>OZ242974.1:0-4884800 GCA_965211775.1 Candidatus Thiodiazotropha sp. | reverse complement strand
TCCGGGCAGACTCCCCCTTACCCCCATTGTTGATCAACGTGCCGGGGCAGCACTCTGCCGGGCTATCCCGGCTTGAGTCGGGCCGCCACCTGGAAAAACAGCGCCTGATAGGGATAGGTGCTGGAGAGCAGGAAGCGGATCCGTCGCGTGTTGCGAATGATGACCGCCCCGATCTTGAACAGTTTGAGCCGGATCGTGGTCATCTGTGCACGCGCCAGTTCCGTGCCCTTCAGCGCGAGGCGCCGGATGGCCTCCATCAGCACATAGGCCAGACTGGACAGCAGTAGACGAAACTGATTGGCCCACCAGTAATGCGCGCTGGTGCGATCGGCGAACAGCCCCAGTTGCTGCTCCTTGATTCGGTTCTCCATGTCACCACGGGCGCAGTAGAGGTCATCGTAAAGGCGCTGTTTGTCGCCGGCCAGGTTGGTGACGATGAAGCGTGGATTTGGCCCCTTGTCGGTGACCTCCAGTTTGGCGATCACCTTGCGACGCGTCTTCCAGGTGCTGGCGGCATAGTGAAACTGAAAGAATTCCCGCATCTTCATGCCGGTTCGCTTCGCCAGTTCCTCAACCCACTGCATGGGCTCACGGATACACCGCAGCAAGGCGTCATTCTTGGCGATGCCCACGATATAGCCCACAGCGCTGCGCTCGCACCAGCTGAGCATGTGGTGACGGCAAAAGCCGCTATCGCCCCGAAAGATGATACGCACTTCAGGCCAAGCCCGGCGCAGGCGTTTGACCAACAGCGCCAGAATCGCCCAGGCATGCTTGGGCGCATCGATCCGGCTGGGCCGCAGATAACTCACCAGCAGTTGATCGCCACAAAAGACATACAGGGGCAGGAAGCAGTAGTGATCGTAGTAGCCGTGAAAGAAGCGGCCTTCCTGGCGGCCATGCACCGGATCATCCGTGGCGTCGAAATCCAGGATCAGCTCATCGGGTGGTGCATCATATGAGGCAATGAACTGCTCGAGCAGTAGGTTGTGGACATCAACGGCAACCCGGCGATCGACCCGGTTCTCCAGCCGACAAAGTGTCGACTGGCTGCCCAGTACCTCCTCGCGTTCGATCGAGCTCTGTAGGGCCGGGTCGGTGCGTAGTGTCTGATGGTCGTTCAGATCTTCATAACCCAGGCAGAGCCCATAGACTCGCTGGCGCAACAGGCTCAACTGGCTGTGTTCAATATAGCGGGGGTCTCGCGGGTCGAGGATGACCGCATCAACCGCCTCGAGCAATCCCAGACGCCTGTCGATCTCACGCAGCAGCAACACGCCGCCGTCCGAGGTGATATCGCCACCGGAAAACTCGGCTTGAACCTTACGGCGTTTTAGGGCTGGAAAATCAAAGGCAGTCTGGGTACAGTTTGTCACAGGCAAAATCCTTTCGATTACAGTGTAAGCAACTGAATTATATCGAAGTATCAGGATTTTGCCTTTTTAATGCGTGAAATATTGGGGCTAATGGCCTGACCCAGTACACCAATCAAGCCAGGGAGTTTCAGGCACCGGTAGCACACCGGGGATTCGGCTCGCCCGGGGATAGTGGTGCCGGCTTTGACTACCTGAGCAATAACCAGCGTTCATGGCATCCGGTTATCGCAGCAACCGGTCGAGACGGCTTACAACGCAACCAGGGAGATGAAGATATCTCGAGCAACTGGGTGCCGCCCTTCGACGACGCGGTGGGTGGCCAGACCATGTACTGCAGCGATTGTCACGGCTCCGGCACCGCCCCGGGAACCGTGGTACCGGACGGCGGCGATAACGGTCGTCCCTGGGGACCCCACGGGTCGAACCACAACTTCATCCTCAAAGGCGATTGGTCCGCGGACACCGGGACGGGACGTCCCCAGGATCTTTGCTTCAAATGTCATGACTACGACGTCTACGCGGGGGGCGACCGCAGCGTCGACAGCGGATTCGGGCGGGGCGACAATCTCCATGCCGAGCACTTCGAGCGGATTACCGGTAACCGTGTGAAGTGCATGTGGTGCCATGTCGCCGTACCCCACGGATGGAAGAACAAGGGATTGCTGGTCAATCTCAACGACGTGGGACCGGAGGCCGGCCTGCCGCCCGGCACCGAAGTCCCGATTCAATCCAATGCGGAGGTCTACAACCGGGAGCCTTACTACTTCAACGCCAAGCTCAAAGTGATCAATTTCGCACAGTCGGGGGATTGGCGTCCGGACAACTGCGGCTCCGCCAGCAGCAATCCGGATGTCGGTCGGGACTGGATGGGGGCGGTATGCCAGAATCCACCCTGACGACCAAAATGCGCAGAGCGGAGCCGACAGGGATTGAGCGGCCGAGGAGGAAGAGTGATCCGGCCTGGCTTCGCGTCCCGGCATCACTGAGGATTACCGGTTTCGGCCTGTTGCTGCTGGGCGCTGGCGTTTTGGCCACCTCCCGGCAAAGCGATATCGGTCAATGGCTGATTGTCGTTTCGCTGCTGCTGCTCGCCATCAATCTGTGCGCCGCGTTATTCAGCAATCCGCTGTTTCGGGTAAAACCGGCACTGTTCGGCATGCATGTCGGCCTGTTGCTGCTGGCGGTTTCCCTGGCATACGGTCAATTAAGCCGCTTTCGCGGCCATTTCGAAATCACCGAAGGACAAGTGTTCGATCCGCGGCAGGTGATTATCGATCGCCAGGGCGTCCTGGTTCCCACGCTGCCGGCTGAAGGCGCCTTCACGCAGGGGACGATCCGGATAAATTATGCCCCGGGGATGATGCGCAGGGAGACTCAAAGCCAGGTCGAGATGGCTGACGGCCGGTTGTCGGGAGCGACCGATGGCCGGCCGCTGATCATCGAGAAAAACCGCTTCTATGTTACCCACAACAAAGGATTTTCGGCACTGATCAGTTGGTGGCCGGCTGAAGAGTCGCCTGCCAGCCTCGGAGCCCTCCATTTTCCTTCCTACCCACGACTCGCACCGATGCAGCACCTCTCCTGGACGGCGCCTGACGGAACAGCATTGAGATTCGAGATCACACCGAAAGCTATTCCGCAGGATGAGAACTGGATCCTGAGCGGCGCAATGTCGGAAGTGCTGTTGCTGGTTACCCGGGACGGCGCAACCACGAGTCTTCAACCGGGAGAGACCCTGCGCCTCGCGGGTGGCGCGTTCCGCTTCGAAGGCATCAAGATGTGGATCGGCTACCGCATCTTCCGCGATCCGAGTCTCTACTGGTGCTTTGCGTCCGCCATGATTGTCCTCTGCTGTCTAGCCCTTCATTTGGCGGGGCGCTATCTGCGCAGGCCAAAGAGAAGCGTTGCTCTTGCAGACAACAGCAAGGTAAATATATGAACGATTACACCCTATGGCTCTATCCCGCGGCGATCGCCTATCACCTGGCGGCTGTGTTATCGATGCAGGAACTGTTCGACAGATGCAACGACTACAGCCGTTGGATCGGAGGAACGATCCTGGCTGGGACACTTTTCATCACTTTAACCATCGCCGGACGCTGGCTCACCTATGGTCAGGGACCTTTCCTGACCATGCATGAAGTGTTGATCAGCAGCCTGTTCAGCCTTTCACTCATCTATGGCCTGGCTTATGTATTTGTCCCGATCACCCGGGTCGGCGCTCCTTTTGCCGCGGTTACGATGCTGTTGCTTTTCATTTGGGCCGCAGAGACCGATCCCGGGATCAGGCTGTTGCCGCCGACCTATGAAACCCCCTGGCTATGGGTGCATGTCATCTTCGGAAAGCTATTCCTTGGGTGCTGCCTGGTTGCGACCAGCCTTGGCGTATGGCTTATCACGCCATTAAAGCGGTTCGCGCGTTCCGTTCGTTACCTGTGGGTACCGCAGCAGCTCGAACGGCAAGTCTGGATATGGCTCTCGATAGCCTTTCTGTTTCACAGCGTCATGCTGATCGCAGGGGCGGTCTGGGCGCAGGATGCGTGGGGACGCTATTGGGATTGGGACCCCCTTGAAACCTGGGCCTTCATCACCTGGCTCTGCATGGCGCTTGCCCTGCATATGCGATCAGTCTACCCGCTGGGACCGCGCACTCTCTCATTGCTGGCGATGGGGGTGTTCGTGCTTGCCTTCCTGACTTTTTTCGGGGTGCCGTTCGTCAGTGTCAATCCCCATCAGGGGGCTGTATGAGAATGTCGACGGACTTGCGTTTGCCGATCGCTGTGCTGGTCGCATTTGCGACTTTGACCGTGGTCGCGTTAATCCGGGATGAATTCGGCGAACCTGCCGCTAAGGTTGAAATGGAGCGCGGAACTCCGCAAGTCATAGAGCAATTCCCGCTCGATGACCTATTCATTAACGCGGTGGGATTGCTGCACACGCGGCATTTTGAAGCGGCAGTGCATTCATTCAACAAGCTGGTGGCGCTGGCGCCTTGGATGCCGGAAGCGGAAGTGAATCTGGCCTATGCCTTAATGGGCATGGGTCAATATGCCGAGGCGCAACACCACTTCAAGCGTGTGCTTGAACTGAATGATCGTCAGCTGAACGCCTATTACGGCCTCGCGATTTCCCTGGAACGGCAGGGTGATTTGGATTCCGCATTGGGTGCGATGCGTGTTTACGTGCATCTTGCGGCGGATGACGATCCACACAGGCGTAAGGCCTGGGCGGCGATATGGGAGTGGGAAAATACACGCAATGCTGGAGAAAGGTGATCGAATGAACAAACGATTCCTGAGCTTCACCCTGTTGAGTCTGATTGGGATGACTGCGGTTACGATCATGTTGATCGCGGTTTTCCGGGATATCAATCAGGCTACGTTGGAAAAACATTTCCATGAGCACAATGTCTTGCTTGCCCGTATTCTGCGCAATGGTTTGGTGAACGACAGGTTGCCCGAAGCATTGAAAGGGGTGCGGGAGAGTGACGAAGGCAATCGGTTCCTTACCTCATTCGAGGCAAAACTAAAACGGTATCTCAAGGATGTATATGTTGCGAAGATCAAGATTTTCGATCTGGGCGGAATCACTATCTACTCCTCGGCCCCGGGTGAAGCGGGCAGGGATGCGAGCAGGAATCCAGGTGTCTTTGCGGCGCTAAACGGGCTCAGTTCGGGCAGTATGGTCTATCGGGACAAGTTCAACAGCTTTGACGGCATGATCGAGAACCGTAACCTTTACCAGCAGTATATTCCCATCAACGGAGTGGTGGATGATCGTGTCGAGGGTGTGTTCGAGATCTACTCCGATGTCACACCTTTCCTGCAGGCCGTGTCCGATACGGAGCGGGAGTTTCTTATTGGGTTGTTGGCTGTCCTGGGAACATTCCTCCTGGCGCAGGTATGGCTCTATCATCGTACGGATTCCGCTTTGGTCAAGGAGCAGGCTCAAACAAAGCAGTACCTGCAGGAGCTGGAGGATCACCGCAAGGATCTGGAATCGCGTGTACAGGCACGTACCGAGGAACTCGAGTCATCACACTATTTCCTGCAATCCATCATCGACGGTATTGCAAATCCACTGTTCGTGATTAAAAAGGATTTACAGATTTTGCTGATGAACAAGGCCGCCAAGGGTTTGATCAGTATGAATACGCCTAAGGAGAAAATGGCCTATTGTTACCAGATATCCCATCGCCGCGACATACCCTGCGATGGTAGTGACCATCCCTGTTCCTTCCAGGAAGTGATGCGTACCCAGTCGACCGCCACCGTGCAGCACAGACACTATGATGCCGATGACAATCCTATCATCGTCGATGTGATATCGACGCCGCTTTACGATAAACAGGGTGAAATGCAGGGTATCATCGAGGTGCAGCACGATGTCAGTGAACTTGTTTATGCCAAGCAGAATCTGGCGCAAAGCGAGGCCAGGCTGCAGGCTATTCTCGATCATATTCCCGATGCTATCTTCACCCTCGATACCACCGGAAGGGTGGAGTCAGCCAACATGGCCGCCCTGGGCATGTTCAATTGCCCTCACACGGAGTTGATCGGCAAAAGATTCGAGTCCCTGTTTTCCGAGGATCGAGAGGTTTTGCTCAAAACCACGAATCAGGGCGAGAACGAGTATTGCGCGCGAAAACAAGGGGATGAACTTTTTCCTGTCGATCTGTGGATTGGTGATTTACATTTAGCCCATGAGAAGCGATTGGTTGCCGTCGTAAGGGACATTACCGAAAGCAAGATAGCGGCGCAGGAACTGGAGCGAACCCGACAGCAGTACTATCACCAGGAAAAAATGGCGGCCATCGGTCAGTTGGCTGCTGGCATATTGCACGAGGTCGGAAATCCCATCGCCGCCATTGCCGATTTCGCCTCCCCCCGAATCCGTAAGCGTGAGTTGACCGATATCAACGGTTTGATAAGGAGCACATCTCGGCTGCTCGGTTATGACCATCGCTACCGCAGAATGGAGATCAGGCAGACCCTTGACAGTCGGTTGCCGGCAGTGGAGGCGGTACCTGACCAGATAACACAGGTGCTGGTAAACCTGATTATCAATGGCCTGGACGCCTGCAACACCGGCAAACTGCGGCCGGTGGTTGAGGTTATGACACGGGTTGTGCAGGACGGCATCGAGATAGAGGTAAAGGACAATGGCACTGGAATGGACGAGCGGACCCTCGAACACGCACTCGAGCCTTTCTTCACCACCAAGGAGCCGGGCAAGGGGACCGGACTCGGACTTTCGTTGTGCAGTTCGATTATCAGTGCACATAACGGCAGATTGCGCATCGTAAGCCACCCCGGCGTAGGCACATCGGCGACCGTTCACCTGCCCGGCATCGAAACTCACTCTGAGACGAATGCGTAGGAGGGCGATATGAAACAGATGCATGTTCTGGTTGTTGACGATGAAGCTGCGATCCGTCAGGTATTGGCGGAGCAGCTGACCCGTTCAGGACATACGGTTGAGCAGGCGGACTGTGGAGAGGAGGCATTGAAGGTGCTTCAATCCTCAGACTTTGACGTCTGTATCTGCGATCTGCGACTGCCTGATCTGGACGGCATCGAAGTCATCAGGCGCTGCCGGGCAAAAGAGATGGATATCGCTTTTCTTATGATCACCGCTTTCGCCTCGGTCGATACCGCGATCGAAGCCATGAAACTGGGCGCCTACGACTATCTCATGAAACCGGTCCAGCTGGAGGATCTACTGATTCGCCTCGACCACATCGCCGATGTCGCGCGCCTGCGCGATGAGAACCGCTACCTGCGAAAAATGGTGGAGTCCGATGCCGGATCGGATACCTTGGGCCTGTCTGTGCCCATGCGGAAAATTCAGACCCTCATCAACAAGGTGTCACGCACCGACAGCACCGTCCTCATAACGGGTGAAAGCGGCACCGGAAAGAGCTACATTGCCCGTACGATCCACTACGACAGCAATCGGCGTGACCGGGCGATGGTGACCGTGAACTGTGGTGCGATTCCGAAGGAGTTGTTGGAGAGCGAGCTATTCGGACATATCAAAGGCGCTTTTACCGGTGCGGACAGAAACAAAAAAGGTCTCTTCCGGGAGGCCGACGGTGGCACGCTGTTTCTCGATGAAATCGGTGAATTGCCGCTTGCGCTGCAGGTAAAGCTGCTGCATGTCATCGAGGATAAGGAGGTTAGGCCCCTGGGAGCGGAACAGTCGAGGCGGGTCGATGTGCGCATCATCGCGGCAACCAACAGGAACATTGTCGAAATGATGCAGAGCGGAGAATTCAGGGAAGACCTCTTTTACCGTCTGAATGTACTCCATATCACCCTGCCGCCACTGCGTAGCCGCAGGGAGGATATCCCCTTGTACATCGAGTATTTCCTCAACACGGAAATTTCAAGGCTCGGTCTGGAGGGGAGTTACAGCATAGACCCGGAGGTGGAGGAGCATCTGCTTGCCTATGAATGGCCGGGAAACCTCAGAGAACTGCAGAACGTTATCGCCCGGATGCTGGTCCTCGCGGAGGAACACGCCATCAACATGGGCGATCTTCCATCTCATGTAACCCGGTATGAGCACAATGGTAACAAATACGAATTCGGTAAGACATTCGGTTCGCTGAGAGAGCAGGTGAGGCAATTCGAAATAGGCGTGATCAAGAAGGCGATCGACGCTGCCGGCAATGATCGCGCACTTGCCGCGCGTTCACTCGATATCGGCCTTTCCACGCTGTATCGGAAACTCGAGGAAAGATAGTGCGCAATTTACCTAAACAGCAGCGACCTGGACGCGGATTCAGTATGCGACCTGCAGCCATGTCGAATAAAAGACTTAACACCATTTTATCAATCCTGATCCTTATCATGCCGCCGTTGTCATTCGCCGGTCCACATGAGGATTATCTGCATGGCTTGGCGGCGTATCAGCGTGAGGACCTGATGACCGCAATCGAATCGCTGAAGATCGCCGCGGACAGTGGCCATGCCAAGGCGCAAAGCCTGCTTGGTTATATATATGATATCGCCGAGGAGAACGAGCAAGCTTTTCACTACTACCGGCAAGCCGCTGAGCAGGGCGAGGCTGATGGCGCTTACGGGATGGGCATGCTGTACGCCACGGGAGAGGGTGTTGCACAAGATCTCTTCGAGGCGGTCAGGTGGTTTGAAAAAGCGGCCGACGCCGGCCATCCGCAGGCCATAGATCTGCTTGCCACCGCCTATCTGAATGGCGGATTGGCATTGACCAAAGACAGTGCCAAAGCGATAGATCTTTTAGAACGTGGTGCGGCGCTGGGGCATACACCCTCCATTGAACGTTTGAAAGCGTACAAGGAAAAAGAGGGGATATAAACTGATTCCAAATCTTATAACAGAAATCCAGTAATCGCATAATGAACAGATCAAGCAAAATCCAAGTCACTGCCATTCTGACCTTTTTGATTTTCGCAATGAGCACGATTTCCACAGCAGACAGCGAGTCTGACAAAGGCGAGCGCCCATACACCGAAAATCCGACTGCTGACGGAAACATCGAGGTTCTGGAACGCTATGAGATCGGCCAAAACGTCTATGCAAGGGCACTTGCAGTTGAATCCGGGACAAACAGCCTGTGGGTCGGCACATCGGCGGGTGTGCACGAGATCGATCTGCGCGATCAGTCGATCCGAAACACCTTCACCCGCGAGCACGGACTGGCGAACGAGTATGTCTTCGCAATTGGTATAGATCGGGCCGGTTACAAGTGGTTCGGCACAAATGCGGGGGGCATGTCCCGTTATCGCGATGGCAAATGGAAGACCTGGTTCCCCATGCACGGTCTAGCCGACTATTGGGTCTACGCTTTTGCCTGGCAGCCGGACGGTACGCAGTGGATTGGTACCTGGGCAGGGGCTAATAGCCTCGACCCGGCTACGGGGGAGATGAAGACCTATCTGAGCGAATTGGTGAATGAGTGGGTTTATGGCATTGCAGTCGATTCGAAAAACCGGGTCTGGTTCGGAACGGAAGGGGGAATAAGCCGTTTCGATGGCAAAGACTGGGTGTCATGGGATCATGCTGACGGTCTCGGCGAAAAAAACAGCGACAAAAAACCCTTCAGCCGCAATACCGGGCTTGGCACGCGAAGCCGTCACGACCTTGGGGTGCTCAGCGGAGGAGAGGCGACCTACAACCCCAACTATGTATTCAGCGTGTTGATCGATCAGCAGGACAATCTCTGGGCGGGTACATGGGGTGGCGGCCTCGCCTGGTTCAACGGTGAGCAGTGGCATAACTACACCGTTGATGATGGCCTCGCTGGGGATATCGTTTATTCCATCGCAATGGAGCCTAGCGGTGTTCTCTGGATAGGCACAAACAACGGGTTGTCCCGATTTGACGGAAAAGAGTGGACAACTTTTGGACGTAACGACGGCTTCAGTGATCTCAATGTATACGCCGTAGTCGTGACACCGAACGGAGATGTTTGGGCAGGCACTAAGGGGGCGGTAGTCAGATTGGGCATCAACAAGGGTGAGGGTTAAATGAAAACGACAAACGAAAAAGCGATCTATGCAGCCATCGGAATCGTTGCCATTGTGGCTGCCTACTGGGCCGGCACACAACAAAGCGCTCCGGTAACCGATTCATCGCCGCAGCAAAAGCAGGCTGAAATCAAGCGTGCTCCAGAGAAAACTGTATCGAATACGCCGCTACCTAGCCTGTTGCCTGATTCACACCCTCCAAGCAACCCAGACCAGGGACGCAGTGTCGGTGACAAGGGTATCCGGTTCGCTCACTTCAGGGTTGGCAACAGCAACGTCAAGGCGATTTTGAATGACGGTGACACTTTGTGGGTAGGGACGTCCGGTGGTGTCATTCGTTACGATAAAATCAAGGATCAACACCGCCTCTTCGATGTGCGGTCCGGTCTACTGTCCAACGGTATCTTTCATCTCAGCAAGTATGGCAAGAAACTCGTGGTCGGAACCTATGGTGGAGGACTTTCACTCTTCGATCCCGATACGGAGGAATGGGAGAACTACAATATTCAACACGGTTTGGCGGATGCGTTTATTTACGACATGCTCGAGATGGAAAACGGTGATGTCTGGATCGCCACCTGGTCAGGGGCGAATAGGGTCATAGGAGGCAAATTCGACGACCGCTCGGCCTGGCAGACATTCACCGTTGAAAATACACGGAATGGTCTACCCAACGACTGGGTATACGCCTTGGCGAAGGGTCGCGAGGGCGATATATGGATGGCGACGGAAGGCGGTTTGGCCAACTTCAAAGATGGTGCCTGGAAAAACTGGAAGCATGAGGACGGATTGGGTGCGCCATATGAGCTGGTTAAAGATCAAATAGACTTCAAGCGGGATCCGGCAAAGGAGTCGAGCCACCATGCGCGTCAAAAGGTGGAAATGGGTTTGCAGAGTGTGGATATAGCTTACAATCCGAACTACATTGTTTCACTCCACGTGACAGAGCAAGGCATAGTTTGGTGTGGCACATGGGGTGGAGGACTTGCGCGTTTCGACGGAGAAGTGTGGAGCTATTTCACTACCAAAGACGGTCTACCCGCCAATCACGTATTCATGCTCGAGCCCGCAGAGAACGGAGAGTTGTGGATAGGCACTAGCAACGGCCTCGTGATGTTTGATGGCACCTCATTCGAAACGCTCACAACCCATGACGGCCTGTTTGCCAACAATGTCTTTTCTTTGGCGATGGAGACGGACGGGACGGTTTGGGTTGGCAGTTTCGGAGGGGTTTCGAAGTTGCAGAACCTAAGGTTGTAATGGTTGACGATATGAAATGTAAGTCGAGTACAGATAGCTTGCAGATCGAGTATGCTCAGTCGTTCATTCCGAACGGTATTCCGCTGATACCAAATTGAGAAACCTATAGCTGGCTATCTCCCTGAATTTGTCGCCGTCGCGGGCGGCAATGAGCATAATGTAACCGCTGGCAATATGCAAAAAGGCCTGACATGCGTCAGGCCTTTTCAGTTTCAATGGATCTCGGCCAGTCCACAATGGTTCAGGATTCTGCAGTGTTGCTCCAGGCAAGTTGGATCTGGGTGTTGCGTCGGATCTCGGTCAGCCTCTCCCCGAATTCATGGATATTTTCATCCAATAGAGCGGATAATTCGATCTTTCCTGTGCGGGCAGTGACCAGTTCCTTACGTTTTTCTTTCAATTGATCGAGCTCTTTGCGGAGATGGATATCCCTGAGGTAGATCACATTGGGGGCAATCACCTGACTCATATTCTTTCGCAATTCTCTATTTGTGAGCAGGATCTGCTTGTCCAATAGGTAGATTTCATTGCTCAGGTTATTGATCACATCCAGTTGCTCATCCCAGATTGCAAACAGATTGTCGACACCCTCTTCCACCCAGTTTTGTATCTCCTGCAGGTGTTGTTCCTTAAGCATCCGCAACACATGGGAGTCGGACATGGAAATAATGTACTCAAATACCTCGAGCCAGCTCTCTTCCCGATCGTTGAAGAGTTTATCCATGTAATGCAGCATGAGTCCTACCGACTCGGTGTAGTCGTAACCCGCGTAGGATTTGCTGACTGTATTCATGATATCGGCGTAATTCACAGCGGTGCCGATAAAGGCCTTGTCGTCTTCCAGTTGGATGCCTTTGGCGTAGATTGTTGTCAGCCGGTTGAGCATGCGAATATATCCGTCATCCTTGATCTGGCTCTTTTCCGAACGGATGAAACCGGAGATTTCGGTCAGTAATGCACGCAGCTGCTCGACATCCGGATCACTGTGCTTACGCCCCAGCAACGACTCCAGGTAGTCGAAATACTGTTCGATGATTTTGCACGACTCTTCCTGAGCCAGGACGGGAAGCCCCTCGACAGAGTTGATCCTGAAGGGTAAATCCTCCAGCTCTGTAAGATGGTCTTGGTTTAGGTTCCGGTGCAGGTTGCTCATTGCCTGGCTGTATTCCCAAAATACCCTATGAATTATTAGATAAATTATATTAACATTTTCTAATATATCAAGTATTTTAGCCCGGATATTTCATCCATTTGCCGATACTGGCACGAGGAGAAGGCCGGGACGAGAAACAGGATGATACCGGCTCCAAACGCCCCGATTTCTGGCTGACAGGCACAGCTTCCCCTTACCCCGTTATTTATCAACGTGCCGGGGCAGCACTCATCGCGTGCTATCCTGGCTCCAGCCGTTCGGCCACACTGAAGAACAATGCCTGGTAAGGAAAGACACTGGAGAGCAGGAAGCGGACACGCCGGGTATTGCGTATCACCACCGCACCCACTTTGAGTAGTTTAAGCCGCAGCGTGCCGACCTGGGTCTTGGCCAGTTCTGTACCCTGTAAGGCCAAGCGGCGAATCGCTTCCATCAACACATAGGCCAGGCTCGACAGCAGCAAGCGAAACTGATTGGTCCACCAATGATGTGCACTGGTGCGATCAGCAAACAGCCCCAGCTGTTGTTCCTTGATGCGGTTTTCCATCTCGCCCCGCGCACAATAGACGTCGTCGTAAAGGGTTTGGGCATCGCCGTTGAGGTTGGTGACGACAAATCGGGGATTACGCCCTCGCTCACTCACCTCCAGCTTGGCGATCACCGCGCGTCGACGGCGCCAGCTGCGTGCACCGTAGCGCAGGCCAAGGAAGACGCGTTGCTTCTGTCCGTTGGCCTTGAAGCATTGCTCGACTGCAGTGAAGTCTTCCTCGATCATCCGTTGCAGGCGGTGGTTGCGCGCCAGGCCTACGATGTAGCCAATGCCATGGCGTTCACACCAGCGCAGCATGCGGTGACGACAGAAGCCCGAGTCGGCTCTCAGGATGATCCGCACCGCCGGCCACGCCTGACGCAAGCGTTTGACCAGCAGGGCGAGGATCGCCCACGCATGTTTCGCCCCGTCGATCTTGCTCGGGCGCAAATAGCTGACCAGCAGTTGTTCGCCGCAAAACACGTACAACGGGAGAAAGCAGTAGTTATCGTAGTAACCGTGGAAGAAGCGGCCTTCCTGCAGGCCGTGAACCCGGTCATCGGTGGCGTCGAAGTCCAGGATCAACTCCTCGGGTGGCTCGGCAAACGAGGCGATGAACTGCTCGATCAGGACCTGATGGATCGCGACAGCGGTTGCCCGATCTGACCGATTCTCCAAGCGACAGAGCGTGGGTGAACTGCCCAGTGCCTGATCCTGTTCCACGGCCGTCTGAAAGGCCAAATCTTGTCGCAGACTGTCGTGATCGTTGAGGTCTTCATAGCCCTGGCACAGGGCATAGACCCGCTGGCGTAGTAGAGAAATCTGATCATGTTGCACATAGCGGCCATCGCGTGGATCAGCGAGAGTGTCATTGACGGCTTCAAGCAATCCCAGCCGTCGGTCCGCTTGTCGTAGCAACAACACGCCGCCATCACTGCTGATATCACCACCGGAAAAATCCGCTTCAACCTGGCGGCATTTTACCGCTGGAAAAGCAAAACGACCTTGGGTACATTCTGTCACAGGCAAAACCTCGTTCAATTTCAGCCTAAGTAACTGAATTCTATTGAACTACACGGGTTTTACCCTCTTTATTTGTGAAATATTCGGGTTAGCTCTAAAATGTTGTGAAATTGCGTGTCATAAAATCCCTATCGGCTTGCTTATCAATAACTTGAGGTGTGCTTGAGGTTGGAGAAGCCGATGGTTCCGATGGCTCTGAAATCAAGTAATTTTCATCCACTTAGCTTAGAATGCAACGTTTGGTCCCATGACCAGGGGTAAGCAAGATTTGATTGTGTTGGGGGGAAACGTGATTGGGAATAAATACAGTAAGTTAAGCGGCTTATTGGCAGCCGTGTTGTTTATGCCGGGCCTGTGCCTGGCGGATGATACCGTCCTGAATGGCGCAAATACGGGTTGGATCATGGCTTCCACAGCGTTGGTGCTTTTCATGACCCTCCCCGGCCTGGCTATGTTCTACGGCGGTCTGGTGAGGACCAAGAATGTCCTCTCGGTCCTCATGCAGTGCTTTGCGATCGCCGCTATGGTCTCCATTCTCTGGTTAATCGCGGGATACAGTCTGGCATTCGGTGAAGGTAATGCCTGGGTGGGTGATTTCAGCAAGGTGCTGATGGCGGGTATCGGACGGGAGACCCTCTCCGGCGATATTCCGGAATCCCTCTTCATGCTGTTCCAGATGACCTTTGCGATCATCACCCCCGCACTGATCGTGGGTGGATTCGCCGAGCGCATGCGTTTCTCTTCGATGCTGCTGTTCAGCGCCATCTGGTTGTTTGTGGTCTACGTGCCGATAACCCATTGGGTGTGGGGCGGCGGCTGGCTGGGCAGCATGGGCTTGTATGATTTTGCCGGTGGCACGGTGGTTCACATTACCGCTGGCGTGGCGGCACTGGTGGCGGCCATGGTGATGGGACCACGCCATGGTTTCGGTACCGCTTCCATGATGCCTCACAACATGGCCATGACCATTGCCGGGGCGGGCATGCTCTGGGTCGGGTGGTTCGGTTTCAACGGCGGTAGCGCGCTCGCTTCCGACGGCAACGCCGCCATGGCGATGCTGGTGACCCACATCTCCGCCGCAACCGGCGCCATGACCTGGCTCGTCCGCGAATGGATCAAATTCGGCAAGCCAAGTGCCTTGGGTGCCGTGACCGGAATGGTGGCCGGCCTGGGTACGATTACACCCGCATCGGGTTTTGTCGGCCCTGCAGGGGCTTTGGTGATCGGTCTGCTTGCAGGTGCGATCTGTTTCAGCGCCACCAACTATCTGAAACAGGTGTTGAAGATCGATGACTCTCTCGATGTCTTTCCTGTCCATGGGATAGGCGGCATCCTCGGCACCCTGCTTGCAGGGGTGTTTTCCTCGACCTCGCTGGGGGTCTTCTCCGGATATGGCTTTGCCGATGGTATCGAGACCATGGGTGGGCAGTTCACGGTCCAGTTAATAGGTGTTGTGACAACTATTGTCTTCACCGGGATTGCGACCTTCGCAATCCTGAAACTGGTGGATGCCCTGTTGGGATTGAGAGTCGACAAGGATCAGGAGATCGAAGGTCTGGATATCGTGCTGCACGAAGAGCGCGGCTATAACGAAATCGGCTGAAGCGGTGGCAACGCATATGGGCCGTTGATCCGTATCGACGGTACGGCGCGTTCAACACAGATGCTAGGCATTGGTTGACGGGTCGGCTCTATAACTGGCCAATGCGCTGTCTGTTTCGAATATGGCTACCTCGACGACCGGAAAGCCACCGGCTTCCACATGTTCAAAGATCAGCCGGGCGATATTCTCCGCTGTGGGGTTTGTATCCATTACATATACGGATTCTCCAGCCTGTCGCAGCAGCGGGAGAACCGGATCATCGCTATGTAGCAACATAGTGTGATCCAGGGTCTGGTCGATCCAGTTTTTCGCATAGTCACCGATATCGGAAAAATCGCACACCATACCCAACGGATCGAGTTGTTCGGCCTCCAGGCGGATAACGGCCTTTGCATTGTGGCCATGCAGATGACGGCATTTCCCCTGGTGGTTGAGGAGTCTGTGGCCATAACAGAAGTGGATCTCTTTAGTGACTGAAAACATCTCGTGAAACGTGGCTCTGGAAAAGTGGCTCAGTATAAAGCCATGATTGATGGGCTGCCAGTAGTGGGTTAAGGAATCAATATTGATGCCGCTAAACTGATAGCAATTTCAATCTGTGGATAGTCATGAGCGAAGAATCAGAAAGCGAAGAGTTCGAGGTGATATTCGTGGCACGGGAGGCTGTGGGGCATCTTCGGCGTCTTTCGCGTGATTTTCCTCACCTCGCCACCCAGCCCGTACGTGTGGCCATAGACACCTGGAATGAGGAGATGTTCCAAAAGGGGGAGCTGGTCCTTGTGCAGAAACAGCGCGCCAAGGCCGAGCAAGACGCCATGGAGAAGCGTGCCATCGATCTCATTGAAGAGAATCTCGTGGACGATGTTATCGATCTGTTGAACCGGGAATCAACCAAGGAGATCGACTATTGCGATTTGATCGATATGGTTGGAAAAGACCGCTATATAGAGGCCCTCACAAGGGAGGCGGTTGAATTGAAAGTCAATGCAATCTCTTCGGAACAGGCCGCCGAGCTCTGGAACAATTGCGGAAAACCGACCGTTGGAGGTGAAAGGTGGACTGCTACCGGAGTCTCCGTGCTGATGGGGAAAAGTTAAAAACCCGGACTCGTGTCAACGGTCCTGGGTGACCGCCGGCGTGCCAGGTGTCAGAAAGCAGCCTGTATAGAGATGTTCATCCGCGATCAGATGATAGCCACCGTGAAATTGCAGATGGCGCGGGAAATCTATGCTACATCCCGCAGTGGGTCTGAATTGAAACCGCTGCCGTGAGATATCGACATCCAGAGTGACCGATTGAAAGCCGAAAAAGCGTCCGACCAGCGGGTAGTAACATTTGTAGAGGCTCTCTTTGGCGCTGAAAATCAATCGTTGCGGCAGATCCCGATGACGCTGCATGAATGCCTTTTCATCCTCGGTATCGATGTAGCGCGCTATCTTCGGCTTTAGTGGCTTGAGTGGTTCCACGTCTATTCCCAAACTGACAACCTTCCCTTCCGGCGCACAGACGGCGACACAGCTGTCATCACAGTGACTGATACTGCCGACATATCCCCGGGGCCAGACCGGTTGTCTGTTTTCACCACGCAGCAGCGGACCGTCCGGGGCATTTAGCTGTTTCAGGGCTGCGTGGGCCGCATTGCGGCCGGCGCGGAACTGCCGTTGACGTTTTGCGACACTGTCTTGAATAAGTCGTTCCTCTTCCGTTCCTACGGGTGTCTCCCACATCTCATCAGTGGCGTGGAAGATCACGACATTTGCGGGGAAGAGCGAGGAGAGGTCCATAGTATCGTTTTTGGTTGATGCGTTCCGGGAAGATTGTAACATCGTTGGCAGTTCGGTTTGATAGAACCGCCATGTTGGATATTACGAGGGTGCGTAGTATAAGTTTGTCTGCCGGTCGTTGGCTGTAGTATTAGGGTGGGAAAGGTTTGTTATGGAAGAGTTAAGACCTCCATCTTCGTTTTGATGTACCGGGATGTATTTCGCAGGAAAGCCTAAATTTTCCACTTGACCTTATTACTGTGAGCATGCATGCTCGTAACCATGAACAACATCCGCCAGGCAAAGATGACTTTTAAGCGCCGCCGTCTGCCCGTATGGGCAGTCGCCGGTTCATCTGCGTCCGGGAGTTTGATGCGAAGTTAGCAAACACCTAAACAAGTTTTTTCCAAGGCCGCAGATGAGATCATCTGCGGCCTTTTTCGTTATGGGAGGTAAATAAAATGTCCGTGCCGGCCGCCTATCTTGGGATCGTGCTGATTTGGGGTGCCACACCGCTCGCCATCAAGTGGAGCGGTGAAGGTGTCGGCTATCTGTTTGGCGTCACCGGCCGCATGGTGATCGGCGTCATCCTGGCGTTGCTGGTACTGCGCATGATCGGTCAGCCTCTGGTATGGCATAAGCGTGCGCGACACACCTATCTGGCGGCGGGCCTGGGTATATTCATCGCCATGACTGCTGTCTATTGGGCATCACAGTACATACCTTCGGGATGGATTTCAGTGGTTTACGGGTTGTCGCCGATCTTCACGGGCCTGATGGCGCGGATATGGCTGCAGGAGCCTGGACTCGACCTGCAGCGTTTTGTGGCGGTATTGATAGCGCTGACCGGGCTGGCAACCATCTTTAGCGTCGGAGTTGAGCTCGGTGCAGGTTTTGTCATGGGGCTGAGCGGTGTATTGATCTCGGTGGTCACTCACGCTGCCAGCGCGGTATGGGTGAAGCGTATCGACGCCCGGCTGCATGGCTTGGTGGTGGCGGCCGGGGGACTGCTGGTGGCGGTGCCTCTGTTTCTCCTGAGTTGGTTCCTGCAGGGTCAGAGTTGGCCTGTGGTTATCGAGCAGCGAGCCCTCACATCGATTGTCTATCTCGGTGTCGTCGGTTCTGTACTCGGATTTGCTCTCTACTTTTATGTCTTACGATATGTGGAGACAACCAAAGTTGCCCTGATAACACTCATCACACCGACAATCGCACTGTTGGCCGGGAAGTGGCTGAACGCGGAGCAGGTGGACACAAACGTATGGGTAGGCGCAGCGCTGATTATGTTGGGATTGGCAGGATTTGAATTGGGTGGCCGGATAGGCACTCAATTGCGATCGAGCAAGGCCAGTGAGAGTGTCGGCCAATAGGTGATAATCAATACCGCACCAAACAGAAGGGCAAACCAGGGAAGGGTGGCGCGGTATATTTCGGCGATGGGTTTATCGAAACGATAACTGGCAATGAAGAGGTTCATGCCGACCGGTGGGGTGAAATATCCGATCTGCATGTTCGCCAGAAAGATGACCCCCAGAAGGACCGGATCGATTCCGTATTCAACGGCTACAGGCAGTAACAGCGGGACCATCAACACCAATGCTGAGAAGATATCGAGCAGGGTGCCGAGTACCAGCAGAAAGAGGTTCAGCAGTATCAGGAATGTGAGCGGGTCTTTGACCCGCTCATTTAACCATTCGAAGAATTGGTTCGGAACGTCCGCATCGATAAGGTAGTTGGTGGACGCCATCGACATTCCCAGGATGACCAGGATGCCGCCCACCAGCAGCATCGCTTCACGCATCACCTTGGGCAGCTGTTTGAGGGGTATCTCTCTGTGGATGAAGACCTCGACGACAAGCACGTAGACCGCGGTGACGGCGGCTGCCTCGGAGAGCGCGAAATAACCGCTATAGATTCCGCCGAGAATAATGATCGGCAGGGGAATCTCCCAAACTGCCTCGCGTGTGGCCGCTCTTGCCTCGGTGAGGGTGAATTCGTTCAGCGGCAGGTCCCGGCCTGACCATAGCCCCCATGCAAGCAGTATCAACAGCATCAACAGGCCGGGAAGAAGGCCCGCGAGAAACATGTCGTCCACAGTGATGGAGCCGCCGATCCCCAACTGCTGGGCCACCACCGCATATAGGATCAGCGGCAGGGCCGGGGCGAACAGCAGCCCCAGACTGCCGGATGTGGTGACCAGTCCAAGACTGAAACCCTGCCGATATCCAGCCTCCCGCAGGGCGGGATAGAGCAGGGCGCCCAGCGCCACGATGGTGACACCTGAAGCGCCTGTAAACGCCGTGAACAGGGCGCAGGCGACCAGGGCGACAAAGGCCATGCCTCCGGGAACCCAGCCAAGCAGGGCCTGGGTTAGTCTTACTAGGCGGTGAGGGGCGCCGCTCTCACTGAGTAGATAGCCGGCAAAGGTGAACAGCGGGATGGCCAAAAGCACCGGCATCTCTGCCAGTCGAAAGAACTCTATGACCACAACCGACAGATCGATATCTGATCGATAGAAGCCCCACAAGGCGCTGGCGCCGACAATGGTGAAGAGTGGCGCACCGAACAACGCCAACAGGATAAGGCCCGCTGCAATAATCATTCAGCGTCCTTTTGCAGCAGTTGCAGGGGGATGTTGGACAGGAATCGCAAGGTCATGATGCCGAAGCCTATCGGTATGATGATCTCACCCAGCCAGGCCGGCAGACTGGCGAACAGTTTGACGCCATCCAGCCATTCCATATAAACGAAGCGTATGGCGTGCCAGGTGATGATGCCGCAGATAAGGGCACTGAAGAGGTTGTTGATGAGCGACACTGCAAAACGACTCCGCTTCGATATTCTATGAGAGAAGAGATCGATTCGGATGTGACGATCCTCCCGGGTGGCGGCGATGGCGCCCAACAGAGCAAGCCACAAAACCATGATGCGTAGAGTAGGATCGGCCCATATCAATCCACTGTCGAACAGATTGCGCAGTACGATCTGGCTGGCTGCAAGCAGAATCGTGGCGCTCAAAAGGATCGCCATCAGGCCATCTTCGAAAAGCAGTATCAATTGTTTAATGCGCTTCACGGTGAGTAACATGGTGCTTGCTCGTCTATCGATTGGCTAGGGCCCGTTAACACTAATCCAATACGCCCTGCTGAGGCTGTTTTTGTGCCCAGCAAGGCAGAATGAGCGTAGTGTAGTTATTCTACATGAGCGAATGATAACACCGCTGGGGGCGAAAACAGCCCCAGCCCTTCGGGTTGCCCCAATCCTGTCTGAACAGTTATCCAGTCTGAGTTACAGGATATGGATGGCAAGCCATATACAGTGGGGCTGATGGCTGGTGGTCAAAACCCTGTGAGCGGTATTGGCCGGTATCAGTACACTATCTCCCCGATAGAGGGTGATCTCCCGATCATCCATTTCCAGCTTCGCGCTCCCCTGTAACACGCAAACCCATTCGTCATGGTGCTGTTGCGATACTTCAGTGACGGTATCAGGCGGGCTGAGTATGCGCTCGATTGTGACATTCTCGCTTTCCAATAAGGTCTCGAAAATCTCCTTTTCTTCTACTGCCTTGTCGGGTTTGAAGAGATTCATACCGGTGTTTTGGATTATGTTCGTGGTCAAATGCCTGCAAGACAATCCAGATGGATCGAATCGAGCTTGTGCGCAGCAAGCTTGATTGCACTGTAAATATTGGGTGATACAGTGTGGATCATGGACTGATGTGCTCGTGCTGATTGATCTCTAAGTGTAGTTCATATTGAGTGGTATCGGAGGAGAATCTAACGGGTCAATGCGATCTGTCGGTACTGCTGAATCAAAGATTGCATCCTGTTCAACATGTGTTCGCTAAAGATACTCTCTTTACTGAGTTTTCGCAGCGTCTTGCCGGCATGGGCTTCCCACGCCTGTTGTTGGACTGTACTGGGACTGATAAATTCGACCCCCTGTCTTTTCAGGGCAATCATGGCTTGTTCGTTGTCGGTGCGATTTTGACGGTCAATCCTGTCGAAAGCGGATTCGAGAATCTGTTTTACTATGGATTGGTCCGATTGCCGGAGTTTGTCGAATGCATTCTCCTTCAAAACCAGCGTGGCATAGAGATAGGCGAGCGGTACCTGTGTCAGATAACTGACCCGGGTATGCCATTGCAGTGCGATAGCCCCGATGGGAGCGCTGGCAATGGTATCAATGAGTCCGGTTTGCAATCCGGTAAGCACATCGGTCAGGGGTAGGGGGACCGGTGATATGCCCAATTCCTGAAACATGGAGGCATTGACCAGATCACCCTCAGGAATCCAGATTTTCAGATCCTTCATGGTTTCAGTGGACGTAACCGGTGAATTCGAGAGCAGATAGGCAAACCCTCCCTCACTCAGGCCGAAGCTGATATAACCCTGTTTCTTGATGCCTTCGATGATCTGGGGATCCATCACCTGACGGACTGCATCGACTTCCTGAAGATTGCGGAACTGAAATGGAAGGGTATATACCTGGGCGTCTTTGTAGATACTGCTCAGGCCGCCACCGGTAATGGCTCCGCCATGCAGCTGACCGATGCGGATCTTGCGCAGGACACTGCTGTCATTGCCCATGACACCGCCGGGATAGAAACGGATCTTGACTCTGCCGTCGGTCTGCTGCTTGATCTGTTTCGCTGCCGCCCGCATCTCTTTCATCCAGTTTGTACCATCCGGCGCCAGGGTGGCGATTTTCAATGTGGTGCCCGCCTGGCTGATGGGATTCAACAGGAGCAGTAGCAGCAGTGTGTTGATCAAACGGAACATGGCGTATTCCTTATGACGAATTCGGCGGTGTGATCAGTGTCCATCAGATATAAAGCTTTCATTACAAAGCTGTTTTTGAATATATACAGTTTCCTGATTACCCCTAAACCTCAGCCATTCTCAAGAGGCGATATGGCATAGGTGGAGTGCGAAGAGCGGCAAAAAGCAATCGTTCAATCATGGCGGGTAAATCGAAACGGCGGTTAAACCGATATTCGAACTCAGCAAGATAACGCGACACATGTTTATCTCGAATCGCATGAAAAGTACCCAACAGACTGTTTTTGACATTACCCAACATCGTGTTTACCCATTTGAAGCACGAATACTGGACACTTTGGCGCCCACCACCCGTCACCATGGGGTTATGATGGCAATCAGCGGTTGTCACGCCACTAAAGCACCAAAGCCCATCGGTAAAGACTTCGCTGCCAGGCATCAAGCAGGAGCGGGCGTAGCGGGCGATTTCACGTTTGCGGAAGCCCCTTACACGACGCAGTTGAATTTTCATGGGCCTGCCGTCCCGCGTCGTCTCAACAGCAGCTACGAAAGGGATTTTGTTGCGCGACCCACGACCACGCTTACCGGCTTGCTCGCCTCCGAGATAAGCATCATCCAATTCGATGCGACCGGCCAGTTTTTTTCCACGCTCACGTTCCATCATCACCTGCATCAACTTATGCTTGAGTCGCCAGGCCGTATTGTAGTTCACCCCGATTTCGCGGGAAAGTTGCAGCGCCGAGATACTTTTCTTGCGTTGGGTCAACAGATAGATCGCAAGAAACCACGTTCTCAGCGGCAGCTTGGTGCCATGGAAGATGCTGCCGGCGGTCAGGGAAGTCTGATGATGGCACTTGTGACATTGATATATCTGACGCTTTTTGAGTTCACAGCCTGTTGTGTTGCCGCACTCAGGGCAGACATAGCCCGTCGGCCAGCGCAAATCATACAATGCCTGTCGACACTGATCCTCGGTCCCATATTGTTCCAGAGAATCGTGCAAACCAAGACCTTTTTGAAATTGAATAGTATTTCTCGGCATGATGAAATCCTCTTTTATTCAGTAGGTTCCATTATGCTTGCACCACAGGCTCAATAGCTGAGCCTCATGAGTAATCAGGTACAGTTTTATGTACGTTGTCAGACCGTAAATGGACGCAAAGTTTCTGAGCCTGATCCCACTTGTCCATTATCACTGGTTTTGTCTGGGGCATCGGAGCCGACCGTGGTTGAGATGTGGCTGTTCCATCCCGGTTGCAATAACGGTGAGCGTCAGAATCAGAACTAAAAATAGTCATCTTCAAGCAGTTGTCTGGCCTGTTGTTGAGCCATGACATTACTCAGGGTAAGCCCGGGTTTTATCGGATCTGCCTCGATGATTTCGTTTAACAGTCTATCGTGAAGTGTTTTATCAAAAACCAAGCGGGCATAGTGTCGAGCAAATTCCAGTTTTACAATCAGGTCATCTCCCGCAGAGTAGCCTAAGGCCTGTTCGAAATGGTGGCGGCCGACCTCTGGTCTACCCCCCAGGGCTGGAGGAATCTGACTCTTGATTACGCCAAGATAGAGCTGTGTCCGTCCACCTTCATAGCCCGGCTCAAAAGAGATTATGTGTTCCAGCATGGCCTGGGCTTTGGCGAGGTCGGCAATGGCGTTCCAATCGTCGCTATGGGCCTGAATCCAAGCCGCCCAGCTGGTGGCGTAGAGATAGAGTCCCTGCAGGTCCCCGTTGCCTGCCTCATGAACTTCCTGCTTAAACTGAGCGAAGGGCCCGGCTGCCTTTTCACAGATGCCGGGTCTTGTCTGGCACAAACCGCGACCGGCGTATTCCAGGGCCTTCCGGGTCAGGATTTTTTGCCGACCGGGGTCAGTCACCAGTCCACCGGCGTAGGCACTGTAGAGTCTAGCGCCGGCAAATAACAGTGATTGATCATCGGGATCTTCTTCAATCAGTGAGTCGAGGAGAAGGAGGTAGGCGGGCGCGCCGGATCGCACTATTTCAGGGTCCGTCTGATTGAGCATTGCAATGGAGAGATTGGCCGCCAGCCGATCCGTGGCCATGGAGACGCAGCCACTTAGTATGGATAGTGAAATCACAAGCAGAATCAGCTGAAAAACCTGTCGGTCAGATATACGGCGCACCGGGGTTGTCATGCGCTGCAGGATCAGATTAGTTGTAACTCGTCCGTGCACACCGGTACCTGACTCGTGGGTAAATAGAAGCGTGGATTGTTCGACAGTTGGAGCCGGTATGTATTAAAGCCCAATCGATATCAGCGGTGTTTCTTGCCTACCTGCTCCATGTGGTGCAGCCAGTTATTGAACATGACACCAACGGAACCGCTGCCGGCACGGCGCCCCTTGAAGGTATGGAAACAGCTTTCATCCTCATCGGCGAAACGCGCAGCGCCGATGTTTAGACACATATAAATGATGAAGATATCGAACAGCAGCAGGGCCATTGCAATCGGTACATGGATAACGGCATCTTTTTTCAGCCAGCTGACAATCGGTGTATGGTAGGCCAGGACGATGTAGAGGGTGCCGAACAAGAGCGCTACTGCAAGCAGAGAAAAGATATCCGCCAGACGTTCATGTTTCCGTGTGTACCCTTTGAGACTTTTACAGACTGACATGGGTAGAATCCAAACGCGAGTTGAGTAGAGATATCGAGAGATTAACTGGCAACACGCATGATCTCAAGTCGATTTTTGCAACAGATCGAGGTTTCTTTTTGAATTCAGTAACCTGGGGTGTGTATAGTGGGCTGTGTGAAGGCTGAATTCCTGTAGCGTATAGTCTGTGATGGTTCTGCTTGCGTGGATAAGGCTTGTGGGTGTGCAGTTTAAGTCAAGCAGTTGGCTTTACGGGAATCGTTGTCAGTCGTTGGATATGCCCTTTCCGGTATGGGGTGACTTTTAATAAACTTCTGATATCAAAAGCAAAAAACCGAGGGGTGTGAAGGGTGGAGAGTCTGACTGAATTGATTAAGGGCCTGAACAGCATAGTTTGGGGTCCATTGATGCTGGTGCTGATTCTGGGCACCGGACTGTTTCTCATGCTTGGTCTGAAACTGATGCCTCTGGCTAAGCTGCGGTACGGCTTTCGCATGCTGTGGCAGGGCCGCGAGGGGAGGGGGGCGGGTGAAATCAGCCCGTTCAATGCCTTGATGACATCGCTTTCCGCGACCATAGGAACTGGCAATATCGCAGGCGTGGCGACCGCCATCGCCCTGGGTGGGCCCGGCGCATTGTTCTGGATGTGGTGTACGGCCCTGGTCGGCATGGCGACCAAATACGCCGAAGCGGTACTTGCGGTGCGGTTTCGCGAGGTGGACGAGAACGGTAACCATGTGGGCGGCCCGATGTACTACATCAAGAACGGATTGGGCGCAAAATGGGCCTGGCTCGGTGGTCTTTTTGCCATCTTCGGCGCCTTGGCGGGTTTCGGCATCGGCAACACGGTGCAGGCCAATTCGGTGGCTCACGCCTTGTCTGGGAATGATGGTCTTCAGATCGCCCCCTGGGTGACCGGGTTGGTGATGGCGGTATTGGCCGCATTGGTACTGATCGGCGGTATCCGCCGTATCGCCGAGGTGGCGGGTAAGCTGGTGCCCTTCATGGCCATAGCCTACCTGCTTGCCGGCGTGGTGGTATTGATTCTCAATGCCGGCGCCGTACCCGGCGCGGTGGTGGAGATTGTCAAACAGGCGTTTACCCCGACGGCCGCCACCGGCGGATTTGCCGGCGCTGTGGTGTGGGCTGCGATTCGCTTCGGTGTGGCCCGCGGTATCTTCTCCAATGAGGCCGGCCTCGGCAGCGCCCCCATCGCCCATGCTGCGGCAGCGACCGACAACCCGGTAAGACAGGGTACCGTGGCCATGCTCGGTACCTTCATCGATACCCTGATCGTCTGTTCCATCACCGGTCTGGCTATCATGGTGACCGATGCCTGGACCAGTGGCGAGACCGGTGCGGCGCTCTCGTCGCTGGCATTCGAGCGCGCACTCCCGGGTATCGGCGGTTACGTAGTCTCCTTCGGATTGGCGATATTCGCCTTTACCACAATACTTGGCTGGAGCGTATACGGTGAGCGTTGTGTGGAATACCTCTTCGGCGTCAGCTCCATCACCCCCTTTCGTGTGGTCTGGGTGGTGATGATTCCGATTGGCGCCGTTGCCCAGGACCAACTCGATTTTGTCTGGTTGATCTCGGATACCCTGAATGCCCTTATGGCGATCCCCAACCTGATAGCCCTGTTATTGTTGAGCCCGGTAGTGTTCTCTCTGACACGGGAATACTTCAGCCAGCGTGACTGAGTATCCTCCAGGTCTGGAGTCATGAGGAGAAGTTGAGGTATGCGGTCTCTTGAGTGATCCGAGTCTGCGGCGTATTCAGCTGATCTTCGGCGGTCTGCTGCTGCTGATATTTGCCTGGACCTTCCTGCCACAGCTCGAGCAGTGGCTGGCGGGGCTTACCTCGGAACCGCGCCAGGTCACACCACGAGGCGATTTGGCGTCAGATGAGCAGGCCACTGTGGAGATATTTCAGCAGGCGAGCCCCTCGGTGGTCTTTATCACCACCCTGCAACGGGTGCGTAATCCCTGGACACGGGATATCTTCAGCGTGCCTCAGGGGACCGGCTCGGGCTTCATCTGGGATGATCTCGGTCATCTGGTGACCAACCATCATGTGATCGCCGAGACAGCGCAGGCCAATGTACGACTCAATGATGGACGCAGTTATCAGGCAGTGCTGGTAGGCAGCAGTCCCGATCACGATCTGGCGGTGCTGCGGATCCGGGTCCCTTTTGACCGGCCGCCGCCGGTGCCCGTCGGCAGCAGCAGCGATCTGAAGGTTGGGCAGAAGGTGTTTGCCATCGGTAACCCCTTCGGGCTCGATTACACTCTGACAACCGGTGTGGTGTCGGCCCTCGACCGCTCGCTTCCCGAGAGTCGCAGCGGGGTTGCCGTCGACCATCTGATCCAGACCGACGCCGCCATTAATCCGGGTAACTCCGGGGGACCCCTGCTCGACAGTGCCGGCCGGCTGATCGGGATCAACACGGCCATCTACAGCCCCTCGGGGGCTTATGCCGGGATTGGTTTCGCCGTGCCCGTGGATACGGTAAACAGGGTAGTGCCGGAACTGATTGCCAAGGGACGCTATGTCAGGCCTTCACTTGGTATCTCGGTGGACGAGGATATCAACCGCACCATCCTGAGCAAACTCGATCTGGAGGGAGTGCTGGTGTTACAGGTGACCGCCGGCACCGCGGCCGAGACAGCGGGTCTGCGCAGTACCTTTATCGATCCCAATGGGGATCTGGTGCTGGGTGATGTGATTCAGGCGATCGGTGGCCGTCAGGTGACCACGGTCAACGAACTGTTGGGTCGGCTGGACGATTTTCATATCGGCGATCAGACCACCATCTCTATATGGCGCAACGGTGAAGAACTTGAATTGACAGTGGTGTTGCAGCAGGGCAACTAGGCTCGAGTTCAACCCCGATTCGAACCTCCAAGGCAAGGTGGTGAGTCCGCAACCTTGCCTCCCTGGTCAAACCAGTCTTCCGGGGTTAGGGTATGGAGCGCGAAGGCATGTACACCCCCCTGCAACTCTTCCGTCAGCACTTTGTTGACTCGCCGATGACGGTTGATCAGTTTCTCTCCCTTGAAGGCGTCACTGACGAGCACAACCTTGAAATGGGATTCCGAGCCCTCCGGCACATTGTGCATATGACTTTCGTTGACAACCTCGAGATGCAGCGGTGCGAAAGCGGACGCCAGTTTAGTCTGTATAGCCTCCTGGATGGTTGTCATATCACTACCTCGGTCATTGCTATGTATGGAGAGTGTGGTCAGGCCGGCCCAAGCCCTTAAGATGCAGCAGGGCAGGCTGTATCAGTGTTTACAGCCCCAGTATACCCCATTTACAGTTTCAGGATTTCACGTACAAATGGTATGGTCAGCCGCCTTTGAGCGGCCAGGGATGCCTGGTCGAGACGTTCAATGAGCAGCGTCAGAAAGTGGATGTCCCTGGGTGTGCGCTGCAGCAGAAAGTTGGCGATCTCCACACTCATCGTCATACCCCTTCGCTCGGCATTGCTGATCAACAGCTCCAGGCGCTCGTCATCATTCAGGGGAAACAGTTGGTAACAGGGTCCCCAGGTCAGTCTTGAGGCCAGATCGGCGAGTTTCAGCGGCAGTTTTGCGGGTGGACGGTCGCTGGCGACGATCAGTTTCGCTGCGCTCTCCCGTAGTTGATTGTAGAGATTGAAAATCGCCAATTCCCAATCATCTTTACCCGCCAACACCTCGAGATCATCGAGGCAGACCATGGAGAATGCCTCGAGTCCCTCCAGCATGGCCGGTTCAAGACCATGCTCGGATTTGAATGGCAGGTAAGCGGGTTGATCTTGCTCCCGTTGTGATTGATGGCAGCAGGCCTGGAGCAGATGGCTCTTGCCGCAGCCTGATGCGCCCCATAAATAGATAAACGGGTCCGATCCACTGCGCAGGCGGGATACCGCCTCGCCATTTCGTCCGCTGATGAAGCCGGAGAAATCGACGCTGGGTCGGATGCTGAGGCTTAGTGGAAGCTGGGCTGGCATGGGTTCAGGTTTTCAGGCGTTTCACGGTCTCCGCCATACGCCTGCCCTGGGTCTTGCATATGCGTTTCTCTTCATCGCTCACCGGCAGCTTGCTGTCACCACCGGCCAGATGGCTGGCGCCATAGGGTGTGCCGCCGCTTTGGGTATGCAGCAGGGCGGTTTCACTATAGGGAACGCCCTGTATCAACATTCCGTGGTGCAGCAGGGGGAGCATCATCGACAGCAGGGTGCTCTCCTGTCCGCCGTGCAGGCTGGATGCTGAGGTGAAAACCGAGGCAGGTTTGTCGATCAGGGCGCCACTCATCCAGAGTTGGCTGGTGGTGTCGAGAAAATATTTCATGGGTGCGGCCATATTGCCGAAACGGGTTGGGCTACCCAGTATCAAACCATCGCACTCGCGCATGTCGGTCTCACTGACGTAGGGGGGGCCGCTTTCGGGAATGGTGTCTTCAGCCGCTTCACAGAGTGCGGAAACTTCGGGAACCGTGCGCAATCTGGCTGTGACACCCGGTATCTCCTCGACACCTCGTGCAATGTCACGCGCCATTTCGGCTGTGGCGCCGTGGCGACTGTAAAAGAGAATCAACACTTCTGCCATAACTGCTACCTGTTGCTGTACCTATCCGGCCGGTATTCAATTCAGCCTGTTTCTGTCTACAGAATATCCAGGACCTTTTCAGGTGGCCTGCCGATTGCGGCCTTGCCGTTTTGAATGACGATCGGGCGCTCAATCAGTTTGGGATTGGCGATCATTGCATCAATCAACTGGTCCCGACTGAGGCTCGGGTCGTCCAGTTGCAGTGCCTTGTATTCCTTCTCCTTTGTACGCATAAGCTCGCGTGGCTCCAGTCCGAGCATATCGAGAATCCGCCCAAGGGTGGTCTTGTCCGGTGGCGTTTTCAGATATTCAACCACATCAGGATCGATACCCTGGTCCTGTAACAGTTGCAGGGTCTGTCTGGATTTGCTGCAGCGCGGGTTGTGGTAGATCTCAACACTCATAAGCGATGACCTCCTGTTAGCTTCAGTTGTCTCTGACAATGCACCACCCTTCTATAAACCGGCGTGGCGGTTTGCCTCAAACTTAATTTGCCGTCATTGTATCCATACAGAGAGAATGGCTCCAGAAGCGGTTCCATAAAATCGATATTGAAAAAAAGTGGAATTCAGTGATGAACCAGAAAGATTTCAGTGATAGGGGTTTCTCGGTGATCCGGCATATCAACTCATTCCTGCGCCTCTGGCTGCACCATTTCAGCCATGATGGGGGAATTCAGCATGTGGCTGCATTGACCTATACCACACTTCTCTCACTGGTGCCGTTGATGACGGTCATGTTTGCGCTGTTATCCATATTTCCCGTTTCTGACAGAATCTCGGAGCAGATCGAAAACTTCCTGTTTCATAATTTCGTCCCCGCCGCCGGTGAGGCCGTACAGCAACACCTCAAAAATTTCAGTCAAAAGGCAGCTCAGCTTACCGGTGTCGGTTTTCTGTTTCTGATTTTGGTGGCGCTGCTGCTGATGAGTAACATCGACAAGGCGTTCAACACTATATGGCACGTCAGGCGGAAACGTTCGCCGCTTGCCAAGTTTACCGTCTATTGGGCAATCCTCTCGCTGGGTCCGATATTGATCGCGATTAGCGTCGGTGTGACCTCTTACCTGGTCTCGATTCCCTTCTTCAGTGAGGCTGAAACAGTGGTGATGGTGCGCTCGAGGTTGTTGGGTATGATGCCGGTCATGATTTCGGCACTCGCCTTTACTTTGTTATATGCTTTGGTCCCCAACCGGTCCGTGATGCTGCGCCATGCACTGGCAGGCGGAATCATAGCTGCACTTTTGTTTGAGGCTACAAAAAGGGGGTTTGCACTCTATATCACGACTTTTCCCACCTATGAGGCGATCTATGGAGCACTTGCCGTAATTCCCATCTTTCTTATCTGGGTTTATCTGTCCTGGCTGGTTACCCTGTTGGGGGCGGAGTTCAGCTATTGTCTGGGTATCTACCGTCATGATTGGCGTGAAAGAATGGGGCAGCGTGGGGACAGGTTTTTACTCGCTGTGAAAATACTCCACCAACTACGCGAAGCTCAACACCAGGGTGTGTCGACCACAACTCGCCAGTTGCAGGGGCAATTGCAGCATGCCACCGAAGAACAATTGGACGCTATACTCCTCTCATTGCAGAGAGCCCGTCTGGTATTGCATACGGATGATAAGGGTTGGGTGTTGGCGAGAGACCTCAGGGAGGTCACTGTGGCCGAGTTTTACAATTCCGATGCCTATGTGTTGCCGGATGACAGCCAATTGAAAATGGCCCCGGATACCCTGGGAAAACTGCTTACAAAGATCAATTGCGATTTACGACAGGCAATGAATTTGCCATTGGACGATTTGCTATAGCATTCTTTAAAAGCGGGAATAAACCCCCTATAGCGTAATCTGCAAACAGATAGCACTTCAATATGGCTTGTATCTCTGCCGTCGCATTGACCGGCCTATTCAGCAGCTTTTGGCGGGCATGCAGTCCGTATGTCAAATCAATGGATGATATGTCCCATGACAGTGCAGCCCCTGGGGTTAGGCGTTCTTGATTCGGTATCTTTCGAATCTTGATGTCGTCTCAAGCAGTTGTAATGGTGTTACGCCGGGTGCCGGGATCATCTCTTCAACACGGTATTCATGGCCGATGACGAAGAAATTTTTCGGCACGATAAGAGAGCTGCGGTGAGTGTGGCCCTGATCGATAAAGATGGCCGCTCGATCCTTTAACGGTTGCGATGTTTGTTGTTGATTTGTCCGGCGCAAGGTAATAGGTTCGATCTTCCCGAGAATAAACTGTATCCCTATTTCCAACAGATTCTCGTTACAGTTCAATGCACGCTTTATAACGCCGATTTTCCACTCATTCTCATGTCTTTTCTGGTGAGTGGAAAACAACACCAACTCACCGACAAGGGATGTATTGACGCTGCTTTTTGAAACCTTGAGTGCCACACCGGAACGGCTTTGATTTGTGCGTATCGCCGTGAATTGATGTGTGGTGCTTGAATCTTCTCCACGTTGAATGCCGCTGCATCGAGTCATATCGATCTCTTCATCATCGGTCTGCGACGATACGCTTTTTCCTGTGAGGTATGCGTATATGGCGTCAATACCAATCCATATCATAACCTGTCCGGCGGTGGAGTGACGCTCACTGTCGCGTTTCAGGCGGATGTGCCAGGACTTCAGCATTCGCGCCATCAGATTAGTGGATTCCGGCATGCTCAATTTCACCAGGGCATCCGGTTTTCCCTGATCAGATCTTTCCATCTGCCTGAGTTTCTGGTGCAGCTGTTTACTGACAGGAGTGAGATCGAACAGGGTAAAACGGGGTTGTGTCAGATTGTTCAGACACTCAGGATGGAAAAGGTAGGGAGGTACCTCGCCCAGTCGGTCGATGACATAGTGTCCAGTAGTTTCCGTCTCCTGTGTAGGGGCCGAGATAAGAGCATTTCCAGCCAGTGTATTGAGATACTCGAAACACAACCGCGGCTCACTCTCCTGCAGATGGCAGGGATCAAGCAGTAACAACAGCAGAAAACGATTGTACTGATGGGATATTGTGGCATATTCCGGTTGTTCCTGATCCGCGTCTTCGATTTGATTGTGTTGGATCTTTCGCTCTTCAGCATAGGTCACCAAACGCGTTACATCCCGGTACACTCTCCCGCTTCTGCAGTCAAAATCCTCGCATGCAAGCAGGTATTCCTGGACGAAATACTTGATCGCATAGTAGATCGTATGGTTGAGGCGTTGCAGGTTTTTCCTACTGGCCTTGTTGCTGATGCATTCATTGGCGATATGGCAATGTCCATAGGCCATCTCCAGTATTACCTGACGTATCAGGTGAACAGGCGTTTCCGACTTACGCTGCGCATGACTGTGGGCCAGTCTTATGCAGGGTGTGGTGTAGACCTCCATCAACTCATCACGTTTCTTGACCTGTCCCGGATAACGGTTGAGCCGGCTTAGACTGGTGAGTACCGTTTCCGCCAACTGTGTTTGGTTGGCGAAGGGCAGTGCCGTGGCCCATTGGCGAAGCAAGGCGGGATCGGTTTCCACCAGGGGATTTTCAAACGGATCCTTTTGAGGCACAAAAAACAGTACCTGGGAGGGTGATGCGCTCCTGTGGGAGAAAAAATCAAACATGGTGATCTGAATGAGTGTTCCTTCGAGCCCTTGCTCAGACGCCCACTATATCATCCCGGTTGAGACGCGGAATAGTCCTCATCCGGATAAATTTATGGTGCCCTTGATCAAGTGTGCCTGCAGGAGAGCTGGCGGTGGTTGATATGTTTTAAATTAATTCAATAAATACAGCTGCATAGGTTGCATAAATGGGAACACGTTCTGGTGCAAAAAGGCATTCTGTGAGATGAGATCTGGCATACCGGTCAAATGAGGGGGGGTTTATGATGGATCCCGGAATATTGTGGTTTTCATGAATTGCACTTCCTGGAATTTACCCTGAGAATGCAGGTCAGAGAAAATTACCGGGTCCTGTGTGATCGTTTTGAGCCCGGCAGGCCGGTCATTGATAGAAATATGGAGAGTAATATGTCCCTGATGAGTCCGTTGCTGCGTGCGCTGGGTATCTTTGCGTTATCGCTTTTATCGATCACGGCAACGGCGGAAACGGTGGATTTCGAATTGCAGGGATTGGATGGTAGAAGTTATCGCCTCTCTGATTACAGGGGTAAATGGGTATTGGTGAATTATTGGGCGACCTGGTGTCCTCCCTGCCGTGAGGAACTGCCAGAACTGGAGGTTTTTCATAATAATCATAAGGATAAGGATGCGGTCGTCCTGGGTGTGGCCATGGAGCGTATCGAAAAGCCGCGATTGAAGGCCTTCGTCGATGAACAGTTTCTCAGCTATCCCATTCTCATGGCTGAGCCGGCGGCACGGACAGAGCTGGGAAGGGTGCCGGGTCTGCCCACTTCCTTTCTGGTCAGTCCTGAAGGTGAACTGGTCGCCCGTCAGGTGGGACCGCTGACCATGGAGGATATCGAGAGTTTTATCGATACCATGCGTGAGTAAGGAGAAAACAGATGTCACGGTATCTCATTTCAATTGCCTTGCTGCTGCTTCCCTTCGGCGATATTGCCGCCGCAACAAGGGATCCGGGAGACCATTTTTTCGACCAGTCGTTGGGTAACTTCAGCGACGAACTGGAGATGGCGAGGGATGAGGGCAAAAAGGGGGTGCTCATCATGTTTGAGATGGACGAGTGCCCGTTTTGCCACCGAATGAAGACCCGGGTGCTCAATCAGGTCGATGTTCAGGACTATTTCAAACAACATTTTCTCATCTATACGGTAGACATCGAAGGGGATGTTGAGATCGCTGACTTTCGCGGCAACAACATGAAGGAGAAGGATTTTGCATTCAAGCAATTCAGGGTCAGGGCAACCCCGGTATTCGGATTTTTCGATCTGGAGGGGAAGATGATCGCCCGGTTTACCGGGGCTACGAACGATGCCCAGGAGTTTTTGTGGTTGGGAGAGTTCGTCGTCAATGATCACTATAAGGCGACCAATTTTTCGCGTTACAAGCGCGAAAAGAGAAGAGCGCTCCGCAAAGTTAGATAGGTAATGTTTTATTGCATGCTGATGAGTGGGAAAATTCCTTCGCCACCTATGCGATTGGTGAATTCACTGCTGCTCATGCCATCCTTGTTGCTAGGCCCTCTCGCTTATGCATTGGAACCTCTACCCTCACCACTGACACTGCAATATGCCTTGGAACTGGCCGATCAGGCACATCCGGAACGAAGCTTGATAGAAGCAGATCTTGCACAAGCCCGGGCTTTCGCTGAACAGGTTGCCGCAGATGACGATGCCCATCTCGCATTGACGGCGGAGTTGCGGGTCATCGATCCGTCTGACATCGCGGCAGACGATTCCAGCAACGACAGCCTGGCCCGACTCAATCTGAGCAAACTGCTCTATGACTTCGGTCGCACCAGTCATGCGCAACAGGCGGCCGAGGCTGGATTGATGTCCCGGCAATGGCAATTACTCCAGGTTAGACAGCAGCGCAGACTGGATGTAATGACAAGATTTTTCGATGTCCTGTTGGCTGATCTCGAGTTTGCCAGAGATAACGAAGCACTCGCCATCGACTACATACGCTTCGACAGGGCGCGTACGAAGAATGAGTTGGGAAAGGTATCCGATATTGAGATGTCGGAGCTCGAATCCACCTACCAGCAGTCGCTACGCAAGATGACGGCAAGTCAGAACAGGCAACGCATCACTCGCTCGCAGCTGGCGATCAGCTTGAACCGGCCGCTGGATCTACCGGCCGAATTGGAGTCTCCGCAGTTCGGCTCATTGGGGGAGCTGCCTGAGATAGAGACACTGGTTGAGAAGGCGTTGCGGGAGAATCCGAGAATCAGGGCCCTACAGGCCGAGCTGCGGGCGGCGAAGAAACAACTCCAGGCCAGTGAGGCGGACGACAACCCGGTATTGCGCGCCGAATTGGAGGCGGCCGCATACCAACGTAGGCTTGGGGGGCGCAATCCCTTGACTGCGGCGCTGGTGATCGAACTACCGCTCTATCAAGGTGACCGGGTTGCATCGGATATTGCGGAACAGCGGGCGCATGCAGATAGGAAACAGGCCGAACTGGCAGCTTATGAACTCGTTTTGCGGCAACAACTCTTGGACTTCTGGATGGAGTTGCAGAGGTTGAAGGTTGAACGCCAGGGATTGCGGGTGACAGAAGATTTTCGCGATCTCAATCTGGATCGTAGCCGCACCCTGTATGAACTGGATATGGCGGCCGATTTGGGTGATTCCATGTCCCAGATCGCCGATATACAACTGCAGCGGGCAAGAAATGATTATCAGATCCATTTGACCCATGCCCGTATCAAAGCGCTTACAGGCGATCTTTTGATGTCGCCTGAAAAATAAGAGTGAGTGAATGGGGAGATAAGGATGATGAAGGGTATGCTTGAAGTTCTGAACACGGCTTATTCGGCGGCCGGAATCATAGTGATATGTCTGTTAGTCAGCGACCAGTTGATGGCACGGGACCTGGAGGCGGTCACCGACTGGAATAACAGGACAGAACTGACTACCCTGGTCAGCGGTATGGTGGGCCGTGTGAATGTGGACGTGGGTGCCTCCGTAAAGCGTGGGGAGGTGCTTCTGGAGCTCGATCAGCGAAGGTATCAATCAAGGCTCGCCGCTGCGGCATCACGCCTTGAAGCGGCATCTCAGCAGAATGAAGAGGCAAAACGAGAGTTGGACCGGGCATTGGAACTGTACGATCGAACCCTGCTGTCGGATCATGAGCGGAAGCAGGCTGAAATTGCCGCGGCCAGTTCAGATGCCGCCTATCGCGAAGCGGAAGCCAAATTGGTCAAGATCCGCTTGCAACGGGAGTACAGTCGGATAACCGCGCCTTTCGATGGCGTTGTAGAGTCCATTCATGTGCAACCCGGTCAAGCGGTAATCAATCGGTATTCGGCCATGCCGCTGATGACACTGTTCGACAACAGCCGAATGAAGGCGCTTGCCGAGATCGATGAGCAGACAGTGAATGGATTGAAGCAGGGTATGGACGTACGGGTGGGCGTGCATGGACAATGGCTGGAAGGCACGATCCACAGGCTGGGCATGCATCCGGTTACGCGGGATGCCAATGGTTCAAAGTATCTGCTGGAGGTAGTGTTTTCCCCTGCCTCGGATAGGGTGATTCGTGCCGGTGAGAAGGCGGTTGTGAGGCTGGGTGATGAGTGAAAGGGCTGACAATGGTAGTGTGAATATCTGTGTCCGCTGTCATGTGGCGGGACGGGTGCAAGGTGTCTTCTACCGGGCGACAACTCGGCATGAAGCCCGGCAATTGGGCATCAAAGGTTATGCGAAAAATCTCCATGACGGTCGTGTGGAGGTTGTGGCATGCGGTAGCGTGGAGGCGATCGAGGCCCTACAATCCTGGCTAAGCAAAGGTCCGGCGGATGCCAGAGTGACCGGTGTCTCCTGTGAGGCAATCGATTATCGTGATTACCAAAGCTTCACCATCGCCTGAGTCGCGGTGAACCCAGGGCCTGTTTACTGGCCCGGGAATGCTATTCCGAAAATCCCGGTTTATCCAGGGGCCTGAATTTCATTTGACTCTCCTGTGTGCCGTATTGCGCCTCCATGCTTGGGTTATAATTCTGTTGCATGGTTTGCATGCCCTGGGCGCCAGCGGTCTGACCGGCCGGTTGCCGAGTGGCTGGATAGCCTAGAGGTGCAGGGGATTGCGGGGTTACCGTTGCGGGTGTCTCTGCACTATCCGTAGACAGCTTATCGCTGTTCAAGGGGCGGAAACGGAATCCCCCATCATAGTCAGGTTGATCAGAAACTGTGGATCCATAGCCTGAGACAGGTGGTGTTTGAGGGGGGTACACATCGACTGCAGCTGTCGGAGTTTGCTGTGTTGGAGTGTTTGCAGGATTACCGCCGGCGTGCTGTTGTGGCTGATAGCCCGGGTACACGGGCGGATAACCGTAGGCCGCGCCGGGGTAGCCGTAGCCCGGGTGATAGCCCGGGGGTGGGACATGCCTGTAGTTGTAGTAATCATCAGAATATCGGTTTGAACCGCCAAAGAAATTACGCATCGGGTTGAACATGCCACCCATCATATTTCCCGGGTTCACGTTAAATTGCCTGTTGCTGTAGTCGGAATCGTCTGCCTGAAGATGGGTGGAGATCAATAATGCGCCGCTGATTAACAGCCATATCTTTGATTTCATTTTCAGCTCCCTCGCTGCATGGGTCGTTTGATTCGTTAGTTCTGAAACTACGAACTTTAGTTATGTAATATGTGTGGATTGGAAGAAGCATATACCTCGTCAACTGCCATAAACCTTAATAATGAAATAATACACGATCACTATGCAACTACCACCGCTTACCAATGGAAGAATCATCAGGCGCTATAAGCGGTTTCTCGCGGATATAGAATTGCCTGACGGCAAGGTTGTGACCGCACACTGCCCGAATACCGGCAGCATGCTCGGCTGCTGGCAACCCGGCGCGCCGGTGCAGATTAGTCACAGTGACAATCCAAAACGGAAGCTGGCGTGGACACTTGAGAGAGTGGATATGGGGCAAGGCTGGATTGGTGTTCATACCGGCCGCACCAACCCGGTCATCGAGGAGGCGATCAGGGAGGGGCGGGTGGATGTTCTGTGCGGTTACCGGTCCGTACGTCGAGAAGTCGTATTCAGGCATAAGGATGAGAAATCGAGGTTCGACTTCTACCTTGCCGAAGGTGACCGCGCCAACGCATGGGTGGAGGTCAAGAACGTGACCCTGTTGCAGGGAACCGCATTGAGTTTCCCCGATGCAGTGACGCTACGTGGCCGTAAACACCTGGAACAGCTTGCCGAGGCCTGTCGGCAAGGATGCAGGGGGATCATGGTCTATGCGCTGAATCGCCCGGAGGGCGACTACTTTAAACCTGCCGATGAGATCGACCCCGACTATGGAGAGACACTGCGCCGGGTCGTCCGCAAATATGGTGTGGAGACCCTGGCGCTGCGAATCGAGCACGGCGAAAACAGCATGCGGCTAACAACATCCGTAGAAGTTATCTTGGATTGAACTGTTTATGCTTCCGCCGGCTCTGCTGATCAATACCCCATAGAAGCGAGATCGAGTCCCGATGGGATTTCCGGCAGTGAGTTGAGGCCCGTCCGGATAGTGCCGTCGGGTTGCAGGCTCAACCATCTGTAACCTGGCGGAATGGCGTCGATGGCGAAATCGTCGACCCTGGGAATGAACTGCACGCAGGTCGAGGGTGAACCCATCAGGCGTACACCTCGATACTCGGTGTCGAATGCCTGATGGATATGTCCGCAGAGGACCGCCTGAACCTGCGGATTGGCTTCGATCAATTTGAAGAATGCGTCCGGGTTCTCCAGCACCATGGTATCCATCCAGCGACTGCCGACAGGTACCGGATGATGATGCAGGCAGATCATGGTGTGTTTGTCGGCATGGGCACGCAACAGCACTTCCAGCAGCTCCAGTTGATTCTCATCGATTCGACCGCCGTCACTATTGGCTATGGTCGAATCGAGGAATATCAAGGACCAGCCTTTCGCCTGCACACTCGGAATACAGTGTACATTGTCCTGATTCAGGATCTGTTTCATCTTGCCCGGTATATCGTGGTTCCCGGGCAGGCAGTATGTGGGGATTTCGGTCAGCTGTAATCTGCCCAGCAGCCGTTTATAGCCTGAGTCAGAGGCATCATGCACCAGATCGCCAGTGGCCAGAATGAAATCCGGATCGCCGGTTTCCTGCAGTGCCTGGGCAAGCACATGGTCAAATGTTTCTAAGGTATTGATCCCCAAAAGGCAGCGGGATGGGTCGGCATAGAGGTGACTGTCCGTCAGTTGTAGCAGGTTGAGACTCTCAGCGGGGAGCTGCTTGAAATTTGGCGGCTGATTGTCAGGACTGCTGCCCATAGAACGGTTCGCTTTTCTGTTTTTTAGTCTGACGAGCAATTTATCTCTCCACGCCCCATCAGGACCCTAGTCATATTGCCATAATATTAGAACAGGATTTGCTAAAGCAAAAACCACTTTTTTACTTCTTTGACCTATGCTTAGGGATTATTCCATATTCTCCTTCGATTTCTGTTGAGGGGTTAACATTTTTTAAGCCAATTAGTTTTTTCTATCTTAGCGGCTACACTATAGATTACCTGATTACCCCTAAACCTCAGCCATTCTCAAGAGGCGATATGGCATAGGTGGAGTGCGAAGAGCGGCAAAAAGCAATCGTTCAATCATGGCGGGTAAATCGAAACGGCGGTTAAACCGATATTCGAACTCAGCAAGATAACGCGACACATGTTTATCTCGAATCGCATGAAAAGTACCCAACAGACTGTTTTTGACATTACCCAACATCGTGTTTACCCATTTGAAGCACGAATACTGGACACTTTGGCGCCCACCACCCGTCACCATGGGGTTATGATGGCAATCAGCGGTTGTCACGCCACTAAAGCACCAAAGCCCATCGGTAAAGACTTCGCTGCCAGGCATCAAGCAGGAGCGGGCGTAGCGGGCGATTTCACGTTTGCGGAAGCCCCTTACACGACGCAGTTGAATTTTCATGGGCCTGCCGTCCCGCGTCGTCTCAACAGCAGCTACGAAAGGGATTTTGTTGCGCGACCCACGACCACGCTTACCGGCTTGCTCGCCTCCGAGATAAGCATCATCCAATTCGATGCGACCGGCCAGTTTTTTTCCACGCTCACGTTCCATCATCACCTGCATCAACTTATGCTTGAGTCGCCAGGCCGTATTGTAGTTCACCCCGATTTCGCGGGAAAGTTGCAGCGCCGAGATACTTTTCTTGCGTTGGGTCAACAGATAGATCGCAAGAAACCACGTTCTCAGCGGCAGCTTGGTGCCATGGAAGATGCTGCCGGCGGTCAGGGAAGTCTGATGATGGCACTTGTGACATTGATATATCTGACGCTTTTTGAGTTCACAGCCTGTTGTGTTGCCGCACTCAGGGCAGACATAGCCCGTCGGCCAGCGCAAATCATACAATGCCTGTCGACACTGATCCTCGGTCCCATATTGTTCCAGAGAATCGTGCAAACCAAGACCTTTTTGAAATTGAATAGTATTTCTCGGCATGATGAAATCCTCTTTTATTCAGTAGGCTCCATTATGCTTGCACCACAGGCTCAATAGCTGAGCCTCATGAGTAATCAGGATAGATTATGACACTTAACGAACTCCGATACATCGTGGCGGTGGCGCAGAAACGTCACTTTGGACATGCTGCAGAGGCCTGTTACGTGAGCCAGCCGACCCTCAGTGTGGCAGTGAAAAAACTGGAGGAGGAGCTGGGTGTCGGGCTTTTTGAGCGTGGTCAGGGGGAGGTGACTCTGACAGCGGCGGGTGAACGCATCGTGACCCAGGCTCAGCGGGTGTTGGAGGAGGCCGGCATGATACGCCAACTCGCCAGCCAGAGTGTGGATCAGCTGGTGGGTCCTCTGCGGGTCGGAGCCATCTACACGGTAGGGCCCTATCTGTTTCCTCATCTGGTACCGCAACTTAAACAGCTGGCAAGTGATATGCCCCTGGTGATCCGGGAAAACTACACTACCGTACTGACAGAACAGTTGAAGCAGGGGGATTTGGATGTGATCCTTATCTCATTCCCCTATGACGAACCAGGGATTGTTACCCGCCCGCTCTATGATGAATCCTTTTCCGTACTGTTACCCATGAAGCATCCGCTGACCGAGTTTGAAACAATCACCATACAGCAGCTTCAGGAGGAGAATGTTCTACTGCTCGGTGAAGGCCACTGTTTTCGCGAGCAGGTTAAGCAGATCTGTCCGGGCTGTGTGAATAAAGGCAACAGTGATGCCAACCAGCAGGAGAATCTGGAGGGGGGCTCATTGGAAACGATTCGCTATATGGTGGCCAGCGGAATCGGCATCACAGTACTACCCGATACGGCGATTGGAACCGAATATCTGCGCTGGGATCTGCTTACCACCAGGCATTTGGCGGTGAAGTCGCCTCAGCGGCGTATTGGACTGGCCTGGCGGAAAAGTTTTCCTCGCCCACAGGCGGTAAACCTGCTTTGGGAATCGATTCGCAGCTGCCAGTTGCATGGAGTGAATCTGGTATCGGAACCTGCCCAGCTGGCTGTCGGCTGACTGCTGATACACCCTCTTTATCTCTCCGGCGGTCGCGGCGCTATGCCCGCTGCCGGCGCGCGACAGCAGGCGTCTAAATCACCCGGTCATTGCCGCCATCCACCGGTATCTGTGCGCCAGTGGTCTTGCTGAAGCGCTGATCACAAAGCTCCGATGCCAGTTCCGCCACATCCTTACTGCTGATTTCACACTTCATTAGATTGCGTTTTTTGTAGTCGGCGATGCTGATTCCATAGTGATTTGCCCTGGCGGCCAGGACCTCTTCTGTCCAGATGCCGGTGTCGAAAACGGCATCGGGATGGAGTGTGTTGATGCGAATGGCATCACTCGCCCACTCCAGTGCGACCACCCTGGCCAACTGTGTCAGCGCGGCTTTGGATGCGGAATAGGCGGCCGCTCCCTGGCCCGGTGCGGGTACATTTTTCGATCCGATGACGACGATCCTGCCGCCGTTGGGTGCACGTTTCAGATAGGGATGGCAGCTCCGCAGCAGGCTCAGGTTTGCATCCAGATTGATGCCCATGACTTGACGCCACTGCTCATCCTCCAGTTCCGATACAGGGCAGCCGCCTGGGAAGATACCGGCGTTCAGAACCAGCATATCGATACCCCCAAAACGCATTATTGCCTGTTCCAGCGCCGCTTTTACGTTGTCGATATCGCTGATATCGCAGTGCAGGCCAAGGAAATCCGCCTGAGTTTGTTGATCGACGATATCCGGTGATTTATCCAATCCGACGACTGCGGCGCCACGGTGCAGCATCGAATCGACGCAGGCCCTGCCGATTCCCGAGGCGGCACCGGTGATTAACGCCACCTCCCCCTGGAAAGGGGGAGACTGACTGTTTTTATGCAGTTTTGCCTGCTCGAGTTCCCAGTACTCCACATCGAAGATGGCCTGAGTCCGCAGGGCCTGCCAGCCGCCCATCAGCTCGGCCCGCTGGATGATTGCCATGGTGTGCTGGTAGATATCGGCCACGATGCCCGCATCACGGCTGTTTTTGCCTACACAGAGCATGCCGAGTTCCGGATCGAGTATGACTCTGGGGGCCGGGTCCAGCATCTCTACAGGGGTCCTGGAGGAAGGGGCGTGATGTTCAAAGTAGCGTTGATAGTCCGCGACGTATTCGATGACATCCCGGCCCAGCATGGGCAGTTGTTTGGTGCGGATGACATGGTCGGGTGTGGCCGGCCCACGCTGGGAGACCTTTGCAAGGTCTTGGCGTTGGCAGAATGCAAGCTCGGCATGCTCCCGATGACTCTGCAGGATAATCGGAAAGCCTGCAACATCCGAGATCTCCTTGCGCAGATCGGCCAGCAGCTGAGGCTTGAATTCATGTTCCGTGCATTGCTGAGGGAGTTCCCAGGCCCCGGATTGCCGTAACTGGCGCTCGGCTTCGTCAACCAGCTGAATCATGCGTTCATAGCTCAGTTGTGCAGTGTCGCCAAAGGTAAACAGGCCATGGTTCATCAACACCATGCCGATAGTGTCCTGTTGGGCATTGCAAGGAAACAGTGTCGCCACAGATTTCGCCAGATCAAAACCCGGCATCACATAGGGAATGACCACCACCCGGTCGCCATAGAGTTCGCGAATGATCCGCTCTCCTTGCGGCGTATTTGTCAGTGTCACGATGGCATCTGCATGGGTATGATCCACATATTTGAAGGGAAGAACCGCGTGCAGGATCGCCTCCACCGACGCCGTTGGCGCGGTGGCCAGGGTTTGCTGGGTTTTCAGCTGGTTGATCATTTCGCTGTCACTGAGTGACTCGAGCTGGGTCAGTCGCAGCAGATGGTCCATGCGTACGGGGGTGAAACCTTCAGGTTCGATTGTTGCCAGATCCCAGCCACTGCCCTTGACGTAGAGGATCTCCTGCTCCTCGCCGAACAGGTTTGGTTCGCTGATTTTTACCGATGTGTTGCCGCCCCCATGCAACACCAGCGATGGATCTGCGCCGAGCAGGCGGGAGCTGTAGACACGTAGATCCAGTTCACTCTCGCAGGTTGCCGCTTCGACGTCGTTCCAAAGGCTTTTCATCAAATAATTTCCGGGTTGTTTCGCTCTGTTGTTGCAAGCTTGTACACAAGCCCTGAAGAATCAGAACTTCTTTCATTCACCATATCAGACCGACCACCGTACCGGTGAGCAGGGTAGCCAGTGTGCCGGCGACAATCGATTTCATACCCAAAGCGACAATCTCGCTGCGACGTTCCGGTACCATCGACCCCAGTCCTCCTATCATGATACCCAAGCTGCCGAAATTGGCGAATCCGCAAAGGGCGTAAGTAAGAATCAGGCGGCTGCGCTCATCCAGGGCATCCCCCGGTAAGCGGATAAGTTCAATATAGGCCAGGAGTTCATTGAGGACCGTCTTGGTACCCAGCAGTGAGCCGGCGGTGATCGCCTCCGACCAGGGGATGCCCATGAGCCATGCCAGCGGGGCCATCAGCCACCCCAGGAGGCGTTGCAGGCTCAGTGACTCCCCAGCGACATCCGGCAGCAAGTCAAGCATCTGGTTGAGAAGGCTGACCAGAGCGACCAAGACAATCAGCAAGGCGACAATGTTGGCCAGCAGTTTCAATCCTTCGATGGTTCCATTGGTGACCGCCTCCATACCGCTGCTGACCGGCTGCATATCGAGCAGTTCACCTGCGGTGCCGGGCCGGGTTTCGGGCACCATCAGCCGGGAGATCATGACGGCTGCGGGTGCGGAGATCAACGAGGCGGTCAGCAGATGCCCGACGGGATTGTCGATTACGCCCTCGAGGAGGCTGGCGTAGAGTACCAGCACGGTGCCGGCGATGGTTGCCATGCCGAGGGTCATCAGGCTGAAGAGTTCGCTGCGGGTGAGTTTGCTCAGGTAGGGGCGGATCAACAGGGGCGATTCCACCATGCCGACAAACACATTGGCTGCCGCGCCCAGGCCCAGAGCGCCGCTGATACCCAGGCTCTTCTGCAGCAGCCATGAGAAGAATCTCGCCACCAGCGGAAGTATCCGCCAGTAAAAGAGCAGGGCCGAGAGGGCGCTGATCACCAATACCAGCGGGAGGGCGCGAAAGGCGAGAACGAAGCTGCTACCGCCATCGCTCGCCAGAAAAGGGGATTCGGCGCCACCCAGATAACCGAACACGAAGCCGGTACCCGCTTCTGTCGCCCGCTGCAGTGCCAGCAATACCTGATTGAGTCGGATAAACAGTGCCTGAAACAGGGGCAGTTTCAACAACAGCAGTGCGAGAATCAGTTGTAGGACAAGCCCGGCAACCGGCACACGCCAGTCGAAAGCCCGCCTGTTTTCGCTGATCAACCAGGCTAGCAGTGGGATAAGGAACAGACCGGTCAATCCCTGCAGCATGGCCATCGGCCGGAAGGATCAGAAATTGTCGGTGGAGGTGAAGAGACCGACACGCAGGTCCTTCGCCGAATAGATCTCGCGGCCATCGACCTTCATCACTCCATCGGCCACACCCAAAACCAGCTTACGGGCTATCACCCGCTTGATGTTGATGAGGTAGGTAACCTGCTTGGCGGTGGGCAACACCTGGCCGGTGAACTTCACTTCACCGACGCCGAGCGCCCGCCCGTGTCCCGGATTACCGATCCAGGCGAGAAAGAAACCCACCATCTGCCACATGGCATCGAGTCCGAGGCAGCCCGGCATCACCGGATCTCCGGGAAAATGGCAATCGAAGAACCACAGATCGGGTTGGATATCGAGTTCGGCCAGGATCTCGCCCTTGTTGAATTCCCCGCCATCATCCGAGATTTTGACGATACGGTCCATCATCAACATATTGGGTGTCGGCAGCTGAGCATTGCCCGGACCAAACATATCACCATGGCCGCAACTCAACAGCTCATCGCGGTTGTAAGCGTTTTGTCTGGTCATCTCGGTTCTGCCTCTCTGTAAAATCGCCCGGTGCGGGTATAAAAGCGGCATAGTTTCCCCGCTTCAGCGGTAAGCTGTCAAATCCCCGTCACTGTTCTTTGCGGTAGTCCCACAGATATACTCCACAAAGCCGCTAATGGGTGCCAATCACCGCCAATGAACGCAAATGATATCCTATGTTCAGGTTCAGTGAGTCTCCGCCTATATGTGAAAAACCTTCAATGTATAGCGGGCACTGCGTATCAAAGGATCCAGTGCTCTAGCCGACGTCAAGCACTAATCCCATTGGTGTAAAGGCCGCAATTTAAACGATATTTCCAGGTACATTGATTGGTTTTTTTCGCGGTTTCATCCAAGTCTCATCGATCAAGGATAAATCCGACAATCTCCTCGAGGGGAATAAAACTGTTCTCGCGCTCCCGGCGTCCCCGGTACTCCACCTTGCCCTCGTCGAGGGATTTTTCACCTACCACGATGCGGTGGGGAATGCCGATCAGCTCCATGTCGGCGAACATGAAGCCGGGGCGAACGTTGCGGTCGTCGATCAGTACCTCGATGCCGGCGTCTTGCAACGCTGAATAAAGTTTCTCCACCGCCTCGCGTACCCGTTGCGACTTCTCCATCTTCATGGGACAGAGAGCGACCTGGAAAGGGGCCAGGGCAGCCGGCCATGCGATACCCTTGTCGTCGTGGTGCTGTTCGATGGCGGCGGCCACCACTCGGGTGACGCCGATGCCGTAGCAGCCCATGGTCATCACCACTGCCTTGCCATTCTCATCGAGGACGGTGGCATTCATGGCGTCGCTGTACTTTTTACCGAGCTGGAAGATGTGACCCACCTCGATGCCACGGGCGATGGTGAGTATGCCCTGACCGTCGGGGCTGGGATCGCCCTCCCGCACGTTGCGAAGATCGGCAATCTCCGTCGGCTCCGGCAGGTCGCGGCCCCAGTTGATACCGAAGTAGTGTTTGCCGTCCCGGTTGGCGCCGGCGCTGAAGTCGGCCATCTTGGCCACCGTGCGGTCGACGACATAGGGGATCGGCAGCTTGACCGGACCGAGGGAGCCGGGGCCGGCACCGATGGCGGCGCGGATCTCCGCCTCCTCGGCGAACTGCAGTGGGGAGGCCACCTGGGCCAGCTTGTCCGCCTTGATCTCGTTCAGGTCGTGGTCGCCACGCACCAGCAGGGCCACCAGTTCGGCATCCGTCTCCTCCGATGCTTTTACCACCAGGGTCTTGACTGTCTTCTCGATGGGCTGGTCGAACTGTGCCACCAGCTCCTGGATGGTCTTGGCGTCCGGGGTGTCGACCAGGGTCATCTCCATGCCGGGTGCCGGACGCTCCCCCGCCGGTGCAACCGCCCCGGCCAGCTCCACGTTGGCGGCGTAGTCACTGATGGTGGAGAAGGCGATGGCGTCCTCGCCCGATTCGGCCAGCACATGGAACTCATGAGAGCCGCTGCCGCCGATGCTGCCGGTATCAGCCGCCACCGGGCGGAAATCGAGACCGCAACGGCTGAAGATGCGGGAGTAGGTTTGGTGCATCACCTCGTAGGTCTGCTGCAGGGAATCCTGGTTAAGGTGGAAGGAGTAGGCGTCCTTCATGAGGAACTCGCGGGCGCGCATGACGCCGAAGCGGGGGCGTATCTCATCCCGGAACTTGGTCTGGATCTGGTAGAAGTTGACCGGCAGCTGCTTGTAGCTGCGCAGCTCGTTGCGCGCCAGCTCCGTGATGATCTCCTCGTGGGTGGGGCCGTAGCAGAACTCGCGCTGGTGGCGGTCGTGCAGGCGCAGCAGCTCAGGGCCGTACTGCTCCCAGCGGCCCGACTCCCGCCATAATTCGGCGGGCTGCACGGTCGGCATCAGCACTTCCAGGGCGCCGGCCCGGTCCATCTCCTCGCGCACGATGCTCTCCACCCTGCGCAGCACCCTCAGGCCCAGGGGGAGCCAGGTGTAGAGACCGGCTGCCAATTTGCGGATCAAACCGGCCCGCAGCATCAGCTTGTGGCTGGCGGTCTCGGCATCGGCGGGTGTCTCCTTGACAGTGTGTAGAGGGAAGTTTGAAGTACGCATGGGTCTGGCTCGGCCTGATGGTGAAAAGGCGTGATTCTATCCCGCTTCGGGTGGCGGGTCACGGCCGGAGAGGTATTTGAGTGTGTATGTTGGCGAATTGGAATAGTGTTGACAGGACCTAGAAGGTCGAGGAGTTCCAACCCCAATGATGGCGTTCAGCGGCGCTGAACTCTATGTAAACCCTGTCGGGAGATATGGACAGTTGCCGCTCCATCAGCTGGCATAAGGCGTTGGATATCTGCCGTGTCTGATCATCCGGAAGGCCAATGCTTTTCAGCTCCAGATAGGCCAGCGCGTCACGGCTGCCCGCAAACAGCATTTGAGGGTTGTGTTCGATACTGACCATGACATATCGCTCTGGCTTACCAAGGACGGCCGCCACTGATTCAGAGGCATGCTTAAGCAATTGGTCCAGTCTGTCCTGGTCGAGAGGCTGATTTGTGGTGATCTTGAGCAGCGGCATCTGCGGCTACCTTTTGCAGTGCTCTTTGATCTGTTCCCTCGCCTGCCGCATCTTCTTTTGGCGATCCTCCTCGGTCAGGCGGACATAGCTGTCCCCGGTCTTGTACAGACGGTTCCCCAAGGCCGTGAGCTGCTCCAGATTCTTTCGGGCAGTATTACGGTTTTTCCTGTTTTCGGCTTTGATTTCAGCCTGCTCTTTCTTCTGCGCCTTTTTCAGTGCCCTGTCTTCGGCACTGTCTGCCAGTCTTTGCCGCAGTTCTTCAAGTTGCTTTTTTGAATCGACGCCACTGCCCGCGGGTGTGTTCCTTATCTTCACGGTTTCGGCCTTCACGTCCGGTGGTGGTGTTTGTGAGTAGGTCACCACGCCCTCTTCGTTGACCCAGCGATAGGTTTCAGCGTAAGCAGCGGTTAAGGATGGAAGTAATAGTGTGAGTAAAAGCGTCTGTTTCACGGATTGGATCCCTGTGTCATGCATCATTGATCAGGATCATTATGGAGCATGTTATCCGAATGGCAAGTAATGTGAGAAGCTGAAAGTGCAAAATGAGAGGGGATATCCGCTTGACCTATAAAGGTAGTATTAGTATTTTGCACTGTTTCTGTAGGTTTAGTGTCCGAAAAGACAATCGGCGCAATTGGAGGCCTCAAGGTGGAACTCAGCGGTGGCGAGATCATCGTTCAATGTTTGAAAGATGAGGGTGTGGAGCATGTGTTCGGTTATCCGGGCGGTGCTGTACTGCATATCTACGACGCTATTTTCAAGCAGAAGGATGTGAAACACATTCTGGTGCGCCACGAACAGGCGGCGGGGCACGCGGCCGACGGCTATGCGCGCGCCACCGGCAAACCGGGCGTCGTTCTGGTAACCTCCGGCCCGGGGGCGACCAATGCGGTGACAGGCATTGCCACGGCCTTCATGGACTCAATTCCGATGGTAATTCTCACCGGCCAGGTGCCGACACCGGTGATCGGCAGTGATGCGTTTCAGGAAGTCGATACGGTTGGCATTACACGCCCCTGCGTGAAGCACAACTTTCTGGTCAAGCGGCTGGAAGACCTGGCCGGGACCATCAAGAAGGCCTTCTACATAGCCACCAGCGGTCGTCCCGGGCCGGTAGTGGTCGATATACCCAAGGATGTGACGGATCCTGGTATCAAGATTTCCTATAAATATCCCAACAAGGTCAAGATGCGCTCCTACAATCCGGTGATCAAAGGCCATCTTGGGCAGATCAAGAAAGCGGTCAAGATCATGATGGAGGCCGAACGCCCGGTCTTCTATACCGGTGGCGGGGTGGTGCTGGACGATGCCGCCAAACCGCTGACCGACCTCGTGGACAAGCTGGGGTTTCCGATCACCCAGACCCTGATGGGATTGGGGGCCTATCCTGGTAGCGGCAGGAACTTCCTCGGTATGCTCGGTATGCATGGCACCTACGAAGCGAATATGGCGATGCACGAGACCGACGTGCTGATCGCTGTCGGCGCCCGTTTCGATGACCGGGTCACCGGCCATGTGAAACAGTTTTGCCCGGATGCAACCATCATCCATATCGATATCGATCCTTCATCGATCTCCAAAAACGTCCGTGTCGACGTACCCATCGTGGGTCCGGTCAAGCAGGTGCTTCGGGACATGCTGAAGGTGGTCGACGAAGGTGATGCGCAACCCAGGAAGCAAGCCTTGAAACAGTGGTGGGAGCAGATCGAAAAATGGCGCTCTATGGATTGTCTGAAGTATGACCGGAAGAGCGAGCTGATAAAGCCGCAGCATGCGGTCGAGATGCTGCACAAGGTTACCAAGGGAGACGCCTATGTGACTTCCGATGTGGGTCAGCACCAGATGTTCGCCGCGCAATTCTATCGTTTCGACAAGCCGCGACGATGGATCAACTCGGGAGGGCTCGGCACCATGGGTTTCGGCCTGCCCGCGGCGATGGGGGTTCAGATGGCCTTTCCGAAGGCTGAAGTGGCGGTGGTCACCGGCGAATCGAGTATCCAGATGTGTATCCAGGAGCTGGCGACCTGCCTTCAATACGAGCTGCCGATTAAGATCATTTTGCTGAATAACGGATATATGGGCATGGTGCGGCAATGGCAGGAGTTTTTCTACGAGAGCCGCTACTCCCAGTCCGGTATGAGCGTGACACCGGATTTTGTCAAATTGACCGAGTCCTACGGCCACGTGGGCATGCGCGTTGATAAAACGAAGGATCTGGAGGGAGCGATGAAAGAGGCCTTCTCGCTCAAGGACCGGCTGGTCTTCCTGGATGTGGTGGTCGATCCCTCGGAGAATGTCTATCCGATGATTGCGGCAGGCAAGGGGCATCACGAGATGTATTTGTCACCCGGGAGCGAGTTGGTCTGATGAGACATATCATATCTATTCTATTGGAGAATGAGTCCGGCGCACTGGCACGGGTGGCAAATCTGTTCTCTGCGCGCGGCTATAACATCGAATCGTTGACGGTGGCGCCCACCGAGGATCTGAGCCTCTCCCGCATGACCCTGGTAACCAGCGGCAGTGACGAGATCATTGAACAGATCACCAAGCAGTTGAATAAGCTGATCGACACGGTAAAGCTTGTCGATCTCACCGAAGGCAGCCATATCGAACGCGAGATGATGATGATCAAGCTGCGGGCGGAACGTACCCAGCGTGAGGAGATCAAGCGCCTGGTGGATATATTCCGCGGCAAGATCATCGATGTCACCGACACCAGTTACACCGTCGAGCTGACGGGTGCGGCGAGCAAGCTGAATGCCTTTATCGAGGCGGTGGACGAAGATCTGATCATCGAGGTGGTGCGCACCGGTCCCTCGGGCATCGGCCGCGGACCGAAGGGGCTTGGGCTCTGAGGATAGTTTGTCATCTGCGACTTTCAAGATGCGGTGCGGCAAGCCGCACCCTACCGGTGAATGAGGCGTAGGGTGCGGCTTGCCGCACCGTGTATGACGTTTATTCGCGGCGTAAGACCAGAAAATAAAACACTACATTTTCCGAAGGAAACAACATGGCTATCAACGTTTATTATGACAAAGACTGCGACCTGAGCATCATCAAGGGCAAGACGGTCTCCATTATCGGCTACGGTTCACAGGGTCACGCCCATGCCAACAATCTGCAGGACTCGGGTGTGAACGTCGTCGTCGGTCTGCGTGAGGGCTCTCCTTCGGCCATCAAGGCACAGAACGCAGGACTGACGGTGAAGTCGATTGAAGCGGCGGTCCAGGCCGCCGATGTGGTCATGATCCTGGCCCCTGACGAGTTCCAGGCCAGGCTCTATCGCGAGCAGATCGAGCCCAATATCAAGGAATCTGCGGCACTCGCCTTTGCCCACGGTTTTGCGATCCACTACAACCAGGTCGTGCCGCGGGAAGATCTCGACGTTATCATGATCGCCCCCAAGGCGCCCGGCCATACGGTACGCAGCGAATATCAAAAGGGCGGTGGTATCCCCGACTTGGTGGCCATCTATCAGGATGCAACCGGCACGGCCATAGATACCGCCCTCTCCTATGCCTCCGCCATCGGCGGTGGTCGTACCGGTATCATTGAAACCACTTTCAAGGATGAAACAGAGACCGACCTGTTTGGTGAGCAGGCAGTGCTATGCGGTGGTACCGTGGAGTTGGTGAAAGCCGGTTTCGAAACCCTCACCGAAGCGGGCTATGCGCCCGAGATGGCCTATTTCGAATGTCTGCATGAGTTGAAATTGATCGTCGACCTGATGTACGAGGGGGGCATCGCCAACATGAACTACTCCATCTCCAACAATGCGGAGTATGGTGAGTATGTGACCGGTCCCAAAGTGATCAACGAGGAGAGCCGCAAGGCGATGCGGGAGGCCCTGCGCAATATTCAAAGCGGCGAGTATGCCAAGCAATTCGTTTCTGAGGGGGCCCTTGGCTATCCATCGATGACCGCCTACCGCCGACTCAATGAGGCTCACTCCATCGAGCAGGTGGGTGAGCGTCTAAGGGCCATGATGCCTTGGATTAAAAAGATCGTGGATAAGTCAAAGAACTGATCCATATTCGAGTACCGGGGCGGGGTGCGGCTCTACCGCACCCTGAACCATACGAGCCGTACGCTCTTTCGCGCACGCCCGCTACAGTAGATTGCTTTCAGGTCCTGTAGATGGCTGGTGCGCCAAACTGTTCGTGGATCTGATTGCTGACCTCAGGCGAGATCCGGGTCGCCTGGGCAAGACTGTGCAGATATTGAGCTTCCGCCTGACTGTCCAGATCTATGGCCATCAGCGATATGGCATAGACCTGTTGTTCCAACCCCTGCGGTATGGAGCGAACGAATCCCTCCAGATCCAACGGCTGTGCAAGTTCATTGCGAACGAACTCGATCTCATCCTGGGTAACCTCACCGAGCCTGCCGAGAATCTTCCGCTGTTCTTCCTTGTCGACCTTACCGTCGGACTTGGCGGCATTGATCATGGCGCGAATCAGCAGGGCCGCCTGATCCGTTGCCTGCTGATAATCCATGCCCTGGGGCAGATGATCGCTGGACTTGAAGTGGGCCGCAGGCTGGGCGCCCTGCTGTCCGCCGAACTGGGACATGGCGGCACCCAGTAAACCTCCCAATCCCGCGCCTCCAGCGCCACCGCCGAGCAGGCCGCCAAGCAGATCAGTGAGATCACCACCGCCAGGCTGGCTGGATCCTGTCCTGCTGCCACCGCCCAGCAGGTCTCCGAGACCTCCTGTTCCCGTTTGAGCGCCCCCGCCACCCAGAACGCTGCCCAGGATATTGCCGAGTCCACCGCCAGTCGAGGTTTGGCCGCCTCCCATCATGGATCCGATAACCGAACCCAATATGTTGGAGCCGGAACCGCGGGACAAGACACCGCTGTTGAGTATGCTGCCAAGCAATTTAATCGCATCTATGTTAGCCATTATTCATCATCCCATTTGTCGTTGTCATTACTCAGGTGGTTTCCGATATGCACAGTAAAAGGACTGAGGCTGTAGCGGCTGTATAATAGTACCCTGAAACCATGAAATAACGCTGATGCCGGTTATAACCGAAGTCACTGCTGTCCCGTTAAGGAGAGAATAAGAAGGCCTGAAGACCAGTTTGTTTTGTTACAATGAGTTCACCACAAACCATTGAAAAACAAAAAGGAAATCAGGCCTTGAGTCACCATAATACTGTGTTTTCACAACTTCTGAAACTAATACCGAGACATGAATTCGAGACCCTTGCAAAACAGCACCATACAGGCCGTTCTTTCCGAACAGCCTCACGTTGGTCGCAATTCGTAACCCTGGCAATGGCGCAACTGTCAGGTCGAAACAGCTTACGTGACATCGTTGACAGTATGTCCGCGCAAGCCCATCGTCTTTATCACCTCGGTAGTGCAAAACTGTCACGTTCCAATTTATCCCGCATCAATGATGGTAAGCCATACGGGCTGTATGAAGCTTTGTTTGGAAAGCTGTTGCATCGCTGTCAGGGTGTGGTTCCTGGTCATGATTTTCGTTTCAGCAACCCACTTTATTCGCTGGATGCTTCGACGATCGATTTATGTCTGTCTGTTTTCCCCTGGGCTGATTTTCGCACGACGAAAGGAGCGATAAAACTGCATGTTGGGTTGAACCACTCGGGCTATTTGCCGGAATTTGTGACGGTGACAGAGGGTAAGGCACACGATGTAACTGTCGGGCGTGCCTTGAAATTCCCCAAGGGGAGTATCGTGGCGGTTGATAAGGGTTACAACGACTACGCTTGGTATAACCAACTGACAGCAAAAGGGATATTTTTTGTCACTCGCCTGAAGACCAATGCAAAGTACCGTACGGTAAGCCGTCGATCAGTGTTGAAAAGTAAGGGATTGACCAGCGACCAAACCATTGAGTTTACAGGTGCGCAGACTGCCAAAAAGTGCCCAGTACCATTACGTCGTATCGGCTATCGGGATGCGGAGACCGGAAGGCGTTATGTGTTTCTCACCAACAATTTCGAGCTTGCTGCCAAAACGATTGCCGATATATACAGGGCAAGGTGGCAGGTTGAATTGTTTTTCAAATGGATCAAACAAAACCTGAAAATCAAATCATTTGTGGGTACCAGCAAAAATGCGCTTATGACACAGATCTGGATTGCATTGTGTGTCTATTTGCTACTGGCCTTTCTCAAGTTCCAGTCGACGTTGCAAAAAAGCATGCAACAAATATTACGATTACTACAGCTTAATTTGTTTGAAAAACGGGATCTGATGGCATTGCTGCGAGGTGATCCACCCCGCGAGGGCCAACCTGATAATAATCAGATGGCTTTGCTTTGAAAGTTAGCGGGACAGCAGTGATATGAAATATTACCTTTATTGCATGGCTCTCATGCATAATATAACCTGATTACCCCTAACCCGCATGTTTCATCCGTTTTTAAATTTAGCCGGTGATATGGCCAAGCTTGGATGGTTTGCCCTCACTGGGAACCAAACCTCTATCAAGCCCTGATTTTCCACCCTCCGGGCAGACTCCCCCTTACCCCCATTGTTGATCAACGTGCCGGGGCAGCACTCTGCCGGGCTATCCCGGCTTGAGTCGTGCCGCCACCTGGAAAAACAGCGCCTGATAGGGATAGGTGCTGGAGAGCAGGAAGCGGATCCGTCGTGTGTTGCGAATGATGACCGCCCCGATCTTGAACAGTTTGAGCCGGATCGTGGTCATCTGTGCACGCGCCAGTTCCGTGCCCTTCAGCGCGAGGCGCCGGATGGCCTCCATCAGCACATAGGCCAGACTGGACAGCAGTAGACGAAACTGATTGGCCCACCAGTAATGCGCGCTGGTGCGATCGGCGAACAGCCCCAGTTGCTGCTCCTTGATTCGGTTCTCCATGTCACCACGGGCGCAGTAGAGGTCATCGTAAAGGCGCTGTTTGTCGCCGGCCAGGTTGGTGACGATGAAGCGTGGATTTGGCCCCTTGTCGGTGACTTCCAGTTTGGCGATCACCTTGCGACGCGTCTTCCAGGTGCTGGCGGCATAGTGAAACTGAAAGAATTCCCGCATCTTCATGCCGGTTCGCTTCGCCAGTTCCTCAACCCACTGCATGGGCTCACGGATACACCGCAGCAAGGCGTCATTCTTGGCGATGCCCACGATATAGCCCACAGCGTTGCGCTCGCACCAGCTGAGCATGTGGTGACGGCAAAAGCCGCTATCGCCCCGAAAGATGATACGCACTTCAGGCCAAGCCCGGCGCAGGCGTTTGACCAACAGCGCCAGAATCGCCCAGGCATGCTTGGGCGCATCGATCCGGCTGGGCCGCAGATAACTCACCAGCAGTTGATCGCCACAAAAGACATACAGGGGCAGGAAGCAGTAGTGATCGTAGTAGCCGTGAAAGAAGCGGCCTTCCTGGCGGCCATGCACCGGATCATCCGTGGCGTCGAAATCCAGGATCAGCTCATCGGGTGGTGCATCATATGAGGCAATGAACTGCTCGAGCAGTAGGTTGTGGACATCAACGGCAACCCGGCGATCGACCCGGTTCTCCAGCCGACAAAGTGTCGACTGGCTGCCCAGTACCTCCTCGCGTTCGATCGAGCTCTGTAGGGCCGGGTCGGTGCGTAGTGTCTGATGGTCGTTCAGATCTTCATAACCCAGGCAGAGCCCATAGACTCGCTGGCGCAACAGGCTCAACTGGCTGTGTTCAATATAGCGGGGATCTCGCGGGTCGGGGATGACCGCATCAACCGCCTCGAGCAATCCCAGACGCCTGTCGATCTCACGCAGCAGCAACACGCCGCCGTCCGAGGTGATATCGCCACCGGAAAACTCGGCTTGAACCTTACGGCGTTTTAGGGCTGGAAAATCAAAGGCAGTCTGGGTACAGTTTGTCACAGGCAAAATCCTTTCGATTACAGTGTAAGCAACTGAATTATATCGAAGTATCAGGATTTTGCCTTTTTAATGCGTGAAATATTGGGGTTAGCGGGACAGCAGTGATTTAGTTTTTTCATTTTCTTTGAGTTACTTTTCTTTAGTTCAGCATATTTCAAATTCATCCTGTTCTCATACTCATTTTTCTTTAAAGATAGTTTCGCATTGTTCTGCACAGCAGATACTATGTTATTCGTATTATTATCTGACGTTAATATATTGCTAGCCCGAATATTTCACAAATAAAGAGGGTAAAACCCGTGTAGTTCAATAGAATTCAGTTACTTAGGCTGAAATTGAACGAGGTTTTTCCTGTGACAGAATGTACCCAAGGTCGTTTTGCTTTTCCAGCGGTAAAACGCCGCCAGGTTGAAGCGGATTTTTCCGGTGGTGATATCAGCAGTGATGGCGGCGTGTTGTTGCTACGACAAGCGGACCGACGGCTGGGATTGCTTGAAGCCGTCAATGACACTCTCGCTGATCCACGCGATGGCCGCTATGTGCAACATGATCAGATTTCTCTACTACGCCAGCGGGTCTATGCCCTGTGCCAGGGCTATGAAGACCTCAACGATCACGACAGTCTGCGACAAGATTTGGCCTTTCAGACGGCCGTGGAACAGGATCAGGCACTGGGCAGTTCACCCACGCTCTGTCGCTTGGAGAATCGGTCAGATCGGGCAACCGCTGTCGCGATCCATCAGGTCCTGATCGAGCAGTTCATCGCCTCGTTTGCCGAGCCACCCGAGGAGTTGATCCTGGACTTCGACGCCACCGATGACCGGGTTCACGGCCTGCAGGAAGGCCGCTTCTTCCACGGTTACTACGATAACTACTGCTTTCTCCCGTTGTACGTGTTTTGCGGCGAACAACTGCTGGTCAGCTATTTGCGCCCGAGCAAGATCGACGGGGCGAAACATGCGTGGGCGATCCTCGCCCTGCTGGTCAAACGCTTGCGTCAGGCGTGGCCGGCGGTGCGGATCATCCTGAGAGCCGACTCGGGCTTCTGTCGTCACCGCATGCTGCGCTGGTGTGAACGCCATGGCATTGGCTACATCGTAGGCCTGGCGCGCAACCACCGCCTGCAACGGATGATCGAGGAAGACTTCACTGCAGTCGAGCAATGCTTCAAGGCCAACGGACAGAAGCAACGCGTCTTCCTTGGCCTGCGCTACGGTGCACGCAGCTGGCGCCGTCGACGCGCGGTGATCGCCAAGCTGGAGGTGAGTGAGCGAGGGCGTAATCCCCGATTTGTCGTCACCAACCTCAACGGCGATGCCCAAACCCTTTACGACGACGTCTATTGTGCGCGGGGCGAGATGGAAAACCGCATCAAGGAACAACAGCTGGGGCTGTTTGCTGATCGCACCAGTGCACATCATTGGTGGACCAATCAGTTTCGCTTGCTGCTGTCGAGCCTGGCCTATGTGTTGATGGAAGCGATTCGCCGCTTGGCCTTACAGGGTACAGAACTGGCCAAGACCCAGGTCGGCACGCTGCGGCTTAAACTACTCAAAGTGGGTGCGGTGGTGATACGCAATACCCGGCGTGTCCGCTTCCTGCTCTCCAGTGTCTTTCCTTACCAGGCATTGTTCTTCAGTGTGGCCGAACGGCTGGAGCCAGGATAGCACGCGATGAGTGCTGCCCCGGCACGTTGATAAATAACGGGGTAAGGGGAAGCTGTGCCTGTCAGCCAGAAATCGGGGCGTTTGGAGCCGGTATCATCCTGTTTCTCGTCCCGGCCTTCTCCTCGTGCCAGTATCGGCAAATGGATGAAATATCCGGGCTAGATCTTCTTTCTTCTTGATCAATTTGTTTCCTGATTACTCATGAGGCTCAGCTATTGAGCCTGTGGTGCAAGCATAATGGAACCTACTGAATAAAAGAGGATTTCATCATGCCGAGAAATACTATTCAATTTCAAAAAGGTCTTGGTTTGCACGATTTTCTGGAACAATATGGGACCGAGGATCAGTGTCGACAGGCATTGTATGATTTGCGCTGGCCGACGGGCTATGTCTGCCCTGAGTGCGGCAACACAACAGGCTGTGAACTCAAAAAGCGTCAGATATATCAATGTCACAAGTGCCATCATCAGACTTCCCTGACCGCCGGCAGCATCTTCCATGGCACCAAGCTGCCGCTGAGAACGTGGTTTCTTGCGATCTATCTGTTGACCCAACGCAAGAAAAGTATCTCGGCGCTGCAACTTTCCCGCGAAATCGGGGTGAACTACAATACGGCCTGGCGACTCAAGCATAAGTTGATGCAGGTGATGATGGAACGTGAGCGTGGAAAAAAACTGGCCGGTCGCATCGAATTGGATGATGCTTATCTCGGAGGCGAGCAAGCCGGTAAGCGTGGTCGTGGGTCGCGCAACAAAATCCCTTTCGTAGCTGCTGTTGAGACGACGCGGGACGGCAGGCCCATGAAAATTCAACTGCGTCGTGTAAGGGGCTTCCGCAAACGTGAAATCGCCCGCTACGCCCGCTCCTGCTTGATGCCTGGCAGCGAAGTCTTTACCGATGGGCTTTGGTGCTTTAGTGGCGTGACAACCGCTGATTGCCATCATAACCCCATGGTGACGGGTGGTGGGCGCCAAAGTGTCCAGTATTCGTGCTTCAAATGGGTAAACACGATGTTGGGTAATGTCAAAAACAGTCTGTTGGGTACTTTTCATGCGATTCGAGATAAACATGTGTCGCGTTATCTTGCTGAGCTCGAATATCGGTTTAACCGCCGTTTCGATTTACCCGCCATGATTGAACGATTGCTTTTTGCCGCTCTTCGCACTCCACCTATGCCATATCGCCTCTTGAGAATGGCTGAGGTTTAGGGGTAATCAGGAATAAAAATGATAGAAGCAATCCAGGATAATTCAAGAGGCCAAGTCACTTGGATTTTAGGCAGGAGAACGAATTTGTGCGGTGGCGTGCTCTATAACGTCGACGGCCAGCCCGTCCTGATGTTCTTTCCCAACTCCGCTATTTTGATTCATTATGCCGTTAGCCGCTGTTTTCACGGCGATTGGCCACAGTTATATCGTACCTTTCTTGAATTCGCCTCGTTGCATCAGAAAGTGGCTCAAGCCCTACTTCAACGCGTAGCATTTCTACTTTTTCAGGTTCTTCAATTGGTAATGGGTAGGCAATTCCATTTTCGTCAATATCATGCTGGGTGCCATATATTTGAGACTTACCGGACATTGTAAGCACCCTATCTTGAAGATATGCCAAGCACCACCCTTCTGCCTCACCCAGATTTATTGCTTCTTGTAATAGGGGTATGCATTTATCCATAAATTCCGTCACTGCTGTCCCGCTAACTTTCAAAGCAAAGCCATCTGATTATTATCAGGTTGGCCCTCGCGGGGTGGGTCACCTCGCAGCAATGCCATCAGATCCCGTTTTTCAAACAAATTAAGCTGTAGTAATCGTAATATTTGTTGCATGCTTTTTTGCAACTTCGACTGGAACTTGAGAAAGGCCAGTAGCAAATAGACACACAATGCAATCCAGATCTGTGTCATAAGCGCATTTTTGCTGGTACCCACAAATGATTTGATTTTCAGGTTTTGTTTGATCCATTTGAAAAACAATTCAACCTGCCACCTTGCCCTGTATATATCGGCAATCGTTTTGGCAGCAAGCTCGAAATTGTTGGTGAGAAACACATAACGCCTTCCGGTCTCCGCATCCCGATAGCCGATACGACGTAATGGTACTGGGCACTTTTTGGCAGTCTGCGCACCTGTAAACTCAATGGTTTGGTCGCTGGTCAATCCCTTACTTTTCAACACTGATCGACGGCTTACCGTACGGTACTTTGCATTGGTCTTCAGGCGAGTGACAAAAAATATCCCTTTTGCTGTCAGTTGGTTATACCAAGCGTAGTCGTTGTAACCCTTATCAACCGCCACGATACTCCCCTTGGGGAATTTCAAGGCACGCCCGACAGTTACATCGTGTGCCTTACCCTCTGTCACCGTCACAAATTCCGGCAAATAGCCCGAATGGTTCAACCCAACATGCAGTTTCCTGATTACCCCTAAACCTCAGCCATTCTCAAGAGGCGATATGGCATAGGTGGAGTGCGAAGAGCGGCAAAAAGCAATCGTTCAATCATGGCGGGTAAATCGAAACGGCGGTTAAACCGATATTCGAACTCAGCAAGATAACGCGACACATGTTTATCTCGAATCGCATGAAAAGTACCCAACAGACTGTTTTTGACATTACCCAACATCGTGTTTACCCATTTGAAGCACGAATACTGGACACTTTGGCGCCCACCACCCGTCACCATGGGGTTATGATGGCAATCAGCGGTTGTCACGCCACTAAAGTACCAAAGCCCATCGGTAAAGACTTCGCTGCCAGGCATCAAGCAGGAGCGGGCGTAGCGGGCGATTTCACGTTTGCGGAAGCCCCTTACACGACGCAGTTGAATTTTCATGGGCCTGCCGTCCCGCGTCGTCTCAACAGCAGCTACGAAAGGGATTTTGTTGCGCGACCCACGACCACGCTTACCGGCTTGCTCGCCTCCGAGATAAGCATCATCCAATTCGATGCGACCGGCCAGTTTTTTTCCACGCTCACGTTCCATCATTACCTGCATCAACTTATGCTTGAGTCGCCAGGCCGTATTGTAGTTCACCCCGATTTCGCGGGAAAGTTGCAGCGCCGAGATACTTTTCTTGCGTTGGGTCAACAGATAGATCGCAAGAAACCACGTTCTCAGCGGCAGCTTGGTGCCATGGAAGATGCTGCCGGCGGTCAGGGAAGTCTGATGATGGCACTTGTGACATTGATATATCTGACGCTTTTTGAGTTCACAGCCTGTTGTGTTGCCGCACTCAGGGCAGACATAGCCCGTCGGCCAGCGCAAATCATACAATGCCTGTCGACACTGATCCTCGGTCCCATATTGTTCCAGAAAATCGTGCAAACCAAGACCTTTTTGAAATTGAATAGTATTTCTCGGCATGATGAAATCCTCTTTTATTCAGTAGGTTCCATTATGCTTGCACCACAGGCTCAATAGCTGAGCCTCAGGGGTAATCAGGTGCAGTTTTATCGCTCCTTTCGTCGTGCGAAAATCAGCCCAGGGGAAAACAGACAGACATAAATCGATCGTCGAAGCATCCAGCGAATAAAGTGGGTTGCTGAAACGAAAATCATGACCAGGAACCACACCCTGACAGCGATGCAACAGCTTTCCAAACAAAGCTTCATACAGCCCGTATGGCTTACCATCATTGATGCGGGATAAATTGGAACGTGACAGTTTTGCACTACCGAGGTGATAAAGACGATGGGCTTGCGCGGACATACTGTCAACGATGTCACGTAAGCTGTTTCGACCTGACAGTTGCGCCATTGCCAGGGTTACGAATTGCGACCAACGTGAGGCTGTTCGGAAAGAACGGCCTGTATGGTGCTGTTTTGCAAGGGTCTCGAATTCATGTCTCGGTATTAGTTTCAGAAGTTGTGAAAACACAGTATTATGGTGACTCAAGGCCTGATTTCCTTTTTGTTTTTCAATGGTTTGTGGTGAACTCATTGTAACAAAACAAACTGGTCTTCAGGCCTTCTTATTCTCTCCTTAACGGGACAGCAGTGAACCGAAGTGAAATTCTGGAGAGCCTGTGAGCAAAGCCTTGGGTCGCTCCGCATCAATTCATCGATATACGATACACCGTGCCGTGTTGCGAGTCCCAGGGTGACATCAAAGTTAACAATTTAGCGCGTCTTGTCGATGAAATAAAACCCGTCTGGGCAATGGTTTATGATATTCCGCGCTTAACGCGGGGAGATGATGAGAGTCTGGGGATTTTGATCAAATATCGCAGAGTGTCATTTTCACTGATCGAAGATGAAGAAGAACGCTTCTGTCGCGTAGAGATTTTATTTGTATCCGGTAATTGAGAGCGAGTGAAGGCGTCACGAATCGTATTCTTTTTAGCTACTGATGTTTTTTTCTCTTATTAGCGAACTTTAGCGGGTCTACAGGTTCGAGGGTATTGCAATTCAATATATCCATTGGTTGCTTAAATACTCGTTAACATGATGGATATAGCGTTTGCCCATTTAACAGACTGAGCGGCCTGTTAAGATAATTCCTTTAACGGTATCGATGGTATGAGTTGCTGATTGTAAAGGGATTTTGGTGTTCAGTATTGAGGAGTATAGGTAACAGGAATAGTCGTCTTATTCGTAATCCAATTGATCTAAATCAAGAGAGTTTACAATTTCGTTTAAGCACGTACAGGTTTGCGCGATATGGGAATCATGTACCGGGGCGCATTTCCTAGAGCCTCTCATGCTTAACCAAGGGACAGATGTATTCTCATGGAAGAACTGCGGCAAAACCTCAACTACCTGATAATCGACGATTTTGACCAGATGCGGGTCTCCTTTAAGGGGATGCTTACCAGTTATGGTGCAACCGATGTTACAACCTGTGCTTCGGGTGAAAAGGTTCTGAAGCTGCTGGCAAACAACAGTTATGACGTAGTGATATGTGACTATAACCTGGGTGATGGAAAGGACGGGCAGCAGGTTCTTGAAGAGGCTAGGTATCTCGGTTACCTGGGTCATGCGGCCACCTTTTTCATGATCACGGCAGAAAGCAATATGCCGATGGTGATGAGCGCATTGGAGCACCAGCCAGATGACTATATGGTAAAACCGATTAATCGGGAGGTGCTGCACCACCGTCTCACAGTGGCATTAAACAGAAAACGTCAACTGAAGGCGATTGATGATGCACTTATCCGTGATGACAAATTAACTGCGATAGACCTATGTCGGGACCGCTGCGGTAAGGATCTCAAACAGCGACTCTATCTGGCTAAACTCCAGGCGGAGCTGTGCTTGGATATCAAGCGTGTTGACGAAGCCGAAAAGATCTATCAAGAGATTTTGGCGATTCGCAATTTTCCCTGGGCCCGTTTCGGTTTGAGCAAGATCGATTTTCTGAAAGACAATCATGACCAGGCGGAGTTGGTATACAGAGCGCTGATTGAACAAAACCATCTCTACCTCGAGGTCTATGATTGGCTGGTGCGGTTGTTGGAGAAGAGAGGGGATACCGAAGAGGCGCAACAACTGTTGCAAGAGGCGGTTGATTTGTCCCCCAAAGCGGTTTCCAGGCAAAGGAAGCTCGGACAGTTGGCGGAATGCAACGGCGATGCCGTCAGAGCTGAGAGGGCCTATCAGGCTGCCATACGCTGGGGTAGAAATTCGTGTTTTGCCAGTGCTCAGGAATATAGGTGCTTGGCGAATATCTACCAAAACACTGGCCGCAGACCGAAGATGGTAAAGTTGCTCAGCGAAGGGCGTAAGCGCTTCAGCCATCAGCCGGCAGACCGTATCCAAATGCTATGCGGCCAGGCGCTGGCGCAACATCATCAGGGTGTGATGAAAGGTCTTGAAATCTATCTTAATGAGATAGTACGCCTGGTTGATGAGCATAAAATGGATGTTACCGCCCATCATTTACTGGATGCTGCCGATGACTTGTTTCAACTGTCGAAATCCGATGAGGCGCAGGAACTGTTAAAAGTACTGCTAGGCAATCACCATGATGATGAGCACTGGATAGACCGTGTCCGGCAACTGATGCTGCAGCATGGCAGGGATCATCATATTGAAGAGTTGGTTTCTATTGCCAGGACTGAATTACAGCAGATACATATAAAGTGTACCGAACTGTTGCGTTCAGACAGGCTGAAGCAGGCGATCACTTTGCTGAACGACACCGTAGAGCGTTATCCACGGTATAGAACGCTGATGTTGATGGCGGCTGGTGCAATGATCAATTACATGTGTGTTAACGGTATTGATCAAGGTTACCATTTCAGGTGCCGATTCTCGCTTAACCGATTGCTTGAAAGGGATCACCAGGATTCAGATGCGGGTCGCTTTCTTGATATGCTGAATAAGATTACACCGGTTTCAGTTGAGGAGGGTCTTAGTGGACAAGATTAAGAGTGACAGGGACGGGATCGATCTGAAGTCGGCTTTTGCAATGGTGTCCCATGACATAAAAAACTCACTGGGTATATTGCTCAAGTTCATCGGTACGATTTCAGAGAGCAGTGAGATGACAGGGTGTGCCGAAATTAGACAATGCGCTGATATGGAATATGAGGTACGCAGGATCAATAACAATCTGGTCAAGTTATTGACCCTGTTCAAGGTCGAGGAAGGGGTCTATCTGTTGAATGTGGATGCCCATTCAGTCAAGGATTTTCTTGACGAGGCACTGCTGGAGCATGCTGTCATAATGAGGCAAAAGGGGATCGAGTACGATATCGAGTGTGATCGCGACCTGTATTGGTACTTCGACAGAAATCTGATGATGGGTGTTATGGGGAATGCGATCAGCAATGCCTTGCGTTATACCGGCGATAGAATTCGACTGACTGCGGATGCGTCGCCTCATGGTTTGACTATTGGGGTCGAGGACAACGGCGACGGATTTCCCAGTAATATGCTGGCGCAACAAAGCGGATTCATGAATCCTGAGTCGGGTTTCATCACCAATAATACCGGCTTAGGACTCTTTTTTACCCAGACTGTGCTGGATCTGCATCAGCATGACGGCGTTCGTGGGCGTGTTGAGTTGGCGAATCGTGCAGATGCTGGCGGAGGCGTCTTCTCAGTACTATTACCTTAGGGCCTGTCGAGGGGCGGGTCAGGTACAGTATAGCTGCTGATAAGCCTTTAATTTTAAGATGTAATTTGGTCGAATATATATTCACCGTCCGTACCTGTCGGGTGCTTCGCGACATATCATCTGTTTCAAGATGGGTTATAATAGGCTGTTTTAAAGAGCATCTTTTCTGGGAGATAGCAGATGTCGAAAGATGGCATTAAGAAGGTGGTTCTGGCTTACTCGGGCGGTCTCGATACATCGATTATCGTCAAGTGGCTGCAGGATGAGTATCAGTGTGAGGTGGTGACCTTTACTGCGGATATCGGCCAGGGCGAGGAGGTCGAGCCGGTTCGCGCCAAGGCTGAGGCGGCAGGTATCGGGGAGATCTACATAGAGGACCTTAAAGAGGAGTTTGCCCTCGACTATGTGTTCCCGATGTTTCGCGCCAATGCCATCTATGAGGGTGAGTATCTGCTGGGGACCTCCATAGCAAGGCCTCTGATCGCCAAACGACTGATTGAAATCGCCAACGAGACCGGCGCAGACGCCATCTCCCACGGTGCTACCGGCAAAGGCAACGATCAGGTGCGTTTTGAATTGGGCGCCTATGCTTTGCGGCCCGATATCAAGATCATCGCGCCATGGCGTGAGTGGGATCTGAATTCCCGGGAAAAGCTCTTGGCCTATGCAGAGGCCAACGGAATCTCAATCGAGATGAAGCGGGAGGGCAAGAAATCGCCCTATTCGATGGATGCCAATCTGCTCCACATCTCCTATGAAGGGTATGACCTTGAGGATCCGTGGAATGAGCCCGGCAACGACATGTGGCGTTGGACGGTCTCCCCGGAACAGGCCCCGAACCGGACAACCTATGTCGAGATCGGTTTTGAAAACGGTGATCCGGTCTCCATTGACGGCGAGAAGCTTTCCGCGGCGGCACTGTTATTGAAACTCAACCAGTTGGGCGGTGAGAATGGTATCGGGCGAACCGATATTGTCGAGAATCGCTATGTGGGCATGAAATCACGCGGCTGTTACGAGACGCCCGGCGGCACGATTCTGCTCAAGGCGCACCGCGCCATGGAGTCGTTGACCCTGGATCGGGAAGCTGCGCATATGAAGGATGAGCTGATGCCCCGGTATGCCAAGCTGGTCTACAACGGATACTGGTTCACGCCGGAAAGGGAGATGTTGCAGGCCGCGATCGATCACACCCAACAGGTGGTCAATGGCGTGGTGAGGGTCAAACTCTACAAGGGCAATGTGGATATCGTCGGGCGCCGCTCCAATACCAACAGTCTGTTCGATGAGTCGATTGCCACATTCGAAGACGACGCCGGGGCCTACAATCAACAGGATGCGGAGGGCTTTATCAAGCTCAATGCCCTGCGCCTGCGGGTAGCCGCCTCGAAGAGAAAGTAACACCCCGACCCGGTTTAATGAAAAAGGCCGGGCATTGTCGGTTGTCCGGTCTTTTTATTATATATTTCAGGGTGTTGTGGCTGTGGCTGTGGCTGCCGCAGTTCCCAGCTATTCCATGCAACGCGACAATCGCCTATGCCGGGGGAAACTCAGGGGTCCACTTGGATACCTCCCCGCAAGATACCGTGCATGGAATCACTATGCCGAGCCTGTATGACAATTTTACAATTTGTTCCGGAGAGTGGGCTATATACCAATAAAATCAATCATCTACGAAAAGGGGGAGAATGGCGGTTGGTTTAAGAAACAGTAGTCTCAGCCGATACCGTCGGGTATGTCGTTTTCAACTCCCGTTGTCGATTTAGGGGGGAAATCAATGATCGGAACTATACGATGCCGAAAGTATTTATACTAAGTCTCCTCTTGCTGGCATCGCACCTGCCCAATCAGGCCATGGCCCTGCAGCCCCTGCAGCCGTTGCCTCAAGTAGTGGCCTATGACGACGGCAAGGCGCGATTGGGGAAGCGCCTGTTTTTCGATACCCTGCTCTCCAAGGACCGCAGTGTGGCATGCTCCACCTGCCACGACCCCGACCACGGCGGCGCCGAGCCTCGCGAGGTCTCCATCGGGATCGGAAACCAGAAGGGTACACTGAATGCGCCGACGGTATACAATTCATATTACAATTTCAGGCAGTTCTGGGATGGCCGCGCCCTTGATCTGAAAGAACAGGCGGCCGGTCCTCTGCACAACCCTATCGAAATGGCTATGACGGCTGAGGAGGTAGAGCGGCGTCTCAACGATCATGCCGAATATCCGCTGCTTTTTTCGCGCGTCTATCATCAGTCTCGCGTCCGGTTCGAGGATGTCATCGATGCCATCGCTGAATTCGAGAAGGCCTTGTTTACACCGGACAGCCCCTTCGATCGTTACCTGAGAGGTGAAATCGAGCTGGCGGCGGATGAAAAACAGGGGTATCTGTTATTCAGAACCATGGGTTGCGTCACCTGCCATAACGGGATCAATCTGGGTGGGAATTCATATCAATATATCGGTGCGGTCAATCCGCTTGAGAAAGACGTTGAGGCCGGAGACCTGTATGCCCGCACCGGCGACCCCTTCGATCGCAACCGCTTCAAGGTGCCTAGCCTGCGCAATATTGAACTCACCTCACCCTATCTGCACGACGGCAGCAAAAGCACACTGGGCGAAACGCTGGCAACCATGGCCTTCCATAATCTGGGGTTTGATCTCACAGCTGAGGAGAACCGCCTGCTGACCGCTTTTCTCAAGACCCTCACCGGCAAACGCCCTGCGATACTGGAGTCGCCGTGAGGCTTCAATTCAAGATCTATGTGGCATTGATTCTCGCCCTGCTGGCGGGATTGACCTTTTTTTATTCCAAGTCACGAACCGATACCCTGCTGTCAGGTCATAATCAGCTCATCCATTATCTGGCGGAGATGGAGCTGTTGAACAAGCGTGTGGACGAAGAGATCTGGAGCACCGCCTACCGTCTCTATCACAATTATGACGAGGTGCACCGACTGATAAAGGAGATCAGGAATTTGGGGGGGAAGATACACCTCCTGGAATTCCTCGCTTCAGCGGAATACCAACCTTTCTGGGAAAAGTTAGACAGATTCGGCCAGCTGCTGGAGCAAAAGGAACAGGCCATCATCCGTTACGCCACACTCAATTCCCTGGTCAAGAACTCGGTCTCCCATGTGCCGGGACTGACGCATCGTTACATAAAGAATTTCGTCAGTGAAGACCAGGCGTACGTGGAGGACCTGTCGCAAGCGACCTCCCTTGTGTTTCTGGCCAGCAACGCCATGGATGCCGAGCTGCTGAGCGGATTCAAGGAGGTGCTGCAAAGACTTCAAGACAAGGAGTTTGCCGATCCGGATAGAAAGCGATTCAATCGGGTCTTTCTGTCGCACGCCCGAATCGTCGACAGATACCTGGCTCAGTACATACCGGTATTTACGGGAATTCTCGATATCCCCATCGATAAAGCCCTGCACGGCGCCAGTGAGCTGTTTCTCGATATCAGTAAACGGCAGGCAGAGAGTGTCCATCTCTGGTCACTGTTGATCACGCTTGCTTTCATCGCTTCTCTTGGCACGATCGTCATTTTTTTGATCAACCTGGACAGGCGGCACAGAGAACTATCGGGTTTACACAGCGCACTTGAGCAGGGTGCAACCATCGACCATCTGACCGGTTTACAAAACCGTTTTGCCTTCGAACGTTCACTCAAGACTGACACTGAGCAGGCGCTTATCATTATCAATATCGATGGCTTCAAACATATTAATAACTTTTACGGTCATGAGGCCGGAGACAGCATTCTTGTGCAGATGGCAGCGGTTTTACAGTCTGCCCCTGCACTGTCGGAGCATGGGCTTTTCCGTCTCGGCGGTGACGATTTCGGTATTCTTGTCGAAGATGGAACGGATGACCCGGAAATGCTCGCTCGTAAACTGATTCGGACAATGGAACATACGCTGTTTAGCTTTGACGACAATCCGGTACCGATCAATGTGACTGCCGGCCTGTCAACGACCGCCCCACTGCTGGAAACGGCCAATCTGACACTCAACCAGATCAAGCGTACCCGGATGAAGTTTCTCGCCTACGATCCTGACATGGGTCAAAAGGCCAGGATGAGAGACAACCTGAGTATGATCCGCGTATTGAAAGAGGCGATCAACAATGACGCGGTCATGCCCTATTTCATGCCGATCATGAATAATCGCAATCAGTGTATTGAAAATTACGAATGTCTGGTTCGCGTCATGACCGAGGATGGCACGCTTCTGTTGCCCGATGAATTCCTATCTGTTGCGAGAGAGGGGCGTCTGAATGCGGATCTGACACGGATCATGATTGAAAAGAGCTTTAAGGCATTCGCCGATACTGAGTTTGAATTTTCGGTTAATCTTGCAATTGAGGATATTCTTGATCCGGAGGTGACCGACTTTCTGTTCCATCGACTTGAACAGTCACCCGGAATAGGACGGCGTCTGACTCTGGAGATACTGGAGAGTGAAGAGGTCAAAAGCTACGAAGCGATAGCGGATTTCGTCAGACGCTCGGCAGACTACGAATGCAGGATAGCCATCGATGATTTCGGCAGCGGTTACTCAAACCTGCGCCATCTACTGGAACTGAATATCCACACGCTGAAAATCGATGGGTCGCTGATACGGAACATCATGGAGGACCCGCATGCCGCGCAGGCCATTCAGGCAATCACCACGCTTGCGCATAAAATCGGCATCACTTCGATAGTTGCAGAATATGTGTGCTCAAAAGAGATCCAGGATCGGGTCAGCGAAATGGGGATCGACTATTCTCAGGGATTCTATATCGGTCAGCCCCTGCCTCATTTACTTGAGCTGTCGAAGCTGGATTGACCATTCTCAGCTACCCACTCTCACTCTATCTCTTAGCCGTGGCGGCTGTTGTAAAAGCGAGCCGCTAATAGACGCAAATCTTTATCAGTCCGCAAATGAGCGCAAATTCAGCGTTATGTCTGTCCTGTATTCGCGGCATAGATATACCTCTCACTATCGCCAGGTCACCGATTCAGTGGCTGAATTTTGTGAGTAATCAGGGTTTGTTATGTATCGGTTGCGACAATTCAGCAGTTGACTGGTCAATGCTATCCTGCCATGCCGATATTCATCGCGCGTTCCTGTGATATCTGATAAAGATTCAGTGCCGATATAAGGGATTTAAGTGAAGCGCTGACACTATCCTGATCAAATGCCGCTCCCGCGAATGATTGGCCAGCTATATCAAGCAGTACATAGGCGACAGCTTCCGCGTCGGTACCCTCACCGATCGCATGTTCATGATAGTCGAGAACCCGCGCCTGTGTGCGAAAGGTCTGCGTCCAGGCGTCCATAAATGCAGAGATTGCCCCCTCGCCCTGCCCGTGAATAGTCCTGGCTTGGCCGTTGTCTGACAGCTTGACATCGATCACGTCACTTCCCTGGTGGGAGTCAAGGCGGTAGCCTTCCAGCCTGGTGGGGCGGATGTCGGCCACAAAGTGGTCTTGAAAGAGTTCAAAGATGGTTTTGCTGTCGACCTCTCCCTCACATGACTCGCTTGTCCGTTGCACGATGGCGGACAATTCCGTCTGGATCCAGCGCGGCAACATCAGGGCGTAATCCCGTTCCAGGACGTAGGCCACCCCTCCCTTGCCCGACTGGCTGTTGACCCGGATTACCGCCTGATAATCCCTGCCTATATCCTGTGGGTCGATCGGCAGATAGGCGACCTGCCAGGGCTCGTCCGATTGCTGGCGATGAAGACATTTACGGATAGCATCCTGATGGGAACCGGAGAAGGCGGTATACACCAACTCCCCCACCCAGGGGTGTCGCGGGTGCACCGGCAGGCCTGTGCACTGGGCATAGATCTGAATGATCTCGTCGGGTCGGGAGAGATCGATCTCCGGATCAATACCCTGACTGTAGAGATTCATGCCCATTGTGATCAGGTCCATGTTGCCGGTTCGCTCACCATTGCCCATTAATGTGCCCTCAACCCGATCAGCGCCGGCAAGCAGGGCGAGTTCTGCGGCGGCTATCGCGCATCCACGATCATTATGGGTGTGAACAGAGACGATTACCGATTCGCGGTTCTGCAGATGTCGGCAGAAATATTCAACCTGGTCCGCAAAAAGATTTGGGGTGCTGCTCTCTACCGTGGCGGGCAGGTTGATAATACAGGGTTCTTCCGTTGTGGGCCGCCAGACATCGATGACCGCAGCGCAGACCTCTACGGCGTAATCCCATTCGGTATTTGAGAAACTCTCCGGCGAGTATTGAAACACCCATTCGGTTTCGGGGTGATTGGCGGCCTCCCTTTGCAGCATTTCTGCGCCTTGGACAGCTATTTCCCTGATACCGTCGCGATTCCGGTTAAAAACCCTTTCACGCTGCACCGTGGAGGTGGAGTTGTAGACATGTACAATTGCCCGGTGTACGCCCTTCAAGGACTCGAAGGTCTTGCTGATCAATGTTTCACGGGCTTGCACCAGAACCTGGATCGTGACGTCGCGTGGAATCTGATCCTCTTCGATCAGCCAGCGCACGAAGTCATAATCGGTCTGGCTGGCGGCGGGGAAACCGACTTCTATCTGCTTCAGACCGAGCTTCACCAGGAGTGCCCACATACGGCGTTTCTGTATCACATTCATGGGTTCAAGCAATGCCTGATTGCCATCGCGTAAATCGACACTGGCCCAGATCGGAGCGCTATCGATCGTCTGGTTTGGCCACTGGCGGTCGTGCATCGGCACGGCCTGCATGGGACGGTATTTACGGTGGTCAAAGCGGTTCACGGTGAATCTCCTGCAGCAGGTTTATTGGCTAACTAAGTGAATACTTCCCGGCAACCGGGATGTCGCCACCGGCCATAGCCAAATCACTGGTCCTTAAATGGCGATGGGGACTCCCCTGTGCAAACCCTTATGGGGTGATTGCCCTGTACCCGGAACTTGTGATTCCGGGTTTTATGGGTACGGCTTGTGGCCGATGGTGAAAGATTAATGCAGGATGACCGGCAATGGATTGCGAAATGTACCTTAATTATTGAAAATAATATATGAAAATAGCTAAAATAAATAAAAAGACGCAATAAAATTGCAGATTAATTGACGATAGGGCAACTGGATGAAACTTGACCGCTATGACCGGCACATACTTGATGAACTGCAGCGGGATGGACGTATCAGTAATCAGGACCTGGCCGAACGGATCGGTCTCTCTCCCTCACCCTGCCTGCGTCGGGTGCGCGCATTGGAGGAGTCCGGCATCATCACCGGATACAGGGCCCAACTGGATGCGGGCAAATTGGATCTCAAACTGATGGCGCTGATACACATCGCCATGGATCGCCATACCCCTGAGCGTTTTGAAAATTTCGAACATAAGATCAAAAACCTGCCGGAGGTTCTGGAGTGTCTGCTGATCACCGGCCAAGATGCGGATTATCAAGTCAAGGTGGTAGTGCGGGATATGGAGGCCTATCAGGCCCTTTTATTGAATAAGATCACACGTATCGAGGGGGTAACGGGTGTCCACTCCAGTTTTGTCATGCGCAAGGTGGTGGACAAAAGGGCGTTGCCGGTTTGAGTCGGCGATCTGCAGTCAATAACTGATGGAGCCGGAGTCTATCGTCCCGCCGAGTCCCACAACTTAATGCTTCGTCTATGCGCTGTTTTGCGCCTTGGTCAGTAATGGGGTCTGATAAAAGTGTTGGGACAGCCAGTTGACCGCCTCTTCCTCGTCATAGAAGGACTTTACCGGGATATCCTTGAAATAGGTATTGGCCGCAATGCGCGTCATAATGACATCTTTGTGATCCCGTTCTATGAAGGCAACGGCTTTCAAGCGCCTTTTCGTCTGCTGAAGCATGGCTATCTGCACCGGAATAGAGATGGCGTAGCGCCCCTTTCTTACGATGAGTGTGGGAAGTGGTAGAGTGAACCTGTCCAAATAGTCAGTGACGGGTTTGATGTCCTGTTCTGCCAGTTCTCCATTCGTATAGATGACGGCATGCAGATAGCGACCATCTTCTATGCAGAGTGAGATTTTTCCAGTGTCAAGCGGTTCCATGCATATGATTATAGCTGATCTCGCACGGCTGTTTGCCTCTTCATGCAGGTGTTTCCATGCATTTTCCACTGGACCGAAATGGGGTATGGGGGCTGCCCCGTTTCGAAGCGGCTAATCGTTTCCCGCTCTCTGTTATACAGGTGTCAATGCGTGAGATTTGGGTCTGGCGGCGGTGCTGCCGCCACGGCAGGAGATCGAATTGGCGCAGATCATCGGCTGTCAAATGGGAATCACCTCCCATTCATCTACTGCCATCCATGTCGTGCCGGTATTGATATAAATTGTAAAAAGTATTTGATATTCAGAATCACTGCTGTCCCATTAACTGAGATTTAGGAGGCCCAGGTTATTCACATTTTGATAAAATAAAAGCGCAAACAAATCATTGAATCAAAAGGAATAACCAGGCCATGTCACATAATAGCACGGTATTTGCGCAACTGCTGAAACTGATTTCGAGACATGAATTTGAAACACTGGCAAAAGAACATCATACAGGCAGGGCTTTTCGTAAAAACTCCCGCTGGAGCCAGTTCGTGGCAATGATGATGGGACAACTTTCCGGTAGAAACAGTTTGCGGGATATGGTTGATAATCTCGGGGCACAGGCGCATCGTCTTTATCACCTGGGTAGTCGTTTGATTAGGCGTTCGAGTTTATCTCGCATCAACAATGACAAGCCTTACACGCTTTATGAAGAGTTGTTTAGCAAACTGTTGACGCGATGCCAGGCAAAAGCACCATCGCATGATTTCCGTTTTAAGAATCCACTGTATTCCCTGGATGCCAGTATCATTGATTTATGCCTGTCAGTTTTTCCATGGGCTGAATTTCGCACGACAAAAGCGGCAGTAAAATTACATGTTGGACTCAACCATTCAGGTCATTTACCCGAGTTCTTTGCTGTCACCGAAGGCAACCAGCATGAAGTCAATATTGGCAAGCTGATGAATTTTCCAAAAGGCAGTATTGTGACCTTCGATAAAGGCTATAACGACTACGAGTGGTATAATCAACTGAATAAAAAAGGCATTTTCTTTGTTACACGTCAAAAGTCCAATGCAGTTTATCGGGTGATATCCCGCCAGCCAGTGATTAAAAGCAAAGGACTGACATCGGATCAAATCATTGAATTTACCGGGCCAATCACAGCAAAGAAGTGTCCAATTCAGTTGCGTCGTATCGGTTACCGCGATCCTGAAACCAGCAAGCATTATGTTTTTCTGACGAATAATTTCAAGCTGGCTGCCAAAACCATTGCACAGATTTATAAGGCTCGTTGGGATATTGAGTTGTTCTTCAAGTGGATCAAACAGAACCTGAAAATCAAATCATTTGTCGGTACCAGTAAGAATGCTGTGATGACACAAATCTGGATTGCTTTGTGTGTTTATTTGTTGCTTGCCTATATCAAGTTCCAGTCGAAAATCCGAAAAAGTGCTCAACAGATATTGCGATTATTACAGATGAACCTGTTTGAAAAACGAGACCTGATGGCGTTACTACGAGGAGACCCAATCAATGACAAAACAAATGATTGCAATCAACTGGCTCTACTGTAAAAGTTAATGGGACAGCAATGATTCAGAATCTTAAAAAATTTTTTTTACAGGGTAGGTGTCTTAATCAAATATTAACCTGATTACCCCTGAGGCTCAGCTATTGAGCCTGTGGTGCAAGCATAATGGAACCTACTGAATAAAAGAGGATTTCATCATGCCGAGAAATACCATTCAATTTCAAAAAGGCCTTGGTTTGCACGATTTTCTGGAACAATATGGGACCGAGGATCAGTGTCGACAGGCATTGTATGATTTGCGCTGGCCGACGGGCTATGTCTGCCCTGAGTGCGGCAACACAACAGGCTGTGAACTCAAAAAGCGTCAGATATATCAATGTCACAAGTGCCATCATCAGACTTCCCTGACCGCCGGCAGCATCTTCCATGGCACCAAGCTGCCGCTGAGAACGTGGTTTCTTGCGATCTATCTGTTGACCCAACGCAAGAAAAGTATCTCGGCGCTGCAACTTTCCCGCGAAATCGGGGTGAACTACAATACGGCCTGGCGACTCAAGCATAAGTTGATGCAGGTGATGATGGAACGTGAGCGTGGAAAAAAACTGGCCGGTCGCATCGAATTGGATGATGCTTATCTCGGAGGCGAGCAAGCCGGTAAGCGTGGTCGTGGGTCGCGCAACAAAATCCCTTTCGTAGCTGCTGTTGAGACGACGCGGGACGGCAGGCCCATGAAAATTCAACTGCGTCGTGTAAGGGGCTTCCGCAAACGTGAAATCGCCCGCTACGCCCGCTCCTGCTTGATGCCTGGCAGCGAAGTCTTTACCGATGGGCTTTGGTGCTTTAGTGGCGTGACAACCGCTGATTGCCATCATAACCCCATGGTGACGGGTGGTGGGCGCCAAAGTGTCCAGTATTCGTGCTTCAAATGGGTAAACACGATGTTGGGTAATGTCAAAAACAGTCTGTTGGGTACTTTTCATGCGATTCGAGATAAACATGTGTCGCGTTATCTTGCTGAGTTCGAATATCGGTTTAACCGCCGTTTCGATTTACCCGCCATGATTGAACGATTGCTTTTTGCCGCTCTTCGTACTCCACCTATGCCATATCGCCTCTTGAGAATGGCTGAGGTTTAGGGGTAATCAGGAATATTAATAAAAATAGACTTGAACAATTCTGGATTCGTCGTATACTTTTTCTGTAAATGGGAAATTAATCCCAATTATTCACATACGACAATATACAACGCATTTGCCTAGGAATGTGTGTAGCGGAGGATGTGTTAATGATTCAGTCTAAATCAGTTTCCTGATTACCCCTGAGGCTCAGCTATTGAGCCTGTGGTGCAAGCATAATGGAACCTACTGAATAAAAGAGGATTTCATCATGCCGAGAAATACTATTCAATTTCAAAAAGGTCTTGGTTTGCACGATTTTCTGGAACAATATGGGACCGAGGATCAGTGTCGACAGGCATTGTATGATTTGCGCTGGCCGACGGGCTATGTCTGCCCTGAGTGCGGCAACACAACAGGCTGTGAACTCAAAAAGCGTCAGATATATCAATGTCACAAGTGCCATCATCAGACTTCCCTGACCGCCGGCAGCATCTTCCATGGTACCAAGCTGCCGCTGAGAACGTGGTTTCTTGCGATCTATCTGTTGACCCAACGCAAGAAAAGTATCTCGGCGCTGCAACTTTCCCGCGAAATCGGGGTGAACTACAATACGGCCTGGCGACTCAAGCATAAGTTGATGCAGGTGATGATGGAACGTGAGCGTGGAAAAAAACTGGCCGGTCGCATCGAATTGGATGATGCTTATCTCGGAGGCGAGCAAGCCGGTAAGCGTGGTCGTGGGTCGCGCAACAAAATCCCTTTCGTAGCTGCTGTTGAGACGACGCGGGACGGCAGGCCCATGAAAATTCAACTGCGTCGTGTAAGGGGCTTCCGCAAACGTGAAATCGCCCGCTACGCCCGCTCCTGCTTGATGCCTGGCAGCGAAGTCTTTACCGATGGGCTTTGGTGCTTTAGTGGCGTGACAACCGCTGATTGCCATCATAACCCCATGGTGACGGGTGGTGGGCGCCAAAGTGTCCAGTATTCGTGCTTCAAATGGGTAAACACGATGTTGGGTAATGTCAAAAACAGTCTGTTGGGTACTTTTCATGCGATTCGAGATAAACATGTGTCGCGTTATCTTGCTGAGTTCGAATATCGGTTTAACCGCCGTTTCGATTTACCCACCATGATTGAACGATTGCTTTTTGCCGCTCTTCGCACTCCACCTATGCCATATCGCCTCTTGAGAATGGCTGAGGTTTAGGGGTAATCAGGATCAGTTTTACTTGCTTCTACCTTTCTTATCGTTCTACTTGGGGCCTGTGGTGGTGGGAGCGGCGACAGCGCCTCCAGCAGCGGTGGTGATTTCATCACCGTTGGCAGGATCGACGGGTTTGGCAGTGTTTATGTCAATGGCATCAGGTTCGATACTTCGCATACCCAATATCGGGTCGACGACGAACAGGGTTATGACGACTCATCGCTGGCGGTGGGAATGAAGGTGCGGGTGGAAGGATCAGTGAATCGTGATGATATGACGGGTGTTGCCGATGTCATTACCTACGATGATGACCTGGAGGGCCCGATAGATAGCGGATCACTTGTGAAAAACAGTGAGACGGCCACTTTTACCATCTTAAGGATGGCTGTCATGGTGGATGCCAACAGTACCGTGTTCGATGACGGGGCATCGTTTGAGGGCCTTGCCGAGGGACAAGAGATCGAAGTCAGTGGCTTTTTCGATGGCAGTCAGATTGTCGCATCCCGGCTTGAACTGCAAAACGATAATGATAGGGATTATGAGATAAAGGGAACGGTTACCAGCTATGACGGCAGTGAGATTACGCTGGTTTTGCAGAACGGAGTGGTAGCCGGGCCGTATCCCATCAGTTCAAATGTCGATTTGGATATACCTGCCGATCCACTCGGCCTGTTTGTTGAGCTGAAGCTTGACAGCAGCGGGGGTTCCGCACAGGTTGTCCGTATCGAGAGTGATGACAGCGATCTTCTCGATGATGATGACGAGGAGGTCTCACTGCGCGGGATTCTTTCAGGCGACGGAAATGGCGGATTTTCCGTGAATGGAGTCCAGATCGAAATTTCCCCGGATACACGCTATGAACCCGATACACTCGAGGGCAACCTCGATGCAGGGATGGAGGTGGAAGTCGAAGGTCATATGCGGGGCGACATCTTGATCGCCGAGAAGATTGAGGCTGAAGACGGCGAGATTGAAATTGAAGCCCGGGTGAGCGGTGTTCAAAGCACCGATGCGAAGAATGGTACGGTTACCCTGGAGCTGGGTAACAGCCAGAGTTTGAATATTGTGACCGATAACTCGACACTGTTTGAGGATAGTTCCGATTTTGATCAGGATGACGATGGCAGCTTCAATCTCGATGAGTTGATGGATGGAGATTATGTTGAGGTGGAGCTTAAGCGCATGGGTGATCAGTATATCGCCATAAGTATAGAGCGGGAGGATGAGTCGTCCGCGACAAAAGTAGAGGCACCGATCGATGCATACAGCAGCCAGGCTTCTGTTACCCTGGTCGGCGCTGTATTCACTGTGTATGAAGCTACGGAATACAAGCTGGATGATGATCTGACCGACGCTGAGTCATTTTTCAGTCAGTTGAGTATCGGCGAAAGGGTCAAGATCAAGGACCGGGACGGGGATGCTTCCGTCGAAGAGATTGAATTGGAGCGATAGTTTTTTTCGGAGCCTTTAACCTATACTTTTTACAGTGTCAATGTTTTGCCAGAGCTTGGCGGCAGATGCTTCGGTAAGAAGTGTCTGCTGTCATTTTTTTGTGAGTGACTTGAGGCCATGCAGAGATACTGCTCATGTATTGATCAACCCCTTTCGAACACGATAGCGTCAGGTAAGCCGATATTAAAAAGGCTTTGGTAATTACCTGTGGAATCAGTGCTTGTTTGGCTTGTTGACCGGTGCTTGTTGCAGATGCGCTGTTTGATATATGCTCGTATAAATAAACAGGATTGGGGTCCCCTGACCCAATGGAACAGGCCATGTCGGTATTCAGATCGTTTATTCAACATCTTGGGGATAACTCCCGCATCTACTCGATAGGTGAACTGGATAAACTCATATCCTCGGACGAGCACCCGGCGTACATGCGTAAACATCGCGCTGAGCTGTTGCTTGAACGAATACGCTTTATCGCTTCGCTGTTATCAATCTTGATTCCCCTCTGGCTGGTCGTCGACTTCTTGCTTCTGCCATTAAATCTGTTTTGGCCAATTGCGGCGATCAGGTTGTTGTCGACTGTACATTTTGTCTATCTGGCACGTTATCGTACAGAACAGGCCGCGCTTAAGACGAGCCTGCTGCTGCTGGCGGGAATGCTGATCAATCTGCCGCTGACGTTCTTTGCCTCTGCTCACTATTTGGCGTTGGTTCCACCGGAAACTGTTTATCATCTTCCGCTGGCGCTATATACACTCTTGCCCTACATCGCAGTTGGCCTGTTGGGTTTGTTTCCACTGACACTCCTGGAGTGTGCGGTATTGGCATTGTTGATAGCCATGCTGACTGTGACGGGTTGGAGTTACTATTCGACTGTACCGGCATTGGAGCTATTGCCGACCTTGTGGCTGCTGATAATCATTCTGGGGATTGTGTTATTCACATCCACGATACAGTTGCAGTATATGATCTTGATGATAACACGCACCGATCATGATCCCGTTACGGGTGCGCAGACCAGAAAGTCCGGAGTGCAGAGTCTGGCAAAGGCCTTTCAGCAGGCTAAATTACAAAATGAATTTCTGAGTATCGCGCTTGTTGATCTCGATAATGTGCAGAACATCATCGCTGAATTTGATTATGCGACTTATGATCATGTCGTGCTGGAAGCGGCGGATATATTGTCCGATGGCCTGCGCCACAACGATATGCTGGTCCATTGGGGGGAAAAGGTTTTTATGATGATTTTGCCGGGTACTGATTGCAAGGGGGCAAGGATTATTGCGCAACGGGTTCTCAATCAGGGCCTCGGCACCCTGCCTGATGGGCGCCCGGTCACGGCCAGTATCGGGGTTTGCGAAAGATCGGCCGATGATATTGAGGAATGGTCCAGTATGTTGGAACTGGTCGATACGCGCAGAGATGATGCGAAGAGACAAGGTAAGGACCGATATGTCATTTGCAATGAAGAAATTGGAATGGCTGCAGAATAGAAAGTTGTCTTTAGACTAGGGCCCGTTAACACTAATCCAATCGGCGCAGCCGGGTCTGCAACAAAGCTGGCCCCGCGCGGGCCTGGTATCCTTTCATAAAAAGTAGGCCTGTCGATCTGTTGCTGCGCCTCATGCTGTAGGATGCCGAGGTGACAACCCCATTGTCTACTGAATCTTTAGAAACTCCGGTATAAGCCAGGGATCTCCCAAAACAACGCTCACGTGGTTCACGATCAACAACATAAAACCCATTAACAGCAGAGTATAGCAGGTTAGGCGCTGGAGGTCCGCTATTGCCTCTGTCATGGTTGTCTCCTCGTCTGTTTCAGATCACGAAACAATTATTAGCAGGAGATCCGTGAATATAACAGAGTATTTTAGTGGGGAAATAGGGGGCGCCCAGGGACTTCCCGGGGCGTCCTTTCTGCGAATGTCGTGGATCAGATCTTCTTCATGAAGACTTTTGCGTTACGACGGTAGTTGTAGAGTGCCTGTTTGCGCATTGGCAGGTCACGCAGATCGGCCTGTACAAAACCCCGTTCCCTGAACCAGTGAGCGGCTTGGGTGGTCAATATGAAAAGCTTATCTATCCCATTCTGCTGCGCTTTTCTTTCCATATAAGACAACAGCCGGTCACCCCGGTCACTGCCCCGATAGTCGGGATGCACCACCACGCAGGCCAGTTCGGCCATCGCCTCCTTGGGATAGGGGAAGAGTGCGGCACACGCAATCGCCATGCCATCCCTCTCCATTAGGGTAAAACCGTCGATCTCCGTCTCCAGCAGCTCACGGGAACGCCGAACCAGAACACCTGTCTCTTCGAGTGGCTCAATCAGTTCCAATAGGCCGCCCATATCATCGATACGGGCAGTACGGGTCTCTTCATAGGGCTCTGCGGTGATAAGCGTGCCGATACCGTCCCGGGTGAAGAGCTCTTTCAGCAGCGCCCCGTCTCGCTTACGGTTGACGATATGGATGCGCTTGACGCCACTGCGGCACGCATAGACGGCCGCCTCGAGATGCTGCCTGAGATCATCCGCCATCTTTTTACGCCGTTGCAGCAACGCATCAACCTGTTTTGGAACAATGTTCGTGATCAGTTGGTTGCGCGAGTCAGTCACCCCTTTGGCTTCGACAAGAGAGATCAGTTTCTCGGCGCCCAATGCTACTGCCACCGATGCGGCGACGTCGGCGGAACTCAGATTGAACACCTCGCCTGTAGGGGAGTACCCCAGCGGCGGTACAATGGCGATGGCCCCTGCCTGTAGCCGTTGTTCCAGCCCTGTTGCGTCCACACGGCGGACTTCACCGGTATGACAGTAGTCGATGCCGTTCCTGACACCGATCGGCTTGGCGGTGACAAAGTTTCCCGAGGCAGCCCGGATGCGGACACCCGCCATGGGCGAGTTTGCCAATCCCATCGACAACAGGGCCTCTATCTCCACCCGTACCGATCCGGCAGCCTCTTTTACACAGGTCAATGCAGCATTGTCGGTGACGCGGAGGCCTTCGACATATGCTGTTTTCACACCCCGGGTCTTGAGTCGTTCCTCGATTTGAGGACGGGCGCCGTGAACCAATACGAGGCGTATTCCCAACCCATGCAAGAGGGCGATGTCGTGTATCAGGTTGGCGAATCCGGCATCCACAACCGCCTCTCCCCCGAAGGAGATGATGAAGGTGCGGCCTCGATGGGCATGGATATACGGGGATGAGCCCCGAAACCAGTCGACGAAGCTGTCTGGAACATTGTTCGTGGGTTTTGTCATACAGTTTAACCCATTGTCTATAAACAGAATTGCCTGATCAGAGACCGTATCAGGTTGATCGCGGGTTGAATATGCTTTAGCGGCAGATACTCGTCCGGCTGATGGGCCTGTTCGATGCTGCCGGGGCCGCAGATAACAGTCTGCATTCCCATGCTGTTGAAAAAGGGGCCTTCGGTAGCAAAGGCAACCGCCCCCGACTCGGCGCCGGTGAGCTGTTCCACGGCCTGGACAATTGCGGCCTCCCGCGGCGTCTCCATTGCCGGTATGCCGTCGAAGACCGGCGTCAACTCCCAGTTCAAGTCGGCGTCATGCAGACGTTTACTCAGCCTTTGTCTCAATTCACCACGCAGATTATCCAGCGACATCCCGGGCAATGGGCGCAGATCGAACTGCAGTTCGCATTGACCGCAGATCCGATTCGGGTTGTCCCCGCCATGGATATGGCCCAGATTGATCGTCGGAAACGCGACTTTGAAGGCCTGGTTTTGATAACGCTGTTGCAGTTCGCTTCGCCATTGGATGACTTCGCCAAGGGCCTGATACATAGCATCCAGGGCATTCACTCCGAGGGAGGGATCACTTGAGTGCCCCGACTTGCCGTTGATCCGAATCGACTCCATGGAAATGCCCTTGTGCAGCCTTACCGGCTTCATGTCGGTTGGCTCGCCTATAATCGCATGACGTCCCAGCCGGCGATGCAGACCGGTGAGTGACTTTGCGCCACACATCGTACTCTCTTCATCCGCCGTGGCGATGATGACCAGAGGCTGTTTCAGATGCTGCAGCGGCACTTCCCGAATCGCTTCGATCATGACGGCAAAAAAACCCTTCATGTCAGCGCTTCCCATACCGTAAAAGCGCCCGTCCCTTTCTTGCAGCTTCAGCGGGTCACTGTGCCATTTCGCTTCATCGAAGGGAACGGTATCTGTATGGCCCGAAAGCACCAGACCCTCATCTCCCTGACCGGCGCTGGCGATCAGATTGAATTTGTCGGGATGACCGGGAATGGTGAGTACTTCGGTCCTGAAACCCAAGGCATCGAACCAGCTTTCGAGGTGCTCGATGACCTCCCGGTTGCTCATGTCCCAGGCAGGGTTGACGCTGCTGACTGAGGCGGCGTTGATCAGGCGGCTTAGGGCGCCTGGCAATGTCATTCTTTTCATGGTTCAGATTCTGTGGTCAAGGATGACATCTTGCAACCCGGTTAAACGGGGAGACAGGCCCTAGTGTATTTCATCGTAACTTGCAAAAATCCGCTTCCTTTGCTTTTGTTATAACCAGGATCATGATAACAGGAGTTGTTCCCGCTAATCGTGTTATCAGAATTTGCCTCAGTCCTGGATTGTGGTGAGAAAAAACAGAAATGCGCCTATATATCCGACATCCGACTGATGTGCCGATCGATTTCCAGATTGGGGGGCAGGCCTCCACCAATCGTGAAACCTTGACTAACTACAGTGAAGGGGGGCTCTGTTTTATGTCCGATGTGAAGATAGATGCCGGCACCGAGATCTATATCGCTATCCCCATTACACCGCCCCAATTTCACGCCACAGGTATCGTGGTATGGTGCCATAAGGAACGGGACAATTATCTTGTAGGCATCAAATTCTCTGAGGAGGAGACGGCTTATGCGGTACGCATGGTCGAGCAGCTCTGTTATATCGAACACTATAAGCAAAGCATAAAACAGTCACAGGGACGCGATCTCACGGGGGAAGAGGCGGCCCTGGAATGGATCGACAAATATGCCGGTGATTTTCCCACGTAAGGCGCTTTGTTTGTCTGATGGTTGTTCCAATCCCGGGGATCATCGGCCTATCACCCAGTGTGTCGATCTTGCCTCTGCATGCGGGGGATGCTGTTGCACATAGGCGTATCGGCCCTATTTCATCAGAACGGCTGCCGCGAATGCGCCGATACTCAACAGAAAGAATACCGCGGCGGAGGGTTTCCACATGGTATAGTTCAATGTCTGTGCATTGCTGTTGTGCATCACAATCGCCAGAATCCCGGCGATCAGAAAGATCCCGCCTGCGGCGTAGGCGATTACCTGCAGGTATTCGATCTTGACCCGGGTCGAGCCGGAGACGCCTCCGCCGATGGTTTCGAATTTATTGGCCAGGAGGGGGGCGAGAAAAGGAGCGTCAGAAACAGGCCCCTTGCCAGGTATCTTATATAGCGAACAGGTCCTAGAGTCACTGTGATAGCCCTCAATTAAACAATATCGAGTGTAGTCATTCCAGTTGTCGGCAGTAGGCTCTATTTCTTCACTCTGTACCCCATGGCCATGTCGATCGGTTGCAGGCCAAGGTTGCCTGAATGAATCGGCTAGGTCAGGTCAACGGCTCCAACGAGGGGGGGAACACATAATTCTCTTGGGGCCTATTTGGCGTTTATCAATGCTATCCTCGGATAGTTTATGGAGCATTGTCGGCCACTACGAATGTGTCTAAGCATATATATATACAAGAGGTGTTTTATGTATAGCTTCAAAACCAGTGTTGAAGGTGATCTGGAGCGGGTTGAAACTCGGGTCGTGGAGGCCCTGAAAAATGAAGGGTTCGGGGTGCTGACTGAGATCGACGTCCAGGCGACGATGAAGATGAAGCTGGGTATCGAGAAACGTCCCTACAAGATTTTGGGCGCCTGCAACCCGTCATTGGCGAATCAGGCGATCGATGCTGAACCGGATATCGGCCTGTTATTGCCCTGCAACGTAGTCATTCGTCAGGAGGAGGGCGGTGGTATTACAGTTGCCTTCATGGATCCGGTTGCCGTGTTGCAACTCGTGGAAGGAGAGAAAATCGCGGATATGGCGAGGGATGTAAAAAGCCGCCTGGAAAGGGTGCGTGATGCACTATGACCCGGTTTCGGCCGGGTTTGGCGGTTTGTTTTTTCGCGCCACTCCCGGGCCATAACCGAACTGTCTCTTAAACGCCTTTGCGAATGCTGCTCCCGACAGATAGCCGGAGAGTGCCGCAACCTGAGTCACCGAGTGGTTTCCGGAGTGAAAGAGTTGATGAGCCTTGGCCATGCGCCAGCGGCTCAGATAGTGCATTGGCGACAACCCGACGAGGTGCTTGAATCGTCCGGAGAATGCCGAACACGACATACCGGCAACTTGCGCCAGGCGTTCGACATTCCAATTATGGGAGGGCGATTCGTGAATTCCGCTCAATGCCTTGCCTATCTTCTCATCGGCCAGTGCGGCGACGAATCCCACATCGCTGCTGTTTTTCATCACTCGGTGACCTCCACACCATGCCAAAATGCCACATGGTTCCTGATCTCCGCTGCGGCCGATGAAGGTGAGGGGTAGTACCTGGCCGCATCCGGATTGATCTTATCGCCGACACAGATCGTGTAATAGCTGGCCATGCCTTTCCAGGCGCACAATGACGTCGTATCACTGTTTCTGAAGTACTCCCGGTTTAGTGAATCAGGAGGGAAGTAATGGTTGCCCTCAACAATCAGGGTTCTGTTGCTTTCGGCCAGTAATCCGCCATTCCATATCGCTTTCATATTTTTACCTTTGCGTGGGGTAAAGCATGCAATCCAAGATCATAATTACAACGATGTTTTCAAAGAGCGGTTGGGTATATCCATCGTGTGGCCGGAAGCTGTATAAGTGGTATTTTCAGAACCGGCGTGCGTGAAGATTGATTAAGCCAGATCCATGATGTCTATCAGCTCTTTACTGGATATGACGTGGCAATAGATCATATTGATGATCTCCAGCTCCCTATAGTGTAGTTCATCGGTACCTGCCGCGCAGCAGTCTTCAACAACCACTACATTAAAGCTCTCGTCTGCAAGGCTTCTCACAGTGGAAGAGACACATTGGTCGGTAAATATGCCGCACATGATGACGTTTTCGATTCCCATGTTGTGCAGCACCAATCTAAGGTTGGTGCCGGTAAGCGCACTGTCTGTTGTTTTGCTTACGACGATCTCTCCCGCTGCAGGGCTTAACCCAGGCACTATTTGCGAGTCCTCCGAATTTAGCGGCAGCAGCAGGTAGTTCCAGCCCGGTTTCTTTTGACTGAGTGACCGATCGCGCCCGTCATCGAGAAGACAGGCAATCCGGGCATGGAGGACATCGATTTTATTTCGGCGGAAGCGGTCCTGCAGATCGCGGGTGGTTGGAATGACGATCTCCCTCATTCGCTTCCTGAACGGTGCCCAACGCGCTCGTTCAATTGGGTCTTCAGCGGGTTTCATATAAACATTCTGTATGTCAATGGTCAGCAATGCGGTGTTTTGATAGCGAAGATCGAGGTCTTGAGGGTCAGGTGCGCCTTGATAGTAAAAAGAACGATATGCCTGTTTCCAGTTCATCTCTCCTCCCAAAAAAGAACCTGATTACCCCTAAACCTCAGCCATTCTCAAGAGGCGATATGGCATAGGTGGAGTGCGAAGAGCGGCAAAAAGCAATCGTTCAATCATGGCGGGTAAATCGAAACGGCGGTTAAACCGATATTCGAACTCAGCAAGATAACGCGACACATGTTTATCTCGAATCGCATGAAAAGTACCCAACAGACTGTTTTTGACATTACCCAACATCGTGTTTACCCATTTGAAGCACGAATACTGGACACTTTGGCGCCCACCACCCGTCACCATGGGGTTATGATGGCAATCAGCGGTTGTCACGCCACTAAAGTACCAAAGCCCATCGGTAAAGACTTCGCTGCCAGGCATCAAGCAGGAGCGGGCGTAGCGGGCGATTTCACGTTTGCGGAAGCCCCTTACACGACGCAGTTGAATTTTCATGGGCCTGCCGTCCCGCGTCGTCTCAACAGCAGCTACGAAAGGGATTTTGTTGCGCGACCCACGACCACGCTTACCGGCTTGCTCGCCTCCGAGATAAGCATCATCCAATTCGATGCGACCGGCCAGTTTTTTTCCACGCTCACGTTCCATCATCACCTGCATCAACTTATGCTTGAGTCGCCAGGCCGTATTGTAGTTCACCCCGATTTCGCGGGAAAGTTGCAGCGCCGAGATACTTTTCTTGCGTTGGGTCAACAGATAGATCGCAAGAAACCACGTTCTCAGCGGCAGCTTGGTGCCATGGAAGATGCTGCCGGCGGTCAGGGAAGTCTGATGATGGCACTTGTGACATTGATATATCTGACGCTTTTTGAGTTCACAGCCTGTTGTGTTGCCGCACTCAGGGCAGACATAGCCCGTCGGCCAGCGCAAATCATACAATGCCTGTCGACACTGATCCTCGGTCCCATATTGTTCCAGAAAATCGTGCAAACCAAGACCTTTTTGAAATTGAATAGTATTTCTCGGCATGATGAAATCCTCTTTTATTCAGTAGGTTCCATTATGCTTGCACCACAGGCTCAATAGCTGAGCCTCATGAGTAATCAGGAAAAAGAAAATGTCATGACACCAGCGTTAATTCAGTGATGGTAACCCGTCAGAGGAAATCGGGGATGCCGGATCTGACTTGAATTGTAGCGGAATGGTGCGTTGAGTACCGGTTGAGCGTATGTGGTGGAAAAAGCCTGTCCCATGGAGTATCGAGACCAGTAGAAGGACCGGGCGGATTTTGAGGATTTATTCTGAAAATATGGTGCAATCAGCCGTGATGATGCCGTCGTAAATGGTGAACAAACGTGAATATCAGTTAAAAATGGCAAGACAATATTATATCGTGAAGTTTTATTTTGAAGGTGTCATCGATAGCGGGCTCGGTCTCGTTGTGGTGTATTGAGTCTGTCCTGTTATAGTGTCATTGTTAATGACCGAATATCGAATGACGCTTCTGTGAACAGTTTCGAAATAAGGATTGGATGTGGCCATGGCGAGTGAAAACGAAGATACAGAGATTTTGGGAACCGGCGAGCCAGTGGAGTCGGCATTGAAGTCTGGCATGGAGCAACTGATTGATAAGATAGATGTACCTGATCAGTTAGAGCCGTTAATAGCGTTGTTCGGCAATCACCCATGGATGAAGGGTCTGATTGTATTATTGATCTTTATTGTTTTGGCCAAGGTGATTGAGTGGGTCGTGATGCCGTTGGTCAGAAGGCTTACTTCCCAAACTTCAACCCATATCGATGACCTGATAGTGCAATATCTACGCAGTCCGTTGTTCTGGACATTGGCCCTGATCGGTGTTGTGGCAGCATCGTCAATGGTAGGGATCGAAGAGAGTATTCGCGGTACACTGGTATCCTTCGTTCTTTCTGTTCTGATACTGTTGTGGATGCTGTTCGCTGTCCAGATTTCAAAACTGCTGCTGTCTGAAGCCAGTCGCAGGGCTAAACCGAATGCAATGGTGAGGCCTCAAACACTTCCTCTCTTTACCAATATCGCAGCCATAACCATTATCGTATTTGCCGTCTATTTCATGTTTCAGTCATGGCATGTGGATATGACGGCATGGTTGGCATCTGCGGGTATCGCGGGTATCGCCATTGGTTTTGCAGCGAAGGACACTCTGGCCAATCTGTTTTCCGGTGTCTTCATTATGGCGGACTCACCTTATAAGATCGGTGATTACGTTGTCCTGGATGATGGGGGTGGCATACGGGGAAAAGTCACCCACATTGGGATTCGCAGCACCCGCCTGCTTACTCGGGATGATGTTGAGGTGACGATACCGAATTCAATTATGGGCAACTCGAAGGTCGTCAATGAGTCAGGTGGGCCGCATGTAAAATACCGTATCAGAGTTGCGGTGGGTGTCGCCTATGGCTCCGGCATTGACCAGGTGAGGGATGTTTTAATGTCTGTGGCTCATGAGTCGGAGACAGTCTGCGATCAACCTGAGCCGCGTGTGAGGTTTAGGGCTTTCGGCGCCTCTTCCCTGGATTTTGAACTGCTCTGCTGGGTTGACAATCCTGAATTGCGTGGCCGTGTGCTGGATGCCCTCAATTCAGCTGTCTATAAACGGTTTTTAGTGGAGGGGATAGAGATTCCCTTTGCAAAACAGGATCTTTATATCAAAGAATTGCCGGATAATGCTGTTTGATATAATTAACGAAATCAATTCATATCAAAAAATAGATCGTCAAATACGCCAAGTTATAGGTATGTATTATTGTTGAACTAGGTGCCGGGAGTTAAAGTTTCATGGATGTCCCAGTCAGACGCTTACCGAATGTCAGGCACAAACCAACACTGGTATATGAGTACGCATTGCAATTATCAGCGTTACTTATACTGATCGCTTCAATCTTGACTGCATGCGTCACTGACAGCAACCAGGTCAACGGCGATGATCTTCCACCTGCTTCGACTGATTGGACTCGAGATATCCTGCATACCAGTCTGAATATTGATCTGCAGATGATGAGCGGAATTGCAGACATAGTCCTGTCGGGTTCGCTATTATCGACAGGTGCCTCGTTTGAGATCGGCGACTTGCTGATAATCGATGTTTTTTCAAAAGACGATAAACTGCATTTTGAAATGGAGCAAGGACGACTCGATGTGGGTACCCCTGTATCTGCTGGACCGCAGACGATAACAATAGAGTATTACTTCAACCTGCATGATGGTTTTGACGGCATCCTTGACAGTGGTGTGACCTTCACCTGGCCTTATCACTGCGGTAATGTTTTTCCATGTAAGTCGAAACCTGCAGAGGGGAGTAGCTATGACCTGTTGATAAAAGGTGTTCCAGAAGGATTTGTAAGCATCTATCCTAAAAGGATTGAGACCGAAGTTCCGGCATATATGCTGGCGTGGGCGGTCGGTGATTATGATTATAGGATGCTTGGGGTGACATCCGATGGCACTGAAGTAGGAGTCTACTATTATCCCGATGAAGAGGAGAACGCTTTGCAGGGGACCCGCTATCTGACAGCTGTCTTCGATTGGTATGAGCAGACATACGGTCAATATATCTTTGGTGATAAAGTCGCCAGTGTCTCTGTGAAATGGAGTGCAGGTGGATTCGGTGGCATGGAACACCACCCATTTTGGCATATTGCAAGTGGTTCCCTAAGTGATCCGGTCGTGCATGCTCATGAGGCCTCTCATGGCTGGTTCGGCAATGGTGTGCGTATCAGGTGCTGGGAGGATTTTGTCTTGTCAGAGGGTATTGCATCCTATCTTGCGGCCCGTGCTCTTGATGAGGTGATAGGTGAGGAATATGGTAATCAAATATGGTCATCATATGAAAACAAACTAAATCTTTTGCAGGAAGGCAATGAGAACAAGATAGCCTGGCCGGAGGGTTGTAATGAGATTGACATCTTGCAGGATGGTCTGTACGGCGCGGCACCCTATATGAAGGGTGCGTTCTTCTTTAAACACCTAGAGTATAAATTGGGTAGAGAACTGCTGGACAGGATAATGAGGGAATTCTTCAGCAACAACATCGGACAGGCAGCTGACATGCAAATGTTAGTGACAGCGATAAAGGAGGGCAGCGAATACGACCCAACCGACTGTGCGCAGGAATGGCTGCGTATGGAATCGAGTGTGGTTACTGATGCCTGCGCCTACTGAAAATCTATTTTTGATTTTATTGTAAAAAAAACCAAAAATAGTGGGTAATGTGATTTATCAGTTTGAAGTTGAACCCGCCATGCGACCTGTAAAACGGTGTCGGACATGAAGTGGTGAAGTAACCGTCCCGGTGTAAACTTTATACGGTTATACCGTGCATCAGCGTAAAACTCCGCCTTGCATGCAGAAGCAAATATGCGATCAAACTAGCTACTTATAAAATAACCTGATTACCCCTAAACCTCAGCCATTCTCAAGAGGCGATATGGCATAGGTGGAGTGCGAAGAGCGGCAAAAAGCAATCGTTCAATCATGGCGGGTAAATCGAAACGGCGGTTAAACCGATATTCGAACTCAGCAAGATAACGCGACACATGTTTATCTCGAATCGCATGAAAAGTACCCAACAGACTGTTTTTGACATTACCCAACATCGTGTTTACCCATTTGAAGCACGAATACTGGACACTTTGGCGCCCACCACCCGTCACCATGGGGTTATGATGGCAATCAGCGGTTGTCACGCCACTAAAGCACCAAAGCCCATCGGTAAAGACTTCGCTGCCAGGCATCAAGCAGGAGCGGGCGTAGCGGGCGATTTCACGTTTGCGGAAGCCCCTTACACGACGCAGTTGAATTTTCATGGGCCTGCCGTCCCGCGTCGTCTCAACAGCAGCTACGAAAGGGATTTTGTTGCGCGACCCACGACCACGCTTACCGGCTTGCTCGCCTCCGAGATAAGCATCATCCAATTCGATGCGACCGGCCAGTTTTTTTCCACGCTCACGTTCCATCATCACCTGCATCAACTTATGCTTGAGTCGCCAGGCCGTATTGTAGTTCACCCCGATTTCGCGGGAAAGTTGCAGCGCCGAGATACTTTTCTTGCGTTGGGTCAACAGATAGATCGCAAGAAACCACGTTCTCAGCGGCAGCTTGGTGCCATGGAAGATGCTGCCGGCGGTCAGGGAAGTCTGATGATGGCACTTGTGACATTGATATATCTGACGCTTTTTGAGTTCACAGCCTGTTGTGTTGCCGCACTCAGGGCAGACATAGCCCGTCGGCCAGCGCAAATCATACAATGCCTGTCGACACTGATCCTCGGTCCCATATTGTTCCAGAAAATCGTGCAAACCAAGACCTTTTTGAAATTGAATAGTATTTCTCGGCATGATGAAATCCTCTTTTATTCAGTAGGTTCCATTATGCTTGCACCACAGGCTCAATAGCTGAGCCTCATGAGTAATCAGGTTACTTTTTGAGGAGGGACATATCGAAGCAATTCAGGTGATAGACTTTTTGGAACTGTGGTTTGTAAGTCATACGGTTAAAGAGGATAGAAAGTTTGCGGAGTATATGATCGGCAGATAAGTCAATTAATACTGCGATATAATACCCAAGCGTTGTTCATGCCTGTATTGATCCAGACTGTCAGGAAATAGATCAGTTGCTAGCAGTCATGAAGTCAACTCATCTATTTCGCTACAGCCCGGAATCCACAAAACAGTTCATAACCGTGTATTGGATTCCGGGTCTGGTCTCTGCTTTGCATAGTGCGATAACAGTCCCGATCGCTTTTTTATATCCGGCCTGAAGTGTTTTCGTTCCAACACGATATATAGTGTATACAGATTACATTTAACTGAGTCGTTCTAGGCTTCCGTGTCTGACGGCAATGGCTTGGGGAGACCGGCAAGTTTGGCTAGTTGCTTGTCGGGGCCATGCGGAAACAGTTGATAGAGGTATTTATCAATCGAGCGTCTGTCCACTATCGGGTCCTGGCCCAAATTCTCCGCGATCATATGAATAACCTCTCGAGTTGACGGAGTGCTCTGCTTTTCGAGGTAGAATTCTCTGGCCTTATGAATCAGCAGTGAGTGTTCCGTAGAAATCTCCAATCCCTCGTTTATAGCCAGATGTTCAGCCACATCTTCGTTCCAGTCCTCCAGGTTGACGAGAAAGCCTTCCTCGTCAAGATTGATGGTCTTGCCATTTACAATGATAGACATGTGTTTCTCCCTTTTTTATATCATCAAGACAGGCGGTCCTGTCAGTATAGTGTCAGGTTGAGAAGGGAAATACCACAAAAAGTGTGCGTATAAAGTCAGGCGGCAATTCATTAATCATATTGCCATCAGCGGTTTGATCGGATTAAAAAACGAAAGCGTTCCAGATATCAGTCAAACAGAAAATCATGAAATCACCATACAAGGCCATTTTATTTGATCTTTTCGGCACCCTGATCAGTGTCTCAAAAGCCGCCGGCGACAGCGGTCGTTATACGGCTGATATCTTGGATTTGGATCGCGAGGCATGGAATAAGGCGTGTTTCAGCGAGCACCACGATATACTGAGCGAAACCGATCATGTTGAAACCGTCAGGCGTATGGCGCACAGTCTCGATCCAACCATTCCACTCTCCACAATTCACAAAGCAGCTGAAGTGCGTCAGATCCGTTTTGATAAGGCATTGACCGCTATAGAACCAGGTATCATGAAAGCCCTTGAGACTCTTAGTGAGAGAGGTCTGACACTGGGGCTTATTTCCAATGCCTCGACTGGTGAGGTGCGTGCATGGTCCGATTCGCCTCTTGCGTCACTGTTCAAAACGGTGCATTTCAGTTGTAAGCATGGGGTGAAAAAGCCTGAGCCAGAAATCTATCGAATGGCTCTGGCTGAAATGGAGATTAATTCGAACCAGGCCCTTTTTGTCGGGGATGGCAGCAGCAAAGAACACCTGGGTGCAAAAAATTGCGGTATCGACAGTCTTCTCGTAACCTATTTCCTGGATACGAAGAATAAAGACGATTTGAAACGCCGCGGTTTAGGTTCAAAGGGTACAATTTCCCACATCAGTGAGCTGCAATCACGGTTGTGATTAAAGAAAGACGGCAACACTCATGGTTCAACAATTTTAGTAGCGGTAACGTTCCCCTACTTCCTTCAAGTTGTTGCGACCATAGGTTACTCTATGCAGGTGCTCAGTCAGTTTGACCTCCGCTATATCCAACTCGTCGCTCAGTTCTTCAACCTCAACAAAAAGTACTCTGCGTTGTTAACAGGCCCTAAGTTGTTATATTTGGACTCCTGAACAGGCATTTTCTGCAGGATTTCAGAATTGTGATAGTAAAAGCCATATTACAGAGTACTGCAACGAATTGTTTCAACCAGCTAAATTACGGAAAAAAGAAAGCCATTTGGTGACAATTTTATTCTCTTCCAGTGGCAAGCTTTACAACAATACCGTGTAGCGCCACCTCAGCATTCTCAAAGGCGTCGGAGAGATCATCAATTGTGGTTTCTCCCTGCCTGGCGCCGTTAAGGCCCTTCGCAATTTTCTCCATCAGTTCTGCGATTATTGAGAGCGCTTCATCACCGCCTGCGCTATGGGCTTGTGTGACGGCGTCTGTGATTTGGCTGTTAACGGCAGTGGGAAATGACATTTCAAAAACCTCAAGTGTATTGCAATAATTTTACCTGATTACCCCTAAACCTCAGCCATTCTCAAGAGGCGATATGGCATAGGTGGAGTGCGAAGAGCGGCAAAAAGCAATCGTTCAATCATGGCGGGTAAATCGAAACGGCGGTTAAACCGATATTCGAACTCAGCAAGATAACGCGACACATGTTTATCTCGAATCGCATGAAAAGTACCCAACAGACTGTTTTTGACATTACCCAACATCGTGTTTACCCATTTGAAGCACGAATACTGGACACTTTGGCGCCCACCACCCGTCACCATGGGGTTATGATGGCAATCAGCGGTTGTCACGCCACTAAAGCACCAAAGCCCATCGGTAAAGACTTCGCTGCCAGGCATCAAGCAGGAGCGGGCGTAGCGGGCGATTTCACGTTTGCGGAAGCCCCTTACACGACGCAGTTGAATTTTCATGGGCCTGCCGTCCCGCGTCGTCTCAACAGCAGCTACGAAAGGGATTTTGTTGCGCGACCCACGACCACGCTTACCGGCTTGCTCGCCTCCGAGATAAGCATCATCCAATTCGATGCGACCGGCCAGTTTTTTTCCACGCTCACGTTCCATCATCACCTGCATCAACTTATGCTTGAGTCGCCAGGCCGTATTGTAGTTCACCCCGATTTCGCGGGAAAGTTGCAGCGCCGAGATACTTTTCTTGCGTTGGGTCAACAGATAGATCGCAAGTAACCACGTTCTCAGCGGCAGCTTGGTGCCATGGAAGATGCTGCCGGCGGTCAGGGAAGTCTGATGATGGCACTTGTGACATTGATATATCTGACGCTTTTTGAGTTCACAGCCTGTTGTGTTGCCGCACTCAGGGCAGACATAGCCCGTCGGCCAGCGCAAATCATACAATGCCTGTCGACACTGATCCTCGGTCCCATATTGTTCCAGAAAATCGTGCAAACCAAGACCTTTTTGAAATTGAATAGTATTTCTCGGCATGATGAAATCCTCTTTTATTCAGTAGGTTCCATTATGCTTGCACCACAGGCTCAATAGCTGAGCCTCATGAGTAATCAGGTAATTTTATGAGTAACCAAACCGAATTAAAACTGCTCATATATAAAGGAATTGTAGGAATTAAAATAACACGAACTATAGATTCCTTTTATTTATCTTTTTGCTGCAACAGTCAACTCAACCATCCCATATGAATGCTATGTTGCCTATAGGAATGTACTACTTCGGTTAGTGGGTCTCGATCCGGGAAAAATCTACCGGCCCTTATTGATGGATGATTTTTATATAAGAAATCAGTAGAGAAATACAAGCTGTTTGAGGAAAAACCGGGCGATGTGCTGTTGCGGCATCGCCCGCCTGCAATGGCAGGTAGCGAGGAGAGTTCCTGAAAGCACTTTATGGGTATCGAAGTGCTTGTTTTGCTAACCTTCCTGACATTAAAGCTAAATGATCCTTCCATTGATCCAACGTCCTTGTCACCAACTGTGTCCGTCGACAAACCGGGCACTCATATCGCGACTGTTCAATATTCACATCCTTCTGTGTCTCGATCTCTGCCATCAGCGAAGAACAGTGTGAGCAGTGCATCTTGTTTACCCCTAAGATTAAATAAAACTTTTCGACTCTCGAGTGAATGATTCCGCTGTACTCATGCCTCGTCAGGGCCTTGAGCGTCGCCAGCTTCCATAATTTGAAAAACAACATTCCAAAACACCACCTATTTGAGGCCAGGTGTCAGGCTTTGCAAAGAAATACCGCTTATACAGACTTGTCATATGGGCAATATTTCTGGTTATTACGATTGGCTGCATATAGTACGAGGCGAGTGTATTAGCCGAGAAAATCTGCTTTTTGCCAACATTGGCCGGTCTATCTCCCCCAAACCGGCTTATATCGGTTAACCATAGCGTAACCAGTTCCAAGATACAAGATATTGTGTTGGGAAAAAATCGCGAACACAATATCTGGTCATTTGTAGGATTCGTTATCGTTATATATCAATTCAAATGGATATGTGAGGTTAGCAAAGTGGTTTCTCACCTTTTGAAGGTATCTTGTTGAACTGAACCTGGGTTATTGTTCAGATAGCTCAAAGAATTTTTGTAAACCAAGCACCGATTTTATCCGGCTTTGGGGGGGAGGGGGGGTCACCACCGGAAGTAACCCGAATGCCTTGTTTTTTATAAGATTATTTTGGCGATAAAATCGTGGTTTTATCGTGATAGGCCGGTGAACTTTGCTATTCATATTTAGAACTAATCTAAATTGTTAACCAGAGGACAACATAATGAAACTAACTGTGTGGAGTGGCCTGCTGGCTTTAATGGCGCTGTTTTCCGGTTGTGCCCAGTCGGTGACTGAACAGGCTGAGCTGCCTGACGAGATGCTGCAGGGACTGTCGGTCGCGACTTTTGCCGGTGGCTGCTTCTGGTGCATCGAGGCGGGATTTGAAGAGCTGCCAGGTGTCAAAGAGGCTGTTTCAGGCTACAGCGGTGGAAGGGATAAAAACCCGACCTACCGGAAAGTCGCAAGAGGAGGCACCGGGCATACCGAAGCTGTGCAGGTCTATTACGATCCTGAAGTCATCAGCTATTCGGGCCTGATTCAGGGCCTTTGGAGGATGATGGATCCTACCGATTCCCGCGGCCAGTTCTATGATCGCGGCAGACAGTACCGACCGGCCATCCTTTACCATAATTCTGAACAGAAAATGATTGCGGAACGTTCACGCGACGAATTGGCCGCCTCGGGACGCTACAAGAAACCGGTTACGATTGAGATTGTTCCGTTCAAATCGTTCTATAAGGCGGAAAAGAAACACCAGGATTACTACAAGAAAAATCCGATACGCTATAACTTCTATACCTTCAACTCAGGCCGCTATCAGTTCGTTGATGAGGTCTGGGGTGAGGAGCGTTTTGTGGATTACACTCAATATCGCGACGAACCAGCTGAGGAAACCGCACTCGCCGGGAAGAGTATCCGCTATAGCAGACCAACTGATGCAATTATCAGGGGTATGCTCACCCCGCTGCAGTACCGCGTGACTCAGGAGAACGACACAGAACAACCGTTCAATAACGCTTACTGGGATGAGAAGCGGGAAGGGATCTACGTCGACGTAGTGACTGGTAAGCCTCTGTTCTCGTCCACAGACAAGTACAGATCGGGGACCGGTTGGCCAAGTTTCACCAAACCGATTCAGCCGGAAGTGGTGACGGAGAACGAGGACCGCTCGCTGTTTGGTGTGCGTACCGAGATCCGCAGCCGTATCGGTGACTCCCATCTCGGCCATCTATTTGACGATGGTCCTGCGCCGACGGGTTTGCGATATTGCATTAACTCGGCAGCATTGCGGTTCGTACCCAGGGCGCAGATGGAATCGCAAGGCTACTCAGAATACCTGAAGCTGTTTTTTGAAATGATGGCTGAGAGTTCTTAATTCCGGGTCATCAACACCCGCTCGAGCATGCTTGAATAAGGAGTTGGGATTTTCAGGAATAAAAAAACCGCATATCGCCGATCACAATGATCGGCGATATGCGGTTATACAAAACTAGTTATTCTAGTTTTTTGTTGCACAACTTTTTTATTTTTCTCACATCTACCCATTACCAATAAGAGACTTTGACAATGCTGCGAGTCTCTTTACGCTCACTTTTTGTGCTAAGGCTAAGCGCTAGTCAGTTAGCTAAGGCATCTCTGATTAATTCCAAGAATCGTATAATATCGATACATTGATCACCAGCCCCAAAAAAGCGCGATGAAACAACACAGCCTAGAAGCCAGTGGCTTCGAAAAATACCGCAAGAAGACCCGCAAAGAGCAGTTTCTTGATGAAATGGACGAGATCATTCCCTGGAACGAGATGTGCGAGGCAATCGCCCCTTACTACCCAAAACCGCTGAAAGCCGGCAGAAAGCCCATTGGACTAGCCCCAATATTTCACGCATTAAAAAGGCAAAATCCTGATACTTCGATATAATTCAGTTGCTTACACTGTAATCGAAAGGATTTTGCCTGTGACAAACTGTACCCAGACTGCCTTTGATTTTCCAGCCCTAAAACGCCGTAAGGTTCAAGCCGAGTTTTCCGGTGGCGATATCACCTCGGACGGCGGCGTGTTGCTGCTGCGTGAGATCGACAGGCGTCTGGGATTGCTCGAGGCGGTTGATGCGGTCATCCCCGACCCGCGAGATCCCCGCTATATTGAACACAGCCAGTTGAGCCTGTTGCGCCAGCGAGTCTATGGGCTCTGCCTGGGTTATGAAGATCTGAACGACCATCAGACACTACGCACCGACCCGGCCCTACAGAGCTCGATCGAACGCGAGGAGGTACTGGGCAGCCAGTCGACACTTTGTCGGCTGGAGAACCGGGTCGATCGCCGGGTTGCCGTTGATGTCCACAACCTACTGCTCGAGCAGTTCATTGCCTCATATGATGCACCACCCGATGAGCTGATCCTGGATTTCGACGCCACGGATGATCCGGTGCATGGCCGCCAGGAAGGCCGCTTCTTTCACGGCTACTACGATCACTACTGCTTCCTGCCCCTGTATGTCTTTTGTGGCGATCAACTGCTGGTGAGTTATCTGCGGCCCAGCCGGATCGATGCGCCCAAGCATGCCTGGGCGATTCTGGCGCTGTTGGTCAAACGCCTGCGCCGGGCTTGGCCTGAAGTGCGTATCATCTTTCGGGGCGATAGCGGCTTTTGCCGTCACCACATGCTCAGCTGGTGCGAGCGCAACGCTGTGGGCTATATCGTGGGCATCGCCAAGAATGACGCCTTGCTGCGGTGTATCCGTGAGCCCATGCAGTGGGTTGAGGAACTGGCGAAGCGAACCGGCATGAAGATGCGGGAATTCTTTCAGTTTCACTATGCCGCCAGCACCTGGAAGACGCGTCGCAAGGTGATCGCCAAACTGGAGGTCACCGACAAGGGGCCAAATCCACGCTTCATCGTCACCAACCTGGCCGGCGACAAACAGCGCCTTTACGATGACCTCTACTGCGCCCGTGGTGACATGGAGAACCGAATCAAGGAGCAGCAACTGGGGCTGTTCGCCGATCGCACCAGCGCGCATTACTGGTGGGCCAATCAGTTTCGTCTACTGCTGTCCAGTCTGGCCTATGTGCTGATGGAGGCCATCCGGCGCCTCGCGCTGAAGGGCACGGAACTGGCGCGTGCACAGATGACCACGATCCGGCTCAAACTGTTCAAGATCGGGGCGGTCATCATTCGCAACACGCGACGGATCCGCTTCCTGCTCTCCAGCACCTATCCCTATCAGGCGCTGTTTTTCCAGGTGGCGGCACGACTCAAGCCGGGATAGCCCGGCAGAGTGCTGCCCCGGCACGTTGATCAACAATGGGGGTAAGGGGGAGTCTGCCCGGAGGGTGGAAAATCAGGGCTTGATAGAGGTTTGGTTCCCAGTGAGGGCAAACCATCCAAGCTTGGCCATATCACCGGCTAAATTTAAAAACGGATGAAACATGCGGGTTAGCCCGAATATTTCACAAATAAAGAGGGTAAAACCCGTGTAGTTCAATAGAATTCAGTTACTTAGGCTGAAATTGAACGAGGTTTTGCCTGTGACAGAATGTACCCAAGGTCGTTTTGCTTTTCCAGCGGTAAAACGCCGCCAGGTTGAAGCGGATTTTTCCGGTGGTGATATCAGCAGTGATGGCGGCGTGTTGTTGCTACGACAAGCGGACCGACGGCTGGGATTGCTTGAAGCCGTCAATGACACTCTCGCTGATCCACGCGATGGCCGCTATGTGCAACATGATCAGATTTCTCTACTACGCCAGCGGGTCTATGCCCTGTGCCAGGGCTATGAAGACCTCAACGATCACGACAGTCTGCGACAAGATTTGGCCTTTCAGACGGCCGTGGAACAGGATCAGGCACTGGGCAGTTCACCCACGCTCTGTCGCTTGGAGAATCGGTCAGATCGGGCAACCGCTGTCGCGATCCATCAGGTCCTGATCGAGCAGTTCATCGCCTCGTTTGCCGAGCCACCCGAGGAGTTGATCCTGGACTTCGACGCCACCGATGACCGGGTTCACGGCCTGCAGGAAGGCCGCTTCTTCCACGGTTACTACGATAACTACTGCTTTCTCCCGTTGTACGTGTTTTGCGGCGAACAACTGCTGGTCAGCTATTTGCGCCCGAGCAAGATCGACGGGGCGAAACATGCGTGGGCGATCCTCGCCCTGCTGGTCAAACGCTTGCGTCAGGCGTGGCCGGCGGTGCGGATCATCCTGAGAGCCGACTCGGGCTTCTGTCGTCACCGCATGCTGCGCTGGTGTGAACGCCATGGCATTGGCTACATCGTAGGCCTGGCGCGCAACCACCGCCTGCAACGGATGATCGAGGAAGACTTCACTGCAGTCGAGCAATGCTTCAAGGCCAACGGACAGAAGCAACGCGTCTTCCTTGGCCTGCGCTACGGTGCACGCAGCTGGCGCCGTCGACGCGCGGTGATCGCCAAGCTGGAGGTGAGTGAGCGAGGGCGTAATCCCCGATTTGTCGTCACCAACCTCAACGGCGATGCCCAAACCCTTTACGACGACGTCTATTGTGCGCGGGGCGAGATGGAAAACCGCATCAAGGAACAACAGCTGGGGCTGTTTGCTGATCGCACCAGTGCACATCATTGGTGGACCAATCAGTTTCGCTTGCTGCTGTCGAGCCTGGCCTATGTGTTGATGGAAGCGATTCGCCGCTTGGCCTTACAGGGTACAGAACTGGCCAAGACCCAGGTCGGCACGCTGCGGCTTAAACTACTCAAAGTGGGTGCGGTGGTGATACGCAATACCCGGCGTGTCCGCTTCCTGCTCTCCAGTGTCTTTCCTTACCAGGCATTGTTCTTCAGTGTGGCCGAACGGCTGGAGCCAGGATAGCACGCGATGAGTGCTGCCCCGGCACGTTGATAAATAACGGGGTAAGGGGAAGCTGTGCCTGTCAGCCAGAAATCGGGGCGTTTGGAGCCGGTATCATCCTGTTTCTCGTCCCGGCCTTCTCCTCGTGCCAGTATCGGCAAATGGATGAAATATCCGGGTTAGCTGTGTTATCTCTTGGGAGAAATTCACTTGGTGCAGTGCTGTTTCCAAATCAACGCTTGTATCTAAAAGACCACAAAATTCTGTCCAGTTGCCTAATTGGTCGCCGGGAATTTGTGCTGTATCGGTATTAGATTTAATGTAATTTGCTAGCTCACCCATGCTAGGTAAGCCAAATACCATTGAAGCCCCGCTTCCAAGAATTGTCACCGGCGCTTCAGCATAGTGGCCTTGAGCTTGTTCTTGATAGTTAAATTCTGTCAAAAAATTATCTCCATATATAACAGCAAGCAGACAAACATCTTTATATTAAAACGTCCGCTTTGGGTCGACTGCCGCCATTTCTAGAATGCAGTGTGGAGGTCTATTATTAAGCGCATATCACACACTGCACGGGTCGCGAATGTCCTTCTTATGGCCTGATAGTAGTTCTCTGTTCGCAAATTAAGTGAAAATGTCTGATTTGAATGCGTGGTGTGTTATAGCCAATTGGTATATCCAGCCCAAGACGGCAGGCTTGAGATTTTACGGTAGCAAATCCAAAAATAGCTGGAAGCAGTAAGTACTGCCATCCGTGGTAAATCTAAAAATATCTATTAGCTTATCTGGCAAAGCCAAAAATAGTCATATCGAATCCAGTTTTAACTCCTTATAATCCAATTTTGGTCGTGCCCCTACGTTAATAAGCTACCGTTCAATCCCACTTCAACGCACCCCCAGTCTGATACTCAGTCACCCGCGTCTCAAAAAAATTCTTCTCCTTCCGCAAATGCGCCTGCTCATCCAACCAGGGCAGCGTAGCCTCGGCCCCGGGAAAGGGCTCATCAATCCCAAGCTGCCGGGCACGACGGTTGGCGATGAACCGGAACTGCCCCACATGGTCCTCCTGGGAGTAACCGAGAATAGGATCGCGCAGGATGTAACTCGCATAGCCGATCTCGGCCGCTTCCGATTCGTCCCACATCTCGCGCAGCACCTGTTTGTCCAGGGTGATGTTCTCTTCCTGGATGATCTGCTTGACCACCCGGATTCCAAATGAAGCGTGCAGCACTTCGTCGCGCATGATGTATTGCAGTTGTTCGGCGGTGCCCTTCATCAGGCCGCGGCGCTGCAGGGCGAAGATGGGGCTGAAGCCGTTGTAGAACCAGCAGCCTTCGAAGATGGCGGCGAAGAAGATGTAGGCCATGACGAAGTTCTGCAGCTCGTCCGGGTCGCGCAGGTCGATGTCGGCGCGCAGGATGGAGGCGAGGCGGCGGTTGGTGATCTGGATCTTTTTGTTGATCTCCGGCACCACCCGGTAGCGGTTGTAGATCTCGCCCTGGTCGAGGCCGATGGTTTCGATGCAGTGCTGGTAAGTCCAGGTGTGGAGGGACTCCTCGTAGACCTGGCGCGCCTGGTAGATCTGCAGTTCGGGTGCCGACATCTTCTCCATCACCGCCAGGCCGATGTTGCGCATCGCCAGGATGTCGGAGGTGGTGAGGTAGGAGAGCACGTTCTCGTAGACGTGGCGCTCCTCCAGGGTCAGCTTGTGCTGGTAGTCGTGGACGTCCTGGGCCATGTTGATGTCCAGCGGTGTCCAGTGGTTCTTGTTGGCGTTGAGGAAGTACTCCCAGGCCCAGGGATACTTGAAGGGCGCCAGCTGGTTGATGTCGGTCATGCCGTTGATGACCCGCTTGTCGTCCGGGTTGACCGGTTCCATGGCGGTCGTTGCCCCGGCCTGCTCTTCCGCCTGCAGGGCGCGGGCCGCCTCTTGCACCACATGGGGATGGACCGGCTGCGATGGGGCCGGGTTGGATTCGGCGACTGCCGGGGCCGGCGCGGTTTCGACGGGGGCCGGTTTGGCGAGTGGATCGTCCCAGTTCAGCATCTTCTATTCCTCTCTGTTCTTGTATCGCTTGCGGGGTGGTTTCTCATGGAAGCGCCTATTGGCACGCCTCGCAGTCCGGATCGAGTATGGAGCAGGCCTGGGGCGCTTCGCCGCCGTCGGCGCCGATCAGATCGACGCCGCTGCCGCTGTCCTCCTGCTTGATCGAGGTCTTCTCCGCGCCGGTGGCGCCCATGGAGCGCAGGTAGTAGGTGGTCTTGAGGCCGCGCACCCAGGCCAGCTTGTAGAGGTTGTCCAGCTTCTTGCCGGAGGGCTCGGCCATGTAGAGGTTGAGGGACTGGCCCTGGTCGATCCATTTCTGGCGCCGGGAACCGGCCTCCACCAGCCAGCGGGGATCGATCTCGAAGGCGGTGGCGTAGACCGCCTTGATTTCTGGCGGAATACGGTCGATGGGCTGCAGGGAGCCGTCGTAGTATTTCAGGTCGTTGATCATCACCTCGTCCCACAGACCCAGCTTCTTCAGGTCGTGCACCATGTAGGGGTTGACCACGGTGAACTCGCCGGAGAGGTTCGATTTGACGAATAGGTTCTGGTAGGTCGGCTCGATCGACTGGCTGACGCCGCAGATGTTGGAGATGGTGGCGGTGGGGGCGATCGCCATGGTGTTGGAGTTGCGCATCCCCTGGATTCGGATCTTCTCCCGCAGGGCGTCCCAGTCGAGGGTCTGGCTCAGGTCCACCTGCAGGTAGTCGCCCCGTTCCGCCTTCAGCAGCTTGAGGGAGTCGATGGGCAGGACGCCCTGGCTCCACAGCGAACCCTCGTAGGTGGAGTAGCGGCCGCGTTCGGCCGCCAGGTCGGAGGAGGCCTGGATGGCGTAGTAGCTCACCGCCTCCATGGAGCGGTCGGCGAACGCCAGCGCCTCTTCCGAGGTGTAGGCCAGGCGCTGTTTGTAGAGGGCGTCCTGGAAGCCCATGATGCCGAGGCCCACCGGGCGGTGGCGCAGGTTGGAGTTGCGCGCCTGGGGCACGCTGTAGTAGTTGTAGTCGATGACGTTGTCGAGCATGCGCATGGCGGTGCTCACCGTCTTCTCCAGCTTCTTCAGGTCGAGGCCGCTTTCATCCACATGGGCGGTGAGATTGACCGAGCCCAGATTGCAGACCGCGATCTCCTGGTCGTTGGTGTGCAGGGTGATCTCGGTGCAGAGATTGGAGCTGTGCACCACGCCCATGTGCTGGTTGCTGTAGCGCAGGTTGCAGGGATCCTTGAAGGTGATCCAGGGATGGCCGGTCTCGAACAGCAGGCCGAGCATCTTGCGCCACAGGTCCAGCGCCTTGACGGTTTTGCTCACATCGAGCAGCCCCTTTGCCGCCTTCTCCTCGTAGGCGAGATAGGCCTTTTCGAAGGCCTTGCCGGTGAGCTCGTGCAGATCCGGTGTGTCGTTGGGCGAGAAGAGGGTCCAGTCGGCCTCCTCGGCGACCCGCTGCATGAAGAGATCGGGGATCCAGTTGGCGGTGTTCATGTCGTGGGTGCGGCGGCGTTCGTCACCGGTGTTCTTACGCAGTTCCAGGAACTCTTCGATATCGATGTGCCAGGTCTCCAGGTAGGCGCAGACGGCGCCTTTGCGTTTGCCGCCCTGGTTGACCGCCACCGCGGTGTCGTTGGCCACCTTGAGGAAAGGCACCACCCCCTGGGACTTGCCGTTGGTGCCTTTGATGTGGGCGCCGAGGCCGCGCACCCGGGTCCAGTCGTTGCCCAGGCCGCCGGCGAACTTGGAGAGCAGGGCGTTGTCCTTGATGCTGCTGTAGATGCCGTCCAGGTCGTCGGGCACGGTGGTCAGATAGCAGCTGGAGAGCTGCGGGCGCAGGGTGCCGGAGTTGAACAGGGTCGGGGTGGAGCTCATGAAGTCGAAGGAGGAGAGCAGGTCGTAGAATTCGATGGCCCGTGTCTCGCGGTCGATCTCGTTGATCGCCAGGCCCATGGCGACGCGCATGAAGAAGGCCTGGGGCAGCTCGAAACGGATGCCGTCCTCGCTATGGATAAAGTAGCGGTCGTAGAGGGTCTGCAATCCGAGGTAGGTGAACTGCAGGTCCCGTTCGGGTTTGATGGCGGCGATCAGCCGATCCAGGTCGTACTGGCCGAGACGGCCGTCGAGCAGTTCCAGCTCCTGGGCCTGCTGAATATAGCGTTTGAAATAGCTGCAGTAGCTGTCGGCCATCTCCGCCTGGGTGTTGACCGGGGTATCGAGGCCGAGGAAGCCGAGGGCCTCCCGGCGCAGGATGTCGAGCAGCAGGCGGGCGGCGACCTGGGAGTAGTTGGGCTCCTGGTCGATCAGGGTGCGGGCGCTCATCACCAGGGTCTGGGAGACGTCGCTCTCTTTCACCCCGTCGAACAGGTTGCGGCAGGCCTCCTGCAGGATGCGGCCGGCATCCACCTCGTCCAGACCGTTGCAGGCCTCGTTGACCAGGGCCTGCATGCGCTCGATGTCGAGGGGGCGGTTGGAGCCGTCGGCCAGGGTGACATTGACGATATGCTCTTGAGGAATGCCTTCGACCTCGGCGCGCTTGGCCTCCTCCTCCAGGCGTTTCTGGGTCTGGCGTTCGCGATAGAGAACATAGGAGCGGGCGGCCTTGTGTTCGCCGGAGCGCATCAGCGACAGCTCCACCTGATCCTGGATATCCTCGATGTGCACGGTGGCGTTGTCGGGCAGGCGGCGGGTCAGCGCGCCGACCACCTGGTCGGTGAGGGCCTGAACGGTATCGTGAACACGGCTGGAGGCGGCCGCACTGCCGCCCTCGACGGCGAGAAAGGCCTTGGTCATGGCAACGCTGATCTTGCTGGGGTCGAAGTGAGTAACCTTGCCGTTCCGGCGGATGACCTGGATGCCGCTGGTGGTGCTGGCGCGCGCGCGCGTTTGAGGCTCCTGCATCACGGTCGGCTGGGTAACTGAAACGGAAGCGTCGCTATTGGCTGCTTGTGTGGCCATCTCTTCTCCTGAATGTGTTCGCATCGTAGCCATTACTGTGCCGGGTCTACGGATCTGACTGCCCTGGCTGTCGATTGTCTGTAGGTGGTTAAACGTTTGTCTTTGCCGTGCGGACAGGGTGGCCGGTTTGCGCGGGTCGTTGCATGTCCTGTCTGCGTCAGGCCTCTTGCTGTGGGGGCGTCTAACCCCGAGGCCGGTTTTTCTCTCTATGGCCGATTATTTCTCCGGCCTTATCCTCTGGCCGCTGATGTGGAATCAAAAGCCAGATTATCAAAACAGTAAACACAATATATATCCTATTTGGCTGATGTCAACCACAAGATATTGTGTATGAAGCTGTGGAAAAGGGTGCTCTCTCTGTGCGCGAATTGTGGATAAGTTATGGATTGTCATGACCTTTTCCCAAAAAAATCATCGGCTTATTGTGTTGGGCGATGATTGTCCTCCATGACGTGCCGGAGGGGACAAAGCGGCATAATTTCTCCGGGTGTGAAGGGTCCTCGACAGATTGGGAATTATATTACTTATAAATGATGGGTTCACCCGTTTCCCGTTGAGTAAAAGCCGCTCGGCAATGCCGGTCCGGACCGGGAGAGGAAAGGGGTTGGCAACCAGATCCAGAATGCGTATCGTTAACGGCCTGTAAAACAACGGTATTTGACCAGAAGCCGTTGGATTGTCTGAACAGGCCCTGAAAAAATCGAACTGACGAGGAGTTTTTTAAATGCTGGTAAGCGAAATCATGACAAGAACACCAAAAACGGTGACTCCGGATACCAAGCTTCTGGAGGTGGTCTCTCTGATGTGCCTGTTTCGTTACAGCGGCCTTCCAGTGGTAGAGGACGGTAAATTGTTGGGCATCATAGCGGAAAAGGATGTGTTGCATCGCATGTTCCCCACCCTCGAGGAGGTCATGGATGGCATGTCGGCGCCCGACTACGACAGCATGATGCTGCAATATAAGGATGTGGTGAATCTACTGGTGTCCGATCTCATGACGCCGAATGTCATCACGGTCGGCCCGGATATGCACATACTGCGGGCCGCCACGATCATGGCGCGTCACAAGTTCCGCCGTATCCCGGTTGCCGATGGCGGACAGCTGGTGGGTATGCTCAGCCTGGGCGATATTCACAAGGCGATCTTCCAGGCCAATCTGGCCGAGAGTATCAGTTGATACCGGGAAGGGTGATTCGTTAAGAGAACCAGCCGCGAATGAACGCTAATCACCGCGAATGAACGCAAATTTTTGGCCTAGGGCCTGTTATCGCAAGAACGGACGTGTAACTGTTTCACAATACCATCGGCGAAAATTTGCGGTGATTAGCGACCATTTGCGGCCGATCAGAACTCGCCGGTGGCGCCGGCAACCATCACATCGAGCATTGCCTGATTGACGCGAATCGCGATCTCCGTGAGCTCGGGCGGCAGCAATTCACTGTTGATCAGCATATCCAGATTCAACATCATCAGCCAGAGCTGACCGTCCTTATCTTCCACCATGGCGATACGGCAGGGCATGTAGGCGGCGTAGATTGGATCGTGAATGATCATCTTCCTCGCATCCTCCGGGTTACAGAACTGGAAGATGTCGAGATAGGGGGTTTTCAGGCCGCGCGCCTCCAGCTCTTTGGATACCTGCTGTCTGGCGACATATTTCAGGTTGATCTCCGCTGCGCGGGACATCAGCGCCTGTACCGCATCATCTCTGGTGACCCCGTCCTTGACGCTCATCTGCACCACCGTCTGTTTGATGTCGGTGATATTGATTTCAGGTTGATCGCCAGCCAGGGCAGAGGCAGTCAAGAATAGGCTCAGCAGCAAAGCGAGTCCCAGTGCTTGTATCGATTTCATAGCATTCTCCCGCATGTTTCGGTTCGTTGATTTATTGTGAAATTGTCCGTTTACTGTTTATTGTTGGGCGCCATCGATGAAATATAGGCAAGCAGTGCTTCCATATCCTGGTCCGACAATTCGTCAAAGGTTTCATCTTCCGGGTCGTCGTCATGTACCCGCTTGTCCCACTGGAACATCTTCATCTGTCGAAAGAGGTAGCGTGGGTATTGCAGCGCCAATGCCGGGATCCCCTTGCGTGATTTTCCCATGCCGTTCTTGCGGTGGCAGCTTTTGCAGTCGCCATTATAGAGCGCTTCGCCCCGTGCCACATTACCGGGCCAGAGCGGGATGTTGTTTAAGATGGGATTGATCTTTTCAAGATTGATGCTTTCATAGTAGGCGGCGATGTCGTCCACATCCTCTTCGCTGATTGAATGCAGGGACGAGGTGACTACCATGCGGGGATTGATCCTGTCTCCCTTGATGTAGGCTTCGATCTGTTTGATCATATAACCGGCTGGAGTGCCGGCAAGTCTGGGTGAGGCCGGCCCTGGCGTTCCCTGTCCGTAATGACCATGGCACAGGGCGCAGCTGCGCGCCTGTTTCCTGCCATTATCAAGATCGACTGCATGCACATACATGGGGATGGATAACAGGAGGGTTATCAGTAGCCTGTTCATAGTTAAGCGGCTCCTTCTTATTAGGATGGTCGTTAAAAAATCAAGGTGTGTATTGGTATATAAACCCAACCGCGAGCCGCAGAAGCCTTGTGCCTCAGACCGATATGGATTGAGGCAGTGAATAAATCATTGCTCTTTTGGCACCCCTAGCTGGAGATCTTTTTCAGAATTATTTTTCCGGTTTTGTATGGGCCGGTGATCGAATAACACGATCATTATGATCGTTTCCGATTCTCACAAAACCGCCTGTCGCTTTCAATTATTCTTATTCTTTATCAACCATAAAATTATCAATGGAATTAGGTTGATCTGCGCTTTATTTATTGTGTCCCGGCAATACCCTGGCTATATTACATTTTACAAAGAATAAATAGTGAAGCAGTGAAAACCACCTGACCTGTTGCAGCTCTTATTACAGGCATAGCTTGGTTTGCAGTCTCGATTGGGTGATTCATTTCCGATCGCACTGCACGACGACGACAAATTACATTTGGAGTTTCAATGAGAAAGTCTATTTGGGTAACTTCCTTATTGTGCGTATTGGCTACGGGGCAGGTGGTCGCACAACCAACCGACGATGCCATGCGCGAGTATGAGCAGGCAATGGAACTGACCCCGAACTTAGAGAACGGCAAGAAGGTCTACCGTATCTGCTCTGTATGTCATACGCCGGAAGGGTGGGGCCTCGAGAGTGGCGCCTATCCCCAGGTGGCGGGTCAATTGCCGACTGTACTGATCAAGCAGCTGGCCGATATTCGAGCCCGTAACAGAGACAATCCCACCATGTTGCCGTTCACTTCGCCAAACCTGCTCGGCGGTGCTCAGGACATCGCGGATGTGGCGGCCTATATCTCACAATTGCCGATGTCGCCGTACAACGGTGTGGGACGCGGGAATGACCTTGTATGGGGTGAAAAACTCTATCAGGACAACTGTACCGAGTGTCACGGCGAGATGGGTGAGGGTAATCTGGAGGATCACATCCCCGCCATATACGGACAGCACTATCGATATCTTCTACGTCAGTTCGAATGGATAAAGATTGAACGCCGTCGCAATGCCGATAAAAAGATGGTTAAGCAGATTCACAATTTCACCCATCGCGACATTCGCGCAGTTCTGGATTATGTTTCGCGCATCAGGCCGCCAAAGGAGAAGTTGGCGAAAGAGGGGTGGCGAAATCCGGATTTTCCCAACTTTGCCAGGCCCGCGCACCTGCACTCCGGTGCCGGTTACGCCATCGATCAACGGCCCGGCAGGCCCGGGCGGCCTGAATAGGTCCGTAAAATAATGCGAACAGGTGATCTTCCCGGAACCTAAGGGAAGGTGGTTATATAGATAGGGCGTTGATTGGCCAGGTGCCTGTCGTCAGTCCGTTGCAGAGCACGGCAGGGCATAAAAAAAAGCGGGGTCGAACCCCGCTTTTTTTATTATGCCGTTCCTTGGCATGCAGTCGGTTTACATGAAGATATCATTGGTGATATTGGTAAACCAGCTGTGGGCGTATGCGACTTCGCGCGCACGCATCTCCGGTGTTGCGTCGGTCGGCGTCAGACCACCGGATACCTTGGTGATCTTGGAGCCGTCCTCGGCCAGCTGATAGACAGCCGCGACGGAGATACCCCAATCCTTGCCGACGATTGAGTAGCAGGTGTTGACATAGGCCGGTGTGCCGGGCTCCTGACCGTTCAACAGGGCTGCCACGCTTGCGGCGCAGACCTTCGCTTCGGAATTGGCGGCATAACCGGATTTCGGCATACCTTTGGCAATCGAGGCGTCACCGATCACATGGATGTTCTTGTGAATGGTGGATTCGAAGGTATGCAGGTTGATGGGGCACCAGCCGCTGTCGTTGGTCAGGCCGGCCGCAAAGGCGATCTTACCCGCCTTCTGGTTCGGGATGACGTTCAGAACATCGGCTTTTATCGTGTCATCGAAACCGGTAACGACAGATTTCGAGCCGGCGTCAACCTTGACCACGGCATTGTCGTTCGAGCCCTGAGCACTGCCACGCCACTCGATCATGGAGTTGTCGGTCTCATAGCCGTAGAGTGCCTTCCAGCCCTGGGTAAAGAGCCCCATTTTGGAGAACTTAGGCTTCGGATCGAGGATGATGATCTTCGACTTCGGCTTATGCTGCTTCAGATAGTGGGCCATCTGAGAAGCGCGCTCATAGGGTCCCGGAGGACAACGGAAGGGGTTGCCGGGAGGTGCGATAACGACAGTGCCGCCATCCTTCATGGCTTCCAGTTGCTTGCGCAGGGTAACGGTCTGGGAACCGGCTTTCCAGGCGTGAGGAATCTCCTCTGCCACCTTGGCGTCGTATCCATCGATGGTTTCCCACTTGAAGTCGATACCTGGAGCAACGATGCAGCGATCGTAAGGAAAGCTCTTTCCGCCGGCTGTCTTGACGGTCTTGGCGTCGGCATCGATGGCGGTGACCACATCGTGGACAACGTTGACACCGTGTTTACCGAGTCCCGCATAGCCGAATTTGATGGTGTCGATACTACGGTCGCCGCCCAATACCTCGTTGGACAAGTAGCAGGTGTAGTAGTGTTTGTTGGCTTCGATCAGGGTGACTTCGATGGTCGGATCGGCCATGCGCAGATATTTGGCGGCAGTGGCACCACCGGTACCGCCGCCGACAACAACCACTTTCTTGGAAGCGCCCAAGGCGATATAGGGGGTACCCATCATGCCGATGGCTGTAGCCGCACCCGCGCCTTTAACAAATCCTCTTCGAGTAATCTTCATATCTCTCATTCCCCCTTATTGCGTGCCCTGGGCGTAGTAGTTGAAGAGCGCCTCGAAGCCGGCATCGCCCTCTTTCTTGATCAACTCATTGACCTTTTTCTTCATCTTCTTCGTCATCTCACGATCACCCGCCTTGTAGTCGGCCATGGTGTAGTGAAGATAAGGTGTCAGCTGACCCATCAGAATGCCGGAGTCATCCTCTGCCGATGTGCCGCCGTCGGCATGACACTTCTCGCAATACTTATCGTGCAGCTTGGCGCCTTTCTTGGCCAACTCCGGATCAGAATCCTGCTTGGCGGGAACAAAGGGCTGTTTGGCGAAGTATTCGCCCATGGCCTTGATCTCATCATCGGAATAGCCCTTGGCGATGCGTCCCATGATGGTGTTTTTAACCGAACCATCTTTGAAACCCTGCATCACCTCTTCGAAATAGACGGCAGAGATGCCGCCGATACTCGGGGTTGCCGGGCCCGCGCTTGCGCCGTTGGTACCATGGCAACCGGCACAGGTAACGGCCAGCATGTTGGCACTGGCGCCCGTCATTGTCTTGGGCTTGTCAGCAGCGAAGGCCACAGATGAGGCACTGATTGCCAGTGCGCCGATCAGGGCTCTCTCTAGTTTTGTGTACGCCATGTTACCTCCTTTGGTATTGAAAACAGGCTTACATTATTTTACAGGGTACAAAGTGCACCCTGTCATATGAACCGGAGCAGCGATTGGAACTGTTCCTGTTGCAGTAGACTCAGATGGGTATCCTCCACGCCTCGGGAGAGGCAAATATTGGGAAATAGTTCCCCCACCTGGGCAATGCCCTTTTTATTTTAGAAGGCCCGCAACCTCGACATGCTTTTTCTTTTCAGCGATGTCCAGGGCAGTATGGCCCTCATTGTCTTTATTCATTTTATTTGCGCCGTGTTTAAGCAGCAGCTTAACCATCGGCTCTGAACCTTTGCGGGCGGCTTCCATCAGCGGTGTGATGCCGTCCGTATCCGCCAGATTGACATCGGCGCCGGCCTCGAGCAACAAGCGTGCAGCCTCGAGCCTATCCTGTCCCACGGCCCAGATCAGGGCGGTAGCGCCGTCATTGTCTTTGGCGTCGAGATTGGCAGAGTGGTCGATAAGCACCGTAACCGCACTGTTGTTGCCGCTGTCGGCGGCAAGTATCAATGCCGTGGAACCATTCTTATCCCGGCTTTCGATCTCTGCGCCATGCTTCAGGAGCATGGCGGCGGTGTCGGCATGTCCCTTCTCCGCCGCCATCATCAATGCATTGTGACCATGTTTGTCCGAGGCCTTGGGATCGGCGCCTTTGAACAGCAGTTGTTCAACCATGTCTGTGATGCCGTAGCGTGATGCGATCATCAGCGAATCCCAGCCGGCGCGTGTGCGATCATGCAGATTGGCGCCCCGTTCCAGCAGCATGGCCGTCAGGGCGGGATGGCCGTTCTCGGCGGCGAATGTCAAAGCCGAACAGCCCGCTACGGTTCGCGCATTCACATCCGCACCCCGGTTAAGCAGTGCCACCACGCTCTCGAAATTGTCGTTCTCGACAGCCATCATCAGCGCGGTTTTACCGAACTTGTTTGCCGTGTCGACCGGGATACCCCTGTCCAGCAGGGCGGTTATGGTTTCGACATCACCGATGCTGGCGGCCAAGCGCAGATCTTTCTCGTCCTTTTTGTCACCGCCATACAGGGGCGACATTAAAAGCAGCACAATGGTCGCAAGGAGCAGTCTGGTGGTTTTCATTGCCTTCCTGTCAAGAACCTTAACTTCATAATTTAATTGAGCAAAGCCAAAAATTATATCAAATCCTCTTTAAAAGTGGTTAGGACGCATTGTCCTATGGTTCGTCAGGTTCCACGTGGGCGACGCCTTTATGACAATCGATACAGGCCTTGCCCTCATCCATTGCCTTCGGGTGGCGTTTGCGGGCGCTGCGATCCTGCTCACTCAGGTCCATATTGGCAAACTCATGGCAGGAGCGGCACTCACGGGAGTCGGAAGCGCGCATCTTCTCCCACACCCTGGTCGCCATATCCCAGCGGAGGGCCTCATATTTTTCCTTGGTGTCGATGGTGCCCATGATCTCGTGATAGACATCCTTTGCGGCCATCACCTTTGCGATCATCTTGGGGATGAATGGCTTGGGTACATGGCAGTCCGCACAGGTGGCCTGCACGCCGGAAGCATTCTTGTAGTGAACAGTCTCCTTGAACTCTTCCAGGTTGACCTTCATGGAGTGACAGGAGGTACAGAAATCCATTTCATTGGTGAACGCGAGGCCCATACTGAACAAACCGGAAAAGATGATACCACCAATGAAAATTATGCCCGCCAGGATGATAGAGATTTTACCCGCGGACCTGTAGCCAGCATGCTGTCTGAACATACTCCACCCTCGAAATTCTGCAAGGAAAACGTTCTGTATTCCTTGTGTCGTTTGTAGCTATCCTGTCTACTTCCTGTTTGACCGGGTTATTTTTCTTGACGGGGGGATGATACGTCAAGTCGAATGTCAATGCAAAAAATACTCTGTAAACAACTGCATGTGAAATTATTAGTAGGAACTAATCTAGCTCAAACTGACCTGTTGGAGTAGGTGTTCTTGCGGCAAATGACGATAAGTCTGCCACTTATGATTGATCTTACCCAGCGCCATGAGTTCCCCCCGGAGGCGGTTCCGGTAGCCGGAATTGTCGATGGCGGGAAAAAGTGTGGTCCTTATCTCATGGGGCACGCCGCTGGCGGCCAACAGGCGGGCGGAGCGCCAGGCCGACTCCCCGGAACGGCGCGCCCCGGTCAGAGCGGGATAGTCTTCCGCCAGGGCCTTGATATCCAACCCCACCCAATCGATCAGCGGCAGCAGTTGCTCGAAGCGTTCCGGATAGATACCCGCCGTATGGAGGCCGACCCGGTAACCCATCGACTTAATATCTCTGACGGCCTGTCCGATCGATCGCTGGAGCGTCGGTTCACCGCCGCTGAACACGACGCCATCCAGTAAACCGATATGGGCAGAGAGAAATTCGAGAATCGCTTTCCAGGATGGCTGATTGTCGTTTCGTCGCGGCAGCAGCTCCGGGTTGTGACAGTAGTGGCAACGCATAGGGCATCCCTGACAGAACACCACGGCCGCCAGATGACCCGGGAAGTCGATGGTGGTCATGGGGGTCAATCCCCCCACCCGAAGCGCTTCGCCCGGCATGATCAGCTGTCGATGCCTGCCGTTTCTTCGTCCATGGAGAAATGGGGCGGGGCGGAGGTCCGGGCCTGAACGAAGTAGCGGCGCTCCGCCTGCTCCGACTGTTTGCCGGGATTGAATGCGGAGATGGGGCGGTGGTAGCCCATCACCCGTGTCCAGATCTCGCAACGGGTACGTTCCTCATTTTTCAGTTCAATGGTGTGATGCATGGTTGATCTCCTGTTGTTTGCGCAGTATGAGTTCGTGATCGCATTTGGGACAGAATTCGTGCTCTCCGTTCAGATAGCCGTGTCGCGGGCAGATGGAGAACGTCGGTGTGATGGTCAAGTAAGGTATGCGGAAACTCTGCAGCGCGCGCCTGACCAGTTTCGCACACGCCTCGTCGCTGCTGATCCGCTCATTCATATAGAGGTGCAGCACGGTGCCGCCGGTATATTTGTGCTGCAGCGGTTCTTGATGTTGCAAAGCAGCAAAGGGATCGTCGGTATAGCCCACCGGTAGCTGGGATGAGTTGGTGTAGTAGGGTTTCTCTGCACTCCCCGCCTGCAGAATGTCCGGATAGCGTTTTCTGTCCTCCTTGGCGAAGCGGTAGGTGGTTCCCTCCGCAGGTGTCGCCTCCAGGTTGTAGAGATTGCCCGTCTCCTCCTGAAACGCCACCATGGTCTGGCGTATATGGTCGAGGAAGCGGTGGGCGAAATTTATGCCTTCGGCCGTGGTGATGTCCTCCCGGTCGTCCGTGAAGTTACGGATCATCTCGTTGATACCGTTGACGCCGAGGGTGGAGAAGTGATTTCTCAAGGTGCCCAGATAGCGTTTTGTATAGGGGAAGAGCCCGGCATCCATATGGCGCTGTATCACCTTGCGCTTGATCTCGAGACTGTTGCGTGCCAGTCTCAGGAGTTCATCCACTCTTGCCGTCAGGGCAGCCTCATCGCCGGCGTAGAGATACCCCAGGCGCGCGCAGTTGAGGGTTACCACACCCAATGAACCGGTCTGTTCCGCCGAGCCGAAGAGCCCGTTGCCCCGCTTCAGCAATTCCCGCAAATCGAGTTGCAGGCGACAGCACATGGAGCGCACCATGTTCGGACTCAATTCGGAATTCAGGAAGTTCTGGAAATAGGGCAGGCCATATTTCGCCGTCATCCTGAACAGCCGCCCGGCGTTTTCACTCTCCCAGGGAAAGTCGGGCGTGATGTTGTAGGTGGGTATCGGGAAGGTGAAGACCCGGCCTTTCGCATCCCCGGCCGTCATTACCTCGATATAGGCCCGGTTGATCAGATCCATCTCATGCTGCAGGTCGCCGTAACTGAAGGGCATCTCCCGGCCGCCGATGACGGGGACCTGGTGGCGCAGGTCCTCGGGGCAGACCCAGTCGAAGGTCAGATTGGTGAACGGGGTCTGGGTGCCCCAACGTGAGGGAACATTGAGGTTGTAGATCAACTCCTGTATGGCCTGGTGGACCTGCTCATAGCTGAGGTTGTCTTTGCGCACGAAGGGCGCCATGTAGGTGTCGAATGAGCTGAAGGCCTGTGCGCCGGCCCATTCATTCTGCAGGGTGCCGAGAAAGTTGACGATCTGGCCGACGGCGCTGCTCAAGTGTTTCGGCGGCGCGGACTCCACCTTGCCGGGCACCCCGTTCAAGCCTTCATGCAACAGGGTGCGCAGGGACCAGCCTGCGCAATAGCCGGCGAGCATGTCGAGGTCGTGGATATGTATATCAGCCGTGCGGTGGGCTTCACCGATTTCAGGGGGATAGACATGATTGAGCCAGTAGTTGGCGATCATCTTGCCCGAGGCGTTGAGGATCAATCCACCCAGGGAGTAGCCTTGGTTCGCGTTCGCGGAGACCCGCCAATCGGTGCGCTGCAGATATTCGCTGACCGAGGCGCTGACATCCAGCAGGGTACGGCGGTCTTCCCTCAGCTTTTTGTGTTGTTCGCGATAGACGATATAGGCGCGGGCTGTCTTCAGGTGATTGGCGCTTATCAGTACCTGCTCGACGATATCCTGGATACGTTCGATACTAGGGATCAATTCCCGGTAGCCTGTGTGGCTCAACACCTTGATTACATGGGCGGTCAGCAAACCGGCCTCGTCGCCATTGAATTCGCCGCTGGCCTCACCCGCCTTGAGGATGGCGTTTTGTATCTTGTCGCTATTGAAATCGACCTCAGCGCCATCGCGCTTGGTGACCTTGGCGGGCAGCCAGGATTCTCTCTTCAAGGCGTGGGCATGCATGATCGGTGACCCTCCAGGTAATTTATTTTTAAAGCACTATATGTAGCGGTGTATATGAAGTAAAACACTATATATTGTGTTTTCAAGGTAAATACTTGACCCAAGTCAATTACCCGTAAAATCTTGTTCAGATTAGCCCGAATATTTCACAAATAAAGAGGGTAAAACCCGTGTAGTTCAATAGAATTCAGTTACTTAGGCTGAAATTGAACGAGGTTTTGCCTGTGACAGAATGTACCCAAGGTCGTTTTGCTTTTCCAGCGGTAAAACGCCGCCAGGTTGAAGCGGATTTTTCCGGTGGTGATATCAGCAGTGATGGCGGCGTGTTGTTGCTACGACAAGCGGACCGACGGCTGGGATTGCTTGAAGCCGTCAATGACACTCTCGCTGATCCACGCGATGGCCGCTATGTGCAACATGATCAGATTTCTCTACTACGCCAGCGGGTCTATGCCCTGTGCCAGGGCTATGAAGACCTCAACGATCACGACAGTCTGCGACAAGATTTGGCCTTTCAGACGGCCGTGGAACAGGATCAGGCACTGGGCAGTTCACCCACGCTCTGTCGCTTGGAGAATCGGTCAGATCGGGCAACCGCTGTCGCGATCCATCAGGTCCTGATCGAGCAGTTCATCGCCTCGTTTGCCGAGCCACCCGAGGAGTTGATCCTGGACTTCGACGCCACCGATGACCGGGTTCACGGCCTGCAGGAAGGCCGCTTCTTCCACGGTTACTACGATAACTACTGCTTTCTCCCGTTGTACGTGTTTTGCGGCGAACAACTGCTGGTCAGCTATTTGCGCCCGAGCAAGATCGACGGGGCGAAACATGCGTGGGCGATCCTCGCCCTGCTGGTCAAACGCTTGCGTCAGGCGTGGCCGGCGGTGCGGATCATCCTGAGAGCCGACTCGGGCTTCTGTCGTCACCGCATGCTGCGCTGGTGTGAACGCCATGGCATTGGCTACATCGTAGGCCTGGCGCGCAACCACCGCCTGCAACGGATGATCGAGGAAGACTTCACTGCAGTCGAGCAATGCTTCAAGGCCAACGGACAGAAGCAACGCGTCTTCCTTGGCCTGCGCTACGGTGCACGCAGCTGGCGCCGTCGACGCGCGGTGATCGCCAAGCTGGAGGTGAGTGAGCGAGGGCGTAATCCCCGATTTGTCGTCACCAACCTCAACGGCGATGCCCAAACCCTTTACGACGACGTCTATTGTGCGCGGGGCGAGATGGAAAACCGCATCAAGGAACAACAGCTGGGGCTGTTTGCTGATCGCACCAGTGCACATCATTGGTGGACCAATCAGTTTCGCTTGCTGCTGTCGAGCCTGGCCTATGTGTTGATGGAAGCGATTCGCCGCTTGGCCTTACAGGGTACAGAACTGGCCAAGACCCAGGTCGGCACGCTGCGGCTTAAACTACTCAAAGTGGGTGCGGTGGTGATACGCAATACCCGGCGTGTCCGCTTCCTGCTCTCCAGTGTCTTTCCTTACCAGGCATTGTTCTTCAGTGTGGCCGAACGGCTGGAGCCAGGATAGCACGCGATGAGTGCTGCCCCGGCACGTTGATAAATAACGGGGTAAGGGGAAGCTGTGCCTGTCAGCCAGAAATCGGGGCGTTTGGAGCCGGTATCATCCTGTTTCTCGTCCCGGCCTTCTCCTCGTGCCAGTATCGGCAAATGGATGAAATATCCGGGTTAGAGCCGTTTTAAGATTCAGGAAGTTAGAATAGGGTGTTGATGAATCACCCTAAGTTCTGTTCAAAGTGGGGGAACCAGGCAGGCGGTCATATGACCTGGTAACCAACCAATCAGCTGGGCCGATTGGATTAGCGTTGCCGGTCCCTAGCAACCGTCGCAGACAAAGGGATTGCTGCGTCGCTCTTCGCCGAAAGTGGATTCCGGGCCGTGCCCGGGGATGAATCTCACAGCGTCACCCAACGGCCACAGGCGATTGCGGATCGAGTGGATGAGGGTGGCGTAGTCCCCGCGGGGAAAGTCGGTTCGACCGATGGAACCGTTGAAAAGCACGTCCCCGACCTGGGCTGTTTGCGAGGCGCGATGAAAGAAGACCACATGCCCCGGTGTGTGGCCAGGGCAGTGATGGACCTCCAGATGCTCATCTCCAACGGTGATTTCATCTCCCTGGTCCAGCCATCGGTCGGGTTGACAGGCGGCACTGCCGCCAAATCCGAACATGGCGGCTTGTTGCTGCATATTATCCAGCAGGAAGGCATCTTCACGATGCGGCCCGATTATCGGCAGATTCAGCGTCCGGGCCAGTTCCCCGGCGCCGCCGGCATGGTCGAGATGACCGTGGGTGAGCAGAATGCGCTGGGGCACGAGTTCGAGTGCGTTGAGCTGATCCAGGATCAGCCGGGTATCGCCGCCCGGATCGATGATGGCTGCATTGCGGGTCTTATCGCACCAGAACAGGGTGCAGTTCTGTTGGAAAGGGGTGACGGGAATGATTTTATAGTGCATCAGGCGAGCTTCTTCAGCATGGTCTCCAATTGTGATTCCGTTTTTGCTCCCAGAGCGACCTGCGTGACCACATTGTCTTTCATCATTACCAGTGTGGGTGTGGCCCTGATATTGAAGATCCTGCTTGTCTCGGGATCCTCGCGGACATCGACTTTGACGATACCCTCGTATTGCCTCGCCAAACGATCGATGACCGGTGTCATGGCACGACAGGGCGAGCAGTTTTGGCTGTAGAAATAGAGCATCCGGTTGCCGTTCAGATTACTATCGATCTTTCTGCCGACCAGGCGTTTTGCCGACAGATAGCTGAGCATCGGCACAAGTATGAGAAAACTTGCAACCAACAGTAGCACGATCATTATCCAGGACATAATGAGTGTTTACCTCGTCTCTGCAAATACCGATTCCCAGGTGGTTTTTCAGGATCTGTTAACAGATCCCGGTCCGGCCGGATACAATGACAGCCTACTTTCAGTGCAACAACGAGTCAAAGCTTGTCAGATCCCTGTTTCTGGCGGCATGACTTATATCCTTCAATTATGGGTCTGCGGATGGATCAGATGACAATTATTTTCGCCGTCGGAGGATTATTGATCCTCACCCTGATACTGGCAAGCATTGCCCACCGGTATCATGCTTTCGTGGAGGAGCGGCGGCAGCATGTGCAACGCATCCTGAGACGTGTGGAAGAGATAGACGGGATTATCCAACGCATGGTTGGCCTGCCCATACCGGTCGAGCTGGAACGGCTTTTACGACGGGACATAGTTGCGCGTTTGCAGGCAGTGAAAGGGATCCATGCCGGATACAAGGGTATCGACGGGATGATAGCCCAGGCTCAACAGGCCGTTGAGCAGGCCGGGGTGAGCGCCGCAACAGGCGATTTGAGCGAACAGAAAATAGAGCGTTTTTCACGGCTGACGGGGGAAATCGAGTGGCTGCTGAAGGAGGACAGGTTACTGGTGGGGATAAACGATCAGGAGCGGGAGCGGCTGCTGGAGATGATCGACACGCGACGGATGGAAACCCTTTATGGCTACCATATGCGTGAAGCCAACCGCAAGCTGAAGGGCAACCAGCTCCATCAGGCCCAGTGGCACTGTGAGCAGGTGAAATCGATGCTGTCGAACCATGGCTTGGAGAATGATCAGACCGAGGGCTGGTATGAAGAGGCCGATCAGCTGCACCAGCAGGTCGCCCGGCGCCTTTCGTGAGCCTGGCCGACTGTCCGGTAGTCAGGCGGGATGCTGTGGTTAATTGCCGTTCTCACCCTCCGGATGGTCGCCCAGGGGTTCCGAGATACGGTGATTCTCATCCAGCCAGTCTCCCAGGTCGATGAGTCGACAGCGTTCACTGCAGAAAGGCCGCCAGGCGGAGTCCGACGACCAGGCGACGGCTTTACCGCATGTGGGGCATGGTACGGTTCTCTGATCTTCTTTGCCCATGGGGTTGGCGTTAACCGGCGTTAGAAGATACAGGCGGTGAGCTGGAAATCGATATCGTGCGTGGTCTGCACTGGCTTACCGGTATCCAGCACCTCCATAAAGCGGATACTGAAACGATGCTTGTTGCCGCTGATCTCGGTGAAGATGGCGCTGTTTCTGGGGAGGCCGACGCGGATCAACTGGGCGGGGGATGAGCTGTCGAGGGTTTTCTGGAAGAAGCCCTGAAGGGCCCGCTCCCGGGTTGGCAGGTTACTGCCGCGAACCAGGTTCAGTAACAAGACCGCCGCTTCACGCACCGGATGCAGCTCATGCATCCACTCGCTCATTTGGTTTTGACGGACCTCATGGGGTTGATTCAGCCAGTGGTGGTATTGGGGCAGATCGAAATTGCAGCCCCCTCCCGGGATGCTGCTGCGCTGCAGAATGGTGGTGAGAAACTCATTGTTGCGCAGTTTGCGGGCGATCTGCCCATCCATGCGATAGACTTGGTGAATCGCCTGTTCGAGATCATCCAATACCAGCCCCAGTGCCTGCATGTCTACACCGGGCTGTTGCCGTACCCGTTCCAGGCTTGCGGTATGGCGTTCCAACTCTTTGAGAATCTCCGTCTTGAGGTCCGAACGGCCGAAGACCGTGATGATACTGAGCAGGCCGTCTATCGCGGCCCGGTTGCTCCAGCTGTCCGCCAGCGGGCGGAAATGATTCACGTGAAGAAACAGATGCTCGAGCCGGAGAAAGGTACGAATCCTTTCGTTCAACGGATGCTCAAAGTGAATCAGATCGGACACGAGAGATCAGTCTTCCATTAGCTATTGTCTGGGTCTGTGAATACATGGGCCTGTTAACGCTTTTCGGACCGGCCCTGGGACAGCCGCTATTATGTCAGGGCTTGATGATTACTGCTAACCCGGATAGGAGTTATTGACGCTTTTGCTATCGGGTTTGCAGCTCTTGATATCTATCCGCGCACACCCGGACTGAGCGTGAAGCTGTCGATGATGTTGACATAGTTGACCCGTTCAAAGGCGCTCGGATCGGCAACGCTGATCTGACTGACCCTGCCGCGAAACTCGTCAATCGACTCAAATCCCTGCTCCTCCATCCACGCTTCAATGCCTGAAAAGATGGGCTGAATTGCTCCCGGGCCCTGTTCCAGCAGCAGGCTGCAGAGGTGGACCACATCGGCGCCCGCCAGCAGCAGCTTGATGGCATCCTCGGGAGTATGTACGCCGCCTGTGGCGCCGAGGGAGAGCAGGGTGCGGCCATAAAGAATGGCGATCCAGCGCATTGCCAGCAGGGATTCGGCGGAGGTTGAGGTCTGCAAACTGGTGCTGAGGCGCAGATTATCGATATTGATGTCGGGCTGGTAGAAACGGTTGAACAGCGACACGCCGCCGGCGCCCGCCAGCTCAAGTTGTTTCACCATGTTCGCCAGCGAACTGAAGGCCGGAGATAGCTTCATGTTGATAGGAATTGATATCTGCTGTTTCAGCTGGCTGAGCAGTTCCACATAGCGCTGTTCGACCTCGCTGCCGCTGACATCGGCATCGGCGGCGACATGGTAGACATTCAATTCCAGGGCATCGGCGCCTGCCTGTTCAATCTCCTCGGCATGGGTGATCCAGCCGCCCGGCGTGGTGCCATTGAGGCTGGCGATGATGGGAATTTCCAGGGCCTCCTTCAAAGCCCGCAGATTCTCCAGATAGCGCTCCTGGCCGTTGGAGAAGTCATAGTGGTGGGGCAGGAAGCTGTCCGCCTCGGCAAAGCCGGTCTCCTGGTGGTGGAGAAAGCGCACCATGGTCTCCTCCTCGGCGGTGACCGCCTCCTCGAACAGGGAATACATGATGATGGCGGCTGCGCCGGCGTCTTCCAAACGGCGGGCGTCGTCGATGCTGCGGGAGAGGGGGGAAGCGGAGGGCACCAGCGGATTTTTAAGCTGCATGCCCAGATATTGGGTGGTCAGGTCCATGGCAGTCTCTCAGTTACCGGAAGTATGGGGATGATCCACCATGGTATATAGCACGATACGGGATTTGAATCAGAAACATCTCCCCTGCCTAATGGATCTGGTTGCCGGTTGTTGTTTGAATGGGTGATTGATCGCTTTTCAGTTTGAATTCATTTTATCCATCTAATATCAAGCTACCACTTTGAAGCAGACATACCTGATCGGATTTTCGAATCATTAATGACTACGGGACTACTGGCACTCATCATCGCTGTTGCAATCGTATTGCAAATATTGCTGTCGCTACTGACAGGGATTTGGCGTAAGCGCAATTCTCTCGGCAACGAGGATGATCCGGCTACTGAAGAGATCGCAGCGCCGGCTGTTTATGACCTTGAGCGGCATCAGGCTGCTGCGGGAAAGCGGGAGGGATTCAAACCGTTTCGCGTGGTGCGCCGGGTGGAGGAGAATGTCGCCGGCGATATCTGCTCGTTCTATCTTCAGCCCACTGAACCGATGACGTTGCCCGACTTCCGCCCGGGCCAATATCTGACGTTGAAACTCGAGCTGCAATCCGGGGGGGATGGCGACAAGCGGAGCGTGGTTCGGTGCTATTCGCTCTCCGACCGGTCACGCCCGGACTGTTACCGTATCTCGGTCAAGCGTTTGGGGGCGCCGGCGGATCGATCGACGGCACCGCCAGGCCAGGCCTCCAACCATCTGCATGACCGGGTGGAGGTGGGTGATCTGTTGATGGTCAAGGCGCCTTCGGGAAATTTTCACCTGATGGAAGCCCCCCCCCTGCCGCTGGTGCTGATTGCCGGAGGGATCGGTATTACTCCGATGCTCAGCATCATCAATACATTGGTGGAGCAGAAGAGCGAACGCGAGATCTGGCTCTTCTATGGCGTGCGCAATGGACGTGAAGTGATTATGCACACCTTGCTGAAACGACTTGACCAGACCCGCCCGCATTTTCACCTGCATCTCTGTTACAGTCGTCCCGATGCGGCAGACAGGATCGGGACCGATTACCAACATGCCGGACATGTGGATATGAGGCTGCTGCAGGATGTGCTCAGACTGAGACGTTATCAATATTATATCTGTGGGCCAGCCGCCATGATGGAGAGTATCGTTCCCGGGCTGCAGGCATTGGGTATACCGGCATCCGATATTCATTATGAAGCCTTCGGTCCCGCATCTCTGGCAAAACCGAAAGCGAAAGTCAGCGAGGCGTCGCACAAGCCTGAAGCGTCCTGGCGTGTGACATTCAGCAAAAGCGGTCGGTCGGCACAGTGGACGAATGGTCATGACTCGCTGCTCAGCTTTACCGAAGGTGAAGGCATTGCGGTGGACTCGGCGTGTCGCGCCGGTAGCTGCGGCAGTTGTCAGACAAGGATTGAATCGGGCGAGGTGGAATATAACCATGCGCCCGATGCCGATGTGGAGGCTGGCCACTGCCTGCTCTGCGTCAGCCGTCCCTCGAGTGATCTGAAACTGTCGTTATAGGGGGCGGATATGGAAGGATCAATACTGCGCCGAGAGATCTTGCCCTTCATCGCAATCTTTGCCGGATTGATCCTGGGGGCGTTGGCTGTCGATCTACTGTTGCACCAGTTTGATATGGTCTGGTTGGGCCGCTGGCTGGGGATTCCCGGCACCCTGTTGATCCTGACATCCTTCATCTACTCCCTGCGTAAACGGAACAAGATTGCATTCGGTAAACCGAAGCAATTGCTGGCGATGCACGAAACCCTGACCTGGATAGGCGCATTGATGATTCTGGTGCACGCAGGCGTCCACATTTACACCATCCTGCCGTGGTTGGCACTGATCGCCATGCTGGTGAATGTGATCAGCGGCATGACCGGAAAATACCTGCTCGACAGCGCGAGGAGGCGGCTTGCCGAGAAGGCGAATCACTACCGGGCGGAAGGAATGAGCGGGGAGTCGATCGAACGCAGGCTCTTTTGGGACGCCACCACGCTTGATGCGATGAAGCAGTGGCGGGTGGTCCATCTGCCCATCACGCTCGCCTTCGCCGTGCTTGGACTGGCCCATATCCTGAGTATCTTTCTCTTTTGGCAATGGCAATGAAGCATCGAAAACTGCTGTGGGCGGTAACCCTGAATCTGGTGGTGCTGATCGCCTTGACGTTGATGTGGCCACATTTGATGGTCAGTCCCGGTAAACCGATAAAGGCCCACGAGGAGATTTCAGACGACTGTTTTGCCTGCCATACGCCGTTCATAGGCAGTACGCCTGACAAATGCATCGCCTGCCACAAGGTGGACGAGATCGGTATCAAAACCACTCTGGGGCTGCCGATCGGCGGAGAAAAGAAAAATGTGGCGTTTCATCAGCAGCTCACGGAAGAGGATTGCGTCGCCTGCCATAGCGACCACAATGGAGTGATGGCCTTTCGGCCCATCAGTCAGTTTTCCCATGAGCTGGTCGGGACGACTGTACGCGAGCAGTGCGAAGGATGTCATGCCAACCCGGCGGATGCCTTACATCGGAAGATCGAGGACAGTTGCAATCAGTGCCATACCGTTGAAGGCTGGAAGCCGGCGACATTCGACCATGATGACTATTTTCGTTTCGACCGCGACCATGAGGCCGAGTGCGAGACCTGTCATATTGACAGCGATTTCAACAGCTACACCTGTTACGGTTGTCACGAGCATTCGAGGTCGAACATACGCGGCGAGCATATCGAGGAAGGGATCTACGACTATGAGAATTGCGTCGAGTGCCATCGTAGCGGGGACGAGGATGAGGCAAAGTGGCGCTGGCGTTCCCGCACGGATGACGCCTTGCGTAGTGGAAGAAAACGGTTCGGCGGTGGGTCTGAATATGGACCCGGAGTTCGGCGCTATGATGATGACGAGGGATACGGACGCCGGCATGACGACGATTGAGCACTCTGTGCGGGACATACAGGCGGCATCTTAAGGTCCGATCAAAAGATTTTTCACATACCGGCATTTCTGCATCTGCAATGGCCTGTCTGCGACGGGTGCTCAGTCATCGGTATTATCCCCCATGCATGGAGCGGGTAAGGCTACATTCTGTTACACAGCAATACCTTCGGAAACAGGCGAATGTGGTTGATCGTGTTAGTGTTAACAGGCCCTACGGTTAAGCGTCGTTTCAGGGCATCATGGCACGATACTACAGTGTGGGATTTTCGGGAGTGAGGGGCTCAATGCAGGTCAATGCTGAAAATGGACCCGCAAGGGTGCTGTTGGTTGAGGACGATGTGGAACTCGCTGAACTTGTGAGGGAGTATCTCCAGCGCTATGAGTTCACGGTGAGTCTGGAGCATCGTGGCGATACCGCCCCCGACCGGGTGAGGCTGCAGAATCCGGACATCCTGGTGCTCGATCTGAATCTGCCCGGCCGGGACGGGTTGGATATCTGCCGCGAGTTGCGCATGGAGTTTCCGGGTCCGATCGTGATGTTCACCGCCAGGGACGAGGACGTGGACGAGATCGTGGGACTCGAACTGGGTGCCGATGACTACCTCACCAAACCGGTGGAGCCGAGGGTGTTGCTGGCCAGGCTTCGCTCCCTGCTGCGGCGCTATCGCCAGATCGGGAACAATCGTCAGGATGCGGATGAAGGATTACGATTCGGCGGACTCTGCATCGACGCCAGCGCGCGGGCGGTCACTGTCGATGATATGAGTGTGGAGCTCTCCACCGGCGAGTTCGATCTGTTGTGGCTGCTGGCCAGCAGGGCCGGCAAGGTGGTTGACCGGGACAGCGCGCTGAAGACCCTGCGCGGCTTCGGTTACGACGGTCTCGACCGTTCGGTGGATATCGGCATCTCCAGGCTGCGGCGCAAACTAGGCGACGACGCCAACCACCCTTATCGCATCAAGACCGTACGCGGCCGCGGTTATCTCTTCGTGCCCGACGCCTGGGACTGATCGTCATGGCACGGCTCTACATCACGCTGTACAGTGTTCTCTTCATCACCATCGCCTTCTTCTTTCTCAGTCTCATCTGGTTTCCCGATCTCGTCCTGCACGGTACCGTAAAGCGCTACTATGAACAGGCGATGCTCGGCGCCTACGAACTGGTTGAGCTGCGGTTGCAGGAACATCCGCCGTCGCGCTGGGAGCAGGAGATCGCGAATCTGGAACCCCACTTCCGGTACGGGCTCGGTCTCTACAGCCTCGATCAGATCGATCTGAGCGACAAACAGAGGCGAAGTGCGCAGGCGGGGGAACTGGTGTTTCGCGAAGAGGGGGAGCAGACCCGGTTCTATAAGCGTGTATTCGACGCGGATCGTTATCTCATGATGGTCCTGGGCCCCAATCCGGAGCAGGAAGAGCGTGATCAGGTGGAGGGGATCGTCTATCTGGTGGAATCGAGGTTTCTTGCCCACGATCCCGCGCAATGGCCGGCGCTGCTGCAACAGATGGACAGTGCCTTCGACATGCCCTTGGCGATGCTCGGGCTTGACGATCCATCCCTGCCGCAACAGCGGTTGAGCGATATCGAGATGGGGAAGATCGTGATCCTGGGGCTGGAGGAGATGAATGAGATCTACTACAAACGCCTGGGGGATTCGCAGCAGGTGTTCCGTGCCGGTCCCTTTCCGCTGCCGCCGCTGTTGCGCTACTTCAATCCCATACTCTATTTGATGCTCGCGCTGCTGGTCGCTCTCGCGGTCTACTTCTGGGTGCGCCCGGTGTGGCGGGACCTCAATCGCATCGATCGGGGCGTGCGGGATTTCGGTACCGGCGACCTGGATACCCGCCTCCTGGTCAGGCGGCGCTCGGCACTGAAGCCGCTGGCGGACGCCTTCAACACCATGGCCGATCGCCTGCAACGCCTGATCCACTCCCATCGCGAACTCACCGGTGCGGTCTCCCATGAACTGCGCACCCCCATCGCGCGCCTGCGCTTCCGCCTTGATATGTTGGAGGAGCCTCAGCACGAGGGTGACCGGGAGCGCCACATCAGCGCCATGCGCAAGGATATCCGGGAGCTGGAAGAGCTGGTCAAAGAATCCCTAAGCTATTCGAGGCTCGACCGGGAGCGCCCAGAGCTGGTGTTGGAGCCGGTCAGTCTCAATGGCTGGTTGAACGAGTTATCGATCGATCTGGAGGAGTCACTGCCGATGCAACGCGCCGTCTGTGAACGTTCAACAGGTTCCGTCGATCGCGTTGTGAATCTGGATGGCCGCTTGATGGGCCGTGCAGTGAAGAATCTGCTGCGAAACGCCCACCGGCATGCCGCCTCGAAGATAGTGTTGCGCGGGGACTGGGGTGACGGCGAGGCGAGGATTGTCGTGGAGGACGATGGATCGGGGGTGCCCGAACAGGAGAGGGAGCGTATCTTCGAGCCCTTCGCCCGCCTCGACAGCGCCCGCGACCGGGAGTCGGGCGGGGTCGGGCTCGGGCTGGCGATCGTCAGTCAGATCACCCGCTGGCACGGCGGCAGGGTGTGGGTCGAGAGCTCCTCCTGGGGCGGTGCGCGTTTCATTATCGCCTGGCCCGAGCAAGGCTTTGGAAACGTCAAACAATAAAAAAACCCGGCCGTTAGCCGAAAGAAGACAAAAGACACACATCGTGCTACGCGTCAAGGATGAAAACCTTTGCATGGAATTCGGAGAAGAATGAGCTTCTCAGGACAGAACGGGGAATTTCCTTTAAGGTTACTAAACAGTATCTTGGTGGTTCAGATGAATAAGCTCGATTCTGAAGAAAAGAAAATCCTTGAAGCCTTTGAAGGTGGTCAGCTCAAACGGGCCAAGGGGGCGTCGAAAATTATTGCAGAGCATCAAAAATATGCCGAAGCAGCCTTCAAGAAAGATGCCCGTATCAATATTCGCCTGTCTTCCAAGGACCTCAGGGCGCTTCAAGCTCGAGCCTTGAAAGAAGGCATTCCTTATCAAACGCTGGTGTCCAGCGTGCTGCACAAATTCGTGGATGGCCAACTTGTCGATAAAGCGGCTAAGTAGTTCCGAAGGAATCAGCCGCCCTTGCCGTATTCACACGGAACAGTTTTAAAATAACGCGCTGAGTGAGCGGCTATGCCAGGATTGCAGTCGAGCTTATTTCCTCCCTGAAAAAAATAGGAAACCATATCGATCGTGGCCATGTAAGAGAGCATAACGAACCATCTTCCGCGCCAGAGTCAAAACCGGATGAACCTGCGGTTGCAACCAAATACAAACTCTCAGATTGGCTCGGTACAGAAGATGTAATCTCACTCTGTGAGAAATATATTATTCATCACTGCTGTCCCGTTAAGGAGAGAATAAGAAGGCCTGAAGACCAGTTTGTTTTGTTACAATGAGTTCACCACAAACCATTGAAAAACAAAAAGGAAATCAGGCCTTGAGTCACCATAATACTGTGTTTTCACAACTTCTGAAACTAATACCGAGACATGAATTCGAGACCCTTGCAAAACAGCACCATACAGGCCGTTCTTTCCGAACAGCCTCACGTTGGTCGCAATTCGTAACCCTGGCAATGGCGCAACTGTCAGGTCGAAACAGCTTACGTGACATCGTTGACAGTATGTCCGCGCAAGCCCATCGTCTTTATCACCTCGGTAGTGCAAAACTGTCACGTTCCAATTTATCCCGTATCAATGATGGTAAGCCATACGGGCTGTATGAAGCTTTGTTTGGAAAGCTGTTGCATCGCTGTCAGGGTGTGGTTCCTGGTCATGATTTTCGTTTCAGCAACCCACTTTATTCGCTGGATGCTTCGACGATCGATTTATGTCTGTCTGTTTTCCCCTGGGCTGATTTTCGCACGACGAAAGGAGCGATAAAACTGCATGTTGGGTTGAACCACTCGGGCTATTTGCCGGAATTTGTGACGGTGACAGAGGGTAAGGCACACGATGTAACTGTCGGGCGTGCCTTGAAATTCCCCAAGGGGAGTATCGTGGCGGTTGATAAGGGTTACAACGACTACGCTTGGTATAACCAACTGACAGCAAAAGGGATATTTTTTGTCACTCGCCTGAAGACCAATGCAAAGTACCGTACGGTAAGCCGTCGATCAGTGTTGAAAAGTAAGGGATTGACCAGCGACCAAACCATTGAGTTTACAGGTGCGCAGACTGCCAAAAAGTGCCCAGTACCATTACGTCGTATCGGCTATCGGGATGCGGAGACCGGAAGGCGTTATGTGTTTCTCACCAACAATTTCGAGCTTGCTGCCAAAACGATTGCCGATATATACAGGGCAAGGTGGCAGGTTGAATTGTTTTTCAAATGGATCAAACAAAACCTGAAAATCAAATCATTTGTGGGTACCAGCAAAAATGCGCTTATGACACAGATCTGGATTGCATTGTGTGTCTATTTGCTACTGGCCTTTCTCAAGTTCCAGTCGAAGTTGCAAAAAAGCATGCAACAAATATTACGATTACTACAGCTTAATTTGTTTGAAAAACGGGATCTGATGGCATTGCTGCGAGGTGACCCACCCCGCGAGGGCCAACCTGATAATAATCAGATGGCTTTGCTTTGAAAGTTAGCGGGACAGCAGTGATTATTCATATTTATAATACTTCACTAACAAAACGTACCTATAGCTGGTACTACAGGCGACATTTAATATTGAACCCCCCCCCCCCCCCCCCCCCGCGCGCTCAATAACGCTGTCCAAACACCCAACTACATAACCCAGCACTCTGTTACATTCCGATACAATCCCAAACAAGCCCACCACAGACACCGCCGCCGTCACTCCTTAAGCTGAAGTCATCACTTGGAACAACCGTGGAGAAGATAAGATGACTTCGGGACGCAACAGTCGAGCTGTCAAGCATGCCCTTTCAACCTTGGCCGCCGCAACGGCATTGGCGTTGACCTCGCAACAGGTTTCCGCGGGGGAATGGCGGGTCGGTGCCAATGTCGCCGGCGGCAAGAACCCGTTTCCGGGCGAAGACAACGATGCCGTATTGATACCGATGATTGCCTACAGGGGTGAGCGTTTCCACGCCAACTTGGGCAACCCGGGGCTCTCCTTTTTCAGCGGCTCGACCAATTTTGCCGGTCTGGGTTACAGCCTTATCAAAGAAGCTGACTACAACATCGACCTGGTGGGCCGGGTTCGCGCCATGGGGCTCTATCCGGAAGACAATGACGAGCTGGAGGGATTGGACGACCGGGATCCCGGTTTCGATCTCGGTGCCACTGTCCGCTGGCAGACCGGCTTCGGCGAACTGAATGCCCAGCTGCTGGCCGATGTCAGTGACACATCCGATGGCCAGGAGGTGATCCTCAGCTACGCCTATCCCCTCAGCTACGGTCAGTGGCGCTTACGCCCCGAAGTGGGGGTCAGCTGGCAGAGCAGTGATATGACCGACTACTACTTCGGTGTGGATGCGGACGAGGCGACTGCCCGCCGCGCGGTCTACGAGGCGGATGCGGCGGTCACGCCCTTCGCGGGGGTCGAGTTCGAGTATGCCTTCGATCAGCGCATCGACCTGGTCGGCGGTGTCGGCGTGGGGCGGCTCGGGGATGAGATCAGCGACAGTCCGATTGTGGATGAGCGCAATCTGGCCGGCGGCTACCTTGGTTTGAGCTACAAATTCTAAGGTGAGCGGAAATGAAACCGCTGCGCAGCCTGGTGGCCTTTCCTGTCGGGGCGATACTTCTGTCCCTGCTCTACCTGGGATTGGTGGAGCGGCCACAGGCGGTTGAGACCATCCCCGTGGAAAGAGGCGATCTGGAACGGGTCATCCGGGTGACGGGAGAGGTGATCAACGATCGTCAGGTCGCCCTGACCGCCCTGGTCGACGGCCAGGTGAAGCGCATCGACACGGCCCTGGGTGCCAGGGTCGGGGCGGGGCAGGTGCTTGCCGCGATGGACAACCGGGCGGCTGCGGCCGGCCGGCAGCGGGCCTCGGCTTTTCTGCAGCAGCAGGATGTGCGCCGCCGGGAAGGGCGGATGCGCTACCGGCGTTTGAAGAAGCTTGCGGCCAAGGGGGCTGTCTCCAGCGAGAAACTGGAGCAGGCGAAGCTCGATTGGGAGGCGGCAAGCGCGGCCTGGGAGGTGGCCAGGGCCGACCTGAAACTGGCCGATGTGGCGCAGGAGTGGCAACAGGTGCGCGCCCCGTTCGACGCGGTGGTTATCGGTAAATCGACGGAGGTGGGCCAGTGGGTCGAGGCGGGTACCCAGCTCTTCACCCTGGCAGCCCGGGAACGCTGGGAGATCGAGGCCCACGTGGATGCGGTGGACAGCGGACGCGTTAAAAAGGGGCAGTCGGTGCTGGTGCGCTGTGACGCCTACCCCGGATCGGCATGGCGCTCCACAATCGGCTGGATCGGCCCCAGTGTGGAGCGGGAGAAGGATGAGCGCCTCAATACCTTTCGCGTGCGGCTCGGTCTGGGAGAGGAGCCGCCACCCCTCCTGCTGGGGCAGCAGCTGGACCTTGAGATAGCCGTGGAGCGGCGCCACGGCGTGTTGCGGGTGCCGTTCGCGGCCATCCGGGAGCGGGATGACCGGGTCGAGGTGGCGCTGATCGAAGCGGGCCGGGTGCACTATCGAAGCATACAGACCGGCCTCGAGGGCGACACCCACGTGGAGGTGACCGAGGGTCTCGAAGCGGGCATGCGGATTGTGCGTCTGGATGGAGAGCGTCTCGACCCCGGGCTTCGGGTGAGTACAGGAATTGGGCCATGATCGAGATTCAAGGTTTATCTAAATCCTACTGGCGGAGCGGGGTGGAGCTGGCGGTGATTCGGGACGTGGATCTCCAGGTTGCCCGGGGCGAGTTCGCCGCCATCATGGGGCCGTCGGGGTCCAGAAAAAGCACCCTGCTCAATATCATCGGCTGCCTCGACGTGGCGGACCGCGGTCTGTACCGTTTGAGCGGTGAGACGGTGGATCATGCCATAGCCCACAGGCTTGCCCGCTTGAGGGCGCTTTATATCGGCTTCATCTTTCAGTCTTTCAACCTGATCCCCACCCGCAGCGCCCTGGAGAATGTGGCCCTGCCGCTCCTCTATCAGGGGGTATCCGGATCTGAGCGTCGCCGGCGGGCAATGTCTGCCCTGGGCCATGTGGGTATGGCGGATCGGGCCTCCCACCTGCCGAGTGAACTCTCCGGTGGTCAGCAGCAACGGGTTGCCGTCGCCCGCGCGCTGGTCAACCGGCCCTCGCTGTTGATTGCCGACGAGCCCACCGGCGCCCTGGACAGTCGCAACAGCGGACAGGTGCTGTCGCTATTCAAGCGCCTGCATGCCGAAGGGCATACCTTGCTGATGGTGACCCACGATCCCGCGGTTGGCGAGTGCGCCGACCGGATCGTGAGGTTGCGCGATGGAGCGATCGCATCATGAAGGGATTGCGCGTCTCCATCGAACTGATCAAAGAGGCCTTGCAGGCGCTGCGGGAGAATCGCCTGCGATCCCTGTTGAGCGTGGTGGGTATCGCCATCGGCATCGCTGCCGTGATGACAGTCAGCGCGGTGAGCAGCGGCGGCAAGGCCTTCGTCATGAAAGAGCTGGAGACCTTCGGACTGCGTTCCGTCTGGATCTTCCGCGACTATGACGACAAGGATCCAAATCGGCGCATACGTACGGGATCAGGTTTGCTGGAACGGGACCTGGCGGTGTTGAACGGCGAATGCTGTCCGGCGGTACGCACTATCAGTCCGGTGTTGCTGGTGGAGAAACAATCGATCATCCAATGGGGCAATCGCTACAGCAATGCCTCGATCAAGGGGGTGAATGCTGATTTCCTGGCGATCAATAATGATCGCCTGAAACAGGGGCGCGGTTTCAGGGAACAGGAGATTAAGGCCCGGCGGCCCGTGGTGTTGATCGGAGAGAGCGTGGTGAAGGATCTGTTCCCGCAAGTGGAGAATCCGGTCGGCCGGCATCTGCGCATCGGCGGAAGAAAGTTCCGGGTGATCGGTGTATTGCAATACAAAAGCCGCGACCTGCTGGCGAGTATCGGTTCGGAGGGCGGCGAGGATGCGAATAACCGGGTGCTGTTGCCCTATACCGTCGTGCAGCAGATAAACGGCAAGCGGGAGATCAGCTACCTGCAGGCGGAAGCGGTCTCGCTGGCCCGGGCGGAGAGGGCGGCGGCCCAACTCAAGCAGGTGTTGCAACGGCGGCATCGCGGCGCATACCGGTATAACCAGGTGACGCTCGCCTCCTATCTGAAGACCGTTGACCGCATCCTTGGCGGGATCACCGCCATGGGCGTGGTGGCGGCCTCCGCCTCCCTGCTGGTGGGCGGTATCGGCGTGGCGGGAATTATGAGCACCGCGGTGGTGGAGCGAATCCGCGAGATCGGCGTGAGGATGGCGATCGGCGCGACACGCCGGCAGATCCTGTTCCAGTTCCTGGCAGAGGCTGTTTTGATCAGCGTCATCGGCGGTTTTACCGGCCTGACGGCGGGTTTGATCCTGGGTGGCCTGCTCGATCTCGTCACCGGTTTCCTGTTGATGCCGACAACCGGCGGCGTCCTGATCGGCTTTATGGTGTCGGTCCTGGTGGGTTTGGCCTCCGGTTACTATCCGGCGCGGCGGGCGGCAGGCTTTTTGCCGGTTGAGGCGCTCAGGAGAGATTAAACATCATGCTGAATTGGCATGGGATGGCGGATGGTCGTCATCCGATGATGACCCAGGCTTGTCTAAAACGCGCGCTCAACGGTTGTTCCATGCCAGGTCTGATGCAATCCCTGCTTCCCAGGCATGCCGTGGACGAATACAAAGCCGCGCAGACAGCGAGGCTGCCTGTCACCATGGGTGACAAACCGCTGGCGGTAATCAGTAGAGCGCCGGGGCATGGAATGAATTCGGCCGGCTGGGATGAGTTGTGGTCGGAGATGCAGGTCGATCTGGCGGAATTGAGCAGTCGCAGTATACACCTGGTAGCCAGGCGTGGTGGACATTACATCCACAAGGATGAACCAGCCAGGGTGATTGAGGGGATCAACTGGGTATTGTCCAAGGTGCGGAGCGATACCCGCAACGGGATTGATATGAAGGGTCGCGCGGGCAATCGGGGGCATGCTCGCCTGACCCCGCTGCGCGGTCTCCGTTGAACTGATTTCACCGGCTGTTAAATGGGTGAGGATTCGGTTACAGTCGGGCGGTCATGACTTACCAACCGCTATTTCTGTTCGGCGCAGGTTTTTTGGGGGGTATGCTGAATGCAATCGCGGGTGGCGGCAGTTTCATCACATTTCCCGCATTGCTGTTAGTCGGTGTACCACCCGTCAGCGCCAATGCGACCAACACCTTCGCCTCCTGTGCCGGTTACCTGAGTGGGAGCTATGCCCTGCGCAGGGAGCTGGCCGCCTGCCGGACTCAATTGCCGCGCATCATCGGCATCAGCGCGATAGGTGGAGGTCTGGGTGCGCTGTTGCTGTTGCAGACACCGGAGTCGGTTTTTCGGCAAGCGATACCCTGGTTGCTGCTCTTCGCCACCCTTTTGTTTAGCTTTGGCGGGCGTTTAAACCGCAACCTGAGAGCGTTCGCCGCAAGCTATCGGCATGCCTCGATTCTCGGCGGGCTGCTGCTGGTACTGCTATTGGCGGGGGTCTCCGTCTATGGCGGGTTTTTCAATGCAGGCCTGGGGATAATCATTCTCAGCTATCTGGCACTGGCGGGCTATAACGATATCAATGCCATGAACGGCGTGAAACTGCTTATCTCCACGGTCATATCCCTGGCCGCCATCCTGCTGTTTATCTATGACGGGATGATCGCCTGGTTTGCGGGCATAACGGTCATGCTCGGTACCATGGCCGGGGGGTATATGGCCGCCCACCTGTCACGCCGGCTTTCTCAACGCAGCGTGAGGTCGTTTATCATTTTTACCGGTAGCGTCATAACACTCTATTTCTTCTACGAGACCTACTTTCAACCCGACCCGGCCGGGTGAGTGTTGACACCCCGTCTCTAGCTCGACAGTTGCTGTCCCACAGGCGTGACTGAACCCATCGGTATCGGGTCGGCGGGCCCGACAAATGTTTTTTTGATCTTGAGCATGATATCGCTTGAAAGCGCGTCAAGTTTCGCTTCCACTTCATTGAACGTGCCTTGCCGGTCGTCGGCAGAATCCAGCAAACGGCGCAGCAAAGGGACCAGCTGAAGCGCATAATCGGTTTGATGATTGTTCTCCAACGCCTGCAGCAGCGCCTGGTCGGCATTAATGTAGTCTTTCAGCTTGCAGTAGACACAGGTGGTGCGCAGGTAGATGGCGCACTGGCGCTTTTCCTCGTTGTTGAGCCCGTGGTCAAGCACTGCGTAATGCTCCTTCGCCTGATAGTAGTCTGCCGCATCGTACGAGGCATCCGCTTCAGCCAGCAGATAACGGTTGCAGATGCCGATCCAGTAATCGATACGGTCACCGTAAAGATTGAATTTATGATTCCTGATTTCGGCTTTTGTCAGCCACTCACGGGCTTCCACGAAATGTCCCAGCCGAATATAGTGGCGGCCGATAGTATAGGCGCTCTGGGCATATTTTTTTTTTACCCTGCTCGAATCTCTCTATCACCGTGTTGATGATGCCTTCGTTGTCCTGCAGTTCGATATTCATCTCCAGTTCCGCAAAGACATCGAGATGCTTGCGTGAAAGCTCGCTCATCTGATGCAGGGCTTCCCTGGCGGCCTTGTGAACCTCCTCGGGCTCCTCCTCATCGGCGATAATATCAACCAGCACCAGCAAGGCCCCGTCATCCCTCGACTCCCCCAGCGCCCTGGCGGAAGCGCAGCGTTCTTCCACATCGTCCGATCTCAACAGGAACTTCATGCAAAAGAGCATCATTTCACCGATATGATCTTGTTTGCGTCCCCAGAAAACAAGCCCGGTGATGAGCGCAACTCCCACGGCGAGGGAAATCAGCAAGGCAATGATCAGAGTGGTGGCCATGCCATCGTCATGATTGTTGCCCAGGGCGTCCCCCGCGGCCTGGATATCGGTTGTGATCATTAAGGCAATGATCGCGGTTAAGGAGAAGATACGGCCGGATCGTCCAAAATTAGCTGTTTTTATACGGCGGGAGTTGGCAGTTAGCATATTTGTATCCATGTTCGTGTGCGCAGTATCGCTCACAGACCGGGTCTGGATAAACACTGTTACATAGGTAGTGAAGCAAAGTCCAGAGCTGCCGCTCAGTCAAGCAAAGTTTTTAAATAATGACATTTGGCCCCGTTCCTGGGGATGTTCCCGGCATCGTTACAGTCTTAAATACGCGCTCGGACAGATACTTACCATAAACCATCGTGGGTGTGCCGGTAGAGGACTAGCCGCAAACATCCTGTCAGATCTATGCTTCAAAACCCCCTCAGTGTTTTCCATTCGCCATATTTTATATCTTAATCACCGACAGCAGAAAGTGGTCTATGGGTGGCCGTTTTTCGAGGCTTGGTTATGTACAATAGGCAAAGTAATGGCTAAGCATGCATAGTATTCATTCACAGTAATAACATATGGACGGAAATGAGCGGGACAAAATCTCGAACGCTGCATATTCGGCGCTATCTGATCAGCGGGATTATCACCCTGATCCCCCTTTGGGTTACATGGCTTGTTTTCAAGTATATCTTCAATCAGCTTTCCAAGCTGGGATCGCCATGGGCCAGGTTGCTTTCACGCAGCATTCAGAGCGAGTATCCGTCAATCGCTCAATGGCTTCTTGAGCTATGGTTTCAAAATACCTTGGCCGTTTTCATTATGCTCCTGGGCCTCTATCTTGTTGGCTGGTTGGCGAGCCGGGTGATCGGCCGCAAGATCCTCTTCTTTTTCGAATCGACCGTCCAGCGTCTGCCAGTCGTTCAGAATGTTTACGGATTGGTGAAAAAGCTGATATCAGCCTTGGAACAGAAACCGGAAAATGTGCAGCAAGTCGTGCTGATCGAGTTTCCATCCTCCGATATGAAGACAGTCGGCTTCGTGACGCGCACCATGGTCGACGCCAATAGTGGCAAAGAGCTCGCGGCGGTGTATGTGCCGACGACACCGAATCCCACATCCGGTTACCTCGAAATAGTACCGCTTGAAAACCTGGTATCGACGGATTGGAGTATTGATGAGGCGATGAGTTTCATTATCTCCGGCGGTGCGGTGGCCCCTGACCGAGTGCCTTATACGAATCATAATCAAGACTGATTGTGCTTGGCCAATACCATGCCGGAGCGGGAGGGCATCGGTTCGCCATCCGATAAGGAAAGGACTTCTGTTCTCCCGGCACACAGGCTATATTAGCTTTTGTAGTGCATCAGGGAATCTGGTAAGTAAGACACAAGCCGCGACAGCAACTGAGAGTCGCTGAATGGAAGAACTTGGTTTTTATAGATGAAGCAGCATTTCGGCTTGAAACACCAAAACCCGGAACTAAAAACCGGACTCGGTTCTGCTGGAAGATTACTTGAGCGAGCCCGGCAGCGAATCGCCTCCCTGGAATTGTTGATTTCCGGTAGTACGCTCTTTCTGGATCGGACGCCACTGCTGCGGATATTCCGACGACAGGTGACTGCAGGGGTCTCCATGTTGTCTGAAGAAATAAACAGTACCGTGGGATTTCGTGTGGAGTTCAAAACCCCCTATCTGCATCTTCCTGTTGAGATCGACAAGACCCAGATCGGCAGCGAAGAGAATCAGTTCGGATTCAGGCCTGCGGCGTTCAGGTTTTTTGATTGGCAGTCATGGGTGCACATATCCGGCGAGATCAGCTGGCTGAGAGAACGCCGGGTTGAAGTCAGTGGGAAGACACACGATTTAATCTCGGGATTCGAGTATCGGGTTGCTGCCGTCCCCACTGCTTCAGACAGCTTGGGGATCCGACTGGCGGAGGGAATCGATGGAACAGCCAGAGTCCTGGTAAACCGCGATATCAGACAAATGAAATTCGAGCCGGTTTATTGGATGCTGGAACGAGGCAGCGACGGCTATCATATCGTGGCCATAAACAGTAACGAATTGATGGTATTGATCGTATCCCTCTCTGAAATTGGCAGCGGAAACGAGCAAATATACGAGAAGATGATTGCACGCCTGACTGATTGGGTAAGGTTAAGATTTAAAGGAAAAAGTCAGGAACACACCATGTTGGCTTTTCTCGCATACGTCAGGGACTGGGGGCCACTCGGCATGGAACCGTTATACCGTGGCATAAAAGACGTGTTGACGCGATTGGCTATTACAGGCGCTGAGCGAATTCTTTTCGATTTTTATGCGGATAATTGGGGTCTGCGGGATAATCGGCACGGCCGGTTGCTCGTCGTAAAAACACTTGAGGTCTTGGAGACCCAAGAAGCCCGCCGCGCCCTCGAAGCCATCAGCGCTCATACACAGAGCCAGAATATCCCGCCCGAGGAATCGCAACTGATTCGAAACGCGATACGCTCATACAAAGAAAAAGCATAAGCACAAGCCGCAGAATATGACGCCAGCGACAGGGACTCCGGCATTGCCTGTTGGATTGGTGTTAACAGGCCATAAGACAAAGGCTCTCGTAACAAGATCGAGCAGACGAGACAAGATATGCAAGGAAGAATGGCATGAAAATCACAATAGGTTTTTCCAACCGATTCCCCGGAATCGGCTTCCTTTACTTTGGCGGATACTCGTATCCTTTAAATCGAGGCAGCTGGGAGTGGATATTCAGGTAATCGGCTCTCGCTGGCTAGAGGATTGATCCTGACTCAGTGTCGTCAGTCGCTTTTGGCGGATGACGAAAAAACAGGGCCGCCATGATCAGTGCTGGCAGGAACGTCAAGGTAACGATCGCGGTTCCAACCAGCCCGCACAGCACGATGACGCCGACACCGCGATAGAGTTCAGTGCCCTCGCCCGGGATCAGGACAAGCGGCGCCAGTCCGCACACGGTCGTCAATGTGGTCATGGCGATGGGCCTAAGGCGTATGGCGACCGCATCGCGCACAGCCTGCCGTGCCGCCATGCGCTGTTCCCGGACATTGATCATGGCCTGATGCACGATCAGAATGGGGTTGTTGACCACGGTACCCATAAGGATGAGAAAACCAAGCATGGTGATCATGTCGAATGGCTGGCTCATGGCCGGGTAGCCGATGGCCGGCAGCCAGGCGCCGATCCGGTTCATCAACCAGAGCCCAACAAGTCCAGAAGCGATTCCCAGCGGGATAGTGGTCATGATCAACAAGGGATAACCCCAGTGGGAAAAGATAGCGACCAGGACCAGATAGATGATGACAAGGGCCACCAGGTAGTTGGCGGTAAGTGATTCGCGGGTGGCCTGCAATTGGTCGCTGGCGCCGGAGATGATGATTTTGACATTGCTGGGTACGGCGCCGCTGTCCTGCAGATACGTCACCACATCGCGTTTGACGATCTCCAGTCCTGTCTCCAAGGCGATGTTGTCCGGCGGTATGATGCTCAGGGTTACGGTGCGTTTACCATTGACGCGGCGGATGTTGCTGGTGTCGACTGACTCCACGATCCTCGCCAGCGATGCCAGAGGCAGCACGGCATTGGTGGGAGTATAGACCGGCAGACTAGCCAGACTTTCCAACGAGGCATTGTTGCCCGCACTGCTGTAGAGATAGATATCGATCTTGTCATCTTCAAGGAAGAACTCATCGACAAAGGCGCCGTCGGTCAAGGCGGCAATGGTGAAGCCCATGTCGGCATTGGATATACCGGACTGCGCCAGTCGCTCCCAGTTGGGTTTGATCTCGATCAAGGGTTGAGAGAGGGTCAGCGATGCGGGTTGCGAACGGACCCTCGGTTTTTCGAAAACCTGCTTGGCGCGGGATTCGGCATGCGCGGCAACCGCATAGATGGTCTGCAGGGAGGGACCGGAGATGTCGAGGTTGATGCTGCGAGTGCCGCCGCTATTGCTGGTTATGATGGAACCGCGCGATACGAACGAACGCATACCGACATACTTTTCATACTGCCTGTCAACGGCATCCATCAGCGGTTTGATATGTTTGGGGTCCTTCGGCTGCGCGATGATGCGCAGGCGGGTGGCCTGGATGCTCAGATTGAAATAGGCCATGGCGGGCACCTCGGTCTCGCCGCGGTCAAATCGGCTCGGGCCGTGCTCCAGGAAGGGCATGAAATACGCCTGCACTTCATGGCCGATGCGCGTCATGGTTTCGAGATTGTAGCCGGTGGGCGGACTCATGCTGGCAAACAGTTTCGGCTCCTCGCCTTCCGGCAGGTATTCGGCCGGAGGTGTGAGGTAGACGATGATCGCGCCACAGATACCGATCACCACCGCGATGACGCCCAACAGATGCATGCGTGTCCCGACTATCCATTCGACGCGCCTGATCAGAAATTCCCTCCACCCCGCCCTGTCTACAGACCGATGGCCCTGGCCGCCGCTGAAGGCGTGCGCGGCTGCCGCGGGTATCACGGCAATCGCCACCAGCATGGAGGCGATGATGGAAGCAGAGATGGCGATGGCCACATCGGAATACAACTGCCCCGCCTCTTCGTCGATAAACACGATGGGCACGAACACCAGCACCGTGGTCAGGGTCGAGGCGAGCACCGCCGGCCAGACCTTGCGCACCCCGTCAACGGCGGCCTGCCATCGGTCCAGCCCCTTGCGCCATGACAGTTCAATGCTTTCCAGCACCACGATACTGTTGTCCAGCGTCATGCCGATGGCGAATGCCACACCGGCCAGTGAGATGACATTGATGGTGCGACCCGCCAAGATGAGGCCCATAAAAGCGGCGATGGTACAGATCGGTATACCCATCACCCCGATCAGTGTTGCCTTGCCGGTGCGCAGAAACAGGAACATGACTATACTGGCCAATATTGCTCCGATAAGCAGATTGGTCCAGACGTTATAGATCGAGGCCTCTACATAACCCACGTCATCCGCCACTAGAAACATCTGCATACCTGCGGGTTTGAGCACCTCTTCGTTGATGGCCTCGACCTCCGGCATCATGGCCCGCTTGATGTCGATGACATTGGAACCCGCTTGACGCCGGACCGACATGCCGATCACCGGATCGCCGTCCGTATAAGAGAAACGGCTGATCTCGAAATGGCCGAGCCGGATCTCCGCTATCTCGCCAAGACGAGTCAGGGCATCGCCCTGATGGTCCACAATCACCTCTTTAAGATCTTCGACATCGCGAACACGCCCGATGGTGCGCAGCAGATAACGCCGCTTGCCGGATTCGATCTCGCCGCCTGAGACGTCACGATTTCGCTGTTGGATGGCGCCGCGCACTTGGGCCACGGTGAGATTGCGTTCGGCGAGTCGAGCGGGGTCGACCAGTATCTGTATTTGTCGTTCCGCGCCGCCGTAGACAGAGATCTCCGATACGCCCGGCACCGTCTCCATGCGCGCGGCCACATGATCCCGTATGAAGTCCTGCATGGGTATCATGTTCAGGTTGCGCGGATTGCCCGGCAAGGGTGTAACCCGGAAATACATGAAGGAGTTGGCTGAAAAGGAGGTGGCGTAGATACGCGGTTCATCCACGTTGTTGGGATAAGAGGGCACACGGCTCAGCGCGTTGATCACTTCGATCAGGGTATCGTTGAGGTTAATTCCGAACGGGAACTCCAGTTCGACCTGGGCGCGACCAAAGGAGGCCGAGGAGACGATGCGCTGCAGTCCGCGCACGCTGCGCAAGTGTTCTTCCTGTTCGATGAGGATCTCTTTCTCGACATCCTGCGGCGTGGCGCCTGGCCAGTTGGTGCGGATGGAGATGGTGCGGACCTCCAGATCGGGGATCATTTGCACCGGTATTTTCAAGGCGGCGACGATCCCCAGCACGATCACGATGAGCGTGCCCACAGCGATCAGAATTCCGCGTTTGACCATCGCTTCGAACATGACTCTTTCCAGTGGCCTCTTATCCTAGGGCCTGTTAACACTAATCCAATCGGCCCTGCTGGGACTATTTTTTTGTCCAGCAAGGCAGAATGAGCGAGGTGTAGTTATGCTACATGAGCGAATGATAACGCCGCTGGGCGGAAAAATAGCCCCAGCCCTACGGGTTGCGCCTGAAAAAGCGCCACTCGGCGTTGCTCGTCGTTCATTTGGAGTCACCAAACCTCTCTCCTCGCGCCTTGATTGGCGCTTTTTCAGGCACAACAGGGCCGATTGGATTAGTGTTAACAGGCCCTAGAATCCGCAGCTGAACACCGATTTTTCTCAAATTCATGTAGCGTCCCACAACTCATTCAAGGAGTGCGCGAGAAAATGAGTATTTGATTCAGCATCTCATTGCCTTACGCCAGATGTCAGCGGTCAACTGCGGAATCCTGGTTTATTCCTCACGCTTGATGATGACGCTCTGCCCGTCGCGCAACGCTTCATTGCCTTGCACCACTACGGTGGTATCGGCGGCCAAGCCGCTGGTGATAGTGACCATGCCGTTGAAACTCAAACCGGTATGAACCTGCTGTTCAGAGACCGTGGCGCTTTCTCCATTCTGATTGACCGCCCAAACGGTGACACGACCGTCCGGGTAGCGTATCAATGCATCTCGATGGATCACGACACCCCGAGTCCCGGTATTCAGCCGCAACACCGCGCTGGCCGACATCCCCGGCGCCAGCTTCACTTGGCGATCGCCCAGCGTTGCCCGAATCGGAAAGGTGCGAGTGCCCGGGTCGGTTACCGGGATAATAGTTTTAATCAGGCCGTCAAATGTTCGCCCAGGCAGTGCATCCAGGCTGATATGGATCTTGGTGGATCTATCCAGTTTGGCGTAAACGGATTGCGGGACCCGGAAATCGATGCGCAGTCCCTCCGTAGCGGTCAATTCGACGACCGTATCACCCGGCTGAATCCATTCACCCTGTTCGACCAGTCTGCGGCTGATGACGCCGGCGAATGGCGCTGTCAGCTGGTGGCGCTTCAGTCGCGCCGCCTGGCGCTGCTGCTCTGCCTGGAAACGTTTCACCCCGGCACCGTCAATGCGGACCTCGGCCGCCAGCGACTCGATCTCATTGACCGACACGCTGTGGCGCCTGGCCAGCTCCTTGGCATCTTTCAGGCGGCGCTTGGCGTCCTCCAATTCCTGGATCGCGCTTTCCGTTGCCGCTTGTGCCGCCGCCAGGGAAAGCCTGTCCAGCTCCGAATTGAGCTGCAGGATTTCATCACCGGCCCGCACCTGGTCGCCTATCTCGATTGATATACGCTCAACGATACCGCTCACCTCAGTCGAAAGTTTAGCGATACGTGCAGAGATTACGCTGCCGGTTATCGGAACCTCTTCGATTAGCGCGACCTCCTCGGCTGAGTCCACCAGAACCATCGGGCCGTTCTGTTGAGCAAACGCCACGTCCGCGCAAATGAATGCCGTCAACACCAGGAATCGTCTCAAAACAAAGAGACGTGTCCGGTACCTGTTTTTTAACGGAATATCCATACGGTCTCGGCAGGAGGAACAATGAGCTGACTTCTTAAATATATCACTGAAGTTGGAAAATGGCGTATCATTATTTGCTCCAAGTTCGGTAGCTTTTTTCACGCCGCCGTTCATCGGCACACGCATTTTCTTCAAGTCTTTATGCGGTTCTCCTGTATCTTGGCCCGCTTGAATCCGTAGTCGGTTAATCCAGTCCGGTCATGGATGAGCAGTACCGTCGGGGTGCCAGATCCGGGGGAGATGCAGTATCGCCCGTAAGGTTTTCCATTCTCACTGCAGGTGATGACGCATAAAAACGGCGGCTCGTTGTATGGCGTCTTTTGCAGCCAAATCATCTGCAAATGTGCGAATATTCTCCGGACGAAAATCAAAACCACGTCCAACACCGGGATAGATGAATAGCTCTACAGGACGATTGTTGGCCTGCATTGACTTGACAGCGGTTTCTATACTCCTCCTTCTTTGGTACTGCTCTTTTTCACCAATAAAGATGAGTGCGGGAATGACAAGATCATCTGCCTCTTTGGCATAACGATAAACCTGCATCGGTTCAGGTGCGTTTGGGTCCTGCATATGTGGATAGTAAGAGACGTAGCAAGCGACTTCTTTGTTTTGCCGTTTCTTGGTCACAGCGACTTTCAGTGTAATGTAACCGCCGCGTGTATGTGAATAGAGGCAGATTTTATCTGAACTGATATCCGGCAGACTCAGTAAATGATCAACTCCCATGTTGACGTCACTTTCCAGTGCGTAGTCATGTCCTATTGGAAATTTTTCGATGAATCGCGCGGAAAAGACATCAGGTGCGAGAATCACGAAACCCCGGGCGGCAAGTCTTTTTGCATGGCGTACCACCAGATCGTCAAGGCCGCGCCGTCCATGTTGAAAGAGAATGCCAGGATATTTCTTGTTGTCATCGGGACGGATTATCAAAGCGGGTACTTCAACATCTCCGTTTGTGTAGGATGTATGACGCATCGTCACTGTGTTGTTGACTGGCACAGTTAATCTTCCTTTCTCCCACCATCCTTCATCCCACCACTGCTTGTTTGGGTTTAGGGGATCTTCAGCCTTCGCCAAGGGGCAAAGAAATGTTGTCAGACAAAGAATGATTCTTAACATTTTTACAATTACGGTACTTTGGATTTAGCAATATGTTGAAGTGCAAGACGACAAGTCGAAGCAGAAAGCGATTTGTAAATATAAATAATTGGTGGAATACCTCAATCTAACATTTCGATGCTGTTTGTTGAATACTGCCCGTCAAATCAGCTCCGGATACAAATCCCGCCAGCCTGGGTTCAGGGTTTCAATCGTCTTTAACTTCCACGCCCGCATCCATTGCATGATGGCTTTTTCCCGCTCAATAGCGGATGTCATCGTCGCAATGTCCGATAAAGCCTCCAACCCGATTATTCTTATGTTCCCAAATCCGCTATAGCAGGTTGGAAACCACACCCGTGCATAGGATTCCATTTCGTTTACCGGTCAATAGATACACGCACGGTTGTCGCTCCATGCCGCCTCCCTGGCATTCTCCCTGGATTCCGGCCTGCGCCGGAATGACGTGATCATAGAATATCCTGATTACTCATGAGGCTCAGCTATTGAGCCTGTGGTGCAAGCATAATGGAACCTACTGAATAAAAGAGGATTTCATCATGCCGAGAAATACTATTCAATTTCAAAAAGGTCTTGGTTTGCACGATTTTCTGGAACAATATGGGACCGAGGATCAGTGTCGACAGGCATTGTATGATTTGCGCTGGCCGACGGGCTATGTCTGCCCTGAGTGCGGCAACACAACAGGCTGTGAACTCAAAAAGCGTCAGATATATCAATGTCACAAGTGCCATCATCAGACTTCCCTGACCGCCGGCAGCATCTTCCATGGCACCAAGCTGCCGCTGAGAACGTGGTTTCTTGCGATCTATCTGTTGACCCAACGCAAGAAAAGTATCTCGGCGCTGCAACTTTCCCGCGAAATCGGGGTGAACTACAATACGGCCTGGCGACTCAAGCATAAGTTGATGCAGGTGATGATGGAACGTGAGCGTGGAAAAAAACTGGCCGGTCGCATCGAATTGGATGATGCTTATCTCGGAGGCGAGCAAGCCGGTAAGCGTGGTCGTGGGTCGCGCAACAAAATCCCTTTCGTAGCTGCTGTTGAGACGACGCGGGACGGCAGGCCCATGAAAATTCAACTGCGTCGTGTAAGGGGCTTCCGCAAACGTGAAATCGCCCGCTACGCCCGCTCCTGCTTGATGCCTGGCAGCGAAGTCTTTACCGATGGGCTTTGGTGCTTTAGTGGCGTGACAACCGCTGATTGCCATCATAACCCCATGGTGACGGGTGGTGGGCGCCAAAGTGTCCAGTATTCGTGCTTCAAATGGGTAAACGCGATGTTGGGTAATGTCAAAAACAGTCTGTTGGGTACTTTTCATGCGATTCGAGATAAACATGTGTCGCGTTATCTTGCTGAGTTCGAATATCGGTTTAACCGCCGTTTCGATTTACCCGCCATGATTGAACGATTGCTTTTTGCCGCTCTTCGCACTCCACCTATGCCATATCGCCTCTTGAGAATGGCTGAGGTTTAGCCCCAATATTTCACGCATTAAAAAGGCAAAATCCTGATACTTCGATATAATTCAGTTGCTTACACTGTAATCGAAAGGATTTTGCCTGTGACAAACTGTACCCAGACTGCCTTTGATTTTCCAGCCCTAAAACGCCGTAAGGTTCAAGCCGAGTTTTCCGGTGGCGATATCACCTCGGACGGCGGCGTGTTGCTGCTGCGTGAGATCGACAGGCGTCTGGGATTGCTCGAGGCGGTTGATGCGGTCATCCCCGACCCGCGAGATCCCCGCTATATTGAACACAGCCAGTTGAGCCTGTTGCGCCAGCGAGTCTATGGGCTCTGCCTGGGTTATGAAGATCTGAACGACCATCAGACACTACGCACCGACCCGGCCCTACAGAGCTCGATCGAACGCGAGGAGGTGCTGGGCAGCCAGTCGACACTTTGTCGGCTGGAGAACCGGGTCGATCGCCGGGTTGCCGTTGATGTCCACAACCTACTGCTCGAGCAGTTCATTGCCTCATATGATGCACCACCCGATGAGCTGATCCTGGATTTCGACGCCACGGATGATCCGGTGCATGGCCGCCAGGAAGGCCGCTTCTTTCACGGCTACTACGATCACTACTGCTTCCTGCCCCTGTATGTCTTTTGTGGCGATCAACTGCTGGTGAGTTATCTGCGGCCCAGCCGGATCGATGCGCCCAAGCATGCCTGGGCGATTCTGGCGCTGTTGGTCAAACGCCTGCGCCGGGCTTGGCCTGAAGTGCGTATCATCTTTCGGGGCGATAGCGGCTTTTGCCGTCACCACATGCTCAGCTGGTGCGAGCGCAACGCTGTGGGCTATATCGTGGGCATCGCCAAGAATGACGCCTTGCTGCGGTGTATCCGTGAGCCCATGCAGTGGGTTGAGGAACTGGCGAAGCGAACCGGCATGAAGATGCGGGAATTCTTTCAGTTTCACTATGCCGCCAGCACCTGGAAGACGCGTCGCAAGGTGATCGCCAAACTGGAGGTCACCGACAAGGGGCCAAATCCACGCTTCATCGTCACCAACCTGGCCGGCGACAAACAGCGCCTTTACGATGACCTCTACTGCGCCCGTGGTGACATGGAGAACCGAATCAAGGAGCAGCAACTGGGGCTGTTCGCCGATCGCACCAGCGCGCATTACTGGTGGGCCAATCAGTTTCGTCTACTGCTGTCCAGTCTGGCCTATGTGCTGATGGAGGCCATCCGGCGCCTCGCGCTGAAGGGCACGGAACTGGCGCGTGCACAGATGACCACGATCCGGCTCAAACTGTTCAAGATCGGGGCGGTCATCATTCGCAACACGCGACGGATCCGCTTCCTGCTCTCCAGCACCTATCCCTATCAGGCGCTGTTTTTCCAGGTGGCGGCACGACTCAAGCCGGGATAGCCCGGCAGAGTGCTGCCCCGGCACGTTGATCAACAATGGGGGTAAGGGGGAGTCTGCCCGGAGGGTGGAAAATCAGGGCTTGATAGAGGTTTGGTTCCCAGTGAGGGCAAACCATCCAAGCTTGGCCATATCACCGGCTAAATTTAAAAACGGATGAAACATGCGGGTTAGGGGTAATCAGGTAGAATATTAACCTATCTGTTACTTAGGCAGCGTCAGGTAGTCAGAACTGAACCGCAAAAAAGATGTTACTGATAATTTCGATATTTTTTGCGTGACTATTTATCTGTCTCTCCAACGGCCAGTTTCGCCAACTGTTCATAGAGCTGATAGCGGGTCTTGATATGGTGCTGTGCCTGGCGCAGGAAGCGTTCCGAAAGATCCGGATGGGTGCGTTCCAGGACACTGAACCGGGTTTCCGTGCTGGCGAAGTCGCGATAGGGGATGGAGGGTTCCTTGGAGTCCATCTTTAAGGGATTCTCGCCTTTTTCGGTCCGTCGGGGATCGTAGCGGAACAGGGGCCAGTGGCCCGAGTCGACCGCCAGCTCCTGCTGCCGGATGTTGTTCGACAGATCCACGCCATGGGCGATACAGGGTGAGTAGCAGATGATCAGCGAGGGCCCCTCGTAGGACTCGGCCTCGAGAAAGATGCGCAGGGTATGCACGTCCTTGGCGCCGAAGGCCACCTGTGCCACGTAGACATTGCCGTAGGACATGGCCATCAGGGCGATATCCTTCTTATTGGTCGGCTTGCCGCTGGCGGAGAACTTGGCGACCGCACCGAGGGGTGTTGCCTTGGATGTCTGGCCGCCGGTGTTGGAGTAGGTCTCTGTGTCGAGCAGCAGGATGTTGACGTTGCGCCCGGATGCCAGGACATGGTCGACGCCGCCATAGCCGATGTCGTAGGCCCAGCCGTCGCCGCCCACCAGCCAGACACTCTTTCTCGCCAGGCTGTCGGCCACCGCCAACAATCTTTTTGCCTCCGGGGTGTCGAGGTCGGCCAATTTCTCTTTCAACCTATCGATACGCTGGCGCTGTTCGGATATCTCCGCCTCGTTCCGCTGTTCCGCGCCGAGCAGGGCGTCGCACAGTTCACCGTCCAGTTGTTCATGGATCGCTTGGATCAGGGTGATGGCCTGGTCCCGCTGCTTATCGATGGCGATGCGCATGCCGAATCCGAATTCCGCGTTGTCCTCGAAGAGGGAGTTTGACCAGGTGGGGCCTCTACCCTCCGGATTGGTGGTGTAGGGGGTTGTGGGCAGGTTGCCGCCGTAGATGGAAGAGCAGCCGGTGGCGTTGGCGATCAGCATGCGATCGCCGAACAGCTGGGTCGCCAGTTTGATGTAGGGTGTCTCGCCGCATCCCACGCAGGCCCCGGAGAATTCGAACAGGGGCTGCATGATCATCGATCCCTTGAGGGTCGTCTGCTTGAGCCGGCTGCGATCATACTCGGGCAGGGTCAGGAAGAAATCCCAGTTGGCGCGCTCCCGGCGGCGGTAGGATTCATCGTCCACCATATTGAGCGCCTTGCGATGAGGGTCCTTTTTATCCCGGATCGGACAGATCTCCACACACAGGCCGCAGCCGGTGCAATCGTCGGGCGCCACCTGATAGCTGATGTGGCTTCCCGGCTCGAAATCCCTGCCGCCCTTCACCTGGGTGTGGAGGAAGCTGTCGGGGGCGTTTTCGGTCAGCGCCTCGGGGAAGACCTTTGAACGGATCGCGGCGTGAGGACAGACGAGGGGGCACTTGCCGCAGTGGGTACAGAGGTCCATCTCCCATTTCGGCAGCTGCAGCGCGATGTTGCGTTTCTCATAGGCGGTGGTGCCCACGGGCCAGGTGCCATCGGAGGGCATCAAACTGACCGGCACCGCATCCCCCAGGCCTGCGATGATCAGGGAGGTCACCTGTTGCACGAAGGGTGGCGCATCGGCGGGCACCACTGCCTCGGGCGTTTCGTCCCTGGTGACTGCCTGCGGCACCTGTACCGGGTGCAGACCGGCCAGCGCCGCATCGATGGCGTCATAGTTGCGTTGCAGCAGACGCGCCCCCTTGCGGCCGTAACTCTTCTTCACCGCCTGTTTGATCAGCTCAATGGCGCGATCCTGATCCAGCAGGTCTGAGATTGCGAAGAAGCAGGTCTGCATGATGGTGTTGATACGCCGGCCCATGCCGGTCTTGTCGGCAATTGCGTAGGCATCGATGATATAGAGGCTGAGTGCCTTATCGATGATCTGCCGCTGCATCTTGCCGGGCAGGGTCTGCCACACTTCATCCGCTCCCGCACTGGTATTGAGCAGAAACACGCCACCCGGTTTGGCCTTGTCGAGCATTTCGTACCGGTCCGGAAAGGTGGGCTGGTGGCAGGCGACGAAACTCGCTTCGCCCTCGCCGATCAGGTAGGTGCTGTTGATCGGATCGGGGCCGAAGCGCAGATGCGAGACGGTCACTGCCCCCGATTTTTTCGAGTCGTATTGAAAATAGCCCTGGGCATGGTTGTCTGTCTGCTCGCCGATGATCTTGATGGAGTTCTTGTTGGCGGATACGGTGCCGTCGGCCCCCAGGCCATAGAAGAGGCAGGCGGTGACACCCTGGCTGGCGGCGGGCCGAAATCGGCTGTCCCAGGGCAGACTGGTCTTGCTGAGGTCGTCGATGATGCCGACGGTGAAGGGGTTTCTCGGCCGGTCGAGGGCCAGCTCTTCGAAGATGCCCTTGACCATCGCCGGGGTAAACTCTTTAGAGGAGAGGCCGTAGCGGCCACCGACGATCCTTGGTAACTGACTCCGGCGCCCGTCGTTGTAGGCCTGGGCGAAGGCTCCGAGTACATCCTTGTAGAGTGGTTCGCCATCGGCGCCGGGTTCCTTGGTGCGATCGAGGACGGCGATCTTCTGTACCGATGCGGGTACCGTGGCCAGCAGCCGTGCCGCATCGAAGGGGCGGAACAGGCGCACCTTGACCATGCCGACAGGCTCCCCCTCGGCCGCAAGATGCTCCACAACCTCCCGGGCGGCGCCGATGCCGGAGCCCATCAGCATGATCAGGCGCTCAGGTTGTTCCACACCCAGATATTCGAACAGGCCGTATTGACGGCCGGTAAGGCGGGCAAAACGGTCCATCGTCGATTGCAGGATGGACGGTGCATCAGCGTAGAAGGGGTTGACCGTTTCACGCCCTTGGAAGTAGACATCGGGGTTTTGCGAGGTGCCGCGAATCACCGGGTGGTCGGGGGAGAGCGCGCGTTGCCGATGGGCCGTGATCCACTCATCGTCGAGCATCGCCCTGATGCTTTCCTTGTTGGGCAGGTGGATCTTGTTGACCTCGTGGGAGGTGCGAAAACCGTCAAAGAAGTGGAGGTAGGGCACCCGGCTTTCCAGGGTGGCCGCCTGGGCGATCAGGGCAAAGTCCGCCACCTCCTGCACGCTGGCGGAGCAGAGCATGGCATAGCCGGTGGCGCGGCAGGCCATTACATCGCTGTGGTCACCGAAGATGGAGAGGGCCTGAACCGCCAATGAACGGGCCGAGACATGCAGAACTGTCGGGGTCAGCTCTCCCGCGATCTTGTACATGTTGGGTATCATCAACAGCAGGCCCTGAGAAGCGGTGAATGAGGTGGAGAGAGAGCCCGCCTGCAATGCCCCATGCACCGTCCCCGCAGCGCCGGCCTCACTCTGCATCTCGATCACATCCGGCACCGAACCCCAGATATTTTTTATGCCCCGGGCAGACCACTCGTCCGACCACTCCCCCATGGGCGATGCCGGAGTGATCGGATAGATGGCGATGATTTCATTGGTTAGGTGTGCGATATGAGCGGCGGCTTCGTTACCGTCGATGGTCACCATGTTTTTTTGCATAGCCTGAATTCCTGGTCTGGTTGCCGGGTCGATCGTGAAAACCAAACTGATCTGCAGCGGTTATCGGTTATTTGCGTGAGTGCAATCCCGCTCCTGTTCGGTGCATTTAATATCCATGATTGATGAAGGTCATAGTTCGACTGATTTTATGTTTTTTTTTGCCTATGCAGCATGGATTCCTTGGCTAGAATTAAGTCGAAGATGAATCCGATTCAGAGCCTGAATCCTTCAATAGCGCAGGCGTGTTTTTTATTAACTTTACGCTTTTTCCCAGTGATGACCAAGTAACGGTCACAAGGATCCAGTGTGAATTCTCAGATCCACCCAACTGTCGAAAGGCGCCCGGGTTTTCTCCCTCGTTCGTCATTGCAGGCACTCTTCACGGTTTTGTTACAGACCGGTTACAAGATATACGGACCCCAGGTTCGCGAAGGTGTGATTCAGTTCGTGTATATGGACGACCCTGAGTCGTTGCCGATGGGTGTGACCAATGAGCAGCAACCGGGGCGCTATCGATTAACCAGCGGGGAGAGTCTGCGACTCTTCGACTGGAATCACGGTCCCCAGGCTTTGAAGCCACTCTGTTTCGCTCCTCGCGAGGTGCTTTGGCAGGAGAGTGCGGCGCCCTTCGCCTTCAAGCGCATCCTGCCGGAGGTCGCGCAGACTGCAGTGATAGGCGTGCGGGCCTGTGATTTGGCGGCGCTGGCGATACTGGATCAGCACTTCGAGCTCGAGATGCGGCCGGACCCCCACTACAGGCAGCGCCGGGATAGCCTGTTGCTGATCGGGGTCGATTGCGCCCATTCAGCCTCGACCTGCTTCTGTGCCTCCACCGGTGATGGCCCGGCGCTGGATGGTGGTTACGACATCGGCATGGCGGAACTCGATGAGGGTTTTCTGATCTGGCACCAAAGCGACAAAGGTCAGGCGATCACCGATCAATTGAAACTCCGGCCAGCCGACGATGAGCAGCTCGAGGCGATGCTGCAGGCCACCACCCGGGCGGCCGGACAACAGCAGCGCCATCTGCCCGGGAGCGGGGAGCTGCAACAACTCTACAAACGTCTGCAACACAGCCACTGGGATCAGGTGGCTGAGCGCTGCCTCGCTTGCGGCAACTGTACCGCAGTCTGTCCCACCTGCTTCTGCTATCAGGTCGAACATGAAATGGCCCTGAGCGGCGATAGTGCGGAGATGGTCCGCGGTTGGGATTCATGTTTCAGTCCGACCCATAGCGATATGGGGCATTTCCAGGTCCGCAACAACACCAAATACCGCTATCGTCAATGGATGACCCACAAGCTCGCCGGGTGGCAGGTGCAGCAGAGGCGTATCGGTTGCACCGGCTGCGGTCGCTGCATCGCCTGGTGTCCGGTGGGAATAGATCTGACCGAGGAAGTAACGGCAGTGTTGCAGGAGGGCGTTCTCGATGTTTGATCCCCATATGCCACATGTCGCAGTGATCGATCGGCGTATTCAGGAATCACCCACAATCTTCACGTTAAGGCTTCAGTACGACTGGGAGGTGCAGCAGGCCTACGAATTCGATCCCGGACAGTTCAGCATGGTGACTCTCTTCGGTGTTGGAGAGATCCCCATCTCCATCGTCAACGACCCCCTGGACAACCACTACTTCGACCATACGATCCGGGTGGTCGGGCGTGTCTCGGACGGGTTGTCGAAACTGCAACCGGGTGATCGGGTCGGTATTCGCGGTCCTTTCGGTCGGGGCTGGCCGCTGGCGCGGATGAAGGGCAAGGATATTTTACTGATCACCGGAGGACTGGGCTGCGCCCCTCTGGTGTCGGTCATCAGATTCATCATGCGCCGCCGCGAATACTATGGCCGTATCCACATCCTGCAGGGAGTCAAGCACTCCGACGATCTGATATGGCGCGAACAGTATGGCGAATGGGCAAAGCTGAGAGACGTGCATATTCTGCTGGCGGCGGATGTTGTCGGTAAAGGCTGGAAAGGACAGCAGGGGATGGTGACTGAGCTGATCAGTCAGATTTCGGTGCGACCCCATCGGACAGTGGCCCTGCTCTGTGGACCGGAGCTGATGATGCTGTCAGCCATCGCCAAGCTGCGCGACATGGCGCTGGCCGACGGCAGTATCTGGTTCAGCATGGAGCGCAACATGCAGTGTGGCATCGGGCAGTGTGGCCACTGCCAGATCGGTCCGCACTATGTGTGCCAGGACGGACCGGTATTCTGTTATTCGGATCTGGCGGACTTTTTGGGGGCGAAAGGATTTTAACTGACGGGTTTTGGGTTGGTTGTGTACGGGTTCCTGTGGCTGTGTAAGCTGATCTATCTGACATTCTTCGGATGACGGAGTTTAAAAACATGACGGGTACTAGACCAAAGCTGGCTGTCCACAAATTCAGCTCCTGCGACGGCTGCCAGCTGGCGCTGCTGAATCTGGGTGAGCCGCTGCTGCTGCTTCCACAGTTGGTGGATATCGTTCATTTTGCCGAGGCAGGTCCCAGCGACCCGGTAGCCCAGGCCGATATTGCACTGGTGGAGGGGAGTGTCTCCACGCCTGAGGATATCGAGCGCATCCGGCAAGTGCGGAAGCAGAGCAGCTTGCTGATCTCCATAGGCGCCTGTGCCGGCGCAGGCGGGTTACAGGCGCTGGCCAATTTTACTGACCGCGACAGCTGGATGGCGGCGGTCTATGAGCAACCCGACCAGATCGACGCCTTGCAACACTCCAATCCCATCTCCCACTACGTCAGGGTCGATTTCGAGATCCCCGGCTGTCCGGTCAATTCCCGTCAGGTAGTGGCGGCCCTGCGCGACCTGCTGAGCGGCGTCAAACTCCGCCCGGAGCGCCGGTCGGTCTGTATGGAATGCAAGCGTAAGGGGTTGGTCTGCACCATGGTCAGCAAGGGAGAGCCCTGCATGGGACCGGTGACAGTGGCCGGGTGCGGCGCACTCTGTCCATCCATGGGTCGCGGTTGCTACAGCTGTTACGGACCCCTCGAACAGATCAATGACCGTTCCTTGGCTGAGCGTTTCAACCAGCTCGGCCTCGACCGGGCAGCCGTCGCACGACGGTTCCATTTTATCGCCAATCATGCCCCGGCCTTTAAGCAGGCCGGAGAGCGGCTGAAAGAAACGACCAATGAATGACACAACACGTGATATCCACATCCATGTGCCGGTCTTGACCCGGGTCGAGGGTGAAGGCGCCCTGAAGATCGATGTGGTGGACGGCACTATCCGGAATCTGGCCCTGCATATCTATGAACCGCCGCGGTTATTCGAGAAATTTGTCGAAGACTACGAGTGCAATCAGGTCATCGACATGGTGGCGCGCATCTGCGGCATCTGTCCGGTGGCCTACCAGATGAGCGCGGTGCAGGCCTTTGAGAGCCTGTTCGGCTTTCAGCCCCCGGACTGGGTGAGGGATATGCGCCGGGCGATGTACTGCGGTGAATGGCTGCAGAGCCATGCCCTGCATATCCATCTGTTGTCAGCCCCCGATTTTCTCGGTTTCGATTCGGCTATCGCCATGGCGGCCGACTATCCGGATGCGGTGCGGCGGGGTCTTGAACTGCAGGGCCTCGGCAACGACCTGATTGCGCTTTTCGGTGGTCGTTCGGTGCATCCCGTAGGGGTTCGTGTCGGTGGATTCTATCGGGCGCCGAGAGAAGATGAAGTAGCCGCCCTGCTAAGACGCCTGGAGGCGGCACTGCCGGCCGCCGAGGCCCTGGTAGGCTGGACTGCCGGGCTCGAATTTCCGGATGACGAACAGGTCTTCACCAGTGTTGCCATGAGCCACCCGGATGAATACGCCATCAATCGGGGCAACCTGATCTCGGGACAGGGCCTGGAGACCGAGTTAACCTTCTATGAAAGCTATTTTCAGGAGCACCAGTCCCCACACTCCACCGCCCTCCATTCGACGCTGGATGGACGCCCCTATCTGGTCGGTCCCCTGGCCCGGCTCAACCTCAACTTCCATCAGCTGCCCAAGCCGGTGCGCAGGATCATGGACGGGTGCGGTATCCCGTTTCCCAGCCACAACATGTTCCACAGCATAGTGGCGCGGGCCATCGAGCTTCATCTGGCGGTTTATGAGTCGATCCGGCTGCTGCAAAGTTACCATCCGCCCGATGAACCCTATACCCCGCTCAAACCCCGGGAGGGTAACGCATTCGGCTGTACCGAAGCGCCGCGCGGTATCCTTTGGCACCGTTACGACGTGGACGACCGGGGAATGGTGCGTCATGCCCGCATCGTGCCGCCCACCAGCCAGAATCAAGGGCGTATCGAAGAGGATATCCGTCTTTCACTGGAGCGCTTCGGCCTGGACAATCCGGATGACGCGTTGCGCCTGAGGGCCGAACAGGTGATTCGTAATTATGATCCCTGTATCTCTTGCGCCACTCATTTTCTCAGATTCGACGTTCATCGCCGATGACCCGCGTTCTCGGGGTCGGTTCACCCTTTGGCGCCGATCGACTGGCCTGGCTGGCCATCGATCATCTTGCCGGATTGGGCTGGAAGGATTGTGAACTGGTCAAGCTCGATCGACCCGGCAGCCGGCTGGTCAGCTATTTTCATGGTGTTGAGCAGGTGGTGATCATCGATGCCGTACGCTTGTCCGATAAACCGGGAAGTGTTGTTGCAATAGACCTTGAGAGGTTGCAGCAACTGGATTATCCGACATCCAGTCACGGTTTTGGCGTTGCCGAGGCTGTGGCCCTCGCCAATCAACTGGGTGAACTGCCGCCCCGACTCCGGGTGCTTGGCATTCAGACAGGTGAGGATGACGAGCAACTGCCGGCCATTGAACTGCAGGTGCTTGCAAAGCTGGTCAGCGGGTATTTGGATCCGGTCTCCTGCCAGGGCCGATTGGATTAGCCCGCATGTTTCATCCGTTTTTAAATTTAGCCGGTGATATGGCCAAGCTTGGATGGTTTGCCCTCACTGGGAACCAAACCTCTATCAAGCCCTGATTTTCCACCCTCCGGGCAGACTCCCCCTTACCCCCATTGTTGATCAACGTGCCGGGGCAGCACTCTGCCGGGCTATCCCGGCTTGAGTCGTGCCGCCACCTGGAAAAACAGCGCCTGATAGGGATAGGTGCTGGAGAGCAGGAAGCGGATCCGTCGCGTGTTGCGAATGATGACCGCCCCGATCTTGAACAGTTTGAGCCGGATCGTGGTCATCTGTGCACGCGCCAGTTCCGTGCCCTTCAGCGCGAGGCGCCGGATGGCCTCCATCAGCACATAGGCCAGACTGGACAGCAGTAGACGAAACTGATTGGCCCACCAGTAATGCGCGCTGGTGCGATCGGCGAACAGCCCCAGTTGCTGCTCCTTGATTCGGTTCTCCATGTCACCACGGGCGCAGTAGAGGTCATCGTAAAGGCGCTGTTTGTCGCCGGCCAGGTTGGTGACGATGAAGCGTGGATTTGGCCCCTTGTCGGTGACCTCCAGTTTGGCGATCACCTTGCGACGCGTCTTCCAGGTGCTGGCGGCATAGTGAAACTGAAAGAATTCCCGCATCTTCATGCCGGTTCGCTTCGCCAGTTCCTCAACCCACTGCATGGGCTCACGGATACACCGCAGCAAGGCGTCATTCTTGGCGATGCCCACGATATAGCCCACAGCGTTGCGCTCGCACCAGCTGAGCATGTGGTGACGGCAAAAGCCGCTATCGCCCCGAAAGATGATACGCACTTCAGGCCAAGCCCGGCGCAGGCGTTTGACCAACAGCGCCAGAATCGCCCAGGCATGCTTGGGCGCATCGATCCGGCTGGGCCGCAGATAACTCACCAGCAGTTGATCGCCACAAAAGACATACAGGGGCAGGAAGCAGTAGTGATCGTAGTAGCCGTGAAAGAAGCGGCCTTCCTGGCGGCCATGCACCGGATCATCCGTGGCGTCGAAATCCAGGATCAGCTCATCGGGTGGTGCATCATATGAGGCAATGAACTGCTCGAGCAGTAGGTTGTGGACATCAACGGCAACCCGGCGATCGACCCGGTTCTCCAGCCGACAAAGTGTCGACTGGCTGCCCAGTGCCTCCTCGCGTTCGATCGAGCTCTGTAGGGCCGGGTCGGTGCGTAGTGTCTGATGGTCGTTCAGATCTTCATAACCCAGGCAGAGCCCATAGACTCGCTGGCGCAACAGGCTCAACTGGCTGTGTTCAATATAGCGGGGATCTCGCGGGTCGGGGATGACCGCATCAACCGCCTCGAGCAATCCCAGACGCCTGTCGATCTCACGCAGCAGCAACACGCCGCCGTCCGAGGTGATATCGCCACCGGAAAACTCGGCTTGAACCTTACGGCGTTTTAGGGCTGGAAAATCAAAGGCAGTCTGGGTACAGTTTGTCACAGGCAAAATCCTTTCGATTACAGTGTAAGCAACTGAATTATATCGAAGTATCAGGATTTTGCCTTTTTAATGCGTGAAATATTGGGGTTAGTGTCAACAGGCCCTGGTACGGCAATTCAGTGTCAACAAGCGCTGACACTCGTCCCATCATCCGCATAAGGATTTCAGTCAATTGCCGATAAGAGAGATGGGGATATTCCGGGAGTGATGATGAAGCCTAAAAAGATCGGGCGGTTTCAGGTTGGAGAACAACTGGGCGTTGGCAATCAGGGTACGGTCTATCTCTGTCACGACAGCCAGCTGCAACGCAAGGTTGCGATTAAACTGCTCAACAAGTCGCTGCAGGAATCATCGTTTCTGGATGAAGCCCGGGCGGCGAGCAAGCTCCAGCATGCCAATATCGTCTCCATCTACGAGGCCGGTGAACACCGGAAGATACCCTACCTGGTGTTTGAGTATGCACAGGGCGAACTCCTGAAAGACCTGATCAATGGTGAACCTTTGGAGGTTGGTGACGCCCTGCGGATCTTTCAGGGCCTGCTGGAAGGCATGGGCCAGGCCCATAAGGCAGGTATCGTCCATCGTGACCTGAAGCCGGCGAACATCCCGCCGGGGTGAATGTTACCCTGGCGGATGGACGTATCGTTCAGGCCGTCATCGATCCCAAGCTGATGCAGCGCCTGTTGGGGGCCGTTTCACCGCAGGAGTTGGGTGAGTTCGTGGATGCCATAGCCGCCGCCGTGGAAAATCCGGACGAACGTCCCTTGTGTCAACGTTGAGTACCTGTCGCCTGCTCTGGCTGGCCCTGTTGTCCCTGTTTCTCACGGTTCTCAGTCGAAAGTCGTTCCGCCTTTCTCTTTTCCACCATCTCTATATACTCTTTCGGTGTCTGGTGGATATTGGTTTCAGGGGGATTGTCGCTGCTTTTCATGACATACAAAATGCCGAGAATGAGTACGATCAACACGGCAAAAAAAGCGGTGTTACCCATAATGGATCTCCTGGCCGGCTAGGGCCTGTTTACGCGGGTCAACCATGTAATTGCAGAATCCGCCAGTTACGCTCCCTGGCGATCCCTGAGAGGATTTCGTCAGGGTCCACGGCAACCGGGTGCTCAACGGCCTCCAGAAGGGGAAGATCGTTGTGTGAATCGCTGTAGAACCAGCTTCCCCGCAGATCCTCTTGATGGTTATGCAGCCAATCGCGGAGGCGGTTCACCTTGCCTTGCTTGAAGCTGGGTTCTCCCTCTACCTCTCCGGTATAGTGGCCGTCCAATCTCTCCGGCTCTGTGGCAATCAGGTGGTCGATGCCGAACTGTTGGGCGATTGGGGATGTAACAAATGCATTCGTGGCGGTAATGATCAGCAGCGTATCCCCTGCGTTACGGTGTTTTTCCACCAATTGACGGGATTGAGGACTGATGATGGGCAGGATTTTTGATTCGAGGAACTCTCTGCGCCAATCGAGCAGATTTTCCATCGTATTGTCACGCAGCGGTCTCAGAGAGAAGCGCTGAAACGCGAAGATATCCAGGCGACCAGCCCTGTAGTCTTGGTAGAAACGATCATTCTCCAGCTTATAAGCCTTGCCGTCCACAATCCCCCTTTCCACCAGGAACTCACCCCAAAGGTAATCCGAGTCCCCTGCCAGGAGGGTATTATCCAGGTCAAAAATTGCCAACGTCATACGCGTATTAGGTCCTGCTATAAACTCAACCACTCCGCCTCGCGGGGACAACTGTTTTGTCCGCCAAGGCGGTATGAGCGAAGTTTAGTCGATCTGTTTGAGTGAATGATAACACCTCCGGGCTGTCAAACAGCTCCAGCCCTTCCGGTGTATCAGGGCCGACCGGATGAGCGATAACCGGCCCTGATGCCCATTTCATTTTCCCAACTTACGACTGATAAGTGTTTAAGTCGTGAACAGTAACGGAATATCCATAATTCGCAAAGGCTTACCTGATTACCCCTAAACCTCAGCCATTCTCAAGAGGCGATATGGCATAGGTGGAGTGCGAAGAGCGGCAAAAAGCAATCGTTCAATCATGGCGGGTAAATCGAAACGGCGGTTAAACCGATATTCGAACTCAGCAAGATAACGCGACACATGTTTATCTCGAATCGCATGAAAAGTACCCAACAGACTGTTTTTGACATTACCCAACATCGTGTTTACCCATTTGAAGCACGAATACTGGACACTTTGGCGCCCACCACCCGTCACCATGGGGTTATGATGGCAATCAGCGGTTGTCACGCCACTAAAGCACCAAAGCCCATCGGTAAAGACTTCGCTGCCAGGCATCAAGCAGGAGCGGGCGTAGCGGGCGATTTCACGTTTGCGGAAGCCCCTTACACGACGCAGTTGAATTTTCATAGGCCTGCCGTCCCGCGTCGTCTCAACAGCAGCTACGAAAGGGATTTTGTTGCGCGACCCACGACCACGCTTACCGGCTTGCTCGCCTCCGAGATAAGCATCATCCAATTCGATGCGACCGGCCAGTTTTTTTCCACGCTCACGTTCCATCATCACCTGCATCAACTTATGCTTGAGTCGCCAGGCCGTATTGTAGTTCACCCCGATTTCGCGGGAAAGTTGCAGCGCCGAGATACTTTTCTTGCGTTGGGTCAACAGATAGATCGCAAGAAACCACGTTCTCAGCGGCAGCTTGGTGCCATGGAAGATGCTGCCGGCGGTCAGGGAAGTCTGATGATGGCACTTGTGACATTGATATATCTGACGCTTTTTGAGTTCACAGCCTGTTGTGTTGCCGCACTCAGGGCAGACATAGCCCGTCGGCCAGCGCAAATCATACAATGCCTGTCGACACTGATCCTCGGTCCCATATTGTTCCAGAAAATCGTGCAAACCAAGGCCTTTTTGAAATTGAATGGTATTTCTCGGCATGATGAAATCCTCTTTTATTCAGTAGGTTCCATTATGCTTGCACCACAGGCTCAATAGCTGAGCCTCAGGGGTAATCAGGAAGGCTTATGTTTTACCGCCTTGCCGCTCAAGGGTGAATATGGAAGAATCTACTGTAGAGATTCCAAAATGAATTGGCTGCTACCTTGATTGACGCTGACGGTTATCGACCCAATGTAGGTATCATCCTGTGCAATGACAATCGCCAACTGTTTTGGGGGCGTCGGGTCGGGCAGGATGCCTGGCAGTTCCCTCAGGGCGGCATAAAGTCGGAGGAAACCCCCGAAGAGGCTATGTTTCGCGAGTTGCGTGAGGAAGTGGGGCTGGGGGCAGAGCAGGTAGAGATCATGGGCACAACCCGAGATTGGCTGCGCTATCGCCTTCCCGAACGCTATATCCGCCGCAACCGTGAGCCTTTGTGCATCGGGCAGAAACAGATCTGGTTTCTGTTGCGGGCACAATGCGGTGAGGACGCTTTCTGTCTCGATAACTGCGAAACTCCGGAATTCGAGGAGTGGCGTTGGGTCAACTACTGGCAGCCGGTCCGCGAGGTGATCTACTTCAAGCGTAATGTCTATACCAAGGCACTTGAGGAGCTGGCGCCCCTGCTCTATCCGGAAGGGACGCCAAACCGAATTCATACAAACTATTTGAGACAGCAGCGGCGTTGAATCACCTTTTTTCGACAGCCGGCCATCAGTATGCTAGTCGAGGTTCCAAGATTTCCCGTATACCCATGACTACCTTTAAAAAGGATCGGGATGGGTCGAAACGGCCATGCTCATCAATAACCCGCCATTCGCGCAAGGAGCGCCGGCATGCTTGATACCCTCCATCGTATCGTGAAAGAGGTCAATGCAGCGCCCGATCTGGAACAGGCCCTTGATATCATCGTGACGCAGGTGAAGGGGGCGATCAACACGGATGTCTGTTCGGTCTATCTAACCGATTTCGAGCGGCGTGAACATGTACTGATGGCGACCAAGGGCTTGCATCGGGATGCTGCCGGCAAGGTGAGACTGCCTTACCACCGTGGGCTCATAGGCCTGGTCTGTGAGCGGGCGGAACCGGTCAACCTGGCGGATGCACCCAGTCACAGCCGTTATCTGTTTACCCATGATACGGGTGAGACCCAGTACAAGGGCTTTCTTGGCGTGCCGATCATCCAGAATCGCAAAGTGCTGGGCGTACTGGTGGTGCGTCAGCATATTCAGCGTAGTTTCGAGGATCAGGAGGTCACCTTTCTTTTTACCCTCGCGGCGCAACTAGCCGGCGCCATCACTCACGCCCAGGCCAGTGGCAATCTGGTGACCCAGAGTGATGACCTTGCACCGCCCAACCGGTTTCTTCAGGGTAGGCCGGGATCACCGGGTGTGGCGCTGGGTACTGCCGTTGTCGTCTATCCTCCGGCTGACCTGGATGCGGTGCCGGACAGATCGTCCAAGGATCCGGATCGTGATGAGGAGGAGTTCCGTACAGCGGTTGCCGCCGTGGTTCAGGACCTGATGGCAATAGAGGATCGTTTCGAGGAGACGTTGCCGGCTGAGGACCGTGCTCTGTTCGACGCCTGGTTGATGATGCTGGGAAGTGATTCGCTGATCGGTAATACGGTTAAAAGAATCCATGAGGGTAACTGGGCGTCGGGGGCGTTGCGTGAAACCATAGAGGAACATGCCAAGGTCTTTGATGCCATGGAGGATGTCTACCTGCGAGAGCGTGCTTCCGATGTCCGGGATCTGGGCAGGCGTATTCTGATGCATCTGCAGCAGAAGGTCGCGGGTCCGACCGACTATCCGGAAAATACGGTACTGGTTGGCGATGAGGTCAGTGCGATGCAGATGGCTGAGGTGCCGCAGGGGCGTCTGGTGGGGGTTGTCTCGGCCCAGGGGGCCAGTTTTTCCCACGTGGCGATATTGGCGCGGGCGATGAACGTACCGGCTGTGATGGGGCTTAGCGATCTGCCTGTGAATCGGGTCGACGGCCGGTTCGTGATTCTCGAGGGTTATCTTGGTCGTCTCTATGTCTCCCCTGCGTCGTCGGTGATCCAGGAGTATCAGCGGCTTGCCAGCGAGGATCAGGCTCTCTTGCAAGAGCTCGAAGCGGAGAAGGACCTGCCCTGCGAGACGACAGACGGCGCCAAGATACCGCTGTATATGAATACCGGACTGATCTCCGAGCTGGGTTCCCAAGGCAGTAACGAGTCGGAAGGCGTCGGCCTGTATCGCACAGAACTGCCATTTATGGTGCGTGACAGCTTTCCCGGCGAATCTGTGCAGGTGGCGAATTATCAGAGGGTAATAAGTGCTTTTCATCCCCGTCCGGTAACCATTCGCACCCTCGATATCGGTGGCGATAAACCGCTTCCCTACTTTCCGGTGGAGGAGTCGAACCCATTTTTGGGTTGGCGGGGAATACGCATCTCTCTGGATCATCCCGAAATATTCCTTACCCAGGTGCGTGCTATCCTGCGCGCCGCTATCGGTCTGGATAACGTGCGTATTCTTCTGCCGATGATCAGCCATGTGCAGGAGGTGGATGACGCACTGCTTCTGATTCAGCGTGCCCACGATGAATTGATAGAAGAGGATTATGCCGTAACCATGCCGAAGATCGGTGTGATGATCGAAGTACCGGCCGCCGTCTATCAGGTCGATGCCCTGGCGCGCCGGATCGATTTCGTCTCCGTCGGCACCAATGACCTGACCCAGTACCTGCTTGCGGTGGATCGGAACAATGCCCACGTTGCGGATATCTACGATGATCTACATCCATCGGTGCTGCGGGCGCTTATCCAGATCGTCTCCGGGGCCAAAGCGTATCAGCGCGAAGTCAGCGTCTGTGGCGAGATGGCGGGCAATCCCGCCGCCGCTGTGCTGTTGGTCGGCATGGGTGTGGACAGTCTGAGTATGAATGGGGGCAGTCTGTTGCGTGTGAAGTGGGTATTGCGATCAGTCTCCCGCTCCAGGGCCAGGGAGTTGCTGCAGGCGGCTTTGCGATGCGAAAAGGTATCCGAAGTCAAGCTGCTGCTTGGCAATGCCCTGGAGGAGATGGGGTTGGGTGGCCTGATGCGTGCGGGCAGGTAATGGGGTGTTGTAAATCATGGTAATAGGTCCGGCCATTACCGATGATTTACCTCTTGTCGCGACAGTTCAGGCTCATATCCGATTCACCGATACTTGATCACAACTTCCTTGGATGATCGCTCAGGCGGGTTGATAGGTCAGCGTATCCATTAAGTCGATCATGAATTCCATCTCTTCCTCCTCGACCTTTACCCAGCTATCGAAACCCAGAGATTGAAGTACTCCACTCCCCTTAGGGTCCTCAGACATACCCGTCAGCAACTCGCTCAGCCGCTGTTGCTTGTGCGCCAGCTTGGGACCTATCAATAAGGCATGGTGGATGATATGGATCTGACTGGTGACGAGTGGACGCAACTGCTTGCGGGTGACGCCGGACAGCGAGTTAAACGCCTCTGCCAGAAAGAAACCCAGGTCAACCTGACCTTGGATCACCGCTTTGGCAACAAGTGGGTAGCTTTCCTTTTCGTCGCGTTGCGTGTTCTCGGCATTGAGTTCAGCCGGTTCGAGCATGATGGCGCACATGAGGTTGACATCGGGATCATCGGTAGCGGCGATTCGTATTCCGCTGCTTAGGTCTTCCACTACCCGTGTTGGGCTGTCATCCCGTACAGCGATGATCGCTTCATCCGCCACACCGCCGGGCCTGGCTACAGGCAGGAATCCTTTTTCACGCACCAGCATGGCCGCATCGTAGGGATTGGCATAGATCAGATCCACCTGGTCGGATTGGATTGCGGATCGCTGATCGTTGAAATTATTGTATAGCTCCAGATGGACCCCTTCATCAAGGGCCTTCTGCAGCCAGGTGTTGAATATATACCAGCCGGAGATATGGTCGGGTGTAAAGTCGGGGCTTACAGTGAGTTGAAATGGCATCTTGGAATCTCCAGCTTAGAATAGGGTTGGGTAGGTCTTGATGCACTCCTCGACCTTTCTCCGGGCAGGTTTACGGCGGACAGAGGTGTAACCGGTAATCTTGCCGTTACGCACATTGGGGATAACCGTCGCCAATACCCAATAGAAGCCGCCATCTTTTCGCAGATTTTTCACATAGCCATGCCACTTTTTTCCTTTTTGCACTGTATCCCATAAATCCTTGAAGGCAGCCGGAGGCATGTCCGGATGACGCAGGATGTGGTGAGGTTGAGCCAGCAGCTCATCTTCACTGTAAGCGGACATCTCCACAAAGGAGTGGTTGACCTGGGTGATGATACCGGCGGGATCGGTACGGGACACGATGAGGCGTCCATCCGGATAGGGTGACTCGATATCCGTCACCAAAACATGGCGACTGCTGCCATCCTGGAAAGTGAGCGTATGCTCATGGTATTCGCCAACAATGTCGTCAGGGTTCATATCATGCATGGTAATGAGCTCCAAGTGGTCTCACTGAGTCACAGTTAGATGAGTTTTGAGATGCCTTCCGCCGCTCGTTTCACATCAAGGAAGATCAAACCAAGTTTTGTGCTGGATTTGGCCAGAACGGATATGACTGCTTCTTCACCGGCATGGGTCATGATGACATAGCCCTGATTACCCTTAATCAATACCTGTTCAAGTTCCCCACGGACCAGTTCTTGGGCGGTTCGGTCACCCAGGGAGAGCATGGCAGCACTCATCGCGCCCACCCGGTCCTCATCCAGATTAGCGGGTAGTAGGGAGGCCATTATCAGGCCGTCAGTAGAGATGACCGCGGAGGCCCCAATGTCTGCAGAGGTACCGTTGAGCTCACTCAGTATCGATGCCAACATGTCTTCACGCATTGTCGTTTACTCCTGGAGTGGTATAAAAAAATACAGCTAGCCCCAATATTTCACGCATTAAAAAGGCAAAATCCTGATACTTCGATATAATTCAGTCGCTTACACTGTAATCGAAAGGATTTTGCCTGTGACAAACTGTACCCAGACTGCCTTTGATTTTCCAGCCCTAAAACGCCGTAAGGTTCAAGCCGAGTTTTCCGGTGGCGATATCACCTCGGACGGCGGCGTGTTGCTGCTGCGTGAGATCGACAGGCGTCTGGGATTGCTCGAGGCGGTTGATGCGGTCATCCCCGACCCGCGAGATCCCCGCTATATTGAACACAGCCAGTTGAGCCTGTTGCGCCAGCGAGTCTATGGGCTCTGCCTGGGTTATGAAGATCTGAACGACCATCAGACACTACGCACCGACCCGGCCCTACAGAGCTCGATCGAACGCGAGGAGGTACTGGGCAGCCAGTCGACACTTTGTCGGCTGGAGAACCGGGTCGATCGCCGGGTTGCCGTTGATGTCCACAACCTACTGCTCGAGCAGTTCATTGCCTCATATGATGCACCACCCGATGAGCTGATCCTGGATTTCGACGCCACGGATGATCCGGTGCATGGCCGCCAGGAAGGCCGCTTCTTTCACGGCTACTACGATCACTACTGCTTCCTGCCCCTGTATGTCTTTTGTGGCGATCAACTGCTGGTGAGTTATCTGCGGCCCAGCCGGATCGATGCGCCCAAGCATGCCTGGGCGATTCTGGCGCTGTTGGTCAAACGCCTGCGCCGGGCTTGGCCTGAAGTGCGTATCATCTTTCGGGGCGATAGCGGCTTTTGCCGTCACCACATGCTCAGCTGGTGCGAGCGCAACGCTGTGGGCTATATCGTGGGCATCGCCAAGAATGACGCCTTGCTGCGGTGTATCCGTGAGCCCATGCAGTGGGTTGAGGAACTGGCGAAGCGAACCGGCATGAAGATGCGGGAATTCTTTCAGTTTCACTATGCCGCCAGCACCTGGAAGACGCGTCGCAAGGTGATCGCCAAACTGGAGGTCACCGACAAGGGGCCAAATCCACGCTTCATCGTCACCAACCTGGCCGGCGACAAACAGCGCCTTTACGATGACCTCTACTGCGCCCGTGGTGACATGGAGAACCGAATCAAGGAGCAGCAACTGGGGCTGTTCGCCGATCGCACCAGCGCGCATTACTGGTGGGCCAATCAGTTTCGTCTACTGCTGTCCAGTCTGGCCTATGTGCTGATGGAGGCCATCCGGCGCCTCGCGCTGAAGGGCACGGAACTGGCGCGTGCACAGATGACCACGATCCGGCTCAAACTGTTCAAGATCGGGGCGGTCATCATTCGCAACACGCGACGGATCCGCTTCCTGCTCTCCAGCACCTATCCCTATCAGGCGCTGTTTTTCCAGGTGGCGGCACGACTCAAGCCGGGATAGCCCGGCAGAGTGCTGCCCCGGCACGTTGATCAACAATGGGGGTAAGGGGGAGTCTGCCCGGAGGGTGGAAAATCAGGGCTTGATAGAGGTTTGGTTCCCAGTGAGGGCAAACCATCCAAGCTTGGCCATATCACCGGCTAAATTTAAAAACGGATGAAACATGCGGGCTAGGGTTCTATTTGGTGTAAGCACTGACCATATTGCCGAGCAGTGTCCGGCGCATGCCTGTTATCCGAAAGAGTTGGTCAAGCTCTTCGGCCAGGTGAAATGATTCACGGAGCTTTCGCTCCACCCTGTTGATGTCAACCATTGTCGGTTTGGTTCTCCCATAGTTTTTCTGTCGAGTAACGCAGGGTTAATGTCCACACCAGATCGCGGAATGCCGGTTGATTGAGGCAGGGACGGTCTTCGATAACCAGCACAAAGCGTTGCTGGCCGATATGCAGGGGCCAGAATCCAAGCTGGCTGTTGCCCGAGGCGTCAGCCAGCGTCCACGCTTGTTGATTCAGGCCCAGGTTATTGGCGAGCAAGTGTTGGTGTCGTTCATACAGGGAGCCCAGATCGGCACTCACGGCGGATAGCGCTTCGGCGGTTTCATGAGGTATACCGCTGGTCGCAAGGTAAAATCCCTGGTTGTCTGCCAGCAGCGTCTTGCCGGTGAAGGAAACCTGTTTCAGCAGTTCAGGCAGTACATCCTCCAACGGGCCCACCGGCGCCGACAGGGGGGAGTCGAGTCCAGTCAGCCAGCCGAGGTCCTGTAGCCGGGAGACCAGCCCCACGGTCGCTTGCTGATCCAGTCCGCTCCAGTTGGTAAGGCGATCACTATCTGCAATCGGACATCTGTTTTGCGCCAGTATGCCAAATAACAATCGTCTTGCCGGTTCCATATGGCTTGAACTCGCCGCATAGAAGGCGCCTGCCGGGGTAGGTTCCAAATAGGCAGAGGTATCCAGGTTCATGGTCATGTCATTAGTTCGCCAACGTCGGATCCAGGGAGTAGAGCAGAGACTGCACCAGTAGAGAGACATCGCCCTTTTTACGGGCATCCACCTCCAATAGCGGCAGTGTGGACCAGCCGAGGGCGGACAGTTCACGTTGATAATCGCCGATTGTCGGGGTGGATTTTTCGTCCATACGGGTAATGCCGATGGAAACCGCTGTACAGCCGATAAAATCTTTCCTGATTACTCATGAGGCTCAGCTATTGAGCCTGTGGTGCAAGCATAATGGAACCTACTGAATAAAAGAGGATTTCATCATGCCGAGAAATACTATTCAATTTCAAAAAGGTCTTGGTTTGCACGATTTTCTGGAACAATATGGGACCGAGGATCAGTGTCGACAGGCATTGTATGATTTGCGCTGGCCGACGGGCTATGTCTGCCCTGAGTACGGCAACACAACAGGCTGTGAACTCAAAAAGCGTCAGATATATCAATGTCACAAGTGCCATCATCAGACTTCCCTGACCGCCGGCAGCATCTTCCATGGCACCAAGCTGCCGCTGAGAACGTGGTTTCTTGCGATCTATCTGTTGACCCAACGCAAGAAAAGTATCTCGGCGCTGCAACTTTCCCGCGAAATCGGGGTGAACTACAATACGGCCTGGCGACTCAAGCATAAGTTGATGCAGGTGATGATGGAACGTGAGCGTGGAAAAAAACTGGCCGGTCGCATCGAATTGGATGATGCTTATCTCGGAGGCGAGCAAGCCGGTAAGCGTGGTCGTGGGTCGCGCAACAAAATCCCTTTCGTAGCTGCTGTTGAGACGACGCGGGACGGCAGGCCCATGAAAATTCAACTGCGTCGTGTAAGGGGCTTCCGCAAACGTGAAATCGCCCGCTACGCCCGCTCCTGCTTGATGCCTGGCAGCGAAGTCTTTACCGATGGGCTTTGGTGCTTTAGTGGCGTGACAACCGTTGATTGCCATCATAACCCCATGGTGACGGGTGGTGGGCGCCAAAGTGTCCAGTATTCGTGCTTCAAATGGGTAAACACGATGTTGGGTAATGTCAAAAACAGTCTGTTGGGTACTTTTCATGCGATTCGAGATAAACATGTGTCGCGTTATCTTGCTGAGTTCGAATATCGGTTTAACCGCCGTTTCGATTTACCCGCCATGATTGAACGATTGCTTTTTGCCGCTCTTCGCACTCCACCTATGCCATATCGCCTCTTGAGAATGGCTGAGGTTTAGGGGTAATCAGGAAATCTTTAAAGGCATCAAGAAAAAAGTGGAGGTCGCGAAACGGTTCGATCCGTGAATTGTCGATCAGCAACACCAAGCCGAGGCCGCCTTGTGTGAGAATGTCCCACATAAAGTCGAAACGCTCCTGACCGGGGGTGCCGTATAAGTGGATACGCTCTTTTCCAGCCAGCTGCATAATGCCGTAATCCATCGCGACTGTGGTTTGGGATTTGCGATCTTTCGTCATGTCGCTGGCCAACTCATCAGTGGAAACCATGGGGACATCTGACAGAACGCTGATAGCCGTTGTTTTGCCGGCGCCTACAGGGCCGGTGAAAATGATTTTATAATTTGCCATAGGTTTTAAGATCCGGTCTCAGCATTCATCATGCAGCACGCAGATGATTCAGGATGCGCCCCAGCAGCCCTTTACGTGAAGGCTCTGCTTTTTGCATCTGAACCGTTTCCTTACCCTCCGGGTATTGTTTGAAGTTGTACCAAGCCCAAGTTATGGCAAGCGGAGTAAAAGGCACAGACATAGCGCGCTTCAATGCCCAGGGCGTCCACAGTCTGGAGCAGGGAAACAGGAGTTCGGGACCACAATGCGGCGATACGAAGAAAGGGTGAAATGCTCAATAGCCGGGTTAAATTAGGCCACTGCCGTAGATGTACCGGTGCATGGATATCCGTATTGAGCGGGAGGCGGCCGCGGGCACTCCATAAGGTCACTTTCCAAAGCAGCGCGTCCATATTTTGCGGTGTCTGCTTGCTGAGTCGCAACAGGTTGTTTTCGCTAACGCGAGGATTCTCAAAACGAATCTCGTCCGGTTTGACCGCCATGAGGCAGCGTGGGCGTAATCTGGAATCACTGAGGTCAGTCAAAGCAACGCCGGCTTTTGGCAAAAGGGTGATACTTTTACCGCCAGGCAGATGGAGGGCGATCGGATACGCATCTTTCCGGCAGCGTGCTATGGCGGTCTCCAGGATGTGTTGGAACAGGTTTTGGGAATCGTAAAAAAGCTTGTCGCGGTCTGCTCCATTGGCTAAGTCCGTACTGTTTTCAGTACCGCAGCACTCATGGGTGATGCGGGTTAGCGTTTCAAGGTTGCGTACGGCATTTTGAGTGTCGTTGGCTGCGAAACCTACCGGGATTCGTTTCTCTTCTGTATCGGGCTGTCCGGTAGTGATTGGTTGTGCTGGCGGCTTAGCCCGCATGTTTCATCCGTTTTTAAATTTAGCCGGTGATATGGCCAAGCTTGGATGGTTTGCCCTCACTGGGAACCAAACCTCTATCAAGCCCTGATTTTCCACCCTCCGGGCAGACTCCCCCTTACCCCCATTGTTGATCAACGTGCCGGGGCAGCACTCTGCCGGGCTATCCCGGCTTGAGTCGTGCCGCCACCTGGAAAAACAGCGCCTGATAGGGATAGGTGCTGGAGAGCAGGAAGCGGATCCGTCGCGTGTTGCGAATGATGACCGCCCCGATCTTGAACAGTTTGAGCCGGATCGTGGTCATCTGTGCACGCGCCAGTTCCGTGCCCTTCAGCGCGAGGCGCCGGATGGCCTCCATCAGCACATAGGCCAGACTGGACAGCAGTAGACGAAACTGATTGGCCCACCAGTAATGCGCGCTGGTGCGATCGGCGAACAGCCCCAGTTGCTGCTCCTTGATTCGGTTCTCCATGTCACCACGGGCGCAGTAGAGGTCATCGTAAAGGCGCTGTTTGTCGCCGGCCAGGTTGGTGACGATGAAGCGTGGATTTGGCCCCTTGTCGGTGACCTCCAGTTTGGCGATCACCTTGCGACGCGTCTTCCAGGTGCTGGCGGCATAGTGAAACTGAAAGAATTCCCGCATCTTCATGCCGGTTCGCTTCGCCAGTTCCTCAACCCACTGCATGGGCTCACGGATACACCGCAGCAAGGCGTCATTCTTGGCGATGCCCACGATATAGCCCACAGCGTTGCGCTCGCACCAGCTGAGCATGTGGTGACGGCAAAAGCCGCTATCGCCCCGAAAGATGATACGCACTTCAGGCCAAGCCCGGCGCAGGCGTTTGACCAACAGCGCCAGAATCGCCCAGGCATGCTTGGGCGCATCGATCCGGCTGGGCCGCAGATAACTCACCAGCAGTTGATCGCCACAAAAGACATACAGGGGCAGGAAGCAGTAGTGATCGTAGTAGCCGTGAAAGAAGCGGCCTTCCTGGCGGCCATGCACCGGATCATCCGTGGCGTCGAAATCCAGGATCAGCTCATCGGGTGGTGCATCATATGAGGCAATGAACTGCTCGAGCAGTAGGTTGTGGACATCAACGGCAACCCGGCGATCGACCCGGTTCTCCAGCCGACAAAGTGTCGACTGGCTGCCCAGTACCTCCTCGCGTTCGATCGAGCTCTGTAGGGCCGGGTCGGTGCGTAGTGTCTGATGGTCGTTCAGATCTTCATAACCCAGGCAGAGCCCATAGACTCGCTGGCGCAACAGGCTCAACTGGCTGTGTTCAATATAGCGGGGATCTCGCGGGTCGGGGATGACCGCATCAACCGCCTCGAGCAATCCCAGACGCCTGTCGATCTCACGCAGCAGCAACACGCCGCCGTCCGAGGTGATATCGCCACCGGAAAACTCGGCTTGAACCTTACGGCGTTTTAGGGCTGGAAAATCAAAGGCAGTCTGGGTGCAGTTTGTCACAGGCAAAATCCTTTCGATTACAGTGTAAGCAACTGAATTATATCGAAGTATCAGGATTTTGCCTTTTTAATGCGTGAAATATTGGGGTTAGATCACACATTTTTTAGAAGTGATGGTTGAAAGAAGAAATTAATTCTGGACGTGGTTTCACGCGGTTGAGTATGTGAGGTCTGATTCACAGGCGGCCATTGAGGGCTGTGACGGCTAGTTCCTTAAAGCAAGCACCTGCCACACTTGTCGTGCCCATGGCGTAGAAGGAATGGAGAGTGTATGTGCTGCCTTTTCAGGTCTTGGGTAAAAAGTCGTAGCTAAGGCAGCAACTCAATTGTTTAAAGAGAACCCCAGCTGCTGCGACGTCTTTGGAATCGCAGATGTGGCAGGATCAGGCCAATCAAAATGCCGGCAATGATGACACCCGCACCGATAAGGAACCAGTCACGTGTGGCTTCGTTGCTGAGGTCACGGTTTTCCTGCTTCAGCTCCTCGGCTTCACGGGTCAGATCGGCAACCTGTTTGCGCAGTTCATTGCGTTCATTGGAGATGCGAATCGCATTGGAAGCGGTTCTCTGGATGCTTTGCAGCTCCTGTTCCTGCTTGTCCTTGATCTGTTGCAGCTTTTTGTGTGAGGCCAGCAGTTCACGGTGATTCTTCTGCAGGTCGGCAAGGTTACGCCGCAGTTCTCCCGGAGCTGCCTTCAACGCATCAATCTCTTTGCGCATGATCTCCAATTGGCTACGTGCGACAGGTTCACTCAGCAGTTGCCTGGTCAGCACGAAACCCTCTTTGGCGCCCACCCGAACCTTGCTGTATCCGGTCTCCTTGTTGGTGGAGATGACCTCCACTGCAGTGCCGGTGTTGATGTAACGGGTTATGCGATGCTTGATACTCTCGCCGGTGCGCATGGCGATTTTGAAGTCGTCGGTAACATAGTAGGTTTTTGCCTGAACCACCGCAGGCAGCAGCAGCAGGTAGAAGATCGAAATAGTGAATCTCTTCATGGCAATCTCTCAGTCCGACGATTATCGGGCATTTTACAACTCTAAGCGTTCCTTGTTACAAAACAGACCACATTTTAGGGCCTGTTAACACTAACCCAATACGCCCTGCTGGGGCTGTATTTGTGCCCAGCAAGGCAGAATGTGCGCAGTGTAGTTATTCTACATGAGCGAATGATAACGCCGCTGGAGGCGAAAACAGCCCCTAACAGGCTGTTTACCTGCCGAGCAGTAGAAACTCCATCAACGCCTTTTGAGAGTGGAGACGATTTTCCGCTTCGTCCCATACCACGCTCTCTTCTCTGTCAATGACGGATGCGCTCACCTCTTCTCCGCGGTGGGCAGGCAGACAGTGAAAGAAAAGCGCGTCTTCGGTCGCCCGTGCCATCAGCTCGTCGTTCACCTGGTAACGGGCGAACGCCTTCTCCCGCTGCACCTGTTCTTCCTCCTGTCCCATACTGGCCCAGACATCAGTGACGATCAGGTCGGCATCTTCTGCCGCAAGCAGGGGATCCCTCTCAATGGAAACCTGTTCCTTGGCAGCCTGCAAGATCGTTGGATCGGGATCGTAACCCTCCGGGCATGCGATGTTCAAGTGGAAGTCGAACCGTCTCGCTGCGTTGATATAGGAGTGGCACATGTTATTTCCGTCGCCGATCCAGGCCACACGTTTGTCGCGGATATCACCCCGATGCTCGAAATATGTCTGCATATCAGCCAGCAGTTGGCAGGGATGGAGCAGATCGGTGAGTGCATTGATGACAGGCACCTTGGAGTGGGCGGCGAATCGCTCCAGTACAGATTGATCGTAGGTGCGGATCATGATGATGTCGAGCATGCGCGACAACACACGCGCACTGTCTTCAATCGGTTCGCCACGCCCCAGTTGAGTATCCCTGGGTGAGAGAAAGAGGGCGTGTCCACCCAGCTGCGACATCCCCACCTCAAAGGAGACGCGGGTGCGGGTGGATGATTTCTCGAAAATCATGCCGAGATTTTTGCCCTTCAGCGGCGTATGGATATCGCCTCGGTGCTGTATGCGCTTGAGTTCGCTGGCTCTGCGGATCAGCGCATGCAGTTCATCGCTGCTGAGATCGAGAAGTGATAGAAAATGCCTTGTCATAGTTACTGTCTCAAGCGGACAATCAAAGATATCCCAGGATCAATGCACTTACCTTGTCGATGATCTCTTCGCACTCGGCGTCACCGATGATCAGTGGAGGTAACAGTCGTACAACCTTCTCGGCGGTGACATTGATCAGTATGCCCTGATCAAGGGCGCGGGTTACCAGTTCGAAGCACGGCCGGTCAAGTTCGATACCGATCATAAGCCCGGATACGCGAATCGAGACCACTCCCTGTAGTTCGCCAAGCTTGGATTGAAAGCCGTTTCGCATGCGTTCACCCAGCTGTGCGGCCCTTGCTGCCAACCGGTGGGACTCAATTTGCTCCAGTACCGTCAGCGCAACCCGGCAGGCGAGTGGATTGCCGCCGAAGGTGGAACCGTGATTCCCGGGTGAGAACATCTCGGCCGCGGTCCCCCTCGCCAGGCAGGCGCCGATAGGAACGCCGTTGCCCAGTCCTTTCGCCAGGGTCATGACATCCGGCAGGATGTCGTTGTGCTGGTGACTGAACATGCGGCCGGTGCGTCCGATCCCGGTCTGGATTTCATCCAGCATCATCAACCAATCGTTTTCATCGCAGATCTCGCGTATCCGATTGAGGTAATCCCCGTCGGGGATGTTGATCCCGCCCTCACCTTGAATGGGTTCGACAAGCACCGCTACCACGTTGTTGCTGTTATTGGCGATTTCAGTGATCGCTTCGATATCATCGTACGGAACACGCACAAAACCCTGAACCAGGGGTTCGAATCCGGCCTGAACCTTGCGGTTGCCGGTGGCGGTCAGCGTGGCAAGGGTGCGGCCATGGAAACTCTGGTCCATGACGATAATTGCGGGATTCCTGACCCCTTTTTTGTTGCCATGGAGGCGGGCGATCTTTATCGCCGCTTCGTTGGCCTCGGCACCGGAGTTGGCGAAAAATACCCGGTCCATCGAGGCCATTTCGCAAAGTTTGGCGCCCAGCTTTTCCTGATAGGCAATGCCATAGATATTGGATGTGTGGAGCAGGGTTCCGGCCTGGTCACACAAGGCATCTCGAATCTCAGGGTGTGCATGCCCCAACCCGCAGACGGCAATGCCGGCAATGGCGTCAAGATAGGAACGGCCCTGATCATCCCACAGCCGGGCGCCCTCGCCCCGTAGGAAGGTTATAGGTAACCGATTGTAAGTCGTCATCAGAGAGTCGACCATATGCATACCCATAAAACAAAAAAGGCATCCGTTTAGGACGCCAGTCAATGCGTTAGTCCCGCCAAATCGACAGGTAATCGATTAGTTTACCTAGCCAGATGCGGTTTTTCAAACTTCTGTGCCGGCAGGGTCTGTGGATAGCGACCATGATTTTACAACCATGCAATGAGAAGAATGGCCGCCTTCGACGATACGGCAGTTGGAGATTGGATGGCGGTTAGGCACAATGGACGGTCCTTCTTGAATCAACCCCATTGTAGAGGTGGAGAGTTATGTCGATCGCTATGACCCTGCATATCATTGGTGTCATTATTTGGGTTGGAGGGATGTTTTTTGCGCATATGGTTCTGCGTCCCGCGCTCAATGATTCTCTGGAGGCACCACAGCGTTTATCGCTTCTATTGCGAGTATTTGATGGTTTCTTTCCCTGGGTTTGGGTGGCTGTGATTGCCATTGTGGCCAGTGGATTCTGGATGTTGTTCATGTTCTATGAGGATAACATCGGATTGTGGTTGGGATTCATGACGGTAGTGGGTATCTTGATGTCCGCTATTTTCGTTTTTATCTATGCCATCCCCTACCAACAGATCGGGGTGGCGCGAAAAGAGGATGACAAGCCGAAGTTAGTGGAGGCCGTCAGCCTGATACGACAACTGATACTGATTAATCTCACCTTTGGAATGCTGGTCACTGTAGTTGCTGTCGTGGGTAAGTACGGCCTGCTTAAATAATCCACGAGGGATGTTTCTCAAATCATTGGTCGTATGGGGAATGATGCCTGAAAATATAGCGTACAACTATTTATGGTGACATGATTATGGCTATGTCGATTTACTTGTTCTGCCGGCGCCTGATTGTACTGAATATCGTTGCGCTCCTTCTGATCATGCCTTGTCCGGTCCTTGCGGAGGAGGATGCTGGAGGGTCCACAGACAAAGAGAGAAATACCCTCTCTACACTGCTCAATCTGGTAACCATCAGAGAGAATATAGAAGGGGATATTGCATCATTAAGCAGATCCGTCGCCGCTGCGGAGTCAGAGACGCAAAAGGCTTCATTGAAACAACAGTTGCTGAAACTGGATGCCGAGCTATCACGCACTGTTGAGAATTTCGAGAATATCTCCGCGGGGATCGATCTGACAAGCCTGCGTAGCGAGGATGAGACTCAGTTCGATCTCAAGCAGGAGTTGTTCTCTTTGCTCAAGCCCGCCATCGACGAGATGAAGGATATGACATCGAAGGTGCGCCAGAAATCGGAGCTGAAGGAGAAGATCGCCTATTATGGTGAAAGGCTGAAAATACTCGATGACGCCCTGAAAAATATTGAAGCATTGCGTATCGAAAGTGATTCGGACAAGTTGAAGGCGTCCCTCGATGCGCTGGCTGAAAAATGGCTCAAGAGTCACGCATTCATGAGCAGTGAATATCAAGCGGCAGAATTACAGCTTGATGAAATACTCGCTTCCGAGGTCTCGATCACCGATGCATCACAGGACTATTTGAAGCAGTTCTTTCAACGCCGCGGGCTCTATCTGATTGAAGCGATATTGGTGGTTGCGATCATTATCCTCCTCTCCAGGATGAGTGACAGGGCGATGAGACGCCTGATGCCTGGCTTTAAAAAGAGACACCGCAGTTTTCGCATCAGGCTATTGGAACTTGTGCACCGGATAGTGACGACCTTGCTGATCATCGTCGGGCCCATGGTGGTTTTCTATGTTGTCGAAGATTGGGTGTTGTTCAGTTTGGGTATTCTGCTGCTGTTGGGAATGGCATGGGGGCTTCGCCAGGCCTTGCCCAGATATTGGCACCAGATACAGTTGTTTCTGAATATTGGCTCAGTGCGTGAGGGGGAGCGCATCTGTTTGGATGGATTGCCCTGGCGGGTTGAGCAGATCAATGTCTTCTCCATCCTGGAGAATCCGGATGCAGGACTTGTCCTGCGGGTACCGATCGATGAACTGGTTGATCATAAATCGAGACCCAGTAATGCGGATGAGCCATGGTTTCCTTGCCAAAAGGGCGACTGGGTGATTCTCAGTGATGGAGTCAGGGGTCGAGTGGCCGGAATTTCCCCGGAACTGGTGCGGCTGGTGGAACGGGGCGGTGCACAACTGACCTACCAAACCATTGATTTCCTTGCCGCATCACCACGCAACCTGGCGACAAACTTCCGTATTAAAGAGGTGGTTGGCGTCAGTTATGCACTTCAGGAGAAAAGTACGGAAACCATCCCGGAAATCCTGCGGAACACGATTCAGCTGCGACTGGAGCAGGAGGGTTATACTGAACATCTGCTTAATTTGAGTGTTGAATTTTCTCAGGCCAACAGCTCTTCACTCGATATCACCGTGATTGCCGATTTCAGCGGTGAACTCGGGGATCTCTACAATCGCCTGCGCCGTGCCATTCAACGTTGGTGTGTGGATGCCTGTACTGAAAACGGATGGGAGATACCGTTTCCTCAAATGACCCTGAGTGGCAGTCTAGCGCCTGTTAACACTGATCCAATACGCCCTGCCGGGGCTGTTTCTGTGCCCAGCAAGGCAGAATGAGCGTGGTGCAGTCATTCTGCATGAGCGAATGATAGCGCCGCTGGGGGCGAAAACAGCCCCAGCCCTTCGGCAAACTCCCTTGAAAATGGCCTATGCTTACCGGTGCGGGGACGCGTAGGAACGTCTCCCATTTGTTACCACCTGCTTCACTCTAATGAAAGAATAGGGGGTAGTATGAAACTGGAATACGAAGTCATCGAAGATCAATACGACGATACCACGCACATCAGAAGCATGACGGAACAGGCCCGTATACCGGGAGGTGGGTGGTTGATACGTACCACGCTCTATACACCCCACCAAATCGGTATAGATGTACTGAGACTACCTGCCGGTAAAAAGAAAGGCGCCCTGTATAAGCCCGTGGGCTGATGCTTATTCAGCCGCCAAGGGCCGACATCGGGCGAATGATCGCGGTCGGCGTTTCGCCGAAATGATGTCGTTCCGGCTTGCGTGCAATGGCGGAGTGAATCGCCGCCTGTATCTCTGCATCCGTTGCACCCTCGCGCATCAGGGGACGCAGTGCCAGCTTATCTTCCTGTCCAAGGCAGAGGTGGAGATCGCCGCTCACGGAGACCCGCACACGATTGCAGGTTGCACAGAAGTGTTGTGATTGCGGGGTGATGAACCCGATTACGAGATCGGAGTCATCGATCTGGAAATAGCGAGCCGGACCGCTTCCGCGCATTGCCGCGGGTTGTAGTTTATAGCGTTTTTTAAGCCGTGCCTCGATCTCGGATAGCGGCATGTAATGCTCAGAGGCGGACAGTCCGCCCTGACCGACCGGCATGGTTTCGATAAAGCGCAGGGTGAGGCCCCGTTCCATGCAGTACTCGATCATGCGCTCGACTTCATCGTCGTTGATGCCGCGCATGATGACCATGTTCAGTTTTATCGGAGTCAATCCAACCGCCTGTGCACTGGCTATACCTTCCAAAACCGGTTGCAACCGGCTGCCGGTGATCGTTTTAAATTTTTTCTCGTTGAGTGAATCGAGACTGATATTGAGCCGTGTCACGCCCGCATCGCTCAATGGTCCGGCGAACTGGCTGAGGCGGGATGCATTGGTGCTGAGGGACAGCTCCTCGATACCTTGAAGGGCGGCGATACGGCGGGCAATATCCTCCAGCTCCTTGCGGACGAGAGGCTCGCCTCCGGTGAGTCTGACGTGTTTGACGCCAAGCGCGGCAAATTGAGCGATGAGCCGTTCTATTTCATCGGTGGTAAGCCAATCATCGGGTGTCTCGAACGCTCTATGGCTCCTGGGAAGGCAATAAAAACAGCGAAAATCACAGCGATCCGTAACGGATAGGCGCAGGTACTCGATCCGTCTGCCGAACGTGTCACTTAGCATGGCCGCCTCTCACATAATCATTTTTTGTCATTATAGACCTATCAGTCAAACTAATCATTCAACGAGATCGGGAAAAGGTCAACTGTTTTCCCTCAGTCGCTGATTATGCCGCTCCAGCTTCTCAAACACTGCATACATAACCTGGGCGGCTGACGGAACATCCAACTATTACTTAACCACTTAATTTCACAAGGTTTTTAATTGAACGCAGCAAGAAACACCAGCATATCCCTATCAATACTCGGCGTTGGGGTCGAACCCTTCGGGTAATGCATGGGCAACGCCCTTATGGCAATCGATACAGGTTTTTTGCGGTTCTTTTCCATCCACTGCGTCCCAATAGTGCGGGTCGTGCTGTTCGGAACTACGGGGCGCCTGCCTTTCCAGATCCATGGAGATAAACTTGTGACAGTTGCGGCACTCCCGTGAATCGGTCTTCTTCATCGAACGCTAGACGTTTTGGGCCAGCTCCAGACGCTTGGCCTCGAACTTCTCAGGTGTATCGATGGTCCCCAGCATTTTATGGTAGAGCTCATTGGTCGCCTGAATCTTACGTACGAACTTATGCACCCACTCTTTGGGGACGTGGCAATCGGGGCAGGTCGCACGTACACCGGTCCTGTTGGTGAAATGGATCGTCTCCTGCAGTTCCTGGTAGACCGTCTCATCCATTTCAGGACATGAAATACAGAAGGTTTCGGTATTGGTCATTTCCATTGCGGTATTGAACCCGCCCCACAATATGACACCGGCAACGATACCGACAGCAATCAGGAACAGACCACCTTTTTTCTTTGATTCACTCATTGTTACACCAGTTTAAATCGAGTACTGCCCAGTGAGATCCGGTCTCCTGGTTGAGAGGAGACCGGACCGAACACTATTTGGCGCCTTGGAAGTTGTTTTGAACCAGGGGATCCGCACCCACTTGTGGAGCGTGGCACTGGTTACAGAAATAACGACGGCTGGAAACGCTTTTCAATACCTTGCCGTCGCGGTCTTCATAGTGGCTGTCACCTACTTTCGGTGCCTTCTCTTTTTCATAGGTCTCTTCACTATGACACTTCATACAGCCGTTGTTTTTCAGGTTGATTTCATATTTGTCCACCTCATGGGGAACCATGGGAGGTTGTAGTTTGAAGCTGCGTTCGATGCCGCCTTTGACATTGACTATCTTCAGGTTGGCGGGTTTTTTCGCCATGGTATCCAGATTGTCACCACGCAGTGATTGAACATCAGCCAGCAGCGCAGTAGACAGGAACATGGCAGTAATTGCCGCAATGGTTAGAAGTGCGATCTTTTTCATACCTTTCTCCATCATCACTCTCAAAACAGAATTGGTTTGATGTACCGGTCAGGCCCGGACACCACGATTGATTTCATCCTCTCGCTTGTACTCGTCGATATTTTTGGCGTGACGACCGCCATAACTGAAAACATCTTTTGCACAGATATCGATACAGCGCCCGCAGTTGGTGCAGTCGGAAGAGAGGATTATCGGGCTCAGACCCTTCTTCTCCTCCTTCAGCGCCGGCTTGATCACCTGCGGTTCCGGACAGATCACATAGCACTCCATGCAATCGTTGCAGGCCTGCCGCTGAGCGGCGTTCACCCGCAACAGGCTCTTACTGCCGACCAGGTTGTAGAAGGCGCCCACCGGGCAGATGTGCCCGCACCAGCCGTCCTTCGCCACGATCAGATCGAACAGGAAGACCCCCAGGACCATCACCCAGGCCGCATCCATGCCGAAGACGATGCCGCGGAACATCATGGAGACCGGATTGACCAGTTCCCAGATGATGCCCCCGGTCACCACCAGCGGCAGGATCAACGTCAGCGCCAACATCCAGTAGCGGGTGGAACGTGAGAGCTGCGAGGTGGTTCTGATCCCCAGCTTGCGCCGCAACCAGGCGGCCAGGTCGGTGACCATGTTGACCGGGCAGACCCAGGAGCAGTAGACCCGGCCTCCCACCAGGAAGTAGAAGACTAGCACGATGACCACGCCGATAATGGCGGCGGTCTCCGGAACCACCCCCGACAGACTGGCTTGCAGCAACACATAGGGGTCTGTCAGCGGCAGCACGTCCAGGGTCAGGTTTGAGGCCAGGTTGCCCTTCACGATCCAGATGCCGAGCCAGGGACCGGTCAGGAACAGCGCCAGAATCCCGAGTTGACTGAGTCGCCTCAGGATCAGGAACTTGTGGGCCTTGAACCAGCCTTTTTCGGCAATGGCGTCGTCACCCAATGTCTTCATGTCTAACATGCTACTTGTCCATGAAACCGCTATTGAGTGTATCCAGAGGATTGGAGGAGAAGGGTGTCTCCTCGGCCTCGCCTTCAATGATCAAGCCTTCGCCCTGCAGGTCGTAACGCACCCCTTCGGGCAGGTTGTAACGATGCTCGGTGTCGGGCGTGACCAGTGACTTGCCCGCTTTCTCTTTCTCCTTCCAGCCCAAACGGTAGTGCTTGCCCAATTCACCCTTCGCCAGGTGCATGGGAAAGACCTTGATGGCCGCCTCTTCCAGAATGCATGCGCGTTCACAGAGTCCGCAGCCGGTACAGGCTTCGGAGTGGACCACGGGAATGAACAGGGCATGTTTGCCGGAACGGGTGTTGTGCTGCATGTCCAGGGTGATGGCGCGATTGCGGATCGGACAGACGTTGAAACAGACTTCGCAACGCAGTCCGTGGAACGCAATGCAGTTCTCCTGGTCGATGAGCACAGCCAGGCCCATACGCGAATCTTCGATATCTTTCAGGTCATGGTCGAGGGCGTTGGTGGGACAGGCCACCACACAGGGAATGTCCTCGCACATCTCACACGGCCCGCTACGGGCGATGAAATAGGGCGTTCCCGTGGCGACTTCGTCACCGACCTCACCCAGAAACAGAATGTCGTAGGGACAATCGCGCACACAGAGGCCGCAGCGAATGCAGGCGCCGAGAAAATCCTCCTCCGGCAAGGCGCCGGGGGGGCGAATGTAGTTGGCCGGCATGGTAGAGGCCCGTTTCGAATAGGCGCCCAGTCCCAGTCCGACCAATCCTACACCGCAGGCGGTTTTGAGCATGTTGCCCAGAAACTGCCGGCGGTTGATCTCGTTTTTTCTCTCTGTTTCTGACATGACTGATGTGATACTGCGATTCAGTGCTTCCGTTTTCAGTTAATCGCCGGTCCGGTTGCCCGGACCGGCACCGTACAAGCTATGCGCGCGTCACCTTGACACCGCACTTCTTGTAGTCCGTCTCTTTCGAGAGCGGATCGGTCTGGTCGAGGGTCAGTTTGTTGACCAGGCGTCCGGCATCGAACCAGGGCACGAAGATCAAACCCTCGGGACACTTGTTGCGACCCTTGGTGTCGACCTTGCACACGATCTCGCCACGACGGGTGGTGAGCTTGGCCAGCGCACCGTTACGCAGCCGACGTTTCTTGGCGTCTTTCGGGTGCATGTAGACCACCGCGTCAGGCACCGCACGATAAAGTTCGGGAACGCGACGGGTCATCGAACCGGAGTGCCAGTGCTCCAATACACGGCCGGTGCAGAGCCACAGATCGTACTCTTTATCCGGCGGCTCGGCGGCCGGCTCATAGGGCGCGGTGATGATGTTGGCCTTGCCGTCCAGCTTGCCGTAGAACTTGACCCCATCACCCTTGGCCACATGGGGATCGTAGCCTTCACGGAAACGCCATAGGGTCTCCTTGCCGTCGATCACCGGCCAGCGCAGACCGCGGACCTTGTGGTAGGTATCGAAGTCGGCCATCTCGTGACCCTTCTTCGGGATACCCTCGACGGAGTTGAAGAGGCGGTACTCTTCGAACAGGCCTTTCTGTACATAGAAACCGAAGTCTGCCGACTCGTCGTTGCCGTACTTGTTGCCGCGGCTGTCGGTGACCTGTTGCGCCGGGAATTTGTCGACCTGGCCGTTGGCGTAGAGCACTTCGAACAGGGTTTTGTCGGCGTATTCGGGCATCTTGGCGATCAGATCCTCGGGCCAGACATCCTTCACCTTGACATACTTGGAGAACTCCATGATCTGCCAGACGTCGGACTTGGCCTCGCCCGGTGCGGCAACCTGCTGACGCCAGAACTGGGTACGCCGCTCGGCATTACCGTAGGCGCCTTCCTTCTCGATCCACATGGCGGTGGGCAGAATCAGGTCTGCGGCCTGTGCCGATACCGTGGGATAGGGGTCGGAGACGGTGACGAAGTTGCTCGGGTTGCGCCAACCGGGATAACTCTCGTCATTCATGTTGGCCGCGGCCTGCATGTTGTTGTTGCACATGACCCAGAAGGTATTCATCTTGCCGTCGTTGAGGGCGCGATGCATGGCGACCGCGTGGATCAGGGTCGCTCCCATGGGCTTGCCGCTGATGTCGGTCTGATCGGCGCCGTCGCTCTTGCCGTCGGCCCTGGGAATGGTGCCTGCCGGCAGTTTCCAGGTCTTCTCTGCGAACTTGCAGTGGCCGTCATTCTTGGTCACCAGATCGGCGGGCAGTCTGTGAGTGAATGTGCCGACCTCGCGAGCGGTGCCGCAGGCTGAGGGCTGACCGGTGAGGGAGAAGGGGCTGTTGCCGGGTTCGGCGATCTTGCCCATCAGCAGATGGACGTTGTAGCAGAGACCGTTGACCCAGACGCCGCGGGTATGCTGGTTGAAGCCCATGGTCCAGTAGGAGGCGACCTTCTTGTTGGGATCGGCATAAGCCTTGGCCAGTCGCAGCAGGTTCTCTTCCGGCACCTTGGAGAGCTTGGAGGTGTACTCCAGGGTGTAGGGCTCGACCGACTTGGCGTACTCTTCGAAGCTGATCTTGGTCAGTGCGCCCTTGGCGCGGTTCTTGGCGGCCTTCTCGCGGGGATCGTTGTCGCGCAGACCGTAACCGATATCGGTCGGGGTCTTGGTGAAGTTGACATGCTTGTCGATGAACTCCTTATTATAGGCCTTGTTCTGGATGATGTAGTTGGCGATGTAGTTGAGGATCGCCAGATCGGTCTGAGGCTCGAACACCATGCCGTTGTCCGCCAGCTCGTAGCAGCGGTGCTCGTAAGTGGAGAGCACGTGGACTTCGCAGCCGGGCTTGGTCAAGCGGGTGTCGGTGAGACGGGACCACAGAACCGGATGCATCTCCGCCATGTTGGCGCCCCACAGCACGAAGACATCGGCGTGTTCCAGGTCGTCGTAACAACCCATCGGCTCGTCGATGCCGAAGGCGCGCATGAAGGCGCCCACCGCGGATGCCATGCAGTGGCGGGCGTTGGGTTCAAGGCTGTTGGAGCGGAAGCCCGCCTTCAGCAGTTTGGAGGCCGCATAACCTTCCCACACGGTCCATTGACCGGAACCGAACATGCCAATGCCCTTAGGTCCTTTGGCTTTACGGGCAGCGACCCATTTCTCGGCCATCGTCTTGAAGGCCTCTTCCCAGGAAACGGCTTCGAATTTGCCGTTCTTGTCATATTTGCCGTTGGTTTTGCGCAACAGCGGTTTGGTCAGTCGATCCTCGCCATAGAGGATCTTCGGCAGAAAGTAGCCCTTGATGCAGTTGAGGCCCTTGTTGACCGGTGCGTCAGGATCGCCCTGGCTGGCCACGACCTTGCCGTCTTTGACACCCATCAGTACGCTGCAGCCGGTACCGCAGTAGCGGCAGGCAGCCTTGTCCCAACGAATGCCGTCGTCCGCATCGGCAGCAACGGTTTGGCTGACCGGCAGGGTAACACCAGCCACGGAGGCTGCTGCGGCCACTGCATTACTCTTAATAAAATCTCTTCTAGTTAATTTCACGGTTCATTTCCTCCATCGACTCTTCACCGCCATAGTGATAAATCAAAACAGTGTTCACGACGCCTTTCACGTCACGAAGGGCATTCATGGTGTCAGACACGGGTGACATCGACTCACCCTCGTCCTCAATAGTGACAATCAATTTGTCATCCTCGGTTCCTCCATGGACCTCGACTCCCTGGAACCCTTGCAGGCGCTGGCACACCTCGGCTCCCTGGGTCGGTTTGGTATGGATGATCAAGCTGCATATATTCATGGATTGAGCATCTCCTCACGGACTTTTGTTGATACCGCGTGGTCATTTGAAATAGGGGTAATTGTTATTGATTTATTCGGACAAACTGCGACGCAGGCCCCGCAGCCGGTACAGATTGAGAGATCGGGTTGCGGCTGTGAGCGGCCACCCGTTTGAAGCTGAAACCGAATTGCACGTTCCTCGCAGATGTCGCCGCAGCTTCTGCAGACAACGCCATTGAGGGAGAGGCACGACTGTTCGATTTCGATCTCAAGCAACCAGGGTGGAGTGGATAGATCGTCGGGGAATTCCAAAGCCTTGGGTTGGCACGCCTTTACGCAGTCGCCGCAAAATGTGCAATGACCCCGAGTGAAGTCAATCACAGGGAAGCCGCCTGACCCGTTTATGATAATTCCGGGCGGGCATGCCTTGAGGCACTCATCGCAACGGTTGCAGAGTTCCAGGAAGCTGGAATCCCCAATCGACCAGGGTGGATGTATGCCTCTGCGGCGACCGCTGACGTCGCCACGGAGGAACTGAACTCTGTCTATGGATATATCCACAATCATGCCTCAATCGAGGTATTCGAATCGGCGATGGCTCACCGCATTAAGTGACAATTTCTCAATGAGCCTAAAGTGTTTCACCAGAGGGGTGCGACCGCTTTGACACGGATCAAGGATTGAATGGAAAAGATTACCTGATTACCCCTGAGGCTCAGCTATTGAGCCTGTGGTGCAAGCATAATGGAACCTACTGAATAAAAGAGGATTTCATCATGCCGAGAAATACCATTCAATTTCAAAAAGGCCTTGGTTTGCACGATTTTCTGGAACAATATGGGACCGAGGATCAGTGTCGACAGGCATTGTATGATTTGCGCTGGCCGACGGGCTATCCCGGATATTTCATCCATTTGCCGATACTGGCACGAGGAGAAGGCCGGGACGAGAAACAGGATGATACCGGCTCCAAACGCCCCGATTTCTGGCTGACAGGCACAGCTTCCCCTTACCCCGTTATTTATCAACGTGCCGGGGCAGCACTCATCGCGTGCTATCCTGGCTCCAGCCGTTCGGCCACACTGAAGAACAATGCCTGGTAAGGAAAGACACTGGAGAGTAGGAAGCGGACACGCCGGGTATTGCGTATCACCACCGCACCCACTTTGAGTAGTTTAAGCCGCAGCGTGCCGACCTGGGTCTTGGCCAGTTCTGTACCCTGTAAGGCCAAGCGGCGAATCGCTTCCATCAACACATAGGCCAGGCTCGACAGCAGCAAGCGAAACTGATTGGTCCACCAATGATGTGCACTGGTGCGATCAGCAAACAGCCCCAGCTGTTGTTCCTTGATGCGGTTTTCCATCTCGCCCCGCGCACAATAGACGTCGTCGTAAAGGGTTTGGGCATCGCCGTTGAGGTTGGTGACGACAAATCGGGGATTACGCCCTCGCTCACTCACCTCCAGCTTGGCGATCACCGCGCGTCGACGGCGCCAGCTGCGTGCACCGTAGCGCAGGCCAAGGAAGACGCGTTGCTTCTGTCCGTTGGCCTTGAAGCATTGCTCGACTGCAGTGAAGTCTTCCTCGATCATCCGTTGCAGGCGGTGGTTGCGCGCCAGGCCTACGATGTAGCCAATGCCATGGCGTTCACACCAGCGCAGCATGCGGTGACGACAGAAGCCCGAGTCGGCTCTCAGGATGATCCGCACCGCCGGCCACGCCTGACGCAAGCGTTTGACCAGCAGGGCGAGGATCGCCCACGCATGTTTCGCCCCGTCGATCTTGCTCGGGCGCAAATAGCTGACCAGCAGTTGTTCGCCGCAAAACACGTACAACGGGAGAAAGCAGTAGTTATCGTAGTAACCGTGGAAGAAGCGGCCTTCCTGCAGGCCGTGAACCCGGTCATCGGTGGCGTCGAAGTCCAGGATCAACTCCTCGGGTGGCTCGGCAAACGAGGCGATGAACTGCTCGATCAGGACCTGATGGATCGCGACAGCGGTTGCCCGATCTGACCGATTCTCCAAGCGACAGAGCGTGGGTGAACTGCCCAGTGCCTGATCCTGTTCCACGGCCGTCTGAAAGGCCAAATCTTGTCGCAGACTGTCGTGATCGTTGAGGTCTTCATAGCCCTGGCACAGGGCATAGACCCGCTGGCGTAGTAGAGAAATCTGATCATGTTGCACATAGCGGCCATCGCGTGGATCAGCGAGAGTGTCATTGACGGCTTCAAGCAATCCCAGCCGTCGGTCCGCTTGTCGTAGCAACAACACGCCGCCATCACTGCTGATATCACCACCGGAAAAATCCGCTTCAACCTGGCGGCGTTTTACCGCTGGAAAAGCAAAACGACCTTGGGTACATTCTGTCACAGGCAAAACCTCGTTCAATTTCAGCCTAAGTAACTGAATTCTATTGAACTACACGGGTTTTACCCTCTTTATTTGTGAAATATTCGGGCTATGTCTGCCCTGAGTGCGGCAACACAACAGGCTGTGAACTCAAAAAGCGTCAGATATATCAATGTCACAAGTGCCATCATCAGACTTCCCTGACCGCCGGCAGCATCTTCCATGGCACCAAGCTGCCGCTGAGAACGTGGTTTCTTGCGATCTATCTGTTGACCCAACGCAAGAAAAGTATCTCGGCGCTGCAACTTTCCCGCGAAATCGGGGTGAACTACAATACGGCCTGGCGACTCAAGCATAAGTTGATGCAGGTGATGATGGAACGTGAGCGTGGAAAAAAACTGGCCGGTCGCATCGAATTGGATGATGCTTATCTCGGAGGCGAGCAAGCCGGTAAGCGTGGTCGTGGGTCGCGCAACAAAATCCCTTTCGTAGCTGCTGTTGAGACGACGCGGGACGGCAGGCCTATGAAAATTCAACTGCGTCGTGTAAGGGGCTTCCGCAAACGTGAAATCGCCCGCTACGCCCGCTCCTGCTTGATGCCTGGCAGCGAAGTCTTTACCGATGGGCTTTGGTGCTTTAGTGGCGTGACAACCGCTGATTGCCATCATAACCCCATGGTGACGGGTGGTGGGCGCCAAAGTGTCCAGTATTCGTGCTTCAAATGGGTAAACACGATGTTGGGTAATGTCAAAAACAGTCTGTTGGGTACTTTTCATGCGATTCGAGATAAACATGTGTCGCGTTATCTTGCTGAGTTCGAATATCGGTTTAACCGCCGTTTCGATTTACCCGCCATGATTGAACGATTGCTTTTTGCCGCTCTTCGCACTCCACCTATGCCATATCGCCTCTTGAGAATGGCTGAGGTTTAGGGGTAATCAGGAAAGATTAAGAATTTATTAATAAAATCAAGCAGTTACCAATTTCTTGGTAGTCTCTGGTACTACTATTTGGGTAGGTGGTATGTCGTATGAGGTAGAGAATCGGGTTGCTGCACGAAAATAGTGACTTGAACGGATCGGTTTGAGGCGGTTGAATTGATTAACGGCCAGCGGTGATTCCCTCTTTCAATGCCCACACGGCCGCTTCGGTTCGGGAGTGCAGATTGAGCTTCTTGAGCAGGTGCTTGACATGTACCTTGACCGTTCCTTCCGAGATATTGAGGACATTTGCTATCTGCTTGTTGCTCTGGCCCTGGGCTATGCATTGCAAAATCTCTTTCTCCCTGGCGGTCAGCGAGGTGATGGGATCCTTTACTTTGAGTTTGTCATCCTCCCTCAGTGCTTTAGCCAGTAATTGAGTCAGGTGTTCGCTGATCACCAGGGAGCCTTTCACCGCCTTACGGATCGATTTCAGGATATCCTCGGGTTCCATATCCTTCAGCAGATAGCCGTCCGCACCCAGGCGTAAGGCGGTCAGTACATCCTCTTCATTATCGGACACGGTGAGCATAAGCACCCTGGAATCGATCTCCTGTTCCCTGATCGCCTTCAGGGTTTCGAGTCCGTTCATGCCCTTCATGTTGATATCCAGCAGGATCAGGTCCGGATTGAACTGTTTCGCCACGACCAGTCCGTCCGGTCCGTTGGCGGCCTCACCCACCAGCTCCAGGGTATCATCCATATCGATCAGATCGGATACACCCTTCCTGAACAGAGGATGATCGTCGATAGTGAGTACGGTGTAGGTTTGCTGCTCAGCCATGTTTTAACTGCTCGATCAACATCTTCTTGGATTCACTGTTGGAGGCGTCCGTAATATTGAAATTGAGTTCTATCCGGGTGCCGCCACCTGCCGGTTCGTTGATGGTCAATGTTCCGCCCAACCACTCAGCACGCTCTTTCATGATAGGCAGTCCATAATGTTGCATCATATCACTTTCGTCATTGATTCCGATGCCGTCATCCTCGATGCTGACATTGACCCGTCCCGTCTGATTGCACTCCAGCACCACCCTGGCCCGTCTTGCATTGGCGTGGCGAATGACGTTCGAGAGCGCCTCGCGGATGATCTGTATGATGTGTATCTCCGCATTGGGGGTGAATTGACAATTTCCGATATGGTTGGTGTATTCAATAACAATTCCTGATCTGTTTTCAAACTCCTCGACCGTCTCCCTGATCAGTTTGCCCAGGTCGGCGTCGGTGACCCTGAGTCTGAAGGTGGTCAACAGTTCCCGCAATTGTCGATAGGCGCCGTTGAGCGCAGAACGCAAGGCAGCGCTAACCAACAAAATATCCTTTTTGTCACGCTCATCGTTTATCGATTTTTCCAACTTGGCTACCTGGATCTTCAGGTAGGAGAGAGATTGGGCGATGGAGTCATGCAGCTCTCTTGCAATGACACTGCGTTCCTCCATTAATGAGAGCTTTCGACTCTGGGTCACTTGCTGTGCGACGTTGATTGCCAGGGCAATATGGCTGGCAACAGTCTCCAGCAGGCGCTCCTGCCACTCCTCCAGCTGCGTGGTTAGGGGAAATTCCACCAGCAACACGCCGTATTGCTGGGTCTTGTCCCTGATTGGTGTGGAAAAGACATTAACCGGCGCATGGGTATCTGATTTGGCGATTTTGAAGGTGTGCGATCTGCCTTCACCGAGGCAGATCGCACACTGACTGTCCGGTTTTTCCTTTGAAAGGATATCGGTGTCCCTCGTGGAGGCATATCGATAGGCATGTTGATCACCGGGCTGACCGAGACAGATTGTGCCGTTATTCACACCCAGTAACGCCTCGATATCGTGTATCACCGCGATCAGCACATCTTCGCTCAACGTGGAGTCGCTCAACCGCTTGGTCGCGGAATAGAGCAGTTCCAGGGTGCGATTGCTCTGTTCCAGGTCATGAGTCTTTTTTCGTACCCGGTTTTCAAGATCCGCATAGATCACGGAAAGATCCTCGGCCATTACATTAAACGCCTGACCCAGTTGACCCAGTTCATCATCACTGAGATGGCGGCTGCGTATGGAAAAGTCGCCGTGTCGTGCCGCATTGGCGCAGGCTAGCAGATCACGCAGCGGATGGAGTACCCGTGTCTTGGTCAGATAGAGGCTGATCAGTGCAACCAGAAACGTCAGGGTCAGCAGTATGATCTGGATGATTCTGAGTTGTTGGTTTATCTCTTCGGCATCGATTTCGAGGGCCTCGACAAATCTGTGGATATCGTCGACGAAGTTGTCCGCCAATGACAGATAGTTACGCTGACTGATGTCGAGTTGGCGCCTTTCATTGTTCGATAGGGAAGTGGATGCGCTCAATTTCAGATAATCTTCCAGATTGGGCAACATCAGCTCCCGCCATTGGGATTCGACTTTTTCATAGCTTTCGGTGACCTTTTTGTGGGGTCCCTTTGTCAGTACATCGTGGATACGGTGACTGAACAGGCGTTGGTTATATTCAGTGACCAGGTCCCTGGTCCGGCTGGCGGCAAATTCGTCATGGAACTTCGTTCTATGCACCAGGCTGCTGGCGATGCGATAGGATTGCATGCGCAATGTGCCGGCCTGATTGATGGCTGCGGCGTAACCTTCGGCGGTTTCAGCGATGATCATCGAACTCACCATGCCAGAGACCGCCAGGATGAAGAGGATGGTGATAACCGTTCCGAATCGGAGTAGAAGTGAGTTTTTCACAGTGGGATACTCTACTGATTAGTGTCTCATGGCAATCGATGTTATCAGCGTGGGATGCAACCGTCAGCCATGATGCCGCATTGGGGGCGATCTTGGCCAAGGTATGTCGGTCCGGTTGAGTCCGGGCGCGGGTAAGGATCAGGGAAAACGACTATATTTACCATTGAATGGCGTCACTCGTACGCCATATCCCTAATGCTTCCGTCAATCAGAGGTTGAATATGTCGTCGAAGCGGTCAAATGAGAAACTGGACCGGATCGTCGCCCAGGCCCGTCGTGACAGGGAACAGCGGGAGAAGGGTTATCGGGAGCAGGCGCTGAAGCTCTATCCATGGGTTTGTGGCCGCTGTGCGAGGGAGTTTACCCGGGAAAATCTCCGGGAGCTGACGGTACATCATCGAGATCATGATCACGACAACAACCCCCCGGATGGTAGCAATTGGGAATTGCTGTGTATCTATTGTCATGATAATGAACATTCCCGTCATCTCGAAGCTGGTGCCGGTTACTCCTCTGCCGAGACAGCTGCTAACCGTGCCAGTACCTATCAGCCTTTCGGTGACTTGGCTGACCTGCTGAAACAGAAAAAGTAACCTATTTGGCCGCCGGGTTAATAAGCGCGGCCTGGGAAGAATAGCGCTTACTTAAACCAAGAATCACCGTCATCGGCGTAGGCCGGGATCCAGAATGCTTGATGGTGACGTTTTTCCTGGATTCCGGCCTGCGCCGGAATGACGAAAATCCTGCAATTCGTCTTAGGGCCTGTTAACACTAATCCAATACACCCTGCTGGGGCTGTTTTTGTGCCCAGCAAGGCAGAATGAGCGTGGTGTAGTTATTCTACATGAGCGAATGATAACGCCGCTGGGTGCAAAAACAGCCCCAGCCCTTCGGGTTGCGCCTGAAAAAGCGCCACTCGGCGTTGCTCGTCGCTCATTTGGAATAACCAAACCTCTCTCCTCGCGCCCCGAAGGAAGTGCCCTTGGGGTGCGCCTTGATTGGCACTTTTTCAGGCACAACAGGGCGTATTGGATTAGCCCCAATATTTCACGCATTAAAAAGGCAAAATCCTGATACTTCGATATAATTCAGTTGCTTACACTGTAATCGAAAGGATTTTGCCTGTGACAAACTGTACCCAGACTGCCTTTGATTTTCCAGCCCTAAAACGCCGTAAGGTTCAAGCCGAGTTTTCCGGTGGCGATATCACCTCGGACGGCGGCGTGTTGCTGCTGCGTGAGATCGACAGGCGTCTGGGATTGCTCGAGGCGGTTGATGCGGTCATCCCCGACCCGCGAGATCCCCGCTATATTGAACACAGCCAGTTGAGCCTGTTGCGCCAGCGAGTCTATGGGCTCTGCCTGGGTTATGAAGATCTGAACGACCATCAGACACTACGCACCGACCCGGCCCTACAGAGCTCGATCGAACGCGAGGAGGTACTGGGCAGCCAGTCGACACTTTGTCGGCTGGAGAACCGGGTCGATCGCCGGGTTGCCGTTGATGTCCACAACCTACTGCTCGAGCAGTTCATTGCCTCATATGATGCACCACCCGATGAGCTGATCCTGGATTTCGACGCCACGGATGATCCGGTGCATGGCCGCCAGGAAGGCCGCTTCTTTCACGGCTACTACGATCACTACTGCTTCCTGCCCCTGTATGTCTTTTGTGGCGATCAACTGCTGGTGAGTTATCTGCGGCCCAGCCGGATCGATGCGCCCAAGCATGCCTGGGCGATTCTGGCGCTGTTGGTCAAACGCCTGCGCCGGGCTTGGCCTGAAGTGCGTATCATCTTTCGGGGCGATAGCGGCTTTTGCCGTCACCACATGCTCAGCTGGTGCGAGCGCAACGCTGTGGGCTATATCGTGGGCATCGCCAAGAATGACGCCTTGCTGCGGTGTATCCGTGAGCCCATGCAGTGGGTTGAGGAACTGGCGAAGCGAACCGTCATGAAGATGCGGGAATTCTTTCAGTTTCACTATGCCGCCAGCACCTGGAAGACGCGTCGCAAGGTGATCGCCAAACTGGAGGTCACCGACAAGGGGCCAAATCCACGCTTCATCGTCACCAACCTGGCCGGCGACAAACAGCGCCTTTACGATGACCTCTACTGCGCCCGTGGTGACATGGAGAACCGAATCAAGGAGCAGCAACTGGGGCTGTTCGCCGATCGCACCAGCGCGCATTACTGGTGGGCCAATCAGTTTCGTCTACTGCTGTCCAGTCTGGCCTATGTGCTGATGGAGGCCATCCGGCGCCTCGCGCTGAAGGGCACGGAACTGGCGCGTGCACAGATGACCACGATCCGGCTCAAACTGTTCAAGATCGGGGCGGTCATCATTCGCAACACGCGACGGATCCGCTTCCTGCTCTCCAGCACCTATCCCTATCAGGCGCTGTTTTTCCAGGTGGCGGCACGACTCAAGCCGGGATAGCCCGGCAGAGTGCTGCCCCGGCACGTTGATCAACAATGGGGGTAAGGGGGAGTCTGCCCGGAGGGTGGAAAATCAGGGCTTGATAGAGGTTTGGTTCCCAGTGAGGGCAAACCATCCAAGCTTGGCCATATCACCGGCTAAATTTAAAAACGGATGAAACATGCGGGTTAGTGTTAACAGGCCCTAGGGCCTGTTTCGGTCGGGGAATGTATTCGAGTGAGGTTATTCAGAGCACGCGCGACACAGAGCGATCGCTCAGTAAGGGGAGCGGGACATGCAGGGCTGACCCGATCGCTCTCAGCAGTTCCAGCTCTACAGTGGCGATCTGGGTGTCGGTAAGGATGGTTTCCATCAATGCGGTGATCAGCCGCTCCTTCTCCTTGTTCTTGAGGTCGTCGAGTTTATCCAGCGCCATATCCAGTGTTTTTACCCAATCGGTCGGTCGCTGCATGGGTAGTTGTTCCAGTCCAGTACTGTTGATGCCGTTTTCATAGCTGCGATGTATCAGCTCACTCTTTTTATGGCCATGATCGGCGAGGATGGCGATCACATCCCTAACTGACTGGGCTTGATCGGCCAGGGTTTGGTTACCACCGGTGTGGCTTTGGGCGGGATTGAACGCATCCGTCAGATAGAGACTGATCACCTTTGCAAGCAGAAACTCAAATACCTCTATCCTGCCATCGAGATGTACGATCTCTGTAACGGTGTCGAGCATGCGGTGGATAAAATCGATCGGGCGCCGTTTCAGGGCGGGAAACGCGATCTCGAGCAGGGGGAGACGCTGCTCAGGTCGGATCGGCATGGCGGAGGTCATCAGGAATCGTACCTGGGCCTCGCTCTCTGCTCCCAGGTTACTGGCGATGGTGAACAGCTGTTGATCACGTATTGATGCTTCATTATCGAGGAGCAGGCAGAGTAGCAGCTCCGGCGCCCACTCGGTGGAACGGGCTGCCGAGAGCATACTCTCGGGCATGCTGGCCGCCAGCGCCGCTGCAGCCATGATCTGCTCCCAACCGGGCCGGCCTATTCCCTCGATGATCGTACGCGGATCGAAGGGGGCGCGTTTCGCGGTGGCCTGGGTTGCGGCAACCTCCTGTTCCGCTTCTCTACGTGAGCGTTGCAGCAGGCGTTTGGCAATTTCCCCCAGCTCCTGTTCCCGAAAGCTCGGTTCGATGCGTTGGATGCGTTCGATGACGGGAGGATGGGTGGCAAACAGGGTGGCGTGCATTCCCTGTCCGAACAGCATATGCGATATCTCCTCGCCGTCGCTGTTTAATGAGGCGCCCTGGGTGTGCACGGCAATCTTTTTCAATGCGCCGGCGATACCTTGCGGGTTGCGGGTAAACTGCACTGCCGAGGCGTCGGCCAGGTATTCCCGCTGACGGGAGACGGCAGCCTTGATCCAGCGGGCGAAGAACAGGCCGATATAACCGATGGCGGTGAGCGCGGCGGCAAACAGGATTATCGCGCCAGCGTTATTGTTTTTTGAACTTGAGGAGAAGCGAGCGCCTGAGAGGATGCGCCGGCCGGCAATCGCCAGGATCATGATGCCGAACAGGGCGCCGATAAGCCGTATGTTAAGGCGTATGTCACCATTGAATATATGACTGAATTCGTGGGCGATGACGCCTTGCAGCTCCTCGCGGTTCAAGTTTTCGAGGGTGCCCCGGGTTACCGCCACCGCCGCGTCACTGGGTGAATAACCGGCGGCAAAGGCATTGATGCCGGATTCCCGCTCCATGATGTAGATCTCGGGCACCGGCACGCCGGAGGCGATGGCGATCTCTTCCACCACGTTGCGCAGGCGTTGGCGTAGCGGGTCTTGTGGATCGGCTTCTACCGGCACCCCTCCCATTTGACGCGCCACAGCAGCGCCGCCATCCTTCAGGCTGGCGCTACGGAAGAGACTGGCCAGCCCGATTGCAGCGCCTGTTCCTCCGGTACCAAATAACAGGATTGAGCTGTTTTCAGTGAGAAAGCCGCTCAGGGTTTGAGGGGATTCCGCCGTATCACTGAGTAGAGTGCCGAACAGTATGAGCAATACCGTATCGATGGCGAGGATGATCACTACAACTGCAAGTAAAAACAGCAACACCAGGCGTTGGGTGTTGCGTTTCGCTTCATCCTGATGCTCGAAAAAATTCACTGATGCGAATTAGTTGAATGAGACCTTCGGTACTTCGCGTTTCACCTCGTCTTCAATCTCGAGCAGGGTGGCAGGCAGGAAACGGAACCAGCTTGCTATCAGGTTACTGGGAAATGATTCACGGTCTATGTTGTATTGCATGACTGAATCGTTATAAGCCTGGCGGGCAAATGACACCTTGTTTTCGGTGCTGACAAGCTCTTCGGAGAGCTGCATCATGTTTTCATTGGCTTTAAGGTCCGGATAGGCTTCCGCCAAGGCGAACAGGCGGCCAAGTGCGCCGCTGAGGCCCTGTTCCGCTTCGCCAAGTTGTTTCATTGTTTCCGGATTGGATGGGTCTTTCGCCGCTTGCTGTAGACCGCTGACCGCTCGATTGCGCGCCTCAATCACAGCTTCCAGGGTCTCTCTCTCGTGTTTCATGTAACCCTTGGCGGTCTCCACCAGATTGGGGATCAGATCGTGGCGACGTGTAAGTTGAACATCGATTTGAGCAAATGCGTTTTGGTAACGGTTACGTCCGGCGATAAGCTTGTTGTACATGCCTACGCCGAAACCGATGACAGCCAGAATAATAACCAGTAGCACGATTGATGTTGTCATGGTTTGCGATCCTCTGAGCGATTTATCCCATAGTGGTGTGATAGGGGCAGCGTGGCTGCAGCTTTGGCGGAGATGATGTCGATATATCCTGTCTCGATCGTAGGGTCACACCATTGGTGTTGGATTCCTAAATGCTTGTTTCGGATAGTTTAGTGCGTTCTCTACGTAGATAGAGGGCTTAATGCCACTTTTTGATTTCGCTAATCCTATCCTATTCTGCATATATCCGGGTAGATTTTAAGCATCATCCAGTGAAATTGCAGTGTTCAACTGCCACTCGATGATGAAATGTCACCAGTTTTTACAAACTTAAGCGATCTATTTTAATTTATGCCCTCTCCGACACTCCCTTGTCCCCATTTTGTCCGGGCCGCTCGGAAGTCAAGGCTCTACCCTGGCGGTAATCACCGATCACATTATTTCAACTTGGCCGCCATCTGTTGCGCAGCGTTCTCACTTTCCGTTTAAATCTAGCGAGTAAGCTAACCCGCATGTTTCATCCGTTTTTAAATTTAGCCGGTGATATGGCCAAGCTTGGATGGTTTGCCCTCACTGGGAACCAAACCTCTATCAAGCCCTGATTTTCCACCCTCCGGGCAGACTCCCCCTTACCCCCATTGTTGATCAACGTGCCGGGGCAGCACTCTGCCGGGCTATCCCGGCTTGAGTCGTGCCGCCACCTGGAAAAACAGCGCCTGATAGGGATAGGTGCTGGAGAGCAGGAAGCGGATCCGTCGCGTGTTGCGAATGATGACCGCCCCGATCTTGAACAGTTTGAGCCGGATCGTGGTCATCTGTGCACGCGCCAGTTCCGTGCCCTTCAGCGCGAGGCGCCGGATGGCCTCCATCAGCACATAGGCCAGACTGGACAGCAGTAGACGAAACTGATTGGCCCACCAGTAATGCGCGCTGGTGCGATCGGCGAACAGCCCCAGTTGCTGCTCCTTGATTCGGTTCTCCATGTCACCACGGGCGCAGTAGAGGTCATCGTAAAGGCGCTGTTTGTCGCCGGCCAGGTTGGTGACGATGAAGCGTGGATTTGGCCCCTTGTCGGTGACCTCCAGTTTGGCGATCACCTTGCGACGCGTCTTCCAGGTGCTGGCGGCATAGTGAAACTGAAAGAATTCCCGCATCTTCATGCCGGTTCGCTTCGCCAGTTCCTCAACCCACTGCATGGGCTCACGGATACACCGCAGCAAGGCGTCATTCTTGGCGATGCCCACGATATAGCCCACAGCGTTGCGCTCGCACCAGCTGAGCATGTGGTGACGGCAAAAGCCGCTATCGCCCCGAAAGATGATACGCACTTCAGGCCAAGCCCGGCGCAGGCGTTTGACCAACAGCGCCAGAATCGCCCAGGCATGCTTGGGCGCATCGATCCGGCTGGGCCGCAGATAACTCACCAGCAGTTGATCGCCACAAAAGACATACAGGGGCAGGAAGCAGTAGTGATCGTAGTAGCCGTGAAAGAAGCGGCCTTCCTGGCGGCCATGCACCGGATCATCCGTGGCGTCGAAATCCAGGATCAGCTCATCGGGTGGTGCATCATATGAGGCAATGAACTGCTCGAGCAGTAGGTTGTGGACATCAACGGCAACCCGGCGATCGACCCGGTTCTCCAGCCGACAAAGTGTCGACTGGCTGCCCAGTACCTCCTCGCGTTCGATCGAGCTCTGTAGGGCCGGGTCGGTGCGTAGTGTCTGATGGTCGTTCAGATCTTCATAACCCAGGCAGAGCCCATAGACTCGCTGGCGCAACAGGCTCAACTGGCTGTGTTCAATATAGCGGGGATCTCGCGGGTCGGGGATGACCGCATCAACCGCCTCGAGCAATCCCAGACGCCTGTCGATCTCACGCAGCAGCAACACGCCGCCGTCCGAGGTGATATCGCCACCGGAAAACTTGGCTTGAACCTTACGGCGTTTTAGGGCTGGAAAATCAAAGGCAGTCTGGGTACAGTTTGTCACAGGCAAAATCCTTTCGATTACAGTGTAAGCAACTGAATTATATCGAAGTATCAGGATTTTGCCTTTTTAATGCGTGAAATATTGGGGCTAAGTGGTGCTTGATTCAGTTCAGGTATAGTCGTGGTTATGGATTCGGTCATGTTTCGCAACTGGCGGCTGACAGGGTTTGTTTCCGGAGAACTATTATGGAGCGTATCAATCTGCTGTAGCGACAGCCGCAGGATCTGGTTATACAGAAACAGATTCTTGAAGTCGATTTGCAAACCCTTGGCCGCAATTATTGCCGCCAGCTCGTAGCAATGTTCAGTTGTTGCTCCCACGCTGTTGAGAAATTCGGCCCGTTTGTAGAGATAGGAAGGCAGTGAATAGGGGACTGTTTGACCGAAGTCGAAAATCGACTCTGTCTGAATCACGCGCTGTGCCAAATCTAAAGGCGTATCGAGGGTGATTTCGAATTGACGGGAAAGCTGATCCTCGATTTGCTTCGCAATGCTCGGATTATCGAATGGGATTTCGCTATTGACGGCGGAGGTGTAGTAATTGATCAAATGCCCGAGATAGACACGATTGTCGAGATTGGCTCGCTCAGCTATTTTCCTTGCATGATAGTGCGCAAGCCGGGAATCAACAACGGGGTCGGCATCGAATTCGATCGACCTGTCGGATAGGTAGGCAATGTTTGTCTGATAGAGCAGCTTTACATCTGCATGTTTGAAACCGGCCTGTTTTGCAAGCCGCTTTAGTTGCTTCTGGGAGAGCAGAAAGTAGTGTGACCCGGGTGACAGTACTGCGTAGAGCTCACCGGGCAAGGTATCTTTGTGCAGCGCCGAGGAGCAGGGGGTTGTTATGAGCAGGATGCCATCCGGTTCCAGATAGGTGCGCAACTCCTTGAGGAATGCGAGCGGATCTGAAACATGTTCCAGCACCTCGGTTGCATAGATGAAACTGAATTTCCTGTTGCGGAGTGCTTCTGCATCATGGGTATAGGCGTTGACAATCGGCAGATTCAACAATTCTCCACCCTTGACCCCATAGGCGGAAGGTTCGAGGCCAAGTACATCAACACCCCAAGCTGTACGGCAATAATCGAGGGTGGCGCCAACGTTACAGCCAATCTCCAGAACGGATTTGAAACGACTGAAGGGAAGCCGCTCGAGGAGGGGGAGTTTCCAATCCAAGCCGGAAACCAATTCCAGGTAATGATGGATAAGATAGATGAAATTCGGATCTTGCAGTACTGTTTCGGCCGAAGGGTAGGGAACGATCACCTCGTTTGCGTTTAGCGTGAATGCGCTTTGGCATTGACTGCACCTTGCAACCTCCAGCTGGTCATAATCGGAATGCCAGTGTGATGCGGTGAGGATGACTGCGTTGCCCAGTCTGTTGCCGCAAACGATACAGGGCTGGTCGGTAGGGATGGCTGAGTCAATCCAGCTGACGCCTGACATTTCACCTCTTCCATTGTGAGAAAAGCAGAATGTCAAAAATACATGTGCGTCCTGTCCGGGGTCAAGACGGCTGATCTCGACCGCCGTAAATCACGCTACCCTGTCGTCCGCAACGCGGTAGGCGGGGTCTTCCATCATATTGACCTCCACCAAATCACCGGCTTTTACCAGAAGGTTTTGACATTCCTGGTTCAAATGGCGGATATGCAGCGTCCTTTGTCTGCGCATATAACGTTCAGCCAGGTTGTCAATGGCCTCCAAACCCGAGTGATCGTAAACGCGGGCATTGGCAAAATCGACGATCACTTCCTGCGGGTCGTTCTTTGGATCAAACAGATCGGCAAAGGTCCGCACCGAACCAAAAAATAGTGGACCGCGAAGGTAGTAGTATTTGATGCCGTATTTGTCGATGTGAGTATCAGCATGCATCTGTTTGGCATGCTCCCATGCAAACACCAGGGCGGAGACAATCACCCCGACAATGACTGCAATCGCCAGATCAGTCAGAACTGTTATCACCGCAACCAGTATTCCCACAAAGGTGTCTGCCAGGGGAATGCGGCCAAGCAGACGAAAGCTGGCCCATTCAAAGGTGCCCAGCACCACGATGAACATCACGCCGACCAGTGCAGCTACGGGAATCATCTCTATCAAGCTTGCACCGAACAGGATAAAGGTGAGCAGAAACAGCGCAGCTGAGATTCCAGACAGACGGCCGCGTCCGCCCGAATTGATATTGATCAGGCTTTGACCGATCATTGCGCAACCACCCATGCCGCCGAACAGGCCATTCACGGTATTGCCGACGCCCTGGCCGATACACTCTTTATTTCCCCGTCCACGGGTTTCTGTCAGCTCATCGATCAGACTCATGGTCAGCAGTGATTCAATCAAACCGACGCCGGCAAGAATGACGGCATAGGGCAGGATGATCTGAACGGTTTTAAAAGAGAGGGGGACCAGCGGAATATGAAAACTGGGTAGTCCGCCCGCAATGGTCGCGGTCGGATCTCCCGATAGATCACGCAGCACGTCCTGAACTGAGCGTGTATCCAGATCAAGAAAAATCACGGTCAGGGTCACTGCAACAATGGCCGCCAATGAAGCCGGAACAGTGGAGGTGAGTTTCGGTAGGAAGTGGATAATCGCCATAGTGAGCGCAACCAATCCCAGCATGATCCACAAAGGTGTGCCGCTGAGCCAAACCATGACGCCGCTTTCATCGGCAACCTGGAACTGTTTCAGCTGAGCGATGAAGATGACGATAGCCAGCCCGTTGACGAATCCCAGCATCACAGGGTGGGGCACCAGGCGGATAAATTTACCCAGGCGCAGCAGGCCTGCGCTTATCTGCAAGAGCCCCGCCAGCAGGACAGCTGCGAAAAGGTACTCTATACCGTGTTCGGCCACCAGGGCCACCATCACGACCGCCATCGCGCCGGTGGCGCCGGATATCATCCCCGGTCTGCCGCCGATGACGGCGGTTATGATGCCCATCATGAAGGAGGCATACAGACCTACCAATGGCGCCACGCCTGCAACAAAGGCAAAAGCGACCGCTTCAGGCACCAATGCCAATGCAACCGTCAGGCCAGAGAGAACATCGTTTTTAACACACTGTTTCCCTGGGCAGGTGATTTGAAACATGGATTACCTCGCATGTTAATGGGAAAAAAGCGGCGCGGTATATCAGAAAACAATAATATAATTAATCATTGTGGTTGATATTTTTCACGGCTTCAGTCAAAAATCCCGAGAGACAATCACACTATCAATTGGTTTGAAAAAGGAGTGCTATCGATGCGTTGCCACGAAGTGGACTATGAGATCCTCGGATCCGAGATGCAGCTGGTTGAAGTTGAGCTGGATCCCGGCGAGACGGTGATCGCCGAAGCGGGCGCCATGACCTATATGGAGGAGGGGATCGATTTCGAGACCAAGATGGGTGACGGTTCCAATGCAGAAGAGGGTTTGATGGGAAAGCTCTTTTCTGCGGGCAAGCGGGTCTTTACCGGCGAGTCGATCTTTACCACACATTTCACGAATCGGGGTAACGGTAAAAAAAGGGTCTCATTTGCCGCCCCCTATCCAGGCAATATCGTCCCCCTGGATATGCAGCGACTGGGTGAAAAGGTGACCTGCCAGAAAGACGCCTTTCTCTGTGCGGCCCTCGGCACCAAGGTCGATATCGCATTCAATCGCCGCCTTGGCGTGGGACTGTTCGGTGGGGAGGGTTTTATCCTGCAGGCCCTGGAGGGGGACGGCATGGCCTTCATCCAGGCCGGCGGTACGGTCATTGAAAAGCGCCTTTCCGGGGAGACATTGCGGGTGGATACCGGTTGCCTGGTCGGATTCACCGGGGGCATCGATTACGACATCCAGCGCGCCGGCAACCTCAAGTCCATGGTGTTCGGTGGCGAGGGTATGTTCCTGGCGACCCTGAAAGGGGAGGGTACCGTCTGGTTGCAGAGTCTCCCGTTCTCGCGCATGGCCGACCGGATCCTGGCGAACGCGCCTTCATCGGGCGGCGGTGATCAGGGAGAGGGTTCCGTACTCGGCGGTATCGGTCGGTTGCTGGACGGTAAATAATCAGACAGAACCTATCGGATTGGTGTTAACAGGCCCTAGAACTCAATCCCCTGTTCGGCATGAATGCCCTGCTCAAAGGCGTGTTTGACCAATCTCATCTCTGTCACTGTATCTGCGATGTCGATGACCTCTTTGGATGCGCCTCGTCCGGTTAGGATCAGGTGCATCCAGGGCGGCTTCTCCTGTTGGATGAAGGCTGCAATCTCCTGCCCGCTGATCCAGCCGTACTGGCAGACGTAGTTGATCTCATCCAGTACCACTAAATCATAATGTTGGGTGCGAATCTTCTGCTGGCAGAGTTGCCAGATCTCCTGGCTGGTGCGGCGGTCCTGCTCGGGATCATCGGTATCCCAGGTGAATCCGTCACCCAGGGCATGCCACTCGATATTCTCAAATCGGGCGGCAGCCTGTTGTTCGCCCGTCTTCCATTTTCCCTTGATGAACTGAATCACAAGTACCTGCATATTCCATCCCGCCGCCCTGAATGCGGTGCCGAAGGCGCTGGATGATTTGCCCTTGCCTTCGCCGGTGAGGACAAGGGTTACGCCGGTTCTCTTTTGTCGCTGTTTCATTAGGGCCCGCTAACACGTATCCAATAGGCTCTGCGGGGACTTTTTTTCGTCCTGCAAAGTTAATGATCAAATGATAACGCCGTTGGGCGGAAAAAATAGCCCCAGTCCCGGCGAATCGGGCGTGAGCAAGCGCCACTCCATGCCGCCCATCAACTATCTGAATCAATCAGAATTCTCTCCCGGTTGCTTTGAGCCATTATATTTTGCTAATCTAAATAATAATCGTTATCATTAATATATGCCATGTTATCAATTATTGAAGATCTCATAAGGAGGTCATTTTGTCACCTGTATCAAAATCCATATTGTTGAGTCTAATGCTGGCCTTTATAGTGCCTTCGTTGAGTCTGGCGGATGAAGTCGTCAATCTTTACTCGGCAAGAAAAGAGAATCTGATCAAACCGCTGCTCGATCGATTCAGCGAAGAGACCGGCATCAAGGTCAATCTGGTCACCGGTAAGGCCGATGCTCTCCTGCAGCGACTGCAGAGCGAAGGGCGCAACACGCCCGCCGACATGCTGATCACCACCGATGCGGGTCGACTGCATCGGGCAAAAGCGGCGGGGGTCACCCAGGCGGTGGAATCTGGGGTCCTTCGGGGCCTGGTGCCGGAGAGTTTTCGCGATCCGGACGGCCACTGGTACGGCCTCTCATTGCGGGCTCGCCCCATCCTGTATGTCAAGGGAAAGGTGGATCCGTCGAGACTATCGACTTATGAAGCACTGGTAGACCCTGAATGGGATGACAGAATCTGTATCCGCTCGTCAGGCAATATCTACAATCAATCCCTGGTGGCTTCGATGATCGCCGCCAATGGTGCGGAAGCAACGGAGACCTGGGCCAAAGCCTTCGTCAAACAGTTCGCGCGACCACCCAAGGGAGGGGACCGGGATCAAATCAAGGCTGCCGCCGCCGGCCTGTGTGATATCGTCATTGCGAATACCTACTACCTTGCCGGCATGCTGACCTCCAAGGACAAGGCGCAACGCGATGCCGCGGCGAAACTGGCAGTCTTCTGGCCGAATCAGCAGGGTCGGGGTGCGCATGTGAATGTGAGTGGGGCGGCCCTGACCAAAGCGGCCAAAAACAGGAAAAATGCAATAAGGCTGCTGGAATTCCTTGTCAATCGCGACTCTCAGGCCTGGTATGCCGAGGCGAATGGGGAATATCCGGTTCGAAAAGATGTGGACGCGAACCAACTCCTCAAAGGATGGGGCGATTTCAAGATGGACCGGCTCAACCTGGCTCAGCTGGGTCTGCTCAATCCTGATGCGCTGCGAATGATGGATCGGGCGGGATGGAAGTGATCTGACGTGCGGCCCGCGGCCAACCGGTTTCCCTGGCCCTACCTCTCCATCAGGCTGAATGGGTGGAGTGTGGCGGTACTCTCGCTAGCGTTTTTGCTGGCGGTGCCTGTGATCGTTGTACTCAGCCATCTGTTTGAACCTGCCGGTGAGGTCTGGCGCCATCTGGCTGAGACGGTTTTACGGGACTATGACATCAACTCCCTGTTGTTGATGGTTGGTGTGGCTATCGGTGTGTTGTTGTTGGGTGTCAGTACGGCCTGGCTCACCAGTATGTGCCAGTTTCCCGGGAGATCGGTGTTCGAATGGGCATTGCTGCTGCCGATGGCGATACCCGCCTACATCATTGCCTATACCTATACCGGTCTGTTCGATTTTGCCGGACCTGTGCAGACGATGATCCGGGAGTGGACCGGCTGGGGTTACGGCGACTACTGGTTCCCTGAGATCCGTTCCATCGAAGGTGCGGCATTGATGCTCGCACTGGTGCTCTATCCTTATGTCTATCTGTTATCGAGAGCCGCCTTTCTGGGGCAATCGATCTGTGTGCTGGATGTCAGCCGTACCCTGGGTAACGGTCCCTGGCGGACTTTCTTTACGGTCGCCCTGCCTTTGGCCAGACCGGCAATCGTGGCGGGTCTCTCACTGGCTCTGATGGAGACCCTGGCCGACTACGGTACGGTGCAGTATTTTGGCGTCTCGACCTTCACCACGGGTATATTCCGTACCTGGTATGGCCTGAACAATGCGGCCGCAGCGGCTCAACTCTCCGCCATGTTGTTGCTGGTGGTGTTCGCCTTGATCATGCTGGAAAAAATTTCCCGCAAACAGGCACGCTATCACCATACCAGTCAACGCCATCAGGCATTGACCCGCTTCGAGTTGAATGCCAGGCAATCGGTGATGGCCTTCCTGATCTGTTCAGGGGCGCTGTTGTTCGGGTTCGTCCTGCCTGCAGGGCAGCTTTTGTGGTGGGCATTGACCACCGCAGAGGGGAGTCTCGACAGCCGTTTTTTGAACCTGATCAGCCATACAGTCGTGTTGGCGGGTACCGCTTCGCTGCTGGCGCTTATGTTGGCGCTGTTGCTGGGTTACGGGAAACGGCAACAGAAGAGCTGGTCGACCCTGTTTGCGGTGAGGCTGGCGGGAATGGGCTATGCCATACCGGGTACGGTTATCGCCATCGGTGTCATGATACCTTTTGCCTCCTTTGACAATCTGCTCGATAGCTGGGCTAGAGAACGGTTCGGCTGGTCAACCGGACTGCTGCTGAGCGGTACCTTGATCGCCTTGGTGTTCGCTTACCTGGTACGCTTTCTGGCGGTATCCCTGCAAACGGTTGAAGCGGGATTGGGCAAGATCCGGCCGACCATGGACGAAGTGGCTCGTTCACTGGGTACCGGTTCCGGGGAGATTGTGCGCAGGGTGCATATGCCGATGTTGAAAGGGAGTCTGCTGACGGCCCTGTTGCTGGTGTTTGTGGATGTCTTGAAAGAGCTGCCCGCCACCCTGATATTGCGCCCCTTCAATTACAATACCCTGGCGGTCAGGGCCTATGAATTGGCCTCTGACGAACGGTTGGCGGATGCCTCATATGCGGCATTGACGATTGTTGTCATGGGTATTCTCCCGGTGATACTGTTGAGTCGTACCATAACCCGGTCCCGCCATGCCAAATCAGCTTGAAGTCAGACACGCCAGCGTACGATATGGCCGCCAGGTCGTGGTGGACAATGTCAGCTTTGAACTGCAGAGCGGTGTAATAGGTTGCCTGCTTGGGCCGAGTGGCTGCGGCAAAACTAGCCTGCTGCGAGCCATTGCGGGATTCGAACCCCTGGTCCAGGGAGAGATTCTGCTGCGTGGGCGCCAGGTCTCGCGTCCGGGGCACACACTTGCCCCCGAGAAGCGCCGGATCGGCATGGTATTTCAGGATTTTGCCCTCTATCCCCACCTTACCGTTGGGGAGAATGTCGCCTTTGGACTGCGTGGGATCAGTGGAAAGTCACAACGGCAACGAGTTGGCGAGTTGTTGGTGTTGGTCGGTCTCAGCGGCCTGGAGGATAAATATCCCCATCAGCTTTCCGGTGGGCAACAACAACGGATTGCATTGATCCGGGCCATGGCGCCAAGACCGGAGATACTGCTGCTCGACGAACCCTTTTCTGGTCTCGATGTGGAGCTGAGGGAACAGTTGGCGGGAGAGGTTCGGGCAATATTGAAAAGGGAGGGTGTGACAGCGATCCTCGTGACCCACGATCAATTGGAAGCATTCGCGTTGGCTGACATCATCGGTGTATTGGGTAGCGGACGTTTACGTCAATGGGACAGCGGCTACCACATCTACCACAAGCCGGCGGATCGATTCGTGGCGGAGTTTGTCGGACAGGGCGCTATGATCCCGGGACGGGTATTGGCGGGTGGTCGTATCGAATCGGCACTCGGCACCATGTCCGCCGATTTCAAGCAGCAACATCAGGCGGGGGATTCAGTTGAGCTGTTGCTGCGTCCCGACGATATCATTCATGATGACGAGAGTGACTTTAAGCTGAAGATCGTTGGTAAGGTTTTTCAAGGCGCTGAGTATCTCTATACGCTCTCCCTGGATGACGGCACAGAGTTGCTCTGTCTGGTACAGAGTCATCACGATCATGCGGTCGGCGAAAGGATAGGCGTGCGTCTGGCGGTGGATCATGTAGTGGCGTTTCCCGGCTAACGTTTCGAACATTCTCCTCTATTCCGGAGAGGCGCGGGAGAGATAAGTCGGCAACAAACCAATTGACGGGACGATTCGTGTTCGCTTGGCAGCGTTGCCGAATCGGCTGAGCCGATCAGCCGTGGATCGGTGTAATAACAGAGAGCCTTAACACCGGATAGAATTGAATGGTTGAAGGATTGAAGTCTTGGTTGTTACACGGATCCGAAACGGAACTGACGACAGCGATTATGCCCCTATCCCTTCGGTCCCTATATAGTCGCGGATGATATTATCAAGTGCGTTGAGTGCATGACTGTTGTGGAGCGGATTGCGAAAGAGGACCAACTCCACAGGCTTGAGCGCCGGCAATTGTGAATTCCCGAAACCCTTTCCGGCAAGTCTCGCGGTAACTCCCAGACCGGCCTCTACAGCGGCGAGAATTCCTGGCAGGCTGGGGCTGGTGTAGGCAACCCGCCAGGGGATTCCGGCTTGGTCCAGTGCGCTGACTACCCGAGAGCGGAACAGACATGGGTTCGCAAACAACACCAGCGGCAAGATTTGGGAGGGTTGTCGGATGAAAGCTTTGGGCACTATCCACTGTAACGGAAAAAGCCCCAGACATTCACCGCCATCGCCGGGACTTTGAAATGCAACGGCCATATCGAGTTGCTCAGCATGGATCGCCGCCACCAGACGTGAACTGGTATCTATCTGAACATCGAGGCGTACGGCCGGATGGCTGCGGGTGAAATGCGCCAGGATGGCCGCCAGGCCCCGGTCGGCGAAATCCTGTGCGACTCCCAATCGCAGGTGCCCTTGCAACGGGTCTGGCCGCAGTACGGACACAGCCTCGTCATTTACATCCAGGATACGTCGTGCATAGTTAAGCAGCAGTTCTCCCGACTCGGTAAGAATACGTCGGCGGCCGGATTTCAGAAACAATGCAGTGCCACTCGATTCTTCAAGGCGTTTCATCTGCAGACTGATTGCTGACTGTGTGCGATGTAAACGCTTCGCAGCTTGAGAAAAGCCGCCATGATCAGCAATGGCAACCAGGCTTCTCAACAGATCGATTTCAAGATTCACTGGCATAATATATAAGTATTGCAAATGTATTGGTTAAAAAATAGTCATTTTATTAATAAATATTCTGTTGCTAGTCTGATCATGTCGCCACTACATATTTCGGAGTAACCAATGCCAGTTATCGCAATCGCACTTTCAGGCAGGCAGCTGCCCCAGTTGCAACAACAGGATTTACAGCGAATGACGACTCGCCTGATTGAGGAGATCATGGGTAAGCGCCCATCTGTAACAGCGGTTATGGTGCAGTCGCTGCCATCTGCGAATTGGGCGATTGGAGGGGAAGCGCTCAGCGATCATCTGCGCGCAGCCCAGGTGGATATCACCATTACCGCCGGTACGAATACGGCTGAAGAGAAGGCCGGCATGATCGATGCGATCCATCAAATGATGAATGATCGAGTGGGTCCGCTCGCCGAGGCGAGCTATGTGGTCATTCATGAAGTGGCCGCGGATGCCTGGGGATATGCGGGACGTACCCAGCAGTCGCGTCAACAGATGAGGCAGTTGATATGAATCGGGAGTCCAAGGCGGAACCGAAGCGACGCGGAGATGGGAGTCTCGATATCGAACACTACCTGCAGCTGGGCCGCTATAAGTGCGCAACGGCCTTGTTCAGGTGGTGGATGAAAACGGTTAAAAGGTTGAGACTGAATCAGCAGGTAAACAGGCGATCAATAGCATCCAGCCCTTCCTGCACGATCTCATCCAGCTCTTCCGGATCGTCATCATGTTCATAGGCAAGCATGGAATAGGTTGCCAGTGATTTCAGCCCAAGGGCGATCTTTTCCACATCGACAAGGTTTAACTCGACCCCATCTCTTAAATGGCACTCTTCACTCATTGGAGACATCTCGTAAATACTGCTTGGCAAAACGATACTCTGACAGCGCCAAGCTGCTGTCAATAAATTAGGCGCTTTTATTGATGCAGATCAAGTGTGAAACATATCTGGCACTTCCTTTCCGGCCGCACAACCGTGTTGCCTCAGAGGGTCTGTTCAGTGACATCCACATAGAGTTTAAGTCGTTGACCAGGTTGAAGATATTTGTTGCCAAGCGTGTTCCATCGCTTGAGATCGGCAACAGAAACCTTGAAGCGCTGAGCGATACGGGAGAGTGAGTCACCGCGTCTGACTCTATAGTGCAGCCTGCTCTGTGTGCCCGATGGCTGTAGGTTCAGAAGAGAGAGGTCTGAAGCGGGGGCCTTTTTTACCCAGATGACCAGTTTTTGCCCCGGCTTGAGGGGATCACCCGGGGCCATTCCGTTCCAGGCTGCGAGTTGACGATGACTTACCGAATGGACCCTGGCTATCTTCCACAGGCTATCGCCCGGTTTGACTGTATAGTGTTGTTTGTGGCCATTACGGGATCTGTTTTGGATTGCCGCCTTGCGCTGCTCGGCGCTGAAGGTGTATTGGTTGAGGCCCTTGCTGGAGACAGGGATCAACAGGTGCTTTCCAGCACGGATCTTGTTGCTTTTGAGTTTGTTGATCTGCCTCAATACCTTAGTGGTCGTACCATGTTTACTGGCGATGACACTCAGTGCATCCCCCTGCTTGATCATGTAGCGTTTCCATGTCAATCGATCTTCGGCGGGGAGCGTCTCGAGTTTTTGCAGAAAAGTCTCAACCTTGTTCAGCGGCAGGCTGAGTCTGTGGGGGCCGTCTGGGTCGGTGGCCCATCGGTTCAGGCCAGGGTTGAGGAGATAGAGATCCTGAATGGAGAGATCCGCCATCTCTGCCGCCAGGGCAAGATCGAGCTGAGACTGGATGTCGACAGTGGTGAAATAGGGTTTATCAGCAATCGGTAACAGCGTAGCTTTGTAGCGCTGTGGGTTCCTGAATATCTCGGCCAATGCCAGCAGGCGGGGCACATAGGCGCTGGTCTCATCAGGTAATTTCAGTGACCAGTAATCGGTTGGCTTGCCACGCTTTTGATTGCGTCGAATCGCACTGCGTACCGTTCCGGCCCCCGAGTTATAGGCGGCAAGCGCCAGTTCCCAGTCATTGTTGAACTGGCGGCTGAGCAACTGCAGATAGTCCAGTGCCGCATGGGTTGAAGCCACCACGTCACGCCGACCGTCATACCACCAGTTCTGTTTCAAGCCGTAATACCGACCGGTGGATGGGATAAACTGCCACATACCGGCAGCGCGTCCCGGTGAATAGGCAAACGGCCGATAGGCGCTCTCGACGGCGGGAAGCAAGGCAATTTCACTGGGGATGTCCCTTTTCTCGATCTCCTGCAATATGAAATGGAGATAGGGTTGTGAACGCTCCTGAATGCGTTGAATGTAACCCGGATGATTTTTGTACCAGTTCAATTCACGGTCGATGCGGGGATTATGGGGAAAGGTCAATCGATAACCATCCAACATCCGGCTCCATAGATCGGCAGGTTTTTCTGCTAGCGTCAATTCCGTGACGACGGCCTGCAGCTCATCGGCGATTTCCGGCAGCTCATCGGCAGTCATGGTGCTCTCATCCGCACTCGGGTGGGTTTGCAATACTTGCGTAGCAGCCGGGGAGAGGGGGACCTGCTGTAATGCGCTCGTTGCCTCCCCATTGGGCAGGCTTTGGCAGGCAGCAAGTAGGCAGGTGGCGAATAGATTCATGATACGCAGAGAAGACTTGAATAACGGCATCGATCTTTTAAGGCTTGTTGTTGACATACTCTATAATGGGAGGAAAATAGTTTCAGAGCCGCGTATCATTTTCATGGCCGGTACTCCAAATTGCGTGGTATCCCGTGGTTCTGTCACTCGGGCATACCGCCTGATGACCTGAGGCCTCGTATGAGGCGTACTGAACTGCACAGATTACCTGACAGTTATGTCGGTGGTAAAGTCGATACCTTGATATATGAGAGAAAATAAGCTGTTGAATTTGGGATCTTGTCGTCAGAAACAGCTACAAACATGGTTCGAGAGTGACTTGGGCAAGCTGTTGGCCGAGCAGGAGGCGGAATGCCTGGACCCCAGGATTGCCACGCTGTTCGGCTATCATGTGGTTCAGCTCGGGCTTCCCTGCAGGAACCAGGATTTTCTGAGGATGAGCCCGGCGCGGAACCGGGTGGTCATGGGTGGCGGTGATGATTGTACAGGCATCGATCTGCAAGCCGACAGCCATCACCTGCCTCTAGCCAGTGACAGTGTAGACGGGATGGTATTGCCACACACCCTCGATTTTACGGTCGATCCCCATCAGGTGTTGCGTGAGGTTGAACGGGTATTGATCCCCGAGGGCAAGGTATTGCTCTGTGGTTTCAATCCCTGGAGTCAATGGGGATTGTGGCGTCTGCTGCGTCTCAGGTCCGCCACGATTCCCTGGTGTGGACACTTCTTCAGTGGAAAGCGGATCCAGGATTGGTTCTCATTGCTCGGCTTTGAATTGGAAGAGGTGGTCTATCTTCATTTCCGTCCCCCGGTCTCCAACTCGCCGATCATGCAAAGACTGGTCTTTATGGAACGATTGGGTGAAAGGATCTATCCACTGTTTGGTGGCGTCTATGTTATACTCGCGGTCAAGCGGGAGGTCACGATGACTCCACTGCGGTCGAAATGGCGGGTGAAAAAGCGGGTCTTGCCGACTGCCGCAGAACCGACGATGAGGAGAATAGAATGACTCAGGTTGTAGAACTATATAGCGATGGCGCCTGTCGTGGGAATCCCGGTCCCGGTGGTTGGGGGGTGGTCTTACGCTACGGCCGACATGAAAAACAGCTTTTCGGCGGTGAACATGAGACCACCAACAACCGTATGGAACTGATGGCGGTCATCCGTGGCCTGCAGAGTCTGACGAAAAGGAGTCGAGTGAAAGTGACCACGGATTCCCAATACGTGAAAAACGGCATCACCCAGTGGATTTACAATTGGAAACGGAATGGCTGGAGAACGGCAGCGAAAAGACCGGTCAAGAATGCCGACCTGTGGCAGGTGTTGGATACCGAAGTCAACAATCATCAGGTGGAGTGGGCCTGGGTCAAAGGCCACTCGGGCCATGCCGAGAATGAACTGGCGGATGAATTGGCTAACCGCGGTATCGATGAGTTAGGGCCGGTCGTCAGGTCCTAGGGCCTGACGACACTAATCCGGTCGGCTCTGTTGCGTTTGAAAAAGCGCCAATCAAGGCGCACCCCAAGGGCACTTCCTTCGGGGCGCGAGGAGAGAAGTTTGGTGGTTCCAAATGAACGACGAGCAACGCCGAGTGGCGCTTTTTCAGGCGCACCCCAAGGGCACTTCCTTCGGGGCGTAACCCGCAGGGCTGGGGCTATTTTTCCGCCCAGCGGCGTTATCATTCGCTCATGTAGAATGACTACACATCACTCATTCTGCCTTGCTGGGCAAAAAAATAGTCCCAGCAGAGCCGATCGGATTAGTATCGACAGGCCCTAGACAAAAATGGAGACACCCCAGCTCTGCTGGGGAGGCATCAACAGTTTGACAGAAACAGTAGTCTCATAGTAACCCCAAAGCGTGAGCCGCCAAGCAACACGCTAAGGAGAAACCATGAGACAAGTAGAAAGTTTAAGCCACACGAGATGGGAGTGTAAGTACCATATTGTGTTTATCCCGAAGTACCGGAGGAAGACGCTTTTTGGGCAGATCAGGCAGGAGCTTGGAGAGGTATTTCATCGGCTGGCGAGGCAGAAAGAGAGTTTGATAGAGGAAGGGCATGTTATGGCTGATCATGTTCATATGATGATATCGATACCACCAAAATATGCGGTATCGCAGGTAGTTGGGTTTATCAAAGGTAAAAGTGCGATCCACATAGCCCGTACCTACCTGGGTCGGAAAAGGAACTATGTTGGCCATCATTTCTGGGCCAGGGGATATTTTACCTCGACGGTAGGCAGGGATGAGCAGGTGATTCGGGAGTATATACGGCAGCAGGAAGCGGAAGACCGTAGGATTGATCAGTTACAGTTGATGTAACAGCCCCTTTGAGGGGCTCAAGGAGCCAATAGGCTCCGTTTTACAGACCGCTTCGAGCGGTTCACAACTAAAGCCCCCGGCTTTGCCGGGGGATACTTACTGAACTGATGCGACAGATCGTACTGGATACGGAAACCACAGGATTGGAACCGGAGCATGGCCACAAAATCATCGAAATCGGCTGTGTGGAGATGGTTGATCGTCGGTTGACCGGGAATAACTTCCATCAATATCTGCAACCGGAAAGGGAGATCGATGCCGCTGCCGTAGAGGTGCATGGCATCACCAACGAATTTCTCCAGGACAAACCGAAATTCGTGGATGTTGCTCATGATTTCATCGACTACGTGAGTGGAGCGGAGCTGATCATTCACAACGCCCCATTCGATGTCGGTTTTCTCGACCATGAATTTCACCTCATGGAGAGTGCTGCGCGAATCGATAGTTTGTGCGCGGTTACTGATACCCTGGTGATGGCGAAAAAGATGCACCCGGGTCAAAGAAACAGCCTCGATGCGCTCTGTAAGCGATACGATATCGATAATTCACACAGGGAATTGCATGGAGCGCTCCTGGATGCCGAGATTCTGGCCGACGTCTACCTGATGATGACCGGAGGGCAGGCTTCGCTGATTTTGGACGGAGTTGCCAACGATGAGTTCGGTGATGATGCTGTCGATAGCATTCAGCGTCTGCCTTCGAACAGGCCAAAGCTGAAGGTGGTTCACGCTGATCAGCAGGAACTCGCGGCCCATGAGCAGCAACTGAAAGCCATGGGTGAGGCCTGTATCTGGTTAAAGAAACACTAGGGCCTGCAAGCACTCATCAAATGGGTGCTTTATCAGGCGTACCCCAAGGGCACTTCCTTCGGGGCGCAACCCGAAGGGTTCGAGCCGTTGTTCCGTCTCGCGGCGTTATCATTTACCCACGCCCACTTTCCTTGCCGGACGAAAAAAGTCCTGGCAGGGCCTATTGGCTGACAAGCCCTAGATTCGTGACTGACTCGATTTTGTCCTGTCCGTACCCTGAACGATTTCATAAAGCCGGGGAATATCCAGTAATTGAACGTGCTTTCTCTCGACATGCAGCAGCTGCGCGTCCTGGAAGCGGGTGAACAAGCGGCTGACGGTTTCTACCGCGAGCCCCAGGTAGTTGCCGATTTCGTGGCGCGACATGCTGAGAAAGAAATCACTGGCTGAGAATCCGCGCTGTTTGAAACGTTCGGAAAAGCTGAGTAGAAAGGTGGCGAGCCGCTCCTCGGCGCTCTTTTTGCCCAGTAGAGTGAGCATCTCTGTCTCCTGGCCGATCTCGCGACTGAGCAGTCGGTACATCTGGTGTTGCAGGCTGGGCATGATGGAGCTCAAAGATTCCAGTTGAGAGAAGGGGATCTCACAGACCGCTGTGGTTTCGAGGGCGATTGCGGAGCAGTTATGGTTGTTGTCCTGGATGGCATCCAATCCGATCAGTTCCCCGGGGAGGTGGAATCCCAAGACCTGTTCACCACCGTCCTCATTGGGTGAATAGGTTTTGACTGAGCCACTGGTGATGACCCGGAGGCTGTGGAACTTGTCGCCACCACGGTAGAGATGATCGCCTCGGTGATAGGGACGTCCACGCTTGATAATGGAGTCGAGACGTTCAATGTCTTCTGGGGTCAGTCCCATGGGTAGGCATAGGGTCGAAAGACTGCAGTTTTTGCAGGCGACCTTGATATTTTCAAATGAGACAACTTTTCTGCTAGTCAAGGAACCGCTCCAGCTAAGGGTGCATTCTTGTCAGATGCTTCTTCTCACTTCTATTTTTCCAGAAGTTCTTGATCCGGATCAAGTAATTTTAAACATTTAATTATCTTAGATCATATTGCATAAAAAAAGCCGGCCATTAGGCCGACTTTTTTATGCGCTATAAGCTGGCCGCTTACTTGGTGGGTGCTGCAGGTGCCGCAGGCGCAGCAGGCGCTCCTGGCGGATAGCCGTATGGTGCGCCGTAAGGTGCGCCATAGCCACCGTAAGGTGCACCGTAGCCGTAAGGTGCACCGTAGCCGTATGGGCCATAGCCATAGTAATCGCGGTAGTAGTTGTTGCCGCGACCATAACCGGAACCACGGCCGCTGCCACTCATGCCAAAGCTGAAATCACCGGAGCCATCGCCCCAGCCGTCGCCCCAGCCATCGTTATTCCAGCCACGGTTACCCCAGCCTGGACCACCACCCCACCATGCAGATGCGGTTGTGGAGACAGCTACGAGAGCAGCGACGCTCATGACCTTAGCAAATTTCATCATGCTTTCTTCCTCTTTAAAGATAGATTTTTATTACTGCTTTTTCTATTGAAAAACAATTAGTTGGTCGTTACGTGTTATAGGTGTATGGAGGCTGATCCCGAGCCTGTCTAATTTGGTTTGGTCTCGCCGAGTAACTGCCAACTGGTCTCTGTGGTTGTAATTTGCGGAAATTGCCAATCGACTATAGACCCTGGGGAGATAGAATTAAATGACATTCTTGAGCAATCGCACGAGATAGATCGCATCAGTGCAACATTTATGCGATTGAGAGAGGCGGTCTGATCTGTTACTGTTCCCTTCCGTCCGTTCCCCTTATCCAGCACGTTAACTAGAAGTTTCATGACTAGATTTATATTCATTACGGGCGGTGTTGTCTCCTCCCTGGGCAAAGGAATCGCATCCGCATCTCTGGCTGCACTGCTTGAGGCCCGCGGGCTCGATGTCACGATGATCAAGCTCGACCCCTATATCAATGTTGATCCGGGAACCATGAGTCCATTCCAGCACGGTGAGGTCTTCGTTACCGATGATGGGGCGGAGACAGACCTTGATCTGGGACACTATGAGCGCTTCATTCGCAGCACCATGGGGCGAAATAATAATTTCACCACCGGCCAGATCTATGACAGTGTGATTCGCAAGGAGCGCAAGGGCGAGTATCTGGGCGGTACAGTGCAGGTGATCCCACATATCACCAATCAGATCAAAGAGAGCGTGTTGTTGGGCGCCGACGATAATGATATCTGTCTGGTGGAGATCGGCGGAACGGTGGGTGACATCGAGTCGCTGCCCTTTCTGGAAGCGATCCGCCAGATGGGAGTCGAGTTGGGGCCGCAGCGGGTGATGTTCATGCACCTGACGCTGGTGCCCTATATCAAGGCCTCAGGTGAAATAAAGACCAAGCCGACACAACACTCGGTGAAAGAGCTGCGCTCCATCGGCATTCAACCCGACATTCTGGTATGCCGTTCCGAGCAGCCGTTGCCTGAAAACGAGCGCAAAAAGATCGCGCTCTTCACCAACGTACCCGAAAAAGCGGTCATTTCGGCGGTGGATGCTGACTCGATCTACCGCATTCCCGTGCTGTTGCACGCCCAGGAGATGGATGAACTGGTCAACCAGCGATTCAATCTGGATCTGCCGCCAGCGGACCTCTCTGAATGGGAGGCGTTTCTGGAAGGTCTCGACAGCCTGGCTGAAGAGGTCAAGATCGCCATGGTAGGAAAATACGTTCATCTTACAGAGGCCTATAAATCGCTATCTGAAGCCTTGGTGCATGCAGGCGTCCATACCGGAAACCGGGTCGTCATACACTATGTGGATTCAGAGCAGATCGAGCGGAGCGGAACCGAGAGTCTGGAGGGAATGGATGCCATCCTGGTACCTGGGGGCTTCGGTAACCGCGGGGTTGAGGGCAAAGTCACCGCAGTCCGGTATGCCCGTGAAAACAGAATACCCTATCTGGGAATCTGTCTCGGTATGCAGGTGGCGGTGATTGAGTTCGCACGTCATGTCGCCGGATTGGAGGGAGCGCACAGCACCGAGTTCAAGCGTGACACGCCCCATCCGGTAATCGGCCTGATCACTGAGTGGCTGAATGCGGACGGCCAGGTTGAGAAACGGAGTGAAGAGTCGGATCTCGGCGGAACCATGCGCTTGGGAGGGCAGCAGTGTCAGCTTGAACCCAACAGTAAAACCCGTCATCTCTATGGCCAGGAGGTCATTACCGAGAGGCATCGCCACCGCTATGAGTTCAATAACAGCTATCTGGACAATATTGTCACGGCAGGAATGAAGGTGTCGGGCCGCTCAGTCGATGGGCGACTGGTTGAGATAGTCGAGATCCCTGAACATCCGTGGTTCGTGGCCTGCCAATTCCATCCGGAATTCACCTCCACACCGCGCTATGGCCACCCGCTGTTTTCCGGATTCATCGAAGCGGCGAGAAAGCACCGGGATGGCACGGCATGAAACTCTGTGGCTTTGAGGTTGGGTTGGACCGGCCGCTCTTCCTGATTGCAGGTCCTTGTGTCATAGAGAGTGAACAATTGGCGCTGGATACCGCCGGGGAACTGAATAGGCTGACCCGGGACCTCGGTATCCCGTTCATCTACAAATCCTCCTTCGATAAGGCGAATCGTTCATCTGCAGAGAGTTTTCGCGGACTGGGCTTGGAGCGGGGATTGGAGATTCTGCAGCGGGTCAAATCGTCGATCGGTGTCCCGGTATTGACCGATGTGCACGAAGATACCCCGTTGCAAGAGGTTGCGTCTGTGGTGGATGTTCTGCAGACCCCGGCGTTTCTCTGTCGTCAGACCAACTTTATCGGTGACGTGGCCCGGCAGGGTTTGCCGGTGAATATCAAGAAGGGACAATTCCTCGCGCCCTGGGATATGACGCATGTGGTCGGGAAGGCGACGGCCTCGGGTAATGACCGGATTATGGTATGTGAGCGGGGCGTCTCCTTCGGCTACAATAACCTGGTTTCGGATATGCGCTCCCTGGCGGTGATGCGTGATACAGGATGCCCTGTAGTCTACGATGCCACCCATTCGGTTCAGTTGCCGGGAGGCCGGGGTGCCAGTTCAGGAGGACAGCGGGAATTTGTGCCGGTACTGGCGCGGGCAGCGGTTGCTGCAGGTGTCTCTGGTCTGTTCATGGAAACCCATCCACAACCCGATAAGGCGCTGAGCGACGGGCCGAATGCATGGCCACTGCCTAAAATGAGGGAATTGCTCGAGACGCTGATGGAGATTGATCACCTTGTGAAGGGGAAGGATTTTGCTGAAACCTCCCTGTGACGCTGTTACAGACACCTTACCGTAACACGATCCCGATTAACTGATATCAATCTATTTAATTACTGAAAGTACACAGAATACGGAGACAATATGTCTGAAGTTGTTGATGTTCGTGGTCGAGAGGTGCTCGATTCACGGGGAAATCCTACCATCGAGGCCGACGTGATCACTGCGGACGGCGCCATTGGCCGTGCGTTGGTGCCATCGGGCGCCTCTACCGGCTCCCGTGAAGCCCTCGAACTGCGTGATGGCGACAAGGGGCGCTATTTGGGCAAAGGTGTTTTACAGGCGGTATCCCATGTCAACGGGGCCATCAAAGAGGCGCTGATGGGAATGGAAGTGACCGACCAGACGGCCATCGACCGGTGCATGCTCGATCTGGATGGTACAGAGAATAAATCCAAACTGGGCGCGAACGCGTTACTCGGAGTTTCCCTGGCGGCAGCGCATGGCGCTGCCCAGGAGCGAGCCCTGCCGCTCTATCGCTCCCTGGCGTCCGGCCCCTACAGGTTGCCTGTGCCGATGATGAATATCATCAATGGCGGCGCCCATGCGGATAACAGTGTCGATCTGCAGGAGTTTATGATACTGCCGGTGGGCGCCGGCTCGATTCGTGAAGCGGTACGTTATGGCGCAGAGGTCTTTCATGCCCTGCAGAGCGTTTTGAAAAAGCGTGGCCTGGCTACCGCGGTAGGTGACGAGGGGGGCTTCGCTCCCAATCTGCCCTCGAATGAAGCAGCGATCGAGGTAATCCTGGAGGCCATTGGCAATGCCGGATTCAGCGCCGGTAAGGATATCTATCTCGGCCTGGATGTGGCCAGTTCGGAATTCTATGAAAATGGTCTCTACAACCTGGCATCGGAGGGCCGCAAGTTTTCCGCGGCCGAGTTTGCCGACTATCTATCCGCCTGGGTCGATCAGTACCCGATCATCACTGTAGAGGACGGTATGGATGAGGGCGACTGGGAAGGCTGGAAACTGTTGACCGAGAAACTGGGTGGGCGGGTACAGCTGGTGGGCGACGATCTGTTTGTCACCAATACCAAGATCCTGCAGCGGGGTATCGATGAAAAAATCGCCAACTCCATTCTTATCAAGGTCAACCAGATTGGCACCTTGACCGAAACCCTGGCAGCGATTGATATGGCGACAGCCGCAGGTTACAGCGCGGTGGTGTCACACCGTTCGGGTGAGACCGAGGATACGACGATTGCCGACCTGGTTGTGGCGGCAGGCACCGGACAAATCAAGACCGGTTCGCTGTCCCGGTCGGATCGCGTGGCCAAGTACAATCAACTGATGCGTATCGAGGATCAGCTCGGTGAGGATGCGGTTTATGCAGGTAAGGATGCGTTTCCTGTCACTATCGACTGACCGGTCTTGACAAGGCCCAGCCCATGCGAGTCGTGGTTGCCATACTGGTCGGACTACTGCTTTTTCTGCAATACCGCCTGTGGGTGGGCGAGGGGAGCCTGGCTGAAGTCAATAACCTGAAACAGGAGATCAGCCTGCTGCAGAAGGAGCTGGTCGGATTACGTGAACGAAACCGCGCCCTGCAGGCGGAAGTGGAGGATCTGCGCAGTGGACAGACCGCCATTGAAGAACGTGCCCGCAGTGAACTGGGCATGATCAAAGAGGGAGAGACCTTCTACCAGGTGATAGCTCCCGACGAAGAGAAAGTGGATGAGTAGCAAGGTCCGCTGTTGGGTGGTAGTGCCGGCGGCGGGCGTGGGGCAACGCATGGGTGCTGAAATACCGAAGCAGTACCTGAGCATAGCTGGGCGGCGGGTCATTGACCATACCCTGGAGAGGTTTCTGCGCCACCCCCGAATAGCAGGGATATACCTGGCGCTTTCTGCCCATGACGGGCTGTGGGGGGAATGCGAGTTTGCCGATGATGCGAGAATTTCCCGGGTCGAAGGTGGAGAGCAGCGCTGCCACTCAGTACTGAATGCCTTGCGGGCGTTGAAGCATCAGGCTGCCGTGGAGGATTGGGTGTTGGTGCATGATGCGGCTCGTCCCTGCCTCTCTCGCAAAGATCTCGATCATTTGATCGACACCTTGATCAACCATCCTGTTGGCGGCCTGCTTGGGGTGCCGGTCCATGATGCCCTGAAATCGGTCAATGCCGAGGGCAATGTCGAGGGGACAGTGTCCCGGGAAGGGCTTTGGCATGCCCTGACCCCGCAGATGTTTCGAATCGGTATCCTCTATCAAGCGCTGGAAAGCGCCGTCCATAAAGGCGCATTGGTGACCGATGACGCCAGCGCTGTCGAGCTGGCGGGTTTTCAGCCTAAGATGGTTGAGGGCGATGCGGGCAATATCAAGATCACTCGCCCTGAAGACCTGCAGTCGGCCGTCGATTATCTTTCCCGTTCCGACTGATTTGATGACAAAGATGATTTAGCCCGGATATTTCATCCATTTGCCGATACTGGCACGAGGAGAAGGCCGGGACGAGAAACAGGATGATACCGGCTCCAAACGCCCCGATTTCTGGCTGACAGGCACAGCTTCCCCTTACCCCGTTATTTATCAACGTGCCGGGGCAGCACTCATCGCGTGCTATCCTGGCTCCAGCCGTTCGGCCACACTGAAGAACAATGCCTGGTAAGGAAAGACACTGGAGAGCAGGAAGCGGACACGCCGGGTATTGCGTATCACCACCGCACCCACTTTGAGTAGTTTAAGCCGCAGCGTGCCGACCTGGGTCTTGGCCAGTTCTGTACCCTGTAAGGCCAAGCGGCGAATCGCTTCCATCAACACATAGGCCAGGCTCGACAGCAGCAAGCGAAACTGATTGGTCCACCAATGATGTGCACTGGTGCGATCAGCAAACAGCCCCAGCTGTTGTTCCTTGATGCGGTTTTCCATCTCGCCCCGCGCACAATAGACGTCGTCGTAAAGGGTTTGGGCATCGCCGTTGAGGTTGGTGACGACAAATCGGGGATTACGCCCTCGCTCACTCACCTCCAGCTTGGCGATCACCGCGCGTCGACGGCGCCAGCTGCGTGCACCGTAGCGCAGGCCAAGGAAGACGCGTTGCTTCTGTCCGTTGGCCTTGAAGCATTGCTCGACTGCAGTGAAGTCTTCCTCGATCATCCGTTGCAGGCGGTGGTTGCGCGCCAGGCCTACGATGTAGCCAATGCCATGGCGTTCACACCAGCGCAGCATGCGGTGACGACAGAAGCCCGAGTCGGCTCTCAGGATGATCCGCACCGCCGGCCACGCCTGACGCAAGCGTTTGACCAGCAGGGCGAGGATCGCCCACGCATGTTTCGCCCCGTCGATCTTGCTCGGGCGCAAATAGCTGACCAGCAGTTGTTCGCCGCAAAACACGTACAACGGGAGAAAGCAGTAGTTATCGTAGTAACCGTGGAAGAAGCGGCCTTCCTGCAGGCCGTGAACCCGGTCATCGGTGGCGTCGAAGTCCAGGATCAACTCCTCGGGTGGCTCGGCAAACGAGGCGATGAACTGCTCGATCAGGACCTGATGGATCGCGACAGCGGTTGCCCGATCTGACCGATTCTCCAAGCGACAGAGCGTGGGTGAACTGCCCAGTGCCTGATCCTGTTCCACGGCCGTCTGAAAGGCCAAATCTTGTCGCAGACTGTCGTGATCGTTGAGGTCTTCATAGCCCTGGCACAGGGCATAGACCCGCTGGCGTAGTAGAGAAATCTGATCATGTTGCACATAGCGGCCATCGCGTGGATCAGCGAGAGTGTCATTGACGGCTTCAAGCAATCCCAGCCGTCGGTCCGCTTGTCGTAGCAACAACACGCCGCCATCACTGCTGATATCACCACCGGAAAAATCCGCTTCAACCTGGCGGCGTTTTACCGCTGGAAAAGCAAAACGACCTTGGGTACATTCTGTCACAGGCAAAACCTCGTTCAATTTCAGCCTAAGTAACTGAATTCTATTGAACTACACGGGTTTTACCCTCTTTATTTGTGAAATATTCGGGTTAGCCGCGGCCTGCTTCCTCTATATCAGATCGCCAGCAGTTCCCGCAGCTCCCTTATCTGGTCTTTCGCATTGTCTATGATGCCGATAGAGTGCCTCGGGGTTAACCCCAATATTTCACGCATTAAAAAGGCAAAATCCTGATACTTCGATATAATTCAGTTGCTTACACTGTAATCGAAAGGATTTTGCCTGTGACAAACTGTACCCAGACTGCCTTTGATTTTCCAGCCCTAAAACGCCGTAAGGTTCAAGCCGAGTTTTCCGGTGGCGATATCACCTCGGACGGCGGCGTGTTGCTGCTGCGTGAGATCGACAGGCGTCTGGGATTGCTCGAGGCGGTTGATGCGGTCATCCCCGACCCGCGAGATCCCCGCTATATTGAACACAGCCAGTTGAGCCTGTTGCGCCAGCGAGTCTATGGGCTCTGCCTGGGTTATGAAGATCTGAACGACCATCAGACACTACGCACCGACCCGGCCCTACAGAGCTCGATCGAACGCGAGGAGGTACTGGGCAGCCAGTCGACACTTTGTCGGCTGGAGAACCGGGTCGATCGCCGGGTTGCCGTTGATGTCCACAACCTACTGCTCGAGCAGTTCATTGCCTCATATGATGCACCACCCGATGAGCTGATCCTGGATTTCGACGCCACGGATGATCCGGTGCATGGCCGCCAGGAAGGCCGCTTCTTTCACGGCTACTACGATCACTACTGCTTCCTGCCCCTGTATGTCTTTTGTGGCGATCAACTGCTGGTGAGTTATCTGCGGCCCAGCCGGATCGATGCGCCCAAGCATGCCTGGGCGATTCTGGCGCTGTTGGTCAAACGCCTGCGCCGGGCTTGGCCTGAAGTGCGTATCATCTTTCGGGGCGATAGCGGCTTTTGCCGTCACCACATGCTCAGCTGGTGCGAGCGCAACGCTGTGGGCTATATCGTGGGCATCGCCAAGAATGACGCCTTGCTGCGGTGTATCCGTGAGCCCATGCAGTGGGTTGAGGAACTGGCGAAGCGAACCGGCATGAAGATGCGGGAATTCTTTCAGTTTCACTATGCCGCCAGCACCTGGAAGACGCGTCGCAAGGTGATCGCCAAACTGGAGGTCACCGACAAGGGGCCAAATCCACGCTTCATCGTCACCAACCTGGCCGGCGACAAACAGCGCCTTTACGATGACCTCTACTGCGCCCGTGGTGACATGGAGAACCGAATCAAGGAGCAGCAACTGGGGCTGTTCGCCGATCGCACCAGCGCGCATTACTGGTGGGCCAATCAGTTTCGTCTACTGCTGTCCAGTCTGGCCTATGTGCTGATGGAGGCCATCCGGCGCCTCGCGCTGAAGGGCACGGAACTGGCGCGTGCACAGATGACCACGATCCGGCTCAAACTGTTCAAGATCGGGGCGGTCATCATTCGCAACACGCGACGGATCCGCTTCCTGCTCTCCAGCACCTATCCCTATCAGGCGCTGTTTTTCCAGGTGGCGGCACGACTCAAGCCGGGATAGCCCGGCAGAGTGCTGCCCCGGCACGTTGATCAACAATGGGGGTAAGGGGGAGTCTGCCCGGAGGGTGGAAAATCAGGGCTTGATAGAGGTTTGGTCCCCAGTGAGGGCAAACCATCCAAGCTTGGCCATATCACCGGCTAAATTTAAAAACGGATGAAACATGCGGGTTAGCTTGCCGAGCGCCAGCTTATGAAATGCGGGTACCAGGTCGAGGCGGGGAAGGGTGTGTATCTTGGAAGTGCCGACATAGGCATGCAACTGGGCAACAACGACCAAGTCAACATAGTCGGGCTCATGGCTGATATCCTCCATCCAATCCTCCGCATGCAGAGCAGCCTGTACGAAGTAGTCTGGAAACTCCCATTTGCGAAGCACCATTGCTCCTACTTCAGCCTTCAAGTGATCGATGATCATATCGAGCTGTTTGGGATTTTCCTCTAATTCGGGCCTTCGAATGGCTGCACCGAGGATGGCGAGTGCGCCGATATCGTGCAACAGGCCGCATAGCAGGGCCTGATCATTTTCCAGACCGGGAGTGACTTGAGCCAGTTCGTGGCAGATGGGCGCCACATAGCTGAGGTGCTTCCAGAGATCGACCATACGCTTTTTCAAGGGCTTTGAGCGACTGCTGAAGAGCTTACCCAGGGCGAAGCTGATCACCAGATTGTGTGTGACGGAGCGTCCCAGGCGGGTTACGGCATCGGGGAGATTGTCGATCGGTTGCTTGCCTCGGTATGCGGCGCTGTTAACCACATTGATAATCCGTGCGGCAACCGTGGGATCGGCCTGCACCACACGGGCGATCTCTTCACTGTCGGTATTGGCGTCGTTGATGACTTTGGCGATACGCATAGTGATATCGGGCATGCTGGGCAGCTCAAGCGTACCGTTCTTGATTGCTTCGTAGAACTCCCAGTAGAGGGTATCTTCCGGGCCTTGCGCATCTTTCAGTTCGATGGTCTGGTTGGTACGGGCATTGGCCACCGGCGGAAGACGCTTGATTGCGTCATGCAGCTCCCTGGGTATGCACAGCAGGTCCACTGCGCTAACACAGGTAATGTGATCCTTATTGGGTGACTTTTCCGCCAGCGGTGAGAGGCTGCATGGCTGATCGGCCTGGCAGGTCAGTCGTTTTCCATCCTCTGCAACCACCTCGACCTGACCCTCCAACAGGTAATAGATCTGCTCTGTCCATTCTCCCACGGTTGCAATTCCGACCCCGGCGTTTTGGTGCTCTACATGGGTTTCGCTCAAAACATAATCCAGAACCCGCTTGGGCAGATTTCTGAGGAGAGGCACTCTCTTGATACGGTTACTTGTGACTGAGGTTACTCTTTGAATCATGTAGCTGTCGCTCTGTGGAGGATTCCATTGATTGTACTGGCGGTATTTAACCCGAGCTTTACGTACAATGTCAGAACATATTATCGACACTACACTATGACACTTTAAGGTGGGGTGACTCGCATGCGTATAGGACAGGGTTATGATGCCCATCGATTTGAACCCGGTTCGCGCCTTGTGCTCGGGGGTATTGAAGTGCCCCATGATCAGGGCTTGAAGGCCCACTCGGACGGGGATGTTCTGATTCATGCCCTGTGTGATGCCCTGCTGGGTGCGGCCGGGCTTGGCGATATCGGCAGACATTTTCCCGATGGCGATCCGTCCTATGCCGGGATCGATAGCCGAATACTGTTGCGACGGGTGATGGAACAACTCCACAACAAGGGTTTACAGGTCTCCAATGCGGATATGACAATTGTCGCCCAAGAGCCGAAACTGGCTCCCTATTTGGATGCCATGCGCGACTGTTTGGGCAGGGATCTGCAGCTTGAGGGGCAACGGATCAATATCAAGGCGACCACCACCGAAGGCATGGGCTTTACCGGTCGTGGTGAAGGCATTGCCGCCCTGGCTATTGTGTTGTTGGAGGAGCCTAGGCTTGTCGACTGATCCTCCTTGGCAACCCCTTGAGAAGATGCCGCGCGCAAGCGGCCCTACACTTGGAAGTGGGGTGGTACGCACTACCCCTGATGATTTTCAGGTAGACGAGATACTGGGCTTCGAACCCGACGGTGGGGGTGAGCATCTGCTGTTGCATATCAAAAAGCGGCAGACCAATACTCACTGGCTGGCCGGGCAATTGGCCAGGCTGGCTGGCATCCCCGGTAATGACGTCAGTTATGCGGGCATGAAAGACCGGCATGCAGTGACGACCCAGTGGTTCTCCCTGCGCATGGCGGGTCGCCCCGAGCCGGATTGGGGACAGCTGGAGAGTGATCTAGTAGAGGTTCTGCAGGTGCATCGGCATCGCCGCAAGCTGCGCCGGGGAGCCCTGCGGGGAAATCGTTTTCAAATCCGCATTCGGGATCTCAGCGTCGACAGGGAGGAACTGGCACGGCGTCTGATGCTACTGCGGGAGCTGGGCATGCCCAACTACTTCGGTGAACAGCGTTTTGGCCATGATCACCAGAACCTTGCCCTGGCCGAGCAACTGTTTTCTCGAAACAAGTCACGCATGAAGAGGCAGATACGCGGATTGGTGATCTCAGCGGTGCGATCGCAACTCTTCAATCAGGTTCTGGCTGAACGCATTGAGCAGGGGTGCTGGAATATGCCGCTGCAGGGTGATTACTTCAAGCTTGATGGTAGTCGAGCAGGGTTTGCCGATGAGCCGGAACAGAGCGCCGATCTGGCAAGGCGTTGTCAATTGCAGGATATTCATCCAAGCGGGCCCATGTGGGGGCGTGGCCGTCCTTTGGTCAGCAGTCTGGCCGCTGAACTTGAGGCGAAGGCACTATTGGACTTCGAGGCATGGCGTCATGGTCTCGAATTTGTAGGCCTGGAACAGGAACGAAGACCACTGCGGATACGTTTGCATGATCTCGCATGGCAGTTCTGCGGAGATGGGTGCCTGGAGTTGAGATTTTTTCTGCCTGCAGGCAGCTACGCTACCGTATTGTTGCGTGAACTGGTCGACTACTGACCGGTTCTGTTGCCGGCCGTTTCGGGTGAATCGAAACGACCTGTCTTTCTTCGCATTTTACCCGCTCATTGAATACCCTGAAGAATAGGGGTGGTAAAAGGCCTCTGTCGGGATAGGATTGCTATTGAGAGTCAGAATCTTCAAAATCAATGACAGCCATATACACGACTCTGTTGCACATGGGTGAGGATGCAGGAATATGAGATTCACCATTAGTGTTTGTCCTCAGTATCTTTACCGCAAGGCGCACCAATGAAGGGCTCGTTACGCCAATTCTGTTGCGCCGTTCAACGGAATTGTCATATCTCGGATGCGCGTCACGGCGCCGACTATGGTCTCTGTACCTACCTGTTGAAAATGCGTGAATACTACCGCTGGGAGAATGGACTCGGTTACGGAGCATCGTTGGCCAACGAATCGGTGGGCGAGTGGCTGACAAGGCGGGAGCAGCTTTGGGATTCTCTCAGCGATGACGATTTCACGCCGCTGCCGTTTGCAGGCCGGTTATTCGATCCCTTTGATGTGGATAGGATCAATTAACTGCTCGATCCCTTTGGCCTGGTCTATAGCGCGGGCTATGGTTCCAGGAACAAACCCCTCTTTTTCCTCGGTCATCTGGAACGCAGGGAAGAGCCCGGTGGGGCCTCTGTATGGGTTGCCGGGCGTGAACTGGCACGTGATCTGATGGCCCCTGCTGCAATGTGTCAAGGCGATCGAATCTTCATCCGTCAAGAGTCGTTCCGGCGCCTGCTATGGGAGAAGCTGGAAAACTGGCGATGGCATCGCCCGGACAATGCCATGGGCCGGGCATTTGCCTATTACGATTTCGAGGATGATCTTGAGCATGCCCTGGATCAGATGGTGGAACAGGAGTTGGATGTGGTTCTACTGCATGAGCAAGGTGAGTATCATGCGGGCAAGCTGCTGGGCGAGGAATGGAATCAGCTACTGACGGCGCTTGGGCATTCACCGGCTGAATTGATGGCGCGTGCGGTACGCGATCATTGGGCAGACTGTCAGGTTACACTGCCTCGGCTCATCGAACGGGAAGATCGCGCCTCGGTCCATTTCTTTGTCGGTGGGCTTAGTGGTATGCGCAAAACCCTCTTTCCCAGTCTCATTACCGCCTATGAGAGATGGCATGCGGAGGGTGATTGGCGGCCCCTGAAAGTGTCCATCCGGGAGGGCAGGGAACACTGGTCGGCATTGGCTGGGGAAGTGCTGAAGATCCACCGTGAGCAACCGGATCAGGCCCGGGTCGATATCAAGTCTTTGCTGGAGGGTAACAAGCTGTAGTTGACCGGCAGCCTGTTTACGGCGTCTGGGTGTTGAAGCTTGTCTCTTCCGGAACACCGGTATTGTCGATGACCACCTGTTTGACATTTGGCATGCGGGACAGGATATAGCCGCCCATCATCAACGCGAGTTGTTCATTATCGCTTTCCAGGGCGGTCAGCAGCTTGCCGGCGACCAGTTGGCAGCGTTGAATCGGGTTAGGGTTTTTAACCCATCTTTGGCCTATTTGCCACCCCCCGTCCATGTCTTTATCCATGTTGTCGAAGGAGGTGCGCATGGTTTCAAGATAACCATCGGGTATCTTCAGGTCCATTGACCAGTCATCGATTATTAGATTAAGTTGCATGGCCCTGTAAAAATAAAAAAACTACGTGGTGATTCCGTTGAGAAGCCTCTGCCTCGATCAGGGCCTCGGCAACTATGATCAGGCTCCAGAGAGGTAAAATCAAGCATATGGATGATCGGGAATTACTCGCATTGGTCGAGCTTGGAGGATATCCCAACTTGGTGCCTCTCTATCAGCGCTATGGCTATCGAGTGGAGATGGTCAATTCGGTTCGCAAGGCGCAGGCATGGCTGAAGCGGCACAGACCCAGCGTTATTGTGGCGGAGTTTTATGCCGACCCTCAATTTCGCGACCGACTCAGTAATCTTGAATCTCTGCTCGCCACGCTTCAGCGTTATCAGGCGGATGCGAAGGTGATCGTGTTGCTGGATAAAAAACACCTGGATAATTTAGCGAAAGTGAAACAACGCTATCCCGTGCATGCTGTTTTAACCTTCCCCCTCAACGAGTCAGGCATGCAGGCCGTGTTGGAGAATCTGTAAGGAGAAGCGGATGTTGGTGCAAATCGATGATCTTTTACAGCAGGCGCAGTTGGACAAGATCGATCAAACATTGGCGCAGGCGGAATTCGTCGATGGCAAGTTGACTGCGGGCAAAGCGGCACAGCGGGTGAAAAACAACCAGGAGTTGAAGGGTGAGCCAAGGCAGATGGAACTGCTGATCCGAATACTCACCAGTGCCATGGCGAATAACGGGACCTTTCGTTCTGCGGTCCTGCCATACCGCATGGCAGATCCCATATTCGCCCGCTACCAACCGGGCATGACCTATGGCGACCATGTGGATGACCCGTTGATGGGGCTCAGCGGACAACGCTTTCGCAGCGATGTCTCGATGACAATCTTCCTGCGCGGACCCGAGACCTATGAGGGTGGGGAGTTGGTGGTGCGCACCACATTTGGAGTGAAACGGGTTAAGTTACCTGCGGGCAGTGCGGTGATCTATCCCTCATCGAGTCTGCACCATGTCGCTGAGGTGACCAAGGGAGAACGCCTGGTGGCGCTGGCTTGGATACAAAGTTACGTGCGGGATCCGGCGCAACGCGAGCTGTTGTATGAACTGGATCAAGCCAGGGAGCATCTGTTGGCAACGGCGCCGGACACAGAGAGCGCCGGTTTGGTGGACAAGTCCTACGCAAATCTGCTGCGGATGTGGGGGGATGTATAGTTGCTGCCAGAGTGAGGTGTTCACTCCCGAAGTCATGTTTCCAGGCAACCCCTCAGTTGCTCCAGGCCTCTGCGAATCTGTGTCTTGACAGTACCTATCGGTGTATTGGTTTGGCTGGCTAGCCCCAATATTTCACGCATTAAAAAGGCAAAATCCTGATACTTCGATATAATTCAGTCGCTTACACTGTAATCGAAAGGATTTTGCCTGTGACAAACTGTACCCAGACTGCCTTTGATTTTCCAGCCCTAAAACGCCGTAAGGTTCAAGCCGAGTTTTCCGGTGGCGATATCACCTCGGACGGCGGCGTGTTGCTGCTGCGTGAGATCGACAGGCGTCTGGGATTGCTCGAGGCGGTTGATGCGGTCATCCCCGACCCGCGAGATCCCCGCTATATTGAACACAGCCAGTTGAGCCTGTTGCGCCAGCGAGTCTATGGGCTCTGCCTGGGTTATGAAGATCTGAACGACCATCAGACACTACGCACCGACCCGGCCCTACAGAGCTCGATCGAACGCGAGGAGGTACTGGGCAGCCAGTCGACACTTTGTCGGCTGGAGAACCGGGTCGATCGCCGGGTTGCCGTTGATGTCCACAACCTACTGCTCGAGCAGTTCATTGCCTCATATGATGCACCACCCGATGAGCTGATCCTGGATTTCGACGCCACGGATGATCCGGTGCATGGCCGCCAGGAAGGCCGCTTCTTTCACGGCTACTACGATCACTACTGCTTCCTGCCCCTGTATGTCTTTTGTGGCGATCAACTGCTGGTGAGTTATCTGCGGCCCAGCCGGATCGATGCGCCCAAGCATGCCTGGGCGATTCTGGCGCTGTTGGTCAAACGCCTGCGCCGGGCTTGGCCTGAAGTGCGTATCATCTTTCGGGGCGATAGCGGCTTTTGCCGTCACCACATGCTCAGCTGGTGCGAGCGCAACGCTGTGGGCTATATCGTGGGCATCGCCAAGAATGACGCCTTGCTGCGGTGTATCCGTGAGCCCATGCAGTGGGTTGAGGAACTGGCGAAGCGAACCGGCATGAAGATGCGGGAATTCTTTCAGTTTCACTATGCCGCCAGCACCTGGAAGACGCGTCGCAAGGTGATCGCCAAACTGGAGGTCACCGACAAGGGGCCAAATCCACGCTTCATCGTCACCAACCTGGCCGGCGACAAACAGCGCCTTTACGATGACCTCTACTGCGCCCGTGGTGACATGGAGAACCGAATCAAGGAGCAGCAACTGGGGCTGTTCGCCGATCGCACCAGCGCGCATTACTGGTGGGCCAATCAGTTTCGTCTACTGCTGTCCAGTCTGGCCTATGTGCTGATGGAGGCCATCCGGCGCCTCGCGCTGAAGGGCACGGAACTGGCGCGTGCACAGATGACCACGATCCGGCTCAAACTGTTCAAGATCGGGGCGGTCATCATTCGCAACACGCGACGGATCCGCTTCCTGCTCTCCAGCACCTATCCCTATCAGGCGCTGTTTTTCCAGGTGGCGGCACGACTCAAGCCGGGATAGCCCGGCAGAGTGCTGCCCCGGCACGTTGATCAACAATGGGGGTAAGGGGGAGTCTGCCCGGAGGGTGGAAAATCAGGGCTTGATAGAGGTTTGGTTCCCAGTGAGGGCAAACCATCCAAGCTTGGCCATATCACCGGCTAAATTTAAAAACGGATGAAACATGCGGGCTAGCCCCAATATTTCACGCATTAAAAAGGCAAAATCCTGATACTTCGATATAATTCAGTTGCTTACACTGTAATCGAAAGGATTTTGCCTGTGACAAACTGTACCCAGACTGCCTTTGATTTTCCAGCCCTAAAACGCCGTAAGGTTCAAGCCGAGTTTTCCGGTGGCGATATCACCTCGGACGGCGGCGTGTTGCTGCTGCGTGAGATCGACAGGCGTCTGGGATTGCTCGAGGCGGTTGATGCGGTCATCCCCGACCCGCGAGATCCCCGCTATATTGAACACAGCCAGTTGAGCCTGTTGCGCCAGCGAGTCTATGGGCTCTGCCTGGGTTATGAAGATCTGAACGACCATCAGACACTACGCACCGACCCGGCCCTACAGAGCTCGATCGAACGCGAGGAGGTACTGGGCAGCCAGTCGACACTTTGTCGGCTGGAGAACCGGGTCGATCGCCGGGTTGCCGTTGATGTCCACAACCTACTGCTCGAGCAGTTCATTGCCTCATATGATGCACCACCCGATGAGCTGATCCTGGATTTCGACGCCACGGATGATCCGGTGCATGGCCGCCAGGAAGGCCGCTTCTTTCACGGCTACTACGATCACTACTGCTTCCTGCCCCTGTATGTCTTTTGTGGCGATCAACTGCTGGTGAGTTATCTGCGGCCCAGCCGGATCGATGCGCCCAAGCATGCCTGGGCGATTCTGGCGCTGTTGGTCAAACGCCTGCGCCGGGCTTGGCCTGAAGTGCGTATCATCTTTCGGGGCGATAGCGGCTTTTGCCGTCACCACATGCTCAGCTGGTGCGAGCGCAACGCTGTGGGCTATATCGTGGGCATCGCCAAGAATGACGCCTTGCTGCGGTGTATCCGTGAGCCCATGCAGTGGGTTGAGGAACTGGCGAAGCGAACCGGCATGAAGATGCGGGAATTCTTTCAGTTTCACTATGCCGCCAGCACCTGGAAGACGCGTCGCAAGGTGATCGCCAAACTGGAGGTCACCGACAAGGGGCCAAATCCACGCTTCATCGTCACCAACCTGGCCGGCGACAAACAGCGCCTTTACGATGACCTCTACTGCGCCCGCGGTGACATGGAGAACCGAATCAAGGAGCAGCAACTGGGGCTGTTCGCCGATCGCACCAGCGCGCATTACTGGTGGGCCAATCAGTTTCGTCTACTGCTGTCCAGTCTGGCCTATGTGCTGATGGAGGCCATCCGGCGCCTCGCGCTGAAGGGCACGGAACTGGCGCGTGCACAGATGACCACGATCCGGCTCAAACTGTTCAAGATCGGGGCGGTCATCATTCGCAACACGCGACGGATCCGCTTCCTGCTCTCCAGCACCTATCCCTATCAGGCGCTGTTTTTCCAGGTGGCGGCACGACTCAAGCCGGGATAGCCCGGCAGAGTGCTGCCCCGGCACGTTGATCAACAATGGGGGTAAGGGGGAGTCTGCCCGGAGGGTGGAAAATCAGGGCTTGATAGAGGTTTGGTTCCCAGTGAGGGCAAACCATCCAAGCTTGGCCATATCACCGGCTAAATTTAAAAACGGATGAAACATGCGGGCTAGTTCACTGTGTGTGAGGCCTCTGAAATAGGCCAGACTGATCATCTGCCGCTGGTTTTCATTCAGTTGATCCAAACAGGTCATAAGTTGGGTTTTCTCTTTGCTATGTGAACAGAATTCCAAAGGCAGAGGCTGAGTGTCTATCTGTTCTATGAAACTATAGCCATCAGACTCCATTACCTCCTGCCGCCGTCGACGTAGATGATCAAGCGCCTGGTTGCGAGCGATTGTCGTCATCCAGGTCATCGGTGCCGCCAGATGGGTCCGATAGCTTTCCGCCTTGTTCCAGATCTTGATATAACTATCCTGCAGGCACTCTTGCGCTGTCGCCTCTCTATTCAGGATATGCAGTACAACACCGTACAGTTTTGCCGACGTGAGTTGATATAGACGGGCGAACGCACTCCGATCATTCAGCGCACAAGCAGCCAGAAGTTCTTTTAGTTCTTGATTTGTCTGATTATCATGTTTTGGACGCTTTTCTTTTACGCTTGACATAACCCACTCCTAGGGACTGTTCTAAAGAGTTATATTGAGCGTAAAACGTAGATGTCTAGCTATCGTCACGGATATATAACAATTCCTGATTACTCATGAGGCTCAGCTATTGAGCCTGTGGTGCAAGCATAATGGAACCTACTGAATAAAAGAGGATTTCATCATGCCGAGAAATACTATTCAATTTCAAAAAGGTCTTGGTTTGCACGATTTTCTGGAACAATATGGGACCGAGGATCAGTGTCGACAGGCATTGTATGATTTGCGCTGGCCGACGGGCTATGTCTGCCCTGAGTGCGACAACACAACAGGCTGTGAACTCAAAAAGCGTCAGATATATCAATGTCACAAGTGCCATCATCAGACTTCCCTGACCGCCGGCAGCATCTTCCATGGCACCAAGCTGCCGCTGAGAACGTGGTTTCTTGCGATCTATCTGTTGACCCAACGCAAGAAAAGTATCTCGGCGCTGCAACTTTCCCGCGAAATCGGGGTGAACTACAATACGGCCTGGCGACTCAAGCATAAGTTGATGCAGGTGATGATGGAACGTGAGCGTGGAAAAAAACTGGCCGGTCGCATCGAATTGGATGATGCTTATCTCGGAGGCGAGCAAGCCGGTAAGCGTGGTCGTGGGTCGCGCAACAAAATCCCTTTCGTAGCTGCTGTTGAGACGACGCGGGACGGCAGGCCCATGAAAATTCAACTGCGTCGTGTAAGGGGCTTCCGCAAACGTGAAATCGCCCGCTACGCCCGCTCCTGCTTGATGCCTGGCAGCGAAGTCTTTACCGATGGGCTTTGGTGCTTTAGCCCGCATGTTTCATCCGTTTTTAAATTTAGCCGGTGATATGGCCAAGCTTGGATGGTTTGCCCTCACTGGGAACCAAACCTCTATCAAGCCCTGATTCTCCACCCTCCGGGCAGACTCCCCCTTACCCCCATTGTTGATCAACGTGCCGGGGCAGCACTCTGCCGGGCTATCCCGGCTTGAGTCGTGCCGCCACCTGGAAAAACAGCGCCTGATAGGGATAGGTGCTGGAGAGCAGGAAGCGGATCCGTCGCGTGTTGCGAATGATGACCGCCCCGATCTTGAACAGTTTGAGCCGGATCGTGGTCATCTGTGCACGCGCCAGTTCCGTGCCCTTCAGCGCGAGGCGCCGGATGGCCTCCATCAGCACATAGGCCAGACTGGACAGCAGTAGACGAAACTGATTGGCCCACCAGTAATGCGCGCTGGTGCGATCGGCGAACAGCCCCAGTTGCTGCTCCTTGATTCGGTTCTCCATGTCACCACGGGCGCAGTAGAGGTCATCGTAAAGGCGCTGTTTGTCGCCGGCCAGGTTGGTGACGATGAAGCGTGGATTTGGCCCCTTGTCGGTGACCTCCAGTTTGGCGATCACCTTGCGACGCGTCTTCCAGGTGCTGGCGGCATAGTGAAACTGAAAGAATTCCCGCATCTTCATGCCGGTTCGCTTCGCCAGTTCCTCAACCCACTGCATGGGCTCACGGATACACCGCAGCAAGGCGTCATTCTTGGCGATGCCCACGATATAGCCCACAGCGTTGCGCTCGCACCAGCTGAGCATGTGGTGACGGCAAAAGCCGCTATCGCCCCGAAAGATGATACGCACTTCAGGCCAAGCCCGGCGCAGGCGTTTGACCAACAGCGCCAGAATCGCCCAGGCATGCTTGGGCGCATCGATCCGGCTGGGCCGCAGATAACTCACCAGCAGTTGATCGCCACAAAAGACATACAGGGGCAGGAAGCAGTAGTGATCGTAGTAGCCGTGAAAGAAGCGGCCTTCCTGGCGGCCATGCACCGGATCATCCGTGGCGTCGAAATCCAGGATCAGCTCATCGGGTGGTGCATCATATGAGGCAATGAACTGCTCGAGCAGTAGGTTGTGGACATCAACGGCAACCCGGCGATCGACCCGGTTCTCCAGCCGACAAAGTGTCGACTGGCTGCCCAGTACCTCCTCGCGTTCGATCGAGCTCTGTAGGGCCGGGTCGGTGCGTAGTGTCTGATGGTCGTTCAGATCTTCATAACCCAGGCAGAGCCCATAGACTCGCTGGCGCAACAGGCTCAACTGGCTGTGTTCAATATAGCGGGGATCTCGCGGGTCGGGGATGACCGCATCAACCGCCTCGAGCAATCCCAGACGCCTGTCGATCTCACGCAGCAGCAACACGCCGCCGTCCGAGGTGATATCGCCACCGGAAAACTCGGCTTGAACCTTACGGCGTTTTAGGGCTGGAAAATCAAAGGCAGTCTGGGTACAGTTTGTCACAGGCAAAATCCTTTCGATTACAGTGTAAGCAACTGAATTATATCGAAGTATCAGGATTTTGCCTTTTTAATGCGTGAAATATTGGGGTTAGTGGCGTGACAACCGCTGATTGCCATCATAACCCCATGGTGACGGGTGGTGGGCGCCAAAGTGTCCAGTATTCGTGCTTCAAATGGGTAAACACGATGTTGGGTAATGTCAAAAACAGTCTGTTGGGTACTTTTCATGCGATTCGAGATAAACATGTGTCGCGTTATCTTGCTGAGTTCGAATATCGGTTTAACCGCCGTTTCGATTTACCCGCCATGATTGAACGATTGCTTTTTGCCGCTCTTCGCACTCCACCTATGCCATATCGCCTCTTGAGAATGGCTGAGGTTTAGGGGTAATCAGGTAACAATTTATAAATACACTGTCAGAAAGGAGAGAGGGCGGCGGTTGCCTGTAATCCCAACCGAAGGATCTGTCTCAAAAACAGATACTGATTGATCATCCTTGAGATACGATCTGTCCACCCACCATATCGAGTGATACAGAGATCTCTGTATTGTTTAGCAGGCCCTAATCATCGAAGTGCATGCAATGATAATCATTAACCGGGCGCATCTGCAGTGAGTTTGGTGGTTATATGCGGATGGGCTGGTACAGCTCGGATTCATGCTGCATCGTATGGTTGAGGATAACCAACTATAAGCGGACCCAATGGCGGATATGGGGAAGTCTATCGGAATGACATGACCGTACCCTGCAGAACCAACCCAGGGTACGGCTGCCTTGTTTGGAAAGTAACGACGTCAGTCGTTTCGCATCCTATTCAATCAGTAACCACCCTTGCGCTTGGTCTCGGGCAGGCCGGCAATTTTGCTCGCCTGTTTCGCCGGTCCCTTGGGGAAGTGAATGTAGAGGGATTTTGCATCCACTTTACCCTCGTCGGTCCACACACTCTTGAAGTGTTTGACCATATTGCGTTCATTGGGCTGGTTGCCATTGTTATTGAAATATTCGTCGCGCAGAAAGTTGATGATTTCCCAAGCCTTTTCGCTCAGATTGATGCCTTCGCTCTCAGCGATGACATTGGCCACATCCTCGCTCCATTCGGTGTGATCGACCAGGTAGCCGTTGGCGTCGGCCTCAATGGTTTTACCGTTTACTTCATAAGACATTGATCTCTCCTTACAAACAGATACAACGGCGGGGTCATTTCCCCGTCTATTTCGGAATTTATTCGGTTATAGGCGCGGTATCTTATACAGTCTTGTGTGGTACAAACAAGCCAAAGCCACGAATTCGATGTGGGCCGATGCCGTACTCCTGCAGCGTGACGGCATCGTCCAGGGATAATCCGGCCACCATCAGGCTACGGGTAAGGAGTGGCGCCTGGGGGGTGGTGAACCGGGTGCCTTTACCGCACAGTACCTTTTTAAAACGCAGGTTGAGTGACTGCAATGACTCGACCGCAGACTGAACAAACTCATCCTCGCCCTGACCGGTCTCACAGGCCAGGTAGCGGCAGTAGAGCGTTGTGGTCATAGCGAGAAACCGGGTATGTGACTTGCCGATCTCCATTGCAAATCCATCGATGTCCAGTGTTTTACCGCTGAGTTCGGCGGCTTCTTCGAGCCTCTCTTTTGGCAGTCTCAGGATCAGAGGTGTGCGACGAGATAGATAGAGGGTTTCACCGCCGTCGCTGGGCCTTTCCCAGCCATTGCCTGAGTCGGCGCCGTAGATCAGGTGGAGACCGGCTTGCGGCTCCAGGGGAAACCAGGGCAGTTCTCTATGTATCGCATCGGAGAGCGGCCAGGCATGGTCGACGGGCAGAGAGGGGCAATTGATCCTGAATATCAGATCGACCACGTTATCCGGCACCACAAACTGCTCTTCATCCTGCTCTTCCTGCCAGAAGGTCGCGTTCATTTGATCAAACCTCGTCGGCTGGGATTTTCGCCCGCAGAGCATCCCTGTCGAACCACCAGTCTCCATCAACGATGACATCGAGTACCTTGGCCAACCTGGGTAGAAACTTGCCCGGATCGTCCAACTCCATGCGCTCGACCCAGAAATCGAAGATCGCCTGCTCCTCCACTTGACTGTGGCGTCTGGCGACCTGGCCAAGCAACTGGTTGGTAAAGAACATGAGATCCTCACGCTCCTGCCCCCGGGCACGGATATCGACCAGGTAACAGGCGGTCACCGCAGCCACTGCCGCTCCGTCTGATTTGTCGGGGGTCTCATCGATGAGATGTTGCAGCATGGCCACGCTTAGCTCGGGGTCAATGGGGAATGTCACGCCTAGCCAGATTCCGTGGGCCAGCGCCTTGATCGACTCCGTCTGCTCCGATTGGTAGAGGATGTCGCAGGCTTCAACGGCCCTCAGCCACAACGCCTCGCCGAGTGCCTGATCCAGTACAGCTTTACCGATCTGCCCGGCCTCTTGCCGCCTGTCCAGGTCGAGAAGGATATAGGCGGACTCGAGCTGCAATTCAAGACGCTTGTCATTGGGGACATCATCAGACAGGGCAGACAGCTCTTCACGCTTCTCGTCGAGTTTGAGCTGCAGCAGCTTGCTTGATTTTATCGCATCTTCCGAGCTCTCGTTGTCACCGATAAAGGCTTCAGATTCCAGGTACTTCACAATAATCTTCTCAGTTGTTGCCGGGGCCTGTTAAATGGCCCTGAATGTCTCTGTCACGACCTCAGGTGAAAGTCGCTTCCAGGCGGTCTTCCCAGTTGTCGGGGGTATCGGAAAAAGGGGGTTTGACATCGATCCGAAAAAACATCTCAGTCTTCGACCGTTCCCTCACCACCTCCAGCAGTCTATCGAAGCTGTCGACCTCTGGGTGTTGCATCATTAATTCACTCAAATACAGCATTTTTGACTTTGTCCCTGTGGTCTGGCGATTGCCGAAGCAAAACGCAGTAAAATACTCAGGTATTGATATTGAACATCATGTGGGATGCTCGTTCAAGGCTCTTCTGACCAAGTTTATCGTTAAAACCTACCCTTATTAAAGTAAGGGAGTGTTTTGAATATTAGAAATGAATTAAAGACTTTAACATATTGTTATTACAGCGTAATTTGCGTTACATTTGACCACTTTTTACCCCAAAATCCATGAAAATATATCCCAAATGGGATAGCTATAAATATCTCTTTCCCTCCCATCGGAAGGATATTGGTCTGCATTAGACATCCCTAAAATTTCGCACCAGTAGAAACAGGCCAGTTGCCTGTAGTGCGGTTTTGGATTGCGGGTTTGTAGCCGTTTTTCTATGCCAAGGTGTTTGGCGCAGCTTAAACATCAGGCGAAGATTCAGCAAAAAGACCTGAACAAACGACCATTGGGAGAAAGAGTGATGGCAAAACAGATGCATGATACCCCCATGCTTGACCAGCTGGAGAGCGGCCCCTGGCCCTCGTTTGTCACCGGCCTCAAGCGTCTCGCCAACGATAACGACATGATGGTTGACCTGCTGGGGCAGCTCGAGACCTCATACGAGACACGTAAAGGTTACTGGAAAGGCGGTACCGTTGGCGTGATCGGTTATGGTGGCGGTATCATCCCCCGCTTTACCGAACTCAAGGGTGACGACGGAAAAGCATTGTTCCCCGCAGCAGCCGAATTCCACACTCTTCGCGTTATGCCGCCTCCGGGCATGCACTATGACACCAACACTATCCGCAAATTCTGTGACATCTGGGAGAAGTACGGCTCCGGTCTGATCGCATTCCATGGCCAGTCCGGTGATATCATGTTCCAGGGTTGCACCACCGACAATGTTCAGCCCGCATTTGACGAAATAAACGAGATGGGCTTCGATCTTGGCGGCGCCGGTCCGGCTGTACGTACCGGTATGTCCTGTGTCGGTGCCGCTCGCTGTGAGAATTCATGTTTCGATGAAGGCCGTACCATGCGTATGCTGGTCAACAACGCCCTCGATGACATGCATCGTCCCGCGCTGCCCTACAAGTTTAAATACAAGGTTTCAGGTTGTCCCAACGACTGCATGAACTCCGTGCAGCGCGCCGACCTGGCTACCATCGGTACCTGGCGCGACGATATGAAGGTCGACCAGGACGAGGTCAAGAATTTCGTCGCCGACAAAGGCCGCAAGTATGTCATCGACAACGTCATCACCCGTTGCCCGACCAAGGCCCTGTCCCTGAATGACGACGATACCCTGGCGGTCGACAATCCATCCTGTGTCCGTTGCATGCACTGCATCAACGTGATGAACAAGGCGCTCTCTCCCGGTGACGATAAGGGTATTACCCTGCTCTGTGGCGGTAAGCGAACCCTTAAGATCGGTGACCTGATGGGTACCGTGATCGTGCCTTTCCACAAGCTGGAGACCGATGAGGATTTCGAGTGGTTGGAGGAGTTGGCGACAGAGATCCTCGACTTCTTCGCCGAAAACGCCCTCGAGCACGAGCGTACCGGTGAGATGATCGAGCGTATCGGCCTGGTCAACTTCCTGGAAGGTGTCGGCCTCGAGATCGATCCCAACATGATCGAGCGTCCGCGTATGAATCCTTACTTCCGTAGCGACAACTGGGATGAGGAAGCGGCCAAGTGGGCTGAGAGAAAGGCCCAGTAACACCGATCTAGCTATTAGGGGGCAACGGGTTCGCTCGATTGTCCCTTAAAACGAATCAATTACCCTATTTTTTTGGAGGTAGGTATGTCGGAAGTTCGTATGCCGATTGAGAGTGGCGTCCCGGAGATGGAGCCCTACTTACACCCCGTTCTTAAGAAAAACTATGGCCAGTGGGCCTATCATGAGCGTCCGCGTCCTGGTGTCCTGGTCCACGTCGCCAAGAGTGGTGACAGCATCTGGACCGTGCGTGCCGGTACCCAGCGTCAGATGGATGTCTACACCATCCGCAAGCTGATGGACATCGCCGACGAGTTTGCCGAAGGCTATGTCCGCTTCACCATTCGCTCCAACATCGAGTATATGGTCAGCGAGGAGTCCAAGGTTCAGCCTCTGATCGATAAGCTGGAGTCTGAGGGTTTCCCGATCGGTGGTACTGGTCCTTCGGTCTCTATGATCTCGCACACCCAGGGTTGGCTGCATTGTGATATCCCCGGCACTGACGCCTCTGGTGCGGTTAAGGCCCTGATGGACGATCTCTACGAAGAGTTCACCAAGGAAGAGATGCCAAACCGTGTGCGCATTACCACCTCCTGCTGCCAGATCAACTGTGGTGGTCAGGGTGATATCGCCATCAACATTCAGCATACCAAGCCGCCGAAGATTGACCACACCCAGGTCGCCAACGTTTGTGAACGGCCTTCGGTCGTGGCCCGCTGTCCGGTAGCGGCGATCCGTCCCGCCATGGTCAACGGTAAGCCCTCCCTTGAAGTGGACGAGAAGAAGTGTATCTGCTGCGGTGCCTGCTTCCCGCCCTGTCCTCCCATGCAGATCAACGATCCGGAGCATTCCAAGTTCGCGATCTGGGTGGGTGGCAAGAACTCCAATGCCCGATCCAAGCCGACCTTCCACAAACTGGTGGCTGCCGGTGTGCCCAACAATCCGCCCCGCTGGCCCGAAGTTTCCACCGTGGTCAAGCAGATCCTCAGCGCCTACAAGGAAGACGCCAAGGATTGGGAGCGTATCGGTGAGTGGGCTGAGCGTATCGGTTGGCCGAAATTCTTCGAGAAGACCGGTCTGCCTTTCACCAAATATCACATCGATAACTGGCGTGGCAGCCGTAACAACCTGAATGCCTCTGCGCATATCCGCTTCTAATTCAGGAAAATCGTTTGGGCAATAACAGGAAGGTCTACTGATGAAATTCGCGATTCAGGTAAATGAGGGTCCTTATCAGCACCAAGCCACGGACTCTGCATACCAGTTCACCAAGGCTGCACTGGAAGCCGGACATGAGATTATGCGTGTCTTCTTCTATCACGACGGTGTCAACAACGGCACCAATCTGACAACACCTCCGCAAGATGACCGGAACATTGTCAAGCGTTGGTCCGAGCTGGGTAAACAGCATGATCTCGACTTGGTGGTTTGCGTGGCCGCCGCCCAGCGGCGGGGTATCGTCGACGAGGGCGAGATGCAGCGCAACGGTAAGGATGCGCAGAACATTGCTGAAGGTTTTCGCATCTCCGGTCTCGGTCAGTTGGTCGAGGCAGGCATCCAGTCGGAACGACTGGTGGTATTCGGTGATTGAGCATAGGGGTTGACGATGTCTGAAGATATTAAAAAGTTCATGTACCTCAACCGTCGGGCCCCCTACGGCACCATCTATGCCTGGGAGTCACTTGAGGTTGTATTGATCGGCGCTGCGTTTGATCAGGATGTCAGCCTGGCTTTTCTGGATGACGGGGTCTATCAGCTGGTCAAAGGACAGGATACGGCTGGAGTGGATATGAAGAACTTCTCACCCACCTACCAGGCGCTTGGTGATTACGACGTCACCAAACTGTATGTAGAGAAGGAGTCATTGGAGGAGCGGGGATTGACCTTGGATGACCTGATGCCTCTGACCTACGAGGATGAAGATGACGATTGGGCGGAAAAGGACTCTATCCGTGTGGTCAGTCGAGCTGAAATGGCGGACATCATGGAAAAGCAAGATGTCATGTTCAGCTTCTAAATCGGAGACGAGCGAATGAGTACCCTGCATACTGTTAACAAATCACCTTTTGAAAAGTCTTCGATGGATAGCTGTCTGGCCTACGCCAAAGCAGGCAGTTCCGTCCTTATGTACGAAGACGGCATTTATGGTGCGATCAAAGGTACTGACTGCACACAGAAGATTGCTGCCAAAGACGGTGTGAATTTCTATGTATTGGGCCCCGACCTTAAGGCTCGCGGTGTAAGCGAAGAGAAGGTCGCTGATGGCATCGAAATCGTGGACTACGCCAGGTTTGTCGCTCTCGCTGCAGAGAATGACAAGGTTCAGGCTTGGGTCTGATTAACGAACAACTTTTAACTCTACTGGGAGAGAAATTATGGCTATCGAAGTCAACGGTAAAACCCTAGAAACTGACGAGGAAGGCTACCTGACAAACCTGTCCGATTGGGAACCTGGTGTGGCTGAGATCATGGCGAAGGAAGACGATCTGGAACTGACCGACGAGCATTGGGAGATTATCAACTTCCTGCGTGAGTACTATGAAGAGTATCAGATTGCCCCTGCGGTTCGTGTATTGACCAAGGCTGTAGGTAAGAAGCTGGGTAAGGAAAAAGGTAACTCAAAATATCTTTACGCCCTGTTTCCTTATGGCCCGGGCAAGCAGGCTTGCCGTTTTGCCGGTCTGCCAAAACCGACTGGCTGTATCTAAAAGCACGTGCTTGCGATGGAGGTACATAGCGTTCCTCCGTCGCAAACCACCTGATCACTTTTTGAGGAATGCAGGAATATGTCATCTGCCTACGCGTTGCTGTTTATCGTAGCGACCTTAGTTCTTGTCCTTGGACTGGCCAGGAAAATCGTCCAGTACGCCAGAACGCCTGCTCCATTAAAGATTCCGACCACACCGGCGCCTGTCAATCAGACTGGTGTGGTTCTACGGATGTTTCGCGAAGTCGTTTTTTTTGAGAGTTTGTTCAAGAGCACCAAGTGGACCTGGGTCTTTTCCTGGATGTTTCACATGGGGCTGTTTCTGGTTCTCGCGCGGCATGTCCGTTATTTTATCGACCCTGTGTGGCTGCCGATACAATTGATTCAACCCTTTGGTAAATATGCGGCCTTTGCCATGATTGCAGGGCTTGCCGGACTGCTGATCCGGAGAATATTCGTCGATCGCGTCCGCTACATCTCTTCTCCATCCGATTTTCTTTGGCTGCTGTTGCTGATTTTTATCGGCCTGAGCGGTGCGACTATGACATTCCTGATCCATACTGATGTGGTTGCCGTTAAGCAGTTCTTTACCGGTTTCTGGACATTCAGCGGCGGCGATCTTCCCATGGACCCGGTTCTGCTTGTTCATCTGTCCCTGGTGGCGGTACTGATGCTGCTTCTGCCGTTCAGTAAATTGCTGCACATACCGGGTGTCTTTTTCAGCCCAACCCGTAATCAGGTGGACAATCCGCGTGAAAAACGCCATCTGGTTGATTGGGCAAGAAAGCTCGAAGAATCCTAAGGCCTATGAGGTTTACAAATGGCTGGAGCTGAGTTTGAAACACCGGAACTGACAGAATTCATCGAGGTTCCGAAACTGGTTGACGGTACCATGGAGCATATCACCTGCTTCGTGGCCAAGCCCGAACATCAGGAGGCTTTGGGCTTTCCTGGTGAAAAGGTGGAGAATTGGAAGGAGGTCGCCGTCGACAAGATGGGCGATCTGTTGAGCCGCTATCGTTCATTCCGGGTGTTCATGGATGCCTGTGTGAAGTGCGGTTCCTGTACCGACAAATGCCACTACTATATCGGTACGCAAGATCCGAAAAATATGCCGGTGGGTAGGCAGGATCTGCTGCGTAAGGTCTATCGCCGCTATTTCACCTTCGCCGGCAAGTACTTTCCCAAGCTGGTCGGTGCGGTGGATCTCACCGAAGAGGTGGTCGACGACTGGTACAGCTATTTTCATCAGTGCTCCCAGTGCCGTCGCTGTTCGGTCTTCTGTCCCTATGGCATCGATACCGCGGAGATCTCGATGGCGGCCAGGGAGATACTCGACTCCATCGGCATCGGACAGAAATACTGCAACGAGATCATCGGCAAGGTCCACAAGATTGGTAACAATCTGGGACTGCCAGGACCTGCCATTGAAGACACCCTTGAGGGTCTGGAAGAGGACGTCTGGGAGGAGACCGATGTAGCGGTCAAATATCCGCTGGACGTAAAAGGCGCTGAAATTCTACTCGTGACACCTTCAGCTGACTTTTTCGCTGAGCCCCATGTGGACGGTTTGATCGGTTACGGCAAGGTCTTTCACGAAGCGGGTGTCAGCTGGACGCTCAGCACCAAGGCCTCCGAGGCAGGCAACTTCGGCATGTTTATCGGTAGCTACGAGAACATGCGTCGCGTCTCCCTGCGGATACGCGAGGCGGCGTTGGAGTTGGGAGTGAAGCGCATTGTCTTCGGAGAATGCGGGCACGCCTGGCGTATCGCCTACAGCTTTTTGAATACACTGGCAGGACCGTTCGATTTTCTCAACCCCGACTATCCGGTGCCGCAGCACATCTGCGAGTTCACCCTGAATGAGATAGAGCAGGGCACCCTGGAGTTCGACAAGTCTGAGAACGACGATATGTCGATCACCTTCCACGACTCCTGCAACGTGGCCCGCGCATCGCGCATGGGCGACAAGCCGGGCGGTCAGTTCGAGATACCCCGCAAGGTGATCAAGGCGGTTGTCAACAACTACCACGACATGGAGTGGGACACCATCCATGAGCGCACCTTCTGCTGCGGCGGTGGCGGCGGTCTGCTGACCGACGACCTGATGGAGGTCCGGGTGAAGGGCGCCAAGCCGCGAATGACCGCATTCAAGAACGTCATGGACGAGAAGGGCGTTACTCACCTTGCGGCAATCTGCGCCATATGCAAGAGCCAGTTCAGCAAGGTGTTCCCCTATTACGGCATGGATATGTTTCAGATCGTCAGTGTTCATCAGCTGGTGAGTAATGCAATTGTGATGAACAGAAAGACGCCGCCCGAGGAGGCTCCCGGTTACGGCGAAGACGAAGATGATGAATAGAACACGATAACTAGCGCAAACTACGATTCCTACCCTGGGTAGGGCACGACCAAGACAAGTTCCAAGAGGAGACTGAAAATGGCAACTCCTAGTGAAGAGATGAAAAAACAGATTACTTGGCGCCGCTTTGAAGACGGTGAAAACCAGTGGGATGACTGGGGTGATAAAATCTTCCTTGAAGACACCTCCTATAAGTGCCCTACCTATATCAATCGCACACCACCTTGCCAGGGCGGTTGCCCCTCCGGCCACGATATCCGCGGTTGGCTGGCAATCGTGCGTGAACAGGAAAAGCCTTCCGAAGGCCTGGAGTGGGAGCAGTATGCATTCGAGCGTGCTGTAGAGGCCAATCCCTTTCCTTCCATGATGGGCAGAGTATGTCCGGCGCCTTGTCAGGATGGCTGTAACCGTAACGAGGTCGAGGACTTCGTAGGTATCAACGCTGTTGAACAATACATCGGTGATACCGCTATCGAGAAGGGTTTCAAATTCACTCCGGGCGCTGATACCGGTAAGAGGGTGGCTGTAATCGGTGGTGGTCCCGCCGGTATGGCGGCTGCTTTTCAACTGCGTAAGATGGGTCATGCCGTGACCGTCTTTGAGAAGGATCCCGAGCTTGGCGGTATGATGCGCTACGGTATTCCGAACTATCGTATCCCGCGCGACAAACTGCAGGCGGAAATCCAACGTATCGTCGATATGGGCGTTGAGATCCGGGCCGGTGTCAAGGTCGGCTCCGATGTTCCCGTAGCCGATATCGAAAAAGAGCACGATGCAATCCTCTGGGCGCTTGGGTGCCAGAATGGCCGCGACCTGCCGGTGGATGGTTGGGTCGGTACCCCCAATTGCGTATCCGGTGTGGCTTTCCTCAAGGCCTTCAATGAAGGCCGCATGAAAGTAACCGCTGCCAAAGTGGTCTGTATCGGTGGCGGTGACACCTCTATCGACGTAATCTCTGTGGCTAGACGCCTGGGTGCGAACAGTGCAGCCGGTAATCCTGAAGACGTCGTACTCGATACCGGCATGAACCAGGACGATGCACTGGCCGAAGGGGCAGCGCCTGCCGACGCGACACTGACATCCCTGTTCACCAAGGACAAGATGTTTGCTGCACAGCACGAGATACACGATGCGCTGCACGAGGGTTGTGAGATCCTGGACGGTGTGATGCCGTTGGAAGTGATTGTCGGTGATGATGGCCGCGCCACAGGACTCAAGGTGTGCGACTGCACCATGGATGGCATGACTCCGATTCCAACCGAGGGTACGGAACGCATATTGGAGGCCGATCTCATCGTTTCAGCGATTGGTCAGAGCGCCGATATGGAAGGTCTGGAAGAGATGGCCAACGACAAAAACCTGATGGACGCTGACAAGTTTTATCAGGTTCCAGGTAGGGAAGGTCACTTCGTGGCCGGCGATATCGTTCGTCCTCACCTGTTGACCACCGCCATCGGTCAGGCCTCTATCGCCTGCGAGAGTATCGATGCCTATTTGGCCAACAAAGAACTTGCCAAGCGTCCGAAGGTCGATGTGCACCATTTCGACCTCCTGGACAAACTGAAAGAGGCCCACCTGGAACCCGAGGCCTTTGATAGCAGCGAAGGCGACATGCGCGGCACCAGCGATGCCAAGTATGCGGTGCATAATTATGAAGACCGTTCTCACCAGGAAGTGATTCCAGCTAATGATCTGTTCCTCGGGCACTTCTCTTTCACACCGCGCCTACTGCGTTCCGAAGATGTGCCTACAGCAGATCAAGTACTGCACCACTTCAAGGAGCGCATGAACGGTCTGAATCAGGAGCAGGTACAGGAAGAAGCCAAGCGTTGCATGAGCTGCGGCATGTGCTTCGAGTGCGACAACTGCATCGTGTTCTGCCCGCAGGACGCGGTCTTCCGGGTCAAGAAAGCGGAATCGACCACCGGTCGATATGTTGATACCGATTACAACAAGTGTATCGGTTGCCATGTTTGCACCGACGTTTGTCCCACAGGATATATCCAGATGGGGTTAGGTGAATAGGAGCTGAGATGCGTAGTTCTCTCATCAGCAAAAGACTCCTCATCATACTGCTGGCCGGTCTGCTGTTACCCGCCATGCAGGCCATCGGTGAGAGTCGATATGTAACCAAAAATTCCAAGGCGGCCTCGTTGGATAACTGTGTGGCGCCGACCGACGAGATACGTCGCAACCATATGGATTTTCTCCAGCATAGCAGGGACGATACGGTTAGGGATGGAATGCGTGATTTGAAATACAGTCTTTCCGAGTGCATCGATTGCCACGCCTCAAGGGATTCCAGCGGCCAGGCTGTATCGGTCACCAGTGAAGGCGAATTTTGCCAGGCCTGTCACGGTTACGTTGCGGTGAGCCCCGCTTGTTTTCAGTGTCATCGTACGACACCGATGGAGAGTGGAGGGGGGGATTCGCTTGGTTACCATTCGGATGCGCATACCCATGTCCGGGATGTGCAACAGCCTGCTGGCAGACAGAGAGACTGATCATGAGCAATAAGAGTGACCAGCCGAGTGCAGACCGCCGCCAGTTTATCGGCGGAACCGTAGCAGCTGCCGGGGCGCTGACCCTGGCGCCTGGTGTCATTTTACACGCTGCGAGCGAAACAGATGATGCACCTTCGGGGGCATCCGGCAATCACCGCTGGGGCATGCTGATCGATGCCAATAAGTGTGCCGAGGGTTGCAGTGCCTGTGTTGAAGCCTGTAACAACGAGCATGGCCTGACCGGGTATGACAGGCCAGCGACTGACGCGGTCTGGATCCGTCCGGTCAAACTGAAGGACAAACAGACCGGCCATGTTAATCGCCTGGTTATGATGTGCCAGCATTGTGAACACCCTCCATGCGTCGATGTCTGTCCCACCAATGCATCTTTCAAGCGGATTGATGGTGTCGTGCTTGTCGACCGCCACCGTTGTATCGGTTGTCGCTACTGTATGATGGCGTGTCCCTACAAGGCACGCTCCTTCGTGCATGAGGCACTGACTGATCAATCGGTGAATGCGCCCCGCGGCAAGGGATGTGTCGAGTCCTGCACCCTTTGTGTACACAGGATTGATGCCGGTGTTATGCAGACGGCCTGCCAGGAGGCATGCGACAAGGAGGGTCATTCAGCGATTTTATTTGGTGATTTGAAGGATCCGAACAGTGAAATCAGTCGGCTTCTCAAATCTCGCAACTCAGTACAGATCCGGGCCGACCTCGAGTTGAATACCGGTGTTCGTTACCTCAACCTGTGATCTGTAGGGAGCTTGGAATCATATGAGTAAGATGTACTACCGCGAGCTCTACTGCGGCTCACCTGTCCGCTTCTGGATGGGCTTGGCACTGCTCGGTGCGTTTATCGCCGTGGGTCTGGGCGCTGCCTATTTCATGGAACATCAGGGCCACTGGGTCACCGGCATGTCCAACCAGATCGTGTGGGGCCTGCCACACGTCTTCGCCATCTTTCTGATCGTGGCCGCATCGGGCGCATTGAACGTCGCCTCCATCGGCTCTGTTTTCGGCGGTCCACTGTACAAACCGTTGGGTCGCTTTTCCGGCCTTTTGGCGATCGGGCTGCTGGTAGGCGGCTTGATGGTGCTGGTTCTCGATCTTGGCAGGCCCGACCGCTTGATCGTTGCCATGACGGAGTATAATTTCAAGTCGATATTTGCGTGGAACGTTATCCTCTACAGCGGATTCATTGCCATAGTCGCTGTCTACCTCTGGACGATGATCGATCGCGGCATGGAGAGATTCAAGCGTCCGTTGGGCTTTGCCGCCTTCTTCTGGCGCATTGCCCTCACCACAGGTACCGGGTCCATTTTCGGCTTCCTGGTGGCTCGCGAGGCATACGATGCGGCTATCATGGCGCCGATGTTCGTCATCATGTCTTTCAGTTACGGCTTGGCTTTCTTTATAATTACCCTTATCGCCGCCTATATGTGGGGCGACAGAGAACTTGGCGATCTGCGCCTGACCCGGCTTAAAAACCTGCTCGGCGTGTTTGTCGGCGCGGTGCTCTATTTCGTGTTGGCCTATAATCTGACGAATCTCTATGCAACCCAGCATCATGGCATCGAGCGCTTCATCCTGTTGGATGGCGGTATCTATACAGTGATGTTTTGGATTGGCCAGATACTCATTGGCAGCATTATTCCGCTTTTTCTGATCTATTCGCCTGCCTTTGAAAAGTCCCGCTGGGCAATCGCGGTAGCCTCGGTTGCCGTGCTCATCGGAGGATTCTTTCAGATCTATATCATCGTCATAGGGGGACAGGCTTACCCAATGAACATGTTTCCAGGCAAAGAGGTAATCGAATCCGGCTTCTTCGATGGTCAGGTCGCAAACTATGTCCCCACATTCCCCGAGGCCGCTCTGGGTGTCGCAGGTATTGCCGTAGCACTGAGTTTAGTGGCGATCGGCGCGCGGATTATCAAGGTATTCCCGGAAACCCTCGAAGACTGATCCTTCAGACCGAATTACAGCTTAAAAATCCATCACCGCTTGCCTTGCCGGTGGTGGATTTATTATCTACAAGGTAGGATGGACTCCTGTAAAGGGTATACCAGCCCGCCCCTGTTGAGTGTGATTGATCCTCTATCGATGGTTTCCTGTGTCAGCGATATACCTATCAGCCGCCCATAAATCCTCCGGCAAGACAACTCTGGCGATCGGTCTTGTCAGAGTTTTGATCAACCGTGATATCGCACTACAACCATTCAAGAAAGGACCTGACTATATCGATCCTTTGTGGCTTTCCGCCGCCGCAGGCAGGGATTGCTATAATCTTGATTTTTACACACAGACCAGAGACGAGATTCTACATAACTACGCCAACTATATGAGTGGCAGAGAGATGGCCCTTATCGAAGGTAATAAGGGGCTTTTTGATGGTGTGGATATCGAAGGTTCCAACAGCAACGCAGCGATGGCGGCCTTTTTAAACACGCCGGTGATACTGGTCATCAACTGCCGCGGCATGACTCGAGGCATCGCCCCGTTATTGTTGGGTTATCAGGCATTTGACCGGAACATCGAATTAGCAGGTGTGATTCTTAATCAGGTTGGGGGGAGCCGGCATCAATCAAAGCTGATACAGGTTGTCGAACACTACACGGATATTCCGGTGTTGGGCGCCATACAGGCAGACAGCCGGCTGCAGATCGATGAGCGACACCTGGGATTGATTCCAAGCAATGAGAGTGTGACATCAGAGCAGATTATCCAACTGCTGGCAGAAACCGTTGAGCAGCATGTCGATATTGAAAAAGTGATTGAAATTGCTGCGAAATCCTCAATGCCCCCCATCGATACCACAAGAACTTCATCCTATTCATTGCCAACAAATCCTCTTAGAATCGCTATTGCACGTGACAAGGCGTTTGGTTTCTATTATCCCGATGATCTGGACAAGTTTCGTGCACTGGGTGTGGATTTGATAGAGATCGACACCTTGAACGATAATGAACTGCCTGAAATCGATGGACTTTTCTTAGGTGGAGGCTTTCCGGAAATGGCCATGGAAGCGCTCGAGGCGAACCGCCCGATGCGGGATGCGATCACGGAGTTTGTGGAACAGGGTGGACCGGTGTATGCGGAGTGCGGTGGTTTGATCTATCTGACCCGAAGCCTTACCTGGGGCGCCAAAAAATGTAGAATGGTTGGCGTGATACCGGCTGATACCCGGATGTACGAAAAACCACAGGGTAGGGGTTACGTGCGTTTGCGCGATACCGGCAGGGGTCCTTGGCCCCAGCTGGCGGAGGATGGATCGAATCGTCTGATCCACGCGCATGAGTTCCACTATTCATCGCTGGAGTCATTTGAATGTGATGAAAATGATTTCATGTATCGGGTGGAGCGTGGCACTGGAATCAACGGTGAGTTTGACGGTTATATCTACAAAAACCTGCTGGCGAGCTATACGCATATGAGGAATGTGGGCGGAAACAATTGGGTTCAGCGATTTGTGGCGCATGTGGATGCGTTTAAAAACAAGGGATAAACTACTGTAACTGCAAAATTCAAACAGGTGACAGATGTTTAAGATAACACCTCGGGCAGCGCAACAGATACAACAGGCGGCTAAGATGGGCGGCACCGAAGGCATGGCCCTGCGTTTCGCCGCACAGAAGAAAGAGGATGGCTCATTTGACTATCTGATGGGGTTCGACGATGCCAAGGATGACGATATTCAGTTCGATTCCGAAGGGGTCAGTGTGATTATGGAACCTGAGTATTTCTCCCTGCTCGATGAGACAACCATGGACTTCGCTGAATTGGACGATGGAGAGAGCCAATTCATTTTCATCAATCCTAAAGACAGCAACTACACGCCTCCGAAAGAACCTGTTCAATAGAACAGGCCCTAAACATGATTATGCGTGGAATGAAATTCCCGTTGGCTTCGCAAGAAACAGGATTTGTTGTCTGAAATGGAGCTGACGAGTGAGGATTCGCTGCGCCTGAATGTGTTGCTGGCAAACAAGCCGCAAGCGATACGCATTGACGAATCCTCCATGACCCTGTTTGGATTGTCTGAAAGAGGCGAATCCAGAATAATCCTCAATCCCAACTGCCGTGACGACCTCTATCTGCGCAAAGTGCGTGAGCTGCTGTCAGGTCATGTGCAGGGCTCTCCCGGCGGTTACCCCGTCTATCTCAAGCGCTGGAGCCGCATGGGTCAGACCCGTGACGATAATCTCGAGCAATTGCTGCTGCTAGGAGAGCCTGAAGCTGTGGTGGCCTTTACCTGCGCCAAGGGCATAACCGACGAGTTGGCCAGACGTGCCTGGTGGATCAGCCAGGATCCTGACAATGCGCGTCGAATGCTGGATAACCCACGGATCGTGGACGGCAGCATGGGGCCGGAATTGGCCCGATTTCTGCTCGACTATCTCCCCTTTGAAACTGAATCGATGGTGATCATTGAGAGCTTAAGATTGATATTGCAGCCCGGTTTGATCAGTGCAGGGGAGAAGGCCAGTCTGTGGAAGCGCTGTCAACGCAAACCGACCTACTATCTGGGTTTTCTCGCGGCACTGCCGGACGATCTGCCGGTGGAGTCGGTGCCAGGGTCTATGACTGATCATGAGAAGGCCGTGCTGCTGCCATTGTCGGAACAGGGTAATCCCTTTGCCGCACAGTTGTTACGGATCCACTCGCCAGCCGGCCAGAGTTTCATATCCACCGTGCTGAAAGTCATCGAGAAACCGGCCAATCAGGATGTTGTGGTGACACTGCTCGATGTGGTTCGTGAATATCTGCAATCGCTTCGGCCGACAGGTGATCCCGATCTGATCCTGGAAGAGCTTGAGGCTGAAGCGGACGGATTGTGCAGTGATGCATTTGTTGCCTGCTGCGACGCTGTCAGCCGGCGGGAGACAGAAATACGCAGTCTCTATCTGTTGTCCGGTCTTGGTTATGGGATCGTCAGGCCGTTTTTGTCTAATACCGATGCGATTGGTTCACTGATGCGGAAGAAATTGGCACCAGTATCTGAACGGTTGATTCAAATTCTACAGCGATTTAAGAGTGGCTAACGGTGATTACCACGCTGCCTGCCCTTATAGGCGGATACCTGCTGAATGAGGATTTGGTACGGCAGATTCTCCAACCGCCCATAGAGTGTCGTAGCCTTGTTGATCAATTCAAAGATATCGTCGATAAGTTCAGGTATAGGGTGTTCCGGGTGTATTGCGGTGAAGAGGCCCCGCAATCCCCCCACCTGAAGCCGCATCGCCTTGCCATGAGATAGAACTGCCTTGTCATCGTTTGATTTCAGGGCAAACCTGGCCTGATGACGGAGTGTTTCCAGTAGTTCCTGGCACTGTTGCAATGCTTCATCCGAAACGCAATGTACACCCTCACGCTCAGCGATACAGAGTTTTTTTGATTGTGAGCAGGTGCAATGGCGAGACAGGATGCTTTTTTCATAAGCACAGATGCGCTCATTCATCTCTCGATATGTTCGACGGAAAGCATCCTGGTCCATTGCTAGGCCCTAGTTAACTGGATTTTCCGGTGAATCGGTGAATCATACGCCGCTGCTTTTTGTTGGGTTTGCCATGATCCGTTCTGGGCGACATTGAACGTTCGAGCCGCTGTACCTCTGTCATCTTTTCCCTGCGCTCGATACTTTCCGCCGTTTCGTCATAAAAACAGCGCGCCTCCGGTGCCGGTCTTCTATTAGTCGCTAATACCCGCACCGTTATATCCCACTCCAAGGCACCTTTGTGGATTCGCAGTTGCGACCCGGCTTTGATCTCCTTACCGGGTTTGGTCCGCTGGCCATTGAGATGCACTTTACCGCCGTTAATCGCTTCAGAGGCGATCTGGCGGGTCTTGAAAAAGCGTGCAGCCCACAACCACTTATCCAGGCGGACTTTTTGTGGTGCTTGATGAAGGGATTGATTCATTCCTCTGATCTACCCAGTAAGAGATCGAGTTGACCCGACATTCCCAGCGAGGCGAGGTCATCGTAGCCACCAACGTGATAGTCATCGATGAAAATCTGCGGGACAGTATGCCTGTTGCTGCGGTGCAACATCTCCTGCATCACTTCATGATTGTGTTCGATGCGTATTTCCTCATATGCGACGCCTTTATTTTCCAACAGATGCTTGGCCCGAACACAATAGGGGCAGATGGCGGTTGAATACATGACGACATTTGGCATAAAACCCTATTCCTCGGCAACAGATTGCAAGTATATTATACCTAACCATTTGTAAAAAAAGGGAAATAAAAAAATATTATCCACTCTGCCTATCCTATCAGCAGAAGAAAACAAGTTCCACGACAGGGACATGCGAAAGGTGTTTATATTACTTCAATCATATAGATTAGCAGATCAGTATAGTGGTGATAGCGGGCATCCCCATCCACTATCTGATCTGTTCGGCCGTCGCATAGGCGAGTGGCAATGAGTTTGATTATCCATACATAATGGTTCGTGGCGCTGGAATCTCAGGGACTCCCTCAGCCGCTGAATATCAGTCAATAGCTCAGCGTTTATCGTCCCGGACTATTATAGGAAAATGAATGGATTCAGGCCTGAATTACTCAACCGACTCTCTGTTCACGGCCTGCAGATCTCAGAATAGGTGATACCAACCGATGCGAACAAAAAATGCCAAAACCATCCATTTGAAGGATTACCGTCCTCCGGATTACCTCATTGATGAAGTAGAGCTGGTTATTGATCTGCAGGATGAGTCGACGCATGTTACGAGTCGATTGCATATTCGAAAAAATCCGGCCAGCGAAGCCATCAAACCAAAGTTGAAGCTGGATGGTGAAGCGTTGCAGCTGCAAAGTATTGAGTTGGATGACCAGCCACTCGGGAAGGAGGCCTATCAGGTTGATGAGAGATCATTGATCGTTCCCAATGTGCCGGAGCGTTTTACCCTGACCACGCAGGTTGCTATCTATCCACAACAAAACACCAACCTCGAGGGTCTCTATCGGTCAGGCGGGCTCTATTGCACACAGTGCGAGGCCGAGGGTTTCAGGCGTATCACCTACTATCTCGATCGGCCGGATGTGATGGCGCGCTTCAGTACCACCATCATGGCCAGCCAAACTGATTACCCTGTAATGCTTGCGAATGGGAACTGTGTCGATGAGCGGGAGCTGGAGGATGGCCGCCACCAGGTGATTTGGAAGGACCCATTTCCCAAACCCTGCTATCTGTTTGCCATGGTGGCCGGCAATTTACAATTTCAGCAGGATTGCTATACCACCTGTTCCGGCAGGGAGGTCGAGCTGCGAATCTACGTGGAGCCCGAGAACATCGATAAATGCGGTCATGCCATGAGCTCATTGAAAAAGGCCATGGCCTGGGATGAAGCGCAGTATGGACGTGAGTATGACCTGGATATCTATATGATCGTGGCGGTAAACGATTTCAACATGGGCGCCATGGAGAACAAGGGCCTCAATATTTTCAATTCCAAATATGTGCTGGCCCGCGCCGATACCGCCACGGATAACGACTATCAGGGAATCGAAGGAGTCATCGCCCATGAGTATTTCCATAACTGGACGGGTAACCGGATCACCTGCCGCGACTGGTTTCAGCTCAGCCTGAAAGAGGGGCTGACCGTTTTCCGCGACCAGGAGTTCTCCGCTGATATGGGATCACGCGGGGTCAAACGAATCGAGGATGTGCGCCTGTTGCGCAACCATCAGTTCGCCGAAGATGCAGGTCCGATGGCCCATCCGGTGCGTCCGGACAGCTATATTGAGATCAACAATTTCTACACTGTGACGGTTTATGAGAAAGGGGCTGAGGTGGTTCGCATGCAAGCGAATCTTCTCGGGCCCGGCCTCTATAGAAAGGCAACGGATCTCTATTTTCAGCGCCATGACGGTGAGGCCGTCACCACCGATGACTTCGTTCGGTGCATGGAGGATGCCAGTGGTCGGGATCTGAGCCAGTTTCGTCTCTGGTACAGCCAGTCGGGTACACCGGTGGTCGAAGTGGAAGCCGAGTATAATGTACAGCAGGGCAGCTATCGACTCCGGTTCCGCCAACACTGCCCGGATACACCGGGACAGCAGAATAAAAAGCCCTTCCATATACCGCTTGAAATTGCCCTGCTGGACAGCGAGGGAAGAGAGCTGCAGTTGCAGTTGCAGAATGAGGCGGAACCACATGGTACCCGGCGACTGCTTGAACTGTCTGAAGCGGATCAGCAGTTTACCTTTGTCGGCCTAGATGAAAAGCCTGTACCCTCCCTGTTGAGGGGATTCTCGGCGCCGGTGAAACTGCGATACCCTGCGACAGATGAGGAGTTGATGTTTCTGATGGCCAGGGACACGGATCCTTTCAATCGATGGGATGCTTCCCAGGCACTGGCGCAGAGAACCCTGTTGAATCTGGTGGCTGACTATCGAGCAGGTAAGGCCCTGGATCTGGCTGAAGGTCTGGTGAAGGCCTTTGAGGCCGCACTAAGCAATGAGACCGCGGACAAGGCGCTGTTGAGTGAAGTATTGCAGCTTCCCGGTGAATCCACATTGGGTGACCAGATGGAGGTTGTCGATGTAGAAGCGATCCATCATGTCAGAGAGTGGCTCAGGCATGCATTGGCCAGCCGTTTACGCCGACGCTTGTTGGCGGTCTACCAGCAGAATGAGTCTCAATCTCCATACGATATTGATCCGGTATCCATAGCCCGGCGAAGATTAAGAAATCTGGCCCTGGACTATCTTATGCAATTGCATGAACCGGAGATTCACAAGCGCTGCTTTGAACAGTTCGAAAAGGCAGACAACATGACCGACGTGATGGCGGCGCTCAGCAGTCTGGCGAATACCGATTGCCCCGAGAGGAATCTCGCCCTAGCCGCCTTTGAGAAGCAATGGATTGATGTGCCGCTGGTCATGGACAAGTGGTTTGCGGTACAGGCGAATTCCCGCCTGCCCGGGACATTGCAACGGGTCCGGGCGTTGATGAAGCACACCGCCTTTTCCCTGCGGAATCCGAACAAGGTTCGCAGTCTCATCGGTGTCTTCTGCAGTATGAATATCAGTGCGTTTCACAGGATTGACGGATCGGGTTACGAATTTCTGGCCGATCAGGTCATCACGCTTGATAGATTGAATCCGCAGATAGCAGCCAGGATGATGCGGATCATGAGTCGCTGGCGTCGTTATGACGATCAGCGTCAGGCATTGATGCACGCGCAATTCGAGCGTGTCCTGTCTCATTCCGGGATTTCGAAGGATGTCTATGAGATAGCCAGCAAATGCCTGGCGGAAGCCGCTGATGATCAGTAAAAGAAAAGGTGGATAGGGAACAGTTCTGACACTGGTAATTGTCACATCCAGCCGGGTCAGTTACTCTCTTGGTTTGTTAAATCTGAGGTTGTCCCATGGCACAACACCCACTTACCTACATGCTACCTGATGAGCTCGATCTGGATGGGCTCCGGAAAATTCTCTCTGAAACCCATCGTCTATCTGTGGATTCCCCGGTCAAGGTGAGACAGACCTTTTTTGATAGTTTTGACTGGCGTGTCTGGCAAGCAGGCGGCGAGTTGCTCCAAGAGCAGGGGGAAAAGAACAGGCTGTGTTGGGTTAATCGAAAAAGTCATCAACAAATTGCCTGCCAATCCATCGAATCAGCTCCCGGATTTGTAGAGGATATTCCTCAGGGTCCCGTCCGGGAATGCCTGGTGCCGGTGTTGGAGATGCGTGTATTGTTGCCGATGGTGAATATCAATCAACAACGATTCACTTTACGTATTTTGGATGCTGAAGAGAAGACGGTTGTCAGGGTTATTTTACTGAAGAATCAGTTCAGTGCGGTCAAGGGTAAAAAGAGGGGTGATTTGGATGGCCGGATCGTGCTGCAGCCGTTGAAGGGCTACGAGACTGACTTTCTCAAGCTCAAGCAACAATTCGCGTCACTCAAACTCCGGCCGTCGGAGCAGAGTCTGTATGAGGATGCGCTGCTGGGTGTCGGACGCAAAGTGGGTGATTACAGTTCCAAGCTCAATTTCAGACTCGATCCCGATGCGCCCGCCCATGTGACGGCTCGACAGATCATGCTCAGCCTGCTGAATACCCTGGAAGCCAATATCGATGGCACCAGGGCAGATCTGGACAGTGAGTTTCTGCACGATTTGAGGGTTGCCACACGACGTACCCGTTCTGCCATGAGCCAGATAAAAGGGGTATTTGATCCGCAGCAGTTGGAGCCTTTCAAACAGGCCTTTGGCTGGATCGGACAAATTACCGGCGAGACGAGGGATCTGGATGTTTATCTGCTGCACTATCCGGATTATCGCGCCTCCCTGCCAAAGACGATTCAAAAGGATCTTGATCCTTTTCATGCTTTCCTGCAGCAGCACCATAAACTGGCGCAGGCCGGGCTGGTGAAAAAAATCAACTCGCCCCATTTCAGAAAGAACCTGAAAGCCTGGCGCGGTTGGCTGCAGTCCCCGGGAGGGGGGAGTGATCAGGCACCCAATGCGATGCGTGCCACGGCAAAACTCGCGGACAAACGGATTGGAAAACTCTACAAACGGGTACTCAAAGATGGTTTGAACATAGGGGACGATTCGCCCGCAGAGCTGCTTCACGAACTCCGTAAGGATTGTAAAAAGCTGCGTTACTTAATGGAGTTCTTTCAAAGTCTTTACCCCAAACCTGCAATCCGTGAGTTGATCAAGGCACTGAAGGTGATACTTGACAATCTGGGAGAGTTTCAGGATCTGGAGGTACAGGCCAACTCATTAGAGAAATTCGGAGAGCAGATGTTGAAAGAGGGCGCGCCGGCGAGTGCGCTGATGGCGATGGGCATACTCGTTGGCAAGCTGTTGGAGAGACAGGAGCGGGTGAGGGCGGACTTTGTTGATCTCTTCACCGATTTCAGCAGCGAATCGAATCAAAACGCCTTTCAACAGTTGTTTGGAGTGAGATGATGCATATCATCGGGGTCTATAACATTAAGGGTGGGGTCGGAAAAACAGCGACAGCCGTCAATCTCTCCTACCTAGCCGCGAAGCAGGGTTACCGAACACTGATTTGGGACTTGGATCCCCAGGCAGCCGCGACCTTTTATTTTCGTATTCAACCGAAGGTTAAGGGCAGTAAAAGGCTTGTTAAGGGAAAGCTCGATCTGGACGATGTGGTCAAGGCGACAGATTTCGACAATCTCGATATGCTGCCTGCGGATTTCTCCTATCGCAATATGGATCTGCGAATGGAGGATGCGAAGAAACCCACCAAGCAGTTATTGAAGCTGTTACGCCCGCTCTCGAAGACCTATGACTACGTCTTTCTTGACTGTCCACCGAGTATTTCCCTTGTTTCGGAGAATATTTTCCGCGCCGCAGAGGGACTGCTGTTACCGTTGATACCGACTACCCTCTCAATGCGCACTTACGATCAGCTCCTCGATTTTTTACAAGGTCACCGCATCACCGGATTGAAGTTAATGCCGTTCTTTTCCATGGTGGATCGGCGTAAGCGGATGCATCTGAATATTATGGAGAACTTCCCGGACGTTCAAGGTGAACTGCTGAAGGCGCAGATACCCTATGCCAGCGACGTGGAGAGGATGGGAATTCATCGAATGCCGGTACAGGCGTTCTCCCCCAACTGTTTTGCGGCCAGTGCCTACCAGGCATTGTGGATGGATGTACAGAATCGTTTAGGCTAGTCTCTGATAACGCCTGACAAAAAAGACTGTGTCTGCCCTTATTATAAATAAACTTCACAAGACCTACCGCAATGGGTTCGAGGCTCTCAAAGGAATCGATCTCAAGGTTGATGAGGGAGATTTTTTTGCTCTGTTGGGGCCGAACGGTGCGGGTAAGTCCACCGCTATCAGTATCATCGCCTCCCTGATAAACAAAAGTGCCGGTGAAGTCGTGATCTATGGCAATGATCTGGATAAGGAGAAGGATCGGGCCAAGTATCTGATCGGCCTGGTACCCCAGGAATTCAATTTCAATATGTGGGAGCCGGTAGTGGAGATCCTGGTCAATCAGGCGGGGTATTACGGGATTCCACGCAAGTTGGCATACCAAAGAGCCGAGGCGTCATTGGAAAGATTGGGTTTATGGGAGAAACGCAACACCCAGTCTCGATGGCTTTCAGGCGGGATGAAACGCCGATTGATGATTGCCAGAGCCTTGGTACACAAGCCGAGACTGTTGATTTTGGATGAGCCGACAGCCGGCGTTGATATCGAAATTCGCCGTTCGATGTGGCGCTTTATGCGTGAAATCAACCAGCAGGGGACAACCATTATTTTGACGACCCACTACCTGGAGGAGGCAGAGAGCCTGTGCCGCAATATTGCTATTATTGATCGCGGACGAATCGTCGAACAGACCAGTATGTCGAGATTACTGAGTCAATTGCATACCGAGATTTTTCTGCTCAATCTCGCATCACCCGTCGACAGGCTGCCCGATCTGCCGGGCTATCGCGCAACTTTGATTGACCGTGAAACCCTGGAGGTGGAGGTGATACGCGAACAGCGCATGAACCAGTTGTTCGGGCTGCTCACGCAGCAGGGTATCGAGGTTGTCAGCATGCGCAACAAACAGAACCGTTTGGAACAGATGTTTGTCGACCTGGTCGACCGCTCCAAGCAACAGCAGGTGTGACAGTGACAGTACTGAAAACATCAAACAATATGGGAAAATACACTGAATGAACCCCTGGCGAGTCTACCGGATCGCGTTTCAGACGATAGTGACCAAGGAAGTGCTGCGCTTTATGCGAATCTGGGTACAGACACTGCTGCCACCCGCCATAACCACAACTCTCTACTTTATCATTTTTGGCAAGCTGATCGGTGAACGGATTGGTGAGATGGATGGTTATCGCTATATCGATTTTATCGTCCCTGGCCTTATCCTGATGTCGGTGATCCAGAACTCTTATGCCAATGTCGTCTCATCCTTTTTCGGTACAAAGTTACAGCACTATATTGAAGAGTTGTTGATTGCTCCCGTACCTCACTGGGTGGTGTTGGGCGGATATGTGGTTGGTGGTGTGGCGCGTGGCACTATGGTGGGTATCCTGGTCACGATCATATCGCTGTTGTTTACGGATCTGACAATCAACAGTTACGGTTTGACCTTATTGGTCTTTGTTCTTACATCCATCCTGTTTGCCCTGGCGGGCTTTATCAATGCGGTTTATGCGAAGAGTTTTGACGATATATCTATCGTGCCTACCTTTGTATTGACACCACTGACCTATCTTGGTGGGGTGTTCTACTCGATAGAGCTGCTTCCGGAAATATGGCAGCATATATCACTGGCCAATCCAGTACTCTACATGGTCAATACATTCAGATTCGGTATCCTTGGCGTTACGGATATCGATGTGTCGGTGGCAATGATTATTATTCTGGGATTCATAGTCCTATTGACGGGGTATAGTCTGATATTGCTGTCCCGTGGCGTCGGTATCAAGGATTAGTGTTAACAGGCCCTGGTACAGGACACTGCACTACACTGGGTGGCATATAAGCCGACTATGTGTATGAAGCAATCTTCCACTGTTGAACAAGACACCCCATGATCAAGCGGATGTAAAATACTCAACACTGTTCCCAGGGCAAATCATGGTGTCGCCAACCACCCAGACTGCTGCGGTGATGATCGTCATCCAGATCACCTTCAAATCCCTCATCGATATGAAAAACGCGCATAAATCCTCCTTCGAGCAGCGCCTTGCCCGCTTCAAGGGAGCGTTTGCCGCTGCGACAGATAAGGATCACGGGTGCACAACCCTCATCAATGGTACAGATACTGCCGCCTAGCAGGAGTTTTCGTATATCGGTGACAAAGTGAGGGTTTACCGTCCAGTCCGGTTCGTCAATCCAGGGTACGTGAACAGCCCCTTTAGGATGGCCTACGAAGAGAAATTCCATGCTGGACCTGATATCCACCAGCACAGTACGCGGGTCGTCCTGCATCATCTGCCATGCTTGTTGTGGCGTTAGATTATGGAGTTGGGCATCACTCATCATTAGTGTCCTATCGAATTATAAATTGTTTACCTGATTACTCATGAGGCTCAGCTATTGAGCCTGTGGTGCAATCATAATGGAACCTACTGAATAAAAGAGGATTTCATCATGCCGAGAAATACTATTCAATTTCAAAAAGGTCTTGGTTTGCACGATTTTCTGGAACAATATGGGACCGAGGATCAGTGTCGACAGGCATTGTATGATTTGCGCTGGCCGACGGGCTATGTCTGCCCTGAGTGCGGCAACACAACAGGCTGTGAACTCAAAAAGCGTCAGATATATCAATGTCACAAGTGCCATCATCAGACTTCCCTGACCGCCGGCAGCATCTTCCATGGCACCAAGCTGCCGCTGAGAACGTGGTTTCTTGCGATCTATCTGTTGACCCAACGCAAGAAAAGTATCTCGGCGCTGCAACTTTCCCGCGAAATCGGGGTGAACTACAATACGGCCTGGCGACTCAAGCATAAGTTGATGCAGGTGATGATGGAACGTGAGCGTGGAAAAAAACTGGCCGGTCGCATCGAATTGGATGATGCTTATCTCGGAGGCGAGCAAGCCGGTAAGCGTGGTCGTGGGTCGCGCAACAAAATCCCTTTCGTAGCTGCTGTTGAGACGACGCGGGACGGCAGGCCCATGAAAATTCAACTGCGTCGTGTAAGGGGCTTCCGCAAACGTGAAATCGCCCGCTACGCCCGCTCCTGCTTGATGCCTGGCAGCGAAGTCTTTACCGATGGGCTTTGGTGCTTTAGTGGCGTGACAACCGCTGATTGCCATCATAACCCCATGGTGACGGGTGGTGGGCGCCAAAGTGTCCAGTATTCGTGCTTCAAATGGGTAAACACGATGTTGGGTAATGTCAAAAACAGTCTGTTGGGTACTTTTCATGCGATTCGAGATAAACATGTGTCGCGTTATCTTGCTGAGTTCGAATATCGGTTTAACCGCCGTTTCGATTTACCCGCCATGATTGAACGATTGCTTTTTGCCGCTCTTCGCACTCCACCTATGCCATATCGCCTCTTGAGAATGGCTGAGGTTTAGGGGTAATCAGGATTGTTTATATCACACATGGTAGATGGTTTGGCTATTAAAGCAATCCATGTAGCAAGATAGGGACGGGTCAGTAGTAGGCGTCCGACAAGACACCGTCGATATCGCTAAAAAACTGTTATGATCTTCGGATCGGTTCGCATTTTTTAGTACAATCCCCCCATAATGTCTAAGCACCCTTTATATCCGGTTTGGCGGCTTTCAGCTCATCGGCCTATGAAATGGCTACATCGAATCGGCCATCTCATAGGTCGCTTTTATATCTGGTTGCCAAACCGGGAAAGGCGCAACACAGAGATAAATCTTGGCCTCTGTTTTCCAAATATGTCTGCTGATGAACTGAAGCAATTGCGCAACAGGTCAATCGAACAGGTGGGTGCCACCTTAATGGAGCTGGCGGCCATTTGGTTTCAGCCGACAACACGTGTATTGGGAATGATCAAGCAGGTTAGCGGTTCAGAACTGCTAGAAAGAAAAGAGGGGCAGGGTTTAATTGTGCTTGCCCCACATCTGGGTTGTTGGGAGATTGTCGGACTGGAACTGCCTACCCATGAACGGGTGACCTCCCTCTATCGTCCCCCCAGAAATCGTGCCTATGAAGCTGTTGTCAAGCAAGCCAGAGAACGCAGTGGTGCGGATCTGGTGCCGACGGACAACTCGGGGGTAAAACGAATGTATCAGACACTGCGTGGGGGGGAGTTACTTGTATTCTTCCTGATCAACAGCCCAGGTCTGATAAAGGGGCTGTGTTCGCTCCTTTCTTTGGGGTGCCGGCATTGACCATGCTGCTGATCAACCGATTAGCCAGAAAGACCGGCGCAAAAGTGATTTTCGCCTATGCAGAGAGGCTTTCTGCCGGTGCTGGTTACCACATTCACTATCTGCCGGCGGATGAGAGGATCAGGGATGTTGATCCGGTGGTGGCAGCGAGCGCGTTGAATCATGGTATCGAATCGATCATCCGTGAATTGCCCTCCCAATACCAGTGGGCCTATAAACGCTTCCAGATACAACCGGACGGCAAGCAGTCGCCCTACCGCAGAAGCCGTTGAGAATCTGCCTGTACCAGCGGGTCGATCATTCTGATTGGGAATTAAAGAGCTACCCACGCCAGCCGATAAGCGAATATGGGGATTTGACTATATGTCTGAATATTGACGCTTGATACAGGGCTGGGATGACTTCGCAATGAAAAATGGAAAGGCCTGGGTTTTTTTAGTCGCACTTCTGTGGATGCCGCTCTGGATTGGCCAGCTGCAGGCAATGGAAGAGCAGGCGGATGTGCGGATTCTTATCGACGTCTCCGGCAGCATGAAACAGAATGACCCAAAGAACCTGAGACGTCCCGCGTTACGTCTTCTGGTCGGTCTTTTATCACCCGAAACCCGGGCGGGTGTCTGGACCTTTGGTCAGTATGTCAATATGCAAATCCCTCTGGGACAGGTCGACAAAGCATGGAAAAAACGGGCGCGCAAGAGCTCGGAGTCGATCGGCTCGCCAGGTCAGTTCACCAATATCGAGGATGCACTGAAACGCGCAACTGAAGATTGGAGTGGTGTGCCCGGTCCCTACCGCCGTAGTGTGATACTGCTTACCGACGGAATGGTGGATATCTCCAGGGACCGGACAAAAAATGCCGCTTCAAAAAGACGCATCCTGGAGCATATCCTGCCTCGATTGGCCGATCTGAACGCCACGGTGCATACCATTGCGCTGTCAAAGAACGCCGATCACGTGCTGATGAAGAATTTGGCTGCCGAGACGGGGGGCTGGTATGAGCAGGTCGAAACCGCCGAGCAGTTGCAAAAGGTGTTTCTCAGAATCTTCGAGAAGGTTGGAAAACCGGATGCCGTACCCTTGCAGGATAATAAATTTAAGGTGGATGAGTCGATTACCGAAGCAACCCTGTTGGTATTTCACAAGCCTGGAGCGCAGGAAACCGAGGTGGTGCCGCCCGACGGCAAGGCGTCCAGGGTCGATAATGCACCCGCGTCAGTCAGTTGGCATCGGGACCAGGGGTACGACATGCTGACTATATCCGATCCTCAGACGGGCGAGTGGAAGATTCGTGCAGAGGTCGATCCCGACAACCGGGTGATGATCGTCACTGACCTGAAAATGCAGACAACCGAATTACCCAACAGGTTGATACAGGGTACCTCACTACCTGTGATCGTAAATTTCAGTGATCACGGCAAGCTGATTCGAAAACGGGAATTTCTGGAGGTGGTCAATGTCTCCGGCATGCAACTGGACGATACCTCAATCTCTGAAGCAAGACCCATGTTGGATAATGGTCAGGAACCGGACAAGCATGCCGATGATGGCCTGTTCACACTCTCCTTTGGCGGCGAGTCAGTCGGCAGTGGTGTGGGGGAGTTGGTGCTGAACGCAAGCGGCCCTACCTTCGTTCGAGAGAAAAGGATGACTTATGAGGTCGTACCGCCAGTCAATCTGGAAGCCTCACCACGAAGTGATGGCCGTGTGCTCGATGTGAGGATTATACCCGATAAGGAATTGATCGATCCTGCATCGCTTCATGTCGATGCCTGGATGGAGAATTCCGAGGGTGAGCAATTCCGCCTGCCATTGAATATCTCTCCAGGCGGTCAGGGAGGGAGTGGCGAGGTCGATCTCATGAGCTTCACAGGTCCGCGCCGGATAGCAATCAAGGCAAATGCGACGGCCCTGTCAGGGGAATCGATCAGCTATTTCGACACTCCGATGGAAGTCGAGGGTATGAAACAACCGGAACCTGTAGTTGTTGCCAAACCGGAACCCCCGCCGCCTGTGCAACCCGAACCTGTATCTGAACCAGAACCAGAACCTGAACCAGAACCTGAACCTGAACCTGAACCAGAACCAGAACCTGAACCAGAACCTGAGCCCGAAGCTGAAGAAGAGGGAGGGTGGGGTACCGCATTAATCTGGTTTGGCGTTATTAATCTGCTACTGATCATCGGCGGTGGTGGTGCGTATTGGTGGATACATAGACGCAACCAGCGCAACTTAGTCAGTCTGATCGATGATGCGGACGCGACAAAGGTCAGTGACGACAAGGGAGAGGACAATGATTGAAGTCAGTTCCCTGGTCGCGCTGATTGTCGCTGAAGTACTCATCGGTTTAGTGGTTTTGAGTGGCATATTGGTCTTGTTCACACTGCTGCGGAAAGGTCGCATACGAAGAGCCGCAGCCCATTTGGCTGAGCGGGTGAAAACCGACAAAGCAAAACGCGAACAGCGTTTGAAAGTGCTATTGCAGGATCGCTATCAGTATAAAGAGGCCGAATTGCAACAAACTCTGCACAATATGATGCAGACAGAAATGTTGCTCTATCAAAACGTCATAAACGGCTTTCTGAAGGATGATCAGGTGCATCTGCAACAGATCGATGTGGATGTGGAAAACCTTGTTCTTGGTTATCAGGGGCTCGAGGTGTCTGCACCGGCGACCAGTTCAACCCAGGCGTCGGATAGTAATGAAGAGATCGCCAAGCTTAAAGAAGAAAACGAGCGATTGTCTGAAGAGCTGCGTGTGACTATGGATACCATGGGTAGGATGTTGAATGAGTACTCAACCATGTTCGCGGGTGGTGCCGATGCCGGTCAAGCAGCAGCACCTCAGTCTTCTGAAGAGACGGAAGATAGTGAACGTGTTGATGTCGATGCGGCAGAGGCCATACAGGAGGATGTCGAGCAGGAATCGGTGGAACCATCGACAGCCGAATCCAAGATGGATGATGCGCCAGTGGATGATATGGTCTCAGATCTTGCAAGCGGCCCGGATATTCCGGATTTGAGTGCTGAAGAGTTGGAGCACTCCTCCTATCTTGAGGAGAATGCCGATTCGGAGGATCAGGTTTCCGAAGCGACCGATGCAGCAGAAAACGCCAGTTTGGATGAGGATGCCATAGAGGCGGATGAGGAGGTTTCAGAGATCATCGACGAGGTGATGGGGATTGCCGATGAGATGATAGAAGACTCGATGCAAACGGATACAAAGAGTGAAACCGGCGAATCCATGGTCGATGATCTGGAGAAGATCGATATAGAAATCCCCGGTGCGGAAGAGACTATGCCCGATATAAATGAAACGGAAGCGGGATCATTGGAAGATGAGTGGGCCAAGTTGTTGGAAGAGGATGCCGCAAATAAAAAAAAGGAATAGAAAAATGCGAGTTGTACCACTACCACAGAAGTAAGAAAAAAGGACGCACTGAGGCGTCCTTTTTTCTGCTTAGGCTGCCACCACTACGAATGTGGACAACCGCTCAGCGGCTTCTGCCGATGATGTTTATTTAATGGCGCTTGCCAGGCTGTCGCTGCCACCTTGGTTATCGCTCCAGGATAGCTCGATTTCGTCGCCCTTGGCGCCGCCGGTGAATTTAAACGAAATGTAGGGGTTCTTGGAAACACCACCGCTCCATTCAGCGGTCATCACGGTATTGCCCTTATGTTTACAGACAACTTCTTGGATGAAGTGTGCAGGTATCTTTTTACCAGTCTTTTTGTCCTTGCGCACACCTGTCTCCATTGGATGGGTCATCAGGGCTTTTACGGTGGTTACACCGCCTTTCTCTTTGGCGCGGATCTTAATCGATTTAGCCATGTTCTATTCCTCGTGTACTGAGTAGCTGGGATCGACCCGAGAGGGGTTAACCGCCACAACCACCGATGGTGACTTTGACTTCTTTTTTGGCGCTGTGGAGTTTGCCTCCGGCCTTAACCACGCCGACAACATCTCCGGTCTTGCCCATCTTGATGCGGGTGGATACAAAACCGGTAGCGCCTGTACCCATTACGAAGTTCGCAACCAATGGTACCGGGTTGTTCGAAGCGATGATGGAGATCGACTCCACACCTTCCATGCCGGTCTCCACAGTGATGGGAACCACTGCGCCGTTCTCTGCGATGTCAGGTGCCTTTACGGTAATGTCGGCAGACTCTGTCATGTCAGAGCTACCCAACAGTGCATTCAATGCCGCAGGCATTTCTTTAGCTTCAAATGCTTCTTTGTTCCAGGCCGCGAGTACCCGCTGAGGTGCCAGTAAACCTGCGGCAGCAGCAACACCTACCGTGCCTGCTGCAAGCGATCTTTTGAGGAAGATCCTGCGTTTGATTTCAGTGCTCATTCATTCTCTCCAGACTGAGAAATTTTAGTGATTAACAGTTTATTTTTTGAAACTGATTTGGTTGGTCAATTTCATTTCCCGGTTATTCTAATCATCGACATGCCATCCACCCATCAACAAATGAGCCGCTGCACCATGACCACCGGGTTGAGTGCACGTTATCTGCCGTCATCATTGCTTGTATGCGTGTGTCAGACAAAGCCATTGTTGGCTACCGGATCTATACAACGCCTTGCTGCGCCGGGCAATCATGACGTGCTCAATCCGATGTTTCATGCGACATCAAACGCTTTAGAACAATTAAAACAAAAAAAAGTTGCGACAGCCTGCACTCACGCATCCATATTGCAATTCACTGCACGGCAAGACCGATTCAATAGTTGTTCTGTAGATGCCGGGTTTGCCGATACACATCATACCCTAAACAGGTAGCTCGTAAGAATACCTAAACAAACGACGATATCAAGTAAAAAATGTCTAATTATTAGTGATTTGTGGTTTTCAAGGCATGTCATCTGCATACTGGAGTTGGGTTTTATGCGAGGTTGATTGGGGTTTACCTGAATAGATGGCCGGGAATCGGATACCGGTAACACGCAGTCATTTATTTTCCTGATTACTCATGAGGCTCAGCTATTGAGCCTGTGGTGCAAGCATAATGGAACCTACTGAATAAAAGAGGATTTCATCATGCCGAGAAATACTATTCAATTTCAAAAAGGTCTTGGTTTGCACGATTTTCTGGAACAATATGGGACCGAGGATCAGTGTCGACAGGCATTGTATGATTTGCGCTGGCCGACGGGCTATGTCTGCCCTGAGTGCGGCAACACAACAGGCTGTGAACTCAAAAAGCGTCATATATCAATGTCACAAGTGCCATCATCAGACTTCCCTGACCGCCGGCAGCATCTTCCATGGCACCAAGCTGCCGCTGAGAACGTGGTTTCTTGCGATCTATCTGTTGACCCAACGCAAGAAAAGTATCTCGGCGCTGCAACTTTCCCGCGAAATCGGGGTGAACTACAATACGGCCTGGCGACTCAAGCATAAGTTGATGCAGGTGATGATGGAACGTGAGCGTGGAAAAAAACTGGCCGGTCGCATCGAATTGGATGATGCTTATCTCGGAGGCGAGCAAGCCGGTAAGCGTGGTCGTGGGTCGCGCAACAAAATCCCTTTCGTAGCTGCTGTTGAGACGACGCGGGACGGCAGGCCCATGAAAATTCAACTGCGTCGTGTAAGGGGCTTCCGCAAACGTGAAATCGCCCGCTACGCCCGCTCCTGCTTGATGCCTGGCAGCGAAGTCTTTACCGATGGGCTTTGGTGCTTTAGTGGCGTGACAACCGCTGATTGCCATCATAACCCCATGGTGACGGGTGGTGGGCGCCAAAGTGTCCAGTATTCGTGCTTCAAATGGGTAAACACGATGTTGGGTAATGTCAAAAACAGTCTGTTGGGTACTTTTCATGCGATTCGAGATAAACATGTGTCGCGTTATCTTGCTGAGTTCGAATATCGGTTTAACCCGCATGTTTCATCCGTTTTTAAATTTAGCCGGTGATATGGCCAAGCTTGGATGGTTTGCCCTCACTGGGAACCAAACCTCTATCAAGCCCTGATTTTCCACCCTCCGGGCAGACTCCCCCTTACCCCTATTGTTGATCAACGTGCCGGGGCAGCACTCTGCCGGGCTATCCCGGCTTGAGTCGTGCCGCCACCTGGAAAAGCAGCGCCTGATAGGGATAGGTGCTGGAGAGCAGGAAGCGGATCCGTCGCGTGTTGCGAATGATGACCGCCCCGATCTTGAACAGTTTGAGCCGGATCGTGGTCATCTGTGCACGCGCCAGTTCCGTGCCCTTCAGCGCGAGGCGCCGGATGGCCTCCATCAGCACATAGGCCAGACTGGACAGCAGTAGACGAAACTGATTGGCCCACCAGTAATGCGCGCTGGTGCGATCGGCGAACAGCCCCAGTTGCTGCTCCTTGATTCGGTTCTCCATGTCACCACGGGCGCAGTAGAGGTCATCGTAAAGGCGCTGTTTGTCGCCGGCCAGGTTGGTGACGATGAAGCGTGGATTTGGCCCCTTGTCGGTGACCTCCAGTTTGGCGATCACCTTGCGACGCGTCTTCCAGGTGCTGGCGGCATAGTGAAACTGAAAGAATTCCCGCATCTTCATGCCGGTTCGCTTCGCCAGTTCCTCAACCCACTGCATGGGCTCACGGATACACCGCAGCAAGGCGTCATTCTTGGCGATGCCCACGATATAGCCCACAGCGTTGCGCTCGCACCAGCTGAGCATGTGGTGACGGCAAAAGCCGCTATCGCCCCGAAAGATGATACGCACTTCAGGCCAAGCCCGGCGCAGGCGTTTGACCAACAGCGCCAGAATCGCCCAGGCATGCTTGGGCGCATCGATCCGGCTGGGCCGCAGATAACTCACCAGCAGTTGATCGCCACAAAAGACATACAGGGGCAGGAAGCAGTAGTGATCGTAGTAGCCGTGAAAGAAGCGGCCTTCCTGGCGGCCATGCACCGGATCATCCGTGGCGTCGAAATCCAGGATCAGCTCATCGGGTGGTGCATCATATGAGGCAATGAACTGCTCGAGCAGTAGGTTGTGGACATCAACGGCAACCCGGCGATCGACCCGGTTCTCCAGCCGACAAAGTGTCGACTGGCTGCCCAGTACCTCCTCGCGTTCGATCGAGCTCTGTAGGGCCGGGTCGGTGCGTAGTGTCTGATGGTCGTTCAGATCTTCATAACCCAGGCAGAGCCCATAGACTCGCTGGCGCAACAGGCTCAACTGGCTGTGTTCAATTCGCGGGTCGGGGATGACCGCATCAACCGCCTCGAGCAATCCCAGACGCCTGTCGATCTCACGCAGCAGCAACACGCCGCCGTCCGAGGTGATATCGCCACCGGAAAACTCGGCTTGAACCTTACGGCGTTTTAGGGCTGGAAAATCAAAGGCAGTCTGGGTACAGTTTGTCACAGGCAAAATCCTTTCGATTACAGTGTAAGCAACTGAATTATATCGAAGTATCAGGATTTTGCCTTTTTAATGCGTGAAATATTGGGGTTAACCGCCGTTTCGATTTACCCGCCATGATTGAACGATTGCTTTTTGCCGCTCTTCGCGCTCCACCTATGCCATATCGCCTCTTGAGAATGGCTGAGGTTTAGGGGTAATCAGGTTTATTTTTGTTATCTGATTTATTCTGCGCCTTTTGTAGATCACGCAACTTATTGAGTCGGGACTCGATGCGTGATGTAAGGTAGAAATCCGATTTATTCGCGCTGTTTAAGGCTATCTCCAGTTGCTGAACGGCCGCCGCCAGTTCGCCATCGGCAACAAACGCCTCAGCCAGTATGCGGTGTGATTCCGCTTGGTTATCGTCCAGTTTCTCGATATTGCTGAGCAGGCGATAGAGTCTGGGTTCATTGTTACGCAAAGTGATTGATTGTTGGGTGATTTCGCGCGCTTTACCCAGTTTTTTAGCCGTCGTGAGTGCTTGAATATATGCAATTGCGAGCGGGTAATTCTCCGGCATCAGGCTGTAATAGGTGTCAAGGATCTTGAGTCCTTTTTCATGATTCCCGCTTTTACTCGCTATATTCGCCCCAGCCAGGATGTACTCAATCTGGCTCGGGTTCTCTCGCAATAGTTCTTCGATAATCTTTTCAGCCTTTTGAAATTTTCGATCACTCGAGAGGGCAAGTGCATACCCGTATTCATAGGCCTCCTGATTGAGATGACGTCCCTCTTTGAGACCAGAGATAAAGTGCTCGACCGCCTTGCCGGGATCTTTGAACTGTCTGACGCGTAAGGCCTCACGAGTCAGGTGATAGCTTAAATTACCAGGGAAATGGCGGTAGCCGTACTTTTCCGCCCGACCCAGCGCATCGGCTACGCGATTGCTGGTGACCGGATGGGTTCGAAGTATTTCGGGTATGCCGGATTCATAGAGTCGGCTTGCGTGGGTCAGGCGCTCAAAGAAAATCGGCATGGCACGGGGATCGAAATCGGACTTTGCCAGGATCTGGATGCCGACGGTATCCGCCTCCTCTTCATTACTGCGGGTAAAGTTTATTTGTTCTTGAATGGCGCCGGCCTGGACACCTGTTGCCATGGCAAGACCGGCATCGGGCGAACCGGCGACGCCGACAAGAATTGAGGCCAGTAAAAGGGCTGCGGTCTTGCCGCTCATACGGTTGGCGGCATCGAAGGCGCGTAGCAGATGCTTCTGCGTGACATGGGCGATTTCATGGGCGATGACAGATGCCAATTCACTTTCGCTCTGAGTCGCCAGAATCAAGCCGCTGTAGATGCCGATATAGCCACCCGGGCCGGCAAACGCGTTGATTTCAGGTTTTTCGATTACAAAAAAAGTGAATTTCTGTCCTACTGCCTCACTCTGCTTGAGTAATTTGTCACCCAACTGCTGGATGTACTCAGTTATCAGAGGATCATCCAGCACTTTTCCCGTTTTGCGCACACTGCGCATGAACTCTCTTCCAAGACGGGCTTCATCACCGGGTGTCAAATATTGATCTGACGGAGACCCGAGTTCCGGCAACTGAATCGTTTCAACCTCCTGCGAACGGGCACTGGAAATGGCAGCCAGGCTGGTGAGGAGGATGAGAATGAATGGTTTGTTCAGCACACTTGTCATCATGCCTTTAACTGATCCCCTGTGAGGACGGTTAGTTCCTAAAATGCCGCCGGCGTGATCCGTAAAGGGGCCATATCGCTTAGTTATCACAAATTGTTGTTGATCGCCAAGGACATTTTCGGTCGCAGTCTGCTGCTATCGGCTTGTCAGATCCTCAAATGACTTACCCGAGATGGAATAATCGGCTATGCTCCCAGTCTATCCACTAATGGTTGTAATACCTAATATTGGCGCCAGGAAGGAAGGGTGTATCCGCGGTGTCTGATGGTGAGTGAAGAATGCTCCTTGCAGGAAGGGTATTCAATCCATCTTTGTCCGATAGCCAGATCCTTGCTGTGACGGGGTCATTTTGTTAAATCTTAGCCGCTATTTACAGCCGGATACGAAGATTCCGGTTGAATCGGCGATATGTGGGAGATTCATTGATGACTAAAAGCGCATTAGCCATTGCGACAGCCCTACTGATTTCAGGCAACGTGCAGGCGGACCAATCCCTGCAAACCAACGTGGAGGAGGGAAAGGGTGTTATAAAGGCCTTTTTCGGCGATCTGAAAGGCGAATTGGAAAAGGGAATGAAACAGAGCGGTCCTGTGGATACCATTGCCTCCTGCAATATAGTCGCCCCAAGTCTGGCCGAGGGTCACTCTCAGATGAGCGGCTGGGAGGTCGGCAGGACCAGCCTGAAGCTGCGCAATCAGAAAAATGCAGCGGATGCCTGGGAAGAGGCTGTATTGAAGGAGTTCGAGGCACGGAAATCCGCCGGTGAGGATCCGATGAAGTTGATCAAATCCGAGATCGTAGAAGAAGGGGGGCGTAAGGTTTTTCGTATGATGAAGGCGATCCCCACCGCTGAGGTCTGTACCAAATGTCATGGCGAGACGATTGCTGAACCGGTGGCGGCCAAACTGGATGAACTCTATCCATCCGACAAGGCGCGGGGTTACAAGGTGGGTGACCTGCGCGGTGCCTTCACCCTGAAGAAGTCAATGTGACTCAGGCTCGGGAAAAGGTAGTTGTCCGGATGGCTATGCGTGACAAGGCACTACACGAGTTCAATTGAGCTGGATGCGTTGTCCCCAGGGTGGGGTTTGTTTTCCTTTCACCAGCCAGATTACCGGATAGTGGGGTGCCTGCTTGGGAAAGGCACCTTCTGCGTCCGTGAAGTAGACGAGCAGATCGGGTTGCATGCCTTGTGCTGAGATCCACTCAAAGATCGGCTCGAAGCTGGTGCCGCCGCCTCCGGTGATCTTGATTGGAAGCTGGAAATCCTCCCAGGCCTCATAGACCCAGGGTGCATCCTCAGCGATTGCCGAGTCACAGGCGAGGAGTGTAATGCGGGCGCGCATCTGTCCCTTCAAGGCATTGATTTCAGACAGAAACTCACCCATCTCATGGTCCTGTATCGAACCGCTGCTATCCAGTGCGACAACCAGTTCGACCTGATTGCTGCGAAGGCTGGGTAGAATATGCTCACCTTCCCGGCGGGAGGGTCGCATATAGCTGAAATCGTCCCTGGCGATTGCGGTCATATAACGGGCGAGCAGCAACCGCCAGGGCAGTTGGGGTTGCAGCAGGTGATCCACCATGCGCGCCATGGCACCGTCCAGCTTACCCACCTGCATTGCTTGCTGGGCTGCACCCGCGAGGCGCTGCTGCCACTGAATAGTCAGTGTCTCAGCCTCATCGGGCGTGAGTGGGGGCGGTTGACTGGCGGCTGAACCGTCCCCGCTTTGTTGATTCCCGCTTTCATCCCCTTCATTCTCGGTTTCGGTCTGGTCGTTCTTATTGGAGATATCCTTCTCGGTCTTGCCAGTACCTGAGCCCTTGGTGCTGTCCTGATCGTATACGTGATTATCCAGGGGTTCTTCATCATCCTTCTCATCCAGCAGCGGGTAGATCTCCTCGGCGGTCATACCCTCGAACTGGGGCAGGAACAGGGATCCGGGTGGAGGCTTGAGCTTGTCCTCGATAAGTAACGGATTGATGGCGTAATCACACGCCATATCCCAGTGGAGTTTGTTGCGATGCTGACGTCGGGCGAAATGCGAAAGGGCGCAGTGCAGAGCCTCGTGCGCCAGCATGAACTGGGTCTCATCCAGACTCAACTGATCGATGAATTCGGGGTTGTAATAGAACTGTTTTGCATCAGTGGCTGTGGCCGGGCACCAGTCCGGGTTGGCCTCCTGCATAGGGAGCCGCATCACCAATGCGCCGAGAAAGGGCTTATCCAGTATCAGCTTGGTACGGGCCGCCGCCAGTTTGGTCTCGATCTGTTGCTTGTCCATTTGATTTTAAAGTCTGCAAATGAACGCAAATGAACGCAAATATATTCGCTTAAAGCCCATGTGGTGTATTTCCATCCGCCTGCCCGGTTACTCCTGCAGGTCAGTATTTACGTAGGGTGCGGCTTGCCGCACCCTACGCATTGTTTAGATCGTCATTTTTGTAAAAACATTTGCGTTTATTAGCGTTCATTTGCGGATTCCTAAGATTCATAGAGCATCACGTCCGACACAGCCTGGGCCCAGTCGCTGAATTGAGGCACCGCAAAAATAGCCTCACCGATGGCGCGATGCATATCGGAGACCAGCATGACCCCCATCTCCCGTTGTGGAAACTGACGTGCATACTCCAGGATCCGGCCATGCGTGACAGTTCCATCCCCCGCATCATGGGCGCGGATGGCGCGTCCCACCAGGGCAGCGGCTATGGCGTACTGCAGGTCAATTTCATCGGGTACCGGCACATCATCACCAGCGATAATGGCATCCAGATCTGGCATCTTGTCGAGACTGTTGACGAAGGCGTTCAACTCTACCCCTGCGGCGGGTCCGACACAGGCCTGCAAGGCGCCCTGCAGGAGTTGTGGATGTTTATCAAACTTTTGCAGGGCACGATGGGCGAATTCCCACGAACGGGGTGAAGGGAAGGCGACAGGGTTGTGCGCGGGATCGAAGTCAAAAAGCAGTTCCGGCCGAAAGCGCAGGAATGCGATAATCCGCTCATCGATATCATTGCGGTAGGCCCAGGCGACCCAGTCATCCAGGTTGGTCTCCACCTCAAAATGGGAGAAGCGGTTGGCCAAGGGTGCTGGCATGCTGTAGGTGACACCGCGGTCTCCCTGACGATTGCCTGCTGCAAAAATGGCCCATCCGTCAGGCACCTGGTACTCACCCAGGCGGCGGTCGAGAATCAACTGGTAGGCTGCGGCAGAGACCGTGGGCGGCGCCGAGGTTATCTCGTCGAGGAACAGTATTCCCGCAGCCCCATGGCGTTCGCTACTCGGCAGGATTGAGGGGACTGCCCACTCCACACTACCGTTGACTCTGAACGGGATGCCTCTCAGATCACTGGGCTCCATTTGCGATAACCGGATATCGATTACCGGCGCCTGGTGGTTCATTGCAACTTCGCGCACCATGTCGGATTTGCCGATACCCGGGGGACCCCAGAGCATGACCGGCGTATGGTGGCCGGCACGGGTACTGATGAACTCCTGCTCAAGGATGGTGATTAACTGGATTGGACGCATACGGATCTCCTAATCGAAGAGATTTCTGACCGCGCGTGCCAGCTGTTTGTAGACTTCAGGGGCATCCACATCCATCACCTGATCGATGACCCAGCGGTTTTCATGCTCATCGCTGCCCATGACTTGCTGGATCTCAAAACCGAGATGGCGTAAGAAAGGGTAACTGGGACCTTGCTGATCGAAATTGAACTCTGCGTACTCATCTGAACGCTGATTGTAGCGTTCAATGAATCTGTCACCATGGTCGCCCGGACCAAGCAAGTCAGATGCATTGTCTTGAAAGTGCTCTGCCATTTTCATCACCAGTGCGGTGATAATCGCCACCCGGTTCTCATTGTCGACCATGCCATGGATCAGGCGGTCGCTGACTTGAGCCTCATAACACAAGTATTCAGCAATCACGTCGAGTCGTTGTTCGTCGTTTTCGTACACGAAATTTTTGCCATGCAGCGTAATGGCCTTATCCAGTGCGAGGCGCCAGGCGATGAAGGCGATTGCCCCTCCCATCTCTCCCGCCGAACGCGAGGTGTCTTCGTCGTGCCACTGACTTTTGATTCTGATTGCCAATACAGCTCTCCTTACATGATGTCTCCAGGCTTAAATACCGAGACCAGGGGCAGTCAAGTCGTTTTGGGGCGATGCCATCGGAACCGATGGTGCTTGTACTGCGGATTCAATAACCAACCATTTTACTGGGTATAGGTTTAATTTCAATGATTCATGTAAATATTATCGTTTGCCCTTTCTAGGATTACGCAGCAGGACATAAGCTGCGCCGGTACCTCCGTCCCTGCGGGTGGCTGAGGTAAAGGCGAGCACATCATCCCGTTGTCTCAGCCAGAGGTTGAGTTTTTGCTTGAGTATTGGCTGCTTTCCCTCGGAACGATAACCCTTGCCGTGGATAATACGCACGCAACGGATATCCCTTTCCTGACAGGCCTTGAGAAACCGATTCAGATCGTCCCGTGCGTAGCGCACAGTCAATCCATGCAAGTCCAGCTCAGCGCCAATCTCCAGATAACCCCTACGCAGATCATGCATGACACGCTGTTGCACCCCGGGCCTGGCAAAGTCGAGTACCTCGCCTGTCTCGACCTCCTGATCGGCATACAGATCCCGCTCGGTTACATCTTCATCACCGGCAGGGAGATTCAGCGGCCTGGGAGGCAGTTTGCGGCGATAGGGCTCAATCCGCTGCTGTTTCATCGGCTTTATATCGCCAAATGCCTCGAAAAACAGCATATTATCGTCGGCTTTTTTCTCTTCGTCATTCATATCCCATCAACTCAACGGGCCTTTGTAACCATGGTATGGGCTGCGGAAGGGAATCTCAATCTGTGAGTGCAAAGGAGAGATGAGAAGGTTGAGACTTTCCAGTATATTGTGCCCGGTATGAAAATCCTCCTTAGCAACGACGATGGTTATCAGGCCCCTGGGCTGCGGATACTGGCCGGGCGACTATCGGCGGTAGGTGATATCGTGGTGGTGGCCCCTGATCAGGATCGCAGTGGTGCCAGCAACTCTCTGACCCTGGTCAACCCGCTACGTGCCCGTACCATGGAAAACGGCTTCATCAGGGTGGATGGTACACCGACAGATTGTGTCCATCTGGCTATCACGGGACTTCTTGAAGAAGAACCGGATCTGGTCGTCTCAGGTATCAATGCGGGTCCGAATATGGGAGACGATGTACTCTATTCCGGTACGGTGGCGGCAGCTACCGAGGGTCGCTTTTTGGGTTTTCCGGCAATAGCCATCTCCATGAATTCCCACGAACCACAACATTTCGATACCGCGGCTCGTGTTGCAGAGGAGTTAATCAGCCGGATGGTGCGTTTTCCGTTATCGGAAAATGTGATCCTCAATGTCAATGTTCCCGATCTTCCCTATGATCGATTGCTGGGGGTACGCTCCACACGCCTTGGTCACAGACATAAGGCCGAACCAGTGGTCAAGACCAGCGATCCCAGGGGAAACACCATCTATTGGGTCGGGCCCGCAGGCGCAGAGCAGGACGCCGGACCAGGCACCGATTTTTATACAGTGAGACAGGGGTATGTCTCTGTGACGCCGCTGCAGGTCGATCTTACCCGTCATAGTGCTTTGCAGACAGTCAGCGAGTGGCTCGAGCGGTGATCATGCGGCCTGAACATCAAGGGATCGGCATGACCTCCCAACGTACAAGGCAGCGTTTGATCGATCGCCTGCGCAAAAAGGGGATTCGGCATCAGGCTGTGCTGGAGGCGATGCGGAATACCCCACGGCACATCTTTGTCGACGAGGCACTGGCCAGTCGTGCCTATGAAGAGACGGCCCTACCCATAGGCCATGGCCAGACCATCTCTCAACCCTATACCGTCGCACGCATGACCGAGGCGCTGCTTGAGGGTGAGACGCCAGAGATGGTCCTGGAGATTGGTACCGGGTCCGGCTATCAATGCGCCATCCTGGCCCAATTGGTGCGCCGGGTATACAGCGTCGAGCGAATAGCGGCGCTGCTTGATCAGGCACGGCTCAGGTTGAGGGAACTTGGCCTACGCAACATTCGTCTCAAGCATAGTGATGGGGGCATTGGTCTGCCGGAGTATGCGCCTTTCGATGCAATACTGGTGACCGCCGCGCCGATGGGACTGCCGCAATCACTCCTTGATCAATTGGCGATGGGAGGCCGCTTGGTGATACCGATCCAGAGCAGCAAAGGACAGATCATGGTCAGGGTTACACGGACACCTGATGGATTTCAGCAGGAACATTTGGAGTCAGCGAACTTTGTGCCATTGATGGGTGGAATGATCTGATGCCTCTCTTCTCCTCGCTCTATGCCCGTACCATGCAGTGGTCTCGCCACCCCTATGCCCCTGCCTATCTGGCGGGCTTAAGTTTTGCCGAATCCTCTTTCTTTCCCATTCCCCCGGATGTCATGTTGGCGCCGATGAGCATGGCGCAACCAAAACAGGCTTGGTTCTTCGCCGGTCTGACCACCCTGGCCTCTGTCATTGGGGGTATGCTCGGTTACCTTATCGGCGTGTATGCGTTCGATTTAGTACAGCCATGGTTGCACAGTTTGGGTTATTGGGAGGGCTATCTGAATACCAAGGCGTGGTTTGGCGAGTGGGGATTCTGGGCGATTTTCCTGGCAGGGTTCTCACCCATCCCCTACAAGATATTTACCATTACCGCGGGTGTTATCGGCATGGCCTTTCTTCCCTTCGTCGTCGCTTCAATTATTGGACGGGGGGCACGTTTCTTTCTGGTAGCGGCATTGATGGCTTGGGGCGGCGCACGCATGGAGAAGGTACTGCATCGCTATGTGGATCGTCTCGGCTGGATATTGGTGATCGCCTTCTTGGTGCTGATAATTTATCTCAAATAGTCAGGGGGTTAGGTATCGTAACGCTGCTTGCCGGAAGCCGAAACCAATGTCTGCTGCTGGGGCCGATCGGTCTCATGTTGCTGCTGAGCCTGCTTTTCAGCCTAACCGCCTGTTCGTCCAGAGGTAGTGCGCCTGTCTACAACCGTTCACCAGTCTCACCGCATCGTGTGGAATCGGGGCATCAACAACAGCATCAGTCACCATCGGTTCGTCACAAAACGTCTAGAACATACTACCTGGTGCAAGGGGGGGACACCCTTTACTCAATCGCCTGGAGGCACTATCTGTCTTTGAATTCCTTAGCGGCCTGGAACGGGATTAAAGGGCCGGATTATGCCATCTATCCCGGACAGCGTTTACGATTGAAACCACCCGAGACAAGCGCGAGGCGGGAAAAACGTTTGCCAGAGGTGGAGCGGTCGCCTGCGAAGGCTAAGCACACGACCGGTATCAAACCATTATCTGGCAAGGGTTCCGGCGTGGCGGCCGGCAGAACCCAAACAAAGCCGCTGCAGAGCAAGATCGCCACAATACCCGTAAAACCGGGAGCGGTGAACAAGCGTATTAAGTTAAGCTGGACGTGGCCGACCAAAGGTAAAGTAGTGCAGACCTTTTCGAAATCGGATCAGAATCGTAAAGGGATCCGAATCCAGGGTCATATGGGGCAGCCTGTCAGGGCGGCCGAGGCCGGAAAGGTGGTGTATGCTGGTGGAGGATTGGTCGGATATGGGAATCTCATTATTATCAAACATGACCAGGAGTTTTTGAGTGCCTATGGATACAATCGTAAATTGCTGGTCAAAGAGGGTGATAAACTGGCCAAAGGCGATATAGTGGCGCGCATGGGATCACCAAACAGAGGTGGTCAACCGATGCTGCATTTTGAGGTCAGGAAGCAGGGGAAGCCTATTAATCCGCTGCCACTGCTACCGCGTAAATAACTAGATAAGATGGCTGTAACACTTGCTAAGGGTGATTCGGGCATGCTTCGAAATGGATTCACGGCTGTGAAAACAACCCTGATGAGCCTGAGGTACAAGCGTGTCCTGGTTGATGGAGATGTGAGGTGAGTAAAAGTCCTGTAGAGCCTGATGATTCGGATGAAAGTCCGATCATCGACGATCTCGCGGAAGATGACGTCATCCTGTCGGATGATGCGGATGAGAGTGAAGAGATCGCACAACAGAAAGCCGAGGAAGATATCAGTGATGTCTTGAAGATCAAATCACCTGAACCGGGCGATGCGCAGATGGATGCCACCCGGCTCTATCTCAATGAAATAGGGATATCGAAACTACTCACTGCAGAAGAGGAGGTCTACTACGCCAGGCTGGCTCAAAAAGGCGATCAGCCGGCAAGGCAACGCATGATCGAAAGCAACCTCCGACTGGTAGTGAAGATAGCTCGTCGCTACATGAATCGCGGGCTTGCACTGCTTGATCTCATCGAGGAGGGTAACCTGGGGTTGATTCGGGCAGTGGAGAAGTTTGATCCTGAAAGGGGTTTCCGATTTTCAACCTACGCCACATGGTGGATTCGGCAAACCATCGAGCGGGCGATCATGAATCAGACACGCACGATCCGTCTTCCGATCCACGTTGTGAAAGAGATCAATGTCTATCTGCGAGCCGCCAGAAAGCTCGCACAGACCCTTGATCACGAACCCAGTTCAGAGGAGATCGCCGATCTTCTCGACAGGCCGATCGATGAAGTCAAACGCATGCTGGGGCTGAATGAGCGTGTGACCTCCGTGGATACCCCATTCGGCAAGGATGCCGACAAGCCATTACTCGATACCATTGCTGATGAGAAGAGTATGGATCCGACGGTGGATATCCAGAATGACGGGCTGAATGCCAATCTGGATCGGTGGCTGAGTAAACTCAACGACAAACAGCGAGAGGTGGTGGAACGCCGTTTTGGTCTTCACGGCTATGAAAACTCCACCCTTGAACAGGTGGCGAATAAACTCGGTGTGACCCGGGAACGCGTCAGACAGATCCAGATGGATGCCCTCAGGCGCCTGCGTGATATCCTGGAGAGAGATGGTTTTTCGGTAGATTCGATTTTTAAGTGATGAACCTCGCGACGGGGTGACCGTAAACTCAAATCCGGCATAAATTGAACAGTGCAAAAGTCTTGTTGCCTTATTGATACCCGAAATCTGGAGGGCCAGCTCGAGGTGGCATGCAGAGAATGTGGCCTCGATCCCATGTGTCAGGTTCTGGAGTATGCAGAGCCGGGTAGCGGTGTGCCATCCGGTATCCTGTTGAGACGGCAATCGGTTAAGAAAGGGGAGATGCTGTTCGGTGCCGAGCAGTTGTTCAAGGCTGTGTATGCCGTAAAATCGGGATCATTTAAAGCCATGGTGCCCGATCTCAATCGGCAGGAACGGGTCGTTGGTTTCTATCTGCCTGGTGATTTGATTGGGATCGAGGGGATGGCGAATCAACACTATTCCTACTCGGTACGGGCACTTGAGGCAGGATCAGTATGTGTATTGGACATTGGCCGGCTGACTGAAAGCGGACGCTCTACCGAGGCCATACAGCGTGCGCTGATCGATATGCTTGGGAGGGAGGTCGCATTGAATCACTCCCAGACCGCCTCATTGATACGGCAGAACGCGGATCAGCGTCTGGCAGCATTCATCCTCGCCTTGGCGCTGCGTACATCGTTGCGTGGTCTGGGGGGAGATAGGCTCTATTTGGGCATGTCAAGAAGCGATATGGCCAGTTATCTTGGTCTTGCGCGGGAAACGGTCAGCCGGGTACTGACAAGGTTTCAGAAAGAGGGATTGATCCAACTGCGGAATCAGAGTCTCATGCTGCTCAGTTGGGATGGATTGCGGCAGGTTGCAGCTTCCCGTTAGAGTATCCCATCCTCGAAAGCATGGATTCTCAGATGGTATGAAAGCACAGTGTGACTGCTTGCAGATAGTCCTGCCATTCTGGGCTGCTCCGGTGACTGAGCCAAACATCTCGTTTCTAGTATCATCCACACTCGGTCAACCAAAAAATGGTGTTTTTTTCAACTTTCGTTGATCTATGTCAATTTGTATGATGAGCCTATAAATTTCTTTTTGCATCAATCCCTTATCGCGTTAGTAGGTCATTAGCCCGCATGTTTCATCCGTTTTTAAATTTAGCCGGTGATATGGCCAAGCTTGGATGGTTTGCCCTCACTGGGAACCAAACCTCTATCAAGCCCTGATTTTCCACCCTCCGGGCAGACTCCCCCTTACCCCCATTGTTGATCAACGTGCCGGGGCAGCACTCTGCCGGGCTATCCCGGCTTGAGTCGTGCCGCCACCTGGAAAAACAGCGCCTGATAGGGATAGGTGCTGGAGAGCAGGAAGCGGATCCGTCGCGTGTTGCGAATGATGACCGCCCCGATCTTGAACAGTTTGAGCCGGATCGTGGTCATCTGTGCACGCGCCAGTTCCGTGCCCTTCAGCGCGAGGCGCCGGATGGCCTCCATCAGCACATAGGCCAGACTGGACAGCAGTAGACGAAACTGATTGGCCCACCAGTAATGCGCGCTGGTGCGATCGGCGAACAGCCCCAGTTGCTGCTCCTTGATTCGGTTCTCCATGTCACCACGGGCGCAGTAGAGGTCATCGTAAAGGCGCTGTTTGTCGCCGGCCAGGTTGGTGACGATGAAGCGTGGATTTGGCCCCTTGTCGGTGACCTCCAGTTTGGCGATCACCTTGCGACGCGTCTTCCAGGTGCTGGCGGCATAGTGAAACTGAAAGAATTCCCGCATCTTCATGCCGGTTCGCTTCGCCAGTTCCTCAACCCACTGCATGGGCTCACGGATACACCGCAGCAAGGCGTCATTCTTGGCGATGCCCACGATATAGCCCACAGCGTTGCGCTCGCACCAGCTGAGCATGTGGTGACGGCAAAAGCCGCTATCGCCCCGAAAGATGATACGCACTTCAGGCCAAGCCCGGCGCAGGCGTTTGACCAACAGCGCCAGAATCGCCCAGGCATGCTTGGGCGCATCGATCCGGCTGGGCCGCAGATAACTCACCAGCAGTTGATCGCCACAAAAGACATACAGGGGCAGGAAGCAGTAGTGATCGTAGTAGCCGTGAAAGAAGCGGCCTTCCTGGCGGCCATGCACCGGATCATCCGTGGCGTCGAAATCCAGGATCAGCTCATCGGGTGGTGCATCATATGAGGCAATGAACTGCTCGAGCAGTAGGTTGTGGACATCAACGGCAACCCGGCGATCGACCCGGTTCTCCAGCCGACAAAGTGTCGACTGGCTGCCCAGTACCTCCTCGCGTTCGATCGAGCTCTGTAGGGCCGGGTCGGTGCGTAGTGTCTGATGGTCGTTCAGATCTTCATAACCCAGGCAGAGCCCATAGACTCGCTGGCGCAACAGGCTCAACTGGCTGTGTTCAATATAGCGGGGATCTCGCGGGTCGGGGATGACCGCATCAACCGCCTCGAGCAATCCCAGACGCCTGTCGATCTCACGCAGCAGCAACACGCCGCCGTCCGAGGTGATATCGCCACCGGAAAACTCGGCTTGAACCTTACGGCGTTTTAGGGCTGGAAAATCAAAGGCAGTCTGGGTACAGTTTGTCACAGGCAAAATCCTTTCGATTACAGTGTAAGCAACTGAATTATATCGAAGTATCAGGATTTTGCCTTTTTAATGCGTGAAATATTGGGGTTAGATTTCCTGATTACTCATGAGGCTCAGCTATTGAGCCTGTGGTGCAAGCATAATGGAACCTACTGAATAAAAGAGGATTTCATCATGCCGAGAAATACTATTCAATTTCAAAAAGGTCTTGGTTTGCACGATTTTCTGGAACAATATGGGACCGAGGATCAGTGTCGACAGACATTGTATGATTTGCGCTGGCCGACGGGCTATGTCTGCCCTGAGTGCGGCAACACAACAGGCTGTGAACTCAAAAAGCGTCAGATATATCAATGTCACAAGTGCCATCATCAGACTTCCCTGACCGCCGGCAGCATCTTCCATGGCACCAAGCTGCCGCTGAGAACGTGGTTTCTTGCGATCTATCTGTTGACCCAACGCAAGAAAAGTATCTCGGCGCTGCAACTTTCCCGCGAAATCGGGGTGAACTACAATACGGCCTGGCGACTCAAGCATAAGTTGATGCAGGTGATGATGGAACGTGAGCGTGGAAAAAAACTGGCCGGTCGCATCGAATTGGATGATGCTTATCTCGGAGGCGAGCAAGCCGGTAAGCGTGGTCGTGGGTCGCGCAACAAAATCCCTTTCGTAGCTGCTGTTGAGACGACGCGGGACGGCAGGCCCATGAAAATTCAACTGCGTCGTGTAAGGGGCTTCCGCAAACGTGAAATCGCCCGCTACGCCCGCTCCTGCTTGATGCCTGGCAGCGAAGTCTTTACCGATGGGCTTTGGTGCTTTAGTGGCGTGACAACCGCTGATTGCCATCATAACCCCATGGTGACGGGTGGTGGGCGCCAAAGTGTCCAGTATTCGTGCTTCAAATGGGTAAACACGATGTTGGGTAATGTCAAAAACAGTCTGTTGGGTACTTTTCATGCGATTCGAGATAAACATGTGTCGCGTTATCTTGCTGAGTTCGAATATCGGTTTAACCGCCGTTTCGATTTACCCGCCATGATTGAACGATTGCTTTTTGCCGCTCTTCGCACTCCACCTATGCCATATCGCCTCTTGAGAATGGCTGAGGTTTAGGGGTAATCAGGTTAGATTTTTCTAATGTTCGTATTGACATCTGAGTCATTTAAGAGTGATATATGTCATGCTGCAATTGTGGCATATGACATAGTTGGAGTGGTAGGGCTTTTCTGAAAAGTCAAATTTTAAAGTCTTGTTCAATTTGGTTTTATGAGGGGGGTTCATGGACTCCGCAGCCGAGCAGAAATACAACTTCGCAGTCGTACGCTGGTTTACCGTCATGGCCGTAGTCTACCTTGTCGTAGGCGCATTGGTGGGTGTTTACATCGCCGCCGAACTGGCATGGCCGTTTCTAAACTTCGATTTACCGTACATCACTTTCGGGCGTCTACGTCCGCTTCACACCAATGCTGTCATCTTCGCCTTCGGCGGATGTGCACTGATGGCAACCTCGTTCTACAGCGTTCAACGCACCTGCGGCGTTCGGCTATGGAGTGACAAACTGGCTTGGTTCGCTTTTTGGGGCTGGAACCTGATCATCGTATCTGCAGTGATCACCCTACCTCTCGGCATCACCACCGCAAAGGAGTACGCTGAGCTGGAGTGGCCGATCGACCTGGCAATCGCCGTGGTCTGGCTGGTCTATTCATTCAACTTCATCATGACCATGGCGACCCGCAAGACATCGCATATCTATGTCTCCAACTGGTTCTTCCTGGGTATGATGGTGATGATCACCTACCTCCACGTGGTCAACAGCCTGGCTGTCCCGGTTGACCTGTTCAAGTCCTATTCAGCTTTTTCCGGCGTTCAGGATGCGATGATTCAATGGTGGTACGGACATAATGCGGTGGGCTTCTACCTGACCGCCGGCTTCTTGGGCATCATGTACTACTTCGTACCCAAACAGGCCGGTCGCCCTGTCTACTCCTACCGTCTCTCCGTGATCCACTTTTGGGCGCTGATGTTCGGTTACGTATGGCTGGGTTCACACCATCTGCAATACACCGCGCTTCCTGATTGGGCCGGCTCCCTGGGCGCCGCGGTATCACTGGCAATGATCATTCCGTCCTGGGGTGGTGCCGTGAACGGCATGATGACCCTTTCCGGAGCCTGGGATAAACTGCGCACAGACTACATCCTGCGTTTCATGATCATGTCCCTGGCCTTCTACGCCATGTCCACCTTCGAAGGACCGGTCATGTCTCTGAAGACCGTGAACGCGCTCTCCCACTACACCGACTGGACAGTCGGTCATGTGCATTCAGGTGCCCTGGGTTGGGTGGCCATGGTCGCTATCGGCGCCATCTATCATCTGATGATGCGTACCTTCCACACCGAAATGTGGTCCATGAAACTGATCAACGCACATTTCTGGACCGCCACCATCGGTGCGGTCATCTACATCGTCGCGATGTGGGTATCCGGTATCATGCAGGGCTTGATGTGGCGTGCCTATGATGAGTACGGCACTCTGGCCTACACCTTTGCTGAGTCTGTTGAAGCCATGCATCCATACTACGCCATGCGTACGGTGGGTGGTGCGATCTTCCTGCTTGGTGCATTGATGATGTTGATCAACGTCCTGATGACCGTTGCTAAAGCATCCAGTGAAGGTAGCCTGCAGCAAGCACGTACCGCTGCGGCAACTGCTTAATTATAAGGGGGTTTCGCAAAATGGCGAATGAAAACCAATCAACAGGCTTCCAGAAGAAGATGGAGAAGAACGTTTGGTTGCTTCTGCTTATCCTGGCTTTGTCTCTTACCGTGGGCGGTATCGTCGAGATCGTACCGCTGTTTACTATGAAGTCCACCATGGAGCACAATGCTGCACCTGAACTGGTCTGGCAACGTCAGCCCGGTCAGACACTCCATGACCATAAACCCGGTGACGGCGTGCGTCCCTATACCGCTCTTGAGCTGGCGGGTCGCGACATCTATCAGAGAGAAGGTTGCTACACCTGCCACTCACAGATGGTCCGTCCTTTCCGTGATGAGAAAGAGCGTTACGGCCACTACTCTCTGGCATCAGAATCCATGTACGACCATCCCTTTCAATGGGGATCCAAGCGTACCGGTCCTGACTTCGCCAGACTCGGCGGTAAATATTCCGATGACTGGCAACGTAAGCATCTGCGCGCACCGCGATCAGTTGTACCGGAGTCTGTTATGCCCAACTATCCATGGCTGAAAGATAATTTGGTCGAGGGCAAGGATATGGCGGAGCGGTTCTCGGTTATGAAATTGCTGGGTGTCCCATACACCGACGAAGATATCGCCAGTGCCAACGGCGAACTGGTGGGCAAGACTGAAGAGGATGCGATGGTGGCATACCTGCAGGTCTTGGGGACCATGGCAAAGCTTGACGAGAACAAGGTCTATCGTGAGTAGTTTCATCGAGCATTTTCAAACTGATTGGGAGGCTATGACCACCAGTGATTGGGTAGGCCTGATCATGACGGTGGTCACCTTCATACTCATGGTAGGCGTTTATTTCTACGCCTTACGTCCGAAAAATCGGGACAAGCTGGAGAAGAACCGCTTTATCCCGATGGATGATGATGCAATTGATAGCGGAGAGAAAAATGGCGGATAACAATTCCTTTCCGGGTGAAAACAATACCGGGCACGTGTGGGACGACAACCTCCGGGAGTTGACCAATCACCCACCGCGTTGGTGGATGCTGGCCTTCTGGGCCTCGGTGATCTGGTGGGTCGTTTACGGTGTTCTCTACCCCATGTGGCCAGTAGGCCATGAGTCGAACAAAGGTCTCATGGGCTGGACTCAGATGGATGAGTACATCAAGGGTGTCGATGAGGTGGAAGCGATCCGTGCCGAATTCGAGACTCAGATAAAAGGCATGTCGGCCAAGGAGATTTTGGCTGCACCTGGTCTTTCTCAATATGCGGAGGCTTCAGCCAAGGTGCTGTTTGGCGACAACTGTGCCGCCTGTCATGGTGGCGGTGGTCAGGGTGGCCCCGGCTACCCTGTACTCGCTGACGATGATTGGCTCTATGGTGGAGCCATTGAGAACATTGAACAGACCATCGCTATGGGTCGAAAAGGCATCATGACGGCACATGGCAAGACCTTGTCGGATGCTGAAATCGATAGCCTGTCAAAGGCGATCGAGGCGGGTGATCCGACGTCAGATCCCAACTTTACCCAAAAGGGCTGTACTGCTTGCCATGGCATGGACGGCAAAGGTATGGCTGTGCTGGGTTCGGCAAACCTGACCGATGGTATATATCGCTTTGCCCCTAGTGAGGGTGAAAGCCTATTGGAAAGCATTAACTACACCATCAAGTATGGCGTGAACGATGCTACCGAGCCGAAATCGCGTGAAGCCGTTATGCCGAAATTCGGTGATAGATTGTCAGCGGATGACATCAAGAAGCTGGCTGTTTTTGTACACAAGCTCGGTGGCGGCCAGTAGATAAGATTGGATAATTATCTACTGAATAGGCGTTTTTTCCACCATGACCCTGTGTAGCAGGAAGTTGCATGGGGTCTTAGAAGAGTTAGGGGATTGCTATGAACGGAGATGCAGTATTCTGGGGTTCGATTGCAACTGTGGTTATAGCCATAGTTATTTTCGTCTTTCTTTCATTTAAGATAAAAAGCCTCATGAAGAGTGACGCCGAAAAGCACAATAGCTAAGCACATAGATCGTTGACTTAAGAAAGGGGGGAAACCCCCCTTTTTTTATGGATTAAGGATAAATTCCTAAAAATCAACAGATGGCTATTTGATTGGGAACGGTTGATTAATTGATGCTAATGTATTGATAAATCGCATTGGCGTGTAATTATGCTAGCATTTATCATTTTGCCCTGAACGACATCACTGATTTCACAGGAGTTGATCCCTTGAGCGGAAATGAAAACACGACAGCCCGGCAGTCTGTGGTGGATGACCTTTATGCGGAGTCGGTGCATTGGCATCTCAATACCGGTGAGGAGACCATTCATGCCAAGCGCATGGGAGGGTACTGGCGCAATATTAAATGGCTAAGCGCCGCTGTGTGGATCATCTTTTTCATCGGGCCCTATTTTCAGTGGGGTGGTCGGCAGGCGATCCTGTTCGATATCCCCAACCGCCAGTTCCATATCCTGGGCATAACCGTACTGCCGCAAGATTTCTGGATGCTCTCCCTGACACTGCTCTTCTTTGCCCTTTTGTTGGCGGTAGCCACGGCATTAGCCGGTCGTGTCTATTGTGGTTTTTTCTGTTTTCAGACTGTTTGGACCGATGTGTTTACCTGGTTGGAGGATAAGCTCGAGGGTTCGCCCCAGAAACGGCGAAAACTTGAGAAGGCGCCCATCAGTTTCTCTAAGGTAAGAATCAAGGTAACCAAGCATATCCTGTGGCTCGTAATCTCGATAGTGACCGGCATCAGCTTTGTCGCCTGGTTCTATGACGTCTTCGATCTATGGCGTGATCTGTTTACTTTGCAGGCCAGTGCGGTCGCCTACGGCACCATCGCATTGTTTACCGTAGGCACCTATGTCCTCGCGGGTTATATGCGTGAGCAGGCCTGCTTCTGGCTCTGTCCCTATGCCCGTATACAGGGTGTTATGATCGATAAGACGACGGTGGTACCTACCTATGACTTTCATCGCGGCGAACCTCGGGGCAGAATCAAGAAAGGGCAACCCGAAGAGGAGAGAACCACAGGGGATTGCGTCGACTGCAAACAGTGTATTGCTGTCTGTCCCACAGGTGTGGATATTCGTCATGGCCAACAGGAGGGCTGTATCATGTGCGCCCTCTGCATCGACGCCTGCGATGAGGTCATGGTGAAGATCGGTCGGCCGAAAGGCTTGATTCGGTTTGAATCCTATGAGGCCCTGGAGGCGAACAAGAAACCGCAACCGCTCTACAAACGGCCAAGGGTATGGATCTATGCGGCGATTATGTCGGCTGCCGTGATGGGTATAGCCTATGGATTGACCTCTCTGGCGCCGCTGGAGTTGAAGGTCATCCATGATCGTCAGCCGCTGTTCGTGCTGCAGAGTGATGGCAGCATCCAGAATAAATACACCTTGAAGATTCTCAATAAGATGACCGAGGATATTTCGGTCAAAGTTTCGGCACAGGGGCTTGAGGGTTTGATCATGGTGGATGAGGATCAGGTGACCACGGCAAGACGTGGAAAAGTGACGGCACGGACGGTGTTTCTTCGTGTGCCGAAGGAGTTGTTGACCGCTGAAACCTCGCCGGTCAAGTTCACAGTGCAAGGAGAGTATGACGGCCAGCTGTTGGAAGGCAATAGGGATAGTGTCTTTATCGGCCCAAAGCGTTAGAATCAACACGTATGAATTTGAGGGCGGGCGCAAAAGCCCGCCCTTTTTAATTGTTCTTCCAAAAAGTTACCTGATTACTCATGAGGCTCAGCTATTGAGCCTGTGGTGCAAGCATAATGGAACCTACTGAATAAAAGAGGATTTCATCATGCCGAGAAATACTATTCAATTTCAAAAAGGTCTTGGTTTGCACGATTTTCTGGAACAATATGGGACCGAGGATCAGTGTCGACAGGCATTGTATGATTTGCGCTGGCCGACGGGCTATGTCTGCCCTGAGTGCGGCAACACAACAGGCTGTGAACTCAAAAAGCGTCATATATCAATGTCACAAGTGCCATCATCAGACTTCCCTGACCGCCGGCAGCATCTTCCATGGCACCAAGCTGCCGCTGAGAACGTGGTTTCTTGCGATCTATCTGTTGACCCAACGCAAGAAAAGTATCTCGGCGCTGCAACTTTCCCGCGAAATCGGGGTGAACTACAATACGGCCTGGCGACTCAAGCATAAGTTGATGCAGGTGATGATGGAACGTGAGCGTGGAAAAAAACTGGCCGGTCGCATCGAATTGGATGATGCTTATCTCGGAGGCGAGCAAGCCGGTAAGCGTGGTCGTGGGTCGCGCAACAAAATCCCTTTCGTAGCTGCTGTTGAGACGACGCGGGACGGCAGGCCCATGAAAATTCAACTGCGTCGTGTAAGGGGCTTCCGCAAACGTGAAATCGCCCGCTACGCCCGCTCCTGCTTGATGCCTGGCAGCGAAGTCTTTACCGATGGGCTTTGGTGCTTTAGTGGCGTGACAACCGCTGATTGCCATCATAACCCCATGGTGACGGGTGGTGGGCGCCAAAGTGTCCAGTATTCGTGCTTCAAATGGGTAAACACGATGTTGGGTAATGTCAAAAACAGTCTGTTGGGTACTTTTCATGCGATTCGAGATAAACATGTGTCGCGTTATCTTGCTGAGTTCGAATATCGGTTTAACCGCCGTTTCGATTTACCCGCCATGATTGAACGATTGCTTTTTGCCGCTCTTCGCACTCCACCTATGCCATATCGCCTCTTGAGAATGGCTGAGGTTTAGGGGTAATCAGGAAAAGTTATAATCCACCGCTATGACAGAGAAAAAATCAGCCTGGCAGAGTCCGTGGGTCATCGCCTGGGTGGCCATGGTGGTGATCTTCTTCACCATGAACATGATCATGATCTACCTCGCCATCGACAATAATCCGGGTTTGGTGGTGGATGATTTCTACGAACGCGGCGAGGATTATGAAGAAAACATGCTCAAAAAGCAGGCAAGAAATCCCGGTTGGATCATGAGCATAGATATGCCCCGGAAAATCGATGTCGGCCAGTCGGTTGTCTGTCGTTTTTCGGTGAAGGACAAAGTGGGGAATCCCATCTCCCGGGATGGTGTGACCTTTTATGCCTATCGTCCGTCTGACGCCAAACAGGACTTTTCCGTTGCCATGAATCAAGTTGGGCCTGGTGAGTATGAAGCTGAGGTGAGCTTCCCTCTGAAGGGGGCCTGGGATACCTTGGTCAGTATTAAAAACGGGGAAGATGAATACAATACGCCCAAGCGAATTGGCGTTGGAATTGATTGGATCCCTTGAGTATCTCTCCTTTAGTACAAGCCAATGACTCAGTGGAGGACAGTCCGGAGGCCTGCTTTCACTGCAATCTGCCTGTTCCGCCTAAAGAGGATATAGTCGCCGAGATTGACGGTGAACCTCAACATTTCTGTTGTGTGGGGTGCAAGGCGGTATGCGAGGCGATCTATGCAGCGGGATTGGATGGATTTTACCTGCGCACCCCGGAAGATGGCTGTCTAGCTCCACCACCCGAAATCCCCAAGGAACTTGCACTCTACGATCTGGATGAGGTGCAGGAAGAGTTTGTCGACGACCTAGGGGAGGAGAGAGAGATACATCTGCTGATCGAAGGCATTCACTGTGCCGCCTGCGTCTGGCTCATTGAGCATACCCTGAATGCCGAAGCCGGAGTAACCTCGGCCCAGGTCAATCTGTCCGGGAAGCGGTTGCATGTGAAATGGCACAACAGCGCCATCAGTCTGTCCCGGATCATCAAACGTCTAGGCCAGATAGGCTACGCGGCGGTACCGTACGACCCGGAGATTGCCGAGGGTTCGCTGAAAAAGCAGAACCGCAATTTACTCTACCGCATGGCCTTTGCCGCATTCGGTATGATGAATCTGCTGTGGGTATCCATAGCACTCTATTCGGGCGCCAACGAGGGAGAGTTCCGCTCCCTTTTTCACTGGATTGGATTTGCTTTGGCAACACCAGTGTTGCTCTATTCCGGTTACCCCTTCTACCGTGGCGCCTGGTCCGGTTTGCGCAATCTCCATCTGGGCATGGATCTACCCATCGCCATCGGCGCCTCGATCACCTATCTCTATTCTGTCTATGTGACTGTTACCGGGAGCCTGATAGGCGAGGTCTACTATGACACGGTGGTCAATTTCCTGTTTGTTATTCTGGTCGGCCGCTATCTGGAGGCGATCTCTAAACGTCAGGCGGTAGCGGCAACACAACGTCTGCTGGACCTCCAGCCCCGGGTGGCAACCTGCCTTGTGGATGGTGAGGAGAAGATCGTTCCAATCCGGGCTGTCGGTACCAACGACACAGTCATGGTCAAACCCGGTGAAAGGATACCCGTAGACGGTGTTGTCACCCATGGGCAAAGCAATGTCGACGAGGCTATGCTCACGGGAGAGTCTCAGGCAGTCAATAAGAAGGAAGGCGACATGGTTTCCGCAGGCACCATCAATGCTCATGGTATTTTACAGGTTAAGGTTACCGGTTCCCTGAGGAATACGGCGCTTGGGCGAATTATACGTCTGGTTGAGGAGGCTCAAGGTTCCAAGGCCCCAATCCAGTGTCTTGCGGATCAGATTGTTCCCTGGTTCGTGGCGGTAACACTGCTATTGGCGACGGCGACCTTTCTTTTTTGGGTCGATAGCTCCTTTGAAGTGGCATTATTGGCCGCCACTTCAGTGCTCATTATCACCTGTCCCTGCGCCTTTGGCTTAGCAACGCCCATGTCCATCGCAGTAGCATCCGGGCTGGGTGCGAAATACGGCATTTTGGTTAAGAACGGTGAGGTGCTTGAAACCCTTTCATCGATTAATCATGTTGTCTTTGACAAGACGGGTACCCTGACAGAGGGTGGCATGTCGGTGGTCGGGATCTATACGGAAGAGGCTGAATGGGAAGTGAATCAAACCACTCCCCCAGCCGAATCCGTGGTTGAGCTTATGCAAAAGGCATTCGCCATAGAGCGGTTTTCCGAGCACCCTACTGCCCAGGCGGTTACCAGCTGGTACCAATCGTTTGCATCGGGAACAACCCGATTGAAGGGGAGAGAGTTCAAATATAGGCCTGGCCTGGGTGTCTCTGGGATTGTGGCGGATCAGCAACTCTGTGCCGGTAATTCGGTGATGATGGGTAACGAAGGGCTAGCACGATCTGAACGGCTTGAACAACTAGCCCGGCAATTGGGAGAACAAGGCGTTGGCTCATTTTACATCGGTATAGATGGCCGCCAGGTCGGATTGATTGCGGTCGAGGATAGGATACGGCCGGATGCCAGGGAGTTGATCTCTGATCTCAAGGCAGAGGGTCTGCATCTCACCCTGCTGAGCGGTGATCGCCAACAGGCAGCAGAAGCGATCGCGCATCGTCTGGGGGGGATGGACGTGATTGCTGAGGTATTGCCGGAGGAGAAAGATCAGGTTGTGCAGCGACTTCAGGAACAGGGACAACGGGTGGCAATGGTGGGTGATGGCGTCAATGATGCGCCGGCCTTGGTTCGGGCGGATGTGGGCATTGCGATGGGATCAGGAACCGATGTGTCCATTGCCAGTGCGGATATAGTGTTGATGAGTAGTGAACTGGAGAAGGTGAGGCTGGCCATTGGTCTTTCCAGACGGACTCTTTTGACCATCCGTCAAAATATTGGTATATCAATCGTCTACAATATCATTATGGTTCCGCTGGCCATGGTGGCGTTTGTCACCCCATTGGTCGCTGCTATTTCGATGCCACTCAGTTCATTGGCGGTAATTGGAAATTCGGCGCGTATACGAACTTTATTCAAGGGCGTTAAAGCACAGTAGCAATATCTGCGAGCCCGTGCTGGAGTGGTTGTTGCCTGAATCGGACAGGCATATTGTTTCAGCAACCTGTAAACTGTATGCAAGAGAAACGGCAGGATTCAACATCGATTGTTTTCGTCAGTATGAGAGAGCCGGGAATCCGCCTGATCGCCAGTCAGACCTGAAGTTATTACTGCCTCGGTTTGTGGTTAGTCAATCTATTGGAGCAGCTAGATGGATGTCATTTATGGTTTGATACCCGGCATGATCCTTTTAGGACTTGCAGCAGTCGGAGTACTGTTTTGGGCAGCCCGAAGTGGCCAGTTTGATGACCTGGATGGGGAGGCCCACCGTATTCTGATGGACGATGACATCAAAACGACTAGGAAGAAGAGAATACCCAAACAGATGATGCCGGATGCTGAAGATCAGGAGTGACTGATCAGGGTCGATTGGGGATGTGTGAACAGGCCTCGGGTCATTCTCCCATTTCAACTGTGCCGTGCGTGATATGTTCCACAAAGGACGGGATCCTCTCCAGGGGCATATATTGAATCAGCTCTTTTCCTTCTGGATTGACTCCGATACTCAGGCCTTTATGGGGATAGATCCAGTGTGTCACTCCACTCTCACCCTCACTGATTCTCTCCGAGGGTTCGCCGAATCGGCTGAGAATGAGCGATTCATCCAGGTTAGCTGCCGGTACGTAGTTGATCAATTCGATGGGAAGGTTGGCCGCCAGGAGTTGGTCTTCACTGGATAATTCAACCTTATGTATGGTCTCGGATGTCCTGCTGATACGGGATCCCCGGTTGAACAATCCCTGTAGTTGGGCTGTTTCAGCCTTCAGAACCAATATAATGTCAGCCCGTAAACCGCTCAGGAAGACCCTCTCAAAATAGGCCTCCAGCGCTGGATCTCCGGTTTCGGCAAGAAACATATTGATTTCTCCCTGCTCCTGAAAGACCTCACGGGCATCAGCGAGTCGGCTGCGATTCAGGGTAAGATCGAACACTTCAACTTCATTGTTTGCATTGATGGTAATATCCCAAGGCAGTCTGGGATTGATGTCCACTGTACGACCGCCAGGTAAAAGTATCGCTAGAGCAATCGCTACCAGCGACAACGAGACAACCCAAAAAATTATCTTTTTTTCCATATGTAAATCCGATACCAGAATTATCTTTCCAATCATCGACACCGATGAGATTTGTACCAGGTTGCGCGGACCTGTGTATATTTGCCCAACCGTCTCTAAACTTGCAGGAATTCTACCTTGGCAAGCGGTATTTCGCTTATAACAATTCTCAAAGAGCATCCATGGGCCGGTATGGTGATCTATATCATACTGTTTTTACTACTTAATCAGCAAAATAATAGTTTATGAAAAAGCTGATGAATGAGATTGAGGGGTAAATAGGCGTGCAATCTTTCCGCTGGTTACAGCTATGTAGTGATGCATTCATACAGATCCGGTGGTAGTCTCATATTTCAGTTGATGATCGTTTAGGCTCAGATAGATGAAATTCGAGATTTCCGATGATTTGGTGCATAAAGCCAAGATTCCACACGATATCTTTCTTACCAATCTGATCGGTAACCATATCCTGTGGTTTGTGGCGGCGTTGGGACTTGTTCGCTCATACTGGCAGCCCCTGGCACTGGTACCCATTCTCTCTTTCGTGGCGCTCTTTTACACACTATGGCGGGCCAGGAAATCACAGGATCCCTGGTATGTCTGGGTGCATTGGCAGATTGCGGCTGAGCGCAGCCGTATCTTTATCTATATGTTGCTGGCCGTTCTTGTTGTCTGGTTTTTGGGTTGGATCGGATTTACCTATTTCGATATGAAAAAGGTTGCTGTGATGGCACTGATCGGAGGGGTTGGAATATTGCCAATTATGGTCACGGTATTGATTCTGATTCTCATGGAATCTGATGCGTTGCACCAGGCATCATCGTGTCGATTGGGTAAAAACGCGGTAAAAAGATACCCCTATCCAGAGGATGTCGTTGTTCTGGAGTATGACAGTGATGAGAATACTCATGTCGAAGCGGAGGAAGGGGTTAAATCATAAACAGTGCGGCAGCCACTCGACGCCCCTCTGACATCAGTATATTGTAGGTTCGGCAAGCCGCGGCCGTATTCATTACTTCAAGTCCGATCTGGTTCTGCATCAGTGGCTGTGTCAGGCCGGGATGCGGAAAGTGTTGCCTGTCACCAGTTCCCAGAATGACGATTTCTGGAGAGAGTTCAGCGAGAAGACCGAAATCCTCCTGGCTGAGATCGAGATAACCGCCGGGACACCATGCTGAGATGATTCGGTCAGGGAGCACAATGCAGTTTTCTCTGTAAATGATCCCGCTGACGGTGACTTCACCCTGATCATAACGTTGAATAGAGAGGCCATCGCTGGCCTCGTCGAGTATGAATTTCATGCGCAGACCATACCCTATTCCAACCTAGGAAAAAAGTCAGATTCTGGCCGATCAATGGCTGTTGAGCGAATACGGTGTAGCTTGAATTCCGCTTTCCACCGGGACGTAACTCTAACTTTCCATGCGGCAATCGCCTTGCAGTGGATCGCTGGCGTAAGGTTCTTTACATTCAGGGTACGAAACCACTGATCGGACTTATCAATCTGGATCTATCTCATCTTGTCAATTGATCTTTGATAGTGGGTCAGTTAACTTTACCTCTTTTAACCCATTACAAAAGTCGAGGTTCTCGTGTCAACGCCAGAGATGGAAGAGTTCCGCAGAATCAAGCGGTTGCCGCCCTATGTGTTCGCTATTGTCAATGAACTCAAGGCGGCGGCACGAGCGCGTGGGGAGGATATCATCGACTTCGGCATGGGAAACCCGGATCAGCCAACACCCCAGCACATTGTCGACAAGTTGTGTGAAGTGGCGAACCGAAAGGATACCCATCGCTACTCCATGTCAAAAGGCATACCTAGGTTGCGCCGCGCCATGAGCAACTGGTACAAGTCCCGTTACGATGTGGCGCTGGACTCCGAGACCCAGGTGATTGCCACAATTGGCTCAAAAGAGGGTCTGGCCCATCTTGCACTGGCCTGTATGGGGCCGGGTGATTCGGTGTTGGTGCCAAATCCGGCCTATCCCATACACCCCTACGGCTTCATCATCGCAGGTGCCGACGTGCGCCACGTTCCGATGGTGCCGGGAATCGATTTTTTCGATGAACTGGTGAAGTCAATCAAAGACTCATGGCCGCGTCCAAAGATGCTGGTGCTCAATTTTCCAGGGAATCCAACCACACAATGCGTCGATCTGGAATTTTTCGAGAAGGTAGTGGAGATTGCAAAAGAGTACAATATCTGGGTTGTACATGACCTGGCATATGCCGATATTGTATTCGACGGTTATGTGGCGCCTTCAATTCTGCAAGTGCCCGGAGCTGACGAGATAGCCGTTGAATTCTACTCCTTGTCAAAGAGCTACAACATGCCTGGTTGGCGGGTTGGATTTATGTCGGGTAACAAGACCCTCGTTGCAGCCCTGGCCCGGATTAAATCCTATCTGGATTATGGTACTTTCACGCCGATTCAGGTGGCGGCAATAGCTGCTCTTGAAGGACCGCAGGATGTGGTTAAAGAGATTTGCGGTATGTACCAGAACCGTCGTGATGTACTCTGTGACGGTTTAAATAATATCGGCTGGCAGGTGGAAAAACCCAAAGCGACAATGTTCGTTTGGGCGCCTATTCCTGATGTATATAAATCAATGGGGTCGCTTGAATTTTCCAAGAAACTTCTGAGTGAAGCTAAAGTGGCGGTCTCCCCGGGTATCGGTTTCGGCGAACATGGTGACGACCATGTAAGGTTCGGATTGATAGAAAATGAGCACCGGACCAGGCAAGCTGTGCGTGGTATCCGTGATATGTTTCGTAATGATGGTTTAAAAGCCTCATGAACTAATTGGACTTATTACAGCAGGAGTAGAGATCTTGAATCCAGTTAAAGTTGGTTTGTTGGGACTCGGGACCGTGGGTGGTGGCACGCTGAATGTTCTGACCCGCAATGCCGATGAAATCGCTCGCAGGGCAGGTCGGGGCATCCAGATTACCCATGCGGCAGCAAAACAATACAACCCCAGTCAACTCATCGGACTCGAGAGTGTGGAGGTTACCGATGATGCCTTTTCCGTGGTGGAGAATCCAGAACTGGAGATTATCATTGAGTTGATCGGAGGTTATACCCCTGCACGTGAATTGGTCTTGAAGGCTATCGAGAACGGCAAGCATGTCGTCACCGCCAATAAGGCTTTGATTGCCATGCACGGCAATGAAATCTTCGAAGCGGCTCAACAAAAGGGTGTAATGGTTGCCTTTGAGGCCGCCGTCGCGGGTGGAATTCCAATCATTAAAGCGGTTCGTGAGGGATTGGCGGCAAACCATATTGAATGGATTGCGGGAATTATCAATGGCACCGGCAACTTCATACTTTCAGAGATGCGTGACAAAGGGCGTGAGTTTGCCGATGTCCTCAAAGAGGCACAGGCTTTGGGTTACGCCGAGGCGGATCCGACCTTTGATGTGGAAGGTATCGATGCTGCACACAAGTTGACGATCCTCGGTTCCATTGCCTTTGGTATTCCACTCCAATTCGAAAAGACCTATACCGAAGGTATCACTAAAATCGAACCGCAGGATGTCGAGTATGCGGATCAGTTTGGCTATCGGATAAAGCACCTTGGCATTACTCGCAAGACAGAGACAGGGATCGAGATGCGGGTCCACCCGACCATGATTCCCAGACGCCGCCTCATAGCCAATGTGGACGGCGTTATGAATGCCGTGCTGGTTAAAGGCGATGCGGTAGGCCCTACCCTATACTATGGTGCGGGCGCCGGTTCGGAACCTACAGCATCGGCAGTTGTGGCGGATGTGGTCGATGTCGTGCGCATGTTGACTACAGATCCTGAAAACCGTGTACCGCATCTTGCATTTCAACCGGGTAAATTGGTCGACTTGGCGATATTACCCATCGAAGAGGTGGAAACCACTTTTTACTTACGTATGCAGGTTGTCGACAGGCCGGGAGTGGTTGCTAAAATTGCCAGTATTCTGGCTGAATCGCAAATAAGCATCGAAGCGATTCAGCAAAAGGAACCCAACGAAGGAGACAATACCGTTCCGTTGGTTATGCTGACGCAGAAAGTCATCGAGAAACAGCTAAACAAAGCTATCGCGGAAATAGAGCAACTGGAAACTGTATTTGGGCAAGTGATGCGAATACGCGTCGAACGCCTCGATGGTTGAACTGTGATTTCTTAAGCTTGTGAAGCCATTGTAAACATACCGGATTCGAATATTCACAACTGTTCGATAGCAGCATTCAAATCATGATGTTGGTCTGATCTCTTCGATACAGTAATTAGTTTTATTTGAGGTTTATATCATGCCATTCCGCTCCCGCTATACAGGATTGATAGAAAGATACCGCGACAGGCTGCCTGTTCATGACGACACCCGGATAATCAGTCTTGGTGAGGGTAATACACCGCTTATACGTCTTAACAACATACCCCGGCAGCTCGAGAAGGATGTGGATATCTATGTCAAGTACGAAGGGCTCAATCCAACAGGCTCCTTCAAGGACCGTGGCATGACCATGGCTGTAACCAAAGCTGTGGAAGAGGGAAGTAAAGCCATCATTTGCGCATCGACCGGTAATACTTCGGCGGCGGCGGCTGCATATGCGGCACGTGCGGGTATTACGGCGTTCGTGTTGATACCGGACGGCAAGATAGCCATGGGAAAGCTTGCTCAAGCAATGATGTATGGTGCGGTTACGATTCAGATCAAAGGGAACTTTGATGATGGTATGCAGTTGGTAAAAGATGTTGCCTCGCATGCCCCCGTAACCATAGTCAATTCGATCAATCCCTATCGCCTGCAAGGCCAGAAAACCGCCTCTTTTGAGATCGTAGAGGAGTTGGGGCATGCACCCGACTATCATTGTCTGCCGGTTGGGAATGCAGGAAACATCACTGCGCACTGGATAGGTTACCGAGAATACAGCTGTACCACGGCGGATCATGTTACTGAGGCATGTGCTTACTGTAACGGGAAATGTAAATTTGCGGGGGGTGCGGTTACAGGCAAGCAACCAGTAATGGTAGGCTACCAGGCCTCCGGTTCAGCGCCTTTTTTACGCGGGGGTCCTGTAAAAGACCCTGACACAATTGCTACTGCAATACGTATTGGTAATCCGCAATCATGGAATCAGGCTTGGAAAGTCAAGGAAGAGTCCGGAGGTTGGTTCGATGAATGTACAGATGAGGAGATTCTGGCGGCACAAAAACTCCTGGCACAGCAAGAAGGTGTATTTTGTGAACCAGCTTCAGCCACATCACTGGCAGGCGCCATGCGTGATGTCAAATCAGGAAAAATCCCCGAGGGTTCAAGTATCGTGTGTACATTAACCGGTAATGGACTCAAGGACCCGGATACGGCGATACAACAATCAACATCACCTGTGCTCACGATTGACGCTGAACTTGATGCGGTTAAGCGAGCTATTTTAAGTAATATGGAATAGCGACCGATTCTCTGATTTGCCCGATTGCGATGGATATCTTATATGAGAGATACGAGGCACATCCATCTGCTCTTGCCAGATATACTCTGGCCGCAAGAGGAAAATAAACTCGAAAAGTCACCAGTCAGATCCTCTACGCTTGAAAAGTTATTGACACGTTCAAGAGTCTTTCCTTTCCAAGGCAATGATTTGACGGAAACACTGTTTAATTTGTTCGGAATCACGAGTGATTCAGGCTCAGATTATCCGGTTGGCGCAGTTTCATATTATGGTTATGCCGGTGTACCGGCCAAAAGATGCTGGGCAAAAGCAACCCCGGTACATTTAATGGCAGACGGGGATAGGGTTTTATTGCTTGGTCCAGATCAATTAGATATCAAACCAAATGAGGCAGAGAACCTAGCCAGGGATTTTAACGATCATTTCAAACCGGATGGGTTGTCCCTTTACATTGAATATCAAGATGACTGGTATTTGCAGCTTCAGGAATGCCCGGAATTAACAACATACGATATTGATTTTGTGGTTGGTCGCCATATTGAAAACTATTTACCCAATGGTACTGACAGACCTGAATGGGTGAATATTTTTAATGAGACTCAAATGCTGTTTCATCAAAGTGATGTAAATCAACAAAGAATGGCATTGGGGCATGCGATGATAAATGGGTTGTGGTTTTCTGGATTTGGAGGATTGTCCGCCACAAGTCAGGGATATGACGCAATATATTCCTCGTTACCGTTGGCAAAAGGACTGGCGCGACTCTCGAATACAATTCAGTATGAACCACAAAACTGCTTTGATGAGATCGGATCTATCGATGGAGAGACTATTATTGTCTATATGGGATTCGCAGATTCAAAAAGGACTCTAGACCTTGCCCAATGGGAAGATGCCTTAATGCATACCAATGATTGCCTTGACAGAGTATTCAACGGCAAGTCCTGCGAGGAACTCTCTATTTACAATTGTAGGGGTGAAGCTTTTCTCGTAAGCAGGAAAAGACTGAGAAGAGGCTTTTGGAAACCCAATAAAAATATTTTCAGTGCTGCAAAGGGAAAAACAGGGAAAGGGTTTACGCCAAATTCCTAATTGCACGAATGCCTGCTGGATTAGTCTAGAGTTTGAGCACTGTTCAACTTAAGTAACTAACAGTTTTCCGTGTATTTGATATGGGTAAATTGTACAAGTCATGATATGGCAATAAACAACAACTGAGGACAAGTGGTGCACTAGCCCGCATGTTTCATCCGTTTTTAAATTTAGCCGGTGATATGGCCAAGCTTGGATGGTTTGCCCTCACTGGGAACCAAACCTCTATCAAGCCCTGATTTTCCACCCTCCGGGCAGACTCCCCCTTACCCCCATTGTTGATCAACGTGCCGGGGCAGCACTCTGCCGGGCTATCCCGGCTTGAGTCGTGCCGCCACCTGGAAAAACAGCGCCTGATAGGGATAGGTGCTGGAGAGCAGGAAGCGGATCCGTCGCGTGTTGCGAATGATGACCGCCCCGATCTTGAACAGTTTGAGCCGGATCGTGGTCATCTGTGCACGCGCCAGTTCCGTGCCCTTCAGCGCGAGGCGCCGGATGGCCTCCATCAGCACATAGGCCAGACTGGACAGCAGTAGACGAAACTGATTGGCCCACCAGTAATGCGCGCTGGTGCGATCGGCGAACAGCCCCAGTTGCTGCTCCTTGATTCGGTTCTCCATGTCACCACGGGCGCAGTAGAGGTCATCGTAAAGGCGCTGTTTGTCGCCGGCCAGGTTGGTGACGATGAAGCGTGGATTTGGCCCCTTGTCGGTGACCTCCAGTTTGGCGATCACCTTGCGACGCGTCTTCCAGGTGCTGGCGGCATAGTGAAACTGAAAGAATTCCCGCATCTTCATGCCGGTTCGCTTCGCCAGTTCCTCAACCCACTGCATGGGCTCACGGATACACCGCAGCAAGGCGTCATTCTTGGCGATGCCCACGATATAGCCCACAGCGTTGCGCTCGCACCAGCTGAGCATGTGGTGACGGCAAAAGCCGCTATCGCCCCGAAAGATGATACGCACTTCAGGCCAAGCCCGGCGCAGGCGTTTGACCAACAGCGCCAGAATCGCCCAGGCATGCTTGGGCGCATCGATCCGGCTGGGCCGCAGATAACTCACCAGCAGTTGATCGCCACAAAAGACATACAGGGGCAGGAAGCAGTAGTGATCGTAGTAGCCGTGAAAGAAGCGGCCTTCCTGGCGGCCATGCACCGGATCATCCGTGGCGTCGAAATCCAGGATCAGCTCATCGGGTGGTGCATCATATGAGGCAATGAACTGCTCGAGCAGTAGGTTGTGGACATCAACGGCAACCCGGCGATCGACCCGGTTCTCCAGCCGACAAAGTGTCGACTGGCTGCCCAGTACCTCCTCGCGTTCGATCGAGCTCTGTAGGGCCGGGTCGGTGCGTAGTGTCTGATGGTCGTTCAGATCTTCATAACCCAGGCAGAGCCCATAGACTCGCTGGCGCAACAGGCTCAACTGGCTGTGTTCAATATAGCGGGGATCTCGCGGGTCGGGGATGACCGCATCAACCGCCTCGAGCAATCCCAGACGCCTGTCGATCTCACGCAGCAGCAACACGCCGCCGTCCGAGGTGATATCGCCACCGGAAAACTCGGCTTGAACCTTACGGCGTTTTAGGGCTGGAAAATCAAAGGCAGTCTGGGTACAGTTTGTCACAGGCAAAATCCTTTCGATTACAGTGTAAGCAACTGAATTATATCGAAGTATCAGGATTTTGCCTTTTTAATGCGTGAAATATTGGGGCTAGCTCACCCGGCATACTGTTTGTAGGGTGTTGATAGATTTAACTGTTCCTGGGAAATTGCTTTGTAGCTACTGGGTGAAACTGCACGTGTGCGGCTGTATGACTGAAGACTCAATATGGATATACGTGCATTTTTACTTATTAACTTATTGATTAAAAAGGATATTGATCCTCATGCGCAGAACCGGTATTGGATAAGATCTGCACAATTGGACATGAATCCGTTAATGAATTGGTTTAAGCCTATTATTTAAGAAAGTACGGGACTTAGAGTATTTATTAGGTTGCCTGAAAAGATATTAAATCCTGAATGGACCAGTGGTAATACTGCATTGCAATAGTATTTTGTGAACTTAATCATACCCAATTGCGAACTGACGCATGGAGAAACTACTATTAACTGCCGATAATAGCTTTAGATTGAGTTTTTGACACACTACGAAGCCGGGATGTTAGTTAAGTGTTTGGCATGGTTTCACTCAGCCGGTAAATGCAAAATATGCTATTTATCAATATGTTATGGAATCATACTCAAGTACCCGGAAAGCCCTGGCTGTCAGGTTTGTTGAATCAACCCGTTTGGTTGATTGCTAATGGTTTCAAACGACGCAATGTGATGATAATGCCATTAGTGGAGGCCTAAAGTATCGATGCCTGATTAAAGGCTAACATGATTATTGGTTAATTTATGAGTCGATTTTCCTGATAGAAATGCAGTGAATTAAATTCTCTCTCAAGGGCCACTATATGCATCACACAAGTTACAACTACTGTAATATACACAATCTATGATTGTTGAGGGTAATATCATGAAGAAGCTATTAATTTTTACATCACTATGTCTTGCCTTCTCAGTCGCACAGGCAAAAACGCTCTATGTCGACAATAGTACCGGCAACGATAGTACCAGTTACGAAGCTAACAGCAGTTCGAATCCCTGGGCGTCCGTTGGACGGGCCGCATGGGGAAGCACTTCCTTAACAAATACAAACACTGGTCAGGCCGCGCGTGCCGGTGATGTCGTGATAGTCAGGTCCGGTAGTTATAATGTCAGCTCAGGGACAGGTGAAAGATATATTCCCGTTTATAATCCTGTTAATTCAGGAACAAGCGGTAATCCAATTGTATTCAGGGCAGAGGGTAACGTGGTCTTGAGTTCCAGCACTAATACAATAGGTGAGCCGCTTATCGGCACATATGCGAGGAGCCATATTGTTTGGGATGGCTTTATACTTGATGAGAGAAATATCAACACAAAATCGGATACTGGGCCTGTTGTTATTTGGAACTCGGACAATGTAACTATTCAAAACCTAACTGTAAGAGGTATAACGTCTAGCTGGAATGACAACCACAATGCCATTCGAATTGAGCGGTCCAGAGATTCTGTTGTTCGTAATAATACCCTATATGGTACAAGGAATGCGGGCAGTAACAGAAACGGATCGTCGATCATGCTCTATTATTCCAATAATATTACAATAGAAAACAACGACATCTCAGATAGTAGTGGCGGAATATTCGTCAAGGGGGCCAATGGTGGGCCAATGACGATCAGGTACAACTATCTCCATAATATCGATGCTGAAGGTATTGCCATAGGTGGACTGGGCACTGCGTCGGAGCAATATGGTGGGGAGATCTACCAAAATATCATTCGTGATAGTGCCGCCGGCATCACTTTTATCGGTTACGATTCATACAGTCCTGCCAATATTGATGTTGTAAACAATACATTCTATAACTGCTCGAATGGTGGTCTATTTTTCAAACCCAGTACAAATGGTTATAGAGATCTTGTATTCGCCAACAACATTTTTGTCGGCAATGCACGCGGAATTCAGGCAGAAGATATTTCTGATTTAAGCAGTATGACGTACAGAAATAATCTTTATCATGGTAATGGAGTAACTTCTCGGGTCAACTACAGCAATTATAGCTTTTCGAGCTGGCAAAGTAGTTTCAATAAAGACACGGTAGGTTCTATTTCCGCGGATCCGGCATTTGCAGATACAACGAGCAATGCCCTGACTCTTTCGAGCAGCTCTCCGGCAATAAACGCTGGTGTAGACATTCTGAACCTGCAGGGTCGTGGAACAGGCGCCAGTATCAACTTAGGTGCGCATATTACCAGTAATGATGTTATAGGTGTAACTGGTACATCGACTGAGCCGCCGGCTCCCAGCGCAGTGCCGCCGAGCCCTGCAGTTTTATATTAGTCACCGATATACAATTAAGCGCAACAGCGGGATACCCCGGATATTATCCGGGGTATCCCGCTTTTTGATTGTCAAATAATTAAAAAAACCGAATAGCTGTTAATTCCATGTTGAATTCATCTGTAGTGGCCTCAAGAATCTGTTTCCCGACTCTATTATTCTGTCCTTACCTGTAATTGGCGGTTAACCCCAGTATTTCACGCATTAAAAAGGCAAAATCCTGATACTTCGATATAATTCAGTTGCTTACACTGTAATCGAAAGGATTTTGCCTGTGACAAACTGTACCCAGATTGCCTTTGATTTTCCAGCCCTAAAACGCCGTAAGGTTCAAGCCGAGTTTTCCGGTGGCGATATCACCTCGGACGGCGGCGTGTTGCTGCTGCGTGAGATCGACAGGCGTCTGGGATTGCTCGAGGCGGTTGATGCGGTCATCCCCGACCCGCGAGATCCCCGCTATATTGAACACAGCCAGTTGAGCCTGTTGCGCCAGCGAGTCTATGGGCTCTGCCTGGGTTATGAAGATCTGAACGACCATCAGACACTACGCACCGACCCGGCCCTACAGAGCTCGATCGAACGCGAGGAGGTACTGGGCAGCCAGTCGACACTTTGTCGGCTGGAGAACCGGGTCGATCGCCGGGTTGCCGTTGATGTCCACAACCTACTGCTCGAGCAGTTCATTGCCTCATATGATGCACCACCCGATGAGCTGATCCTGGATTTCGACGCCACGGATGATCCGGTGCATGGCCGCCAGGAAGGCCGCTTCTTTCACGGCTACTACGATCACTACTGCTTCCTGCCCCTGTATGTCTTTTGTGGCGATCAACTGCTGGTGAGTTATCTGCGGCCCAGCCGGATCGATGCGCCCAAGCATGCCTGGGCGATTCTGGCGCTGTTGGTCAAACGCCTGCGCCGGGCTTGGCCTGAAGTGCGTATCATCTTTCGGGGCGATAGCGGCTTTTGCCGTCACCACATGCTCAGCTGGTGCGAGCGCAACGCTGTGGGCTATATCGTGGGCATCGCCAAGAATGACGCCTTGCTGCGGTGTATCCGTGAGCCCATGCAGTGGGTTGAGGAACTGGCGAAGCGAACCGGCATGAAGATGCGGGAATTCTTTCAGTTTCACTATGCCGCCAGCACCTGGAAGACGCGTCGCAAGGTGATCGCCAAACTGGAGGTCACCGACAAGGGGCCAAATCCACGCTTCATCGTCACCAACCTGGCCGGCGACAAACAGCGCCTTTACGATGACCTCTACTGCGCCCGTGGTGACATGGAGAACCGAATCAAGGAGCAGCAACTGGGGCTGTTCGCCGATCGCACCAGCGCGCATTACTGGTGGGCCAATCAGTTTCGTCTACTGCTGTCCAGTCTGGCCTATGTGCTGATGGAGGCCATCCGGCGCCTCGCGCTGAAGGGCACGGAACTGGCGCGTGCACAGATGACCACGATCCGGCTCAAACTGTTCAAGATCGGGGCGGTCATCATTCGCAACACGCGACGGATCCGCTTCCTGCTCTCCAGCACCTATCCCTATCAGGCGCTGTTTTCCAGGTGGCGGCACGACTCAAGCCGGGATAGCCCGGCAGAGTGCTGCCCCGGCACGTTGATCAACAATGGGGGTAAGGGGGAGTCTGCCCGGAGGGTGGAAAATCAGGGCTTGATAGAGGTTTGGTTCCCAGTGAGGGCAAACCATCCAAGCTTGGCCATATCACCGGCTAAATTTAAAAACGGATGAAACATGCGGGTTAATTAGCTCGTCCTTTTGTTTTCACGACCATCATGACATACTTGGTATGCTTTTTTGCTACTTGCGTGGGTATTTAATATGGATAACAAAATCAGTATGTTAGTGGGAAATGAGAATGAAAGGGCGCTATAAAATTCTGATTACGATCAGTGAATTAATTCATAGTTCGCAGGTACGCAATTTATACGATCTTTTATCAATTATAGATACAGATGTTTTTGATGTTGAGGTTGGTGCGCTAGCTACTGGTAATGAAGCTCAGGCGGATATTGAGAATTTAGGGTTTGAAGTGTTTCGTCTGAGACTGCAGCCCACGCGTGGTTTTACATTGGAGAAATTAGTGGACCTGATAAAAGGTCCGCTTATTATTAGAAATAGAAAGTATGACTTAGTACATTCATTTTTATACCAATCCCTTTTTACAGAACCATTCTTTTTTAAAACCCTAACAAACTCAAAATATATATATACCAAATCCAATTTGGAGTGGAACAATCACCCAAAAAACTGGCATAAAAAATCGCAACTTGCAGACAGGATAATCAGTATTTCAAATGCTACAGACGAATTATTGATAGATCAGGGATTTGCCGAGAAAATTAAAAAAATCTATTTAGGAATAGATACTGAGTATTTTAAATATTCAATGGAAAAAGGAATTAAATTCCGATTGGATAATGATATACCCGGTAATGCGGTTGTCTTCGGTTGTGCTGCACAGTTTATTGAGTTGAAGGAGCATGTAACATTACTAAAGGCATTTGAGAGTTTAGCGGGGGTAAATAAGAATATATATCTAATCTATTGTGGGCCAAATCATAGGAATGACTATTATGACAAGTTTAAGTCTGAAATGGAGCTGTCCGAATATAGTGATCGTATCAGGGAGTTGGGTTCATTAAGTGATATGCCAAGCTTTTATTCCGCGATTGATTGTTTTGTCCTTCCGAGCAGATTCGAAGCATTCGGCTACGTTTATGTAGAAGCTATGAGTTGTGGTATTCCTGTGATTGCATGTAAAGCAGGCGGGCCGTTGGAAATTGTTATCGATGGAGAAACTGGTTTTTTTTCTGAGGTATCTGATCCATCTGATTTAGCAAGAAAAATGTCGATTTATCTGGAGAATGAAGACCTGCTGGAAAAACACGGCAATCAAAGCAGGCAAAGAGCTGTAGAAATATTTTCCAAAGAAACAATGGCAAGAAAAATGATGGATCTATACATAGAGACAATCGAGCAATAGAAATCCAGCTATAGACTATTCTGATTAAATATTTCTGCAATGATAGATAAAAAAAAGCTATTCAAGAATATCTTTTCAAACTGGGCCAATCTTGGTGTAAATATAGTTATATCGTTTTTTTTAGCGCCATTTATAGTCCACAAACTGGGAAACATTTACTACGGTGTTTGGGTAATTGTTATCCAGTTTACAGGTTATCTTTATCTTTTGGATTTTGGTGTTAGGGAATCAATCATTCGTTATGTGTCAAAGTATAAAACTCAAAGGAACATTGACGAGTTAAATGAGGTGCTCAGCTCAGGCCTGATTTTGTATGGTGGTATTGCTGTACTGTGTCTATTGATATCAATTATTTTCTCTTATTCATACCCATATATTTTTGAAGTAGATAATGTAGATATATCAACAATAAGCATAGTGGTGATTATTTGTGGCCTGACAATCGCTCAAACAGTAGCTTTCAATGTCTTCAACGGCATTTTGATGGGTCTTCAAAGGTATGACATATTTAATAAAATAGGAATAATCTTTGCTTTTGTCAGGTTGGGACTGATTCTCTATTTCCTGAATTTAGGATATGGAATTATCGCACTTTCACTAATACAATTAATAATCGGCCTTGCAAATAACTCAAGTATCTATTTTTACTCAAAACACTTACTTGAAAAAAACAATATACCGTTCCGCTACTCCAGAACACCAATAAAAACCAAACTGCCTACCCTAAAAAAATTATACAATTACAGTGTATATGTTCTAATAAACAATCTGGGACAAAAAGTAATATTTTATACGGATGCGTTGGTAATCGGTGCTTTCTCTTCCGTTGTATCAGTTACATTTTATGCTACTGCAGGAAATTTAATTGAGTATCTCCGTCGCTTAATTATGATGAGCAATAGTGTATTAAACCCGGTAGCAAGTGAACTGGAGGCAAGCAGGAAAACAGAAAACATTGACAGCTTAATTATCAATGGCAGTAAGCTTTCCCTGCTGCTGGCCCTTCCGATATGTATTGTTTTTTTCCTACTGGGAGATATGTTTATTGGTATTTGGATGGGGGAGGAGTATGTTGAAAGATCATCAATTGTACTATATATACTTGCATTCAGTACTTTAATAGCGGTGCCTCATACAACCATAAGCAGTATATTGTATGGAATAAATAAACACAAAATAATCGCGAATCTGCGAATATATGAAGCAGTATCAAATCTGGCTTTGAGTATGGTTTTAGTCCACTACTTGGGCATAGCTGGAGTCGCATTAGGGACTGCAATACCGCAGGCTTTGTTTATGGTGATCTTGCTTCCAATTTTGACTAAAAGAGAAGTGAATTTTGATTTTAAAATCACTGCTGTCCCGCTAACTTTCAAAGCAAAGCCATCTGATTATTATCAGGTTGGCCCTCGCGGGGTGGATCACCTCGCAGCAATGCCATCAGATCCCGTTTTTCAAACAAATTAAGCTGTAGTAATCGTAATATTTGTTGCATGCTTTTTTGCAACTTCGACTGGAACTTGAGAAAGGCCAGTAGCAAATAGACACACAATGCAATCCAGATCTGTGTCATAAGCGCATTTTTGCTGGTACCCACAAATGATTTGATTTTCAGGTTTTGTTTGATCCATTTGAAAAACAATTCGACCTGCCACCTTGCCCTGTATATATCGGCAATCGTTTTGGCAGCAAGCTCGAAATTGTTGGTGAGAAACACATAACGCCTTCCGGTCTCCGCATCCCGATAGCCGATACGACGTAATGGTACTGGGCACTTTTTGGCAGTCTGCGCACCTGTAAACTCAATGGTTTGGTCGCTGGTCAATCCCTTACTTTTCAACACTGATCGACGGCTTACCGTACGGTACTTTGCATTGGTCTTCAGGCGAGTGACAAAAAATATCCCTTTTGCTGTCAGTTGGTTATACCAAGCGTAGTCGTTGTAACCCTTATCAACCGCCACGATACTCCCCTTGGGGAATTTCAAGGCACGCCCGACAGTTACATCGTGTGCCTTACCCTCTGTCACCGTCACAAATTCCGGCAAATAGCCCGAGTGGTTCAACCCAACATGCAGTTTTATCGCTCCTTTCGTCGTGCGAAAATCAGCCCAGGGGAAAACAGACAGACATAAATCGATCGTCGAAGCATCCAGCGAATAAAGTAGGTTGCTGAAACGAAAATCATGACCAGGAACCACACCCTGACAGCGATGCAACAGCTTTCCAAACAAAGCTTCATACAGCCCGTATGGCTTACCATCATTGATACGGGATAAATTGGAACGTGACAGTTTTGCACTACCGAGGTGATAAAGACGATGGGCTTGCGCGGACATACTGTCAACGATGTCACGTAAGCTGTTTCGACCTGACAGTTGCGCCATTGCCAGGGTTACGAATTGCGACCAACGTGAGGCTGTTCGGAAAGAACGGCCTGTATGGTGCTGTTTTGCAAGGGTCTCGAATTCATGTCTCGGTATTAGTTTCAGAAGTTGTGAAAACACAGTATTATGGTGACTCAAGGCCTGATTTCCTTTTTGTTTTTCAATGGTTTGTGGTGAACTCATTGTAACAAAACAAACTGGTCTTCAGGCCTTCTTATTCTCTCCTTAACGGGACAGCAGTGATTATTTCTGTATTTTTGATTTGTTTTAACAACAGTGAGAGAAGCCTGTTCACGAGTTATTTAAATAGAGTGATGATGAGCAGATTTTCCAGAAGAAACAGTTAACAGATTGACAATGATGGGTAATGTAAAAAAAATAATGTATTGCGAGGGTAATACGGACGGTACTGTAGGGGGGTCATTCTATAGTTTGTTGTACCTAACCAGTGGTCTAGATAGAACGAAATATGACCCGATGGTTGTTTTCCATAAAGAACACTCTCTTTTGCCAGAATATAAAAAAGCAGGCGTTAAGACTCTAATAGTACCGCCATATAAACCAATAAGTTTACTATCAGACAATAAGTATCTAGCCAGACTAAACGTTATCTTTACAATATTCCAGAAACCGGCGAATTTACTTGGTTACCTGCTCATATCCAGCTTCAGGAAAAAAAGACTTCTTAAAAAAAACAATATCGATCTACTACACTTGAATAATTCCGTATTACGGAATAATGATTGGATGATTGGCGCATACCTGGCAGGAATACCGTGTATAACACATGAGAGGGGCATCAATGATCATTATCATCTGATATCAAGATTATTGGCTAATAAGCTGAAAGCCATAATAAGTATATCCAATTCCGTAACTGACACCTTGAAAAGAAATGGTATTACCAATGAGAATATTTTAACAATACACAATGGCATTGATCCAAAAGAAGTCCGTGAAAAAATTACAAATCAAGATATCCGAAATAAACTGGGCTTAAATGAAGGTCAACAAATAATAGGTGTGATGGGTAATATCAGGGAATGGAAAGGACAGGAAGTCGCAGTCAGAGCAATGCGAAAAATTGTGGATGAGTATCCGAATACCGTATGTCTGCTTATTGGTGATACAGCTAAAGAGGATATGCATTATGAGGAGAGATTACACACACTAATTAGGGAATTAGGTTTAGGATCTAATATTATATTTACAGGATATCACTGCTGTCCCGTTAAGGAGAGAATAAGAAGGCCTGAAGACCAGTTTGTTTTGTTACAATGAGCTCACCACAAACCATTGAAAAACAAAAAGGAAATCAGGCCTTGAGTCACCATAATACTGTGTTTTCACAACTTATGAAACTAATACCGAGACATGAATTCGAGACCCTTGCAAAACAGCACCATACAGGCCGTTCTTTCCGAACAGCCTCACGTTGGTCGCAATTCGTAACCCTGGCAATGGCGCAACTGTCAGGTCGAAACAGCTTACGTGACATCGTTGACAGTATGTCCGCGCAAGCCCATCGTCTTTATCACCTCGGTAGTGCAAAACTGTCACGTTCCAATTTATCCCGCATCAATGATGGTAAGCCATACGGGCTGTATGAAGCTTTGTTTGGAAAGCTGTTGCATCGCTGTCAGGGTGTGGTTCCTGGTCATGATTTTCGTTTCAGCAACCCACTTTATTCGCTGGATGCTTCGACGATCGATTTATGTCTGTCTGTTTTCCCCTGGGCTGATTTTCGCACGACGAAAGGAGCGATAAAACTGCATGTTGGGTTGAACCACTCGGGCTATTTGCCGGAATTTGTGACGGTGACAGAGGGTAAGGCACACGATGTAACTGTCGGGCGTGCCTTGAAATTCCCCAAGGGGAGTATCGTGGCGGTTGATAAGGGTTACAACGACTACGCTTGGTATAACCAACTGACAGCAAAAGGGATATTTTTTGTCACTCGCCTGAAGACCAATGCAAAGTACCGTACGGTAAGCCGTCGATCAGTGTTGAAAAGTAAGGGATTGACCAGCGACCAAACCATTGAGTTTACAGGTGCGCAGACTGCCAAAAAGTGCCCAGTACCATTACGTCGTATCGGCTATCGGGATGCGGAGACCGGAAGGCGTTATGTGTTTCTCACCAACAATTTCGAGCTTGCTGCCAAAACGATTGCCGATATATACAGGGCAAGGTGGCAGGTCGAATTGTTTTTCAAATGGATCAAACAAAACCTGAAAATCAAATCATTTGTGGGTACCAGCAAAAATGCGCTTATGACACAGATCTGGATTGCATTGTGTGTCTATTTGCTACTGGCCTTTCTCAAGTTCCAGTCGAAGTTGCAAAAAAGCATGCAACAAATATTACGATTACTACAGCTTAATTTGTTTGAAAAACGGGATCTGATGGCATTGCTGCGAGGTGATCCACCCCGCGAGGGCCAACCTGATAATAATCAGATGGCTTTGCTTTGAAAGTTAGCGGGACAGCAGTGACAGGATATATAAAAAACGTATCAGATTATCTCAATACATTACAGATAGTACTACACACGTCCATCGAACCTGAACCTTTCGGACGTGTACTGATAGAAGCCATGTCTCTTTCAAAACCCCTGGTTGCGGCAGGTGATGGAGCGGTACCGGAAATCGTCGTAAACGAAAAAACAGGATTAATTTTCAAGCCTGGAGACCATGAGTGTCTTGCCGAGCTGGTTATCAAGTTATTACAGCATAAACAGTATGCAGAAAACCTTGGAAAAGAGGGATATAAAAGATTACTGGAGTACTTTCATATAAATGTGAATATAGAAAAGACGCAATTACTTTATGATAAGATACTTTCAAAAGAAATATGATTAATATATAGTATGGTCATAATAAAACAACTTTCAGAATTTAAATAACATGCAGCAGAATCACTTGAATTTTAACGGACATTAACAGATGTTATTAAATGCGATGACAGTCGATGTAGAAGACTACTATCAGGTGTCTGCGTTTGCAAATAATATAGATAAAAGTGATTGGGAAAAATACCCTTCCAGGGTTAATACAAATACCAATTGGCTGTTGGATCATTTTGATCAGTACAATATCAAAGCCACTTTTTTTGTATTGGGATGGGTTGCTGAAAGAGAACATCAGTTAATTAAGCGTATCTCAGATTCGGGGCATGAAGTGGCATGTCACGGTTACAGGCATGATTTAATATATAACCAGACAAAGCAGGAATTCAAAGAAGAAACCATTAAGTCCAAGTCTATATTGGAAGATCTGATTGGCAAACCGGTGAATGGCTACAGAGCCGCAAGCTACTCAATAACGGCAGATTCGGTATGGGCAATAGATATTTTATGCGAGGCCGGGTTTACCTACGACTCAAGTATTTTTCCGATAGTTCATGACCGATATGGTATCCCAAATGCTGAGACCGTTCCGCATAAATATTGCACAGATTCAGGTAATGAGATAATTGAATTCCCACTTTCTACAGTTGGTATTGGTAACAAGAGATTGCCAATCAGTGGTGGAGGTTATTTCAGACTTTTTCCCTATTGGATGACGCTACAAGGATTGAGGATGGTTAACAAAAAGAATGTTCCCTTTATTTTTTATATGCATCCATGGGAAATCGATGTTGACCAACCAAGGATTAAGTCTTCACTTCTTTCAGAATTCAGGCACTATCAAAATTTGGATAAATTTAAGCCAAGACTTACGCGCCTGATAAACCAATTCGAATTAGGCACTGTAGAAGAAGTACTTTGTAAATATGGATTACTGAGTAAATGATAATATTATACTAATGACCGGATAATGCATAATTTCACAACAAGAATAATCAATTCTATCATCAGAAGAGCACAGCATTTCATTATATTAATGCGTGCAAGAAAAAAGAGTAGGGAATCTGTAAGTAAAAGGGAAGGAAATAATATCCTCGTACTTTGTTACGGTAATATCTACCGCAGCCCACTGGCCGAATATTTGCTCAAGAAATACTGTTCATCAGAAACATATAATATTACCTGATTACCCCTAAACCTCAGCCATTCTCAAGAGGCGATATGGCATAGGTGGAGTGCGAAGAGCGGCAAAAAGCAATCGTTCAATCATGGCGGGTAAATCGAAACGGCGGTTAAACCGATATTCGAACTCAGCAAGATAACGCGACACATGTTTATCTCGAATCGCATGAAAAGTACCCAACAGACTGTTTTTGACATTACCCAACATCGTGTTTACCCATTTGAAGCACGAATACTGGACACTTTGGCGCCCACCACCCGTCACCATGGGGTTATGATGGCAATCAGCGGTTGTCACGCCACTAACCCGCATGTTTCATCCGTTTTTAAATTTAGCCGGTGATATGGCCAAGCTTGGATGGTTTGCCCTCACTGGGAACCAAACCTCTATCAAGCCCTGATTTTCCACCCTCCGGGCAGACTCCCCCTTACCCCCATTGTTGATCAACGTGCCGGGGCAGCACTCTGCCGGGCTATCCCGGCTTGAGTCGTGCCGCCACCTGGAAAAACAGCGCCTGATAGGGATAGGTGCTGGAGAGCAGGAAGCGGATCCGTCGCGTGTTGCGAATGATGACCGCCCCGATCTTGAACAGTTTGAGCCGGATCGTGGTCATCTGTGCACGCGCCAGTTCCGTGCCCTTCAGCGCGAGGCGCCGGATGGCCTCCATCAGCACATAGGCCAGACTGGACAGCAGTAGACGAAACTGATTGGCCCACCAGTAATGCGCGCTGGTGCGATCGGCGAACAGCCCCAGTTGCTGCTCCTTGATTCGGTTCTCCATGTCACCACGGGCGCAGTAGAGGTCATCGTAAAGGCGCTGTTTGTCGCCGGCCAGGTTGGTGACGATGAAGCGTGGATTTGGCCCCTTGTCGGTGACCTCCAGTTTGGCGATCACCTTGCGACGCGTCTTCCAGGTGCTGGCGGCATAGTGAAACTGAAAGAATTCCCGCATCTTCATGCCGGTTCGCTTCGCCAGTTCCTCAACCCACTGCATGGGCTCACGGATACACCGCAGCAAGGCGTCATTCTTGGCGATGCCCACGATATAGCCCACAGCGTTGCGCTCGCACCAGCTGAGCATGTGGTGACGGCAAAAGCCGCTATCGCCCCGAAAGATGATACGCACTTCAGGCCAAGCCCGGCGCAGGCGTTTGACCAACAGCGCCAGAATCGCCCAGGCATGCTTGGGCGCATCGATCCGGCTGGGCCGCAGATAACTCACCAGCAGTTGATCGCCACAAAAGACATACAGGGGCAGGAAGCAGTAGTGATCGTAGTAGCCGTGAAAGAAGCGGCCTTCCTGGCGGCCATGCACCGGATCATCCGTGGCGTCGAAATCCAGGATCAGCTCATCGGGTGGTGCATCATATGAGGCAATGAACTGCTCGAGCAGTAGGTTGTGGACATCAACGGCAACCCGGCGATCGACCCGGTTCTCCAGCCGACAAAGTGTCGACTGGCTGCCCAGTACCTCCTCGCGTTCGATCGAGCTCTGTAGGGCCGGGTCGGTGCGTAGTGTCTGATGGTCGTTCAGATCTTCATAACCCAGGCAGAGCCCATAGACTCGCTGGCGCAACAGGCTCAACTGGCTGTGTTCAATATAGCGGGGATCTCGCGGGTCGGGGATGACCGCATCAACCGCCTCGAGCAATCCCAGACGCCTGTCGATCTCACGCAGCAGCAACACGCCGCCGTCCGAGGTGATATCGCCACCGGAAAACTCGGCTTGAACCTTACGGCGTTTTAGGGCTGGAAAATCAAAGGCAGTCTGGGTGCAGTTTGTCACAGGCAAAATCCTTTCGATTACAGTGTAAGCAACTGAATTATATCGAAGTATCAGGATTTTGCCTTTTTAATGCGTGAAATATTGGGGCTAAAGCACCAAAGCCCATCGGTAAAGACTTCGCTGCCAGGCATCAAGCAGGAGCGGGCGTAGCGGGCGATTTCACGTTTGCGGAAGCCCCTTACACGACGCAGTTGAATTTTCATGGGCCTGCCGTCCCGCGTCGTCTCAACAGCAGCTACGAAAGGGATTTTGTTGCGCGACCCACGACCACGCTTACCGGCTTGCTCGCCTCCGAGATAAGCATCATCCAATTCGATGCGACCGGCCAGTTTTTTTCCACGCTCACGTTCCATCATCACCTGCATCAACTTATGCTTGAGTCGCCAGGCCGTATTGTAGTTCACCCCGATTTCGCGGGAAAGTTGCAGCGCCGAGATACTTTTCTTGCGTTGGGTCAACAGATAGATCGCAAGAAACCACGTTCTCAGCGGCAGCTTGGTGCCATGGAAGATGCTGCCGGCGGTCAGGGAAGTCTGATGATGGCACTTGTGACATTGATATATCTGACGCTTTTTGAGTTCACAGCCTGTTGTGTTGCCGCACTCAGGGCAGACATAGCCCGTCGGCCAGCGCAAATCATACAACGCCTGTCGACACTGATCCTCGGTCCCATATTGTTCCAGAAAATCGTGCAAACCAAGACCTTTTTGAAATTGAATAGTATTTCTCGGCATGATGAAATCCTCTTTTATTCAGTAGGTTCCATTATGCTTGCACCACAGGCTCAATAGCTGAGCCTCATGAGTAATCAGGAAAAATATTTACTAGACGTCGGTTTAGACATATTGGGGATTTTCTTTAAAGTATATAATGTTTGCACAGTTAGCATGCATTTTCGTATTGTAACATTAAAGCTTTTTATTGATCTATTCCGGGTATAATATTAAATGCTAAATTTAATATATGGTCCATCTTATGAGAGTATATTGAAGGGATCATATTTAAATCTGACTTAACTTCGCTACATAACAATTACAATAAAGACGTATTTTATTAAGTGAATTATAATTCATAGCCGCAGATATCAATTTATGAGATTATATATTCATAAATAAGCAGATTTTCTTTAACCATAATTAATGTATTGATATGAATATTGACCACATTTGTATAGCTGTTAGGTCTATAGACAGGGCTATTCCAAGAATTACAGATATGTTTGGATATACTCAAAAAACAAACAAAATCACAAATACACGGCAAAAAGTAAATGTCGTATTCTTAGGGAAGCAGGAATCGCTTGATATTAAACTGATAGAGCCTTCGAGTCCCGATTCCCCTTTAATTGAAAGTTTAAAGAAGGGAGAGGGTCTACACCATATCTGTTTTAAAACTGATAAAAGTGTATCGTTGGAATTGGATCTTTTAAAACAGAAGGGGCTCAGAGTGTTGACGGATGCGGAAAAAGGCGAGGCTTTTGATGATGAGTTGATAGCATTTATGTACGCTGGTTTTGGTTTAAATATAGAGCTTATCGATACTGACAAAAGGAGGGGGTTAATTAATAATGATGGAAAAAAATTAGCTCAAAATTCAGTAGTAGTGGCCGCAATAGATAAATATTCCTGATTACTCATGAGGCTCAGCTATTGAGCCTGTGGTGCAAGCATAATGGAACCTACTGAATAAAAGAGGATTTCATCATGCCGAGAAATACTATTCAATTTCAAAAAGGTCTTGGTTTGCACGATTTTCTGGAACAATATGGGACCGAGGATCAGTGTCGACAGGCATTGTATGATTTGCGCTGGCCGACGGGCTATGTCTGCCCTGAGTGCGACAACACAACAGGCTGTGAACTCAAAAAGCGTCAGATATATCAATGTCACAAGTGCCATCATCAGACTTCCCTGACCGCCGGCAGCATCTCCCATGGCACCAAGCTGCCGCTGAGAACGTGGTTTCTTGCGATCTATCTGTTGACCCAACGCAAGAAAAGTATCTCGGCGCTGCAACTTTCCCGCGAAATCGGGGTGAACTACAATACGGCCTGGCGACTCAAGCATAAGTTGATGCAGGTGATGATGGAACGTGAGCGTGGAAAAAAACTGGCCGGTCGCATCGAATTGGATGATGCTTATCTCGGAGGCGAGCAAGCCGGTAAGCGTGGTCGTGGGTCGCGCAACAAAATCCCTTTCGTAGCTGCTGTTGAGACGACGCGGGACGGCAGGCCCATGAAAATTCAACTGCGTCGTGTAAGGGGCTTCCGCAAACGTGAAATCGCCCGCTACGCCCGCTCCTGCTTGATGCCTGGCAGCGAAGTCTTTACCGATGGGCTTTGGTGCTTTAGTGGCGTGACAACCGCTGATTGCCATCATAACCCCATGGTGACGGGTGGTGGGCGCCAAAGTGTCCAGTATTCGTGCTTCAAATGGGTAAACACGATGTTGGGTAATGTCAAAAACAGTCTGTTGGGTACTTTTCATGCGATTCGAGATAAACATGTGTCGCGTTATCTTGCTGAGTTCGAATACCGGTTTAACCGCCGTTTCGATTTACCCGCCATGATTGAACGATTGCTTTTTGCCGCTCTTCGCACTCCACCTATGCCATATCGCCTCTTGAGAATGGCTGAGGTTTAGGGGTAACCAGGTAAATATTTAAATATAAATCTATTCATGATATTTTTTGTTAACTCAAATATGAGAAACATCGTGTCTGATAGTAACTGTTTGAAACTAAATTCGATCCGGAATAGTAAATAATGATCATGCTTTTCTGGTTGTCATTTGCATGTGTTGTTTATGCATATTTTCTTTATCCATTACTGTTAATTGTTGTGGGTAAATACCGCAATAATTCGGTTTTAATTGATGATCAGGAAATTGACTTGCCAAGTGTTACATTATTATTGCCTGTGCATAATGAATCCAATGTTATCGAGGCAAAGTTATCTAACATAGAGAACCTGGAATACCCAGATAACTTATTGAATGTTATTCTTGTATCGGATGGTTCTACTGATAACACTGTTGAAATAATCAGAAACTATAAGACTAATTTAAATTTAAAAGTCATAGTCATAGAAAACCAGCAAGGTAAAGCTAATGCCCTTAATAAGGGAATAAATGAGATTAATTCATCAATTGTGGTGTTTACAGATGCTTCAATAATGCTTGATAAACAATCAATCCATAAAATTGTTGCACCATTTACCGATAATAACGTTGGTTGTGTATCTGGTGAGGATCATATACCTGCAAATCAAGGAGGGGAAGGTCTTTATGGAAAGTATGAATTGTTTCTGCGTAATAAGGAATCAAAAATAGATTCTATTGTGGGAGCAAGCGGTTCATTTTATGCTCAAAGAACACAGCTGATTAAGCCATTTGAGGAAGGTTTGGCACCTGATTTTTTATCTGTCTTAAATACTGTCGATGCGGGTTACAGGGCAATTACTGAACCTCAGGCAAAAGGAATAATGAGTGCCTCTAAAAGTACAAGTAATGAATATAACAGGAAAGTTAGAACCCTTTTGAGAGGGATGGCCGCTCTATTTTCTAACTTAAAATTATTAAATGCCTTTAAATACGGCTGGTTTTCGGTATTTTTATTTTCGCATAAATTAATGAGGTGGTTAGTACCATTTTTTCTGATAATACTTTTGATTAGTAATTATAATATTATGCATCAGTTTATGTATAAATTATTTTTTTCATGTCAGTTATTATTTTATTCATTAGCAATTGTCTCCTTTCCTCAAAATAGCGTATTGAATAATACTGTAATCGGTAAAATACCCCTTTTTTTTACAATCGTAAATCTGGCAATTCTCAAAGCATGGTTCTTGTTTTTTCAGGGTAAACGTCAGGAAATATGGAAGCCGACAAAAAGAGAAGAGAATTAACACTTCAGAAACCCAATAATATATATGGTGCAATCTCATTATATTACCTGATTACTCATGAGGCTCAGCTATTGAGCCTGTGGTGCAAGCATAATGGAACCTACTGAATAAAAGAGGATTTCATCATGCCGAGAAATACTATTCAATTTCAAAAAGGTCTTGGTTTGCACGATTTTCTGGAACAATATGGGACCGAGGATCAGTGTCGACAGGCATTGTATGATTTGCGCTGGCCGACGGGCTATGTCTGCCCTGAGTGCGGCAACACAACAGGCTGTGAACTCAAAAAGCGTCAGATATATCAATGTCACAAGTGCCATCATCAGACTTCCCTGACCGCCGGCAGCATCTTCCATGGCACCAAGCTGCCGCTGAGAACGTGGTTTCTTGCGATCTATCTGTTGACCCAACGCAAGAAAAGTATCTCGGCGCTGCAACTTTCCCGCGAAATCGGGGTGAACTACAATACGGCCTGGCGACTCAAGCATAAGTTGATGCAGGTGATGATGGAACGTGAGCGTGGAAAAAAACTGGCCGGTCGCATCGAATTGGATGATGCTTATCTCGGAGGCGAGCAAGCCGGTAAGCGTGGTCGTGGGTCGCGCAACAAAATCCCTTTCGTAGCTGCTGTTGAGACGACGCGGGACGGCAGGCCCATGAAAATTCAACTGCGTCGTGTAAGGGGCTTCCGCAAACGTGAAATCGCCCGCTACGCCCGCTCCTGCTTGATGCCTGGCAGCGAAGTCTTTACCGATGGGCTTTGGTGCTTTAGTGGCGTGACAACCGCTGATTGCCATCATAACCCCATGGTGACGGGTGGTGGGCGCCAAAGTGTCCAGTATTCGTGCTTCAAATGGGTAAACACGATGTTGGGTAATGTCAAAAACAGTCTGTTGGGTACTTTTCATGCGATTCGAGATAAACATGTGTCGCGTTATCTTGCTGAGTTCGAATATCGGTTTAACCCCAATATTTCACGCATTAAAAAGGCAAAATCCTGATACTTCGATATAATTCAGTTGCTTACACTGTAATCGAAAGGATTTTGCCTGTGACAAACTGTACCCAGACTGCCTTTGATTTTCCAGCCCTAAAACGCCGTAAGGTTCAAGCCGAGTTTTCCGGTGGCGATATCACCTCGGACGGCGGCGTGTTGCTGCTGCGTGAGATCGACAGGCGTCTGGGATTGCTCGAGGCGGTTGATGCGGTCATCCCCGACCCGCGAGATCCCCGCTATATTGAACACAGCCAGTTGAGCCTGTTGCGCCAGCGAGTCTATGGGCTCTGCCTGGGTTATGAAGATCTGAACGACCATCAGACACTACGCACCGACCCGGCCCTACAGAGCTCGATCGAACGCGAGGAGGTACTGGGCAGCCAGTCGACACTTTGTCGGCTGGAGAACCGGGTCGATCGCCGGGTTGCCGTTGATGTCCACAACCTACTGCTCGAGCAGTTCATTGCCTCATATGATGCACCACCCGATGAGCTGATCCTGGATTTCGACGCCACGGATGATCCGGTGCATGGCCGCCAGGAAGGCCGCTTCTTTCACGGCTACTACGATCACTACTGCTTCCTGCCCCTGTATGTCTTTTGTGGCGATCAACTGCTGGTGAGTTATCTGCGGCCCAGCCGGATCGATGCGCCCAAGCATGCCTGGGCGATTCTGGCGCTGTTGGTCAAACGCCTGCGCCGGGCTTGGCCTGAAGTGCGTATCATCTTTCGGGGCGATAGCGGCTTTTGCCGTCACCACATGCTCAATCAAGGAGCAGCAACTGGGGCTGTTCGCCGATCGCACCAGCGCGCATTACTGGTGGGCCAATCAGTTTCGTCTACTGCTGTCCAGTCTGGCCTATGTGCTGATGGAGGCCATCCGGCGCCTCGCGCTGAAGGGCACGGAACTGGCGCGTGCACAGATGACCACGATCCGGCTCAAACTGTTCAAGATCGGGGCGGTCATCATTCGCAACACGCGACGGATCCGCTTCCTGCTCTCCAGCACCTATCCCTATCAGGCGCTGTTTTTCCAGGTGGCGGCACGACTCAAGCCGGGATAGCCCGGCAGAGTGCTGCCCCGGCACGTTGATCAACAATGGGGGTAAGGGGGAGTCTGCCCGGAGGGTGGAAAATCAGGGCTTGATAGAGGTTTGGTTCCCAGTGAGGGCAAACCATCCAAGCTTGGCCATATCACCGGCTAAATTTAAAAACGGATGAAACATGCGGGTTAGGGGTAATCAGGTTATATTATGCATGAGAGCCATGCAATAAAGGTAATATTTCATATCACTGCTGTCCCGCTAACTTTCAAAGCAAAGCCATCTGATTATTATCAGGTTGGCCCTCGCGGGGTGGATCACCTCGCAGCAATGCCATCAGATCCCGTTTTTCAAACAAATTAAGCTGTAGTAATCGTAATATTTGTTGCATGCTTTTTTGCAACTTCGACTGGAACTTGAGAAAGGCCAGTAGCAAATAGACACACAATGCAATCCAGATCTGTGTCATAAGCGCATTTTTGCTGGTACCCACAAATGATTTGATTTTCAGGTTTTGTTTGATCCATTTGAAAAACAATTCAACCTGCCACCTTGCCCTGTATATATCGGCAATCGTTTTGGCAGCAAGCTCGAAATTGTTGGTGAGAAACACATAACGCCTTCCGGTCTCCGCATCCCGATAGCCGATACGACGTAATGGTACTGGGCACTTTTTGGCAGTCTGCGCACCTGTAAACTCAATGGTTTGGTCGCTGGTCAATCCCTTACTTTTCAACACTGATCGACGGCTTACCGTACGGTACTTTGCATTGGTCTTCAGGCGAGTGACAAAAAATATCCCTTTTGCTGTCAGTTGGTTATACCAAGCGTAGTCGTTGTAACCCTTATCAACCGCCACGATACTCCCCTTGGGGAATTTCAAGGCACGCCCGACAGTTACATCGTGTGCCTTACCCTCTGTCACCGTCACAAATTCCGGCAAATAGCCCGAGTGGTTCAACCCAACATGCAGTTTTATCGCTCCTTTCGTCGTGCGAAAATCAGCCCAGGGGAAAACAGACAGACATAAATCGATCGTCGAAGCATCCAGCGAATAAAGTGGGTTGCTGAAACGAAAATCATGACCAGGAACCACACCCTGACAGCGATGCAACAGCTTTCCAAACAAAGCTTCATACAGCCCGTATGGCTTACCATCATTGATGCGGGATAAATTGGAACGTGACAGTTTTGCACTACCGAGGTGATAAAGACGATAGGCTTGCGCGGACATACTGTCAACGATGTCACGTAAGCTGTTTCGACCTGACAGTTGCGCCATTGCCAGGGTTACGAATTGCGACCAACGTGAGGCTGTTCGGAAAGAACGGCCTGTATGGTGCTGTTTTGCAAGGGTCTCGAATTCATGTCTCGGTATTAGTTTCAGAAGTTGTGAAAACACAGTATTATGGTGACTCAAGGCCTGATTTCCTTTTTGTTTTTCAATGGTTTGTGGTGAACTCATTGTAACAAAACAAACTGGTCTTCAGGCCTTCTTATTCTCTCCTTAACGGGACAGCAGTGATTTCATATATATCTGTGCTGATAGTTATTAAGATATCGTTATTTGCCGGCCTTCAGAAGGTGTCCTTAAATATTATATAATGTAATTTAGATATTGAACGCTATGCCTGAGAAGACACTACAAATATTAGATTTGCGAGATTCGCCATGGATTGATGGACCAGGCAGGACCATCCTGCAGTGCGCTGACATGGTAGATCGGGATAAATGTAATATTCATATTGGTGCATTTTCCGGAGAAAGTCACAACGATCATGCCTATATGAAAAAGGCATTTGAACTAGGCTTGGATGTGGTTGCTATAAAAGAAAATAGATCATTTGACAGGAATGTAATAGATCAGATTAAACAGGTGGTGCGAAAAAGGGCGATCGATATAATTCACACCCATGACTTTCGTTCTAATATTTATGGGCTTATATGTGCGCGAAGCCAGAGACTGCCATTGGTTTCTACATGTCATGGCTGGATATCAAATAATTGGAAGGGAAAAATATATACAGCAGTCGATAAATATTTGTTGAGATATCATGATCAGATTATAGTGGTATCTGAAGTTATGAAAAAGCGTCTTGTCAGGAGTGGAATACAACCCGACAAGATTTATGTAATTAATAATGCTTTGGTGATTAATGACTACGAGATTAAGCGTGAAAATAGCAAGTTCAGGAATGAAATCAATATTTCAAAAGATAAAAAGGTAATTGCAAATATTGGCAGGCTGAGCCCCGAAAAAAGACAAGATATATTTTTAAATGCTGCTAAGTATCTTACCGGTAAATATACAGATCTTATCTTTCTTATTGTTGGAGTGGGACCGGAAGAAGAGAGACTAAGGTCGCTTGCGAATGCATGGGGTATTTCAGACAAAGTTATATTTTCAGGCTACAGAAATGATATGGTAGATATATATAACGGCATAGATTTGGTCGTTCAAAGTTCAAATACTGAAGGTATGCCAAATGTTGTGCTTGAGTCGCTCCTGATGGGTGTTCCAGTAATTGCGACAAATGTAGGTGGTACTGCACAGATTGTTCAGCATAATGTGAATGGTGTGCTTATAGAATCTGAAAATTCAAGTGCATTGGAAAATGCATTGGAAGAGTATGTAAATAATGTTTCAAGGCATAATAAAATGGCATTGATAGGGAGGAAGCATGTCATCGAGAACTTTAACCAGGATGCCAGGGTTGAAAAATTATTCAGTGTGTATGAGAAACTGGCTGAAGAATATAATAAATAATCATGTTGTATTTAGGCCTGTTATTATCTTTATTCCTGGATTATGTTCGACCAGCTTCGTATGTGCCGATAATTGGTCTGCTAAAAATCAATACAATAATACCCTTGATTGTTACAATTGGAGCAATATTTTATAATGGTGTAAATGATAATAATAAAATATTCAAGCATCAAAACTCAAAGCTGTTTCTTTTTTTTTTCTATTTTTGCTTGCGATATCAGTAATCGTTGCTGATGTTACAGAATTTTCATTCAAAATATTTAAACTCGTTTTCGGTTTTATTCTGTGGTATTACATCATAATCAAAATAGTAACAGATATCGATAAGATTAAAGGCATATTTATCGTATTTGTTTTCAGTCATATACTTTCCTGATTACTCATGAGGCTCAGCTATTGAGCCTGTGGTGCAAGCATAATGGAACCTACTGAATAAAAGAGGATTTCATCATGCCGAGAAATACTATTCAATTTCAAAAAGGTCTTGGTTTGCACGATTTTCTGGAACAATATGGGACCGAGGATCAGTGTCGACAGGCATTGTATGATTTGCGCTGGCCGACGGGCTATGTCTGCCCTGAGTGCGGCAACACAACAGGCTGTGAACTCAAAAAGCGTCAGATATATCAATGTCACAAGTGCCATCATCAGACTTCCCTGACCGCCGGCAGCATCTTCCATGGCACCAAGCTGCCGCTGAGAACGTGGTTTCTTGCGATCTATCTGTTGACCCAACGCAAGAAAAGTATCTCGGCGCTGCAACTTTCCCGCGAAATCGGGGTGAACTACAATACGGCCTGGCGACTCAAGCATAAGTTGATGCAGGTGATGATGGAACGTGAGCGTGGAAAAAAACTGGCCGGTCGCATCGAATTGGATGATGCTTATCTCGGAGGCGAGCAAGCCGGTAAGCGTGGTCGTGGGTCGCGCAACAAAATCCCTTTCGTAGCTGCTGTTGAGACGACGCGGGACGGCAGGCCCATGAAAATTCAACTGCGTCGTGTAAGGGGCTTCCGCAAACGTGAAATCGCCCGCTACGCCCGCTCCTGCTTGATGCCTGGCAGCGAAGTCTTTACCGATGGGCTTTGGTGCTTTAGCCCCAATATTTCACGCATTAAAAAGGCAAAATCCTGATACTTCGATATAATTCAGTTGCTTACACTGTAATCGAAAGGATTTTGCCTGTGACAAACTGTACCCAGACTGCCTTTGATTTTCCAGCCCTAAAACGCCGTAAGGTTCAAGCCGAGTTTTCCGGTGGCGATATCACCTCGGACGGCGGCGTGTTGCTGCTGCGTGAGATCGACAGGCGTCTGGGATTGCTCGAGGCGGTTGATGCGGTCATCCCCGACCCGCGAGATCCCCGCTATATTGAACACAGCCAGTTGAGCCTGTTGCGCCAGCGAGTCTATGGGCTCTGCCTGGGTTATGAAGATCTGAACGACCATCAGACACTACGCACCGACCCGGCCCTACAGAGCTCGATCGAACGCGAGGAGGTACTGGGCAGCCAGTCGACACTTTGTCGGCTGGAGAACCGGGTCGATCGCCGGGTTGCCGTTGATGTCCACAACCTACTGCTCGAGCAGTTCATTGCCTCATATGATGCACCACCCGATGAGCTGATCCTGGATTTCGACGCCACGGATGATCCGGTGCATGGCCGCCAGGAAGGCCGCTTCTTTCACGGCTACTACGATCACTACTGCTTCCTGCCCCTGTATGTCTTTTGTGGCGATCAACTGCTGGTGAGTTATCTGCGGCCCAGCCGGATCGATGCGCCCAAGCATGCCTGGGCGATTCTGGCGCTGTTGGTCAAACGCCTGCGCCGGGCTTGGCCTGAAGTGCGTATCATCTTTCGGGGCGATAGCGGCTTTTGCCGTCACCACATGCTCAGCTGGTGCGAGCGCAACGCTGTGGGCTATATCGTGGGCATCGCCAAGAATGACGCCTTGCTGCGGTGTATCCGTGAGCCCATGCAGTGGGTTGAGGAACTGGCGAAGCGAACCGGCATGAAGATGCGGGAATTCTTTCAGTTTCACTATGCCGCCAGCACCTGGAAGACGCGTCGCAAGGTGATCGCCAAACTGGAGGTCACCGACAAGGGGCCAAATCCACGCTTCATCGTCACCAACCTGGCCGGCGACAAACAGCGTCTTTACGATGACCTCTACTGCGCCCGTGGTGACATGGAGAACCGAATCAAGGAGCAGCAACTGGGGCTGTTCGCCGATCGCACCAGCGCGCATTACTGGTGGGCCAATCAGTTTCGTCTACTGCTGTCCAGTCTGGCCTATGTGCTGATGGAGGCCATCCGGCGCCTCGCGCTGAAGGGCACGGAACTGGCGCGTGCACAGATGACCACGATCCGGCTCAAACTGTTCAAGATCGGGGCGGTCATCATTCGCAACACGCGACGGATCCGCTTCCTGCTCTCCAGCACCTATCCCTATCAGGCGCTGTTTTTCCAGGTGGCGGCACGACTCAAGCCGGGATAGCCCGGCAGAGTGCTGCCCCGGCACGTTGATCAACAATGGGGGTAAGGGGGAGTCTGCCCGGAGGGTGGAAAATCAGGGCTTGATAGAGGTTTGGTTCCCAGTGAGGGCAAACCATCCAAGCTTGGCCATATCACCGGCTAAATTTAAAAACGGATGAAACATGCGGGTTAGTGGCGTGACAACCGCTGATTGCCATCATAACCCCATGGTGACGGGTGGTGGGCGCCAAAGTGTCCAGTATTCGTGCTTCAAATGGGTAAACACGATGTTGGGTAATGTCAAAAACAGTCTGTTGGGTACTTTTCATGCGATTCGAGATAAACATGTGTCGCGTTATCTTGCTGAGTTCGAATATCGGTTTAACCGCCGTTTCGATTTACCCGCCATGATTGAACGATTGCTTTTTGCCGCTCTTCGCACTCCACCTATGCCATATCGCCTCTTGAGAATGGCTGAGGTTTAGGGGTAATCAGGTATACTTTTAGTAATTCTCAATCCTGATGTCGTTTTGGACCCCGCAACGAGAACATATATCTCAGGAAATGCATTTCTTGGTGATGGTAACGATTTTTCTCTGTCAGTGTCTCTCACAGTTCCAATGTGTTTATTCCTTATTATGGATTCAAAGAAAACACTACATAAAGTGATATATATATTAGCGTTATTGGTACTGATATTTGCTATCGTTGGAACTCAGTCAAGAGGTGCGTCCTTGGCGTTAGTGGGGACGTTCGCTTATCTGTGGTGGATGGGCCGCCAAAAATTTCTCGGTATATTACTGATAAGTGGCGTCTTGATCTCAATACTCGCTTTTGCTCCGCCTGTGTATTTTGAGAGGATGAATACGATTCGAAATTATGAATCTGAAGGATCTGCAATGGGGCGTATAGTCGCATGGAAAACGGCAATCAGGATGGCGACAGCACATCCGATTACTGGAGTGGGAGCAGGACATTTTCCTGTAAAACTAGGTACGGATTTTAGACCGCCTGAGTTCGGTTATGAAAATTTTTCCTGGTTAACCGCACACTCATCGTATTTCTTGATTCTGGGTGAACTTGGCTTACCAGGAATTATCTTTTTTCTTGCATTATTGATAGGGAATTACAGAAGAAACAGTAAATTTATTCGTTTTTTTAGGAAAAAGCCTGATTCTATAGAGGATAGTGAAGTATACGGTAAGTTGTTTTTAATGCTTAATTCAAGCTTGGTGGCATTTGTTATCGGGGGTGCATTTTTATCTGTTACGTACTATCCACATATTTTTGTGCTTGCGGGATTGTTTGTTTCTGTGGAATTTATGTTTAAAAATCATCTTGACAAGATGAGTGAAAGTGATAACCACAAGAAAGATCAGATATTAAGAAAAAGAGAAAGATCATGACAGTAAATAATAACAAGATTAAATTGTGTCTTCTTCACTCCACCTTACATATAGGAGGAGCGGAAGAGGTCACGGCAAATATCTGCAATACTATAAATAAAGAAATATTTGATGTAACTGTTTGCTATCTCAAGGAAATGGGAACTATAGGTAATAAAATAGTTGATCAAGGAACGGATGTTATCGGTTTGGCAAAAGAAAAAAAGAAAAGTGATAAAACGGATTATTTTACTTCCTTGCGGCTTAGAAGTTATTTAAGTAGAAATAACATAGATCTGGTTCATTCGCACGATGTCCATTCATTAGTAGATGCCTCTCTGTGCAGGTTAACACTACCATCCATACGTTTTATACATACTTTTCATTTTGGCAACTATCCAAACAGAGAGCCTGAAATGGCGAAGTTTGAAAGACTTTTCTGGCGGGTTCCAGATATGTTGGTTGCAGTGGCGGAAAAGCAAAAAAATGATGTTTGCAACTACTACAAAATACCAAGTGAACGCATAACTACAGTATGGAATGGTGTGGATGTCACAAACGTAGAGAAAAATATCGATACCATTGAGGGTTTCAAAAAAGAAGGGAGAGTAATTATAGGATGTGTGAATACGCTTATTGAACAAAAAGGTACCTGATTACTCATGAGGCTCAGCTATTGAGCCTGTGGTGCAAGCATAATGGAACCTACTGAATAAAAGAGGATTTCATCATGCCGAGAAATACTATTCAATTTCAAAAAGGTCTTGGTTTGCACGATTTTCTGGAACAATATGGGACCGAGGATCAGTGTCGACAGGCATTGTATGATTTGCGCTGGCCGACGGGCTATGTCTGCCCTGAGTGCGGCAACACAACAGGCTGTGAACTCAAAAACCGTCAGATATATCAATGTCACAAGTGCCATCATCAGACTTCCCTGACCGCCGGCAGCATCTTCCATGGCACCAAGCTGCCGCTGAGAACGTGGTTTCTTGCGATCTATCTGTTGACCCAACGCAAGAAAAGTATCTCGGCGCTGCAACTTTCCCGCGAAATCGGGGTGAACTACAATACGGCCTGGCGACTCAAGCATAAGTTGATGCAGGTGATGATGGAACGTGAGCGTGGAAAAAAACTGGCCGGTCGCATCGAATTGGATGATGCTTATCTCGGAGGCGAGCAAGCCGGTAAGCGTGGTCGTGGGTCGCGCAACAAAATCCCTTTCGTAGCTGCTGTTGAGACGACGCGGGACGGCAGGCCCATGAAAATTCAACTGCGTCGTGTAAGGGGCTTCCGCAAACGTGAAATCGCCCGCTACGCCCGCTCCTGCTTGATGCCTGGCAGCGAAGTCTTTACCGATGGGCTTTGGTGCTTTAGTGGCGTGACAACCGCTGATTGCCATCATAACCCCATGGTGACGGGTGGTGGGCGCCAAAGTGTCCAGTATTCGTGCTTCAAATGGGTAACCACGATGTTGGGTAATGTCAAAAACAGTCTGTTGGGTACTTTTCATGCGATTCGAGATAAACATGTGTCGCGTTATCTTGCTGAGTTCGAATATCGGTTTAACCGCCGTTTCGATTTACCCGCCATGATTGAACGATTGCTTTTTGCCGCTCTTCGCACTCCACCTATGCCATATCGCCTCTTGAGAATGGCTGAGGTTTAGGGGTAATCAGGAAAAGGTATGTTCGACTTAATAAAGGTTTCTAAAATTCTCAGGGACAAACTGCCGAATGGATTTGTATTTGTGGTTGCTGGTGACGGACCACTTAGATCAAAATTAGAAGAAAAGATAAAGAAAGATAATCTTGAAAGTTATGTCAAATTGTTAGGATGGGTCGATTCAGCCTCAGCTGTAATTCTCCCAAAGGTGGATATATTTTTTCAGCCATCACTTTGGGAAGCGATGTCGATGGTCCTGCTGGAAGCTATGGCAACAAAAAAAGCGATAGTCACAACAAGCGTAGGCGAAACACCAAAAATTATTTGCAGTGCTGATCAGGGAGTCGTGGTTGAACCGGGTAATATAGAAAAAATGGCATCCTCGTTGCAGTTATTGATAGAGCAGGTATCTGTTAGGGAGAAATACGGTGTATGTGCCGGACTTAGATACCAAGATTATTTTACAGCAGCAAAAATGGCTGCTCGGTATGAATCCCTGTATCAGAAAATAATAAACAGATAGGTAACAGCTATGAAAATTCTATTTTTGTCGCAGATCATACCTTATCCACCTCATGGTGGGGTTTTGCAAAGGGGGTATAACATTATTCGCGAAATTGGAAAAGAAAATGATGTGTATCTTCTTGCATTTCACCATCCAGATACAATAGCAAGCCAGTCATTGCTCGATGAGAGTATGGTCGAACTTAAGAAGATATGCACAGAAGTGCACTATTTTAAGTTGTGGCCCAAGCAATCGAAAATACACAAAATATCGGCATTTTTCCTCGGCTTCTTTTATCCATTGCCCTTTAGTGTCCTGGCACACAAAAGCAGTAGATTCAGAGATAAAATGCTCGATATTATAGAAAATAATAATATAGATATCGTGCATATTGATACGGTTGGGCTTTCCAAATACAGGGAATTGGTACAAGACATACCATGTATTGTAACTCACCATAATATTGAGTCTTCATTGATGGCAAGAAGATCCAAAGTAGAATCGAATTGGTTTACAAGATATTACGTTGCAAAACAATCTGAAAAATTAAGGAAATATGAAGCTCAAGAGAGTACTAAATACCCTGTCAATGTAATGATGTCCAATACTGACGCAAAAGAATTAATAGAAATGTCACCAGGTGCAAAGACAGCTATCGTTCCGAATGGAGTTGATATCAATTATTTTGAAGATCGCAAGGAACCGGAAGAGCAGGCAATAATATATACCGGCGGCATGAATATGTTTGCGAATAAAGATGCGGTTATGTACTTGATTAGTGATATTTGGCCTTTGGTTAAAGTTAAGATACCAGACATTAAATTTTATATTATTGGACAGGATCCACCTAAAGAACTGACCAATATTGCTTCAGATGATAATGCAATCAAAGTCCTGGGGTATGTCGACGACATCAGGCCGTTCGTCGCTAAGTCCGCCATCTATGTTGTGCCTCTAAGAGTAGGCGGCGGCACACGTCTAAAAGTCTTAGATGCTCTGGCCCAAGGAAAGGCTATTGTGTCGACATCAATAGGCAGTGAGGGTATAGAGGTTACTGACCGTACAAACATATATTTAGAGGATACTTCTGAGGGATTTGCGTCAAGTATCATCGAACTTATCAACGATGACGCAAAAAGAAAAGAGTTAGGGCGTCAGGCGAGAAAACTTACTGAAGAGAAGTATGCCTGGCCTTCTATTGCTGAAGGATTGATTGATGTATACAAAAATATAATTCAGGAAGCTCTGAACAATTGATGCCTTTCAACCTTGATCCATCATTTTTTACTCAAAACACCCGTAAAACATGACAGTCTTCCTGTTTGCCCGCCTGGTTGCTGCCTGTTACCAGCATCCAGGCGCACCTTGCCTGTCATTGCGCCAGTAATGGCCGCTTTGCCAGCACCAGATTCACTAAAGCACATTTGGTGAATACGCAGTGCGCATTCTTTTCCAACCCGCGGTAACGCACCTTGGTGAAACCGAACTGGCGCTTCATTACACCAAAGACATGCTCGACTCTGGCGCGGGTCTTTGACTTGTGCCGGTTGGCTGATTGTTCCGCTTCGCTCAACTGGCGGTTACGGCAGCCTTTTTTCTGCGTAAAGTCTTTTGCCTGAGGAGCGTGTTCTTTTAGTTGTTCTCGCTGACCTGCATAGGCAGAATCTCCCCAGAGACGGGTTTCCTCGCCGTGCAGTAGATCCCCCAGCATCTGTGAATCATGCACATTGGCAGGGGTCACGGCGATCGAGTGAATCAGCTTGGTACGGCTGTCTACGCCAATGTGCGCCTTCATGCCAAAGTACCACTGGTTGCCTTTCTTGGTCTGATGCATGTCCGGGTCTCGCTGCTTCTCTTTGTTCTTGGTCGAACTCGGTGCATTGATAATGGTGGCATCCACTATGGTGCCCCGACTCACTTTCATACCGTTTTCCGCCAGATAGACGTTGACAAGGCGAAACAGCTCATCGCCCAAGTTGTTCCGCTCCATCAGGTGGCGAAACTTGCAGATCGTCGTTTCGTCAGGGACCGGCTCTGCACCCAAGTCTATCCCTACAAACAGACGCATGGCTCTTGAGTCGTAAAGCGCCTCTTCCGCAGCCGGATCGGAAAGCTCAAACCAATGCTGCAGAAAATGGATGCGCAGCATGCGCTCTAGCCCGCATGTTTCATCCGTTTTTAAATTTAGCCGGTGATATGGCCAAGCTTGGATGGTTTGCCCTCACTGGGAACCAAACCTCTATCAAGCCCTGATTTTCCACCCTCCGGGCAGACTCCCCCTTACCCCCATTGTTGATCAACGTGCCGGGGCAGCACTCTGCCGGGCTATCCCGGCTTGAGTCGTGCCGCCACCTGGAAAAACAGCGCCTGATAGGGATAGGTGCTGGAGAGCAGGAAGCGGATCCGTCGCGTGTTGCGAATGATGACCGCCCCGATCCTGAACAGTTTGAGCCGGATCGTGGTCATCTGTGCACGCGCCAGTTCCGTGCCCTTCAGCGCGAGGCGCCGGATGGCCTCCATCAGCACATAGGCCAGACTGGACAGCAGTAGACGAAACTGATTGGCCCACCAGTAATGCGCGCTGGTGCGATCGGCGAACAGCCCCAGTTGCTGCTCCTTGATTCGGTTCTCCATGTCACCACGGGCGCAGTAGAGGTCATCGTAAAGGCGCTGTTTGTCGCCGGCCAGGTTGGTGACGATGAAGCGTGGATTTGGCCCCTTGTCGGTGACCTCCAGTTTGGCGATCACCTTGCGACGCGTCTTCCAGGTGCTGGCGGCATAGTGAAACTGAAAGAATTCCCGCATCTTCATGCCGGTTCGCTTCGCCAGTTCCTCAACCCACTGCATGGGCTCACGGATACACCGCAGCAAGGCGTCATTCTTGGCGATGCCCACGATATAGCCCACAGCGTTGCGCTCGCACCAGCTGAGCATGTGGTGACGGCAAAAGCCGCTATCGCCCCGAAAGATGATACGCACTTCAGGCCAAGCCCGGCGCAGGCGTTTGACCAACAGCGCCAGAATCGCCCAGGCATGCTTGGGCGCATCGATCCGGCTGGGCCGCAGATAACTCACCAGCAGTTGATCGCCACAAAAGACATACAGGGGCAGGAAGCAGTAGTGATCGTAGTAGCCGTGAAAGAAGCGGCCTTCCTGGCGGCCATGCACCGGATCATCCGTGGCGTCGAAATCCAGGATCAGCTCATCGGGTGGTGCATCATATGAGGCAATGAACTGCTCGAGCAGTAGGTTGTGGACATCAACGGCAACCCGGCGATCGACCCGGTTCTCCAGCCGACAAAGTGTCGACTGGCTGCCCAGTACCTCCTCGCGTTCGATCGAGCTCTGTAGGGCCGGGTCGGTGCGTAGTGTCTGATGGTCGTTCAGATCTTCATAACCCAGGCAGAGCCCATAGACTCGCTGGCGCAACAGGCTCAACTGGCTGTGTTCAATATAGCGGGGATCTCGCGGGTCGGGGATGACCGCATCAACCGCCTCGAGCAATCCCAGACGCCTGTCGATCTCACGCAGCAGCAGCACGCCGCCGTCCGAGGTGATATCGCCACCGGAAAACTCGGCTTGAACCTTACGGCGTTTTAGGGCTGGAAAATCAAAGGCAGTCTGGGTACAGTTTGTCACAGGCAAAATCCTTTCGATTACAGTGTAAGCAACTGAATTATATCGAAGTATCAGGATTTTGCCTTTTTAATGCGTGAAATATTGGGGCTAGGCTGTGTTGTTTCATCGCGCTTTTTTGGGGCTGGTGATCAATGTATCGATATTATACGATTCTTGGAATTAATCAGAGATGCCTTCATTAGGTTTAACTGAAGCGATATTATGGATACGCCATTCAAGAATCTGTATGACTCACTGCCAGCCTCAATGCAGAGTCTTGCGGTAACCGGGTATAGCATACTGTTAGATAGAAAGAGGTATGGAGGCGAATTTAAAAAAGTAAAGAGATTTCTTGAGGAAAGTCAGTGGCATCCTGAGCGACAATTAATAGAGTATCAAAATATGATGCTAACTCAGCTCATACAATACAGCTATGAGCATGTCGAGTATTACAGAAATTTAATGAACAACAATAAGCTGAAGCCGTGTGACATTAAAACGACAGATGATTTACAGAAATTGCCAGTACTTACAAAGGAGCTGATCAAGGAAAATTTCAATTCTTTGCTATCTGATGAATTTAGAATTAACAAAGTAGAGAAAGGGCATACTAGTGGTACTACAGGGTCACCGCTTGAGATTTGCTACAGCAAAAATCTTGTAAACTTCAACTATGCTATGTTAGACAGACAGTATAGCTGGGCGGGTGTTAATCTTGGGAAATTTGGTGACAGGGTGGCTGTAATCAGGGGAAACATTATAGTTCCCTTGAATAAATTAAAACCGCCATTCTGGAGATATAATTACTACCACAACCAGCTATTGCTATCTTCCTTCCACTTGAATCCTGATAATATCCCATATTATTTGCAAGAACTTCGAAGGTTCTTACCAAAGACGCTAGATGGCTACCCATCAACTGTTTATATTTTAGCAAAATACCTAAAAAACACTGGTGATAAGTTAAAGTTGGATGCTGTTTTAACCTCTTCAGAAACATTGTACGATTTTCAAAGAGAGACAATCGAGGAGAGCTTTGACTGCAAAGTTTTTGATTATTACGGATCGGCAGAACGTGTATTGTTTACCACTGAATGCGATAACCACAGCGGCGGCCATATTGGGATGGAGTACGGTATTACTGAGATATGTGACAGTGGCGGCAGAAGACTGGAGTTTGGTGAAACCGGTGCAATAGTAGCAACATCACTGCACAACTATGCAATGCCGCTTATTCGTTATAAAACTAATGACATGTCATCTATCAAAAGTGATCAATGTGGATGTGGTAGAGCACACTACCTATTGCATGATGTAACAACAAAAGCTGAAGATACATTGGTCCTTAATGATGGTAGATTGATATCCCCCTCCGTACTAACACACCCGTTTAAACCATTAACATCTATTCTGGAATCGCAAATTATACAAACAGATCTGAGGCTTATCACAGTAAAGTTGAGAGTTGATGCGACCTTTACTAATGACGACAAGAAAGCACTAGTTCACGGCCTGTCAGGGCGTTTAGGAAAAGATACAACAATTAATATACAGGTCGTGGACGAGCTTGAGCGAACGTCAACAGGAAAGTTCAAATGGGTTATATCAGAACTTGATCTGAATATATGAATAGGATTATACAGATATGTGCGGTATAGCTGGTGTTCTTTACTTGGATTCGTCTAAAGCAGTCGACAAAAATAGATTGTCTTTAATGAGAGACGTTTTTACATATAGAGGCCCTGACGACAGTGGTCTATATATTTCCGGTTCTGTTGGCCTAGCACACAGAAGGCTTAGTATTATTGGTTTGTCAACCGGACACCAACCAATGTCTGACAACACTGGGAAATACTGGATAGTATTTAACGGAGAGATATACAATTATAAAGAATTGAAAATAGAATTAGAACGCAAAGGCTATATATTTACTACTACATCAGATACTGAAGTCATCATTTATTTATACAAAGAATATGGTTCAGAATGCGTAAACCACTTAAATGGCATGTTTGCTTTTGCTATCTATAATGAAAATGAAAAATCGCTTTTTCTAGCAAGAGACAGAATGGGTATAAAGCCACTCTATTACACTAAAACAAAAGAAGGATTTTACTTTTCATCTGAAATTAAGGCAATACTGGAATATGGTGATGTTGAGCGCCGAATAAATAATAGATCAATATATGAATATTTTATGTTTAGAGGCGTTGCCGGTGAAAACACGATGTTTGAAAATGTGCTTTCACTCTTGCCTGGCCATTACATGATTATTAAGGACAGTAACAAAAAAATTGTAAGATACTGGAATCTTTTTGATATACAGAAGGACCGCACAATTGATAGAACAACCGCGCTGGAAGGCATTGAGTCATTACTTCAGGACGCGATAAAAATCAGATTGATGAGTGAAGTGCCGTTAGGCACTTTTTGTAGTGGCGGTATAGATTCTAGCCTTGTCACAGCAATTGCTGCAGGTATTGCTGGTGACAATATGAATACCTTCTCAGTCGGATTTAATGAAAAAAACTACGACGAGTCTGAATACGCAAAGCTGGTATCAGATAGATATGGCACAAAACATCATGAACTGGTGCTAAACAGTGACGAGTTCGCATGCCTGCTCAAGCGTTCTATAATGCTTAATGACGAACCGCTTCATTTCTCTAATTCCATACATATATTGGCTTTGAGTGAACTCGCCAAGCAGAGCGTTACTGTTGTGTTAACTGGTGAAGGTGCTGATGAGTTATTTCTTGGCTACCCTAGGTACCTGATTCCTGAATTTCTTAACAAAATACGAGGAATATCCTGGCTTACCTCACCCATATTAAAATTATTGGCGAATTTAATATCCGACCATAGGCTGAAAAAACTGAATGATTTTTCGAGTATGGATAAAGACATGCTACTGATGCTGAATTCTGCAGTCAATCAAAAAGACGTGGTTGATAATACAATGATACGCACTGGTATAAAAAACCTTGATTACCGCAAATACGTTACTGCTTCAATGATGAAGTATGAAAAAACCATGGATATGGTGTCTTTACAAGATCAATTAACCTACTTGGTATCAATACTCAACAGGCAAGACAAAATGAGTATGGGAGCAAGTGTTGAAGCAAGAGTTCCGTTTTTAGATTATAGGCTAGTCGAATTTGCAAATTCTATTCCATCGTCAGTAAAAATTGAAAAAAATAATACTAAAATGTTAATAAAACTGATCGCAGAAAAATATTTGCCTAGAGATCTTATCTACCGCAGAAAATCAGGATTTGGTGTCCCTATTTCCGATTGGATAAAGGAAAATAATGGATTGGGTAAGATTATTAAAGATATTCTTTACGACACGCGGAGTGATGAAAATATAAATATGGATTTTGTAAGGGATCACTATCAAATGCATGTTACTGATAAGAAAGATGCTTCGGAGTTACTATGGACATCAGTTAACTATCTAATCTGGCGGGATATATACAGTGTATAATTCCCATTAAGCGGCTGTTTATAATAACTGATTTTGAGAAAATTAGATGATGAATAAGCACAGCTCAAATGATGCAGAGGAAACACTGCAACGTCATTCAATCCACGACGAGTGGGTAGATAACTATCGAACACCTGACAATGAAAAATTCTATAATATGGCGTTTGATTTTATAAGAGACTCGTTTGCTCAAATAGAGGGAGAAACTGTATTGGATGCAGGATGCGGTAGTTGTGCAAAATCGAAAAATCTTGTAGACCGAGGGTATAAAGTAGTCGGTACTGATCTATCAGATTCTGCCTTAGAGCTGGCAAGAAAAGGATTGATAGGAACTAGATATGACAGCGAAATAGCACTCAAGTGTGAGAATCTTACAGAATTATCGTTTGAGGATGAATCATATTCAAAAGTTGTCTGCTGGGGCGTGCTAATGCATATTCCCGAAGTGGATAAAGCAATATCAGAACTATCAAGAATCGTAAAAAAAGGTGGAATGCTGGCAATAAGTGAAGGCAATATGAATTCTGTACAGACAAGAATCCTGAGACTTTTAAAGAAATTATTAGGGAGGGAAAGAGCGGTTGTCAACATCGTGGACGCAGGAATAGAAAACTGGGAAGAAACTGAAGATGGACGCCTAATGACAAGACAGGCAAATATTGAGTGGCTGATTAAAGAATTTAAAAAACATGGAATGGAGTTGCAATCAAGAAGAGCAGGACAATTCAGCGAGATGTACTGGGTGGTTCCTACAACGATTTTAAAAAAATCCATTCATTTCATAAACAAAATCTGGTTTAAATATATAAGATTGCCGGGGCCGGCTTTTGGAAATATCTTGATACTCCGCAAAAAAGTACCTGATTACCCCTAAACCTCAGCCATTCTCAAGAGGCGATATGGCATAGGTGGAGTGCGAAGAGCGGCAAAAAGCAATCGTTCAATCATGGCGGGTAAATCGAAACGGCGGTTAAACCGATATTCGAACTCAGCAAGATAACGCGACACATGTTTATCTCGAATCGCATGAAAAGTACCCAACAGACTGTTTTTGACATTACCCAACATCGTGGTTACCCATTTGAAGCACGAATACTGGACACTTTGGCGCCCACCACCCGTCACCATGGGGTTATGATGGCAATCAGCGGTTGTCACGCCACTAAAGCACCAAAGCCCATCGGTAAAGACTTCGCTGCCAGGCATCAAGCAGGAGCGGGCGTAGCGGGCGATTTCACGTTTGCGGAAGCCCCTTACACGACGCAGTTGAATTTTCATGGGCCTGCCGTCCCGCGTCGTCTCAACAGCAGCTACGAAAGGGATTTTGTTGCGCGACCCACGACCACGCTTACCGGCTTGCTCGCCTCCGAGATAAGCATCATCCAATTCGATGCGACCGGCCAGTTTTTTTCCACGCTCACGTTCCATCATCACCTGCATCAACTTATGCTTGAGTCGCCAGGCCGTATTGTAGTTCACCCCGATTTCGCGGGAAAGTTGCAGCGCCGAGATACTTTTCTTGCGTTGGGTCAACAGATAGATCGCAAGAAACCACGTTCTCAGCGGCAGCTTGGTGCCATGGAAGATGCTGCCGGCGGTCAGGGAAGTCTGATGATGGCACTTGTGACATTGATATATCTGACGCTTTTTGAGTTCACAGCCTGTTGTGTTGCCGCACTCAGGGCAGACATAGCCCGTCGGCCAGCGCAAATCATACAATGCCTGTCGACACTGATCCTCGGTCCCATATTGTTCCAGAAAATCGTGCAAACCAAGACCTTTTTGAAATTGAATAGTATTTCTCGGCATGATGAAATCCTCTTTTATTCAGTAGGTTCCATTATGCTTGCACCACAGGCTCAATAGCTGAGCCTCATGAGTAATCAGGTAATTTAAAGAGAATCAATATCAACGATACAGTTGCAGACAACAAACCGACCTTTCTTGCAACAATTATAGGAATATTTTGAATACAGATGAGTAACCCTCACAGTATATTTGATAGAGTATATTTTGTTGGTTGAGATTATTTGGATATCAATAATTATAGGCACTAAACGCAGTCAAAAGAAAAGATAGTCATACTCGAATTCCACATAAATATGGCCGCGAAATGATTAACAACAATATATCAGTAAAAATCTATAGTGTTAACCAGGCAAATTCCAATAAATGGAATGATTATCTCAAGAACAACAGTCAAGCATGCATATATCAACTCTTTGAGTGGCAGATTATAAATAAGAGTTATTTCAAACATTCTGTATATAATATTGTTGCAGAAAGTAACGATCAAATAGTAGGGGTGCTCCCGCTGGTATCACTAAATAGTATGATTTTCGGTCACATTTTATGTTCAATGCCTTTTGTTAATTATGGTTCGAGTTGTGCAAACACCACTGAAATTGATAGAAAATTGATGGAATATGCATGTCAATTAACAAATAAAATAGGTGCGAAGTATCTTGAAGTAAGAAGTCAAAAGCCTTCCGTAATAAATATGAAGGAATCTAAAAATAAGATATTACTGACAATTGAACTTAATGAGGATTATAATAAACTCTGGAATGGATTTAAATCAAAGCATAGGACAAACATACGCAGAGTATATAAGAACGGTATCACAGTAAAAAAAGGTGGCGTTGAATTATTGGAGACATTTTACGATATTCTATCGAAGTCTTGGAGAGACCTTGGAACACCTATTTATTCAATTCGATACTTTAAGAAAATAACTCAATATTTCAAGAATGATTATACTATATTCATAGCTTATAAGGATGATGTGCCAGTGGCCTCTGCATTTAACGGATACTACAATGATATTGTTGAAGGAATGTGGCTTGGTTTGGACAACCAATACAGACGATATCAACCCAGTTATGTTTTATATTGGGAAATGATAAAAGATGCCTGTGAAAGAGGTTACAAAACATACCACCTAGGGAGGTCGAGTGCAGACTCAGGTGGTGAGTCTTTCAAGAAAAAGTGGAATGCGGTTACAAAGCAATTATATTGGCAATACTACTTGAATACTATCGAAGAAATGCCAAATCTAAATCCTTCAAATCCAAAATATAAACTTTTGATAAAGCTATGGAGAATGTTGCCATTGAAAATAACACAGATCATTGGTCCATTGATATCTAAAAATATCCCATAAGGAATGCTAAGTGTTCAAGTATTACCCACCAAGTGGCTCACCGATTTCAACAAAAGAAATAGTGTATTGGTTAGCCTGCATTGTATTGTTTTCAGATAAAAGGAAAGATATCAATAATCATCTGAGAGATAGGTTAAAAGTAAAATACAGTTATCTCTTTACCACAGGGCGTGGTGCTATGACCGTCCTACTCAGATCGCTAAAGAAACTGAAAAATAAGGCAGGAAGAAATGAAGTAATTATACCGGCATATACATGTTATTCTGTTGCAAGCTCTATCCAGAATGCTGGATTAAAAGTCAGGCTTTGTGATGTGGATCCAATTACACTTTCCTATAACCTTGAAAAGTTGCAACAAATACCATTTGCAAGAGTATTGTGCATTGTTTCGGCGAACTTATATGGTATTCCAAATCAATTGCAGGAGATAGATAGTATAGCAAAAAAAAATGGAGTTTATATGGTTGATGATGCCGCACAATCATTCAATGCCAAATATCAAGAAAGAGAAGTAGGTACGTTCGGTGTGGCAGGACTGTTCAGTTTTGACAAGGGAAAAAATATAACCTCAATTGAAGGTGGGGGAATTATTACAAACAACTCGGATCTGGCAGAAATAATCGACAGTTATTACAGTAAAATACCAAACAATTCCGTTAAAGATAATCTCCTGACCACCATTAAAGTTATTATATATTATCTTTTTCTCAACCCACTGCTTTACTGGATTCCAGCCTCTCTACCTTTTCTGAATCTTGGTAAAACGAGATACGAGGAAGATATAGAGATAAAAAAATATTCACGTCTGGTAGCACCAATTGCACTAATGCAAATTAACAGGTCTAAACAGATCGCAGGAAAAAGGATAGAGAACGGATTATGGTACAAAAGTAACATAGAGGAGAGAAAATCAATAAACAAAATTATTGAGTCAGATCAAGCGAAACCTGTTTATTTGAGATATCCAATTAAAATAAAACAACTGGAACAAAGGGAAGCTATCCTAACGCATGCAAAAAGGTACGGAATAACAAAATCCTATCCAAAATCACTTAATCAGTTGAGGGAAATAGAAACAATTCTTGTAAATCCTGGTGAGTTCGAAGGTGCTGAACAGATATCAGCACAGTTAATTACGTTACCAACACATGCATTCATCACCAATAACGATAGAGAAAAGATTAAGAATATTATTGAGAAAATGACCGTGTGACTGACGCATAAAAAGAAACCTGATTACTCATGAGGCTCAGCTATTGAGCCTGTGGTGCAAGCATAATGGAACCTACTGAATAAAAGAGGATTTCATCATGCCGAGAAATACTATTCAATTTCAAAAAGGTCTTGGTTTGCACGATTTTCTGGAACAATATGGGACCGAGGATCAGTGTCGACAGGCATTGTATGATTTGCGCTGGCCGACGGGCTATGTCTGCCCTGAGTGCGGCAACACAACAGGCTGTGAACTCAAAAAGCGTCAGATATATCAATGTCACAAGTGCCATCATCAGACTTCCCTGACCGCCGGCAGTATCTTCCATGGCACCAAGCTGCCGCTGAGAACGTGGTTTCTTGCGATCTATCTGTTGACCCAACGCAAGAAAAGTATCTCGGCGCTGCAACTTTCCCGCGAAATCGGGGTGAACTACAATACGGCCTGGCGACTCAAGCATAAGTTGATGCAGGTGATGATGGAACGTGAGCGTGGAAAAAAACTGGCCGGTCGCATCGAATTGGATGATGCTTATCTCGGAGGCGAGCAAGCCGGTAAGCGTGGTCGTGGGTCGCGCAACAAAATCCCTTTCGTAGCTGCTGTTGAGACGACGCGGGACGGCAGGCCCATGAAAATTCAACTGCGTCGTGTAAGGGGCTTCCGCAAACGTGAAATCGCCCGCTACGCCCGCTCCTGCTTGATGCCTGGCAGCGAAGTCTTTACCGATGGGCTTTGGTGCTTTAGTGGCGTGACAACCGCTGATTGCCATCATAACCCCATGGTGACGGGTGGTGGGCGCCAAAGTGTCCAGTATTCGTGCTTCAAATGGGTAAACACGATGTTGGGTAATGTCAAAAACAGTCTGTTGGGTACTTTTCATGCGATTCGAGATAAACATGTGTCGCGTTATCTTGCTGAGTTCGAATATCGGTTTAACCGCCGTTTCGATTTACCCGCCATGATTGAACGATTGCTTTTTGCCGCTCTTCGCACTCCACCTATGCCATATCGCCTCTTGAGAATGGCTGAGGTTTAGGGGTAATCAGGAAAAGAAATAATACATCAGCAACAGAGACATGATACCAACGGTTAAATATTAATATAATATTACACTGCTGTCCCGCTAACCCCAATATTTCACGCATTAAAAAGGCAAAATCCTGATACTTCGATATAATTCAGTTGCTTACACTGTAATCGAAAGGATTTTGCCTGTGACAAACTGTACCCAGACTGCCTTTGATTTTCCAGCCCTAAAACGCCGTAAGGTTCAAGCCGAGTTTTCCGGTGGCGATATCACCTCGGACGGCGGCGTGTTGCTGCTGCGTGAGATCGACAGGCGTCTGGGATTGCTCGAGGCGGTTGATGCGGTCATCCCCGACCCGCGAGATCCCCGCTATATTGAACACAGCCAGTTGAGCCTGTTGCGCCAGCGAGTCTAAGGGCTCTGCCTGGGTTATGAAGATCTGAACGACCATCAGACACTACGCACCGACCCGGCCCTACAGAGCTCGATCGAACGCGAGGAGGTACTGGGCAGCCAGTCGACACTTTGTCGGCTGGAGAACCGGGTCGATCGCCGGGTTGCCGTTGATGTCCACAACCTACTGCTCGAGCAGTTCATTGCCTCATATGATGCACCACCCGATGAGCTGATCCTGGATTTCGACGCCACGGATGATCCGGTGCATGGCCGCCAGGAAGGCCGCTTCTTTCACGGCTACTACGATCACTACTGCTTCCTGCCCCTGTATGTCTTTTGTGGCGATCAACTGCTGGTGAGTTATCTGCGGCCCAGCCGGATCGATGCGCCCAAGCATGCCTGGGCGATTCTGGCGCTGTTGGTCAAACGCCTGCGCCGGGCTTGGCCTGAAGTGCGTATCATCTTTCGGGGCGATAGCGGCTTTTGCCGTCACCACATGCTCAGCTGGTGCGAGCGCAACGCTGTGGGCTATATCGTGGGCATCGCCAAGAATGACGCCTTGCTGCGGTGTATCCGTGAGCCCATGCAGTGGGTTGAGGAACTGGCGAAGCGAACCGGCATGAAGATGCGGGAATTCTTTCAGTTTCACTATGCCGCCAGCACCTGGAAGACGCGTCGCAAGGTGATCGCCAAACTGGAGGTCACCGACAAGGGGCCAAATCCACGCTTCATCGTCACCAACCTGGCCGGCGACAAACAGCGCCTTTACGATGACCTCTACTGCGCCCGTGGTGACATGGAGAACCGAATCAAGGAGCAGCAACTGGGGCTGTTCGCCGATCGCACCAGCGCGCATTACTGGTGGGCCAATCAGTTTCGTCTACTGCTGTCCAGTCTGGCCTATGTGCTGATGGAGGCCATCCGGCGCCTCACGCTGAAGGGCACGGAACTGGCGCGTGCACAGATGACCACGATCCGGCTCAAACTGTTCAAGATCGGGGCGGTCATCATTCGCAACACGCGACGGATCCGCTTCCTGCTCTCCAGCACCTATCCCTATCAGGCGCTGTTTTTCCAGGTGGCGGCACGACTCAAGCCGGGATAGCCCGGCAGAGTGCTGCCCCGGCACGTTGATCAACAATGGGGGTAAGGGGGAGTCTGCCCGGAGGGTGGAAAATCAGGGCTTGATAGAGGTTTGGTTCCCAGTGAGGGCAAACCATCCAAGCTTGGCCATATCACCGGCTAAATTTAAAAACGGATGAAACATGCGGGCTAACTTTCAAAGTAAAGCCATCTGATTATTATCAGGTTGGCCCTCGCGGGGTGGGTCACCTCGCAGCAATGCCATCAGATCCCGTTTTTCAAACAAATTAAGCTGTAGTAATCGTAATATTTGTTGCATGCTTTTTTGCAACTTCGACTGGAACTTGAGAAAGGCCAGTAGCAAATAGACACACAATGCAATCCAGATCTGTGTCATAAGCGCATTTTTGCTGGTACCCACAAATGATTTGATTTTCAGGTTTTGTTTGATCCATTTGAAAAACAATTCAACCTGCCACCTTGCCCTGTATATATCGGCAATCGTTTTGGCAGCAAGCTCGAAATTGTTGGTGAGAAACACATAACGCCTTCCGGTCTCCGCATCCCGATAGCCGATACGACGTAATGGTACTGGGCACTTTTTGGCAGTCTGCGCACCTGTAAACTCAATGGTTTGGTCGCTGGTCAATCCCTTACTTTTCAACACTGATCGACGGCTTACCGTACGGTACTTTGCATTGGTCTTCAGGCGAGTGACAAAAAATATCCCTTTTGCTGTCAGTTGGTTATACCAAGCGTAGTCGTTGTAACCCTTATCAACCGCCACGATACTCCCCTTGGGGAATTTCAAGGCACGCCCGACAGTTACATCGTGTGCCTTACCCTCTGTCACCGTCACAAATTCCGGCAAATAGCCCGAGTGGTTCAACCCAACATGCAGTTTTATCGCTCCTTTCGTCGTGCGAAAATCAGCCCAGGGGAAAACAGACAGACATAAATCGATCGTCGAAGCATCCAGCGAATAAAGTGGGTTGCTGAAACGAAAATCATGACCAGGAACCACACCCTGACAGCGATGCAACAGCTTTCCAAACAAAGCTTCATACAGCCCGTATGGCTTACCATCATTGATGCGGGATAAATTGGAACGTGACAGTTTTGCACTACCGAGGTGATAAAGACGATAGGCTTGCGCGGACATACTGTCAACGATGTCACGTAAGCTGTTTCGACCTGACAGTTGCGCCATTGCCAGGGTTACGAATTGCGACCAACGTGAGGCTGTTCGGAAAGAACGGCCTGTATGGTGCTGTTTTGCAAGGGTCTCGAATTCATGTCTCGGTATTAGTTTCAGAAGTTGTGAAAACACAGTATTATGGTGACTCAAGGCCTGATTTCCTTTTTGTTTTTCAATGGTTTGTGGTGAACTCATTGTAACAAAACAAACTGGTCTTCAGGCCTTCTTATTCTCTCCTTAACGGGACAGCAGTGATAATATTATTGAAATGAAAAAAATAAAAAATATCTTTATAACCGACGGAAACAGCAGGGCTGCTCTGGCTATAACAAGATCTTTGGGTATTAAAGGATATAAATTGTTTGTTGGAGAAAGGGTTATACCATCATTGGCATCCAGCTCGAAGTATTGCAATAAAGCTGTTCTATATCCGGACCCCGTAAATGAATATGATAATTTCTGTAAAGCAATAAAGGAAAAAATTGATAGCTTAAAAATTGACTTGATAATTCCAGTTACAGATATTTGCGTCTTTCCCATCTCTAATATGGTCAAGGATGGTGTAATAGAACATATAACGCTATTGGCAAATGATGATACGATGATGTTGGCGGCAAATAAAAGCGAGCAGACAAAGCAGGCAGCAGAGTTGGATATTCCAGTTCCACTTTCTCACATAATAGAGAAAAAAAACGACATAGCTCTACAGAGTCTGAAAATTCCCTATCCAGTCGTTGTAAAGCCATCGCGTTCAAGGGTCATGATAGATGGGAGATGGGTATTCACAAGTGTCACTTATGCCGACAGTTATGAGGAGCTGCAATCAATTTTGGAGAAAACGAATAGTGAAATATTTCCCGTTATCTTGCAAGAGAGGGTTAGAGGGAAGGGTGTCGGTGCTTTTTATTGTTACGATGAAGGAAGGTGCATTGCAAAATTTTCACATAGAAGAATTAGAGAAAAACCACCATCTGGCGGTGTAAGTGTTCTAAGGGAAAGTGTGGGAATAGATCCGGATATTGATAGATACAGCCAACTATTGTTAAAAAAAATAAAATGGCATGGGGTGGCAATGGTTGAATATAAATATGATGATGAAAATGGTGTACCATATTTTATGGAGATTAACGGTAGATTCTGGGGATCTTTACAATTGGCAATAGACGCGGGAGTGGATTTCCCAAACATACTCGCAGATATTTATCAGAATATAGATATTGGTGATGCCACGAACTATAAGATAGGCGTGAAAACAAGGTGGTTATGGGGAGATATAGATCTATTGTTAATGCTACTCATCAAAAGCAGAAGCCAATTAAAACTACCCGATGATTACCGTCCTAAATGGAAGGTTATAGCTAACATACTCAACCCATTTGGTAAAAACCTGCACTATGAGGTACTCAGCTTAAAGGATATAAAACCCTGGTTTCACGAGAGCAGACAATGGATAAGTAATTTAATTGGAATAAAGAGTTAATATCAGAAGAATTAATCGTCAAAAGAAACAGCATCCTTAAGTTCAATATTCGATAATTCACCTTCCGTTCCTTGTGTATCATAAGCGGCTATCGCAAAAAATAACTTCCAGCAGTTGGTACACCAATACGGTATTCATCGATTCCAGTACCTTGAATATCGACAAGAAGATTTAAATTGTCATTGTCATCTCCATAGTAGACCTTATAGCCGGCAATGCTGGTCGACAAGAGATAGCTGCCGTCTGTTCGCGTTTTAGCCCGCATGTTTCATCCGTTTTTAAATTTAGCCGGTGATATGGCCAAGCTTGGATGGTTTGCCCTCACTGGGAACCAAACCTCTATCAAGCCCTGATTTTCCACCCTCCGGGCAGACTCCCCCTTACCCCCATTGTTGATCAACGTGCCGGGGCAGCACTCTGCCGGGCTACCCCGGCTTGAGTCGTGCCGCCACCTGGAAAAACAGCGCCTGATAGGGATAGGTGCTGGAGAGCAGGAACCGGATCCGTCGCGTGTTGCGAATGATGACCGCCCCGATCTTGAACAGTTTGAGCCGGATCGTGGTCATCTGTGCACGCGCCAGTTCCGTGCCCTTCAGCGCGAGGCGCCGGATGGCCTCCATCAGCACATAGGCCAGACTGGACAGCAGTAGACGAAACTGATTGGCCCACCAGTAATACGCGCTGGTGCGATCGGCGAACAGCCCCAGTTGCTGCTCCTTGATTCGGTTCTCCATGTCACCACGGGCGCAGTAGAGGTCATCGTAAAGGCGCTGTTTGTCGCCGGCCAGGTTGGTGACGATGAAGCGTGGATTTGGCCCCTTGTCGGTGACCTCCAGTTTGGCGATCACCTTGCGACGCGTCTTCCAGGTACTGGCGGCATAGTGAAACTGAAAGAATTCCCGCATCTTCATGCCGGTTCGCTTCGCCAGTTCCTCAACCCACTGCATGGGCTCACGGATACACCGCAGCAAGGCGTCATTCTTGGCGATGCCCACGATATAGCCCACAGCGTTGCGCTCGCACCAGCTGAGCATGTGGTGACGGCAAAAGCCGCTATCGCCCCGAAAGATGATACGCACTTCAGGCCAAGCCCGGCGCAGGCGTTTGACCAACAGCGCCAGAATCGCCCAGGCATGCTTGGGCGCATCGATCCGGCTGGGCCGCAGATAACTCACCAGCAGTTGATCGCCACAAAAGACATACAGGGGCAGGAAGCAGTAGTGATCGTAGTAGCCGTGAAAGAAGCGGCCTTCCTGGCGGCCATGCACCGGATCATCCGTGGCGTCGAAATCCAGGATCAGCTCATCGGGTGGTGCATCATATGAGGCAATGAACTGCTCGAGCAGTAGGTTGTGGACATCAACGGCAACCCGGCGATCGACCCGGTTCTCCAGCCGACAAAGTGTCGACTGGCTGCCCAGTACCTCCTCGCGTTCGATCGAGCTCTGTAGGGCCGGGTCGGTGCGTAGTGTCTGATGGTCGTTCAGATCTTCATAACCCAGGCAGAGCCCATAGACTCGCTGGCGCAACAGGCTCAACTGGCTGTGTTCAATATAGCGGGGATCTCGCGGGTCGGGGATGACCGCATCAACCGCCTCGAGCAATCCCAGACGCCTGTCGATCTCACGCAGCAGCAACACGCCGCCGTCCGAGGTGATATCGCCACCGGAAAACTCGGCTTGAACCTTACGGCGTTTTAGGGCTGGAAAATCAAAGGCAGTCTGGGTACAGTTTGTCACAGGCAAAATCCTTTCGATTACAGTGTAAGCAACTGAATTATATCGAAGTATCAGGATTTTGCCTTTTTAATGCGTGAAATATTGGGGTTAGGTGATATCCATGAAAGATCGGTGTAAGCAGTAAAGGTAGCCGGAGGCTGCGTGCCACCACCAGAACTGCCACCGCCGCCACCACAGCCTTGAAATAACATTGCAAAAATAAACATGTTCAAATATATAAAAAGCTTGTGATACATGCGGTAAAGCTCCCTTGATTCTATAGAGACATTAATATCACATAAAATGACCGTAAATCAGTGAAACATATCCTATTAATAAAAATAATCTCGGTTAAACGTAATAAATAAATACAAAATTCGGGATTTAATAAAAATTAGTGGATTCTAATATGCCAGTTGAACATATTGTATGTTGATGTCACGCTGAATATGCGCAACATAGGTTGAAAAAGCATATTTTAAAAAATTTAGAATAGATTGAAGAGTTGTATATAAAATAACTATTCCAACATTTTCTTCACTACTGCGTTTTTCAAGCAATCCAATCTATCCTCATCCAGGATAGGTTGATTATCCCTGTCTGTAATAAAAAATATATCCTCTACCTGTGCCCCGAGTGTGGTTATCTTGGAGTGCTTTAGTCTGATCTTGCACTCTGCGAAAGCCTGACCAACATTCGACAAAAGGCCTGGTCGATCCAATGTGACCAGGCGCATGGTTGTTCTTTGCAGCTTTGGTTCTTGGGTGAAATAGATAAATGTTTCGTGGTCAAAATGCTTGTTTTTTCTGGGAATGCGCCGAGTTACCTTGAATGCCTGGGAGCCTTCCAGGCGCAGGCCGTCAGAGAGTGTGTCAATGATTTCCCCGCTGCGTTGGCCGATTTCCACCGGACTGCCATCCTGCTCCAGTACAAGATAGGAATTGAGGGAATGACCATCGGATGTACTCATTACCCTTGCATTGACAATTGATAGTGCCAGTTGATCAAGCAGCATAGTCGTAACAGCAAAAAGATTGTCTCTGTCCATGCAGTAAATCAGCACTTCACTTCCGCCACGCTTTTCCGTCTGACGCATCTGTATTAATGGCAGTGCGCTTTTTGGAGTATCAATGATTGCCTTTGTATGTCGCTGTATGGCGTTTGGAGAGTGTGTGAGGAAGTACTCTTTGGTAAAGGTCGCCCATAAATCGCTGACAGCTTCTTCTGGAATACTCTGTAACGTTAATTGATGCAACGCTGCTGATTTCTTTTCTACTATCAACTCATCCTGTGCAAGTGGATTATCCAATCCCCTGATCAGGGCCCGGTGTGTCGCATTGAAGAGGTCACGCAATAGTGAGTCTTTCCAGGAATTCCAGGCTGCAGGATTTGTCGCTCTACTGTCTGCAAAGGTAAGCAAGTACAAATAAGTCAATCGGTTAAGATCGCCTACGAGTGATGCGAACTCCTGTACCACCTCTGGATCGGTGATATCCTTGCGTTGGGCGGTCATAGACATAACCAAATGATTACGTACAAGCCAACCGACCAAGTGGCTGTCATATTCACTTAAATGGTGTAATCGGCAAAAATCATAGGCATCGATAGCGCCCAGCTCCGAGTGATTGCCACCCCGTCCCTTGGCGATATCATGAAATATTGCCGCCAAGTAAATAAGTTCTTCTTTTGGAAGGGTGTTCATCAATTGGCTGCAGAGTGGGTACTCTTCAGCATACTTTTCCGTGGTCAAACGCCGCAGATTTCTAACCACCATCAGGGTGTGTTCATCAACGGTATAGACATGAAAAAGATCATACTGCATTCGGCCGACAATATTTTCGAATATCGGTATGTAGACTGCCAGTATGCCATAAATATTCATGCGCCTAAGGGCGCTGGTAATACCAAGCGGTTGGCGCAGGATCTCCATAAAAAGGCTTTGTGCGCGTATATCTTGGCGGAATTTTTCGTCTATCAGATAGGTATGATTGCGTACAAGGCGAATGGTACTGGCTCTGACTCCTCTCAACTCGGGATTTTCCTGCATTATCAAAAACAGCTCCAAAAGGGCGGTAGGATAATTCTTGAATGCATTCTTATAGGTGACTTCGAGAAAGTAGCCGCGTTTTTGAAAGCGTTTATTGATGGAAACCGGTTCACCCAGTTCACCCTTGAAAAGAATATCTTCCTGGAAATGCTGCAACAGCATTTCATTGAGACGGCTCAACTCCATTACGGTGCGATAGTAGTCGCGCATGAAGCACTCGACCGCCATGTTGGCATGGTCTGCATCATAACCCAGGTAGGAAGCGAGTGTGCGCTGATGATCGAAAAGCAATCGGTCGTCGTGGCGACCGGTAAGCAAGTGGAGTGCGAATCTTACCCGCCACAAATGCTCCTGTCCTTCGATCAGGGTATGATACTCGGCTTCCGTGAGGAAGGCGTGTTCCACCAAGTCATGCAAACTCTTGGACTTGAAATGGCGTTTCGCAACCCACCCGATCATATGGATATCCCTCAAACCTCCGGGACTCTCTTTAATGTTTGGTTCCAGGTTACTGATAGTGTCATCGTGTTTGGCGTGGCGAATGCGTTGCTCGTTCCATTTGGCCTCGAAAAAATCATGGCTGTTCCACATCCGCCCAGGTCCGGTGGCCTCCAGCATTTCACTGAATAGGCGAACCGAACCTACCAGGCGACGGGATTCGATCAGATTGGTCATAACAGTGATGTCCTGGTCAGCTTCTCGAACGCAGTCGTCAATAGTTCGAACACTGTGGCCGACATCAAGACCGATGTCCCAGAGCAGGGTAAGAAACTGTGTGAGAGGTTCCTTGAAAGATTCAAACAGATCCTCATGGTCCAGTAGGACAAGCAGATCTATGTCAGAAGCCGGATGTAACTCACCACGCCCATATCCCCCAACGGCAACCAGGCAGGCTTCGATGGAGATGTCCAGATAGCGATTCCATGCGCGGACCAGGATTTCATCGATCAGCTGAGCGCGTTCGGCGACAAGCTTGCTGATGGGGGTCTGTCCGGTGGAGAAGCGTTCTTCAACGCCTTCCTTATAGTGCTTGAGTATGACCTTGCACGGCTGAATGGGAGAGCCATCTTCTGAGAATGCCTGATTCAGTGACGCGAAGTCGATCATTATTCAGTCAGTTTGATTCCATGGACGGGATATTACCGCGCTCTTCATCTCGCAGTGTGAGTACTTCAAAACCATTATCTTTGACAAGTATGGTATGTTCGAACTGCGCCGAGAGACTGCGATCCTTGGTTACCACTGTCCAGCCGTCGGGTTTGAGTTTCACCTGTTGTTTGCCGGCATTCACCATGGGTTCGATGGTAAAACACATCCCCGGCTTAAGTTCGACACCCGTACCGGGTTGTCCATAGTGGAGAATTTGGGGGTCCTCATGAAACTCACGTCCGATACCATGCCCACAGTACTCGCGTACAATCGAGTAATTGTAGCTCTCCACATGGCTCTGGATGGCATGACCTATGTCACCCAAATGGCATCCGGGTCTTACCTTGTTTATACCGATCCAGAGCGCCTGCTGCGTTACTTCAACCAAACGTTTGGCCAACACCGAGGGTTGACCGATACAGAACATCTTGCTGGTATCGCCGTGGTATCCGTCTTTGATGACAGTGATGTCGATATTGACGATATCCCCCTTTTTCAGTCTCTTCTCTCCGGGTATGCCATGGCAGACGACTTGATTCACCGATGTGCAGATCGATTTGGGGAATCCTCGATAATTGAGCGGTGCCGGGATGGCGTCTTGCTCATTTACGATGAACTCATGACAGATGCGATCCAGTTCCTGTGTGGTCACGCCGGGTTGGACATGTGGAACGATCATCTCCAATACCTCAGCCGCCAGTCTTCCGGCGATACGCATCTTTTCGATCTCTTCGGCGGTTTTTATTGTGATACCCATTTGAAAATGCTAAAAAATCCGGGGAAATGAAGGGGCTAGGGGGGTTCGGCGCGATTGTCGCAACAAGCAGGTTATGGTATAAAACGCCCCGCCGAATCGCAAACGCTATCGGCGTACTTAATCCGCTGTAAGACTTAGGGTATTAGCGGCGGCAAACGACACACACATATCGACACATGGGCCTGGGTGCCGGAAGATGTTGTGATTATAAGTAAAAATTACTTATTAATCAGTATCTTATGGTTGGGCCATGGGGTATGTGGAGGTATAACCCGATACAATTAGGAGTCACTCATGAGTGAAGTATCAATGCGCCAAATGCTTGAGGCTGGCGTGCACTTCGGGCATCAGACCCGTTATTGGAATCCCAAAATGGGTTCCTACATCTTTGGTCATCGCAACAAGATTCATATCGTCAATCTTGAAAAGACCATGCCACTATTCAAGGATGCGATGAATTTCATCGGGTCCCTCTCCGCCAACGGCGGTAAAGTTCTCTTCGTAGGCACCAAGCGTGCGGCTCAGAATGTGATTCGGGAAGAGTCAGACCGTTGCAGTATGCCCTATGTCAACCGTCGTTGGCTGGGCGGTATGCTGACAAACTACAAGACCATCAAGCAGTCAATCAAGCGGCTGAAAGAACTGGAGGCCATGTTTGAAGACGGAAGCGTTGAGCAACGCTTCAACAAAAAGGAAACCCTGGGATTGAGCAGAGAGCTGGAAAAGCTGGAGCGTAGCCTGGGTGGAATAAAGAACATGAATGGCCTGCCCGATGCGCTATTTATCGTCGACGTGGGCCACGAAAAGAATGCCGTGGCCGAGGCGCGTAAATTGGGTATACCCGTTATAGGTGTGGTTGATACCAACAATGACCCTGATGGTATCGACTATGTGATCCCCGGCAATGATGATGCCATTCGAGCAATTCAGCTTTATGTGCAAGGGGCTTCTGCGGCCATTCTCGAAGGCCGTGCGAGCGCCGCAACCATGGTCGGCGGCACTGGCAACGAAGAGTTTGTAGAGGTATCGGAAGGCAGTTCCTGAAGCTGTGACTAAGCTCGGGGATGCCGGCTGGCGGTTGGTAGATGTCCATATCCCAGCCTCCGCAATTAACATATTTCAGCTTAATTATTTAAGGTAGACAGACTATGGCGATTACAGCCTCTCTGGTTAAGGAGCTGCGCGAACGTACAGGCGCAGGCATGATGGAATGCAAAAAGGCACTGGTTGAGACCGATGGTGATATCGATGCCGCTATTGAGCAGATGCGCAAATCCGGTCAGGCCAAAGCGGCCAAAAAGGCCGGGCGCATTGCCGCTGAAGGGGTGATTGTCATCAGCTTCAGCGAAGACTGCGGCCAGGCAGCAATGGTTGAGGTTAACTGCGAAACAGATTTTGTCGCAAAAGATGACAATTTCACTTCATTTGCAAAAGCGGTTGCCGAGCGGGTATTGGCTGGTGGGGCAGACGATGTTGCGGGATTGATGGAACTGCCGCTGCACGAGGGGGAGGACACCACGGTGAATCAAGCTCGCGAAGCGCTGGTATCGAAGCTCGGTGAGAATATGAACGTACGCCGTTTTTCCCGTATCCAGGCCAGTAGCGGCAAGCTTTCGAGCTATCAACACGGTTCGCGCATTGGTGTCGTACTGGAGCTTGATGGTGGGGATGAAACACTTGGCAAGGATCTGGCGATGCATATTGCGGCTACCAATCCAATCAGTCTCTCTGCTGAACAGATGCCACAGGATCTGCTCGACAAGGAACGCGATATCGTAACCGCTCAGGCAAAGGAGAGTGGAAAGCCGGATGAGATCGTTGCCAAAATGGTGGATGGTCGTATGCGTAAGTACCTGGCTGAAAACACACTGCTTGGCCAGGCCTTTGTCAAGGATCCGGATACTACCGTGGAAAAATTGCTGAAGAGCAACGCCTCCTCGATCATCCAATATACCCGTTTCGAGGTTGGTGAGGGAATTGAGAAGAAGCAGGAAAACTTTGCGGAAGAGGTTTTGGCGCAGGCAAAAATGTAGCCTGGATATGGATCTAGTGTACTGTCTCATACTAATGTGTGATATCAGAGTCTCACCAAGATCCCAAGACAAGGCGCGCCGCGCAGGCAATGGAAAGCCCTTGTCAAGCGGCGCAACGCAGAATTGGGGGCTTGGTGAGCCTCCCTCTGGGCGAGACGCCAGGCCATCGTCCGCGTTGTTGCATGGCTTGGAAAGGGCGCGCCATTCCCTGCGCCACGCGCCTAGCGGCCAATGGCCTGGCGTCTCGCTGATGTCACACATTAGTTATGAGACAGTACACTAAATGACTGATCTGATTTGCCAGCGTATTCTCCTTAAGCTCAGTGGCGAGGCCCTCATGGGCGGAGGGGACTTCGGTATTGACCCTGCCGTCATTCGACGGGTTTCAGAAGAGATCATGGAGCTGGTGAATGCAGGCATTCAGATCGGATTGGTGATCGGAGGCGGCAATATCTTTCGCGGTGCGGGCTTGGCGCAGGGTGGTTTCGACCGGGTGCGCGGCGATCACATGGGAATGTTGGCAACCGTCATGAATTCTTTGGCGATGCAGGATGCACTGTCACGGATCGATGTCGATGCTGTAGTGTTTTCTGCGCTGCAGATGCCTGATGTTTGTGAGACCTTTACTGCGAGAGGTGCGCGGTGTGCACTGGATGAAGGTAAGGTGGCGATTCTGGCGGCCGGTACAGGCAATCCCTATTTTACGACCGATTCGGCAGCCAGTCTCCGTGCTGTGGAGATAAAAGCCGACCTGATGATCAAAGCGACCAAGGTCAATGGCGTCTATTCGGCTGATCCGGTAAAGGATCCACAAGCTGTCTTTTATCCCCAATTGACTTATGATCGGGCATTGACGGAAAACCTGCAGGTGATGGATGCGACGGCAATCGTCCTCTGCCGGGATAATGAGGTGCCACTTCGCATCATGAATATTAATGATCCAGGTGCTCTCATGCGCTTGATGCAGGGAGAAGAGATCGGTTCACTAGTGGTAAAAGGCGGCTGACATGATAGACGACATTAAGAAAGATGCTAATACCCGTATGGGCAAGAGTGTTGAGTCTTTGGTGCATGAATTAGCCAAAGTGCGCACAGGAAGGGCTCATCCCAGTCTGTTGGACCACATTCGTGTAGATTATTACGGCTCAGACGTTCCAATCAGCCAGGTCGCCAATATCAATGTCGAGGATGCGCGAACATTGACTGTTGTTCCTTGGGAAAAGAGCATGGTGGCTGTTGTTGAGAAGGCGATTCTTACTTCCGATTTAGGCCTCAATCCCATGAGTGCCGGCACTGTCATTCGGGTACCTATGCCCCCCTTGACCGAAGAACGGCGCAAAGACCTGATACGTGTTGTACGCCATGAGGCCGAGGGTGCCAAAGTGGCGATTCGGAACATCCGTCGTGATGCCAACCATGATCTTAAGGATTTGGTGAAGGAGAAGATGATTTCCGAAGATGACGAGCGACGGGGTCAGGATGTAATCCAGGGCTTGACAGATCAGCATATCGGACAGGTTGACGAGCTGTTGGCTGAGAAAGAGAAAGACCTCATGGAAATTTAGCCGGAACCTGTGCAACGGTTTTTTTGGCAATAATTCTGTTTAAGGTCCTAAATTCTGGTTCGTCCAACAGGTGAATTCCACCTATACTGAATCAATGTTCATGATTTCAATGCGCACAGGACAGTATTTACCAATCCCAACCTTCACAAAACCTTATTCAACGAGCCGCTGTGCGGCTATCCACGGCGATACGCCGGTAGTAACACTCAACCGGGGATTCTAGGGTAATGACTAACGGCACGACAAAGGAATCTGTACCTGTCGAAAAACGACTACCGAGGCATATCGCGATAATCATGGATGGTAACGGTCGTTGGGCTAAGAAGCGCGGCCTTCCGCGCTATGCCGGACATCCTGCAGGGGTGGAAGCGGTTCGTGGGGTGGTTGAGGCCTGTGTCGAACTGCAGATTCCGGTACTTACTCTGTTTGCCTTCAGCAGTGAAAACTGGCAGCGGCCTCAGAAGGAGGTCAACCTCATCATGGATCTTTTTTTAAGGTCGCTGAAGAAAGAGGTTCGTCGTCTCGATCGGAATCATGTTAAGCTCAAAGTGATCGGTGATCGTAGCGCCTTCGCCACCAATCTGCAGGCACAGATTGACGAGGCTGAACAGCAGACCGCATCCAATCAGGGCCTGTTGTTACAGGTGGCAGCCAACTACGGTGGTCGCTGGGACATAACACAGGCTGCAAAACGGCTGGCTGAACAGGTACAGCGTGGAGAAATAGCGCCAGATCAGATCGATGAGGAGCGTTTTTCCCGACATCTCTGTATTACCAATCTACCCGAACCGGACCTGTTTATCCGTACCGGCGGTGAACAGCGGATCAGCAATTTTCTATTGTGGCAATGTGCCTATACGGAACTCTATTTCACCGACCTGCTTTGGCCTGATTTCAACCGGAAAGCCCTGGATGAGGCGCTGCACGATTTTTCACGCCGACAGCGACGCTTCGGCCGCACCGGCGATCAGGTCCGGGATCAGACCGCGGAGGCCTCTTAGGGCCGATTGGATTAGTGTTAACAGGCCCTAAGGCCTTCGATATGAGGTATCGGTCAAATGTCGGTAGCCAGTTTGACACCAGGTCTACATGGGGTGCAGTCTACTGGCAACTAACAAGCAAAATGCCGTTCAATCGCCCATGCTGAAACAGCGCGTTATCACCGCACTAATTCTTGCGCCATTGGTCGTCGCAGCGGTATTACTGCTGCCAAACCATTACTGGGCGCTGATCGTCGCCTTGGTGGTTTCAGTCGGAGGCTGGGAGTGGGCCCGGCTGAGCGGCATTGAAACCTCATTCCTGCAGATAGTCTATTCAGGTTCGCTGGTTCTCTGCCTGGTTGCACTCTATTATCTACTACCGTCGGCATGGGTACCGGGAGTGATGTTGTTTTCCGTGGCGTGGTGGTTACTCGTCGTGTGGCGCTTGACTCGCTATCACGCCGGCCAGCAACACTCCGACGGGTTACTGAAGCGGGCAATTGAAGGTTTTATCGTACTGCTACCTGCCGGGGTGGCGTTAGTCTCGATACATCGTATACCCACCACCGGTCCAGGACTTCTGCTGTTTGTGCTGATTCTGATTTGGAGCGTGGATATAGGCGCCTATTTTGCCGGGCACCGTTGGGGGAAACATAAGCTTGCCCCCCAGGTGAGTCCGGGAAAAACCCGTGAAGGTGTCTATGGTGCTATGGCGAGCGCCTTGCTTTGGGCGGTTTTACTCTCTTTTTGGTTGGATGGTGGTTTGGGCCAATCCCTGTTGATCGTTTTACTCTGTCTGATCACCATGCTTGCGTCAGTGGTGGGGGATCTTTTTGAAAGCCTGACAAAACGTCTACAGGGTGTCAAGGACAGTGGACAACTGCTACCCGGCCATGGCGGCATGTTGGACCGGATAGACAGCCTTACAGCAGCAGCCCCTGTTTTTCTGTTTGGATTAATCCTTCTGGGAGAGGCGTGATGAAGGGTTTAACCGTACTTGGATCCACCGGCTCAATAGGGGTGAGTACCCTGGATGTGGTTGCCAGGCATTCCGAGAAATATCATATCGTTGCCCTGACGGCCAAAAGCGACGTGGAGGGCATGCTGTATCAGTGTGAACGTTTCAAGCCCAAAATAGCGGTGATGGCAGATACGGAATCCGCAAACCTGTTGGCTAAAGGCTTAAGTCAAAAAGGTATATCAACTGAAGTCTTATCCGGATTGCGGGGGCTGGAGATAGCAGCCGCTATACCCGATGCCGAAATCGTAATGGCAGCTATCGTTGGTGCGGCAGGGCTGTTGCCTGCACTGGCAGCGGTGCGCGCTGGAAAGCGTTTATTGTTAGCGAATAAAGAGGCGCTGGTGGTCGCGGGTAGTCTGTTTATGGCGGAAGTGGCGGCCCATGGCGCAGAGATATTGCCGATCGATAGTGAACATAACGCGGTTTTTCAATGCCTGCCGCCCGGAGTTGAAGGGAAGTTGACCACAGGCGGGGTAAAACGCATCCTGCTGACTGCCTCTGGCGGGCCTTTTCGTACCATGCCGATTGAGCAATTGGCAAGCGTCACGCCGGCACAGGCCTGTGCCCATCCGAACTGGGATATGGGACGGAAAATCTCGGTTGATTCCGCAACCATGATGAACAAGGGCTTGGAGGTTATAGAGGCACATTGGCTGTTCGGTGCCGATGCAGAAGAGATTCAGGTAGTTCTGCATCCACAAAGTATCATCCACTCCATGGTTGAGTACGTCGATGGTTCAGTACTCGCTCAGCTAGGCAATCCCGATATGCGAACGCCGATCGCACATGCCCTGGCATGGCCTCAGCGAATCGAATCGGGTGTCGACAGCCTCGATCTGTTCCAGGTTGCGCGGTTAGACTTTAATCAGCCCGATCTGCAGCGATACCCTTGCCTGAAACTTGCCTATCAGGCAATTCAGGCGGGCGGCACGGCGAGTGTGATCCTGAATGCGGCGAATGAGGTGGCGGTAGAGGCTTTTTTAACAGAGCGTTTGGGTTTTACCGATATTGCCTCGGTGGTTGACGAGACCTTACAGCAGATGCCGGTTGAAAATGCCGAGGATCTAGGCGCTTTGCTCGATATCGACAGGCAAGGGCGTGCCATCGCGGAACAAGTCGTACATAACAGGGTCATAACCAGCGGTATAGGCTAATCATTTTTCAATGGACTCACTACTCTTCACCCTCGTTTCATTTATCGTTGCCCTGGCAATCCTGATTGCAGTGCATGAGTTCGGCCACTTCTGGGTTGCGCGAAAATTGGGTATCAAGGTGTTACGATTCTCGATCGGTTTCGGCCGAGCCCTGTGGCGACGCACCAGTGCGGCTGATGGCACCGAATATGTGATTGCCGCCATTCCCCTGGGCGGTTATGTGAAGATGCTGGATGAACGCGAGGCGCCGGTGGAGGTAGAGGAGCAGCATCGTGCGTTTAACCGCCAGTCATTGGGTGTGCGCAGCGCCATTGTTGTGGCGGGCCCGCTGTTCAATTTCCTCTTTGCCATCCTGGCGTTCTGGCTCATTTTCGTCACCGGCGATACGGGCCTCAAACCCATAGTGGGTGAGGTTGAGGGCGGCTCGATCGCAGAACAGGCAGGATTTACCCGAGGTGACGAGATAGTGGCGGTGGCGGATCAACCCACACCGACCTGGGAGAGCGTTGTCTATGTGATGTTGTCAGAAGCGCTCGACACTACCAACCTTGCCGTCAGAGTGCGTAGTCAGACGGGTGTGGAGCACATCTATCGAGTGGCAAGTGATGGTTTCTCCGGGCTGGCAGAGGATGGTTTGCTGCTGCAGAATCTCGGACTCACTCCCGATCGACCCACTCTGCCACCTGTCATCGGTGAGGTGCTGGATGGAGAACCGGCTGCATTGGCCGGCCTGAAACCCGGAGACCGTATCGTCACTGTCGACGGTGTCGATCTGGTGGATTGGAGTGATTGGGTCAATTATGTACGCAAGCGACCGGGCCAGAACCTCGATCTGGAGGTCGACCGCAATGGGGATTATATTACATTGAGCATCACCCCTTTGATGATCGAGGGGGATGGGGAGAGCTACGGTCGTATTGGCGCGAGTGTGGATGTGCCCGATGATTTGATGGAAGACTACCGGGCTGTTGTCAGATATGGACCGATCGACGCAATAGGCCAATCTCTCTATAAGACCTGGGACCTGTCTCTGTTGATGTTACGGATGCTGGGTAAGATGATCATCGGCGAGGTTTCAGTAAAGAACCTCAGCGGTCCGATATCAATTGCGGATTATGCTGGTAAATCAGCAAGTTACGGTGTCAGCTATTTTCTCAAATTCCTCGCGGTGGTGAGTGTCAGTCTGGGCGTGCTGAACCTGTTGCCGATTCCCGTTCTGGATGGCGGGCATCTGTTTTTCTTCCTGATGGAAGGGATTAAAGGCCGGCCATTGTCGGATCGATTTATGGAACAAGGCCAAAAAATCGGATTATTGATCCTATTGGCGATTATGAGTCTCGCCTTCTATGTCGACATAAACCGGTTCCTTGGGTAGATGTCTGCCATTATCGGAGAGTTTGGGCTGTACAGCCACATAAAGGCTTTCAGTATCCTGATCAATTAAGATCACTTATACTAACGCGCTGTTTCGCCGCCGTAGTCGTTCTGAGCATGAATCACGCAGAACGGATAATATGAAAAAACACTGTTGTAGATATAGATAATGTCTCTATTTTCCCGGACTTTGATCCTCATGGCTCTGATGGGTGGACTGCTATTTTCCCAGCAGGTCACCGCCTTCGTGGTCGAGGACATACGGGTAGAGGGTCTGCAACGGATCTCAGCCGGCACGGTATTCAATTACCTGCCAATAAAGACCGGGGATGAGGTCGATGCAGGCAATTCTTCCCATATTATCCGCACACTCTACAAAACGGGTTTTTTCAAGGATATAAGGCTCGAACAGGATGGGAGTGTCCTGATTGTGTTCGTCCGTGAAAGACCTGCTATCGCAGAGATAAATATCACTGGAAACAAGGAGTTGGATACAGAGCCGTTGATGGCTGGATTAAAGGATATCAGTCTTGCCGAGGGCCGGGTTTTTAAGCGGGCATTACTGGAAAAGGTCGAGCAGGAGCTCAACCGGCAATATTTCGCGCGGGGTAAATATGGGATCAAGATCCAATCAAAAGTGACTCCGTTGGAGAGAAACCGTGTGGGTCTGGATATCGAGATATCAGAGGGCCTGACCGCCAGGATCAAGCATATAAACATTATCGGCAATCGGGCCTATGATGACGACGAGTTGTTGGATAAGTTCGAATTGGGCGTGCCGTCCTGGTACGCCATCTTCTCCAGCCGCGACAAATATTCCAAGCAGGCGCTCTCAGGCGACCTGGAGACATTGCGCTCATTCTATCTTGATCGGGGTTATATCGATTTCAAGATCGAGTCCACCCAGGTATCCATAACACCGGACAAGAAGGATATCTACATTACCGTGGTGATCGACGAGGGTGATGTCTTCACCCTCAGCGATATCAAGTTGGCCGGAGACCTGGAACTCAATCCGGAGGAGCTGTTTCCTCTAATCCACCTCAAACGGGGGGCTGTCTTCTCCCGTAAAAAATTGACAGCCAGCGCAGACAGGCTGAACCGGCACTATTCCGATGTGGGATATGCCTTTGCCAACGTCAACACCATTCCCGATATTGATCGTGAAAAGATGCAGGTGGCAATCACATTTTTCGTCGATCCGGGAAAAAGGGTCTATGTCCGCTATATCAATGTATCGGGTAATACCAACACCCGTGATGAGGTGTTGCGTCGGGAGTTGAGACAGATGGAATCAGCCTGGTTTTCCGGTGAGAAGACCCGGCTCTCAAGGGAACGCCTGCAGCGTTTGGGCTTTTTCAGTGAAGTGAATATGGAGACCCCTGCAGTACCGGGCTCAACGGATCAGCTGGATGTGAACCTTGCCGTGACCGAGGCTGCATCCGGGCAGTTCAGTGCCGGTGTCGGATTTACCCAGACCCAGGGTGTGATCTTCAATGCCAGCATCAGTGAAAACAATTTTCTCGGTACGGGGAACCGCTTCAGCGCCGGCTTCGATACCAGTGATGCAACCAAAAAGCTCTCCTTGTCCTACACCAATCCCTACTACACCATCGACGGTGTAAGTCAGGGTTATGAGCTGAGTTACCGGGAAACCGATTTCTCAGAACTGAATATCTCCAGCTATTCCACCGACGTGGGGCGTCTCGGGGTCCATTACGGCATACCCCTGACGGAATACGATCGCTTTAGATTCAGTCTGGCCTACGAGCATACGACCTTTTTTCTTGGCTCTTCCCCTTCCGAAGAGATCAAGGATTTCATAGAAACCAACGGAGATAAGTTCAGCGATTTCGAATTGGTGGGCAGCTGGATTCACGATACCAGGGATCGCGCCATATTTCCCAATCGAGGTAATCGTCAGGTTTTCACCATCGAGACCAACACCCCCGGCAGTGATCTGCAGTACTACCGCGTCAGATACTCAAATGCCCACTATTTCCAGCTTACCAACTCTCTGACCTTGAAGCTGAACGGGGAGCTGGGGTATGGCGATGGTTACGGGGAGGATGACGAACTGCCGTTTTTCCGTAATTTCTACGCCGGCGGTATCGGTTCGGTCAGGGGATTTGAGGAGAATACCCTGGGACCGCAGGACTCCCGGGATGATGCTTTGGGAGCAAATGCTAGAATCGTGGGTCAGATGGAGTTACTCTTTCCCGCCTTTGGCGATGACTTTAAGGACACGGTGCGTGCCGGTTTCTTTATCGATGTCGGCAACGTATTCGATCTGGCTGGAGATGAGAAGGTCGAGTGGGACCTGTTTAGGGCTTCCACCGGTCTGATGTTATCCTGGTTCTCGCCAGTAGGAGCCCTCTCTTTCAGCTGGGGGTATCCGATCAAAGAGGAAGAGGGTGATGATATCAAGAACCTTCAATTCAGGATTGGTAGTGGTTTCTAAACAGTTAGGGAGTGAATGGGTGAATTCGCTAAGACATATATTACTCGCTTTGACCCTTGGGTATTTCGTGACCGGCAGTGCTTTAGCCGAGGAGTATCGTATCGGCTTCGTGAACGCCACAAAAGTCTTCGAGGAGTCGCCGCAATACAAATCAGCCAGGGAGCGGTTGCAGATCGAGTTTTCCCGACGGGAGAAAGACCTGCTCGCCTCCCAGAAGCAGCTGAAACAGCTCGAAGAGAAGCTGCAGCGGGACGGCTCGGTGATGAGCGAGTCCGAGGTCAAACGGCTGGAGCGGGATATTCTCAGCCGCAGCCGCAAGTTGAAAAACGCCCAGACCGAGTTTCGTGAGGACCTCAACCTGCGCCAGAACGAGGAGTTCAAGAAACTCCGCCAGCAGGTGCGCGAAGTGATCCGGGAAGTGGGTAAGAGTGAGAAGATAGACCTTATCGTTTCAGATGGTGTCGTCTATTTCAGTAAAAAGATCGATATCTCAGATAAGGTATTGGAAAAACTGCGTCAGTTAAAAGCTGAATAAGGTGGTATCAAGATCATCTGGATCCAGTCTCGGGGACCTGGCGGATGCCGTTGGGGCGAAGCTGCTGGGTGATCCGGAAACGATCATCAGAGGGGTTGGGACGCTGCAGAGCGCACAACCCGGAGAGATCAGTTTTCTCAGTAATCCCTCCTATCGAAGATACCTTTCGGCAACACAGGCCTCGGCGGTGATCCTATACGAAAAGGATGCCGCCGATTGCCCGACTTCAGCGTTGGTCTCCGACAACCCCTATCTTGCCTATGCCAGGGTGGCAACAAAACTGTTTCCCGGCAAAGCCGTTACGCCCGGTATCGATGCTACTGCGGTTGTGGGTCGCTCATCATCGATCGACAGCAGTGCCTGGATCGGGCCCTGCGTTGTGGTTGGGGAAGGTGTGACGGTTGAATCTGGTGTCTGTATAGGTCCGGGTTGTGTGGTCGAGGACAATTGCCGGATCGGCGCGGACAGCCGGTTGGTGGCGAATGTGACCCTGTGTCACGACACCCGCCTGGGTCAGCGTTGCCTGATTCATCCAGGGGCGGTGCTGGGTGCGGACGGCTTCGGCCTGGCAAATGACGGAGGGCATTGGGTCAAAGTACCGCAACTCGGTAGGGTACGGGTTGGGGACGATGTGGAAATCGGCGCCAACACCACCATCGACCGTGGTGCGCTGGAAGATACGATCCTGCATGACGGGGTTAAGCTGGATAATCTCATTCAGATTGCGCACAACGTGGAAATAGGCCGGAATACGGCGATGGCCGGTTGCTCGGCGGTAGCTGGATCAACAAAGATTGGAGGCCATTGCACCATCGGTGGTCAAACAGGTCTGGTGGGGCATTTGACGATAGGTGATAATGTGCACTTTTCGGCGGCCACCCTGGTTACCCGCTCATTCACCGAGGCGGGGTACTACAGCGGTAACCTACCCGCCATGAAAAATGGCGCCTGGAAACGTGTGATTGCCCGGCTGCGAAATCTGGAGTCGATGGCTAAAGAGATACAATTTCTGAAAAAAAACCTGAACAATCAATAAAGAGCTGTTGAAATGAATGGCATGAGTAACTGGAGGACAGTTTGATCGCAATGGATATCAATAAGGTGCTGAGCCTGCTGCCGCATCGCTATCCTTTCCTGCTAATCGATCGGGTTCTTGAATATGAAAAGGATGCACGCCTCCTGGCGTTGAAAAATGTCACCTACAATGAACCCTTTTTCAACGGTCACTTTCCCATTCAACCGGTGATGCCGGGTGTCCTGATTGTCGAAGCGATGGCGCAGGCGACCGGTCTGTTGGCGATGGAGTCCAATCCGGAAACGGTCGATGAGACGACCATCTATCTTTTCGTCGGCATCGATAAGGCCCGTTTCAAGCATCAGGTGGAGCCTGGTGATCAGCTGATCATCGAAGTCGTTCAGACCAAGATGAAGCGAGGCATCGGCTTTTTCAACTGCTCCGCGAAAGTCGAGGATAAAACCGTAGCGACGGCGGATATCATGTGTACGGCACGGGAGATAGGCAGCTGATCGATCCACGCGCAGTTATCGATCCCGATGCCGAGCTCGATGAAGGGGTCAGTATCGGTCCCTTCTCCATCATTGGCGCCGGGGTTAAGATTGCAGCAGGTACCGAAGTCGGCCCCCATGTGGTGATCAAAGGGCCGACCCAAATTGGCCGGGACAACAGGATCTACCAGTTCGCCTCGGTTGGGGAGAATCCCCAGGATATGAAATATGCCGGCGAGCCGACCATCCTGGAGATCGGCGACCGCAACGTTATCCGTGAATTCGCCACCCTGCATCGCGGTACCGTGCAGGACCAGGGGGTGACACGGATCGGCAATGACAATCTGCTGATGGCCTATATCCATGTCGCCCACGATTGTCTGCTGGAGGACCATATCATCATGGCCAATGCTGCATCCCTGGGCGGCCATGTGAAGGTCGGGAGGCACGCCATCCTGGGTGGCTTCACGAAAGTGCACCAATTCTGCCGGGTGGGCGCACACAGCTTCTCCGGGATGGGGTCGGCTATCAGCATGGATCTGCCACCCTATGTGATGGCATCGGGACAGCCGGCGAAACCACATGGTATCAACCGGGAGGGATTGAGCCGCCGCGGATTCAGTGATGAGACTATTCAGCAGATCAAGCGGGCCTACAAACTGCTCTACTTTTCCAAAAAGCGTTTGGAAGAGGCTCGGGAGGGAATCGACCGGATGTTGAATGACACCCCTGAGCTTGAAGTTCTTTCCGAATTTCTCAAACATAAGGGCCGGGGTATTTTACGTTAGGCCCTCCTACCCCGGCACAGGGGATACACCAGTAGAACGCGAATGTCTCTCTCCCCGTCTATGCAGAACACGCAACAACAGCGCCCGCCGAGGATCGGTCTCCTGGCCAATGAAGTATCAGGCGATCAGCTGGCAGCGGCATTGATCGATGCCCTGCATGCCCAACGGGCAGATATCGAGTTTGAGGGCATGACGGGACCGTTGATGGAGGCTGCGGGATGCCGCTCCCTTGCCAAGATGGATCCGGTGATGGGGTTCGTCGAGGTGATCGCTCATCTGCCGGGATTGCTGCGCAGCCGTAGAAAACTGCTGGCCCATTTTCTTGACGATCCACCCGATCTGGTATTGGGTGTCGATGCCCCCGATTTCAACCTGGCACTGGAGGCGCAACTCAAAGCGGCCGGCATCCCGACGGCGCATTTTGTCAGCCCTACGGTTTGGGCGTGGCGTCAGGGAAGAGTGAAGAGGTTGCAAAAGGCGGTTGACCTGATGCTCTGCATCTTTGATTTCGAGGTCGATTTCTTGTTGCGACACAATGTGCCGGCGGTTTATGTGGGACACCCACTGGCGGATCAGATCCCGCTGCAACCCGCCGACCCCGGAGTGATTCGGGATGGACTGGGTGTTGATAGGGAAAAGCCTGTCGTAGCGCTATTACCCGGAAGCCGCATGAGCGAGGTAAGCAGGCTGGGCCCGTTATTTATACAGACAGCGTTGTGGCTGCAACAACATAAGCCGGGTCTGCAGTTTATCGCGCCCATGGTGGATCAGAAGGTCAAACAGCTTTTTCAGGAACAGATAGAATCGACCGCACCGGAACTGCCGATTATGTTGTTGAACGGCAGGCCCAGAGAGGCGATCCGTTCTGCGGATGTAGTGTTGACCGCATCGGGTACGGCTACCCTCGAGACCATGCTGTTGAAGCGTCCGATGGTGGTGGCCTACCGGCTTTCACCCCTCACGGTTTGGTTGATTCGTCGCTTTAACCTATTAAAAACGCCTCACGTGGCCTTGGCAAATCTGCTTGCGGATAAACCCTACGCGCCTGAGTTTATCCAGGAGGCGTGTAAACCTGATTCCATGGGCAGGGCCTTGCTGGATTTTCTCGATAACCCGACAAAGTGTGGGCAGATAACAAAGGCCTATACGGAGGTGCACGAGAAATTACGCCAAAACGCCGCTCAAGCCGCCGCCAATGCAGTTCTGGAGATGCTGGCAGATAGTTAGGATCTGTCAATACGGGCATCACTCACCAATTGATTAGACAGGGAGAGGTTTTTTTGCTCTTATTGTCACATCCGGAAAATCATATAGAACGCATCAATTTTCAGTGCAGGGATAACGATAGTTAGCGATGGCTGTACTACTCCATGATCTGATCTTCGAATCGGCCACCCGCACTCCGTCAAAGACGGCCATAAAGTACAAATCAACCTCGCTGACCTATGCCGAACTGGCGCAACAGGTCGGCTGCTTATCACGGGCATTGGTCGACATCGGTATTGAGAAACAGGATCGCATTGCGATCTATCTGCCGAAATGTCTGGAGAATGTCATCGCTATCTTCGCGGCAGCCGCAGCCGGTGCTGTGTTCGTACCGATCAATCCAACCCTAAAGTCGCATCAGGTATCGCACATTCTGTTGGATTGCGATGCCAAGGTTCTGATTACTGTACAGGGCAAATGCAGGGCCTTGAATACGGCTCTCGGTTATTGCGTCGATCTGCAGAGCGTGATCCTGATCGATGGAGTGGCCAGCGAAGAAGAGGGATTGCACGCCCAGCGTTTGCTTGCCTGGGATGAGCTGATCGCCAATCCTGTCACTCCTCACGGCCATCGCGTGATCGATTCGGATATTGTTTCACTCATCTATACGTCAGGCAGTACCGGTGATCCGAAGGGTGTGATCCTCTCCCATCGTAATATGGTGACCGGTGCAAAAAGTGTCGCCCAATACCTGAAAAATACCTCATCAGACAGGATCCTGGCCGTACTACCTCTCAGCTTCGACTATGGTATGAGCCAGTTGACAACCGCATTTCTGGTCGGTGCCACTGTCATATTGATCAACTACCTGCTGCCTATGGAGGTACTCAACACCCTTGCCCAGGAAAAGATTACCGGGTTGGCGGCGGTGCCCCCGTTATGGAATCTGTTGGTCGAGCTGCCCTGGCCGACTGAGGTCGCATCGAGCCTGCGTTATATCACCAGCTCCGGTGGCGTGGTGCCGGTTGAGACCACAGAGCTGTTACGTCAGGTACTGCCCAATACTGAGATCTTTCTCATGTATGGCCTCACAGAAGCGTTTCGATCGACCTACCTGGCACCGGATCAAATAGATAAAAGACCCACTTCAATCGGCAAAGCCATTCCGAATGCCGAAGTACTGGTGTTGAGAAGTGACGGTACCCCCTGCGCCGTGGATGAACCCGGCGAACTGGTGCATCGGGGATCGCTGGTGGCCATGGGCTACTGGAATGATGTCGAGGCTACCCGGCAGCGTTTTCGACCTATTCCCAATCGGTTTGATGGCTTACCCGGCGACGAGCTGGCAGTCTGGTCGGGGGACATCGTCAAGATGGACGGCGAAGGCTATCTCTATTTCTTACGAAGAGATGATGAATTGATCAAAACGATGGGTTACCGGGTTAGCCCGAATGAGATCGAAGAGGTATTCTACCGCACCGGTCTGGTATCTGAAGCGGTTGCATTGGGCATACCCCACACAACTATGGGCCAATCGATCGTTCTGGTAGCAATCCTCAAAAACGGTTCGGAAGTGACGGAAAAACAACTACTCGATAACTGTAAGCAGCGATTGGCGAACTACATGATGCCGGCCGAAGTTATATTGCGTACCATGCTGCCGACGAATCCCAATGGCAAGGTCGATAGGAAACAACTTAGATTGGAGATAATGGCGTCGACATCCGAATGAAGTAAACGTCCGATCGATTCCTGTCTACACAATGAAATTGAGCCTTGGTTTGTAACTCTATATTCAGCGAGTCGGAGCATGTCTAAAGCGTTTGACCTGGTTGCGGGTGTTGATGAGGTAGGGAGAGGGCCCCTGGCGGGACCGGTTGTCGCGGCTGCAGTGATTCTTCATCCGGAGCGACCCATCGAGGGACTGGCCGATTCCAAGAAGCTGAGTGAAAAACGCCGGCAACAACTCTCCCAATTGATCAAGGAACAGGCCCACAGCTGGTGTTTGGGACGGGCTGAAGTGGAGGAGATCGATCGGATCAATATCCTGCAGGCAAGCCTGTTGGCCATGAAACGGGCTGTCGAGGGGCTTCCAAGTATGCCCGGTCTGGCTATGGTGGATGGCAAGCATGCTCCGCGACTGGCATGCAGGGTGGATACGGTGATCGGTGGGGACGCCCTTGTCGAGGCGATCAGCGCGGCATCGATCATTGCCAAGGTGGCGCGGGATCGGGAGATGGTGGAATTGGACCGCCGCTATCCCGGTTATGGTCTCGCCCGCCACAAAGGCTATCCAACCAAGCAGCACCTGGAAGGCCTGCTGGCCCTCGGTATCACCCCCATTCACCGGCGTTCGTTCGGGCCGGTCAAGAGGCTCATGACCTGAGACCGTTTCGGGGTAGAATAGGCAACTATGGAAGTCCCCTTTGTTCATCTTCGCGTTCACTCCGAGTACTCTCTGGTAGACGGCCTGGTGCGTGTCAAACCCCTGGTCAGACAGGTGGCCGAGACGGGTATGCCGGCAGTAGCCCTGACCGATCAGTCAAACCTCTTCGCTCTTGTTCGTTTTTATCAGGCCGCCCTGGCCGCCGGGGTCAAACCGATTGCCGGTGTCGACGCCTGGATTCGCAATCCCGAGGACATCAATACACCCTTCCGTCTGGTGTTGTTGGTGCAGAACCAGGCGGGCTACAAGAATCTGACGCGTCTGGTATCACGCAGCTACCGCGAGGGCCAGCACCTTGGGCGTCCATTGATGGAGCGGGAATGGCTGAATGGCAACACGGATGGGCTGATAGCCCTCTCCGCGGGTCGTCAGGGGGATGTGGGCCGTGCCCTGCTGGCCGGCAACCAGGCAGAGGCGGAGCGGCTGCTCAGTCAATGGTTGGAGCTGTTCGGTGACCGCTATTATCTGGAGCTGCATCGCACAGGCCGTGCCGACGAGGAGCGTTGCCTGCATGACAGTGTCGTCCTGGCAGCCGATTGCGGTGTTCCCGTGGTGGCCACCAATGATGTGCATTTCCTGCAAGCAGAGGATTTCGATGCCCACGAGGTGCGGGTCTGTATTCATGAAGGCCGCACCCTCGACGATCCGAGACGGCCGAGAAATTACAGCCAGCAGCAATATCTACGCACCCCGGAAGAGATGGTTGAGCTGTTTTCCGATATCCCGGAGGCCCTGCGGAATACGGTGGAAATCGCTAAACGCTGCACCATCGAACTGACACTGGGTGAAAACTATCTTCCCGATTTTCCCATTCCCGAGGGGATGACCATCGAGGAGTTTCTGGCGGCCGAATCCCGCAAGGGGCTGGAGTGGCGGCTGCGCTCCACCTTCGATACCGGGTGCGCCGACTTTCCGCAACAGAGAAAGATCTACGACGATCGTCTGCAGGTGGAGCTGGATGTCATCAACACGATGGGTTTTCCCGGCTACTTTCTTATCGTTGCCGATTTTATCCGCTGGGCCAAAGACAATGACATTCCGGTGGGCCCCGGTCGTGGCTCGGGTGCGGGTTCGCTGGTCGCCTATGCCCTGAAGATCACCGATCTCGATCCCATCGAGCACGAGCTGCTGTTCGAGCGCTTTCTCAATCCGGAGCGTGTCTCCATGCCCGATTTCGATGTCGATTTCTGCATGGATAAACGCGATCAGGTGATCGATTACGTGGCCCAACGCTACGGACGCGATTCGGTATCCCAAATCATTACCTACGGTTCGATGGCGGCCAAGGCGGTGGTGCGTGACGTGGGCCGGGTGCTGGGCCATCCCTACGGTTTCACCGACCGGGTGGCGAAGATGATCCCCTTCGAGATCGGCATGACCCTCGACAAGGCGCTGGTGGAGAGCGACGATCTGAAACAGGCCTACGCCACCGATGAGGAGGTGAATGAACTCATCGACATGGCGAAGAAGCTGGAGGGTTGCGCCAGGAATGCGGGCAAGCATGCCGGCGGCGTGGTCATCTCGCCCGGGTTGTTGACCGATTTCACACCCCTCTATTGTGAGGCCAACGGAGAGGGACTGGTTACCCAGTTCGATAAGGATGATGTGGAGAAGGTCGGCCTGGTGAAATTCGATTTTCTCGGTCTGCGCACCCTGACCATCGTCGACTGGGCATTGAAAACGGTGAATGGGGAACGCGCCAGGCAGGGCGGGGAGCCGATCGATATCAATGCCATTGCCATGGATGACGAGGTTTCCTTCAAATTACTCAAGAGTGCCGAGACCACAGCCGTATTCCAGTTGGAATCCCGCGGTATGAAGGAGCTGATCAAAAAACTCCAACCCGATTGCTTCGAGGATATCACCGCCCTGGTGGCGCTGTTTCGCCCGGGCCCCCTGCAATCAGGCATGGTGGACGACTTCATCAACCGTAAACATGGCCGGGCCAAGGTCTCCTACCCGCACCCGGATCTGGAACCGATCCTGAAACCGACCTACGGCGTCATTCTCTATCAGGAGCAGGTCATGCAGATCGCCCAGGTGCTGGCGGGCTATTCCCTTGGGGGAGCGGATCTGCTGCGCCGGGCGATGGGCAAGAAGAAGCCGGAGGAGATGGCGAAACAGGGTGAGATCTTTCGCAAGGGCGCCGTGGAGCGGGGGGTCGAGGAGGAGACCGCCACCTATATCTTCGACCTGATGGAGAAGTTTGCCGGGTACGGCTTCAATAAATCCCACTCCGCCGCCTATGCTTTGGTCTCCTACCAGACCATGTGGCTGAAGGCGCACTATCCAGCCGCCTTCATGGCCGCGGTCTGTTCCGCTGACATGGACAATACCGACAAGGTGGTGCCGTTGATCGAAGAGTGTCGCCGCATGCGGCTCAGGGTCGAGGCGCCCCAGGTCAACCTGTCGGAGTATAAGTTTACCGCTACCGATAAAAAGACCGTGGTCTATGGTCTCGGCGCCATCAAGGGGGTGGGTGAGTCAGCCATCGAGGCGGTGATCGATGAACGCAGCAGCAACGGTCCCTACCAGGATATCTTCGAATTCTGTCGCCGCATCGATCTGCGCAAGGTCAACCGGCGGGTGATCGAGTCGCTGATCCGTGCCGGCGCCCTCGACGGGCTCGGCGCCAATCGTGCCACTCTGATGATGCAGCTGCCGCTGGCGTTGAAGCTGGCCGAACAGCACAGCGCGATGCAGGCAGTGGGTCAGAACGACCTCTTCGGTATGGGAGATCCGCAACCGGCGGAGGCCAGCCATGCCCAGGTGATACCCAAGGATGTGGATGAATGGGAGGAGGAGCAGCGCCTGCAGGGTGAAAAAGAGACCCTCGGTCTCTACCTTACCGGCCATCCCATCGACCGCTATACAGAGGAGCTGAGCCATATCAGCAGCAGCCGTATCGGCGATCTCAGCCTCGATGGAACGCCGGAACCGGGTCAACGACGTCGCGGTGTACCGGTGGTGGTGACAGGTCTGGTAGTCAGCGCCAGCCACCGGCAGACCCAACGGGGTCGCATGGGCACCCTGGTATTGGACGATCGTAGCGGACGTATCGAATGTACCCTCTTCAGCGAAGTCTATGAACAGCATCGGGATCTGATCGCTGCGGATAATATACTGGTGGTTTCGGGCAGCCTGAACTATGACGAATTCCGCGGCGGACTCAGCATCCGTGCCGACAATCTGCTGACCTTTGAGCAGGCACGCTCACATTATGCGGGCCTGTTGAATGTCAGAGTCTCACAAAATGGCCTCCAGGTAGTCGGCTTCAGTGAGCAGTTGCAACAGATACTCTCCCCCTTCCGTGGGGGTACTACCGGGATACGGCTGCACTACCGGACAAATGATGCTTGTGGCGACATTCAGCTTGGAAAAGAGTGGCAGGTCACTCCCTCCGATGAGCTATTGCGTCGCCTTGAACAGTTCTTCGGGCCCGGTTCGGTAAGGGTCGCTTACCGCCAGGCTCAGCAAGCGGTTCATTGATTTAGGGCCTGTTAACACTGATCGGATGTGGTCTGTTTTTGCACCCAGCGGCGTTATCATTCACTCATGTGGAATAACCACACCACACTCATTCTGCCTTGCTGGGCACAAAAACTGCCCCAGCAGAGTACATCCGATCGGTGTTGACAGGCCCTAATAATGTCATGCGGCGGTATTTGGTTGTGGCCGACAATGTCCGCTGTTTCCTCAATCTGAGACTGTCCTAACTATTATGATTCCGGTATATTTCGCGCATGGATCTGAATTTTCTAGAATTTGAACAACCCATCGCCGAACTTGAAGCGAAGATCGAAGAGCTCCGCCTGGTCGGTACCGACAACGAGATCAACATCCAGGATGAGATCGCCCGGCTGGAGAACAAGTGTCAGATGTTGACCGAATCGATCTTCTCCAATCTTAAGCCGTGGGATATCTCGCAACTGTCGCGTCATCCCCAACGGCCCTATGTGCTCGACTATATCGACCGCATCTTCGATGAGTTCCATGAACTGCACGGTGACCGGGCCTTTGCCGACGATCATGCCATTGTCGGTGGTGTGGCGCGCCTCGAGGGGCGTCCGGTGATGGTGATCGGCCATCAGAAGGGCAGAGACACCAAGGACAAACTCTTTCGTAACTTTGGCATGCCCCGTCCCGAGGGTTATCGCAAGGCATTGCGTCTGATGGAACTGGCGGAGCGTTTCAAGCTGCCTATCATGACCTTCATCGACACTCCGGGCGCCTATCCCGGAGTCGGCGCCGAAGAGCGGGGGCAGAGCGAGGCCATTGCCCGCAATCTCAAAGTGATGTCGGGTCTGCGCACCCCGATCATCTGTACCGTGATCGGGGAGGGTGGGTCCGGTGGCGCACTGGCGGTCGGTGTCGGCGACCGCATCCTGATGCTGCAATACAGTACCTACTCGGTGATCTCCCCCGAGGGATGCGCCTCAATTCTCTGGAAGAGTGCGGAAAAGGCGCCTCTGGCCGCCGAAGCCATGGCGATCACCTCGGACCGGCTCAAGGAGTTGGGGCTGATCGACGAGATCGTGCCGGAACCCCTGGGTGGTGCCCATCGCGACATCGAAACCATGGCCAAGAACCTCAAGCATGCACTGGTGGAGGGGATGGACAACATCACCAGTATGGCCATCGACAAACTGCTCGACACCCGTTATCAGCGGCTCATGCAGTATGGCCAGTTTTCCGGAGACTGACTATAGGAATGTCTTGTGAACCTCACGGCCGCACGGCTGTTTGAGATACTCAGGCAACTGCCGGACGCATCCTGTTGCCATATTGCCCTCAGTGGCGGACTCGATTCCTGCGTTCTGCTCAATCTGCTCGCTGAGCTCAGGTCCCAGCTCCCCTATGATCTTCATGCAATCCATGTGCACCATGGATTACAGCGCCAGGCCGATAGCTGGCAAACCCATTGTGAAAGGGTGTGCCAGGGCTATGACATCCCTCTGGAGACCGTCCGGTTGACGCTCAACGTGAACAGTGGTGAAAGTTTGGAGGCAGTGGCCAGGGAGGCCCGCTACCGGGCAATGGCGGAACAGATGGGGGAGGGGGACCTGTTGCTGACGGCCCAGCACCGGGACGATCAGGCGGAGACACTCCTGTTACAACTGATGCGTGGCAGCGGCCCCGCCGGGCTTGCTTCGATGCCGCCCCTGACCCGCTTCGGCCCCGGCTGGCTGGCACGGCCGCTGCTGACATTTTCCCGCGCGTCGTTGGAGGCGTATGCCGGACATCACAATCTAAACTGGCAGGAGGATCCCTCGAACAGGAATCAGCGTTTCGATCGAAACTTCATTCGCCACCAGGTCATGCCATTACTCCGTTCCCGCTGGCCGGCAGCCGCCACTACCCTGTCACGGGCGGCGCGCTTCAGCGGTGAACTATTGATGCTGGTGAGAGAAGAGGCGGAGGAAGACCTGGCCAAGGCCCGCACAAAAGACGGCGATACCCTTTCAATCGCGGCATTGAAGCAATTAAATTCCGTTCGTCTCGGAAATCTTTTGCGCCATTGGATTAAAGCCGTCGGCGCTCCTCTGCCCAGTTCTAAGAAGATCGCCCGTATCGAGCAGGAAGCGGTGCATGGCCGTATCGATGCGCTGCCGCTGATTCGTTGGGAGAATTGGGAGGTGCGCCGCTATCGCGATCGGCTGTTCCTCAATCGTACCCTGGACATAGATATCCCTAGCCAACCGCTAATCTGGTCCGATAGTGACGAATTGGCTCTACCGGAAGGCCTGGGTCGGTTGATTGCCCGACCCGGTGAAGCTGGGGTTTCAGCGGCACGTTGGCGACAAGGTGAAGTTGAAGTGCGTTTTCGCCGGGGCGGCGAGCGGTGCAAGGTATCTGGGCGGCACGGTCACCGATCGCTAAAAAAACTGTTCCAGGAGTGGGGAGTGCCACCTTGGGAGCGTGGAAATATACCGCTGGTGTATTTGGATGGGAAACTGACGGTAATACCGGGGCATTGTATCTGTAATACGACACATGTTCAGCCCGGTGAGCAGGCAGTCGTCATTGAATGGGATAGTGAATCGAATTAGCTTTAATGTAGATAGCAGCAAGGTTATACATGGTTCCACTGCTGTCCCGTTAAGGAGAGAATAAGAAGGCCTGAAGACCAGTTTGTTTTGTTACAATGAGTTCACCACAAACCATTGAAAAACAAAAAGGAAATCAGGCCTTGAGTCACCATAATACTGTGTTTTCACAACTTCTGAAACTAATACCGAGACATGAATTCGAGACCCTTGCAAAACAGCACCATACAGGCCGTTCTTTCCGAACAGCCTCACGTTGGTCGCAATTCGTAACCCTGGCAATGGCGCAACTGTCAGGTCGAAACAGCTTACGTGACATCGTTGACAGTATGTCCGCGCAAGCCCATCGTCTTTATCACCTCGGTAGTGCAAAACTGTCACGTTCCAATTTATCCCGTATCAATGATGGTAAGCCATACGGGCTGTATGAAGCTTTGTTTGGAAAGCTGTTGCATCGCTGTCAGGGTGTGGTTCCTGGTCATGATTTTCGTTTCAGCAACCCACTTTATTCGCTGGATGCTTCGACGATCGATTTATGTCTGTCTGTTTTCCCCTGGGCTGATTTTCGCACGACGAAAGGAGCGATAAAACTGCATGTTGGGTTGAACCACTCGGGCTATTTGCCGGAATTTGTGACGGTGACAGAGGGTAAGGCACACGATGTAACTGTCGGGCGTGCCTTGAAATTCCCCAAGGGGAGTATCGTGGCGGTTGATAAGGGTTACAACGACTACGCTTGGTATAACCAACTGACAGCAAAAGGGATATTTTTTGTCACTCGCCTGAAGACCAATGCAAAGTACCGTACGGTAAGCCGTCGATCAGTGTTGAAAAGTAAGGGATTGACCAGCGACCAAACCATTGAGTTTACAGGTGCGCAGACTGCCAAAAAGTGCCCAGTACCATTACGTCGTATCGGCTATCGGGATGCGGAGACCGGAAGGCGTTATGTGTTTCTCACCAACAATTTCGAGCTTGCTGCCAAAACGATTGCCGATATATACAGGGCAAGGTGGCAGGTTGAATTGTTTTTCAAATGGATCAAACAAAACCTGAAAATCAAATCATTTGTGGGTACCAGCAAAAATGCGCTTATGACACAGATCTGGATTGCATTGTGTGTCTATTTGCTACTGGCCTTTCTCAAGTTCCAGTCGAAGTTGCAAAAAAGCATGCAACAAATATTACGATTACTACAGCTTAATTTGTTTGAAAAACGGGATCTGATGGCATTGCTGCGAGGTGACCCACCCCGCGAGGGCCAACCTGATAATAATCAGATGGCTTTGCTTTGAAAGTTAGCGGGACAGCAGTGACATGGTTCCTAAAACTTATAAACCTGAGTGCCTGCAGGATACGGCGATATAATTATCAGATTGAGTTATAAGCTGATGGACTTATCCAAGGATTTAGTATGGCAATAAGAAGTCATGTCGGAATACTTAAAAAAGGGAAGTCCTTCTGGAACAAATGGAGATTGGAACAAAGGCATATAATACCTGACCTGTCATATTCACAATTAACTATTGGTGATTATGCAGGATATGACCTGTCAGGCTGTAAGTTTCGAGGAACGAATGCCAGTAATTCGAATTTTGCGAACGCAAATCTCAAAGACAGTAACTTTTCCAATTCGATTTTGAATCAATGCATATTTGACGGAGCTGATTGCCAAGGGGCTAACTTTTTATTTTCTGATCTGAGTCAATCATCATTGAAAGGCGCTAATCTGGCGGAGACGAATTTTAATGGCGCTTTTTTGATTAATGTGGATCTGACTGATGCAGTGCTCTGGCAAACAAACCTCGGTGCTGTTGTGTTGACGGGAGCTGTTGGGTTAAACAGTTGCCGTCATGGAGGACCATCTATTATCGATCATAGAACTGTTAAGACAATGTTGGCATCAGGTAGTTACAATCATGAGTTTTTGCAGAGGTGTGGTGTACCGCAAGAGTTAATAAAGTACATGCCGACTTGTATCGAAAAACCTCGGGAATACATGTCATGTTTTATCAGTTATTCACATTACGATCATCAGTTTGCAAAAAATCTCTATGACGCGCTCACATCCTATGGTGTCAAGTGTTGGTTTGATGAGCATGAGATGATAGGCGGTCAAAGTATACTGGAAGGAGTGCATGAAGGGATTAGATTTGGTGAAAGGATTATCTTGTGCTGTTCAAAATCATCATTGTCGGAGAGTATTTGGGTAAGTAGAGAACTGGATAAGGCAATAGAGAAAGAGGAAGGTCTATGGAGACGGAATAAAACTGATGAATCTGTCATAATCCCAGTGAAATTGGATGACTATCTCTTTGAGTGGAAAAGTGAGAGGGCATCGTTTTTGACGTCGCGCTATGCTATAGACTTTATTGGCTGGGAAAGGAATAGATTGAAATTTAAAAATCAAGTGGAGAGCGTATTAAAAGCACTGTTAAGAAATAAGCACAATGTCCATAATCAGCCTTCATAAAGAAGTGGTGCGGATATGACAAACACTGCTTGGAAGTTTGGCTGACGGAGGCAATACATGAAGATCCTGGTGGCGGTTGATCTTTCTGAATCGACAGTGAAAATATTGGGAAAGGCGGAAGAGTTAGCGATTGCACTGTCCGCGAAGCTATGGCTATTGCATGTTGCGGAGCCAGAACCGGACTTCGTTGGTTATGAAGCGGGACCGCAATCGGTTCGAGATACGCTTTCACAGAAATTCCATGATCAACATAGACAGATACAAGAGATCGCCCAACGTATGCGTGAAAACGGCATTGACGCAACTGCACTTCTTGTTCAGGGATCAACGGTTGAAACCATTCTGCGCGAGGCCTCCAGGCTTGATGTGGAAATGGTTGTCATAGGATCTCATGGGCGAGGCGCCATGTATCATCTGCTTATGGGGAGTGTTACAGAAGGAGTTTTTCATGCGGCAAAATGCCCGATCCTTGTTGTTCCAACGCATAACCGGAAATAACGCCGGTAAATTTGAATGAACGCAAAACCCGGGACCTATGGCCTGGTGCTGCAGGTAGATACGGGCACTGTTGTGCAGGTGGGACGTTGGGGTGCCATCGACATAAGACCCGGCTGCTATATCTACATCGGCAGTGCATTCGGGTCTGGCGGTGTGCTGGCGCGGGTCTCGAGACATTGCCGGAAAATGAAGCCGAAACATTGGCATATCGACTATCTGCGTGAGATAGCAGCACTTGAATCGGTCTGGTACAGCCAAAGGCAGACTCGCCTGGAACACCGATGGGCAAAGGCGCTGGCAATCTGGGGCAATACGGAACCGGTCCACGGTTTCGGCTGCAGCGACTGCAGCTGCGATTCGCATCTCTTCTATTGCAAAAAGCCCCCGACCTTGTCCGGATTTGCCGGCATAGTTGGATGCTCGGTCAAATCATGGTCCTGCGATGAGGCCGGTTGACTGGGGCGGATAGGATGAGTGTTAACAGGTCCTAGTGCAGGAAGTTAAACATCCTATTGCGGTAACGCTTTACCAGATCGCCCTGTCCGCCCAATAACTCGAAGATCCGCAGCATCTCTTTCTGGGCGGCATTGTCGCCATAACTGCGATCCTTCTGCAACAGGGTCATGAGCAACTCCAGTGCCCCTTCGTAATCGTTTTCCATGACCTTGTGGGACGCCAGCATGTGGATGGCCTCGCTGTCAGCCGGATTCTCCTGCAGGCGCTTTTCGAGCTCCTCGGTTGGCGGGCTGTCGGCCGTCGCCCGGTCGATTTCGATCCGCGCCAGCATGGAGGCCACTTCCGGCTTGTTCCGCTCCTCAATGGGCAGGGCTCTGAGTAGCTGCTCGGCTTCATCCAGATTGCCCGTGCTGGCCATATAGCGGGCATGGGAAATTTTGACCCGCGGACTTTCAGGATCGATCTCACTGGCCTGTTTGAGCAGGGTGCCGGCACCCTCGGCATCCCCCTGAAGCAGCATTGCATCCGCCTGGGCCAACAGAGCGTCGGACTCACGGGGTATGTGCTTGTCGAGAAAACTGCGGATCTCCGCTTCCGGCAGCGCCCCCATGAACTCATCCACCACCTGTCCCTGGTGGAACAGTTTGACACTGGGAATGCTGCGGACCTGGAAATGGGCGGCCAGCTGCTGTTCCTGCTCGGTATTGACCTTCGCCACCAGGAATTTTCCCTGATATTCATCGGCCAGTTTCGCCAGCGTAGGCATCAGGGTCTTGCAGGGGTTACACCACTCGGCCCAGAAATCGACCAGCACAGGAACGTGCATGGAGTTCTCCAGTACCAACTGCTGAAAACGGTCTGTCGTGACATCAAAGACAAAGGATTGGTCCGCCATACTGTGAATGCTCCTGTGTGTCAGCCCATAAGGGGCGCATTATACTGAATTCAGATCGAAATGGTGGACTTGAAATCTCGCATGTTGCGCCCCATTTAAAGGAAAAATTCAGAGCATTGGAATCAGTATCATGAGTGAAGCCCTGCATATCGTCTGCCCCCATTGCGATGGCATCAACCGGGTTCCAGCCGAACGGCTGCGAGATGGGGCGAAATGCGGCAAATGCCATCAGTCACTATTCGCCGGTCAACCCCTGGCATTGGATGAAGCACGATTCCAACGCCACGCACAGAAAAGCGACATCCCCCTGCTCATCGATTTCTGGGCTCCCTGGTGTGGACCCTGCCAAATGATGGCCCCCGCCTTCGAACAGGCGGCCGCTCAGCTTGAGCCGGCAGTGAGGCTGGTCAAGGTCAACACGGAAGAGGATCAACAGCTTGGGGCCCGCTTCGGCATCCGCAGTATTCCCACGCTGATGCTGATGCACGGCGGCAGAGAGGTTGCCCGCCAGGCGGGGGCGATGGATCAGGGGGGTATAGTAAATTGGACCCGTCAACATCTCACGGGATAGCAGGCTGTATTGGATTAGTGTTAACAGGCACTAAGTTGTATGCTGTGCTTTTTGGCAGTGCTTGATACGAGGTATACAATGGCGAACGTTCCAGAAAACGCCAGGAAAGGATTCTTCGCCAAGCTGAAATCTGCATTTTCTCAGGCCTCCCAATACACGGAGCATCGACTGCAGGAGAGTTTTTTGCTGCAAGGCGGCAGTATCCGCGTTCCCTATGAAGGCATTCCCATTGAAATCGAATTCGGCAATGATTTTCGGCTCCAGCTCTATGCGGAACAGTCAGTGCATGGAGACGTTTTACAGGAGCAAGCCGGTTTCCTGCTGATCAATTCGGAACACTATTTCAAGGAGATCAGTGGATTTATACGTCTGAGCAAAGGGGATCACCTCATTCTTGGATATGAGGACGAACTGCAGAGACATATCTTCAAGTATCCACGTAACCTGGCTAAACGCCAGCTGTCGATTATCCATGACGGCGATGCGTTATTGTTTAAAGACCTGGAAGCGGACAAGGGTACGCGGTTGGTCCCGTTATTGAATGAGAAAGAGAAGAGCAGGGCCAACAGAAGGCGGTTGGCGAATCTCCGGGAGATACGTCGCATCTTCGGCGGCCCCATCCAACTGCTGCCCCCCGAGGAAGCGTTGGCGGATCTCAAGGCTGTTAATGAGATTCTGGAAAAAGAGCCTTTGCGCCCGAGAAACGAGCGGGGAATGCCTGGCGGTGTGGTGGAACTGCCAAAAAAAGATGATACCCGTCATTCTAGGCGACCTGCATGCCCAGGTGGACAATCTGCTTACCATACTGAGTCATAATGAATTTCTCGAAATGATGGGTGACGGAAAGGCGGCGATGGTCTTTTTGGGCGATGCGGTCCATTCGGAAATGGACGGCAAACTGGCGGAAATGGAGAGTTCGCTACTGATCATGGATCTGATCTTTCGACTCAAGTTGTGGTTTCCTCAGCAGGTATTCTATGTGCGTGGCAACCACGACAGTTTTTCTGAAGAGATCGGTAAGGATGGCGTACCGCAAGGATTGCTGTGGGCAAAGGAGGTGAAACGTGTTCGCGGTGAGGCCTACAAGAAGGCAATGGAATATTTTTATGAACTGCTCCCCTATGTGGCGGTATCGAAAGATTATGTGGCCTGTCATGCGGCACCGCCGAAGAGCAAGGTGACAATGGATATGCTGGTAAATGTACACAGCTATCCCAGCCTGATGGAAGAGTTGACCTGTAACCGGCTCTACAGGCCGAATCGACTGGCTGGTTATACCAAAGGCGACGTGAAACGCTTCCGGAGTTCACTCAGCTTGAAACCGGATGCAGAGCTTTTTGTCGGACATACCCCATTAACCCGACACGATACCCTGTGGCACAACGTTGGAGGCATTGACCATCACGATGTCGTGTTCAGTGGTAATCTTCCCTGGATCGGCCTGTTCACCAGCGTCGCCGGACATATGATTCCGATTCGCTATCGCAGCGAACCGCTGTTGCCGGTACTTAACGAACTCCGGGATAGCGATGATTAATCCGAGGTATTATCTCAATATGCATAGTCTGTTTCATGAGTAGGCAGAGTGATTTTTCGAAAGCTGCCAAGTCGCTTAAAGAGGGGCCTGTCATCTATCAGTCGGAAGATTCCCTGCTCGATGAGGATCGAGTGAAGAAGGACCTCACCCTGGCTGAACTTAATCATATCTTCAAGCTTTATCTGGCAAAAAAAAGCTCACGCCTCACAGACCTGTCCATTCTGGGACAGTTCTCCGTGATTTTCAACGACAGCCGCATGGCGGAATGGCACAGCTTCAATAAGCATGAGCAGAACGATGTACTCTCGGAGCTGGTGATATTACCTGAAGTTTACAATGAACTGATCGGTAAGATCGGTGAAACCGCAGGGGATGAACAGATAATAAGCTCGATCGTCAAGGATGCCTATCAGAATTCGATAGATAGCTTTTCTCACGCCGCCTATATACAACAGAAGTATACAAGCAGATTTCCCGGTTTTAAGGTCATTCTCTATCTCGATCAGAAAAGGAAGCATACCGTATTGTTGGTTGTTGATAATGGCTACGGTAAGAATGTCGCCAAGCCAAAAAAATCATACTTGGGTGAGGATATGGAAGACAGCTTGCCCAACAGGATCATCGAGTGGTGCATCAATAAATTCGATAAAAGCGAAGATATTGTGGACCACAGGATCGCCTATACCGGCGGCCAGGGTATGGCCTTGAAAAAAATCAAGATAGAATTGGATCTGGACGTCAATGTGCACTACCTGACTACTGGGGCGGTATTTGAGTTGCAACTGACCAATTTCTTCTGAACGATGAATAAACGAATAAAGGAGGCAGGCCTGCTCAGCCTTTTTCAACCATTATTCCGTCTAGCACGGCACCTGTTGAAACGCCCAAATCCCCCTTCAGTAAAGAGACAAGAAGATACTGAGTCATCGACACAATCAACGGCGCCGATTCAAAAGCAAGAAACGGAATCTTCTGATCAACCTGTTGAAAAACACCTCAGATGCATCGTGCTGTCCGATACTGACAATGAAATTGTCTCAGTCAAAAATACATTGGGTTACGCCACACTCCTCAATGACCGGGAAGAGCTGGCAGACGATCTGAATGGTATCACTCTATTTCACACGGGCGACCTGGTGGATAAAAAGAACCCCGATCCTTCGGTTGTGGATTTCTGGTGTCAGATTCGGCGACAAGCGGAGTTGAAAGGAGGGCGAGTGAAGATAATTGTCGGTAATCATGAACAGGAGATCTGGCAAAAAATCGAGGCCGGCAAGAATATCGGTCTTGAAGCGGGTCACTTGGAGGATTTAAAGCTGTTCATTGAATCTCTGGATCTGTTTCATCTGGAGAGAGGAATTATTTTTATTCATGGTTATCCGACGCTGGAGTTTTTGCGTACATTGCAACACTACGGTGAGGTGACGGGAAATAATCTGAATCAATTCAATTCGGACCACTATGAGAAAGCCTTCAAAAGCCCTGAAGCAATGCAGCTGTATGCCTACGCGCGAGACAACAAACGGAAGAATTATCTACTCTATGACGTTAAGGATGCAGCGCAGTATTATAAGAAGCACGGTAAATCGATAAATATGCTTTTCAAGACATTGAAAATAGAAGTCGTGATCCACGGACACAGGCCGCAACGTTCAGGTGTGCAGATTGACTATGAGTTCAGTAAGTGGCTTCCGGATGTAAGAATGATCGGTAATGACACCATGGTGAGGCGTAAAGGATTGGGTGCAACCGTGATTCGGTCGTGTGCAGACGGGAATACCGATATTCTGTTCATCAATACCAAAAACAAGTCTAAAAAACAGCGCAGAACCGTATCTGAATACCTTGCTGCCGATCAGAGTGAATTTTCAGCAGAGATCCACTAACTATCAGGGATGTTTTCTCCACCAGGGTTGCTTTGCATTGATGAACTCATCCCAACGCTCATCAAAGGTATCCAGCATTTCATAATATTGACGCGTACGCCAGCCGACCAGGCCTCCGGCATACTCCAGGATTTCATGGTTGTCTTCATTTTCCATCATGATATCCAGAAGATGCTTCATGACCGATACATCGTTCAAGATGCCCAGCAGATCCTGCAATCTTTTCATGTGGCGTATAAAGTCATCCAACCCCTTCAGGACCGGAATGAAGAATTCGGCTGCATAACGTAGTTTTTTGCATTCGATGCGCAGCTTATGCATTTCGTGCGCTGATTCCTTATTCACATGACTGCCGGCTTCCAATACACCTCGTTCAAGGCTGTCCAGCAACTTACGGGAAAAGGGGACAATGTTGGTTGATAAGTTGTTTCGGTGTTTAGTCTTCAATTCCGCCTGTTCCCACTCCTTACCGTCGATCCATATAGGAAAATTATCTTTGAAGTGTTTGTATTGGTCGCTGTCGAGCATGGCGTTGACTTGCAGGTAGGCCTGTTCCCTGTGCTGGTGGGCGATTTGGGTAACCCCCTCTTCCCCCCGCAGCGGCAGTTTGCCTCGTATCGCACCAAGCCCTTCGTCGATGAAGACATCCAGGTCCCGCGCCATCCCCAATCGACCGGCAAGGTCCCGTAACTCGTTGGACCAGGGTTTACTGACTTTGCGAGGAATGGCTGCACGAAAGGCCGACAGGGCTGAACGCATCCGCCTGAACGCGCCCCGTGTTTGGTGCACGCCCTCTATGTCGTCCCAGGAACGTGCACTCTGTTCCCATGCAAGCAGATAATTGTAATTATGTTTGAGAATGATCTGGACAGCTTCGCTGACGGTTTGATCAGTATCGATGGGTGCAGGTGATTTGTTTTTTTTTGTCATTTCTAGAAATCCATATGGCGATCAGGATTCATTCCAAGGTACAGTTATGAAGCGGCCGGGCAACGGTATTATGCCCAAATGCTGACTTTAGCAGAAATAAACAGATTAGGTAGTAAATTGTGGATAACGTCCAGGTCGTTAAAAAAATGTGTAGCGTGATTACGCTTCACGCAACAAAGGAATAGTCATCAAGCGGCTACAGAGCAATATCAGATTCAGGGGAATATGATGTGTGAAATTTAAGGTTCGGCCACGTTGATCGACGCCATATGCGCCGAACGCGAAACATTAGATTATCGATGGGTTGGATGGAGAGCGATACGCAACTGCGGTATGATGCTGACTGATCGATCTGCGCTTTATTACCACGAGTAAGTATCCCCCGGCAAAGCCGGGGGCTTTAGTTGTGAACCGCTCGAAGCGGTCTGTAAAACGGAGCCTATTGGCTCCTTGAGCCCCTCAAAGGGGCTGTTACATCAACTGTAACTGATCAATCCTACGGTCTTCCGCTTCCTGCTGCCGTATATACTCCCGAATCACCTGCTCATCCCTGCCTACCGTCGAGGTAAAATATCCCCTGGCCCAGAAATGATGGCCAACATAGTTCCTTTTCCGACCCAGGTAGGTACGGGCTATGTGGATCGCACTTTTACCTTTGATAAACCCAACTACCTGCGATACCGCATATTTTGGTGGTATCGATATCATCATATGAACATGATCAGCCATAACATGCCCTTCCTCTATCAAACTCTCTTTCTGCCTCGCCAGCCGATGAAATACCTCTCCAAGCTCCTGCCTGATCTGCCCAAAAAGCGTCTTCCTCCGGTACTTCGGGATAAACACAATATGGTACTTACACTCCCATCTCGTGTGGCTTAAACTTTCTACTTGTCTCATGGTTTCTCCTTAGCGTGTTGCTTGGCGGCTCACGCTTTGGGGTTACTATGAGACTCCTGTTTCTGTCAAACTGTTGATGCCTCCCCAGCAGAGCTGGGGGGTCTCCATTTTTGTCTAGTACCGGAGATTGTATTGGCTAACTCACTACAGGATCAGCTGCTCAAGGCCGGCTTAACTGACAAGAACAAAGTCAACAAGGCGAAGAAGGCAAAACAACGCAGGGAGAAAGAGCAGCGGCATCGCAAGCAGAAAACGGAAGACCAAGCCGTGCGTTGGGCAAAACAGGCGAAAGCCGAGGATGTCGAACGGGATCGTGCGCTGAATCAGAAAAAGAATGAGCAGGCGAAGCAAAAAGCGATTGCCGCCCAGATCAGGCAGTTGATTGAGATGAATCGTCTTTCGTTGGAGGAGGGCGAGGTGGTTTACCATTTCAATGACGAAGCCAAGGTGCGGCGGATTCTTATCACAGACGAGATTCATGGCCAACTGATCGGCGGGCGGCTGGCGATTGTCAAGATAGATGATCGCTATGACGTCATCCCTACCGCAGTGGCAGACAAAATCAGTATGAGAAACCGCGATTGTATCGTTGTACGCAATGATCGTGAACAGCAGGATGATGGCGACGATCCCTATGCCGACTATATCGTGCCTGACGATTTGATGTGGTGAAGGCCACTGATGCTGGTTGCCGGTAAGCCGAAGTTTTAGCTGTAAAAAGACCGGTCAATTCTTGCCCTGGTTCTGCCCGATTCGCTAGCCGATCGGATTTTTCAAAATTGACTTCTTAATACCACTGCGTTTAATGTGGACATAAACAGCAGGGAAGATACAAGGCTTTTTTCATGACGAAGCCCTGACAGAACCAGAATTAACAGGGCGCAGGAAATCGTTTCACTTCTTTGTAACGAGGGCCAATGATGTGGTGGATGCAACAACTGCCGAGGAGCTTGCTCCGAGGTTGACGCTAACCCGTGAGCACATCGTGGAGATCGTCAGCGACTCCGGTGAAGGCGCACAAAAAGCCGGCCAGACCTTTGGCACGGTATCCGCCCGAATGGGCAATGGTGTCTGGACGGTGGAGATCATTCCCGCCGAGATTCAATCCCCCGCACGCTCACCGGCCGGCGCCAGCGGTATCCGGATTCGTCTGGCGTCACATGCGGTTACCAATATGGGCGACGAAGCCGATATTGTGGTCGCCTTCAACGAACAGGTTCTCTATTCACGCATCGTCAACGGCGCATACAAAGAGGGCACCCAAGTGCTGCTGGAGGATAAATGGCGCGACGACAGCGTGCCTGAAATCCGTGAGCAGTATGCGAAGGCGGTTGCCGAGTTTCGTAGAAACGGCCTGATCGTTCACGAATTGCCGATTGAAACGGCCTGTCTGGAGATCACGCCGAATCCCCGGCGTGGTAAGAATATGTTCGTGCTGGGGATGTTGTGCCGTATCTATTCGCGGGATGTGGAACTTGCCAAAGGCGAGATCGCCACCACCTTCAAACGCAAGGGCGACAAGGCGATCGACATGAATCACCGCTTGTTCGACGCCGGTTACCGGTTTGCCGCAGAGAGACTGGGTCTGAGTTACCAGGTTCCAGCTCAGCCGGCAGAGGACAGGGAGGGGAAGCGTTATATCGTCACCAATGGGAATACAGCATTGGGACTCGGGGTGATGGCATCCGGTATGGAACTGGTTTCCATGTACCCGATCACGCCGGCGACCTCCGCATCCCACTACCTGGCGGATGTCTACCATGAGGTTGGGGGCTTTGTGCATCAGGCCGAGGATGAGATAGCCGCCGCCGGTTTCGCCATTGGATCCTCGTTTGCCGGAAAGACCGCCTGTACCATCACCTCAGGACCGGGACTGGCCCTTAAGACAGAGATGCTGGCATTGGCGGTGATGGCGGAACTCCCCCTGGTGGTGTGTGTCGTGCAGCGGGGCGGCCCATCCACCGGCCTGCCCACCAAGGTAGAGCAGGGTGACTTGCTGGCTGCGCTTTTCGGGGAGCCTGGCGATGCACCCAAGGTGGTGATCGCCGCAGCCACGATTGAGGAGTGCCTGCATTTTGTGGTGATGTCGCGACGGCTTGCCGAAGCGTTCCGAACTCCGGTGATACTGCTGACAGACGCGAATCTGGCAACCGGGGTTCAACCCTACCAGAGACCGGAGCCAAGCCTGGACTGGATGGCGCCGCCCATCGACCAATCGGACTGGGATGAGCATATTCCTCCCTACAATTGGGATTCGGAGAGTGGGCTCTCCCCCCGACCCGTACCGGGCATGCAGGGTGGTCAGTACATCCTCACCGGCCTTGCCCACACCAACCACAGCAAGGTGGCCTACGATTCCGATTCAAACCAGCACGGCGCGAATATGCGCAGTCGTAAATTTGCCGCCCTGGCCAGTACCCTGAAACCCCCCGTCGTGCACGGCGATGATTCCGGCGATCTGCTGGTGGTCGGGTGGGGCTCAACCCTTGGCGCCATTGAGGAGGCGGTGGATCGTGCGCGTGCTGACGGCCATCGAGTCTCTTCCCTGCATCTTCGCTTTATTTTACCCATGGAGCCCGGGCTGAAAGAGATATTCAAGGGTTTTCGCAAAGTGATGACGGTGGAGATCAACTACAGTGATGATCCCGGTTCACCCCTGATTACCGACGAGACACGCCGTTATGCCCAGCTTGCCCTGCTGTTACGCGCCCATACCCTGATCGATATCGATTGCTGGTCGGTGGTATATGGACACCCGCTGCAGCCGGGAATGATCAAGAATGAACTCGTAAAAAGACTCGAAGCATTGCAAGGAGAGGGCTGATGTTCGGATTGAAAGCTGACTGGTCACTCGAAGTCTTTGAGCGCTATTTCACCATGGGCGACTATGCGGGCGGCGAGGCCAGATGGTGTCCCGGCTGCGGTGATCATGCGGTGCTGACAGCCGCACAAAAGGTCTTGCGCGACGAGCAGCAGCGGCCGGAGATGTCCGTATGTGTTTCCGGTATCGGCTGTTCCAGCCGTATGCCCCATTACCTCGGCACGTTCGGTTTTCACGGCCTGCACGGACGTGCGCTGCCCGTTGCCTGCGGCATCAAGGCCAGACGGCCTGAACTGGATGTGTGGGTGGCGACGGGAGACGGTGATTGTTTTTCTATCGGCACCGCTCATTGGATCCATGCTCTGCGCTACAACATGGATATGACTCTGATGGTGTTTGACAATGCCATCTACGGCTTGACCAAGGCCCAGACATCTCCCACCAGCCCCCATGGCTTCAAGACCAACACCCATCCTTTCGGCGCCATACTCGAGCCGCATAATCCGTTGACGGTAACGCTGGGTGTTACCAACGTCTCTTTCGTGGCACAGGTGGCTGACTGGAATCCCCCTTTACTCTACGAAACATTAAAAGCCGCATACCGACACAAGGGAACTGGGTTTGTCCGCATTATTCAGCGTTGCCCGGTCTATGCGGACAGTTTTTCAAAGGAGCTGCAGCAGAACCCGGACCGGTTCCTGCTGTTGCAGCATCAGCGGGGAATTCCAGTGGACAAGAGTGTCAGCCGTCAATTCCCCAATCGGACGGAACACGATCCCTCCGATCTGGCCCGGGCCTTCCAGCTCGCAGCAGACACCGCGAGACTGCCGTTGGGACTGCTTTACCATAACCCGGATGCCCAGTGTTACGAGGATCTGTCGAGTCAGGGTGTGGAGATGACGCCTGAGAAAAGGCTGGAGGGCTTCAACGCAGTGTTGGACCGAATCACTATCTGATCACGAAATCGGAAAGCTTGACGAACTCCTGATCGCAACGAGAGTTTTTCTGAAATGACAACGATACAAAAGGCCGCAGAGGAGCAATCGACCCAGTTGCCCAGCAATGAATCGGGGCGTGTGCCATCCCTGCCGACGGCAGTCAAGGATGCCCGTGCAACCCGTGAGTTGATGTTTCTTCTGCGCCATTTCCACCTGGGTGATCCTGCGGCCAAGGCACAGTTGGAATCGATTGGCGACGACTATCTCCCGGCCCTGCTCGATCCCTACCGCGATACGTCCAGGCTACGCTATGACTACCCCCTGTTCCTTTTTCCTCCCAATACCGAAGAGACCTATCAGACAGCCGAAGAACTTGCCTGTCCCCTTGTGCAATGGCTTCAGGAGGCCGTGGCCGCCAATGCACCGGAGGAGGGGAAGGCAAGGATTCTGAAACACCATCTGCCATGGCTGGAGCATCATATTCGCAAGTCGTTGCAGCAACGCGAAGGCCCGGTGGATGCCGGAGCGACATTGGCGGAGTCCTGCATCGCGCTACAGACGCATCTAGGTCTCGATGAACAGGAGAGAAAGAGACTGGAAGATGACCTGAACCTGTTGCTGCAGTCTGTGCCGGAAGGCGCCCAGCTGCTGGGTTATGGCCGCTATCCCGCACTCCATCTTCTGATTCATGCGGTACGCAGTCAGTTTACCCACATGCAACAACGTTTTCAGGAGCGAATCGATGCCTCCATACGCGGCCTGAAGGAGCTCCTCGAAGTCGAATGGATCAAATCCGATGAGTCGATCGAACCCAAGATGGCCCGAGACAGTGTCGGCCTGGGCGGTGAACGCTTCGACCCCGTGATACTCTCCGCGGTGATGGATCATTCCCGGGGCACCCGGTCTATTTCAGAGGAGCGGCGCGAGCGTATCGAACATGCGCTGGAGATCATGCAAGGTTGGCATCCCGACCCGGTGCTGGTCCGTTTTCTGCACATTGGCACGCTTACCGATCCCTGGCTTCAGGAGGTCGATTTCTGCCAGGAGATCACCGATCATGATCCCTGCGCCAAAGCGATGGAGATATTCGATCGCGAGGCTGAGAAGCTGACCTCGATCTACAGTGCGGTGCGTATCGCACAGCTGGAGATCGACGCCATCTACAACCCGGAGATTCACGATCCCTGGTTCGCCAATTTCAGCTGGGAGGCCTTTTCGCAAGAAGAGCTGCGAATGGTGCCCTCGGTGATCGCGTTGGGATCGGCCGATCAGGTGGCCGGCGAGGGATTGCGTACCTTTTCCCGGCTGCTCAGCTCGGGGCGGCCTGTACAGATTCTGATCCGGGTGTTGGCGCATGCCGATCCCGGTGCCGCTCTCGATGGCGATCCGCTCAAGAGTTACCGGACCGAATTGAGTTATCTGGGCATCAGTCATCGTCAAGCCGTTGTCGACCAGTCATCCGCTGCCCGGCATCAGCACCTGTTGAAGTGCTACCTGATGGCTTTGGACGCCACCCGCACCAGTCTGCATGTCATCAATACGGGCATGCGTCCACCCGGCAGACTGCTTCCGCTGAATGCCTGGTTGGTGGCTGGCGCCGCCATCGAAAGCCGGGCCCACCCCTTTTTCCGCATCAACCCGGAGGCGGGCGATTCGGCAGCGGTGCGGATGGATTTCAGCGGTAATCCACAGGCTGATCGGGACTGGCCCTTGCACCCGTTTCGGTACCTGGATGACAACGGCAATAGTGTCACCACAGAACTGGCATTCACCTTTGCCGATTACGCCCTGCTGATCGAGCGTCTACGAGACCACTTTCGACTGATCCCGGCCGGCTGCGATTCAGACGGGCTGTTATCGATACAGGACTATCTGGCCATGAGCCCGGAGGAGGCCTATAGACGGGTGCCGTTTGTCTGGGCCATCGACGGCAACGCCATGCTGCACCGCGTGGTGATCTCGAGAGAGCTCGCGCTGGCTTGCCGTGACCGCCTCAACTATTGGCACACCCTGCAGGAGATGGCGGGCGTGCGCAACCGCTATGTCGATATGGCGGTGGAAAAAACCCGTGCGGAGGAGCGTGAGCTGGCCAGCAACGAGCTGGTTCGCATACAGGCTGCACATGCCGAAGAGGTGGAGCGGGTGAGAAACGAAGCCGCCGGCGAGGCCATGCAGCGACTCACGGATGTGCTGCTTGGCCTGGATGTCGAGGGGGGGGTGCGTCGCGGCGACATGCCCTCCGGGCCAGTCGCCATGGGCAGTGATGAAGTGATGCCGGAACAACAGAGCGAGGAAGCCGAGGAGAGCGAGCCGCCTGATGAAGAAGAACAAGAGAGCCTAAGTTTTGACGACCCCTGGATCGATACCCCTCTCTGCACCAGTTGCAATGACTGCCTGCCGATCAATCCGCAGCTCTTCATCTATAACGACGAGAAGCAGGCCATGCTCGGGGATCTCGGCAATGCCACTTATGCTCAGCTGGTGCAGGCGGCTGAACTCTGTCCGGCGAAATGCATTCATCCTGGGAAGCCCCTCAATCACGATGAGCCCGATCTGGACTCATTGATTGAACGAGCGGCGCCGTTCAACCAATGAACAGCTTTGTTATCGCACCCGCCATCATGACCGGCATCGGTCTGGTTTTTGCGGTTATCCTGGCGGTGGCCTACAGATTTCTGAAAGTGCAGGAGGATCCCCGGATCGAAGAGACCGAGGATCTGCTGCCCGGTTCAAATTGCGGCGCCTGTGGGCAACCGGGGTGCCATGCATTTGCCGAGCAGCTGGTGCAACTCACGACATCACCGAGCAAGTGCACTGTAGCAAGCCAGGAGACGATCGATGCCGTGGCTGAACTGCTGGATGTGGATCCGGGGCAGCAAGAGAAGCGGGTGGCGCGACTGCATTGTGCCGGGGGGAAAGGCCAGGCATACCAGATTGCCGAATACAGGGGATTCGAAAGCTGTCTTGCGGCATCCGTGGTTTCCGGCGGCGGCAAAGGTTGCTCCTGGGGGTGTTTCGGCCTCGGTGACTGTCAGCGAGCCTGCAGCTTCAATGCGATCACTACCAATTCAAACGGGTTGCCTGTGGTCGATATCGAGCAGTGTACCGCCTGTGGTGATTGTGTGGATGTCTGTCCAAGGGATCTGTTCGAACTGGTGCCGTTGAGCCAGCATCTCTTCGTACAATGCATGGCGCCCCTTGCCGGTGATATGGCGGTGGCGCTCTGCACCACGGCGTGCGATGCCTGTGGGCGCTGCGTGGCGGATGCGGCGCCCGGTCTGATCCACATGAAGGATAACCTGCCGGTCGTTGACTACTCAGGGGGTGGACCGGCCCGACCTGCGGCGACCTACCGCTGTCCTACCGGCGCCATTCAATGGTTGGAAGGGGGCCAGTTCGCAAACCGGGCCCGTTCACGGATTCAGAGTGAGAGCCGTTATGCCCGAACTGGTTAATTCGGCTTTACGGTTATTGAAACGCCTGCTTGGGACACCCCCGCGCACGCAGGGTCCTTATGCGGGCAACAGCACACTGTTGGACGGTAATACGGCCGTGTCTGTAGTGGAAGCGGGAATCAGTGAAGGGGCCGGTCTGGGGGCATCCTACCCGGCACTGACAGCTGACCTGGCCTGGCGCAGTGAACTGCAGCAGCAACGGCTGAATTTCCTCGGTTCACCTGTCAGCATGCAGTCAACGGAAGGGGCGCGTGGGGTGCTGGCTGCCGGCATCGGTATGTCGATGAGCGGCGTACGGGCAACCGGCTTTTTATCCGGGCCCGATCTGGCCCGCAGCAGTGACCTGTTGACCATCGCCGCCGGTCTCAGGCTGCCGTTGGTCATACACCTCACTGCACGCAGTCTTGCCGGTCATGCACCGGCGCTGGGCAGTGGCCATGAAGCCTTTCATCTGGCAGCTGATTCCGGCTGTTTCCAGTTGATTGCAGCGAATGTCCAGGAGGCGGTGGATTTCTCCCTGATCGTGCGACGCGCAGCAGAGCAGTCACTGATGCCTGGCCTGGTCGGTATGGATGGTGAACAGACAGCGCTGGCACTGCAGGAGGTCAGCCTGCCGCCTCCGGGCTTGGTGGAGCGCTACCTGGGGCGGCCGGATGATCTGATTGCATCCCCGACCGCGGCGCAGCAGTTGTTGCTGGGTGAGTCGCGCCGACGGGTAACCCGTTGGCATAACCCTGACCGGCCTGTCATGCTGGGTGGGCTTCAGGCCCCGGATGTGTGGGGGCAGGCCAAAGCGTCGGGGCGTGTCTTCTTTGACGATGCGCTGTCGGATTGCCTTGATGATGCCTTTGATCTTTTTTCCGAACAGACGGGTCGGCGATATCGATCACTTTCAGCTTACCGGGTTGATGACGCCAAACTGATTCTGGTGGCGCAGGGTGCGGCAATAGAGGTCCTCGAGGCAGTGGCGGACTATCTGCGTGCCAGCGACCGTTTGAAGGTTGGCGTGTTGGGTGTGCGCTGTCTGCGTCCCTTCCCCGCAAAAGAGATAGCACGCTGTCTCGCAGGCGGCGCCAGCGTTTGCGTACTGGAGCGCATGGATGTCCCGCTGGCAACGGACCCGCCATTGATGAGGGAGGTGCGTGGTGCGTTTGATCATGCCGCGGAAAACCATCGGTTCGGGCTCGAAGCGCATCCGGGCTATCCATCGATAAGCGATAAACAGCGCCCCAGGTTTCTCTCGGCCATCTATGGGTTGGGCGGGCTTCCCCTGCGCGGTTCGGATCTGGCTTCACTGTGCAGAAATCTGGATAGGATCAAACAGCAGCAGGTCTATCTGGGCATCAACTTTTCTCAAACATCCAGCGACTATCCGAAACGACAGGTCTTGTTGGACCGTTTGCGCCGCAGCTATCCGGGGCTCGAGTCGATGGGGCTCTACGATGAAGCCGTCTCACCCGACCTGCGGCCTGATGGCGCCCTGACGCTGGCGCTGCACAGATTGTCGGGGGCGGCCGGAGAGGGCTTGTTGGTGGAAACGGCCGCCTTCCTGCATCGAATCTTCGGTGGTGGCGTGCGTAGCCGACCGGCGTTGTTCAGCAAATCCTGGAGCGGTGTCTGCAGCGATCGGATCAGCTTCTGCAGCGATGAACTTAGAGATCCCGGTGACGACGCCCCAGTGGATCTGTCGATACTGGTGACGACCACCGGCATGCAGCGGTTGATGCCGCACCATGGCCTCGCGAAGGGCGGAACGCTGCTTGTGCAGAGCGCGCTTCCCGATGAATCGGTTTGGACGCAGCTGCCCAGGGAGGCACGCGCCCACATCAGGGAAAGCGGGATACGCCTGTTTAGAGTGGCCCCGACAGAGGAATCCAGATCCCTGCCGAATGAATATCTGTTAGGCGCTGTTTCCGCCGTATTGATCAAGACTGAGCGGTTGACGACGACACCGCGTAGACTGCTGAGTCTGCGTGAAGAGCTGCTGGGAGAGTCAGTGGCCGATGTCGATGCCTGTTTGCAGCATTTCGAAGGGGGCATGGATCAGGTCAGGGAGATCAGCCTGAAACGTCTTCCTCTGGTTCCGGCGCGCTCGATTTCGGATGTCGGCGATGAAGTCCCGGCCCTGGTTCGCCGATTGGGAAGCCTGGATGACGCCTATGACAGCCTGCCCAGGTTCTGGGATCAGGTCGGGGTATTGTATAAACAGGGCAAGAGCGGTGAACTGGCGCCTGATCCCTATCTCGCGGTTGGGGCCGTACCACCCTTGTCAGCGGGATTTCGTGATCTGAGCAGGTTTCGCAAGCAACTGCCGCAATTCAATCCGCTGTTATGCACCGGATGCGGCGACTGCTGGTGCGCCTGTCCCGATTCTGCCATCAAGGCCGTCTCGATTTCCCCCACGCGCCTGATGGATGCCGCAATCCGGTGCAGTGGCGCCGAGGCGCTCAGACCGGTGGCCTCGAAACTCGCCGCCGCTATTATTTCACTCTGTCGACAGCAGGAGACGGGCTATTCCACACTGGAAGAGATGCTTGTCATCAGTTATGACGGGATCAAAGAGAAACTGCCCTTTCCTCAAGACCGCAAACAAGCGATTGCGCAGGGTATAGAGCAGTTGCGAAGCGACATGGGCAGTCTGCAGGTTGCCGTCACCAATCCCATGTTCATTGAACCTGACACAGAAAACAGGGGGAGTGGTGAATTATTGGCGCTCGCCGTGGAGCCGGATGGTTGCAAGGGTTGCGGAATCTGTATTCAGGCCTGTGGAGAGCAAGCGTTGCAGCTCATGCCGCAAAGTACCCAATCTCTATCCCGAGCGCGCCGGATTCAGAAGGCGTGGCATGGGTTGCCCGACAGTGAGCTGAATACGATTCGCAGGCTGGCAGAGGATCCGCATGTCGGTGTGGCGGCCGCCGCCCATCTGGCGCACAGCGCAGGGTTGGCGATGGCCGGTGGCGATGGCGTCGAACCCGGAAGCGGGGCGAAATTGGCGCTGCGCCTGGCACTTGCCATTGTCGAGGCTCAACAGACACCGCGGTTTGAGTCGTTTCTGCAACAGGTCGAGACAACCCGGGAAAAAATCACCGGATCGATCTGCGCTCTATTGGCGGATGCCCTTCCTGCCGATGACCTGGATGCACTCTCACGCGGCCTGGAAAAGAGCGACGCGAGGCAGGCTGACATGAGCAGCCTGATCGGTGAAGCGGAGGATGCCATCAGCAATCAGGTGGATGCAGCCCGATTACGCCGCCTGGTGGATCTGGCCCGTGACCTGATCGATCTCGCCTGGCGACTCAGCAGTGGACGTCAGGACATGGGGCGCGCCAGGGTAAGCCTTGTGCTTTCACCAGGTGCAGTGGTTGGCTGGGCCGGTAGTTTTCCTCACAACCCTTTCTCAACACCCGTCACACTCGATGCCACAGGTGACGGTGCACAGTTGGCCGCCGGTCTGCTGGAGGGCCAACTGCGGCAGGCGACGGAAGGTTTCGTGCTGATGCGCAAGGCGCGTGCGGAATTGGAACAGTCCGCGGATGCGGCGCGCCTCTGGTCCGATCTCGAGACAATGACCTGGCGCGATCTCGATGATGAAGAGAGAGCATTGTGTCCAACCCTGCTGCTGGTGGGCGACAGCGGTCAGCTGGCAGGTCACGGATTAGGCCAGCTGATCCGGGTTTTGGGTAGTGAGCTGCCGATAAAAACAGTATTGCTCGCCGACCTGGATCTGGGGCTTGCAGAACGGACGGGTCTGGAGTCGCCGCTGACCTCTGTGGATGACGTGGCTATCGATCTGGCGCTGCTGTCGCTCGTTCAGCGGGAGTCATTTATTGCCCAGACCTCAATCAGTGATAGGGAGCATTTTGCAGCATGCATCCAGTCTGCCCTGGCCCACAAGGGTCCGGCGCTGGTGCACTTGCATGCCCCGAGCCCCTCGCGACACGGTTTCGCACCCGATCAGACACTGCATCGTGCCCGGACGGCAGTGATGAGCCGACTCTTCCCCCTGTTCCGATACGATCCGCAAGCGGAAGGCGTGTTCGGCTCCCGGATCAGTCTGCAGGGCAATCCGGCGCTTACGGAGCCGTGGGTAAGAGATGCCGGGGTGGGGGTGTATACACCTGTCGATTGGGCACTCGGCGAGACACGCTTCCGTGGCTATTTTTCACCGCTCAATCGTGACGAGGAAGCTGTAAGGCTTGCTGAGTATCTCGGTCTGTCAGCCGGGGAGAGAGTAGAGGAGTCGGTTTACGTTGAACTGAACCGGCAGGGGGATGAGGTCCGGCGTTTCAGTATAGACAGGCATTTGCTGGAGATCACCGAGAAGCGGCAACGGACATGGCGCATGCTGCAGGAGCTGGCGGGACTGGTGACGCCGTTTACCGCACGGGTGCGCGAGGAGGCGCAAGCAGCCGTGGCTGCAGAGCATGAAGAGGCGCTGCAGATGCAGGCGGACAAGTATGAACAACGCATCAGTGACCTAACCGATCAACTCCAACAGGAGACCCGCAAAGCGGTGCATGAGCGTCTGTTGAAGCTTGCCGGGTATAGGGAACCGGCGCAGTAAACACAATATGCCAACGCTCTCCACACTGTTCAAACGCAGCTTCTCACACGGTATTCACCCGCAGGAATACAAGCACCGGACCGCCGCCCTGCATACCCAGAGAATGCCCTTTGTTGAGCGCTACATACTGCCGTTGCATCAGCACTTGGGAGCACCCGCGAAGGCGGTGGTGGAGGCAGGGCAACAGGTAGGGCGGGGTCAGCTGATTGCCGAGCCCGGGGCATTCGTATCCGCCAGTCTGCATAGCCCGGTCACCGGCTGGGTCAAGGCCATCGGTAGACGGCGTTTTCCCGGTGGACGATATGAACAGGCCATCGAGATCGAAGCCGATCTGTATGCCACCCAGCGTCTCAATGTTGAGCAGCCGCCCGACTGGCGGGGACTTTCACTGGAGGATTTGGTTTCCGTTATTCAACAGACGGGCATCGTGGGGCTGGGAGGGGCTTCGCTTCCCGCGCATGTCAAATACTCTTTGCGTGAAGGTGTGAAGATCAAACACCTGATTGCCAACGGCGCCGAGTGCGAACCTTATCTGACCAACGACCATCGAATCATGGTGGAGCGTCCTGAGGCGTTACTGCGGGGGGTCGAGATTCTGCACACCCTGTTGGGGGCCGAGGAGTCCATTCTCGGTATCGAACTCAACAAGCCGGACGCCATCGAGGCCCTGGATAGGCGTATCCCCTCCGGCAAGCCGTTCCGTGTGGCTCCCCTGAGGGTCAAATACCCACAGGGGGACTCCAAAATGATGATCAAATCCCTGCTGAATGTAGAGATACCCAAGGGACTGCATGCGGCGGACATGGGAATCATCATGAACAATGTCAGCACCCTTGTCGCTATCGCTGACTATTTCGAGTCCGGCATGCCCTATATCGACCGCATGGTGACGGTATCAGGGCCCGGTATTGAATATCCCGCCAACCTGATCGTCCCACTGGGTACCCCCGTCCGGGAGGTGCTTCGATTCTGCGGCGGGCTCAAGCAGGATACCAAAGAGGTACTCATGGGGGGTCCCATGATGGGTACTCCCATTGCCAGCCTGGATGCGCCGATCATCAAGTCCAGCTCCGGAATACTGGCCTTTACCGCGGAACAGACAGCTCGTCCTAAGGAGTACCCCTGCATACGCTGTGGTCGGTGTGTGGAGGCATGCCCCTATTTTCTCAATCCGTCCAAACTGGCCCGTCTGGCCAGAGCGCGTCAGTTCGATCAGATCAAACAGGCCAATGTCACGGAGTGTGTGGAGTGTGGCTCGTGCACCTACTCCTGTCCCTCGGGTATTCCCATCGTGCAACTGATACGCAGCGCTAAAAGTGAGCTGCGCGGTAAACGGGGCAGGCACTGATGAACGACAAGGATCCGAGATTACTGGTGCAGCCATCCCCCCTGCTGAAACAGGAGATGACAACCGCTCAGACCATGAAGGATCTGCTGTATGCGTTGTTGCCAGCCACTCTGGCTGGAATTTGGCTGTTCGGTCTGGGAGCGCTTCTGGTTGTTGTGGCGAGTGTCTTGGGGGCGGTGCTTGCAGAATGGCTCTTCTCCCCGGGAGACCAGCGATGGCAGCGGCTGCTGGATGGCAGCGGCGTGCTGACGGGGCTGTTGCTGGGCCTGACCCTGCCTCCCGCGCTACCGCTGTGGATGGCTTTTCTCGGTGGGGTAGTCTCCATTGGTATAGGCAAGGTGATCTGGGGCGGGCTGGGACACAACCTGTTCAATCCGGCTCTGGTCGGGCGGGCCTTCCTGCTCGCGACCTTCCCGAATGCCATGACGACCTGGAGTGTCCAGGCAAGCGGTGAAGGCTTTCTGTTGTGGTATCCCTCCAACTTCGCACTGCCATTCATGCAACCCCACTACGATGCGGTATCCGCAGCCACCCCCCTGGGATTGATGAAATTCGAGCAGCAGCCGACCCCGCTGGTCGATTTGGCGTTGGGTAATAGCGCGGGCTGTATCGGCGAGACCAGTGGGGTGTTGTTGCTGGCGGGAGGGATCTATCTGCTGTTGCGTCGCGATATCGACTGGCGTATCCCGGTGGGCATCATGCTATCAGCAGCACTCTTTTCGGGTGTGCTTTACGCCATCGATACAGCGCGGTATCCGGATCCTTTATTCACCCTGTTATCCGGGGGATTGTTGCTGGCGGCTTTCTATATGGCGACGGATCCGGTTACATCCCCCCTGACCCCGCGCGGCGCCTGGATCTTCGCCATAGGTATCGGACTGCTGGTTGTACTGATCAGGCTTTTCGGCGGTTTTCCCGAGGGGGTGATGTACGCCATCTTGTTGATGAATGCGGCCACGCCACTGATCGACCGCTACACTCAGCCCCGCGTGTTCGGCAAGGAGTGACATTCAGTTGAATCAGCAGAGCCGACAACAGATAAAGGTCAGTGAACCCGGATCCACCCGTTTGGTGGCGACCCTTGGCTTTGCAGGACTGCTATCCGGCCTGATCATCGTTTCCGTATTTGAAGCCACCCTGCCCACTATTACCGCCTATAAGGCGAAGGTTTTGCAGGAGGCGGTATTCAAAGTGTTACCCGGCTCCACGCAACTGCAGCGATTGGTCTACCGGGATGGTCGATTGACGCCGGTGGAAGAGGTCGGGAAGGGTGAGGAATTCGTCTTCGGCGGCCAAGATGCGCAAGGTGTTTTGGTGGGGTATGCCATTCCCGGATCAGGTCCCGGTTTCCAGGACACCATTCGATTGCTCTATGGCTATCAGCCTAAGCAGCGCAAAGTGGTCGGCATGGAGATACTCGAGAGCCGGGAAACGCCGGGTCTGGGGGACAAGATCTACAAGGATGCCGAGTTCGTTTCGAATTTCGATGCCTTATCCGTCGAACCGGAAATCGTGACCGTGAAGCGAGGCGCCAAAGCCGCGCCGAACGAGGTTGACGCCATCACCGGGGCGACTATCTCCTCCAAGGCGGTGGTGCGGATTATCAACCAGGCGAACCAGCAGTGGTTACAGCGTTTCTAGGATTATTGTTCAAACAGGGTGAAGAGCATGCCTGAGAAAAAACAAGACGCTTATCAGGAGTTCATCAAGGGGCTTTGGCGCGACAACCCGGTTTTTGTTCAAGTGCTGGGTATGTGTCCCATGCTTGCGGTCACCAACTCTGCGATGAATGCACTGGTTATGGGAGGGGCGACTTTTTTTGTGCTGGTGGCCTCGAGTTTTTTCGTTTCATCACTGAAAAACTGGATACCCAAACAGGTACGTATCTCCACGTATATCATTATCATCGCAACCTTTGTCACCGTCACCGACTTTACCCTTGAGGCGCTGATGCCAAAGGTCCACAAAGAGCTGGGGGCCTTCATACCCTTGATCGTGGCCAACTGCATGATCCTGGGACGGCAGGAGGCCTTTGCTTCTCGCAACTCGGTACGTTTCGCCCTGGTGGATGCGCTGGGCATGGCCAGTGGTTTTCTGTTCGCCCTGTTCTCCCTGGGTGCGGTTCGTGAATTACTGGGAGAGGGAGCGCTGTTCGGATTCAAACTCTTCAGTGAGAACTTCGAACCCTGGGTGATCATGATCCTGCCGCCCGGCGGTTTCATCACCTTGGGCCTTTTATTGCTTTTCTTCAACTGGCTGAAAGAGCGTAAGGACAGACTGGCGCAACAACTGGATCAGATGGAGATTGAAGCACCATGAACGAACTTGTGTGGATTTTCATCAGCGCCCTGCTAATCAATAATTTTGTATTGGCCTATTTTCTCGGCTTGTGTCCTTTTCTGGGCGTATCGCAGCGATTGGAAACCGCCTTCCGATTGGGCCTGGCCACCATATTCGTGATGCTGATTACCGCATTGTGCGCCTGGCTGCTCAACACCTATATTCTGATTTATGCACCTTATCTAAGGTTGATCAGTTTTATCGTGGTGATTGCCAGCACGGTTCAATTCATCGAGATGGTGATAAAAAAGCTGAGTCCGGGCCTGTTCAAGGCATTGGGGATATTCCTGCCCCTGATCACCACCAACTGCGCGATTCTCGGTCTGGCCATCTTCGCCACCAACAAAGGGTATGGATTCATACAGGGCATGACCTATGCTTTGGGGGCAGGGTTGGGTTTTACCCTGGCTCTGGTGCTGATGGCCGGATTGCGGGAGGAGACCGAGCTGGCGGAAGTGCCTCGACTGATTAAAGGGACTGCCATGAACCTGATTATTGCCGGTATACTCTCCATGGCATTCATGGGATTTGCCGGTTTGTTCAGTGCGGCATGACCATGTGGATACACGTGTCAGCCATATTGGGATTAGTGGCCTTGTGTGCAGGCTGGGTGGTATTCCAATTGTGGTTGAACAGACTCGATCCTGAGAGAGAAGCGTCCTCGGACAACTGCTCGGGATGTGGTTCCTGCGCTCATTCCACGTCAAGTCAGAAGGAGCGGGACTAACATCAAGGGTCAGGAATCATCCTGCTCGATTTTTCGATCAAACCAACAATTGTGCAGTTGATGGACTATTGTTTCAGATGAGCATCGTCTCATTTCGATGAGTGATGCAGGGCCGGCAAGCCGATTCAGGGACAGTATAAATAAGCTTTTAAAAGAGTGGACGTCAGATGCCGGTATGACTCAGTGTGAGGAGGCATTGGAAATTAATGACGACCAAACAATCCGATCTTGATACCGATCAACAGCAGCAGGCTGAAGCCAAACCGGGCTCGAGCGATGCTCAGTTTAAGGAGATCATGTGCTGGAAAGATCCCTATAAGGTCTGTAAATGCGAGCATGCGCAGCAGGGCGTCTATTGAGGCCGTTTCCCCATTCCGACGGATTAGTGTCAACAGGCCTTAAAATCCTACCTGATTACTCATGAGGCTCAGCTATTGAGCCTGTGGTGCAAGCATAATGGAACCTACTGAATAAAAGAGGATTTCATCATGCCGAGAAATACTATTCAATTTCAAAAAGGTCTTGGTTTGCACGATTTTCTGGAACAATATGGGACCGAGGATCAGTGTCGACAGGCATTGTATGATTTGCGCTGGCCGACGGGCTATGTCTGCCCTGAGTGCGGCAACACAACAGGCTGTGAACTCAAAAAGCGTCAGATATATCAATGTCACAAGTGCCATCATCAGACTTCCCTGACCGCCGGCAGCATCTTCCATGGCACCAAGCTGCCGCTGAGAACGTGGTTTCTTGCGATCTATCTGTTGACCCAACGCAAGAAAAGTATCTCGGCGCTGCAACTTTCCCGCGAAATCGGGGTGAACTACAATACGGCCTGGCGACTCAAGCATAAGTTGATGCAGGTGATGATGGAACGTGAGCGTGGAAAAAAACTGGCCGGTCGCATCGAATTGGATGATGCTTATCTCGGAGGCGAGCAAGCCGGTAAGCGTGGTCGTGGGTCGCGCAACAAAATCCCTTTCGTAGCTGCTGTTGAGACGACGCGGGACGGCAGGCCCATGAAAATTCAACTGCGTCGTGTAAGGGGCTTCCGCAAACGTGAAATCGCCCGCTACGCCCGCTCCTGCTTGATGCCTGGCAGCGAAGTCTTTACCGATGGGCTTTGGTGCTTTAGTGACGTGACAACCGCTGATTGCCATCATAACCCCATGGTGACGGGTGGTGGGCGCCAAAGTGTCCAGTATTCGTGCTTCAAATGGGTAAACACGATGTTGGGTAATGTCAAAAACAGTCTGTTGGGTACTTTTCATGCGATTCGAGATAAACATGTGTCGCGTTATCTTGCTGAGTTCGAATATCGGTTTAACCGCCGTTTCGATTTACCCGCCATGATTGAACGATTGCTTTTTGCCGCTCTTCGCACTCCACCTATGCCATATCGCCTCTTGAGAATGGCTGAGGTTTAGGGGTAATCAGGAAATCCTATGATCATGTTATTCCGGCGCAGGTCGGAATCCAGAGAGGTGGTATGGAGAGACAACCGTAGGTGGTAGTTAAATGCGATTGCAGTGCTGATCCCACGCTGGCGGGATTTTATCCGGAGCTGATTTGACGAGCTGTATTCTTTGCTGAAAGAGAGATGGTCGACAATCGTGTGGAGCATCTGGATTCCGGCCTGCGCCGGAATGACGGGATCAGTGAAGCCTGCCCACAAACTCTTCGGAGGATCTTTTTTATAAGAGGCCGCGTCTCTGTTGCGTCACCGTCTCCGGCGGATGCCAACAATACCAAGCCGCCATGAGGAGGAGTCGATATGGGTGCCGGTGTTATACCCTTTTCTCTACATGAAGATGATGTCCGCTTCCTGTTTCAATCAACTTTCAGTGGCCGCAAGACGGGCTATCTGATCGATTTTGGCGGTGGCCTGGGCGAAGGTGAGAGTTTCAGACAGACCGCGGTCAGGGAATTCGTCGAGGAGACGGAAACCATGTATTTCTCCGACGATCTGCAACAGGCGAGACGGAATGCCGAAAAGGTCGATCATCAGATTCCAATAGTGGACACCTTGTTTGAAAAAACCCTCTCGGAGCATCCCGATTGGTGGTGCAACAGGGCGCCAGGCAGCCGGTTGAAGCCTAAAAAATGGAGGACCTATTTCATTGAATTTCCGTACCGGGATATCCGAGCGCTGAATCGTGAATGGCAGCAGGACTCGGTGGGCAGATTCAAGAAAAGACGCGAGCTGACGTGGGTGGCATCGGATGAATTGCTTGCCCTCTACGCGAACAGGCCGGGACGGTTATGGAAGCGTGTGCGCCAGCTGGAAAGTGCACCGGCCCTCATTCAGTCGATTGTGGAAACCAAGCTTGCGGATAGCTAGTCCCGTCGGCAGGGCGCCGGGCGGTATTGTACAGTGTGATCGGCGGAATTTATGTGAATGGGTCTTGACACAAATCAATACCATTATATTATTAACCGCTCATTTCTTAGTGATGTTTAATAAGGACAAACGCAGGGACTACCCAAGGTTGGGCCGTTCAATGCGGAAATGGTATGGATACCGGACTCAGTACGCTCATTGCCATCGCGCGCTTCCACCAGCTGCCCGCCGAACCCGAGCAGATAGCCCATCAGTTCGGTAAACCCGGTCTACCCTTTGCCGATAGTGAACTGTTACAGGCGGCCAAGGCCCTCACCCTGAAGGCCAGGCGCCTGAAGCCTTCATTGGCGGACCTGGATAACAGCGTATTACCGGCGATTGCGAAGCTAAAGGATGGCAGCTATCTCATTCTCGCGCGCATCGCCAAACCGGATCCGCATGGCGACCGGCAGCCGGCAGAAACCGGCGTATTGGTGCACGATCTTCGTGAAAGCAGCCCGAAGAGTATGGTGTTGGAGGCTTTCGATGCCATCTGGTCTGGCGAACTGATCCTGTTGGCCAGAAGGCAGGGTTTGGGCGAGAGTCTGCAACAGAAGTTCGATATCTCCTGGTTCATCCCCGCCCTGGTCAAATACCGGAAGCTCTTCGCCGAGGTGCTGATCGCCTCGTTTTTCCTCCAGCTATTCGCCCTGGTTACGCCGCTCTTCTTTCAGGTGGTGATGGACAAGGTGCTTGTGCATCGCGGTTTCACTACCTTGGACGTGTTGGCGGTGGGTTTCTTTGTCCTGGTGGTCTTCGATGCCCTGATGGGCGGTATCCGCAACTACCTGTTCAGCCACACCACCAACCGGGTGGATGTCACCCTGGGTTCCCGGCTCTACAATCATTTGATGGCCTTGCCGATGGCCTATTTCGAGTCACGCCAGGTGGGGCAGAATGTGGCCCGGGTGCGGGAACTCGACACCATCCGCAACTTCATCACCGGCACCGCCCTGACCCTGGTCATCGACCTCTTTTTCGTCTTCGTCTTCCTCGCGGTGATGTGGTACTACAGCCCCACGCTGACCTGGATCGTGCTGGCGACCATACCCCTGTATGTGGCGCTTTCCATCTTCATTACCCCCATCCTGCGCCACCGCCTCAACGACAAGTTCAAGCATGGTGCCGCCAACACCGCCTTTCTCACCGAATCGATCACCGGTATCGGTACCGTCAAGTCGATGGCGGTGGAACCGCAGATGCAGAGAAAACTGGAAGACCACCTCGCCAATTATGTCCACGCCTCGTTCCGTAGCCAGAATCTCAACAATGTGGCCAACCAGGTGGCGGGGCTGATCAACAAGCTGATGACCCTCGGCATCATCTGGTGGGGCGCCCACCTGGTGATCGCCAACGAACTCACCGTCGGTCAGTTGGTGGCCTTCAACATGCTGGCGGGGCGGGTCAGCAGCCCGATCCTCAAACTGGTGCAACTGTGGCAGGATTTCCAGCAGGCCGGCATCTCCCTGGCACGGTTGGGGGACATCCTGAATACCCCACGTGAGCCCGGCTTCAATCCCAACCGCTCCCGGTTGCCGGCCTTGAAGGGCGAAGTGTCCCTGGAGCATCTCCGTTTTCGCTACCGTCCCGACGGTCCGGTCATCCTCGACGATCTCAACCTGCGCTGCCGGCCGGGGGAGGTGATCGGCATCGTCGGCCGTTCCGGCTCCGGCAAGAGCACCATCACCAAACTGATTCAAAGGCTCTACATCCCCGAATCGGGACGGGTGCTCATCGACGGGGTCGATCTCTCCATGATCGACACCACCTGGCTGCGCCAGCAGATCGGCGTGGTGTTGCAGGAGAACTTCCTCTTCAACCGCACCATCCGGGAGAATATCGCACTGGCCAATCCCGCGTTACCGATGGAACAGGTCATCCATGCGGCGAAACTTTCCGGCGCCCATGAATTTATCGTCGATCTGCCCGAAGGCTACGACACCCTGGTGGGTGAGCAGGGCAGTAACCTCTCCGGCGGACAACGGCAACGCCTTGCGATAGCCCGGGCGTTGATCGGCAATCCAAGGTTACTGATCTTCGACGAGGCCACCAGCGCCCTGGACTATGAATCGGAACGGCTGATCCAGGACAACATGGCGACGATCTGCCGGGGTCGCACCGTGTTCATCATCGCCCATCGCCTCAGCACAGTCAGGCAGTGCGACCGCATCATCGTATTGGAGAAGGGGCGCATCGTTGAGCAAGGGGGTCACGAAGGCCTGCTCAAGGCGAACGGCTACTATGCCAAACTGCACAGTTATCAGAATCATACACCTGTGTTGCGCCAGGTACTCCAAAGAAACGAAAAGCAAGACCCGGTAGTAGGAACAAAAGCCACAAACGTGGATAACGGGGGAAAAGGTATATCTATAAAGCCGAGTGTGGACGTCAGTCAGGGTGTCATCAGCGGCGCGACAGAGATAGAGGAGGTCGATGAAAGCTGGGCGATTGAAATGCTCGAGGCGCTTGAGAGGGAAGACAGGGAGAATGAAAACAGGGCAAAGCAGTAGACTGAATGTATCAGCTATTCATGACAGCTGTTCATACAAGGAATTTGGCTTGAAGCAATGAATGGATTGTTCGACAGATTCAAGGATGCCTGGAACAACCGGCATGCAATGGGCGACAGTGAAAAAAGCCGTGAGTTGAGCGCCTTTCTTCCAGCCGCACTGGAGATAGAGGCGACCCCGCCCAATCCCATCACGCAATGGCTGGCGAGAAGCATTGTGGTGTTACTCATATTGTTTCTGCTATGGGCGTTGTTTGGCGAGGTCAATATCGTTGCCAGTGCGCAGGGTAAGATTCTGCCCGGTTCACGGGTGAAAGTCGTTCAGCCTTTGCAAAAGGGCGTCATCAAGAAAATTCTTGTCAGTGAGGGTGAATATGTCGCCAGAGGCGAAGCGTTGATCGAACTTGATGGAACCCGGACACGTGCCGATGAGAACAGACTGAACAGCGAACTGGTTAACGCAAAGATGAAGCTGATAGTCAATGAGGTGTTGCTGAAAAGGCTGAATGGTGAAGATGATCAAAACGAACAATCGGAGAGAGTCAAACTCGAATCGAAAAAATGGTCGCATGGCTCTACTGATGAGCAAACGCACTTCAAAAATTTACTGCACGAGAAGTGGCGGCAATATCAGGCAAGAATTTCCACATTAGTCAGCGCACGTGAAGCAGCTGATGCGGAATATGAGGCGACCAAGATCGAAATAACGAAACTGAAGAAGACACTGCCGATTATTACCAAAAGGGCCAAGATTATCAGGGGGCTTTATGACAAAAAGTTCGCATCTGAAACAGAATACTTGCAACTCGAGCAGGAACGAATCGAGCAATCTCACCAACTGGGGGCGGAAAAACAACGATTGAGTCAGTTACAAGCGACGAGAAACCAGGCACAGCAACAGATAGATACACTTCAGGCTGAGACCAAAGCAGGCATTTTGGCTGAGATTACAGAGAACCGGCGTGAAATAACCGGGTTTCAAGAAGAGCTAATCAAAGCAAGAGATGTAAATGAACGACATATCCTCTATGCGCCGGTATCGGGTCAAGTTCAGGAACTGGTGGTGAACACCGAGGGTGGCGTGGTAACCGAGGCCGAACCCTTGATGAAGATTGTACCGGATGAAGCATCGCTGGTAGTCGAGGTGTTTCTTGAGAACAAGGACATCGGTTTCGTTGAAAAACATATGCCGGCGGAAGTGAAGATTTATACCTTTCCGTTTACCAAGTATGGTGTTGTAGAGGCAGAAGTTGAGAATATATCCGATGACGCCATCTTCGATGAAAAGCGTGGCTTTACCTACAGCATGCTGTTGGCGATGAAAAAGAAGACTATTGATGTTGATGGGAAAGAGGTGCGATTGATGCCGGGTATGGAAGTGACAGCGGAGATAAAAACCGGAGAGCGGCGGTTGATTGAGTACTTTTTAGCGCCTTTGTTAAGGCATGGGCAGGAGAGTTTGAGAGAAAGGTAGTGGGTAAACATGTGACCCACAAGTCAAACCGGCCTATCAAAATCTGGAAGTGGTTTCACTCCCCAATCTTACCCGTACAGAGACCGTAAATCACGCCGACAACGATATCGCCTACCGCTATGCGCTTGCTCATCTTAACCCCTTTGCCATTACCGGAAGTGAATCGCTCTACGACGATCACAACCAAAACGACGAGCTTGAGCTTTACGACCCAATTACCCAAACAGGCGAGATAACCCAAGCCTATCTGGAAAGCCGTTCAGCCTTTCTTGCGCTGTTGAACCAAGGCAATGTCACAGGCGAGCCTGTACCGGGTGAAGACGTCGAGTTCTATGATGTTGTAAGAGACATCGATGCCCACTACGACAACTATTTGCAGCCACCGCACCGTATTTATTTTGGGGGAGATGAGGGTGAAGCATTGTCGGGAATGTCTAACCATGATCGTCTATTTGGGGGTGGCGGCGACGATACCCTGAATGGCAACACAGGCGACGACTATCTGGAAGGCAACGCCGGAATCGATAAACTGGATGGCGGTATCGGAAATGATGAATTGCACGGGGGATCGGGAGATGATGCGCGCATTCACAACGCCGGACTCTATGGCGGCGCAGGCGATGACGCCTTATACGGCGAAGCCGGTCACGACACTCTCGACGGCGGCACTGGTCGTGACCTGTTGGTAGGCGGCCTCGGGCAGGATCACCTGATCGGCGGCGACGGATTCGACAACCTCTACGGCGACAACCGCTATTTCGATCAAGCGAACAACCGGTATGTATTGGTCGACGACGGCGTATCCGACCGCTTGGAGGGCGGCCTGGGCGATGATCTCTATTACGCTGGCGCGGGTGATGTAATCAACGACGCCGACGGCCTGGGCAGTGTGTGCATGGACATCACCACCGGCAGTGGCGAACAGAGCTATGTGATGCTGGGCCTCAATCTGATCCGCCAGGCCGGTAGCTCCAATGTATACGAGGAGTACAACCCCTCATGCGATGCTACCATCCGCTATACCGTCAACGGTAATGGAACGCTTACCGTCAGCGAATTGGGGGGGCGGCTTCAACACGATTACCATCGAAAATTTCAGTGACCGCCGACTGGGCATCAATATTGGTGAGGAGTACAACAGCCCCAACTGGCAAAGCTGGGTACATGTCAGTTATTGGTTCGACTGGTATTGGGACACCGAATACAACCCTGGCGATGAATACGACGTCTGGTGGCCTTGGGCCTTCAATTTGTTTGACGATGCGGTCAAGTTTGAGTCGGGTTTAATAAAAGTACCGAGAACGTGGGAAATAGTGCTGGACGATGGAGGTATAGACATCGTGCAGGGAGACGATCGGGATAATGAAATGACGGGCAGTGATGAAATCGACCGCATGCATGGCGGCCGGGGCGATGACCTCCTGACGGGAGCCGCGGGCGACGACTGGCTCAATGGCGGCGAGGGCAATGACGACCTTGAGGGGGGTGAGGGACAAGATACCTTGGATGGAGGCTATGGCGATGATCTTCTGCGCGGTGGCCCGGGTGATGGCGACCTGCTTAAGGGGGGTGTCGGCAGCGACACCTATCTGTTCGGCGCGGGGGACGGCAATACCCTGATCAATAACTTCGATGCCCTGCATGAAAGCGAGGATACGCTCCGGTTTCTCCCCGGTATCGAACCGGACGATGTCCGGGTCGGCCGCACCGGCGACGATCTGCTGCTCACGGTAGGGAGTGGCGCAGAGGTTATTACGGTGCTCGGCTACTTTCTGGACGGGGGCGATAGCCCCTATGCCGTCGACCGGATCGAGTTTGCAAACGGCGCCGCGTGGGATGTGGCGCAAGTCATCGAACTGTTGCGACCGAGTGGGGATGCCGACGACCTGATCGAAGGCACGGTGGCGGATGATTCGCTGGAGGGCTGTGGAGGCCATGATCTTGTGCAGGGTGGAGATGGAGACGATACCCTGTCCGGCGGTGAAGGCAATGATGGCGCGTTCACTGACAGTACCTTATTAGCGGCATAAAAATCAGATTTATCTGACAGGGAACAGCTGGTAATATCCACAGTGATCTTGATATACTTTTTTCAAGCCACACTCAAGGACAGAGAAATCGTGCTCTCTCACTGCCTGCTTAAATTTCTCATCAGACCCTTTCTCAAGTGCACAAAAACAAATAGCAACTTGCTGGCCTTTTTCCAAGCAGTCTTCGATGCTCAGTGCATCAGTGTTTTTCCTGCGCGATTGCAAACACATAATAATCAACAACAATCTCATGCAAGTGCCGGGAGAGCATTATGGTAGTCGGTTTCATCATCCTTGCCGGATTGATTGTCTATCTGATCATTTCATTGGTGGTGATCTTTCTTGGTGTTCGCTACGCCAGAAAAAAAAGGCATCCCCGGCTGGAAGGGGGGTGCACTCGCGGCGGTAGTGATGTATCTGTTGATGTTTTGGGATTTCATACCGTTTCATGTTGTGCATAAATACTACTGTGCGACGGAAGGGGGTTTTACGCTCAACAAGACGTTTGAAGAATGGAAGGTGGAGAATCCTGGGGTGGCCGAAACGCTAGTGCCAATGGAAAAGCCTGAATATTCAAAAACAGGTATCGAAGAGCGATACAATCTAAATCAACGATTTGTCTGGGATATTATTACGACCAAGCACTTTCTCGGTATCCATAAGAGGGATAATCGTGTTGTCGATGCCGAGACAGAGGAAGTATTAGCACAGTATATAGATTTTAATTCTAATCAAAATTCACTAGAACCTAAGGAATTTAGGGATTTTAGATTCTGGCTTGAAACATCGTCATGTGAGAAAAGTGATGGTGTTAGAACAAGACCATGGAATTATACATTTAATAAGTTCATGTATTTAATACAGTATCAGAGAGAGTTTGATAATGAGGATCATAGATAGTTTACATAACGCCTTATTATCTGAAGCTAGTTATGCTGACTTTAGTAATATTACAAATCGTCAATCATACATATCAGCTCTTATTAATGAAGGAAAAGGCTTTTTCCAAACCCAAACCCAAACCCAAACCCAAACCCAAACCCAAACCCAAACCCAAACCCAAACCCAAACCCAAACCCAAACCCAAACCCAAACCCAAACCCAAACCCAAACCCAAACCCAAACCCAAACCCAAACCCAAACCCAAACCCAAACCCAAACCCAAACCCAAACCTAAACCCAAACCCAAACCGAAGACTTCGTCACCTACTGGCGAGTGGCCCACCATCATTTCGTGGACAGGTCAATGGGTAAGAAAAATCCTATATACACAGCGTAATATTGTGGATATGATAAAGCCAGCAAGTATAGGGATGATAGTTTTCGTCAAACGGTTTATCAAGGAAGAGCAGCGATGTCGGTATTCACTTTTCAACAAATATATCTACCGCCAGACAGTATCCCTCTTGCCTTTGTTCAAGTCTTACAACCAATCCTACACTTTGTTTTAAACGGTAGCTAGAGTACATGCCGGTGAGTAATAAGCTATTAATAGGATTTTCGATAGTAGCGATAATTGTCATTCTCGGTGCGATTGGTTATTTATTAAAACAGGAATATGATCCCTTACATAAAGCCACATCCGAAGGTTTGGCCTTAGGAAAAACGTATGGAAAAATGGTTAATCAAAGCGGCTGCATGTTCGGTTTAATTAAATATGCATCATGCACAACAACAAAATGCGAATTGTCAGCCAATGGATATATAATCGGTTGTATGAAAGCTGCCAAAAAAGACGAATTATGTAACAGTGTGCCTAATATCGAAGATACCGAAAGTGCTATAAATTGGGTGTCTAAAACTTGCACAGAAAATAATTTGGGAAATAATAAATGTCTTAAGTATACCTGATTACCCCTAAACCTCAGCCATTCTCAAGAGGCGATATGGCATAGGTGGAGTGCGAAGAGCGGCAAAAAGCAATCGTTCAATCATGGCGGGTAAATCGAAACGGCGGTTAAACCGATATTCGAACTCAGCAAGATAACGCGACACATGTTTATCTCGAATCGCATGAAAAGTACCCAACAGACTGTTTTTGACATTACCCAACATCGTGTTTACCCATTTGAAGCACGAATACTGGACACTTTGGCGCCCACCACCCGTCACCATGGGGTTATGATGGCAATCAGCGGTTGTCACGCCACTAAAGCACCAAAGCCCATCGGTAAAGACTTCGCTGCCAGGCATCAAGCAGGAGCGGGCGTAGCGGGCGATTTCACGTTTGCGGAAGCCCCTTACACGACGCAGTTGAATTTTCATGGGCCTGCCGTCCCGCGTCGTCTCAACAGCAGCTACGAAAGGGATTTTGTTGCGCGACCCACGACCACGCTTACCGGCTTGCTCGCCTCCGAGATAAGCATCATCCAATTCGATGCGACCGGCCAGTTTTTTTCCACGCTCACGTTCCATCATCACCTGCATCAACTTATGCTTGAGTCGCCAGGCCGTATTGTAGTTCACCCCGATTTCGCGGGAAAGTTGCAGCGCCGAGATACTTTTCTTGCGTTGGGTCAACAGATAGATCGCAAGAAACCACGTTCTCAGCGGCAGCTTGGTGCCATGGAAGATGCTGCCGGCGGTCAGGGAAGTCTGATGATGGCACTTGTGACATTGATATATGACGCTTTTTGAGTTCACAGCCTGTTGTGTTGCCGCACTCAGGGCAGACATAGCCCGTCGGCCAGCGCAAATCATACAATGCCTGTCGACACTGATCCTCGGTCCCATATTGTTCCAGAAAATCGTGCAAACCAAGACCTTTTTGAAATTGAATAGTATTTCTCGGCATGATGAAATCCTCTTTTATTCAGTAGGTTCCATTATGCTTGCACCACAGGCTCAATAGCTGAGCCTCATGAGTAATCAGGTAAGTATATGCATAGATTTATTCATATATGCACTGAGCAAACAGAAGGTAAAAAACTTTCAGTAGATGAGATTTTTAAAAGCGGCATTAAGAAGGGACTGCAGGATAGTTTAAAGTAATAAGTCGTAGCGGATAGCGTCTATATATCTATTTTTTTGTAGACGTTCTGGCCATGAGGGACAAAATATCCCCATGTGGCTGTATGGGGGCATAGATTGTTTGGAATGTTGTACGATAAAGAATTGAGTAACTTTTTGGGTTAGATGACACATGGAAATGCGTACATAACGCTTTATGTAAGAGCTTAACAACTGATCAAGGAAATGACTATGCAACCCACAATTATTAAGACCTCCAATGAATTAGCCAATATTGGATCAGTTAATCGAAATCTCGAAACTGGTCAAATAAATAAAGAGAGAAGCACCATGACTTTTGTCAATGAATTCGCGTCTGAAGAAGACATCGAAAAATATGATTTGAATGGGATATGGAATCAATATTTTCCTTCTAGAAAAGGCAAATACTATCTTGGCCAACGACCGTGGTTTACCATTGATCGTGAAAGAAATATTTTCTTCATGGTGCTAGATGGAGGTAGGGAGGAGCATTCAAATCGTAAAAAATCCTTCTCTGGGTAAATGCTTATCATGTGGTTATAGAGATAGATTTGGTTGGTGGATTAAATCCAAATGGCTTAAAAACAGATCCTTACACTATGAGGTGGGAATTAGTTGGAATACATCCTCAGAATAATTTAGGTAAAACTCAAAACGAAATTATCAACATTCTAAAGGAAGCGTTGACAGCTTATGGGCACTTAGGTGTCCACAAACAGGTGCCAAATACAGTCGTTGAATTTAACTTTTAATCAGGGATGTAATCATGTCGATAACAGCATCGGAAGCAATCACTAGACTTGCGGATATAAATACTATAGAAGCACTCCGGGATTTGATTCATGAGTTGGACATCACAGAAACGGGTGATGTCACTATGCTGTATAGTGGAGGGGATTCTAGAACAATAGTCGAAACACTTGTCGACCAGGGTGAAAGTCTCCGCACAATCGGTGAGACAGAGGCTGCTGATTTCTTGAATCTGGGTAGAAATCCCGCACTCTCAGTGAAGTTGGAAGAATTGTTTGGTGATGACGCAAGTGAGATAGGGACAAGCGCCAACCAATTCCTCTACGGCACAGTAGATATCGTCGATGGTCAAATCATCCCGGGTTCCCGCCAACCCAATGGTGCCTGGGACATTGTATCTCAAAATTTTGTTGAGGCTACCACGGGCGAAGTCCGTGTGTTACTGGATAACGCAGGGAGCGATCGCTTTTTTGCCCAAACTGAAATCCCCACCCTGCTCGACAACACCGCGGTCACGCGGGTTGAGGGCATCCCGCTGAATGAACTTAGGGACCTCGACAGCCACTCCTCGGTCTTTGCCAACCTTCACTTGATCTCGGAAACGAACGTCAGGCTGTCTGGACTCGAAGGCGGTTTTGTCGAAAACAGTTACATCGTCCGGGTGGGCGACTACCTGAATCCGGATCTGTTGGAAACCAATCAATACCTCATCGCTAATCCTGACAAGTTGCAATTGCTTGTCGATGATCTGGTGGCGCTCGATTCCGGGGAATTGGCAACCCGGAGCAGCAGGATCGAATGGCTTAAAAACGCGGCGGAATCCCTGGCAAGCCGTAACGACCTGTATAAACACGCCAACCGGCTGGGTGTGTTCGGTTCACTGTTGGGATTGGCCTTGGCCTCGAGCCAGGCAGCGGCGGCGGAAACGGAGGAAGAGTCCAGATCGATTATGGAAGGCTGGGCGGTCGATGCAGCGGGCTCGGAAATCGGTGCGGTTGCCGGTAGTACGGTAGGCGCGGTGGCGGTAGCCGTTGCGGCCGGTGTGGGTATCACGGTCAGTGCACCGGTTGCGGCCGTAGTCATTTTAGGCGCCGGTATCGTAGGCGGTTTGTTTGGTGCCGAGGCTGCCACGGACTTCTATGAATCTTTCGGTCAGCTGAGTGAAATGCAGAAGCGTTATATTGTAAACCGGCTTGAGATACTCCTTTTCGGAGAAAACGAAGCGCTGTTAGCAGAATTACCTATAGATACCAATGGCGGGCAATATCTGTTTGAAAGGATAACGGGGTTCGATGAGGTCACCAGGGATCAACTTATCCAACATGCAAAAAACAGTATTGCCTGGCGCTATGCCTTGCGCGAATTGAATCCATTTGTGGTGGAGGACGCCGAATACCAGGAGCATCACAACGAAGATCACTCACTGGATCGACACAATGTCGAAACCGGCGAAGGTTTCATGACGGATGAGTGGATCAAGCAACGTTCGAATTTTCTGATCTTTGAGCGACTTTATCGCACTACTGACGATACCGATGGCACATATGAAATGCCACTGGGACTTCCTGTACCAATTCTCGGCGACATCCACTTTGTTGATCATGTCGATGGTCACAACTACGAATTGACGGTAGATGGCCTCGATCTCGGCATCATCGAAACGCGAGAAATCTTGTTTGGCGGTGATGAAGCTGAGACTTTTACAGGACAAGGAAGGGATGATTTTATTTTTGGAGGTAGTGGCAACGACAACATCACGGGTGCTGCGGGTAATGACCATTTGGAAGGCAACTCAGGAACTGACGTTCTCAACGGTAATGTAGGAGACGATGCCCTCTATGGCAACAACGGCCACGACACCCTCGACGGCGGCACTGGCCGTGATCTGTTGGTAGGCGGCCTGGGGCAAGATCACCTGATCGGCGGCGACGGATTCGACAACCTCTACGGCGACAACCGCTATTTCGATGAAGCGAACAACCGGTATGTATTGGTCGACGACGGTGTATCCGACCGCTTGGAGGGCGGCCTGGGCGATGATCTCTATTACGCTGGCGCGGGTGATGTGGTCAACGACGCCGACGGCCTGGGCAGTGTGTGCATGAACATCACCACCGGCATTGGCGAACAGAGCTATGTGATGCTGGGCCTCAATCTGATCCGCCAGACCGGCAGCTCCAATGTATACGAGGAATACAACCCCTCATGCGATGCCACCATCCGCTATACCGTCAACGGTAATGGAACGCTCACCGTCAGCGAATTGGGGGGCGGCTTCAACACGATCACCATCGAAAATTTCAGTGACCGCCGACTGGGCATCAATGTAGGTGAAGAGTACAACATGCCAAACTGGCGGAGCCGGGCGCATGTCAGTTATTGGTTCGACTGGTATTGGGACACCGAATACAACCCTGGCGATGAATACGACGTCTGGTGGCCTTGGGCCTTCAATTTGTTTGACGATGCGGTCAAGTTTGAGTCGGGTTTAATAAAAGTACCGAGAACGTGGGAAATAGTGCTGGACGATGGAGGTATAGACATCGTGCAGGGAGACGATCGGGATAATGAAATGACGGGCAGTGATGAAATCGACCGCATGCATGGCGGCCGGGGCGATGACCTCCTGACGGGAGCCGCGGGCGACGACTGGCTCAATGGCGGCGAGGGCAATGACGACCTTGAGGGTGGTGAGGGACAAGATACCTTGGAGGGAGACTATGGCGATGATCTTCTGCGCGGCGGCCCGGGTGATGGCGACCTGCTTAAGGGGGGTGTCGGCAGCGACACCTATCTGTTCGGCGCGGGGGACGGCAATACCCTGATCAATAACTTCGATGCCCTGCATGAAAGCGAGGATACGCTCCGGTTTCTCCCCGGTATCGAACCGAGCGATCTCCAGGTCGGCCGCACCGGCGACGATCTGCTGCTCACGGTAGGGAGTGGCGCAGAGGTTATTACGGTGCTCGGCTACTTTCTGGACGGGGGCGATAGCCCCTATGCCGTCGACCGGATCGAGTTTGCAAACGGCGCCGCGTGGGATGTGGCGCAAGTCATCGAGTTATTGCGGCCGAGCGGGGATGCCGACGACCATATTGAAGGAACGGTGGGGGATGACGCGCTGGATGGCCGGGGAGGCCATGATCTTGTACAGGGTGGAGAAGGAAACGATACCCTGTCCGGCGGCGAAGGTAATGACGAACTCCATGGCGATGCGGGTGATGATGAAATTCTGGGCAATGCGGGCGACGACCGGCTATATGGTGGCGCTGGGGATGACCGGCTGCGAGGTGGCGCGGGACGCGATGAACTCAGCGGCGGGGGTGGCAACGACACCTACCTTTATGGTTTGGGCGATGAGGATATAGTCATCCGCAACCAAGACAGTCGTGAAGGGCGGCATGACGTAATACGCTTTCTCGAAGGCATTGCGCCCACCGATGTGGTAGTCCGGCGTTTCATATTTGGTCTTGTTCTGGATATTGCAGGGCGTGAGAACGCTATTACAGTGGCGAACTTCTTCGACAATGACGGTCAGAGCGGCGATTCGCTGGACGCCATCCTATTCGATGACGGTACCGAGTGGAATCTGGACCACATCCTGGCGCAGGTGCAGGTGGCGACGGCGGGTGACGACCGGCTGTACGGCTACGCCGGCAACGACAGCCTGGATGGGCTGCAAGGCAACGACTATCTGGTCGGTTATGCGGGCGATGATCTACTTATGGGGGGCGAAGGGCACGACTCTCTACTGGGCGGCGCGGGCAACGATACCTTGCGGGGCGAATCGATGGATGGCGGGGCCGGTGCGGATACCTATCTCTACGGCCTGGGCGACGGTCATGTTCACATAGGCAATTGGGGATCCCAATCGCCCAACCAGGACAGGCTGAGGTTTCTCGAGGGTATCGCCCCTGAAGATGTGATGGTTAAACGGGGAAGCAATAATCTGTATCTCTATATCGGCGACGAGGGGCAGATCTCGATCGAAGGATTCTTCGCAATCGATGATGGCGCAGTTTCCAATACCAATTGTCTTGCCGAGGTTGTGTTTCAGAATGGTACCCGATGGAATGCCGAGACCTTGCACCAGTATGCCCAACAGGTAACCGAAGCGGGCGAGGAACTGCATGGCGGCACCGGCGATGACAGCCTGGATGGCTTGGGAGGTGACGATCATCTCTACGGTTATGGGGGAGACGATAGGCTGACAGGCGGCGAGGGTGACGACGGTCTTGCCGGTGGCGACGGAAACGACACGCTGTTGGGCGATGAAGGCGACGATTTTCTCTCGGGTGGAGATGGAGCCGATCTGCTTCAGGGGGGCATGGGTAATAACTACCTTACCGGCTGGCGAGGCAACGATACTCTCGATGGCGGCGATGGAGATGACGACTTATATGGAGGTGACGGCAACGATACCTTGCGAGGGGGAATAGGTGGAAACGACCATTTAAGCGGTGGCGCCGGTGATGATACTTACCTCTTTGCGGCGGGCGATGGCGATATCTGGATCAGGGGTGATGATACAGGCGCCAACCGAAACGATAGGTTGGTTATGCTGAATACAACACCCGATTCGGTCCTTGCGACCCGCTCGGGCGATTCCTTGATCTTGACCCTTTCTACGACGGGAGAGACAGTTGGAGTTAGGAACTATTTCGAAGACGAGGTTACCGGCTATCATGCTTTGATCGCCATAGCGTTTGACGATGGAACGGTATGGGATTTTGAATATGTCAAAGCTGCCGTTCAGCAAGCGACCGAAGGGGCGGATCGGCTTTATGCCTATGACGGTGGCGATATCCTTGACGGGCTCGGCGGTAATGACACATTGCGTGGCGCGGCCGGCAATGATCAGCTGTCGGGTAATGACGGCAACGATACATTATCGGGCGGTGACGGCAATGATGTGTTGGCTGGGGGTGACGGCAGCGATGACTTATATGGAGGTCCGGGCGACGACCAATTGAGTGGCGGACTGGGAGATAACGATTATCTAAGGGGTGGCAGCGGCAGTGACACCTATCTGTTCAGTGTCGGTGACGGCAATACTACGATAAATAATTACGATAATACCACGAACAGTGGTCAGGACAGACTCCTGATTACCGGCGCTGCGCCTTCTGAAGTGACGGCAACACGGTCCGGCGGCGATGTCTTGCTGACAATGCAAAGCAGCGGAGAGGTCATAACATTAGATCGGTTTTTCTACCTCAATGGAGAGAATTACCGGGTGGTGGAGTTCATTGAGTTCAGCGATGGCACGGTGTGGGATATTGATACGGTAAGGACGCTTGTTCAAACGGGCAGCGAAAGTAATGACATCTTGCTGGCCTACAACGGTGTTGGCGACACGCTCGACGGAATGGGCGGAAATGATACCCTGCTAGGCGCCAATGGTGATGACCATCTATCGGGCGGCATAGGGGATGACGAATTGCTGGGAGCAGCGGGCAACGATGTGCTTGACGGAGGTGTCGGAAATGATCAATTAAGCGGAGAGGAGGGTGATGACCAACTGGCTGGTGGCGAGGGGAATGACACCATTAACGGTAATGAAGGCGACGACCTGTTGATTGCCGGTCCAGGTTCCGACACCCTCATTGGTAGCTATGGCAATGACATTTACCGACTTGCGCCGGGTGACGGCAACAATGTGATCAACAACCAAGATTGGTCCGGCGCGGAGAGTCACGACAAAATCGAATTCGATATCGGTATTACGCCTGATAGTGTTGCACTAACACGTAGCGGCTACGATTTGGTAATCGAGTATGCCGGTTCGGTAACCAGCATCACGGGCTTCTTTTAGACTGACGAGCACAGCAGAGTAGACTCATTACAATTTCACGATGGCACCCAGTGGACGTACGACGACATCAGGGCGATGTTGCTGCAGGGGAATGATACCGGTCAGGTCTTGACGGGATATGAAACCGCCGATCTGATCGATGGCGGGGCGGGCAACGACACCATCAGCGGTGCCGATGGAAACGATCAACTCATGGGTGGAACGGGTAACGACACCCTTGATGGTGGCAATGGCAATGATCTACTGGATGGCGGTGTGGGCGACGATACCCTGGCAGGGTGGCAAGGCAATGATGAGCTGATTGGTGGGGCAGGTGATGATCGACTGTCCGGCTCTCATGGGGATGACCGATACGTTTTTCAAACTGGCCACGGACAAGACACCATCGATGACCTGCTAGGCAATAACACCATTGTATTTTCCGATCTGCCCTCAACCGATGTGCAGGTGCGGCGTGACGGGGACAATCTGGTTATTTCCAACCCTAATAATACTGACCAGGTGACTGTGATCAGCCAATTCAATGGCGCTGACAGCGTCAATGTCAGCATCAGCATCCAAGAGATCAGCTTTTCCGATGGAGTGGTCCTGAACGCTGCTGAGTTGTTGTCCCGCATAACACCCGGCACTTCCGGTGACGATGCCATACAGGGCAACGACAGCGCGGAAACCATCGATGGCCTGGCCGGCAATGACACGATTCAGACGTTCGGTGGTGACGACAATGTTCAAGGAGGGGATGGGTTCGATCAGATCGATGGGGGTAGTGGTAATGATACCCTGGCCGGTGGATCGGGAGACGATACCCTTGACGGAAGCGCCGGCAATGATCTGCTTGATGGCGGTGCGGGGAACGATCTGCTCTATGGTGATGGTGACATAGACTACTACGGACCGGGACACAGCTATGTTGAGACCGCACACGACCAGTTGTTTGGCGGCGATGGAGATGATCATCTCTATGGTGGCAGCCGCTATGAGTTAGATGCCTTTAGAGATGATAATTTTGATCATCTGCATGGTGGTCCTGGAAACGATTACCTGTATGGTCAAGGAGAGCTCTATGGCGGTGATGGCAACGACGAACTGATCGGCTACGGTACCATCGATGGCGGTGACGGTAACGACAGCATCCGGCTAGGTACCGACGGTAGCCTCGATACGACTCTCATCAGTGGTGGTAGAGGTGATGATAATCTAGTGGGCGGCCACATCGCTGTCACATTCAATTTCAATCTGGGGGATGGTGTTGATGTATTAAGTCACAATCTCTGGGACTATTCGGCCTCAGCCATGCAACAGGATGTCATTGCCTTTGGTGATGGGATTACACAGGCGGATGTCCGTTTCGAACAACAACAAAACACTCTCATCGTATATTACGGTAGCGGCAACGATCAGATCACAATCACCGATTGGTTCATCAGCCAGGGACGGGGTAAAACCCTGAGATTTGTGTTTGCCGATGGCAGTGTGATTACCGATATCGATCAGTTGACGGTCACTATGGGTACTGCCGGGAACGATACCCTACAAGGAACAGAGTCGAGTGATACCATCCAGGCCGGTGCTGGAAACGATCAGGTTTGGGGCCGAGGTGGCAATGATGAGATCCGCGGTGACGGCGGAGAAGATTATCTGGCCGGCGAGGCAGGCGACGATATCCTCATTGGCGCCGCTGGTGATGACAATCTTGCGGGTGGTGAGGGAAATGATCGTCTTGTTGGCGGAGACCAGAATGACCAACTGAATGGTGGCCTGGGAAGTGATCATCTTGAAGGTGGTGGTGGCGATGATATCTATGTTTATAGCGCCGGGAGCGGGATGGACGTCATCGACAATACGGGCGGTGGCGTGGACTGGCTCTATTTTGCCGATGTTACAAGCGACCGGCTCAGTTTCAGCCAGGATGGGGATGATTTGCTTGTATCGATAGATGGTGATCCAGCACAATCGATACAGATTATAAGCCACTTTCTGGGTGGTGAAAGTGAGATTGACTATATCCAGCCAAGTGGTAGTGCTGCTCTCACGGCCAGTGATGTTTCGGCATTGTTGTCGGGCCAATCCGGCGGAGATACGGGTTCCGGGGATACCGACAACAGTAGCGGTGGCGATGGTTCGACTGGAAGCGGTGACACAGGGACCGATCAAGTCACTCCGCCACAGCCTGGTGGTGATGACACACTGGTCGGCTCAGGGGCAGATGAGATCCTGATCGCAGGTGCGGGTAATGACAGCCTGGGTGGCGGTCTTGGCAACGACCGTCTTTTGGGCGGCGAGGGTGACGACAGCTACATCTATACCGGCGGCCAGGATACACTGGAGGAGACGGCGGGTATCGATCGCCTGCGTTTTGAAAACGGTATAACCTTCGGTCAGGTTGCTTCCGGCCTGCTCAAGTCTGGTGACGACCTGGTCTTGCGGGTCAATGGCGGCCCGGACCAGATCACCCTGCGCAACTTCTTCCTGGGTGGCGATCATCTGGTTGAGACTATCGAGTTCGCCACAGGCGGTGCGTTGACGGCAGAGCAGATCTTCGGCGCCTTTGGTCTTGCCATGCCGGCTGAGACGAGTGACTTTGTACAAACCATCGATGGGACTTCCGCTAGCGACGGTGCATTAAGCGGCGGTGACCAGGCTGATTTGATCGCCGGCTACAACGGCGACGACGCCTTGGTCGGTGGTGCCGGAGATGATCGCCTTGAAGGAGGCAATGGCGCCGATACGCTTACGGGGGGCGCCGGCAACGATCAACTTGTGGGCGGAAGAGGTAACGATACCTATATCTTCAACGCGGGTGATGGTCAGGACACCATCGACAACCTGGGTGGCGGGCTCGATACCCTGCGCTTCGAGGGTATCGATTTCAATCAGGTGGCCAGCGGTTTGATGCGCTCGGGGGATAATCTGATTCTGCGGGTGAGCGGCGGCAGTGATCAGGTGACCTTGCAGGACTATTTCAAAGGCGGTGATCATGCAGTCGACCGGATTGTCTTTGCCAGTGGTGGCGAGTTGTCATCCGCCCAGCTCTTTGGCGTCTTCGGCGTGACCGATCCCGATCCGGCCGGTTCTCCCAACTATTCCGGTTTACCGGACGAACGTAACTACGGCACGATAACGTTGGGTGGTGCGGGCAATGACAACTACCTGGCCGGATCCGACGCCGACTTCATCGATGCCGGAGCGGGTGATGATCTGCTTGACGGTGGTGTAGGCAACGACTACCTGATCGGTGGGTACGGCAGCGACACCTATCGGGTCGGCGCCGCTTCGGGTCATGACATCATCAACAATCATGATGCCGATGATACGGGGAGCGATACCCTGTGTTTCGAGACGGCAGCCATTGAGGAACTCTGGTTCAGTCGCGAGGGCAATGATCTTATGATCACCCAGGCAGGTACCGATGACCGGGTAACACTGGCCCATTGGTACGATCTGCCGGCCAACGAGGTTGACAGGATCGAGGCGGCAGGATCGGTGTTGCTCAACAATCAAGTGGATCAACTGGTCGCCGCCATGGCGTCCTACGATGTACCGTCGGGTGTAGGTAATGTGATACCGCAGAATGTGCAGGATGACCTGCAGCCGTTTTTAGCTGAAAATTGGCAGGCGATTGCTTAGTGGCTGTATTTAAGCCCAATTTAACAGGTTTTTTATAACGGCTTAGTGGGTGGTGTTAGGTTTGCGGCATGGTTGATCATGGGGCAGTGTCTCGTATTGGTTACTCATAATGATATCTACAAGCTATGATTGTTATCCGGATATCGGTAACTGCGTAGACAAGCCTATGCGTATCATCGATACGCCTTGACCAAAAGCCGGATAAATTTTCTTTCAAAGGTTCTGGCTTGCCGATACCTTCAAAGGGTGAGCGCATAACATCGGCAATCAGTTTGTTTATTCTTTTTAATGTCTTTTTGTCTTGGCCCTGCCAGTAGAGATAATCCGACCAGGCGGCTTCGGTCCAGGCTAACTCTCTACTCATCCACCATATCCCTTACCTGAACATGACCCTCTCGGTATTGTTCGATGGATTTACTTAGGTGTTTTGCGTTTGCCGGTGATTTCAACAAATGTACTGTTTCCATGAGGCTATTGTAATAATCCAAGGACATGACAATGGCATCTTCGCTGTCACGGCGGGTGATTACTGTGAAATCAGCATCGTTGACTACTTGATCCAAAATGGATTTCAGTCTATTACGCGCTTCAGTAAATGAAACGATACGCATATTATACCTCTACTTGTACTGTATATTGTACAAGTATAGAGGTCTTCGAGTATTTGTACAAGGTACAGGGCAACTCCAGTGATGTATTGTGGTGTATCCTTATGTTTTTAGTAGACCGTCTTCATTGTAACGGTTTCAATCGCCACCCAGACTACTATCTTCAGTCAGTATGTAGCGAAAGATAGATAATCCACACTAATTCGCCTACCGGTAATCATGCATGGTTAGATCCGTTTCATAATAGACAGCCTCCCCCCCCATCAGTACAATACCCGCTCAACTATTTCGGGTGTTCTCCTCGATCGACACGCCCGGAACCTACTGATTTACGCAGACATTGGGGCAGGCACTTCGTGACCTGCCCCTTTTTGCACGCCTGTAGTGGAGAGACTCTTGAGAAAACCCGCAATTCTGGTCCTGGAAGATGGCAGCCGTTTCAGGGGCGAAGCCATCGGCGCCGAGGGTGAGACCGTCGGCGAAGTGGTTTTCAATACGGCGATGACCGGCTATCAGGAGATTCTGACCGATCCCTCCTATCGCCAGCAGATCGTTACCCTGACCTATCCCCATATCGGCAATACAGGCATCAATCAGGAGGATGAAGAGTCCACCCAGATCCATGCCGCCGGCCTGGTGATACGGGACCTGCCGCTGATCACCAGCAATTGGCGTTCCGAGGAGTCCCTCGAGCACTACCTGCAGCGTCACGGCATCGTTGCCATTGCCGGCATCGATACCCGCAAACTGACCCGTATCCTGCGGGAGAAGGGCGCACAAAACGGCGCAATCATAGCGGGAGACAATATCGATCCCGCCAGGGGACTGGAGTTGGCCAAGGGATTCCCCGGGCTGAAAGGTATGGACTTGGCAAAGGAAGTCACTACCTCATTACCCTATGAATGGGCTCAGGGCTCCTGGTCGCTGGAAGAGGGCCATCCCGAGGCGCCCCATCCGATCGACGAGAAGCTGCCGTATCATGTAGTGGCTTACGATTACGGTATCAAGCGCAATATCCTGCGTATGTTGGTCGACAGAGAGTGCCGCGTCACCGTGGTGCCGGCGCAGATGCCGGCGGAAGATGTTCTGGCGTTGCAGCCCGATGGGGTCTTTCTCTCCAATGGGCCGGGTGATCCGGAGCCCTGCGACTACGCCATCGATGCCATCGGCAAGATCGTCGAAACAGGCATGCCTGTGTTCGGCATCTGTTTGGGGCACCAGTTGCTGGCATTGGCCTCCGGTGCCAAGACCATGAAGATGAAATTCGGCCATCACGGCGCCAACCATCCGGTGCAGGATCTGGCGCAGGGCACGGTGATGATCAGCAGCCAGAACCACGGTTTTGCGGTGGACGAGCAGAGCCTTCCCGATCACCTGACCGCCACCCATCGGTCCCTGTTCGACGGCACGCTGCAGGGCATACATCGCAGCGACAAACCCGCCTTCAGCTTCCAGGGCCACCCGGAAGCCAGTCCGGGACCCCATGATGTGGCGCCGGTATTCGATCATTTTATCGAATTGATGAAAGTCCGCGAATGAACGCAAATAAACGCAAATGGAATTGTGATGAAGAAACAGAGAGAGGCTGTTAGCAAGCGAGTCATTGGTTGCGGGTATGAAGTCAGTAATGAGTTAGGTGCTGGTTTTTTTGAAGCAGTGTATGAGAATGCTCTATGCCTTGAGTTTGAGCGCCAGGGACTGTCCTTTGAAAGGCAGAAGCATTTAGAGGTCAGGTACAAGGGGCGGGTTGTCGGTCATTATGTGGCAGATTTTATTGTGGAGAACAGGTTGCTTTTGGAACTCAAGGCACTATCGGCACTGACGAACGAGCATGATGCTCAAGTGATGAATTATCTTCGGGCAACCGGACTCAAGGTTGGTTTGTTGCTCAATTTTGGCACACCTCGACTAGGTGTGCGGAGACTCGTGTGGCAGCATGATGATGCTTCCATAATCTGACTTTTTAATTTGCGTCCATTCGCGTTCATTTGCGGACTGAAGTTTTAAATGCCAAAACGTACAGACATAAACAGCATCATGATCATAGGCGCCGGTCCGATCGTTATCGGGCAGGCGTGTGAATTCGACTACTCCGGGGCGCAGGCCTGTAAGGCGTTGCGGGAGGAGGGTTTCCGGGTGGTACTGGTGAACTCCAACCCGGCGACGATCATGACCGATCCGGACATGGCGGATGCGATCTATATCGAACCGATCACCTGGAAGACCCTCGAGCGTATCATCGAAAAGGAGCGGCCGGATGTCCTGCTGCCCACCATGGGCGGGCAGACCGCGCTCAACTCTGCCCTCGACCTGGTGCGCGAAGGGGTGCTGGAGAAGTACGGTGTGGAGATGATCGGCGCCTCGCGGGAAGCGATCGACAAGGCGGAGGACCGGGACCTGTTCCGCCAGGCGATGCGCAAGATCGGCCTCGACATGCCCCGGTCCGCCATCGCCCACAGCATGGAGGAGGCGCAACAGGTTCAGGCGCAGATCGGCTTCCCCACCATTATCCGTCCCTCTTTCACTATGGGCGGCAGCGGCGGCGGCATCGCCTATAATCCGGATGAGTTCGAGGAGATCTGCGAGCGCGGCCTCGACCTCTCACCCACCAATGAATTGCTGATCGAGGAGTCGATCCTCGGTTGGAAAGAGTATGAGATGGAGGTGGTGCGGGACCGCAACGACAACTGCATCATCATCTGCTCCATCGAGAACCTGGACCCCATGGGCGTGCATACCGGCGACTCCATCACCGTGGCTCCGGCCCAGACCCTGACCGATAAGGAGTACCAGATCATGCGCGACGCCTCGCTGGCGGTGTTGCGCGAGATCGGCGTGGAGACCGGTGGTTCCAACGTCCAGTTCGCGATAAATCCGGAGAACGGGCGCATGATCATCATCGAGATGAATCCCCGGGTCTCCCGCTCCTCCGCGCTGGCTTCCAAGGCCACCGGCTTTCCCATCGCCAAGGTGGCGGCCAAGTTGGCGGTGGGCTATACCCTGGACGAACTGCAGAACGAGATCACCGGCGGCGCCACGCCGGCCTCCTTTGAGCCCAGTATCGATTATGTGGTGACCAAGGTACCCCGCTTCGCCTTCGAGAAGTTTCCCCTGGCCGACGATCGCCTGACCACGCAGATGAAGTCGGTGGGCGAGGTAATGGCCATTGGCCGCACCTTCCAGGAGTCGCTGCAAAAGGCGCTGCGTGGCCTGGAGACGGGGAAATACGGTCTCAACGAGATCCTCGATCTCAACGAAGAGGATGTGCGCGACACCCTGGTCAGGGAGATCCGCCTGCCCGGTCCTGAGCGGCTCTGGTACGTGGCCGAGTGCTTCCGCTTCGGCATGAGCCTGGAAGAGATCTTCGAGATATGCGCCATCGACCCCTGGTTCCTGGTGCAGATCGAGGAGCTTGTGAATATCGAACGTGAACTCTCCGGCCAGGGGCTGGAGGCGCTGGACGGTGAGCGGCTGCGCTTTCTCAAGCGTAAGGGCTTCGCCGACCGGCGTATCGCCGAACTGGTTGACGGCAGTGAGGCCGAGATTCGTCAGCGGCGTCACGATGCCGGCATCCGGCCGGTCTTCAAACGGGTCGACACCTGCGCCGCCGAATTTGCCACCAGTACCGCCTATATGTATTCCACCTATGAGGAGGAGTGCGAGGCCGAACCTTCGAAGCGGAAAAAGATCATGGTCCTGGGTGGCGGGCCCAACCGTATCGGACAGGGTATTGAATTCGACTACTGTTGTGTCCACGCGGCCTTCGCGATGCGCGACGACGGCTATGAAACGATCATGGTCAACTGTAACCCGGAGACGGTCTCCACCGATTACGACACCTCCGACCGGCTCTATTTCGAGCCCCTCACCCTGGAGGATGTGCTGGAAGTCATCCACAAGGAACAACCCGCCGGCGTGATCGTGCAGTACGGCGGCCAGACCCCGCTCAAGCTGGCAAATGACCTGGAGGCGGCGGGTGCGCCGATCATCGGCACCAGCCCCGACTCGATCGATCTCGCCGAGGATCGCGAACGTTTTCAGCAACTGGTGGAAAAGCTCAACCTCAGGCAGCCGCCCAACAGGACGGCAAGAGATACCGAGAGCGCGGTGCAACTGGCCGATGAGATCGGCTATCCCCTGGTGGTGCGTCCCTCCTATGTACTGGGCGGCCGGGCCATGGAGATCGTCTATAACGAGAACGAACTGCGGCGATACATGCGTGAGGCGGTGAGTGTCTCAAACGATTCGCCGGTACTGCTGGATCGGTTTCTGGACGACGCCATCGAGGTCGATATCGACGCCATCAGTGACGGCAAGGAAGTGCTCATCGGCGGTATCATGGAGCATATCGAACAGGCAGGCGTCCACTCCGGGGACTCTGCATGCTCACTGCCCCCCTACACCCTGTCGGCGGCGGTACAGGATCGTATGCGGGAACAGATGCGCAAGATGGCCCTGGAACTGAAGGTAATCGGGCTGATGAACGCACAGTTTGCGATCAAGGATGACATGATCTATCTGTTGGAGGTCAATCCCCGCGCCTCGCGCACCGTGCCGTTCGTCTCCAAGGCGACCGGTGTGCAGTTGGCGAAGGTCGCCGCCCGCTGCATGGCGGGAACATCCCTCAAGCAGCAGGGCATCACAAAAGAGGTGATTCCGGAGAACTATTTCGTCAAAGAGGCGGTCTTCCCCTTTGTGAAATTTCCCGGTGTGGATACCGTACTCGGACCCGAGATGAAATCCACCGGTGAAGTGATGGGGGTCGGCAGGACCTTCGGTGAGGCCTACAATAAGTCGATTATGGGCGCCGGCTCCGTACTTCCCCAGGGGGGGCGGGCACTGTTGAGTGTACGTAACGCCGACAAGGCGAGGGCCGTACAGGTGGCGCAGGATCTGATCGATCTGGGTTTTACCCTGATGGCTACCGGGGGCACCTGTAAGGCGATTCAGGATGCCGGTCTCGAATGCGCGCGGATCAACAAGGTGATGGAGGGAAGGCCGCATATCGTCGACTCCATCAAGAACCAGGAAGTCAGTTTTATCGTGAATACCACTGAAGGCGCCCAGGCGATAGCCGACTCGGCAGAGATACGCCGTACCGCACTGCAGTACAAGGTCAGCTATACCACCACAATCTCAGGTGCAGAAGCGACCTGTCTAGCGCTGAAACAGCTGGATGATCTGAACGCCAACCGACTGCAGGACCTGCATCAATAGATGCATTTAGAAACAGGCAAAATAAGCCGCAAATAGACGCTAGTCACCGCCAATTGACGCAAACATTAGACATTTGAGGGTTACGGGAAATAGATTGCTTGCAATCAAACCTTATCAAATTGATAGTGAGAGATTCATAGTGCCTATAACCTGAGCGCCACTGAAACAGCCTAATTTTTTATTGACATTTGCGGATTGAGTATTAACGGTTTTTTCTGATAGAGAAAGACAGGATTACGAGGATAGATCCGATGAGTAAGGTACCGTTGACAGCCAAAGGCGCTGCAAAACTGCAAGAGGAACTGAAGCAGTTGAAAATCGTCGAGCGGCCGAAAGTCATCAAAGCTATTGCGGAAGCGAGAGCGCATGGCGATCTGAAGGAGAATGCGGAGTATCATGCCGCCCGTGAGCAGCAGGGTTTCGTCGAGGGACGTATAAAGGATATTGAAGGCAAACTCTCCCATGCCCAGATCATCGATGTGACAAAACTGGATGCCGGCGGGAAGGTGGTATTCGGTGCAACGGTTGTGGTGTTGGAGCTGGACAATGACGAGGAGTTTACCTATCAGATAGTCGGCGATGACGAAGCCGACATCAAGCATGGCCTGGTCTCTATCAGTTCACCAATCGCACGTGCGCTGATCGGCAAACAGGAGGGGGATGATGTGTTCCTCGAGACCCCGGGCGGGCCGAGAGAGTTCGAGATACTGGAAGTGAGATACGAATAGGAATATTGAATGATGTATTGAGTTATGTGCGTTTCACGCACAATATTGGAATCATCAGTAATATTTTTTTACGGGCCAGTTCTGACTACCTGACGTTACCTAAGTAACGGACAAACCAATATCCTATGATCACGTCATTCCGGCGCATGCCGGAATCTAGAGAGAATGCCAGGGAGGTGGTATGGGATGCATGAGACGATGGCATGCGCGATTGAGCGGGGAAAAGCCATCAGGCATTGGAAAGGGTATGGAAGCTAAAGACGATTGAGGCGCTGAACCTAGGTTGGCGGAAATTGTATCCGGAACTGATCTGATGGGTAGTGTTCTTTGCTGAAAGAGAGGCGGTCGACAATCGTGTGGAGTATCTGGATTCCGGCTTGCGCCGGAATGACAGGATCAGTAAAGTCTATCCAAAAATTCTTCGGAGGTTCCAAAATTAAACCACGATTCTGTTCTTCTTTTTCTTTGGATTGGGGCGATAGAAGATAGCCACCCGGCCAATGATCTGCACCAGCTCCGCTGACAGGCGTGCGATGATTTCGCTGCTGAGTGCTTTCCGGTCCTCCTTGTCGGCACCCGCCAGTTTGACCTTGATCAGTTCATGGGTGTTGAGTGTGGTGTCGATCTCTTTGAGCACATTTTCAGTCAGGCCGTGCTGACCTACGATAACCACTGGCTTGAGGTCGTGGGCGAGTTTTTTCAATGAACGGTTTTGTGCGGCTGTAAGCGGCATGGCGGAGATCTTGTTATGAATGGGGAGGCGGATTCTATATCTTTTCCCCGTCGAGTGGAACATTGAGGCTGGATTAGTGTTAACGGTTTGTAAGAGAAAAGCAGGCCGCAAATGGACGCGAATCACCGGAAATATGCGCAAATTAAAAAACATAAGCTTACCTGATTACCCCTAAACCTCAGCCATTCTCAAGAGGCGATATGGCATAGGTGGAGTGCGAAGAGCGGCAAAAAGCAATCGTTCAATCATGGCGGGTAAATCGAAACGGCGGTTAAACCGATATTCGAACTCAGCAAGATAACGCGACACATGTTTATCTCGAATCGCATGAAAAGTACCCAACAGACTGTTTTTGACATTACCCAACATCGTGTTTACCCATTTGAAGCACGAATACTGGACACTTTGGCGCCCACCACCCGTCACCATGGGGTTATGATGGCAATCAGCGGTTGTCACGCCACTAAAGCACCAAAGCCCATCGGTAAAGACTTCGCTGCCAGGCATCAAGCAGGAGCGGGCGTAGCGGGCGATTTCACGTTTGCGGAAGCCCCTTACACGACGCAGTTGAATTTTCATGGGCCTGCCGTCCCGCGTCGTCTCAACAGCAGCTACGAAAGGGATTTTGTTGCGCGACCCACGACCACGCTTACCGGCTTGCTCGCCTCCGAGATAAGCATCATCCAATTCGATGCGACCGGCCAGTTTTTTTCCACGCTCACGTTCCATCATCACCTGCATCAACTTATGCTTGAGTCGCCAGGCCGTATTGTAGTTCACCCCGATTTCGCGGGAAAGTTGCAGCGCCGAGATACTTTTCTTGCGTTGGGTCAACAGATAGATCGCAAGAAACCACGTTCTCAGCGGCAGCTTGGTGCCATGGAAGATGCTGCCGGCGGTCAGGGAAGTCTGATGATGGCACTTGTGACATTGATATATCTGACGCTTTTTGAGTTCACAGCCTGTTGTGTTGCCGCACTCAGGGCAGACATAGCCCGTCGGCCAGCGCAAATCATACAATGCCTGTCGACACTGATCCTCGGTCCCATATTGTTCCAGAAAATCGTGCAAACCAAGACCTTTTTGAAATTGAATAGTATTTCTCGGCATGATGAAATCCTCTTTTATTCAGTAGGTTCCATTATGCTTGCACCACAGGCTCAATAGCTGAGCCTCATGAGTAATCAGGTAAGCTTATGAAATCCGGCGATTGAAATAGGCCAAATCCTGATTATTCTTTAAAAGTCGAGAAAAGGGCTCACCAAGCAATCAACATCGATCAATGCCAGGTATGCTTTTCGCTATATTAAGCGTACATTTGCGGTGATTCGCGTTCATTTGCTGCTCTAAAATAATAGGTTTTAAGGAATGGGATTCGGTTAAATTATCCAATCCATGCAATTTGGTGTGAAATGAACGCCAATTATCATCTAACCTGTAGGTTATACAGTCATTAAGGACTCAGCAGTCTCATGAAGCGCAGTAAAAGCAGTCGCCAATGGCTGGATCGTCATTTCAAAGACGAATATGTAAAGCAGGCGCAAAAGGCGGGTTATCGTTCCCGGGCTGCATTTAAGTTACTGGAAATCCAGCAAAAAGATAATATTTTCAAGCCAGGCATGAAGGTTGTGGATCTGGGTGCCGCCCCTGGTGGGTGGTGTCAGGTGGCCCGGAAACTGGTAGGGGAGAAGGGGCGCATCGTGGCGATGGATATACTGCCGATGGACCCCATGGCCGGTGTGGAGTTTATTCAGGGTGATTTTCGTGAAACGCAGCCACTTGAAGAACTGGAGAAATCCCTGGATGGGGAGGCCGTGGACCTTGTAATTTCAGATATGGCGCCCAATGTTACAGGTATAGCGAGCGTTGATCAGCCAAGGGCTATCTATCTTTGCGAGCTGGCCCTTGATTTTGCTCGCGAAGTGTTAAAGCCAGGCGGCTGTTTTGTCGTTAAGATATTCCAGGGAGAGGGATTCGACGCTTATCTGAAGGCGCTTCGTCACGATTTTATGCGGGTGGTGAGCCGTAAACCCAGCTCATCACGGGCCAAAAGCCGTGAGGTCTATCTGGTAGCAGGGAACTTTAAGATGGTGTACCGTACCAACCAGTAAGTCCAAAAAATCAGTAATTTGCACAGATAATTAGGGTTTTTTCGGGGTATTATTGACAAATCGGCCGTGCCGGATGGTGTAAAGCCGTCCCCCGATCTGCAAATGCCGATTTGGATGATTTAGATCCCGCACTATGACGGGATTGATAAAGAGGTTTTTAGATTTTGAACGACATGGCAAAAAATTTGATTCTCTGGGTAGTGATCGCCATCGTTTTGATGACGGTCGTCAATAATTTCTCGACTACCCAGCCGAAGGTACAGCCAATGAGCTACTCCGAGTTTATTGTCAATGTGAAATCGGGGCAGGTGAAAGAGGTCGAGTTCAGCGGCAACGGACGCGATATTACCGGCACATTGACCTCAGGGCAGCGCTTCTCCACCTACAGTCCGGGTGACGACATGCTGGTCAGCGACCTGCTCAACAGTAATGTTGAGATCAAGGCAAATCCACCGGAGAAGCCCTCTCTGTTGATGAACATTCTGATCAACTGGTTTCCGCTGTTCGTGCTGATCGGTCTATGGATATTTTTCATGCGTCAAATGCAGGGTGGTGGGGCTGGACGTGGCGCCATGTCATTCGGTAAGAGCAAGGCTCGGATGTTGAGTGAGGACCAGGTCAAGGTGACCTTTAACGATGTGGCGGGTGTCGAGGAGGCCAAGGAAGAGGTATCCGAGATGGTCGACTTCCTGCGTGATCCCTCAAAATTCCAGAAACTCGGCGGCAAGATCCCCAAAGGTGTGTTGATGGTCGGTTCTCCCGGTACCGGTAAGACCCTGCTTGCAAAGGCGATCGCCGGTGAAGCCAAGGTACCGTTCTTCACCATCTCGGGTTCAGACTTCGTGGAGATGTTCGTGGGTGTCGGTGCCTCCCGGGTGCGCGATATGTTCGAACAGGCCAAGAAGCATGCGCCCTGCATCATTTTTATCGACGAGATCGATGCGGTGGGACGGCATCGTGGCGCGGGGCTCGGCGGCGGTCATGATGAGCGCGAGCAGACCCTCAACCAACTGCTGGTGGAGATGGATGGTTTCGAGGGTAATGAAGGGGTTATCGTGATTGCTGCGACCAACCGTCCGGACGTGTTGGATCCGGCGTTGCTGCGCCCGGGCCGATTCGACCGCCAGGTGGTGGTGCCTCTGCCTGATGTGCGCGGACGTGAACAGATTCTCAAGGTCCATCTGCGCAAGGTGGCTGCATCCGAAGATGTGAAACCCGCCATCATTGCCCGTGGCACACCCGGTTTCTCCGGCGCCGATCTGGCCAATCTGGTGAATGAGGCCGCCCTGTTTGCCGCCCGCGCCAACAAGACCCTGGTCGGCATGGAGGAGATGGAGAAGGCGAAAGACAAGATCATGATGGGTACGGAGCGCCGTACCATGGTGATGAGTGAAGACGAGAAGAAACTGACCGCCTATCATGAGTCGGGTCATGCCATCGTCGGCCGCCTGGTGCCGTCTCACGATCCGGTCTACAAAGTGAGTATCATCCCCCGTGGTAGGGCGCTTGGCGTTACCATGTTTCTCCCCGAGGCTGATCGTTACAGCTACAGTAAAGAGCATCTGGAGAGTCAGATATCCACTCTGTTCGGTGGGCGTATCGCCGAAGAGCTGATCTTCGGAATCGACAAGGTTACCACCGGCGCCTCCAACGATATCAAGCGTGCCACCGATCTGGCACGCAACATGGTTACCAAATGGGGCTTGTCGGAACGCCTCGGACCGCTGATGTACAGCGAGGAGGAAGAGGAAGTCTTTCTCGGGCGCTCGGTGACCCAGCACAAAAATGTATCCGACGATACGGCGCATACCATCGATGAGGAGATCCGTAGCTTTATAGACCGTAACTATGAGCGCGCCGAGAAGATACTCGACGAGAATCTGGAAAAGCTCCATGTCATGGCCAAGGCGTTGATGAAATACGAGACCATCGATACGGAGCAGATCGACGACATCATGGCAGGCAAGACGCCACGACCGCCAAAGGATTGGGATGAGGGCGATATCGGTTCTGATGATGATACCCGTCCGTCCGGCGAATCCCCCTCTTCTGATGATGTCTCGGGGACTATCGGCGGTCCCACCGGTCAGCACTGATATAGCTGTTTCTCATTGATTCTCGATTGTGCAGGAAAACTACTGGACCTGGGCTCACCCCAGGTCATGGGCATTCTCAACCTGACACCCGACTCGTTTTCGGATGGCGGGCTTTTCCTGAATCCAGATGTGGCATTAAAGCACGCCCTGAACATGGTGGAGGAGGGTGCAGCCGTTATCGATATTGGCGGGGAGTCCACCCGTCCCGGTGCCCAGCCAGTATCGGTAGATGAAGAACTGGATCGAGTTATTCCCATCATAGAAAGGCTGGCGCAGGCCATTCCCGTACCGATCTCCATCGATACCAGTAAACCGTTGGTGATGCGTGAAGCGGTTTCTGCCGGTGCCGGCATGATCAATGACGTCCTGGCGCTGCAGGAACCCGGTGCATTGGCGACGGCGGCCGAGATAGCCGTTCCGGTCTGTCTCATGCATATGCAGGGGAAACCGAGAACCATGCAGGATGCGCCTCACTACGGGAACGTGGTGGATGAGGTCAGGCGATTCCTGCGGCAGCGTCTGGACGCGGGTGAAGCAGCAGGTATCACACGCCATAATATGATAGTCGATCCGGGGTTTGGCTTCGGTAAGTCACTTGAGCATAATCTGATCCTGTTGAAAGAACTGCAGGCGTTGGATGAACTCGCTGCTCCGGTACTGGTGGGGATATCAAGAAAATCGATGATCGGGTCGATACTCGGGAATCTGCCTGTGAACGAACGACTCATGGGGAGTGTCGCGGCGGCAGTGGTTGCCGTTATGGGAGGCGCCGCTATTATCAGGGTACATGATGTACGTGAAACGGTTGACGCACTCAAAGTGGTGTCGGCGGTCAGATCCGCCATCTAGCTAATTGAGGATGGTTTAGTGAGTCGGAAATATTTTGGAACAGACGGGGTGCGCGGACGATTCGGTGAAGGGCCGATCACGCCTGAATTTGTGCTGAAGCTAGGCTGGGCCGTGGGCAGGGTTCTGGGTGCAGAGGCTAAAAGCAGGGTACTGATCGGAAAAGATACCCGTATCTCCGGCTACTTGTTGGAATCGGCGCTCGAGGCCGGTCTGACGGCGGCCGGGGTGAACATCACCTTGTTGGGACCCATGCCGACTCCCAGTGTCGCCTATCTGACCCGTACCCTGCATGCGCAGGCCGGAGTCGTCATCAGTGCTTCCCATAATCCCTATCAGGACAATGGCATCAAATTCTTTTCGGCCGAGGGGCTCAAACTCCCGGATGAGCTTGAGACCGCGATCGAGGCGGAGATGGAGAAGCCGTTGTTGACGGTCGACTCATCCGACCTTGGCAGGGCGGAGAAGATGGCGGCGGAAGGTCGCTATATCGAATTCTGCAAAAGCACGATTCCCCTCAAGACCCGCTTCAAAGGCATGAAGATCGTGGTCGATTGCGCCAATGGAGCTACCTATAATATTGCACCCTATGTGTTTGATGAGATGGGCGCGGACGTGATCGCCATTGGAAACCAGCCCAATGGATTCAATATCAATGATGGTGTCGGCTCGACCTATCCGGAGCACCTGAAACAAGCGGTGTTGGAACACGAAGCGGACCTGGGCATTGCCCTGGATGGCGATGGCGATCGACTGATCATGGTGGATGATCAGGGCAATGAGGTGGATGGTGATGAAATCCTCTATATCATCGCCTGTTCCAGGATGAGGCATGGTGTGCTCAAGGGAGCGGTTGTCGGTACCCTGATGAGTAATCTCGGACTCGAACATGCGCTGAGGGATCATGGGGTGGTTTTCGAGCGGACCCAGGTGGGGGATCGCTACATCATGGAACGCCTCACTGAAAAAGGCTGGGTGCTCGGCGGCGAACAGTCGGGGCACATCATCTGCCTTGACCGCACTACCACCGGCGACGGAATTATCGCCGCCCTGCAGGTATTGGAAGAGATGTACGCGACAAACAGTACCTTGCGTGAGTTGTGTGCCGGTATGAGTAAATATCCGCAAAAACTGACAAATGTCCATCTCGGCAGCCGAAACCCGCAAGAGATCATGGATTCTGAACAGGTGAGACGTTCGGTTCGTGAAGCTGAGGTCGAAATGGGCGACAGTGGACGAATTCTGCTCAGGCCCTCGGGTACGGAGCCACTGATACGTGTCATGGTGGAAGGGAACGACGGGACAAAGGTTGATGACCTGTCGGACCATATCGCCGCTGCGGTGAAGGAACTGGTCACCAGCGAGTAAGAAGTGCGAAGCTGGGCGTGTTCGCCATCGATTGAGATTGATTTCAAACCCATTGACCGTTAAGCTGGCGCGCTTTCTTTTGATCGCAGGAGTGAAGGCATGCGTAGACCACTGGTTGCCGGAAACTGGAAGATGAACGGTTCTCTCGAGAGTGTTCGCGGCTTGCTTGACGGCATCAGTCGTGGTGTCGGTGATGTCAAGCGTGCAGAGGTGGCCGTCTGTCCGCCCTATATCTACCTACCTGAGGTGGAGAAACTGCTTTCGGGCAGCGATATCGCATGGGGCGGCCAGGATCTGTCGACAGAGTCGTCCGGTGCCTATACCGGTGAGGTTGCCGCCTCCATGCTCAACGATTTCGGATGCAAATATGTCATCGTGGGACACTCCGAGCGTCGCACCTACCATGCCGAGAGCGATCAACTGGTGGCAAAGAAATACGCAGTGGCGCGTGCTGCCGGATTGGTACCCATCCTCTGCATCGGCGAGACGCTTGAGGAACGGGAAGCGGGCACCACTAACGAAGTCGTGGCCCGACAGCTCGATGCAGTGATTGCGCTTGAGGGTGTCGATGCCCTGGCTGACGGTGTTATCGCCTATGAGCCGGTTTGGGCCATAGGCACCGGGATGACAGCTACCCCCGATCAGGCACAGGAAGTACATGCGTTCATTCGTTCCCGGGTGGCTGAGAAGAGTAGTGAAGTCGCGGAAGGGTTGCGTATACTCTATGGCGGCTCCATGAAGCCTGGTAACGCCGCAGAATTGATCGGGAAGCCCGATATCGATGGTGGTTTGATCGGGGGAGCCTCCCTTGCGGCCGAGGATTTCCTGGGTATCTGTAGCGCAGCGGATTGAATTCGTGATAACAGGCCCTACTAGGACATTAAGCAAATGCAAACTATATTGACCGTGTTTCATATCTTCCTGGCCGTTGGCCTGGTGGGATTGATCCTGATACAGCACGGGAAAGGTGCGGACATGGGTGCTGCCTTCGGCAGTGGTGCCTCGGGTACGGTATTTGGTGCCAAGGGGTCCGCCTCGTTTCTGACCCGGACAACAGCCTTGCTGGCGACCCTGTTTTTTATCACCAGTATGGTGATGGCCTATTTTGCTTCTCAGAGAAACGAACAGGTCGGTGTCATGGAGGCGCTGGATCAGGCGCCTGCAGTTCAGGTGGAGGAGATTCAGCAGAGCGACATACCGCCTGTGCCGGTAGAGAGCGACATACCCGCCATTATCCCACCGGCTGAGGAGGCGACGCCTGTGATCGAGGCAGCGCCGCCGGTCGAGCCGGCTGAGACGACCTCACAAACCGAGGCTGCTGCAACTGCGGAGGAGTCGAAGGGGCAGCTGAAGGAGTAACTGTCGATTGGATTTTTGCCGATGTGGTGGAATTGGTAGACACGCTATCTTGAGGGGGTAGTGGCGAAAGCCGTGCCGGTTCAAATCCGGCCATCGGTACCAACAATGAAAACGGTATTGGGTAATTTCTACCCAATACCGTTTTTTTATGGATGCAAAAGTATAATAACTGATTGAATTCATTGGGGATATTACTTTTCTTGCTACTTGACACGATAATGCAGCAAAGGATAGACTGCGGACCTTCCCTGGAATTCGCTTAAAAATATAATGATTGAACGACACGAGGGGGCAGCATACTGATGCTCGAAAACTATCTACCCATCTTGATATTTCTCTCAGTAGCCTTTGTGATGGGTGGTGTTGTAATAGCACTCGGTTTTCTGTTGGGTACAAGAAAACCCGATGACGAAAAACTCTCTCCCTATGAATGTGGATTCGAGGCATTCGAGAATTCACGCATGAAATTCGATGTGCGCTACTACCTGGTTGCCATCCTGTTCATTATCTTCGATCTTGAGATCGCCTTCCTCTTTCCCTGGGCTGTGGTATTGGATCAGATCGGTATGGTCGGATTCATCGCCATGATGGTTTTTCTCGTCATTCTCGTCATAGGCTTCATTTATGAGTGGAAGAAGGGAGCCTTGGAATGGGAATAATCGGCGCGGAATCAGGAGAGTATTCACGACTGTTTGTGGAGGTTGATAGTGGGAATTGAGGGTATTCTGGAGAAGGGAGTCATTACCACTTCTGCAGATAAATTGATCAACTGGGCACGCACCGGTTCGATGTGGCCGATGACTTTCGGCCTGGCATGCTGCGCGGTGGAGATGATGCATGCCGCAGCGGCACGGTACGACATGGATCGCTTCGGCATCATCTTCCGGCCCAGCCCCCGGCAGTCAGACGTGATGATTGTAGCGGGCACCCTGGTTAATAAAATGGCCCCCGCTCTGCGCAAGGTCTACGATCAGATGGCAGAGCCTCGTTGGGTCATCTCCATGGGTTCGTGCGCCAACGGAGGTGGTTACTACCACTACTCCTACTCCGTCGTAAGGGGCTGCGACCGGGTGGTCCCGGTCGATATTTACGTACCGGGTTGTCCGCCTACCGCCGAAGCACTGCTGTATGGCGTGCTCCAACTTCAGGACAAGATTCGCCGTACCAGTACCATTGCACGCTAAGGTGGAGATAACATGAGCAGCAGTGCACAGAACGGGATGCATGATCGCCTTGACCGGCTGGCGGAGGATCTTAACCGCGCATTTGAAGAGACAGGCTGCAGCGTCGAACGCAGCTGTGGCGAAGTGACTCTGGTGGTGCCGGCAGAACAGCTGAGCGATGTGGCGTTACGACTCAGGGATGACCGGCAGTTCGGTTTTGAGGAGTTGATCGACGTCTGCGGTGTCGACTATTCCGCCTGTGGTCAATCCGAATGGCAAACCGACAGCGCCCCCAATAGCGGATTCGGGCGAGGTGTGACTCCGCTGGGAGAGTTGGAGTCGATGGAGTCGAATCGTTTTGCGGCCGTCTATCATCTGCTCTCCATCAGCCAAAACACACGATTGCGTTTGCGGGTATTTGTCGATACCGAACAACCGATCGTCGCCTCGGTAGTCCCGGTGTGGCAGAGTGCGGATTGGTTTGAGCGAGAGGCATTCGATCTCTACGGCATTCTGTTCGACGGTCACCCCGATCTGCGACGAATTCTTACCGACTACGGCTTTATCGGTCATCCATTCCGCAAGGACTTCCCGCTTATCGGCCAGGTGGAGATGCGCTATGACCCGAATCTGAAGCGTGTCATTTACGAGCCTGTGAGCATCGATCCGCGTACTCTGGTACCGCGAGTGACACGAGAGGACAATCGCTATCTCGATGAGGATAGCGCCATGCAGGATACCAGCGATGCCTGAGATCCATAACTACACCCTCAATTTCGGCCCTCAGCACCCCGCGGCCCACGGCGTTCTGCGCCTGGTGCTGGAGATGGATGGGGAAGTGATCGAACGAGCCGACCCGCATGTCGGTCTACTCCATCGCGCCACCGAGAAACTGGCCGAGAGCAAGCCCTACAATCAAAGCATTCCCTACATGGACCGCCTCGATTATGTATCGATGATGTGTAACGAGCACGGATATGTCAGGGCGATTGAAAAGCTGCTGGGTATAGAGGCGCCTGTACGCGCGCAATATATCCGTACCATGTTCGACGAGATAACGCGCGTCCTCAATCATCTGATGTGGCTGGGCACCCATGCCCTGGATGTCGGTGCCATGACCGTTTTTCTGTATGCCTTTCGTGAGCGAGAGGATCTGTTCGACTGTTACGAAGCCGTGTCCGGCGCACGTATGCATGCGGCCTACTACAGACCGGGCGGTGTCTATCGGGATCTGCCGGATCAGATGCCCCAATACCAGGCCAGTCAGTGGGTTACCGGTCGCGACGTAGAGATAAGAAATGAGGCCAGGCAGGGATCGGTACTCGATTTCATCGAAGATTTCAGCAACCGTTTCCCCGGGCTGGTGGATGAGTACGAAACCCTGCTGACCGACAACCGTATCTGGAAACAGCGTACAGTGGGCATCGGTGTCGTCTCGCCGGAGCGGGCGATGCAACTCGGTTTTACCGGCCCCATGCTGCGTGGTTCAGGTGTGGCCTGGGACCTTCGCAAAAAGCAGTCCTACGCCGCTTACGATCAGGTGGACTTCGATATCCCCATCGGGAAAAACGGCGACTGTTACGACCGTTACCTGGTGCGGATCGAGGAGATGCGTCAATCCAACCGCATTATCAAACAGTGCATCGATTGGTTGCGGGCCAATCCGGGTCCGGTGATGCTGGATGACAACAAGATTGTCGCACCCTCAAGGAATGACATGAAGGAGGACATGGAAGGACTGATACACCACTTCAAGCTTTTCACTGAGGGATACTGCCCACCCGTAGGCGAGGCGTATGCGGCGGTCGAGGCGCCCAAAGGGGAGTTCGGTTGTTATATCATCTCCGATGGCGCCAACAAACCCTATCGCCTGAAGATACGCGCACCTGGATTTCCCCATCTTGCAGCCATGGATGAGATGGTCAAGGGGCATATGCTGGCCGATGTGGTCGCGGTGATCGGCACCATGGATGTGGTGTTCGGTGAAATAGATCGTTAAGAAAGAAAATAGATGACGACAACAACTGCAAATGAAAAAAAGGAACTCTTCACCCCCGAAATTCGGGCGGAGATAGACCGTTGGATCGCCAAATACCCGGCGGAGTGGAGACAGTCCGCCGTAATGGGTGCGTTGATGGTGGTGCAGGACAGCAATGGCGGCTGGCTTACCACGGAGTTGATGGATCAGGTCGCGACTTACCTGGATATGCCGCCGATCGCCGTTTATGAAGTGGCAACCTTCTACTCGATGTACGAGCTCAAACCGGTGGGCAAGCACAAGATCTGTGTCTGTACCAATGTTTCATGCATGACCAACAAATCGGATCTGATCGTGGAGCACCTGGAGAAGAAGCTCGGTATCGGTTTCGGCGAGGTGACAGAGGATGGCCGTTTCTCTCTCAAAGAGGTGGAGTGCCTGGGTGCCTGCGGTGGCGCGCCGATGATGCAGATCGGCAAGCAATATTATGAAAATCTGACCCCGGAGATCGTCGATGCGATCCTGGAAGGCCTGGAGTAAATCGGATGGCCAATGAAGTCTGTTTACGAACGCTGGATCTCGAACGCCCCTGGCTGCTTGAGCAGTACCAGAGTCGTGGCGGCTACGAGATGCTTAAGAAGATCCTCACCGAGAAGACGGCACCTGAAGCGATTATCGAGGAGGTCAAGAAATCGGGATTGCGAGGACGTGGTGGTGCGGGGTTTCCTACCGGACTGAAATGGAGCTTCATCTCGCGCAATGCGCCTGGTCAGAAATATGTTGTCTGCAATTCGGATGAGGGTGAACCCGGTACCTTCAAGGATCGGGATATTCTGCGCTACAACCCCCACCAATTGATTGAAGGGATGGTGATCGCCGGTTATGCCATCGGTGCGACCCGTGGATATAACTACATCCGTGGCGAGTTCTGGGAGCCCTACGAGCGTTTCGAGCAGGCCCTGGAAGAGGCGCGGAAAGCGGGCTATCTCGGTAAGGATCTGCTGGGATCCGGATTTGACTTCGAGTTGCATACCCATCTGGGTGCCGGCGCCTATATCTGCGGTGAGGAGACGGCCCTGCTGGAATCCATCGAAGGCAAGAAGGGGCAGCCCCGTTACAAGCCCCCATTCCCGGCCCATTTTGGTCTCTATGGCTGCCCCACCATCATCAACAATACCGAGAGTCTGGCCTCGATTCCGATGATCATGGAAAAGGGTGGTGGGTGGTTCGCCGACATCGGTGTGAAAAACAGCGGTGGCTCAAAGCTGTTCTCCATCTCCGGCAATATCAATAATCCGGGTGTGTTTGAGATTCCCATGGGTACGCCTTTCTCTGAACTGCTGGCGATGGCCGGTGGCATGAAGGATGGGCGCAAGATCAAGGCGGTCATACCCGGTGGTTCCTCCGCGCCGGTGATACCGGGTGATCAGATGATGGAACTGACCATGGATTATGACGCCATCGCCGGGGCGGGTTCGATGCTCGGTTCCGGTGCCGTCATCGTTCTGGATGATACCAACTGCATGGTGAAGGTCCTGGAGCGCATGTCCTATTTCTACCACGAAGAGTCTTGCGGCCAATGCACGCCCTGCCGCGAAGGCACGGGCTGGCTCTATCGGATTGTGCATCGTATCGAAACCGGCCAGGGCCGCCAGGAGGACCTGGATCTGCTTGATGACGTGGCGGATAAGATCAGCGGCAAAACAATCTGCGCCCTGGGGGATGCGGCGGCGATGCCGGTACAGGGAATGTTGCGCCATTTTCGGCATGAATTTCAGCATCACATCGACCATAAGCGTTGTATGGTCGGGCTCGGCTGAGGTCTTGAAGAGATAGAACACGAAGATGACAGATTCTACAGTCACCATTGAAATAGACGGCCAGGCGCTGCAGGCAGAGGCCGGCAGCATGCTCATCGATGTCACCGATGCGGCGGGCATCCGTATTCCGCGGTTTTGCTACCATAAGAAGCTCTCTGTTTCAGCCAACTGCCGGATGTGCCTGGTCGAGGTGGAGAAGGTGCCGAAGCCATTGCCGGCCTGCGCGACACCGGTCGCTGACGGCATGAAGGTCTTCACCCGTTCCCCCAAGGCGCTGGCCGCCCAGAAGGGGACCATGGAGTTTCTGCTCATCAACCACCCGCTGGACTGCCCGATCTGCGATCAGGGCGGCGAGTGTGAACTACAGGACGTCGCTATCGGTTACGGCCGGGATGTCTCCCGCTATAGCGAGGGCAAACGTGTCGTGGCGGATAAGAATATCGGGCCGTTGATCGCCACCGATATGACCCGTTGCATCCACTGTACCCGCTGTGTGCGTTTCGGTGACGAGATTGCGGGTATTCGTGAGATGGGGGCCACGGGTCGGGGAGAACACACCGTTATCGGTACCTACATCGAGAAAAGTGTGGATTCTGAACTCTCCGGCAACGTCATCGACCTCTGCCCGGTAGGTGCGCTGACCTCCAAGCCGTTCCGTTTCAACGCACGGGCCTGGGAGTTGACCCAGGTGGATGCCATAGCCCCTCACGACAGCCTGGGCTCGAATATCAATCTGCATCTGCGTGGCAACAAGGTCATGCGGGTACACCCCAGGGACAATGAGTCGATCAATGAAACCTGGATTTCCGATCGAGACCGTTTCAGCTACGAGGGGCTCTACAGCAGCGACCGTCTGACCACGCCGATGATCAAGAAGGATGGCGAATGGAAGGATGTGAGTTGGGATATGGCGCTCGAGATGGCTGCGGCGAGTCTGGGGGAGATCGATGCAGCCGATCAGATCGGTGCGTTGGTTTCACCCACCGCGACCCTGGAAGAGCTCTATCTGACACGGAAACTGATGAACGGAATGGGTTGCAACAATATCGACAGCCGTTTGCGCCAAGGTGATTTCCGTCTTGACAACAGTCTCAAACAGGTCAACTGGCTGGGTATGAAGATCGGTGAAATCGACAGTCTGGACGCCGCGCTCGTGGTAGGCGGCAACCTGCGCAAGGAGCAACCGATTCTGGCTCATCGCCTGCGCAAGGCTGCACTGGCCGGCGCCGATATCCATGTCATCACGCCACAGCAGCTGGAACTTAATTACAAATCCCGGCAATCGATATGCACCCCGGGTGAAATGGTCAAGCACTTGGCGGCGGTCGCCAAGGCCGCCGGTGTCAAACAGGGAGGCACGATCGGTAAGCTGCTCGATGCAGCCGATGCGAATGAGTACGCCAAGGCAGCTGCCGAGGGACTTAAAGAAGGTGATACGTCGGCCGTGATGCTGGGGGCCATGGCTCAATCGCATCCCGACTTCTCCCTTTTGTATACACTCGCGGCCGCCCTGGCAGAGGCCACTGGCGCCAAGCTGTCGATCGTGCCGGCCGCGGTCAACAGTGTTGGTGCGCAGCTGGCCGGCGCAGTCCCATACCTGCAGGCGGGTGGCAAACCGGCAGAGAGTACCGGCCTAAATGCGTTAGGCATGCTTCAGCAGCCACGCAGAGGTTATCTGTTGCTGGGCGTTGAACCCGGTATGGATTTCTATAACGGCGCACTCTCGCAAACAGCATTGCAGAGCGCAGGTACAGTCGTGGCCATCAGCGCCTATCGCAGCCCGGAACTGGAAGCCTGTTGCGATATCCTGTTGCCGATGGCGATATTCATCGAGACTTCCGGCACCTATGTGAATGCCGAAGGTGCCTGGCAACAGTGCCGGGGGGCGGTCAAACCCCAGGGTGAGGCGCGACCCGGATGGAAGATACTTCGTGTCCTGGGCAATTTACTGAATCAACAGGGATTCGATTATACCGATCCCGGCGAGATAGGTGATGAGCTGCGTCTCCTCTGTGAGGATGTGTCGCTGGATAACAAGATATCTCAGGCAACGGATCTAGAACCAAGGCTCGGCATGGATGGTCTGCAGCGTGGCGGAGATACACCGCTCTATGCAACCGATCCCCTGGTGCGCCGGGCAACGGCACTGCAGCAGACCAAGGATGCCGGCGAGGCGGTGATTCGGCTGCATCCGATGGAGGCCGAACGCCAGGGTCTCAACTCCGCAGAAAACGCATTGATCAAGCAGAACGGCTACCAGGCAACACTCCCTGTGGCATTGGACGATTCCATTCCGGAAGGGTGTGTGTGGATTTCCACAGGACTGAGAGACACCTCAATGCTCGGCCAACCCTTTGGTGAAGTGACAGTGGAGAAGGCATAACCGATGGAATTCTTTATCAGCCTCTGGGGATCCCTTCCCGCCGAACTGCAGTATCTGATCTGGACCTTGATCAAGATCATCGTCATCATCGCGCCGATCATGCTGTCGGTCGCCTACTTCACCTATGCCGAACGCAAGATCATCGGCTATATGCAGGTACGCATCGGCCCCAATCGTGTTGGTCCGAAGGGTTGGTTGCAACCGATCGCTGATGCGGTGAAGTTGATGTTCAAGGAGATCGTGATCCCGGCAAAGGCCAATAAACTGCTGTTTGTGATTGCGCCTGCAATTACCCTGGGACCGGCATTGGCCGCCTGGGCGGTTTTTCCCTTTGATGAGGAGCTGGTGTTGGCGGATATCAATGCCGGGCTGCTCTATATCCTGGCGCTCACCTCGGTCGGTGTGTATGGCGTCATCATTGCCGGATGGGCGTCCAACTCGAAATATGCCTTTCTCGGCGCGCTACGTTCCTCCGCACAGATAGTCTCCTATGAGATCGCCATGGGTTTCGCCCTGGTCGGTGTCCTGGTGGCCGCCGGCAGCCTCAATCTGGGTGATATCGTCAGGGCGCAGGAGGGGGGAATCTTCTCCTGGTTCTGGTTGCCGCTGCTGCCCCTGTTCGGTGTCTATGTGATCTCCGGTGTTGCCGAGACCAACCGTGCGCCCTTTGACGTGGCGGAGGGTGAATCGGAGATCGTCGCCGGTTTCCACGTCGAATATTCCGGCATGGTATTCGCGGTATTCTTTCTCGCTGAATACGCCAACATGATCCTGATCTCCGCACTGACGGCAGTCATGTTTCTTGGTGGCTGGCTCTCACCCTTCCATGGCTGGCCGCTGCTCGGTCCGTTGTTCGACTGGGTGCCGGGATTTGTCTGGCTGGTGATGAAGACTGCCATTTTCATGTTTCTGTTTCTCTGGTTGCGTGCCACCTTTCCCCGTTACCGCTATGACCAGATCATGCGCCTGGGATGGAAGGTGTTCATTCCGATAACCATTGTCTGGATTGCTGTTGTAGGTCTCGCTGTGGTCTATCAAATGCCCTGGTGGTTCGACTGAGGAGCCCTGCTATGAAAGTGCTTTCAAACTATCTTAAGAGCCTTTTCCTGCTGGAGCTGTTTCGTGGCTTGAGTGTCACCGGACGCTATCTGTTCCGTAAAAAGTTCACCGTGATGTATCCGGAAGAGAAGGCGCCGGTCTCACCCAGATTTCGTGGTCTTCATGCGTTGCGTCGCTATCCAAGCGGTGAGGAGCGCTGCATTGCCTGCAAGTTGTGCGAGGCGACCTGTCCGGCGCTGGCCATCACCATAGAGGCCGAACCGAGGGAAGACGGCTCACGGCGCACGACCCGTTACGACATCGACCTGTTTAAGTGTATCTACTGCGGCTATTGCCAGGAGGCCTGTCCGGTGGATGCCATTGTCGAGACCCGCATCTACGAGTACCACTTCGAGAATCGCGGTGAAAATGTAATGACCAAAGAGAAGTTACTGGCGGTGGGCGATAAACATGAGACGCAGATTGCTGCCGACATCGAGGCCCAGGCGAAGTATCGCTAGGACCTGTCAGCAGGCCCTGGCACAGGCAACCTTTGAAACAGACAAGGGAAACCCAATAAATGACACTTGAAAAGCTGATTTTCTATACCCTCTCTGCGGTGATCATCGCTGCAGCGATAATGGTCGTGACCCGGCGTAATCCTGTTCATTCAGCTCTGTTCCTGATTCTTGCCTTCGTTGCCTGCAGCGGCATCTGGCTGCTGGCGGAGGCGGAGTTTCTCGCCATCGTCCTGGTCCTGGTCTACGTGGGGGCGGTAATGGTGCTGTTACTCTTCGTACTGATGATGCTGGATATCGACCTTGCTGTCTTGCGCGCGGGATTCATCAAGATGCTGCCGCTGGGTGTGATCATGGCGATCGCCATGGCTGCCGAACTGATACTGATCGTCGGTCCCGACAATTTCGGCCTGGAACGATATGCCGCACCGGCCAGGCATGCGGCGGATTACAGCAATACGCAAGAGCTGGGTAGCGTGCTCTATACGGTCTATATGTATCCGTTCGAGATCGCTGCGGTTATTCTGCTGGTCGCCATTATCGCCGCCATCGGCCTGACGATGCGTAAGCGACCCGACACCAAGTATCTCGATCCCGCCACCCAGGTGGTGGTCAAGCGCGATGACCGGGTACGGATGGTCTCCATGGATGCTGAAAAGGGATGATGTGGACATGATTGCACTTTCCGACTATCTCATTCTCGGCGCCATCCTGTTCGCAATCAGCATCGCGGGGATCTTCATCAACCGTAAGAACGTTATCGTTCTGTTGATGTGCGTGGAGTTGATGCTGTTGGCGGTGAACATCAACTTTGTCGCCTTCTCCCATTTTCTCGGCGATACCGCCGGACAGGTTTTTGTCTTCTTTATCCTCACCGTGGCTGCCGCCGAGGCTGCTATCGGCCTGGCCATTCTGGTGGTGCTGTTCCGCAGCAAGCGGAGCATCAATGTTGAGGATATGGATGTATTGAGAGGGTAGGAATTTATCAGTCCGCAAATGAACGCTAAAAAACGCAAATGGTTTTTTAAGCTTTCATTTTCGGGACTTGGCTTAACAGAGAACGGGTTTGAACACTAGGTAGATTGGTTCGCTGGATGATATGTCAGATGCATTAACAATATTAGCGTTCATTTGCGTTCATTTGCGGACTTTTTAAAAGAAACGGTTATGGAAAATATCTATCTGACAATCGTGCTGGCGCCGTTGGTGGGCGCCATCATAGCCGGCTTTTTCGGTGGTTCCATCGGCCGCAGCTGGTCCCACTGGGTGACGAGCTCGGGCGTCGGCATCTCTACGTTGCTCTCGCTCTATGTGCTCAAGGGCTTCATGTTCGACGGTGCCGAAGTCTTCAACGGTTCTGTCTACACCTGGATGGTAAGCGACGGCATCAACATGGAGGTGGGTTTCCTGGTGGATCAGCTGACCGCAGTGATGATCAGCGTGGTGACCTTCGTCTCCTTCTGTGTCCATATCTACACCATCGGCTACATGGCCGACGACGAGCACAACTGGCCCAAGACCAGCCTGGCGAGGCGCAACTCCTATCAGCGCTTCTTCAGCTACATTTCACTGTTTACCTTCTCCATGCTGATGCTGGTCATGTCCAACAACTTCCTGCAGCTGTTCTTCGGTTGGGAAGCGGTGGGCCTGGTCTCCTATCTGCTGATCGGCTTCTGGTCGGTGCGGCCGTCGGCGATCTTCGCCAACCTGAAGGCCTTTCTGGTCAACCGGGTGGGTGACTTCGGTTTCATTCTCGGTATCGCCGCCATCGCCATGTACACCAACAGCCTCGACTATGCCGAGGTCTTCGCCAAGGCGCCGGGATTGGCCGATACCCAGATCCAGATATGGGGCGACAGCAGCTGGTCGTTGATGTCGGTGATCGGTATCCTGCTGTTCATCGGTGCGATGGGTAAATCCGCGCAGGTGCCGCTGCATGTGTGGCTGCCCGACTCGATGGAGGGCCCGACCCCGATCTCCGCCCTGATCCATGCGGCGACCATGGTGACCGCCGGTATCTTTATGGTGGCACGCATGTCGCCCCTGTATGAGCTTTCGGAAACGGCGCTCAGCTTCGTGCTTGTGATCGGCGCCACAACCGCCTTCTTCACCGGTCTGATCGGCATCGTGCAGAATGACATCAAGCGTGTCGTAGCCTATTCGACACTGTCCCAATTGGGCTACATGATGGTCGCGCTGGGGGCCTCTGCCTATGCCGCCGGTATCTTCCACCTTATGACCCATGCCTTCTTCAAGGCACTGCTCTTCCTCGCGGCCGGTTCGGTTATTATCGGCATGCACCATGACCAGGATATCCGCAACATGGGCGGTGTGCGTAAATATATGCCAATCACCTACTGGACATCGTTACTGGGATCACTGGCGCTGATCGGTTTTCCTTTCTTTTCCGGTTTCTTCTCCAAGGATGCCATTATCGAGGCGGTACACCACTCAACCATCGGTGGCTCGACCTACGCCTATGTGTTGGTGCTGGCGGGAGTCTTTGTAACCGCCCTCTACAGCTTCCGCATGTTCTTCCTGGTCTTCCATGGCGAGGGTCCACGGGACGAGCACGCCAAGGCGCATCTGCACGAATCGCCCAAGGTGGTGACGATACCGCTGATCCTGCTGGCCATTCCCTCGGTGATCCTAGGTTACCTGACTATCGATCCGATACTGTTTGGCGACTGGTTCAAGGATGTGCTCTATGTTCTGCCCGAGCACGATACGCTGGCGGCGGTACAGGCGGTAGTCCATAGCGGCAATGGCATGCTGGCGCATACTTATGCGAGTCCTGCGTTCTATCTGGCCATGGCCGGCCTGGGATTGGCCTTCTACATCTACATGTTGAACCCGGCCCTTGCCGAAAAGATCAAGTCGATCCTGTCACCCCTCCATGCCCTGCTGGACAGGAAGTACTGGTTCGACGAGGCCTATCAGGCGGTCTTCGCTGCCGGCAGCCGAGGACTGGGCAAGTTTCTCTGGCTGGTGGGTGATCGCGGTCTTATCGACGGACTGGCGGTGAACGGTTCCGCCTACTCGGTGGGTTGGCTCGCATCGGTGGTACGCCATCTGCAAAGCGGCTACCTCTACCACTATGCCATTGCCATGATTCTGGGTCTGCTGTTGTTGCTGACCTGGTTTGTATTCTTGTAAAGGATCTTTAGCATGATTGCCGATTGGCCTATCTTAAGTCTTACGGTCTGGCTTCCGATCATCGGAGGTTTCATGGTGCTCGCCAGTGGCGACCGTGAGGCGAACGCAACCAAGTGGACCGCCCTGATTATCGCTATCCTGACCTTTATCGTCAGTCTTCCGCTCTGGTTCGCCTTCGACAGTTCGACCTCGTCGATGCAGTTCGTGGAGCGGGTGCCCTGGATACCCTCATTCGATGTAGAGTATTACATGGGCATTGACGGTATCTCCATGCCGCTGATCATCCTCACCACTTTCATTACCCCGCTGGTGGTGATCGCCGGTTGGGAGGTGATCAAGTATCGTCCTTCACAATACATGGCCGCCTTCCTGATCATGGAGGGGGTGATGGTGGGCGTCTTCTCGGCCCTGGATGCGATGCTTTTCTACGTTTTCTGGGAAGCCATGCTGATTCCGATGTTTCTCATCATCGGCATCTGGGGTGGTGCCAACCGGGTCTACGCCACCATCAAGTTCTTCCTCTATACTTTCCTGGGCTCGGTGTTCATGCTGGTCGCCCTGATCTACATGTACTTTCAGTCGGGCAGCTTCGATATCCTCGGATACCATACCCTTAAGCTGGACCTGACCGAACAGATCCTGATCTTCATCGCTTTCCTCCTGGCCTTTGCGGTAAAGGTGCCGATGTGGCCGGTTCACACCTGGCTGCCGGATGCCCATGTGGAGGCGCCGACAGGTGGATCGGTGATTCTGGCGGCGATCATGTTGAAGATCGGCGGCTACGGTTTTCTGCGTTTCAGTCTGCCAATCACCCCGGACGCCAGCCACACATTGGATTGGCTCATCATCGGCATGTCCTTGATTGCGGTGGTCTACATCGGCTTCGTCGCCCTGATCCAGCAGGATATGAAGAAATTGATCGCCTATTCGTCGATTGCTCACATGGGTTTCGTCACCCTGGGTTTCTTCATCGTCTTCATCATCAGTCAGAACAACGCGGGCAGCGGTGCCGCCCTGGGCATGGAAGGCGGTATGGTGCAGATGATCTCCCACGGTTTCATCTCGGCGGCCCTGTTCCTCTGTGTCGGAGTGCTCTACGATCGACTGCATAGCCGCGAGATCAAGGATTACGGTGGTGTGGTGAACACCATGCCTGTATTCGGCGCCTTCATGGTCTTCTTCGCCATGGCCAATGCGGGTCTGCCGGGCACCTCCGGCTTCGTCGGCGAGTTCATGGTCATCCTGGCCAGTTTCCGCGCCGATTTCTGGTATGCCTTCCTTGCGGCCACGACCCTGATTATCGGTGCCGCCTATACCCTGTGGATGGTCAAGCGGGTGGTCTTCGGCGATGTCACCAACGAGGGCGTGGCGGCGTTGGAGGATATGAATCAACGTGAATATATCGTGCTGGGTACTCTGGCGGCGGCAGTGCTGCTGTTGGGTTTGTGGCCGGCACCCCTGGTTGAGGTAATGGATGCCTCCGTCAATAACCTGCTGCAGCATATCGCAGTGTCGAAACTTTAACCGGCGGAGCCCGACTCGGTAGCGTTCAAATGCAATTCGGTACAACACAACTGATCCCGGTACTGCCGGAAATATCTCTGCTGACCCTGGCCTGTGTGGTGCTGGTGGTCGATTTGTTCATCCGCGAGAGCCAGCGTATCGTCAGTTACGGAATCACTCAGGTGGGCCTGATGATCACCGCGGCCGTTACCTTGCTCGTCTCCCGGGCGGATACCCAGATCCTTTTTGACGGCAGCTACATTCGCGATCCGATGAGCGATCTGTTGAAGCTGGGGATACTGGTTATCAGCTTTCTTGCCTTTCTCTACGCAAAGGACTATCTGCGCGACCGGGATCTGTTCAAAGGCGAATTCTACACCCTGGGACTGTTCGCAGTGCTGGGCATGATGATCATGACCTCCGCCAACAGTTTCCTGACCATCTATCTGGGCCTTGAACTGCTGGCGCTCTGTCTCTATGCCCTGGTGGCCTTCAACAGAAATTCACCCCATGGCGCCGAGGCGGCCATGAAATACTTTGTCCTGGGCGCACTCGCCTCCGGCATGTTGCTCTATGGTATCTCGATGATCTACGGCGCCACCGGCACGCTCCGCTTTGACGAATTGGCGCAGGTAGTGGATAAGGGCGACCTGAATCGACTGGTGATGGTATTCGGTATCGTTTTCCTGGTGATCGGCCTGGCCTTCAAACTGGGTGCGGTTCCCTTTCATATGTGGGTGCCCGACATCTATCACGGTGCGCCCACCGCGGTTACCCTGTTTATCGGCAGCGCGCCGAAGATTGCCGCTTTCGCCCTGGCGATGCGCCTGCTGGTGGATGGTTTGGCCGATCTGCACGCCGGCTGGGAGGGCTGGCAGGGGATGCTGATCATCCTCTCGGTGCTCTCCATGGCCATCGGTAATCTGATCGCCATCGCCCAGACCAATATCAAACGCATGCTGGCCTATTCCACCATATCCCATGTGGGTTTTATCCTGCTCGGAATCCTGGCGGGCACCAAAGAGGGTTATACCGCGGCGATGTTCTATACCCTGGTCTATGCGCTGATGTCGGCGGGCGGCTTCGGTGTGGTGATCGCACTTAGCCGTAAAGGCTTCGAGGCGGAGAACCTGGATGACTTCAAGGGGCTCAACCAGCGTAACCCCTGGTTTGCCGGTATGATGCTGCTGTTGATGTTCTCCATGGCGGGAGTGCCTCCCACCGTTGGTTTCTTCGCCAAGCTGTTTGTGCTCGACGCCGTAGTCTCGGTCAATCTGACCTGGCTGGCCGTGGTGGGGGTTTTCTTCTCCATTATCGGGGCTTTCTATTACATCCGAGTCATCAAGCTGATCTATTTCGACGAGCCGGTGGATGAATCGCCGTTGACGGTGGGTATGGATACTCAAGTTGTGCTTTCCCTGAATGGTCTGGCGATGCTGATTCTAGGCCTGTTTCCGGCCGGATTACTCTCGCTCTGCAGCAGCGCAATCGGCAACTGAGTTTTCTGCTGTAAAGGACTTGTCATCCGGCTGCAAGACGGGTAGTATGCCCCCTCCTTGATGCGGGGTGGAGCAGTCTGGTAGCTCGTCGGGCTCATAACCCGAAGGTCGTTGGTTCAAATCCAGCCCCCGCTACCAATCAAAAAACACTAAAGCCGATCACTTAGCGGTGGTTGGCTTTTTTGTTTCGAAGTTACGACTATTTTGTACCGAATCATCGGTGATTGCAGGTTAATCGCTGATTGCCACCATCTAGTGATGGGGTTGCCATCATTTGCCACGATTTAGCCCTTATTACGCCATTCTGAGTCTGTATGCTGACTTCTCACTGTAGAGGAGTCCGCAATGAGAGCGAAGTTCATTCTGCCGTCCTTGGTTGAGGCGAAAGGCCTGTTCTGGCGACCGATCAAATACTCACTTTTACTCACTTTTCCCACCACTTGGCCTGGCGACGCTGGCCGGCCATATGAATGCCGACGATGAGGTGGAACTGGTCGATGAGCATGTGGAGGAGATCAGCCTTGATGATGAGCCTGACCTGGTAGTGATCCAGGTCTATATCACCAATGCCTATCGCGCCTATGTCCTGGCCGATCACTACCGTAGCAAGGGGTGTCATGTGATACTCGGCGGTCTGCATGTGACCGCCTTGCCTCACGAGGCCAGCAGACATGCCGATACCATCGTGATAGGACCGGGAGACGAGGTTTTCTCCCAGTTTCTGGAGGACTTTCGACGTGGCAGACCGCGTCGTCTCTACTACACGCTGCGACGGTCGTTTGAGCGGATCCCTGATCTGCGCCGTGATCTGATCAAGCGGGAACGCTACCTGGTGCCCAACTCCCTGGTGGTGAGCCGGGGTTGTCCGCACCATTGTGATTTCTGTTACAAGGACGCCTTCTTTCTTGGCGGACGCTCGTTCTATACCCAGCGGGTCGACAGGGCATTGGCCGAAATCGAATCGCTGCCCGGCCGCCATCTCTATTTCCTCGACGATCACCTGTTGGGACATCGTTACTTCGCCAGTCAGCTGTTCGAAGGTATGCGCGGCATGGGGCGTCTGTTTCAGGGGGCCGCCACCGTCGATTCTGTCTTACGTGGCGACCTGAGCGAAAAAGCGGTGGAGGCGGGGTTACGCAGCCTGTTCGTCGGTTTTGAAACATTAAACAGTGCCAATCTGGTGGCTGCGAACAAGCGTCAGTATTCGCTCCGGGACTACAGGGCCGCGATCCGTCGACTCTCCGATCTTGGGGTCATGATCAACGGTAGCTTCGTGTTCGGTATGGACGAAGATGACGGGCAGGTTTTTCAACGTACCGTGGACTGGGCGCTGGAAATGGGTATGACCACCGCCACGTTTCATATCCAGACACCCTACCCGGGTACACGGCTTTTCGAGAAGCTGAAAAAGGAGGGGCGCCTGCTGACGGAAAACTGGGACCGATACAACACCCGTGAGGTGGTTTTCCAGCCGAACAACATGACCGCAGAGGCGCTCAAGGCCGGTTATGACGAGGCCTACCGTTCATTCTACAAATGGAATTCGATTCTCCGCGCCAGCCTGGCGCATATCGATAGGCCGTCCCATGCAGTCAGACAGTTCTGTTACAGCGCCGGGTGGAAGAAATTCGAGCCGTTCTGGAACGCGGCAATCAAGTTGAAACGACTGGGTGCGGCTCGCCCACTGCTGGAGACACTGCTCATGACCGAGCGGAGCGCCGCCACTCATCCGGCGGGATCGAGACACTGCGCGCCGATAAAGCGATGAGCGGAAAGCGGGCCTTCGATCTGGTTTTTGCATCAATGGGATTGGTGCTCTTTGCACCGTTGCTGCTGATTATCCTGGTGCTGATACTGCTCGAAGATGGCGCACCGGTTGTTTTTGCCCAGCAGCGTATCGGTCGGCATTTTCGACCCTTCACCCTCTACAAACTGCGCAGCATGCGCAACCGCAAGCTTACCCGGGTGGGGGGGTGGCTGCGCAAGACCGGCCTCGATGAAATCCTGCAATTCATCAACGTGCTGAACGGTTCCATGAGTCTGGTGGGCCCCCGGCCGCTGACCCGGGAGGATGCCCGTCGCCTGAATCTGTATGACGAGGATCTGCCCCGGTTCAGATTGAGACCGGGCATCACCGGCATGGCCCAGCTGTATGCCGGACAGGGTATTCGGGTTACAAGGTTTCTGGAGCGGAACTACCTCGAGCGTCGATCCTTACGTCTGGATCTGATGCTGGTGCTGTTCTCATTTCTGGTGAATCTCTTCGGTAAACGGCGGATCATGGTTTGTCTGCAGAGAGGGCGCAACAGGAGAGTCAGAGATAAAGTGGCATAGCGACCTGCTGACTTTTCTCAAGCCCGGTCATCGCCAGGCATGGGATTCAGGGCCTCCCTATTTGAAGTAGGCAGTCTGCAACCCAGATATCTGACCGCTCTCCACTTTCGCTTCTTCGAACCGACCATTTCCTATGGCAATCTGAATTGTTACTGAGCGGGAAAATGCTTGCCACGAGGGCGCAGGCCGCCTATATTTTCCGAACGGGAATTTTCAAGGTCGCCGCCAGTATAATGCGTCAATTCATTACCGTGCGGGAATATTCCTTCCACCGGGAAGCTGGGGTGCAACGTATCTGCCCGACACAGGGCGCAAAGTGCCGCCCAGGCTGAATTCGCCGCCCTCTGCGGGATCGGCGTCCGCATCATCTCGGCGCTGGAAAACGTTAACCCACCATGGAGTTAGGCAAGGTTCTGCAGGTGCTTAAATGCCTGGGGCTATTTTTCCGCCCAGCGGCATTATCATTCACTCATGTGGAACAACGCCCCGCACGTGCTCTCTTGCTGGACGAATAATAGTCCCGGCAGAGCCGATTGGATGAGTGTAAACAGGCCCTATCGTCGCGGTTATTGCATAGCAGGATTTCTTGCGACAACGAAAAATGCAGTCAAATGATCAAGAATAATTCCTCTACTGGCATTAATAAACGATGGGTGACAGAGGGTAACGGCTGGCTTTGGCTGATTGTTTTCATCCCTTTGTTCGGTTGCGAAGCGCCGTTGTTTCTCGAGGGTGTTGCGGCGCAACAAAGAGAGGCCACCCATCGTTCCGACATGTTTCAGGCGGCCGCGGCCAGTGACGAGGTCATTGTGGTGGTGGGCACCATGGGTGCGGTGCTGACCTCACGGGATGGGGGTGAGACCTGGCTGCGCGAAGTCCTGCCGGACAAGCCCTTTCTCATCGATGTAGCGCGCTGTCCGGATGGGACCTTTGCGATCCTGGATGTCTCGCGCAAGCTTTGGCTGGGGGACGGTCTGCCCGGGCAGTGGCAGGCCGTCGCCATCGACACCCGGGAGGCGTTACAGGCCATGACCTGCGATGCCGCGGGTACTTTCTGGGTGGTCGGCGGTTTCAGCACCATTCTCAGCAGCAAGGACCGGGGCGTCTCATGGCGCACCACCTCGCTGGACGAGGATCTGCATTTTACCGGAATCCAGATCCTGGACGGGCAGCATGCGTTTGTATCCGGTGAATTCGGCGCCATGGCGCACAGTCAGGATGGTGGTGAGAGCTGGCAGCCCCTGACACCGCTGGCGGATGATTTTTACCCCCAGGATGCGCTATTCATTTCACCGCAGGAGGGGTGGGTGGTCGGACTTTTCGGCACGATTCTGCATACCCGTGACGGCGGTGGGAGTTGGCAGCGGCAGGCGACCGGTACGGAGGTGCCGTTGTATGGCATCGCCCTGAACGCCGGTGTTTTGTATGTCGTCGGCGGCAACGGCACGCTGTTGAGAAAACAGCTCGAACCCGGGAGTGGCTGGCAACCGGTCGATCACGGCCAACCGATACGATTCTATCTCCGTGCGGTGACGCCGTTGGCGGGGGGTAAGGTGCTGATTGGGGGAGGCTATGGCGCCTTGCATATTGTTTCGACATAGTCGGACTCGGGCGGACGGCGGGGATTTCGAATCATGAACAGGTTCACCGCCAAGCTGCATCGGATCGACGGGGTTATCTTTTCGTCACCGCGGGTGACGCTGGCACTGATCGTGGCGGTGACGCTGTTTTTCGCCTTTCAGATCCCCGGCGTGCGCATGGCCTCCGATTTTGCCGACCTGCTGCCTCAGCAGCACCCCTATATCCAACTGCATAACGAGATCCGCGATACCTTCGGCGGCGCCAACAATGTGATTGTGGCACTGGAGGTGGCCGAGGGGACGATCTTCAGCAACGAGACGTTGCAACGCATTCACCGCATCACCCAGGCGGTGGATTCACTGTATGGCATCAATCACAATCTGGTGACCAGCCTGACCCATCGCAATACCCGCAAGGTCTGGTTGAACGAGGAGGGCACGGTTAAATCGGCGCCCCATTTTGATCCCTCGGTTGAGGGCTACAGCGACGATGAGCTGAAAAAGATGCAGGCCGATGTCATCGCCAATCGCCGGGTGTTCGGGCTTCTGGTTTCGCCGGACCTGAAATCGGCGTTGATCCGGGGCACTCTCAACGAGGGTGAGCTTGATTACGAGAAGGTGTTCAATCAACTGCAGGCGATTCGTGACAAGGAATCCGCTGCCGGGGTGCAAATCCATGCGACCGGCAATCCTGTGCTGGTGGGGTGGGTTTCCAGCTACGCCGATCAGGTGGTGCAGATTTTTCTGTATACCGTGCTGATCATGCTGTTGCTGCTGCTTTTCTATTTTCGCAAGGCCTACGGGATTTTGTTGCCGACGCTGGGTATCGTGTTGACCAGTATCTGGGGGCTGGGCACCCTTTCGTTGCTCGGATACAACCTGGATCCGCTGATGCTGGTGGTGCCGTTCCTGATCTCCGCCCGGGCGATGTCGCACGGCATCCAGCTGGTGGAACGCTACTACCATGACCTGCAGACCTACCGAGACAGTAAGGCTGCAGCCCGCAGCGCCTTTGAAAACCTGTTCCGCCCCGGCGCGCTTGGTGTGATCTCGGATGCCATCGGCCTGCTGCTGATCTCCCTGGGGTCGGTGCCGATAAACGACAAGCTGGCGGTGTATGCCTCGCTATGGGCGTTGTCGGTGCTAGTGACGGTGCTGATCATGGTGCCGGTGCTGTTGGAGATCCTGCCGGCGCCGCGCAAAACGGAGATCACGCACAATCTGATGCGGCATATTCTGCCCAAGGCGGCCGACTCGGTGACCAGTCCCGGCGGTGTCACGACGATTTTGGTCGGTGCGCTGATACTGTATGGCGTGGGGGGTTATTTTGCTTCCTGGGTGCAGATTGGCGAGGCCGAGCCGGGATCGCCGCTGCTCTATCTGGATCACGACTACAACCGCTCCTCGAAGGCGGTGAACGAAGCCTTTCCCGGTTCGGAAGAGCTTTATATTATCGCCCACACCGAAGACAAGGGGGGCATCAAGCGACCGGAAGTGGTCAAGGCCCTGGCCGATTTCGAGGCCTATATGCTGACCGATCCGGAGCTTGGGGCGGCCAAGGGGTTGCCCGACCTGGTCACCGCGGTCAACCGGATCACCCACTATGACGATCCCCGCTGGCTGCTGGTGCCGGATGACGCCCGGGTGACGGGTGGTCTGATGTTCATGTATATGATGTCGAGCCCGATTCCCGGGGCCCTGCTGGAGTTTGCCGACACCGATGAGCAGCGCGCCAACCTGGTCTTCTATTACAAGGATCACCAGGGGACGACGATTCGGCGGGCGATTCACATGGTCAAGCAGTGGATGAACTCGGCGGCGGCCCAGGTGGAGGGGTTGACGATCAAGCTGGCCGGCGGGCTGATCGGTGTGACGGCGGCGATCAACGAGGCGGCCTACGAAACCAACCTGGTGGTGATTCCCCTGGTGTTGGTTTTGATCTTCGGTTCGGTGACCTTCTTCTACTGGTCGCTCCACGCGGGTTGGCTGATGATGCTGGCGATGTCGTTCGCCACCACCCTGACCTATGCCTACATGGGGTTGAGCGGCATCGGCATCAACGTCAACACGGTGCCGATCATCGCGGTGGGGATTGGCGTGGGGATCGACTATTCGATCTACATCATGGACCGGATCCGGGCCGAGTATGAGCGGCTCGGCGATCTCAGGGCGGCGGTGAAGCACGCCATCAGCACCACCGGCGTGGCGATCGGATTCACGGCGATTACGCTGATCGGCGGGGTGGTGATGTGGGTGTTCATCTCGGATCTGCGTTTTCAGGCGGATGCGGCGCTGTTGTTGATCGTGATGCTGATCCTGAATGCGGTGGCGGCGATGAACCTGGTGCCGGCGTGGATTCTGAAATTCAAGCCGAAGTTCATCATGCAGGCGGCTGAAGATGCAGGCGGTGGCGGTGAAAGTAAACGGGAAGTCGAAAGTCCGGGGGTGACTGAGGCGAGCCCACTCGATAATCCAAGAAAGATCGCGGGGGAGAGAAGATGAATAAGCAAACAGTCCGAGGCGGTGTCAGCACCGTCACACCATGGGTCGCCATTTGTGTGGCGGCGGCGCTGCCGCTGCAGGCCGTGGCCTGGCAATCCAAGGACGGCACCCTGGAGGTGCGGGGCTTTGTCGAAGACGCCACCTACGTTCGGGAGGATGTCGGACTGACCAAGCAGCGCTTGACCGGTCAGGTGGAGTTTGCCAAGGACCTGGGCGCCAGGGGCATTTTTTCCGAGTTTAGCGTCAACGGCACCTTCCGCGGCAGTTACGATGCGGTGTATGACCTGAAAGAGAAGGATTTCGGCGATGAGGCGGGGCGCGCGGTGTCCTTTCCCGCACCGGCCAACACCCCGTTCTTCGCCTCGCTGCCCGGTTCCCCGGGGTTTCCGGTGACCGACTCGCCGGTGTATGCCGGGACCTTCGGTCCCCTGGGCCTGGGCGATGGGGCCATTCCGCTGCCCGGCGCCAATCCCCTGGCCGGCGGGACGGCGATCGCCGGGCCGGACAACCCCAACGAAGGCCTGGTGCTGGCCGCCGAGGATGTCTACGACTACTCGGACAACGGCGTCATGCTGGCGACCCCGGTACGCCCCTGCGATACGGATGACCGGGGCTGTGAAGAGGGGATCGGGGACAAGGATCTGGATGAGCTGCGGTTTGCCGAGTTCAACGACCGTGCGGATTTTCTGCGTGAACTCTATGTGGCCGGGACCGTGCCGATGGAGAACAATGAGGAACTGACCTTTACTTTCGGTCGTCAGCAAGTCGTCTGGGGACGCACCGATCTGTTTCGGGTGTTGGATGTCATCAACCCGGTGGATTATTCACGCAACAATATCTACGACGAGTTGGAGGACAGCCGGATTCCGATGGGCATCCTGACCGTGGAGCATCGCAAGGGGGCGACGGAGCAATTCGAGGACCTGAACTTCCAGGTGGTATGGAAGTGGGAGAAATTCCGCCCGCACAGCCTGGGCCAAGGGGGTCAGCCCTATCGCATCCTCGGCATCGGCAACGCATTGCGCGCCCTGAAGAACTGCTGGGATAACGGCTGTACCGTGGGTAACTTCCCGGCCCCCGGGGTGACGGTGGATTTTCCCAGCCAGACCATCGGCATACGTGACGTCAATCTGCCGGACTGGGATGCGGGGGAGCTGGGGCTGCGCATGGAAGGTGTTTACCAGGGGGTTGGTTTTTCCGTCAATGCCCTGCGCTACCGTTCTCAGCTGCCTTCATTGCGGGGCGGTATCGAATCGGACAACCCCTTCACGCCACCGGTGGAAAACCAGGTCTGGCCCTACAGCCTGGCCTTCGATGTGGAATACCCCTGGATCACCCTGCTGGGCGGTTCGCTGGATATCTATTCCGAATCGATGAAATCGGCGATCCGGGTCGAGGCGGCCTATACCCGGGGCGAGGAGTTCCCGGATACCCTGAGTTCAAGGCTGTTCTCCGAATCGGACGTGGTTCGGTGGGTGGTCGGCATCGACCGGCCGACCTTCATTCCGTTCCTCAACGAAAGGCGGGCGTTTCTGATCTCGGCACAGCTGTTCGGACAGCATCTGCTGGATCACCGCACTGCCAGGAGCAACAATCTTGGTATTCCGACGACAGAGGAGGTCGGTTTCGTGGACTGGGAAAACAACTACATCGCCACCCTGCTGATCCAGGGCAACTACATGAACGATCGCCTGACCCCCCAGCTGCTGACGGCTTGGGATTTTGAGGCGGAAAGTGGTGTGGTCGGTCCATCCCTCACTTATAAGCCGAGCAATAACTGGGTGATCACCGCCGGGTTCAACATCAAATTTGGTGATGGCGCCATCGCTGCGGATGACAACCGTTCGGCGGTGCCCTATTCGCCGTTCCCGTTCCCCGCGCCGCAGATGAGCAGCACCGGCCTGAGCGGCTTCGAGCCGCTGGGCCGCTTTCGCTCCGGCCCCATCGGCAGTGCCATAAACGAGGATGAGTTTCAATTGACCGTCCGTTACCAGTTCTAATTTTTGTTCGCAGGAGGAGCGCGCAGATGAAAACGCTTTATACCGCCCTTATGGGTTTGTCGGTGCTGTTGTGCGGCACTGTATACGCCGCCATGGACGATGCGGTGATCGAACAATCCTTTTATCCCTACAAAAACGGCCTGCCCACGGCCGAAGGCTATCAGCCGGGTGTAGAGATCACCCAGCAGAATGTTGAGGGGTATAAGGCGATTCTCGATGATTTTATGTACCGCTATATCAAACAGGGCTGGTACACGATAAAAACCACGCCCACCACCACCTTCGATTTATATCCGGGTTATGTGGAGGCAACCCGCGCTCATGCGGAAAGTGTCAAGCTGACCCCCGATGGGTTGTTGGATGGGTTTGTGGCCGGGCGTCCTTTTCCGCAGGAGCCGGATGCCGATGATCCCGAAGCGGGCCTTAAGCTGGTATGGAATTTTCAGCGGGGCTTCAACGCCGGCGACAGCGAGACCATCAAGCCCTTCTGGTGGACCTTCCGCAACATGAACAACGGCAAGGTCGAACGTGTAATCAAGTTCGACTGGCACTTTCTCAACTGGAAGCACCGCTCCCAGTTCGATCCCAAACCCGATATCGAGCCGAACCCGGGACAAATATTCCGATCGATTTACGGTAAGGTGCTTGAGCCGTTCGATCTGGCCAACACCCAGTTGCTGATCCATCGCTATGAGGATGACCTGAAGCGTGACGACGCCTGGCTCTATCTGGGGTTTCAGCGCCGGGTCCGCCGCCTGGCCACCGGTCAGATCACCGATGCCTTTCTCGGCACCGACGCCATGATCGAGGATTTCGAGGGCTATAACGGGCGGGTCTCGGACTATGAATGGAAATACCTCGAGACCAAGAACGTGCTGTTGCCGTTCTACAACCACAATGAGATGGAACTGTCCGACAACCCGGCCAACGACCCTGACGGCTTTCAATTTGTCAAGGTCACCGGCAAGGGCGGCTGCTTCCCCGAGGTGACCTGGCAGCTGCGCAAGGCCCATGTGGTGGAGGGACGCCCCAAGGATTCGAATCACCCCCTGAGCAAGCGGATCATCTACCTCGATGCGCAGACCGGCATCATGTCGGTGCTGCTCTCCTACGACAAGAAGGGCGATCCCTGGAAGTACTTTCCGATCGGTAAAACCCACTCCGACAATCATATCGAGCGCAATAAGGGAACCGGGGTGGCGATCGATGACTTTGCGGTGTTCCTCGACGAACAGGCCATGCACTGCACCACCTTGCAGTTCAAGAGCGTGATCAATCCGGAGGAGAACCCGCCGGGTATCTTCAGCGTGCAGAATCTGCGCAAGCAGGGTCGTTAAAGACTCGGCCATTCACGCCGCCTGGCTGGCGACTACAGTCAGGTGGTGTGAGTTTTAGTTAATCCGAGAGTAGGGTGGGTGCGAGTCGCACAGATTGTTCCGTTGTCCTATTGACACTGCTTCTACTTCTGTTTGTCTTCAATCATTGCTCCGCAGTGATAAATCCAAAAGATCTATTTCGTGCCCAGTAATTAGAGGCGAAATTCGTTCAGAAGAATGAAATTCCGGATTATCTGAGACAAAGCAAGGTTAAGGTAAGATTCGGCGAATCAGTAAACCATGACTACAAAATGGTATCTGCTGCAGTCAAATCTGTAATATTTATTGTGCAATAGGTTCTTGCCAATTCGTGCTTAGCATTTCCCATCGTTAAAGATGTGACTGCGAAGGGCCGATACAGTAAATATCGAGTACAAAGCTGGTCTTAATTATTAACGTGTCAAACGGCATGTAAGAGACTTAGCAAGAACATCATTCCTAGCCACATCGGATATTGTGGCGGTGTAAAGGTGTAATAACCCTATGCCCCATGAAATTTCACTGCAGAAGAGTACCGAAATCCGGGTATTGTTGGTGGATGATGATCCCGACAGCGCAGAGGATACCACCCAGCTGCTGCTGCGGATGGATTCTCAACTGAGCATCGAGTACAAGACTGTTGAGCTGTTGGCGGATGCGCTCAAGGAAATTGCCCAATCCCACTATGACCTGATCCTGCTGGATACCGGCCTGGCGGATATGCCGTCACCCTCTGCCATCCGCTCCTTGCGTGACGCATTCTCCTATGCACCGATCATCGCCACTCAAAAATATGATGATCCGCAGCTGGCGGTAATGTGGATGAGTGAAGGGGCGGACGAGTGCCTCTTCATGGGGGTGGTGAATGAGACGGTGCTCAATCGGGTCGTGCAATATGCGATCAAGCGCTACCAGACCTACAGTAAACTGCATCAGCAAAGCCGTACCCACCATATCCTCAACAAACTGTTGAGTCTGTCACTGCAGGAGATGCCTTTCGAGAGGCTGCTTGAGGAGTGCCTGGAGGTCATTCTTTCCGCACCACTAACCGATATGATGCATCAAGGCGCTATCTTCGTGGCTGAAAATGGGAACAGGCAGCTTAAAATGCTGGCCCATTCGAATCTTGATCCTCAAATTGTCGAGCTTTGCGAGATGATTGAATTTGGCCAATGTCTCTGTGGCTGTGCTGCCGAAAGCGGGGAAGTGCAGTTCGCGAATTGCATCGATGATCGCCATGAAAACAGAGTGGAAGGTATGCAGCCCCACGGCCACTATAATGTGCCTATCATCTCTAAGGATCATGTACTGGGTGTGCTGGCGTTATATCTCAGAGAGGGGCATATACGCAGTCAGGATGAAGAGTCGTTTCTGCGTGGTGTGGCCGATACCTTGGCGGGTATTATCGAGCGGGCACGCACCAGCAATCAGTTGGCGCTGGCTCACGAGCAGAACAGCCGCCTGTTATCTTCATTGACGTCCATACTCATCGGTGTTGATAACCAGGAGTGTATCAGCCATTGGAACGATCAGGCTGCAGAGACTTTTGGCGTGGCGGCTGAACAGGTGCTTGGTAAGCCGGTTGCCGCCACTCCCATTGACTGGGACTGGTCGAAGGTGGCAAAGGATATCCTCAACTGCCTGAGTAGTGATATACAGGCAGATCGTTTCGAGGTGCGCTTTAAACCGGAGAGTGGATCCAATCGATTGCTTTCAGTCTGTGCCACGCCATTCATAGACGAGAGTGACGACAGTAACGGCTATTTGTTGATCGCCGATGATGTCACCGAGCAGAAGCAGCTCGAATCAGAGATGCAGCAGATGCAAAAGCTGCAGTCGATCGGGCAGTTGGCGGCAGGTATTGCTCACGAGATCAACACACCGATTCAGTATGTCGGTGACAATATACGTTTTCTGCGTGAAGCCTTTGAGGACATTGCCGAGATCATCAACGATGAGCATGAAGTTGTCGATACTGCACGTAGCGGTACGGTGCCAACGGAACTCTTATCCCAGTTGGACGATAAGATTGAAGAGCTGGATTTGGAGTACCTGCAATAAGAGGTGCCCAAGTCGATCCAGCAGACGCTTGATGGCGTGGACCGTGTCGCGACCATTGTACGGGCGATGAAAGCGTTCTCGCATCCGGGTACGGAAGAGAAGACGCTGACCGATATCAACAAGGCAGTCGACAGTACCGTCACCGTGGCGCGCAATGTCTGGAAGTATCATTCAGAGATGCAGCTCGAGCTCGATCCCTCCCTGCCCCAGGTCCGCTGCATACCCGGGCCGATCAACGAGGTCATTCTTAATATTATCGTCAATGCCGCTCATGCCATTACCGACATGATGGGGGATAGCGGCAATATGGGGCTGATAAAGATCACCACGGGTCGTGAGGACAAATGGGTGGCGATCCGTATCGCCGATAGTGGAACCGGTATCCCCGAGGATGCACGGGCACATGTTTTCGATCCATTCTTCACCACCAAGGATGTTGGCAAAGGGACTGGCCAGGGGCTCTCGCTGAGCCACAAGATCATTGTCGATCAACATGATGGAGAACTGAGTTTCGAGACAGAGACGGGTGTCGGCACGACGTTTATCATCAGGCTGCCCTTAGAGGGGTAGATGGTATGATCGGCTCAACAGAAAAAAAGAAAATTCTGTTCGTCGACGATGAACCGAATGTCCTCTCAGGACTCAGGCGCAGTCTGCGAAGTCAGCGAAAGGAATGGGAAATGGAGTTTGCCGGCAGCGGACAAGAGGCGCTGGCAAAGGCCGAAGAAATCCGTTTCGATGCCGTCGTCACCGACATGCGTATGCCGGGCATGGATGGTGCGGCGCTGTTGGATTATATCGCGAAGGGACACCCGCATGTGGTTCGTATCGTACTCTCCGGGCAATCTGACCAGGAATCTGTGATGAAGACGGTGGGACCTGCTCACCAGTATCTGAACAAACCCTGTGAGATCGATATTCTGAAAGGTACCTTGGCGCGCGCTTTTTCGTTGCGTGATCTCCTTGGTGAGAGCCACCTCAAGTCTCTGATTTCCGGTATGCGTACGCTGCCGAGCCTGCCCGCACTCTACAGTGAATTGATGGATGTCATTCAGGATCCTAACGCCTCGGTTGCCGATGTAGGGAGGTTGATTGCCAAAGATCCGGCGATGACCTTAAAGGTTTTGCAACTTGTCAACTCGGCCTTTTTCGGCCTCGGTCGCCACGTCTCAAATCCGGTGGATGCAGCTTCTTTATTGGGACTTGAAATACTCAAGCCGCTGGTGCTGTCAATCGGTATATTCAAACAGTTCGAGGCGGACAAGCTCAATGTGAAGGAGTTTTCGCTGGATGCGCTTTGGCTCCATAGTTCACGTGTCGGTTCACTTGCCAAGCTGATCGCCAGCGAGGAGGGAATGCAGTCTCCCGCCATCGAGGATAGCCTGCTTGCCGGCATGCTGCACGACATCGGTAAGCTGATCCTGGTAGTCAATCAGCCCACCGAGTACCTGCAGTTTTTAGAAGTGGGGCAAGCCGCAACGGAAGAACGAGTCGCTGCAGAGGAGGCGATATTCGGCTCCACGCATGGAGCGGTGGGCGCATACCTCTTAGGTCTGTGGGGATTGCCGCAGTCGGTCGTGGAAGCGGTAGCCTTGCATAATCAGCCGGCATTGCAGGGGGAAAATGTGTTCAGCGTGCTCAGCGTGGTTCATATCGCGAATGCATTCGTACATGCCGAAGAAGAGGGGGCCGTCTTAGACGCTCTGTTGGATCTCGACTACATCAATTCCATCGAAGTGACGGAAGAGCGTATTGAGACCTGGAAAAGGCTGGCCGGCGGATCAGATGCTGATGGCGACTAAACCCCCTATGCGCTGTCCATTTTTCTGCAGCAACAGGGTCGATTGGATAGATGACAACCAGGCCATTCAAGCACGTTAATCAGCCGAACAGCTGGCCCCGTTAGCCCGCATGTTTCATCCGTTTTTAAATTTAGCCGGTGATATGGCCAAGCTTGGATGGTTTGCCCTCACTGGGAACCAAACCTCTATCAAGCCCTGATTTTCCACCCTCCGGGCAGACTCCCCTTTACCCCCATTGTTGATCAACGTGCCGGGGCAGCACTCTGCCGGGCTATCCCGGCTTGAGTCGTGCCGCCACCTGGAAAAACAGCGCCTGATAGGGATAGGTGCTGGAGAGCAGGAAGCGGATCCGTCGCGTGTTGCGAATGATGACCGCCCCGATCTTGAACAGTTTGAGCCGGATCGTGGTCATCTGTGCACGCGCCAGTTCCGTGCCCTTCAGCGCGAGGCGCCGGATGGCCTCCATCAGCACATAGGCCAGACTGGACAGCAGTAGACGAAACTGATTGGCCCACCAGTAATGCGCGCTGGTGCGATCGGCGAACAGCCCCAGTTGCTGCTCCTTGATTCGGTTCTCCATGTCACCACGGGCGCAGTAGAGGTCATCGTAAAGGCGCTGTTTGTCGCCGGCCAGGTTGGTGACGATGAAGCGTGGATTTGGCCCCTTGTCGGTGACCTCCAGTTTGGCGATCACCTTGCGACGCGTCTTCCAGGTGCTGGCGGCATAGTGAAACTGAAAGAATTCCCGCATCTTCATGCCGGTTCGCTTCGCCAGTTCCTCAACCCACTGCATGGGCTCACGGATACACCGCAGCAAGGCGTCATTCTTGGCGATGCCCACGATATAGCCCACAGCGTTGCGCTCGCACCAGCTGAGCATGTGGTGACGGCAAAAGCCGCTATCGCCCCGAAAGATGATACGCACTTCAGGCCAAGCCCGGCGCAGGCGTTTGACCAACAGCGCCAGAATCGCCCAGGCATGCTTGGGCGCATCGATCCGGCTGGGCCGCAGATAACTCACCAGCAGTTGATCGCCACAAAAGACATACAGGGGCAGGAAGCAGTAGTGATCGTAGTAGCCGTGAAAGAAGCGGCCTTCCTGGCGGCCATGCACCGGATCATCCGTGGCGTCGAAATCCAGGATCAGCTCATCGGGTGGTGCATCATATGAGGCAATGAACTGCTCGAGCAGTAGGTTGTGGACATCAACGGCAACCCGGCGATCGACCCGGTTCTCCAGCCGACAAAGTGTCGACTGGCTGCCCAGTACCTCCTCGCGTTCGATCGAGCTCTGTAGGGCCGGGTCGGTGCGTAGTGTCTGATGGTCGTTCAGATCTTCATAACCCAGGCAGAGCCCATAGACTCGCTGGCGCAACAGGCTCAACTGGCTGTGTTCAATATAGCGGGGATCTCGCGGGTCGGGGATGACCGCATCAACCGCCTCGAGCAATCCCAGACGCCTGTCGATCTCACGCAGCAGCAACACGCCGCCGTCCGAGGTGATATCGCCACCGGAAAACTCGGCTTGAACCTTACGGCGTTTTAGGGCTGGAAAATCAAAGGCAGTCTGGGTGCAGTTTGTCACAGGCAAAATCCTTTCGATTACAGTGTAAGCAACTGAATTATATCGAAGTATCAGGATTTTGCCTTTTTAATGCGTGAAATATTGGGGTTAGCCCGCATGTTTCATCCGTTTTTAAATTTAGCCGGTGATATGGCCAAGCTTGGATGGTTTGCCCTCACTGGGAACCAAACCTCTATCAAGCCCTGATTTTCCACCCTCCGGGCAGACTCCCCCCTTACCCCCATTGTTGATCAACGTGCCGGGGCAGCACTCTGCCGGGCTATCCCGGCTTGAGTCGTGCCGCCACCTGGAAAAACAGCGCCTGATAGGGATAGGTGCTGGAGAGCAGGAAGCGGATCCGTCGCGTGTTGCGAATGATGACCGCCCCGATCTTGAACAGTTTGAGCCGGATCGTGGTCATCTGTGCACGCGCCAGTTCCGTGCCCTTCAGCGCGAGGCGCCGGATGGCCTCCATCAGCACATAGGCCAGACTGGACAGCAGTAGACGAAACTGATTGGCCCACCAGTAATGCGCGCTGGTGCGATCGGCGAACAGCCCCAGTTGCTGCTCCTTGATTCGGTTCTCCATGTCACCACGGGCGCAGTAGAGGTCATCGTAAAGGCGCTGTTTGTCGCCGGCCAGGTTGGTGACGATGAAGCGTGGATTTGGCCCCTTGTCGGTGACCTCCAGTTTGGCGATCACCTTGCGACGCGTCTTCCAGGTGCTGGCGGCATAGTGAAACTGAAAGAATTCCCGCATCTTCATGCCGGTTCGCTTCGCCAGTTCCTCAACCCACTGCATGGGCTCACGGACACACCGCAGCAAGGCGTCATTCTTGGCGATGCCCACGATATAGCCCACAGCGTTGCGCTCGCACCAGCTGAGCATGTGGTGACGGCAAAAGCCGCTATCGCCCCGAAAGATGATACGCACTTCAGGCCAAGCCCGGCGCAGGCGTTTGACCAACAGCGCCAGAATCGCCCAGGCATGCTTGGGCGCATCGATCCGGCTGGGCCGCAGATAACTCACCAGCAGTTGATCGCCACAAAAGACATACAGGGGCAGGAAGCAGTAGTGATCGTAGTAGCCGTGAAAGAAGCGGCCTTCCTGGCGGCCATGCACCGGATCATCCGTGGCGTCGAAATCCAGGATCAGCTCATCGGGTGGTGCATCATATGAGGCAATGAACTGCTCGAGCAGTAGGTTGTGGACATCAACGGCAACCCGGCGATCGACCCGGTTCTCCAGCCGACAAAGTGTCGACTGGCTGCCCAGTACCTCCTCGCGTTCGATCGAGCTCTGTAGGGCCGGGTCGGTGCGTAGTGTCTGATGGTCGTTCAGATCTTCATAACCCAGGCAGAGCCCATAGACTCGCTGGCGCAACAGGCTCAACTGGCTGTGTTCAATATAGCGGGGATCTCGCGGGTCGGGGATGACCGCATCAACCGCCTCGAGCAATCCCAGACGCCTGTCGATCTCACGCAGCAGCAACACGCCGCCGTCCGAGGTGATATCGCCACCGGAAAACTCGGCTTGAACCTTACGGCGTTTTAGGGCTGGAAAATCAAAGGCAGTCTGGGTACAGTTTGTCACAGGCAAAATCCTTTCGATTACAGTGTAAGCAACTGAATTATATCGAAGTATCAGGATTTTGCCTTTTTAATGCGTGAAATATTGGGGTTAGTCGTCACACTTTCACGCCTGCAGAAATTCCAACCGTTTTTCCGTTTCAACTCCTTCGGCGATCGCGCGATATCCGAGTCGCCATGGCATCGCGAATATGGTTTCGACAATAGCGCAGTCGTGGGGATCGATGCCGATGCCGCGGATGAACTAACGGTCTATCTTCAGTACATCGTACTGCAGCATCTTCAGGTAGGTGAGAGATGAGTGGCCAGTAACGAGAGTAGGGTGAGCGACGATGCGGGCTTGTCAGGCAAACCGGTTGCCGTCGTCTCGGTCGAACCGGCGAATCGTCCGGATTACACCTTGCTTGACGGGGTCTCTCCATCGGGTTTCACACGCAGCAGATACTCCTGAATTCCATTACGCAGCAACATCGAGCGAACAACATGCAGACCGCTCGCATGTTTATCCAGATCGCCATAACTGTAGCGAGGAGCCTTACGCTCGGGTGGATCGTGATCCAGGCGCGCCACGAGGTCATCTCCCAGTACGGAATAGCGCTGTGGCCGTCTGGACATGGAATTGTGCGCCGAGTGGATATAAGCATGCAGCATGCCGGTAGGCGCCATTATAGCCGCCAGACGGGCAGTGAAGGCGTTAAACAGTGGCAGACTCAGATAGTTGAGCAGGTCCCAGCATAATACGGTATCGATCTTTTCGGCCCCGGCGTCGGCGATCAGCGGCTCCACCTGGAGGAATAGAGATTCCGTCTCCTGCGGTTTCTCGCCGAGCCTGCTCAATGTCAAAGCCGCATCGGCCACCAATAGACGGCACCTTCTACCCTGCAGCAGTGCCAGGATGCCCGGGCTGGCGGATCCTGGTTCGAGAATCACATGACGTGTGGTGCGATCGAATCGCGCCATCGTTTCATAAAACAGCGGTGAGGTGAACGGTTCATCGGCACCTCCCTGCATCGGTTGATTGGGTGAAGCCAAAGTGACCAATGTGTCAACGTGTCATTTTATCGATCCTAACCCTGTCGGACAGGGTCTGCCGGTTCTCGGAAACCTCGTTCCGCATGAACCGTCAGACTCAACCTGCGGATCCACTGTTGACTTTTTTATCAGTTACAGATGATTCACCGGATTTGTTCGACTTGTTGATCTCAATGTTGTTGGGTTTGGCGGTGGGGTGTTCCGGCTTGGTGGTTACTGAAGGTTTTGCCGATTGACCGAAAGCCTTGTTGATCGTTTCCTGATCCATATCGATACTGCCCTTGAAGCGGCATCCCTCATCAAGACTGACCTTGGGCGAAACGATGTTGCCGTGGACATTGCCTGTCTTTCGGATAGAGACGCGTTCCGAGCCGCACAGATCACCATTCACCTTGCCTTCTATGATGATGCGGTGCGCCAGTACACTGGCGTCAACCTGACCCTTGCTGCCCACAGTGAGGCTTTTCTCCCGAAGCTGTATGGTGCCGGACACCTTGCCCTGGATGATCAGATCCTCTTCACCGCTCAGGTCGCCGTTGATATGAATCGATGGACCGATGACCGCCGCCTCACGAACACGGTTTTGGGCGTCGAATCTCTCTTCGGATTCCCTTGTTTCGGTGGGTGGGATGCTATCGTTTTCGCCATGTGTCTCTCGTTTGTTTCTGTCAAACATATCCGAGTTCCTCTTACATTATTTGTCTGAGCGTGGATATCGTGCTGGCAGCACTGACTGTATGCCAAAGACTACATCAGCTGGGGTTGTAGAAAAGGGGCCTAGCCCCAATATTTCACGCATTAAAAAGGCAAAATCCTGATACTTCGATATAATTCAGTTGCTTACACTGTAATCGAAAGGATTTTGCCTGTGACAAACTGTACCCAGACTGCCTTTGATTTTCCAGCCCTAAAACGCCGTAAGGTTCAAGCCGAGTTTTCCGGTGGCGATATCACCTCGGACGGCGGCGTGTTGCTGCTGCGTGAGATCGACAGGCGTCTGGGATTGCTCGAGGCGGTTGATGCGGTCATCCCCGACCCGCGAGATCCCCGCTATATTGAACACAGCCAGTTGAGCCTGTTGCGCCAGCGAGTCTAAGGGCTCTGCCTGGGTTATGAAGATCTGAACGACCATCAGACACTACGCACCGACCCGGCCCTACAGAGCTCGATCGAACGCGAGGAGGTACTGGGCAGCCAGTCGACACTTTGTCGGCTGGAGAACCGGGTCGATCGCCGGGTTGCCGTTGATGTCCACAACCTACTGCTCGAGCAGTTCATTGCCTCATATGATGCACCACCCGATGAGCTGATCCTGGATTTCGACGCCACGGATGATCCGGTGCATGGCCGCCAGGAAGGCCGCTTCTTTCACGGCTACTACGATCACTACTGCTTCCTGCCCCTGTATGTCTTTTGTGGCGATCAACTGCTGGTGAGTTATCTGCGGCCCAGCCGGATCGATGCGCCCAAGCATGCCTGGGCGATTCTGGCGCTGTTGGTCAAACGCCTGCGCCGGGCTTGGCCTGAAGTGCGTATCATCTTTCGGGGCGATAGCGGCTTTTGCCGTCACCACATGCTCAGCTGGTGCGAGCGCAACGCTGTGGGCTATATCGTGGGCATCGCCAAGAATGACGCCTTGCTGCGGTGTATCCGTGAGCCCATGCAGTGGGTTGAGGAACTGGCGAAGCGAACCGGCATGAAGATGCGGGAATTCTTTCAGTTTCACTATGCCGCCAGCACCTGGAAGACGCGTCGCAAGGTGATCGCCAAACTGGAGGTCACCGACAAGGGGCCAAATCCACGCTTCATCGTCACCAACCTGGCCGGCGACAAACAGCGCCTTTACGATGACCTCTACTGCGCCCGTGGTGACATGGAGAACCGAATCAAGGAGCAGCAACTGGGGCTGTTCGCCGATCGCACCAGCGCGCATTACTGGTGGGCCAATCAGTTTCGTCTACTGCTGTCCAGTCTGGCCTATGTGCTGATGGAGGCCATCCGGCGCCTCACGCTGAAGGGCACGGAACTGGCGCGTGCACAGATGACCACGATCCGGCTCAAACTGTTCAAGATCGGGGCGGTCATCATTCGCAACACGCGACGGATCCGCTTCCTGCTCTCCAGCACCTATCCCTATCAGGCGCTGTTTTTCCAGGTGGCGGCACGACTCAAGCCGGGATAGCCCGGCAGAGTGCTGCCCCGGCACGTTGATCAACAATGGGGGTAAGGGGGAGTCTGCCCGGAGGGTGGAAAATCAGGGCTTGATAGAGGTTTGGTTCCCAGTGAGGGCAAACCATCCAAGCTTGGCCATATCACCGGCTAAATTTAAAAACGGATGAAACATGCGGGCTAGGTCTCATTGAGCGATGTAGCCCGAATATCTAGAGGCGTCCTTGCTTAAATACAGAGGTGTTATATCATTGCAATGCAACAAAGACAGTAAGACTTATCTTGTTGATACTGAATCAGAATTGACAATGTCGGCGGCGTTTAAAATCTGCCCGCGGTTGTGCCGTTTCCAACTTCACCCCGGCTCTTCAGTTGCGGGATGCTTGGGCTGATCGCAATATCGGGGAAGAAAGAAACTGCTTACAGCTTCGCCTGCAATTATGGATCTTTCGGAGCCGTATATGTGCCGCTGTCACAGACAGGCTCGATCAACTAATTCATCGCCCAGTCAGTCATATTTGATGTATTTGAAGCGCGGGTCGTCGGGGGTACCCTCGAGGGCGCCCGCCGCGAGTCCCGGCTGCCACATGATCACCTCCTCGATCTTGCGCGCCAGTTCGAAATCCTTGTTGGTGATGCCTTTGGCGGAGTGGGTCACCAGTTTGACGATGACGAACGCATAGGAGACGGTCAGATCCGGGTGGTGGAATGCCGCTTCCGCCAGGTGGCCCACCGTATTCACCACCATCAGGGTTCCCTTCCAGCCACTGGTCTTGTATTTTCGCCGGATCCAGCCTTTCTCCAGATACCAGTGGGGCAGCTCCTCCTTCAGCCGTGCCTCAATCTCTTCATCGCTGTAGGTCTCGTCGTGTTTGTGTGCCACGTTATGCCTCCTGTCAAGGGTTAACAGGCCATAATTAGACTGTAGATGATGACCAATTACGATCAACATTGAGATTTTTATGGGTTGTTCCAGGTCAGGTATCCGTCAATATCTCAAAACAAGAAAAGCCGGCCACATCGCTGTGGTCGGCTTTGTCTTTTACTGCTACTCCTTTACGCCCGCAGGCTCAGGAGCAGGATGGTTTACATCATGCCTTTTTCTTTCCAGAATTTGATGGCGCCGGGATGCCATGGGGTGACGACACCCTGGGTTCCGGTATCGAGGCTCATGTTCTTGAAGGTCTTTTTCTGCGCCTTCATGTGAGCCAGGCCTTCATCGGTGTAGATGATGGAAAGCATGTTGTAGACAGTGTCATCCGATACCTTGGAGTTGGCCACCCATAGGGCCGAGTCCTGGAAGGAGGGGCTGTCCTTCTCTACGCCGCGATAGGTACCGGCCGGTACCGACAGTTGTGAGAAGTAGGGGTATTTATCGAAGAAGCCGCTATCCTGCGCGTCCTTACCCACATCCACCAATTGAATGTCATTGGTTTGGGCCGCCATGATTACGGCGCCGCTGGGGAAGGCCGTGAACAACCAGAAGGCATCCAGCTGATTGTTGCCGAATGCCTGGGCGGCATCGTTGTAGCCCATGGCATTGCGTTCGATCTTGTCCCAGACACCCATGTGGGTGAAGAAGAGTTCACAGTTGGCGAACGCGCCCGAGCCGGCATTGCCTACACCAACCTTTTTTCCGGCAAGATCCTTGGTGCTCTTGATGCCGGAGCCCTTACGCGTCACCAGCTGGGCGGGCGCGCCGTAGAGCCAGGCGACAGCCATGACGTCTTCATACTTCTTGGTGTCGTTCTTCATCTGGCCGTTGCGGCCGAGGTAAACATGGCCGGAATAGACCACGCCCATCTGGGCCTTGCCGGAGTTTACCTTACGCAGGTTTTCAACCGAGCCGGCTGAAGATTGTGCCTTGACCCGAAAATCCTTCGAGCGCTTGATGGGCTTGTAGACCTGGACCGCATTGGCGACGACCTGAAAGGTACCACCAGCCGGGCCACCGCTAAAAACCACGCGCTCTTTGGCTGATGCGGTGACAGGTAGCATCATGCCGGCCGCAAGTAGGGCTGTACCTGCGGCCAGTACCGATCTGCGTGTAATATTCATTAATAATCCTCCAGTTTTATGATTTAGTGATATCTAGATTCCGCCTATTCAGCGCAATGAATCGTATTCAGCAAAAGTCAGACCAGAATACTCCGATTGGTTACTTCGATCTAAGTTAATGATTGAAAGAACAAAATAACAAAACAAGTACGACAACTATCCTTTCGGATGGGTGGAAACTCACCCATAAGCCGCGCACCCGCGTGTGGTATTCGGCCAAAAACACCGCCAATCAACCTATTTGTATAGGCGTTTGTCGAGGCCGTACTTTTGCATCTTGTCATAGAGGGTTTTTCTCGGCAAACCTAGCAGTTCCATGGTCTTTTTTATCACCCCGCCGGATTCGGACAGGGCCTGCTCGATCATCGCCCGCTCAAAGACTTCAACATGTTCAGGCAGGGTCAAGGGGACACAAGGTGAGGTGACGGATTTTTCATCCAGTTGCAGGCCGCATTCATCGCCAAGCAGCACGAAACGCTCTGCGGCATTGCGCAGTTCCCTCACATTGCCCGGCCAGTTGAATGACATGAGTTTCTGGCTGATATTGTCCGGCATCGCCGGTGCGACCTTTCCGTAGCGAGCCGCTGCAACCAGCAGAAAGTGCTGGAACAATAAAGGTATGTCTTCACGGCGTTCGCGCAAGGGTGGGAGTTCCAGGGTTACGACGTTCAATCGATAGTAGAGGTCTTCCCTGAATTCGCCACGATCAGCGGCAGCCTTTAGATCAACCTTGGTGGCTGCAACAATGCGGATATCCAATTCGATACTTTCATTGGAACCGATACGTTCAAGGTATCGCTCCTGCAATACGCGCAGCAGCCTGACTTGGGCGGGCAGGGGCATGGATTCCACTTCGTCCAGGAACACGCTTCCATGATTGGCATATTCGAATTTTCCGATTCGCAGGGTCTCTGCCCCGGTAAAGGCCCCTTTTTCATGTCCGAACAGTTCACTTTCGATCAGATTTTCCGGAATAGCGCCGCAGTTCACAGCCACAAAGTTCTTATCCCTTCGTTGGCTGTGTTCATGGAGCGAACGCGCCACAAGCTCTTTACCGGTACCGGTCTCACCCATGAGTAGTATGTCAGCAGCGGTATCCGCAAGTTGATTGATGGTATTTTTCAGCGCCTTCATGGCCGAGGTTTTACCGATAATGCGCGGTCCCAAGGAGTTTTGCGCATTCAGCTCGGTTTTTAAGGTTCGGTTCTCGAGGACAAGCCTGCGCTTTTCGAGTGCTCTGCGTACCGTATCCACCAGCCGCTCGGCCGAAAAGGGTTTTTCGATAAAGTCATAGGCGCCTTTCTGCATGGCATCCACCGCCATGGATATATCTCCATGACCGGTGATCAAGATGACGGGTAGTGCGGCATCCATCTGTTGCAATCGCTGTAGAAGCGCAAGCCCGTCTAGACCGGGAAGGCGAATATCGCTCACCACGATGCCGCCGGTCTGGTCATCGATCAGCTTCAGGGCATCTTCCGCCTTTTCAAAAACCCTTACCTGGAACCCGGCCAGTTCAAGGGTCTGTTCGTTGGCTAGGCGGAGATCGATTTCATCATCGATAAAGAAGACGTCAGGGCTTTTACTCATTAATCTTTTTCCGGCTCAGGCAGTGTAATAGTGAAGCGAGCACCACCCATGTTTAGATTTTCAGCGGACAACTTGCCATTCATGCTATCGATGATTCTGGCTGATATCGACAGTCCAAGTCCAAGCCCGGATTCCCGGGTTGTGTAAAATGGTTCAAAGATCATTTCAAGTTTCTGTTCATCGATCCCCGGTCCTGTATCGTCAACATGAATCATGATCCGTTTTTTATACCGCTCTGTCGTAATAGCGATAGTGCCCGGCGCGTGACTGCCGATCGCGTGAATGGCATTGTTGATGAGATTGATCAATACCTGTTCCAGTTGGATGAAATCAACATGGGCGATGATGTTGCCGCCTACCCGGTCGGTATCGATAGTTATATCCGTATTTTTGAATTGCGGCCTTGATATTTCTATGGCGGTTTGAATGATCGGAGCGATATTGACCGATTCAAGTTGGCCACTCGACTTACGTGAGAAAAATTTCAACTGGGAGCTGATTCTGGACATCCGGTCTGTCAGGTCGGCAATCCGTTGCAGGTTTTCGTCAGCCTTGCCACCTTTGTCGATGGATAGAAATTTCCGTGCATTGTCGGCATAACTGCGGATTGCCGCCAAGGGATTGTTGAGTTCATGACTGATACTGGCGGACATCTGTCCCAGCACGGCGAGCTTGGCGGTCTGAATAAGTTCACCCTGTGTTTCACGCAGGGTCTTTTCGGTCTGCTTGTGTTCATCTATCTCGTTCTGAAGATCGGCCGTTCTCAAAGAGACCTTCTTTTCCAGTTGCTTTTGTGCCTCCTGGTGAAATCGCTCACGCTCCTGATGTCGTCTGTTCCACTGCCAGACAAGCAAGCCGATCAGCATCATGGAAAGCGCCAACAACAGCATGGTAAACGCACTGACCAAGCTTTGCTGCCTCAAATCCTCCAGAGGGGTAAGGATTCGCATCGACCAGCCGGCTTCCAGCATGTCGTGATAGTTTGTAAGAAACTCATTCGCTGAATCTTCCGTATTGATCTGGATAATGCGACTGCTGTCGGATACCGTTTCCTTGTTTGCCAGCTTCAGTGCCTTGATGTTTGAATCCCCGTAACGTCGACTTGCCTTTATGCGCTCTAATGACTTTGCGGATAACGGAACGATGCTGCTGTATAACCACTCAGGATTCGTGGTGATGAAAATAATTCCGTCCGGATCACTGACAATAAACTGTGATTGTCTCTCAGACCAATATTTTTCAATCTTGGAGAGGTCCATCTTAACGGCGATGACCCCAATCTTGTCAGCATTGTATATGATCGGGTAGGAGTAGTAGTAACCGCGCTTTTTGGATGTGGTTCCAAGCGCAAAGTAGCGACCGACTTTCCCCTGCATTGCTTCGGAGAAATAGGGGCGAAAACTGAAATTCTGTCCGACAAAGGGATTTTCGCCACCCCAGTTGCTGGCAGCCAGTGTTAATCCGGATTTGTCCATCAGATAGGTGTCTGACGCATCAGTGATTCCATTGATCTCTTGCAGGAAGAGATTGACCACATCAATCAGCGAGTCATTGGTTGGGTCATTCAGCAACTCAACCAAAAGGAAGTTTTTTGCCACTAACTGGGGGATGAATTGGTAACGGGATAATTGCGATTCAAAATGACCGACGAACTGCTCCAGTTGCTGCTGGTTATTGTAGCTCAGTTTGTGTATTCCGTTGTGCCAACTGATCCGTTGTGATATCCAGAAGGTCAGCGTAAGTATGCATAGGATGCCGATACCAACCAAATAGCGATTTTTGAGAATTTCAGGCATGAATAGTGGTTGAATCTTTACTATCTGAACTTTTCATTCTCAATAAAATACGCAACCTGATCAACCGCTGCCTGATATTATTCCTCATCCGGTGAGCAAGGGCTTATGGGGTGCAGATGATTCCTCTGGAAACCAAAGTGAATACCCAGGTGTTAACAGGCCCTAGAACTTGGACCTATATATAATCGGTTAATATGGTTGGAATCGACGCGAGTATCCAGACACCGGCCTGCGCCGAATGACGGGATCAGTGAAGTCTACCCACGATTCTTCGGAGGATCCTGTTATTCAGTTAAGGATCAATTTCCTATCTCACGGGAGCAGCACCAGCCCGGTTCCGCAAGTGAGGTTGCCGGGCTGTGCGATTCAATAGGCTGACGGGGTCGAAGGGGCGCTGTAAACCCATTTAATAGAGACAGGATCAAGTCTCAGCTCAGGTAGGCTTTGGCTTCCTCGCCAGGATCGGGAAGTCCGGCGATGCGCCATATGCTGAGGCAACTCCCGAATAGATTATGGACCTTCCAGCGGGGTATGCCTGTGGCTCGGCATACCTGGCGCATATTTGGCAGGGCGCCCAGACTCAGATAGCGTTCACGGATGTGTCGCAGCACCTGCCAGTGTTGTTCACTCAGTTCTCCCACCCCTTCCTGACGGGCCAGATCGCGGGCAAGCTGTTCGTTCCATGACAGATGATCGATGAGATAACCGCTCCCATCGAAAAGCGGGGGCGGGGAAGCGGTGTTGGTTGTCGGTGCGGCAGTCTGGGGCATGGCCTGGACCTCCTTCTGGGTTTTAATAAGTAAATACTGATTACCGGATAGTATGGTAGTCAGTTGGTTCTTACTAAAAATGATAAATATTGATTTTGTATCATGATTTGTGATGTATTGGGTTTTGCGCAGGGTAGCGCCCATCACCTCGAATCCCAGTATTTCGCCATACTCTAAAGCACAATCCTCCCTCAGCAGCTGACCCACAGAGTCTCTGTTTGACAAGCCAACATGCCGATAAACCACAAAATTTGCAACGATGAAGGATCTCGAATTTGAGGTTATACATGCCCATATTTGAGGAGAAAACAGCACGCCCGGGCCGATTATCCGAGGCACATTAATCTGCTTGGAGATCTGAGCTGTGGAAAAGTGGCTGGAAGGTACGATAGTCGAGAAACGGCATTGGGCTGACAAGCTCTACTCTATTCGCCTCAAGGCGCCTGTGGATAAGTTCACTGCCGGGCAGTTCACTCGCCTTGCACTGGAAATCGACGGTGAGCGGGTGGCGCGGCCCTACTCATTCGTCAATCCACCCCAGGATGAGATGCTGGAGATCCATTTCAATGAAGTGGAGAACGGCCCTCTAAGTCCCCGGCTTGCTGCCCTGGAACCGGGTGATCGGGTCTGGGTCTCTGCCCGGGCCAACGGTTTTTTTACCCTGGATCAGCTGCCGGGTAGCGAAAACCTCTGGATGATCGCCACTGGAACGGCGCTGGGTGTCTATCTCTCCATTCTGCGCACCGAGCATTCATGGCGGCGATACCGGCAGATGGTTCTGGTACACAACGTTCGCTACAAAGATCAGCTCAGTTACAGCGAGGAGATCGACAACCTGAAGCGGCGTTATGGTGAGCGTTTCAGTTATCAACCGATCACAAGTCAGGAACGGGTGGATGGCGCCCTGCAGGGACGGATTCTGGCAGCACTGGAAGATGGTCGTCTCGAGAGTCATACCGGAGTCGTACTTACCCCGGAGAAATCACATGTGATGCTTTGCGGCAACATGGGTATGATTCGGGAGGTATCTGCCGCCCTGGAGGCCAGGGAAATGCGCAAGCATCGCAAGCGGGAGCCGGGGCACTTCACCACTGAAAAGTATCACTGAACAGTCCCGGCGGCGCTGATTGGATACATATCAACTGGTCCCGTTGAATAGAGAGTCGGTGCCGACCGGCGGCGACCGCCAGTATTGCGGTGGTGCGGTGACCCGGCCACCCAGGGTGGCAGCCGCATGCCAGGGCCAGCGGGGGTTGTAGAGAATACTGCGGGCCAGCGCCACCAGATCCGCCTGTCCTAACGCGATGATCGCTTCCGCCTGCTCCGGCTCGGTGATCAGCCCAACCGCAATGGTCGGCACCCCAGCCTCATGCCGGATACGTTCCGCAAAGGTCACTTGAAAACCGGGTGCCGCGGGAATCTGCTGCAGCGGGGAGAGGCCTCCGCTGGAGACATGGATGAAGCTGCAGTCAAGCTGTTTCAGTGCTTCAGCCAGGATAAGGCTCTGCTCGATATTCCAGCCTCCCTCGATCCAGTCCGTGGCCGAGATACGGATGCCTACCGGTACCCCGGATGGGATCGCCTCACGTACCGCTTCAAAGACCTCCAGTGGATAGCGCAGGCGGTTTTCCAGGGATCCGCCATAGGCATCTTCACGCAGATTGGACAGGGGCGACAGAAACTGATGCAGCAGATAGCCATGGGCGGCATGGAGTTCGATCACCTCGATACCCAGTCGATGGGCGCGTACGGCGGCGTCAACGAAGGCCTGGCGTATCTCCGTCATGCCTTGCCTGTCCAGCGCCACAGGTGGACGTTGTTCCTCACTCCAGGGTAGGTGGGAGGGGGCGCATGTCTGCCATCCACCCTCTTCCGGTGAGATCTGTCCACCGCCGTCCCAGGGGAGAGCGGTGGAGGCTTTGCGTCCGGCGTGGGCCAACTGGATGGCGAGGGGTATATCCGAATAGGTGCGCAGACGCTCGACAACCCGCGCCAGTGCCTTTTCAGTGCCATCCGACCAGAGACCCAGGTCATTCTGCGAGATGCGCCCTTGCGGGGTGACTGCTGTGGCTTCGATGAAAAGCAGGCCGGCGCCGGAGAGTGCCAGGTGGCCGAGATGGATCAGGTGCCAGTCTGTGGCCCGGCCCTGCAGCGCCGAATATTGACACATCGGGGCGATGACAATGCGGTTTTCCAGGTTTAGCCGGCCGAGAGCGTAGGGGGTGAATAGCTGGCTCATTCTTATTACTCCGGTAACGGGGAATGGGATACTCTATCCGCAATCCTGGCAATTGCGAAGATGGTACGCTTGTAGCCAGATGTACAATGACGGTTGATCGCTGCATCGGACAGGATGATCACTGCATCGCAGCCTTCAACAAGCATCGAGAGATGTCAGGTTCCGCCGTTGAAGTCACGTCGGCCGACAGGTGCCACAGTATGTCCCTGATTGCGTAGCATACGGCTAAGGGGGCTGCCGATAAACCCGGTTGATCCACTGATGGCGATGTTCATGCGTGACGCCTCACCCTACCAGGCATAAACGGCGCATGGCCCGGGTAGCCGGGTCATCGAGCGCGTTTCAGGAAATTTTCGCTGAGACGATTCATAACAGGCCTTCGATTGCCTGAATCAGTTTCGAGCTCTCGGGCTTGACGAAGCTGTTGTAGCTCCCTTTCAGTTTACCGTCACGATCGATAAGGTATTTGTGAAAGTTCCAGCGTGGCGGAGTGCCCGCTGCATCGGCCAATGCACGATAGAAGGGATCCGCATCCTCACCCGTGACCCTCGACTTGGCATACATGGGAAACTGCACGCCATAGGTGAGTCGGCAGAACTTTTTGATCTTCATCTCGCTTCCCGGTTCCTGATTGCCAAAGTCGTTGGATGGAAAACCGAGCACCACCAGTCCACGGTCGCGATAGCGTGAATAGATCCTTTCCAATCCGTCGTATTGATCTGTGAAGGCGCAACGGCTGGCGGTATTGACCACCAGCAGCACCTTTCCCCGGTAGGTCTCACACAGGTTGTCGATATGTTTACTGTCGAGTTGCCGTTTCGAGTAACTGCTGTTATCGCCGCATATTAAACCGGCATCACTTTGAGCATGGCCGGTAAAAGAAGTCAACAACACAAGCGCAGCAAGCGGAATGGTTAAATCGACTGGAAATTTCCGGCGTAGTGTTGCCATGTTATATGACCCGGTGTGCGGCGGCAGGCGACTGCCTTGCCGCCCCGTTGGCTCATCACCCCTCGTCGATACCCTCAGTGACGGGATTGTGGATGATTGCGTGCAACCGGCTCCCGGGCACAACAGAGTGGAGCACATTGGGGTCCTCCTTTTCGATCTGCTGCATCAGTTGGTCGTAGCGGCGTTCAGTCTCAAGTATCTGCTTTTCGTAACCTGACATCTCTCTCTCCTTTGTGTTGTACAAACTGGGCAGAAATGGCCTCAGTGATGTAAATATTAGACAAAAAATTATAAATGTCTAGTACATAAGTTTGTAATATTAGAGAAATGCGCTATATTTGGCATTTATGTATAGTACAAAATAGGTGGAGCATAGTGAATATAGCAGTGATCGGAAGCAGGATCAGTGGCTTGTCAGCGGCCTGGCCGTGGAGGGGTTTGACCGCCCTTACCATCCTGAATGCCGGTGTGCCTTGTCTTTTCAAACTGATCTCAGCAGGTTTGCTGATGCGCTGGCGAGGATCCCTGGAGGTTCAATATGTCTTTTAAGTCAATGGCACTGCTTACAGTGGCGGTCTTGAGCGGGTGCGCGGGGATTGATGTCAACCACTATGAAGATGAAAGACCGCTATTGAATCTGGAGGAGTACTTCAATGGTACGGTCGATGGCTGGGGGATGTTTCAGAACCGTGACGGTCGTGTGGTAAAACGTTTCAAGGTCGTTGTCGATGCCAGCTGGGAGGGGGATCAGGGTGTACTGGATGAGCATTTCACCTACAGTGACGGCACCAAACAGCAGCGCGTCTGGCGCTTGACCAAAACCGGCGGGAATGAGTACACGGGAACGGCGGATGATGTGATAGGCCGTGCAAGCGGTCGTGTTTCGGGGAATGCACTGCAATGGATCTACACGCTCAGCCTGCCGGTGGGAGAGAAGGTCTATCAGGTAAACTTCGATGACTGGATGTACCTGCAGGATGACGGTGTTCTGCTCAACCGGTCCGTGATGCGTAAATTTGGATTCCGATTGGGCGAAGTCCTGCTGTTTTTCAAGAGGCGCGATCAATGAGTCTGAATCCGCGGATAATCGATTGGCGCGGAAAAAGGGTCTGGATCAATGGCGCCGGCAGCGGCATTAGTGCTGCACTGGCGCCGGTTCTCTATACCGATCTTTCCGCACAGGGGATCGATCGCTATCCGGTCAATCCCGGTTTTGTGGAGATCCCCCTGACTCAGCGGAACGACTTCAAGACGCCGGCCCTGATCAGTGCCCGGCAGGCCGCCGCAGAGATTCTGAAAGGATTGGAGCAGGGGCGATTCGAAATTCACTTTCCAAAACGTTTCACATACTGGATGAAACTGCTCGATTGTCTGATCGAGAGGCTGGGATTCCCGTTGTTGAACAGGGCGGTGGGATCATGTGGATCGACAATCCGGTGGATTGGTATCAAAGGCTCTCACCTTCGATGGGGCCTCGCAACTGGTATTCTTGCAAGATGGCAGGATCATCCGGTATCGCGACTACCGGGATACCACCGAGCTTTACCAACAACTGCCGTTGATAGGTACAATGATCCGCATGTTGAAAAGAAGATTCAAGGTCAAGACAGGATGTCCTTCATCTGGACAATTGTTGCATGAACGATAGTCATAGCATCAGCGACGTCTCCCGAATTTCGGGTATTCCGAAAGATTTGCTGAGGATGTGGGAGAGACGCTACAACTATCTCAAGCCGGCACGCGACGGCAACGGCGACCGAATCTACAGCGATGATGAGCTGAATAAGCTTACACTCATCAGGCAACTGGTGGACCAGGGACGCAGACCCGGTAAATTGATGGCACTGAATCTCGCAGAGTTGACGGTGTTGTTGAAACAGTCCAGTGTCGAATTCGATTTCGATCGTCTGATCGATCTTCTGAAGGCGGACCAGGCCGTCGATCTGCGCGACTGGTTGTATCAGCAACTTCAGCACCTCGGTCTGCGCGCCTTTATTCACCGGGTGATGGTTCCCGCGAATCAGAAAGTCGGTGAAGCCTGGAGCGTGGGCGATTTGGCTATATACCAAGAGCATTTATATACTGAACTGATCAACAACCAGGTACGCCAATCCCTGGCGGACTATCCCCGCACGGCGGGTAGGCCGCGGGTAATGTTGACCACCCTTCCCGGTGAAATGCACAGCCTCGGTCTGCTGATGGTGGAGGGCCTGCTGAGGCTGGCTGGCGCAGAGGTGATTTCGTTCGGTATCGAAATGCCTTTTCGCGATATCAGGGAGGCTGCCCAGCGTCATCAGGTCGATGTGATAGGCCTCTCATTCAGTGGGCACTTCAAACTTGACGATGCCATAGTGATGTTGAGCGGCTTACGCAATATGATCGACGCGAAGACGGAAATCTGGGTCGGGGGAGCGGCCTTTGATGGTGCCGCTGGACTTCCCGGTGGTATAGATCTGCTCGATGGTCTGCATGGTGTGGAACAGGCGCTGGCTCATTGGAATCGACGCCTGAATGATCCGGCTGTCTGAGCGCATTGGCATGAGAGCGGTTTAGAGAGGATGGCGGTAACATCAGTCGGTCGATGTTTACTCATGCGATCAGGTTTTGATGTAGGTCCCCATCAAGATCGCCTCTTCTATGATATGTCCTGCCATTGCCTCTTCCACTTCGCGCTTGCCAGGCTGCTGCAAACCCTCCAATACGGTATCCAGGGCATATAGCTTGTGGAAATAGCGATGGCGACCGATCGGTGGGCAAGGTCCGCCATAACCGGTTCGATTCCAGTCATTGATCCCTTCCCCCGTTCCCTGAGGCAGGTCGCTGGGGTTAACCGCTTCCGGCAGTTCACGGGTCTCCGGCGGCAGGTTGAAGAGCACCCAATGGACCCAGACCATTTTCGGCGCCATGGGATCGGGTGCATCGGGATCGTCCACAATCAGAACCAGACTTCGGGTGTCGTCAGGTACGCCGTCCCACCGTAGCTGGGGCGATATATCCGCGCCTTGGCAGGTAAACTGGGCAGGTATTCCCCCTCCGTCTGAAAATGCGCTGGAGAGCAGAGTCAATGGCATGGTTATCTCCCGTTCCGGATCTCTGATGGGATTAAGTGTAGCCGATTCCTGGTGGCAGGCTGGTAACTTGCGGTCCAGCCGGCATTTTATCGAGATAAGGTTTGGGGATGCAGTTGTTCTCGCAGGAATACCGCCGGATATGGTGGAGCATCTCCTGACGTCTGGTTGAAATGAGTAATTGAAACGGCATATAGTTTACCCCACTGAAATCGCGGTTTTCATATAACTAAAAATGGTTCAGCAGGATCTCAATGGACCATCTGCAAACGGAGGGGCAAGTCGATGGTATATACCCACAAGCATCCGGCGCTACTGATAATGGGCGTCATTTTCCTGGTAATCGGCGCAACCGCCCAATTCGGCCTTCAGGAGGGGCTGATTGGCTATCTGAAGATCTCTAAATATTTTGGTGAGATGACCGGCCTTGCCTACACTGCGGGTGTGATCGGCGTGGTGGTGGGTCTCTGGCATCTGTTCGGAACCCACGAGGAGGGGAATCTGGACTACTACCTCTCTACCGTGGCCGGGGTCATTTTCATTCTCCTGGTCGCGATGATCGTTCGCTGGTATCTCGCTCCAATCGTGGCGGTTCTGAGCAAGGGCCTGGGCCCGGTGATGGGCGCGAAATATCTGCACCAGGTCCTGGGTCTCAACTATGTGGTGCTGGGTATTCTGGCCGGTATCCTGATCGTCAACGTGTTCAAGATTCCCGAATGGGCCGATAACGGTATCCGCATGTCGAGGCTGGGGCTGAAGACCGGCGTTATTCTACTGGGCACGCTCTACAGCCTTGCCGAACTGGCCCACCTTGGGCGTCTATCGGTGGTGCTGATCGGCTTTTTCGTGCTCGGCTCCGTCGGCCTGGTGCTCTGGTTTGCCCGCCGCCGCAACCTACCCAACTCCATGGGGGGTGTGCTTTCAGCCGGCATGGGGGTCTGTGGGGTTTCGGCAACGGTCGCTGCGGCGCCCGTTGTTCAGGCCAAATCGGTGGAGATCGCCTATACCATAGGCACCATTCTGCTATGGGGTGTCGGTTGTATGTTTATCTTTCCGGTCATCGGTCAGCTGTTGGGTCTGGGGCATATCCAGTTCGGCGCCTGGGCCGGCACGGGTATCCTCAACTCGGCCCAGGTGGCCGGTGCTGCATTGGCCTACCAGCCCGACGGCATCGAAACGCTTAAAGTGGCGGAGATATTCAATATCACCAGGGTGTTGTTTCTCCCCATCATCGTACTCTGGCTGGCACTTTGGTATGTGCGTCGTGAAGAGGGCGCGGAAGCGGTCAATACCGGGCGTGTGATATTTGAGAAATTTCCGGTCTTCGTAATTGGCTTCATTCTGATGTTCGCCCTCTCTTCAACCGGCATTTTCGCACCAGCCAATCACTACAAAGGCAAATATTTCGACAATGATATTGCCGCAGAGAAGCTGCTGAAGCCTGAGCAGGTGGCAAGCCTGCAGCAGGCGTTGCCCAAGGTCCAGCGCATGGATCGCCAGCAGGCGCTGCGACGGTTGATCGAGAACCGCAAGGTGATGAGCATCGATGACGATGCCACGCTGCGCGGTCTGGTCAATGCACAGGTGCTCACGAAGGACGCCAACAAGATCCTCAAAGGCGCACACAAGGCGGTGCGGCATACGGCCAAGAAGATCAAGAAGTTCAGGCAGTGGATCACCCTGCTGTTCGCCTTCGGTCTGACCGGTCTCGGTATGCAGATCACCGTTGCCTCGATCAAGCAGGCGGGTGGGCAGCCGCTGGTGATCGGCGGCGTGGTGGGCACCGCCAAGGCGGTGCTGTCACTCCTTGTGATCATGCTGTTTGTGCATGAAACCATCTAATCCGGAGGAGAATTTCCATGACCGACCAGCATAGTCAAGATATCGACCTGCAGGAAGAGGCGGGGGCTAAATTCCATCGTGGTTCCGCGCTCTCGATCTTCGCCAGTGACCGGCGCGAAGACTTTATCGCCCTGATCCTGGCGTTGTTGATTGCTCTGGGTGTCTACTTTTTCAGTTGAGCGGGCCGCGGTGAAAGGCATTGATGAATCCCAAGCGAATACTCTGTGCCAGCCACGGCACCGATGGTGCCCGCGCGGCTGAAGAGCAGGCATTAGGTTTGTGTCACAGCGATGTCGCCCTGCATCACCTGATAGTGGTTCCCGAGTTCTGGAAAGGAATGATGGGTGATGATTGGCTCAACAACGCAGTAACCCGGGAAAGGTTCGGGAACTATCTCGAAGAGCAGCTCGACGGTGAAGTCGCAGAGGTGGTGGAGCGGTTGGGCAGGGCCACTCAGGAGACCGGCGCCGAATTCAGTTATGAGTCCCGTTTCGGCAAGCCGGCAGAATGCCTGGTTGAGGCAAGCAGGGGCAGGGTGTTCGACCTTGTCGTCATCGGTTCGCCACGACCCATAGGCATGCATGGCCTTCGCTCCCGAATGGACATAGGGACACTGGTGCGCGAGCTCCAAATCCCGTTGTTGATCGTACCCCATCCCGGGTCATGAGTGTCGTACCATCCGAAGATGCTGCCTGGGTAACTATCGAGACTCCACTCTCCCCGATCCAGTTGCGGAATTTCATTGGCGACTTGGAACGCCTGTTCCGCATCAACTCACTGCTCGAGTTCGAGCGATGGGAGTCTGTGGCCAGTGATCGGATCCTCTTCGAAGCAATCAATCTCAGCAACGGCAAGCATGTAAAAGCGGAACTCAGCGTGGAACATATAGATGGGGGCTTGCAGATCAACTACGATCGGCTGCTCAAAAGTTCCACCAGTATCCAGGTTGAGCCATCAATAACGAATGGCAGCAATCTCACTATTATCGACGACTACTCCGGCACCGAGGAGTCTGAGCGGCGGCGTCGATTGGACGAGGTGGATCGCAGCCTCGAACAGTGGGGACGGGACCTGCACGGTTTTCTGCGGTTGTGGCGCCGCTGGTCCTGGCTGCCGCCCTGGCGTTGGTATATGCAACGGGTTTGGCAGCCGATGAAACCCTCGGCACGGCGTATCACCCGCTGGATAATTTGGATCACTTTCGCGGAGATGACGGTTGTTCTGCTACTGATCGCGGTTCTGGTGTTGGAACAGTAGCTGCCGGTTGACGAGGGTCCGGGATCAGATTCGAGACAGCGGAGGCGGTTTTGACTGGCAACCCGGGGATCTTTCATCTGCAGGCTGGAAAAGGCTGATTAATGCACTCAACTACATGACCGAAATCGCCAACCAGCCTATCCTGGATGATTCAATGCATACAGATCTGGGTTGAGTGCTCCGGCATGAAATCTGTGTAATCCTGAATTCAGGAACCCTATGTACAAATGGGTATAGTAAAATCCCTAGTATCAGCCACACTTCAATTGTTATGGGTTGTTATTTATCCGGTTTTTTAAGGAGAACGATAACCACAAGGAAAGATGGTCGATACTGGGGTCGGTGATGCCTGATCACCGTTTGTTGTTGCTATTCCTGTCATTTATGTTGCCTGCCCTGTCTCTGGGCGCGTGGTCCTCCGAACAGCATATACCTCCATCGGTCATACTTGATGATGATTTCAGCTATGTGAAATTGACTGACAAAAGCTATGTCCTGCTTGATCCTCAGCGGCAGCTTGGGATTGAGGATGTCAGCTTCTCCGGACGACAAAGTGACTTTCGCCTGAAACATGGAAAAGTCGGATTTACTGATGCGGCTGTTTGGATACGATTCTCATTGGAATCTCGCTTCACAAGCAAACAAACTGTCATTCTTGAAGTCGACTTCCCATTGATCGATAAGATTGAATTCTACGAAATGGATGGGAAAGGGAATTACAGAATCCGTTTTGGCGGGGATACCATACCTTTTAGTTTGAGGGAGATAGAATTTCGCAACACCCTATTTAAAATTGAACTCGAACCGGGCCGAACTGCGACATACTATATGAAATTTACCTCACGGGGGCCTATCCAACTGCCTCTCAGGGTATGGGATTATCAGGCATTCACTGAGCACTCCGCTTCATCACATCTATGGCATGGTCTATATTTCGGCGCCATTCTTCTGTTGATAGTCGCATCAGTAGTTGGATATAACCTGTTCAGGGCATCTTTTTTTCTTTGGTATGCCTTTTATCTCTCTTGTTACGGGCTGTTGAATTTTACCTTAGTAGGTCTTGCCGGTCAGTTTCTGTGGCCTGAGACACCAATCCTGCAGCAATATGCTACAAGCTTGTTAGTCAATCTTGTAGTTATCGGCGCGATAGTCTTCTCTGGAAAACTACTTGATATAAGAAAATACAGTCATGCCTATTTTCTTGTTTTTCGCGTCGTAATAATTTTAGCCCTTTTGGGGATTATGATAAGTCTCGCAGGCCGTCTTGAGATTGCCAATCGAATTGCTTCTCTTTCCGGCATGGCGTTGGTGCCGATCCTGATATCGGCTGCCATCGTAACCTATAGAAAGGGTAATTTTGCCGCTCGCTATTTTCTTGTTGCTTGGGGTGTTTTTCTGATATTTGTTTTTATATCCGGGCTCTATTACTGGGGTATGCTGCCTTATGGGTTCGTCACGGCGCATGCCTTGCAGATAGGTTCAGTGTTTGAAGTGACCATGCTTGGCGTGGCTACGGCTGACCGTGTAACGCTGTTGAGCAGGGAGAAGGAGGAAGCCGACAGACTGGCGAGCAAATACCTGGTATTGCTGAACGAAAATCTTGAGGATCTCGTCCATGAACGGACGGTGGAGCTGGAGGAAAGCAACCGGAAGCTGCATGAACTGGCGACGCACGACAGTTTGACACTGCTCCTGAACCACAATGCGATTATTCATGCACTGGAATCTGCGGTGAGTGCGGTTGAGAGGCATAGGCAGCCGCTCAGTATTGCTATGGTCGATATCGATCGTTTCAAACAGATTAATGATAGATATGGCCATCAGGTTGGGGATGATGTTTTGGTTGCGATCGCCAATACCTTCACCAGCAGTCTGCGTGGTTACGATATTGCCGGTCGATACGGCGGCGAAGAATTCCTGCTGATCTTACCGCAGACAAGCATGGATGAATCCGGTGAACTGATTGAGCGATTGAGACAGAGTATTGCTGATTTGAGTTTTGCCGGAACTCAGGGTAAGAGGGTGACAATCAGTGTCGGCATGATTGCGTATCAACATGGTATCAAAATGGATGCGAATGCAATGATCAGGTGTGCCGATGCTGCCCTGTATCGGGCCAAGGCGAACGGAAGAGACCGAATAGAGTGGGGAAACTGCACTACGATTCTAAAAAGTACCAAGCCAACATAAGACCGTGTGCACCGGGAGCGAAGGCGGTCAACGATGATTCATCCATCGATTGAGTGACGGTGATCTATCAGTTTTGATTCTGCAACCGCTACCGTGGTGCACTAAGCGGTGGTATGAGTTGAGCGGTTTCACGGACAGCAATGACTGGTATGAGCTGGAAAGCCCGGTGCATTAGCCCCAATATTTCACGCATTAAAAAGGCAAAATCCTGATACTTCGATATAATTCAGTTGCTTACACTGTAATCGAAAGGATTTTGCCTGTGACAAACTGCACCCAGACTGCCTTTGATTTTCCAGCCCTAAAACGCCGTAAGGTTCAAGCCGAGTTTTCCGGTGGCGATATCACCTCGGATGGCGGCGTGTTGCTGCTGCGTGAGATCGACAGGCGTCTGGGATTGCTCGAGGCGGTTGATGCGGTCATCCCCGACCCGCGAGATCCCCGCTATATTGAACACAGCCAGTTGAGCCTGTTGCGCCAGCGAGTCTATGGGCTCTGCCTGGGTTATGAAGATCTGAACGACCATCAGACACTACGCACCGACCCGGCCCTACAGAGCTCGATCGAACGCGAGGAGGTACTGGGCAGCCAGTCGACACTTTGTCGGCTGGAGAACCGGGTCGATCGCCGGGTTGCCGTTGATGTCCACAACCTACTGCTCGAGCAGTTCATTGCCTCATATGATGCACCACCCGATGAGCTGATCCTGGATTTCGACGCCACGGATGATCCGGTGCATGGCCGCCAGGAAGGCCGCTTCTTTCACGGCTACTACGATCACTACTGCTTCCTGCCCCTGTATGTCTTTTGTGGCGATCAACTGCTGGTGAGTTATCTGCGGCCCAGCCGGATCGATGCGCCCAAGCATGCCTGGGCGATTCTGGCGCTGTTGGTCAAACGCCTGCGCCGGGCTTGGCCTGAAGTGCGTATCATCTTTCGGGGCGATAGCGGCTTTTGCCGTCACCACATGCTCAGCTGGTGCGAGCGCAACGCTGTGGGCTATATCGTGGGCATCGCCAAGAATGACGCCTTGCTGCGGTGTATCCGTGAGCCCATGCAGTGGGTTGAGGAACTGGCGAAGCGAACCGGCATGAAGATGCGGGAATTCTTTCAGTTTCACTATGCCGCCAGCACCTGGAAGACGCGTCGCAAGGTGATCGCCAAACTGGAGGTCACCGACAAGGGGCCAAATCCACGCTTCATCGTCACCAACCTGGCCGGCGACAAACAGCGCCTTTACGATGACCTCTACTGCGCCCGTGGTGACATGGAGAACCGAATCAAGGAGCAGCAACTGGGGCTGTTCGCCGATCGCACCAGCGCGCATTACTGGTGGGCCAATCAGTTTCGTCTACTGCTGTCCAGTCTGGCCTATGTGCTGATGGAGGCCATCCGGCGCCTCGCGCTGAAGGGCACGGAACTGGCGCGTGCACAGATGACCACGATCCGGCTCAAACTGTTCAAGATCGGGGCGGTCATCATTCGCAACACGCGACGGATCCGCTTCCTGCTCTCCAGCACCTATCCCTATCAGGCGCTGTTTTTCCAGGTGGCGGCACGACTCAAGCCGGGATAGCCCGGCAGAGTGCTGCCCCGGCACGTTGATCAACAATGGGGGTAAGGGGGAGTCTGCCCGGAGGGTGGAAAATCAGGGCTTGATAGAGGTTTGGTTCCCAGTGAGGGCAAACCATCCAAGCTTGGCCATATCACCGGCTAAATTTAAAAACGGATGAAACATGCGGGTTAGCCGGGCTTTCCAGGCTATTGTGCTGCGATTTTATTACTGTAAAAGATCATCATACGATCAGTCGTCATCCTCCTCATCTTCACACACACAAGGCGCACATACTTCAGGCGCTACATCCAGGGCGAATGCGGCATTGTCATGGTGTCGGCTGAAGTCCAGGTCATCACCATCGGTGCGCTTGTTATAGGTTGTCAGGAACACCGTGAAGGCGCACTTGGTTCGTGGCGGTGTCGACGGTGTCGGGTGATTCAGCATATGGCCGAATGTATGGGTCGGACTTGCACCTTCGGCGTCAGGAGGAACGCCCACATTATTTGGGCTGTTGAGCATCGTATCGCTACCACCGCTCAGACCACGTCTCCAGGAGATTACATGGTTTTTCTGGAACAACTCCCAGGGGTGATAGGCGCGATAACCGATGCCGAATGTGGAACTTTCTGTACCATTCATGAACTGGCACTCCTCATCCGAAGCTACACCATCCATCCTCAGATCCTCGATGGTCGCCACCACGTCTCTATTATCCCACCAGAACAGGTGGCTCAAGGCGCCGTACGGTACCATATTGGTGGGCCCTGTATCCTGGACCTTCCTGCGATAGGTAAATGCAGCTTCGATCTCCGCTCCCGCAAGACCCGAGGGAGGGGGGCCGCTGGGCCGCAGACGCTCACCGGCAGCATTGAAGACTTCAATGGTCACGAGGTGACGTTTTGCAGGCTGACCGGCATCAGCATCGGGATCGCTCCATTGTTTGGCCGCGTCCCCGGTATCGAGGAATACATGGTACTGATCGGCTTCCCAATCCGCATTGGATCCCAGATCGCCGTCAAACGGGATCAGATAGAGATTGTCACGGGGTTCGTCAGGCGCCGATGTGCTGACGGGGCCCAGGCTTACAGGTACCACATCGACACCGCCGGGTACGGCGACCGCCTTATTCCATGAAAGTCCCCTTGTGACGTATTCAGGTGATCCGACCGGATTGCCGTTGTTATCCGCCTCGGTCACGCTCACCCGATAATATTTGGCGCCCGTATTGCGCATGCTTTCGGAAAACATGATGGCAAGTTTGAGGGTGCCGCCCCAGTTTCGATCATGCGCGCCATTACCTGCCGGACCGCCGCTGGGAAAGGCAACGCCGCCGTTCGATCCAGGTGAAGCTACGGATGTGGCTGTTGTCTGATCGGGAGTATTGAGCAATGATGAATCAGTATCGCCTATCTCGTCCAGATAGACGAACGCATCGCCTTCACCGCCATTGTCACGGCAGGCAATGGCCAGGGGGTGATAGGACCTGAGGAGCGCATTGTCATCGGCATCGTACCAACGGCCTGCGCCAACACCATTATAGATTGTGATGGTAAACGGACCGAACCGCTGTTTGACCTTGTAGGCGTACTCTTCATGGCAGCCTCTCCGAAGCAAGACGGGAAACTCGTGCCAACAGATATTGAATCGGCCGTCGGCGCCGATTGCACCCTCGGCCACCTTAACGGGTGTGCTGCATTCATAGCGCCGACACAGCAGGTAGGGTCTGGCGTTGACATACGCGGCAATCCGCTCTGTGGGGAGCGTGCGCAAGGCATGCAGGTCTTCTCCGGCATGCAGGGCGCGCTCGTCCAGGGCCCCCTCCCGAAAAAAGGCTCGTTGAAAAGGTGCCGGATCGGGATCAGGTCCTGGGGGATCGGGAAAATCGGGCACTTCGGGAACTCGTTCGAGCAACTCCTCCAATTCCCTGATTAAACGCTCCAATCGGTGATCACTGAATATCCAGGGTTCACAGCAGCATATGCGTCTATAGACCTCGATCGTTCCCAAACAGATGGGGGTGCATCTGATCGGCCAGGCAATAATTTCACCCAACTCCAGGGTACTGGAGAAGCTGACGACGCTTGCAGGTTGAATGGATGCCCTGGCCAGGCGGGACAGTTCAAATCGTTTGCGGGATTGGCTCAGCGGGCGCCTGACTGCGCCAGCCAATTGTCGGTACCACCAGGGAGAGGGGCGGCACCGATGGACACTTCCTGATACACAGCGGTAGCGAAACAACCACTCCCGCCACACTCTGCGACCGATATCCAATACACCTCGTTCCAGGGCCGCCTTGAAATCAGCAACGCGGTAGTTTAGAAATATCGAAGCTGGGGCCTCTCCGCTCACTGCTTCCACTGTGGGGCCTATGCGAATACGATGGGCTTTCTCGATAGTGTTTGAAGGCAGGCCGAAATCGCCATCTTCTGCTATCTGTACCGCCTCAAACACCTTACCTTCCCGATCGATTAGTGTGATCTCGATCCGGGGTTTTTCCTCTCCCTTGTTGAGGCCTCTAAGCACCAACTTGGAACTGATTTCCTTGCCGCGTCCTGAACCTTTCTGCTCGCTTGCCATATCGGTCACTCCATGATGATTGGTAGGAATCTATAAAGGCGGGGTACTACTCCATTGAATTGATGGACATGCCATCCTGGTAGCAGCGACAACATCCTTATTCATTCCTGTTTTCATAAAAAATAAAAACGCTATCCACCCGTAAACTATTAGCAGTAATTTCATTCCTATCAAGAGCGGGATTGTGCAAACGGTAATATTACCAATATGGTTGACAACCAGGTCTGAGCGGGGTAACTGACAATATAATGTTACGCCATCAGAGTTCAGATTTGAGCGAGTTCGGCTTGTAATGATTTTGTTCATGCAATGTCCACGGCCCAAGAGCTGCAAGGCCCTGCTCAATCGCCTGATCAAGTCTCTCCAGCAAGCTATAACGATTCCGATACATGGATCTCTTCCTTGAGATGATGTGTGTCAGCGGTTTTCGTACGGGGACCAGGGGCAACTCAAAAAAAGTGCTATTGCAGCGGATGCCGCTACGATCAGACCAGATCTCATCATAGTTGAGACTCGGTTGGTTCTGTTTGCTTTTCAAGCGGTAAAAATGGTGTCTATGCTGCCTGTGTGACTCTGAGACGGCGTATATTTTTATTACGCCCAAAGACCTGCATAGGGTTTGAAAAGCTTCTATCATCAGATCCCTCGGTCTGATGCCGTAAGTTCTTTTGGTCATATCACGATAGAGATCAGTGATGCCATCCATCCTTCGGCCTTGAATCGCTCCGGTAATGGCGCAGATTTGATTGATCTTATTCTTATACAGTGAAAAAGCCAGAGTGAAGATCCGTTCATGGCCGGTATATAGATTGAGTGTAATCATACCCTCTCTCATAAACAGATCATTTTTGTCAATTACAACCCGGAGCCTGGGGTAGATATTGTGCGCATCCACAAGGGTACACTGATGGTTTGCAAGGTAATCGATTTGATATCTCAGCTCGGGTAGAGTCGCAAAGTGATTGTAGAGATAATTAACCCGGTCCGATGTATCCCAACTGATACATTGATAGGGCCAGAAGATGCTGGGAATGGCCTCGGGATATGCCTCGATCAAATGCTTGAAATGGGACAGCGTTTTTCGGTCCATGCGAAACATATCTTTGCTATTGAGGAGTGCCATGGTGAAATAGAGGCTTCGTCCCAGGAGCGGACCATACTTGAGCGGACTTAGTTTTGTTCGCCGATGTTCTGGATCAACAGTAATCTTCGATGAAGACTGTAAGATAAGAGATAACTGTTTGAACATAGTCGGATCCCTTTAATGCACCTGCTCACACATCCCATATTTACCTTATAACACGCCATGTCGGGTCTGTTGTACACTGCTGCATTATCATCCGTTTTTTATGTGAGTAACTACAAATTACAGGGTTTCTTGATGTTTTAATGAGCGCTTGTTGTATTGCGGTAAATGATACAGGGTATGGCTGTATCCGGTGACTTCCAAATTATGGAGCTGGATTGCTTACTGTGCTGATGACTGAATATACATCGAATCTGGTTGGATTTGTGTAAATATGGAATCTTGCAGCGTAAAAAAATATAAACTTAACTGGATATAAATTAACCTGATTACCCCTAAACCTCAGCCATTCTCAAGAGGCGATATGGCATAGGTGGAGTGCGAAGAGCGGCAAAAAGCAATCGTTCAATCATGGCGGGTAAATCGAAACGGCGGTTAAACCGATATTCGAACTCAGCAAGATAACGCGACACATGTTTATCTCGAATCGCATGAAAAGTACCCAACAGACTGTTTTTGACATTACCCAACATCGTGTTTACCCATTTGAAGCACGAATACTGGACACTTTGGCGCCCACCACCCGTCACCATGGGGTTATGATGGCAATCAGCGGTTGTCACGCCACTAAAGCACCAAAGCCCATCGGTAAAGACTTCGCTGCCAGGCATCAAGCAGGAGCGGGCGTAGCGGGCGATTTCACGTTTGCGGAAGCCCCTTACACGACGCAGTTGAATTTTCATGGGCCTGCCGTCCCGCGTCGTCTCAACAGCAGCTACGAAAGGGATTTTGTTGCGCGACCCACGACCACGCTTACCGGCTTGCTCGCCTCCAAGATAAGCATCATCCAATTCGATGCGACCGGCCAGTTTTTTTCCACGCTCACGTTCCATCATCACCTGCATCAACTTATGCTTGAGTCGCCAGGCCGTATTGTAGTTCACCCCGATTTCGCGGGAAAGTTGCAGCGCCGAGATACTTTTCTTGCGTTGGGTCAACAGATAGATCGCAAGAAACCACGTTCTCAGCGGCAGCTTGGTGCCATGGAAGATGCTGCCGGCGGTCAGGGAAGTCTGATGATGGCACTTGTGACATTGATATATCTGACGCTTTTTGAGTTCACAGCCTGTTGTGTTGCCGCACTCAGGGCAGACATAGCCCGTCGGCCAGCGCAAATCATACAATGCCTGTCGACACTGATCCTCGGTCCCATATTGTTCCAGAAAATCGTGCAAACCAAGACCTTTTTGAAATTGAATAGTATTTCTCGGCATGATGAAATCCTCTTTTATTCAGTAGGTTCCATTATGCTTGCACCACAGGCTCAATAGCTGAGCCTCATGAGTAATCAGGTAAATTAAACAGTGATCATATTATGGAGGTGATACATGCCGGCTGCACCGATCAGAATGCGTGTATTGACCGGGTTCAGGGCTGGTGAATGCGGAGGGAGAAGGTGATCCGAGGGCATTGTTCTGGGAATGTTGGTACGGTATCGACCTGAGAACTGGTCAACAGAGTCTGGCTTGTATGCCGCGCAAGGTAGTTGATATGTACAGTGATCGGAAAAACGGTTTCTGGACAGAGAGGAGGTTGTGGGAAATCAAGCGGTAGAAACTTCATGAGTTCTGGCCCCAAAGAACCATTTTCCAATTATCACAACCACATGATAGCCACTACTTAGGAAAAAGGATAACTTCAACCCTTCTTGTTTTTCTTCTGGCATCGATGCTTTCCAGCCGTGCGCCACCATTTTCTACTGGACCGACTGCTGCAACGTGCAACCGATCATCGGCAATGCCGCGTATGGAGAAATATTCTTTCCTGATTACTCATGAGGCTCAGCTATTGAGCCTGTGGTGCAAGCATAATGGAACCTACTGAATAAAAGAGGATTTCATCATGCCGAGAAATACTATTCAATTTCAAAAAGGTCTTGGTTTGCACGATTTTCTGGAACAATATGGGACCGAGGATCAGTGTCGACAGGCATTGTATGATTTGCGCTGGCCGACGGGCTATGTCTGCCCTGAGTGCGGCAACACAACAGGCTGTGAACTCAAAAAGCGTCAGATATATCAATGTCACAAGTGCCATCATCAGACTTCCCTGACCGCCGGCAGCATCTTCCATGGCACCAAGCTGCCGCTGAGAACGTGGTTTCTTGCGATCTATCTGTTGACCCAACGCAAGAAAAGTATCTCGGCGCTGCAACTTTCCCGCGAAATCGGGGTGAACTACAATACGGCCTGGCGACTCAAGCATAAGTTGATGCAGGTGATGATGGAACGTGAGCGTGGAAAAAAACTGGCCGGTCGCATCGAATTGGATGATGCTTATCTCGGAGGCGAGCAAGCCGGTAAGCGTGGTCGTGGGTCGCGCAACAAAATCCCTTTCGTAGCTGCTGTTGAGACGACGCGGGACGGCAGGCCCATGAAAATTCAACTGCGTCGTGTAAGGGGCTTCCGCAAACGTGAAATCGCCCGCTACGCCCGCTCCTGCTTGATGCCTGGCAGCGAAGTCTTTACCGATGGGCTTTGGTGCTTTAGTGGCGTGACAACCGCTGATTGCCATCATAACCCCATGGTGACGGGTGGTGGGCGCCAAAGTGTCCAGTATTCGTGCTTCAAATGGGTAAACACGATGTTGGGTAATGTCAAAAACAGTCTGTTGGGTACTTTTCATGCGATTCGAGATAAACATGTGTCGCGTTATCTTGCTGAGTTCGAATATCGGTTTAACCGCCGTTTCGATTTACCCGCCATGATTGAACGATTGCTTTTTGCCGCTCTTCGCACTCCACCTATGCCATATCGCCTCTTGAGAATGGCTGAGGTTTAGGGGTAATCAGGAAATCCTATAAATCCCTTGATCTTGAGTTGATCGATCAGGGAACCTATCTTCTGACCTTAAACAGGCCCGCCAGCCTGAATGCCCTCAACACTGAACTATTCAGGGAGTTTGCGCAGGCACTGGACGAGGTTGCGGACGACGCCCAGGCGCGGGTGCTGTTGATTACAGGGGCGGGTGAGAAGGCATTTGTCGCGGGGGCCGATATCAGTGAAATGCAAGATAAATCGGCAGTGGAGGGGATGGCCTTTTCTCAAACCGCTATGATTCTGTTCCGCCGGCTCGAGATGCTGTCAATACCGGTAATCGCCGTGGTCAATGGCTACTGCCTCGGCGGCGGCTGCGAACTGGCCATGGCTTGCGACTGGATCATCGCCTCGGAAAATGCCGTGTTTGGTCAACCGGAAGTCAATCTGGGGATCACTCCAGGTTTTGGCGCAACCCAGAGATTATCCAGACTCATCGGTCCCGCCAGGGCCATGGAAATGATCATCAGCGGTCGCCATGTCGATGCGAATGAGGCCCTGGCCTGGGGCCTCGTCAACCATGTCTACCCGCAGGATAAGCTGATGGATGAGGCCCTTTCCATGGCCGGCACAATCTGTCAAAAAGGCCCGCTGGCGGTTCGTTTGAGTAAACAGGCCATCGTCAGGGGAGAGGGTCTCGACCTGGATAGCGGCTGCCAGATCGAGAGCCAGGCCTTCGGTCTCTGTTTCTCTTCCGCAGACCAGAAAGAGGGCATGGCGGCCTTCCTGGAAAAACGCAAACCTGAGTTCAAGGGGGCGTGATGAACCGCCTGGCGGAACTAAAAGCCGCCGGGTGACATCCAGGGTGCCTCAATAATATGCTCTTTACTAAAGATTTGATTTGTAATGTCGATTATAGAGATGTCACGTGTATCTCCGAGCCGTCAGGCGCAAGTTCAGGATTCCAGGTAGGGAGGTTTTGATCACAGTGAAGTGAAAGTATGAGTCAAGAGTGAACTGGCGACTTTCAAAAATTCACAAAGGGTGATTGCAATGTCATTTCTTCATAATCTTCCTATTAAACTACGTCTCTATATCATGGTCGGTTTGGTGCTATGTGTGGCGCTCTTCGTGGGACTGCTAGGTCTCAATGGCATGCGCAACGCCGCTCATGCCATCGATGAGCTGTACAACCAAGACATGGCTCATATACGGGCCCTGGGGATTATTCTGGAAGCGGCCGAGGATAGCCGGTCGCAGGTCCTGCTCTCGTTGCAGCACGACCCAAACTCCTCCTTCTCCTCGATGCATGACCATCCCGTGTCGGTGCATCTTGAACAAATCGATCATAACATCAAGGAGATCGATAAACATTGGGCGGAATTCATGAACTCCCACCTGGATACCGAGGAGAAGCGGTTGGCGGCTCTCTTCCAGGCTGAATTGGTGAAATTTGAAAAGGAGGCGATAGAAAAGATCGAGGAAGGCATCAGAACGGGACACTATCACGAGGCTGAAAGCCTGGTATTGAGCGTGGTTAATCCTGTCATGAAGGAGATGAAGGGGGCCATTGAATCCCTGGTCAAGCTCCAGGAAGAGGAGGCCGCAACGTTCTTCACCGAGTCCGGTGAGAACTACCACTCCATGATCACCTGGGTTGTCATCAGTTTGGCTATCGGCGCGATCATCAGTCTAGTGCTTGCCTATCACACGATCACCACGATTACACAGGGCGTCAACCAGATTGAGCAGAAGGCCAAACAACTGTCAGAAGGCGATCTGGGAGCGCGGGTGGAATATAGCAACAAGGATGAACTCGGCCGCATAGCCTCTGCTTTCAACAAAATGGCGGATAAATTCCATGACACCATCAATGAGGTCAAGGATTCTGTATCTCAGCTTGCCGCGGCGGCTGAGGAGACCTCGACGGTGACCACCCAGACCACACAAGGTATCAGCCAGCAATTAACAGAGACCAGCCAAGTGGCTACGGCGATGAACGAAATGAGCGCCACGGTGCAGGAGGTAGCGCGCAACGCCGTCGATGCAGCTGAGGCGGCCCGTGAGGCGGATAATACCTTCCACCAGGGTAAGCAGGTGATCGATAAAGTGATCGACGCCATCGGTGAGTTGGCCAAAGAGGTGGAACAGGCCGCAGGTGTGATCCAGCAGCTCGAATCCGAGAGTATGAACATCGGTTCGGTGCTCGATGTGATCAAGAGCATCGCCGAACAGACCAACCTGCTGGCCCTCAATGCGGCGATTGAAGCAGCTCGGGCCGGTGAGCAGGGACGTGGTTTCGCCGTGGTGGCGGATGAGGTTCGCACCCTTGCCGGACGTACCCAGGAGTCTACCCAAGAGATCGAGGAGATGATCAGCAAGCTACAGGCCGGTGCCAATAATGCGGTGAAAGTGATGGCTGAGGGCAAGGAGATGACCCAGGTCGGCGTGGAACAGGCCGCTGCCGCCGGTGAAGCGCTACAGACCATAAACACCGCCGTGGAGCAGATCTCAAATATGAACACCCAGATCGCCAGCGCGGCCGAGGAGCAGAGCTCGGTCACCGAAGAGATCAACCGCAGTATCGTCAGCATCAATGAGGTGGCGGAGCAGTCGGCAGCCGGTGCCTAGCCCGGATATTTCATCCATTTGCCGATACTGGCACGAGGAGAAGGCCGGGACGAGAAACAGGATGATACCGGCTCCAAACGCCCCGATTTCTGGCTGACAGGCACAGCTTCCCCTTACCCCGTTATTTATCAACGTGCCGGGGCAGCACTCATCGCGTGCTATCCTGGCTCCAGCCGTTCGGCCACACTGAAGAACAATGCCTGGTAAGGAAAGACACTGGAGAGCAGGAAGCGGACACGCCGGGTATTGCGTATCACCACCGCACCCACTTTGAGTAGTTTAAGCCGCAGCGTGCCGACCTGGGTCTTGGCCAGTTCTGTACCCTGTAAGGCCAAGCGGCGAATCGCTTCCATCAACACATAGGCCAGGCTCGACAGCAGCAAGCGAAACTGATTGGTCCACCAATGATGTGCACTGGTGCGATCAGCAAACAGCCCCAGCTGTTGTTCCTTGATGCGGTTTTCCATCTCGCCCCGCGCACAATAGACGTCGTCGTAAAGGGTTTGGGCATCGCCGTTGAGGTTGGTGACGACAAATCGGGGATTACGCCCTCGCTCACTCACCTCCAGCTTGGCGATCACCGCGCGTCGACGGCGCCAGCTGCGTGCACCGTAGCGCAGGCCAAGGAAGACGCGTTGCTTCTGTCCGTTGGCCTTGAAGCATTGCTCGACTGCAGTGAAGTCTTCCTCGATCATCCGTTGCAGGCGGTGGTTGCGCGCCAGGCCTACGATGTAGCCAATGCCATGGCGTTCACACCAGCGCAGCATGCGGTGACGACAGAAGCCCGAGTCGGCTCTCAGGATGATCCGCACCGCCGGCCACGCCTGACGCAAGCGTTTGACCAGCAGGGCGAGGATCGCCCACGCATGTTTCGCCCCGTCGATCTTGCTCGGGCGCAAATAGCTGACCAGCAGTTGTTCGCCGCAAAACACGTACAACGGGAGAAAGCAGTAGTTATCGTAGTAACTGTGGAAGAAGCGGCCTTCCTGCAGGCCGTGAACCCGGTCATCGGTGGCGTCGAAGTCCAGGATCAACTCCTCGGGTGGCTCGGCAAACGAGGCGATGAACTGCTCGATCAGGACCTGATGGATCGCGACAGCGGTTGCCCGATCTGACCGATTCTCCAAGCGACAGAGCGTGGGTGAACTGCCCAGTGCCTGATCCTGTTCCACGGCCGTCTGAAAGGCCAAATCTTGTCGCAGACTGTCGTGATCGTTGAGGTCTTCATAGCCCTGGCACAGGGCATAGACCCGCTGGCGTAGTAGAGAAATCTGATCATGTTGCACATAGCGGCCATCGCGTGGATCAGCGAGAGTGTCATTGACGGCTTCAAGCAATCCCAGCCGTCGGTCCGCTTGTCGTAGCAACAACACGCCGCCATCACTGCTGATATCACCACCGGAAAAATCCGCTTCAACCTGGCGGCGTTTTACCGCTGGAAAAGCAAAACGACCTTGGGTACATTCTGTCACAGGCAAAACCTCGTTCAACTTCAGCCTAAGTAACTGAATTCTATTGAACTACACGGGTTTTACCCTCTTTATTTGTGAAATATTCGGGCTAGCCCGCATGTTTCATCCGTTTTTAAATTTAGCCGGTGATATGGCCAAGCTTGGATGGTTTGCCCTCACTGGGAACCAAACCTCTATCAAGCCCTGATTTTCCACCCTCCGGGCAGACTCCCCCTTACCCCCATTGTTGATCAACGTGCCGGGGCAGCACTCTGCCGGGCTATCCCGGCTTGAGTCGTGCCGCCACCTGGAAAAACAGCGCCTGATAGGGATAGGTGCTGGAGAGCAGGAAGCGGATCCGTCGCGTGTTGCGAATGATGACCGCCCCGATCTTGAACAGTTTGAGCCGGATCGTGGTCATCTGTGCACGCGCCAGTTCCGTGCCCTTCAGCGCGAGGCGCCGGATGGCCTCCATCAGCACATAGGCCAGACTGGACAGCAGTAGACGAAACTGATTGGCCCACCAGTAATGCGCGCTGGTGCGATCGGCGAACAGCCCCAGTTGCTGCTCCTTGATTCGGTTCTCCATGTCACCACGGGCGCAGTAGAGGTCATCGTAAAGGCGCTGTTTGTCGCCGGCCAGGTTGGTGACGATGAAGCGTGGATTTGGCCCCTTGTCGGTGACCTCCAGTTTGGCGATCACCTTGCGACGCGTCTTCCAGGTGCTGGCGGCATAGTGAAACTGAAAGAATTCCCGCATCTTCATGCCGGTTCGCTTCGCCAGTTCCTCAACCCACTGCATGGGCTCACGGATACACCGCAGCAAGGCGTCATTCTTGGCGATGCCCACGATATAGCCCACAGCGTTGCGCTCGCACCAGCTGAGCATGTGGTGACGGCAAAAGCCGCTATCGCCCCGAAAGATGATACGCACTTCAGGCCAAGCCCGGCGCAGGCGTTTGACCAACAGCGCCAGAATCGCCCAGGCATGCTTGGGCGCATCGATCCGGCTGGGCCGCAGATAACTCACCAGCAGTTGATCGCCACAAAAGACATACAGGGGCAGGAAGCAGTAGTGATCGTAGTAGCCGTGAAAGAAGCGGCCTTCCTGGCGGCCATGCACCGGATCATCCGTGGCGTCGAAATCCAGGATCAGCTCATCGGGTGGTGCATCATATGAGGCAATGAACTGCTCGAGCAGTAGGTTGTGGACATCAACGGCAACCCGGCGATCGACCCGGTTCTCCAGCCGACAAAGTGTCGACTGGCTGCCCAGTACCTCCTCGCGTTCGATCGAGCTCTGTAGGGCCGGGTCGGTGCGTAGTGTCTGATGGTCGTTCAGATCTTCATAACCCAGGCAGAGCCCATAGACTCGCTGGCGCAACAGGCTCAACTGGCTGTGTTCAATATAGCGGGGATCTCGCGGGTCGGGGATGACCGCATCAACCGCCTCGAGCAATCCCAGACGCCTGTCGATCTCACGCAGCAGCAACACGCCGCCGTCCGAGGTGATATCGCCACCGGAAAACTCGGCTTGAACCTTACGGCGTTTTAGGGCTGGAAAATCAAAGGCAGTCTGGGTACAGTTTGTCACAGGCAAAATCCTTTCGATTACAGTGTAAGCAACTGAATTATATCGAAGTATCAGGATTTTGCCTTTTTAATGCGTGAAATATTGGGGCTAGCAGACATCTCAGGCAAGTGATGATCTGGCTAAATTGGCCGAACAGCTCAAGGGGTTGGTTGAACTATTTAAAGTATGATCGGTTAATCATCAAGCCGCATTCGTACTTTTCGGATGCGGTTCATCTGCATGCTCATCTGACAGCTCCATGCGGATCCCGTCATCTTATTCTTAGGGCCTGTTAACAGGCCCTAGTATGCAATTCAACAATTTGTACATTATTGAGCATAATTATCAGCGGAAATTTGTGGTGATCGAAGTTCATTGGCGGCTAATCAATGACTCGTTTCATGGCTGAGTTCAGAAAATCCGGTTTAGACCGTTGAGGGCTGCGACGCGGTAGGCCTCGGCCATGGTTGGGTAGTTGAAGGTGTTTTCCGCGAAATAGAGCAGGCTGTTGGCCTCTCCCGGTTGGGCCATGATGGCTTGACCGATGTGAACGATCTCGGAGGCTCCTTCGCCGAAGCAGTGGATACCGAGGATCTCCAGGGTTTCCCGGTGGAACAGCAGCTTCAGCATGCCAACTTCGTGACCGGTGATCTGTGCCCGGGCAATGGTGCGGAAGGTGGCGTGACCGACCTCATAGGGTATCTTCTGTGCGGTCAGTTCCCGTTCGGTGCGGCCGACCGAGCTGATCTCGGGCAGGGTGTAGATCCCGGCGGGAAACTCATCGATCAGTTGCCAATCGGGATCTCCGGTGGCGATCTGGGCGCCGACGAAACGGCCCTGATCGTAACTGGCGCTGGCCAGGGCAGGGGGACCGACCACATCGCCTACGGCATAGATATGGGGTTGGGAAGTGGCGTAGGTCTTATCGACTTCGATTTGACCGCGATGGTTGATCGATACCCCGATATCCTCCAGGCCCATGGCCTCGGTGTTGCCGCTGCGGCCATTGGCCCAAAGCAATACATCGGTCTTGAATTTCTTTCCCGATTTGCAGTGCAGCACAACACCGTCATCCTGGGCCTCCACCCGTTTGTACTCCTCATCGTGGCGGATCACCGTGCCCTGATTACGCATGTGGTAGCTCAGTGCATCGGTTATCTCGTCATCGAGAAACGAAAGCAGGCGGTCCCGGGTATTGACCAGATTCACCTTTACATCGAGATTGCTGAAGATGGAGGCGTATTCGCATCCGATCACACCGGCACCGTAGATGGTGATGGAGTCGGGTGTGCGATCCAGGCGCAGCACGGCATCGCTGTCAAGAATACGCGGATGGCTGAAGTCCACATCCTCGGGGTGATAGGGACGCGATCCGGTGGCGATGACAAATTGTTGCGCTTCGATCTCTTCGATGCCGCCACCCGCCTGCACGACTTCAACCTGATTGGGGCCGCTGAAACGGGCACGGCCATGGATTACCTCCACCCGGTTGCGGGCATAGTGGCGCAGGCGGCTGCGAACCTGCTCATTGATCACCTTGCCGGCCGCCTGCAGCAGGTCCGAATATTCCACCTGAATCTGATCATGGGTGTGCTGGAACAGGGGATTGCGCCGGAAATCCCGCAACATCTGAATATTGTGCCTTAGCGCCTTGGAGGGGATGGTTCCCCAATGGGTACAGCCGCCGCCGACCTTGTCGAAGGCCTCAACGATCGCCACCTGCTTGCCCGATTTGACCAGCTTCATGGCGGCACCCTCGCCACCCGGACCACTTCCGATTACCACCGCATCATATTGCTTGGCGCTCATTGCTACTCCGCTACCGTTCATATTGGCCCAAAAGAAGCCAGTTTAGCAGAATTTATTTCAAGGAGAGACAGATGCTTATGGAAACATATGCATATCTCGGCCTTTGATGGTTCGCTTCACATTCGCTTGGCAAGAACCATGCTCGCCCTGTTGTCTGACCACATGGCAATTGCAAAGAAAAGAACTGATGAGGATGAAATACAAGCAGGGCAACCCCGAATCATCCAAGCAACAAAACCGAGAGTATTCATAGGATCTTCCCCTGAGCATCTGAACATTACGGAAGCTTTGCGGCAGGGGTCGACACAATCAGCTGATGCTGAGGTATGGAATCAAGGCATTATAGAAGCAAGCGAAGTCGTTTTCACATAACCCGCTGAAGTGGTGAAAGAGTTTGATGCTGCAGTTTTTGCATTGTCTTCCGGTGGCCGTCCATATTGCAGTGTAATTTCCCATTCGAACGAGCATTATGTTCCTGATATTTTCCCTCGCTTAAAATAATACCTGATTACCCCTAAACCTCAGCCATTCTCAAGAGGCGATATGGCATAGGTGGAGTGCGAAGAGCGGCAAAAAGCAATCGTTCAATCATGGCGGGTAAATCGAAACGGCGGTTAAACCGATATTCGAACTCAGCAAGATAACGCGACACATGTTTATCTCGAATCGCATGAAAAGTACCCAACAGACTGTTTTTGACATTACCCAACATCGTGTTTACCCATTTGAAGCACGAATACTGGACACTTTGGCGCCCACCACCCGTCACCATGGGGTTATGATGGCAATCAGCGGTTGTCACGCCACTAAAGCACCAAAGCCCATCGGTAAAGACTTCGCTGCCAGGCATCAAGCAGGAGCGGGCGTAGCGGGCGATTTCACGTTTGCGGAAGCCCCTTACACGACGCAGTTGAATTTTCATGGGCCTGCCGTCCCGCGTCGTCTCAACAGCAGCTACGAAAGGGATTTTGTTGCGCGACCCACGACCACGCTTACCGGCTTGCTCGCCTCCGAGATAAGCATCATCCAATTCGATGCGACCGGCCAGTTTTTTTCCACGCTCACGTCCCATCATCACCTGCATCAACTTATGCTTGAGTCGCCAGGCCGTATTGTAGTTCACCCCGATTTCGCGGGAAAGTTGCAGCGCCGAGATACTTTTCTTGCGTTGGGTCAACAGATAGATCGCAAGAAACCACGTTCTCAGCGGCAGCTTGGTGCCATGGAAGATGCTGCCGGCGGTCAGGGAAGTCTGATGATGGCACTTGTGACATTGATATATCTGACGCTTTTTGAGTTCACAGCCTGTTGTGTTGCCGCACTCAGGGCAGACATAGCCCGTCGGCCAGCGCAAATCATACAATGCCTGTCGACACTGATCCTCGGTCCCATATTGTTCCAGAGAATCGTGCAAACCAAGACCTTTTTGAAATTGAATAGTATTTCTCGGCATGATGAAATCCTCTTTTATTCAGTAGGTTCCATTATGCTTGCACCACAGGCTCAATAGCTGAGCCTCATGAGTAATCAGGAAAAATTATAGGTTGAGAAGTCTGCCGGCCGAACTTACGAAAATATCATGTTGGTGGTCAGCTGTTGTCATGACTGGCGGATTATTGTCACTCGGGTGTAGAAGGAAGAGAATTATTATTAAAATTTAACAATTTAGGCCTAATTTTAAGAATTAACCTCACTGCTGTCCCGCTAACTTTCAAAGCAAAGCCATCTGATTATTATCAGGTTGGCCCTCGCGGGGTGGGTCACCTCGCAGCAATGCCATCAGATCCCGTTTTTCAAACAAATTAAGCTGTAGTAATCGTAATATTTGTTGCATGCTTTTTTGCAACTTCGACTGGAACTTGAGAAAGGCCAGTAGCAAATAGACACACAATGCAATCCAGATCTGTGTCATAAGCGCATTTTTGCTGGTACCCACAAATGATTTGATTTTCAGGTTTTGTTTGATCCATTTGAAAAACAATTCAACCTGCCACCTTGCCCTGTATATATCGGCAATCGTTTTGGCAGCAAGCTCGAAATTGTTGGTGAGAAACACATAACGCCTTCCGGTCTCCGCATCCCGATAGCCGATACGACGTAATGGTACTGGGCACTTTTTGGCAGTCTGCGCACCTGTAAACTCAATGGTTTGGTCGCTGGTCAATCCCTTACTTTTCAACACTGATCGACGGCTTACCGTACGGTACTTTGCATTGGTCTTCAGGCGAGTGACAAAAAATATCCCTTTTGCTGTCAGTTGGTTATACCAAGCGTAGTCGTTGTAACCCTTATCAACCGCCACGATACTCCCCTTGGGGAATTTCAAGGCACGCCCGACAGTTACATCGTGTGCCTTACCCTCTGTCACCGTCACAAATTCCGGCAAATAGCCCGAGTGGTTCAACCCAACATGCAGTTTTATCGCTCCTTTCGTCGTGCGAAAATCAGCCCAGGGGAAAACAGACAGACATAAATCGATCGTCGAAGCATCCAGCGAATAAAGTGGGTTGCTGAAACGAAAATCATGACCAGGAACCACACCCTGACAGCGATGCAACAGCTTTCCAAACAAAGCTTCATACAGCCCGTATGGCTTACCATCATTGATACGGGATAAATTGGAACGTGACAGTTTTGCACTACCGAGGTGATAAAGACGATGGGCTTGCGCGGACATACTGTCAACGATGTCACGTAAGCTGTTTCGACCTGACAGTTGCGCCATTGCCAGGGTTACGAATTGCGACCAACGTGAGGCTGTTCGGAAAGAACGGCCTGTATGGTGCTGTTTTGCAAGGGTCTCGAATTCATGTCTCGGTATTAGTTTCAGAAGTTGTGAAAACACAGTATTATGGTGACTCAAGGCCTGATTTCCTTTTTGTTTTTCAATGGTTTGTGGTGAACTCATTGTAACAAAACAAACTGGTCTTCAGGCCTTCTTATTCTCTCCTTAACGGGACAGCAGTGAATTAACCTATTAAATCTTTAGCCTACGATGCCGCTACATGCCCCATAAATAATTGGTACTGTCAGATAAATTCAATATACGATCATGGCATGTGGGAGTGAGGGGAGAGCTGACCTGTGTCCGTTTATACGGATAGAGCGTTTAAATGTAGGAGTGAGTGTACCCCATCAATTGCTTTGTGCGTGGCTGAACATGTAATACTCGATATACATGGTGCTTATGACGACAGATAATTGATATGCGTGGTCACTTTTTTCCATGATGTACCGGAGAAATATTATGAAGACCACAAGGTATCTGTTAACCTTCTTCCTGACTACAATTCTGTGCTTCTCTTTATCTGCCCATGCAGCCGATATCGATCTCGCTGAAGCTGTAAACAAGGCAGGAAAACAGCGCATGCTTTCTCAAAGAATTGCAAAGGCGTACTTTTTTCTGGGTGGTAACGTAAGGCGCGACAAGGCAAAACAACAGCTGCAAAGCAGCATTATCGAATTGAAAAAAAATCATGCTGAGTTAAAAGCTGAAGTAAAAAACAAGGACGTGCAACAATTAATGGTATTCCTGGATATCGTAATTGATGATTACGCCAAATTAGTCAATCTACCCTACACTCAGACTGACGCCACCATGGTGCTCGACATGAGTGAGACTGTTTTAGAATTGAGTCAGGATGTCGTTGTTAAGATCGAGGCCCTCTCCAACCGGAAAACGCCAAAGATCGTCAATCTTTCCGGCAGGCAGCGCATGCTCTCTCAGCGCATAGCGAAATACTACATCGCTCATCAATTGGGTTTCAAGGATCAGGATTATGTCAATCAGCTGAAAACCGCGGTCCGAGAGTTTGAGTCAGCCATGGCCGTTCTGAAGAGCGAAAAAATCAATACACCCGAGATCACCGAAAAACTTATCAGAACCGCCCGTCTCTGGCGCGTTATCCGTCCATTTTTTATGGATGTTGAGAAAGGCGGCCTGCCGGTCACCATCTTCGCTACTACAGACCGTATAATGGAGTTCATGAACACCATTACCGGCATGTACGTAAACGTCTCCAGCTAGGGTCTTAACGAGTTAGCTGACTCCTCCCTCCGCCCACTCCGGGATGAGTGGGTCACCGCTATCAAACCCTATGCCGGTAACAGGCCCTAAATACGTTTTATTCGTTTGCAGGGGATTAGTTGATCCCTGATATTCCTATTGTTGTCGTTCTATTTCCTCTCTTCTTTTCTTGTTGGTTTGTATGAGGGTCTGCTCAACATTTTCGGCCTTATCCATAACATCTCTATACCCTTGAAAAACTCCCGCATCTCCTTTTGTCATCTCACTGTTATTTTCCTCAGAAGAGCAACCGGTAAAAAAATATACGACTGAAAATATCGTTATATACCGTAATATATTCATAGCAATCCTTCTATCTTGCGCATGATGACAAATCAAAAACATCTTCATCTCCGGTATTGCAGTATAAACCAAAATTTACTGGTTCGGATTGGTGTTAACAGGCCCTAATTTTTGCCGATATGTTCGAGACAGGCATCGATACACTGCTTGTACATGAGGATCTTCTTGTGTCCCAGCTTTTCAGTGGTCAGCAACCCGGCTTTGGGAGCGATCTGCATCAACTTTTCGGCATGACTGTACGGGACCTCAAAGTCATGCCTGTCATGAACCAGCAACAGGTCGCCGGTTACTTGCTTGATAGTATTCACCGGTGACAGCTGTGACCAATTCCAGGGTGTGTCGAAATGGTGGGCGAAACGCCGCATTGCCTCTTCGCGCATTGCCTCGACGGCCGGCTCGCTGATCGAAAAGGCATCGGCGAACCGCTCTGTGATCCAGTGGGTATCGGTGAAACAGCTGAACAGTATGACTTTGTCGGAAGGGAGATTGTATCGGTCGATGGCGAGGAGTGCCGTGCCACAGCCGAATGAGTGGCCGATCACGGCTGATATCGGTTTTTCCTTCTCCGCAATCGCGGCGATGGCGCGGGCCACCTTCAGCATATTGGTGCGTTTTCCCGAGGAGTCCCCATGGGCCGGTGCATCAAAGGCGACGGCACGATAGCCGGCGGCCGCCAGTGCTTCGATCAGGGCGAAGAATTGAGTGCCCCGGCCACCCCAGCCATGGCACAGCAACACGCACGGGCCTTCTCCCCACGATCGTGCTGCGATCTTCTCGCCATCAATATCATGCATCGTCAGACTGGCGCTTTCGCGGATGTTTATCTCCCGACGTGGTATCGGAAACTTGGGTGGCGTCATGAAGAGCCGTAGCGCCAACACGCCAGCCAGTCGGGGCGACACCCAGCCGGTGACCCGGAACACTATCCTTGCGGCGTTCAGGAACAGGCGTACGCCCAACGGCAGTTGCTGGTGGCTAAAGGGATTGTTTTCACCGGCCTGGATGTTACTGCTTTCGTTCATGAGAGTTCCCAGATCATCTGTCGCGTACCGCTGAAGTGGAGTATGCCGATCACCATGCAGATCAGCGAACTCAGGATGAGAAAACTATCGACAGCTTGCGGCATGAATATTGCCAACGGCAGCAGCGCCATGCCACGTATAAGATAGACCGCCGTGATAAGCGTCAGGATTGATCTGAGCCAGGGCAGACGGCGAACCAGGCCTGCCCCCGCGAAGGCGTACAGGCTCCAGAGCAGCAGTATCAGGGCGATGATGGCTGTCATGGTGTCGGGTAAGGGCGAACCCTGCTCGGCCAAACGGGCAATTCGCTCTCCCGCACCAAAAAACCGATACCAGGCCGGACCGCCGATGATAATCGCTATGTGAAGAAAAGCGGCCAGCAGGCTCAGCGTGCCGCCCCATAGCAGAGGCCTGTTCAGACCAACCATCGATGCTCCATATCTATGCATGCGCCCATCCGCTCAAAGATTTGGTAGAGACCGAAAAAGGTACGGTCGAAATAGATGAACTCGTTGGCAAGATCATTGATTTTGTGGACATTGGTAAGTTGTTTAAACGACTGCCATCCCTCTGTGGTGTAGGCGGTCTCGCGCTTGGAAAAATCGAATCGGCCCGCCTTGAATGGCTTGGTCAGCCAGTCGCCAAAAGGTTGCAGGACCTGATCGTAGAAGGTTTGCAGCTCATCCCCTGTCATCTCCGTAACCATGCCGAGCCGCTGGTAGGTTGAGATGACTTTCTCTGCATCCCGCGTCATATAGGCATGCAAAAGGAGCGGTATCAAACTGACGAAATCGGATGAATAGTAGCGGACACATCCGAAGTCCAGCAGACCCAGGGTGCCATCACCGGCAAACAGATAATTGCCTGGGTTGGGATCGGCGTGGAGCGCGTGCAGCCCGTAAAAGGAGTGGACAAAAATATCGTACAGCCGTTGTCCGAAGTGATTCCGTTCCTGTTGAGCGGGATTGCCGTGGAGCCAGGCTTCCAGGTGCTGTCCCGACAGCCGCTCAGTGGCCAGGATACGTTTTGACGAGTAGTCCCGGTAGACCACGGGAATGTTGACACCGGGTATCCGAAGCCGGGTCTTGAACCATTCGTTGTTGTCCGCCTCGTGATGGTAGTCGACCTCTTCATGCAGGCGCTGTTCAATCTCGTCGATGGATGAGAACAGGAGCCTTGCATATCGGGTAGGCCTGATCAGACTGCGCAGCAGTTGAAGATCGCTGTCGATGGTGACATCGATGCCGGGGTATTGCAGCTTCACTGCCAGGTTTTCACCCTGTACGCCGGTCGCCCCGTGGACCTGTCCCAGGCTGGCTGCCGCAAAGGCTTTCGAGTCGAAATGGGCAAACAGTTCTTCGGCTGGCTTGTTGAACTCCTGCATGATCAGCTTACGGATCAGCGGCCGCCCCAGGGGAGGGACCTGATGGTAGGACTTGGCCATCTCCCTGCGAAACCACTCGGGCATGAGATTGCTCTCCATGCTTAGCATCTGTGCTATTTTCAGGGCGCTGCCGCGCAAGCGGGTGAAGGTTTGAAACAGGATGCGCGCCGTTTCGTCATCGAGCTGCTGTTGCTGTTGGTGACGTGCGGCCTCACTCAGAAAGGGGCGTTTGGCGGCATGGCTGAGATGTCGGCTTCCCGCCTTGAGTATGGCGCTGCCGGCGATACCGGTGCGCGCAAGTTTGCCGGTAGGGATGTAATCAGCCATCACCGCCATCCATAAAGCGCCGCTTGGCCTGTTTCCAGGGTGCGGTGTAGTCACCCAGTTTCTCCAGATGGCGGCTGATCTGGCTGCGAAACATGAAAGAGAAGAGGTCGAGTGCCTTGCCGATCAGCGCCGTCTGCAACACCATGGCGATCATCTCCACGCTGCGGTCGACCAGCTGAGTGGTATTGGCGAAATCCTCGGAATCATCCTTCAGCCAGAAGGCGAGTACGCCGGTGAAGTAATCCCAATAGAGAGGGGCCAGTAGCTCCCGGTAGGGCTGGTCCGGTATCTCGCCCACTTCGATGGCGGCATCGATCATCTCCTCCACCATGCGATTGAACAGACGCCGTGTCTCTGCCAGATTGACGGCGCCCGCAACCGGTGCGGAAAAGGTCAATGTGAAGACCTCGGCGAGGAACTCCCGGTCCGGTAGCCAGAGGGCGAGCTCGGTCTCGGTCAACTGTTGCAGCTGTTCGCGCAGGGTATATTCGTTGAAGTCATCGATCTTTTTCAGCGCTTCGGCCACCTCCCGCTGTTTCTCCTCGCAGTAGCCGTAGAGAAGGCTCTCCTTGGTCGGGAAGTAGTTGTAGATGGTGGCGTCACCCACCTCGGCGCGGCGGGCGATTTCTCGCATGGAGGCTGATTTGAAGCCTTTTTCACTGATCACATCAACGGCTGCGCGCAATATCCGCGTACGGGTCAATGCCTTCTCTTGCTTGCTGACTTTCATGGGTCAATCCGCTTTTAAAGTGAAAATACTATACATAAAATACAAAATATAACTAAATAATATGAAAATCAAGTTAAAAAAGAGGGTGGTTATGAAATTTTATGTCTACTTCATGGAGCGCCACTTCAGTCAATCACTGTCTGTTCCGGCTTTCTTGATGGCTATTTCCGCTCATCAAGCGCCCTCTCATAAAGGGTGTGCAGACGATTGGTGAAGTCATTGATCCGGTATTTCAGCCAGCTGGCGTTGTGCCGCATGCCGCGAACCGCGTAGCTGCTGATCGATTCGTGATGGGTGGCTATTTCAGCAAGGGCCTCGCAGAGCCTTTCGCAGCGTTGGTTGAACTCCGAGAGATCATCGCAGTAGCGGCGCAGTTCATCGCTGAGTGAATCCGTTTTCTTCTCTCTTCCCTTGAGCATGAGGTTCTTCCAATGATTCGACTTTTCCGCTTTGTATCAACCGGTTTCGGATGCTGTGCGACTGCTTCGCTTAGGCGTCCGGGTAGAGATCCGGCCGCAGTTCGTGTCGGGTCAGTTTGCCCTTGGAGTGGTGTTCCAGGAGGAGCGTAAGACGTCCGCTGGGTTTGCGAAAGCCGGAGGCGATCTGGGTGAGGTAGATATAGCTGGTGCCAGAGAGAAAGGCCAACCGTCTGGCTGCGTCACGGCCTTCCTTTGCGATGTAGGTCTTCATATCCATGATGGGTTGGATGGTAGCGCCATGCTAAGAATTTAGCAAGTTGCTCATGGCATCGGCTATAGCAAATTGCTATGATTCAGGGATGGTCAACATCAGGACAATACGGAAGTCGAATCTGCTGGCACAGATAGACCGTTTCGGCTCCCAGCGGGAGTTTGCGGAACGGGTGGGTCTGGCCCCTGCCCATGTCAGTCAACTGGTCACAGACCGGCGCAATATGGGTGACGAAGTGGCGAGACGGATCGAGAGGAATCTTGATCTGGCGGACGGCTACATGGATCTGCAGCATCCCTCCCGGGATTATCCAGATCATCACTACACCGGTCATCGTGACCGGGTGGCCGAGACAGACAGTGAAACGCTTCAGGCACTGTTGTTGAAAGCCGATCAGGTGCAACAGCGTCTTCCGGCGAAAACCAAAAAGGTTATTCTCAGGATCGAACGCGCCGCTATGGAGGGCAGGCTCTCCGATGAGGATTGGGAGATGCTGGAGCGCCTGGTAGACCGGTTTGAAAAAGGCTAGGACCTATCGGTTGTGCGTTCGCAGGCCCTTGTATCGAATTACATCAGGGCGCTGAAGGGTTGAACAACCACTTTATCGCCGTCCTTCACACCTTCGCAATCCTCGGATAGCAGGATAAAGCAGTTGCCCCGGCTCATCGAGGTCAGGATTCCGGATCCCTGTTGACCTACGGGATCGACGCTGAAACTGCCATCCTCCCGCTGTTGCAGGAACCCACGTACAAATTCGAATCTGCCGGCCCGCTTGCGTATGTCGCGGTCGCTTTCGGCCAGCAGGGTGGTGGGTTGGTAGGGTGTGCCGGTGGCGAGATAGTGCAGGGCGGGCAGGACGAACTGGTAGAAGGTGACCATTACCGCCACGGGATTGCCGGGCAGGCCGAAGAAGTGGCTGTTGCCCAGTCTGCCGAATGCCAGGGGCCTTCCGGGCTTCATGGCGATCTTCCAGAAGCGCATGTCCCCAAGCTGTTGCAGGATCTCCTTGGTATAGTCCGCTTCGCCCACCGAGACACCCCCGGAAGTGACGACGATGTCCGCGGTTTTGTCAGCGCTGTCAAATGCCTCCCTCAATGCGTCGGGATCGTCCTTGACGACCCCCAGGTCGAGCAATTCCGCATCCGCTCTTTGCAGCATGCCGTAGAGGGAGTAGCGGTTGCTGTCGTAGACTTCGCCGGTCCCCAGGGGCTCTCCGATGGAACGCAGTTCATCACCGGTGGAGAAGAAAGCCACCCTCGGGCGTCTGCGAACGCTGATCTCAGCGAAGCCGAGGGAGGCGAGGATGCCCAGATCGGCGGGGGTCAGGCGTCTGCCGGGATTGAGCACCACGCTACCCTGTGCGATATCCTCACCCGCCTGGCGGACATTCTGCCCCGGGCGCTGACCATGGGCGATACGCACCTGCAACTCGTTGATGAGCAGGGATTGTTCCTGCATCACAACGGTGTCGGCGCCGTCCGGCATGGGTGCGCCGGTCATAATGCGGACACACTCGCCCTTGCCGCAGGATTGGTTGAACGGCGCACCCGCGACCGCGGTACCGATCAGATTGAAGTCCCGATACTCCTGTTGCGGCAGATCGCTGCCCGACATGGCAAAACCGTCCATGGCCGAGTTGGTGTGGCTGGGTACATCGAATGGCGAGATGACCTCTTGCGCAAGCACAGCATTCAGGGCGTCGCGCAGGGGCAGGCGTAAGCTGGTTTCGATCGGCGTGATATTTGCGAGGATCGCCTCACGGGCTGCCGCCACGGTGAGTGTTGAGGGTGCCTCCGGGTCAGCACAACTGACGCTGGAGCCGATGGCTTGACTGGTCATTTAATCCGTTCTCTCCGTATCGATGCATATATTGACGAATGAACCCGGCTATCTGCTGCGGATCATTGAGGTTCAGTATCGGCAGGCTGTGCGGAACGCCGGGGATTGCTTCATCGGTTGCGACCGCGATGATATAGGGATCAGTATGACATAAAAGGGGTTTGCCCAGGGCGGGACGGTGCAGCTCTATTTTGTAGATCGCCTCGTTCTTGAATCCCTCCACCAGCACCAGGTCCAGATGGGAGGTATCGAGATAGTCGAGCATCTGCCCCAATCCGGGCTCCGGCAGCTTGGTGTCGGACTCCGAAATCAGGGCCATGCGTCCGCGAGCGCTCACCAGCATCTGGCTGGCCCCCGCCTTACGCAGTTCATAACTGTCCTTTCTGGGATGGTCTATCTCGAACAGGTGGCTGGCGTGTTTGGCCACGGCGATACGCAGCCCCTGTCGTTTCAGGATCGGCAGCAGCCGGGTCAGCAGGGTGGTCTTGCCGGTGCCGCTGAAGGCGCTGAATCCCAATAACGGGATGGGGAAGTCGATCATGCCGCGCTCCCCTGGAGGTTGTCCCGCTCCTGGAGGGTGTTGACGTTGATGAAGGTACGGGGAATATCGGAAAAGTCGGCATGGGTGACCCGGTGCTCTTCATACCAGAGGTCGATCTTTCGATCACCCCGGTCCAGATAGCGCTGCAGGCTGTCGGTCAACCGCTTGGGAATCAAGGCGTAGACCGGTTGCAGCCGGTCGCCGTCATGGGCCACGGCGATATCCGCGCCGGCTGACCGGCGTGCCTCGTAAAGACGTTCCACCAGGTCGGGCGGCACCAGCGGCCCATCGCAGGGGAGAGTGAGCATATCCTCAGTCGCTAGGGCTTGCATGGCGGCGATAAAGCCGGCCAGAGGGCCCTGGTAGTCGAGCAATGAGTCGGCGATCACCGGATACCCGAATGCTGCATAACGTTCCCGGTTGCGATTGGCATTGATCAGGATAGCCGCCACCTGGGGTTGTATCGCGGAGATTACATGCTGCACCAGGGGCCTGCCGTTCAGTTCGATCAAACCCTTGTCCTCGCCGTCCATACGCCGGCCGCGCCCGCCGGCGAGGATAACGGCGGTGACCGCCGGAGGCGTGTTCATGCTGTGCTCCTGAGGCCGTTGTCCGTTTGTGAAGATGGTATTGACATCAACTTGCTATCCTCAATCATCACCAAGCGTCCTTCGTAGAGGTGGAGTTGCCGATCTATCAATGAAGAGAAGTGTAGTGGATCGTGGCTCGCGAGTAACAGGGCAATACCCTGCTCTTTGAAGGATTTAAGCAGATCCAGGGTACGTTCTCTGGCCTCCTGATCCAGATTGGCTGTCGGTTCGTCCAAAAGCAGAATTCTGGGGTTTCTCAACCAGGCTCTTGCCAGTGAGACCCGTTGCCGTTCGCCCCCCGAAAGTGATTTGGCCGGTGTGTCGGTCAGGTGATGAAGTCCGGCCCAGTCGATGGCATTGTCAATCATCTCCCTGCGTGAATGCTTGTCCAGATCCGTGGGCAGGGCATAGCCAAGATTGTATCTGACCGAGCCGTCGAACATATAGGGTTGCTGGTGCAGATAGAGAACCTGCTTATGCAACTCCCTACGGCAATGACGCCAGGTTCCGGACGAATCCGAAGTGATGGCTATCTGGCTGCTGTCCGGTTTTTCCAGGCCTGAAAGGATGCGCAGCAAAGTGGTTTTGCCGGCGCCGTTACCGCCGCTCAACAGCGTGCACTCTCCCGCATGCAGGGTCAGTTCGATCCCCTTCAGCACCGCTCTTCTGCCGAAGCGCTTGTCCAATGTGGACACATTGAGTATGACCGACTCGCTCATGTTACGGGATGTCCCTTGCCCTGAATATGTTGCAGCAGGGCGTTGAGTGAGAATGCGAGAGTCAATAGTACCAGGCCCAGGGCGATTCCCTGGGCAAACTCGCCCTTGCTCGACTCCAGGGCGATGGCGGTGGGTATATTGCGCGTATAGTGCAGAATGTTGCCACCGAGCATCATCGACGCGCCGACTTCGGCGATGATGCGGCCGAAGGCGGCCAGCAGCGCCGCCATGAGTCCGAAGCGCGCTTCGCGCATGATGGTGATCAGTGCGCGGATCGGTGTGGCGCCCAGTGTGCGGGCCGTCTCCCAGGCGCGAATGTCTGAGGCCTGTAAAGCCGAATGCCCCATCGCCACCAGAATCGGGAAGGCGAGCGCGATCTGCCCCAGCACCATCGCCGTTTGGGTGAACAGCAGTTTCCATTCCCCCAACGGACCCTGCCTGGAGAGCAGGATAAAAAAGGTCAGGCCGACCACCACGGCCGGGACGGAGAGGAATGTGGAGTTAAACGATATCAGGAGACGACGCCCGGGAAAGCGCTTATAGGTCAACAGAAAAGCCGCCAGCAGCGCCGGTGGTGTCGCAACCAGGATGGCGATCCCGGAGACGCGAAATGAAATGGCGATAATCTCCCACAACTCCCGGTTACCGCTGACCAGGAGGTTTAGCGCCGCTATAGTGGTGTCACCCAGTGATTCCATCAACGTGGTTGATCGAAAGAAGCGAACTCGCCGGCATCGGCGGATGGGGTAAAGAGCTGATTTTTACCGATCCTGAAATTGCCGATACGCGCTTGGCCGTCAGGTGATATCAACCATTTAATCAAGGCATTGGCGCCGTCATGGTTGATATCCGGGTAACGCTTGGGATTGACCGCAATGATGCCGTAGGGATTGAACAACAGGGGATCGTTCTCAAAAACGATCTTCAGCGGTGACTTGGCCTGATAGGCCAGCCATGTACCCCTGTCGGTCAGGGTATAGGCATCCATTTCAGAAGCGATTTGCAATACTTTGCCCATTCCCTGGCCCACTTCGAGATACCACTCTCCGGCAGGTTTTTGATGGCTCTTTTCCCACAATCCAAGCTCCTTCTTATGGGTGCCTGAATCATCGCCGCGGGAGATGAAGCTTGCCTCATGCCCGGCAATACTCCCTAGTGCGGTAATGACATCCTTGGCCTGGCTGATGCCGGCATGATCATCAGCGGGACCTACCAGAACGAAATCGTTGTACATGACACCATAGCGCTTGACGCCATGACCCGCATTGACAAATCTATCCTCTGCCGCACGGGCATGCACCAAGACCAGATCGACGTCGCCGTCCCTCCCCATGCGTAATGCCTTACCCGTTCCAACGGCAATCACGTGTACAGGGTAACCGGTCGCTTCGGTGAATGTTGGCAGGATATCTGCAAGCAGACCGGAATTGTCTGTACTGGTTGTGGTTGCCAATCGAATGGTCTGTTTTTGAACACTTTCCGCAACACTGTTACCGCCAGTTAGCAAAATGGAAACAATGAGTAGGCGTATGCTGAAGCGAATTAGGCGACTAAACATAGGTAATATGCCTCTGGTTGTTGTTCTATCCTGCCTATCGTCTGCAAAAGAAGTGCCACAATTAGGCATTGCCGGGCAGCGTGGACAGATGCAGTAGTCAGTGGATTTCTTTTGTCTACTATGTGAGTGTTAGCGGGAATAAAATGAATAAACGGGCGTTCATAGGCCATCGATTATACTTCCTTCAAGCGATCGTGTGCCGATTGTGAGACAAATGGTCGCAAACCGGCGATACAGGGTTTAGTCATTTTGACCCATAATCAACCTGATCGTGTGGTGTGGAATTCAGGTAATGAGAAGCTTGAAGACTGGAACAACACAATGAATATCAATGCAGAAGAACTTGCGGAGAGGATTGAGGACAAACAGGACAGGATCAAGGACGGCGCCCCCGTACGCATGGCATCCGTACTCATCGTGGATGACGAGCCGGGAATACGCAGCTTTCTCCAGAAGGGACTGCGCAAGTATTTCGGGCTGGTTGAAACGGCCGAGGATGTAGCGACCGCCGAGGAGTTGAGGCGGCACTGCCATTTCGATCTGATCATTACCGATATCCGGCTTCCGGGACAGACCGGCGGCGTCGAATGGGTGAAAGAGTTGCGTGCGCAGGACGGTGTCACCGGCGTGATCTTCATGACCGCCCATGCGGATATGGAGACGGCGATAGCGGCGCTGCGCGCCGGCGCAGAGGACTTTATCCTCAAACCCTTTCGTATGGAGCAGATGATCGCCGCGGTGGAGCGCTATCTTGAACGGCAAAAGATGCAGCGTGAAAACTTCGTGCTGCGCCGCCAGGTCGAGCAGATCTACGATAGTGCCGGCATGGTGGGAAAGAGCCATCAGATGCAGTCCCTGTGCGAAGTGATAAAGCGGGTCGCGCCGATGCTTTCCACGGTGCTTATCGAAGGTGAATCGGGTACCGGCAAAGAGCTCGCAGCCCGGGCGATGCATGAAATGAGCAGAAGATCGGGCAGCTTTGTACCGGTCAATTGCGGCGCCATGACCGCGGAGTTGCTGGAAAGCGAACTCTTTGGTCATGTCAAAGGCGCTTTTACGGGCGCCCATCTCTCCCGTGACGGGCTTCTCACCTACGCCAGCGGCGGTACCCTGTTTCTCGATGAGATCGGAGAGATGCCGCTCAGCATGCAGGCCCATCTGCTACGCGCGTTGGAGGAGCGGACCATCCGTCCTGTCGGTTCCAATCGTGAAGTGCCGGTGGACGTGCGCATTATTGCCGCCAGCAATCGTGATCTTGAACAGGAAGTGCGCAATGGTGAATTCCGGGAAGATCTCTACTATCGCTTGAACGTGCTCTCACTACGTATACCGGCGCTGCGCGAACGTAAAGAGGACATCCCGCTGCTGGTGCAGCACTTTGTCGAGATTCTGTCGGCGGAACTGGGGATAGCGCCACCGCAACTGGGGGAGGGCGAACTGGTCAGGTTGCTGGATTATGACTGGCCAGGCAATGTACGTGAACTGAAGAATGTGATCGAGCGGTGCCTGTTGCTCAACAAATCCCCCAGTCGATGCCTGATGGGTTCAGAGGTTGCGGGGAGTCAGACAACGCCGTTCGATCCGAGTAAGACCATGCTGCTCGAAGCGATTGAGAAGCAACACATTCTCAAGGTCCTGGATCTGGAAGGCGGTAACAAATCCGCGGCGGCCCGTGTGCTGGGTATCTCGCGCAAGACGCTGGAGCGGAAGACCCAGGCCTGGGGTGTCAATTAGGGCCCTTCGGATGAGTGTCGACAGGCCCTAAGCGCTTGAACCAGCCGCTCAGGATCATCGAGGCGATACGCGGCAGCTTGCGTTACAAGCTGCTGGTGCTGGTGCTGTTTCCCATTCTGCTGATCATGCCCATTGCACTGGGGCTGGCCATCTATTGGGGATCCCAGTTCAGTTATGAACAGCTGTTCATCAAAGTCAACACCGACCTCTCAGTGGCGGAGGACAATTTCCATCGCCTGCAGGAGGACTATCTGAATACCCTGGGTCGGCTGGCGGAATCCTATGCCTTTTATACCGCGCTGGAATCGAAGAGCGGGCTGGTCGTCAACACGCAGCTGGCTGAACTGCAACAGTCGGCCGGTTTCAGCTACCTGCATCTGCTTGGCGTGGACGGCAAACGTCTCTTCCTGTCATATGGCGAAGCCGAGAAACGGGGCCACTCGTCACCTTCGCTATTGGCGGCGCTGCAGGGCCATCCCCGTGTGGAGATAGAGATATTCAGTGCGGAGGCGCTGGATGAACAGTCTCCCGGTTTGGCCAAGCAGGTTGAGCTGCCGCTGATCGATACGCCCCGGGCAAGACCCACAGTGCAGCGTATCGAGGGCCGCGGCATGATGATTCGCGCCCTCTATCCGGTTAAGAACTCACGTGGGCAGGTGGTCGCCGTGCTTGATGGCGGGGTGTTGTTGAATGCCAATTTCAAGTTTGTCGATACCATACGCGATCTGGTATATGGCCCGGGCAGCCTGCCCAGGGGGAGCATCGGGACTGTCACGGTGTTTCTCAATGATGTCAGGATAACAACCAACGTACCGCGTACCCCCAACCAGCGGGCCCTGGGCACCCGGGTGTCCGATGAGGTGCGTACGCAAGTGCTGGATGATGGCGAGAAATGGATAGACCGCGCCTTTGTCGTCAACGATTGGTATATCTCCGCCTACCAGCCGATTATCGATGTCAATGGTGAGCGGGTCGGCATGCTCTACGCCGGTTTTCTGGAGTCCCCTTCGCGTAATGCCCTGTGGCAGGCATTGGGTGTTTTGATTCTGCTGTTTCTGGCGCTGATGCTGTTTTCATCGATCCTTTCGATCAGCGGCGCCAAATCGATCTTCAAGCCCCTCGAGATAATGATGGCGGTGGTTCGCGCCACCCGAGAGGGTTATACCAAGCGTATCGGGAAGATCTCATCCATGGACGAGATCGGGGTATTGGCGAACGAGTTCGACCTCCTGCTCGATCTGCTTCAGGAGCGTAATCTTCAGGTGCAGCAGTGGGCCGATCAGCTGGAAGAGAAGGTGGATGAAAGGACTGCGGAACTGAAACTGAAGAATCAGAAGCTGGTGACCACGATCCAGATCCTGCGTGAGACAAGGGCGCAACTGATTGCCGCTGAAAAGCTCGCGGCACTGGGCGAACTGACCGCGGGTGTGGCGCATGAAATCAACAACCCCACGGCAGTCATGCTGGGGAACCTCGACCTGCTGGTCGAGGAGCTGGGCGACAACGCGACGCCGGTGAAGGGCGAGATCGATCTGATCATCGAGCAGATTTTTCGTATCAAGGATATCATCAATAATCTGTTGCATTACGCCCGTCCCGATCAGATCACGGAGACGCCTTCGGTCATCGATGTCAACGAAGTGGTGCAACACACACTGGCGTTGGTTCGCTATCTGCGTAAACAGAAACAGTTCGAGATACGTCTCGATCTGAATGCCGCACGGCCGGTCAAGATCAATCCTCACGAGTTGCAGCAGGTCCTGGTCAACCTGTTTGTCAATGCCGTCCATGCATTGGACAGCAGTGCCGGAATCATCTCCCTGAGTACCGATGACTGGGATGAGAAGGGGGTAGTGATCAGAATTGAAGATAACGGCATGGGGATCGAAGAGGAACAGACTGAAATGATATTCAATCCCTTCCATACCAGCAAGCGGGTGGGAGAGGGTACCGGCTTGGGACTGTCGGTCAGTTATGGATTGATCAAGAAGTATGGCGGCGATATCACTGTCCGCTCGGATCAGGGGCAGGGCTCATTGTTCAGCGTCTGGATTCTGCAGGAGCCGGATTTGATGGAAGAGGAGACGGCTTTGATGGAGCAGTTTCAACCGATGGAGCAAACGCCGGATGCGGCCTCGTCGTCAGTCGGTCAAAGCAAACAGAGCGCCTGAGCGGACAGGTGAAGGGTGGTATAGTCTGCTTTATCGAATCAGTGATCACTAAGACAGATGAATAGCCTGGAACTAAGACAACTGATAAAAACCCTGGCATTTGCCACCCAGAAACATCGTCACCAGCGACGCAAGGATATCGAGGCGTCGCCCTATATCAACCATCCGATCACCCTGGTGGATATTCTGGTCAATGAGGGTGACATCACCGATCCCGATACCCTGATTGCCGCCTTGCTGCACGACACCATCGAGGATACCGATGCCACGGTTGAGGAGATCGAGGCGGAATTCGGCCAGGCCATCGCAGATATAGTGATGGAGGTGACCGATGACGGTAATCTTCCCAAGCTGGAGCGTAAAGCACTCCAGATCAAGCATGCGCCCGATCTTTCATACAAGGCAAAGCTGGTCAAGCTGGCGGACAAGATCGCCAATCTGCGCGATATCGACAGAAGCCCGCCTGCCGGCTGGACAATGCAGCGAAGTCAGGCCTATTTCGACTGGGCCAAGGAAGTGATCGACGGTTTGAGAGGAACCCACGAAACCCTCGAGGCGATCTTCGACCGGGCCTATGAAAAAAGGCCAATGGGATAAGTCCGCGAATGAAAGCCAATGAACGCAAATATCTCACTTGTAGGGGGCAGCTTGCCGCACCATTAAGTGGTTCTGATTCCTCCCTCATGTGTAGGAATGGCAGGGCTGACTTAGAAAGGAAACTGAAAAATGGGAACAATCTTCATCTCCTACGCCAGAGAAGACAAAAACCACGCCATACAACTTGCCCAGGAGTGTGAATTCCGCGGCGCGGATCCCTGGTGGGACAGAGCGTTGAGCAGCGGCGAACGCTACATCGAATCGATCCTGCGCCAGGTTGCACAGGCTGATCACTTTGTCCTGCTGCTTTCGCACGCCTCTGCGGAATCCAGTTGGGTGGCCTTCGAGGTGGGTGCGGCCCGCGCCAGGGAATTTGCCATGGGGCGGGATTTTCTTAAGATCGCCAGGCTGGATGACTGCGAAATCCCCGGGTTTCTGGGGGAAAGGAATGCAACAGATTGGAAAAACAACAACCATGATGGATTGATCACCTTGTTGCGTCCCCTGGATCTGCCGGAGGATATCGATTACAAGCCTCCAGCCGGAGATCCTGACAAGTCGTTGACCGTGTTTCGCGCGGGCGGTCAATGGATGGAGTTGATCATCAGTCGCCGGGGGATGGCGTGCGTGCTGGTGGATGTCGGTGAACAACGCTCCAGGCTCCAATGGCAGATGTCACGTGAAGATGTAATCAGATGTGTCGAGCAGAATGGCATTCATGTAGATCCTCCACGCAACGATCGCAGCTGGTCGCTATTCAATTTGGGTTTCGGCGGTTGGCGTTGGTCGCCAACACTCTTCACCCAAGGGGCGGACTCAAACCCTGAAGAGATTTTCAAAGCAGAGGTCATGCAGCACCTGTCATCGATCTACGATTTCTGAGCAAGACTTTTTCCGGTTCCCACGCGCCTGCGCGGGAACGATACGACACGCTGAAAACTGCCGGGTAATTGTCTCTATATCCATTGGTTTTTCGTCCGCCGCAATGCGGCTAAAGTGTTGTGCCTACACATACCTCCAACGGAGAAAATCAATGAGTGAAGAAAGACAATTCATACCCTTGAATATCGCGGTGCTCACCGTGTCGGACACGAGAACGGAAGAGACCGACAAGTCGGGCCTGAAGCTGAAGACGCTTCTCGAGGAGGCGGGGCACAGTCTGGCTGACAAGGTGATCGTACCCGACGATATCTACCGCATCCGCGAAGTGGCTTCAAAATGGATTGCGGATACCGATGTGCAGGTGGTGATCACCACCGGCGGCACCGGCCTCACCGGCAGGGACGGCACACCGGAAGCGGTATCGCCCCTGCTGGATAAGGTGATCGACGGATTCGGTGAAATGTTCCGGGTGCTCTCCTACGACACCATCGGAACCTCCACCCTGCAATCGCGAGCAGTGGCCGGCGTGGCCAACGGCACTTTCATATTCTGTCTGCCCGGATCGACCGGCGCCTGCATGGACGGCTGGAGCAAGTTGATTTCCAGCCAACTCGACTACAGGACGCGCCCCTGCAATCTGGTGGAGCTGATGCCCAGATTACACGATAAATAAAAATGTAGGGTACGGCTTGCCGCACAGCTATCGGCCAAAGGCGGATATCCAGCCTAGCGATACAGCCTGGTTCTGGTTAACCAAACGGGAATTTTCAATCCCCTTTATCCGATTCTATGCGGTAACTGAATCAGAAACAGAAACAGAAACAGAAACAGAGAAGCAGGCGGCCCGTTGGTGTTTTGCCTGTCCCTGCTGTCAACGGCCGATGCGTGTGGTCGCGCAACCAGCGCCGCAATGGCAACGCATGGAAGGTGAATGACGATGCCCTAGCCTGAGCGTCGGCGTAATCCGGACACTTGATCAGTTCAAGCGCTGAGGTCAAAGTGCGGCCAATCCTCTGAAAATAGGTTATTATCGGTACAAAAGGGAACCGCAAGCCGTGCTCGAACCACAGGGAGGTCGGTCAAAACCGCTCCCTACAGCCCTAGCCCGCATGTTTCATCCGTTTTTAAATTTAGCCGGTGATATGGCCAAGCTTGGATGGTTTGCCCTCACTGGGAACCAAACCTCTATCAAGCCCTGATTTTCCACCCTCCGGGCAGACTCCCCCTTACCCCCATTGTTGATCAACGTGCCGGGGCAGCACTCTGCCGGGCTATCCCGGCTTGAGTCGTGCCGCCACCTGGAAAAGCAGCGCCTGATAGGGATAGGTGCTGGAGAGCAGGAAGCGGATCCGTCGCGTGTTGCGAATGATGACCGCCCCGATCTTGAACAGTTTGAGCCGGATCGTGGTCATCTGTGCACGCGCCAGTTCCGTGCCCTTCAGCGCGAGGCGCCGGATGGCCTCCATCAGCACATAGGCCAGACTGGACAGCAGTAGACGAAACTGATTGGCCCACCAGTAATGCGCGCTGGTGCGATCGGCGAACAGCCCCAGTTGCTGCTCCTTGATTCGGTTCTCCATGTCACCACGGGCGCAGTAGAGGTCATCGTAAAGGCGCTGTTTGTCGCCGGCCAGGTTGGTGACGATGAAGCGTGGATTTGGCCCCTTGTCGGTGACCTCCAGTTTGGCGATCACCTTGCGACGCGTCTTCCAGGTGCTGGCGGCATAGTGAAACTGAAAGAATTCCCGCATCTTCATGCCGGTTCGCTTCGCCAGTTCCTCAACCCACTGCATGGGCTCACGGATACACCGCAGCGAGGCGTCATTCTTGGCGATGCCCACGATATAGCCCACAGCGTTGCGCTCGCACCAGCTGAGCATGTGGTGACGGCAAAAGCCGCTATCGCCCCGAAAGATGATACGCACTTCAGGCCAAGCCCGGCGCAGGCGTTTGACCAACAGCGCCAGAATCGCCCAGGCATGCTTGGGCGCATCGATCCGGCTGGGCCGCAGATAACTCACCAGCAGTTGATCGCCACAAAAGACATACAGGGGCAGGAAGCAGTAGTGATCGTAGTAGCCGTGAAAGAAGCGGCCTTCCTGGCGGCCATGCACCGGATCATCCGTGGCGTCGAAATCCAGGATCAGCTCATCGGGTGGTGCATCATATGAGGCAATGAACTGCTCGAGCAGTAGGTTGTGGACATCAACGGCAACCCGGCGATCGACCCGGTTCTCCAGCCGACAAAGTGTCGACTGGCTGCCCAGTACCTCCTCGCGTTCGATCGAGCTCTGTAGGGCCGGGTCGGTGCGTAGTGTCTGATGGTCGTTCAGATCTTCATAACCCAGGCAGAGCCCTTAGACTCGCTGGCGCAACAGGCTCAACTGGCTGTGTTCAATATAGCGGGGATCTCGCGGGTCGGGGATGACCGCATCAACCGCCTCGAGCAATCCCAGACGCCTGTCGATCTCACGCAGCAGCAACACGCCGCCGTCCGAGGTGATATCGCCACCGGAAAACTCGGCTTGAACCTTACGGCGTTTTAGGGCTGGAAAATCAAAGGCAGTCTGGGTACAGTTTGTCACAGGCAAAATCCTTTCGATTACAGTGTAAGCAACTGAATTATATCGAAGTATCAGGATTTTGCCTTTTTAATGCGTGAAATATTGGGGCTAGCGCAACGGAACGCTGTCACGCCAATCTCCCTCAGGTGCAAGGCGCCAAAAACAAATTCTTATTAATAGAGGGTGGGCAGCCACCCCAAGGTCGGCTTAGTCCAACAGGTGTTTATCCCGCATGCGGAAAACGCACGAGGGATAATCACTACACGGTTATAAGGCGCAATGAAAGACGGAAGGAACAAATGCCCAAACTGTAAAGAACCTGCGATTTCTCAATGGGCCTTCTTTGCCTATTGGCCATTTAGTTCTCAGTGCAAGAATTGCAGAGTTAGGGTTCGTGCAAAGAACTCATTTTGGCAAAACCTTCTTTTCCAAGTCCTCGGGCAAGCTGCATTCTGGGGTGGTGTATTGTTTAGTATTACCTCAGGTCTCGGTAGTATAATTTATGGAATTGCCACAGGGACAATTCTGGCCTTGGCAGTTGTAATGGTTTCTGGCTTTTTTTCAAATCTAGAGGTTTTGTAATATGAAGGGTGAAACGCCTTATAACCAGACGCTCGTGTAGGACGCTTGCTTCGCAAGCACCCCACAGCTACAACGTTATGTTCTGATCAGTAAGCCCACCGTGCCCTCATAAATCTGTGTTAAAATCACCTAATTTCTATCTGGTACTGGAATAATATTATGGAAATACAATCACTTACAATTTCTGAACGAATTATGCTCGCCGAAGCCTTATGGGACAGCATAGTTGCTGAGGACTCCAAAATTAAACTCACTGAGACTCAGAAAAATGAGTTAGATCGAAGGCTTGCGGCTTTCGAAATTGACCAAGATGTAGGGTCCACATGGTCTATCGTCAAAGCCAGAATACTTTCTAAATAATGAGTTACACACTCACTATTCGGAAAGAAGCTGAGTTTGATATTGATGAACAATTCGATTATTACGAAGAGAAAAGGGAAGGTCTTGGCCACGATCTCCTCCTATGTATAGAAGAGGCCTTAGACAAGCTACAAAGGAACCCACTTGTTTATCGTAAAATACACAAGGAACTAAGACGTATTCCAATCAGACGCTTTCCTTACCGTATATTCTATTTCGTTAAAAACAATAATGTTATTGTCACAGCATTATTTCATGCACGAAAGGATCCCACATCTTGGAACGGCCGCACATAACGAGGGGCTCCAGTGGATGCTCGCTATCGCCCGACCCGCTGAACCAGGTCGTTATGTGTATCTCAGGCTTCAGCTAAACCGAGATGTTTGACAAAGGGCTTGAAGTCTTTATCTGAAAATAGAAGAGGGAGTTTCTGTTCTATGCAGAATGTCGCGATAATTACATCTGCAGTCTTACGTACGGTAATGCCTTTTTTGCGTAGCGCTCTAAAGTTCTCAGCACTCTTTATAGCCATTCGCATACCGAGCATCTCGAAAATAGTCACGACATCAAAAACTTTGCGTGCTGCCGTGTAATCTTTGTCATGCCTAAAGCCCTGAAGCACCTCTGTCAAGATCAAATCGCCAATGGCTACAGGCTTCATTCCAAGAGTGAGGTCGAGTTTCTCTGCCTGGAAGGTGTCAGCTCCGGAAAAATAATCAATCCATACGCTGGAGTCCACTACGATCATGAGTTGGTTCTCATATCATCAAGGTCTCCGGTCCATTGTAATTTGCCACGAAGTTTTTTAATATTTTCCTGTTTATTTAGTCTAATCAATGTCTTAAGTCCAAGCTCAACTGCATCCTTCTTGGTCTTCAGGCCAGTAACTCTCAGAACGTCATGCATCAATTTGTCGTCTATCTCAATATTTGTTCGCATATCTAGACTCACTATGTATAATTTACTAATGTGTACAAAGTATCAACTATATACACATAACAAGTCAAGCAAACGGACGACTATTCAGCGCCGTTTCTTGAAGCGTTATGCGTAAAAAGGAAAACCAATGAAAAAGGTGCTGGGCGGCTGCCATTGTGGAAATATCACATTTGAAGCAGAAATGACAAAAGAACCGTCTGCCTACAATCCACGTTCCTGCGATTGTAAGCTTTTCACTAACCACGGTGCTTCGTACGCATCTGATAATGGAGGCACATTAAAGATAAGAATAAAAAATAATAGCGAAGTCAGTAAATATAGACAGGGAAGTAAAATTGCCGATTTCCTGATTTGTAAAAACTGTGGTGTTATGACCAATGTAATTTATGAAGAGGAAAATGTTGTGTTTGGTTCTATAAACGTTAGAGCCACAGTGAATTACAAAAGCTTCGGTGAAGGTCAGGTTACTCATTTAACTCAGTTAAGTGATGAAGAGCGGATAGAGCGCTGGAAAAATATTTGGTTTCCCGATGTTAATTTTGAATATGAAAACGCATAAAAATTCGTTCTTGTAGCCCCTTAGCGGCTGGTGCTTCCGGCTAACGCCGGCCGCCCTAAAACTAGTGCGTTATGTGAAAGTAGGTTAATAAAAATGGAAAATTACTGCAGGGAATGTGCGTAGCTACTACTAACAATCAAATACACTCTTGAAATCAGGAAGTGGCGACACTCGCTATACCAGACATATTGTTTCTAGGTGCAGAAAAACCGTCAGCACCCCATACTCGATTGTTGCTGCAATTGCACGGTAAATTTCACTTTGAAAGGCTTACATGGTCCTTCTACACTCGATTTATATTCCTGTGTACGCTCTCCTGAGTCGTCGCAAGCTCGGCGCCCCTGGCGGCTCATAGGGAAAGGATTTCCGACCCCGGTTTTGCATAACCTGAGGGGTAGATTAGACCCGGCAAAGGAGCAAGCCAGCCAACATGTCATCGATCTCGGATAATCTCGAAATTTCATAGTTGTCTGAGGGCAAAGAAAACCGAGTATCAAAAGTTTTCTTACGATGAAGTGGAAGGGATGCTTGTTTGTTCCGGATTTTCAACACGTTTGATTGTCCCGAAACATGGAGGAGCGCGATGAAACACAGTCTCGAAGCAGATCTGAACGCCACGATTACCCGCGATGATGACGGCACCATACGGGCAATCACTTTTTCCGACAAAGGCTCGGCAACACCGAACAACGCCTCTGCGAAATCCCATATCCGCCGGCTCGCCGGCATAATCGGCATCGACATCGAGGAGCTCGGCGAGCTTGACCGCAAAGCGACCTATCTGGAGCCCATGAAATCAGGCCCCTCCTTTCACCTTGCCGATGAAAAGACCTTCTTCGACACCACCACCTACGTCTATGCCCAGACCTATCTCGACACACCGGTCTGGGGCGCTGGGATCACGTCGACCATCAATGACGAAACCGGCCGCATCATCTCCATCGTCAACACGAGCGCAGCGGGCATTGACGCCGAGCTCCCGCCCGCCCGCAACATAAACCGCTACCGAAAACTCTTCTCCGCAGGCGAGTCAGGCCCCGGCGCCGAGAAAAACGTATCGAAACAGGCGCTGGGCGCCGCATCGAGGCAGCTCTCCGACATTCTCGGCTCATGCCTCGACGGCTTCGACAAGGGCAAAGACCGTGTAACGCCTGAACTCATCTCCGGACGCTTCTACGTCTACCAGCTCGACCGCTCGCGGCGCCAGCATGACCACCCGGAAGCAAAGAAAAAGCAGGGGAAATATCCTGAAGAGCCGATCGAGGGAGAACACCTCCCAACCCTGCCCCTGGCGACACTTCCCGACTTCCTCAAGGACGGAAGCTGGCATCTGGTAGCCGAACTTATCGTCCGGCTGCCCTACGAGGGGCACCGGATGAACTGGCGGTTCCTGGTCAGCGTCGTTACGGGGGAGATTCTCTACCTGCGGGCGCTCACCTCCCACGTGAACGGCCTCGTCTTCACCTACGACCCGATCATTTCGACAGGGGACACGGCAAACGATGCCAGCCAAAGCAATGCGGTGCTCAATCCGTTGCGGGACGATGTCGAACTTCTCGGGCTGGACCCGGCCGTAGCCGGCACACAATCGCTTTCGGGTGAATACGTCCAAGTGATAAATGTGCACAACCCGAACATCTCACCGCCCACCCAGCCCGAGGGTGTGGATTTCGACTACGATGTGCGCACCGACGAGTTTCTCGCCGTCAATGCCTACTATCATAACGACCGGTTTTTCCGTCTGGTCCAGGATCTCGGCTTTCCCCTCGATACCTATTTCGACGGTACGAGCTTTCCCATCAAAGTTGACCACAGGGGGTTCGGCGGCAGCAACAACGGGCATTGCATCGGTGACGGGGACGGGATCGACCATACCTGCTACGGCCGGATCGACAACACCGGCGGGGCACCCACGGGCAACGCCTCGGACTGGTATCTGGTGCTGCACGAGCTTGGCGGGCACGGTATCCTCTACGACCATGTGAGCTCCGCGAATTTTGGCTTCGCACACAGCGCCGGGGACAGCTTCGGCATGATTCTGAACGATCCCTATTCCGGATGGCACAATGGCGGCAACAACGACCGCTTCATGCTCTGGCCCTATTCTGCCCTGGGGCGACGATCAGACCGTGACCCCGCCGCCGGCTGGGGCTGGGGCGGTACCAATGATGTGGGCAGTTACTCATCCGAGCAGATCCTGTCGACGACGCTGTTTCGTGTCTATCGCAGCATCGGCGGCGATTCCACGGCGCTGACCCGACGCGAATTCTCGGCTCATCTCATGGCCTATCTCATGCTCCGCGCCGTCAGCACCCTGTCGCCTGCCACGAACCCAGGCTCCCCGGCGGGTTTCCTCGACGCGTTGCTGACCGCCGATGCGGGCGACTGGACGACCCGCGGTCTCTCAGGGGGCGCCTACGAGAAGGTCCTCGAATGGTCCTTCGAGAAACAGGATCTGAACGACGGCGACCCACCCCTCGTCGATGTCTATATCGACGACGGGCGCGGCGGTGAATATGAGTATCTCGCTGACCACCGGGCCACCTCAACTATCTGGAACCGACACCAGCCCGATAGCGGCGGCGCCCACCAGGATCCGGTGATCGGCACCAACTACGCCTATCTACGGGTCAAAAACCGCGGCAGCTCGATCGCCAACCTGGTCAATGTTCGGGGCTTCCACTGCAAGCCCCTCGCGGGGCATGTCTGGCCCACGGATTTCAAGCCCATGGACACCCCGGAGATCGGCGCACCCTCGATCCAACCGAACGACGGCGAGGAGATCATCGTCGGCCCCTTCGCCTGGGTTCCGAATCCCAACGAAGACGGCGATGACAGCATGATGATGGTGGTCTCTGCCGAGGGCGATCCGGACAATGCGGACAAATACCATGCGGATCGCACCATCGAGGACTGGCGGCTGGTACCCAACGACAACAACATCGCGGTCCGGACTGTGCAACTCCGTCCACGGCTTGTCACCGTGCTGCCCGACGACGGCGCCTTCATGAATGTATGCGTTGGCACATCAAAGGACATGATACTGACCCTCTCCAATAGCGGATTTGGCATGCTCTCGATCACCAACATCGCCTCGAATTCGGGGGAATTCGTTGCGCCCGGTGTCAACGACTACCCGGTGGTGATCGCCTCGGGAGACAGCATCGACATCCCCGTACGCTTCCAGCCCACCGCCTTCGGCAACAAGATGGCGCTGATCACCGTCTTCTCCAACGACCCCGACGGGGCCCGCGTGCTCAGGGTCTCGGGCAAAGCGGCGCCGCCACGCCTGGTGTCGGCGATCGCTGACAATGGGGATTTCGGCAAGACCTGCGTCGGTGACTTCAACGACCGGATGTTGACCCTTTCCAACAGTGCCCCCTGCCCGCTGACGATCCAGAGCATCGCCTCGTCGAGTGCCGAATTTGTCCTTCCAAGCGTCCTGAGTTTCCCCTTCGTGATCGGTCCGGGCGACAGCCTTCAAATCCCGATCCGGTTCCAGCCGTCCGGCTTTGGCGCCAAGGCGGGTACTCTCAAGATAAACAGTGACGATCCCTTGGGACCAAAGGCGATTCAGGTCACTGGCACTGCGCCCCCAGGATCTCTGTCGATCACCGGCTCGACCTGCATCGGCGGGGTCAAGGCCTGCTGCGCAGGAGAGCGGACGCTCACCCTCACGAACATCGGCCACTGTCCGCTTCACGTCGCGCATGTGGGACTCGCTCGGCCGAGTAAGTACTGGAAGCTGGTCAACAATCCCTTCCCCGCGACTCTCCATCCTGGCGCGGGACTCGACATCCTCATACGTTACAAAGCCGAGGAGAAATGCCCTCGCGCCCAGGGACTCGTGATCAAGTCCGACGATCCGGAGCACCCGGAAATAAACCTCGACCTTCTCGCCTACACTGTCTGGGAAAAGACCCCGAGTAAGGAACGATGCGAGTGTGGCTGCAACGAGTGCTGTTGCGATCGCGGTTGTACGCCTCAAAGCCTCGATGCCTGTTGCTTCGACGAGAATCGCGCTGGGGAAGAGGACGCTTGTTAACCCGCATGTTTCATCCGTTTTTAAATTTAGCCGGTGATATGGCCAAGCTTGGATGGTTTGCCCTCACTGGGAACCAAACCTCTATCAAGCCCTGATTTTCCACCCTCCGGGCAGACTCCCCCTTACCCCCATTGTTGATCAACGTGCCGGGGCAGCACTCTGCCGGGCTATCCCGGCTTGAGTCGTGCCGCCACCTGGAAAAACAGCGCCTGATAGGGATAGGTGCTGGAGAGCAGGAAGCGGATCCGTCGCGTGTTGCGAATGATGACCGCCCCGATCTTGAACAGTTTGAGCCGGATCGTGGTCATCTGTGCACGCGCCAGTTCCGTGCCCTTCAGCGCGAGGCGCCGGATGGCCTCCATCAGCACATAGGCCAGACTGGACAGCAGTAGACGAAACTGATTGGCCCACCAGTAATGCGCGCTGGTGCGATCGGCGAACAGCCCCAGTTGCTGCTCCTTGATTCGGTTCTCCATGTCACCACGGGCGCAGTAGAGGTCATCGTAAAGGCGCTGTTTGTCGCCGGCCAGGTTGGTGACGATGAAGCGTGGATTTGGCCCCTTGTCGGTGACCTCCAGTTTGGCGATCACCTTGCGACGCGTCTTCCAGGTGCTGGCGGCATAGTGAAACTGAAAGAATTCCCGCATCTTCATGCCGGTTCGCTTCGCCAGTTCCTCAACCCACTGCATGGGCTCACGGATACACCGCAGCAAGGCGTCATTCTTGGCGATGCCCACGATATAGCCCACAGCGTTGCGCTCGCACCAGCTGAGCATGTGGTGACGGCAAAAGCCGCTATCGCCCCGAAAGATGATACGCACTTCAGGCCAAGCCCGGCGCAGGCGTTTGACCAACAGCGCCAGAATCGCCCAGGCATGCTTGGGCGCATCGATCCGGCTGGGCCGCAGATAACTCACCAGCAGTTGATCGCCACAAAAGACATACAGGGGCAGGAAGCAGTAGTGATCGTAGTAGCCGTGAAAGAAGCGGCCTTCCTGGCGGCCATGCACCGGATCATCCGTGGCGTCGAAATCCAGGATCAGCTCATCGGGTGGTGCATCATATGAGGCAATGAACTGCTCGAGCAGTAGGTTGTGGACATCAACGGCAACCCGGCGATCGACCCGGTTCTCCAGCCGACAAAGTGTCGACTGGCTGCCCAGTACCTCCTCGCGTTCGATCGAGCTCTGTAGGGCCGGGTCGGTGCGTAGTGTCTGATGGTCGTTCAGATCTTCATAACCCAGGCAGAGCCCATAGACTCGCTGGCGCAACAGGCTCAACTGGCTGTGTTCAATATAGCGGGGATCTCGCGGGTCGGGGATGACCGCATCAACCGCCTCGAGCAATCCCAGACGCCTGTCGATCTCACGCAGCAGCAACACGCCGCCGTCCGAGGTGATATCGCCACCGGAAAACTCGGCTTGAACCTTACGGCGTTTTAGGGCTGGAAAATCAAAGGCAGTCTGGGTACAGTTTGTCACAGGCAAAATCCTTTCGATTACAGTGTAAGCAACTGAATTATATCGAAGTATCAGGATTTTGCCTTTTTAATGCGTGAAATATTGGGGCTAGGCAGGATGCGTGGTATGCTCAAACCAGAGGGGCATATAGTGCTTGATGTCGCCGGTATTCAAAAAACCTTTATCTACGAAGATCAACATCTAGCATTGGATCGTTACGTAATTATTGAGCCAGGTGAAACTTGGCAGATATATAACTGGTTTCAACATTTCTCACCGCAGATGATCGAGAGTGAACTGAAATGTGCAGGTTTCACTGCGGTAGAAATGGCAGGTGATCTGACGGGGGAGCCATTGACGGAAAATGGGGATCTGCTGGGCATAATTGCGACGCCTTCATAACAATCGACTGGTGTGCCCGCGTATTGCGGATCGCCCCAGTAAGGGGATTGTATGCAACAATACAAACCAAGAAGGAGGGCCTATAAAGCTGCACTGGGTATTGTGACTTTGGGATCGAAACCAGGGATGGATAGACTCCCCCCCGGCATCGTAGAAGCCACGGAGAAATAGCTTGTTGCTTCCGGTGTGGTTGGAACAAGAGCTGTACAGTGGACCCGTTCAAAACGAATGGTATCTGTCTACGAGGCGTTCAACGCCTGTAAATGTCGAGCTCTCTGAATCCCAATTTAGACCGGCATAGCGAATTCCAGCCCAGTCCCATATACTTGACACTTCGGTTCTCTGCGTATCTATTCAGATTTTTCCCATAATCTGTTTAGAATGTGGGCTATAACAAACAAATCTAAGAGGTGGATTTTCATCATGACCACGAAACATGACGGCGCCGTTCGCACAAGCAATCAGAAGCTTTTAGCTTGGGTTGATGAGATCGCTCGGTTATGTGAACCGGACCGTATTTACTGGTGCGATGGTTCCCAGGAAGAGTACGACCGCTTGTGTGACGAGATGGTGGAAAGCGGTACCTTGATTCGCCTGAATCCGGAGAAGCGGCCCAACAGTTACCTGGCCCGTTCCCATCCGAGTGATGTGGCTCGCGTTGAGGAGCGAACCTATATCTGTTCTAAAAGGGAAGAGGATGCCGGGCCTACCAACAACTGGATGGATCCCAAGAAGATGAAAACGATCCTGAATGGATTGTTCAAAGGTTGCATGCGGGGCAGGACCATGTATGTGATCCCATTCAGCATGGGACCGCTTGGCTCTCACATCGCTCATATCGGTATTGAAATCTCAGACTCTGCTTATGTCGCGGTGAACCAGCGCATCATGACCCGCATGGGACAGAAAGTGCTCGATGTGCTGGGTGACGAGGGTGAGTTCGTGCCTTGCGTGCACTCGGTTGGCGCACCCTTGACACCGGGGGAGGAGGACGTCCCCTGGCCCTGCGCCGGCAACATCGAGGACAAGTACATCACCCATTTTCCCGAGACCCGGGAAATCTGGTCCTTCGGAAGCGGTTACGGCGGCAATGCCCTGCTGGGCAAGAAGTGCTTTGCGCTGCGTATCGCCTCGGTGATGGGACGGGATGAAGGCTGGCTGGCCGAGCATATGTTGATCATGGGCGTGGAAACACCCGAGAAGAAGAAGTTCTTCGTGGCGGCCGCCTTCCCCAGCGCCTGCGGAAAAACCAATTTTGCAATGCTCAAGTCGCCGGAAGGATTTGAGGGCTGGAAGGTCACCACCATAGGCGATGATATTGCCTGGATAAAACCCAATCCTGAGGACGGTAAGTTTTACGCCATCAATCCGGAGTACGGACTGTTCGGTGTTGCTCCGGGCACCAATGAATCATCCAATCCCAATGCGCTTGCCGCATTGCGTGAAAACTGCATCTTCACCAACTGCGCACTGACGGATGATGGTGATATATGGTGGGAGGGGCTGACGGAAGATCCGCCGGAGCACATGATCGACTGGCGTGGAGATGATTGGAACATAGGTTGTGGTCGCCCGGCGGCCCATCCCAATGCACGTTTCACCGCACCCGCCGCAGCTTGTCCTTCAATCGATCCGGAATGGGAGAATCCAGCCGGTGTTCCGATCACCGCCTTTCTGTTTGGCGGGCGTGTCAGTCACAACTTTCCATTGGTATTTCAGAGCTACAACTGGGAGCATGGTGTCTACATGGCCGCGACCATGGGCTCGGAAGCGACCGCCGCCTCCATCGGTCAGGCCGCCATGCGGCGTGATCCCATGGCCATGTTGCCGTTCTGTGGCTACAACATGGCGGACTACCTGAAACACTGGCTGCGTATCGGACGTAAAAACGTTGCGACACCACCCGCCATATTCCGGGTCAACTGGTTCCGCAAGGATGAACATGGCCGTTTCATCTGGCCGGGCTTCAGCGAGAACATGCGGGTGCTCAAGTGGATAGTCGACCGTTGCATCGGCTATGGTCATGCCGTCGAGAGTCCCTTGGGCTGGGTTCCCTCCCATGGTTCCCTCAACTGGGACGGGTTGGAATTCGACAAGGCCGATTTTTTTGAGATCATGAATATCGATCGGGAAGTGGCGCGCCACGAAACCATTGATCAGGAGGAGTTGTTCACCCGTTTTGGTGATCACCTTCCCCGCGAAATGGAACTTGAACGGGAGCTTCAGCTGGCGCGGTTGTATCACTCGCCAAAATATTGGGATTTGTCTGCGACCTGTGATTAAGCGATGTGGGTTTAGGTCGAATAAACACCCTATTCCTCATCAATATCAGGTATCTTTTTTAAAGGATAATTCTGACTGCCGGACGCTGCCTGAGTAACGGACAAGCTATATCTTATCATCACGTCATTCCGGCGCCTGCCGGAATCCAGGGAGAATGTCAGGGAGGCGGGTATGAAGCGACAACCGTGCCTGTATCTTTATCGCCAGTAAACGAAATGGAACCCTATACACGGGTGTGACTTCCAACCTGCTAAAGCGGGTTTGGGAACATAAGAATAATCGAGTTGAGGGCAATATCGGTCATTACGACGATGGCATCCGCTATTGAGCGGGAAAAAGCCATCAAGCATTGCAAGCGGTCGTGGAAGTTGAAGACGATTGAAGCGATGAATCCAGACTGGCGGGATTTGTATCCGGAGCTGATTTGACGAGCAGTATTCTTTGCTGAAAGAGAGACGGTCGACAATTGTCTGGAGCATCTGGATTCCGGCCTGCGCCGGAATCACGGGATCAGTGAAGTCTGCCCACAAATTCTTCGGTGGATCCTTATTTTAGAACTATGTCTGCTTTTTCTCTGAGGTATGGCTTGCCGCACCTTACTTTAGACTGAAGTAGGTTTGACCTCGCTCTCACGCTTCTGTGTGGGAATGGATACGGCTGGTAGAGCAGCAGCTGGAGGTCCGGGTTCCCGCGGGTGACCCCGGGAAGCTTCAAATCTGGCCGAACAGGGTCATGATAAAGAAATAGATAACGAAGACGGCCCCGACGATGAGCCAAAACCTGTTCCATTTTTTATGGCGCAGTTTGAATTTGGCTGTCTGCGTATCGATAACCGATCGGTCATTCTCGCCCAGTGACGGATCGATCCATACCCGGGCATGGTTCAGGTCATCGGCTTCGACGGCGGCGATCGCCCGGTTCAGATCGATGCGATAGATGTGGTTGTCCAGATCGACCAGGTTGTTGTGCAGCATGTTGTGCAGATGCATCTGGCCCGCATCGATATCGTTGAAGCGGGCGATGTAACGGATCTGTGAGCCATAACTGGCTTCCTGGGTGTTCGGCAGTTCATCCTTGACGATTACACGCACCAGATCCAGATGCTCAGGGTGAGTCTCCAATGTGAGATAGCCGGTCTTCATGACTTTAGTTTAACAGGCTATCTATTCATCCCCCCACACCAGTTCTCCCGCCTCGCGCAGGTCATAGCCGGACAACTGCTTTGCCATGGCCTTGCATTCGGTTGAACGCAGACGTGCTATGAGATCCTGAAACAGACGCCGAAACCAGATGCTGCGGGGTAGTGTCAGATCGAAGGATTCCCAGCCGAATGGGATGAATGCCAATCCATATTCATTGGCTGCCGCGCGTGCTCCCGGGGCTACGTCCGCCTGACCCATGGCGATATTGGCGGCGGCCTCACGTTCCGAAAGGGCGGTGGCGACACAATTCAGCTTTTCCGTGCTGGTGCCATAACCGCTGAGTACTTCCATCAGAAAGCGCTGAGCGCCGGCGCCGCTCTGACGCATGGTCCAACGGAACTCGCGGTCGAAGAGATTCTCCGGCTGCAGTTTCCGTTGTTCGATCCGGCGGCTGACCATCAATCCCTGTTCGCGGCGAAACAGGCGTATCAGCACCCACTGGCGAAATTGCGGGTATTGGCGCAGCAGGGCCGGGTGGCGCGTATGGCTCTCCTGATTCGGCCCCCAATGGATACCACAGGCGTCGATACGATTGGCCTGCAGCAGTTCCAGGCCCAGCCGGGTACCGGTGGGAGAGTAACTGATCAGGGCATGGGAGCCGGTCTCATCGGCAAAGGTCATGATCAACCGATAGAGCAGGGGGTCGTCGCTGCCGGCGATCACCAGCCTGTTGGTCATCAATCCACCGTGGGCGGAGTCGAGCATCCAACGATCGACCAGCTCTCTCGGAAACAACCACTTGCCGGTTATCTTGGTGGCGGGAATGCGCTCTTCGTTGACCAGGGCATAGATCTTCTTCTCATTCAGATGAAGATATTCCGCGACCTGTTTGACGTTCATAAAGATATGTTGATCCTGGGACATCACCGCTACCATAACCTCCCCCCGTTATCGGCTTTTGCTCTGACCGGCCTGTCGGACCCCGGACTTTTGCGGTCGGACCTCCGGCACGGCATCGAAACTGACCTGTTCCGCCCCGTTGTAGACCAGGAAGTGTCTGCCCTTGGCGCGGGCGATCAGGGTGACACCGACCTTTCTGGCCAATTCCAATCCCATTTGCGTGATGCCTGAGCGGGAGAGCAGGACCGGTATCCCCATCTGTGCGACCTTGATCACCATCTCCGAGGTGAGCCTGCCGGTGGTATAGAAGATCATGTCGCTGCCATCGGTTTCTTCGAGCCACATGTGGCCGGCGATGGCGTCGACGGCGTTATGCCGCCCCACATCTTCGATGAAGAGATGAATCCGCTCTTCACTGCACAGGGCACAGCCGTGTACCGCTCCAGCCCGTTGATAGACCTGGTTGTACGCGTTGAACGTGTGCAATAGTCTGTATATCTCCGACTGACGAATGCTCCTCCGGGGCAGTTCGATCTTCTCCAGGTCATCCATCAGATCGCCGAATACTGTCCCCTGGCCGCAGCCGGTCGTCACTGTCTTACGCGCCAGCTTCTCTTTCACGCCCTGTACGCCCTCGTAGGTGGTGATGGCTGCGGAGTCCGTTTCCCAATCGACCTGGATCGCTTTGATCTGTTCGATATCCGGAATCAGTCTTTGGTTGCGCAGCCATCCCAGCACCAGCATCTCGGGGCGGGTGCCCAGGGTCATCAGGGTGACCAGTTCCTGTTTGTCCAGATAGAGTGTCAGGGCACGTTCCGCGGCCACATGGCCGTTTCTGATGGCGCCATACTCATCGATCGCAACAGCCTCCACCGCGGCACTGAGTCCCGCATCAGTCATCAGGGGCCGTTTTGTATCAGAGAGGGTATCCATCGGTCCTGCCTAACCACCGGTTACATTCATATGGCGGAACAGCACCGGTTTGGCCGTAATATCGAACTCATGGCCCTTGGGTTTGATCTCCATGGCATCGATGATCGCCTGGCGCAACGGTTGATCGTCCAGTGGATTGGCGCGCACCACCCGGCGCAGGTCCTTGGAGTGTTCCTGACCGAGACAGAGCAGCAGGCGCCCTTCGGCGGTGAGGCGCACCCGGTTGCAGTGATCACAGAAGTTGTGGCTGTGGGGCGAGATGAAGCCGACCCGGGTGTTGCTGTCGTTGATACGGTAGTAACGCGCCGGTCCGCCGGTCGTATCCGTGCTGGCTATCAGGTCGTAGTGCGGTTGCAGATCCTGCAGTACCTGTTGACTGGAGTAGAAGAGTTCCGCCCGGTCGTGATCACCGGTCTCTCCCAGAGGCATCTCCTCGATAAAGCTGATATCCATGCCGTGTTTTTCGGCGAACTCCACCAATGCGGGGATTTCGTCATGGTTGCGGTTTTTCAGGATAACCGAGTTGATCTTCACCCGCTGAAAACCTGCTTCGAGGGCGGCATCGATTCCGGCGAGGGTACGGCGAATGTCGCCGATCCTGGTTATTTTCCTGAAACGCGCTTCCTGCAGTGAATCGAGGCTGATATTGACCCGCGTCACGCCCGCACGCTGCAACGTCTTTGCGTAGCGATGAAGCAGGGTGCCGTTGGTGGTCAGTGTGAGATCGTCCAGTCCGTCCAGCTGGCCGAGGGACTCAAACAGTTGCATCACACCGCGTCTGGTAAGGGGCTCACCGCCGGTGATGCGGATTTTTCTCACCCCCATCTCGACGAAGGATTTGCCGACCCGAAACAGTTCTTCCAGGGTCAACAGCTGAGAACGGGGTACGAATTCCATATCTTCCGACATGCAGTAGATGCAGCGCAGGTCGCAACGGTCGGTGACAGAGATCCGCAGATAGTCGATGCGGCGATTAAAGCGGTCGACCAGGGATGATCGGGTCTGATGTTCGGGGCTCTCTCTGTTCACGCGCGGTCTCTCGGGTTGGATCTCCTGTCTGATGAGCAATTACCGTACCCGATGAAACCGGTCACAAGCGTGTAAAGACCGGGAATGGTCCAGGTATCACTCAACGGTTACCGCACAAGGAGCGGCATAGTGACGCTAATCCCTTGTGTGGTGGGGGCTGGCGGCAGGTGGCGCTGCATCTGCGGTGGAATAGCAAGGGGGGATCAGTCCTTGCGCATCCGTCCCAGGACTGGGCAAGGCGTTTAGGGTTGCGCTCCCGTTACACCCATCGTGATGCCTCGGTGGTGTAGCAATATGGTAAGAAATGTCCCACCTCGGTGATTCTAAACGGGACATTTTGCCCTGTTTTTCCGCTGATCCGTTTTACGGATTTTTTTCCCGGTGCGACGCTTTATCTGATTTTACTGCCCTGATGATCGTTTGGTATGCAACTTGCGATGCATGAATCGGATCAGCACCGGGTATCAAACCATGACGGCAACGAATAGCGACCATACAAGGGACCATAACCCTACAAAATTCAATGTTTCTGTGATCATCCAGCAGTCACCCAGTGATTCCCGATGGCTGGAAGACCGTTGGGAGGCCGTTGGCGTCGTAGCCGATCTGAAAGAGGAGAGCGTCGATAGGGATGAGCCGAGCCTGATCCACCAGGAGGGGCCGGTCAGTCACTATCTCTATCCGGGATTCACCCTGCGCCTGCATGAGGATGAGTGTGAAAGCTACTATTACAACCTGCTCTCATCGCAACCCCATTGTTACGTGGTGGCGAATTTGGACGACCAGGGCAAGCCGAACCCCTTTCTTGTGAGCCTCAGTTATGACGAGGCCCATGCCTATCTCGAGGGTGACGATACCGTCTACACCGTACCGGTACCGGCCGAGTTGTATCGTTGGACCGAGGCCTTTGTGCTGGACCACTACACACCGCAGAAAAGGACCAAGCGCAAGCGTGCCGACTGGAAATCCGCCGCCCGCGGGCCTGGCGATCATGAAGCCTGAGGATTCCCCGGAAACAGCCGTTCAGCCAGACGCCGGCCTCTATCGGCGCTGGTCTGAAAAAAAACAGGCATCCCGGCAGCCGCTGGCGGAACAGGACGAAACGGTCGAAGAGCAACAACAGCCTGGCGACGAGGATATGCCTTCGTTGGAGAGCCTGGATGAAAACTCCGACTACAGCGGTTTCCTCTCCCCCCGGGTATCCGATCAGCTGCGCCAGGTCGCATTGCGAAAGCTCTTTCACAGTGCGGCATTCAATGCCTGCGACGGCTTGGATGATTACGCAGAGGATTTCACGAGTTTTGAAAAGCTTGGGGATGTGATGACAGCGGATCTGCGTCACCGGCTGGAGCAGGAGGCGCAAAGGCGGCAGGCGGAAGCGGATGAGTCGGCCAAGCGCGATGCACGGGAGAGTGACGCATCAGACGATGAGGCGAGTGATGAGCCGGCGGCGGCGCAGAGCGGGCAAAACGAAGATCCAACCGACGAGGCGGAAACATGAGTGAATCGAACACCACGGCCGTATCAATGGTCAACCGCCAGGCGCGGGAGCTGGCGTTGCAGGCGATGCGGGAAATCGGCGTGGAGGCGACCAGTCTGGTCAACTATCAGTCCCGCGGCCGGGTGGCGGTGATCGGGGATCAGACGGCGCTGGAGATCGCGCCGCGGCTGAACGATAAGCTCAGTCCGATCGTGGTCTTGACCCGGGGTGCGGAAGAACCGGGCGCTCCGGTTGTCCCCGTGGGTGGACGTGACCTTCGGATAGAGGGGCATCTCGGGGCTTTCAAGATACATCTCGGCGAAGCCGGCCGCGCCAACGCGGAGACCCTTGCGGTGGATCTGATTCTGGATCTCTCGCACATACCTTTGATGGATCGGGTGATGAATCCTCCCGGTTACTACCACTCAAGTATCGAAGAGGATCGGCTCTCACCGGTACTCGATGAAATGGCTCAGATGACCGGTAATTTCGAGAAACCCCGCTATTTCGACTACGATCCGTCGATCTGCGCCCATGGCCGTTCGGGTAAGCATGCCTGCACCCGTTGCATCGACGCCTGTCCCGCCGATGCGATCACCAGCCTGGCTGAGACTGTTGAAGTGAACAGCTATCTCTGCCAGGGAGGCGGTGTCTGCGCCAGTGTCTGTCCCGGTGGGGCGATGCGCTATCTCTATCCATCGGTCAGGGACACTATGCAACGGCTGCGTAAATTGTTGCATACCTATCGTGAGCAAGGAGGGAGCTCTCCGGTGGTGGTGTTTCACGCCGCTTCGGATCAACCGTTGCCGAACGATATGCCCACCCACTATCTGCCGGTAGTGGTGGAGGAGTTGGCCAGCATCGGCATGGATGTCTGGTTGACGGTTCTGGCTTATGGCGCCAGACGAGTGTTGTTGACGGATGACGGCGGTATGCCGTCGGCCGTCAAGCGTGCGATGCGGGAACAGTTCGCCATCGCGGAGGAGATCCTGCGTGCGATGGGGTATCCCCAAACATCGATCCGGCTGATTGCACATGCTGAACTGCGGCGGGATAGCAGTGAGGGTATGCCTGAGATCCCGCTGGCGGGATTTTCCGGGATCGGCGGCAAGCGGCAATCGATCTATCTTGCCATCGACCACCTATACGACCAGGCCGAGCGCTCCAAACCGATGGCCAGCCTTCCCGCGGGCGCTCCCTTTGGGACCGTCTATGTGGAGGAAAAGGCCTGTACCCTCTGCCTCTCCTGTGTCGGCGCCTGTCCAGGCAAGGCATTGCAGAGTGGCGGCGAGGGTATGCCTCAGCTTCGTTTCATCGAGGCCAATTGCCTGCAATGCGGACTCTGTACCCGCACCTGTCCCGAGGACGCAATCTGGATCACGCCGCGGTTGCTGTTCGAAGCAGAGAGTCGTAACCAGATCCGTACCCTGCGGGAAGAGGAGCCCTTTCGCTGTACCGCCTGCGGTAAACCCTTCGCAACCCGCTCGGTGATCGAAAAGATGCGAAGCCGGCTTAAAGATCACTATATGTTTCAAAGCGAAAGGGCGCTCAAGCGGCTTACCCTGTGCGATGGCTGCCGGGTGGTGGATATTGTGCAGGACGCGGAGGCCATGGGCGGGGATCTGGAAGGGCGCCTGCAACAGTAGAGCCCCATTTTGACCAGCCATTGAGAGATGCCGATTCTGCAATCGGATCCGGGGGGAGTGAAGACTTGGTCGATATCAGTCCAATTTGTCATTTCTTTCCCATGAGAGCTGGTCCGGTGCTTGCAAACAGTATTTGTCTGAGGAGAGTGTGATGACCGAAATGAGCCAAGCCGTCCAAGCTGACAATGAGTGCGCGGAGAACCCGCTGTCCGGTTCGGTGACTGACACCGCGCCCGCTGTCGATCTGGACCGGGAACAGCACTATCGAATCGGCGCCTACGGCATGCTGGCTCAACTGTTGCGGCAATCCCCGGATCAACCGATGCTCGAAAAGGTCACCGGTTTTGCGACTGTGGAACCGAGCAGGGACGAGTTGGCGTTGGCGATGTCCATGTTGGGCCTGTCCGCATCGGATTCGCGGCCGCAAGCGGTGGAGCTGGAGTTTCACGATCTGTTCATCGGCATGGGTCGCGGTGAGCTGGTGCCCTATGGTTCCTGGTATCTCACGGGGTTCCTGATGGAAAAACCCCTGGGCAGGCTGCGGGACGATCTGGCGATGTTGGGATTTCAACGCCAGGACGGCGTCACTGAACCGGAGGATCATGTCGCCGCACTGTGCGAAGTGATGGCGATGATGATCGGCGAAGGCGTCGGTTTCCATCAGCAATCACACTTCTTCGAATCACATATGGCTGGTTGGCTGGAGCATTTTTTCGCTGATTTGAGTGAGGCGAAAGCTGCTGTCTTCTATCGTGCGGTGGGGCGCTTCGGCGCCACATTCGCAGCGATGGAGAAACGTTACCTGAGTATGCCCGTGTAGCGCTCTATGTGTGTGGCCTGACCGATTGTTACATGACTGAACTGTGAATCCGAGTGGAGGATGATTTCATGAAAAAACAGCTTAAGCAGAAACCGGATCCGAAACGCAGGGCGTTTCTGCGCGGCACCGCGAGTGCCGGTGTCGGCGTCGCCGTCGCGGCCAGCCTGCCCGGTCTGACAACAGCCTCCACGGATGAATCTTCAAGCGAGTCGGCCAAGACAAAGAAGGGCTACCGTCTGACACCCCATATCGCGGCCTATTACAAGTCCACCGTGAGTTGAGTATTTCGAGGATACCTGAATGAAACTGCATAAAACCTCCGATCTGGTGAACGACAGCAGTAGTGAGTCGGTTGTACCCGAGAGATCATCCACCGGTCAGACCATGAGCCGTCGCGACTTTCTGCGTAACTCCAGCCTGATGGCAGGCGGCGCCGCATTGGCCACCGGGTTTGCCCCGGGCATGATGAAAAAGGCCGAGGCGGCAACTACCGAAAAGGGCCAGGTAGAGCAGATAAAGACCATCTGTACCCACTGTTCGGTCGGCTGCGGCATTATCGCCGAGGTACAGAACGGTGTCTGGACCGGCCAGGAGCCCGCCTTCGATCATCCCTTCAATCTGGGCGCCCACTGCGCCAAGGGCGCATCGGTGCGTGAACACGGGCATGGTGAAAGACGGCTGAAATATCCCACCAAGCTGGTGGATGGCAAATGGAAACGCATCTCCTGGGAGCAGGCGATCAACGAGATCGGCGACAAGATGCTCGAGGTGCGCGAACAGTCGAGCCCCGATTCGGTCTACTGGCTGGGATCGGCCAAGCACAATAACGAACAGGCATATTTGTTCCGCAAGTTTGCGGCCTTCTGGGGTACCAACAATGTGGACCATCAGGCCCGTATCTGTCACTCCACCACGGTAGCCGGTGTCGCCAACACCTGGGGCTACGGCGCCATGACCAACTCCTATAACGACATCCATAACTCCAAGTCGATTCTGATCATCGGCGGCAATCCGGCGGAGGCCCACCCGGTCTCGCTGCAGCATGTGTTCAAGGCCGAGGAGCAGAACAATGCCCAGTTGATCGTTATCGATCCTCGTTTTACCCGTACGGCAGCCCATGCCAACCAATTTCTGCGGCTTCGTCCCGGTACGGATGTGCCCGTTGTCTGGGGCATGCTCTGGCATATCTTCAAAAACGGCTGGGAGGACAAGGAGTTCATCCGTCAACGGGTTTACGGTCTGGAGGAGGTGAAGAAGGAGATCGCCAAATGGACGCCTGAAGAGGTGGAACGTGTCTCCGGTGTCCCCGAGAATCAGGTCTATGCAGCGGCCAAGACTATGGCGGACAACCGCCCCGGCACTTTCATATGGTGCATGGGGGGCACCCAGCATACCATCGGCAACAACAATACCCGCGCCTACTGCGTCTTCCAGCTGGCCCTGGGCAACATGGGCACCGCAGGCGGCGGGACCAACATCTTCCGTGGCCACGACAATGTGCAGGGCGCCACCGACTTCGGTGTTCTTTCCCACACCCTGCCGGGCTATTACGGTCTGTCGAAGGGGGCCTGGGGGCATTGGGCCAAAGTCTGGGACGTGGATTACGATTGGCTCGCCGGCCGCTTCGAACAGGCCAGCTATGAGAAAGCCAAAGGCAAGGATGCGATGGTGATGAATACCAAGGGTATCCCCGTCTCCCGCTGGATAGACGGTGTACTGGAAGAGAAGGCGAACATTGCACAGAAGGACAATGTGCGGGTGATGGTGTTATGGGGGCATGCGCCCAACAGCCAGACCCGTGGCATGGAGATGAAGAAGGCCATGGAGAAGCTGGATATGATGGTGATCATCGATCCCTATCCGACTGTCTCGGCGGTCATGCATGACAGGACCGACGGTGTCTATCTGCTGCCCGCCGCCACCCAGTTCGAGACCTATGGTTCGGTTACCGCCTCAAACCGCTCACTGCAGTGGCGGGACAAGGTCATTGAGCCGATGTTCGAATGCCTGCCGGACCACACCATCATGTATCGCCTGGCCAACAAGCTCGGTTTCGCCGATGAATTCTTCAAGAACATCAAGGTCGAGAACGACGAACCCTTGATCGAGGATATCACACGCGAATTCAACAAGGGCATGTGGACCATCGGCTATACCGGCCAGAGTCCCGAGCGAATGAAAAAGCAGCAACAGAACTGGGGAACCTTCGACTATACCAGTCTGTTGGCGGAGGGCGGTCCCTGCGATGGTGAATACTACGGTCTGCCCTGGCCCTGCTGGGGCACCGCGGATATGGGCCATCCCGGCACGCCGAATCTCTACGACACCAGCAAGCCGGTGGCCAAGGGGGGGCTCAACTTCCGTGCCCGTTTCGGTGTCGAGCGCAATGGTGAAAATCTGCTGGCGGAGGGCTCCTACCCGGTCGGCAACGAGATCAAGAACGGTCATCCGGAGTTCACCGCCGATCTGTTGAAAAAACTGGGTTGGTGGGATGACTTGACCCCGGAGGAGAAAAAACTGGCGGAGGGCAATAACTGGAAGACAGACCGTTCCGGCGGCATCCAGCGTGTCGCCATCAAGCATGGCTGCGCACCCTTCGGCAATGCCAAGGCCCGGGCTGTGGTCTGGACCTTCCCCGATAAGGTGCCGGTCCATCGTGAGCCCCTTTATACCAACCGGCGTGATCTGGTGGAGAAGTACCCCACCTACGAAGATCGCAAATCCTTCTATCGCCTGCCGACCCGCTACGGCTCGATTCAGGCCAAGGACTATTCCAAGGATTATCCCATCATCCTCACCTCAGGTCGTCTGGTCGAGTATGAAGGCGGTGGCGACGAGTCCCGCTCCAATCCCTGGTTGGCGGAGCTGCAGCAGGATATGTTCGTCGAGATGCATCCGCGCGACGCGAACAATGCCGGCGTCAGGGATGGCGAAGATGTCTGGGTCGAGGGCGCCGAGGGCGCACGCATCAAAGTCAAGGCGCTGGTGACGCGGCGGGTGGCGGCCGGTGTGGCCTTCATGCCGTTCCACTTCGGCGGCCATTTTTTGGGTAAGGATCTGCGCAGCAAATATCCCGAGGGCGCGGACCCATACGTTCTGGGCGAAGCCTGTAACACGGCCATGACCTATGGCTATGACTCGGTCACGCAGATGCAGGAGACAAAATGCAGTCTCTGTCGCATCAGCAAGGCATAACCGGGTTTTAAACAGAGGACACTAACATGGCACGAATGAAATTTTATTGTGATCCGGAACGTTGTATCGAGTGCAATGCATGCGTAACCGCCTGTAAGAACGAGAACGAGGTTCCATGGGGGGTGAACCGCCGCAGGGTGGTGACCATCAATGACGGCGACGAGGGTGAGCGCTCCCTCTCGGTGGCCTGCATGCACTGTTCGGATGCGCCTTGCGCCACGGTCTGCCCGGTGGACTGCTTCTATACCACCCAAGACGGCGTTGTTCTGCATGACAAGGATATCTGCATCGGTTGCGGTTACTGTTTCTATGCCTGCCCCTTCGGCGCACCGCAGTTTCCCGAGGACGGCGCCTTCGCCACGCGAGGCAAGATGGATAAATGTACCTTCTGCGCCGGTGGGCCGGAGGCCGACAACAGCTCCGAAGAGCATCGCAAGTACGGTTCCAACCGACTGGCCGAAGGCAAGCTGCCGCTATGTGCTGAGATGTGCTCCACCAAAGCGTTGCTGGCGGGGGATTCGGATACCATCTCCGAGATCTATCGCAAACGCATCATCAATCGCAGCGCGAGTGTGATGGCGCGGGGTGTCTCCTATCGCGATGCCTCGTTCCGCGCACCTTACAGTGCCGCCGGCAAGAGCAGTGCTAAAGAGTGATTGCGGGCTAAAGGGAGAGCTGACGTTCCATGTACAGGGTAAGCAACCTTTCTCAGGCCGGCCTTGGCCTCAAAACAGGGGGTTTCCTGTGGCTGCTGTGGTTGCTTCTTCTGCCATTGGAGACTTTTGCTGATACCAAGCAGCCGAAAGGCATGCCATCGACGATGGTGCTCAATCCTGCCGCGGAATTGTGGCGGGACGTGCGTCAGCGTGATATGCCCATATCAGGCACCACCCAGGTGAAGGGAGTGGATTCGGGTGTGCTGATCAATGCCAATGGCGATAAGTGGCGTAAATTCCGCATGCAGCAGTTGATTCCCATCGGTGGTTACCTGCTGCTGGGTATCGTTGCCGGCCTGGCGGTTTTCTACATGGTACGCGGCAAGGTGAAGATCGTCGGCGGGGCATCGGACAGGAAGCTTCCCCGTTACACCAGCTATGAGCGATTGATCCACTGGTTCATGGCTTCGATTTTCCTGTTTCTCGCCATCACCGGCCTGATCATATTATTCGGCCGCCCGCTGTTGATACCCATCTTCGGCAAGGAGGTCTTCTCGATCATTGCATCGGCCAGTAAGGAGGGTCACAACCTGATGGGGCCGCTGTTTATGGTTGCGCTGATCCTGGTGTTTGTGAAATTCGTCCGGCGCAATATCTACCAGAAGGGGGATATGAGTTGGCTGTTACGGGGTGGAGGCATCATCGGTAAGAAACATGTTCCGTCCAACTTCTTCAATATGGGCGAGAAGAGCATGTTCTGGATGCTGGTGCTCGTGGGCTCGGTGATCGTCGTCTCCGGGCTGGTATTGATATTTCCCGTTTTCGGTCAGAGCCGGGTGTGGATGGAGCTGGCCCATGTGGGTCACGCCATCGGCGCGATACTCATGATCGGTGTGATCCTCGGCCACATCTATATCGGCAGCATCGGCATGGAGGGCGCCATCGACGGTATGACGACCGGTTACTGCGATCTTAACTGGGCCAAGGAGCATCACGATCTGTGGGCGACACAGATGGAAAAACGGGGTGAAGCGATCGCCAATGAAGAGGTGAATCGATTCAGCGATCCCGATATGAACGAATCCCTTGGCAGAGAGTTACGGGAGGCCGGCAAGTGATCGCACAGTTCATCGACGGCCCCCTGTGGATCTTCTCCCTGAGCGTCTTTTTGATAGGCGTCACCTGGCGTATCGTAACGATACTCATGGCGGGCAACAGAAAAGACCTGGCCACCCCCAGGGGAAGTGCTTCCACTGGCGCCATTCGCACTGTCTTCAGCCGCTCTGTGTATGAACGCAGTGCAGCCACCCGTGGACGGCTCCTGCTGGTCGCCGGTTATCTGTTCCATATCGGACTCTTCGTGCTGCTCTTCTTCGCCCAGCCCCATATCGATTTCATCGCCGAGCGGATCACCGGTCTCGGCTGGACCGCTATACCCCACTGGGCCTTCATCCTTTCCGCCGAACTGGCTTTTCTGGGCCTGCTGTTGTTGTGGATACATCGTCTGCTCAGTCCGGTGACCCGCCTGCTCTCCGACCTGGATGACCACTTGGGCAGCCTGTTGGTTTTTTTGGTCATGCTGACCGGCTGTCTGGCATTGGCGCAATCATTCGAAAGCCTGCGCCTCATCCATCTGCTGCTGGCTGAATTGCTGCTGATCTACTTTCCCTTCAGCAAGCTGATGCATACTTTCACCTTTATCTTGAGTCGCGGTTATACCGGCGCAACCATGGGGCGCAAAGGTGTCAACGCGTAGCCCGCATTTCTCACATCCTTGGACCCACCCGCTATAATCGGGTGTTATAGATGCGGATTAGGGGGGTGCTATGAATGTACAGTTCGATCTGGGTGTCGAAGCGCTACGCCAGCAGATAGACGCAAGGATCTCATCCTACTTCTCCAGTTGTGTCCACTGCGGACTCTGCGCCGAGGCCTGTCTCTTCTATACAGAGACGCAAGATCCCCGCTACACACCGATCTACAAGGTGGAACCGATGAAGAAGCTGTGGCGGCGGGAGCATACCTTCTGGGGCAAGTTGGGATCAATCTTCGGATTGAGTGAATCCCTGACCGAGCAGGACTTTGCCGATTGGGAGACGCTGGTCTATGACAGCTGCACCCTGTGCGGACGTTGCTCCATGGTCTGTCCGGTGGGCAACGACATCACCTACATGATCAGAAAACAGCGGGAGGGCTTTTCGGTTGCCGGTTATGCGCCCGACGGCATGAAGGAGGCGACCCGGCGGGCGTTGAAGATCGGCAGCCCCATGGGCGTCACTCTCAAGACACTCAAGGCCGCTCTGGCGCATGTGGAGAAGGATACCGGACTGCAGATTCCGATAGACAAAAAGGGAGCTGACTATATGACCCTCTTCTCCTCGATGGAGATAGTCAATTTCCCGGAGTACATCGAGAGCATTGCGCGTATCTTCGATGCGGCGGGGGTCTCCTGGACCATCAGCAGCAAGGCATTCGAGGCCACCAACAGCGGAATCCAGATCGGCAACAAAGAGGCGGCCGCGGAACTGGTCAACCGGGTAGTGATCGCGGCGGAAGAGCTGGCTGTCAATTATGTGATCAGCCCGGAGTGCGGGCATGCCTATACCGCAATACGTTGGGAGGGGCCGAACCTGGTCGGCCGCCACTATCCCTTCGAGGTGATCCATATTCTGGAACTGCTGGAGCAGCTGAAAGCCGAAGGGCGTCTGCAACTGGAATACAAGGACAGCACGCCGATGACGCTACACGATCCCTGCCAGATCGTTCGGCGCGGTGGCGTGGTGCAGCAGCCCCGTGAATTGCTCAACAGCGTGGCGGAAAATTTCGTCGAAATGAAAGACCATGGGGCAATGAACTGGTGCTGCGGCGGAGGCGGTGGCGTGAGTGCGAACGAACGCGCCGAGCCGTTACGGCTGCATGTGTTCGACCGCAAGAAAAAACAGCTGCGGGAGACCGGGGTTAATACCATTGTCACGGCATGCGCCAATTGCCGCATCATCCTGGAGGAGGGCATAGAACACAACGATATGGATACCGAAGTGATCAGCCTGACCGAATTGGTCGCGGATCATTTGACGGCTTCGTCCGAGAGAAAACAGAAGTCCGCAAATGAACGCGAATAAACGCAAATACAAGAGAATGCTTTTTTAAGTTATCTCATTGCCACCCTCCCGCGTGGGAATGCGTATATCAGTACAACAACAGGACAAAGTATGAATCTCCGCAGCGGATCACGGTAACCAGACAGTTTTCTTGAATTGCGTTTGTCCGTGTTCATTTGCGGACTGTTTCAGCCAATCTTCTACAGTGGTTTCCGCCCATGAATTGCCCTTTTTTAAAGGGTTATAGATGTTCAACATATGCTGTACTTGAATTGTCTTAGGTCACAAGGGAGCCACTGGGCTGTCTGCGTCGAAACCGACGAGGGCTTCCGGTCAATAAATTACCTGATTACTCATGAGGCTCAGCTATTGAGCCTGTGGTGCAAGCATGATGGAACCTACTGAATAAAAGAGGATTTCATCATGCCGAGAAATACTATTCAATTTCAAAAAGGTCTTGGTTTGCACGATTTTCTGGAACAATATGGGACCGAGGATCAGTGTCGACAGGCATTGTATGATTTGCGCTGGCCGACGGGCTATGTCTGCCCTGAGTGCGGCAACACAACAGGCTGTGAACTCAAAAAGCGTCAGATATATCAATGTCACAAGTGCCATCATCAGACTTCCCTGACCGCCGGCAGCATCTTCCATGGCACCAAGCTGCCGCTGAGAACGTGGTTTCTTGCGATCTATCTGTTGACCCAACGCAAGAAAAGTATCTCGGCGCTGCAACTTTCCCGCGAAATCGGGGTGAACTACAATACGGCCTGGCGACTCAAGCATAAGTTGATGCAGGTGATGATGGAACGTGAGCGTGGAAAAAAACTGGCCGGTCGCATCGAATTGGATGATGCTTATCTCGGAGGCGAGCAAGCCGGTAAGCGTGGTCGTGGGTCGCGCAACAAAATCCCTTTCGTAGCTGCTGTTGAGACGACGCGGGACGGCAGGCCCATGAAAATTCAACTGCGTCGTGTAAGGGGCTTCCGCAAACGTGAAATCGCCCGCTACGCCCGCTCCTGCTTGATGCCTGGCAGCGAAGTCTTTACCGATGGGCTTTGGTGCTTTAGTGGCGTGACAACCGCTGATTGCCATCATAACCCCATGGTGACGGGTGGTGGGCGCCAAAGTGTCCAGTATTCGTGCTTCAAATGGGTAACCACGATGTTGGGTAATGTCAAAAACAGTCTGTTGGGTACTTTTCATGCGATTCGAGATAAACATGTGTCGCGTTATCTTGCTGAGTTCGAATATCGGTTTAACCGCCGTTTCGATTTACCCGCCATGATTGAACGATTGCTTTTTGCCGCTCTTCGCACTCCACCTATGCCATATCGCCTCTTGAGAATGGCTGAGGTTTAGGGGTAATCAGGATAAATTAAAAATCCAGCAATCTCCTGGAGGTCATCATGTCCTCTCGTATCAATAAATGTTTTATCGCCATGCTGTGGCTTGCGCTCTATGCGCCGCAGATCATTGCCGGCACACCGGCGCCTGACGGTGTCAAGCTGTATATCATCTCGCCGGCCAACGGTGAGCAGGTGAACGGCCCGGTCACTGTGCGTTTTGGATTGAAGGGCATGGGTGTCGCGCCCGCGGGTATCGCGCGCGAGAAGACCGGTCATCATCATCTGCTGATCGATGTGAAAGCGATGCCGGCCATGGACAAACCCTTGCCGTCGGATGAGAACCATCGCCATTTCGGAGGCGGCCAGACAGAGGTCACACTCGACCTTGCCAAAGGTAGCCATACCCTGCAGTTGATGTTGGGCGACAAGGATCATATCCCGTTCGATCCGCCCATCCTTTCCGAAAAAATCACCATTACGGTGAAGTGAATAGGGTTTGCGGTTTGCGGCTCATCTCTTAAGGCAGAGCCTTTTCCCTGTTACGTCTTCGTAGATATTCAATCGCAATCCCTACCAACAACCCCAGGGCAACATTCAGCAGCAGGCAGACCAGCCCGGTGATAACGATAACCGGCAGGTTCTCCCGAGAACCTCGTGTCAGCTCTTTGCTCATTGCAAGATCCAATCCGGCGAAAACCAGCAGTGCGCCAACCGCAGCAAGGGGAATCAACAGCAGCAGTTGCAGGGCGTTCGGCCCCAACAGCAGGCCGATGGAGAGACAGGTGATACCGAATATTGCCGGCGCCAGGCCGGTGCGGGCGCCGAACCTGTGCTGCACCACCAGGCCCCCCGCGCCATGGCACATGGGAAAGGCGCCCAGCGGGGCCAGAAGCAGATTGAGCACACCGGTGCTCATGCCAAGCCGCTGGGGGGTGATCGGTGGCGCTTGATCCTCAAAAAGATGTCTTGCGATAGCCGCGGTTACGATCATTGCGTTGGTCAGGGTCAGGGCGAGCTGTGGCAGCAGAATCGTTTCAGCCGATGTCCAGGCATCGGACCAGTCGATGCTGACCCACTGGGGCGGATAAAAACCGATGGCGATATCCTGCACCTGGCCGGGCCGGTCAATGCCGCTCCAGATGGCGCTGCCTAGAATGACCAGGATGGCGGCAACGGGTTTGAAACGTGTCGGCAGCAGCAGGAGTAAAAGAATCAGTGACATCAGGCCGGTCATGGGCTCCTGCAGTATCAACCTCGCCCCGGCCCAGGCAAGGATCAAACCGACACCCAATTGAATTCCGGTGAGTACCGGTTGAGGTATCATTTTACCGATACGCGAGACGAGTCCCGTGACCGTCAACAGCAGAACAGTCGCACCCAGAAGCAGGCCGGTGACGGCGATGGCGCCGGCTGTGAGGTTGTCTGCGATGACAACGGCCGCCACCGCTTTCATCGGTTGTGCGGGGATAGGACGACGGTAGATCGCGGCGGCCGCCAGGGCAAACAGACCGAAGCCTATGAACAATCCTGACGGATCCATCAGGTGCAGCGTGAGCACGGCGATTACAATGGGCAGGAAAGTGCCAAGATCGGCGAATGCGCCGGATAGCTCACCGGCTACCTGTTTTGTCGTAAGGGTCTTCAATGTGTTGTTGCTTTTATAAAAACCGGTATATTTTGCTCATTAAAAATATAATCGTAGCAGTTGTGTCGTGAAACACAGCCTTATCAGATTCAGATGGATTCAAAATGGGCGATGTGCTGTTGTATAGACCAACGACTTGTTCCAGGTATCCTCAATATCAGGTTAGGATTATCCAATATGTACCGATGTGAAATGTTGGCTGTTGCACTCGCCGCCCTGTCGTTTTCCGGTTTGGCCGAGCCGGATGGGATTGATGGCTTCAATTTCATCCCCCTCGACACCTCCGCCAATTCCGCCGATTGGATAGCGGCTTCTCCCTGGAAAGTGCCAAAGGGCTTTAAACAGTGGGTGGTCTCCGATGAGACCGACCTGAATATCTACGATGGCGGCCGCAATGACTGGCATGACATGAATACGGTGAATGAGACCGGACCTGAGAAAGGAGGTTATCTCTACCGAACCCATGAACTGCGCAGCCCGAACAACCAGCCGGAAGGCGGCACCGTCAGTGTGGTCGATCTCAAGAGCGGCGAGACCCGCATCCTGGCACAGTCCCCCGACTATGACGCCCTCGACGGTATCCGCTGGACTCCCTGGGGCACCATCCTGTTTGCCGAAGAGGTTACCGGCGGCCGCCTGTTCGAACTCTTTCTGGAGGATGACCTGACAACGGCCGGAAAGGTTGTGGACAGACCCCTTCTAGGTCGTCTTGCCCATGAAGGCATAGACCTGGACCGCGACGGCAATGTCTATCTGGTGGATGAGTATCGTGGCCGTACCTCAGGTTGCAGCGGTGTCACGCCCTGCGGCGGAGGTGTCTACAGGTTCGTGCCCGATGTTGCGGGTGATCTCAAGGCCGGTTCACTCTATGCCTTGAAGGTGAACGGCATGGATGGTGTGGGACTTGGCGAGTGGGTTGGCCCCATCGATCCCCTGAAAGCCAGGGAATCGGGCAGCGCCGCGGGAGGTCAGAGCTACCAGCGCCCCGAGGACCTGGAGATCATCGGGGATACCCTCTATGTCGCCATCACCGAGGGGCCCAGAGATACGAAAGCCGATAGGCGCGGTCGGCTCGTTTTTACCTCGGAACTTTACGAAGGTCGCGTTATCGCCATCGATCTTCGCACCATGCAGGTGAGCAATTTCGTCAAGCCGGGGGTGAATGCGCCGGTGGAGATCGGCAGGCCGGGCGAGGAGGGACACCGTTCGGGTTTCGACAGCGTGGACAACCTTGCTGAAGCGCCGAACGGCGACCTTGTGATGATCGAGGACAACAATCCATCGGATATCTGGTTCGCCAGCCAAGTGACCAATGAGTTCGGGGCATCCCGATCCGTCACCCTGTTTGCTTCCCTGACCGACCCCGATGCGGAGGGCACGGGTATCTACTTCAGTCCCGAAGATCCCGACACCTTGTATGTCAATGTGCAACATTCGGCCGCGGAGGATGGCGACGGCACCTGGGCCATCGGGCGCCAAGGCCGCAAGTCATCACAAACAAACGCAAATCCGTAAGTGACGATTTAAATCATCCAATACGCAATCCCTCCAGGGCCTGTTGCGCAGGATCCATGAGGGCATGTCGCCTAAATCTTTTTGGCGTCGATTCGCGGTAATCAGTGTTGACAGGCCCTAAGCCGATGTTAGAGATAGGATTCTGATTGCATAGTCTGCTTGATGAGGCTTATATTGATCATCTGAAAGCGAAGATTGGAATAAACGGTTTTGGCCGCATGGGGCGCCTCGCGTTGCGCGCCGGCTGGGGTGAGGATTCGCTGGCGTTCGTGCGCGTCAACGAGATCGCCGGCGATGCGGCCTGCTCGGCCCATCTGCTGCAGTTCGATTCGGTGCATGGCACCTGGGATGTGGCGTGCACGGCCCAAGGGGGAGACGTTGTCGTGGGGCAGGAGCGGCTCGCTTACAGCGCGAACCCGGAGATCGCCACTGCCGACTGGTCAGATTGCGACATCGTCATCGAGGCCACCGGCAAACACCACAAGCGCCCCGAGACGTTGCAGGCCTATTTCGACCAGGGCGTGAAAAAGGTCATCGTCGCCGCGCCCACCGAAGGGGCGCTGAACATCGTCTACGGCATCAACGACGATCGTTACGAGCCGGACAGGCACCACTTGATCACCGCCGCGTCCTGCACCACCAACTGTCTGGCGCCGGTGGTCAAGGTGATGCATGAAAAGGTCGGGATCGAGCAGGGCTGCATGACCACCATCCACGACATCACCAACACCCAGATCATCGTCGACAAAGGGCACAAGGACCTGCGCCGCGCCCGCGCCTGCGGTCAGTCCCTGATCCCCACCACCACCGGCTCGGCGAAGGCGATCACCAAGATATTTCCCGAGCTCGAGGGCAAACTGAACGGTCATGCGGTGCGGGTGCCGCTGCTCAACGGCTCCCTCACCGATTTCGTCTTCCATGCCGCCCGCGATGTCACGGCGGAGGAGATCAACGGGTATTTCAAAGCGGCGGCGGAAGGGGAGCTGAAGGGTATCCTCGGTTACGAGGAGCGGCCACTCGTCTCCGTCGATTATGTCAACGAGGCGCGTTCATCCGTGGTCGATGCCCCCTCCACCATGGTGGTCGACGGCTCCCTGGTGAAGATCTACGCCTGGTATGACAACGAGTGGGGCTATGTCAATCGGCTGGTCGACCTGACGCGCAAGGTGGTGGGCCTCCTTTGATGGAGCAGGGGCTGCGCAACTACCTGGTCGTCACCGGCGGTTACTGGGCCTTCACCGTCACCGACGGCGCCATCCGCATGCTGGTGGTGCTCTACTTCCACCTGCTGGGCTACTCCCCCTTCGAAGTGGCGATGCTGTTTCTCTTCTACGAGTTCTTCGGCATCGTCACCAACCTGGTCGGCGGCTGGCTGGGCGCGCGTATCGGCCTCAACCTGACCATGCACATCGGCATGGGGCTGCAGGTGGTGGCGTTATTGCTGCTCACCGTGCCCGATCCCTGGCTCTCGGTGCCCTACGTGATGTTCGCCCAGGCCCTCTCGGGCATCGCCAAGGACCTGAACAAGATGTCGGCGAAGGCGTCGGTGAAGACCATGGTGAAGGACGGCAGCGAGACCAAGCTGTTCAAGTGGGTGGCGCTGCTCACCGGCTCCAAGAACGCCCTCAAGGGCGGCGGTTACTTCATCGGCGCCGCACTGCTGGAGCTGGTCGGCTTCCGCGGCGCATTGGCGATACTGGCGGCGATGCTGCTGCTGGTCCTGATCGTCACCGCCTTTCTCCTGCCCAGCGGTCTCGGCAAGATGAAGTCGAAGCCGAAATTCACCCAGGTCTTCTCCAACATCGCCGCCATCAACTGGCTCTCGGCGGCGCGCTTCTTCCTCTTCGGCTCCCGCGATGTCTGGTTCGTGGTGGGCCTGCCGGTCTTTCTCTACCAAGTGCTCGGCTGGACGTTCACCCAGGTGGGCGGTTACATGGCGCTCTGGATCATCGGCTACGGCATCGTCCAGGCCAGCGTGCCCAGGCTGGTCAAACGCAGCCACCACGGCCAGGGCCCCGGCGGCGGCACGGCAAGGCTGTGGGCCTTCCTGCTGGCCCTGTTCCCCATCGCCATCGCCGCCGGACTGAACATGGGCTGGCCCGCCGACTATGTGCTGGTGATCGGCCTGATCCTCTTCGGCGCGGTCTTCGCCGTCAACTCCGCCGTCCACTCCTACCTGATCCTGGCCTACTCCGATCACGAAAAAGTGGCGATGAACGTGGGCTTCTACTACATGGCCAATGCCGGCGGACGGCTTCTGGGGACGGTGCTCTCGGGGCTGATCTATCAACATCACGGACTCACCGGCTGCCTCTGGTGGTCGGCGGGGTTTGTGCTTGCGGCGGCCCTGCTTTCGTTTGGGTTGCCGGAGATTAAAAGGGAAGTGGCGAGGCAGCGGTCGTAATATCCGGCCGGCGTGACAATTATATCCGGGAAGCCTCCCAGTTGCTGCATGCGGGCATGCATATTTCTACCTCATGACTATATTCAGAGGACAACGTTGTCGCCTGACATCACCCTGTTGAGCCTCAAATACTCCATAAGAATGAGGAGTATTTTCATTCCGGCTAACCCCAATATTTCACGCATTAAAAAGGCAAAATCCTGATACTTCGATATAATTCAGTTGCTTACACTGTAATCGAAAGGATTTTGCCTGTGACAAACTGCACCCAGACTGCCTTTGATTTTCCAGCCCTAAAACGCCGTAAGGTTCAAGCCGAGTTTTCCGGTGGCGATATCACCTCGGACGGCGGCGTGTTGCTGCTGCGTGAGATCGACAGGCGTCTGGGATTGCTCGAGGCGGTTGATGCGGTCATCCCCGACCCGCGAGATCCCCGCTATATTGAACACAGCCAGTTGAGCCTGTTGCGCCAGCGAGTCTATGGGCTCTGCCTGGGTTATGAAGATCTGAACGACCATCAGACACTACGCACCGACCCGGCCCTACAGAGCTCGATCGAACGCGAGGAGGTACTGGGCAGCCAGTCGACACTTTGTCGGCTGGAGAACCGGGTCGATCGCCGGGTTGCCGTTGATGTCCACAACCTACTGCTCGAGCAGTTCATTGCCTCATATGATGCACCACCCGATGAGCTGATCCTGGATTTCGACGCCACGGATGATCCGGTGCATGGCCGCCAGGAAGGCCGCTTCTTTCACGGCTACTACGATCACTACTGCTTCCTGCCCCTGTATGTCTTTTGTGGCGATCAACTGCTGGTGAGTTATCTGCGGCCCAGCCGGATCGATGCGCTCAAGCATGCCTGGGCGATTCTGGCGCTGTTGGTCAAACGCCTGCGCCGGGCTTGGCCTGAAGTGCGTATCATCTTTCGGGGCGATAGCGGCTTTTGCCGTCACCACATGCTCAGCTGGTGCGAGCGCAACGCTGTGGGCTATATCGTGGGCATCGCCAAGAATGACGCCTTGCTGCGGTGTATCCGTGAGCCCATGCAGTGGGTTGAGGAACTGGCGAAGCGAACCGGCATGAAGATGCGGGAATTCTTTCAGTTTCACTATGCCGCCAGCACCTGGAAGACGCGTCGCAAGGTGATCGCCAAACTGGAGGTCACCGACAAGGGGCCAAATCCACGCTTCATCGTCACCAACCTGGCCGGCGACAAACAGCGCCTTTACGATGACCTCTACTGCGCCCGTGGTGACATGGAGAACCGAATCAAGGAGCAGCAACTGGGGCTGTTCGCCGATCGCACCAGCGCGCATTACTGGTGGGCCAATCAGTTTCGTCTACTGCTGTCCAGTCTGGCCTATGTGCTGATGGAGGCCATCCGGCGCCTCGCGCTGAAGGGCACGGAACTGGCGCGTGCACAGATGACCACGATCCGGCTCAAACTGTTCAAGATCGGGGCGGTCATCATTCGCAACACGCGACGGATCCGCTTCCTGCTCTCCAGCACCTATCCCTATCAGGCGCTGTTTTTCCAGGTGGCGGCACGACTCAAGCCGGGATAGCCCGGCAGAGTGCTGCCCCGGCACGTTGATCAACAATGGGGGTAAGGGGGAGTCTGCCCGGAGGGTGGAAAATCAGGGCTTGATAGAGGTTTGGTTCCCAGTGAGGGCAAACCATCCAAGCTTGGCCATATCACCGGCTAAATTTAAAAACGGATGAAACATGCGGGCTAAGACTTAAAAAATTACTGAATCGCGTGATAGGAGGCGACTTGCCCGAAAACCCGCGATGGCCATTTCCCGACTGGATGAGTATGTCACGGGATAATGACTGGCAAGCTGATGAAAATTAGTGTAGAAAATTAATTAAACAGGGAGGTTGTTCAATTCATATCCCATTCTCCCACACATAGTTAGAAGCAAAAGAGAAAAAACATGAAACAAGAATATAGTAGAGACGGATACTATATGATTCAGGGTGCATTTAGTGATGAAAACGTAATCACTCTGCTGAATGAACTGTCTAATTTTGAGGGAAAACCAAATAATTATGGGATAAGAGATTTGATGAATAAAGTGCCATACATCAAAAGAATGGCGTCATCTTCCCCATTATTAGATATAGCAAAAAAAATATTGGGAAATAATGCACGCCCAGTTAGGTCAGTGTCCTTTGATAAAATAGAAGGTGCAAACTGGAATGTAGCTTGGCATCAAGATACATCCATAGCACTAAAAACTAAACATAAAATCAGTGGCTTTGGCCCTTGGACCGAAAAACAAGGTGTGGTCCATGTTGAGCCTCCTGCTAAATATTTAGCTAATACTTTAACATTAAGAATTCATCTTGATAAAGCAAATACTGAAACAGGTACTCTACGAGTTGTACCAGGTACACACAGAGATGGAAGAGTCAAATCTAGTGAAATAGTAAAAATAGTTAGTAATTCTACTGTGGTTGAGTGTGGAGCTAATCCAGGTGACGTTCTGCTGATGAATCCTCTGCTATTCCACTCATCTCGGAAGGCAGTCCACCCAGACCATAGAAGGATTATTCACATTGAATATTCTGCCATGACATTACCACATCCATTGGAGTGGTTTGAATGCGCGTAAAAGCTTCTAACAAAACATTACAGCGGACAAGCTGTTGAATGTGGTGTTAGAAGAAGGGAAAGGGCGACATCGCGAGGTGGGGTCTGTAGGATTACATTTGAACTTGGCAGTTACACAGAATTATTTACAGTCTCTATCCAGCCGATTCCAGGGGTCATTTATCTCACCTTTGCGGCGTCCATGTCCTCTTCGACGAGGCTCTTTGTCGGGTTCGAATCTTATCAACTCACGGCGATCAGCAATCCTTCTGCGCTGCTCGATGCGCCGTTCGGGTTCGGAATACGGTATTTGATTAGCCATCCCTAACCCGCATGTTTCATCCGTTTTTAAATTTAGCCGGTGATATGGCCAAGCTTGGATGGTTTGCCCTCACTGGGAACCAAACCTCTATCAAGCCCTGATTTTCCACCCTCCGGGCAGACTCCCCCTTACCCCCATTGTTGATCAACGTGCCGGGGCAGCACTCTGTCGGGCTATCCCGGCTTGAGTCGTGCCGCCACCTGGAAAAACAGCGCCTGATAGGGATAGGTGCTGGAGAGCAGGAAGCGGATCCGTCGCGTGTTGCGAATGATGACCGCCCCGATCTTGAACAGTTTGAGCCGGATCGTGGTCATCTGTGCACGCGCCAGTTCCGTGCCCTTCAGCGCGAGGCGCCGGATGGCCTCCATCAGCACATAGGCCAGACTGGACAGCAGTAGACGAAACTGATTGGCCCACCAGTAATGCGCGCTGGTGCGATCGGCGAACAGCCCCAGTTGCTGCTCCTTGATTCGGTTCTCCATGTCACCACGGGCGCAGTAGAGGTCATCGTAAAGGCGCTGTTTGTCGCCGGCCAGGTTGGTGACGATGAAGCGTGGATTTGGCCCCTTGTCGGTGACCTCCAGTTTGGCGATCACCTTGCGACGCGTCTTCCAGGTGCTGGCGGCATAGTGAAACTGAAAGAATTCCCGCATCTTCATGCCGGTTCGCTTCGCCAGTTCCTCAACCCACTGCATGGGCTCACGGATACACCGCAGCAAGGCGTCATTCTTGGCGATGCCCACGATATAGCCCACAGCGTTGCGCTCGCACCAGCTGAGCATGTGGTGACGGCAAAAGCCGCTATCGCCCCGAAAGATGATACGCACTTCAGGCCAAGCCCGGCGCAGGCGTTTGACCAACAGCGCCAGAATCGCCCAGGCATGCTTGGGCGCATCGATCCGGCTGGGCCGCAGATAACTCACCAGCAGTTGATCGCCACAAAAGACATACAGGGGCAGGAAGCAGTAGTGATCGTAGTAGCCGTGAAAGAAGCGGCCTTCCTGGCGGCCATGCACCGGATCATCCGTGGCGTCGAAATCCAGGATCAGCTCATCGGGTGGTGCATCATATGAGGCAATGAACTGCTCGAGCAGTAGGTTGTGGACATCAACGGCAACCCGGCGATCGACCCGGTTCTCCAGCCGACAAAGTGTCGACTGGCTGCCCAGTACCTCCTCGCGTTCGATCGAGCTCTGTAGGGCCGGGTCGGTGCGTAGTGTCTGATGGTCGTTCAGATCTTCATAACCCAGGCAGAGCCCATAGACTCGCTGGCGCAACAGGCTCAACTGGCTGTGTTCAATATAGCGGGGATCTCGCGGGTCGGGGATGACCGCATCAACCGCCTCGAGCAATCCCAGACGCCTGTCGATCTCACGCAGCAGCAACACGCCGCCGTCCGAGGTGATATCGCCACCGGAAAACTCGGCTTGAACCTTACGGCGTTTTAGGGCTGGAAAATCAAAGGCAGTCTGGGTACAGTTTGTCACAGGCAAAATCCTTTCGATTACAGTGTAAGCAACTGAATTATATCGAAGTATCAGGATTTTGCCTTTTTAATGCGTGAAATATTGGGGCTAAACCCCCATAAAGTATTGTCCGATTATTATAGTCTATCAGTAGGCGTGCTGATAAATGTTAATCAATGTGAATAAAGGGGTTGGTGACAACTAAGTAACCCTAATGCCAGCATAATTTGCGAATCTAAAAAGCCCCTTTACCGTCACATCCGGTGATACGGTTTTCTACTTGCCTGCCAGTAGATATCGAACCGCTTCCAGGATAACGAAAGAGGGTGTTTGATGAGGAAACATGAAGCGTAATTCACCCTCTGGTGTGATCAGGTAGGTTACCGATGAGTGGTTGACCGCATAACCGAAGTCGGATCCTTCAAGTGCAACTTCCTCGTATTGTGCGCCATAGCGCTTTGCCACCTCGGCTAAGTCCTTTTCGCTGCCGGTGACACCCAACAAGTTGGGGTGAAAGTGACTGGCATACTCATGCAGTGCTTGAAAATTATCCCGTTTGGGATCGACGCTGATAAACACGCCCTGAACCGATTTCAACTCATCCTCGCTGAGTTCATTCAAGGCCTGGGCGATAATGGCGAGGGAGGTGGGGCAGACATCCGGGCATTTGGTATAACCGAAGTAGAGCAGTACCACTTTCCCTCTGAGTTGTTTCAATGAGAATTTGCCCTGACTTGAATAGAGAACGAAATCTCCGCCGGGTGACTCACTGCGGGAACTGAGTATCTCATCTTCTTGTGAAATATCATCCGATGCGGCGGATGAGAATAGGATGAGCAACGCAATAAAGATAAAGATTATCCGAAACATAGTGCCTCATGGCTCCTTGCTTGACTAGTCAACATTTTCATCCAACATCAATCCTCCCACAATGTGGCGTTGCTGTCAGATTATTGACCATACACGTGGCAACTTCTCCGTTATCGGCACAACCGTCAAAATTCACAGATTGATCGAGGCCTTTTTTGGATGAACTTATCGGGGGATTGAGCGGCCGGTCAAAATTATGGCAATTTCTCGCTGTGGATAAGAATAAAATTCCTAATGTAGGGTGAATAATCGAATAAATTGGCTATAGTATACTCGCTCAAGACCAACAAAAAAGGAAGGTTATTTTGCGCTATCAATTCATATCCAAACTGCTGTTTCTTGCACTGTTACCCATCACGACACAAGCGCTGGAGCTCTCCTGGGTAGGCTGCGGTATAACCCGCAACGCGTTTATGGCCGATCTCGCAGCTGCCTACAAGGAGGAAACGGGTGTAGATATCACTATCGCAGGCGGTGGTGCAACCAAAGGGATCCGCGACATTACCGGCAATCAGGCGGATATCGGCGGCGCCTGCCGATTCAAGCTGGATTCAAGTCGGGTGGAAGCCAGCGCCAATATGATTCCCGTGGCCTGGGACGCGCTGGTGGTCGTGGTGCACAACTCCAATCCCATCGATTCGATCAGTCTGGTGCAGCTGCGTGAGCTGTACCGGGGCAAGATCACAAACTGGTCTCAACTGGGCGGAGCGGATCAGCCATTGGAACTGCTTATCCGCAAGGGAAAGATCTCCGGCGTCGGTTACACCCTGCGTCAGCATCTGTTCGAAGATCCGAAGGCCAGTTTCATCAGTAAGCATGAATTCCCGTCTTCCGGTCCTTTGGAGAAAACGGTGGAGAAGAATCCAAATGCCATCGCGGTCACCGGTATCGCGAGTGCGCACAAACGGGATTTCAAGATTCTCAAACTGGAAGGCAAGGAACCGAGCTTCGAGAAAATCCGCACGGGTAACTATCTGCTCTACCGCCCACTCTATCTGGTGCACAACAGGCACTCACCCAACAGTCGTGAGTCCGACCGCTTCATTCAGTTCGCCTTAGGGCCCAAGGGCAGGGAGATTATCCGCAAGAATGAAGTCGTGCCTTACTTCGACGGCATGTTGCTGTTGCAGAAACGAATGGAGCATTGGAAACAGTTCGTCAGGAAGGCCCTCGCCAAGCAATAAAAGAAAGGGGGCGCCCAATAACCGCTTCCGGTAAACAGAGCGAACGCCTCCCTGAGGCTGTCGCACCAATCAACCGGCAGTCACGCGCTGCCCGCCTGTCTATCTGTCGCATCACTCAGCCTTTATCTATTGGTTGAATCGATAACTTATTGTTTTTCGGATCGTCCCAGGTGCGAATTCTCCTCAATTTGACTTATGTCTTTGCCATCTCTTTCGCTGTATAACAAAATCGCACACAAATGATTGATGCCGAAGATCCGGGTATCTGTCCTGCATCCTACTGATTTGCACCTACGGAGTCATACATGAAACGTTACGCTTTAATTCTGGTTATCAGCATCATTGCACTTCCTTTTTCCGCTTCGGTCACGGCCGGCAGTTCGAGTCAGTGTCCCGATATCTCTCAGGCGCAGCAGATTGGGGATTGCCCTACGGAAGATGACATGAAGCGCATGTTCAAAATTCATTGTGGCTTTGAGCGTGATCCAAACGCCAAGAAAAAGACTGAACTGTGCGACAGCTACGGAGAGTATAAGCGTCGCAAGTACAATGCGCTGTGGGAATCCTCAGACAAAGAGTTCATGGGCTACGTAAGCTGCGCCGTACCCCCGGCGGAGATCAAAAAGGGTCAACCCACAAGTATTGCGATATCACAGAAAAACGGCCTGTATAAAATTACTTGCAGTTATCAGAGTGGCGCAAAGCTCTCTATGCGTACCCGCAGTGTATGCCGTGTGCCCGGTGTGAAGAATTCACTGATGGTCATGCGTGCCGAATGTGGCGCCAACGGTAAACCTTGCAGGTTTGAGTGTGACTGAGACTTGGGATGCCCGATACCTGTACAGGCATTGATTGTCGGCAGGGTTTGTTAAAGGAATTCAAACGTAGCAATACATCTCGATATTGGCCGTAGCGGATCTGGCCGCTTGATACCGGTCAAAGCATCTAGATTCTTTTTTTGTGGAATTAAATGTCGCAGAGAGGAATGGCGCTTACATAGGCCAAGAACCACCGTCATCCCGGCGCAGGCCGGGATCCAGAATGCTTGATGGTGACGGTATTCCTGGATTCCGGCCTGCGCCGGAATGACGAAAATCCTGATATTCGTCTTAGGGCCTGTTAACAAACTTTAAGTAAGTGCTATTCCTCTCTGACCCTGATTATTGATAGCCCTCGGCATCGACGAGGGTGGAAAAGAATTTAAAATATAGACACAAAATCACTGCTGTCCCATTAACTGAGATTTAGGAGGCCCAGGTTATTCACATTTTGATAAAATAAAAGCGCAAACAAATCATTGAATCAAAAGGAATAACCAGGCCATGTCACATAATAGCACGGTATTTGCGCAACTGCTGAAACTGATTTCGAGACATGAATTTGAAACACTGGCAAAAGAACATCATACAGGCAGGGCTTTTCGTAAAAACTCCCGCTGGAGCCAGTTCGTGGCAATGATGATGGGACAACTTTCCGGTAGAAACAGTTTGCGGGATATGGTTGATAATATCGGGGCACAGGCGCATCGTCTTTATCACCTGGGTAGTCGTTTGATTAGGCGTTCGAGTTTATCTCGCATCAACAATGACAAGCCTTACACGCTTTATGAAGAGTTGTTTAGCAAACTGTTGACGCGATGCCAGGCAAAAGCACCATCGCATGATTTTCGTTTTAAGAATCCACTGTATTCCCTGGATGCCAGTATCATTGATTTATGCCTGTCAGTTTTTCCATGGGCTGAATTTCGCACGACAAAAGCGGCAGTAAAATTACACCTGATTACCCCTAAACCTCAGCCATTCTCAAGAGGCGATATGGCATAGGTGGAGTGCGAAGAGCGGCAAAAAGCAATCGTTCAATCATGGCGGGTAAACCGAAACGGCGGTTAAACCGATATTCGAACTCAGCAAGATAACGCGACACATGTTTATCTCGAATCGCATGAAAAGTACCCAACAGACTGTTTTTGACATTACCCAACATCGTGTTTACCCATTTGAAGCACGAATACTGGACACTTTGGCGCCCACCACCCGTCACCATGGGGTTATGATGGCAATCAGCGGTTGTCACGCCACTAAAGCACCAAAGCCCATCGGTAAAGACTTCGCTGCCAGGCATCAAGCAGGAGCGGGCGTAGCGGGCGATTTCACGTTTGCGGAAGCCCCTTACACGACGCAGTTGAATTTTCATGGGCCTGCCGTCCCGCGTCGTCTCAACAGCAGCTACGAAAGGGATTTTGTTGCGCGACCCACGACCACGCTTACCGGCTTGCTCGCCTCCGAGATAAGCATCATCCAATTCGATGCGACCGGCCAGTTTTTTTCCACGCTCACGTTCCATCATCACCTGCATCAACTTATGCTTGAGTCGCCAGGCCGTATTGTAGTTCACCCCGATTTCGCGGGAAAGTTGCAGCGCCGAGATACTTTTCTTGCGTTGGGTCAACAGATAGATCGCAAGAAACCACGTTCTCAGCGGCAGCTTGGTGCCATGGAAGATGCTGCCGGCGGTCAGGGAAGTCTGATGATGGCACTTGTGACATTGATATATCTGACGCTTTTTGAGTTCACAGCCTGTTGTGTTGCCGCACTCAGGGCAGACATAGCCCGTCGGCCAGCGCAAATCATACAATGCCTGTCGACACTGATCCTCGGTCCCATATTGTTCCAGAAAATCGTGCAAACCAAGGCCTTTTTGAAATTGAATGGTATTTCTCGGCATGATGAAATCCTCTTTTATTCAGTAGGTTCCATTATGCTTGCACCACAGGCTCAATAGCTGAGCCTCAGGGGTAATCAGGAAATTACATGTTGGACTCAACCATTCAGGTCATTTACCCGAGTTCTTTGCTGTCACCGAAGGCAACCAGCATGAAGTCAATATTGGCAAGCTGATGAATTTTCCAAAAGGCAGTATTGTGACCTTCGATAAAGGCTATAACGACTACGAGTGGTATAATCAACTGAATAAAAAAGGCATTTTCTTTGTTACACGTCAAAAGTCCAATGCAGTTTATCGGGTGATATCCCGCCAGCCAGTGATTAAAAGCAAAGGACTGACATCAGATCAAATCATTGAATTTACCGGGCCAATCACAGCAAAGAAGTGTCCAATTAAGTTGCGTCGTATCGGTTACCGCGATCCTGAAACCAGCAAGCATTATGTTTTTCTGACGAATAATTTCAAGCTGGCTGCCAAAACCATTGCACAGATTTATAAGGCTCGTTGGGATATTGAGTTGTTCTTCAAGTGGATCAAACAGAACCTGAAAATCAAATCATTTGTCGGTACCAGTAAGAATGCTGTGATGACACAAATCTGGATTGCTTTGTGTGTTTATTTGTTGCTTGCCTATATCAAGTTCCAGTCGAAAATCCGAAAAAGTGCTCAACAGATATTGCGATTATTACAGATGAACCTGTTTGAAAAACGAGACCTGATGGCGTTACTACGAGGAGACCCAATCAATGACAAAACAAATGATTGCAATCAACTGACTCTACTGTAAAAGTTAATGGGACAGCAATGATTCGCGGATTCAATTAGCTCATCACGCATTGGTAAAAGGAGGTACAGCAGTGGCGATAAAATCCAGGATGATGGCAGCTATGCTGCTAACCGTCGCTACTACTAGCGTCAACGGAGTTCACGTCAATCCAGACGGCGCCGGTCAAGTTGCGCTGTTGCCCTATTACACCGTCAACAACGGCTTTATCACCAACCTGACCGTCACCAATACCACCGATCTCTACAAGGCCGTCAAGGTCAGGTTCCACGAGTCACGCATCGGCGCCGACGTCTTCGATTTCAATGTCTACCTGGCGCCCTACGATGTGTGGAACGCCACACTCCGTCTGAATACAGCCACCGGTCTACCCAACCTCATCACCGAGGACGAGACCTGCACCTACACGGACAAGGTCATATTGCAGGCCGGTATCGACTTCAACAACATCTACACCGCCACCACCGATGAAGATCTGACCGAAGGTTATGTGGAGATCATCGAGATGGGGTCCTGGCCGATGGTTCCAGAACGGCAGAAGATAGTGGTCTAGAGGCGGATATCGATGCCGGCGGGAGTGCCGACGGTGTTATCAACCCAGTAGCAGGGGACCGCTCCATCGTGGATGGTCTGCGCCATGACACCACCGGCATGCCGGCGGATTGCTCCGTGGTGGCGGACGCCTGGAGCTCCGGTGACGACGATGAGCAGATCAATGGCTTTAAGTCCGGTGCCTTGTCGACAGAAGGGATTGCCCAGGATGGGGGAGGAGTCGGTGCACCCTATGCGGACAGCCTGAACGCGGGTCTGGTCGCGTCTACCGGCGGCATCAAGGTCTACTCGATCCTGCTCAACGTCACCAGCGGCGCCGCCTTTGTGCAGCAGGCGACCCATATCGATCACTACACCACGGTGGCCCAGCACTATCGGCCGGACGATCCGGTCAACTCCCAGCTGCCCTCGCTGGCCTCCGGCGATGTGCGGCGGGCGAACATGCTGAGCGCGGACGGCAACACGGTGAAGTCCATCGTCGTGCCGTTGGCCGAGTACGATACAGGGTCCGTCTACGACAACGCGCCCAATCCGTCGATCCCCATGGGCTCCAACCCGTTGCCGATCGCTCTGGTGCTCAGTGCCGATGCGGTCTCCGCGCCTTACTTTGTCAAGAGAGGCGTCAATGGGGAGACCGATATTGTACTGACCTTCCCGATGCGCAAGCATGGTATCTACAACAGCCACACCCTGATCAATGACCAAGATGATACTGGTCCCCTGGAAGCTTGCTCAGGTACCTTGAATGACGGGATTAACGATGGTGAGACTATCACCCTAGAAAGCTTAGGCACGCAGTTTAACGACCATCCTCATGATGGTACAGGCATCTTCTGTAGAAATGCAGGATATTTAATAAATGCAACGCCTGACACAGAGATACGTCTCTTCTACTACGACTATGAAGAAAGGGCTGCTGCGCTCGACGCTGACGCTATATCTGATTCGCTTACGGCTGGTTGGCCGGAGCCGCCTATTATCAGCCCTTTACAATTAATAGTTTCTCTACAACGTGTAGTCAACGTAGTTTCCGTGAATCGTGCCATTGGTGGTAATCAGTCTGTTCTGGGCACCCCTGCCGTGAATGTTTTCAACTGGAATCTTGATCCTGGCTTTGAGGCGGGTTGGGTGATCGTCTCAGCTGCTGCTCAATACGACTACGAGACCAATCCAAGCATTATCGCTTTAACTGAAAATATTGGTGGTATTGATAGTACTCCGGGTAGCTGGACGGGTGTCCCAGTCATCGGATTCTCCGCCATGGCGGCGGATCTGGGCCCTTCCCAGTTGGGTGAGGTGGTTGAGCTGTATCGTAGCGTCAATAGAAACTGAGCATGAGACGTGTAGTCTATTTGGAGGAGATCCGGAAAGTCGTACAATAAAATCGGTTACATATTATTTCCTGATTACTCATGAGGCTCAGCTATTGAGCCTGTGGTGCAAGCATAATGGAACCTACTGAATAAAAGAGGATTTCATCATGCCGAGAAATACTATTCAATTTCAAAAAGGTCTTGGTTTGCACGATTTTCTGGAACAATATGGGACCGAGGATCAGTGTCGACAGGCATTGTATGATTTGCGCTGGCCGACGGGCTATGTCTGCCCTGAGTGCGGCAACACAACAGGCTGTGAACTCAAAAAGCGTCAGATATATCAATGTCACAAGTGCCATCATCAGACTTCCCTGACCGCCGGCAGCATCTTCCATGGCACCAAGCTGCCGCTGAGAACGTGGTTTCTTGCGATCTATCTGTTGACCCAACGCAAGAAAAGTATCTCGGCGCTGCAACTTTCCCGCGAAATCGGGGTGAACTACAATACGGCCTGGCGACTCAAGCATAAGTTGATGCAGGTGATGATGGAAAGTGAGCGTGGAAAAAAACTGGCCGGCCGCATCGAATTGGATGATGCTTATCTCGGAGGCGAGCAAGCCGGTAAGCGTGGTCGTGGGTCGCGCAACAAAATCCCTTTCGTAGCTGCTGTTGAGACGACGCGGGACGGCAGGCCCATGAAAATTCAACTGCGTCGTGTAAGGGGCTTCCGCAAACGTGAAATCGCCCGCTACGCCCGCTCCTGCTTGATGCCTGGCAGCGAAGTCTTTACCGATGGGCTTTGGTGCTTTAGTGGCGTGACAACCGCTGATTGCCATCATAACCCCATGGTGACGGGTGGTGGGCGCCAAAGTGTCCAGTATTCGTGCTCCAAATGGGTAAACACGATGTTGGGTAATGTCAAAAACAGTCTGTTGGGTACTTTTCATGCGATTCGAGATAAACATGTGTCGCGTTATCTTGCTGAGTTCGAATATCGGTTTAACCGCCGTTTCGATTTACCCGCCATGATTGAACGATTGCTTTTTGCCGCTCTTCGCGCTCCACCTATGCCATATCGCCTCTTGAGAATGGCTGAGGTTTAGGGGTAATCAGGTATTATTTTGTTAATCTTTAATAGCTAACCGATTTCAAGCTCAAATCTGCCGTCGATCAGCTCAGTCACGCCGGTTGCAAACTGCGCACACTCACGCGCCATGGATTCGCGTAACCATATCCGATCGCTTTGAGATGGGTGGTTCAGGCGAAATTTTCTGATCTGGAATGGCGTCATCACCAGACGCGTCACCCGACCGGCATGCGGGTCAAAGGTGAGAAAATAGGCCAGCGTCAGATCGTCCCGAAACAGATCGTGTTTACCGATCCCCTCATAGTCGTTGAGAAAGTCACCACAGCCGTAGATGATGGGTGCGCCATGATAGAGTTCTATCCCTTTCGGGTGGTGGGAGGAGTGGCCATGGACGATATCCACACCCGCCTTGTCCACCAGCCAATGGGCGAAGCGGCGCTGTTGCGGTGGAATCCCATAGCCCCAATTGCCGTCCCAGTGGATGGAGAACAGAATCAGGTCACCGGTCTGTTTCCTGGCAGCGATATCAGCCGCCAATCGGGTGATCTCGGAACTGCTGAACGATTTCAATAGCGCGATACCCGGCCGGTTTAACTCGGCCCGCCATACCGTGGGCACGACACTGGAACGATGGGCAAAGGCATACAGTAAAATCCTGCCTTTTCCCGGGAGATCGAAGATCAAGGGTGCTTCAGCGCTGGCGCGGTCCTGCCCGGCGCCGCCATATTCAATACTATGGTTCTTTAGACTGGTGAGGGTTTCAGCCAAGCCTGCATAACCCCAATCCAACACATGGTTGTTGGCGAGCACGCAGGCATCAATTTGTGCCGCGTTGAGGCAGGGAGTGTTTCGGGGGTGCATGCGGTAATTGATACCCTTACGCGGCCAATGCTCCTCGCTGCTGGTGATGGCTGTTTCGAGATTGATGATCCGCAGGTCCGGTTTGATTTGCTCAAACTCGGTCAAGGCATCGCCCCATATGTAATCGAAGGGAACCTGTCGGGGAATGTGGCCACTCCTGTTCTCGGCAATCGCCACATAGTCCCTGGCGCTCCTGAGATGGGACTCGTAGATAGCCGGCTTGCCGGGGTAGGGCAGTATCTGGTCGATGCCGCGTCCGGTCATCACATCGCCACACAGGAACAGGGTGATGGTGTCATCCGATGTATCGCTTTTACCCTGGGCCGATGTGTCGATGCCGAAACTGACAGCACCCAGACCCAGCATATGGAGAAATGTTCGTCTGTGCATCAGATACGCCTGCCTGCCACAAGAGACTATCCTTGCCTGATTTCTAGTTTAGCCCGCATGTTTCATCCGTTTTTAAATTTAGCCGGTGATATGGCCAAGCTTGGATGGTTTGCCCTCACTGGGAACCAAACCTCTATCAAGCCCTGATTTTCCACCCTCCGGGCAGACTCCCCCTTACCCCCATTGTTGATCAACGTGCCGGGGCAGCACTCTGCCGGGCTATCCCGGCTTGAGTCGTGCCGCCACCTGGAAAAACAGCGCCTGATAGGGATAGGTGCTGGAGAGCAGGAAGCGGATCCGTCGCGTGTTGCGAATGATGACCGCCCCGATCTTGAACAGTTTGAGCCGGATCGTGGTCATCTGTGCACGCGCCAGTTCCGTGCCCTTCAGCGCGAGGCGCCGGATGGCCTCCATCAGCACATAGGCCAGACTGGACAGCAGTAGACGAAACTGACTGGCCCACCAGTAATGCGCGCTGGTGCGATCGGCGAACAGCCCCAGTTGCTGCTCCTTGATTCGGTTCTCCATGTCACCACGGGCGCAGTAGAGGTCATCGTAAAGGCGCTGTTTGTCGCCGGCCAGGTTGGTGACGATGAAGCGTGGATTTGGCCCCTTGTCGGTGACCTCCAGTTTGGCGATCACCTTGCGACGCGTCTTCCAGGTGCTGGCGGCATAGTGAAACTGAAAGAATTCCCGCATCTTCATGCCGGTTCGCTTCGCCAGTTCCTCAACCCACTGCATGGGCTCACGGATACACCGCAGCAAGGCGTCATTCTTGGCGATGCCCACGATATAGCCCACAGCGTTGCGCTCGCACCAGCTGAGCATGTGGTGACGGCAAAAGCCGCTATCGCCCCGAAAGATGATACGCACTTCAGGCCAAGCCCGGCGCAGGCGTTTGACCAACAGCGCCAGAATCGCCCAGGCATGCTTGGGCGCATCGATCCGGCTGGGCCGCAGATAACTCACCAGCAGTTGATCGCCACAAAAGACATACAGGGGCAGGAAGCAGTAGTGATCGTAGTAGCCGTGAAAGAAGCGGCCTTCCTGGCGGCCATGCACCGGATCATCCGTGGCGTCGAAATCCAGGATCAGCTCATCGGGTGGTGCATCATATGAGGCAATGAACTGCTCGAGCAGTAGGTTGTGGACATCAACGGCAACCCGGCGATCGACCCGGTTCTCCAGCCGACAAAGTGTCGACTGGCTGCCCAGTACCTCCTCGCGTTCGATCGAGCTCTGTAGGGCCGGGTCGGTGCGTAGTGTCTGATGGTCGTTCAGATCTTCATAACCCAGGCAGAGCCCATAGACTCGCTGGCGCAACAGGCTCAACTGGCTGTGTTCAATATAGCGGGGATCTCGCGGGTCGGGGATGACCGCATCAACCGCCTCGAGCAATCCCAGACGCCTGTCGATCTCACGCAGCAGCAACACGCCGCCGTCCGAGGTGATATCGCCACCGGAAAACTCGGCTTGAACCTTACGGCGTTTTAGGGCTGGAAAATCAAAGGCAGTCTGGGTACAGTTTGTCACAGGCAAAATCCTTTCGATTACAGTGTAAGCAACTGAATTATATCGAAGTATCAGGATTTTGCCTTTTTAATGCGTGAAATATTGGGGTTAGTCCGAAATCAGTACGGCAAATCAGATGACAGAGTCAGCCTGAGTCGTGCAATCACACACGGTGTTGCATGGCGGAATCCAACCATCCGTTCAGACCCTTAATCAGTATGCATGCGATCCTGACGCCGCAGACACTGTTCATTGCAATGACGCCCGATCACCTCCCTCGCGGCGGTCTGAAGGCGAACGGCCTCTGTCCAATCATCCCCCTCCGGTTTCATCGGCGGTGAGATGATGATCCGCACGGCGCCATGGTGTGGGAAGTTGGAGTCGGATTGCAGGATGGCGCGGGTGCCTCTTAGTGTGACCGGTAAAACCGTCGCGCCGCTTTTGGCTGCCGTGACGAAGGCCCCCATGTGGAACGGCAGTAAGCCCGGTTGAGCCCGGAATGTGCCTTCGGGATAGATGGCCAGGGAGCGGCCGGCCGCGAGTTGTTTGGCGAACTCCTCGGTTGCGGTGGCGCTGCGCAAGGTATCGAAACGCTCCACGAACACCGTATCGAGGCGTTCTAGAAACAGCCTGGAGTAGAACTTTACCGCCAGTTCCTGCTTGGCGACATAGATGAAGTCACGGGGTATGCCGTCGATCAGCGCCAGGGTGTCGAGATAACTGGCGTGATTGGCGACCAGGATGACGGGGCGATCGGTTGCTGGAAGGTGCTCCAGGCCCTCGACCCGAAGCGGTGTGGCGGTCAGGCCGCGCAGGATTCGAATCGCCGTACGGATCATTCTCCAGCGCCAGGGGAGGCGCGGCAGCAGCACGACGGAGAGCCATACCGGCGGGACCAGGATATAGAAGATGATCCAGGCATAGAGTGCAAACAGGTGACTGGCTGATCCTTTGTAGATCGTGCGCAGCCGCTGCGCCAAGCCCGACAGCAGCAGATTCATCACCTGTAACGGCAGCGGGCGCTGTCCCCGTCCCAGGCGTCCCTGTTCATACAGCGTCCGCATGGCGCCCCGCCGCAGTTTACCGCTGGAGGTTTTCAGTACGGTATGCGGGGGCGCCAGCAACAGATCGTCCGGCGGCATCCCGAGCAGGTCGATGGTCTTGTCACGGATTGCCTGTCGCAGGGCTTCCAGACGTTGCGGATCCTTCTCCCGGCTCTCCGCCACGACGACCAGTTGTTCGCTGCCGTTGGCGGAATCGATGCTGGGGAATGCTGCCACGCAACCCTTGCGGATGCCGGGAAGCTCACCGACCAGCTGCTCCAGTTCGTAAGGGTAGATGTTGCGTCCGGCACGAATGATCATCTCCTTGATGCGGCCGGTAATGTAGATGTCGCCGTCCGCGAGATAGGCGCGATCCCCGGTATCCAGCCAGCCGTCCCGATAGAGGCCCTTGGTGGCTTCGGGATTGTTGAAATAACCGCGGGTGGCGGAGGGTCCCTGAAATTCGAGCCGTCCCTCGAAGCGCTCGGGGAGTGGCCGATCGGCCTCATCCACCACCTGCACCCGGTAACCGGGCAGCGGCCTGCCGCACGCCACGATGGAGAGGGGATCGGGGTCATCCTCCGCGGCGGGAAGCGCCTCGCCGTTGAGCATGAAACGGTCTCTGTTGATCCGGTCGATGACAGGCCCGCGCAGCGGTGGCGGGAAGGCCAGCCCCACCGCCACCTCAGCCAGGCCGTAGACCGGCGCCAGGGCGTTGGCGTTGAGGCCATAGGGCGCATAACGGCGGGTAAATCCCCGCAGCGTGGTGGCGCTGACGGATTCAGCGCCATTGAAAGCGAATCGCCATGAGCTGAGATCCAGTCCGGCGATCTCATCTTCATCTACCTTGCCGAGACAGAGCTCGTAGCCGAAGTTGGGCGAGCCTGAGAGGGTTCCCCGATGGTGGTGAATGCTCCACAGCCAACGGGAGGGCTGTGCCAGGAAATGCAGGGGTGACATGATCACAAGCGGTATCGCGAAATAGAGGCTGCCGAGCCAGGCGCCGATCAGGCCCATATCGTGATAGAGGGGCAGCCAGCTGACGAAGACATCCTCGGGCGTGACCGCCACCGCCTTACCCATGGCGCGGATGTTGGCCAACAGGTCGGCATGGCTGAGCATCACGCCCTTGGGGTCGCCCGTGCTGCCCGATGAGTATTGCAGAAAAGCGATATCCCGGCTGTTCCTGATGGTCGTGGGAGGTGTGCCTGCCGTTGTGTCGAGTTCGGACCAGTCGACGATGTGCTGTAGGGAAGGCACCTGGGTTCTGAACAGGCGGGCTACCCTGTGCGCCTCCTGAAACGTGATCAGTAGGTGTACACCCGAGTTTTGCAATATGCGTCCATGGCGGCGCATATGCTCTTCCAGCTGTGAAGGGCGTGTGGGTGGATAGATGGGTACCGGCACGGCGCCCGCCAGGAGAACGCCGAAAAAACTATGGAAATAGCTCACGCCGGTGGGCAGCATCAATGCCACCCTGTCGCCCGGCTGCACCGATCGTTCCCATAAGCCTGTTGCCACCCGGGTTGCACCCTGCCATAGATCCCGGTAGCTCATCTCATCGGGTTCGCCGTCATTGCCGTAATGCAGGATATGTGTCCTCTCCGGCTGATGAACCAGATGCCAGGCCAGGACCTCCATCAGGGTCGAGGCCGCCGATGGGAGCGTTGACCTGTCTGTCGGCAATACCTTCGGCGCCGCTGTTGTCTCCACTTCCGGCATCCCGGCCGCTTGCGTGAGCAGGGTTATCAGTGCGCGCGGTGTTTCGGCAAGCAATGCTTCGTCCGGCAGCAGGATTGCGAACACTTTGTTGATGCGCGCCACCAGTTCGGTGCGGGCTAGCCCGCATGTTTCATCCGTTTTTAAATTTAGCCGGTGATATGGCCAAGCTTGGATGGTTTGCCCTCACTGGGAACCAAACCTCTATCAAGCCCTGATTTTCCACCCTCCGGGCAGACTCCCCCTTACCCCCATTGTTGATCAACGTGCCGGGGCAGCACTCTGCCGGGCTATCCCGGCTTGAGTCGTGCCGCCACCTGGAAAAACAGCGCCTGATAGGGATAGGTGCTGGAGAGCAGGAAGCGGATCCGTCGCGTGTTGCGAATGATGACCGCCCCGATCTTGAACAGTTTGAGCCGGATCGTGGTCATCTGTGCACGCGCCAGTTCCGTGCCCTTCAGCGCGAGGCGCCGGATGGCCTCCATCAGCACATAGGCCAGACTGGACAGCAGTAGACGAAACTGATTGGCCCACCAGTAATGCGCGCTGGTGCGATCGGCGAACAGCCCCAGTTGCTGCTCCTTGATTCGGTTCTCCATGTCACCACGGGCGCAGTAGAGGTCATCGTAAAGGCGCTGTTTGTCGCCGGCCAGGTTGGTGACGATGAAGCGTGGATTTGGCCCCTTGTCGGTGACCTCCAGTTTGGCGATCACCTTGCGACGCGTCTTCCAGGTGCTGGCGGCATAGTGAAACTGAAAGAATTCCCGCATCTTCATGCCGGTTCGCTTCGCCAGTTCCTCAACCCACTGCATGGGCTCACGGATACACCGCAGCAAGGCGTCATTCTTGGCGATGCCCACGATATAGCCCACAGCGTTGCGCTCGCACCAGCTGAGCATGTGGTGACGGCAAAAGCCGCTATCGCCCCGAAAGATGATACGCACTTCAGGCCAAGCCCGGCGCAGGCGTTTGACCAACAGCGCCAGAATCGCCCAGGCATGCTTGGGCGCATCGATCCGGCTGGGCCGCAGATAACTCACCAGCAGTTGATCGCCACAAAAGACATACAGGGGCAGGAAGCAGTAGTGATCGTAGTAGCCGTGAAAGAAGCGGCCTTCCTGGCGGCCATGCACCGGATCATCCGTGGCGTCGAAATCCAGGATCAGCTCATCGGGTGGTGCATCATATGAGGCAATGAACTGCTCGAGCAGTAGGTTGTGGACATCAACGGCAACCCGGCGATCGACCCGGTTCTCCAGCCGACAAAGTGTCGACTGGCTGCCCAGTACCTCCTCGCGTTCGATCGAGCTCTGTAGGGCCGGGTCGGTGCGTAGTGTCTGATGGTCGTTCAGATCTTCATAACCCAGGCAGAGCCCATAGACTCGCTGGCGCAACAGGCTCAACTGGCTGTGTTCAATATAGCGGGGATCTCGCGGGTCGGGGATGACCGCATCAACCGCCTCGAGCAATCCCAGACGCCTGTCGATCTCACGCAGCAGCAACACGCCGCCGTCCGAGGTGATATCGCCACCGGAAAACTCGGCTTGAACCTTACGGCGTTTTAGGGCTGGAAAATCAAAGGCAGTCTGGGTACAGTTTGTCACAGGCAAAATCCTTTCGATTACAGTGTAAGCAACTGAATTATATCGAAGTATCAGGATTTTGCCTTTTTAATGCGTGAAATATTGGGGCTAGGCGAAGGGGAGGTACCCGCGGACAGGGATTTCCTGTTGAGTTGGCGACTTCAGCCGGGTTTCGCCCCGAGGAGCGTGCTGTTTACCGATCGATGGCAGGATGAAGAGTATGCGCTGCTGATGATTCTGCCTCCCGCACCGGAACACTACGAAATGGGGCTGAATCGTGACGTAATCTTCGTGGTCGATCATTCAGGTTCGATGCATGGTCCATCGATGGAACAGGCGAAGGCTGCCCTGAGACTCTCAATAGCCGGCTTGCAACCGACAGACCGATTCAACCTGATCGGTTTCAATAATCGCAGTCGGATGCTGTTTTCCTCACCGCGGCCGGCCAGCGAAACCACACTGAGTCGGGCATTCCGCTTCATCGACACCATGCATGCGGAGGGTGGTACGGAGATGTACCCGGCACTTGAGAAAGCCCTGAACAACAGGAACGAAGAGACTCGGCTACGCCAGATAGTGTTTCTCACCGATGGCAGTGTCGGTAATGAGCAGGCGTTGTTCGACCTGATTCGCAAACGCTTGGGTGCAAGCCGTCTCTTCACCGTGGGTATCGGATCGGCACCGAATACACTCTTCATGCAACGCGCCGCACAATATGGGCGCGGTAGTTTTACCTATATCGGTGATTTGAATGAAGTGGCAAGTCGAATGCAGGGCCTGTTTGAGAAACTCGGGTCTCCTGCCATGAGTCATATCAGTGTTATGTGGCAGGGTCCCGGCAATATTGATGTGGAACCGCAACGACTGCCTGATCTCTATTTGAGCGAGCCATTGATGATATCCCTTAAAGGGGAACGGCTTAATGGCAGTCTGGTCCTCGAAGGCAGAAGAGGCAATGAGACCTGGAAACAGAGCGTTGAGATACAGGCTAATGAACGGGCGACGGGTATCCACACCCTCTGGGCCAGGCAGCGCATAGCTGGCCTGATGGCATTGCCGGACAATGAACTGGCTGAGGAGATGAAACGACAGCGCGTGGTCGACCTGGCGTTGAAACATCAGATCGTCTCCCCCTATACAAGTCTTGTGGCGGTGGAAAAGCCTGTGGCCCGTCCCCATAGCGAAGGCATGGGGGGGGGGATGATGCCGGTCAACCTGCCTGCTGGTTGGCATGCCGAGTCGGTCTTCGGCCGGTTGCCGCAAACCGCATCACCAGCCCCGCTGCTGCTATGTACAGGGAGCTTGCTGCTGCTGTTCTGGATCGTACTTGGACGATTCAAGATCCGGGGGCGGCCAGCTTCACTATTGGCTGAATGAAGACCCTGATCAGTAATGTTTTGAGCATCACCCGAATGTCTCAGGCGCTGTTCCTGCTCGCTTTTTACCTGCTTGCGCAGGGGATGTGGATTGAGGCAAAGGCCTGGCTGGCGGAGGGACTGATTGCGGCTGCCTGGGATGAGACAGACTCTCACGAAGATAACATCCCTCCCTGGCCCTGGGCCGATACCTGGCCGGTAGCTCGACTGGAGGTGCCCAGGCTGGGTGTCGAACGCTATATCCTGGCGGGGGTCAGCGGCCGTACGCTGGCATTCGGGCCGGGTTGGGCCATGCAGACAGCTCGACCGGGTAGCGCCGGAGCAAGCCTCATAGCCGGTCACAGGGATACTCACTTCCACTTTCTCGAGGATTTGAGGCATGGAGACCGCTTGCTTGTGGATACCCCGGGTAGCGGTAAAGTTATCTATCGTGTCGCAGCTACCGCAATTGTGCATCAGCAGGAGAGATGGCTGATGTCCGAACAGGGGGGTCGTGGATTGCTACTGGTGACCTGCTATCCTTTTGATGATCTTCTGCCAGGGGGCGAGTTACGTTACCTGGTATGGGCAGAAGCTGAATCGAGACAGACATTCGGGTTAGAATCGATGTTGAGTCACTACGTAATCAGAAGTCTGAATGAAGCCAATCCGGATTTTTCGCCATCTCGTCTGTCAGCACCCCGGTTATCTGGGTGATTATCTGCAGGCACGCTCCATCCCCTGGGAGATGGTCTGCATTGATGAGGATCATCCCATCCCGCAAAAGACGCATGATGTTTCCGCATTGGTCTTTATGGGGGCCGGTGTCAGCGTAAACGATCAGTTGCCCTGGATTGAAGGGGAACTTCAGCTGATCCGTAAGGCCTTCGATCTCGATATGCCCGTAATGGGGGTCTGTTTCGGCGCCCAGCTTATGAGTCGGGCACTGGGAGGCGAGATAACCCGTGGCAGGGGAATGGAGATTGGCTGGCATCCCGTGAATACGCTGGTCGAACATGGCAATGACGGTTGGTTATGGGATATCCCGGAACAGTTCACGGCCTTTCATTGGCACGCGGACACCTACACGCTACCTGCGCAAAGCAGGCATCTGCTGAAAAGCAACTGTTTTGATCAGCAGGGATTTGTCATGGGCGATCATCTGGGAATGCAGTTTCATCTCGAGATGACCCGGGAAATGGTAGAGAACTGGATAGAGCGATATGGCAGCGATCTGTTGCTCGATTCGGAATGTAGTCAGTCAGCAGAGGCTATACTGACTTCAATTGACCAGCGGATTGAGACGTTGCATAAAATCTCCGATCTTATTTATGGCAGATGGGTGGAACGCGTGCTGGCGAGGCAAGGTCAGGCATGAGGAAGCTCCTGCTGCTTGTGCTGATGCTGAACAGTGCCTGGGCCTCCCAGGATTCCGGACTCGAAGCGGCCCTGGACCATTTGAGTGTCAGTGTGGAGCGGCGCCTGAAAGCGCGTTTTGAACAGGCCGGAGTCGATTACCCGCCTCAACGGATCCAGCTGATTGCACTGAAAGAGAGTCGGCGACTCGAGTTGTGGGCTTATCAGCACGATGCGTGGCGGTTTATCCACGACTATGCCATTTTCGCGGCCAGCGGCGGTGTGGGTCCCAAGCTGCGTGAAGGGGATAAGCAGGTACCGGAGGGTTTCTATCGCATAACTGAGCTCAATCCCAACAGTCATTTCCATTCCTGATTACCCCTAAACCTCAGCCATTCTCAAGAGGCGATATGGCATAGGTGGAGTGCGAAGAGCGGCAAAAAGCAATCGTTCAATCATGGCGGGTAAATCGAAACGGCGGTTAAACCGATATTCGAACTCAGCAAGATAACGCGACACATGTTTATCTCGAATCGCATGAAAAGTACCCAACAGACTGTTTTTGACATTACCCAACATCGTGTTTACCCATTTGAAGCACGAATACTGGACACTTTGGCGCCCACCACCCGTCACCATGGGGTTATGATGGCAATCAGCGGTTGTCACGCCACTAAAGCACCAAAGCCCATCGGTAAAGACTTCGCTGCCAGGCATCAAGCAGGAGCGGGCGTAGCGGGCGATTTCACGTTTGCGAAAGCCCCTTACACGACGCAGTTGAATTTTCATGGGCCTGCCGTCCCGCGTCGTCTCAACAGCAGCTACGAAAGGGATTTTGTTGCGCGACCCACGACCACGCTTACCGGCTTGCTCGCCTCCGAGATAAGCATCATCCAATTCGATGCGACCGGCCAGTTTTTTTCCACGCTCACGTTCCATCATCACCTGCATCAACTTATGCTTGAGTCGCCAGGCCGTATTGTAGTTCACCCCGATTTCGCGGGAAAGTTGCAGCGCCGAGATACTTTTCTTGCGTTGGGTCAACAGATAGATCGCAAGAAACCACGTTCTCAGCGGCAGCTTGGTGCCATGGAAGATGCTGCCGGCGGTCAGGGAAGTCTGATGATGGCACTTGTGACATTGATATATCTGACGCTTTTTGAGTTCACAGCCTGTTGTGTTGCCGCACTCAGGGCAGACATAGCCCGTCGGCCAGCGCAAATCATACAATGCCTGTCGACACTGATCCTCGGTCCCATATTGTTCCAGAAAATCGTGCAAACCAAGACCTTTTTGAAATTGAATAGTATTTCTCGGCATGATGAAATCCTCTTTTATTCAGTAGGTTCCATTATGCTTGCACCACAGGCTCAATAGCTGAGCCTCATGAGTAATCAGGTTTCCATTTGTCGATGAAACTCAACTATCCGAACGGGTTCGATTGGCTGAATGCCACCAGAGAGGGCCGGGTGGCGCCGGGCTCAAATATCTTCATTCATGGCAGTGCCTGGTCGGCGGGTTGTCTGGCAATCGGCAATCGCTATATCGAAGAGCTTTTCAAGCTGGTTGCAAAGGTGGGTTTGGAACACTCAGCAGTACTTATCGTCCCGTATGACTTCCGCCAAAGAGAGATAACAGTGACAGAGAACGGACCTGCCTGGCTGGGGGAGTTATACGCCTATCTGAAACTGCGTCTTGTACAGTTCCCATTGACGGAAAAGAGGTATAAGTGCGCCTATGACTGCAGAGAAGCGTCAAACCAATAGGTTACGGCGGAACCGTGAACAATTCTCGGAAATAAACCGGGCCTAATTCAAATTCGCCAAATAGGTCGCCACTGCATCCATATCCTTATCGCTAAGGCGTATTGCGACACCGGACATCCAGACATTGGTCCGCTTGCCGGTACGGTCTCGAAACTCTTTCAGCATTTTAACGACATAGTCATGACGCTGGCCGGCGAGACGGGCGTAGCCTTCCTGGCCACGTCCATTTTCACCATGACATTTGACACAGGCGTCTTTAAAGATCTTTTTACCTTCCGCAAGCAGCGAACTATTGCCTCCGCCTGAGGGTTTCATTTCCATGTCTCCGTAGTAGAGAGCGATCTTTATCTTGTCTTCGAAGCTGAAGGTTTTGGCCAGATTGCTCATCAGATAATCATTACGTCTGCCATCGCCAAAACGCTGGAACTGATCAACGAGATAGACCGGATTCTGTCCGGCCAGGTTGGGTGCAAGCTGCTGTACCGCTATACCGTCTTTACCGTGGCAGGAATTGCATAATATTGTCCTCTCACGCCCTTCCTTGACCATCTTTTTGTACAGTTTGCCGTTGTTTGCTATCGCTTCAATGCGGCTTTCAAGACTTTTACGCAGTTTTATATCCTCTTCCATGTCATTCGCCATTGCATTCTGACCCATCAGCATTGTGGCAATCGCGATGAGTGTGATTGTCAACAGCCAATTTATAATCGGAACTATGGATCGCATCTGGTTTCAACTCCCTGCTATCATGTGCATTTCAAATCAACATAGCGGCCAAGGTTTTTGAGACTTGATTCACGTATTGAGATTTTAGGAATTTAATGCATGGGGATGCGGCATACTGAGGTAGTCTCCGATAGATTAGGTAATAGTCAGTTGGCCGCCCTTATCAGATTACGAGCGATTGGACTCGGTCTGTAGAACTGTAAACGAGTATGACGAAGAAGCGTGTAAAACGGGGAATAACCAAGTCCAATCGCAGTAGAAATCAAAGGTGGAAGCGATGGTTTTTGCTTGGGATTGTCACTCTTCTCCTGGCGGTAATTCTATATCTCCTCTATCTCGACCAGGTCGTGCAAAATCGTTTTCAGGGACGTCGCTGGGATGTGCCCGCCAAGGTATACAGCCGAACCCTGGACCTCTATCCGGGTGCCTATTTGGCTGCCAGCCATCTGCAGCAGACACTCGACGGACTGGGATATCGACGGGTTAAACACCCCGATCGACCCGGGGAGTACTCCAGCTATCGCGGACGCTACCTTATACGCACACGCCCGTTTCATTTTCCCGATATCGATCGTCCAAGCGACTATCTGGAAGTAGTTCTGGATAAGCAGGGTGTACGTACTTTGAAGCGGGCGGGTAACGGAGATCCGATCGGTTATTATCGTATTGAGCCGAGACTCATCGGCAGTCTCTCCTCGACGCAAGGTGAAGACCGTATTCTGCTGACGCGAGAGGAGCTGCCTGATTTACTGGTGGCGGGCTTGATTGCGGTGGAGGATCGCAGTTTTTATCAGCATATCGGCATCGATCCGATGGCGATCGGGCGTGCGCTGTGGGCCAACCTGGCCGCGAAGCGTGTGGTGCAGGGTGGCAGTACACTGACGCAGCAGTTGGTGAAGAACTACTTCCTCAGCCAGGAACGTACTCTGTGGCGAAAGATCAATGAAATCGCGATGGCTCTGATACTGGATTTGCGATACAGCAAGGATGAGATTCTTGAAGCCTATGCAAATGAGATCTATCTGGGACAGCAAGGGGGAAAGGCGATTCATGGCTTTGCCCTGGCCAGTCGCTTCTACTTCAATCGACCCTTGCATGAGTTGGACCTGCCTCGCCTGGCGCTGCTGGTCACCCTGGTGAGAGGACCTTCGGCCTATGATCCGAGACGTCACCCGGAGCAGGCGAAAAAGAGACGCAGTCTGGTCCTGCAGCTGATGGCGGACCAGGGTGTGATCAGCCCGCAACAGGCAGATTCGGCAAGAGACCGAGCCTTGGGGGTAGAGCAGGGCAGCCTGCGCAGTTCAGGTAGTCCGGCATTTATGGATCTGGTCAAACGCCAGTTACGCAGAGATTATCAAGAGGAGGATTTAAGTGCGGGTGGTTTAAGAATTTTCTCCACGCTTGATCCCTGGTTCCAGCAGCGTGGCGAACAGGCATTGTCCCGGAAGCTGAGTGAATTGGAGCGTAAACAGGGTATCCAAGCCGGCACCCTACAAGGGGCGCTCACCCTGGCGGATACGGAGACAGGGGAGGTGCTGGCAGTTGTGGGAGACAGAAACCCGCGTTACGCAGGTTTTAATCGTGCCCTGGATGCGGTACGTCCGGTTGGGTCACTGATCAAACCAGCCGTCTACCTCACTGCCCTGTCTCAGTCAGGAGACTATCACCTGCTTTCACCGCTCGATGACAGTCCGATTCAGATCAAGGGAATGAACGGTGAAACCTGGACCCCTGGTAATTATGATAATCAGAGTCATGAGGGGGTGACGCTGGAGCAGGCGCTGGCAGAGTCGTTCAATCAGGCAACGGTCCGTCTCGGGCTCTCTGTCGGACTTGAATCGGTAATCGACAATCTATACAGGCTGGGGATACGCCGTCCGCTCCATTCCTATCCGTCGCTGCTTCTGGGTGCGGTCTCCCTCTCGCCCCTGGAAATGACCCAGATGTACCAGACGCTGGCGAATGGCGGATATGGCGCTACCCTGAAATCGATCCGAGACGTGACTGACGCGCAGGGAACGCCACTCTCGCGATACCCGCTGACAGTTGAGTCAAGAGTGGATAGCCGGGCGGTCTATCTGCTGCGGCATGCACTTAACGAAGTGACCCGTAGCGGTACGGGCAAGGCGCTCCAGTGGCTGCTGCCGGGTGAAGTGGACGTGGCGGGAAAGACTGGAACTACGGATAATTTACGCGATAGCTGGTTTGCCGGATTTGACCGGAAACATACCGCAGTCGTTTGGGTCGGTCGCGATGACAACCAACCGACTGGATTGACGGGTTCCAGCGGCGCCATGCGGATCTGGGCCGGCTTGATGAATGGTATTGGCGTCTCGTCATTACAGCAGGATCTGCCAGCGGGTGTGGAGATGCTCGCGATTGATCCCGAAACCGGACTTCTGGGAGAGGGATGCCCCCAAGTCCTTGAATATCCTTTCATAAGTGGTAGCGGTCCGGCATCCCGGGCAGCTTGTGCCCGCTCTGGATCAGTGGTCGAAGATGGAATTCTCTGGTTTCAGCGCTTTTTCAACTAAGGCCTGTTGAGGCTGGTTTGATTTTCACTGCCAAGCCTTTGTATCTGTCCAGCGGCGTTATCCGTCGCTTATGCAGCTTTACTGCGCCACAATCCTGCTGCAATGCTGGACATAAATGAGGCCCGAGGAATCGCTGATTTCTACCGGTCATGCAGTTACAAAGCCCGGAAACAGATTTTATTAAGATAACAATATTCTTATTATTCAATTACATATGATGATCTGCAATGGCATTTTACCTGTGGGATGGAAAATCTCTAATTTATTCAAAGGCTTCTTAACCCCAATATTTCACGCATTAAAAAGGCAAAATCCTGATACTTCGGTATAATTCAGTTGCTTACACTGTAATCGAAAGGATTTTGCCTGTGACAAACTGTACCCAGACTGCCTTTGATTTTCCAGCCCTAAAACGCCGTAAGGTTCAAGCCGAGTTTTCCGGTGGCGATATCACCTCGGACGGCGGCGTGTTGCTGCTGCGTGAGATCGACAGGCGTCTGGGATTGCTCGAGGCGGTTGATGCGGTCATCCCCGACCCGCGAGATCCCCGCTATATTGAACACAGCCAGTTGAGCCTGTTGCGCCAGCGAGTCTATGGGCTCTGCCTGGGTTATGAAGATCTGAACGACCATCAGACACTACGCACCGACCCGGCCCTACAGAGCTCGATCGAACGCGAGGAGGTACTGGGCAGCCAGTCGACACTTTGTCGGCTGGAGAACCGGGTCGATCGCCGGGTTGCCGTTGATGTCCACAACCTACTGCTCGAGCAGTTCATTGCCTCATATGATGCACCACCCGATGAGCTGATCCTGGATTTCGACGCCACGGATGATCCGGTGCATGGCCGCCAGGAAGGCCGCTTCTTTCACGGCTACTACGATCACTACTGCTTCCTGCCCCTGTATGTCTTTTGTGGCGATCAACTGCTGGTGAGTTATCTGCGGCCCAGCCGGATCGATGCGCCCAAGCATGCCTGGGCGATTCTGGCGCTGTTGGTCAAACGCCTGCGCCGGGCTTGGCCTGAAGTGCGTATCATCTTTCGGGGCGATAGCGGCTTTTGCCGTCACCACATGCTCAGCTGGTGCGAGCGCAACGCTGTGGGCTATATCGTGGGCATCGCCAAGAATGACGCCTTGCTGCGGTGTATCCGTGAGCCCATGCAGTGGGTTGAGGAACTGGCGAAGCGAACCGGCATGAAGATGCGGGAATTCTTTCAGTTTCACTATGCCGCCAGCACCTGGAAGACGCGTCGCAAGGTGATCGCCAAACTGGAGGTCACCGACAAGGGGCCAAATCCACGCTTCATCGTCACCAACCTGGCCGGCGACAAACAGCGCCTTTACGATGACCTCTACTGCGCCCGTGGTGACATGGAGAACCGAATCAAGGAGCAGCAACTGGGGCTGTTCGCCGATCGCACCAGCGCGCATTACTGGTGGGCCAATCAGTTTCGTCTACTGCTGTCCAGTCTGGCCTATGTGCTGATGGAGGCCATCCGGCGCCTCGCGCTGAAGGGCACGGAACTGGCGCGTGCACAGATGACCACGATCCGGCTCAAACTGTTCAAGATCGGGGCGGTCATCATTCGCAACACGCGACGGATCCGCTTCCTGCTCTCCAGCACCTATCCCTATCAGGCGCTGTTTTTCCAGGTGGCGGCACGACTCAAGCCGGGATAGCCCGGCAGAGTGCTGCCCCGGCACGTTGATCAACAATGGGGGTAAGGGGGAGTCTGCCCGGAGGGTGGAAAATCAGGGCTTGATAGAGGTTTGGTTCCCAGTGAGGGCAAACCATCCAAGCTTGGCCATATCACCGGCTAAATTTAAAAACGGATGAAACATGCGGGTTAAGCGTGTGGATCGGTGCGTGATCTTGTCCATAAGACACTACATACCCCGCTTTTTATCCTGACATGTGATTGACGGGGGTTATGCGGAAATTGACACTTTTAACAAATTATCACCATTATTATTTCAAGCTCTACAGCCGTTCGCCGATAATGGAATAATCAGAAAAAATAAAAGGTTACCTGATTACTCATGAGGCTCAGCTATTGAGCCTGTGGTGCAAGCATAATGGAACCTACTGAATAAAAGAGGATTTCATCATGCCGAGAAATACTATTCAATTTCAAAAAGGTCTTGGTTTGCACGATTTTCTGGAACAATATGGGACCGAGGATCAGTGTCGACAGGCATTGTATGATTTGCGCTGGCCGACGGGCTATGTCTGCCCTGAGTGCGGCAACACAACAGGCTGTGAACTCAAAAACCGTCAGATATATCAATGTCACAAGTGCCATCATCAGACTTCCCTGACCGCCGGCAGCATCTTCCATGGCACCAAGCTGCCGCTGAGAACGTGGTTTCTTGCGATCTATCTGTTGACCCAACGCAAGAAAAGTATCTCGGCGCTGCAACTTTCCCGCGAAATCGGGGTGAACTACAATACGGCCTGGCGACTCAAGCATAAGTTGATGCAGGTGATGATGGAACGTGAGCGTGGAAAAAAACTGGCCGGTCGCATCGAATTGGATGATGCTTATCTCGGAGGCGAGCAAGCCGGTAAGCGTGGTCGTGGGTCGCGCAACAAAATCCCTTTCGTAGCTGCTGTTGAGACGACGCGGGACGGCAGGCCTATGAAAATTCAACTGCGTCGTGTAAGGGGCTTCCGCAAACGTGAAATCGCCCGCTACGCCCGCTCCTGCTTGATGCCTGGCAGCGAAGTCTTTACCGATGGGCTTTGGTGCTTTAGTGGCGAGACAACCGCTGATTGCCATCATAACCCCATGGTGACGGGTGGTGGGCGCCAAAGTGTCCAGTATTCGTGCTTCAAATGGGTAAACACGATGTTGGGTAATGTCAAAAACAGTCTGTTGGGTACTTTTCATGCGATTCGAGATAAACATGTGTCGCGTTATCTTGCTGAGTTCGAATATCGGTTTAACCGCCGTTTCGATTTACCCGCCATGATTGAACGATTGCTTTTTGCCGCTCTTCGCACTCCACCTATGCCATATCGCCTCTTGAGAATGGCTGAGGTTTAGGGGTAATCAGGAAAGGTTATTATTATCCTGGGAGTAACCTTTGCTGCGGACCATTGAATGAATAATCGTAGAAGGCATCAACGGCTGGAGATCGATCTGTCGGCAGATCTTGCTTTTCGGGGGCAGACCTTCGAGGCGTGCAGGATTTGTAACTTTTCCGAAGGTGGTATCTATCTGCAGTGTGATGACGAGAGGCTGGATGAACTGCTGCCCGATGGTTACATCGCTGAATCTGATCGAATAAATGCGGTCCTTAGCTTTGCCTCCAAACAGGTGCGTGTTTCCTTGGTCTATAAACATGACCATGGAGTGGGTGGCAGCATAATTGATCATCAGGAAGCAGAGGCGCTGTATACCTATCTTCAGTCTCAACGAGAGAGCAAGCACATAGAACAGACATCTATCGATAAGGCGGCAGTGACGCCATTGATAGAGGCGCTGCAGAGCCGGTTGCTCGATTACCTCAATCCGCTGCTGAGGTCTTTTTTCACCCAATCAAAAGAGGCGTTGCTGGCGCGTGCCAATGAACCCCAGAGCAGTCAACAGGAATCAACGCTGATTCTGATGATGACAGCACTGGAAAGAGAACAAACTGAGATTTCAGCAGCCTTTTTCGGACAGGTAGAAAAATCATTTGATGAGTTGGTCAGCCTGGTTGGCGTCACCCGGGTTCCCTCGACGGAGGTTAACCAGGAACTTGAACTGGTTGAAAAGGTTGAGATCGATCACTGGGTTGTAATCAACGATATAGCCAGGCAGAGTGAGACGGAATTGGCGCGTAACCTCTACCACATCGAAACATCACTCACCTATCTGACAGAACATACGATCAAGGATGAGAACAATCCTCTCTCACCGATCAGTCTGCTCAATGCGCTGAAACATGCATTGGACAGGTTCGATTTGGAAATCAACTGTTTTCACTTGATCCTGAGTGTATTTCACGGGACCGTCCTGAAAGGGCTCGATAGCCTATACGAAGAAATCGTTGAGCTGCTGAAGGAGAAAGGAATCGATTTCACTTCACAACACCAGGTCAGCACCAATCAAAGTCTTCAGGCGAAAAAGATATTCCATCCTAATGTGGGCAAGGTTATACAACATCTATCCACACTACTCGATGTGAAGCATCATACTGACCGCAACGATCCGGGATCGAAAGTTGTGAGGATTGATAAAAACCAGGTTATAGAATCCCTCAATAGACTGCCATTGAGGTTTGGCTCGTCAGTCCTCAAACAGCTCGAATACGAGCTGGAGAGTCAGTCATCCGGTAATCAAAAACTAGATCCACTGGTTAGCGCCGCGGTCACCACCGGGGAGGAACTGGTTTCTTCACTGCGTGATGATCCACTTGTACCGGCGGAGTTGAAGGATCTGCTCAACCGGATGGAGATTCAGATTATTCAGGAAGTGGTGAATGACCCTTCGTTATTGGAGAACAGTAAACATCCCGTCAGGCAACTGCTGGCCACGATAGAGTCCCTGGCCCCCTATCTCACGATGGGGAGTCAAATGGGACAGATCAGGGATATGGCGAAGATATCTCAACTTCTTGATGCTATTGATTGCAACAAGCTGACCAGCGTTTCTGAAGTGACACAGGCGCTCGAGGCTCTAAAACATGCCCAACTCGAGAAATTTCATCGTAATCGTCAGCTTGCAATTGAACACTGTGAAAAGGATGAGCAATATATTGCGGCGGAGCGAGAGGTCTTAAGCTACATACGTACTCAGTTGTCGGATAAATCGGTATCCATTGCGATAGAAAAGCTGTTTCAATTCGGATGGATCAAGCTATTGGTACAGACCTATGCAATTGAAGGTGAGAAGAGTACGGCCTGGAAGGCCTATTCCCGTGTCATCGAAATAATGGGGAAACTTTTCCTCAACCAATCGTTACCGTACGAGATGAGTGAAAGCCGAATTCGCGATCTGATTTCGCTTATCAGAAAGGGGTTTCGTGACTATCCCGTATATCCCGAAGAGAGCCGGAACTTTGCAATCGAACTACAGACAGCCCTTATCAGGGGAGGCGATGCAGCGGCGCCGTTTTGTGAGCAGAGAATAGAGGTTGATGAAGAATACCTGAGCCGATTTTTCACCAACAGGGGCGATGAGCCTGATAACAGTGCTGAAGCCGGAATTGATCAGGCTTCATTGGAGAGAGTCAAGTCCCTCAAGATCGATACCTGGGTGGTTGTGGATGCAGGTAAACGTATGCTTTTTCTGGCTTGGAAAAACAACGACTCAAACCGTTTCCTGTTTGTGAATGGAGATGGTCTGAAGGCATTGGATATCACAGATGTTGAATTGGCAAAATCTGTCGATAGCGGTGACTACAGTGTTATGCAGGATCGGGTGCAGCCGATTGTTGACAGGGCCATTGATCGTATACTGTTTACGAGTTTCAATCATATTAAGGATGAGTATTCCACCGATGAACTGACCGGACTGTTTAATCGCCGCAGGTTCGAACGCCATCTGCGTGAGCTGTCGGTCGAGGCGGAAAGCAACGACACGCAACATGTATTGATACTGCTTGACCTGGACAAGTTTCATGTGGTCAATGATCTGTGCGGTTTCAAAGGCGGTGATCAACTGCTGCAGACAGTATCATCAATAGTCTCCAGTTATAGTACCGAAGATGGCATGGTGGCACGTATCGGTGATGATGAATTCGCCCTGCTTATGAAGAATGCTGATCTGGATAGGGGATTTCAAAATGCTGAATCATTACGTCATGCAATCGAGGGGTATCGCTTCAGTTGGAATGATCGCCTGATACCTGTTTCAGCCAGCCTTGGTGTGGTGCAGGTCGACGCCCGGCAACAAGCGTATACCAGCGAACTGTTACAGGCCGCCAAGTCTGCCTGTTATATGGCCAAAGAGGGTGGTAGAAACTGTACCCGACTCTATTCGGCATCCGATTCCGCCTATCAGAAACACATGCAGGTTATCCAGACGATTCCAGCTATTCAGGAAGCGTTGGCGAACGATCGAATGGTGCTCTTTGCCCAACCAATCGTTCCACTTAAACAAGATGCGGGATTGAAGACGCACTATGAAATCCTGTTACGTATCCTCGATGACAATGGTGAACCTCAACCACCACAGCGTTTCATCAAAATCGCCGAACAATATGATCTGATGCGAGCTGTTGGTCTTTGGGTCATAGATCACTTCTTTGATACAATTACACCCTATGGCGACAGGCTGCGGGGAGACGTCAGTTTCTCAGTCAATCTGTCGACCAAGTCGGTTGTCGACAGCGAATTCAAGTGCTATTTGAAAAAGCGTATCAGTGAGCCCCCCGTCCCTGCCGAGCAACTGGGATTCGAAGTCACTGAAACGGCTCTCGCCAGGGATATCAATGATACCGTGGCCTTCATGAAGGATGTCAGATCGATGGGGTGCTCCTGTTATCTGGATGATTTCGGCTCCGGTTTCGCCTCTTTCTCATATCCCAAGGATTTTCCCGTCAACTACGTGAAAATCGACGGCATCTTCGTGCGTGAGATGATCCAGAACACCGCCGATCTGGCGATGGTTATTTCGATCATGGAGCTCGCTCATTTCATGGACAAGGAAGTGATTGCCGAACATGTGAGCGATGCCTCTATCGGCAAGGCGCTACAGGAGATGGGGGTGGATTTCGCACAGGGCTATCATTTTGGACGCCCCAGGGTTTTTACCGAGGTCTTGCAAGAGATTGCGGGAGATCGGCAACAAATCTCCACTGCCTGATCGATCCCTTTTATTTCGAGGCCGCTACCATTGCCGGTGTTGATGTACAGCAGGGCAAACAGGGCAGGCAAATCGGAAGCCTTATGCAAAACCAGTCCCCACCCCGATAACATGACGACGCCTGTTGGTGAAGGGGGGCAAATAGCGGATATCTGTGGCTGCAACAGACACTAAGCGTTTCTTGACAGGCGCCAGATAGGCTACAATCCGAGCAGAATTCCATTCCTGAATAGTAAGGGAGCAGAGGCTTGACCCTGTATGCCGCCGACAAACTGATTGCCCAGGCCCGGGTATTGGCCGCTGAGTATCGACGTACCATGGGAAAGCCCCTGCCCGGCATCAGTAATGAAATTGCGGAATATGATGCTGTCAAGCTACTCCGGCTCGAGCCCAAACCAACGGGTGAGGGTGGCTATGATGCGGTAGACCCCAAGCGCGGCGGCAAACAGATTCAGATCAAATCAAGAACCATTTTCGATGAAAGCAAATCAGGTCAAAGGATTGGTCAGCTTAAACTCGATAAGGATTGGGACAGTGTTGTACTGGTACTCATGGATGAGGATTATGAACCCTATGAGATTTATGAAGCAGAGCGGGACGATATTATTGAGTATGTCGGTAAAAGCAGCAGCAACCGGGCTAAACGTGGTGCTATGTCGGTGGCGCGTTTCAAGATCATCGGTCACCTTGCCTGGACCCGTGAAAATGGCCTTGAACCCGAAGTCTGGGATAATCAGGCTGACTAGGGTCTGCTAACAGATCCTGGTTTCCTGCAGCAGTTCAATGACGGATATCGCTGAGATTTTCGACCCCGATGGCTGGTTGGCGAAGCGCATCGAGGGTTTTTCCTATCGATCGCAACAACAGGAGATGGCTCAGGCTGTCGGCCGGATCATGGATCAGGGAGGTGTACTGATCTGTGAAGCTGGGACTGGTACCGGTAAGACATTCGCCTATCTGGTGCCGGCATTGATGTCCGGGCAAAAGGTAATCATCTCAACCGGCACCAAAAACCTCCAGGATCAACTGTTCCACCGGGATCTGCCCATGGTACGGCAAAGCCTGTCGAGTCCGGTTGCAACGGCATTACTGAAGGGGCGTGCCAACTACCTTTGTATCCACCGTTTGGAGAATACGCTACATGAAGAGTTGCATCTCACTAGGGAGCAGGTTGAGCAGTTGCAGTGGATTCGTGAGTGGTCGATCAAAACCAAGAGCGGCGACATAGCCGGGATGACCCAGGTACCTGAGGATGCGGGAATCTGGCCCTATGTGACCTCAACAACCGAAAACTGCCTGGGGCAAGAGTGCTCTGCCTACAGTACCTGTCATCTCATGGAGGCGAGAAAACGCGCCCAGGAGGCGGATCTGGTGGTTGTCAACCACCATCTTCTATGTGCGGACATGGCATTGAAGGAGGAGGGTTTTGCGGAACTTCTGCCCAGTGCCGACTGTTTTATCCTTGATGAGGCGCATCAACTGCCCGATATCGCAGGAAATTTCTTCGGCGACAGTGTGAGCGGCCGCCAGTTGCTCGAGCTGGCGCGGGATACCGTTGCGGAGTATCACCGTGAGGCGAAGGATACTCCCGAAATACTGGAACATGCAGAACGTCTGCAGCAGGCAACCAGGGATATGCGATTGGCCTTTGGACTGGAGCAGAGGCGGGGAGCCTGGTCTGAGGTTGCAGCCAATCCATCGGTGAATGCCCATCTTGACGGATTGCTGGATTCCATCGACCAACTGGCGCAATCGCTACGCACCGTGGAAGGGCGGGGAAAGGGCCTGGAGAGCTGTAGTGAGCGTTGCGGTACGGTGCTTCAACGACTGCACGGTCTACGGCAGAATGACGATAGCGAGTCAATCCGTTGGTTTGAGACGCACCGACAGGGCTTTCGTTTGAATCGTACACCGTTGGAGATCACGGATATATTTCAGGGTGTCATGCAGGAATATCCCGCATCCTGGATATTTACCTCCGCCACGCTGGCGGTAGGTGGCAGTTTCGAGCATTTTTCAAAGCAGCTTGGATTATCTGAAGCCGAAACCCATTGTTGGGACAGTCCTTTCGATTACCCGCATCAAGCGGTCTGGTATGTACCAAAAAATCTGCCGGAACCCAACAGCCCTGATTTCAATAGGGCTGTATCCGATCTTTCACTACCTATATTGCAGGCAAGTGGAGGTCGTGCCTTTTTGCTATACACCAGTCACAAGGCACTGCAGGAGGCAGCCGACTATCTAAAAGAGAAGCTGAGCTACCCAATGCTGGTGCAGGGTACGGCACCACGAACCGAGTTGGTTGAACAGTTTCGTAAGCTCGGTAATGCGGTGCTGCTCGGTACATCCAGCTTCTGGGAGGGCATCGATGTGCGCGGGGAGGCGCTTTCCTGCGTAATCATCGATAAACTGCCATTTGCATCACCCGGCGATCCGGTACTTCAGGCACGCATCGATGCCTTACGCAAGCGAGGTGGAAATCCCTTCATCACGTATCAATTGCCACAAGCCGCAATTGCCTTGAAACAGGGGGCAGGACGCTTGATACGTGACGAGAAAGACCGGGGTGTTTTGGTGCTCTGTGATCCAAGACTGCTGAGCAAACCCTACGGAAAGATATTTATTCGCAGCTTGCCGCCGATGACCAAAACACAGGATTTTACAGTATTGGAGCGGTTCTTCTCGCTGCCGGAAGGATGAAAAAAGCGGGACCGACGTGTCGGGGGCACTCGAGGGTCCCGCAAGGATGAAGCCAAACCTGGCTTTTCATCAAAACTTGTAGTCTTCAATTGCTCAATGCAGGACCGTATGGTTTATCAATGATCGGGATATGGTGATCGAGCCACTCTTTTATGTAGATTAATGTACCCTCCTCGATCTCCATTTCACCGGCATGAAACTTATCCTGGATATCGGTACATAGCTTGATCAGTAAATCATGCTCTTGACGGTGATGGTCCAATCCGTTGTAACCACGCTCCTCCATTAAACGCTCTTCGGTCTCAAAGTGCCTGACGACAAAATCAATCAAGTTGTCCAAGCGATTGCCGATGTCGATGTGGTCTCTACTGGTGACAGCATCATGAAGTGCATTGACACGGTCGAACAGCTCTTTATGCTGACTATCACAGAGGTCGACACTTGTACCGTGCTTCTCCTCTACCCATTGCATTAGTGACATACATAAACTCCTGTTTCTGTTTGGATGTATATCTGATTTTTTATATTCAGCTGGCGTGAAATCATGAGCATTATGGTGTTGTTCAGGTATCCAGTCTGATTAAAGGTTATCCATTCCTTACATAGGCTTGTCGTGAGAATTTGCTGCGCTTGAAATCACTGCAATGGCGAAAGGTTGAAGGGGGCCATGCCAGGTTCAGGATATTTCCGGCAGTTGATATGATCATGCCGGGATATTGGATCAGGTTGTTACTATTGTCCATATATGATCACTTCTCCCTGTGCGCGATACCTTTATGTATCGTCTGTGTCCCTTCAATCGTCAATCCGTATGATAAATCGCCGAGCAGGCGTGCGAATTAAATTCTTATACAAATACCTTAGAAAGTAAAGTGTTTTTGTATTGTTCTTAAACGCCAATGTCAATATAGGAGCGTGCCAGTTTTTGCAGGGCGATAACATAGGCGGCGGTTCGGTAATCTTCGAGCTCTGGTTTGCGACTGCGTATGTCGATAATCTCCTGCAGTGCCAGTCGCATGCTGTCATCGAGCCCTGATCGTACCAGGTCAAGCTCGTCTGCGCCCCGGGACAGGCTCCCTTTAATCCAGTCGGGGACCTGTTTCCCCGTCGTTTGTTCCAGCGCGGCAACCACATGTCTGCCGCGTGACTCATCCAGACGACGTTCGATACGACCAAATCGCATATGGCTGAGGTTACGAATCCACTCGAAATAGGAGACCACTACACCACCGGCGTTGACATAGGCATCCGGCAGGATGGTGATGCCTCGACTGCGCAGGATGCGATCGGCCTCGAAAGTAACCGGGCCGTTGGCTGCTTCGGCAATCAGCTTGGCGCGGATATTAGGTGCGTTGTCTTCATTGATCGCGCCCTCGATCGCGGCGGGTATCAGGATGTCGCACTCGGTTTCCAGAAGTTTCTCGCCTTCCACGACGAACTCGCCGCCGGCGAATCCCTTCAGCCCCCCATGGGAGCAGCGGTGGTAATACGCCTCATCCACATGGATTCCATCGGGATTGAAAACCCCTCCGTCCCGGACAATGATGCCGACTATCTTGGCGCCGTCCTCCTCGGATAAAAACTTGGCGGCGTGATAGCCCACATTACCCAGTCCCTGGATAATGATGCGCTTACCCTCCAATCCACCGTCCATACCGGCGGCATTCAGTTCCTCCTTGTGCCTGAAAAACTCCTGCAGTGCATATTGTACGCCGCGTCCGGTGGCCTCGGTTCGACCGTTGACGCCACCATGTACCACCGGTTTGCCGGTGACACAGGCAAGGGCGTTGATCTCTTCGGGATAGAGGTGTTTGTAGGTGTCGGCTATCCAGGCCATTTCCCGTTGACCGGTCCCCATATCCGGTGCAGGCACATTGGTTGCCGGGTTGAGAAAGCCCGGTGCCGCCAGTTCTCGCGCAAAACGGCGTGTAATCTGCTTCAATTCATCCCGAGAGTAGTTGTTGGGATTGATACACAGCCCACCTTTCGAGCCGCCGAATGGGACGTCAACGATGGCGCATTTATAAGTCATCAGTGCCGCAAGCGCCTCGACCTCCTGTTGATCCACGTTTTCCGCATAGCGTAATCCACCCTTGGCAGGCAGGCGGTGAATACTGTGTACCGCCCGCCAGCCGGTGAAAAGCTCAACCTTGCCTCTGATGTCTACAGGGAAACTGACCTGTAAAACCGAAGTACATGATTTGATGGCATTGGCGATACCGGGATCCAGCTCCAAAAATGCCAGTGCACGATCAACCATATGGTCGACGCTTTGTCTGAATGTCAGGCCGGATGATAGTTCCGTCATAGTCAATGGCTCGTGGTTAAAGATATGTTTCAGATGCTTGATTGTTGATGTTACAACGCATGCCGCCACACTGTTGCGGCCCTTTCAGGGTAGTTGGTATATGTCCCATAGTACTATGGGTCTGCCTTACTGCTGTAATGTTCTGCCGCCATCGACGGCGATAATCTGGCCGGTAACATAAGTGGCGTCACGATAGAGGAACAGCAGTGTGCGGGCAATATCTTCCGGTGTTCCGGCCCGTTTCAACGCGGTACGCTCGAGAATGTCCGCGCGTTCCCGGTCGGTCAGGCCCTGTTCCGGCCAGAGAATGGCCCCTGGTGCAACGCCATTGACGCGGATTACAGGACCCAACTCCCGTGCCAGGGATTTCACCAGCATGGCGTTGCCTGCTTTTGCGATCGAGTAGATGGGATGATTCTTAAGCGGCCGCCTGGCATGGATGTCCACCAGGTTGATGATACAGCCTTCACTTCGATAGAGCAGCGGCGCCGCTGCCCGTGAAAGAAAAAAGGGCGCCTTGAGGTTACTGCCGATGAGGTCGTCCCAATCGCTGACAGTCGCTTCTTGTAGCGGGGTCGGATAGAAACTTGAGGCATTATTCACCAGCAGGTCAAGCCGCTGACACAGCGTCTCAGCCTGATTGACGAGAAAGTCGTAACTTTCAGCTTGGTGCAGATCAGCCTGCAACAGCCACACAGATTGGGCGCGTTTCTCCTCCAGTTCGTGCTTTACCTGCTCTGCCGACTCCTTGGAATGGCGATAGTGGAGTAGAATATTCATCCCTTCAGCGTGTAACTGACGGGCGATAGCGGCACCTATCCTATGTGCGGCGCCGGTGATCAGCGCACATTTTCCAGTCAGACCGTTCCGGTTTTGCGTCATTGAGGAACTCCGTGGTTGAATGTCGCGTCTACTCTAACGGATTCATCAAGGTTTCAAAATATATGCCCGACTGTCTCAGCGATAAACCAGCGTCATCCGGAAGAACACTGCCGTTGCCTGATGCCACCTCCCAAGCTGTCAGTGAAAGACTGATACGACAGATAAAGCGCACAATTGAAAAAGGGAACGGTGCCATTCCTTTTGATCGATTTATGGAGATGGCGCTGTATGCGCCGGGGCTGGGTTACTATGTGGCCGGTAGCCGCAAATTCGGTGAACAGGGCGATTTTATCACCGCCCCGGAGGTTTCTCCCCTTTTCGCACAATGCCTTGCCCGCCAGATAGAGCCGGTACTGGCGGAAATTGGGTCAGGCGATGTATTGGAGTTCGGTGCCGGTTCCGGGGTGCTTGCAGCCGATCTGTTGGCGGAGCTGGAACAGCTGGGCAGAGTTCCGCACCGCTATCAGATTCTGGAGCTCAGCCCTGAACTCAAGGCGCGGCAACGTGAGATGCTTAAGGCGCGTGTTCCCCATCTTCTCCATCGGGTGAATTGGCTGGATACGATGCCGAACGGTATTCAGGGTGTTGTAATCGCCAATGAGCTGTTAGATGCGATGCCGGTATGTCGGTTCCGGATCAATAACGCTGCAGTCGAAGAGTGTTTCGTGATATGCGACGAGGATCAATTGCGGGAACATTTTGATTCTCCGACTACCCCCGGCCTTGAGTCTGCGGTCAAAGATATCTTTCGAACCGGCGGTGATCTGCCCTCCGGCTATATTTCGGAAATCAATCTTCGGCAAACCGCTTGGGTATCGGCCTTGGCCATGGCAATGGATCTCGGTGTGGCGATTCTGATCGACTATGGGTACAGCCGGGCGGAGTATTATCATCCGCAACGTAACCGGGGTACCTTGATGTGCCACTATCGTCATCGCGCCCATAGCGATCCATTCCGCTGGATCGGTTTGCAGGATATTACCAGTCAGGTCGATTTCACCGCACTCACGAGGGATGCGGTCGAGGCGGGATTCAGTTTGGGTGGTTATACAACCCAGGCCCATTTCCTCATTGCCAATGGTCTCGATAGTCTGTTGGCGGAGTCCGATCCAAACAACTTGAGTCGACATATATCCTTGGTGCAGGGGGTCAAGCGTCTGACCCTGCCCACGGAAATGGGAGAGCGCTTCAAGGTTCTGGGGCTGCTGAAGGGGTTGGATATCAATCTGCAGGGCTTCAGTCTACGGGATTTCTGTGAACGTCTCTGATACGTCTGTGTCGATTTTGTGATGACTCTGCGTCGGTTGTCGCGCCGACTGGCGCCGTTGACCTGATGCAGGACCACATTCCGGATTATCCGCTGCCTGGGAACTTGCAGGACTATCTTGAAAAGTGACTTTACCTGCGGCAGCGCAGGTCAATCCCCTACCGACAGGATTTTAGCCGTGGCCTGGTCGATCGCAGCCTCGATGTAGAGAAACAAAAAGTCCACGGTATTGATACCAATAATTCGTTGAGCAGCCTCTCTGCCTTCGGCATCGAGAAACAGCAGTGTGGGTGTTACCGAGACATTGTATTGAGTGATGAAATCATCAGCTGCCTGCCGCTTGCCCTGCAGGGTGGTGACCATTTCACCGGGATCGATGAAGAGTTCTCGTATCAGTACCCGATGCCGATATGCTTGGTCCAGTTGCAGGGGTTGCAGCACCTCTTCTTTCATCCGGTCGCAATAGTCGCAATGGTACTGAGACACCATCAACAGGATGGGGATCCGTTTTTGTTTGGACGCCCAGCTCAGCTGCCGCATATCCTCGAGAGGGGTCAGTTTGCCCACATCGGCGGCGACGTATGAGCCGCTCAGGAGGTAGAGAATGAACAGGTGAGCGAGTTTTTTCAGGTTGTCGGCCTGAGGTTGAAGCGAAGGCATGCTTCTGGCTCCCGGGACTGGAGCAAATCCTTTGGCTCTTTATTCAAGGGCCTGGAAAGAGGCGATCAGGGATGTTCGCAGCAACTCCAGGTATTCGTCCTGGGAATTATACCCCACGATCGGATCTACCAGGGGATTTCCATCTGGATCGAGTATCATCAGCGTTGGAACCGCATAGATATTATAGCGGTTCTTGAACTGCCGGCTGCGGATCGGGTCGCCGTTGAAATCGATGATCTTGCCGCTCGAATAGATATCAAATTCGCGGATCAGGGGTAATCCGTGGTCTGATTCATAGGCTAACGGTACAATGACTTCATCTCGCAGCCGCTGACAGTAGCCGCAGGTGTCGGCGTTGAAGACAACGAGAATGGGTAGATGCGTCTCGCGAGCGATGTTGGAGAGATCGGACCAGTCATCGGTTGTCAATGCGGGGTCGGCAGAGCTGGCGCCGAAAAAGAGTAGAAGTGCTACAAAAAGGTACTGCTTGATCATCATTAATTACTGCTTACCAGATGATAAGTAGTAGTATATCAAATATTTCTAATATAGCAATAAATTCCCAGACCAAAATCTGGTTTTAATTCTTGATTTCCACCCATTTTGTGAGACTGATCTCAGATATATAGGAGTGTCTCGACCTGTATCACCAAACTATCGTGGCATCATTGGAGATTGTGGATAACCTCCTTTTATATCAGTAACATACAAGTTTATTGTAGGGTGAGCTAGGGCCTCTCACGGGCGCTGCTCCAGAGATGGCTGCATCCAGTGTCGTTACAGGCGCCATTCCATCCAAGGGGGCAGGCGAATACCTGCTGTGTGCAGATATCATCGGTTTCTCGGCATCATAGTGTAAACTCGCAAACCTGATGCTTACCTACGGCAGGACAGACTGAAATATTTTCCGATGAATGCTTTGATCTTCTCCATCGGTCTTGAATCGCTTTTGTTGTTTTTACTGTTGGGATCCCTGGTCGGTCTTGTGGCCGGCCTGTTTGGCATCGGTGGGGGGCTGGTGATTGTCCCTGCACTGATTTGGGGATTGCCATTGCTTGATGTGGCCCCTCAGCATGTCACTCATATTGCAGTGGGGACCTCCTTGGTAACTATCGTGGTTACCTCGCTCTCTTCTACCTATGCCCACCACAAACGTCGCGGTGTAATTTGGCGTGATTTTTGGATTCTGACTCCGGGTTTGCTTATCGGCGCCTGGCTCGGCAGTGTCGTTGCCAGTTTGTTGAATGGTGATGTGCTGCGAACTGTCTTTGGTATATTTGCCGTTTTAGTCGGTCTGCGAATGATTCGCGCGGGCAAGGCTCGAAGCAAAACACTACAAGCGCCCCCTTTGAGTATGGTGTCTGTAGCCACGCTGATTGGTGGCATATCCGCCATTGTGGGGATCGGTGGCGGCTCTATGACCGTGCCTTTCCTGCATGCCACTGGTGTCGAGATGAAAAGGGCGGTTGCCACATCCAGCGCTTGCGGTCTTCCGATTGCGTTGTCGGGGGCTGCCAGTTTCATTGTCGTTGGCTGGGGGTTGGAGGATCTGCCGCACTATAGCAGTGGGTATATCTATTGGCCGGTGGCGCTTGTTATCATAGTCACCAGTAGTCTTTTCGCGCCTGCTGGAGCGGCGTTGGCTCATCGATTGCCGGAGCGGCGGTTGAAAAGCGTCTTCGCACTATTTCTTATTTTGGTAGGTGCGAAACTGCTACTTGGGTGATTTGACGCCTTCAATCAAGGTATATGGCGGTATCGGGATCGGCAATTGCTTGAAATAGAGGAAATCGCCCGATTCACTACGCATTATCATCCGACCGTTGTCGAGCGCATAATCATATTCCTTGACCAGCTCCGTTTCCGGGTCGAGCATGAGCAGCTTGTTTCCCACAATACGATAGCGGCCATCACGATAGACTTCCGCATTGGCATAGATCCGAAAATGGCCATACATTACCAAGACAATTTCACCGCCCCGGCCTATCCAGATGCCATCTAAAATCGATTTTCTGGTCATTGGGGGTTTAGGTCGTGGAGCAGAGCCCCGCATCGGGTGTCCGTCAAATCCCGGTGCCGAGTAGGCGTATGGGCCGACACCCGGTATCGGTGCTGAATAGCCCGGATAATAGCCCCTTCCAGGATTACTCCAGGGTGATCCGCCCCAACCGTACCAGTCGCCAGACGGAGATGAACTGATATCGAAATCCCAATCAGTGTCTCCTTTGAACCGGTGTGCAAGTTCGCCCATGGTGTCCATCATGGCAATCATTGCCTTGCTCATGACATTGGCTGGCGATGTCGCTGCCTGACTTTCCGGAAGGTTGATAAATAGCAGCGGTATCAGCCAAATCCATGAATGGATGGTGGTGCGTCTATATCGATGCATGATGAGAAATTTCCGATGCGTCCAGTCGGCTGGGGCCGTAGTGAATGGTAATAATAGCCGAATAAGGGCGCCAGTTTCGACACTTGTCGTATTTATTTCTGCGCTAGTTAGCTTTCCAATGACATTTGCTCCACGGGATTATAGAATTCACCTGGCAATGTCCTGATCGTCGAATCGATCGATAATTAGAATTATGGTTTGTGGGAGGATCCTGATGAGTTCTCAAGAAGGCAGCGTCGAGGAGCGTAGAACGGTCACGCAAGACCTGATTGATAAGCTGCTGGCAGAGCGTCAAGAGATGCTGGTTCGGTTTTGTGAGGTTGCAGGACTTGAACCCTATCATCGTTCGACATCGCTTGACCAACTGCTTCAGTCATTTTGCCAGGTACTCATCGATTACACCGCCTTTGGCCATTTCGAGGTCTTCGGGCGAATCAGCAATGGCAGTGAGCGCCGTAGCGGTGTCATTAGGATGGCTGAGAAAATCTATCCTGAATTCGTCAAAGCGAGCGAAGTGGCAGTCAATTTTAACGATAAATATGATATCTCCGATCATCAGTTGGAGCTGGATCACTTATCGGATGACCTTTCTCAACTGGGGGAGGAGCTGGCCGTACGTATTGAGTTGGAAGATCAGCTGCTTTCCGCCATGCTCGACAGGTAATATTGCATTTTATCAATTCAGCCTGATTTTCTTCAAAACAGATCACAATTCTTGATCTTTGGGATCGGGGTTTACCAAAAAAAAGTTTTCCTGATTACCCCTGAGGCTCAGCTATTGAGCCTGTGGTGCAAGCATGATGGAACCTACTGAATAAAAGAGGATTTCATCATGCCGAGAAATACCATTCAATTTCAAAAAGGCCTTGGTTTGCACGATTTTCTGGAACAATATGGGACCGAGGATCAGTGTCGACAGGCATTGTATGATTTGCGCTGGCCGACGGGCTATGTCTGCCCTGAGTGCGGCAACACAACAGGCTGTGAACTCAAAAAGCGTCAGATATATCAATGTCACAAGTGCCATCATCAGACTTCCCTGACCGCCGGCAGCATCTTCCATGGCACCAAGCTGCCGCTGAGAACGTGGTTTCTTGCGATCTATCTGTTGACCCAACGCAAGAAAAGTATCTCGGCGCTGCAACTTTCCCGCGAAATCGGGGTGAACTACAATACGGCCTGGCGACTCAAGCATAAGTTGATGCAGGTGATGATGGAACGTGAGCGTGGAAAAAAACTGGCCGGTCGCATCGAATTGGATGATGCTTATCTCGGAGGCGAGCAAGCCGGTAAGCGTGGTCGTGGGTCGCGCAACAAAATCCCTTTCGTAGCTGCTGTTGAGACGACGCGGGACGGCAGGCCCATGAAAATTCAACTGCGTCGTGTAAGGGGCTTCCGCAAACGTGAAATCGCCCGCTACGCCCGCTCCTGCTTGATGCCTGGCAGCGAAGTCTTTACCGATGGGCTTTGGTGCTTTAGTGGCGTGACAACCGCTGATTGCCATCATAACCCCATGGTGACGGGTGGTGGGCGCCAAAGTGTCCAGTATTCGTGCTTCAAATGGGTAAACACGATGTTGGGTAATGTCAAAAACAGTCTGTTGGGTACTTTTCATGCGATTCGAGATAAACATGTGTCGCGTTATCTTGCTGAGTTCGAATATCGGTTTAACCGCCGTTTCGATTTACCCGCCATGATTGAACGATTGCTTTTTGCCGCTCTTCGCACTCCACCTATGCCATATCGCCTCTTGAGAATGGCTGAGGTTTAGGGGTAATCAGGAAAGTTTTACTGTGTCTGATCATCATCTAGACTCAGGTAGTGTAACGCACTGAGTTACAAAAAACTTTTCGTATTCATATCAGCAATACAGTCAGCATGTTACGGTAGTCTGGAAAAGGTGATAATGCCGATGGTCATTTTTTATGGTTACAAAGGTCAGTAGGCTATTGCATACTCAACCGGATGTTGGAGACTTTGTAGCACCGCTTCGAAGCAGTGCCACCCCGCATTGCCAGCTGGATTTTTTCCAGATAGGTGTTGATAACCACCATATCGATGTTGCGCTAAGCCATCAGTTTCGCTCAACGCTCGCCAATTTCGTCAAAAAGATTGTTTTTGAAGAGCTTACCAAGCATGGCTGGGTAAAAATGGATGCTCCGCCCAGCGGAAACGATGTTGAGAACTTTAAGTCAGTCTACTGGAGTATGATGCAGGGTGCGCTGGAGCAGGTTCACAGGGATGCGGCGGTGAAGGATCTTTTGCAATTGCTGCATCTGGTCCTGTTGAAACTTCTGTTGGAATCGCCTGTTGCAGCGGTTGCGGAGTTGCGCAACAAGCTGGAACAGGGTGGTAATTTGCCGGAGGGTACGAACAGTGGGCACGCACTGGAGTTGCATGAACGGATCGTGACTCTGGCACGACTGGAGCCGGGTATTCGTTATCTCTCCCTGCGCAGACTCTTCAAGATCGTCCAGCGTCTTGAATCCAAGGAGCTGCGTAAATTGAGAAAGTCCGTGGTGGGGACCTCGTGGACTCTTTCCAAGCAACTCCTATTCAATCCCCTGCTGCATCTGCCAAACCTTTCCAGTGAAGAGTACATCATGAATCACTATCCCCTGCTGTGTGTGGATCGGGATCATGAGAATTATTTTGATATCACCAATAGAATCATTAGCAGTACCTATCGGGACTACCTGCCAGGTTGGGCGCAAGCACCGGATAGGGATGGTATCGAGAGCAATGGTGTGAGTGATGGTCAGGCTTTCCAGATACGTAACCGGGAATTGCGTAGCGGGTTTTCGGAGTTTCTTGATGGACAGAGGATGCTGGAAAGAAACCTCTCTGAAGCAGAGTTCAAACAGATCGATGTCTCCTGGTTGGACGTACCTAGCCCCAATATTTCACGCATTAAAAAGGCAAAATCCTGATACTTCGATATAATTCAGTTGCTTACACTGTAATCGAAAGGATTTTGCCTGTGACAAACTGCACCCAGACTGCCTTTGATTTTCCAGCCCTAAAACGCCGTAAGGTTCAAGCCGAGTTTTCCGGTGGCGATATCACCTCGGATGGCGGCGTGTTGCTGCTGCGTGAGATCGACAGGCGTCTGGGATTGCTCGAGGCGGTTGATGCGGTCATCCCCGACCCGCGAGATCCCCGCTATATTGAACACAGCCAGTTGAGCCTGTTGCGCCAGCGAGTCTATGGGCTCTGCCTGGGTTATGAAGATCTGAACGACCATCAGACACTACGCACCGACCCGGCCCTACAGAGCTCGATCGAACGCGAGGAGGTACTGGGCAGCCAGTCGACACTTTGTCGGCTGGAGAACCGGGTCGATCGCCGGGTTGCCGTTGATGTCCACAACCTACTGCTCGAGCAGTTCATTGCCTCATATGATGCACCACCCGATGAGCTGATCCTGGATTTCGACGCCACGGATGATCCGGTGCATGGCCGCCAGGAAGGCCGCTTCTTTCACGGCTACTACGATCACTACTGCTTCCTGCCCCTGTATGTCTTTTGTGGCGATCAACTGCTGGTGAGTTATCTGCGGCCCAGCCGGATCGATGCGCCCAAGCATGCCTGGGCGATTCTGGCGCTGTTGGTCAAACGCCTGCGCCGGGCTTGGCCTGAAGTGCGTATCATCTTTCGGGGCGATAGCGGCTTTTGCCGTCACCACATGCTCAGCTGGTGCGAGCGCAACGCTGTGGGCTATATCGTGGGCATCGCCAAGAATGACGCCTTGCTGCGGTGTATCCGTGAGCCCATGCAGTGGGTTGAGGAACTGGCGAAGCGAACCGGCATGAAGATGCGGGAATTCTTTCAGTTTCACTATGCCGCCAGCACCTGGAAGACGCGTCGCAAGGTGATCGCCAAACTGGAGGTCACCGACAAGGGGCCAAATCCACGCTTCATCGTCACCAACCTGGCCGGCGACAAACAGCGCCTTTACGATGACCTCTACTGCGCCCGTGGTGACATGGAGAACCGAATCAAGGAGCAGCAACTGGGGCTGTTCGCCGATCGCACCAGCGCGCATTACTGGTGGGCCAATCAGTTTCGTCTACTGCTGTCCAGTCTGGCCTATGTGCTGATGGAGGCCATCCGGCGCCTCGCGCTGAAGGGCACGGAACTGGCGCGTGCACAGATGACCACGATCCGGCTCAAACTGTTCAAGATCGGGGCGGTCATCATTCGCAACACGCGACGGATCCGCTTCCTGCTCTCCAGCACCTATCCCTATCAGGCGCTGTTTTTCCAGGTGGCGGCACGACTCAAGCCGGGATAGCCCGGCAGAGTGCTGCCCCGGCACGTTGATCAACAATGGGGGTAAGGGGGAGTCTGCCCGGAGGGTGGAAAATCAGGGCTTGATAGAGGTTTGGTTCCCAGTGAGGGCAAACCATCCAAGCTTGGCCATATCACCGGCTAAATTTAAAAACGGATGAAACATGCGGGCTAGCCCGGATATTTCATCCATTTGCCGATACTGGCACGAGGAGAAGGCCGGGACGAGAAACAGGATGATACCGGCTCCAAACGCCCCGATTTCTGGCTGACAGGCACAGCTTCCCCTTACCCCGTTATTTATCAACGTGCCGGGGCAGCACTCATCGCGTGCTATCCTGGCTCCAGCCGTTCGGCCACACTGAAGAACAATGCCTGGTAAGGAAAGACACTGGAGAGCAGGAAGCGGACACGCCGGGTATTGCGTATCACCACCGCACCCACTTTGAGTAGTTTAAGCCGCAGCGTGCCGACCTGGGTCTTGGCCAGTTCTGTACCCTGTAAGGCCAAGCGGCGAATCGCTTCCATCAACACATAGGCCAGGCTCGACAGCAGCAAGCGAAACTGATTGGTCCACCAATGATGTGCACTGGTGCGATCAGCAAACAGCCCCAGCTGTTGTTCCTTGATGCGGTTTTCCATCTCGCCCCGCGCACAATAGACGTCGTCGTAAAGGGTTTGGGCATCGCCGTTGAGGTTGGTGACGACAAATCGGGGATTACGCCCTCGCTCACTCACCTCCAGCTTGGCGATCACCGCGCGTCGACGGCGCCAGCTGCGTGCACCGTAGCGCAGGCCAAGGAAGACGCGTTGCTTCTGTCCGTTGGCCTTGAAGCATTGCTCGACTGCAGTGAAGTCTTCCTCGATCATCCGTTGCAGGCGGTGGTTGCGCGCCAGGCCTACGATGTAGCCAATGCCATGGCGTTCACACCAGCGCAGCATGCGGTGACGACAGAAGCCCGAGTCGGCTCTCAGGATGATCCGCACCGCCGGCCACGCCTGACGCAAGCGTTTGACCAGCAGGGCGAGGATCGCCCACGCATGTTTCGCCCCGTCGATCTTGCTCGGGCGCAAATAGCTGACCAGCAGTTGTTCGCCGCAAAACACGTACAACGGGAGAAAGCAGTAGTTATCGTAGTAACCGTGGAAGAAGCGGCCTTCCTGCAGGCCGTGAACCCGGTCATCGGTGGCGTCGAAGTCCAGGATCAACTCCTCGGGTGGCTCGGCAAACGAGGCGATGAACTGCTCGATCAGGACCTGATGGATCGCGACAGCGGTTGCCCGATCTGACCGATTCTCCAAGCGACAGAGCGTGGGTGAACTGCCCAGTGCCTGATCCTGTTCCACGGCCGTCTGAAAGGCCAAATCTTGTCGCAGACTGTCGTGATCGTTGAGGTCTTCATAGCCCTGGCACAGGGCATAGACCCGCTGGCGTAGTAGAGAAATCTGATCATGTTGCACATAGCGGCCATCGCGTGGATCAGCGAGAGTGTCATTGACGGCTTCAAGCAATCCCAGCCGTCGGTCCGCTTGTCGTAGCAACAACACGCCGCCATCACTGCTGATATCACCACCGGAAAAATCCGCTTCAACCTGGCGGCGTTTTACCGCTGGAAAAGCAAAACGACCTTGGGTACATTCTGTCACAGGCAAAACCTCGTTCAATTTCAGCCTAAGTAACTGAATTCTATTGAACTACACGGGTTTTACCCTCTTTATTTGTGAAATATTCGGGCTAGAAATATTGACCTCTTGTTACAGCGTTCTTCTGGTGAGAGCGGTGGATGGTTCTCACGTTCCAGAAAAGGCGGCATAAGGTCGATTTGGGAGAATCCTGAGTGTGAAAACCTACGTGCCGAGCTTCAGTCGCAATTGTTGAAAAGGATAGATAGAGCCGGATTGGTACCACGTGCCATCGCCGCATATCGCACGCCAAGGCTTTATCGACAGTTGAATGAACAGGTATCGGTAAAGGATATCTACCGCTTTCTTGCGGGGGATTTGCCACGCCGGGCATTGGTGAAACGGCTGGTTAACACACCGGACAAGGGTAGCGAGGTACTCAAGGCACTGGATGTTGTATCGGGTTACATTCGTCGCATGCCGGCCAACAAAAAAAAGGATTATGTCATTCGCTATGTGAAGGATTTCCTAACATTTCGCCGTGATCTCAAGCTGGCCTATCACACCTACCAGCAGATGAGTCGTTTGCGTGTACTGCAGGATAGTGAGAGCATCAAGCTGTCCCGTGACAATGGCAGTCTTTACGAATTCCCTCTTGGCAAGGATCCTGACAGTCAGCAGCAGATAAAGGCGCATGTCATATTGAAGGCTGATATCAGAGGTTCAACTGAAATCACTCATCAACTGATAGAGAAAAAACTTAATCCCGCAACCTATTTCAGCATGAACTTTTTTGGACCGATCACAAAGCTGCTGGAACGTTTTGGTGCGCAAAAGGTGTTTGTCGAGGGTGACGCATTGATCCTCGCCGTCATGGAGACCGGCGGTACCACGACGCAGGCATTGACGGTGGCGAATGCCTGCGGTTTGGCGCGTAAAATCCTTTCCGTCATGGAGGCTCAAAACAGTCAGAATAAGGCACACAACTTGCCCAAGCTGGAGTTGGGGCTCGGCATAGCTTTCAGTAATGATGCACCGGCCTATCTCTATGACGAGCAACAGAAGATCATGATTTCTCCAGCTATCAATCAGGCGGACAGACTCTCCTCCTGTTCGGCAGAATTACGCCATGATACGAGTTGGCGAAGAAGCAAGCGTCATCGGGTGGAGGTGTTCCAGGAATTTAGCCAGGATAACAAGGCAAATGCTCCCAATCGCCTTCGCTTTAATATCAATGGAATCGAATTGACCGAAGCCGCATTCGTAAAACTTAAATCCGAAATGGTACTGCACAAGATGAAGATTCACAGCCGTTCAGGTGGCTCACACTACTACCATGTCGGACGGTTCGTGGACAGGCGGGGAAGCTCTCATTGGTTGGTAGTCCGGCAGGGTGCGATACAAGTCTGGGATGCCGGAAAGATTGAAGACAATAGAGATATCTTGGACAACTATTTCTATGAGATCATAACCGATACGAATCTGATCGGGCGGGTTAAGGATAAACTGCATTCACGGAGCTCACGTAACAGGCAATCCGATGATACTCAAGGGGAAACTCCGCTTTCACTGGAGTCAGGCATCTGATGCGGATCCGCCCCTAACGGCTTCCGTTTTCGGCGCCTTGATAGGTCTCATCCACTCGAGCGGAAGCGTTTTCGGCAAATTACCCAGGCGATAGCTATAGATCACCGTATAAGCGAAGACACGCTTGAGGTACTCCCTGGTCTCTTTGAAGGGTACGGTCTCTATCCAGATATCACTTGCCTGCGACTGCTCAGGCAGCCAGCTGAGCACCCGATGAGGACCTGCATTATAGGCCGCTGTGGCGAGTACAGGACTCTCTTGCAGTTGACGGTACACCTTGTTGAGATAGCCTGCGCCCAGTTTGATATTGACTTCCGGCTGGTAGAGATCTTCGAGCTTGACCGGTGATTGTTTCAGCTCTTTGGCGACCTGTTTTGCAGTTTTAGGCATCAACTGCATCAGTCCACGTGCGCCTGCTGTTGATCTTGCATCACTTATGAAAGCGCTTTCCTGGCGCAGAATGGCGTAGATCCAGGCAGTGTCGATACCGTGATCCCTGGCCTGATCGGCAATTGCCTGCCTGTGGGCCAGCGGGAATCTCAACTCGAGGTCATTCCAATGGCGCAAGCGGGCGAGGGTCAGTATAGATTGAGAGGGCCATTCCCAATGTTGTGCCAGTCGGGCGGCGGCTTTCAATTCATCCTGATTTGCCTCCTTGAGTGCTAGATTCCACTCCTGACGGGCCAGAAAAGGGCGATCCAGCCGTATCAATTCACGGGATCGTATGAGTCCGGGATGCATTGCCAATGTCTCGACAAGATACCGGTCAGCCTGTAGCGCCATATGAGTGAGGTTAGGTTCATCTCCAAGACGTTGCGCAGCAAGGAAGCCGTAATAGCTACGCTCCGTTGCGAGGCTCTGCAGTAGCGTTTTACCCTCTTGCTCTCGGCCAAGTTCTATCAACGCCCTGGAATGCCAATAGCGCCATTGCTCCTGCTCCCGTTCTTTCGGGGATAATGTGTCAATTGTTTGCAGTACCCATTGCCAGTCATTCTCCTGGAGCGCTGCCTGAAGTAGTTTTTCTGAGAGTGTACTATCGAGTTGCAGATGGCTCGGGAGCAGAGAGATAAGCTGTTGGTTGATCTGTTTGTTGGGTTCTCGTGCCAGTCGACTTGCCAAGGCATATACGATTTTACGTTGCTGGTAGTCGGAGAAAATGGCTTGATTGTGGAACTTTTTCCAGGCGATGTAGGCAGCGTCAAGATCCCGCCAAGCTAACCTGCGGATAGCCTGAGTGACCATTTCATCCCGCATGGGATGGGTGTTTTCGAGCAGGGTCACAACCTGCTCCGGATGACGGTAGATATTTAACCAGCGATCGACCATGCCTTTTTCTGCGGGTGGAAGGTAGCGTTTGAGGTATCGTGCAAGACGAGGGCGTCCCACTGACATGGCCAGGTTGATTCGCTCCCAAACCAGTGATGACGTGAGATTGCCCGCGGCTATCCAGGCCTTGAAGACAGGGTCGCATGCCTTGGGTTGTGAGCGTCCGCTCAACCAAATAGGTTCGACAGAATTGAATGCCTCGTGCGCTTTACCGGTTTCGATCATTGCCTGAAGGCGGTTGCACTGCTGTACAACAGCTCCACCCTGGTAAGAAAACTGGAGATAACTGGCTCACAATTTCTCTTTTGCAAGCAGAGCCAGCCAATGACTTCTCAGTTTCTTTGAAAGCGGCGTTCCTTCCAGCCATTTAAGTCGGTTTGTAATACTCTCAATCGACTGTTGCTCGAGTGTTTCCAGCGTTTCCTGATAGTCGAGATAGGGTAGTAGCGGATAGTCGAGTAGCTTGTCCCTGAGTTGTTGATAGGTTGCCGTTTCCCGTTTTTTCAGTGCCTCTTCTGCGGCGACAAAAACAGCTCTTTGCTGGAGCAGAAGGGACTCATCCTGTTGTATAGCGGCAATGCCGGCCAGCGAGTTGCCGCCAAACCAGCATAGCAGGATCAGGAACGGAACTTGAACAAGGGCTCGCATCATTATTGGAGAAATATATTTCGGCAGAGGCGATGCATAGTCAAACCCAAACAAGTCCCATGCATCCGTATGGTTCCTGATAAAACCTCACTCCACGCTGTTTGTCGTTTATCTGGGATACCCAAACCACATTCCTCATGTCTTGATTGATGACTGTTCTGGCGCAACAGTACCAACTGGATTAGTGTTAACAGGCCCTAGCAAAATAGTAGCAGCTACTCGACTTTTATGGGACGGTTTTCGATATAGTCGGAATGTGTCAATTTGTCACTGTTTAAAAGCTCGATCCAATGGACAACGGGTTGAGTGGAATGTTTTTGTAGGTGGGTTAGGCATCCGATATTGGCGGTGGCAATGATGTCTGGCTTACCGGCATGCAGTGATTGGCTCTTTCGCCGGCCCAACTCATCAGCCAGTCCGGGTTGCAACAGCGAGTAGGTGCCCGCTGAGCCGCAGCATAGGTGGGAATCCTGCACCACGGTCAGACGGTAACCAAGACGGTCCAGAATGCCCTCGACACAGCCTGCCAGACCTTGACCATGCTGCAGGGTACATGAAGAATGAAAGGCGATTCGGGCTTGATTATCGATCCCTTGCTTCAGTGGCCCAAGCTCCTCGCTATCGATGATTTCAGCAATATCCCGGGTGCGATCCGCCAGTTGCTTGGCCGCTTCGGCATACTCGGGGTCATTTGCCAGTAAATAGCCATAATCCTTGATCATCTGGGCACACCCGCTGGCAGTAACGATAAGGGCTTCGGCACCCGCCTGTAAATGCGGCCACCAACAATCGATATTGCGTCTGGCAGCCTTTTTTGCCGCATCCTCATCATCCAGGTGATGCTCGACAGCCCCGCAACAGCCTGCAGATGGCGTGCGAATGAGACTGATGCCCAAACGATCAAGTACCTGGGCTGTGGCAAGATTGATCGACGGCGCCAGTGATGGCTGTACGCAACCGTCGAGGATCAGCATTTTTCGTGCATGATCCCGTGTCGGCCAGGCCGTGGGGGAAAAGCTGTTTCTGTTCGGAATGGTGCTGCCAACGCTTAGCGGAAGCAGAGGTTTCAATGATTGACCAAGCCGCAAAAGGGTTGAGAAATAACTTTTGTTCGGTATCACTTTGCGTAACAGCCAACGCAGTAATCTCTCCCTCAGGGGTCTCCGGTAGTGTTGCGCCATGTGATGGCGGCCTATCTCCATAAGCCGCCCATATTCAACACCTGAAGGACAGGTTGTCTCACAACTGCGGCACAGCAGACAACGGTCTAGATGTTGCTGTACACTGACGGAGGGTTGTGCACCCTCGAGAAGCAGCTTTATCTGGTAGATTCGACCACGTGGACCGTCCAACTCGTCACTCAACAGCTGATAGGTCGGGCAAGTGGCCGTACAGAAGCCGCAATGGACGCAGTTTCGCAGAATTGACTCCGCTCTACGTCCCGTTTCTGTTATGAGTATCCGATCGCTTATACGGGTCTGCATGGCACCACACTGTTTCAGGCATTTTGTGTATTGTGATGAGGTTCAGCGGGAAAACCAACATATTCCATGAGATCCTCAAGGGAGTTTATTGTTCTGTGAATGTTATAAAATTTCAATTTGACCGGGGTTAACAGGCTAAGGACATGTTCGATTATATGGATGATGCCAGTGCTGCAAAGGCGCTGGAGCAATTTCCTCCATTCCGTTTTCTTGGTGTGAAGGTATTGCAGCTGAGTGAAGATTGGGGTCGGGTAAGACTATTGTTGCCATTGAGCAGATCCAGCATGAATCCTGGCGGCAGCATGTTTGGTGGCAGTATATCAGCCTTGGCCGATCCTATCCCGGCGTTGGCTGCAAATCGAAAGTTTCCGGGCAATTCGGTCTGGACACGTGAAATGAGTGTGGATTTCCGCAAACCGGGCCGCAGCGACTTGGAGCTCCGTTTTGATTTTCCCGATTCGACAATCGAGCAAATAGCCCTGGAACTAAGGGAAAAAGGACGCAGTACTCCACTTTTTAATTTCGGCCTGTACGATACTGATGATCGGGTGGTGGCCTGGGTCTGCAACCGTGTTGCTATCAGGCCATGAGGCGAAGAGACTGAGCCAAGGTCGATTGTGTACAGAAGGGTGAAAGGTTATGTGTACCCCATATTGCGATTAACATCGATAAATCTGAAGTGAGACAAACTGTATGAGTGATTCTATGAACGGGATGGAGTTTGATCTGAGTAGCGGTATCGCCGCATTTGAAGGAAAGAACTTCTCACGCGCGGCCACCCTGTTATCCCCATTGGCGGAGAATGGTAATACAGAGGCGCAATACCGGATGGCTATCATGGCGCAGGGCGGGCTAGGCATGGTTGTCAATGAATTGATGGCATATAAATTCATGAAAGCGGCCGCTGAAGCGGGTCATCCGATGGCTCAACACGGCCTCGGCTTCATGTACCTCGAAGGGGAGTGCGTCGAGCAAAATCTGACCAAGGCGGTCGATTGGTTCAAGCAAGCGGCAGAGCAGGGATTAGCGGGTTCACAAACGACACTCGCCATGATGTACGAAGAGGGCCGTGGAGTGGAGAAGGATCTGGATGAGGCCAAACGCTGGTATGAGAAAGCCGGCTTTTAAATCCTTGATGAAACCGCAGGCCCTAGCAAATGACGTATGGACGCCTGCTCATGTCAATGTCGACCATAAACCATCGAAATCCGAATCGCTATCGTCGTCATTTTCGCTCTCGGCTGCAGTCGAAGCACTGTCCAGGTAGATAAATTGGTACTGGGATATGGAACCGCTCGACTCCAGCAGCCTGGTCAGTTTTATCTGCTTGTTGTTTTCACCATCGTTCACCGATAGCACATTACCTAACTCGAAGGTGTAAGAGGAGCAGATAAAGCTGGTGGGCTGACCCGATGTGCCTACCTCGGGCAGCAGCAGGCACTCTTCCTGCTTCCGTTTTCCTTTTTCACTCTCCGTGGCTGTAATTGCCAGCGCATTGGGGGCAATCATCTGGATGCCCACTTTCATAGAATCATTGTCGGTACTGCGCATCCATCGCACAATGCCGACGCCGAATTGGGAGGCGGATATCGCGGACTGTACGCCTATCAATTCACCGACCTGTATCTTGGGAATTCTCTTGCCCCGCCAATCCAGACAGTAGCCCCCCGCGCTCTCATTGATGGTATGAAGCAGGCTTGTGGTGCTGTCTAACTGGCTCTTGTCGCCATCTTCCCAGATTTTCACCTCGCTTTCCAAGGGTGTTTCAAAGCTGCTGATATCTGTTGAATTGGGGCCGAACTCCTCGAAATCCCCACGGCGAGGATTGTAGGCGGCCACATCCATCGGCATCAGCGAGAAATGCTCCGAAACCTTGAGTTCGTTGCCATGGGCAAACTGGGTTTCGATCCAGGTGCCGTCATCGGCCGATGTATCATCTGGCGATGAGGGTTCATCCCCAAGCATGATCAGTTTGTATACGGAGCGCAGGCCGACTGCGATTCTTAGCTCAAAATTGAGTTTTGTTCTGACAAATGCCCGTTTCTGGGCCTTGGACCAGAGCATGATCAACTGGCGTATCAAACTCTTATTAATCTCGTCCGCGCCAGACAGGGTGAGAGAGCTGTCCGGTGTGTCGACAAACAATTCCCGTAGGCCAGACAACAGGGGGGATACGTCCATGATCAGCAAATATTTGCTGTCGGTCTGCTCTATTCTTGCCTCGTGACTGGGCGCCAAGTCGGTATTTAGGTGTATTGTGATGGTATTGTATTCGGGCGCTTCGTCATAGGGGTAAATCAGGGTATATCGACTCCATTCAAGTAATGCGTCGAAAAGCTGAATATTATCCTTTTGCCTCATTTTATAGGGGGACGATAATGAAAACAGCAGACAACGGCGATACATTTCATCAATGCTCGACCGCATCGTATCCTGTTCAAGATCATCCTCTACCGAATAACCACCGAGGGCGTAGCGGCTGGCCAGCCGATGGAGTATATGGAGTTCCTGCCAGGTTCGTTTCGGGTAGGCGTCATAGACCACCACGGATAGCAGGACAACCCGAGACAGATAGCTGATGCAGCGGTGGATAACCAGGGCTAGTTGGTCTTGAATAGGGCTGCCATGGCTCTCCATCAACAGATCGATGATGGCAGCTTTATAGGCGGTCGCCATACCGCTGTGCAGTTCCCGGTTGAGATTGGCAATCTTATGTGCCTTGTCGCTCAAGGGAAAGCGTACGCCTAAATAGTGCTTGTTCAGGTTTGTGCTGACATAGCTCAAAGGTTCCCTGAGCCGTTCAGCGTTGTGTATTCGTTTTGAACTCTCCAGCTGGGTCCGGTTGAATGACCGCAATGTCTGAAATAGCTTGCGCGCGGTTTCGCCGACATTCGCAACCGGCAGTTCCTTGGCCCAGGTTGCGAGCTTTTTTTCATCGAGAAATATCGGATTTCCGGAGGGGGCCTTCTGTTCGGGGACCCATAAACCTGTCGGATTGGTTTTTGCCATATTGATCGTACTGCCGGGCTTATCTGTTGCTAATAAGGGTAGAGAATAGTCACTTTTTTCATCCGTACTACCGATAGATCGATTTCTCCATCTGCAGTTACGGTGTGATCGGCGCTTGAAGTCACAGCTCAATTGCCACGAATCGGATCCGGATTAAGGTCGTTTAACCCTATCCTGTATCCCGGGATCTTAGCGAGAGCGTGTATCACATGGCGGTATATCACATCGTGTGATTGTATAAACATGAATATCCATAACTTACGTATACTGCTGATTCGACAACAAAATACAGAATTTGTGCCAAATTGTAAAATACCTTGGGTAGTATAGGTTGCTATTTTTTTGTATTCTCGGACAGTACTGGTTCGGATATTATATCTTGTTGATAAATGGTAATTAATTACATAAATTGATATAGAACAAGTCGTATCTGTTTGGGTGGACGGGATAGGGTGTTTTCACCCAGGATCCACGCTCTTGTGCCAGAATAATCAGCCCGCTCCCGCCAACATCTTTAGGTGAACAATCAAGTGAAGATAAAACTGGTCAGCTTCCTTTTATGCCCATTTGTACAGCGATCCGTTATTCTGCTCGAGAAAAAGCAGATTCGGTATCAGCTGGAGTATATCGATCTTGAGCAGCCGCCGGTATGGTTTCGCCGGCTTTCACCAATGGGGAAGGTGCCGCTGATGATGGTCAATGGTGCAGTGCTGTTTGAATCGGCAGTCATTCTCGATTTCCTCGACGAGAGCTTTTCACCGAGGCTCCACCCGAGCGATAACCTGAAAAGGGCACAGCACAAGGCCTGGATAGAGTTCGGTTCCAACCTGCTGGTAACACAGCATGGTATGGCATTGGCTCAGGATATGGAGGCAATGTTGGAGAAAAAGGATCGTCTGGAAAATGAGCTGCGGCACTTGCTGCCACCCCTGGAACAGGGGCTGTTTGGCGATGCGGTCCGTTTTTCCCTGGTTGACGCGGCGTATGCACCCCTCTTCATGCGGCTCGATCTGCTGGCACGAATCAATCCATCGCTGAAAATTCAATATCCAGGGCCTGTGGCCGAGTGGGCAGAGAGGCTCTCCTCTCTGCCATGTGTCAAAGGGTCTGTAGTCGATGATTTTCCCCAGCAGTATAGAAGCTACCTGGAGAAAAAGGGGGCCTGGTCGGTTATGGCGGACAGGCCCTAAGGTGTGGCTTTTGACTCTTCGGCAACCAATCGAGAGACGATCTCAAACATCTTGCTATAGCTGCCAGCCAAACTTCCGCTGGTTTTGTATTTCCCATTGATGCCGATCGCCGGGACGCCGTCCAACTGATAGCGCTGTCCCAATTTTCTCGCATTTTGCACTTTCACATAGACGCCGAATGAGTTTAAGGCATCGATAAATTTCTGCTTATCCACACCCTGTTCGACGGCAAAACCGATGAGTGAATCTTTGTCGTAAAGTCTACGTTTTTTATCGTGAAGCGCCGCGAATAGCGGTTTATGGAGCTTTTCCGTCAATCCCAGAATCTCGGCTGCGTAGAAAAATTGGGCATGAACTGTCCATTTATTGTTCAATGGTGCGGGTACACGAATAAATGATACGTTTTCCGGTTTGCTCTCCAGCCACGCCTCGAGCTGAGGCTCCATCTGATAACAGTGGGGGCATCCGTACCAGAAAAACTCGATCACCTCTATCTTGCCGTCAGGAGCGGTTGTGGCGATGGGGGGATCTATAGGGTCGTAGCCCTCTCCCCAATCGGCATACGCGGTATGGAATATCAACAGGGGCAGAAGTATTAAGATTCGATAGTTCCAGGGCATGTCATGTCCTTCAGTCAATAAAGAAAAAGTTCAGGATTGAATCCTATTGGAACCTATTAGAAATTTGAATAGCAGTATGGTTCCCGGTACGGTATAGTGGATTCAGATTTGTCACAAGTCTATGTGGGCTAGACAAAAATGGAGACCCCCCAGCTCTGCTGGGGAGGCATCAACAGTTTGACAGAAACAGGAGTCTCATAGTAACCCCAAAGCGTGAGCCGCCAAGCAACACGCTAAGGAGAAACCATGAGACAAGTAGAAAGTTTAAGCCACACGGGATGGGAGTGTAAGTACCATATTGTGTTTATCCCGAAGTACCGGAGGAAGACGCTTTTTGGGCAGATCAGGCAGGAGCTTGGAGAGGTATTTCATCGGCTGGCGAGGCAGAAAGAGAGTTTGATAGAGGAAGGGCATGTTATGGCTGATCATGTTCATATGATGATATCGATACCACCAAAATATGCGGTATCGCAGGTAGTTGGGTTTATCAAAGGTAAAAGTGCGATCCACATAGCCCGTACCTACCTGGGTCGGAAAAGGAACTATGTTGGCCATCATTTCTGGGCCAAGGGATATTTTACCTCGACGGTAGGCAGGGATGAGCAGGTGATTCGGGAGTATATACGGCAGCAGGAAGCGGAAGACCGTAGGATTGATCAGTTACAGTTGATGTAACAGCCCCTTTGAGGGGCTCAAGGAGCCAATAGGCTCCGTTTTACAGACCGCTTCGAGCGGTTCACAACTAAAGCCCCCGGCTTTGCCGGGGGATACTTACTGTACCTTGCCATGGGTTTTATATCATTCAGTGAACCTGGAAGGAGCCAGCCGCAAGCATGCCTTGATCCGGTGCATCGGGGCGATTGAACAATACAGGACCTATGACGAGGTGTATGTAGTCCATGCAAAGCAGATCGATAGAGTTGTACGTCGAAGCCATCTGCGAAAAAGGGTGCCAATCGGTGCGGGAGGATATGCGATTGCTGAGCCAGGGGGTTGTTCTGCCTGAACTGAAGGATTTGGACGAGATGGCCCGAAAGATGGTGCTCAAGGAGTTGCGATCGATCATGGCGGTTTATGGCGATGGATGCTCGGTCGTACAACCTGCAACCAGTGAGAAAGGCGAAGAAATACAGCATGAATACAGAAAGAAAAATACGTCTCGGTAGTATTGTCTACCGGGCGCCTTCCAGTATCCACGGGAATGGTCTGTTTGCCAAAGTCGCCATCAATAAAGGGGAGTATATAGGCACCTATGAGGGCCCAACCGCCAGGCGGGATGGTACCTATGTTCTCTGGGTGTTCGAGGATGGTAAGGAACCGGAAGGCCGCAGCGGCCGGAATCTGCTGCGTTATCTCAATCATCAGGATGAAGGTAATGCGGAGTTTGACGGATTCGATCTCTTCGCTTTGCAGGATATTGAACCCCATGAAGAGATTACCTTCGACTATGGTGGCTGGGACGAGGTTTAACGATCTGGCCTAATCCGGTCCCCGCTATATCAAGACCTGTCGACAGGGCCCGGTGTAGGATGCTACCTTAGGGATTCAATGGCACCAGTCTTTCGGAGCGCTTGTCAGATCGCTTCTCCTGCTGCATCTGTTGGATCAGCTGTCGTATCTCGTAATCCGCCCATCCAGTCTCATCTGTCGGACTGTAGAGGGTACGCTCCAGACTGTACACCGTCTCAGATACCGCTCGATCACAGCGTGCGGCCAATCTGGTCAGATTATGCGGGGGATTATCCGGCCATTGCAGCTTTGCCCACTGTAACCAGGCGGATCTTGCAGCTGGAGCGTCTTTATCGGCATAGGCCCGTTCCAGCCGCTGCAATGCCTCACCGATTGCCTGCTTGTTTGGCGCTTCCCTTTCATCTTCTGCAACGGGGATGGATTGCCGGGGCTGATCAGGACCACCGCGTCGTGAGTACCACCAGGCAAACAGGGTCAAAACCCAGGCAGAACCGAACAGCCAAACCAGCCAATGGACCTTGTGGGTGGCGGTCGCGGCGGCGGGTTGATTAACGCTCGTGATCGTCTCGCCGGCATCGCTCTGGATTGCCTGTTCCCGGGTGGATTGCGGAGTTTGTTTTTGTTGCACACCCTGTTTGGCGCCAGGGTTTGGCATGATGTCTATCGAAATCGCGGCCAGACGGGCGGTTTCCTGGCGGTCGGTCTCGGTATTCCACCAGGGGATCTCAATTGCCGGGAGATCGTATTGGCCTGATTCGGTTGCGATGAGTGTCATACTGTTTTGGCGGCTGCTGCTGATTCCTGTTCTGGTCGGTGTCTCTTGCAGCTGCGGCCTCTCCTCATAGAGTTTGATGCCGCTCGGCAGTGTCTGCTCAATGTTCGGCAGTTGAGCTGATGTCAGGCCGTCCGCCAGGACCATGATACGTCTGACGAGCGGCTTGCCGGCCAGGATCGGTGTCTGTTGTTCGAGACCGTTCTCGTCGATCTGAAGGTTTTTCGCGGGCAGCCAGCGATCGCCGGAAAAACTGTCGGGAATCGGCATGACTTCAAGATCAACCTGGTTCGACTCACTCCTGAAGATGCGCGTTGCTTGCCGTGGCGCCCTGAACGGATCGTTGAAGAACGAAAAAAGCCTGTCGGTACCCGTGCGACCGCGATATTTGACGCCACCGAACTCAAGATTGCCGCTTTGATAGGCGAATACCGCGTACTTGCGTTCAATTACGTTGAAATGTATACCGTCGCGCTCGCTGGAATATCGCTCCTCATGCAGTAACTTCATCTGTGTGTCCGGCATCGAGGGCTGGGGTGTGTCCAGGGATTCGGCACGGATGCCGGGTGCCTGAAACAGTTTGAGTGTGAGGATGACCTCCTCTTCGATATAGGCCCGGGATTTGTTCAGACTCAGTTCCACAAGAACCTGCTCTCTGTTGGCATCAATATCGCCTTGGGGCGGCTCAGTAACCTCCAGCACAAGCGCTTCTGTCGACTCGTTACCGATTCTGATGGGTGGGATTTCCAGGCTGCCGGTCTGTCTGGGCAACAGGGTCAGGGTAAGAGAGCGTTTAGCCGACATCTTGCCGTTGATGATTGAAATACTCTGTTGTGTTGAGCGCCCGACAATCTCGAACAGCCGCTCCAATTCGCTTAGGTCGGGTGTCATCTCTTGCTCACCCTCCATCTGCAGGATAAGGCGGACCGGCTGATCCAGTCCGGTGGTGTTGCTCGAGAGGCTGGCGCCCACCTTGGCATCGACAGGGGATGAGAGCAGCAAAAGGAGAATGACCAAAAGACCATTCAACGGCGATGTAGGTGATGATTTTATCGGCAGCATTGCATTCAACAGTATATGGCTATGCATCGTTTTTTTGACTACTAGGACTGTATAATGAGCCATCCCATTAGATGGGGGCAACAAGCATAAGTTTCCAGGGGTAATTGGTATTGTGAAGATCCTGCGACGTCCGCTTCCGGCCGAAGCCAGTTTGTTGTCGGCATCGATCCATCCGGTCATGCAGCGGATATACAGCGCCAGGGGATTGACCAGGGATAGCGAACTCGAGCTCGAGCTGGCCCACATGGCGCCGGTAGGCCGGATGAAAGGGGTCACCGATGGGGCCGATCTGCTGTTTGAGGCGCTTCATCTCGATAAATCGATTCTGATCGTCGGAGATTACGATGCAGATGGGGCTACCAGTACCGCATTGGCGATGTTGGCCCTGGGTGCCTATGGCGCGAAACGGGTCTCTTATCTGGTGCCTAACCGCTTCGATTACGGGTATGGATTGACGCCGGAACTGGTCGATCTGGCAACCGGCAAGGCGCCTGGGCTGATCATGACCGTCGACAACGGCATTTCCAGCCTGTCCGGTGTGGAAAGAGCGAATGAGCTGGGAATTCCTGTGCTTATCACAGACCACCATCTGCCGCCTGATCGCATGCCTTCTGCGGCCGCCATCGTCAATCCAAATCAGCCGGGTGATAGCTTTCCCAGCAAACATCTAGCCGGTGTCGGTGTGGTTTTCTACGTAATGGCGGCCCTTTTCAGAAAACTGAGGCGTATCGGGTGGTTTACACAGCGGGGGTTGAGTGAGCCCAACCCCGCCCAATGGCTCGATCTGGTCGCACTCGGCACTATCTGTGACCTTGTACCCCTTGATCACAACAATCGGGTGTTGGTGGCCCAGGGTTTGAAGCGGATCCGTGCCGGATATTGTCGACCCGGCATACGCGCCCTGGCGGAGGTTGCCAAACGCTCCCTGCCCAATATCATAGCCTCGGATATCGGGTTTGCTGTCGGCCCGCGTCTCAACGCCGCAGGCCGTCTCGATGATATGGGGCTCGGTATCGAGTGCCTGCTCACCGACTCGTTGAATGCGGCCCGGCAAATGGCGCAGGAGCTTGATCGGCTCAATCAGGAACGCCGCACAATTGAGCAGGCGATGAAAATCCAGGCTGATTCCCTGCTTGACCGACTGCATCTCATTGCCGATGGCGGGTTGCCGGCAGGACTTTGTCTCTATGATGAGGCGTGGCACCAGGGCGTGGTGGGTATCCTGGCATCCCGTATCAAGGCGCAGTATCACCGTCCTGTGATTGCTTTTGCCAGGGGGGGTGCAGGCACCCTGAAAGGTTCCGCACGCTCTATCGCCGGATTACACATGCGGGACCTGCTGGCGGGCATCGCCAGCCATAACCCCGGATTGATTACCCGCTTCGGGGGACACGCGATGGCTGCCGGACTGACCCTCTCTGAGGCGGATTATCCCCGCTTCAAAAAGGCTTTCGAGCAAGCGGCGGACGATCGACTGAGCCCTGAAATGCTGGAAGGCGTGGTGCTCACAGACGGGGAGTTGCTGCCGGACGAGATGAGCTTGGAGATGGCTGAGATCCTGCGCAACGGAGGCCCCTGGGGGCAGGGATTCCCGGAGCCGCTGTTTGAGGGCTGCTTCGATCTCCAACAGCAACGTGTGGTGGGTGATCATCATCTCAAATTGGAGTTGTCATCTTCAAGCAGCGCCTGGACAATCGATGCAATCGCTTTCAACCAGCCGCTGCTGTCCGATCCTGACCGACCGATACGATTGACCTATCGGCTGGATGTGAATGAGTTTCGCGGCAAACGATCGCCGCAACTGATCGTGGAGACAATCCAATCGACAAGCTAGATGAACAAGAGCAGGGATTCGAAGGGCCCAGCAAGAGCGAGATCAAACGTGAGATGCTGGCTCTGCAGCAGCTTGGTGAGCGTCTCACCACACTGCCGCCAACGGCGTTGGCGCGCATGCCGTTGAGTGCTGCCTTGCACGAGGCGCTGGAAGAGAGCGGGCGGATCAAATCACTGAACGCCCTGCGTCGGCACTACCGGCGCCTGGGTAAGTTGCTGCGCACAGAGGATCTTGACGCGATCAGGCGGGTGGTAGGTGAAATCGATGACAGGCGCCAGGCCGATGTCAACCTGTTCCATGCCCTGGAGCGTTGGCGGGAGAGGCTGTTGGGCGGGGAGAGCGAGGCGTTTGGTGAATTCATGCAGGCCTACCCGGAGGCGGATCGTCAAAGATTGCGACAATTGATTCAGGCTGCCCGCAGAGAACGTGAGCAGGCGCGCCCCCCCGCATCTTACCGTAAATTATTCAAATTCTTGCGAGATGTGGCGGGGATTTGAAGTTGCGCCGGAATCGGCTTCAGTGACCAGCGCGGAACAGCCCATTGCCAGAATGCCTCGATCGTCTCGGGACGCTGAGGGGGCAGTGGCTGGTTGAGAAAGTCGAGGGCGCGCAAGAGGATATCCATCGGCTGATTGGCATCCTCCGGGGCATCCTTGAATTGCTTACTCAGCTTTCGGCCCTGATCGTCAACGGCCAGCGGGAGGTGAGCGTAAGTGGGGTGGGGTATCCGCAGCAGCTGTTGCAGATAGTGCTGTCTGGGGGTGGAGCTGAGTAGATCCGCGCCCCGGACGATGTCTGTTATCCCCTGCCAGGCATCGTCGATAACCACTGCCAGCTGATAGGCATGAAAGCCATCGGCCCGCCGAATCACAAAATCCCCTATCTCCCTGTTGATCTGTTGGCCGATCCGGCCCTGTACGCTATCCACGATCGTGATCATCTCATCGGTGGTAAGGATGCGGACGCTCCTCTCCGCTCTTCCTTGCGGGACGCCATTGCGGCAGGTGCCCGGGTAGATCGTCCCCTCTGTTCCGTATTTGGCCTGTGTTTCGATCAGTTTGCGGGAGCAGCCGCAGGGATAGGCAAGCCGCGCCTGGATGAGCCTGTCGACCGCTTCGGCATAGGCGGCTGTTCTCCGGCTCTGGTAGATGATCTCACCATCCCAGCAGAAACCGAGGTTTTCCAAGGTCTGCAGGATTGATTTGGCGGCGCCTTTCACCTCCCGTGTTCGGTCCAGATCCTCCATTCGGATCAGCCACTCACCCTGATGGCTGCGGGCATCCAGATAGCTGCCCATTGCCGCCACCAGCGACCCGAAATGGAGTTCACCACTGGGAGAGGGGGCAAATCGACCCCGATAGCCTCTATTTTTGTCCGTATCTGGCATGTATGCCTCTGTTTTCCAATGGCATGAGGAATAAGCGGCAGCCGTCATAAACAGAAAAACCGGCTACTGCCGGTTTTTCGTGAGGCAAATTGAAGATGGCGCTATCCCATCTGTTTTTCGCGAATCTCATCGAGCGTTTTGCAATCGATGCACTGAGTGGCGGTCGGACGGGCCTCGAGCCGCCTGATCCCGATCTCCACACCGCAGGATTCACAGTAGCCATAGTCATGGTTATCGAGCTTCTCCAGGGCCTCATCGATCTTTTTGATCAGTTTACGCTCCCGGTCCCGGGTTCGCAGCTCAAGGCTGAACTCCGATTCCTGGGTCGCGCGATCGTTGGGATCAGGAAAATTGGCGGCCTCATCCTGCATATGGTGCACGGTGCGATCAACCTCCTGCATCAGGTTGGATTTCCATGCGTCCAGGATGGCGCGGAAATGAGCCTCCTGTCCCTCATTCATATAATCTTCGCCCTTTGCTGACTTATAGGGCTCAATACCAAAGGATTTAGCCCCTTGGGTGTTGGCTTTCTTCTGGGCCATTCATGGTACCTCTTCAGTGAAGGCGCATATCTATACCAGAAAGGAAAGAACGAAACAACAAAACCGGGACGGCTTTGTTAATCGCTTTCCCAATAGATAAGATTGGTTCAAATCGACTGAAATTAAAGGCGGATATCTGAATAACAGTTGTCACAGCTCATTAATTATGCGGTTTTTTACCTTTCCAGACGGCTATGCACACTACCCTCCAATGGGTAAGCTAGTGCCCTGATCGTGAAAATAACCACAACTTAAGTGGGTCTATATGATTCCAAGGTGCAGTAATGGCGGATTTAAAGGCATTGATATTCGATGTGGATGGTACTCTCGCGGATACCGAGCGAGATGGCCACCGGGTGGCTTTCAACAAGGCCTTTGAAGAGGCTGGGCTCGACTGGGAGTGGTCCGTAACGCTATATGGCAGGCTACTGGCAGTTACGGGAGGCAAGGAGCGCATCCGTTACTATCTTGACCACTATAACCCCGATTTCCCAAGGCCCGCGGATCTGGACGGGTTCATCGCCGCGCTTCACGCCGCTAAGACCGATCACTATACCCGAATGTTGTCGCAAGGATTGATACCGATGCGCAACGGGGTGAAACGACTGCTGCAGGAGGCACGCCAGGCCGGATTACGTTTGGCGATTGCCACCACAACCACGCCGGCCAATGTAAGTGCACTGCTGCAGCATAGCCTTGATCCCGATGCAGAGCGTTGGTTTGAGGTGATAGCGGCGGGGGATATCGTACCGGCAAAAAAACCGGCCCCCGATATCTATCTCTGGGCACTTGATCAGATGGGCCTGCAAGGGGATGCCTGTATCGCTTTCGAGGATTCACACAATGGCGTACAGTCAGCCAGTCAAGCCTCGATCTCCTCGATTCTGGTTACCACCAATGGCTATACCGCCAAGGATGACTTTAACGGGGCTAGGCTCGTCGTCGATCAGTTTGGTGAGCCCGAGCAACCCTTTCATGTGAAATTTGGTGAGACTGGGGGGCGCCAATTCGTCGATCTTGCCCTGCTCAGGGCACTACATGGCAGAGCAGACCCATGAATCCCATCGCCCGGCGCATGCAGCGTATCGCTCCCTTCTACGTCATGGACCTACTGGCCCAGGCACGCCGTATGGAGGCAGAGGGTCGATCGGTCATCCATATGGAGATAGGGGAGCCCGATTTCGATACCCCGGCGCCGGTCGTTACCGAGGGGCAGGCTGCTCTGGCATCGGGTGATGTTCACTATACCCCCGCGAAGGGTCTGGCGGCATTGCGTCAGGCTATCGCCAACCACTATCGCGACCGATATACAACCGAGATCGATCCCGGGCGGGTGGTTGTTACACCCGGTTCTTCCGGTGCGCTGCAGCTGATCATGAGCGTTTTGATCAATCCCGGAGAATCGGTACTGCTGGCAGATCCCGGCTATCCCTGCAACCGCCACTTTGTGGAGTTGGTCGATGGTCTACCCATAGCCGTGGCCGTAGGACCGGAGACCGGGTATCAATTGACGGCTCGGCTGGTGGAGGAGGCCTGGCGGGAAGACACCAAGGCCGTTTTGGTAGCATCACCGTCCAATCCGACCGGCACCCTGATCCCCGATGAGGAGATGCGGATGCTGCACGCCACGGTGGAACGGCTGGGCGGTGTTTTGATCGTCGATGAGATCTATCAGGGGCTGGTTTACGACGAAGCAGGCGGAACGGCGCTTCGATTTGCTGATAATATGTTTGTCATCAACAGTTTTTCAAAGTTTTTCGGTATGACCGGTTGGCGGTTGGGCTGGCTGGTTGCGCCCGAGCCCTTGATCGATCCCATCGACCGTTTGGCACAGAATATATTTCTTTCGGCGCCGACACTCTCTCAACACGCCGCTCTCGGAGCATTCACACCGGCAGTGATGGAGATTCTGGAACAGCGCCGCCAGGCCTTCCGGCAGCGCCGCGACTTCCTGCTGCCTGCACTGCGTGATTTGGGATTCTCTATACCGGTGACGCCGCAGGGGGCTTTCTATCTCTATGCCGGTTGTAGTGATTTGTGCGATGACAGCCAGGCCTTCGCCCAGAGGTTGTTACACGAGGCGGGTGTGGCGGTTACACCCGGACTCGATTTCGGCTTCAATCAACCGGAATCGCATCTGCGCTTCGCCTACACCACCGACCTGGAGCGTTTGCAGGAAGGCGTGGATAGAATCAGGGGATTTCTGGCGGCTTAAATGAACTTGAAGAAGAACAGTCCGCAAATGAACGCGAATAAACGCAAATATACTCTAACCGCATTTGTTTCCACGTAAGAACGTGGGAACAGAAAATGAAAGTAGTTTTTATTCCGTGAATAAGGTGTGGATTGTGGCGGCCTGAAACCGTATTGAAATTGTCTGTGTCAATGAATGAGTACTGGTACTGCAAGCCTTCACCCTTCTCAGCATTTGCGTTTATTCGCGTTCATTTGCGGACTTTTTTATCGATTAACCCTCGATATGACGCAGGCGTTCATGCCAGAACAGGGTGGCGCCGGCGACGGCCGTCGGCATGGCGATGAAGTTGAGGATGGGCACCATCATCATCAGGGTCAGTCCGGCACCGAAGGTAAGGGATGAGTAGCGGGCCTGCTTGAGTCGTCTGTGCTGCTTTTTAAAGGTTAAATTATGATTGGCCATCGGATAGTCGCCGTACTCCACGGCGAGGAACCAGGCGCTGAATGCCATCCACAGAAAGGGTGCGACGATATTCAGGCCAGGTATAAGGAAAAGAATCGACAGAGGGATGGCGCGTAACAGGAAATAGAGTAGCTTGCGTAATTCCGACACAATTGAAGGCACCACATCCTTGACGATCTGTTTTGCACCGGTTGGTTGACTCGGCATCTTTCCTCCCAGGTGGCGTTCGACCTTTTCCGCCAGAAGCCCGTTAAACGGAGCGGCGATCAGGTTGGCAATGACGGTGAATGTATAGAAAATGATCAATAGCAGGGTGATGGCGAACAGTGGCCACAATATCCACCTAAGCCAGGCCAGCCAACTCTCGTCGCCGGGAAGAAAACGATCCATCAGTTGCTCGAACTGATCGATACCGAACCAGATCAGTAAACTGAAGACGATGATATTGATAGTCAGCGGGATCAGTACGAAGGGTCTCAAGCCGGGTTTGGTCAGCAGAGCGAGCCCTCTCAATAAGTAGCTTGCGCCTGCCAGCGGGTTTTTCACCATGATTGAAATCCTAAACTTCGCGATCCATAGATATAAACTCCGAAATATAACCTATCCTGATTACCCCTAAACCTCCGCCATTCTCAAGAGGCGATATGGCATAGGTGGAGTGCGAAGAGCGGCAAAAAGCAATCGTTCAATCATGGCGGGTGAATCGAAACGGCGGTTAAACCGATATTCGAACTCAGCAAGATAACGCGACACATGTTTATCTCGAATCGCATGAAAAGTACCCAACAGACTGTTTTTGACATTACCCAACATCGTGTTTACCCATTTGAAGCACGAATACTGGACACTTTGGCGCCCACCACCCGTCACCATGGGGTTATGATGGCAATCAGCGGTTGTCACGCCACTAAAGCACCAAAGCCCATCGGTAAAGACTTCGCTGCCAGGCATCAAGCAGGAGCGGGCGTAGCGGGCGATTTCACGTTTGCGGAAGCCCCTTACACGACGCAGTTGAATTTTCATGGGCCTGCCGTCCCGCGTCGTCTCAACAGCAGCTACGAAAGGGATTTTGTTGCGCGACCCACGACCACGCTTACCGGCTTGCTCGCCTCCGAGATAAGCATCATCCAATTCGATGCGACCGGCCAGTTTTTTTCCACGCTCACGTTCCATCATCACCTGCATCAACTTATGCTTGAGTCGCCAGGCCGTATTGTAGTTCACCCCGATTTCGCGGGAAAGTTGCAGCGCCGAGATACTTTTCTTGCGTTGGGTCAACAGATAGATCGCAAGAAACCGCGTTCTCAGCGGCAGCTTGGTGCCATGGAAGATGCTGCCGGCGGTCAGGGAAGTCTGATGATGGCACTTGTGACATTGATATATCTGACGCTTTTTGAGTTCACAGCCTGTTGTGTTGCCGCACTCAGGGCAGACATAGCCCGTCGGCCAGCGCAAATCATACAATGCCTGTCGACACTGATCCTCGGTCCCATATTGTTCCAGAAAATCGTGCAAACCAAGACCTTTTTGAAATTGAATAGTATTTCTCGGCATGATGAAATCCTCTTTTATTCAGTAGGTTCCATTATGCTTGCACCACAGGCTCAATAGCTGAGCCTCATGAGTAATCAGGTAACCTATTGTCATGAAAGATGCGCACGGGTAGTGTGGGTTTAACCAATTTTAACCTGGTCAGCCGATGAAGTTTTCAACACAGCATAGCGATACTCGTGCAACACAGCGGAACGTGAATGTGGCGGCTGACAGGCCCCTGGTTATCGGTCACCGTGGTGCATGCGGATACCTTCCGGAACATACCCTGGCTTCCTATCGGTTGGCAATCAGGATGGGAGTCGATTTTATCGAGCCCGACCTGGTTCTGACGAAGGATCATCGGCTCATCGCTCGACATGACAATGAATTGAGTCTTACCACGGATGTCGCGCAACATCCCGAATTTGCAGATCGCTACACCATCAAGCGGGTTGACGGGATGCAAAGAGAGGGGTGGTTTTGTGAAGATTTCGAGCTCTCGGAAATCAAAACCCTGGGTATCCGTTGGAGTGACTCCGACAGCCGCGAATGGCTGGAGTTGAATGAAGCGGAACTTGGCATACCCACCCTCGAGGAGGTGATTGCCCTGGTCAGGCATGAGGAACTGGCGCATGGATTGAAGATCGGTATCTATCCGGAAACCAAGTATCCAACCTACTACGCTTTTGAAGGCGGTTATCTGGATGGGTCACCGATAGACCAATCGATTTCCCGTATTTTGATCGAGGTGTTGCAGCGGGAGGCGTTTACCGCCAAAGACCGGGTATTCATTCAATCCTTTGAAATTGCCAATCTGATCGAGTTACATGACCGGATCATGCCATCGTATGATCTGGAGCTGCCGTTGATTCAACTGTTTGGCGATATCAAAGGCGAATTGACACTTCCGGAGGGCGACTTTTCCAGACCCTATGATTTTGTCTACCATCACAATCGGGGGGACGACCTCGAGCGCTATTATGGTGATCTTTCCTCGATCTCAGCGGTTGTATCCCAACTAAACTATCAAGCCCTCGCCTCCTCTGCTGCTATCGATTGGATGGAATACCGCTATGCAAGTGGGATAGCTGCATGGCTCGGGAGTCTAATGCCGACTCTGTCTATGAACAACATCGATAGTGAGGACAGAAATACAACCGGTTATATTGATTCGGTTGATCGAGGAAAGGTTCCACCCTACATTGAACATGCACTCAATCGAGGTATGCATGTGCATGTCTTTCCTTTGTGTGAGCACTCAAACACGCCACAAACAGGAGATGGCGCATGGAGGGAGGGATTGAAATCAGAAGCAATTCATCTTTTCAACCAGGGTGTGGATGGAATATTTTTCAATCTGCCGGATATTGGTGTTGAGGCGAAACGCCTTTTTTTGTTGCGTTAGGGCACATCAACAGGCTTGGGATCACTCCAAATGCTCCGTGCTAAGCTGTATCCAAGCATGCACCGGCTGAGAAAATCTATATGGTCGCCGGGTTAACAACGATACCATGAGCGGCCAGGAGAGCGATTGCATCTCATGCTAGAAAACCTGCTCGCACTGTTTGTCACGGCGGTGGTCCTGGCATTGGTACCCGGGCCTGACAATCTGTTTGTACTGACCCATTCGGCATTGCATGGTCGAATGACGGGGTGGTATGCCACTCTGGGTTTCTCCACCGGGTTGATCGTGCATACCGCAGCGGTGTCCTTGGGCGTCGCGGCCCTGTTTCAGACATCCGAAGTGGCATTCAATCTCCTCAAGCTGGTTGGCGCCGCCTATCTGTTCTACCTGGCATGGCGTTTTATCCAGCGATCCAACAGCCGTCTTCCGCTGCAGGATCAACCGTTACTCACACCCTGGTTGATCTATCGCCGCGGGATCATCATGAATGTAACCAACCCCAAAGTGTCACTCTTTTTTCTTGCACTGCTGCCTCAATTCATTCTGCCTGAATCCGGCCCGATAGTGTTGCAGATGATCAGTTTTGGCATGATATTCATTGTCGCTACACTGGTGGTGTTTGGCTCGATTGCAGAACTGGCGGGGGTAATCAGTCCCTGGCTCAAGCGATCCGACAAGGCTCAGCGGATAATGCATCGTGTGGCCGCAGTGATCTTTTGTGTTCTCGCCATGAAACTGTTGTTGGCGGAGCAGTTTTAAAACCAAGCATCAAATCGCCGATTAAGATCGACTTGTAGTAACGGGTCGTCTCATGTAGAAGATGCTGTCCGGTTTCATAGAATTAAGGTAGGTCCGTATGAAGTATGTCGGTGCCCATGTCAGTGCATCGGGTGGGGTTGAGAATGCGCCATTGAACGCTCAGGAGATAGGTGCCAAGGCGTTTGCCCTGTTTACCAAGAACCAGCGACAGTGGCGAGCAAAACCCTTGAGCGAAAAATCGATCCTGGCCTTCAGGGAGAATCTCGATGGATCCGGTATCTCTCCCAGGCATGTACTACCCCATGACAGCTATCTGATCAATCTGGGGCATCCCGAAACGGAGGGGCTGGAAAAATCGCGAGTGGCCTTTCTGGATGAGATGCAGCGTTGTGAGCAGCTTGGTCTGTCGTTGCTTAATTTTCATCCCGGCGCAACTTTGAGGAAGATCAGCGATGAGGAGAGCCTGCAACGGGTGGCCGATTCGATCAACCTGGTGCTGGAGCAGACCCGGGGGGTGACTGCGGTGATAGAGAACACGGCGGGGCAGGGAAGTACCCTGGGATATCGCTTTGAACACCTGGCGGCGATCATCGATGCAATTGAAGATAAAAGCCGGGTCGGAGTCTGTCTCGATACCTGTCATACCTTTGTGGCTGGTTACGATCTTAGAACCATTGCAGCCTGCGAGAAGACATTTACCGAGTTCGATCATGTTGTCGGTTTTCAATATCTATGTGGCATGCATCTCAACGACAGCAAACCCGACTTGGGTGCCAGGGTCGATCGTCACCACAGCCTGGGACTGGGTAAGCTCGGATGGGAGGTCTTTCGTTATATCATGCACGATCCGCGTTTTGACGACATACCGCTGGTATTGGAGACCATTGACGATACCCTTTGGAAAGAGGAGATTGCCGCCCTCTATGCGATTTGATTCATAATCATATCTATCCCTTGTCAGCGAAATGGAATTCACATACCCTCACTGAATGGCGACTCATCAGCATAACCACAAATTATTGCTGTTTATTTTAATTTTTCTCTCACTCTGCGTCACACCGCTGAAGGCAGACTCCGAAGTGGTGCGCATTGGGGTGTTGAGTCACCGTGGCGATCAAGCCACCTTGAGGATGTGGGGACCTACCGCTGACTTTCTTTCCTACCACATTCCATCCTACAAATTCACCATCAAACCCCTGAAGTTCGATGAGGTCAATCCCGCCGTAGAGGGGGGGAATATCGATTTTGTCCTGGTCAACCCTGGTATCTATGTCAATCTTGAAGTCAAGTATCGCGTCTCCCGCATCGCCACGCTTTATAACCGGCGCAACGATGTGCCTTACAAAATTTTCGGCGGGGTCATCTTCACCCGGCAGGACCATCCGGAGATCAATACCCTGGAGGATCTGCGTGGCCACACAATGATGGCGGTGGATGCCACCTCATTGGGGGGATTTCAGATGGCAATGCGAGAGATGGTGGAGAAAGGTATAAACCCTTATAGTGACTTGAAGGCACTGCGATTTGGCGGCATTCACGACCGGGTGGTGATGGCGGTACGCAATGGTGAAGTCGATACCGGCACCGTACGTACCGATATATTGGAACGCATGGCCAGAGCAGGCACGATCAATCTGGATGAGTTCCGCATTGTCAATCCACAAACCGTAAAAGAGTTTCCCTTTGCCCTGAGTACACGTCTCTATCCGGAGTGGCCATTCAGTAAGGTTGCGCACACCGCCGACAGCCTGGCGCAGGATGTTGCGATCGCGTTGATGAATATGCCCAATGATCATGCGGCGGCTTTGGCCGGTAACTATGCCGGATGGACCATCCCGCTGGATTACCAGCCGGTACATGATCTTTTCATGACCCTTAAATTACCGCCCTACCAGAATCTCGGCAAGTTTACTTTGTCAGATGCCATCAGTCGCTATTGGTACGGGTTTCTTGGCGGCTTGATGATGCTGCTGTTCATGGTGGTCATGACCTTTTGGGTGATGCGTCTGAACCAGGCGATCAAGAAGGCGAAAGACCGCCTGGAGATGCAGCACGAACTGATTCTCGATTCGGTGGCGGACGGTATTTACGGTGTCGACCTGCATGGCCGTTCCACCTTTTTCAATAGGGCAGCGGAGCGGATAACCGGTTGGAAGGCTGTCGATGTCATTGGACGTAATCAGCATGAGATTCTCCATCATACCCATGCGGACGGATCACCCCACAAGGCGGAGGAGTGTCCGGTCTACCAGACATTCCGTGAAAACCGGGCCCGCTACGTTTCCGACGATATTTTCTGGCGTAAAGACGGCAACAGTTTTCCGGTGGAGTACAGCAGTACGCCGATCTGGGATGATAGCGGCAAAACAGTGGGGAGCGTGGTGGTGTTTCGTGATACCACACGGCGTAAACGGGCAGAGGAGGAGGCGCGCCAGCATCAGATTGAGCTGGCCAGGGCGGGACGTCTCAGTACCCTGGGTGAGATGGCTTCGGGCATCGCCCATGAACTCAACCAGCCACTGACTGCGATCTCGACCAACGCACAGGCGAGTATCCGCATCCTCGAGTCCGATAGCTCGAATGTCGATGTTTGCGTCGACGTGATGGAGCGTATTGCCTCTCAGGCTGATCGTGCAGGGGAGATCATTCGTCAACTGCGACGACTGGTCCGCAAAGAGCCGTTGGAGCGTACCGAGGGTGATGTGAATGACCTGGTGAATGCAGTGGCGGTGTTGATCTGGCCCGATATCAGAAGGGAATCGGTAAGACTGGAACTCGATCTGGAAGAATCACTGCCTTCGATTCCACTGCAACCGATACAGATTGAGCAGGTGATCCTGAATCTGGCGCGTAATGCCATCGAATCCCTGTCGGAAAAACGAAGCGGTGAGCGAAAGCTCTATATCGGCACCCAGAACAAGGGTTATAAATCTATCGCGGTGGTCGTTCGTGATAACGGACCCGGGGTAAATCCGGAGCTGGCTAATACCCTGTTCGATCCCTTCGTTACAGGAAAGCCGCAGGGGATGGGATTAGGTCTTTCCATCAGCTATGGGATCATCGAGGCGCACGGTGGTAAACTCTCACTCAATCCGGCCTTCCAGGAGGGCGCCGAGTTTAACTTCTACCTGCCATTTGCGGAGGCGAGCTAATGGAGCAGTCAAAGCCGACAGTATTCGTCGTTGACGATGACGAGGAGGTACGTGGCGCGCTGAAACTGCTGTTCGAATCGGTCGGCCTGCCTGTTGTCTGCTACCCTTCGGCGGGCGACTATCTCGAGCAGTTCGATGAGTCTCTGCCGGGGTGTCTGGTTGTGGATATCCGCATGCCGGGCATGAGCGGGCTCGATATGCAGGAGAAGCTTGCCGAACGTCCCATCCATCCGCCGGTGATCATCATCACCGGGCATGGGGATGTGCCGATGGCGGTACGCGCGGTACAGGCCGGTGCGGTGGACTTTATCGAGAAACCCTTCCGCGACCAGATTCTGCTCGACAGTGTGCATCGTGCCATCGAGAAGGATGCGGAGCGGCGTGGCGAAGCCTCCCGTCTGTCGGAGATACGCGAACATCTGGATCAGCTTACGCCACGAGAGAGAGAGGTCCTCGATCTGGTTGTCGGCGGCATGCGCAACAAGAACATATCCGAACAGCTCGGTATCACCCTCTCCACTGTGGAGGCCCACCGTTCCAGGGTCATGGAGAAGATGCAGGCCGATTCGCTGTCCCATCTGATGCGTATGATGCTTACCCTGGAAAAGGATTAAGGAAAACCATAACCAACACTCGCGTATGTCGGGATTTTAATGCTCCCACAAAGAGTTACATAATAAAGTATCCCCATACCACGCCCGGAGCAGCTTGATGGGGATAGGCCAGCTGGATGGCTGGAAGGTTGATAAGAAACAGGCGCCTTCCGGTGATTCAGCTGGTACTTTTTTTACCTTAGGAATGCTGTGTTACCGGGGCCAAGGCACCAGGGTAACCCACCGGTAAACAACCAAAAAAATAGTCTGAGAATCCTGCCGAGAGGTGTCAGGCGGTTTGATATGATCCGGTATCCAATAACTGGAGGATGAGAAAATGAGTATTTCGAGACGCGAATTTGTTCGCCTGATGGGCTTGGCTGGTGCGGCAGGTTTGATGCCTGCATCGGTTTTTGCGGCCAAAAAGCTGCCGACCGATCTCTATGAGGTGCCGAAGTTCGGCAATCTGTCACTGCTGCATATCACGGATACCCATGCCCAGTTGAATCCGATCTACTTTCGCGAACCGAATGTCAATCTGGGAATCGGCTACGCCTTCAATAAGGCGCCCCATCTGGTAGGCAAGCGTCTGCTAGACCATTTTGGCGTCGCACCCGGCAGTATCGAGGCCCACGCCTTCAGCTATCTCGATTTCGATGCGGCAGCGGGTAAGTACGGCAAGGTCGGCGGATTTGCCCACCTCAAGACCCTGATACAGCGGATCCGCGACGACAGGGGTTCCGGCAACAGTCTGCTACTCGACGGGGGAGACACCTGGCAGGGTTCAGGCACCGCCTATTGGACCCGCGGCAAAGACATGGTCGGGGCCTGTAACCGGCTCGGTGTCGATGTGATGACCGGACATTGGGAATTCACCTATCTCGACGAGGAAGTGATCTCCAATATCGCGGACTTCAAGGGCGATTTTGTGGCCCAGAACGTGATGGTCCGTGAAGAGGCGATGTTCGACTATAAATTTCCTGATTTCGAAGGTTTCAATGAGGATGAAGGCAACGCCTTCAAACCCTACGTGATCAAGCAGGTCGGTGGTGCCAGGGTGGCGGTGATCGGCCAGGCCTTCCCCTATACCCCTATCGCCAATCCGCAACGCTTCATCCCCGACTGGACCTTCGGTATTCAGGACGAGCTGATGCAGGGGGTGGTGGATACGGTTCGCGAGAATGAGAAACCCGATGTGGTGGTGGTGATCTCCCATAACGGCATGGACGTGGATCTGAAGATGGCATCCCGTGTCTCGGGCATCGATGTCATCATGGGCGGCCATACCCATGACGGCATGCCTGCTCCAACCGTGGTGAAGAATGCCGGCGGCAAGACCCTGGTTACCAACGCCGGCTCCAACGGCAAGTTTCTCGGGGTCATGGATCTCGATGTCAAGGGCGGCAAGGTAAGGGATTTCCGCTATCGCCTGTTGCCTGTATTCTCCAATCTACTGCCGGCGGATAAGGCGATGCAGGCCTACATCGATGAGGTGCGCGCACCCTACAAGGATAAGCTGGAGGAGCAGTTGGCGGTCACGGAAGAGACCCTCTATCGCCGCGGTAACTTCAACGGCACCTTCGATCAGGTCATCTGCGATGCCCTGACCACGGTCAATGATGCGCAGATTTCCCTTTCTCCTGGTTTCCGCTGGGGCACCACAGTACTTCCGGGTCAGACCATTACCATGGACAACGTCATGGACCAGACCTGTATCACCTATCCCGAGACCTATCGCCGTGAAATGAAGGGCAGCGACATCAAGGCGATCCTCGAGGATGTCAGTGACAACCTGTTCAACAAAGACCCCTACTATCAGCAGGGTGGCGACATGGTGCGTGTCGGCGGGCTCGATTATGTCTGTGAGCCTGGCGCCGGTTTCGGCAAACGTATCTCAAATATGACGTTGGATGACGGCACCAAGATCGAAGCGGATAAGAACTACGTCGTCTCAGGTTGGGCAACAGTGGGTTCCAAGGCGCCGGGCGAGCCTATCTGGGATACGGTGGCGAAATACCTGCGCGATCAGAAGACGGTGAAGATCAAGAAAATCAATACACCGAAACTGGTAGGTGTGAAGGATAATCCCGGTCTCGCAGACTATCTTGGATAAAAGTCCGCAAATGAACGCGAATAAACGCAAATACCAAGCAGGGTGCGGCTCGCCGCACCGTTAATCAAAATCGCTACGTCCCAGCTGAAGCATGTTTGTTGCTGCGGCAAGTCGCACCCTATGCACGCATGTTGATATGCAGACACATTGGATGTGGTTAAAGGGTTCCAATGGTTCCCACGGTCCGCCGTGGGAATCCTTACCGTGATCTACTGGTTTACCGATATCCACATTCCCACGCAGGAGCATGGGAACGATGTTCTATTGATAGCTTGGTGTAGATGCTTGCATATTGGTGTTGCAAGCCGCACTCTGTGCATGAAAATAACATATACGTTAATTTGCGGTGATTAGCGTCCATTCGCGGCTTAGACGATCGTGGCTAAAGAATTTATCAGCGGGTTGGCGATTGCGGTAACCCTTATCGCCTTTTTCTCCTACATAAGCTCCATCCTGGCGGGAAGGACAAAGCCCCATGTCTTCTCCTGGGTGATCTGGGGAAGCACCACATTCATTGTATTTCTGGCGCAGTTGGAAGATGGCGGCGGGGCAGGGGCCTGGCCAATCGGCATATCCGGACTGATCACGCTCTATATCGCCCTTCTGGCTTATCGTAAAAAGGCGGATATCACAATCACCAATCTGGATCGGGCCTTTTTCACGACGGCCATGGCCTCCATACCTGTCTGGTACTTCACATCGGATCCGACTTGGGCAGTCATCCTGTTGACCAGCATCGACGTGATTGGGTTTGGGCCGACCATCAGAAAAGCCTTCACCCATCCCTATGATGAGGACCTAAGGTTCTTTGCTCTGTTTGCGTTTCGCAATAGCTTGGTGATTATGGCCTTGGAAAACTACACATTGGCGACCGTGCTGTTTCCCGCGGTGATAGCGGCGGTTTGCCTGTTATTTGTTGGTATGATTGTTTATAGGAGGCGGGTTAGTGAATGAATACATAAGCTCACTAAATTTAATACACCGTTTAATGCTTCTCCTGTAAATTATCGTTTAAGTGCCGGCGTGGCAGGATGTGTTCAGTTAAGATTGTTCCTCTTTAAGGTGTAAAGCTGTACGTTTTGTTGCTTTATACGATAGCTCTGTCGACGCAGAGGGTTATGTATATAGCAAGAGCTGTTAATAATAAATCTACTATTCAACTCTACTTGATCCTTGGTGTTAACCTGGTCGAATAGCGGGACTCTGCTCAAGGAGGTGAATTTTACAGTGTATTCCGTGTGAGTGAATGGTGTGCGAGTCATGAGTCTATCATCAATTAAAGATTAACCTGTTTAAATAAGATGGCAAAATGTGATTGTTTTTTCTTTTTGTTGCAGGTTACTCAGGCAAACAATGTTTAATAAGAGAATTTAAATATTTGTATTGAACTTGGTTGGCAAATATGGTTAACATCAAGATATACATATGGATGTTTTAAGGGGGAACCATTATTAGGAATAAGACGAAATATAAATGATTCATTTAGGTTGACATAGTTAATGTGATTTTTTATGTCTGCATGAGCACTGTCACTAGGCTCAGTGTTTACGCGATAGATGTATCAGAAAATAAACCTATAAGAAACGATCATCTTTGTGTCACTCAGTTATGACCTAAATGGGCAGTTGCCGGATGGTTAATGGTTACTGAGTCAGGCTTGAATATGGAATTATATGTTGAATGGTTTACTGATATAGGCATTGTACGTATTTAATATTGTCATACCTGATTACTCATGAGGCTCAATAGCTGAGCCTCATGAGTAATCAGGTAGATTTATGGATCTTCAAGGTCTGGTTTTTCAGCAGTGAAGGTCCCGGTCCCGGAGCGATAGACCAGACCGACGATCCGCAACTGGCCTATATTCATTTCGAGCACCGGGGTGCGCCGATTGCGGTGAGTAATGAAGAGGGCGAGATGATCTGGCAGGCGCACTACCAGCCGTTTGGTGAGATTGAAGAACTGACGGATGTGGATGGCGATGGAGAGGTCTATACCTTCAACCTGCGCTATCCGGGGCAGTATCATGATCAGGAGTCGGGGTATTATTACAACTACTTTCGAACTTATGACCCGAAAACTGGAAGATATCTTGAATCGGATCCTATAGGATTAGCTGGTGATATTAATACATATACATATGTCGGTGGAGATCCATTAATCTACATAGATCTATATGGCTTGGATACGCTCAATCTGTTTCCTCCAAATGACAGAATCCAAATATATACTAGTGATATTCAAGCAGCAGAGGGAGAATATATGGTCAAAGGGCATGGTGATGAATATGGTGTATGGGATGATAGACAGTCAGGTAGATCAGCAGAAACCGGGCCACAGCTAGCAGCGCAGGAACTTGCCAACCTTATTAGAGAAAATGGATGGGAACCAGGTGAACCTATTTTTCTCTATTCTTGTAATACGGGAGATGGGAATTACCATCAGCAACTAGCTGATGAAATGGGAGCCGTTGTTACAGCCCCTAATGGATATATGTATTCTCCAGGTTTTGGGAAATACAGGCCATCACATGTACCATTTTTTCCTATTTTTTCTTATGGGGCGGATTATGTGATAGCGCATCCTAGGTAGATTGTATGAGGGTGAAGGAACTAAAAAATAATCAGTAATCAGAATTAACTTATAATTAGACAAACAGTGTTGGTGATGATTTCTGATATTATGCTTTTTTAATAATAATAGTTGTGAAGTTGTATATAAACGTTGTTTAGAGTGCTTGGTTCTAAGTCAGTATACGGAAGTTATGAAAATATGACATATAATGAAAGTGCTTGATAGAAAAAGCGTTATATTAGCAATTGCGCTGACTTTATTATCACTATTATGTTTTGTAAATGCATATTACATGACAGTGATTAAAAGCCTATATCCATTATATTTACAGTTACTCGTATTTATATTTAGTCTATTATTATTTTTGTCTGGCATAGGATTAATTTTGCACAAAAGATGGGCATATTATGCGTTTCTTGGCTTCTCTTTTATTTTCTTAGTACTGGCTGTCATTTCGCAATTTGGTTTGTTGAGGCAGAATTGGTTTTTGTTTTCGTTAGCATTCATATTTTTTCCTGATTACCCCTAAACCTCAGCCATTCTCAAGAGGCGATATGGCATAGGTGGAGTGCGAAGAGCGGCAAAAAGCAATCGTTCAATCATGGCGGGTAAATCGAAACGGCGGTTAAACCGATATTCGAACTCAGCAAGATAACGCGACACATGTTTATCTCGAATCGCATGAAAAGTACCCAACAGACTGTTTTTGACATTACCCAACATCGTGTTTACCCATTTGAAGCACGAATACTGGACACTTTGGCGCCCACCACCCGTCACCATGGGGTTATGATGGCAATCAGCGGTTGTCTCGCCACTAAAGCACCAAAGCCCATCGGTAAAGACTTCGCTGCCAGGCATCAAGCAGGAGCGGGCGTAGCGGGCGATTTCACGTTTGCGGAAGCCCCTTACACGACGCAGTTGAATTTTCATAGGCCTGCCGTCCCGCGTCGTCTCAACAGCAGCTACGAAAGGGATTTTGTTGCGCGACCCACGACCACGCTTACCGGCTTGCTCGCCTCCGAGATAAGCATCATCCAATTCGATGCGACCGGCCAGTTTTTTTCCACGCTCACGTTCCATCATCACCTGCATCAACTTATGCTTGAGTCGCCAGGCCGTATTGTAGTTCACCCCGATTTCGCGGGAAAGTTGCAGCGCCGAGATACTTTTCTTGCGTTGGGTCAACAGATAGATCGCAAGAAACCACGTTCTCAGCGGCAGCTTGGTGCCATGGAAGATGCTGCCGGCGGTCAGGGAAGTCTGATGATGGCACTTGTGACATTGATATATCTGACGCTTTTTGAGTTCACAGCCTGTTGTGTTGCCGCACTCAGGGCAGACATAGCCCGTCGGCCAGCGCAAATCATACAATGCCTGTCGACACTGATCCTCGGTCCCATATTGTTCCAGAAAATCGTGCAAACCAAGACCTTTTTGAAATTGAATAGTATTTCTCGGCATGATGAAATCCTCTTTTATTCAGTAGGTTCCATTATGCTTGCACCACAGGCTCAATAGCTGAGCCTCATGAGTAATCAGGTAATTTTTTATATATCAATAAATCAATAGATCACTTGAATAATTGAAGTCTACTGGAGCCAATATGTCAAGCACGCACTTCAAGCGCGATCTGTTCAATGAATTTTCCCGGGTCGCAAAGGCGATGAGCAACGGTTACCGGCTGGAGCTGCTGGAGTTTCTGGCTCAGGGAGAACGCAGCGTGGACGCCCTGGCCCAGGTATCGGGGCTGACGGTGGCCAACACCTCGCAGCACCTGCAGCAACTGCGGCAGGCAGGCCTGGTGACTAACCGCAGGGAAGGGCACAAGGTTTTCTACCGATTGAGTGGTATGGATGTTTCATCCCTGCTCGCATCGTTGCGCGAAGTGGCGGAACGCCGGTTGGCCGAGGTGGACCGTCTTGTGGATGACTATCTGAAGGTCAAGGACAGCCTGGAGCCCATACCCGCCAGCGAACTGCTTGAGCGCGTTAAACAGGGTCTGGTCACGGTATTGGATGTGCGTCCCAGCGAGGAGTATGAATCGGGACATCTGCCGGGCGCCATAAACATCCCGCTTCATGAACTGGAGACACATCTGGATAAACTGGATCCTGAGCGTGAAGTCGTGGCCTACTGCCGTGGCCCGCATTGTGTCCTTGCCTTCGATGCCGTGGCCAAGCTGAGACAGAAGGGATTGACTGCACACCGTCTGGAGGGTGGGCTGCCGGAGTGGATGTTAGAGGGATTGCCGGTGGAGAAGTGAAACAAGCGTGCTGTTTGGCTACAGGGTAAACATCTTCTCGGGTTCAGATTTCCCGTTACTGTAGCTTTCCAAACAACTGCACCCTTGATTGCAGATTCTCTTTTCAATGGGTACCTCCAAACCACCCTCTTTCAAGGCAAGCATCAAGCCACCGAACGCCATGCTGAAGTAGTCGATCCGGTACCTTTCTGTCTGTAGCCTTGGATCGTCGAGTACCACCCTGTTGAGATGACCGAGTATCGGCAGCTTTCCTCCACAGTGGCGAAACACAATCATGTGATCAAGGCTCCCGTAATGAAAGCTGTCTTCCAGGTCATTCACCGAGACAAACCATTTTCTTTCGTGCGATGTATTTGCATCCCATGTCGTGGGATTGCTTTTTGTCACCCAAACCTTTCCAGTATAGGTGTTTTTTATTATTTCGGTATCAAGCTCCAACAGCGCCGGGCCGTAGTTATGCACACTATTGGCCTGTTTGTGCAGGTCTATGGAGTCGGTGAATATATCGTTCCAGATACTGTAGTTGTTGCTATTGTGGCTTGGTTTCGGTGATCTCTTTTGTGAGCTGAGTTTTTCAATGGTTTCACGTGACATCAAGCATCGATTTCTTAAGAAAAGACATGCATTCTCAACACTGTTTGCATGCAGTATCGAAGAAACGCCTTTTTCCTTGAGAATCTCATAGATCCTTTTGGGTAGAATTTCCATTGCATCATTCCAGGCTAAAATTATCAGTTATGCGGCATTGCCAGATGATGGGCCCGATTATCGAAATCTTATGTACGGCCTGATACACAGCTGGCCTGCAGACGCCCTCCAAGAGCGCCCAGTATCATAGCCTGTCCCTATCCGGCATGGATAGACACCCATCACAGGTTAAATGCGTTGTCTGATCGTTTGGCTGGATTTGGAGAGGCACTGTTTTACTGACATGACTAATCCGTATGGGGGCTTAATATGCGGTTATCTTTGCGATCTGGTTGGGGCTGTTGAGGTTTGCGGAGTGTATCTATCAAAAAGGGGGTTCCAATGAACCATGCATTAATGGTCTATGATTATGGCGGTAGCGATACCCTGCAATGGCAGGAGGTTCAACTCGCCAAACCTGCTTCGGGTGAAGTGCGCATAAAACATAGTGCCGTCGGGCTCAACTTCATCGATGTCTACCATCGCACCGGTCTCTACCCCGCAGGAAAGCTTCCCTTTATTCCGGGACTTGAGGCGGCGGGCACAGTGGCGTCGGTAGGGGAGGGTGTTACGGAGTTTGCGCCCGGTGACCGGGTGGCCTATGCGGGCGGCCCCTTGGGTGCCTATGCGGAGTCTCGGAATTTTCCTGCTGAGCGATTGATCAAACTGCCGGAAGGTATCGGTGAGAGGCAGGCCGCGGCGATGATGCTCAAGGGCATGACGGCTGAGTACCTGATTCGACGAACTTACCCGGTGCAGGCGGGAGAGACCATACTCATTCATGCGGCCGCGGGCGGCGTGGGGCAACTGCTCTGCCAATGGGCGCTGGCACTCGGTGCTGAAGTCATCGCTACCGTCGGTAGTGAGAAGAAAGCGGAAGTGGTGCGTAGTCTTGGTTGCCACCACATCATCAACTACCGCAACGGGGATATCGTGGACCGGGTCCGGGCAATCACCGGCGGCACCGGTATTCCGGTGGTTTACGACTCCGTGGGGAAGGATACCTTCCAGGCATCCCTCTCTGTGTTGGCGCCCCGCGGAACCCTGGTCTCTTTCGGTCAGGCATCAGGCAAGGTGCCGCCCTTCGATATCACCCAACTGAGCGCCAAGGGTTCCCTCTACCTGACCCGCCCCACACTCTTCGACTACACCAGGACCAGAGAGCAGCTGTTGCAGAGTTCAGCTGCGCTGTTCGATGCGATCCTGGGGGGGGGGAGATCAAGCTGGAGATTGCCCAGGAGTATCCCCTCAGGGAGGCGGCGAAGGCTCACCAGGCTCTCGAGTCGCGTAGGACCAGGGGCAGCACGCTGCTTCTGCCCGATTGAGCAGTGTTACAACGATTCATTGTCTCTGCAGGGATTGTTGTTGGATCTGTCTCACTACGGTGGAGGTTAGGGCTTGACCTCGAGTGAGAACTGGTTCAGCGTTATCACTCTTTCCATTGCGATCAAGATGATGTCCGACAAACGATCAACACTAAAGCAGGTCTGCCAGGTGGCTGACAGGACCCGGGTTGCCGTCGAGCGCTTCTGTGACGGCTGTAACTGTTCCCAGGCGGTATTGACCTCGTTTATCGATCGTTATGATCTCGACGAGGGTCTGGCGATGCGTATCGCGTCCGGTCTCGGTGGCGGTGTAGGCCGCATGGGGGATGTTTGTGGTACCCTCACCGGCGCGGCGCTGGTGCTGGGCCTGGAGTTGGGGCCCAGGACACGGGAGGAGCCTGATGCCAAGGAGGCGACCTATAGGGCGACCCGAAAGCTGCAGGAACACTTCATCCAACGCCACGGCAGCAGCCGGTGCAAGGAGCTGCTGGAGAAGGATCTGAGTATCGCGCAGGAGTATCAGCAGGCGAAAGCACTGGATCTGTTTAAAACCCGCTGTCCCGATTATGTGGAGACGGCGGTGACCCTGCTTGACGATTTGCTCAACGAAAAGAAGACCAATATGAAACAGAAAATCCTAACCATGCTTGAACTGCAGGATGCCATGAACCGCAAGGTGAACAGCGACTGGCTGGATGCGGGCTATCCCTGGTACCGGGCGATCTGGACCGAATGTGCCGAAATGCTGGAGCACTATGGCTGGAAATGGTGGAAACATCAGAAGCCCGATATGCAACAGGTCCACCTGGAGATCGTCGATATCTGGCACTTTGCCCTGAGTGACCTGATCCTGCATAACACCACTCTCGAGGAGGCTGCGGAACTGGCCATGAAGGGGCTGGGCGAACCCTCTGAGGCGGTCGATTTCAGGACTTCCATCGAGCAGCTGGCCATGGCCAGCATACAGACCCAATCTGCTGACATCAGCCATTTCGCGGCTGTCATGCAGGCGGCCGAGCTTGACTTCGACGAGCTCTTCAAGACCTATGTGGGTAAGAATGTGCTCAATTTTTTCCGCCAGGATCACGGCTATAAGGAGGGAAGCTATATCAAGATGTGGAACGGGCGCGAAGACAACGAACACCTGGCGGAGATCCTGGCCAGTCTCGATGCGGACAGTGCGGATTTCAGTGATGAAATCTATCGTCAGTTGGAGCTCGCCTACCCCGCTGAGTGATAGATTGGGCTACCTTTTGATCTCCGTATCGACAAGTCTATATGCAACCTGAGGTGCTAAGTTAGAAATAAATAGTGGTAAATATGGTGTCGTTTAAACTTCTACCTGATTACCCCTGAGGCTCAGCTATTGAGCCTGTGGTGCAAGCATAATGGAACCTACTGAATAAAAGAGGATTTCATCATGCCGAGAAATACTATTCAATTTCAAAAAGGTCTTGGTTTGCACGATTTTCTGGAACAATATGGGACCGAGGATCAGTGTCGACAGGCATTGTATGATTTGCGCTGGCCGACGGGCTATGTCTGCCCTGAGTGCGGCAACACAACAGGCTGTGAACTCAAAAAGCGTCAGATATATCAATGTCACAAGTGCCATCATCAGACTTCCCTGACCGCCGGCAGCATCTTCCATGGCACCAAGCTGCCGCTGAGAACGTGGTTTCTTGCGATCTATCTGTTGACCCAACGCAAGAAAAGTATCTCGGCGCTGCAACTTTCCCGCGAAATCGGGGTGAACTACAATACGGCCTGGCGACTCAAGCATAAGTTGATGCAGGTGATGATGGAACGTGAGCGTGGAAAAAAACTGGCCGGTCGCATCGAATTGGATGATGCTTATCTCGGAGGCGAGCAAGCCGGTAAGCGTGGTCGTGGGTCGCGCAACAAAATCCCTTTCGTAGCTGCTGTTGAGACGACGCGGGACGGCAGGCCCATGAAAATTCAACTGCGTCGTGTAAGGGGCTTCCGCAAACGTGAAATCGCCCGCTACGCCCGCTCCTGCTTGATGCCTGGCAGCGAAGTCTTTACCGATGGGCTTTGGTGCTTTAGTGGCGTGACAACCGCTGATTGCCATCATAACCCCATGGTGACGGGTGGTGGGCGCCAAAGTGTCCAGTATTCGTGCTTCAAATGGGTAAACACGATGTTGGGTAATGTCAAAAACAGTCTGTTGGGTACTTTTCATGCGATTCGAGATAAACATGTGTCGCGTTATCTTGCTGAGTTCGAATATCGGTTTAACCGCCGTTTCGATTTACCCGCCATGATTGAACGATTGCTTTTTGCCGCTCTTCGCACTCCACCTATGCCATATCGCCTCTTGAGAATGGCTGAGGTTTAGGGGTAATTAGGTAAGATAATATACGTGGTAGATATAGGCTTCATGAAAACAGCCATCTTCATTATTCTTGCCGCCATCATAGGCCTCTCGGTTCCCTGTGTCCGGGTGGAGGCTGAAGAGGTGAAGTTAGCTGTAGCGTCCAATTTTATAAATGCCAATCGTGAGCTTGCCCGGTTGTTTGAAAAGGCCACCGGGCATGCTACCCGTATAAGCTATGGTTCTACCGGAAAGCTCTATTCACAGATCGCACATGGTGCGCCTTTTGAAATCTTCCTGGCGGCTGATCGCCAGCGGCCAGAGATGGCCGAAGAGGAGGGATTGGCAGTGCCCGGTTCACGTTTCGTCTATGCAAAAGGCAAATTGGTGCTCTGGAGCTTTAAATCGGATCTATTCACCGACGCTGACCACTATCTCAAACATGGTTCCTTCGATCATCTCGCTCTCGCCAACCCTAAAACAGCTCCATACGGTTTGGCGGCGGAGCAGGTGATGCAGCGAATGGGGGTGCTGGAAAGCCTAGCCCCGAAACTGGTGAGGGGGGAGTCGATTGCCCAGGCATTCCAGTTTGCCGCCACCGGCAGCGCGGTACTGGGTTTTATCGCCTTGGCTCAGATCAAGGAGTGGGAAGGCGGGGCCGGTACACTGTGGGAGATTCCGCCGGATTATTACGCCCCAATCGATCAGGCGGCGGTGTTGTTGAAAAAGGGGGAAGCGAACCCGGCAGCCATCGCCTATCTGGAATTCCTCAGGAGCGACACCGCACGCAAGGTAATCGAGCGCTATGGCTATGGTGTGGAACAATGCAGCGAGACTTGTGAATAGCGCGAACATATTTTATCACTGCTGTCCCGTTAAGGAGAGAATAAGAAGGCCTGAAGACCAGTTTGTTTTGTTACAATGAGTTCACCACAAACCATTGAAAAACAAAAAGGAAATCAGGCCTTGAGTCACCATAATACTGTGTTTTCACAACTTCTGAAACTAATACCGAGACATGAATTCGAGACCCTTGCAAAACAGCACCATACAGGCCGTTCTTTCCGAACAGCCTCACGTTGGTCGCAATTCGTAACCCTGGCAATGGCGCAACTGTCAGGTCGAAACAGCTTACGTGACATCGTTGACAGTATGTCCGCGCAAGCCCATCGTCTTTATCACCTCGGTAGTGCAAAACTGTCACGTTCCAATTTATCCCGCATCAATGATGGTAAGCCATACGGGCTGTATGAAGCTTTGTTTGGAAAGCTGTTGCATCGCTGTCAGGGTGTGGTTCCTGGTCATGATTTTCGTTTCAGCAACCCACTTTATTCGCTGGATGCTTCGACGATCGATTTATGTCTGTCTGTTTTCCCCTGGGCTGATTTTCGCACGACGAAAGGAGCGATAAAACTGCATGTTGGGCTGAACCACTCGGGCTATTTGCCGGAATTTGTGACGGTGACAGAGGGTAAGGCACACGATGTAACTGTCGGGCGTGCCTTGAAATTCCCCAAGGGGAGTATCGTGGCGGTTGATAAGGGTTACAACGACTACGCTTGGTATAACCAACTGACAGCAAAAGGGATATTTTTTGTCACTCGCCTGAAGACCAATGCAAAGTACCGTACGGTAAGCCGTCGATCAGTGTTGAAAAGTAAGGGATTGACCAGCGACCAAACCATTGAGTTTACAGGTGCGCAGACTGCCAAAAAGTGCCCAGTACCATTACGTCGTATCGGCTATCGGGATGCGGAGACCGGAAGGCGTTATGTGTTTCTCACCAACAATTTCGAGCTTGCTGCCAAAACGATTGCCGATATATACAGGGCAAGGTGGCAGGTTGAATTGTTTTTCAAATGGATCAAACAAAACCTGAAAATCAAATCATTTGTGGGTACCAGCAAAAATGCGCTTATGACACAGATCTGGATTGCATTGTGTGTCTATTTGCTACTGGCCTTTCTCAAGTTCCAGTCGAAGTTGCAAAAAAGCATGCAACAAATATTACGATTACTACAGCTTAATTTGTTTGAAAAACGGGATCTGATGGCATTGCTGCGAGGTGATCCACCCCGCGAGGGCCAACCTGATAATAATCAGATGGCTTTGCTTTGAAAGTTAGCGGGACAGCAGTGATATTTTATGCAAAAAAAACTCAGGGCCCGTTGACACTAATCGGGTGGGCTCTGTTGGGCCTGAAACGCCAATCAAGGCGTACCCCAAGGGCACTTCCTTCGGGGCGTACCCCAAGGGCTGGGTCTGTTTTTGCACCCAGCGGCGTTATCATTCGCTCATGTAGAATAACTACACCACGCTCATTCTGCCTTGCTGGGTACAAAAACTGGCCCTGGCACTCAAACTCATCAATGCGGAGCTGACCATGGCATTCGACTGGCAACCCGTCTGGCTGACCATCAAACTGGCCAGCACAACAACCCTGGTGCTGCTCATCGTCGGTACCCCGATTGCCTGGTGGTTGGCGCGCACTCATGCCTGGTACAAGCAGGCCCTTTCGGCGGTGGTCGCACTGCCGCTGGTGTTGCCACCCACCGTGCTCGGATTCTACCTGCTGATCATGCTCGCCCCCGACGGGCCTGTAGGTCGCCTGACGGAGGTCCTTGGTATCGGTAGCCTGGCATTTACCTTCGAGGGGCTTGTGTTCGCCTCGGTACTCTATTCGCTGCCCTTCGTGGTACAGCCGCTGCAGAACGCATTCGAGGCCCTCGGGCCGCGTCCGGCGGAGGTGGCCGCCACCCTGCGCGCTTCCCCCTGGGACCGTTTTGCGACCGTGGTGATACCGCTGGCGCGATCCGGCTTTCTTACCGCCGCGGTCCTCTCCTTTGCCCACACGGTGGGCGAGTTCGGTGTGGTGCTGATGATTGGCGGGAGCATCCCCGGCGAGACCAGAGTATTGTCGGTGGCGATCTACGAACAGGTCGAGACCCTGGAGTATGGTCAGGCCCACCTGCTGGCTGCCGGTATGCTCGCCTTCTCGTTCCTTGTGCTGATGACCCTCTACCTGGTCAATGGACGTATTACCCGGAGTCATCAGCCGTGAGTGGTATCGAGGTCAATCTGAAGCACTGTTTGGGTGACTTCGACCTGGAGGTGGATTTCACCGCGCCGGCTCAGGGTGTCACAGCCCTGTTCGGTCCTTCGGGATCGGGCAAAACCAGTGTGTTGCGGGCCGTGGCCGGTCTCGAGCGCACAACCCAGGGCGTGGTGCGGGTCAATGGTGAGACATGGCAGGATGAGAGCCGGTTTCTGCCGGTCCATCGGAGGCCCATCGGCTATGTATTCCAGGAGGCGAGTCTCTTTCCGCATCTATCGGTGCGGGAGAATCTGCGGTATGGCATGCGCCGGGTGTCTGAAGCTCAGCGGCGGATACCCTTTCACGATGTGGTGGAACTGTTCGGGATATCAGCCCTTTTGCCGCGCTCGACAGGCCGGCTCTCCGGCGGTGAACGCCAGCGGGTCGCCATCGCACGCGCCCTGCTCACCAGCCCGCGATTGCTGTTGATGGATGAACCGCTCTCCGCCCTCGATCATGCGGCCAAACAGACCATCCTGCCCTATCTGGAACGGTTGCACGACGAGTTCGCCATCCCCTCCCTGTATGTCTCCCACGACCCCAATGAGGTGGCCAGGCTTGCTGACCATATGGTGCTGCTGGATGGAGGGCGAGTCACCGCACAGGGCGAGGCCGCGCCGCTGTTGACGCGGCTTGATATGCCCCTGTCGGGCTACGATGACGCCTCCGCGCTGCTGGTGGGCAACGTTACTTCCCACGACCACAGCTATCATCTGACCTGGATAACTTTGCGGGGCAGCAGGATTGCCGTACCCCGGGAGGATCTGCCGGTGGGCCGCCATGCCAGGGTACAGATCCAGGCCAGGGATGTCAGCCTATCCCTCAGAGCCCATACCGATACCAGTATCCTCAACATCCTGCCGGTGCGGGTCATCGACACCCGCGACATCAGCCCCACCCAGGTGCTGGTGCGCTTGGAGCTGGAGGATGGCCAGACCCTGCTGTCACGCATCACCCGCCGCTCAGCCATGGGTATGGGGATCCGCGAGGGGATGCAGCTCTATGCACAGGTCAAGAGTGTGGCGTTGCTGACCTGAGATGGTTTTGAAAGAATGATCAAGAAATATCGGATGGACGGGTGTTGATCGAATCACACGAGGCCAATGGGTTTGGGGGTGACATGAAACTATATCTCGTACAGCACGGCGAGGCATGCAAAAAAGAGGTCGATCCCGACCGACCCCTGACTGACCGGGGCAGGGAGGATATCGATCGGCTCGCCACCTTTCTTAAGCAGGCCGGCATTTGTCCAGACAGGGCGGTCCACAGCGGAAAGCTGCGCGCTATGCAAACGGCTGAGCGTTTGACCAATGCGATTGCGCCGGGATTAACGCTGGAAGAAAATGGCGGCATCAACCCAAATGACGATCCCAGGGCGTTTGATTTGCTCAAGCATGGCGGAGGTAAGGAGATAATGGTTGTCGGTCATCTGCCATTCATGGCGAAGTTGGTTTCGCATTTGCTTCTCGGGGATAGAGACAAGCCGGTCATTGCCTACCAGCCAGGCAGCGTGGTCTGCCTGGAGCGCGTGGATGATATGAGTTGGCGGGTCAATTGGATGATAAGACCGGAGTTGCTTAGGGCCTGTTAACACTAATCGGGTGGGCTCTGTTGGGCCTGAAAAAGCGCCAATCAAGGCGTACCCCAAGGGCACTTCCTTCGGGGCGCACCCCAAGGGTACTTCCTTCGGGGCGCAACCCGAAAGGCTGGGGCTATTTTCCCGTCCAGCGGCGTTAGCATTCGCTCATGTAGAGTCACTACACATCGCTCACGCTGCCTTGCTGGACGAAAAAATAGTCCCAGCAGGGCCGATTGGATTGGTGTTAACAGGCCCTGGTATCTTCTCCACCGCTATTGGAACAGCCAAAGAGCAACAATATAGGGACGAGGAAGACGAGCGGTTTATTCATAGTTGATACCGGTCATCGCAAGTTTCCATGGGGAGCGGCTTGCCATGCGGTGTTCTGCCTCAGGTATCGTGCATCACAGATCAAGTGAAGGATAGCGCTGATCTGTTGTAGTAAGCAGCGCGAAACATATTGCAAACAATAATCATTCGTATTATTATTACCGCGGTTAATGAGCAAAACTGCTTCACGGTGGTATGCGAATGGGATGAAACAGCGTCCATCCTTAAGCTTCGCAAGACACCTCGAGCATCGCTAGACAAACAGTCATCTTTTTAAGATCAAGCCGATCGGCCCGCCAGCGGACGCCAGCCAGCCTTAACTTACACTCTGAGTGGTATTAGTTATGGAAAAAACAAGACTGACTACGTTCGGTGCAGAGAGAGTGCCGGCAGCGATCTCCTTTGTTGGACGGAACCGGGTTTTTGATCAACAGTTCCGGATGGTTGGCATCCAGAATAGAGTTACCCAACCTGTGAGGTGTCACCGCAATACCTTTTTGCCAGATAGTGTAAGAGGGTTATTAAAGAGGAAGGTCCTGGCTGGATTGCTGTCCGGAGTGCTGTTTGGTCTTTCGGGGGTGACCGTCGCGCAGGCCGAAGAGGGTGTCTTCGGTAACTTCAGGCTAGGCGTTATCCATGCCGAGGACGAAACCGGCAATGAGACGGATGGTTCAGCCATTGGCGGTAAACTCGGCTATATCGGACCGACCTGGAAGGGATTGAGCGCCGGCGCAACCTTCTATACCACCGGGGAGCTGTTCGATGATGAGAACGGCGATTTTTTCTCCTCGGAAAGCGCCAGCTACACCATTCTGGGCGAGGCCTACATCCAGGCAGAGTACAGCAACACTGCGCTGCGTGTCGGTCGCTTCGAGCTGGATACACCCCACGCCGATACCGATGATATTCGCATGGTGCCGAATACCTTTCAGGGGCTGTTACTGAGCAATAACGATATTGCCGGTACCACACTCTATCTGACCCATCTCGAAAAATGGGCCGGTGTCGATGCCGATATTCCGGAAAGATTCCGGGAGTTGAACGGCGACGACGGCCTGACAGCGGTCGGTGCTGTGTTCGAGGGCATCGAACAACTGACGCTGCAGGGCTGGTACTACCGGGGCAGCAATTTTGCCGAGCTGTTCTACCTGGAAGGCATGTACGAGACCGATGCCTTCAGTATCGGTCTGCAGATCGGCTCCCAATCGGATGATGCCGGCGGTGAGTCAGGGCCTGACGGTGATGTCTGGGGTATCACCGGCAGCTATACCCGGGCGGACTTCACAATCACCGTCGCGTACAACGATGTATCGGGTAGGGTGACCAATGGTTTCGGTGGCGGTCCCTATTTTACATCGGCAGACGATCATACCATTGACGGTGTCGAGGGCCAGGAGGCAGCGGCATTCAGTATCGAGTATGCGGGTGTCGAGGCACTGGCAGTGGGTGTGCTGCACGTGGATTTCGATCAGGGAGCAAACGAGACCGACTACTACGCGGTATACGATATGAATGATCATCTGGGTCTGGAACTGATCTACACCGACATGCACGAGGACGGTGATTTCGTCAGGCTGATGGCCAACTACGGCTTCTGAATTCGCTCCACCGCCTATCCTGGTCAAGGCATGTTTGGCGGATGGGGCTGGCCATGGACATGCACTTCAGATGGCGGCAGGGGGTTGCCTTCAATCACCGCCGTGACTGCAGTCAGAGGGTCTTGTTTATAGATCAGGAAGCGCCTTGTCTTGCCGGCGTGTTGAGTGATGGTGCGGAAATTTTGACTGGTAACTGCAATTTTCATATGACAATCAGCATACTGCCCACCCGATCTGTCCGGCATTGAAAATGATCAATGGCTGGTTGGCGGGATATTATTTGGATAGCGGCATGGATGGGCTACTATAGGAATCCCGGACATTAACTAGAAAAGCATATGTTGTTCATTCAAAAACGCCTGCCATGGCTGTTACTGGCGGCAAGCGCACTTATCCTGGAGGCTGCGGCACTCTATTTTCAGTATGGCCTGGAGCTCGATCCCTGTGTCCTCTGCATCTATCAACGGGCTGCGGTGTTGGGGATCTTCGTCTCGGCGCTTATCGGTATGAGTGCCCCCACTTCGTCGATCGCCAGGTGGATCGGCTATATCGGCTGGGGTGTGGCGGCCGGCTGGTGCCTATATCTGGCACTGGAACTGTCAGGGTTGCAACTGGGCATTGTTCAACCTTCGCTGAGCTGTGATGTCAATGCCAAGTTCCCTGCCTGGTTCAAGCTGGATCGATGGCTGCCAGCGGTGTTTCAGCCGACAGGTTTCTGTGGCGATATTCAATGGCAGTTTCTCGGCTTGAGCATGCCGCTATGGATGGTTGTAGTCATGATGCTGCAATTGATTGTCTTGGGGGTGGTGGTGTTCATTGAATTGCGAGCCATGCTGAACAGATAAATTAACCCTGTTGTCAGGCATAAGCTGATGTCATGTAACAGAGGGTGTGCTTCTGTTCGTTGCCCATTTACATAATATATCGGCATCGAAAGACTGTTTATGGGTTGTTTCTATTCAACCATTGCTTGAACCTGTCGGTTGTTATCTTGCCTATACTTGAAATGGACAGACCGTCATCGGGGGCTGAATATCAACGTGTGTGGTTTCTATGAGCGATAAACCGGTCACTGTCTATTTCGGTGAGACCCTGGGCCGCTACGGTTTTGGTGACGGGCATCCCTTCGGGCCCGACCGCATTCAGGCATTCTGGAAAGAGACGCTCAAGCAGGGATTGGACAAACAGGTATCTATCGCTACGCCACAATTGTGCAGTGAGCAGTTGTTACTCCCATTCCATACCCAGGCCTATATCAATCGGGTCAAGATCCAGTCGGAGAGCGGCCACGGCTACCTCGATGCCGGCGACACACCTGCCTTTGAAGGTGTGTATGAGGCCGCCTGTACCGTGGTCGGGTCCGTATTGGATGGCATGCAAGCCATCCTTTCCGGGAGATACCCAAAGGTGTTTGTTCCCATCGCAGGTCTGCACCACGCCCGGCGGGATTCGGCAGCCGGTTTCTGTGTCTTCAACGATGCCGGGGTGATGATCGAAAACCTGAGGCTTAACCACGGCATTCGTCGTATCGCCTATATCGATATCGATGCCCACCATGGCGATGGCGTGTTTTACGCCTTCGAATCAGACCCCGATTTGATCTTTGCCGATATCCATGAAGATGGCCGTTATCTCTATCCAGGTACTGGCGCGGTGGAAGAGACCGGCAAGGGAGAAGGCAAAGGCAAAAAATTGAACGTACCCTTACCGCCGTTGGCCAATGACGCCCATTTTTATCGTGTCTGGCCGTCTGTTGAAGCGTTTATTCGACAGGGGAAACCGGAATTGATCATACTTCAGGCGGGCGCCGACAGCATCCGGGGTGACCCGATCACGCATATGGAGTTTACACCTGCCGCGCATGAATATGCCGCGGGCCGGCTGAGTGAACTTGCCGATGAATTCTGTAACGGTCGCATGATTGCACTGGGGGGAGGGGGGTATAACCGTTCCAATCTGGCGTTGGGGTGGAATGGTGTTGTCAGGGCAATGTTGACATGAATCCTGCAATGAATCCCATATGGATAGGGGGCCAGTCGGCGAGTGGAGTGTGGACGGTTGCTGAGCCTTATGTGTTTTGTATAACAAGAATGTCTTATATCTGTCTCTTGTTAAAAGATAATCATCGATTGGATATGCACTCAGGACAGCCAGCTGAAATCACCCTTGCTGAGATATAATTACACAACCTACGAACAACAAGCTAAACTAGGGCCTGTTAACACTAATCCAATTGGCCCTGTTGTGCCTGAAAAAGCGCCAATCAAGGCGCACCCCAAGGGCACTTCCTTCGGGGCGCGAGGAGAGAGGTTTGGTGACTCCAAATGAACGACGAGCAACGCCGAGTGGCGCTTTTTCAGGCGTACCCCAAGGGCACTTCCTTCGGGGCGCAACCCGAAGGGCTGGGGCTATTTTTCCGCCCAGCGGCGTTATCATTCGCTCATGTAGCATAACTACACCTCGCTCATTCTGCCTTGCTGGGCAAAAAAATAGTCCCAGCAGGGCCGATTGGATTAGTGTTAATAGGCCCTAGACGCACGACCAATAAAGATAATAGCTTCGTTAAATACCATTCAGTCACGTGGTTTTTTGCGGGCCAGCATAAACAATTACTAATATTTAGCCTTGTAGGCTTTTTTTAGGCACGCTGTTGGTGTCTGTATTTAATAAAAACTTACCTGATTACTCATGAGGCTCAGCTATTGAGCCTGTGGTGCAAGCATAATGGAACCTACTGAATAAAAGAGGATTTCATCATGCCGAGAAATACTATTCAATTTCAAAAAGGTCTTGGTTTGCACGATTTTCTGGAACAATATGGGACCGAGGATCAGTGTCGACAGGCATTGTATGATTTGCGCTGGCCGACGGGCTATGTCTGCCCTGAGTGCGGCAACACAACAGGCTGTGAACTCAAAAAGCGTCAGATATATCAATGTCACAAGTGCCATCATCAGACTTCCCTGACCGCCGGCAGCATCTTCCATGGCACCAAGCTGCCGCTGAGAACGTGGTTTCTTGCGATCTATCTGTTGACCCAACGCAAGAAAAGTATCTCGGCGCTGCAACTTTCCCGCGAAATCGGGGTGAACTACAATACGGCCTGGCGACTCAAGCATAAGTTGATGCAGGTGATGATGGAACGTGAGCGTGGAAAAAAACTGGCCGGTCGCATCGAATTGGATGATGCTTATCTCGGAGGCGAGCAAGCCGGTAAGCGTGGTCGTGGGTCGCGCAACAAAATCCCTTTCGTAGCTGCTGTTGAGACGACGCGGGACGGCAGGCCCATGAAAATTCAACTGCGTCGTGTAAGGGGCTTCCGCAAACGTGAAATCGCCCGCTACGCCCGCTCCTGCTTGATGCCTGGCAGCGAAGTCTTTACCGATGGGCTTTGGTGCTTTAGTGGCGAGACAACCGCTGATTGCCATCATAACCCCATGGTGACGGGTGGTGGGCGCCAAAGTGTCCAGTATTCGTGCTTCAAATGGGTAAACACGATGTTGGGTAATGTCAAAAACAGTCTGTTGGGTACTTTTCATGCGATTCGAGATAAACATGTGTCGCGTTATCTTGCTGAGTTCGAATATCGGTTTAACCGCCGTTTCGATTTACCCGCCATGATTGAACGATTGCTTTTTGCCGCTCTTCGCACTCCACCTATGCCATATCGCCTCTTGAGAATGGCTGAGGTTTAGGGGTAATCAGGTAAGCATTTGTGTTTTTCTCGGAGGCTAGAAGATGGAGACCACAGCATATACGGGCAGTACCCGATGGCATGAACTTGTTGTCAATAAAATAAAATTTACTGAACCCTTCGAATGGTTGGCGAAAGGTTGGAGAGATATGATTGACGCGGCACGATACAGTCTTACCTATGGTGCCGTTATTGTACTGATCAGCGGTCTGCTCACATTTGTGCTGTTTTCAACAGACAGCATGTTTCTGTTGCCATTTCTCGTTGCCGGTTTTTTCCTGGTTGCGCCATTCCTGGGTATCGGTCTATATCAGATGAGTGCCCACCTGGAAAAAGGGGAGCCACTTGAAACCTGTAACGCACTCGAGGCGTGGAAAAGCAATCATGCCCAGATCAGCATGATCACTGCAGGTTTTTTCATCATGATGCAGCTATGGATAGCCTTGAACTATGTTCTGTTTTCCCTGCTCTACGAGGGCCTTTCGCCGCCGCTGGACAATTTCTTCAGTAACGTTTTCCTTTCCGAAAAAGGAAGAAACTTTACCATAGCAAGCATTATGGTCGGTTTTTTCTTTGCCTGGTGGGCCTATATGATCAGCGTAATAACGGTGCCTATACTTATCGACCGCAAGATTGACGGATTCACCGCGATTCGCCTCAGTGTCAAATCCGTTCTGCAAAACATGCCTGCCATGATGCTCTGGGCATTTATGATTGTAGTGATTGTAGGATTGGGACTGATGACCTACTTCGTGGGATTGCTTATTGCTTTACCCTTGGTCGGACACGCAAGCTGGCACGCATATCGTTCTTTGGTGCCATCGGATTAGTGTGGGTGTCATGTCTGAGGTTTTTTTACTGTTGAGCCTTTATTAAGCGCGTCGCTTAAGAGTCATATCCCGTTCCTAAGGGGCGTTTAAAACCTGGCATCGATTTAACACCCGGCAACAATCTGACCATCAGGAGTGTCGTATAGGTAATGATCTCAAAGCGATCAGTGAATGCAGGCGGAATCAGATCAAGCGTCTGCTTACCTGTGGCGACACCAAGCACCAGCGGCAGAGTGATCTGCGCATCGTCTATTTGCGTACCACCACCGTGGGGTAGGGCAAATGCTCAAATATGTGCTTGATGGTGGGTCCCTGCAGCATTGGACTCTGTTCGCTGATCATCAATAAGTCGCATGCGGATCTCTTCAGTTGATTGGCCAGGGCCATGGGTTCCAGGTCATTGATATACACAACGTTGATGAGTTGATGTGGATCTTGTTGCGGCAGGTAACCCTGCAGGGCCGCTACCTGGGGTGTCTCTTCATCCGGAGTGACAAACAGGGTTAATGCAATATCGGGACTCTTTCCAAGCTCGGTGATCGTTTCCAGCAGCTTTTGACTGGCTACGCCGGCATCGAGTATGGCCCCAATCTTGAGGGGCTTGTATACCGAAGTGGTCTGTCGCGGCTGGGTGGAAAGGCGGCGTGAAGCGAGGGCGCCCTGGTTGCCCATCAACAGCATCTCGGAGTCTGTTGCCAGCTGTTGCAGATCGCTGTCGTACTCACCACGCCAGACCCGAAAACTCCAGTTCAATCCGGCACGCCTGGCTGATTCCTCCAGGTCTTCGCGGGCATGTTTCGCAATCGCCCGCCATTCCCGGATCAGCCTGGCGGAGTCGAGACGCGCCTCATTCCGGCTGTCTATCCGCAGTTCGCGCAGGAACGGAAGGCCGGTGATCCGGAACAGCGCATCATCTTCAACGAACACCCCTTCCAGCTCTGCCTGCAGCAAGGAGGCGATGGTTGTACCGAGCGACAGCAACTCCCGGCTCTGGGGTTTGTCGAGCAACACAACGGTGATGCGGCGACGTGCAGGGGAGTTCATTGATCCTCTCCGGTTACCATGATGGCCATTTCACCCGTTGACTGCATGCGTGCCGAGAAGCGGATCAGAGTTGCCTCTACGCGGCCGTTGACGCTGTCCTCGGGAAACTCGCCATTTTCGTCCCGCGTGCCGGCGGAGGTGCCGGTCAGCAACGCAATGCCCTGGTCGATGTTTTCGATGGGATAGACGGCGAACTCGCCCGCTTTCACCGCCTGCACCACATCCTCGCGCAGCATCAGATGTTTGACGTTGGCAGTGGGGATCAATACCCCCTGGTCACCACTTAAACCCCGCGTCCGGCAGATGTCGAAGAATCCCTCGATCTTTTCATTGACCCCGCCGATGGCCTGAACCTCTCCCATTTGGTTGACTGACCCGGTGACGGCAAACTGCTGTTTTATGGGGAGGCCTGAGAGTGCCGAGAGCAGGGCGTAGAGTTCGGCGGACGAGGCGCTGTCGCCCTCGACCCCGCCGTAGGACTGCTCGAAGACCAGGCTGGCGGAGAGTGACAGGGGGTAATCGGGGACATAGCGTCCGGCGATGAAACCTGAAAGGATATAGACGCCCTTGGAGTGGATCGGACCGCCCAGTTCCACTTCCCGCTCGATGTCCACCACCTGGCCTTTGCCGAGTCGGGCGCGGGCGGTGATGCGGTTGGGATGGCCGAAGCGCTGATCACCGAGCAGCATCACAGAGAGACCGTTGATCTGGCCAACGACATTACCGTCGGTGGCAATCATCAAGGTGCCTCGGACAACTTCATCCTGCAGGCGCCGCTGTACCCTGTCAGCGCGGTGGATCTGGGCCTCGACGGCTTGTTGCACATCGTCTCTGGAGATCAGTTTACGCCCTTGTTCAGCAGCCCAGAAATCGGCCTGCTGGATCAGGTCTGTGAGGGAGCGCATGTGGCTGCTGAGGCGTTCGTTGTCGTCCGCCAGCCGCATGCTGTGATCGATCACCCGCGCCACCGCGTATCTGTCCAACGGGCGCAGTTTATGCTGTCGTGCCAGGGTCGCGACCAGCTGCCCATATTGGTGCTCGTTGTGACTGTTGCGCACCAGGTCATCGTCGAAATCCACCGCAACCTTGAACAGCTCGCCGAATTCAGGATCGAGGGCCTGCAGCAGATAATAGATATGCCGTTCCCCGAGCAGCACAACCTTGACTTGCAGTGGAATCGGTTCGGGTTCGAGGGATTGGGTACTGATCAGGCTGGTGATCTGGGCCAGGGATTCAATACGTATTTCACCCGATTGCAAAACCCGTTTCAGGGTCTCCCAGGCAAAGGGCTGGAACAGCAGCTTGAGCGCGTCGAGAATCAGATAGCCGCCATTGGCCCGATGTAGGGCTCCTGGCCTGATCATGGTGAAATCGGTCTCCAGCGCACCCAGATGAGCGCGGTGTTCGATGCGGCCCACCAGATTGTTGTAGCCTGGCAGATCTTCATAGACGATCGGTGCACCGCCATTGGCCTCGTGAGCCAACAGCAGGTTGACCCGGTAGCGGTAGTGCCAGGGCGGCCCTTCCTCCTGTTGGCTCAAGGGGAGGCCGAACAGTGTGGGTTTGCGTTCATCACGTGGGAGGAACTGCTGATAGTTATTGATCACGTCATCCTCTACCCGGTCCAGATAGACGATGACTGCCTCGTTATCCCGGTATTTCTCCCGCACTGCATCGATCAGGTGGTGTACCGCCGAAGCGGTCATTTCCCTGTTCAGTTTGCTGATCTCCTCCCGCGCCTCTTTCTGCCACTGGGGGATGGCATGCAGGGTTTTGCGCAGCTCCTCCTGTAGCGCTTTGACATCCTTTTCGATGGCCTCCTGTTGCTTCTCCGGGAGTTTATGGAACTGTTCCGGACCGAGGATCTTGTCATTATGTTTCCTGATTACCCCTAAACCTCAGCCATTCTCAAGAGGCGATATGGCATAGGTGGAGTGCGAAGAGCGGCAAAAAGCAATCGTTCAATCATGGCGGGTAAATCGAAACGGCGGTTAAACCGATATTCGAACTCAGCAAGATAACGCGACACATGTTTATCTCGAATCGCATGAAAAGTACCCAACAGACTGTTTTTGACATTACCCAACATCGTGTTTACCCATTTGAAGCACGAATACTGGACACTTTGGCGCCCACCACCCGTCACCATGGGGTTATGATGGCAATCAGCGGTTGTCACGCCACTAAAGCACCAAAGCCCATCGGTAAAGACTTCGCTGCCAGGCATCAAGCAGGAGCGGGCGTAGCGGGCGATTTCACGTTTGCGGAAGCCCCTTACACGACGCAGTTGAATTTTCATGGGCCTGCCGTCCCGCGTCGTCTCAACAGCAGCTACGAAAGGGATTTTGTTGCGCGACCCACGACCACGCTTACCGGCTTGCTCGCCTCCGAGATAAGCATCATCCAATTCGATGCGACCGGCCAGTTTTTTTCCACGCTCACGTTCCATCATCACCTGCATCAACTTATGCTTGAGTCGCCAGGCCGTATTGTAGTTCACCCCGATTTCGCGGGAAAGTTGCAGCGCCGAGATACTTTTCTTGCGTTGGGTCAACAGATAGATCGCAAGAAACCACGTTCTCAGCGGCAGCTTGGTGCCATGGAAGATGCTGCCGGCGGTCAGGGAAGTCTGATGATGGCACTTGTGACATTGATATATCTGACGCTTTTTGAGTTCACAGCCTGTTGTGTTGCCGCACTCAGGGCAGACATAGCCCGTCGGCCAGCGCAAATCATACAATGCCTGTCGACACTGATCCTCGGTCCCATATTGTTCCAGAAAATCGTGCAAACCAAGACCTTTTTGAAATTGAATAGTATTTCTCGGCATGATGAAATCCTCTTTTATTCAGTAGGTTCCATTATGCTTGCACCACAGGCTCAATAGCTGAGCCTCATGAGTAATCAGGTTATGTTTTGGCCCCAGGGTAAAGCCTGTCGGGGTGTTGATCAGGGCGATTTGCTTCTCCTCGGCCTTTTTCTGCATCGCCGCCATGGCATTTTCCTGACGTTCTTCGAGCCGGTCTTCCTTGGCCTGTCTGCGGGTATGGTATTCATCGCTTTCGAAGACCAGGGGGATCGCCTCCTGCAGGTCGATGACAAGCTGCTCCATCTGCCCCTTGAACATCACCCCTTGACCGGCAGGCAGGGCGACCGCACGGGGTTTGCGGGCATCACTGAAATTGTTGACGTAACACCAATCGGACGGGATGGGACGTTCCGCTGCCAGGACCTTGAGAAATTTCCTGACCATGGCGGATTTTCCCGCCCCGGCAGGACCCAGTGCATAGAGGTTGTAGCCCTTATGTCCGACCCCGAGGCCGAAATGGAGTGATTCGGTGGCCCGTTCCTGACCGATAAAGCCCTCCAGATCCTTCAGTTCATCGGTGGTGTCGAAATTGAACTGATCCGGGTCGCAATGGCGGCACAGGGCTTCGGGGGGCAGTGCGCGTGTGGTCATATCAAGACTCCTTGTGGCACACAATCTTCATTGGCGTGAACCAGACGCTTCACAGCCAGTCTGGAATTCCAGTCCCTATATAAAAATTGTAGACCCATGCTGAGGTGGCAACATGACCTGGCGCAGTTCAACCTTACCGGTCACATTGACATTGATAGGGAGGTTGATCGCCGGCCACAAGCTACAATTAAGGTAGAACAACGAGAAAAAGAGCACATTCACGCCATCTCACCAGGAGGTCGCCATAATGTCTCAAAATACAACCTACACATCCGTCAAGAGAAGGGACAGACTACTCAAGGAACGAAGTATTGATGCCTATCGAAGTGAACGTAAACTGCCGGACCCCACGCTATGCCAGATATGTGGCGCGGTGTTTACAGGTGGACGTTGGCAGTGGTGTGAGGCTCTCCCCATAGAGGCCAAAGAGACCCGCTGCCCTGCCTGCCAGCGCATCCATGACAGGGTGCCGGCCGGATATCTAACCCTCAGCAGCGCCTTTTTCAATGAGCACAGAAAGGAGATCATGCGGCTGGTTCACAATCATGTTGAAAGGCAGCGGACCCGGCATCCACTGCAGCGCATCATCGATGCGCATATGAAGGAATCCGGCGATATGGAGATCTCATTCACTGAGTTTCATCTGCCGAAAGGGGTTGGCGAGGCGGTCAAAAATGCCTACCAGGGAGAACTTCAGATTCACTTTCCGGAGGCATCCGGCCAGGTGCGGGCTGTTTGGTCGCGCTGAGGTGCAGCGATACGAACGGGTTATATTGTAAACAGGGACGTTCTGTGGAGGGCCACGGGTTGCAGTGATGTCAGATCAGCTCCAGATGATAAGCGATATCGAGCGGGAAGTTGCCTACACAAGACATATGATTGGTCGTTCCGCATTCAGTGGGCCGGTGATGCAAGCGATTCGTGAAGTGCCCAGGGAGGTCTTCGTGCCGGCAGCGGAACGCCGTTTTGCCTATGACAACGGCCCCCTCCCGATCGGTTGCGGACAGACCATCTCACAGCCCTATATCGTCGCTTTGATGACTGACCTTCTTGAGGTCGACGAGGGTGCCGTGGTATTGGAGGTCGGTACCGGTTCCGGTTATCAGGCCGCCGTCCTCTCCAGGGTTGTAAAGCATGTTTACACTGTGGAGATCATCGAAACCCTTGCCATGCAGGCCACTGAAACCCTGGCAAGTCTGGGTTACGACAATGTTTCCTGCCGATGTGTCGACGGTTATCACGGCTGGCCTGAACATGCGCCCTACGACGCCGTTATCGTGACCGCCGCTGCGCTGGAGGTACCACCTCCACTGATCGAACAGTTAAAGCCGGGTGGTAGGTTGGTGATCCCTGTTGGACATCCTTATGGTTACCAGGATCTCATTGTTGTGGATAAGAACCGGAGTGGTGTGATCAGTGAAAAGAGTATCCTGGGTGTGGCTTTTGTGCCATTGACCTGCGGCGGATAGCATCCGGGCGTGAGGTCGGCACACTAATCAGGATACAAAGAAAGTGAGTTGATGGATATGTCACAAACTCCTTTCCAAACACAGATCGCCCGTTTTATCTGGGATAGCAAATATCGCTACCGTCTTCATGGCGAACCTGTGGACACAACCGTCGCTGATAGCTGGCGGCGGGTGGCAACAGGGGTTGCGGGCGTTGAATCGCAACACCAGGATAGATGGCGACGCCGGTTTCTGAAAATCCTGACAGATTTTGATTTCCTGCCGGGGGGCGCATCCTGGCGGGAACCGGTGTGGCCCATGACGCCACCCTTTTCAACTGTTTTGTAATGGGGTCGATCGAAGATTCCCTGGAGGGTATTTTGGGCGCCCTCAGGGAGGGGGCATTGACCATGCAGCAGGGTGGAGGGATCGGCTATGACTTTTCCACTCTGCGCCCATACGGTTCACCGGCGAAACGAGTTGGGAGTATCGCATCCGGGCCGGTGTCCTTTATGCGTATCTGGGATGCCATGTGCGACACATTGGTGTCGACAGGATCAAGACGGGGCGCCATGATGGCGAGCCTGCGCTGCGACCATCCGGATATCGAGCGTTTTATCGATGCCAAGCGTCAGCCTGGAGAGTTGCGCCATTTTAATCTTTCGGTTCAGGTCAGTGATCGATTCATAACGGCTGTCGATAAAGACGAGGAGTGGCCACTGCTGTTTCCCGTGAAGGCGATGGCGGATAGTAGCCGGACGAATGGTGCGATTATAGCGCGGGCCTGGAGCGGTCGTCATTCCACCGAACCCTGTCTTGTAGTACGTATTGTTAAGGCCCGTGAATTGTGGCAACGGATCATGCGGGCAACCTATGAATATGCCGAGCCGGGGGTACTGTTCATCGATACCATCAATCGTATGAACAATCTCTCCTTTCGCGAGCACATCAGTACAACCAACCCCTGCGGGGAGATCCCCCTGCCGCCCTACGGGGCATGTAATCTGGGATCTGTGAATCTGTGCCGCTTCGTGAAGGCACCGTTCAGCAAGTCCGCCAGCTTTGATCTGGCTGCAATTGCACAAACCGTCAAGGTGGCGGTTCGATTCCTGGATAACGTCATCGATCTGTCACGCTTTCCGCTACAAGCCCAGCAGCGACAGGCACAGGGTACAAGAAGGATCGGTCTGGGTGTCACCGGTTTGGCGGACAGCCTGATCATGCTCGGTTTGCACTATGCCGATGAAAGGGCCAGGGAGGAGGCGTCAAGGATCATGGCCGAGATCTGCCATACAGCTTACCGGACTTCCATCGGGCTGGCGAAAGAGAAGGGTGTTTTTCCCTATTTCAAACGGGACAGTTACCTGCAAAGCCCGTTTATTCACACCCTGCCGGATGACATCCAGCAGGGTATAGCGGAACAGGGAATCCGCAACAGCCATCTGACCGCCGTCGCGCCGGCCGGCACCATCAGCCTGTTGGCGAACAACGTCAGCAGCGGGGTGGAACCGGTATACGCTTTTAACTGCCAACGTAAAATCCGGCGGCCTGAAGGTGGTTACCAGAGTTATGATTTGAGCGATTTTGCCTGGCAACGCTGGCAACGCCTCCATCCGGGCAGGCCGCTGCCCGCTTATTTTACCGATGCAGGCGGTTTGACACCGAAAGATCAATTGGCGATGCAGGCCGCACTACAGCCCTACATCGACAATGCCATAGCAAAGACCCTGCATATCCCGGTTGACTATCCCTTTGAGGTGTTCAAGTCACTCTACCGGTTGGCGTTCGGTATGGGCTTGAAAGGATGCGCCACGTTTCGCCCCAATCCGGTCAGCGGAGTGATTCTCTCTGCCGGACGTACCACGGATCATCATTGCGCCGATTATGCGTGTGAAGCGGATTAGCGTCGGGCTCATCGTCAATCTGTCTGTTGTGCTGTCTCAAGGGGGTTATCGCCGCTCTTGCCGAATCGCTTTCTGCGTGTCTCCACTATCGTCTGCAGGCTGTCATTACTCATCCGCCGCCGCTACGAGAGCGTAGAGAAGATCTGATGGATCTGATCCAAACACTCCCGGGTCGGATCAACAAAGCGTTGCATAGATATGTCACACATATCAACAAGGAGGTGTTGGAGGCATTCGAACGCTATCAGTGGCCCGGTAATGTACGTGAACCGGAGAATATCCCGATGAAGAGTATCGCCTTGTCTCAAGGTGACGCATTGACCAGGGATCAGCTTCCCGAACCATTGAGGATGGACAACCAACAATTCTCGAGTCATCCCCGTGAAGCCGGGCCGCAGACTGAACAAAGCCTTGAGGATATCGAAAGGATAGATGTAAAACCTGTCCTGGATGCAACCGGATTTCCAATCTACTGGTAACCAGCTTTCCAGTTGTCTCCTCAGAAGTAACGAATCAATTACATCAGATTGCTTGCGCAGAGACTGTTAACCTCACTAACGTATTGAAATAAAAATATAAAAGCATGAATGGCATAAGTGTTGCAGATTTCACATCGCATATCTGGTTTTGTTGATTCGGAGGCAGAGGACAATGACCGAGACTTTTTATGATGTGATGCGGCGTCAAGGAATCACTCGCCGCAGCTTTCTGAAATTCTGCAGCCTGACGGCGTCTGCGCTCGGGCTTGGGCCGGCAGTTGTACCGCGTATCGCCGAGGCGATGGAGACCAAGCCACGCATTCCGGTGTTATGGCTGCATGGTCTGGAATGCACCTGCTGTTCCGAATCGTTCATCCGCTCGGCGCATCCGTTGGCGAAAGACGTGGTGCTGTCGATGATCTCACTTGACTACGACGATACCATCATGGCCGCTGCCGGCCATCAGGCGGAAGCGATTGTCGAAGAGACCATTGAAAAGTATGACGGCAATTTCATCCTTGCGGTGGAGGGCAATCCGCCACTGGACGAGGATGGCATGTACTGCATCATCGCCGGCAAGCCATTCGTTGATCAGTTGAAGATGGCCGCCGAACACTGCAAGGCCATTATCTCCTGGGGTTCCTGTGCCTCATGGGGCTGCGTTCAGGCCGCACGTCCCAATCCGACCCGTGCCACGCCGGTGCATAAGGTACCGGGTCTGGCCAACAAGCCGATCATCAAGGTGCCCGGTTGCCCTCCCATCGCTGAGGTCATGACGGCCGTGGTGACCTATATCCTGACCTTCGAGAAATTCCCCGAACTGGATCGTCAGGGCAGACCCAAGATGTTCTACAGTCAGCGGATCCACGACAAATGTTATCGTCGCCCCCATTTCGATGCGGGACAGTTTGTCGAGGCCTGGGATGATGACTCCGCCAGAAAGGGTTACTGCCTCTACAAAATGGGTTGTAAAGGGCCGACCACCTATAACGCTTGCTCAACTGTCCGTTGGAACGGCGGGCTCTCCTTTCCGATCCAGGCGGGCCATGGCTGTATCGGTTGTTCCGAAGACGGTTTCTGGGACAAGGGCAGCTTCTATCAGCACGTCACCGACACCCATCAATTCGGGGTCGAGGCGAATGCCGATAAGGTCGGCCTGGCCGCTGCCGGGATAGTCGGCGCCACGGCCGCCGCCCACGCAGCCGTTACCGCGATCAAGAATGCGCAGAAGAAAGGAGATCAGGATCAATGAGCACCAAGACCACTCCCAACGGTTATACCCTGGACGACTCCGGTCAGCGCGTCGTCGTCGATCCGGTGACCCGCATCGAGGGTCATATGCGCTGCGAGGTGAACGTGGATGAGGCGAACATCATCCGCAATGCGGTTTCCACCGGCACCATGTGGCGCGGGCTTGAGGTGATTCTCAAGGGACGGGACCCCAGAGATGCCTGGGCCTTTACACAACGTATCTGTGGCGTCTGTACCGGTACCCATGCATTGACATCCGTGCGTGCGGTCGAGGATGCGCTGAAGATCGAGATTCCGGAGAATGCCAACTCGATTCGCAATATCATGCAGTTGACCCTGCAGGCTCACGACCACCTGGTCCACTTTTACCATCTGCACGCATTGGACTGGGTCAACCCGGTGAATGCCCTGAAGGCGAACCCGAAGGCGACTTCAGAACTGCAGCAGAAGGTTTCACCAAAGCATGCCAAATCGTCCCCCGGGTATTTTCGCGATATTCAGAATCGCCTGAAGAAATTCATAGAGAGCGGTCAGCTGGGGCCCTTCAAAAACGGCTACTGGACCAATCCGGCCTATCTGTTGCCGCCGGAGGCCGATCTGATGGCGGTAACCCACTATCTGGAGGCCCTCGACTTTCAGAAAGAGATCATGAAGATCCGCACTATCCTGGGCGGCAAGGATCCCCATCCCAACTGGCTGGTGGGGGGCGTGCCCTGTCCCATCAATGTGGACGGTGTAGGTTCGGTGGGCGCGCTCAACATGGTGTCACTGAACCAGATCTCATCGATCATCGACAGCACCCGTGAGTTCGTGAAAAACGTCTATATTCCGGACATCCTGGCGGTGGGGCAGTTCTACAAGGGATGGCTCTACGGCGGCGGCATCTCAGGCACCAGCGTACTGGCCTATGGCGATATTCCCGATCGGGCCAACGACTACTCCCCAGGCAATCTGCTGATGCCCAGCGGCGCCATCATCGACGGTAATCTGAAGGAGGTGCATGAGGTCGACCTGCGCAATCCAGATGAGATCCAGGAGTTCGTTCCCCACTCCTGGTACAACTATCCGGACGGTGTCAAAGGCCTGCATCCCTGGGATGGTGTCACCGAGGATAACTTCCAGCTTGGGCCCAATACCAAGGGAACCAAGACCAACATCGAGCAGATCGACGAGAATGCCAAGTACTCCTGGATCAAGGCGCCGCGTTGGCGCGGTCACGCCATGGAGGTGGGACCGCTGGCCCGTTACGTGATCGGTTACGCCAAGGGCCACGAGGAGATCACCGAGCAGATCAATTTCGTGCTCAAAACCCTCGATGTGCCGGTCACAGCGCTCTTCTCAACTCTTGGCCGCACCGCAGCGCGTGCCCTGGAGGCAGACTGGGCCGGCGATAAGATGCGCTACTTCATGGATAAGTTGATGGCCAACATCAAGGCGGGCGACTCAAGCACGGCCAATGTGGACAACTGGGATCCCGCCACCTGGCCCAAGGAGGCCAAGGGAGTCGGTATCAGTGAAGCGCCGCGGGGCGCGCTTGGCCACTGGATCCGCATCAAGGATACCCGTATCGACAACTATCAGTGTGTGGTCCCCACTACCTGGAACGGATCGCCACGCGACAGCGAGGGCAATATCGGCGCCTTCGAGGCCTCGTTGATGAATACCAAGGTGGCCAGAGCTGAGGAGCCGGTGGAGATCCTGCGTACCTTGCACAGTTTCGATCCCTGCCTTGCCTGTTCCACCCATGTGATGAGTGATGAGGGAAGGGAGTTGGCGAAGGTGAAGGTACGGTGATGGCACAAGTTATGGGTTATGGGTTTTTTGGTCTTGAGATGTATGCAGAGGAAATGAAATGAAAAAGAGTGTAGTTGGATTAGTCAGTACAACCATCCTGACAATAAGCGGCCCGCTGTCGGCTCATGTAGGTGAGCATGGACCGGTGGGGTTCCTGGCCGATTTGACCCATCTGCTGGTGGGCCATGCCTACCTGTTGGCTCTATTTGGTGTTGTAGCGGGCGGCCTGATTCTGGCGCGCTTAACCTGCCGTTGAGCCATCACCACTCCATCCCTGATTGACGTTCAGGAGTCACGCATATGCAGACAACCATCAAACGCACCGCTGTTTATGTCTATGAAGCCCCGGTCAGGTTGTGGCACTGGGTCAACGCGTTGGCAATCACGGTACTCGCGATAACGGGTTATTTCATAGCCAATCCTCTACCCACCATGCCGGGCGAGGCGAGCGATCACTTTCTCATGGGCTACATGCGCTTTGCGCACTTCGCTGCGGCATATATATTCACGGTTGGATTTATCGGCCGGATCTACTGGGCATTTGTCGGCAATGAACACGCAAAGGAGTTGTTTCGCCTGCCGTTCTACCGCCTCTCTTTCTGGAAAGAACTGATACACGAGGTTCGCTGGTATGCCTTCATGGAGAAGGAACCGAAGAAATACGAGGGCCACAACCCATTGGCCCATCTCACCATGGTCGCGATCATTACCGTGGGCGGTATCGCCATGGTACTGACAGGCTTCTCCCTCTATGCAGAGCAGACCGGGCTGGGCAGTTGGCAGGACCAGCTGTTCGGTTGGTTGATCCCCTTGGTGGGTCAGAGCCAGGATGTACGCCTGTGGCACCACTGGGGTATGTGGATCATCGTCAGCTTTGTCATCATTCATGTCTATGTGGCGATCCGGGAGGATATCGTCTCACGCCAGAGTCTGATCAGTACCATGATCAGCGGTTGGCGTATGTTCAAGGATGACAGCCCCTGATTCAGTAACTCATGCCCTCTGGCGTCACCAGGGAAGGTTTTATACGCCAATTTTGAGTAAGCGCGGATTTCCCGCGCTTTTTTTTTTCATGAGTCACAGGCTATAACGAGTGAATTGTGATTGAATAAACAACAACCTTGAGAGGATATCATGCCTGAAAGCTTTCCCGCCTACCTGATCTCGAAAACCGATAATGGTCAAATCACTGAATTGAAAGATATTACGCTCGATGAGTTGATGGATGGTGATGTCACTGTGAAGGTGGAGTATTCAACCCTTAATTACAAGGATGGCCTTGCCTTGACCGGCAGGGCGCCGGTCGTGAGACGTTTTCCCCTGGTTCCCGGTATCGACTTCGCAGGTAGTGTCGTCAGCTCAGAACATCCGGGATTCAAGCAGGGCGACCAGGTTGTGTTGAACGGCTTCGGCGTGGGAGAGGTTCATTCAGGCGGTTATGCCGGCATGGCACGGGTGAAAGGTGATTGGCTGGTCGCGTTGCCGAACGGATTTACACCACGACAGGCCATGGCCGTAGGTACAGCCGGTTATACCGCCATGTTGTGCGTGTTGGCATTGGAACAGCATGGATTGACCCCGGATAGCGGAGATATTTTGGTTACCGGCGCGGCCGGTGGTGTCGGCAGTGTGGCCGTCTCGCTCCTTTCGCGGCTCGGTTATCAGGTGACAGGATCGAGCGGAAGAGCGTCGCAAAGGGAATACCTGACCGGTTTAGGCGCTCAGAAGGTCATCGATCGCAGTGAATTCAACGGTAAGGTTAAACCCCTTGCAAAGGAGCGTTGGGCGGCGGCAATCGATGTGGCGGGTGGCAATACCCTGGCAAATGTCCTGAGCCAGATCAATTATGGCGGTGCTGTTGCTGCCTGCGGATTGGCGGAATCGATGGATCTTCCCACTTCAGTCGCACCGTTTATTCTACGGGGCGTGACACTGTATGGCATCGACTCGGTGATGGCATCCATTGAAAAGCGCCAACTGGCATGGAACAGGTTGGCAAGGGATCTGGATCCAGCTCAGCTGGAAGCGATGACTGTGGAACTTCCCTTCAGCGATTTACCGGCTGCGGCAGAAGAGATACTGGCCGGGAATGTGCGTGGCCGCACCGTAGTGAAGATACCGAGCTGAAGTACTGATATTAGTGTTGACAGGCCCTAAGGATATTAATTTGAACTCATTCTGAGTGTGGGAGTGTTAGATGGCGAAAAAGAAAGATAAGAAACTGAAGAAAAAACTCAAGCAGGGCAAGGGGAAACTAAAAGCTGCCGAAGTTGTCTCGGATGATTCTGCAATCCAGACGCTAACGCAAAAGATTCAGAAGCTCAAGGCTGAGCTCGAAGAGCGCGATCATGTCATTGGCCGTTTGCAAAAACGTTTGAAAAAGGCAGAGAGCAAAAGCGGGAAAAAAGCCAAAAAAGAGAAGAAACTGAAAGGAGTGGGTGGCGCCGCCAGATTACTGCGAGCCCAACAGTCGACCCGAATCGGCGTCATACAGAAAGAGGCGTGGAAGCAACACGGTTTCCTGCGTAACAGATACGAGTACTATATGGAGGACGGTCGGGACAAGGAGACGGCAAGAGCATTGGCGGACCAGGACCTGAGAGATGCTTTTGGCGACAAGGCGGGTTATACCAAACTGGAGCTGGAGGATATTCTATCCTGATGGTGATTGGATCATCACATACGAAGCCTCAATTTGGGTTGCTTCGGCAGGGGATAGATCATCCAATCCGTTCGACCATCCTTAAACCTGAACCAATCAGCGGAAACGATTGAGCCGCCATCAAGGCGAACTGCGTTGCGTGAGCCGGCAGGTGCTATTTTTCTGTCAGGTCCCCGAAAGTCATCCTGGAAGGTGTCCAATTGGCCGAATATCAGATTCAGGCCTGAAGCATCGACAAAAACACGGATGCCTGTCGAGTAGCGTTTACTGGATATCGACCCACCCACCGTGCGATAGATGACCAGATGCATGTCCTGATCGGCACGCAGGCGTTTCAGTGACAACAACACCTGATCAGCCAGGCGCTCTGCATTCAGTTCACTCATCAGATAGATGGTTGCATCTTCCGCTGCCGATTCGATCCGGACGGAGGCAAACAGTTTTGCCAGCGAGAGCTGATCCACTCCATGAACCGGGTGTGCATTGCGGGCCTCATCTTCAGCAGCAACCGAATAGATTTCTGTCAGACTGGAACTGAAAAAAGAGCGGCCTCTAGACAAAAATGGAGACCCCCCAGCTCTGCTGGGGAGGCATCAACAGTTTGACAGAAACAGTAGTCTCATAGTAACCCCAAAGCGTGAGCCGCCAAGCAACACGCTAAGGAGAAACCATGAGACAAGTAGAAAGTTTAAGCCACACAAGATGGGAGTGTAAGTACCATATTGTTTTTATTCCGAAGTACCGGAGGAAGACGCTTTTTGGGCAGATCAGGCAAGAGCTTGGAGAGGTATTTCATCGGCTGGCGAGGCAGAAAGAGAGTTTGATAGAGGAAGGGCATGTTATGGCAGATCATGTCCATATGATGATATCGATGCCACCAAAATATACGGTATCGCAGGTAGTTGGTTTTATCAAAGGGAAAAGTGCGATCCACATAGCCCGTACCTACCTGGGTCGAAAAAGGAACTATGTTGGCCATCATTTCTGGGCCAGGTGATATTTTACCTCGACGGTAGGTAGGGATGAGCAGGTGATTCGGGAGTATATACGGTACCAGGAAGCGGAAGACCATAGGATTGATCAGTTATAGTTGATGTAACAGCCCCTTTGAGGGGCTCAAGGAGCCAATAGGCTCCGTTTTACAGACCGCTTCGAGCGGTTCACAACTAAAGCCCCCGGCTTTGCCGGGGGATACTTACTTGCCCGAAAAAAACCAGAGCTAAGGCTGCAATAGAGATCTTTAGGCCTGAGATTCCGCGTTTGATCATTTGCCTCACCCTTATGTATCGAATAATGATAAAGAAAAGGCCGGGATAAGTCACCCGGCCTGTCAATTCCCATCAACTCAGAGAAAAGTTATTGTTCTAATATGGGCGAAGATAACAATCAGAAGAATAGAATCGCTCCCACATTCAGGGCATTTGTGTCATCAGAGCCGGCTGAAGTTTCACTCTCCATGTCGGAATACTCCGCCATCAACGTTAGCGCGGGTGTCAGATTGTGGTAGACACCCAATGTGATCCGAGTATTCTCAACCTCAGTGATTTTTTCCTGCTCGCTTTCGCTCCAATTTAGACCGAGTTTGGTGTTGCCGATCTTGTAGGTGCCCTGCAGATAGTAGCCACTGGTTTCTTCTGCATCGCCTGTTGCGGCATCGAAACCCGGTAGCACCAGACCGCCGAGGGCCAGGCTGGACATGCCTTCGCCATCATAGACATAAGCTGCGAGCCCCAGATCACCGAAACCAAGTTTGCCGAACAGATCCCAGCCTCGCATTGTGCTCTCAGAACCACCCGCCAGATCGACATCCTGTGTAATGAATGTTGCGGAGACCAGGCCGTTGACATCACCATCCCATTTATAGCTGGCCTTACCATGTATGCCGGGTGAATCCTGTCCCTGCGAGGTGCTGCCGTTAGCATTACCGTTCATAGGATTGAAGATACCGATGGTGGCGGAAAAACCACCCATCGCCGGCGTTGTCCAGTTGATTTGCGCCAGACGATCAACATAGACATAGCCATAGCCGAGACCGCCCAAGGTGGTATGTCCGGGATTGTCGGCGGTAAAGGTCGGGCCGCTGCCGACGAGGCTGATATCATTCAGAATTGCGTCCAGGCCGAACAGTCCGAAGTTACGTCCCATCAGTACGGTACCCATACCGTCATTGCCAAATGTCAGATAAACCTGACGGGCATCGACCGTGGAAAAAGCCAAGGCATCGCTCGAACCGCCGCCTTGAGATGCAATACCGTAGTAGACATTGACATGGGCGGCCAGGTCATAACCGTTTTGGTTGGTTGTGGTGCTGAAATTGAGTGAGGCAGGCAGCAACCCGTTTGATACAGAGTGTGCGTCGTCATCCGTTGAGCCGCAAGCGAGTCCGGCCAGTGTCGTACCCCCCGAATTAAGATCGCCGGTGTCGCATGATGTCACTGTATAAAAGGCGTTGATATTGCCTCCCAGTCCTAATGTCCAGTCACCAGCCTGCCAGTTGACTGCCTGGGCAGTGCCGGCGCCGGCCAGACAAGCTCCTCCCAGCATTGTCATTACGAGTTTGGATGTGTTCATATCGAGTTGGGCTCCTCTCTTTTGTTTAATTTGACGGCCGGTGAAGGCCGCAATCGTCGTTACGACTAGAATCGTTATTTGCATCAAAACAATTACACAGCACTCTATTCGGGCGATTTTGCAATCACTATGCCACTATGATTATTGATAGGAATAACAGTAAGATAGGAGGAGAGTGGAACGATGCGGCAAACATTATATGTGACGCACTGTCCCTCTTTTAAGACAATAATCGAGGATCAGCTGTGCTAATGTGGGATAGCTGAAAGAACTATGATGGTTTGTGTAGACAGTAATCTTCCTCAATTGTTGCTATATGCTTTGATCTTGATATTGCCAACAGGATGTCCCTGGATGCAGCTGAGCCGTATCATCCAAATGTGAAATACCAGTGCAGGACCCTACACTGGAATGCTGCATGTCACATGGTGGCTGTTTGGCGTCGCTGCATTGCCAAGCCACTCCCCTGGAGTAGATACACGTTTTTCATGATAGGGGAAGCTTTTACATTTCAATCTGTCGAAGCAATTGTAATCCCGATCATATTTCGCTGAATAGGGATTCGATATAAACACACAGCAGAAATGTTGAGCACTGGATTGATCCCCACGTCAATCGAAAACATAAGACATATAGTCTGTCACTATTTTGGTAAATTGACATATATTGCTAGAAGTTTGTCTGTCCACCCCAGTCTGTTATTCTCTTGACGAACTGCACAATTCTCACTTGCTATGAATATGCTCCCCGCTAACAGTTATCCTGAAAGAGAGGCACATGTCTAGAATCATAACTTACTTGCTTTTCCTCATTGCTTGCTTTCCTGTAATGGCTGTGGAGCAGTTGCGGGTCGGCGTGCTTCAGTTCGGCACAGTGAATTGGGAAATGGATGTAATAAACCGCCATCAACTCGATAATAAAAACGGCTTTGCTATCAAAATCGTCCCGTTGAGTTCCAAGAATGCGAACAGCGTTGCCTTGCAGGGAGGTGCAGTCGATGTGATTGTCAGTGATTGGATATGGGTCAACAGACAGAGAGCGGCAGGAAAAGACTATACCTTCTTCCCATACTCACTCACAGTCGGCGGATTGTATGTTCGCCCCGATTCAGGTATTCGGCAGATATCGGATTTAAAGGGCCGTAAACTGGGTGTTGCCGGAGGTCCGGTCGATAAAAGCTGGCTATTGTTGCAAGCCTATAGTCGTAACCGGGGATTGGATATATCCACTTCTGTCGAACCCGCCTTTGCCGCACCACCGCTACTTAATCAACTGATGCTCAAGGGTGATCTGTCCGCCGTATTGAATTTCTGGCATTACGGTGCACGCCTTGAGGCTGCAGGTATGTTACCGCTGGTCGATGTCAGATCGATGCTTGAAGGTTTGGATATCGTGGAACCCGTCCCCATGCTGGGTTGGGTTTTCTCGTCCCAATGGGCGGAGAAACATCGGCATTTGATTGAGGGATTGTTAAAAGCCTCATATGCCGCAAAACGGATATTGGGCGAAAGTGATGAGGAGTGGGAGATTGTCGCGCCATTGACCAAGGCAAAGGATACAATCACACTCAATAATCTGAAAGAAGGTTACAGAAAAGGCATACCCCATGGTTTGAAGGAAAATGGAATGAACGTTGCTTCCCGAGTATTTGAAATGTTGGCCAGGGAAGGGGGGAAAAAACTGGTCGGTGAGGCGATGCAGATACAGGACGGAACCTTCTGGCAGGTTCTGGACAGCGAGGAGTTGATCAAAAACAATGTTGCAAGGCAGTAACTGGGGAAGGTGGCTTTTTCTCTCTGTTTTTCTTCTTATCTGGCAGATCGCAGCGCATTTGCTTGAGAGTGATCAGCTGCCAGGCCCATGGGAGGTCATGCAGTCACTCTGGTATCACCTGACCGAAGGGGATCTGCTGACCAGTATCATTGTCACACTGCGACGCGTTGTGCTGGCCTTTACCCTGGCCATGCTGGCGGGGATCGTGGTGGGATTTCTGATGGGGCGCTTTCCCCTGGTCGATACGATTCTGGATGGTGTCTTGATCATGGGATTAAACATACCGGCCCTGGTTATCATCATTCTCTGCTATGTCTGGTTCGGGCTGGTCGAAGCTGCGGCAGTGGCTGCGGTTGCAATCAATAAAATGCCTTTGGTGGCGGTGACCGTGCGCGAAGGCGTACGGGCGATTGACCATCAACTGCTTCAGGTAGGTGAGGTGTTTCGCGTGCCTCTTCTGCGATCACTGTTTCGTATCTACATGCCGCAACTCTATCCCTACCTTATTACGGCCGCCCGTTCCGGCCTTTCGCTGATCTGGAAGATTGTGCTGGTGGTAGAGCTGCTTGGACGCAGTGACGGCGTTGGTTTTCAGCTAAGTACATTTTTTCAGTTTTTCGACATCACGAGCATCCTTGCCTATACACTGGCATTTGTCTTGGTGATCTACAGTATCGAGTCGCTGCTGATGCGTCCCTTGGAGAACTATTTAAGCCGGTGGCGCTCGTGAACGGTTGCCGAGTGAGGATAAACCATAAATCATTTGGTGAGATGTCGGTGATCAAGGATCTCGAGTTCGAGATTGTAACCGACGCCTTTATCAGCCTGGTGGGTCCTTCAGGCGCTGGAAAGAGCACCCTGTTGAATATACTCAGCGGTCTTGATGGTAATTTTGATGGCAGCCTGGAGTGGGTGGATGGCGGTCCAGGGTGTGTCAGTTACGTTTTTCAGGATCCCCGTTTGATGCCCTGGCTGACGGTAAGAGAAAACGTCGAACTGGTCATGCACGACGCCAAAAAGGATAGTTCATGGGTTGACCACCTGTTGCATTTGGTCGAGCTCTACGAAAGGGCGGATGCTTTTCCTGGCCAACTCTCAGGTGGCATGCAGAGGCGCGTGGCGCTAGCGAGAGCGATGGCAATAAAGCCGGATATATTGCTGTTGGATGAACCCTTTTCGTCACTGGATGCACCCACAGCGGCGTCGCTGCAGGAGATGGTGCTCGATCTCTGGCGTGATCACTCCAGTGCGGTGATACTCGTGACGCACAATCTCAATGAGGCGCTGGAACTGGCAGACCGAATACTTTTCCTGTCAAAGGGGCCGGCCAGTATTATCCATCAGGAAGCGGTGCAGCCGTCACGGATCGATCCCTCTGTTGAGCGTGACTCGGATAAACTGGCTAAATCCCTGCTGAAACGTCAACCAGGAATTCTATCCGGTGTTGTTGTCGATCAAGCCGATCAAGCATGAGCCGTAAATGAACGCTATTCACCGCTAATAAGCGCAAATTATTCTTGATGTTCGGGGTGGCTTGTATATTGAATAAGATCGAACTGCCTATTTTGGCGCCAGATCAATAAAGAGCACAGCGCCGACAATTAATTGCTGCTGCACGGGTGTCGGTTCGAAGGCACGGCATACATGTTGCGAACAGATTCTAATTATCTTGCTTTATGTTGTGCTTTTGTATCTTCCGGTAGAGCGTGTTCCTGCTCATATCGAGAGCTTCTGCAGTGCGTGTTATATTCCAGTTGTAGGTTTTCAGCGCATTAAGAATAACCGTATGCTCAGCAGACCTGAGGGGATTGTCCGAGACTGCCTCAACAGGAGACATGTCTTCGTTATTCGCCGTGGATGCGCTCGTCTCCGGGGAATAGGCATGCGTATGTTTTTGGCTACGGCCAACCAGGGTTGGCAGATTGATATGGGAAACATCGATGACATCTCCATCGCATAAGGCAACAGCAGTTCGTATAACATTACGCAGCTGACGCAGATTGCCCGGCCAGGGGTATTTCAATAGATGCGAAATGGCTTCCGGTGTGATTTGCAGCTTTTTACCGGTGTCGTTTTCCGCTTCAAGGACTTTGAGAATGATGTTGCGCAGATCCTGGCGCTCTCTGAGGGGCGGTAAGTAGAGTGTAATGCCGTTGAGCCGATAGTAGAGGTCCTCGCGAAAAGCACCCTCATTGATCAGGTGTATAAGATCGCGATGAGTCGCAGCCACGATATTGAGATCAACCTTGATGAGCTGTTCCGCGCCGAGAGGGACCACTTCCTCAGTCTCGAGCACCCGCAGCAGTCTTGATTGCATGTTGAGCGGCATATCGCCAATTTCATCCAGGAAAAGAGTTCCACCGCTTGACTCTATCAGCTTTCCGCGGCGCCCCTCCTTGCGCGCTCCGGTAAAAGCGCCATGCTTGTAACCGAACAGTTCACTTTCGATGAGCGATTCCGGGATCGAGGCGCAGTTTAAGGCAACGAAGGGTTTATCCTTGCGTTTGCTTGCCTTATGCATTGCTTGAGAGAAGAGATCCTTGCCGGTTCCGGTTTCTCCCTGCAATAGAATGGGGATGCGCTTATCAACAACCCGCAGAGCGCGTTTGGCCGCTTCAAGCATCTGAGGGTCTTCACCTGCAAGCTTGTTCAGGTTGCAGAGTTCACCGCGACACTCATCCGGGCTCTGAGTGGCGGGCTTAATCGTAAGACCGCGTAGGGGTGCCGGTTCCTTGTACTTGTAAATGAAGCCGAAAAAGCGCGCACCGCTCTCCTGATGGCGGAAGGGCAGTACAGTACCCTCATTAGACTTGGAAGCGAAAAGCAGACTGTCGAGATCATTACCAACAAGGTCGGAGAGGCTCATGCCAACCAGCATGTTTCGGTCCTGAATACCCAACAGTTGCAGCGCAACGATGTTGGCTGCAAGTATGCGGTTATCCTCGCTGAGGGCCAGCATCGCTTCATTGGGCAGAGCAACGCATTCGACACGACTGTGGAAGCGCAATACCCGCTGGTTGCGGAATTCACGGAGAAAATAACGGCCCTCGATCAATCGTGCATAGCTGACCACCAATGCGCGGGTATGAATCTGAGAGGCACGGGAGTCTTCAGTTCCACAACAGGAGGCGTCCAGCACAGTGAGCAGATTGCCGTGAGGATCGAGTATCGGTGAAGCCGAGCATGAGAGATCGATATTCTGTCTGAGAAAATGCTCATCCCTATGTACCGTGACAGGCCGCATTTCCGATATACAAGTGCCTATTCCATTGGTGCCGACATGTTCTTCTCCCCAATCCGCGCCCTGCCACAGTCCGGCATTTCTGAACTCGTCAGCCAGGTTTTCCTCGACTTGATGGTGGAGTATGAGACCCTTGTTATCGGTCAGGATGACCGCATACCCGCTACCGGACAGGGCCGACGCCAGGTTGGCCAGTTCGGGTTCGGACAATCTGATGAAGGCTTCGAAACGGGATCTGAGTTCATGCAGTGTTTGAGGTTCGAGAACGTTGGGACTGCGCGGTTTGAACGGGTCCAGGTGATCATCGCTCAGACAACGCTGCCAGGATCTGATAATCTCACGTTCAATGCCGAGAAATTCAACTCCATCATTCAATGAAGCCACAGAAGAGATTCGTTCGGCGTGTTGCCGAAACTTCTGATTATGGGTCATTGCCACTCCATCCGGTCAAAGTTGCAGTGAGTCTGCTTTAATTATTATTTACAACAACAAACTGTAGTCCCTATTCAGCCATTTTTATATGCGAACTGTTCAGAAACGATACAGTGGACTGTTTAAAAATGGGCCAGGCAGTCAGGCCTGTTTTACCCCTCCCATAAGCCGTAAGCGTGATTTACGAGCAAAAAGATCGGCTTACAGCTCAAATCCGCCAGCTTGTTGAATCGATGAAATACCCCGGATTTCAAGTAGATAATATTCGTCTACATAGTTGCCTGTCGCCTGCGGGCTGCGAATTGACCGCCTTAGACATCCAGGCCTTTTGAAACCACTCAGGCGCTGTGCAACTGCAACAACACGGGTATCAGCCGATAACGATATTAAATAACATCAATTTCTGTACCAACATGATGGCGCGTTTTTTGCGAGCGCTTAACCCAGATATGCATTTCTCGATCGAGACACTGCAGAGGGTTCGGAAACAGACCTGGTTTGTATGAACGAGATAGTCGGATTCCGGGTTGTTGACGCAGGTTCAGGTGGATGATTGTATGTGGGGAGTTCCTCGAATTTTGAACATTTCAGACACAACAGGAATACCCGGAACAGAGGCTTCATGTCCGGTTCGGGAGGGGTTCGGAGCAGTTGTTGAACAGTCAGGATCTGCGCGGATCCTCAAATGTTCAACATACAGGGAGTGGAGAGAGACACTATGCAGCACGTGATTATCGGTGCAGGCCCGGCAGGTGTGGTTGCAGCCGAATCAATCAGAAAGTTCGATAAATCCAGTACTGTCACATTAGTCAGTAATGAATCTGAAAGACCCTATTCGCGTCTTGCGATACCGCGGGTTCTGCAAGGTGTTATTGCTGAAAAGGATACCTATCTCAGATGCGGACAGGACTATTTCGCCTCCCAGTCCATTGACGTTCGCAGGGGATGCGTTGTCAAGGTGGATAGCCGTAACGATTCGGTGAATCTGGCGGATGGCACGCGCTTGGAATATGACCGTTTGTTGATTGCCACCGGCTGTCGGCCTGAAAAACCGGCGATTCCCGGCACAGAGCTTCCCGATGTTGTGAACTGCTGGACCCTCGAGGATGCAAGAAAGATCGTGTGTAATCTAGGCATCAACAGTCGATTGATTGTGGTTGGCGGAGGTTTTATCGGCTTCGTTATTATCGATGCGCTTGCACGTACCGGCGCGCACATTGATGTAATTGAAAAGGGAAACCGTGTCCTCCCTCATTCAATGAACGATGAATCAAGTCGTTTAATCCAATCGTGGTGTGATAAGAAAGGTATCGAGGTGAAAACATGTGTTGACATCGAGGCGATTGAAAGAAGAAGCGTAACCAGTGGTAATGCGGGATCGGGTTCGCATCTCAGTGTGTTATTGGACAATGGCGATACGCTCGATGCAGACATGGTGATTTTTACAACAGGCACCAAGATCAATACAAAATTTCTCGAGGGATCGCAGATTGCATTCGATCATGGTGTATTGGTGGATGAGCGTCTCAATACCAATATGCCGAATGTCTTTGCCGCCGGTGATGCCTGTCAAGGTCTTGGTTTTTCCACCGGCGGTCGAAGAGTGCAGGCTGTGCAACTAACCGCCAGTGAACATGGGCGCATAGCGGCTGCAAATATGTGTGGATTTAAAGCCAGGTATTCAGGAAGCATCACTATGAATGTGCTTGATACGCTGGGGTTGGTATCCAGCTCCTTCGGTGCCTGGAACGGTGTTGAGGGGGGGGAGAGTGTCACCTATTCCCTGTCCGGCAACTACACATATCTTAACCTTCAGTTCAGTGAGGATAAACTTGTCGGCGGGTCTTGTATCGGGAATGCCGAGTGCCTGCAGCAATTACCCAGGTTGATTCATGCGCATACGCCGCTTAAAGAATGGAAAAAGAGGCTCATGGATGATCCATGCCGGCTTGGCGAGGCGTATCATGCACTTTCTCAAGCGAACATCAGTAACAACTAGGTACTGTTCCGAACCTAATCTATATCTTAATTGATCGCCCGTCGAATACAACAAATGTGTTGAGTCTTGAACCACTGTCTCAAAACATGACAACTCATGGTGGGTGATCATAACCGATGATTATTTCATTTGACTACCGAAGTATCTAGAGTTTTTTTAATAAAAATAAACGTTTGTCAATAACCAATCGTTAAACGCAATGTTTGGCCTGGTTCTTGCTCAAAACCCGTAACGAGGAGTGGGATGTACACAACGAACTGTTACGGGAACAGAACAATCCATTGAGCTTGGAGGACAAGAAATGATGATTTCCCTGCATCGAAAAAGGGTTTTGCTCAAAGCGGTTGCAATATCCGGCATCAGTGCCGCGGTTACCTTTACCGGTACGGTCAATGCACGCACGACACAGGCTGAAATAGATGGTGATGCAGCCAGTACACAAGATGTTCTGAGCTGGGGTATGGGCCAACAAGGGCAGCGTTACAGCCCGCTCAAGAAAATCAATACAGGCAACGTTAAGAAACTGGTACCCGCATGGAGTTTCTCATTTGGCGGAGAGAAACAGCGCGGACAGGAGGCGCAACCGGTTATCAAGGACGGAAAGATGTTTGTCACGGCATCATATTCCCGTCTTTATGCAATTGACACTAAGACAGGTCAAGAGCTGTGGCAATATGATCATCGCCTGCCTGACGGCATCCTGCCCTGTTGCGACGTGGTTAACCGAGGTGCGGCGCTGTATGACGATCTGGTGATTTTCGGAACCTTGGACGCGCGGATTATCGCTCTCCATCAAGATACCGGGAAGGTCGTCTGGCGTGCCAAGATCGATGATTATAAGGCGGGCTACTCTTTCACGGCAGCGCCTCTGATTGTCAAGGACATGGTTATCACAGGTGTCTCCGGTGGTGAATTTGGTGTCATCGGGCGTGTTGAGGCGCGTGATGCAAAGACCGGTAAACTGCGTTGGATCCGTCCATCGGTCGAAGGGCATATGGGTCATATCTGGAAAGGTGACAAAAAGATGGAGAATGGTATCACCGGTAAGACCAATGCCAGTTGGCCCGGCGATATGTGGAAAACCGGTGGCGCCGCGACCTGGCAGGGCGGTACCTATGATCATGAAACCGATCTGATCTTTTACGGCACGGGTAATCCCGCACCGTGGAATGCGCATCTGAGGCCTGGCGACAACCTCTATTCGACATCGACTCTGGCCATCGACCCCGATACCGGGAAGATCGTATGGCACTATCAATACACACCCAATGACGGTTGGGATTATGATGGTGTCAACGAACTCGTTTCGTTCAATAGCGGCAGCGAGAAACTGGCGGGTCACGCTGACAGGAACGGCTTTTTCTATGTCCTTGACCGTACCAACGGTAAATTGAAAAACGCTTTTCCCTTCGTCAACAGGATCGATTGGGCGGAAGGTGTTGACCTGAAGACCGGCCGTCCACTCGAAACCGGTGTGCGTCCCGGTGATCCCACCAAGAGCAAAGATGGTAAAAAGGGTGATGTTGTATTCGTCGCGCCCTCTTTCCTCGGTGCGAAAAACTGGATGCCCATGGCTTACAGTCCGGATACCGAACTCTTCTATGTACCGGCCAACGAGTGGGGCATGGACCTCTGGAATGAGCCCATCACCTATAAAAAGGGCGCGGCCTACCTGGGTGCCGGATTTACCATCAAGCCCCTCAATGATGACTACATCGGTGCATTGCGTGCGGTCAATCCAAAGACTGGAAAAATCGTATGGGAATATAAAAACAACGCACCTCTGTGGGGTGGCGTGATGACGACAGCCGGCGGATTGGTGTTTACCGGCACGCCGGAAGGTTACCTGAAGGCGTTCGATGCCAAAACCGGAGATGAACTGTGGAATTTCCAGACCGGTTCCGGTGTGGTCGGTTGTCCGGTTACCTGGGAGCAGGATGGTGAGCAATACATCGCTGTACCCTCCGGCTGGGGTGGCGCAGTCCCACTGTGGGGTGGTGATGTGGCCAAGAAGGTCAAATACCTGAACCAGGGTGGATCACTCTGGGTCTTCAAGTTGTCTGATGTCTGATTAGCGTGATGGATCGGATATTGAATTTGATATCCGATCCAATCCGCGCTCAGCAGTGCTGACCAAACAACTTTCAATCCGACACTGACAGATAAATAGCGAAAGAGAAATCTACCGGATGGTTATCGGGCATGACGATCATCCTTCGGTTTTCTGTTTGATTACCTGGAGTATCTCCACATGCATATCTCAACATCACTTAAAGTCGGACTCGGTCTAGTATTATCAGCTATTATTGCGGGTAAGGCTTTAGCGCACGGCGATGTGGCGCCTCAGGCCGTCAATACAAAACACCTGCCTCAATTGGGTGAGGATTGGCTCGAGGTTAATCCATACAGAGATAATGCGGATGCTGTGAAGACCGGGGCTTCCGCCTATAATCAAAACTGCGCGCGATGTCATGGCCTGGGTGCCGTTTCCGGCGGCATCGCCCCTGATCTGCGTTTGCTGCCACCGGAAGATGAGGGCGATGAGTGGTTTATGTATCGTGCCCGCAACGGTGCCGTACGTAACGGAATTACCTACATGCCGAAGTTTGAGGGCATCCTTTCACAGGAGGCGCTCTGGTCGATCAGGGCCTAGTTGGTGACCCTGCCTGTCGAAGAGTAGTCATCGAGACATGACAGTGAGAGAGTGATATGTATAGGATCAAAGACATTTTAATCTTTGCGGCTGCAGTCGCCTCTCTTATGCTGGCGAGTCCGGCGACAGCCGAGGATGAACCCACTGCATTGGATCGCATTAGAGAGCGTGGCGTTCTGGAGGTTGCGGTATACAACGACTTCCCGCCTTTTTCCTATCGTGACGAACGGGGCAGGATTGTCGGAATAGACGCGGATATCGCCCATGCACTTGCCAGGTCATTGGGTGTGGCGGCGGCAATCAGAGCGGTGGGTGCCGACGAATCGATGGAAGACGACTTGCGCAATAACGTTTGGAAGGGGCATTACCTGGGCGGAGGCGTAGCCGATGTAATGCTGCATGTTCCCTATGATGCAGCGTTTGCCGAAGCGAATGATCGTGTCGTCTTCGTTGCGCCCTATTACCGGGAACAGGTCGTGGTGGCGGTTGCGAAAGGAGTCGGGGCCAATCTCGATCCATTGGACTATTTCAGTCGCGAAAAGGTGGGCGTTGAGCTGGATACCCTGACGGATTTCTATCTCTTGTCTGCCTACAATGGCAAAATCCGCAATCAGGTTGTCCACTTTACGAATATCGGTAAAGCGGTTAACGCCCTGAAAAGCGGTGAGGTTGCCGGTGTGGCCGGTCCACGCAGTGAGATTGAGTTCGCACTGGGGGATCGGATGTCCGATTATGCTGTGGGACCGATACAGATGCCTGGCTTGAGTACTCCCGGATGGGATCTGGGTGCCGCGGTGAAACAGGGTAACGGTGCCTTGGCTGAAGCAGTGGAGCAGGCAATGTCCCAGCTACGCCAGAGTAGTTCATTAAGAAAGATATTTACGCAGTATCGCTCCACCTATCAATTACCAAGCCGAACCAGGCTGGTACGGGTTGAATCTGATGGGCGCATCAGTCAGCGCGATTAACAGACCGGGTTGGCGCAGCTGGTTCGTTATCATTCTACTGTCCGGGGTCGCAGAAGTAGGGACGGTGGAAGCCGTCGACGAGCGCTATCGTATACGTGCTGAAAATCAGCGGCAGGAGTTGATATCGCTTGGTACGTTAATATTGGTGGGTAGCGCAAATGGTCAGGGCTATCGCATTGAATGGGATGAGGCGCAGTTTGAAAATCACTTCCTCTCCATGCGTCCATTCAAGTGTCTCCCGCACCCGGTCCAGTTAATTTGCCATCTGCCTTATCCCTATGAAATCAAGCGCAAGATAGACCACGATGATCTGACCGACCTGGAATATGACATGTTGTTTCTGCATAAGACCCCCCAGGAATACGGCATCAATGCCTGGAACGGTCTCTACTTCAAATTTCAGCGCGACCGGAATGGATTCGCCGGGGAGCTGAGAGAGACCGATCTGAATGTGCTCCAGGCTCCCCCGGAAGAGGGTGATCTCCGCCCCATCGATCCGGATGTCTTGTACCAACCGTCCGATAAACATTGGTTGCGTCGCATCATAATCGAACCGGTCGGATCCTAAGGAGCCATAGTGTGAAGTCGATAGATCAACAGTTGTTTCTTTCCTGCATCTTCCTATATTGCGTTGTGAATCCAAGCTTCGCGCAACAGGGCCAAAGCGACCCATTGAACTCGCCGATGTGGGAGGATATGCACCGATCCCTGTTGGGCGGCGCCCCGGTGGTGTTTGATGACAGGGTTCAGGTATTGGCGCCCGTCGATGCGGAAGATTCGATGAATGTACCGGTCCTGGTGGACGCATCGGCACTGGGTGAGGTCTCGAAGATCGTGGTGTTCGCGGAACTCAATCCCATCCATAAAGTGCTTGAATTGGAACCGCTTCATGCCAAGCCCATTATCGGTTTTCGCATCAAGGTGCAGCAGGCCACGCCGGTCCGGGCCGCGGCACTTGCAGGTGACGGTCGATGGCATGTAGGTGGACGGATTGTCGATGCGGCAGGCGGTGGCTGCACCCTGCCCAGTATCGGCAGTGAAAACAGTGACTGGGCCAGCCGCATGGGAGAGGTTGCCGGCAGACTCTGGTCAAATCAAGATTCCACGCGCCTGCGAATGCGCGTCATGCATCCCATGGACACCGGGTTAGTGCCGGGTATACCGGCATTCTACATCGACCATCTGGAATTTCACGATGCGAGCGGGGAGATACTCTCCCGCCTGTTCCTGCATGAACCCGTGTCTGAAAATCCCGTTCTCACACTCGATCTGCCGAGGCGTGATTCCGTAACCGTGACGGGGGCGGATAATAATGGTAATCCAGTCAAGGCGCGGTTTTTGCCTGGCATGAATGAGGTGGGGATGTAATGTCGCCGCGGCGAATTGTGATATTCCTATTCTGCATATGTTTCCTCACACCGGTATGGGGCGCCAAGGAATATGGCTTGAAACCACTTGAGATCGCACCCGATACCTATGTGCTGCTGGGTGAAAACGAACATTTCAATTTCAGCAACGGGGGCAATATCGTCAATGTCGGTTTTATCGTAACGGAGGATGGCGTGATCGTGATCGATAGCGGGCCATCCCGCTTCTATGGTGAACAGTTGCGCGCAGCCATTGGCAGGATTACCGACCGACCGATTCTGAAACTTTTCAACACTCACCTACACCCGGATCATATCCTCGGCAATCAGGCCTTCGAGGATGTCCCCATAGCCGCCCTGGCGGGTACCGTTGAAGGAATCCGAGAACAGGGTGAACTGTTCAACGACAGTATGTACCGTCTGGCGGGTGCCTGGATGGCGGGTACCCGGGTGGTGGTGCCGACCGAAACCATTAAACCGGGTTTTGTAGAGATCGGAGGTCACCGTCTTGAATTGATTGAGCTCGATGGTCACTCCCATGCCGATCTGGTGATTCTCGATCATGCGACCGGGGTGTTGTTTGCTGCGGATGTTGTTTTTCATGGGCGTACACCCACCACCCCCCATGCCGATGTAGGACAATGGTTACAGGCACTTGATACGATAGCCGAGCTTGATTTCAAGCGGCTGGTACCTGGGCACGGCAGTGTGGTCACTGATAGCGGGGCAATCGCTCAGACGCGAAATTATCTGCAATGGTTGACAACCCGTCTGAACAAGGCTGCGGAACAGGGGATGAGCATGGCCGAAGTACTGCAACCTGATGCACCCCCATCGATTATGGAACTGGCAGTCTTTCATGAGGAGTATCAACGCTCAGTCGTCCATCTGTTTCCGGAGATAGAGGCGAAGGTGCTGGACCGGGGCAGGGTGGTGCAAGAGTGACCCGGCATGAGAATGCGCACCTTTGCCGAGACAATCCTATGCGCCATTCTTTCGCTGCAGCCTGGCGTCACGCTTGCGACCGATAGTCCGCTCTTTTCACCGGAGGGTTACCGCATTGCGCGTTATCGCGCACCTCTGCCCGAGATGCCGCCCGCCGGAAAACGCCTCGATACCGGGTCGCTTGTCGAACTGATACGCCGGCAGAATCCGTTGTTGCTGGATGTCCAGGCAATCACCCTGCGTCCGGAGACGGAGGAGTTCGGTATCGCCTGGCTGCCGAGCAGCCAGAGGTGGCATATTCCGGGAAGCATCTGGTTGCCGAATGTGGGATATGGCCATCTCGATTCACGCATGCATGGCTATATGCAGACCAACCTTGAGCGCCTCACCCTGGGTGACAGGGATAGAGCGCTGGTCTTCTATTGTGTGGTCGATTGCTGGATGTCCTGGAATGCCGTCAAGCGGGCGGATGCCCTGGGCTATCGAAATCTCTATTGGTATCCGGAAGGCAGTGACGGATGGTATGAGGCGGGCTTGGAACTCGTCCCCGGCGTTCCGGTCCCTTTCAAATTGAGTGAAAAATGACGGGTATTTCCGATCTCAAACTGTCGCACTATCGCACTATCGCACTATCGCACTATCGCACTATCGCACTATCGCACTATCGCACTATCGCACTATCGCACTATCGCACTATCGCGCTCACGATCGAGCGCCAGTTTACGCTCATCCAATTGCCCCTTATGTCTCTGAAAAAGCGCCAATCAAGGTGCAAGTCGAGGGGTTCGATTGTGCCAAATGAACCGCAAGCAATGCCGGGTGTCGATTTTTCAGGCACTACCCGTAGGTCTTATTGCCACTATCCCGCTCACCGAGGTCGGCATCATGCCGTGCCACATACAGTCGATCAGTTCCTCGTAAAGATTGGGCAGAGGCTCGTTAAGCACACCGTCCAGACGCAGGTGGATCAAGCGGATGGCGCCGCCGAAGACGTTGGAGGCGACGACCCAAGGGTCGCCCTGCCGGATCTCGCCCGACTCTATCCCCTGCTGCACGATGTTACGCATTGTCTTGAAAGGGGTGGAGCTGCAGATCGGGGGCTCGTCGGGCAGAAACTCATGGTGTTTGGCATGCAGTACGTAGGAGATGATATTGCGCTTTGTTTCGGTGTATTCAAAGAGCAGGTAGATGATGCGGTTGCAGCTCTCCCGGAAACTCAAATCCTCGGCGATGACATCCTCCACCAACTCCTCCATCTCCCTGATCAGATGGTAGAAGAGCGCCTTGGCAACGCCCTCTTTACCGCCGAAATGGTTGTAGATAGAGCCGATGCTGACATTGGCCTGTTTCTGGATGTCGTGTATCGAGACGTTGTGAAAGCCCCGTTCGACAAAGAGGTCGAGGGCTGTGCTCAAAATACGGCAGTCCACAGGGGCGTTGGCCGGGGTGGATTTTTTAAGATGCGGCATGCGGATTCCTATCGGTTTATTTTGTCGGCAATTATAACCAGCATAGTAAAAAATTTGACAAGAATGAATATTCATTCTATTTTTCTTTTTAACCACGCACCTCACTGACTGCTGTACCGCAGCGGGACCAGAGAGCGTGAAGACGGTTTTCATGCCGAAGAATCATCGGCAAACAAGCGTAACGAGTAGTATATCAGGACTGTGCAGAGCAGCGCGCAGGTCAAGATAGGCCAACTGCAGGAGGAGGGCTGAGGTAACGCACGATAGCAGTAAAAAATTACCTGATTACCCCTAAACCTCAGCCATTCTCAAGAGGCGATATGGCATAGGTGGAGTGCGAAGAGCGGCAAAAAGCAATCGTTCAATCATGGCGGGTAAATCGAAACGGCGGTTAAACCGATATTCGAACTCAGCAAGATAACGCGACACATGTTTATCTCGAATCGCATGAAAAGTACCCAACAGACTGTTTTTGACATTACCCAACATCGTGTTTACCCATTTGAAGCACGAATACTGGACACTTTGGCGCCCACCACCCGTCACCATGGGGTTATGATGGCAATCAGCGGTTGTCACGCCACTAAAGCACCAAAGCCCATCGGTAAAGACTTCGCTGCCAGGCATCAAGCAGGAGCGGGCGTAGCGGGCGATTTCACGTTTGCGGAAGCCCCTTACACGACGCAGTTGAATTTTCATGGGCCTGCCGTCCCGCGTCGTCTCAACAGCAGCTACGAAAGGGATTTTGTTGCGCGACCCACGACCACGCTTACCGGCTTGCTCGCCTCCGAGATAAGCATCATCCAATTCGATGCGACCGGCCAGTTTTTTTCCACGCTCACGTTCCATCATCACCTGCATCAACTTATGCTTGAGTCGCCAGGCCGTATTGTAGTTCACCCCGATTTCGCGGGAAAGTTGCAGCGCCGAGATACTTTTCTTGCGTTGGGTCAACAGATAGATCGCAAGAAACCACGTTCTCAGCGGCAGCTTGGTGCCATGGAAGATGCTGCCGGCGGTCAGGGAAGTCTGATGATGGCACTTGTGACATTGATATATCTGACGCTTTTTGAGTTCACAGCCTGTTGTGTTGCCGCACTCAGGGCAGACATAGCCCGTCGGCCAGCGCAAATCATACAATGCCTGTCGACACTGATCCTCGGTCCCATATTGTTCCAGAAAATCGTGCAAACCAAGACCTTTTTGAAATTGAATAGTATTTCTCGGCATGATGAAATCCTCTTTTATTCAGTAGGTTCCATTATGCTTGCACCACAGGCTCAATAGCTGAGCCTCATGAGTAATCAGGAAAAATTAATACCAACGGAGGTTGAAACTATGAGGCTATTCAAGAAAAAGCCCGCCAAATCCATTGCCCTGGCATCCGCCCTGGCTCTCGGGACCACCCTTTTCGGTGCGGTTCTGCCCCTGCAGGCCGATGAAACATGCCAGTCACCCTACATGGCCAAGATTGTCGGCCAGGAGGATTTCGTCTATGTCTGGACCCTTGGCATCGAGGGATTGGGCGACGGACAGGACAAGCTGGTGACCATTGACGTCAATCCGAAATCATCCAACTACGGCAAGGTGGTCCACAGCCTGTCGGTAGGCGGACGCAACGAGGCCCATCACTCCGGCTTCTCAGATGACCGGCACTATCTCTGGGCTGGCGGTCTCGACACCAATAAACTCTTCATCTTCGACGTTCACAGCGATCCGGCCAAGCCCAGGCTGCACAAGGTCGTTACCGATTTTGTGGAGAAAAGCGGTGGCGTGGTCGGTCCCCACACTACCTATGCCTTGCCGGGACGGATCATGATCACCGGTCTCTCCAACAACAAGGACCACGGCGGCCGCACCGCCCTGGTTGAATACACCAATGAGGGAGAGTATGTGGCGACCCACTGGATGCCCACGGATCAGAACCTGCGCGGTGCTGAGAAGACCGGCAAATACGCCGACGGCTACAACTACGATGTACGTGTATTGCCGCGGCGTAACATCATGCTCACCTCCTCGTTCACAGGCTGGTCCAACTACATGATGGACTTCGGCAAGATGCTGCAGGACAAGGAGGCGATGAAACGCTTCGGTAACACCGTGGTGTTGTGGGACCTGCACAGCAAGAAGCCGAAAAAGGTCTTCGACGTATCCGGTGCGCCACTGGAGATCCGTTGTGCCTGGCAGCCGAACCATAACTGGTGTGTCACCTCCACGGCACTCACCTCCAAGCTGCACCTGATCTATGAGGATGAGAACGGCGAGTGGCAGGCCAAGGCCGTGGCCGATATCGGCGATCCTTCCAAGGTGCCGTTGCCGGTGGATATCTCCATCAGTTCCGACGACAGCCGGCTCTGGGTCAACACCTTCATGGACGGCAAGACCCGGCTCTTCGACATGACCGATCCGCACAATCCCAAGCAGGTCTACGAAAAGAAGATCGGCCGCCAGGTCAATATGGCCTCGTCCAGCTGGGACAGTACCCGTATCTACTACACCTCTTCGCTGCTGGCCAACTGGGATAAGAAGGGCGAGGATAACGAACAGTTCTTCAAGAGCTATGTCTGGGACGGCAAAAAGCTGGTGGAGAAATTTGCTATCGACTTCAATAAAGAGAAACTCGGCCGCGCCCACCAGATGCGGTTCGGCGCTTACTCCCTCTATGGTGCAGTCAGGCCTGAGGAAAAGGAGGTCTCCGTAGCCAGCCTGGAGTCCATCGTCAAGTGATACAGGCAGTTCCGGATGTCTGACAGGCATCCGGAGGGAGGCAACCCTGTCGGAGAGGTCTCTGTCGGGGTTGCCGCTGCCTGGGAGCGCCTATGTATAATCTATTTATACGATCTATCCAGCTTGCCGTCATCCTGATTTCAACGGCGTCGGCCGATCCGTTATCCGATTCGGCGCCGGGCTATGGTGAGTTGGGCTACACACTGCCGGCGATCGGCAGTTATTCCCTGCCACCGCTAGGTGAGGCAGGGAATGGGTTGGTGCTCAACAGCGAAGGGAAACAGCAGCGTCTGCACGACCTCTTCAATGACCGCTATGTCCTGTTGGCGTTTATCTACAGTACTTGCAGCGACGTTAACGGATGCCCGCTCTCTTCCCATGTCTTCTATAAGATCAAATCGGCGATGAAAAGGGATGCGATGTTGGCCGACAGTCTGAAGCTGATCAGTCTGAGTTTCGATCCTGAAGTCGACACGCCGGAGGTGATGAGACTCTATGCCAATAATTTTCGTTATGCCGGAAATTCAGGTGAGTGGCAGTTCATTACCACCGCTTCGCAACGGGCGCTGCAACCCATATTGCAATCCTATAATCAGGTGATTCAGCGGGAGGTCGACAGCAGCGGAAAGGCAAGTGTTGGCTACAGCCATGTGCTGCGGGTGTTCCTCATCGATCCGCAAAAGCGTATACGCAACATCTACAGTGTCGATTTTCTCCATCACGATCTGATCATCAACGATGTGAAGACGCTGCTGATGCAGGAAGAGAATCAAGGTCGGTTGTTAAAGGCTGCTCTCAGCTTCCCCGAGCCTTCAAAATTATCCAAACCGGGGGATAATAAACAGGGTTACGAGCAGGAGAGCTATGTTACTCGATCCCTCGATCTGGAGTTGAGGAAAGGCCGGGCTGCGGATCTGATGACCTTTATCGAACAGCCGCCACTGGGGCTGCCCCCAGTACCGGTACCGGAGAACAATTCCATAACCCGGGAAAAGATCGAACTCGGCAGAAAACTCTTCTATGACCGCAGGCTGTCGCTCAACGACACTTTCTCTTGTGCCATGTGCCATGTCCCAGAGCAGGGATTCACCAGCAACGAACTGGCCATGGCGGTAGGCATAGAGGGGCGCAGCGTGCGGCGCAACTCGCCCACCATCTACAATTCGGCCTATGCCGCCCTGCTGTTTCACGACGGGCGCGAACAGACCCTGGAACAGCAGGTCTGGGGTCCGTTGCTGGCCAGGAACGAGATGGCCAATCCATCGATCGGCTATGTTCTGGAGAAGATCCGCAAGATCGACGACTATAAGGGCAGTTTCGAGGCTGCTTTCGATGGCAGGGGAGTGAGTATGGAGACGCTCGGCATGGCCATCGCCAGCTATGAACGCGCCCTCGTTTCCGCAGGCTCACCCTTCGATCATTGGTACTATGGGGGCGACAAACTGGCGCTCTCCGCTTCAGCGCAGCGGGGTTTTGAGCTCTTTGTCGGCAGGGCGGGATGCGTGGCCTGCCACCACATAGGCGACAAGCATGCCCTCTTCAGTGACGATGGCCTGCACAACACCGGTATCGGGTACAGGGAATCGATGGGAATAGTGCCCGAGACGCAGCCGGTGACGGTGGCGCCGGGTGTGACCCTGCAGATCGATCGGTCGGTCATCGAACAGGTGGGTGAACCGGCACCCACTGACGTGGGTCTGTATGAGGTGACGCAAAATCCCAACGACCGCTGGAAGTACAAGACACCCAGTTTGCGCAATGTAGCGCTCACAGCACCATACATGCATAACGGTTCCTTCAGTACCCTGCGTGAAGTCGTTGAGTTTTATGACAGGGGGGGTGTCGCAAACGAGCTGCTCGATCCCTTGATCAGGCCGTTGGGATTAAATGAATCTGAGAAACGGGATCTGGTCGCCTTTATGCGATCCCTCACCGGCGGCAATGTGGACACCCTGGTGGCCGATGCCTTTGCCGCGCCTGTTGGTGATGTGGGAAAGGGTGATCCGAGTTGGGTGCACGGTACGGATGTGGAGGTGCGCTGAATGGTGATACCCGCTAAACACTTGCTGTTTCTGCTGATCTTCAGCGCACTCTCGGTCACGGTGACCTGGGCCGGCAGCGAGGAGCTGGGTGGCGAATTCAGTCTGACCGACCATAACAACAATCCCTTTGAACTGCGCCAGCTTCAGGGCAAGCTGGTGCTGCTCTTCTTCGGCTACACCTACTGCCCCGATATCTGCCCCACCGAGCTGGCGAATGTGGCTGCGGTACTCAATGAGCTGGATGATCAGGGGGATCGGGTGCAGGGGCTGTTTGTATCCCTTGATCCCCGGCGCGACTCCCCCGAAGTGATGCGGGACTATGTCCACTATTTTAATAAAGGGTTGGTCGGGCTGACCGGAAGCGAAGACGAAGTGGCGCAGGTGGCCCGGCAATACCGGGTCAATTTCAAACGACACGAAAGAGAGGATGGGGGTTATAGCATCGACCATTCGGCCAACCTCTACCTGATTGACGGCCAGGGAAAGCTCACCGCGGTAGTGCCCTACGGTATGCCGCCGAAGCATATTCTCAATCTGGTACGAGGGCTATTGGCTGAAAGTGGCTGATATGATTCTCCAGGCCAGAAAAACGCCGGGAGAAACGGTTGACAGAAATGAACATTCATTCTATTCTTTACACCGGTTCGGCCATACGGGTTGGCCGGTCGATGGCTGTGGGCAAGCTGCACAGGTTACGAGTCCTTTCGGCTACCTCGGGCACAGCCCGGCCGGTTTAACCTGGTCGATCCTGTTGTTTGCGCTATTCATGTCAGTTGCATTGAAGGCATCGGCCGCTGAGGGCCTGCTTGCTGCAGCCAGGCCGCTACCCGCGCCTACTTTCCGCCTGCAGGATCTGGAAGGGAGAAACCATCAACTGCTTGATTACAGGGGCAGGGTGTTGATAGTCAATTTCTGGGCCAGCTGGTGTGCGCCATGCCGTCGCGAACTGCCGTCGATGAACCGGGCCTGGGCAGCGTTGAAGCCCAAAGGGATCGCCATGCTGGCGATCAACCTGGGAGATGATGCGGAGGCGGTCAAGGAATTCCTGAATGACTTCCCCATAGATTTTCCCGTGTTGCTGGATCATCGGGGACGGATCGGTCAGCGCTGGCGGGTTCGGGGATTGCCAACCACCTTGGTGCTGAATCGTCGAGGTGAAATCGTCTACCGGGCAGTCGGCGAGCGGGAGTGGGATGATGCAGCGCTGCTGCATCGGCTGCAGACCCTGCAGCCGGAATCAAGAAAGCTTGACTGATTATTGGTGGATTCCAGTCTCTGGCTGAGCGGCGTCAGAGTTCATTTCGATCAAATCACAGGTGCATATGATGAAAGACAAGTCGATACAAAAAAGAGGGTGGCGGGGTTTGCTGACGGGTCTCCTACTGTTCAGCATGGGCTCGGTTAATGCAGCGGAAAAGATCAACGATGCGATGGCACTGAATGGGGTGAAGGAGACCCGCAGTGTCTTTCTTATCGATTTCACCAATCCCCAGAAGACAGCATTCTATCTCGACATCATCCGCGGAACCCATGAGGGTCTGGTGAGACAGGGCGTGAAACCCAACATGGTACTGGTCTTCATCGGTGAGACGGTGCGTTATCTTTCAACCGAACCTGACGACGTCCTGGCCATGGAATTCGGCAAGCAGCTTGATTCAATTGCAGATACTGCCAAGGCCCTGAAGGCAAAAGGGGTGCGGATGGAGGTCTGTGCCATCGCCAATCGTGTCTTCAAGGTGGACAACGCGACTATTCTGCCGGAAATGGAAGTGGTGGGGGATGGCTTCATCTCGCTCATCGGCTGGCAGACACAGGGACATAAGCTGGTGCCCATCTTTTAGCCGGAAACTTCCGGTGACAAGGGCGGATGCTGCAATCGCTTTTTTGCAGCAGCCCTTGATTCAGCGACGCATAGATTTCAATTCGTAAACCACCTCGCCACCGGCAAACACATCATTCGACAAAGGCTCTTCCCGTAGCAACTTCACCAGCCCAATACCGGGTGCGTACCATTCGGTGGTATTGATCAGTAACTCCTCGTATCCGCTGCGGGCGTCTGCATAGAGAGTGAGATTTGCCTCGCCTTGAACCCGGATACAATTGTCGAAACGGCCGGCAGGTACCACTACCGTTTCATCATCGGCCATGATCTGGAAGGTCATCTTAAGATTCATCCCGCGGGTCAGCCCCTCTTCATAGGGATAGACGCGACGCAGTACGAACGGGTATGTGGGATTGCTCCATTGAGTACCGTTCCTGAGCGGATATTTGAGTACCCAGTGGGGTGAGTTATCGATAGCAGGTTTACTTTCGATCAAGGTGCGCTTTGCGGTGCGGTAGATGCCGCTGCTGTTCTCGGCGATATAATAGCGGGTGCCGTCACTGGTAATGCGTACTGCATGGATTAGACTGTTGATCGACTCGCGCTCTCCCATGCGGATGGAAAAATCGGAGTGTCGGACCGAGTTCCCGATGCTGGTGGTAACCAGATAGTCCCATTGCAGTCCCTCCTGCAAGGGGAAATAGCTCGAGCTGTCCAGCGATTGATTCGAGCAGGATTGAAGAGCCAGTACGAACAGGCCAAGAACGGGGATGTATCTCATTTTTCCGGTAGCGCCGGATCGGGAAGGGAATAGATTTCAATCTTCTCCCGCTGTTTGCCCATACGGGTGAAGTCGAGTGGTTGTCCCGGTTTTTTTGTGACTGCGGCTCTTCTGCCAAGTTGTATAATGCCGTTGCGCATATTGCGCAGCGCCTCCTCCAGATCGGTGTGAAGTTCCTTACTGTACTCCAGCTTGTAGGCGCGCGGGTCATGCGCCGGCTCACCACTGCTGAGGTCGGTGGCCCAGATGGTGATGGTTCCGGGCGATCCTGTCGTTTTATCGGGTTCATCAACCACCGATGCATGAAGCAGAAACCGTTCCGGAACCTCAATCCATGCAGGCCAGCCTTGCACTGATTGCCATGCCTGATAACTGACGAAATAGAGTGCTGTTGCAAATACAACGATAAACAGTCTTATCAGGGTGTGGAAACTGCTTGCAATCAGCGCCGCGGCCACAAGCACGGCCAATGCAACGTAAGCGAGCAGTATCAATAGTACCGATTCACTCATATCTTACCTACCTGGACAATCGATTTTTCAAGGGTGTTGATATTGCTGACTTGACCGTCGGTGCCGATGGTGAAGCGTATCGCTGTCTTCTCTTCGCCGACCCGTTCAAGTATCAGGGTTGCGTAGTGCAAAACCTTAAGCGCGGGATTGACCTCAGCAAGATAGACGGTTACCGGAACAGGTTGCAGGGATTTGCTGTTGTAGTAGTGAATATTGATGACATACTCCCCAGGTGGACGGCCGCGTATGGTCACTATCTCCTGGTTGAGGGGATTGATTATCGTTTTGCCGTCAATCAGCAGCGTATCATTGGCCATCCCTCGGTCGTCTCTATCCAGGTGCATAAGACTGGCCTGGGGATTCTTGAACCAGACCAGATCACCGTTTGGCCCCTCAACCCAGGTGTCGATATCGTCCGGACTGTTATCGGTCCAGGTTACCGAGATCAGAAAGTCGGCCTTGGGATTGATTGTACCGGTCTTGGCCGGCGGATTTAAAAACATCAAGGCGACAAGAAAAAGAAAGGTGAATGCAAGCAGTGCGTTGAACAGCAGATCGGTGAATGGGTCCGCATCGAACTGACGGCTGTTGCGAAACATCGCCACTGAATCACTGTTCCTTGTCAGCCGCTTTGAGCAAACTTGTTTCGCTGAACTCTACGGCCTCTGCCACCAGGCGATCGGCGGCTCGATCCAGCATCAGGTACTGCATCCCGAGCAACATGCTGCAGCTGAGCCCCATCAGGGTGGTGTTCAGAGCCACCCCCATACCGGTCGTCATCCGTTGCAGAAGGCCCTGTATGTCCGACAGGTCGAATGATTTCAATTCAGCCACTGGCGCCAGCATCATGACAAATCCGATCACAGTACCGAGCAGGCCGAGTTTTACCAGCAGTCCGCAGATGAACCAGCCAACTTCGTGCTGACCTCGCATATGCTCTGCCAGCACCTGCGCCAGCAGGTGGCTATCCTGGTTTGGTCGATGCCCCTGCAACGAACCGCGCATTGCGGCTATCTCGGCAATAAACTGACCAGAGAGGGAGTCTTTTACGGGTAGCCTGTTATCTATCCACCAACGATTGCTGCCTGGGCCGGGTGGATTCGCGGTCGTGAACCGGATGATCCGGTCGAGCGCACTGTTTTCGCTCGATAAAAACAGTGCCCTTGCAGCACAATGAGTGGTAGCCAGTACAAAGAGCAGCAGGATGATCAGTGTGATGCGGCTGGGATCTGACAGCAAAGCGGATTGCAGCAGACCTTGATCCCACAACAACCAACTGATGAACGACAAGATGCCGAATAACAGTAGCCATTGCAATACTAAGGTATAGGGTGTTTTGGCATGTCGCACTTCAAGGTACTCGCTGTTGAATGGAATCCTGCTTCAAGTTGTATAGATGAAAAGCATGCTCCGTGCCATTTTCGTGTATTGCAACCCTATCACTCATCGTCAATTGTCACATGTTTGTGGCTGATAAAGGTGTTCAGATATTGAGCATTGGCGACATTTTTTGAACAATCGTGGTTGTGAGGCCTCGGTAGATATGTATCTGTCGCCGCCGCTGGCTTTTCAGACGATGCCCTGTATGTCGATGGCTATAGAGAGCAGGCACAAATGTTGCTATTACTTAACTTATTCAGATTCGTTGGATATCGGTGTCATACCAACCAGGGGAGATTCTAACAATGGCAAGGTTGAAGTTCTCTTTAGCCACACTGTTTGCGGTCGTCATGCTTTTTGCGGTTCCTGCCGCGCATGCAAAGGATCAGCAAATGTTGGCTCTGGCCAATGCTTCCGGTTGTTTTATCTGTCACAAGATAGCGCCTGACGCGGGTAGCGATGAACTGCCGCTTGCGCCGAGTTATCAGGAGATCGCGTTACGCTACAGAGGTGAAAAAGATGCATTCAGCCGTTTGCTGGATCGGGTGCTGCATGGCACGGTCTATCAGGATCAGGTATGGGAGGGTGAGATCGGGATGCGGTTCATGCCGCCGAATGTGAATGTCACGCGAGAAGATGCATCCTCGCTCGTTCACTGGATACTTAAGCTGGACATTGATCCGCAAGTGGCGGAGAGGCTTATGCATCACGACAGAATGCTTGCGCTCTCCACCATAAGCGGTTGTACGATCTGTCATCTAATAGATCCGGTCAAAGTATCGCGTGTTATTCCTCTCGCACCATCATACAGAGAGGTGGCCGCGCACTATCTGGATCGACCGGGCAATAAGGACAGACTGCTGGAATCAATACTGCAGGGTACCCAGGGTAACCAGAAAATATGGCAAAACGTCAATATGCTCTACATGCCGCCAAATGTGGCCCTGAAAAGAGAGGATGGCGTCAAGCTGGTAGAGTGGATTCTCTCTCTCGATACCAAAGGGGTACCCAGGCAGATGGAGCCACCTGCGGGCATGGGTTCGTCTAGCCGGTGAGCAGTCACGACAGACGCGAGATCCGAACGACTACTGTTGGATATGCGCTCAACGGCGGAAAATCGATATTGATTCCCTGAGTGTACAGATTTCACGCGATTCTGTTCAGAAACTGCACATATAGGCCGGTATCGCTTCGACGGTTTTTATGGTACAGGCGATAACCGCAGATATATATATCTGTAATTTAGGCATTTATAGACAAATCACTGTAGAAATCATGGTTGGATGTTGCAGGTGTTTAGTTGGTATGTATCTTGATAGTCGATCATTGTTGCCCCGGTGGTATTCAGGGTGACACTTCCATAAACCTCAAAAAACAGATAGGAGTGAGAACAACGATGCATAAATGGTCAAAACCGATGTATCAAAACATGCGATTCGGATTCGAAATCAATCTGTATGTGAAAGTACGATAACTTCGGTCTTGCGTAGAAGATGGGGCGGGAGAGCGTTGCTCTCCCGCCTTTTTAGTTTCCGCTTGATCCCGGATCGGATTCAAAAGCCGCCGATACGCCGCGTGTATATTTTGCTTTCAGGCTGATGTTCCGGGTCATGACGAGCGATCGTGCCGTCGTGGAACCATCCGGTATATTCAGTAGACGCCTTGTGCATTGAGGAAGGTGCCGAGTTCTTTATCGCTTTTGAAAATGTGGATAAGCACCCAGTCTGATGAGACATCGTAATCAGAGCGAAAGGTCGGGCTTTTTCCGCCCGTGACACCCGCAACCAGATTATTCAGATGCTGCAGTAATACATGGTGCTCGTGTAGATGCTGCTCATACTCCGGATAGTTATGCATTTTCATCAACTCATCTTCGGTGGAGAAGTGAGTATGCGTGTGTTCATACAGCTCAACCAGCAGTTTATGCAAAATCTCTTTATCAGCACACTTTTCCACAGCGGTGTGGAGGCTATTAACGATATTGAGCATTTCCTGATGTTGCTCGTCTATTATTCTGACGTTGACACTGAATTCTTCGCTCCACGTAACGATCGGCATATTGTTCTCTCTATTGCATGATTTTTTGTGCTAGGGCCTGTTAACCGATGCTCTTTCCACAAATTTGTTTTAAATGCATCAACAACTCTGCCAAATTATGGGACATTCTGAAAGAAATCACCTTAATTTCCAGCGAAATTCTGTAATGGTCCGGGGTTATCGATCCGGCGCAGTCGAATCCCAAACGCAAGACGGGTGTATATGATGTGTAAAGCTGCTTACCTATCGATGGGCGGATTGGCAGATTTCCCTCGATTTTTTGTGTAAATATACACTAACTTCAGTTTGCTGCACCTGAAAATTGGATAGTTATATTTCAAAAGTCATCTAAACTGATAAGCAACTATCCATTACCATAGGTTGTATTACCTCTACATCCGGTAAATTCTCAACGAAAACAATAGGTAATCCATGCGGGTGAGTTTGGCGCGTGGTTTGCAGATAGTGGTTTCACTGATCCCTGTTGGAGTCTGAAATGTCCAATCCTCCCAAAGTGTTGATCCTCGGTATAGGAAATCTGCTGTGGGCCGATGAGGGCTTCGGTGTTCGTGCATTGGAATCGCTTCAGCGTCACTACCGATTTTCTGACAATGTTCATCTCCTGGACGGAGGCACCCAAGGTATCTATCTGGTTCAACATATCCGCGAGGCGGAGATACTGGTGGTCTTCGATGCGGTGGACTACGGTCTGCCTGGCGGCAGCCTCAAGCGAGTGGAGGATGGTGAGGTACCTAAATTTATGGGCGCCAAGAAGGTGAGCCTGCATCAGACCGGGTTTCAAGAGGTGCTCGCCATGGCGGAGATGCTTGGCGATTATCCCAGTCACCTTCTCCTGATAGGTGTACAGCCTGTTGAACTGGAGGACTATGGCGGCAGTTTACGGGAACCTGTCCGTGCGCAGATAGAACCGGCGATCGCAATGGTTCTGGACTATCTTCAGGGATTTGGCGTCGAGGCTCAACGACGAGAAACGCCATTATCACCGGATACAGGTTTACAGGGTGCGATTTCCGACATCCGGCGCTATGAGAATGAACGACCCTCGGCGCAGCATGCCTGCCGGGTTGGTGATGCACGGGTTCTGAGATCACCGCAATTTGACCTGGCCTATCGTCCTGTTCAGCTCGAACAGCACGCCATTCATGTGGATGTGGATGCGCATCTCGATAAATACCGTAGCAAGGGGGATCTGTGATGTGTATCGGCATACCGATGCAGATCCTCTCCACGCTACCGGGTCAGGCGGTATGTCAGGGGTTGGGTGAGCGACGCAGGGTGGATACCCTGCTGCTAGGTGAGCAGCAGGTCGGTACCTGGTTGTTGGTATTTCTCGATACCGCCCGCGAGGTGCTGAGTCCGGCCAGGGCAAGGGAGATACAACAGGCATTACAGGCCCTTGAGCTGGCCATCCAGGGTGAAACGGAGATTGATTATCTGTTTGATGATCTGGTGAATCGTGAACCGCAACTGCCGGAACATCTTCGGCTGGATAAATAGCAGGAGAGAAATATGCCATCATCGCTGATCAACGACCTCATCGAGGAAAAAGGTATCGCCACGGTCAATGAGCGTTCGCTTGGGGATTTTGTCAAAGCGCATAAACAGTGTCTGCTCTTCTTCACCGAGAATCCGCTGCAGTTTCCCGAAAGCAATGATGTGGCAGTGGTCTTGCCGTTGCTGATGAAGACATTCGGTGACCGTTTTCAGGTGGCCATCGTCGAACGTGACAGTGAACGTCAATTGCATGCACGCTTTCCCTTCGATGGCTGGCCTGCGTTGGTAATGTTGCGTGAGGGCGCTTATGTCGGTGCGATTTCCCGCATGCAAGACTGGGATGTCTACCTCACCGAGATCGAGCGCCTGCTGAATACTCAACCCTGCGCCACACCGGGTTTCAAAATTCCTGTCGTTAGTGCCGTTGGGCAGTGCCATTAACTGGAGTGACATTCAACATGAATGAAATCGACATACCTATAAGTGTCACTGGTCCGGGTTCGCAGCCGGCGGAAGATGATGGGGCTTCGCTCGACATCCTGCAACTCCCCGATGAGATGTCTACCTTCTCCATGCCTGAGATGCCGGAACCCGATCAGGTGCAGGATCTCGATAGCGGCATGTCGGCATTGACCGAGCTGGATGCGGTATTGCAACACCAGGCAAAAGTGAGGGATATCAAGCCTGAAGTGGTCGATATCACACACCTGGACGGGGAGAACAGCAGCCTGGTCGATCAGGTTCTCGGTGAGGGCGAGGTAAGCATGGTCTACCGGAGTGCTGATACCAGCGCCCGAATACAGGAATCGGTCATGGCGGGAATCTGGCGAATCAGATATTTCAATCAGCAGGAAGAAGCCACCGTGGACACGATTGAAGTGGCGCGGGTACCCAGGTTGTGTCGACGCCATGTCTTCAATCAGGCAGCGCATCGGGCCGATAGCCAGCTCAAGTCGATACCCGAGGGAGTCTTGAATGCGCCCCCGCTGCTTGCTGAGATCAATGACAAGGTTTCTGAGTATCGACCCGGTAAGGAGAGTCATGTCATAAATCTTACGTTGTTGCCACAGACGGAACAGGATCTGGCATTCCTGATCGAGCGTTTGGGCGAGGGACCGCTCACCATACTCTCTCGTGGTTACGGCAACTGCCGCATCACCAGCACGGCAGTGCAAAACGTCTGGTGGGTGCAATATTTCAACTCTCAGGATAAAAACATTCTCAATACCCTGGAGATCGGTGATGTGCCGGCAGTGGCCGCCGCCGCCAACGAAGACATTCAGGAGAGTGCCCGGCGTCTGAATGAGATTATGGAGGCCTACCGGTGAGCGATGCCTTCTTTGCCGGTTCCTACGGTGGAAATGCCCAAAAGCTCCATGATGACAGCCGCTTGGAGTGCAAGATATGTTGGTATATCTACGATCCCGCCGAGGGCGATGCCTATTGGCAAATACCACCCGGGACACCCTTCTCTCAATTGCCGTCACATTGGAGCTGTCCGAATTGCGACGGCAACAAGCGTGACTTCATGGTCGTGAGGGATGCATCGTGATCTGTCCAGACTATCTCATTCAAGGTCTCGAGAAACAGTTTCGGCGGATTCAGCAGGAACGCATGGAAGGACTGCCGTTGCTCAATCCGGCCCTGCGTGTGGAGGCAGTGGGGTTTCGTGAATGGAACGGCCTCTGTCTCGGTGTCTTGATCACCCCTTGGTTCATGAACCTGATGCTGCTACCGCCGGAAGGGGATAGCTGGAAAGCCACGAAGATTGGCGATAAACAGCTCTACCAAATGCCCTCCGGTCCCTACGAGTTCATTGTTTGCAAAGAGGAGGGGATCGGCCGCTACCAGATGTGTTCTCTCTTTTCGCCCGTCTTCGAGTTTGCCGACCAGGCCGCGGCAGTGGCCACGGCAGAGGTTGTAATGGATGCCCTTATGCGGGTTGAACATCGTGATACGGTTTCAACACGTGAAAGTGAAATCGAACGAATCTGGAAGGACGATCCCGATCAGCAGGCGGTTGACGGGCAAGACGGTTCAGTGCAAGAGGAAAGACCGACGATCAGCCAACGCCTGGAACAACCGTTGAGTCGTCGAGAATTGTTGCGCGGCGGGGCGAAACAGAAACTGGATGCAGATGCATGAACGTTGAGGGTGAAATCCACATTAAGCTATATCGCCGGCAGGCGCGAATAGAAAAAGTCGCCATTAGCTCGACTCGTCCATTGCAGTTAACCCATCTGTTCGAAGGCAAATCGGTGAAGGAGCTGCTGAGCATGCTTCCCATGCTCTACAGTGTCTGCGCTACCGCCCAGGCATCGGCCGCGGCTCAGGCATGCCGCCAGGCGATGGGTATGCATGGGAATGCCCGGATCGAATTGGCCGAGAGTATGCTAGTCATGGTGGAGACCGCCCGGGAACATTTGTGGCGTATCCTCATCGACTGGTCCAATTTTGTCGATACAGCGGTCGACCGTGACTTGGTCGCATCCCTCTCAAATCTGCTGCCGATGGCAAAACATGCGTGCTTCAGTGACAGCGACCTGTTCACTCTGCAGCCACGCCTGGTGGTGGATCAGGAAAGGTTCTCCACAGTCATTGAACAGATTGCGAAAACAGCCGCCGATTCGATCTTCGCACTGGCGCCGGCCGACTGGTATGCATATGCTGAGATCGAGGAATTCGATGTTTGGCTCGAACAGACAACGACACCCGCATCAAAACTGTTGCGGAGGATAAGGGAGGAACAGTCGGCACAACTGGCGGATGGTGGCTCCTACCCTTTACCCGTAATCGATCCGCAGGCGATATGTCAGCGCCTGTCCGAGGAAGATGCCGACCAATTTATCGCTACCCCCGAGTGGAAAGGCGCTGTCTTCGAGACGACGCCAATGACCCGAATGGCCTCCCATCCACTGTTGCGACAACTGACGAAACTGTATGGCTTTGGTCTGATGACACGCCTGGTGGCCAGGTTATTGGAGTTGGCTTCCATACCGGCGAGGCTGAACGGACAGATGCAGGCATTGATCGAAGATCGAATTGATGGCGGCGCCGCAATGACTGGATCGGGAGTGGATGAGGGTTTGGGCCAGGTGGAAGCGGCACGCGGTCGTTTGATACACCGTGCCGTGTTGGATAAGGGTATGATTTCCGGTTATCAGATAGTGGCGCCCACGGAGTGGAACTTTCATCCCCGAGGGGTGGTCGCCAGAGGATTGCTGAGTCTCCCCGCACGGGAGATCGATGTATTGAAACGGCATGCCGAACTTTTCATCAACGCAGTCGATCCCTGTGTCGGTTACCGGCTTGAGATCGTCTGATGCACGAGATGTCCCTGTGTGAGGGTGTGCTGCAGGTGCTGGAGGAGCAAGCCGTGACGCAAGGATACAGCAGGGTCAAGCGGGTCTGGCTGGAGATCGGTGTGCTATCGGGCGTGGAGCCCGAGGCAATGCATTTCGGTTTCGAAGCGGTGGTGAAAGGCACGCTCGCCGACAGTGCCAGACTGGAGATAATCCATCTGCCTGGCGAGGCCTGGTGTATGCAATGCAGTAAGCCGGTCCAGGTGGCGGCCCGCTATGAGGCCTGTCCGGAGTGCGGCAGTTATCAGTTGCAGGTGACCGGTGGTGACGAGATGCGGATCAAGGAGCTGGAAGTCGAGTAACGCATGGAGTTTTTAGTTTTGAGTTGGAAGGTTGCAGGGTGTATTGGATTAGTGTTAACAGGCCCTGAAACCAAGCACTCACAAAATCATTATTCGAGGTGTTTATTATGTGTACGGTTTGCGGTTGTGGTGAAGGTGAGACACAGATCGAGGGTCGGGATCATCAACACGATCATGATCACCACCACCATCATCATGACGGGAATGGAAGGCAGGGGCATACCCATGACTACGGTCAGGGACCGGCCCATGCCCATGCGCCGGGACTCTCTCAGTCGAGAATGGTGCAGATCGAGCAGGACATACTCAGTAAGAACAATCAGTATGCCGCTGCCAACCGGAACTACTTTCAGCAGCACGGCATATTGAGTCTCAATCTGGTCTCGAGTCCGGGATCGGGCAAGACGACCCTATTGGCCCGTACCATCGGCGATCTGCAGGCGGAGTACGCCATCAGTGTCATCGAAGGTGATCAACAGACGGCGAATGATGCGGAGCGGATACGCGCTGCCGGGGCGAAGGCGATACAGATCAATACCGGTAAAGGGTGCCACCTGGATGGTCACATGGTGGGCCATGCTCTGGAGACGCTGAAACCGGATCGGGGGAGTCTGCTGTTTATCGAAAATGTGGGTAACCTGGTCTGTCCGGCCGCTTTCGATCTGGGTGAGGCGCATAAGGTGGCGATTCTCTCCGTGACCGAGGGTGAGGACAAGCCGATCAAGTATCCCGACATGTTTCATGCCGCCGATCTGATGTTGCTGAACAAGATCGATCTGCTGCCCTATCTCGATTTCGATGTGCAGCGCTGTATCGAGTATGCCAAACGCATCAATCCCAGGATCAAGGTATTGCAGCTTTCCGCCACCACCGGTGAGGGGATGCAGAACTGGTATCAGTGGATTGCCGCCAGCCGGCAGATGGCGCAGGTCGGGAATCCGGCGGTGCCGGCTTAGGTGCGTAACCGCAAATAGATGCGAACCACCGCTAATGAACGCGAATATTCTTTGGGTGTCGTCGAGAAGCAGTAATATCGTAATGACAGTATATAGGATCAAGAATTAGCGAAATTTTACGGTGATTCGCGTTCATTTGCGGCAGGCTGCAGGATAAACATTCCGCCTTATTTGTAATGACAAAATGACTGAGGAGTGACCGAACATGTGCTTGGCTATACCCGCAAAAGTGGTCGCCATCGACGAGCTGGGCGAGAACGCCACCGTGGTGTTGGGTGAGGTAAAGAAAGAGGTCTCTCTGGCGCTGCTCGACGACGTCTCAGTGGATGATTTTGTACTGATCCACGTGGGCTATGCGCTCAATAAGGTGAGCGAAGAGGAGGCCGAGAAGACCCTCAGGCTATTTGCTCAAGCGGGAGTGACGCCATGAAATATGTTGACGAATTCCGCCAGCAAAAACTGGCCAGGCAGCTTGCCGATGCGATACGCCACGAAGCGGACAGGGAGCGCGAATATCATCTGATGGAGTTTTGCGGCGGCCATACCCATGCCATTTTTCGTTATGGTGTGCAGGATCTGATGCCCGACAATGTGAGGTTTGTACATGGGCCGGGATGTCCGGTCTGTGTGTTGCCGATCGGTCGTATCGATGAGGCCATCCATCTGGTGGAGGCCCATGATGTGATTCTCTGTACCTATGGCGATCTGCTGCGGGTTCCGGCCAGTGGGCGTAAGAGCCTGATCCGGGTCAAGGCGGCGGGGGGTGATGTGCGGATGGTCTATTCCACCCAGGACGCACTTAGAATCGCCCGTGAGAATCCGCACCGTGAGGTGGTCTTCTTCGCCATCGGCTTCGAGACTACCACGCCTCCAAGCGCGGTGGCGCTGCGTCAGGCAAAGGCGGAGGGTCTGAGCAACTTCAGCCTGTTCTGCAATCATGTACTGACCCCCGCAGCCATCCAGAATATCCTCGAATCCCCCGAAGTGCGGGAGTTGGGATCGGTCTCCATCCACGGCTTCTTCGGGCCCTCCCATGTCAGCTCCATCATCGGCAGCCGGCCCTACGAGTATTTCGCCCAGGAGTTCCAGCGTCCGGTGGTGATCGCCGGCTTCGAGCCGCTGGATGTCATGCAGTCGGCCCTGATGCTGATCCGCCAGCTTAACGAAGGACGTTTTGTGGTGGAGAACGAATACACAAGAGTGGTCAGTCGCGAGGGCAATCGCAAGGCCCAACGACTGGTGGCGGAGACATTCGAGCTGCGTAGAAGCTTCGAGTGGCGGGGGTTGGGTCAGGTGCCCTACAGCGCCCTGAAGATCAAACAGGACTATGCCTCGCTCGATGCTGAGCGGCGCTTCTCCATACCCGTCTCCCAGGCTGAGGATGTCAAGGGTTGTGAATGTCCGGCGATCCTGCGCGGTGCCAAGCGGCCCACCGACTGCAAACTGTTCGGTACGGTCTGTACCCCGGACAACCCAATGGGCTCCTGCATGGTCTCCTCCGAGGGCGCCTGCGCCGCCTATTGGAGTTACGGCCGTTTCCGTCAATCCGATAAGAAGAGCGCATGATGTTGAATATGCCGGTAGGCGTTATCAGTCCGCCAATGAACGCAAATAAACGCAAATGTTTAAAAACATGTAGGGTGCGGCTTGCCGCACCGCCCGGGGTTTCTCGTTCCCGCGCGGGAGCATGGGAACCAGGAAAATCAATGTAGAACCATATGGGTACTCAATAGGAATTTTTAGGAATGAGACCGTCAATAAACCTTAACGAACACAAATATATCACCAGTGAATCTGCGTTTATTAGCGTTCATTTGCGGACCGCATTTATACAGACTTGCTACGGAGTGGAACGATGAATGCCGTGGTAAAACGCTTTCCCCTTCGCCTCGACACGCGTGGTGCCAGGATCGATATGACGCATGGCAGCGGTGGTCGGGCCATGGCGCAGCTGATCGAAGAGCTGTTTCTCAAACACTTCGATAACGAGTTGCTGAGACAGGGCAACGACCAGGCAGCCTTCGATGTCTCTGCAGGACGTATGGTCATGAGCGTGGATGGCCATGTCATCTCACCGCTCTTTTTCCCCGGTGGCGATATCGGTTCATTGGCGGTACACGGTACGCTGAATGATGTTGCCATGTCCGGTGCGCGGCCGCTCTATCTGTCGGCGGGATTTATCCTGGAAGAGGGTTTTCCCCTGGCCGACCTGGATCGGATCGTCGCCAGTATGGCAAGCGCTGCCGGCGAGGCCGGCGTGCCGGTGGTCACCGGCGATACCAAGGTGGTGGAGAAGGGCAAGGGTGACGGCGTTTTTATCACCACCACCGGCATCGGCGTGGTACCGGAGGGTATCAACATATCGGGAGATCGCGCCCAACCCGGCGACAAGATCATCGTCAGCGGCAGCATCGGTGATCATGGGGTGGCGATCATGTCGAGCCGTGAGAATCTGGAGTTCGAGACTACGATCGAATCCGACTCGGCGGCACTCCACGGATTGGTGCAGAAAATGGTTGAGACCGTCCCGGATATCCACTGCCTGCGGGATCCGACCCGCGGCGGTCTCGCCACCACGCTCAACGAACTGGCCATGCAGTCTGCAGTCGGCATGCATCTGGTGGAAGCGGAGATACCCATGAAAGCGGCGGTTACTTCCGCCTGCGAATTGCTGGGGCTCGATCCCCTCTATGTGGCCAATGAAGGCAAACTGATCTGTATCTGTTCAGCCGAAGATGCTGCCCGGTTGTTGCCGCTCATGCAGGAGGATCCCCTGGGGCGTGACAGCCGGATCATCGGTGAGGTGGTCGAGGATGAACACCACTTTGTCCAGATGGAGACCATGTTCGGCGGCAGCCGGGTGGTCGACTGGCTCTCCGGCGAGCAGTTGCCGCGAATCTGCTGACACCGATATGAGATGAATGGTTAAGCGTATAAGTCCGCAAATGAACGCAAATGAACGCAAATGTTTAATGCGTGATGCAGGGTGCGGCTTGCCGTACCGATCGGGATTTCTCGTACCCATGCTCCTGCGTGGGAATGCAGATGTATGCAGAGCATTAGAACAAGGAATGGGTTCCCACGTAGGAGCATGGGAACCGGAGAAAATGAAAACATTAGCGTTTATTAGCGTTCATTTGCGGACTAATAAAAGAAGTTGCATGCGGCACATTCTGTCAATTACGTTGCGGCAATGAACGGTCGGATATAACCATGCGCATTCTGTTTCTCACCCACGCCTTCAACAGCCTCAGTCAACGGCTCCACGTGGAGTTGCGGGCCATGGGTCACGAGGTATCGGTTGAGTTCGACATCAACGATGCCGTGGCGTTGGAGGCAGTTGGTCTGCATCGGCCCGATCTGATCATCGCACCCTTTCTCAAGCGGGCAATTCCCGAATCGGTATGGCGTAATCATGTCTGTCTTGTAGTCCACCCCGGCATCAGGGGTGACCGGGGGCCCTCATCACTCGACTGGGCGATCCTCAAGGGTGAGAGACGCTGGGGGGTTACGGTGCTGCAGGCCAATGGGGAGATGGATGCGGGCGATATCTGGGCCAGTGTGGAGTTCGAGATGCGTGAGACGGCTAAAGGGAGTCTCTATCGCAACGAGGTAACCGAGGCAGCCGTTGAGGCTGTCATATTGGCAGTGGAGCGTTTTCAGGCAGGTGACTACCAACCTCAACCCCTGGAGCAGGTTGATGCAACACGGCGGGGTGGCTGGCGACCGCTGGTCAGGCAGACAGACAGGGCCGTCGATTGGCGACGTGACACTACCACGGAGGTGTTACGCAAGATACGCAGCGGTGATGGAGTCCCGGGTGTCCTGGATGAGCTCTTTAAGCGGCAGTTCTATCTCTACGATGCCTGGCCGGAGACGACCCTAAGGGGTAAACCCGGCGAACCGATCGCCCGCTGCGGGCCGGCAATCTGCCGCGCATCGGTCGATGGTGCAGTCTGGATCGGACATATGCGGGAGAGGGAGGGCGAGCATCCTTTCAAGCTGCCCGCCACCCATCTGTTGGCGCAGGAGGTCGCTGACCTGCCGGAGATCGAAGCCGGTGCTGATTCAGGCTACCGGGAAATCTGGTATGAAGAGGTGGAGAGTGTGGGGCTGCTCCATTTTCCCTTCTACAACGGCGCCATGGGTAGCGCCCAATGTGAAGCGTTGTTGTCGGCCTTGCGCGATGCGAAACGCCGGGACACAAGGGCGATAGTGTTGATGGGCGGACCGGATTACTGGTCCAACGGCATGCACCTGAATATGATCGAGGCGGCCTCCAGCGCTGCCGATGAGTCGTGGCGCAATATCAATGCCATCGATGATCTCGCCCGTGAAATCATACAAACAGAAAGCCATCTTACAGTGGCCGCGTTGCAGGGTAACGCCGGGGCCGGTGGCGTGTTTCTGGCCAGGGCCGCCGATGAAGTATGGGCACGTCGCGGAGTGATACTCAATCCTCACTACAAGGATATGGGCAATCTTTTTGGTTCAGAGTATTGGACCTATCTGTTGCCCCGCTATAGCGGCGATGAGCGTGCGACACAAATTGTCGAGAGTCGCCTGCCCATCGGGGCTGATGAAGCAAAGGCGTTGAATCTGATCGACAAAGTGATCGATGAACCGGATACCGGTTTCCTTTCATCTGTTCGCCAACTGGCAACCGGCATGATCCGCACCCCGGCATTTACTGAACGTCTACATTACAAGAATGCACGAAGGCAGGCCGATGAGGCGATCAAGCCGCTGGCCCGCTATCGTGAGGAGGAATTGGAACAGATGAAAAGCAACTTCTACGGATTCGACCCGAGCTATCATGTGGCCCGCTATAACTTCGTCTATAAAGTTCCGAAGTCCCGCACACCCCTGACCCTCGCCAATCATCGTTGGACCAAAGCGGTCAGGAGGGTGTCATGAACGCGCAGCCCACAGTCCTGATCGTGGATGATGAGGTGCGCAGTCTGGAGACGCTGCAGCGCATCCTGGAAGACGAGTTCGACGTGAAGACGGCGGAGAACGTCACTGAGGCGCGAAAGATCCTCGAGTCCGACTGGGTGCAGATTATCCTCTGCGATCAGCGGATGCCGGAGATCACCGGTGTGAAGTTTCTCAAACAGGTGCGTGAGCAGTGGCCCGAGGTGATTCGAATGATCATCTCAGGTTATACCGACTCCGAAGATATCATCAGCGCCGTCAACGAAGCGGGCATCTACCAGTTCGTTACCAAGCCATGGCATCCTGACAGTCTGATTCTGTTGTTGAAGAATGCGGCCCAACTCTTCGAACTGCAGCGAAAGAATGAAATCCTCTCGGTTGAGCTGAAGATGTCGCCGAGCCGCCTGCAGTCCGCCATGGATCAGAAACGCAAGCGTCTGCGGGACGATTACCGTTGTGACGATCAGATCGTGCGCAGCCCCGAGAGCGGTATGAATCATGTGTGTGAAAAGATCCGCAGGGTTTCGCCATATGATGTCTCGGTACTGCTCAGCGGAGAATCGGGCACTGGCAAGGAGCTGGCGGCACGGGCGTTGCACTACAACAGTCAGCGTTGGGACCAGCCCTTTGTTGTGGAGAACTGCGGTGCGCTGCCGGATGAATTGTTGGAAAGCGAACTCTTCGGCTATAAGAAGGGGGCCTTTACAGGTGCGGTGGAGGACCGGGCGGGAATCTTCGAACGGGCCAACGGCGGTACGGTATTCCTCGATGAAATCGGCGAGGTCTCGCCGGCCTTTCAGGTAAAACTGCTGCGGGTATTGCAGGAGAGTGAGATACGCCCTTTGGGCAGCAGCCAGACACGGCAGGTGGATATTCGGATCATCGCCGCCACCAACCGGGATCTTGAGCAGGAGGTGCGCGAGGGGCGTTTTCGCGAGGATCTCTATTACCGGCTTGCCACCGTCACCATTCATCTGCCCGCATTGCGTGAGCGCAGGATGGACATCCCGTTGATCGCCCAGTCCATCCTGGAGGTCTCGATGGGGCAGTTGGGTAAGCATGTAAAGGGATTCACAGAAGAAGCCCTGGCCTGCATGCAGGCCTACCACTGGCCAGGCAATGTCCGTGAGTTGCAGAACGAGATTCGGCATATGCTGGTTATGAGCGATAGTGAACTGCTGAGTGCGGACATGCTCTCGCCCCGGGTGCTGCAGGCGGCGCCGGAAGAGGACGAAGCCGACTTGAAAGTCATGAACGGACTGGACGGCACACTCAAGGAGCGGGTCGAATCACTGGAGGCGCGCATCCTCAAGGAGTGCCTTGTCCGCAATCGCTGGAACAAGAGCCAGGCAGCGAAAGAGCTGGGCTTGTCCCGGGTCGGACTGCGCAGCAAACTGGAGCGATACGGGCTTGAAAAAATCGAGCAGTTGCACGAGAGCCAGGACGTGGTGGGTAGTTGAATGAGTTTTTTCGGTCCGCAAATGAACGCAAATGTTTTCATTCTGCATTCCCGCGCAGGCACGTGGGAACGAGAAATCTGGACATTTGCGGACTCACAATACAGGGAGTAGTCATGGCTGAAACCAAAACACGCCTCAAAAGCAGCCTGATAGATAAGGTTGTCATGGATGAATCGCTGCAGTTGAATGAGACTACCGAGAGTGCATGGATCGACGTTATCCAGAAGATGGATAAGGTTTACGCCGATCTGGTCCACTACCAGGTGGAGTTGGAACAGAAGAACGCCGAATTGGAAGAGGCGCAGCAGTTCATTCGAAGCGTACTCGAATCGATGCGGGAGGTATTGATTGTCTGCGATACCGGCGGCCGGATTTTACAAGTGAATCAAGCGCTGGAAGACCTTACCGGGAGGCTGGAGAGGGAACTGCTGAATTGTCCGTTCAATGAACTGTTCGGCCTCGAATCGCAGCCGCTGGTTGAGCAGTTCTCGGAAAAACTGGGCAATGATGACGTTGTCGATTGCGAGGTCAATCTGCTTACCCAGGGAGGTGGGTTCATGCCGTTGGCGATGAACTGCTCGTCCCGTTACGACATCAAGGGAAAACTCTTGGGCATGGTGCTGATCGGCCGGCCGGTAGGTGAGCTGCGTCGTGCCTATGAGGCTCTGAACAAGGCTCATATCGATCTGAAACAGACCCAGGAACACCTGGTGCACTCCGAAAAGATGGCCTCGCTTGGCCGCTTGGTGGCCGGGGTGGCGCATGAACTCAATAATCCCATCAGCGTGGTATTCGGGAATATGCACGCCTTGAAGCGCTACGGTGAGCGTATCAACAACTACATAGCGGATGTGAATAAACATCTCGACCCGGATCTGCATAAGGGGCTGAGAGAAAAATATCGGATAGACAAGATCGAATCCGATATGGGGCCGTTGATCGAGGGGACCATGGAGGGCGCGGAGCGTATCAGTAATATCGTGCTCGATCTGCGTCGTTACTCAGGTATCCAGAAAGAGCAACCGGAACCCTTCGAGCTGAGGCATGTGGTGATGACGGCAACCGAGTGGGTGATTAAGGCCTCGAGGGAGAAGCCCGAGGTGCGTTATGATCTGCTTGACAGTTGTGTGATCAGAGGTCGCCAGGGCCAGGTGCATCAGATCCTGATCAATTTGATACAGAACGCCATCGATGTGATGGAGCCTCAGGCAGAGAAACTGATCAGCATAGGTTGCGACAGAGACGACAAGGATGTCCGGATCCGAATTCACGACAGCGGACCGGGTGTCGCCGAGGGTGACATGAATAAACTCTTCGATCCCTTCTACACCACTAAGGAGGTGGGAAAGGGAACTGGTTTGGGACTCTATATCAGTTATGGATTGGCCCGGGATATGGGGGGTGACCTGTCGGCTGAAAACAGTGCCGACGGCGGCGCCATATTCACCTTAACCCTGCCGTTGAAGGTGGAAGCCGATGGCTGATGAGGATCGGCAATCCCTGAATCTGCTTTGGCTGCAATCAGGCGGTTGCGGCGGTTGTTCACTCTCGATGCTCTGTGCAGAGGGGCCGGACCTGTTTACCGCATTGGAGAGTGCCGGTATTCATATCCTCTGGCATCCCTCCATCAGCGAGGCTTCGGGATCTGAGTTCATCGAACTGCTGGAAACCATCATTCGTGGCGAGCTGCATCTCGACTTGCTCTGCCTTGAAGGCTCCGTGGTGTGTGGACCCAACGGTAGTGGAAAGTTTCACCGACTTGCCGGTACGGGAGAACCGATGATGAAGTGGCTGGCGCAGCTTGCCGCTGTGGCCGGTCATGTCATCGCAGTGGGAAGCTGCGCCGCCTTTGGCGGTATCACAGCCGCCGGTGGCAATCCCAGTGAATCCTGCGGGCTGCAGTATGACGAATCGGTTATCGGCGGGCTTATGGGCAAGGCGTTCCTGGCGCAGCATGGCTTGCCGGTGATCAATATCGCCGGTTGTCCCGTGCATCCCAACTGGGTGACCGAAACCTTGTTGCAGATCGCCTCCGGAGAACTGCAGCGGGAGCATCTCGATGAATGGGGTAGACCGCGCAATTATGCCGATCATCTGGTCCATCACGGCTGTCCCCGAAACGAGTTCTATGAGTACAAGGCGAGTGCGGAAAAGCCATCCGACCTGGGCTGCATGATGGAGCACATGGGTTGCCTCGGCACTCAGGCCCATGCCGATTGCAACACCAGGCTCTGGAATGGGGAAGGCTCCTGCCTGCGTGGCGGCTATGCCTGTATCAACTGTACTGCCCCTGGCTTTGAGGAACCGGGCCACCCCTTCACCGAAACACCGAAGATTGCCGGTATCCCGGTGGGTCTGCCCACCGATATGCCCAAGGCGTGGTTCGTGGCACTGGCATCCTTGGCGAAGGCGGCGACACCCACACGCCTGAAAGAGAACGCCGTCGCGGATCATATCCGGGTGCCACCCCGGCGGCGACCGGGTGGCAAGTCATGAGCCGTCGCATCGTCGGGCCCTTCAACCGGGTGGAGGGCGATCTGGAAGTCGAGTTGGAGATCGAGCAGGAGAGGGTGAGGTCGGCCCGGGTCTCCTCGTCCCTGTTTCGCGGTTTCGAGCAGATGCTTCAGGGCAAGGAGCCGGGGGATGCACTGGTCTATACACCGAGAATCTGCGGTATCTGCTCCGTCTCCCAATCGGTCGCGGCGGCCCGGGCGCTGGCGGCCCTGCAGGGTGTGACGCCACCGCTGAATGGTGAGCTGGCCATCAACCTGATCCTGGCCAATGAGAACGTGGCCGATCATCTGACCCACTTCTACCTCTTCTTCATGCCCGATTTCGCCCGTGAGACCTATCGCGACGAGCCCTGGTATCCGATGATCGAGTCGCGCTTCAGGGCGCAGAGCGGCAGTGCCGTCAGGGAGATGCTGCCGGCCCGGGCGCAGTTCATGCACCTGATGGGATTGATGGCGGGTAAGTGGCCGCACAGCCTGGCCATCCAGCCGGGGGGCACCACCCGTGCCGTCGAGATGCAGGAGCGGGCACGGTTGCAGGCGATCCTGTTCGGCTTCCGGCGCTTTCTCGAAACCACGCTCTACGGCGACACCCTGGAGAATATCGCAAGCCTGAATTCGATTGCCGCACTCGATAAATGGATCGAAGCACACGATCCAGGTAGCAGCGATTTCAGGCGTTTTCTCGAAGTGGCCAGGGCGCTCGACCTGCACATGCTGGGGCGCGGTAATGACCGTTTTATGAGCTATGGTGTCTATCGGCAGCAGGCAGAGCCTGGATTCCGTCAAGGTCTCTGGGATGATGCCGAGCAACCGTTGGAGACAGCGCTAATCACCGAAGATCTCAGCCACAGCTGGATGGTGCATCAAAAGAGCCCAAGGCACCCGTTCGACGGCATAACCTTGCCCGATGCGGATGTGGCGAATGCCTATAGCTGGTGCAAGGCGCCAAGGTTGGACGGGCGGGTGGTCGAGGTTGGCGCCTTGGCGCGACAGCAGGTGGACGGTCAGCCACTGGTCAGATCGCTGGTCGCAGAGAGCGGCGGTAATGTGCGCAACCGGGTCATCGCACGTCTGCTGGAGATCGCCAGGGTGGTGATGCTTATGGAGACCTGGGCCAGGGAGCTCAAGCCGGGCGAGACCTTCTGCAATCACAAACCCTTCCCTCAGGTGGCCCAGGGGTACGGCCTGGTGGAGGCGGCCCGCGGTAGCCTGGGACATTGGATCAAGGTTAAAAACGGCCACATACTCAACTACCAGATCATCGCCCCGACAACCTGGAACTTCTCTCCCCGAGATCACCAGGGTCAGCCTGGCGTCCTGGAACTCGCACTGATGGATGCGCCACTCAGACCGGGGGAGAAGGACCCGGTATCTGTACAGCACATCGTCAGGTCATTCGACCCCTGTATGGTCTGCACGGTGCACTGATTAAGGAAAAACGTAACCCTGCTTCTTCCACCACTCGACCATCTTGTCATTGACGGCATTCCAGTCCACCCGGTCGGAGGGGCTGTTGGTGCGTCCCATTTCGATAGCGGTCTTATCCAATAACTTCACATACTCCTGTTTCAACGTTTCGGGTGCATGGGTGAAATGTTGAACATCGCTCATGTTGTTTCTCCGATTGATAAGAGGCGTAGATGCGTTGAGTCTTGATTTATCGACCAGGCACTCTTCCAAATCAACATGGAAATCATAAGGTATTGCGCTGCTCCATTGCATACATTGGTATATTTTTTCCTGATTACCCCTAAACCTCAGCCATTCTCAAGAGGCGATATGGCATAGGTGGAGTGCGAAGAGCGGCAAAAAGCAATCGTTCAATCATGGCGGGTAAATCGAAACGGCGGTTAAACCGATATTCGAACTCAGCAAGATAACGCGACACATGTTTATCTCGAATCGCATGAAAAGTACCCAACAGACTGTTTTTGACATTACCCAACATCGTGTTTACCCATTTGAAGCACGAATACTGGACACTTTGGCGCCCACCACCCGTCACCATGGGGTTATGATGGCAATCAGCGGTTGTCACGCCACTAAAGCACCAAAGCCCATCGGTAAAGACTTCGCTGCCAGGCATCAAGCAGGAGCGGGCGTAGCGGGCGATTTCACGTTTGCGGAAGCCCCTTACACGACGCAGTTGAATTTTCATGGGCCTGCCGTCCCGCGTCGTCTCAACAGCAGCTACGAAAGGGATTTTGTTGCGCGACCCACGACCACGCTTACCGGCTTGCTCGCCTCCGAGATAAGCATCATCCAATTCGATGCGACCGGCCAGTTTTTTTCCACGCTCACGTTCCATCATCACCTGCATCAACTTATGCTTGAGTCGCCAGGCCGTATTGTAGTTCACCCCGATTTCGCGGGAAAGTTGCAGCGCCGAGATACTTTTCTTGCGTTGGGTCAACAGATAGATCGCAAGAAACCACGTTCTCAGCGGCAGCTTGGTGCCATGGAAGATGCTGCCGGCGGTCAGGGAAGTCTGATGATGGCACTTGTGACATTGATATATCTGACGCTTTTTGAGTTCACAGCCTGTTGTGTTGCCGCACTCAGGGCAGACATAGCCCGTCGGCCAGCGCAAATCATACAATGCCTGTCGACACTGATCCTCGGTCCCATATTGTTCCAGAAAATCGTGCAAACCAAGACCTTTTTGAAATTGAATAGTATTTCTCGGCATGATGAAATCCTCTTTTATTCAGTAGGTTCCATTATGCTTGCACCACAGGCTCAATAGCTGAGCCTCATGAGTAATCAGGTATTTTTTTATCTATTGGCACTTTAGGCTTTTACCGTTTGCGCCATTGATCATTCAGAAACCGCCGAGCGGCTGTTGAAAGGGATTGTCTTTACGGATTGCTGATACAATCCAAACCCGGCAGTTACACAAGACAATCCATGATGAAGAGTTGATGTTCGATGCGATACCAATATGAACTGATCGAGTCTGACCCGATCTATCGGGGATTTCTCAAAGTTAACCGCTACCGTCTGCAGCACGATCTCTATCTGGGGGGTAAGAGTGAAGAACTGATACGCGAACGGCTCGAGCAGCTGCGTGCGGTATCGGTCCTGCTCTATGATCCGAATCTGGATCGGGTCGTGCTTGTTGAACAGTTCAGAATCGGTGCGGTGGGTAAGGAGAAGATACCCTGGATACTGGAAACGGTGGGAGGTTTTACGCCAGCTGGGGAGAGCGATGAGTCGGTGGCCAGGCGAGAAGCGCTGGAGGAAGCCAATTGCGAGATTGGCCGTATCGAGCATATCTGTGAATTCATGGTCAGCCCGGGCATATCCGTGGACCGTATATCTCTCTATTGTGGTGAGGTCGATGCATCCAACGCTGCAGGCGTGCATGGTCTCGACCATGAGGGAGAGGATATCCGCGTGGTAGTGATGGATAGCGAAAAGGCTGTTGCAGAACTCTATACCGGATGCGCCAACTCGACCAGCATTATCATTGCCTTGCAGTGGCTGGCATTGAACCGCGAGAGGATCAGGAAGAAGTGGCTGACTTAGGGCCTGTCAACACTAATCCGATTAGTGTTGACAGGCCCCAGCCCGCATCTAGCCTATTGATACCTTGCTTGTAGGAATGTGAATTTGCCGATCCTTCTGAAGGAGTAATGGGGTAACACTGAATTAATCAAAGTTTTCCTAGAATTGAAAATAGATAAACACCTGGGGTGTCAGTGGCGGGAATATGATCAGCATAAAGATGAAGTAGCTATATATCATCGCCTGCACCAGCCAGTGGGTGCGCAACACATAGAGCATATCGCCGGAGCGTTCGATAACCAGTTCCAATATCACAATCGGCAGTGCGAAAAATCCCAGCATTCCGAGCGAATAGAGAGAGAACTCGGTCATCGAAAAGCTGTGGAACATTTGAGCGAACATGGCTACCGCCTGGGTCAGGCTTTCAGCGCGGAACAGCAGCCATGTAATACATACCAGGTGGAAGAATATGATCGCACCGACAATCTTGCCGGCAAGGCCGGGAATCAGGATTTTTTTGGTTACACCTTCCAATGCGTGATAAACGACAAGGATGAAGCCGTGTGCCAGTCCCCATACGGCGAAAGTCCAGTTGGCCCCATGCCATAAACCACCGAGAAACATTGTCAGCACAAGATTCCTGAATGTGTTGAAGTGACCGTGACGATTACCGCCCAGGGTTATATAGAGATAGTCTCTGAGCCAGGAGGAGAGGGTGATATGCCAGCGCCGCCAGAATTCGCTTGGCGTTGTGGAGAAATAGGGCATGCGGAAGTTCCAGGACAGATTGATTCCCAGCCATTTGGCTATGCCTTGGGCAATAGAGGAATAACCGGAGAAATCACCATAGATCTGGAACGCGAATGCATATACGCCAATCAGAATTTCGGTGCCGTTCAGGTCGCTGACGGGTGTGGAAAAAATCTGATTGACAATCGGGGCCATATTGTCGGCTATCACGACTTTCTTGAACATGCCGATCAGGATGTGATAGAGGCCTTCGGAAAAATTACCCTTCGTAAAACGCCGTGGGTTTACGATCTGCGGCAACAGATCCTTGGAGCGTTCGATCGGTCCGGCAACCAATTGGGGAAAGAACGATACGTAAACAGCGAAATCCAGCAGATTGTTCGTCGGTTTTGTTTTACCCCGATAGACATCGATGGTATAGGCCAACGTTTGAAAGGTATAGAAAGATATGCCGACTGGAAGAATGATATTCAGGGTCGGCATGGATGCCTGGAATCCCAGTGATTCGAGCAATATGGCAAATTCTTTCGAAAAGAACCCGAAGTACTTGAAGAAACCCAATAATCCCAGATTGCTGCATAGCGAGAGTAGAAGCCAGCGTTGCCGTATCGGTTGTCTCGTCTCTTTTTCCAGTTTCCGGGCAACGATAAAATCAACGATTGTTGAGAAAGCGATCAGACTTAGAAACCGCCAATCCCAGTAGCCGTAAAATACATAACTGGCGACGAGTAGCAAAAAATTCTGCCCGCGATGCCCAAGGCGCCAATAGATCAATATGACGGCAGCGAAAAAAGCCCAAAAAATATAACTATTGAATAACATGCATTGAAGCCTTATTAATCACTGCGGCAAAGTTGAGCGTACCTTGGCGAAATCGACAACGAGTTTCTGTGTCAATAAGGCACTGCCGTTTTCATTCAAATGCATTTCATCAAGAAACAGATTGTCTGTAATAAAATCCAGGCTTCGGTAATCCAGTAAGGTAACGCCCTCGCTTTTGACAAGATTGAGTAATTCCGGGTCGAGTTCATAGGTGTTGTCGCGGACCGGCATGGCCATCAATACAATATGTTTATCGTAGGATTCCATTTTTTCGATGACCTGGCTTAGCTCGCGGTATGTCAAATCAGGATCACTTGCCGAATCGCCGGCATTTCGCATCCTTCGGTTGATCTCCTGCGTGGCGCTCATGTAGTGAGGAATCAGGATGCCAAGTAGTCTATTGCGAAAGGCTTCACGATGCGTGAAAAGACGGAAGGTCGAGGCCGTTAGAAACTCGCCGATTTCAGCACTTCCCATTTCCGCCTGTTGGTTAAAATGCATCAAATCACTGTAAGAGCAGAAGAAACCGCCGAGCTGGGTCGGCAGTAATCGCGATTGATCCGCAAGCTGGCTCCAGGCAAAACCCATAAACACTGTATGCGGCTTGTTCTTGAGATCATAGATACGATTGCGCAGGATGCACGACCAGGACCAGATCGTCGTCGCATCCGGTACCATCTTCTCGACGGTCGGGTAGGCAAGACCCTGGGCTTCCAGGCCGGATTTCAATAGAGAGACATCAATACCATTATTGGTTAAGGAGTTTCCGAGAACGAGCAGGCCAGGCTGGTTTGTTTGATCAAACCTTTCTGAAAGTTCAGGTATCTCGATGACATGGGCGATATTACCGGACAGGGAGCCTTCCACTGAACGCAACAGGGCTTCGGCACCAAAGAGCACTACTGCAAGTGCTATCAGGACTTTTGCTACAGTCGGCGGATTTTTCATTATTATAACAATACAAGTGTTATGAGAATGCAAGTCCTTATGAAATGGTTGTAAGCAGCATAAAAAAGCATCATGCCACAATATTCATTCGGGGCAAATTTTCTTGAAATACTCTGACTATTTCAGAGTTCCTCCAGATCATTCTGGTTTGATCAGAGTCCTATTTATAGTCGGTATTCTAACCCGTTGCCATACTCTACAGTGTTAAAAAATACCATCCTTAGAGGTGAAGTCTGGCCAATTCACGGTCCGGTATGCCGAATTCCCAGGCTTCATCAAAGCTGGTCTGCATTCTATTGACCCTATGGCGGTCGTTGTAGCAAGCGGTGCCAAGTAGATTTTCGGGCTGTTTTCTGTGCAGGTAGCCCAGTTCATCGACCAGTATGAAATTATCCGCATACTCCAGATACTCTTCGCCGGGTATACGGATTTCGATGGCTGTGGACAGGCGCTGCGCCAATTCGACCAACCGATGGCCCTGTTGCACTACCAGGGTGTTGTCTTGCAATAAGATACGGATGCGACTGATGCGGGAGCGCATGGCCAGCTGCTTGGTGGCGTCGATAAAGGGAGGGGTATCGAGAATCTGTGGATCGAGTGTCCGGCTGAAGATAGCCAGGTGGCGTTTTGCCTGTCTCACCATGCTCGTGGCATGTATCTGGTGATCTTCGATGGTATGCAGATGATAGAGCTCACTGGTCTTACCAAGCTGAGCCAGAAAGAGTTCCTCTGCTAGGTCCTTGTTGAGAGATAAGAGCATCATCTGATGTTCGATTCCAGCTTCTATGAAAGGCTCGCCGCTGGCTGTGAAGCCTGCTTTGGCATAGAAGGGTTCAGCGCTGCTCTGGGCATGTAGGAAGAGGGTCTGCAAGCCGATTGAGTCAGCATGCTGAATCAGGTTTAACAGCAGCGCCGTACCAATACCCCGATTGCGCCACTTGGGGACTACCGCCATGCGCCCTATCTGTCCGTTACCCAGCAAGCGCGCGGTTGCGATGGGTCTTTGGTCCCGGTCCAGTGCAAGCAGGTGATGGGCCATGAGGTCATCGTCATCCCACTCCATGGCAAGAGGGACGCCCTGTTCCTCAACGAAGACAGGCTCTCTGACCTGACGCAGCAACTCCCGTTCTTCAGGCCATTTCGCCTTTCTGATCGTGTGGTCACTCTGTGTCATCTTTAAATTGTACCTGATTACCCCTAAACCTCAGCCATTCTCAAGAGGCGATATGGCATAGGTGGAGTGCGAAGAGCGGCAAAAAGCAATCGTTCAATCATGGCGGGTAAATCGAAACGGCGGTTAAACCGATATTCGAACTCAGCAAGATAACGCGACACATGTTTATCTCGAATCGCATGAAAAGTACCCAACAGACTGTTTTTGACATTACCCAACATCGTGTTTACCCATTTGAAGCACGAATACTGGACACTTTGGCGCCCACCACCCGTCACCATGGGGTTATGATGGCAATCAGCGGTTGTCACGCCACTAAAGCACCAAAGCCCATCGGTAAAGACTTCGCTGCCAGGCATCAAGCAGGAGCGGGCGTAGCGGGCGATTTCACGTTTGCGGAAGCCCCTTACACGACGCAGTTGAATTTTCATGGGCCTGCCGTCCCGCGTCGTCTCAACAGCAGCTACGAAAGGGATTTTGTTGCGCGACCCACGACCACGCTTACCGGCTTGCTCGCCTCCGAGATAAGCATCATCCAATTCGATGCGACCGGCCAGTTTTTTTCCACGCTCACGTTCCATCATCACCTGCATCAACTTATGCTTGAGTCGCCAGGCCGTATTGTAGTTCACCCCGATTTCGCGGGAAAGTTGCAGCGCCGAGATACTTTTCTTGCGTTGGGTCAACAGATAGATCGCAAGAAACCACGTTCTCAGCGGCAGCTTGGTGCCATGGAAGATGCTGCCGGCGGTCAGGGAAGTCTGATGATGGCACTTGTGACATTGATATATCTGACGCTTTTTGAGTTCACAGCCTGTTGTGTTGCCGCACTCAGGGCAGACATAGCCCGTCGGCCAGCGCAAATCATACAATGCCTGTCGACACTGATCCTCGGTCCCATATTGTTCCAGAAAATCGTGCAAACCAAGACCTTTTTGAAATTGAATAGTATTTCTCGGCATGATGAAATCCTCTTTTATTCAGTAGGTTCCATTATGCTTGCACCACAGGCTCAATAGCTGAGCCTCATGAGTAATCAGGAAATTGTATATGTCCGTCGTTGTAGAGCCGGCTCAGCAGGGAGAGATAGACCGGCTGTTCGAGCCACTCCTGCAGATAGCCGAAATGGAGCACTCGATAGTGGGTGACAACCGGCAGGAAATCACCGGAATCGCTGGGCAGCGTATAGTGTTGTCCGTTCACGAACAAGGTGTCATAACCGTCATGTTCATTGCGGCTGAAGGCCATGCGGGCATGACTGTGACGATGGATAACGGCCTGTTCCCGAAAACGGTTGTGAAACGCTTTATCTGTCAGCTGCTCAGAGCGCGGGTAGATCTGCAGATGCTCCTTTGCTTCAGTCACCAAGCGGCCGAACCAGCGATCGTTTTCCTGCCCATGCATGATGCACTCTTCAAGCATGGCCTTGAACTCATGCAACGAGGGGGGGAGTATCTCTCCCGGTGCGGATTGGGGTTTCAGGGGAGGATCCCGGTAGCGCTGTCGAGGCATGCGGGATTCAAGCGCAGCTTCGAACCAGGCGGTCGCCATCTCATGCAGCGAGGGTGCGCGGAAACCGACCGAACAGGTTATGCACTCACCGTCGGCTATCCCCCAGTGGGCGACATTGGGGGGGAGGTAGAGCATGTCCCCCGGCTCGAGCAGCCACTCCTGTTCCGCTTCGAACTCAGGAAGGATGCGCAGATCGAGGTCGGGTATGAACTCGTCCTCTGATACGGGGCGTGAGTGGATTTTCCAGCGGCGTTTGCCTTTGGCCTGGAAGAGGAATACATCATAGTCATCGATATGGGGTCCGACAGAGCCTTGGTCAACGGCGTAGCTCACCATCACGTCATCGAGCCGCCAGTCCGGAATAAATCGAAAATAGTCCAGCAGATTGGCTATCTCGGGCAGATGCTTGTCTACATCCTGTACCAGAAGCGTCCAGTGACTGTCGGGCAGGTTTGAGAAGTCATCCTCATCGAAAGGTCCATACCGCGCCTCCCAGGGTGTGGCGCCATGTTTCTCAAGCACCAGGCGAGATTCAATCGCTTCTTCACAGGCCATGCCGGCAAGTTCATCCGCTTCGAGACGGCATTGAAAATCGGTCAGCGGATTGCGAAACAGCAGGGGTTTCCGTTGCCAGTAATCGGCAAGAAACTTTTCCGCATTCAAGCCATTGGGAAATTGCAGGTTTTGCATCGAATCACGCTCTGTTCGTTCAATACACTATGTCGATATGGCTTATTTTATGCCGCAAACGGACGCAAATCACCGCGAATGTACGCTAATACTTAAGTTCTATGATTGAGCATTAGCTATATAGATTAGGTAATGGATCGACATATTGTGATTTGGCCAGAAAGGTTTCACATATCCGGGTTATTTATGATCCCTGTTATTTAGTAGTGGTTTTACTCATCGAGACATTTGCGTCCATTTGCGGCTGATCGATTTTCACAATCCAGATGAAGCGCCCACCGGAGATTTAGATCTCTGCGGTTTGTTCCTTGGCGTTGCCGATGTAGTTCATCGGGGTCATGCGTTTCAGCGACTCCTTGGCATGATCGGGCATATCCAGCTGATCGACAAAGGCCTGCAACTGGTCGGCTGTGATGCGTTGGCCGCGCGTCAGTTCTTTCAGCTTTTCATAGGGTTTTTCAATGCCGTAACGCCGCATGACCGTCTGAATCGGCTCAGCAAGCACTTCCCAGTTTTGCTCCAGGTCCTCCAGCATGATCCGGCCGTCGGCTTCGAGTTTGTCCAGGCCTCGCTGGATCGATTGCAGGGCGATGCTGGTGTGGGCAAGGCCGACTCCGAGATTGCGCAATACGGTGGAGTCTGTCAGGTCTCTTTGCCAGCGGGAGATCGGAAGCTTTGCGGCAAGGTGATCGAAGATGGCATTCGCGATACCCAGATTTCCTTCTCCATTTTCAAAGTCGATCGGGTTTACTTTGTGCGGCATGGTTGATGATCCGACTTCCCCCGCGACGGTCTTTTGTTTGAAATAACCCAGGGAGATATAACTCCAGGTGTCACGGCAGAAATCGATCAAAATTGTGTTCATGCGCCCAATGGCATCGAACAGCTCGGCGATGTAATCATGGGGTTCGATCTGGATCGTATAGGGATTCCAGCCGATGCCCAGGCTCTCAACGAACTGTCTGGCAAAACGCTGCCAGTCGACGTCGGGGTATGCGGCGAGGTGGGCGTTATAGTTGCCGACAGCACCATTGATTTTTCCCAGCAACGGGGTTGATGCGATCTGCTCGCGTTGACGACGTAGCCGGTAAACCACATTCGCCAGCTCCTTTCCCATGGTGGTTGGTGAAGCCGGCTGTCCATGGGTGCGGCTGAGCATGGGTTGATCGGCCAGCTGGTGGGCCAGTTGTCTGATGCTGCCGATCAGTTCGTCGATTTGCGGTAACAGTACCTGGCCGCGTCCTTCGCGCAGCATCAGTGCATGCGACAGGTTGTTGATATCCTCAGAGGTGCAGGCAAAGTGAAAAAATTCACTGATGCCTTCCAGTTCTTCGTTACCGGCAATCTTCTCCTTGAGGAAATACTCCACCGCCTTGACGTCGTGATTGGTGGTTCGCTCGATGTTCTTTACCCTTCTGGCATCCTCTTCACTGAAGTTATCTACGATGGCATTGAGGATGTTGACGGCATGCTCGCTGAGAGTGGGGATCTCCAGAATGTCATTATGCGTCGCCAGGGCCTGCAGCCAGCGCACCTCTACCGAAACTCGATGACGGATCAGACCGTATTCGCTGAATATGGGTCGCAGGTCGGCACTTTTGCTGCCGTATCGACCGTCGATGGGGGATACGGCTGTAAGCGAGGAGAGTTCCATTGAGTCAGTCCACCTGGTTGCTGAAAAAAGCGTGGATTATACCCGATCGCGGGCGACAGTTGCACAGAAAAGCGCGTCCGCTGTGTGAGGGCCTGTTAACAGGCCCTAAAGTGATGTCATTGGCAGACCAGGCCGTTATCCGGGCTTTACGACCGGTCTGCGCTCCCGGAATAGGGATTGGCAGTGTTCTTCCGTCATTGGATAATCAATCTGTTACTATTCGTTTTTCATACTATCCATGACTTCAGTCCCTGTCTCTTTCGTGGCGTCTACCATCTCACCTGTTTTGGTCTTTGCCGCATCATAGACCTCAGCACTCTTTTCACCCACGGCAGAAACGATCTCTTCTGTCTCTTCCTTTATCGTGCTGCCCGCTTCGCTGGCGGCCTGTTTGGTATTTTCATAGATCTCTTTGCTGGTATCGACAACGGCATCGGCAGCATCACTCCCCATCTGTTTTGCTCCCTCGTAAGCCTCCTTGCTTGTGGCGGCGATGGTATCCGCCGCCTTACTGCCGGCCTGAGAGACTTTGTCAACCATGCTGGTTGAAGAACCTTGGGCCTCCTGAGATGTGGTGGCACTTTGCTGGTTGTCGGATTGGCTGCAGGCTGCCAGGGTGAACAGTCCGCTCAGGGCAATGACAAGCTTGGTATTGCTCATATTCGTATCCTCTCAATGTGTTGTAAGTTATATATTCCACTGCGGCTACAGCCGCGGTTACTCTTTATACATTGAAATGCTGTCAATTTTCTGTCATTTAGTGTGTCGAGTTAACGTTTTTTCACATTGGCTCGATGTAAGAAATCGATCAGGTATGACTCATTACAATCGATCTGATTGAATATTTGATTACCTGATTACCCCTAAACCTCAGCCATTCTCAAGAGGCGATATGGCATAGGTGGAGTGCGAAGAGCGGCAAAAAGCAATCGTTCAATCATGGCGGGTAAATCGAAACGGCGGTTAAACCGATATTCGAACTCAGCAAGATAACGCGACACATGTTTATCTCGAATCGCATGGAAAGTACCCAACAGACTGTTTTTGACATTACCCAACATCGTGTTTACCCATTTGAAGCACGAATACTGGACACTTTGGCGCCCACCACCCGTCACCATGGGGTTATGATGGCAATCAGCGGTTGTCACGCCACTAAAGCACCAAAGCCCATCGGTAAAGACTTCGCTGCCAGGCATCAAGCAGGAGCGGGCGTAGCGGGCGATTTCACGTTTGCGGAAGCCCCTTACACGACGCAGTTGAATTTTCATGGGCCTGCCGTCCCGCGTCGTCTCAACAGCAGCTACGAAAGGGATTTTGTTGCGCGACCCACGACCACGCTTACCGGCTTGCTCGCCTCCGAGATAAGCATCATCCAATTCGATGCGACCGGCCAGTTTTTTTCCACGCTCACGTTCCATCATCACCTGCATCAACTTATGCTTGAGTCGCCAGGCCGTATTGTAGTTCACCCCGATTTCGCGGGAAAGTTGCAGCGCCGAGATACTTTTCTTGCGTTGGGTCAACAGATAGATCGCAAGAAACCACGTTCTCAGCGGCAGCTTGGTGCCATGGAAGATGCTGCCGGCGGTCAGGGAAGTCTGATGATGGCACTTGTGACATTGATATATCTGACGCTTTTTGAGTTCACAGCCTGTTGTGTTGCCGCACTCAGGGCAGACATAGCCCGTCGGCCAGCGCAAATCATACAATGCCTGTCGACACTGATCCTCGGTCCCATATTGTTCCAGAAAATCGTGCAAACCAAGACCTTTTTGAAATTGAATAGTATTTCTCGGCATGATGAAATCCTCTTTTATTCAGTAGGTTCCATTATGCTTGCACCACAGGCTCAATAGCTGAGCCTCATGAGTAATCAGGTTTGATTAAATGTCTTGATGCAGATCGTCCAGGAGTGCTCGACAGGCTTGGATGTAACGCTTGCGCACAAACAGCAACTGTCTCCTTCTACCCCCTGTCTGTCGCCAAAGGGTGGCCGCTCTGATGCCTGACAACAGCAGGGCACGGATTTTATTTACATTGTCGTTGTTCTGCAGGTAAACGGGCTCACCGCTTACCATGATTCTAGGTGAGAGCTGGCTGATATTATCTGCATAGATCTCCGCCAGGGCACCGAGAATATTGCTGTGTGTGGCGGGAAAGTGGGTCAGTCTTTGGGTAATTGTAGTGATACCTTGCTTTATCCTTTCCAGTCGGTCCAGATGACGACTGAGTTTTCTTTCCAGTTGTACCAGGCCAAGCAGATAGCGTGTCAGCTCATCGTCACGCGCCTCTTCACCGCTCAATTGCCGATAGGCCAGCCGAAGGCCGGGTGTGATTCCTTCCAGGCCCCCATACACATCCTGCACACTTTCGGCATCGATCTGAAACAGGCTATGGATATTCGCCGCAATGCTGTCTGCATCGACCAATCCGCGACGCGCAACCTGTTGAACCAGATTGGCTGCCTGATATATGCCCGATAGGGCTATTGCGCGATCGCTGTCTCTATATTGCATCTCTTTTCACACGACTGGGGCTGAATTGCTGAGCCTGGTTTATTGATTCCTGATGCTCTCGCTATCTTCAATGATACCCCCACCAAGACATCTTTTGTTGTGATACAACACAATTGACTGTCCGGGTGTCGCCGCCCGTTGAGCGGAATCGAATACTACCTGATAGCGTCGATCGTCCCGGGGAAGGATGCGACAGGACTGGAGGGGCTGACGGTGACGAATTCTTGCCAGACACTGCAGGGGACCGGATGGCGGACGACCCGCCACCCAGTGCATCTGGCTGGCGGTCAGTTCCTGACACATCAGCTGGGGGTGATCATGACCCTGTACTGCAATCAGGACGTTTCGACGAAGATCCTTTGCCGCCACGAACCAGGGCGCCTCGATAGAGTCGCGTCGGCCGCCTATGCCCAATCCCTGCCGCTGGCCGAGAGTGTAGTAGATCAAACCGTGGTGCCGGCCCAGCGGATTACCCTGGGGATCTTCGATGTCGCCTGGCTGAGCCGGGAGAAAGCGTTGCAGAAAGTCTCGAAACTTTCGCTCCCCAATAAAGCAGATCCCTGTACTGTCCTTCTTTTTATGGTTTGGAAATCCCGCCTTATGCGCAATCTCCCTGACCTGGTGCTTATTCAGCTGTGCCAAGGGAAACAGGCTGTGACTCAAGGCTCTCTGTCCCAACATATAGAGAAAATAGGTTTGATCCTTATCCTCATCCTTGGCTCTGTGCAGATGATAGCCCTCGTCATCCTTCTCCACTGCGGCGTAGTGCCCGGTGGCGATTCTGGATGCCTGCAACTGATCGATTGCATGGTCGAGAAAGGCCTTGAACTTAATTTCACGGTTACATAACACATCGGGATTGGGTGTTCTGCCTGCACCATACTCTTCGAGGAAATAGGCAAAAACGCGGTCCCAGTACTCGGTAGAAAAGTTGACCGTATAGAGTGGAATCTTTAAACATTCAGCTACCGCCCGGGCGTCTGCCAGGTCTTCGGCTGCGGAGCAGTAATCTTCGCTGTCATCTTCCTCCCAGTTCTTCATGAACAAGCCTTCGACCTGATAACCCTGCTGTTGCAACAGTAAGGCTGCGACGGATGAGTCCACGCCACCTGACAGACCGACGATGACTCTGCCTTTATCCGCCATGATGGGGCCTCTTTCTTCCTTGATCCGGTTCTTTACGGGCAGCATCGACGATGAGCCATTCACCAGGTTGGATATGCTTCAGACGCCAGCGGTCCACGGCTACGCGGATCAGGCGCAGAGTAGGATATCCGACAGCTGCCGTCATACGACGAATCTGACGATTACGCCCCTCCCGAAGCTGAATCTCGAGCCAGGATGTGGGGATTGACGCGCGATAGCGAACGGGCGGATTTCTGGGCCAAAGTTTCGGTTCCTCGAGCTGCCTGGCTTTTGCAGGCAGTGTCAGTCCGTCCTTCAGCTGAACGCCTTGTCGAGGTCGTGCCAGGGCGTCGGCACCCGGTATACCCTCAACCTGGACCCAGTATCGTTTCCATCGCTTGCGGCCGGGATCTGTAAGACGGTGCTGCAGTTTACCGTCATCGGTGAGCAGCAGCAGGCCCTCACTGTCCCGGTCAAGCCGACCAGCGGCATAGATCCCTTTCATGGTGATGTAGTCGGCGAGGGTCTCACGCCCCTCGCTATCTGAAAATTGAGTGAGAACGCCATAAGGTTTGTTGAAAAGAATCAGCATTCAAGAATGACCGCGTTGGATTTCAATTCGTTCTGAATAAAAGGCGCTATGATAGTATTCCGGCGGTTAAACTGGAACCTGACGATCTTCGCTGTTTGGAAACAGGGCAGGCATATACGCACGCTACCCAGCAATAGACATCATACACATGATGAATCCACGGGCCGGGCCTCACCTCTCTTGTTTACCGCTTTGCAGAGGCATCAGTGTATTGGAAATAGAAAAGCCGGATCGGGATCACCGAGCCGGCTTTTGCGTTTACTTATTCAGGGACCAGCTCTATTCGCTTGCTGCAACCCGTTGGATATTGGTTGCATGAAGTCCTTTCGGCCCTTGACTGATCTCAAACTGGACCTTTTGACCCTCCTTCAGGGTTTTGTATCCATCCATCTCAATGGATGAAAAATGGACGAAAACGTCCTGGTCTCCATCTTCCGGGGTTACAAAACCGTAGCCCTTGGCGTTGTTAAACCACTTTACGACTCCAGTCGCCATAGCTATTGCTCCTCACTATCGATGACCCGGGAGGGTGGAGTGGTAGTAACGAAACGGTTGAGATCTGGAGTATTGGAGAGATCAAAAACCGGCATGAAGGTCGGTTCTGTGCGGGATCTTCGAGAATCTCCACGCAATGCCTCACTTTAGTCCATACACTCAACGCTTACCGCTACCTTTTATTCTGCAGAGAGGCTCAAAACTGCTCTGTCCACCTGCCCAAGTACCAGCCATTGAAAAAAAACAGTGGGCGTCAACATAACAGCCCGAATTCCAGTGTTCCTGTTCCTTCTAAAATGGGAACCATTATCAACACTGTAGGAGAAAGTATAGTGCTCTATCATTGTCGGTCAACAAATATGTAAATTTTCACAAACTTTCTAGGTTTGTATTGGTAATTACCCTAATAATGGCTGTCTGTTAATACGAAGAATCCCTAGTCAGCTTATACCCATTACGAGATAGTCAGAGATTTAACGCCTGATGAAAATATGCGTGTGCCGCGTATTGGATGTGGCTATTTTTAACGGCTCGGTATTCAAATCAGGGCGTCAATTTAGGTAAAATGACAATAGTAATCTGCTCGCACCATGCCTTCTGTGCTAAACAAATATCCTGAATCACTGCTGTCCCGCTAACTTTCAAAGCAAAGCCATCTGATTATTATCAGGTTGGCCCTCGCGGGGTGGGTCACCTCGCAGCAATGCCATCAGATCCCGTTTTTCAAACAAATTAAGCTGTAGTAATCGTAATATTTGTTGCATGCTTTTTTGCAACTTCGACTGGAACTTGAGAAAGGCCAGTAGCAAATAGACACACAATGCAATCCAGATCTGTGTCATAAGCGCATTTTTGCTGGTACCCACAAATGATTTGATTTTCAGGTTTTGTTTGATCCATTTGAAAAACAATTCAACCTGCCACCTTGCCCTGTATATATCGGCAATCGTTTTGGCAGCAAGCTCGAAATTGTTGGTGAGAAACACATAACGCCTTCCGGTCTCCGCATCCCGATAGCCGATACGACGTAATGGTACTGGGCACTTTTTGGCAGTCTGCGCACCTGTAAACTCAATGGTTTGGTCGCTGGTCAATCCCTTACTTTTCAACACTGATCGACGGCTTACCGTACGGTACTTTGCATTGGTCTTCAGGCGAGTGACAAAAAATATCCCTTTTGCTGTCAGTTGGTTATACCAAGCGTAGTCGTTGTAACCCTTATCAACCGCCACGATACTCCCCTTGGGGAATTTCAAGGCACGCCCGACAGTTACATCGTGTGCCTTACCCTCTGTCACCGTCACAAATTCCGGCAAATAGCCCGAGTGGTTCAACCCAACATGCAGTTTTATCGCTCCTTTCGTCGTGCGAAAATCAGCCCAGGGGAAAACAGACAGACATAAATCGATCGTCGAAGCATCCAGCGAATAAAGTGGGTTGCTGAAACGAAAATCATGACCAGGAACCACACCCTGACAGCGATGCAACAGCTTTCCAAACAAAGCTTCATACAGCCCGTATGGCTTACCATCATTGATGCGGGATAAATTGGAACGTGACAGTTTTGCACTGCCGAGGTGATAAAGACGATGGGCTTGCGCGGACATACTGTCAACGATGTCACGTAAGCTGTTTCGACCTGACAGTTGCGCCATTGCCAGGGTTACGAATTGCGACCAACGTGAGGCTGTTCGGAAAGAACGGCCTGTATGGTGCTGTTTTGCAAGGGTCTCGAATTCATGTCTCGGTATTAGTTTCAGAAGTTGTGAAAACACAGTATTATGGTGACTCAAGGCCTGATTTCCTTTTTGTTTTTCAATGGTTTGTGGTGAACTCATTGTAACAAAACAAACTGGTCTTCAGGCCTTCTTATTCTCTCCTTAACGGGACAGCAGTGATCCTGAATATAATTCCACTTTTCAGGCCGTTTAGGCCTGCTAGAATCAGCCATTATGAGTAATCGAGAACAAACATCACACGAAGACGGTCTAGCATTAAAGGAGGCAGTGCCAAAACTTAAAAAACCTCCCTTGTATAAGGTTATTATTCTGAATGATGACTATACACCGATGGAGTTTGTGGTTTTGGTTTTGGAGACCTTTTTTGACATGGACAGGGAAAAGGCGACCCGCGTGATGCTTCATGTTCATACCCGCGGTGTGGGCGTATGTGGCGTGTTTACTAAAGACGTGGCTGAGACAAAGGTGTCACAAGTCAATGATTACTCTCGCAGCAACCAGCATCCGCTGATGTGTACCATGGAGGAGACATAAGCGGCGCTATATGGAGTTTCTGAGATGTTGAATAAAGAGTTGGAATTTACCCTGAACCAAGCATTCAAGAATGCCAAAGAACGACATCATGAGTTCATGACGGTGGATCATCTCTTGCTTGCCTTGTTGGACAATCCCACCGCCGTCGCGGTACTGCGTGCCTGCGGGGCGGATATCGAGAGCATGCGAAAGAATATCAGCAGCTTTGTTGAAGAGACAACACCACTGATTCCGGATGGAGATGAGAGGGAGATTCAACCCACCTTAGGATTCCAACGGGTGCTGCAAAGAGCAGTTTTTCATGTCCAATCCTCGGGCAAAAATGAGGTCACCGGCGCCAACGTGCTGGTGGCGATATTCAATGAACAGGACTCACAGGCGGTCTTTTTTCTGAATGAGCAAAATGTAAGCCGGCTGGATGTGGTCAACTATATCTCTCACAGTATTTCCAAGGTTGACGGCACGATTCAGGATGAGGCGCCAGCCGAACTGTCCAGTGAATCCAAAGGGGATGGTCAGACAAGTCCGTTGGAGAGCTATGCCGCGAATCTCAACCAACTGGCGGAACAGGGTAAGATCGATCCCCTGATCGGCCGTCTGCAAGAGGTTGAACGAACCATTCAGATACTCTGCCGGCGGCGCAAAAACAATCCGCTGCTGGTGGGAGAGGCCGGTGTGGGTAAAACCGCTATCGCGGAGGGATTGGCCAAGAAAATCGTTGACAAAGAAGTGCCTAACGTACTTGCCAATGCCACAATCTACGCCCTTGATCTCGGGACGCTGGTTGCGGGTACGAAATACCGCGGTGATTTCGAAAAACGCCTGAAGGCGGTTCTTGCCGAGCTGAAGCGGGAAAAGGATGTGGTTTTGTTCATCGACGAGATACATACAATCATCGGAGCGGGGGCTGCATCCGGTGGGGTTATGGATGCCTCGAACCTGATCAAGCCTGTGCTCGCATCAGGCGAGCTGCGCTGTATCGGTTCCACAACCTACCAGGAGTTCAGGGGGATCTTTGAAAAAGACCGCGCCCTGGCACGGCGCTTTCAGAAAATCGATGTGGAAGAGCCCACCGTGGCGGAGACGGTGGAGATCCTGAAGGGCCTGAAGTCCCGATTCGAGGAGCATCATCATATCGAGTACACACAGGATGCCTTGAACAGCGCCGCAGAACTCTCTGACAAATACATCAACGACCGCCATCTGCCCGATAAGGCCATCGATGTCATCGACGAGGCGGGTGCGAATGTGCAACTGCAACCGCTGGATCAGCGCAAAAAGGTCATCGACGTGGATGAGGTCGAGGCTATTGTAGCGAAGATTGCGCGGATCCCGCCGAAGAAGGTCTCCACTTCCGATACCGAGGCCCTGCGCAACCTCACACGTGACCTGAAGCTGGTCGTATTCGGCCAGGATCCGGCCATCGATGCCTTGACAGCGGCCATACGCATGAATCGATCCGGACTGGTCAATGAAGGCAGGCCGGTCGGCTCCTTTCTCTTCACCGGTCCCACCGGTGTCGGCAAGACTGAGATCAGTCGTCAGCTGGCGAGGATCTTGTGTATGGAGCTGATCCGCTTCGACATGTCCGAGTATATGGAACGCCACACTGTATCCAGGTTGATCGGCGCACCGCCAGGGTATGTCGGTTTTGACCAGGGGGGATTGCTGACCGAGGAGATTGCAAAGCATCCTCATTGCGTGTTGTTGCTCGACGAGATCGAGAAGGCGCACCCGGATGTCTTCAATTTACTGCTGCAGGTGATGGATCACGGCACCCTGACCGACAACAATGGCCGCAAGGCGGACTTCCGCAATGTTGTGATCATCATGACCACCAATGCCGGCGCCCAGGAGATGAGCCGCTCGTCCATCGGATTCACCAAGCAGGATCATAGCAGCGACGGTATGGAAGTGATCAAGAAAATGTTCACCCCCGAGTTCAGAAATCGTCTTGATGCAATCATTCAGTTCGCCGGCCTATCACCCGAGCATATCGCTAAGGTGGTCGATAAATTCATTTTCGAATTGGAAGGGCAGCTACAGGAGAAACATGTCAACCTGGTAGTCGAAGCGGAAGCCAGGGTATGGCTGGCAGAACATGGCTATGATCCGAAGATGGGTGCCCGCCCGATGGCAAGGTTGATTCAGGATGAGATCAAAAAGCCCCTGGCGGAAGAACTGCTGTTTGGCAAGCTGGCCGGTGGAGGGGTGGTTAAGGTCGATGTCGCAAATGACAAACTGCAGTTTGATATTGTCGGGGAGCAGGTACCCGATGCCACCCTGGACGATAACTGATCGTTCTCAACGGGCGCGATAGGTGATACGTCCTTTGGTCAGATCGTAAGGGGTCAACTGTACAGTGACCTTGTCTCCGGTGAGGATGCGGATGTAGTGTTTGCGCATCTTGCCTGAGATATGGGCTGTCACAACGTGACCGTTCTCCAGTTCCACGCGGAACATGGTGTTCGGCAACGTCTCGATTACAGTGCCTTCCATCTCAATAAAGTCTTCTTTCGCCATACTAATGCTCAATCATTTTAAAAAACCGGGCGGATTATAGCACAGCGCCCGAGATAAAAATCCGCCATTATCAGTATATTTGCGCATATAGCAAGTAGTTCCGCTTTTCAACCCTGATGCAGGGTGTTCGATGGCGATATCCGGATCCGGGATCTTGCTGGCATCGCTTCATCACCCGACAACGGATCGCTGCCCTGGCTTTTTTCGGCACAATCTGGTGTGTCCATGTGTGGCGGCTGGGGCCGGTTGACACAAATAGAGTCGGTACTGTTGTGTTTTTTCCGTCAAGCAAGGAAGAGTGATTCAGCTGTGGTTACTCTAAATGAGCGAATGAGAGCGCCGCCGAACGAAAAACGACCTCACTTCTGCGGCCGCCAGGGAGTTGATTGGTTTTATGCTGACAGGCCGTAAATAAGTTGTTGAAAGACATGAAGTTAAATGGTCTTCACCAAGGTTTGGCAATGCTTGTGGATTAATCGCGTGAGGATAAATGACTCTGCGATGGCTGCATCCGAAAACTGAATCAGCGAATGCTAAACGTCCGGATTTTTGTGAATATTTGAATATAGGAAGCGAAGTGGAAAGTGGCAACAGGCCCTAGCCCCAATATTTCACGCATTAAAAAGGCAAAATCCTGATACTTCGATATAATTCAGTTGCTTACACTGTAATCGAAAGGATTTTGCCTGTGACAAACTGTACCCAGACTGCCTTTGATTTTCCAGCCCTAAAACGCCGTAAGGTTCAAGCCGAGTTTTCCGGTGGCGATATCACCTCGGACGGCGGCGTGTTGCTGCTGCGTGAGATCGACAGGCGTCTGGGATTGCTCGAGGCGGTTGATGCGGTCATCCCCGACCCGCGAGATCCCCGCTATATTGAACACAGCCAGTTGAGCCTGTTGCGCCAGCGAGTCTATGGGCTCTGCCTGGGTTATGAAGATCTGAACGACCATCAGACACTACGCACCGACCCGGCCCTACAGAGCTCGATCGAACGCGAGGAGGTACTGGGCAGCCAGTCGACACTTTGTCGGCTGGAGAACCGGGTCGATCGCCGGGTTGCCGTTGATGTCCACAACCTACTGCTCGAGCAGTTCATTGCCTCATATGATGCACCACCCGATGAGCTGATCCTGGATTTCGACGCCACGGATGATCCGGTGCATGGCCGCCAGGAAGGCCGCTTCTTTCACGGCTACTACGATCACTGCTGCTTCCTGCCCCTGTATGTCTTTTGTGGCGATCAACTGCTGGTGAGTTATCTGCGGCCCAGCCGGATCGATGCGCCCAAGCATGCCTGGGCGATTCTGGCGCTGTTGGTCAAACGCCTGCGCCGGGCTTGGCCTGAAGTGCGTATCATCTTTCGGGGCGATAGCGGCTTTTGCCGTCACCACATGCTCAGCTGGTGCGAGCGCAACGCTGTGGGCTATATCGTGGGCATCGCCAAGAATGACGCCTTGCTGCGGTGTATCCGTGAGCCCATGCAGTGGGTTGAGGAACTGGCGAAGCGAACCGGCATGAAGATGCGGGAATTCTTTCAGTTTCACTATGCCGCCAGCACCTGGAAGACGCGTCGCAAGGTGATCGCCAAACTGGAGGTCACCGACAAGGGGCCAAATCCACGCTTCATCGTCACCAACCTGGCCGGCGACAAACAGCGCCTTTACGATGACCTCTACTGCGCCCGTGGTGACATGGAGAACCGAATCAAGGAGCAGCAACTGGGGCTGTTCGCCGATCGCACCAGCGCGCATTACTGGTGGGCCAATCAGTTTCGTCTACTGCTGTCCAGTCTGGCCTATGTGCTGATGGAGGCCATCCGGCGCCTCGCGCTGAAGGGCACGGAACTGGCGCGTGCACAGATGACCACGATCCGGCTCAAACTGTTCAAGATCGGGGCGGTCATCATTCGCAACACGCGACGGATCCGCTTCCTGCTCTCCAGCACCTATCCCTATCAGGCGCTGTTTTTCCAGGTGGCGGCACGACTCAAGCCGGGATAGCCCGGCAGAGTGCTGCCCCGGCACGTTGATCAACAATGGGGGTAAGGGGGAGTCTGCCCGGAGGGTGGAAAATCAGGGCTTGATAGAGGTTTGGTTCCCAGTGAGGGCAAACCATCCAAGCTTGGCCATATCACCGGCTAAATTTAAAAACGGATGAAACATGCGGGCTAGGAGGGTTCGATTGCCTACCCTCCTTCATTAGAGGGTACAGTCGATGCGATAGGGTAAGGCCCAAGTTGTCCTGCGTTGCAGAGTTGTTAATAAAATTTGCGTTTATCTGCGGTTTGCTTTCACAGCACCCTCCATGAGGAGGAGGGTGGGAAAACCGCTACAGGTTTCTGATTTTATCCAGCTGCACGCGCAGGGTTTCGAGGGCGCCTTTGGCCTCCGCCAGTTTTTCGCGCTCCTTGTCTACCACGGCTTGCGGTGCTTTATCGACAAAGCTGGCATTGGCCAGTTTCTTTTCGATGCGATCCACATCGGATTGCAGTCGTCCGGTCTCCTTTTCCAGGCGCTTGATTTCAGCTTCCTTGTCGATCAAGCCCGCCAGAGGAATCAATACCTTCATCTCACCCACCAAGGCGGTGGCCGATTCAGGTCCTTGTTCGTCATCAGCCAGCACTTCGATAGATTCGGTTTTGGCAAGGAAGTCGAGATAATGTCGATGCTGCTCTGCCAGGGCCCTGTCATGCTCACTGGCATCGGCCAGGAGTACCGGTACCGGTTTTCCCGGCGAGATGTTCTGTTCACCCTTGATCTTTCGGATGCCCAGGATGAACTGCATCACCCAGGCCATTTCAATCTCCGCTTCATCATCGATCAAGGATTTACGCTGTGTGGGGAAGGGTTGTTGCATGATCGTGGCCCCCACCTGTTCTTCTCCGCTGACACCGGCGATGGGGGCGACACGCTGCCAGATCTCTTCAGTGATGAATGGCATGATCGGATGAGTCAGGCGCAACAGATTCTCCAGTACCCTGACAAGGGTGCGCCGTGTTCCGCGCTTCGCTTCGGCAGATGCATTCTCGTCATTGAGTACCGGTTTACTCAGTTCCAGGTACCAATCGCAATACTCGTTCCAGGTGAACTCGTAGATTGCCTGGGCGGCATGGTCGAAGCGGTAACCCTCGATGGCTTCCGTTACTGTCTGCTTGGTTTTTTGCAGGCGCGACATGATCCAGCGATCGGCGACCGATCGTTCCAGTTTGGCAGACGGTTCGGAGTGACCGGTTGTTACCCCCTGCACGCCGCAATCCTGCCCTTCCACATTCATCATCACATAGCGGGTGGCGTTCCACAGCTTGTTGCAGAAGTTGCGGTAACCCTCTATACGGCCCAGGTCGAACTTGATATCACGACCAGTGGCGGCCAGCGCAGCAAAGGTGAAACGCAGGGCATCTGTGCCGAAGCTGGGTATGCCGTCGGGAAACTCCTTGCGGGTCTGCTTTTCGATCTTTTTAGCCAGTTGTGGCTGCATCATGCCGCTGGTGCGCTTCTCCACCAGCTTTTCCAGTTCTATGCCGTCGATAAGGTCGATGGGATCGAGTACATTGCCTTTGGACTTTGACATCTTGTCCCCGTGACCATCACGGATCAGGCCATGGATATAGACCTCATGGAAGGGGACATCTCCCATGAATTTGATACCCATCATGATCATGCGTGCGACCCAGAAGAAGATGATGTCGAAGGCCGTGACCAGAACGCTGGTGGGGTAGAAATCTTTGAGTCGATCGGTCCGTTGCGGCCACCCCAGCGTGGAGAAGGGCCAGAGTGCGGAGCTGAACCAGGTGTCAAGGACATCCTCGTCCTGTCGGAGGGGGTAGTCGTCATCAAGATTGTGGCGTGCGCGGACCTCCGCCTCGGAACGACCGACATAAACATTGCCCTGATCGTCATACCAGGCAGGAATGCGATGCCCCCACCAGATCTGGCGGCTGATGCACCAGTCCTGGATGTTGCGCATCCATTCGTAATAGGTGTTTTTCCAGTTATCGGGGACGAAGCGGACCTTGCCGCTCTCCACCGCTTCGATGGCTGGTTTGGCCAGGGGGGCGATCTTGACGTACCACTGATCCGTCAGGAAGGGTTCTATGACTGCCCCGGAGCGGTCTCCTCTGGGCACCACCAGCTTGTGATCATCGATCTTCTCCAGTAAACCCTGTTCCTCAAGATCGGCAACGATCTGCTTCCGCGCATCATAGCGATCCATGCCGATATATTTTTCCGGGATCAGGCTGTCTTCAGTCTCGCCGTTTTCGCGTATCGAGGCATCCGCGGTGAAGATATTGATCAGACCGCCGTGGATCTGTTCACTGATGGTGATCTCATCCCGGTGGCGCTGCCAGACCGCGTAGTCATTGAAGTCGTGGGCGGGGGTGATTTTGACGCAGCCCGTACCGAACTCCGGATCCACATGTTCTTCGTCGGCGATGATTGGGATGCGGCGCCCGGTAAGGGGCAGTTCGAGCAGTTCACCGATCAGGTGTTTATAGCGTTCGTCACTGGGGTTTACCGCCACTGCACAGTCGCCGAGCATGGTCTCGGGACGGGTTGTAGCGACGACCAGATGGCCCTGGCCGTTTGTCAGGGGATAGCGCATATGCCACATGTGGCCATACTCTTCTTCCGACAGGACCTCCAGGTCGGAGACTGCGGTGTGTAACTTGGGGTCCCAGTTGACCAGACGCTTTCCGCGATAGATCAAGCCCTCCTCATAGAGCCGGATAAAAACCTCCCTGACCGCATCGGAGAGTCCCTCGTCCATGGTAAAGCGTTCGTGCTGCCAATCCAGCGATGAGCCGAGCCTGCGCAGTTGGCGGGAAATATTGCCGCCAGACTCCCCCTTCCATTCCCAGATCCGTTCGATGAATTGTTCCCTTCCCAGATCGTGGCGTTTTTTGTTCTCCGCCTCCAGCTGGCGTTCGACCACCATCTGGGTGGCGATTCCGGCATGGTCGGAGCCCGCCTGCCACAGGGTTTTGTCGCCCTTCATACGGTGGTAGCGGATCAGCGTATCCATGATTGTGTTGTTGAAACCATGTCCCATGTGCAGGCTGCCTGTGACATTGGGTGGTGGAATCATGATGCAGTAGCTGTCACTGCCGGTCTGGCCTGGGGCGAAATAGCCGCGTTCTTCCCAGGTCTGGTACCAGCGTTGCTCAATGGCGTGGGGGTCGTAGGTTTTTTCCATGGATCTCGTTAATGGTTCGGCAACAAAAAGGGAGTATTATACTGCTTGGTACGAATGTGGGTAGTTATCCAGTGTTTAAATCATGCGGCAGACAAGCTGGTCGGTATTTTCAGAATGAATTCGGTACGGGTCAGTTCAGATGATAAATAGAGGATATCCAAGAAAATGAGTCAAAAACGACATGTCTTTGCATTTCACGAGGGAGATGGCAAGAACAAAAAACTGTTGGGAGGAAAGGGGGCAAACCTTTGTGAAATGACACAGTTTGGGTTGAATGTTCCACCCGGATTTGTGATCAGTACGGCGGCGTGTCTCGATTACCTGGCCAATGAGTCCAAGACCCTGCCCGATAATCTGATGAGAGTTGTGCGCACCCATATGGAGCAGGTGGAGGCAGCCACGGGCAAAGGGTTCGGTGATGCGGAAAACCCCCTGTTGGTTTCGGTGCGTTCCGGTTCGGCAATGTCCATGCCCGGTATGATGGACACCATTCTCAATCTGGGGCTCAACAGTAATACCCTCGAGGGTGTGATCGAACAGACAGGGGATCAACGTTTCGGATATGATGCCTATCGCCGATTCATCCAGCTGTTCGGCAAGGTTGCACTGGGTGTGCCGGATGAGGCCTTTGACGAGGAGTTTGAGGCGGTCAAACAGAATGCCCATGTCACCGAGGACGTAGGACTCTCTGCGGATGACCTGAAGGAGATCTGTGATCGCTTTCTCAAGGTCTTCGAAAAGCATACCGGCCGGCCGTTTCCGGAAGACCCCTATGATCAGCTGGAGATCGCTATCAAGGCAGTTTTCGGCTCTTGGATGGGCAAGCGTGCCGTCGACTACCGGCGTCAATTCAATATCACCCCGGACATGGCCAACGGCACGGCAGTAAATGTCTGTACCATGGTGTTTGGCAATAGGGGGAATGATTCCGCCACCGGGGTGGCTTTCACCCGGAACCCGGGTACCGGAGAGAACAAGCTGTTCGGCGAGTATCTGGTGAATGCCCAGGGAGAGGATGTAGTAGCCGGTATCCGTACCCCCAAGCCGATTGCCCGTCTGGCGGAAGAGATGCCGGAAATGGCGGAACAGCTCGAGGAGCTGCGTCAGAAACTGGAGAGTCACTACAAAGAGGTGCAGGATTTCGAGTTCACGATCGAACGCGGCACCCTGTACTGCCTGCAGACACGGAACGGCAAGATGAACGCCACCGCCATGGTGCGCACCTCCGTGGAGATGGTCGAGGAGGGTTTGATCAGCAAGGAGCAGGCGTTACTGCGGATCGACCCCATCTATCTTGAACAGATGCTCTATCCCCGGTTGAACAATGAAAACAAGGCTGAACCGGTGGCTCAGGGTCTGCCTGCATCGCCCGGTGCAGCCAGCGGATTGGCGGTGTTCGACGCTGACCGGGCTGAATTGATGGGTAAAGAGCAGGGACAGAAAGTGATTCTGTTGCGGGAAGAGACCAAGCCTGAGGATATACACGGTTTCTTCGCCTCGGAGGGGATACTCACCAGTCGTGGCGGTAAGACCTCCCATGCGGCAGTGGTGGCACGGGGCATGGGTAAGCCCTGCGTGGCCGGCGCAGAGGGGATAAGTGTCGATGTGCAGCGCCGGGAGGCTGTGGCCAAGGGCACTGTAATCCGCGAGGGCGACATGATCACCATCGATGGTAGCAGCGGTAACGTCTTTCTGGGGCAGATTCCCATGGTCGAGCCCGATTTCACCGAAGAGCTGAACCGGCTGTTGAGGTGGGCCGATGAGGCCGCCTATCTGCGTGTCATGGCGAATGCGGATACGGCGACAGATGCAAGCCGGGCATTGAAGTATGGCGCCATGGGGATCGGTCTGTGTCGAACAGAACGGATGTTCAATGCGGTCGACCGCCTGCCGGTGGTGATCGAGATGATCGTTGCTGAGACGCCTGCTCAGCGCCAGGCCGCCCTGGATAAACTGCTGCCGATGCAACGCAGCGACTTCAAGGAGATTCTCGAAGTGATGTCGCCCAAACCGGTGACCATCCGGCTTCTCGATCCCCCCATCCATGAGTTCTTGCCCACTGAGCAACAGCTGTTGAGCGATCTGAACGAATTGCACCATCTGCGCAATTCGGTGCGCGGCATGAATGTGCTCGCCGGCAGCATGATGTTGCTGCAGGACCCGGAACTTGCCAGGCAGGAGGCCGATTCACTGCGTCATATGGTGGATGAGAGCCTGGTGGAGCAGGCTATCGAGAAGAAAGAGACGATGCTGCGCAAGGTGCGGACACTGACAGAGACCAATCCCATGCTGGGCCATCGCGGTGTCCGTCTCGGTATCACATTCCCCGAGATCTACAGCATGCAGATCCGTGCCATTCTTGAAGCGGCTGCGGAGTGTGCCGCCAAAGACCTTGAGGTGCATCCCCAGATGATGGTGCCCCAGGTCTGTACCGCCGAGGAATTGAAGCGTGTCAAAGCCATGGTGGATGAGATTCGCGCCGATGTTGAGGCGAAATATGGGCAGAAGATCAACTTCCGTTTCGGCACCATGATTGAAGTGGTGCGGGCCTGCATGCGGGCCGATTCGCTGGTGGAGGAGGCGGAGTTCTTCTCCTTCGGCACCAATGATCTGACCCAGGCAACCTTCTCTTTCTCCCGGGAGGATGCCGAGAACAAGTTCCTGCCGATGTATAACCAGAACGACATTCTCAAGGACAATCCCTTCGAAGTACTGGACGAGAAGGGTGTGGGCAAGCTCATGCAACTGGCCGTGGACTGGGGACGCCAAAAAAACAAGAACCTCAGCGTCGGCATCTGTGGCGAGCATGGAGGGCATCCCAGCTCGATCGCATTTTGTCATCGTGCCGGGCTCAACTACGTCTCCTGCTCCGCACCCAGGGTGCCGGTAGCCAGATTGGCGGCGGCCCATGCCAGTCTCAACCAGCAGTAGTTTTCCGTTCATTGGGCCGGAGCAATCTCCGGCCCATCTGGTCAAGATATCGGCCAAACAGTCGACATAATCCTATGGAAGATAAAGAAGTACCGGCGTGTACCCAAGGGAGAATCCTGGTCATTCATGTCGTGGCTCGGAGAGAACCTCTACAAGCCTTCCTGATAAATTCCGGTCATTCACTGGTCTTCCCAGGGGCCTGCTAACAGGTCTTGTATCTCGGGAAATACCGGGATGAGGTGGCCTTCAAGTGGATTGAATACAGCCACCCTACCGCCAACCGCTGGAATGCAGGTGTATTGGTGACGGGTTATTTGCGTTTTAAGGAACATAGACAACGGTCGATTCCAGCCTTTCTGATCTCTGCGATACTCTGGCTGGGAGTAGCGATTGCCTTTGCCGAAAGCATCGATTTGACGGATGAGGCAGTTACCTGGGCGAAACAAAATTTTGGTGATCAGGCGGGGGATCGAGTCGCATCCTGGCGTCGATTGATGCTGGAGAACAATGATATCGATGAATTCGAGAAGCTGCGGCGCGTCAATGATTTCTTCAACCAGATCCCATACCAGTCCGATGTGGAACTGTGGGGCAAAGAGGACTATTGGGCAACACCCTTGGAATTGTTGGTGCGAAAGGGGGTGACTGCGAGGACTACTCCATCGCCAAATACTTCACCCTGAGGGAGATGGGTGTAGCGGAAGAGAAGCTGCGAATCATGTATGTCAAATCGGTAGAGTTGAATCAATCCCACATGGTGTTGACCTACTATCCCGAACCATCCTCGATTCCCAAGGTGTTGGACAACATCAATCCTCAACTGCTGTCTGCCGGCAATCGCCTCGACCTCACTCCGGTATACAGCTTTAACGCCGATGGTTTATGGCTGGCAAAAAGTTTGGGCAGGGGAAAAAAGGTGGGTTCATCAACCCGACTTAGTCTATGGCAGGAAGTAAAGAAAAGAATGCAGCAGGAGGCAAAGCGTTGAAAGAAATAGAATCAACGTACGGAGATGGATGTGAATTTACGGTTACAATAGGGCATCGATGCTGTCATCATCGATGGGTATAGGGTGAAAGGCTCATGACGCTATCACGACAATTGATAATTTTAATCACTGTGCTGTTGGTTCTGGTGTTCGCCGGCACCTTCTATATCAGTGTGCAAAACACACGCACTTATCTCGAGTCACAATTGGAGTCCCACGCACAGGACACGGCAACATCTCTGGGGCTGTCGATTTCAAAGCATATGGCTGAAAAGGATCTTGCCACGGTCACGTCCATGACCGACGCGATCTTCGACCGGGGATACTATCGTCTGGTTGTAGTACAGGATATGCAAGGGGCGCCCCTGGTTGAACGTAAACTGGCAGTCACACTCGAGGGCGTGCCTGAGTGGTTTATAGAACAATTTCCTCTCAGCACGCCGATAGGTGAGGCAATCGTGATGTCCGGTTGGGTACAGGCCGGAAAGGTGGTCGTGCAGAGTCATCCCGGTTTTGCCCATCGACAATTGTGGCAGAATAGCGTCGAGATCTTCAGGTGGTTTCTGCTCAGTGCATTGGTGGTCCTGCTTTTGGCTTTGCTCTCGCTGCAATTTGTGCTCAGGCCTTTAAGAGAGGTGGAACAACAGGCGAATGCCATCGTCAATCGGGAATTTCCCATAATTGAGAGGCTACCCAGGACCTTAGACCTACGCCGCATCGTCCTGGCAATGAATCGGATGTCCACAAAGGTCAAGGGGATGATCGAAAGGCTGGAGCGATTGACCGAGGGCCTGCACCGCCAGGCGTCCCTCAATCCGGTTACCAATCTCACCAATAAACGTTTTTTCAACAACACCATCAAGAATCTTCTGGCATCGCCAGAGGAGTGCTCCAGTGGTTTACTGGCGCTGATAGAACTCAAAAATCTCAAGGAAATAAATGAGAATCATGGCTATCAGGCCGGTGATGAACTGCTGAAACAGAGCTCCGAGGTATTGCGGTCGGTAAGCAAGTCGCTAAACAAAAGTTATCTGGCACATTTGAACGGCGGTGATTTCGCACTGTTTGTCGAAGACATGGACGTGGTCCAGGCAACCAAGCTGGGCCAGGCCTTGTCTAGCGCGCTGTCCGGACTCGCCGACACCGGCCATGCGCTCAGCCAGGATGTGGGGCATATCGGATTGGCCGCTTTCAACGGTTCTCAGAATCTTTCGGAATTGTTCTCGCAAGCGGATATGTCACTCCGCACCGCGCAAAGCGAGGGGCCAAATTCATGGCATCTCTATATGCCCGGTGAATTGGATAACGCCAGGATCAAGGGGGCGACCGATTGGCATACAACGATAAAAAGCGCGTTGGCAGCCGACAAATTTATCCTGCAATTCCAGCCGGTTTTCGCTTGTCGAGACAATACAATCCTACACCAGGAGGTCTATGTGCGAATCAGGGAGGAGAATGAGCAGGGTGAAGCTCAACTCTTGTCTGCAGGCCTGTTTATTCCCCATGCGGATAGACTCGGCTTGACGTCTGAGATCGATAAGGTGGTGATCGTAAAAATTCTTGAACGTTTGCGGAAAGAGGTTGACGATAATACCTGTTATGCCATTAATATCTCTCCTATATGTTTGGAAAACAGTTCATTTTTTGCCTGGCTTGAACGGCAGCTGGGTGAAAATTCGGAGCTTTCACAGCGCTTGATCTTTGAGATGCCGGAATATGGTGCTGTAGCACAGCTGGAGAACGTCAGTCGATTTATTGATTTGATCAAACGATATGGAGCAGCCTTCTCCCTTGATCATTTTGGCCGTAGCCATAGTGCATTCGGCTATTTAAAGACAATAAAAGTTGATTTTCTGAAGATCGATGGCAGTTATCTCAGGGAACTCCAGGCAAGTGCCGAGAACCAGTTTTTTATTGAGGCGTTGGTCTATATTGCGCATGGACTGGAGATAAAAGTGGTTGGAGAGAATGTGGAGACGGAACAGACTTGGGAAATTCTGCAACGACTCAATCTGGTGGGTGGGCAGGGCTACTATTTAGGCAAGCCAATGTGGTCGTCACTACCGGGTATTACTATCTCTGTTCTGCAACACCAAGAAACTTAAAGAATTTACTTCATGTGACGCTAAGGAATTAAAGGAGCTCGTCATCGTCGACGAGAAGTGGGTCACCTGATTGAAATACTGATCGAATCTGGTTTCGCATCAAGATTTTTTGCTGGGCGGCATTCGGCAGATCGGTGAACATAATCAGGTTTTTCTGAATAAGCAACGCGATCAGATCCTCGACGATGCGGATCATCCCAGCATCGGTCTCAGAGAGTAACTTTTTCGAAAGAGTGGTGGAACTGTTGTTGAATATAAATCCGATAACCTCGTCATCTGTGGCGCTTACCTCCTCATCGGCGCCAGAAGAAGGGGTGTCCGAGAGATTGATAATATTGCCATCATTATCACGTTTCGCATACAACATAGAGATTCCTCGACAAGTAATTCTTTAGATCCTGGCAGTCATCTATTGAAAAGCAAGTGTCACGATACAATCCATGTCAGATATTAAAGCACAACAACAGCAACAGGATGTGACAGAGGAGTGGAAACACCCCACAGATGGATCTGCATTTGATGATCCGCTACTGGATTGTCTGGTTTTTCTAACCCGCTATTATGGACGTGTTCACTCACATGATGCCTTGCGTGCCGGATTGCCGCTGGAGAATCATCGCCTGACGCCTGAGCTTTTCCTGCGTGCGGCTCAGCGTGCTCAACTCAGTGCAAGGATTGTTCGGCGTCCCATACAAAAAATCAGTTCCCTGGTGCTTCCCGCCGTATTGTTGCTCAAGAACAGGCAGAGTTGTGTCTTGATGGAGCGTAGTGAAGATGGCAATCAATTGACCATTATGCAACCTGAGAGTGGGGAGGGTACGCATCAGATAACCATCGATGACCTTGAGCGACAGTACTCAGGATATGCAATCTTTATCCGCTTGGAACATCGCTTTGATGACCGGACTCCAGAGGTTTTGAGACTGAGCACCCGCCATTGGTTTTGGGGAACATTGGTAAAATCATGGCGAATCTACAGAGACGTGCTTGTCTCGTCACTACTTATCAATTTGTTCGCCTTGGCAAGTCCCCTGTTTATCATGAATGTCTATGACCGGGTGGTGCCGAATAATGCAATTGAGACGCTATGGGTGTTGGTGATTGGTATCTTTATAGTCTATTCCTTTGATGTGATTATGCGGAGCCTGCGTGGTTACTTTATTGACGTTGCCGGTAAAAAGTCGGATATTTTGCTTTCTTCCATGCTGTTCGAGCGTGTTCTCGGTATTAAAATGGCGGCGCGTCCACCTTCTGTTGGTGCATTCGCCAATAATCTGCGTGAGTTTGAAAGTATCCGGGATTTCATCACATCGGCTACTGTTGTGACCCTGGTCGATCTACCCTTTGTTTTATTGTTTATCCTGGTTATCTGGTTTATTGGCGGGCCATTGGCATACGTACCTGTCGTCTGTATTCCAATCGTGATTCTGTACGGGATATTGATCCAGTCACCACTCAGGCGGTCGGTTGAAGCCACGTATCGTGCATCGGCACAAAAGGGAGCGACATTGATCGAATCCTTGACCGCAGTCGAAACCATCAAGCATCTTGGTGCCGAGAGTGAAGTGCAGCGAAAATGGGAACAGCTGACTGGCCACATCGCACAGTGGGGGGTTCGTTCACGTTTGCTGTCTGCATCGGTTTCCAATGTGGCAACTTTCTTTCAGCAGATGTCACAGGTGGGAATAGTGGTCCTCGGAGTCTATCTGATTGCTGAGGGAGAGCTCAGCATGGGGGCCTTGATAGCCGGAGTGATTTTGGTGGGACGAGCCCTGGCTCCAATGGCGCAGGTGGCTAATCTTGCCGTGCGTTACTACCAGGCTAAGACCGCGCTCGGAAGTCTCAACAGTGTGATGGAACTGCCAGTTGAACGACCGGAGGGGAAAACATTTCTCAGCCGTGAGCAATTCCAGGGTGATATTGAACTGGATGATGTCACATTCACCTATCCCGGTGAGGAAAAGACGACATTGAGAAATGTCTCCATGTCGATTTCGTCCGGCGAGAAGGTCGCCATTATCGGTAAGGTGGGTTCCGGGAAGACCACGATCGAAAAGCTTATGCAGGGGCTTTACGATCCTGATTCCGGTGCAGTGCGTGTTGATGGGGCTGATCTAAGACAGGTAGATCCTGCAGATCTCCGGCGCAGTATCGGTTACGTACCTCAGGACATTATGCTCTTTTACGGCAGTGTCAGGGACAATATTGTTCTAGGGGCACCCTACGCGGATGACAACGATATTCTACAAGTGGCGCAAATTGCCGGTGTGATGGATTTTGTCAATCAGCACCCACATGGTTTCGATATGCAAGTGGGAGAGCGGGGCGAACACCTTTCAGGAGGACAGCGTCAGGCCATAGCCATAGCACGAGCTCTTTTACTCGATCCCCCCGTACTGATGTTGGATGAGCCCAGCAATTCGATGGATAACAGCACCGAGGCGATCCTGAAACGCCAACTTTACAAGTATGCAGAGGATAAGACCTTGATTCTGGTGACCCATCGTTCATCATTGCTCGAACTGGTGGATCGACTGATCGTTATCGATGGGGGCAGGGTGATTGCCGACGGCCCTAAAGCGCAGGTGCTTGAAGCCTTGAAACAGAGCCGGAGTGGCAATTCCGCCAAGCCGGCAGAGGTATCTAAATGAATGGCGAAAGTTCAGATGCCGAGACACTTGAATTGAATGATGGACACTGAGTCTCAAACAATAGAAGTCGAAAGACAGGCAGCTCCTTTGTCGTTTGAGTCTGGAAAACCAGGCAATGGCGACAACGATTTCATGGAGGATAAGACTGTCGCACTGCTGGTGCAGGCCCCTCGGGGTGGGCGGACTATTCTGTGGGTGGTGTTTTTGATAGTCATTTTGGCTATCGTTTGGGCCAGCTGGGCCGAGTTGGACGAGGTGACAAGGGGAGTCGGCAAGGTAATACCCTCCAGTCAGATACAGGTCATTCAGAATCTAGAGGGGGGAATACTTTCTGCATTATACGTACAGGATGGAGATACTGTTGAGCAGGGGCAGGTCCTGCTACAGATAGATGACACACGATTCTCCTCTTCCTTGAGGGAAACACAATTACAGTTCTGGGCGCTGAAAGCCAAAGCCACCAGGCTACAGGCGGAGACCGGCAATAAGGCATTTGAGGCGCCGTTGGATATGGCTGAAAAGTATCCAACGTTGGTAGATCAGGAGCAGGGCCTGTTCAATTCACGGCAGAAAGAGTTGCAGACCAACCGTTCAATTCTGTCCAAGCAGGTTGAACAGATTAACCAGGAGATAAGAGGCCTTGAGGTAAAAAGCGTAAGATTGAAACGGAATCTGTCATTAGTAACCAGAGAGTTGGACTTGTCAAAACCACTCCTGCAAGCAGGCGCCATTTCTGAAGTTGAAATCCTGCGGCTTGAAAGGGAGGTCAGCGAACTGGAAGGGGAACTCGAGACAACTAAATTGACTATCCCTCGTATGAAATCCCGCCTCGAAGAGGCAGAACAGAAGGTCTCTGAGATTTTGATTCGTTTCAAAAATGAAGCGCATGCCGAACTGAATGATGTACTTGCGGAACTCGCTAAACTTAAGGAGACCAGCGTAGCGCTGGAAGACAGGGTGACCCGTACCGCAGTCCGTTCACCTGTGAAGGGGACGGTCAAACAGGTCATGATCAACACCCTGGGTGGCGTCATACAGCCTGGTATGGAATTGATGGAAATTGTGCCATTGGACGATTCCCTGCTCGTTGAGGCGAAGGTCGGTCCAAAAGACATTGCATTTCTGCGCCCGGGCCAGAAAGCGATTGTAAAACTGACAGCCTATGACTTTGCCGTCTATGGGGCGCTTACCGGTAAAGTTGAGCATATCAGTGCCGATACTATCAAGGAGGAGCATGAACAGGAGAGTTTTTATCTTGTACGGGTAAGAACCGATAAAACAGACCTGGGTACCCAGGAGAAGGCATTGCCGATCATCCCCGGAATGCAGGCAGAGGTCGATATTCTTACCGGGAAAAAGAGTGTTCTCGAATATCTTTTCAAACCACTATTGCGCGCGAAAGGCAGGGCACTGAGAGAACGATAAGGTGATGCAATTATCGATCAATCCTAATACTGACGAGATTACCGGTATTGGTTCAGATGGGAATGAAAATCGCAAAGCTGATGTGAGCAGCGATTTACAACAAAAGGTCATTCCCATCACCAATAAGATTCTGCTTTGCAGCTCGGATGAAGGTATCGCGAAACGCTGGCATGAATCACTGAGCGAGGTGGGAGAATTGACGGCCGTATCGTCCCGCGAAATGCTGATCAGCAACCTGAAAACTTTCCAGACCGGCGTAGTGCTCGTTGATCTGGAGTTGTTCAACAAGGACTACCGGGAAATTCCACAGTCGCTCTGCCAGCGATTTACAGATGTCGCCTTTATTATTCTCTCAGCCATGCCAAATGATGAGGAAGGGCTCTACCTGATCTCATATGGTGTCAAAGGGTACTGCAATCGCTATATCTCCAAGGCGCTTCTGGTCAAGGCTGTTGAGTTGGTGCGGATGGGGGGAAGTATGGGTGGGACGAAGCCTGTTATTCAAACTGATGAGCAGGTTAAGCGCGGCAAGTCCGCCCAAGAGTGAAGATCAGGCAAGGGAACCGGATATAGAATCAACACTGTCGAAGCTAACTGATCGTGAGCGCGAGATAGCGCAACTAGTAGGTTCCGGAGATAGTAACAAGGTGATTGCCAAAAAACTCGACATCACTGAAAGAACTGTCAAAGCCCATCTCAGCTCTATTTTTAGGAAAACATCGACTAAAGATCGCCTCCAGCTTGGCCTGTTGATCAACAGTTGATCGCGGCTTCTATAAATCTCAAAAAATATTCTATTAAATCAAAATGATACATATTGTACCAAGGTACAATAGGCGAGCTGATGATTTTTTACGAAAATTATCCCCGATAGGGTGACCAGGTGTATCTGCCTGATCCTCACAGCAAACTAAATTGATCTGAATCGTAGAGGCAAAGATGGCTACACAAGCAACCCAGACAACCGGGCAGGTTATTGGTTTCGTTCGCCAGGTAATTGGCGAAGTGAAGGCAACCGGCAGTGATGGCGTTACCAGAATTCTCCAGGTCGGCGACCTTGTCTTTGCCGATGAGCAGATCGCGACAGGTGAGCTCGGAAGTATCGAGATTGTTTTCAATGACGGTGGCAACCTGACCTTGGGCCGTAATTCACAGGGCCTGCTCGATGCCGACGTCTACCAGACAACCACTCCCGAGGATGGATCGGAATATGCACCGTCAATCGATGCAATTCAACAGGCAATCCTGTTGGGTGAAGACCCAACAGCCATTCAAGAAGCACCGGCTGCCGGTCCTGGTGAATCTCCTGCAGGCAACGAAGGGTCAAGTTTTGTCACCATTGAGCGGACAGGTGCTCAGACAACACCCGAGAGCGGATTTGAAACTGAAGGATTGGCAGTCAGTTTTACCGAATCCGATGAGTCGTCAACGATTATTAACCTTCTGCCCACCATTGACCTGGATGGTGACGACGATTCACAGGTAGGTGTCGGTTATCTCAGCCACTTTACGGAGAATGGCGATCCTTTGCCCATCGCAGATGCGGATATCCAGGTCTCCAATCCGGATGGCACGATACTGGAAAGTGCGAGAATCGTACTGACGAATGCTCAGTTTGGTGATCAGTTGGATGTTTCAGCGATTACCGGTTTGAATGTTGAGGTGGACAGCAGTGTGCCCGGAGTCATCACTGTATTGTTGAGTGGAACTGCAACTCCGCAAGTGTATGCCCAGGCGATACGCGATACTGGGTTTATCAACACCACAGAAAACCCTGACGAAACACCTCGAATTATCGAAGTGACAGTCAATGATGGTGAGTTCGACAGTAACACGGCTGTCACAACTATCACAGTTCAAGCAGTCAATGATCCCCCAGTTGTAGACCTCGATAGTAATGATTCGACTGACAGTGGTTATGATTACCTGACAACCTTCACCGAAGGTGATGCTGCAATCTCGATTGCAGATTTAGATGCCTCTGTATCGGATGTCGATAATGAGACATTACAAAGTGCAACAGTAACGCTGACCAATCCCCAATCGGGCGATGTGCTGGCAGTTGGCAATATGCCGGCAGGCCTGTCGGCAGTGGTCGATGGCCATACCATCACAATCAGCGGTGAAGCTTCTTTGGCAGACTATCAGAGCGCCATACAAGCTGTTACCTTTGAGAATACAAGTCAAAATCCGTCTGTTGAGACTCGTCTGATACGAGTTACGGTAAATGACGGAGAATTCAATAGTGATATTGCGGTTGCCCACATTGAAGTCATTGGTGTAAACGATGTTGCGGCAATCGATCTGGATGCTGATAACAGCAGTGCGGCCGGAAACGGTTATGAAACAACCTTTATTGAGGACGGATCGGCAGTATCGATTGTAGACGAAGATGTCGTTATTACGGATGTTGATGATGCAAATATCGAGAGTGCAACCATAGTATTAACCAATCATCAGTCATTTGATCAGTTGATTGTGCGCGGTCTGCCGATTGGTATTACAGCAACAGTTGATGAAGCCTCTGTAATATTAACGGGTACAGCAAGTCTTGCGGATTATGAACAAGCCCTTCAAGCAATTCATTTTGTTAATACCAGTGACTATCCACAAACTGTTGATCGTATCATCAACATTACATTGAATGACGGCGATGGCAATAGCGATACCGCAGTCTCCATAGTTCACGTTATACCCGTAAATGATCCACCCAATGCTGAAAATGACATAGTCGCAACTCAGGAGAATACCCCGGTAGGAATTTTTGTGCTTGGGAATGACTCAGATCCAGAGGGAGACCGGCTCCTGGTTACCGGCAACACGCAGCCATCCAATGGTACTCTGGTCCAAAATTCGAATGGCTCATATCAATATACGCCTGATGCCGGTTTTACTGGGACAGACTCTTTTACATATACAGTCAGTGACGGAAATGGGGGGGTTGATACAGCCACAGTAATGATTGCAGTGGCAGGTGTAAATGATGGGCCTGTTGCCATTGGCGACAGCGCGAGTACAAGTGAGAATACTCCAATCACTATTGATGTACTCACAAATGATTCAGATCCTGAAGGAGATGTGCTGAGCATCACCTTGGTCACCCAGGGGACTAACGGATCAGTCACTATTGATCCGGTTACCGGTAATCCTGTTTATACTCCAGCCCCGGCTTTTACAGGAATCGATACTTTTTCCTACACAATTACAGATGGCAATGGTGGTACGGATACAGCGATGGTGACTGTAACTGTAGGTGGTGTAAACGATGCGCCGGTCGCAGTCGACGATGCTGTGGGCACTAACGAGGATACACCGGTCACCGTTGACGTACTGCCGAATGACAGCGATCCGGACGGTGATACCCTCACTGTCACCACCGTGACTCAGGGCGCCAACGGTAGTGTTGCCATTGATCCGGTCAGTGGCAATCCGGTCTATACCCCGAATGCGGATTTCAATGGCACGGATATCTTCACCTACACCATCGACGATGGTAATGGTGGCACCGATACCGCCACGGTGACAGTAACCGTGGGTGCCGTAAATGATGCACCGATCGCCACCGATGATGCGGTGGGTACCAACGAAGACACCCCGGTGGTGGTAGATGTATTGCCAAACGACAGTGATCCGGATGGTGATGCGCTGTCAGTTATCGCCATAACCCAGGGTTCAAATGGTTCGGTTACCATAGATCCAATCAGTGGCAACCCGGTTTATACACCAAACACGAATTTTATCGGTACGGATACCTTTACCTACACCATCGATGATGGCAATGGTGGTACTGATACTGCCACGGTGACAGTAACCGTGGGTGCGGTGAATGATGCACCGATCGCCACCGACGATGTGGTGGGTACGAACGAGGATACACCGGTAACAGTGGATGTCTTACCCAATGACAGCGACCCGGATGGTGATGTGCTGACGGTCACCGCTGTGACCCAGGGAACAAATGGTACGGTGACGATTGATCCAGTCAGTGGCAATCCGATCTATACGCCGAATCCAGACTTCAATGGCACTGACACCTTCACCTATACCATTGATGATGGCAACGGTGGGGCCGATACCGCGACCGTGACGGTTACTGTGGGTGCGGTAAATGATGCACCGATCGCCACTGATGATGCGGTAGACACCAACGAAGATACGCCTGTTACGGTAGATGTTTTACCAAACGACAGTGATCCGGATGGTGATAGCCTGACGGTCACCACTGTGACCCAGGGAACAAATGGTACGGTGACGATTGATCCAGTCAGTGGCAATCCGATCTATACGCCGAATCCAGACCTCAATGGCACTGACACCTTCACCTATACCATTGATGATGGCAACGGTGGGGCCGATACCGCGACCGTGACGGTTACTGTGGGTGCGGTAAATGATGCACCGATCGCCACTGATGATGCGGTAGACACCAACGAAGATACGCCTGTTACGGTAGATGTTTTACCAAACGACAGTGATCCGGATGGTGATGTGCTGACGGTCACCGCTGTGACCCAGGGAACCAATGGTACGGTGACGATTGATCCAGTCAGTGGCAATCCGATCTATACGCCGAATCCAGACTTCAATGGCACTGACACCTTCACCTACACCATCGATGATGGCAACGGTGGCACCGATACCGCCACTGTGACCGTAACTGTGGGTGCTGTGAATGATGCTCCGGTTGCTGTGGATGACAGCATCGGAACGGATGAGGATGTTCCCGTCACAGTCGATGTGCTGCCGAACGACAGTGATCCGGATGGTGATGTGCTGACGGTGACTGCTGTGACTCAGGGAACCAATGGTTCTGTATCTATTGATCCTGTAACAGGTAATCCTGTTTACACACCAGATCCGGACTTCAATGGTACCGATACCTTTACCTACACCATCGACGACGGCAATGGTGGGACTGACACAGCGACCGTGACGGTTACTGTGGGTGCGGTGAATGATCCGCCGATTGCCACCGACGATACGGTGGGTACGAACGAGGATACCCCGGTCACCGTTGACGTACTGCCCAATGACAGCGATCCGGACGGTGATACCCTCACTGTCACCACCGTGACTCAGGGCGCCAACGGTAGTGTTGCCATTGATCCGGTCAGTGGCAATCCGGTCTATACCCCGAATGCGGATTTCAATGGTACGGATATCTTCACCTACACCATCGACGATGGTAATGGTGGCACCGATACCGCCACGGTGACAGTAACCGTGGGTGCCGTAAATGATGCACCGATCGCCACCGATGATGCGGTGGGTACCAACGAAGACACCCCGGTGGTGGTAGATGTATTGCCAAACGACAGTGATCCGGATGGTGATGCGCTGTCAGTTATCGCCATAACCCAGGGTTCAAATGGTTCGGTTACCATAGATCCAATCAGTGGCAGCCCGGTTTATACACCAAACACGAATTTTATCGGTACGGATACCTTTACCTACACCATCGATGACGGCAATGGTGGTACTGATACTGCCACGGTGACAGTAACCGTGGGTGCGGTGAATGATGCACCGATCGCCACCGACGATGTGGTGGGTACGAACGAGGATACACCGGTAACAGTGGATGTCTTACCCAATGACAGCGACCCGGATGGTGATGTGCTGACGGTCACCGCTGTGACCCAGGGAACAAATGGTACGGTGACGATTGATCCGGTCAGTGGCAATCCGATCTATACGCCGAATCCAGACTTCAATGGCACTGACACCTTCACCTATACCATTGATGATGGCTACGGTGGGGCCGATACCGCGACCGTGACGGTTACTGTGGGTGCGGTAAATGATGCACCGATCGCCACTGATGATGCGGTAGACACCAACGAAGATACGCCTGTTACGGTAGATGTTTTACCAAACGACAGTGATCCGGATGGTGATAGCCTGACGGTCACCACTGTGACCCAGGGAACAAATGGTACGGTGACGATTGATCCAGTCAGTGGCAATCCGATCTATACGCCGAATCCAGACCTCAATGGCACTGACACCTTCACCTATACCATTGATGATGGCAACGGTGGGGCCGATACCGCGACCGTGACGGTTACTGTGGGTGCGGTAAATGATGCACCGATCGCCACTGATGATGCGGTAGACACCAACGAAGATACGCCTGTTACGGTAGATGTTTTACCAAACGACAGTGATCCGGATGGTGATGTGCTGACGGTCACCGCTGTGACCCAGGGAACCAATGGTACGGTGACGATTGATCCAGTCAGTGGCAATCCGATCTATACGCCGAATCCAGACTTCAATGGCACTGACACCTTCACCTACACCATCGATGATGGCAACGGTGGCACCGATACCGCCACTGTGACCGTAACTGTGGGTGCTGTGAATGATGCTCCGGTTGCTGTGGATGACAGCATCGGAACGGATGAGGATGTTCCCGTCACAGTCGATGTGCTGCCGAACGACAGTGATCCGGATGGTGATGTGCTGACGGTGACTGCTGTGACTCAGGGAACCAATGGTTCTGTATCTATTGATCCTGTAACAGGTAATCCTGTTTACACACCAGATCCGGACTTCAATGGTACCGATACCTTTACCTACACCATCGACGACGGCAATGGTGGGACTGACACAGCGACCGTGACGGTTACTGTGGGTGCGGTGAATGATGCACCGATCGCCACCGACGATGTGGTGGGTACGAACGAGGATACACCGGTAACAGTGGATGTCTTACCCAATGACAGCGACCCGGATGGTGATGTGCTGACGGTCACCGCTGTGACCCAGGGAACAAATGGTACGGTGACGATTGATCCAGTCAGTGGCAATCCGATCTATACGCCGAATCCAGACTTCAACGGCACCGACACCTTCACCTACACCATCGATGATGGCAATGGTGGCACCGATACCGCCACGGTGACAGTAACCGTGGGTGCTGTAAATGATGCACCGATCGCCACTGATGATGCGGTAGGCACCAACGAAGATACGCCTGTTACGGTTGATGTTTTACCAAACGACAGTGATCCGGATGGTGATACTCTGACGGTCACCGCTGTGACCCAGGGAACAAATGGTACGGTGACGATTGATCCAGTCAGTGGCAATCCGATCTATACGCCGAATCCAGACTTCAATGGCACTGACACCTTCACCTATACCATTGATGATGGCAACGGTGGGGCCGATACCGCGACCGTGACGGTTACTGTGGGTGCTGTAAATGATGCACCGATCGCCACTGATGATGCGGTAGGCACCAACGAAGATACGCCTGTTACGGTAGATGTTTTACCAAACGACAGTGATCCGGATGGTGATGTGCTGACGGTCACCGCTGTGACCCAGGGAACAAATGGTACGGTGACGATTGATCCAGTCAGTGGCAATCCGATCTATACGCCGAATCCAGACTTCAATGGCACTGACACCTTTACCTACACCATCGATGATGGCAATGGTGGTACTGACACAGCGACCGTGACGGTTACTGTGGGTGCGGTGAATGATCCGCCGATTGCCACCGACGATACGGTGGGTACGAACGAGGATACCCCGGTCACCGTTGACGTGCTGCCGAATGACAGCGACCCGGATGGTGATACCCTCACTGTCACAACCGTGACTCAGGGAACCAACGGTAGTGTTGCCAATGGTACCGATACCTTTACCTACACCATCGACGACGGCAATGGTGGGACTGACACAGCGACCGTGACGGTTACTGTGGGTGCGGTGAATGATCCGCCGATTGCCACCGACGATACGGTGGGTACGAACGAGGATACCCCGGTCACCGTTGACGTACTGCCCAATGACAGCGATCCGGACGGTGATACCCTCACTGTCACCACCGTGACTCAGGGCGCCAACGGTAGTGTTGCCATTGATCCGGTCAGTGGCAATCCGGTCTATACCCCGAATGCGGATTTCAATGGCACGGATATCTTCACCTACACCATCGACGATGGTAATGGTGGCACCGATACCGCCACGGTGACAGTAACCGTGGGTGCCGTAAATGATGCACCGATCGCCACCGATGATGCGGTGGGTACCAACGAAGACACCCCGGTGGTGGTAGATGTATTGCCAAACGACAGTGATCCGGATGGTGATGCGCTGTCAGTTATCGCCATAACCCAGGGTTCAAATGGTTCGGTTACCATAGATCCAATCAGTGGCAACCCGGTTTATACACCAAACACGAATTTTATCGGTACGGATACCTTTACCTACACCATCGATGATGGCAATGGTGGTACTGATACTGCCACGGTGACAGTAACCGTGGGTGCGGTGAATGATGCACCGATCGCCACCGACGATGTGGTGGGTACGAACGAGGATACACCGGTAACAGTGGATGTCTTACCCAATGACAGCGACCCGGATGGTGATGTGCTGACGGTCACCGCTGTGACCCAGGGAACAAATGGTACGGTGACGATTGATCCAGTCAGTGGCAATCCGATCTATACGCCGAATCCAGACTTCAACGGCACCGACACCTTCACCTACACCATCGATGATGGCAATGGTGGCACCGATACCGCCACGGTGACAGTAACCGTGGGTGCTGTAAATGATGCACCGATCGCCACTGATGATGCGGTAGGCACCAACGAAGATACGCCTGTTACGGTTGATGTTTTACCAAACGACAGTGATCCGGATGGTGATGTGCTGACGGTCACCGCTGTGACCCAGGGAACAAATGGTACGGTGACGATTGATCCAGTCAGTGGCAATCCGATCTATACGCCGAATCCAGACTTCAATGGCACTGACACCTTCACCTATACCATTGATGATGGCAACGGTGGGGCCGATACCGCGACCGTGACGGTTACTGTGGGTGCTGTAAATGATGCACCGATCGCCACTGATGATGCGGTAGGCACCAACGAAGATACGCCTGTTACGGTAGATGTTTTACCAAACGACAGTGATCCGGATGGTGATGTGCTGACGGTCACCGCTGTGACCCAGGGAACAAATGGTACGGTGACGATTGATCCAGTCAGTGGCAATCCGATCTATACGCCGAATCCAGACTTCAATGGCACTGACACCTTCACCTACACCATCGATGATGGCAATGGTGGTACTGACACAGCGACCGTGACGGTTACTGTGGGTGCGGTGAATGATCCGCCGATTGCCACCGACGATACGGTGGGTACGAACGAGGATACCCCGGTCACCGTTGACGTGCTGCCGAATGACAGCGACCCGGATGGTGATACCCTCACTGTCACAACCGTGACTCAGGGAACCAACGGTAGTGTTGCCATTGATCCGGTCAGTGGCAATCCGGTCTATACGCCGAATCCAGACTTCAATGGCACGGACACCTTCACCTACACTATCGATGATGGCAATGGTGGTACCGATACAGCAACCGTCACTGTGACCGTGGGTGCGGTGAATGACGCCCCTGTGGCTGTGGATGACAGCATCGGTACGGATGAGGATGTTCCCGTCACAGTCGATGTGCTGCCGAACGACAGTGATCCGGATGGTGATAGCCTGACGGTCACCACTGTGACCCAGGGAACAAATGGTACGGTGACGATTGATCCAGTCAGTGGCAATCCGATCTATACGCCGAATCCAGACTTCAATGGTACGGATACCTTCACCTACACTATCGATGATGGCAATGGTGGTACCGATACAGCAACCGTCACTGTGACCGTGGATGCTGTGAATGACGCCCCTGTGGCTGTGGATGACAGCATCGGAACGGATGAGGATGTTCCCGTCACAGTCGATGTGCTGCCGAACGACAGTGATCCTGATGGTGACACCCTGACCGTGACTGCGGTCACTCAAGGCACCAACGGTAGTGTCGCCATTGATCCGGTCAGTGGTAACCCAGTTTACACACCTGACCCGGACTTTAATGGCACCGATACCTTTACCTACACCATCGATGATGGCAACGGTGGGACTGACACTGCCACGGTGACCGTAACAGTAGGTGCGGTGAATGACGCACCGATCGCCACCGACGATACGGTTGGTACGAACGAGGATACCCCGGTCACCGTTGACGTGCTGCCGAATGACAGCGACCCGGATGGTGACACCCTGACCGTGACTGCGGTCACTCAAGGCACCAACGGTAGTGTCGCCATTGATCCGGTCAGTGGTAACCCTGTTTACACGCCTGACCCAGACTTTAATGGCACCGATACCTTTACCTACACCATCGACGATGGCAATGGTGGTACTGACACTGCCACTGTGACCGTAACAGTGGGTGCGGTGAATGATGCCCCTGTGGCTGTGGATGACGCTATAGATACAGATGAGGATGTTTCTGTCACTGTCGATGTTTTACCGAACGACAGCGATCCAGATGGCGATACGCTGACCGTGACAGCGGTTACCCAAGGTAGCAATGGCTCGGTTGTCATCGATCCGGTATCAGGCAACCCTGTTTACACGCCGGACCCGGACTTCAACGGCACCGACACCTTCACTTATACCATCGACGACGGCAACGGTGGCACTGATACCGCTACTGTGACGGTTACTGTTAATGAAGTGAATGATCTTCCTGAAATAACTCCTGCAACAGCTGCAGTTTCTGAAGAGGGTCTGGTTAACGGTATGCCTGATAACACAGGCACACCAACTGATACAACAGATAGTGTCACTGACAGCGGCAGTATGTCTGTAAGTGATCCTGAAGGTGATACCTTGACCGTGTCATTGGCAGAGCCTGGCGTCGCTATGACATCTTATGGTCAGCCCATAACCTGGACGGGTGATGGGACTGATACGCTCATAGGTTCTGCTGGTGGTTCAGAAGTTGTGCGCATATCCATAGATCAGTCTGGAAATTATACTGTTACCCTATCGGATAGGGTGGATCATCCGGTTGTCGGCCAGGAAGATGTTATTTCATTCGATGTGGATGTTACTGTAGACGATGGTACGGATAGTGCGTCTGCACCGCTTACTGTTCAGATTGAAGATGATGCGCCAAAAGCAGGTAATATTTCCGCCAATATGTATATCGGAGTTGACTCGCTGGGAATACAAAATCTCGCTGCTGGCTGGACCAACCCTATATTCATCAATGGTACTGGCGATGTAACCCAACAAGATACAGATGCAGACAGCTTTGTTGACGATCTGTTATGGGGCCGTGTTCCACAAGGCGGATCCCAATCAGGGTGTATCTTGGTAGACAACCCGGTTTATGCCGGCGGTAGCCAAAGCGTGCAGATAGGCGAATCATTCAAGCTGGCAGACTTCTCACACAATAACTGGCCTATATATGCCGACTCATCCACACTGGATCAGGTTACTCTTACCATTGAAATGGATGTGGTGGTCAATGGTATCCCAACTACAGTGCAGTTCGATGTCTTGATGGATCATAATGAGACACCAAATGATGGTGCTGACCCAAGAGATATCATAACGCTGCCCGCTCAAGCGGTGACGTTTTCCATTGGCGGTCAGCAGTATGAGGTCAGGGTGGATGGATTCATGGATACCAATGGTCAGATCGTATCCACCATTCGAACAGACGAACAGGCGGTGAATCCGTTTGAGATCATGGGGAGTATCGTCTCCACCGATACTCTTCCCGTGGTTACGGGGAGCGTGTCAAACATAACAGGCGGTGATGGATCCGTATCCAATGTGATCTGGGGTGATACATCAAGCCCATATGGCAATCTGACGGTCAACTCCAGCGGTGCCTACTCCTTCCAATTGAACCGTGATACCAAAGATGATTTGGCCCCCGGGGATACGATTACTGATACTTTCAGCTATTCGATTACGGATGAGGATGGCGATGTTTCCAGTGCGACGCTGACCATAACAATCGGCGGTTACCAAAGTATCGATGGATCGGCAATCGCTGATATCCTGAGAGGTACTGCTGCAGATGAATATCTATCTGGATATGAAGGGAATGATATCTTGCGGGGTCGTGGCGGTGATGATGTTCTTGACGGTGGGTCTGGGAGTGACCAATTACGCGGCGGCGGTGGAAATGATGCGCTGATCTTCGATTCAGCCGATAGTCTGATCAACGGAAATGCCGGTTTCGACACACTCATAGCACCTGATAACGATGACCTTGACTTCAGTAGCATATCCAATATCAGAAACATAGAGAGGATAGATCTCACGGTAGGCAATCACGACATCTTGAATCTGAGTGTGTCTGATGTGTTGACAATGACTGACGATGACAATCTGCTGGAGATTATGGGTGATACCTCTGACAGTGTGGAACTGACGAGCGATTGGCACGAGTCCGGAAATACAGTCACCCAAAACGGTCACACCTTTACCGAGTATCTCAATACGGATGATAGCGTAACCCTGTTGATAGAAGATCAGGTGAATGTGACGATTGTTTGACCCATCGCGGCTGAATCGGATAGATGCAGTTAAGGGCCCCAAGCGGGCCCTTTTTTTGTGGTGAGGGTAGTCGGGTGCGAAAATCAAAATTCACATAGTTTTACAGCGCGCAGATTGATAATTGATATGCGTATATGTAGATTGAATGAGTTATTGCAACTGATTGTATTTAAATTAAAAAATACTACATGGTGCGCTGATTCGCGCAATCGATGTTTGGGTGTTTTACAGTCGAAAGGGATCGATTGATGAAGATAGTTGATTGCGCAGCCGCCACATGCTTCACGCAATGGGTATACCTATAATCTAGCGTTTAAGTTAGCTGCTAATATGCCGCTATTGAATGCTAACTGGTTCACAATAATTAACCTGATTACCCCTAAACCTCAGCCATTCTCAAGAGGCGATATGGCATAGGTGGAGTGCGAAGAGCGGCAAAAAGCAATCGTTCAATCATGGCGGGTAAATCGAAACGGCGGTTAAACCGATATTCGAACTCAGCAAGATAACGCGACACATGTTTATCTCGAATCGCATGAAAAGTACCCAACAGACTGTTTTTGACATTACCCAACATCGTGTTTACCCATTTGAAGCACGAATACTGGACACTTTGGCGCCCACCACCCGTCACCATGGGGTTATGATGGCAATCAGCGGTTGTCACGCCACTAAAGCACCAAAGCCCATCGGTAAAGACTTCGCTGCCAGGCATCAAGCAGGAGCGGGCGTAGCGGGCGATTTCACGTTTGCGGAAGCCCCTTACACGACGCAGTTGAATTTTCATGGGCCTGCCGTCCCGCGTCGTCTCAACAGCAGCTACGAAAGGGATTTTGTTGCGCGACCCACGACCACGCTTACCGGCTTGCTCGCCTCCGAGATAAGCATCATCCAATTCGATGCGACCGGCCAGTTTTTTTCCACGCTCACGTTCCATCATCACCTGCATCAACTTATGCTTGAGTCGCCAGGCCGTATTGTAGTTCACCCCGATTTCGCGGGAAAGTTGCAGCGCCGAGATACTTTTCTTGCGTTGGGTCAACAGATAGATCGCAAGAAACCACGTTCTCAGCGGCAGCTTGGTGCCATGGAAGATGCTGCCGGCGGTCAGGGAAGTCTGATGATGGCACTTGTGACATTGATATATCTGACGCTTTTTGAGTTCACAGCCTGTTGTGTTGCCGCACTCAGGGCAGACATAGCCCGTCGGCCAGCGCAAATCATACAATGCCTGTCGACACTGATCCTCGGTCCCATATTGTTCCAGAAAATCGTGCAAACCAAGACCTTTTTGAAATTGAATAGTATTTCTCGGCATGATGAAATCCTCTTTTATTCAGTAGGTTCCATTATGCTTGCACCACAGGCTCAATAGCTGAGCCTCATGAGTAATCAGGATAATTAAAAAGTGATTGTAAATTTAACGTAACATATGGTTGGCAAAGTGTTAGTGAAGTCTAGTATCGCAGCCCTGGTTTTTATTCTTTTCAGTCCTGCATATGCTTTGGATCTGCGTACAGCGGTGGAGCATGCAATCATAACCAATCCTGAGGTGCTGGTGGAATCCAACCAGCATCTATCCCGTCTTGAAGAGTTGGATCAAGCAAAATCTGGTTATATGCCGTCTATCGACCTGAACGCGGCAGCAGGTTATGAGCGGACTGACAATAATACGACCCGGGCCAGCGGTGATGACTATCGCTCTCTGACTCGGAAAGAGGCCAGTTTGACGCTGAACCAGATGTTGTTTGACGGATTTGCCACTCAAAGTGAGGTGGATCGTCAGAATGCCAGGGTAGAAGCACAGCGAAGAGTGCTTGAGAGCGCCAGTGAAAAACTTGGACTTAAAGCTGTGGATACCTATATACAAGTCCTTCTGCATCGGGATCTGATGGCGCTTTCATCGGAAAATCTGCAGGCCCATGCAAGAATCTACGATCAGGTGGAGCTGAGAAGCAATTCCGGTGTCGGCAGAACCTCTGACCTGGCGCAGATTACAGGCCGACGTGCCTCTGCCTCGGCAAATATGCTATCGGACGAAGTGAATCTCAAAGACGCGGAGACAAACTTTCTACGTGTGGTAGGGCTGTTGCCGAAAGCGCTCGAACCCATAGCTGCAGTGAATGAGATTCTGCCGCAAAATCAGGATGCGGCCATACAGCTTGCACTTGAAAATCACCCGACATTGAAATCAGCGAATGCTGACGTGACTGCCGCGGCGGCTCAGTACAAGGCATCCAAAAGTGCTCACTATCCGCGCCTGGATCTTGAACTCGGGGCAAGGTACGGTGACGACCTGGATGGCGTGGAAGGGCGTGATGACGATGTCACGGCAATGCTTCGGATGCGTTACAATCTGTTTGCCGGCGGTAAGGACCGGGCGCGTAACAGGCAAAATGCCCATTTGGTCAATGAAGCCAAAGAGATCCGCAACAACACCTATCGCCAGGTTGTGGAAAGCGTCAGGTTGTCGTGGTCGGCCTATGATGTCACTCAAAAGCAACTGGTTTTTCAACAGGAACATGTGCTTGCCAGTGAAAAGACCCGTGATGCCTATGCCTGGCAGTTTAACCTCGGTAAGCGCTCATTGCTCGATTTGCTGGATTCTGAGAATGAGCTGTATGAGGCTAAAAGAGAGAAAGCCAAGACCTGGTATGATCACATATTCTCCCAATACCGTCTGATTGTAGGAGTCAATAAGCTGAAGACGCATCTCGGCATAGCCTTACCCGAGACTGCAGAAGATGGTGAAAAACTCCACCAGGCCTATAGTGATGTGGCCAATAAAAGCGCTGTTTCGGATGAAGTGGCTCCATTGAAGTCGGTTCTGGAACAACCGGTTTCACTACAATAACCAAAGAAGCTCTTAATAAGTCATGGACGGTTGTCTTGCGGCTGAAAAACGCCACCTCTATTTTTATCGGTCATGGTATTTGGCCGACATGCATATGCAATTGACGCCTTGATCAAGGAAGATTCGTTCATATTCTGACTCGATCGGATTTGCTCAGCGCTTCCTTGATCCATCTATTCATTTCCCCGCATTGTAAGTTTGCGGTTTTAGCCGGCTCACTTTCCCACTACGGTTTAGACTGGTCTGCCTTACCCCTGCGGATAAGCGATTTTTTGTAGTTGCTCGTTGTAGGTTTGTTGAAATCCTCTACAAACCCTTTTGAATCCATCTGCTAGGATAGAGCGTAGATCAAAAAAAATGCATATTGTTTAGTAAGGTACAAGCCCATGAATCCCCGTAAACTGATCGTCCTGCTCGTAGTGGCACTGCTGGTGTTCGCCTTTTTTCTGTTTGATCTGGACAAGGTCCTGACGCTCGACTATCTGAAATCCCAACGAGACGGAATCATCTCGTGGAAGGATTCAAACCCATTACTGGCCACGGTGGTTTTCTTTATCGTTTATGTGGCGGTTACTGCGCTGTCACTTCCCGGTGCGGCCGTCATGACTTTGGCAATAGGTGCGGTTTTCGGTTTGTTGTGGGGCTTGGTATTGGTTTCCTTTGCCTCCACTATCGGCGCCACGCTTGCTTTTCTGATAGCCCGTTTTCTGCTTAAGGATACGGTTCAGAATCGTTATGGAGACCGTTTAAAGGCGATCAATGAGGGCATGCGGAAGGATGGTGCCTTCTATCTCTTTACCCTGAGGTTGGTGCCGATTTTTCCTTTTTTCGTGATCAATCTGTTGATGGGTTTGACGCCTATCCGTACCTGGACCTTCTATTGGGTCAGCCAGATCGGTATGTTGGCTGGGACAGTGGTCTATGTAAATGCGGGTACACAGCTTGCCACCCTCGATTCGGCATCCGGAATTCTCTCGCCGGCTTTGATCGGATCCTTTGTGTTGCTGGGGCTCTTTCCGTTACTGGCAAAAAAGATAGTCACACTGTTAAAACAACGCAAGGCGTTGAAAGATTGGGAACGACCGGAGGCATTCGATCAAAACCTGGTGGTGATCGGGGGCGGTTCCGCGGGACTGGTCTCGGCATATATTGCCGCGGCTGTGAAATCGCAGGTGACGCTGATCGAAAAATATAAGATGGGGGGTGACTGCCTGAATACAGGTTGCGTGCCTTCCAAGGCGCTGATCCGTAGCGCGCGCATCCTGAGCCAGAGTCGCAGGGCTCAGGAGTGGGGCTTTGATGCCATCGAAGTCAAGTACAACTTCAGTAACATCATGGAACGGGTGCAAAGAGTCGTCAAAGAGGTTGAGCCTCACGACTCCGTGGAACGCTATACGGGGCTCGGGGTGGAGGTCATCGAGGGTGAGGCGCGTATCACATCACCCTACAGCGTGGAGGTCAACGGCATAGAAATTCGAACCCCTCATATCATTGTAGCCACAGGCGCCGGCCCCTTCGTGCCGCCGATAACCGGCATTGATCAATTCGATTACCTTACCTCGGACAATCTTTGGCAATTGCGCGAATTGCCGGAAAGACTGCTGGTATTGGGTGGCGGTCCGATAGGATGCGAGTTGTCTCAGGCCTTTGCCCGATTCGGCAGCAGGGTCACCATTGTCGAAATGATGCCCAGGTTGATGATACGTGAGGATGAAGATGTGGCGGATCTGGTGACACGACAGTTCAAGGAGGAAGGCATCAACCTGCTGGTTGGGCACAAGGCGGTGGAATTCGTCAAAGAGGAGGGTGAAAATCTGCTGATTTGTGAACACAACGACACACAGAAAAAAGTGCCGTTCGATCAGGTGCTGGTTGCCGTCGGCCGGAAGCCCAATACCAGCGGATTCGGCCTTGAGGAGTTGAATGTGGCACTCAACCCGAACGGTACCATTGAGACCGACGAGTACCTCCAGACATCCATTCCAACTATCTATGCCTGTGGCGATGTGGCTGGTCCGTACCAGTTCACCCATACCGCCGGCCATCAGGCTTGGTACGCGGCGGTGAACAGCCTGTTTGGGATGTTTCGTCGCTTTAAGGTGGATTACTCGGTGATCCCGTTTGCCACCTTTACCGATCCGGAGGTGGCGCGGGTGGGGCTCAACGAGCAAGAGGCGAATCAAAAGGGTATCGAGTACGAGGTAACGAAATTCGATCTTTCCGAATTGGATCGGGCGATTGCGGAAGGTGAGACCCACGGTATGGTGAAGGTACTGACGCCACCCGGTAAGGACCGGGTGCTTGGGGCAACTATCGTGGGCGAGAATGCAGGTGAACTGATCGGAGAATTCACTGCCGCCATGAAGCACGGCTTTGGCTTGAACAAGATACTCGGCACGATTCATATCTACCCGACGCTGTTCGAGGCCAACAAATATGCCGCCGGAGCCTGGAAACGCGCGCATAAGCCGGAAAAGCTATTGTCATGGGTGGAGCAATACCATACCTGGCGAAGGGGCTAATGGGGGATTGCTCGAACCGCTCAGCTTAAGGGAAAAATTATGATATTCTGATGCTGAAATAGATGAATTGCGAAGGGTGAGTAGCATGCAGTTGCGCCACATCATCACAGTATTTTGCATATTGCCTCTTGCGGTATTAGCCGATACCTCATCGTGGCAAGGTCAACTACAGGATGGCAGCCATATTTCCATCGATTCGGATACCAATAAGGTGTCCCGCACCGCTGGGGGAGAGACCACCCCACTATGGAATGGAGTACACAAACTCGACAACGGGGCAGTAATCATTGTACGCGATGGTGTTGTCGTCAAAGACCGTGTGATTATCGATGCTCAGCGGGAACAGGCGCGAGATCGCCTGAATGCCGCATGCATGCAGCTGGTGAATAAAGTTTGCGGTATGCATAATGAATGCGATTCCAGTCCCGCATGCGATCCCGCACGCCAACTGTTTGCGATGGAGCGTGGTGAGCTGAGCAGCAGTTGGTCAGGCGTTATTCTTGAAAGCTCTACACACTGCCTTGAGGCATTGGGAAATGAGACCTTTTTTCAGGCCTGCGATAGACCTTCGCCCGGGCATGAGACACCTTGTGAAAAACTGCATAACAGGGTATGTGGCAGTGATAATCAATGCGCATCAAGAGAGGCCTGTAATGCAGCGAGCCAGCTGATCTCAATGGAACGGCAGGACATGCACAGTGTTCCAGGCGGATTCACCTATGCGAGCGCGCAATGCCGTGATGCACTGGTCGATGGCTCTGATTACTTCAGTGCCTGTGAATAGTCAGAGATTTCGCAGTTGACAGGCAATTGGGCGTGAAAAACCCTAGCGGCGAATCAGCCATAAAATAAGAGTGATCAGTGCGCTTAACAGCAGCATGCTGGTTAAAGGGAGGTGGAAACGAAAGTTTTCCCGCTCCACCACAATATCACCCGGTAATCGTCCAAAAGGGATTTTATCGATCCATGGCCAAAGCAGACCCAACAAGAGTGCGGTTGTCGCTAATACAAACAGGAACTTTTGCATAGTCACACACCGATCCTACACTTGTTTTATTCCGGAAATCCAACATCTTGTAGTCACAAAAGGTGTCGGTCAGTTTGACAGGCCTGATCAAAATCGGATTGTATTTCAATCAATAAGATAGCGAAATTTTGTTGAATATTAACGAATCTGCGGTTTTTTTAATGGCGTCACCGTCGATTTTCTTTACAAAGCACTTAGAAAATTTTCAGCAATCACGTAAAAGCAAGCAATAAATCAAAGGATTACTGTGTTGGCAGTTTTATTGCATCTGTTTTGGTAAGAGGTTAATCGCGGAGTGGCGGCATGCTGAAACTACGAGAACAGCTGAATACATGGCCAGAAGATCCTGCATGGCCTGATCCATTTGATAGTGATCCCTACGATATCGGGTTTTGAGCTCGCTTGGACCTACTTAGATGTCATCCGATCACGTGAAACCGGACATCTCTCATGGCATGACGGGCAACTTGGTGTGCCGGTCGTTAATGCCAAGCGTCTGGAGCGGCTAACGATTCAGACGAGACCAATCCTTCCACCCGATTTCATCGATATTCTGGCGGCTTGCCGCTTCCGGTTAAAAAACTGTCGGATACACTGTTACCTGCTTTAAAAAAAACCCGGCAGGGGATGCCGGGTGGGAAAGATCACTTGAGGGAGAAGTGATATGATTAATGGATAAACAGGCCACCATTGACAGGCAGATTGGCGCCGGTGATATAGGTACTCGAGTCGTCTGCCAGGAAGGCCACGGCATGAGCTATCTCCTCTGGCTGCCCCATGCGCCGCATGGGAATACCACTGATTATGGCGTCGCGAACGTCATCCCGCATTGCTGCGGTCATAGCGGTTTCGATATAGCCGGGTGAAACTGTATTGATAGTCACACCCTTTGCTGCACCTTCGTAGGCCAGTGCCATGGTAAAACCATGCATACCCGCCTTGGCTGCAGAGTAGTTGGCTTGACCGAATTGTCCCCTTTGACCGTTCACCGAAGAGATGTTGATTACCCGGCCGAATCCACGTTCGATCATGCCGTTCCAGACTGGACTGGTAACATAGAAGGCGCTGCTTAAATTGGTATCGATGACTGCATCCCACTGCTCAGAGGTCATCTTTTTCATGGTCGAATCCCGGGTGATGCCGGCACAGTTGACCAGGATATCCACCGAACCGTATTTTTCGACAATCTCACTCATCAAAGCGGACCCACCCTCAGAGGTGGAAACATCTCCAGCAATAACATCAACTTCCGCACCCAGATCCTTCTGTTTCTGTACCCAGCTACCTACCTGGTCCACTTCCGATGGGTGGCAGGTGGCAACGACTTTTGCCCCTTCCTGGGCGAGACGTAAACAGATCGCGGTACCGATACCGCCCATACCACCAGTGACTACAGCGAGTTTATCTTTACAGCTCATTCTTATACTTCCTCAATGTCTGGTAGCCTAAATCTCTAGAGTGACCAGTTAGCGTGATTCAACCAATTGACCGCTCGCCCCGGCAAAAAAATTCCCAATTCAATCTGATTAAGCCGTTCTTCCTGCAACATTATCCCTGTAGTCGAATCAGGTGCCTGCATGCTTCATCACTGATCAAGCTACAGATTCAGGTAAATGAAAAACCGGCGGCAGGGCCGCCGGTTATCGATAGACCATTCAAGCAATGACGCGATTAAGCGGCCTTCTCAGCGACTTTGCTGATCTTTTCGTTTGCGGTTGCCAGGTTGCTCTCATACCAGCCGCGGACCTCTTCGCCGGTCTTCTGGCTCAGCTCGACAGCCTCGCGGGTCTTGCTCATCAGATCTTCACCCAGTTTACGGGAAAGATCCATCTGACCGCGGACGACCTCTTGGTAGTCTTTGGCTTCGGAAACCAGCTTCAGTTGCTCCATGCTGGTGTTCATGAGAGTGTTCAGGGTGTTAATCTGAGCTTCCATAACCTGATTCCAAGCCTTCAGGCTGATGTCGCTCAGCTGACGGAAACTCTCGTAACCGGCAGTGTTGAATTCACTAATCATCTCGATGTTCTCTTTCGCTTTAGCCATGATATATGCTCCTGTGTTGGTTGTGCATTGCAGCATAGTCCGCCAGCAAGTGGGTGTCAAGAGAAAATTGCGCATCGCACAAAAATTTTTATTTTTTTTGCAAATTTTCGGGTATATCTATGAAAATCTTGACTAATTATATTGATATCAAGAAGTTATGGTGAAGTTTAAGAGGGGGGACACTATGAATCTTCTTTTTTTGTGTTGGGAAAACCTGCTGCAGTGAAAAAATCTTTCTGCAAATCGGTCCACATTTTCATATTGCTCTGGGCCAGATTTGTCATCGCAGTAAACGGGTCTTCGCCCAGATTCTTTTTTAGCTGCTCCTGCTGCGCTGTAAAGAGCCCAAGGCTCTGCTCCAGATAGTTGCCGAAGATCCCTTGCAGGGTGCCGCCATAGAAACGGATGATCTGGGAAAGCATGTTGGCGGTGAATAGGGGCTGACCGCCAGATTCCGTCTCCAGGATAATCTGTAGCAGGATATTGCGTGTTATGTCCTCCTCGGAGGTGGAATCCACGACTTTGATCGATTCACCGCTGATGATCAGTTGGCGGAGCTGCGTCAATGTGATGTATTTGCTTTGTTCAGTATCGTACAACCGACGGTTGGGATATTTTTTTATGATGCGCTCAGACATGACCCTGCAACTGTTCCTGGATATCGTTGGCGACCAGTTTACCTCAAACAAGGCACTGAGAATATTAAATGCGGCACTGAAAGTGTGGAAATCAGCGGCGAAACCACTTTTTCAGGCTATCGGGAGTGGGGTGCCGGAACAGAATATGGGCTGGGTATGGTCCCCACCATACCCAGCCCGCCTGCAGGTTAAAACCGCATTTTTTCAGCAGTAACCCGCATTTTCAGGCCTGTTTCAGACTTTTTCGACCGCCATGGCGACACCCTGGCCGCCCCCGATACACAGGGTTGCGAGGCCTTTCTGGGAACCGCTTCGTTTCATCTCATGCAACAGGGTGACCAACACGCGGCAGCCGGATGCCCCAATCGGGTGCCCCAAGGCAATGGCGCCACCGTGGACGTTCACCTTCGAGCTATCCCAGCCCATTTCCTGATTTACACACATGGCCTGGGCCGCAAAGGCTTCGTTTGCCTCGATCCTGTCAAGGTCATCGACCTTCCACCCCGCCCTGTCCAGACACTTGGTAGAGGCGGGAATGGGGCCGGTGCCCATGATTGAAGGATCAACACCGGCCGATGCAAAGGCGACGACCCGTACCATTGGTGTGAGCCCCAGCGCTTTTGCCTTGGTCTCGCTCATCACCATGACAGCAGCAGCCCCATCGTTGATTCCCGAGGCGTTACCTGCAGTGACGCTACCTTCCTTGGCAAAGGCGGGGCGCAGTTTGCCGAGAGACTCGGCCGTAGTGCCCGGACGCGGAAACTCATCACGATCAAAGACAATGGGATCCCCTCGGCGTTGCGGGATTTCGATAGGTATGATCTCATCAGCGAATAGATGCTCATTCAGTGCCGCCTCCGCCTTCTGTTGCGATGCGGCGGCAAAGGCATCCTGATCTTCACGGCTGAGATTGAATTTACCTGCGATATTCTCGGCTGTGGTGCCCATGTGATAATTATTGAATGCATCCCAAAGGCCATCGACGATCATGCTGTCGATCATTTTCCAATCGCCTATTTTACTGCCATTGCGTGAATTGGGCAGCAGATGGGGCGCCATGCTCATGTTTTCCTGACCCCCGGCAATGACGATTTCGGCATCACCGCAAGCCACGGCCTGCATAGCTAACCCCAATATTTCACGCATTAAAAAGGCAAAATCCTGATACTTCGATATAATTCAGTTGCTTACACTGTAATCGAAAGGATTTTGCCTGTGACAAACTGTACCCAGACTGCCTTTGATTTTCCAGCCCTAAAACGCCGTAAGGTTCAAGCCGAGTTTTCCGGTGGCGATATCACCTCGGACGGCGGCGTGTTGCTGCTGCGTGAGATCGACAGGCGTCTGGGATTGCTCGAGGCGGTTGATGCGGTCATCCCCGACCCGCGAGATCCCCGCTATATTGAACACAGCCAGTTGAGCCTGTTGCGCCAGCGAGTCTATGGGCTCTGCCTGGGTTATGAAGATCTGAACGACCATCAGACACTACGCACCGACCCGGCCCTACAGAGCTCGATCGAACGCGAGGAGGTACTGGGCAGCCAGTCGACACTTTGTCGGCTGGAGAACCGGGTCGATCGCCGGGTTGCCGTTGATGTCCACAACCTACTGCTCGAGCAGTTCATTGCCTCATATGATGCACCACCCGATGAGCTGATCCTGGATTTCGACGCCACGGATGATCCGGTGCATGGCCGCCAGGAAGGCCGCTTCTTTCACGGCTACTACGATCACTACTGCTTCCTGCCCCTGTATGTCTTTTGTGGCGATCAACTGCTGGTGAGTTATCTGCGGCCCAGCCGGATCGATGCGCCCAAGCATGCCTGGGCGATTCTGGCGCTGTTGGTCAAACGCCTGCGCCGGGCTTGGCCTGAAGTGCGTATCATCTTTCGGGGCGATAGCGGCTTTTGCCGTCACCACATGCTCAGCTGGTGCGAGCGCAACGCTGTGGGCTATATCGTGGGCATCGCCAAGAATGACGCCTTGCTGCGGTGTATCCGTGAGCCCATGCAGTGGGTTGAGGAACTGGCGAAGCGAACCGGCATGAAGATGCGGGAATTCTTTCAGTTTCACTATGCCGCCAGCACCTGGAAGACGCGTCGCAAGGTGATCGCCAAACTGGAGGTCACCGACAAGGGGCCAAATCCACGCTTCATCGTCACCAACCTGGCCGGCGACAAACAGCGCCTTTACGATGACCTCTACTGCGCCCGTGGTGACATGGAGAACCGAATCAAGGAGCAGCAACTGGGGCTGTTCGCCGATCGCACCAGCGCGCATTACTGGTGGGCCAATCAGTTTCGTCTACTGCTGTCCAGTCTGGCCTATGTGCTGATGGAGGCCATCCGGCGCCTCGCGCTGAAGGGCACGGAACTGGCGCGTGCACAGATGACCACGATCCGGCTCAAACTGTTCAAGATCGGGGCGGTCATCATTCGCAACACGCGACGGATCCGCTTCCTGCTCTCCAGCACCTATCCCTATCAGGCGCTGTTTTTCCAGGTGGCGGCACGACTCAAGCCGGGATAGCCCGGCAGAGTGCTGCCCCGGCACGTTGATCAACAATGGGGGTAAGGGGGAGTCTGCCCGGAGGGTGGAAAATCAGGGCTTGATAGAGGTTTGGTTCCCAGTGAGGGCAAACCACCCAAGCTTGGCCATATCACCGGCTAAATTTAAAAACGGATGAAACATGCGGGCTAAATGTACAGCTTTCAGGCCACTGCCACAGACTTTGTTGATGGTCAGGGCCGATGTTTCAACGGGTAATCCGGCTGCGATAGCCGCCTGACGGGCGGGATTCTGGCCGGTTCCTGCGGTCAGGACCTGGCCAAGAATCACTTCATCCACCTGTTCCGGCCCGACACCGGTACGCTCAAGCAGACCCTTGATAATAGATGCTCCCAGCTGATGGCCAGGAATACCGGCCAGGCTGCCACCAAACGAACCGATGGCGCTTCGGGCTGCGCCGACGATGACGATATTCTCACTCACGTTGGGTAATCCTCATGTTTTATGTTTATTGAATGGCCCGTCATAACGCTCAAAACGGACACCGAATGGCGTTTCACATCAGCTTTCCGGGTATCTGAATGCTGAATGCCGCCTAAGTTGTAGCAAAAAATGTTGCAGCGCACAAATTTTATTGCTAGCTTATTTAGGCATGAGTGTTGAGTTTAGGTTTTATGTCTGGGATGGCCGTTCGGCTATCTGGACTCAACCGGGCCTTACTTCGGCACATTCAATCAATGATATTAATCGACACTGCGTCGCAAACACGGGACTAGACCATGAGTGAATCTGCATTCTGGAACGAGGACTGGATGAAGACCCAGCAGAAATACTGGGAAACCTGGACCGATATGAGCCGTCAGGCAATGGGCATGAAGCAGCCTGTAAAATCTCCCCTGGAGAGCGCCATGGAGCATTGGTGGCAGGGCCTGTCACCCGGGGCCAATGATATGACCCGTGATTTCATGAACAAGATGATGGAACAGACCCAAAGTTATTTCCGAATGGCAGAGGGCTATTACAAGAACGCCGGTCAGAGTAATGACTGGATGGAAGCGGCCAATCGTACGGTCGCCGACCTGCAGAAGCTTTTTAGCGGAAACATGGAGGGCATTTTCGGAAATACCGAGGCTGCGGGTGACGACGCGCTGCACAAGATGATGGCGTTCTGGGAAATGCCGATGGACAACTGGCAGCGCATGATCTCCTCACTGTCACTGATGCCCGGTGACCTACTGCGCAATATGCCTCATACGGGCGATCTGGATCGCTTTCTCAGCGCTCCCGGTCTCGGCTACACCCGTGAAGAGGAGAGACAGTATAAGCAACTGACCCAGCGAGTGGTTGAATACCAGCGTTGTCTGGGTGAGTACATGGGATTCTTTTCCAACCTGGGCATGCTTTCGGCAAATAGACTGAAAGAGAAGATCGAGGCGCTGATCGATGAAGGTAATCAGGTGGATAGCGCACGTGGACTCTATGATCTCTGGGTTGGAAGCAGTGAGGAGGTCTATGGTGAACAGGTGATGACGCCTGAATACGCCAAAATACACGGCCGCCTGGTCAATAGCCTGATGGCGCTGAAACATAAGCTTGGACAGCTGGTGGATGAGGCGCTGGGTGGTATGAATATGCCAACCCGCAGAGAGCTGCGAACCCTGCAGGACAGACTCCAGGAATCACGCCGTGAAAGTAAGGCAATGCGTGCCGAGATCGAACTGTTGAAAGAGCAGATGATCGAACTGCGTAGTATTGCCTCCAACAAGCAACAAACGAGTGCGGCGCCGACCAAGCGGAGCTCCACGCCGAAGAAAAAGGCAGTTGCGAAAAAGAAGGCGGCTGTCAAGAAAAACTAGGCTGACTTCAGTGACATGCGTTAGTGGATCCACCCGTGTGAAATGAACAAATGGCCTGTTTGCTGAAATGCCGTAGCGAGCAGTTCTAGGATTTGAGGAGAATAGACGTGCAACCATTTAACATACGCCCCGATCAGCTGGCCGAAGAGATGTATGACTACAGCCGCAAGCTGGGTAAAGGGGTCGAAAATCTTTTGAATGCCGAGAAGATCGATACGGGTGTTACGCCCAAAGTAGAGGTCTACCGGGAAGATAAATTACGGCTCTATCGCTATGAGTCACCCGCCGATGTAGTGCAGAGTTCCGTACCGACATTGATTGTCTATGCATTGGTTAACCGCCCCTATATGACGGATATTCAGGAGAATCGTTCGACCGTTCGCAATCTCCTTGCGGCGGGACAGGATGTCTACCTGATAGATTGGGGATATCCCGATGAGGCGGATCGTGCGATGACCATGGATGACTATATCAACGGCTATTTGGACCGCTGTGTGGATGTTATCCGCAAGCGCCATAAACTCGATAAGATCAATATTCTGGGGATCTGCCAGGGTGGTGCTTTCAGCCTCTGTTACACCTCACTGCATCCCGACAAAGTCAAAAATCTGATCACCATGGTCACGCCGGTCGACTTTCAGACCCCTGACAATATGCTCTCAGCGTGGGTTCAGCAAATGGATGTGGATCTGTTGATCGACACCCTGGGTAATGTGCCGGGTGAACTCCTGAACTGGACTTTTCTCTCACTCAAGCCTTTCAGCCTCACCGGCCAGAAATATCTGAGTATGGTGGATGTGTTGGAGGACGAGGATAAGCTGAAGAACTTTCTGCGCATGGAGAAATGGATCTTCGACAGCCCGGACCAGGCGGGCGAGACTTTCAGGCAGTTCGTGAAGGATTTTTATCAGAAGAACGGATTTCTTGAGGGCGGTGTGACCATCGGTGACCGCCCGGTAGATTTAAAGAACGTTACCTGTCCCGTACTCAATATCTATGCCGAACAGGACCACCTGGTGCCGCCCGATTCCTCCCGTGCACTGCGCAACCTGACCGGCAGCAAGGATTATACCGAGCTCTCCTTCCCGGGTGGTCACATCGGTATTTATGTCAGCGGAAAGGCGCAAAAGCAGGTGCCGCCGGCAATCGGCAAGTGGCTGGATGAGCGTTCCTGACAGTCGCAACAGTATGATCCTCCGCCGGTAGTCTCTACCGGTTTCTTAGGGGTGCCGCCAGGCACCCCTTTTTTTTGCATGATCGTGAATGTGTGAAGTGTGCTTGGTTCAGCCGGATGCACCATTCGTTGCCATTGAAAACCATCACCATTCAAGGCGACATAAACACCCATGAGATGTAGATCATTTCAGGCTGGAGTAGTGATAATATAAATGGATGAATCAGCGGTGTTGACATGGTATCGCATCATGCGGCTGATAATTTGACCGTGAGTGATATATTGTCTGAGTGTTCCAATTGAGCGACGGGCAACGCCGAGTGGCGCTTTTCAGGGGCGCCCCCTGGACACTTCCTTCGGGGCGTAACCCGCAGGGCTGGGGCTATTTATCCGCCCAGCAGCGTTATCATTCGCTCATGTAGAATAACTACACATCGCTCATGCTGCCCTGTTGGAGGAAAAGATGGTCCCAGCAGGGCCGATTGGATTATTGTCAACAGGCCCTAGGGGAAGAGGCGGTATATGGAAAAAGAGAGAGAGTATTCATCGGAAATATCGAAGTGGCTGCAGGATTTCATGCGCCAGGATTCCTCCAGCGGAATCCTTCTGATATTCGCCGCTATCTTGGCGATGATACTCGAGAACTCGCCTTTGAGTTGGTTCTATGATGCGTTACTGGATACACCGGTTGAGATTCGAATCGGTGAGCTGCATCTTGCAAAACCGCTGTTGTTATGGATCAACGACGGTTTGATGGCCGTATTCTTCATGTTGATCGGACTCGAAGTGAAGCGCGAGTTTCTTGAAGGCGAACTCTCCAGTCTCGATCAGATCATTCTACCCGGATTGGGTGCTATCGGCGGTATGCTGGTCCCGGCTGCCATCTATTACTGGCTGAATCAGAGTGATCCGGTAGCGTTGAATGGCTGGGCAATACCCGCAGCTACGGATATAGCCTTCGCCCTTGGAATCATATCTTTATTGGGGAAACGTGTACCTGTCTCACTTCGGGTCTTTTTAATGGCGCTGGCGATTTTTGATGATCTGGGTGCAATTATCATCATCGCGATTTTTTACACCACAGACCTCTCGTTTGCCAGTCTGATCATCGCCGTGGCGGCAATCGTCGTCCTCTTTGTCCTGAATATGCTGCAAGTGTCCCGGGTCTCGGCCTATGTGATGGTCGGTGTGATTCTCTGGGTGGCGGTATTGAAGTCGGGTGTACATGCCACCCTGGCCGGTGTGGTTCTCGGGCTTATGATTCCTATCAAGGATCCCAAAAACAGCGATCGCTCACCTCTCCGTGAGGTGGAGCATGGGCTACATCAATGGGTGGCAATATTGATTGTACCCCTGTTTGCATTTGCCAATGCAGGTGTTTCTTTGTCAGGGTTGACCTTTGATGCTCTGTTGGAACCCATACCCTTGGGCATTGCGGCAGGACTCTTTGTCGGCAAGCAGATTGGTATCATGCTGTTTTGCGGTGTTGCGATTGTGCTTGGCTTTGCCAAACTGCCGAACGGGGCCAGCTGGTCGGGTTTTTATGCCACCACAATTTTGTGCGGAATCGGTTTCACCATGAGCCTCTTTATCGCTTCGCTGGCGTTTGAACAGGGTGGAACAAGCAGCATTTTCATGGGTGACCGGCTCGGCATATTGCTCGGTTCCGGTCTCTCCGCGGTCATCGGATATCTGATATTGAGAATATTCAATCCGTCAAACCGCGAAGCCTCTTCATAGAGTGATCAACCCTGGTTTCGCTCTATCTATCCTTCCCCGGGTTGGGCTGCAATATAGTTCAGGGTCTCTTTGTCAAAACTAAGAGGCTGTATGTCACAGAGTTTGAATATTCTCTCGCCACTGCAGATATTTCCTTTCAACAGCATGCGAATCTGATCGCGACTGATCGGAAACCAGGGAAATCTATCGAGTGCCGTTGCCGCCAAGGTGGGTGCAAAAGCAGGCACTGGCAGCATAAGTTTCCTTCTTCCGAGGGTATCGGCAATGATGGTCAGTATCTCTTTCCAGGTCAGGTTCTGTGGACCCCCCAGGGTATAGATATCGCTGAAAGTCTCAGGCTTATCAAGGCATGACACAAAGCACTCGGCTACATCCTCGACATGCACTGGAGACAGCTGAAAACCACCGGGATTGGACGGTAGCAGGCCTTCATAAAAAAGTGGCGCGGGCAGGGGAGAGTCTATGATGTCCCGCTTCAGCATGGTGACGAATTCCAATTTTCCGTAAGGATTCCCGAAGATTACGGAAGGACGAAAAACAGTCCAGTCAAGACCGCTGCCGGGGAGATGCTTTTCCGCTGCCAATTTTGTCTTCTGATAAGGTGTCAAACCGAGTTCGACGCCATTGGCGCTCATCAGTATAAAACGCTTCACCTGTTGATCATTCGCCAGCTCGGCAGTCTTGACAACCCACTCATATTGGAGCTTTTCGAATGTAATTCCCTTCGAGGGATTCTCTCTGAGAATCCCGATATTGTAGATTACGGCATCAACCCCGGTGAGCAGACGACGGAGGGTTTTATTGTCCTCGATGTCACCGCGTACCCACTCAACAGGCTGAGTTTGCTTGGAAAAATGTGGCGAGCCCTCTCTGACCAGCAGCCTGGGCAAATGACCATGCTGCAGTAATTTCTCTGTCAAGTAGTGTCCGACAAAACCAGTGCCGCCCAGTAGTGCAACCTTCATGATACCGCTCCCTGATTTTTTAGGCTGTGTGATCTTTTCATTTTAATAGAGATTTGTTCTTGGCGTGTAATTTTGGGTTAGTGTTAACAAGCCCAAATATGAAATGGACGGACACCACCCGAGGCAAGCGACTCGAATCGGTGAAAGGGATCACGTATGATCTGTTTTTACAGGCAGTGCAGTATATATAGTTTGTAGCAATCACTACATAAAAGTGCTGTCCGATATGCCGTGAATTTATTAAGGTAATTGATCTGATTTCGATCTCTGATTGAACCTTGAGAGCTGCCATCATGTTCACTCGGTATTCACAGCTGCCATTTGCAGTGGGGGTATTCTCGCTCAATCGGGCAATCTGCCAGGCCAGGGTAGATCAATCCGCACCGGGCTTCAGTTTGCCTGATCAGAATGGGAAGTTACATGGCCTGGATGATTATCGCGGACGTTGGTTGGTACTCTATTTCTACCCTAAAGATGATACACCCGGCTGCAGCAGGGAAGCCTGTGCATTTCAAGATGAGTTGGCCCGGTTGAATCAAATCGGTGTCGATCTGCTGGGGATCAGTACGGATGGCGTGGCAAGCCATTTGCGGTTTTCAGACAAATTCAATATCGCTTTCCCCCTGCTGTCGGATGGCACAGGAGAAGTTGCTGCCAGCTATGGCGCACTCTTTAAACTGGGACCAGTAAAACTGGCCAAGCGTCATACGGTTATTATTGACCCAACCGGTTGTATCGCAAAAATATTCCGTAAGGTGGATCCAAGCGTTCATAGTGACGAGGTAGCCCAGGCCTTGGCCTCGCTGATATGAGCGTTTGATGGTTAAGTTGCATTACACCCTATCAGCGAAAAGGGATCTGCCTGGCCCGCAAGCTCTCTTGCAGGCCAATAAAAGCCTGCCCTAAATCACCCCTGCCTCGAATACCGAGTTCAACGTATCCATTTTCACCGAGTACTGGAAGGCTGAAGAGTTTGATTCCGGGAAAACGTTGGTTAAAGCGCTTCATGATATCGACAAGCGCACTCTCAGGGGTGTCGAGGACTTGCAGTAAGCGTTCATTCAGTGTGAGATTGTTTGCGGGATAGTATTCATCCAATATCCACTCGGCCATTGGCCAGGCCATCTGCGGAAACCCAGGTAGAAAATAGTGCTGGTTGAGAGAAAAGCCCGGGATCCGGTTGAAGGGATTGGGGATGAGTTTTGCGCCGCGCGGCAGATTCGCCATCTGTATGCGGTTTGGACGGGCTTCCATTCCATAGCGCTGCTCGATCAACGCGACTGCCCCAGGGTGAAGTGCCAGTGGGACATCGGCAGCTGCGGCGGCGCAGGCACGGGTCAGATCATCCGGCGTGGCGCCGATACCACCACAGACGAATACAGGATCAGCCTGGGTCATGGAGAAACTCAAATGATCGATAAGGCTGGTTTCCTCGTCCGGCAGCAACCAGCAGCGGCTTAATCGCAGACCTTTATGGTGTAGCAGTTGCTTGAAATGAGCGAGATGACTGTCCTCTCTGCTACCAATGAGTATTTCATCTCCGATAATAACAAGACCAAATGTGTCATTCATGGTGTCGTTCCCTAGCTGGCGGCTGTCTGGCTGAATGCTAAACTGCAAAAGCAGTGGACCGAGTCGAGAAGGATCAATCAACAACCGGTGGTTACAGCGCATTATTTATCCTGATTACTCATGAGGCTCAGCTATTGAGCCTGTGGTGCAAGCATAATGGAACCTACTGAATAAAAGAGGATTTCATCATGCCGAGAAATACTATTCAATTTCAAAAAGGTCTTGGTTTGCACGATTTTCTGGAACAATATGGGACCGAGGATCAGTGTCGACAGGCATTGTATGATTTGCGCTGGCCGACGGGCTATGTCTGCCCTGAGTGCGGCAACACAACAGGCTGTGAACTCAAAAAGCGTCAGATATATCAATGTCACAAGTGCCATCATCAGACTTCCCTGACCGCCGGCAGCATCTTCCATGGCACCAAGCTGCCGCTGAGAACGTGGTTTCTTGCGATCTATCTGTTGACCCAACGCAAGAAAAGTATCTCGGCGCTGCAACTTTCCCGCGAAATCGGGGTGAACTACAATACGGCCTGGCGACTCAAGCATAAGTTGATGCAGGTGATGATGGAACGTGAGCGTGGAAAAAAACTGGCCGGTCGCATCGAATTGGATGATGCTTATCTCGGAGGCGAGCAAGCCGGTAAGCGTGGTCGTGGGTCGCGCAACAAAATCCCTTTCGTAGCTGCTGTTGAGACGACGCGGGACGGCAGGCCCATGAAAATTCAACTGCGTCGTGTAAGGGGCTTCCGCAAACGTGAAATCGCCCGCTACGCCCGCTCCTGCTTGATGCCTGGCAGCGAAGTCTTTACCGATGGGCTTTGGTGCTTTAGTGGCGTGACAACCGCTGATTGCCATCATAACCCCATGGTGACGGGTGGTGGGCGCCAAAGTGTCCAGTATTCGTGCTTCAAATGGGTAAACACGATGTTGGGTAATGTCAAAAACAGTCTGTTGGGTACTTTTCATGCGATTCGAGATAAACATGTGTCGCGTTATCTTGCTGAGTTCGAATATCGGTTTAACCGCCGTTTCGATTTACCCGCCATGATTGAACGATTGCTTTTTGCCGCTCTTCGCACTCCACCTATGCCATATCGCCTCTTGAGAATGGCTGAGGTTTAGGGGTAATCAGGAAAAGTATTAAGGTGACTAAAGGCGGTTATTTTTTCCGCGAAGGTGATCTGGATAATTCCATATATATCATCGAACAGGGAGGGGTGGCGGTCTATCGGTACTGGAATGGAAACCGCTACAAGCTGAGAGAACTGCGTGAGGGAGACTGCTTCGGCGAAATGGCGCTGATGGATTGCAAGCCACGCAGTGCGGAGGTTGTGGCGCTGGTGGACAGCAGCGCGATACAGGTGACGGCAGCACAATTGGCTGAACTTTATAATACGGATTCAGATCAGTATACGTTGATCTATATGAACCTGGGCCGCGAAGTGTGCAGACGTCTGAGAGAGGCGGATTCAAGGCTGTTTGTGCAAGAGGTCGAGTCTGGTGAACTAAGCTGAAACGGCATCAGTCATCCCCGGGTCTAGAGAAAATTCGCACAAAAAACGCTTGTTGTAATCCAGTCCGTTTTAATGGAAATGTGTCGGAACACATTCTGCGTATGCACTAGTCCGACATTAGAAGAGATAGGCAAATTGTTCGATGTAGGTAACCATTGCCCGGTATCGCAGACAATTACTGGTTTTTAGCATCTCACTATAGAAGATATACGTGTGTGAGAATAAAAAACTACCTGATTACCCCTAAACCTCAGCCATTCTCAAGAGGCGATATGGCATAGGTGGAGTGCGAAGAGCGGCAAAAAGGAATCGTTCAATCATGGCGGGTAAATCGAAACGGCGGTTAAACCGATATTCGAACTCAGCAAGATAACGCGACACATGTTTATCTCGAATCGCATGAAAAGTACCCAACAGACTGTTTTTGACATTACCCAACATCGTGTTTACCCATTTGAAGCACGAATACTGGACACTTTGGCGCCCACCACCCGTCACCATGGGGTTATGATGGCAATCAGCGGTTGTCACGCCACTAAAGCACCAAAGCCCATCGGTAAAGACTTCGCTGCCAGGCATCAAGCAGGAGCGGGCGTAGCGGGCGATTTCACGTTTGCGGAAGCCCCTTACACGACGCAGTTGAATTTTCATGGGCCTGCCGTCCCGCGTCGTCTCAACAGCAGCTACGAAAGGGATTTTGTTGCGCGACCCGCGACCACGCTTACCGGCTTGCTCGCCTCCGAGATAAGCATCATCCAATTCGATGCGACCGGCCAGTTTTTTTCCACGCTCACGTTCCATCATCACCTGCATCAACTTATGCTTGAGTCGCCAGGCCGTATTGTAGTTCACCCCGATTTCGCGGGAAAGTTGCAGCGCCGAGATACTTTTCTTGCGTTGGGTCAACAGATAGATCGCAAGAAACCACGTTCTCAGCGGCAGCTTGGTGCCATGGAAGATGCTGCCGGCGGTCAGGGAAGTCTGATGATGGCACTTGTGACATTGATATATCTGACGCTTTTTGAGTTCACAGCCTGTTGTGTTGCCGCACTCAGGGCAGACATAGCCCGTCGGCCAGCGCAAATCATACAATGCCTGTCGACACTGATCCTCGGTCCCATATTGTTCCAGAAAATCGTGCAAACCAAGACCTTTTTGAAATCGAATAGTATTTCTCGGCATGATGAAATCCTCTTTTATTCAGTAGGTTCCATTATGCTTGCACCACAGGCTCAATAGCTGAGCCTCATGAGTAATCAGGAATCGTTATGTTCTTGATGTGCATTGGATCGAATGGGATGAAGAGCGAAGAAAACAGCGAGGGAAAAAAAGGACCCGCTCAAAGATATTGGTAAAGGCATTAGCGCAACGGATTACACGCTGTCCTGAATTGTTCAATGAAATACGTCATCTTGTTACGCCAGAAAAAAGTGCTCAAGGACTATGGTATTTTGGAGAGTACCTTGCCCAGAACGACATAGATAGAAATTCACTGCTGTCCCGCTAACTTTCAAAGCAAAGCCATCTGATTATTATCAGGTTGGCCCTCGCGGGGTGGGTCACCTCGCAGCAATGCCATCAGATCCCGTTTTTCAAACAAATTAAGCTGTAGTAATCGTAATATTTGTTGCATGCTTTTTTGCAACTTCGACTGGAACTTGAGAAAGGCCAGTAGCAAATAGACACACAATGCAATCCAGATCTGTGTCATAAGCGCATTTTTGCTGGTACCCACAAATGATTTGATTTTCAGGTTTTGTTTGATCCATTTGAAAAACAATTCAACCTGCCACCTTGCCCTGTATATATCGGCAATCGTTTTGGCAGCAAGCTCGAAATTGTTGGTGAGAAACACATAACGCCTTCCGGTCTCCGCATCCCGATAGCCGATACGACGTAATGGTACTGGGCACTTTTTGGCAGTCTGCGCACCTGTAAACTCAATGGTTTGGTCGCTGGTCAATCCCTTACTTTTCAACACTGATCGACGGCTTACCGTACGGTACTTTGCATTGGTCTTCAGGCGAGTGACAAAAAATATCCCTTTTGCTGTCAGTTGGTTATACCAAGCGTAGTCGTTGTAACCCTTATCAACCGCCACGATACTCCCCTTGGGGAATTTCAAGGCACGCCCGACAGTTACATCGTGTGCCTTACCCTCTGTCACCGTCACAAATTCCGGCAAATAGCCCGAGTGGTTCAGCCCAACATGCAGTTTTATCGCTCCTTTCGTCGTGCGAAAATCAGCCCAGGGGAAAACAGACAGACATAAATCGATCGTCGAAGCATCCAGCGAATAAAGTGGGTTGCTGAAACGAAAATCATGACCAGGAACCACACCCTGACAGCGATGCAACAGCTTTCCAAGCAAAGCTTCATACAGCCCGTATGGCTTACCATCATTGATGCGGGATAAATTGGAACGTGACAGTTTTGCACTACCGAGGTGATAAAGACGATGGGCTTGCGCGGACATACTGTCAACGATGTCACGTAAGCTGTTTCGACCTGACAGTTGCGCCATTGCCAGGGTTACGAATTGCGACCAACGTGAGGCTGTTCGGAAAGAACGGCCTGTATGGTGCTGTTTTGCAAGGGTCTCGAATTCATGTCTCGGTATTAGTTTCAGAAGTTGTGAAAACACAGTATTATGGTGACTCAAGGCCTGATTTCCTTTTTGTTTTTCAATGGTTTGTGGTGAACTCATTGTAACAAAACAAACTGGTCTTCAGGCCTTCTTATTCTCTCCTTAACGGGACAGCAGTGATAGAAATTATTTACCCACTCTTACAGAAATCACTCTTGAAAAAAAGCATAAAACTTGTCTACTAGGGTATCTATCTGAGGTTTTTAAAACAAATCCAGACTTGTATATTTCAATTTTGAAAGGCTTTCTGGCATCTGAGAATAGTGCCTGGTTGGGGGCGACTATTGTTCTTAGCTCTGACTATGATGACGATTTATTTGTAATGTGTTTGAATGCATTAGAACGGAGATTGATTACTCCTAAGTACTTCGAATTACTTCGTTATCAGAAATATATAGAAAAGGTCCCAAAAGAAAGGTTAAAGACTTTATTTAAAAAATTGATGAGTCATGAATCAAAAGACAGTAAGTTCTTAATGATAGAACTATTTGATTCAATACCACTTGATGACAACTCTCCGTTTGATTCAAAATTTATATTCGACGTGATATCAGCTACAGTACCTAGTGACGAAAGTCAAGATACTATGAGAGGGTATCATTGGAAGAATGTATGCCAAAACCTAATAAAATGGGATAAAAGCTTTATAATACCGCTATTCGATTTATTGCTCACTAAGATGAGGGATCATTACCGCCTAACTTATGATTCTGACGTTCAATCATTAGCAAATGAGCTTGTGAAATTGAATCCACAAAAAGCATGGGAGGTCACAAAGTTACATTTCGAAGAAACCCTTCCAAAGTGGAGAAGTGATTTATTAGATTGGATGAAAGGTGGATTGACGACATTTGATGAAAATGAATCTAGAGGTGCAATAGCTGATCTGCCACTTCATGATATCATAGAATGGATCGATAAAGATCCTGAATCCAGAGCAGGCCTCATAGCACATGCCGCACCAAGAACGCTGGACGATACAAATGGAGGGAAGATAACAAGAGAATTACTAAAAAAATATGGTAAGTATTCTGGAGTTCACAGTGGCATCAGCGCTACCTTTAAATCAGGTGGGTGGTCCGGTCCAACCAGTATTCATTTGAAACGCAAGAGAGATAAGTTTCGTAGATGGTTGGGGGCCGGATTTGAGTTAGAAGTTATACAATGGATAGAGCATGAGATTGAATACTTAGATCGTGATATTGAGAGAGAGGAGATTAATGAAGAGCGATCTCGTTTCGATTGATATTTGCGTATATTTAAAGGCAATGTCACTATCTAATATTTACACTTATTACATGTTATAGGATTAGTTTACAACTACTTTAGGGATTATGATCCGACCACAGGATGATATCTGCAGTCGGATCCGATTGGGCTGGAAGGTGGACTTAACACATATGCATATGCGAATTCTAATCCTATGATTAATATAGATCCAATGGGATTATTTTGGGGGCAAAACCCTCCTTCAGGACCCATTCCAAATCCGAATCCAACACCAAGCAGCCCAATATTCCCAGGAAGCAGTTGCGGTCCTGTTGGAAGCCCAAACAATTTCCCTAATGGCATGTTCGGTCAATGGAATTTCGAACCAGCTTGTCAATATCATGATCAATATTATGGTCATTGTGGGGCGGATAAAGGATTTTGCAATGGAAAATTTAAGGAAATAATGGTTTGGGAATGTAATAAAATTGTCGATCCATCAAGTAAGTATCCCCCGGCAAAGCCGGGGGCTTTAGTTGTGAACCGCTCGAAGCGGTCTGTAAAACGGAGCCTATTGGCTCCTTGAGCCCCTCAAAGGGGCTGTTACATCAACTGTAACTGATCAATCCTACGGTCTTCCGCTTCCTGCTGCCGTATATACTCCCGAATCACCTGCTCATCCCTGCCTACCGTCGAGGTAAAATATCCCCTGGCCCAGAAATGATGGCCAACATAGTTCCTTTTCCGACCCAGGTAGGTACGGGCTATGTGGATCGCACTTTTACCTTTGATAAACCCAACTACCTGCGATACCGCATATTTTGGTGGTATCGATATCATCATATGAACATGATCAGCCATAACATGCCCTTCCTCTATCAAACTCTCTTTCTGCCTCGCCAGCCGATGAAATACCTCTCCAAGCTCCTGCCTGATCTGCCCAAAAAGCGTCTTCCTCCGGTACTTCGGGATAAACACAATATGGTACTTACACTCCCATCTCGTGTGGCTTAAACTTTCTACTTGTCTCATGGTTTCTCCTTAGCGTGTTGCTTGGCGGCTCACGCTTTGGGGTTACTATGAGACTCCTGTTTCTGTCAAACTGTTGATGCCTCCCCAGCAGAGCTGGGGGGTCTCCATTTTTGTCTAGACAGTTATGTCGAAACATGGCTTATTCTTATTACCAAGCAGTTAGTCATCGTGGTAGTACTGCCTACAATAATGCCCAGAGCGGATGCATGTGCACACCATGATCCTGTTCATATTAAGAGTTCTTGTATTCGTATTTGGATTCTTTGAGCTGCTGGGGTTTTTGTGGGCATCAGGACTGGCGAAAAACTCATTTGAGTTATTTCTGTGGATCACTCCTGCATTAAGTTTATTAATTGGATCGCTGACCCCCAACTCTTTGTGTAGCAACTATATTCTAGGTATTGTCTTGCTTAGTATTAGTTTGGTTGCACTAGACAAAAATGGAGACCCCCCAGCTCTGCTGGGGAGGCATCAACAGTTTGACAGAAACAGGAGTCTCATAGTAACCCCAAAGCGTGAGCCGCCAAGCAACACGCTAAGGAGAAACCATGAGACAAGTAGAAAGTTTAAGCCACACGGGATGGGAGTGTAAGTACCATATTGTGTTTATCCCGAAGTACCGGAGGAAGACGCTTTTTGGGCAGATCAGGCAGGAGCTTGGAGAGGTATTTCATCGGCTGGCGAGGCAGAAAGAGAGTTTGATAGAGGAAGGGCATGTTATGGCTGATCATGTTCATATGATGATATCGATACCACCAAAATATGCGGTATCGCAGGTAGTTGGGTTTATCAAAGGTAAAAGTGCGATCCACATAGCCCGTACCTACCTGGGTCGGAAAAGGAACTATGTTGGCCATCATTTCTGGGCCAGGGGATATTTTACCTCGACGGTAGGCAGGGATGAGCAGGTGATTCGGGAGTATATACGGCAGCAGGAAGCGGAAGACCGTAGGATTGATCAGTTACAGTTGATGTAACAGCCCCTTTGAGGGGCTCAAGGAGCCAATAGGCTCCGTTTTACAGACCGCTTCGAGCGGTTCACAACTAAAGCCCCCGGCTTTGCCGGGGGATACTTACTTTATGCTGGCCAATTACTGTATGGAAACTGGATTAATCCCGGTATTGATTCAGTAAATGATTTCCTAAGGGTGATGTTTATTTTGTTTGTTATCTATCGTTTTAGCCATGGAATATTGCAAAAAGTAAAAGGAAGCGCGGAGGAATAATGAATAAAGGGGGCAGTGACATGTGGTAATCATTTGTATCTGATCTGGAAGCTGTCATAGGTATAACTTTTCCTGATTACTCATGAGGCTCAGCTATTGAGCCTGTGGTGCAAGCATAATGGAACCTACTGAATAAAAGAGGATTTCATCATGCCGAGAAATACTATTCAATTTCAAAAAGGTCTTGGTTTGCACGATTTTCTGGAACAATATGGGACCGAGGATCAGTGTCGACAGGCATTGTATGATTTGCGCTGGCCGACGGGCTATGTCTGCCCTGAGTGCGGCAACACAACAGGCTGTGAACTCAAAAAGCGTCAGATATATCAATGTCACAAGTGCCATCATCAGACTTCCCTGACCGCCGGCAGCATCTTCCATGGCACCAAGCTGCCGCTGAGAACGTGGTTTCTTGCGATCTATCTGTTGACCCAACGCAAGAAAAGTATCTCGGCGCTGCAACTTTCCCGCGAAATCGGGGTGAACTACAATACGGCCTGGCGACTCAAGCATAAGTTGATGCAGGTGATGATGGAACGTGAGCGTGGAAAAAAACTGGCCGGTCGCATCGAATTGGATGATGCTTATCTCGGAGGCGAGCAAGCCGGTAAGCGTGGTCGTGGGTCGCGCAACAAAATCCCTTTCGTAGCTGCTGTTGAGACGACGCGGGACGGCAGGCCCATGAAAATTCAACTGCGTCGTGTAAGGGGCTTCCGCAAACGTGAAATCGCCCGCTACGCCCGCTCCTGCTTGATGCCTGGCAGCGAAGTCTTTACCGATGGGCTTTGGTGCTTTAGTGGCGTGACAACCGCTGATTGCCATCATAACCCCATGGTGACGGGTGGTGGGCGCCAAAGTGTCCAGTATTCGTGCTTCAAATGGGTAAACACGATGTTGGGTAATGTCAAAAACAGTCTGTTGGGTACTTTTCATGCGATTCGAGATAAACATGTGTCGCGTTATCTTGCTGAGTTCGAATATCGGTTTAACCGCCGTTTCGATTTACCCGCCATGATTGAACGATTGCTTTTTGCCGCTCTTCGCACTCCACCTATGCCATATCGCTTCTTGAGAATGGCTGAGGTTTAGGGGTAATCAGGTAACTTTTTCTCAGTCCTAATCGTAGGATACACCTCTAGTATGGGTACGATTTCCACAAAAAATGCACTTCGTTATCCCAATCTAGGGTCATAGTGCCCGCAATGGTTTCATCGCACTCTGCAGTGAATTCTGGAATCGATCTGCAAATTATTTCAGTGGGGCGTGCAATTGGGTCTGGAATACGCAACTGGGTGGTCAACAGCAGCACCCTGGTCAGCCCCTTTCCGGTTTAGGTGGTCAGTCTTCGCCAGCGGAGCGGTCAATTCGCTGCAGTGCCTGCAGATGCATCGGACCATCATGATTGTATTCAGATACTCTGGGATGTTTTAAATACTGTTTCTAAGTCCCAAGGAAGCCGGGTGTGGCTGAAGATAGACTTGTTTTGACATGTAACTGTCAGGATGGTGCCTGAAGTAGTGCCTGAACAAGGTGATCGGTACGATGAGAGGTGTTTCGCCCCGTCGGTAGGACTCGATGCTGGCCGTTAATTCTGCTTTGTCATCGCGGCTTATATGCTGTTTCAGATAGCCCATGATATGTTGCAGGACGTTGACGTGCCTTTTTCTGGTGACACGGCGCTTCAGCGTGTTCATCAACTCTTGAATATAATCATCGGTAATCGTAGCGAATCGCTTTTTCGGCAGATTGGAAACGAGTTTGCCAAGACGCTGATAGGCTGCCTGTGAGTGAGCCATGACCAGATATTTATGTTCAGTGTGGAAAGCGATCAGGCTTGCTGGCGTCAACCGCGCAGACAGGTGTTTTTTCCAGCGGTGATAGACGTAGACACGATTGACGAAGTTCTCTTTCAGTATGCTGTCGTTGAGACGGCCTTCCTCCTCAATCGGCAGCAGAGGTTGTTGTTGCATCAGTACTCTGGCAAAAACACCTGTACCTTTCCTTATACACTGCTGTCCGCTTTCAGTGTACACCTTTACCCTCTCCATACCACAGCTGGGAGAGTTCTTTTTCAATATATAACCGCTGATGTGGTTCAGTTCTTGAGCCTGTTTGAGGGCGAATTGTTTCATCTCGTCAGTGACATCCCGGTTGGGATCGGAGACTCCGACAAGGCGAGGGTGCTGAATATCACCGACCAGATGTATGGTGGGGCGAGGAACGCCGAGTCCGATCGCCGCTTCCGGGCAGATGGGTATAAACTCCATATGTTTTCCCAGCTTTTCGACGATATATCTATCCCGCTTATGCCCTCCATCATAGCGAACATTGTGCCCAAGCAGGCAGGCGCTGACACCGATTGCCGGCCGCTCTGCATATAGGCTGGTTTCACTCATTTCAGGTGTTGTTCTCTGGCTTTTTAATCCACATGATTGGCATCAAGACAGGCTATAGAGTGGGGGGGTTCTCTAGCCTGCTTTATTCAACAGTCGCGTCGCTATTGTCCGTGGAGATTGTTGAATTCTCTCAGCGTGCCCGGTTAGACTCTATTTATATCCTATCTGATTATTGGATACACCACTAAAAAATTCAGTTTTTCAAGGTTAGAGCCGATGAGTCAAGATCAAACGCCCTATGAGAGAATCGGCGGCGAGGCGGCAGTCAGGGAACTGGTGGATAGGTTTTATAATCTGATGGACCGGCAACAGGAGGCCAAAAAGATACGTGATCTACATGCCAAGAGCCTTAGAATATCACGTGAAAAGCTGTTCCTCTTTCTATCCGGCTGGCTGGGTGGCCCCGATCTCTATGTAGAGAAGTATGGGCATCCCAGGCTGCGTGCCAGGCATCTTCCTTTCAGTATCGGTATCGAGGAACGGGATCAGTGGATCTTTTGTATGCGTAAGGCGCTGTCGGCGATGGATCTGGATGCAAAACTGCAGGAAGAGCTCAATCAGGCATTCTTCAGAACGGCGGATTTCATGCGTAACCGGGATGAAGAGGTGCGGGATACGCCCTTCAGGGTTATCTCTTCCGGCGAGATCCAGTGATAAGATGAGCGCTCAATAGCAAGTTGTTGAAGTCAGGTATTACGTAGATATCAATAAATCGTCTTACACACGCATCCCGAAGCTTAATCCAACCAGATTCCCTTCGCTGCAAACCACTCCTTGTCAATGCGCCAATCGACCCTGTCGATATCTTTCCGGTCAAGTATCAGTTTGCGTACTTTGGACTGGACTGCCGCAAGCTCCTTCTGTGCCGCGATAAGCATGGGATCTTGATCGCTCAGGTTTTTCAGGCTCGGCTTTATGAGGCCGATAAACCTTACGGCAGGCATAGCGCCCGACCTGGGGGAGGAGATAATTGCAGTCGTGCCCCTGATCCGCATCGCCCTGAAGGGGTAGGGGTAGGATGATATCAGGGGGTCCCGCTGCAGCATGTCATCGATCTCGCCCAGGCGAAAGTCCAATGTCAGCAGCCACGCCAGTAGTATGCCTAAGCAGATGCTGGCGAGAACGGCTGCGTAGATTTTTGTGCCACGATCCAGACTCATTGCATGTCCTCAAATCGATATGAGGGTACAGGCAGGGTTTACGAGGGTGCAATGACAATCCTCAGTAGCCGGATAATGTTATAGATTTCTACCAAGGTGACAGATTGATAATCAATGATACCGCTGCTGCGCAGCTGTGTGAGAGGTAGAACTCAGGTATTGAAAAGATGGGTGAGGGGGCCGGATTTGACCCTGCCTCACCCCAGGTTCTTGAGCCGTTTATTCCGTTATGAATGACTGGACCTGACCCATCGAATGGACAGAAGGACGATGCCTTTGAATCATCCTTGGCAGTCGGTTCAGCGCTGACTCGGCATCGGCAGCAGTGGAAAAGTTACCGTAAATCATCGCATATTGTTGTCTGTTATTGCTCTTCACAGGCAAGTATGCAAGGTCTTTGTTCAGGTGGCTGTGATAACGCTCCGCCAGTTTGTAGATCTCTTGCTTGTCACTCAGCGTGGCAATATGAATCGTATGGTTAGTGGCTGACTGCTTGGTGATCCACGCGGAACCGTGAATGGTATTGTCGCTACCGAAGGTCTGATGCGGGCGCATATTGGTGACACGCCCATCTAGGGTGTCCACCTGGTCGCCAATTGTAATCAGTCGGTCGTTAATATCGGATATTTCATTCTGTATGGCGCTATCCGTTTCGGCTGTCTGATTACTGAGTTGGCTCAGCTGAGAATCGGTCGCTGCAAGATGGGTATTGGTCGTGGCAATGTCCGATTGCAGTGCCGTGTTGGTTTGTGCCTCAGAGCGCCAGTTGGCATATTCAGTGCCCATGAAGACGAGCAGGCCGAGAACGAGCAGTGCAATCATCCCGCCCAGGATGCGGAAATGGCGCTTTTCCAGCATTATCAGGGATACCAATGCCCTAGCACCTTTTTCAACACGCTCCTGAAGATCGGTGATTTGCTCACCATGCTCTTCCGTACGTGTCCGAAGATCGTCAATCGCATCAGAAAGCTCAGAGCTGCGTTTATTCAATATAGTTGTTGATCTCGAGAGCTCTCTGCTCTTCTTGGTCAGATCCCCTGCCGTACCCTCCACCTCGGCCACTCGTTTCTCTAATGCCTGATCGACTGCCTGCAATTTCAGCAGGCGGGCCTGGTTGGATTTGATTTCATCCTGCGCCTTAGTCAGGTCATTGCTGATTTCATCGCTCTTGTCAGCTAGGTCTTGATCCCGCTCTTTGCTGTGTTTGGCCAGGCTGTCAATTTCAGCCACCAGTGCGCTTTCGAGCTCTTGCAGCATTTTGGCGTTGTCTTTGATGCTTTTATTTAGCGTCTGAGTGGTCTGTTTCGATTTTTTCGCCAGCTCATCGGTACGGGCCAGCAGGGACTGGTAGCCATCGCTTAGCAATCCAATATCGCTGTCCGACTTTTCACTGACCTGATTGATCTGCTTTGAGACGGTCTTGATATCCTTGCTGATGGTGGCGGACTTCTCAGACAGGGATTTGTAGGCATCGTCGAGTGAACCAAGTTGCTGGTAGGTCTCCGAGACCTTGGTCGTCAGATCGCTACCCTTGTCGCTCAGGTGTGAGAGGCTGGCCTTTACACTGCGATTGGTCTTGCTCAATTGACTTCTGAGGTCATCCAGGTCAGAGTCGATTTTACCAATCTTGTTGTTGAGCTCATTCGGTAATGCTGCAGAGGGGGCTCTATCCTCCAGATCGATCAGCTTCTCTTTCTGTTCGTTATCTTTAGCTTTGCCGGTGGTGACGGATTGTTTGGTTGCTTGAGATCTTTTGGCCATGAAAACTACCCCTTTTTCTATGCGCAGGTCGCGCAATGGTCCAATACGAACAAGAATCCTTAAGAAACGTTAAATTAGCATATTATAATGTATAAGGATAATTTGATTTCTTAGGGGGATCCGAATAAAGCTATAGAAAGCCATGTAATTATATGAATTAAAAAGAAAATAAATTAGGCTTTCCTGGATAGGAAGAGGCACGACAAAAACAAATCAAGCGTAGATTATTCAGCTAGATAGGCCCTCACGATTTAACAAAGTCTATTCTGGGGTGTTTAATGTCCTTATAGCCTGTTGTGGCAGACTTCTTTTCCGTGAATCCGGGATAATCCTCGATACGCCAGCGCTGTTCTTCATGATCACTCTCGTCAACGAAACGCAGTTTTGACCAGGATGCCAGGCCGACGATGAAAACGAGGATTAAAACAACTGCAACATTCTTCGGGGTGAACATCTGATTATTCTCCAATCAACTCCCATTCAATAATAAATAAAGTGATGGAATGAGGTGTAATATGGAGTTTACTGCAGACATCGCGATTTCCATGGGTCAATTTCACGTAATCTTATTAGGGTTTGTCGGACTGGTTTTGTTGAGCAGCACATCGTTGCACACAGAAGCCGGTTTGAATATGGATATGTCGATCCAGAGGTTGAGTGCGACGGGTTGGGTCATGGAAGAGGTCAATTTAGACCTTAACCTGGAGAAAGGTCCACAATTGACCGTTCACATGACGGCCGCCTCTTTGAAACACGATGCTCTGCCGGGGAAGATCGAAGGTATTCGTCTGGACTGTCCTCTTCAAACTGTTCAGCGTACCTATCACTGTGATGACGGTCGATTGAGTATCGGTGCTTCCCCCTATGGACCACAGGAGCTTCGTGTCAGCGGGGAGTTTACCGACAGCGAGCGGCTAAAGCTCAAGGCTCAAGGATTCAAGTTGGCGAGTGGCAGGATCAGTATCGAACTCGAACTGAAGGAAGGCGGTTGGGAGATGGCATTCAAGGGTAAAGATCTGAAGCTCGACGCCTTGCGTAAAGAGTTTGCCGCCAAGCTTCTGCCATCGGATTCCGACCTGTCAGGTCGCGCACGAATCACTGCACAGGTTGCAGGCAATCAGTCCCGGCCTGAGCAGATTGATATGGAGATCCAGGTATCCAAATTTTCATATGCAGATGCCGAAGGACTTCACGTTGCGGAAGATGGACGGTTCCAACTGGATTTCAAAGCCAAACGAAAGGGGAGTGACTGGGTGGGGAGTACCGGTTTCATACTCACCGACGGCCAGTTTTATGCGGATCCATTCTATGTGGAAGTACTCGAGGAGCCATTGTCGCTCCAACTGCAGGGGCGTTGGAAACCCGTAGCGCAAGTCGTGCAGGTCGACGAGGCGATGGTCAAGGTACCCCGGGTAATGGAATCACGGGGCAGGGTTGAGATCGATACGTCGAAAATGGCTATATTGCAGGCGGATATCGATCTGCAAAGTGATAATGTCGATAGCCTGTACCGCGTCTTTCTCCAGCCGATGCTGATCGGCACCATGGCGGATGACGTGGAGGCAGGCGGGGTTCTGCACTCGCGGATCGGGCTCAAGAATGGACAGCTGCAAACACTGCATGCCGACCTCAAGGATGTAAACCTGGATGACAGGCGAGGCCTGTTCGCATTGTATGACATCAATGGCAGCCTGGCATGGGGTAGAGAGAAAAATCCCGCTAAATCACACCTAAGGATAGAGGGCGGTCAGCTCTATCGTATCGATTTTGGCGCGCTGGATATTCACGCCCATGCGCAACAGGGAGAAGTGGCGTTGGAAGCGCCTGTGGAGATCCCGATGATGCTCGGTTTCCTCCATATCGATAAACTTCATCTCCTGGATCTGCTAGGTGATGCTCCCAGGTGGACCACCAGTGCTCAATTCAGGGATATCTCACTAGGGGAACTCGCCGAGGCCTTTGAGTGGCCACCCATGGAGGGCACGCTGCAGGGTACGATTCCAAATGTTCGCTATCATCAGAAAAGGCTGGAGATGGATGGGGAACTGGTCGTTGATGTGTTTGGCGGCAAGATCAGCGTGGATGAGTTGCTTATCGAGGAGCCCCTCGGAAGGGTCCCGGAGCTTTCGGCGAATATGCATCTGCGGGGGCTGGATCTCGCCCGGATTACACAAACCTTCTCCTTTGGACATATAGAGGGTGGCCTCGAGGGTGAGATTGCGGATCTGCGTCTTGCCAGTTGGCAACCCATCGCCTTTAATGCGCGTTTTAACACGCCTGAAAAAGACCAGACACCTCATCGAATCAGTCAGCGGGCGGTGGATAACCTGACTGCCTTGGGCAATGGTGTAGGCAGTGGCCTGTCGAGTACATTTCTCGGGTTTTTCAAGGAATTTCGATATGACCGTATAGAGTTACGGGCTAAACTGAACGGCAACGTGGCAGAGCTGGACGGGATGAAACACCCGGATGGCGGTTATTACATCGTCAAAGGGTCCGGTCTGCCGAGGATCGACGTGATTGCGAGAAATCGCCAGGTGGCCTGGAAGACGCTGTTGGAACGCCTGAAGAGTATCCGTGTCGAAGGAATGGTAGTCAGGTAGCGGTGACCGGACTATGCGGATTGGATGTTGAGCTTTTCTCCGTGTCAATTATAGTCATACTCATGATTTGAGAACATGAGTGTTAACAGGCCCTAACAGCCGAATTAACGAATTAAGGAATGTAACAATGTTGAAGCGCTTTATCGGTTATCCCTTCATGGCCCTGAGCCTGGTGGCCTGTGTCACGATCAATATCTATTTTCCGGCGGCTGCCGCGGAAGAGGCCGCGCGCACCATTGTACGCGACGTACTGGGTGAAGAGGCGAAGTCTGACCAGCAGAAGAGCGCACCCAAAGAGGAAACGAACAAGGATGACCAACAGTCGCTGCAGGAGATACTCGAATCCACATTCTCCGATACCCTGGGTGGGATTCTCGATTTCATGGTGCCGACCGCCCAGGCTGCCACACCTGATATCGATATAGACTCCCCGGCAATTCGCAAACTGCGCGCATCGATGTCGAGCAGGCAGAGCGGGTTGGCGGCCCATTACCGGTCAGGCGCACTGGGATTCACCAATAACGGACTGGTGGCCGTACGGGATCTGAAACTGATACCGCTGCGTGAACGCAATAAGGTGAAGAAGATGGTCGCGGATGAAAATGGCGACCGTAAGGCCCTGTACGCCGAGATCGCACGTGCCAATGGGCAGCCGCAGTGGGAAAAAAATATCCGTGACACGTTTTCCCGGGTGTGGGTGGAAGAGGCGCCTAAAGGGTATTGGTACCAGGACGGGAAGGGAAAATGGCGGCAAAAATAGAACAGAAGAGAGTTTGAATTAGTATTAACAGGCCCTAAAAGCGCCTAATAGCCGTGTTGGAAGAGAGAGCTGAAATCGAGTTTGCCACGCTGTCCGATGCTGTCGAAATCGGTGTACTGTCCAAGAATGAAATCGAGTATGGCCTGGGTTGGAGGTACACACCCAAAAAAATCACCGAACTCATTCGACACAGAAGTAAAAACGTAGTGGTGGCCAGATCAGGCTCCACCTTGGTGGGTTTTGGCATTATGACCTACCACGAACATCAGGCCAATCTGGATCTGCTTGCGGTTAAGCGTAATTACCGGCGCATGCAGATTGGCGGCGATATCGTGCGCTGGCTGGAGAAGGTGGCTTTAACCTCCGGTGCGTTTAATGTGTTTGTTCAGGTAAGAGAGCAAAATGAAGGTGCCATACAGTTCTATGAGGCGCTATCCGCTTTCAGGCAATTTACATAGTTTATTGCGTTATGCAATTGCCCGGGGTGATTGATGTCATCAACAACAATGGCGGTGTTGTGTATCTTGAAGAGCTCACCCATGGATTTGCGCTCGTCACGAACAAGGATTGTTGAGTGACTTAAAACAGGGTTGACAAGCAGCTGATACAACTATCTCCTCAGTTCTATCCAGTTGAGTGGAGGTGTTGCATAAAATGCGGGATCAGGCATCTTGTGTAATAAATGTACCCGCTACATTCACTGTTTTACCTTTGAGAACAGCTATATAACGCCAATAACCGGGTAAAACAGTAAGTCTTGGCATGGTCTAAGGCGTGGGAAATAATCGAATCAGTTTTCCATCATGTGAATCAGTCAACAGATAGATAAACCCATCCGGTCCCTGTCGTATATCGCGAATCCTACCCAAGTTTCCTGTGAGTAGACGCTCCTCATGGATCACCTTCTCGCCATCGAGTTCAAGTCTCACCAGTTGCTGAAATTTTAGTGAGCCGATGAACAGGTTTCCCTTCCAGTTTTTGAAGATGTCGCCGGTGTAAAAGGCCATTCTGGATGGGGCGATGGATGGAACCCAGTAGTGGATCGGCTGAACCATGCCGGCCTTTGTTGTACCTTCGCCGATCTTAGTCCCAGTGACATAATTTACCCCATAGGTGATGACAGGCCAGCCGTGATTGGCTCCAGGATCGGGTATGTTTATCTCGTCCCCCCCTTGTGGCCCATGTTCATGTGTCCACAGTTTGCCATTCTTCGGGTGCAACGCCGCGCCCTGGATGTTTCTATGACCATAGCTGTAGATTTCCGGTAAGCAGCTACCGTTTTCAAGCAACGGATTCTGAAGTGGGATGCTCCCATCGTCATTGAGTCGTATGACAGAGCCTGCATGATCGTTCAGGTCCTGTGCCCGTTCACGATCTCCCCGGTCACCCAGGGTTATATATAAGTAACCCTGCTGATCAAATACCAGGCGTGATCCGAAATGGTGGCCGGATGCGGTTTTACGTGCCATACGAAATATGGTTTCTACTTGTTGAAGGCGACGGCCTTCCAATCTGCCGCGGGCTACCGTTGTTCCGTAGGATTTTCCATCACGTTCGGCATAGGAGAAGTAGACCCAATGGTTGTCCTTGAATTTTGGATGCAGCACGACATCAAGAAGACCTCCCTGTCCATGTTGATTGATCACGGGGAGTCCCTCAATGGGCTTTGTCTCAAGTTTTCCTAGCGTGTTGACGATGCGCAGGGTTCCGCTGCGTTCGCTGATCAGCATGCTGCCGCCAGGTAGAAAAGCGAGCGACCAAGGATTGGAAAGACCCTCGACGACGGTCTCGTAAGCAAGGCGATGTTTCTCAGTGGCGATGGTTCCAGCCGATGCTACAGTCGATAACTGTATAAGCCGTGCTGCCAGTAAGATTGTATATTTGTGATCACTGCTGTCCCATTAACTGAGATTTAGGAGGCCCAGGTTATTCACATTTTGATAAAATAAAAGCGCAAACAAATCATTGAATCAAAAGGAATAACCAGGCCATGTCACATAATAGCACGGTATTTGCGCAACTGCTGAAACTGATTTCGAGACATGAATTTGAAACACTGGCAAAAGAACATCATACAGGCAGGGCTTTTCGTAAAAACTCCCGCTGGAGCCAGTTCGTGGCAATGATGATGGGACAACTTTCCGGTAGAAACAGTTTGCGGGATATGGTTGATAATATCGGGGCACAGGCGCATCGTCTTTATCACCTGGGTAGTCGTTTGATTAGGCGTTCGAGTTTATCTCGCATCAACAATGACAAGCCTTACACGCTTTATGAAGAGTTGTTTAGCAAACTGTTGACGCGATGCCAGGCAAAAGCACCATCGCATGATTTTCGTTTTAAGAATCCACTGTATTCCCTGGATGCCAGTATCATTGATTTATGCCTGTCAGTTTTTCCATGGGCTGAATTTCGCACGACAAAAGCGGCAGTAAAATTACATGTTGGACTCAACCATTCAGGTCATTTACCCGAGTTCTTTGCTGTCACCGAAGGCAACCAGCATGAAGTCAATATTGGCAAGCTGATGAATTTTCCAAAAGGCAGTATTGTGACCTTCGATAAAGGCTATAACGACTACGAGTGGTATAATCAACTGAATAAAAAAGGCATTTTCTTTGTTACACGTCAAAAGTCCAATGCAGTTTATCGGGTGATATCCCGCCAGCCAGTGATTAAAAGCAAAGGACTGACATCAGATCAAATCATTGAATTTACCGGGCCAATCACAGCAAAGAAGTGTCCAATTCAGTTGCGTCGTATCGGTTACCGCGATCCTGAAACCAGCAAGCATTATGTTTTTCTGACGAATAATTTCAAGCTGGCTGCCAAAACCATTGCACAGATTTATAAGGCTCGTTGGGATATTGAGTTGTTCTTCAAGTGGATCAAACAGAACCTGAAAATCAAATCATTTGTCGGTACCAGTAAGAATGCTGTGATGACACAAATCTGGATTGCTTTGTGTGTTTATTTGTTGCTTGCCTATATCAAGTTCCAGTCGAAAATCCGAAAAAGTGCTCAACAGATATTGCGATTATTACAGATGAACCTGTTTGAAAAACGAGACCTGATGGCGTTACTACGAGGAGACCCAATCAATGACAAAACAAATGATTGCAATCAACTGGCTCTACTGTAAAAGTTAATGGGACAGCAATGATTTGTGATAGTCTTTCATTGATATCCTCAGTTTTCCCAAGACCATTTGATAAAGCGATTGATTCTGATTCTCTGATGTATACCATTGTCCGATAATTGACTCAGATGAGTATCACACGAGTATAGTTTGAAAAAAAACATGGATGTCATAGGTGTAATTTCATGCTGTGCCTAATGGATAGGCCCGATCGATATTAGCAGGATAACCCGAATAGATTCTGGCTCGGCAATCAGGTGTAATATCAATATCTAAATAAGTTATTTGTTTATCCAGCTGATCCCATGACACTTGCAATATCCGGGAACGTCACGATTCCCGACAGTGAAATTGAAATAAGCGCTGTTCGTTCACAAGGTTCAGGTGGACAAAATGTCAACAAAGTCGCATCCGCCATCCATTTGAGGTTTGATATAACTGCCTCCTCCTTGCCTGAGCGTTATCGCCAACGGTTGTTGAAACTCAGTGACAAGCGCATCAATAAGGATGGGGTTGTCATCATCAAGGCGCAGCGGTATCGGGATCAGGAGAGAAATCGCCAGGATGCCCTGGATCGACTGCAACGGTTGATCGCGCGGGTTTTGGCGAAACCCAAAAAGCGCATTCCGACGACACCGACAAAGGCATCCAACAGACGTAGACTGGATAGTAAAACCAGGCGTGGCAGGCAGAAGGCGCTGCGACGCAGGGTGGAAGATTAGATTATCTCATTGGCCCATCCACTCATAACTTCAGACAGTTTTTATGCAAATGCCTGGTACAAGAGGTAACCAGGTGGAAATCTTTTCGTCCCTGCCTGTCGCAGAACATCAATAAATCCCACCTGTCTAATAATGAGATCCTTTGCCATGCTATATGTTGTGCATTGCCGAGATAGGCAAGGTACTGCCCGGAATAAATCGGGAGAATAACAATGACAGCTAAATATCAATTAATACAAAAGGATAGGGAGCAAGAAGCTATAGACCTTGATGTTATACAGCCGGTTGTCGGCCCGCCGGCCGTCGATGTGAGAAGGCTCTATCGGGACCAGGGGCTGTTGACCTATGATCCGGGGTTCATGTCGACGGCCAGCTGCCAAAGCAGTATCACCTATATCGATGGAGAAGCCGGGGTGCTGGAATATCGCGGTTATCCCATCGAGCAACTGGCGAGAGAGGCCGACTACCTGGAAGTGGTCTTCCTTCTGCTGTATGGCGAGTTGCCGAACCGGACCCAGCTCCATGAGTTCGATGGCATCATCACCCACCACACAATGCTGAACGAACGGCTGAAGGATTTTTTCGGTGGCTTTCACTATGATGCCCATCCCATGGCTATCATGGTCGGAGTTGTAGGATCGCTTTCGGCTTTTTACCACGACTCCCTGGATATCAACAGCCCCCGGCATCGTGAAATATCCGCTCATCGACTGATTGCGAAAATACCGACAATTGCCGCCGCCAGCTATAAGCACAACGTGGGTGAGCCGATTGTCTACCCGGATAATGAACTCTCATATTGCGGCAATCTGCTGCACATGATGTTCGCAACACCCTGTGAACCCTACCATCCCAATCCAATTGCCGTAGAGGCGATGAATCTGCTGTTCATTCTGCATGCCGATCATGAGCAGAATGCCAGTACTTCAACCGTTCGCCTGGCCGGTAGTTCCCTGGCCAATCCATTTGCCTGTATCGCCGCAGGCATCGCATCATTGTGGGGACCCGCTCACGGCGGCGCCAACGAAGCGGTGTTGGAAATGCTGACAGAGATAGGTGATGTCTCCAATATCGACAAATATATTGCCAAGGCAAAAGACAAAAATGATCCGTTCCGCTTAATGGGGTTTGGCCATCGGGTCTACAAAAACTACGACCCACGCGCCAACATCCTGCGGGAAATGTGCAACAAGGTGCTGAATGAACTGGCAGACAGTAACAACCCCCTGTTTGAATTGGCGCTTAAGCTGGAGGAGATTGCCCTGGAAGATGAATACTTCGTGAAACGCAAGCTCTATCCCAACGTGGATTTCTATTCCGGGATCATCTATCGCGCATTGAATATTCCCAACAATATGTTTACCGTGATGTTCGCAATCGCGCGAACGGTCGGCTGGGTGTCTCACTGGATGGAGATGATGAGCGATCCATTGCAAAGAATAGGCCGTCCTCGCCAGGTCTACACGGGACAGCCCCGTCGTGATTTTGTTCCTCTCAACAGGCGATCATAGTGGTCCGAAAATGAACAGGCAGAACAAAGGTCGTATATATTGGCACTGAAGGCAACTGTGTTTAAAGTGGAGGTTCAGGTGTCCGATATGGAGCGGGGACACTATCATACCTATAGTCTGACTCTGGCAAGACATCCTTCGGAAACGGACGAGCGGCTTATTGTGCGCCTGCTTGCATTTTTATTGAATGCCGATGAGGCGCTCTCATTCACTAAAGGGTTGTCTACCGATGATGAACCTGATCTGTGGCAGAAGAGCCTGAGCGATGAGATTGAATTGTGGGTCGAACTGGGGCAGCTGGACGAAAAGCGCCTGCGGCGCGCATGCGGTTTGGCGAAACAGGTGATTGTCTATCTGTATGCAGAAAGAAGCGCCACTGTATGGTGGTCGCAGCAGCAGGATATGGTGCGCCGCTTCTCCAATTTACGAATAGTCATGCTGGCCGTTGCAGGCGATACGCGGTTGGAATCGCTTGCACAACGCAATATGTCCCTGCATGCCACGGTACAGGACAACCAGGTTTGGCTATCAGACGATCGGCAGACTGTAACCATCGATATTCAGGAGTGGTTCCCCTGAGATCCGGTTACTTCAAGAGATAGACATGCTCCAACATATGGCTGACACCCCTGTCCCGGTAACGATCAGTGTGCTGCAGAATGTTCAGGCTGTGCAGATGCTGGATGGAAAAGCGCTCTGAAAACAACGCGCTTACTTCATCATCGGAAACACTGAACGGAGGGCCTTCCATCTCCCCCTGGGGGTACTCCATGGTAATCAGTAATACCTTTGATTGCTTCGGCAGTGTCCGCTGCAGCATTTGGGCATAGCGGGTGCGCTGCTGCGGATTCAGGGCAACCAGGGAGGCGCGGTCGTATACGGCATCCACATCGCTGTTGTCCAGTTGTTCCAGGTCGAAAATGTCACCACAATATATTTCGTAGGGTCCATCATGCCAGCATTCAAAGTTGCCTCTGGTTTCAACGCGGGGATCAAGCGCATGCTCTTCGAAGAATGCCTCAACCGCCAGTGGGCTCAACTCGATACCGCGTATCCGGTATCCCTGGCTGGCCAGCCAGGCCATATCCCTGCTTTTGCCGCATAAAGGGGCCAGGACCAGCGATCCTTGAGGTAGATAGAGCGCATGCCAATGGTTGAGCAAATGCTGATTAAACTCGGTATGATGCCAACCGATGTTGTCATCCTGCCAGCGTTGCAGCCAGTTATCATTTGGCGCCTTGAATCTGTCGTCAGTTGAATTCATGATGCTGCCTGTCTTAGGGGCTGTTAACACTACTCCGATCGGCGGTAGGCAAAGATATTACTACGCTCGATGATTCATATGAACCCGGCTTTGCAGAAAGCAACAGCAGAATGATCGATAAATATCAACAGGAAATGCAAAAAAACCAGCAAATCAGCTGTCAATCATATCGGTGAAGAGTCAAAAAGAGTATCGATCAGAAGATGAAAGTGGATTCACAAGAGCAAGCATTTGCCAACCTGACACCCGATGTGTTACTCGATGCCGTAGAATCGACAGGCGTCAGTTGCAGCGGTCAGATGCTTGCGCTCAACAGTTATGAGAACAGGGTTTATCAAATCGGCCTGGATGAGGGACCGCCGTTGGTGGCCAAGTTCTATCGTCCAAATCGTTGGAGCGATCAGGCAATCCTGGAGGAGCACCGGTTTACCCTTGAACTGGCAGAGCAGGAGATTCCGGTCATCGCCCCCATCATTGATAATGACGGGAATACCCTCCTGCATCATCAGGGTAACCGATTTGCCCTCTATCCCTGTAAAGGAGGACGCGCACCGGAACTGGATGATCCCAACCATCTGCTTCAACTGGGCAGGTTTATAGCCAGGATCCATCTGCGGGGCTCAAGCTGCGGCTTTGAGCATCGGCCAAGTATCGACCTGGATAGTTTTCTGCATCAGCCAAGTTCTTTTCTGCTGGAAAACGACTTTATTCCCGCCCACCTGGTGACAGCCTATGAAACCCTGCTTGCCGACCTGAACGAGCGGATTGAGGGCTGTTTTGCCAGAGCCGGGTCCTTCAAAACCATACGATTACATGGCGATTGCCATCCAGGCAATATCCTGTGGCGTGACGAGGGACCGCAAATTGTCGATTTCGATGATGCCAGAACGGGTCCCGCGATACAGGATCTATGGATGTTTCTCTCCGGTGATCGTGTCTACATGAGCGAGCGAGTCGGGGATCTTCTGGAAGGGTACAGTCAGTTTTACGATTTCAATCCCGCAGAGCTCCATTTGATGGAGGCATTACGCACCATGAGGCTGGTCCATTACGCAGGATGGCTGGCCAGGCGCTGGTACGATCCCGCTTTTCCCAAGGCCTTTCCATGGTTCGATACCATGGCGTTCTGGGAGGAGCATATTTTGACGCTGCGTGAGCAGCTGGCAATAATGGATGAGCCTCCCATTGCCTGGTGAGCTCAGCCAGAGGCGTGAATTTGTATTTCCCTGTGGTCGTGTTTTCGCCATTTTACGCTCAACTCTCATCGTAGCGGATATCGACAATCCAGTACTGTTTCGTACCGTTCGGTGTTTCGACTGTGACCTGGTCGTCCAGGCTTCGTCCCATCAGGGCCTGTGCAAGAGGTGAGTCCAGGCTGATGTAATCGGCTTGTATACCGATCTCATCAGACCCAACAATCCGATAACTCTGTTCGGTTCCGTCTTCGCATTGCAAACTCACCCGGGCGGAAAAAAAGATCTGTCGTTGATCGCTTGGCAGCTGATTGACGACTTTCAGCACCGGCACTCTTTTCTGCAGGTATCGGATACGCCAGTCGATCTCCCGCAACTCCTTTTTACGGTAGATATATTCCGCATTCTCGGATCGGTCTCCCTCCGCAGTCGCTGCCGCCAGTGCCTGGGTGACTTCGCGTCGACGAATCCATAGGGCCTGCTCTTCCTGTTTAAGGAGGTCATACCCGGTTTGTGTAATGTAGGGGGATTTTGCTGGAGCAGGTGGTCTGTATCGTCCCATCTTTCAATCCGGCCAGGGTGCGATTTGAAATTTGTGAGTAATGTTGGGTCAAAGTTCTACCTGATTACCCCTAAACCTCAGCCATTCTCAAGAGGCGATATGGCATAGGTGGAGTGCGAAGAGCGGCAAAAAGCAATCGTTCAATCATGGCGGGTAAATCGAAACGGCGGTTAAACCGATATTCGAACTCAGCAAGATAACGCGACACATGTTTATCTCGAATCGCATGAAAAGTACCCAACAGACTGTTTTTGACATTACCCAACATCGTGTTTACCCATTTGAAGCACGAATACTGGACACTTTGGCGCCCACCACCCGTCACCATGGGGTTATGATGGCAATCAGCGGTTGTCACGCCACTAAAGCACCAAAGCCCATCGGTAAAGACTTCGCTGCCAGGCATCAAGCAGGAGCGGGCGTAGCGGGCGATTTCACGTTTGCGGAAGCCCCTTACACGACGCAGTTGAATTTTCATGGGCCTGCCGTCCCGCGTCGTCTCAACAGCAGCTACGAAAGGGATTTTGTTGCGCGACCCACGACCACGCTTACCGGCTTGCTCGCCTCCGAGATAAGCATCATCCAATTCGATGCGACCGGCCAGTTTTTTTCCACGCTCACGTTCCATCATCACCTGCATCAACTTATGCTTGAGTCGCCAGGCCGTATTGTAGTTCACCCCGATTTCGCGGGAAAGTTGCAGCGCCGAGATACTTTTCTTGCGTTGGGTCAACAGATAGATCGCAAGAAACCACGTTCTCAGCGGCAGCTTGGTGCCATGGAAGATGCTGCCGGCGGTCAGGGAAGTCTGATGATGGCACTTGTGACATTGATATATCTGACGCTTTTTGAGTTCACAGCCTGTTGTGTTGCCGCACTCAGGGCAGACATAGCCCGTCGGCCAGCGCAAATCATACAATGCCTGTCGACACTGATCCTCGGTCCCATATTGTTCCAGAAAATCGTGCAAACCAAGACCTTTTTGAAATTGAATAGTATTTCTCGGCATGATGAAATCCTCTTTTATTCAGTAGGTTCCATTATGCTTGCACCACAGGCTCAATAGCTGAGCCTCATGAGTAATCAGGAAGTTCTATATGAGCATAGCCACCGTCGCCATTTAACGCTAGGGCTGGTTATCAGGCTCTATAGAGAGTCAATCAGTGTTGAGCGCTATTGGGGCGTTCACACACGGATCATTTGGGGGCTTCAGGATTCTTCAATCAGTGACTGCCTTCTTTGACATGGATGGGGCATCATCTACAATCGATAGTCTATTGTCTATCTGGATTGCATGGATATTACGGGAGCGGGAATAATGATTCGATTGGATAAATTCACTATTGTAGGCCTCTCCCTGGTAGTGACGTCCTTTATTGCGGCCTGCGGTGGAGGGGGCGGTGGTGAGAATGGGGATACACAAAGGGTAACCGTCAGTGGCAGCCTGATCATTCCGGCTTTCGTGGTTACAGACAGCGATGTCAACGATGTGGTGACCACCCCGGTCCCCAATCATCCATTGACCGCTGCTCAGTCGGTACCCAACCCGGTCAATATCGGTGGATATGTAAACCAGCCTCGCGAAGGTTTTCCCGGCCACTCATTCAATTCAGGTGATCCGGACGATTTTTACCTCATCGATATGCAGGCGGGCCAGACGTTGCTGCTGAATATCGCCGACCTGGCGAATGATGAGGATCTGGATCTGTTCCTTTATGACATCAACGGAACATTGGTCGATGCTTCGTTGGGGATCACCAAGTTCGAATCACTGCTGATTCCTGCGGATGGCCAGTACTATGTGAATGTCTATGCTGTAACCGGTGCATCCAATTATCTGCTCTCTGTTGGGTTGACGCCACAAGCCCAGCTGCCGACCGGTGCGCTCAGGCTTTCCGATGAGTTTTTGCCGCAGGAGGCCTTGGTTCGCTTTGACGACCTCGAGGTTCAGGCCCGTATTGAGGACCCCCTGTTAACACAGTTCCAGTTTGATACTGAAAATTACGGCGGCGGCGTGCAACGACTGAAACTGAAAGAACAGGCCGGCGCTGTAGCCTCCAGAGCTGTGGTCGAATCACAGATGTCCGATCAGCAACGGCAAAAGCTCGATACGCTGCTCGCTATCAAGGCATTGCAAAAACGTTCTGACGTCGATTATGCGGAACCCAATTACATCGTACATCCCTCGGTAACGCCGAATGATGAATACTACAGCCTGCAGTGGCACTATCCGCAGATCAACCTGCCTCAGGCCTGGGATATCACAACCGGGGACAACAGCGTTATCGTGGCGGTCCTTGATACAGGCGTACTGCTCAGTCATCCGGAAATGAGTGGTCAGCTGGTGGCGGGATACGATTTTATCTCCGATGCGGAGAGCGCCGGCGACGGTGACGGCATCGATAGCAACCCCAATGATGAGGGGGATGCGGTCCAGCAAGGCGCCTCCTCATCCTTTCACGGCACCCATGTAGCAGGTACGATTGCTGCGCGTACCAACGACGGCCGGGGTGCCGCCGGTGTTGCTTGGGATAGCAGGATCATGCCGGTCCGCGTGCTGGGTAAGAACGGGGGCAACACGCTGGATCTTGCGGAGGGGATACGTTATGCCGCCGGGCTGTCGAACGCATCCGGCACCTTGCCCGCGCAACGGGCTGATATTATCAATATGAGTCTCGGTGGGAATGCCGACAGCCAGACAACACGGGAAGCGGTGGCGGCGGCCCGCGCCGAAGGTGTGATCATTATCGCCGCGGCGGGAAACGAGAACACTTCCCAGCTCTCCTATCCCGCTTCGAATCCCGGTGTGGTTTCAGTGAGCGCTGTGGACATCAATCGCAATCTCGCCTTCTATTCCAATTATGGTTCGATGATCGATGTGGCGGCGCCGGGTGGTGATTTGCGATTGGATCTCAATGGCGATTCGAGGCCCGATGGCGTATTGAGCGCAGGAGGAGATGATTCATCCGATACGCTCAGCTATCAGTTGGTGTTCTATAACGGCACCTCCATGGCGGCGCCCCATATTGCCGGGGTGGCGGCGCTGATGAAGGCGGCATACCCCGCTATGACACCGGCAGAGTTCGATGCCATGCTCGCCGGAGGAGAACTGACCAGCGATCTCGGTGATACGGGAAGAGATGATCTCTATGGTCATGGCTTGATCGATGCCTTCAAGGCCGTGGACGCCGCGCAACAACGGGGCGGGGGAGGGGTGCCTGTGGATCCGGCATTGAGCGTCAATCCTCAGAGCTTGAACTTCTCCCATAATCTGCTGAGCGCCACGCTTTTCATCGAACAGATCGGAGGGGATCTGGGAAGCGTTCAGATTTCAGAGGATATCAGTTGGTTGGCGCTGCAGGCCAACCAGGTCGATGCTTCCGGTTATGGCAGTTACAGTGTCGCCAGTGATCGATCCGGACTGGCGGCGGGTACCTATTCGGGGACTATCCAGATTGACGCCGGAAGCGCAAGCTCGTCTGTGGAGGTCATTATGCAGGTGCTCGATACATCGATATCCGGTGATGCTGGCATTCACTATGTACTATTGGTGAATAACGATAGCGATGAGGTCATACAGCAATTCCAGGTTGATGCGGTTGGCGAGAACGTCAACTACAGTTTCAGCGAAGTGGCATCGGGCGATTACCTGGTCTTTGCCGGTTCCGACATGGATATGGACGGTATCATATGCGATGCCGGCGAGTCTTGCGGCGCCTATGCAACCGCTTCACAACCCAGCATAATCACCGTCGAATCTGACGATATCATCGAACGGGATTTCACGACCTCGTATGAATATCAGTCTCCGAGCTCACAATCCCTTGGAGATCAACCCCGGACACTGTTGCTGAGACGGCTGGATGCCGAGTAATTGAGCCGCTGGAGTTGGCAACGATGCCTGATTTCAGCTCAGTAAAAACTGGAGAACGCCAGGATGTTACGATACAAAATGCAATTCGAATGGAGTATATTGATCGGTTTGGGACTGATCCTGCTGGTTTCTTCAGGGTGTAATACAATGGCCTCTTCATCCGTCAGTGTGCTGAAACAGGGGTATGTCTGCAGTGTCAACCAGACAGCGGGTCTGCAGTTGGTATCCGATGCTGTAGCGAAACAGGCGGACGGTGCCAGAATTGACGTCGAGACACAGCAAAAAGATGCGGATACCAGCTTGGATACGGAGCAATTCTGGATTGTCAGGGTCAATATGGGACAGCAGCCCAGTGGCGGGTACGCCCTTCGTCTCATCTCCGACCATCTTGATATCTCATCCGATACGGCAAGGATCGCCCTGGAGTGGCTGCAACCTAAACCCGGATCCGTGCAGATACAGGCACTGACCTATCCTTGTCTCTATCTGAAGATTGCCAGGGGCAACTACTCACGTTTGGAAGTCGTCGATCAAGAGGGCGTGGTCAGACATCACCTGAATCTCAAACAGTACTTGCCGGAATAACATCGGTGTAAAACGAGTCGTAAAATTTATACTACAAGCTGTCCCCGATCCTGTTCCATGCCCGGCCGATCGTGGATTTCCTTAACCATATAAATTCATGAACCATCTTGACTCTGGATCTTTCATCAATATCCCTCCACGTGCTTTTCACCAAACACTGTTCTTAAGAGAGTGATGGGCAGCGGTTTACGGGACAGTGATTATTTGTAATATTTTGACTAGGGTGTGCAAAAATACCGAGTAAAAATTTCTAATGGGACTAGCATATAGATATAGCTTTTCGGTGAACAACCTGTCATAGGGGTATTCGTGCCGTGTTAGTAGAAGATGCAATGACTTCATTTGATGCACCACATCCTGCCGCCGTGTGGGCTGAAGCCATCTCTCTGGATCCGCTTCAGGTGGATTGTGTTACCACCATTATGTTGACGATTCTCGACAATCAATGCGAAATGGGGCTGGAAGAGCAAATTGCACTCATGGCGATCTACGGTGTGATGAAACACCGTGACGGGATTGTTTTGGAAAAGGCTGTGCATCAGGCCATAGAACGTGCACAGCTATACAACGATCAGCGGATAACAGACGAGATTCATGAGCTTCGCCTGTATGCCGAGCGGGCCATCCCGCGGCAGATCATGCGCTATTTCAAACGTTTCTTACAAGAGTCGCTGTACGGTTTCTAACCTGCACCCCGGTCAGCTTGGTGGAATGATGGAGAAAGAGAGCCAGAACAGGGCAGCTTCATCATCCTCTTTCAATGACTCCTTCAGAATGACATTGCCTGACTTAGTGACCCAATGGATCACCGATTCCATTCCCTGTATGACGGGAATCTGGGGATTGTTGCTGGCCGGTGCGCCGAGTTGTTGCCAGAGTTGTTGTTTCAACAGTTCATGATAGTTGCCGCGGTAGCCGATCTTTACGCCATTGATCCAGCTGTCGTGGAAAAAAATGGTTACATAGTGGGCCGGGATATCGTTGTATATACCGATGCGTGCGGCACATAATCGATTGCCGAAACCACTTAATTCATCTTTGCATGTCCAGAATATGTCGGGAAATACCTGTTTCAAATCCTCTTCGCTGATTTGATTATCCAGCGCTGCCAAGTTCAATGCGATCTCATCCTCGCCCCATAGGGTCAGCAGTACGATATCCGTGCGTCGTTGTCCGTCTTCCGTGAAGACCAGCCAGAATATCGGACCGATGACAATGAAGAATAGCAAGAAGCGTTTATAAAAAGAGGGTATTTTGAAATTCATGAAGTCATTGTCGTTATTTGATGTCGGAATTTACAGCGGCTGCAACTTTACAGTTGTCGGTCGCAGGCACAATACCGTTTCCCACTGCCCCATCGGTATCTTTCAATACCGATGGGGGGTTCTAGGTTGTGGTCTGGAATCCATCAAACGGCAAAAGGACCGTCCGCCAGACACCAAGCAGCGGGATGCTACCTGTTTTCCCGGTTGTCGATCAGGTTGTCAACCACAGTAGGATCAGCTAGGGTGGAGGTATCTCCCAGGTTTTCCAACTCGTTGGCGGCAATCTTACGTAGGATACGGCGCATGATCTTGCCGGAACGGGTCTTGGGCAGACCGGGCGCCCACTGAATAAGGTTGACCTTGGCAATCGGACCGATTTCGGTACGTACCAGTTTCACCAGCTCAGTCTTCAGCTCATCGCTTCCTTCGGTCCCTGCCATCAGAGTGACGTAAGCGTAGATGCCCTGTCCGGTCAAATCATGGGGATAACCCACTACTGCCGCCTCTGCAACCTGGTCGTGCAGCACCAGGGCGGATTCAATCTCAGCGGTACCCAGGCGATGACCTGAAACATTCAGTACATCATCTACACGGCCGGTTATCCAGTAGTAGCCGTCTTCGTCACGACGCGCGCCGTCACCGGTGAAATAGTAGCCGGGGTACATGGCGAAATAGGTTTCAAAGAATCTTTTGTGATCGCCATAAACTGTGCGCATCATCGAGGGCCAGGGGTATTTGATGGCCAGATTGCCCTCGGCCGGATTGCCATCGATCTCAACACCTTGATCATCGAGTAATACCGGGTCCACTCCAAAGAAGGGACGGGTCGCCGAGCCGGGCTTCAATGGTGTGGCGCCTGGCAGCGGTGTCAACATGTGTGCGCCGGTTTCGGTCTGCCACCAGGTATCGACGATTGGGCAACGCTCGTCACCGACTACCCTGTAGTACCACTCCCAGGCCTCCGGATTAATCGGTTCGCCCACGGTGCCGAGAAGACGCAGACTGCTGCGGCTGGTCTTTTTCACCGGTTCCTCGCCTGCACTCATCAGCGAGCGTATCGCGGTGGGTGCGGTATAGAAAGTGGCGACATTGTGTTTGTCGCAGACTTGCCAGAAGCGTGAGATATCGGGATAAGTCGGGATCCCTTCGAACATTACACTGATTGCGCCGTTGGTTAACGGACCATATACGATATAGGTGTGGCCGGTAACCCAGCCCACATCGGCCGTACACCAGTAGACCTCGCCGTCCTTGTAGTCGAACACCAGTTTGTGGGTCATCGCCGCCTGTAGCAGATAGCCGCCCGTTGTGTGGAGCACGCCCTTGGGTTTGCCGGTTGAACCGGAGGTATAGAGTATAAAGAGCGGGTCGTCCGCCGCCATCTCTTCTGCCGGACAGTCGGATGATGCACCTGACATGGATTCGTGGTACCAGACATCCCGATCATCATTCCACTCCACCGGGTCACCGCCGCGTTTGACCACCAAGCAGGTATGAACATTCGGGCATTGGGCGATGGCCTTGTCGACATTGGCTTTCAGAGGCACCCTCTTGCCGCCGCGCATCGACAGGTCTGCTGTGATCACCACCTGGCAATCCGAATCGAGAATGCGGTCGCGCAATGCATCCGGCGAGAAACCGCCAAATACGATGGAGTGAACGGCGCCGATACGCGTACAGGCGAGCATGGCGACAGCGGCCTCAGGAATCATTGGCAGATAGAGAGAGACCCGGTCTCCTTTTTTGACACCGCGCGATTTCAGCACATTGGCAAACTTACAGACCTCTTCGTGAAGTTCACGGTAGGTGATTTTACGATCCTCATCCGGGTTGTCGCCCTCCCAGATGATGGCTACCTGATCACCGCGGTTCTCCAGGTGACGGTCGAGACAGTTGTAGGCGACATTCAGTGTGGCGCCTTTGAACCACTCGATATGCAGATCGTCTTCACCGAAACTCCAATCGACAACTTTATCCCATTTCTTGAACCAGGTGACATACTGTTCGGCTTGTTCCCCCCAAAAGCCTTCCGGGTCAGAGATCGACTGCCGATACATTTCCTGGTACTGGGCATCGTTGATATTTGCCTGTGCTGCGAAATCGGCAGGTACGGGGTAGGTCTTGTTTTCTGACATTGAATTCTCCTCAACGGTGGTTTTTCATTCTCAACAGCAGCTGGGTCTGTGTATGCCGTTACTTAGTTAAGAGCATGCTAGATTATTCCTAAAAATATAAACCGATATATGAAAACGGTTATTCTCCAGAATTCTCACCATTCTATTGCCAGTCATCGTGTAAGGAAACGCTTTAGTTGACATTGGCTCGGTTGTGGCACCATCTCAGATGCCATGGCTAAAAACAACTCAGCAGTGGCGACAGCGTCACTCAATGCGTTGTGTGCCTTGTAATTGGGTAAATTGTAACGCGGGCGCAGGTTGAACAGACGCAGATCTCCCGGTTGGACGGTGTGGTTGCGGTGTTCAAAGATGCGTTGCGCCAATACCAGGGTATCGATAATCGGGATGACAAAGGGTGCGCCGAACAATTTTTCACAGGCGGCGCTGATGAATCTCTGCTCAATCGCGGAATAGTGCACCAGCATGACTTTGCCGGCCATGTGATGCAGGAGTTCCCGCAAGGCATCATGGATCGAAACACCCGTGGCCGCCTGGTCATCGGTAATCTGATGGATGACCGCCGACTCCTCCGGGATCTCCTCGTCGATCGTGATCAACTGATGGCGCGCAGTCTCGAGTTTGATGGTCATGTGATTCATCTCGACCAGGCCAAAACTGAGGATTTTGTCCTTGTGCGGATCGAGGCCGGTGGTTTCAAGATCAAGGGAGACGATCGACAGTTGTTGGCATTGGGTGGTTTTTGATGTCAGCGGGGTAGAGAGATAGTCATGCAGAATCCCCGGTTCGGCTTTAGCCAAAGCCCTTTTTCGCAGAGAATCCAAGCTGAGAAATCGTGAAAACATAACTATACGAAACGTCCACCCTGGTAACGGTTTTCCATGGCGTCCTGCATCTCCTGGATTACCCTGAAGGCGTCTTTCAAGTGCCTGCGTTCCAGATCTGAAAGCTCCTCCGGCGACAGGTAGTTGTCCGGTTTTAGCCCTTTACGGATCTGCTCGGCCTGGTGATAGATGCGGATGCTGGCGATAAACTCCAATGCATCGATCAGGTTCTCTCCCATCTCTCGGCTGAGGACAGTCGTTTCCGCCGCCGCCTCCAGCCTCTCTGTGGTATTCACGGGAGTGAGACCCTGATCTAGCGCGAATACACGGGCGATATCGGTGATGGGTACGATACCCCGGTGCTTGATGTCGAAGGTGTCATCATGTTTGCCGTCATGGATCAGAACGAAGGTGCGGAAAAAACCGAGCGGTGGTCGGTGATGCAGGGCATTTGCCGCCATATAGGCGGTGAAGATGCCATTACCGCGGGTTTTACTCAGAATATCGCTTTGCAATTCGTTGAAGAGCTCAACTTCGCCATAGATGGGGCGCAGGTCGAAAAAGATACTCGACAGCATCAACGCCATCGGTTCGGGTTTGTTGATCCATGCATTGAAATACTTTCGCCAGATCTGCAGCGTCTGCCGCCATTTCGGATTTGTCGCCATGGCATCACCGGGGCAGTAGATGAAACCGCATGCATTGAGACCGTCGGAGACCCGATTCGCCAGGCGCTCAAAATAGTCCGCGTGTTCAGGTTTCATCTCATCCGATATCAGCATGGCATTGTCCTGATCGGAGTGGGATGTCTGTTCACCACGCGCCTGAGAACCTCCACACAACCAGGCGTAACGTACCGGTGGCGGTCCAAGCTCGGCCTCGGCCATCTCGATCAGGCGTGCAGTCAATGAATCGGTGATGGAGGATATGGCTTCGCCGATGTGTAGTGCGGAGGCATTGGAATTGGCGAGATGGAACTGAAGATCAGGCAGCCGCTCGCTGACATGAGCCAGGTCTTCCACCGTGGCGGCCTTGCGGATATCACTGGCCAGGTAGGCCGAATTCGTGGATTGGTGCCGCGCCAGATCGGTTGCGGTCAACATGCCGACAACCTCATCTCCCCGTTTTACAGGAAGATGATGCACATGGAGCCGCGTCATGGTCATCAATGCCTGGATTGCCATAGTGCCTTCCTGGATGGTCTCCAGGTTGGTGGTCATGATCTGGCTGACCGGCTGATCGACGGAGACACCTGCCGCAATACAGCGTTTGCGCAGATCCCTGTCGGTGATGACGCCTGCCAGTTGTGATCCTTTCAAGATCATCACCGAAGAGACATTTTTTTCACTCATCAACTCCGCCGCCTGGCGGATGGTACTGTTGATATCGATGGTGACCGGTGTCTTCTTGATCAGATCGGAAACCTCTACGGTCATCTCTGCGACGCAATTCTTATCCTCGCCGTAGTCCTGCAGGGTTCTAACGGCCTGTTTCAGCCGATCCCTGATCGATTCTGCGAAATGGCGGTCGAAGGCCGGCTCCGTCTTGCGTAATGTTTTCAATACGTAGCATGGCAATTGATAGATCAGGCTATCCTCGACCGCCAGGCCGTGGCTCGCCCTGCTGAAATCGATCAACTGGCAATCGGTGGTGTAGAGACCGCCTTCAGCCAACTTCTCCACCAGGTTATCCTCATCATCACGAAGTTCGATGGCGCCACTGCGCAGGATATAGATGAACCCCTGGGTCGTGTCAGCGGGTGGGAACAGGCTCCCGCGGCGCAGATAGCGAATTTCGAGGGACTTGGGAAGTTGATTGAGTTGCTCTTCGGGCAGGGCATCGAAGGGGGGGCGTTGTGCCAGAAAATCGCGAATCTCGACCAGTTCGATTTCCATAGGTGTGGCTCGCATACGGCTGGAATTGAATCCCAGTAGTATGGTGAAAAATGTTCATTTTGTAACTATTCAACAGCCCCCTGGTACCAGGCTGATGGATAATCACTTCACAATGTATAGGCGTTGCAGTTAAAAAGGCCCCGCCGAAGCGGGGCACTCATTACTGCTTTAGAGTTTTTGATTAGTGATCGGTGGCAGCACCTACACCTTTAGGTACACGGATATCTTCCACCAGGTGCTGGATGTGTTCCGGCGGCGGAGCCGTGACCTTGGAGACAGCGATGGCGACCGCGAAATTCACTATCGCACCGATGGCGCCAAAGGCGTTCGGCGAAATGCCGAGGAACCAGTTCGGGCCCAGATCACCGAGGAATGAGGTACCCGGAATGAACATGATGCCCTTGTGCTGGAACACATACAGCATGGTGACGCCGATACCGGAGATCATGCCCCAGATCGCACCCGCACGGTTCATCTTCTTGTAGAAGATGCCCATCATCAGTACAGGGAAGATGGAGCTTGCCGCCAGACCGAAGGCGATGGCCACGGTGCCGGCTGCGAAATCCGGTGGGTGGAGACCGAAGTAACCGGCCAGGCCGATGGCGCCCGCCATGGCGATACGACCCGCCAGCAACTCATTCTTCTCCGATATGTCGGGCATGAAGACGCCCTTCAGGAGGTCGTGAGAGATAGAGGAAGAGATCGCCAGCAACAGACCGGCCGCGGTGGAGAGGGCGGCAGCGAGACCACCGGCGACCACCAGTGCAACAACCCAGTTGGGTAGATTGGCGATTTCAGGATTGGCCAATACCATGATGTCGCGGTCGACCTTGGTCATCTCGTTACCCTTCCAGCCATAGCTCTCGGCCTTGGCTGCGAACTCCTTGTTCTTCTCGTTGTAGTACTGGATGCGTCCGTCGCCGTTCTTGTCTTCCCACTGCAACAGACCGGTCTTCTGCCAGTTCAGCATCCATTGAGGCACCTTGGCGATTTCAATGTTGCCTTCGGCGCTTCCGACTTCACCGATCTGGATGGTGTTCATCAGGTTCAAACGGGCCATGGAACCGACAGCAGGTGCTGTGGTGTAGAGAATGGCGATGAAGACCAGCGCCCAACCGGCCGAGGAACGAGCGTCCTTAACCTTGGGTACGGTGAAGAATCGGATGATAACGTGGGGCAGACCCGCGGTACCGATCATCAGGGAGAGGGTATAGACAAACATGTTCAGCTTACTGCCCATGACCTGAGTCGTGTACTGGTTAAAGCCCAGATCGGTCACCACCTGATCGAGACGATCCATCATATAGGTGCCTGAACCATCGGCCATGGAGCTGCCGATTCCCAACTGCGGGATCGGGTTGCCGGTGATGTTCAGGGAGATGAAGATCGCCGGTACCGTGTAGGCGAAGATCAACACACAGTACTGGGCGATCTGGGTGTAGGTGATACCCTTCATGCCGCCCATTACGGCGTAGATGAATACTATGCCCATGCCGATGTAGAGGCCGGTGTCGTATTCGGTCTCGAGAAAACGAGAGAAGGCGACGCCGATACCCTTCATCTGACCGATTACATAAGTGATCGAGGCGATGATCAGACAGATGACCGCGACGATACGCGCAGTACGCGAGTAGTAACGATCACCGATGAACTCGGGTACGGTGAACTTGCCGAACTTACGCAGATAGGGAGCGAGCAGCAGTGCCAGGAGCACGTAACCACCGGTCCAACCCATCAGGAAGACGGAAGCGCCATAGCCATTAAAGGCGATCAGGCCTGCCATCGAGATAAAGGAAGCGGCGGACATCCAGTCAGCGGCGGTCGCCATACCGTTGGCGACGGGGTGTACGCCCCGGCCAGCCGCATAGAACTCACCAGTGGTTCCCGCGCGTGCCCAGAAGGCGATGCCGATGTAGAGGGCGAAGGTTGCGCCGACTACGATATAAGTTAATGTTTGCAGATCCATGAGTCAGTTTCCCCCATTAGTCCTCATGGACGTCAAATTCGACATCCAGAGCATTCATGCGTTTAGCGTAGACGTAGATCAGCACCAGAAAGGTATAGATCGAGCCGTTCTGAGCAAACCAGAATCCCAATCCGACACCACCGATCTTAATGGTATTCAGCGGTTCCACTAAGATGATGCCGAATAGGAACGAGCAGATAAACCAAATCGCCAGTAATATGCTTACTAAGCGAATATTGGCTTTCCAATACTGTTCAGCAGTTTTATTCATGTCATGATCACTCCGCCATATAAAGAAGTTCTGTCATTAAGCGTGTCTGTCACTTGCCATGACTCCTGTCGTTATCGAGTGAAGCGAGATGATCTATCCCTGAAGTGAGCAAACACCACGTTGTGTTACCGCGCCGATAGCGATCACACAATGCACTATTTTGTGGCGATAAACTAGATATTGTCAAATAAAACAATAGGTTAAGCGTTGAATCTTTATGCTGCATGGCAGTATCTGCGTTACGATAGGTAACGTCGGTGTATAGGGTATGTAACCGAAAGAATCGCAACACGTTTCCATCGGTAAGAAACATTTTTTTCCATGCTTTCGGGAAGGAGCGGAAAACGGTTGCCCGATCTCGCCGGTTATACTCGTAGATCGATGCCGGGTTGGATCAGAGATGCTTTCATACGCCCGTGTTAACATAATTTCAGACTGATCCGTAACCCGTCTGACGAGACATCCCGGCCTGCTCTCAATATGGTGGATCTCGACGGTCAGCAGGTTATCGACTATATGACCAGGCAGTGCGGACTTTTTTGGTAAAAACCAGATGATCAAAGCAATCAAAGATTTTTTCGATAGCTATCTAATACCAGGTGTTGAAGAAGAGAGAGAGCAGTTGGAGCATTCGGTAAGGCTGGCGGTTGTGGTGTTGTTGATCGAAATTGCCGAGGCGGATTATGAAAATGCGCCTGAAGAGCGGCATGCCATTCTGAATGCGATACAGAAACAGTTTGCCTTGAACAGGGTTTCGGCGGAGCAGCTGATAGCGCTTGCCAGGCAGGAGCATCAAGAGTCCACCGACTATTTCCAGTTTACACGCCTGATCAATGAACACTATTCGGCGGAACAGAAGGTCAAAGTGGTGGAGGCATTCTGGCGGGTAGCCTTCGCCGATCAGGCACTACACCGTTATGAAGAGCATGTCATTCGTAGGCTGGCCGATTTGATTCACGTATCTCACAGTGATTTTATCGCTGCAAAACATAGGATTATGAACTCTTCTTAAGATTTAATTGCTTATTTTACCCATCATTGATGACTCCATTTCCTAATTGGTTCCGACGGTTCATGGTATAGTCAGAAGTGTGAAGTTATAGCTGTGGTTTGATGGAAGCGACACTCATGCAAAACAAAGAAGATCCGAAGAAAGCAAAATCATCACTTAAGGGGCGCTTGCTGATTGTAGATGATGAATCTCGTCATGCGGATAGCCTGGCGATGATGGTGGCCAGTTGGGGGTATGATGTACACACCGCCGAGGATGGGGCAAAGGCCGCGGGTCTTTTGATCTCCAAGCCGTTCGATGTGGTGTTGCTGGACCTTCACATGCCGGTGGCGGACGGCTATAAGGTCATGGATTTCATTCACAAGCGTGGATTGAAGACACGCATTATCACCATATCCGGTGATCCCTCCATGGATGACGCAATCAAATCGCTGAAAAAGGGGGCGGATAACTTTATTCGCAAGCCGGTGACTCCGGTCGATCTGCTCAAGGCGATAGACGAGAGTCTGAGAAAAAAGGTCAAGGAGGAACAGAGACAGGGGGTCAAACGTAAGATCGAGATCAAGAGCAATCTGCACCGCATGATGTTCGATGTCGCTCCCAACCTGCAGTTTCTACTCGATACCAAGGGTAATTTCCGCATGGTGAATACGGTCTTCACCAAGGTGACCGGATATTCAAAACAGGAGATTCTTGGCAGGCATTGGAGTTCATTGGTTGAGGGCGACCAGATCGATCGCATGCATCATGTCTTCGAAGAGCGGCGTACTGCACCGGACAGATTTCCGGAGGTCGAGCTCAGACTGCGCTGTAAAGAGCCCGATGGTGAGAATCCGGGCAGGAAGCCGAAAACCCTTCTGGTGGCCCTGCAGTCCAGAAGGCTCTACACGCAACAGGGTAAGAAAAGAGTCTTTTTCGGCACCTATGGCGTTGGGCGTGATATCACCCAATACAACAAGATCGAAGAACTCAACAAATATCAGGAGTTCCATGATGAGCTGACCGGACTCCCCAGCCGGGTGCTCTTCGAGGATTATCTCAGCTTCGCGCTGACACAGGCCAAACAGGACAATACGCCGCTGTGTCTTTTACATGTCGTGTTGGTTGACTTAAAACAGGTCAATGAGCGCTACGGCCATACTGCCGGTGATGAATGTTTAAAGACCATTTCAGCCAGACTTAAGCGTCAAGTCCGCAAGGGCGATATTCTTTCGCGTATTGACGGTAGTGAATTCGCTCTCTTATTACCCCATATCCAGGATGAAAAATCGGTCATCCATATCTCGGAAAAGTTGCGTATCGGACTCTCCAATCCAATTGAGGTCAATGGCAGAAGCATCACCCTCGATCTGACCATCGGATCGTCGGTGTTTCCGAAAGACGGTGAAAACAGTGACGAGCTGCTTCGCCATGCCCAGACCAGCCACGGGTTCCACCCGCTGTCGAAGCAACGGCATCTGCTGCAGACATCGAACTGGATCAAGCTGATAAAGTCACAGCATTGATCCTTAACCCGCGATCGCCTCTTCTCACCGTAGGGTGCGGCTTGCCGCACCATTCACAAGCATGATCAGGGATACCTAGCCCCAATATTTCACGCATTAAAAAGGCAAAATCCTGATACTTCGATATAATTCAGTTGCTTACACTGTAATCGAAAGGATTTTGCCTGTGACAAACTGTACCCAGACTGCCTTTGATTTTCCAGCCCTAAAACGCCGTAAGGTTCAAGCCGAGTTTTCCGGTGGCGATATCACCTCGGACGGCGGCGTGTTGCTGCTGCGTGAGATCGACAGGCGTCTGGGATTGCTCGAGGCGGTTGATGCGGTCATCCCCGACCCGCGAGATCCCCGCTATATTGAACACAGCCAGTTGAGCCTGTTGCGCCAGCGAGTCTATGGGCTCTGCCTGGGTTATGAAGATCTGAACGACCATCAGACACTACGCACCGACCCGGCCCTACAGAGCTCGATCGAACGCGAGGAGGTACTGGGCAGCCAGTCGACACTTTGTCGGCTGGAGAACCGGGTCGATCGCCGGGTTGCCGTTGATGTCCACAACCTACTGCTCGAGCAGTTCATTGCCTCATATGATGCACCACCCGATGAGCTGATCCTGGATTTCGACGCCACGGATGATCCGGTGCATGGCCGCCAGGAAGGCCGCTTCTTTCACGGCTACTACGATCACTACTGCTTCCTGCCCCTGTATGTCTTTTGTGGCGATCAACTGCTGGTGAGTTATCTGCGGCCCAGCCGGATCGATGCGCCCAAGCATGCCTGGGCGATTCTGGCGCTGTTGGTCAAACGCCTGCGCCGGGCTTGGCCTGAAGTGCGTATCATCTTTCGGGGCGATAGCGGCTTTTGCCGTCACCACATGCTCAGCTGGTGCGAGCGCAACGCTGTGGGCTATATCGTGGGCATCGCCAAGAATGACGCCTTGCTGCGGTGTATCCGTGAGCCCATGCAGTGGGTTGAGGAACTGGCGAAGCGAACCAGCATGAAGATGCGGGAATTCTTTCAGTTTCACTATGCCGCCAGCACCTGGAAGACGCGTCGCAAGGTGATCGCCAAACTGGAGGTCACCGACAAGGGGCCAAATCCACGCTTCATCGTCACCAACCTGGCCGGCGACAAACAGCGCCTTTACGATGACCTCTACTGCGCCCGTGGTGACATGGAGAACCGAATCAAGGAGCAGCAACTGGGGCTGTTCGCCGATCGCACCAGCGCGCATTACTGGTGGGCCAATCAGTTTCGTCTACTGCTGTCCAGTCTGGCCTATGTGCTGATGGAGGCCATCCGGCGCCTCGCGCTGAAGGGCACGGAACTGGCGCGTGCACAGATGACCACGATCCGGCTCAAACTGTTCAAGATCGGGGCGGTCATCATTCGCAACACGCGACGGATCCGCTTCCTGCTCTCCAGCACCTATCCCTATCAGGCGCTGTTTTTCCAGGTGGCGGCACGACTCAAGCCGGGATAGCCCGGCAGAGTGCTGCCCCGGCACGTTGATCAACAATGGGGGTAAGGGGGAGTCTGCCCGGAGGGTGGAAAATCAGGGCTTGATAGAGGTTTGGTTCCCAGTGAGGGCAAACCATCCAAGCTTGGCCATATCACCGGCTAAATTTAAAAACGGATGAAACATGCGGGCTAGCGCTGGAGATGGTTTCGGTGCGGCAAGCCGCGCCCTACGGCAATTGGTTTAGCCGCAAATTTACGCAAATCGCCGCTAACCATCGCAAGTGGTATGTCAAGGCTGTGCCTATAGGTGACATCCTGCGGAATTCTGAACGCTTAGCGTTGGGGAGTTACGATTTCATGCTACAGATGAATTGCGTTTATTTGCGGTGATTGGCGTTCATTTGCGGTTTGTTAAGATCCCGTTCCCAGGTGCCAGCGTGGGAACGGTACAGATCCCTCAGCTTTTCTTGCCCTTCTTCTCCCGGGGAATGCCGAAACGCTGTCGACGTTCCCATAGTGCTTTACGGCTGATTCCCAGCTGTTTGGCAAGCTCCGTTTCGGTCATATGATCCTGGTTGTCGAGTACAAAATGGCGAAAATACTCTTCAAGGGATAGATTATCGGCGGGATTGTTACTGTCCATGCGTTTGGTGGTGATATGGTGGTCGATGGCCAGCAGCTGCGGTGTGATATGGTCACCCTCGCAGAGGATAACCGCACGCTCGATTGTATTTGCCAGTTCTCTGATATTGCCGGGCCAATGGTAGCGCCTGATGGCTTCGAGGGCGCTCCTGCTGAGGCTCAATGATGGACGGTTGAGCTGGCGACAGTATTTGCTCAGGAGAAATTTTGCCAGTGATTTGATATCGCTGCCCCGCTCCCGAAGCGGAGGCAGGGTCATCTCAACCACACGCAGGCGGAAATAGAGGTCGCTTCTGAAAGTCTGCTGTTGGACCAATTTACGAATATCCCTGTGGGTGGCGGCAATAATCCGGATATTGGGGCCACTGTTCGACGTCTCCTGCTCAGCGCTATAGTCATCACCCTGCAATACACGTAGCAGCCGAGCCTGCGCAGCCATGGAGAGTTCGCCGACCTCATCCATAAACAGGGTACCGCCATGGGCCTTCGCAAGCAGTCCGCCACGCCGGGTCTCGCCTTCATTCTGGTGGCCGAACAACTCGATCTCCACCTGGTTCTCCGGTACAGCGGCACAGTTGAAAACGATAAAGGGTGATTGGCTGCGCTGGCTCTTTTCATGCAGTGCACGTGCGACCAGTTCCTTTCCCGTGCCCGACTCCCCGAGAATCAATACCGTGGCGTCGGTGGGTGCCACCTTATCGATACGTTTAAAGACATCGATCATTGCCGGGCAGTCGCCAACCATGCCCCGTACCGGATAGCTTTTATCCACCTCCGATTTGAGGAACTCCTGCTGACGGAGCTGGCGATCTTGTTTGATGATTCGCTCCACCACAATCAATAACTCATCGTGGTCGAAGGGTTTGGCGATATAATCGATGGCCCCCAGTTTCATCGCATCCACGGCAGAACGGATACTGGCATAGCTGGTCATGATCAGAACCGGTACCGGCGCCGCGGCCTCGATGATTTGGGTCCCGGGTGCGCCGGGTAGCCTGACATCACTGATGATCAGATCGAAGGAGGCGAGGGGGCTGGATTGCGCCTCTTCTACCGAACCCGCTTCCGTGATTTGATAGCCGTTGCGCTCGAGCAGACGCTTGACTGCTCTGCGGATGACCTCCTCGTCTTCGATGATGAGTATCTGATTCATGATGTCTCTGCGATGATGGCGTTCAGGCCTGCCTTTGGAAGATCGATAATAACCCGGGTGCCCCTGTCTTTTTCAGAGTCGATGCTGATGGCGCCCTTGTGGTCTGAAACAATTTTATAGGCGATGGCGAGTCCGAGCCCTGTGCCGTCGCCTGGAGCCTTTGTGGTGAAAAACGGTTCGAATATATAGCCTAGATTCTGCTCCTCGATGCCTTCGCCCTGGTCCTGCACCTGGATTCTCACCAGATCATCGATTTCATCGGCGCTCAGTTCCACTCGGCTGTGGGGTGGCGAGGCATCGCAGGCATTGGTGAGGATGTTGACCAGGATCTGCGAGATGCCCTGGCGATCCGCAGTGATCGTGAGGTCGGGTGGACACCGGTTTTCACAATGGATCTGACGTCCATGACGGGTTAATTTCACCAGACGCATCGCTTCGTCCGCCACCTCACGTACTGAGAATACGCATATATCGCCGCCGATACCGCCACTGCGGCTGAAGTTCATCAGTGTCTTTACGATTGTGGTGATGCGTTGAGTCTGGTTGATAATCTCTTCGATACTTTCCCGCACCAATTCCGGATCATCCTCGTGACGCAGGTTTTGCGCCAGGGATGCAATGCCGGTCACCGGATTTCCAATCTCGTGCGCCACCCCTGCCGCCAGCCGGCCGATCGAGGCCAAACGTTCGCTGTGGGCCAATTCAGCCTCCAGTGTCTCCAAGTCGGTAAGGTCCTCCATCAGCATGACCTGACTGGTGCGCGCCTCTTCCACGGGGTGATCCACCGGTAGCGGCGCCGGAATGGCGGCCTTGTGCAGATTGAACCAGCGACTCTTCCCTTGATGAGTGACCTCCAGATGGTGAATGTGCTCATCCGATGCGGAGGCGAAGCCTGTCAGCAGATGTCCCCAGGGGGGAGGCAGTCTGTGAATCGAAACGCCGATGGCATCCCGAGCGGGCACGCCGGTCATCACTTCCATGGCCAGATTCCAAATGGTCACTGTACGTAGCCGATCGATGGTGCAGACACCCAGCGGCAGATCGAGCAGGACCTGCCGATGATAGCGACGCAGATTGTCGAGATCGGCACTGAGACCGCGCAGCCGGGTGCGTGAGTGCTCCAGCTGATCCTCGATAAAACGCATGGAATCAGCCAGCGCGGACTGGGTGTGGATATCCAGTTGCAGCCTTCGGTTGATGATCATGTGCGCCAGCTGCGGCCCCAGCAGACCGGACAGATTTCGCTCAATACGCTCACGCAGTCGACGCAGTTGCGCGGGGCGTGTCTCGTTGACCGGCAGGCTGAGATCTCGGAGCGCCTGTTCCACCTCCCGTTGAGCGGCTTCGCTACCGAGCATTTGCGACAATTGTTTGGTGAACTGGGCGGTTGAAACGGCGTTGACCATGCCCCCCAGGGGCACCAGTGACTCGCTGCAACAGGCCTGCGCAGCCTCTCTTTCGCCTAGACTCTGCTTACTCAGCAGAGACCCTAAAATAAACAACAGGGTGTTGGCGGTGAGTGTCCAGAAAGTCGCGAACTCCCACTTGTCCATGCCGGACGTAGCCAGCAGGGCCGGTATATCGAATTCGGTCCGCACCAAACCTGAACTCTCCAACAGAGGGATCAACAGTGTTCCCGTCCAGACGCCTATACCGGCCAGCAGGCCGAGGATGAAACCGAGACGGGTGGCGCGACGCCAATAGAGCAGTCCGATGATGCCGGGAAGGAACTGAGCGACCGCGACGAAGGAGATCAGACCTAGCTGGACCAGTCCCTGATGCTTTTCCAGCAAAACATAGAATCCGTACCCCGCCATGATGATCAGGGCGATCAACAGTCTGCGGCCCAGTAGCAGCCAGCGATAGAGATTGACCTGCGGATCGGGAAAATTGGTGGGGAGCAGGATGTGGTTCAATGTCATCGACGACAGCGCCAGGGTGGTGATGATCATCATCGCGCTGGCTGACGAAATACCGCCGATAAAGGCGAGAAACGGTAACCAGGAGGGGCCTTGATCGAGGGTGATGCCGAGGGCGAAATAGTCGGGGGGCATGGTGAGACCGAGCGCCTCTCCCCCCCAAAGAATCAGGGGTATCGGTAAATTGATCAGCAGGAGAAAAAGAGGGAAGCCCCAGGTGGCGGTCTTCAATGCCTTGGGTTCCAGGTTCTCCGCGAACAACATATGAAATTGCCGTGGTAACAGAAAGGCGGCTGCGAAGGCCAGTAGCAACAGGGTCGACCAGGGACCCTCTCTGACCGGCTGATAGAGGCGATCGAGCATCTCAGGATGTGCGGCAAGCCATTTGTCGAGACCTGAAAACCCATCGAATACACCAAACAGCGTTACCAGGCCAATGACGAGCAAGGCCACCAGCTTGACTATCGATTCAAATGCAATCGCCAACACCAGGCCTCGGTGTTTTTCGCGACTGGTGCTGTGCCTGGCGCCGAACAGAATAGCGAACACCACCAGTGTGGAACAAAAGATCAAGGCCAGGATACGTGGCGCCACGGTATGGCTGATCATCTGCAGGGAGTCGGTGACTGCGCGGATCTGCAATGCGATATAGGGCAAGGTGCCCACCAGCATGAATAGGGTGACCAGAATGCCCGCCAGTTGACTGCGATAGCGGAAAGCGAACAGGTCGGCCAGGGATGTCAGCTGATATTCGCGGGTAAGGCGAAGCAGTGGTTGAAACAGGATCGGCGTCAGGGCGAATGCCAGTGTCACGCCCAGATAGATGGTCAAAAAGAGATAGCCTTGGGTCTTTGCGAAGCCGACGCTGCCGTAGAAGGTCCAGGTCGTGGCGTAGACGCCGAGAGAGAGAACATAGGTCAAAGGGTGGCGTATAAGACGTTCGGGAATTCGACCGCTGTCACCCGCATGGGCGATGACAAACAGCAATCCCAGGTAGAGAAAGCCTATGCCGAAGAGTAACCAGAGATCATGGCTCATGGTGTCGCTGGTTGATCCATGCAATAAAGCAGATAACCGCCATCCAGATGATATAGGGGAGGTACCATGGACTTCCCGGAGAAGTCCACCAGATCATGATGGGCGTTGAAAACAGCAACAGGATCAGCAGGCCCAGGGCTACGGTGCGGTCTATCAGTCGGTCGGGTGGCGGTTGTTCTCGCATTCCCCGAGCCTAGCAGCTGTTACCTAAGGTAACAACCCCTCCGGCTGTGAAAGCAGCCAGCTTGAGTCGCTGGCTGCCAGGGTCTAGCCCCAATATTTCACGCATTAAAAAGGCAAAATCCTGATACTTCGATATAATTCAGTTGCTTACACTGTAATCGAAAGGATTTTGCCTGTGACAAACTGCACCCAGACTGCCTTTGATTTTCCAGCCCTAAAACGCCGTAAGGTTCAAGCCGAGTTTTCCGGTGGCGATATCACCTCGGACGGCGGCGTGTTGCTGCTGCGTGAGATCGACAGGCGTCTGGGATTGCTCGAGGCGGTTGATGCGGTCATCCCCGACCCGCGAGATCCCCGCTATATTGAACACAGCCAGTTGAGCCTGTTGCGCCAGCGAGTCTATGGGCTCTGCCTGGGTTATGAAGATCTGAACGACCATCAGACACTACGCACCGACCCGGCCCTACAGAGCTCGATCGAACGCGAGGAGGTACTGGGCAGCCAGTCGACACTTTGTCGGCTGGAGAACCGGGTCGATCGCCGGGTTGCCGTTGATGTCCACAACCTACTGCTCGAGCAGTTCATTGCCTCATATGATGCACCACCCGATGAGCTGATCCTGGATTTCGACGCCACGGATGATCCGGTGCATGGCCGCCAGGAAGGCCGCTTCTTTCACGGCTACTACGATCACTACTGCTTCCTGCCCCTGTATGTCTTTTGTGGCGATCAACTGCTGGTGAGTTATCTGCGGCCCAGCCGGATCGATGCGCCCAAGCATGCCTGGGCGATTCTGGCGCTGTTGGTCAAACGCCTGCGCCGGGCTTGGCCTGAAGTGCGTATCATCTTTCGGGGCGATAGCGGCTTTTGCCGTCACCACATGCTCAGCTGGTGCGAGCGCAACGCTGTGGGCTATATCGTGGGCATCGCCAAGAATGACGCCTTGCTGCGGTGTATCCGTGAGCCCATGCAGTGGGTTGAGGAACTGGCGAAGCGAACCGGCATGAAGATGCGGGAATTCTTTCAGTTTCACTATGCCGCCAGCACCTGGAAGACGCGTCGCAAGGTGATCGCCAAACTGGAGGTCACCGACAAGGGGCCAAATCCACGCTTCATCGTCACCAACCTGGCCGGCGACAAACAGCGCCTTTACGATGACCTCTACTGCGCCCGTGGTGACATGGAGAACCGAATCAAGGAGCAGCAACTGGGGCTGTTCGCCGATCGCACCAGCGCGCATTACTGGTGGGCCAATCAGTTTCGTCTACTGCTGTCCAGTCTGGCCTATGTGCTGATGGAGGCCATCCGGCGCCTCGCGCTGAAGGGCACGGAACTGGCGCGTGCACAGATGACCACGATCCGGCTCAAACTGTTCAAGATCGGGGCGGTCATCATTCGCAACACGCGACGGATCCGCTTCCTGCTCTCCAGCACCTATCCCTATCAGGCGCTGTTTTTCCAGGTGGCGGCACGACTCAAGCCGGGATAGCCCGGCAGAGTGCTGCCCCGGCACGTTGATCAACAATGGGGGTAAGGGGGAGTCTGCCCGGAGGGTGGAAAATCAGGGCTTGATAGAGGTTTGGTTCCCAGTGAGGGCAAACCATCCAAGCTTGGCCATATCACCGGCTAAATTTAAAAACGGATGAAACATGCGGGCTAGCCGTATCGGTCGATTGAGACCGTCAAGAGGTTTTCTGGGCGTGAATATTGCCGATCATTTCATGCAATTTGGCTGAAAGCTCGGTGGGCTCAAATTTTGGGACATAGGCATCGGCGCCTACGCCTTTGCCCAATGCCATGTTGGCATCTGCCGAAAGAGAAGAGTGCATAATGATGGGAATATTACTGAAGCGAGCATCCTCCTTGATCTTCTTGGTAAGCACATAACCGTCCATTTCCGGCATTTCGACATCAGTCAGTATGATCTGTATGAAATCGCTGGGTTTATGACCGGTGGCGGCTGCCCGTTCGGCGATCTCTTTGAGCTTGCTCCAGGCTTCTGCACCATTGGTGGTGCCGATATATTTGATGCCCATATGCTCCATGGTGCGGATGATCTGATCACGGGCTACGGCAGAATCATCGGCGAACAGCAGTGTGATATCACTATCGCCGATATCCTGGATGCCCTCGAAGATTTCGGCATTCTGTCCGAATCCCGATGTCTGGCTGAGGACCATCTCCACATCCATGATCATGACCAACCGCTTATCCTTCAGTTCCGTGACCGCGGTCACCAGTCCCCCATGCTGCTGCGCCATCATGGTCGGCGGCACCTTGACGTCTTCCCAGGCCAGACGCTCGATGGTATCCACCGCATGTACCAGAAAACCCTGCACATTTTTATTGTATTCCGTGACGATTAGAATACCCGGCCTCTCTTCTGTCTGAATACCGCAAAAATCAGGCAGATTGATCACAGGTATCATATTTCCCCGCAGACTCACCATGCCCTCCACCGATGGGGGCATATCCGGCGCATGGGTGATTTCCGGTACCAGCATCACTTCACGAACCTTGAAGACATTGACGCCGTAGGTCTCTTCGCGGCCGGTTCTGATATCTTTACCCAGGCTGAAAAGGAGGACCTCCAGTCGGTTGGTGCCAGCCAGGCGCGTGCGGTCATCTACAGATTTTATAAAATTTGACATGGTCCTGTTACTCTAAAATAGAGGGCGTTTTCTGTGGTCGGAGCGGAACTTGATAATGCTGAAGCTCTGTTCCTCATGCATTTTGTAGCGGTCAGGCATCAGAAAGCTTTAGCTGGTGAGGCCGGTATCGGTGCAGAACATGGCTGCGGCACGGGTGTCATCGAAATCAGGGAGATTGGGAATGCCACACCCATGGTGGCTGGCTGTATGGATCACGGCTCTATTCGCGGGGTATACCTAAATGACTGGAAAAAAAGTAGCTTTTACACCAAGATCTGAATCATAAGTCTTTTAATGGGTAAATAGAGGAGAATCGGTGTGAATCCGGAGAAGGTGGTTTTTGGTTTTTTCATTGTACTTGCCCTGACACTGAATTTTGGTTTTTTCGTCGGTGAACTGGACAACCCGGATCATCACCATGTCTACGAGCTGTTCGCAGTCATCGTGGTCAATCTGATCGCCACTGTACTCAAGTTCGGTGACCGGACCCAGATGGGGGCGGTATTACTGGCAACCAGTCTGGTTGCCTTGCTGCAGCTGTTTGCCGCCGCCCTTGTATGGACGGTGGCGGTGCACGTCACCGAAAGCGGTCTTACCACGGTCACCACGGCCAGTATCGTCTCACTCTCCGGCGGAGCAATGTTGGCGAATGTGGTTTCCGTCATATTGTTGATCATCGAGACCGTCATGCTGCGCCGTTAAACAGATCCGGGCGCGGTCGTTTCACCCCATGAACAATATCTTCTTTCTTATCTTCAGGCGCATGCGGGCGCCGCTTTTGACCCTGGTGATGACCTATTCGATCGCCATGCTGGGTCTGGTGCTGATTCCGGGCAAGGATGCCGACGGAAATGTTGTGTATATGGATTTCTTCCATGCCTTCTACTTCGTCAGTTTCATGTCCAGCACCATCGGTTTCGGCGAAATACCCTACGCCTTCACTGCGGGACAGCGTCTATGGGTCAGCTTTTCCATCTTCTTTACCGTGGTGGTGTGGCTCTACTCCATCGGCACTGTATTGGCCCTGCTCAAGGACGAAACCTTTCAAAACGCTTTAACTGAACGGCGATTTACAAAGCAAATCAATAGAATGCGAGAATCTTTTTATCTGGTTTGTGGGTATGGTCAAACCGGTGAGGCGTTGGTCAAGGCATTGACTGACAGAAACCAGCACGCGGTGGTGATCGATATACTCGAAGACCGTGTCAATATGCTCAAGCTGGAGAATCTGCGTGAGTATGTTCCCGGGCTGTGTGGCGATGCCAGTCTGCCTGACCATCTTCTGGAAGCCGGTCTTAAGCATCCGCTGTGTGAAGGGGTGGTGGCGCTGACCAACGCCAATGAAGTCAATTTGATGATCGCCATAACAGCGAAACTGCTGCATCCCGAAATCGGGGTGATCTGTCGGGCCGACTCCCATGATGTGGAAAAAAACATGGCCTCGTTCGGCACCGATTTCATCATCGATCCCTTCGATGCTTTCGCACTGCATCTGGCGACCGCAATTCAGGCGCCGTGCCTCAGTCTGTTGCAGGATGGGCTCTCTCTGGGGCAACGGGACATGCTCAACGATCCTGTCTATCCCCCCTCGAAAGGACTCTGGGTGATTTGCGGCTATGGCCGCTTCGGCAAGGCGGTCTATGAAAAGCTTGTGCGTGAGGGGTTGGAGGTTATCGTCGTGGAAGCGGAACCCCAGATGACCGGGACTCCGTCCTCACCCTACATTGAAGGCAGGGGCACTGAGGCGGACACCCTTCAGCAAGCGGAGATCGAGCGGGCGGTCGGCCTGGTGGCGGGAACCGACAATGATGCCAACAATCTCTCCATCATCATGACCGCAAGGGAGTTGAACCGGGATCTGTTCGTCATCTTACGTCAGAATCTCAAGCACAACGATGCCGTGATAGAGGCTGTCGGGGCGGATATGGTGATGCTGCCCAGCGATATTATTGCCAACCGTATTCGGGTATTGTTGGGTGCTCCGATGCAGCATCAGTTCGTTAAACTTGTGTTATATCAGGATGATGAGTGGGCCTGTCAGCTGATCAGCAGGATATCCGCCCTGGTGACGCGTCACGCGCCGGAGGTGTGGGAAGTGGCTTTTTCCGAGCGCGATTCACATGCTGTGTGTGCTTTCGTCAAACGCGGGAATCAGCTGACTCTGGGGGATCTGATGACGGATCCCCGGGATAGGCACAGTAAACTCTCCTGTATTCCGCTGATGCTCTATCGTCACAATGACTATTTTTTACTGCCAGAAATGGACCTCAAGGTGCAAAAAGACGATCATTTGCTCTTCTGTGGATCTTACTATGCCAAAAACCGCATGCTCTGGACCCTGCAAAATGAGAATGCCTTGAACTATATTCTAACGGGTGAGTCCAGGCCGGAGGGATGGGTCTGGCGTCGATTAAGAAAAAGAGAGGTGATATGAGACCACTACTGGAAAAACTCCACAAAGACCATATCAATCTGGCTCGTCTGCTCGATTTGTTGAGTAGGGAATTGGATGCGCTGAGCGCCGGTCGTGAAGCGAACTTCGATCTCAAGATCGAGATGCTGGACTACATCGAGCACTATGCCGAACAATCCCATCACCCCACCGAAGATCAGATCAATAAAATTGCCTTCGGCAAGAAATCGATGCAGGCGCACAAGGCGCTCTACGATCGAATATGCAAGGAGCATGGCGACCTGATTGGGCTGGCTCGAACATACAGAAAGACCCTGGAGGGCGCCATGCAGGGCGAGGTGCTGTTGAGAGAGGAGGTGGAGACGAGGGGCAGGGAATTCGTCGCCCTGCAGCGGCAGCATATCGACCTTGAGGAACAAGAGGTCTTTCCCCTGGTGGAGAACACCCTCAGCGACAAGGATTGGCAAAAACTCGAGGGCCAGATTTCACATGGCGAGGATCCCCTGTTCCACCGCCAAGACTTCAATCGATTCCGCAGTCTCATCGACTATCTGAAGACGCACGAAGACGAATAGCATCTGATTCACAACGACTCACAACATCTTTTTTTAAAACATCATTTACATGCTTGCTGGTCCTAACCTAAGGATCGAATGCAGTAGGCTAAGGATAGGTATAGCCTGGCCGATAAGCTCTCAAGAGTGGTTAATCGTAGATTCAGTTATGATGTTTTCGGATAACAGGCATTACACCTCCCTGTCCATTATTCCCATGAGGTTTCTGGTGCTGCTGGTTCTCCTCATACCTCCTTGTCTCAATGCCGCTGATCTGGAAGATCAGCTCTACATGGCGGGTATTCATGAGTCAGCCTGGGAGTTTTCCGGGTCGGATTATAGCTGTGAGCTAAAACATGAGGTACCGCAGTTCGGCGTCGCCCGATTCAGGCGCATTGCAGGTGAGAATCTGCGCTTTTTCATCACTAGCTTTCAACCGGTGCCAGAGTCGGTTGACGGGGTTGTCCGAGAGCTCTCGCCGGCTTGGCAGCATACCCCACCGGACACCCTGCAACTTTCAGTTGCGATACAGACAGGGATGCGGCCGATGGCCTTACAACGGAAGCAGGCCGGGTGGTTGCTGACCTCATTGACCAAGGGTCAGATCGGCAGTTTCTCCTTTCCGGATTGGGACGACAACCGCAGACAGGTCAGGGTGCAATTGTCACCGGTCAAATTCCAAAAACCCTATCGTGAGTTCAAGCGCTGTCTCCGTCAATTGTCGAATAGCGGGGGATTTACTGAGTTAAAGAATTCGACGGTTCATTTCGCACTGGACGTCGACGTCCTCGACAATCGTGGAGAGCAACAACTCGCACGGTTGGCCGCTTATGTTCTGGCCGATGAGAAGATCAACCGCATTATCATCGAGGGTCATGCCGACGACCAGGGATCGACGCGGTACAACAAGCGTCTTTCGGCAAGGCGGGCGGCAAGCGTCTACAACTATCTCTTCGGCAAAGGCGTCAAGGGAGTGATGATGATCCAGCAACACTACGGAGAGTCCCGGCCTAAACTAGCCAAGCGGACAGCGCGCGCCAGGGCAGCCAACCGACGGGTCGAAATCAATCTCCAGCGATAGTCCCGAAAGTGAACAACTCGTTTCGTAACCGCTGTTTAGCACTGCCCGGGGCTTTATGCGACCACATTAAGTCATAGCAAGGCTGGCTACCACACTCTACAGGTGTCGCCACACCATAAGGCTATTGAAAGGTATGGTTTTGACACGAATTTCGCGGTCACTTAAGATTGGATTTAACATGTCCTAGTATATGGATATGGCGCCAACATCACCCCCTGTCGCAGCTCGACTGACATGGTTTGAAAAAACCTGGCAGGCATTCTGTCGTCTTGTGGTCAGGGTGTTTTATCATCGATTTGAGGTTGTCGGCAGCGAAAATCTACCGATAGGGCAGGGTGTTATCTTATGTGCAAATCATGTCAATGCCCTGGCGGATGCGGTGGTACTGCAGGCAGCGACAACCAAAGCCATTCGGCCGCTGGCGCGAAGCGGTCTGTTTGATAATCCAATTCTCAAACCTGTCCTGGCCTTGATCGGTGCCGTCCCCATCCACCGGCGTGGTGATCCGGGGGTCGACGTCAGTAACAATAGTGCTACATTCAGACGCTGTTATGAACTATTGGCAAAGGGGGAGACCCTGATCATATTTCCCGAGGGCCAGAGTCATGACGTGCCCCGGTTGATGGCACTGAAGACCGGGGCCGCACGCATGGCGTTGGAAACGATTCAGCTTACAGGCAGTGAGCCGGCGGTTATCCCCGTCGGCCTGACATTTCCCGACAAAGGCCAGTTTCGCAGTTCAGTTCTGGTCCAGTTCGGCAAACCGATTGACTTGACGCTCTCGGAACAGAAGACGGATGAACAACGCGTTATCGAATTGACCGATCGCATTCGCGATGGATTGGAAGCCATAACATTGAATGCCGAGAGTTGGGACGAGGTCAACCTGATCACCAGACTGGAGCGATTTTTCGCCTTTCGTCATGGCAAATACCGGCAACGCAACCTGCAGCAACGTCTGCGCGCCCAGCAACGCCTGATAGATGCGCAACGCTTGCTGAGAAAATACGAGCCCGACCGGGTGAGGGCATTGATTAGCCAATTGAAGCAGTTTGAAAAGGTCTGCCGCTACTGTGGTGTGAAGGATTACCAGCTGAATATCGAATACAGACCAACGTTGATTGTGCTCTATCTGCTGCGTGTGATCTGGATGTTGTTGATTGTCTTGCCGGTGGTCATGTGGGGCGTCATCAACAGCTATCTCCCTTATAAACTGACCGAACACCTATCGCTCCATTTTGCCAAGGGAACCAATCAGGCGGATACGACCAAAATGGTGTTGGGATTGGCTTTTTTCACGATTTTCTGGTTGTTGCAGAGTTATCTGGTTTACCACAATTTCGGCTTGATATGGATGTTCGCATATGTTCTCAGCCTCGTTGTCAGCAGTATAGTGGCTCTGATGGTGCGAGGAGAGATGCGCCGAATAAGGGAAAATGTCAGAGTGTTCCTGCTCTTCCTGCGCCGACGGGATCTCAAGGCGTACCTGCGGTACAAGCGTCAGGAGTTGGAGCAGGAATTAGCCCGAATGGTTCGTATAGCCAACCGTCTCTCTCATCACTGAAAAAGCGGATCCGGGACCTTATGAAGCATGTGTTTCCACTTGTAGTGTTGTTGTTGATCGCATCATCGCAATCCCTGGCGGTTCAGACTGAGTGCGTTGTTTTATTGCATGGTATGGGGCGCACTTCATTTTCGCTCGCTGCCATCGAAGAGTCGTTGCTGAGTCGACACTACCATGTATGGAATGAGAGTTATCCCAGTTTGACCCAAAGCGTTGAGGAACTTTCCGTGCCGGCGATTGATGCCGGATTGGCCTATTGTGAAGGAAAACAAGTGGAAAGGGTCCATTTTGTCACTCACTCCCTGGGGGGTATCCTGGTCAGATACTATCTGCAGGATCATCATATAGAGAATCTTGGCCGGATTGTGATGCTGGCGCCGCCCAATCGGGGCAGTGAAGTCGCCGATCAGATGAAGGATGGTTTTTTCTACCGGAACATCATGGGACCGGCGGGTCAGGCGTTGGGTACGGACGAGAAGAGTCTGCCCAACAGTCTGAAACCTATCGCCGGAGAGATAGGCATCATTGCCGGCATCAAGGTGGGGGAGCCGTGGTTTCTACCCGAGATTCCCGGAGATGATGATGGCAAGGTCGCGGTGGAACGGACCAAGCTGCCCGAAATGAGGGATTTTCTGCTAGTGAATGTGGGACATACCTTCATCATGGATGATGATGAGGTTATCCGTCAGGTGTCGTATTTCCTGCAACATGGTGTGTTCGACAGGTCAAATCAGGTGCGGACCACAGATGGTGCTGCAACGGAGTGATCCTGCCGAGGATTGAGACGTGAGAAGATGGTGGGCGCAACAGGGATCGAACCTGTGACCTCTGCAATGTGACTGCAGCGCTCTCCCAGCTGAGCTATGCGCCCTAAAACAGCGAGAGGGGCATTCTAAAGAGCTATTCGAAGCGGGTCAATCGAGTGCTCTGGCAAAGCCCGGCAGTTAAGGAATAGCCGCCAATCATGCAAATCACAGCCAATGATCGCAAACAGGTTCCGCCATACCGGCATGGATTTGTGTGAACTCGCGGTGATTTGCGTTCATTTGCGGCTTCCGAATCACTCCGGGTCTGATAGAATCGCGGTTTTGCCAGTAACCGGATTGCCTGCCCGACCATGACTGTTCGTACCCGATTCGCTCCCAGCCCGACCGGCTATCTCCACGTGGGAGGTGCCCGAACCGCCCTTTTTTCCTGGCTCTATGCCCGCAAGCACGGTGGAAAGTTCGTGTTGCGAATCGAAGATACCGATCTGGAGCGCTCAACCATGGAGTCGGTAAATGCCATTCTCGAGGGTATGACCTGGCTCGGCCTGGAGTACGATGAAGGACCCTTCTACCAGACCAAGCGTTTCGACCGCTACGACGAGGTGATTCAGGATCTGCTGGCGCGTGGATTGGCCTATCGTTGTAACTGCAGTCATGAGCGTCTCGACAGGCTGCGGAATGAGGCGATGCAGAATAAGCTTAAACCCCGTTACGACGGCCACTGCAGGCACCGTGATGTGAGCCCGGACGAGCCCCATGTGATCCGCTTTCAAAATCCGGAATCGGGTATTGTCGTGGTGGACGACCTGATCAGGGGAAGGGTTACTTTCAACAATGAGGAGCTGGATGACCTGATCATCCGACGCACCGATGGATCACCCACCTACAATCTGACCGTGGTGGTCGATGATCTCGATATGAGCATTACCCATGTCATACGCGGGGACGATCATCTAAACAATACACCGAGGCAGGTCAACATATTGCGGGCTCTGGATGCGGATCCGCCCCAGTATGGCCATGTGCCGATGATCCTCGGCGATGATGGTTCGAGATTGTCGAAGCGGCATGGCGCTGTGAGCGTGATGCAGTACCGTGAAGCCGGTTTTCTGCCAGAGGCGCTGCTCAACTACCTGGTGCGCCTGGGCTGGTCCCATGGGGATCAGGAGATCTTCAGTGTCGATGAGATGATCGAACTGTTTGATATCGATGCGGTGAACAAGGCGGCCTCCAGCTTCAATACAGACAAGCTGTTATGGTTGAATCAGCACTATATCAAGCAGGAGAACCCGAAACGTATCGCTCACCTGTTGAGTCCGCATATGGGGGATCTCGAGATCGATCCCTCGCAAGGGCCCGATCTGGTGGCCGTGGCCGAAGCCCATCAGGAGCGAGCGAACACCCTGGTTGAGATGGCTGAGATGAGCGCCTTCTGTTACCGGGATTTCGAGAGTTATGAGGAGAAGGCGGCCAAAAAGCACCTGCGTCCCGCTGCCAGGGAACCCCTGCAACGCATGCGCGAGGTATTGGCCAGCCTGGGTGACTGGACAGCGGAGACACTGCATAGCGTGGTGGATCAGGTCTCTGCCGAACTGGATCTGAAAATGGGCAGGGTGGCACAGCCGTTGCGTGTGGCCCTGGTGGGGCGCGCTGCCTCCCCGGGGATCGATGTGACCCTCTATCTGGTGGGGAAAGAGGCCAGTTTAAAGCGCATCGACAAGGCCCTTGAATATATCGTTCAACGTGAAGCGAATGCCGGTTGAGTCGGTGTTGACAGGCCCCAGGGTCACAACTAAGTCGAGAAGCGAATAACATGAGTAAATCGGAATCCAGCACAACGACCAACTTCATCCGCCAGATCATCGATCAGGATCTGCAGTCGGGTAAACACGGTGGGCGGGTGCATACCCGGTTTCCCCCCGAACCCAACGGCTATCTGCATATCGGCCATGCCAAGTCGATCGTACTTAATTTCGGTATCGCCCGGGATTATCAGGGATTGTGCAATCTGCGTTTCGACGACACTAATCCCCATAAGGAGAATATAGAGTTCGTCGACAGTATTCAGGCGGATGTCCGTTGGCTCGGATACGACTGGGATGATCGTCTCTTCTACGCCTCGGACTATTTTCAACAGCTCTACGACTTTGCCGTAGAACTCATCCAGGCCGGCAAGGCCTTCGTATGCGATCTCGACAGCGGGCAGATGCGAGCCTATCGCGGCAGCCTGACTGAACCTGGCCGGGAGAGCCCCTATCGTACCCGTTCCGTGGAGGAGAACCTGGATCTGTTCGCCCGCATGAAGGCGGGTGAATTCGCCGATGGGGAACGTGTTCTGAGGGCCAAGATCGATATGGCTTCACCGAATATGAACATGCGTGATCCAACCCTGTATCGAATCCGCCATGGTGTGATCCATCATCAGACCGGTGAAGCCTGGTGCATCTATCCGATGTATGACTATACTCATCCGGTCTCGGATGCCCTGGAGGGCATCACCCACTCACTCTGTACCCTGGAATTCGAGGATCACCGGCCACTCTATGACTGGGTGCTCGACAACATCTCCATATCCAGCCATCCGCAACAGATCGAATTCTCCCGCCTCAATCTGGAATACACGGTTTTGAGTAAACGCATGCTCACGCAATTGGTGGATGAGGGATTTGTCGAGGGATGGGATGATCCGCGCATGCCGACGATTGCCGGGATGCGGCGTCGCGGCTACAGCGCGGCATCGATACGGGAATTCTGTCAACGGATCGGTATCACAAAATCGGACGGCCTGGTTGAGATGGGCATGCTGGAAAACTGTATTCGCGAGGATCTCGATGCCCATGCGCCGAGGCGTATGGCGGTGCTGCATCCGCTCAAGCTAGTGATCGAAAACTATCCGGATGAGAAGAGCGAGACTTTGACGGCATCCAATCACCCCAAGGATGAGACCATGGGGGTACGTGAGATCGAATTCTGTCGAGAGCTCTACATCGACCGGGCTGATTTTAGAGAGCAGGCGAATAAAAAATACAAGCGTCTGGTGACTGGGGGCGAGGTGCGTCTACGCAATGCCTATGTCATCAAATGTGAACAGGTTGTGAAGAATGACCAGGGTGAAATAATCGAGTTACGTTGTAGCTACGACCCTGAAACCCTTGGAAAAAACCCTGAGGGACGGAAGGTCAGGGGTGTCGTCCACTGGGTATCCGCCAGGCATGGCATAAAAGGTGAAGTCAGACTCTATGATCGTCTGTTCGGCAAGGCGGACGCGGGCCGGGTCGATGAAGGGGGCCGTTTCACGGATAATCTCAATCCCGATTCCCTGCGCACCCTGACTGACTGTTGCTTCGAACCGGCGTTGGGTTCAGCGGCAGCGGGCGATCAGTATCAATTTGAGCGTGAAGGCTATTTCATACTCGACAGCCGCGAGGCCGCCAGAGAGGAACCGGTCTTCAACCGCATCATCACCCTGCGCGACTCCTGGGCGAAGATCGACAAGCCGGGGGGATGAAGAAGCGAGTCGGATTCAGTCCGCAAATGAACACTAATAAACGCAAATGTTCATTAGATTACAGAAACCGGATGATCACTGGGTGGAACCTGGTGGTTGTCTTTCGCAGTAACGGCATGGATGCCGCGTAAGCCCCGCCAGTACATGGACGCACTGTCGGGGCGCCGGAGAAAGACAAATCGTCAGGTGCCGGGGTGGAAAGGTACTCGTTGTTTCTGGACAGACACTAGTAAGGGTGTTGGGCGGGGCTCTGGCCCATCAATCACAACTATGTAGACTGCGTTAATTTATGATCATTAGCGGCTACATTTTCTCCTGTCAGATACGCTCTAAGGATCAGAGGAGAGGGAAAAAAGCAGTGGACAAAACTGCCATAATCACCTAATATGCGCGGCTTTCCGGGGCCATAGCTCAGCAGGGAGAGCGCAACACTGGCAGTGTTGAGGTCGGCGGTTCGATCCCGCCTGGCTCCACCAATTTCTTGCACAACAGGCTCCGATTCAACAGACCTGGGTATCCACGCCCGCTTATGTCCATGGAACCCTCCTCAACGCGATCACTCGACAGGCTGGCTATATGCTCTGGATCGATATTCTGATCATCGCGATCATCGCGCTTTCGGCAGTCATCAGTCTGATCCGCGGCTTTGTACAGGAAGCCATCTCTCTAGCCACCTGGATCGCCGCATTTACGCTTGCCTGGCTGTTCTTCCGTCCGCTGGCAGTGGAGCTGGAGCCCTGGATCGACGTGCAGTCGATCAGACTGGGCGTGGCCTACGGTATAATTCTGATATTGATGCTGATCATCGGGGCAGTGGCGAACCATTTCATGAAGGTTTTGGTGAGTACCACGGGATTGACAGGTACCGACCGTCTTATAGGGATTTTCTTTGGTGTCGCGCGGGGCGCTGTAGTGGTCGCCGTGCTGATTCTGCTGGCGGGGTTGACCCCGTTCCCGAATGACAACTGGTGGCAGGCATCACAATTGATCCCCTATTTTAAGGATATAGCTCTTTGGCTGCAGAGCTATCTGCCTAGTGATATTGCTGCAAACTTCCACTACTGATCCGGAGAACTGAAGCATGTGCGGTATTGTGGGAATTGTGGGTAAGACCCCCGTAAACCAGTCACTCTATGATGCGCTCTTGGTGCTTCAGCATCGTGGGCAGGACGCGGCCGGCATCGTTACCTGTGAAAAGGGCAAACTCTATTTGCGCAAGGCCAACGGCCTTGCCAGAGATGTTTTCCATACGCGCCACATGCTGCGCTTGAAGGGTAATATGGGCATCGGTCATGCCAGATATCCCACAGCCGGCTGCTCTTCTTCCGCGGAGGCTCAGCCGTTCTATGTCAATTCACCCTACGGCATTACCCTGGCGCACAACGGTAATCTGACCAATACGACTGAGTTGACCAGGGATCTCTTCGTCGAAGATCTGCGTCATATCAATACCTCATCCGATTCAGAGATATTACTCAATGTATTTGCCCATGAGTTGCAGATGCAGAATAAGCTGCGGATCGCGCCGGAGGATATCTTCAAAGCAGTGGCGGGGGTGCATCGCCGCTGCCGGGGCGCCTATGCGGCAGTAGCCATGATTCCGGGGGTCGGGTTGCTTGGATTTCGTGATCCTCACGCCATACGCCCCATCGTCTATGGCAAGCGGGAGACCGACCTGGGGACGGAATACATGATCGCCTCGGAGAGTGTCGCCTTCGACACCCTGGGATTCGAGCGGGTTCGCGACCTGGAGCCGGGTGAGGCGATTTTCATCAGTAAAGAGGGTCAGCTGCATTCCCAGATGTGTGCCGCCCACACGGTAAAATCCCCCTGTATCTTTGAATTTGTCTACTTCGCCCGCCCAGACTCAATCATCGACAATGTGTTCGTTCACAAGGCCCGATCGCGTATGGGCAAGAAGCTGGCGAGAAAGATCATGAGGGAATGGCCGGATCATGATATCGACGTGGTGATTCCGATACCGGATACCAGCCGGACAGCGGCTCTGACCCTGGCCAACGAGCTGAAACTTCGTTATACAGAGGGTTTTATAAAAAACCGCTATATTGGCCGTACCTTCATCATGCCCGGTCAGACAGTGCGCAAGAAATCTGTCAGGCAAAAGCTCAATGCCATCGATCTCGAGTTCAAAAACAAGAATGTCCTGCTGGTCGACGATTCCGTGGTCAGAGGGACCACCTCTCAGCAGATCGTGCAGATGGCACGGGAATCCGGCGCCAAAAAGGTCTATTTTGCTTCAGCCGCACCCCCGGTGATCTATCCCAATGTGTATGGTATCGACATGCCCGCCGCCAGTGAGTTGGTGGCGCACAACAGGAGCGTGGAAGAGGTGAGGAGTATTATCGGTGCGGATCGCATGATCTATCAGGATATCGAGGACCTGATCGATGCGGTGCAGAAAAAGGGTAAGACCGATATCGAACGCTTCGACACCAGTGTTTTCAATGGCGATTATGTCACCGGTGATGTCAGCGAAACCTATCTGGAACAGCTGGAGCTATTGCGCAACGATGGCGCCAAGAGCAAGGATGAGACGGCTGAGAAGAGTATCCTTGATCTTCACAACGATGTGTAAGGCGGATTACTGCCGGATGCGGTCGTAGTAGCGTGCCCGGTAGAGCAGGCGGGCCTGTTCCCCATCTGTGAAACCGCTCCGGGTATGTAATACGTTATTAGAGATCAAACCCTGCCCGGCCTGAAGTTTCGCATGAAATTGCCAGGGCGAGGGGCTATGCAGCAGTGATTTCATGTATTCCACCGCCTCTTTGAGCAAAAGATCATCCAGCCACTCGATACTGCGGCTTCTGTCTGTATAACGCATATGTAGATGGCCATCCGGGTAAACGGCAAAAACCGGGCCCGTACGGGCAGGCCTGAGTTCTTCGCCGTCGACGATATTGGCCGGGATGGTCATGGCCTGAGGGTTCATCAAGGCACGGATATAGTCGGGATTCCGCTCCATTATCTGAATAAACAGGATCTCATGATCGAGCAGGTCGTTCTCACCGCCTTGTTCTGCGGGATTGACGCAATGCAGCAGCAGTGCATGGATCTGTTGCTCAGGAAGGTTGTAATAGCCATCAGTGTGCCAGGCGATGGGACGGTCGGAATAGGGGATATAGCCGTTTCGCAAGGCATCCGATTGTACGGTCAGCGAGGAGATGGCGTCATCATCTGCGCACATATTGCGGTCCAGATGGCTGAGACCGAATGCCGAGCCAAGTTCGCTGATAATGTGTTTATCCGAATCATGCCCCGAGAGGCCTGCCCAGATCGCCATATTGGTCTTTCGGCAAAGGGAGAGGATTTTATCGTGCTCAGCTGTTGAGAGCCGGCGCGGATCGCGGATTTCGACGATCAGTTCTCCCACTGTTTCAGGGTAACTGTCGAGCTTTGCATCCCGCCAGATTGCATAGGCATCCTGGTTTTCGGGCAGGAATGGTGATGGATTGTGTTTGGACATACCAGCAATTTTCGCAGATTTTGTCGAGTGTTGGTATGATATTGTTGTTGGTCCTGAGCCGGCGGGAAAAACAAGTGTTTTTTAACGGATATGTATCCGAACACAGGGGTCCAGGAAAGTTAATCTTTGAGGCGCACAATCATGCATGCAGTCAAGCCACGTCCTAAATTGCCCAAACCACTATCCTTGCCACTGCGGCTGATACCCCAAAAGGCCCATGGTGTTATCCTGAGCTCAGTCTTGAACAGACTCTTTCGTAGCGAACTTCTGGAAGGGGAGTTGGATTTTCTGCAGGGGCGGGTTGTGCAGATCAAGGTGAGTGATCTTGGTGTTGGTTACAATCTGACATTGACCAATGGTGTGATTTCGGAAGCCGGCGGCAGGAGAGCGGATCTGAGTATAACCGGGTCCGTATACGATTATCTGTTGTTGATCAGTGGCAAAGAGGATCCGGATACCCTGTTTTTCCAAAGGCATCTCGTCATGGATGGCGACACAGGACTGGGTGTTCATTTGAAGAGCATGCTGTCAGCCATCGAACTCGAGCAGTTACCGTTGCCAGCCGACATCCGTCCCTATATAGAACGATTTATCCGGCTTTACGAGAATCTGCCCTATATGTCTGCCGGCACATGATTTTTCCCGCTTACCCACGATTCTCGACTATCCGCTCTCGCCCTATCTCTCCCTCGCGGTGGGTGTTATAAAAGCAAGCCGCCAATGGACACGATTCTTTAGCGTTTTAACTGTCCTGAATGGAGCGGTGGGTTAAGGCCTGTGTTACGCCATTTTGTACGGTAAACACAGTTGTAATTGTGTTTATCGCGTTCATTTGCGGACATGATAAAAACGTTCGCGAGTATTCGCGGTGTACTTATACATCTCAATATCATCAAGTCACCGATTCAGTGGCTGTATGTTGTGGGTATAAGGTATATTTTTACCACCAACGATTCGACGATTTAGCTGCCAACTGTATAATCAGCCCGGCAGGGGTAAGCGATTGACAACACAGGATTGGCCTTGGGTTTTTGCGATCAGCTTCCGGGTCTTCTCAGGTGAGCCGCTGCACCAATAACGCTGTTGGCCCGAATTCGGATTGGATGAGAGGATCGCTTCATCAGACAACCTGCGTTGCAACTGCCGAGCAACCGCACGGCCGGTATCGATAATAGTGACCGAGGAACCCGCAACTTTTTCAATGATGTCTTTCACGAAGGGGTAGTGTGTACAGCCTAACACCAGGGTATCGACACCTTTTTCGAGGACAGGTATCAGTGACTGTTCTACAAGCTCGATGGTTTTACCGTGAGTTGCACCGTTATTTTCTATGGCCTCTACCCATCCGTGGCAGGGACAATAGAATATATCGATGCCATTCGCATGCCGCTGGACAAGGCTCTGAAATTTGCCACTCACCAGTGTTCCCTCTGTAGCGAGTACACCGATCACACCGTTCTGGCTGTTTGCTGTCGCCGGCTTGACTCCAGGTTCCATGCCGATAATCGGGAGTGGATAGCTGTTTCGTAAATGCGAAACGGCGACAGCAGTAGCGGTATTGCAGGCAATGACGATCGCCTTGACTTTTTGCGCAATCAGAAACTCTACGATGTACTTGCTGCGTTCGAGTATGAATCGGCTTTCCTTGCTGCCATAGGGGAGATTGCCCCTGTCTGATACATAGATAAGATCTTCACTCGGCAACAGGTCGCGAATGTGGTGCAACACCGAGAGCCCACCAATACCGGAGTCGAAAATACCGATAGGCAGACTAGACGACATCATCGGTTTCCTGAGCTTGCAGCAGTCGCTTTACCTCAAATTCCACTGATTTGTACACTTCCATTAACTGCACCGTCTGCTTTGATGCGGTCGCTTGTTCAAGTTTTTGCACCGAAAAGTCGAGCGCAGGTACACCGCATGACGATGCGGAGCCGCGCATCTTATGAGTAATCTCCCTCAAATTTATCCAGTCCTGCTTGTGGATATATTTTTCTATGTCTTCAAGTTGTTGCGGCAATTCACTGCAGAGTTGACTGAACATTTCCTTTGCAAGAGCCTGGTCGCCGCCTGTGATTTCGAGAATTTTGCTTTTGTCTATGACAACAAGCTCATTTTTATCAAACGCAATATTCTCATTTTCAGTCTGTGATTCATAGTATTCATGATGTTTGTTTTGATTGATAATATTCTTGATTACAGACCACATCTGTCGTTCGTCGATCGGTTTTAGCAGATAGCCATCCATCCCGGATTCCTTTATTTGATTTCTGGTGGCAGGAACGACATCAGCTGTCAATGCAATGATCGGAGTATGTCTAGTGTCTGCTTCATTATGTCGAATGACTTCTGCGGCTTTTGTGCCTTTCATTTTCGGCATATGAATATCCATCAAAATCAGGTCGAAATTCCTCAGCAGAGTCTCTGAAATCGCGCTTAAACCATCGCTGGCTTCCGTGACATTGGCGCCATTGTTGCGCATGAGAGTGCTGATAAGCTTGAGATTGATATCATTATCATCGACAACAAGAATATTGTAATTTTCCAGACTCGGATTGGATAGGCGGATACTCTGTTCTGCGACAGATTTTGTACTGCGTGGAGAACCGGAGACGATCCTGTCCAGGGTGTCTGTCAGTTTTCCCACAGTGAAAGGCTTGGACAGATAGAAGTCATCGCTGATCGACTGAAATTTCTCGATTATGACTCTTTCGGATGCACTTAAAAGTACCAGAAACGGGATGCTGCAGATGGCGCGCAATCGGCGAATCTCACTTTCGGCGTACCCGGATTGGATTTCACTGTTCTCGAAACCCATTACTATCACGTCGTATCGATCGTCTGGCACCACGGGAAACTCACCTGTAGTGATTGTAATATCGAAAGACTCCAGGATGTGTTTTATGGCTAAGAACGACAATTTGTGGTTATCGCATATCAGCGCCTGTTTACCGCTGATGAAGTGAGTATGTGGCTGTACTTGACTCAGTATGGGTATTTCAAGAGGTATGGTTACGACAAAGTTGGAGCCCTTCCCGGGATTGCTGATAAGCTCGATATCACCGTTCATCGATTGTGCGAGTTTTTTGCATATACTTAAACCTAGGCCGGTTCCGCCGTAAACTCTGCTGGTCGATGAATCAGCCTGCTGAAATGATTCGAACAGAGTCTCCTGGGCTTTCTTCTCAATCCCGATACCGGTATCAGTAACGGAGAATTTCAGTATGCATTTGTTTTCGGACTCGTCATCGACCATCACCCGTATAATGACATCACCCTGGTGGGTAAACTTGATGGCGTTGCTTATCAAGTTCACCAATATTTGCCGGATCCGTGTCTCATCGCCAATGAGCGTGTTGGGAACATCAGAGTAGACGAGCAAAATCAGCTCAAGCCCTTTGTCATGGGCGGATGGTGATAGTAATACGGTAGGCTCCTCAAAGCACTCATGTACTTGAAATGGAGTGGTTTCAGGTTCGAGTTTTCCATATTCAAGCTTAGAGTAATCGAGTATCTCATTGATAATATCCAGGAGATTGCTGGCTGACTTGGAGATTGTATTGACAAGGTCGCGTTGCTGTCTTGAAAGGTCTGTCTTTAACAGTAAATTGGTAAATCCAAGAACACCATTCATTGGTGTTCGAATTTCATGGCTCATATTGGCAAGGAATTCCGACTTGGCCTTGCTGGCCGACAATGCTCTCTTCTTTGCAAGATCGAGTTCTACATTTTGAATCTCCAGGGCTTCCATGGTTTCGGTAAGTTCCGAGGTCGCCTGGTCAATCTGTTGTTGCATTGTTTCATGTGACCTCAGTATCTGGCTGGTCATAGCGTTAAAGCCCTCTTCCAGGCTTCGTATCTCACCCTTCGATACTTCAGGAACGCGGGCAGTCAGTTCTCCATCCCTCATGCGAGAAACAGCCTGGGTCAATCTGCCGATAGGCTTGATGACAGACCTACTCAATGCCAATGAAAAGAATGCTGTACATATCAAACCAATCACCAGCATTATGATCGAGTTACGTATAATGATTATTCTGTTGTCGATGAGTCGTGTTTTACTGAGGGAGAGAACCACATTGCCCATACTGCGATTGATGTTCTCTCTGTTGTTTAAGCCCTGGTCAGGGTAGTCAACAATATCGATGTCTTCAATTACGTAGATTGCAGGTGCGGAGAATTCGGCAAGATTACTCGGGTCTTCACTATATTGTTTTGTCATTCTGGACAGGAGGGTGTTGGAAGCGTCATAGACATCGATACTGTAGACATCTGTTTTCAGGAATACAGGTCTTAGGCTCATTTCCAAGATAGACTCATCACGGGTGAATATGCCATAAACGCTGATGGATGCTGATTGGTTGGCTATTGACACGCCCCTTTCGTTGAATGATTCATTCAGCCTGTCGAGCTGTGTGCTGATCAAGTAGACTGTCAAAATAAAGGCGAGGATGAAGGCTGGTAATAAGCTGATCATCAGTGCCTGAAATCGGAGTGATTTTATCTTAATCATGATAGTCAATTAATCTGTTGATCATTGTCTCTTCAAGCTTATTGACGGATTTTGTTGGAAAATCCAATGATCTTGCCACTTCAGAATTAAAAAGTATGGAAAAATACTCTGCATATTGTTCCCGATTATTGATTTTTTCATCCGAATATATTTTTACGATATTGTCCCGGACATGAAAGGCGATATCCTCAGGTGAAGAATAGACTGCAGTCAACGCACCGGCCTTGACGTAGGCAGATGAAAACCCAATTAATGGAATGCGCTTTCTATAGGCGGAAATCAGAATGTTGGAGACAGTGGTTTTGTTATGTATTTTTGTATCAGGCACAGCCAGCAGGATGTCTACATTGTAAAGTAAACGGTTGAGGGAAGTGCCGATTTGATTGGCGTCATCTATCTTCTCTATATTGAGATTCAGTTCCAGCTCAGATGCGGACTGAACAAGTGCTTTTTCTACGGTTTCATCATTACTGCTGATTACTACCCCTACGTTTCTAAAGCTATCGGACAGAGCATTGATTAAAAGTAAGCTTCTGTGCTGCGGCTGATCCAGATACAAGTAGTAATGATCAGGAGTGTCGCTGCCGCCATCAGAGTGAATTATACTGTCTTTCGGAATTAGCGCGGAAAATACGATATGTTCATTGAGGTGTTGCCCGGCGTATGCGGCAGCTTTGAGTCCCAGGGTTACTATCACTCTATGGTTATTGTCAAGCTTGCTGTCTAGTGTGGAAATCTGACTGATTTCAAAGTTTGCATCCTGGCACATAAGCTGCCGGTTCCTGCACAGCTTTATCGTGGAATTGGTGATTGTTGTAGCCACATCAAGGTAGACGTCATCGTTACCGCTCATCAGGATCAGAATATTACGCTCTTTTTCATGCGCGGCAACAGCCATTGCGAGCATGCTGACAACCAGGATAAGGATGAGATAGGAATACGCTTTGATACAGACCGCGCAATGCGCGGATTCACTTCCCGGAGCAGGTGCGCCACTACGGATGGTATCACCTCGTGAGGGATAAACAGCTGATTTATTGCTGTCAGGCAGTGGCATTTCAGTAGTAAGCTAGAAAGCAGCCTTTGCTTGTAGGTAGATGCGTCTTTCCCATATGTTATCAGCATCGATACGGTCATTATAATAAAAGTCCAAATTTTCATTATGCAGGTTCTGCAGGATTAGAGAGACGTCGATGCTGTGTCCTGAAATGTCGAAATGCTTGTTCAGCTTCAGGTCAAGACGGCTGAAATTGGGTACAGCGTCTCCCTCGCCGGGCCACTCCATTTCGTCAGTAAAGTAGTAGGCGCCGTTTGCAGTGAAACCATCGTCAAAACTGTGGCTGGCAATTAGGCTGAATGTTCTTTTGGGGATCTTTTCCTCGGCATTTTCACGAAAACTCGCGATACCGTCTTTGATCCGTTTCAGTTCGTTTCCACTGATGTCGAGATAACTGAATCCCATGAAGATCAGATCCCTGTTTGTGGGGCGGAAGTCGATTTCAAATTCGATTCCTTTGATTTCCACTTCCCCGAAGTTTGTATAGGTGAAAGCGCCCCGTTGATACAGTCGGTTCAGTTGCTTCAGCACCTCGAGTGCGATTGGGTCTGTAATGCCCCGATCTGGATCGGTAATGTCAAAGTGGATGTATTGATCGATGATACTGGAATACTTTTCATGGAAAAGGCATACGTCAAAGTTGATGCCGTAATCCGTGAAGTTTCCGAAATACCCAACTTCAACACGTTCTATCTGTTGAGGATCCAGTTTTTCCGTGCTTCTTACCCAGGTATTGAGCTCATCCTCGCGTGAACCTAGGTACAAAGACAGGTGGGCATTGTCCTCATAGATAGTCGGCATACGAAACGCCCTTGAGCCGCTTATTCTCAAAGTGCTTGAATTCGACAGGTGATGATTGACCCCAAGTCTTGGAGAAAAAACATGATTTTTACCCTCGAACTTCTCGAGCATTGCACCGGCATTGATAACCGTGGTTGGGGTGGCGTACCATTCAGCATTGAGAAACAGTCTATAGAGGTCTCTGGAGATGGGTTTGTCCTCCTGAAGCAGCCAAAAGCTTTCACCACGATCGTGTCTGGCACCAATTCCCCAGGCAATGCGCAGATCCTTTGCCGGTTCGGAAGTATGCTCAAATTCCAGATCATAGCGATGAGATTTCAGACCGATCCATGAAAACAGCATCGGCGAGTCGGTCAGTTTCAAAGCATTCAAAAAGGCATCGAAATCATACAGGCCGCCGGATAACGTGGCCGCAAAGATATCTGCTCTTACAGATTCGTCAAACCCCTGCAGATCGTCGAGGGATACTATTTGTTCAGACAGGGATGGTGTCGATTTCAGATCATCGACAGAGTAGTAGTTGTGATAAAATTGCAGGCTGATTTTGTTTTTTTCAGATAATACCCGATTCCATTCGATAAACTGATAATTATACTGATTATCGAGTTCCCTTTCCTGCTGTAGCAGACTTGGTAACCCTTCGTCGTAATTACCGTATGCTACGCCTACAGTGGAACGAATAGAGTTGTAGATATCGATATTATAGTCACTGTCGAATTTAAGCCATTTTGCCCGTGATGAGTCGTCGCGGTTGTCGAAACCTTCCCCCTCTTTGTAGCTTGTCGATATCCGGTAATCCAGTTTACCGACACTGTCTGCAAAGGCCGCTTCAACATAACGGGTTCTTTCATAACCGGTTGTTGCCGAAAGCATGGTACCGGGAAGATCAGCCGGGTGCTCCGTTACGATATTAATCACACCAGCATAGGAGTTGGATCCATATGCCGCGGCATTCGGTCCGCGAATCACTTCGATGCGTAATATTTCATCCAGACTCAGATAGATTTCTGTCCATGGAATACCTCCGAACAATGGATCATATACCGACCTTCCGTCTATCAGGACCTGCATGTCTCTGGCATATTCATCCGCATGGCCATGATAGGTGACCGTGGCGCTGGTACCGGAAAAGAAGCCAACGGTGAAACCAGGTACCAGTCTGAGAAGATCAGGCAGGTTCAACGCAGCACTGGCCTGGATCATTTTTTTATCAATGACTGTCATGGCCGTTGGTGTATCGGATTGTGCCTGCGAGAGCCTCGATGCAGAAAGCACGATCGGCAGATCATCATAAAAATAGCTTTCTGTGAAAGCCAGAGTGTCGTCATTGCTATCGGAAGGGTTGGAAAAAACGACTAGTAACAACCCAGCCAGGATGTGTCGATTCATATGATATCTATAATGGCGCATGTGCAAACCCTGTACTGTACGAGGTTTCATAGCAATTAAGAGATTGTGTGTTAGCTCGTCTTTCATATGGTGTTGCCAAATCTCTCCCCCCATGCATTGATTGGCGCCTTTTCAGGTGCAGAGCCAATCGGGTGAGTATTCACAGGCCCTGGCGCAGGTAGTGTAATGGCGGCAATCAATGATCAACATTGAATATGATACACCACACATGACTTAGGGTTACCTGATTACCCCTAAACCTCAGCCATTCTCAAGAGGCGATATGGCATAGGTGGAGTGCGAAGAGCGGCAAAAAGCAATCGTTCAATCATGGCGGGTAAATCGAAACGGCGGTTAAACCGATATTCGAACTCAGCAAGATAACGCGACACATGTTTATCTCGAATCGCATGAAAAGTACCCAACAGACTGTTTTTGACATTACCCAACATCGTGTTTACCCATTTGAAGCACGAATACTGGACACTTTGGCGCCCACCACCCGTCACCATGGGGTTATGATGGCAATCAGCGGTTGTCACGCCACTAACCCCAATATTTCACGCATTAAAAAGGCAAAATCCTGATACTTCGATATAATTCAGTTGCTTACACTGTAATCGAAAGGATTTTGCCTGTGACAAACTGTACCCAGACTGCCTTTGATTTTCCAGCCCTAAAACGCCGTAAGGTTCAAGCCGAGTTTTCCGGTGGCGATATCACCTCGGACGGCGGCGTGTTGCTGCTGCGTGAGATCGACAGGCGTCTGGGATTGCTCGAGGCGGTTGATGCGGTCATCCCCGACCCGCGAGATCCCCGCTATATTGAACACAGCCAGTTGAGCCTGTTGCGCCAGCGAGTCTATGGGCTCTGCCTGGGTTATGAAGATCTGAACGACCATCAGACACTACGCACCGACCCGGCCCTACAGAGCTCGATCGAACGCGAGGAGGTACTGGGCAGCCAGTCGACACTTTGTCGGCTGGAGAACCGGGTCGATCGCCGGGTTGCCGTTGATGTCCACAACCTACTGCTCGAGCAGTTCATTGCCTCATATGATGCACCACCCGATGAGCTGATCCTGGATTTCGACGCCACGGATGATCCGGTGCATGGCCGCCAGGAAGGCCGCTTCTTTCACGGCTACTACGATCACTACTGCTTCCTGCCCCTGTATGTCTTTTGTGGCGATCAACTGCTGGTGAGTTATCTGCGGCCCAGCCGGATCGATGCGCCCAAGCATGCCTGGGCGATTCTGGCGCTGTTGGTCAAACGCCTGCGCCGGGCTTGGCCTGAAGTGCGTATCATCTTTCGGGGCGATAGCGGCTTTTGCCGTCACCACATGCTCAGCTGGTGCGAGCGCAACGCTGTGGGCTATATCGTGGGCATCGCCAAGAATGACGCCTTGCTGCGGTGTATCCGTGAGCCCATGCAGTGGGTTGAGGAACTGGCGAAGCGAACCGGCATGAAGATGCGGGAATTCTTTCAGTTTCACTATGCCGCCAGCACCTGGAAGACGCGTCGCAAGGTGATCGCCAAACTGGAGGTCACCGACAAGGGGCCAAATCCACGCTTCATCGTCACCAACCTGGCCGGCGACAAACAGCGCCTTTACGATGACCTCTACTGCGCCCGTGGTGACATGGAGAACCGAATCAAGGAGCAGCAACTGGGGCTGTTCGCCGATCGCACCAGCGCGCATTACTGGTGGGCCAATCAGTTTCGTCTACTGCTGTCCAGTCTGGCCTATGTGCTGATGGAGGCCATCCGGCGCCTCGCGCTGAAGGGCACGGAACTGGCGCGTGCACAGATGACCACGATCCGGCTCAAACTGTTCAGGATCGGGGCGGTCATCATTCGCAACACGCGACGGATCCGCTTCCTGCTCTCCAGCACCTATCCCTATCAGGCGCTGTTTTTCCAGGTGGCGGCACGACTCAAGCCGGGATAGCCCGGCAGAGTGCTGCCCCGGCACGTTGATCAACAATGGGGGTAAGGGGGAGTCTGCCCGGAGGGTGGAAAATCAGGGCTTGATAGAGGTTTGGTTCCCAGTGAGGGCAAACCATCCAAGCTTGGCCATATCACCGGCTAAATTTAAAAACGGATGAAACATGCGGGCTAAAGCACCAAAGCCCATCGGTAAAGACTTCGCTGCCAGGCATCAAGCAGGAGCGGGCGTAGCGGGCGATTTCACGTTTGCGAAAGCCCCTTACACGACGCAGTTGAATTTTCATGGGCCTGCCGTCCCGCGTCGTCTCAACAGCAGCTACGAAAGGGATTTTGTTGCGCGACCCACGACCACGCTTACCGGCTTGCTCGCCTCCGAGATAAGCATCATCCAATTCGATGCGACCGGCCAGTTTTTTTCCACGCTCACGTTCCATCATCACCTGCATCAACTTATGCTTGAGTCGCCAGGCCGTATTGTAGTTCACCCCGATTTCGCGGGAAAGTTGCAGCGCCGAGATACTTTTCTTGCGTTGGGTCAACAGATAGATCGCAAGAAACCACGTTCTCAGCGGCAGCTTGGTGCCATGGAAGATGCTGCCGGCGGTCAGGGAAGTCTGATGATGGCACTTGTGACATTGATATATCTGACGCTTTTTGAGTTCACAGCCTGTTGTGTTGCCGCACTCAGGGCAGACATAGCCCGTCGGCCAGCGCAAATCATACAATGCCTGTCGACACTGATCCTCGGTCCCATATTGTTCCAGAAAATCGTGCAAACCAAGACCTTTTTGAAATTGAATAGTATTTCTCGGCATGATGAAATCCTCTTTTATTCAGTAGGTTCCATTATGCTTGCACCACAGGCTCAATAGCTGAGCCTCATGAGTAATCAGGTAGGGTTATATCTCAATACACGGCATGCGTGGATGTGGGATATGGATTCCGGATATCCGCTGTCAGGCTATTGGCGTTCCAGGTAGGTATTGGTACAGGGGGCGGCAGGAAAGAACGCCAGATTCAATCAGGGGAATTAAATTCACTTTGCCCGCTTGTTCCATGCCAATAACCGTTACATGCACCAAGCGGTATAAATCTACTGAGATCCATTACCTCTTCATGCTGCAGGGCTTTATGGAAAGCATCCACGATGTTGGCTGTAAATGTGGATTGAGGGCTGATTCTTAATACATCGACCTGCAATTGTTCGAGTAAGGGTATCTCGTCAAGCAGATTACAGGTTTTCGCGGATACGGTCTGGATACCGTTCAGGGCCAGAAAGGGTTCTTTTTCCTGGGTGGAAAGCAAACGCCCATCAGGATAATCGATACATTTGTATTGACAGTCATCTTTGGGAAGGTTATGGGAGCGTGCGGTGAAACATCTGGCCGAAAGGGTCAATGGCATGCGTCCATAGGAGAAGACCTCAGTTTCGATTCCATCCGGTCGTTTCGCTTGAATCTGTTGCAGTGTCTGATTTGAGAGTTCTATCGGGAGAACCCAGCGTTTCAGCCCTTTCGATGCCAACAGACTGAGTGTTGCCGAATTATATATATTGACACCGGGGCCGGTCACAAAGGGAAGTCCCTTTTTACTCATGATATGGATAGCGCCGATATCGTTGGCCTCAATCACGAAGCTCCCGTTGTCACATAATCGCCTGAGCGTCTTGAGTTCTGATTCAGCCTCAACCAAAGCAAGCGATGAGAGCACGATCTCCTTGTTGCATTGCCGGCTCAGTTTGGCGGCCAGATCAAGCCAGTCATCGGTACGAAGACTACGTCTCTTAGAGCAGACAGTCTCACCCAGATAGATGATATCCACAGGCATTTCCGCCGCTTGAGCGTAGAAATCAAACAGTTTATCCCGTGACCAATAGTAAAGTACCGGGCCGAGAGAGAGTTTAGGTACTGTATTCATCATCATTGCCAAGGTCGGTAGTAAGGGCCCAATGTGGTACTGGTCCCCTCCGAGACCTGATCCAGAATAGTGTTCCAAGCAGAGGTTGCCTGGAACTTATCGGGATTGTGCAGGCAGTTGTCAATCGCCTCGCGCCAAACCTTGGTGACCTGGCCCACATAGGCGGGAGTGCGTTGACGGCCTTCGATCTTGATTGCCTTGATGCCGGCTCGATACAGCTCTGGAAGCAGCGCCAAAGTATTCAATGAGGTGGGTTCCTCTATGGCGTAGAAGGTATTGTCGCCCACCGCAAACCGCCCCTTGCAGATCGTTGGGTAGCCGGCTGTTTCATGTTTCCCGTAACGATCTGTCAATAGGCCGCCCAAGCGTGACTCCAGTCCCCGGGGGGTTTCCCGGTATTCGACGAACTGGGCAGGTGAGCAGGCGCCGTGGGTATTCGGGGATTCACCTGTGACATAGGAGGAGAGGATACAGCGTCCCTCCACCATTACGCAGAGACTGCCGAAGCCAAATATTTCTATCTCGACCGGGGTGTTTTCCACCACCTGCCTGACCTGGCTGAGTGACAAAACGCGGGGCAGCACCGCACGTTTGATCCCAAATGATTCGTGATAAAAGGCGAGTGCCTCATAGTTGGTGCTGGAAGCCTGGACAGAGAGATGCAGATTGAGCTCCGGCCATTGCCGGCTGGCGTAGTCGAGTACACCAATATCGGCGCAGATAAGGGCGTCAACCGAAAGCGAAGCGGCGCTGTCCACGGCTTGACGCCAACGCTCCCAGCCATCCGGGCGTGGATAGGTATTGATTGCCATGAAGACGCGTTTGCCACGCTCTTTAGCATAAGCAATACCATCACGGGCGCGCTTTTCATTGAAATTCAATCCGGGAAAATGGCGCGCATTGGTGTCATTGCGCAGTCCGAAGTAGACTGCGTCAGCACCATTATCAACGGCAGACTTAAGCGATGGCAGGTTACCTGCGGGACAGACAAGTTCCATAATCGGGCATACTCGTTCAGGCAACCTGTCGACACGTCGTGCGTCGCCGTTGCAGTTCAGTCGTGATAGCGTTCAGCACAAGCCATTTTCTGGCACACCAGAGAGGAGCCAGCAGAATTGTCTCCGATGCGGTGCCGGTAAGACGGTGCCAGACCACATTCGAGGGTGTCTGTTGCACCAGATCGGCCGCAATATCCACATAGGCCTCCAGGGTGAGCGGCCGATATTCGCCCCGACGCCAGGCGTTGGCCAGCTGAGTCCCCTTTACTACATGCAAAGGGTGGAGTTTCAGGCCGTCTGTGCCCAGCTCCAGCACCCTTTGCAATGTTTCCGTAGCGTGGTAGGCCGTCTCTCCGGGCAGTCCCGCGATCATGTGGGTGCAGACCTTGAGACCTCGGTTTCGCGCGCGTAATATGCTTTCCCGATACTCGGCGAAACCGTGCCCGCGGTTAACCCTGGCGAGCGTTTCGTCAAAGGCCGACTGCAGACCGAGTTCCAGCCATACCTCTTTTCCCTGGTTCTGATAACCGGCAAGCAGATCGATAACCGTATCAGGCAGGCAGTCCGGTCGGGTACCGATGGAGAGGCCGATGACATCTTCATGCGCCAAAGCCGCGTTATAAAGTGCGGTCAGTTTTTCGATTTCAGCATAGGTGTTGGTATAGGCCTGGAAATAGGCCAGATACTTGCGAGCACCGGTTCGTTTCAATATCACGCGCCGGCCCGATGCCAGTTGCTCGCTGATAGGCCTGGGCCGGCGCCCATTGGGACTGAACGAGACATTGTTGCAAAAGGTGCATCCACCGCTACCCTTGCTGCCGTCCCTGTTGGGACATGTAAATGCAGCATCGAGAGCAATTTTGTGTACACGTTCGCCATAGCGCTGCAACAGGTATTGTCCGAATGTGAATGCTTGCTCCGAAAGAGTTGTCATCGCATACACCCGGGCTAGCCGACCTCGTTCAGTAAGCGGCGACGAAACTTTATGTTCATTGCTTTTGCGATCTCTTCACACGCGGCAATGTCGACCCCCTCCAGCCCATCGACCGCGGTCGCCGTCACATCGGCGATATATTCGGGAGCCCGACGCAGGAATTCAAGCATTGCCTCATAGGAACCGGGCAGGTTCGGTCTACAGTGAATGTCATAGACCTCACTGTTCTGGGCATTTAGTGAGATTGAAATTGCGTCCACGCACTCTCCGAGCTCCGGCAATGTGTCATGTTTGTGTATCAAATTGCATAAACCATCGGTATTTACGCGCACCCGACCGCCATGCTGCTTGATATGTCTGGCCACTTCAAGCAGAAGGTTCAATCTCAGTGTTGGTTCGCCATAGCCGCAAAAGACCACTTCATCGTAGCCTGCCGGATCATCGATCGAGGTAATAATCTCTTCTGCTGTTGGGCGGTGATCGAAGGTAAGATCATAACCTTTGACCATCATGTCGCCATGGGTTTTCGGACAAAACGCACATTCCAATGTGCAGCGATCCGTAATGCTGAGATAGAGGTTGTTTCCAATTTGATAACTTATCCGTTGTTGCACTTTTTACTCTGGTCTTGAAATAAGAAGTGTCATCCTAGCGTTTGCATTGACTGAAACAATGACTTTGATCAAAGCAATCGGGTTGGAATATCGGATATGAATAGTTTATGGAAGGTGTGGTCGGCAATCACAGAATCTCTTTTCGGCATCTGAAGATGCGTGCCCGGGGATGAATCTGGATTCGATACCGTCAAGAACTGATCGATTGCACTGTTTTCTGGCAAATAACCTTGAAATTGTCGTATTGCCGGCGTGTCACACCAGGGCCACTTATACCGTTGTCGGCATAAAAGAGCCCCACCGGTTTGCCCTGAATAAAGACCGACATTGAGACGAATCCACTGTTGTTTATCTGCTCCAAGGCTGATTGGGGAATCAATGGCAGGTACTGTTCAGCATTGTCCCTGTTTAGTGAAATTGCTTGTGGTTTATTCATTAAAACTTTGAATAAATTTGGCTTTGTCATATTCAATGCGAAGCCTTTCAGAGAGAGTTGCTGTTCCGACTCCACCACGAATCGGGCCCTGAGGGCGCTTTTGTCCGGGCTCAGCATGGCAAACATGGTCCTGCTCAATCCGAGCTCCTCATGCATCTGCTGCAAGGCCCCATTGAGTATCGCCTGCAGTGGATTGACGCGTTTCTTTGTTGCGGGTTGAGAGGCAGCTTTCTTCTCATCGCTGGGAGGGGGTTCAGGGCTGGTTGCGCGTTGCGGTTGTGGGGCCGATTTCGCATCGGAGCTGGATTTGGGTGGGTTGACCGGTGCCTGCCGGGTTGTCACGGGTGAAACGGCAGTATTCGCTGTCTCGATTTCGTGGGCTGCCAGACCACCGGAAATGAGATGGAACGCCGGCAACGGCAGGGTGAGCCTGTGCAAATCGCGGGCTGCTTCCGCTGCCAGACGGTGCAGATAGGCAGTCGCTTCCTCGTGTGATATCTCAAGAAACTCCGCTAACAACTCGATGTCATTATCCAATTTTTCATGCTGCCAGCCCAGACTGCTCTCTCTGGCAAGTATCGAGGCCAGCATCACGGAAAGCGGTTTTGGCAGGTAGCTGTTGGATAAACCCTGTGATTCGCGTACCAGCTCAGGCAGTTGCCACTTCAGACACAATTGAACGTTTAACTCTTCCAGGGTAACACCCAGGATCTCCTGGGCGGCGCTTTCGCGTGGTGTTCTCTGGGTGATTTTCCTTTGGACGGTGCGCATATCATCCGGTGCCATGGCCCACAATGCCATCTCTCCAATGTCGTGGAGCAATGCGGCGGTATAGAGTGAATCGACTTCCTGCCATCGCTGCATTTCAGCGATATTACCGGCATAGATTGCTGCGTGGACTGCGCGGCTGTAGCAATCGATCAATCCGCGTCTTGGCGGACCTTTGAGTTTTTCCTCAAGAGAAGGCAGGGTCCGGCTTGCCTGTTCGATCGCATCCATACCCAACAAGGGTATGGCGAGGGAAATCTTGGTGATGGGTTCTTTCGGCGGGTTCGGCAGGTTGTTGATCTGCCGCATTACATGCAGGCTGAAACCGGGATCGCGGGAGATGACTTCGGACAGTCTGCCATGATTGACACTCGATTTTTGCAGCAGATCCCTGACCTGAGTCAGTGTCCTTTGCATAACAAGGAGCGGTTCTGAAGAAAGTGCGCGGGTCCATTCTTGGACTGTCTGGGTCATTGGGGATTGCTCTTTGAAACGGTTTTCAGCGCCAAATGATTTTACCTGTATGGATCACCCAAAGGTGGTGGTTGCCGGGCCGGATGGGTGAATGTAGCTCGATTGTTATGCCCTCAAATTGTACTTAACAGATCGGCAATTCACAGTGAATCTTAAGCCGTCTGCATTCCTCGGTTTCTGCGAGATCGGGTGGATGATAAAATGCCATATTTGAATGCAGCGTTTTGAGAGGTTTGTATGGCAGGACACAGTAAGTGGGCCAATATCAAGCATAAGAAAGCCGCCAATGACAAGAAGCGCGGTAAGATTTGGACCAAGCTGATACGAGAGATTACCGTGGCTGCCCGCATGGGAGGGGGGGAAATCAATGCCAATCCGCGTCTGCGGCTGGCCGTTGACAAGGGTCTCGGTGCGAACATGCCCAAGGACACCATTGAGCGCGCCATCAAGCGTGGCGCTGGAGGCACCGACGGCGATAACTATGACGAGATCCGCTATGAAGGCTATGGGCCGGGGGGTACGGCGGTCATGGTCGACTGTATGACAGACAACCGAAACCGTACCGCATCAGAGGTTCGTCACGCTTTCAGCAAGCTGGGTGGCAACCTGGGCACCGATGGGTCTGTATCATATCTGTTCAGCAAGCAGGGAATGCTCAGTTACAATCCGGGCGTGGATGAGGATGCCATCATGGAGGCGGCCTTGGAGGCAGGTGCGGAAGATGTGGTCACCAACGACGATGGCTCGGTCGATGTCATCTCCACACCAGAGGGATTCTCCCAGATCAAGGATGCCCTGGTTGCCGCTGGACTTAGCCCGGATACTGACGAGGTCACCTATAATGCCTCGACCAGCGCAGTCCTCGCTCAGGACGACGCCGAGAAACTGCTGCGCATGGTTGACATGCTGGAGGATCTGGACGACGTACAGAATGTCTATACCAATGCCGAGATCTCGGATGAGATTTTGGATGCAATCAACTGAATGTTACGTATTATCGGCATCGATCCCGGCTCCCGCATGACAGGTTACGGCCTGATCGATACCGATGGCATGCATTCTGTCTACTTGTCCCATGGGGTCATAAAACTGAGTGGTGAACCGCTACCCCCCAGACTTGGGGAGATATTTGCGACAATCAGCGGCTTGATCCGGGAGCATCAACCGGATGTGATGGCCATCGAGCAGGTCTTCGTGGCCAAGAATCCCTCTTCAGCCCTCAAGCTGGGGCAGGCGAGGGGGGCGGCCATCTGCGCTGCGGTGTATTGCGGACTGAGTGTGGCGGAGTATACGCCCACCCGCATCAAACAGGCGGTAGTGGGGACGGGGCGCGCGGACAAGGCGCAGATTCAGCATATGGTGCAGATGATCCTGGGCTTGCGGCAAAAACCCCAGGCGGATGCCGCGGACGCCCTGGCGGTGGCCCTGAGCCATGCCCATATCCATACCACACTGATGCGCCAGTCCGGCCGCGGAAAGTGAGGATACCCGTGTCCCATCCGTGCCATAATCACAGCTTGAATCGTCAACCGGATAACAACCCAGGATGATAGGCCGTTTAAGAGGGGAGCTTGTCCACAAACAGGCGCCCCACATGCTGATCGACGTCAATGGCGTGGGCTATGAACTTGAGGCCCCGCTCTCCACCTTTTTCACCCTGCCGGAAGCCGGCCAGGCGGTCACGCTCTTCACTCACCTGGCTGTGCGTGAGGATGCCCATGTCCTGTATGCCTTTGCTACGGAATCGGAACGGACCCTGTTTCGCAGCCTGCTGAAGGTGAGTGGCATCGGCGCCAAGATGGCATTGGCGATACTCTCCGGTATGAGTGCTGATGAGTTCGGCCGCTGTGTGGAGGAGGAGGATGTGGCGTCCCTTGTACGGTTGCCGGGAATCGGCCGTAAGACAGCGCAGCGGCTGATTGTGGAGATGCGCGACAGATTGGCTAAGCTGGGCGATCTGACGCCAGCCGTCAGTCCATCACAGGGTGGCTTGGCCGCTAATCCCGGCAGTGCCACAACCGATGCCGTGGCCGCACTGGTGGCCTTGGGCTATAAACCGCAGGAGGCCGGTCGTATGGTAAAGGCGGTGGGGGAGGATGAGATGGACAGCGAGGCTTTGATACGGGCTGCGCTGCAGCGTGCGGTGCAGAAATAGCGGGCCGATTGGATTAGTGTTAACAGGCCCTAGACAAAAATGGAGACCCCCCAGCTCTGCTGGGGAGGCATCAACAGTTTGACAGAAACAGGAGTCTCATAGTAACCCCAAAGCGTGAGCCGCCAAGCAACACGCTAAGGAGAAACCATGAGACAAGTAGAAAGTTTAAGCCACACGAGATGGGAGTGTAAGTACCATATTGTGTTTATCCCGAAGTACCGGAGGAAGACGCTTTTTGGGCAGATCAGGCAGGAGCTTGGAGAGGTATTTCATCGGCTGGCGAGGCAGAAAGAGAGTTTGATAGAGGAAGGGCATGTTATGGCTGATCATGTTCATATGATGATATCGATACCACCAAAATATGCGGTATCGCAGGTAGTTGGGTTTATCAAAGGTAAAAGTGCGATCCACATAGCCCGTACCTACCTGGGTCGGAAAAGGAACTATGTTGGCCATCATTTCTGGGCCAGGGGATATTTTACCTCGACGGTAGGCAGGGATGAGCAGGTGATTCGGGAGTATATACGGCAGCAGGAAGCGGAAGACCGTAGGATTGATCAGTTACAGTTGATGTAACAGCCCCTTTGAGGGGCTCAAGGAGCCAATAGGCTCCGTTTTACAGACCGCTTCGAGCGGTTCACAACTAAAGCCCCCGGCTTTGCCGGGGGATACTTACTGTTAACAGGACCTAAGACCGAACCGGATAGATAAGTGATTAGTGAACCCAGATTGATCAACGGCGATGCCACGGGTGAAGACGCCGCTGTGGACCGGGCCATCCGCCCCAAGCGTTTGTGCGACTATGTGGGCCAGCCCGCAGTCCGCGAGCAGATGGAGATATTCATACCCGCCGCCAAGGCGCGGGGCGAGGCGTTGGATCATGTCCTGATTTTCGGTCCTCCCGGATTGGGCAAGACCACCCTGGCGCATATCATCGCCAATGAGATGGGGGTCAATCTGCGACAAACCTCCGGCCCGGTGCTCGAAAAACCGGGGGATCTGGCGGCGCTGTTGACCAACCTTGAACCCCATGACGTGTTGTTCGTCGATGAGATTCATCGCCTCAGCCCGGTGGTTGAAGAGGTGCTCTATCCGGCAATGGAGGATTTTCAACTCGATATCATGATCGGCGAGGGACCGGCCGCACGCTCGATCAAGCTCGATCTGCCGCCCTTTACCCTGGTTGGCGCCACGACCCGGGCCGGTCTGCTGACCTCCCCCTTGCGGGACAGGTTCGGCATCGTTCAGCGGCTGGAGTTCTACAACAGCAGCGACCTGGCCCATATCGTCACCCGCTCAGCCGACATTCTCAATATCGGTATGGATGTGGACGGGGCCGGAGAGATCGCACGTCGTTCCCGGGGCACGCCGAGGATTGCCAACCGTCTGTTGAGAAGGGTGCGCGATTATGCCCAGGTCAAACAGGATGGCCATATCAACAGAACGGTGGCCGACAGCGCGCTGGGCATGCTCAAGGTCGATGGCAACGGTTTTGACAACATGGACCGGCGCTTACTGTTGGCAGTCATCGAGAAGTTTGAGGGCGGGCCCGTCGGGGTCGACAATCTGGCCGCGGCGATCGGTGAGGAGAAGGGCACCATCGAGGATGTCCTTGAGCCCTATCTGATACAGCAGGGGTTTCTGATGCGCACACCAAGAGGCAGAGTGGCGACCCAGGCCGCCTATCTGCACTTTGGATTGTCGCCGAAACCCGGTGAACACGTACCCTCCGAGGACGATCTGTTCCGCGAAAAGTAGTCGATGAGGCCCCGCCGGAATAAGGCCTGCCCGGTGAACTGCAATCCGCCAGCACAGCATGTGAAATCGTGATTGAGTTACGATCTTTGCCGCCATCGATCTCGAAGCCTGACGGATTCAGCCCGGCATGACGGGAACTCCTTGCAAATCACATACTCATAGATTGGGATTCATGCAGGGGTTTAACTATTTTCACTACCATCGGTTTACGAAGCTAAGTATGATTAACCGTTTAATTGAACTGCACCAGATGAAGCTGGCGCAACAGTGATTCGGGTCTTGAAAGAGGTATGAACGACGAGTCGCCGGGTTTTGTCTGGCCCATCAGGGTCTACTACGAAGATACTGACGCCGGTGGTGTTGTCTATTATGCCAATTATCTGAAATTCATGGAGCGGGCACGCACCGAGTGGTTGCGTTCACTTGGTTTCGAGCAGGATCTGTTGCTACAACAGGACGGGATCATCTTCGCAGTTCGACAGGTGGAACTGGGTTACCATGCTCCAGCCCGATTTAACGATAACCTCGAGGTCATTGCCAGATTGTCTCAGAAGGGACGTGCCAGTCTCACCTTCTTTCAAGAGGTGGTGCGACCATCGGATTCACAACTGTTGTGCCGGGGTACCATAAAGATTGCTTGTGTGAATATGGAAACAATGCGCCCCACCCCCATACCCAAGAAATTACTGATGGAGATACCGGATGTCGACTGACCTGACCATTACCCATCTGATACTCAATGCCAGTCCGGTGGTGCAGTTTGTGATTGCCCTGTTGGTATTCGCATCCGTCAGCTCATGGAGCATGATTTTCGACCGTATGCGTGTCCTGAAGAGTGCGGTACGCGCGGCGGATGAATTCGAGGGTCGTTTCTGGTCCGGGGGCGACCTGGCGGAACTCTATCGCCAGATCGAAAGGGAGACTGACGAAGAGTCCGGCATGGCATCCATCTTCCGTGCCGGGTTTCGTGAATTTGCGCGGCTACGAACCAAGGGCCACAAGGATCCGATGGCTATGGTGCATGGTGCGCAACGCTCCATGCGGGTTTCTCTGAACCGTGAGGTCGATCGCCTGGAAAATCATCTGTCTACGCTGGCCACGATCGGTTCCACCAGCCCTTACGTGGGACTGTTCGGGACTGTCTGGGGCATTATGAATTCGTTCACTGCACTGGGTAACGTCAAGCAGGCGACCCTTGCGCTGGTTGCCCCCGGCATTGCCGAAGCATTGATCGCAACCGCTATCGGCCTGTTCGCCGCGATACCCGCGGTTGTTGCCTACAACCGCTATTCCAACGATGTGGAGCGTCTGAATAACCGTTATGATGACTTTGTAGAAGAGTTTGCCACCATCCTTCAACGCCAGGCTGTCGCCTAAGCCGGCATATCGCAATGAGTCGTCAAAAAAATCGCCGTCGCCCAATGTCCGAGATCAATGTAGTCCCTTACATTGACGTGATGTTGGTACTGCTGGTGATATTCATGATTACCGCACCGCTATTGACCCAGGGCGTCAAGGTGGAGCTTCCCCAGGCCGATGCGGAGCCGTTGCCGAAAGAGGCGGATGAACCGCTGGTGGTGACGGTCAATAGAGAAGGTGAGATGTTTATCGATATCGGCCAGGACAAGGATAGTCCGATTGATTCGGACGACCTGGTCAAAAGGGTGCAGGTTGTTCTCAAACACAAACCGAAGACCCCGATCATGGTACGCGGTGATGCCGGAGTTGCCTATGGACGAGTGGTGGAGGCAATGGTGCTGTTACAGGCCGGCGGGGCACCCAGTGTCGGCTTAATCACGGAGCCGCCGGAGTCATAGCCTTGTTCTCAGTTATAAAAAGAAATCCCGTTTCAGTCATGCTGGCAGTCCTGCTGCATGTGCTGATCGTGGTGTTTCTGGTGTTCGGCTTCGATTGGTCGACAATTCACAAACCCGCGACGCCCAATGCGAATGTGGTGCAGGCACATACCGTCGATGCCAAGCAACTCGATCAAGCCAAGGAGAAAGAGAAGGCGATAGCGCGGGAGAAACAACGCAAGGAGGCGCTGAAGCGTAAGCAGGCGGAAGAGAAGAAGCGCCAGCAACTCGAGCAGAAACGCATTGCCAAGCAAAAGGCGGAGCGGCAGAAGCAGGAGGCGGAACGCAAACGTCAGGCACAGTTGAAAAAGGAGCGCGAGGCGAAAGAAGCCAGGCGCAAGGCGGAAGAAAAACGCTTGGCGGTAGTTGAGGCCAAGCGCAAGGCAGAGGCGAAACGGAAGGCGGAGGCGGAAGCCAAGCGCAAGGCGGAGCTGGAAAAAAAACGCAAAGCGGAGTTGGAAGCCAGGCGTAAGGCAGAGGCGAAGCGAAAAGCGGAAGCCGCTGCACAGGCCGAGCGTGAACGCGCCTTGCAAGAGCAACTGGCGGCAGAGCAGAATAGCCGTGAGATCGATCGCTATGTGGCTGTAATCAAGCAGCAGATCGAACGCAATTGGCTGAAGCCGGGGCAGGCGGGAAAAGAGCTCGCATGTATTGTCCAGGTGCGTCTGATACCGGGTGGGGATGTGGTGCCTGGCGGTGTGAGTATTGTCAGCAGCAGCGGCAACTCGGCCTTCGATCGTTCCGTGGAGACCGCTGTCTACAAGGCGGCGCCGCTGCAGGTGCCGAGTGGACCCTTGTTCGAGTCCTTCCGCACTTTAAGATTGAAATTTAAACCTAGTAGCTAGCTAATGGATATGATGAAAAAAAATCTACTTATCCTGATTTTTATACTGTGTTGGCAGCCGGCGCTCTATGCCGAGCTGACCATTGAAATTACCGAAGGTGTCGAGGGAGCGTTGCCGATCGCCGTGGTCCCCTTCAGTTGGCAGGGTAAAGGTGCGCCGCCTGAGGATATCGCCGCCGTGATCAACGCAGACCTGCAACGTAGCGGTCGTTTCAAGACCCTGCCCCGGAAGGATATGCTGGCAAGACCCGCCTCGGTGGATGCAGTGGAATTCAAGGACTGGCGAGCCCTGGATATCGAAAATCTGGTGATTGGCCAGGTACAGGCACACGGTGCCGGTGGTTACCAGATACAGTTCCAGCTACTTGACGTCTTCCGGGGGGAGCAACTCACCGGTTACAGCATACCCACCACGGCGCCGAACCTGCGCAGTACCGCCCACCGGATTGCTGATCTGATCTATGAAAAGCTACTCGGTGTGCCCGGTGCCTTCGCCACCCGGGTGGCCTACGTAACCTCAACCAAGCAGGCTGGTGGCGGGGCGCGAATCAAACTGAATATCGCCGATGCGGATGGATTCAATTCAGAAACCATCGTTACTTCCACCGAACCATTGATGTCGCCCGCCTGGTCCCCTGACGGTCGGAAGATCGCCTACGTCTCTTTTGAGGAGGGACAGTCCGCTATCTATGTGCAGGGGGTCTATACCGGCACGCGGAAGAAGATCACCTCATTCAAGGGCATCAATGGAGCACCCGCCTGGTCGCCGGATGGGCGTAAACTGGCCATGACCCTGTCGAAAGGCGGTAATCCCGATATATATGTTTACGATCTGACTACACGCAAGCTCAAGACCATCACCAACCACTACGCCATCGATACCGAGCCTGCCTGGTCGCCGGATGGACGCAGTATCGTCTTTACCTCGGATCGTGGAGGCAGACCGCAGATCTACCGGGTCTCCGCGCATGGCGGCAAGGCCCAGCGGGTGACATTCCAAAACAGCTACAATGCCCGTGCCTCCTTTTCACCCGACGGAAAGCTGTTGACCCTGGTTACCCGTGAAGAGGGCAGGTATCGTATCGCGGTCCAGGATCTCGAGTCCGGTGTGATGCAGGTACTCAGTCAGGGGAGCCTGGACGAATCGCCCAGTTTCGCGCCCAATGGGAGCATGGTAATTTACGCATCCAAGGCGGGTCATCGTGGTGTTTTGGCGGCGGTTTCGGTCGATGGCCGTGTACGACAACGCCTCGCCCTGCAGGAGGGCGATGTGCGTGAACCGGTGTGGTCACCTTTTAATAATTAATTGCACCGCTGCTAAGGAGATATTAAATGAAGAAAGTACAAATCCTCTGGATTCCGATTTTGTTGTCGTTGCTACTGGTAGCCGGCTGTTCATCCACACCGACCGGAGAAGGCGGCGGTGCTGAAGTCACTGAACAATCCACAGGTGCCGATGGCAGTGGCGATGGTAGTGGCGGTGCTTCGACATCGGCCGCCAGCCAGGGAGGAGAATGGCAGGGCGATCCATTGGAGAACCCCAACAGTCTGCTGGCCACCCGGGTGATCTATTTCGATTTTGATCAGAGTACAGTGCGTTCCGAATACCTGGATGTGATCCAGGCCCACGCCGACTATTTGGCGGCCAATCCACAGGCTGTTGTCCGCCTGGAGGGCCATGCGGATGAGAAAGGAACACGCGAGTACAATTTGGGTCTGGGCGAAAATCGTGCAAATTCAGTGCGTAGCCTGATGTTGGCACAAGGTGTATCGGACAATCAGTTGGTTGTGGTGAGCTATGGGGAAGAGAGGCCCGCGGCCTTCGAGCACAATGAAGAGTCCTGGGCACTCAACCGGCGTGTCGAACTGATCTACTGATACGGGAGAGCGTGATGAGGCCGATCATCAAACGAGTCTTGCTCTGCACCTTGATGGGGCTGTTTTCCGTAGGGCCGGCATTTGCCGCAAATGGGGCCAAGCCGACGATGGAGCAACGCCTGCAGCGTATCGAGCGCATACTGCAGAACCAGAGTCTCGCGGATCTGGTACTGCAGGTGCAGCAGTTGCGGCAGGAGGTGCGGCAGCTTCGTGGGGATCTTGAGGAACAAAAATACAATATGGACGGCATGAGTCGGCGCCAGCGAGATCTCTATGTGGACATTGATCAGCGACTCTCGCGAATCCAGTCCGGGGGCGCCGTGTCATCCACACCACAGCCCCTAACTACGCCGGTGACACCACCCCCGGCATCGGTTGCTGTCGGCCAAACGGCTAGCGTCTCCCCGGAACCGCCCCATGAGGCGCCGGCAAACGCAGCGATCGGCAGTGTCACCCCTCCCGATCCGAAAAAGGAGTCGGAGGCCTACCAGACCGCCTTCAATCTGCTGAAACAGGGTCGCTATGGGGAATCGATCACCGCCTTCTCCGGTTTTCTAAGGGACTACCCAGGGGGTGAATACGAGGACAATGCCCAGTATTGGCTGGCGGAGGCCAGCTACGTCAATCGTGACTTCGATACCGCCCTGGGTGAATTCACGAAGATAATGGAAAATTATCCGGACAGCCCCAAGGTTCCAGGTGCGATGTTGAAGATAGGGTACATTCAATACGAGAAGAAGAACTGGGCCGGCACCAGAAATATTCTGCAAGAGCTGATTGACAATTTTCCCGCCACCACCGAATCGCGCCTGGCGCAAAAGCGCCTGCAAAGGCTGAGCAAAGAGGGGCATTGAGGAGGGATTTCGACCCTCCCTATACCTGAGAGTATGTCTCAACTCCGTATTACCGAAATCTTCCTCTCCCTGCAGGGGGAGGGGAGGGGTGCAGGTTATCCCAGCGTTTTCGTACGTTTGACAGGCTGCCCGTTGCGTTGTCACTACTGTGATACTCCCTATGCCTTCAGCGGCGGTGAAAAGTACACCCTCGAAGAGATCCTGCAGCAGGTTTCAGGCTATGATGTGGAGCATGTCTGCGTGACCGGTGGGGAGCCGCTGGCGCAACCGGAGTGCCTCACGCTTCTCAGGGCTCTTTGCGATGCCGGTTACCGGGTCTCCCTCGAGACCAGTGGCGCACTCGATATCGGTAGTGTGGATGAGCGGGTCGCCAGGGTGATGGATCTCAAGACGCCGGGCTCGGGGGAGATGCAGCGAAACAGGATATCCAATATCGACTTTTTGCGGGCGCATGACCAGGTCAAGTTTGTGATCGCCGACAGGGCCGACTACGAGTGGAGTTGTGAACAGCTGAAGCGGTTTCGCATTACAGACCGGTGCGAAGTGCTATTCTCTCCCGTCCAGGACCGGATGAATCCCACGCAGCTGGCCGATTGGATGATTGAAGATCGGGTACTGGCTCGACTGCAGCTACAGTTGCATAAATTGTTGTGGGGCGACCAGCCTGGAAGATGACCATGAGTAGACGTGCAGTAATACTGCTTTCCGGAGGATTGGATTCGGCAACCGTGCTGGCGATTGCCCGTAACCGGGGGTATGCCTGCCATGCGCTCAGCATGGCTTATGGTCAGCGCCATGCCGCAGAGCTGGCGGCCGCGTCACGGGTTGCCGCGTCTCTCGAAGCGGAAGATCACAAAGTCGTGCATATCGGTCTTGATGACATCGGCGGTTCCGCCCTGACCGACCAATCCATACAGGTGCCGGAGGAGCTGGGCAGCGGTATTCCGGTTACCTATGTGCCGGCGAGAAATACAGTGTTTCTTTCCCTCGCCCTGGGGTGGGCGGAGGTGCTGGAGGCCCAGGATATCTTTATCGGCGTCAATGCAGTTGACTATTCCGGTTATCCGGACTGCCGACCGCAATTCATCGAGGCCTTCCAAAGGCTCGCCAACCTGGCCACCAAGGCGGCAGTTGAGGGCGCCAGCTATCGTATACACACACCATTGATCGATCTTTCCAAGGCGGAAATCATCCGCCGGGGTGTGGGTCTGGGTGTCGACTACAGCCTGACGATATCCTGTTATCAGGCTACCGAGGCTGGTGTGGCCTGTGGGGTGTGCGACGCCTGCCGTTTGCGCGCAAAGGGCTTTGTGGATGCCGATATCGCCGATCCCACCATCTACGTCAAGGCGAAGTGACTGCGTTGAAAGGTCAACAGGCGCCGGACAAAGAAACGGACAGTGACACACGGAGCATCAGCTATGGATAGAGACGAATACAAGAAGCGTCTAGAAGCAACGTTTAATGATGTTGCGCAGCGCTATGATGAAAATAGATTCTTTGCCGTTTCCGCGTCGAAAATGGCTGGCTTGGTTCCGGCTTCCGATCGATTGAATATTCTCGACCTATCCACAGGTACAGGCGCAGTGGCAATCGAAATTGCCCTCAAACACCGCAATGCAAGCATCGAGGCTATCGATTTGTCGCAGGGGATGCTGGAGAAAGCCAAGTCAAAGGCAAGAGATAGAGGTATTACCAATATCGCCTTCAGACAATGCGATACGGATACTATCGCATATGGCAGTGATAGTTTCGATATCGTCACCTGTGGGTATGGTCTGTTCTTCTATCCCGATATGGAAGCCACTTATCAGGTGATCTGCAATACGATAAAACCGGGAGGAATGTTTATATTTTCATCCTTTACAGAAGATGCTTTCAATCCCCATGCGGAGCTCTTTCTCAAACGAATTGAACGTGATTACAAAGTGGAACCACCTTCGCGATTGAGAGAGAGACTCAAGACAAAGCAACAGATCGAGGCATTGGTTGCCACAAGAAAACATCACGCTGTAAACGTGATATATGAGCCGATTCGTTACCCGATCAGCATTGCCGATTGGTGGTCGTTGCTAAACAGTGCGGGCTTCAAATCACTTCTGGATCAACTGGATGAGCGGCAACTTGAGCGATTTAAAGCGGATCATCTTAAAGAGATTCACAACTCAGTCAGCAACGGTATTGTTGAACTGAATGCGGATACGCTGTTTGGCGTGGTGAACCTTTAAAGACCGATCCGATCCATACAACCCTATTGTCAGTGATAGAGCAGCTCCGCCCAGCGCTCCTGCTCGACCAGAGCGGATTTCTCTTTATTCCAGACCTCTTCCGAACCGAATGCATCCACCATGACTTTGTCGAATACCTGGGCAGCCTTATCCTGCCCGGCAAGATAGAGATAGGTGTTGGGTTCACGGAGTAAGCGAACACACTCTTCGACGTTGTTCTTAAGACTGTCCTGAAGACCCTCTTCCGCGCCTGAGAGCGGGCGGTCTGTCAAAACGCTGAATGCCTTGAAGCTCTGTTCGTCATAAAACTGAGTCAGGTCTTTCTGCGGGTCATTCATGTAGAGTAGATTCATGCCCCCGCGATCACCGTAGAAGAGCCTGACATCACCTTGCCAGCCCCCATGTTGAGCGTAGATCTGACGCACGAAGGCGCGAAACGGGGCGATACCGGTGCCGGTTCCGATCATCAACAGATTGCTCGAGGTAACGGCGGGTATCTTGAACGGGCTGCGATAGGGGCCGGTGATCTTGATCTTATCGCCGACCCGGGCGTCACAGAGATAGTTTGAGGCAATTCCTGGATACTGCTCCCCGGATATCTCATCCAGATAGAAACAGCGCCTGACCAGCAGCTCCAGTTCGATACTCTGGCTGTTGCCGCTCTCCACCGGATTGGCTATCGAGTAACGGCGATGGTGAAACTCGTTGCCGAACTGGTGCGGACCAGGCACCAAAACGCCAATCGACTGACCGGCCGTATAACGGAATGACGGTTCATCGATCTTCAGAACGAGTTGGCGAACCTCATCCGTCGTTTCGGGAGTGATGCGTGTGGTCGATTTGAGCGTGGCAACACAACTGCTCTCAAAGTGGATCTCGTCAGCGCTATCAGACATGGTAAATTCCCATAAAAACTATTAATTACAACTAGTTATAATGTTTGTTCAGTGCAGCATCGTAGCATTATAAAGTGAAATCCATTGATGCTCCAGCATTAGACGTAAGCCGGTTGGCGTCACCGCTATGCCGGGTGTTTCAATAACCGGATCCGCAGGGTCGGGCGATTGATTGAGAGCGTATGAAATGATATGTGACGAGTGGGGGTCGGATCGGCGAGAATGGACTCATGTCTTTGACTCATACCGATAATGTTGTTGCCGTCACTGTCACCTACAATGTCGGCGGTGAATTTGAAAACGCACTGCGGAGCTATCTGGAACAGGTATCGCAGGTCATCATTGTCGACAACAGCAGCGATGCAGACGCCAGGGAGTTGCTGGAGGCCATCGTCAGGTCGGCAGGCGATCGGGTGACACTGATACAAAACGGTCAAAACCTTGGGCTCGGCATGGCGCAGAATATCGGAATCCGTGCCGCCCTGGATGCGGGTGCGACCTGGTTGCTGATGATGGACGACGACAGCCGTGCCGCACCCGACATGGTATCGACCTTATTGCAGGCTGCACAGCGACAAGCGCCGGAAGTCGCGATTCTGGCGCCACGATATGATGAGCAGGGAGTCACCAGGGAAGCACGCTATGTCACCGCACCACGGGGCGCCTACGGCAGTCCCCGCTTTACCATTCAGGATTTCTCGAACAAATCGATACTCCCGCATCTGTATATCGCGATCAGCTCCGGCAGTCTGATCCGGGCATCACTGTTTCGTGAAATAGGTCTTATCCGTGAAACCTTCGACATCGATTATCTCGATGTGGATTTCTGCCTGCGCGCGCTGCGCCGTGGCTATCGGATCGTGGCGGTGGCCGATGCGGTGCTCTATCATCAATTGGGGGCACAGTCGGAACACCGGTTCCTGGGCCGGCGCTTCCTGGCGTGGAATCACTCACCCAAACGTCGCTACACCATCTATCGCAACCGTACCCGCATCTGGCGTGAAAACCTGTTCGCCTTTCCCGGTTTCATCCTCTACGATTTTCTCGCCAGTCTGCACGATCTGTTTCGAATCCTGATGTTCGAAAAGTCGAAGATGAGCAAGCTTTGGGCCGCGATGAAAGGGATTAGCGTAGGCTTATTGGGCGGCGGACTCTCGAATTATCCATTGTCCTCGGAGGATGCTTGGTAATTCGTTAGATGAAAGCGGGCCGCAAATGGATTTGATGTGTTAATGAGTGAGATCGGGATTTACGGCAGAGCGTCACATATTAACCCGGCAATTGATTAAGGAAGCTCTGAACAATTGATGCCTTTCAACCTTGATCCATCATTTTTTACTCAAAACACCCGTAAAACATGACAGTCTTCCTGTTTGCCCGCCTGGTTGCTGCCTGTTACCAGCATCCAGGCGCACCTTGCCTGTCATTGCGCCAGTAATGGCCGCTTTGCCAGCACCAGATTCACTAACCCGCATGTTTCATCCGTTTTTAAATTTAGCCGGTGATATGGCCAAGCTTGGATGGTTTGCCCTCACTGGGAACCAAACCTCTATCAAGCCCTGATTTTCCACCCTCCGGGCAGACTCCCCCTTACCCCCATTGTTGATCAACGTGCCGGGGCAGCACTCTGCCGGGCTATCCCGGCTTGAGTCGTGCCGCCACCTGGAAAAACAGCGCCTGATAGGGATAGGTGCTGGAGAGCAGGAAGCGGATCCGTCGCGTGTTGCGAATGATGACCGCCCCGATCTTGAACAGTTTGAGCCGGATCGTGGTCATCTGTGCACGCGCCAGTTCCGTGCCCTTCAGCGCGAGGCGCCGGATGGCCTCCATCAGCACATAGGCCAGACTGGACAGCAGTAGACGAAACTGATTGGCCCACCAGTAATGCGCGCTGGTGCGATCGGCGAACAGCCCCAGTTGCTGCTCCTTGATTCGGTTCTCCATGTCACCACGGGCGCAGTAGAGGTCATCGTAAAGGCGCTGTTTGTCGCCGGCCAGGTTGGTGACGATGAAGCGTGGATTTGGCCCCTTGTCGGTGACCTCCAGTTTGGCGATCACCTTGCGACGCGTCTTCCAGGTGCTGGCGGCATAGTGAAACTGAAAGAATTCCCGCATCTTCATGCCGGTTCGCTTCGCCAGTTCCTCAACCCACTGCATGGGCTCACGGATACACCGCAGCAAGGCGTCATTCTTGGCGATGCCCACGATATAGCCCACAGCGTTGCGCTCGCACCAGCTGAGCATGTGGTGACGGCAAAAGCCGCTATCGCCCCGAAAGATGATACGCACTTCAGGCCAAGCCCGGCGCAGGCGTTTGACCAACAGCGCCAGAATCGCCCAGGCATGCTTGGGCGCATCGATCCGGCTGGGCCGCAGATAACTCACCAGCAGTTGATCGCCACAAAAGACATACAGGGGCAGGAAGCAGTAGTGATCGTAGTAGCCGTGAAAGAAGCGGCCTTCCTGGCGGCCATGCACCGGATCATCCGTGGCGTCGAAATCCAGGATCAGCTCATCGGGTGGTGCATCATATGAGGCAATGAACTGCTCGAGCAGTAGGTTGTGGACATCAACGGCAACCCGGCGATCGACCCGGTTCTCCAGCCGACAAAGTGTCGACTGGCTGCCCAGTACCTCCTCGCGTTCGATCGAGCTCTGTAGGGCCGGGTCGGTGCGTAGTGTCTGATGGTCGTTCAGATCTTCATAACCCAGGCAGAGCCCATAGACTCGCTGGCGCAACAGGCTCAACTGGCTGTGTTCAATATAGCGGGGATCTCGCGGGTCGGGGATGACCGCATCAACCGCCTCGAGCAATCCCAGACGCCTGTCGATCTCACGCAGCAGCAACACGCCGCCGTCCGAGGTGATATCGCCACCGGAAAACTCGGCTTGAACCTTACGGCGTTTTAGGGCTGGAAAATCAAAGGCAGTCTGGGTGCAGTTTGTCACAGGCAAAATCCTTTCGATTACAGTGTAAGCAACTGAATTATATCGAAGTATCAGGATTTTGCCTTTTTAATGCGTGAAATATTGGGGCTAAAGCACATTTGGTGAATACGCAGTGCGCATTCTTTTCCAACCCGCGGTAACGCACCTTGGTGAAACCGAACTGGCGCTTCATTACACCAAAGACATGCTCGACTCTGGCGCGGGTCTTTGACTTGTGCCGGTTGGCTGATTGTTCCGCTTCGCTCAACTGGCGGTTACGGCAGCCTTTTTTCTGCGTAAAGTCTTTTGCCTGAGGAGCGTGTTCTTTTAGTTGTTCTCGCTGACCTGCATAGGCAGAATCTCCCCAGAGACGAGTTTCCTCGCCGTGCAGTAGATCCCCCAGCATCTGTGAATCATGCACATTGGCAGGGGTCACGGCGATCGAGTGAATCAGCTTGGTACGGCTGTCTACGCCAATGTGCGCCTTCATGCCAAAGTACCACTGGTTGCCTTTCTTGGTCTGATGCATGTCCGGGTCTCGCTGCTTCTCTTTGTTCTTGGTCGAACTCGGTGCATTGATAATGGTGGCATCCACTATGGTGCCCCGACTCACTTTCATACCGTTTTCCGCCAGATAGACGTTGACAAGGCGAAACAGCTCATCGCCCAAGTTGTTCCGCTCCATCAGGTGGCGAAACTTGCAGATCGTCGTTTCGTCAGGGACCGGCTCTGCACCCAAGTCTATCCCTACAAACAGACGCATGGCTCTTGAGTCGTAAAGCGCCTCTTCCGCAGCCGGATCGGAAAGCTCAAACCAATGCTGCAGAAAATGGATGCGCAGCATGCGCTCTAGCCCGAATATTTCACAAATAAAGAGGGTAAAACCCGTGTAGTTCAATAGAATTCAGTTACTTAGGCTGAAATTGAACGAGGTTTTGCCTGTGACAGAATGTACCCAAGGTCGTTTTGCTTTTCCAGCGGTAAAACGCCGCCAGGTTGAAGCGGATTTTTCCGGTGGTGATATCAGCAGTGATGGCGGCGTGTTGTTGCTACGACAAGCGGACCGACGGCTGGGATTGCTTGAAGGCGTCAATGACACTCTCGCTGATCCACGCGATGGCCGCTATGTGCAACATGATCAGATTTCTCTACTACGCCAGCGGGTCTATGCCCTGTGCCAGGGCTATGAAGACCTCAACGATCACGACAGTCTGCGACAAGATTTGGCCTTTCAGACGGCCGTGGAACAGGATCAGGCACTGGGCAGTTCACCCACGCTCTGTCGCCTGGAGAATCGGTCAGATCGGGCAACCGCTGTCGCGATCCATCAGGTCCTGATCGAGCAGTTCATCGCCTCGTTTGCCGAGCCACCCGAGGAGTTGATCCTGGACTTCGACGCCACCGATGACCGGGTTCACGGCCTGCAGGAAGGCCGCTTCTTCCACGGTTACTACGATAACTACTGCTTTCTCCCGTTGTACGTGTTTTGCGGCGAACAACTGCTGGTCAGCTATTTGCGCCCGAGCAAGATCGACGGGGCGAAACATGCGTGGGCGATCCTCGCCCTGCTGGTCAAACGCTTGCGTCAGGCGTGGCCGGCGGTGCGGATCATCCTGAGAGCCGACTCGGGCTTCTGTCGTCACCGCATGCTGCGCTGGTGTGAACGCCATGGCATTGGCTACATCGTAGGCCTGGCGCGCAACCACCGCCTGCAACGGATGATCGAGGAAGACTTCACTGCAGTCGAGCAATGCTTCAAGGCCAACGGACAGAAGCAACGCGTCTTCCTTGGCCTGCGCTACGGTGCACGCAGCTGGCGCCGTCGACGCGCGGTGATCGCCAAGCTGGAGGTGAGTGAGCGAGGGCGTAATCCCCGATTTGTCGTCACCAACCTCAACGGCGATGCCCAAACCCTTTACGACGACGTCTATTGTGCGCGGGGCGAGATGGAAAACCGCATCAAGGAACAACAGCTGGGGCTGTTTGCCGATCGCACCAGTGCACATCATTGGTGGACCAATCAGTTTCGCTTGCTGCTCTCCAGCCTGGCCTATGTGTTGATGGAAGCGATTCGCCGCTTGGCCTTACAGGGTACAGAACTGGCCAAGACCCAGGTCGGCACGCTGCGGCTTAAACTACTCAAAGTGGGTGCGGTGGTGATACGCAATACCCGGCGTGTCCGCTTCCTGCTCTCCAGTGTCTTTCCTTACCAGGCATTGTTCTTCAGTGTGGCCGAACGGCTGGAGCCAGGATAGCACGCGATGAGTGCTGCCCCGGCACGTTGATAAATAACGGGGTAAGGGGAAGCTGTGCCTGTCAGCCAGAAATCGGGGCGTTTGGAGCCGGTATCATCCTGTTTCTCGTCCCGGCCTTCTCCTCGTGCCAGTATCGGCAAATGGATGAAATATCCGGGCTAGCCCAATGGGCTTTCTGCCGGCTTTCAGCGGTTTTGGGTAGTAAGGGGCGATTGCCTCGCACATCTCGTTCCAGGGAATGATCTCGTCCATTTCATCAAGAAACTGCTCTTTGCGGGTCTTCTTGCGGTATTTTTCGAAGCCACTGGCTTCTAGGCTGTGTTGTTTCATCGCGCTTTTTTGGGGCTGGTGATCAATGTATCGATATTATGCGATTCTTGGAATTAATCAGAGATGCCTTAAATAGCTTTACTTGTCCTGATTGCTTCCGACAGGCAAACTTTGTTGCGCCCACTGTTTTTTGCCTTGTAAAGTGCTTGATCCGCTCGCCCACATAGCATTTCGAATGACTCGCCTTTCTTTTTTTCCGCAACACCAAAGCTACTTGTCACTTGACCCACTTTCATAACAGATGTTTTCATGATCTTTCGGCGTAGTTTTTCTGATAGCTTTTCAGCCGAGGCAAGGTCGGTTTCAACTGCTAATATCACAAACTCTTCACCACCCCACCGGCCAACGTAGTCGTTGACGCGGACATTTTGCTTGAGTGTTGTTGCGAATATTTTCAGGATATCGTCACCGGCTGCGTGGCCATGTTGGTCATTGACCGATTTGAAGAAGTCGATATCACAGTAAATCATTGAAAGAGGGGTTGCATAGCGCTCGCTGCGCTTTATCTCCTTTTTAGATGCAGCGACAAAACTGCGCCGGTTCATGGTGTCAGTCAGCATGTCAGTAGTCGCTAGAAATTCCTTATCTTTAATTATTCTGTCGGTATAGCTGAGAAGGCTATTGATAGAATGTGAGATTTGGCCGAATTCATCCTTAGACCAAGTATTGATGCGTAGGCCGAAGTCCTCGGTTTTTTCCACATTTTCCAATGAGTGTACGAGAATGGATAGTGCCTTGAGTATGCGGTGGACCGTGAGTGCAGTGAGCAGGGCGACGATGGATAACGTAATGATTGCAAAAAATGCGTACCAAGAAAGATAGCTTTTATTGTATTTGACCTGGCCCATTACATGACTTTTAATCTGGACAATAATGGTATTTTCTGTTCTTTTCATGGTATCAATGACATGGGTTGCATCACGCCACCATGCTAATGCATTGCCAGAAATTGATTCCCCTCCCCCGTGTTTAGCGTGTTATCGATTTTGGAAATGATTGAGTGGAATGTCTCAGACCTGAGTTCCACCAGCCAGGCTGAATCAGCAGTTTCCTCGAAATAAGCTTTGGATATGGCTTCGAAGGTTCTAAGGTTACTGGTAAAGGCTCCATAGAGGCTAATGAGATGCTCAAATTCCCTTTTGGAAAGCTGGCCTTGTTGATAGCCTCGATTGAGGATGGCCCGAATCAATCCCAGGTTTTCCCGCGCAGAGGCAATATAGGAGAGTGATTGTAGTTCGTATGAGATGCCTTCTGCATGATCCAGCTTCGCCACATCAATAATTATCAGCTCTATTAGTCTTTGTACTGTAGAGGTATAGAACTCCTTGACTTCATCCCACTGTACAGTACCTGAATCTATGCGTTGACGCATTGCTCTTAAATGGGTAGTAAAATTCTGAGTAAATTCCTGTTTGTGTAAAAGCTCAGCTGCATCCAGGTCAGCTCAGCTGGATTCGGTAACCTCACGTTGCTTCAGGAGCATACGGTACAATTGTTCGTCATTGTTTATAAGATGGCCTGCAGAAAGACCACGCTCTTTCTGAAGTGTGTGGATAATCTTCGATAGCGAAAGGACATTATCCAATGTTTGGATTGTATTTTCTGTGAGATATCGTTTCCTGATTACTCATGAGGCTCAGCTATTGAGCCTGTGGTGCAAGCATAATGTAACCTACTGAATAAAAGAGGATTTCATCATGCCGAGAAATACTATTCAATTTCAAAAAGGTCTTGGTTTGCACGATTTTCTGGAACAATATGGGACCGAGGATCAGTGTCGACAGGCATTGTATGATTTGCGCTGGCCGACGGGCTATGTCTGCCCTGAGTGCGGCAACACAACAGGCTGTGAACTCAAAAAGCGTCAGATATATCAATGTCACAAGTGCCATCATCAGACTTCCCTGACCGCCGGCAGCATCTTCCATGGCACCAAGCTGCCGCTGAGAACGTGGTTTCTTGCGATCTATCTGTTGACCCAACGCAAGAAAAGTATCTCGGCGCTGCAACTTTCCCGCGAAATCGGGGTGAACTACAATACGGCCTGGCGACTCAAGCATAAGTTGATGCAGGTGATGATGGAACGTGAGCGTGGAAAAAAACTGGCCGGTCGCATCGAATTGGATGATGCTTATCTCGGAGGCGAGCAAGCCGGTAAGCGTGGTCGTGGGTCGCGCAACAAAATCCCTTTCGTAGCTGCTGTTGAGACGACGCGGGACGGCAGGCCCATGAAAATTCAACTGCGTCGTGTAAGGGGCTTCCGCAAACGTGAAATCGCCCGCTACGCCCGCTCCTGCTTGATGCCTGGCAGCGAAGTCTTTACCGATGGGCTTTGGTGCTTTAGTGGCGTGACAACCGCTGATTGCCATCATAACCCCATGGTGACGGGTGGTGGGCGCCAAAGTGTCCAGTATTCGTGCTCCAAATGGGTAAACACGATGTTGGGTAATGTCAAAAACAGTCTGTTGGGTACTTTTCATGCGATTCGAGATAAACATGTGTCGCGTTATCTTGCTGAGTTCGAATATCGGTTTAACCGCCGTTTCGATTTACCCGCCATGATTGAACGATTGCTTTTTGCCGCTCTTCGCGCTCCACCTATGCCATATCGCCTCTTGAGAATGGCTGAGGTTTAGGGGTAATCAGGTATCGTTTTGCCTCAATACTTCTGTACTCGACAAGGAAGGCTGCAGAAACTGCAGTTAAACTAACGATGGCAAGTAAAAAAATCCTTAGTCGTATACTTATCATTTTAGGAGCCTATTAACCCCCGCAGCGGTTTAGTTTGCCTTTCGCGTGACATGCCTAATCATTTTGTGCTGAAAATATTCAGTCATTCGTAATGAACGGTTCTGCAACGGTTTCGCTCTTTGATATTTCTTCTGAAATCCGATCACTAACGTTTTTTTCATTTGTGTCGAAGGTGGCAAGTATTCTGTATCTTCTTTATTCATGCCCGCATTGTAATCAGCTATTGTTATTGACGGATTAATTATCTGAATATATTACGGACCCAAATTCAGTACTTGATATAAATTAACTTTAGTCGTCTGAACATGCCTTTGCCAAGCAGATTCATGTCACTATTTGCATAAACAAGAATTTGGTGAATATAAGTTGTTAAGGGTGTAAAACAATGGATGGCAATAATGAATAACACATATCGCCGCCTGTATGGTTCTATAGTTCATCCGGTTACGCAACAGTATTCCGCCATAATATCCTTACAATATATCCCTCTTACGTGGTATTAACCGATAGCTCATATTTGAAATACACATATTGCTTGCTTTAATCCCGGGATCATCGTGACGATTACCGAATATGCGCATATTGTTTGGTTTTAAGGCTTGCTTTTGTAACAAATACAATAGAGTCTGCTTTCTTTGTCACGCGCGCCAAGCCGAATTTTCAGTTTCGAAGGCTGTTTGCTGCACAATCTCGGTATCGATTCAGCCTCGCAGCCATTTTATGATGCAGGCGAAATCCATTGTGCATATTTATCTGCTTATCATCGGTGTTTGCCAAATAGGCAATCCCTTTGGCAGGCTTTGTAGGCAAGCATACCCCTGTCGATCATTGTTTGTGCTGTTGCGAAGTTTTCGGCAGCGATAGCGATGGAAAGGCGCAGGGACAGATCTTCACGGGGGGTTTGCACCCGGATAGTTGTAAACGCCCGATAATCATTCAGGCATCGAAATAAGCGGTCCTGGTTCACCCATTTCGAATACGCTCCCACCCTTGGCAAAGTTGAAGTGCAGCGGTGATTGGGTGATGGGCCACTCCCCCTTGAACGCTATCTGTGCCTGATCTCCTTTGAATACGAGATAGCTGTACTTCCCATAATGGGGCAGTTTTCTCGCCAGTCGCATGATCGCCGTGTCAGAGTTGCCGGCGACCCACGCCAGGGTCTGACCGTTTCCCGGATTGCGCCGGCTAAGGACGAAACTGTGATCGTCGGTTGAATATGTTGCATCAACGAGATTGATATTCTCAGGTTTCAGGGAAAAGGGCAGGCCGGAGAGCTGTTTTACAAACTCGTGGTGGAACAGGTTTTCCCTGCCGAGCAGCCAAACGGGGCGATCCTGCGGCAGTCTGTTCAGTTCACTGTCGAGGCGTATATCCGCCTCGTCATAGCCATCGCTCCACTGTTGAGCCAACCCTCTATAGGCCTGCAACATCCGTTTGTTCGCATTCGACGGGAGTACGATCAACACCCGTTCGCTGCCAAACAGACGACTCAGGGTCGCCGGGGTTTCCGCGGGATCGAGTTGTCTGAAAAGGTCGAACCAGGGATCTATCTGCAGTTGTTGCGGTTCGTGGTCCAACTTCAGTGTAAAGGGAGTCTCCCGTGCCCGGGAGGAGAGGGTGGTCTGCGATACGCTACCATCTTTCATGCGTGTAAGCATGGGGATCTCCAGGGGAAAGGGGGCGCTACTCTGGGTTTGCAGCAGGGTGCCGCTGATCTGAAAACCGTTCCCAAGCTGTTCCAAGGCAAGGTCACTGACGGCCAGCCGCGGGGCGCCGTTGCGTTCGGTCCAGTGTTGGAAAAAAGTATCGAGAGACCTGCCCGCGGCTTGCTTGAAAGCCTGCTCCAGATCTGCATACCCGGCTGTCTTGAAACGGTTCTCCCGGAAGAAGATCCGCAGACCCTCGATGAAGGCCTGATCGCCGAGATGACGCCGCAGCATATGAAAAAACATCAGGCTCTTGTCATAGCCTACCGCCTGACTGGCGGTTGTATGCCGGGCCCTGAACGCCGTCAGCGGAAAGTCATTCTCATTACGCACGAAATCGCCATAGCGTTTGAGTGCCGTGCGCCGATGGTTGGCGCCCCGTCCCCGCTGTTCGGCCAGCAGATGGTCGGCCAGATAGCTGGTCAATCCCTCCGCCCAGTTACCACTTTGGTAATCGATATAGACGCTGTTTCCCCACCAGTTGTGAAGGATCTCATGGGGATAGGAGGTGTGCAGGATAAAGGGGAGGCGCAGTACGCGCGGTCCCAACAGGGTGAAGGAGGGCATCCCGTATCCGCTCTCCCAGAAGTTTTCCACCAAAGCGAACTTGGCGTAGGGATAGGGACCGATCAGGGATTGATAGAGTCGCAGATAACGCGTGGTGGCCTGCGTGTAGCGCTCCGCGATCTCCGGGTCCCGCTGGCGCAGATAGACCTGCGCCTCGATTCCGTCCGAGGATTTGCGGTAGAGCCGGTAGGGTGCGGCGACCAGATAGATATCATCCTGGGGAGAGTTTTCATGCCAGCGGATCGAGCGTCTCTGCCCCTCTCCGCCTATCTCGGGTCCCTTGCCCTGGCTTACCGCCAGCCAGGATGGGGGGAGATCCACCTGCAGCTCGAAGGTATGGAGTGTATCGGCAAAGTAGGGGTACCAGCCGGTAGTGCCATCCAGATAGACACCCTGTTCCGATATGGTGCCGCGCAGGCGTTTGCTGGCCCGTCCCGGGCTCTCTCTCTGTGTGGTCAGCCGGTGTGCGATCTTCCCGCCATACTCAAGGGTGAAATGACGTTGATCTTCAGGCATGCTGAGCTGGTATGCGATCAAAGGAGCGCTATCGGAGATCGGTCCGATCTCTTTCAAGGCCACTTCCGCTGTCATGCTGCGTGGGCTGAGACCGCGATGAAGCAGGAATCGCAAGCGGCCCTGATGGGCTAGGGTAGGCTGCGTAGCGCCGCCATCCTGCCGGGTGGCGAGAGAGATTCGATCTGTCACCTGCAGCTGCCGGCTGCCCGGGTCGAGGGAAACCTGCAGCTGATGGTGAACCGTTGCGGCGGCGATAGCCGGTTTGCAAAATAGCGTCAGCCACAGCAGGATGTAACGGATCGTGGATTTATTGGTCATAAGGCGCATCGAGTCAATCGTAATGGGAGAATGTAGTGCTCTATTTTCGTTTGCTGTTTTTTATCCTGGCCTGTGCAATGACAGCTGCCCGGGCTCATGAACCCCCGCCTGACCCAGTGATCGATCTCTCCGCAGTGATCGATGTTTCGAGCCTGATAGAGAAGGTCGCGGACCGACGTGTGGTCTTTGTCGGCGAGTCCCATGATCAGTATCAACACCATCTGAATCAGTTGGCGATCATCGAGGGGCTGCATGCAAAGCACTCAGACCTGGGAATCGGACTGGAGTTCTTTTTTCAGCCCTACCAGGATGTCCTCGACCGCTATATCGCCGGGGAGATCGATGAAGCCGACCTGATTCGGGAGTCGGAGTACTTCGATCGCTGGCGTTTCGATTATCGACTCTACCGGCCTATTTTCCAATATGCCAGGGAGCATGGCATCCCGTTGATCGCCCTCAATCTGGAGAGTGAGATCACCCGGCAGGTGGGAAGGGAAGGCATCGAGAGTCTACCCGAGGAATTGAAACTGAGATTACCCGCCGAGATAGACAGGGATAACGAGGACTACCACAAACGATTGCAGTCGATCTTCGATGCCCATCCCCATAAAGAGGGGAGGAGTTTTGAGAACTTCCTTGAGGTTCAGCTGCTGTGGGACGAGGGAATGGCGCAGCGGGCGGCGGAGTGGATGCAGCGGAATCCCGAATCCCACCTGGTCATTCTGGCGGGGGTTGGTCATCTGATGTATGGCGACGGCATTCCCAAGCGGCTGTTGCGCCGTATCGACGCCAGCCAGGCAACCATTCTTAATGTCGATACAGTCACGGAACTGGATCAGGCGTTAGCGGACTACTTGATTGTGGCCGAGAAACGCTCCCTGCCGCCTAGCGGAAAGCTCGGTGTTTTGCTCGATACCACAAGTTCACCCCCCAGTATCAAGGATTTTATCGAGGGCAGCGGCGCCAGGGAAGCGGGCGTGGAGAAATTGGATCGGCTAATATCCATCGATGGACAACCGATCAAGAGCTATGCCGATATCCGTATCGCCCTGATGGACAGAGAGGTCGGGGAAAAGGTCGAGTTGGAAGTGGAGAGAGAGCGGCTGCTTCTCGGTACCATCGTGGAGACCATGCAGGTTACTCTGCGTTGAGCTCTATAGTCCCGATATGAAACGACCCGAACTCCTTTCACCCGCGGGCACACTGAAGAACGCCCGCTATGCCTTTGCCTATGGCGCCGATGCCGTATATGCCGGTTTGCCCCGTTACAGCCTGCGGGTCAGGAACAATGACTTCCTGCAGGACAATCTGGCGATCGGCATCGCCGATGCACACGGCCAGGGACGCCATTTCTACCTGGCCTGCAACGTGATGCCCCACAACGCCAAGCTGAAGACCTTCATCAAGGATCTGGAACCGGTGATAGCCATGGGACCGGATGCCCTGATCATGTCCGATCCGGGATTGATCCTGATGGTCAGGGAAGCCTGGCCGGAGATGCCGGTCCACCTATCGGTGCAGGCCAACACGGTGAACGCGGAAGCGGTGCGATTCTGGCAGCGGCAGGGATTGAGCCGTGTGATCCTCTCCCGGGAGCTGTCCCTGGAAGAGGTGGAGGAGATCAGGCAGGCTGTCCCCGATATGGAGCTGGAGGTGTTTATCCACGGTGCGCTCTGTATCGCCTACTCCGGCCGATGTCTGCTGTCGGGCTACTTCAACCATCGGGATGCCAATCAGGGGACCTGTACAAACAGCTGCCGCTGGGATTACAAGATGATGTCACAAACGGTGGAGCCGCCAACCACCGCTACAGGCCCGGCGGGTGTTGCCCGGCACAGCGAGGCCGACCAGGTCTACTACATCGAGGAGAGTGGCAGGCCCGGTGAACCGATGCCGGTGTTCGAGGATGAGCATGGCACCTACATCATGAACTCCAGAGACCTGCGCGCAGTTGAGCATGTTGCGCGTTTGGTGGGTATCGGGGTGGATTGTCTGAAGATCGAGGGCCGAACCAAGTCGCACTACTATACCGCCCGCACCACCCAGGTCTACCGGCAGGCGATCGACGATGCCGTTGCGGGACGTCCGTTTCAGGTCGAACTGATGGCCGATCTGGAGAGTCTGGCCAACCGTGGTTATACCGATGGATTCTATCAGCGTCATGAATCCCAGGAGCTGCAGAACTACCGCTACGGCAGTTCGCAGACCGAAAGACAACAGTTCGTGGGTGAAGTGACCGGCGTCGACAACGGCTCCGGCCTGATCGACCTGGATGTGAAGAACAAGATCCGCGTGGGGGACAGATTGGAACTGATGACGCCTGTTGGAAACCACAGTTTTGTATTAGAGCGTATGGAGGATCAAAACGGGAATGCCATGCAGGAAGCGCCTGGCGGTGGTTATCGGGTTCGTGTGGCACTGCCTACCCATAAGGTGGAGAACGCCTTGTTGTGTCGTTATCTTGCTCCTGTATAGCGACAGATCCCATTCATGAGGGTAGGTCTTCGAGTATGCGTCAACACTCTGCAAGGCGCCCTGTTGGGAGTGCCCGCGCTGCTGAGGCTATTCGATGAATATAAGATTCGCGCCAGTTTCTTTTTCGCCACCGGCGCTGATAAAAGCGGTCGTCGCATCGGTCGCATCCTGCAACCCTGGTATCGCGATCTCGATATCGCATCACGACTCTACGGCATAGCGCTGCCGCCACCGGTTATTCACCGAAGGGCGGCGGAGGTCATGCGCACCACGCTGGCGGCAGGCCATGAGACAGGCATTCTCTGTCATGACCGCTCCCGTTGGCTGGATGAGATCGCCCATGCGGACGAAACCTGGACCCGGCAGGAACTGGACAGGGCAATTGACGCCTACACAGAGGTTTTCGGTGAAAAACCAACATGCATGGCAGCCGCAGGGTGGCAGATCAATCCCCACCTGCTGGCGCTACAGCAGAGCAGGGGCTTTAGTTTTGCGAGCGATGTCAGGGGCAGGACCATCTTCTATCCCCACCTGCAGGGTGTGGATTCGAACTGTCCCCAGATATCAACGACACTACCGACCCTGAGTGAATTGCTGGGCCAGGGTGGCGAAATCACAAATCTGAACCTGATTACTCATGAGGCTCAGCTATTGAGCCTGTGGTGCAAGCATAATGGAACCTACTGAATAAAAGAGGATTTCATCATGCCGAGAAATACTATTCAATTTCAAAAAGGTCTTGGTTTGCACGATTTTCTGGAACAATATGGGACCGAGGATCAGTGTCGACAGGCATTGTATGATTTGCGCTGGCCGACGGGCTATGTCTGCCCTGAGTGCGGCAACACAACAGGCTGTGAACTCAAAAAGCGTCAGATATATCAATGTCACAAGTGCCATCATCAGACTTCCCTGACCGCCGGCAGCATCTTCCATGGCACCAAGCTGCCGCTGAGAACGTGGTTTCTTGCGATCTATCTGTTGACCCAACGCAAGAAAAGTATCTCGGCGCTGCAACTTTCCCGCGAAATCGGGGTGAACTACAATACGGCCTGGCGACTCAAGCATAAGTTGATGCAGGTGATGATGGAACGTGAGCGTGGAAAAAAACTGGCCGGTCGCATCGAATTGGATGATGCTTATCTCGGAGGCGAGCAAGCCGGTAAGCGTGGTCGTGGGTCGCGCAACAAAATCCCTTTCGTAGCTGCTGTTGAGACGACGCGGGACGGCAGGCCCATGAAAATTCAACTGCGTCGTGTAAGGGGCTTCCGCAAACGTGAAATCGCCCGCTACGCCCGCTCCTGCTTGATGCCTGGCAGCGAAGTCTTTACCGATGGGCTTTGGTGCTTTAGCCCGCATGTTTCATCCGTTTTTAAATTTAGCCGGTGATATGGCCAAGCTTGGATGGTTTGCCCTCACTGGGAACCAAACCTCTATCAAGCCCTGATTTTCCACCCTCCGGGCAGACTCCCCCTTACCCCCATTGTTGATCAACGTGCCGGGGCAGCACTCTGCCGGGCTATCCCGGCTTGAGTCGTGCCGCCACCTGGAAAAACAGCGCCTGATAGGGATAGGTGCTGGAGAGCAGGAAGCGGATCCGTCGCGTGTTGCGAATGATGACCGCCCCGATCTTGAACAGTTTGAGCCGGATCGTGGTCATCTGTGCACGCGCCAGTTCCGTGCCCTTCAGCGCGAGGCGCCGGATGGCCTCCATCAGCACATAGGCCAGACTGGACAGCAGTAGACGAAACTGATTGGCCCACCAGTAATGCGCGCTGGTGCGATCGGCGAACAGCCCCAGTTGCTGCTCCTTGATTCGGTTCTCCATGTCACCACGGGCGCAGTAGAGGTCATCGTAAAGGCGCTGTTTGTCGCCGGCCAGGTTGGTGACGATGAAGCGTGGATTTGGCCCCTTGTCGGTGACCTCCAGTTTGGCGATCACCTTGCGACGCGTCTTCCAGGTGCTGGCGGCATAGTGAAACTGAAAGAATTCCCGCATCTTCATGCCGGTTCGCTTCGCCAGTTCCTCAACCCACTGCATGGGCTCACGGATACACCGCAGCAAGGCGTCATTCTTGGCGATGCCCACGATATAGCCCACAGCGTTGCGCTCGCACCAGCTGAGCATGTGGTGACGGCAAAAGCCGCTATCGCCCCGAAAGATGATACGCACTTCAGGCCAAGCCCGGCGCAGGCGTTTGACCAACAGCGCCAGAATCGCCCAGGCATGCTTGGGCGCATCGATCCGGCTGGGCCGCAGATAACTCACCAGCAGTTGATCGCCACAAAAGACATACAGGGGCAGGAAGCAGTAGTGATCGTAGTAGCCGTGAAAGAAGCGGCCTTCCTGGCGGCCATGCACCGGATCATCCGTGGCGTCGAAATCCAGGATCAGCTCATCGGGTGGTGCATCATATGAGGCAATGAACTGCTCGAGCAGTAGGTTGTGGACATCAACGGCAACCCGGCGATCGACCCGGTTCTCCAGCCGACAAAGTGTCGACTGGCTGCCCAGTACCTCCTCGCGTTCGATCGAGCTCTGTAGGGCCGGGTCGGTGCGTAGTGTCTGATGGTCGCTCAGATCTTCATAACCCAGGCAGAGCCCATAGACTCGCTGGCGCAACAGGCTCAACTGGCTGTGTTCAATATAGCGGGGATCTCGCGGGTCGGGGATGACCGCATCAACCGCCTCGAGCAATCCCAGACGCCTGTCGATCTCACGCAGCAGCAACACGCCGCCGTCCGAGGTGATATCGCCACCGGAAAACTCGGCTTGAACCTTACGGCGTTTTAGGGCTGGAAAATCAAAGGCAGTCTGGGTACAGTTTGTCACAGGCAAAATCCTTTCGATTACAGTGTAAGCAACTGAATTATATCGAAGTATCAGGATTTTGCCTTTTTAATGCGTGAAATATTGGGGTTAGTGGCGTGACAACCGCTGATTGCCATCATAACCCCATGGTGACGGGTGGTGGGCGTCAAAGTGTCCAGTATTCGTGCTTCAAATGGGTAAACACGATGTTGGGTAATGTCAAAAACAGTCTGTTGGGTACTTTTCATGCGATTCGAGATAAACATGTGTCGCGTTATCTTGCTGAGTTCGAATATCGGTTTAACCGCCGTTTCGATTTACCCGCCATGATTGAACGATTGCTTTTTGCCGCTCTTCGCACTCCACCTATGCCATATCGCCTCTTGAGAATGGCTGAGGTTTAGGGGTAATCAGGTAAGTTTATTTCCGTCGCGGAATCAACCGGGCAGATAAATCCTATTGGGGACTATGTTATTGATACGGTTTTTCGAGAATTTAAAGAGATCCAGTCAATATGGCAACCGCTAAGGGTTTCAATAAATGTTTCAGTGAAACAGCTCCTGCGAAATGACTTTCACAGCTATTTGATTAGCAAGTCGGCCGAGTATGGTATTTCCCCATCCAGGTTGGTTGTTGAAATTACTGAAAGCCTCTTTATCGAAGATTTTGACCAGATTCAAACCCTGTTAGCACAAATCAGAAATGATGGCTACACAATTGCACTCGATGATTTTTGAATATGCGCAGGCTGTGAGCCATATTTTCAAGGCGCTGCGATTCGCGATCTATAAATCCAACTCGGGCATTGCCTCGATCAAATAGGGTTTGGCATGCAGGTAGTGGGTGGTCTTGCGCTTGTTTTCGATGTCCTGGTAAACGAATTTCGCTTGTGCTTCCGTGATGCCGAGCATTTCTGCCAACTCGTTGGCGGGGGCGCCGATGTTGTGGGCCCACAATGCCTTGTCCATCTCCTGATAGGGAAGGGCGAAGTAGAACTCATCCTGTCCCTGGGGCAGGCTGTAGGTATCGGTGGTCGGGGTCGCGTTGCAGATTGAATCGGGCAGGCCGAGGTGTTTCGCCAGTGCGTAGACCTGGGTCTTGTAGAGATGGGCGATGGGTTTCAGGTCCGCGGAACCGTCACCGTTTTTAACGAAGAATCCCTGGTCGTATTCGAGCCGGTTGGGTGTGCCGATTACCGCATAGTTCAACCTGTCCGCATGGTAATACTCGATAGTCTTTCGAATCCGCTGTTTGTAGTTGGTCGCGGCCACGATCTGCAGGTACTCCTTGATATCGAGGCGTTTTTCGAACTGCTGACCCTGCGGCTCCTGGACCACCAGCGAGAAGTGGTTGACCTGTCCGTCCAGACCCCCCTTTATGACAATCTTGTTTTTCCAGCCGTCGGCATACTCGGGGAATGTTTTCACAATCGCCTCGTCACGGGCCTGGTAACAACCGATGGCCTCCAGGGTCGCGGCGATGTTGTGGGTGGCATGATCCACGCCAAGGTGGTCTATCAACTGGCTGCCGCGGGATTGTGTATCCTGGGCCGAATCGATCTCCGGCAATTGAATGAAAAAGGCTTTTTTCGGGCCAAAGGCCTTGACCGCCAGGGCCGCTGAGACAGAACTGTCTATTCCCCCCGATACCGCGACCACAACACCGCGCCGGCGCAGCCTGGTACGCATGATATCCCGCATGGATTCACAGATTCTTTCGACCTCTTTGTCCCGGGCGAAATTGAGGATTTCAGCTTCGTACCGTTCTGCTAATGTTGGCATTATTTTCTCCGGATAGATTCTGCTCGGTATTATTGATTTTGGTCCGCGGTGTCCGATTAGGATGTACTTGCGTTCAAAATAGTATCCCACTTTGACATGATCAGGCGAAGCTTAAAAAGACATCTATTTCAGCAGGAACTTCTTTATCTTGCCTGAAGCCGTTTTCGGCAGCTCTTCGATAAACTCTATGGACTTTGGGATTTTATATATAGCCAGGTTGTTCTTACAGTGGCGCTGAATGTTTCTCTGTTTCAATTCGCTCCCCTTTTTCAGCACTACGTAGGCTTTGATGATCTCCCCTAACATCTCATCGGGACTGCCGATCACAGCCACCTCGTGCACCTCCTCCAGCTCCTGGATCACCTCTTCGATCTCCTTCGGGCTGATACGGTTGGCGCCGCTCTTGATCATATCGGATGAACGTCCGTCGATATAGAGATAACCGTCAGCGTCGGTATGCGCCAGGTCGCAGGTATACAGCCAGCCGTCCTTGATGACTTGGTTGGACCTCTCCACGTCCTTCCAATATCCCTGCATGATGTTTTCGCCACTGGCGCATATTTCACCTGTCTCACCGGGTGCTGTGATCCCACCTGTTTTGTTCCTGACTTCAATCGTTGTATTTGGGATTGCGATGCCGATCGAACCCCGTTTTTTCTCCAACATACCAGGAGGCAAATAGGTGAGACGCGCACTGGCCTCGGTCTGCCCATACATGATGAATAGCTGAGTATGGGGCAAGGCAGTACTCAGTCTGTCAGCCAGCGCGGGCGCCAAGGGTCCCCCGGCCTGCGTGATATAGCGCAGTTTTGATAGGTCATAATCACCGATGTTGACCCTGCTGAGCAGCAATGCGAAGGTTGAGGGCACGCCGGAAAAACCGCTCACCGCCTCCTCTGACATCTTCTCCATGACGCGATGGGGATAGAGCAGGCTGTTCTCCAGAATCATTGACCCTCCAATCGCAAGGTGGGTGTGCAGAATGGAGTTGCCATAGGAGTAGTAGAAGGGCAGTACATTGAGTATGCTGTCCTCGGCTGTTAGATCAAGATAGGCCAGGATGGATTCTATGTTGGCGCAGAGGTTGCCATGGCTGAGGGTGACGCCCTTGGGATTGCCGGTGGTGCCCGAGGTATAGATGATCGAGGCCAGGTCCGACCGGCCCGGCAACATTTTCGGATTGGCCGGTTCCAAGTCGACTATCCGTTGCCAATCCACGGTGATGTTATCCGACTCTCCGGTATCATCGCTGCCCACACCAATCAGCGTGAACTCCCCGCCGGCCCCGTATACATCTTTGTATTCCGGGTGTTGGCGGTCCATGAACAGCCACTTGGCATCCGAGTGCGTTACCCAGTTGATGATATCCTTGGCTTTCGCCTGGGTGTTGAGTGCGACGGTGACTCCGCCCGCTGACCAGATTCCGTAGAAGATACCGGCATATTCCGCCGAGTTGGCGACGACCATGGCGACCCGGTCGCCCTTCTGCAACCCCGACGACATCAGGTAATGACTGACTTTTCCGACGAGATCGGATAACACCTGGTAAGTGACCCGCTGTGAGCTGTCGGCAACGGCGAGTGAGTCAGGATGTTTTGCGACACTCTCTCTGAAGCGATTGACCAGGGTAGCCTGCATTGAGGTCACGTCACTGCCTTTTTCTTCCGATAAATGCAACGATGTTATTAACGGAATCGAGGTTCTCCGGCACCATTTCGGTATCTTCAACCTTGATTCCGAATTCATCTTCCAGAAAATAGATGACTTCCAGGATGCCGGTTGAATCCAGGATGCCCTTGTCCAGGAAGGAATCCGCGCTGTCTAATGCGGATTGATCCTCGGTGAACAGGTAATTTTCAAGTATGTAGTTTCTGATTGTTGCTTCTGTTGACATGAAATTTTCCAAATGTTCTGACAGTTTGATACTGAGACTAATGCTCGCCATTCAGTATGTCGACTGATCAGTGAACTTGTTTAGTCCAAGGGTCAGTATTTTAAATTGGCCAGTTTAAATGAAACAGGTAATTTTTCACTCGCGTTAGGGCCTGTTAACACTAACCCACAGATTCTGTCAGGTCTTTCTGTCGATCAATCATACATATTTATACAACAGGTTTGGTGTGAATTAGTGTTAACAACCCTGTCAGGATTCGATTGCCGTTTGTTCAATGAACAGCTCATCCACCAGCATGCTGGAGAGGATACCCACAAAGGCCATGTTGTCGGCGAATCCCAGGGCCTTGCCCCGGGCGCATTTTTTCAACAGCAGATTGACGGTTTTCGGATTATAGTATCCCGCTTTCCGGATCCGTTCCTCACTCAACAGATAGGCGACATATTCCAGCGGGGCCTCCCCGTCGAAGAAGGATTGGCTGTCCGGTGCGCGATAGGGTTGTTTGCTGCGGTTTCTGATGCTTTCCGGAATCAGTCCCTGCATTGTCTGCTTGAGCATGTATTTTTCATTCAACCCCATGATCTTGTAGCGGCTGGGGAGGGTTGCCGCAAATTCTATCACCCGGTGGTCGAGGAAGGGGTATCGGCCTTCGACGGAGTTGGCCATCGCCACCCGGTCTCCCTGAGAGCTCAGCAGATAACCGGATAACAGGGTATTGGCCTCGATGTACTGATCCCGGTTGAGGGATTTCCAGGCGTCGATCTCCGCCGGCAGAATGCGATTGATAGCATCAAAAGCTATCGGTTTGACGGCCGCCCGTGCCTCATCGGAAAAAAACTGCATGATGCGCTGGGTGGTGGCCCAACGCGGTATATGGGCAAAATAGGGCTTGTCGAGATGCTCCATGCCCTGTTGAAAGAAACGTTTGGAAAAGGCCCCGCTGGTGGTGGGCGAATGTTTCAGATAGGGGTAGAGGCGTTGCAGGATCAGGGGGCGCCACTCTGAATCCGGGGCATGGCTCCAAAAACGCCTAACCTTGGCCTCTTTGAAGATATCGTAGCCGCCGAATACCTCATCCGCCCCTTCGCCGGTCAGGACAACCTTGTACCCGGCCTCGCGAACCGCGCCGGAGAGGAGCATCAGCGGAGTTGGCGCGGTCCTGACGATCGCAGACTCGGTATGGGAGATGACCCTTGGAAAGGCGGTCCCGATATCCGAGCGCTTGCACAGTACATGGGTATGATTGGTGCCCAGATAGTCGACCAGGTCTTTTTGAAAACCGCTTTCGTCGAACTCTTCATCCTCGAATCCGATGGAGAAGGTCCGGAGCGGTGTATCGGTGAAGTTCTTGATCAGGGAAGTCAGCACCGAGGAATCCAGGCCGCCACTGAGGTAGGCGCCCACCGGCACATCGGAGCGTAGCTGCAGCCGCACCGAGTCGATCATCAACGCCTTCAGCTCCTCACGCCACTCCGCCACGGATTTGTGCTGATCGATCTGCTCGTTGGGATAGGTCCAGTCCCAATACCTGGAGAGGCGCTTAACCCCGTTTTCGATCACCATCAGGTGACCGGGGGGGGACAACCTCCACGGACTCGAACAGCGAGTGAGGAGGCAGGGTTGTCCAGAACGTAAACACTTCCTGCAAGGCGGTCAGATTGATCTGGCGTGGAATGGCGGGGTGAGCGAACAGGGATTTTACTTCGGAGGCGAAATAGAGCCGGCCTCCGGTTTCAACGGTGAACAGCGGGCGAATCCCCGTTCTGTCCCTGGCGAGAATCAATTTCTGCCTGGTGCTGTCCCACAGGGCGATGGCGAACTGCCCGTTAAGATGGTCGACGAACTTCTCTGCATACTCTTCATAGAGGTGGACGATGACTTCGGTGTCTGAGTGGGTGTAGAAGCGGTGTCCCTGCTGCTTGAGCTGAGCGGTCAGTTCAACGTAGTTGAATATCTCCCCATTGAAGACCACCTGCACCGACTGATCCTCATTGTGGATCGGCTGGTCGCCCCCCGCCAGGTCGATGATGCTGAGACGGGCGTGGGCCAGCCCCACTCTGTCATGACAGTAGTAGCCGTAACCGTCGGGGCCGCGGTGATGGACGGCGTGTATCATGCCCTCGAGTTCGCTTCTTGAGGGTGGGATGCCGTCTTTGAGATTTAAGATGCCTGCAATACCGCACATAGTATTCGTTACTGTTTTATGTTGTTTTAATCCAAGTCCTGGCCTTGAATAATCGAGGCATTAAGGGGCAACCGCTCAATAGTCGACACGTTTGTCACTCGTCTGCCACTGCCTGAACAGGGCTAGACTCCGCTCCCTGAGAAGTTGTTGGCTGGCCATGGCTCTTCCATCCTTCGGCCTGTGCAGTTCAGCCTGTATGAAACGGTCGCTAAAACCGATGGCGGCGGCGTCATCCGCCTCAGCGGCATAGACCAGACGATCTATGTGGGCCCAGTAGGCGGCGCTCAGGCACATCGGGCAGGGTTCACAGGTGGTAAAGAGTACACTGCCGGGCAGGTGATAGCTTGCAGCATGGGAACAGGCTTCGCGTATCGCCACTATTTCCGCATGCGCGGTGGGATCGTTGCGCTTGATTACCTGATTCCAGCCACGCCCGATAATCCGCCCATCCATGACCACTACCGCACCGAAGGGGCCGCCATCGCCCTGCTCGATGCCCCGTTGCGCAAGCTTCAGCGCCTCGGTCATGAATGTCTCGTCCTGATGATCCATCCTGTCTACTCCCAGCGAAAGGTTTTCGAACCTATGATGACAAAGCATAAGGTAAATAGCGTGAGGATGAACAGCTGGGAGGCAACATCCGTAAATCCTGCACCCTCGATCATGACCACCCGGGCAGCATCCACCATGTGGGTCAATGGCAGGGCCAGCGCCAGGTTCTGCACAAACGGATGTGAGCCTTCCAGTGAGAACCAGACCCCCGACAGCAGCATCATGGGCCAGCTCATCAGATTCAGCAGCCCGTTGGCCGCTTCTTCGCTGGTGATGCGGGCCGCCACCAGCAACCCGACGCTGATCATGCTGAGCGCGCCGAGAATGAGGATCAGAAAGAGCAGCCAGTAGGAACCGACCATTCGGAAATCCACCAGCAGGTCAGTCCCCGCATAGACCAGCACGGTGACCGCTACGATCATCAACAGGCGCGATGCAATCTGTGCCGATATAAACTCGAAGGCGCTGAGCGGGGTTGCCCGCAATCGTTTCAAGACGCCGTTTTTTCGATACCTGACAATGACGTAGCCTACGCCGAACAGGGCGCTGAACATGATGTTCATGCCCAGGACACCGGGGATGACCCAATCCACATAGCGTATCTCCGACCCGCTGAGGGTCTCGCGCTGCAGCCCGTAGGGCGACAGCAGCTGCTCAAGCAGGTAACCCTTGGGCGAGGTGCTGTTGACCCAATAACGGTTGTTTTGCAGGTCCAGCAACAGATCTATCTGATGCCTGTCCACCTTGTCGATCATCTTGCTCAGGTCATCCACCGGGATGAAATCCACATACCGGGTCTTCAGGAAATCGTCCACGCTCTGATTCTGTTCAGGATCCCCATACAGTCCAACCTTGTAGAGTTCCTCCTGTCCGGTGGTGAATGCAAAGGCGAAACCCATCACGATCAATACCGGCATGATCAGGTTCCAGCCGAGTGCGGTGTAGTCTCGCAGGAACTCCAGGTTGCGTGCTTGCAGGGCAGCCAGAAAGCGACGAAGCGACATAGTTGAGAGCGATCCTAGCCCGAATATTTCACAAATAAAGAGGGTAAAACCCGTGTAGTTCAATAGAATTCAGTTACTTAGGCTGAAATTGAACGAGGTTTTGCCTGTGACAGAATGTACCCAAGGTCGTTTTGCTTTTCCAGCGGTAAAACGCCGCCAGGTTGAAGCGGATTTTTCCGGTGGTGATATCAGCAGTGATGGCGGCGTGTTGTTGCTACGACAAGCGGACCGACGGCTGGGATTGCTTGAAGCCGTCAATGACACTCTCGCTGATCCACGCGATGGCCGCTATGTGCAACATGATCAGATTTCTCTACTACGCCAGCGGGTCTATGCCCTGTGCCAGGGCTATGAAGACCTCAACGATCACGACAGTCTGCGACAAGATTTGGCCTTTCAGACGGCCGTGGAACAGGATCAGGCACTGGGCAGTTCACCCACGCTCTGTCGCTTGGAGAATCGGTCAGATCGGGCAACCGCTGTCGCGATCCATCAGGTCCTGATCGAGCAGTTCATCGCCTCGTTTGCCGAGCCACCCGAGGAGTTGATCCTGGACTTCGACGCCACCGATGACCGGGTTCACGGCCTGCAGGAAGGCCGCTTCTTCCACGGTTACTACGATAACTACTGCTTTCTCCCGTTGTACGTGTTTTGCGGCGAACAACTGCTGGTCAGCTATTTGCGCCCGAGCAAGATCGACGGGGCGAAACATGCGTGGGCGATCCTCGCCCTGCTGGTCAAACGCTTGCGTCAGGCGTGGCCGGCGGTGCGGATCATCCTGAGAGCCGACTCGGGCTTCTGTCGTCACCGCATGCTGCGCTGGTGTGAACGCCATGGCATTGGCTACATCGTAGGCCTGGCGCGCAACCACCGCCTGCAACGGATGATCGAGGAAGACTTCACTGCAGTCGAGCAATGCTTCAAGGCCAACGGACAGAAGCAACGCGTCTTCCTTGGCCTGCGCTACGGTGCACGCAGCTGGCGCCGTCGACGCGCGGTGATCGCCAAGCTGGAGGTGAGTGAGCGAGGGCGTAATCCCCGATTTGTCGTCACCAACCTCAACGGCGATGCCCAAACCCTTTACGACGACGTCTATTGTGCGCGGGGCGAGATGGAAAACCGCATCAAGGAACAACAGCTGGGGCTGTTTGCTGATCGCACCAGTGCACATCATTGGTGGACCAATCAGTTTCGCTTGCTGCTGTCGAGCCTGGCCTATGTGTTGATGGAAGCGATTCGCCGCTTGGCCTTACAGGGTACAGAACTGGCCAAGACCCAGGTCGGCACGCTGCGGCTTAAACTACTCAAAGTGGGTGCGGTGGTGATACGCAATACCCGGCGTGTCCGCTTCCTGCTCTCCAGTGTCTTTCCTTACCAGGCATTGTTCTTCAGTGTGGCCGAACGGCTGGAGCCAGGATAGCACGCGATGAGTGCTGCCCCGGCACGTTGATAAATAACGGGGTAAGGGGAAGCTGTGCCTGTCAGCCAGAAATCGGGGCGTTTGGAGCCGGTATCATCCTGTTTCTCGTCCCGGCCTTCTCCTCGTGCCAGTATCGGCAAATGGATGAAATATCCGGGCTAGGTGCGCAGATGGTGCCCGGTCAGTTCCAGGAACAGATCTTCCAGGGTCGGCGAACGCACCTGTAACTGTTGCAAAGAGATCTTCTGGGCTGCCAGGTGGTGTATGGTGGTGTCCACATCCTTAGAGAGGATCTCCATCTGCCCATCCTGGGGGTGGAGTGTGGAGAATTCATCGGCTTGAAAATCCTCGGGCAGGGCGGAGAGTGGCAGGGTGATCACCGATTTGTCGAAGTGGTTGGCCAGCAGGGTTTTCGGAATGCCCTGGGCGATGATCTTACCGTGATCCATGATGATGATCTCATCACAGAGTTCAAACGCCTCTTCCATATAGTGTGTGGTCAGCACCAGGGTTTTGTTTTCCGCCTTGATGCGGCGGACCTGACGCCAGAGATTGCGCCGCGACTGCGGATCGAGACCGGTGGTGGGTTCGTCGAGGAATACCACTTCAGGATCGTTGATCAGCGCGATGGCCAACAGCAGCCGCTGCTTCTGACCGCCCGAGAGTTTGCGCGTATCCCGCGACAGGAACTCTTCCAGGGCGCAGATCTCCACCAACTCATCGATGGGGCGGGTCTTGGTATAAAACTGCTGAAACATCTTCAGCACCTCGTCCACACGGATATACTCCTGTAGGGCGGTGTGCTGAAACATGATCCCCGCCTCGTTTCGGAAGCGTTTGCCCAGGGGCTCGCCCTTGTATCGTATCTGGCCCGATGTTGGGGTCTTGATCCCCTCGAGCATCTCCACGGTGGTGGTCTTGCCCGCACCATTGGGTCCAAGCAGGCCGAAGCAGACACCGCGGGGGATCGAGAAGCTGACCCCGTCCACCGCCTTGATACCCGCATAGTGCTTGCAGAGGTTTTCCGCCTCAATCATGTTTGGACCCTGTGGGGTGTGAGGTCACGATATGAACATGACCTCGATATTCTGGATATCGTCTGCAACGCCTTCGATTTCGATGATATTGACCTCGGGTTCCAGACCGACCTTTACAAAGGCCGGGATCTGCGACAGGGTCGTTGCGTCGATGGAGCCGTCGTTCATCTGCGATTCGAGCCGCGCCACCAGCACGATGTCCACATAGTCCACATCCCCTTCGCTGGCGTAATCGAGATTGAGGAAATTCGCCGGTACCAGGATCAGGGATTCGGGGAAGTCCCACATTTCGAGTATGCGTTGACCGATCGGGGGGCTCAGGGCATCGATAATCCGATCCAGTTCTTGGGCATCCTCGAGCAGCTCATCATGGCTCTCCGCAAAGGCGAGAATCGGCAGGGCGCCGATGTTGTGGATCAGGCCCGCCAGCATCGCCTGTTCCTTGTCCAGGTGGTCCGTATTGGCGGCAAGCACACGGCTGAGTGCGGCGATCTGCACACTCTCTTCCCAGACCTGTCTGAATTTGGCGTCCAGCAGATCGCTGGTGGCCTGGAAAATCTGCTGCATGATGAGGCTGATCACCAGGCTGCGCACCAGGCGCACCCCCAGCCTCGCAACCGCCATCTGCAGATTGTCGATGGTCACACGGCCGCGGTAAAGGGGGCTGTTGGCGACTTGCAGAAGCCGGGCAGAGAGGGCTGTGTCAGAGGCGATGATGTCGGCAATCTGGTTGGCCGAACTCTGTTCTCTCTCCACTGCATCCCTGACCTTCAGCGCCACTTCCGGCAGCGTGGGAAGAGTGATCCGGTTATGGTCGATGGCTTCGTTGAGCTTTTGCAGAAACTGGTTTTCGTCGATCATTTTTTGCCTGGGTTTCCAATGATTGATTATCGTCCTTGTTAACGGTCAGTCCGGGTTATTCTGAATGGTTGCGATGGGTGAAGCCTACTCTTCAGAATAGCTGTAAGGGAGGTTGAGGATCTCCAGCCTGGGGCCGCTCTCACCCAACCTGACCTGTTTTTCCTCGGCGCTGGTGATTTCGATGACAGCCAGAAGGTCGTAGCCTTCGCCGCTGGCCTGCGCATCCACGACCTTGCCCGCACCCTGCCCCGATGTGCTTTCTTCCGCAAACAGCTCATCGCCAGGTTGCGGTGGGGTCTGTGTAACCACATGGGCCAGATACATCCGGCGTTTCAGCTTGCCCAGGTATTGCATCCGCGCCACAACCTCTTGGCCGGTGTAGCATCCCTTGGTGAAACTGACCCCGTCGATCAATTGCATATTGGCCATTTGCGGCACGAAAGACTCCCGGGTTTGAGGATAGAGGGTCGGGATCCCCGCGCGAATCTCATACAGCGACCAAACCCCTCTCGTTGCAGGCTGTGCCTGGCCTTCGGCGGTCTGCCAGATCTCCTTTAGCTGTGGGCTTGGCCCGATGACTTCGAAGCGGGGTGTGGTACCCGGCAGGCGTATCAGGATCATCCCGTCCAGCTGTTCCACACCATTGACCTGTTCGGGCAGCTCGTCGAAAAAGGGCTGCAGCAGGGCCTCGGCGCAGTCACCGGTCAGACCGATCCGTACCCATTCGTCGCTGACGTCGCTGATTTCGACCTTGGATCGAAGCACATACATGGAGAGTCGTGGCAGTAGTGCGGGGATGGCGTCGGCCGGGGTCTGCAGATAGAAACTCCCGCCTTGGCGAAAGCAGCGAAAGCTGGCTATCATGCGGCCCTTGGCGTTGCACCAACCTGCCAGGTTGCTGTGAGTCTCAGTGACCTCACGCATGTCGTTGGTCATCTGGCCCTGAAGAAACCGCTCTGCATCTTCACCCTCGACCCGGATAAGGCCGTAGTGGGAGAGATCGTTCAGGGCACAGTTGATGTCGGCACCATCGCTGCCGGGTTTGCTTCGGGTGGCAAGAAATTCAGACCATTCTCTATTCATGGCAGGAAGCGGCTCCTGGGTTTGACATACAACAGTGCGTATCATACCCGATCCCGCTGGTGACGAAACTCCCCGTGTAAATCGGGGATTAACTATATTTTTTGGAAAGCTTAATGAGTAGATTGACGACAGGCGCACTGGTTCTCTACAAGATTCGGCCGGCCCGGGTCATCGAGGTCACGGATAAGATCACGATTGAGCTGGAAGGGGGTAAGAGCAAGCGGGTCAGGGACAAAGATGTAGTTCTGCTGCACCCCGGCCCCTTGAACGACCTCAAACAGCTGACACCGCAAAACGGTGAGGTGGAGGAGAATTGGGAATTACTGGAGGGCGCAGAGACCGATATTAAGGAACTGAGCGAGCTGGTGTTCGGCGACTACACGCCAGCCATGGCCTGGGCCAGCTGGCAACTGGTGGCGGAGGGGATCTATTTCGAGGGGAGCCCAACGTCTATCCACCCCCGTTCAGCCGACGCGGTCGAGAGCGAGATTGCCGAACGCAACAAAAAGGCTGCCGAGGCGGAGGCCTGGGAGGGCTTCATACAACGCGTGCGGTCGGCTACGATCATCGAAAAGGACCGCAAGACACTGAGCGAGGTCGAGGCGCTGGCCCTGGAAAAGCAGGAGAACAGCCGAATCCTGCAGGCCCTGGAGATCCAGGAGACACCGGTCAACGCGCACCGCTTACTGATCAAGACCGGTTACTGGCCAGCCAATGAAAACCCCTATCCGCGTCGCATGGGCATCGACGAGACGATTCCCGATTACGCAGTGCCACCCTTGCCGGAGGAGGAGCGTCTCGATCTGACCCGGCTCCCCGCCTATGCCATCGATGACGAAGACAATCAGGACCCGGATGACGCCGTCAGCCTGGATGGGGAGCGGATCTGGGTCCATGTGGCGGACGTCGCCGCCCTGGTCGCTCCCGACAGCGAGATGGATCTGGGCGCCCGTGCCCGGGGGGCCAATCTCTATCTGCCTGACCGGGTTATCCCCATGTTGCCACCCCAGGTGACCGACCGGCTCGGCCTCGGCCTCGGCCTGCAGGAGAAATCGCCCGCCCTGTCGATCGGTTTCACCCTCTCGGTAACGGGTGAGGTGGAGGATGTGGAGATCCATCCGAGTTGGGTCAGGGTCGAGCGTATCAGTTACGCAGCTGCGGACCGGCGCTTGCGTGAAGACCCCTTTGCCGCATTGTTGGCGGTGAGCCAGCGTTATCGGCAAAGGCGCCGGCAGGCAGGCGCTGCGGCGATTCAGCTGCCGGAGGTGAAGATCAAGGCGCGGGAGGATAAGGTGGAGATCGAGCCGCTGCCCCGGTTGCAGAGCCGGGAGATGATCACCGATCTGATGCTGATGGCAGGGGAGGGGGTCGCCGGTTTCTGCCAATCCCGGGAGATAGCCATGCCATTCGCCACCCAGGCGCCGCCGGATCAGCTTGAACAACCGGAAGATCTGGCGGGCATGTATGCCTATCGCCGTCACTTCAAACCAACCCGGATCAAGACTCAGGCGGAGCCCCACGCCGGCTTGGGACTGGCGGTCTACACACGCGCCACCAGTCCCTTACGGCGCTACTCCGATCTTTTGGCCCACCAGCAGCTGCGCGCCCACCTCAAGGGCGGGGCGGTTCTCGATATCCATGCAATCTCCGAGCGTACCGCCCAGTCCGAGCTGGGCAGCATGGCGAACCGCAAGACCGAGCGGGTGTCAAACGATCACTGGCGTCTGATCTATCTGCGCGATAATCCCGGATGGCAGGGCGAGGCGGTGATCGTGGCCAGGGAAGGAGAGCGTGCCACCGTGCTGCTGCCGTCCATTGCCATGGAGGCCAGGGTACGCATCCGCGGCGAAGCGGGATTGAACGATCGCATCAGGCTCAAACCCCGCGAGATCGACATCCCCGATCTCAGTTGCTATTTCCGGGTGGTCTGACAGCACGCCGGCCTTTTTCAATAGCCTGTTCAACTGAGGTGGATAGCTATGCGATGGATAGTACTTCTTTTGCTGCTGTCGGCATGCAGCCAATCCTACATGGTCAGTGACAACCTGGCTTACCCCTACAACTTGCCGCCGATCGGCAGCAAACTGGTACTGATGCAAGAGGTAGCGATCGAGCCGGGTACCACCCGCACCTTCCTGCAGAGGGGCAGGACGACAACGCTTGGCGATTTTAATCGTTACCGCGCCAATTGCAATTTCGAAGTTGAGAACCTGAGCAACGAGGCGCAGCGGATCGAACCGGATACTTTCGTCATCAAAAAAGTACAGCGCTTGATGACTGAGGTTGTGCGGCAATACGACCATCGGCCGGGAACTATCAACGTTGAATTTGGTGACCCGGGTTCGCCCATGGTGACACACGGATACCACCTCTGGCTCAGCTCAGAGAGACAACCCGATGTTATGCGCATGACCTGCCGAGGCGCCTTTGACGATTTGTCCCGTTCGGAACCGCCCTCCATCAATGAGATACGGGAGGCGTTGGGTGACATTGCCGAGTTGGTATTGGCGGTTTAGCCCCAATATTTCACGCATTAAAAAGGCAAAATCCTGATACTTCGATATAATTCAGTTGCTTACACTGTAATCGAAAGGATTTTGCCTGTGACAAACTGTACCCAGACTGCCTTTGATTTTCCAGCCCTAAAACGCCGTAAGGTTTAAGCCGAGTTTTCCGGTGGCGATATCACCTCGGACGGCGGCGTGTTGCTGCTGCGTGAGATCGACAGGCGTCTGGGATTGCTCGAGGCGGTTGATGCGGTCATCCTCGACCCGCGAGACCCCCGCTATATTGAACACAGCCAGTTGAGCCTGTTGCGCCAGCGAGTCTATGGGCTCTGCCTGGGTTATGAAGATCTGAACGACCATCAGACACTACGCACCGACCCGGCCCTACAGAGCTCGATCGAACGCGAGGAGGTACTGGGCAGCCAGTCGACACTTTGTCGGCTGGAGAACCGGGTCGATCGCCGGGTTGCCGTTGATGTCCACAACCTACTGCTCGAGCAGTTCATTGCCTCATATGATGCACCACCCGATGAGCTGATCCTGGATTTCGACGCCACGGATGATCCGGTGCATGGCCGCCAGGAAGGCCGCTTCTTTCACGGCTACTACGATCACTACTGCTTCCTGCCCCTGTATGTCTTTTGTGGCGATCAACTGCTGGTGAGTTATCTGCGGCCCAGCCGGATCGATGCACCCAAGCATGCCTGGGCGATTCTGGCGCTGTTGGTCAAACGCCTGCGCCGGGCTTGGCCTGAAGTGCGTATCATCTTTCGGGGCGATAGCGGCTTTTGCCGTCACCACATGCTCAGCTGGTGCGAGCGCAACGCTGTGGGCTATATCGTGGGCATCGCCAAGAATGACGCCTTGCTGCGGTGTATCCGTGAGCCCATGCAGTGGGTTGAGGAACTGGCGAAGCGAACCGGCATGAAGATGCGGGAATTCTTTCAGTTTCACTATGCCGCCAGCACCTGGAAGACGCGTCGCAAGGTGATCGCCAAACTGGAGGTCACCGACAAGGGGCCAAATCCACGCTTCATCGTCACCAACCTGGCCGGCGACAAACAGCGCCTTTACGATGACCTCTACTGCGCCCGTGGTGACATGGAGAACCGAATCAAGGAGCAGCAACTGGGGCTGTTCGCCGATCGCACCAGCGCGCATTACTGGTGGGCCAATCAGTTTCGTCTACTGCTGTCCAGTCTGGCCTATGTGCTGATGGAGGCCATCCGGCGCCTCGCGCTGAAGGGCACGGAACTGGCGCGTGCACAGATGACCACGATCCGGCTCAAACTGTTCAAGATCGGGGCGGTCATCATTCGCAACACGCGACGGATCCGCTTCCTGCTCTCCAGCACCTATCCCTATCAGGCGCTGTTTTTCCAGGTGGCGGCACGACTCAAGCCGGGATAGCCCGGCAGAGTGCTGCCCCGGCACGTTGATCAACAATGGGGGTAAGGGGGAGTCTGCCCGGAGGGTGGAAAATCAGGGCTTGATAGAGGTTTGGTTCCCAGTGAGGGCAAACCATCCAAGCTTGGCCATATCACCGGCTAAATTTAAAAACGGATGAAACATGCGGGTTAGGCTGGGAGAACGCCAAGGCAGTGTTCCAAGGGGCTCAGGGGTACCAGCCAGATGAAATGCCGCTGCTCAAACCACCCATGCTTCTGCCCAATGAGCGCAGGCGTACCAGTAACACCATCAAGCTGGCCCTGCAGGCGATTCATGACATCCTGGGGGATAACACTACCAGCAATGAGCTTGCATTTGTCTTTGCCTCCTCCGAAGGCGATATGGAGATTGTCGATCATATCTGTAGTGCGTTAAACCAGGTGGGGCGGCCGGTCTCACCTACCCATTTTCACAATTCCGTACATAATGCACCCGCAGGATACGCTTCTATTTCTATTGGGACACATGAGCCGTCAACGAGCCTTGCGGCATTGCAGGGAAGCTTCGCCTCGGGTTTGTTGGAGGCGTCTGTGCAGGTGGTCATCAACAAATCACAGGTTCTTTGTGTCGTTTATGACAATAGTGTTCCCTTCCCGCTTAATGAGTTCATTCCAATCGAAAAGCCCTTTGCGGCGGCCATGTTGCTCTCACTGGATGCCGATAACAGCCTGGCACAATTGACATTGGACCTCACTACACGATTGTTCGAGAGTCGCATGACCGACCCGCAGCTGGAGGAGTTCAGGATGCGGAATCCCGCCGCGCGATCCCTGCCGCTGTTACAGCAACTGGCGACTGGAAAAACGGCAAGTCTGCAGTTTACCTATCTTCCCGGGCTCGGTTTGGACGTGGAAGTTACACCATGCTGAGCCATGAGGAGCTTTGCCAGTTGATACTACACGCGGGAGAAATGTGTCTGCTGGATGAGGTCATCGTATGGGACGACAGCTCCATAGTCTGTCAAGCCCGCTCACATCACAACGAGAATCATCCATTGAGGGAACATGGTCGGTTGGCAGCTATCCATGCTGCGGAATATGGAGCTCAGGCATTGGCGGTACACAGTGGTTTGATAGCCTCACAGAATGGGAATTTGGTTCGCCCCGGCTATCTGGCAAGCCTGCGTGACCTGAAGCTGCGTGTCTCCCGATTGGATACAATTGAATCTGTAATTACCATCACGGCTGTTCGGCTAATGGCCGATACAAGCAATCTGATTTATTCTTTTCAGATTAAAGAAGGTGATAGACTGGTCGCTGAAGGAAAGGCAACTGTCATGGTGATCCAGGTGCAGCAGGCATGAAACGTGCCCTTGTAACAGGTGGAAGCGGTGCCATTGGCGGGGCCATCTGTCGGCGCCTCGCCGCAAATGGTATACACGTTATCGTTCACGCAAACCGACGGCTTGATCAGGCAAAGTCTGTTGTTTCGAGCATCGTTGCTGAAGGAGGTACAGCGGAGACGATTTTGTTCGATGTCGCTGATAGGGAAGTCACTGCACTTTCCCTTGAGAAATTGCTTGAATTAGGTCCTGTCCAGATCCTTGTCAACAACGCCGGTATCCATGATGATGCGCCGCTTGCAGGCATGTCGCCGGTGCAATGGAAACGGGTGGTCGATGTCTCGTTGAATGGATTCTACAATGTAACTCAGCCTCTATTACTACCAATGATAAGCACTCGCTGGGGACGCATAATCACTCTCTCCTCCATTGCCGGGATTATGGGCAATCGGGGACAGGTGAACTATGCCGCTGCCAAAGCTGGTCTTCATGGCGCAACTAAGTCATTGGCAACAGAATTGGCATCCAGAGGCATAACCGCTAATGTTGTGGCGCCTGGAATCATTGAATCGGAGATGTCTGATGACGTATTCGATAGGGAAACCGTACAGCGTTTGGTACCAATGAAACGCGCAGGTACTCCGGATGAAGTTGCTTCACTTGTAGGATTCCTCGCCTCGGATGAAGCTGGTTACATTTCCGGGCAGATCATACCAATCAATGGCGCCATGGCTTGAAAACGATGCGAACAGCTGCAGTCATTCCCGTCTTTAACGAAGTGGCAACCATCAGATCCGTTGTGGAAAGGACACTTTCTCATGTTGATCAAGTGATCGTGGTAGATGATGCTTCAGTGGATGGAAGTTCCGTGGAGTTAACAGGAATGGATATAACGCTGTTGAGACATACCAGGAACTTGGGAAAAGGCCCCGCTATTCAACATGGCTTTACTTATGCCTTGCAGCAAGGCTTTGGGGCTGTCATCACATTGGATGGTGATAATCAACATTCACCCGAAGAGATACCCAAGTTGCTGCAAGCCATCGAAGAACACCCGAGTACCATTATCATTGCTGCAAGACTCATTCAACGTGATAATGCGCCCAAATTACGTCTGTTTGCAAACAAATTTGCTGACTTTTGGGTGTCATGGGCAGCTGGCTATCAAGTTGTCGACTCACAATCCGGGTTCCGTCTTTATCCGTCAGAGGTGCTGAAAATCCTTTGTGACCGGCTAACAGAGCCGAAGGGTTTTGTTTTTGAAAGTGAAGTTCTGATTGAAGCTGCACACAACAACTTACCTGATTACTCATGAGGCTCAGCTATTGAGCCTGTGGTGCAAGCATAATGGAACCTACTGAATAAAAGAGGATTTCATCATGCCGAGAAATACTATTCAATTTCAAAAAGGTCTTGGTTTGCACGATTTTCTGGAACAATATGGGACCGAGGATCAGTGTCGACAGGCATTGTATGATTTGCGCTGGCCGACGGGCTATGTCTGCCCTGAGTGCGGCAACACAACAGGCTGTGAACTCAAAAAGCGTCAGATATATCAATGTCACAAGTGCCATCATCAGACTTCCCTGACCGCCGGCAGCATCTTCCATGGCACCAAGCTGCCGCTGAGAACGTGGTTTCTTGCGATCTATCTGTTGACCCAACGCAAGAAAAGTATCTCGGCGCTGCAACTTTCCCGCGAAATCGGGGTGAACTACAATACGGCCTGGCGACTCAAGCATAAGTTGATGCAGGTGATGATGGAACGTGAGCGTGGAAAAAAACTGGCCGGTCGCATCGAATTGGATGATGCTTATCTCGGAGGCGAGCAAGCCGGTAAGCGTGGTCGTGGGTCGCGCAACAAAATCCCTTTCGTAGCTGCTGTTGAGACGACGCGGGACGGCAGGCCCATGAAAATTCAACTGCGTCGTGTAAGGGGCTTCCGCAAACGTGAAATCGCCCGCTACGCCCGCTCCTGCTTGATGCCTGGCAGCGAAGTCTTTACCGATGGGCTTTGGTGCTTTAGTGGCGTGACAACCGCTGATTGCCATCATAACCCCATGGTGACGGGTGGTGGGCGCCAAAGTGTCCAGTATTCGTGCTTCAAATGGGTAAACACGATGTTGGGTAATGTCAAAAACAGTCTGTTGGGTACTTTTCATGCGATTCGAGATAAACATGTGTCGCGTTATCTTGCTGAGTTCGAATATCGGTTTAACCGCCGTTTCGATTTACCCGCCATGATTGAACGATTGCTTTTTGCCGCTCTTCGCACTCCACCTATGCCATATCGCCTCTTGAGAATGGCTGAGGTTTAGGGGTAATCAGGTAATTATTTAATTGGGCCAATTGGTTTAGTGTTAACAGGTCCTAGAATGTGCTAAAAAAACCGAGTTACTGTGATCTCAAGATAGTCATCGCGATGAAAGCTGAACAATGGGTCGTCTTCTGGTATACCCGACCATAGACGGATTTGGGCCCCGGTCTTCCACTGATTGCCGATGCGCCGACTGGCTTCCAGGTTGAACATCCAGCCGTCATCATCGAGATCCTTGATCACCCCGGCCAGGAGTTCGCTGCCGTCCACATCGTTGGCGGTGAGGCGCAGCCCGACGAACAGGTCGTTTTCGAAGGGGGTGGTGGCGTCATCGCGCCTGTCGTCGTAGAGATACTCCCCCAGAAATCCCAGGTCCATAGCACTGCCGGCAATACCGACCAGGGTATATTCGAAGCCGCCGGTGGCCGCATTGTAACTGCCGCTATCGCCGGCACGATGGATGGTTTCCAGTTTCCACAGCCAATCGCCCTTGGTGGCCTGCAGGTCGAGACTGGTTTGTCGAATCTGTTCATAGAAGGGAATCAATATGATCTCACCGCTGCTGTTGAGCCCCGGGGTCAGCAACGGATCGCGACTGGTGCCGTCAAAGTGGGCAATGCCGATATCCCAGTCGCCGATGAAGTGGGACCAGCGTAGCGCCAGGTCGATATGTCTCTCCTCCCCGTCGGACTGGTATTCGGCCAAGTCGGTATCGACGCGTGGATGGGTTCGCAGACGCCCCGCTTCACCGGGATAGGTGCGCTCTCGGAATCCGGGCAGGGCATACAGGTCGATGATGCCCCAATCCTTTTCTAGGGAGAGCTTGAACATGGGCTGACCCAGTTTCTGTTCGCCGTCAGGGTTCTCTATCAAGTCCGTCTGGTTGATGATATCCACCAGGTGCAGCGCCTCAGTGACCCCCCAGAAGACCTTGCCGATACCGGCTTTGGCTTCCCAGCCGTCGCCGGCGTAGGTCCAGATCAGCTCCCGGATATCGCCATGGGTGCGCTCGTCGTCCTCGCTGTCCCAGCGCAGGAAGGGAATGAACAGCAGGCTTTGTCTGTCATTATCCCAACGCTGATAGTATTCAGGCTGGATGACAATCGACAGCAGTTGATCGGATTGATCCCTGTCCATCGCCTGTTGTGGGAAATGCCGTCCCTGCAGTTCGACAAAGCCGCTCCATTCGCCTGCAGACAACAGTCCGGGTATCAATAACATTAACCGCAGCAGTGGTGCGGCAAGCCGCACCCTGCATCGGTGGAAAAGGCCTATCACTAACTTGCTCCCGCTCATCTTGGTAGAGCGCTATCGTGCGCGCTTCAGACTGTTCTTATTGAAATCACCGTCACTCAGGCCGGTGCGAAAATTGTATTCCTTCCATGTCAGCAGGGTGCTCTTTCCCGTCTGGTGATTCTCCATGAACATCTCGTCAGCGCGCCAATACTGATCGAGGTATTGCTGATAGCCGCGAAACACCAGGGTCTTCAGTGGCGAGTTCTTGCGATCGTAGTAGTCGATCTTGAGCGGTATGTAACGCTGTTTGTCGACCCAGACCTGCTGGCGGGTGTAACCGGAGTTGGGATCCACCGGGTAGCGTTCGATCAGGAAGGAGGGGGTACCTTGATGATCGCCGTCCTCGATGTACTTGTAGGTATACTTCTCAACCTCCTGGGATGAGATATCCTCATAGGCGAACTCGCTACCCATGAACGGTCCGGATTTGTTGCGCGAGGCGATGCGCTTGACCCTTTTCAGTGCCGGCAGGTAGAGCCACTGATCGTCGTCACCGACCTTGTGGGAGAAGCTCAGCAGGGCGGTGCCTTTCACATCCCGCGGTTCATCGAAAACCACCAGTGTTTTGTCGCCGTCGTTTTCGACCTCCAAGGTCTTATTACGCATGTCGCGCAGACTCTCTTCGCCATGCTTGTTGCGCAACAACATCGACATGCTGGCCTTGAAGTCGTGAAAGCCGGTATCACGGGCCTCGATCTCCTTGGCGATCTCCAGTCCGCGCTCTTCCGCGGTCATTGCCAGGGTCAGTGCCGGTGTCAATACCAGCAGCAGTGGTAGAAGGGTGGACTTCATGATTTTTTTCCTCCGAAATAGATCAACAACGGGGGCAGGAACAGGAAATCTGCAACAAGTGCCAAGCCTAGGGTTATGGCGGTCAACATGCCCATCCCCGCATTCAGCTGAAAGTGGGAGAAGGCGAGGATGCCGAAGCCGACCATCAACACCAGTGTCGTAACCCACAGAGCGGTGCCCACTGTGGAGAATGCGTAACGTACTGCGTTTTCGCGGTCCATATCCTTTTCACGGCGGGCACGTAGATATTTGCTGAGAAAGTGCACGGTATCGTCAACCACGATGCCGAGGGTCATGCCGGTTACCACGGAGAGTGCCAGTCCAACCTCGCCGACAAAGATACCCCACAATCCGAATGCCATCCCCATCGGCACAAGATTGGGAATAAGACTGAGCCCACCCACTCGCAGCGAACGCAGGGCGAAGATCAATATTACGGAGATCATCACCAGCGCCAGCGTGGTGCCTTTCAACATGGAGATGATATTTCGATTGCCGATATGAGCGAACATGATCGTGGGACTGGCGCCGTCGATACGCATGCCGGGTGCATTCTCCTGCAGCCATGTCTGGGCGCGCTCTTCGATCTCCAACAACTGGGTGGTGGAGATACTCTCCATGGTGACGGTAAAACGCGTCGCCGACTTTTTTACATTGATCTGATTATTCAGGTCGAGGCCGAAGGGGAGAGAAAACTCATACAACAGCAGGTATTGGGCCGACAGGTCCCGTTGATCCGGCAGCCGGTACCAATCGTCATTGTCAGCGTGCATATTGCGATTGAGCCGCTTCATGATGTCGGTAATGCTGTTGACGTGCAGAACATGAGGTTGCTGCCGATACCAGTTGGCGAACTCCTCCACTCTCTGCAGAAACTGTGGATCGCTGATGCCTCCGGTCTCGCCGCTCTCCAGGGAATACTCTATGAGATAGATACCGGTTAAATTTTCAGTGGCGTAATCGGTTGCCTGCCGAAAGGTGATGGTCTCGTCGAAATATTTTACAAACTGATCATCGAGCCGGTTGTTGGGTATCTGCGAAATGAGCAGCAACACAACCATGCCCATGCCCCATAGCAGCTGCTTCTTATAACGCACGACAAAGTCGGAGAAGCGTACCATGGCAATGCTGCCCAGGGTGTCTCCGCTGAGGGCCTTGACCGGTAACAGCATCATCATGGCGGGCAGGAAGGTGATGGAAAGAAAGAATGCCAGCACTACCCCCATGGCCGCCATGTTACCCAAATCACGGAACGGCAGTGCTTCACTGAAATTGAGACTGAGAAAGCCGATGGCAGTGGTCAGGGTGGTAAGGAAAATGGGCTGCAGATTAATGCGCAGACTCTCCATCATCGCCTCATACTTGTTCTGCCCGTCCCGCATGAAGTGGAGAAAGTTAACCAAAATGTGTACACAGTCGGCGATCGCCAGGGTCATGATCACGATCGGTACCGTGGTGGTGGGTGGTGACATCTTGATACCGAGCCAGCCTGTCAGGCCCATGGTGGCGATGATCATCAGAATAATGATGATCACGGTTGAGAGAGTGCCGGGAATGGAGCGCAGCATCACTACCAATACCAGGATCACCGCAACGAACATGATCGGGTAGAGGCTCGTCATGTCATCTTGGGAAGCGGACGGAAAAGCGTTGTTCATCATCACCATGCCGGTGAGATGGATGTCGATGTTGGGATAGGCCGCCTCGATGTTATTTGCCATCTCCCTCGCCCGTTCAGCCACTTCCGGTACCTCGGTCAGTTTTTTGCCCGGCAGCTGTACCGTCACATTGACGCCGGTGGTGTGGGCCGAGGGCGATATCAAACGATTGACCAGGAGCGGATCGCCGGTGGCGATTTGCTGTTTCTTCGCCAGCTCTTCATCGCTCAGGGATTGAGGCTCCAGGACAAGGTCCTCAACGATCAGGTCATCCCCTTCGGCATGGGTATGCTGGAAGTTGGTGATGGAGTCGACCCGCAGGGAGTAGGGGATCTGCCAGGACTCCTTGGTCAGTTCCGCAACGGCGGAGAGGGTTTCCCGGGTAAATACCTTGCCGTCCCTGGGTGCGATGACAAATAACACATTGTCATTTTTCGTGTAGGTATTCTGCAGTTGTTCGAAGGCCTTCAGTTGCGGATTCTCTTCACTGAAAAACATGCGGTAGTCATTGCTGAATGCCAGGTGTTGTATCCCGCTGCCCATCAACAGAGAGATTGCGACGGCAAGAAATATGACCAGCAATCTGTTATTCAGTACGAAACGGAAAAAGGATTCTTTCATGTCATTTCCCTGTTGCTGATTTGTCTGTTTTGATTGGTTGTTTGTTCATTTCACGTTCCTTGCGATAGTTGTTTGGTTTTGCTTTGCGGGTTTAGGCGCGAAGGCTGTTCAGATAGCTTAACAACGCCTTGCCGCAGCGCATCAGCTCGTCATGGCTCTGGGCATTTTTCGCCATGCTCATGCAACCCTCCAGCGAGGCAAGGATGAAAAATGCCGTATCGGCCGGATCGATCGTGGTGGACACGCTGCCTTCCTGCTGTCCTCGGGCCAGTAGTGTTTCGATGCTCTCCTGCCAGCGTTTATAGATCGAGTCGATGCGCTGGCGAAAACCGTCATCGATGGCGGACATCTCCTGGGCCAGGTTGTTGAGTGGGCAGCCGAGGGTTATCTCTTCGCACTGGTAGTGCTCACCCATATGCATGATGGCCTCCATCAGTATGTCGATTGGGTGCCCGGGTTGATGCAGGGGTTCGAACCAGAGCCTCTGCAACTCCCCGTCGATATGTTCGTCCAGTACGGCGTAGCCGAGTTGCAGTTTGCTGCTGAAATGGTGATAGAGAGCGCCTTTGGTGACACCGGTTCGTTCCAGGATGGCGTTCAGACTGGCTGCCTGAAATCCGAAACGATGAATCTCCTCATAGGCCGCTTCCAACAGTGACCGTCGGGTAGCGTCAGCATCGGCAAGCATGGCAGTGGGAATCCCGTTCATGGAACATACCGACCAGTATGTATCTTGATTGGAAGTCTGTCAAATTTCATATTCCCCCTGATCGGTTTTATCTGGCCTGTCGCCCGCCGAAAACCCCAAACACGATGTCGGAAGATTGATCTGCAATTGGTAAAGCACTCGGAATGGCTTATGGTCAGAGTCAATTTTGGTTGCCGCTGGTTGTTTAACCCGCATGTTTCATCCGTTTTTAAATTTAGCCGGTGATATGGCCAAGCTTGGATGGTTTGCCCTCACTGGGAACCAAACCTCTATCAAGCCCTGATTTTCCACCCTCCGGGCAGACTCCCCCTTACCCCCATTGTTGATCAACGTGCCGGGGCAGCACTCTGCCGGGCTATCCCGGCTTGAGTCGTGCCGCCACCTGGAAAAACAGCGCCTGATAGGGATAGGTGCTGGAGAGCAGGAAGCGGATCCGTCGCGTGTTGCGAATGATGACCGCCCCGATCTTGAACAGTTTGAGCCGGATCGTGGTCATCTGTGCACGCGCCAGTTCCGTGCCCTTCAGCGCGAGGCGCCGGATGGCCTCCATCAGCACATAGGCCAGACTGGACAGCAGTAGACGAAACTGATTGGCCCACCAGTAATGCGCGCTGGTGCGATCGGCGAACAGCCCCAGTTGCTGCTCCTTGATTCGGTTCTCCATGTCACCACGGGCGCAGTAGAGGTCATCGTAAAGGCGCTGTTTGTCGCCGGCCAGGTTGGTGACGATGAAGCGTGGATTTGGCCCCTTGTCGGTGACCTCCAGTTTGGCGATCACCTTGCGACGCGTCTTCCAGGTGCTGGCGGCATAGTGAAACTGAAAGAATTCCCGCATCTTCATGCCGGTTCGCTTCGCCAGTTCCTCAACCCACTGCATGGGCTCACGGATACACCGCAGCAAGGCGTCATTCTTGGCGATGCCCACGATATAGCCCACAGCGTTGCGCTCGCACCAGCTGAGCATGTGGTGACGGCAAAAGCCGCTATCGCCCCGAAAGATGATACGCACTTCAGGCCAAGCCCGGCGCAGGCGTTTGACCAACAGCGCCAGAATCGCCCAGGCATGCTTGGGCGCATCGATCCGGCTGGGCCGCAGATAACTCACCAGCAGTTGATCGCCACAAAAGACATACAGGGGCAGGAAGCAGTAGTGATCGTAGTAGCCGTGAAAGAAGCGGCCTTCCTGGCGGCCATGCACCGGATCATCCGTGGCGTCGAAATCCAGGATCAGCTCATCGGGTAGTGCATCATATGAGGCAATGAACTGCTCGAGCAGTAGGTTGTGGACATCAACGGCAACCCGGCGATCGACCCGGTTCTCCAGCCGACAAAGTGTCGACTGGCTGCCCAGTACCTCCTCGCGTTCGATCGAGCTCTGTAGGGCCGTGTCGGTGCGTAGTGTCTGATGGTCGTTCAGATCTTCATAACCCAGGCAGAGCCCATAGACTCGCTGGCGCAACAGGCTCAACTGGCTGTGTTCAATATAGCGGGGATCTCGCGGGTCGGGGATGACCGCATCAACCGCCTCGAGCAATCCCAGACGCCTGTCGATCTCACGCAGCAGCAACACGCCGCCGTCCGAGGTGATATCGCCACCGGAAAACTCGGCTTGAACCTTACGGCGTTTTAGGGCTGGAAAATCAAAGGCAGTCTGGGTACAGTTTGTCACAGGCAAAATCCTTTCGATTACAGTGTAAGCAACTGAATTATATCGAAGTATCAGGATTTTGCCTTTTTAATGCGTGAAATATTGGGGTTAATCATCTCTGATCGGTAACGCGTTGTAACAAGATGTAACATGTCATATTCCGTAAGTAATGGATATACAGGGTAAATACTAATTTCGCAAAACTATAGGCTGAGACCAGTAGCAACCTTTTATCCAATCGACCTCATACCGATCGAGGTAAATAAGCGCGGATTTGGGTTTGAAATGACCCAGGAGGGGGCCTGTGTTCGTTGGAATATATGTAAGGTCCAGAATGGAGGATAGAGGCGTCCTGACTCCCCTTACCAAATTCTAATTTCGCTGCATATAGCCCACGAGTTTACCGATGATCCCAAATATCGATGGAAAGACAATGAGGCTGATAGTCGTGATCATGCCCAGCATCACCCATGCTTTTTGCTCTGACCCACCGAAAATATATGAATATGCATTCATACCAAAGTATGCAGCTACAAGATAGACGACTAAATCTATGAGCTTCTTATTATACCCTACCCATAGAGCGATAGTAGATAAGATAAACTGACCAATATAAAATCCAGTATCACTATCAAATGGTTCATATCTATCTGATACCAAACCAACGACAGCCCAACTTGTAGTTCCAGCTATTATTCCTACTGTAATTACAAATATCATGTTCTTCATAATAGTTGTTTTGATAAGGCCCTATTACTATACTTTTCTATCCGTCATTTTGAATTATCTTCTCGCATCTTGATACGATTTCAACCGGCAAGGAACATCCTTTTCTTTTCATCCTATCAAGATGAACTGCAACTGTTTCAGTTGTTGCGACTTCTTCTCCAGTTTCCACGTTAAACATTGAATGAATAAATCGAAGCGTTTTGTCATTTACTTTTAGTGGTTTTGACTTCACAACAAGTAAATCACCAGCCATCACTTCGGCTTTGTATTTTGTAACCTGTTCAAGCGCGGCCATGCCCTTATCATTATCTCTTATGTCACTGCTGTCCCGTTAAGGAGAGAATAAGAAGGCCTGAAGACCAGTTTGTTTTGTTACAATGAGCTCACCACAAACCATTGAAAAACAAAAAGGAAATCAGGCCTTGAGTCACCATAATACTGTGTTTTCACAACTTATGAAACTAATACCGAGACATGAATTCGAGACCCTTGCAAAACAGCACCATACAGGCCGTTCTTTCCGAACAGCCTCACGTTGGTCGCAATTCGTAACCCTGGCAATGGCGCAACTGTCAGGTCGAAACAGCTTACGTGACATCGTTGACAGTATGTCCGCGCAAGCCCATCGTCTTTATCACCTCGGTAGTGCAAAACTGTCACGTTCCAATTTATCCCGCATCAATGATGGTAAGCCATACGGGCTGTATGAAGCTTTGTTTGGAAAGCTGTTGCATCGCTGTCAGGGTGTGGTTCCTGGTCATGATTTTCGTTTCAGCAACCCACTTTATTCGCTGGATGCTTCGACGATCGATTTATGTCTGTCTGTTTTCCCCTGGGCTGATTTTCGCACGACGAAAGGAGCGATAAAACTGCATGTTGGGCTGAACCACTCGGGCTATTTGCCGGAATTTGTGACGGTGACAGAGGGTAAGGCACACGATGTAACTGTCGGGCGTGCCTTGAAATTCCCCAAGGGGAGTATCGTGGCGGTTGATAAGGGTTACAACGACTACGCTTGGTATAACCAACTGACAGCAAAAGGGATATTTTTTGTCACTCGCCTGAAGACCAATGCAAAGTACCGTACGGTAAGCCGTCGATCAGTGTTGAAAAGTAAGGGATTGACCAGCGACCAAACCATTGAGTTTACAGGTGCGCAGACTGCCAAAAAGTGCCCAGTACCATTACGTCGTATCGGCTATCGGGATGCGGAGACCGGAAGGCGTTATGTGTTTCTCACCAACAATTTCGAGCTTGCTGCCAAAACGATTGCCGATATATACAGGGCAAGGTGGCAGGTCGAATTGTTTTTCAAATGGATCAAACAAAACCTGAAAATCAAATCATTTGTGGGTACCAGCAAAAATGCGCTTATGACACAGATCTGGATTGCATTGTGTGTCTATTTGCTACTGGCCTTTCTCAAGTTCCAGTCGAAGTTGCAAAAAAGCATGCAACAAATATTACGATTACTACAGCTTAATTTGTTTGAAAAACGGGATCTGATGGCATTGCTGCGAGGTGATCCACCCCGCGAGGGCCAACCTGATAATAATCAGATGGCTTTGCTTTGAAAGTTAGCGGGACAGCAGTGCTCTTATGTATTTATTTGTAATACCTAAAAAAGATCACTGCTGTCCCATTAACTGAGATTTAGGAGGCCCAGGTTATTCACATTTTGATAAAATAAAAGCGCAAACAAATCATTGAATCAAAAGGAATAACCAGGCCATTTCACATAATAGCACGGTATTTGCGCAACTGCTGAAACTGATTTCGAGACATGAATTTGAAACACTGGCAAAAGAACATCATACAGGCAGGGCTTTTCGTAAAAACTCCCGCTGGGGCCAGTTCGTGGCAATGATGATGGGACAACTTTCCGGTAGAAACAGTTTGCGGGATATGGTTGATAATCTCGGGGCACAGGCGCATCGTCTTTATCACCTGGGTAGTCGTTTGATTAGGCGTTCGAGTTTATCTCGCATCAACAATGACAAGCCTTACACGCTTTATGAAGAGTTGTTTAGCAAACTGTTGACGCGATGCCAGGCAAAAGCACCATCGCATGATTTTCGTTTTAAGAATCCACTGTATTCCCTGGATGCCAGTATCATTGATTTATGCCTGTCAGTTTTTCCATGGGCTGAATTTCGCACGACAAAAGCGGCAGTAAAATTACATGTTGGACTCAACCATTCAGGTCATTTACCCGAGTTCTTTGCTGTCACCGAAGGCAACCAGCATGAAGTCAATATTGGCAAGCTGATGAATTTTCCAAAAGGCAGTATTGTGACCTTCGATAAAGGCTATAACGACTACGAGTGGTATAATCAACTGAATAAAAAAGGCATTTTCTTTGTTACACGTCAAAAGTCCAATGCAGTTTATCGGGTGATATCCCGCCAGCCAGTGATTAAAAGCAAAGGACTGACATTAGATCAAATCATTGAATTTACCGGGCCAATCACAGCAAAGAAGTGTCCAATTCAGTTGCGTCGTATCGGTTACCGCGATCCTGAAACCAGCAAGCATTATGTTTTTCTGACGAATAATTTCAAGCTGGCTGCCAAAACCATTGCACAGATTTATAAGGCTCGTTGGGATATTGAGTTGTTCTTCAAGTGGATCAAACAGAACCTGAAAATCAAATCATTTGTCGGTACCAGTAAGAATGCTGTGATGACACAAATCTGGATTGCTTTGTGTGTTTATTTGTTGCTTGCCTATATCAAGTTCCAGTCGAAAATCCGAAAAAGTGCTCAACAGATATTGCGATTATTACAGATGAACCTGTTTGAAAAACGAGACCTGATGGCGTTACTACGAGGAGACCCAATCAATGACAAAACAAATGATTGCAATCAACTGGCTCTACTGTAAAAGTTAATGGGACAGCAATGAAAAAAGATAATAAATGCCATGTTCCCTCATCGAACTTCGATGTATACCACTGCACATTCATATGACCCATATGATCAAGTTGGTTGGGATATACGACGCCTCTATAGGTTTCAATCATGCGCTTAATTTTTCCATTTGGATTTGATACATAACCAGTGATTATTTTGCCAGCTCTTATAGGTAGGAGCATCCTGCCGAAGTCATAACCTCTCTGTAATTCACAATAGTAGCAGACAGGTATATACTGAAATAGCCCCTGGCGACCACAGACGCCAGGGTGGGTAGTCAGAAAACTGAGGTTCAGCATGAACCACCAGAACCAGTTATTCAAACCTATACTTCATGTTGAACCTTTGGTGCTTAGGCCCTAGTGGCAATGATTATGGCGGTGTTTCGGATACTTTGTACTTGATGAACAGGGATTATTACAGCGAAGGTTTCTTTACTTGCTGTTTGATTGAGTCCAACATGCTTTCGATGTCGGTGTTCTCTTCGTATCTGCAGTCACGAACCTTCAATTGATTTGCAATTCTGAGCGTGCCGTCTTTGTTCAGGATGCCCAGTACTTTGTTGTGTTTGTTTCTGAGAATCGTTGTCGCGCGCTCTCCTGAGAGACGCCTTACGCAGAAGGTCGTCCAGCCATACTCTCTCAGGTGTATCAATCCCAGCTGTTGTTGCTCGTTGAGATAGCTTTTTGGGTCTGAGGGAATGGCGCTGATACCAATACGTCTATCCACAGTCATCTACCGGTCAAATATTTATACGTTGTTATTTTTACATAAACAAAAAAAATGCCAAACATTAAGATATTCTTTTAAAACAGTAAGATAGGATCTGACATATTTTCATGGGGGTTGATATGCTTCGTGAGCGTAAAAAAAGCCGACACATTTCGGATATCCGCCACAAGGCTTTAAATCTCAAAAAAGCAATAGCATAAGTTATTGATATTATTGGGCATGAAAGGGAAAACGGTTTAATCCAGCCATGCGATAGTCCCTTAACAGTTTGTTACCGATAGATATTTCGAATTGTTGCAGATCCGGCAACGGGCTGTTTCGGTGATGACCTGCTGATCAGAACGCCCTATACTGGTTCAAGCAGTTCAGGCGGTACACAAGAAAAAAGGGGAGTTTTGTATGTCTTCGTCAGATCAGACAACACAGCAAGAGAATCTGTCTCTGGGGGCGTCTGCCCAGGAGTTTCTCGACTACTGCAGGGCAGAAAAAGAGCGCCGTCTCAACTCCGGGGAGGCGTTTGACGAGGCGACATTCGATCAGGCCATGCAAATGGTGATCAACAAACTGCGTATGCTCGCGGATGAGGGTTGGTCATGATCATAAATTCCATCAAGGCGAATAATGTCCTGAAGTATACCGACCTGAATCTGGAGAATATCCCCGGGCAGGGCTTGATCGCAATATCCGGACCCAATGAATCGGGCAAGAGTACGATTGGTGAAACCGTCTGTTTCGCGCTCTTCGGCAGGACCTTCTCCCTGGATGTGGATGATTTGACCAAGGTGATACGCTGGGGTGAAACCCATTGTTCGGCACAGCTCGAATTTACCCCGAGGGACGGCAAGCGCTATTGCCTGGAACGTTTTCTCGATGATGCGGGTAACCACAGCGCCAGACTTACCCTTACGGCATCCGATAAAAATGAGGAACCGATTGCGCGAGGTGTGGAGCAGGTTGCGGACAAGGTCTATGAGCTGGTCGGTTATGAGTTTGAGGAGTTCGTTGAATCCTTCTATCTGGCGCAACGTGAGATCACGACACCCCACCCCCATAGCTTTGCGGTGAAGACCATGGCTGGATTGGTTACCCTGGAGTATGTCAACGAGGCCTGCCAGGAGGACAAGGGCGCCACCCTGAATGAGGTTGAACAGCGTAAAGCGGAACAGATCAGCGTGCAGACTCAGATCGATGAGATCGACATCGATCACAGCCTGATGCCGGCGTTACAGGGCGAACACAATGAGGTGACCCGCCATATGGAAGATTCGATGGATCTCATCGAACAGCTGGAGAACGCATCCATTACCTACCAGGATGCCGTGCCGAGACGGGAGTCCGACCTGAGTACAGCCGGACGCGCCGGTTTTCTGGCGTTTCTGTCTCTGCTTTTGGCATTGATTGCGGGCGGGGCCTGGTATCTGCTGGCAAACCTGCCCGAGCAGGCTTCTGCGCAACAATTGAGTGAGATACTGAGCAACAATTTCTCTGCCTGGCAAGATTCGATGATCCCCTGGCTGCTGTATGGTGCGGGCGGATTCGTGCTGTTGTTTTTGATCTTCTGGGTTCGTCGCGCCTCCAAAAGACGCAGTGCCAGAGCCCATGATGAGGCAGCCGACGGGCTGGTGAATGCCTTGGGCAACCTGGATGGCCTCTCCAGTGTGGTTATCCGTAATGAACTCGTGGAGGAGGCTGAGTCCAACCAGGCAGATAGGGATACGGAGAGCACGGAAGAGGCAGAGAGCGAACAACCAGACGAGGCTGAGGCGGAACCGGCGATTGTCGATCGCGCCGCACGGGAGCGCCTGAGTCAGCGGGTGAGCGACTGGAACGTCACCATTGCCGAGGTCAGAGACGGTGTGTCGCTGGAAGAGGGCCAATTGCGGCAGGGCGTGGAAACGGACCGGCGCCGGCTGGGTCAGCTCGATTCGGTCATTGACCAGGAGCAGGAGCGTTTGGATAAGTTCGAGCAGCTGAAACAGATCAAGGGTGATCTGCAGCGGAAGATCGATGACAAACAGCGTCACATGGAGATCTGCGCGGTGGCGGATCAATTGATTCAGGGCGCGACCAGGGAGGTCTCCCATAAATTCAACCACAAGCTGCGCGGTCTGGTCAGCAAGACACTGCCCCTGTTTACCGAGAACCGTTATGAGCATCTGCAGATCGACGACGATCTGAGTGTGCGCGCCTTCTCCAGTGAAAAGCGGGACTTCATGGACCTGGAAGAAATATCCAGCGGTACCCAGCGTCAGATCATGTTGGCGGTACGTCTCGCGCTGTCCCAGGAGCTGGTCAATCGGGCCATACAGGGGAGCCAGTTTCTGTTTCTCGATGAGCCTTTTGCCTTCTTCGATGAGAAGCGTACGCGCAGTTCGCTCACGGTACTGCCGACTTTGAGTGAGGATCTGACTCAGATATGGATCGTTGCCCAGGATTTCGCGGATGACCTGAACTTCGATATGCATGTACATTGTGACAGAGAAAGCAATTCCATTTCGCTGCAACAAGGTTAATCTGCTTTTCCCCACTCTCCATTTTGGTGTAGGGTGCGGCTGGCCGCGCCATTAACCCTATGGCCTCATAGTGCGGATCAGCATACGCAACCGTCGGTGCGGCAGAGCCGTATCCGACTAGTGCCGATGGTGTCTGAACTTCCTGTTATACAAATCATGCCCGCGCTGGATGATGCGCTTGCAAGCACCGGCAGAGCCGTGTTGTGCGCGCCGCCCGGATCGGGTAAGACGACACTGGTTCCACTCCGACTGTTGCAGGCTGCCTGGTTGGGTGGGCAGACTATTCTGTTGCTTGAGCCCCGTCGATTGGCTGCCCGGACAGCAGCAGCCCGCATGGCCCATCTATTGGGCGAGGCTGTCGGTGAGCGGGTAGGGTACGCCATACGCCTGGAAAGAAAGGTCTCCCGGAAAACCCGTGTCGAAGTGGTGACCGAAGGCATCCTGACACGCCGTTTGCAACAGGACCCTCAGTTGAAAGGGATCGGCCTGCTGATCTTTGATGAGTTCCATGAACGCAATCTGCACAGCGATCTGGCTCTGGCCCTGGCCCTTGATGCCCGGCAGGGGCTGCGGGAGGATCTTCGGCTGCTGATAATGTCGGCAACCCTCGATTCGGGTCGTATCTCCGCGCTGATGGATGACGCGCCTATCATCACCGCCGAAGGTCGGCAATTTCCTGTGACCCATCATTACCTTGGAATAAAGCCCGAGAAAAGAGCCGTTGCCGAACAGGTGTCGCAGGCCGTTGCCAGGGTATGGCATGAGGAACAGGGTGACATCCTCGTGTTTCTGCCGGGTGTTGCCGAAATCAGACAGGTGCGGACGCTGATCGCAAACCGCTTTGCCGAATCTCAACACCCGCCCCTGATCGCGCCGCTCTATGGCGACCTGCCGAAGGCGGAACAGGATCTGGCGTTGCTCCCGGACCGGAGAAAGAGGCGCCGTATCGTGCTCACCACGTCCATTGCGGAGACAAGCCTGACCATTGACGGCGTGAGTGCGGTCATCGATTGCGGTTGGTCGCGACTGCCGCGTTTTCTGCCCGGTATCGGGCTGACACGGCTGGAGACCGTTGCGGTATCGAAGGCGGCAGCCGCCCAGCGGGCCGGACGGGCGGGGCGTCTCGGCCCTGGTAATTGTTACCGTTTATGGTCACCGCACTATCAGGATCAATTGCCCGAGTACCATCCGGCGGAGATCCTGCAGGCCGATCTGGCCCCACTGGCCATGGAACTCGCTGCCTGGGGGGTGGCTGATCCCATCGATCTGCGCTGGCTTGATCCACCACCGCAGGCCGCCTACAACCAGGCCTGTGATCTGTTAAAGCGTCTCGGCGCCATGGATAGACGGCGTCTGCTCACGACAACGGGAAAACGGATAGCCAGGTTACCTGCACATCCACGATTGGCCCATATCCTGATAAGTGTGGTCGAGGGGGATCGTCAGCTCGCCTGTGACCTGACAGCTCTGCTGAGTGAACGGGATATCGTAAAACGCCGGCGGGAGAGCCATCCGGGTGCGGACCTGGAACAGCGTTTACACTTGCTCGCATCATGGCGGAATCGAGGTCATGGGGGCAGTGTAATCGGCATCGACACCCATGCATGTAAAAGGGTCGACAGGGTAAGCAGGGATTGGCACAAGCGCATACAGCGTCTCGACAGGGACACGAACAGTGTGGAAATGTCTGCAGCGCAACTTCTGGCGCTGGCCTATCCCGATCGGATTGCTCAGCGGACAGGGCATGGCCGCTTTCGCCTGGCCAATGGCCGCGGTGCATTACTGAACGATTCGGATCCCTTGGCGACGCAGGATTTTTTAGTCGTAGCAGAGCTGGATGCCGGCAAGGTTGAGGGGTGGATCAGGCTGGCCGTTGCCATCACTGAAGCGGAGATCCGCCAACTTCCCGATATCGAAATCGAAACAACCTCGGCGGTTATCTGGGAAAAGCGGGAACAACGGGTTACGGCTTTTGAGGAAGCCCGGGTCGGGGCAGTGGTCCTTGATCATCGTCCACTTGTCGAACCTGACCCGGAAAGGGTTGTCAGCGCCATGTTGCAAGGACTCACATCGATGGGATTGGCTGTATTGCCGTGGAGTAAACGGCTTCGCCAATGGCAGATGCGGGTCTGTTGGCTGGGTGGCCAGCTGAATGATCCCAGCTGGCCAGATCTTTCGGATAAGTGGTTGTCGACACATCTCAGTGACTGGTTGGGGCCCTGGTTGTCGGGGATCAACAACAAACAACAACTGCAGCGACTCGATTTGAGCGGGATACTCAAGGCAAGTCTTGATTGGCGGCAACTACAGCTTCTGGATCGCGAGGCCCCAAGCCACATGAAGGTGCCGAGTGGTTCCAGGGTTCCGCTTCACTACGCTGCGGAAGGGCCGCCGGTTCTTGCGGTCAGGTTACAAGAGATGTTCGGTCTGGCGGATACACCCAGAATAGGGGGCGGTAAGGTGCCTGTCATGTTACACCTGCTCTCACCGGCGCAAAGGCCCATGCAGATTACCGATGATTTGGCGGGATTCTGGCAGAGGACCTATCCGGACGTAAAGAAGGAGTTAAAGGGGCGCTATCCGAAACACCACTGGCCTGACGATCCGGTTAATGCAGAAGCAACCGCCAAGGCAAAACCCAGAATATCATGAACCAAAGATGCTGATGGATTTGTAGGTCGACTAAGCGGAATCGGTTCATTGGGACATATCGTGTATCTGATAATGGCAGGCAACAAAGCTGTGATTCCGCAAACGTAAAAATGGGTAATCTGTTGCTCGGGTTTGGTTCATCAGATATAGGCAACTATAAAACGTACGATCAATACCCCTGCGATTACCCAGAGCAACCCCCGTAACAGGGTCACGTAGCGTTCTGCCGTGAAGCGATTACGTAACTGCATGCCGATCAATAGCGAGGTCAATGCAAAAGGTGCGAGCAACAATGTGCTCAACAGAAAGACGCCGATACCGGGAATGTCCTGCTGCATAAAGATCAGACTCTGAGTCAGTTTACCGGTGAAGAAGTTCAGGTTGAATAGAACCACCATGGTCGCTGTGGCGATACGCAGTTCCATGAACAGGATGATCAATACCGGCAGCATCACATTCACCATGCCGGCCATCAGCCCGGCTGGTGTGCCAAACACGATATAGGCGGGCAGGGTGTGATTTCTTACCCAGGAAAATTCGATGCTTTGCAGGCGACCCTGATTCAGATAGAGCAATACGGCCACGGCGAGCAGCAGCAGAAAGGGACGAGGATCAAGCCAAAGCAATAAAAAAGTGCCGGTCACCGTGCCCAGTAGCGCAAAAGGTATTATCGGCAGATAAGGACGGACGTTCCTCAATTGCGCTCTGCCGCCATGCCATATGGTCGTAAGGTTGACCGACATGGTGGGAACCACACAAATCAGCACGGCGGTAAACACGTCGGTGAACAGGGCTATCAATGGTGTCGCGACCATTGGAAAACCGATACCGAAAGTGCCATGAACCAGTCCGGCCAGGAAGATAACGGGTGCGGCTAGCCAAATGAGTTCCCAGGATAGGGGTGGCAGTTCAATCAAGGGGTAGTCCAACTGTTACTGGCATGATGGGCAAGCGGGTAGCTATCTATCGATGTGGCGTCGGCCCCGTGCATATTTCAGCCGAGTGGTGGCGCCGATATCTTGCCGTTCAATCCAGATGACGTGGAGGTCTCCCCTGGTATCCAGCACGATACTCGGATTGCTCTGATGGCCTGCTCCGGATGCAACAGGCAGCAACCAGTCATCACTCCACACTCCATCATCTTGCCAGCTCAACACCACGTCGGTATTGCCTTCCCGCTCATCATCCCAGGCAGCGACCAAGGTACCATCCCGATGTCCGGAAACCGCAACATGACGCTGCTTAGCCGGTCCACCAAAATCGTCCGGGAGCTTTACGTTGCTGCCGAATCGGGATTCTGCGGATATGAAAGCGGCCCCCCAGATATCGTAGCCGTCGCGAAAGTCACGCTTGTCTTCCCATGCAGCGAATGCGCCACGATGGCCGTAATGCCCCAAGGCGACTCTCGATACCCCATGGCCCGACCCGTATGGCAGGCCGCGAATCTCAGGTTTTTCACTGATACGATTAGCGGTACTGAATCGGCATGGGTTATCTGGATGATCGACCGCAGCCATGATTATCGTATGCTTTGGACGACGGTCCTCCCAGGCCACCAGCAGGCGATCATCGCTGATCACCGCTGCCGGGTATAGTTGCTCATCCGTTGGTGGGGTGGCATCAACAGGACAGGCCATACCGAATTCCAATACGCCTTTTTCATTCGGTTTCAAATCTGTAGCATGAATCCGCCCAAAGCGTCCGCGGCGTTGTGACCAAACAGCATAGGCCCCGTCACCATGGGTGGTCAGATTGACCTGCGATGAGGGATTGCTGTCGATTTTGACGATAGGCCCTAGAACGGGAGTACCGTCGAGCGAGGCCATGCGAGCATGAATATACCCATCCTCCTCCCAGGCGATGACGAAGCGGCCGCCACCGATGGCGACCAGTGAAGGTTCGTATGCCTCACCAGCACCACTGAGTCGGGTCTCATGGTTGAAAATGGTGTCGGCGGCCTTTTTGTATGCCAGGTAGATACGTGGGATGCCATCCCGATCATCTTCCCATGCGATGGCAATGATCCGTTCTGAGACGGCGATATTGCGCCGACCAGAGGAATCGATATGGTGAAAGTAGCCGGTGTTGCTGTTGTCGGGGCCCGAGACGTCGATTGCCCGTTCGAATTTCCAGGGAGAGGCAGTAAGCGCAGTCGGCAATATGAAACAGAGTGTGAAAACAAAGAAATTGGAGATTTTCATTGCGCTTCCCTTACCAGGGCCGCTTGAATCCTTCTATCCGCCTCGATCAGGTCCTCGATACGCTGAACACCGATCATGCGGTAGATGGGCTTTTCATCCGGAGTAAGAAATGAGAATACAGGGGTGACCAGGGCATTGTAGCGGGTTCCCAGTTCACGCTCGGTGATCCTTTCCCCGCTGTGAAGTCGAAGTCGGCGACCACTCTCTGCATCCACGTAGGCAAGGGCATAGTTGGCTATGTACCGCGCTCTGACGGTTGGATCGATAAATGCTTCCTTATTGGTTTTTTCGCAATAACCGCAACCGTAGCGCCCAAAATAGACGAACATTGGCTTGCTTTCGCTTTTCGCTTGCGCCATGGCCTGATCGAATGGCAGGAATGGGTAGCCATCAGGAGCGTCGGCCCCGCAGATTGCGGGCAACAGTAAAACTGCTGCGACAAATAAAAAAGCCGGTCTGATAACGCTGCTGGGTGCGAAAACAGCCCCAGCCCTTCGGGGTGTGCCCCGAAGGAAGTACCCTTGGGGTAGGCCTAAAAAAGCGCCGCTCGGCGTTGTTCGTCGTTCATTTGAAATCATCAAACCTCTCTCCTTGCGCCCCGAAGGAAGTACCCTTGGGGTACGCCTTGATTGGCTCTTTTTCAGGCACAACAGGATGCATTGGATTAATGTTAGCAGGCCCTAATCAGCTCTGTTTATTTGACGCTTGTCCAGACAGGCTGATCGGGGATCACAGGAGAACGCCTGGCTCCTTCATTCGGGTCAAGAAACGCGCCATACAGTCAGATTGCTTTATATTTTACCTGATTACTCATGAGGCTCAGCTATTGAGCCTGTGGTGCAAGCATAATGGAACCTACTGAATAAAAGATGATTTCATCATGCCGAGAAATACTATTCAATTTCAAAAAGGTCTTGGTTTGCACGATTTTCTGGAACAATATGGGACCGAGGATCAGTGTCGACAGGCATTGTATGATTTGCGCTGGCCGACGGGCTATGTCTGCCCTGAGTGCGGCAACACAACAGGCTGTGAACTCAAAAAGCGTCAGATATATCAATGTCACAAGTGCCATCATCAGACTTCCCTGACCGCCGGCAGCATCTTCCATGGCACCAAGCTGCCGCTGAGAACGTGGTTTCTTGCGATCTATCTGTTGACCCAACGCAAGAAAAGTATCTCGGCGCTGCAACTTTCCCGCGAAATCGGGGTGAACTACAATACGGCCTGGCGACTCAAGCATAAGTTGATGCAGGTGATGATGGAACGTGAGCGTGGAAAAAAACTGGCCGGTCGCATCGAATTGGATGATGCTTATCTCGGAGGCGAGCAAGCCGGTAAGCGTGGTCGTGGGTCGCGCAACAAAATCCCTTTCGTAGCTGCTGTTGAGACGACGCGGGACGGCAGGCCCATGAAAATTCAACTGCGTCGTGTAAGGGGCTTCCGCAAACGTGAAATCGCCCGCTACGCCCGCTCCTGCTTGATGCCTGGCAGCGAAGTCTTTACCGATGGGCTTTGGTGCTTTAGTGGCGTGACAACCGCTGATTGCCATCATAACCCCATGGTGACGGGTGGTGGGCGCCAAAGTGTCCAGTATTCGTGCTTCAAATGGGTAAACACGATGTTGGGTAATGTCAAAAACAGTCTGTTGGGTACTTTTCATGCGATTCGAGATAAACATGTGTCGCGTTATCTTGCTGAGTTCGAATATCGGTTTAACCGCCGTTTCGATTTACCCGCCATGATTGAACGATTGCTTTTTGCCGCTCTTCGCACTCCACCTATGCCATATCGCCTCTTGAGAATGGCTGAGGTTTAGGGGTAATCAGGATATTTTATGTCGTCTAAAGCGTAGCGTTTAATCATACGGTAAATGCTTCGCTCGCTGATCCCCATGACTTCTGCAACTTTTCCACGGCGACCGGAATGTTTCTTTAATTGATACGACAGGTAGTGAGCTTCCAGTTCTTCCAAGGAGGGATCGTGATCAAAATTGAGAGTCACAACTCCCTCACCCTTGCCCAGCACCCGGGTGAAGGCAAAATGTTCCGGTTTGATCGCCTGTCTGTCTCCCGAGAGAATAATCGCGCGTTCGATTACATTCTTCAACTCTCTGATATTGCCGGGCCAATCGTAGGAGACGAGTGAGCGAATGGCCGATGATGATAGTGATTTGTTAACCCGGGTGGAAAAATTATGATTTGTCAGGAAGTGCTTGGCCAGCTCAGGGATGTCGTCACGTCTGTCGCGCAATGGCGGTACAGCAATATTGAATGCATTGAGCCTGAAGAAGAGGTCGGAGCGAAAATCTCCCTCAGACGACATGGTTTCCAGGTCGCGGTTTGTGGCGGCCACTATCCTGACGTTGGCGTTCAAGTCCTTTGTGCTGCCGAGCCTGCGGAATTGCCCGGTTTCCAGAACGCGTAGAAGCTTTGCTTGGCCACTGCTGTTTATTTCACCGATTTCATCTAAAAACAGTGTTCCTCCCTCCGCTCCCTCAATCAATCCCTTTTTCTGTTTGTCCGCCCCGGTAAATGCCCCTTTCTCATGGCCAAACAATTCTGATTCAAAGAGATTTTCTTGCAGGGTACAACAGTCTACCGCAACGAAATTATGCTTTTTGCGATGGCTGTGTGCGTGAATGGCGCGCGCTACCAATTCTTTACCCGAGCCACTCTCACCTTGAATCAGTACAGTGATGTCATTGGGAGCGACTGCGCCGATTAATTGCCTGACCTTTGTCAGTGCCTCGCTGTTTCCGACAAGCGATGAATTGCGCTGGATGCTCTGCTCTAATTGTCGTTTGCAAAACAGGTGGTCTTTTCGCAGTGCGGCATTATCGAGAGTTCTCTCAACAGTCAATGATAGTGTATCGAGACTGACCGGTTTCAGAATGTAATCGATCGCTCCGGCTTTTATGGCGCCCACGGCATCTCGAACGGAACCGAACGCGGTGAGGATGATTACAGGGTAATTTATGGATAGATTTTCGATATACTCGAGACTGTTGGCGTCGGGTAGGCGGGCATCCGTGATGATTAGCGATGGCTCATACTTTTCCAGATAACCCAGTACGTTGTCCCAGCGACTGAGACCGTCCGCCTCATATCCTAATTTAATGAGGTGTTGTATGATGAGGTTTCTGAGTATGTCGTCATCCTCTACGACGACAATTTTTGATGTCATGTCTTCACCTCTAGTTCATGTTCGGCATCCGGCAGTTCAATAGTAAAAACGCTGCCAACGGAAAATTCACTCTCAACTCTTATCGTTCCACCATATTTTTCTATGATGGCAAGACTGATGGAAAGGCCAAGGCCGGTCCCTTTAACATCGTCAGCACGACGGCTGAAAAAGGGATCGAATATATATGGCAGGTCTTTGGCGCGGATGCCGGCGCCGGTATCGGAAAACTGCAGCAAAATCTTTTTACCGTCGGAAAAACTGGAAACGGTCAATATCCCGCCTTCAGGCATTGCATGAAACGCATTTTGCGCCAGGTTAAGCGCAACCATTCTGATTTCACTATCCGACGCCAAAGTACGAAGCAGATCGATTTCATATCTCTCTTCAACGGTAATATGCAACTGGTCAGCCTGCCATTGTAATAGGCTTAGTGTCTCATGCAGGGCGTTATTGACATCGACCAACTCAAGGTTTTCAGGGGGAGGTGAGCCTAATTTGAGCAACTTTCCCGTGATCTCGATACAGGTGTTGATCTCGTCATCGATAAGTTCGAAATGCTGCATGACACCATCCGTATAGTCATTATCGGCAATAAGCGTGTTTTTCGTGGCATCCAGGGCCAATTTGACTGATGCGAGTGGATTATGGATCTCATGGGCTACGCCGGTTGCCAGACGTCCCAATTCGGAGAGTTTCTGTTCCTGGGAATATTTAACCTCCTTCGCAAGATCACGGATCGACTCGACGATCAGGGTTGTTTCACGCCTGCCTCGCTTTATTTCCATGGGCGCCGCGAAAATTTCAACCTCAAAGGTTGATTGATCGGAGCGATGGTGTTGGTGCACCACTTTGATCGGCTTTTTGTGCTGCTGGATTTCATGAACCGGGCATGTGATCAGAGTAGGTGGGCAGGGCTTGGTTGTTTTATGTGTGAGTGTATAGCAGTCGTTTCCGACTTCTGTCGTTTGCGGCAGTTTGTGTTGTTCTCGATAGGCTTTGTTAGTCAATACGATTTTGAACTTATCGTCGATGATTCTGATACCGTCGGGAACGGCGTCCACAAGCGCCTGTAAAAAACCTTTCTGTTCTTCCAATTCAAGGAGCTTCTCCTGCAACCTCTCAGCCATTAGATCGAAGGTGTCGCCCAACTGCGAGAGTTCATCGGTACCCCGCATCGAGACGCGGGATTCTAGATTGCCGTTGGTCAACTCTTGACTTGCATGAGTTAGATGGTTCACTGGTCTGAGAATGTAGGCATGAATGAACCACCAGCCTCCAACCAGGTTCAAAATGACGATCAGCGCGCCAGCCCCCATCAGCATCAGGGTGGTGTCACGAACCCTGTTTCTGATCGGCACGGCATCGTAATCCACGTACAGGATGCCATTGATGGGATTTTCCTCTGCAGGTCCGTGACACTCCTTACAGGCTGCTTTGTTGTGTACCGGATTGATGCTGCGCAGGATTTCCTGGCCATCGCCGTCTTCGAGGAATAGGGTTGTAAGGGATGTGGCGCGGTAGGGATTGGCCAATTGTTTACCAAAGTCGCCCACTCTGCTGCTGAACCTGATTTCGCCGCCAGGGTTGGTGATGAATACGGATGCGATGCCCTCCTGCTTGCCCAGTTTTTTCACCATTTCGCTCAAACCGGGCAGGTCTCTCTTCAACATGGCATTTTCCAATGAGACCTGCAGCAGATTGTTGACCTGGTTGGCTGTGTGGGCGCGTTCTCCCTCCAGTTCAGACTGGTAGAGCGAAATATAGAGCAGGAGAAAGACCAGGGAGCTGATGGCCAGACCGGAAGTGGTGCCAAGGATGAATTTCCGATTCAGGCTGTTGGCTATCCAGTTCATCACATATGAAGGTTCAGATTTACAGTGTCAACTGCTTTGATTTTAATGCCAAAAGTAGCTATTTTTCCTGACATTTTGTCAGGTTGTAAGTGAGGAATCGACCTTTTTTTACGGATGCGTGCCGCGCAAGTGCATTCTTGGCGCATGTTTTGCTGATTAATCGGGGATTCAGTGGATTTACACATATCGGAGGAGTCCCGAAAGTGAAAAAAAGCATAAACAGTCGATATCGTTGCATCAGCGTTCATCTGTTGTGGCTTGCACTGTCAATACCCACAGCAGGCTTGGCGGAACAGGGAGTTACCCTCTCTCAGTCACTGCGTGAGTCGCTGCTTCTTCAAGGGTGGCAAGAGTACATCTCCGCAGATGGCAGTGTTATCTATCGCCAACCCGTAAAAGAGCCGGCAACTGACAATCAGTCACCTGAAGCTGAATTACCGAAGATCAGACAATTTGGCAATGCGCTGCAGGAGCGCGGATGGCAGGTTGAATGGGACAGTGACGGCACACTGATTCTACGGCCGGGCGATACAGGTGATGAGGGCGATGCGCCGGCGCAAACGGCAACTCAAAATGTTGAGCGTGGCCCCGTGACCTTACCGGCAAATTTAAAAGGCTTCGAATACTGGCATATTGAAAGGGATGATAGCGGAGCGCTGCTGTTTCATCCCGTGGAGTTGCCGTCCACAAACCAGTCAAAGACAGTGGATGCAACGGCTAATATGGCTGAATGCCGTATTGACTATTTTCAACTTGATCCCGGCGTACTGCCTCTCGATGGGTGGTCAGAGGTACATGAACTCACAAAACGATGGATAGACACTACCCGGGAGTCCGGCCTGCAGGTCGGCAGGATTCGTAAGATTAATCGAGTCTATCTGGTCAGTGTGGTCGGTGTTTCCGAGCCATATCGATTGAAGTATCAGCTGGCGATTCGTATATCGGATGGTGGTGTCATACGTATCTTTTAGTTGAGCGTTTGGCCCGGGTCTGCGGGTGGAGGTCTCTATTGACCTCCACTCTGTGATATGACGGATGCAAGCATCAGTTATACCTTGTATGACGAAATGTCAGTCAAGCGCAATGACATTAACCATTACTGTAGTCAGTTGAAAATTATTTCTAACTGAATGAAAAATATGACTTAAATTCCACACTCATTAAAATCTTCCGGCCGCATCCGTGAGACAGGCAAAGTATCAACTTCAATCAGCCTGACAGAACGTCAGGCTATCCGATATCCCGCCCGGCACGTATGTATAGGCGCCGGTGAAAAAATCATTGTAAAACAAGGGAAAAGAGATCAAACCAGCACAGTGGCACAGCTGTTGCTTGGATTTGTGGTGCCAACCTGTACTGATACTAAAGATAAATCGAGGAGGGTGTTGGAATGCGATTGTTTCTGCTCGCTGGCTGTGGCGCTTCGATGCTGTTGTCTTCACAGCTGATGGCTGACTATCCAATTGCCGGTGTAGAACCTTCCAAACGACCTGTTGATGCGCCTGTCATCGAATGGGTGAAGCATGACAGGGCCTGGTATCAATCCGCCTTGAGTGGTGTGCGCCAACCCTATCCAAAGAGTCTCTACTTCCTTGATAACCAAGGGCACTGGTACACGCCTTTCAATCAGCCAGGCATGAAGGGCCGATACGATATTCGAAAATGGCATCGGTAAAGTTGGTGTTAATAGGGGGTCAGCGCCATCTGCCGGTTCAGGCAGGTGGGCGGCAAACGGCCCCGGTCTGGGAGAAATTATTTACTACAACGTGAGGCGAAAAATTATGAAAAAGATTCGAATGCCAAGTTTGAAAGGAGTGATTAAAGCTATGGGGATGGCTGTGGCGTTGGCTGTTGCCCCATTGGCGTCCGCCGGCATGTATGGCATGTCAGGAATGGACGGTATGTCGGGCATGGGCGGCATGTCGGGCATGGGCGGTATGTCGGGCATGGGTGGTATGTCGGGCATGGGCGGTATGTCGGGCATGGGCGGTATGTCGGGCATGGGCGGCATGTCAGGTATGGGCGGCATGTCAGGTATGAGCGGCATGGGTGGTATGTCCGGCATGAGCGGCATGGGTGGCATGTCCGGCATGTCCGGCTATTTCAAGATCACTCCACAGGGACAGATCTTCTTCTATCCGGCTAGTGGCATGAGCGGTATGTCCGGCATGGGCGGCATGAGCGGTATGTCCGGCATGGGCGGCATGAGCGGGATGTCCGGTATGGGCGGCATGAGCGGTATGTCCGGCATGGGCGGTATGTCCGGCATGGGCGGCATGAGCGGTATGTCCGGCATGGGCGGCATGTCAGGTATGGGCGGCATGTCCGGGATGTCAGGCATGGGCGGCCAGTGGGTCTGGGTGCCAAGCGGTATGTCTGGAATGAGCGGTATGGGCGGCATGTCCGGTATGGGTGGCATGGGCGGTATGTCAGGAATGTCCGGTATGGGTGGCATGGGCGGTATGTCAGGAATGTCCGGCATGGGTGGCATGGGCGGTATGTCAGGAATGTCCGGCATGGGTGGCATGGGCGGTATGTCAGGAATGTCCGGCATGGGCGGCATGAGCGGTATGTCCGGCATGGGCGGCATGTCCGGCATGTCCGGCTATTTCAAGATCACCCCACAGGGACAGATCTTTTTCTATCCGGCTAGCGGTATGTCCGGCATGGGTGGCATGAGCGGTATGTCCGGCATGGGCGGTATGTCAGGAATGTCCGGCATGGGCGGTATGTCAGGAATGTCCGGCATGGGCGGCATGTCCGGCATGAGTGGCTGGCGCTAATCGGCTCTGTCCGCTTTGTGAATAGGATGTAATTCAAGGATGTCAAGGGCGCAGGGAAGCGCCCTCTTCTTAAGTAAATTCCCCTATTGAAAGAATATCTGATCGCTTCAGATGAGGGAGATGAAATGACTTTGGGTATCAGGCTCCTTATTCCGTTGCTACTGTCGATGGCGTTACTCACCATCGGTCAGGTTTTTGCCCGTGATATTACAGTCAAGGACTATGACCGAGCTAGTTGGCACCCCATCCACACGAAGCCCTATATTGATAATGCAGACGATGAGCAGTGCCTCAGTTGCCATCAAGAGATTACAAACAGGAAGCTGCTTTATCAGTCACCTGCCGGTGTTAAGGCTTCCGAGGTATTGGCCTGGTATCAGACCTTATCGACCTATGAGGGTGAACAGGATACCTTCCATCGTCGGCACTTGGTGACGCCCCTGGCCCAGGAGCTGATGGACTTGAAATGCAATACCTGCCATCAGGGAAACGACTTAAGGGAAGAAGCAACGATACCCCCGGATCATTCGAATCGGGAAAAGACTCTGCGTAAGTCGGTGAATCCCGAGATTTGTCTGATGTGCCATGGGAAAAACCCCTATAAATTGATGGGCTTGCCGAAGCCCTGGCCGGAGTCGAGAGCGCTCTTTCAAAACGACTGTTTGCTCTGTCACGCCAATATCCGCACCAATCGTCATCAGGTCAATTTCTTGAAAGCGGAGGCCATCGAGGCCGCGGCCAAAAAGGATCCGGACATATGCTATGGCTGTCATGGCGGGCGGCAGTGGTACCGCATTGCCTATCCCTATCCCCGACATGCCTGGAAAGGTATGTCGAGCACCACCCCGGAGTGGGCCAAAGACAGGCCGACCGAATCGGAACCCAGGTTCCGCATTAAGAATCAGCAGGCTGCGAAATAGTCAATTGCCGACAACGAGGTACTGATGAGTATCGATAATCTAAAAAAGAATCTACATGAGCGCTTGAATCTCTCCAGGCGTTCATTTCTGAAGTCTGCTGCGGCAGGAAGTGCGACTTTGGCTGCCGGAGGCTTGGTGGAATTGAAGACCGCAAAAGAGGCCAAGGCGTTTGCCTACGAACCCTATCCGACCGACGATCAACTCGAGACGGTGGTGACCAGTTGCGCGCATAACTGCGGTTCGCGCCATATGCTTGTCGCACATAAATGGAAGGATGTCATCGTGCGCCTTTCGACTGACGATGGACGGTATCAGCGTGGCGGTTATTTCGGAAAGGACGATAATGATGAGCCGCAACTGAGGGCCTGCCTGCGGGGACGTTCCTATCGCCAACGGCTCTATTCGGCGGAACGGCTGCTCTACCCGATGATGCGTGTGGGCGAGCGGGGTGAAGGGAAATTCAAGCGCATTTCATGGGATGAGGCCCTTGATTTTGTGGCCAACAAGATGGTCCACCTTAAAAATACCTATGGTCCCACTGCCTTGGTGGATCAGAGTTATGCCGGCGCTTCTTATGGGGTGTTACACAAGTCCGACCAGATTGAGGGCTTGATGGGTCGCTTCCTCGGAATGTTTGGCTGCCGCACCAGTTCCTGGTCGGTGCCCTCCTATCAAGGCACCACCTTCAGTTCGCGTATGACCTTCGGCACCATCGAGGATGGGAATGAAGACGATGCTTTCGCTCACTCTAAACTAATGATCATGTGGGGTTGGAATCCCGCTTATACCTTCCACGGCGGCAATACCTTCATGTATATGCGCATGGCAAAACAGCGCGGGTGTAAGTTTGTGTTGGTTGATCCGCAGTATACCGACTCCGCCGCCGCCTACGATGCCTGGTGGATACCCATCCGCCCGAATACCGATGCGGCAATGATGGCGGGCATGGCCCACTACATCTTTACAAATAATCTGCATGATCAAGCCTTCATCGATCAATTCTGTCAGGGCATGGATGCGGGGACCATGCCGGAATGGGCGAAGGATAAGGAAAATTTCAAAGATTATATCCTGGGCAAATATGACGGTGAGGCAAAGACACCGGAGTGGGCGTCCAAGATCTGCGGTGTGCCGGCGAAGGATATTGTCAAATTGGCGGATATGTACGCCAGGACGAAGCCTGCTGCGCTGAAGGCATCCTGGTCACCAGGCAGAAACGCCTACGGTGAACAGTACAATCGTATGGCGGCAGCGCTCCAGGCGATGACCGGCAATATCGGTAATCTAGGCGGTTGCGCCGAAGGTGTCGGCAAGGCCTGGCATGCCGAAGCTGTGGCCTATCCCTATGATCAATATTCCAATATCTGGTTTCAGTCCATTAAATCGGACCGTTGGGCGCATTGTGTGCTCAACTACCCTAATGTAAAACGCGAGGAGATAGGCCTTTGGCAGAGGGATGACAATACAGACGGGCAGATACCCAATATCAAGGGTATCTTTTGGCAGGGATCCGATTGGTTCAATCAACTGACTAATATCAATAAAGAGATTGAGGCGATCAATAAGCTGGAGCTTGTGGTTTGCATGGATTCGACCATAACGCCTTCCGGCCTCTATGCCGATATTCTACTGCCCATTGCAACCCACTTCGAACGGCACGATGTGGCGTTGCCTTGGTACAAAGGCCATTACTACATTCACCGCCCGAAAGTCATCGAGCCTATGGGTGAGTCGAAGACCGATTTCCAGGTCTTCACTGAACTGGCCTATCGAATCGGTGGCGATGTCTTCGGCCAGGCATTCAATCCAAAGGCGAATCGTGACTATTTCCATATCAATGACCATGTGGACGAGGCCTACCTGAGAGAGTGGTGGGAACAAAAGGTCATGCATCATCAGCATGTGGATATGTCCTGGGAAGAGTTCAAGCAGAGAGGCGTCTACAAGTTTACATTCGACCAACCACACGTAGCGTTCAGGGATCAAATAGAGAACGGCACACCGTTCCAGACTCCCTCCGGCAAGATTGAGATTCTCGCCACACAGCTGGCGCAGATCACCGACTGGAAACGGACCATGTACGGTTATGAAATACCCTACATACCGAAGTGGATCGAGCCGTGGGAGTCATTGAACAGTCCCAAGACAGCTAAATATCCGTTTCATCTTATTTCTCCTCACCCACGATGGCGGACGCATTCTATCTTCAATAACTGCAGTTGGCTGCGTGAGACCTATGAGCAGGAAGTGACCATGAATGCCTCCGATGCAAAAAAACTGGGCATCAAAACCGGTGATACAGTCGAGATTTGGAACGATCGCGGCAAGGTTGTGGTGCCGGTCTATGCGACTGAACGATGCATGCCAGGTGTGGCTGTGCTGCATGAGGGGGTGTGGATTGACCTGGATGAAAACGGTGTGGACAGGGCAGGTAATCCGGACATGCTGACATTGGATGAGCCTAGTCCGGCGGGGGCATTCGCATACAACACCGTGTTGTGCGATATCAAAAAGACGGAGCTTGAACATCGACCTGGCTGGGACAAACTGGCAACTTCTCGTGCCCATGTTTTCAGGCGTGACCTTTAATCTTGGAGGAGAGACTAATGGCTGTTAAAAAAGAGAAGGCCAGGATAAAGGAAGCGGTAAAACGCCGTAAGCGCCAAACTTATACGCCAGTGGTTCCCGACGTGCAGTTGGGATTTATACATAATAATGTTGATTGCATTGGCTGTCGGGCCTGTGAAATAGCCTGTAAGGATAAAAATGGATTAGCAGCCGGACCAAGGTTCAGGCGTGTACAATATATAGAGGGTGGAAAGTACCCGGATGTGTTTGCCTATAAGGTCAATATGTCCTGCAACCACTGTGAATCGCCTGCCTGTCTGCCGACTTGCCCCACCGGTGCACTCTTCAAACGTAAGAAGGATGGCATTGTCGATATCGACTCTACCCTATGTATCGGCTGCCGGCGTTGTGAAGCTGCCTGTCCCTTCGGTGCGCCTCAATTTGATCCAAGTGATAGCATCGTCAAGAAGTGCAACATGTGTGTGGATGAGATCGAGGCGGGCCGAAAACCCTACTGTGTCATGGCCTGTATGATGCGTGTTTTGGATATTGGTCCAATAGAATCGATCTGGAATGGCGCATTGGATACAGTGGCGATTGGTCCCAATGACAAGGTATCCCGACAGGTAAAGAACATGTCGAACATCGAGTTGACCAAGCCCTCAATAGGCTTTGTCGCTCACAGCAAAGGGAAGGTCAAGTGATGGGGAAACCGTTGGACCTGCGCGACAAGTCGAGCGTTAAACTGTTACAGACCTTCTATCAGGCGGTTGCCGATGATCTGGAGATGCTTGCTCTGCTGCATGTGAAAGAGCCGGACTGCAAAATTCTCGAGGCTTTACGTGACTGTAACTTTCCGTACTCCATGGGATTGAAACTGGTCACACAAGAGGGGAACAATGCGATTGACTTGATGGGGCGAGTGGTTGAGTCGTTGCCCGATAGATTCGATGATGACTTTCTCGATCTGTTGGCGGCAGATTACGCCGACATCTATTTGAACCATAGCCTGCAGGCATCACCGCTGGAATCGGTCTGGCTGGATGAAGAACAACTTACCTGTCAAGAGAGTATGTTTCAGGTAAGGGCCTGGTATGAGATCTATGGTCTCATGGTGGAAAACTGGCGTATCAGGCCTGATGATGATCTGGTTTTGCAACTTCAGTTTGTTTCCCACCTTTTCTCGATTTCCGAGTCAGAAAAGCATCTCAAGGATGCGGCAAGATTTATGGACGAACATCTGTTGCGCTGGTTGGGTGAATTCTCCAATCGGGTGGCAAACCGGTGTGCAACCCCATATTTTGCCGCTGTGGGCTTATTGACGTCCGCCTATTGCGAGGAGTTGCGGGATCTTTTGGCAATAGTGATCGATCAGCCCAGGCCGTCAAGGGAGGAGATAGAAGAAAGAATGAAGCCCAATGCACCCAAAGAAGAGGTTTCTCTCTGTTACATGCCTGGTATGGGCCCAGCAGTCTAGGTTCCGGTCTGGTCAAGAAATATGCCTTAGGAGAGTATCGAATGAAATTGGATAAAAGACATTGGGTGGCCGCATCATCCCTTGCAACACTGTTGGTTTTCAACTCGCAAGGCACTCTTGCGGAAGTTGCTGCGGGTCCAAGAAGCCTCAAAAAATAGAATATCAAGCTGCATCTTTTTATCAGGCTAATGGTTCACTTCAAAGAACTGTTCGAACGTATCCGACAAGAAGAGAGATTGCCGGATGTGATTTCAGGGCGTTGTGTCCATACAAGGGTAGAGTTGGCGAGCTGTTCATCATGCGTGGATGCCTGTCCACAGCGTGCATGGTCCTTGGATGATGATGCGTTGCAACTCGACACCATACTCTGTGATGGGTGCGGTTTGTGTGCGCCTGTTTGTCCTGAAGGGGCGATCTCATTTCAATATGAGATTCTTATTGGTGAATGGAAACATGGGAAGATCGCGTTGTGTGCCTGTGAAGAGGTGGGGTTTACCCGGCAGAAAGGCATCATCCCCTGTGTCCATCTCATCGGTATACACGATATTCTAAAGTTGTATCGGCTTGGATATTCTGAGTGGCTAGTGGCAACGGGCAATTGCTCAGAGTGTCACCGCAACAGTGGGGAAACGTTCTTTGAAAGAGCCGACCGGATCAATCCGGCACTTTCCGATGATTTGAATACAACTATCGGGTATCGCCTGTTGAGTGGCAATAAGTGGCTGCGTATCAGTTCGATTCTGATTGCTGATGACGCGGCATCCAAGCTTAGTCGCAGAGGATTTTTAAGGGGAATGATCGATGGCGGCATTCAGGCCGCATCAGCCATATTCAAGCTGTATGAAGAGGAAGCTGATGAGTTTCCACCACCAGGAGAGTTGTTGCCTGAGAGAGGTGGGCCTTCAATTTGGCCGTATGTGCCGCAAATTGATGCCTTTAAATGCAATGGCTGCGATGCCTGTATCAGGATCTGTCCCCATGGTGCACTAATATTCACTGAAAACAGTCAACAGATGTTTTACCGAATGGAGCCGCAGGCATGTACCGGCTGTGGTATCTGTCAGGATATATGCAATGCACAAGCCATATCGGTCATGCAGTGGTCGCAATTGGATAAACAGGATCTTATCTTAGCGCCTATAACATGTTCGTGCTGTGGCAACCAGGCGCATATGCCGGTAGAAAGCGGCTCGCGATCGCAAACACATTGCAGAATCTGCGCTCAAGTCAACCATCATAATAACCTTTATCAAGTCATGGAATAGGGCGCCGTTTATAAGGTAATTATGGGGTCTTCTCAAAATATAAAGAATTCATAACATCTTATAACCAGCTAAAGACATATCAGGCTCCCTATGCTCTACTTGTAGCCGGGAATGGCTATTCAGGGCAATAAAGTAAATGATTGACAGTGGCAATCCGTTATTTATATATCGCAGGTTGCAATGGTCGCTGTTTCTATTAGTGCTCATGAGCTTTAACGGCTGCTCTTCAGAGACTGCGGATCGCGGGCAGAGTGATGAATTTCAGAGAGATCTTGTCGATACCAGCGCGGAGTTTGCGCCAGGCATGGCATGGTTGAACGTTGAGAGGCCTCTGACATTTGACGACATGCTGGGAAAGGTCGTTATTCTGGACTTTTGGACTTACGGGTGTATCAACTGCGTTCATGTGCTGGCTGACTTGAAGAAGCTGGAAAAAAAGTATGGTGATCAGCTCTTGGTTATTGGTGTGCATACGCCGAAATTCGACAATGAAAAGAATCTCGATACACTCAGGAGTATTGTAATCAGGTATGGTGTCGACCATCCCGTCGTCAACGATGTCGACTCTCTGTTGGCAGGTTATTATGGCATGCGTGCATGGCCCACCCGGGTATTTATCGATCCTGCCGGAGAAGTACTGGGACGGGTGACGGGTGAAGGAAAATACCAGCCGATAGATAACAAAATCACTGAACTGCTCGAACAGCACAAGAATATCCTTAACCTCACTCCAATTCCTCTACGACTGGAACGTGAGAACAGTAAACCAACTCCCTTGGCTGCGCCTGGTAAGATTGCGGTTTCCGACACCCAGCTGGCTATAAGTGATACGCTACATAATCGGATTCTTGTGACAGATCATCAGGGACATACACAGCATGTCATTGGGATGGAAGAGGCTGGAAACGAAGACGGCGGTTTTAACCGGGCTAGATTCAACATGCCTCAAGGTCTTGTCTTTGACAGCAACGGAATCTATGTCGCCGATACGGGGAATCACACCATACGATACATTGACCTGATAGAAAAAACAGTGACGACCGTTGCAGGTAATGGTGCCTTGGAAAGAAAACGTGAAGGCTATTATAAGGCTACATCGATTGGTATGGCGTCACCTTGGGCGCTGGCGCTCAGGGATGATCGACTCTTCATCGCAATGGCGGGCAGCCACCAGATCTGGGTTTACAATACCGCATCAAAACAACTCATTCATTTCGCGGGATCAGGACGTGAAGGTATCGCTGATGGAGATATCGAAAAAGCCACGTTCAGCCAGCCAAGTGGTTTGAGTCTTTTCGGAGACTGGTTATATATTGCTGATTCAGAAGCCTCGGCGATTAGGCGCATTCACCTGAAAGACGAAGTCGTGGAGACATTGGTGGGCAAGGGATTGTTCGATTTCGGTGATGTGGATGGAAGATTGCGTGAAGCGAAACTGCAACACGTGTTGGGCATTGCAGTGGATGGTGATCATTCGGTCATCCTGGCGGACACATATAATCATAAAATCAAAATCGTTGATCTCGTGAAGGATGTGGTTAAATCGATACTAGGCGATGGCAGGCCGGGTTTTCTCAGTACCGTAAACGGCCAGTTTCAGTTGAATGAGCCAGGTGGCCTGGCACTGCATGACAAGACATTGTTTATTGCAGATACAAACAATAACCGCATTGTTGTACATGAAATTGGTGGCAAGAGTGTATCTGTCCTGGAAATAAAAAAGCAGTAAAAAAATGTAAGGACGTGCCGGCATAGCCGTGTTCCCGGAAAACACGCATCGCTTTCGAGACGTTCTCAAGGAGCAGGGTACTCTGGTGGTCAGCGTACACCCGGGCCAATAGCGACGGATATGGCCGCACATGCCTTTCCGGATTCCATCGCCAAGCAGGTCGGAGCCTATCATGACTTTGCCGGCGATGTAGTAGAAGCGTATCCAATGGAGGGTTGAAGCGATTTTAAAGGACAACCGGGCATGCTTGTGTATTGAGTTTGATGCTCTGAATTTGAGTTCATAAAGGGGGGGATTCGTGGGTCTTCATGCAGACTGCATAGTCTATTGTCTGTCCCCGTTTTTTTTGACGATCTGATGCCTGAATCTGATAGACTGTCGTCGTATTGACAGGCCCTAAAATATCGATAATAAATCGGAACAGTTCTCGCATATGTCTGACAGGCATCGATTTACTATACTGGCACTTTGCTCTCTCACCGCAATCTCCACCTCCCTGTTTGCTGAGGAGGTGAGGTGGAAGCATGAATTGGAAGCGGGTCTCAACGGCGCTACGGGGAACTCCGAATCGATCAATGTCCATGCAGGTTATAGCGGCGGTTATAAAAACACGAATCATGCCTGGAAACTCGTAACCGCCTATGACAAGGCAAAGAGCGACGGTGAGGACTCGCGGAATCAGTTTTTTGCCGATCTGCTGAAGGATTGGTATTGGCATGACAGCCCCTGGTTCGCCTTTGCACAGGGTCGCTACGATTGGGACGAGTTCAAGGATTGGGACTATCGGCTGTCAGGCTCGGGTGGTGTCGGTTATGTGTTTAGCCATGACGATGCCTGGCACCTGATTGGCCGTGCCGGTCTTGGTGGCAACAAGACCTACGGCGGTATCGATGAGAAATTCACCCAGGAAGCAACCCTTGGGTTGGAAGCGGCCTGGACTATCTCCGAACGGGAATCGGTGGACTTCAAGACCACCTTCTATCCGAGCCTGGAGGAGCACGGTGAATACCGTAATATTAGCGCCTTCAACTGGAAGATGGCCATGGCGGAACAGGGAACACTGGCAATGAAGATCGGTTTGATCAACGAGTACGACTCCCTGGCCGCCCCCGGTACCGAGAGGAGCGATTTCAAGTACAATCTATCATTGGTGTGGGGGCTTTGAGCTATCTCGTTATCGAGCCTTCACCCCTCTTCACCTATCAGGCTCGATCACTGTTTATAGCCGACTCGGCGTTGCTCGTCGTTCATTTGGAGTGACCAAACCTCTCTCCTCGCGCCCCGAAGGAAGTGCCCTTGGGGTGCGCCCCGAAGGAAGTGCCCTTGGGGTGCGCCCCGAAGGAAGTGCCCTTGGGGTGCGCCTTGATTGGCACTTTTTCAGGCACAACAGGGTGCATTGGATTAGCCCGAATATTTCACAAATAAAGAGGGTAAAACCCGTGTAGTTCAATAGAATTCAGTTACTTAGGCTGAAATTGAACGAGGTTTTGCCTGTGACAGAATGTACCCAAGGTCGTTTTGCTTTTCCAGCGGTAAAACGCCGCCAGGTTGAAGCGGATTTTTCCGGTGGTGATATCAGCAGTGATGGCGGCGTGTTGTTGCTACGACAAGCGGACCGACGGCTGGGATTGCTTGAAGCCGTCAATGACACTCTCGCTGATCCACGCGATGGCCGCTATGTGCAACATGATCAGATTTCTCTACTACGCCAGCGGGTCTATGCCCTGTGCCAGGGCTATGAAGACCTCAACGATCACGACAGTCTGCGACAAGATTTGGCCTTTCAGACGGCCGTGGAACAGGATCAGGCACTGGGCAGTTCACCCACGCTCTGTCGCTTGGAGAATCGGTCAGATCGGGCAACCGCTGTCGCGATCCATCAGGTCCTGATCGAGCAGTTCATCGCCTCGTTTGCCGAGCCACCCGAGGAGTTGATCCTGGACTTCGACGCCACCGATGACCGGGTTCACGGCCTGCAGGAAGGCCGCTTCTTCCACGGTTACTACGATAACTACTGCTTTCTCCCGTTGTACGTGTTTTGCGGCGAACAACTGCTGGTCAGCTATTTGCGCCCGAGCAAGATCGACGGGGCGAAACATGCGTGGGCGATCCTCGCCCTGCTGGTCAAACGCTTGCGTCAGGCGTGGCCGGCGGTGCGGATCATCCTGAGAGCCGACTCGGGCTTCTGTCGTCACCGCATGCTGCGCTGGTGTGAACGCCATGGCATTGGCTACATCGTAGGCCTGGCGCGCAACCACCGCCTGCAACGGATGATCGAGGAAGACTTCACTGCAGTCGAGCAATGCTTCAAGGCCAACGGACAGAAGCAACGCGTCTTCCTTGGCCTGCGCTACGGTGCACGCAGCTGGCGCCGTCGACGCGCGGTGATCGCCAAGCTGGAGGTGAGTGAGCGAGGGCGTAATCCCCGATTTGTCGTCACCAACCTCAACGGCGATGCCCAAACCCTTTACGACGACGTCTATTGTGCGCGGGGCGAGATGGAAAACCGCATCAAGGAACAACAGCTGGGGCTGTTTGCTGATCGCACCAGTGCACATCATTGGTGGACCAATCAGTTTCGCTTGCTGCTGTCGAGCCTGGCCTATGTGTTGATGGAAGCGATTCGCCGCTTGGCCTTACAGGGTACAGAACTGGCCAAGACCCAGGTCGGCACGCTGCGGCTTAAACTACTCAAAGTGGGTGCGGTGGTGATACGCAATACCCGGCGTGTCCGCTTCCTGCTCTCCAGTGTCTTTCCTTACCAGGCATTGTTCTTCAGTGTGGCCGAACGGCTGGAGCCAGGATAGCACGCGATGAGTGCTGCCCCGGCACGTTGATAAATAACGGGGTAAGGGGAAGCTGTGCCTGTCAGCCAGAAATCGGGGCGTTTGGAGCCGGTATCATCCTGTTTCTCGTCCCGGCCTTCTCCTCGTGCCAGTATCGGCAAATGGATGAAATATCCGGGTTAGTGTTAACAGGTCCTAGAACTTAGTTGCCACTGAGTACTGGCTCTGCATTAGCCGCTGCTTCACCGGCCGGCTTCTCATCAGACGCTACGTTCGCATGCTCCTTTGCCAGCAGGACGTAGATCGACGGCAGCACGAAAAGGGTGAATAGCGTACCGATGGCCATGCCGCCGACCAGTACCAGGCCGATGGAGTTGCGTGCTGCGGCGCTGGCGCCGGTTACCAGGATCAGGGGAAAGTGACCGGCAACCGTCGCCACGGTCGTCATCAATACCGGGCGCAGACGGGTCATGGCCGCCTCACGCACGGCGTCTATCTTTGATAGACCTCTTTCCTGCAGTTTGTTGGCGAATTCGACGATGAGGATGCCGTTCTTCGCGATCAGGCCGACCAGGGTCACCAGTCCGACCTGGGCATAGATATTGAGAGTAGTGGTCCAGCTGCTGGTCCAGAAGGGCATGTTGGGATTGGGCATCTTCAGGAAGGTGAAGATCAGGGCGCCGAACATCGCCAGCGGCACTGAACCCAGGAGGATGATCAGCGGGTCGCGGAATGAGTTGAACTGCACCGCCAGCGCCATGAAGATCATCACGATGGCCAGGGAAAAGGCGGGCAGGAACTTGTTGCCCTCATGGCGCAGTTGGCGCGACTCACCGGTGTAGTCGATGGTGTAGCCGGGCGGCAGGATCTCCCGCGCCGCCTCTTCCAGCACGCTGAGGGCTTCGTCGAGCGTACGATTGGTCATGCCTGAGAGCTTCACCGAGTTGAGCTGCTGGAAGCGGTTGAGGGAGCGGGGCACCGTACTGTTTTCGATGCGTGCCACGCTGCTCAGCGGGATCAGTTCGCCTTGCGGGCCGTTGATATAGATCTCGGTAAGCTGTTCCGGATTGAGCCGCTGGGCGCGCTCGATCTGCGGAATCACCTTATAACTGCGCCCCGCGATATTGAAACGGTTGACGTAGTCGCCACCCAGGGCGGCGGCCATGTCGTTGCCGACCTGATTCAGATCGAGCCCGAGGGCGCCGATCTTGTCACGGTCCAATACCACCTGGGCCTGGGGCTGATCGTATTTGAGGTCGATCAGGGGTGGAAAGTGGAACATCCCGCTTTCCGCAGCCTTGCCCTGTATCTGTTGGGCGAAGTCGAGCAGCCGCTTGGCGTCCCCGGTGGAAGCGATGATGAACTCGACGGGGAAGTTGCTGCCGCCAGGCAGGGCGGGGGGTGTGGTGGCGAAGATCTGGAAGCCCGGGATCTGCGACAGCTTGGCCTGAATCTCGGGTATGATCTCGAAGACAGTGCGCTCACGTGGATTGTGCCATGGCTTGACCACCATGCCGGAGAAGCCGTCGGTATCGTAGAGGGCGCCGACCGAGGGGGCGAGCAGGATCTGAAAGGTGAGATCCACCTCCTCCGTACTCAGGAAAGCCTGCTCGACGGCCTTGCCGTAAAACTCCTTCTGATTGGCTGTGGCGTTGGCCGATGCGTTGATCACGCCGAAGATAACACTCTGATCCTCGCCGGGCGCCAGCTCCTTGGGCGACATGTTGTAGAGGGGAAAGGCCGCCGCGGCGACAGCGAGCCATATCACATAGACGAAGGGGCGGGCGTCCAGGGTGTTGTCGATCAGTCGGCCGTAGGCCAGTCGCATGCGATCGAAGTGGTGATTGACCCAACCGGTGAAACCCTTCTCCTCGTCCGCGGCACTACGCAGCATGTGGGAGGACATCATCGGCGAAAGAGTCAGTGCGACGAAGCCGGAGATGGTGACGGTGCCGGCCAGGGTAAGGGCGAACTCGCGAAACAGAGCGCCGGTAAGCCCCCCCTGCATGGCAATCGGTATATAGACCGCCGCCAGGGTGATGGTCATGGCGATGACGGGTCCCACCAGCTCGCGTGCGCCGAGCAGGGCCGCCTCCCGTTTACTGCGACCCTCCCGCAGATGGCGCTCGATGTTTTCCACCATGACTATGGCGTCGTCCACCACCAGGCCGACGGAGAGTACGATGGCCAGCAGGGTGAGCAGGTTGAGGGAGAAGCCGAAAATCTGCATCAGAAAGATGCTGCCGATCAGCGAAACCGGTATCGCGAACATCGGCACCAGGGCGGAACGCATCGAGCCCATGAAGAGGAAGATGACAACGATGACGATCATCAGGGTGTCGCCCAGGGTCTTGGTGACCTCGGTGATGGCATTGGCGATATATTCAGAGGCGTCGTAGCCGAGCTCCACCTCGAGGCCAGTCGGCAGGTCGCGGGATATGGCATCGATCTCCGTGCGCACCCGTTTGATGACATCGATGGTGTTGGCGGTGGGCAGGGGAAAGATGCCCATGAAGACGGCGGTCTGGCCCAGGTAGCTGACCGTGGTGTCGTAATCTTCGGCACCGAGGGTGACCTCGGCGATATCCTTCAGGCGAACAATGGCGTCGTCCTGCTGCCGGATCACCAGGTGTTCGAACTCTTCCACCGTGTGAAGATCCGTGTTGGCCGTCAGGGTGACCTGGACCAGAGAACCCTTGGTGCTGCCGACGGCGGCAAGAAAATTGTTGGCGGCCAGTGCCTGGCGCACCTGTGCCGGGCTGACGTGGTAGGCGGCCATCTTGTCCGGTTTCAGCCAGATGCGCATGGCGAAGGTGCGGGCGCCGAATATCTCGGCGCGCTGTACCCCCGCGACGGCGGCCAGGCGTGGTTGTATGACACGGATCAGATAGTCGGTGATCTCGGCTTGGGAAAGGATATCGGAAGCGAAGCTGATATAGGCTGCGGCGAACTCCGAATCGGCCGACTGCACCGAGATCGCAGGCACCTGGGCCTCGGCTGGCAGTTCGTTGCGTACCTGGTTCACCTTGGCGGTAATCTCCGCCAGGGCCTTGGTAGGCTCGTAGTTGAGCTTCAGGCGGGCGTTGATCATGGAGAAGCCCTGAAGGCTTTTCGATTCGATATAGTCGATACCGTCGGCCGAAGCGATGGCCTGCTCCAGCGGGGTGGTGATGAAACCGCGCACCAGCTCCGCGCTGGCGCCAACATAGACGGTGGAGATATTGACCGTGGCGTTGTCGCTGCGCGGATATTGCCGGATGTTGAGACTGTTCCAGGCCTGAAAACCGGCTATGACGATCAACAGATTGAGCACGATCGCAACCACCGGCCGCTGGATGAACAGATCGGTAAAGGCCTTCATCCTTGCCATATCAAAGTTCCTTGCTCAAAGTTTTACGGCGCATCGTCATAGCGTTGGATGGATTTACTCATTCTCGGGGGTGGGCTCCATCTTCGCTTCGGGCGCCAGGGTGTTGTCGACGATTACCGCCATCTTCGGCCGCAGCTTGAAGACACCGCTGGTGACCACCTTTTCCTCCTCCTCGAGCCCCGTCACCACGGCAACGAAATCGCCCCGGGTGGCGCCAAGGCGAATCACCTGCTGACGCAGCACGAGCTGTTTTTCACCGCTCTTTTCATCCTCGAGCTCGTCGATGACAAATACGGTATCGCCGTAGGGTGCATAGAGCACCGCGGTGGCGGGGATGGCGAGCACTTCCTCATCATCCGACAGCATCACCTCCACGTTGGCAAACATGCCTGGACGCAGCAGTTCGCTCTGATTGGACAGGGTTGCCCTGACGCGCACGCTGCGTGTCATTTGATCGATCTCGGGATTCACGGCGATGATCCTGCCGTTGAAGACCTTTTCGGGGGCCGCATCGGTTGTCACCTGTACCTCGGTGCCGGGTTTCAGGATGGAGAATTGCTGCTGAGGCAATGAGAAGTCAACATAGATCGGATCGACGGTTTGCAAGGTCACAACAGGCGTGCCCTGCTCGACGATCTGTCCCAGATTGACCTGGCGCAGTCCCAGCTGACCGGCAAAGGGGGCGCGCAGCGTCTTTTTGGCAATGGTGGCGCGCACATTGTCAACCTGGGCGGTGGCCTGCTTGAAGTTGGCCTCGGCGGTATCGAGATCGGCCTGAGAGACGGTCTTGTTGGCGCGCAGATCCCGGCTACGATCCAGGTTGATACGCGCCAGTTTGGCTGCAGCCTCAGCTGAGCGGAGCTGTGCCCGCTCTGCGGAGACGTCGATACGGACCAGCAGATCGTCCTGCTTGACTCGATCACCCGATTCGAAGGCGATCTCTTCGATCTTGCCGCCCAGTTCGGCGGTGACGATTACCCCCTGAACCGCGACCATCGAACCGGTTGCACTCACCGTGTTAGGCCAACGCTGGCTGCGGACCTGATCTGAGGTTACCGTCTCGGGGGGCATCTCCATCTGTGCCGCACCCATGGTTTCGAATTGTTTCAACTTGATAAGGGTCGGTACGCCAATCAGGATGGCCAGACCTATCAACGTGAAAACCAGTTTCTTTAACATAAGGTTACATCCATGCGCGATTCACTGGGTGCCCAATACATAAATGTGAGTATAAATCTCATAAAGTCTGCCCGGGATTTGTTCGGCGACATGAGAGATGACTTTGATTTCAGAGTCAAGTTCCACCCATTATGAATAAATCGATCGTCACATTATTCAGATGTGATTAGTGAAAGTAATGCATAAGGGTATGGCATAAGTACGGATTAAAAATAACGATCCCGACTATTAATAGAGACGAAAGTCACCATGCCAGACGATACCTTACAGCATCACCCCGCAATAGACCAGATTTCCCCTTGATCGCGCAATGACATTTGTCGGCCTTGTCCGGGATATTCTACGACTAGGGCTTGATGTCGAGCACCGGGGTATCCGGAAAGGCGTCGATACCATCGATCTCGATCCGGTTACCTTGGATTGACAGGATGCGGCATCGGCTCAAAGCAATCAGGTTAGGCCTGACCGGTGCCTGGGTGGCGAACACGCCACGCAATGGGTTGTCCGGGTCGCCTTTGGGATGTACCTGCAGAATCTTGCGCTGCCTGGGCGTGTCGTTGCGATCAAACCAGTAGAGCACCCAGATGGCGTCGAACCGGTCAAGACCCAGAAGTGCCGGTAGGTACGCCTCATCCACTTCAATCACCGTTGTGCCTTCAAACTTGCGGACCCAACCGATTGGCCATACTTCATAGGTAGGAGTGAGGGCATGGTCCAAGGTGTCAGCGACGGCACTCTTGCCTGCATGACAGGTCAAGAAAATAGATAGAATAAGTATCAGTTTTCGCAAGTGTGTCATTGATAGAACAGTAAATGTATGGTACCTGACATGTGTGTGGTAACGAAGCAAAAAACGCATTGCATATTTTTATCAGTTAAGCGAGATCCGGGCAACATACTGAATTCTATCCAAGGAGTGAAGAAAGATGATTAAATTTGTTATGCGTTTAACACGGTATCCCGATATGACGCGGGTAGATTTCAAGGTTTATAGGATGAATAAGCATGGACCCCTCTTTATGAGTAATACTGATGCAATGGGCGCAAAAAAATAGGTACAATCACAAGTATTGGATACGCCATTGAATGAGGTTCTCAGAACATCAAGAGGGATGATGCCTGAATATGACGGCATTGCTGAAGTGTGGCTTGAATCGGAAAAGGCGCTCATCGAAGGAATGAGTTCGCCCGAGGGGCAGAAATTAGGTGCTGCTTTGCTGGATGATGAGAGAAATTTCATCGATCATTCAAACTCTACAGCATTCATTGTTGAGGAGTATGAGTATTGATTTTATAGAAATAAAATAATCTGCAAAACGATCAAACAGTCAAAACAGATTCTGATTCATTTGTTTCTTTTTTCGAACATGACACATGATCAATGCATTCATCGAATCTGCATGCATTGCTCTCAGGCAGACCTGTGTTACAAGGCATTACGAGTATAAAAAAATAGTAATGGGTATAAAAATGGCGTGGATATATCTGATCGTGGCCGGATTGTTCGAATGCGGATGGGCAATTGGTCTCAAGTATACCGCAGGGTTTACAAAGCCTGTTCCTTCATTGCTTACAATCTTTGCAATGGCCATTAGTTTTTGGCTGCTGTCGCTTGCAATGAAGACTATACCAGTGGGTACAGCATATGCAGTCTGGACGGGGATTGGTGCAGTAGGAGTGGCTGTGTTGGGTATGGTTTTGCTCGGTGAATCAAGAGATATGCTGAGAATAGTATCATTACTCTTCATTGTGTCGGGTATAGTGGGGCTTAAAGTGGTCTCATCTTAGGGCCTGTTAACACTAATCCAATACACCCTGTTGTGCCTGAAAAAGCGCCAATCAAGGCGTACCCCAAGGGCACTTCCTTCGGGCGCACCCCAAGGGCACTTCCTTCGGGGCGCAACCCGAAGGGCTGGGGCTGTTTTTGCCCCCAGTTGCGTTATCATTCGCTCATGTAGCATAAACCACGCTCATTCTGCCTTGCTGGGCACAAAAACAGCCCCAGCAGGGTGTATTGGATTAGTGTTAACAGGCCCTAACAGCCTGTATGCAGGGCAGGGTTCTGTAGGGCAGATAATCTGATTAAAACGGACTCTGTGTATTGGTAATATGCATTCAGTATTCATGATGTATATCTCGATGCAAGCTCTTTGGTCTAATTCAATACAGATTACGGAATGCAAGATTTTACTATATAGCTAAGGAACATTAATGCGCGCCCACTATTTACAACATGTGCCATTTGAAGGTCTGGGCAGTATCGAAAACTGGTTAAAACACGCCGGTTATGAGATTACCAGTACCAGGCTATATGAATCAGAGGAATTACCCGGGATTGAGCGTATTGACTTGCTCGTGATTATGGGCGGACCGATGAGTGTCAATGATGATCAGGACTTTCCCTGGTTGGTCGGGGAAAAGGAGTTCATAAAAAAAGTTATTGAGTCCGGTAAACTTGTATTGGGTATTTGCCTGGGGGCGCAACTGATAGCATGCTCATTGGATGCGGAAGTCTTTTCAAATTCAGTGAAGGAGATAGGCTGGATTCCAATCCGCGCGGCAGGTTCGGACAACCCGTCAGTATTTCAGTTTCCAGAGGAAACAGATGTTTTTCACTGGCATGGAGAAACCTTCAATTTGCCCTTGGGGGCGATCCGAATTGCAGAAAGCGCGGCCTGTAAAAATCAGGCATACCAGATAGGAAAGCATGTTATCGGACTCCAGTTTCACCTGGAAACAACCCCGGCTTCAGCTCAGGCGATTGTTGAGAATTGCCGTGATGAATTGGTTGAAGGTGAGTATATTCAAACGGCAACGGAGATACTGTCCATGCCTCAAGCACAATACAGAACGATAAATAGCTTAATGGAGGATGTGCTTGAGTATATTACCAGGAATGACCGCCCAGATAGACAAGTCAAATTTAACTGACTATTCACTATTCATGACCGGTTCATTCGCGACGTCAGGCAATGGACTTCAAGCGTTTTATTGCGAAGACAGTCGATGCGGAGGTCTGGTCTGTCGATAGGGTGAAGGAGATGGTGTGAAGATCACCTACATATGCCGTGAAAGAACCGGCCTGTTACCCCGGGACTACCTGACATAGAATTTCCTGATTACCCCTAAACCTCAGCCATTCTCAAGAGGCGATATGGCATAGGTGGAGTGCGAAGAGCGGCAAAAAGCAATCGTTCAATCATGGCGGGTAAATCGAAACGGCGGTTAAACCGATATTCGAACTCAGCAAGATAACGCGACACATGTTTATCTCGAATCGCATGAAAAGTACCCAACAGACTGTTTTTGACATTACCCAACATCGTGTTTACCCATTTGAAGCACGAATACTGGACACTTTGGCGCCCACCACCCGTCACCATGGGGTTATGATGGCAATCAGCGGTTGTCACGCCACTAAAGCACCAAAGCCCATCGGTAAAGACTTCGCTGCCAGGCATCAAGCAGGAGCGGGCGTAGCGGGCGATTTCACGTTTGCGGAAGCCCCTTACACGACGCAGTTGAATTTTCATGGGCCTGCCGTCCCGCGTCGTCTCAACAGCAGCTACGAAAGGGATTTTGTTGCGCGACCCACGACCACGCTTACCGGCTTGCTCGCCTCCGAGATAAGCATCATCCAATTCGATGCGACCGGCCAGTTTTTTTCCACGCTCACGTTCCATCATCACCTGCATCAACTTATGCTTGAGTCGCCAGGCCGTATTGTAGTTCACCCCGATTTCGCGGGAAAGTTGCAGCGCCGAGATACTTTTCTTGCGTTGGGTCAACAGATAGATCGCAAGAAACCACGTTCTCAGCGGCAGCTTGGTGCCATGGAAGATGCTGCCGGCGGTCAGGGAAGTCTGGTGATGGCACTTGTGACATTGATATATCTGACGCTTTTTGAGTTCACAGCCTGTTGTGTTGCCGCACTCAGGGCAGACATAGCCCGTCGGCCAGCGCAAATCATACAATGCCTGTCGACACTGATCCTCGGTCCCATATTGTTCCAGAAAATCGTGCAAACCAAGACCTTTTTGAAATTGAATAGTATTTCTCGGCATGATGAAATCCTCTTTTATTCAGTAGGTTCCATTATGCTTGCACCACAGGCTCAATAGCTGAGCCTCATGAGTAATCAGGTAGAATTTTGCATCATCGGTAAAACCGTTCACATCGGAGGAGGTTTGCCCATAAAAAATCTCGACCTTCAGCCGCCTCGCTTCGATAAGCTGCACGAGCACCACGGCATCGATGAATGGATAGTTGCCCATGGTTAGGCCGCGGGTGAAACTCAGTCGGTCCCAGGTCAGGTCGCCGTCGTAGTATTCGTAGCTGACCAGGTCGTATTTGACCAGGCCATTTGAGACGATGACCTCGGCGGGGTCCGGGCTGTTGCCAAGCACGCCGAACTGCCTCTGATCCCCCGCATAATCTCCGAATGAGGCGATGATGTGGCTGGGGACTATATAGTCGTAGGCAAACGATAGATGCCCCAGCCAATAATTGCCGGAATCCAGACCGGCATAACCCGCATGTTTCATCCGTTTTTAAATTTAGCCGGTGATATGGCCAAGCTTGGATGGTTTGCCCTCACTGGGAACCAAACCTCTATCAAGCCCTGATTTTCCACCCTCCGGGCAGACTCCCCCTTACCCCCATTGTTGATCAACGTGCCGGGGCAGCACTCTGCCGGGCTATCCCGGCTTGAGTCGTGCCGCCACCTGGAAAAACAGCGCCTGATAGGGATAGGTGCTGGAGAGCAGGAAGCGGATCCGTCGCGTGTTGCGAATGATGACCGCCCCGATCTTGAACAGTTTGAGCCGGATCGTGGTCATCTGTGCACGCGCCAGTTCCGTGCCCTTCAGCGCGAGGCGCCGGATGGCCTCCATCAGCACATAGGCCAGACTGGACAGCAGTAGACGAAACTGATTGGCCCACCAGTAATGCGCGCTGGTGCGATCGGCGAACAGCCCCAGTTGCTGCTCCTTGATTCGGTTCTCCATGTCACCACGGGCGCAGTAGAGGTCATCGTAAAGGCGCTGTTTGTCGCCGGCCAGGTTGGTGACGATGAAGCGTGGATTTGGCCCCTTGTCGGTGACCTCCAGTTTGGCGATCACCTTGCGACGCGTCTTCCAGGTGCTGGCGGCATAGTGAAACTGAAAGAATTCCCGCATCTTCATGCCGGTTCGCTTCGCCAGTTCCTCAACCCACTGCATGGGCTCACGGATACACCGCAGCAAGGCGTCATTCTTGGCGATGCCCACGATATAGCCCACAGCGTTGCGCTCGCACCAGCTGAGCATGTGGTGACGGCAAAAGCCGCTATCGCCCCGAAAGATGATACGCACTTCAGGCCAAGCCCGGCGCAGGCGTTTGACCAACAGCGCCAGAATTGCCCAGGCATGCTTGGGCGCATCGATCCGGCTGGGCCGCAGATAACTCACCAGCAGTTGATCGCCACAAAAGACATACAGGGGCAGGAAGCAGTAGTGATCGTAGTAGCCGTGAAAGAAGCGGCCTTCCTGGCGGCCATGCACCGGATCATCCGTGGCGTCGAAATCCAGGATCAGCTCATCGGGTGGTGCATCATATGAGGCAATGAACTGCTCGAGCAGTAGGTTGTAGACATCAACGGCAACCCGGCGATCGACCCGGTTCTCCAGCCGACAAAGTGTCGACTGGCTGCCCAGTACCTCCTCGCGTTCGATCGAGCTCTGTAGGGCCGGGTCGGTGCGTAGTGTCTGATGGTCGTTCAGATCTTCATAACCCAGGCAGAGCCCATAGACTCGCTGGCGCAACAGGCTCAACTGGCTGTGTTCAATATAGCGGGGATCTCGCGGGTCGGGGATGACCGCATCAACCGCCTCGAGCAATCCCAGACGCCTGTCGATCTCACGCAGCAGCAACACGCCGCCGTCCGAGGTGATATCGCCACCGGAAAACTCGGCTTGAACCTTACGGCGTTTTAGGGCTGGAAAATCAAAGGCAGTCTGGGTACAGTTTGTCACAGGCAAAATCCTTTCGATTACAGTGTAAGCAACTGAATTATATCGAAGTATCAGGATTTTGCCTTTTTAATGCGTGAAATATTGGGGATAACCGTTGGTGTTTTCCAGGAACCAGTTGCCGACCAGGTGGCCGTCGATGTCGTGATCGATTTTTCCGCCAATCGGTTCAGTGGTGCGCAGGGATTTTGCAACCAGGGTCTGACGTATGGTGTCGTTGAAATAGCCAAACGGATCTGGGGTATGGATTTTCCAGGGTTCCGCTGTGTAACTGTCGGGATTGATGAATCCTGTAAGGGTTATATCGTAGTCAACCAGGTTGTAATCCACCGAGCCAGCGTAGTTGCCGAGGATTTCACCCGCCGAGACGGCGATGTCGGTATTGACATGCTGGCCGATCATCGGCGCATGAGCCGCCAGTTTTTCCGACAGATTATCGATGTGAATGTAGATCGATTGCACAGTGTCACTGTGATCGACGACCAATCGATAGTCATCGTTATTGAAGTTTCCCATATGTTGCACACTGCTTACGGTGCCGTCAGCAGGTGAATAGACATCGATCAATATGGTTTCTGCAGCGCCGAAATCGGGTGCAACATAGTATTGGTGATCGATCGGGGTAACATGATTGCCGATCATCCCGCCGAGGGGCAATATGAACTCGATCTTGGACAGGTCTACCGGAGGATAGTCGAAGCTTGTCGGCTGATTGTCGATTTCGGGTGTCGTGTCATTATCGCTGTTGTTGTCACCAGCACTGGTGTTGCCACCACCGCCGCCACCGCAGCCGATAAGTAAAATGAGGCACAACCCTGTAGCAGTGGATCGATAAGGCATTTGGCTTATTGAAGGGTGTGCAAATTCGTACATTGAACATCGGCCTGTACTTGGTTCCTGCTCTATGTTGTAGTATAGACGCTTCAGGTGGGGGGATAAGTCGCACTTGTCATGCAGCCACTGTCAGGCTTGCTGTTCGACTGCCGGTATCAATAATCACCAACTTTGCCTATAGTTGCCAGAATTAAAATCATGTTTCAGGGTGGTTTGACTGAATTCTGCTCTCATGTCATACAGTGCACCCTGCTGCGGGGGGCTTTACATCTGATATCCGTTATGGGAAGACATATCTGTCTTCCGGATAGAGCCGATACGTCCGGTTATTCAATTGGATATTGCCCGGATATGGTTCAAGGAATTTTTTCTGTAGCCGCTACTTACGCTTTAACGAGCTGAGGGATTTTGGCGCATCTTTTTGTAATGGAATATTGGTAATGATCTCGCTGCCTTGGGGTAAATAACCACATATGATTTCAGCCCTAAATCTGAAACAGATTCAGACCACCGAGGTCGAGACTGTCTTTGCCGATTCCCCTATCGGCGAAGTCCTGTTGAAGATGGAAGAAAAACAGATCAGTTGTATCGTGGCGATTGATAAGGATCGGAGTCCCGTCGGTATCTTCACGGAACAGGATGCGATCAGACTCATGGCAGAAAATCTGTCCATCGATGATATCTCGATGTGCGATGTAATGAGTCTTAACCCCCTTACGGCCGAAGAGAACACAGACTTCCATGATGCATACCGCATCATGACCGAAAAGCATTTTCGTCACCTGCTGGTTGTCGATGCTCAAGGCTATTTGGTCGGGCTGGTCAGTGAAGCCGATTTTCTCCACCACATGGGGATGGAGTATCTGGTCGAACTGAAAACTGTCGAATCCGCCATGACACGTCATGTTGTGACACTGAGTCCGGCCGATGCAGTGGTAAAGGCTGTACGCCTCATGGCTGAACGCCATATCAGCTGCGTGGTAGTCTGCGAAGAGGGAAAACCGGAAGGCATATTGACTGAGCGTGATATCGTCCATCTGGCTCAGACACTGGATCAAAATGATGAGGTAACTGTAGGCCAGGTGATGCAAGCTCCGGTGGTTTCCTGTCATGCCGGCACACCCATGCAGGAAGCCGCACGGATGATGGAAGGCATGCATATCCGTCGTCTCACGGTTATCCAGGCAGATGGTCAGATATGCGGCATTATAACGCGTCACGATATCGTCAAGGCCCTGCAGGGGCGATATGTGGAGTATCTGCACGAAACCCTGGCCCGCACCAGTCGGGATCTGCAGACAACACTGAGTAACTTGCGTGTAGCCCAGCAAAAGGTCTTTCTATTGAATCTTATGGAACAGATCGACGATGCCATCTATATCATCGAGTCCGAATCGGGGCGTATCATCGAGGTCAATGATAAAGCCTGCAACATGCTGAAGTACAGTCGGGATGAACTCTGTAAAAAGATGGCATGGGAGGTCAGTAATATTATTGAGAATGAGAGCAGCTGGAGGCGATTGCAGGCAAATCTGAAGATACAGGGCAGCCTGACCACAACCACGTTCCATCGTAAAATGGATGGCGGACTGGTGCCGGTGGAAGTGAACTCGAAATACCTAAGGTATGAGGGGTCGGATTATTCCCTCGATGTTGCGAGGGATCTGACAAATGTGAAGCGGCAGGAAGAAAAACTGTTACTGCTGAGGGAGGCGTTGGAAGCGACGCCCAACGCTATAGCGATCATAGACATCAATGCATCGATATTATGGGCAAATCCCGCATTTTATAAACTGACGGGTTATCAGCATGATGAAATCAGCGGTCTCACGATTGATGATATTGTGGATCCTGATTTACAGGACAGAATGGTTCTGAGTGAATTTTGGCAAGCGTTGAATTTAAACAGGACCTGGCGTGGTGATATCTCCAATACCCGAAAAGATGGTACCGATTATCAGGCTGCTTATACTTTGACACCGGTCATCGATAGTCAGCAGGAGGTTACTCACTATATTGCGGTAATCGAGGATATTACCGAGCGCCACAAACAGCTGACACGCCTGCGTCTCTACGCAACACTGTTTGAGAATACTCATGAAGGGATGATAGTAACCGATGGGGATGGATTCATCCGAATGGTGAATCAGGCATTTACAAAATTGACCGGTTACACAGAATCGGAAGCCCTCGGAATGCGCCCTAATATTCTGAAATCGGGTAAGCATGAACTGACATTCTACAAAAAACTGTGGGGCGAACTGCAATCCAACGGCCATTGGCAGGGTGAGATCTGGAACCGGCGAAAAAATGGAGAAATCTATCCCGAGTTACTGAGCATCAGCAGTGTCTACGACGATCAGGATATGTTGAAATATTACGTGGGGGTTTTTTCCGATATCAGTCAATTAAAACAGACTGAGGCAGAACTGGAGTATCTGGCTCATCACGATCCGTTGACCCGTCTGGCCAACCGACGCCTTCTCATGTCCCAGTTGGATTATGGCCTGAAGGCGGCACACCGCAAACAGGAGCGGGTGGCGCTTCTTGTCATGGACCTTGACCGTTTCAAGGATATTAACGACAGTTATGGACATCTGATTGGTGACGAATTGCTGCAACTGGTCGCGGGTCGACTCAACCACCGTTTACGTGAAAGTGATCTGGTGACGCGCCTCGGCGGAGACGAGTTTGCGGTATTGATGCAGGGGATCGATTATCTTGAGGATGCTGCCATACTCGCCACCGAAATCATCCAGACCTTGAGTGAACCCTGCCAGCTTCAGGAGGGGCTCGAGCTGCAGGTTGGCACCAGTATCGGTATCAGTCTGTTTCCCGAGCATGGCGTCACTGCGGAAACGCTTCTACAGCATGCGGATTCCGCACTCTATCAGGCGAAAAAGGAGGGTCGAGGTCGTTTCTGTTATTTCTCCGAAGAGTTGACCCAGGCTGCTCGCCAGCGCATAGAGATCCGCAATAACCTGAGGCACGCCCTTGCAGAGAATAACCTGAGGATATTTTATCAGCCGCAGATCGAATTTGAGAGTGGCAACATCGTAGGCGCTGAAGCACTATTGCGTTGGCGCGATCCTGAGCTGGGTGATATCTCGCCCGAGCTGTTTATACCGGTGGCAGAAGAGACGGGGTTGATCAATCGTATCGGTGAATGGGTGTTGCGTGAAGTCTGTACACAGGGTAAAAAGTGGCTGGAGCAAGGACATCCCCCTTTATCTCTAGCTGTCAATCTCTCCGTGCACCAACTGCGTCAGGCAGATTTTGTGGAGAAGGTCGGTCAAATAGTGGAGGATACCGGGTATCTAACTGGGCAGCTTTCGTTCGAAGTGACGGAAAGCGCCATTATGGAGCGGGAGACTGAATCACTTGGGGTGTTGAATCAGTTGCGCAGCATGGGGTTTCACCTCTCAATAGATGACTTCGGTACCGGTTATTCCTCTCTTGCTCATCTGCAACGTATGCCGTTGGACGAACTGAAAATCGACAAAACCTTTATCGATGAAATACCACACAAACGGGAGGATATGGAGATCACATCCACCATCATCGCAATGGCAAAAAACCTGGGTCTGATCGTACTTGCCGAAGGTGTCGAAACAGATGCGCAGTATCAGTTTCTAAGGCGGCAGGGCTGCGACTTTTTTCAGGGGTACTTCATCAGTCCACCGATTGATACCGTGAAATTCACGCAGCTCCTTGATATGGAGCCTGACCGTTTGAGCGGTGGTATACGCCGCTGGCTTCCAGTCGTCCGCTAAACTTGAACCAGCAAACATCCGAACATATTCCATACTACACTCAAGCACTCCGTTATACTTGCAATCGACTGAAATTGACGAGACAGATCGAGCGGGATTGTACAAATAACTCAGAGTAATGAAAAAGAGTGGGAAAGGGGGATTGCTGTCCCTGATAACTTTTTCTTGGCGGCTTTGATTGATAATGATTAATTATATCACACGACTGTTTCCAGTCTGGGCATTGCTGTTTTCCCTGGTTGCCTACGGTGAGCCCGATCTCTTCGTCGATATGAAACCTGCGATCGTGCCACTGCTTGGCGTGGTGATGTTCGGCATGGGTATGACCCTTACCTGGAAGAACTTCACTGATATATTGAAAAAGCCCGTTGTTATCGGATTTGGTGTTTTGATGCAGTATATGGTGATGCCCTTTGCAGCCTGGTTAATAGCTGTATTGTCGGGATTGCCGCCCTACCTGATGGCAGGGCTGGTGTTGGTGGGAGCCTGTCCCGGCGGTACGGCATCCAATGTTGTCTGTTTTCTGGCCCGTGGAGATGTTGCGTTGTCCATTACCCTGACAACGGCCTCTACGCTACTCGCGATAATTGCCACACCGATTCTCACCTGGCTCTATGTGGGACAGAAAGTACCTGTACCTGTAGCCAGCATGCTCTGGTCCATCTTCAAGATTGTGCTGTTGCCGGTAACTTTGGGTGTGCTGGTAAACACTCTTTTCGGTCGTAAGCTTGGTGCTTTCAAGCATATCTTCCCCCTGCTCTCGGTGTTGGCGATCGTAGTGATTATCGCGATTATTGTGGCTCTCAACCGGAGCAACCTGGCCAATATGGGTATCGCTATTGCCTTGGCGGTTATTATGCACAACCTGCTCGGTCTGGCGGGTGGGTATTGGGTGCCGAAATTATTGGGCTGGGACGAGCGGGTGTGTCGTACTCTGGCGATCGAGGTAGGCATGCAGAATTCAGGTCTTGGTGTGGCGCTTGCAGTAAAATATTTTTCTGTAGCTGCGGCCTTGCCCGGCGCGTTGTTTTCCATCTGGCACAATCTTACCGGTTCGATGCTGGCGGGCTATTGGTCGCGTCGCATTTCCTGATGGATGAGGCATGTTCAGTAATAGGTATTTGAGTGGTAGTGCGTTGTCTTCAGGCGATTCGCTCCTAACCGCTACCGTATATTGACCTCCGCTTGTTTTATGGATTGAACCGGTTGCCGATGAGTTGCCGTTGAATTTTTTCCATACTATCGATCGGCAGGGAGAAGTGTCCTTCGCCATCCACGATGTGCATCTCACACACAGGCAATCTTTCAGCAAGTGTGAGACCATGTAGAATAGGCACTGTTTGATCGGCTGTGCCATGCCAGAGTTGTATCGGTATGGTGATCTCTGCCGGATCGAATCCCCAGGGTTGGGTATACAGGGACATCTCTTGCAGTACTCCATCTGCCCCTTGACGTACCGCTTCACGGATAGAGGCTGTTATCGCCTTGCGTACTTCAGAGCGGTTGAGGACGGCAGCATCAGGTGATGGTGCCATACCAAGCATTATCTGATATATCCACTGAGGCCAGAGTTGTGTCAGCGGTACGATCGTAAACCGGAAACTGATATTCGAAAGCCAAGGGGTGTCTCGAATTGACATGAAATTGATCTTGGCGGGCCAGCGCATGGCTTCAAGCAAAGCGGGTTGATCCAGGGGGGGCAGTGGACAGACCAGGGTCAGCCCATCCAAGCGTTCGGCACATTTGTGCGCACAGGCCAGGGCGTAGGGCCCGCCACCGGAGATGCCTATCAGAAAGAACCGCTCTAGCTTCAGGTTATCGGCCAAATCCTCCACGTCCACCGCCCAGTCAATGAGCCGTCTTCCGGGTTTTGGATCTGACAGCCCCAGACCGTTACGGTCCGGCGCTATTACCCGCAGTCCATGTTGACGCGCCGGCAGGTCGAACAGGCGAGCCTCGAGGCGGGAGCCGGGAAAGCCGTGTAAGTAGATGGCTGGCACCCCCTCAGGATCTCCATATTCGGCATACGCCAGATGCCTGTTGTCCGGAAGCTTCACCAGGTTTGTTTCATGAGCCATCATTTTGTGTTTGCCCCGATTTTTTTACTGTACGGATTGAGTGATGATCATTTCAAGCATGACAGCTGTATGAAATCAAGATGAGAGTTGATTGAGTGCATATCATTTAAAGTGTTTCAATCCATTGATTGCTTAAACATAAGATACAGGCCCGGGTCTTTATTTACTGCTTATGGAGGCTTAAGAGAATCAGGTGGATGGTAAAGCATCCATAAGGAAATAGTCGCCCTAATGAAACAGAATTGAGTCAATATCTTGACCCTATCGATCCGGTGGGTGCATGCAATCAGAGGCGATGTGTTGTCGCGGATTGAGCAGTGTCGCTACTTCTTTGGCAGTTTTGGTTGGCCGCCTTGTGTCTTCGCAATCTCGACGATGGTTTCCAGGCGAACCACCCGTTTGTCTACATCGAGCATGATCGACTCAACCCGTTCGATGTCCTTGTTCATGCGCTTTACTTCGTCTGTCAGACGCAGTACATCCAGCAGCATCTCTTTAAAACCCGACACTATTTCGTTTCCTGTGATTCCAGTTTTTTGAGCGCTTTATTGAGACGTCTCCTGGTGCTGGCTGTCTCCTTAATCGCTTCTTTCAAGCGTTCGGAAACAAGTTCCAGCAATTCATTTTCCTCTATGCCCGCTGAATCGGGATCATAGGATTCTATCGACAGTCTTACGATCTCCGCAGCAGAAGTACCGCGTTGCTTGGACAGTTTGTCGAGCTTTTCAATGTTGTCGGTAGACAGCATGATCTGTTTGCGGACCAGATTTTCGGCAGTGGCCATGATATTGAAGACTCCGCTGATGCAATGCCTCAATTATACACATACACACATTTATACACAAGTCATATTGAGTGACAGGTTTCTGTAAGATTCGCAAGCCATCGGCAAAAATGTGATAATGATCGGATATTCATTAAAAATCAGTGACATGATACCCGTTGTATTAGGGCCTGTTAACACTAATCCAATTGGCCCTGTTGTGCCTGAAAAAGCGCCAATCAAGGCGCACCCCAAGGGCACTTCCTTCGGGGCGCGAGGAGAGAGGTTTGGTGATGCCAAATGAACGACGAGCAACGCCGAGTGGCGCTTTTTCAGGCGCACCCCAAGGGCACTTCCTTCGGGGCGCAACCCGAAGGGCTGGGGCTATTTTTCCACCCAGCGGCGTTATCATTCGCTCATGTAGCATAACTACACCTCGCTCATTCTGCCTTGCTGGGCAAAAAAATAGTCCCAGCAGGGCCGATTGGATTAGTGTTAACAGGCCCTAATCAACAGGGTATCTACAAACTCGATCCGAAGATCATGTGTTTTAGCCTTGCATATACAGTCTCAGTCTATGTCTGAGGGATAGGATGTACCGCACTATGAGATTATGGGTTTTATTGTCTTTACTCATCTCAGCGATTCCTGTCTCCGGGCTCTTTGCAGCGGAAAAATTTGTGCAGGTGAAGGTTGCAGTGCAAAGAGAGATACAGTCCGGATTTACCCGGGCCCACTCAAAGCTAACCCTCTCCGCGGAGCAATCGGGGCGTATCATATCCGTAAATGCCGATATCGGCGACCGTATCGAGGAGGGGGTGCCGTTTGCTTGCCTTGATGATACCTATCTGGATCTTGAGTTGCGTGCAAATGAAGCAGAACGCAAGGCATTGAAGGTTGATAAAGCCTATTTTCGAAAGGAGGTGGCCCGTTACAGCAAATTGTTGAAAAAGAACAGTTCGACCCAAAGCCAATTGGATACGGCACAGCGCAACCTGGACAAGACCCAAGCCCAAATCGAAGCGTTAATTATTGCGGCAGAGATATTGAAAGAGCGCAAGGAACGGCTTTGCATCGAGGCGCCGGCCGGTTGGCGGGTAATCGCGCGTCATGTCGAACCGGGCAAATGGGTCAGCGCCGGAGAACCGGTGGTCGAGATTGGCGATTACAGTCGCCTGGTGGCGCCATTTGCGCTCAGTGTGGCGGAGTATCAGGCCTTGCAGGCACAAGCTGAGGCGGGACTCAAAGTCTATCTGCCGGAACTGAAAGAGGAACTGCCGGCCGGAATAATCAGGATATCACCTGCATTCGACGAGCAGTCACGCAAGATACATCTTGAAATCGAACTCTCCACCGGCCTGCCTGCATACAGGGGGGGATTGAGGGTCGACCTGGCACTGGATATTCCGAGGCGATCCGGTGCCGTGCTGATACCCGAACGTGCGCTACAGCAACGTTACGAGCAATACTGGTTGAAACGTCCGGATGGAAACGAGATTGCAGTGGTCTACCTGGGGCGCTCCAATGGTCCGCAGAAGGGATGGGTAAGAGTGGTGTCACCGGAGATTAAACCCGGTGACCGGTTCCAGGTTTTCGATGAGTGATTTTCCATACAGGCGCTTACATCTACCGCATAATCAGCGAAAAGTTTCTTAGAACTATCCTCAGGACGATATCGGCGCAGGTCAATGCCGGGCTTGCACGGCCCTACTTTTTATCGTTAACCAGCTTTCTATCCGGCCTGGGCCTCAGCGCGACATGAAGAGGGCAGGGCGCTTGATCCGCTTCAGTAGGTCGGCGCCTATGAAAGTTGTCTTCATGGTCCGATTAACAGCCGCCCGGTTCAGGCTCATCTGTAGATCCACGGAGTGGATCGCCATGGCACGAAATAGATCGTAGAAAAGGAACAGTTGTTCCTGAGTGATCGGGGCAGTTTCCGGGTTCTGGCGGGGAAGGTCGGTTTCGGCGATGATGATCTCACCGTCAGAATGGGTCTCAAAAACACGGCAGACCTTCTTTATCAGGTTTTGCATCTCCTGGTTATAGGCCAGACACTCGAAACGAAATCTCAGAATGCCCCGCTCGATAGCCGCAGTGGCCAGGCGTTCCAGTAACATGCGACCGATTCCCTTGCCCTGCATTCGGTCGATGACGGTAATGGCGACTTCCGCGCAATCGTAGTCCTCCTGCGACCGGATGTAACGGGCCACTCCCAGCCCATCCCCTTCACGGCCGTCTTCACCGATGACTACCGCCCCCAGGGCAAAATGGTCCCAGCCGTCAATCTCGGTGAAATAACGCAGATCCTCCTTGGTGAGGGACTGTTTTGCACCGAAGAATCGCTTATGGCGGGAAGGTCCGGTAAGTTCAGTAAAGGCGCGCTGCATTGTCGCCTTATCGGTAGGCCGGACCATCCGCAGACAGACGGGGTCGCCTGAATCCAGGGTGATTCGTTCGCAGTACTCTGCATCGAATTTCAGTCTTTTGCTCATCGCCATACCTCCGCGGAGCAATTACATAAAGTGCATAGTATAGGTATATATTGTGCGGCGCAACATAGCGGTGAGGTTAAAAAATGAGACATAATATCGAAAGCTGAATGTAAATCGCAAAAGTTACATTTAAATAAGCAGTTATGGAACTTTTTTACAAAGATCCGCATGTCATGTGAAAGCTCATGCGTATGAATCAGATATAATTGACGATCTAACTGTTTGGCATGCAGCCATACTCCACTGAGTTATGACGGACAGTGATTATTTGCGATGGATGATATCTTTATCTCATATTTCAGGGTGGATACGGATTTCGTAGTTAAACTACGAGAAAGCCTTACCCAGAGAGATTATCAAGTCTGGGTCGATCAGGACAGCATTCCTTATGCGGTTGAATGGCGTCCGGAAATCCAACAGGCAATTGATTCAGCCCAGGCCGTGATCTTTGTGATCAGTCCTGAATCGGCAGCATCCGCTGAATGTGAGAAAGAGATAAACTATGCATTGTCAATCTATAAGCGCTTGATTCCGATAATTTACCGTCCTGTCGATCCCGCACAGCTACCACAACAATTGAGAAAACTGAATTGGCTGCCATTCGATCAAGGTGAAGCCTTTGCCGATGGTCTGGAAAAACTGATTGAAACCATTGAGACAGACCATGATTGGGTGCGCCGTCATACGCGCTTACACATACGCGCACGAGAGTGGGATGTAAAGGAGCGAAATTCGAGTTATGTGCTTCGCGGCGATGATCTCATCTCGGCGGAGGAGTGGTTGAAACAATCCATTTTAGGCAAACAGCCGGTTTCAACCGTACTGCAAAAAGAATATATCGAAGAGAGCCGGACGTTCGCTACACGGATACGCCGAAGAACCATTGTAGTAGGCTCGATCGTGCTCTTCATTGTACTGTCTCTGGCGGTGCTGTTCTTCATACAACGTACGAAAACGGCAGATAACTTCGAACAAGCCCAAGCCAATCATCGCCGAACTGTTGCCCTTAACCTGGCATCGGAAGCGGAAAATCTGGTGAGTGCCAATCCTCAGTTGGCGATCCTTCTCGCCGCGGAGGGTATGCGAATTACCCAGCGGGCAGGTGAACAAACGGTACTGGAGGTACGCAAGACTTTAGCAAAACTACTGACGACTTACATGGCAAGGCCGATGGCCAAGGGACTTGCAGGTTCCTATTACTCGTCATTTTCCATCGACAGTGATTCAATCGTATTTGCAAGCAGCAGAAGACTGCATTTTATCGAACTTGATGCATATGGACTATCCAAATCGTATCACTCTATTCCCTGGTCAAAAGGCAAGGTACAGCGTACCTATGGACCCGTAGGCAACTGGTTTATGGTGCAGGCCGAATCCGACCATGGAAACAAGCCAACTCAATATCTCGTGAACCTGGAGAGCAAAGAGGTAGTGGAGGTCGATGCCCAACCAGTCGCGCTCACGCTGGATGGGCGTTGGTTGATCGTAGTTGAAGGCAAACATACGGTCCGCCTCATGGATACACAAATCATCGGTACTGAATTGCCGCGATCAAAGATTGGTGAACACTGGGGCGATTTGGACGATATGGTGTTTACCGACGATGGAAACTGGTTGGCTATACTCGATCGCGATCTCACACCGAATCTGATCGATCTGCGCAACCTTGATGGAGGTGGGGCCGGAATGTCACACAAGCTGGCAGGAAGTGCAGGTATACGCCTTTTACGTTTCAGTGCGAACAGCCGATGGCTTGCCGCTGCCGATACTGATAACAGCCTGGCGGTAAGCGGCAGCAAGATTGACTTATGGCGCCTTGACAATAATGCATGGCGGATTGCTATCGATAAGAAAGACTTTCTGCAGTCCAGGGCCATCGCCATGCTGGATGTCAGTGCCCATGGGAATTGGCTTGCGGTTGTCGGATGGAAGGTTGGCGATAGCGGTGACAACGACAGAGGTGTGACACTGTGGCACTTGGGAGATGAGTCGTATCAGGCCTATTTGACACTACCGGAAGAGGTGAATCATATTACATTCAGCAGTGACGATCGCTGGATCGCCGCGGCAAGCCGATACGATTCCAAGGTGCGCATCTGGGATTTGAACGACTATGCCGAATCGAAGCGCGACAACAGGGAGTTGCGCATGATGCGTGAATTTGATGTCAAGGGACGTGGGGTATCTTCACTGGAGTTTTTCAAAAACAGAAATGCTCTCTTGGTGTTGGCGGCGGAACCGATGGTATGGGATTTCGACTTGAGTAATCCGGTACAACAGCCCTTCACATTCCTTGGCAGGCGGATAGGGACTGAAGAGATCACTTTCGCACCAGACAAAGACTGGCTGGTTACCCTGGATGAAGATGGTCCGCCTTGGTTATGGATGTTCGAGAAACCTGCTGCAGGCTCGGGAATAAACAATCGTTACGCACAACTCAGCGATGTTGAGCTCCTGAGTTTGGCAAGGCAGGTTGCCGGGAGAAATCTAACCCGGGCCGAATGGAGTGAATATATCTCTCGTTCAGGTGTTGAAGGGGTTCATCAAAAAACGTTTTCGGATTTTGGAACGCCCTAGGGCCTGTTGACACTAATCCAATTGGTCTTGTTGCATCTGAATCGGACTCGAAATAGATAACTCACTATTTACACTTTACTGTCATTTCTATCGGTAGCACATTGTTTTTTGGCACTAAACTTGGTTTTTCCATTATAGGTGAAGTGCTTTCCGATTACCTCGCTTGTAATCTCCGCAACCGACAAAATCAGTGACCAACGTTTGTTGTCACCCAACAATGTAAATTAAATATTTAATCCAGCACAATTTGATGATGCCATGATCCCGTGCTATTCGCCGGTACCTACAAATTCGTTCCCAACACAACACTGAGGATCAGCTAAAATCGTTATACAGTCCTTCATCGATTCATAACGCTGTCGTTTTTTTTGGTATACCGTAAATAATCCTATGCGAAGTGGCCTTTCACCTGACTAGCCATTTGGAGGTAAGCCATGAGTGTTTCCAATACCGTCCGGTCCTATCTGGAGGGACAAGCCATACCCTATGAGCTGATCGTCCATAAACATACCCAATCCAGCATGGAGAGTGCCGGCGCCGCCCATGTGGAGAGTGACCATCTAGCCAAGGCAGTCATCGTCAAGGAGGGGGATGATTACATGATGGTGGTGGTGCCCTGCGATTACCATGTCCACCTGGGAAAGCTGCATCGCTTGCTCGATAGAGAGGTGGGCCTTGCCACCGAGAATGAGTTGATAAAGCTCTTTCCCGACTGCGAACGGGGCGCCATTCCACCCCTCGGTACTGCGTACAAGCTGATCACCCTGGTTGACAGAGCATTGCTGGATCAACCCGAGGTCTATTTCGAGTCGGGTGATCACGAACACTTGATCAAGGTTTCAGGAGAACAGTTCGCCCATCTGTTGGGTGATGCTGAACCGGTGGATATAAGCCGCCATCACTGAAGCATAATCAGCGGCTCCGATGGGAGCCGCTCAATTGAATTTACCTGATCACCGATCGATAATCTGGTATATCGAAATATCCTAGGTGTTTATTTAGGACCTGTTAATACTAATCCGATCGGTCCTGCCGGGGCTATTTTTTCGTCCAGCAAGGCAGCACTGGCGATGTGTAGTCATTCTACATGAGTGAATGCTAAAGCCGCTGGACGGAAAAATAGCCCCAGCCCCTCGGGGTACGCCCCGAAGGAAGTGCCCTTGGGGTGCGCCCCGAAGGAAGTGCCCTTGGGGTATGCCCTGAAGGAAGTACCCTAGGGGTACGCCTTGATTGGCGCTATTCCAGACACAACAGGGCCTAATACCCGATAGCCAGGGGACCTGTCGCCTAAGCGATAGATTGATATGGTAATGTTAACTGATTATCGCATGGTTACTACGGAACTCAGCGCGAAAACGTAATCAACCATGATGAAATAATGGTTAATGCCTGTGATTCTCTCTCAGGGTGCGATGAATAACTGGCACAGGGCTTGAATAACACTTAAGCAGGATGCAGTAACAGTCATGCAACTCAAAACAATAATTGATCGACTGAAGTCCGCCCCGGATCGGGAGTGGGAGCAGTCGATTGTGCGTGTCGTGATTGCAATCTTGATGCTGGTCTATTGCCTCGCATTGCAACTCGTTATGTCACCCGACGGCCTCTATCACCAGCTTCGTAATATTGCTTCACTATACCTGTTCGTCGCCATTTGTATTCTCATTACGATTACCATCGATCCAAAGCGCTATCAAATACGCCGTCAACTGACCATGCTGTTCGATGTGGGAATGATCACCTGGTCAATGTGGATGGGCGGTGAATATGCGGCAATGCTCTATGTCTTCTATCTCTGGATCAGTTTGGGCAATGGTTTTCGGTTTGGTACGACTGCACTCGTTCTGACCAGCGGGCTTAGTCTGATCGGATTCGGCATTGTGATAATGAACAATGAATTCTGGTTTCAGCACAAGCTGATGAGTACCGGCCTGTTAATCGGGTTTTTGATAACCACCCTGTATGTAGCACTGCTGTTGAGACGGCTGGAAAAAGAAAAGTTACGGGCTGAAGCCGCCAGCACGGCAAAGAGCCGTTTTCTGGCGAATATGAGCCATGAAATCCGTACCCCTCTGAACGGTGTTGTCGGGATGACCGATTTGTTGGCGAGCACGCCAATGGGAATCGAGCAGCGGGAGATTATGCGCACCATTCAGGCATCAGCTGAGACACTGTTGAATCTGATAGAGGATATTCTTGATTTTTCGAAAATCGAAGCAGGCAAGGTGGAAGTGTTGCTCAAGGATCACGACATCTTAAGGCTTATTCAGGATGTCCTGGCGATGATGCAGCCCAGCGCGGATGCAAAATCGATTAAGTTGAGCAGTTGGATCGATATGGCCGTAACGCCTGTGGTTCGGACAGACCCGCAACTGGTGCGACAGATACTGATCAATCTTATAAATAATGCTATCAAGTTTACCGAACAAGGGAGTGTGACACTGCGGCTTTCTCCAACCGCGGGAGAGCACCTTAAAGGAGGAGATTCCTGGCTGCTGTTTGAGGTGATCGATACCGGTATTGGAATTTCGGAATCCCAGCAACAGCGGATATTCGACCGTTTCTCTCAATGTGATGAGACAACAATTCATCAAAAATCCGGCAGTGGACTTGGGGCAACAATTACAAAACAGTTGGTTGAGCTGTTGGGCGGGGAAATCGGAGTTGAAAGCCGACCCGGTGAAGGCAGCCGTTTCTGGTTCGTATTACCCGCCCTGCCAGGGAAGCTGTTGGATGATGAGATATGCCTCGATGAAGTCAAAGTGCTTCTGTTTACCGATTTATTGTCAAATGAGAACCATGTACTCGATTATCTGCAGGAACGGCAGATGATAACAAAAGTGTGCACCAGTGTTGCCGATGGCTTCCTTGAGTTATTGAATGCGGAGAAAATGGACTCTCCGTTTGATATGGCAATCATTGACGAAAACTACACAGGTCTCGCTGTTGATGAGTTGATAAGCGCAATCAGGGCGGAAAAAAGTCTGGACAGACTTTCCATAGTCTGTGTAAGGGATGATATCAAGGCAGGTGATAGTGATGATTGTTCCGCCATCGTGTCACCTCCCGTCACTCACAAAAAGCTCCACCATGCATTCATGTATGTACTTCACAAGACACGAAAAGTAGCAGATACCGAGTCCATTGTGTATAAGGGCTTGCCTCCGAGAGAATCCGCACACTCTTGTGTATTGGTGGCGGAAGATAATCTGATCAACCAGAAGGTCGTAAAAAAAATACTGGAAATGCAGGGGCACACCGTTGATGTGGCTTCCAATGGAGAGGAGGCGATAGCGCTATTGGATACCAAAACCTATGATCTGGCCATAGTAGACCTGCAAATGCCTGATATCGGCGGCATTGATGTCATAAAACACTACCGTGTCATGCATGTGGATGAAGCACAGATGCCATTCATGATTCTTACAGCGAATGCAACGACGGATGCCGTTAAACAGTGTGATGAGATTGGAGTCAGCGCCTATTTGACTAAACCGGTCCGTTCATCCCACCTGCTTGAAATGGTGAATCGTGTATTGGGTATAGAAATGATGGATATTCCACCCGATACATTGATGGATCAGCCTCTACGAGCGGCCAATTCGGTGAGGCATCTTCAGGTACTGGATCACAAGACACTGATGGATTTGGAAAAACTGAGTAAAGATCCAAGTTTTCTGCAGAGTATGGCTGATAGTTTTTTACGCGACAGTGATGCCCAGCTGATAAATATGCAAAAGTCATTGGAGGCGGGGGATCTTAGTCAATATCGGGATTGTGCCCATGCCATCGCGGACAATGCCTCGGGTATCGGGGCCTTCTCTCTCAAGACGGTGTGCTCAGCCGTGTCAGGTATCGAACAGTCGGAATTACATAGCCGCGGGGTAAAGATGTTGGCAAGAATATCCTCGACCTATTCCGTGACCTGTCAGGCACTGAACCACTATCTCCAACAGAGGCAACCTTAGTTATGGACCACAGCGGCGCTGCAAGATCTAAATGCGGTCCTTTTTCAGTGTTGCAGCACGCTGGGAGAGATAATGGGAATAGGCCTGCAAGGTGAGGTTGAAGGTTTTTTCAATTTCTTCAAATACTTCATAACCCCTATATTCGAATTCATAGGCCCGTAACCTGGTCGCATTACGGTTCAGTTCATACAGGGCAAATGCGCCAAGTTGGCCTGCACTGTCCAGTAGTATTTGTGCTTGATCGAGAAATAGCCCAAATTGTTTCCTATCCAAGGCTTGCCGCATGGTGCGTAGTATTACGAATCCTTCCGCCTCAAAAATTTTGATCAAGTCATTAATGAACCTGATTACTCATGAGGCTCAGCTATTGAGCCTGTGGTGCAAGCATAATGGAACCTACTGAATAAAAGAGGATTTCATCATGCCGAGAAATACTATTCAATTTCAAAAAGGTCTTGGTTTGCACGATTTTCTGGAACAATATGGGACCGAGGATCAGTGTCGACAGGCATTGTATGATTTGCGCTGGCCGACGGGCTATGTCTGCCCTGAGTGCGGCAACACAACAGGCTGTGAACTCAAAAAGCGTCAGATATATCAATGTCACAAGTGCCATCATCAGACTTCCCTGACCGCCGGCAGCATCTTCCATGGCACCAAGCTGCCGCTGAGAACGTGGTTTCTTGCGATCTATCTGTTGACCCAACGCAAGAAAAGTATCTCGGCGCTGCAACTTTCCCGCGAAATCGGGGTGAACTACAATACGGCCTGGCGACTCAAGCATAAGTTGATGCAGGTGATGATGGAACGTGAGCGTGGAAAAAAACTGGCCGGTCGCATCGAATTGGATGATGCTTATCTCGGAGGCGAGCAAGCCGGTAAGCGTGGTCGTGGGTCGCGCAACAAAATCCCTTTCGTAGCTGCTGTTGAGACGACGCGGGACGGCAGGCCCATGAAAATTCAACTGCGTCGTGTAAGGGGCTTCCGCAAACGTGAAATCGCCCGCTACGCCCGCTCCTGCTTGATGCCTGGCAGCGAAGTCTTTACCGATGGGCTTTGGTGCTTTAGTGGCGTGACAACCGCTGATTGCCATCATAACCCCATGGTGGCGGGTGGTGGGCGCCAAAGTGTCCAGTATTCGTGCTTCAAATGGGTAAACACGATGTTGGGTAATGTCAAAAACAGTCTGTTGGGTACTTTTCATGCGATTCGAGATAAACATGTGTCGCGTTATCTTGCTGAGTTCGAATATCGGTTTAACCGCCGTTTCGATTTACCCGCCATGATTGAACGATTGCTTTTTGCCGCTCTTCGCACTCCACCTATGCCATATCGCCTCTTGAGAATGGCTGAGGTTTAGGGGTAATCAGGTTAATGAATGTGATACCGCTATCCAGCCGCTCCAGACGTAAAAGTGTCATATGATCCAGCAGGCTGGCGTTTTGAAAGTGCGTTAGATTGTTCTCTTCAGGTATGGTGTGGTAGTGGTTGAGGTTGGTATCTGTCGATTGATGCTGGGTGAGCAATGCAGGAATCATCTCCAGCAGATCGGTCGCAACCACGGGTTTGAAGAAGCAGGCCTGTACTCCGATTGAACGGCAGAGCCGTAACGTATCCGCATTGTTTTCATTACTCAAGAATACAAATGGCACCCACTGTTTATGGGGTGTGGTAAAGCGATGAAGTTTGAGTACTTGGGTGCCGCTCATAATTGAGAGGTTGATATTGACAATCGCAAGGTCAACGGATTCTTCTTCGAGTGTATCAAGCGCCTGATCGCCATCATCCACCATATGCACTTTATAGCCTGCCTGAATAAGCGCTTTACTAAGAGTGGTTCTTTCAGAAGAGGCGGAACCTGCAAGCAGGATCATTACCTGTTTTGGTTTGCTCTTTTTGTGTGCTCTGTGTTCTGAGAGGCAGATAATGTTGGTGGAATCCAGGTATTGTCGTTGCTCCCCGTGGAGCGCACTGAACAGTCGGGCTTTATTCAGGGGACTTTCGAGGAGTGCGGCATAGCCCGCTTGGAGTAACTGATGTGATTGCTGATGAAGAACCGAGGGAGCCTTGTAGCAGATCAGTCTTGTACCTGCCAGCCTGGGTTCATCCTGTATCAGTTGCGCCAGTGATATCGGGTCGAGGTCCAGCCCCTGCTGATCAACTATCACAGTTGTGTAGGAGACGAATTTATTGAGCTGATAACGTGACAGCATGTGCCTGAACGCCTGAACGCCTGAACGCAATTCCCGCTGATTGTGTAGTCATAGCCCCAATCGTTGAAGTGGTCGGTTATTGATGACAGCCGATTATCGTTATTTGATATTATCAGGACACGCAGCCCTGATTTCTCCATGATAGGAGAGGGAAAACGTGTATTCTGTTGTGGTGCTTGCTCAGATTCCTGAGATTCGTTCTCCTGTGAATTGCGCTTTTCTGATGGGGTGGATTTGCTTATTGCCGCGATGAATAGTGGCAGCAATATATTGAAGCTGGCAGTGAAAGCCGTCGCCAGTGATATGATGATGGCCGTCGGCGCATTCAGCTGTAAACCGGAAAAGCCGATCAGGGAATAGAGCACAATGGTAAAAGCTACGGGTATGGTGATCAATACATAACTCACACCCAGTGATCTCGTCATATAGAGTAACAATCCACACAGTGGCAATGTCAAGTATACGGGTAGTCCAGACAGCGTCATTACACCCAGGTATATTTGATCGAAAACGACCAGCGGACCGTGTAAATGCAGCGGGAGATGATACGGTTTGCGAATTGTGATGAGCTGGATCATCCGTATCATGGCGTAATAAGCAGCCAGGGTGATGGTTGCCAACTGGTCTGCAGACGGTGCCAGCCAGAGGAACTGACCTGCCATATAGCAGACCACAATGCTGCTAACGACAAAAGCGGTACCGTGGTATCGGCGTCCTGTCATGGATGGGTCAGCCGGTGATGGCGGGCTATTCTCCGCGGGTATGCTCACGCATCTGTCCTTCTAGGGGCGGCTTTTAATGCATGGTGAATCAATTCTACCTCCTGTAGTTCACTGAGAAAGGCTTCGGCACAGTCCGGATCGAAGTGTTTGCCTCGCTCCTCGCTAATATACTCAATCGCCTTCTCCATAGGCCAGCTCTTTTTGTATGGCCTGTCGGTTACCAGGGCGTCAAATACATCGGCGATGGCCACGATACGAGCTTCCAGGGGAATGCTATCGCCCTTCAAGCCGTGTGGGTAGCCCTCACCATTGAATTTTTCGTGGTGATTGAGCGCGATAACTGCTCCAATCTGAATATATTTCGAGAGGCTGTCTTTAAGAATCTCATAGCCTACAAGTGTATGGCGTTGCATGATTTTGTACTCTTCAGGGGTTAATCGCCCAGGCTTCAGTAAAATGGCGTCAGGTATGCCGATTTTGCCTATATCATGCATGGGTGCGGACTGGGCGATCAAATCACATCGTTCGTGAGATAGGCCAAGACAATGGGCAATCAGCTTTGAGTAGCGGGATATGCGCAGGATATGGTTCCCGGTGTCTTCATCCCGGTACTCCCCGGCCCTCGCCAGTCTCATCAAGGTCTCCTGCTCCCGGTCATGCAGCTCCTGAGTGGTTTTACGGATCTCCCGCTCCAACAACAACGCCCGGTTCTTTATCAGTTTTCGCTGCAGACTCATGGTGAGCATATTGTGGCAACGGGCGCGGCACTCCGTATGATCAATGGGTTTGGTGATAAAGTCGTTGGCACCGGATTCCAGTGCAAGATAGCGAATCGATTGATCCTCCACGCAGGTGACGATCATCACCGGAACATCATTGCAGCGAGGTATTCGCCTAATCCACTTGATAAACTCAATGCCATCCATCTGCGGCATTTTGTAATCCGTGATAACCAGATCGATATCATGAGATTTTGCCCATTCGAGCGCCTGGGTAGGGTCGGCAAAGCAGGTTGAAGTGATATCCTTATCGATGGAACCAACCAATTCCTGTAAAATCATTCTGGTTATTGATTGATCATCAATGATAAGTACGTTAGACATAATGACAAGGTTTCGCCCAATTTTCGTTTTGATCCCAGGATCATCTACACCATATCTGTGACCATCCGTAGAGGTTGTTGGCGGATTCGGCTCGATTCCCGGCCGCCACACCTACTATTGGGTATTTCTGATGGTCACTTCACTAGCCCCAATATTTCACGCATTAAAAAGGCAAAATCCTGATACTTCGATATAATTCAGTTGCTTACACTGTAATCGAAAGGATTTTGCCTGTGACAAACTGCACCCAGACTGCCTTTGATTTTCCAGCCCTAAAACGCCGTAAGGTTCAAGCCGAGTTTTCCGGTGGCGATATCACCTCGGACGGCGGCGTGTTGCTGCTGCGTGAGATCGACAGGCGTCTGGGATTGCTCGAGGCGGTTGATGCGGTCATCCCCGACCCGCGAGATCCCCGCTATATTGAACACAGCCAGTTGAGCCTGTTGCGCCAGCGAGTCTATGGGCTCTGCCTGGGTTATGAAGATCTGAACGACCATCAGACACTACGCACCGACCCGGCCCTACAGAGCTCGATCGAACGCGAGGAGGTACTGGGCAGCCAGTCGACACTTTGTCGGCTGGAGAACCGGGTCGATCGCCGGGTTGCCGTTGATGTCCACAACCTACTGCTCGAGCAGTTCATTGCCTCATATGATGCACCACCCGATGAGCTGATCCTGGATTTCGACGCCACGGATGATCCGGTGCATGGCCGCCAGGAAGGCCGCTTCTTTCACGGCTACTACGATCACTACTGCTTCCTGCCCCTGTATGTCTTTTGTGGCGATCAACTGCTGGTGAGTTATCTGCGGCCCAGCCGGATCGATGCGCCCAAGCATGCCTGGGCGATTCTGGCGCTGTTGGTCAAACGCCTGCGCCGGGCTTGGCCTGAAGTGCGTATCATCTTTCGGGGCGATAGCGGCTTTTGCCGTCACCACATGCTCAGCTGGTGCGAGCGCAACGCTGTGGGCTATATCGTGGGCATCGCCAAGAATGACGCCTTGCTGCGGTGTATCCGTGAGCCCATGCAGTGGGTTGAGGAACTGGCGAAGCGAACCGGCATGAAGATGCGGGAATTCTTTCAGTTTCACTATGCCGCCAGCACCTGGAAGACGCGTCGCAAGGTGATCGCCAAACTGGAGGTCACCGACAAGGGGCCAAATCCACGCTTCATCGTCACCAACCTGGCCGGCGACAAACAGCGCCTTTACGATGACCTCTACTGCGCCCGTGGTGACATGGAGAACCGAATCAAGGAGCAGCAACTGGGGCTGTTCGCCGATCGCACCAGCGCGCATTACTGGTGGGCCAATCAGTTTCGTCTACTGCTGTCCAGTCTGGCCTATGTGCTGATGGAGGCCATCCGGCGCCTCGCGCTGAAGGGCACGGAACTGGCGCGTGCACAGATGACCACGATCCGGCTCAAACTGTTCAAGATCGGGGCGGTCATCATTCGCAACACGCGACGGATCCGCTTCCTGCTCTCCAGCACCTATCCCTATCAGGCGCTGTTTTTCCAGGTGGCGGCACGACTCAAGCCGGGATAGCCCGGCAGAGTGCTGCCCCGGCACGTTGATCAACAATGGGGGTAAGGGGGAGTCTGCCCGGAGGGTGGAAAATCAGGGCTTGATAGAGGTTTGGTTCCCAGTGAGGGCAAACCATCCAAGCTTGGCCATATCACCGGCTAAATTTAAAAACGGATGAAACATGCGGGCTAGGGCCTGTTAACACTAATCCGATAGCCCCAGCCCTACGGGGTGCGCCCCGAAGGAAGTACCCTTGGGGTGCGCCCCGAAGGAAGTGCCCTTGGGGTACGCCATGATTGACGCTTTTTCAGGCACAACAGGGCTAATCGGATAGTGTTAACAGGCCCTAGCTCATTAACGGCATCGATATTCAATGCTTGACTCTTCCTTGATTTGTCGACATGCCAACCCCTATTGCCAACTGAACATTATCAGGTAACCAGTTCGGTTTCGGCACTCTTTATCATGCCGCTGTCTATGCGCTATGGCAGCTGACGCAAGGTTGTGGGATGGCTGCATACGATATTCACTATGGTATATCTATGTGTGGTGTGAATTAACTTCCTGAAATGTTAAATGAATTTATCATTTTTAATGCGAGCGTTTAAGTTTATAGATCCAACAGAATCTGCTGTAGCAAACTCTGTATGGACTCTGTCGTGAAGGGTTTGTCACAAATTGCTGAAACACCGGATTTCTGTACTGCCGCCAGTCGGTTTTCATTGGACTCACTGGTTATCATGAGGATGGGGAGACCGGGTTGCCCGCTTTGATCACGGATATGATCGACCAGTTCCTGACCATTCATTTCGGGCATGTTGTAATCCGAAATGACCAGGTCGTAATAATGTCGGTCGATCAGGCTGGCGGCTTCGGCGCCATTGCCTGCCTCGGTAATGTTCTCAATTTCCATAGCCTCCAGAATGCGGCGTATATGTTTGCGGGACATACCGCTGTCATCGACTATCAGAATTCGCAGGTTTTCGGTGTCGATGTCGTTCAGTTCCAGATCGGGCGTCTCCACATAGTCCAGGGTGGCCTGCATGGCCAGATAGAGGTCGTCGTGGGTGAAGGGCTTTGGCAGTATTGCCACGGCGCCGGCCTGGCGGATCGGATCCAGGTAGGAAAGGCTGGTTTCACTGGAGATCAGCATAAATGCGGTTTGCATGAGTTCCTCATCGTCACGCATCTCAAATACAAGGTCGGTCCCGGCCATGTCCGGCAAATGGAGGCTGCTGATAACGACGTCCGGTTTACTTGTGGACAGGGCCTGCAGCGTGTCGCTACCGTTGCTGAATAATTCGATATGGCTGATTCCCAGTGCTGCGAGTTGCTTGGCGATGAGTTTTCGCTGGGTCTGCGAGGGTTCCACCAGGATGACTGAGAGGTCTTTGATATTCATCTGCTTGTAATCAATTACTGGCTGATGCCTGTATTGTTGTTTCAAAGTCATCATAGCAAGCAAGCCGGCCCGGTTGTAGCTGGCGCTATGTTCAGCTCAATACCATGTTTGTCGACTGCATTGAGGGTTCTCGGGTGAATAGTAGCTTTCCTAACACTCTGCCAGGGTCTGTTGACACTCATCCAATCGGCCCTGCTGGGACTATTATTTCGTCCATTAAGGCAGCATGAGCGACTGATAACGCCGCCGGGTGGAAAAATAGCCCCAGCCCTTTGGGTTAGGTCCCGAAGGAAGTGCCCTTGGGGCACCCCTGAAAAAGCGCCACTCGGCGTTGCTCGTCGTTCATTTGGAATGCAAACTTCTCTCCTCGCGCCTTGATTGGCGCCTTTTCAGGGATAACAGGGCCGATTGGATTAGTGTTAACAGGCCCTAGCCCGTAGAATTGGTCTCTCAGTGAATTGGAGCGTAGATACCGTGAGATTGAGTGTTGAACAATTTCGTGCCTGGGACCGGAAATGTGTGACCCTGCTGGGTATGTCCGGTGTCGGTAAGACCCGCCTGTCGAATCTACTGAGACGGAAGGAGTGGTTTCACTATTCGGGAGACTACCGCATCGGTACCCGCTATCTAGACGAACCCATTCTCGACAGCATCAAAGATCAGGCCATGAGTGTGCCTTTGCTGCGTGATCTGTTGCGCTCGGATTCTATATTCATCCGCAACAATATCACCTTCCATAACCTTAAACCGGTCTCCACCTTTCTCAGAATGCTGGGCAATCCGGAGTTGGGAGGGATGCCGCTGACCGAATTCAAGCGGCGACAGAGTCTGCATCGCCAGGCCGAGATCGCCGCCATGTACGATGTGCCAAGCTTCATACGTAAATCGCGCATGATCTACGGCTATTCACATTTCATCAATGATGTGGGTGGCAGCCTGTGCGAACTGGATGAGCCTGGTCTGCTGGAGTTTCTCGCCGAGTACTCGCTGATTCTCTACATCAAGGCTTCCGAGGAGGATGAAGCGGCACTGATCGCACGCTCCGTGTCACATCCAAAACCACTTTATTATCGTGAGGCGTTTCTTGATGATCACCTGGCCGAGTATATGCAAATCAATGAGTTGGAGTATGTTTCGCTAATCGATCCGTTTGATTTCACACGCTGGGTTTTTCCGCGCCTGTTTCGCGCCCGGATACCGCGTTATGAGGCCATCGCCCGTGAATACGGCTATACGGTGACGACCGAGGAGCTGTCCAAGGTCAACAGTGAATCCGATTTTCTGCAGCTGCTGGAAGAGGCCATCGCCAGGGAATCCAGTACTCAGTCCGTAGCGCTTTGAATGGGGGATCGTCATGCCTTTGGTTGCACACACTGAACTGCCTACCTTCAATCGCCTGCGGCAGGAGGGACAGAACGTCCTCTCACCGGACAGGGCGACACATCAACATATACGCGAGCTGCATATCGGGCTGTTGAATATGATGCCCGACAGCGCGATTGAGGCGACTGAGCGACAATTTTTCCGCTTGGTGGGAGAGGCCAACCCCATCGCGCAGTTCTTCGTCCATCCATTCACCCTTGATGAATTACCGCGCAGTGAAAAGGCCAAGACGCATATCGATGTCTACTACGAGACCTTCGACCAGATCAAACAGGATGGCCTGGATGTACTGATCATCACCGGTGCCAATGTCACACACCCGGATCTGGCCCAAGAGGCATTCTGGCAGCCCTTGACCGAAGTGGTCGACTGGGCCTATGACAATGTGACCTCCATACTCTGCTCCTGTCTGGCGACCCATGCTGTTGTTCAATCACATCATGGTCAGAAACGTACCCATATGGGGGACAAGCTATGGGGTGTCTACAGCCACCGGGTTATGGATCCGAGACATCCCCTGGTGAATGATGTCAATACCCGCTTCGATGTGCCGCACTCCCGTTTCAATCAGATTACCCGGGAGCAATTCCAACGGGCCGGACTCAAGGTCCTGGTGGAGAGTGAAGAGGGGGGGGTCCATCTGGCTGTCAGCAAGGATGGCCTGAGGGTTGTCTACTTCCAGGGGCATCCTGAATATGACACCATCAGTCTTCTCAAGGAGTACAAAAGAGAGGTTACCCTCTATTTCAACCGCATGCGCGAGGATTACCCACCCTTTCCGGACAACTATTTCACCCTGCGTAATCAGGCGATTTTCAACGAGTATCGTGAACATCTCGAACAGGCCATGTCGAAGCGGCAGCCCATGCCGGCCTTTCCGGAGGCGTTGGTCACCGACACGCTGGATAACACCTGGCATGATACCGCTGAAGCGGTTATCGGAAATTGGATAGGTTTGGTCTATCAAATCACCCATCGTGACCGCAATATTCCCTTTATGGAGGGGGTGGATCCCAATGATCCACTCGGTTTGATATAGGGTTAACCGGTCCTAGACAAAAAGCCCGGTATAGGCTGAATCGTAATCGGCCCCAGTCTGGAAATTCACCAGATTGGGGAACAGTGACCGCATCAGGGATTCACCCACGCCGAACCATTGGGCAATGGCGGCATTCACCTGATCCTGAGCGGTAGTGGGAATGTAGCGCCCCTTGTCACCGTAATCATCGTTACCGCCGAGTCGCAGGTCAGGAGGGGTGCCGAACAGTTTTCCACCATCCAGACTGCCTGGCGAATGATCACCAATACCGCCCATCACCAACTGGTTGGATGCCCAGGCATGATCGGTGCCATCTCCGTTATTTGTCAGGGTCCGGCCGAAATCGGACATCGTGAATATGGTGACCTGCTGTGGATAACCAAGCTCCTCCATCGCCATCTGAAATTTCCACAGGGCAAGGCTCAGTTCCCGCAAAAGCAGGGGGTGGTGCTCTGCCTGGCCGGCATGTGTGTCAAATCCACCCAATCGGACAAGGAAAATCTGCCTGTTATATCCTGGTCCCAGGATACCCGAGGCGCCCATATGGATCATCTTCGTAACTGAGGCAAGCTGCCTGATCAGTAACCCGCCGATATTTTTGGTAAAGCCCAATTGCTGACTGGTGGGAATGGAAAACAGCTCCCGGCCATAAGAATCGGGCGTTGCAAAGTCCATATGTATCGCCTGCCAGCTGCTGTTTAAAAAGTCAAATGTAGAGAGCGATTTCAATAAAAGGCGATTGTAGAGGCCTTTGAAATAGTCCCCTGTACTCGCCGTATTCGCAATGTTGAAGTCGAGTCGGCCGGTACTGCCTTGCACACCGGCAAGCGCCCTGAAAAGCGCACGGCGATCATCCCGGGAATGATTGACTCCTGTTCTCAGGTGGCCAATGCTGGGTGGGTTGTTGGCCTTCAATACCAGGGGGGAGCTGTTTCGACCGACCATCATGAGATCATTGTTGAAATAGGACAGGTTGAGACCCACCGGATTTCCTGCATTGATGTCATTCCAGGCATCCGCGATTCGTCCTGCCCAGCCAATATGCCCAAGATCATTGGCCCGCCCGGTTTGCAGCTCTCTTTGCTGGTGGTCGTGTGCAAACAGGAATCTTGGCAGTTCAGCGCCACCAGCGATGATATCTGCACGGCTCACGGGTTCGACCAGGGTGCCGGTATTTGCCACGATACTGACCCGATTATCGACAATCAATTGGGCCAGTTCCGGCATTACACCACTCACAGCGAGGTCGATTCCTTTACCGGTCAGCGGATAGAGGCCATGTGTATATGCAGTGCTTTGACTTTGGTTCGCGTTGTAGGGATTGGCACTGCCCGATCCTAGATTGCCCCGGTTCAGATTTGTGTTGCCGGTGGTTACCGAGCTGAGGTCAAGGTCTCTGTCAGCAACTGCCAGATCTCTTCGAACGGAGGCATATTCCATATAGCCTTTTCCCGGCGCGCCGCCATAGAGAAAGATACAGACCAGTGCCTTGTAGTCTGAAAAGTCCGGTGCAGCGGCCAGGCATGGGCCGGTATATGACAGTTGGCCGAGGGGGGCTAACAGACCGAGACCTCCCATAACCGACGCTTGTTTTAGAAAATCCCTTCGATGCATCACCATAGCCTGATCTCTTCCTTGGATTAACGGGTTATTTTTGAATCATGTAGCTGCTGGAGGTGACTATCACTGTGATTGCATCACGAATCACGGAGTGCGCCTCCATGAATGGTCTACTGTGGTTGGTGCCAGCGCTTGCCACGAGATAATGCTTGAGTGCGGATCTGAACTCGGGGGACATTTGTTCACCCAGCAACAATAGATCGAGGTGGTCGAGCAGGGCGTCAGTGGCATTCGCCTTGGGTGTGTCACCCTGTATATCCGTAGATGTGTCATTGATCGATGCAAAGTCCCTGTCATTGTCCCCCTCGAGCGCTTGTTCGAAAAGAGATATTTCAGTATCGAAATTGGTTAATAAGATCTTTTCTGAATGACTGTTGAATGAAGCGCCGAATAACGCCAGGGTTTCACCCGCAAAGTGGATGATATGATTTTTTTCGAAACTGTTGAGCAGACTGAATACCAGGTTGCTGTATTCGATCAGCATTTGATCTGTCTGTATCTGCAGCTCCGGCGCCACCATATTATGCACAATAAAACGGTTGTCTCTCGGGATGTGGCCGGGGCTGTAAAAGTTGAACACGGATGGGGAACGCAGTGGCCCTTGTCCCAATATAGCCTGGGGCGCCCTAAACCAATAGACGCCGTTCATTGCTACGCCGCTTTGACTTTTCCATCCGTTTAACGGCGAGGTATGGACAGCTCGAAGCAGTTGGGTTAACGCCAGCAGGGGCTCCTTTGCCTTGCCAGAGGATGGATCGATCAAATAACCTTCATCCCGTGCTTCAGGGTCTAGCCCGAATATTTCACAAATAAAGAGGGTAAAACCCGTGTAGTTCAATAGAATTCAGTTACTTAGGCTGAAATTGAACGAGGTTTTGCCTGTGACAGAATGTACCCAAGGTCGTTTTGCTTTTCCAGCGGTAAAACGCCGCCAGGTTGAAGCGGATTTTTCCGGTGGTGATATCAGCAGTGATGGCGGCGTGTTGTTGCTACGACAAGCGGACCGACGGCTGGGATTGCTTGAAGCCGTCAATGACACTCTCGCTGATCCACGCGATGGCCGCTATGTGCAACATGATCAGATTTCTCTACTACGCCAGCGGGTCTATGCCCTGTGCCAGGGCCATGAAGACCTCAACGATCACGACAGTCTGCGACAAGATTTGGCCTTTCAGACGGCCGTGGAACAGGATCAGGCACTGGGCAGTTCACCCACGCTCTGTCGCTTGGAGAATCGGTCAGATCGGGCAACCGCTGTCGCGATCCATCAGGTCCTGATCGAGCAGTTCATCGCCTCGTTTGCCGAGCCACCCGAGGAGTTGATCCTGGACTTCGACGCCACCGATGACCGGGTTCACGGCCTGCAGGAAGGCCGCTTCTTCCACGGTTACTACGATAACTACTGCTTTCTCCCGTTGTACGTGTTTTGCGGCGAACAACTGCTGGTCAGCTATTTGCGCCCGAGCAAGATCGACGGGGCGAAACATGCGTGGGCGATCCTCGCCCTGCTGGTCAAACGCTTGCGTCAGGCGTGGCCGGCGGTGCGGATCATCCTGAGAGCCGACTCGGGCTTCTGTCGTCACCGCATGCTGCGCTGGTGTGAACGCCATGGCATTGGCTACATCGTAGGCCTGGCGCGCAACCACCGCCTGCAACGGATGATCGAGGAAGACTTCACTGCAGTCGAGCAATGCTTCAAGGCCAACGGACAGAAGCAACGCGTCTTCCTTGGCCTGCGCTACGGTGCACGCAGCTGGCGCCGTCGACGCGCGGTGATCGCCAAGCTGGAGGTGAGTGAGCGAGGGCGTAATCCCCGATTTGTCGTCACCAACCTCAACGGCGATGCCCAAACCCTTTACGACGACGTCTATTGTGCGCGGGGCGAGATGGAAAACCGCATCAAGGAACAACAGCTGGGGCTGTTTGCTGATCGCACCAGTGCACATCATTGGTGGACCAATCAGTTTCGCTTGCTGCTGTCGAGCCTGGCCTATGTGTTGATGGAAGCGATTCGCCGCTTGGCCTTACAGGGTACAGAACTGGCCAAGACCCAGGTCGGCACGCTGCGGCTTAAACTACTCAAAGTGGGTGCGGTGGTGATACGCAATACCCGGCGTGTCCGCTTCCTGCTCTCCAGTGTCTTTCCTTACCAGGCATTGTTCTTCAGTGTGGCCGAACGGCTGGAGCCAGGATAGCACGCGATGAGTGCTGCCCCGGCACGTTGATAAATAACGGGGTAAGGGGAAGCTGTGCCTGTCAGCCAGAAATCGGGGCGTTTGGAGCCGGTATCATCCTGTTTCTCGTCCCGGCCTTCTCCTCGTGCCAGTATCGGCAAATGGATGAAATATCCGGGCTAGCCCCAATATTTCACGCATTAAAAAGGCAAAATCCTGATACTTCGATATAATTCAGTTGCTTACACTGTAATCGAAAGGATTTTGCCTGTGACAAACTGTACCCAGACTGCCTTTGATTTTCCAGCCCTAAAACGCCGTAAGGTTCAAGCCGAGTTTTCCGGTGGCGATATCACCTCGGACGGCGGCGTGTTGCTGCTGCGTGAGATCGACAGGCGTCTGGGATTGCTCGAGGCGGTTGATGCGGTCATCCCCGACCCGCGAGATCCCCGCTATATTGAACACAGCCAGTTGAGCCTGTTGCGCCAGCGAGTCTATGGGCTCTGCCTGGGTTATGAAGATCTGAACGACCATCAGACACTACGCACCGACCCGGCCCTACAGAGCTCGATCGAACGCGAGGAGGTACTGGGCAGCCAGTCGACACTTTGTCGGCTGGAGAACCGGGTCGATCGCCGGGTTGCCGTTGATGTCCACAACCTACTGCTCGAGCAGTTCATTGCCTCATATGATGCACCACCCGATGAGCTGATCCTGGATTTCGACGCCACGGATGATCCGGTGCATGGCCGCCAGGAAGGCCGCTTCTTTCACGGCTACTACGACCACTACTGCTTCCTGCCCCTGTATGTCTTTTGTGGCGATCAACTGCTGGTGAGTTATCTGCGGCCCAGCCGGATCGATGCGCCCAAGCATGCCTGGGCGATTCTGGCGCTGTTGGTCAAACGCCTGCGCCGGGCTTGGCCTGAAGTGCGTATCATCTTTCGGGGCGATAGCGGCTTTTGCCGTCACCACATGCTCAGCTGGTGCGAGCGCAACGCTGTGGGCTATATCGTGGGCATCGCCAAGAATGACGCCTTGCTGCGGTGTATCCGTGAGCCCATGCAGTGGGTTGAGGAACTGGCGAAGCGAACCGGCATGAAGATGCGGGAATTCTTTCAGTTTCACTATGCCGCCAGCACCTGGAAGACGCGTCGCAAGGTGATCGCCAAACTGGAGGTCACCGACAAGGGGCCAAATCCACGCTTCATCGTCACCAACCTGGCCGGCGACAAACAGCGCCTTTACGATGACCTCTACTGCGCCCGTGGTGACATGGAGAACCGAATCAAGGAGCAGCAACTGGGGCTGTTCGCCGATCGCACCAGCGCGCATTACTGGTGGGCCAATCAGTTTCGTCTACTGCTGTCCAGTCTGGCCTATGTGCTGATGGAGGCCATCCGGCGCCTCGCGCTGAAGGGCACGGAACTGGCGCGTGCACAGATGACCACGATCCGGCTCAAACTGTTCAAGATCGGGGCGGTCATCATTCGCAACACGCGACGGATCCGCTTCCTGCTCTCCAGCACCTATCCCTATCAGGCGCTGTTTTTCCAGGTGGCGGCACGACTCAAGCCGGGATAGCCCGGCAGAGTGCTGCCCCGGCACGTTGATCAACAATGGGGGTAAGGGGGAGTCTGCCCGGAGGGTGGAAAATCAGGGCTTGATAGAGGTTTGGTTCCCAGTGAGGGCAAACCATCCAAGCTTGGCCATATCACCGGCTAAATTTAAAAACGGATGAAACATGCGGGCTAGAAGGATGGCGCGCACCACCGCCTTAAGGTCGCCTTTCACACCATTGCCGTTATTATTGAAAACCTGTGCCACTCGGGCCAGGTATGCTGGGGATGGATTGGATGTGACAAGCCGCTGGATGAGGTGTCTGCTGACATAGGGGGCAACATTCGGGTGGCTGAACAGAACATCCAAACCACTATCGAGTCCACTCTGATCATTCCCCGAATCGAGGGAGAATGTCTGTCCCAGTACAGTGACGTAGCCGTCTCCGCCAGTTGCTGACTCGTTTTCATGTTGCTCGGCATGAAACACCATGGGGTGCGTATAGTCACCATCCCTACTGCTTACTCTGCCAAACCTGCTGTTACTTGCCAGATCCCAGCCTGTCATTACCTTGGCTAATTCTTCTATATCGTTCTGGGTGTATGTGGCTGCCAGGTTGCGACCGGGGTCCGGATAACTGCTGCTGTCACCGTCCCTATTGGGACTGCCGTCCAGGTTCAATTCATAAAGTCCGATAGAGAATAATTGGATGATTTCACGGGCGAAGTTTTCATCGGGTCGCGAACCTGTCGCGGGGTTGCTCTTGCTGTTACCCTGGTGCGATAGGTAGACACCCATGGCCGGACTTCGGGCAATTTCTCCCAGCAGTGTCCTGTAGTTACCGAATGCATGCTCTGCCAACAGATCATAGTAGGCGGCCAAGGCTTCACCACGGGATTTCAGGACCGGTACACTGTCTGAGGTAACCAGCAGCTGACTCAGTGCATAAGCGACGCGTTGACGCAGTTGATCCGAGCCGGTCTCGTTAGCGGGGATCGAAGGCGAACCCAGGGCATTCTCCCACCACGCGGCCATTTGATAATCCAAGGCTGATCGGTCGCCGGTTGATTCATTGAAAATACCGGTGGCGAGCCAATTGTTGGCGGGTTCCGCCTGCAGCGCGATTTCGCGGGTACGTTGCAGGTGGCTCAGCCAACCATCGCTAGAATTGGTATATGCCGATCGCATGGAGAGCTGATGATCGATCCAACCCGCCACTCCCAGCTGCTTGACTCTTTCTATTTCATTCAGCGTCGGGCCGAAAGTGGCTTGTACCAATAGGCGATGGGCCATGCTGTTTGTGACAGGCCGCCTTTCCACGACAGTGATGACGAATCGGTTTTCAATACTCACTTCAGCGTCATTGACTGTGATCGTTACGGGGTATGAATTTCCCAGGTCGGCCCAAGAGGGTTGCCCGGACAAGGTATGTGTATCGGTTGAGAAATGTAACCAATGAGGAAGATGGGAGGCCGAATAGTTCAAGTCATCGCCGTCAGGATCCACAGCTTCGACGGATAACCCGTAGCGTGTGCCGATGGGCAGATGGATGTCGTTACCTTGGCGGGTGAAACCGGGCGGTTGGTTTACGTGTGTGATGGTGATAGAGACATCTGCGCTGGCGGAAAGGGCATCCCCGTCACTGATGATATAGCTGAAACTGTCAGCGCTTGTATTCGAACCGTCGTGCCGATAGGTGACGCTGCCATCGGGCTCCAATGTCACCTCCCCGTTCCCGGGAGAATCCAGGGTTTCGATGCTGAGTGGGTCATTCTCTGCGTCAGAATCGTTGACCAGCAGATCGAGCGAAACAGCACCGCCTGTCGTCACCGTGGCCTGATCATCGACCGCAACCGGTGGTCGGTTGGTAGTTGGGGATGTTGTGTTGTCATCGGTGGAATAGGGAGGAACTAAAATCGTTACCTGCACCTGGGCAGGTGCGGAATAGGCAGCGCCGTCATAGGTAAGGTAGGTGAAACTGTCCGATCCGGCTGTTGATCCGTCATGCCGGTAAATGATCAGACCGTCATCCTGGATGATTAAGGTGCCATGAGAAGGCGGTTTGCCGGCGACTACGACAAGCGGGTCATGATCCTTGTCCCAGTCATTCTGCAATACATCGATAGTTGTGCTTCTGCCTTGATTGAGGATGGTGCTATCGTCAGCCGCCACCGGTGCGGTATTTTCATCTAGACATCCCGTCAGGATGAGGATTAATAGAATAGTCAGTAATGGTTTGACAGATTTCGACACTTCCATTTCTCTCTGCTTGGTAGAATATGCAGCGGTTGCAATGGCAACCGGGAATCGTGTACTTGATTGTTCGTTAGCGCCAAGAATAGGAGGTTGTGACCGGGGAATTTGAGTAGTGCTTCAAATTTTATCCTTTCCTGATTACTCATGAGGCTCAGCTATTGAGCCTGTGGTGCAAGCATAATGGAACCTACTGAATAAAAGAGGATTTCATCATGCCGAGAAATACTATTCAATTTCAAAAAGGTCTTGGTTTGCACGATTTTCTGGAACAATATGGGACCGAGGATCAGTGTCGACAGGCATTGTATGATTTGCGCTGGCCGACGGGCTATGTCTGCCCTGAGTGCGGCAACACAACAGGCTGTGAACTCAAAAAGCGTCAGATATATCAATGTCACAAGTGCCATCATCAGACTTCCCTGACCGCCGGCAGCATCTTCCATGGCACCAAGCTGCCGCTGAGAACGTGGTTTCTTGCGATCTATCTGTTGACCCAACGCAAGAAAAGTATCTCGGCGCTGCAACTTTCCCGCGAAATCGGGGTGAACTACAATACGGCCTGGCGACTCAAGCATAAGTTGATGCAGGTGATGATGGAACGTGAGCGTGGAAAAAAACTGGCCGGTCGCATCGAATTGGATGATGCTTATCTCGGAGGCGAGCAAGCCGGTAAGCGTGGTCGTGGGTCGCGCAACAAAATCCCTTTCGTAGCTGCTGTTGAGACGACGCGGGACGGCAGGCCCATGAAAATTCAACTGCGTCGTGTAAGGGGCTTCCGCAAACGTGAAATCGCCCGCTACGCCCGCTCCTGCTTGATGCCTGGCAGCGAAGTCTTTACCGATGGGCTTTGGTGCTTTAGTGGCGTGACAACCTCTGATTGCCATCATAACCCCATGGTGACGGGTGGTGGGCGCCAAAGTGTCCAGTATTCGTGCTTCAAATGGGTAAACACGATGCTGGGTAATGTCAAAAACAGTCTGTTGGGTACTTTTCATGCGATTCGAGATAAACATGTGTCGCGTTATCTTGCTGAGTTCGAATATCGGTTTAACCGCCGTTTCGATTTACCCGCCATGATTGAACGATTGCTTTTTGCCGCTCTTCGCACTCCACCTATGCCATATCGCCTCTTGAGAATGGCTGAGGTTTAGGGGTAATCAGGTATCCTTTTGTATCTGACTCCATGGCGAGTAGAGAGTGTTTCTGCGAAGGCCAGAAAAATATGACACTGTTTGTTTCCGCTGGCTGATAGACAGATAAATCTGCCGACGCCATCCGGCTGTTAAAGACACACTCCGCCTGCCCGGTATTGATAAGGGAGAAAGCCTGTCCAGTGAGGCGAATAAACTTCCTGAAATGCAATCTATTCTTAAACAGGCCCTAGAGTGGGGATAATTCAGTGTTTAATCAGACGATCCCCCTGGGTAAGGTATGCGGTTGTTTGGGATCTGCGACTGATCGGACCGATCGAGTCTTGTGTTGAAAAATGGCGGAGCGGACGGGACTCGAACCCGCGACCCCCGGCGTGACAGGCCGGTATTCTAACCAACTGAACTACCGCTCCAGAGTCGAGAGCGCGATAGTTTAAGGTATTTCGTGCTCAGGTCAACTAAAACCTTGCAACCAGGCGCGCCAGGCTTCAAACAGTTGTTTGTTGGCCGCGCCGACCGCCATCTGCGGCTGTATTTCGGAATTTGCCTGACACTGCGCCATGGCTGTTGTTTCGCCCAGCCAGAAGTGGCCGCCGGCTTCGCGAAAGATAAGCGTGCCGGCAGCATAGTCCCAAATTCTGGCGCCGCCATGCAGATAGAGTTGCAGTCGTCCCGCCGCCAGCCAGCACCAGTCGAGGGCCACACTGCCTATACTGCGTTGGGAGCGGTAGGGAGGGGCGGTTGCCAATTGACTGGCAAGTGCAGGTGCGAGTCGCTTGAAATCGACCATTGCCACACACTCTTGCAATTGATCCAGCGTACAGTTGAGTGTCAGCCTGTCCTGATTCAGCCAGGCTCCAGAACCCTTTGTGGCATGAAAAAGCTCATCCCTCAGTGGGTCGTAGATGATCCCGATTTGTACTTCTCCATTGAACATATAGGCCAGGGATACGGCAAAGCAGGGCATACCGGACAGATAATTTGCAGTGCCATCCAGTGGGTCAAGACACCAAAAACCCCTGTTTTCGTCACTCAATACGGCTGCCTGCAGGTCAGCCGGCATCTCCTCGCCCAACAACGGAATATCAGGGTAGAGATGTTTCAACTGGCTCATGATACGCTGCTGCATTGCCAGATCCGCCTGGGTTACAAGGCTTCCGTCTGCCTTGATCCGGCCTTCACAGCGGTTGAATCGAGGTATCAGTTCCGATTGAGCGCTTTCAACGAGCAATTCACCTAATATCTCGATGTCGATGGTCATGGCTTTAGTTTACCTTCATTATCCGGTTTGCGTAATATCAACGCCAAGGTTGGTTGATCGTGTCATAGTCGATCACGAAATGATCGGATATGCGGGAGAGAACATACAATGATTTTCGATGTCGAAGACTCGGTTCGCAAACGGGCCAAGACACCTCATGAGCTGTCCATGGTGAACCTGGTGGGTTGTCATCTGATTGCCGCACCCGCGGCAATCGTGCTCGATATCGGTTTCTTGGGATTTCTGATTCCGTTGCTGCTTTCATTCTCCGTCATCGGCCTTATCTGGTATCGTGCAAGCGTGGAAACCGCACCTGGAGACTGGTTTGTCGCCGCCCATTGGCGTCTCTCCGCCAATCGTACCCGCATCTTGATGATCGGTTATAGCATCAGCGCCGTCATACTGGGAATGGCAATGCTTGCCACCAGCGGCAGTTCGAAAGGCGATATCATGATGGTCGCCATTACGCGTGTCGCCGTTGTGCCGACCCTGATCACTGTCATGATCTGCTTTGTGCTGGAGTCGGGTTCCATCTATCAGGCTGGGAGAGGAGAGGTACCTGACGGTATCGTCAAGTGCATGCCACCGCCTGAAACACTTCCCGTATCGGAGTCTGCCGTGGGTCAGCGTTGAAGTTGTTGAAAAACGGCTGCAACCATTGCCCCAGCAGGGCTGATCGGATTAGTGTTAACAGGCCCTAAATTATCCGATATCGATTCCCGCTCAGTGGAACCGCTTTGCACAATTATCCGCAGACATCGGTCTTCCATAGCGATAACCCTGAGCCATACGATAATCGGATAGAATCAAATAGGTTTCCTGTTCGGGAGTTTCGACACCTTCCGCAAGCACTTCGATTCCCAAGCGATGCCCGAGATCCTGGACGGTTTGAATGATCGCCTGATTTGCCGAGTCAGTGGTAAGGTTCTGCAAAAAAATCTTGTCTAACTTCAATCTGTCTATCGGCAACTGCTTCAAACGTGCCAGGGAAGAGTGTTCGATACCGAAATCATCTATCGCGATGGCAATTCCAAGTTCCTTCAGTTGCTGCAGGATTTCGGCGGCAAGTTCGATTTGGCCGGAATAGGAGCTTTCTGTAATTTCGATTGTCAACCACTCTCCCTTGCAATTTGTCTCATTGAGCATCCTTTGAATCGAGTCGACGAAATCCTTGTGCAGTAATTCACTGGCGGAAATGTTCACCGCCATCGGCGGCGGTATCAGATCCATGCTGCGCCAGGACTGTATTTGTCTGCAGACATTCCGCAATACCCACTGTCCGATTGGGAATACCAGTCCCACATCCTCAGCCAAATCCAAAAAATGTGTGGGCGATACCAGTTCCCGGCCCTCTTTGTTCCAGCGCAGCAAGGCTTCCACACCGATCAGTTTTTTTGTGTGCAGCTCATACTGCGGTTGATACAGCAAGACGAAATCATCATCATTGACCGCGCTTTGTAGTGCCGTGATCGTATTCAACCGTTCTTGTATCATCAGTGTCATGCTGGGATCGTATAGTTGATAACTGTTCTGTGATTCCCGTTTCGCGCGGTACATGGCGGTATCGGCGCTTTGCAACAATAGTTTGCCAGTCCGGCCGTCATTGGGAAAAAGGCTGATACCGATGCTGACGGAAGGGTGGAGGCGGTTACCCTGAATGATTACCCTCTGGCGTACGGATTCAACGATATGATCAGCCACTAATGTGGCATCGTCCGGGCGCTTGATATCCGCCAGCAAAATCACAAACTCGTCTCCACTGATGCGGGAAACCACATCCCCCTTGCGTACAGCCTTCAGCAAACGTTGCGCAACGACCTCGAGGAGTGTGTCGCCTGCATCATGACCCAGACTGTCATTCACTTCTTTAAAACGATCCAGGTCAAGAAACAGCAGGGCGAGCATGGAGTGGGTTCTGGCGGCTCGGGAGACCGCCTGATCCAACAGCCGGTTGAACATGAATCTATTGGGTAATTGCGTCAGGGTGTCTTTTTCGGCAAGTTGTTGCAGTTGATGTTTATTACTCTGCAATTCATCCAACAACACCAGATGTTCAGTGAGGTCCCTGTAGGTGATGATGATTCCAGTGTTGTTATTGCTGCCATCTGATAACGGACTTGCCTGAAGTTCCATGCGCAACAGTTTATTTCTACCCTGCGGTATTTTGTGGATGCTTTTTACCGGTCTGTTGTTGGTAATCACATCTCGTATCAATGATATCGGGGGAAGAATATATTTCTGGAACTCCGCCTCATCCATGCCATGGTTGGATAAAGCAAGTTCATGTGCTGCCTGGTTGTGTAAAACCATATTTCTGTCTGTGGTATAGACATACAGGGGATCTGCAACGCCATCGATGATTGATTGCAGATTCGACTCATTCTTACGTAATTTACCTAGGAAATTTTCGATCAGTAACCAGGCAGATAGCACAATCAAAGTTACGATAACACCGGACCACCAGAGCTTTTCCCGAAAGTCATCCTTCAATGCGGTAAGAAAGTTCCGGTTGACATGGATTCGTGCGCTGCCAACCGGTTTACCTGTCTGTTCATTCAACAGTGCGACTTCTGAAATAAGACAGTTCTCGCAGTTTGACGAACCTCGAGCAAGTTCCAGCGTATCGAATTCCCTGGCGGCAGTTACAAGTCTGATGCTGACCTCTATGCGTTGCACTATCGGCTTTTGCGTTGCAGGGTCTTGCAGCTGGAGTATTGTATCCATCGCCTGCGCCAATTGCTGCGAGTCGGATGGTGTTTTGTTGCTTAAAAATCTAGCCAGGATTCCGGCCTGGGCTTGTGCAAGTGTATTGGTTTGTGCGGTTAATCTGGGCTCCAGACTGAATTGCCAATAGGCTGTGATCAACAGGTTCAAGAGGATTGCCAAGGTTATGAATATGACTGTAAGCAGATGACTGCGGGCCAGCATATCAAGATGAACTCTCAGGTGCTGACTTCTGTTCATATGTGGATACAACCAGGCTGATACAACTTATCCAACCATGAGGCGGGGAAAGAGAATGTGATCTGATTCACGTTTTGCCGCATCCTGCAAAACATGAGTTTTGCCCGGGTCCAAAGGGAAGAGTTGCGGAGCGACTCGGGATGAGTTTCCTGCGAGCCAAGCCTTTATCATCGGGTTCTGAGGGTAGGCTGTGCGCGTATTGCTTTGCCGACCATGGAGCCATGATCGCAATAAAACTGATTTTGCGCAATAACGGCTGGTTGGAGACATAATTCCTTTTGGCTTTGGTTAGTTCCGCCTGGATATCGCGCTTTTTACTATGTCTGCCGCTTTTTTACAAATCAATGAGTTTTATGGGATTTTTGATCACATCATACGATCGAAACGGGAGCGTTGTTCCACGACAATAACCAACTAAATTACTGGAGATAAATAGGGTGTTGCGGCGGTAACTGATCAATCGATCAGCAAATAGATCAAAGAGGCGAAGACGCCTGCTATCGGGAGGGTAATGATCCACGCTAAAATGATGCGTATGAAGGTGGAACGTTTGACGATTTCATAGCGGTAGAGTTTTTGTAGCGAGGCGCGTTTCTTTTTACTGAGTTTTAACTGTTTGTCTGAATCCAATTCCGCCAAAAGACGACCTTTTTCACTGAAACTCGCCCGATCGAATCGTTGGATAAAGGCCTCAATCTGAGCTTTATCCCGGCTTTGGTGCTGGTGCCTGAGGGTTTCCAGGAGAATGGCATAATTTGTCTTTAATATTTCGCGTAAAAAGCCGATACCGAAGACTGCACCGACTGCGGTATGTGTACTGCTCACGGGAAGGCCGAACTGGCTTGCAAACAACACTGTAATAGTGACGGAAGTGACTATGCAGAATGCCCTCACTTGATCGAGTTCAGTAATTTCGCTGCCAATCGTCTCGATAAGGCGCTTTCCATACAAGATCAATCCCAGGGGTATGCCAACCGCCCCGATCGACAGATCCCACAGTGAGGGATCAGGGAGTGCGGTCTGGCTATCTATCAATGCCTCTTTGATCGCAATAAAGGGACCAATGGCGTTTGCAACATCATTTGATCCGTGGGCGAAACTCAGAAGACCGGCACCGAATAATAGCGGGATATTGAACAGTCGGTTGACGGCGGATTTGGTATTGGGAAGTATGTCGGTACGCTGCACGATATGGGGTTTTATCACCATGTAGACACCCAGGCCTATGGAAAAACCACATATCAACGCCGTAAAAAAATCGACCCGCCAACTCGCTTTGACGCCTTTCACCATCAGGTAAGTGGTGAAACTCCAGGCCATGAAACCGACCAGTAGCGGCAACACCTTTCCGGCGGCTCGTGACATCTTTTCCTGATAGGTAATCGTACGCTTGATCAGGTACAGCAGTAGTGCGGCGATGATTCCACCCAGTATCGGTGATAAAAACCAGCTTACGGTAATAGAGGCCAAGGTGTGCCAATTGACGGCGGAAACTCCGCCGACGGTTATTCCCGCTCCCAGGACACCGCCCACGATGGTATGGGTTGTGGAGACAGGCGTACCTGTGAATGTGGCTAAATTAAGCCAAACGATAGTGGCTATCATGGCGGAAAACATCACACGAATTATCGTTTCCGCATCACCCAGTTGATCAGGATCTATAATGCCTTGCTTTATGGTGCTGATCACCTCGTCGCCTGAAAGAAATGCGCCGGCGGCTTCAAAGAGTGCGGCGAACAACATCGCTCCTGTCATGCCGATGACCGCGGAACCCACCAGGGGCCCGATATTATTGCCTGCATCGTTGGCGCCGATATTCAGGGCCAGATAACCGCCGAGAATGGCGGCCAGTATGATTATCAAGCTGTTGTCGATGGTGCTGTAGATGAAATGATAACTGACGCCGATGGCGATCAGAAAGAGTAGTGCGAGCGCGTGATTGGCTCTGTAGACAGCAGCGTTGCGTACCTTTGACGACATGCGTTGATTTGTCTGAAGTCTATGCGGTTTTCCAAACGCTAGGAGCTCTGCATACCACGAATAAATTCATCCGATTGTTTGATCGACTGGTTCATTCGGCTGATCAGGTTATTGATATCGGCCTTGAGATTGCCGAATTCACCGCGCAGGGATCCGATTGCCTGGGCATTGAGGTTATGTTTCAGAAACAGTACGTTATCACGGAAAGTATTGATTACGGGCTGCATACTGCGTTCTGCCTTCTTCATCGAGCTGAGCATGGACTGATAGCGCTGTTTGGTCTGTTTGAGTTTCCTGGCGCTGGTGGCTTTCAGACTCTTGTTCTCATACAGGTCCAGCTCTTCCTGCCACTCTTCAAACAGGTCCTCGGCCACCGATTCCACTTTGCTGATGCGTTCCGTAACCGCTGCCGCCGCCGCTTCACTGGCTTCAAATTCATGATTGAGGCTATCGTAGGCACGTTTCAGATTACTTTCCTCAAGATTGATGACAGAAGCGAATTGATCCAGTGCCGATTGAAACTGCTCCTGTGCCTCAGCCTGGGCGTCACGCGCGGATTCCACCCGGTCGACCATGATGTCACGTTTGTGAATGCCGACCCTTTCCATGGTGTCGTAGTAGACGCTCGAGCAACCGCAAATGAGCATTACCAGGCCTAATGAAGTGTAAAGACGTATTGAGCGCATGTGAACAATCCCCCGCATAATCTGTTAGATTGTTCAATTCTGCCATAGAGTGATCGGCGATTGCGATATTTGGATATGTCAACATTTATTGCCGGTAACCGGCAAGATCCTCCCGTATTACTGAATCCCGGGCAGATAACAATAGGGGGGATGCATCGGCAATGTGAAGATTCAGGTGTCTCAATGGTTAATATGGGTTGGATTGGCTTGTATGCAGAACAGAGTCGTTAACAGCGGGGATCAAGGCAGTGCTGTATAGGCAAAATCTCCTGTTGGGGGCACTGTTCATACTGTTGTCTGAGTTAATGTTTGCCTCGATGGGGGCATCTGTAAAATATGTGACACAAACATTGCCCAGTGATATGGCGGTCTTTATGCGCAATCTGTTCGGGCTGGCCTTGTTGATGCCATTGGTGTGGAGTAACGGCTGGGTCAGTTTACGTACCGAGATCATCCACCTGCATCTATTGCGATCGGTCGCCGGCGTTTCGGCGATGTACTGTTTTTTCTATGCCTTGGCCAACCTGCCGCTGGCGGATGGTATGTTATTGAAGATGACATCGCCGCTCTTTATGCCGCTTATCGCCTGGTTCTGGCTCAGCGAACCCCTGCGTCAAAGGATACTGCTGGCCATCGGCATCGGTTTTATCGGCGTGATTCTGGTGCTGAATCCGGAAGGGGAGTTCAACCATATAGCACTGATCGGTTTGCTGGGAGGCGGTTTTGCATCCCTGGCCAAAGTGACGCTCAGGCGTCTTGGACGCAGTGAACCCTCAATACGCGTGGTATTCTATTTTGCCCTGCTAAGCAGCCTGATTTCATCGATCCCCATGTTCTGGGGCTGGCGGCAGCCGACCGCGGCCGAATGGGGCTGGTTGGCATTGATCGGTCTATTGGGCACCTTGGGGCAGTTGATGCTGACTCGCGGTTATGCCATCGCATCCGCGGCCACGGTAAGCCCCATGACCTACTCATCCGTATTATTCGGTGCCGGATATGGGTATCTCTTCTGGCAGGAGACCTTGACCGGGCAGTTCATTACAGGGGCGTTGCTGATCGCCGCGGCAGGCCTCCTGGCAATAGGTTTTCGTGAACGTATCGATGACATCCTGGTGAGTGACCCGACCCGGCCATAGGGCCTGTTAACACTAATCCAATGCACCCTGTTGTGCCTGAAAAAGCGCCACTCGGCGTTGCTCGTCGTTTATTTGGAATAACCAAACTTCTCTCCTCGCGCCCCGAAGGAAGTGCCCTTGGGGTGCGCCTTGATTGGCGCTTTTTCAGGCACAACCCGAAGGGCTGGGGCTGTTTTCGTTCCCAGCGGCGTTATCATTCGCTCATGTAGAATAACTACACCACGCTCATTCTGCCTTGCTGGGCACAAAAACAGCCCCAGCAGGGCGTATTGGATTAGTGTTAACAGGCCCTAGTATAGGACACTACACCCGTGTTCCAGGCCCTATGTATGATTTAGCCGCGAATGAACGCCAATCACCGCAAACAAACGCAAAGGGATATCACTCCGGCTGAATCGTAAATATCTCATTTCTGCGTGGGAATGCAGACGATAACCTCTCAATCACTCATACTATTTCGCGCTAATTGTGCGGTGATTGGCGTTCATTAGCGGCTTGCCGCTTTAAGGCTGTATCCCAGCGGACACTAGGTTAGAATGGCCGCATGTCGATGAACTGGACTCAATTACTTTCTCACAAACGCCTGGGTTCGAGCGATCACTCGACTGCCAGCTCCACGCGCACTGATTTTCAGCGTGATCTGGACAGGATCGTCTTTTCCTCGGCATTCAGGCGGATGCAGGATAAGACGCAGATATTTCCCCTCTCGAAAGTCGACTATGTCCGTACCCGTTTGACCCACAGTCTCGAGTCTTCCAGTGTTGGCCGGTCCCTGGGCACCCTGGTCGGGGAACAGATCATCGCCCGCCACAAGCTCAAAGAGAATGAGGCCTCGGATTTTGGCGATATCTGTGCCGCAGCATGTCTGGCCCATGACATCGGTAATCCTCCGTTCGGCCATTCCGGTGAAGATGCGATCCGGCACTGGGCGGAGAATGGTGAATACGGTAAACAGCGTGTTGCCGTGTTACAGGGCAGCCAGCGCGAGGACTTCCTCAATTTTGAGGGTAACTCGCAAGGCTTTCGTGTCTTGACCCGGCTGCAGAACAGGGATAATCCCGGTGGACTGCAACTGACTTGCGCCACACTTGCGGCATTTACCAAGTATCCCCGCGAATCATGTATCGGAAACGGGCGTTTCCAGGGCGTCAGTGCGAAAAAACCGGGTTTCACAGCGGAGGACCAGGACCTCTTCAGCGAGGTATCCGAGACAGTGGGGTTGTTGCGCCGGGATCCGGTGCTGGCTATCTGGCATCGACATCCGCTGGCGTTTCTGGTGGAAGCGGCCGACGATATCTGTTATCGGGTCATCGATATCGAAGACGGCTATCGTCTGGGACATCTCAGTTATCACGAGGCGATGGAGCTGTTCAGTGCTGTATTGCCCGATTCGTCCTCAAGACACAAACGCCTGAACCGCATAACAGGGGATAAAGAGAAGATCGAGTTTTTACGGGCCAAGGTGATCAGCCAGGCGATCAGTGAGATTCTGCACTGCTTTCTCGATCATGAGGAGGCGATGCTGGCGGGCCAGTTCGATCTGCCGTTAATGAGCCAGATTCCACACCGTGCCGAGATGGACCGTCTGATAGAGGTTGCGCATGAAAAGATCTATATCGCTCCGGAGGTGATCGAGATAGAGACTGCCGGTTTTCAGGTAATCAGTGAACTGCTGGAGCGTTTTATCCCTATCATCGATGATGTGGCTGCCCAAGGTGAGCGCGCCAGCCCGCGCAGCCAGATGATGATTCGACTGATTCCGGAACAGTTCATCGGGCCCCATGGCCAGCCAGCCAAGGATCACTACACACGATTGTTGCGTTTGACCGATTTTGTCTCTGGAATGACTGATTCCTATGCGGTCTCACTGTACAAGAAGGTAACAGGCATCTCACTGCCGGGTTGATTCTTATAGCTGTCTTGTATCTTATACCCCGGGCTTTGATGGTGATCCGGTAATTGCCCCGTCAAAAGGCAGGGTGATGAGGACCCGGGTTCCCATGTCCGGTTCGCTCTCAATATGCAAGCCTCCTCGATGCGCCTCGGCGATGACACGACAGAGATAGAGTCCCAGGCCATACCCCCCGGTCTCTCTTTGGCGCGCCTTATCGACCCGGTAAAAGGGCTCTGTGAGATGTGGCAGGTGTTCCTTCGGAATACCTTCCCCCTGGTCCTTAACACTGACTCGCCAAATCCGGTCGCTGATCCGGCTGTCGATTCGCACCGGTTCACCGGATTCAGGTGTGTGTCTCAGCGCATTCTCCAGCAGGTTTTTTATCAGCAGGCGAATGCGTACCGGGTCCAATTGCATCGTTACACTGTCGTTTTCATGGTTACAGCGAATGGTTGCGCTGGAGAAGTAGTGCTGAATGACGGAATCGATGATCTGTCCGGGATCGACTGGCTGTAGATCGAGTTTGGCATGCCTGCCGCCAAGGCGTTCAGTCTCCAATAATTCAGCGAGTTCCTGCTCCAGCACCTTCAGATCTGCAATAATCCTGTCGCGGGGTTCACCGGCCTGTAGCAATTCAGCATTCAGGCGTGCACGGGTCAGCGGGGAGCGAAGTTCATGGCTTATGGCCAATAACAGTTGGCGCTTTGCCTCCATCATCGCCTCGATCTCGTCCGCCATGGTATTGATGCTGTTGGCCAGATCTCCCAGCTCATCCCTGCGTTTTACGGCGATACGGTGGTCGAGTTCACCGGAGCCGAATCTGGCTACACTCCGGCCTATCTCCTCTAATGGTTGAAACAGACGCTTTACCAGATGGTAGGTGAGGGCAATGAGGAGCAATACGGTAATAATTGTCACTCCGATCACCAGTGCCAAGGAGCCGCTATCCAGACGATTCCGGGTCATCAGCAGAATGGTGCTGTCGTTGTCCTGCAGACGCAGTATAAATCGATGCTCGTCATGGTTGATTTCGACCAACCGGCCGGCGCTGAGATAGTGGGAATGGAACACCAATCTCTCTGTATTGATGATGTCGCCGTTGTTGGACCAGCGCTGACCCTTGGTTTGGATCTGAATATCGATTTGCAGGCGTTCCGCCAGTTTTTCCGCGGCTATGGGATCAGGTGGGGAACCGATCTCTTTTACCAGGTGTTCGATATATTCCGACAGATGGGGTTCCGCCAGGGAACGAAACTCCCCCTGGATGCCATAACGGAATCCTGTTCGTACGGTCAGCGCGACCAGGATACTGACACAGATAAACAATAAGATCAGGCGGCCGCTGAGACTGTGTCGTCTGTTCATGTTTCAGGGCTCACCAGGCGGTATCCGGTTCCCCATACCGTCTTGATACAGTCAAGCGGTTTTATTTTTTGCCGCAGACGGCTTACCAGGATATCAACGGAACGGGTATAGAGATCGGCCTCTATCCCTTTTACGGCAGTCAGTATTTCGTCACGGCTGTATGCCCGGCCCGGATGTTGCGCCAGCAAGGCAAGCAATCGATATTCGAGGGTTGTGAGATTCAGGCTTCGCCCCTCGATAAAGGCATCCTGTCGCACCAAATCGAGTCTTAGCGCGCAAAGCGCGATTGCTTGCTCCTCGTTCGGTTGTGACCGGCTGCGTTTAAGGATGTTCTGTATTCTGGCGACCAGCTCTCTGGGTTCGAACGGTTTAGCCAGGTAATCATCCGCCCCCAGTTCCAGACCGACAACCCGGTCCATCACCTCTCTCCGCGCGGTAAGCATAAGAATGGGTAGGCTGCTCTGTCTGCGGATGGTGCGGCATACTTCAAAACCATCCATTTCCGGTAACATGATGTCGAGGATCACCAGATCCGGATTTGTATGCTCAATGCGTTTCAAGCCTTCCGATGGGAGCGTGACCGCTTCCAACTCCAGGTCATACAGGGAGAAGTACTCTTTCAGCGGTGTGGCCAGTTCCTGGTCATCATCGATCAGTAAGATGCGGGGCATCACTAATTCCAGTACTCGGTTGATTGTTTAAAAAGATTGGGTTTGATTTCAGGCTTCTACCATGTGCGGTGATCGACCGAGATTCAGTCTGCCTCCCCCCCCTGTGAGGGGAGGGGGCATGGCTAGTCACCCCTGTGTCGATTGCTTACTGTCGCCGCAGGCGAATTTGCAATGACGATGTTCGCGGTGACGCTTGATCATCGATTGTAGTTTATCCCGTTGGCTTTGATTGAGATTATTACTGAAATCGGCGAAGGCATCTATGACGCCGGAACTGAGACTGGCCAGTTGAGCCTGTTTTTGCATCAGCAGGGTGCGGGCCTTTTCGCGATCAAATTCTGAGCTTTCAAGCAGGTCGATGGCTTGATCCGCATAGGTCGATCTGTCGCTCCTCAATTCATTCGCGCTGAGTACTATCCGATCTTTGAGTTGAGCAAGATATTGCTGCTGAGAGTCGTCGAGATCGAGTTGCCTGCCGATACGGTCCGTCATCCAACCGATACGCCCTTCGGGTCCGGCGCAATAACCTTTGTAACGTGCAATTGCCGCACCGCTGATCAACAGCGCAACCAATACGACAAGTGTGATAATTAGAGTCTTTCCCATGATGATCTCCTTGTATGATCGATAGTGTAGTCGGACGGGCTGTCCTTGAGATCGAGTGTGCACCGCCGGGCAAAGAAGATCCTCTCACGGGTGTATCCACTTGTAACAAGATGTAACCGCAGGTGGGCTGTGAAAAAGCCCATGTTTCAAAACGAGCTCCGTGATTGTTGTAATATATCTTAATAAACAATAAGATACATATATTTATTGATGTTTTATATTTAGATTGTATAGTACTTCTGCCACTTATTGGATCATGGCTATTTCAGAGCGCCGCTATTTTGCCGACAATATACTTATTAGGCATCACAATACGAATGCCTCAGAAATGGGTTGCGGTTTCCCTAGAGGCATCTGTGTCTAGCCCAGGTATCTGAGTAAGGCCTGTTTGATATTTGCCAGATCGATGCAGGAAGCACCGGTTCTATTAGACTGTGTTCATCTGGAGGTGTACTTGTTGTCATCAGTAGCAACTCTGATCCGTTACTGCTTTGTTTTGCTGCTGCTGGTTGGGGCTGGCGAACTTCTATCCGCTCCGCAAACCGGTAGGCTCTATCGCCTGTTCATTCTTGATTCCCAGCAAGGCAGCCCCTATATGGATGTCCGCCTCGCAATGCTGGAGTCCCTCGATCAATACGGCTATGTAGAGGGAGAAAATCTTCAGCTCGATTTTCATACAGCGGGCAATGACATCAGTAAGGGCGCGGCGATCCTGAAAACGGAAGCCGCCAAAGACTATGATGTTTATTACATGGGCGGAACCACAGCAACCGTAGCCGCCAAGCAGGTGCTGTACGGCGGAACCCAATCGGTTGTGTTCGCTTCTCCAACCGACCCGGTGGGTATAGGAGTGATAGATGGTTTCGACATTCCGCCGAAGAGCAATTTCACCGGTGTCAGTTATCCTGTACCTGTAAAATCAAGGTTCCGTTTTATCCGGGAACTGATGCTCCAGGCAAAGCGGATCGGGTTGATCTATGCCGATATGCCCCAATCCCACAGCTATAATGCCTGGATCAAGGCGATGCTGGATGATGATCCCCAGTTTAAGGATCTGGAGGTGATTTTCCGCAGAGTGCCTTTGGTAAAGGGGGAGGAGGGTGACAGGCGCATGGCGGAGATGGCGCTGCCTCTCATCAAAGAGCTCGATTCTCAAGTGGATCTGTTCATGAAACCCCATGATCAGCTGGGCGCCCGGCGCCAGTTCGCAGAAATGGTCCATGCGTATTCAAGTAAGCCGCTGATCGGTCTCGTCAAGAATGATGTAATGCAGGACTGGGGAGCGATAGCGGCAATATTTCCCTCTCACCGCAGCATGGGACGACAAGCAGCTGATATGATCCGCGATCTTTTCGAAGGCAAGCCGATCAAGCGGATTTTTCCCCAATGGCCGGCACGCTATGGTTATGCGGTCGATCTGCACAAGGCAAGACAGTTTGGTATCGCTGTACCTGTAGGCCTGCTGCAACTGGCGGGAGAAAATATTCGTAAATGAATTTCCTTTTTAACACATTGCCGAGGCGGTAGTTAATGAGACTCAACCGGAAGATATTGCTGGTGACTATCGGTACTCTCGTGCTCTCGTTACTGCTCAGCTCTGTAGTTAATATAAACAGTTTTCGCTCAAATTATACCGATGCTCTGTTGACGGGCAGTTTTGGCATTGGTCATAGCATTGAAGGTGTGCTTGATGAACTGCTGGCTTTGGGATTGCCGCTCGAGTCACTCTCCGGGATGGATGGAAAGCTTAAGGAAGTAGTCGATAAAAATCCTCATATTGAGTATGCAAGCGTTACTGACTAATCGGGCCTGGTGCTGTTTCACAGTGATAATGCACAGATCGGGCAGAAATATAACGATACTGTGACAATCAATACCTTGTCTGCTGACCAGCCTTTGTGGCAGATCCACGAGCGGTCCGATGGCAAGAGCTATTATGATGTTTCCATACCCATCACTGACCAAGCTCAAACAGTAGGCGTTATCCGGCTCGGTTTTTCCACCGAAGTCATCGATGATAAGGTGATGCAAGCAGTCAGGCAGGTTGTTTTCAATTTTTTGCTTACATTCATAGCTATCGCATTACTTCTCAATTTCTTTATGCGTAAACAGTTTGTGGAGCCTGTTAAACAGCTGTCCGAGTATGCGGCATCCATAACCAATGGCAGATTCGAACAACCGGTTAAGATACACAGTGAAGATGAGATCGGCACTCTCTTCCATGCATTGCAGGAGATGGGAAGCACAATCGAAGGACAGATTGACGCCCTGAGGCGCTCAGGTATCGAGTTGGAAGAGAAAGTTGAGGCGCGTACACGACAGCTCGAGACGGCAAATCAGACGCTGCAGGCAAGTAATCATGATCTGCTTGAGGCGCTTGAACGGGAGAAAGGTTTGTCTGAAGCGCTGCGTATGAGTGAAGAACGCTCCAGAATGTTGTTTGAGGCCAACAAGGCGGTGATGCTGACGATCGACCCCGACTCGGGCTCTATTCTCACAGCGAACAGAGCCGCTGCTGAGTATTACGGCTATACCATTGAACAGCTCTTGAATATGAGTATCAATGACATCAATATGCTCAGCAAAGAGGAAATTGCTCAGGAAATGAGCAGGGCTAGAAAAGAAGAACGCAACCACTTCATTTTTCGTCATGCCCTGGCGTCAGGGGAGGTTGGGGATGTCGAAGTGCATTCTGGTCCCTTCATCTCGGATGGCAAGCAGGTGCTCTATTCAATCGTTCACGATATAACCGAAAGAAAAAAGGCTGAAGCGGAACTTGAACATATTGCACATTACGATCCATTGACCGGCTTACCCAGCCGGCGTCTGAAAACCGACAGGCTACGCCAGGCGATTGCATTCAGTAAGCGAAACGCAACCAGTGTGGGGGTTTGTTATCTGGATCTCGATGGTTTCAAGCCGATCAATGACCGGTTTGGCCATGATTCAGGCGATAAGATATTGATTGAAATAGCGCGTCGGTTAGAAGGTGTATTGCGTGAGGAGGACACGGTATCACGCATCGGTGGAGACGAGTTCGTATTGATACTGACTAATCTGACGAGCATGGATGAGTGCATTTTGATTCTGGACAGGGTATTGGAGGTTATAGCAGAACCCATACGCTTGGATGATACGGCTCTGGAAGTCAATGCAAGTATTGGCCTGACCGTATACCCGGAGGATGATGTGGACGCGGACATCCTGATGCGGCACGCTGATCAGGCAATGTATTGGGCAAAGGAGGCGGGTAAGAACTGCTACCATCTGTTTGATCCGCTGCATGACAAGCAGATAAAGGCCAATCGTAAAAATACCAAGCTGCTCAGGAACGCACTGTCGAAGCAGGAATTCACGCTTTACTTTCAATCGAAGGTTGATATGTACAGTTGTGATGTTATAGGCGTCGAGGCCTTGATCCGGTGGCTGCAACCGGAAGCGGGCATTACCCCGCCAGGTGATTTTTTATCCATTATCACTAAAACGGACTTGGAGATCGAGCTGGGTCAATGGGTTTTCGATCATGCATTGCAGCAGATGAGTCAATGGCGAAAAATGGGGCTTCAGCTCCCGGTCAGTATAAATATAAGTCCACACCATCTACAGTATCCTGGCTTCACCGAGTATATTCGGGAGCAGTTTGAAAAGTATGCGGATGTAACTCCCGACATGCTCGAGCTGGAAATACTCGAAACCGCCTCTATAGATGATACGAATGTTATCTATCACACCCTGTCGGAGTGCCGTGAGCTGGGCGTTAAGATTTCTTTGGATGATTTCACTGCTGTCCCGCTAACTTTCAAAGCAAAGCCATCTGATTATTATCAGGTTGGCCCTCGCGGGGTGGATCACCTCGCAGCAATGCCATCAGATCCCGTTTTTCAAACAAATTAAGCTGTAGTAATCGTAATATTTGTTGCATGCTTTTTTGCAACTTCGACTGGAACTTGAGAAAGGCCAGTAGCAAATAGACACACAATGCAATCCAGATCTGTGTCATAAGCGCATTTTTGCTGGTACCCACAAATGATTTGATTTTCAGGTTTTGTTTGATCCATTTGAAAAACAATTCGACCTGCCACCTTGCCCTGTATATATCGGCAATCGTTTTGGCAGCAAGCTCGAAATTGTTGGTGAGAAACACATAACGCCTTCCGGTCTCCGCATCCCGATAGCCGATACGACGTAATGGTACTGGGCACTTTTTGGCAGTCTGCGCACCTGTAAACTCAATGGTTTGGTCGCTGGTCAATCCCTTACTTTTCAACACTGATCGACGGCTTACCGTACGGTACTTTGCATTGGTCTTCAGGCGAGTGACAAAAAATATCCCTTTTGCTGTCAGTTGGTTATACCAAGCGTAGTCGTTGTAACCCTTATCAACCGCCACGATACTCCCCTTGGGGAATTTCAAGGCACGCCCGACAGTTACATCGTGTGCCTTACCCTCTGTCACCGTCACAAATTCCGGCAAATAGCCCGAGTGGTTCAACCCAACATGCAGTTTTATCGCTCCTTTCGTCGTGCGAAAATCAGCCCAGGGGAAAACAGACAGACATAAATCGATCGTCGAAGCATCCAGCGAATAAAGTGGGTTGCTGAAACGAAAATCATGACCAGGAACCACACCCTGACAGCGATGCAACAGCTTTCCAAACAAAGCTTCATACAGCCCGTATGGCTTACCATCATTGATGCGGGATAAATTGGAACGTGACAGTTTTGCACTACCGAGGTGATAAAGACGATGGGCTTGCGCGGACATACTGTCAACGATGTCACGTAAGCTGTTTCGACCTGACAGTTGCGCCATTGCCAGGGTTACGAATTGCGACCAACGTGAGGCTGTTCGGAAAGAACGGCCTGTATGGTGCTGTTTTGCAAGGGTCTCGAATTCATGTCTCGGTATTAGTTTCAGAAGTTGTGAAAACACAGTATTATGGTGACTCAAGGCCTGATTTCCTTTTTGTTTTTCAATGGTTTGTGGTGAACTCATTGTAACAAAACAAACTGGTCTTCAGGCCTTCTTATTCTCTCCTTAACGGGACAGCAGTGGGATGATTTCGGTACGGGCTACTCTTCCCTTGCCTATTTTCATCGTCTTCCTGTCGATATACTCAAGATAGATCAGAATTTTGTGCGGGACATGCTGGATGATCCTCAGGATCTAACTATCGTTGATAGCGTGGTTCGCCTTGCGCATGCCTTCCAGCATCCGGTCATTGCGGAAGGTGTGGAATCCATGGAACAATGCCATTGCATTACTTCAATTGGGTTGCCGATTAGGTCAGGGTTATGGTATTGCCAGACCGATGCCGGCAAATGAGATCCCAGCATGGTTGAAGCAATGGCAAGGCAATCAACTGTGGCAGAGCCTCAAAAACAGAGTGACTCAGAGTCACCAAGTCGATCTTGATGTGGCGCTAACCAGTCATCAACGATGGGTGGACAACCTGGTTGGGTATGTGAATCGCGATGAGGCAATAAACCATAGCCAGTTGGATAGCAAACACTGCAGCTTCAGTTATTGGTTCAATGGTATTGGGTTTATTCAGTATGGCAGTTTGCCACAGTACACTGAACTCAACAGGCTGCATGAACAGATACATGCGCTCGGGTATAAAATAATCAGCATTAATAATATGGGGAACATAGAGTATGCACAGAAAAGAATTACCGAGTTGAAGGCTTTGAGTGCCCGTTTCACAGAACTCTTGAAGGAACTTAACAAAGATCAAGCAGCTATTTCATAATCAATTAATTTCCTGATTACCCCTAAACCTCAGCCATTCTCAAGAGGCGATATGGCATAGGTGGAGTGCGAAGAGCGGCAAAAAGCAATCGTTCAATCATGGCGGGTAAATCGAAACGGCGGTTAAACCGATATTCGAACTCAGCAAGATAACGCGACACATGTTTATCTCGAATCGCATGAAAAGTACCCAACAGACTGTTTTTGACATTACCCAGCATCGTGTTTACCCATTTGAAGCACGAATACTGGACACTTTGGCGCCCACCACCCGTCATCATGGGGTTATGATGGCAATCAGCGGTTGTCACGCCACTAAAGCACCAAAGCCCATCGGTAAAGACTTCGCTGCCAGGCATCAAGCAGGAGCGGGCGTAGCGGGCGATTTCACGTTTGCGGAAGCCCCTTACACGACGCAGTTGAATTTTCATGGGCCTGCCGTCCCGCGTCGTCTCAACAGCAGCTACGAAAGGGATTTTGTTGCGCGACCCACGACCACGCTTACCGGCTTGCTCGCCTCCGAGATAAGCATCATCCAATTCGATGCGACCGGCCAGTTTTTTTCCACGCTCACGTTCCATCATCACCTGCATCAACTTATGCTTGAGTCGCCAGGCCGTATTGTAGTTCACCCCGATTTCGCGGGAAAGTTGCAGCGCCGAGATACTTTTCTTGCGTTGGGTCAACAGATAGATCGCAAGAAACCACGTTCTCAGCGGCAGCTTGGTGCCATGGAAGATGCTGCCGGCGGTCAGGGAAGTCTGATGATGGCACTTGTGACATTGATATATCTGACGCTTTTTGAGTTCACAGCCTGTTGTGTTGCCGCACTCAGGGCAGACATAGCCCGTCGGCCAGCGCAAATCATACAATGCCTGTCGACACTGATCCTCGGTCCCATATTGTTCCAGAAAATCGTGCAAACCAAGACCTTTTTGAAATTGAATAGTATTTCTCGGCATGATGAAATCCTCTTTTATTCAGTAGGTTCCATTATGCTTGCACCACAGGCTCAATAGCTGAGCCTCATGAGTAATCAGGATTAATTTTAATGAATTGCATTTCTGGTTCAACCATCCAAGGAATTGTCTGACTTGTACAATGAAAGACGATTTGGCGGTATAGCACGGCTCTATGGCAGTCGGGCATTGGAGCGGTTTTCCCATTCTCATGTCGCCGTGGCCGGAGTGGGTGGGGTCGGCTCATGGGCTGTGGAAGCCCTTGCGCGCAGTGGCATAGGTGCGATTACTCTCTATGATATGGATCATATAGCTGAATCGAATGTTAACCGGCAACTGCAAGCGGTTGAGGGTGATTTCGGAAAAGCCAAGGTGTCGGCCCTCGCAGAGCGAGTCTTGGCAATCAACTCCAGCTGTCAGGTTAGTGCTGTGGAGCAATTTATCGAGTTGGAGTCAATGCAAACATTTGTCGCCGGTGGATTTGATTACGTAATTGATTGCGTCGACAGCTATCGCATCAAGGCTGCTTTGATAGCCTGCTGCCGCAGATACAGGATAGGCATTGTCACGGTAGGTGGTGCAGGGGGGCAAAGTGATCCTACAAAGATCAAACTGGCTGACCTGAGCCGCAGTGAACAGGACCCACTGCTTTCCAAGTGCCGTAAATTGCTTCGCAGGCAGTACGGTTTTCCAACCAATGTCAAACGTCGATTCGACGTGCCCTGTGTCTACTCAACAGAGCAGCAGCGCTATCCTGATGCCAATGGGGCAGTTTGCCTGGAAAGGCCGATGAACATGGAGAGTTCATTGAACTGCGGTGGATATGGTTCTGTAATGACCGTCACTGCCAGTTTTGGTTTGGTTGCGGTTTCTCATGTATTGAAACGTCTTTCCAGCGAATAGACCGCTGCATTTGCAGACTATTGACAAACGATGCCCGTGAGGCAGTTTCAATATCACAGGGATGACTTGTTGACCGCCAACGCTACGGTATAACTTTTACCTTGTTTAAGCTTTTCATAGTTACCGAAAATCTCATTGAGATTGCGTTTCATATACTGTCTTAGACCATTGATGGTTACAACATAGAGTTTACCGCCCGGTTTGAGGCGTTGCCTGGCATCATGCAAAATCAGACTGAGCATCTCTTTGCCCACTTTGGCGGGAATATTGGATGCGATGACATTGAAGCGCAAACTCGTATCTATGTGATCGAAAGCGTTGCTGAGGATGGCTTTGGCGTTTGTCAACCGGTTACGTTCTGCATTGTCGTTGCTGTAGTTGACCGCCATGAAATCCTTGTCGACCATCAGGGTCTGTCCCTGCGGAGCCCGTCGGGCCATGTAGAGGCCTATTGGGCCGTAGCCACAGCCCAGGTCTAGGCAGTCGTCTGTGGGAGCGATCCGTAAACGATCCACCAGAAGCCTGGTCCCTTCGTCGATCTCGCGTGGTGAAAAGATGCCCCAGGTGGAATGAAATTGCAGACGCTCACCGGACAGCTCTTGCGTGAACACGATATCTTTGCGGAGTTTGTCTAACTTCTCTTTAGTCAGCATGGTGGCGGAGTGTTACCCGTGAGGGTTTTGAAGTCAATCCCCCGGGTTAAAAATCAGTATCAATGAGATTGTGAATGAGTTCCAACATCGGCTCCGCATTCAAATAATCAACGGCCACCGGCCAGTAGCACTTTTCGTGCTGAAGCACAAGCGAGGGGAAACTGCGCGCACCCATGCGGAGTGACTGTGCAACCTCCGAGTCGAGCTTTTGCTGTGTGGAGGAATGGTTCAGCAGTTTGGAAAATTGCTGTTCGTTCAGACCTATCTCCATCGCAAGTTCGATGAGAGTAGTGTCATCTGAAGGATTTCTTGCCTGCAGATAGTAGGCCTGCTGAATAGCCACTATCATGTTGTCTTCCATTTCTGGATCAATCGACCTGGCGGCGATGACCGCGCGGCAGGCAGGGTAGGTGGACCTTCTGGGCGTATTCCGAGCCCAAAAATCAAAATTGAAACGGGTCGACGGTATACGCTTCCCAATCCTCCGCCATGTGCTCTGCAACCTCATCCGCAGATCATCCGGCATCGGTTGCGATGAATCCGCCGCCAGCCCGCCTAACAGGCGGCTGGTTGTGATGTCGTCGGGGAGCCGTGACAGAAATACCTCGAGTACCGGGCGAAATCCCCAGCACCAACTGCACATTGGGTCGTGGATGTAGTAGAGGTGAGCCATGTTCAGGATTTGTTTCTCAACTATATCGGTTGTGATATAAGAGTACCTGATTACCCCTAAACCTCAGCCATTCTCAAGAGGCGATATGGCATAGGTGGAGTGCGAAGAGCGGCAAAAAGCAATCGTTCAATCATGGCGGGTAAATCGAAACGGCGGTTAAACCGATATTCGAACTCAGCAAGATAACGCGACACATGTTTATCTCGAATCGCATGAAAAGTACCCAACAGACTGTTTTTGACATTACCCAACATCGTGTTTACCCATTTGAAGCACGAATACTGGACACTTTGGCGCCCACCACCCGTCACCATGGGGTTATGATGGCAATCAGCGGTTGTCACGCCACTAAAGCACCAAAGCCCATCGGTAAAGACTTCGCTGCCAGGCATCAAGCAGGAGCGGGCGTAGCGGGCGATTTCACGTTTGCGGAAGCCCCTTACACGACGCAGTTGAATTTTCATGGGCCTGCCGTCCCGCGTCGTCTCAACAGCAGCTACGAAAGGGATTTTGTTGCGCGACCCACGACCACGCTTACCGGCTTGCTCGCCTCCGAGATAAGCATCATCCAATTCGATGCGACCGGCCAGTTTTTTTCCACGCTCACGTTCCATCATCACCTGCATCAACTTATGCTTGAGTCGCCAGGCCGTATTGTAGTTCACCCCGATTTCGCGGGAAAGTTGCAGCGCCGAGATACTTTTCTTGCGTTGGGTCAACAGATAGATCGCAAGAAACCACGTTCTCAGCGGCAGCTTGGTGCCATGGAAGATGCTGCCGGCGGTCAGGGAAGTCTGATGATGGCACTTGTGACATTGATATATCTGACGCTTTTTGAGTTCACAGCCTGTTGTGTTGCCGCACTCAGGGCAGACATAGCCCGTCGGCCAGCGCAAATCATACAATGCCTGTCGACACTGATCCTCGGTCCCATATTGTTCCAGAAAATCGTGCAAACCAAGACCTTTTTGAAATTGAATAGTATTTCTCGGCATGATGAAATCCTCTTTTATTCAGTAGGTTCCATTATGCTTGCACCACAGGCTCAATAGCTGAGCCTCATGAGTAATCAGGTAATAGTTTGAAATCCGCACTCCTTGGAAAAATCTCATTGTGGTTGATAGTCGTCGGCAGCGCGGCGCTTTTGACACCGCAACCCGCCTGGCCCGAGTGGTTGGCGCGTATGATATTGTCTGCCGGCATTGCGTTGGGCGCGACCACACTTGGTGTACTGCTGTGGCAGAAGCATGGTCGCAGCAGCAAGAAGTGACAGGGAAACACTCTGCCTTGAATGGTCCCCGTCAACCGGCTGCTATTTTCCGTTCGACCCTATTCAATAGGCCGATGATTTCGCCTGACAAAGGCTCGATTTCATTATAAAGGTCCTCCGCTCTGTCAGTATCCCCGCTTTCCATATGCTTGATAATTTCCCTTATCAGTGAATGCAACTGCTGATGGGGCTGTTCTATCGCATGTAGTTCAGCAACATCGCCATATCGATTTAGCGCTTCTGAGTAGTACCATTTGCCGAGGGCGCAATCATGGTGCGAGACTGCTTCTTCATGGGAAAGGGATTGCTTGCCATCGAGAAAGGAACGTACTCTTGTTTTCCATGCCAGGTGGGCTGACTTTGCGGAGCTGAAATCAAACCCTCTATCACCGGAAAATTTAAACTGCTGGACAATCCTTTGCAGATCGGAGGCTAGTGTCCCCAGGTCATTTGCGGTATCAGAGGTATCTTTTGCCCGTTGCGAGGTCTGCTTGCTGTTTTCGCTGATATTGATAATGCTCTTGTTGATCTCTTCCACCACCGAGCACTGCTCCTCTGCCGCGGTGGCGATCTGGGTGTTCATATCGTTGATCGTCTCGATAGCCTTATTTATCTCGCTCAGCGAATGAAGCGCCTCTGTTGCCTGCATAACTCGGCTGTCCACTTTCTCCCTGCCGGCAGCCATCACTGATACCGCCCGCTGTGTGCCGTTCTGCAGCGCTTGTATCATTGACTCGATCTCGCCTGTCGATTGATGCGTGCGATTGGCAAGCCCGCGCACCTCGTCGGCTACAACTGCAAAACCACGCCCTTGCTCTCCCGCTCTTGCAGCTTCGATAGCGGCGTTAAGGGCGAGTAGATTGGTCTGCTCGGCAATGCTTTTTATGACATCCAGGACCGATCCGATACGAACGCTCTCCTGTTCCACGCCCAGAATCGAATTTTCTGCAAGTTCCACTTCATTCGCCAACGCCTGCACGGCATCTGCTGTCTGCTTGATTACTTTGCAGCCTGTATGTGCTTCCGCAGTGGCTGCCTTGGTGGCTTCTTCGGCGGTAGTTGCATTTTGTGCTATGTTGGCGACGCAGGCCGTCATTTGGGTCATGGCCGTGGCAACCTGGTCAGTTTCATTTTGCTGCTTCTGGATGCGACGACTGATCTGGCTGGTATTATCCGATGTTTGCGCAACAGCGCTGATTACCGATTCAGTCGATTGCGCCGTCTGCTGTATCAATTTGCGAATCTTGTCAACAAACTGATTAAAGCTTTCAGCAAGCAGTCCAAGTTCATCATTACCTTTCTTTTCCAATCGCTTCATCAGATCACCATCGCCAATCGCGATGCCTTGCATGGTCTTGACCGCATCCAGGATCGGATTGTAGATAAGACGCGTGGTCAGCCAACTTATCGATAATCCGATCGCGAGCCCAAACAGCAACAGACTGATTACAAGTGTTGTCGTTGAACTGGCATCCTCGATCAGGCGTTGGCTGGTGTGTGAGATAGTCGACTCATGATGAGCAACCAACTGCTCGAGATGTTGCTCCGTTATCATCAACAGTGGTGTGATCTGGCTACGTACAAGCCATGCATCACTGCGCCATTGATCACTCCCATGTATCTCAAGCAGTCTCGTGTAGTGTTCATTGAAACGGAGCATGTTATCCATAAATTGCTCAATGGAATCAGCTTGATCCAATGTCAGTTGCTCACTCTTTGAACTGATTACCCTGACCAGTTTTTTTGTCCTGTCGAGATAAAGGTTCAAGTCATTAATATTCGAATCACTGCGAAAAGCGAGATAGCCGCGGATGCCGTTCATGATATTGCTCCAGGCATACCGCAGCTCGGTAAGATGATGCAGGATCTGTTTTCGTTCTTCGTCCGCGTATTCTTCCATTTCGGAAAGAATCATTTGGGATGTCAGTTGCATCTGTTCCCGGCTGATAGGATTAATGTTGATGTTGGCATAGGCAATACCTGGAAAGTTGCCTTCATGCGTGGCTGTCTGATTGAGTAATGCCGCAGCTGTCTGTTCATACTGGTTCAGTTTATCGTCCAGCTGCTTGAGTAGTTGTGAAGAAGTGGTATCCTCCGCCTCTATACTCTTGGTTATCAATGATTGAAGTATATATTTCGTTCGGTCCCTTTGACTCGAGAAGTCCTGCAGCTGTGATTCATCCTTCGTAAGAAGATAAAAAGCCAAAGATTCTGTAGATTGTTTCAGGCTTTTTGCGAGGTCTTTCGTCAGGATTAAACGTGGCTGACTCTCGCGCACCACCTGGTTCACGCTTTGTTCAACATTACCCAGACTGATGAGTGTGATAATGGATGAGGTTGCAAGTACACAGAGAATGAGTCCGAAACCGAACCACTGCTTTGTGCGAATCGAAATATTATGAAGAACTGACATGATCGTTTCCCTGATATGGATGATCCATATCCCATTTCCTGGCGCTGGTATTTTATAGTTCGTATGCGCCGTATAGCCTTGCCCACAAGCCGCCTGTAGACGATTCATTTCAGCAAATATGCTTGTTGTTTTGATTTGCTGGAACCATATACTCCATGGTTGCAAGACATATCGTCTTCGATTTGTAAAACTTTAGTTACATTTTGACCCTTGCAAACTCCCATGCAAAAATAGAGTAAAGTTTAGAAATCTACTTTTTTATCATTAAGCTAGAGACCTGTTTTTATGTGTTATTTAAAGTGAACTGCAGGAATGCTATTCCGTAATACGCTGCATCAGACGGGCGAACAATCGATGCCGACTTAAGAATAAAACACCATGAATCTGTTCAAAAGGTCATACTTTATCAATCCCATACAGGTGTTGATCCTGTTTTTAATTTCATCCGGCGGTCTGGTCCATGGTGGCTGGCTTGAGGTTATATCGCCGAATCGTCCTGCCCCCTCCCTGGTTCTTAAGGACATAAATGGCAAACTAGACAAAAATGGAGACCCCCCAGCTCTGCTGGGGAGGCATCAACAGTTTGACAGAAACAGGAGTCTCATAGTAACCCCAAAGCGTGAGCCGCCAAGCAACACGCTAAGGAGAAACCATGAGACAAGTAGAAAGTTTAAGCCACACGAGATGGGAGTGTAAGTACCATATTGTGTTTATCCCGAAGTACCGGAGGAAGACGCTTTTTGGGCAGATCAGGCAGGAGCTTGGAGAGGTATTTCATCGGCTGGCGAGGCAGAAAGAGAGTTTGATAGAGGAAGGGCATGTTATGGCTGATCATGTTCATATGATGATATCGATACCACCAAAATATGCGGTATCGCAGGTAGTTGGGTTTATCAAAGGTAAAAGTGCGATCCACATAGCCCGTACCTACCTGGGTCGGAAAAGGAACTATGTTGGCCATCATTTCTGGGCCAGGGGATATTTTACCTCGACGGTAGGCAGGGATGAGCAGGTGATTCGGGAGTATATACGGCAGCAGGAAGCGGAAGACCGTAGGATTGATCAGTTACAGTTGATGTAACAGCCCCTTTGAGGGGCTCAAGGAGCCAATAGGCTCCGTTTTACAGACCGCTTCGAGCGGTTCACAACTAAAGCCCCCGGCTTTGCCGGGGGATACTTACTCAAAATCAGCGATCTCAAAGGCAAAACGGTTTTACTCAACTTCTGGACAACCTGGTGCCCCCCCCTGTATTGAGGAGATGCCGTCCCTGATCAGGTTGAAAGAGGCGATGAACCAGTCCGATTTTGTCATCCTGGCCATCAATGTCGAGGAGAGCGAACGTCGTGTAAGTAAAATGGCGGCTCGCTTGAAACTCAATTTTCCCGTTCTACTTGATCCAAGTCGAGTCGCAGCCAATGCGTGGGAGGTCAAGGTCTTTCCGAGTAGTTTTCTCGTTGATGGTCAGGGGCGCTTGCGCTATAAGGCGATCGGTCCTGTCGAGTGGGATAGTGAGGAAGCCGCTTCGATCGTTCACCAGGTACTGCATAAGTAGGCTGCCTGCGGTGAATATGCATCGGGGAGTGTCAACTGAGCGAAGCGTAAGCGCCGTCCTGTCGGATTTTAGAGCATGAACTGGGTCACATCTTTAGGCCCAGCCTAGTATTTCTTTTCCCAAACCCCCGACTTTTTAAGTTTCTCTTAATCTTGTTTTGCTAATTTTGGGACAACCTGCCCAAAACAATAAGTACAGTAGTAATGAGTGCCGGATAAAAAACAAATTAATACAAGTAGTTATTGTTGGTTATTCATTTATTAGGTAGCTATTGGACAGGAGGATCATCACATTCAATGTGAACTAATCGTGGACGTATAACGCCGCCGGGGTAGTCGTCCCACAAAAAAACCGTACAGCTTCACGGAGGGGTTTGGTTATGAAGTGCAATCAATCACGACGCAATAAATCTCATCGCCTCGTAACACTCGCGATTTCGTTCATATTCATGTCGATTTTCGCCATAGGCTATGCCTGGGCAAGCGACGACGATGATGAACATCACGACGATGAACATCACGAGGAAAAGAGCAGCAGCGAGGATGGAGAGCATTCAGAAGGTGACGGGAGTTCAGGCAGTGGAGGCGGTAGTAGCCTGGCATTGCGGCCTAAGAATACCTTCAACATCATGATGAACTACGAACTCGGTATGCACTGTACCGGGTTTGAGTTCGCTTACTGTTGTGTGCTCCCTCCCTACAACTCAATCCTTGCCCAGGTTGTGAAGACGCAGCAGAGTGACGAAGGGCAGACGGCCTTCGCGCGCCTTCTGGAGGGGGATCCCTCGGTAGGCCTGGATGCTTTGGGACGCCAGACTGTTTTGCGTGATCCCGATCTCGATGCGAATGGGGATTTCCAAAAGTATGTGCTCGAATATTGGCATGATGCACAGCCCCGCGAAACCCGCCCGCAGGTAGTACCGCAGACCTCAACACTGATCAGTGCGACAGAGGGCAATTCACTGCTGATGTGGAATACCCTTGCCGATTCCGCGGCGGTCAATCCCGACGGTTCGTTAGTGATTTCAGGTCAAGACGGCAACCCGACCTGGAACGGTGTCAGCGGCGCCATGATGGGCGATGGCGATTTTGATGATCCGACCGACGACTACTGGAATGCAGTTTGGAACCACCTCCATATCTATGCCGACCTGGAGGGTGCCAATCCAAACAATTCAACCGCGGAGAGCGATAAGATTCGACTCGGTGTAACCGGCCATATCGAGTATCCCGCGGATTGCGGAGCCGGCCTCCATTCCATGGGGCCTGTTTCCCATCCCGATGGTGTGCCAAGCAATCCTGCCGTACCGAATGACTGTGGTGGCGCATCCAACGGCAACGTGCTGACCTTCTCCGGTGAGCATGGCACTGTTGTCTATACCCAGATGAAGGTGTTGGAGAACCTGCCGATCACCTTGACCTCGCCCAGGATCTGGGAGGCCTTGGGACTCCCGTTGACCCCGTTCGAGGATTCCATCAACTTCTTTGCCGATCCGGGCGCGATGTTCGAGGACTCTGTACGCCCCTTCGTCGCGATGAGGGCCAAGCTGCGCCATTACGATCCCACTCAGCCGGGCGGCATGGGTGAACCTGTGATGCAGAATGGTGTACCTGTGGAGGGCTTCGGTACCGCCCCCATCGATATCCCCAACTGCGAGCGCTGCCATTCGGAGGTGGATACCACCAATTCTCCCCATAAGAGCGGGGATGAAATCTGGGCCAAGGTTCAGCAGGAGTATAATTTCTGGATGAGCTACTACGGCATAGGCCCAGGCGACTCGGATTGGTACCCGCGACTCAAGAGTGCGGCCATCAGTATTCTCGGCCTGCATGATATGAGCCATGGCACGGGTTTCCTGGATAATTACCCTGCCTGCGGTACACCGGCGGAGTGCGATGCCTTGGCGGCCGATCTGTCGGCGCAAAACAACCGACCGGTATTTGCGCAAAGCACACGAATCGGCAATACTACCGTGCTTTGTCAACGTTGCCATGCGGATAACGTCATCGCCCAGGTCAAGTCGGCCTCCTTTATCGATGATGAGGGTAACAGTAAGGTCATTCTGCTCATGTCCGAGGCGATTCATCAGACCCATCGCGGTGTCGGCGAGGGCGGTCCGATCGCATTCAGTGACAGTCTCGGCCGTTTCGGCGGCTGTCAGGGATGTCATCCAGCCCATCGTTCCAATGGTGACATGGCGGGCTATCCCATCACCGAGACGGGAGACAACTTCTATGCCGATACGGATAACCGTTTGGGTGCCGGAGGTTGTTTCGTCGGCCGCGATGTTCACTCCAATCCGTTCAAGGATATCGACGGTGCAGGCACGCCTGAGCATCTGACCGCCATCGGTGAATGGTTGCGCGACAATGTGTCACGTAATCAGGCAGGCCTTGCGGGCAGCGATCGCGACGACCGGGGTATCTGGTGTACCAACTGTCACAACCAGTTGAGCCAGGAGATCTGGAAACGCGAGAACATGGAGAGCCTGATCGATGGCATACCCGGTCCAGGCGCGAGCAATATACGCGCGCTGGCTTCACTGGATGAGATTGCCGCCGCAGTGGGCGTAGATACGCAACAGGCTTTGGACTGGCTCGATCCGAGAGATCCCAATGTCTTCCCGGCCGATGGCGCGATTCGCACCTCGGAAGAGACCATGGCCATCTGGCGCCGCGATCCCGGACTCTGTGCCTATTTGGGCGGCAGTACCGACCCGGCGCTCGACGCCAAGCTGGCCACCATCGAGGTGGCGGGAGACGTCACCGCATGTACCACCGGTGCCGCAGCACCAGGCCCCGACTGTGATGGCAACGGCGAGGCGGACTTCCAGATCTGCGGCAGCTTCGATGGCGACGGCGACTTCAGTGTCAGTATCCTCGATTTCTGTACCACCGACGATTGCGTGGCTGCAGCCCAGCAGACCCTGAGCGGGTCGATGGCGGCCGCGGTGCCCTTCTCGGCGGCGACCGACGGACGCGACCACTGGCTCGCAGCCGGCGAACCCCATTGCGCCGACTGCCATACCGCACCCTACGTGGAGCCGAGCGGCCATCAGCCTGGTAATGACCATGCGCCCTTCAACTATCCACGCAAGGCGGGGTTGATGCGCTACTCGCGCGGTCACCGGGACATCACCTGTCAGGGTTGTCATGAGTCGATCCATGGCCTCTATCCGGTGGCGCCCCATCTGGAGCAGGGTCCTGGCGTGGATGGCGTGGATGGCGTGGATGGCGTGGATGCCACCACATATGCCCAGGCGGCTTATCTCAACAGCGACGACAGCCATGGCCCGCTGAAGTGTGGTTCCTGCCATATGTATGAGACCCTGGCAGACAACCCGGATGCCCAGATACCCGCACGGGTCTGTGCGCCGGGTGAGGATGGAGACAACTGTGACGAGGGTGAAGGCCTGCGCTTCGATGGTAGGCCGATTGCCAGTGATTTCGATGCTGCAGTGAGTTGGGCCCATACTTTTACCGATAATCACGATCCTCGAGACGACTTCTGTATCAGCTGTCATGAAAACGAGAACGATGAAGTCAGCGTATCGGAAGATGAGTGGCTGGAGCATGCCATGAAGGGACGGGTATCGCGTAAGACGATGGATCAGGTGGAGACGCTGGTCTCAGGTTCTGTATTTGGCTCAACTGATCCACGCAATACCGTCTGCCAGGGTTGTCATGATGACGAATGGCAGGAAGTGGCCTGTAACGGCGAAGACGGCCGGGAGTGGAAACTCCATCTCGCGGAAGGCCGGGTGTCGGAAAGCGTATGGGAACATGTATCCCTTGATCGCACCGGCTCAACCTGTGGCTGGTAACGGCAGTACAACCCAGTCTGTCAAATAGGCCGATAGACTGGCTTCATTGGGAGGGGAAACGGCCTGTTTCCCCTCCCGCTCGATTCACAGCCATGAATCGCGTTTTTAGGGTAAGTTGAATCGCCCAACTGTTTAACCATCGATTATATACCGCAGACCTGTTTCGCCATTGATGCGGACGGGTACCTGGTTGGGCAGGGCAGGCAGTCGGAGGCAAAAATGAAAAATCTTGTAACACTGGTGGCCGGTTGTTTCTTGGCCGCTTCCGCATGGGGAGAACCTACAGCAGAGCCTGTACTATCCGATAGCAATATCCTGGCCCGGGTTGACGATCGGATCATCACCTTCCCCCAACTGAACACGCAACTGAACAGTACAGCCGTAGTGGGCCTGTCAACGCCGGCATTGGGTACACCCGAACGACGCACTGTGATCCTGACGCTGCTGGACAAGGCGATCAGCGTCAATCTGCTCTATCTGGATGCCGTCGGCAAGGGAAAGCTGGAGGATCCGAATTTCAAACGGGAGTTGCAGGAGTATGCCAATGGCATGCTTGCGGGACTCTATCGCAAACACTACCTGAAAGCGGATACCGCTGTCAGCGAAGCAGATATTGCCGATTATGTGAAGAAACACTTTGCCAAGGATACCGAGCTGGATGACAAGATGCGTCCCCTGGTCGAGGCAAAGGTCAAAAAAGCAAAATACCTGGTACGCAAACAGGGATTGCGCAAACACCTGCATACCGGGACTAAGGTAATGATTCACACCAAGCATCTTGAGATTGAAGATGACAGTATACGCAGCGATGAACAGGTAATCGCCGAGTATGACGGTAACGTAATGAGATGGGGCGAGAGTAAGAAATATCTCACTACCTTGAACAACTCGATCGATATCAACAGACGCCTGAAAACCCTTAATGGACTGATAGATAACTACCTATTGGCGAAAAAGGGGCGAGAGGCGGGGCTGGATAGGGATCCGGGTTTTCAGTCCGCCCTGGCCGAATTCAGTATGACACGCCTGGTCAATCAGCATCGAAGTGAGCTGGCGCAGGCTATGCAGCCGACGGAGCAGGAGGTCCGGGACTATTTTATGAAACATCAAGGACGCATTACCTTCAATGAGCACCGCAAGCTGCAGATGGTGGTGTTGAAGGATGAGAAGACAGCGCTGGATATCATGGAAAAACTGCAGAAAGGCGAACTGACCATCTACCAGGCGGCACTCAACCACTCCATCGATCCAAGGGCAAAGCAGACCCTGGGTGACTTCGGATGGGTCGAGGAGGGCAGCGGCTTTCCCGCCCTGGATGAGTTGGCCTTCGCCCTTGAAATCGGCGAGTTGGGCGGCCCCGTAGAGACCCCCGCCGGCTGGCATATTGTTCGAGTGACAGATCAAAGGTTTTCAAAATATACCGATATCAATGATCCGGATACCCGGCAACAGACCCGTCGGCTGCTGCTGAAAGAGCGGCTCAACGACTATGTGGTGGAACTGCGCGAGCGAGACTATCCGGTAATTGTCTATGAAGAGAACCTGAACCGGTTGCTGCAGGAAGAGGCGCAGTGGATCGCCGCCAAGAGCAGGGAGATGGAACAGCATCCGGAGCGTGCCCGACTCATCCTTGACGAGATGAAGGCACTCGTCGAGTAGTCAGATGTAGTGATCATGGCTTGTTAAACACATTGACTGACCGCAAGTGAACGCCAATCACCGCAAAATAGTGCGAATGGCATGACAATGCGCATGATCACTGTACCATCCAATAAACATCATCATAACCAACTTGCATGGAGTTCCAGTGTAGGTTGCGTTTGCATGTGACGGTTGGACAACCTTGTTTGCTCAGTTACGAAATATTTACACTTCTTTGCGGTGATTGGCGTTCATTCGCGGCTGGTCCTTTCCTGGTCTGTTATTCCTCAATCGGTAATTGCGCTGAGTATGCGCGGCCAACGCTCATAGGCGGCGTCTTCCATCTCCGGGGTGATGGTGACCACATAGACACGCCTTTCGTGTTCCCAGTGGGCCACCAGGCCTTGGATCCATTTGCCCTGAGTGACATCGAACCAGTGGCTGGCGCCCTCCATATCCACCTCCATGAACTGGCTGATGAGCAGTTTTACCGGAATCGGCCGCCAGCGGTCCCAGCGTCCGCCATAGATGGCGTCGAGTCTGGCCCAGCCTCCCAATGGCAGCTTGCCGAACTGCTGGGTGCGCCGTCCCCAAGGTAGCAGGTCGGCATCGCCGTGCCTATTCTTCACCGGCAGGCAGGCCCTGGCATTGGGGAACTTGGTGCGTACCTCCTGGCCGTTGAGGGTGTAGTGGACGGCGGTGCACATGACTTAGCCCGCTATGCGTGCTAGGGAGTTTTGAGTTTTGCCCGGGTGCTGCAGAATGGTTTCCCTGTGCCCAAACGGCTTCCAGGCCGGCGCGATGACATTGGGCATTTTCGACCGGCTCAGCAGGCGAACGGGGGCGAGGGTGAATTCACCGTAGCGCTGGTTGATATGGTCCATGGCCTGGTTGAGACGATCCTGACGTTGGTGGTCCGGCTGCAGAAGGTCGAGCTGGTAGTCGGCGTACTTGGGATCAAGGGCGGTGATCTGTACCTGGTGGCAGCCCTGGCCGGCCCAGTGGTTGTCGAGGAAGTCCTGACACATGGCGACGATGGTCGGGCCATGGTCGGTGGGCGGATCACAGCGGTATTTGCGGCTGAGATAGCCCTCGTCGATACGCACCCCGATGTGAAACAGGCTGGCGCGGAAGTGGTGCAGGCGCAGTCGGGTGGCCACCTTCTCCGCCATATGCAACAGGAAGGTTTCGACCACCTCGCGCCGACGGGTGTTGGGGGGCATGACCTTGCCATGGCCGATCGACTTCGGCGCATCGACATCGGTATGCACCGGCTCGGGATCGAGTCCCTGGGTCATCAGCCAGATACGCCGTCCCGGGTTGCCGAAGCGTCGCCCGATCTCGCCGATAGGCAGGCGGCGCATGTCGCCACAGGTATAGACACCCCGTTCCGCCAGGTAGCGGCCGATGCCCTTGGCGATACCGCACAATTCAGTGACCGGCACCCTGGTCAGGGTCTGCTGCGCCACACCAGGAGGGATAAGGGTCATGCCGTTGGGTTTGTCGAGTTTGGCGGCATACTTGGCAGTGGTCTTATCGCCGCTGACGCCCACCGAGCAGAGCACCCCCCCGGAGGCCTCCAGCACCTTCTGCTTGGCCCGCTTTGCGATCTGGTGCGGGGTACCGAGCAGGCGTTGGCAATGGGTGATGTCGAGGAAGGCTTCATCGACGGAGAAGATCTCCATGTCCGGGGTGATGCCTGAGAGTGCCTCCATGATACGGGAGGAGACCTGGGCGTAACGCTCCGGGCGGGCCGGTACTTGTAGAAAACCGGGGCAGATCCGTTGGGCTTCTTTCAGCCGCATGCCGGTATGCACGCCATAGGCGCGTGCCTCATAGGAGCTGGTGATGATGCAGGTCCCCTGGGAGCCGTTGGTAATACCGATAGGACGCCCCTGTAGCTCCGGGTGGTCGACCTGTTCCACGCTGCAGAAAAAGGCGTTCATATCCACCAGGATCATGGCGCGGGACCAGTAGGTGTGGGGCTGGGTGTTGTCGTAGCGCATGACTGCACTTTCCATTCATTGGTATCGCCTTAACTGACACACCAATACCCCCTGAATGCGTACCCGCTTTGCCGCATAGATCATGGAGGGTATATCGGGGTTTTCGGCAATCAGTTTGATGCGGCCGCTCTTGAGACGCCGGAGGCGTTTGAGGGTGGCCTCCTGGTCATCGATCAATGCCACCACGATGGCGTTATCCTCGGCGGTATCACGGTGCTCGATGATCACCAGGTCTCCATCGAGAATGCCGATACCGATCATGGAGTCTCCTTTGACCTGCAGGGCATAGCGGTTGTCGCCGAGCAGGTAGTCGGCCAGATCGAGGCGGTCCTGGCCAGGGATAGCCTCAATGGGCTGACCTGCGGCAATGGCGCCCAACAGGGGCAGGCTCAGTTTTGACGCCTGTGCCGTTTCCACCAGTTCGATGCCACGCTTACGTCCGTTTATCAGGCGTATGGCGCCCGCCTCGGCCAGGGCCTGCACATGGCGATGGGCAGTACCTTTGGAACTGATGCCGATGCCTTCGGCAATCTCAATCAGCGAAGGGGCGTATCCCCGTCTTTTCAGATAGCGGCGGATAAAGGTCAGGGCCCGGTCCTGGGTAGGGGTCAGCATGTTCGTTCTCCAAATGTTCCATTCGATGTTTTGGAGTATAGAACATTAGGAGAACTCTGGATAGAGGGGTTGATTTTGAATTGTGAATTTTGAGTTGATGCGTCCGCTATGTGTACACCCCATTTATAAATCAGTTGTGAGCGAAGCGAACACCACAATTCAAAATTAAACAAAGTTCTTCCTGATTACTCATGAGGCTCAGCTATTGAGCCTGTGGTGCAAGCATAATGGAACCTACTGAATAAAAGAGGATTTCATCATGCCGAGAAATACTATTCAATTTCAAAAAGGTCTTGGTTTGCACGATTTTCTGGAACAATATGGGACCGAGGATCAGTGTCGACAGGCATTGTATGATTTGCGCTGGCCGACGGGCTATGTCTGCCCTGAGTGCGGCAACACAACAGGCTGTGAACTCAAAAAGCGTCAGATATATCAATGTCACAAGTGCCATCATCAGACTTCCCTGACCGCCGGCAGCATCTTCCATGGCACCAAGCTGCCGCTGAGAACGTGGTTTCTTGCGATCTATCTGTTGACCCAACGCAAGAAAAGTATCTCGGCGCTGCAACTTTCCCGCGAAATCGGGGTGAACTACAATACGGCCTGGCGACTCAAGCATAAGTTGATGCAGGTGATGATGGAACGTGAGCGTGGAAAAAAACTGGCCGGTCGCATCGAATTGGATGATGCTTATCTCGGAGGCGAGCAAGCCGGTAAGCGTGGTCGTGGGTCGCGCAACAAAATCCCTTTCGTAGCTGCTGTTGAGACGACGCGGGACGGCAGGCCCATGAAAATTCAACTGCGTCGTGTAAGGGGCTTCCGCAAACGTGAAATCGCCCGCTACGCCCGCTCCTGCTTGATGCCTGGCAGCGAAGTCTTTACCGATGGGCTTTGGTGCTTTAGTGGCGTGACAACCGCTGATTGCCATCATAACCCCATGGTGACGGGTGGTGGGCGCCAAAGTGTCCAGTATTCGTGCTTCAAATGGGTAACCACGATGTTGGGTAATGTCAAAAACAGTCTGTTGGGTACTTTTCATGCGATTCGAGATAAACATGTGTCGCGTTATCTTGCTGAGTTCGAATATCGGTTTAACCGCCGTTTCGATTTACCCGCCATGATTGAACGATTGCTTTTTGCCGCTCTTCGCACTCCACCTATGCCATATCGCCTCTTGAGAATGGCTGAGGTTTAGCCCGCATGTTTCATCCGTTTTTAAATTTAGCCGGTGATATGGCCAAGCTTGGATGGTTTGCCCTCACTGGGAACCAAACCTCTATCAAGCCCTGATTTTCCACCCTCCGGGCAGACTCCCCCTTACCCCCATTGTTGATCAACGTGCCGGGGCAGCACTCTGCCGGGCTATCCCGGCTTGAGTCGTGCCGCCACCTGGAAAAACAGCGCCTGATAGGGATAGGTGCTGGAGAGCAGGAAGCGGATCCGTCGCGTGTTGCGAATGATGACCGCCCCGATCTTGAACAGTTTGAGCTGGATCGTGGTCATCTGTGCACGCGCCAGTTCCGTGCCCTTCAGCGCGAGGCGCCGGATGGCCTCCATCAGCACATAGGCCAGACTGGACAGCAGTAGACGAAACTGATTGGCCCACCAGTAATGCGCGCTGGTGCGATCGGCGAACAGCCCCAGTTGCTGCTCCTTGATTCGGTTCTCCATGTCACCACGGGCGCAGTAGAGGTCATCGTAAAGGCGCTGTTTGTCGCCGGCCAGGTTGGTGACGATGAAGCGTGGATTTGGCCCCTTGTCGGTGACCTCCAGTTTGGCGATCACCTTGCGACGCGTCTTCCAGGTGCTGGCGGCATAGTGAAACTGAAAGAATTCCCGCATCTTCATGCCGGTTCGCTTCGCCAGTTCCTCAACCCACTGCATGGGCTCACGGATACACCGCAGCAAGGCGTCATTCTTGGCGATGCCCACGATATAGCCCACAGCGTTGCGCTCGCACCAGCTGAGCATGTGGTGACGGCAAAAGCCGCTATCGCCCCGAAAGATGATACGCACTTCAGGCCAAGCCCGGCGCAGGCGTTTGACCAACAGCGCCAGAATCGCCCAGGCATGCTTGGGCGCATCGATCCGGCTGGGCCGCAGATAACTCACCAGCAGTTGATCGCCACAAAAGACATACAGGGGCAGGAAGCAGTAGTGATCGTAGTAGCCGTGAAAGAAGCGGCCTTCCTGGCGGCCATGCACCGGATCATCCGTGGCGTCGAAATCCAGGATCAGCTCATCGGGTGGTGCATCATATGAGGCAATGAACTGCTCGAGCAGTAGGTTGTGGACATCAACGGCAACCCGGCGATCGACCCGGTTCTCCAGCCGACAAAGTGTCGACTGGCTGCCCAGTACCTCCTCGCGTTCGATCGAGCTCTGTAGGGCCGGGTCGGTGCGTAGTGTCTGATGGTCGTTCAGATCTTCATAACCCAGGCAGAGCCCATAGACTCGCTGGCGCAACAGGCTCAACTGGCTGTGTTCAATATAGCGGGGATCTCGCGGGTCGGGGATGACCGCATCAACCGCCTCGAGCAATCCCAGACGCCTGTCGATCTCACGCAGCAGCAACACGCCGCCGTCCGAGGTGATATCGCCACCGGAAAACTCGGCTTGAACCTTACGGCGTTTTAGGGCTGGAAAATCAAAGGCAGTCTGGGTACAGTTTGTCACAGGCAAAATCCTTTCGATTACAGTGTAAGCAACTGAATTATATCGAAGTATCAGGATTTTGCCTTTTTAATGCGTGAAATATTGGGGTTAGGGGTAATCAGGAAGTTCTTTGTAATTGATGGAGAAAATCTCTATATTCTCATGATAAATAAAAGATATTTGGGGATAATCATGCCTAACCGGACCCTGCAGCGCCTTGCGCTGATTCTCGCTATCGTGATGTTGAGTGTGTGGGGAACGATCCTGATTGTCGATCCTCATCTGATCGCCGGCTATTTCAGTGTTGAGCCGGTCAATCATGCGTTTGCCGGTATGATGGGAGGGGCCCTGCTTGGATTGGCCTTTATCTCATTGGCCGGTGTTACCCGATGGATGCAGACACCACGGGCATTGGGCGTAGCCATGGCCATTCTGGTGGTGGAAACCGCCTATCTGATGCTGGGCTCCGGTGACATGCTGGTGACCCTTCCCACCACCATCAGTCTGGTGACCGCCGCCGCTGTAGCCTTCTTTCTTCTTGTCTGAATGCCTGTGTCTGCCAACTCGGCGGCTCAGGTATAGATGCGGATTCGAAATGTTACAGAGCAGAATCGTGTTCATGTGAGGAGGCCTGATGCGGACTGAGTCAGTGACCGGGCTCGTAATAAAAAAGTACTTTCAAATCAATAACAAACATTATACGACATACCGGGAGCCATGGTTTTGAGTGAAGCGTGGGGAATAGAATTCGCGAAATCCGTCATAAATCGCAAATATTAGCTTCTGATATTGGGTGAAATTGGTATATAATTCCCAATTAAAGAGCCTGCTGTGGCAGGGTGGGATTGTCCCGCATCCACCTGATTGGCAAGAGTAAAAAAATTGTTGCGTGGGGGATTTATGTCAAGTGCGATAAATCTGCTGCTTGTCGAAGACGATGAAATGTTGGGCGATGGCATCCAGACCGTGTTGATGCGGCGTGGATTGTCGATCGACTGGGTACGCGATGGCCTCTCAGCCATGCAGTCTTTGAAGACTACCCGGTATGATGTGTTGTTGCTCGATTTAAACATACCCTGGCTCTCCGGATTGGAGGTCTTGGCGCGTCTTCGCTCGGACGGAAATCAGATACCCGTTCTTGTTTTGACAGCGCGCTCCGAGGTCGTCGATCGCGTACAGGCGCTGGATGGCGGTGCCGATGACTATGTGGTCAAGCCATTCGATATCGAAGAGCTATGTGCACGTATTCGCGCGCTCCACCGTGGCCACAGTGGTCAGGAAGAAGAGATTTTGCGTCATGGTGATCTTATTCTGGATCCATCTGCCCATACGGTAACCATACAGAACAGCGAAGTGTCACTGTCGGTAAAGGAGTTTGATATTCTCCAGAGCCTGATGGAGAACATGGGTCGCGTAATGTCACGCAGAAAACTCAGTGAGAAAATATACTGCCTGGATGACGATGTTGAGAGTAACGCCATCGAAGTCCATATTCATCATCTACGCAAGAAGCTGGGGGATCATCCGATTCGCACCGTAAGAGGTGTGGGCTATGTCATAGAGAAGCCCGCGGGCGGAGTGGCAAAACGATAGTATGAACAGGTCATTGTTCATAGTAGCTTCACGAAGCTTTGTATATCTGTCGATATAATAATCTGCTTAATGGCAGGTCTCCGACAGCCAATCCCGATATATCAGCAGCACGATCTTTTCGTGTTGACTTTAATGGTATCGATAACAAAACGATTTCCTATTTTTCTTCCTCACCCTCCGCTAATTCGATATATAGCGGATACTGGATGGAAGCAGTTTTTGCTCAGTCCGACAGATCGGTAGTCGGTATGGCGAACCGGTTGGATAGAAACGGATTCAGTGCCATGAATTATCATCGTGCAAAGGAATATAGATGGTTGTACGTTCCATAAGCCTGCGTCTCCTGATTATGCTGCTGATTTCGACGCTGCTGTTATGGGGCACGATCCTCTATTTCACCTGGTGGAGGACCAGCAGTGAGATCGATCGGGTTTACAATGCCGAATTGGCATTGGTCGCTCAGCTGCTGGCGGTTGCGACAGAGCACGAATCGGATGAGTTCGATCTGGATGAGTATCAGGCGGATTTGAGTGAGTCAGGCTATATATTTCCTCTGCTGTTTCAGGTCTGGTCCCATGAAAACAGGTCCTGATTACCCCTAAACCTCAGCCATTCTCAAGAGGCGATATGGCATAGGTGGAGTGCGAAGAGCGGCAAAAAGCAATCGTTCAATCATGGCGGGTAAATCGAAACGGCGGTTAAACCGATATTCGAACTCAGCAAGATAACGCGACACATGTTTATCTCGAATCGCATGAAAAGTACCCAACAGACTGTTTTTGACATTACCCAACATCGTGTTTACCCATTTGAAGCACGAATACTGGACACTTTGGCGCCCACCACCCGTCACCATGGGGTTATGATGGCAATCAGCGGTTGTCACGCCACTAAAGCACCAAAGCCCATCGGTAAAGACTTCGCTGCCAGGCATCAAGCAGGAGCGGGCGTAGCGGGCGATTTCACGTTTGCGGAAGCCCCTTACACGACGCAGTTGAATTTTCATGGGCCTGCCGTCCCGCGTCGTCTCAACAGCAGCTACGAAAGGGATTTTGTTGCGCGACCCACGACCACGCTTACCGGCTTGCTCGCCTCCGAGATAAGCATCATCCAATTCGATGCGACCGGCCAGTTTTTTTCCACGCTCACGTTCCATCATCACCTGCATCAACTTATGCTTGAGTCGCCAGGCCGTATTGTAGTTCACCCCGATTTCGCGGGAAAGTTGCAGCGCCGAGATACTTTTCTTGCGTTGGGTCAACAGATAGATCGCAAGAAACCACGTTCTCAGCGGCAGCTTGGTGCCATGGAAGATGCTGCCGGCGGTCAGGGAAGTCTGATGATGGCACTTGTGACATTGATATATCTGACGCTTTTTGAGTTCACAGCCTGTTGTGTTGCCGCACTCAGGGCAGACATAGCCCGTCGGCCAGCGCAAATCATACAATGCCTGTCGACACTGATCCTCGGTCCCATATTGTTCCAGAAAATCGTGCAAACCAAGGCCTTTTTGAAATTGAATGGTATTTCTCGGCATGATGAAATCCTCTTTTATTCAGTAGGTTCCATTATGCTTGCACCACAGGCTCAATAGCTGAGCCTCAGGGGTAATCAGGTATCATTTTGAGCGATCCTGAACAGGGCAGCGGGTTAATTGTGAAATTGTTCTTTCCAAGATTAAGAAAACCTTAATGATGTCCTGCTAGATTAAGTGATAGTCGCCAAGCTGCCCGATGATGCGACCTGAAGAGCTGGCGAAAAAATAGTTCCGATCAGTGCAAGGCGTGTCAAGGTAGCGACGGACTGGGCACCGTGCTCTCACGCATCGCCACGGACCGCATTCTGGAGTGCGATGATCGCACCGGCTTCTGCCCCGATGGCAACAGCGCGGAATTTCCCAAGGGCTATATGGTCGGTTGTGTCGAGTGTCACGAGAGTGAAATAAACCATGACTGAAAATTGGTTTACCCTTACCCGCGTGTTCTCCCCACACGCGGGTTTTTTTTCCCTCAATCACTCCGTTTGATCGGAGTTTATCAGTTTCTCATACTCCTCTTTGAGCACACGGGCCGAGAGTAGATCCTGATCGGATACTTTGACGATACCTTTCCCTTTGAACAGGGATAGCAGATGGAGAGTTTTAGGTAGCTCGTGCAGCCGGGCGGCCATCTCATCGACTTTTTCGGTAAATTCCGAGGGAACGAATTTATTGATGCCGATGACCATTGGGACGATGGGCTCCGAGGCGACCAGGACCTCCAGATGATTGGCAATCTGTGTGTTTAATTCACTCGCGGTATCAAAGGAAAAATCGGTGACCAGGGCAGCATCGGCTTTGTTGAAAAACAGGTCAATGATTGCAGTGTTGACATCGCCGACCGGTGTGGATGTAGAGAAAAACCGCTTGGCGATGGGAAGTCTTTCTTTCATCAGCGCCACATCGAGAAACAGTAGTCCGAGATTAATGCCGGAAGGGTGGGTCAACCGCTTTTGTCTCAGCTGCGCCAGACTGTTGATCTTGTCTGAACGCCGGGTCAGAAGAATTATTTTCTGCAATTTACCCGGACCAAAAACTACTGAGTAACGGTGATTTTGATTGATCATGTGATCGATTTTCAGGTAGTCCAGAGTGTCGGTCAGGACTGCGTCGAGTCTATGCTGCCGCATCGCTTTAATCACATCATTAGGTGAATCGAAATCGAAAAACTCGCCCTTTTTACCTATGTTTTTCATGAACTCGGTGAAAACCAACTCGGTCGCAATTCGAGTGTCGTTGAGGTCGGTCGAAAACACCAAGCGAGAGATGATGCCGATATAGGCGGTATCACGGTCGTATGGATCGGCGAGACAGCCCGCATGACCGAAGAGCAGCATCAGGTTTAAACCAATTGCGAAAACTTGCTGTAAAATATTTTTTATCGGACGATGCACTGACGATGTGATCTCTATTTAATGGCCCCAGCTTGCTTCAAAAGCACCTCATATTCATCCAATAAACGACGGCTTTCGATTAACTGGTTCTGTTCAAGTTTGACGAATTTCTTGGCGCGAAACAGGGAGAGTAAATGCTTGATCCGAGGATTTTCATGAGCCTTGACGAGGAATTCGTCAACTTTTTTGAATATGGAATGTGGGACATTTTTATTGATGGCGATAATCTGTGGAATCATGTAGTCAGAGGCGATGAGTACTTCCAGATCCTGAGGTATCTGTTTGTTCAGCTCAGCTGCCAGTTCAAAGGCGACGTCCGAGACCAGTGCACAGTCGGATTTGCCAAAAAAGAGATCGATCACCGCTGTATTGGTATCTATAGTCTGTTTGATGCCGGAAAAATAATCGTCGAGACCGGGAAGTCCCTTTTTCCTCAACTCGACATCCAGAAAAAGCCTGCCGAGATCATGTCCATCAGGTATGGAAATTATCTTTCCACGCAGATCCTTGAGATTATTGATACGGTCGTTTTTACGGATCATCAGATATGCTTTTTGATGGGCGGTCGTTCCATAGATAAGTGTATAAATATAGTCTGAGTTGATTAGATGATCCAATGCAAAGTGATCGATAGTGTTGGTGAGGACGGCATCAACAAGGTTTTCCGACAAATCATGAATCAGTGCATTTCGATCCTCGTAAATCTTGATCGTTGATTTCATATCCATCATACCGAAGACCTTTCTGATGATCATATCAGTGGCAATCGTAGTGTCCGTTACGTTGGCGTCAAACAGAATTTTAGACATGCGGCCGAAATAGCCGATACTGGGATTGTCGGTATAGCGATCAGGGAGATGAGCAGAATAAGTAGATATTGTTGCCAACAGTAAACAACAACTCAGTAGGTAGGAATAGGCTACTCGGTTTTTCATGGTCAGCTGAAACACGGTTTATTGATTTTCAGTTGATTGTGTATATTGACTTGGAGCGGAATTAGCCGGTCATGTGGTCTTCCGTTTTTTTCGTTGAGGATCGAATAGTGTGACATTGGTTTTACAGATCAATGCCTCAAGTTCACTGGCGCTCATCGGTTTGTAGAAATAGTAGCCCTGAATCAACTTGCAGTCATGGGCTCTCAGCCATTCCACCTGGGCCTGGTTTTCAACACCTTCACCTATGGTCAGAATCTCCAGATTATGCGCCAGAGAGATGATGGATTTCGATACCGCGACAGTTTTGCGATCGTGGGGTATTCTACTGATAAACGATTTATCGATTTTTATGACATCGATAGGCAGTTCGGTAAGATAACTGAGTGATGAAAATCCGGTGCCGAAATCGTCAATCGCCAGATTGAAACCCATTCTTTTCAATTGATTCAGTACAGGAAGATTCTTGCCCTCCTTACTGACCAGAACATGTTCCGTGAACTCAAGCTGAATATGGTGAGGAGAGATGTCATACTCGATGAGAGTCTTATGCAAACGCTCCGCAAAGTGATTGTCGAGCAACTCACTGCCCGATACATTGATAGAAACATTTATATCAAAATCCCATGCCTTGATTTGTTGGCATACTTTAGCGAAAACCCATTGGCCGATTTCGCCGATCAAGCCCGACTGTTCGGCAATCGGGATGAATTTGCCCGGTGGTATCAAACCGCGTTCAGGTTGTTTCCAGCGTAGCAGAGCTTCGCAGTGATGGATCTCACCGTCATCGGAATTGATGAAAGGCTGGTAGACCAGATAGAGCCCGGATGATGCAATAGCTTGTCTCAGCGCTCCTTCTATGTCGAGAAAGTCACGAATGTCATGATGCATCTCCTGGGAAAAGAACCGGTATGCATTCTTGCCGCTTTTTTTAGCCGCATACATGGCTGTGTCGGCATTCTTGATCAACTCTTTTGTGTTGAGCCCGTCGTCCGGATAAATCACTACGCCAATACTGGCGCTGACGCGCAATCCACGATCATTGCAATAGATCGGTATTTGAAAGCGCTTCAAGATGGCGGCGGCAACCTGGCTGATGGACTTTCTATTATTCACACCCTTAATAATGGCGGTGAATTCGTCACCACCCAGGCGGCATACGATATCATCACTGCGAAGAGCCTCCTGGATACGCCAACCGGCTTCGCTCAATACCACGTCGCCAACCTCATGGCCGAGAGAATCATTGATGATCTTGAAGTTGTCCAGATCGAGAAAAAAGACGGCCAGGCCGCTATCGAAGGCCTCGGATTCCTCGACTGCCTCGGTGAGACGATCCATGAAGTAGCGGCGGTTGGGCAGTTTCGTCAATTTGTCGATATAGGCGAGGACTTCCAGTTCGTGTTCGAGTTGTTTACGCCGGGTTATGTCGGAGAGAATGATAAAATAGCCTCCGCTATCGATTTCATCGATATCAAAGCGCTCGATGCGCATGGTCATGTATGTCGGATTGTGTTTGAGTGTTCTAATAGTGATATCAGTCGACCAGTCATGTTGGTCTACACTGGAGAATTCATTTGCGATTTCGAGCTGCTTGTTTCGGCCTATTTTCAAATGATTGAGGAAAGTGAAAAGTGACATGCCTTTGAGGTAATCATTATTCTGATTGATGATATTTTTCAATGCGGCATTGACGAAGATTATCTTGTCTTCATTATCGAATATGGCAATGGCGTCATTGGTGTCTTCAACAAGGCGTGCGAGGCGGCGTAAATCCCTGGTATTCCGGTCCAGACTTTGAGCCATGCCGTTAAGCGTACTGGCAAGTACGCTGACTTCACCGATCGCATTGGTGGGTGCGCGAGCAGTGAGTTCGCCATGTGCCAGTCTGTTGGCGGTATGACGCAGATTGGCCAGTTGTTGCCCCAGCTTCAGAGAGCTGCCGTGCAACAGTAAAAGGGATATGAAGACAAGCAAAAAACTGAATATCAGGACATTCCGGAAATAGCTGAACAACAAGGCCTCGTATTCCGTATCAGCCAAACCAAGTGAGAAGATTCCCCATTCGAGGCCGCTGATATTGATCGGTTTGGTAAAGACAAAGGCATTATTGCCACTCTTCACATGTTCTATTTTATAGGGCGAGGAATTCTTGAATTGTGAAAAATCCAGGCTATTTTCCAGGCTTTCAACATTCCAGCCGTCGCTTGTGAGCCTGATCATCCGACCTTTGACCGAGGTGAATGTCACAAAAGATATTTCAGGCGTTTGTTGCAGTACCTTGTTGACATAAGAGATGATAAAGCTGAAGTCTTCCGTGTATAGCGCTTCACTGCATGCGGCTATCGTCGTGTTGGCGAATGTGTCTCCCTGAATGGCGATCATCCGCACCAGCTTGTCTTTGTATATTGGCAATAGAAGGATGGAGAAAAGCAAATTGACACCCAACAGAATCAATGCAACTCTCTTGAAGAGGTGTTTGAATATCGTGGTTTGCCTCATGGGGTTTCTCTCTCGCTTCTCAGGCGGACATACTTGTCACTTAACTGGCGGACATCGTATACCTCGTCCGTACTGATTCTGTGCAGTCCCTGAAATCGAAAACTCTTTCTTAAACCTGATTACTCATGAGGCTCAGCTATTGAGCCTGTGGTGCAAGCATAATGGAACCTACTGAATAAAAGAGGATTTCATCATGCCGAGAAATACCATTCAATTTCAAAAAGGCCTTGGTTTGCACGATTTTCTGGAACAATATGGGACCGAGGATCAGTGTCGACAGGCATTGTATGATTTGCGCTGGCCGACGGGCTATGTCTGCCCTGAGTGCGGCAACACAACAGGCTGTGAACTCAAAAAGCGTCAGATATATCAATGTCACAAGTGCCATCATCAGACTTCCCTGACCGCCGGCAGCATCTTCCATGGCACCAAGCTGCCGCTGAGAACGTGGTTACTTGCGATCTATCTGTTGACCCAACGCAAGAAAAGTATCTCGGCGCTGCAACTTTCCCGCGAAATCGGGGTGAACTACAATACGGCCTGGCGACTCAAGCATAAGTTGATGCAGGTGATGATGGAACGTGAGCGTGGAAAAAAACTGGCCGGTCGCATCGAATTGGATGATGCTTATCTCGGAGGCGAGCAAGCCGGTAAGCGTGGTCGTGGGTCGCGCAACAAAATCCCTTTCGTAGCTGCTGTTGAGACGACGCGGGACGGCAGGCCCATGAAAATTCAACTGCGTCGTGTAAGGGGCTTCCGCAAACGTGAAATCGCCCGCTACGCCCGCTCCTGCTTGATGCCTGGCAGCGAAGTCTTTACCGATGGGCTTTGGTGCTTTAGTGGCGTGACAACCGCTGATTGCCATCATAACCCCATGGTGACGGGTGGTGGGCGCCAAAGTGTCCAGTATTCGTGCTTCAAATGGGTAAACACGATGTTGGGTAATGTCAAAAACAGTCTGTTGGGTACTTTTCATGCGATTCGAGATAAACATGTGTCGCGTTATCTTGCTGAGTTCGAATATCGGTTTAACCGCCGTTTCGATTTACCCGCCATGATTGAACGATTGCTTTTTGCCGCTCTTCGCACTCCACCTATGCCATATCGCCTCTTGAGAATGGCTGAGGTTTAGGGGTAATCAGGTTCTTAAATGTTGCAGGCGGGGAATCTCTTCGAGATTTTCAAGATGGGGGAATATTTTGTCGACACGATGCCTGGGAAAATCCTTTCGTACGGAAATAACCATGTGAATCATTGGCGGAGATGTTTCGAGTATCTCCAAACTTTGGGGGATTTGTAGATTCAGTTCGCTGGCGACCTCATAGGAAAAATCGGTGACCAGCGCCGCATCTACCTGGTTGAAAAAGAGTTTGATGATAGCTGTATTCGACTCCTTGGTCTGCCATATTTCGGAAAAATGATCATTCGAAACAGGTAGTCCCGCATGCATCAGTTCGACATCCAGAAAGCGCTTGCCCACAGCATGTCCCGAGGGAATGATGATTTTTTTATTTTGCAACTCATGCAAAGAGTCAACTCCGCTGTCGCGCCTTACAAGCAGAATATATTTCGGTTTAATGGATTGACCGTGCTGAACGGCAAATGCGATCTCAGGATCAAGTTATTCAAAATTGTCGAGATAGAGCACAGTATCCATGAATACTGCATCAAGATTGCCGGCGGCAAGTTCCTTGGTTAGTGCCTGATCGGTGTCATAGATCTTGATCTTGAACTCTTCATTCTGATCCTTGAACATCTCATTGAAAAGTACGGTGAAGAGGATCTCCACGTCTGTGATCCGGGAATCATAGATCGACTCGGCGCTACCGCCGACACGCATGATATTATGATCGTCGGCAACAGCAGAGAGCGATGCCAACATAATCAGTCCAATGATCCAGTTCAATCCATGGTGATTGATGGGATGTATATTCACGGCACAGCGATTATTGTGTTTTACTCGATAACCTCGCTCCCCAAGAGGTAGGCAATTTCAGCCAGATGGAGCGCCTGATCATGAGAGGCACGGGCAAGGTTGGCGCGTACCATGGCATCCAGTAGATTTGCCTCGATGATCTTTTCGGTTTTTACCGCGCCGGTCTGGTAGGCGCGATTGCTCAGGTCAAGGTTTTGTTGCGAGGTTTCGACTGCCTGCTGGGTGATGTCGACCTGCTTGCGGGCAGCTCCGGTCTGGATGAAAAGGTGCTTGATCTGTGTCGCGGTGCTTTCACTGAGCAGTAGCCTCTGCTGTTCTTTTTGCGCCTTTTCCGCTTTGGCTGCCGCAACACGATGTTTGATCAGGCCGCCGTCAAACAGCTTCAGTTCCATGCCGATGGCCAACTGCCAGGAGTGTTCGTTTTCTTCAACACTCAGGCCGCCATCCAGATCATTATCGAACTCAACCACGGAAGCCATCAGGCCGATGGTGGGGTAGTGGTCACTCCTGGCTTCGTCCACTTTGGCCTCATAGGCCTCCACGGCCAGCGCCAGCTGCTCAATCTGGGGATTGAACTTCTCTGCCTGACCGATCAGCCGGTCAAGCTCGAGGCTGTTCGCAGCGTCCGGATACTCCTGTGTGCCGAGCTGAATCTGTTCCTGCCATTCGAGCCCCATGGTAAAGGACAGTGCGGCCAGGGCAGCCTGGTGTTTTGCTGCGAGTTCTTCATAGGTCGCCTCCGCCAGGGTATGTGCGAGCTTGCTCTGCAGCAGGTCGAGTTTGTTGACCGATTCTGAAGCGCCGTCGTAGAAGGCCTGGGTGATATCTCTCAACACTTCGAAGGAGATGGTGATATCTTCGGCCAGGGCTGCAAGCTGCCGGGTATAGAGTGCGGCATAGTAATAGCGCTTCACATCCTGCACGATCTGCAGGTTGGTTCGATGGACCTCCTTGGTGGCAATATCGACACCGAGTCGCGCCTGTTCGATCAGACTGGAACGCTTACCCCCGGTATACAGCGGGTAAGTCATTTCGAGTGAGTAGTGGGAGGTGTCCCTGCCCAACAGATCCACATCCAGCGCAGGCACTTCCACTGGTGGCAGCATGCCGGGGGCCACATCGAATCGCTGGGCCGGGAACTCGAATATGGCGGTCTCATCCCGGCGAATGAAATTGGCGTTCAGGCTGAGTGTCGGCCAATAGGTGGAGCGTGCCTGTTGGTATTGGGCTTCCGCAATCGCCACCGATTTTTGTGATATGACCTTCAGTCGATTCTTTTCCAACGCCGTGGCAACCGCCTCGTCAAGTGTGTATGACTTGACGTCATTAGCCAAAACCGGGTTGAGTGACGCATATGAAAGGCATAAAAGCAGCAAACCTGAAAGCGCCGTTAAAAGCTTAAACAAAGGCGAGACAGGCGGAACTGCCTGCCTTATGAGTCGTTTTTTCACGTTATCCTCTGCACTAAAGCATAGGCTTCTGCCATGAACGCGCTATGCAAACTGTCAACAGAGTCCTTCTTAGCTTGCCAACCAAGAGGTGTAGTGTCCCATTTACTACAATCATCTTAGACTAGTTCCAATATGGGTTTGTAGCAAATAAGCTAATTCTCATATTCTTTTCGGGCTATCAAACTCCACCGCTGTGGATCGTCTCGTAATAGAGTTTTTCCAACTGGTTCTTATGCAGGGTCTCCTCGTTGGCGAGGAACATAAACAGATCCTTGACCGGTCCCGCTTGTGTGCTTTCTGCCAGTGCATGGTACTGCTCCATGGCCGCGTGCTCGCGGCCCAGGGCATATTGCAGCACGGTCTGGTCGTCAGGCTTATCCCCCAGTTCCGGGAGGTGGATACAGTCCGAAAAGCGTTTGTCGCTGGCCGGTGTCTCTACCATCGCCTGAATATGATGCTCGATATCGGGCCGTGATCTGAGCTCGTTGAAGAGATCGAAATGGCGCTGTTCCTCGTCGGCGAGTTCCTCCACCAGGTAGCGGATCTGCTTGCTGACCTTGGGGATCAAGGCTGTATAGAAGTCCCTTGCCGTCCGTTCGAACTCGATCGCCACCCCGAGAATTTCTCCCAGGCTTTTTTTTGATTGCAGCTTTTGGTAACCGCTACTCTGTCCTTCTTTCATAACCAACCCCGGTGTATGAGCTTTAAGTTTTGAGTTGAATGAGTCCGCTTCCCTCACGATTTCTTTTTGCTAGGGCCGATTGGATTAGTGTTAACAGGCCCTGACTCAAAACTATTCCTGATTACCCCTAAACCTCAGCCATTCTCAAGAGGCGATATGGCATAGGTGGAGTGCGAAGAGCGGCAAAAAGCAATCGTTCAATCATGGCGGGTAAATCGAAACGGCGGTTAAACCGATATTCGAACTCAGCAAGATAACGCGACACATGTTTATCTCGAATCGCATGAAAAGTACCCAACAGACTGTTTTTGACATTACCCAACATCGTGGTTACCCATTTGAAGCACGAATACTGGACACTTTGGCGCCCACCACCCGTCACCATGGGGTTATGATGGCAATCAGCGGTTGTCACGCCACTAAAGCACCAAAGCCCATCGGTAAAGACTTCGCTGCCAGGCATCAAGCAGGAGCGGGCGTAGCGGGCGATTTCACGTTTGCGGAAGCCCCTTACACGACGCAGTTGAATTTTCATGGGCCTGCCGTCCCGCGTCGTCTCAACAGCAGCTACGAAAGGGATTTTGTTGCGCGACCCACGACCACGCTTACCGGCTTGCTCGCCTCCGAGATAAGCATCATCCAATTCGATGCGACCGGCCAGTTTTTTTCCACGCTCACGTTCCATCATCACCTGCATCAACTTATGCTTGAGTCGCCAGGCCGTATTGTAGTTCACCCCGATTTCGCGGGAAAGTTGCAGCGCCGAGATACTTTTCTTGCGTTGGGTCAACAGATAGATCGCAAGAAACCACGTTCTCAGCGGCAGCTTGGTGCCATGGAAGATGCTGCCGGCGGTCAGGGAAGTCTGATGATGGCACTTGTGACATTGATATATCTGACGCTTTTTGAGTTCACAGCCTGTTGTGTTGCCGCACTCAGGGCAGACATAGCCCGTCGGCCAGCGCAAATCATACAATGCCTGTCGACACTGATCCTCGGTCCCATATTGTTCCAGAAAATCGTGCAAACCAAGACCTTTTTGAAATTGAATAGTATTTCTCGGCATGATGAAATCCTCTTTTATTCAGTAGGTTCCATTATGCTTGCACCACAGGCTCAATAGCTGAGCCTCATGAGTAATCAGGAAACTATTTATTTTCAAGCCAACTTTCAATACTTGCCGCCACCCGGTGGCCGTCGGCAACCGCATGCACTACGTCCGGCCCATTGACACAGTCGCCGGCGGCCCAGAGCCAATCGACCGATGTGCGGCCGTTTTCATCCACTTTGAGACGTCCCCGATGCCACTCCAGTTCTTCACTGAGGGCTTTTCCGAGCAAGGAGACATCCGACATCTGGCCAATGGCTTCGATCACCATGTCGCCTTCGTGGATCTGCTCGTCGGATTCGTCATAGGCGGGTGAAAAGCGACCCTGGTCATCGAAAATCGAGCGGACCTTCCAGGTCTTCAGACCCTTCAGACGACCCCTTTCGACAATGCAGGCCTGCGGGCCCCGCGCATCGAAAATTTCGATCCCTTCCTCGAGACACTCTTTGACCTCCACAGGGTCGGCCAGGAAGTGCGCCTTGTCTTCCAGGGCGGTTACCGTCACAGTCACCTGCCCATGCGCACGCCGCTGCATGCGGGCGATGCTGCGGGCAATGTCCATGGCAACATTGCCACCACCGATCACCACGGCCTTTTTCGGCAGTTTGAATTTCTCATCGTTGGTAATCATGCGCAGCAGATCCACTGCCTTTACGACCTGTTTATGATCCGTACCCGGTATCCGGGTCGAGCGTCCCAGGTGCAGGCCGATTGCCAGGACGACCGCATCGTATCCGGCTTGCAGCTTCTGCATGCTGATATCCACGCCAACCCGGGTGCTTGTCTTGATCTTCACACCCATCGATGTGATGACATCGATGTCCCGGTCGAGCATGCCGTAGGGCAGACGATAGGAAGGAATGCCGTATCTGGGCATGCCGCCCGCTGCATCCCTGGCCTCGAAGACGGTTACCTTATGGCCCTTTCGCACCAGATCGAATGCGGCTGTGAGACCGGCAGGCCCGGCACCGATAATTGCAATCTGTTTGCCACTCAGGTAATCGGCCTTCTGTTCCGCGATGATCTGTTTGACTCGATCGTGATCAACCGCATCCATGGCGTATCGTTTGAGCCAGCGAATGGCGACCGGTTCACCCCGTCGGCCGATGGAACAGGCCTCTTCGCATCGGTGGGTACAGACGCGGCCGCAGACATGGGAAAAGGGATTGGAATTGTAGATCCAGCGTACCGCCTCTTCAGGTTTCCCCTGCCAGATAGCGCGGATATATTCCGGCGCATCCATATGAGTCGGGCAGGCGTCGTGGCACATACCGCACTGGACGCAGCGCGAGGCCTCGATCACGGCCTGTTGTTCGTTGTATCCATGGACGATCTCTTCGAAATTATCGATCCTGGCCTCAGGACTCAGCTCTTCCATCGCTTGCCTTTCCAGGTCAAGCAGATCGGAGTCGGCGCTCTTCTGCCAGCCAAGGCCGTAGTGTTTGCCGTGGATACCGGTCTCGTCGGGCAGAATGAAATAGCTGTCGATCTCTGCCTGGGTACAGGTGTGAACATACTCCCTGGAGAGAGAGATGGCCCCGGTGGGGCAGATATCGACGCACAGGGCGCACCAGCAGCAACGTCCGTAGTCGATGGCGGGGCGGAGGTTGCGAATGCCGTTGACCGGATCTTCCGGCAGGTGAGGGACCTTCACCATGGTGATCGCGGCATTGTCGCAGACCTTTTGGCAGGAACTGCAGCCTATGCATTTCTCGTGATCATTCAAGTGAAAACCGCGATAGTTTGCTGCCGCCGGTCTGGGTTCCAGCGGCACGGTTACAGGCTTGCGGGCGAAGAATTGGAGCGCCTTTAGCGGTGAGAGGATGGAGCCGTGGTCCTGATGGCCGATAGGCGAACTTTGAATTTTGAATTTTGAATGTTGAAATGGCTTTGTCATCGGCTAAGTCTCTTGACTTGTTGTGACAACGGATGCGGTCCGTTGGATGGGCTCCGGTACGGCTTGCCGCACTGTTCAGAAGCTGTGCTCTTCATCGATCAACCTCGGGAGGACATGCATCAAGCGAGAACATAGTCTGTGCAATATCCTCGATGCGCGAGCCTACCGATAATTTTTCCAGGACCTGTACCGCATGCATCGATGAAGGTCCCCGTACATGTACGCGATAGGGTTTGGGACCGCCGTCCGATACCACGTAGTAGCAGAGCTCGCCCTTGGATGATTCGACCCGGGTATAGGTCTCGCCAGCCGGTACATTCCACGCCAGTGGGTTGGGTATGGGAGCGCGGATAGGGCCATGGATATCAGGAAGCGCTTCGACTATCTGGCGAACAATACGGATGCTCTCCATCAGTTCGTGCCGCCTTACCAGGGTGCGGGCCCAGGCGTCGCCGCTCTCTTCGGTTGGAATCTCAAATTCGAGTTGGTCATAGACCAGATAGGGATCGTCCCTGCGGACATCGAATTCAAGTCCGGTTGCGCGCAGGTTGGGGCCCGTGACACCCCAGGCAAGGGCCTGTTCCTGACTCAAAACACCGACGCCCTTGGCGCGTTTTACGAAAACCTGGTTCTTGAAGAAGAGATCATCATAGTCAGGCAGACGGGATTCGACATAGTCGAGGGTTTCACTCACCCGCTGCAGAAACCCGGTTGGCAACTCCCGCCTCACACCACCGGGGATATTGTAGATGCTGTAGACACGGCCCCCGGTGAACTCCTCGAACAGGTCCAGGATCAGATCGCGATCCGCCACCCCCCAATACATGGTACTGTACATGCCGGTGGTCGCGGCATGTCCGCCGAAGGTGAACAGATGGGCGGCGATACGTGACAGCTCCAACTGCATGACGCGAATCCAGTTGGCCCTTTGTGGGACATGCAGACCGCAGAGCTGCTCTACGGCCATGGAGTAGCAGAGCTCCATGGGTGATGGGTCGGGTACACAGATACGCGGCACGAGCGCGATATTTTGAATCCATAACCGCTGCTCCATCAGTTTTTCGAAACCCCGATGGAGGTATCCGCCGTCAGCCCTGGCTTCCAGCACCACATCCCCGTGCAGTTTGACCTTCAAGGCATAGTTGCCTTCGATACCGGGATGGTTGGGGCCGAAATTGAGCTCGAATTCATTGCTCGGCGGCTGGCGTTGGGCTTCATAGTTTTCTGGTCTCATACTCGCTGCGCTCGTAAGTTCTGAGTAATGAGTTTTCAGTTTTCAGTTTGATGAGTGTGCTCCGAAAAAGTTTATTTCCAAGCGTGAGCGAAGCGAACACCGACAACTCAAAACTCATAACTAAAAAAACTCAATAGACTATTTTTTCTTCTGACTAAACCGCTGCTCCTCAGGTGGAATAATCACACCACCCCCCTCGGCCACGAGTTCCTGCAACCACTCCGGGTTGTAGTTCTGCCAGCTCAGGTGTTCGTTGATGTAGGCTTCACTGTCGAACTCCTTGCGCATCGGCGGTGGCCCATCCCACTCGGTGAGGATAAATTTCTCCATATTCGGGCTGCCTTCGAAGTGGATGCCGTACATTTCGTGAATATCCCGTTCGAAAAACGCGGCAGGCTGGTAGAGGTCGTAGACCGATAGATAGACCCCCGGCTCCCGGGCGATACGGATATGTGCGGAGACCAGGGAGTGACTCTCGTAGGACCAGACATGGTAGACCAGCTCGAACTCATCATCATCAATCCAGTCGACACAGCTGATGGCGGAGAGATGAATATACCCGGCACGTCCCTGCAGCAGCTCAAGCAAGGCCGGCAGGGCATCGGCCGGCACGTCCACCCGCACCCGGCGGCTGCTTTTACGTCGCACAACGATGCCCTCTATCTCCTCCAGCAGATCATCCAGCCAGTGGGCGATTTCCTTACTCATTCGCGTGGCTCCTTTAACTCGTGACCCAGGCGCATCTCCAATGCCTCCAGAGGTTTCTGGTGTTGCTCCAGCAGGCGTGTATGCTCACCCAGGGTCCCCTCGCTCAGCAGGTCATAGTGATTTGCTTCGCTGATTACATCTGTGGGTGTCTGCCAATCCTCGCCAAACAGCTTTTGCTGATTGCCAAGGTAGTAATCATAATTGCGGTAGTAATCCTCCCAGCTGTTCGCCTGGCCTGGGTGAATCCGGTCCATCAGCTGTTGCAGACCGGTGATGACCGCCTCGGGTCTCGGCATGCAGCCGGCAATATAGAGGTCCACAGGCATGTATTCGTCGAGTTTTTTTGCGGTGGCGTAGCTTTGCCAATACATACCGCCGTTTACGGTGCAGGAACAGATACCGATGACATACTTCGGAGATCCCATCTGTTCATAGGTCAGGATCACCCGTTTCAGGGTCTTGATCGAGACATAGCCGGTGATCAACAGGATATCGGCCTGACGGGGCGAGACCATGGGTTGAATGCCCAGACGTTCCATGTCGAAGCGGGAGGTCATCGCCGGCGGCAGTTCGATCGCTCCGCAACCGGTACAGTAGTGCAGGATGAAGAGGGAGCGGGAGCGACAGAAGCGGACCAGGTCGTCGAACACCCGCGCCAGTGGATTTGTTCGCTTTGTTTCTACCACCGGAATCTGTTTTATTGAGCTCATCATAGCTCCTTTCAATTTTGAATTATCAATTTTGAATTTCGGTGCTCGCTGTGCTCACATCGTATTTGAAGAGGTTGTGTGCTAAGCACGCACATCAATTCAAAATTAAATAATAAACGCAATGCCGATCAGTCCCAGCATCACCGGCCATTTCCACATCAGCCGCAGCAGGTCCTCGGTACGGTAACGTGGGAACAGATAGGCGATGCTGATCGGTATCGCCAGTACCAGGAAACTCTTCAACAGGAAATCGAACCAGGTGCTACCCCCGCCGAGAAACAGGCAGACATAGAGTACGGAGGTGGTGTAGAGCTGAAAGCACTGCATCACGAACAGGCCGCCAAGATACTTGCCACCCATTTCGACCATCGGGCCGGTGGCTATTTCCGCCGGCGCAATGTAGATTTCAAAGGGCTGCTTGCCGAGGGAAGCATGCATGGCGACAAGACCCGCGATGGCCAACAGCGGCATCTTTACCGCTCCCCAGGTTTCGAATCCGCCGGCTTGTTGGGTGGCGATGATGTCGATGAGGTTGGTCGTGCCAGCGGCGTAGGCGACTCCAAACACCACGATCACCAGCGGGATGTCGTAGGCGAGCATTGCGGTCAGGGCGCGGGCAATCCCGATTGAGCCGTTGGGATTGGCGCATTGCCCCACACCCAGCGCGAGGCCCAGGGAAGGGATCATCATCAGATAGAGCAGGGTGATGATCCCGCCTTTTTCCGCAATACCGTTCATGCCGGGTACCGGGAGCAGGGTCTCGGCAGCGATATATCCCCCCATTGCCATGACGATACCGATGTCATGGATCAGGCCGTGTGATGCCTGGGTCCTTTTACTGTGCAGTTTGACGATGTCATACAGTGGTTGGAAGAAGGGGGGGCCGATACGCCGCTGCAGCCTGGCGGCGATACGCCGCATCATCAGTACCATCATCATGCCGACGATGAAGGCGACCAGTGGCATCAGGGTCAGTTCGATAAGCAGTTCTGTGGCTGACATCAGATCACCGCCCAGGCGATAACGAAGAGCGCAGTACTGAGGAGATAAAATTCTGCGTTTGCCCGGCGGTAGAGGCCTTGCATACCCAGGGAGAGAAATTCGATCATCGAGGTGATGCTGCGTTCCAGCCAGAGGAAGCTGCCCCGATACCAGCCTCCTATGAGGTGCATTAAACCGGCATAGAAGTTATCGCTGTACTGATAACGCACATCGGCAGAGAGGAAGTGTCCGCCGGCATAGTTGTCCAGTTGATGGACGCGCTTACTGCGCCCGGCGGAGTAGAAGATAACGGCGCCGATGCCGAAGCCGGCAAACAGGACGCCGATCACCCAGATCATGTCCAGGGAACCGCTGTTCGATTCCACGCCGCCTAGGGTATATTGCGGGACCGGCAGACCGACTGTCTGCAGGACCGATGCAATCCATTCCAGCGGTATACCCGGCATCAGGCCGGTAATGAATATGATCGCGCTGAGAATCAACATGGGGATCATCATACTCCAGGGGGCCTCGGCGACATGTTCATGTTCCACCCGCAGCTGGCCCAGGAAGATGTTATGAATCAATTTGTAGACGGAGAGAATGGTGCCCAGGGTGCCGATCACAGCCGCCAGGAAGAGCAGGGGCATGCCTTGATTCAGCAGTGAACGATAGACCAGCCATTTCGAAACGAAGCCATTCATCGGCGGTAGTCCCGCCAGGCCAATGATGCCTATCAGAAGCACCATGAATGAGAGCGGCATGCGCACCACGAGCCCGCCGAGTTTGTTCAGATCGGAGGTGCCGGTACGGTAGATGACCGCAGTCACGGCCATGAACAGCGCAGCCTGATAGGTGGCGTGGTTGAAGACATGCAGCAGCCCGCCTGCGCCACCCATGGCATCCGCTACTACGATGCCCAGCAACATATAGCCACCCTGTCCAATGCCGTGCCAGGCCAGCAGGTGACGGGCATCGTTCTGTTTCATGGCGGTGAAGGTGGGGAGGATGATCGTCAACACCGCGAGCCATGCCAGCAGGTCGCGGGCATCTATGAGCGTGAATGGTACTTTTAAATTATCGATGTTGACGATGCCGAAGAGTTTTACCAGAACCAGTAAAATGGCGAACAGACCCATGCGGGAAGAGATCGCGCCCAGGAAGGCGCTACCGGGGCCGGGAGTCTCGGCATACGCGGGCGCCTGCCACAGATGGAAGGGCAACAACCCCATCTTGATGCCGAAGCCGCCACCGAAGAGGATCACCAGCAGCCAGAGTTTGGTGGTGCTGATCTGTTCCACTGCCGTGATAACCGCTTCGAGCTGCAATGAACCGGATGCACTATAGACCAGGGCAAGGCCACCGAAGACCGCCATGCCCCCCGCCATTGCGTATGTGATATAGCGCATGGCCGCCTTTGTGGCGACGCCTCCGGCCAGTGCCATGAGCAGAAAGCCCGCCCAGCTTACAAGCTCCCAACCGATAAACAGTGAGAGAAGGTCGCCGCTGGCGAGCAGGATCAGCATGGTGAAGACGTTCAATGCCATTGCGGTGTGGAAGAGCCAGATATTGCCTCCCCGCTTGATATAGTCACGCTCCCAGGCGCCGCATGAAAACCAGCTGCTGAGCAGGGCGGAGCCGAGGGTGATCAGGGCGAAGAACCAGCTCAATGCATCGAATCGCCAATTCAGCGTCTGCCCCATCACCTCAAAAGAGAGGGAGGAGGCGATGGCGCCACCTTCATAGCCGAGTACCGCCATCTTTGTCAGTACGAGCAGTTGACCACCGTAGAGGATCGTAACCATCCAGCCGGCCGCGAGGCCCCGCCCGATCGTCAACGCCACCAGCAGGGTAACGCCGGAGAAGAGCAGCAGTTCGTCCAGAAGCGTCAGAATCATTGGTTGCCTCCGGGTAAAACGGTACTGATATAGAGGTCAACATCCTGCACTTGTGCGGCGATGGTATTGAGACTGTCGCCAACGGGTGCGATCATCACCGCGGCAGCGACCAGTCCCGCACCAAACAGTGCGGCGGTCACCAGGGAGAGCCCTTCGTTTTTTGGTATCTCATGATCGAGGGTTTCCCGCGGGGCGTCCTGGTAGAGTATGGCGGCAACGCGGAACAGATAACTGGCCTCGATCACTGTGGCCAGCAGAAAAACGGCAAGTCCTATCAGATAGAGAGGTTCTGACTGACCTGCCAGTTCGGTAATCAGGGTGAACTTCGCCCAAAACCCTGGAAGCGGCGGCATGCCAACGAGGGAGAGGGAGAACAGCACGAACAATGCAGCCCCCAGCGGCGCCACTTTGGCGCTGCCACGCAGCCGCTTGATGGCTCCCCCCCAATCCTCGGCCAACATGAAGAGTCCCGATTTAATGATCAGATGATGCAGAGCAAGTGCGAGCACAGCCAGAACTCCCTTGCCATCGGGCAAGGCCATGGCAATGAACATTACACCCAGCTGGCCGATAGATGAGAAGGCCAACATGCGCCGCAGCTCCTTCGCGCGCCATGCCGCCAATTCACCGCTGACAACACCCAGAATTCCGAGGATCAGCAATACCTGCGTCGCTTCGGACTGGTGGAAAATCAACAACAACAGACGCAGGATGATAAGCAGGGCGAGTTTGGATAACAGGCCGGCAAGAAAGGCCGAAAGTCGTGTCGAGGCGGTGGCATAGATCTCCGGCACCCAGGTATTGACCGGGAAAAGTTCTGCCTTTACCCCGATGCCTATCAGGATGCTCAGAAAGGCAGTGAGACCCAATTCGTCATTCAGTTGTGCCGGCGCCAGCTGGGCCAGATGGGCCAGGTTGAGGGTGCCTGTTTTGCTGTAGATCAACGCAATGCCGAACAGTGTCAACACCGAACCGATGCCGCTGAGTATGAGATAACGCAGGGTCGCCACGTAGGCAGCGCTACGGCCGGACGCGGCGGCCAGTCCAAAGGTGGCGACAGCGGCCAATTCGTAGAATACATAGAGATTGAACAGGTCGCCGGAGAGGGCCAGCCCCGTTGAGGCCGCCACCAGCAGCAGCATCAGGGCCTGGCGTCGGGCGCTGTCCTGATCCAGCGTAAATGGCCAGAAAATGAGTCCGAGCAGCTGTACGGCAAAGGCGAACAGCAGGGCGAGCGAATCGATATAGAGGTTGATGCCCAGGGGTGGGGCAAATCCGCCAATGGCGATGGAGACCGGTTGTGTCGAGCCTTGCAACCAAATATCGGCAATTATCCAACAGCCGTAGACCAGGATGGCCGGTCCGCTCCAGAGAGCGATCGCGATGGAGCTGCGCATCAGGATCGGCAGCAGGAAGGCGCCGAGCAGGGGTAGCGCAATGGTCAGCACCAGATAGGCATTCATGGTGCATCCCCTCCTCGCATATTGACTTGATCAGCGGGGATCGGAGGCAGGGGACGCTCTCCCAGCGGTGCATCCTGACTCACGTCTCTTGCGGCACCCACGCTGGCGGCGATCTCACTATCCATGCGCTCAGCCGCCTCTTTACGATCCAGCGTGGCGTAGCGCTGGCGGATTCGGATCAACAGACTTACTGCAAGGGCCTGTATGCCGACACCGATGACGATGGCGGTGAGCACCAGGGCTTGCGGCACCGGGTCAACCATCGCGGCAGGTTCTGAAAGCGAGGTGAGTATCGGTGCGACCGCATCCCAGCGGTAGCCCGCCAATACCAGCATCAGATTTGCGCCGGCCTCTGCGATGACCAACGCCAGTATCATGCGAAACAGGTGAGACGACATGACCGCACCGGCCAGACCGATCGTGATCAATCCTATTGCTGTGGTGTATAGAATCAATTCCGGATCGAATACGGAGGTCATTGCGGCGCCTCTGTCTGTATCAGACGTGACAGCAGGCTGGCCAGTTCGGCGCCCACCTTCAGGCCGACCGCGAGATAGAGCAGCGGCAAGGTACCGGCGGAGGCAAGCTGACCCAGGGTGTCCTGTACCAGCAAGGGTTGCAGAAACGCCTTACCCTCCATCATAGCCAGCAGGCCGACAAGGATGAAACTGGCGCCGGCGAATCCCTCGATCAGGCTCAAGGTCTTATGGTGCAGTCTGGCTCCGGGTCGGGCCAATAGGGGGAGGAAGAAGGCCGCCGCCAGAATAACGCCCCCCTGAAAGCCGCCACCGGGGGTCAGGTGGCCGTGAAAAATGATGTAAAAACCGATGGTCATCATCAGCGGAAAGAGCAGCGAGCCTCCCGTGTACAGAATAAAACCGCCTTTTGTTTGCGTGCCTGCAGTAGTATGCCGGCGTCCCAAAACCAGGCCGGCGGAAACGGCGGCTGCAAAAAGAATGGAGAGTTCTCCCAGGGTATCGATGGCGCGGTATCCCAACACAACCGAGGTGACGATGTTTACGGCCCCGGTCTGTTGTGGCGCATATGCCTGAATTTCACCGCCGACGAGCATCGGAGGGGAGCCGAAGTCGAGTCCGCCGGCGATCGCCAGCAACATGAATCCCAGGCCTCCGGCAAATAACAGACCGGTGAGGTTACCCATCCTTTTTCTCCCCGCCATGACTCAGCAGATTATATTTCACCTGCTCACTGTCCACTTTCCAAAGCCCCAGGCGGCGCAATGCAAGCGCCAGGATCAGGCTGCTCAATCCGACCCCGACGGCTGCTTCCGTCATGGCGACATCCGGCGCTCTCATGAGTACGAAGAGCAGAGCCAGGCCAAGGGAAACGGCGGAGGCGGCGGCGACTGCGGCGATATGATTCTTCACCAACAACACCATCACCGCGGCACTCAGCATCATCGATGCCAGGAGCAGTAGGATCCAGACTTCTATATCACTCATGCTTGATCCCGTTCGGAGGTTACAGTTTCAACTTTTTTCCACGGCTTCACCCCCGCCATCATAAGCGCCCTGGCGATAGTGGATGAGCCGATGGGATTGGTGACCAGGATCATGAGGGCAATGACCAGCAGCTTGGACCACCACGCCGGATAGAGCAGTCCGATGCCCAATAACAGGGAGAGTGCACCCAATGTTACCGCCTTGGTTCCTGCCTGGATTCGGTTATAGACATCCGGCATGCGTAGCAGTCCCAGGGCGCCGAGTAATGTGAAGGTCGCTCCGATGAGCAATATGATATCCGCCACTAGCCTCATGATCCGTTTCCCTCGATGGCGCGGGCAATAGCGACAACGCCGACGAAAGCGAGCGTGCCGTAGATGAGTGCCACATCAAGATAGAGCGCGCTGCCAAGCAGCGCAGCCAGTACCACCAGGCCCGAGGTTGTGATCACTGCCAGGGTATCCGCAGCGACCACCCGGTCCGGCGCGGTAGGTCCCATCAGTAAGCGAAGCAGACTTAGTAATACCGCCCCACCCAGCATCGCAAGGGCGGCTGTTTCCATTAATGTCGGTATCATTTAACGAAACCTATCAGATGACGTTCAAATATATCGGTCACATCACGGGTTGCGCTTTCGATATCGCTTCCTGGGGGGATGTCGACCCAATGTATCAGGATGCTGTCACCTTGCAGGTCCACCGTCAGCGTACCGGGTGTCAGGGTGATGCTGTTTGCCAGGATCAACCGACCAAGCGAGGATTTCAGCCTGGTTTTGACTTCGACCACGCCGGGATTGAGAGGGAGAGAGGGAGAAAGTACGCGTCGAGCCATATCGAGATTGGCGCGTATTAGCGCTGCCAGGAAGACCGCCAGGTAGCTGATAAAGGGCAGGACTGCGGCGGGAGAGAGGCGCAGGCCGGAAAAGAGAGGGAGATGGGGCCGGCTTGCCAGCGTCACCACGGAAGCCACAACCAGGCCGGTGACCACCTCAGCAAGCGCAAGGTCGCCGGAGAGCATCAGCCACAGCAGGAATATCAGGACGAACAGAAACAGGCCATGGGAAAATCGGGCTTCTTCTTGTTGAGCAGGTGTGGCTGACATAGGCTGATTCACCTCGAAATAACGGTTACTTGCCGGGCACCGAAGTGTCGACGGTTCGACATGGGAAAGCGGGAGAAAATAGTGTTAAACATCCAAACAAACAAGGAGATATCTCTCGTTTTGAAATATTTTTTCTGTCGTGACTGTTACCTGGGTTTACGATGATCAGGATTTAGATCTAAATGAAAGCATCTCATTATTACTCTTTCATGTCCTTTTTGTTGACGAGGGCATACAGGCATAGGCAGTCTGATCTCTGAAATGTCACCACACTTTATTCGAAAGAAGGTCTGTGGGGCTATCCTTTTTGGGCATGTCGGATCTGAATATCGGGGTTGATTCTCAGAACGCCATCTTCACCCAATATCCCAACCGCCTTGTCATGTCCATTCTTCATCAGTGTCTCACAGCTTCCGTTTGAAGGTCTTCTGATGCAGATCAATTTCCAGCCAAACTTTTTTAGTATTGATAGCCCGTCTACCTGCTTCTCATTGATGTATCTTTCTGGTGAAGCCGGTATTGGACCCATCCCTAACCGTTTATCGTAGTACATATTTATTCCCAAAATATAGATAATTACCACTATCCGGGGGATGCCCTGATTTGTTTTATGCGTAGCAACCATGCTGTTACGGCAGTGGTACCCCTGTCGAAATGATAGCGCAAAATGATTAAGTTGATAGCCCTCCCATCAGTGGTGATTGATCGCTGCTACAGGAACCACGCATCCATATCGAGCCCCATGATGGTGCAATCGGGAAAAGCAGTGGATGAGGGGTTTCACAGAGATCAGAATTATCTGATGAGATCGGAATTATAATCCATACTTGGCCATGATCTCTTTGCGCACAGGACACCCGCAGACCGTGCCGTTGCCAAACGATATCTTGTAATTGCAGTATTTGCACTGATCATTGAATACGAACAGAACGGACCCGGCCGCTGTCACGTAATCAATCTTGCAAAGTTGGAAGTTGGGGTCTTTGATACAGCGATGACTATCCTCGCAGAGACTGGCTTGCTCGATGATACGGGGATCAACTTCAAGTTGTTTTGCGTTGCCCACAGCACTCATCTCTTGCTAAATGCCGATTACTCGCCTTATTTCCGATTATAAGTGTTGAGCCGCTATCACGCATTGAAATAGGTCAATCGATGCTTAAATTTTCAAACACAGTAAATTAGTTATGTATGTCGAGTCATTCAATGACCAACCCCTTTAAGGTGAGTAAATAGCGCATTAACACATGGCAAATGGCATATCTAGAAAACAGGCATGCCCTGGCATGAGCGGTTCCAATTTCAGAACGTTAGAAGGGATCATGACGTGGGGGCCGACTGATTTACGAAGCTTTAAGCCGGCGGGGCGTTAGCATCGAAAATATTGTTGAAGGAGGTCAACCCCGTTATAGGGTGTTGTTTCATCCCCGGCGGGGTGGGAATAGATATCTGAGATAGAGACAAGCGATAGTTTTGAGCTTATAACGGATCGTCCACCAATATTGTCATACACACACTCAAGGCCATGTAGTGTAGAACCGTCAGGCCAATCGCTGATTGATACTCCCCAGATATTCACATAATGTTTTTCTGATCCGGACAGCAGGTCGAATCGCCTGTCCGATTCAAATCCCCGATTATAGGTAACAAATGACTCTTTCCGTTGAGAATCAAATTGATTCAGTGTGTGGATTCTGCTGCCATTGACGAGATGGGTGTAAAAATAGATCCTTAATCTATCGTTATCGTAGGTATAGGTGGATCCGTCATCTCCGGTACGGGTACCTTCCATTTCACGATTGATTAAGAAGGTGTAACGGATCTTATCTTTAACAGAGAGACCGGCGAGAGTGAGAATTCCAGAGTTATCATCCAGACTGATTATCGGACCTTCAAAAGTGTAATAGTTGAACATGTTTATAAGTACACGCTAGACACCCGATATGGCAGCATTGTGATCCCTTGAAACAGGAGATTATTTACCTTTATTGTTTGTCGTAGATGACTTTATATTTACATCAGCAATATTTATGCCTGATAATGAATATACAATGAAATCAAGGCGATGGTGATTTTTGTCAAAATGGCCTGTTAAATTTCCCGACAAAAATTATCCCTAATATCCTCTCGTTTCCGATTCCATCCTATCCTGTCGATATTTCACCTATGAGATGAATGGCCCTGGGATTTGATTTGAAAAGCCTTTAAACGAGCGTTGCGCACTATGAGCGCTATCCTGATTGTGGGATAGCCGGGATTTGTACGGCGATAGTGTGACATTCCGGATGGAGAGTGCCGCTTTAATAATGGAAGGAGCGATATCATTCGCAAGATAGTGCTTTTAGGCTTGCCAAAAAACAAGAAGGCCTACATCATTGTAATGTAAGCCTTTGTTTTATATGGCTCCCCGGGACAGGCTCGAACTGCCGACCTAGTGATTAACAGTCACCCGCTCTACCGACTGAGCTACCGGGGAATTATTCAGGAGGGGTGCATAATAAAGAGACTGGGCCTTAGCGTCAATAGTTCGACCTTAAATTTCGCCGCTGCAGCTGAGCTGTGATCCGTCCGAGCGGGTCTTGGATACCCTGACGCGTCCCAGGTTGCTGACGATCACCGCTTTGGGGGGGATCAGGTTGTCGGGATCACAGAAAGTGAGGGTAAGATTGTAGCCGCTGGGCCGTCCATCTCCCCGGTAGACTACATATCTGCGGTCTTGGCTGGAGTCTATATCGATACTCATACCCTGTATCAGCTGATGAACGCCTTGCAGCAGCTCGTTCTGATCCCGAGATCTGTTCCGGTTCAAATCCTCATGCAGAATATATCCATGGCTCCAGTCAGCGACGTCTGTACAGCGCTCACCATTTCTACTGGGGCAGAGTACATGGTGAGTCTCTCGGGAGATCGAGAGGGAGCGGGCGAGATGGAAATGGTGAACAAAGCTGTTGATCTCGCTTGCCTGAATGTTCTTCAGCATTAAGGCGCGAAAGGAGGGTATAACCGTGATCAACAGGATCAGCGCGATACCCAGGGTGATGATCAACTCGATCAGGGTGAATCCGAAACCTCGGACACAAGAGCGGGTGACAGTGTGTGGCATGTTTTCTCCCTCCTTGGAGAGCGGCAGGGCGCATCCAGCGCCCTTGATACTACCTGGTCAGAGAGGCGCGAGTATCAGGCCTTGAGTACGCCTTCAATCCGGTCCAGGGCCTTTTCCAGATTTTCCTGACTGGTCGCGATGGAGATGCGCACATGTCCGGAAAGCCCGAATGCAGTGCCCGGCACCAGCGCCACGCCTGCTTCCGTGATCAGATACTCCGAGAGTTCCAGATCATTGCTGACACCTTCCAGAGAGGCCAGAGCGCCTTCCACGTTCGGGAAGCAATAGAAAGTGCCGTCGCTTGGCAGGCAGTCGATGCCAGGCATGCCGTTGAGGCGCTCGACCACGTAATCATGACGCGCCTTGAAGGCGGTCAACATCTCCTGAATACACTCCTGCGGTCCCTCAAGCGCCGCCTGCGCCGCCACTTGCGAAATTGAGGTGGGATTCGAAGTGCTCTGAGACTGGATCTTTTTCATGGCCTTGATGATATCTGCGGGACCACCGGCATATCCGATGCGCCATCCGGTCATGGAGTAGGCTTTGGAGACCCCGTTCAAGACCAGCGTGCGATCCTTGAGTTCCGGGCAGGCGTTGAGGATATTGACGAAGCTGTTTCCCGGCCAGAGGATATGTTCATACATATCATCGGTTGCGATCAATATTCTGGGGTGATCTTTCAGCACCTCACCCAGTGCTGCCAGCTCCTCCCGGCTGTAGGCCATGCCGGTGGGGTTGGAGGGGCTGTTGATGACGAATAGCTTGGTCTTTTCAGTGATCGCCGCTGCCAGTTGCTGGGCATTGATCTTGAAATTCTGAGAAGCACCGGCGGAAACCAGCACAGGCACTCCACCCGCCAGAATCGACATGTCTGGGTAGGAGACCCAATAGGGGGCGGGGATGATTACCTCATCGCCAGGATCGAGTACGGCCTGGGCCAGATTGTAAAAACTCTGCTTACCCCCGCAGGAGACAAGTATCTGATCGGCTGCGTAGTCAAATCCATTGTCGCCATGGAATTTATCTATGATTGCCTGCTTCAGGGCAGGCGTGCCGTCGACCGCAGTATACTTCGTAAAGCCGTCGTTGATGGCATTGATGGCGGCGGATTTAATATGGTCAGGCGTGTCGAAATCCGGTTCTCCCGCACCCAGTCCGATGACATCCTTTCCTGCAGCCCGCATCTCGGCGGCACGGGCGGTAACTGCAAGGGTGGGAGAGGGTTTGACGGCTTGTACGCGACTGGAGAGTTGTGCATTCATTACTGTTTTTATCCCTGGTTCTCAAACATCAGCGAAGCGGCTGATCGACGGATTGATAAAAAAGCCACTCGGTGATGGCGTTGTCGGGATGTCATAATAGCCAATTCAAGCACGATGAAGAATCCCCAAATGAGCAAAGCGTTCAAATTAATTGCAAATTTCTCTCCCGCAGGCGACCAACCGGAGGCAATCGGTCGTCTCGAGGAGGGTTTGAGGGATGGTGAAGCCGGCATGACCCTGTTGGGTGTCACCGGTTCGGGTAAAACCTTTACCATTGCCAATGTCATTCAAAGGCTGCAACGCCCAACCTTGATGCTGGCCCCCAACAAGACACTGGCTGCCCAGTTGTATGGGGAATTCAAGGATTTCTTTCCGGAAAATGCGGTCGAGTATTTTGTCTCCTACTACGACTACTATCAGCCAGAAGCCTATGTGCCCGCATCCGATACCTTTATCGAGAAGGACGCTTCCATCAATGACCATATCGAGCAGATGCGCCTGTCGGCAACCAAGGCCCTGCTGGAACGCCGGGATACGATTATCGTGGCCACGGTCTCTTCTATCTATGGTCTGGGCGACCCGCGTGCCTATCTGGGGATGATGTTACACCTGAGTCGTGGCGAGATCATCGATCAGCGGGCCATCCTGCGACGTTTGGCGGAATTGCAATACAAGCGCAATGATGTGGAACTGCATCGAGCGACATTTCGCGTGCGGGGTGAAGTGATCGATATCTATCCGGCCGAATCGGACGCCGAAGCGATACGGGTGGAGTTGTTTGATGATGAGATCGAGAGTCTCTCCGTATTCGATCCACTCACCGGTGAGATCAAACGCAAGGTGCCACGCTACTCGGTCTATCCCAAGAGCCACTATGTGACACCCAGGGAGACCTTGTTGCAGGCGGTGGATCAGATTAAGCTGGAACTGCAGCGGCGACTGAAGCAGCTGGATTCAGCGAATAAGCTGGTGGAGGCGCAGCGCCTCGATCAGCGCACCCGTTTCGACATCGAGATGATTACCGAGTTGGGTTACTGCTCAGGTATCGAAAACTACTCCCGCTATCTCTCCGGACGGGCTGCCGGCGAACCGCCTCCAACCCTGTTCGACTACCTGCCTGACGAGGCCTTGCTGGTGGTGGATGAGAGTCATGTCACCATACCGCAACTCGGCGGTATGTATCGTGGCGACAGATCGCGCAAGGAGACATTGGTTGAGTACGGCTTTCGTCTTCCCTCCGCACTCGACAACCGGCCGCTGCGGTTCGAGGAGTTCGAGTATCGTGCGCCACAGACGATCTATGTCAGCGCGACACCGCGCGATTATGAGATCGATCACTCGGGGGCCATTGTCGAGCAGGTGGTCCGTCCAACCGGTTTGGTCGATCCTCAGCTCGAGGTCAGGCCGGCGAGCACGCAGGTCGACGACCTTCTCTCCGAGATACGGCTGCGGGTGGCGAAAAAAGAGCGTGTTTTGGTGACCACCCTTACCAAGCGTATGGCGGAGGATCTCACCGACTATCTCGGTGATCATGACGTACGTGTGCGTTATCTCCATTCCGATATCGACACGGTGGAGCGGGTTGAGATCATTCGTGATCTGCGCCTGGGTGAGTTCGATGTATTGGTCGGTATCAATCTGTTGCGCGAGGGCCTGGATATGCCGGAGGTCTCCCTGGTAGCCATCCTGGATGCGGATAAAGAGGGATTTCTGCGTTCTGAAGGGTCCTTGATCCAAACGATTGGCCGTGCCGCGCGCAATGCCAACGGCATGGCGATCCTTTACGCGGATCAGATTACCGGCTCGATGGAACGGGCGATCGATGAGACCAATCGGCGGCGGGCAAGGCAGATTGACTATAACCGGGCCAATGGCATCACACCCCAGACCATCCTGAAATCGATTTCGGACGTCATGGAAACCGCCTATCCAGGGGGACAGCTCAGCGCCAAGCGTTATGCCAGGGTGGCGGAGGAGGAGATTGAGTATGCGGGCCTCTCGCCATCACAGATGGCAAAGCGGATCCAACAATTGGAGCAACAGATGTATCGCCATGCCCAGGATCTTGAATTCGAGGAGGCGGCTAAGATCCGCGATCAGATCAAGAGTCTGCAGGATAGGGGATTGGTAGTGTAAATGCTTGAAAATGAGCAATATTTACTTTGGCGGCGATATTGCGCGATATTAAGATGGGAAATATAAAGTATTTAAAATAAATACTTTATTTCTCTCATCTTTCTTCTAGAATTAAAGTCATCTCAAATGGCACATCTGTTGTAGACTCAAACAGGCAAACACACTGAGGCATAAGTACTGAATATGAGCGATGTTCAAGGAATGCTCAGTGATATACAGGCGGAGGCGAACTATGCCTGCCGCATGACGGGCCTGGACCATCTCAATGATCATGTTCTGGCCGCCATGAGTCGAGTGCCGCGACAGCGATTCGTCAACAAATCCTTTCGCCCCCATGCTTACGACAACAGTCCGCTGCCTATCGGCAAGGGTCAAACAATTTCGCAACCATTCATCGTCGCCCTGATGACAGACCTGATGGCGCCGAACAGAGACGACAAGATACTTGAAGTGGGTACCGGATCGGGCTACCAGACCGCCGTATTGGCGGAATTGGTCGACCATCTCTATAGCATCGAGATCATCCCGGCGTTGGCAAAGAAGTCCCGCCGTCGTCTTGAAAAAGCCGGTTACACAAATATAAGCTTCCAGGTGGGCGACGGTTACTACGGTTGGTCAGAAATGGCGCCCTTCGATGCCATTATGGTGACAGCGGCCGTTGAGCATATCCCACAAACGCTGATCGATCAGCTTGCCCCGGGAGGACGTCTTGTACTGCCGGTGGGAAAACGGCGCTATAGCCAGGATCTGCTTCTGGTGAAGAAAGATCAATACGGGGCCGTAAAAATAACCAGACTGCTCCCTGTCTCATTTGTGCCGCTTAGCGGATCACGTTGACACGCCATCGAATCCTTCATTAAGGTGGCCCCTTTTCCAGGTTGCATAACTGGTCGAATGATCGCACCGGCATGGATCTACTGGCGGCCTGAAAGACTCCATTTCATTCGTTGGAGTGGCGGGGTTGCAATGAATATGGAGCAACCTGTATGATTCGCCGTCTCAAAGGCGCGTAGCTCAGTTGGTTAGAGCGCTACCTTGACATGGGGGCGTTCCCAAGAGGTTCGCGTTAATGTAAACTCTTTATATTCAAGAGCTTACAAAATCACCAAATCTTTATTTGGGACAACTTTGGGACAAAATCGCGTCCCAGGGACAAAATTTTAGGCGCGTAGCTCAGTTGGTTAGAGCGTTGCCTTGACATGGCAAAGGTCGGTGGTTCGACTCCACTCGCGCCTACCAATCCGAAGAACCGGTCTCTTTGAGGCCGGTTTTTTTTCGTCCAAAGAAAACAATAGAACACAAAAAACTTGTCCCGCTGTCCCGGTGTCAATATACTAACGACCTTTGATGTCTTGTCCCCCTGTCCCAAAGGAAATCTTTTATGCCACGAGGAAATTTGACCAAAGCCGAAGAAAAAATGAGCGCCGCTGAGCGCAATCTTTTCTGGAAGCAAAAGGAAGCTGCGGCAGATTCCGAGTTCTCAAGATTCATAGAAGTAAGGGGCTTCAACTCGTATCGAGTGCGTGCTCGCGGGAAAAAATATGGCGGCACTAAACCCATCGCGCAGGTCGAAAGTCTTGCAGAAGCGGAATCTGCCGCCGCTGAGTTTTTAAGCAAATTTAAGCGGGCGGGCGTCGGGCTATCTGGCATTGAAAAAGAGTTTGATGAAGCGAAGCGGGCGGATAACACCGTTTTCGGCGATCTACTTCGTGAGCGACAGCGTGACGTTCTGAATGACCCCGAAATGGGGAAAGATCATGCTGCGTTCGGAATGTTGAGAGTCATGCTGAAAAATGACGATTTATGTGGCACTCCGTTAAGCATGCTCGCCTCAATTCATTTTGAACAGTACATTGAAGATCGCCTCGATCAGGGCGTCGTGAGCGGGACTGTGCGCCGCGAAATCGGCATGATGAGTGGCATCATTTCAAATGCGATAGAACGCGGTGGGTTTGCCAGGACCTTTGAGGAGGGCAACCCTGCCAGCGAGAAGAAGATCGATTACCCGGAAGATTCCGAACATCGTGCTCGCCGTGTCAGCGATTCAGAAGAAGAAAAGATTAGGGCCGCAATTGAGGATTTGGGGCAAGGCAAAGGCGCGTATATCGGAACTATGTTCGAGATTGCTATCACCCTCGGGATGCGCCAAGGCGAAATTCGCCAAATGGAATGGGGCGACATCAATTTTGAGAGGGGATACATCTATATTCCAAAAACAAAAACCAATCGCCCTCGATCAGTGCCCCTGTTGAACAATATTGCTGAACTGTTGAAGCAGTGGCTGGCTCGGAATCAGAAACTAGCTCGTCGATACGATATTAAACTCCCGACCTGGGTTTTTTGGAACAAGTCAGGCGGTGTAGTCCAAGGCGTGACTAAAAATGCTGTACGAATTATGTGGCGGAAGCTATGCAAGCGGGCTGGTATTGATTTGCCTCCGGTTAAGTTCACTGCAAAAGAAAAAAACCCTGAAACTGGGCGAAGTCGGACTGTGAAGAAGGAAAAAGCCAACCCGAACAACTTGCATTTCCATGACCTGCGTCATGAAGCGACTAGTCGCCTGTTTGAAATTCACGGGTTGAGCATCATCGAAGTCATGTCGATAACCGGCCACCGCACGGCAACGATGATGGAACGCTACACCCATCTTCATGCTCAGGAAATCGGTAAGAAAATCAGTGACGCTGGCGGAAATCTTTCAGAACTTCCGATTACCAAGGAAATGGGAGCGTTTCTAGAGGCTGAAGCGAAGCGGCTGAAAGTGCCAGCCGAAGGCGTTGTGTCGCTGCTGATTATGCAAGCGATGCATGATCGACAAAACCAACTGGCTTTGGATGCCGCATAAGAAGAAAGCCCCGCTCAGCGGGGTGTTCTTCTGGATTAGAACTCATTGCAGTTCACGACCCAGATGTCATGCTCGACTTCAGTAATCTCGGAGTTGAGTTGCATGTCGCGGGCGATGCTCGCGTAGTCGATGTAGCTACCCAGCCAGCCGAAGTTGCTGGTGTCGGTGGTTTGTTCAACCAGATCAGCTGCGTAATCTTCTGCGCTGCCGTGCCAGATCATCACGTCCTCGTGCTTGGCTATAGCGTCTTCCAGGCTGTACCCGGTGTCGAGCAGGTAGCGGATCGCGATTGCCGCGTCGTCATCGTCTGCGATGTCTTCGAGTTCATCGAACCATGTATCGATGTTGCCCTGGCTGATGCCTGCGGCTTCGAAGAGCTGCGGGTTGTCACCGTCGATGTAATCGATTTCGACTTCCTCAAAAGGTGCCTTCTCCATCTGCTCGTGAAACTCTTCGAGGTTCTCGAAGTAGAACCCAGTGAAGTTGATGTCGTAAGGATTTGAGAAATATTGCTGGTGGCTGGTCATGTTGTTTGCTCCCAATTTTGTGAATCTGTGGCCTTTTTGGGAGCGAGGGAAAGCCGGAACGGAATAGCCCTGGCGCGGCCCACAGCTTGCGAGGACACGGGGGCTTGCAGTGACGGCGGCTGAGCTATTTGTGCTGCCGCTTAGCCCGCATGTTTCATCCGTTTTTAAATTTAGCCGGTGATATGGCCAAGCTTGGATGGTTTGCCCTCACTGGGAACCAAACCTCTGTCAAGCCCTGATTTTCCACCCTCCGGGCAGACTCCCCCTTACCCCCATTGTTGATCAACGTGCCGGGGCAGCACTCTGCCGGGCTATCCCGGCTTGAGTCGTGCCGCCACCTGGAAAAACAGCGCCTGATAGGGATAGGTGCTGGAGAGCAGGAAGCGGATCCGTCGCGTGTTGCGAATGATGACCGCCCCGATCTTGAACAGTTTGAGCCGGATCGTGGTCATCTGTGCACGCGCCAGTTCCGTGCCCTTCAGCGCGAGGCGCCGGATGGCCTCCATCAGCACATAGGCCAGACTGGACAGCAGTAGACGAAACTGATTGGCCCACCAGTAATGCGCGCTGGTGCGATCGGCGAACAGCCCCAGTTGCTGCTCCTTGATTCGGTTCTCCATGTCACCACGGGCGCAGTAGAGGTCATCGTAAAGGCGCTGTTTGTCGCCGGCCAGGTTGGTGACGATGAAGCGTGGATTTGGCCCCTTGTCGGTGACCTCCAGTTTGGCGATCACCTTGCGACGCGTCTTCCAGGTGCTGGCGGCATAGTGAAACTGAAAGAATTCCCGCATCTTCATGCCGGTTCGCTTCGCCAGTTCCTCAACCCACTGCATGGGCTCACGGATACACCGCAGCAAGGCGTCATTCTTGGCGATGCCCACGATATAGCCCACAGCGTTGCGCTCGCGCCAGCTGAGCATGTGGTGACGGCAAAAGCCGCTATCGCCCCGAAAGATGATACGCACTTCAGGCCAAGCCCGGCGCAGGCGTTTGACCAACAGCGCCAGAATCGCCCAGGCATGCTTGGGCACATCGATCCGGCTGGGCCGCAGATAACTCACCAGCAGTTGATCGCCACAAAAGACATACAGGGGCAGGAAGCAGTAGTGATCGTAGTAGCCGTGAAAGAAGCGGCCTTCCTGGCGGCCATGCACCGGATCATCCGTGGCGTCGAAATCCAGGATCAGCTCATCGGGTGGTGCATCATATGAGGCAATGAACTGCTCGAGCAGTAGGTTGTGGACATCAACGGCAACCCGGCGATCGACCCGGTTCTCCAGCCGACAAAGTGTCGACTGGCTGCCCAGTACCTCCTCGCGTTCGATCGAGCTCTGTAGGGCCGGGTCGGTGCGTAGTGTCTGATGGTCGTTCAGATCTTCATAACCCAGGCAGAGCCCATAGACTCGCTGGCGCAACAGGCTCAACTGGCTGTGTTCAATATAGCGGGGATCTCGCGGGTCGGGGATGACCGCATCAACCGCCTCGAGCAATCCCAGACGCCTGTCGATCTCACGCAGCAGCAACACGCCGCCGTCCGAGGTGATATCGCCACCGGAAAACTCGGCTTGAACCTTACGGCGTTTTAGGGCTGGAAAATCAAAGGCAGTCTGGGTACAGTTTGTCACAGGCAAAATCCTTTCGATTACAGTGTAAGCAACTGAATTATATCGAAGTATCAGGATTTTGCCTTTTTAATGCGTGAAATATTGGGGCTAACCTACAACGGCGGCCAGGGAGCCGTAGCGGCCCTCAACAACATTACCGCAACACAAGCCAGCGTCCAGGTTAAAGAGTGGGACTACCTCGACGGCGGCCACTACCCGGAAGATATTTCCCTGCTCGCCTTGCCTCCGGGACGCTATCCACAAGCCGACGGCAGTATCTGGGAAGTTGGGCGATTTACCCTCTCGGGCACAAGGCAGTGGCACAGCGTCACCTTCGACCAAGCTTTTGAAGCTACCCCCTACCTGCTCCTCACCCAACAGAGCCAAAACGCCCCAGAGGCAACAAGTATACGGGCAAGAAACATCGATACCACGGGTTTCCAGGCTTTTCTACAGGAACAGGAGAGCCTCAATAACGGCCATGCCGAAGAAATCGTCGGCTACCTCGCCATCTACAGTCCCAGCCAAGGGGGCACGGCAACCTTCTATGGCACCAGCTTCAACTACCAGCTGAGCCAACTGTCACTCAACCACACCTGGACAGCCCAGGGCGATCAGGAATTAAAAATTCAGGAAGAGGCCTCCCTTGACAACGAGCTTGGCCATGTCACCGAGACCCTGGACATCTTACGAATAGAGGGCCATCTGTTTGCCCAGGATGTCACCGCCAATGGATGGGACACCATGGCGCTCAGGCGCCGAGGCCCAACCTCCACGGTTCTGTTGAGTGGTAACCCGACAGAGCAGGGCGTCGTCTATCTACACACCGATCACCTGGGTGCGGTCATTAAAGCCACGGATGGTGATCAGAATATTGTGTGGGATGCAGTGCGGAAGCCATGTGGGGAGCGGATTGTGACTACGGAGCAGATAGAGATGCAGTTAGGATTTCCGGGTCAGTACTTCGATGAAGAAACAGGGAACTATTACAACTACTTTAGGGATTATGATCCAACGACGGGTAGGTATCTCCAATCAGATCCAATCGGGCTTGATGGTGGTTTGAATACATATGCCTATGTTGAAGGGAATCCAATTATTAATATTGATTATTATGGACTATATGGTGAAGTCGGAATACGACCTTTCTATCCAACGCCGGTGCCATATGCGAGGCACTGCTTTCTTCGTTTTAATGGTAACAACAATGACACATTAAGTTTTTCAAATACTGGTGTAGGACCAGATCCGAATCCCGGTGGTGCACAATACAATCCTATACCCGGCACACAAGATGATGCATGCTTAAGGAGAGAAATGAAAAAATGCGGAGCAGATCACTATCGTTTTTGTCGGTTTAATTGTTGTCGATGTATTGCTAATGCTATTAATGCATGTAAGTTAAAAGATCCTGGTAATTGGCCAAATGAGCCCTGTGATGCATCGAATCCTCCATACCCACTTCCAGTGCCGCCGTGGCAAGACCCGATGTGGGACGAGCTTATACATGGACAATAAAGTTACCTGATTACCCCTGAGGCTCAGCTATTGAGCCTGTGGTGCAAGCATAATGGAACCTACTGAATAAAAGAGGATTTCATCATGCCGAGAAATACCATTCAATTTCAAAAAGGCCTTGGTTTGCACGATTTTCTGGAACAATATGGGACCGAGGATCAGTGTCGACAGGCATTGTATGATTTGCGCTGGCCGACGGGCTATGTCTGCCCTGAGTGCGGCAACACAACAGGCTGTGAACTCAAAAAGCGTCAGATATATCAATGTCACAAGTGCCATCATCAGACTTCCCTGACCGCCGGCAGCATCTTCCATGGCACCAAGCTGCCGCTGAGAACGTGGTTACTTGCGATCTATCTGTTGACCCAACGCAAGAAAAGTATCTCGGCGCTGCAACTTTCCCGCGAAATCGGGGTGAACTACAATACGGCCTGGCGACTCAAGCATAAGTTGATGCAGGTGATGATGGAACGTGAGCGTGGAAAAAAACTGGCCGGTCGCATCGAATTGGATGATGCTTATCTCGGAGGCGAGCAAGCCGGTAAGCGTGGTCGTGGGTCGCGCAACAAAATCCCTTTCGTAGCTGCTGTTGAGACGACGCGGGACGGCAGGCCCATGAAAATTCAACTGCGTCGTGTAAGGGGCTTCCGCAAACGTGAAATCGCCCGCTACGCCCGCTCCTGCTTGATGCCTGGCAGCGAAGTCTTTACCGATGGGCTTTGGTGCTTTAGTGGCGTGACAACCGCTGATTGCCATCATAACCCCATGGTGACGGGTGGTGGGCGCCAAAGTGTCCAGTATTCGTGCTTCAAATGGGTAAACACGATGTTGGGTAATGTCAAAAACAGTCTGTTGGGTACTTTTCATGCGATTCGAGATAAACATGTGTCGCGTTATCTTGCTGAGTTCGAATATCGGTTTAACCGCCGTTTCGATTTACCCGCCATGATTGAACGATTGCTTTTTGCCGCTCTTCGCACTCCACCTATGCCATATCGCCTCTTGAGAATGGCTGAGGTTTAGGGGTAATCAGGTAAAGTTATGCGCTTAGTATATAGTTTTACCTGATTACTCATGAGGCTCAGCTATTGAGCCTGTGGTGCAAGCATAATGGAACCTACTGAATAAAAGAGGATTTCATCATGCCGAGAAATACTATTCAATTTCAAAAAGGTCTTGGTTTGCACGATTTTCTGGAACAATATGGGACCGAGGATCAGTGTCGACAGGCATTGTATGATTTGCGCTGGCCGACGGGCTATGTCTGCCCTGAGTGCGGCAACACAACAGGCTGTGAACTCAAAAAGCGTCAGATATATCAATGTCACAAGTGCCATCATCAGACTTCCCTGACCGCCGGCAGCATCTTCCATGGCACCAAGCTGCCGCTGAGAACGTGGTTTCTTGCGATCTATCTGTTGACCCAACGCAAGAAAAGTATCTCGGCGCTGCAACTTTCCCGCGAAATCGGGGTGAACTACAATACGGCCTGGCGACTCAAGCATAAGTTGATGCAGGTGATGATGGAACGTGAGCGTGGAAAAAAACTGGCCGGTCGCATCGAATTGGATGATGCTTATCTCGGAGGCGAGCAAGCCGGTAAGCGTGGTCGTGGGTCGCGCAACAAAATCCCTTTCGTAGCTGCTGTTGAGACGACGCGGGACGGCAGGCCCATGAAAATTCAACTGCGTCGTGTAAGGGGCTTCCGCAAACGTGAAATCGCCCGCTACGCCCGCTCCTGCTTGATGCCTGGCAGCGAAGTCTTTACCGATGGGCTTTGGTGCTTTAGTGGCGTGACAACCGCTGATTGCCATCATAACCCCATGGTGACGGGTGGTGGGCGCCAAAGTGTCCAGTATTCGTGCTTCAAATGGGTAAACACGATGTTGGGTAATGTCAAAAACAGTCTGTTGGGTACTTTTCATGCGATTCGAGATAAACATGTGTCGCGTTATCTTGCTGAGTTCGAATATCGGTTTAACCGCCGTTTCGATTTACCCGCCATGATTGAACGATTGCTTTTTGCCGCTCTTCGCACTCCACCTATGCCATATCGCCTCTTGAGGATGGCTGAGGTTTAGGGGTAATCAGGTACCTTTTTATTGAGATCAGGGGTAAAGAAACGGAACGTGTTGCGTCCTGCGTGTTTGGCCTCGTACAAGGCGATGTCGGCATTACTCATCAGGGTGCTGACATCATCACCGTCATCCGGATAGATGGCAATACCCAGACTGGAAGTAGTGCTCACCTCCCTATTATTCAAGTAAAAAGGGTACTCTGTAGCCGCAATCAGTTTACTGACCACGCGTTCCAAATCGGTGGAAAGATTAATGACATCGGGTATCAAGGCCAAAAACTCATCCCCGCCCAGGCGTGCCAGGGTGTCTTCCGATCTCAACTGTTCTTTAATACGTTTGGCCACCTTTATCAATAACAGATCCCCCACAGGATGTCCCATCGAGTCGTTGATATTCTTGAAATTGTCCAGATCGATATAGATGACAGCGACATGTTGACTGTTACGCTTGGCGTGTTGCAGCAGTTGCTGTAGACGGTCAAAGGCGAGAAACCGATTGGGTAACTGTGTGAGCTGATCGTGTGTCGCCTGTTCAAGTAGTTTCTCCTCAAAGGCCTTTCGATCCGTGATATCCTCTTTTACCGACAGGTAGTGGGTCATGTGTCCATTGCTGTCGCGGATTGGAGCAATGACGACTGACTCCCAATACACAGAACCGTTTTTTCGTTTATTACAGGACTCTCCCTTCCAGATTTCACCCCTTTTTATCGTGCTCCACATTTTATCCAACAACCCGCTGTCGTTTACGTCGCCCTCCAGCATGCGGGTATGTTTGCCAATGACATCTTGAGCCGGGTAACCGCTTACTTCAGAGAACTTTGGATTGACATATTCAATGATTCCCACCAGATTGGTGATAACGACTGACGCGGGACTTTGCTCCACTGCCATGGAGAGTTTTTTCAGGTCCTCCGAGGCTTTTTGTCTCTGCTCAATCTCTTTTGCAAGCTGGGTATTTATGCTCAGCAGTGTTTCTCTGTCGATTTTGATCTCGTCCATCATCTCATTGAAGCTATTAGCAAGACGGCCAAGTTCATCTTTTGAGATGATGGGGACATCCTTTTCCAGGTTGCCTTCAGCAATCCGGGATGCTCCCTGGGTTAAAATATCCACCGGGTGCAGAACCTGCATTCTGAAGATGATGAAAATGATACTTCCGAGAAATATCACGATTAAACTGTAAATCAGAATCAGATCGATAACGGCGTTACGGGTAACCCGATTAATACGTGTTGTATCCAGCCCTATCAAAACCCAGCCCAATACTTGATCATTGTCCTTGATGGCATACTCCAGAATGATGGGAACGGCAGGTTGCTCAGATACACCTTCCGCCGGTCTGTATTGATTCCTTATCCATTTCTCAATCTGTTCGGGTTGTACGTCATCAGGGATAAAAGTGGTTATCGGATGGCCTTCCAATGCCCGTATCTGAGCAAATACGACATCGATATCGTTGGATATCTTTTGGACCAGGCGGTCCAGTCCGGAGACATCATAGCTGTAGATGGCGCCGGGGCTGATCAATGCGATGAACTCTCCAATCGCATTGGCCTTGCTGCGCAGGCTGTTTTCAAGGAGGTCATGCTGGGTTTTGTAGACATATAGCGCAGCTCCACCCAGTGTAATAACGAGAGTGATGGTTATCCAGATAATGAATCTGAAGCGCAGACTCCTTTTGTAAACTGGAGGTATGCGCGGTTTTGCTATGTGTTCATCGTCAGGGGGCATGGATGGCATCGATGATAGCACGGTGAGAATCATAGTCCTTGTCATCCACCGGATTGAATGCGCTCAAGCGTGCCTGTCGAAGGATCTCCTCTCCCCGAGGTAATGCTTTTAAGCCAAGCAATAGATTTTTTATTCTTATTTTCAGATCGTCATCCATCTCTTCTTTTACAGCCCAGGGAAGATGCGGAAGCGGTTCGCTGACGGCAATCACAGTCAGTTCATCCACATTGATCTTCTTGGTTACCATCGGCAGCCGTTGAACCACCTCTCCGGCCCCACCCGCGTCAGCGCGTTTGAGAAAAGTGGATAATACGGCGTTAGGCGGGTTGATGGCATAGGTTTCCTGGTAGTCGCCCGCCTCCAATCCGGCCTGGCGGAGGAGATAGGTAGGCACGATATAACTCATCATTGCCCTGGGGCCGCCACCGAAGAGTATTTTCTTGTCCCGTAGCTGTTCAAGCTGTCTTATTCCGGAGTCACGGCGTACATAGATTGCTCCGCGGATCGTCTTTTCTCCGAACTCTTCGTTTTGAACCAGTGCATCATAACCGAGTTTTTCATGGGCATTGATATATTCGAGTTGATTCATATGCACCAGGTCATAGTGGCGCTTTTGCAAACGTTCGAGAAAGATATCGTAATTCGGAGACAGTTCCAGTTTAACCGGGCGTTGCAGTTGCTCCTGCAGATAACGCGTCAGCGGACGAAACAGGTTGGCCGTGACGACGGCGTCGCGTCGAGGAAAAATACCGACCAGGAGGGGGTCAGCCATGACGCTGGTAAAGAGATTGGCAACGAGCAGTAGTAATAGGATATTGACTTTGATGGCGCTGCGGATGATTTGGTTTACTTTATAGCGATGACCCATGATTAGTTCTTTAACTGATTGATAGTCAATGGTAAACATGTAAAACCATGATCTGAGTATTGTTAGCGGCAGCAACAACGCTATCTTAAAACATTCGTAATGTTTATATATAGCATCTGGTACTGTAAATATCAGGCAGTATGTCATTATTTAGACAAAGACTAATTCAAAAATGGTGCAGTTCGGATCTCCCATTCGGATCATTGCGGAGATTCAGCTAAAACGGACAATCGGGTGAGGGGCGGATGAGTGGAAAGCAATCAGAGTTGCTGGCCGGGCAACGGGCTTTAGTGACAGGCGCCAATTCAGGCATCGGTGCGGCCGTTGCGCGAGGGCTCGCCATGGCGGGCGCCAAGGTGGTCATTAACTATGTCGTCAATGAATCGGATGCTATAAAACTGGTCAATGAGATTGAGAAATCCGGCGGCGATGCGATGGCGTTATACGGTGATGTCAGTAATGAGGGTGATGTGCAGGCAATGTTCGACCAGATGATCGATACATGGGGGAGTATCGATATTCTTGTCAACAACGCCGGAATTCAACGGGATGCGCCTTTTGTCGATATGACGCTGGCGCAGTGGAATAAGGTGATGGACGTGAATCTAACGGGACAGTTTCTGTGCACCAGGGAAGCGACCAAAGAGTTTGTCAGAAGGGGGGTTGTCACAGAGTTGTCATGTGCCGCCGGTAAGGTGATCTGCATGTCCTCTGTACATGAAGTGATTCCTTGGGCCGGACACGTTAATTACGCGGCATCGAAAGGGGGGGTGATGATGTTCATGCAGAGTGTCGCTCAAGAGTTGGCGCACCAGAAGATCCGTGTCAACGGTATCGCGCCGGGCGCAATCCGTACGCCGATCAACCGAAATGCGTGGGAGACGCCGGATGCGGAGGCCTCATTGCTGAAACTGATCCCCTATGAACGTATCGGCGATCCCGCCGATATTGCCAAAGGCGTGGTCTGGCTTGCTTCGGATGAGTCAGACTACGTTACCGGAACAACACTGTTTGTGGATGGCGGAATGACCCTCTATCCGGGGTTCAGAGAGGGTGGCTGAGCGGCCGATGTCGATTCGCTTCGGTCGTGCTGTCTGTGGGGATCTCAACCGGGCGGAACGCTGCGAGTGGCTGTTGACCAATGGCTCCGGCGCCTATGCGGCGGGTACCGTCGCATCCAGCCTGACACGCCGATACCATGGGTTGCTGATCGCTCCCCTGAGCGGAGCGCTGGATCGCCATCTTATGATGGCCAAGGGGGATGCCACCCTGCGATTCGACGGCAGGGAGTGGCCGCTGTTCACCAACCGTTGGTATGGCGATGTGATCGATCCCCATGGTTATCGGTATCTGGAGAGTTTTCAACTGCTGGGCAGGATGCCGGTGTGGCGTTTCGCCTTCGGTCAAATGAACCTTGAGATGCGCATCTGGATGGAGCGCGGGCAGGCAACCACCTATGTGGCTTATCGGCTCTCCGGCTGGAATGGGAAGGCCGAGCTGAACGTCAATATGCTGGCCAACCGGCGTGATCACCACGGTAATATGCATATCAGGGACACCACCGCGTCGGTCACTGAGTCGGATTGCGGCATGTGCGTCGAATGGCCTGAAGGGGGGCGTCTCTCGATTCATACCACGGATGCCGCCTTTGAACCCTGGCAACATTGGTACGAAGGCTTCCTGCTGAGCAGAGAAGAGCAGCGCGGCCTCGCCTCATTGGACAACAATCTGTCGGTCGGCCGGGTGACCTTTCGATTGCGGCAAGGCGAGTGGGCCGGGTTCGCTGTTTCGCTTGAGGATGGAATCGACTTTGATATCGAGTCATCTATGAAACGTTTTATCGAACGGGATGCGAAACTGATAATCGGTAGCAAAGGAAGCATTGATAGTACGGCCCCTGACTGGATACGCCGGCTGCTGTTATCGGCGGATGATTTTTTGATCGAAAGGACATTGCCCTCCAATCATACCGGTCATTCGATCATTGCCGGTTATCCTTGGTTCGGTGACTGGGGCAGGGACACCATGATCTCATTGCCTGGCCTGACCGTTGCGACGGGAAGAACGGATATCGCACGCTCGATTCTGCTGGGTTACGCGCAACTCGCCGATCGGGGACAACTGCCCAACCGCTTCGTTGGTGCCGGAGAGCAGGCCGAATACAATACGGTCGATGCCGCCCTCTGGTATTTCGAGGCTTGGCGGGCCTATATCGATGCGACCCAGGACGACAAGCTCCTGAAGCAGTGCTTCACGATACTGGAGGAGATGATCGGTTGGCACCTCGAAGGTACAAGATACGGGATCGGTATGGATCCCAACGATCACCTGCTGCGTGCAGGAGAGCCCGGCGTGCAGTTGACCTGGATGGATGCGAAGGTCGGCGAATGGGTGGTCACACCGCGCATCGGCAAGCCGGTGGAGATCAATGCGCTCTGGTACAACGCACTCACTGTCATGGCTGATTTCGCAACGCGCCTGGGCAGGCCTGATCAACCCTATCGAGATATTGCCATCGCGGTAGGCGGCAGTTTCAAACGTTTTCTGCGTGAAGACGGACAAGGGCTGTACGAACTATTGGACGGACCGGCAGGTGATGATGCATCGATTCGTCCCAACCAGATCCTGGCAGTCAGTCTTCCGCATTCACCGCTTGACGAGGCAGCCTGCCGAACTGTCGTCGAGGTCTGTGGTCACGAGTTGCTGTGCTCTTATGGCCTGCGCTCCTTGAGTCCCCGTGACAAGTCCTACTGCGGATACTACCGGGGAGGAGTCGCGGACCGGGACGGCGCATATCACCAGGGTACGGTTTGGGCATGGTTGCTGGGTCACTACGCCCTGGCTGAATATCGCGTGAAGGGTGATGCGGAGGCGGCTCAAAAACGTCTTGAGCCGCTGGCCGATCATCTGCTGGATGCGGGGCTGGGTTCGATCAGTGAGATCTTCGATGGCGATCCGCCGCATAGGGCGACCGGTGCGCCGGCCCAGGCCTGGTCTGTCGCATGTACGCTGGACGCCTGGTGGCGCCTGGAGCAGGCGAAGCGGGTTTAAGGGAGTGGTCATGGCTTCGGATCGACAACAGCTCAATGAGGAACGCAAACGACTGGAGCAGCAGCGGCTCGAAGAGGCTGACTGGCGACTTTGGGGACCCTATCTCTCGGAGCGGGCATGGGGCACCGTGCGCGAGGATTACAGCAGCCATGGTACTGCCTGGGAGTATTTCGATCACCACCAGTCAAGATCCCGCGCCTATCGCTGGAACGAGGATGGACTGGGCGGTATCTGTGACAAGCGGCAACGACTCTGTTTCGCCTTGGCCTTGTGGAACGGTAAGGATCCTTTCCTCAAGGAGCGCGCCTTCGGCCTCACCGGTAATCAGGGTAACCGGGGCGAGGATGTCAAAGAGTACTATTTTTATACCGATGCCTTGCCGAGCCACAGCTGGCTTCGCTATCTCTATAAATACCCCCAGGCGGCCTATCCCTATGACCGCTTGGTAGAGGAGAACAGACAGCGCAGTCGCCTCGAGCCCTCATTCAATCTTTTGGATAGCGGGGTATTCAATAACCGGGAGTTCTGGGATGTGGATGTCTGTTATGCCAAGGCCACGGCTGAGCGGATTGCGATTCGCATCGCCCTGCATAACCGCTCAGACAGAGAGGCCGAAATCGATCTGTTGCCTCAACTCTGGTTTCGCAATACCTGGTCATGGGGGGATCAAGGCGCTGAAAGGCCGGAATTGCATCGGGAAACGCCAACATCTGACGAGGCGGCGTGGAGCGTAAAATGTCATCACAAAACCTTGGGTGATTATTGGCTCTACGGCGAGCAGGATGCTGAACTGCTGTTTACGGAAAACGAGACCAACGCTGCACAACTTTGGGGACTGGCATCGTCCGCGACCTATGTGAAGGATGCCTTTCACCGCTACGTTGTGGCGGGTGAGACCGAGGCGGTCAATCCTGATGCCAGGGGGACAAAGTTCGCCGCCAGATACCATCTTAATGTGGCCGGCGGCGAGTCGAAGAAGATCGATTTAATACTCAGTGCGCAACCCTTGCGGCGACCTTTTCACGAACGGGAGAAGCTGTTCGCGCAACGGCGCTCCGAGGCGGATATCTTCTACGACCAGCTGCTGCCGGAGGGTGGGGTGGAGGATCACCGGATCATGCGCCAGGCCCTGGCCGGGATGATCTGGAGCAAACAGTTCTTCCATTTCAATGTGCAACGATGGCTGGAAGGTGATCAGCTGGATCCGCCCCGGGAGCGGAGACAGGGACGCAATCATGGTTGGCGGCATCTGCGCGCGGCGGATGTCCTGTCGATGCCGGATGCCTGGGAGTATCCATGGTTCGCCGCCTGGGATCTGGCCTTTCACTGCGTGGCGCTCGCGCTAGTGGATGTGGCGTTCGCCAAACAGCAGATCGAGGTCGTATTGGAGGAGCGCCATCTCCACCCGAACGGGCAGATACCCGCCTATGAATGGGCCTTCGGGGACGTCAATCCGCCGGTCCATGCCTGGGGCACACTCAAGGTCTATTGCGCCGAGCGGGTGCAGCGGGGGGCAGGTGATAGAAACTTTCTGCAGCGGGTGTTCCATAAACTGCTGTTGAACTACGCCTGGTGGATCAACCGCAAGGACAAGCATGGGCATAATCTGTTCGAGGGAGGATTCCTCGGTCTCGACAATATCTCGGTCTTCGACCGTTCGAAGCCCCTGCCGCCGGGCTATGCCCTGAAACAGTCGGATGCCACCGGCTGGATGGCCATGTTCGCCCTCAACATGACCATGATCGCCCTGGAGCTGGCGATAGAGGACAGGGATTACGAAGCGATCGCCATCCAGTGTTATGAACAGTTCCTATCAATTGCCAAGGCGATCAGCGGCGGTGACGACGGCGGTCCGGCCTTGTGGGACATGGAAACGGGATTCTTCAAGGATCTTCTGATCACCCCCGAAGGCCACCACCATCGCATCGATGTCTACTCCTGGGTCGGTTTGATTCCGCTGTTCGCCACCGAGGTCGTCGACCGGCGCCTGCTGGCGAACGTGCCGCGCTTTCAGGAGATGTTGAAGACACACAAAAAAGGTCTGTTTCAGGGCAGCTATGTCTGCGCCTGCCCCGATTGGGAGAACGACCGCGGCGAACACCTTCTGGCGTTGGTCGATCACAATATGCTGCCCCGGATCCTGAACCGTCTGCTGAACGAGGACGAGTTTTTGTCGCCCTACGGGGTGCGCAGTCTCAGCAAGCTGCATGAAACCTATCAGGATCTGGGCCATCTGCCCGGTATCGGTCACAGCGGCATCCGTTATCTGCCTGGCGAATCGGAGAGCGGGCTGTTCGGCGGCAACTCCAACTGGCGCGGCCCGGTATGGCTGCCCACCAACTATGCCCTGGTACAGGCACTGGAGAAGTTTCACCGTTTTCTGGGCGATGAGTTCAAATATCCGGTGCCCTCTCAGCCCGGCCAACAATTTACCCTGCGGGAGATCGCAACACTGATCTCGGAACGGCTCGTCGATCTCTACCGGCGGGACCCGCAGGGCAAGATCCCGGCACTGCGCCGCGACAGTCCCTTCCAGACCGAAGAGAGCTGGCGTCATCTCAACCTGTTCTATGAATATTTCCACGCGGAAACCGGGCAGGGACTTGGCGCCGCCCACCAGACCGGCTGGACGGGGTTACTGGCCAACCTGGTGATGCGGCGCTACCGCAAGGATATTCCGGTCTATCTCGGGCATGAGGATGAGTCGAGGGCGAGATAGCCGTGCCAGTCAAACGCTAAATACCTCTATTCTTCCGCTCTTTTGATGTTTGGCGGACTCCGGATCATCGGTTTCCGAGCTGGCGATGAAGAGACGCTCGCCATCGTTGCCCCCCAGCATACAGGCATAAGGCGCCCCTATCGGTTTTACACTGCGCACAATCTCGCCACCCTCGCGTGCCAAAAGCAGACGCGACCGGTTGGGTGCGGCGATCCACAGCAGGCCATCCTTGTCCAGGCAGATGCCGTCCGGGCAGGCATCGCCGAGCTCGGCCCATATCCGCCGGTTTGATAAGCTGCCGTCTGTTTGCACATCGAATGCGGTAATGCGCGAGGCGAATGTCTCAGCCACCAACAGGGTGGAAGCATCCGGGGTGAGGGCGCAGCCGTTGGGAAAGATCATCTCATCAGCCACAACCGAACACTCGCCTTGCGCATCCACCAGGATCAGTTCGGCGGGGCGCTGCTCGGCGCCGCCGTGCAGGTCGTAGCCGAAGTTGCCGACATAGCAGCGGCCCCGGGTATCGGTCAGCATGTCGTTACAGTGGAAGGAGGCGAGATCAGAGAGGTCGGCATAGGGTTGGAGTTGGTTGTTTTCAAATACGAGCAGTTGTCGCCTGGTCATCGATACCACAAGCAGACGGCCGTCCGGCAACCAGCCGAGACCACCCGGCAGATCATCCAGGATGGCGACGGTCTCGGATTCTCCCTGGGGCGTGACCCGCACGATGCGCCCGGCATGCTGGTCGGTGAACCAGAGCCAGCCGTCCCTCCAGCGAGGGGCTTCGGGAAACATCAGGCCGTCCAGCAGTAATTGCGTGGCGGGCAGTGAGAGTTTATCGATGATCGTATCGACGATCTTTTCGGGGGGTTGGTGAACATCGATCACCAGGGTATCGGTGGGTCTCTCCAAGGTATCGAACTGACTCTGCAACATAACTGGGTTCATGAAGTGGCCGATACGCTGTTTCAGTCGCGCCAGGATCAGTTCGTAGGATCCGCTGAGATAGATCGGCCGAACCTGTTCACGGTCCACCCGGAGTTGTTTCCGATATCGGCTTTTTAACGCCGAGCTGGCGAGGACCGCATTATCCCCGGATTCGAGGTGGTCACTTATTATCTTCTCCAACGCATTCAGCCAGGGTTGGCGATCCTTATCGTCAAGGGGAATGCCGGCCGACATCTTTTCCCTGTTCTCGGCCGGGTGGTAGTCGTCACCCTCGATAAAAGGCCATCCCAGGCGCTTCGCCAGTAGCCTGCCGATAGTTGTTTTGCCGGAGCCGGAGACTCCCATGACGATCAGAATCAAGGGTTCTTACCTGTCTGTAAAAATGATGTGGGTGTTTGTTGGGGTAGTAGCGCCGGCTACATCATAAAATTTATGGCGGGAAGCGGCCAGCGTGTGTGTGTAGGGGATGATAAGATGCATATGTATCATTCAATCACCGGGAGGCAGTAAAAAGATGGAGTCCGGACCCCGCGAGATCACCAATCCGTTTCGCCCCATACCGCTTGACGTGCCGGAGGGGATGAAACCCAACGAGTTTTTCAACAGCACGGAAAATCTCAATGACCTGGTGCACAATAACGGGCTGCTGATGAATCCGGAGAATCTGCTGCTCTACCGCAAGGCCCTGGGCCACAGCAATGAGTTCGATACCTCCATCATCTACAATACATCCCAGGTGATACTCGATCCCCTCGGCAGACCGGTGCGGCGAACCCAGGTGCCGGAAAATGTGCGGCATGTGTGGAACCGCATGAACCAGATCATCATCGGCTACATGCTGGAGATCTACCCCGATCCCGCTGATCACTTGCTGTTGGCGGGGGAGGCAAGCCTGGATGCCACCTGGTCCCTGACTTCACCCGGCGTACCGAGCATCCGCATGCTGCACAACCATTTTATCGTCTTCCCCATGCAGCAGTTGCGTGAAGCGGCCCTGGCCGACTCCGCCAATCCCAATCTGACCGACGGCGGCCAGCACAGCCTCTTCCAGTCCTACATGCGTGATGTCTATCGGGAGTTTTTCGACCGTGCGCTGGATCTCCGGGTGTTGAAGCCCATCAGTTCGGGGGATTCCAATATCAAGCTCACCGGCTACCCCCAGGGTCTGCCCTGCTGGGAGATAACGGATGGGGTTGAAGCCCTGAAAGAGATCCGTTTCTGGCAAGAGTACGACGCCGTTCTCGAGGGTTTCATCGATTTCTATCGGACATTTTTCAGCCAGGTCTCCACCCGTAATGCGCCTATGCCGAAGGATGTCTACTATCCGGAGCAGGTGGAGAGCGTCCTGCTGTTCAATAACGATTTCCTCGCCACGGCGAAGCGGGTCAGGGATCAGTGCATCGTCGATGCCAAGTACGCCAATTCCATCCGCTGGCAGCCGGCGTTCAAGCAGCTCATCTATCGTAATGAGGCCGGCAAGCTGATCGTCACCATCAGCCAGAACTCCATCGGCAACGCCATCACGGAACTGCTGGGGGTGGTGGTCAAACGGGTGCCCGATGCGGAGGCCTATGGGGCTGCCGAACCGGCACTGTTGGCGAAGTTGCTCGAAATCAGGCGACGTCTGATAGAGGCTGATTTGGGCGATGGTATCGGAACAGAGTACTGGCCGGCGGATTAGGCCGGTATTCGGCTGAGCTGGGTCAATCCGAACAGTAATGCAGCCGCCACCACGATAGATGGACCGGCCGGCGTATCCCATTGCCAGGAACCTGCCAGGCCCAAAACCACCGCAAGCGAACCCGCTCCGGCAGACACCACCGCCATCTGCTCGGGACTTCGACTGAAGCGTCTTGCCGCGGCGGCCGGGATGATCATCATGGAGGTGATCAGCAACACCCCCACTATTTTCATGGCAACGGCGATTACCAGGGCGATAAGCAGCATGAATATCAGTCGTACCTTACCCACAGGCACCCCTTCCACCTGGGCCAGCTCTTCATGCACCGTCAGGGAGAGGAGCGGACGCCAAATCCCGATCAGCACCAACAATACCGCCATACCGCCACCCCAGACCCACAGCAGGTCAGTGGCCGTCACCGAAAGGATATCGCCAAACAGGTAGCCCATCAGATCGACTCTGACCGAGCTTTGAAACGCCATCACCACCAGACCCAGTGAGAGCATGCTATGGGCCAGGATACCGAGTTGTGTGTCCTGAGAAAGCTGCCGGTTGCCGCTCATGGCGACCAGTAATAAGGCCAGCGCGATGCCCAGTGCGATCACGGCCAGATTGAGGTTGATCCCCAGCAGAAAACCGAGGGCGATCCCGAGCAGGGCGGAGTGGGCCAGGGTATCGCCGAAATAGGCCATGCGCCGCCATACAACGAATACCCCCAGCGGACCTGTCACCAGGGCGACCCCCAGGCCGGCGAGGAGTGCGCGTACAATAAAGTCATCCATGGGTGTGCTCCTCGTGATCCGCTTCGATGTCGCCATGTATGTCATGGGTATGGTCGTGATGATGGGTATAGACCGCCAGCCTGGAGCTGGCCGGTGCGCCGAACAGCTCCAGGTAGGCAGGGTGTTGACTGACGCTCTCCGGATGACCCGAGCAGCAGACGTGTTGGTTAAGGCAGAGTACCTGGTCCGTGGTGACCATGACCAGATGGAGATCATGGGAGATCATCAAGACTCCGCAACCGAATCGATCGCGGATCTCGGTGATCAAGGAGTAGAGGGCTGCCTGGCCGGTGACGTCCACCCCCTGCACCGGCTCGTCGAGGACCAGCAGGTCGGGTCTTCGCATCAGCGACCTGGCCAGCAGGACCCGCTGGCGTTCACCGCCGGAAAGACGTTGCATCGGTTGCCGCATCAACTGTGCAATGCTCAGCTGATTAACGATCTCCTTGATTTCGTTGTCGCGTCGCTCGGTTCCCAGGGATAAGAAGCGGCTGACCGTCAAAGGCATATTTTCGGACAGCGCCAGCTGCTGGGGCATATAGCCGATACGCAGATCCGGGCGCAAGATTACCTCGCCCGCATCGGCCTTGAGCAGGCCGAGAATGATTCGCACCAGGGTTGTTTTGCCAGCGCCGTTGGGGCCTATAAGTGTGACGATTTCACCCGGGTCCACTTTAAGGCTGACGTTTTCAAGGAGTTGCCGGCCTTGCAGGTTGACACTGATCTCCCTGGCGGCCACCAGTGGATGTTCGGTTTTATGCATCGCTATGCTCGCCTTCGCAATGTGTACAGATACCCGTGATCTCGATGCTTCTTCGTTCGATGCTGAAACCGATCCTTGTGGCATGATCGGCTATGGCGGATTCGATCTTGGCGTCATCCAGCTCCGCAGCCTGACCGCAACCGCGACAGATGAAGAACTGCGCAGTATGGTCAAGTCCCGGATGGTCGCAACCGACAAAGGCATTCAGCGAATTGATGCGATGGATGAGCCCGTTCCCGAGGAGGAAATCGAGGGAGCGGTACACTGTAGGTGGCGCCGCTTTGTGTCCGTCCAAGGTCAGTTGTTGTAAAAGATCGTAGGCGCCCACCGGTCTATGATTGGCCCAGATCAGCTCCAGGACCCGGCGGCGCAGCTTGGTCAAGCGAACGCCTCTCTTGCGACAATAGCTTTCCGCCTCGTGCAGGGCTTGCGCCACGCAGTGCTGGTGATCGTGATCGGCCGAGGGGAACTGTTGATGCTGCTTGGGTAAACTCATTTGGGTAACTCCCCGGACAGGCAGTCGAGCAGGTTGTCTGCAAGCTCCTTCATCAATGAAAAGTAGCAATCGGGTCCTGGTGGCAGCTGTATGCCCAGTGGATCCAATTCTCCGATCGATACCGCAAGCCCTTCCAGCAGGGTATGCGCCAGCTTGGGCTCGAATTGCGGTTCGCTGAAGAGACAGCGGGCGCCTCCCTCTCTAATAGTCTGTCTCAAACGATGAATATGCCGTGCACCGGACAACTGTTCCGGGCTGATGTTTACCGCGCCCAGGGTGCGCATGCCATAGTGTGCCTCGAAATATTGGTAGGCATCGTGAAAAACGATATAGGGTGTGTTCCTAACCGGTTTCAGTTCAGTACGAATTTCATGGTCGATGCTATCTAGCCGGTTTAACAGATTGCGGCTGTTCTTGCGGTAAACGGCACTGTGGGCCTTATCCAGTTCAATCAACTTTTGGGTCAAGTGGCGAACCATCGCTGCCGCATTCTCCGGTGACAGCCAGATATGGTTATCAAGCATGACGGGAATTGTGTCTCGATCCGGTTGATTGTCGTCGTGGACGTGAGTATGCCCATGAGCGGTCCACTCGCGCCTGTCACGAATCGGTAAAAGTTGAAGACCGGGCGTTTCGAGCAAACTGATGATTGGCGCATCGTAGGGCCGCCGCTCAAACAGGCGGGAGAGGGCGGGTTCCAGTGTGTCACCAACCCAGACAATCAGATCCGCCCGGTTGAGCATTCTGATTTGGGAGGGCTTGAGACTCATGCTGTGCGGCGACTGACTATCGTCCAGGAGTAGTTTTGGCTCCGCCACATCCAGCATCAAGCTTGCCAGCAGTGAATGAACGGGCTTCAGACTGACCACTACGTTCAGTGTTCCATGGGCATGACCTGTCAGGCTGCATAGCACCATCATCAGACCGAAGTAATGTCTCAAGGTCGTCATATTATATCGATAGCAGTTTGCTATATTTTATGCATCGGGGAGTTGTCAATAGTGTTATGTTACATTATAACAACATGAATGGACATCAAGATAGGCGCTGATGCTGACTCATGAATGCCAATAGTCACTACAGGTGCGGGATATCCGCGGATGCTTTGACTCGCCTCCTGCGCGGCGTATTTGCGCTCAGTCTTCTGATAGCTCAGGCCGGGTGGCTGGACCATTTATACCACCAGCACGGCCTGAACCATGAGGAGGTCTGTGAAGTGTGCCTGGTCGGGCATGTGCAAGACCATGCGGCGACCGGTTCATATGGGTACGCACAGCAGATTCCAATCCATATCCTTGCTCCGGCCCCAACCGGTTCGGATCTCATAGGACAGAAGGCAAGCCCCTACCACGGCCGCGCTCCACCACACGACTTCTGATCAAGAAACGCAAAAATATACTCTTGTATTCTATGTGTGTGCACAAGCTGCCCACACCGGCGTGTGTTGGAGAACCGTCATGTCTTCACGAATATCAATCGCGTCAGCGCTGTCGTTGGCGATCGCTTCCACTGCTGTTGCGGAAGAGAATCTATTCAATCCCGATATCAGCCTGATCCTGGATGGGCGTTTCGGTGCTTTCGATAATGAATCCGATTATGAGCTGCCCGGCTTTATGCTGGGCGGCGAAGCCGGCCGTGGGGAGGAGGGGTTCCACCTTGGCCATAGCGAGCTTGCCATCAGTGCCAATGTGGATGATCTTTTCTACGGGAAATTAACCGCTGCGGTTGCCGATCACGAAGGTGATACTGAGGTGGAACTGGAAGAGGCGTTCATCGAGACGGTGGCCCTGGGCAATGGCTTGAAAATCAAGGCCGGCCGCTTCTTTTCAGCGATCGGTTATCTGAACCAGCAGCATGGCCATGCCTGGGATTTTGTCGATGCGCCGCTGATCTACCGAGGCCTCTTCGGTGATCAACTGATCGATGACGGGGTACAGGTCAGCTGGGTCGCCCCGACCGACATCTATCTGCAGCTCGGTGGCGAGTTGTTGCGTGGCGAGCGTTTCCCTGCAGGCGGCGCGAGTAATGACGGCAAGGGGGCCGGCACCCTCTTCGCCAAGATCGGCGGCGACATCGGAGAGAGTCATGCCTGGCAACTGGGCCTCTCCCATTGGCGGGCAGAAGTTGAGGAGCGGACGTCCGGTGGCCACCACCATGAGGGTGAAGCGGAAGAGGTGCCCACCTACAGCGGAGACAGCAAGGTAACGGGGATCGACTTTGTTTGGAAATGGGCCCCCTTGGGCAATGCCAGCGAACGCAATTTCAAGCTTCAAGGCGAGTATTTCATGCGTGACGAGGAGGGTGATGTCATCATGGACGACGGATCGGAATCACCGGAATCGACCACCTACGATGGGGAACAGGAAGGGTGGTATCTACAGGGGATCTATCAGTTCATGCCCCGTTGGCGCGTCGGCTTGCGTTACGACCGGCTCGATTCGGACAACAAGGGGTCTGACGAGGAAGTCCTGGCTGAAGCGGGACTCGACAATGAAGATCACAAACCCGAACGCATAACCCTGATGGGCGACTACTCCCACAGCGAGTTCAGCAGGCTCAGGTTGCAGTACGCCAGGGACGACTCCTATGAGGATGCAGACGACATCCTCATGCTGCAGTTTGTCATGAGCCTCGGCCCCCATGGGGCGCACCGTTTTTAGGAGTCTGGCCATGATCCGTAAGTCCTGTATTCTGTTATTGATATTCGCCATGGGTCTGGCAGATTCATCCAATGCGGCCCTGAGCATCTTCGCCTGCGAGCCGGAGTGGGCATCACTCACCCGGACTTTGGGAGGTGATCGTGTGGAGGTGTTTTCCGCAACCACCGCCCATCAGGATCCCCACCGTATCGAAGCGAGGCCCAGTTTGATCGCCAAGGTGCGACGTGCCGATTTACTGGTGTGCAGCGGCGCGGAATTGGAGATCGGCTGGTTGCCGATGCTGCAGCGCCAGGCCGGCAATCGCAAGGTCATGCCGGGACAGGCGGGGTATTTCACAGCGGCGGACCAGGTCGAGCGTCTTGGGATTCCCGACAGGATCGACCGTTCGATGGGCGATGTCCATGCATCGGGCAATCCCCATGTTCATCTGGATCCGCGCAGGCTGAAGACGATCGCGACTGCCCTGGGTGAACGCCTGGCAAGTATCGATTCATCGAATGCCGCGCACTATCGTGAACGACTGAAGACTTTTATCCTGCGCTGGGATGAGGCGACGATGCGGTGGCAAGAACGCGCGCAGCCTCTGCAAGGCAAGCGCCTGGTGGTACACCATCAGGATTGGGCATATCTCTTCGACTGGCTGGGTATCGTCAAAGCGGGGTCGCTGGAACCCAAGCCCGGCGTGCCCGCATCTTCGGGCCATCTTGCGAAACTGAAAAAAACGCTGCTGGCGGAGCCCTCCATCGCCATTATCCATACCCATTACCAAAGCCCGAAGGCAGCCCGGCGTTTGTCGCAGCTCACCGGCATACCGGCCGTCGAATTGCCCTATACCGTGGGTGGCGCCGAGAGCGTGGTCGATCTGTTCACCCTGTTCGACGTGACCTTGCAGCGTCTGCTTGAGGTCGTGCCATGAATTGGGACGGGCTCGACATCGATATCCTGGGGCCGGCCTTCCTGGCCGGTCTGCTGGTGGCCTCCACCCACGTCCCCCTGGGACGTCAGGTGCTGAAACGGGGGATCATCTTTCTCGACCTGGCGGTGGCGCAGACGGCGGGTATGGGCATCGTGGCGGCCCACACGCTGCATTGGGAGCCCGGCGGGTGGCAGGTGCAGCTTGTCGCTGTCGGCGCTGCCGTATGTGCGGCCTTGCTGCTCAACCTGACCGAGCGTCGCTGGCCCGAGATTCAGGAGGCGTTGATCGGCTGCCTCTTCATTCTCGCCTCCAGCGGCAGCGTGCTGCTGTTGGCCGCCAATCCCCATGGCGGGGAACAGTTGAGGGAGCTCCTGGTCGGTCAGATTCTCTGGGTCGGCTATCAGCAGATCGCTCCGGTTGCACTGCTCTACATCGCGCTGCTTGCACTGTGGTATTCGCCTTTTCGGAAAAGCTCCATGCTGCTCTTCTATCTGTTGTTCGCGGTCGCGATCACCGCCTCTGTGCAACTGGTGGGCGTATTTCTGGTCTTCGCCACACTCATTCTTCCCGCACTGGCGGTACGGCAGCGGGAATCGGGCGCCGATATGATCGGATATGTTGTCGCGGCAGCAGGTTACGCTTTGGGTTTGGTTATGGCCGCGCTGTTCGATATGCCGGCCGGGGCGATGATCGTCTACACCCTGGCGATGGCGTCGCTCATTGGCGGTTGGGTGATGCGAAACAAGCCCTCAAACCACAAAATGAGTCAGGCACTGGAGTAGGGTGTGGTACAGCCGCAACGTAAAGGGAAAGGGGGAAATAGAAAGATTACCAAGGGCAGAGTCAAGGACACACCATCCCAGATACTACGGCAAATATATAAAATCTGATATGCTTTTCGAGCATGGAAAGGAAACCAGTGGTGTCCATTGGCAAAGGCGCTAAGGAGATTCGAGTACAAGATACTACAGGCGCTTATCGAGTCATTCATATAGCCAAAGTAGATACGATTCATGCACTAAATGCTTGCCAGATAAAAACGTAAAAAGACTCGTAAAGCAGATCTCGATCTCGCAAAAAAATAACGATTAAAGAAGCTTAAAGATAATCATGGCCTGGAAATATGAAAATGCATTTGATGCAATAGCCGATACCCCGGCAGAAGCACTGAATATGCGTCTGCGCGCTGACTTGATTCATGAAATCAGACGCAAAGTCGAGACTAAAGGGTGGACTCAGAAGGAAGCGGCTGAACATCTGGGGATTACTCAACCCCGTGTTTCTGATTTATTCCGCGGAAAACTGTCAAAATTCAGCCTTGATGCGCTCATAAACATGCTGGCTGCCATTGGCAGTGATGTAAAACTGAAGGTTGCCTAGGTGTAAAAATCTGGACTTGACCTGACAGATTGAAAATCCAGTTTTGATGTCACCTGACAGTCGCTGCTTCCGCCCAGGAAAAAGCGGACATAAAGAGATTCCTGATTACCCCTAAACCTCAGCCATTCTCAAGAGGCGATATGGCATAGGTGGAGTGCGAAGAGCGGCAAAAAGCAATCGTTCAATCATGGCGGGTAAATCGAAACGGCGGTTAAACCGATATTCGAACTCAGCAAGATAACGCGACACATGTTTATCTCGAATCGCATGAAAAGTACCCAACAGACTGTTTTTGACATTACCCAACATCGTGTTTACCCATTTGAAGCACGAATACTGGACACTTTGGCGCCCACCACCCGTCACCATGGGGTTATGATGGCAATCAGCGGTTGTCACGCCACTAAAGCACCAAAGCCCATCGGTAAAGACTTCGCTGCCAGGCATCAAGCAGGAGCGGGCGTAGCGGGCGATTTCACGTTTGCGGAAGCCCCTTACACGACGCAGTTGAATTTTCATGGGCCTGCCGTCCCGCGTCGTCTCAACAGCAGCTACGAAAGGGATTTTGTTGCGCGACCCACGACCACGCTTACCGGCTTGCTCGCCTCCAAGATAAGCATCATCCAATTCGATGCGACCGGCCAGTTTTTTTCCACGCTCACGTTCCATCATCACCTGCATCAACTTATGCTTGAGTCGCCAGGCCGTATTGTAGTTCACCCCGATTTCGCGGGAAAGTTGCAGCGCCGAGATACTTTTCTTGCGTTGGGTCAACAGATAGATCGCAAGAAACCACGTTCTCAGCGGCAGCTTGGTGCCATGGAAGATGCTGCCGGCGGTCAGGGAAGTCTGATGATGGCACTTGTGACATTGATATATCTGACGCTTTTTGAGTTCACAGCCTGTTGTGTTGCCGCACTCAGGGCAGACATAGCCCGTCGGCCAGCGCAAATCATACAATGCCTGTCGACACTGATCCTCGGTCCCATATTGTTCCATAAAATCGTGCAAACCAAGACCTTTTTGAAATTGAATAGTATTTCTCGGCATGATGAAATCCTCTTTTATTCAGTAGGTTCCATTATGCTTGCACCACAGGCTCAATAGCTGAGCCTCATGAGTAATCAGGAAGAGATTTAAGTTTCGACGGCAGCTACGCGACCATTGCAGACGTAATAACCATCTTTTAGTCATCTCAATAGCGGACATTCAACGACTGAGTTTTGGGCGGTAGGCGATAGCCAAGTGTCCCAGCTCCATAGGTGAATTCTGGGAATGTCACTGGTGTACGCCAGTCACACCAACTCTGTTGGCATAGCGTTGAATAGAATGAATATGTCATTAAGCGTCATGCCCCCTGCAATTTCTGAGTAGGAACTTGCTATGCCTAGATAGCAGTATGTCGGAAAAAGGTTGAGAAAAGGTTAAGAAAGTCGGTTGACGATTATTCTTGATCATTGGGGAACATGAAGATAAAGCTCTTTTGATCCTTCATCTTCAGCGTGTCTGTTGGCTTGATGGTGTTTGCTTTTCTTCGAGTGCCACCAGACTCGGTGATTACCTCAATATCCGTATTCTCCATGATCATTTCATGAATATCCTCGCTATGTGCCGGTGTTTCGCTATATGCTGCTGCATAGAAATCATGCATTGTGATGGCGTCACCGGATTCAGCCACGAACCTTGGAATGTCGTCATAGAGTGCGTCTTTGGCCGCTTGACGGGAATCGGTGTTAAACAAATACAACTGCCCCTCGTATGTCGGGTCATATGAGAGCATGTTGAGCCCAGACCGCCCAAAATGGGCCTGAGCATCACACTGGTGCAGGACATCATTGTACACTTGGCGAGCGCGGTACGATGTGGCAAAGTGCATCAGCCAGTATTGCCAGCCGGAAGGGTTGTTGATAGAAAACGGGCTGACGTAAGTGGCACAGTCTTTGAGGAATGCAAAAGCGATCTGCTCAGCTTCTGCCAGCCAGCCTTTTTTCCGATCAAATCGTCCCGGTCCTTTAACAGGCTATTGATCTTTCCCCTCATCGCAGGTTCAAGAGGAACATTATTGGTGCTTTTATTGGGGGACAGGAATGTCAGCATACTTTCGATCATAAAGGTAAACAGAATTTCTGCTGAGTTCCACGAGGAGATTATGTCGCGGAGAATCGATGACGTAACTTTGGAGTAGCCGCATTGATCCAGGTTAAAAAATACGTTGCGGCAACGAGCGGCTAATAATCGCTGCTTGATTTGCGGGTAAATGGACTCAAATTCATCCGTATAGTAATTGATTTCGATCTGGAGATGATCGAAGGCCTCAATTTCCAACAAGTAGGAAACCAGATTTTTCTTTAGTAGCTCAATGACGCTTGGTTCGCTGTCATTGAAAATGAGTAGGCCCTCGATAACGATAGGTTTCATGCCTTGCTTATGCCGGTCAATGTTGATTTCAATGGCGGCGCGAAGCAGTCCATCGACAAAGAGCAGGGGTGATCCAGGGTTGCCACACTCGTACAGGCCCGCCCCACAAAAACCGTCTACAATGGCTATTCTGAACTTCTCTTGATACGGCATCTTGCATCGGGTGAGCAAATACTCCCGGAAATACCGTTTGAGAATCTCATGCTTTTTCCTAGTATGGTCTTCTAATTTTGCACCGTGTTTCCAATCATAGATTCTTGAAACCACTACATTCCGTCCTTGCTAGATGTGAGTTGTCATGATCACGGGCATTTCATCCCAGGTTCGACCATGAAGAAGCCTGCCGTTTTCCGCTTTAGGGCGTCGTACGCCGTCGGCTCCCCAGCCTCCCCACTGTTTGAAAAAAAATGATGCCCCCTGGGCATGGCATTGAATGCGGATGTTTTCGACCCATTCTGGTTGCATGAGACGTGCTTTGGGGCCGGATTCCCCGCCAACAATGACCCAATGAATGTTTTTCAAATCAAGGGTGCCTAAATTTTCGAGCAGCGGTTCAATGGACAAGAATCTGATCTTTGCGGGGATGGTGCGTAGTAGATCAATACGCGGAACGCCATATTCTTGGTCTTCTACTGTTGTCCCCAACCAGCAGTTGGACGGCACCTCGCGGCTGCGAAAATAGCGTGCCATCCGTTCCGGGCGTTTCGTAAGAAGCTGGAAATTGTGCTGAGGACTGGCGACGATGACTTTAAAAACCCGGTCGATGAAGTGCGACGGCACCTGCTTATGGAACAGGTCACTCATCGAGTTCACAAAGTAGACTGTGGGCTTTTTTCTTCGGAGTGGTTCATCAAGCCGCCCCGGGTGAATGGTCAGTTTGAAACCTTTTTCATACCCCAAAGTTCCCATGGCCTTGAGTCTACGGGCCATATTTTCAGCGTAACAGTGCTTACACCCCGGCGAAATCTTTGTGCAACCGGTGATGGGATTCCATGTGCGTTCTGTCCATTCAATTCGGCTCATGTTGTGCCGCATATGTTCTATGTATGTTCTGATATTGGCAGTTTAAGACGCAATACACCATAGGTCAATAACAACCTAAAGGCAATGCTTTATTCTATTGTTATTTATAGATATTTTAATCATTGAAGCCAAGATATCTGATGGTATGGTCAACAGTAGTAGCTTTCATGAAGCTCAATTTATCTGTTACTGCGACCATACGGGACGGACTGACCAACGACATATTTTTTAAGTGGTTTCTCTGCAGACCAACTTCCCAAATGTCCGCTATGAAGTAATTAGGATTGATAGTACTTTTTCTGGTTCAGGTCCCCTATTGGCCGGTTCCTGCTGGTACAGCAGGCTTTGCATTAGGTCTGCTTTGGAGAAGTAGACCTTGGGTCTCTTCTATCTCCACTGTCAGATGATCTCGCACCCAATTTCGACAGATGCCAGATCAAGTCCAGATTTCTACACCTAGGCCCTTAGCCATGAGAAGAAAATAGGGTTAGAGAAGAATGGCGCTTACTTAAGCCAACAACCACCGTTATCCCGGCGCAGGCCGGGATCCAGAATGCTTGATGATGACGGTATTCCTGGATTCCGGCCTGCGCCGAAATGACGAAAATCCTGAAAATTGTCTTAGGGCCAATTGGATTAGTGTTAACAGGCCCTAACCCCAATATTTCACGCATTAAAAAGGCAAAATCCTGATACTTCGATATAATTCAGTTGCTTACACTGTAATCGAAAGGATTTTGCCTGTGACAAACTGTACCCAGACTGCCTTTGATTTTCCAGCCCTAAAACGCCGTAAGGTTCAAGCCGAGTTTTCCGGTGGCGATATCACCTCGGACGGCGGCGTGTTGCTGCTGCGTGAGATCGACAGGCGTCTGGGATTGCTCGAGGCGGTTGATGCGGTCATCCCCGACCCGCGAGATCCCCGCTATATTGAACACAGCCAGTTGAGCCTGTTGCGCCAGCGAGTCTATGGGCTCTGCCTGGGTTATGAAGATCTGAACGACCATCAGACACTACGCACCGACCCGGCCCTACAGAGCTCGATCGAACGCGAGGAGGTACTGGGCAGCCAGTCGACACTTTGTCGGCTGGAGAACCGGGTCGATCGCCGGGTTGCCGTTGATGTCCACAACCTACTGCTCGAGCAGTTCATTGCCTCATATGATGCACCACCCGATGAGCTGATCCTGGATTTCGACGCCACGGATGATCCGGTGCATGGCCGCCAGGAAGGCCGCTTCTTTCACGGCTACTACGATCACTACTGCTTCCTGCCCCTGTATGTCTTTTGTGGCGATCAACTGCTGGTGAGTTATCTGCGGCCCAGCCGGATCGATGCGCCCAAGCATGCCTGGGCGATTCTGGCGCTGTTGGTCAAACGCCTGCGCCGGGCTTGGCCTGAAGTGCGTATCATCTTTCGGGGCGATAGCGGCTTTTGCCGTCACCACATGCTCAGCTGGTGCGAGCGCAACGCTGTGGGCTATATCGTGGGCATCGCCAAGAATGACGCCTTGCTGCGGTGTATCCGTGAGCCCATGCAGTGGGTTGAGGAACTGGCGAAGCGAACCGGCATGAAGATGCGGGAATTCTTTCAGTTTCACTATGCCGCCAGCACCTGGAAGACGCGTCGCAAGGTGATCGCCAAACTGGAGGTCACCGACAAGGGGCCAAATCCACGCTTCATCGTCACCAACCTGGCCGGCGACAAACAGCGCCTTTACGATGACCTCTACTGCGCCCGTGGTGACATGGAGAACCGAATCAAGGAGCAGCAACTGGGGCTGTTCGCCGATCGCACCAGCGCGCATTACTGGTGGGCCAATCAGTTTCGTCTACTGCTGTCCAGTCTGGCCTATGTGCTGATGGAGGCCATCCGGCGCCTCGCGCTGAAGGGCACGGAACTGGCGCGTGCACAGATGACCACGATCCGGCTCAAACTGTTCAAGATCGGGGCGGTCATCATTCGCAACACGCGACGGATCCGCTTCCTGCTCTCCAGCACCTATCCCTATCAGGCGCTGTTTTTCCAGGTGGCGGCACGACTCAAGCCGGGATAGCCCGGCAGAGTGCTGCCCCGGCACGTTGATCAACAATGGGGGTAAGGGGGAGTCTGCCCGGAGGGTGGAAAATCAGGGCTTGATAGAGGTTTGGTTCCCAGTGAGGGCGAACCATCCAAGCTTGGCCATATCACCGGCTAAATTTAAAAACGGATGAAACATGCGGGCTAAGTAAGTGCCATTCGGGTCAGAGAACAATTGATTTTAGCGAACATTGCTCTTTTATCCGGTTTTTCGCAAAACTACCCGGGAATATATGTTTCTCATAGGGCACGGTCAGCATTTTCAATTGATCGTAGTTGTAATCCTTATTAAGGTGTCATCTTCCTTTCTCCATGCACCGTGGGAATGGCGACAGTCCGACGGGGTTCGCTTTGCCTGCATCCCGGCTTTGACTTGCCGCGCGGGACTGTATTAGACTTCGCCTGCAACAGGCATTGCCCGATAAGCCTTTGATTTCATGATAACTAACATGGGCATGGAATCGAAAGGCCTGGAGACGGGCCGTGCCGTACCGCACAATCCGTCCATTTGGATTGTCCGACAACATAGGGCCGGCCCCAAGGCGCCGGCTTTTTTAATTTTCAAGTGGCCTCTCGTATGGGCCACCACTGATGAGGAAGTAATATGCCCGTTATCTCTCTCCCCGATGGTTCCCGGCGTGAATTCGATCAAGCGGTGACAGTCCATGAGATCGCCGCGGATATCGGTCCCGGACTCGCCAAGGCCGCCCTGGCCGGCCGGGTCGACGGACGCCTGGTCGATACCTCTTATCTTGTTGATAAGGATTGCGAAGTTGCCATCGTTACCAGCCGTGACGATGAGGCGCTGGAACTGATCCGACACGACGCCGCCCATGCCATGGCGCAGGCGGTGCAGGAGCTCTACCCCGGTACCCAGGTCACCATCGGTCCCGCCATCGAGGATGGATTCTATTATGACTTTGCCCGCGATGAGGCTTTCACGCCGGATGATCTGAAGAAGATCGAACAGCGCATGCACGAGATCGTCAAGCGCAATCTGCCGCTGCAGCGCGAGGTGTGGGATAGGGAAGAGGCGATACGGACATTCGACTCCATCGGTGAGAAATACAAGGTGGAGATCATCAAGGAATTCATCCCGGAAGGCGAGGAGGTGTCGGCCTACCGCCAGGGTGACTGGTTCGATGTCTGCCGTGGACCCCACCTGCCCAGTACCGGTATGTTGGGCAAGGGGTTCAAGCTGATGAAGGTGGCTGGCGCCTATTGGCGGGGCGATTCCAACAACGAGATGCTGCAGCGCATCTACGGCACCGCCTGGCGCGACAAAAAGGAGCTGAAGACCTATCTGCACCGCCTGGAAGAGGCGGAGAAGCGGGATCATCGCAAGATTGGCAAGGCGCAGGATCTCTTTCATACCCAGGAAGAGGCCCCCGGCATGGCTTTCTGGCACGACAAAGGCTGGCGGATCTACCTCGTGATTCAGCAATATATCCGCGATAAATTGAAGGATCACGGTTACCAGGAGGTGCATACACCCCAGGTGATCGACCGCACCCTGTGGGAGAAATCGGGGCATTGGGAGAAGTTTCGCGACGATATCTTCACTACCGAAACCGATGACCGGACCTACGCCATCAAACCGATGAACTGTCCGGCGCATATTCAGATCTACAACCACGGTCTGAAGAGCTACCGGGATCTGCCCCTTCGGCTGGCGGAGTTCGGTTCCTGCCACCGCAACGAGCCTTCGGGTACCCTGCATGGCCTGATGCGGGTGCGCAACTTCGTACAGGACGACGCGCATATCTTCTGTAGCGAAGATCAGATACTCGGTGAAGTGCAGGCCTTCAATGATCTGCTGCTGGAAGTCTACAAGGATTTCGGTTTCGATGAGGTTTTGGTGATACTGTCCACCCGCCCTGAAAAGCGTGTTGGATCAGATGAAGTATGGGATAAAGCTGAGAAAGCACTTGAAGAGGCGTTGAACCAACAGGGGCTGGATTGGGAGCTGCATCCGGGGGAGGGCGCCTTCTACGGTCCTAAGATCGAGTTCTCCCTGCGTGACTGTCTCGGCCGGGTCTGGCAGCTGGGTACCATCCAGCTCGATTTCTCCATGCCTGAGCGTCTTGGCGCCAGCTATATCGCTGAAGACAACAGTAAAAAGGTGCCTGTGATGCTGCATCGGGCGATCCTCGGATCACTGGAGCGCTTCATCGGAATCCTGATCGAACACTATGCCGGCGCACTGCCGCTCTGGCTCGCTCCGGTACAGGCAGTTTTGATGAATATCACCGACCGGCAGGGCGAATATGTAAAAAAATGCCTCAAATCCTTGCACGATAACGGTTTTCGAGTCGAATCGGACTTGAGAAATGAGAAAATTGGCTTTAAAATCCGCGAGCACACGTTGATGCGCGTGCCCTATCTGCTGGTCATCGGTGATCGGGAGATGGAGGAGGGTACGGTAGCTGTTCGTACACGAGGGGGTGAAGATCTTGGCGCTATGCCAATCGAAGCTTTTATCGATCGTATGAAATCTGAAGTTACACAACGTGTGAGCTGAGTGTAAAGCACCGGTCAATCCGGTGCTTTTCTACTTTTCGGGTTTGGACTTTTTGGAGGAACCGGTTATCGCTGCTGTAAAAAAGCACCGTCTGAATGATGACATAACAGCTGTTGAGGTAAGACTCATAGGAGCTGATGGTGAACAGGTAGGTGTTGTCTCTATAGAAGAGGCTCAACAAGCCGCTCAAGAGGCTGCACTGGATTTGGTGGAGATCGTGCCGAACGGGGAGCCCCCGGTTTGCCGCGTCATGGATTATGGCAAGTTTCTTTTCGAACTGAAGAAGCAGAAGCAGGCCGCCAAAAAGAAGCAGAAACAGGTACACATCAAAGAGATCAAATTCAGGCCAGGGACAGGCGAAGGGGATTATCAGGTAAAACTGCGCAACCTGATACGTTTCCTTGAAGATGGGGACAAGACCAAGGTAACCATGCGTTTCCGTGGTCGTGAGCACGCTCACCGCGAGTTGGGTTTGGAACTTCTTGAACGGGTTGAACGGGATTTGTCCGATTACGGCCAGATCGAGCAGAAACCCATCATGGAGGGCCGCCAGATGGTGATGGTGCTGAGTCCTAAGAAAAAGTAACTTTCTGACGCCGATGAGCGTCACAAATAGCGGAGTTTAAAGACAATGCCTAAGATTAAGACAAATCGGGGTGCGGCCAAGCGGTTTAAACGCACCTCATCCGGTTCATTCAAACGCAACTGCTCCCATCGGCGTCATATCCTGACTAAGAAGAGCACCAAGCGGAAACGCCAGTTGCGTGCCCCCAATGCCATCGCAAAATCCGATGTGGCTATCGCCCGTCGCATGTTGCCCTACGCCTAAGATAACGAATCGGATCTGAACAATGTCAAGAGTAAAACGTGGTGTACAAGCACGCACCCGCCATAAAAAGGTGCTTGATGAGGCGAAAGGCTATTATGGAGCCCGAAGCAAGGTTTACCGTGTCGCCAAACAGGCGGTCATCAAGGCGGGCCAATATGCTTATCGTGACCGTCGCCAGAAAAAGCGCCAGTTTCGCGCACTCTGGATTGCCCGCATCAATGCCGGCGCGCGTGAAAACGGTCTCTCCTACAGCCGCATGATCAACGGATTGCATATGGCCAATATCGAGGTCGATCGTAAGATGCTTGCCGATCTGGCTGTTAACGACAAAACGGCATTTAGTGTGCTAGCAGAACAGGCCAAGGCCGCTCTTTCCAGCTAAGTGCATGTCGTGAGGCCGGGTTGAATCCGGCCTGATTGTGAACACAGAAAAGGGAAAGGCCTTGGGGCTTTTCCCTTTTTTTATCGCAAACATGAATGGATGAGTGTTTAGTGCGAGGTCAAATTGATAGTTTGTGAGTTGTGAGTTTTTAAGTTACCGAAATAGCATTGCGAGTGCAGAAACTCATAACTCATAACTTAAATCTATTATTCGTTTGAGGTAGATAGATGGATGATTCCACGCTGGATATAGATACGCTTGTCGAGGCGGCTGAGACAGCGATCGCGGGTGCTGACGGCCTTGCTCTGCTGGATGAGGTGCGTGTCAGCTACCTGGGCAAAAACGGTCGGTTGACATCGCAGTTGAAAAAACTCGGCGCACTGCCCCCCGAGCAGCGGCCACAGGCGGGACAGGCGATCAACAAGGCCAAGCAGGCGCTACAGCAGGCCATTGAATCACGCAAGATCGAGTTGGAAAGCGAGGCGCTCAGTAAACGGCTTGCCGATGAGAAGATCGATGTCACACTGCCCGGCCGTGGCGTGCAACGGGGTGGCCTGCACCCGGTTTCGCGCACATTGGAGCGTATGGAGCGGTTATTCGAGCATGCGGGTTTCGAAACGGTGGAGGGACCCGAGATAGAGGATGACTACCACAACTTCGAAGCCTTGAATATCCCGGCGCACCATCCTGCGCGTGCGATGCATGACACCTTCTATTTCGATGCCCACCTGTTGTTGCGCACCCATACCTCTCCGGTGCAGATTCGCACCATGGAGAAGGGTGAGCCGCCGCTGAAAATCATCGCCCCGGGACGGGTCTACCGCTGTGATTCGGACCTTACCCATACACCGATGTTTCATCAGGTAGAGGGCTTTCTGGTTGACCGGGATGTCTCTTTCGCGGATCTTAAAGGCGTACTCTACGATTTCTTCAGCAGCTTTTTCGAGCGCGAGCTGAAATTACGTTTTCGTCCCTCCTATTTCCCCTTTACCGAGCCGTCCGCCGAGGTCGATATCGAGTGTGTGATGTGTGGCGGTGAAGGGTGCCGGGTGTGTGGCCAAACCGGATGGATAGAGGTATTGGGCTGCGGCATGATTCATCCTGAAGTGTTCAGGCATGTTGGTATCGACAGTGAAACCTATACCGGTTACGCCTTCGGCATGGGCGTCGAGCGGATGACCATGTTGCGTTACGGCGTCAACGATCTGCGGTTGTTCTTTGAAAACGATCTGCGCTTTCTGAAACAGTTTGCATAGGGTGAATAGAGCGTCATGAAATTCAGTGAAGCATGGTTGCGCGAGTGGGTTGATCCTTCGGTAAACACTCAGGAGTTGGCCGATCAATTAAGTATGGCGGGACTGGAGGTCGATTCTGTTGAACCTGTGGCCGCCGAATTCAACGGTGTGGTTGTCGGTGAGGTGCTCCGTCGCGATCAACATCCCGATGCGGACAAGCTCAGTGTTTGCTCGGTGAATGTGGGAGAGGGCGAGCCGCTGCAAATCGTCTGTGGTGCAAAAAATGTGGCAGCGGGCATGCGCGTGCCTGTCGCCACCGTCGGGGCGCTGTTGCCTGGCGATTTCAAGATCAGGCAAGCAAAACTACGCGGTGTGGCGTCGTTCGGGATGATCTGTTCCGCCAGTGAGTTGGGTCTGGCCGATAGTTCCGATGGGATTATGCCGTTACCCGCCGATGCCCCTGTCGGCGAGGATTTCAGGCGCTTTCTGCAGCTTGAGGATAGCGCCATCGATATCGATCTGACGCCGGACCGGGGCGATTGTCTCGGTATGGCAGGGATTGCCAGGGAGGTTGGTGTGATCAATCGATGCCCGGTGACGCCCCCCGTCATGCAGGTGGTTACACCGGCTATCGATGATCGGGTCGCAGTCGATCTGGAAGCGGATGCCGCCTGCCCGCGCTATCTCTGTCGTGTTGTGCGTGATGTGGATGTCAATGCGGAGACTCCCCTGTGGATGCAGGAACGATTGCGCCGCAGCGATATCCGGAGCCTGGGGCCCGTGGTGGATGTCACCAACTATGTACTGCTTGAACTGGGCCAGCCGATGCACGGATTTGACCTGGAACGGATAGACGGGAAGATCCGCGTCCGCATGGCGGAACAGGGTGAAAAACTGGTGCTGATCGGTGGTCAGGAGATCGAACTGGATGACCAGACACTGGTGATCGCTGATGCGCAACGGCCGGTGGCGTTGGCAGGGATTATGGGGGGGGACGACTCTGCAGTCTCTGATGCGACCCGTCATATCCTCTTGGAAAGTGCCTTCTTCGCCCCGATAGCCGTCAGCGGCAAGGCCCGAAGCTATGGCCTGCATACGGATTCATCCCATCGCTTTGAGCGCGGTGTCGATCCGCTACTTCAGGCAAAGGCCATGGAGCGTGCGACCGAACTGCTGCTCGAAATTGCCGGTGGCGAAGCTGGACCGGTGGTGGAAGTGGCGAACGAGGAGCAGATCGAGCAACGCCCGCTTATCGAGTTGAGAGCCCGGCGGGTCAATAAGGTGCTGGGAGTCGAGATAGCAGCCGACGAAGTGAGCGATATCCTTGCCCGTCTTGAGATGGAACTGGAGAAGACGGATCAGGGATGGCGGGTGAAGGCCCCCAGCTGTCGTTTCGATATCGCCATCGAGGAGGACCTGATTGAAGAGATTGGGCGTATCTACGGTTATGCGCGCATCCCGACCAATCGCGGACTCTCCGCCATGGAGATGCATGACCGGCCCGAAGTCGATTTCGATCTGCATCGGGCAAAGCTGCTGCTGGTCGGTCGCGACTACCAGGAGGTGATTACCTACAGCTTCGTCAGCCCCGAGATTGAAGCCCTGGTCGATCCGCAAAAGAGCGGTATCCGTCTGGCCAATCCGATCTCTGCCGAGATGTCGGTGATGCGCACGTCAACCTGGCCTGGTTTGTTGCAAACGGCGCGTTATAACCAGTCACGGCAGCAGCAGCGGGTGCGGATCTTTGAAACCGGACTCTGTTTCTACCGGCAGGATGGCGAAATAAGGCAGGAACGCGTGTTGGGTGGCCTGGTCTCGGGAGACGCTATCCCGGAGCAGTGGGGAGGCGAAAGCCGGCGTAGCGATTTCTATGACGTCAAAGCGGATATCGAGGCGCTTATTTCACTCACCGGACAGCGGGATGGGATCAGTTTTTCTGCAGCCGAACATGCGGCGCTTCACCCAGGCCAGACCGCTGAAATTGTCATCTTGGGTGAAAAAGTGGGCATGATTGGGATGTTACATCCTGAGATCGAGAAACAGCTAGATCTCAATGGCGCCACCTTTGTATTCGAGATCAAACTGGATAATCTGGCGCAGGGAAGGCTCCCGGCCTTTGAAAGTCTCTCCAAATATCCCTCGATCAGACGGGATATCGCCATTGTTGTCGATATATCGGTCACTTTCGAATCAATCAGGAATCTCATTCGTGACGTATCCGGCAAAATAATTACAGACATACTGTTATTTGATGTCTATACTGGGGAAAACATAGATTCGGGACGAAAAAGTCTCGCATTGGGATTGATTTTACAGGAAAAATCACACACCCTTACTGATAAAGAAGTTGATGATGTGGTCGCTACGGTGTTGAGCCGTCTGGGCGATGACTTAGGTGCAAATCTTAGAGAGTAGGGTAGACGGAGATGGCATTAACAAAAGCAGACATGGCCGCCAGGCTCTTCGATGAGCTTGGTCTGAACAAACGTGAGGCCAAAGAGATGGTGGAGATGTTCTTCGAGGAGATCCGGCAATCTCTTGAAAGAGGTGGGCAGGTCAAGCTTTCCGGATTCGGAAACTTCGATCTGCGTGAGAAAAAACAACGACCCGGGCGTAATCCCAAAACCGGAAAGGAGATCCCCATCTCCGCACGCAGAGTGGTTACTTTCAGACCCGGTCAAAAATTAAAGGCACGAGTGGAAGCCTATGCTGGATCCGAGCAGCAGTAATCCAGATCTGCCCGCAATACCGGGTAAAAGGTATTTTACCATTGGTGAGGTCAGTGACCTCTGTCAGGTGAAACCCTATGTACTGCGTTACTGGGAACAGGAGTTCCCACAACTGAAACCTGTCAAGCGGCGCGGTAACAGACGTTACTATCAACGCCATGATGTGCTTATGATCAGGCAGATTCGCAGTCTCCTGTATGAGCAGGGGTTTACCATCGGTGGTGCGCGACAGCAGCTCTCCGGCGATACGGCGAAGGAGGATCTGCAGCAGAGTCAGCAGATCGTCAAGCAGTTACGCAGTGAACTCGAAGAAGTTCTGCAAATCCTTAAAAGATAAACCCCATCTCAGATTGACATAGGCCGATTAACTGCCTAGTATTGCCGCTCTTTCCGGGCGTAGCGCAGTCTGGTAGCGCACTACAATGGGGTTGTAGGGGTCGGGTGTTCGAATCACCCCGCCCGGACCAAATAATAGGGTTGCCTGTCTCAGGCAGCCCTTTTTTATACCCTCTCACCCACGGATTTGGGTGGCCGATCAACAGCAATCCACTATCAGGGCGCCACTGTGTCTTAATCGCGAATGAACGCGAATGAACGCGAATGAACGCGAATGAACGCGAATGAACGCGAATGAACGCGAATATGCGCTAATTGATTTTAACGAAGTATTGCGCAGCAATCATTCACATCCTCACACCATTAGCGAAAATTTACGGTGATTAGCGTCCATTTGCGGCTTGCATAAAAAAGGCTGCCTTACGGCAGCCTCATTACCTGGATTGATAAAACAACAGGTCTATTTATTGACGGTGGTAAGTCCCAGGCTGACCCAATCCTGCATGCCGCCGCGATACCACTTTAGTTTATAGGTAGGGTATCCCAGCTTGATCAGGGTTTTGATATTGGTGGACGACTGCGGGCACCAGCTGCCGTTACAGAACATCACCAGGGTCTTGGCGTTGCGGAAGTCGAGATTGCCATCGATCTCTTGAACCCCAAGTTGATTGACCAGGATGTCATGTACGCCTTCCGCTTCTGCAGCGACTTCAAAGGTGCCTTGAAGATCGACGTTGATCTTATTCCAGGGGATGTTGACCGACCCGGGAATAGTACCGCGGATAATCCAGTCCGGGGTGCGGGAGTCGATTACTAAAACCTTGCGATCCCCGTCTCCGATTCTCTTCAGATAACCGAGAACCTCCAGTTCGCCTACTGTTTCCACACCGGCGGCGACGGTCGCGGGCTGGATACAGAAGGGAGGGCAGTGGCGTGAAACCTTGGCGAATGTACCGGGGATCTTCGCACCTTTGTCGGACGCTCGTGTAATGATCACCTTTTCGCCGCCATGTGTCACTTCAACGGATTGCAGACCGGGAGTGATCTGATTGCCATCGGCCGCAAGTAGTTGGGACGAGAATGCAACGCCACTGACTAGTGCGGTAAGCATGAGTGCTTTGACAAACTTCATTATGTCTTCCTCCAGGCGTTAGCCATTATTCGTAGTGTAGGTAAGAGGGCATTTTCAGATCTTTCTGGGACATTGCCTGTTCATAACCCAAGTGTCCCTGTTTGGCGGCCTTGTTGGCAAGCTTGGCGGCTGCCACAAAATCGCCTTTCTTCAACAGTGCCTTTGCCTTCTTGATCATTTTACCCGTGTCACGCCATTCACCGTTAACACTGGCGGCCTGTTTTCTGGCTTCATCCGCGGCCTCAATCAATTGTTTTACTTTATCGGCAGAGGCTTCATCCGCCATCGATGTGGTTGCAAGGCCTGAACCTAATATCCAGACCAGCAAACATGAAAAGAGAACTGATTTTTTGTGCATCGTTTTTACTCCGATCGCGTAAATCTTTTTTAGCAGTTAGCTGATTGAGGTTGCTACTTTCTGGCGCCAGGTCCGTTTAACGGCAGTCCGTTGCTCATGTAGGTGAGGAAGTATTCGAGATTGCGATACTCTTCGCCATGGGCTTTGAAAGGCTTTGCACGGACCTGCTTGTTACAGCCGGTAAAACGACGATGCAGTGTGCCTACGGTACCCCATTTGGAACGATAGACGGGGAAGTGGGTGGTGTGCCCGAGTGCGGGGCTGAGGATCTCGGTTCGCAGAATCATGCCGGCGTTCTGCAAATGGCAGTGAGCGCAGGCGAAATTGAGCTGACCGCGGCGGGTATAGTAGAACTTCTTACCGTCTTCATAGGCCGCAAGAGCGCCGGGATCATCGCTGGGAATCACCACGTTGGTGATCTGACCACGCGATTCAAATGCGATATAGGAGAGCATATCATTGATTGGCCCCTTCTTATATTTCATGGGCTTTTCACCGTTAGCCTCGAGACAGTTGTTGAGTGCCAGAGGCAGGGTCATGACCATGCCTTTTTCCTTGTCCCAACGGGGATACTTGCTGCCAAGGGCAGGACCATCCGGAAAGCAGTCCTTGAAGGTCTTGCCGTTGGCAAAAGGCTTTTCCCATATGGCCTGGCCGTCATCGATGAATGGCTCATAGGGCGGAAACTCTTCGATGGCCTCCCAGTTTTCCCGGCCCACCGGATCGATAGCATAGGCGCCATTGATATATTCGGTAGTCTCTACATTGGGAAAACGTTTTTTATAAAAGTTCTGGAAGGCCTTAAGGTCTTCCTCAGGAGTTGTTGCCTGTGCTGCAGTGATAAAGCAACAGCTTATAACCATCGCGGTAAATTGACGAAATAGTTGTTTCATGATCTTTCAATCCTCAAAGGAGTTGCTGTCTGGTGTAAAAATCGCGGAAACACTCTAGAGTGTCCAGATATACTCAACGACTTTTTCGAAATCAGCTTCGGAGAGGATTCCGTGTTTGCCGAAAGGGGGCATGGCCGATTCGGGGTTCTTGATGGTTGCATCCCAAATCTGCATGCGCAGATCTTCCTTTTTCGGAAAACGGGATTTCATTGCGACCAGTGCGGGTGCGATGTTACCCGGTGAAGGGGCGCCAATAATATTATGGCATGCGAGGCAGTTCCCTTTTTTTCTGTCAAATGAAATCTTCTTTCCCTCCGCGACAGCATTGCCTCCTTCGGCGAAGATTGCAGGGGAGACCAGAAACTGACCGGCTAGGACGCTGATCGCGCCGGCCATTCCTATCCACTTTTTGGTATTACCAATCATCGTATCCTCCAGATGGGGGTGAATGTGGTTCTAACCTGTTGTTATTTAGGCGGTAATGCCTGATATCTCGTGTAAGTATGGTACAACAAGTCGCTTGATTGCCTGTGCCTCTTTAGGACGTTTTTTAGGCATTGAGCATTGTTATCTTTATAACAATGCCGTGTAAAGTCCAGAAAATGGTGAAAAAGGTTGTGGTTTACCCCGGTATCACCTGTGGAAAAACAGGTTTTTTGTATAATATGAGCGCAATTATCACTCCTAACGGGCCCAATTTCATCCGATGACGCAGAGAAATGACCCCCAATCCTGGTATGTCTACATACTGCAATGCTCTGATCGATCCCTCTACACTGGCATAGCCAAGGATCTTGAGAAACGCGTGGCGCAACACAACAGCGGCTTTGGCGCTAAATATACCCGAGGACGCACCCCGGTTGAACTTGTCTTTGCGGAAGGGGTGGGATGTCATGGCGATGCGCTGCGCCGAGAATACCAGATTAAGCGAATGAGTCTGGCGCAGAAACGAAAAATAATCGAAACGTCGGCATTAGGAGTGGAAAGGTGTCGATCTGACGATAATTCCGTGGTAAGTCAGATTTGAGCCTATCTCAGTTAGGGCCTAGCAGGTCCTAACCGAGAGCCGCAATGTCTGCAGAGGTAGATGGTGCCTTGTATGGCCCTGTTGTGACGAATGGCGCTCAGGCGATGGTCCCGGCAGCCACAACGGTAATCGAAATAGCGTAGCTTCTTTCCCCCCGCCTGTTGCGTATCGAAATTATGGCAGCGTTCCGGTGAGGCGTGAAAAAACTCCATGATCTTTTTCCACTCTGTGCCATGGGGTCTGATTCGTGGTCCGTGCAATGCACGTGCGATAAGGTGTGAGACCTCGTGGGGTACGGTGGCATCGATGAACGCCTCACGGTATTTCATGAGCAGTGGCAAGTTGTAGCGAATGATGCTACGGCCCTTTGCCGGAAACAGCACCATGCCGGCGGTCTTGCCAATCAGGTCAAACCGGATCCCGGGATACTCGATGCCGAGGTCGAAATATCGGCAGCCGGTCCTTAGCAGTTCTCCGGTTTTCTTTCTCACAAGAGATTGCAGTAGATCGCTTTGCATTGAGACGCATTCCCAGGGCCTGTCAACACTAATTAACCCACAGGATAGAGGATTAAGCGTATCCAACAGGGGAAGGGTAAATGATTGCAGAGGGGTGAATGCCCCCGAATTCAGTGGCAGAGCGTACCACATATGTTGTAAGGATTCTTTATCAGGGCGTGGGAGCAGCCGCAGATGCGCCAACACGCCGGGCAATTCCCTATCAGGCCTGACAGCATGCATGGATGTCGCCGCTATCGTGCTTGAACGTGCGCCAATAAAAAACGGCTTTAACAGGTAACGGGCATTAGGACCAGGCATCAACGACTGCCTTGAATCCATTTTAATCCCATGGACGTATGGATTGGATCAGTCTCTGTTTTTTTCATGAATAACTGAATACACTTCAAGGCCCTAATTCGAGATGATTTCAATGGGAGCACAAATGGAATACTTACTGCCTGTTTTGATTGCTGTCGTTGCAACGGTATCTATAATCATCTCTCCTAAAGCTGATAATGGCGGTACTTTTTTTCAGGGTCTTTCACCGGCTGGCGGGGTACCGAGCCTGTTGACCTTGACCTTTTCCCAAGTGACGACATGGATCTTCGCACGATCCTTGATGAATGCCGCGATACTGGGTTTTTACTATGGACTGTGGGGTACGCTTGCCTACGCCTTTTATTACCTGTCGTTTCTTACCGGCGGCCTGATTATCGACGATCTGCGCTTTCGTAAGGGCTATACCAGTATTCAGGGATTTTTGTACGACCGTTTCGGGGATTGGGGGACTCGCTGCTACAATCTGGTGATCGGGATCCGTCTGAGCAGTGAGGTATTCGCCAACTTGCTGGTGATCGGCATACTCTTCGGCGCCGCCGGGAGTGGCTCCTATGCGCTGGCGGTGATCGGCCTGGCAGTCGTGACATTGCTCTATTCCATGCTGGGCGGTCTGCATGCATCACTCAGGACCGATCTGTTCCAGATGCTGATCTTCATTTTGATTCTGGGTATTCTGATCACTCTGGTGATGGGCGGAGGACATATCACCTCGCAGAACATTCTGTTCATGCCGTTCCAGTTCGATCAACCGGGTCCGGTATTGATGCTGGTTGCCTTGCTCCAAATCTGGAGTTATCCCATGCATGATCCGGTAATGATGGACCGGGGGTTTCTTGCCGACCGCCAGACAACTCGAAGGAGTTTTCTGCATGCCGCCTGGATCAGTATCATTTGTATTATGCTGTTCGGCAGTCTGGGTGTATTGGCGGGTGCGCAGGCAGAGAGCGGTGAAGCGATGACTGAGGTGCTGACTCGGCTGCTGGGCGACCTGCCCATGTTGCTGTTTAACGCGACCTTGGTGATTTCAGCCATGTCGACCCTCGATAGCACCCTGTCGAGTTCAGCCAAGTTGGTGGTGGTTGATATGCGGCTCCTAAGGCCCAGCTTGAACAACGGCCGCATGGTAATGGTGCTCTTCATGCTGGCGGGGTTGTTATTGGTGTTTACCGGAAACAAGGATCTGTTCAGTGCGGTGGCGGTTAGCGGCACCGCCTCCATGTATCTTGCGCCGGTGATCTTCTTTTCATTGTGGGGTGATCGTGATCGCATACCCCTGTGGAGTTATCTGGGTAGTTTTACCCTGGCGATTAGCGGCGCTGCTCTCTATTTCACCGAATCGACAGGTTACAGCCAGTGGTTGGGGGAATGGCATAAATACACCAAGCTGCTGTTTATCTCCTTGACGGTATTGACCCTGGGCTGTCTGATGTTCTGGTTGGGCAACAGACAGGCAGATACGCTGGCCGACTATCCGGCCAATGCCACCGAGTATTGAGCATGTCGGCATCGGCTTTGCTGAATCTCGGTGAAATCTCCGAACCTGTAACCATATTTGGCGGGCCGTACGGTAATCTGCAGGCTACCCAGGCGTTATTGGAGCAGACGGATGTATCCGGCATCGCCAGTTCCAACGTCATCTGCAATGGCGACCTGGTTGCCTATTGCGCACAACCGGCGGAGACGGTTGATCTGATCAGGTCGTCAGGCGTCAGGGTGTTGCGGGGGAACTGTGAAGAGTCCCTTGCGGAGGGGAGTGCGGATTGCGGTTGCGGCTTTGAGACCGGCACTGCGTGTGCGCTACTGGCGGAGGCATGGTATCCCTTTTGCTCCGAGCAGCTCTCCAGCGAGACCAAGGAGTGGATGGGAAGCCTGCCTGCACACATATGTTTCACACTGGCTGGAAGATCCTTCTATTTGGTGCATGGTGGTCTGAGCGCCAGTAATCGCTTTATCTATGCTTCCACGCCACAGGAGGAGAAACAGGGAGAGCTGGCATTATGCGATGCGGATGTGGTGATAGGCGGGCATGCGGGGATTCCGTTCGGGGAGGAGTTGGGTGGCCGATACTGGTTGAATAGCGGTGTGATCGGTATGCCGGCCAATGATGGAACACGGAATGGTTGGTATCTTGTATTGATCCCGGAATCGAAGGGTGTACGGTGTGTGTGGAAGCGCCTTGGCTACGATGCCGAAGCGGCATACGCATCCATGCAGGAATCGGGCAGGTCCGATGGCTATGCAAAGGCCTTGATAACAGGCCTCTGGCCGAGCATGGATAGTCTGCCGGCTGAGGAGAGGGGACAGCGGGGTAGCGCCTTGTCGCTATCACCGCTGACAATCTCAAGCGGCAATTGATACTGCCTCCAGCAGGTTCATCGGTCCCTTGCGTTTTACCGTTTCCAGTTCACCCGGTTCCTTTACAAACAGTGATCCCACATATCCCAGTGCATTAACCGATATGCCATGATAGTGCTCTTGCGAGCGGGGCACAAAAAGCATCCAGTCTCGCGTCAGTAGCAGGTTGTATGGGGCGGATTGATAGTCACCATCCGCACTTTTCACAATATTGACTCCAACCCGGTTCAACATCTGCAGATAACGGGACAGTGTCTGTTTGGCCGCCGCCGAGGGGTTGTCGGCGAGTTCGCCCGGCAATGGGGACCAGCAATGCAGGAATGGGAGTTGCTTCAGGCTATGCAATGCCTCCCCCTGTGGGGCATTGTTAAAGAGAGCGTCAAGCGGGGTGCCGGATTGCCCCTGATAGAGCGGCAGCGGAACCAGCTGCAGGTGTTTATGTGGTTGGCTGGCGCCGGCTGCGGCACCCCCATTGTAGAAACCGAGTGAAGGGTACTCCTTCAGGCAGATCCAAAGCGCTTCGAAGTCATCAAGGGTCAGCAACTGCTCCTGATGTTGAAAATCACGGGTCACAATCAGTAGATGGTTCTCGACAACGTTGAATTTATTCAGTACCGAGAGATGGGTCGGTGTAATATCCGCAACCGTCATCTCAGGTTCCGGTGGCAGGAAAGGATTGTAAGGGACGCTTGAATGAATGGCGGATTGTTTTACTTTATCCAGTGCTTTGCGATTCAGGTTATGCGCAACGCGCACCATGAACTCGAGTCCACCCTGTTGCACGATTTGAAAATCTGTCGGAATGGAGTGAAGCATGCCTTTGGCGATGGCTGACGCTGTGCGTGAGCGAATCTTCTTCCACAGGCTCCCGGATTCCAGTAACTGTGTCATCAGCTTCTTGCAGCCATCGTCTGTTATCTACCCGTTTTCACCGCATCGATGCTGATCACCGGCCGTTCGCCTATGACTTCGGCGGAATGGATGACCCCCCTGGGGATTTGCAGACAGTCGCCTGCTTCCAGTATGAATGAGTGACCGTCCATGCTCATTCTGAAACGGCCAGACAGCACGCCATCTATCTTATCGACGGCATGTTGATGGGGCGGGAAGAATGTACCGGGAGGATAGACGTAACGTGTGACATTATAGCCCCGCGCCTCGAACTTACGGCACATTGCAGCTTCGCTTATGTCACCGTCAACGGTTTCATTCCAATGTTCGATTTGCATATGACACCTATCCGTTCAAATGGGAAACTGCCTTGCTGAAGTAGAAATAATTGCAACAAGCGAAATTCCATCGATGCGAGAAACCTTGTAAATACCCGCCAAATGAGCCCGGGTATTCATGTGCGATGTGGTTGCTCGTAGAATTGTAATATCATTTGCGTCAATTTTGCGGTGATTGGCGGTCATTTGCGGCCTGCATTCATTCCGGATTTAGCACATCCGTTCCGGGGGAGTGCCATGAAAACCGCAAGTCAATGATCTGGCGGATTGAGCCGTTGCAAAAGATCCGGTAGTAAGTTGGTCACAGTATCGACAATCGCCTGTGTCTGGGGATCAATTTCGATATTCACATGATCACCGATCTTGCGTGTGCCGATGTTGGTGCGTTGCAGGGTTTCCGGAATCAGATTGACATCGAATTGATCGCCCTCTACCCGACCGATTGTCAGGCTGATGCCATCGATGCCGATATAACCCTTGGTAAAGATGTAGTGACACCATTGGGGCGGCAGTTTGAACCATATACGGCAATTGTTTTTGCTGCGCTCAATATTAACGACTGCCGCTGTGCAGAGGATATGTCCGGACATGGCGTGTCCGCCGATCTCATCGCCAAAACGCGCGGCCCGTTCAAAATTGACCCGATCCCCGATATCAACCGCCCCGAGGTTGGTGACACGCAGCGTTTCCTGCATCAGGTCGAAATCTACCAGGTCGTCCTCGATACGGGCCACTGTCAGGCAACAGCCATTGTGCGCCACCGAGGCTCCCGGCTTTAGACCCTGCAGCGCGGTCGAAGGCATACGTATCCGATGGGTACGGAATGCCTCTTTCCTTTTGATGTCGACAACCTCTGCGGTCCCTTGAACAATACCTGTAAACATAAATTTAGTTACTACTCACGATTAAGAACATATTATCTAACGGTATGAAGAGGGCGTGTCGCCCGCTAAGATTACCTGTGTAGACAGGATAAGCTATAAGTATACCAACCCTCTCACCCGGATTGTGCAGTTCAAAGCAGCTTAGGGCGAAGTGGAATCTAACTACCCTATCGCCGGACAGATGTGATTGCATCAGACTGCCTGAGACGATCATTGCGGCAAGTGGTGTTTTATGTCTTTGGTTTGGCTTAGGACAAAGCCGATAAATGCCTGGTTCGCCCTTGACAGATATCCCCCCTTTTTCCACGCCAGCGAGAGATCGAGAAATACCGGTTCGTCGAATGGAACCGCCACCAGGTCGTTCTGTGTATCCTGCTCGACCACCATGCGTAAAAAGGTGGTAATGCCAAAGCCTTGGCGCACGATCGCCTTGGTGAGGGGGATCAGATTGGTTTCAAAGGCTATTTTCGGTGGCAGACTGCGTTTCTGGCTGTAGCGATCGATAAACTCGCGCAGGAAATAACCGGTCTTGAAGACCACCAGTTCATGGCTGAAGAACTCCTCCATGCAAATGCTGTTGCGTGCCGCGAGCGGATGTTCTCTGGGTACACAGACAACCATTTCTTCACGGGTCAGCAGGCGGGTTTCCAGATCTTCCGGGGGTGGATCCGCAACCACCACACCAAGGTCGAGTTCGCCTGTCCTGATCATATCCTGCAGACGGCGCGTGCCCTGTTCGTAGACGGAGAGACTCAGCGCCGGATAGCGATGCTTGAAACCCATGAGTATGGGGGGGAAATAGTAGGAACCCAGCATGCTGGGGATCCCGATGCGCATCTCTCCCTTTGCCAGCCCCCGGAGTTCACGCATCTCCAGTTCAGCGGCCTCGGACATTTCGATGATGCGGACGGCATGGCCCCCAACAACACCTCACCCTCGACCGTCGGGGTGATCCGGCGATCGCCGCGATGCAGCAGGGTAAGATTCAGCTCCGCCTCGAGTTTGCGCATAGCGATGCTGATGGCGGGCTGAGCGATGTGCAGTCGACGGGCTGCTGCGCTGAATCCGCCATACTGGCATACAGCCTTGAAATAGGTCAGTTGCTTGATATCCATATATAAATCGAATGAAAACTATATATATTATATATTTTTATTATAGTTAATTCGGGGTTAGGCTCAATATACGCCAGTCATAACTGTTTCAAGCCAGCATGATTCAATCCAATTCACCGAAATTCTGGTATGCCACGCTGGCACTCTGTATCGGTTCGGTGATGGTTTTCAGCAATCTCTACATCACTCAACCGTTGTTGCCGGTATTGCGTGATGCCTTCGACATTGACTCACTTGAGGCGTCCCTGAGCCTCTCCATGGCGACCCTGTCGATGGGGGTCTGCCTGCTCTTCTTCGGACCTCTCTCCGATGCCATAGGCCGCAGAGTGGTCATTCTTGCCACTCTGCTGTTGCTGTGTCTGGTGACGGTCGCAACCGCATTCGCCGCCGATTACACCAGTTTGCTGATATTGCGGTGCATTCAGGGGGCTTTGATTGCCGGGTTGCCTGCCGCCGCGCTTGCCTATATGGGTGAGGAGTTTGAATCAAAGGCCTTATTGCTGGCCGTCGGAATCTATATCGGTGCAAACACCCTGGGAGGCGTTGCAGGCCGACTGATCAGTGGCCTGGTTGCGGCGGAGTGGGGGTGGCGCAGCAGTTTTCTCTTCCTCGGCGCCTTCGATCTGGTTTGTCTGTTTTTGGTGTTTCGCATGATGCCGGCATCGCAGCGTTTTGTAGCGAGGCCGTTTCGGTTCCACCAGGTTACAAGCGACCTCATGCTGCATCTGCGCAATCCGATGATTCTTGCCGCCTGCTTCATTGGAGGGTTGAATTTCTTTATCTTTGTCAATCAATACAGCTATATCACCTTTGTTCTGGCGGATCAGCCCTATGGTCTGTCCTCTGACTGGCTGGGCCTGTTTTTCCTGACCTATCTTACAGGCACCTTGGCGGCTTCAATATCCGGCCGCCTGGTGAAAAACCGATCTCAAACCGGAGCAATGGGCGTGGGTATCGTGATTTTTATGGCCGGTACATTATTGACCCTGACACCTAATCTGGTTGTCATCATCGCCGGTTTTTTTATCAATGCCCTTGGTTTTTTCTTTACCCACTCCCTGGCGGCCGGCTGGGTTACCGGCCATGCTCAATGGGCGCGTGCCAGCGCAACCTCACTCTATTTAATGTTCTATTATGCCGGAGCCACCCTGGGGGGATTTTATCTGGAGCCGTTTTGGCGCTGGGCTGAATGGGAGGGGGTGGTGACCGGCTCGTTGCTTGTACTGAGTATCACCTTCTGCATCACCCTGTGGCTGGGCAGACGGAAGCCGCTGTTTGACGGCTATTCTTCCGTCATCGAGACCTTGCCGGACTGAATACTGAATGCAGAAGATTGGCGTAATCTAAACGTGTCTCTAAGTGATTAATGTAACAATTAGAAATTATTGAAAATATCCGTTGTTCCTAAGATTTCTCTTGAGCCTCTGAAAGACTAAAAACCCTGTGCACCGACTCATGACGTGAGCCTTTGGCTGTGTGATAATTTCATCCGATCATGACAGGTCGCCGGACTCGGATGTCCGGCGCATCGCTTAATTTCAACAGATGAGGATTGACCGAATGGATAAAAACCGTGCAAAAGCGCTGAGTGCCGCTCTGGGGCAGATTGAAAAACAGTTCGGCAAGGGATCTGTGATGCGGATGGGTGACACCAGTGCAGTCCGTAACATCGATGCGATCTCGACCGGCTCCCTGAGCCTGGATATTGCGCTGGGTATCGGTGGGCTGCCCAAAGGTCGTGTTGTGGAGATCTACGGACCGGAATCGTCAGGCAAGACCACATTGACCCTGCAGGTGGTGGCCGAAGCGCAGAAGATGGGGGGTACCGCCGCTTTCATAGATGCGGAGCATGCGCTCGATCCGCAGTACGCTGAAAAATTGGGTGTCAATGTGGATGAGTTGCTGGTGTCACAGCCGGATACCGGTGAGCAGGCCCTGGAGATCACCGATATGCTGGTGCGCTCCGGTGCAGTGGATCTGGTTATCATCGATTCCGTGGCCGCCCTGACCCCCAAGGCGGAGATCGAAGGCGATATGGGGGATTCCCATGTCGGTTTGCAGGCTCGATTGATGTCCCAGGCGCTGCGGAAACTGACCGCCAATATCAAGCGCACCAATTGCCTGGTGATCTTCATCAATCAGATTCGCATGAAGATTGGTGTGATGTTCGGCAATCCGGAAACGACCACCGGCGGCAATGCGCTGAAATTCTACTCCTCAGTACGTCTCGATATCCGCCGCACAGGCGCGATCAAGAAGGGCGATGAAGTGGTGGGCAACGATACCCGGGTCAAGGTGGTGAAAAACAAGGTCGCGCCTCCCTTCAAACAGGTACAGTTTGAGATCCTCTATGGTGAGGGGATCTCCCATGAGGGTGAGATCATCGAACTGGGTGTTCAACGGGGCATCATCGACAAATCCGGTGCCTGGTATAGCTATAATGGCGACCGTATCGGCCAGGGTAAGGAGAATGTGCGTAACTTTCTTAAAGAGAATCCCGACATCTCAGAGACGATCGAATCCCGTATCCGGGAGGAGCTGCTGCCATCGCAAAACAGTGAAGAAGAACTCGCCGAGGCCGAAGTCTGAACGAGGCGGGCTATGCGGAGATAGAGGCGGCGGCGATCCGCTTGCTGACTCAGCGTGAACACTCCTTGCAGGAGTTGCGGTTCAAACTGCAATCCCGTGATTTCGAGGAACACAAAATCGATACAATCCTGCAGCGTTTGAGCGACTCCGGCCTGCAGAGTGATGACCGTTACACCGAAGGCTATATCGCCAGCAGGACAGAGAGAGGCAGCGGACCTGTGCGCATCAGGGCTGAATTGCGTGAGCGTGGTGTCGATGAGGCGCTGATTGAAACCTATCTCGGGGGATATGCCGAGCTATGGCCATCCTTGTTGCAACGGGTGCACGATGCCAAGTTCGGCGCCGAACCCTGCACGGATCCAAAGACACTGGCCAGAAAGGCGAGATTTCTTCAACATCGGGGCTTCCCCGGCGAGTTGATCCGTCAATTCCTTTTCGATTGATTACCGGCTTGCTGCAGCTGAGGGGGTATCCAATATCCCCTCATCGACGACCCATACTGGTGGCTTACAATCCGCATGCGTGGCTTATCCACCCGCTTCCGCTCCGGGGGAGGCGGCGATAGCTGGAGTATGCACATTTGATGTAACCTGTACGGGCTTTTTATCTCCGTTCCTGTTATCTTTCAGGGTTTATTTCCCGGTTAACTTTTTCCTTCATGATGAAAACCAGCGCCGACATACGTAAAGCTTTTCTGGACTATTTTGCCGATCGCGAACATGAGGTGGTCGCCAGCAGCCCTTTGGTACCACAGAACGATCCCACCCTGCTCTTTACCAATGCGGGCATGGTGCAGTTCAAGGATCTGTTTCTCGGTCGGGAAAAGCGCAACTACCAAAGAGCAGCGAGTTCACAACGTTGCGTACGTGCAGGCGGAAAGCACAATGACCTTGAGAATGTCGGTTATACCGCTCGCCACCATACCTTTTTCGAAATGCTGGGAAATTTCAGTTTCGGAGACTACTTCAAACGCGACGCCATCAACTATGCCTGGGAGTTTCTCACTGAAACCATCGGCCTGCCGGCGGAAAAGCTGTGGGTGACCGTCTATGAAGCGGATGACGAAGCAGCGAAAATCTGGCTCGACGAGATCGGAATCGATCCCGCCCGTTTCACCAGGATCGGTGACAAGCCGGGGGGCAAGCGCTATGAGAGCGACAATTTCTGGTCAATGGGTGATACCGGACCTTGCGGCCCCTGTTCTGAGATTTTTTTCGACCACGGAGAGGGTATATGGGGCGGTCCGCCCGGCACTGCGGAAGAGGAAGGAGATCGCTATATCGAGATATGGAACCTGGTATTCATGCAATACAATCGTGATGCCGATGGCGTGCTGACACCGCTGCCCAAGCCGTCTGTGGATACGGGTATGGGACTGGAGCGTCTGGCTGCCGTCCTGCAGAACGTGCACAGCAATTATGAAATCGATCTGTTCGTCCATCTCATTCAGGCCGCTGCAGAGTTGACCGGCTGCAGTAACCTGGAAGAGAAGTCCCTACGGGTCATCGCCGACCATATACGCTCCTGCGCCTTTCTCATCACCGATGCTGTCTTGCCGTCCAATGAAGGCCGCGGATATGTATTGCGGCGGATAATTCGCCGTGCTATTCGCCACGGCTATATGCTGGGCGTGAAGGAGCCGTTTTTCCACAGGCTTGTAGGTTGTTTGTGTGATGAGATGGGAGAGGCCTATCCCGAGTTGCTGTCGCAGCGTGGCCAGGTAGAAAAGGTACTGCGCCTGGAGGAGGAGCGGTTTGCCCAGACCCTGGAACAGGGGATGAAGATTCTCGAAGAGACCATTCATGAGCTTGATGGCAAGGTTATACCCGGCGAACTTGTATTCAAGCTTTACGATACTTATGGGTTTCCCAGGGATCTGACTGCCGATATCGCCCGTGAGCGCGAACTGACCATCGATCAGTCAGGTTTCGACGAGGCTATGTCGGCACAACGAGAACGAGCCCAGGCCGCGAGTCAATTCGGCGTAGCGGCGAATCTCGACCTGGGGTTGGAAGAGGAGACCCGGTTTTCCGGTTATGATCACCTTGAGGATCAGGGGAGGGTCGTGGCTCTCCTGCGTGATGGCGAGTCTGTCAGTTCTCTGCAGCAGGGGGAGTCCGGCATGGTGTTTCTGGATAATACGTCATTCTACGCCGAATCCGGTGGTCAGGTGGGAGATCAAGGTGTCCTCGAAGGGGATGGCCTGCTGTTCGAAGTGGACGATACACAAAAACAGGGTGGTGAGCTCTTTGCTCACATCGGCAAGCTTGAGGAAGGTACCCTCGCTGTTGGCGACAAGGTAACTGCACAGGTCAATGCCTATACCCGCCAGGCCACTGCGCTCAATCACTCGGCAACCCATCTGTTACACGCAGCGCTGCGCCGGGAACTGGGCGAGCATGTGACTCAGAAGGGTTCGCTGGTCGATGCGGACAGGCTTCGTTTCGATTTTTCCCATTTCGAACCCATTACTCGTGAACAACTGCAGACGATCGAACAACTGGTGAATCTTCAGATACGCCACAATCACCTGGTTGCCACTCAACTCATGTCTCTGGATCAGGCAAAGGCATCCGGTGCCATGGCGCTCTTCGGCGAGAAGTATGCGGATCAGGTACGGGTGTTGAGCATGGGTGATTTTTCCACCGAACTTTGTGGAGGAACCCACGTCAATGCGGTGGGGGATATCGGGCTTTTCAAAATTACCGCAGAGAGTGGCATTGCCGCCGGTGTGCGCCGAATCGAAGCGATAACCGGTCAACGGGCTGTTGAATGGATGGAGGCGGACGAAGAGCGGGTGCAGCGGATCGCTGAAATGATCAAATCAGGGCGCGATGAGATCGAGGATAAGCTGGAGCAGATCCTCGTTCGCAACCGTAAACTGGAGAAGGAGCTGGAGCAGCTGAAGGGGAAACTCGCCAGTGCCGCAGGCACTGATCTGGCAGCAGGCGCCGTTTCGGTGGGTGAGGTGAAGGTGCTGGCGGCCAACCTGGATGGCGCCGATGCCAAATCACTGCGCGAGACTATGGATCAGCTGAAAAACAAACTTGGCACTGCGGTTATTCTGTTGGCAGCGACAACAGGGGGCAAGGTTTCACTGGTGGCAGGTGTGACCAAGGATCTTACCGCGCAGATGAAGGCGGGGGATCTGGTGAAACTGGCTGCAGAAAAGGTTGACGGCAAGGGTGGTGGAAGGCCGGATATGGCGCAGGCGGGAGGCAGTAATCCCGCTGCACTTCCGCAAGCCCTGGAAATTGTCGAACCCTGGGTCAGGAAACAACTGGGCCTGGAATAAACATCTCAACGTTAAATCGGATTCAATATATGGTTCCGTTGTGGGCCGGTTTGGTGTTTAATGTGCAGCTTTTTTAGGCACTTGGATATTTGGGGTTTAAAACTGTCATGGCAATGATTGTGCAGAAGTATGGCGGCACCTCTGTCGGCTCGATTGAGCGAATCATGGCCGTTGCGAACAAGGTCAAGGGATACAGAGACAGCGGTGATCGAGTTGTGGTGGTTGTCTCCGCAATGTCGGGTGAGACCAACCGGCTGATCTCACTCGCCGGAGAGATCGATAAGGCACCTGATCCCAGGGAGATGGATGTATTGGTCTCCACAGGCGAACAGGTCACGATCGCGCTGCTTTCCATGGCCTTGCATAAGGTTGGGTGTCCTGCCCGTTCCTATACCGGGGGACAGGTGCATATTCTCACCGACAGCGCATACAGCAAGGCGCGCATACGCGATATCGATGCCGCCCGTGTTCGCGCGGATCTTGAGGCGGGCAGGGTGGTTGTGGTCGCCGGCTTTCAGGGTGTCGATGAACACGGCAGCATAACCACACTTGGCCGAGGCGGATCGGATACGACGGCAGTTGCCATGGCAGCCGCCCTTAAGGCTGACGAGTGTCAGATCTACACCGATGTGGATGGTGTCTACACAACCGATCCCAGAGTTGAACCCAAGGCCAGGCGGCTGGAGCGCATCACCTTCGAAGAGATGCTGGAGATGGCCAGCCTCGGTTCCAAGGTGCTGCAGATACGCGCCGTCGAATTTGCAGGTAAATACAATGTTCCCCTACGTGTCCTGTCCAGCTTCGAAGAGGGCGACGGCACACTGATTACCTTTGAGGAAGAGAACATGGAACAGGCGAAGATTTCCGGTATTGCATTCAATCGCGACGAAGCGAAGCTGACCATTCTGGGGGTTCCGGATCAACCGGGCGTGGCATATGAGATAATTGGTCCAATATCGAGCCAGAATATCGAAGTCGACATGATAATTCAGAATATCTCTCACGATACCGGGCGCACAGATTTCACTTTCACCGTGAATCGGGTCGACTTTAAACGTGCCAGGGATATTCTTCAGCAGACAGCCGATGAAATGGGTGCACGCGAAGTGTTGGCAGATGACAAGATCGTCAAGATCTCCCTGGTCGGTGTCGGTATGCGTTCCCATGCGGGAATCGCCAGCAAGATGTTTGAGGCACTTGCTGACGAAGGTATCAACATCCGTATGATATCCACATCTGAAATCAAGATTTCTGTGGTGGTTGATGAAAAATATCTGGAACTGGGTGTTCGGGTGCTGCACGAGGCATTTGAGCTGAAGAAAGAAGTACAATCCTAAAAGTCGGGATTAAGAGCATTTAGGCCCTATAAACAGGTTTTTTGAGTCGTATTTTCCCTTTTTTACCCATAGTTCAGTTGCTAAAATAGAGCTACCAGTCTCGTTTTATACGGAGGCTTGGTTGGCAATGGTGTGCTGAGATTGAATTGTTACAGAATCGAAGCCCGCCACAAATTCAAGGAACAACATGGAGACTGGACATGTTAATACTTACTCGCCGTGTGAGCGAAACCCTGATGATTGGAGATGAGGTTACGGTTACTGTATTAGGTGTTAAAGGAAATCAAGTACGTATTGGTGTCAATGCGCCGCGTGATGTGACCGTGCACCGGGAAGAGATCTACGAACGTATAAAAAGAGAGCAGCCGGAAGAGTCGTCCTAGAGGCCTCTGGCCTGAATAAAAACGACAAGCCTTAACCCAATAAATAACTTTGCCATGGAAGGTAAAGTTTTTTTGTTTGTGGAAGAAGAAATCTGTACAATCTCAGCACCTTGAAGGATCAGGGGAACCAGGGTCCCAAACCTTGAGACCGCCTCAATCCTGAAAAGATGTAAAAGTCGCCCATACGGGTTTGACTGCATCCAAAATCTAATACACCCGGAGAGATGGCCGAGCGGCTGAAGGCGCTCCCCTGCTAAGGGAGTATGGGGTTAATAGCTCCATCGAGGGTTCGAATCCCTCTCTCTCCGCCAAACAGTTAGCTAAACCATGGAAACTTCTATGAAAAATAAAGGGCATATTCCCATCCCCTATTTTTCCCCTGCTTGTCCCCTAATATTTTTAGGAGGAGACGGTGGAATCAATCGATGGTTTAGTCGAGTCAGCGCTGAAGGACGCGGGTATCGATCCGCTCGAGGTATGCCACGAGGGAGGGAGGGTAGGCCAGTACAGGGTCTACAAATCTAATATGCTGATTGAGGCCTATTACGACAAGCTAAAGCTGGTGGAGCAAAGGGTGTTTAACCTGGTGATTGCACGCCAGAGCCCTTATGAAGAGGTTCCCGAGGTGATTACGCTGGTGGCGAAGGATTATGGGGACATCTTCGAGATACCGCGGAGCGAAGTATACAAGGCGTTAAAGCATGCCTCAGAACGCCTGCACGAGCGTACGCTTGAGATTAATGGGCAAGAGATCAGCTGGCTAAAGGAGTCAGTGCGGTATCTTGAGGGTGAAGCGAAAATCGAGATACGGTTTTCGGAGGAGATCAAGCCGCATCTGTGTCATTTTACGGGCAATTTCACGAGTTACGATCTCCAGCGTGTGGCCGCGCTTCAATCAACCCATTCGATCCGGCTGTATGAGCTTTTTAGGCAGCAGGTGGACACCAAAACTGGCAAAGGCAAGTTGTATATTACACCCGATAAATTGAGGCGGTGCTTGGGTTTGGAAGGTCGATATAAACAATTCAGAAATCTTAAGCATTGGGTAATCAAGCCAGCCATCGAAGAACTGGAAGCGAAGTCCGGTCTTACGATCCAGTGGACGGTCGATCGGCGGAGCCGGGGGCCGCATTCGCTGACCTTTGTGTTCGAAGAGAAGGACATACCCAAGCTAGTTCGTTTCCCAAGTGCCGAGGAACGGGAACGCCGGGCGGCTGAATCCGAGTGAGATACTCCTCTTCCTAATTCTGTAGGTTAGTCGCACACTCCCCCTTTTTTAGGGATAGCGATCGTGACCCGGAGGGCTGAGCCTCGTTGTGTGAGGCTCGGTCGGAGCGCAGCGGAGATAGAGCGCGGGCCGCAGGCATCCCCCCAGGCAATTAACCAACCGTTCGGTTTGTGGATAATTCCGGGATAAGTTGTGAATTGCACAGGAAATCTCTAACACATAACAGGAAATCTCTAACACATAACAGGAAATCTCTAACACAAAAAGGCCCTAACCCCCTGACCCACAAGCGATTCCCCGCGCTTAAAAACAAGATTAAAAACAAGATTAAAAACTTATTGGAGTGGAGCGCTGTATAGAAATTGGTCAGAGACGGCTACTGCGAAGCAGGAATAGATTTATGAGTATTGAGATTAGCCTGGCTGGGAGCCTAATCTTGGGGCTTCTTATCATGTTGATAGGGGTAAGCCTCAAGCTTGCTCAAGAGCTGTTTCTTAAGAAGAAGTCTGATGAAGAAGTCGCAGGTCTCCGGTCTGAAATCAAGTTGCTCAAGCAGGATCATAATGAGTCCATCTCTCGCATCAAGGAAGAACACGCGGCTGCGCTCGACAAACGCACCGAGTGCGAAGAGGGACTGGCTAAGGAACTTGAAACGGCACATAAGCGTATAGAAGAACTTGAGGAAGCACTAAGAAAGGGTGACGGTCCAGATACCTACAAAGGCCCTGATTCTTGGATGCGTTGATTAATAATACGAGTGGCTTCGCCACAGCTCAAGCATTTAGATTCCCTACCCTCCGCCCCAGTCGCTCAGGCGACTGGCCTTTAAAATGAGTTGACACCTCCGGTGTCGACGGTGTTAAACTGGCTTTACTGTGTTCAGCCACGGGTCATAGACTTGGTCAGGCGGCTACGCCGCGCAAGCACGTCATGGCATCAAGTGATGAAAGGTCTACAGGGGGCGTCCGTGTTTCTGCTTTATCTCGGTATAAAGTCAGGTAATCCGTAGTTCCAAAACAACTATTTGGTTGCAGGAGGGGGGTATTCATGAAGCTAGTAAAAAAAGAAGATGCCGATCACGGCTTTCAGAAAAATATTGGAAAGAAAGCAGATGATAGGGAATGGTTGGACGTGTTGCGCGAGCCTATTACGTCGACAGAGGAGGAAAGACGTAAGGCGCTAGAGGAGGAATGGAGTAAGATTGAGAAGATAAATTGTTTAAAAGCAGCCGCTATGAATGTCTTCTTTGTCATTTGTATGGGCAGTCTGCTGATGGGGCTGTATACGGAAGTGTTGGGTGCTCAGAAGTATCTGCTGTTAAGCTGTGCTTTATTAGCAGTGGGGTTAGTAGGCGATTTAGCAGGACCTAATAAGTCTGTAAGCGAGGAATGTGACCGTGTTATTCCTACTTATGTGTCGGATGTAATTCGATTGGTAACTGTTGCCTGGATTGTGACGACTCTCGTTGTCGGCGGCTATGGCTTATTCAATGACAGTACTAATCTCGCCTATGACTCGATCTATCTCTGGTCTACCGTTGGTTTTGGTGCATTAGCCTTGTTCGTGATTAAGTGAGCAATCTGTAAGGAAGAGGACGAGCTTACCGACGCGGAGGGCAAAGATCCTGCTACCAGGCGTTCAAAACCAAAACAAAAAGAGAAAGGGTGACGTGTTGTTTGGGTTCCCCGTAAAGCCGACCTTTTGGGTCGGTTTTTTTGTGTTGAAGGACTTGCAATTTGGCTTAATCTATTTCAGACTTGGGTGGAAGTTATCCACAGGTAATGTGGATAAAAAGACGGCCGACCTTCAGGTTTCGGCTAAGAAAAACAATCGGTTAATGTTTTCTTCGGTTGTTTTTGTCTAAAAAGTGGTCAAATTAACGGGGTGAGTGTTTTCGTCCCCGTGTTTGATGAGAAAAAGAATAATAAAAACAGATAGATCGCGATGCCACATCCCTTGATCGATCAATCGGTCTCAATTTCTCTGACAGATTCGGTTCCATCGGTGGATTATCTGCTGGTGGGGCGACTGACGCAGTCGAGTTTTCGCGGTGTTTATCGCTTGACGGGGGGGTATGCGCTCAAGCAGTCGGCGCTCAAGCAGTGGGTGGCTAAGCCGCGGGCGATTAGACCGGATGATTACACGGAGTTGGGCGAGGTGTGTATTGAACGCGCGGTGGTGGGGCTGGTGACGCGAGCGGATTTACTGCATCGTCGACTCAAGGCGGTGTCGGCGGATAACAAGAAACGTGACAAGAAGGAGCAAGGAGATGAGTCTCATCCAGTTTTCAAGGAAGATCAGTCCGACGGAAGCGCGGCATCTGATAGGGGGATTTGATGCGTTGTTGCTGTTGGTGAAAGAGGTGACCGGGCATCTGGAGAAGGACGGCAAGCTTTCGGGCCGCGATGCGTTGGAGATTGTGGGCAATGTGATGATGCACTATGGGGTTCGAAGAATAGGTGATGGGGTGATTGGTGATGAGGTGGGGGTGCCGCGTCGGCGACACGATGATGAGGTGTCGCCGGATTCGGTGGATGTGCGGCATCCCCTGCATTTTGACGAGGGATCGAGGCCGGAAGAGATCAAGTCGTCCTTGACGGCGATGGAGTCGCTGGTGAGTGGAGGGGTGTGTTTGGAAGATGACGGTAAGCCGGGTTGCCGGTTAAGCCGGCAACCGAGTGATGAGTTGCTCAGCTAGTTTATCCGGCGGTTAACAGGGTTCTGCACGCCGAGCGTTCTGCGTTCACCGCCCCCCCCCCCACCACTTGGGTGGACGCAGGTGCTCGGGGTGCGCTTTTTTGGGGGAGAGAGGGAGGCCATGGATGGGTATCTTCACCGACGCGCGTGAAAAGAAGGTTAAGGCGGTCAATGCGGCGCGTCAGCGGGTTGTTGAAGACTTTCTGAGTGAGCGGTACTTCGAGGGGAAGTCGTCGCAAGACCTGATGACCCGGGTAACGACGGAGACGGCGGAAGATTACGTGATTCGTCAGGAGGGTTACCGGGCGGTGATTGAGGCGTTGCGGGAGAAGACGTCGGCGTGGCGGGATGACTATTATTCGCGGTATGACGAGTTTGGGGAGGCGCTGTATTTAGTGACGGCGCGGTTATTGGATCAGGAGTATGCGTACCTGGATTTTTGCTTGCGGATTGTGGAGGAGAACATTTTGCGAGCGGAGGATGCGTCGTTTTATGCGAATCGTTTAGGGAGGCTGACGCACCGCGTGAGGCGGGATTGGCTGGACCAGTATAGCCGACAGCATTCGGATTTGCCGAAAGAGGCGAGAGATTTTATCAACAAGCTCAGTTAAAAAAAAGAAGCACGAGCAAAAAGGAGATTGACACATGGACGTGATTTTTTTGAAACGGGTGGTGGGTGTTGCGCTGGTGGGTTTTCTGTTGATTGGCCCGGCGTGGTCGGAAGAACGGTCGTCCTTGCCGGATGAGGCGGCGGTTTATGATTGCGCGCTGAGTTGGGTGGCGGAAAAGGGATTTATTCAGAGCGATCCTGAAGCGACGTTTGAGGATCTGAAGGCGAGTCAGACGTTTGCTGGCTGCAAGGAGTCGGAAGCGTCCAGTCTGCCGCGTTCCGAGGTTAAAAATATCATCGAGAATGCATGGGTTGCCGGATGAGGCGAGGAAGATTATCGAAAAGTTTTAGGGTTATACTATGCGCTCAATTCATATCATGAGGAGTCAGACACAATGCGCGTGTTTTTGTTGAACAAGACGGTGGGGGTTTTTATGGTACTGGCGAGTCTGCTGATGAGCGGGCCGGTGATGAGTGAGCCCGAGTCCGGGGGTGAGGTAAAAATGACCGATGGGGGAAAAGGAGAGTTGGCGTTATTCATTGCCTGTATGAGTAAAAATCCGGGGTCGATTATTCTTGTTAGTAGAGAAAAAATTGTGGCTGCGGTTTTTTTAGAAACAGCTGAGGAAGATGAAAAGAGAGATTGTGTTAGCAGGGCAAAATTTAAGACAATATATGACGTAATAAATGCTGCTAATAAACAGTTCCCGTGTGTCGATAATGGCAAATATGGATGCTGGCTTTAGATGCCGATAAAGCCCGTAGGCGAAGGGCCTAAAAGAAGAACCGATAGAACAGACTGACAAGGAGTCGAGATGAACAAGGACGTTGGTGCGCCAAGCGCAGCTTGGTGCACCTTGCAGGGTGAAAGTCCCTGTCTGGTAAGGTTTAACCAACCACCAGTATCGAGTCTTGCGCCTGTGGCGGAGTGGTTTTTTATAACCATGAACAAGACAGGTGAAGCGTAGACAGAGCAATGCATAGGCCATAGGGATTACCGTGATCCTGAAGTGCTGGCATCGCCCCGAAAATAAGTTTGTTTCGACTGACCAGAGCAGTAACGTACTCGAAGTCCAAGCGAAGCGGCCGTTAAGGTGAGGCTGTGGAGAGTCGGCGGGGTTCTCAAGCCGTGGCATGTGCATAGAGGTGTATCAGGAACTTGGGAGGCCCAAGATGCTCCTGAAGGAACAGGCAGGAAAGCCAAGTCGAGAGATGAGGTATACGATGGCAACTTGGGAGTCGGATCGGTCCATACTAGGCAGTACGCACGCTGCTGAAGGGGCCGACAGTAACTTTGAGGCTTGTGGTAGAACACATATCCCGGACAAAGTCGAGCTGGAAACGATATGACAACTGCACTGCAAGCCGTCGCATACAAGGCACAAACCCACCCCAGGCATATCTTTCAAAATCTCAGTAGTCTATTGGATGAAGACCTGATATTTGAAAGCTGGGGTCAGCTCAAGAAGAATGTCGCACCCGGTATCGACAACGTCGATGCGGAGCGCTACTCGACGGAGCTGAACAGTCGAGTAACGACATTGGTGGACAAGCTGAAACGAGGTGCCTACCGGGCTAATCGGATCAAGCGCGTCTACATCGACAAGCCCAATGGTGGCCAACGGCCGCTGGGGCTACCCACCCTGGAGGACAAACTTGTTCAACAGAGCGTGGCGCAACTTCTGAGCAGTATCTATGAAGCGGACTTTCTCCCCAACAGCTACGGTTATCGACCTAATCGAAGCGCCCACGGCGCGATCCACAGTCTGCGGGCTAACCTGCAATTCAAGGGTTATGGCTACATCGTCGAAGCGGACATCAAAGGCTTCTTCGATACAGTAGAGCACTCCTGGTTGCAAAAGATGCTCGCCCAACGCATAGACGACCAACGGCTAGTGTCACTGATCGGCCAATGGCTGAAGGCCCCGATAGTTGAGCCCACAGGCGAAGTAAACAAACCCGCCCAGGGCACACCCCAGGGTGGAGTTATTTCACCGGTGCTGGCCAACATCTACCTTCACTATGTAATAGATCTGTGGTTCGAGAGGGTCGTAAAGCCAAGGTGTCATGGTAGAGCGATGCTGATACGTTACTGCGATGATTTTGTGGTCGCCTTTCAACTGCGGCGAGACGCCGAAGCATTCTATCGGGTGCTGCCGCAGCGATTGAGTGGCCCGGCGTGGTCGGAAGAACGGTCGTCCTTGCCGGATGAGGCGGCGGTTTATGATTGCGCGCTGAGTTGGGTGGCGGAAAAGGGATTTATTCAGAGCGATCCTGGCGATCCTGAAGCGACGTTTGAGGATCTGAAGGCGAGTCAGACGTTTGCTGGCTGCAAGGAGTCGGAAGCGTCCATTCCGTCAGATGATCCGGTCCTGCGTCTTGAGCGTCTTGAGCGTTTTTCCCCGGTAGACGGGCGTTAATCGGGGATGTGTCGAAGCCGCCTGTTTTGGGGAAGCGCCCGCGGGGTCGTCCGCGGGGCTCGAAGAACAAGTTTTCGATTGCGCGGGCGCGCAAGGCGGCGGCCGAGCATGGTCAGTTGCCGCATGAATATTTATTTGAACTGGCCTTGACGGGTGATTTAAGCCCGGGGCAGCGGATTGCGGCGTTGAAGGCGGCGGCGCCGTATTATGCGCCGAGATTGTCGTCGATCGAGGCGAAGGTGGATCCTTTTGGGGCGCTGACGGACAAGGAGCTGAGCGTGCGGATTGCGCGGTTAACGGCGGAGTTACAGGGAAGTGCAGAGGGAACAGGATCGCCAGACGAAAAAGTGGACGAAAAAGAAGATTGAGCTTGCTGGGCTGCTGCAAGAGCAGCTGAAGCGCCGCCAGGCGCGCAAGTTGGATCGATATTATCCTGATGCGGGCCGGTTCCGGCGCGCGAACTATCCCAAGCATTGTGCCTTTTTTGAAGCGGGGCGCAAATATCGACAGCGTTTGATGTTGGCGGCGAACCGTGTGGGCAAGACGGAGGGGGTGGGTTTATACGAGTTGGTGTTGCATTTAACGGGGGATTACCCGGGGTAGTGGTGTGGGCGTCGTTTTGACCGGCCGGTGCGCGTGTGGGCGGCGGCGGACACGATGAAGAATGCGCGAGAGATTTTGCAGGCGAAGTTGCTGGGCGCGTCGGAGTCGGTGTGGGGCACGGAGTTGATTCCCCGGGATTGTTTGGGGCGGGTGCAGACGGGGTCATCGGGCGCGGTGGACAGGATTGAGGTGAAATCGCGTCATGGTGGGACGTCGGTGTTGATGCTGAAGAGTTACGAGCAGGGTCGTAAGGCGTTTCAGGGGACGGAGCAGGATGTCATTTTGCTGGATGAGGAGCCGCCGTACGGGGTGTATACGGAGGCGCTGATGCGAACGATGACGACGAGGGGCTTAATGCTGCTGACGTTCACGCCGCTGCAAGGGGTATCCGAGGTGGTGAAGTCGTTTTTGGAAGGTGAGTTGGACGCGGAGGGGATGCGTTCGGCGCCGGGTCGATTTGTGGTGCGCGCGGGTTGGGATGATGTGCCGCATTTAGATGAGGGGGTGAAGGCGGAGTTGCTGGCGTCGATTCCGCCGTACCAGCGTGATGCGCGGAGCAAGGGGGTGCCGCAGTTGGGGTCGGGGGCGATCTATCCGATTCCGGAGAGTGATTTTGTGGTGGATGATTTTGAGCTGCCGGGTCATTGGCCGCGGGTATATGCGATGGATGTGGGCTGGCGCAGGACGGCGGTGTTGTGGGCTGCGAAGAATGAAGAGGATGGGGTGGTGTATTTATACAGCGAGCATTACCAGGGAGAGTCGTTGCCGCTGGTGCACGCTTCGGCGATCCAGGCGCGGGGTGATTGGATTCCGGGGGTGATTGATCCGGCGGCGCGGGCGCGTTCGCAGCGGGATGGTCAATGTTTAATGGACGATTATAACGAGGCGGGTTTATGGCTTCAGCCGGCGGAGTCGGAGTTGGAATCGGGGATTTACCGGGTGTATCAGGCGTTGGCGACGGGCCGGTTGAAGGTATTTCGGAGTTTGCGGAATTGGTTGGATGAGTATCGTTATTACCGGCGTGACGAGTCGGGGCGGATCGTGAAGGAACGGGATCATCTGATGGATTGTACGCGTTATCTCTATAACGGTGGTTTGCGCTTAGCGGGGTTGCCGGAGGAGACGGGGACGGATTGGGGGCGTGCCCGTCGGGTGACGCCGGAAAGTTGGATGGGGTAAGGGCGCATGGATCGGGAGGTCAAGGAGGCTCAGGAGCGGTTTGCGTTGGCGGCGGAGATGGAGTCGGCGAACCGTGCGACGGCGTTAGAGGCTTTACGGTTTGCGAAGTTGGGGGAGCAATGGCCGAAGGCGTTGCGCAAGAAGCGGGAAGCGGAAGGGCGGCCGTGTTTAACGCTGAACCGGATGCCGACGTTTACCCGCCAGGTGGTGAATGAAGCGCGTCAGCTTCGGCCGAGCATTCAGGTGCATCCGGTGGATGGTGGGGCGGACGTGGCGACGGCGGAGGTCTACAGCGGGATCATCCGGAACATTGAGTACACCTCGAATGCGGAGGTAGCGTATGACACGGCGTTTGAGCATGCGGTGACGTGCGGTTACGGGTATTGGCGGGTGGCGCTTGATTATGCGTCGGACGATGCCTTTGAGTTGGATATACGGATTGAGCGGATTCCGAACATATTTAGCGTGTACGGGGATCCGCATTCGCTGTCGGCGGATTCGAGTGATTGGCGGGATGCGTTTGTGTTGGATGCACTGCCGCTGGAGGAGTTCAAGCGGCGCTATCCCCGTGAGCGGGCGGTGGATTGGCCGGTGACGGAGCCGCAGCAACCGCGCACGTCGCGTGCGGAGGTGTTGTTGGCGGAGGTTTGGGCGCGTTCGGAGCAGGAGGGGGTGGTGTTAAAGCTCTCGGACGGTACGGTGTTGGATGAAGGGGTTTATGCATCGCGCGCGGATTTTTTGTCGGGCGAGGGGATTGAGGTGGTTGATGAGCGGGTAGTGACGCGCTCGGTGGTGACGCAGTCGTTGATGTCGGGGGCTGGGGTGTTGGAGTCGCAGGTGTGGCCGGGGCGTTATATCCCACTGGTTCCGGTGTATGGGGATGAGACGGTGGTGGATAACCGGCGGTATTTTCGGGGGTTGATCCATGATGCGATGGATGCGCAACGGATGTACAACTACTGGCGCACGGCGTCGACGGAGTTGGTGGGTTTAGCGCCGCGCGCGCCGTTTATTGGTCCGCGCGGGGCGTTTAAGACGGCACGGCATAAGTGGCGGAACATCAACCGGGAGCATTATGCGTATGTCGAGTATGACGGCCCGCAGACACCGCAACGCCAGCCGTTTGCTGGGCCGCCGATGGGGGTGATTCAGGAGGCGAAGAGCGCGGCGGATGATATGAAGGCGGTGACGGGGATTTATGATTCGAGTTTGGGGGCCCGGAGTAATGAGACGTCGGGGGTGGCGATTAAGCTACGGCAAAGGGAATCGGATGAGAGCACGCTTCATTACGTTGACAATTTGTCGCGTGCGATCCGACAGACGGGGCGTCTGTGCATTGATTTGATCCCGACGGTTTATCAGGGGACACGGCAGGTCCGGATATTGGGGGCGTCGGGTAATGATCCGCAGACGGTGCAGTTGGGTCGTCGTGATGGGGGCGAGGGGGGGCGAGGGTCGGCGCGGGGTGGGGCGGTGTATGATCTGAGCGTGGGGAAATACGATTTAGTGGTGTCGGTAGGGCCCAGTTACGCGACGCGCCGAGAAGCGGTGAGCGAGCAGATGCTGACGTTTTTGACGAAGTTTCCGCAGGCGGTGCCGTACATTGGGGATTTGCTGGTCAAGCACTTGGACTGGCCGGAGTCGGATGAATTGGCGCGTCGGTTGCAGGCGATGGTGCCGCAGCCGCCGGGTAAGGGGGAAGGCGAGGCCCCGTCGCATGAGATTGACGCGTACAACGCGCAGACGAAGCGGTTGGTGGGTCTGGTGGGCAAGTTACCACCGGAGATGGTGATGCAGTTGCTGCATCACTTGGAGCCGCTGGCATCGGCGGGTGCTTCGGTTTCAGGCGCGCCGGTTGAGATGACCGGGCCAGCCGGATAACAAGAGAAAGGAGAACGTGATGGATCATTGTTCGGGAGAATTGATTCTTGGGGTGATGGTGTTAGTGGGTATGTTTATGTGGCTTGTGGTGCTGCCCGTTGAGCTGGCGGTGTGGTTATTTCAGGTGATTACGAGTTAAACAGGAAACGAATAGGAGTGTGAGATGAAGAGCAAGGACGCGCGGGAGCGTTGGCGAGCGATTGAAAAGGCGGTGAAGCATTATGCTGAGAAGCGTGATGTGGTGGCGGCGACGGTGGATGAGTTGGAGGCGGCGTGCCGGGCATTGGTAGCGAAGCGTTCGAATGCGCTGAAGTTGCAGGTGGAGGCGATGGCGTCCGCGAAGGCGGCGTTGCACGATGCGATCGGGGCGGCGCCTGAATGGTTTGAGCAGCCGAAGACGCAGACGGCGCATGGGGTGAAGTTTGGGTACCGGAAGCTGGCGGATCGGTATGTGTTTGATGAAGCGAAGACGCTGGCGTTGATTGAGCGTGAGGGGGGGCGTTTGCGGAGCTGTTGATTCAGCGGACGCCGCGGCTGGTCAAGGGGGCGTTAAAACAGTTGGATGGGGGTCAGTTGAGGCGTTTGAAGGTCCGCAGGGTGGCGGGTGAGAACGCGGTGCTGATCAAGGATGACCGGGGTGATCAGGTGCTGGGTTTTATGAGTGTTTTGATGACGGACTGAAGGAGAGCAAGTCATGGATGAGGGAGATCGGGACGGCGATTTTTGGGGTGAGGCGGGGGCGGTCGTTGATGGGGCGGATGATTGGGATGATCCGGATGAGCGGGAGGGGGATGACTGGGATGAGTCCGATGCCCCGGATGAATCGGATGAATCGGATGAATTGGATGAGTCAGAGGCATCGGATGAGTCAGAGGCATCGGATGAATCCGAGGCATCGGATGAGACCGAGGGCGCCGAGACGACGGAGACGTTTGAGTGGGAAGGTCAGTCCTATGAGGTGCCGGCGGGTTTGATGCCGGCACTGGAGGCGGTGCAGGCGGTGGAAAGCCAGCGGACCTCAGTGTTGGAGGCCCAGGAGCAGCTGCAACGGGCACTCTCGGATGGAGGGGAGTTTTTGGAGCAGGTGGGTTCGCTGATGTGGTTGGAGAAGCAGCTTGAGGGGTATCGCAAGCTAAATTGGACGTCGCATTATCAGGCGAACCCGCAAAAGGCGCAGTTGGATCGTTTTGAATATGACCAGTTACGCGATGACCACCGGCACCTTTCGGAGGCGATCAATGAGCGCACGGCAGAGCGGGAAGCCGAGCATGCGCGGGCGTTGGAAGCGCAATTGGAGGCGGGGTCTCGCGCGTTGAAGGCGGCGATCCCGAATTGGACGCAGGCGAAGGGGGCGGCGATACGGCGTTTTGCGTGCCAGCAATACGGGTATGAAGCGCAGGAGTTGTCGCGGGTGACGGATCACCGGTTTGTGCAGGTGCTGCACGATGCGCAGCTTTATCGTGCACAGAAGGCGAAGGTGGCGAAGACGCCGGCGTTGTCGCAGGGTAAAGCCAGCCGTGACGGCAAAGGAAAAGGAAGAGGAAGAGGAAGAGGAAAAGGTAAAGGGTACCGGCCGTTGCCGAGGGCGAAGGGTCGCGGCGTACGCCCTTCGTCGGTGTCGGAATCGACGGAGGCCTGGATAGCTCGGCGTAATGCGGAGGAGGCGAAACGCCGCGGCCCGCAGTGATAACACGCAGCCGCAGTAGGCTGCAACAGCACAAGGACGTGAACGATGGCAGTGAGCAAGCCGAACAAATTTTTGAACCCGGATATGATCGCGGATCGGGGTTTAAAACTTCTACACCAACAAGCGAATTTCATTGGGCATATCACGCGGGGCTATGACGATCGTTATGCCAAGCGTGGGGCGAAGATTGGCAACACGCTGAAGATTCGGCTGCCAAATCGATTCGCCTCGCGTGATGGAGCGACGTACCAGGCGCAGCCGATCGAGGAGAAAGCGGTGTCGCTGGTGATCGACCATCAGGCAGGGGTGGACATGTCGCTGACCTCAGCAGACATGACGACATCGATGGATGATTTTGAGGAGCGTCTTTTAAGACCGGCGATGTCGCAGGTGGTGTCGGAAATGGAGCGCAAGTGCTTAGAGATGGTCTCGGAGGTTTATTCTCACGTTGACGCTTCGAATGAAGCGACGAGTTTTTTACGCCATATGCTTGCGTGTGGTGAACGTTTGGATTGTCATTTGGCGCCACGCGATGGGAAGCGGGTCGGCGTGTTGGCGCCGGTGGATGGGTCGCGGGCGGTCGATGGGGCGCGGGGTTTATACAATCCGGTGTCGACCTTATCGCGGCAGTACCGGGAAGGGCTGTTAGGGAAGACGGCGGGGTTGACGTTTTTCGTCAACACACATGTTCCGCAGCCGGCGGAAATGACGAATAAGGGCAGCAAAGAGCACACCAAGCAGGTGTCGTTTATTCAGGATTTTAACGATATCAAGGAGACGGCCTCGGGCGAGGCATCTCAGGTGACGCTGGATGATGTTTCGGCGTTCAAGCCGGGTGATGTTTTTACGTTTCCGGATTTGCCGCTGGTGCATCCGGAGACGAAGCGGCGGCTTTATTATCCGTATCAGGGTCGCGTGACGGCGGTTGACAAGGAGAACAAGACGGTGACGTTTGTGCCTAAGGTGGTGGGCTTGGCAAGTGAGGATAACAATCGCGAGGTCAACGTGGCAAGAGACCAGATGCGAACTCTAAAGGACGGAGAGTCTTATCAAATCAATCTGTTTCGTGTTGGGGAAGATCATGCCCCGACGCAATCGGTGATTTTTCATCCGGAGGCCTTTTGTTTGGCCACGGCGGATATGCAGACGCCGCAGGGCGTGGATTTTGCGGCGCGGAAGGTGCTGGACGGGATCTCGATGCGGGTGTTGCGTGCGTACGATATTCATGAGGATCTGTTTCGATGCCGTATTGACGTGTTGTATGGGATCAAGGTGTTGCGACCGGAGTTGGCGGTGCGCTTATTGGGTGCAGAGCGAACGGGTTGGGTGTAAGGCGTTAACGGTTGATGCAAGGAAGCGATGATGACGAAGGACAATGTTTTTTTGGACTCGACGCTGGTGGCGCGGGAGATGTTGCGGTTATTGCATGCGAATCTGGGCTTTGTCGGTTCGATCACGCGGACGTACAGCGATGAGTTTGCGCAGAAGGGGGCGAAGATTGGCGATCGGGTTCAGATTCGGATGCCGAACAAGTTCAAGGGGCGTGAAGGGCGGATATTCGACCGTTCGTTGATTCGAGAACGGACTATAGATATTTCGCTGAATCGTTATAAGGGTGTCGATATGGCGGTCACGTCGGAAGATTTGACACTGGATTTGGACGATTTTTCGAAACGTCTTTTGCGCCCGGGCGCAAAGCAGTTGGCGACCCACATTGAAAGTGACGTGTTGAGTTTGACGCACCAAGTCGGGTCAACGGTGTATTGTGACCAGCCACATCGCGTCGGTGTGGGGGAAGTGCTGAGGGGTAAACGTCTGCTGGATGACAGTTTGGTGCCGCGACGAGGGCGCCGGGGGTTATTTTGTCCGGCGCACAAGTTAACGATGACGGAATCGGTGCGTGATCATTACAACCCGGCGGTGGCGATTGGTCGGGTTTACCGGGACCAGGGGTTTGGACGGCTGAGCGGTTTTGACTACGAAGATACGACGGTGATGCCGCCGTTGGTGAGTGGGGGCGCCGCATTGGGGCAGACGAGCATTCAGCTGAAAGAGGCGCTGTCGGGTAACAACTTGATCTCGTGTGCGATAACGAATGGGGCTGAGTTAAAGCCGGGCGACAGTTTCGCCTTTGACCAGGGGTATGCGGTGCATCCAGAGACAAAGGCGCCGTATCCCTATCTGAAGTTTTTTTCGGTGGTGTCGGTGGAAACGGATAACGGGCAAACGCGCTTGACGTTTACGCCGCCGATGGATTTGCGTGGTCCTTATCGGAATGTGTCGATTGGGCGGGATGGGCCCCAAAGTGAAGGGGGTGAATTGGAGAGGGGAACCTTTATTCTAAAGCAGTTTCCAGCGAATGGGTTTATGGAGAGCAGTTTGCTGTACCACCCGGATGCGTTTGGGTTTGTGACGGCGGGTCTGGAGGTGCCGCGGGGGGTGGATTTTGCGGCGCGGGAGACGCATGACGGGATTTCGATGCGGGTGGTGCGGGATTACGATCCGGAGCGTGATGAGATGCTGTGCCGTTTTGACGTGTTGTATGGGTACGGTTTGCTGGATGGGTCGCAGGCGTGCCGGTTGGTGAGTCGGGCGCCGGATTAACCCCAGGAGAGGACAAGGATGTCAAGTCAAGAGAATCAACTTATTACGCCGCAGGTGATCACGGATGAGTCGTTGCGGCTGTTGCATGACAAGATGCCGTTTGTGAAGCGGCTCAATCGTCGTTACTCCGATGAATTCGATCAAGGAGCGCGTCATAGCGATGAGGTGCTGGTGCGTCATCCGAACCGTTACGAGGTCCGGTCTGGCGCCACTTTGAAGCCCCAATCGACGAAGGAGACGGTGACGTCTTTGTCGTTGAACAGCCGCAAGGGCGTGGATTTGTCGGTGACGTCGAAGGATTTGACGTTGCACATTGACGAGTTCAGTCATCGTTATTTAGAACCAGCGATATCGACGTTGGCCTCGGCGATTGAGGCGGATGTGTTGTCGACGGTGCTTGAGGATGTCGTGCATGCGGTTGCGCTTCGTTCGGATACACCGAGTCCGGATTGGTACCACGGGATGGGGCTGTTGGGGATTTGGTTTGACATGATGCTGATACCGGAGGATCAACGGCGCTTGGTGATGAACAGTTTTGATCAAGCGGAGATGGTGGATGCGTTGAAGAAGTATCCGCAAAGTAGTCAAGCGGTGAGCCGGCAGTATGAAACGGGCCAGATGGGGCGTTTTCAGGGGTTTGATATCGGGATGAGTCTGTCGATGCCGACGCGGCAAAGACGGGGTCGGGTGGAGCGTGGATTAGATGAATTCTCCCTCGAGTCGGGTGGGCGCCATATTTTGGAGGAGGCGGCCCCGGCGTCTTTTGATCGCGTGAAGGTATCTCGCCGTGGGGCTGAAAAAGGGCTCAAGTTACCCCAGAAAGGGGACTGGATCACCTTTGATGGGGTTTACCCGGTGCATCCGGAGACGAAGGATCCGGTCCGGTCGTTTGCTTTGAAGCCGTTCAAGGTGGTGTCGGTGACGGGTGGGGAGGTGGTGTTTACGCCGCCGTTGATCTGGCGGGGTGCCCATCAAAACGCGTCGTTGAGCGGGGGGGCTAAGGCGTTTGACTCGCGGTTGATCAAGGCGACGGCGGACGACAAAACGTACCGTTGGAATCTGGCGTTTGATAAGGAGGCGATTGCGTTTGTGACGGCGGATTTAGCGTTGCCGAAGGACGTGGATTTTGCACACCGGTCGACCTATCAGGAGATTGCGCTGCGGGTGGTGCGCAAGTACGACATAAACGAGGACAGTTTCCCGTGCCGGATTGACGTGTTGTACGGCAGCAAATTGTTGAGGCCGGATTCGGTGTGTTTGCTGGTGGGCAACAGTGATGCGGCATAGGGGCTTGGGATGGCGATTCAGGATTACCAGTCGTTACAAGGGGTGGTGGCGGACTATTTGCATCGGTCGGATTTAGCGGACGCGATCCAGGGGTATATCCAGCTGGCGGAGGCGCGGCTGAATCGGGATCTGACGCTGCCAAGTCAGCGTTGCGACCGTCGTGTGGTGTTGGCGGCGGGGTTGCGTCGGGTGCGTTTGCCGGAGGATTTTACTGAGTTTTTATCGTTGTGGGAGGGTTCGGAAGTGTCGCCGTATGAGGATGAGGTGCGGCGTTGGTCGGACGTGTCGGGGACCTGGTCGGCCCCGTTAGCAGCGGCCTCGCCCACGGCCTCGGCGGTGCCGCCGGGGCGGCGCTTGCGTTATGTGAACGATCAGGACCTGGTGGTGCATGAAGTGCCGGGGAAGCCGGTGCGATTTACGATTTTGGGGGGGCGATTGCTGTTTGAGCGGCCGGCGGCGTTACCCCAGACCTACCGGCTGCACTATGTGCGGCGTTTTGCGTTGTCGGCGCATGAACCGACGAATCACTTACTTAAGACCTATCCGGACGTTTATCTGTATGCGACGTTGCTGGAGGCGCCGGTGTGGAGTTTTGATGACGATCGCTTGGCGGTTTACCAGGACCGGTATGACCGGGCGGTGGCGGGCATTAATGAGCAGGAAGCGGCGGGCTTGGGGGATGATGTTTTGTGCATGGAGTGGGGAGGGGGAAACGGTTTTAGCATCCGGGAGGGCTAGATGGGGCCGAAAGAGGATCAAGGACGGATTAGGGGGCTGGATGCGTCGACGCCGAGGAAAGACGACCCGCTCGAAGAGGGTCCGGCGCATCTGCGTGAACTGAAGCGGGTGGTGCAGGGGGCTTTTGGGGGATTTGGTGGGGCGGTGTTGGTGCAGGGGTTGGTGGTGCGCGATGAGGCTGTGTCGGAAGAGGTTTATCCGGTGTTGGTGGCGGACTGGGACGTGGGTTTGTTCACGGCGGGGAGTTTGCTGCTGTTTTGTGCGGATAAGGCGAATGAGCCGAATCCGAAGGTGTGGTTGAACCGAGCGCGGTTGATGCGTTGGGTGGACGGTTCGGGTACGGCGTTGCCGCCGCGGCATGTGGCGCCGGGCGAGTGGACGCTGAGCGTGGCGGACGGAGCGATGTTGCGGCTGTTGAGTGCTGCGGATGTGCCGCGTGTGATGGCGGATTTTAAGCGCGAGCTTGCGCGAGTTCAGACGAAGGCGCGTGAGCGCGAGCAGGCGTTGACGCAACTGGTTGAGGGGTACGGGGAGGCGGTCACTCAGGCTCAGGACGCGGTTAGGGAAAACCAGGCGTCGATCGAATATAACCAAAAGGCGATTGAGGCGTTGGATGTGGAGGGCATCAAGGGGGCGGTGCTTGAGGATCTGAAAGGCCGTTTCGAGACCCGCTTGGAGGAGACGGATAAGCAGGTGGCCTCGACCGAGGCGGCCGCGCAGTCGGCTGAGGAGGCAGCCCGGTCGGCAGAGACTAAAGCCCAGTTGGCTGAGGAGACCGCTCGGTCGGCAGAGGATAAAGCTCAGTCGGTTGAGGAGACCGCTCGGTCGGCAGAGGATAAAGCCCAGTTGGTACAGGATAAAGCCCGGTCGGCAGAGACTAAAGCCGCCGACTTGGAGGACAAGGTTTTGGAGAACACCACGAGTGTTCAAAAGAACCAATCCGAGATTGACGCCAACCGTAAAGCGATTGCAGCCAACGCGAAAGCGCTTGGGCAAGGGAGTAGTGGCGCAGAGGGCGCGGGGTTAAGGCGGGCGGTGCAAGCGGCAGAGGATAAAGCCCGGTCGGCAGAGGATAAAGCCCGGTCGGCAGAGGATAAAGCCCGGTCGGCAGAGGATAAAGCCCAGTCGGCACAGGATAAAGCCCGGTCGGCAGAGACTAAAGCCGCCGACTTGGAGGACAAGGTTTTGGAGAACACCAAGGGTGTTCAAAACAACCAATCCGAGATTGAAGCCAACCGTAAAGCGATTACAGCCAACACGAAAGCGCTTGAGCAAGGGAGTAGTGGCGCAGGGGGCGCGGGGTTAAGGCGGGCGGTGCAAGCGGCAGAGGATAAAGCCCGGTCGGCAGAGGATAGAGCCCGGTCGGCAGAGGAGACAGCCCGGTCGGCAGAGACTAAAGCCCAGTCGGCTGAGGATAAAGCTCGGTCGGCTGAGACTAAAGCCGCCGACTTGCAGGACAAGGTTTTGGAGAACACCACGGGTGTTCAAAACAACCAATCCAAGATAGACGCCAACGAGAAGGCGCTGGAGAAGCAGGCGCGGCAGTTGAAGCGGTTGAGTCGGGACAGACGAGGGGAGCTACCGTGGCGTTGGAATCGCTATCAGCTGTTAACCGCCTCGGTGGTGAACCGGAATGGTTTTAGGTGGCAGGCGCCGCGGACGGTGAAGTACGTGGGTGTGGCGTGTTGGGGAGCTGGGGGCAAGCAGAAGTATACGACGGGTGATGCGGGCGCGGGGGGAGCGGGTTTTGCGTTTGGCGTTTTTGCGTTGATGGCTGGGGATTCGTTGGCCTCGATGCAAGTGGGGACGAATGCTAACGACGGGAGGACGTTCTACGGAGACTTATTAGTGGCGCACCCGGGGGGCGATGCGACGTACGAGGATTTTGCGAGCGTGCCTGGTGAGGGCGGTGAGGGGGAGGTGAAGCCGGGGGTGTTATGCCCGTTGAAGGCGCGGGGTGGCCGCGGCGGAGGCGTGAGGCGGGTGTTACCGAAAGACAGCGAGGGGTCGAAGTCGCATCAGTACGGTGAAGAGGCGTTTCTAACCGTGGGCGGGGGCGGCGGAGGTGCGGGCTCGTTTTATGGGGATGGTGGCGCGGGTGGTGAGGGGGTTTCAGGGGCGTACTTGGGTTCGGCGGGTGGAGGCGGGGGATTTGGAGGAACCGGCGGAGTGGGCCAGGCGGCCTCCGCGTGTGGTGGCGGGGGCGGCGGAGTGTGTGAATCGATTTTGGGTGGAGGTTTGGCGCGAGGTGGTGCGGCGGGGCAACGAAGTTTGGCCTCGGAGGAGACGGGTGCGGACTGGCAAGAAGCTTGGGGCTTGGGCGGTGGCGGCGGTGGCGGCAGTTGCTCGGCGGGGCAGGCGGGTCGTCCGAGTGGTTGGCTGGCGCCGTTTTCCTCTGGCGGTCATGGAGGTAGTGGTTTGAATGGTGTGGGAGGCGAGGGTGCGTTGACGCTGTCGCGGGCGGCGGGGCGTGGTGTGAGTTATGGGACGAGTTTTTTGGATTTAGCGCATCGTTGCCTGGGCGGAGGCGGTGGGGGCGGGGCCAATGTGTATCACGCCTGCGGGGGAGATGGCGGCCCCGGCGGTGGCGGCGGTGGCGCGTGCGTCACGAAGGAGACACGGGCGTATGCGCGCGCGGGTATGGGGGGCGTGGGTGGTGGCGGTGGGGGCGCGGGTGTTTGCCCGGTCTATGTGTGGTCGGATGCTGGTGCTCATGAGTCGCAACGGACGTTATCGGTGCCGTCCCAAGGGTGCTGTGGTGGCGACAGTCTGTTTGGCGGCGGAGGTGGAGGCGGCGGCTATGGTGGGCAAGGCGGTCGTTGTTTGCTGGGTGGTGGGGGCTTGGGTGGTAAGCGGTCGTTGGGCAGTGATGTAGGGAATGAGCGTTCCCCGGGTTGCATTATTTTGTATTGGTTTGAGCGTAAGGACTGAGGGCGCAGGGATGGCGTGGCGAAATTATCGGATATTGAGGAATGGCGATACGTTCCGGGTGCCGCCGAAAGTGACGGAGGTAGGGGTCGCGGTGTTCGGTCCTGGAGGGCGGTGCAACCATGATGCGGGCGGTCTGGGTGGCGGCGGGGGCGGCGGCATGGCGTACGGGGTGTATACGGTTGAAGAGGAAGCGCTATTAACGAATTTTGAGGTGGATGCGGAATCGAGCCGGTTTAACGGGGTGCTGTTTGGTGAAGCGGGCGGGGACAGCAAGGATGCCCACGGTGGGTCGGGGGGAATAGGGCGTGTGGTGACACCCTCGGCGGATTCCGAGGAGGAGGCTCGTTGGGCCAAGGGGTTTTTGATGGCCACGGGGGGGCATGGTGGCGTTGGGCAACGCTCGCGTCAATATGTGTCGTATGGCGGCGGTGGAGGTCTGGGCTCGTTTTATGGGGTGGGGGGCAGTGGGGGAGACGGACGATTGGAGGGCAACGGGAGCATGTTTGGGCACGGTGGAGGCGGCGGCCTAGGGGGTGATGGCGGTGCGAGTTTAGGGCCCTGGGTGATGGAATTTGTCGATCGCGTTGCGGCTCAGCGCACAGGGAGGGGGTCAGATTCAAGGGTAGGGGAATCGAGCGGCCCGGGAGGCGGCGGCGGAGGCGGCGTTGCGGCGGGCGGTGATGCGTGGGCGGATTACGGTTTTCTCGGGGCGAATCGCCAGGAGGAGACCTTGGGTGGCCCGGGCGGTGGCGGAGGCAGTTTTGGGCAGGGAGGCCGGGGCGGTGTGGTCTACCGGCCGGAGATGGAGGATTCTCATCAGCCTCGGATGTTAGCGTCGGAGAGCCCCGGGTCGGGGGGCGTTGGGCTGCGTGCGTTGGGGGGCGAACCGCGATTTTATCCAAAGGATTATCTGTCGTTGTATCTGCCACATGAACAGGAGATGGAGTATTTGGATGAGACAAAGAGTGGTTCGGAACGGGTTCGGGTTCGCCGGTCCCTGCACCGCGCGCGTTCGCCTAGAGAGCCAGAACCGGCTGAGGGGGAAGAGGCGTCGTCAGCCGAAGCGGCGATTGGGGTCGAGCGCTGTCCGGTGAAGAAGCTGGACACGACGGATCCGGGCGCGATGCCGACGGTGTTTTTTACCAGTGGATCAGGGGATGGGCGTACGGGGATGGCGCCGTATTTAGCCTGGGCCGCGCGACAATTGGATGGGGGCGGCGGGTCTGGCGCGAATCTGTGTGGTGCGGGCCATGGAGGCCCGGGTGGGGGAGGCGGAGGCGCGGGCCGGTTGCCGCTTTTGGATGGGCCTCAAGGGTGTGGTGGTCTGGCGGGCCACGGTGGTTTTGGCGGTGGCGGAGGGGGCGGGTCGACGATCTACCATGAGGGGGCGACACCGGGCCGAGTCTGCGTGGAAGGGTTGCCGGGGGGCAATGGCGGTGTGGGGGGCGGCGGCGGAGGCGGTGGTTACGGGACTGCCGAGGGGGTGATGTACTTGTCGGGCGCGGGCCATGGGGGGCCGGGCGGCGGCGGAGGGGGCGGTCCGGACTCCCAGGGCGGCCCGGGGTTTATTGTGGTGTATTGGTAGATGGCGGTTTTTCAAGCAGGGAATGCGGGGGCGCGGGGTGTGATCAAGGACCAGCACCCGGCCTTGTTGTCGTCAAATGCCTGGACGTATGCGGATGGGTTTCGGTTTGAATCGGATGCGGCGGAGCTGACCGGTGGCGCGACGCCGTTGTTTACAGGCGAGGGGCTGAAGCATGTTTTGCCGGTGGGGACGGGCGCGGATTCGCGTTACCTGACGTGGGGTGAACAGGGGGTGGTGGCGTACGATGCAGTGGGTGAGTCCGAGGTGCTGATGCCGGCGGAGGCATTGCCCGCGCCGGGCGTCAACGAGTGTACGAGTCTGGTGTTTGGCGGGCTGCCTTTGCTGAATATCGTGGGGCATATGCCTTTGCAGTGGGCGCGAGCGCCGGTGGGGCGCTTGAAGCCGTTGCCGAAATGGCCGCCAAATCAAACGTGCGGGAGTTTGCGGTGCAACCACAACTATCTGATCGCGCTGAACCTGAGGAAAGGGGATGAGGCCTCGCCGTACACGGTGATGTGGTCGAATTTGGCGCGCCCGGGCAGGGCGCCGGACTGGGCGGTGCAGGACCCGGCGAGCGATGCGGGGTCGGTGGCGTTGTCGGAAGGCCAGGATGCGGTGGTGGACGGGTTGACGTTGGGTGAGCAGTTTTTTGTCTACAAGAGCCACAGCACCTGGCAGATGGACTGGGTGGGGGGTGAATGGATTTTTCATTTTCGGCGAAGCTTCTCGAATCTAGCCCGCATGTTTCATCCGTTTTTAAATTTAGCCGGTGATATGGCCAAGCTTGGATGGTTTGCCCTCACTGGGAACCAAACCTCTATCAAGCCCTGATTTTCCACCCTCCGGGCAGACTCCCCCTTACCCCCATTGTTGATCAACGTGCCGGGGCAGCACTCTGCCGGGCTATCCCGGCTTGAGTCGTGCCGCCACCTGGAAAAACAGCGCCTGATAGGGATAGGCGCTGGAGAGCAGGAAGCGGATCCGTCGCGTGTTGCGAATGATGACCGCCCCGATCTTGAACAGTTTGAGCCGGATCGTGGTCATCTGTGCACGCGCCAGTTCCGTGCCCTTCAGCGCGAGGCGCCGGATGGCCTCCATCAGCACATAGGCCAGACTGGACAGCAGTAGACGAAACTGATTGGCCCACCAGTAATGCGCGCTGGTGCGATCGGCGAACAGCCCCAGTTGCTGCTCCTTGATTCGGTTCTCCATGTCACCACGGGCGCAGTAGAGGTCATCGTAAAGGCGCTGTTTGTCGCCGGCCAGGTTGGTGACGATGAAGCGTGGATTTGGCCCCTTGTCGGTGACCTCCAGTTTGGCGATCACCTTGCGACGCGTCTTCCAGGTGCTGGCGGCATAGTGAAACTGAAAGAATTCCCGCATCTTCATGCCGGTTCGCTTCGCCAGTTCCTCAACCCACTGCATGGGCTCACGGATACACCGCAGCAAGGCGTCATTCTTGGCGATGCCCACGATATAGCCCACAGCGTTGCGCTCGCACCAGCTGAGCATGTGGTGACGGCAAAAGCCGCTATCGCCCCGAAAGATGATACGCACTTCAGGCCAAGCCCGGCGCAGGCGTTTGACCAACAGCGCCAGAATCGCCCAGGCATGCTTGGGCGCATCGATCCGGCTGGGCCGCAGATAACTCACCAGCAGTTGATCGCCGCAAAAGACATACAGGGGCAGGAAGCAGTAGTGATCGTAGTAGCCGTGAAAGAAGCGGCCTTCCTGGCGGCCATGCACCGGATCATCCGTGGCGTCGAAATCCAGGATCAGCTCATCGGGTGGTGCATCATATGAGGCAATGAACTGCTCGAGCAGTAGGTTGTGGACATCAACGGCAACCCGGCGATCGACCCGGTTCTCCAGCCGACAAAGTGTCGACTGGCTGCCCAGTACCTCCTCGCGTTCGATCGAGCTCTGTAGGGCCGGGTCGGTGCGTAGTGTCTGATGGTCGTTCAGATCTTCATAACCCAGGCAGAGCCCATAGACTCGCTGGCGCAACAGGCTCAACTGGCTGTGTTCAATATAGCGGGGATCTCGCGGGTCGGGGATGACCGCATCAACCGCCTCGAGCAATCCCAGACGCCTGTCGATCTCACGCAGCAGCAACACGCCGCCGTCCGAGGTGATATCGCCACCGGAAAACTCGGCTTGAACCTTACGGCGTTTTAGGGCTGGAAAATCAAAGGCAGTCTGGGTACAGTTTGTCACAGGCAAAATCCTTTCGATTACAGCGTAAGCAACTGAATTATATCGAAGTATCAGGATTTTGCCTTTTTAATGCGTGAAATATTGGGGCTAGGCGCGTTGGCGAGAAATTGCGTGGTGGCGATCGAGCGCCGGCATTTTGTGTTGTCGGACAATGACGTGGTGCTGCACGATGGGATGAACATTAAGTCAGTGTTGAGCGGGAAGCTGCGGCGTTGGTTATTTCGTCATATGAACGCGGCGGCGCGTGAGCGCTGTTTTGTGCATCACAATCCGTCGAGTCACGAGGTGTTTGTTTTTTTTCCGATGGACAATGCGGAGGAGCCGAATATGGCGGTGGTGTACAACTACCGGACGGACACGGCGGCGATCCGTTCGTTTGAGGAGGGTGTGCGTCATGCAGCATCGGCACCGCCGACGGGCGGCGGCGTGTTGGAGAGTGTGCTGGCGGGCGCGGGTGGCTTACAGCGGCTGGGGGATGGGCCGGTGGTGGCATCGATGAGCCGGCTGGAGCGCGTGGGGCTGACGTTGGGATCGGTGCATCGCAAAAAACTGCTGAAGCGGATCACGCCGTTGGTGGATGGTGAGCGGGGCGGCCAGGTGCGGGTGAGCGTGGGGGTGCAGACGGATGCGTGGTCGGAGCCGGTGTACCAGGACGCGCTGTATACGATCGGGATGGATTTCAGTGTGCCGGTGGGGTTGGAGGGACGTTATTTTGCGGTGAGATTTGAGAACGTTTCGGCGCGGTGGTTTCGGTTACACGATTATTTGATTGAATACGAGGAGACGGGTCAGTGGTAGAGAGGCGACAGGATTTGCCGTTTTACAGTCCGCGGCGGGCGCCGGAGGATGAGAGAGAGCTGGGGGATTATGTGTACCATGAGCTGAGAGGGATGGCGGAGGCGTTGCGGGCGTGCCGTACGGTGGTGATCCCCAAAACCAGCGTGGCGCCGGCCAAGCCGGTGGAGGGTCAGCTGGTGAGGGTGGACGGGGATGGTTGGGATCCGGGGGATGGGGCGGGTTTTTACTGCTATCATGATGGCCGTTGGCATCGCTGGGCGGTTGAGTCGGGCGGTGAGGGTCAGCCAGACAACAATACTTTGAACGAACACGAAGACAAGGAGGTCCAGGGTGGGCCAGAAGATTACAACGGTGACGGAGCCGTGGAGTAAGCTGACGCCTTATCTATTGGGCGGCGAGTACCGAGGGCCTTTTTACGAGGCGCCGAGCTGGCGGACAGATTTTTATTCATCGGTATTTGACCCGCTGGGGACGGTTCCGCCGCCGATGCCGCCGATGCCGCCGGCGCTGCCGATGCTGCCGGCGCCACGGAAGCGGCGTTTAGGGCCGCGTTGGTGCAAGGAGGCGCCGATGGAGCTGAGTTCAGCACGAAATCCGAGTGTATTGCCGCAGGGTTACGGTCGTCAGACGCCGGGGCCTTTGGCGCCGTTGAGCCATTTGCCGAGGGTAACGCTGGGGCAGTTGGCGCATTGGGGGGATATGGACCTGGGGTCGGCGTACGCGGCGATGAAGTCGGGGCAGGTGCCGAAGTCGATCCAATCGCGATATTTCGGTTACGCGGTAGAGCCGGGTCAGCGCAAAGATTTTCAAACCGACGCCCAAACGGCGTATTCCCTTTACCTTGATGGCAAGATTCCGGAGCATGAGGCGCTGGATGCGATCTACCGTGGCCAGGTTCCTGAGGGCCTCCAAGACCGGTTTCCTGAGATCGATGTCCTGCCGGGTACGGTGGATGAGGACCCGAGTTATCGGTTTTGGAATGCGTTTGGTCTGGGTTCTCTGGCGAACCCGAACGAGTCGCTGCTCAGTAAAATCGGACTGATGACGGTGGGAGGGGGTTTGCTCAACATTGTGGGCAAACCGTTGGATCTGGCGCAGACAGAGATTTTACACGCGGCGGACCCATCGGATACGCGTACGTTTGGGGAACGGTTGCTGCATCAGGGTGATGTGGACAAGACGGTGAAGGATAATTTCTTTCACAGTGGTTTTATCGGGAGTCGATTGGATCCGGAGAAGTACGCGGCGGACGCGGAGCGTTACGATCATAATGGGGTCACGCAGGCGGGCGCGGGGTTATTGCGTTTGGCGGGCTTGGACGGCTTGGTTGAGGCGGTGAATGATGACGGCACCAAGACGCCGCTGTACCGGGGTTTGAAGGGGGGGATGTCGGTGCTGGGAGCGGCGTCGCAGGTGTTGCCGTTCACGGAGGGCCTGGGTGCTGGGGTTGGGCGCGGGCTTGGTGCGGTGGGCCGTGGACTTGGGCGCGGTGCGAGTGCGGTGGGCCGGGGCGCTCAGGCGGTGGGTCGAGGCGTGGCCAGGGCGGCGCGCGGGCCGGCAGCTGAGGTGCCTTATGGGAAGAGTTTGACGACGGCGAGTGCTCGGCCTTATGGGTTCCATGGTGTTGGCGAGGCGGATGTTTATGCGGCCACACCGGTGGAGGCGCCTTTGCGCACGGGTTCGATGGATGAGTTAGTGGGAGCGGAGGACGAGCCGGCGCCGGTGAGCTCAAGCGCGAGGGTGAAGGCGGTGAGGGCACCACAAGCGGGTGTGTTGGGTTTGCCTCGGGTGGTGCCTGAGGCGGTGGATCCGGAGACGTTGCTGGATCGTGATCCGGCGACGTTGAGTGGGGCGGAGAAGGATGCGTTGTTTGATTTCAAGCGGTCGCAGCGCGAGGCGTTGGCGCGGTTGAATCCAGAAGCGGCATCGGGGTTGCTGGGTGATGAGGCGGCGGTCGATGAGGTGGTTGGTTCACGAGGTGAAGCGGCTTCCGCCCCGGCGGCGCCAGACGCGCAGGCGTTTGACCGTTCGGTGACGCAGGCGCTGAAGACGTCGCAGCGGCGGTTATCGGATCAGGCCTTGTTTACGGACACGCGGGACGTACTGGGTCGCGCGCAGGCGGCGGAGTCCCTGGCGGACGAGACGCTTGCGGGGATGAAACAGACGAGCCTGGCGGCGGATCAGGTGGTGAACAAGGCGTTGGACCAATTGCAGGATGCGCCGGATTTTGATGATGCTGAGCCTGAGGCGCATCCTTTTCGGCGGGATTCGCGTCTGCGCCAGGGGGTGAGGCGTCAAGGGAACGCGGCGGTTGATGATCTTTCGGCGGCGTTTGCGCGGCTTTACGGTGAGGCGCCGGGCGTGGCCACGGGTGAGGCGGTCGTGGCTGGTCCGGTTGAGGTTGAGGGCCCGGCGGTGGTTGAAAACCGGACGAATGCGGCGCGGGCGGCGCAGTTGAGGAAGATCGAGGCGCTGGGTGATGAGCCCCCTGCTTTTCAGCGGGGTTCGGCGTTTCGGCGCCCTGTGAAGCCAGGGAATGAACGGCCCGGGACGTTTCAGCGTCAGGGGAGTATCCGGGGGTCTTTGGCGGCGCCGAAGCGGGGATTGGCGGATCTGAACTGGGGCCCGAAGCCGCAATCGGTGATGAAGCGGTTGGGGTTGGGTATTAAGCCGCAGGAGGAGATGGTACGGCACCTGAATCGATTCGGTCTGAATGAGGCTTATACGCGATGGTTGTCGCGCAATCAGAAGGTTGCGACGCCGGATAGTTATTATGAATATTTGCTGATCAATCAGAAGCCGCTCTTGTCGGAGTACCGGTATGACTACCACCAGCCGATGTACGGTCATTACGAGCAGCCGAAGCTGCCGGGTGACGATCCGTCATCGCTGGCGGAAAAACACCAGAGGAAGTATGGGCTCGATTCGAAGCGGTATAAGGCTTGGCTGAAACGCGAAGGGGTGGGGGCTTCAGCGAAGGCGTATCATGATTATGTGCGGGAGACGCAGTCGCCGAGGCTCTATCAGCGGTTGGGTTATGTGGCGTAGTGTGAAAAAAGAAAGAGCCAGTCCGGTTTTTTTGCGAGGAAAAAGGGGCTTGTAAGGTCACCCGAGCTGGCTCTGGGGTTCGCAATTAGGAGGAGTGCGAGGAAATCAACGCAGATTGGACAACAAGGCGCGTCCGCTGTCAAGGGCGCACAAGGAGGTGAGCGATGATGGATGTGCGGCCATTTCAGCGGTTGCCCAAGGCCCGATACCGTCGGCAAGCGCCGGGTTTGTTGGGCGGCACCCCGGCAGCACAACCGGGGCTGTTGGGGGGCGAGCCGCCCCAGAGCTACGGGGTTCCGGGCACAGAGAGCACGGGGCTGGATGAGTCGGGTAAACCGGAGGTATCGGCCAGACCCGGTGTTCAGAAGCCGCCGTGGCTGGATGAGTATTACGATCGTTGGGCGTGGCAGAAAACCCTGAAGCCTCCGATCGGTGTTGAGCAGCTCTTTAACACGAAGAGTTGGAGCCCGAGTTTGCAGGGCGTGTACCGGGACTGGCAGCGCCGGCAAACGGCTCAGAATGCCGAAGTATCGCAGACGCCGCGTGATTTTATTTTGTCGCCGGAGATGACGTCCTGGCTGCCGTTGCGGGGTGCGGCGTTTGATGCGGGGAGCGGTGGACAACAGCCGGCGCGGGGCGAGATGCCGATCCCGGGTGTATTGCCGGCGGCGGCGCGGGCGTACCAGGCGGATCAGGTGACGCCGGGGGAAGCGCAGTTTGTGCGGGAACAGGGGCGTGCGTTGCGCGAGCGCTATGGGACGCATGGTGGGGACGAGGCGGCGTTGCGGTCGGATTTGCGGGCGGGGCGCTACGACGTGCCGGAGCCGGTGACGCCGGGCTTGCAGGCGCAGATGACGGGGCGTCCGGATCTGAGCGCGTATGACCCGGTGGTGCAGCATGCGTTGGATCAGCTGAGTGATCAGTTTGAGCAGCGGACGCTGCGCAGCCTGCGTCAGGGGGCGGAGGCGGCGGGTCAGACCGGGGGCACCCGTGAGGGGATTGCCGAAGGGCTGGCGGCGCAGGGTTTGACGGAGGCGCAGTCGGCGTTGGCCAATGAGATGTACCTGGGGGCCTACCGGGATGCACAATCGCGGGTGTTGCCGGCAACGGAGCTGGGGGCGGGGTTGACGGAGCGGGCGAGCGAGGGCCGGCTCAATCATCAGCTGCAGTTGTTGCGGCAAAATGCCTATCAGGACGACCAAGCGGATCGTTATTTATCGCGGATGATAGCGCTTTGGAGTTATCCGGGTAACCGGAACTGGGAGAATTTGGATCGTTACAGCCGCTTGGTACAGGGGATGAACCTGGGCAATTCGGTGAGTCAGCCGTTGTACCGGAATAAGTGGGCGGGTGCGCTGGGCGGCGGCTTGTCGGGTTACGCGGCGACGGGCAGCCCTTGGGGCGCGGGGGTGGGCGCCCTGGCCGGGCTGTTGGGCGGTGGATGATGACGCAAGGAGTGCGAGATGAGCGGGAAGTTGACGAATCTGTTTGATTGGGAGGGGATGATGGAAGACCCCACGCGGCGCGGGCTGTTGGGGATGGGGATGGGGTTGCTGGGGTCGTCGGGGTATTCCCGTGTGCCGGTGAGCTTGGGTCAGGCGCTGAGCCGGGGTTTTTTGCAGGGGTTGGATCAATCGGGGCAGGCGCACCAAGCGCGCTTGGCGGTGGACGCGCAGCGTGCGGCGCAAGCGGAGGCGGCGGCGAAACGGGCGAAGGCGGAGTTTGAGCAGGAGCTGATGCTGGAAAGGTTTGGATTTGAAAAGGCGAAGTTTGCGCACACGCAGGCCAAGGATGCTCGCCTGGCGGCATTGCAGGACCGCATGGTCAAGCACTTGGCGCCATCGGTCGTCCCGGCGTCGGTGCCCCCATCGGGTGTCACAGGCTCACCGGCTAGTGAGTCTGTGCGTCAGCCTGGTGAGGCTTTCCCCTCTGCATTTCCTTTGACGGCCGAACAAGCGATGGCAATGAAGGCGGTGGGTCTGCCGGATTTCACCGATGACGTGGCGGCGGATCGGCGCCTCCAGCTCGATAAAAAGAAGTTTGCGCACACGCAAGCTAAGGACGCTCGGGATTTTGATTACAAACGCAACGAAAAGCGGATCGATCAGCTGCGCGAGAAGTGGCAGACGATGGCGGAGATGCCCACACGGTATCAGCGTTTGTTGGACGCGGAGGCGTTGTTGGATGAAGGGATTTACAGTGGCTCGTGGCCGGAGCGGTTGGTGCATTCGTTGAAGAATGTCATCCCGATGGACCGGGAAGGGTTGGCGCGCACGGAGGCGTTTGTGTCGCTGATGGGGCGTGAGGCGCTGGAGGTGGTGAAGCAACTGGGCTCGGGGACAGCGATTTCGGATGCGGACCGGATCTATGCGCAGGAGATCGCGGGAGGGAGTTTGGAGACCTCGGAACGGGGGTTGAGGAAGATTCTCGCGATCGCGAAACGGGAGATGGCGCGTACCGGGGAGAGGTGGAACACGCAGTTGCCGAACCGTCTGAAAGGGATGGAGGACTATTTTCCGGAGGATCTGCGGGTGAGGCTGCCGGGTCAAGGTGGTCAAGGTTCCCAGCCGAAAGCGCCGGAGGCGATGACGAATGAGGAGCTGAACAAGACGTTGGGACTGTAATCATGGAGGCGAAGTCGAGAAGGGAAGCGTTGTTGCTGGAAGCGGAAAAACGGGGGCTGTTGCCCCCGGAGACGCAGGCGCAGTTGGTTGAAGCACGGCGTCGGGGTTTGGTGGGTGGGCCGTTGCCGGTGGATCCACCGGCGAAGCCGTTGTACGACCTGGGGGTGCCGGAGTCGCTGGAAGGTGGCGTGGTGCATGGGATGGTCCGGGGCGTGAATGATTTGCTCGACAGCTCGGCGCAGCTGACGGCGCATGGGCTGGAAGCGCTGGCGCCGTCGGGAAGCGGGTTTGAGCGGTGGGCGCAAGGCAATCGTGAGGCGACGGAGCGGGGCGTGAAGGCGGGGTTGGAGCACTACCGGCGGGCGCGGGAAAAAGCGGGCCGAGGTGATCGCTTTGATTGGGGCCGTTATGTGTTCAATCCACTGAATTTTATCGGGGGGGTTGGGTTGGCGTCGAAGGTGCCGCAGACGTTCCGGTTTGGCGAACGGGTAGGCGCCGGGTTGTTGGGCGGTGCGGCGTTTAACACGGCGACCACGCCGGTGGAGGAACCGGCCTCGGGCTTTTGGGACGAAAAAAGGCACCAGGCGACGGTGGGCGGTCTGTTGGGGGGCGTGGTGCCCGCCGTGGCCCATCCGCTGTCGCGGCTGTTGCAGCCCGGGCGGGTCGTGTCCGCCGACGCCAAGGCGCTGGTGGACGAGGGGGTGCACATTCCGGTGGGAGGCTTGTTGGGGGACAGCACCAAGGTGGTAGAGGATTCGATGCGCTCGTTGCCGATCACCGGCGAGCGGATCAATCGGGCGTACCGGGGTGCGACGGAAGAATTTAATACGGCGGCGGTGAACCGGGTGATGAAGCAGGTGGGACCACCGTTGGGCGGCCATGTGCCGCCGGGGCACGCGCAGATCGGGGCGCTGCATGGACGGTTAAGTGAGCTTTACCAAGATGTGTTGCCGCAGCTGCACGGACGGCGTGACGGGCTGTTTGAACAGGCGTTGGCCGGGATCCAAAAACGCGCCGAGGCGGTTCTGCCACCCAATGAGCTAAAACAATACAACGCGTTCATTGAAAACCAGGTGACGCGGCGCTTCGATGAGCGGGGGTTTATTGGTGGGGAAGCGTTGAAAGACGTAGAGACGGCGTTGGGTAACGAGAGCGTGAAAAACACCCGTGCGGCGAATCAGTTGGATAAGAACAACAAAGGGTATTTGTTGCTGGAGGTGCAGGACGCCTTTCATGGGATGCTAGCGCGGTATAACCCGGAACTGGCCAGTGAGCTCAAGAGGCTCAATGAGGCCTGGGGGCATTATAAGATTCTGGAAGATGCGGCGTCGGGTCTTGGGGCGAAGGAAGGGGTGTTCAGCCCAAGTCTGTTAAAGCACGCCAGTCGTCGGCATGATGCGACGCAGGGTAAGCGGGCGAGTGCGCAGGGTCAGGCGCGGTTTCAAGATTTTGCACAGGCGGGGGAGCGCTATTTGGGGAACACGGTGGCGGATTCGGGGACGACGGGGCGTGCGCTGACGAACGCGACCCTGACGGGGATATCGCCGATTGGCGCGAAGGTGATGGCGATGAGTCTGCCCTATTGGCCTGGCGTACGGGAGGTGATGGCGAAGATGTTGGCGAAGGAACGTAGCCCGAATATCGAGGCGATGGGGCGGTTGCTTGAACGGCTCGGTATTGGGTTGGTGCCGACGGCGGCCTCGGGGGTACCGGGGCTGTGGGGGGAATGAGCTATCCGTCCGAGAGGGCCGCCCAGAGGGTCAAGCCCAGGATGAAGGCCAGCAGTAAGCGGTCGATCCATAGAACGGTCTTTTGTTTTTGATTTTTGATAGCCATGGGACAGGACTCCGAAGGAAGAGATGATCATTCAGGATAGCCAGGCCTTTAAAGAGGCGTGCCGGAACAATGAATATCGACTGGGTCGGGTGGATTTTAGCCACGCGCCCCTTAGTGGGTCCATGCTCTGTGGGGATGCGATTCACACCCTGGTGCTGGAGCACGCCCAATTTACGTCGACGGATCTCCGTTTGGCGCACTGTTTTGGGTGGAGACTCAGCAAGGGGGAATTTAACCAGAGCCGGTGTGCGGGGGCAATATTTCAGGGTTGCGAATTTGGTGACGTGATGTTTCATAACGTCACCTATTGGGAGAAGGACGTACCGGTGATGCCCACGCGGTTTGTTGATAGCACGTTCCTTTTTGCTCATTTTGAGAATGAAGTATTGGATTCTGTTGTTTTTAAAGGGTGTGCGTTGAGAGGTGCGAATTTTAAGAATTGCAATTTGAGTCATGCGCGGTTTCTGGATTGTGATCTTAGTGGGGCGGATTTTGAGCATGCCTCGATGGATGGAGTGAACCTGTATGGTTCGACATTGACCGCGGGTCAGCTGAGCGAGGCGGAAGCGGCGGATTGGTCGACGGTGGGTGTGGGTAAGACGGGACTGACGATCGATCAGTTACACGGCGGACTTTGATCCGCAGGAAAGGAGCGAAATGATATGGAACGTCGACGGGTGCGGTTACTGTTTGTTTGTAGTGTGGTATTAGGGCTTTTGGGGTCGGATATGCGGGTCTCCTGGAGCGGGGGGGATGAGGAGCGGTTTATGACGGGGCTGCTGGGTCCGCGGGCACCGGAGGCTGAGGCACAAGTGCGGCTGGATAGCCTAACCCCTGGGGGTGGTGGGCTGTTACAGGCGATGCCGCCTTGGGGTTATCGCAAGCCGCCATTACGTGAAAAAGTGGCTGAGATTTTAGCCCGAATATTTCACAAATAAAGAGGGTAAAACCCGTGTAGTTCAATAGAATTCAGTTACTTAGGCTGAAATTGAACGAGGTTTTGCCTGTGACAGAATGTACCCAAGGTCGTTTTGCTTTTCCAGCGGTAAAACGCCGCCAGGTTGAAGCGGATTTTTCCGGTGGTGATATCAGCAGTGATGGCGGCGTGTTGTTGCTACGACAAGCGGACCGACGGCTGGGATTGCTTGAAGCCGTCAATGACACTCTCGCTGATCCACGCGATGGCCGCTATGTGCAACATGATCAGATTTCTCTACTACGCCAGCGGGTCTATGCCCTGTGCCAGGGCTATGAAGACCTCAACGATCACGACAGTCTGCGACAAGATTTGGCCTTTCAGACGGCCGTGGAACAGGATCAGGCACTGGGCAGTTCACCCACGCTCTGTCGCTTGGAGAATCGGTCAGATCGGGCAACCGCTGTCGCGATCCATCAGGTCCTGATCGAGCAGTTCATCGCCTCGTTTGCCGAGCCACCCGAGGAGTTGATCCTGGACTTCGACGCCACCGATGACCGGGTTCACGGCCTGCAGGAAGGCCGCTTCTTCCACGGTTACTACGATAACTACTGCTTTCTCCCGTTGTACGTGTTTTGCGGCGAACAACTGCTGGTCAGCTATTTGCGCCCGAGCAAGATCGACGGGGCGAAACATGCGTGGGCGATCCTCGCCCTGCTGGTCAAACGCTTGCGTCAGGCGTGGCCGGCGGTGCGGATCATCCTGAGAGCCGACTCGGGCTTCTGTCGTCACCGCATGCTGCGCTGGTGTGAACGCCATGGCATTGGCTACATCGTAGGCCTGGCGCGCAACCACCGCCTGCAACGGATGATCGAGGAAGACTTCACTGCAGTCGAGCAATGCTTCAAGGCCAACGGACAGAAGCAACGCGTCTTCCTTGGCCTGCGCTACGGTGCACGCAGCTGGCGCCGTCGACGCGCGGTGATCGCCAAGCTGGAGGTGAGTGAGCGAGGGCGTAATCCCCGATTTGTCGTCACCAACCTCAACGGCGATGCCCAAACCCTTTACGACGACGTCTATTGTGCGCGGGGCGAGATGGAAAACCGCATCAAGGAACAACAGCTGGGGCTGTTTGCTGATCGCACCAGTGCACATCATTGGTGGACCAATCAGTTTCGCTTGCTGCTGTCGAGCCTGGCCTATGTGTTGATGGAAGCGATTCGCCGCTTGGCCTTACAGGGTACAGAACTGGCCAAGACCCAGGTCGGCACGCTGCGGCTTAAACTACTCAAAGTGGGTGCGGTGGTGATACGCAATACCCGGCGTGTCCGCTTCCTGCTCTCCAGTGTCTTTCCTTACCAGGCATTGTTCTTCAGTGTGGCCGAACGGCTGGAGCCAGGATAGCACGCGATGAGTGCTGCCCCGGCACGTTGATAAATAACGGGGTAAGGGGAAGCTGTGCCTGTCAGCCAGAAATCGGGGCGTTTGGAGCCGGTATCATCCTGTTTCTCGTCCCGGCCTTCTCCTCGTGCCAGTATCGGCAAATGGATGAAATATCCGGGTTAGCCTTGTTGGCGTTTGATGCGGTCGATGCTGACAATATTGTAAAAATCATTACGCGTGAGGAACATTACCACGTCTACCGGGGGACGCTGTTTGGAAAAGCGGGGTATCAGCAGGTGCTGGAGTTTGTGCCGGGTCCGAGCATCAAAGGTCAGATGGACGTGGTGCTGGGGGCGTTGGCCGATGGCGAGCCATATTATGTGGCTTCCCCCGAGTTGCAGCGTGCGGGGGTGTACTGGCATGAGCCGGAGGCATCGGACGGGCTTTGGATCGAGCTAGAAGCGCAAGCGCTGATCGGTCATCCGGTGGTGGTCGAGGTCAAGCGTGTGACAGCGGATGAGATCGAGGACTGGCTGGCCAGTGGCCGCCTGAAGCGGCCTCGGCCCAAGGGGGCTGTTTATCCATCATCGCCTGGGAGTTAATCATCAGGAAAGATGGGGGGGGGGAACTCTGGATTTAAGGGTCTCCAATCAGCGCTTTTTACACCGTACAGACGTTCCGCAACCCCCCTTATTTCTTGGTGGTTGTCGAAACGCTCATAGGGGTACAACGTGAGTTCCATTTCTTTACCCTTTACCTCGCACTCGAATGCATTGGTAATCACAATCGTATTAGAGGTAAGCACATCATCCCCCTCTACATCGGACGGGAATTCTGAGGAAATCACAAAACCCTCTTCATTGACTATAGCGGGTTCAGTCCTAGGCTCTTGTTCGGTTAAGAGGACGTAGATATAGGAATCATTAGGCAGGCCAACACCTCGAGTCCGGGCGATATAGAGCTTACCCTTATATTTTGCTGGGTGCTCTATGTCGATGTCCGCGAACTCAATAGCAACCACATCTTCGCTATATGCATTTTCCACGATGCGCTTAAATGAAACAAAATCGGGTAGATCGGCATCACCGACAACACAATTATATTCGCCGCATTTGGGGTTGGGGCAGTACACGTCTTCCTTCTCCTTCCGAAAAGATATCCCATGCTCTTCATCATTAAGTGCTTTCTCCCAGAAGCATTTGGCCTCAAGGGCCTCGGAGGCCGGGAATATTGTATGGCACGAAATACAGCCGGCTTTTTCGCTTTTTTCGATACGACTTCGATTTTGAAACGTTAACTCATAGAGCGTTCTTTTCTTCATCATTCTTCCCATTAAGGTTTGATTAGTCCTTTGCGTGAAATCGTCATGATATGCGCTTTGGGGGGAGTATCATCAATACGGTGGGCAATCTTGATCCTACTTTCGGTGTTTGAAGAAGAACTTGGCCTTTCTCTCTTATATACTTCATCTGAAACCCACTCTTGTCCTTGATGGTAGCACCGAATTTGATGATCTGATCGGCCACTGCTAGGGCGATCCTCTCGTCTGGAGGAAGCTCTCCCAGTGTGTCGCCCAGGATGCGTTTACGTGCTTTAGGGGTATAGAAATAGCCGTTGTAGAAGCCATATTTTTCTTTCGTACGCGGCGAATAGCTTTTTGCTAAACGCGAGCCAGGAACACTCAGTAGCCAAGGGTCTTTTAATAAGCTGAGCAGACCCCGCTTCTCCCGATGATGACTGCTTGTTGCTCCTTGAAAGCCTGCCTGGAAGTCCGCGCCGGGCGGCAGTGCGGCATCACGGGCGTTGAGTGGCGTTGCGGCGGCCACCAGAAGTAGTCCGCACAAGCCCATGATGACTCGAACGATTGTGTTTTTGATCATCCCCGCACCTTCGAAATGCATTCCTACAAGATAGCATTGCGTTTTTTTGTTAGGCAAGGGGTTATTTATCTTTTGTGCGCCATTGGGCGGTTTTGGTGATGAGGTTGCTGATGATGTTTTCGAATTGCTTGGCCATATAGGGCCCCATGTAGCAGCCGTAGGCGTAGAGGAGGAAGCCCATTTTGTTGTGCCACTCGAAGCTCTCGGCGAGGAAGAAGGCGCCGATGCCGGAGAAGACGGAGCCGATGAAATAGCGGAGATAGCCGAGCCAGCTTACTTGGTTGTCGGTGGCGTCATGGATGTGGGCGTAGTAGCCGGTGATGGATCCGGAGACCAAGGTTGTGATGAGTATGAGTGCTTGTATCAGGAGATCATCGTGCCAAGCCAGTAGGAGGCGGTCCATGGTTTTTCCCAGAGTGATGCGTGCCGTCGAGTTTTCGCACTTTTAGCCATTGATTGACGTCGAAGTTTGGACAGGTTTTTCCTGGGTTATAGTCCCGGTGTCCGGCGATGGATTTAATGGTGGGGTATTGTCGCCGCCATTGTTGAATCAACGTGTCGAGGCTATCCATTTGGGCGGCGGTGAATTGTGTTTGTCCGATGAGGCAAACGCCGAGTGAGCCGGTGTTGTGGCCCTTGCAATGGGCGCCGGACCAGTAATCGGGTCGGCCGTGCTCGATGGTACCGTCCCGCCGGATAACCCGATGATAGCCGATGCCATCGAAGTTGAAGGGAGGCGCTAGGTGCCAGGCATGAATTTCTTTAGCGCCGATGTCCCAGTGATCCGGTGTATCGGAACAGTGGACAATGATCTTTGATATACTTACATCCATGTAAGGAATCCCTCATGACAAGGAGTGTCTATGTCTTTCGCACTATTGATGGGCATGAGTGCGGCGATGTCCTCGGAGTCGGTGTCCACGGCGCTGGATAAACAAGTCAAGCCGGTGATGACGGTACTCGAGGAAGTACACCAGTATACCCCATTAGGCATTGTGACGGACTGGATTTCGCTGGAGACGACGGAACCGGATCTCTGGACAATGCCGGATAAGTCGCTGGACGCGGTCGGTTTGAAGGTGTTGCAGGAACTGCGTTTGGCGATGGAATGGCGGTTAGCGCCGCAGTTGGCTTTGCTGCCCTGGCATGGTCAAGGTGCCTGGGATGACCTTTATGAAGCGCTGTTGTGCGAGCCGCTGGATGTGATCGGCCGACACAAGGAACGCTACGACGGTCGATTGCCTGTGAGTGAGGATCCAGAGACGCAGGCGCAGTATCAAGATTTCTTTTCATCTGACAGGGAGGTCAGTGAAGATGCCAGGGAAGCAGCTATCCCCACCGAAACCAGCGAAGAGTAAAAGCCCTTATTCCCCGGGCAGGTTCTTACGAAGAGCCCAGACACTTCCCAAGAATTTTAAGTTGCCGAAGTCGCTGCAACCGAGCGTTGCGAGCATTAAGCGATTTACAAAGGCGGCGGGGCAGATAACCAAGCATGGTATCTACGGGCCCCCATCGTCCCCGAAAATGGCTCAAGAGAGAAAAGGCGGGGTTAAGTCTCGGACGGGCGGGAAAGGGACGTCACCCAAGGAGGGGATTGAGCTGAAGGAGATGGGGTCGGCGGGTCGAGTCGTGGGCGGTGGTTCGTCTTCTGAGGCGGGTGTCAAAGAGACCCCCTTTAGTGTCACGAAGAAATCATCCATCGGACTAAAGTCATTTGGTCCTAAATATGATGTGTATGACGAACTGGTAAAGCACGACCTCAGGCTTCAAATGGAGAGTATTGCGCCCGGCACGAAGTTTACACCGGCGCCGATAGAAGAATTCAAATCGGGGATGAAGGCAAAGGCGAGTAAGGCTTTGTCGGTTAAACCGACCGAGAACGTATCGCCCCGTTATCCCACAGTCGAGAGCATCAATAGCGGTAGCGCGCTGAAAGATGCCTACAGGGTGGCCCGTCCTATTAGGCAGATCGAGGCGGTTCTCAATGGGGATGCTTTTAGTGCTAGCCCGCCATTCCTTACGTCGGATAAAGTCCATTCAGTGCCCTCATTGGGTGGAAAATCGATCAAGCCCGAGGAGCTGTTCAAAAACATCAAGGGTGGTATCGATACGGTCGACACGCTGAACAAGGAGGTGGCGATTATCAGAACGGGAAGCACGAGGGTTGAGCCTGGCTCCTCCGCTGATTTGGATCAGCTAAAGCGGTTGAACAAGCGGTTGAATGAGGCGGAAAAGAACACGAAGAAAATGTTCAAGAACGCCGGGAAGGCGGCCTCGAAACATATCGATGAGGTGTTCCGCTACAATCGGGCTGAAGCGCATGAAAATATCAAAACAAGTCGCAATCTTATCAAGGGACTGAGAAATGAATTACGCGAGGACTTGAAATGGATACAGAAGGAGCCCGTGGCGTCCGAAGAGACTGAGTTGAAGCGCGTAGGGGGTGGGGGAGAGTCGAAGCGGGCCAATCGGGATAAATATCGCCCCCAAAGAGAGTCGGACCGGGCGATCAAATTTGATCAGCGTTGGCGGGACGGGCGAGCGGAGATCGAACGCGCTGAACAGGACCTCTCATCGGAGGTCAGGCGCATCAAGGAGATGAGGAAGGGAAGAGACCTACTGAAGAAAACCGTGCGTGAGGAGGTGAAAAACGCACTTAAAGGTACGAAAGCTTTCATAAAGAATGCGAAGCAACGGGCAGGCGTTTATCGTGCGGGCTGGCGAGCGCGACTGGGTCGTTTTATGTTGAGATAACAGTCGGTTTTTCGACTTGATCTTTTGTTTTTTTGTAGAATTCTTCCCGGTGCACGGTTATGTTGGCTGGTGCATTCACACCAAAACGCACACAATTTTCCTTAACCCCCAGTGCAGTAATCGTGACCTCATCTCCAATCATCAGGGTTTCGCCCACCCGGCGAGTAAATGTGTGTCTGTCTTGCCTGGCCGGCTTCGGTTTTGTCTTGCATCTAGAGAAGCGCTTGAGGATAGAATGTAGGGCGGTAAGGAGTAAAGAGTATAGGGTCATCGGGGTTGTCAGTAATCAGATAAGGACTCCCGTTATTCTACTAAAAATAGTAACTCGCGAGAAGCGTTTAGGGTTCTGCGCCGAGGAGGCGCAGGTTCATGAGCGCTTGTCGGGAGTCCATAGCCCCCCACAACTTCGGGTCCTTCTTCTGTGCAGTGATCGCCCCATTGCTGCATGAAATATCGTCGTTTGTCCAAGATATCTCCCTTTTGGTAAGCGTCATAGAGCGGGGTCGGTATGGTGTGAGCGAGGATTTTTTCGGCTACTTCATATGAGCAGTCGGTGACCTCGGTGAGCCAGGTTCGGAGGCTGCCACGGAAGCCGTGGGGCACGCAATGTGGCTTTGGTCCCTTGCGGGTATAGCCCATGTTTCGCAAGAGTTGCAGTAGCGCCATCCCCGATAGGGGCTTGGAGGTTTCCTCTTCTTTTTTTTGGGGGCTGGGGAAGAGATAGGGGCAATTTTTCTGGTATGGGAGGCTCCTGAGCAGGGAAATGGCTTGGTTAGAGAGGGGCACGCAGTGTTGCTTGTTTGATTTCATTCTATCGGCGTGGATAGTCCAGGTGCGTCGTCTGAGATCGATTTCATTCCAGGTGGCGTTGAGCACTTCGGAGGTTCGAGCGCCGGTAAGAATCAGGAATCTCAAGGCTTGACTGGAGATGCATTTTTTCTGGCAGAGGGTTGTGAAAAAAGCGGGGACCTGATCATAAGGCACGCTAGGGAAATGTGGTTGAGTGCTTTTACGTTGTCTAGCCCGCATGTTTCATCCGTTTTTAAATTTAGCCGGTGATATGGCCAAGCTTGGATGGTTTGCCCTCACTGGGAACCAAACCTCTATCAAGCCCTGATTTTCCACCCTCCGGGCAGACTCCCCCTTACCCCCATTGTTGATCAACGTGCCGGGGCAGCACTCTGCCGGGCTATCCCGGCTTGAGTCGTGCCGCCACCTGGAAAAACAGCGCCTGATAGGGATAGGTGCTGGAGAGCAGGAAGCGGATCCGTCGCGTGTTGCGAATGATGACCGCCCCGATCTTGAACAGTTTGAGCCGGATCGTGGTCATCTGTGCACGCGCCAGTTCCGTGCCCTTCAGCGCGAGGCGCCGGATGGCCTCCATCAGCACATAGGCCAGACTGGACAGCAGTAGACGAAACTGATTGGCCCACCAGTAATGCGCGCTGGTGCGATCGGCGAACAGCCCCAGTTGCTGCTCCTTGATTCGGTTCTCCATGTCACCACGGGCGCAGTAGAGGTCATCGTAAAGGCGCTGTTTGTCGCCGGCCAGGTTGGTGACGATGAAGCGTGGATTTGGCCCCTTGTCGGTGACCTCCAGTTTGGCGATCACCTTGCGACGCGTCTTCCAGGTGCTGGCGGCATAGTGAAACTGAAAGAATTCCCGCATCTTCATGCCGGTTCGCTTCGCCAGTTCCTCAACCCACTGCATGGGCTCACGGATACACCGCAGCAAGGCGTCATTCTTGGCGATGCCCACGATATAGCCCACAGCGTTGCGCTCGCACCAGCTGAGCATGTGGTGACGGCAAAAGCCGCTATCGCCCCGAAAGATGATACGCACTTCAGGCCAAGCCCGGCGCAGGCGTTTGACCAACAGCGCCAGAATCGCCCAGGCATGCTTGGGCGCATCGATCCGGCTGGGCCGCAGATAACTCACCAGCAGTTGATCGCCACAAAAGACATACAGGGGCAGGAAGCAGTAGTGATCGTAGTAGCCGTGAAAGAAGCGGCCTTCCTGGCGGCCATGCACCGGATCATCCGTGGCGTCGAAATCCAGGATCAGCTCATCGGGTGGTGCATCATATGAGGCAATGAACTGCTCGAGCAGTAGGTTGTGGACATCAACGGCAACCCGGCGATCGACCCGGTTCTCCAGCCGACAAAGTGTCGACTGGCTGCCCAGTACCTCCTCGCGTTCGATCGAGCTCTGTAGGGCCGGGTCGGTGCGTAGTGTCTGATGGTCGTTCAGATCTTCATAACCCAGGCAGAGCCCATAGACTCGCTGGCGCAACAGGCTCAACTGGCTGTGTTCAATATAGCGGGGATCTCGCGGGTCGGGGATGACCGCATCAACCGCCTCGAGCAATCCCAGACGCCTGTCGATCTCACGCAGCAGCAACACGCCGCCGTCCGAGGTGATATCGCCACCGGAAAACTCGGCTTGAACCTTACGGCGTTTTAGGGCTGGAAAATCAAAGGCAGTCTGGGTACAGTTTGTCACAGGCAAAATCCTTTCGATTACAGTGTAAGCAACTGAATTATATCGAAGTATCAGGATTTTGCCTTTTTAATGCGTGAAATATTGGGGCTAGTGAATATAGCATTTAGGTGGTTTTTGTAGCGAGCGGGATTGGCGATCTCGAGTTGATGCTGGGTATAGGCAGCGGTGAGGATAGTCTCGATACGGCCACGGAGGCGTTCGGCGGTTATGGGTATGGAATGCCAGATGGGTTGGAGGATTTTGATGATGTCCTCGATGGAGATGGTATCGATGGGTTTATCGCCGATGAAGGGCATGGCATAGGTGTTGAGGGTGTTTGTCCACTGTTGAGCGTGTTTTTTGTTTTTCCAGTGTTTTTTTCTGAATTCGATGAAGTCATTGGCGTAGGAGCGGAATGAGGGAATCGTTTTACGTTTGGACAGGATTTCTTTGGCTTGTTCGGAGGCCCTGATGTTTTTTTGGCGCTGCTGTTCGCGGTAGGTGATGGGACAAGTGCCATTTTTGGCTAATGTCCGGTAAAGGTAGGCCTGTATGCGTGCTTGATCGATGTCAACGTCGGAGAAGCGACCCAGTCCCATGTCATATTGTTTACTTTTGAAGGTGAAGCGAAATTCCCAACAGGCTGATCCGGGCGAGGTAATTTTTAATCGGAGTCCGCCCCCGTCATTGAGTCTTCGTGGGGTTCCTTTTTTGACAGCTCTTTGGATTTTCTGTTTAGCCCCAATATTTCACGCATTAAAAAGGCAAAATCCTGATACTTCGATATAATTCAGTTGCTTACACTGTAATCGAAAGGATTTTGCCTGTGACAAACTGTACCCAGACTGCCTTTGATTTTCCAGCCCTAACCCGAATATTTCACAAATAAAGAGGGTAAAACCCGTGTAGTTCAATAGAATTCAGTTACTTAGGCTGAAATTGAACGAGGTTTTGCCTGTGACAGAATGTACCCAAGGTCGTTTTGCTTTTCCAGCGGTAAAACGCCGCCAGGTTGAAGCGGATTTTTCCGGTGGTGATATCAGCAGTGATGGCGGCGTGTTGTTGCTACGACAAGCGGACCGACGGCTGGGATTGCTTGAAGCCGTCAATGACACTCTCGCTGATCCACGCGATGGCCGCTATGTGCAACATGATCAGATTTCTCTACTACGCCAGCGGGTCTATGCCCTGTGCCAGGGCTATGAAGACCTCAACGATCACGACAGTCTGCGACAAGATTTGGCCTTTCAGACGGCCGTGGAACAGGATCAGGCACTGGGCAGTTCACCCACGCTCTGTCGCTTGGAGAATCGGTCAGATCGGGCAACCGCTGTCGCGATCCATCAGGTCCTGATCGAGCAGTTCATCGCCTCGTTTGCCGAGCCACCCGAGGAGTTGATCCTGGACTTCGACGCCACCGATGACCGGGTTCACGGCCTGCAGGAAGGCCGCTTCTTCCACGGTTACTACGATAACTACTGCTTTCTCCCGTTGTACGTGTTTTGCGGCGAACAACTGCTGGTCAGCTATTTGCGCCCGAGCAAGATCGACGGGGCGAAACATGCGTGGGCGATCCTCGCCCTGCTGGTCAAACGCTTGCGTCAGGCGTGGCCGGCGGTGCGGATCATCCTGAGAGCCGACTCGGGCTTCTGTCGTCACCGCATGCTGCGCTGGTGTGAACGCCATGGCATTGGCTACATCGTAGGCCTGGCGCGCAACCACCGCCTGCAACGGATGATCGAGGAAGACTTCACTGCAGTCGAGCAATGCTTCAAGGCCAACGGACAGAAGCAACGCGTCTTCCTTGGCCTGCGCTACGGTGCACGCAGCTGGCGCCGTCGACGCGCGGTGATCGCCAAGCTGGAGGTGAGTGAGCGAGGGCGTAATCCCCGATTTGTCGTCACCAACCTCAACGGCGATGCCCAAACCCTTTACGACGACGTCTATTGTGCGCGGGGCGAGATGGAAAACCGCATCAAGGAACAACAGCTGGGGCTGTTTGCTGATCGCACCAGTGCACATCATTGGTGGACCAATCAGTTTCGCTTGCTGCTGTCGAGCCTGGCCTATGTGTTGATGGAAGCGATTCGCCGCTTGGCCTTACAGGGTACAGAACTGGCCAAGACCCAGGTCGGCACGCTGCGGCTTAACCCCAATATTTCACGCATTAAAAAGGCAAAATCCTGATACTTCGATATAATTCAGTTGCTTACACTGTAATCGAAAGGATTTTGCCTGTGACAAACTGCACCCAGACTGCCTTTGATTTTCCAGCCCTAAAACGCCGTAAGGTTCAAGCCGAGTTTTCCGGTGGCGATATCACCTCGGACGGCGGCGTGTTGCTGCTGCGTGAGATCGACAGGCGTCTGGGATTGCTCGAGGCGGTTGATGCGGTCATCCCCGACCCGCGAGATCCCCGCTATATTGAACACAGCCAGTTGAGCCTGTTGCGCCAGCGAGTCTATGGGCTCTGCCTGGGTTATGAAGATCTGAACGACCATCAGACACTACGCACCGACCCGGCCCTACAGAGCTCGATCGAACGCGAGGAGGTACTGGGCAGCCAGTCGACACTTTGTCGGCTGGAGAACCGGGTCGATCGCCGGGTTGCCGTTGATGTCCACAACCTACTGCTCGAGCAGTTCATTGCCTCATATGATGCACCACCCGATGAGCTGATCCTGGATTTCGACGCCACGGATGATCCGGTGCATGGCCGCCAGGAAGGCCGCTTCTTTCACGGCTACTACGATCACTACTGCTTCCTGCCCCTGTATGTCTTTTGTGGCGATCAACTGCTGGTGGGTTATCTGCGGCCCAGCCGGATCGATGCGCCCAAGCATGCCTGGGCGATTCTGGCGCTGTTGGTCAAACGCCTGCGCCGGGCTTGGCCTGAAGTGCGTATCATCTTTCGGGGCGATAGCGGCTTTTGCCGTCACCACATGCTCAGCTGGTGCGAGCGCAACGCTGTGGGCTATATCGTGGGCATCGCCAAGAATGACGCCTTGCTGCGGTGTATCCGTGAGCCCATGCAGTGGGTTGAGGAACTGGCGAAGCGAACCGGCATGAAGATGCGGAAATTCTTTCAGTTTCACTATGCCGCCAGCACCTGGAAGACGCGTCGCAAGGTGATCGCCAAACTGGAGGTCACCGACAAGGGGCCAAATCCACGCTTCATCGTCACCAACCTGGCCGGCGACAAACAGCGCCTTTACGATGACCTCTACTGCGCCCGTGGTGACATGGAGAACCGAATCAAGGAGCAGCAACTGGGGCTGTTCGCCGATCGCACCAGCGCGCATTACTGGTGGGCCAATCAGTTTCGTCTACTGCTGTCCAGTCTGGCCTATGTGCTGATGGAGGCCATCCGGCGCCTCGCGCTGAAGGGCACGGAACTGGCGCGTGCACAGATGACCACGATCCGGCTCAAACTGTTCAAGATCGGGGCGGTCATCATTCGCAACACGCGACGGATCCGCTTCCTGCTCTCCAGCACCTATCCCTATCAGGCGCTGTTTTTCCAGGTGGCGGCACGACTCAAGCCGGGATAGCCCGGCAGAGTGCTGCCCCGGCACGTTGATCAACAATGGGGGTAAGGGGGAGTCTGCCCGGAGGGTGGAAAATCAGGGCTTGATAGAGGTTTGGTTCCCAGTGAGGGCAAACCATCCAAGCTTGGCCATATCACCGGCTAAATTTAAAAACGGATGAAACATGCGGGTTAAACTACTCAAAGTGGGTGCGGTGGTGATACGCAATACCCGGCGTGTCCGCTTCCTGCTCTCCAGTGTCTTTCCTTACCAGGCATTGTTCTTCAGTGTGGCCGAACGGCTGGAGCCAGGATAGCACGCGATGAGTGCTGCCCCGGCACGTTGATAAATAACGGGGTAAGGGGAAGCTGTGCCTGTCAGCCAGAAATCGGGGCGTTTGGAGCCGGTATCATCCTGTTTCTCGTCCCGGCCTTCTCCTCGTGCCAGTATCGGCAAATGGATGAAATATCCGGGCTAAAACGCCGTAAGGTTCAAGCCGAGTTTTCCGGTGGCGATATCACCTCGGACGGCGGCGTGTTGCTGCTGCGTGAGATCGACAGGCGTCTGGGATTGCTCGAGGCGGTTGATGCGGTCATCCCCGACCCGCGAGATCCCCGCTATATTGAACACAGCCAGTTGAGCCTGTTGCGCCAGCGAGTCTATGGGCTCTGCCTGGGTTATGAAAATCTGAACGACCATCAGACACTACGCACCGACCCGGCCCTACAGAGCTCGATCGAACGCGAGGAGGTACTGGGCAGCCAGTCGACACTTTGTCGGCTGGAGAACCGGGTCGATCGCCGGGTTGCCGTTGATGTCCACAACCTACTGCTCGAGCAGTTCATTGCCTCATATGATGCACCACCCGATGAGCTGATCCTGGATTTCGACGCCACGGATGATCCGGTGCATGGCCGCCAGGAAGGCCGCTTCTTTCACGGCTACTACGATCACTACTGCTTCCTGCCCCTGTATGTCTTTTGTGGCGATCAACTGCTGGTGAGTTATCTGCGGCCCAGCCGGATCGATGCGCCCAAGCATGCCTGGGCGATTCTGGCGCTGTTGGTCAAACGCCTGCGCCGGGCTTGGCCTGAAGTGCGTATCATCTTTCGGGGCGATAGCGGCTTTTGCCGTCACCACATGCTCAGCTGGTGCGAGCGCAACGCTGTGGGCTATATCGTGGGCATCGCCAAGAATGACGCCTTGCTGCGGTGTATCCGTGAGCCCATGCAGTGGGTTGAGGAACTGGCGAAGCGAACCAGCATGAAGATGCGGGAATTCTTTCAGTTTCACTATGCCGCCAGCACCTGGAAGACGCGTCGCAAGGTGATCGCCAAACTGGAGGTCACCGACAAGGGGCCAAATCCACGCTTCATCGTCACCAACCTGGCCGGCGACAAACAGCGCCTTTACGATGACCTCTACTGCGCCCGTGGTGACATGGAGAACCGAATCAAGGAGCAGCAACTGGGGCTGTTCGCCGATCGCACCAGCGCGCATTACTGGTGGGCCAATCAGTTTCGTCTACTGCTGTCCAGTCTGGCCTATGTGCTGATGGAGGCCATCCGGCGCCTCGCGCTGAAGGGCACGGAACTGGCGCGTGCACAGATGACCACGATCCGGCTCAAACTGTTCAAGATCGGGGCGGTCATCATTCGCAACACGCGACGGATCCGCTTCCTGCTCTCCAGCACCTATCCCTATCAGGCGCTGTTTTTCCAGGTGGCGGCACGACTCAAGCCGGGATAGCCCGGCAGAGTGCTGCCCCGGCACGTTGATCAACAATGGGGGTAAGGGGGAGTCTGCCCGGAGGGTGGAAAATCAGGGCTTGATAGAGGTTTGGTTCCCAGTGAGGGCAAACCATCCAAGCTTGGCCATATCACCGGCTAAATTTAAAAACGGATGAAACATGCGGGTTAGAGAGAATATGGATTGCCATGCTGAGATTGTCGTTGGTATTTGCGGATGGCGATTGTATCCCCTTTTTTATCGAGGAAAACAGGGTGATTTTAGTGATTGTTAATGAAATGGTCGTTTTGGGAGCTATAATTGGGCGCCAAAGAGGCGTAAGGTCTTGAATAAAGAAATGTATAAAAATAAATAATGGGTAAGTGGGGACCCGTTTATGTGGTTGCTGTGCAGTTTGGCGGACTCTCTCTCCGCCATAGGCGTCCGGAATTTTGTGATAAAAATGTGGAATTCCAGACAAACAAACGGGATAGGGGGTTACTCCCTATCCCGTTTGTCATTTATGGTAGTAAGCCTATAAATGATTCCTGGTTTGCATGGTGTCGTGTAGCACTCGAACTATATGGATAGTCTTCTTGGTAATGCGATAGAAGATATAGTGTTCGTTGACTTTATACTGGCGATAACCTGCTCTGATATAGTCACAGGAAACGCCAATCAGTGGGTTGTCCTGTATGGTTTCCATAGCAGATTCTAAATCATCAAAGTATTTGTCTGCCTGATCAATGCCAAAATTCTCATAGCTGTAAAGCCAGATATTTTTAAGGTCTCTGCGTGCTTTTATCTGCTGATGAATTTTATGCATAGGCTAAGTTAAGCCTGCTTCTTTCTTTGCTTCCTGCCTGATAGTGCTCATATCCAGCTCACCAGCATCACCACTTTCTTCACCCTCTATCAGGGCTTGGCGCAAGTTTTCCAGTTTAGAATTAGCTTCCTGCTCTTCAAGAAGTCTTAACGAGTCCCGCACCAGCTCGCTAGCTGTAGCGTAACGTCGATTGTTTCCAACATGGCTTTCAATAAAACTGTTCCAATGATCACCAAGACTCAATGTCTGTGTCTTTGCTTGGGCCATTACTGTACCTCCAGCGTGCATAAGATATATTCATATATATAAGAATATATCATATAGTTGTCAAGGTAGAGGCCTCACTGTGGATACGTTATGCCTCATTTTTGCAAGTAAACTTCGATAATAACTTCTTGAATAATAAGAGTTAATATACTGATATATCACAATATTCCGAACGCCTAGCTCTCCGCCAAATAAAAGGGGACCCTACCAGGGCTCCCTTTTATTTGGCGGATAGGGAGGATTTGATTCAAACCCTTCGTTCGACCAGGCGCGCAGCGCCGCAGGACAGATATATTTCTACCCACAAATGGCTAAATGGCCATACCCCCACAAGTTCAGCCAGGTGTGCATTTTCCACTGTCTTCCAGTGTCATATATCACTTTCTGTTTAAAATTAAAGGCTTATAGTTAATTTAAAGATTCGCTTTTGACTGATGCAGTAGTATCGATGACAACAAGATTGTGAAAACAACCAAAATTTGGTGACCGATATGCTGAATGAAAATGGAACTCATACTCTACTTACTGCCGATGATCTTGATCGGCAGATCAGAATGGGTACGGCGATAATTAATCGTAATCGCAGGCGGGTTAAAGGCAGCATCCGGGAACTTGAGCGCTTGGCGGCAAATCTTCGTCGCGACGGTGATTGCAGCGGAGCAGATGTAATAGATCTCGAGATCATGGCGCTTCTGGACAAGAAAATCTGCAGAAAAATCATCAAACGGAGCAGAAAAGAACAGAAGCTGCTTCACATGGGACCCAATTGAGGTTCGGTCGCCGCTTTCATTAAGGTGGATTAACAGGATTGGACTAGGATATGCTTAATAACCCCCTTATAAACAGTAGGATTGGGGTTATGGATTAAGGTAACCAGGAAAACCTGAACCCGGGGTCGGGAGCACATGCAAAAGGTACAAAGGAGCAGACTGGAGATAGGGCGGCTGGTTTGGATGGCCGCCGTCTTCTTTGTCGGTATTTCTGCCACAGCGCATAGTACAGATTCACTGATTCTCGGCATCCACCCCTATCGTTCCCATGATGAAATCCGTGAGATGTTCACCCCATTGACGGAGTTTCTGAGCCAACGCATAAGGCAACCTGTCGAGGTGCGAATCGGGGAGTCCTATGAGTCTCACATAAATGCAATAATTCAGGGGCAGTTGGATCTGGCATACATCGGTCCGGCGCTTCTTGTGCAACTAAAGGATATGGATTTTGTTCCATATCTGTTGGCTAGATTGGAGATCGATGGGAAGTCCACATTTACTGGAAAGATTTTTACCAGAGAGGGTAGCGATATACGTACCCTTATGGATCTCAAGGGACGCCATTTCGCATTCGGCAGTTCATCCTCCACGATGAGTCATCTTGTACCTCGACAGATGATATTTGAAGCGGGTATCGATGTCGAAGATTTCGCAAGTTATAATTTTTACAGTAGCCATGACAATGTTGCGCTAGCTGTGCTTGCTGGTGACGTCGATGCGGGCGCTGTAAAAGAAGCGGTGTTTGACAAATATCATCACAAAGGGATTGTCGCTATCGCTACCACACCTGAGATATCAGAACATCTCTTCATTGCTCCAGCCGGCGCAAATCCCGATAAGGTTAGGTTGCTGCGGCAGCACTTGCTGAGCCTGACCACCGACAATCCTGAAACCAGTCGGGTACTCTACCCCATCAAAAAAACTGCGACAGCCCTGGTTAGTGTAGAAGAGGATGATTATCAAAAGCTCAGAGAGGTTATTACCGGATTGCGAGCCAGGGGCGTGGTCAAGTGAGCAAGGACCAGCATGCGCCAACCCTGGTGTGGGTAGTGTTGGTGAGCATTATTTTTTTTCTGCTTCTGGCGCTGGTATCAGGGATTGTGTTAAGGAATGAGCATCACCAGCATGTGACGTTCACTGAAGAACTGGCAAAGGGTCAGATGGAGATCATTGCTTCGATTGCAGAGGCGGAACTCCAGAAAGGCAACTATGAATCCTTATCCAAAATCATCAATCAATGGGCTGCCAAGTATAGCGAGGTCGATGAGATAAAGTTGGTATCACGAAACGGATTCATTATTGCGGGCTATGGCCCTGTTGAATCATCTGTCCGACGGTATATTCTTGAACAGGATGTACCATACTCATACCGCGGCCTGGCAAAATTGACATTGGCCGTCAGTCTCGAAGGCACATACAAGCATACTCTGAAACAGGGGATAAGGGTCGCACTGGCGGTTTTTTCGCTAACCGGTCTGTTTGCACTTCTAATCTATCTTTTCCTGACTCGCCGTCACAAGGCAAACCTGCTCACATTGATGGTTGAAGAGTTAAAGGATACAGAGTCCAGAAATATACAACTGGCTGCCTATCCTCGCGAAAACCCAAATCCAATTATGGCATTCAATCTAAACGGGAAATTAACATTTAAAAACCCGGCACTGAGAAGATTGCTTGGCAGGCTTAACATCACAGATCCAATCGGCATACTGCCGGATAACCACAAAATGTTCATCGATCGTCTCGCTAGCGGAGAGCGTCAGATATATGGAGAAAAAAAGATTGGTGAAATACATATGCTTGCGCATTATCAGATGATCGATGTTGCTGATGAGGTCTACGTCTATATCCAGGATATTACGGCTCAGCGGAAGGCAGAGAAGGAATTACGCAAGGAGCGCAATCAGGCTCATATAACGTTGGCGTCGATTGGTGACAGCGTGATTACTGTCAATATGGACGGATTGATCAGCTATCTGAACAATAAGGCGATTAATCTGTTCAACACAGATGCTGAACAGGCAATTGGCCGGCATTTTTCTGACATGGTAAGGCTGGTGGATGATGGCGAGGAATGGGATATTGACAGCTTGTTGGCACAATGCCGCACCAGCAAGCCAAATCAGATTGTCAACGAACGGGTCTCGCTGTTAACAGATGAGAAAGAAGCGCTGCAGGTTCAGGTTACTGCGGCTCGGATCTTTAGCCAGGATATAGAGACTGATGGTGTGGTTATCGTATTGCGTGATATTACACGTGAATACCGACTGCAGGAAGAACTGCATCGTCAGGCAAATCATGACAGTCTCACCGATTTGATGAATCGCAGTGCATTTGAGACCCATCTTGAGAGCGCTTTGGATTCGGCGCGACATCGGGGTCGCGAGCATATCCTGTGCTTCATGGATCTGGATCAATTCAAGGTGGTTAACGATACCTGTGGACACGTTGCAGGAGACGAGCTTTTGCGACAGCTGGGCCGCCTCATGCGCAAACATTTCAGAGGGAGTGATGTACTGGCGCGGGTGGGAGGCGATGAATTCAGTGCAATATTGATTGACTGTCCGCTGGTGCAGGCCATAGAGCGAATCGATTCCCTGAGGGAGGATGTTCAACAGCACCATTTTTACTGGGAAAATCAGACTTTCAGGATCAGTCTCAGTATCGGCATCTCTCCTATAAATGTATATAGCGAGAATATCGCCAAGTTGATGAGTGCAGCGGATTCCGCTTGCTATTCAGCGAAGGATTCAGGCCGCAACCGTATAATCGTCTATGAGAAAGACAGTGTGACAACTAAACGCAGATTGGGAGAAATGCAATGGGTTTCACGCATTAACAGCGCAATGGATGAAGGGCGCCTGGTTCTCTATGCTCAGCCAATTGTAAAATTTGACAGTGATGAACAGCTGATTGTTGCTGTAGAGGTTCTAATAAGGATGCGGACCGTGGATGGAGAACTGATTCCACCCGGAGCCTTCCTGCCAGCTGCTGAAAGATATGATTTGATAGAGCGTATCGATCATTGGGTTATTGAGGAAGTCATGCGACTGTTGGCAGGCTGTAGCAGTAACTACCCGGACTGCTTCATCAATTTATCCGGTGGCACGCTCAGTCATAGCCGAATTACGCCGTTGGTAAAGAAGCTATTGCAAAAGTATGGGATTAGACCGGAAAAAATCACTTTTGAGGTTACCGAGACTGCAGCTATTCAAAATCTTTCGAGCGCTTTGAGAATGATACGTGAACTGCGTGAGTTGGGGTGTCGTTTCGCATTGGATGATTTTGGTTCCGGACTCTCCTCTTTCGGTTATTTAAAGAACTTACCCATTGATTTCTTGAAAATCGACGGGATGTTCATAAAAGATATGAATACAGACTCTCTTGACAGAGGAATGGTAGAGGCAATAAAAACGGTTGCGGACACAATGAGGTTGACGACCATAGCCGAATTCGTTGAAAATGACGCGATTATTGAGGAATTGCGCCGGGTGGGTATAGATCTTGGTCAGGGGTACGGTATAGCCAACCCTAAACCGTTCGATGATTTTATCTCAGAAACAGATGACAGTAACGTGATTTGGCTGTCCGCAAAAACCTGATTCATAGTATTCAAGCACTCAGGCTGTCTTGAGGATATTAAGGAGTACTGAGACGGATTTGTAGCATACATAAACAATGATCTCAGATACATTTTTAACGGGGATGCTCTCTGTCTGTTAGGAAATCGCGATCAACCGGGACGCGACAATCATAGTTAGTGGATTATTGGTTGTAAACAAACAAGAAACATGCTTGTTTGAAGGTCTGTGTATTTAATCCTACATGGGCTAACACGGATATAGGAACAGTATTGATGGATGAAAATGTCTATAGGACACCGAAATCGAATTTAACCAACCAAATCGAGAAAAAAGGATCTGCAGTAAAAGCTGTCTTTATCGCAACTGTCGTGGATGTTACGGCCACTATTTTTGTCGGAATTATGATATCAATCGTTTACGGCATGATACTCGCATCAAATGGCGATTCCATTGAAGTTATAACTTCAAAGCTTTCCACCATGGAATTGACGTCCAAGTTCTCGTTGGCGGCCTTGGCGTCCGGTTGTCTGATAACTACTTTTGCCGGGTATTTATGTGCAAAACTGGTTAATCACTCCGAGTACAAAATTGTAGCGATATTTGCAATCATTGTGATTGCTTTCGGATTGGCCATGGGCTTGTCTTACTACTCGGTTGGTGAAAATATATTCTTGAGTTTGTTGACGCTATGTTGTGTCTATTTGGGTGCATGGCTATATGTCAGTAGAAAAAAACGCCTCCTGCAACACTTGAATGATTCATAGATATTGGTATATCGAGTCTTGGGTTGTCGTATGAACTGATGTGTAGAAGGAAACTGCAGTGTCTTCTATGTCTCTGATGTTGTGCACCAGATGATCAAGTTTTGCGAGACGCATGATGCTTACTATTTGCTGAACGATATAGACAGTTAAAGATTGTCATCTTGATAGAGATCAATCGGATCCTGAACGGGCTCATCTTTTGCGTGCTGGTGACGGGGTCCGAATTCTTTTTCCAGCCGTTGTTCAATGAGATTGCGAATTCGATGGGTTATAGTATTGTCGAGTTCATCGTGTAGCATCTGGCTTATACGGTCAGTGGCTTCATCAATTGCAATATTCACCGCTTCGGAAACGATTGACCGGAGGTCATCACCGAGTTGCTTGGCGATATCATCCCGCATGGATAGCAGTTCTTCGTCATACTCAGGGATATCACTATCCTCTATATCGGCTTCATCATCGCTGAATTCGATATACTCCGATTCAATCTCATCCATTGAAACCACATCTTCCAGTAGCGGAACGTCTGAATCCGGATCGTGTGTTCTGTCGTCTGTGCTCATCTATTTTATGTCATGCTTGTTGAGTGGATAGCCCCTGTCACGGTAGAAGCGAAAACGCTCCCTCCCGGCAGTTACGACCTGTGGCTCCTTGTCAACGATCTCCGCAACGCGATCAAATCTGCTGAAAAAACTGGGTACAGCACTCGCAAGATTGATCAGAACATCCTTTTCTTCAACACTCTCCTTATCATGGCTGATAATCACGGGTGTGGTCAAAGGATTACACTCTTTAGCCATTCCATGGGGCACGAAACTACCCTGACGAAAGGTCCATAACAATCTATTCATATGTCTTGACTCTTCTTCTGACCCGGTATGAATAAAAATCCTACGTCCTTGATGATAGATCTTTTCACTCAGGCGGCAGGCCAGGGTAAAGCGATTTCCCATGGCACGTTCATCGAGTACATAAAAGTCGACTTGCGTCATGGTATCTCCGGCTGCCAGCGGCTGGGTGCGATCGATGTATCAGGATAAAAAGCCATAGTTAAGTTATGGTTAAACATCACAGGCCACAACGCTTTATGAGAAATTGGGTGAGTAGTCCCACAGGCCTGCCGGTGGCGCCTTTATTTGCGCCACTACGCCAGGCGGTGCCTGCAATATCCAGATGAGCCCACTTGAACTTTTTTGTGTAGCGGGAAAGGAAGCAGGCAGCTGTGATTGTACCCGCATCCTTGCCGCCGATATTCGCCATGTCGGCGAAATTACTGTCGAGCTGTTCCTGGTAATCATCCCACAGGGGTAATTGCCAGGCCCGGTCACCAGTATCGATCCCGGCGCTCAACAGTTCGTTTGCCAGGGAGTCATTATTGGACATTAGTCCGGAAGCCTGGTTGCCCAGGGCCACGATGCATGCGCCGGTAAGTGTGGCGATGTCAATCACTGCAGCGGGGTTGAAGCGTTCGCAATAGGTGAGGGCATCGCAGAGTATGAGGCGACCTTCGGCATCGGTATTGAGTATCTCAATGGTTTGACCGGACATGCTGGTTACGATATCGCCCGGCTTATTGGCATCTCCGTCGGGAAGGTTTTCCGAGGCAGGCACGACACCAATCAGATTAATCGGTAACTCCATGGCGATAGCCGCCTTGACGACGCCAATGACCGTGGCGCCACCGCACATGTCATACTTCATTTCATCCATCGCCGCTGAGGGTTTGAGGGATATGCCGCCTGCATCGAAGGTTAGCCCTTTTCCAACCAGTACAACGGGTTTGGCAGCTGGTTTTCCTCCCGAATACTCCATGATTATCAATTTTGCCGGCTGTCGACTGCCACGGGATACGGAGAGCAGGGCGCCCATGCCCAACTTGGCCATCTGCTTTTCATCCAGTATCCTCACTTTAAGGCGGCTGTCGTTGCGCCCCAGTTTTCGTGCCTGATCGGCGAGGTAGCCAGGAGTGCATATATTGCCCGGCAGGTTGGCCAGGTCTTTGGTCAATTCCATGCCATCGGCGATGGCTACTGCCTGATAGAGCGCCTTCTGCGCTGCTTTTAAGTGGCGCCGATCGTGTAGGAAGAGTGCGAGGCGTTTTAGCGGGCGTTGGTTTTTTTTGACTTCACTCTTGGTTTCGTTGAACTGGTAGAGGCCGGACCCGGCGCTGATCACGGTCTCTCTGACTGCCTGTGTCAGTGAGAAATCCTCATTTACAAGTTCACTCAGACCCCAGACAGCCTCTATTGCATGTTTCTGGTTCAGACTCTTGACTGCTGCATTGACACATTTGGCGTACTGTTTTCTGCCGAAATCGCGTTGTTTACCCAGCCCGATTAAGAGGATTCGCTCTGCCTGGATACCGGGAATGTCATAGAGTAATAACTGCTGTCCGCTCTCTCCATTCATATCACCGCGTTTGAGGATGCGTTGCAGTGCCCCCTTGCTGGACTTATCCAGCTGCTGCGCCAAAGGCGAGAGTTGACGCTTGGAGAAGATGCCGACTACCAGGCAGGCAGTGTTAAGCTTGGCGGGATCTCCGGTTTTAATGCTGTATTCCATGGAATGGATGGCCTCTCTGTTTTATGTTGCAGATCAATAAGTAGGATAGACAGCCGATGCAATGTTTTATATACATTATGGGTCACTGCTGTCCCATTAACTGAGATTTAGGAGGCCCAGGTTATTCACATTTTGATAAAATAAAAGCGCAAACAAATCATTGAATCAAAAGGAATAACCAGGCCATTTCACATAATAGCACGGTATTTGCGCAACTGCTGAAACTGATTTCGAGACATGAATTTGAAACACTGGCAAAAGAACATCATACAGGCAGGGCTTTTCGTAAAAACTCCCGCTGGAGCCAGTTCGTGGCAATGATGATGGGACAACTTTCCGGTAGAAACAGTTTGCGGGATATGGTTGATAATCTCGGGGCACAGGCGCATCGTCTTTATCACCTGGGTAGTCGTTTGATTAGGCGTTCGAGTTTATCTCGCATCAACAATGACAAGCCTTACACGCTTTATGAAGAGTTGTTTAGCAAACTGTTGACGCGATGCCAGGCAAAAGCACCATCGCATGATTTTCGTTTTAAGAATCCACTGTATTCCCTGGATGCCAGTATCATTGATTTACCTGATTACCCCTAACCCCAATATTTCACGCATTAAAAAGGCAAAATCCTGATACTTCGATATAATTCAGTTGCTTACACTGTAATCGAAAGGATTTTGCCTGTGACAAACTGTACCCAGACTGCCTTTGATTTTCCAGCCCTAAAACGCCGTAAGGTTCAAGCCGAGTTTTCCGGTGGCGATATCACCTCGGACGGCGGCGTGTTGCTGCTGCGTGAGATCGACAGGCGTCTGGGATTGCTCGAGGCGGTTGATGCGGTCATCCCCGACCCGCGAGATCCCCGCTATATTGAACACAGCCAGTTGAGCCTGTTGCGCCAGCGAGTCTATGGGCTCTGCCTGGGTTATGAAGATCTGAACGACCATCAGACACTACGCACCGACCCGGCCCTACAGAGCTCGATCGAACGCGAGGAGGTACTGGGCAGCCAGTCGACACTTTGTCGGCTGGAGAACCGGGTCGATCGCCGGGTTGCCGTTGATGTCCACAACCTACTGCTCGAGCAGTTCATTGCCTCATATGATGCACCACCCGATGAGCTGATCCTGGATTTCGACGCCACGGATGATCCGGTGCATGGCCGCCAGGAAGGCCGCTTCTTTCACGGCTACTACGATCACTACTGCTTCCTGCCCCTGTATGTCTTTTGTGGCGATCAACTGCTGGTGAGTTATCTGCGGCCCAGCCGGATCGATGTGCCCAAGCATGCCTGGGCGATTCTGGCGCTGTTGGTCAAACGCCTGCGCCGGGCTTGGCCTGAAGTGCGTATCATCTTTCGGGGCGATAGCGGCTTTTGCCGTCACCACATGCTCAGCTGGTGCGAGCGCAACGCTGTGGGCTATATCGTGGGCATCGCCAAGAATGACGCCTTGCTGCGGTGTATCCGTGAGCCCATGCAGTGGGTTGAGGAACTGGCGAAGCGAACCGGCATGAAGATGCGGGAATTCTTTCAGTTTCACTATGCCGCCAGCACCTGGAAGACGCGTCGCAAGGTGATCGCCAAACTGGAGGTCACCGACAAGGGGCCAAATCCACGCTTCATCGTCACCAACCTGGCCGGCGACAAACAGCGCCTTTACGATGACCTCTACTGCGCCCGTGGTGACATGGAGAACCGAATCAAGGAGCAGCAACTGGGGCTGTTCGCCGATCGCACCAGCGCGCATTACTGGTGGGCCAATCAGTTTCGTCTACTGCTGTCCAGTCTGGCCTATGTGCTGATGGAGGCCATCCGGCGCCTCGCGCTGAAGGGCACGGAACTGGCGCGTGCACAGATGACCACGATCCGGCTCAAACTGTTCAAGATCGGGGCGGTCATCATTCGCAACACGCGACGGATCCGCTTCCTGCTCTCCAGCACCTATCCCTATCAGGCGCTGTTTTTCCAGGTGGCGGCACGACTCAAGCCGGGATAGCCCGGCAGAGTGCTGCCCCGGCACGTTGATCAACAATGGGGGTAAGGGGGAGTCTGCCCGGAGGGTGGAAAATCAGGGCTTGATAGAGGTTTGGTTCCCAGTGAGGGCAAACCATCCAAGCTTGGCCATATCACCGGCTAAATTTAAAAACGGATGAAACATGCGGGCTAAACCTCAGCCATTCTCAAGAGGCGATATGGCATAGGTGGAGTGCGAAGAGCGGCAAAAAGCAATCGTTCAATCATGGCGGGTAAATCGAAACGGCGGTTAAACCGATATTCGAACTCAGCAAGATAACGCGACACATGTTTATCTCGAATCGCATGAAAAGTACCCAACAGACTGTTTTTGACATTACCCAACATCGTGTTTACCCATTTGAAGCACGAATACTGGACACTTTGGCGCCCACCACCCGTCACCATGGGGTTATGATGGCAATCAGCGGTTGTCACGCCACTAAAGCACCAAAGCCCATCGGTAAAGACTTCGCTGCCAGGCATCAAGCAGGAGCGGGCGTAGCGGGCGATTTCACGTTTGCGGAAGCCCCTTACACGACGCAGTTGAATTTTCATGGGCCTGCCGTCCCGCGTCGTCTCAACAGCAGCTACGAAAGGGATTTTGTTGCGCGACCCACGACCACGCTTACCGGCTTGCTCGCCTCCGAGATAAGCATCATCCAATTCGATGCGACCGGCCAGTTTTTTTCCACGCTCACGTTCCATCATCACCTGCATCAACTTATGCTTGAGTCGCCAGGCCGTATTGTAGTTCACCCCGATTTCGCGGGAAAGTTGCAGCGCCGAGATACTTTTCTTGCGTTGGGTCAACAGATAGATCGCAAGAAACCACGTTCTCAGCGGCAGCTTGGTGCCATGGAAGATGCTGCCGGCGGTCAGGGAAGTCTGATGATGGCACTTGTGACATTGATATATCTGACGCTTTTTGAGTTCACAGCCTGTTGTGTTGCCGCACTCAGGGCAGACATAGCCCGTCGGCCAGCGCAAATCATACAATGCCTGTCGACACTGATCCTCGGTCCCATATTGTTCCAGAAAATCGTGCAAACCAAGACCTTTTTGAAATTGAATAGTATTTCTCGGCATGATGAAATCCTCTTTTATTCAGTAGGTTCCATTATGCTTGCACCACAGGCTCAATAGCTGAGCCTCAGGGGTAATCAGGTTGATTTATGCCTGTCAGTTTTTCCATGGGCTGAATTTCGCACGACAAAAGCGGCAGTAAAATTACATGTTGGACTCAACCATTCAGGTCATTTACCCGAGTTCTTTGCTGTCACCGAAGGCAACCAGCATGAAGTCAATATTGGCAAGCTGATGAATTTTCCAAAAGGCAGTATTGTGACCTTCGATAAAGGCTATAACGACTACGAGTGGTATAATCAACTGAATAAAAAAGGCATTTTCTTTGTTACACGTCAAAAGTCCAATGCAGTTTATCGGGTGATATCCCGCCAGCCAGTGATTAAAAGCAAAGGACTGACATCAGATCAAATCATTGAATTTACCGGGCCAATCACAGCAAAGAAGTGTCCAATTCAGTTGCGTCGTATCGGTTACCGCGATCCTGAAACCAGCAAGCATTATGTTTTTCTGACGAATAATTTCAAGCTGGCTGCCAAAACCATTGCACAGATTTATAAGGCTCGTTGGGATATTGAGTTGTTCTTCAAGTGGATCAAACAGAACCTGAAAATCAAATCATTTGTCGGTACCAGTAAGAATGCTGTGATGACACAAATCTGGATTGCTTTGTGTGTTTATTTGTTGCTTGCCTATATCAAGTTCCAGTCGAAAATCCGAAAAAGTGCTCAACAGATATTGCGATTATTACAGATGAACCTGTTTGAAAAACGAGACCTGATGGCGTTACTACGAGGAGACCCAATCAATGACAAAACAAATGATTGCAATCAACTGGCTCTACTGTAAAAGTTAATGGGACAGCAATGATTATGGGTTATAAAAAGTCAGGATCACGACTCGGCAACGATTGACTCATGTCTACCCAATCATAAGCTAAATAGGGCCGGTTAACACTAATCCAATCGGCCCTGTTGCACCTCAAAAAGCACCAATCAAGGCGCGAGGAGAGAAGTTTGGCGATGCCAAATGAATGACGGGCAGCGCTGAGTGGCGCTTTTTCCGGCGTGCCCCAAGGGTGCTTCCTTTGGGGGGCACCCAGCAGAGCCGATTGGATTGGTGTTAACAGGCCCCAACACCTTGTGTGGTGTAATCTAAGTAGAATGAACAGGACATATAGAGAGCATCCCCTTATACAGTTCTGGACAGGCGGTTATCGTTGAACATAAGCTTCGTCCCTGATCGATCGAGTTAACGCTGACCAGGATATTAGATTTGATCACACTGATTGACCGCTACCTGCTGAGAGACGTGCTCAAGGCGCTGTTTGCGATTCTGCTGGTACTCGCATTGATATTGCTTGGTAACAGTTTCATCAAATTACTGAAAGAGGTGGCTTCCGGAGATCTCAATAGCAATCTGCTTTTTCAGTTGCTCGGCTTGCAGATGGTGGTCTATGTCCCACGCCTGATTCCACCAGCCTTTTTCTTTGCCGTACTGTATGTGATCGGCAGAATGTACCGTGATAGCGAGGTGGTTGCCCTGGCCGCCTGCGGCATCGGTGACCTTCGACTCTACCGCTCCCTGATTTTCGTGGTGACACCGATAGCTTTGTTGACGGGCTGGTTGTCGCTCTATGTTCAACCCTGGGCGAGTCGCCTCAGCGCGGAGCTGATCAGCATGCAGCGTGGACAGGCCACTGAATTGGCCGGTATCAGTGCCGGGCGCTTCAACGAATACAGTCGGGGCGACCTTGTGCTCTATGTGGAGTCGATCGAAAGTGAGAAAAGGCGGATGCGTAATGTCTTCGTGCAACAGCGCAAAGCGGGTGTTCTGAGCCTGGTGACGGCGAGGCAGGGATATCAATATGTCGATGAGGAGTCGGCTGAACGCTACCTGGTATTGGAGGATGGCGTCAGATATGAAGGTTCACCCGGGGAGGCGGACTACCGGATCAGTGAATTTGAACGTTATGGCTTGCGAATAAAGGGGGCCGAAGGAGTGGTCGCCAAGATCAACCGCAAATCCCTCTCGAATGAAGCGCTATTGAACTCCAAGTCGATCAGGGATCGAGCTGAATTCCAGGTCAGATTCGCACAAGTACTCGGTTTATTGGTGTTTGCACTGCTCAGCCTGCCTCTCAGCCGCTCCATGCCCCGCCAAGGTCCTTTTGGCCGCTTGGTGTTGGCCTTTATCCTCTACACGCTCTACCTGAGCCTGCAGGGGGTGGCGGAGAATTGGATGATCGACGGCACGACAGCGGAGTGGCTGGGAATCTGGTGGGTGCATTTGATGCTGGCGCTGATCGGGCTGTCGCTGCTGATTCCCGATTCTCACCGTTATCGCAGGGTACAGCGGAAATTATTGAGAGGCGGGGCATGATCACTCTCTTTGACAGATATATCGGCAAAACAGTATTGGTCGGGATCGTCGGTGTCCTGGCGCTGCTGCTGGTGCTGATAGGATTTTTTGAATTAGTCGCCGAACTGGAAGAGGTTGAACGGGGATATACCATATCGATGGCATACACCTATGTGCTGTTGGGCATGCCACGATACTGTTATGAACTCTTTCCGTTGGCGACCCTGCTCGGGAGCCTGATCGGATTGGGAGTGCTGGCGGGTAATTCCGAACTCCTGGCCATGCGGGCGGCCGGTATCTCGATTGCCAGGATTGTATTATCGGTGCTGAAGACAGGGCTTTTGGTGCTGGCGGTTGTAGTGATGATTGGCGAATATCTGGCTCCCGAAGCGGAACAACAGGCACAACGTATGAAGAATGAGGCCTTGTCCGGACAGATCAGCCTAAAGACCCGTTACGGATTTTGGTCCCGTGACGGTAAAACATTCATCAATATCAGGCAGATTCTCCCGGATTCCCAATTGGCGGATATATCGATCTATGAATATGGTGAGGATTCCCGCCTTCTCCGGGCGATACATGCGGATCGGGCCAGCTATCAGTCAGATGGTTGGGTTATAGAGGATGTGAAACAGACGGATTTCACTGAAGCCGGTATATCGGTAACTGCGAAATCTCGTCAATCCTGGCATGCAGAGCTGGATCCTTCGGCGCTCGATGTGCTGACAGTGAAACCACACATGCTGGCTGCCTGGGATCTGTGGCGATATATCGACTATCTGCAGAAGAACGGTCAGGCATCGATCAATTATGAAGTGGCGTTCTGGGGCAAGCTGACCACCCCGTTGGTGACGATGGTGATGTTGTTTTTAAGTATCCCCTTCGTGTTCGGTTCTCTGCGCAGCGTTGGGGTGGGACAACGCATATTTGTCGGCGCCATGCTGGGTATTGTCTTTTATCTTTTGAACAGGGCTTTCTCCTATATGGCGGTGGTCTATTCTCTGAATGGGGTGTTTGCCGCATTCTTTCCTCTGCTGCTATTTCTGGTATTGGCGGCATGGATGCTGCGGCGTGTACATTGAGACGACAGCCCGGCATCAGGCTCGGAATCTGAAGATGGGAATATGAAAGACGCAGCTGAACGCCGCGGATCACGTCCTTCAGTGCCAGCGCAAGGTAAGTTGGATGCCAAGATAGTCTTTGACCACAGGGTCTGTGTGAGCCCTGTGGGGATCTCTCCAGTTCGGTTGCAAAGACTCAATGAGATTTGGACTCTGGTACAAGGTGCGCAACGCCAACTCGCTCTCAACCCCGACGCCGAACAGACTATCCACCATGGTATTCAAGGTGCCGAGGGGATCGGTGGCGATAAGAATGGTTTTGTCCCAGGTACTGAATGTTGATTGTTGTTTGATCTCGCGACGGGTCTCCTCAAAATACCAACCCAGCAAGGCGCCCACGGTTGGGGTAAAAATGACATCCTGCACGGAGACGGGTTCAAACAGCGCCTCAAGTCCGAACTCATAGATCGAAGAGAGGGCAAAGGAAAACCAGAAAGCGCCTGTTTCCGACAATCCCCGCTCCCTGCCACGGGTATAGTAGGTCATACCCCAATAGGGATGCAGTATGTAGTTGATATACCACTCGTCGGGGTCCCAACGGGGGTGAGAGACGTTGTCCCACCACTTTTCGAAGGTATATTCCCCTTTTTGCTCTTCAGTCCATGCGGAAATATCTTCCGGCATGACGTACAGCAGCCCCACAATAAAAAATTGGTAACCGAAAAAATAGGCGGCATCACGTCTCAAACCGGGATAGTCCACAGGACTGTCGTCATTAAGCTCCCTGCCGAAGCCGTAGGGCCTGTCCTGCTGTGTGAAGGGGGCTGAGGATTCCTGTAGCTCGAATATGCCGGGGTAACGATCAGGGATCTGTTGCGGCAGGATCTCTTGTGCCGATGCCAACTCATAGAACGAAACCGGGCTGACAGGCAGCCAATCACCGGATTGTGCATGACTCGGCAGGGGTAGCAGCATGAGACAACTCAGGAGCCATCCCATCAGATGCCTTATCAGAGTGTCGATATGTTTCGTTTCTTTGGTCATAGGCGGATATCTGTGGCCCTGGGCTATGGCGACAGATGAGTCTGATTTTTCAACATCGGCTAGTGAGTGAGACAGGAATCGCCGGCCGCGATTATAGCGGATCATCAATCAGGAACCACCATTTTCGTGTGATTTCTAGCACCGGGGGGTGATGATGGCATTCAAGCTATGGGTATGGATAGTGTTGCAGGGGCAGTAAACACTAGGGCAGATAGTGTTAAATGAAATAAAAACAGATAGTTATGCCTGCTTTATGCCATCTTCGTTGGTTTTGCGCAGATTTTCAAGATTGTCGAGCACGCGTTGGGCGCGCTGTATCTTCTCACGTGCCCGCAGATCCGTAGGATCCAGTGTCAGGGCTGCCCGCCAGGTCGCCTTGGCACTCTCTATCTCGCCGTCCCGGTAGAGTCGGTCACCCGCCAGTAGCAGGTTTTCTATATATTTCTTCAATGTTCGGTTGATGTCGGCGAGTAATTTTTTCGCAGTCTCGTTCTTGGGCGATTCCTTCAACACGCGCTTGAGCGCACGCCTGGCTTCCTTGAGTTGCCCGCTCTCAACAAGTCGCCGGGCCTCCGCCAGGTTTATGTCGATGCGTTTTTTCCACTTCTGCTCTCGATTGGTCTGCTCTTTTTTTGCAGCCTCTTTTTTGTACTGGATCTGCTCCTTGAGCAGATGCTCCATGAGATTTTGGTCGGCCTTGTCCTGTTTCAGCGACAGGGAGAGTGTCAGGCAATCCTTGGAGAGGGCATTGTTTCGCTTAAAATGGCGCCATGCGCACTCTGACAGAGACTTTTGCATGCTGAGCAGGGTTTCCCTGGTCTCTTGCAAAAGCGTGGCGTAGTGTGGTTTATCGGGACTGGCTTGGCTCAGTTTGGTAAGAATCGGCAGCTGATTCTTCAATGCAGAAGTATTGCTGATGAGCAATTGATCGTTCAGTTCCTCTTCCAGTGTCTTTTGCTGGGTTCTGAAACTTTCAAGCTCTTTCGAATACGCTGTGCTCAGATTCCTGTTGGTACCGGCACGGTCAAGAAGATTGATGGCCTCACCATAACGCCCCTTGGCCGCCAGCTGCCGGCTCTTGTCCAGTGCATTCTCTTCAACGGGTGCGGGCGTGGTTTTTTTGCTTTCTATCAATTGGCAACCCGCAAGCATCGATAACAAAAGATAGGCTGCGAATAGTTTGAAAGGTTGTTTCATCTAACCTGTTTTTTCAACATGTAAGCCATGGTACGCAACAACCATTGACCGAATTCCCGGGACGGTGTTCCCGCAATATAGGGTGTGACGAGATTTTTTTTGCCACGTATCTTCAGCGTGGGCTGTTTGTGCAGTTCAACCATATGGGATACGCCTGGAAATGCCGCCGTCGCTTGACTCATCATGATCCCGTCGGCAGGTGCTGCGCCGCATAGGCGGGAGGCGAGATTAACCGTATCGCCTACCACAGTATATTCCAGTCGGTCGGGTATTCCGATATTACCGGCCAGCATTGTACCGCTGTTTATGCCGATCCGAAGCATGATCGGTTCCTTGCCCGCCTGACGGCGCTTTTTATTGATATGGCGCACCATGGCTTGAATCAGCCAGGCACAGCGGATTGCCTGCTGTCCGTGCTCCTTATCCGCTTCGTGAACACCAAACAGGATCATGGCGCTGTCACCGATAAATTTATCCACAACCCCGCGACAGCGGTGAGCGGAGTCGGCAATGGCGCCCAGATAGAGGTTCAGCAGGGAGGCCACCTCATCGGCGGGAAGATCCTCCGAAAGCCGGGTGAAACCCACTATGTCACAGAACAGGATACTGCCTTCCATCTCCTGATTGGCGAGGCGCGGTTGCGACAGATTTGAGAGGATTTTCTCGGCAACCACGGGTGATACATAACGTGACAGGGCATCTTCGACCTGTCGCTTTTCCAGAAGTCCCGCGCTCATACGGTCAAAATGGGCATACACCTGGCCGATCTCGTCATGGCGGTCGGTCTCCATCGGGCTGACCAGCAGGCCCGCCTCAGGCTTCTGTCCGGCCTGGGCGAGCAGGGTGATAGGTCTGCTCAAGCGCTTGCTCAGGACATAGGAGAGTATGGCTGCAATCAGTATCAGTCCAAATGTGGCATAACCGATGATGCCTATTGTGCGCTGCTGATTCCGGTCAAGGAACTGCCGATCCAGAGTGATCATCGCATGACCGGCGATGACATCGCGAAATTTGATGGGGCTGAAAAAAGTGATTGCCGGATGCCGGATATTCCCTTCGTCGCGCCAGGACCAGATCATCGGTAACAGCTCTTCGGAGCCGGGGAGCTGGTGGGGCACATTGCCGGATGTGATCCATGGTTTATCACTCGGCACGATCGCTGCGCCGACCACCTTGTCATTTTGTGTCTGCCGGCTTACGAGTCCCTGCAGATTGAATTGGTCATCCGCCAGCAAGGGTTCGCTGGCGGAGTGGGCAAGTTGTTCAACCAGGACCTCTCCGAAGCCTTTGACTTCGCGCATATGGAACCTGGTTTGTTGGGTGATGAGAAACCAGCCGAGCACACCCATAACCATCGTGATCAGTGTCCCGATGTAGATCGTCCATTTGATGGCGATGGGAACAGGTGCCTTCCTAAACAGTCTTACAAACCAGTTAATCACAGATATAGTCTTACAAATCAGTTAGATATGAGTGTTGTTGTGTAATTTAAGTTAAATAGTAAATTTCTGATCGCCGGATCAGTGTGAGTGACCGCTACAGTTATCGTAAAGCTTACACGGGATTATTCCTGCCATGCCAGGATCCGGGCAAGACCGGGGGTTACTCGTTATTAACCTTGGCGGCCCGGTTGATATGTTGTAAAAGCCTGGCGGAAATCTCCTCGATGGACATGGATGTGGTATCCAAATAGGGGATTGTATAGTGCTTATAGAGATCTTCAGCAAGCTTTATCTCCATTTTACACTGTTCTAGAGATGAGTAGCGGCGGTCTGGCCGCCGTTCCTGCCGAATGCGTTGTAATTGGTGTGGATCGATGGTCAGCCCATAGAGCTTGTCCCGGTAAGAATTCAACACATTCGGCAACAGGTCATTCTCAAGATCATCTTCCGTGAGGGGGTAGTTCGCCGCCAGAACACTGTGCTGTAACCCGAGAAAAAGACAGGTGGGTGTCTTGCCGACACGGGATACCCCGATCAGGATCAGATCGGCGGTTGTGTAATTCCTGGTGACTGCCCCGTCATCATTGTTCAGTGCGAAATTTACCGCATGGATGCGCTGATCGTAGGCGCGGTTGTTGTCAGTCGTATGAAAACGACCCAAGGCATGGGAGGAGGGTAGTTGCAACTCCTCCTCCAGGCGGGCAGTGAACGTCTCGAAAAAGTCCATCACCGGAACATCCAGCTGCTTGAAATAGTCACGGATCTGGGGGTCCACCAGGGTGGTGAAGACAATCGGCTTCTGTTCGGACTCGATAGTCGTCTGATTGATTCGCTCCGCCACCCGCCTGGCCTTGTCGAGACTATCGATAAAAGGCCAATGCACAGTTTCGTAGGTAAAACCATCGAATTGACTCAACAGCGATCGTCCCATGGCTTCGACTGTGATGCCGGTGTGGTCGGCAAGAAAGAAGATGGTACGCTTCATACGCTGGGCTGCAGGGTTTTATTGCTATAGGCGAATTATATGGATGAGTCGGGTGCCGCCAAGAGCGGCACCCGGGTTGATCGATCAGCTTTCCAGGCCGGCCAGCAGACGCCAGGTATCGATTACCGTATCCGGATTCAGGGAGACGCTTTGGATACCACGCTCAACCAGCCATTCGGCAAGATCAGGGTAGTCGGACGGGCCCTGTCCGCAGATGCCGACATATTTTCCAGCCGTATTGCAGGCCTGAATCGCCATCTCGAGCATCCGCTTGACCGCGGGATCCCGCTCGTCAAAGCTCTTGGCCACCAAGCCGGAGTCCCGGTCCAATCCAAGGGTCAACTGGGTCATATCGTTTGAGCCGATGGAGAAGCCGTCGAAAAATTCCAGAAACTCTTCAGCCAGGACGGCGTTTGAGGGCAGTTCGCACATCATGATGACCCGTAAACCGTTTTCACCCCGCTTAAGACCGTTCTCCTCCAGCAGTCGGATGACAGCGGCTGCCTCCTCCAGGGTGCGTACAAAGGGGATCATGATCTCCACATTCTCGAATCCCATCTCTTCCCGTACCCGTTTCAGGGCACGGCACTCCAGCTCGAAGCAGGGTCTGAAACTCTCTGAAATATAGCGGGAGGCGCCGCGAAAACCGATCATCGGATTCTCTTCTTCGGGTTCATAGAGTTTGCCTCCGATCAGGTTCGCGTATTCGTTCGATTTGAAATCGGACATGCGCACGATGACCGGTTTACCGTTGAAGGCGGCAGCCAGGGTGGAGATTCCCTCAACCAGTTTCTCCACATAGAAATCGACCGGAGCCGGATAACCGTCGACCTGTTTCTGAATTTTGGCTTTGATATCGCTGGGCAGACTGTCAAACTCCATCAGTGCCCGGGGATGTACACCGATGGTGGTGTTGATGATGAACTCCAGGCGCGCCAGTCCGATACCGGCATTGGGAATACGGCTGAAGGCGAAGGCCCGACTCGGATTGGCCACATTCATCATGATCTTGGCGGGCGGTTCAGGAAGGGAGGTGACGTCGCCGCGGCTGATCGAGAATTTCAGCAAACCTTGATAGATAAAACCGTCATCGCCCTCGGCGCAGGATACCGTGACATCCTGGCCCTCTTGCAGGGTTTCTGTAGCATTGTTGCAACCCACCACCGCCGGGATACCCAGTTCGCGGGCGATAATCGCGGCATGACAGGTTCGGCCGCCCCGGTTGGTGACGATGGCGGAGGCCCGTTTCATTACCGGCTCCCAATCAGGATCGGTCATGTCGGTGATCAATACATCACCGGGTTCGACCTTGGCCATTTCACTGGCGTCATGGATGATCTTCGCCACGCCGACACCGATGCGTTGACCGATGGCGCGCCCCTGGGCCAACACCCTGCCTTTCTCCTCCAACTTGAATCGTTCCACCGTGGAGGCGTTGACCCGGCTCTCCACCGTCTCCGGTCTTGCCTGAAGGATATAGAGTTTACCGTCACTGCCATCCAGGCCCCACTCGATGTCCATTGGACGTTGATAGTGTTTTTCGATGGTGATCGCCATCTGCGCCAGGCTTTCCACCTGTTCGTTTGTGAGAGAGAATTGCCGACGTTGCTGTTCCGGTACATCGACGGTGACCACCCGCTCTTCATCCGCCTGACCGTATATCATTTTAATCGCCTTACCGCCCAGATTGCGTCGCAGGATGGCCGGGCGTCCCGCTTCCACGTTGCCCTTGTGGACATAGAACTCATCCGGATTCACCGAGCCCTGCACCACCGTTTCACCCAAGCCGTAGGAACTGGTGATAAAGACGGCATCCTTGAAACCGGACTCGGTATCCAGTGTGAACATAACCCCGGAGGAGCCGATATCGGAACGCACCATGCGCTGAATGCCTGCGGAGAGAGCCACATTTTCATGGGCAAAACCCTGATGTACCCGATAGGAGATCGCCCGATCGTTGTAGAGGGAGGCGAAGACTTCCTTGATGGCGATCATCACGGCATCCAATCCCTGCACATTGAGGAAGGTCTCCTGCTGGCCGGCGAACGAGGCATCCGGCAGGTCTTCGGCGGTTGCCGAGGAACGGACAGCGACAGAGGGGGGTGTATCCGTGTCGCCAGTGAGTTGTTTATAGGCTTCGGTTACCGCACTCTCCAGAACTTCAGGGAAGGGGGATTCAACCACCCATTGACGAATCGTCTTGCCCGCCTCGGCCAAAGCGGTTACATCCTCCACATCAAGGGCTTTCAATAACGGATCAATCCGTTCCGAAAGATGATTGTGACGCAGAAATTCACGAAATGCATGAGCTGTTGTAGCAAAGCCGCCCGGAACGCTGACACCCGCATCGGCGAGGCCGCTGATCATCTCACCCAAGGACGCGTTCTTTCCTCCGACCTGATCCACATTCTGCATTTTCAGATGTTCGAACCAGACGATTTGCCCATTCACCGCTTGTCCTCTGCTGTTGGATTGATTGGATGAATCATTCATGTTTGTAACCTCTGAGGTGGTCCCCTTGACGTTGGCAGCTGTTGCCGCTACATAAACAGCTCTTTCCGCACCCCGACCCCTCTTCCCTGGGGGGGGCGAATTCAGGATGCAGCTTGGCGAAACGCCGCGCGATGGATTGTACGATCAACCAACCGAGCAGCAGAATAGGAATGATTGTCATGGCAATTAGATAATCAATCATTGTTCAACCCCCGAGTCCCGCAAATCCCATAAACGAGAGCGACAGCAACCCACCGAGCATCAGACTGACCGCAGCGCCCTGGGTAATGCTGGGCATGGTCGAAAGCTCAAGCTTTTCCCGCAGACCGGCCATTAACACGATCGCCAGAATAAAGCCTGTCCCGGCTCCCAAGGCATAGATCAATGATTGCAGGAAGTCATACTCTTTAAATGTCTGAAACAGCGCCAGGCCGAGGATGGCGCAATTGGTCGTGATCAACGGCAGAAAAATACCCAGGGAACGGAACAGGCCCGGGGTGAATTTCTTCAGGGTCATCTCCACCAGCTGTACCGCGCTGGCGATTACAGCAATATAGGCGATTAAACGCAGAAACTCGATTTCAAATGTCACCAGGACAATGTTGATCAGATAGGCGCAGACGGAACTGACCAGCATCACGAACATGGTGGCCAATCCCATGGGCAGGGCGGTGTTGAGTTTGCCGGAGACTCCAAGAAACGGGCAAAGACCGAGAAACAGCGCCAGCACGAAGTTGTTGGCCAGCACTGCGTTTAGAAAAATAAAGCTGAGTGATTCAGTGCCCATGGTTCATTTCATTCCGAATTATGAATTTAAAGTTAATCACTGCGTTTCCGCCGCTGTTTCCAGTTCCGCCCGCTCTTTCCGTTGATTTAACCATTCAAACAACAGCAGCCAGGCCCCGAGCACAAGAAAACCGCCGGCCGGCAGAACCATCACCACCCAGGGTTCGAACCGGGGCCCGAACAGATCGATTCCGAACAGGCTGCCGGCGCCGAGGATCTCGCGTACCACGCCCAGACAGAGAAGAGCGAATGTGAAGCCGATGCCCATCCCAAGTCCATTTGTGACAGCCTTTAACGGTCGGTTCCTAGAGGCGTAGGCCTCCGCTCGACCGAGAATCATGCAATTCACCACAATCAGCTGAATAAAGGCGCCCAGGGCATTATAGAGGTCGAGGGATATCGCCTGGATGGTGTAATCGACGATGGTGACGAAGGTGGCGATGATGACGATATAGGTGGCGATCCGGACCTGTTTCGGTATGCTGTGACGCAGCAGCGAGATCAGGGTGCCGGAAGCGAGAAGTACAAAGGTGGTGGCGAGACCCATTGCCAGGGCGTTGATCGCCGAGTTGGTGACCGCCAGAACAGGACACATGCCGAGCAGCATGACGAACACCGGGTTGTCCCGCCACAGGCCTTCAGAGAATGTCTCCCAGGTGATGGTGTGGTTGTCTTTAGCCATGCTCAATTCGCTTCCTGATTATTCATCGGTGACCTCAGGCAGATCCATGGTGTTGTCTTCCTGTAGCAGCTTGTCCAGTTGTGGCACAAGATCAGGCAGCAGACGTTTGGCTGACTGATTGAGCGCCTTTCCCACCGCTTTTGATGAAATGGTGGCGCCGGAGATGGCATCGATCTCCCAGGGATTCTGTTTACTGCCATGCTTGACTGTGACGATCTCATTTTCCAGCGCCTGCCCGTCGCCGCTTAGCCTGGTATCCAAAGCCTCGAAGTTGGCGACAAAATTGGCATCGGTGATAATCTTATCGCCCAAGCCGGGTGTCTCGGCCAATTTCAGGACTTTCACGCCGCGGATGCATTCGCAGGTGGGGTCGTAGCCGTAAAGGATATGGATCAAATCCGCATAACCCTGTGCTGCGGCCTTTGCCGCGACGCCCTTCAGATCGCCTTCACTGTCATATCCGGCGTAGACCAGAATACCATTGCCGGGTTTGTCTGTGGTTACCGGTTTCAGCTCACCGTCACTGATGACAAAATCCCGGCGTGCAACAGCCCCCGGGATAACAGTGAAAACAGCCGCCTCGATAGCCCGGCGCTGATTTTCTGCGATGATCGGTTTGGTCAGCTGATAGGTGAGAACGACCAGAAACCCGGACAGCATGGCAATACCCATCAGCGTCCGGATCATGGGACCGGCGGGAGTCGAAGGCTGCATGACTTCTGCTTCGGGAGTACTCATTTGCTTGCCTTCTGCTCACCGAATACGCGGGGCTGGGTTATCTGATCGATCAGCGGCGTGGCCGCATTTCCCAGGAGGATGGCATACATAACGCCTTCGGTCAGACCGCCGAAAAGACGGATAATCACTGTGACGATGCCAATCATCAATCCATAGATAACGACGCCAAGCGGGGTGACTGGCGAACCGACCATATCGCTCGCCATAAACCATGCGCCCAGCATCAAACCGCCTGAACAGAGTACGAACAGGGGATCCGGATAGCGGCCGGGATCGATAAGGAAGAAGATGCCGGCAGTGAGCGCGGCACCGAGCATCACCAGCACCGGTATGCGCCAGTCGAGCATTTTTCTTGCAGCCAGGTAGATTCCGCAGACCAGGATCAAGAGCGCCGAAGTCTCGCCGGCCGATCCGGCGGTGGTTCCCAGCAGCATGTCCATGATATCGGTTTGTACACCTTCGAATTTCTGCAATGCCAGGGGTGTGGCGCCGCTGAAGGCGTCAACCTTAACCTCCGCCACCCAATCGCCGAGAGCGGGGGGTTGCAGGAATGGAGGGGTCAGTGTGGTCGGAATAAACTGGGAGAAACGTCCTTCGAAGAACGCCGGCGTCCAGGTTGTGATAGCCACCGGAAAGGCTGCCTGGACAAAAGCGCGGCCGATCAGCGCCGGGTTCATGGCATTCATACCGAGACCGCCGAACAGGGCTTTCCCCAAGGCGATGGCGATGAAGCCCGCCACCACGCCCATCCAAAGGGGGAAGCCCGGGGGAAGGGTCAACGCCAGCAGCAGGCCGGTTATGGTTGCGGACCAGTCTCCCAGGCTGTTGGGTTCGTCGTTCAGGCGATTGAACAGACGTTCGCTCAACAGACAGGTAGCGGTCACCACCACCAGCAGGGCCAGGGCGCTGATGCCGAATTGCCAGACCATGAAGATGCAGATCGGCAGCAAGGCATAGACTACGTTGCGCATAATCCGCACCACATCATCTCCCGCATGGGCATGGGGCGAGGTACGCAGTTCGATGGTGGGCTTTTTACTCATGCGGCCTGCTCTCTGTTGATTGCTTTGGCGATGCGGAAGTACTGTACAAGCGGAATGTTTGAGGGGCAGACATAGGAACAACAACCGCACTCGAAACAATCATTGAGATGGTAGTCCAGGGCCATCTCGTCATATCTGCGTTTAGCCGCCAGCTGTCCAAGCATGGAGGGATTGAGATGCATAGGGCAGGCACTGACACAGCGCGCACAACGGATACAGGGCCAGATTCTCTGGCTCTCATCTTCAATCGAAGGCTCGTTCAATACCAACAGACCGGAGGTGCCTTTGGTGATGGGGGTATCCATGGCGGATACCGCGGGACCCATCATCGGACCACCGAGAATGAACTCTGTGCGGGAACCCTCATACCCTGCCTGTTCCAGAATATGGCGTATCGGTGTCCCCAGGGGCACCATGTAGTTACCCGGTTTGAGGACGCCGGGCCCGGCGACGGTGATCACCCGTTCGATAAGTCCCTGTCCCTGTGGCAGTAACATGCCAAGAAACGCCAGAGTGCCTACATTGTTGACAACGACACCGACATCTGCCGGTAATCCACCGCTTGGCACTTCCCGATCAAGCAGCGACTTGATCAGCATCTTCTCAGATCCCTGCGGGTACTTGGTTTCAACCACCTCGACCCGGATAGAACTGCCTTTGGAGAGGCTGGCACGCAGCACCTCGACAGCATCCATTTTGTTGTCTTCAATGCCGATGATGGCCTGGCGGGTGCCGGATGCCCGCATCGCATAGCGTATACCCCGAATCAGCTCTTTTGGGTATTCCAGCATAATACGATGATCACACGTTAGATAGGGCTCGCATTCACAGCCGTTGATGATAAGGGTATCGACCTGCTTGTCCTTTGGGATCGTCAGTTTCATATGCGAAGGAAAGGCTGCCCCGCCGAGCCCCACCATGCCGCTATCCTGGATCGCCCGAATGATCTCCTGCTGGTTGAGGTCACTCATATCACGGGGGTGTCCCCACAGTACTTCCTGGGTTGAGCCCTGGTAGACATCCAAGACTATCCCGTTGGACTTCGGACCTTTGGGCGTCGGCAGCAGCGCGATTTCCCGTACCCGTCCAGTGGCCGGTGCGTGCAGGGGTACGGAGAAGTTTCCATCGGCTTTGGCGATCGGCTCGCCACGTACCACTTCCTGTCCCTTTTTGACCAGCGGGATCGCTGGTTTTCCAATGTGCTGGTCCAGCGGCAGGACCAGTTGCACAGGGAAGGCAAGACGACGGATCGGCTTGTCCGCCGTATCCTTGTTATAGGGTGGATGGATGCCGTGGGTAAAGCTTTTCAGCCCAAACAGCAGGTTGAGAAGTCCCATATCATTCAGACTCGGTCAGCAGGCGGATCTAATGATCCGCCTATTTTTAAGGAAGCGTTTTCTGTTTACCATTTTCGCTTATGTCAACGTGCTTATTGGTATTTTGCAGCCCGTTTGACCAGCTTGTCCAAGTCTTTTTCCGATGGATTCCAGGGTGTGCCGGGATGGATGCATCCGGCAGTACACTTTTCAGCCGCCTTGACTATGTCCTTGAAGTGCCCCGCCTTTGGATCGACTATGACCGCCTTTTTGTCGTCGTTATAGGCGAAAATGCCTGGGCTGATCTCGACACACTCGTCACAGGCCGTGCATTCCGGCGTTTCGATCCATACCGGTTCGTAATCACCCAGGGTTTCTCCTGCGCCGGAAGCCGCGGCAGCTGCGCCGTTACCTGGCGTGCCGTTGGCTGATATGGTGCCCGCCAATGCCTCGGCGTTGCCGGTGGCCGCCATTGAGAGCAGGGTGGAACTGAGGCGGTTCGCCATATCGATTTTGGCCTGATCCACCAGGGCATTCACATCGACTTTATCGAGTTCACCGGCGATCCCCTTAAGCTGGCGCCAAAACTGGCGGCGCTCGTCACAGGAGCGGGCGATCTCTTCCGCACAGATGATTCTGATCAGGCGGTTCTTGGCGTCGACTCCCCAGATATAGGGAAACTTACCGTCGCGGTCATCCTCGTCAAGATCGATAAATTCATGCATCAGCACCATATTGTCATTCCAGGTTTCCGGCGGCGCCATGCGGAACTGCTTGCGGAAGCGTCCCTCGGTAACGGCAAAGTCGGCAAAGGTCATCGGGACCTCCAGCTTGCATGCCTCACCCTTCTCATCCTGATAATCGATGCTGTACGTCGGCCAGTCCTCATCCATTGCCGGATTGCCTTCCAGATCGATGCACTCTTCTATGGTTATACCCGCATCCGGATCGTATTTGATCAACGGGTAGGCGCGTCCCTCGACGGCCATTTTCGATTGCTGGGCAGCGACATCGTCACCGATTCCATGCTCGGGCGGACATACGGCGTAGATATTGAACAGTGCCGGCCGGCGGCTGTTGAGGCCGTCGATATAACCTTCGATCAAGTGTGTCGTATTGTTGATCGTGCCCTGTAACACATAAGTGGTGCGGTGGGCGATACCGATCAGTGATACCTCTTTGCGGATCTCCTCCTTACCCTTCCATGCCTTACCGTATGGGCTCATGTCGGCAACCTGGCCGATGTAGCCGGAGGTGCAGGCCTGACCGCCGGTATTGGAGTACACCTGGGTGTCCAGTACCAGAACCTTTATCGGCATACCGGAGGCGAGAGCCCTCGAGAGATTCTGGAAACCGATGTCGTACATCGCACCATCACCGCCCACTGAAACTACCGGTGGGCAGAGCAGCCACTCCTCATCGCTGAAATCATTCCAGTTGAACTGTTTGAAATACTCCCCATGTTCGGACGGGTTGTATTTACCTGCCATTTCCAGTTCAGCCTTGCGGATCGCAGCGAATCCGTTTGCCATCTTGCGCATATGGCCCTCGAACAATCCCATCGCAACCGACGGACTATCCTGGAAAAGGTGGCTGGCCCAGGGGAATGGGTATGGATTATAGGGGTAGGTCGATCCCCATACTGAGGTACATCCAGTCGCATTGACTATGCCCATTTCGGCGCGGCCGTTGTTGGTGACACCTTCAACATATTGCCACTTCAACTCGCGCAACTGATCCAACAACTGTGTCGCCCACTGCAGCCATTCGCGGTCGATCACAGTCTTCTCATGGCCGCTGTCGAGATTGTCGCTCAGGTTGGAAAGGGTGAGGTCACCCTCCTGGTTGCTGGAGACGGCTTCGGCAATGGCACTCGAATCGCTTAGATCGACACCCGCTGCGAGTTTCAGGCGCACATGCTGTTCCAACTCCGCGATCAATCTGTCGATCTTCTCCAGGTGCTGTTTTACCCGGGGCTGCATCAAGGCGGTCACGGTACTGGTGAATAGATGGATGATGGTCTTTTCGCCACAACCGAGGCAGGCACCGTCACCGCAGGACATGGAGTTGTAGTTGGCCTTGTCCATCAGCAGGGTGTGCAGGGCGCCAATCTTTTCGTCCAGGTCGTCGATACGGTTGTACGACGGATGGCTGGTCGGCAGATCGAGCCAGATATTCCAGTCGTCGCGCATGCGCTGGATGGCCGCTTCATCCTGATGGGTGGCGACCAGGGCATCGTCCTCGCAGATTTCGACACACTCCATGCACCCTTTACAGGTGTAGGGATTGACCGTAATGGAGAAGAGTCCACCGCTGTTTTTGTTCTTCTTCTCCATGGTGTTCCAATAAGGTTTGGTAACGGAGAAATCGAACTCGCCCAGTGCCTGCAGGAACAGTGCGAACTCCTCTTCCAGGCCGGGCCGGGATTCCTCTTCGATCTCGGCCGCCGCGATGGACTCGAGAACAGCCTGATCTAGGCACTGTCTGACATTCACGGCATCACCGCCTTCGTTCAAGAGTTCACGAAGACGTTTCTCCACGTTGCGGCTTTCACGTCTGAGGTATTGGGTCGGGCGGCCTGTCGTTTCGATGCGGTTGATGGCGGTATTGAAGATATCGCCCAGGGTGTTGACCAGGCCCGGAATTGCGCTGTCCGGACAGACCACATAGCAATCGCCGCAGGCGGTGCAGTTTTCCGCAACCCATTTGGGATAGTCGAAACGGATCTGGGTCATGTCACGAAAGACACCGGTGGCGGCGGGGATCAGTGACAGTGCCTGATAGGGATCCGCCAGGTTCTCGTTGCCTTTACCTGTGGCATAGAAGCTGCCGGTCTGTTCCCAGAACCGATGTATATCGGAGATGCCGCCGTCCGCCTGGGGAAGCTGTTTGAGCATGACCGGTAAACCGAGCTCTTTCTTGACCGGCATCTGCGCGGCGGAGCCGACTACCTTGTCGGTGATTTCGTGAATCTCATCGAAACCGCGCCGTACCACACGCAGGTTGTCTTCCACCACCCGACGGCCTTTGCTGCCGAATTTATGCTGCAGTTGGTCTTCGATGGCTGCGAACAGCTTCTTTTCATCCAGACCGGCCATCTCCATCAATGGCGAGCCTGCAAAGAAGGCGCCCTGGAATGCATTACCCTGCATACGCAACTGCAGATCGGCATCGGTTGCCTCTTCACGGGCGATTTTGAAACCATCCACATAGAAGACATGGATCTCGTTGTCGACGATCTCCTGTTGCATCCAGCGGGGGAAAGATCGCCATACTTCTTCGGCGCTTCCCAGATTGGACTGGATGATCAAGGTGCCGCCCTTTTTCAACCCGGCGAGGGGGTTGGAGTGGCCGAAGACATTCGGGTCGGGACTCAACACCACATCCACATAGTGGTATTCGCAGTTAAGAGGAATCGGTGTCGGTGCCGCAGACAGGTAGTAGGTGGTCGGTTGCCCTTTTTTCTCGGAGCCGTATTTCGGATTGGCCTTGATCTCGTAACCCAGCAGATCATACAGGGTCATGACCAGATTCTTACCGGTGGTGATTGCGCCCCAGCCACCGACTGAGTGCATGCGCACGGTAATCGATCCCTCTGGCATCAGATTGGGATTCTCGGAACCGCGAAGGGCCATTTTACCGATGTCCGGATAGGCCTCGAGCAATCGCTCAATATGGATCTCCTGTTTGGGATTGTCCGCCTCGCGTACGAAGTCGATGCCCAGATAGAAGAACTTGCGATGCCCGCCATCCGGCAGCATGTTTTCAACCGCCCCGATCAGGGCTTCGGGCTGCAGGTCTCTCGACCCGAGACCGTAGGCGCCGGAGTAGAGGTGTGGCGCATCGCTGAAACTGGAATAGCTGTCGTAGCTGGGGTAGGGCAGTTGCCGCTTGCCCGCGACGGCCTGCCCGTTTTCGATACATTTGGAAATCACCGAACGTACTTCACGCATCAACGGTAGGTCTTCCGCCAGCGGCTGGTCGGTGCGTTCGAGCACACAGACACCCTTTTTGCCCTTCAGCAAAGAACCCAGCAGGTCACCGGGGAACGGGCGGAACATGGTGATGTCGACGACACCCACCTTCAGCTTGCGGGTCTTCTGCAGATAGTCGGCAACCCCGTGGGCCTGCACGATCATCGATCCCATGCCGACGATGACATAGTCGGCCTTGTCGGTATTGTAACAGCCGATGCGTTGGTAGCGACGACCGGTGAGCCGGTAATACTCCTCCATCACCTGGTCGGTTATCTGCGGAATATGCTGGAAAAAATAGGGACGCTGAGCTGCAGTGGTCTGCATATAGGCATCCTGATTCTGCACCGAGCCGGAGAGCATCGGGTTGTCCACATCCCAAATCATGGGAACCCGGCGTCGGGTTTCACCGTAAAGCAGCTTTTGCGCCGGCGTAGGGCACGCTATTTCATCATCCGGGCGTCCCAGGAATTCGTCGATCAGCTCCCGCTCAGGCACCATCAGGGGTTCAATCAGGTGGGTGGTGAGAAAGCCATCCTGGGCCACCGCAGCCGGGGTCAGTGAGAGTTCGGCAATCTTGCGTCCGATCAGGTTGAGATCAGCCGCACCCTGGGCATTATTGGCGAATACCTGAAAAAAACCGGTATCGTCGATACAGTGAAAATCATCATGGCCACAGTGCACATTCAAGGATGCCTTGGTGATGGCGCGACAACCGATGTTCAACACATAAGGCAGGCGTTTTCCCACCGCGGCATAAAGGGATTCGTGCATGAATGCGATCCCCTGGGCAGACGAGAAGTTGGTTGCGCGCAGGCCGGTCATCGACATGCCCGCGGTTACCGCCGCCGCAGCGTGTTCAGACTCAGGTTCAATGAAGATCAATGAGCGGTCGGAGATATTGACATGACCTTTGGCCGTCTCTTCCGCCCAATACTCACCCATCTGGGTGGAGGGTGTGATCGGGTATGCGCCCGCTGCGTCCGAAGCCTCCCGCTCACACATGATCACCGCGCCATTGCCGTCCATCGCCATGCGGATGCCGGGATACTTGAAGGTCTTCTCGTCTTTTTTACCAAACATTGAACACATCTCTTGTCTAGTTTAAGGATTTTTTAATCTCAGCTTTGAGCACTTGGTGTGAGTACTCTGTGCCGAAATCGATACAACAGCCTTCGCTCAAAGGGGAAGGGCCTCACTTCTCACGATACGCTTGGCGTAGATACCTTTGACGGGTCCTTTGTCATCGTCGAGCCATACAATAGCCCCCGTTGGACACCTTTCCGTGGCCACCGGTGAGGCGAGGCCGTTGTTACCGTAATCGACCACTGCCAGGTTGTTTTGAATCGTGATCAGTCCTTCCGGAGAATCCTTCACACAACGCTCACAGGCCGTGCAGGCAACCTCGCATTCGTTCTCCGCGGTATCACCATGCTCCAGATTTTTACAGGCCACCCAGAGTCTGCGATCCACAGGTTGTATGGAGAAAAGAGCCTTAGGGCAGATATCCACGCAATCCTCGCAGGCCGTACACTTATCCGCATCCACCACCGGCAGACCGTGGCTATCCATAGTGATGGCGTCTAAGTCACATACATCAGCACAATCCGCCAGTCCGATGCAGCCCCAGGTACAGCTCTTGGGCCCACCGGAAACGACCGATGCCGCACGACAACTCTCGAGTCCATCGTAATGGGCACGCATACGCGCCACGTGCGACCCGCCCGCACAGGCGAGGCGTGCCACCCGCTTAACCACATTACCACTGTCAACGCCCAGGTAATCCGCTATCTCATCGATCACTTCGGCACTGCTGACCGTGCATTGTGCGGGAGCGACTTCACCCGAAATCAGGGCCTCCGCAAACGGACGACACCCGGCATTGCCGCAGGCGCCGCAATTCGTGGCGGGCAACATACTCTCGATTTCGTCGATCCGCGGGTCTTCAAAGACCCAGAGTTTTTTATTGGCAAGGGCCAGCATGGAAGAGAGCAACAGCCCAAGCACCCCCATGAAGAGGATTGCGGTTGTAACGTTGAGCGCGATGTCAGTATCCATAGCCTTTACTCGAATGTCGTAGAAAGGTAAGCCAAAAGAAACCTTAAATAGTGTAATGTTGGCTTTAGTATTGGTCCATGGAATGCCTTCAATAGAAAGTATTAGTTTTTTTTAAACGTCATCCACCATTTAAAACATCAATATTCACTATTTAAATCCTGGTAACTGTCTATTGCTGCTATTTAGTCAACTCTATATCTAAAGGCTTGAATTTCAACCATGTTGGCTTATCCGGGAATGCTTCCACCTCGTCTGGAAACATGGGTTACTACGAGTAAAAAAACCGATTGCCTTATTTCAGATATCTGATGTGTGCCAGTAGTTTATATAGCGGCTTAACCCCAATATTTCACGCATTAAAAAGGCAAAATCCTGATACTTCGATATAATTCAGTCGCTTACACTGTAATCGAAAGGATTTTGCCTGTGACAAACTGTACCCAGACTGCCTTTGATTTTCCAGCCCTAAAACGCCGTAAGGTTCAAGCCGAGTTTTCCGGTGGCGATATCACCTCGGACGGCGGCGTGTTGCTGCTGCGTGAGATCGACAGGCGTCTGGGATTGCTCGAGGCGGTTGATGCGGTCATCCCCGACCCGCGAGATCCCCGCTATATTGAACACAGCCAGTTGAGCCTGTTGCGCCAGCGAGTCTATGGGCTCTGCCTGGGTTATGAAGATCTGAACGACCATCAGACACTACGCACCGACCCGGCCCTACAGAGCTCGATCGAACGCGAGGAGGTACTGGGCAGCCAGTCGACACTTTGTCGGCTGGAGAACCGGGTCGATCGCCGGGTTGCCGTTGATGTCCACAACCTACTGCTCGAGCAGTTCATTGCCTCATATGATGCACCACCCGATGAGCTGATCCTGGATTTCGACGCCACGGATGATCCGGTGCATGGCCGCCAGGAAGGCCGCTTCTTTCACGGCTACTACGATCACTACTGCTTCCTGCCCCTGTATGTCTTTTGTGGCGATCAACTGCTGGTGAGTTATCTGCGGCCCAGCCGGATCGATGTGCCCAAGCATGCCTGGGCGATTCTGGCGCTGTTGGTCAAACGCCTGCGCCGGGCTTGGCCTGAAGTGCGTATCATCTTTCGGGGCGATAGCGGCTTTTGCCGTCACCACATGCTCAGCTGGCGCGAGCGCAACGCTGTGGGCTATATCGTGGGCATCGCCAAGAATGACGCCTTGCTGCGGTGTATCCGTGAGCCCATGCAGTGGGTTGAGGAACTGGCGAAGCGAACCGGCATGAAGATGCGGGAATTCTTTCAGTTTCACTATGCCGCCAGCACCTGGAAGACGCGTCGCAAGGTGATCGCCAAACTGGAGGTCACCGACAAGGGGCCAAATCCACGCTTCATCGTCACCAACCTGGCCGGCGACAAACAGCGCCTTTACGATGACCTCTACTGCGCCCGTGGTGACATGGAGAACCGAATCAAGGAGCAGCAACTGGGGCTGTTCGCCGATCGCACCAGCGCGCATTACTGGTGGGCCAATCAGTTTCGTCTACTGCTGTCCAGTCTGGCCTATGTGCTGATGGAGGCCATCCGGCGCCTCGCGCTGAAGGGCACGGAACTGGCGCGTGCACAGATGACCACGATCCGGCTCAAACTGTTCAAGATCGGGGCGGTCATCATTCGCAACACGCGACGGATCCGCTTCCTGCTCTCCAGCACCTATCCCTATCAGGCGCTGTTTTTCCAGGTGGCGGCACGACTCAAGCCGGGATAGCCCGGCAGAGTGCTGCCCCGGCACGTTGATCAACAATGGGGGTAAGGGGGAGTCTGCCCGGAGGGTGGAAAATCAGGGCTTGATAGAGGTTTGGTTCCCAGTGAGGGCAAACCATCCAAGCTTGGCCATATCACCGGCTAAATTTAAAAACGGATGAAACATGCGGGTTAACACTAATCCAATACGCCCTGCTGGGGCTGTTTTTGTGCCCAGCAAGGCAGAATGAGCGTGGTGTAGTTATTCTACATGAGCGAATGATAACGCCGCTGGGTGCGAAAACAGCCCCAGCCCTTCGGGTTGCGCCCCGAAGGAAGTGCCCTTGGGGTGCGCCTTGATTGGCACTTTTTCAGGCACAACAGGGTGCATTGGATTAGTGTTAACAGGCCCTAGGCAGGTGACCGGAGAATGTCTTTGAAACAAGTCTAAGCTCTGTATCAGAATGGCCACAGGCTCCATCCCCGCTGCAATCTCTCTCTGCATGTGGCGATTTGGGAGCGGTACCGATTGGCGTTGCTTTCCACTTTGCGGGCTACCTTCAGCAACCAGGGTTTTTTGTTGTAACTGGCGCGTTTGTAGCCGCCATGGCCCTCGTGGTAGGCGAGATATTGCCGGTAGGTGTCCCACTTCGAGATACCCAGTTTGCGATGCGAGACACTCCCATACCAGCCGATAAAGTCGACTGCATCCTCATAATCGTCCCGATCCGCCCAACTGTTTCCAGTTTCCCGCTGGTACCACTCCCAGGTCGTATCCTGAACTTGGGCATAGCCATAGGCAGACGATTTGCGAAACCACGGAATGAACCAGAACAGCTTCTCTCTAGGGGGTTTGGCATCGTGCTCGAAGCGGGACTCCTGGTGAACGATGGCCAGTTGTACATGGATCGGCACACCCCACCTTTCGAAGGCCTCCTCGGATGCCTCATACCAATCGTCTTTTTCCTCGAAGATATCGCAGGCATCGGCCATATTGCGGGGCGGCGAGCTGGAGCAGCCATAAACAGCCATCAGGCAGGGCAGTATCGCGGCCCGCACCAGAGTGAGAGTCGAAGACTTGGATTGGCGTGAGACCGGTTCGAAGCGGATTCCACTCAGGTTGTGCATATAAGGCTCTGTTCCAACAATTTAATCTATGGGTTAATAAATCATCGGGCAAAGACCTGAAGCCCGAAATAAGTATAATAGCGCCGGTTTTGACACTAAGCCGGGGCGATTGATTCAACCCAAGGTTGGTCCCGTACTTGGCATCTCAATAACTCTAAAGGAATAAAACAGGAGCGATCAATGAAACTTATTCTGTTGGGTGCACCCGGTGCAGGTAAAGGGACTGTGGCCAAACAGCTGACTCAGCTGGATGGCTCGGTACAAATCTCCACCGGCGATATTCTGCGAGGAGCCGTTCAGGCAGGCAGCGAGTTGGGCAAGCAGGCAGAGGCCTATATGAAGGCTGGCGATCTGGTGCCTGATGATCTGATCATGGGGATCATGGAGCAACGTCTTCAGGAGCCGGATTGTGAAAAGGGTTTTCTCCTCGACGGGTTTCCCCGCACTATCCCCCAGGCTGAGGCGCTCAAGGAGTTGCTGAAGAAAATTGCTGTCGATCTCGATTGTGCGGTGGAGATCGATGTGCCCCGTGAGGTGATCCTCGATCGTCTAACCACCCGCCGTACCTGCGTCGACTGCGGGGCCATCTATAACGTCAAGAGCATGCCCACCAAGGTCGAGGGTGTATGTGACAAATGCGGCGGCAGTGTGGTGCAGCGTGATGACGAGACGGAGGAGGCGATCTCCAATCGACTCGACGTTTACAACGAGAAGACCGCACCGCTTGTCGATTTCTACAAAAACGAAAATATGTTGCTGACTGTCAGCGCCACCTCAAGTGAAGTGGTTGTCAATGCAATCCAGGAGAGACTAGGCGGCTGATCCCATCAATCGCCAGGTTTTCTGTGAAAGACAATTAACCCGCTCTTCTGAGCGGGTTTTGTCAATCTGCCTTAAGACAGGTACTATGGCCTGTTAACACTAATCCAATACGCCCTGTTGTATCTGAAAAAGCGCCAATCAAGGCGCACCCCAAGGGCACTTCCTTCGGGGCGCGAGGAGAGAGGTTTGGTCACTCCAAATGAACGACGAGCAACGCCGAGTGGCGCTTTTTCAGGCCTACCCCAAGGGCACTTCCTTCGGGGCGCAACCCGAAGGGCTGGGGCTGTTTTTGCGCCCAGCGGCGTTATCATTCGCTCATGTAGAATAACTACACCACGCTCATTCTGCCTTGCTGGGCACAAAAACAGCCCCAGCAGGGCGTATTGGATTAGTGTTAACAGGCCCTAGAGCCGAATGGCGCTTACTTAAGTCAAGAACCACCGTCATCCCGGCGCAGGCCGGGATCCAGAATGCTTTATGGAGATGGTATTCCTGGATTCCGCCCTGCGCCGGAATGACGAAAATTCTGAAATTCGTCATAAGTTAAGTGCTATTCGCACTAGAGCCCTTTTTTGCGTCGTTCAGTGACCTGCTCACCGGCTATGCCCCAATTATCCGTATCCACCTCCTCGATGATTACAAAGGTGGTGGCGGGGTTTTTTCCCAGAATGTCCGCCAATAGCCGGGTCGCGCCGGTGATGATTTGTTGTTTCTGTTCCTTGGTAACCTCTTCCCTTGTGATCTTGATATTGACATATGGCACGTGGATTCCTCCTTCGAAGCAAGGTGATTGCCATAACGTGATTATATCGCCGTCTTTCAATCGAAGACGGGTTATTCAGATATTGTACAGTTCAGTAGAATCCAAGAAACTGAATCCATCCGGTTATTTTATTTAAAATTTGTTAGAATCCGGACGCTAGTTACGGGTAGGTTGGATAACTATTTATGTTGTGAAGGATCTGGATTGGCAGATTTCAGCAAAATACCCGGTAGAAGGACAGATATAGCGCAGTCATGATCAAGCTTTTTGGCATCTACATATCTAAGGCAGTCGTCCTGCTTGGTGTCATAGAGACCCTTATCTTTTTTTTATCGATGTTAGGTGCGATATATCTGCGCCACAAATACAGTACCAGCCCGATTCCTGTCGATGATGAGACACTGAAAAACCTGCCGGCCTTCTTCGCTGTGATCATGTTTTCGTCCCTGACGGCATTGGGTCTTTACCAAAAGGGTTCAATGGCCTCCTCATCGGGGTTTTTGCTCAGGCTGATACTTGGGTTTCTGGTCGGTGGTTTGGCAATGGCTTCATTGTTCTTTACCCTGCAGCTGTTCCCCCTCTCCGAGCGCTCGCTACTCACCCACGGTTTAATCATATCGATACTGGGAATTCTCGTTGCCAGGACCCTGTTTGTCAGGGTCACCTCGGATAAGACGTTGAAGCGTCGTGTTTTGGTACTGGGTGTCGGGATCAATGCGGACAGGATCGAAGAGTCGGTCAAGGCTAAGGATACCGTAGGCATCGTCGTTGTCGGTTATGTCAATCTGGGTGACCGGATCGAATTGATCGATGAGGACCGGCAAGTTGTAAAGGATCAGACACTGCTCGAGATCTCAAATCGTCTGGCAGTTGATGAAATCGTGGTGGCTGTGGACGACAGACGCAAGAAACTGCCAAACCATGAGTTGCTGGAGTGCAAGATAAAGGGGATTCAGATCCTCGATCTGCTGACCTTTTTTGAGAAAGAACTTTCGATCATCAACATCGATCTGCTCTATCCCAGCTGGATGCTGTACACCGATGGATATCGTCAAAGAGCCTTAAACCGTACCATAAAGAAGTCTTTCGATATGATCGCGGGCATCGTGATTTTCATTGTGTCTGCTTCAATAATGGTTCTGGTTACGCTTGCCAGCTTGATTGAGTCGGGTGGCCGGGATCCCGTCCTGTACAGCCAGGTACGCGTGGGAAAAAATGGTAAACTATCCAAGGTTTACAAATTCCGCAGTATGCGTACTGATGCGGAGGCTGATGGCGTCGCAAGGTGGGCAAGTAAATACGACACCCGGATCACTAAACTGGGTGGTTTCCTCAGAAAGACCCGCCTTGACGAATTGCCGCAGGTTTTCAATATTTTGAATGGGGATATGAGTTTGGTGGGCCCTCGCCCGGAACGGCCGGAGTTTGTACTGCAGCTTTCGAATGACATTCCCTACTATCTGCAGCGCCACTGGGTCAAGCCTGGATTGACAGGATGGGCCCAGTTGCTCTACCCCTATGGCGCTTCGGAAGAGGATGCGAAGCGTAAGCTGGAGTATGACCTCTACTACGTGAAGAATGCCAGTACGATGCTCGATTTCATCATTCTGTTACAGACCATCGAAGTGGTGCTGCTCGGCAAAGGCGCGCAATAACATTACAGCCCATTCAGATTGAGGCACCATCGCCTGAACCCTTGTTGCGGGACAATCAGGACAGCTATCCTCGATGTTCTCTGCACCACCCTATGCCGTGTCGGCTAGGTCTATCGCTTCTCCCGGTACTGTTTCAGGATGTGCAAAGCGCAGTTTTTGGGAATAGGGGAATACATCCGCCTGAATCCCAGCCGCAAGATTCCGTTGAGCCATCTGCCAATAACTGTAATCGAAAAGTTCGGGATGCAGATTCATCAGTAACTTGCGTGTTTTCGCATCCGTGGTTACGAAGGTAATGAACTCTTCCGGAAAGACATCGTTGGGATTGATGCTATACCAGGGCTCATCACGGTAGAGGTCAAGGGAGCTCCGAGGCGGGGGGATCTTGCGGAAGTTGACTTCACTGAGATAACAAATCTCATCATAATCGTAGAAAACAACCTTACCCTGGCAATTGACACCAAAATTCTTGAACAGCAGGTCTCCGGGAAAGATATTCACGCCCATCAGCTGTTTTAAGGCCAGTCCCCAATCATCAAGTATCTCTCTGGTCTGAGTCTCATCCGCGTTTTGCAGATAGAGATTGAGAGGCACCATCCGGCGTTCGATATAGAGGTGCCTGATGACCAGCATGTCGCCATCGTATTCCAGTTGAGAGCCCACTGTCTCCTGCAGTTCCCGCAATAATTTGGCTTCTATGCGTGCGATGGGCAGGGCGACATCCATGAAATCCAGCGTATCGGCCATGCGGCCGATACGATCGTGTTTCTTGACCTGTAGGTAACGCTCTTTCACCAGCTTGTGGGTGACCTCTTTTTGGGGTGGGAAACGGTCTCGAATCACCTTGAAGACATAGGGAAATGAGGGAAGCGTAAATACCTGCATGACCAATCCGGGTGTTCCGGCAGCGGTTACAAATAGAGCATTACTTTCGGCAAGATGATTCAGCAGGTCTCTGTAGAACTCATTCTTGGCCTGTTTGTGAAAACCGATACTGTTATAGAGTTCAGCCAGGGTCTTGTAGGGCATGATGCTCTGCAGAAACTCGACCGTTGCCGTCGGTACCGGTGTCTTAGCCATGAAATAGGCCCGGGCAAAGCTGAACACAGCCTCTACATGGCGGCCCCGAATGAGCAGGGTGTCCACATACAGACCACCGCTTTCGTTATTGATCAGCGGCAGGATGAAGGGTCGAACCTGATCGCCGTATACCATGCGCCCTATGATGTAGGCGGCTTTATTTCGATAAAACGGGGATTCCAGCAGATCGAAGCGCAAATCTGCCGGGAGCTCATCGAATCCGGCCTGATCGAGCAGGGATTGAGCCACCCGTTCGCAGTCCCGCTTGATATCCTCGTAAGGGAGTGAGAAATAGAAGGCCGAAAGAATATCCCATATGGTTCCGGTCAGTCCCCCTTCAGCGACATGGAAAGACATATAGACGCGATAACGTACCGATAACTGTTCACGATCGACCTGGGATTCTATGAAGATCTTGTCGTTATCGTAATACTTGCGGTCGAACAGACGGCAGAATACTGAATTGTAGAACGTCTCAGCGAGCTCCGGCCGACTATGGGTCTTCAGCATGTCGGCGTAGGTCTGTTTGACCTGCTGCCACAGTTTCTCATCCAGATCGCTGATGCCGAAATTTGCGTGAAGTCGCTGAATCGCCTCCTGCACCCGCAGATCGTAGAAACTGATGCGTTTTGCAGAGGCCTCCCTTACCGCATCCCAGTCCGCATATTCGAAGCGATGGCGGGCGGCACTGCTGATCTCCTGGAAAAAGGAGAAGTGTCGCTCAAACCCTGTAAGAATCGATTGGGCAATCTGACGGGGATGGATTTGCATTATTTTGGTGCGCTTATTCGGTGTATGGCTCTAAAACTTGAGATATTTACTAAGGTTTAGCTGATTTTTTTGCACCGCACTATTTTTTTTATCAAAGCTAACTATTGATATTTTTTTGACAATAATCTTGACCTTTTCACTATGCTTTAACGCAGTGCACAAAATGATCGTGTGCCTCAGATCGGGACACGACCAAAAGATAACTAATTCCATGCCCGCTTAGGGTGCATGGCAAGCGTGAAGATGAGGAGAACAAAGATTATGTCCAGCACGCCGACGGGTCTCAGGCAGCAGCCACATGAGGTAAGAGTAACCGGTCCCGTGGGAACGGGATTCGAAACTGTTCTCACATCGGAAGCCCTGCATTTCGTTGCTGAGCTTGAACGCCATTTCGGCGGCAGGCGGCGAGAACTGCTGAAGCTCAGGGAGGAGAGGCAGGTGCGTCTGAATGGTGGTGAGCTACCCGATTTTCCGGAGCAATCCAGCGACATAAGGCAGTCGGAGTGGAAGGTTCGGCCGGCACCGGCGGATCTTCAGGACCGGCGGGTGGAGATTACCGGCCCGGTTGATCGCAAGATGCTGATAAATGCATTGAACTCAGGTGCCAAATGTTTCATGGCGGATTTGGAAGATGCACACTCGCCGACCTGGGAAGCCACTGTCGAGGGTCAGATCAACCTGAGGGAGGCAGTCAATCGAACACTGTCCTACACCAGTCCGGAAGGCAAAGACTACAGCCTCAAAGATGAGTTGGCGACACTGATCGTTCGCCCCAGGGGATGGCACCTGGAAGAGAAACATGTACTGGTGGACGGGCGTCGTCTCTCCGCAGCTTTGTTTGACTTCGGTCTCTACCTGTTTCATAACGCAAAAGCCCTGCTTGATCAGGGTACCGGGCCCTATTTTTATCTGCCGAAAATGGAGAACCACATGGAGGCCCAACTGTGGCGGGACATATTCATGTGGTCGGAAAGGCAATTGGATCTTGAGCTTGGGACGATCCGCTGTACCGTGTTGATCGAGACCATCACGGCTGTCTTTGAGATGGATGAAATCCTCTACGAGCTGCGTGACTCTATCTGCGGCCTCAACTGCGGACGTTGGGACTACATCTTCAGTTTCATCAAGCGTTTTCACGCGCATCCTGAATACGTGCTGCCCGATCGCAGCCAGGTCACCATGTCGGTCCCCTTTCTGCGAACCTATTCAAAGCTATTGATCAATACCTGTCATCGCCGGGGCGCCCATGCCATGGGAGGCATGGCGGCGCAGATTCCGATCCGTGACGATGCCGAGGCGGATGCTGAAGCCAAACAGAAGGTTCGCCTGGATAAGGAACGGGAAGCAGGGGATGGCCATGACGGCACATGGGTCGCCCACCCCGGATTGGTGCCGATAGCGATGGAAGTTTTCGATAAACATATGCCAGGCCCCAATCAACTCGACCAGTTGGATGATGGTTTGATTGTCGCCGGCAGTGACCTGTTACAGGTGCCGGAAGGTGAAATAACAGAAGCGGGATTGCGCAACAATATCAGTGCCGCGCTGCGCTACATGGCCGCCTGGTTGGGTGGGCGTGGCGCCGTGCCGATTCACCACCTGATGGAGGATGCGGCAACCGCGGAGATTGCCCGCTCGCAGATCTGGCAATGGATTCGCTATCCCAACGGGGTGCTCGATGACGGCCGGGATGTCACCTATCAGCTTTTCGACCATGCGGTCAGCGACGAGCTGGAGCTGATTCGGAAAGAAGCGGGTGAACTGGCTTATGAAGCTGGCCAATACGAACTGGCGGCAACCCTGTTGCGGCAAATCGTCGCGGCTGATGAATTCGAGGAGTTTCTAACTCTGCCAGCCTATGAGCAACTCGACTGAGTTGGGGCGAAAGTAAAAAACTGAACCAAATATACCACTGGAGAAACGACAGATGACACGTAGAGAACAGATCGAAGCCTTGCAAAAGGATTGGGCGGAAAATCCCCGCTGGACCGATGTGAAACGCGGTTACGGCGCAGAAGACGTAGTACGTCTTCGCGGTTCGGTACAACCCGAACACACCTACGCCAAACAAGGCGCAGAAAAGCTCTGGAAACTGGTTCATGGTGATGCCAAGAAGGGATATGTGAACTGCATGGGCGCTATCACCGGCGGGCAGGCCATGCAGCAGGCCAAGGCAGGCATCGAGGCGATCTATCTTTCCGGTTGGCAGGTTGCGGCGGACGGCAATACCTCCGAAACCATGTATCCGGATCAGTCCCTCTACGCCTACGATTCGGTACCCACGATGGTGCGCCGTATCAATAGTGCCTTCAAGCGCGCCGATGAGATTCAGTGGTCACGGGATATCGGACCGGAAGATGAAGGCTACATCGACTACTTCCTGCCGATCGTTGCCGATGCCGAGGCAGGCTTCGGCGGTGTGCTCAACGCCTTTGAACTAATGAAGAACATGATTGCCGCAGGTGCGGCCGGTGTGCATTTCGAAGATCAACTCGCGGCGGTTAAAAAGTGCGGTCACATGGGTGGCAAAGTACTGGTGCCTACCCAGGAAGCGGTGCAAAAGCTGATTGCCGCCCGTCTGGCGGCTGATGTCATGGGGGTGCCCACTCTGGTGCTGGCGCGTACCGATTCCGAGGCAGCCAACCTGTTGACCTCCGACGTGGACGCCAATGATCAACCCTTCCTCACCGGTGAGCGGACTGACGAGGGTTTCTACCGTGTCAAGAACGGCCTGGAACAGGCCATTTCACGTGGAGTGGCCTATGCGCCTTATGCGGATCTGGTGTGGTGTGAGACGGGTACGCCGGACCTCGGCTTTGCCCGTGAGTTCGCACAGGCCGTATTGGCGGAAAATCCCAACAAGCTGCTGGCATATAACTGTTCGCCGTCGTTCAACTGGAAAAAGAATCTGGACGACAAGACCATTGCCAAGTTCCAGGATGAACTGTCAGGCATGGGTTACAAGTATCAGTTCATCACCTTGGCCGGTATTCACAACATGTGGTTCAACATGTTCGATCTCGCCTATGAATATGCACGTGGTGAGGGCATGAAACACTATGTTGAGAAGGTTCAGGAACCCGAATTTTCGGCACGCGAAAAAGGTTATACCTTCGTTTCACATCAACAAGAGGTAGGCGCCGGATATTTCGACGATGTAACCACGGTTATCCAGGGGGGGGCGTCATCAGTTACCGCATTGACCGGATCCACGGAAGAGGAGCAGTTCGACAGCGCAGCTGGTATGTAGTCTCACTTTTCACACGCAGCTGATTTCGCATCAGTACTCAAACCCCTCCGAGGCTGTGCTGCTGCGTGTGTATTACCGTTTTTTCTGCCCTTCAGCCGCGCTTCTGGCGCGGCTTTTTTTTATTAACGTAAACTGGTTAGGGCCTGTTGGCAGGCCCTAGCGGATTGGCCGCAGATGAATGCTGATTGCAGAAAAACTGACGCGAATTGGATATGTCATTTTGTGTGGGATGAATGATTTCTGACCCTTTGTAAGGTTGAATTGAGATCGTATCGTTGTACATGGCGTGGCTGCGAGCATGAGTATTTCGTGAGTCGTTTCATGCAAACTGACAAACCTTTCGCGTGAATTCGCGGTGATTGGCGTTCATTTGCGGCCTGAAATGTTTTTGTTGGTGTTCCCGTGATTTGGGTAATACTGATTAAACGAAGCGTGAGGAGAGCATCATGAACCAGGCAGCAGGTAGTTTGAAGACAGCCGATCTGTACGATGTCCACGAAGAGAAGCTACAGATTTGCTATCCCGGTTTTCGTCACTATGGAGGCAGTAGGATGTTCCATGGTCCCATAGCGACACTGAAGTGTTTTGAAGACAACTCGATGGTGCGTGAACAATTGGATCAACCGGGCCAGGGCAGGGTGCTGGTGATCGATGGTGGCGGGTCACTCCGTTGCGCTATGCTGGGTGATATCTTAGCAAAGATGGCAGTAGACAACGGCTGGGCCGGTGTCCTGGTGAATGGATGTATTCGCGATGCCGCTGAGATTGGCGAGATGCCGCTCGGGGTGATGGCATTGGCCACAAACCCTCGTAAGAGCGTTAAGAAGGGAGTGGGGGAGACGGGCGTCGAAGTCATCTTCAGCGGTGTCAGTTTCAGATCCGGCGAGTGGCTCTATGCCGATGAGGATGGGATTGTGGTGCTGGCGGATCCGGCGACATGAAGAGAGTGTGGCGTTAACGGGACCTGATAGTGAAAAGGATCGGAAATATCTGTATAAACAATGTTTGATACAAGCTGACTCACGGTTTAACAATGCTGTTACTCATTGTCTATGTACTCATAGCCTTAGGCTTCTCATTTCTCTGCTCGATTGCAGAGGCAGTTATTCTCAGTATCACCCATCCCTATATCTCAGTCCTGGATCAGGAAGGCAGTCGGGCGGCGCCCATTTTGCGGGAGATGAAGAAGGATATAAATGATCCATTGGCAGCGATTCTCACTTTAAATACCACAGCGCATACCATCGGCGCTGCAGGAGCCGGAGCCCAGGCGGCGGTAGTATTCGGCAGTGGCTATGTGGGTGTTGCCTCAGCCGTGCTCACGTTCATGATACTGGTGTTTTCAGAGATCATTCCCAAGACACTGGGAGCCAATTACTGGCGTCAACTCGCTCCAGCTACAGCCTATACGCTCAGGTTCCTAATCTGGGTGCTCTATCCCTTTGTTGTGATGTCGGCGTTATTGACACGGTTACTTTCCCGCAGACACTCCCACGGCCATTTCCGCAAAGAGGAGTTTACCGCCATGGCGAAAGCCGGTGTGGAGGAGGGAAAACTTGACCTGCATGAATCGTTGATACTGAAAAATCTCTTCCTGCTCAAGGAAACCCTCGTTACCGATGTCATGACACCCCGTACGGTGGTGTTTTCTCTGGATGAGACACTCCAGGTCATGGAGTATTTCGAGAAGCACAATAGCAGCCGTTTTTCACGTATACCGGTCTACAGAAGGGATCGTGATCATGTCACCGGTTTCGTATTACGCAGCGATCTACTGCTTTCGCACGCCAGGGGGAATTCTGAGAACAGCCTGGATGTATATCGTCGAGATATACCGGCACTGCCGGATACAAGCTCGCTGCAGGTTGCCTTCGAGCTGTTTATCGAAAAACGCGGCCATATTATGCTGGTAGTGGATCAATACGGCAGCATGGCAGGGATAATTACCCTGGAGGATATCCTCGAAACCATTCTCGGAATCGAAATCGTTGACGAGGGTGATCGTATAGACGATATGCGAAAGCTGGCCAGACGACTATGGAAAAAACGTGCCAACAGGATGGGGCTGGAAGTCGACGAAGGGGATGAGTGACCAGGCCCCAACAGGCCAGGTTCAGGGCTGCCAATAAAGCACCACTATCCGATTCTATTGAACAGGGGCGATTGAGGGTGCCGTGCTATCGATGACCACAGGTGAGCGGGCGCCTATGATTTTAGTTCATAACAGGGTGAGTAGTCCCCCTGCAGCTTCATTCTGTTCTGTTCGGCAAAAGCGATCAACAGTCGATCCATGGCGGCGACGATTTCCGCATCGCCATTGATGATAAAGGGGCCATGCGTCTCAACGGCCCGTATCCCATCCTCCTTCACATTCCCGGCAACGATGCCGGAAAAGGCGCGCCGTAGATTGGCGGCCATTTCGTGTCCATCCTGACCGGCAGTCAAATCAAGTTCAGACATCGCTTTATGTGTGGGTGAAAAGGGTTGTTGCAGGGCTGTTTCTATATACAGTCGCCAGTTGAAATAGAAGGCGTCATTACCCTCATAACGGTAGGCTCTGACATGATCCATGGCATTGCCTAATCTACACGCCACGGCCGCAGGGTCGTCAATAATGACGGAGTAGAATCTCTGCGCCTCAGAACCCAATGTTGCACGGATGAACCGATCCATCTCCGTAAAGTAGTCTTCGCTCTCAGTGGGACCGGTCAATATCAGAGGGAAGACATGGTCGCTGTTGTGTGGATGCATGAGGATGCCGAGCAGATAGAGTAGCTCTTCCATGGTGCCGGCTCCGCCGGGAAAGATAACGATACCGTGTCCGACGCGTACGAATGCTTCCAGTCGCTTTTCAATGTTGGGCATGATAACCAGGTCGTTGACGATTGGGTTGGGCGGTTCGGAAGCGATGATTCCTGGTTCGGTAATGCCCAGATAACGGCCGTTCCTGATACGCTGCTTGGCATGCCCGATGGCAGCCCCTTTCATGGGGCCTTTCATGGCGCCCGGTCCGCAGCCGGTGCAGACATTCAGTCCTCGCAGGCCCAGTTGATAGCCCACCTCCTTGGTGTAGTCATATTCACTTCTGCCGATTGAGTGTCCGCCCCAACAGACCACCAGATTCGGGTCCATGCCGGTGTGTAAGACCCGTGCATTGCGCAGGATGTGAAAAACGGCAGAGGTGATATGGCTTGAGTCGGTCAGATCGTAGACCGAGTCGTATTGGATCTCATTGTGGACATAGATGATATCCCGCAGTACGGCGAATAGATGCTCCTGAATACCGCGAATCATCCTGCCGTCGACGAAAGCGCTGCCGGGAGCGTTCTCCAGACGCAGTTGAATGCCCCTGTTTGTCTGCATCAAATGAATGCCGAAATCGCGATAGGCCTCAAAAATCTCACGGGCGTTATCGGTTTCACTGCCGCAGTTGAGCACCGCCAGCGCACAACGGCGAAACAGGCCGTAGAGACCGCGTGCGCTGGTATCGAGGAGGGCGTTGACCTCCAGTTGCGACAGCACCTCTAAGCTGCCTTCGGGGCGTACTGATGCGCTGAGTCTGGATGGTGTGGAGTTCAAATGGCTACTGTTACGCAGATGGGTAAATGGTTACTGTTACGGCCTGTGAACGCTAATCACTGAATATTATCTGGAACCTGGTAAAAAGTGAACATGGGATACTGGGGCCTGATAGCTTTGTGGCCAACAGTTTTCAGCGGTGCAATCATAACCGTCGCTGTCAGGGTATTGACTCACAGAAAGGGTGTGGCGAGGCCACACCCTGTAACGACTTCTACTCTCCTTCGTAACTTGCGCCGATATATCCGCCCGAGCTGTCACTTTGATTAGAATTGTCATCACTGTTGTCTGAGGATGAAGTGGTGGTTTTTGTTTTGCCTGCAAGCCTAAGCGGCGCGCTCGTCATACGGTTATCGACTATTTGCGATCGTGTGGGATGTACGGCCGATAAGGTTACAAATGCATCTACTTCGATAACGGCCGATGCCTCCATAGTGATCACAAATGCAACCAGACTGGAAAAAACAGAAAATATTTGTCGTTTTATGGTCGTTTCCCTCGAAATAGACAGATTGATGCAATAACTGGCTCAGAGCCTTCTTATTGTATTGCCATCTGTTGAACAGACAGTGATCCATACTGCATGATCGATGCTGAACGAGTCGAAAATGACGGGTAATGATGAATTCACGTATTTGATGTGAATTATTTACATCACTTACAGATTGCCAGGACGGCAATGCCGGGAAACGAAGGGAATAGAAGAGGAAAAATGCTTCTGCTCCATCGCCAAGGACCTGTTAACAGGCCCTAGCAATAAACCGGGTCAATGGGGCAGAAGCTCGGTTGCGATCAGGTCAACCGGGCAGCAGGTCCTGGATGATCGACCGTTCTTCAAGTAGCTCCTTCTGGGATGCCTTGAGGCGGGATACGCTGAATTCGTCCAGATCCAGTCCTTGTACGATTTCGTAGTTTCCATCCTTACAGGTGACAGGATAGGAATAGACTAAGCCTTCCTCGATACCGTAGCTACCGTCGGAAGGGATGGCCATGCTGACCCAGTCGCCCTCAGGGGTGCCGAGCGCCCAGTCATGCATATGATCGACAATGGCATCAGCCGCTGACGCGGCGGAAGAGAGTCCCCGTGCTTCGATGATCTCGGCACCACGGCGTTGCACTCTGGGAATGAAGTGGTCTATGGCCCAATCCTGCGATACCAGGTCGTAGACGGGCTTGCCGGCGATCTCACAGTTGTCGATGTGGGGGAATTGGGTCATCGAATGGTTGCCCCAGACCGTCACTCGTTTGATATCCGCAACCAGGGAGTTGGTCTTGCCGGCCAGCTGACCGATGGCGCGGTTGTGGTCCAGGCGGGTCATCGCGGTGAATTGGCGCTTGTCCAGATCAGGGGCATTGGAAGCGGCGATCAACGCGTTGGTGTTCGCCGGGTTACCCACCACCAGGACCTTTACATCCCGTGAGGCGTGGTCATTGATTACCTTGCCTTGATGAGAGAAGATCTTGGCATTTTCAGTAATCAGGTCCTTGCGCTCCATACCCTTGCTGCGTGGCTTGGCCCCAATCAGGATGGCGTAATCCGTTCCCCTGAATCCGATCTCGGGATTGTCCGTCATGACGATATCTTGCAGCAGTGGGAAGGCGCAATCCTCCAGTTCCATGCCAACGCCACTCAATGACGACATGGATTGGGGTATCTCGAGCAGTCTGAGAATCACAGGTTGATCAGGGCCGAACATGGCGCCGGATGCAATTCGAAAGACCAGCGCATAGCCGATGTGTCCTGCGGCACCGGTGATTGTGACTTTTACTGCGGGTTTCATTCAGGTAATCCTCTCTCTTATAAGTTTGTTGGATGGCGAGATAAGTATAGTTGTATATGTATCATTAGACAGCCCATATACTTCAATAGAAAGTATTAGATACTTCCAAGTTTTCAGCTCAGCGTCATCCTGTGATCCGCGGTTTTACAAGACAAAGCGGATATTCGCGGCCTGACCCACAATTTATCTCACCAGCCTCAGGCGCACGCCCCTTTCAATCCCCTGTTGAAAAGGGTCGTAATTCAGGTATAAATCCTTGAAAATCAATAACAAAAATTCGGCATATGGAGTTAGTGTAAGTACATCGATGATGTTTACTTAAGCTCTTCCGGGGTTTTTGCACGAACTGTCAATGCGTGCAGTTCGCCGCTGCCAATCTCTTCATTGAAGAGGGTCAGGATGGAGCGTTGTCTTTGCAGACTCTTCATGTTGTCGAATGCCGGTGTGGTGACATTCACCTCAAAGCTGCAGCTTTCACCGGAAACAGTGACTTCGGCATCCGGGTAGAGATCTTTTATTCGATTGATCAGGTCTTGTTGGTTCATTGACAATGTATACCTTGATGAAATAGAGGGAGCGGGAAACGCATCATTTCATTAGCAAGCGGATAATTTAATCGTATCTTTTTGTGGATATTTTTCGACTTGCTATCTGACTGAGCGATTTCCACGGGGTGCTGGGCCGATTTGTTGAGTGATAGCCGGTCCTCGTCATCCATTGCATGATGAAGATTGACAGCACAATAAACTTGGGGCAAGTTCTCACTACCCGTTATTAGCAGGAAAGACCATGGATATCCATAATAAACCCATTCAGGAACGTATTGAATGGTTGATCAACCATGCAAGTACCCATTCAAAGAACTACAGCAAACCCGGTAGCTGGCTCGCCCGCACACGATATCTTTCGGAGCATCCCACATCGATCGCCGTGTTGAAGTGCATGGATGGTCGTATCAACATACCCATTGCGACCAATACGCCCCAGGGAATTATTCAGCCATTCCGAAATCTTGGCGGCATTTTCGATCTCGGTTGGCCGCACCTCGGAGAAGTCTTGGCGAGCTACGTTCAAAACGTGGTCTCGGATGGCAGGCGGGTGATGACCTTGATTACCTATCACTTTTCGAAAGGCGATCCTCAACGCGGCTGCGCCGGTTTCAACTATGATACCGAGGCAGCAAGATCCCATACCTATCAGATCAAGCGGCAAGTGGAAGAGGTATTCGGTGATGATCATGCCACCGTATATCCTATCGTATGCGGATTTGAAACAGACGATGACGCACTGATTCTGCATGGATCGACAGGTGAACAGCTCAATATGGCGGATCTGAAGCTGAGCGACAGAGATACACTACTGCCCCGACTGGAGGCTATTTTCCCCGATATGTCGGCGCAGATGCGGCAGGATCTGTTGCCGCTGGTGGCGGGTAATCTGGATCACGTGGAAGAGGCGCGGCAGATGCAGCGGGAGCTGGATATTGTGCATCGCGAATGGATGATCTGTATCGGTCGCGGCTTCGATTTTCTGCATACGCCGAATCTTGCACTGATCATCGGTCCCTATAGCCCCAACCTTGCGGACCCGATCGATAAGGCAGCGGGAATTATTCAGAGCAACATGGAGGCCGGACGCATACCTGATGACGGTTTTTTACTGTTTGCTTCCGTGCCTTTCCAGGATATCGGCGTGGACAGGGCGCGGGCCGAGGTGAAGTCGAAGTTTCTGAGTAACTTTGCCGCCGAGCGGATCCGTGTTTCCCACCCTGAACTGGCCAAGAAGATGAAGGTCAAGACCGCAGTATTGAATTGGCATTCCCGGCATCTGGAGATGCTGTCGGCTGGGTGATATTCAGTCCGCAAATGAACGCAAATAAACGCTAATAAAACAAATAATCTACCTGATTCGCCGAGATGGTGTCGCTTTTCTTCACAGCATAAAGGCGCCGATCATGCAACGGCTATGCGGCATAGCCTGCAATAAAACCATTTGCGTTTATTCGCGTTCATTTGCGGACTCATTGCAAACGCATCAGCCATGAGCCGGCCGTCGATTCCATCAACTCCAGGACTACTCCGGGAAACAGCCCGAAAACCAGCACCAGAAGGGAAAACAGCATCATGATGGCCAGCTCCTTAGGGCGCAGATCCTGACCGGCGCTCACCTGGCCGTCAGTGATCGGTCCGAAGAAGCTTTGGCGATAGCTGTTCAACAGATAGCCGGTGCCGATGATGAGCCCGAACAGGGCGGCGAGTCCGGCTCCTGTGTGGGTTTCAAGGGCACTGATGAGGATCAGCAGTTCTGCCGGAAATCCACTGGTTCCGGGAATACCCAATGAGGCCAGACCCAGAAACATGAAGAAGGCTGCGAGCAATGGCATTGTCTGTGCCACGCCCCCAAGATGGATCAAATCGGTGGATCCCAAACGATGGTGCAGATAACCGGTAAGCAGGAAAAGACCTCCTGCAATGACGACAAAGTTGAGCAACTGGAAAACAGCACCCTGCAGACCCTGTAGGTTAAACGAGGCGATACCCAAAATCACCAGCCCCACATGGCTCATGGAGGAGTAGGCCAGCATGCGTCTTAGATTTGTCTGATTGATGGCTGCCAATGCACCGTACAGCAGGCCGATGACGCCCAGCCCGGCCAGTAGCCAATGCAGTTCCTGAGCGGCGGTCGGGGCCAGCGGGACGGCAAAGCGAATAATGCCATAGGCGCCCAGTTTGATGCCCACCAGCAGCGCGGCAACCGGTGCGGGACCTTCGAGGGCGACAATTGGCAGCCATGTATGGAGCGGAAAGAGAGGGGTCTTGACGGCAAAGCCCACCAGCAGAAACAGGAATACGATGACCTCAAGTCCGGCTGGAAGAGGGGTATCGAGCAGTGTCTGGTAATCAAACGTGAGTCCTTCCGGTGGTATGGCGCCGGCGATCTCGGCATGATTGAAGGCCAGAACCGCAATCGCCAACAGCAATGGTATGCCCCCGGCCAGCATGAACAGGGTATATTTAGTTGCCGCATAGCGCCGATGGGGGCCGATTCCCCACAGGCTGATCAGGAAATAGAGGGGTGCAAGGGTCAATTCCCAAAACAGAAAAAAGGCCAGCACATCGATGCTCATGAAGACACCAAGGGTGGCGGTCGCGAACAGCAGCAACAAGTTGAAGTAGACTCTTTGCAGGCCCCGGATATGGGTCCAGGATGCAAGGGTTACAGCAATGAACAGCAGGATCGTCAAAGGTAGAAACGCTGCCGACAAACCATCGACGCCAAATCTGAAGTTGGCATCCAGCGCGGGTATCCAGGGATAGTGTTCAACGAACTGAAAGCCGGGATTATCACTCTCCAGCAGTACCACGACGGCAATCGCCGGGAGCAGGGCGCAGAGTAGTGTAGCGAGGGTGACCATACGGGCCCAGGAGACGGGAAAAAACCAGATCGCACCGGCACCCGCAAGTGGCAGCAGCAGCAGTGTTGAGAGTAGCGGTAGATCGGTGATTGCTTGGAGTGATCCCATTTGCAGCAGTCTCAATGAGCGGTATATATGGAGCTCAATGCAGCGAGCGGTTTATCAATCAGGGTCAGCCAGGGTTCTATAAAGAAACCGGCGCTCAGCAGAATGAGAATCAGAGCGCTCACCACGAACACTTCCGGCCTTGAGATGGGAATAACCTGAAACGGCTGTCTGCCACTGGGACGGGGCGCCAGGAAAGCGCGTTGGAAAGCCCACAACAGAAAGCCTGCCGCGACTACATTGCCCAATGCGGATGCGATGGTCACTAAAGCGCCGAATTTGTGAATGGCAGATTCAAGAATAAGGTGTACGGCGTCGAAACCCGGTGTACCCGGCATACCGATGATGGCAAGACCGCCGATCAGAAAGGTGATACCGAGAAAGGGCAGGGAATCGAACAGACCGCCCAGGTTGTGCAGCAGGGTCGTGTGGGTACGACGAAACAACAGACCGGTGGTAAATACCAATGCAGCGAGGGCGAGGCCCAAAGTGGCGGAAAGGATGACACTGCCCATAAACGCGGCATGCTCCAGGCTGAAGATGCCCAATATCAGAATACCCGTATGCGAGATCACGGCATAGGCAAGCAAGCGACGCAGATTATTCTGCATCATCGCCAGAAATGCGGCGTAGAAAATACCGATGAGTGCGAACAGGGCCACATAGTTGTGCCACTCAATGACAGCGGTCGGCAATAACGGCAGCACAAATCGCAACAGGCCATAGATACCGATCTTGAGACCAAGCAGCAGTGTGGGCGCAACAGCCACGTTACCGTGTTCCGCAATCAGCGGCAGCCAGCCATGCAGTGGGAACAACGGCGTGCGTATCGCCAGTCCGTAGAAGAGCAGAAAGAAGGCGACTGACCGGAAGGTCTCTGAAACCGGCGTTTGTGCAAGTTGGAGCAGGTTGAAGCTCCAGACGCCATTATGACTGTCTGAATAGTTCCAGCCCATCAGTAGGGCGCCCGCAATCAACAGCAGGACACTCACGGACATGAACTGATAAAACCGTCTCAGCGCCAGCTCCTTATCCGGTGAGTTGCCCCAACGCCATAAAAGATAACCAATGAAGGCGATCTGTACTGCAGACAACAGCACGAACCAGAGTAGATTGAGGGTGACGAAGAGTCCCATCAAGCAGGCCTGTACCGCGAAAACAGCCATGAAGAGGCGGTCGAAGGGCTTTAAATCGCGTACCACCCCATACAGGGTTACCAACAGAGTCAGCAGCCCTGTCAGCAGAATGAAGATGACCGATATGCCATCGACACCGCTATGATAGGTCAGTTGGGGAACGATCCGGATTTGTTCTACGAACTGAAAACCCGCTATGTCGGTGTCGTAGTGGCGCCACAGATCGACACACACAAAGAACTCCAGGAGTGCAGCGATGATGCCTGCCGGAACAAGCCACCTGTGGTGACGCATCAACCACAGCAGCAACACAGTAGCCAATGGCAGCAGTTGTAGAACCGTCAGAATCGGATAGGTGATCTGTGTTGACCAATGGATGATATCTATCGTCACGTGCGGGCCCTCACAGTATCACCACAAAAGTGGCCACCACTAAAACGATCAGATAGCGCGGCTTGGACAATAACTGATCGACCCGTTCGAGTACTCCGCCCACGCGATGAAGATTCTTCAACAAGCCTTCGCCGCCACCTCTCAGTACCAGATGGGATTCAAACCAGTACAGAATATTGGCGAGCCACGTCATGAATTTACCGGCCAATCCGGTACCCTGGCCCACAGCACCCACTTGATCGGTGGAGCTTCTTTTCTGTAACTCTTCCCATTGGGTGAGCGAAGAGACGCTCCTGGTATAGACGGGCAGTCCGATGACACGTGTCACGATCTGCTCATCAAAGAACTGCACATCCTTCGCCAGGGATACTGTAGGGCGCACCAGGAGTGCATCGGACAATGCGTCGAGCCAGAAGCGTTGCAAGGCCGCATTATGCAGCCAGCGCCAGCGTGTCAGCCAGGTCGGTGGCGGTGGTGTGGGGCGATCGATCTGATTGACCAATGCCGGTGATGCGAGGAATTGAAACAAGCGCCATACGGCATGCAGGCTCAGATGCCAGGCGGCCAGGGTAAACCACCCCATACCGCACCAGAAGAACATCAAACCGACCTGGGATGTGGTGGCGAACATGAGGGAGCTTTTTATATCGGATTGAGTCAGCCCGGCAAGCCAGCCATAGATCACAGTCAGCAATCCAAGGATGGCAATGGTGATCATGATCGCAGGGGCTTGTTCGAGTAGCGGCGCCAGGCGAATCAGCAGAATGACGCCGGCGTGCACCATCAATGAGCTGTAGAAGATGGCGGATGAGGGTGTTGGGCCTTCCAATGCTTGGGATATCCAGGGAGCAAACGGCAGTTGAGCCGATTTGACCAATGCGGCTATCACGAAACCGCTGGCGATCACACCGGCCGCGAGGGTCTCGATGTTTTCAGCCTCACTATTGATCTGTGACCATTCTACCCCCCCGAGCCAGAAGATTGAGAGGGCGATGCCGATGATGAAACCGGTGTCGCCGACACGGTTGGTTACAAAAACCCGAACCGCGTTCTTGGTCGCTGTCCGTCGATCGATCGCGTATCCGATGAGTAGATAGGAAGTAACGCCAACGACCTCCCAGCCGGCGAAGGCGAGCAGTGCGTTACCTGCCAATACGATGAGCTCCATGCCGCCGGCAAACAGGCAGAACAGTATGAAGATGCGCTGGTATCCAGGTTCGCGATGCATGTAGTTGACGGAAAACTTCAACGTCAAAAATACGATCAGTGTCACCACAGCGAGTAGTGAAAGACCGGTCGTATCCAGGCTTAGACTGATCGGCAGATGAATCTCGCCGCTATCGAACCAGGTACCTAAAACCAGCTGTCCAGGCGCTCCGTGGACCACTGCTTCAAGTGCCAGGGCCAGCGACAACAGCAAGGAGCCGGCGCCGGCGCCGAGGGCAACCAGTGAGGTCTGCCTTTCGCCCGCCTCACCGCGATTGAAGTTCAGGATGTAGCCGATACCGATCCATCCGGAGGCCAGCCAGGGCAGGAGAGGGATGAGCCATGCGTATTGCTTAAGCATCTACAGCCATCTCCTCCGGGGTCTTGATCAATGCTGGACGCAGTGGTCCTGTCGATCCTGTATACCAGTCAGCCGAGCGGGGCACAGCTGTGATCGCCTTTTCATCGGGTTGCCATGCAACCCAGCCCGATTCGGGATCGAACGAGTGGAATTCACCATTGTCGGGATCCATCGCCACCAGCACTACCCAGCCATTCCCCACCAGCTCCTGTAAAGGTGGTTGACGCTGGTAGATCTCTGTCAGTCTTTCGGTACTGGCTTCAACCACCGCCAGAAGGCGCATCGCTTCATGTATCTCGATCATTTGTCGCGGCAGTCCGGTGCGCAGATCGGAGCTGGCGCCTTCCATTATCCCAAGGAAGCCGGTCACGTTGTGCGTGACCTTGGAACCGCAGCCATAGTGCTCGTTATCCACCGTCGAGAAGTAATATTCGAGATTGATCCCGGCACCTACCGCACCGTTGATCAGCAAGTGCCGTTCCAGCACCTCACCGGTTGGATCATGTGATTCATCGTAGGAGATGAGGAACGCGCGCCGGTCGAAAAACGCCCCCCGACTGATGGATCGCCGGCCGATGAACGCACAGGCGTTGGTGGCATGACCAAGTTCAGGCCTGACCTGGGAAAAGTCGAGGGAACGGCCGAGGACATGGTTAAAGGCCTGGCGGGGATTCGGCTGTCTGGGTGCTGAGGCAAGGCGTCTGCATCGTTCCTGGGCATGTAGCTGGCAGGCCTGTTCGCAGGCCTTTGCCAGTTTCTGTTGCGACGGCTTCAGCGCGTCGGGGATTTGGTCGAGGTCGTACCAATCGATGATCTCACCGCAGGTATCGTGTTCGGCACCGATGAACCAGGTATCCTGCGGGATGACAATCCCGCGTTCGGCCAGAATGGCTCTTACCTCGGGCCGGTTGGCCATCCCGGCGACGAGGCGCGCATTCGGGCCGCTGAAGCGTCCGGAACAAGCGCCGCAATTGTATGCCGAGGTATGTGGATTGTTCTGGTTACGCGAACCATGACCGATAATGGTGACCAACGGGGCAAAACCATTCAGCAGTCCCATGCTCTTCAACATGGCCTGTACCCGATCCGCCTGTTCAGTATCAGTGAAGCCCGGACGGGGTGATTCAATGGTCGCCTCCGGGCTGTCGTTCGGGGCGCTGTACTCAATGCGGGTTTTTACCGGCTTTTCAATGCCCTGTCGAAGATGACTCAACAACCGCCCGAAGGGTCTGGGCGCCAGAATCTTGCCGATCAACACAGCCAGGGTCGCGGGGGCTGCAATTACGGTCAACAACCCGGGCAGCAGTGCTCCGCGGCGAGTGTTTTGCAGTAGCAGTTGATGGCCCTTTTTCAGCAGCTGATGGCGACGTTGATGCAGTCTGCCGGCCTCCAGGTCGTGCTCCGCCGGCGTTTCTCTGACCTCATGAACCGGGATCACAGGCGTGGGGATGACCGGTGCCTGGGGTCCGGCACAGCTGTCATCCAGGCCGCGCCAGTTATGCGGCACGCTGAAGTGTGCCGCTGTACCCAGGGTCTCCACCTCAGGATAGAGCTCCTCGAGATGCCGGCGAGTTCCCTCTTCACGGTCATCCATGCAGAAGATCACTTGTGCGGCAGGCCTCTCTTCCCGGTCCGGCCAGGCGCCCCGTCCATGGTTTTTCGCCAGTGCGTTGAGGATCTGGTCCCGATACTGTTTTTCGTAGGCGCGGAGCCAGATGAAACCCATGCGGTCTTCATCGAGTGCATCAACCGTATCGAATATCGCCTGGATATTTTCGTAGGTGAGGCAGCGTACTTCGTCACCGCACCAGCCGAGTTGCTGCATCAGCTGGAACAGGGGCCAGGCACCCTGGCATAGCGTCGGTTGCGTGTTGTTCTCGAAACTGCCGCTGCTTTGACGCCAGGTCCAGATCAACTGGGCAAGGTGTTGCCAGCGTGCCGCGTTATCATCCCCGACCGTGTCAGCTGGCGCATGTACAGCACGCTGGGCACGGCTGGCCAGATATTCCGGTAATCGGCTGTTGAAGAGCGCTTCACGGACGGTGAATTCGTCGGCCTGATGGTGAAAATACCAACGCAACATATCGATACTGGATTCGATATTGAACAGGCGTGCGCAGAGATTGTGGGCGTGGATTCTCTCCAGGACCAGCCGTACTGCGAGATAGTCGAGCATATCGATACGGGCGGAAAGTGATTCATAACCTGGATGAAAGTGCCGCCAGAGTACCATCCCGGACCAACCGGGCAGCTCCAGTGCCAATCGCTCCAGGTAACCCGTCCAGTGGTTCCTCGCCAATCCCAGCCGATGCAGCTCGCTGATGACGGTTTCCAGCGGATCACTTTGGAGCAATTCAAGATGTTGCTGCCATCCCTCGATGTTCCGCAATTGCCAGTCGAGGTCCAGTTCCACCCGTTCGCACCAGTAATGATAGAAACCTTTGGATGGGGAGAGAGGGTGCCAGCTTGCCACTCCCTGATCGAGAAAACTCGAGAGGTCTCTGATCAACTGCGGACGTAAATCATCCAGCAGATCATGACCGGTTATGGCCAATAAAAGATCCCTCATGGTCATGTCAAGGCCCAAACGTTCGAGCAGCATGTCGAAGCGATCGGTGGCCGCCTGCTGCATCAGTTGGGTGGTTGTATTGGGGCTGTCTTCCCCGCTATTTGCCACATCGAGCATGTCATGCAGCAGTGTTTCAGCCTGCTCCGGGGCTAAATCGAGCAACTCCTCCGGGTGAGTGGATTCATGCTCCAGGTGGAGAACCTGGAGGCAGGCGTCCCACAGGTCGCCCACCGCAGCCGATTCCGTTGTCAATCCGCTCTCTTGGGCATTGCTCAGCAGACGATTTCGGCTTGTTTTGGGAAGATCGGGCCGGAGCCGTTCAAGGACACGATTCTCCTCTATCTGCCAGTTGAGCTGGCAGCCGGACACAGGCTGATGGGGCATGCTCATCACCGCAACGATGATGTCACCTCGACTGAGTGATCCGCGGGCCGTGTCGGCCAAGTGCGCTTCCGGTTCCAGATCTCTCTCTTGCTCGACACAACTGATCAGGTCTTCGAGGGATATCCGACCCTGTTTATAGTAATCACGATACTTTTCCAGCGGCAGGAAACCACGGGCGCCGGTTATGCGGCGGGCGGTGGCAAGGGCCTCGTGGAAGGGCAGGTGCTGGAAGCCATGCAGGGTATTGTGGTGAACGAAGTCCCGGATCGGTGCCTGACTGGGAAGTAAATGCTGCAGGTGATCGATCGCCTCTCTGATCCGTTCCCGGATGTCGCTGTGCTTGTTGTGGCTCTCATTCATATAGGCACCCCTACGATGAGAACAGGTTTGAAAGTTGCGCAGCGGAGGCATTCACCAGGTTGAGCACTGGACCGGGCATGAATCCAAGCAGCAGGGTGGCAGCCGCCAAGGTGCCTGCCGCCAGCAGTTCGCTGGGACGTAGATCCTCCACATTCTGCATGCCGGGGCGAACCGGTCCGGTAAATAGATGACTGATGGTGCGCACTGCATAGGCGGCGCTGAGAAGTACACCGATGGTCAACAGGGCGGCGACCCATCCCCAGCGGGCGAATCCGCCAATCAAGGCATTGAGCTCTGCAATGAAGCCAGCCGTGCCCGGGAGTGAGACAGCGGCTATGAAGGCAAGGGTGGTGAAAAATGCAAACCTTGGCATCACCCTCACAAGAGAGCTGTAGTCGGTCACTTCACGCGTGCGGGTCCGTTCGTAGAGCAAGCCGATCAAGAGGAACAGCGAACCCGCCACCAGGCCGTGGGCGACCATCTGCATCAAGGCACCGTGCAGACCGGCCAAATTGAGTGCTGCAATCCCGAGTAGAACGACCCCCATATGGCTTACGGACGAGTAGGCGATCATCGCTTTCAGATCACTGTGTCTCCAGGCCAATAAACCACCGTAGATTAGGCTGACAAAGGCAAGAGTGGCAAGAATATCCTGGAGTGCGAGCACCGCATCCGGCAGCATGCCGGCAGCGCGAATCAATCCGTATGAACCCATTTTCAACAGGATGCCAGATAGCAGTATAGAGATTGGGCTCGGTGCCTCGACATGCGCCAGTGGGAGCCAGCCATGGAGGGGGAAGATCGGCATCTTTACCCCGAAACCGACCAGAAAACCGAGAAAAATCAATATCTGGGTGTGCTGAGGCAGGGTGCGTCCGCTCTCAGCCATTGCGGACATGGAGAAGCTGTGGCCCGGAACGGCATCGAACAACACCAGCAGGCTTATCAGCATGAATACCGAGCCGCCCATGGTATAGAGGACGAAATTCAGTGCCGCACCGTGACGGTTTTTCCCCCCCCAGCGGTCGATGAGGAAGAACAGCGGGATCAGGGTCAACTCCCAAAATACGTAAAACAGCGACCAGTCCTGCGCCATGAAGACACCGAGCATCGCCGACTCCAGCAACAGCACCAGAATATAGTAGCCCTTGATTCTCTCGCTGATGGCTGTAGAGGCGAGAAGCGCCACCAGGCTCAACAGGGTAGCCAGCAGCACCATGGGATAGGAGAAGCCGTCCAGACCCAGGGCGAAGGAGGTGCCGAGGCGGGTGTTCCACTCTGTCTGATGAAAAAACTGTAGGCCCGCCTGGTTGTAATCGAAATCGCCGATATAGGCCCAAGAGAGCGCGAACGTCAGCGCCGACGCAAACAGGGCGGTTGCGCGAATGGCCCAACGTGCATCTCTGGGCAGGAAAGTGATGGCGAGCGCTCCGACGAACGGTGTCAGGAGAAGATAACTCAGATCAGGCATGTGACTATAGATACCTGACGTGTCAGAGCGTCAGGGTATCTTGAAACTGCGTCATGATGTCACTCCTTGTTGGTGCCGATTGGAGAACGCAGAGGGCAATTCTCTCTGTCGTAGGAGTCGCCCAACTGGTTCCAGACGTAGTTCAGCGCCAGACCGATGCGAGAGTAGAAGGTGTCATCGCCCATCTTATCCTTCAACCCTGTACGCCGAATCGTGTCCATGAACTGTTTCTTCATACGTGCAACAACGAGGTGAATTCCCTGTGCCTGCAGCCGTTCCCACAAGTGGTGCAGGACTTCCTCTCCGGTGGCGTCGATCTGGTTGATGGCTTCACCATCCAGAATGATGTATTTCAACTCCGGATTGGCGGCGACCACACCGAGCATCTTGGTCTCGAAATAGCCTGCGCTGGCGAAATAGAGCGAACCGTCGAAACGAACGACGGAGATCACGGGACTGGTCGGCAGATGACGTACCCGGATATCACGCATGGTGCCGTCTTTGTATCGGGAGAGCTGGGCGAAGCGGGGCCGCATGGTGCGCCATAGGAAGAGTCCCAGCGAGAGGAGTACGCCGATAATAATGCCCTTGTCGAGATGGGGTGCGAATATCAGGGTCAGGACAAAGGTGATGACTGCAACGATAGCGTCATGGGGCTGCGCCTTCCAGGCGTGGATGATCGGATCGATCTTGATCAGATTGATGACCGCCATGATGATTACGGCTGCCAGGGTTGCCTGTGGCAGGCGATAGAGCAGCGGGGTCAGGAAGATCAAGGTGATCATCACCACCAGGCCGGTGACGATCGAGGAGAACCCGGTGATTGCGCCCGCATTGATATTCACTGCGGATCGGGAAAACGAGCCTGAGACCGGATAACCGGAGAACACGCTGGCCACCACATTGGAGAGCCCTTGTCCGATGAGCTCTTGGTTGGCGTTCAGGCGTTGGCGGGTCCGTGCGGCCATCGCCTTGGCAATGGAGATAGCCTCCATAAAGCCGATCAGAGAGATGGTGATAGCCGCGGGAATCAGTTGCCAGACTGTCTTAACGTCAAAAACCGGCAGCGACAATGCAGGCAGTCCTTTGGGTATATCGCCAACCACTCTACCGCCGGCTTCATTGAATCCGGCGAGCCAGGCGATCAGGGTGGTAACGACAACCGCGATCAGGACGCCGGGAAAGTTGGGGGCGTAGCGGCGGATGCCCCACATTATGGCAAAAGCCAGAATCGCCATCCCCAAGGTTGAGCCATGGGTATTCTCCATCGCCGCCAAGACGGTATTCCATACGGTTTCGTAATGATGAGCCTCTCGTTCCACGGAGACGCCAAACACCTTGCCAAGTTGGGAGGTTGCGATAATCAGGGCGCCGGCGTTTGTGAAGCCGACCACTACAGGGTGAGAGAGGAAGTCCACCAGTACGCCGAGCTTGAACAGGCCGAGAAACATCTGAAATATACCGACCATGAAGGCCAACAGCACGGCATAGGCCAGGTAGGTGTCGGGGGAGGTGGCAATGGGTTCAAGGGCCGCCGCGGTCATCAGCGACACCACGGCTACCGGGCCGGTTGCCAATTGCCGCGACGAGCCGAAAAAGGCGGCGACCATGGGTGGGAGAAACGAGGCGTAGAGACCGTAGTAGACCGGAAGACCGGCAAGTTGGGCGTAGGCCATCGATTGAGGCACCAGCACCAGGGCGACGGTAATACCTGCGATAATATCGGCTCTTACCGTCTCTTTGTCCTTAATCTCTCCGATCCAGCTCAGAAACGGGATGAATGCCCCTTTCCAGCCTGCCATCAGACTCTGTATATGCTCCCACATGATCGTTTTCACCTAATGGAGTTAGGTGCTTACCGGTTGCTCTTAACGACTTTTCTGCGACGATTTGGATTGCGGCAATGCAGCTGCTTGGACGCCGCCGAGACCTCGTTTTAACGTGTCCACGGACGTATGATCGAACTTCTTAGTAAGCTATGATTTTTTTACCTGGATCATCGATTCAGGCCCCACCCAAGACCGCTTGCCGGTCTATATTAAAACATGCTAATACTAATGGATATCCATTGAAATTGAAAGTGGAATTACACTTTAGTTGTGCCGTGCAATTCGGCGACAAGCTTAACAATGCGTTGTGGGCAGATTTTTGCATTGCCGCATAAACAGTCTTCCTCCACTCTTTTCAGAACCGATGCAAGTTTGTTATTTTCACGCTTGGAAAGGGTAACCGCCTGCCCGGATGAGTCATTCAGAGTGCGCAGAGTCAATTGGTGTGATTGATCGGTGATTTGGCAGAATATTGTCGCTATGAGATGCTTTTTTTGTGTTGAAGAATCGATGGGGACTTGAATAGTAAATCCACTATCCCCGTTCTTAGAGGAGAGCAGATTACACATTTCACAGTGAATTCGATATTCACTGAAACGCATCTGTTACTACCTCCTGAGATTCAGTGGGCTGAATCGATTGTTGAACTTTATTTCCTTCCTGCCCCTAAATATATACCCATAAAAGCCTAGCTGCAGCAGTTTGAATCAATACCCATCTCCGATACAGGTATTACAGTCTCTTGTTTCTCCCATTTTCAATCACTTGCGGAAATAAAATCAGCCGGAGATTCCTTTTTTAGTTAATGAATTCAGGAAACTGCCGATGACGTGGCAAGTACGCTGCATCATGCCGGTCTGATACCGGGTTCGTTGAACAATGACAGTCATCCGGTGCCGATTGGAATTCTGAGTCAAATACATGTCCGTCCTCTCTAACGAATTGCCATATCTTTCACGCCCTAGGATCGAAGAAATCGGCGAGGCACGCATGCGGCAGATGGAGTGTCATGCGAATCGGGAGATGGCAAGGCGATCGATGCCGGGAGGCGTCGTCTACATCATCGCTATCCTTGTGGTCGGATATACGACCGACCTTGCCTCCGAACATACTGTGTTGTTTTGGTTGTTCACCGGCCTTTTGTTGCTCACAGGCGTGACCCGGCTTGTTTCCGGTAACCTGGTTACACGTGGGAATGACGGTTCAGAAGCCGTGCCTTTCAAGATTTTGGCCGGCAGCGTGGTGGTCAATGCTGTCGTTTGGGGCTGTTTCGTTGCTGTCCTGGTGATGATCTATGAGACGGACTGGCCGGCATATCTGACCCTTTTCTTCACCGCGGGGATAGCGACCGGTGTGATGGCCAGCTTTTGCGTGCGCCGGGGTGTGGGAAGGATCTCGTTGGTTGCGATGCTGCTGCCTATCAGTATGGCGAATGCATCGCTCATGAATATGCAGGGCTATGCCCTGGTTTTTGCTTCATTGGCATATCTCGCCTATATGCTGGCGCAACTGAATTACTGGCATCGTGAGTATTGGAGAGCTTTGCTTAACACTCATTTGGCGGAAGTCAGGTCGCAGGAATTGGAACAGGCAAGGGATGATGCAGAGTCCGCGGCACGGGCTAAATCGGAGTTTCTCGCAAATATGAGCCATGAGATACGTACCCCCATGAACGGTATCCTGGGTATGCTTGAATTGGTATCTGACAGCGGTTTGGATGAGAAGAGGCGACGATACCTGAAAACAGCGCGTAGTTCTGCAAGATCACTGCTGATTTTGATCAACGACATACTGGATTTCTCAAAAATCGATGCCGGTCAGTTAGGGCTCGAGTCGGAAGTTGTCGATCTGCACCAGTTACTGGATGAGATCGTTGATCTTTTTTCTGTGCAGGCGGAACGTCTGTACATTGGCTTGAGTTGCAACGCCTCGCCCGAAGCGCCTCGATTCGTATATGGTGATCCGGTCAGGCTAAGGCAGGTTTTAACCAACTTGGTGGGCAATGCCATAAAGTTTACCGAACACGGCGGCGTGGAGATCCATATGACCTATGAGGATGAGTCTCACCGATTTTCAGTGAAGGACAGCGGCATCGGGATTGCCCCTGAAGCCATGGAGAGACTGTTTCGCGCATTCACTCAAGCCGATAGTTCCACGACACGAAAATATGGCGGTACCGGGCTTGGTCTTATCATCTCACAACGCATCGTTGAATTAATGGGCTCGTCTTTGGAGATGAAAAGCAAACCGGGAGCGGGGACGACGGTTGGCTTTCGTTTGCGCTTGCCAACGGCCGATGAACCCCGTGATACGGCATGTATGGCGGACAATGAGCGGCAGAGTGAGGCCGAGGGAGGTCTGGTCGACAGTGATAGAGGTATTGCACTCGATGACATGCCGAATGGAGTACAGATACTCCTGGTGGAGGATAATCCGATAAACCAGGAGTTGTGCGAAGCCATGCTTGAGGAGTTGGATGTGGTTAGCGCGTTGGCTGAAGATGGCACCATTGCCCTTAAAATGCTTGCTGAATCCCACTACGATCTAGCCCCAATATTTCACGCATTAAAAAGGCAAAATCCTGATACTTCGATATAATTCAGTTGCTTACACTGTAATCGAAAGGATTTTGCCTGTGACAAACTGTACCCAGACTGCCTTTGATTTTCCAGCCCTAAAACGCCGTAAGGTTCAAGCCGAGTTTTCCGGTGGCGATATCACCTCGGACGGCGGCGTGTTGCTGCTGCGTGAGATCGACAGGCGTCTGGGATTGCTCGAGGCGGTTGATGCGGTCATCCCCGACCCGCGAGATCCCCGCTATATTGAACACAGCCAGTTGAGCCTGTTGCGCCAGCGAGTCTATGGGCTCTGCCTGGGTTATGAAGATCTGAACGACCATCAGACACTACGCACCGACCCGGCCCTACAGAGCTCGATCGAACGCGAGGAGGTACTGGGCAGCCAGTCGACACTTTGTCGGCTGGAGAACCGGGTCGATCGCCGGGTTGCCGTTGATGTCCACAACCTACTGCTCGAGCAGTTCATTGCCTCATATGATGCACCACCCGATGAGCTGATCCTGGATTTCGACGCCACGGATGATCCGGTGCATGGCCGCCAGGAAGGCCGCTTCTTTCACGGCTACTACGATCACTACTGCTTCCTGCCCCTGTATGTCTTTTGTGGCGATCAACTGCTGGTGAGTTATCTGCGGCCCAGCCGGATCGATGCGCCCAAGCATGCCTGGGCGATTCTGGCGCTGTTGGTCAAACGCCTGCGCCGGGCTTGGCCTGAAGTGCGTATCATCTTTCGGGGCGATAGCGGCTTTTGCCGTCACCACATGCTCAGCTGGTGCGAGCGCAACGCTGTGGGCTATATCGTGGGCATCGCCAAGAATGACGCCTTGCTACGGTGTATCCGTGAGCCCATGCAGTGGGTTGAGGAACTGGCGAAGCGAACCGGCATGAAGATGCGGGAATTCTTTCAGTTTCACTATGCCGCCAGCACCTGGAAGACGCGTCGCAAGGTGATCGCCAAACTGGAGGTCACCGACAAGGGGCCAAATCCACGCTTCATCGTCACCAACCTGGCCGGCGACAAACAGCGCCTTTACGATGACCTCTACTGCGCCCGTGGTGACATGGAGAACCGAATCAAGGAGCAGCAACTGGGGCTGTTCGCCGATCGCACCAGCGCGCATTACTGGTGGGCCAATCAGTTTCGTCTACTGCTGTCCAGTCTGGCCTATGTGCTGATGGAGGCCATCCGGCGCCTCGCGCTGAAGGGCACGGAACTGGCGCGTGCACAGATGACCACGATCCGGCTCAAACTGTTCAAGATCGGGGCGGTCATCATTCGCAACACGCGACGGATCCGCTTCCTGCTCTCCAGCACCTATCCCTATCAGGCGCTGTTTTTCCAGGTGGCGGCACGACTCAAGCCGGGATAGCCCGGCAGAGTGCTGCCCCGGCACGTTGATCAACAATGGGGGTAAGGGGGAGTCTGCCCGGAGGGTGGAAAATCAGGGCTTGATAGAGGTTTGGTTCCCAGTGAGGGCAAACCATCCAAGCTTGGCCATATCACCGGCTAAATTTAAAAACGGATGAAACATGCGGGCTAGCCCGAATATTTCACAAATAAAGAGGGTAAAACCCGTGTAGTTCAATAGAATTCAGTTACTTAGGCTGAAATTGAACGAGGTTTTGCCTGTGACAGAATGTACCCAAGGTCGTTTTGCTTTTCCAGCGGTAAAACGCCGCCAGGTTGAAGCGGATTTTTCCGGTGGTGATATCAGCAGTGATGGCGGCGTGTTGTTGCTACGACAAGCGGACCGACGGCTGGGATTGCTTGAAGCCGTCAATGACACTCTCGCTGATCCACGCGATGGCCGCTATGTGCAACATGATCAGATTTCTCTACTACGCCAGCGGGTCTATGCCCTGTGCCAGGGCTATGAAGACCTCAACGATCACGACAGTCTGCGACAAGATTTGGCCTTTCAGACGGCCGTGGAACAGGATCAGGCACTGGGCAGTTCACCCACGCTCTGTCGCTTGGAGAATCGGTCAGATCGGGCAACCGCTGTCGCGATCCATCAGGTCCTGATCGAGCAGTTCATCGCCTCGTTTGCCGAGCCACCCGAGGAGTTGATCCTGGACTTCGACGCCACCGATGACCGGGTTCACGGCCTGCAGGAAGGCCGCTTCTTCCACGGTTACTACGATAACTACTGCTTTCTCCCGTTGTACGTGTTTTGCGGCGAACAACTGCTGGTCAGCTATTTGCGCCCGAGCAAGATCGACGGGGCGAAACATGCGTGGGCGATCCTCGCCCTGCTGGTCAAACGCTTGCGTCAGGCGTGGCCGGCGGTGCGGATCATCCTGAGAGCCGACTCGGGCTTCTGTCGTCACCGCATGCTGCGCTGGTGTGAACGCCATGGCATTGGCTACATCGTAGGCCTGGCGCGCAACCACCGCCTGCAACGGATGATCGAGGAAGACTTCACTGCAGTCGAGCAATGCTTCAAGGCCAACGGACAGAAGCAACGCGTCTTCCTTGGCCTGCGCTACGGTGCACGCAGCTGGCGCCGTCGACGCGCGGTGATCGCCAAGCTGGAGGTGAGTGAGCGAGGGCGTAATCCCCGATTTGTCGTCACCAACCTCAACGGCGATGCCCAAACCCTTTACGACGACGTCTATTGTGCGCGGGGCGAGATGGAAAACCGCATCAAGGAACAACAGCTGGGGCTGTTTGCTGATCGCACCAGTGCACATCATTGGTGGACCAATCAGTTTCGCTTGCTGCTGTCGAGCCTGGCCTATGTGTTGATGGAAGCGATTCGCCGCTTGGCCTTACAGGGTACAGAACTGGCCAAGACCCAGGTCGGCACGCTGCGGCTTAAACTACTCAAAGTGGGTGCGGTGGTGATACGCAATACCCGGCGTGTCCGCTTCCTGCTCTCCAGTGTCTTTCCTTACCAGGCATTGTTCTTCAGTGTGGCCGAACGGCTGGAGCCAGGATAGCACGCGATGAGTGCTGCCCCGGCACGTTGATAAATAACGGGGTAAGGGGAAGCTGTGCCTGTCAGCCAGAAATCGGGGCGTTTGGAGCCGGTATCATCCTGTTTCTCGTCCCGGCCTTCTCCTCGTGCCAGTATCGGCAAATGGATGAAATATCCGGGCTAGCCCCAATATTTCACGCATTAAAAAGGCAAAATCCTGATACTTCGATATAATTCAGTTGCTTACACTGTAATCGAAAGGATTTTGCCTGTGACAAACTGTACCCAGACTGCCTTTGATTTTCCAGCCCTAAAACGCCGTAAGGTTCAAGCCGAGTTTTCCGGTGGCGATATCACCTCGGACGGCGGCGTGTTGCTGCTGCGTGAGATCGACAGGCGTCTGGGATTGCTCGAGGCGGTTGATGCGGTCATCCCCGACCCGCGAGATCCCCGCTATATTGAACACAGCCAGTTGAGCCTGTTGCGCCAGCGAGTCTATGGGCTCTGCCTGGGTTATGAAGATCTGAACGACCATCAGACACTACGCACCGACCCGGCCCTACAGAGCTCGATCGAACGCGAGGAGGTACTGGGCAGCCAGTCGACACTTTGTCGGCTGGAGAACCGGGTCGATCGCCGGGTTGCCGTTGATGTCCACAACCTACTGCTCGAGCAGTTCATTGCCTCATATGATGCACCACCCGATGAGCTGATCCTGGATTTCGACGCCACGGATGATCCGGTGCATGGCCGCCAGGAAGGCCGCTTCTTTCACGGCTACTACGATCACTACTGCTTCCTGCCCCTGTATGTCTTTTGTGGCGATCAACTGCTGGTGAGTTATCTGCGGCCCAGCCGGATCGATGCGCCCAAGCATGCCTGGGCGATTCTGGCGCTGTTGGTCAAACGCCTGCGCCGGGCTTGGCCTGAAGTGCGTATCATCTTTCGGGGCGATAGCGGCTTTTGCCGTCACCACATGCTCAGCTGGTGCGAGCGCAACGCTGTGGGCTATATCGTGGGCATCGCCAAGAATGACGCCTTGCTGCGGTGTATCCGTGAGCCCATGCAGTGGGTTGAGGAACTGGCGAAGCGAACCAGCATGAAGATGCGGGAATTCTTTCAGTTTCACTATGCCGCCAGCACCTGGAAGACGCGTCGCAAGGTGATCGCCAAACTGGAGGTCACCGACAAGGGGCCAAATCCACGCTTCATCGTCACCAACCTGGCCGGCGACAAACAGCGCCTTTACGATGACCTCTACTGCGCCCGTGGTGACATGGAGAACCGAATCAAGGAGCAGCAACTGGGGCTGTTCGCCGATCGCACCAGCGCGCATTACTGGTGGGCCAATCAGTTTCGTCTACTGCTGTCCAGTCTGGCCTATGTGCTGATGGAGGCCATCCGGCGCCTCGCGCTGAAGGGCACGGAACTGGCGCGTGCACAGATGACCACGATCCGGCTCAAACTGTTCAAGATCGGGGCGGTCATCATTCGCAACACGCGACGGATCCGCTTCCTGCTCTCCAGCACCTATCCCTATCAGGCGCTGTTTTTCCAGGTGGCGGCACGACTCAAGCCGGGATAGCCCGGCAGAGTGCTGCCCCGGCACGTTGATCAACAATGGGGGTAAGGGGGAGTCTGCCCGGAGGGTGGAGAATCAGGGCTTGATAGAGGTTTGGTTCCCAGTGAGGGCAAACCATCCAAGCTTGGCCATATCACCGGCTAAATTTAAAAACGGATGAAACATGCGGGCTAGTGCTGATGGATTGCCAGATGCCCGAGATGGATGGTTACGAGGCAACGCGCATATGGCGCGACCGGGAAAAACGGCATGACAAGAAAAGAGTGCCGATCATAGCCTTGACCGCAAACGCTTTGGAGGGTGACCGGGAACGCTGTCTCGCGGCCGGTATGGATGACTATTTGAGCAAGCCTTATACCAAAGAGGTGTTACGGGAAAAACTGCTGACGTGGCTAACCTATGCCAGGCAGCATGAGATCGAATGAGCGCAACTCGATACGCTGATACGGAATTTGAAACCTGTGCCCGTCCGGGTGCTAGGCGCCCGTCAACTCCTCGTTCTTTCCGGAGATCTCCTCATCACTCTCGTCATGCAGTTTACCGAGCAGGTTGAAATCATCCAGAATGCAGTAGACGGCGGGGACCAGAAACAGCGCAACCAGGGTGGCTGCCGTCAGGCCGAAAGCGATACTGGCGGCAAGTGGGATCAGGATCTGCGCCTGCAGACTCTTTTCCAGCAGCAGGGGGGTCAATCCTGCGATGGTACTGATCGAGGTTAACAGGATTGGCCTGAACCGTGCCCGGCCTGCCTGTTTGGCGGCCACGGCCACGGGTATCCCCGCCATGCGGTGGTCACGGATAAAGACCACCAGCAAGATCGAATCATTGACCACCACTCCGAACAGGGAGGCCATGCCGACGATACTGGGCATGGTCAGATCGAGTCCCAGGGCCATGTGACCGAAAATCACACCGATCAATGCCGACGGGATCACTATCATAACTGTGATGGGGGCTAGATAGCCCTTGAATTGCAGTGCCAGCAACATGTAGACACCGACCAGTCCGAGCAGGACATTGCGCACGATAGACTGGCCTGTCTTCGCCGACTCCTTGCTCTCTCCCTGGATATCGAACCGGATGTCGGGGTAGCGCTCCAGGAGTTCGGGAATGAAGCTGCGCTTGGCCAATGCCAACAGCTCCTGCGCATTGGCCTTGTTGCGGTCCACGTCACCCTGCAGGGTGACGGTCCGTTGCCGGTTGACCCGGTTGATACGGGCCCAGCCTCTGACCTCCTCGATATCGGCAACCACGGAGAGGGGGATGAGTGAGCCGCCGGGGCCGGTGATGCTGAGATTGTAGAGATCTTCCGCGTCTGTGCGATCATCCGCGATCAGCCTGAGATTGACTTCGTAGGTCTCGGGTCCGACGGGAAATTCGTCGATCTTGATACCCTGATAGGAGGCCCGGACCTGTTCCGCAACCTGTTGCGCATTGAGTCCCAAAACACCCGCTCCCGGCTTTAAATGGAGCCGGTATTCCCGTTTTCCGGGACGCAGATCATCACTCAGATCATTCACCCCCTGGTGGGCGTTGAGCCAGTCCTGCAGTTCATTGGAAGCCTGTTTCAGACGCGCCAGGTCATACCCCATCAGGCGCAGATCGATGGGGCGTCCGCCCGGGCCGAAGGTGGGTTCGGTGAATTTGACCGAAATCACGTCGGTAAGCACGCCCGTCTCCTGGCGCCAGCGGTTGATCACGTCATCCAGTTTTGCATTTCTGATCTCGGCGCTGAGCAGGTCAGCAACCACACGTGCGACATGAGGGCCGGTTTCATAGGCGTCCGGGTTCTGACCATAGATGACAGTGATGTTCTCCACCAGCGGCTGCTGCTCCGGCTGCTGTTGCAGGAAGGCTTGGTTGGTGCGCTGCAGCGCAGTACTTATCTCGTGCACGATGGATTCAGTGTGTGCCAGGGGTGTCCCCTGGGGCAACAGGACCCGGGCCTCGATGACGTCGCCGTCAAGGTCGGGGAATCCGACGAACTTCAGTTTTCCGCCCACCGGCATGGCCACGGCGAGGATAAGCAGCATCAGCACGATACCGAGGGTCAAATAGCGATACTCGATGGCGCGGTCCAGCAAGGGACCGAAGTAAGATTCCCGAAGGTGGTCAAAGCCGGCTTCAAACCGTTCCCTGAAGCGGGAGACCCGCTTGCGATTCATGTGCGCCAGGGAGTGGCTTAAATGGTGCGGCAGAATCAGGAAGGCCTCGAGCAGACTGACGCTGATGACCATGATCAGGACCATCGGCATGATGCGCAGGATTTGACCGATATCCCCGGTGATGAAGGCAAGGGAGCCGAACACCAGCAGTGTGGTGGCAAACGAGGAGGCGATGCCGGGCAATACCTGGCGCACACCGGTGATTGCGGTTTGCAGCGGTTTATCACCCCTGGCCATGCGCGAGGCGATATTCTCAGCGATGACGATCGCGTCATCCATCAGCAGACCAATGCCGATCAACAGTCCTACCATGGAGATCATATTGATGGTGACGCCGATGACCGGCAGGATGTAGAGGGCGCCGAGAAAGGAGACGGGAAGGCCCATGGTTACCCAGAAACTGTAACGGAAGCTGAAGAACAGCCAAAGTACGAAAAACACCGCCACAAGACCCTGGGCGCCGTTGCGCACCAGCATATCGAGCCGATCCTGAACCACCGAAGCGCGGTCCTGGGTCAGCGTCAGTTGGAGACCTTCCGGGGCGGTCGAGTTTTCCCTCGCCACGAACGTCTCCACCCTGGCGAGGACGTTTAGAATGTCCTGTGAACGGGTCTTGGCAATATTGAGAATGGCCGCACGCTGGCCATTGAAGCTGATCTTCTCCTCGTCACGATCGAAGCGATCGGTGATGCGCGCGATATCGCCGAGCCGGATAGTGGCGCCGCTGCTGCCGGAGATCACCACCAGGTCGTAAAAATCGTCCACCTGCTTGCGTTGATCGTCGAAGCGCAACAGGATCTCTTCCCTGTCTCCTTCCAGGCGTCCGGCAGGGGTGCTGATACTGTGCCGGCCGATGGCGTTGGCCACATCCTGCGCAGACAGGCCATATTGCCGAAGTCGCCAGGCAGGAATTTCAATCCGTATATGGTGATCCGAAAAGCCGTTGATAGTGACCTCGGCGATCTTCTCTTGTGTCAGCAGTTTGGACTTCAGGTGTTCCGCATAGGCCTTCAGGGCCACCGGGTCGTCCGGACCGGTTACCGCTATGGAGATCACCGCGTCGGTTCGGCCCAACTCCTCGATCACCGGCAGCTCGGTTTCGGCAGGGAAGTCATCGATGGCGTCGATCTCCGCATTCACATCATCGAGGAAGCGGGTCATCTGCGCCCCTTCCAGCATCACCGCGGTGGCCACGCCCAGGCCCTCGCGTGATTCACAGGTCATCTCATCCAGGCTGCTGATCCCCTCCAGGGCATCCTCCAGGCGACGGCAGATGGCATCTTCCACCTCATCCGCGGTTGCCCCTTTGTAGACGACCCGGACCTCGACTTTGTCGTTCTGGATCTCCGGCAGGGTTTCCCGCTGCAGACCGGGAAGGGCGGTCAGGCCGAGAATCATGATCGATGCCATCAGCAGGTTGGCGGCAGTGGGATGCCGGGCGAACCAGTCGATCATTGTTCACCCTTCGCGGCGGTGGCGAGCGCCTCTTCGATCTCAGTGTCCGTCTTTGTTTCGAGCTGCATGCCACTGACGGCAGGCACCAGGTCGGAAACGATGATCTTCTGGCCGGCGGTTACGCCGGATGCGACGATGCTGATATCTCCCTGACTGAACAGCAGATCCACCGGCTGACGACGCAGACGATTCTCCTCATCGGCCAGGTAGACGACGCCATCCCTGATTGCGGAACGGGGTATGACGATACGTTCGGGTTGCGGTTTACCCTGTAACAGAACCTGCACGAACATCCCTTTCGAGAGGGGCGGGCGGATACCGGGCTCGATTTTCTCAAAGGGTCTGTCGACGGCGACCACAACACCCATGGTACGGGTCTCCGGATCCACGTTGTCGCTGAATCGTACGAACTCAGCCTCCCACTCGGCGATTGTCGTACCCAGATCGAGCCTGACCCGGGGTTTCAGCGCGACGAAGTCCGCCAGATTGCCCTCCAGGATATCGGCGGTGATGTCCCGCCGCTCGCGACCGATAAAGAGTCGACGCAGGGACGCCATGGGAAATCGCGCGATGATCTCGACCCGATCCACCGCATCCCCGGCAAGCAGGGTCTCCCCCTTGCCGACATATTGGTCGACCTCGATACTCATGTTGGCAACCCGCAGGTTGAATGGTGCGAGCAGGCGGGTATTCTGCAGATCCCGCTCGGCCTGGGTCCGCTTGGCCGCCAGGACCTTGCGCTTGGTGGGTATCAATGCCAGGGTGTTTTTGACATTCTGTACCGCATTCCGACTGGCGAGCAGGTTGCGTTCGGTATCATCCACGGCACTCTGGGATGCGGTGCCCTTTTTTGCCAGTTTGCTGACCCGTTGAAACTCCCGTTGCGCAATGCCCAGGCTGCGCTCTTCGATCGACAGCGAGGCCTTGGCATTCGATGCCTCCACCTCCAATTCGGCCAGTTCCGCCTCGGCCTGGGCCAGGTTGAGCTGATAATCGGCGGGATCGATCTGCACCAGCAGACTGCCCCCGCTGATGATTTCACCGTCTCTGAGTCGTGGATGAATATCAACGATGCGGCCTGCCACCTGCGCCACCGCGTTCCAGACCCGCGCGGGCTGCACGCTACCATACCCTTCCGCCACCGGAACCAGTTCGAGCTGGCGAGCCTCCACGGTGCGTACCAGTTTGGTGGGTTCGCCACGCTCCACTTTCAGTGGTGGTTGTCTGTTGCCGGCCATCACCATCAGTACCAGGATACCCAGTGCGATGGGGGGAAGGATCAGCAATTTGCGCCATTGGGGGTGGTTGTCAAGCATAGTGAGTGCGTACCATGGTGATCGGGTCAATAGACATGATGCCGGGCACGCAATCTATAGAACCGAGGTATTGTGATACTAAAACCTGGCCGAGCAATTATCTCAGTAACGCATCGACCCGGCCGGGAGAACCAGCCTATTCCAGGCAGGGCGACAGTCTAATGATCTCACTCTCAAAGAGCGGAAGCAATTGGGCATACAGTCGAGAGATAGGCCTTACTTCAGGGTGCGGTCAGCGAGCTGTATCATGTCAGGGATGTGGGAGATCAACATGCCGATTACCGCCAGCACGACAACCAATGTGATCCCCCCCACCAGGTTGACAAGGATGTTCTTGGAAGAGTTGTGATCAGCCAGGGCGTGGGCGACTTCCGACATATTGACCAAACCCTGGAGATTGTCATGGCGGTAGACCAGGAGACGGCGGCAGCGATTGCGACGCATCAGCTGGATGGCATAGGCGCAGGAACTGTCGGAGGAGACGGAGATCAGGTTGCGGGTACAGATTTCGCCCAAATTTAGTGCATCCGGATCCTTGCCTGCACCAACAACGCGCGTCAACAGGTCACGCTCGGTGAAAAGTCCGATAACCTCACCATTTTCGGTAACCACAAGTGAACCGAGTCCGCGTTCCGCCATATAGGCTGCCGCGGTCTGTATGTCGGTGTCGCTTTCAAGGGAAGCGACGGATTCAGTGATGAACTTGCTTAGATTGCATGCCATGGATATATCCCTTTTATTGAAGTGTGGCTGGTGCTTGATATTGACTGCCAAAGATCAGCAATTTCCGCGCCATTAGTGCAATTGTGGTTACAAATAGAGCAGACTCATGGCCACTCTTCAGCTATTGCAGCTGTTCAATGGTGTGGCATTCCAGGTTATGTTTGCATGTCGTTGCGATGATCGTTCTTCAACGATTACAGATCGATCACAAGCATTGGCTCAATATGAACCGGCGATTCGAAAGCCGGTTCACGGGGCTGGTCGGTATGAGTTACATACTCAAGGAAGCTTGCCGGAAATTGGGGTATCATCTAACGCCGATTCTTGGGGCTATGCGCCTGATGACCACATAGAAGAAAGTTTCCAAATCTCAGCAAGAACAATTAAACAGATTTAATTTTAACTTGATGATATATGCCATCATGATATAGCATTCTCGCTACAATCGGCAAGGAAGCTTAGGTTAATATAGAATTACCCTATTTTATAAAAAACCCAAAGTTATGGAAAACTGGGTGTCAGGTCGTGTCCTTGATAGCGTACGGTAGATTCGCTCTCTCTATCCTGTCTATACCATCTCCCTCAGTACTTCCACAACATAGAACTGTCGCCCGATAGATCTCTTTGGATCTATCGGTAGTGTTCAATTATCCTAGACAAAAATGGAGACCCCCCAGCTCTGCTGGGGAGGCATCAACAGTTTGACAGAAACAGGAGTCTCATAGTAACCCCAAAGCGTGAGCCGCCAAGCAACACGCTAAGGAGAAACCATGAGACAAGTAGAAAGTTTAAGCCACACGAGATGGGAGTGTAAGTACCATATTGTGTTTATCCCGAAGTACCGGAGGAAGACGCTTTTTGGGCAGATCAGGCAGGAGCTTGGAGAGGTATTTCATCGGCTGGCGAGGCAGAAAGAGAGTTTGATAGAGGAAGGGCATGTTATGGCTGATCATGTTCATATGATGATATCGATACCACCAAAATATGCGGTATCGCAGGTAGTTGGGTTTATCAAAGGTAAAAGTGCGATCCACATAGCCCGTACCTACCTGGGTCGGAAAAGGAACTATGTTGGCCATCATTTCTGGGCCAGGGGATATTTTACCTCGACGGTAGGCAGGGATGAGCAGGTGATTCGGGAGTATATACGGCAGCAGGAAGCGGAAGACCGTAGGATTGATCAGTTACAGTTGATGTAACAGCCCCTTTGAGGGGCTCAAGGAGCCAATAGGCTCCGTTTTACAGACCGCTTCGAGCGGTTCACAACTAAAGCCCCCGGCTTTGCCGGGGGATACTTACTTAGGGAAGCTCTGAACAATTGATGCCTTTCAACCTTGATCCATCATTTTTTACTCAAAACACCCGTAAAACATGACAGTCTTCCTGTTTGCCCGCCTGGTTGCTGCCTGTTACCAGCATCCAGGCGCACCTTGCCTGTCATTGCGCCAGTAATGGCCGCTTTGCCAGCACCAGATTCACTAAAGCACATTTGGTGAATACGCAGTGCGCATTCTTTTCCAACCCGCGGTAACGCACCTTGGTGAAACCGAACTGGCGCTTCATTACACCAAAGACATGCTCGACTCTGGCGCGGGTCTTTGACTTGTGCCGGTTGGCTGATTGTTCCGCTTCGCTCAACTGGCGGTTACGGCAGCCTTTTTTCTGCGTAAAGTCTTTTGCCTGAGGAGCGTGTTCTTTTAGTTGTTCTCGCTGACCTGCATAGGCAGAATCTCCCCAGAGACGGGTTTCCTCGCCGTGCAGTAGATCCCCCAGCATCTGTGAATCATGCACATTGGCAGGGGTCACGGCGATCGAGTGAATCAGCTTGGTACGGCTGTCTACGCCAATGTGCGCCTTCATGCCAAAGTACCACTGGTTGCCTTTCTTGGTCTGATGCATGTCCGGGTCTCGCTGCTTCTCTTTGTTCTTGGTCGAACTCGGTGCATTGATAATGGTGGCATCCACTATGGTGCCCCGACTCACTTTCATACCGTTTTCCGCCAGATAGACGTTGACAAGGCGAAACAGCTCATCGCCCAAGTTGTTCCGCTCCATCAGGTGGCGAAACTTGCAGATCGTCGTTTCGTCAGGGACCGGCTCTGCACCCAAGTCTATCCCTACAAACAGACGCATGGCTCTTGAGTCGTAAAGCGCCTCTTCCGCAGCCGGATCGGAAAGCTCAAACCAATGCTGCAGAAAATGGATGCGCAGCATGCGCTCTAGCCCAATGGGCTTTCTGCCGGCTTTCAGCGGTTTTGGGTAGTAAGGGGCGATTGCCTTGCACATCTCGTTCCAGGGAATGATCTCGTCCATTTCATCAAGAAACTGCTCTTTGCGGGTCTTCTTGCGGTATTTTTAGAAGCCACTGGCTTCTAGGCTGTGTTGTTTCATCGCGCTTTTTTGGGGCTGGTGATCAATGTATCGATATTATGCGATTCTTGGAATTAATCAGAGATGCCTTAGGTGTAACAAGATGATAACAGGGAAGTACTACAAGCTTTTAATACTGTTTTTTCTCGTCAAGGGCAATATGAGACGGTTAACATATGTCCATTGTCTTTTAGTATTTACACTTCTTATGCTAATTGCCCAATACGTCAACGGGGCCATACCACGAGTATGTTATGACAGATATATTGAGACTGGAGCAAGGCCGCTGGAAGTAGGCGCACGTCCTATAGATATATTAACTGGATGTAAAGTAATTGCAGCTACAGCACGTGATGGCCTTAGTGGTCATATTTGTACCGCCAATAGCGGCATGGCATATATCGACGAATTCTGTGAAACGACTTGTTCGGAAGAGAAACCAGTTGAAGAGTGTTTTTGCATTTTAGGAGAAGATCCTAACCAGTTCGCCTACCCAGGTGATAGACCGCCATGTACATTTCCACCTGAAGAAGACCCGGTTGATGAACCACAAGAAGAAAAAGAAAAAGGAGAGAGTTGCGATGGTGAGGGCAATCCGTGTAGCCCGGCATCAGGTAATAAATATCAAAAGGAAATAGACTATCGATCCTATAATGGACAGCTGGAAATTGTACGGCACTATAACAGCCTTAGTCCTAAAAGCGGTGTGTTTGGATTTGGATGGACTAGCACAATAACCAGGAGACTTGTATTCGATGAAACAACACAGAATAGGTTATCAATTGAGCAGGCAAATGGTCGTAGTGAGACTTGGATAAATCGAGATGGTGATTGGAACGGCGATCCCGATACGCTACTGAGATTTGAAGAGGCTAGTACCGGATATAGGCTTATTAATCGCAGTGGTGAAATCGAAACTTATGATACAACCGGCCGACTTCTAAGCACTATGAGACATCAAGGCCAGACTACCAACTTCACCTATGATGCAGAAGAAGGTCTGGCGCGCGTTACCGGGCCATTCGGACGAGAACTCAACATCACTTATAATGCAAGCAACCAGATCATCTCGATTATCACCCCTGATGGTGAACTGCAGTACGATTATGACGAAGTTGGTAATTTGGCTTCCGTCACCTACCCAGATGGGCGTGCCGTAACATACCACTATGAAGATGCCAATTATCCTCACAATCTCACTGGCATCACTGACGAAAATGATTCTCGCTATGCCACTTGGACATATGACAGCAATGGCAGGGTAATAAGCTCTGAGCATGCAGGTGAGACGGATAAAGTAGAGCTTACCTACAATAGTGACGGTAGCACAACAGTCAGCGACATGCTCGGTGCCGAACGTACATATCATTTCCTGATTACCCCTAAACCTCAGCCATTCTCAAGAGGCGATATGGCATAGGTGGAGTGCGAAGAGCGGCAAAAAGCAATCGTTCAATCATGGCGGGTAAATCGAAACGGCGGTTAAACCGATATTCGAACTCAGCAAGATAACGCGACACATGTTTATCTCGAATCGCATGAAAAGTACCCAACAGACTGTTTTTGACATTACCCAACATCGTGTTTACCCATTTGAAGCACGAATACTGGACACTTTGGCGCCCACCACCCGTCACCATGGGGTTATGATGGCAATCAGCGGTTGTCACGCCACTAAAGCACCAAAGCCCATCGGTAAAGACTTCGCTGCCAGGCATCAAGCAGGAGCGGGCGTAGCGGGCGATTTCACGTTTGCGGAAGCCCCTTACACGACGCAGTTGAATTTTCATGGGCCTGCCGTCCCGCGTCGTCTCAACAGCAGCTACGAAAGGGATTTTGTTGCGCGACCCACGACCACGCTTACCGGCTTGCTCGCCTCCGAGATAAGCATCATCCAATTCGATGCGACCGGCCAGTTTTTTTCCACGCTCACGTTCCATCATCACCTGCATCAACTTATGCTTGAGTCGCCAGGCCGTATTGTAGTTCACCCCGATTTCGCGGGAAAGTTGCAGCGCCGAGATACTTTTCTTGCGTTGGGTCAACAGATAGATCGCAAGAAACCACGTTCTCAGCGGCAGCTTGGTGCCATGGAAGATGCTGCCGGCGGTCAGGGAAGTCTGATGATGGCACTTGTGACATTGATATATCTGACGCTTTTTGAGTTCACAGCCTGTTGTGTTGCCGCACTCAGGGCAGACATAGCCCGTCGGCCAGCGCAAATCATACAATGCCTGTCGACACTGATCCTCGGTCCCATATTGTTCCAGAAAATCGTGCAAACCAAGACCTTTTTGAAATTGAATAGTATTTCTCGGCATGATGAAATCCTCTTTTATTCAGTAGGTTCCATTATGCTTGCACCACAGGCTCAATAGCTGAGCCTCATGAGTAATCAGGTATCATTTTGTTACTTTACATGGTGTGAGGAAAGTGCAAACCATCCAAGGAGATCCATGTACGACCTGTAAAAATGGCGATATGCGAGAGAGGACATATGACGAGAACGGAAGATTGACCGGATACATCGATTGGGTAGGCAATCAAACCCGTCTCAGCTATAACAATAGAGGACTCGTACAGACCCGCATTGAAGCAGTCGGAGAGCAGGAGGAACGAACTACCACAACCGAGTGGCATTCAGAGTTCAATCTGCCGACGCAGATAAATCAGCAAGACTCTTCCAGTACCTTTACCTATGACAGTATTGGCCGATTGCTCACCAGAACCATATCCGATAGTACAGCAAACGTATCATCAACCTATACCTACTCCTATGTCCCTCATGGTGAAAGTGGAGCGGGTTTGCCGGCCGCTATCGATGGCCCATTACCAGGCAATGGCGATACCATACACTATCGCTATGACTCGCTCGGCAACCTCATTGCGATCAGCAATGTCTTAGGGCATACAACTCGAATTACTCGGCATGATCCGTCAGGCCGCCCCATGGTCATAGAAGATCCAAACGGTCTAATCACTACCCTGAGCTACGATACCCGGGGGCGCCTCATACAACAAAGACTCAGCAATGGCGCTTCTATACGCACGACGGACTATGATTATGATGCGGTTGGCAACCTTGTCCAGACAACCGAACCCGCTGGGATTAGAACCACCTACTTCTATGACGTCGCTCATCGCCTTATCGCTATTGAAGATCAGTTAGGAAATCGCGTCGACTATACACTGGATGCCATGGGTAATCGATTGACTGCACAGATCAGAGATCCACAGGGTACGTTGATGCACACCCAACAGTGGATTTATGATCAATTGAGTCGACTACGCCAACAACTCGATAGTCAGCAGAACAATACCGAATACAGCTATGATGCCAATGGCAATCTGAGCCAAACTCTTGATGCCAGTAGCAATACTACCTCCCATGGTTACGACGCGCTTGATCGTCTAATTCAGACAACCGATGCACTCAATGGTATTACCCAATATAGCTATGATGTTGATGACAGACTCAACAGTGTTACTGATCCCCTCGGACGAACCACTCACTATGAGTACGACGGTTTTGGCAATCTGATTCAATTAACAAGCCCTGATACTGGCACCGCCCGTTATACCTATGACGAGGTAGGCAATCGTCTCAGCAAGCATGATGCCCGAGGGATTGAAACCTCCTATACCTATGACGAATTGTACCGCCTCACCGCAATTCACTATCGGGATAGTAGTAAGGATGTGAACTACACCTATGATCAGGGCAGCAATGGTATCGGACAACTCACTGGCATGAGTGATGGCGAGGGCGAAACAGACTTCATATACAATACCTTTGGGGAGATGATTCGTAAAACCCGTACCAGTAAGGATGGTATTATCACAACTTTTACCTATGCTTACGATGCCCTAGGCAACCTGCATAGCCAAACCTATCCTTCTGGCAATACGCTGCTGTTTAGTTACAGCCATGGCAAGCTCGATGGTATAACATTACAAAAATCAGACGGCACCACCCAACCCCTAGTGACTCATTTACATAATCTTCCCTTCGGGTCGACACAGTCCTTACAGTATGGCAATGGCCTGATCCTAAACCGAAGTTATGATCAAGATTACCGTATGACAGAGCAATTGATTCCTGGATTACTAGAGAACCGCTATGGCCATGACCCAGTTGGCAACATAGAGACTTGGCAAGATCTGCTTGACAACGACAGGGAACAGCAGTTCAGTTACGATCCACTAAACAGATTGACAAGAGCCGCAGAGGGTTCCAGCTACACGACTGGTTATCGTTATGATGCTATCGGCAACCGTCTAAGCACATTAACGATGACAGGACGTACTGTCATAAGTACCACCACGATGCTACCTATCTATGATGAAGCAGGCAATGCGATCCAATACAGGCGTGGTCACTATCACTATGACGATACGAATCGTATGACAGCGTTCAACGATCAAGAAACCGAGGCGAGTTATGGATACAATGGCAAGGGAGAACGTGTACGTAAAACCGTGAATGGTATCACCACGCATTTCCGATATGGTCAGGCAGGCCAATTGCTGGGTGAATACAATCAAGCCGGTCAACCGATCCGCGAATATATCTACCTCGACGGGCAACCCATCGCCCTCATCCGCAAGCAACAGAGCGCCCACGTCACCTTGTTGCAGAGTATCAACCTCAACCATACTGCACAAACCATCGACCTGGGCCAACACAGTACCACCCCGGTGATAATCGCCAGCCCGCTAACCCGCATGTTTCATCCGTTTTTAAATTTAGCCGGTGATATGGCCAAGCTTGGATGGTTTGCCCTCACTGGGAACCAAACCTCTATCAAGCCCTGATTTTCCACCCTCCGGGCAGACTCCCCCTTACCCCCATTGTTGATCAACGTGCCGGGGCAGCACTCTGCCGGGCTATCCCGGCTTGAGTCGTGCCGCCACCTGGAAAAACAGCGCCTGATAGGGATAGGTGCTGGAGAGCAGGAAGCGGATCCGTCGCGTGTTGCGAATGATGACCGCCCCGATCTTGAACAGTTTGAGCCGGATCGTGGTCATCTGTGCACGCGCCAGTTCCGTGCCCCTCAGCGCGAGGCGCCGGATGGCCTCCATCAGCACATAGGCCAGACTGGACAGCAGTAGACGAAACTGATTGGCCCACCAGTAATGCGCGCTGGTGCGATCGGCGAACAGCCCCAGTTGCTGCTCCTTGATTCGGTTCTCCATGTCACCACGGGCGCAGTAGAGGTCATCGTAAAGGCGCTGTTTGTCGCCGGCCAGGTTGGTGACGATGAAGCGTGGATTTGGCCCCTTGTCGGTGACCTCCAGTTTGGCGATCACCTTGCGACGCGTCTTCCAGGTGCTGGCGGCATAGTGAAACTGAAAGAATTCCCGCATCTTCATGCCGGTTCGCTTCGCCAGTTCCTCAACCCACTGCATGGGCTCACGGATACACCGCAGCAAGGCGTCATTCTTGGCGATGCCCACGATATAGCCCACAGCGTTGCGCTCGCACCAGCTGAGCATGTGGTGACGGCAAAAGCCGCTATCGCCCCGAAAGATGATACGCACTTCAGGCCAAGCCCGGCGCAGGCGTTTGACCAACAGCGCCAGAATCGCCCAGGCATGCTTGGGCGCATCGATCCGGCTGGGCCGCAGATAACTCACCAGCAGTTGATCGCCACAAAAGACATACAGGGGCAGGAAGCAGTAGTGATCGTAGTAGCCGTGAAAGAAGCGGCCTTCCTGGCGGCCATGCACCGGATCATCCGTGGCGTCGAAATCCAGGATCAGCTCATCGGGTGGTGCATCATATGAGGCAATGAACTGCTCGAGCAGTAGGTTGTGGACATCAACGGCAACCCGGCGATCGACCCGGTTCTCCAGCCGACAAAGTGTCGACTGGCTGCCCAGTACCTCCTCGCGTTCGATCGAGCTCTGTAGGGCCGGGTCGGTGCGTAGTGTCTGATGGTCGTTCAGATCTTCATAACCCAGGCAGAGCCCATAGACTCGCTGGCGCAACAGGCTCAACTGGCTGTGTTCAATATAGCGGGGATCTCGCGGGTCGGGGATGACCGCATCAACCGCCTCGAGCAATCCCAGACGCCTGTCGATCTCACGCAGCAGCAACACGCCGCCGTCCGAGGTGATATCGCCACCGGAAAACTCGGCTTGAACCTTACGGCGTTTTAGGGCTGGAAAATCAAAGGCAGTCTGGGTACAGTTTGTCACAGGCAAAATCCTTTCGATTACAGTGTAAGCAACTGAATTATATCGAAGTATCAGGATTTTGCCTTTTTAATGCGTGAAATATTGGGGCTAACCTACAACGGCGGCCAGGGAGCCGTAGCGGCCCTCAACAACATTACCGCAACACAAGCCAGCGTCCAGGTTAAAGAGTGGGACTACCTCGACGGCGGCCACTACCCGGAAGATATTTCCCTGCTCGCCTTGCCTCCGGGACGCTATCCACAAGCCGACGGCAGTATCTGGGAAGTTGGGCGATTTACCCTCTCGGGCACAAGGCAGTGGCACAGCGTCACCTTCGACCAAGCTTTTGAAGCTACCCCCTACCTGCTCCTCACCCAACAGAGCCAAAACGCCCCAGAGGCAACAAGTATACGGGCAAGAAACATCGATACCACGGGTTTCCAGGCTTTTCTACAGGAACAGGAGAGCCTCAATAACGGCCATGCCGAAGAAATCGTCGGCTACCTCGCCATCTACAGTCCCAGCCAAGGGGGCACGGCAACCTTCTATGGCACCAGCTTCAACTACCAGCTGAGCCAACTGTCACTCAACCACACCTGGACAGCCCAGGGCGATCAGGAATTAAAAATTCAGGAAGAGGCCTCCCTTGACAACGAGCTTGGCCATGTCACCGAGACCCTGGACATCTTACGAATAGAGGGCCATCTGTTTGCCCAGGATGTCACCGCCAATGGATGGGACACCATGGCGCTCAGGCGCCGAGGCCCAACCTCCACGGTTCTGTTGAGTGGTAACCCGACAGAGCAGGGCGTCGTCTATCTACACACCGATCACCTGGGTGCGGTCATTAAAGCCACGGATGGTGATCAGAATATTGTGTGGGATGCAGTGCGGAAGCCATGTGGGGAGCGGATTGTGACTACGGAGCAGATAGAGATGCAGTTAGGATTTCCGGGTCAGTACTTCGATGAAGAAACAGGGAACTATTACAACTACTTTAGGGATTATGATCCAACGACGGGTAGGTATCTCCAATCAGATCCAATCGGGCTTGATGGTGGTTTGAATACATATGCCTATGTTGAAGGGAATCCAATTATTAATATTGATTATTATGGACTATATGGTGAAGTCGGAATACGACCTTTCTATCCAACGCCGGTGCCATATGCGAGGCACTGCTTTCTTCGTTTTAATGGTAACAACAATGACACATTAAGTTTTTCAAATACTGGTGTAGGACCAGATCCGAATCCCGGTGGTGCACAATACAATCCTATACCCGGCACACAAGATGATGCATGCTTAAGGAGAGAAATGAAAAAATGCGGAGCAGATCACTATCGTTTTTGTCGGTTTAATTGTTGTCGATGTATTGCTAATGCTATTAATGCATGTAAGTTAAAAGATCCTGGTAATTGGCCAAATGAGCCCTGTGATGCATCGAATCCTCCATACCCACTTCCAGTGCCGCCGTGGCAAGACCCGATGTGGGACGAGCTTATACATGGACAATAAAGTTATGCGCTTAGTATATAGTTTTACCTGATTACTCATGAGGCTCAGCTATTGAGCCTGTGGTGCAAGCATAATGGAACCTACTGAATAAAAGAGGATTTCATCATGCCGAGAAATACTATTCAATTTCAAAAAGGTCTTGGTTTGCACGATTTTCTGGAACAATATGGGACCGAGGATCAGTGTCGACAGGCATTGTATGATTTGCGCTGGCCGACGGGCTATGTCTGCCCTGAGTGCGGCAACACAACAGGCTGTGAACTCAAAAAGCGTCAGATATATCAATGTCACAAGTGCCATCATCAGACTTCCCTGACCGCCGGCAGCATCTTCCATGGCACCAAGCTGCCGCTGAGAACGTGGTTTCTTGCGATCTATCTGTTGACCCAACGCAAGAAAAGTATCTCGGCGCTGCAACTTTCCCGCGAAATCGGGGTGAACTACAATACGGCCTGGCGACTCAAGCATAAGTTGATGCAGGTGATGATGGAACGTGAGCGTGGAAAAAAACTGGCCGGTCGCATCGAATTGGATGATGCTTATCTCGGAGGCGAGCAAGCCGGTAAGCGTGGTCGTGGGTCGCGCAACAAAATCCCTTTCGTAGCTGCTGTTGAGACGACGCGGGACGGCAGGCCCATGAAAATTCAACTGCGTCGTGTAAGGGGCTTCCGCAAACGTGAAATCGCCCGCTACGCCCGCTCCTGCTTGATGCCTGGCAGCGAAGTCTTTACCGATGGGCTTTGGTGCTTTAGTGGCGTGACAACCGCTGATTGCCATCATAACCCCATGGTGACGGGTGGTGGGCGCCAAAGTGTCCAGTATTCGTGCTTCAAATGGGTAAACACGATGTTGGGTAATGTCAAAAACAGTCTGTTGGGTACTTTTCATGCGATTCGAGATAAACATGTGTCGCGTTATCTTGCTGAGTTCGAATATCGGTTTAACCGCCGTTTCGATTTACCCGCCATGATTGAACGATTGCTTTTTGCCGCTCTTCGCACTCCACCTATGCCATATCGCCTCTTGAGAATGGCTGAGGTTTAGGGGTAATCAGGTATCATTTTGACTTGCCTTTCACTGCAAATAGCAATAGCTGGCGATTTCATACTTTTTCGTGATATCGAGGCAAGTAATACACCCCTTGTAAAGGTAAATGCTGACGGATCTGGCAGGCAGGTTGTTATTTATAATGTTGAATATTTTACTATTACACCTGATCAAAGGCATTTAGTTGTTTTTCAATCTGGTTGTGAAAAAAAGGACATTTGTATAGCCACTATTTATAACCTGGTTAATGGTGCGAAAAAAGTATTAGAACTCCCTCATGCGGAATGGAGTGATAGTTGGTGGGCAGACGATAGTGTGACTCTTAACTTTATCCGCTATGTTCGAGTAGATGATGGTGGACCTGCCTGTGGAGAAGGTGATGATCAAGAAGGGTGTGCTGCTCGTGCTCAATTAATAGCAGGGACTCTATCTGTATTGACAGGAAATATAAAAAATCACTGCTGTCCCGTTAAGGAGAGAATAAGAAGGCCTGAAGACCAGTTTGTTTTGTTACAATGAGTTCACCACAAACCATTGAAAAACAAAAAGGAAATCAGGCCTTGAGTCACCATAATACTGTGTTTTCACAACTTCTGAAACTAATACCGAGACATGAATTCGAGACCCTTGCAAAACAGCACCATACAGGCCGTTCTTTCCGAATAGCCTCACGTTGGTCGCAATTCGTAACCCTGGCAATGGCGCAACTGTCAGGTCGAAACAGCTTACGTGACATCGTTGACAGTATGTCCGCGCAAGCCCATCGTCTTTATCACCTCGGCAGTGCAAAACTGTCACGTTCCAATTTATCCCGCATCAATGATGGTAAGCCATACGGGCTGTATGAAGCTTTGTTTGGAAAGCTGTTGCATCGCTGTCAGGGTGTGGTTCCTGGTCATGATTTTCGTTTCAGCAACCCACTTTATTCGCTGGATGCTTCGGCGATCGATTTATGTCTGTCTGTTTTCCCCTGGGCTGATTTTCGCACGACGAAAGGAGCGATAAAACTGCATGTTGGGTTGAACCACTCGGGCTATTTGCCGGAATTTGTGACGGTGACAGAGGGTAAGGCACACGATGTAACTGTCGGGCGTGCCTTGAAATTCCCCAAGGGGAGTATCGTGGCGGTTGATAAGGGTTACAACGACTACGCTTGGTATAACCAACTGACAGCAAAAGGGATATTTTTTGTCACTCGCCTGAAGACCAATGCAAAGTACCGTACGGTAAGCCGTCGATCAGTGTTGAAAAGTAAGGGATTGACCAGCGACCAAACCATTGAGTTTACAGGTGCGCAGACTGCCAAAAAGTGCCCAGTACCATTACGTCGTATCGGCTATCGGGATGCGGAGACCGGAAGGCGTTATGTGTTTCTCACCAACAATTTCGAGCTTGCTGCCAAAACGATTGCCGATATATACAGGGCAAGGTGGCAGGTTGAATTGTTTTTCAAATGGATCAAACAAAACCTGAAAATCAAATCATTTGTGGGTACCAGCAAAAATGCGCTTATGACACAGATCTGGATTGCATTGTGTGTCTATTTGCTACTGGCCTTTCTCAAGTTCCAGTCGAAGTTGCAAAAAAGCATGCAACAGATATTACGATTACTACAGCTTAATTTGTTTGAAAAACGGGATCTGATGGCATTGCTGCGAGGTGATCCACCCCGCGAGGGCCAACCTGATAATAATCAGATGGCTTTGCTTTGAAAGTTAGCGGGACAGCAGTGATAAGCGATAACTATATTTTATATGAGATTACGAATAATATTATTGTGAATATTGCACAACTTATTAACCCTGGCAATGTAGGGGAAGCGCGGGTTGCGATAAGGCCGGAATGAACTCAATGCAATGCGTTGCGGTCGTAGAAGTGGGATAGTCAAAAGGAGTTATTCATGTGGCAACGTCTCGTCTCTCTCTGGAAAGGGAACAGGTCTTTCATCGTCTTTGTTGTTTTACTGCTGGCGTTTAGAAGCGTTATTGCTGATTGGAATGTGGTTCCGACCGGATCCATGAAACCTACCATACTCGAGGGGGACCGCATCCTGGTCAACAAAATGGCCTACGATCTGCGTCTGCCTTTTACCCATATTTCATTGCTCAAACACGGTGATCCTGCGAGAGGGGAGATCGTGATTTTCGATTCGGAGGCTGCCGATAAGCGGATGGTCAAACGTGTAGTCGGCTTGCCTGGTGATTGGATTGCCATGCATGACAACCGTCTCTGGATCAATGGTCGGCAGATTGGCTACAGTGATGCTGAAAGAGCTGCGGCCTGGCAGGACAGAATCGAGAATCTTGATGGTGTTGAGCACTGGGTAAGGTGGCTGGATGAAGAGAGCGGGCTGTCCGGTTTTCCACCTGTCAAGGTGCCGGACGGTCACTATCTGGTATTGGGCGACAACCGGGACAACAGCGCGGATTCGAGGGTGATCGGGTTCGTGCCGAGACAAGAAATTGTCGGCAGAGCACGCCATGTACTGCTCTCACTGAATCATGAAAATCACTATATGCCGCGTCCACATCGATTTATGCACCGCTTGTGAGCTATAGCCAGGCTGCCTTATCCCGGCGGTGGTTTGATACCGAAAAGAATCGCATACAGGGTCGGCACGAACAGCAGTGTCAGCAGGGTGGCGAATCCCAGTCCCGCCATGATGGTCAGCGACATGTTGACGAAGAAGACATCCTGTAACAGGGGAATCAGTCCCAGTATGGTGGTGGCCGCGGCAAGCACCACCGGCCGCAGGCGGCTGACGGTTGAATCGAGAATCGCCCTGTAGGGCGCTTTCCCCTGTGAGTTCTGCTGATCGATTTCATCGGTCAGGACAATGGCGTTCTTGATCAGCAGGCCGATCAATGAGAGCGCCCCAAGCAGGGACATGAAATCGAAGGCGCCGTTGAACAGCAGCCGCCCGGCGGTAATTCCGACCACCGCCAAGGGCACCGTAAGCCAGATCAACAGGGGTTGGCGCACCTTGCCGAACAACAGGATGGTGACCAGTATCATCAGCAGGAATCCTATCGGCAGTGCACGCATCAGGCCCCCCTGGGCCTTGCTCGAATCCTCATATTCACCGCCCCATGACAGGCTGTAGCCCGGCGGCAGTTGGATTGCCTCGATCTGTGGTTTCAATTGACTGAACAGAGGTGTGGCCAACCCCTCTACCGAGTTGCATGAGGCGGTGATGGTCTGGATACGGTCACGGGAGCGTACGGTCGTGTTTTCGAAAAGGGTTTCGTAACCGCTGACCACCTGAGCGGCGGCAACCGACTGGTTCAGGGCCGGGCTCCAGATGGTAATGTCCTGCAGGTTGCCGGGATCCTCGCGTTCCGCTTCCGGCGCGCGCATCAATATGGGCAGGATGCGTATGCCGTCGCGGTAGCGACCGACGGGGGTGCCGTCATAGGCATACTGCAGGGCAGTGGCCAGGTGTTCCCGGGTTATGCCTAACTGCCTGCCCACCTGTTCGTTGAAGATCGGGCGTATCAGCTTGACCGGCTGCCGCCAGTCATCCCGCACATCCTTCGATCTGTGGTCGGCGTGCATGATGCCCTGAGCCTGCTGTGACAGTCCGCGCAATACTGCCGGATCGGGGCCATGGAAGCGCACTTCGATCTTACTGTCCCTGCCGGGTCCGATACGCATCGATTTGATGATCGGATCGGTCCAGGGGAGCTGTTCCCGCATATAGCGTTCGACTTTGTTCCAGATTTCAGGGATCTGCTCCAGGCTATCTGTTTTAACGATTATCTGGGCGTAGGTCGGCGATACCTCCCGTGGATCATAGACCAGGGTGTAGCGTTGATGGGGGCCACCGATTGCCGTGGCTGTCTGTACCACCCCTTCCTGCTCACGGATGAATGCTTCCACACGGAGCGTGTCCTCCCTGGTCTTTCTGATATCCGTCCCTTCGATTTCCCAGATATCCACAAAGAAGAGCGGGGTGTTGGATTTTGGAAAAAAGGCCTGCTTGACGCTGCCGAAACCGAATACAGCGAGGAAAAAGAGTGCAATCACCACGCCGACAGTGATCCAGCGCAGACGGATGGCCCGTTCTACAATCCCCCTGAAGATTGTGAAGATCGGGCCGCTGTAGGGGTCTGTTGCATGTTCGCCGCCGGGTTTTCCCGGTTTAAGCAGGAGTGCGCAGAACAGGGGCGTGGTGGTGATGGCGGTAATCCAGGAGAGCAGCAGTGAGTAGAGTATCACCCAGAACAGGGAATTCGCGAACTCACCCGTACTGTCCGGCGACAGGCCGATGGCTGAGAAGGCGAGAATGCCGATGATGGTTCCGCCGAGCAGGGCCCAGATGGTCTTGCCGACGGTCTCCCGCGCCGCATCCGCCGCCTGCATGCCGGCCTGGATCCGGACCAGCATCCCCTCGGCCACCACGATGGCGTTGTCCACCAGCATGCCGAGGGCGATCACCAGCGCACCCAGTGAGATGCGCTGCAGTTCTATCCCATCCAGATACATGATGAAGAGTGTGCCGGCCACAGTAATCAGCAGCACAGAGCCGATGATCAGGCCCACGCGCAATCCCATAAACAGCAGCAGCACCAGGATCACGATGGCAACTGCCTGGCCGACACTGACAAGAAAGCCGCCTACCGACTTATCCACCTCAGCGGGTTGGTTGTAGATCTCGACCAGCTGCATTCCGATAGGCATGGTGGGTATGAGTTCCAGCACGCGCTGGCGCAGCCTCTCTCCCACCGCAACCACATTCTCGCCCGCCTGCATGGAGATGCCCAGGGTCAATGCCGGCTTGCCGTTGACGTAGTACATCTGGCTGGGGATCTCCTCGTAGGCCCGGTTTATTTCGGCAATATCCTTGAGGTAGACCAGCTTCTTGTCCTCGGATCCGATCATTACATCCCCGATCGCCTTCACCGAATCGAATTCACCGGTTGGTTCGATACGCAGATACTCGTTGCCGACACTGGCATTGCCTGCGGTGACGACTACATTTTGTGATTCAAGGATCTGCGATATCTGGCTCGGTGAAATCCCCAGTTCGCCCATTTGCGCGCGCGAGACGTCCACGTAGACAACTTCTTTTTGTGCACCACCGATGCTGATTTTACGAATGCCGGGTACCAGTACCAGCTGGCGCTTGAAGGCATCGGCAAAATCCCACAGGTCACGCCAGCTGTAGCCTTCGCCCGTCAGTGCCAGGTAGACACCGTAGACGTCGCCAAAATCGTCGATGACGATCGGGTTCTGGGCCCCTGGCGGCAGTCGGCCCTTCATGTCTGCGACCTTGCGCCGCAATTCGTCAAATATGTTGGGGAAATCTTCTGCTCGGTACTTGTCCTTGAATTCAATCTGAATATCGGAAACCCCAGGCCTGGAGATCGACATCTTTATCTGCTTGACCTGTTCCATGCGCTGAATGGCATCCTCGACATGGTAGGTCACTTCATCCTGAACCTGCTTGGCGGAAGCCCCGGGATAGTAAGTGATGATCTTCGCCATCTTGATGGTGAAGGCTGGGTCTTCCAGTTTGCCGATTCGCTCGAATGCCCACAGCCCACCGCCAAGCATGATGATGACCAGCAGCCATGAAATAACAGGTGTACGAATGGAGTATTCGCCGATATTCATCCCATGTCCCTTATTGATCTTGTGCCCTGATCAGCTATCACTGACTGTTCTGGCGCCGTGTACGGGGTTCCGCCTGCTCCCGGTCGGGCAGGAGCCTGACTTTCATATCCTCAAGCAGAAAGGGGGTGCCGGCACTGACGATTCGTTCACCCGCCTTGAGGCCCTCCAGCACCTCAATGCGGCTTCCCAACAGGCGGCCGATGCTCACCTTGCGGGATTTGACGGTCATACTCTGCTCGTCGATGACCCAGGCCTTGGGCTCGAGGTTGGTATCGCCCGCTATCGCAGTGGCCGGTACCAGATGCGGTTGGCTCTTGTTGAGGAATCCGCTCAGGTCGACAGCCACGTTGGCGGTCATGCCGGGCAGTATGGTGACGTCGTCGGCCCGCGCCATGGTATAGGTCACCTGGAAGGTCTGGGTTTTGGCGTCGGCCTTGGTGCTGACTTCACGAAAGGTGAGGGGATAGCTTTTGCCCGGCAGATCGGGAAAGCTGACCCTGACAGGGATCTGATTACGCTTCGCCTGCGGTGACTCCCTGTCCGGTTGCAGTTCGCGAAGCTGACTTTCCGGGACATCGAATTTCACTTCGAGTAGTGTGATATCCTGCAGATCCAGCACCACCTGCTTGGCCTGCACCTCTTCGAAGTTCTCGATATGGCGCCTGGCGATAACCCCGTTGAATGGGGCGGTCAGTTTAGTGTAATTGAGTTCCTGCTGGGCAGATTCCAAAGCCGATTGTGCGCTTTTGAAATCGGCTTCGAGGCGGTCATAGTCCATCTTTGAAATGTGCCCCTTTGTAACCAGCTCCTTGGCGCGGGCGTAGTCTTTTTTCGCCTTATCGAAGTTCGCCTTGCGGTTGTTGTAGGCGATCCTGTAGTCGGTGATGTCGAGGGAGGCGATCAACTGTCCGGCTGCCACCCGGTCACCCTCTTTAACTGAGAGTTGTGTGACCTTGCCGGCAACCCGGAAAGCCAGTTCCGCCTTTCTGCCAGCATCGATTCGCGCCGGAAATGACCGCACATCGGAAGAGCCTGCCTGCTCAACGACAAAACTCTTTACCGGGCGTATCACGTTCTTGATATCGGGTGGCGGGGGCTTCTCGCAACCGCCGATTGCCGCGGCGATCAGGACCAGACCAAGCGAGCGAAATGTACAACCATGCATGTTGAATTCCCCCATACTATCTGTAGCCAAAACAGTTGTTCCGGCAATCGTAAGGGCAAGTATAACTTCAGCTGCATGTTCAATTACAGTACATTCCAAAGGGATACCTGGGATTACTGACCAGGGCAGGGCGTCGACACTAATCCGATCGGCCCTGCTGGGCTTGGCGTTAAAAGGTCCTAACCCAATAAAGCTGCAGTTATGGTTTACACTGTTGATATACCATGCCGATGCCATCGTGCAGGCATGTGCATAGAGCAGGCTCTCATAGTTAACGAAATAGGGCGGGAAGATCAGGTGTCCTTACACCATAAGTAACAAAATCCTCGCCAGGACTGGCAATGTGACTCGAAACAAGAATGCCGATCAGTCTCATGAACCGCGGCATTATCAGTGCGATGAGTATCCCCATGAGTTGTTTCAACAGCTCGATTTCGGTGTGGCGGTCTACCAGCCCATCGAGGATGGCAGGGACTTCATCTTCGTTGACATCAATCCCGCGGTAGAAAAAACGGATAAGGTGAAACGAGAAGAGCTCCTCGGTCGTCGTCTGACTGAGGTGTTTCCGGGGGTGGAGGAGTTCGGCCTACTGGATGTCATGCGGCGGGTCATGAAGAGTGGCGCCAGTGAGTCATTCGGTCCCACCGAGTATCACGACGAGCGCATTCGTGGCTGGCGCTTGAATCATGTCTATCGACTGCCCTGTGGCTATGTCACTGCGGTTTATGAAGATGTGACCAATGAGGTTGAAGCCGAATCTGCCCTGAAGGTCAGCGAGGAACGTTACAGGCTGTTGACGGAATCGAGCCTGGATGGAGTTTGGGATTGGGATCTTGAACACAACAGACTCTATCTGTCCCCCCGCTGGAAAATGCAGCTGGGATACCAGGACCATGAATTGGAGAACCAGTTAGAGACCTGGAAGGATCGACTGCATCCCGACGATCAGTCACGGGTTCTGGAGCATTTTGAACAATATCTGGCTTCTCCCGAGCCCATCTGGAGGGAGGAGTTCCGGCTCAGGCACAGGAATGGCGACTACATATGGATGATGGCCAGAGGCTCTGCCGTGACGGATACCGAGAATACTGTTGTCCGCATTCTCGGCGTGCATATCGATATCAATCGCCGCAAGCAGGCGGAAGCCGCCAGTGCCTTGATTCAGCGACGACTCGAGGCCTCGCTCGAACTTATCAAACGGGCGCCTAGCGTGAGTGAAAAAGAGATTATCCAGACTGCTTTGGAGCAGGCGTCCCAGCTGACGCAAAGCAGTATGGGCTATCTTCATTTCGTCAATGATGACCAGGAGACGATTGAACTGGTGACCTGGTCAAAGCAGACGCTGTTGCACTGTAATGCCGCGTTCGACTCTCACTATCCATTGAGTAAGGCCGGCATCTGGGCGGATTGCGTACGTAAGCATAAGCCGCAAATTCATAATGATTATCAAGCTATGGACAACCGTAAGGGTTATCCGGAGGGGCATATCCATCTGCTGCGCCATCTCTCCGTACCGGTCATCGATGACGATAAAGTGAGATTGGTGATCGGCGTCGGCAACAAGAAGGAGCCTTACACCGATCTCGATGTGCAGCAAGTCACCATGCTGGTAAGCGATCTGTGGAGACTGATAGAGAAAAAACGCAATGATGAAAAACTGAAACAGGCCGCCGCCGTACTCGAAAGCACCCAGGAGGCTGTGACGATAACCGACACGGGCCCCCATATAATCGCAGTCAATCGTGCCTTCAGTGAAATAACCGGCTATCAGGAGAACGAGGTACTGGGACACAATCCGAGTGTGCTGAAGTCCGGCAGGCATGATGAGAATTTTTATCGCAAGATGTGGGATCAACTGGCTACTTCGGGACATTGGCAGGGAGAGATCTGGAATCGCCGCAAGAACGGAGAGGTGTATCCGGAGTGGATGAATATCAGTGCCATCCAGGATGACGACGGCGTGACGACACACTATGTTGCGGTGTTCTCGGATATCTCCGCCTTGAAACAGTCGGAGCAGCAACTCGAACACTTGGCGCACTATGATCCGCTGACGGGACTGCCGAACCGGATCCTGCTTTTTTCCAGGATAGATCATGCTTTGCAGCGGGCGCGTCGCAATGGCAGTGAGGTCGCGCTGCTGTTTCTCGATCTGGATAATTTCAAGGTCGTGAATGACAGCCTCGGGCATCCGGCCGGGGATAAGTTGCTGCGACTGCTCGCCGAGCGTTTTACAAAGAGGCTGCGCGGAGGGGATACCATTGCACGCATCGGCGGCGATGAGTTTGTCGTTCTCATTGAGGATGTGGTGACGGAGGCGGTAATTGCCGATATTGCGCAGTCGGTTTTGGATGAGATTAAGGAACCTGTTCACATTGAGGGTCACGATTTCTCCGTGGGCGGCAGCGTCGGCATCAGTATCTATCCGCAGAATGGAGAGACAGCCACGGACCTGATCAAAAATGCCGATGCCGCGATGTATCTGGCAAAGGAATCCGGGCGAAACAGCTTTAAGTTCTATACACCCAAACTGACTCAGAAGGCCAAGCTGCGGTTGCGCATGGAATCCGAATTGCGCAACGCTCTGCAATCCAATGAGGTTATTCCCTATTATCAACCCATTGTCCGTGTCAGTGATGGAAAAATAGTGGGTGCGGAGGCGTTGGCCAGGTGGGACAGGAACGGCGGTGAGCCGATCATGCCCGGAATATTTATTCCGATTGCGGAGGAATCGGGACAGATCGATGAGATTGCGTCAGTCATACTGCGCCAGGTCTGTGAAGATCTTCTATCCTGGCGAGTGCCGGATACACTCACCTTCAAGGTGGCGGTGAACCTCTCGCCCCATCAGTTCCGCAATGTTGGACTGACCAGAGAAATCGCTGACAATCTGAGTAAATACAACATTTCGGGTGAGCGGCTGGAACTTGAACTCACCGAGACCCTGTTGATGCATGACACGGAACAATCGATTAAGAAAATCGGACAGCTCAGTGAAATGGGAGTGACGATGGCAATCGATGATTTCGGTACCGGCTATTCATCCCTGGCCTATTTGACCCGCTTTCCCATTGACAATTTGAAGATCGATCGCAGCTTCATCAATAAAATGCAGAACGAGGAGGAGAGTGAGGAGATTGTATCGACCATTCACGCCATGGCGCTCAATTTGAATATGCATGTGACGGCAGAGGGAGTTGAGACTGCATTGCAGCTGGCCAAACTGCGGAATCTGGGATGTGACTATTATCAGGGCTACTTCTTTTCCAGACCTGTCCCTGCAGCGAAATTTCGTGAATTACTGCAGGAATCAACTGAGGGCTGATTGGGTTAGTGTTGACAGGCCCTGACAACAGTACTCTTAAGCAGTGGCTATTGCAGATTGTGAATACGCTGTTTCAGTTCCGTATGACCGAGCGAGTAAAGCATTTCAAAAATACTGCGGTAGTGAGATAGAGTCACTTTGACCGGTTTGTCCGAATAGTGGATATGATTGAACTCGCGCGAGATATTTTTTGCGTGCATAGGGATATCCAGTGCTGCCAGTCTGTCGAGCATTTTCTCTATGGTCAATCCTGCAGGTCTGCGATATCCGGCATTGTGCAACAGGTCATCAATCGCCTGCAGGTGATGGGTGATGACCTCATCTGGTGTGGCCGCCTGAACCGCACTGAGCCTGCGTTTGATCTGGAATGCCCGCCATCTGGGATGGATGTATGGCCATGCAATCCACAGGCACAACAGGATTGCACCGAGCCCGCTAAGCAATGGCCAGGTATTGATAAAGAAGAGTTTCAGGTGAGCGCCCACCCAGGTAACGAGAAGATAGGCTGCCTGCCAGCTTGCACTCAGCACCGTTTCAAGGGTGTAATCGGTCTTCCCCATCGCTTCCTGCAGCCTTAACTGACGCGCCACATAGTCGTTGATCTGTTCGGCGGAGAGGGTTTCATTCTCAACCGAAGGGCCGTCGTAGTAGGCAGTGGGTTCCAACTCCAGCCAACCCACATTATCGACATAGGCTTCAACCCAGGCATGACCGTCCAAGGCATAGATGTCGTAATAACCGGTCATCGGGTTTTGATTCGTTGCGGAGAAGCCGGTGACCAGCCGTGAGGGTATGCCCTGGGTGCGCAACATGACGGCCAGGGCGCTGGCAAAGTACTCGCAATGCCCTTTCTTGGTTTCAAACAGGAACTGACTTAAAGGCGTGTGCTGTTGTGATTTGAATATCGAATCGAAGTCGTAGGCGTAGTTTCTACGCAGATGCTGTTCCAGGGCGATGGCCTTTGCAAACTGGCTGTCGTGTGGTTCAGCGACCTGGTTGGCCAACTGGGAAATGCGGGGATCGATATTCTCCGGCAACTGCCTGAAATTGGGCAGATCAACGTAATTGGTTTCGGCGAAAGTGCGGCCTTTGTGGACCGTGCGCAGTGATGTAACGGAATAGGCCGTACCGCTCTGCAACGCCCCTGGGGAGTGGTGCTGGCCGAATGCATCCAGAGCGATGACTGTTGCGGGGAAGTTGACCTTGACGGGTACTGCGGCCGCCGGGATATAGTCACCCAGGTCTCGCTCGATAAAGACCTCATAGTTTTCAGTCACGTTTTTTGACGTCCTGTCCGGTGCAGATTGCAATTCGATCTCCCCGCGGGAGAGTTGAAGTTTGCTCAAGCGTTGTGCGGAACTGTACCAGCGCAGGCCATCGAAACGGTCGAAGATACGCGCCCGCAGGTAGAGGGGGCGGTCCGCCCGGACATGCGCAACGATGTCGTTGCTGAAGCGGTCGCCCTGATCATCGGGATTATCGATCTCCATTTCGTAGTCGAAACCGCGATAACGGAAGGGTGACGATGGGGAATCACTGTCGGATGAACGATCGGAATTTCCGTGTGAACCCTCTGTACCAAACCTCTCCGCCAAATCCTGGAGCATCGACTCAGCAGGATTATTGTCGTCTCTTTTCCCATCTGTCTGCTCCGCTTCCCGTTCCCACTTGGGATTTTCATAGAAGTGGTCGGATCCGGGAATGGCGCCCAGGTTGCCCACGGGAAACCTGGGCACGATCAGATAGATGATCAGGGCCAAGCCAATCAGCAGTATAGCGGCGCGCAACTGGTCGAGCGGATTCCATTGGGAACGGTTGCGACTCAGCGGTTCGATATAGGCATAGCCCAGGGTGATGCTGATGGTCACTGAATAGGCGAGAAAAAATAGTAGATAAAGGCCCGATTTCGATTCGACCGCACCGGCGATCAGCGCGGTGAAACCCACCGCCAGTCCCATATAGAGTCGGCGATAGTCATGGGTCTGAAACAGCAGTGCAAGATGGGCGAATCCTATGAACACCAAAAGCGCCGGAAGGAGGCCGTAGACGACCATCATGGGCAGGAAGAGAATAATGCCCATGGCGGCGATCTGTTCCGAGACCTTCAGATAGGGATTGGACTGCTCATCGCTGCGGCCCACGAGCACCAGTATGAAATGGGTGACGGCCACGGTCATAATCGCACCGAGAAGTGCGGGCATTACACCCAGGTAGGCAAACAGGACAGCCCCCGCTGCAACGGCGGATACCAGGCTGTACCAATAGACGACCTTGACCGATTCGAGCTTCACTGGAAAAGCTCCTGCAACGGAGAGAAGGAATTCACAGGATAGATCAAGCGGTTGCCCTCCCGATGGTGATCGGTGGTTGGACTATTCCGCATGGGAAACAGAAAACTCTCTGCATCCATCTCGATATCGATATGGGTAAGGTAGGGCGTGAGCATCGGCAGCAGGTTGTCATCGTGGAGACGAAATCCGCTAATCAGGTTGGCCTGAGGGAACCTGATAACGGCCTGCTCGATCAAATCACTGCAACTTTGGGTGCCGTTGCTTTCGAGGGTTGCCAGTAAGGCATAGAGATCGTAGAGGTCAGCGCTATAGGCCGGGACGACATAGTCGTGCCAGTCGCCGTTTTCATATACCAGGATACTCTGCATACCCTCGCGGCTGGCAAAACGAATCATCGATGCGGCGATCGATATCGCATATTCAAAGGTGGATCTCGAACCCTCACCCCGATTAAAGACCGGCCTGCTGTCCAGCGTCACCAGGAGTAGCGGCCGGTCACTGCGTCCATACTCTTTGACGACCAGTTGCTGTTGTCGGGCCGAGGCACGCCAGTGGATGTGACGGAGCGTGTCGCCCTGGGTGTATTCGCGCACCGCCGCAAATTCGTCCTGGCCGCCCTGTTGAGGTATCTGCAGATCGCCATCGCTGTTGGCATCCGCGATAACAGGGAGAGGGATGCGCTGGAGATTGTATACCCTGGGCAGCACCGGGATATCAAGCCTGTCGGTTGTCAGATGCCGGCTGTGTCTTACCACACCGAATGGGTAGGAGGAGGAGAGTGTTAGCTGTCGCAGTTGAAATTTGCCGCGATGTTCGCAGTAGATCGTTGCCTGTTTGCGAATCGATTTATCGCATCGGGAAATGAAAAGATTCAGTTCGGTTTCACTAAAAGGAAGGTCGTCGCTCAACTGAAGGTGATAACGTCGACCCTTTGTCGTGACCAGGTAGGCCAATTCGCCTTCACTACCCGCGGTCAGTTCACCAATCAGGGCGCGCGTTACCCTGACGCCGCGCATCTGCAGCCTGGGCAGCAAATGGGAGATCAGTAACAGGGACAAGCAGAGTGAAGAGAGACCGTACAGCAGTGCCAGTCCCCGGTTCCAGGCGACAAAAAAACAGGCCAGGGAGAGCAGCCAGATAACTACATGCAGGTTGAACCAACGTTGCAGCCAGGCAATGATTTCAGGCGACAGCTTGTTGGATAGCAGGGCCTGTTCCTTCATCCCGATCACTCCGCCAGTTCGAGAACAGTCTCTGTTGTACGGTTGTCACCCTTACTCTCAGGCATGGCGGGAACCGGTGTGGCATCGATGATCTCTTGCAGGAGATTCCGGTCGTTATCATTATTGCTTCTCAACAACATGCGATGGGCCAGTACAGGCACCACCAGTTCCTGCACCCGCAGTGGTGTGACAAAGCTTTCATCGTTCAGCAATGCACTCGCCTGCGCCGCCTTCATCAGGGAAATGGAGCCGCGAGGACTGACGCCGAGACGGATCTTTTTATGTCTCCGGGTGGCGTGGATCAGTGCAGCGATATAATCGACGATCTTCTGATCGATCTGGACCTTGGTCACCGCATGCTGCAGTTTTTGCAGTGTCTCATCGTCGATCTTTGCTTCGATCCGCTCGAGAGGATCCTCGCCTCGGTTCATCTGCATGATGCGGGTCTCGTCCTGCAGTTTGGGATAGCCCAGGGAGACGCGCATGAAAAAACGATCCAGTTGCGCCTCGGGCAGGGGAAAAGTGCCGCTGAATTCGATCGGATTCTGGGTCGCGATGACCATGAAAGTGGCGGGCAGTTTGCGGGTCTTGCGGTCCACGGTGACCGTCCTCTCCGCCATCGCCTCGAGCAGGGCGGATTGTGTGCGTGGCGAGGTGCGATTTATCTCATCCGCCAACAGGATATTGGTGAACACCGGTCCCGGCAGGAAGCGGAATCCCTGCGCCTTCTGATCGAAGATAGTGATACCGGTGATATCCGCCGGCAGCAGATCCGGGGTGCATTGAATCCGCTTGAAGCTCAGGTCCAGACTCTTTGCCAGGGCCTTGGCCAGGGTGGTTTTACCCAGTCCGGGCAGATCCTCCAGCAACAGGTGTCCACGGCATAGCAGGCCGATCATCACCAGACGCAGGGTGCCCGGTTTGCCGATGACGGCTTTTTCCCATTCCATCAATAGTGATCGGAGCAGTTTACCGGCTGTTTTACGGTTGGAATCAGACATCAAACCTCCCTGTAACAATGCGAGGGGACTCAATCGGTATGGCCAATACCATAAATATTCTACAGAATTAGGTAGTTATTAACCTGTTATAGCGTGCATTATCATGACTTCTTGAGCCGAATTTTCTGTGTTGAAGGTGATGGGTCTGTAAACATTCACCGAAACACAGCTACAATTGCAACTTTCACCAGGGCGGATCGGATCAGCGTTAATCGGCCCTGAGCATACAATCGAGTGACCTGGTTTTCGGCTTTACGATAACTGGACTGTTTTTTCTAGACACAGGAATTATCCATGGCATATGACAAGATTGAGATCCCTTCTGCTGGGGAAAAGATTACCGTTGGCCCGAATGGGGTGCTGAATGTACCCGACAACCCCATCATTCCCTATATTGAGGGTGACGGCATAGGCGTGGATATTACTCCGGTGATGAAAAAAGTGATCGATGCCGCAGTGGAGAAGGCCTACGGCGGTAACAGGAAAATCGCCTGGATGGAGGTCTATGCCGGAGAGAAAGCGACCCATGTCTACGACAGCGATACCTGGTTGCCTCAGGAGACCCTGGATGCGGTGAGGGATTTTGTCGTCTCCATCAAGGGGCCTTTGACCACGCCGGTGGGTGGTGGTATCCGATCCCTTAATGTGGCGCTGCGCCAGCAGCTCGATCTCTACGTATGCCTGAGGCCGATACGCTATTTCGACGGCACTCCCAGCCCGCTCAAAGAGCCCGAAAAGACCAACATGGTGATTTTTCGCGAGAATTCGGAAGACATCTATGCCGGTATAGAGTGGGAGTCCGGCAGCGATGAGGCTAAGCAGGTCATCGATTTCATGCAGGAGACCATGGGTGTCAGTAAAATCCGCTTTCCGGCCACCTCCGGCATCGGAGTAAAACCCGTCTCCAGCGACGGCACCAAGCGTTTGGTGCGCAAGGCGATCCAGTATGCCATAGATAACGATCGCGATTCGGTAACCCTGGTGCATAAGGGCAACATCATGAAATTCACCGAAGGCGCCTTCAAGAACTGGGGCTACGAGTTGGCCCAGGATGAGTTCGGTGCGGTTGAGTTGGATGGCGGTCCCTGGTGCAGCTTCAAGAATCCCAAGAGCGGCAAGGAGATCATCGTCAAGGATGTGATCGCCGATGCCTTCCTGCAGCAGATCCTGTTGCGGCCCGCGGAATACAGTGTGATCGCCACCTTGAATCTGAATGGTGACTATATCTCCGATGCCCTGGCGGCCCAGGTGGGCGGTATCGGTATCGCACCGGGCGCCAACCTCTCGGATGAAGTGGCCATGTTCGAGGCGACCCACGGCACCGCACCGAAATATGCCGGGCAGGACAAGGTCAATCCCGGTTCGCTGATCCTCTCGGCCGAGATGATGTTGCGCCACATGGGTTGGTTCGAGGCAGCGGATTTGATCATCAACAGCCTGGGTAAGACGATCTCGGCAAAGACAGTTACCTACGACTTTGCAAGGCTGATGGACAATCCTCAGGAACTGAGTTGTTCAGCGTTCGGCGATGCCATGATCGGTATGATGTAGTGAACAGATCCCGGTTATCGCAAGGATGCGGTAACCGGACGACCATCGAATACCCCCGCGGCTCTCTACTCTCCTCTGATCTGACTGAAAAAAGTGCCGATCACCCGACTCAGTCTCTCACTACGTAGAGGATCGCGCAGGCTTGCCTGCATAGCCTGCCGGGTAGCGGGCAGATAGAGCAGGTCGCTTAAGATGCCATTGAAGAATCCCTGCCCCTCCTCATTGTCCGCCAGCTGCTCGAGAAAACGATGGCGCATCGCGCTGTCTTCCAGTGCTTCCCAGGCACGTCCCGCAATTGCCGCCAGCAGATCACTGCGATGGGAGATGGAATGGTCGAGCAGCCGGTGAATGTAATCATCACGAATGGCTGCCTTGCCGCTCTGGGAAAGACCGCGCACCACGGCCGAGAGCACCTGTGGATTAGGCATATCCTGTTGTAGGTTTGACAGGCCCCTTTGAGCCAGTGCGTTGGCGATGGTCTGGGGTATGACCTCGTTTTCGAGGCAGTGGCACAATGCCTCCAGGGGGGAGGGCGGCAGGGTTGGAATCGATGTGGCGATACGCCGGGTATTGCCTTGCTGATCGAGACGGGCGGCGAGATCGGCAATTCCCTGATAGCCGATGAATGACCACTGTTCCCACCCCAAATCGCCGTCGAAATAGGCTTTGGCATGGTCGTAGAAACGTGACGCCGGTTTATTCAGACTGCGGGTCAGGCGCGCATGAAATATGGCCAGACGTTCCTGCTTGGGCTGAAAGGCATACGGGTTGTTCTGTAGCGCAGTCTCCATGCCGTCCGTATCGGCTTTGCTCCCCAGGCTCTCTACCAGGTGATGCATGAAGTCATCCCTGGCAGACAATGACAGCTTACCCTGTTCATCCAGCGGAAAACGGATGAACCAGATCATGGGATCAATCTGTCGCTGAGCCGGATCGGCCAGGGTCAGGGCAAACCACGCCTGTTGTTGCAGCGGTAGCGGGTAGGGGATCTCAGCATTCTCGAATGCAACGAATTGCTCCCTGGGAAGGCTACCGACCCGCCGACCCATATCTGAGAATTCCAGGGAGAGTCCGCCGGATTCAATGAATTCAGTCAGGGTGACGATGGTGTTCATAAATCGAGCCTTGTACAAGCCACACGTTATCAAGTGGGAGCCAGTCTATCTATAAAAAATCAAATTATCCGCAAATGAACGCAAATGAACGCAAATGACAACAAGATAGATCTGGATAGTTTGATAAATGCGATTTCCACGTCATTGCTATTGCTGTTCCAATCCGAGCTAAATTGCTATGGAGGATCTTTGACCGGATGTGATCAGGCTGATAAAAATCCTTTAAAATCAAACGTTAATTAATAAATTTGCGTTTATTAGCGTTCATTTGCGGACTCAAATATCTGAAATATGGCATCTAAATCCAATCAACCAGGTGATGCTCCCAGTCGTCCGCTGCCGATTCCCTGATGACTTTGCCGCGGATGGAGTGGCCTGCATGTTCCACGCTCTCGGGATCTCCGGTTATCAATGGATGCCAGTCGGGAAGCTGTTTTCCCTCCGCCAACAGACGGTAGGCACACGTCTGGGGTAACCAGTAGGGGTCGTTCAGGTCTTTCGGTGTCAGGGTGACGCAATTGGGCACCAATTTCGAACGTTCGGCATAGTGAGTGCAGCGGCAGTTCTCGAGATCGAGCAGATCACATACGATATTGGTATTGAAAATCTCCCTTGTCACCTCATCCTCCAGTTTCTGCAGGCAGCACTTTCCGCAGCCATCGCAGAGAGACTCCCACATTTCGCGGGACATCGCTTCAAGTGGCGTGGTAATCCAGAATGGGGATTCGGTAAGGATCATTATGGGATAATATCACTATAAGTGAAGCAAGTAGCGTGGTGTTCAGGTGCTGCGATTCTGCAAAGTTCAGGTAGCTGGCATATTCGGGTGACAGGCTTTCTTAAGATCATCTATACAGGCAACTGTCAATGGCTTTTATGCACAATCCGGATCACTCTGAATAGGAGATTGATAGGTTAAGGGGAACTCCTGTGACGACACGTTCGAAATCAGCAGTAATCAATTGAAATATAAAGCTATTAATGAATTGTACAGAAATTACACAATTTAAAAAGAGGGTAACAGGATCAAGGGCTGCAGCTCGGTTCCTTCAGTTTACTCACAAAGTTATCCACAGGTTCTGTGGACATAATCAAGGGTGGAGTTGAGCGTACGCCTCGTGACATCGTCACAGCAGTTATGGTTATTGAATATTCAGTCTATCGTATGTGTGGAGCAAACATCATGAGCGGAACGGCGCAACCCTATCAGGCAGTGGCGAATTTCCCGTTTGCACCGGTTGGCATCATCCTCTCAAAGGGTCGGCTGAAAGCGCTCGAATATCTGCCTCGACCGCAACGCGAATACCATAGCAATGTATCCGGACTGAATGCCGTGATCGATGCCATTCAGGCCTATCTGGACGACCCAAAGAGAGGGTTCGATCTGGGACTCATACTCGAAGGAACGCCATTTCAGTGTCGTGTCTGGCAGGCGCTGCGGGAGATACCCTCCGGTTCAACCCTGACCTATGGAGAGCTGGCGCGACGGATCGGCAGTGGCGCCAGGGCCGTGGGCAATGCCTGTCGTGACAATCCCTGTCCGTTGATTGTGCCTTGCCACCGGGTTGTCGGTAAGGCGGGCCTGGGAGGGTTTGCCGGCGAGCGGGGTGGCGAGAAGCTGGAAATCAAGCGCTGGCTGTTGAAACGTGAGGGCGCCCTGTGAAAGGGAGCAGTGAGGATGCTGCGCTCATCGAATCGTTTTCCGATGCCCTATGGATGGAGCGAGGGCTGAGCCGCAACACACTTTCGGCCTACCAGTCCGATCTGGCCAAACTCGCTGATTGGTTGCGCAACAACAGGGGTTATGGATTACTCCAGGCCGAACGGGCCGACCTGCAATCCTATTTGGCGCACCTGGTCAAACAGGGCAGGCAGCCACGCTCCACTGCGCGCCTGCTCTCCTGTGTCCGGCAGTTCTATCAATTCAGTTTGCGGGAAGGCTTGTTGAGTGCCGATCCCAGTGTTCGTATCGATTCCCCCAAGCTCGGCAGACCGTTACCGAAATCACTCTCCGAAGGAGAGGTTGAGGCGCTGCTGAAGGCTCCTGATATTGACGATGCGGAGGGGATGCGGGACCGGACCATGCTGGAAGTGCTCTATGCTGCGGGATTGCGGGTTTCGGAATTGGTCGATCTGCGGCCGGAGCAGGTGAATCTGTCCCAGGGGGTGATGCGTATCCTAGGGAAAGGCGGCAAGGAGCGGCTGGTGCCGATGGGTGATGAAGCCCAGGGCTGGCTTGAACGCTTCTATTCCGGTGCCCGGATCGAGCTCCTGGGCGAGAGGGTCTGTTCCCATCTGTTTCCGACCCGGCGTGGCCAGGGTATGACCAGGCAGGCTTTCTGGTACCGGATAAAAAAGCATGCGGCAAGCGCGGGTATCACTCATTCCATCTCGCCCCATACCCTGCGGCACGCCTTTGCCACCCATCTGTTGAACCACGGCGCTGATCTGCGCGTGGTACAACTGCTGTTGGGGCACAGTGACTTGTCCACCACTCAGATCTACACCCATGTGGCGCGGGAGCGGCTGAAACAACTGCACGCCACTCACCACCCCCGGGGTTGAGTGGTTAAGCTGCAGATAGCAGCGCATGAGAGTAGGGCCAGGTTATGGTAGAGTCCCATCCCAGTGATTTATATGAGCAGGAGCCAATATGCCATCGTTCGATATCGTCTCTGAAGTGGATCTTCAGGAGGTCAGAAATGCAGTCGATCAGGCCAGCCGGGAGATCGGGACACGATTCGACTTCAAAGGCGTCGATGCCGCTTTCGAGCAGAATGAGAACGAGATCCTATTACGCGCGGAGCAGGAGTTCCAACTCAATCAGATGATGGATATTCTGCGCCAGAAACTGGTCAAACGTAAGGTTGATATCGCTGCGATGGATATTAAAGATGCCGAGACAAGTCTGCATAACGCGAGACAGCGTGTGGTTGTCAGACAGGGCATCGAGAGCGATTTGGCAAAAAAGATGGTCAAACAGATCAAGGCCGGCAAACTGAAAGTGCAGGCCCAGATCCAGGGTGAGCAGATCCGCGTGACAGGGAAAAAACGGGACGATCTGCAGCAGGCTATCGCACTCATACGGGATGCCGACTACGGTCTTCCCCTGCAATTTCAAAATTTTCGGGACTAATCATCTATGAAACGAACATATCAAGCTGCCCTGCGCAGGGGTTTAATGTTACTGCCGATAGCCACCCTGTTCACGGTCGGACCCGTCGTGGGAGAGCCTACCAAGCAAAACGCTGAGATCCAGAAGGTAAGCGAAGGGGTCAACAAAATACTCAAGCGGGGTAAAATCACCAGTGTCGCCCCCTCGAAGATCAGCGGTCTGTATGAGGTCATGGTGGGTCCGCAACTCTATTATGTGTCCGCGGACGGCAGATATCTGTTGAGTGGCAACATGTACGATATCGAAACCCGGGAGGATTTGACCACGCCGAAGGTTTCTCATGCCAAAGCTGAAGCGATAGAGGCGGTGGGCGAAGCCAATATGGTGGTTTTCGCACCGGAAAAGACTAAGCACACGGTCACCATATTCACCGATATCGATTGCGGCTATTGCCAGAAACTGCATAGTGAAATAAAAGACTATAATGACCTGGGTATCAGTGTGCGCTACCTGATGTTTCCAAGGGCCGGCATTGGCAGTGAATCCTTCGACAAGGCGATAACCGTAATGTGTTCCGACGATCGTAACGACGCCATGACCCGTTCCAAGGCGGGTGAGAAGCTGGCTAAAAAAGTGTGCGACAATCCGGTCGAACAGCACTGGGCTCTCGGTAAGAGCCTGGGAGTGAACGGAACACCGGCCATATTCCTGAAAAGCGGAGATATGCTGCCCGGCTATATTCCCGCGCAACGCCTGAGTGCTATTTTACAGGAGTTGGAGAAGAATCAGTCTCAGAAGTGATAATGAGAGCTATCGTTTCCCGGTTCGTTCCGGGAATCATTGTGCAATGTAATTTAATCTCAGGATCTGTACCGTTACACTTCAGGAATCAGCTTGAAATTTGATGTGGCAATGCGTACCGACAAAGGGGTGGTACGGGAGCATAATGAGGATGCCATCGGTGGTGATCCTGATGCCGGGTTCATGATACTCGCTGACGGTATGGGAGGGGCCAACGCCGGCGAGGTCGCCAGCAGCCTGTCGGTCGAGATGCTGACGAGTCAGTTGGCCGGTTCCAGTGAAGCCGGTCACGCGGAAACAGGGAGGGAGCGTCTGCTGAATGCCATCCAGGATGTGAATCATGCAATACAAGAGCTCTCGCAGCAGGTGCCGGAGTATCAGGGCATGGGAACGACCCTGGTGGTCGGGCTATTCACCGAGCATAGCCTGCTATACGCCCATGTAGGGGATTCCAGGCTCTATCGCCTGCGGGACGGTCTGTTCGAGCAGATGACCACGGACCATACAATCATCCAGGAGATGGTCAATCTTGGGGATTTCGCCAGTTTTGAGCAGGCACTCATGGCTGGTGTGCCGACCAATGTATTGTCACGGGCAGTAGGCTCCGAAGAGATAGTGGATATCGACCTGAGCGAGACGGAGATCGATAATGGTGATCTCTATCTCTTTTGCTCCGATGGTCTCACAGGTATGGTGACGGATGATGAAATCCAAAGTATCCTAGAAAATATGGATCTCGATCTTATGCGGCAGGCCGATGAGCTTGTCGAATTTGCCTGCAGGATGGGGGGCGTGGATAACATCTCTGTTATTCTGGTTCGCGCCATGGCGAATGATGGTTAATTAAAATTTAAGGTACCTGGGTAGAGAGCTATATGGAAAAACTCGTTGTTATGGGTGATGATGAGTCACCGCAAGAGTTTCCACTTGCCGGCAAACGCATGTTGATCGGACGTGACGAGAGCTGCGAAGTCTGTCTTAAGGATCGTTCAGTCAGCCGCCACCATGCCACGCTGATAAAAGTCTTCAGTGGATATTCCATTGAGGATGAACAGAGCACCAACGGTACTCGGGTCAACGGCAACACCGTTACAAAGCGTTTCTTGAAACACGGTGATCTGATCGAGGTCGGCAAATACCATCTTCGCTTTATCACCCAGGCGCCACCTCAAGATATGGATGATCCCGACAGGACAGTGGTATTGCGTCCTCGTGAGCCCAAACCTATTCCGCCATCATCACCCGAGGTTGCAGAAATTCAACCGGTCGATGCGGATTTGAGTACACAACCGGATACTGAGACGCCGGTAGAGGATCTGCCCAGGGTGCGTTTCCTTGACGGTGAAAATAAGGGCGAGGTGAAAGTGGTCGATAGGGCCTTTTTCAGTGTGGGCAACCCGGGTGGTGATCTGGTGCTGATAAATCAGCGTCACTCGGGTTTCTTTCTGCTTAAAGTGGGTGGCGACAATCCGCCGATGATCAATGGTGAACCCATCAAAGCGGGTGGCGTGGAACTGCACGACGGCGACCGCATCGACCTGGGCGATCTATCCCTGGAATTTCTTACTTAGTGTTAACAGGTCCTTAGATATCAAGCCTGATGTGCCGCATTCCCGGTGATATCTATACCGCACGGTTGCCGTGCTTGTAGTTGCTGTCCAATAGTGTTGTCAGTCGCATGCAGGCTGCGAAACTGGCGGTGTCTTCAAGTATGCCGTGCATGATCACACCCTCCAGCAGATCCTTGCCATCCCATTTGGGATGGAGCAAATCGGTCAGGAACTGACTCTCGTGAGGCGCCAGCTGATCGAAGGCGAGTCCACAACCCGGGTTGTCGACTCGGATGACTTTTGCCGACAACTCCTGACTTTCATGCTGCCCCGGTCTCTTGATGGAGACCCGGTAACCATCATTCACCTTGGCTGTGGCCAGGGATGCAGCATAGAAGCCCGTTTCGCTGAGATCCCTGACAATGCTTGCCTGCTCGACACCTCCGGCCTTGGATGCCAGCATCACTTGGAGCGATGTTTTTGTTCTAGCCCGCATGTTTCATCCGTTTTTAAATTTAGCCGGTGATATGGCCAAGCTTGGATGGTTTGCCCTCACTGGGAACCAAACCTCTATCAAGCCCTGATTTTCCACCCTCCGGGCAGACTCCCCCTTACCCCCATTGTTGATCAACGTGCCGGGGCAGCACTCTGCCGGGCTATCCCGGCTTGAGTCGTGCCGCCACCTGGAAAAACAGCGCCTGATAGGGATAGGTGCTGGAGAGCAGGAAGCGGATCCGTCGCGTGTTGCGAATGATGACCGCCCCGATCTTGAACAGTTTGAGCCGGATCGTGGTCATCTGTGCACGCGCCAGTTCCGTGCCCTTCAGCGCGAGGCGCCGGATGGCCTCCATCAGCACATAGGCCAGACTGGACAGCAGTAGACGAAACTGATTGGCCCACCAGTAATGCGCGCTGGTGCGATCGGCGAACAGCCCCAGTTGCTGCTCCTTGATTCGGTTCTCCATGTCACCACGGGCGCAGTAGAGGTCATCGTAAAGGCGCTGTTTGTCGCCGGCCAGGTTGGTGACGATGAAGCGTGGATTTGGCCCCTTGTCGGTGACCTCCAGTTTGGCGATCACCTTGCGACGCGTCTTCCAGGTGCTGGCGGCATAGTGAAACTGAAAGAATTCCCGCATCTTCATGCCGGTTCGCTTCGCCAGTTCCTCAACCCACTGCATGGGCTCACGGATACACCGCAGCAAGGCGTCATTCTTGGCGATGCCCACGATATAGCCCACAGCGTTGCGCTCGCACCAGCTGAGCATGTGGTGACGGCAAAAGCCGCTATTGCCCCGAAAGATGATACGCACTTCAGGCCAAGCCCGGCGCAGGCGTTTGACCAACAGCGCCAGAATCGCCCAGGCATGCTTGGGCGCATCGATCCGGCTGGGCCGCAGATAACTCACCAGCAGTTGATCGCCACAAAAGACATACAGGGGCAGGAAGCAGTAGTGATCGTAGTAGCCGTGAAAGAAGCGACCTTCCTGGCGGCCATGCACCGGATCATCCGTGGCGTCGAAATCCAGGATCAGCTCATCGGGTGGTGCATCATATGAGGCAATGAACTGCTCGAGCAGTAGGTTGTGGACATCAACGGCAACCCGGCGATCGACCCGGTTCTCCAGCCGACAAAGTGTCGACTGGCTGCCCAGTACCTCCTCGCGTTCGATCGAGCTCTGTAGGGCCGGGTCGGTGCGTAGTGTCTGATGGTCGTTCAGATCTTCATAACCCAGGCAGAGCCCATAGACTCGCTGGCGCAACAGGCTCAACTGGCTGTGTTCAATATAGCGGGGATCTCGCGGGTCGGGGATGACCGCATCAACCGCCTCGAGCAATCCCAGACGCCTGTCGATCTCACGCAGCAGCAACACGCCGCCGTCCGAGGTGATATCGCCACCGGAAAACTCGGCTTGAACCTTACGGCGTTTTAGGGCTGGAAAATCAAAGGCAGTCTGGGTACAGTTTGTCACAGGCAAAATCCTTTCGATTACAGTGTAAGCAACTGAATTATATCGAAGTATCAGGATTTTGCCTTTTTAATGCGTGAAATATTGGGGCTAGGGCTTCTGCGAGCGTCCATTGTCATGCCCCTGTCATGATTCAGTCACTTTAATGTAGGCGGACACTCTTTTGCTTTGTATCGGGAATAATCCCAATTTCGATCAGGGTTTTACCGAGTGCTCAGAAGATTGGCTCAATCATTGAGACGAAAACCGATATTGATGGTGACCTGCCAATGGGCCACCTGGCCGTTATCGATATGACCGCGGGTCTCCACCACCTCAAACCAGTTCATGTTGTCGATGGTCTCTCCGGCGCGCGCAATGGCATTACGGATGGCATCGTCACTGCTGGTTTGGGATGAACCCACCAGCTGGATCTTCTTATAGACGTGATCGCTCATTTGAAAAACCTCCGGTTTTTTTAATTTTGAATTGTAGTCTGTGCAGCGCGCGCAATCTGTTTAAAAAATATACCTGGTTACCCGCCATTCTCTGTCACACTCTGCTGTACAGCAAATAAATATATTTGCGTTTATTCGCGTTCATTTGCGGACATAACAATCATTCGCGAGTATTCGCGGCTTACCTATACAATTCACTATCAACATATACCCTCACCCTCAGGGAGAGGGGAGTACAACAATTCAAAATTATTCTTCAAGTTTCTGTTTTAACCGATACAGGGCCTCCAGCGCCTCTCTCGGGGTCAGTTCATCGGGATCGATTTCATGCAACTGCCGTTCAACCGCGGACGTTTCCGTACAGGGCGCTTGTGTGTCGAACAGGGGCAGCTGGCTCTGCTGCTGTTCCGCATGGCGCTGGGCGCTGGCTTCCAACGCCAGCAGGCGCCGGCGCGCCCTGAGGATGACGGGCTTAGGCACCCCCGCCAGGGTGGCCACCTGGAGGCCGTAGCTCTGGTTGGCCGGTCCCTCCCGCACCGCATGCAGAAAGACGATGGTATCGCCGTGCTCCACCGCATCCAGGTGCAGGTTGCCGATGCCGGGATACTCCTCCGGCAGGGTGGTGAGTTCGAAATAGTGGGTGGCGAATAGGGTATAGGCGCGCAGACAGGTGGCCAGTTCAACCGCGCAGGACCAGGCCAGGGAGAGCCCGTCGAAGGTGGAGGTGCCGCGGCCGATCTCATCCATCAGCACCAGGCTCTGGGCGGTGGCGTTGTGCAGGATGTTGGCGGTCTCCTCCATCTCCACCATGAAGGTGGAGCGTCCCCCGGCCAGGTCGTCGGAGGCGCCGATGCGGGAGAAGATGCGGTCGATGGGACCGATCCGCGCCGCGGCGGCGGGCACGAAGCTGCCACTGTAGGCGAGCAGCACGATGAGGGCGATCTGGCGCATGAAGGTCGACTTGCCGCCCATGTTGGGGCCGGTGATGATCAGCATCCGCTGCCGGTCGTCGAAGGTAACGCTGTTGGCGACAAATGGGTCGCTGCTGACCTGTTCCACCACCGGATGACGGCCGTCGGTAATCTGCAGGCCGGGTTCCTCCACCAATTGCGGAGAGACCAGATTGAGTTGCTGGGCCCGCTCCGCCAGGTTGCAGATTACATCCAGCCGGGCCAGTCCCTCGGCGCACTGCTGCAGAGGCGTCAGCTCTTCGCAGAGCCGATCGAGCAGCTGTTCATAGAGATACTTTTCCCTTGCCAGGGCGCGTTCCCGGGCGCTCAGCACCTGATCCTCGAACTTCTTCAGCTCCGGCGTGATGAAGCGCTCCGCCCCCTTCAGGGTCTGGCGGCGGATATAGTCTTCAGGCGCCCTGTCTGACTGGCCGCGACTGATCTCGATGTAGTAGCCGTGGACCCGGTTGTAGCTCACCTTGAGGGTGGTTATGCCGGTGCGTTCGCGCTCGCGGCTCTCCAGGTCGAGCAGAAACTGGTCGGCGTTCTGGGAGAGGGCGCGCAGCTCGTCCAGTTCCGCGTCATACCCCTCGGCGATGACCCCGCCGTCGCGGATCAGCATCGGCGGTTGTTCTATGATGGCGCCCTGTAGCAGTTGGTGGGTTGCGGGATGTTCACCGATCTGCCGTGCCAGGACGGGCGACAGGGGGCTGTCGAGTTGCGCCAGCAGGGGTCGGAACCGGGGCAGGGCGCCGAGGGCCTCCCGCAGGGTGGCCAGATCCCGCGGACGGGCGCTCTTCAGGGCCACCCGGGCGAGAATGCGTTCGATATCGCCGATCCCCTGCAGAATCTCCCGCAGCTCGTGGAAGAGGCGGGAGGCGAGCAGGGCCTCGATGGTGGCATGGCGTTCAGCCACCGCCTCCCTTTGCCTCAGGGGCTGGCTGATCCAGCGCCGCAGCATGCGGCTGCCCATGGCGGTGACGGTGCGGTCCATGATCCCCGCCAGGGTGTGTTGCGGCTGATTGGAGAGGGAGTGGATCAGTTCCAGGTTGCGCCGGGTCGCCGCATCGATGATCACGCTCTGTTCCCGGTGCTCCACCTGCATGCCGCGGATGTGGGGCAGGGCGCCGAACTGGGTCTCCTCCACATACTGCAGCAGGCAGCCGGCAGCGGCCACGGCCAGGGGCTGGTCCCGGCAGCCGAACCCGCCCAGGTCACGGGTGCCGAACTGCTTGCACAACAGCCTCTGCGCGGAGTCGAGATCGTAGTGCCAGGCGGGGCGCCGGGTCACGCCATTGCGCAGTGCGAGGGTCTCGGGCAGGATGGAATCCTCATCCAGCAGGACCTCCGCCGGGCTGAGGCGCTCCAGTTCACCGCTCAGGGCCTCCAGGCTGTTGAGTTGCTGAATGGTAAAGCGGCCGCTGGCCAGGTCCAGGGCCGCCAGGCCGTAATCGTCCCCTTCGTTGATCGCCAGCAAAAGGTTTTCCCGCCGCTCCTCCAGTAGTGCCTCGTCAGTGAGGGTGCCGGGGGTGACGATGCGCACCACCTTGCGCTCCACCGGCCCCTTGCTGGCGGCCGGATCGCCGATCTGTTCGCAGATCGCCACCGACTCCCCCTGTTTCACCAGGCGCGCCAGGTAGCCTTCGGCGGCATGGTAGGGAACCCCGGCCATGGGGATCGGCTTGCCCGCCGACTGGCCCCGCTTGGTCAGCGTGATGTCGAGCAGCCGCGCCGCCTTCTCCGCATCGGCAAAGAAGAGTTCATAGAAATCCCCCATGCGGTAGAAAACCAGCATATCGGGATGCTCCCCCTTGATGCGCAGGTACTGCTGCATCATAGGGGTGTGCTGCTGTGCTTTTGCGGCTTTGGTCATCAGGCAGGACGACAACTATTCAAAGGTGTAGTGCTTTTCCACGTCGTTGGTGATCTCCCAGGTGCACTTCATGCCTGCGGGAAAGGTGATCAGATCGCCACGGCCGAACTCCTGGGGCTCGCCCCCCTCCGGGGTGACGATGAACTTGCCGCGCAGGATGTAGCAGGTCTCGGTTTGGCTGTACTCCCAATCGAACTTCGAGGCCTCCTTCTCCCAGATCGGCCAGTCGTAGACCCCCTGGATCTCCAGCTTCATGGCGGAGGGACGGTGTTCACAGTGAATTTTCAGTTCAGTCATGTTATCCGTTTCGTTCCGGCGTTGATGGGTCGGCCTACACCGGGGCGCGGCCGTGATTCAGACGGCAGAGTTTACCCCGAATGGGGGGAGGAGGTTAACCCTGGGTGCGGCTTGCTGCACCGTTCGCCTACAAATCAATCGATCTGACTGATCTCAACAGGGATTGCGTATTGGCGACCAATTCAAGCAACAATACCTCGTCTTGCTCAAGATAGCCCCCGTATTCGGCGCGATTGCGTCTGTCGTGGCAAAGAGAGAAGATCCTGATCCGGCTTTTGCTGAGATTACAAGTATGGACAAGACACTGAAAAACCAGATAACGCTTATCCGAGCGATAACCAGCGGATCTTAACGCGGCGAGCGCCAAACCATGGGCGGCGTTATAGGCTAAATCGAATCGGCTGGCATAGGAAAGGTCGGTATTCTCCGCATCGTTGAGCCGATCGATGGCCGTTTGCAATAATCCATCAAACTCACGCTTATCTGGTGGTTCCTTTTGCAGTGCCTTGCTCTTGTAGAGGTTCTCCAAAGTCATTGATTACTCCTTTAATCATCAGTTTGGGTTGTTTCATAACCCGTTCCAAAAAGCTGCTTCCCTGCTGCAACCTCGAATTGAACTCAGAGGGGGTATAGATCGTCGGATTGATTGTTCGTTGCAGAGAAGACTCCACCGGTAACAGCAGCTCCACGATATCGCTATAGGTCAGGTCACCCACCAACATCAGATCCAGATCGCTGGTTTGCGAGTCTTCCAGTTTGGCGATTGATCCATACACGAATGCCACATCGATATGAGTCTCCTGTGGCCTCAATGCCTGCCGAATCAGATCCGCTACGCCAAAGGTTTTTCTGACGATATTCAGCAGGTCTGGATAGATCGGATTATCGGCATTGGCTTGATAGTGAAGCTGATTGCCCGTTCGTGATGAAACAAGCAAGCCCGCAGCTGTCATCCGCTCCAATTCCCGGCGCACAGTCCCGCGTCCCATATCCGCCCAGCGGACTATTTCATTGGCGTAGAAACTCCTGTCAGGCGTGCCGTAGAGCAGGCTGAGAACCCTTTGCCGGGTTTTGGTGAATAAGGCGTCGCCGATCGAGGTGGGTTGCATCTGAACTCCTATAAAAGACCCATAAAGGGTACTATAGGACCTAAAATGAGTCTTATCAAGCTGGAGAGCACTCTCGTTCACACACTCCAGCGTGGGAATGCATACCCCAACATCACAACTCAGTTCTCATTTACTCTAACCATTGGATGCGTTTCCATAAATGCCTCAATCGCTTGCCTTTTTCAGGATTGAGCCAGACCGCATAGGCGACCCGGCCGCCCAGGTGGGCCTTAAAATCGTCAACACCCTCACGGTTTTGACTCTCGGGTCCCCAACGCACACAGTTGTGGAGAATCGCCTTCAACCGATCGAACTCTTCCCTGGGCAGGTTCGGCCTTTGGTTGATCACCATACCCCCCAGGCGTTGGGATTGTGCCTGGGTCTGAACCCGTGTCTTGCGATGGTTTATCTCGAAGCCCTCTTCGATGGCGATGGCGCCGATCAGTCGCTGCAGGAACGGCGCCAGTCTCAACAGTTCCCTGTTGCCGGAAAAGGCGATGTCATCCGCGTAACGGGTGTAGTCGAGTGAGAAACGGTTGGCGACACCCTGTAGACGGCAGTCGAATCGAAATGCAGCCAGATTGGCGAGGGCGGGTGAGGTGGGGGCGCCCTGGGGCAGGTGTTTGTCCGCCAGCCGTTTCCGCATCGCCCAGGGAAGTTTTTGAAAGGTTTCACCGGCGAGTGATGCGGAGCTGGCATGGGTAGACAAACCCTGTAACAGATGGGCGACGCTCCAGGGATAGCCGAGACGGCGAAACAGCGCACCGATGCGGGAAACTGGAATCGTGTGAAAGAAGTCCTTAAGGTCCAACCGCAGGACAACCTCTTTCCCGAGATGAGGTTCGACAAAGTGCTTGATGGAGTGGCCACGAACGAATCCCTTTGCGCAGGGATGGGGCGGTACCCGGTTGAGGATCTCCCTCAGAATCTGCCGTTGCAGCATCTTGAGGCGGGTTTTGGGGATCTCGATCAGGCGAGGCGGGCCTGAACGCTTTTCGATCCACCGGTAGCGGTAGTGGTGCAGTCTGGATTCCGTGACTTTGCACTGTCGCCGCTCGCGGTCGGCGAACCAGGCCAACTCATGATCGAACAGGCCGAGCCACTGCTGAAGACCCTTGACGGTCGACAGTGACGGCAGGGGAAAGGTGATCAGTTTGTCAGGTGGTCTGCCCATGACCGGCGAATCGAGCAGAATAACCGGCTGCTCTTTCCGGCCCTGTTTCTCAAACCGCTGGTGCAGTTCATCGTCGGTATGAAGAAAGTTGACGAGTTGCTTATAAGAAGGAGGCTGCCCCTCATCGAAATGGAATATCAAGCGTGCAGCCAAGCGCACGGGATCGGGCGGACCGCCTGCGAGGGCGCGCTGGATACGATCAGTCAGGGCATGTTTGTCCCAGGCGCCACCAAGAATGGAAAGGGCCAGCAAACGTATATTGTTGTTGAAACCGGACAATCCATTCCCCAATTAGATGGTTTGAGTGCGACCGGCCTCCGACCCTGCTCGTATGGCTGGTACCCTCTTGCGTGAAGCGCAACGTGGTACCAGCAACGGAAATGTTGGCTATAACACTACCCCGGGGTAGCCCCGGAGTGTCCGGCGACCTTGGCGTGCCATAGTCGCGGAACTGCTCGGAGTGCCGGCCGCAGGGCCATGGTGGAAACAATGGATACTGAAGTCAAGCCACACCATTGAGACGAGTGTAGGGTGCGGCTCGCCGCACCGTTATCCTTTAGCGATCGCTTCAATCCTGTCTATCACCAGACCTATACGTGCCTGGCTGGCCTGGTCACTCGGCATATGACCGGACAAAGCAGCAATAAACCTATTATCACTCAACAGTTGAGCAAATCGTGCACGAACATTCTCAATCAATTCTTGATCAGCAGTCTGAACTTCATTGACAATTTCAGGCCTGCCATCAAGTACAGCGATCATATCCTCGATATCATGACTCAACAGATAGTCGCCTCTGCCGCGGCCATCAAACGCTTCCATTTTGGTGGAGAGGAAATAGGGGGCTGTGACCATGCGAATATTACGACCGGATGGCAGTGTCGTAACTTCAGCGTGTTTCAACGCTGATTCGTACCAGCGATTTCCGAAGCCGAGAATGCGGCTGTCGGTCGGCATCACATCGAGAGTCACTTCATCAGCTACCCAGCGACAGAGCGGGGCGCCATCGCTGGTATCTTCGCGAAATCCTTGCTTGCGTAATTTCTCAGAGAAGCGTTGATAGGCGGCAAGCGTAGTGGCTTCAACGATAGTATCCACATCCTTTGTAACCCGAAGTGGCGGTGCCGCCTTATCGGTGATCAACAGACCGGTTGCGCAGCCCCCGAGGAAAACCATCTCATTACTTAGTGCCCCCAGCCGCGCTACGGCTTGGGTGAGGATTTTTAGGTTTGGATTTTGCTCCCTTTTCATAACGATTGAACCTCCTTGTCAATTCCTTTACAGCGATATTCCGTTCCCTGGCTTTGCCGCCTCGTATCGCGTCGACCAGTGCCAGCAATTCATAGAGGGCTGGATCATTCCTTGACGCTTCAGGGGCTGAGCGATAGAGGGGTGAAAAAATCATACCGCGTGTCTCACCTTGCGGATCGGGCCATACCGGTGGCGGTTCCCGGTCAGGCACAATCTTCTCAGATAGGGGAGGGGCTGCATGGGCGGTCGGCATACCCCTTGTCATCTCTCCTCGTTCCGGTGCGAATGCATAGCGGATACCGTGGATTAGAAACTCTTCCAGATTTCTGAAATTTTGTTGGATCTCCATGTCGATTTTTAGTGCGAGATCGGCCCTGATTGCGCGCTTGACAGCCCCATGGACCTCGGATGAGCTCATCCCCAGTTCGATTGCCATTTGGCTATAGGACCAAGGCCGACCACCGAGAGTGAGCAGCTTGAGGAGTACCAGAATGTCTTGTGGTTTAAGCACTATAATATTCATAATACGCGATTCACGAATAAAGAATAACACGTATTCTCAATTTTCAATAGACCTCTAAATGTGAGGTGTGGTTGTTCAAATTTCGTCCTCAGGGAGGGGTTTCACTGGATATTCGGTATCGGTGTAGAGATTCTGGTATGGAGACCTGAGCCTTTTCACTGAAAGTGAAAACAGTGACGTATTTGCCTGCTGTACTCCTTCAGTGATGCTAATTCACAATGTGAAGCAGCAGTATCTACTATTTCAAATAGCAGAATAATTTGAAATAGTATGCAATGGTTGTTGCGTCCTCGCTCCCACGATCCACGTGGGAAGCATACTTGCGGGAGCATAAGATTCGTTGATCTATTCTAACTGTAGTATGCATTCCCAAGCGGGAGTATAGGAACGAGAGGGAAAACAACTCAATGAAAACAGAATTTAGATGTCCATGTATGACTGTATTAAGCTAGGTAGAATTATCTTTATCGAACATCGACCAGTCTTTTTTAATGAGTCGGTCATAGAGGACATATAGATTTGTACCTAATTTTCTCGTTGGAAAAGGTTCTTTGTAATTATCAGCATGTATTCTGTTTCTGGTATTTTTAGCTTCTAATAGTAATTCCTTTTCGTTTGAAGTGATCAGATTTTTAGCTTCAGCTTTATTGATTAATTTATGAAGATCATTTCGCCCAAAAAGATTATAGAGGATTCCTTCAATAGCAGATATCGCCATCACTGTGAATGACATCCAAGAGCTATTCTGAAAAGCCTTGTCCGCCTCCTCTGTAAATTGGCCAAGACGTATCTTAAGGTCTTCATCTATTACGAATGGGAATAATAAGCTGTAATCAGTGATGCCAGCGTAAAAAATTGTCAAACTGCAATGACTATTGAATATTTGTGAAGGGCCGTGTTCAGTTCCACTAATTCTAACGCTATCATCTTTTATCGTACATACAATAGATTCTTGTATCCAATCCACAGAATTGTTTCGATAGTCAAGTTTGTGATTTAGTATGGCGTAAGCAGGAAGTGTTGGGATTCGGTATATCTCATCAAAAGTTTGAAACTGTTTATTCACTAGTTCAAAATGTGGAGAATCGAGTATGAAAATTGTTGAGTTCATTCTCGCGATCCATTATTCGATAGGGCTAATTCCACAGACCTGAACTCTTCAAGAGCCGCTTCCAAATGTTCGACAATTTCAGCTGCAAGTACATCCGGTGGAGGAAGATTGTCAGTGTCTTCCAGAGATTCGTCTTTGAGCCAAAAGATATCCAGATTGGTCTTGTCCCTGGTGATGATTTCGTCGTAGGAGAAGGACTTCCAACGCTCTTTTTTCTTTGATTCTCGGCGTCTGCTGCGGTCATCGGGTTTATAGCATTCGATGAACTCGGCGAAATCATCGAAGGCCATCTTGTTCTGCTTTAGGGTTTTGTGGATATTTGTCCGGTAATCGTATACCCAGAGTTTTTTAGTCCAGGCGGTTTTGGAGGCGGGTTTGGCGTCGAAGAAGATGACGTTGGCCTTAACGCCCTGGGCGTAGAAGATGCCGGTGGGTAGGCGCAGCAAGGTGTGGAGGTCGCAGCGTTCGAGCAGGTTTTTGCGCACGGTTTCGCCGGCGCCGCCTTCGAAGAGGACGTTATCCGGCACCACCACGGCGGCTTTGCCGTCGATCTTGAGCATATTGGCAATGTGTTGCACGAAGTTGAGCTGTTTGTTGGAGGTAGTGGCCCAAAAGTCTTCACGCTCATAAACCAGCTTTTCCTGTTCTTTTTTACCGGTCTTTTCGTTAATGACGGTAATGGAACTCTTTTTACCAAAGGGCGGATTGGCCAGGACCATATCGACCTTATCATCCCCCACTTCTTTGGCCAGGGCATCATTGGCGGTAATAGGGCATTCATCTCCACCGATACCGTGCAGGTATAAGTTCATGGCACATAAGCGCACCACGCTATCGACAATATCGTTACCGCGTAAGGCGTGTTCTTTGAGATGACGTTGTTCCTTTTTAGAGGTGGCCTGCCCCGCCATGTAATCGTGGGCGGCCAATAAAAACCCGCCGGTACCACAGGCGGGATCGGCCACGGTGTCGGTGGGTTTGGGTTGCATCACTTCCACCATCGCTTGGATTTACGGGCGCGGGGTAAAGTATTGCCCGGCACCGCCTTTCACATCCTGCGCATTGCGTTCCAACAAACCTTCGTAGATGTCTCCTTTCACATCCGCAGGCAAGGTGGACCACTGCTCCTTGTCGATCATCTTGATCAAGCGTTCCAGCTTGGCGGGGTCCTGGATTTTGTTTTGCGCCTTGCGGAAAATGGTGCCTAACATGCCGCCTTCTTTACCCAGGTTTTCCAGAGTGTGGCGGTATTGCAGTTCTAAATCATCGCCATCTAGCTTCACCAACTTTGCCCAGGCGTATTTATTCGGCACCTGCACCTGTTGACCAGCTTTTTCCCGCTCATCAGCCATTTTGAGGAAGATTAAATAGGTTATCTGCTCGACATAATCCCCATACCCCACGCCATCATCACGTAAGACGTGGGCGTAATTCCAGACTTTATTGACTATTTCTGCTGCGCTCATTGTTTCCCTTAATATTGATCTCTTTCATCAGAACTACGCGCATAAACTACTGCTCTATCTGCGCTTAGTGATTCACGAATTATTTCGGTTATCTGTTTGCTATTTGTACTTTTAGTACCTATCCAGCCCTCATGGACTAATCGAGTAAAGTCTGTGTTATTTATACCTGATTACTCATGAGGCTCAGCTATTGAGCCTGTGGTGCAAGCATAATGGAACCTACTGAATAAAAGAGGATTTCATCATGCCGAGAAATACTATTCAATTTCAAAAAGGTCTTGGTTTGCACGATTTTCTGGAACAATATGGGACCGAGGATCAGTGTCGACAGGCATTGTATGATTTGCGCTGGCCGACGGGCTATGTCTGCCCTGAGTGCGGCAACACAACAGGCTGTGAACTCAAAAAGCGTCAGATATATCAATGTCACAAGTGCCATCATCAGACTTCCCTGACCGCCGGCAGCATCTTCCATGGCACCAAGCTGCCGCTGAGAACGTGGTTTCTTGCGATCTATCTGTTGACCCAACGCAAGAAAAGTATCTCGGCGCTGCAACTTTCCCGCGAAATCGGGGTGAACTACAATACGGCCTGGCGACTCAAGCATAAGTTGATGCAGGTGATGATGGAACGTGAGCGTGGAAAAAAACTGGCCGGTCGCATCGAATTGGATGATGCTTATCTCGGAGGCGAGCAAGCCGGTAAGCGTGGTCGTGGGTCGCGCAACAAAATCCCTTTCGTAGCTGCTGTTGAGACGACGCGGGACGGCAGGCCCATGAAAATTCAACTGCGTCGTGTAAGGGGCTTCCGCAAACGTGAAATCGCCCGCTACGCCCGCTCCTGCTTGATGCCTGGCAGCGAAGTCTTTACCGATGGGCTTTGGTGCTTTAGTGGCGTGACAACCGCTGATTGCCATCATAACCCCATGGTGACGGGTGGTGGGCGCCAAAGTGTCCAGTATTCGTGCTTCAAATGGGTAAACACGATGTTGGGTAATGTCAAAAACAGTCTGTTGGGTACTTTTCATGCGATTCGAGATAAACATGTGTCGCGTTATCTTGCTGAGTTCGAATATCGGTTTAACCGCCGTTTCGATTTACCCGCCATGATTGAACGATTGCTTTTTGCCGCTCTTCGCACTCCACCTATGCCATATCGCCTCTTGAGAATGGCTGAGGTTTAGGGGTAATCAGGTATGTTTATATTACTTTTGCATGAATATCAATGGAATAGTGAAGAGTGTTGTCGGTTCACGGGGGAATGGAATTCCTAATTACTGGAGTGGCTAGTGGCATGGGTGGGTTATAGGGTTTACACGTTACCCGTTCCTACGCTCCAGTGTGGGAACGAGGGGGTAATTGCTGTTATTCATTGGAGGCCATGCTTTTATATCCTGACTGCCTCAACGCTCTTCGCTGAAATAGTCGCTGTCTATCTGTTTTACTTCATAGGTCTCTTTGGGCGTAACACCCAGGTTGTGCTCTATCATCAACCCGGCCAACTGCTGGCCATCGATGAGCACCACTTTCATGTCCAGGTTGTTCACGGCCTCTTTCGCCCCGGTGGAGAAGTCCGATGTGGTGATGAAAACCCCCTTTCTCGCCCTTTGGCGGGTGAGGGTACCGATGAATTTGTCGATCTCCGGCCGGTGGACGGTCTTTTCCCATTTCTTGGCCTGCAGGTAGATCACATCCAGGCCGAGGCGGTCTTCCTTGATGATGCCGTCGATACCGTCATCGCTGGTGGACTGGGTGGCCTGGCCGGCATCCTGGCGCGAGCCTCCGTAGCCCATGGCGAGCATGAGATCGACCACGACTCTTTCGAAGAACTCGAAGTTGCCTGCTTTCAGGGTGGTGAGGAGCTCGTCGCCGAGGGATTGGTTGAGGGTCTGGTAGGCGGATTCGATCTGTTCGTCGGGGGTGGTGATGCTCTCTGCTGTGGTGTCGGGTGCCTCGGTATCCTGTTCCGATTTCTTGGGAGATGCGAAGGTCCTGAATGTCTCGAATTGCTTCAGGTAGGCAAGATCTATTCTGTCCGGGCACTCTTTGAGGGCTTGCAGCCCCGATTCGGTGATCTTGACCTGGGCGCGGGCGGGGATCTCCAATAATCCTGCTTTGTTGAGATAGGTTCTCGCCCATCCTACCCGGTTGCGCATAGTGGTCTGGCCGCCGCTGGGTGTGCGCTGCTTGATCTCTTCCGGCGTCAGCTGGAAGTGACCACAGAGGTTTTTGTGCAGGTCTGAGATTGTGTGTGGCTGACCGTCTGAGATTAAGGCCAGGAGGGGGCGCATTATCGATTGATAGTCGGGGATGGGCATAGGCATTCCATACGCTGAAAGGGAATTAATCGATTATCCCTTGCTTCCAGAAATTTCAATGGCCTATCTTATGGGAACTGTTCGGTAAATCAATAATGAACACCTTTTTATTACCACTATCTTTGCTCGTACCCACTCAGGAGCATGGGAGTGAAAGCTGATTGGTGCGCCGAGGCTCACCCTACATGTGGTATTGCTCAAGGGTATGGTATGCGGTGGTCTGCACGGATCAGTGCAGGCAGCACTTTTTGTATTTCTTGCCGCTGCCGCAGGGGCAGGGGTCGTTGCGGCCGACCGGGGGGGGTTCGCGTTGCTTGAGCAGCTCATCCTGTGGGATTTCGTCGCGTCTGGATAGCCAGTAGGCGTGGATCTGCCTGGCATTGGGGGCGATTTTCAGCTGGATGGATTCCACCACATCGTAGGGCTTGTCGTGTCCTTTCCAGTCGGTTGCGGCGGTGAAGGCGAGGATCGGGCTCAGCAGGGCGGCCATCTCTTTGCCGCCGCTGCGCCAATGGTCGGGGGAGAGTTCGGTGCCGCGGTGGTAGCCTTCGCACCATTCGTCCACGATGAGAACGGTTGTGTTTTCGACAATGCGTTCCAGGTAGAGGGGTTCGAAATCCTCGGGGCACTCCATCAGGGTGGTCACGATACCGTTCAGGTGGCGTATCAGGAGGGAGAGAATTTCGCTGAAGGCCTCCTCGTTTTCCCATTCCGGTTCAAAGTCGCCCCAGATCGAAGGCAGCCACACGGATGGCGGAATGGTTACCGGCCCGCTGGCGATGGCGGTGAGGAAGCCGTCCAGGGTGGAGATGTCGAAGATACCTTCGTCCATCCCCTCTGTGATGAACTGGTCATCGACGCGGTTCAGCAGGAATTGATCGAGTCGTTCGATCTCCTCTTCGCTTAAAGGGTGGTTAAGATCTTCCATGGTCTTCAGCTAAGCGTCATTTTATTGGTCATAGCGTTATTCTAGCCCGAATATTTCACAAATAAAGAGGGTAAAACCCGTGTAGTTCAATAGAATTCAGTTACTTAGGCTGAAATTGAACGAGGTTTTGCCTGTGACAGAATGTACCCAAGGTCGTTTTGCTTTTCCAGCGGTAAAACGCCGCCAGGTTGAAGCGGATTTTTCCGGTGGTGATATCAGCAGTGATGGCGGCGTGTTGTTGCTACGACAAGCGGACCGACGGCTGGGATTGCTTGAAGCCGTCAATGACACTCTCGCTGATCCACGCGATGGCCGCTATGTGCAACATGATCAGATTTCTCTACTACGCCAGCGGGTCTATGCCCTGTGCCAGGGCTATGAAGACCTCAACGATCACGACAGTCTGCGACAAGATTTGGCCTTTCAGACGGCCGTGGAACAGGATCAGGCACTGGGCAGTTCACCCACGCTCTGTCGCTTGGAGAATCGGTCAGATCGGGCAACCGCTGTCGCGATCCATCAGGTCCTGATCGAGCAGTTCATCGCCTCGTTTGCCGAGCCACCCGAGGAGTTGATCCTGGACTTCGACGCCACCGATGACCGGGTTCACGGCCTGCAGGAAGGCCGCTTCTTCCACGGTTACTACGATAACTACTGCTTTCTCCCGTTGTACGTGTTTTGCGGCGAACAACTGCTGGTCAGCTATTTGCGCCCGAGCAAGATCGACGGGGCGAAACATGCGTGGGCGATCCTCGCCCTGCTGGTCAAACGCTTGCGTCAGGCGTGGCCGGCGGTGCGGATCATCCTGAGAGCCGACTCGGGCTTCTGTCGTCACCGCATGCTGCGCTGGTGTGAACGCCATGGCATTGGCTACATCGTAGGCCTGGCGCGCAACCACCGCCTGCAACGGATGATCGAGGAAGACTTCACTGCAGTCGAGCAATGCTTCAAGGCCAACGGACAGAAGCAACGCGTCTTCCTTGGCCTGCGCTACGGTGCACGCAGCTGGCGCCGTCGACGCGCGGTGATCGCCAAGCTGGAGGTGAGTGAGCGAGGGCGTAATCCCCGATTTGTCGTCACCAACCTCAACGGCGATGCCCAAACCCTTTACGACGACGTCTATTGTGCGCGGGGCGAGATGGAAAACCGCATCAAGGAACAACAGCTGGGGCTGTTTGCTGATCGCACCAGTGCACATCATTGGTGGACCAATCAGTTTCGCTTGCTGCTGTCGAGCCTGGCCTATGTGTTGATGGAAGCGATTCGCCGCTTGGCCTTACAGGGTACAGAACTGGCCAAGACCCAGGTCGGCACGCTGCGGCTTAAACTACTCAAAGTGGGTGCGGTGGTGATACGCAATACCCGGCGTGTCCGCTTCCTGCTCTCCAGTGTCTTTCCTTACCAGGCATTGTTCTTCAGTGTGGCCGAACGGCTGGAGCCAGGATAGCACGCGATGAGTGCTGCCCCGGCACGTTGATAAATAACGGGGTAAGGGGAAGCTGTGCCTGTCAGCCAGAAATCGGGGCGTTTGGAGCCGGTATCATCCTGTTTCTCGTCCCGGCCTTCTCCTCGTGCCAGTATCGGCAAATGGATGAAATATCCGGGCTAGAGAACATTGGCGGTTCTGCTCAACCTCTCCCCTGGGGTTAGCGCCGATAGGCGTGAAATATCTCGGTGCGGCGAGCCGCACCTACAAGGTGATTATACAGGGCGTAGGGTGCGGCTTGCCGCACCGTTGAGGTCAGAGGCCCTTCTCTGCCGGTGCGGGTTCGGTAACCGGGTCAGACAGGTTGGACCGGATCAGTGTGAGGAACTGCCGGGTGCATGCCTCCCGGAAGCGGCCTCCAGCATCACCGGGCCGAGTTGGAAGTCGGCCAGTACCACCCGGTCCGCATCTTCCAGAAATCGAGAATATCCCCACCAAATAGAGGTTGTCGCTATCGGTGTGTTTGAGGAATCCAAGGAGATATTCGGTGCGGGAGGCGCGCAGGACTGTTGCGGTTTGATGCGGGGAATATGATTTGTTTATGAGGCGGTCGATTTTTTTTGTATAAGCTGTTAGAAATGCCGTCATGTCAGAGAAACCACAACAGAATGTAGGCATCAGGCGTTTGGCAAACGCCCTGGGCTGGTCTATGAAAGGCCTGAGAGCGACCTTTAAGCATGAGGAGGCGTTCAGGCAGGAGGTCTATCTGCTGATTCTGCTGGTTCCCCTGGGGTTCTGGTTGGGGAATGACGGCGTGGAGCGGGCATTGCTGGTGGCGCCGCTGTTGATCGTGCTGATCGTGGAGCTGATCAACAGCGCCATTGAAAGCGTTGTCGACAGGATCAGCGATGAAAAGCATCAGTTGTCGGGGCGGGCCAAGGATCAGGGATCTGCGGCGGTTTTGATATCCCTGCTGCTGGTTGTTTTGTGTTGGGGATCGGTATTGGCCAGTAGGCTGTCAACTTAGTCAGTTTCGGGTATGCAATGGGCGCCTACCCGCATCCCGGTTTTATTATGGGTTGTGAACGCCGGAAAAAATAAATAACTGCATGAATAATGATTGATAGCAATGCTTTTTCCAATCAATGATTATTACAAGGAGCAAAAAGGTGGCTACTCAACTGCCCAATGAACGACCGACCACAAAAAAAAGGGCTCGAACCGAACATCCGTAATGCCGTGCGCGCTGTGATCGTACGTGATCATGCGGTATTGATGCAGAAGAAATGGGCGCAACAGCGCGGTACCTGGTACACCCTTCCCGGTGGAGGCCAGGATGTGCACGAGACCCTGGTCCAGGCGCTGGTGCGTGAATGCGAGGAGGAGATCGGCGCCACCGTGGAGATCGAGAGCCTGCTCGCCATTGCCGATTTCTACAAACAGCGCGATACGGTTTACCCTTCGGTGCGGCATCTGGTTGAGTTTCTGTTCGGCTGCTCTCTGCCAGCAAGCTATCAACCCGCATCGGGCCACCATCCCGACAAGCATCAGGTCGATGTGGTGTGGGTGCCCTTTGCCGATATCCTCAACCATGAGATATTCCCCAAGGGATTGGCCACCCATCTGCCCGGTCTTGCGCAAGCGACGTCACCGACATATCTGGGAGTCATCGACTGACATGCCCCTCGCCAAAAGCATCCAGGAAAATCTTCATTTTCTACTGACTGAGACCACCACACACCTCTCCCTGCTGGAAGATTATCTGACCCTGCCTACGGCAACCATCCCCAGCCGGCTGCTGGACCGTCAGGGGTATGTGGAAAACCTGAAGCTGAGTATCCATAACCACTGTTTGCGTGAGATGTCTTCGTCCCGCGGGCGGGATGCGGACTACCAGTTACTGAGATCGGTGGAGGTGATCGCCAGCCAGCTGGAGCGGATTGTGGAGCTTTGCCGGGATGCGGTGATGCAGAGCACCCATGTCCAGCATCGGGGTATGCTGAAGGTGAAGGATTTTCTCGCCATGATCGATCGGGTCAGCAATGGACTGGAGTTGATCGAACCCGCGTTGTCGGCCAAGGATACCCATCAGGCTCTGAAGATCGGCAGGGTGGAGCGACACCTGGTCGATGCCTACCAAAAACAGCTCAAACGATACTCGCGGCTGCTGAAAAAGGAGAAGCATCCGGCGGATCGGATTTCGCTCATCATGTTGGCGCATATTATCGAGCAGATGGGCAATGCCATGTTGCGGGTCAGCGAGGCGATCATCTCCGCGTCGATGGGACAGCATTTCAGTACCGACCGTTACCATGCATTCAATGCCTCGGTGACAGAGCTCAAGACGGTGAACGACATCGATAAACTGGCGTTCAAACCGATCGCAGAGACCAAATCGGGCAGCGCCATCAACGCGCTCAGCAGTGATGAAGAGGGCAGCGGTTACCACGCCATCTTCAAGGATGGCCGCAAGCGTAAGCTGAAGGAGGAGAAGCAGCGGGTCAACGATTGGCACGATATCTTTCCCGGACTGGCGCCGAAGATCCTCGCCTATCAGAAACAGGGCGATTCCGCGGCCCTGTTGATTGAGCACCTGGCGGGACAGACCTTCGAACAGATCCTGCTGGACGGTTCGGATGCGCTGCTGCAGCAGGCCCTGAATCATCTGACCAAGACCCTGACACGGGTATGGCTTGAGACCAAGACCAAGAAACCTGTCTCCGCCGGTTATATGAAACAGCTGGCGAAGCGCATGGGGGATGTGTATGCCATCCATCCCGAATTCAGTCAGCCGGCGGTTAATATCGGTGATGTGGCGTTACCCGCTTTCGATGATCTCCTGAAACGGATGCAGCGCTTCGAGTCTGAGGTCAAGGCGCCGTTTTCCGTCTATATCCATGGTGATTTCAACGTCGATAACACCATCTTCGACCCGCGGGAGAAACGTATCAATTTCATCGATCTGCACCGTTCCAGCTATATGGACTATCTGCAGGATGTCAGCGTTTTCATGGTCTCCAACTATCGACTGCGGGTGTTCGATCCCCGGGTCAGGCAGCGGATCATGGATCTCTGCCACGCCTTCTATCGCTTCGCCAGGGCCTTTGCCCGCAAACAGGGGGATCAGAGCTTCGAGCTGCGGCTGGCGATGGGCCTGATCCGCTCCTTTGCCACATCAACCCGTTTTATTCTTGATAAATCCCTGTCGGAGCGCATGTTCTCGCGCGCCACCTATCTGATGGAGAGACTGCTCGAGAGCGAATCCAAATCCAAATCCAAGCGCCCGTTTGTGGTGCCCGTAAAGGAGATATTCATTGGTTAAACCGAAGATCGGGGTGGTCGGCATCCCCGGAAAATGGTCCACGGAGGCCCTGGCGGACGCGGTGGAGGCGGCCACAGGCTTTCGCCTGGTGATCGACATGGCCGAGGTATGTGCCGAACTCGACAGCGGCAGACTCGTCTATCGGGAGCATGATCTGACTCGTCTCGATGGGGTCGTGGTGAAAAAGATCAGCGAAGAGTACAGTCCCCACGTCCTGGACAGACTGGAGATGTTGCGCCAGTTGCAGCGTGCCGGGGTGAGGGTGTTCAGCAAGGTAGAGCGAATCATCCGCCTGATCGACCGCCTCAGCTGCACCCTGTCACTCTACAATGCGGATATTCCTATGCCCCCAACCCGTATCACCGAGAGCAGCGCCATCGCTGCCGATACGGTCACCGCATTCGGCTCGGCTGTTTTCAAACCGCTCTATTCCACCAAGGCAAGAGGGATGACGTTGATCGATGCCGATCAGGATCCGCAACAGCTGCTGCAACAGATCGAGGCCTTTCGGGCCGACAATCCGGTGATGTATATCCAGAAAAAGCTCGCGCTACCGGGCAGGGATCTGGGAATGGTGTTTCTCGATGGGGAATATCTCGGCAGCTACGCCCGGGTGGGGAAATCGGGGACCTGGAACACCACCATCAGAAGCGGCGGTCACTACGAGGGTTATCAGGCCGACGAGGCGTTGGTGACGCTTGCCCGCAAGGCCCAGGCCATCTTCGGTCTCGACTTTACCACGGTCGATGTGGCGGAGACCGAACAGGGACCGGTGGTCTTCGAGGTCTCCGCATTCGGTGGTTTTCGTGGGGCGAAAGAGGGTATGGGCATCGATGTGCCATCCCGCTATGTGGCCTATATACTGGAGGAACTCGACGTATGAACACGCCTGCTGAGTGGATTGGCGTCAGCAGTGCCGGGGATGCGGCCAAGCTGCTTATGCAAAAGGTGCAACTATGCGGGGAGCCGTTGCAGCTGAACATAGGTGACTGTGTCCTGGTGATTCGTTCCAACAGTCAGTCACTGCTGGATCGGTTGGCAGGCTATTTTCATCATCTGCCTAAGGCCAGGGGTCTGGCGACCATCGAGGTCACCGCGATCGAGAGCGATAAGCTCGAGACCGGTCTGCCGTTTATCGACTGGCGCCGCGAAGCGGGCAAAAGCGGGCGCAAGGATGCCTATGTGGAACTGACGGATGGCCGCCTGGTGCTCAAGGTGCGCACCGGCATGCTGTTTCTGCAGAGCGAGCAGTGGCGCATCGCGATCGGGCCTTGTGAGGAATATGACAACCAGCTGATCAATTTCATCAACTCGCAGGTAATGAACTGGCTGCAGCAGCGGGAGTGGCTGATCTGTCACGCCGCCGGCTTGATCCTGAACAATCATGCGATCGCCATGGCGGGATTTTCCGGGGGTGGCAAGTCGACCCTGATGCTGCATCTGATGGAACACCCGAAGAGTCGCTATCTGACCAACGACCGGCTCTTCCTGCGCCGCCGGGGCGTCGGGGTGGAGGCGGTGGGTATCCCCAAGCTTCCCCGTATCAATCCAGGCACCGTGGTGAACAGTTCGCGGCTTTCGCCGCTGATCGATGAACAGAGAAGGGAACAGCTGCTGAAACTGCCGCAACAGGAGCTATGGGAGCTTGAAGAGAAGTTCGATGTGAATGTAGAACGGCTGTATGGCCACGATCGTATCGATACCTCGACACCTGTATCCTTTGAGGCGATGGTGATCCTGAACTGGAGCAGGGGTGAGGGTGCGCCGGTTAAGATGACGAAGGTCGATATTGCGCAACGCAGCGAATTGCTGAATGCGGTGATGAAGTCTCCCGGGCCATTCTTTCAGGATAGCCTTGGTGAGTTTATAAGGGATGATGAACCGCTTCAGCCCGCCCCGTATCTGGATCTGCTGAAGCGTGTCCCGGTCTATGAGGTGACAGGTAAAGTGGATTTTGCCGGGTTGAAAGCGTTGTGCTTGAAGTTATGGATGAGTGTTGACAGGCCCTAGCAAGCAGGCACCCTGCAACTAAGAACTGTATGAGGCAGACAGACAATGACTAGAGAATTGATGTTGCTCAGACACGGGAAGTCCGATTGGAGTCAACAGTTAGAGGATTTCAAACGCCCGCTAAAGGATCGCGGCAAACGTGGCGCCCAACGCATGGGGGTGTGGTTGCTGCAGCAGCAGTTACAGCCCGATTATGTCATCAGTTCACCCGCAGAGCGTGCCATCGTGACTGCTCAGAAGACGGTGAAGGCCATGGGTGGCGATGCCGATGCCATCGTCCAGGATAGGCGCATCTATGCCGCCAATGTGGGTGAGTTGTTGCGGGTACTCTCGGATGTGCCACCTGACAGCAAGCGGGTCATGTTGGTGGGGCACAACCCGGGATTGGAGATGCTGACAGAGTATCTGCACGGTGAACGCATCCCCTTGCCCAGTGACGGCAAACTGATTCCCACCGCAACTTTGGCGCATATTGAAATGCCGGATGACTGGATTGATCTGAAGGCGGGGGACGGTGAGCTGCTGTCAATCGTTCGCCCGAGCAGTTTGGACAAGAAATTTCCGTTTCCCGATGAACATGGCACTGAGATGCGGGATCGGCCGGCCTATTACTACAAACAATCCTCGGTGATCCCTTATCGGATAGAGGGGGGTGAGGTTGAAATCCTGGTGGTCATGTCGAGTAAGCGGAAGCATTGGGTATTGCCGAAAGGGATCAGTGAGCCCGCATTGAGTCAGCAGAATTCGGCGGCAAAAGAGGCCTTGGAGGAGGCGGGTGTCGAGGGGGAGGTTGCTGAAGAGCCCATAGGCGCCTATTCCTATGAAAAATGGGGTGCAGAATGCACGGTGAGTGTCTACCCGATGCAGGTTACCCGTGAATTGTCGGAAGACGAGTGGGAGGAGCATCATCGCGGACGCGAGTGGCTGGCGCCCAAACAGGCGATGAAACGGGTCAAGCAGGCTGAATTGAAACCGATGATACAAGCCCTGTTCAAGCAATTGAAAGGGTAGGTCGTCAAACGCATGGTCTTGATCAACGCACACCCCCTGTCTTGTAAGGCGCTGAGTCGTGGCTAGATTGATAGCCGCCATATTGCGTCATGGCGAGTATCACCAACTGCCTGATACCCCGAGTGCACTGCAACCCTATCCCCTGACCGGGGTTGGGGCAGAGCAGGCAGAGCGCTCGGTAACCCTGATTCAGGGTGTCCTCAAAATGTTCAAATGGCGCTTGTATCCGGTAATCGACAGTTCGCGTTTGTTGCGTGGTTGGCAGACCGCAGAAATGATTCGCAAGGGATTGCAGATTGCAAGTCCGGATAGATTGCAAATCGAATCGTACGATGCACTGGCCGAGCGTTCCCTGGGTTCGGCGGCCAACCTGTCGTTGCAACAGATAGAGTCGGTGTTGCGGGACGATCCCCGGTTTTCGCTGCCGCCGGCTGGTTGGAAGTCCGACAGCCACTACCGACTGCCGCTTCAGGGGGCGGAGTCGCTAATGGAAGCCGGCCAACGGTTGGCGGAGCACATGGAGCGCCGGCTTGTCGAACTGCAATCGCAGGTAAAGTCGGATAGCGTGAAGCTGTTTGTCGGCCATGGTGCTGCCTTTCGTCATGCCGCCCACCATCTCGGTGTATTGCCATTTGATCAGATTGCGGCACTGAGCATGTATCATTGCCGGCCGGTTTTTCTCGAACGTCTGCCGGATGGATCATGGCAGCATCTGACTGGAGAGTGGAAGATCCGCACGAAAGGTGAATCATTTGACGACTAAGAACAAAAACAGTATCGAACGTCACACCCTGTATCTGCCGGTATACAAGGGCCGGAGATGGCTTGATGTGGAACTGCCTACAAACAGTCAGCCGTGGCTCTTGGGCAGACAGCGTTCGGTTGTCAAAGAGAGGGGGCAGCGGAGTTCAACGGCGGGGCTGTTGAGAGAAGTGGTGAAACGGGGTAAATGGCAGTGGCCGAAACGCAAGCTTTACTTCTTCTCCGACCTGCATGCCGACGCGGATGCCCTGATCGCCTCTCTGGTGGCATCGGGTGGGGTGAAAAAGACAGGGAGCAAACAGCATGCGCTGAAGCTGACCCCAGATGGCAAAGATGCCATTTTCGTCATCGGCGGGGACTGTTTCGACAAGGGGCCAAGCAACCTAAAACTGTTGCGGTCGATACAGCAGCTGAAACAGCTGGGAGCCAAGGTAGTGCTGCTGGCGGGTAATCACGATCTGCGCGTCAAGTTGGGTATCGCGTCGGTGGGCATGGATCCCGATCCTCGCCACGACCACTTCTTTATTCGCATGGGCAGCAAGGTCATACCCATGTTGCGTGAGATCGTCGATGAGTACCTTCAGGATATGGATGCATTGAAGGGAGTGCCGCCCACCCGCACCTGTCGACGCATACTCTACCCGCCGCAGCGCTGGTTTAAGGAGTTTCCGAAAATGGCCAGCTGGGTGATGCCCGATAAGCGTATGGCCAGGGAGCTGAAACGTCTCAAGGAGAAGATAGACGACTTTGAATCGGACTGCGAGGCGGTAGGTCTCTCATTGCGCCATGTCTATGCCGCTGTGATGAAATGGCAACAGCTGTTTCTCAAGCCCAAGGGGGAATTCAGTTGGTTCTTCAAGCAGATGCAACTGGTCTATCGCCAAGGCTCTTTTCTCTTTGTCCATGCAGGTATAGATGACAGGATGGCGAAACTGATCGAGCGTAAAGGCATCAAGTACATCAACAAGGAGTTCAGGGACAGTGTCGAAGATGAGATTTTTGAATTTTATTATGGACCGATGGCCAATCTGATTCGCACGAAATACCGGGATGTGGATATGCCGCTGACACGCAAAGGGAGCGACTTGATGCACGATGCCGGCATCCACACCATAGTGCATGGCCATGCCAATCGTCATTACGGACAAAGGATCATGCTGCGTAAGGGGATGATCCACTTTGAATGCGACGCCACTATCGACCGCTATACCCGCATTAAGGAAGGGCTCAAAGGAAAGGGTGCCGCAGTGACCATCTTTCACCCGAAACAGCTTGTGATGGGTATCAGTACCGACTATCCGCATATCAAGGTGTTCGATTATAAATCATTTACATAGGCAATCTCTGAGCAGCCTATGCTTAATCGATGTAGAGTTGGAAAACAATCATGAGACAGGGCAAGAAAAACTTCCGTCATGAATCGTTGCAGGATAATGAGTCGATTCAGGCGCTTCTGAAGGCGATCTCTCAAGGGATCGCAAAAGGTAAACTGACCCTCAGCGATGAGGATGGCGAGATGGTTATGCAGCCGAATGGACTGCTGCAGTTGAAAGTCGCCGCCACTCAGGATGAGGAACGGCATCGCATCAATCTACGCATTACCTGGCAGGTCGAAGCGGATAGGCCGAAAAAGAGCAAGAATTTAAAGGTCAAAGTGAAATAGATGGATATAGCCTCGGCTCAGGCCGTTGAAGAACTGACCGGAGTATGTGCCGGCCGGCTGCGCCAACAGGGTTATCGTCTGGTTGTCGCCGAGTCCTGCACCGGTGGATGGCTCGCCAAGATTTTGACCGATCTGCCAGGGAGCAGCGATTGGTTCGACCGCGGATTTGTGACCTACAGCAATCAGTCGAAACAGACAATGCTGGGCGTCTCGTCAACGACCCTGCAACAATCCGGTGCGGTAAGCGAAGCCTGCGTCCTGGAGATGACGCAAGGAGCATTGACTGAAAGCGGTGCCGACGTTGCAGTGGCGATCAGCGGGGTTGCCGGGCCCGGTGGCGGCAGCAAGGAAAAGCCGGTGGGAACCGTCTGCTTCGCCTGGCAGATCAAGGGTAGCGAGGGATTGGCACAGCGGCGCTGTTTCAATGGTGATCGCAACCAGGTGCGTTGGCAGGCGGTGGTCTGCGCTTTGCAACAACTTGAGGGTATACTGAGCGCGCCTCGCTCCTCCAATTGATCAACGTGGTGGGGCTCTGTTCCATCAGTCACGGCTATATGGGAGAGTCACTTTAAAAGCTCGAGAACAAAGCTAGCCCGCATGTTTCATCCGTTTTTAAATTTAGCCGGTGATATGGCCAAGCTTGGATGGTTTGCCCTCACTGGGAACCAAACCTCTATCAAGCCCTGATTTTCCACCCTCCGGGCAGACTCCCCCTTACCCCCATTGTTGATCAACGTGCCGGGGCAGCACTCTGCCGGGCTATCCCGGCTTGAGTCGTGCCGCCACCTGGAAAAACAGCGCCTGATAGGGATAGGTGCTGGAGAGCAGGAAGCGGATCCGTCGCGTGTTGCGAATGATGACCGCCCCGATCTTGAACAGTTTGAGCCGGATCGTGGTCATCTGTGCACGCGCCAGTTCCGTGCCCTTCAGCGCGAGGCGCCGGATGGCCTCCATCAGCACATAGGCCAGACTGGACAGCAGTAGACGAAACTGATTGGCCCACCAGTAATGCGCGCTGGTGCGATCGGCGAACAGCCCCAGTTGCTGCTCCTTGATTCGGTTCTCCATGTCACCACGGGCGCAGTAGAGGTCATCGTAAAGGCGCTGTTTGTCGCCGGCCAGGTTGGTGACGATGAAGCGTGGATTTGGCCCCTTGTCGGTGACCTCCAGTTTGGCGATCACCTTGCGACGCGTCTTCCAGGTGCTGGCGGCATAGTGAAACTGAAAGAATTCCCGCATCTTCATGCCGGTTCGCTTCGCCAGTTCCTCAACCCACTGCATGGGCTCACGGATACACCGCAGCAAGGCGTCATTCTTGGCGATGCCCACGATATAGCCCACAGCGTTGCGCTCGCACCAGCTGAGCATGTGGTGACGGCAAAAGCCGCTATCGCCCCGAAAGATGATACGCACTTCAGGCCAAGCCCGGCGCAGGCGTTTGACCAACAGCGCCAGAATCGCCCAGGCATGCTTGGGCGCATCGATCCGGCTGGGCCGCAGATAACTCACCAGCAGTTGATCGCCACAAAAGACATACAGGGGCAGGAAGCAGTAGTGATCGTAGTAGCCGTGAAAGAAGCGGCCTTCCTGGCGGCCATGCACCGGATCATCCGTGGCGTCGAAATCCAGGATCAGCTCATCGGGTGGTGCATCATATGAGGCAATGAACTGCTCGAGCAGTAGGTTGTGGACATCAACGGCAACCCGGCGATCGACCCGGTTCTCCAGCCGACAAAGTGTCGACTGGCTGCCCAGTACCTCCTCGCGTTCGATCGAGCTCTGTAGGGCCGGGTCGGTGCGTAGTGTCTGATGGTCGTTCAGATCTTCATAACCCAGGCAGAGCCCATAGACTCGCTGGCGCAACAGGCTCAACTGGCTGTGTTCAATATAGCGGGGATCTCGCGGGTCGGGGATGACCGCATCAACCGCCTCGAGCAATCCCAGACGCCTGTCGATCTCACGCAGCAGCAACACGCCGCCGTCCGAGGTGATATCGCCACCGGAAAACTCGGCTTGAACCTTACGGCGTTTTAGGGCTGGAAAATCAAAGGCAGTCTGGGTACAGTTTGTCACAGGCAAAATCCTTTCGATTACAGTGTAAGCAACTGAATTATATCGAAGTATCAGGATTTTGCCTTTTTAATGCGTGAAATATTGGGGCTAGCGGCATCTCTATCGTTTCGTGACTGAATGGAGCATGGATTTAAACGCAGAGTGAGGGAGGTAATCAGACTGATTGATGAGTGAGGAACGTTATTTCTTCGCCCTATGGCCGGACGAGGAGGTGCGGTATCGTCTGAGTGCCTTGGCGCATACATCCGAGCCGGGAGAAGGGCGCCGTCATATCGCAAAGGATCTGCATATGACCCTGGTCTTTCTCGGTCAGATAACGCCATCCCAAAAGCGCTGCATCGAAAACGTTGCCGATGGTATCAGGGGGGCGCCGATCGAGTTGTCGATTGATCATACCGGCTATTGGTCGAGACCCGGGATATTCTTTGCCTCTCCGGGAGAGACGCCCCCAGCGCTCAGCCAACTGGTTGTGGATTTGAACAATGGCCTGACCGGTTGTGGACACGAACCGGAGGAGCGCAGTTATAAACCCCATGTCACCCTTTACAGGAAGGCGCGCCGGGTTGTCCCGCAACAGCTGGCAGAGCCTATTGTCTGGCAGGCGAACGAGTTTGTCTTGGCGTCTTCGGCGAACCAGGGTTCATCCGGGGCACGTTATCGGGTATTGCGGCGCTGGGCACTGGAATAGGCCTGGGCATGCCATGTAAAAAATATGATGTGTTCCCATAAGATGATCAATGGGTTTCATCCACCGCATTCCCGGTTCAACACGGCTTAGGCGGCAAATCTTGATTGGCGAGCGACCGAATATGCCTAGCGTTGCTGTTCCTGGCGACCGTACAGGCTTGTATAGAGGCCGTTGTTTTCCAACAATTCCTCATGACGACCCTCTTCAACGACCTGCCCATTTTCAAATACAAGCACCCGGTCAGCCTGTTTTACAGCACTCAGTCTATGCGCAATGATTATCGTCGTTCGTCCCTTGAGAAAGCGTTGCAGGGCAGCATGGAGGTCACCTTCCGTCGTGGTGTCGAGGGCGGAGGTGGCTTCATCGAGAATCACCACCTTGGGGTCGGTCAACACCATGCGTGCAATAGCAAGCCGTTGCCGCTGACCGCCGGACAGGCGGACACCGAAACGGCCGATCAGTGTCTCCAGACCATGTTCCATGGCTTGCACGGTATCCTGCAGCTGTGCGATCTCCAGGGCCTGCCACAATTTATCATCCGCAATCCCGCGTCCCAGGGTGAGATTGATCCTGACACTGTCATTGAGCAGGGCCGGGTGTTGCAGAACGGTGGCGACATGGTCCCGTACGACGTCCATACCGATCCCCTCTACGGAAATCTCGTCAAACAGAACCCGCCCGGCCTTGACGGGATAGAGGCCCAGTATGATTTGTACCAGGGTGGTCTTTCCACCGCCGCTGGCTCCGACGAAAGCAACCTTTTCACCAGCTTTGACCTCCAGGTTGACACCGTTCAATACAGACGAGCCATCGCCATAGGCAAAGTGGATATCCTCAAGACGGAGACCGACAGTGGGTTTGCCGAGAAAGGGGTTATGGTTGTGCGGATAGGTCGGTTCAAGGTCGACTCTAAACATCTCGTTTATGCGACCGAGCGCCGCCTGTGCGCCATTGTAGGCATACTGGATATTCAACACTTCCTGCACCGGCCCCATCATGAACCAGAGATAGGCGTAGACGCCTAACATTTCACCAATCGTCAGATCGGACCAGAGCACCATGAACATGCTGACAGTGCGGAAGATATCAAAGCCGAAGAGGAAGATCATGAAGGAGAGGCGATTGGCGGCATCGCTCTTCCAGGTGAACGCCGCGGAGTGATGGCGGATATTGTCGGCCTTGTCGATGATGCGTCTTATATAGTGCCGCTCCCGGTTGCTGGCGCGAATCTGTTGAATGGCATCCAAGGTCTCCTCGAGAGACTCCTGAAACAGCTGGAAGGCTGAGTTCTCCCTCTTTTTGAGCTGCTTGACCTTGCGCCCGAAAATAGTGGTGAAATAGATCACCAGGGGATTGAGAAAAAGAATGAACAAGGCCAGGGCCCAGTTGATCCAGAGCAATACGATCGCGGTCCCGATGATACTCAACGCAGCCACCAGGAACTTGCTGGTGGTGACACTGACGAAGCTGTCCACGGCTTCCAGATCGGTAACCAGATGGGAGGCGACGGTGCCGCTGCCCATGGTCTCGTAAGCGGACATGGAGATACATTCGAGTCTGAGCAGCAAATCCCGCCGGATATGAAAAATGACATCCTTGGCGATCCTCGTGAACTGCCAGGTCTGCCATACACCGAAGATAAGCGCGAGAAGTCGCAGGACGAGGGTGAGAACCAGAATCGCGAGAATGTACAGCACCGGTCCATGCCAGGCCTGTGGAAACAGGGCATTCATGGCGGCAATCGCCTTCCCGGGTTGGTCGAGCAACACTTCGTCCACCAACAACGGAATCAACAGGGGCACGGGCACGGCGGCTATGGCGCCCAGAACTGCAATCAGATTGGCGGCAACCAGCTCACGCCGGTGATGCAGCACCATCTGGATCAGTTCGTTCCAGCGATACTCCCCCTCGCGCAAGCCGGATTTGGACAACGGGTATGCGGCATCGCTACTCATGACATCGAAGGTTGGCCTTCATCCGCCGAAGACCCTCGATTCGGCTCTGGGTGTGAAGCAGACGATCGTTCTCCCGATATTCAGCAATAGCGGAATAACCCAGATAGCTCAGGGCGCCTGGCACCCAAAGGGAACCGATCCAGATGGACGCCCCGGTATAGGGGTCCTCGTAGAATCCCGGTTTGGCACTGTAGGATCGACTTTCGAGGTGTGACAATCGCTGTTCCAGCTGTCTGCAGCTGAGTTGCTCGTCCCCTTTCTCATAGAGGGGTTCGACAGGTCTCGGATAAGCTCTGGCCTCATCAGCCGATATGGCAGGTGTTGAAACCAGCACCAGTAGCAGTGGCAGGGTGTATTGTTGCAGTTGCATCATAATACGGCTCCCGAGTTCCCCGGCGGGTCAATGTCAGTAACCCGGATGGGGGAATGCTTCAGAGTACGGACTCGTTAAAATCGTAGATCAGGTTGCTTTCCGGCCGCTGTACGAAATTCCTCTGTACGTAATCGGTACCGCTGCTCCACAAAATGGCGATGCTGCGCGGATCCTCCACTTGCGGAGCTATGACTTTGATACCTTTTTCATGGGCAAGTTCGATGAGCTGCTTGAGTCCCAGCTCGGGCTCCTGCAACAGGTTGAAATCAAGCTTTATGAATTGAATGGGCAGGTGTTCGATGACTCGCTCGGTTTCCGGTGTAAGTGTGGCGCGGGTCAGCAGGGACGAGATGCCGATCTTGCCCAGCATATCGAAACAGATCTTCGCGGATTTGAGGTTTTTTGCCACTTCGTTGATATTGAACTCGAAGGTCAGCGATCCTTTCTGTATCTTACCCTGACGGTGTTTTTCACGCAGCCAGGTAAGGCGTTCCATGTTTTCCAGCAGATCGGTGGATTGGGAGACGAACAGATGGATTTCATTCCCTTGTAGCTTATGCTCGTTGATGACATGGACTGCCCGTCTCGCAGTCCATTGATCCACCTTGCTGATCAATCCCAGCTCCTCGGCCGCGGGGATGAACTCTGCGGCGCGATGCAGTTTGCCATCGGGTTCCTGAAGTCGAAGCAGGGTCTGGTAGTGGGCCTGGGTGCTGCCCTGTAAGGCCACAATAGGCTGGAAATAGATGTCGAAATAGTCCTTCTCGATGGCGCTTTCGATCAGTGTACCCATGTCTACCGCTGCACCTTCACCTACCTGTGCCTGGGGAGATATCTCCGCTTCAACGAATTTGATTTGATTGCCGCCTGCTTCAAGGGCCTGGCGACTGGCGATCTGAGCATGGGCGATAATTGAGCGGGAATCATGATTATTCCTCTCGACCGGATAGATGCCGATGCTGAGAGTGACACCGACAGTGGTATTCTCGACCTCGATGATCTGCTTGGATATCGACTGACACAGCATTTCACCCAGAGACTGCAGATCATCCCGTGATGGACGCAAGGCAAGCAGGCTCAGGCTGTTGTCGCCAAAGCGGGTCAGTATGTCCTGGCTCTGCAGGTGCTGTTTCAGATGGTAGGCAACCATCGCAAGTACCGCATCGAGGCCGCCGATACCCACCGATTTGATGAGTTCTTCCGGCTTGTCTATCTGCAGAAAGAAGATCCCCGTGATTTCATCGATTGGTGACTCCGATTGCAAAAGGGCGTCAAGACGTTCGAGCAGATAGTTGCGTGAGTGAAGGCCGGTCTCTTTTTCGCCCCGGGTGTGCCCGTGCAGACGATGACTGAGCTGACGTGCGCGTCGGATGCGGTTGGTGACGGTGGTAATGAGATGTTTGGGTGCGATCGGTTTGGAGAGAAAGTCCTCGCCGCCGAAACTGAGCGCACTCAGCTGTTTGTCAAGATCCTGCTCACCGGAGAGAAACACGATCGGCACGTCGAGGAACTCATTGTCTTCCCGGATTACAGTTGTCAGTTCAGTGCCGCTGGCTTCCGGCATATAGAGATCCATCAGGATCAAGTCCGGTTTGAAATCCTGCAGGACATCCATGACCTGCAGCGGATCCGTCACGCACCGGCAGTCGAAATTGGCCTTGCTTAAAATGGCATCGGCAAAATCGGCCTGTGCCGGGTCATCCTCGACGATCAGCACACGATAGGCGGAGTGCGAATGGGTGGAAGAGAGTTCGCGGATACGTTTTGCCGCCAGGTAGGGATCGACCGGTTTCACCCAATAGGCACTGGCATCCACGCGCATGGCGGAGAGTCGGGTCTTAAGGTCCGGGCTGTCCGCTATAAAGGCTACGGGCATGCCGGGTAGCGCATTGTTCTTGTTCCACAGGCCACCTTTTTTCGATTCGGGGAAGAGGTTGTCCAGCAAATCCACATGGCTGATCAGTAAGCTGGTATCATCCGGATTGATCTCATAGTAGTGTATGATCTCTTCCACGTCGGTGAGATACTCGACGTCGAACTGGTTGGCTTGCAGGTGTCGGGTCAGATTCGCCGCCAGCGCTTCATCGATACCAAGAATAAATACCTTCTGTTCAGCGGAGAATTCCGATTCATCCTTGTCGGTTTCCGCAGGTTTACTGGCAAGCAGTTCCGCCTGCTGATTACAGGCCTGAATAGCAGCGTCCTTGAAGGCGTGAACCAGTCCGTCCAGGGCAACGACGTCGTCATGTTGGGGCTTCAGGCCGGTGCCGTGATAGTCGCCAAGATGAGAAATCAAGGATCTCCCGCTCTGTGCAATTTGCGGTACGCCAAATTTTGTTCCTGATTCGTTCAGCGTTGTGATTCGTTCGATAAGGGTATCCAGATGGTTGCCTTTCCAGTCGCTATGGACCAACTGGTGCCAATTCTCCAGAATCGCGGAGACCCTGCCGGGGACTTGATTCAGAAACGTCTGCACCAGGTCGGGTTTCGCGATATGTTTGACGGGTTTGTCGTTACTCATCAGGGATTTGGGTTTATTTTTTTACCAATTCGGCGTATCTGCACAAGATGTTGGGACAGCGTGTCAATACACGACATTTGCTTCAGCTTCTAACTGCTTGTCCGATCAGGGAATGATAGCGGTTTGTTAGCCCGAATATTTCACAAATAAAGAGGGTAAAACCCGTGTAGTTCAATAGAATTCAGTTACTTAGGCTGAAATTGAACGAGGTTTTGCCTGTGACAGAATGTACCCAAGGTCGTTTTGCTTTTCCAGCGGTAAAACGCCGCCAGGTTGAAGCGGATTTTTCCGGTGGTGATATCAGCAGTGATGGCGGCGTGTTGTTGCTACGACAAGCGGACCGACGGCTGGGATTGCTTGAAGCCGTCAATGACACTCTCGCTGATCCACGCGATGGCCGCTATGTGCAACATGATCAGATTTCTCTACTACGCCAGCGGGTCTATGCCCTGTGCCAGGGCTATGAAGACCTCAACGATCACGACAGTCTGCGACAAGATTTGGCCTTTCAGACGGCCGTGGAACAGGATCAGGCACTGGGCAGTTCACCCACGCTCTGTCGCTTGGAGAATCGGTCAGATCGGGCAACCGCTGTCGCGATCCATCAGGTCCTGATCGAGCAGTTCATCGCCTCGTTTGCCGAGCCACCCGAGGAGTTGATCCTGGACTTCGACGCCACCGATGACCGGGTTCACGGCCTGCAGGAAGGCCGCTTCTTCCACGGTTACTACGATAACTACTGCTTTCTCCCGTTGTACGTGTTTTGCGGCGAACAACTGCTGGTCAGCTATTTGCGCCCGAGCAAGATCGACGGGGCGAAACATGCGTGGGCGATCCTCGCCCTGCTGGTCAAACGCTTGCGTCAGGCGTGGCCGGCGGTGCGGATCATCCTGAGAGCCGACTCGGGCTTCTGTCGTCACCGCATGCTGCGCTGGTGTGAACGCCATGGCATTGGCTACATCGTAGGCCTGGCGCGCAACCACCGCCTGCAACGGATGATCGAGGAAGACTTCACTGCAGTCGAGCAATGCTTCAAGGCCAACGGACAGAAGCAACGCGTCTTCCTTGGCCTGCGCTACGGTGCACGCAGCTGGCGCCGTCGACGCGCGGTGATCGCCAAGCTGGAGGTGAGTGAGCGAGGGCGTAATCCCCGATTTGTCGTCACCAACCTCAACGGCGATGCCCAAACCCTTTACGACGACGTCTATTGTGCGCGGGGCGAGATGGAAAACCGCATCAAGGAACAACAGCTGGGGCTGTTTGCTGATCGCACCAGTGCACATCATTGGTGGACCAATCAGTTTCGCTTGCTGCTGTCGAGCCTGGCCTATGTGTTGATGGAAGCGATTCGCCGCTTGGCCTTACAGGGTACAGAACTGGCCAAGACCCAGGTCGGCACGCTGCGGCTTAAACTACTCAAAGTGGGTGCGGTGGTGATACGCAATACCCGGCGTGTCCGCTTCCTGCTCTCCAGTGTCTTTCCTTACCAGGCATTGTTCTTCAGTGTGGCCGAACGGCTGGAGCCAGGATAGCACGCGATGAGTGCTGCCCCGGCACGTTGATAAATAACGGGGTAAGGGGAAGCTGTGCCTGTCAGCCAGAAATCGGGGCGTTTGGAGCCGGTATCATCCTGTTTCTCGTCCCGGCCTTCTCCTCGTGCCAGTATCGGCAAATGGATGAAATATCCGGGTTAGGCCGACAGGAAGCACTCTTTGAAGAAATGGGCAGATACAACAAAGATCCGCGTACGGTGAGAAATGAGGTGCGGCTGGCTGCTCGTCAGTCGGCGGAGATCTCCTCGATCGATTGCAGCTCGATGACATGAAAAGTCCCCCCCTTGACTTCCCACCGAATATTGAAATCGTGCAGGCGCATACCGAAACGGCTCCTTCTGCTTTCATCCAGGTAAGCGGGGCGCGGGTCATTTTGCAGGACACGCAGTATCAGCTGCCGCAGTTTATGGGCCTCCGCAGGGGGCAGACGATTGAGAACCATTTCCGCCGCTGATGAGTAGCTCAATTCGATCGCCTTTCCCGGGGCATCGGCGGCGTACCCGCTGTTTGCGTCCGGAATGGCATCTACATAGGATAGATAGGGTTTGATATCAAGCACCGGTGTGCCATCCAACAGGTCGATACCCCCCAAATGCAGATTGACACAGTTGTTTGACAATTCGAGGTCGAGCAGATCGACCACAGAGAGACCGATGGGATTGGGGCGTATGGGACTGCGCGAGGCGAATACCCCCACCCGTTGATTTCCGCCCAGCCGGGGAGGGCGAACGGTAGCCTTCCACTCACCGGTTACAGATGCATGAAATACGAACACAATCCAGAGATGGGAGTAGTCGGCCAGCTCGCGAAAGGCCTCCGCGCGGTTGTAGGGAGGGAGGATCTCCAGCCGAGCCTCGGCTTCGGGTATCAGACGCGACTGCCTGGGGATACCGAATTTCTCCTTGAAACAGGAGTGGATGATGCCGATTGGCTGGAACTCGAAATGCATATTTAGTTTTTAAACTGAATTACCTTTTTCAGTGGATTGAGGTTGATTTCATCAAATACCGTGCCGGGATGGGAACCCAATACCAGCATTACGGTGTCTGCAATATCTTCCGTGCGCAATGCGTTTTCCGCCAGTTCACCCGGCTTGAAATTGAGCTTGTCGTAAAAATCCGTGTCCACCATGCCGGGATTGATAAGGCAGACTCTGACGCCCCTGCTGCTACATTCGCTGCGTAGTGATTGGGTAAACCCCCTTAGGGCAAATTTACAGGCCGAGTAGACAGCACCCTTGCGCCCCCCGGTCAATGCCGCCTCCGAACCGATGACTACCAGATCACCGTGACCCGATCGTTTAAGCAGGGGTACCAGGGCACGGGCGGCATAAAGATGCTGTAGCAAATTGACTGCAACCAGATCGCTGATCTGCTGATACGAGAACTCCTCTATATTGCCGAAGCGTCCGGATCCTGCATTCAAGATCGCACCATTTATGTCTGGGTGATCAGCTGTTATCTCCTCCAAGTGTTTTGGCAAGGTATCGAGGGAAGCGAGGTCCACAATACGCTTTTCGAGACCATCTTCGTCGGACCAGCTTGCAAAGTCACGTCCAACGGCCACCACTTGATGGCCCCGATTCAGCAATCGCCGTGTTATCGCGGCGCCGATACCGTGACTGGCACCGGTTACCAGTAATTTACGCGGTGACGTATGAGACTCTTTATCCATCGGCATTTCAACTTGTCACTGTTTGTCAACGGGTGTGGAGCGGATAGGGTATCAATTGCCTGTTGCAAACGGTAATCAATTTTAAAATGGCAGCCGGAAACACCTTCCTAGGGCCTGTTAACACTAATCCAATACACCCTGCTGGAGCTGTTTTTGTGCCCAGCAAGGCAGAATGAGCGAGGTGTAGTTATGCTACATGAGCGAATGATAACGCCGCTGGGTGCAAAAACAGCCCCAGCCCTTCGGGTTGCGCCCCGAAGGAAGTGCCCTTGGGGTGCGCCTTGATTGGCGCTTTTTCAGGCACAACAGGGTGTATTGGATTAGTGTTAACAGGCCCTAATCAGCATCAGCAGGAGATCGACAAACAGGTTACTGAGCCAAATCGATCATTGAGCGAATCAAACCGAGCTGTTGTTGAACCAGGGTACCGACGAATTTAGCACTGATACCTCGTGAGTCATTGGCGGGATTATCCGACACGATCTTGAAAATCTTGCTGTATTCGATCATATCAATATCATTCACGGCCTGAATGAATCCGGACGATTCCATGTCGTAGGCCATATCATCCGCATAGTCGGATTGGGGCTCGGGCACACATGTCAATGCTCCGGTCGTCCCGCTGATCAAATGTCGAATTGGCAGTGGCCACTCCTTGCCGCTTTGCTGATCGATAACGCGGTTGATCAAGAGAGGTGTGCCGACATCAAGAGATCCGTGACCGCAGATACCCAAATTGACCCATTGTGCCGAGGAACAGAGTTTGATCGAGTGTATATAGCGCACCCCCCGGGCGGATGCAGTCGCTCCCGGCCCGGTTATGACTAACTGGATCCCGTTACCACGGTAAACAGGTATTTTCATATTTGCCTGATCACGTTGTAAATTTAGTGAGTTGATTAATGGCCTCGCCTCGGCGGGAAGCGCTATGACGAGGTTGATAAACTCACTGTCCCTTTGTCGCATCTGTCTCATTCCATCGTATATCGCCGCTGAATTGCCCGATAATATTCCGCACGTTCACATTGACCACGCTTCTCTGCGCCCTGGGCCAGGATGCCGCTTTTTTTCACCAATATATTCACGGCGGCAATCCGGTCATTCCTTTCAAGCGGATTATTTTCAAGCAACTTGATTAAGGCGTAGACACGAAATCTGTCCATGCCCCAATGGCGTTGTGACAACTGGTCGGCATGACCGCCATACTTCTCGATCAGGGGTTTGTCGATAAACAGGACCTCTTCTGCAGCACAGATCCTCAGCCACAGATCATAATCCTCACAGGCCGGCAGTTCGGTATCGAACAGACCGAACTCGTCGAACAGTGTACGGTGCAATATGGCCGATGAGGGAGAGATGACACACAGCGGCAGGCAGCGCTGGAAGATCATGCCCCCGCTTTTCGCGTGTTTATGCATTTGGTTGACCCTGACGCCTTTGCGTATCCACAATTCGTTGCTGTGGCAAAGACGGTAGTGCGGTGAATCGGTCAATGCCTCGAGCTGTAGTTGGAGTTTATCCGGTAACCAGCGATCGTCTGAGTCGAGCAATGCGATCCACTCACCACGTGCCTTTTTGATTCCCAGGTTTCGCGCACTGCTGACGCCTTGATTGGGTTGGTAGAGATAGTCGCACTGCTCATATCGGTCTGTCATCAGCCGCGCTGTATCGTCATCAGAGCCGTCGTCGACGACAATGATCTCCAGTGGCGGATGAGTCTGCGACAATACCGAGTCAATCGCCCTCGGCAGTGTATGGGCGCGATTGTAGGTTGGAATGATAACTGTGACCGGCATATGTCAAGGCTGGACTTGGTAATGTGAAAACGGGTTTGAGGCGTTAAATTCAGTATCCGGTCTATCGTAACGGTTATTGCGGGTGACGAGAGGGATGTTTATAGCACATTACCAACAACCGAAATATGGGGTGATGGTTTGAATTTTTCTTAATAACCTGGAATTCAAGTGTTTTTTTGTGAAATTGTTTGAGCTGCTTGACAAAAACCAGGCAAAAAAACCCGTATGCTTTATAATTGTCAACGAAACTGTGCACTGTAACCTAATGGATGGATTCTTTAACAATGAGTGCCTGGCAAGGGATTCTGCACATTCCAGCAACCTACCTGAGAGGAGGGTTTCTCCTCGGAGCCTACGCTGAAGTGAGATCGAGAAGATTTGATACCGATGCTGTGCTTGAGAAGATATTACAGCACGATAAGGAGGGTTTTATTTCCTTCTATGAGCGATACCGAGGACGTGTCTATCGTTTTATAGTCAGGCAATATGGCACCGGCGAGTATGGCAAGGCAGCCTACTATTCGGCATGGCGCCACCTGGTGGTTTCCGGGCTAACCATCAAAACCCCAAAAGATCTCAAACGATCTTTCTATTCATACCTCGGCAAGTCGGTGCAAAATCCAGGCATTTCTCAGAGCACTGATATGCCGAGTAACTATCTACCCCGCGATATCGAGGAAGACGGTAATTGGAGCCTGGTCCTCATTGAGCACTTCAAACAACTGTCTGTTGAGAAGAAGCGCTATTTTCTCTTCAAACATGAGATCGGTATCAGTGAAACGGCCATTTCCAGGACATTGGATATCAGCAGGAAGGATGTTGAGAAAGGATTGCGGGAAGCCGAGTCGGAGCTCCGCGAGGCAATGGAGGATTCAGGCTGTCTAAAGAAACGCTCATTGGAGAGACTTTATCGTGAGAGCAGGGTGGTGAAGCCACCGGCTTCGTGGGATCAGGAGATCATTGATTCATTCAATATGTGGCTCAGACAGACGGAGCAACCGAATCAGCCTGAGAAGGTCCCGGTAAAATCGGACGCTTCCACAGGTATCGCTGGAAAGTTGGGCCATTTCAAAGACCAGGTCAGATCCAGAATTTCGAATCTAGGCAAACGAACCCACCAGAAAGGGACCCGGGTACGCAAGCTCTCTTAGGGCCTGTCGACACTAATCCGATCGCGGCCCTGCGGAACCTTTCCACCTGTTTTTAATGGCGAGTACCGGGCTAGCCCGAATATTTCACAAATAAAGAGGGTAAAACCCGTGTAGTTCAATAGAATTCAGTTACTTAGGCTGAAATTGAACGAGGTTTTGCCTGTGACAGAATGTACCCAAGGTCGTTTTGCTTTTCCAGCGGTAAAACGCCGCCAGGTTGAAGCGGATTTTTCCGGTGGTGATATCAGCAGTGATGGCGGCGTGTTGTTGCTACGACAAGCGGACCGACGGCTGGGATTGCTTGAAGCCGTCAATGACACTCTCGCTGATCCACGCGATGGCCGCTATGTGCAACATGATCAGATTTCTCTACTACGCCAGCGGGTCTATGCCCTGTGCCAGGGCTATGAAGACCTCAACGATCACGACAGTCTGCGACAAGATTTGGCCTTTCAGACGGCCGTGGAACAGGATCAGGCACTGGGCAGTTCACCCACGCTCTGTCGCTTGGAGAATCGGTCAGATCGGGCAACCGCTGTCGCGATCCATCAGGTCCTGATCGAGCAGTTCATCGCCTCGTTTGCCGAGCCACCCGAGGAGTTGATCCTGGACTTCGACGCCACCGATGACCGGGTTCACGGCCTGCAGGAAGGCCGCTTCTTCCACGGTTACTACGATAACTACTGCTTTCTCCCGTTGTACGTGTTTTGCGGCGAACAACTGCTGGTCAGCTATTTGCGCCCGAGCAAGATCGACGGGGCGAAACATGCGTGGGCGATCCTCGCCCTGCTGGTCAAACGCTTGCGTCAGGCGTGGCCGGCGGTGCGGATCATCCTGAGAGCCGACTCGGGCTTCTGTCGTCACCGCATGCTGCGCTGGTGTGAACGCCATGGCATTGGCTACATCGTAGGCCTGGCGCGCAACCACCGCCTGCAACGGATGATCGAGGAAGACTTCACTGCAGTCGAGCAATGCTTCAAGGCCAACGGACAGAAGCAACGCGTCTTCCTTGGCCTGCGCTACGGTGCACGCAGCTGGCGCCGTCGACGCGCGGTGATCGCCAAGCTGGAGGTGAGTGAGCGAGGGCGTAATCCCCGATTTGTCGTCACCAACCTCAACGGCGATGCCCAAACCCTTTACGACGACGTCTATTGTGCGCGGGGCGAGATGGAAAACCGCATCAAGGAACAACAGCTGGGGCTGTTTGCTGATCGCACCAGTGCACATCATTGGTGGACCAATCAGTTTCGCTTGCTGCTGTCGAGCCTGGCCTATGTGTTGATGGAAGCGATTCGCCGCTTGGCCTTACAGGGTACAGAACTGGCCAAGACCCAGGTCGGCACGCTGCGGCTTAAACTACTCAAAGTGGGTGCGGTGGTGATACGCAATACCCGGCGTGTCCGCTTCCTGCTCTCCAGTGTCTTTCCTTACCAGGCATTGTTCTTCAGTGTGGCCGAACGGCTGGAGCCAGGATAGCACGCGATGAGTGCTGCCCCGGCACGTTGATAAATAACGGGGTAAGGGGAAGCTGTGCCTGTCAGCCAGAAATCGGGGCGTTTGGAGCCGGTATCATCCTGTTTCTCGTCCCGGCCTTCTCCTCGTGCCAGTATCGGCAAATGGATGAAATATCCGGGCTAGCCCGCATGTTTCATCCGTTTTTAAATTTAGCCGGTGATATGGCCAAGCTTGGATGGTTTGCCCTCACTGGGAACCAAACCTCTATCAAGCCCTGATTTTCCACCCTCCGGGCAGACTCCCCCTTACCCCCATTGTTGATCAACGTGCCGGGGCAGCACTCTGCCGGGCTATCCCGGCTTGAGTCGTGCCGCCACCTGGAAAAACAGCGCCTGATAGGGATAGGTGCTGGAGAGCAGGAAGCGGATCCGTCGCGTGTTGCGAATGATGACCGCCCCGATCCTGAACAGTTTGAGCCGGATCGTGGTCATCTGTGCACGCGCCAGTTCCGTGCCCTTCAGCGCGAGGCGCCGGATGGCCTCCATCAGCACATAGGCCAGACTGGACAGCAGTAGACGAAACTGATTGGCCCACCAGTAATGCGCGCTGGTGCGATCGGCGAACAGCCCCAGTTGCTGCTCCTTGATTCGGTTCTCCATGTCACCACGGGCGCAGTAGAGGTCATCGTAAAGGCGCTGTTTGTCGCCGGCCAGGTTGGTGACGATGAAGCGTGGATTTGGCCCCTTGTCGGTGACCTCCAGTTTGGCGATCACCTTGCGACGCGTCTTCCAGGTGCTGGCGGCATAGTGAAACTGAAAGAATTCCCGCATCTTCATGCCGGTTCGCTTCGCCAGTTCCTCAACCCACTGCATGGGCTCACGGATACACCGCAGCAAGGCGTCATTCTTGGCGATGCCCACGATATAGCCCACAGCGTTGCGCTCGCACCAGCTGAGCATGTGGTGACGGCAAAAGCCGCTATCGCCCCGAAAGATGATACGCACTTCAGGCCAAGCCCGGCGCAGGCGTTTGACCAACAGCGCCAGAATCGCCCAGGCATGCTTGGGCGCATCGATCCGGCTGGGCCGCAGATAACTCACCAGCAGTTGATCGCCACAAAAGACATACAGGGGCAGGAAGCAGTAGTGATCGTAGTAGCCGTGAAAGAAGCGGCCTTCCTGGCGGCCATGCACCGGATCATCCGTGGCGTCGAAATCCAGGATCAGCTCATCGGGTGGTGCATCATATGAGGCAATGAACTGCTCGAGCAGTAGGTTGTGGACATCAACGGCAACCCGGCGATCGACCCGGCTCTCCAGCCGACAAAGTGTCGACTGGCTGCCCAGTACCTCCTCGCGTTCGATCGAGCTCTGTAGGGCCGGGTCGGTGCGTAGTGTCTGATGGTCGTTCAGATCTTCATAACCCAGGCAGAGCCCATAGACTCGCTGGCGCAACAGGCTCAACTGGCTGTGTTCAATATAGCGGGGATCTCGCGGGTCGGGGATGACCGCATCAACCGCCTCGAGCAATCCCAGACGCCTGTCGATCTCACGCAGCAGCAACACGCCGCCGTCCGAGGTGATATCGCCACCGGAAAACTCGGCTTGAACCTTACGGCGTTTTAGGGCTGGAAAATCAAAGGCAGTCTGGGTACAGTTTGTCACAGGCAAAATCCTTTCGATTACAGTGTAAGCAACTGAATTATATCGAAGTATCAGGATTTTGCCTTTTTAATGCGTGAAATATTGGGGCTAGAGGTTCCTGCGCACTGGCAGGTAGTGTAGGATTCCCGCTTTTTCCCAAGCCGGTATTGCCATGCAAGATATTAATCCGATTAGCCAAACCATTGCTGATTTGAAGGGACGGGCTACCTCCCTGAGGGGGTATCTTTGACTATGAAGGCAAGCAGGAACGTCTGACCGAAGTCCTTCGCGAACTGGAAGATCCCACGGTATGGAATGATCAGGAACGGGCCCAGGCCCTGGGCCGTGAGCGCGCCACCCTTGAAACGGTGGTGCTGACGCTTGACGATCTCACCAATGGCCTGGCCGATGCAGGCGAGTTGTTGGAGATGGCGGTCGAGGAGGAGGATGAGGCCGCGGTCGATGCCATCCAGGAAGAGCTTGCGGATTTTGGTAAAAAGGTTTCGGATCTGGAGTTCAGGCGCATGTTCTCCGGCGAGACCGACCACTGCAACGCATTCCTCGATATCCAGGCCGGCTCAGGCGGTACCGAGGCACAGGACTGGGCAGAGATGTTGCTGCGTATGTATCTGCGCTGGGGTGAACATCGCGGTTTCAAGACAGAGCTCATCGAGGTGTCCGCGGGCGAGGTGGCCGGTATCAAGAGCGCCACGGTGAGGTATGAGGGAGAGTATGCCTTCGGCTGGCTACGCACTGAAATTGGTGTGCATCGTCTGGTGCGAAAATCGCCGTTCGACTCCGGCAACCGGCGTCATACCTCGTTTGCCGCTGTCTTCGTCTCCCCGGAGATCGATGATTCCATCGAGGTCGATATCAATCCCGCCGATCTGCGAATCGATGTCTACCGCGCCAGCGGTGCGGGGGGACAGCACGTCAACCGCACTGAATCGGCGGTGAGAATCACCCACAACCCGACCGGGATTGTGGTTCAGTGCCAGAACGATCGCTCGCAGCACAAGAACAAGGCAACGGCGATGAAGCAGCTCAAGGCCAAGTTGTACGAATTCGAGGTGCAGAAGCGAAATGCCTCGCAACAGGAGCTGGAGGAGAGCAAATCCGACATAGGCTGGGGCAGCCAGATCCGCAGTTATGTGCTCGATGCCTCACGGATCAAGGATCTGCGCACCGGAGTTGAGACCGGAAACACCCAGGCCGTGCTCGACGGCGGAATCGACATGTTTATCGAGGCGAGTCTTAAAAGCGGTGTTTGACCCGCTTGCCAATACCAGACGGATGGTACAGGTTAGATTCAAGCAATGATTGAAATTACTGGATATTTTGAGTTGAACAGACTATGAACGACGAGACCCAGGATGAAAACAAACTCATCGCCCAGCGCCGCGAGAAGCTGCAGCAGATGCGCGATAACGGGAACGCTTTTCCTAACGATTTCCGCCGCAACAGCATGGCCGGCGAGTTGCATGCCGAATATGGGGAGAAGTCTGGTGAAGCGCTGGAGTCCTTAGGGCTCAGGATCAGACTGGCAGGCCGCATGATGAGCCGGCGGGTGATGGGCAAGGCGAGCTTTGCCCATCTGCAGGATATGTCGGGACGGATGCAGCTCTTTGTGCAACGGGACGCACTTGATGAGGGTGTCTATAACACTCAATTCAAGAAGTGGGATATCGGAGACATCATCGGAGCCGAAGGTGTGCTGTTCAAGACAAAAACCGGTGAACTGTCCGTCAAAGTCGACAGCCTCCGCTTATTGACCAAGGCGCTACGGCCCCTTCCCGAGAAGTTTCACGGCCTCTCCGACCAGGAGATTCGCTATCGTCAACGCTATGTCGATCTGATCATGAACGAGGCATCGCGCAACACCTTTCGGTTACGTACCCGGATTGTGCAGTTTATTCGCAATTATCTCGATCAGCGCGGTTTCCTGGAAGTGGAGACACCCATGATGCAGGTGATACCCGGCGGCGCCACCGCACGCCCCTTTACCACCCGCCATAATGCCCTCGACATGGACATGTTTCTGCGCATCGCCCCGGAACTCTACCTGAAGCGGCTTGTGGTGGGTGGCTTTGAAAGGGTCTATGAGATCAACCGCAATTTCCGTAACGAAGGGCTCTCCACCCGCCACAATCCCGAATTCACCATGCTGGAATTTTATGAGGCCTATGCGGACTACAATGATCTGATGGATCTCACCGAGGCTATGCTGCGGGGTCTGTGTCAGGAGATCCTGGGTGGCACGGAAGTGTCCTATCAGGGCGAGCGTTACGATTTCGGCAGCCCCTTCCGGCGCATGACCGTCAAGGAGTCCATCCGCCATTTCAATCCCGATATCACTGCGGAGATGCTGGATGACGAGGCACAGGCCCGGACTGTTGCCGAAAGCATGGAGATCCCCCTCAAGCCGAGCTATGGGCTCGGTAAGATTCAGATCGAGATATTCGAGAAAAGTGTGGAGCATCGCCTGATGAATCCCACTTTCATCACCGCCTATCCCACCGAGGTTTCACCCCTGGCGAGACGCAACGACGACGATCCGTTCGTGACCGATCGATTTGAATTTTTCGTCGGTGGACGTGAGATTGCGAATGGCTTCTCCGAACTCAATGACGCCGAAGACCAGGCGGAACGTTTTCGTAAACAGGTGGAGGAGAAGGAGGCGGGGGATGATGAGGCGATGCATTACGATGCCGACTATGTGCGTGCACTGGAGCATGGCATGCCGCCTACCGCAGGCGAGGGGATAGGGATAGATCGCCTGGTGATGCTGCTTACCGACTCGCCCTCGATTCGCGACGTGCTGCTGTTTCCTCACATGCGGCCGGAGTAGGCGGGGCCTTAAAGAGCATACAACAGCAGACCCTCCGCATGTTCCAGAGGGTGTGCGGTTCCGGCCAGTACCAGGACATCTCCCGCTTGCAGGCGGGTCTCGGGGGCCGGCGCCTCGCCCCTGATGCCTCCCCGACGCACCGCGGTGATACTGACATCCCAATCCCATAGGTGCAGGTCTTCAATGGTATGTCCGATCCCGGGTTCGGCCGGGAAGCGGGTCTCCTCATTGAATGCGATCACACCCGTGCCGAACGGGCCGACCAGGATGCCGACGATCAGATAACCGAGTATGGGCGGCAGGTGAAATCGTTTGAACAGCGTCACTGTCAAAACGGCAACAGCGAGTAATATGAGGATGGTCTGCAACGTGTGAATGTTCATTTCGGGTCAAGCCGGGCCGATAGTGCATCAAGTTTGAAGATATCGATGAAATTGATCCAATCCCAATTCAGATTGGATGGGATAAGTCATGGGGTATTAATCGGTTAAATGTTAAAATCCCCTTTTTCAGCAAACAAATAAGACAAAACGTGGCAAACAGAAAAAAGAGCAGACGATCCAGCGTGAAGGATCCGCACCATGCACGCGAGGCACGTAAATACCAGAATCCCATCCCAAGCCGGGAGTTCATCATGGAGACCCTGGAAAGAGAGGGTGTCCCGATGGACATGCTCTCGCTGGCGGATCGTCTTGAACTCGTTTCGGAAGATCAATTCGAAGCGCTGCGTCGACGCCTGCGCGCCATGCAGCGTGATGGACAGCTGGTCTGTAACCGCAATGACAACTACTGTCTGGTCAATAAGCGCGACTTGATCGTCGGGCGGATTATCGGGCATGCGGATGGATTCGGTTTTCTCAGGCCCGATGACGGTGGTGACGATCTCTATCTCTCCTTCAAAGAGATGCGTTCCGTATTTCATGACGACAGGGCCGTTGTAAGGGTCACCGGGATGGATCGCCGCAACCGTCTGGAAGGGGCCGTCGTAGAGGTATTGGAACGTAATACACGTAATGTGGCCGGCCGTCTCTACATGGAGACTGGTGTGGGCTTTGTGGTACCCGATTCCAAGCGGCTCAGCAAGGATGTGATTATCCCGAGCAGCGAGATCGGGGTCGCCAGACAGGGACAGATGGTGGTTGCAGAGATTCTGGATCAACCCACCAAGCGCACACCTCCCATCGGCCGGATCACAGAGGTTTTGGGGGATCATCTGGGACCGGGTATGGAGACCGATATCGCCATTCGTACCCACAGTATACCGGTTGACTGGCCGGATGAAGTGAAGCATCAGATCAGGGCCGTCAAATCCGAAGTGGCCGAACCGGACAAAATGGGCAGGGTCGATTTGCGTCATCTTCCGCTGGTGACCATCGATGGTGCGGATGCCAGGGATTTTGATGATGCCGTCTACTGCGAACCCAAACCGAAGGGCTGGCGCCTGCTGGTCTGTATCGCCGATGTTTCTCACTATGTCGAACCAGGCAGCGCACTGGACAGTGAAGCGCGTAACAGGGGCAACTCGGTCTACTTTCCGGACCGGGTGGTACCCATGCTGCCGGAAAAACTCTCCAATGGCCTTTGCTCCATCAACCCACGGGTCGACCGGCTCTGCATGACCTGTGAACTCTATATCGACAAGAGCGGCAAGGTGTCGAGATCGAAGTTCTTTCCCGCCGTGATGAGATCCCATGCGAGGTTGATCTATGACGATGTGGCGGCAATGCTCGAAGGCGAATCCGAATTGTGTAAAAAACACGCCAAGCTGTTGCCTCATCTGCACCATCTCTATCAACTCTACCAGGTGCTGCTGGAACAGCGGTCGACAAGGGGCGCAATCGATTTCGATACCACCGAGACCCGGATTGAATTCAATGAGCTGAAGCGGGTTGAACGGATCATACCGGTGGAACGGAACGATGCGCACCGCCTGATCGAAGAGTGTATGTTGGCTGCGAATGTGGCGGCAGCACGTTTCCTGCTGAGAAATAAGCAACCCGCGCTCTATCGCATCCATGAGGGACCGGCGGATGAAAAACTGACCGATCTGAGGGAGTTCCTGGGTGAACTGGGGCTGAGTCTGCCCGGGGGTAAGAAACCCAAGGCCTCCGATTATGCGATACTGCTGGAACAGATCAAAGAACGCGCCGACAGACACCTGATCCAGACCGTTCTATTGCGCTCTCTTTCTCAAGCACTCTACAGTTCGGACAATGTGGGCCATTTTGGTCTCTCCTATCAGGCCTATACCCACTTCACCTCACCGATACGACGTTATCCCGACCTGATTGTCCACCGTGCCCTCAAACATGCAATAAATCAGGGTAGTGCAGATGACTTCGAATATACCAAGGCCGAGCTTCAAGCACTGGGTGAGCACTGCTCGAGCACCGAAAGGAAAGCCGATGAGGCAACACGGGACGCCCTTGATTGGCTGAAATGTGAATATATGCAGGATAAGGTTGGCGAGACCTTCAACGGGATTATCACCAGTGTCAATTCATTTGGCGTATTTGTCGAACTCGACGAAATCTATGTCGACGGCCTGGTGCATATTTCAGCACTCCATAACGATTGCTATCATTACGATCCGGTGGGGCATCGCCTAACCGGGGAGCGTACCGGCAAGGTGCTGCGCCTGGGTGATCCGTTGAGCATAGTCGTGGCCAGCGTCAACCTGGACGACCGTAAGATCGATTTTGTGCCTGCCAAGGGGGCGGAACAGACAACGCAGGTAAAAAGAAAATCGCGCCGTAGCCGGAAAGGCACTCCCGGCAGACCTGAGGCTGATAAACCCAAAATGAGTGAAAAAGAGAAAACCGCTTGCAAAAGCAAAAAGACAGGTGAGAAGAAGGCACGGAAAAGGCGATCCAAAACCGGCACGAAGAAGACCTGATGTCGGATAAACATGGATGGGTAACGGGTCTGCATGCGGTTAAGTCAGCCCTGCAGCAGGCGGAGGGGGCGGAAGAGCTGCTGGTCGACAGCAAGCGGCGGGATGGTCGTATTAAAGAGATCGTGGGGCTTGCCGAAACAGCGGGTATCCCATGCCACCGAATACCGGGCAAGGTGTTGGACCAGAGGGTCCATATGGAAAATCATCAGGGTGTGGCCCTGCGCGTCAGGCAACGGCAATCACAGGATGAGCCCTATCTCAGGGCACTGTTGAAACGGCTTGAGGAGCCGCCGTTTCTACTCATACTCGATGGGGTTCAGGACCCACACAACCTTGGGGCGTGTCTAAGAAGTGCCGATGGCGCGGGTGTAGATGCGGTTGTCGCACCCCGGGATCGATCGGTGTCATTGACATCGACGGTCAGAAAGGTAGCGTGCGGGGCGGCGGAGACGGTGCCCTTCATCCAGGTTTCCAATCTGGCTCGAACCCTGAAGTGGTTGAAAGGGGAGGGCGTATGGCTTATCGGCACCGCGGGTGAGGCGACTCAAACGCTGTATGAAACCGATCTGTGTGGCGCCTTGGCGATTGTCATGGGTGGAGAGGGCAAAGGATTGCGCAGGCTGACGAGGGAACAGTGCGATCTGCTGGTGAAGCTGCCAATGGCGGGAAATGTGGAGAGCCTCAATGTTTCAGTAGCCAGCGGTATCGCTCTCTATGAAGCGGTTCGTCAGCGTGGTAGCTTTTAGTTTTACGCGGAATCGACAGCCGAGAGGCTATATCCAGGGCCTGTCATCAGTGTTATCGGGCTCTAAGTTGAGGAGAGTGCTGTGATCAGAAAACTAACCCGAATATTTCACAAATAAAGAGGGTAAAACCCGTGTAGTTCAATAGAATTCAGTTACTTAGGCTGAAATTGAACGAGGTTTTGCCTGTGACAGAATGTACCCAAGGTCGTTTTGCTTTTCCAGCGGTAAAACGCCGCCAGGTTGAAGCGGATTTTTCCGGTGGTGATATCAGCAGTGATGGCGGCGTGTTGTTGCTACGACAAGCGGACCGACGGCTGGGATTGCTTGAAGCCGTCAATGACACTCTCGCTGATCCACGCGATGGCCGCTATGTGCAACATGATCAGATTTCTCTACTACGCCAGCGGGTCTATGCCCTGTGCCAGGGCCATGAAGACCTCAACGATCACGACAGTCTGCGACAAGATTTGGCCTTTCAGACGGCCGTGGAACAGGATCAGGCACTGGGCAGTTCACCCACGCTCTGTCGCTTGGAGAATCGGTCAGATCGGGCAACCGCTGTCGCGATCCATCAGGTCCTGATCGAGCAGTTCATCGCCTCGTTTGCCGAGCCACCCGAGGAGTTGATCCTGGACTTCGACGCCACCGATGACCGGGTTCACGGCCTGCAGGAAGGCCGCTTCTTCCACGGTTACTACGATAACTACTGCTTTCTCCCGTTGTACGTGTTTTGCGGCGAACAACTGCTGGTCAGCTATTTGCGCCCGAGCAAGATCGACGGGGCGAAACATGCGTGGGCGATCCTCGCCCTGCTGGTCAAACGCTTGCGTCAGGCGTGGCCGGCGGTGCGGATCATCCTGAGAGCCGACTCGGGCTTCTGTCGTCACCGCATGCTGCGCTGGTGTGAACGCCATGGCATTGGCTACATCGTAGGCCTGGCGCGCAACCACCGCCTGCAACGGATGATCGAGGAAGACTTCACTGCAGTCGAGCAATGCTTCAAGGCCAACGGACAGAAGCAACGCGTCTTCCTTGGCCTGCGCTACGGTGCACGCAGCTGGCGCCGTCGACGCGCGGTGATCGCCAAGCTGGAGGTGAGTGAGCGAGGGCGTAATCCCCGATTTGTCGTCACCAACCTCAACGGCGATGCCCAAACCCTTTACGACGACGTCTATTGTGCGCGGGGCGAGATGGAAAACCGCATCAAGGAACAACAGCTGGGGCTGTTTGCTGATCGCACCAGTGCACATCATTGGTGGACCAATCAGTTTCGCTTGCTGCTGTCGAGCCTGGCCTATGTGTTGATGGAAGCGATTCGCCGCTTGGCCTTACAGGGTACAGAACTGGCCAAGACCCAGGTCGGCACGCTGCGGCTTAAACTACTCAAAGTGGGTGCGGTGGTGATACGCAATACCCGGCGTGTCCGCTTCCTGCTCTCCAGTGTCTTTCCTTACCAGGCATTGTTCTTCAGTGTGGCCGAACGGCTGGAGCCAGGATAGCACGCGATGAGTGCTGCCCCGGCACGTTGATAAATAACGGGGTAAGGGGAAGCTGTGCCTGTCAGCCAGAAATCGGGGCGTTTGGAGCCGGTATCATCCTGTTTCTCGTCCCGGCCTTCTCCTCGTGCCAGTATCGGCAAATGGATGAAATATCCGGGCTAACCTGCATGTCTTTGTTCGCCGGCTTGATGGTTACGCCCGTCTATGCCGATACCGTGCTGGGTATGACTGCCGATGTGGATTTTTGGAACATGGAGTCGTCGGGTTCCTTCGCAGACAGCAGCGATCTGCAATCTTTCGACCTCGACAGCGAACGCAACGCCATCCTGACACTCGCATTTGAGCACCCGTTGCCGCTGGTGCCGAATTTAAAGATCAGGACCAATGATCTCAGCTCTTCGGGTGATCAGCGTCTGGCGGACGACTTCAGCTTCTCGGATACCGATTTTCCGGCAGGGCTCGATGTGAATGTGGATTTCGAAGCGCAAAACACCGATTTTATCTTCTATTACGAGATTTTCGATAACGATACGATCTCTTTCGACCTGGGATTGAATGTCAAATACCTGGATGGCGATATCGAGGTTGAGAGCAATGGTCTGCGGGCCAGTGAGACCTTCGACGGATATGTGCCGATGTTTCATGGGGCCGTTCAGGTGGGTGTGCCCGCCACGCGTCTTTCGTTTTTCGGTGACCTTAACCTATTGAGTGTGGGCGATCACACCCTGCAGGACTATACCGCAGGGGTCGCCTTCAAGCTGGTGGAAAGCCTGGCTGTCGATATCAGCCTCAGGGGCGGCTATCATCGCATCTCCCTGGAGCTTGATGACCTGGACGGTATCTACACGGATTGGGATTTCGATGGCGCCTTCCTCGGGGTACGGGCAGATTTCTGAGCCGTTTCCCGCACGATTGGCTGAATTAGGGGGATCTATAGGGATTCCACCTCCGCAAGTTGCAGATTTCCCCGCAAATCGGTAGAATCCGGCGCTTCCCGGTGCCCGACTGCCGCTGGTGGCGTTCCGTAAGGACGGCATGGCGACTGGACCGGGCATCACTCCTTGCCTTACCGCATTTGCGGGAGGCTGCCTAGCCCGAAAGGAGAGACAATGAGGCACTATGAAGTCGTGTTCCTGGTCCATCCCGACCAGAGTGAACAGGTACCCGCTATGATCGAGCGTTATCGTTCGGGTATCGAAACCAAGGGTGGTGCGATCCATCGCCTGGAAGATTGGGGCCGCCGTCAGCTGGCCTATCCCATCAATAAGATCCACAAGGCACACTATGTTCTGATGAACATCGAGTGTGGCGCCGAGGCATTGTCCGAACTGGAGAGCGCCTTTCGCTTCAACGATGCCGTGATTCGTAACCTGGTTATTCGTCGCGACGAAGCTGTCAGCGAAATCTCCCAACTGGCCAAGTCCCAGGAAGAGGAAGAGAGAGAAGGCGCATCTTCGCGTAACCGCGATGATGATGCTGTTACGGCGGATGATGAAGCTTCCGATGAGCCCGAAGAAGAAACCGAACCTTCGGCCGAAGATTAATCGAGTGGATTGAGAGGTACTACAGATGGCACGTTTTTTCCGACGCAAGAAATACTGCCGCTTTACTGCGGAGGGTATCAACGAGATCGATTACAAGGATTTGAATCTGCTCAAGGCGTATATCAGTGAGAGTGGCAAGATCGTTCCAAGCCGCATCACCGGTACCAAGGCAAAGTATCAACGTCAGCTTGCCACTGCTATCAAGCGGGCACGCTACTTGGCGCTTCTGCCATACACAGATCAGCACTAAAGGAGGTTTTTACCTTCCGGAGTAACGGAGCATGAAAGCATTGGCATCCTTTGTGATGCGCGGGACGTCCCAGTCTGCAATGGCTACGACGGGCCTGACCATGCTGTCTCTGATATTTCCGTTTATCGGCATTCTAGGCAGTGCCTGCGCAGGGTTGGTATTCCTTCGTCAAGGGATATCGGCCGGGATTAAAACCTTACTTCTGTCGACATTGGCCATAGCCCTGTTGATGGGGGTAATTATCGGTAATCCACTACCGGCAGTTGGAATTTTGCTGGTATTTTGGCTGCCGGTCGCCGTACTCGGCATGCTGTTGCGGAACACCATGTCACTGGCATTCACGACACAGGTGGCCATTGGGTTTGGCCTGCTGGTTGTGTTGATACAGTACATCGTACTGAGTGATCCTGCGGCATTCTGGCAGGAGTATCTGCAACCGCTGGGACAGCGCTTTGTGGATACCGGGTTGTTGGATCAGTCGCAAAGCCTGCAACTGGTTGAACAGATATCAGTAGTGATGTGCGGTGTGGTTGCAGTGGTGTATATGCTGCAGTTGGTATCCAGCCTCTATCTGGCTCGCTGGTGGCAGGCGGTGTTGTACAACCCGGGTGGATTCGCCAAGGAGTTCCATCAACTGCGGGTACACCGGATGGTGGGAGCGGTTGGTGTATTGGCTTTGCTGTTTCTGTTGATGCCAGGTGAGCATGTACCCGTTACCCTCAACTGCATGGGAGCCGTTTTTCTGGGCGTGCCGTTTTTGCAGGGGCTGGCTGTTGCCCACGGTGTATTCAATGGAATGAAGTCGGCGCAGCTCTGGTTGGTATTGGTCTACCTGTTGCTGATTGTGTTCATGCCACAGATGGTGATGGCTTTAACCGTCATCGGTCTGATGGATGTGTGGATAGATTTTCGAGCTCGCTTCAGACAGCGTCAAAGCGAGTAAGAGCGGGTTACTGGAAGGCTGTAAATAGGGCTCGGTAACCTATGAATTGACCTATATGAAGGTGGTTACAATGGAAATAATTCTATTGCAAAAAGTGGATAACCTGGGTGATCTGGGTGAGAAGGTTAATGTAAAGAGCGGCTTTGGCCGTAATTTTCTGATTCCTTCAGGTAAAGCCGTACCGGCGACAGAAGAGAACGTGAAGATCTTCGAAGCACGCCGTGCGGAACTCGAGAAGGAGGCTGCGGAAAAGCTGAAGGCAGCCGAGGCGCGTAAAGTGAAGATTGACGGAATGGAAATCTCCATCACCTGCAAGGCAGGTGATGAAGGACGCCTGTTTGGTTCAGTCGGTACCGCTGATATTTCAAAAGCCGTCACTGACAACGGTGTGGAAGTTGCCAAGAAAGAGGTGTTGCTGCCCAATGGTGCATTCCGTGTCGCGGGTGAGTATGAGGTCAACCTGCATCTGCATGCTGACGTGAATGCCACTATCAAACTGACGATCGTGCCAGAAGCATAAGCGGTTGAGCTTCAGGTTCGGTCGAGAAGGGGGCGGCTTGCCGCACCGCTGATCTACCGAACCAAGAATACGCATTCAATATGAGGAGGTAAGGTGCGGTAAAACCGCACCTTACCTCCTCATTTGCGTTCAATCGCGTCCATTTGCGGGCGATGCGCTCATATTTTTGAATTTGACCACCGATGCGTGGTCCCTTCCCATGATCAACCAGCTTTCCTAGGCCAGCTCAATCCCGTATCCTTACAGGTCGATTCGGCAACATCGCACCACCGCCTCAACAGACCAAAATTGATGTCAGAAACCGCCTATCCAGAAGAGATACCGCCCTACCCGGATCTCGATACACGTGCCATCAAGGTGCCGCCGCACTCGATTCAGGCCGAGCAGTCGGTGCTGGGCGGTCTGATGCTGGATAATGCCAGTTGGGACAAGATCGCGGACCTGGTGGTCGAGAGTGATTTCTATCGCAAGGAACACCGTCTGATCTTTAACGCCATCGCAGCTCAGGCCGAGGAGAGCCAGCCGTTCGATGTGGTAACGCTGGCAGAACACCTGGAACGCAAGGAGGTTCTGGAGGATGGCGGAGGATTGCCCTATCTGGTGCGACTGGCGGAAGAGACACCGAGTGCAGCCAACATCAAATCCTACGCCGGCATAGTCCGTGAGTACTCGGTGATGCGGCAACTGATTTCAGTGGGGACGGATATCTCGGACAGCGCTTTTCATCCCCAAGGCAGGAAGGCCGAAGAACTGCTCGACAATGCGGAGCGCAAGGTCTTCGAAATTGCCGAGCAGACGATGAAGGGGAAGGGGGGATTCGCGCCGATCAAGGCCTTGCTGACCAAGGCGGTAGACAGGATCGAGACCCTCTTCCAGCAGGATGAACCGATCACCGGCATCAGCACAGGTTTTACCGACTTCGACCAGATGACCTCCGGCCTGCAGCATGCGGATCTGATTATCGTCGCGGGCCGCCCATCAATGGGTAAAACCACTTTCGCCATGAATATCGCTGAGAATGTGGCCATTCAAGGAGGCAAGGGTGTTGCGGTATTCAGTATGGAAATGCCGGGTGATGCATTGGCGATGCGTATGATGTCCTCTCTGGGGCGTATCGATCAGCTTCGGGTGCGTACCGGTAAACTGGATGATGATGAGTGGCCCCGACTCTCATCCGCGGTCAGTATGCTGGCTGAGACCAGTCTCTACATCGATGATACACCGGCACTGTCACCGACCGAGGTGCGTGCCCGCGCGCGACGACTCAAGCGAGAGAATAAAGACCTGGGCCTGATCGTGATTGATTATCTGCAATTGATGCAGGCTCCGGGCGAAGGGGAGAATCGTACCACTGAGATCTCCGCCATCTCCCGTTCCTTGAAGGCCCTGGCCAAGGAATTGGATATTCCGGTGATTGCCCTCTCCCAGCTCAACCGGAGCCTGGAGCAGCGCACCAACAAGCGCCCCATCATGTCTGACCTGCGTGAGTCGGGCGCCATCGAGCAGGATGCCGACCTGATCGTCTTTATCTATCGCGATGAGGTTTACAACGAAGACAGTCCGGATAAGGGCATTGCGGAGATTATCATCGGTAAGCAACGTAATGGTCCGATTGGTACGACCCGTCTGACTTTTCTTGGTAAATATACAAAATTTGAAAACTACACCGACGAGATTTACGGTGACGAGGGCTATTGATGGGCTATGCCCCGCAGGCCATTATCGACCATGCGGCGCTTCGTCATAACCTGAAGCGTGCAAAGGAGGCCGCAAAAGGTCGCAAAGTATGGGCTGTGATCAAGGCGGATGGTTATGGTCACGGTATGTTGCGTGTTGCCGATACGCTCGTTGAGGCTGATGGGTTGGCAGTCGCAAGACTCGATGAGGCCATAGGCCTGCGGGAAGCGGGGGTTACCCAGCCTGTTCTGGTACTGGGTGGCTGTTATTGCGAGGATGATTTCAAAAAGGCGGCTGAGGCGTCACTTGAGATCGTGCTCCATCATGGATCGCAGTTGGATCTACTGACTCAGACGCGCCTTAAGCCGCAATCGTTGAAGCTTTGGATCAAGTTTGATACAGGCATGCACAGGTTGGGATTCGAGGATCAAGAACTCTCCGGGTCAGTTGCGGCGCTGCGAGCAAATCCGGCGATCGCAGCGCTTAACCTGATGACCCATTTGGCTAATGCGGATGACAGGCGTGATCCGGCCACCAAGGCCCAATGCGCCTTGTTCGATTCCATCGATCATACCCCTTTCGATGCCTGTTCCATCGCCAACTCAGCCGGTCTTCTGGGACATCCGGCGTCGCTCGCGGATTGGGTGCGCCCGGGGATCATGCTGTATGGTGCAACCCCGTTCGTCGATTCCAGTGCCGCCGCCGAAGGCCTGTTGCCGGTCATGACTCTGCAGAGTCGGGTGATTGCTGTTAAAGATTGCCGCAAAGGCGAGCGAATCGGCTATGGCGGCACCTACACTTGCCCCGAGGCGATGCGGGTGGCGGTCATCGCCATCGGATACGGTGACGGCTATCCACGCCACGCTCCCGGCGGTACCCCCGTATTGGTGTCGGGAAAACGTCTGCCCCTGATAGGCCGGGTATCCATGGACATGCTCAGTGTCGACGCACGGGGTCTGCCCGATGTGAAGGTGGGTGAAAAAGCGGTGCTGTGGGGCAGGGAATTGCCGGTGGAGGAGATTGCGAATGCGGCAGGGACCATTGCATACGAACTGCTCTGTGGTGTCAAAAAGCGTGTCGGGTTTCTGGACATCAATAGGGATGGGAAGGGTTGATGGCACAAGGTGGCAAGCGTCAGGTGAAATCGCTCTACCTCTGCCGTGAGTGTGGCGCCAGCTTTCCCAAGTGGGCCGGGCAATGCTCTGAGTGCCAGGCCTGGAACGCCTTGGAGGAGAGAATTGCTGCCCCGGTCTCCGGCACGAACAGTCGCTATAGCGGCTACGCGGGAGAGACATCCCCACAGATCATCAACCTGGCTGATGTGGAAAGTGAGCGGGAGGTACGCTCCTCTACCGGAAGTCCCGAGCTGGATCGGGTTTTGGGTGGCGGGCTTGTCGAGGGCTCGGTTGTTCTGATCGGTGGCGACCCGGGTATCGGGAAATCGACCCTGCTGATTCAAACCCTGGCACGCCTTTCCGGTTCCCTGCGTACTCTCTATGTTTCAGGTGAAGAGTCACCTCGTCAGCTATCATTACGCGCCAGGCGCCTGGGACTTCCCACTGACGAACTGCAGCTGTTACCCGAAACCTGTGTCGAGAGGATCATCGCCGCTGCAGATCGGGAACGTCCACAAGTATTGGTGGTTGATTCGATCCAGACCATGTATACAGAGCTGTTGCAGTCCGCCCCCGGTTCTGTCTCCCAAGTGAGAGAGGCCACAGCACAACTGGTGCATTTCGCCAAACGCCGTGCCACGGCGGTTTTTCTCGTCGGGCATGTGACCAAGGAGGGTAACCTGGCCGGCCCCCGGGTATTGGAGCATATGGTGGACAGCGTGCTCTATTTCGAAGGTGAAGCCGGCAGCCAGTTCCGCCTCATTCGCACCATCAAAAACCGTTATGGCGCCGTCAATGAACTGGGTGTCTTTGCAATGACGGATAAAGGACTGAAGGAGGTCAGCAATCCTTCTGCAATCTTTCTTTCCCGTCAGGCCGAAACGGTGCCGGGAAGCATCATTCTGGTCACCCGTGAGGGAACACGCCCGCTGCTGGTGGAAGTCCAGGTATTGGTGGATGAAAGTCCCCTGGCAAATCCACGCCGGGTTACCCTTGGCCTGGAGCAAAACAGGCTCTCCATGTTACTTGCGGTTCTACACCGTCATTGCGGTATCGGGATGTTTGATCAGGATGTCTATGTCAATGTGGTTGGTGGGGTGCGGATAACGGAGACGGCTTCAGACTTGGCCGTCTTGATGGCGGCGCTCTCCAGTTTTCGCGATCGGCCGATCGATCTGGGCTTGATCGTTTTTGGTGAAGTGGGGTTGACGGGAGAGATCAGGCCGGTACCGAATGGCCAGGAACGTCTGCGAGAAGCGGCCAAGCATGGATTTAAGCGGGCTGTCGTTCCACGCCTGAATCTACCCAAGCAGCCGATTCAGGGACTGCAGGTGACAGGCGTGGATAAATTATCCGATGTGTTGGAGATTTGTTAACATTTTCAGTTGCATGGGGTACTCTTACCTCTTCTTGTTAAGGTGATCGGGACGCCATGTCGGGATTATCAAACAAAAAGATCCTATTAGGGGTGACCGCTGGCATTGCCTGTTATAAGAGTGCGGTGCTGCTGCGGGCCTTACAAACTGCCGGGGCTGAAGTGCGCGTGGTCATGACTCCGGCGGCCCGGGCATTCGTCACACCGTTGACCTTTCAGGCCCTTTCAGGCCATGCGGTCTATACCGAGCTTCTCGATCCAGCCCAGGAAGCGGCAATGGATCATATCTCTCTAGCCCGCTGGGCCGACCTGGTATTGATTGCACCGGCGACAGCGGATTTCATTGCCCGAGCTGCGACGGGACAGGCGGATGATCTCTTGGCTACACTCTGTCTGGCCACCGAGGTGCAAATTGCGCTGGCACCCGCGATGAACCGGCAGATGTGGCTGAATCCAGTAACCCAGGAAAATCTGCAGAGACTGATGAAAAGGGGTTATCTCTGCTGGGGGCCCGATGATGGGGCGCAGGCCTGTGGTGAAACCGGGCCGGGAAGAATGCTGGAACCCGAGGCCCTGTGCCAAATGGTCGAGAGCTATTTCAGTCCGGGTATACTGGAGGGTGTCGGAGTACTGATGACTGCGGGTGCGACCCGGGAAGCTATCGATCCCGTACGCTTCGTGGGCAATCGAAGTTCGGGTAAGATGGGGTATGCGCTGGCGCAATCGATGCGGGATTTAGGTGCGGAAGTGACGCTGGTAAGCGGCCCTACGTCACTTGCCGTACCTTCGAAAATTACAACTATCCATGTGGAAACAGCGCTTGAGATGCATTCCTCAGTCATGGAGCATGTTGCGGATTGTGATATTTTTATCGCAGTCGCGGCAGTCGCTGATTACCGTCCGATACAAATCGCCGCTGATAAGATCAAGAAAAACAAAGAGAAACTAACACTGGAACTTGTCAGGAATCCCGATATACTCGCTGAAGTGGCTGCAACAGAAAACCCGCCGTTCACAGTAGGGTTTGCCGCCGAGACTGAACAGGTCGAACAGTATGCAGATGAAAAACGTCGCCGCAAGCAGCTGGATATCATAGCTGCGAACAGGGTTGGTACCCGTGAAGGGGGGGTTGAGTCCGACCGGAATGCACTGCTTTTGTTGTGGCAGGATGGTCGAGAAGAGTTACCGATGATGACAAAATCGGTACTGGCTCACCGGCTGGCCGAGAGGATTGCCGCTCAATATCGTGCGCGCAGCTGAAGGGTAAGTATTCTGTCGCCGCCGCGGATACAACAAATCACTACCTGGTTGCGGTATTTCGGGGTCGGCAGACTAGGGCCTGTTAACACTAATCCAATTGGCCCTGTTGTGCCTGAAAAAGCGCCAATCAAGGCGCGAGGAGAGAGGTTTGGTGACTCCAAATGAACGACGAGCAACGCCGAGTGGCGCTTTTTCAGGCGCACCCCAAGGGCACTTCCTTCGGGGCGCACCCCAAGGGCACTTCCTTCGGGGCGCACCCCAAGGGCACTTCCTTCGGGGCGCAACCCGAAGGGCTGGGGCTATTTTTCCGCCCAGCGGCGTTATCATTCGCTCATGTAGCATAACTACACCTCGCTCATTCTGCCTTGCTGGACAAAAAAATAGTCCCAGCAGGGCCGATTGGATTAGTGTTAACAGGCCCTAGGGTCTATGGATTATGCTGGATAGATATCGATCTCGCGCCAGTATGGTATTTCGAGTTGGTCGGTATAGGGATCTTTCGAATGGTTCGAACTCTATGAGCAACAGTCCTGGTACAAGAGGAAATTTTGTAAAGCAGTTTATAATTTTAGCCAACACGGTTGTTGCTGAATGGCTTTCAGTGCACCCAGCATGATCCAGGAATTAATATGGGGTTTTTAAAACGTAGCGGAGAGACGAATAAACAACAGGGTGGCGGTCGCACCATCCGTGGCTATTGGCTACTGGGGGTGTTAGGACTATTGATACTGACAATGGCGGCCTGGTCCTATCTTTTCTATCAGAATCAGGTCACGACACAGGCAAGCCATAAGCAACAGGTCAAGTCCGTGGCCCAGATGCTTGCCGGCTCCATCTCCACAATCCTGCAACAACATTTAGCATTGATTCAAGGCCTTGCCCGGCAACCCGCCATGGCGGACTTATTCATCGGTTTCGATGAGGTCGGATTGGCCAGTGAGCAAGCCAGACTTGATCGCCTTGTACCCGAAGCGTTGCGTGTAAGGCTGTTACCGACAGGTTTCAATGAACCGGACACCAGTGAGATGCCGAATATGGGTTACGCATCGTTGCTGCTGTTGAGAAAGGCAGAGAAGAGTGATGCGGTACTGCCTGCAGAGCTACATCAGTTCGGTACGCCACATCAGCATATCGCAATTGCCAGTAGCATTGCTTCTGATAATGGAGGACAAGCCGGCGGAGTGATACACGTCGCCTATTCAATAGAAATGCTCAAAAAACTGCTGATTGGCGTTGATAATCTGCATGGCCGCATCGAGGTTCAACAAGCCCTTTCAGTCAAAGACCCGCTGGCGATTATCGGAATCGGGGATAAGCCTGCTGACGGGGTTAAGCCGGATGGTGTTATTCCTGTCAAAGGATCGATCTGGCAGGTTGCCTATTGGGGCGGCAGTGGCTTTAAGTTTGAATTGATGGACAACCTGATGTTGGTGGTGCCGGGTCTGCTGCTGTTTTTACTGACAGCCCTTTTACTGCTTCGTCTCAGCCAACAGATGATGAACGCCCTCAAGCGGGATCAACAGTCGGTCCTCTCCTTGGTGGAGGCGTTGGTCGTAGGTCGTCCGCCTAAAGCCCAACCGGCGCAATTGGGCGATCTGCAATCGACCCTGGAGGTGATGGAGCATCAGATCAGGGAATACCGCTCTTCTCAGGCAGAGAAGGGTAAATTGAAACGAGCCATAACCACCAGCGATGGCGGTTTGGGAATCAATCTCGACGAGGTAGTGGTGCAACCGCAGGAAGAGACAGCGATAGAGGTTGGCACCAATGTTGAAATTCCCTCCGAGATCTACAGGGCTTACGATATTCGCGGCGTTGTAGGTAAAAGCCTGAATGAAGAGATTGTTGCTTTGTTGGGTCAGGGAATTGGCAGTGAGATATTTGAGAAAGGTTATCAGTCGATAGTCGTGGCTCGCGACACACGTAACTCCAGCGAACGCCTGCAAAGTGCCTTGATACAGGGCCTGCAGGCAAGCGGCCGGGATGTGAACGACATCGGTATAGTGCCTACACCACTGCTTTATTATGCCGTACACGAGCTGGATACGGAGTGCGGTGTCATGGTAACCGGCAGCCATAATCCGCTGCAGTATAACGGGCTTAAACTGGTTGTCGGTGGTGATAGTCCTACCCAGGATGAGATTCAGGATCTGCGACGACTCATCGATGCAGGTCAACTGCTGCAGGGGGATGGCTCCTTCGATTCTCAAGAGATCATCAATGAGTATATTGATCGAGTGATTTCCGATACCCGGCTTGGGCAGCCGCTCAAGGTCGTGGTCGACTGCGGCAATGGCGCCGCATCCGTGGTTGCGCCGGAACTCTATCGGCAGCTGGGATGTGAAGTTGTAGAGCTCTTCTGCACTCCTGATGGCGATTTTCCCAATCATCATCCGGATCCTGGCGATCCGAAAAACATGCAGGATCTGCAAAAGGCTGTGGTGCAACATCAAGCCGCCTTGGGAATCGCCTTCGATGGGGATGGTGACCGCATCGGCATCGTTGACTCTTCCGGCAAACTGATTTGGCCGGATCGATTGTTAATGTACTTGGCCATTGACATACTGACCCGTGAACCTGGCGGCGATATCATCTACGACGTTAAATGTTCACGTCATCTCGCAAATATCGTGCTCTCCAATGGCGGCCGCCCGCTGATGTGGAAGAGCGGGCATTCCATGTTGAAAGCGAAGATGAAAGAGACTCATGCGCTGCTGGCAGGCGAATTCAGCGGTCATATTCTGTTTGCTGAGCGATGGTATGGTTTCGATGACGGCATCTATGCCGGTGCACGCTTACTTGAGATCCTCTCGCTCGATTACAGGACGAGCGCGGAAGTGTTCGCAGAACTGCCCGAGAGCCTTTCAACCCCAGAGTATGCCTTGGAGATGGAAGAGGGGCAGGCGAAAGAGGTGATGGCGGCGATCGAAAAATTACCCGATCTGCCAGGCGCCAGAATGGTCAAGATCGATGGTCTCCGGGCAGAATTTGAACAGGGTTGGGGACTGGTGCGAGCATCCAACACCGTTCCTGCGCTCCTGTTTCGTTTTGAAGCGGACAGCGAAGAGGATTTGGCTCATGTCCAGTCGATCTTTCGTGATATGCTTGTGAAAATCGATCCAAATCTGCAACCGCCGTTCTGAGATGCCGGGAATAGTGTTAACAGGCCTTGAGTTAACCGACCAGTTTAAATAGTTAGCAGTCCAATAGTAAGAACATGAGTCTATCTCCTGAGCAGGCACAGAACGTCGCACATGTATTGACCTCCGCATTGCCCTATATCCAACGTTTTAGGGGTAAAACGCTGGTGATTAAATATGGCGGCAACGCGATGGTTGATGAAGATTTGAAGAACAGTTTCGCCATGGATGTGGTATTGATGAAACTGGTTGGAATAAATCCTGTCGTGGTGCATGGAGGCGGCCCTCAAATCGGTAATCTGTTGCAAAGGCTGGGCAAGGATTCGAAATTCATTCAGGGTATGCGGGTGACCGACAGTGAAACCATGGATGTGGTTGAAATGGTGTTGGGAGGATTGGTCAACAAGGATATCGTCAGCTTGATTAATCGCGCCGGTGGTTCGGCTGTCGGACTCACCGGAAAAGACGGTGATCTGATCCACGCCAGAAAAATGGTGATCAGTCGCAAGGGGCCGGAGCTCGAGGTTCCTGAAATTATCGATATCGGACACGTTGGCGAGGTTGAGAGTATCGATGTCAGTGTGGTGGATATGCTGGTGCATGGGGACTTTATCCCGGTGATTGCACCGATCGGCATAGGAAAGGATGGCCACTCATACAATATCAACGCTGACCTGGTTGCCGGCAAGGTGGCCGAGGTGATGCAGGCTGAAAAACTCATTCTTCTGACAAATACAAGGGGACTGCTGGATAAAGATGGCGGTCTGCTGACCGGTCTCTCGGCGGAACGTGTCGCTGAATTGATAGAGGACGGCACGATTCATGGAGGTATGCTGCCGAAGATTTCCACCGCTTTGGAGGCGGTGAAAGCAGGTGTCCACACTTCCCACATCATCGATGGTAGGGTACCCCATGCCGTGTTGCTGGAACTTTTCACGGATGAAGGGGTAGGTACATTGATCCGGCGGCGCTAATGGCAGCGGACAAGCCATCCCGCCGTCAGTTGATACTTGAAGCGCTGGCAAGTGAGCTGGAACAGAATCCCGGCAGTCGTATCACCACCGCATCCTTGGGTAAGGCGGTAGGTCTCTCCGAAGCCGCGCTCTATCGCCACTTCGCCAGCAAGGCCAAGATGTTTGAAGGTCTGATCGACTTCGCGGAAGAGAGTGTCTTTGCCCGGGTGAATCAGATTCTTAAGGAACAATCTCAGGTCGAACCCCGTTGTGCCCAGCTGCTCTATCTGATACTGGCCTTTTCAGAACGAAATCCAGGCATCACACGGGTGTTGCTGGGTGATGCCCTGGTGGGCGAGACAGAACGCCTGATGATACGCGTCGGGCAGTTTTTTGATCGGGTTGAGACCCAGCTAAAGCAGATACTCAGGGAAGCGGAGATGCGTCGAGAGATCGTGTTATCCGCCGACAGTACGGTAGCGGCGAACTTGATGACCGGTTTTGTAGAAGGGCTGATGCATCAATATCTGCGCAGCCGGTTCAGGATATCACCACTGCAGCAATGGGATGAGCAGTGGCGACTGCTGTCGACCGCGCTCTTCTCCGCGCCTGACACAACCACGTGACCGCTTCACCTGATCAATAGTAACTCAAGACAACATTGCATCGTTCAGATTTCGGTGTAGTGCGCTACACTGATCCAGCATTGATCAAATACCCGGCTGAATCACTTTACAAATATGTTGAAGGGTACCTGTAAATTGGCATCGCTTTTTCTCACTCACCCTATTTCAGGGCAGGGATTGGGATAGATCACCTGCCTTTGCAAGCTCATTGCGGAACCCCTGCTTTATGCGATTAATAGCCTCACCGTTTGCACAGAGTCGCTTTTGCAGCGAAATGATCTTGCACTGAAGATCCATAAAAATCACTAAGGAGCCTCGCTTGGGATCATCGATACGTGAAACCGAGATACTGATATCGTTATCTTCCATCGGTTCACCGGTGATCATGATATTGTCACCTTCAATTTTAATGGGGGTAGTAGAGTGGGCCTTGAGATAGGCCTTAGCCCTTTGCCAGGGGCCTTCGCAGTTATCCCCGCTTGGGCAGTGATAGACATTCTGCAGGGCATGGTCGAAGGAATTCCTGGCCTCTTGAATCGGGTCGTCGGATTGTTCCAGCTTTTTCAGTTCCCTGAAGCGTTTCAGATCCCGGGCAAAGGACTGGCGAATGCGGTTTTTGTCATGCTCCCTCTCGATGATGGAACTGTAGGCGTCTTCGAGGGCTTGTCGTTTGATTTCGATATCCTGAAGGATTCTTTTTGACACGCTGCGTCCTTGTAACTCTCTTTTAGCTGCATCCTGCTGCATCTCCTCAAGTGTCGTTTTGAGGCGTCTTATGTTCGCCTGGGTGACGCGTACCGATGTATCGACTGCCTGAAGCTGACCATCGCGGGTCATCAGAATGTCATCCGCACTTCTGAAGGTGCGCAACAGGACACGATCCTGGGCCTGCTGTTGTTCAACCAGGCGCTGCTGCTCCTGGCGCAGCCGTTCCTGCTCCGCTTCCTGCCGTAGTTCCTCCTCGGTCTTGGCGGCATCCACCTCTTTGACAACAATTCCGTGCTCATCCAGGTGGGAGCGAGCACGATGGGCATCCGTGGGGGGGAGGGTCTGAGTGTAGTGGGTCTGACCCTTGTCATCGACCCACTTGTAGAGCTTGCCGGCCAAGGTGGTGAGCGGCAGAAAAAGTATGAATAAGATGATCGGGGTTATGATTCTCGAACGCATACAGGGTATATTCTCTGTTTCTAAGTCAAAAGGGGTCAGAGATAGATTATACTTCGTAGCTTACATCATAAGATAGCTGCTTTGTGGAACAGTTCACCCTTTTCGTGATTTCTCTTCTGGCTAACCTCTTCTCAGCCTTCTCTGGAGGTGGGGCCGGACTGGTCCAATTGCCGGCCCTGATCTTTCTCGGTTTACCCTTTGGGGTGGCTCTCGCGACACATAAAGTGGCCTCGGTGGCCCTCGGCATAGGGGCTACGGTCCGCCATCTGCGCGAGGGTGGGTTGGAACGCCAGTTTGTGATTTTTATGCTGTTCACGGGGTTGCCGGGTGTGGTGATAGGCGCCAGCCTGATTCTTCAGGTGGCGGACAGGCATGCTGAAATCGCCCTCGGCGTGTTGACTTTAGGTCTGGGGATCTATTCCTATCTGAGTCCGAAGCTCGGCATCGAATACCAGGCGATCCACAGGGACAGAAACGGTTTTCTGATCGGAGGCGCCGGGTTGTTTCTGATTGGTATCCTGAATGGATCTCTTACATCGGGGACGGGACTCTTCGTCACTCTCTGGCTGGTACGCTGGTTCGGTCTCGACTATCGACGGGCGGTTGCCCACACACTGGTCCTGGTCGGGGTCTTTTGGAACGGCAGCGGTGCCCTCACGCTCGGTATTCTAGGTGACATACATTGGGCATGGATACCGGTACTCCTCATCGGTTCGCTGCTTGGCGGCTACCTGGGAGCACACCTCTCCATCGCCAAGGGCAATCGCTGGATCAAACGGGGATTTGAGGTGGTTACCCTGTTGATTGGAACCAAACTGGTTCTGGGCTGAGGCAGCCGATAGCGTCGCTGCAACTCACATCACGCCATATTGATCCCGATAAGCCTGAATGCGTTGCAACGATTCTTCGCTATCGTCACTCTCCTGCAGATATTCGATCAACTGCTCCAGCCGCACAATGGCGCTGACAGGCATGCCGTAATCGCTCTCTACCTCCTGGATTGCCGATCGCTCCCCCTGTCCCCGCTCCTGGCGGTCGAGGGCGATTACAACGCCAGCGGGAATCGCCTGGAGAGATTGAATGATATCGACGGATTCCCGGACCGAGGTGCCTGCGGAAATGACATCGTCGATAATCAAGACGCTTCCTTCCAGCGCATGGCCGACAATGACACCGCCTTCGCCGTGATCCTTTGCCTCTTTACGGTTGAAGGCATAGGGGATGTCGATGCCGTGCTGATCGTAGAGTGCCGCTGCGGTCACGGCCGCCAGCGGAATACCCTTGTAAGCCGGGCCGTAGAGTAGATCGAAGGCTACGCCCGAATCGACGATAGCCTGGGCATAATAACGGCCGAGCCGGGCCAGGCTGGCACCGCTGTTGAATAGTCCGGCATTGAAAAAGTAGGGACTGACACGCCCGGATTTCAGGGTGAACTCACCGAATCGCAATACACCGACATCGAGGGCAAAGTTTAAAAATTCTCGCTGATAATCCTGCATCTAAGAATACCTATTAAAATCAATCGCGCATTGTACCCTTTTTGAGAGGACGCTTTCATCAAAATGCCTGCATTCCATCCATTGATATTCACCTGATTGAGAGCAGAGCCAATTTGTCTAAGGGATAGGGGACTTGGGCTCCATTGGCCCTTATAATGGTGCTTTTTGCTTCAGAGGTGTGCGTGAATTCAGCCAGCAGGTTTTCCGACTGGTTCAAGACGTTGAAGGTCTATTGGCAGCCTGGAGCCCGCAGTATGTTGTTTCTCGGCTTTTCCGCCGGACTGCCCTTGTTGTTGGTCTTCGGCACCCTGTCGTACTGGCTGAGAGAGGCGGGCATCGCGCGGTCTACCATTGGGTTCCTCAGTTGGGTGGCGCTTGCATACGGTTTCAAATGGGTTTGGGCGCCACTGGTCGATCGGCTGAAACTCCCGTGGTTGACAGCCAGGCTGGGACGCCGCCGTGCCTGGATGTTGCTGGCGCAACTCTTGGTGATTAGCGGACTCTGCGGACTCGCTTTCTCAGATCCTCTGCAGGGACTGCGCAGTTTTGCCTTATTGGCGCTGTTGGTGGCCTTCTCGTCAGCAACCCAGGACATCGTCATCGATGCCTATCGAATTGAGAGGGCGGCAGTCAGATTGCAGGGTGTCATGGCCGCCAACTACATGATTGGATACCGCATAGCGATGATTGTGAGCGGGGGTGGCGCCCTGGCGATCGCACAATGGGCAAGTCCGACTGAAAGCGGCTACTATCTCAACGCATGGATGGTCGCCTACCTAAGCATGGCGGCCTTGATGCTGGTTGGAGTAATCACAGTTTTAGTGATCCGGGAACCCGATGTCCATCCAATCAGGGCAACCCTGGAGCAGGAGGCGGCGGTAGACAGTATCATTGAACGTCAGGAATGGCTGCCGGGGCTTTTTCGCGCCTTCAGTGAGTGGTTCTACGGCGCGGTGATCAGTCCGTTCGCCGATTTTATCCGGCGTTATCGTTGGCATGCAATCCTGATCCTGGCCTTGATCGCCACCTACCGGATCTCCGACGTGGTACTGGGGGTGATATCAAATGTCTTTTATGTCGATCTGGGATTCAGTAAACGTGAGGTTGCGGTCGTAGCCAATCTGCTCGGGGTGGTCATGACCCTGCTTGGTGCGGTCCTTGGGGGAATGATGGTTACCCGGGTGGGGGTGATGCGTATCCTGTTATTGGGAGGTATTTTGGCCGCGTCCACCAACCTGCTGTTCGCATGGTTGGCCGGCATCGGTCATAACCTGGCCATGCTGACGCTGGTGATATCTGCGGACAATCTCAGTGCCGGTCTTGCTACTTCGGCATTTGTGGCCTACCTATCCAGCCTTACCAACGTATCCTACTCGGCCACGCAATACGCACTTTTCAGCTCGGTAATGCTTTTGCTTCCTAAGTTTGTCGGTGGTTTTTCCGGTGTTATGGTCGACGGTTTGGGTTATGTGAATTTCTTTCTCATAACCGCGTCTATGGGTATACCTGTATTGATCCTGATTCTGTTGGCAATGCGCCATCTGCCTCCGAGCCAGTTGCCCGATCATGATGGAGCGGTCACTTGATAATCCACTATGCAATAAACTGCTGCTGAGGATGTGTGAATGATTGAACAAAGCAGTTATCTGGCCGCATTTGTCGTTGGATTGCTTGGTGGCGGGCATTGTGTCGGTATGTGCGGGGGAATTGTTGGCGCACTCACTTTTGGTCTTCCAGCCTCGGTGCAGAGCCGCTTGCTCAATACCTTTCCCTATCAGTTGGGCTATAACCTTGGACGTATCACCAGCTATGTGGCCGCCGGCGCTATCATGGGTGGACTGGGCGTTTTGTTGACTCAGGCAGTGCCTGTCTATGTCGCACAGCGAGTGTTGTTGGTGATTGCGGGTGCTTTTATGATCCTGCTTGGTCTCTATCTGGGTGGATGGTGGACAGGATTAGCCAGAATCGAGCGGGCGGGAAACCTGTTATGGACGAAGATTGAACCCTTCGCCCGTAAATTATTACCTGTAAAGTCACCTGGCCAGGCTTGGATTCTGGGATTGGTGTGGGGTTGGATTCCCTGCGGATTGGTGTACAGCATGCTGGTGTGGACAGTGTCGGCCGGGAGTGTGGCGAAAGGGGCGGGGCTGATGCTTTCCTTCGGACTCGGTACCCTGCCCAATCTCTTTGTCATGGGTATATTGGCGGGCAGCCTTGCACGGTGGTTCAAGGATATCCGTGTCAGGCGGGCCGCCGGATTAATTGTCATTCTGTTTGGAATTGTAACCCTTGCAAGGGCCTTGTGACAGTATCGAACCGGTCTCCTGCTCGGACTGCATTATCAACACGACAAACTCGTTCGCCGGGTCAATAATGCTCAGCCCTTATCAGGAGAATCCAACAAAGCCGGTCGATTGAGATTAGTCGATGAAAAACTCCTGTGACAACTTCGCCGTGTAGTAGCGGGTTTCACCTTTCGGTTGAACCTGGATCTCAAAGTTGAGTTTCTCCTGGTCGGCGATACGGAATTCTCCAATGTAGTAGACAGCATCGCCTTCGGTGATTTTTCGCATCGGAATACTGATCAATTGTCCGCGTATATTGTTGGCTTTGGCCAATACGACGGCTTCTGAGGATTCACCTGTTGTTCCCTCTACAGACTTGATGACACTGACATTCAGCATACCCCGGTATTTACTCCGCTAAATGCCATATTGCCTCGCGATTGAGGGTTCCAGTAAGGCGCTGGGGATGGCATTGTGGTGAATGGTGAATCCGGGTATCGCGGTGCTGTTTTCCGCCCAGCCGGTGGCGGTCACAAGGAAAAATGAAAGGAAAACAAAAACTTTTTTGGTACAAAACATTGACAACCCCTCCTGATATGATGCCGGTCTGGATGGCCGGTCTTTGTTGTAGTCTCAGTGTAGTCGATCGGTGTGCATGGGTGAAGTGGCCGGTGAGTATGCAGGTAAAGGTCTTGAATCAGTGATCCACACTGCTCAATTCAATCCAGCGCAACCTTTCCCAAAAAGCATATCCTTACGTAAAACAGTATGGTAACTGCGAATCATAAGAATCTACATTATAGTTTACCGCAGAACTCGTCCTCAGGAGACATTCTGCTTCACCAGTTTGGGTTTCTGGCGTTGACTGTGATGCAGTGGACGGTTGTTACTGATCCGGTTGGACATGTTACGCAAGGAAGTTAACTGGCGAGCCAGTTCTGTATACTGCTCCTGCAACTCGAGGATACGGTATTGCAGGGTATTGCGTGACTGTCCAATCTTCTGCAGGTTGTTGAGCCGTTTCTCCATCATCTCCTTGTGATCCTTTATCTGCATCACCAGGGGCTCGAGGGCGCTCACGATCCATTGATTGATCTCTTTATCGGCACGCTGGAAGATATCACGTGCGCGTTTTACAAGTGCGGAGAAGAAGCGTTTGACGACAAAGTTCTGTTCCATCATGGCGGTAACCGGGCTATTGCGAAAGATCTCCGCCTCCTGATGCAGCAGTTCCAGCTCAACCCGGTATTTTACAATTGAGAACATCTTCGGTTGCACGACGGCAAAGCCATGCTCGTTTTGAAATTTACGATAGATGGCGCGGATCAGCTTTCGGGTCTGTTCACTTTGTGTGACCACTTGGAGCATGGTGTGGCGTGTCTCCTCAAAAAGATTTTTCATTGAGATCTTCATGCCGCTTGTGGTCCAGCTGTTGGTCATCTCCTTTCTGCATTTGGTGATGGTTTCATCGAGTTGATTGAGACTGAGAATCTCCGACAACAGGTGAACCTGCTGTTTAAGTTGCTTGCGACTCTGTTGGAATGTGTCCACATCGCGCAGGTATTGGGCCTGTTCACTGCGGGTCTTTTCCATCAGGTTATTGATGACATCGTCACTCTTGTCACTCAACTCCTCCAGTTCCTCGAGTTGATATTTTGTCTCGTTAAGTTTGCCCGACAGCATGCTCCGACTGTTGTCCAGCATCTGGCCGACACCGGAACTGATGGTGTCGAGAACAATCTGTTGTTTGATGTTAAGTACGTCCTGACCCAGATAGTTTTCCAGATCCAGCAGCCCGCTCTTATCCAGCAGCTCCGGTTCATTTTTGATCTTGGCCAGCAGTCCCTTTTACGCAGAGATGGGAAAGACCGCTTTGGATTCCACTCCCAACATCGCGGCCGTGTCACTTTGCTGGCCGCGGATGGCATCATGGATATCCTCGTGCTCACGCAGGTCGTCCCACAAGGTATCGATCTTGTTCAGCACCACCATCAATCCACGCTGGCGACCACTCTGGAAACCCTTCACGTGATGTTGCCAGATCTCCATGTCGCTGCGGGTCACGCCTGTATCGGCGCCAAGTACGAACAGCACCGCCTGGGCGGCGGGCAGCATGTTCAAGGTCAGTTCCGGCTCTGTTCCCAGTGCGTTTAAGCCGGGGGTATCGAGAATGGTCAGTCCCTTTTTCAGCATATCGTGCGGGAAGCTGATCATGGCATGGCGCCATTTGGGTATCTCTACGGTTTCCGGGGGCTCGTTCTGATGGGGATGCAGTTCCTGACTGTAGAGACCCAGATGCTTGGCTTCCTCCAGGGTGACCGTTTTGGTCTGGATGACTTCATTCAGGGCGGCCTGCATCTGTTCAACCGAGTCGATTTCCAGGGGGTAGCGGACCCACTGCTTGGTATCGTGCCGCAACTGGCTCAGCGTACTGTCCTGCAGGCGCGTCTCGATAGGCAGCAGGCGCACATAGGCTTCATGACGCACGTTATCGTAGAAGATCTCGGTGGGGCACATGGTTGTGCGGCCGGCATCGGACGGGAGCAGGCGCCTGCCGTAATCGGCAAAAAAGATGGCATTGATCAGTTCGGTTTTGCCACGGGAAAATTCGGCGACAAAGGCGATAGTCAGCTTGTCACCCCTGAGGGTGGTCAAGGTTTCTTCGATACGCTGCGCGATATCGGCGGAGGACATTCCGTTCTCTTCCAACCAGGGACCATACTCTTCGATGGTGTTGATGACATCCGTCTTCCACTGTTCGTAAGCCTTTAACTGTTCTTGAAATCTAACCTTTTCCATGCCATTGCCCCAATAATTTAAGCCGGAACAGACCCTTATCAACTTTTTCAGCTAAACGTCATGATACGCGAGGAGTGCCCGGGACGCCATATCCGGATAGCCTAATCTTCAAACTCTATCGGCAGTCGGGAGGGGGACTTTAACCGTACCGTCTTGCTGCGGGAGCTTTTTCCGCTGATCAGTTCGACCCGGGAGGCGGGAAGACCGAATGCCTTGGCGAGGAGCTTTAGCAAGTGACGGTTAGCCTTATTGTCAACGGGTGGCGCGGTGATGGCGATTTTATACTCATTTTCACCGTAGGGGCCGATAAAGGCATCCCGGGACGCCTTGGGCTGAACACGCAGATGGAGGATCAGATCCTTCTGATCCCAATCATACCAGGTCACAGAAAAGGACTGCTCGTGACCTGGCGGAGTGGGGGCAACAGCAGCATTTTAAGCAATATAAGGCCAATCATGACCAGCATAGGCGAGAGATCGATGCCACCCATCGGGGGAAGGATCTTCTGTGCCGGTCGCATCAGAGGACCAGTCAAGCTGTAGAGCAAGGCCGTGGCCGGGTTATAGCTGCCAGGATTCACCCAGCTGAGGATAACCTGAATCAATATTCCAAACAGATAGATATTGATGAATAGCTCCACCAACTCAGGGATGGCCCAGATGAAGGGGGCGATCAGGTTGATACCGGTTCCGGCAAGACTAATGATGAGAAACAGCTCGATGGCTTTAAGCAGCCAGGCGAGTAAGAGTGAGGAGAGGTCTATACCGCCAACACCGGGAATTATCCGGCGAAAAATCTTCAATGGAGGGTTGGTCACTTTCACTAGAAATTGGGAAATCGGGTTGTAGAAATCCGCTCTTACCAGCTGCAGCAGGAAACGCAGCAACACCGCCAGGATGTAGAGCCCGAACAGTGTCTGTATCAGAAAGACGACGGGATCGGTAAGGTAACTGCCGCCCATTATTGTTCTCCCAGCATTTCCGAGAGCTCGACTGACCGCTCTTGGGCGCCATGTAAGGCCATATCGATCAGGTTTCTTATCTTACCCTCCTCGAGGATACCCAGAGCACGTTCTGTCGTACCGCCCGGAGAGGTGACCTTATGTCTCAAAACCGCAGGTGAATCACTGCTCTCCAGGGCCATGCGGGCGGCGCCCAAGGCCGTCTGCAGGGTGAGCAGGCGGGCCGTATCCTCATCCAGACCCATCTGCCGGGCGGAGGACTCGACCGCCTCCATGATGAGAAAGAAGTAGGCGGGGCCACTGCCTGATACTGCCGTGACCGCGTCCATCATCGACTCCTCCTCAACCCAGCGTGTGAGTCCGACCGCCCGCAGTATGCTTTCAGCCTGGTTACGCTGCGCCTCGCTCACCCCCGGGCCGGCATGAAGACCTGTCGCCCCGGACTGAATCATGGCTGGGGTGTTCGGCATACTGCGTACCAGGGCCACTTCACCTCCCAGCCACTTTCGCAAGCTGGACTCCTTGACGCCGGCCGCAATGGATATCACCAGCGGTTTGACCTGCTGTATGGCTGCTGCCAGATCCTGGGCCACGGATTTGAGCACTTGCGGTTTGACCGCCAAGACGACCACCTCGGCGTTACTGATAGCGCTGTTATTATCTGATTGGGTATGAACACCGCAACGGGCAGCCAACTGGGCGAGCTTCTCAGTGTCGGGATCGCTGACCGTGATATGCTGCTTCCCGTAGCCGTCTGCAATCAAGCCGTTTATCAGGCTGGTGGCCATGTTGCCGCCACCAATGAATGTAATGTTGTTGTTACTCATACCGTCGCTTTTAACTAATGTTGATTGGGTGTAAATATTAATGATTATACTGCCGCGGGCCGAAAATTGCGGTGCCGATTCTGACGATTGTAGTCCCTTCGGCAATGGCGGCTTCGAGATCGTCAGACATACCCATGGATAGGGTGTCCAGCGGTATTTTCGCGCTCTTCAGCTCATCACGCAGCAATCTTAACCGCTTTAAGGGGGTATGTTTAGCGGCTTCATCGGCTGCGGGCGCGGGGATCGTCATCAGACCCCTGATGCGCACATTGGGGAGTGCGGTATAGGCATCGAACTGTTCTCTCAGTGTCTCCTCGCTGTAACCATCCTTGCTCGATTCGCCGCTGGTATTGACCTGAAGACAGATATTCAAAGGCGGCAGACCGGAGGGGCGCTGGGCACTCAATCGAGTGGCGTGTTTAAGGCTTGCAACGCTATGGACCCAAGTGAAATTTTCAGCGATCGCTCGGGTTTTATTGCTCTGAATACGACCGATAAAATGCCATTCCAGCCCTTTGCCTCGTAACTGCTCGATCTTTGTCAGCGCCTCCTGAAGATAGTTCTCTCCGAAACATTGATGCCCGCGATCCGCCAGCAAGCCGATCTCTTCGGCACTTCTGGTTTTACTGACAGCGAGCAGCTTAACGCTACCCGGTGTTCGTTTTACTGCCGTTTCCGCTTGATGAATCCGATTCAACACCCTTTGATAGTGCTGCTGGAGGCTGTTGTATGTCTGATCAGTCACGCTTGAAAGGTCATTAAAATTGTGCGAATGGTCTGGCTGTCCGGGTGAATTTGATACTATCTTGCAAAATGAGGCCTGGTTAATGTCATTTCAAGTAAAAGTGCCCTGGATTTTTAAAGCGCTTTCTTAATTTTTAACCTCAACACGGCTAAACTAATCTACTTTTAGGACGATAGCTATGAAAAGGGCAAATCCAGGGATTGATAGATGCCATCATCGCGGAACATCGCTACAGTGTCTATATGGCGTCTCGTCATGTGTCTTAAGATTTCTAATGGGGGAATGAATGGATATCGCTGAACTTCTGGCCTTCAGTGTCAAGCATAACGCATCAGATTTGCACATATCTGCCGGTTTGCCGCCGATGATTCGTGTGGACGGCGACATCAGGCGCATCAATGTCCCCGCACTTGAACACAAGGTCGTGCACGCGCTTGTGTATGACATCATGAATGATAAGCAACGCAAGGACTTCGAGGAGTTCCTTGAGAACGACTTTTCATTCGAGATCCCCGGATTGGCGAGATTTCGTGTCAACGCCTTCAATCAGGCACGCGGAGCCTCGGCTGTTTTTCGCACCATCCCATCCAAGGTGTTGACGCTGGAAGAGCTCGGTTGTCCTCAAACCTTCAAGGATATCGTGGATGTGCCCCGGGGACTGGTGTTGGTGACCGGACCGACCGGTTCCGGTAAGTCGACCACGCTTGCCGCCATGATGGATTACAAAAACGACAATGACTACTCCCATATCCTCACCATCGAGGACCCTATCGAGTTTGTACACTCCAGTAAGAAGTGCCTGATCAACCAGCGCGAAGTGCATCGTGACACGCTGGGATTTTCCGAGGCGCTGCGTTCCGCATTGCGTGAAGACCCGGATATCATCCTGGTCGGTGAGCTGCGTGATCTGGAAACCATCCGCCTGGCGTTGACTGCCGCCGAGACCGGCCACTTGGTATTCGGTACCCTGCACACCAGTTCGGCGGCCAAGACCATCGACCGTATCATCGACGTATTTCCGGCGGGGGAGAAGTCGATGGTGCGCTCGATGCTCTCCGAATCGCTGCGATCCGTTATTGCGCAAACACTGCTGAAAAAGATCGGCGGCGGGCGAATTGCGGCGTGGGAGATCATGGTCGGCACGCCCGCGATACGTAACCTGATCCGTGAGGATAAAGTTGCCCAGATGTATTCCGCGATTCAGACCGGCCAGGCGGCGGGTATGCAGACCATGGACCAGGCACTGAAGGAGTTGGTGCAGCGCGGCGTTGTAAGCCGGCTTGATGCCAAGGCCAAGGCGCAAAATAAGGATCAGTTCTAAACTATAGTTATCTTCCGGGTATATGATGGCACCTGTTCGGCCCTGTAAGGGGTTGCTGTCCGCTGCCACGGATAGCGTTATTCTGTTTGCTGCTACAGGCTGGTAAGTGAATGAAGAGGATAAGATTACCTGATTACTCATGAGGCTCAGCTATTGAGCCTGTGGTGCAAGCATAATGGAACCTACTGAATAAAAGAGGATTTCATCATGCCGAGAAATACTATTCAATTTCAAAAAGGTCTTGGTTTGCACGATTTTCTGGAACAATATGGGACCGAGGATCAGTGTCGACAGGCATTGTATGATTTGCGCTGGCCGACGGGCTATGTCTGCCCTGAGTGCGGCAACACAACAGGCTGTGAACTCAAAAAGCGTCAGATATATCAATGTCACAAGTGCCATCATCAGACTTCCCTGACCGCCGGCAGCATCTTCCATGGCACCAAGCTGCCGCTGAGAACGTGGTTTCTTGCGATCTATCTGTTGACCCAACGCAAGAAAAGTATCTCGGCGCTGCAACTTTCCCGCGAAATCGGGGTGAACTACAATACGGCCTGGCGACTCAAGCATAAGTTGATGCAGGTGATGATGGAACGTGAGCGTGGAAAAAAACTGGCCGGTCGCATCGAATTGGATGATGCTTATCTCGGAGGCGAGCAAGCCGGTAAGCGTGGTCGTGGGTCGCGCAACAAAATCCCTTTCGTAGCTGCTGTTGAGACGACGCGGGACGGCAGGCCCATGAAAATTCAACTGCGTCGTGTAAGGGGCTTCCGCAAACGTGAAATCGCCCGCTACGCCCGCTCCTGCTTGATGCCTGGCAGCGAAGTCTTTACCGATGGGCTTTGGTGCTTTAGTGGCGTGACAACCGCTGATTGCCATCATAACCCCATGGTGACGGGTGGTGGGCGCCAAAGTGTCCAGTATTCGTGCTTCAAATGGGTAAACACGATGTTGGGTAATGTCAAAAACAGTCTGTTGGGTACTTTTCATGCGATTCGAGATAAACATGTGTCGCGTTATCTTGCTGAGTTCGAATATCGGTTTAACCGCCGTTTCGATTTACCCGCCATGATTGAACGATTGCTTTTTGCCGCTCTTCGCACTCCACCTATGCCATATCGCCTCTTGAGAATGGCTGAGGTTTAGGGGTAATCAGGTAAGATTATGGATTTGAACGCACTCCTGTCCGTGGTCGTCAAAAACAAGGCTTCCGATCTGTTCATAACCGCCGGGCGGGAACCCTCTATCAAGGTGGATGGAAAGATCCATCCGGTCAACAAGACCCCTCTGACACCCAGGCAGACCAAGGAGATGGTCTACAGCATCATGACTGATGCACAACAGAAGGAGTTCGACGAAACCAAAGAGTGCAATTTCGCCATCAGTGCGAAAACCCTGGGGCGTTTCCGCGTCAGCAGCTTTTTTCAGCGCGATACCGTGGGCATGGTGTTGCGTCGCATCGAAACCAAGATACCCAGCCTGGAGTCACTCTACCTGCCCCCCCATTCTGCAGGATCTCTCCATGGTGAAGCGTGGCCTGGTGATCTTCGTGGGCGCCACCGGCACCGGCAAGTCGACCTCTCTGGCTGCCATGATCGGCTATCGGAACAGCAGGGGCGAGGGCCATATCGTCAGTATCGAGGACCCCATCGAGTATATGCACGATCACGACAAGTGCATCATTACCCAGCGTGAAGTGGGCATAGATACCGAGTCCTATGAGGTCGCGCTGAAGAACACCCTGCGCCAGGCGCCCGATGTGATCCTGATCGCTGAGATACGCACCCGTAAGACCATGGAGCACGCGATAGCCTTTGCCGAGACCGGCCACCTCTGCCTATCGACCTTGCATGCCAACAACGCCAACCAGGCACTCGATCGTATCATTCACTTCTTTCCTGAGGATGCCAGAGAACAGATCTTCATGGATCTTTCACTGAATCTGAAGGCGATCGCGGCTCAACAACTGATCCCGCGTGTGGACGGGAATGGTAGGCGGGCTGCCGTCGAGGTGATGCTGAATACACCATTGGCTGCGGAACTGATTCGCAAGGGTGAAATCCACAAGCTCAAAGAGCTGATGAAGCGTTCAACGGAACACGGCATGATTACCTTTGATCAGCATCTCTTCCAGCTCTATGGAGAGGGCGTCATCAGCTATGAGAATGCCTTGGCCCATGCCGATTCCGCCAATGATGTACGTTTGATGATCAAACTGGGCGCCTCCTATACCAGCGACTCGCTCATCGATGAACTGGATGGGATCACCCTGTCGGATAGTAAACGCTGAACCCGTATTAGTGGCTGTGTTACTGCGCTAAACCTTCGAGATAGTGTCCAGCCATCTGATACTGGTTTTCCGACTCGTTTGCGATACCGCCGTCATCGTTCAAAATCATCTCACAATTTTTCGCCATTCGGGCCTGCATGGCCGCTTTCCACGCCCCTCGGGCGCCGCTCTGGTCATCACTCGAGAGGGAGGCCGCCGCGGCCGCTGCGACAAAATGCTCGGCCTGTGCCGCCCAATCGGCATCGCTGCCGCAGGCGGTGTAGGTTTGCGTGGCAAATGCCTTCACTGTCTTATAGATCTGCTCCAGTTCCGCCGGTGAAATATCCGGGTCAATAGCCGCATCGATGGCGCGGCTGATACGCGGGTCTTGGCTCAAATGGCCTACATTGGCAACAAACTGACCACCCAGAGCACGCTGCTCTACGGGTGAAAGTCCACTGATGGCTTCTCGAAGATCGTGGTCATTGGTGATGGCTTGAGGCATGAGAGGTCCCTCCTGAGAAACACTCAATCACAGATAGGAGCATCTGATTAAATATCATAGATTTGCCGGGCTGCGGTGGTGATGATCCAGATCAGTTAATTAGCATATTCTGGTAAAACAAAGCACAACTCAGTATGAATTGCCAGAGGCCAGGTTATTCCAGTTGAGAGATGATTTCGTGAAACTGATTCTGCCGGGCCCAATCCAAGGCCCGCTTTCCGCTAAAATCGGTGATCTCTCGATCTGCCTCGTATGTCAACAGGCGCTCCACGGCCTCTCTGTGACCGCGTTTTGCTGCCCAGATCAAAGCAGTCCATCCCTGCGTCATCTCGACATGATTGATATCGGCGCCCGCCTCGATCAACAGATCGATGATAGCCGGGTGATTGTTCGACGCAGCCAGCATCAGGGATGAATAACCCCCTTTGTCCTTCTGATTGATGTCCGCGCCGGCCAGAATCAGGCGCTCAACCACTCTGGTGTGGCCGTTCAATGCGGCCTTCATCAGGGGTGTCCAGAAACAGGCGTCCTTGACGTCGATGACTGCATCGTTACCTTCGATCAGCCTGGTGAGGGTAGGGAGGTCACCGTTTTCAGCCGCAATCAGCAATGCCGGGGTCGGAGTCTCGTTCGTGTCGGCCTCTTCCGGCGCATCGTTGCTGCAGCCGTGCCAGCTCAGCGCAAGCGGCAACAGCCAAATGAAGAGATGCGTGGGAGTGGTGTGAATGGTTCTCATTCTCTCCATTCTCACCAGCTCGAAGAAAGGCTCAATGCGGATTCGCAATCAGCGCCGAATTTTCAGGCGTCTATTTGTCTGGCGTCTTCTTGGGATCGAACATGTGGTTGGGAAAGGGTGTGATGTTCGAATTGGAGTCTATCTCAATGATTTTGCCGGGCCCATGTTCCTTCTTCTCCACTTCGTCGATACGAATCACCGCATGGATGGGTATCCGCGTCCGGTGAACACCGGAGAACTCCTCTTTCAGCTTTTCCGCAGAAGGATCGACGACTACCGAGCTGGTCTCCTGAAATATCAGGTCCTCGATCTCGACAAATCCGTAGAGTTCACCCTGACGCACGGTTCTGGCGAAGATTTCGTAGACCTTTCCCTGGTTCAGAAAGACAACTTTATATATTCGCATGGCTGACTCTACATATCAGGATTGAATCTCTGTATTACCTGAATCCGCATACTCGAATTCCACTGTTTCCCGGTAGCGGCATGGTACAAAGGAAAATTTAGAGGTTTCGTCGCAGGGATAAAACAATTGTACATCAAGTGGGGTCGAGTTTGGAAAAACGGTCGGCAAGTATCTTTTCCGCATCCGGGCTACTCGAAAGGTCAATCGCCTGCATTGCGGCAAGATAGTCGTTAACATCGCCTGGAGATGTATCGTCAATTATGATTGGGATGATACGATTGTCGAGGTGACCGGAAGCGATGCCGAGATCAATTTCACGCCGGACCCATTTCGATTGGGCGGAATTCCTGGAGACAATAACCGCCATCCAGTTTGATTCGGAAATCGCCTTGCGAATTTCGGCAGTCCAAAGTGCTCCCTTGGGAATATCGGCGGTAGAATACCAGGTACGGATTCCCCTTTTCTTCAGTGGCTCGAGAATTTTTTTCTCAATAAAATGACTATCTTCATGGCTGTGGCTGAGAAATACGGAAACACTCTTATCCGAATCCAGTTCGCGGATGTTATAGCACTTGTATTTAACACCGACATCCTGGCCAGGTTTTTGTAGCAGGAAGTCTACTGCATCATCGGCCGCTACAATGATCTCTTTCGCATTGCGGTAGGTAACTTGGTCACATAAGATTCGTTTCCCATTGCGGGCATTGCTTTCAAATGCGGCACTAAGATTCACTGCAGTGCCGATTGCCGTATAGTCCCGCATCTCTCCACTGCCAATTCCCCCCAGTATCACCTGATCGGTAACTATGCCCACTCCCAGGTCAAGAAAATCGAGCTGCTGATTGCTTTCTTCATTCCAGCGCGCTTTCATCAGCTCAAATTCCCGCACCATGTGAAATGAACACTTCACGGCCCTTTCACTGCAATCTTTCCCCTGAAACAGTGCCATTACCCCATCACCCAGTACCTTATTTACTATCCCGTCGTGGTCGAGTACGGCATGACTGAGAATCGTAATAAACTCACTCAGCCGCTGTTGTACAATTCCAGGATCGAGTAATGACTGGCAGAGCTGGGTAAAACCCCGCATATCGGCAAACAGCACCGACAAGGTTTCTGAATGAGCCTCTTGCTCGAGTTCATTCATTCGCGCGATCAACTTGTCGGTTTGGCGTGATGACCCGTAAAGACCGCTATGGGCAAGAAGACTTTCGACCAACCGTGCGTTACGGATAGCGACACTGGCTTGATCGGCAAAATATTCCAGAATAATGCGATCCCGCTCGCTATAATCGCCATCGATTTTGTTTAGGACCTGCATCACTCCCAGACGAGTGTCGCCGACTATCAATGGCACGCATACCATACTCTTGGTGACCTTGTTCGTCTCATCGTCCACCCCGCCGAAATGATCCTTGACAATATTCTCGACCATCGAAACGCCGGACTTGTATACTTCACCTGCTTTGCTTCCGTCGATGGGTATCTGCTGGTCCGAGTGGAGTCCAAATGAACTCAAAACCCATTCCGCCTCTTCTCCGGTTGCCGCGGCAAAATAGAGCGTCGGCTGGCGTTCATTTCGCAGGATAATGCTTGTTTCGGGTGAATTTGTTAGTTTCCCGGCTGTGTCCAGAATGGTGTTGAGCAAAATTTCAAGCGAAAGCTCTTTTGTCAGTGCCCGTGAAGATTGAGCCAAGGCCTGAAAGTCATCTCTAGTCAGGAGGTCGAGGTTTTCTGTCATGCCGCATTTCTTCCAATCGGTTATTTTGATACATTATAGGAAGTATATACAGTCTTTCCTCCAGCAACAGTCCATTCCTGTTTGTCGGCATAACGGATTTATGCTTGATCTCCGGTTAATCGCAGTTGACTTTGTGAATATGAATTCACCGGGTCTATTCGTTTAGTTTAAAACTCTTTTTTTCATTTACCACGCCATAACTATATTACTTGTATCGGAGTGAACGCTCCAATACCACCGGTCATGAGCCATTCTATGTTGCACATCAGATCAAACTGATTGGAAAAAGCTATCTGTTAACAATTAGTTCAGATGAATACATCGACTTGAGTTGCACACTGCATTTGAAATTTTGGTGACATAATACTGATTCAACAAGTTTGATTGCTGAGTTTTCATTATCCGGACGACGCCAAATTGGAATATATTTTATAGAATTATCCCGATATTCACTTTCCATTATCAGTGGATCATTCGCTACGTTTGCAAGATCAACACAATGCAAATACAAGACGTCATTTCGCGCCCTGCTGTAATCACATACCCATTGCTGTCGATCAGTGCTATTACCAGCCAGGTTATTGAAGGAATCATCGGCCATCAGGCTTGTTGCGAGACAGAACATAATTAATGTCAGCCCATGTATGATTGGTTGTGATTTGACCCTTACGCGCATCAGAATTCTCCTGTCCGGTTATAGGCGTTCGAATCGGCGGGACGCGTACTGCAGGGAAACGTAGCTGTGAATATATGAAACCAACAAGCAGGGAGCCGGTTGCGAGTCACGGTTTCGGTAATCCATCGGTCGTAGGCAATGAAACAACCCTTAGACTGTGATTTTGCGTCCCTGCCTTTCGGCAGGTTTGCCTTTTCGAACACGTTAAAAAGCAAAATTATTACTTGCTTCTGAAGGCTATAACGGCCTTAGCCAGTGCAACTTTAGCAACACAATCAACTGACAACATGATGCTCATGAAATGACACAGGTAACTCTATGTAATAGAAAGAAAAGATAAAAAAGCGAGTAATAAGTACAAAATTCTCATAGAGAATGCAGGTAAGAGGCCTGGCCGACAATCAATATAACCGTTGATACCGGAGAGTGGTTATCCCTGTTTTCAATAGTTACTTTTTGATAGGTGAAACTGAAACTTGGATACTGCGTTAGCTGTCCATCTATTGATAACGAATCCGGGGAGTGTCTGCAACATGCGCCTTTTCTTTCTGATATTACTTCTCTCTTTATCCAGCCTGTCCATGGCCGACGCACAGGTCGATCGACTGCTCGAGGCTGATGAAGCGCCTGTCGGCGTGGTCTTCGAGGTCATAGAGGATGATGACGACGCCTTAGGCTGGGCGCTGCCCAAGATTGCACGGCTAAGCGCACAGTTACGCAAGCGTTTCCCTGAGCTGCCGATCGCCGTGGTGTCACATGGCCGTGAGCAGTTCGGTCTGCTGGCTGATGAGGCCGAGGGTCTTATGGCGCCGGTCCATGATAAGGCACGGCAGCTGCGAGACGATGACATCGATCTGCATGTCTGCGGTGTACATGCCGGGTGGGATGGTTACACACCCGAAGATTACCCCGCTTACGTGGATGTTTCCCCCTCGGGGCCGGCGCAGATCCGTGACTACCGGAATCTCGGATTCGTGCTGATCGTATTGCAGGGTCCGGATTATTAAAGCTGGATCCACCGCAGGTTAAGAGGGAGCGCAACAGCTTTATGATGTGTTTCCTTATTATATATTTGATGGAGCCGATGGGCGGAATCGAACCGCCGACCTACTGATTACGAATCAGTTGCTCTACCGACTGAGCTACATCGGCCAAAGCGGGCAATTATAGACGCTGAGCTGTTTTCCGGTCTAGTCTTTTGGGGTGTTTCAAAAAGCAATCCGCAGGTAAACGCGCAGACATAACAGAATTCGATAGCACGTCAAATTTATCGTTTAGCATCAATGCTATAGGGTTCAGGATCCAGGATCGGAGTACGTCCCAGCATGATATCCGCCAGCAACCTGGTCGATGCCGGTCCCAGCACCACACCGTTACGGAAATGTCCGGCGTTGAGGTAGAGGCCGTCGATCTCCGGTATCGGCCCGATATAGGGGATGCCGCTGGGTGAGCCGGGTCTCAGGCCGGCCCAGTGGTGTTCGATTTCTGCCTTGCCCAGGCTGGGGAAGTGGGCGAGGGCGAAAGCCTTGAGCTCTTGTTTAGCCTGCTCGGTGGTGTGCTTGTCGAAACCTCTGTACTCCAGGGTGCTGCCGACCAATACCCTGCCGTCCTTGCGGGGGATGATGTAACGGTCGTTGTGCAGGATGATGCGGGTGATCGCGCCCGGTTGGTGGCGAAAAATGATCATCTGCCCCAGGACCGGTTCGATTGCCGGGGGCGTGACGATCTCGTTCAGCAGGTTGCCGCTCCAGGCGCCGGCGCAGATGATCACTCTGTCCGCTTCGAGGGTGCCGGTTGGAGTCTTGACGCCGCGTACCCGAGCCTGCTCGGTCAGGAGTTCAGTGGCCTCGGTCTGTTCGTGAATGGTTATCTTCTGCCGGATGGCGTGATAGAGGGATTTGGTGAGCCTGGGATTGCGTATCTGGGCAACATCGGGCAGCCACACTGCCTCCGTGGCGTGGCTATCCAATCCGGGTTGGCACTGGGCGATGCCTTTTCGGTCGATGAGATGGAGCGGCTGGCCGAAACGTCCTGACCATGCCGCTGCGCGATCGGTATCTGAAGGCTCCAGGATCAGCAGCCCGCTCTTAAGGTATTCCGGATCGGGCCCGCCCGCATCGATCAACATCCGGGCGATTGCGGGGTAGCTGGCCTGGCTCCATTGGGCGAGCTTGGAGATAGAATCGTCATAGCGCCAGGGATAGAGCGGCGAAACGATGCCGCCCCCCGCCCAGGAGGATTCACGGCCGGGGTGTCCCTTTTCAACCAACGCGACAGCCATACCCGCGGTGTGCAGTTCGTTTGCCGTGAGCATGCCGATGATGCCGCCGCCTACTATCAGGCACTCTGTCATGAAATCAACCTTTTTGAATGGTTAGACGATTGGCTTGGTCAGTTAAACCTGGTCCCGAGGTTTCAGAAGATGTTTCCGCAACAGCCAAGGGATTCAAGTTCAAGGCTGCACCCCTTGCAGGTGACAGTCTTGTCGGTAAGTCTGGAGGATAGCATGTCCAAACGGATGATGTCTTTGGCGATCGGATGCTGCTAGTCTTCTATCACCTCTTCCCAGTAGATGGGACGGAATCTGTCTCCCCACTCGTGTTTTTTCTCCAGATCGGCGAAGAGGAATATCTTTTTGCCGAGTATGGGGTTGCCATCTCCATCTTCTCCACCCGGAAATATCAGCATGGGGGAGGGAGGGATACCCTGCAGTGCCAGCTCTGTGGATCTGTCGCTTAGGGTGAGTGGAGCCTCTGTGGCGCCATCCCAGTTGATTGCTGCGTTGGCACTGATCAGGTCGAGTCCATAGATGTTTGCAGTCCCTGTCGTGGATGAGGCTTCGCAGGGGTTTTCAGGCGCCACCCTGTCGGCACGATAGGTGGTGAAGAAGATGGCATAGTCGTAGAGAATCGCCCTCGAGTATGACTTCTCCCCCGCTGGCAGGGTTATGTACCAGCCTCTGACCTGGTCGTCGAGTACTTCACCGTTGTTAAGAATCGAGGATGTAGTATCGATGAAGTCACGTTCGCCCGCCGGCGCCCGGGTGATTCGATTCTCCCAGATGTCGCCATCCTTGATCATATAGAAGCGGTCTCTGATTTCCGAATCCAGTGGGTTGGCATGGTCGCCGGTGCCGATCAGTAACACCAGGAACTGCCGTGTGCCCTTTGCGTAGTAGCCGATTTGAGGCGTGGTGAAGAACTTTCGGTGGGCCGATGATTGCCGATTGATATTGGCAACGATCCCACCTGTGATGCTGTTTCCACTATCTTCGTCATATGCGAAATCCACGCGTATGATCCTGCCGCCCACGTCGGCGGCATAGATTCGATCCACCAGTCCGTTGCCGTTGATATCCACGGTGGCAAGGTTGCCGGGTATGGCGTAATCCATACCGGCGACGGTGTGCATGGCTTCATTGCTGGCTATTGATGCCAGCAGAGAGCCGCTGGCGGCATCGACGATATAGATTGCATTGCCTTCATCATCCGGCAGGTTGTCGTTGTCCTGGTCGGGATCGTAACCGCCGCCGAAGATGAGCACGTCCCGGTCGGCACCATCGATCCGCATCCTGACGAACAGTGGTTTCGACCAGGTCTGGCCCAACCGGGCATAGTCCGTTGGCGATGCCACCCGGGAGATTTCAGCGAGATAGTCGGGCTCCAGTCGATCCGTGATATCGAGCATATGGTATTTTCGGCCCCCTCTGCGCATGCCGACGATAGCTATCTTTCTGCCGCCTGTTTCATAGATGCTGAGCGGTCCATCGAGTCCATAGTGGGGTATGACGGATGACTCGTTGTTTCTGATGTGGCGGATATCGGTCATCAGGTCTCTCGGCATGAAGGCCCAGAGTTCCCGGCCTGTGTTGGCGTCGATGGCTTCCAACACACCCTCACTGGTGGGCAGATAGACAGTGCTCTCCTGACCGTATCGAACCACCACGGGTTGGCTGTGGATCGGGGCGCCCATCACCCCATCGTGGGCGGGGTGCTGTGCCGTGGCGATATAGGCGGGGTCCCGCGTGATCCAGTTGAGCAGGGTGGTGCGGTCCTCCTCATTTGCGACACCAAGCATCTCCACGGTGATGCCGGCTGTCTCCCGATGGATACGGTTCGAGGGATGGGTAAGGGATAGCCCGGGATTCAGGTTTGTATACAGCGTTCTCAGCCCTGTCATATTGCCTGCGACACCACCGCTCAACGGATCGCCACCGTCGGGCAGGCAACCGCCTTGGTTGCAAAACAGGTCAACGGTACTTTCGAAGGTGTGATCGTCATTGAGTACCCGTTGGCCGCCGCTAGCCCGCATGTTTCATCCGTTTTTAAATTTAGCCGGTGATATGGCCAAGCTTGGATGGTTTGCCCTCACTGGGAACCAAACCTCTATCAAGCCCTGATTTTCCACCCTCCGGGCAGACTCCCCCTTACCCCCATTGTTGATCAACGTGCCGGGGCAGCACTCTGCCGGGCTATCCCGGCTTGAGTCGTGCCGCCACCTGGAAAAACAGCGCCTGATAGGGATAGGTGCTGGAGAGCAGGAAGCGGATCCGTCGCGTGTTGCGAATGATGACCGCCCCGATCTTGAACAGTTTGAGCCGGATCGTGGTCATCTGTGCACGCGCCAGTTCCGTGCCCTTCAGCGCGAGGCGCCGGATGGCCTCCATCAGCACATAGGCCAGACTGGACAGCAGTAGACGAAACTGATTGGCCCACCAGTAATGCGCGCTGGTGCGATCGGCGAACAGCCCCAGTTGCTGCTCCTTGATTCGGTTCTCCATGTCACCACGGGCGCAGTAGAGGTCATCGTAAAGGCGCTGTTTGTCGCCGGCCAGGTTGGTGACGATGAAGCGTGGATTTGGCCCCTTGTCGGTGACCTCCAGTTTGGCGATCACCTTGCGACGCGTCTTCCAGGTGCTGGCGGCATAGTGAAACTGAAAGAATTCCCGCATCTTCATGCCGGTTCGCTTCGCCAGTTCCTCAACCCACTGCATGGGCTCACGGATACACCGCAGCAAGGCGTCATTCTTGGCGATGCCCACGATATAGCCCACAGCGTTGCGCTCGCACCAGCTGAGCATGTGGTGACGGCAAAAGCCGCTATCGCCCCGAAAGATGATACGCACTTCAGGCCAAGCCCGGCGCAGGCGTTTGACCAACAGCGCCAGAATCGCCCAGGCATGCTTGGGCGCATCGATCCGGCTGGGCCGCAGATAACTCACCAGCAGTTGATCGCCACAAAAGACATACAGGGGCAGGAAGCAGTAGTGATCGTAGTAGCCGTGAAAGAAGCGGCCTTCCTGGCGGCCATGCACCGGATCATCCGTGGCGTCGAAATCCAGGATCAGCTCATCGGGTGGTGCATCATATGAGGCAATGAACTGCTCGAGCAGTAGGTTGTGGACATCAACGGCAACCCGGCGATCGACCCGGTTCTCCAGCCGACAAAGTGTCGACTGGCTGCCCAGTACCTCCTCGCGTTCGATCGAGCTCTGTAGGGCCGGGTCGGTGCGTAGTGTCTGATGGTCGTTCAGATCTTCATAACCCAGGCAGAGCCCATAGACTCGCTGGCGCAACAGGCTCAACTGGCTGTGTTCAATATAGCGGGGATCTCGCGGGTCGGGGATGACCGCATCAACCGCCTCGAGCAATCCCAGACGCCTGTCGATCTCACGCAGCAGCAACACGCCGCCGTCCGAGGTGATATCGCCACCGGAAAACTCGGCTTGAACCTTACGGCGTTTTAGGGCTGGAAAATCAAAGGCAGTCTGGGTACAGTTTGTCACAGGCAAAATCCTTTCGATTACAGTGTAAGCAACTGAATTATATCGAAGTATCAGGATTTTGCCTTTTTAATGCGTGAAATATTGGGGCTAGCGAGCAAGCGAATATCATCGTCGTCGACGTCTACTCGGTATTTTTTCAGGTTACCGCGCCAGAATCCCCTGGCTTCCGGAAGGAACAGCGGAACATAGATGAAATCGCCGTTGATTGCCGCATTGTCCGGGTTGAAAGGGATGGAGGGGGCATTCATGGCGTAGTCGATAGAGTCCTGCGCTTCGGCAATGGCGGTGTTGAAGGCATTGACGATGGAATCTTCGTCAACCACATGCCATGATTCTCCGCCGCCCCTGGCCGCGATCTGATCCATGAATCTCTGGGTGGGGGAGCCGGGGGTTGTACCGAAAGAGAGGGTGTAGGTGAGGATGTTCTGTACGCCGTCCCAACCCGTACCGGTGGCAAGATCTGTCTGATATGCCCAGGCGCTGATTTCATTGGCGCAACGGGCGCCATCGTTGTGCCATCCCGGTCGCTCATCACTGAAGTCATCAAAAAGATGGACTTCGGCACAGGCTATGCCCTCATGCCCGGTTCTTGTGCTGGTGTTGGGCGCACCGTCTGACAGCAGAACGATCCGGTTCGGTGCGCATTTGAGTTCTTCAGGATCACCGGCCAATGGTGATTCGGAACGGCTGTTTTGAATCAGGTCGGTTCGCCTGTTCGGGTTGAACCAATCGACCGCAGCCGCCAGTGCATCGGTGGTGGGTGTGTAATTGAGTGATTGCAACTGATCGATCGCTGAGCGGAAGTGTGAACTATCATCACCCACAATCGTGAAATCACCAGTATGGGCTACCAGCCTTGTCTCAGTTGGATCTTCACGCATTGTGGTGTAGCCAAGCAGCGTTGCATTCACATTGTTCAGAAGGCCACCGTCAACTATCCTGTGCAGCGCATTGACCAGTGCATCCCTGCGTGTGATGCCCGGCTCGACAAGGTTGTCCATACTGCCCGATTCATCGAGGAGGAAGAGGATGTTCGGCGGTACCGGTTCCGGTGGCGGTTGCAGATAGACTTCGATGTCATCGGCCCTGACGCTCACCAGTAAGAACAAGATCAGTGATAAAAGGCAAGCTTTGGCCAAATGATGCAGACCTTGAACGGATTTCGGGCCTTTGTGTGACATGGCGCTACTCCTTAGTACCGTTGCCGTATCAACCCCACTTGCATGCGGTTATGCGTGCGGGCAGCGCTTTCGCCGACTCGGCCGATAGCATCCGCCAGGAACAGGTGTGTGGTGTTGTCCAACTGGTGACCGGAGAAAAAGAGACCTTCTCTCGCTCCCAGATACACCATCCTGAGACTGGCCCTCTGGGGAGGCTGGTCAGCCAACGCAGGATCCAGCGGTTCACCTTGCGGAGTTTGGGTGGAGAAAAAGGGGTCAGCCTCGGTGACTTCACCGACAGTGTTGGGAATGTCCAGGTTGTCTACGATGGTTAAATCCGGGCCGGTGACAATCGCCAAGGCATTTTCTGCGGCACTGAAACTCAAACCCTTGAACTGATGATTGATTGCGACTTTAGTGTCCAGATTGGTGTTTTGCATGGCGGTGACACTGAGTAGTGTGACTATCGTGAGCATGATCAGGCTGATTACCAGGGCAGTGCCGGATTGATTGGATGCTTCTTTTTGTAATTGAGGTGGTGACATGACAACTCCTCAGTTATCGGCAAATTGACGATCCATGTGGTGCAGGTTCCGCAGTGAAATGGTTGTGCTGGCTGACTTGTAGATGAAGTTGTTGTCGGGTGTGGTGAATGTGGCGCCCAGCAGATCCAATTCTTCCGGTGTCTGTGGACGATAGGGCCTGGGGAGTTCGTAACCGACACCGGAACTGACCACCAAACCGATCCTGATCGACACAACGCTCATCCAGTTGTGAGGATCGACATGATCGGCAGTGAGATAGAGGTTCGCAACACCATCGGGTTCCCTATCCGTGTCGATGCCATAGAGCACGCGCATCTGACTGATGTCGGACGCGATGGGCTGTGATTGGATCAGCGCTCCGTTTTGATAGACCTGGCAGTTGAGATCCCCCTCACTGTCCACGAGGAACCGGACAGTGACTGTTCCATCGTCCATGGTTTCGTCGTTCAAACCACAGGGTGCGGGACCGTCGGCATAGCGGACCGCCACGATGCTGGAATCCTCGGGGGCGGGACGCCACTCATCACCGGAGTGGGTAATGCCATTGACTATGCCATCGGGGTAACGACCAACAGCCGGGAATGTCCGCATGCCCGTATCCTCCCGGCCATCGGCGTATGCGGCGGCGCTGTCGGCTGAGGTGGCTATTCCTCTCCCTGCCATGATCAAGGCACGCCGCATCTCCTGGAATACTAAACGGTACTTTTCAGTTGCAATCGAAATGGCCGCCCTGGCATTGAAGGCGTTCTTGCTGTCCAGATAGATCTTGCCGATTCCTCCGACGAGGAAGAGGCTGATCGCGCTGGCGATCATAAGCGATATCAGGGAAAAACCACTGTGAGTGCGTTTCCTGCCTAGCATGTTACGGCGTTCCCGGAATGACGGCCATGACGATCTCTTCAGACCCGTTGAGATTGCTATCCGTCACGCTTCTTTGTCGTTGCCAACTGATGGTGATCAATTGGCTAGAGAGGTCACTGCATCTGTCCGCATCGTTCGGGTCCGAATCGAGGCAGGCGATCCGCAGTTGTCCATCCGGCAGGGTGTATTGAATGCCTGAACCGCAATTGATTTGGTACAGGTCGTAAACGGCCATCTGTTCCGGTGTGCACTCCTCAACTGATGAGGGAATGGCCATGGCCGGTGTCATTGAACAGTTCGGAACTGCTTGCCCTGATCCCGTATCGCAGGTTGAATCCCGGAGATAATGGTTATCGGCCACACCCATTAGATTGGCGTGCATGCGATCCGAAAGCGCGGTGGCAATATCGATTGCCCTGGAACGGTAGCCTGCATTACTGGAACCCTGTAGCGCGGCTATTTGCATGCTTGCCACGCCAAGCAGGCCAATCGCCACGATGATTGCGGCTATCAACACTTCAATCAGTGTCATGCCCTGGTTTTTTTGCCGATAAGCGATGAGTGACATTGGTTGCCTCGATAACCACATTCATTCACAGCGGATAAGCGTCCCTGTGAAAAATAGAAAACGTAGTCAGCGTTCCTTTCGAAACAGGCGGCAGGCCACTATTTCGAACCAGGCCGAAAAGAAGGGGTAGGCATATGATGGTATAGCGCGGCGAAAATCAATACCGCTGAGAAAGTTAATCCCTGCTTTTAGTCCATTGTTTGGAACACTCCATGTTCAACTTAAGATTACCGCCGGAAACAATCGAAGGTAAGTACCGTTTGTCGGGTAAGTCCTACCGTTCATCCTTGCGGTATTCTGAATTGCCGGGAATACCCAGAGTGTTTTAAGAAATGGTCATCTAAGCGTAAGCATGCCGAATATATCGCCATCTATTACAAGATAACCGGTCGTATAACTCGGTGTTAAAATGATAAGGAATCCTCCGAATCGTCTTCAGAGGACCCCTTCTCGGTGGATTGCTATGTTCAATTAGGTTATTGCGATAACTGAAATCATCTATTTCCAGCCATCTGTCCATCCCCCTTCATTCCGTTGCTTCAACCCTGTCGAACTGAGGCGATAGGCTGTTACTCTATCTTCTTCCTGTCCATTCTGTCCGGTGATTTCGATAACGTAGCAGCTGACGATGGGGCAAGCCGCAGTTGCCGCCACAATGTTGAGATTGGTATAAAAACCCTCCACACTGGTGGCGTTGATGTTTGCTGCGGCAAGCGTCGTCTGGTAGGAGCCGGTGCGTGCGCGCACTACCTCAAGTTTCTGTGCCGCATCGAGGAGGGCGTTCATGCCGTCGTTGCGGCGTCCCTTTCTGACCGAATCGACATAACTCGGGTAGGCTATCGCGGCCAGGATGCCGACAATGGCCACCACGATCATGAGTTCGACCAGTGTAAATCCAAGGTGTTTGTAGTATCTGCTCATGGTATAACCTCTTCCCACCAGATCGGTATGAGTTGCAGCGGCCACTCGTTGACCTCTTCCAGTCCGACCATCGCCTTCACGACTGAACCCAGTACACTCACCCCGGTCTGTCCGCCAGTCTGACTATCATCGGTCAGTACTTCAGGAAAGACAAGAGTCGGTGTCGGGGGCATGCCAACCATGCTCAACAACCGTGAGCGGTCATTGCCGTCAAGTGTACCCTCGCTTCCACCCAGACCGTCGAACATGGCCGCGGCACTGGTCATATTGACAGTATAAAAACGGGAGGTACCCACGGCGCCCCGCGCCTCGCAGGATGCCAGTTCACCGCTGCGCTCCGCACTGTAGGTCGTGAACAATACCGCGTAGTTGTAGAGCACCGCCTTCGAGAATGACTTTTCACCGCTGTGTTCAAGGTCCATACGCCATCCCGAGGCCTCGGACAGGTCCGCTTGGGCCTGCAGCTTTTGGCTGTCGCTGCCGTCTTGGATAAGGTTGTCAGTCGCATCATACAGGTCTGAGTAGTTGACCGTTACATAGCTGGTCGGCGCTGCCCAGACATTCGGGTCCTTGATCATGTAAAACTGGTCCGTCATTGTCTGATCCAGCGGGGATGCTCTGTCGCCGGATCCGATGAGTACGGCTAGGTATTGACGTCCCCCCCGATTGTAGTAGCCGACTTCCGGAGTATTGAAGAAACGACGGTAAGGCAAACTGGTGGACGAATTGATATCGGCTATGACGCCGCCGGACAATGAGGATGTACCATCTTCGGGGATGTCGATACGGATAATCCTGCCTCCCACATCGGCGGCATAGAGACGGTCCAAGGTGCCGTTGCGGTTTACGTCAAACGGCAGGACATCGCTGGGAATGCTGTTGTTCATGCCGGAGACATTCGAAGTACTGTTTGAAATCCTGCGTATGAATGTGCCGTCCGAGGCCTGGATGATATAGATCCCGTTGCCCTGGTCGTCATCGACTCTTGAGGTGGCGCCATCCTGATCGGGATCGTAGCCGCCGCCAAAGACAAGGACGTCAGTGACGGATCCGCTGACATACATGCGTGCCAACAGGGGTTTTGACCAGGTCTGCCCCAGGGTATCGTAATCACTGCCCGAACTGCTGGGGTCAGGGTCCGAGATTTGGGTGACGAACAGGGGGTTCAGCCTGTCTGTAATATCCAGCAGATAATAGCTGTGACCGCCACGGCGCATGCCGAAAATGGCCATGGTCCGATTACCGGATTCATACACCGTCAGGGGGCCGTCCAGACCGTAATGTGGTACTGTTGATTCGTTGTTGTTTTTCAGGGTCTGAATATCGTCCAGCAGGTCGCTCGGCATGAAGGCCCATAGCTCCTGACCGGTATCGGCATCGATCGCTTCGAGCACGCCCTCGCTGGTGGGCAGATAGACGACGCTGTGGCCGCCGGGGTAATCTACCACGCTGGGTTGGGTGTGTATCGGGGCGCCCATTTCGCCTTCGTGGACATTTAAAGCGTCCTGCCAGCTTATCCAGTCGAGGACTTCGGTCCTGGTTGCGTCCGTGCCCACATTGAGCAGTGCATTGGTGATGAGAGTATTGTTGCGATGCACCCTGTTCGTGCTGTCCGACAGGGGGACGCTGGTGTCGGCATTGACGTTGGTGTAGATATTCCTGCTGCCGGCGGCCAGCATGTGGGACGCCGCGCCTCCGACAAGGGGATCGCCGTCGTCATTGCCTGAGCCCCAATGGTCTTGCGAAGAGATAAACTCGAAACTGTCGTTGATGATCGATTGACCGTTCGCATCCCGGAGGACAATGGAGGTTTCGCCATTGCTTGTTACAGTTGTGATGGTGTAGCTCTTCAGGTTGCCTTTCCAGAATGTCTCCCCTTCCGGCACCAGGAGCGGCACAAAGATGCGATCGCCGCTCACTGCGGCATTGTCCTGGTTGAAGGGTATGACAGGCGCCGTATAGGCATAGGGTATCGACTGCTGCGCTTCCACGACAATCGAGGTAAAGGCGCTGATCAGATCGGCGGTACTGGTCGCCGGATAATAGCTACCGCCACCTGCGTCGGATATGCTTCTCATGAAATTTTCAAGCCCATCGTCAGTGGTGTCGAAACCGATGGTATGGGTGACGATGTTCTGCGTACCTTGCCAGGCGTCGCTGGGTTCCAGGTCGGTATTGAAGGCGTAACGGGCTATTTCCCTGGCGCAACGGCCGTTTTGGAACTGTGATGTTTCATCGCTGACGCAGGTGGAATTCTCATAACTGTCCAAACCATAGGCGCCGCCATCTGTGAGAGAGTTGGAATTGGGAAGACCGTCGGTGAGCACCACCATATGGTTGGGGCGGCACCAGTTGTCCGCCGCGGTGCCGGCGATGGGTGAGGTCGTGGCGAAGCCGTTGGCGTCGGTGAAGGTCCGGTCGCGCCGGAACCAGTCGACGGCGGCTTCCATCGCCTTGACCGTGGGGGTGTAGCTGCGGGTTTCCAGGTCATCCGCCGCATTGATAAAGTTGCTTCTGTTCGTCCCTATGAGGGCGAAGTTGCCGCTGAGCGCGCGCAGAAACAGCGGTCCGTTGTTACCCGTGTCGGTCGTGTAGCCGAGCATGGCGGCGTTGACATTGTCCATGTCCGAGTCGTTGATCAATGTCCTCATCGCATCTTCCTGGCGGTCTCTGCGGCTTGGGCTGCCGCTGGACATACTGCCCGATTCGTCGAGTACGAAGAGCACGTTCGGTGGTACGGGGTCAGTCGGCTCGTGCAGGTAGATCTCGATATCATCCGCCAATACGGAGAGGCTTGCCGAGGCTGCACCCAAGAGGAGTCCAAGCAAGACTGCCCTATGGCTGAGACGGTATGATTGGAATGTATTCATGTGTCTTTACTCCTACGTGGCCTCGTTACTGCGATATCAGTACGACCTGCATGCGATTGGTGGTATGTGTGCCGCTCTGAGCGACAAATCCCTCGGCAGTGGCGAGGTAGGTATTGAAAGCATTGCCCAACGGATAGCCGGAGACATTGATGCCCGGTGTAGCAGCAGTTGCCGGTTCGCCTTTAGCAAGTCCATAGAGATAGGTTATGGTAAGATCAGCGGACAAGCCGGGCTGATCGACGGTTGCTGCCGATGAGAAATAGCTTGTGTTTTGAGCAGTGGCGGCCGGCACAGAGTTTGGAATCAGAACGTCTGGCGGATCCGGTGTGGTGACCATGGCCAGCGCACTTTCGGCTGCCTGGAAACTCAGTTCTTTGAGCTGGTGGTTGACGGTGATCTTGGTGTCGAGATTGGTCGTACGCATGGCGCTGACGCTCAGGATTGTAATGATCACAAGGAATATCAGGCTTATGGCCAACGCTGCTCCCCTCTGACGGGAGTTTGTGCGACATCTATTGAATGTCAGGTAGCCTTGTCTCATGATTACTGCCTCTGTACCACGCCGTTGCGGTTTCTCAACGAAATCGTCGTGCTGGCGCTTTGGTAGAAATGGGATGTGTCGGGTGCGGTATATGTCATGCCCAGGATATCCAACTCATCAGGTGCTGCAGGCCGGTAGACCGCAGGCAGCAACTCCGTATCGCTCGAACTGCTCACGAAGCCGATGCGGACGGCTACGACAAAATTCCATAATTCGGCATCTTCCACCTCATCGGCGGTAAGGTATTGATCAGCAGTGGTATCGTCTTCATCCAGGTTGATGCCGTACAATGCCCGCATGATGAGGATGTCCGAGGCCAGTTCCTGAGAAGTCTCGACTCCGCCAATATCGGCTTCGCAAACCAAGTTGCCATCGTTGTCGCGAAAAAAACGCACTGTGCTGAAAACACCGTCGAGTGTTCCCGCTTGACCGCAAGGCGCCGGGCCATCGGCGAAACGCACGGCGATCACGCTGGAACCGTTACCGTCCTCATTGAGAATGCCGTCCGTACCGACGGCCGGAAATGTCCGCATATTGTTGTCAGCGTTTTCATAGGCAGCGATATCGTCGTCCTTTTGCGGAATCCCGCGGCCCGCCATGATGAGCGTGCGCCGCAGATCCTGAATGACGAACCGGGTCTTTTCCGTTGCAGAAGCGACGGCCGATCTGGCGCTGAAAGCGTTCTTGCTGTCGACATAGACCTTTCCGGCCCCGCCGATCAGGAATAGACCGATTGCACTGGCTACCATCAGGGAGACGATGGAAAGGCCGGCTTGTTTATTATGATTCAGAGGCATGGCTGTTATTCCCCTGGTACAAAGATTGGAGCACCGGGTATGATCGTGGTGATTACCTGTTCGGTGCTGAAGGCAGCGTTAGCGCTTTGGGTCTGCCAGCTTACGGTAATCTGCATGGGAATATTTGCAGGACAACCGCCAGGACAGGCTACGGTGATCTGGCCACCCGGCAGTGTATCTTCAACTTTGCAGCGTATATCCCACAGGTCGTACAGGGCCATCTGATCAGGGGAGCAGTCGGCTGCGCCATTTGTCGCGTCATCCGCATCCATGGAACAGATATCTGCAGGAGCCGTAGCTGCGCAGGTTGCCGCCGCTGTATTGTATGTATCCAGGGCATCGAGATTTGCGCGAATCCGATCCACCAGCGACGATGTCAGGTCCGTGGCTTTAGACCGGAATTGCGCGTTGCCGGCACCTTGCAAGGCGTTGACCTGCAGTGCGGCGACACCCAGCAATCCGATACCCAAGACAACGGCTGCAATCAGAACTTCGATCAGTGTCATGCCGCATTGGCGAGGATGGGCTGGTTGTACTCTCATGGGCAGTCTCCCTCATCGATCTTTTTGATAGACGGACGTCCTATGAGGCTGATGCAGACACGACTTTTTAGGGTGCCATCATAACTGATCTCGATTGAGTCTCCAGCCGACGCGGTGGCCCGGCCTCTGGAGTTGTAGGTGAGTGTATTGGCATTGAGGGCTTCAGCTATCGATACATGCGCATTGTCGATTGCATATTGGAGAATATTGGCATCGACAACGCCGTCAAGGTCGGTGTCGACCCCGACAGTCCAGCCGTTCGCATCCGGGGTGAAGATGGCGTTCCCCTCTTGCCTGACCGCCTCGCTACGGGCGTAGAGGAGCGCAGCCACAAGTTCATTGCTGGTGGATGACACACTGTTCCTCTCAATCATGTTGAAGAAACTCGGTATGCCTACAGTCAGCAGAATGGCTGCAATGACTATAGTGATCATCATCTCTATCAAGGTGAAACCCTGATTTTTTTTGCATAGCTTAAACCTCTTTTGTTCTGCATCTATAGCTTAGGTCGGTTAATGGCGGTTGGATGCACCGCTTATCGGGCAAGTCATTCCGTATATCCTGAAAAATCAGAAATTTGGGAACCACTTCACTCGTAGATGCAGTTAAGGAAATAAATGACTTAACCATGTGTTCATTCATCAATAGAATTGAATTCTCGGTCGAACAAAACTAAGTAGAGTCAGTGGTTAGCATACCAAGCGTGTGGCAAGTCGACAGGAAACTGTAATTCGGACATAAAGGTTTTCGGCCCGCTATAAGTCACTGGCAACTGCAATAGAATGAATCTCTAGCTTTCGAGCTGCCCCAGTTTTTTACATTCATTGCCTTCCATGGAACTGGGGGATATACGGCATCTCCACAACAAATATGGAGCAGTTTTTTTTCAAAGTCTTATGGAAGGACTATTCAGCAGTATGATGACAAAAAATCCAAACAAGGCGCATGTGTTGTCCGAGCAGATGTGAGTGCAATAACTTACTTTTCAAGAAAGTTCATAACAGAGACTTTGGTAATGCAAATACAACCTGTTCCTCTTTACCCTGAATTTCGATCACCTTTATAGCTCCCCATTTTCTCAGTTTGTCGATCACATTCTCAACCAGGATCTCAGGCGCTGAGGCGCCTGCAGTGACGCCGATATGGTGCTTACCATCCAGCCAGCTTGGATCGATATCCTCGGCGCCATCGATGAGATAGGCTGGAGGGCCGAACTTTTCGGCGATCTCTCTCAGGCGATTGGAGTTGGAGCTGTTTGGAGACCCCACCACCAGTACAAGGTCACACTGTTTGGCGAGTTGCTTGACGGCATCCTGGCGGTTTTGCGTGGCGTAGCAGATATCGTTCTTTTTGGGGCCGATAATATTCGGGAAACGCTGTTGCAAGGCGTTGATGATCTGTTGCGTATCGTCGATTGAGAGGGTGGTTTGCGTGACGAAAGCGATCTTCTCTGGATGTCCCAGATCCAGCCCCTCGACATCTTCGCTGGTGACCACCAGGTGGATGCGGCTGTTGTCGTCGTCCGCCATGCACTGTCCCATGGTGCCTTCGACCTCGGGGTGCCCTCTGTGGCCGATTAAAATCACTTCGTAACCGTCCCGACAACGGCGGGCGACTTCTAGATGTACCTTGGTCACGAGTGGGCAGGTGGCGTCGAACACGCGGAGCCGCCGCTGTTCCGCCTCCTCGCGGACCGATTGGGAGACGCCGTGGGCGCTGAATATCACGGTATGTCCATCCGGGACATCTTTCAGTTCGTCGACGAAAACGGCTCCTCGGGCACGCAGGCTCTCTACCACAAAACGGTTGTGGACGACCTCGTGGCGGACATAGATTGGCGCCCCCAGGAGCTCCAGGGCGCGTTCAACGATCTCGATCGCGCGATCGACGCCGGCGCAAAAGCCTCTGGGATTGGCGAGTAGTACCTGTTGTGTTTGATTCATCGATTGTTGTGCCGGTCTCGTGTCTTCAATCGGAACCGGGGCCGTTCCCATTGCGGAACGGATCGGAGGCCTCTTGAACATCGAGGATAGTGACTCTGTAGCTGAATTGCTTGCCGGACAGAGGATGGTTGAAATCGACCTGAACGCCCTCATCATCGACATGCAGAACCGTTCCGGCAAGCTCCTCGCCTTCAGGAGTGGTGAAGGCGATGATCTCACCGGGATTGAGCGGTTGAGCTGTCGAAAACGCCTGTCTATCAATCCAATGGATCAGGGTGCTGTCTCTGGGGCCATAGACATCGTCGCCTTGAACAAGCAATTCCTGCTCGTCTCCTGCACGCAACCCGAGAATGGCGAACTCGAGCATCTGTTCCATAGTGTTGTCGCCGAGGCTGAAATCCAAGGGTTCATGACCATAGGTGGAAATTATCTCCGTTTTGTCAGGGAGGGTGAGAGAAAAGTGCATCTTGACCCGGCAGAGAGGGGCGATTTTGGGTTTGAACTCAGTCATTTCTTACTGCTCGGCACTACTTTGTTGAAGTGCGCGGAGCTGTGGTAGATCAAGCTTCAGGCGCTCGGCATGGGAAAGTGCTCGTTGCAACCTGGCCCGGGCGCTGCGTCCCATGCATTGATGCTGCGGGTCACCCTCGAAGGCCGTGACCATGGCGGCAAACAACGCCTCCCGGTCGAAGGTTCGATTTGTCAGGGCTTCCTGCAAGGATATGATCTCCCCGGCAACCTGCCGGGCAAAGCTTTGATGGTGTCGCCAAAGCTCACCCACATTACCGCCGGTGCGCAGTCCGGCTATGTTGGTGGTGAGAATGTAGAGATTCTTCAATACCAGCTGAAACAGCAGCTGTTCCTCATCCGCCAGGACCGTCACCGGGATGTTGACCGCGGCCAGGGCGCGACGCATCAATTCAGACTGAGGACCGAACACCGGGGAGGATATGATGACCTTGGCGTCGATGCCCGGCTTTTTTTCGAACCAGATGGAGATGACAGTCGGTGAGTCTACTCCCTGCCAATCGTCAGGTAATAGCTCATTCTGCAGCAGGCAGAGACCTGATCGCCATTTTTCGGGTATCCCGTCGAGTACTCCCCTTAAGGTATTTTCACCGACCGCCACGATCACCAGCGCCGGCTGCCCGATCCGCGCGGCCAAATGGTGACTGTCGGTCTCGCGGGTTACCGGGTGGACCGTGAAGCCCAGGCGGAGAAAACCCTTGGCCAGAACGCCGCCTATCTCGCCGATACCGATCAAAACAACCTCATTTCCCGGCATATGATTACTCACCATTGGTTCTACTTTGCAAGACGCATCATAGCGGATTTGCATTATTTTTATAAAGGTCTAACATATCCTTAAGTAGGAGGATTAATAAATAAAGGCAGCACCATGATAAATAAAGGAATTATTGTCAATCACGAGCTTCCTCTCTATGAAGTTCAAGAGGTTTCCCTGCTCGATGCGATGTTACTTTTGAAAGAGCAGGGTGGTTCTGCCCGGGAGTCGTCGATCTCCCGCGCCGCTGAAATGATAAAGCATCGAAGCCAGGCGCGATCGGTGAACGCAAACTGGCCCATGACCGGCGCATAGAGGCTCAGTACGCCAAATTTCAGTGGAACGGTGGAGAGATCGAGCAGGGTGATATTCTGCCGTATGGATCACCATAGCAATACAGGCTGAGTTGTGCGGCAGCATCCTCCCAAACCGCTGATTCAGACGAGTATCTCCTGGGTGACGAAGAGGATACCTATAGAGACGATGACCACCACCACCGCCAGGTATTGAAACAGAATACAGATTCCGGGTAGGTCGTTGCAGACTTTGCTGAATCGGCAAATCTTGCAGTTTTTCATTCTGATACCTCACAAACTACAGAGGTCGGCAGCTCTACTTTATAAGATGAGCCGACCGTTGCTGCTTAGGCCGGGGTGGCCTGAACAATGGCTCACTGAGCCCATTATATCCACTATGCACAACACGATCGTTCAGGTGGCTGGTGTTCCTGGACGACGCAGGGTTGCAGCAATCAACCGGCAATCATGGTCGCACACTTTCTCGGGTGTTGGAAGTGGGCAGTCTTGCCGGAAAATACCAGGGTAGATCGAAGTATTTGTTTTTAGGAGGGTCGCTTTGATGATCTCCGTGATCGTATTAACATGTCCCCTGGTTTCACTCGATATATGGAGAAGCGGATGCTGATTGAAGGCCCTTTGAAGATTGCCGTGCTGGATGATCCTGAACAACCGGGGCGCGAGCTGCATATCAGTTTTACCTCTGAGTTTCAGGCGCTTGAGCAATCGGGCCAGGCAAGCGCCTTCACCGAGTATCTACAACTCCTGGGAGGCAGTATCGAGTCACTTTCGGAGGGCGATCCCAATCGGGCGGGGATGCTGATCGTACAACAGATCGCGGAACAGCTGTTGCCGCATCTGCAGACCGGGGATTTGGATATCTCGGAGACGATTATCGTCGAGATGGGACGGGATTATGCCAGTGACTCCCTCATGGGCCTGCTCAATGCATGAGCGGTGCCGCTTATATCCTGGAGGGGACAGTTGACAACTTTGACCGGCTGGTGGTGGAGAACTCCAAACGGGGTCTGGTAATAGTCGATTTCTGGGCGCCCTGGGTGGGACCGTCCCTCAAACAGCGTGAGATTTTTGTCGATCTGGCCAAGCGCTACCAGGGGCGTTTCCTGTTGGTATCGATCAACACCGACGAACAGAAGCCGCTGGCTGAACGGTTCGCTGTGCGCAGTCTGCCCTCATTCAAGCTCTTCCACCAGGGAGAGATGGTCGCGGAGTTTCACGGGGTACAACCGGAAGCCGATTATTCACGGATTATCGACGAATATGTACAGCGACAGCCCGATCCTATCAGTCGCGAGGCGATTGCCGCATGGCAGGCGGGAGATCCGGAAAAGGCATTGCAGTTGCTCGCCGAAGCGGTGGTGGCCGATCCTGAAAACCTTGCCTTGCCGGTGTTGATGAGCAAGATCCTCATGCGTCAGCAACGCACTCGTGATGCCCATGCCCTGCTGAGTTCACTACCGGAGCAGGCACGTGATGCGGTGGAAGTGCGCAACCTGCTGGCGCATCTGGATATTATCGTTACTGCTGAGGATGCGGACCCGCCAAATACCCTGATGCAACGTTTGCAGGCAGATCCCAAGGATGCCGATACACTCTATCAGCTTGCAGCGGTACGATTGGTCGGAGATGATTTAGAGGCGGCCCTCAAGTTGTTGCTTGAAGTTGCGCGTAGCCATCCCGGCTATCGTCAAGGTATCGCACGCAAAGCCATGCGGGCCGTACTGGATCAACTCAATGCCCCTGATGAGCAGGTTGCACATTATCGTCGTGAACTCTACCGGCTCGATTACTGAGTTCGAAATGATGCATGAAATACCCCCACAGATCGGTTTTGTCAGCCTGGGCTGTCCCAAGAACCTGGTCGATTCGGAGCAGATACTGAGTCGACTACGGGCGGAAGGGTATCAGCTTTCCACCAGTTATGCCGGCGCGGATCTCGTGCTGGTGAACACGTGCGGTTTTATCGATGCGGCTGTGGAGGAGTCTCTTGAGGCAATCGGCGAGGCGCTGGAGGAGAACGGCAGGGTCATCGTGACCGGATGCCTGGGGAAGGATGAGGCGCGTATTCGAGATGCACACCCGCAGGTGTTGGCGGTAACGGGGCCCCACGCCTATGCGGAGGTGATGGCTGCTGTACACCGGCAGCTTCCGCCTCCCCATGATCCTTTTACCAGCCTGGTTCCACCGCAGGGTATAAAACTGACCCCCGGGCACTATGCCTATCTGAAGATCTCTGAAGGGTGTAATCACAGCTGCAGATTTTGCATCATTCCTGATCTGCGCGGTCCCCTGGTGAGCCGGCCTTTGGGGGAAGTCATGCTCGAAGCCCAGCGGCTGGTCGAATCGGGAGTCAGGGAGCTGCTGGTCGTCTCCCAGGACACCAGTGCCTATGGCGTGGATATCAAGTACCGGCCCGATTTTTGGCAGGGCAGGCCGGTAGCTACGAAACTGGCATCCTTAGCCGCTGCCCTTGGGGAGTTGCAGGCCTGGATAAGACTCCACTATGTCTATCCCTATCCTCATGTGGATGACCTGATCCCATTAATGGCGGAGGGCCATATCCTGCCCTATCTGGATATGCCGCTGCAACACGGCAATGTACGGGTTCTGCAAGCCATGAAACGGCCGGCTGCAACTGAGAAAGTACTGGGCAGGATTGAGCGCTGGCGCCGGGAGTGCCCGGATCTGACCCTGCGCAGTACGTTCATTGTCGGATTTCCCGGTGAGACAGAGGCGGAATTCGAAGAACTGCTGGTATTTCTGCGCGAGGCACAGCTCGATCGGGTGGGTTGTTTTGCCTACTCACCCGTTAAGGGAGCCCAGGCCAATGATCTGCCGGATCCAGTGCCGGACGAGATCAAAGAGGCGCGTCGCGCCAGGTTCATGCAGGTACAGGCGGAGATCAGCCGTGAAAGATTACAGGCGAAACTAGGTAACAGGATGGTGGTTCTGGTTGATGAGGTCAGGGATAAGCAGGTGGTGGCCCGGAGTGCTGCGGATGCCCCCGAAATCGACGGAAGGGTATTCATTCCCGGCGCCTGGGATCTGCAATCTGGGGACTTTATAGAGGTACGGGTTACTGCCGCGACGGCACACGATCTGCGGGCGGAACCTGTGGATGTGGATGAATCGGAGCGTGAATAGGGTAGTGGATCTGGCGCATCCATGCGCCATGCCAACCGAAGGAGAGGGCGGATCGCCCTTTAACTGGTGATGGACATTCAATCAGAATGCGGAGCCGCTCTGCCTGCCCATCTTCTTTAGAATTGTAGCCAATGGACAGAATCCGGTGAATGCGGATTGTAAAAGATTGAGTCCAACGAAGGCGGTCAGGAAGAGCCAATAGGGGTGATGGTAGTGTGAAAGCACAACACTCAGAAGGATTACAATACCCGCAAAAGCGAGAACGATTCGGTCGATATTCATGGATTTGCCTCTAAACTGTCTATGTTTATCCATCAGCCACACCTGAAATATAGGGATCAGGAAGTGTCATTCATGGAATGATTCATCGCGATAACAGCCTGTGAAAAATTGGACGCTATATTAGCACTATCTAATATTTAGTCAAGGACATAACCAATCATGACCCTGAACCATGAAGAAGCAGATATACAGGATCGTCTGATAGCGCGATTGGTGCATTGTCCGACATGCTTTGGCGATCCCCAGTGTGAAGTGGAGTATATTGAGACCCATATTTCACACCTGCTTTTGGCGGGGGATCGGGTCTATAAGATCAAGAAACCACTGGATCTCGGATTTCTGGATTTCTCTACCCTGGAAAAACGGCGACAGTGTTGCGAGGAGGAGCTGCGTCTCAACAGCCGATTGGCGCCAGACCTCTACCTGGGGGTGGTGGGCATTGGAGGCACTTTGGACTCGCCGCGAATCGATGCGGATGAGGGGATCATCGAGTATGCCGTAGAAATGCGCCGGTTTCGCCAACAGGATCTGCTCAGTCACGCGCTGCCGGACAGAGAACAGATCGAGTACCTGGCACGCTTGCTCGCAGACTTCCATCATTCAATACCCTCGATCAGTCATGGTATGCCCTACGGCACTCCGGAGCATATCATTCAGCCCATTCTGGAAAACTTTCGGCTCATACGGGGCTTGAAACAGCCGCTGTTTGAAATCGACCGATTGAATGTCCTGCAGACCTGGGCCGAGCAACAAAGCACTGTTCTGCAACCCATCATGGAAGAGCGCTACTATGCAGGTCATATCCGCGAATGCCATGGTGACCTCCATCTGGGTAACATCACACTGTTTGAAAATAAGATCACACCCTTTGACGGCATCGAATTCAATCCCGATCTGCGCTGGATTGACACTCTCAGCGACATCGCCTTCCTGCTCATGGATCTGCAGCATCGCGGGATGAATTCTGCGGCTTCCCAGCTCCTCAACAGCTACCTGGAGCGAACGAACGATTATGCAGGATTGCCTTTGCTGCGCTTCTATCTGCTCTATCGTGCCACGGTGCGGGCCAAGGTTAGCGCCATCAGGGCTACCCAATCGGGCTTGCGGCATGAGCAGTGGGAGCGGCAACTGGAAGAGTATCGAAGTTTCCTCAGCCTGGCGGAGTCGGTGATTCGCCATCCGCCCGCTTCGCTTATCCTCACCCATGGGGTCTCCGGCTCGGGAAAGAGTACAGCCAGTGGCTGGCTCGCGGAGCAGTTGATGGCAATCAGGATAAGATCCGACGTGGAACGCCGGCGTCTGTTTCCTGAGCGAGAGGGCTCAGGTGTTGAAATTGAGCGCTACAGCGAACGTGCATCACGCATTACCTACAATCATCTGGCAGGCATGGCGAAACAGCTGCTGCGATCGGGTTTTTCAGTGATCATCGATGCCACCAGTCTGGCGCAGTGGCAACGAGAGCTGTTTCTGCAACTGTCGGCGAACCAGCAGGCGCCGATGGTCATCATCGACTGTCAGGCAGAGGAATCGCTGCTGAAAAAACGTATCCGGGAGAGGTGTGACAGTGGACAGGACGCCTCTGAAGCCGATCTTGCAGTACTCAAGCTACAGCAAGCGAAACGCCAGCCGCTAACCGCCTCGGAACTGGAAAGGACAATTGTCGTCGACAGCGAACACTTTCCACCTTCCGGACTGCTGGCCACTGTGCTGCAACGATTGATGCGATAGCATGTTGTGCTTCATGGGTAGGGGTAATTCCTTTATATATGAACCCATTTGATAGATGACATACAGGTTTTAATAATGCGTTTTCCTCAACTCAAGATCGGCCAGCAATTCGAATATCAGGGTAAGCGATATACCAAGACAGGTCCCTTGACTGCCTCTGTAGAGGGAACGGGTGTCAGTGCAATGATCAGACGTTCGGCAGAGGTGACACCCATTGATGGAGCAGTATCTGGAGTACTAAAAGAACAAGTCAAGCAGAGCTACAGTCGGGAAGAGGTGATTGAGTTGTGTAAAGGATACAGGACTAGACTAAACCAGGAATCGCAGAAAATGGCTGATGTAGATGGTACCTTGCAACTCGAACAACTGCTTGTATTAATCAAAGACAATGGCATGTTTGAATCAATCCTTTGATTAATGGTTTCATACCAAACGGTGGCTGACCTGCTTGTTTCAGTAAAAGAATGGTGAACTGATTGACTGCAGGTTTGTTGATCTGTGTCATTTTGTTTTTATTAATGCCGTGGCTATGATTTCCACCGATTTTCTGTAAAGCAGTTTCATCCTCAGTTTAGCCTGCTTTGGCGGACTGTCGTAGTTATGAACTGGATTTCATGTAGGTGAACAAGGATGTTCAATCATTCCGTACAATCGTCTCATTTTTCTTTCATAACTCTGCCTCTTCTCATATTTACATGCCTATTGATCATTGTAAGCGAGCTGAATGCCGCACTGATTGTAAATGCCGGTCCCGACCAGATTGTTACAGCAGGTGAACAGGTTCAGTTAGATGGAAGTGCAAGTAGTGAGACAGACGGCAACATTGCCAGTTTTCACTGGTATCAGGTACGTGGCCCGGTGGTCACTCTTGAGAGTGCCAGAACGGCCATTGCCAGCTTTTAAGCGCCGTCAAACGCAGAGCTTGAGTTTGGCCTAAGATTGGTCAGTGACACGAATGAAGTGGCAACTGATCGGGTAGTTATTCGTACAGATCCTTATACAAACATACTACCACAAGCCGATGCGGGTATTGATCAAACAGTCGCTACTGGCGATCTGGTGCAACTTGATGCCACAGCCAGTAGTGATGCCGATGGTACGATCATAAAATATCGTTGGCATCAATCTCGTGGACCCAATGTGCAATTGATTGATTCGCAGACTGCGGTATCCAGCTTTCAAGCACCGCCTAATGCCGAATTGGCTTTTTCATTGAAGATTGAAGATAACGCGGGTGCAGTTGCTACAGATAGCATTGTCATTCGAGTTGAACCTTATACCAATCAACCACCTGTTGCCGATGCGGGTGTCGATCAGACAGTTGCCGCCGGTGAGACGGTACAGCTGGACGGCAGTGCGAGTAATGATGCGGATGGCGTGATCGTCAGATACATCTGGACCCAAAACCGCGGGCCCTCGGTGGTACTTCAAGATAGTCGGACGGCGACACCGAGCTTTACGATGCCGGCGAATGCCGAGCTGGCATTTACCCTGACTGTCATCGATGAATCGGGAGCAGTCACAAGAGATGGCGTACTGGTTCGTAGTGCGGTTAACAACAACCAGCCGCCGATTGCCAATGCGGGACCTGACTTAATCGTCATAGAAGGAGAAATGGTTCAACTGGATGGGAGTACAAGTTCGGATCCAGATGGAGAAATATCTCGTTTTATCTGGTGGCAACGTAGTGGACCGACAGTTTAACTCAACGACAAAAATAGTGCCACACCGAATTTTGTTGCTACTACAGTTGGAGATATTGTATTAAGACTGATCGTTGAAGATAATCGCGGCACACGGGTAACGGATGATGTACATATCACTGTCGAAGTAGGTGGGAATTTCCCCCCGATTGCCGATGCAGGCCCTGATGCAACGCACTTAGAGACGCGTTATCACCAGTTTAACGGCAGATCAAGTAGTGATAGTGATGGTTCCATTGTCAGTTATTTATGGGAGCAAATCTCAGGTCCATCAGTAAATATTAGTGCAGCAAACGCTACGAGATCTATTTTCAGTGTTAGCATGCCCGAGGTTGATCAGGACACGGAGCTTCGCTTTCGTCTAACCGTTACTGATGACGGTGGGTTAAGTACATCAGATGAGATAGTTATTACGGTACTTGCTAATCTGCCTCCTCAATCCTTGCCGGTAGATGAAATAACCATAGTTGAAGGCAACTATCATGTTTTAGATGCCTCTCACTATTTTTCCTTCCAGCAAGAAGATGGTTTTTTAAGTTCAACCGGTTATCAATGGCGACAGATCAGCGGTCCTCCAGCGACATTGCAATATAGGCAATATCGGGAACAGGTCAGGATATTGGCGCCGGAAGTTGATGTTACGACTGACTTGATATTTGAGGTGGGGGTTGAAGATCGTTTCGGCCTGCCAGTGACCAACACGGTTACATTACATGTTGTCAACCCGGAAGATCTTCCGCCAAATAGCCCGCCAGTTGCTGTTGCGGGCGAGGACAGAATCAGCTCAAGTAAATACTTTCTTATCGTTGATGGTTCTAACAGTCATGATACGGATGGGGAAATCGTCTCCTATGAATGGTCGGTTAACGATTCACCAGGCTATGTCGGATCATTCAGAGGAGACAGCTAATATCCAATAAATCATGCCTCGGTCTATGAACCTGGTGATTACACTCTACGGTTGACGGTAACGGATGACAGGGGTGGCGTATCCACCGATGATGTGATTGTCACCTTCAATCCATATACGAGTTCGACAGATAATCCACCAGATGCCGATGCCGGTACCCACTATAAAACGCCCCTCAGATATTGGCAATTGGACGATTCATTGAGGCTTGATGGTAGTGACAGTGCAGATGCAAACGGTTCAATTGTCTCATTCCAATGGCAACAGCTATCCGGACCAACAGTGGATATCGCCAATCCAGACAGCTCGGTTACGTCATTTATCCATCAACCTTTTGATGGCTCCGCAACCAGCTCTAATCCTATTGAATACCGGTTTCTATTGACGGTCATGGATGACGAAGGGGATAAGGACGAGAGTTTCGTGAGGCGTCAGGTCTATTTAGGGAAGCTCTGAACAATTGATGCCTTTCAACCTTGATCCATCATTTTTTACTCAAAACACCCGTAAAACATGACAGTCTTCCTGTTTGCCCGCCTGGTTGCTGCCTGTTACCAGCATCCAGGCGCACCTTGCCTGTCATTGCGCCAGTAATGGCCGCTTTGCCAGCACCAGATTCACTAAAGCACATTTGGTGAATACGCAGTGCGCATTCTTTTCCAACCCGCGGTAACGCACCTTGGTGAAACCGAACTGGCGCTTCATTACACCAAAGACATGCTCGACTCTGGCGCGGGTCTTTGACTTGTGCCGGTTGGCTGATTGTTCCGCTTCGCTCAACTGGCGGTTACGGCAGCCTTTTTTCTGCGTAAAGTCTTTTGCCTGAGGAGCGTGTTCTTTTAGTTGTTCTCGCTGACCTGCATAGGCAGAATCTCCCCAGAGACGGGTTTCCTCGCCGTGCAGTAGATCCCCCAGCATCTGTGAATCATGCACATTGGCAGGGGTCACGGCGATCGAGTGAATCAGCTTGGTACGGCTGTCTACGCCAATGTGCGCCTTCATGCCAAAGTACCACTGGTTGCCTTTCTTGGTCTGATGCATGTCCGGGTCTCGCTGCTTCTCTTTGTTCTTGGTCGAACTCGGTGCATTGATAATGGTGGCATCCACTATGGTGCCCCGACTCACTTTCATACCGTTTTCCGCCAGATAGACGTTGACAAGGCGAAACAGCTCATCGCCCAAGTTGTTCCGCTCCATCAGGTGGCGAAACTTGCAGATCGTCGTTTCGTCAGGGACCGGCTCTGCACCCAAGTCTATCCCTACAAACAGACGCATGGCTCTTGAGTCGTAAAGCGCCTCTTCCGCAGCCGGATCGGAAAGCTCAAACCAATGCTGCAGAAAATGGATGCGCAGCATGCGCTCTAGCCCAATGGGCTTTCTGCCGGCTTTCAGCGGTTTTGGGTAGTAAGGGGCGATTGCCTCGCACATCTCGTTCCAGGGAATGATCTCGTCCATTTCATCAAGAAACTGCTCTTTGCGGGTCTTCTTGCGGTATTTTTAGAAGCCACTGGCTTCTAGGCTGTGTTGTTTCATCGCGCTTTTTTGGGGCTGGTGATCAATGTATCGATATTATACGATTCTTGGAATTAATCAGAGATGCCTTAGTAAATAGCGAGCCCAATGCAAATATCAACCACCAGCCTATCCTAAGCTTAGCGGATAGCATCATTCAATTGGATGCGTCATCAAGTTATGATCGTGATCCCAATGACTATATCTCAAGTTATAGCTGGAGCCAGTACTATGGTCCTACAGTGACATTCCTGGATAATTCAGTCCAACCAAGGGTGCAGCTACCGGATAGAAATACGGTCTCCGGCTTGGCGAGTGTGGGGATCGAACTCAGTGTGACGGATCTCTATGGCGCCGACACACGTTTTCCTGAAACCCTACCGTTTTGGATAGTTACGCCCGATTATCAAGCAGCGCTGTTTACTGCCGGTGACGATATCTATGTGCAGGCGGGATCCCAGGTGACTATGACGGGAGAGCCTTATGTGCCCGCAGAGTGTAACCCGATCACCGGCTGTGTGGACGATAGCGCCGGTCTCCACTGGTTGCAGCTTGCTGGACCGCCTGTAGAGTTGACGCAGAGTCATGGTTGGAACCTCTCTTTCACGGCTCCGCCCGTGACTGAGCGAGTAGAATTGATCTTTGGCTTGACCAAGATAGTGTCCGCTTTCAACAACCGGGCTGTGGCGGAAGTCGATCCGGTCAAGGTGTATCTGCTTCCTCAAGGGGCCGAGTTGACGGCCGATGCGGGACCGGATCAAGAGAGTCCGGAGAGAAGCTTGGTAACACTGGACGGCTCCGGTAGCTATGATCCGCATGGCATGATAGAACGATTCCGTTGGATGCAGTCGGAGGGTCCGCAGGCCTTGTTGACCAAACCACATGAAGCGATAACTGAGGTGGCCCTGCCTGCTTTGGCTGTTGAAGCGGATCTGGTGTTTCAACTCACAGTAGTCAACGATTGGGAGATGGAGGCGGTCGATACAGTTAGAATAAGAGTGACACCCGATCTGACCGACGGCGATATCGATGCCGACGGCGTCAGCGACGACAACGACCTCTTCCCCAATAATCCAAGCGAAGCCTACGACTTCGACGATGACGGTATCGGCGACACCGGGGACCCTGACAGGGATGGGGGTGGTGTTGATAACGATCTCGATTATTATCCTAACGATCCGCAAAGACAGAACCCGCCTCAGATAGACATAACTGAGCCGATGAACGGTGCGGACATCGAATCGGGATACGTCATCGTAAAGGGCACGGTAGATGGACCGGCAGGCATAGGTGTCACCGTTAACGGCATTGTTGCAGAGAGAGGGGGAGAGCCCTATGGCAGTGAATTCGTTGCCAGGATACCGCTTGCCGAGGGCACCAATGAAATAGAGGCCCTAGTGACCACACTGAGTCGTCAACAGGTGAGCCAGACCCTGACCGTCAATCGGGTTGGTTCTAGCCCGATTCGATTTTTTGTGTCTGAAAGCAGTGGCCTGACACCATTGGAAAATCGGCTAAGCCTGGTCAACGAAGGTGAGAGTCCCATCACTCGGGTCGATATCGACTACGAAGGCGATGGGACTATCGACGAGACTTTGGTCGACGACTTCGAGAGGGATCTGTTGTATGTCTACGAAACGGAGGGAATCTACTATCCGACCGCGATCGTAACGGATGTGGATGGCGTGCAATACACCCTGACTCAGGTCGTCAACACAATCTCGGAAACGCGCATACTCGCTCAGTTGGAGAATCACTGGTCCGGTATGAACGATGCCCTCGTTAACGGCAATCTTGGTCTGGCCTTGGAACATATCGGCGCCAGCCGCAGCGAGAAATACCGAAGGCAGTTTACCTACCTGCTGCCGAGGATGCCCGAGATCGTCGCAAGTTATTCACCGTTGCATATCGAATTTCTCGCCACGGACCACTCCTTTGTCCATGTGGTGCGAAACATCGGCGGTGAAAACCGCGTCTTCACGGTCGGATTTCACCAGGATATCTTTGGGGTGTGGCGAATATTAAGTATGTAAAGCTTCGTTAAGGCGAGAGTTTGTGTGTGAATTTCAAAAAACCACCTGATTACCCCTAACCCCAATATTTCACGCATTAAAAAGGCAAAATCCTGATACTTCGATATAATTCAGTTGCTTACACTGTAATCGAAAGGATTTTGCCTGTGACAAACTGTACCCAGACTGCCTTTGATTTTCCAGCCCTAAAACGCCGTAAGGTTCAAGCCGAGTTTTCCGGTGGCGATATCACCTCGGACGGCGGCGTGTTGCTGCTGCGTGAGATCGACAGGCGTCTGGGATTGCTCGAGGCGGTTGATGCGGTCATCCCCGACCCGCGAGATCCCCGCTATATTGAACACAGCCAGTTGAGCCTGTTGCGCCAGCGAGTCTATGGGCTCTGCCTGGGTTATGAAGATCTGAACGACCATCAGACACTACGCACCGACCCGGCCCTACAGAGCTCGATCGAACGCGAGGAGGTACTGGGCAGCCAGTCGACACTTTGTCGGCTGGAGAACCGGGTCGATCGCCGGGTTGCCGTTGATGTCCACAACCTACTGCTCGAGCAGTTCATTGCCTCATATAATGCACCACCCGATGAGCTGATCCTGGATTTCGACGCCACGGATGATCCGGTGCATGGCCGCCAGGAAGGCCGCTTCTTTCACGGCTACTACGATCACTACTGCTTCCTGCCCCTGTATGTCTTTTGTGGCGATCAACTGCTGGTGAGTTATCTGCGGCCCAGCCGGATCGATGCGCCCAAGCATGCCTGGGCGATTCTGGCGCTGTTGGTCAAACGCCTGCGCCGGGCTTGGCCTGAAGTGCGTATCATCTTTCGGGGCGATAGCGGCTTTTACCGTCACCACATGCTCAGCTGGTGCGAGCGCAACGCTGTGGGCTATATCGTGGGCATCGCCAAGAATGACGCCTTGCTGCGGTGTATCCGTGAGCCCATGCAGTGGGTTGAGGAACTGGCGAAGCGAACCGGCATGAAGATGCGGGAATTCTTTCAGTTTCACTATGCCGCCAGCACCTGGAAGACGCGTCGCAAGGTGATCGCCAAACTGGAGGTCACCGACAAGGGGCCAAATCCACGCTTCATCGTCACCAGCCTGGCCGGCGACAAACAGCGCCTTTACGATGACCTCTACTGCGCCCGTGGTGACATGGAGAACCGAATCAAGGAGCAGCAACTGGGGCTGTTCGCCGATCGCACCAGCGCGCATTACTGGTGGGCCAATCAGTTTCGTCTACTGCTGTCCAGTCTGGCCTATGTGCTGATGGAGGCCATCCGGCGCCTCGCGCTGAAGGGCACGGAACTGGCGCGTGCACAGATGACCACGATCCGGCTCAAACTGTTCAAGATCGGGGCGGTCATCATTCGCAACACGCGACGGATCCGCTTCCTGCTCTCCAGCGCCTATCCCTATCAGGCGCTGTTTTTCCAGGTGGCGGCACGACTCAAGCCGGGATAGCCCGGCAGAGTGCTGCCCCGGCACGTTGATCAACAATGGGGGTAAGGGGGAGTCTGCCCGGAGGGTGGAAAATCAGGGCTTGATAGAGGTTTGGTTCCCAGTGAGGGCAAACCATCCAAGCTTGGCCATATCACCGGCTAAATTTAAAAACGGATGAAACATGCGGGCTAAACCTCAGCCATTCTCAAGAGGCGATATGGCATAGGTGGAGTGCGAAGAGCGGCAAAAAGCAATCGTTCAATCATGGCGGGTAAATCGAAACGGCGGTTAAACCGATATTCGAACTCAGCAAGATAACGCGACACATGTTTATCTCGAATCGCATGAAAAGTACCCAACAGACTGTTTTTGACATTACCCAACATCGTGTTTACCCATTTGAAGCACGAATACTGGACACTTTGGCGCCCACCACCCGTCACCATGGGGTTATGATGGCAATCAGCGGTTGTCACGCCACTAAAGCACCAAAGCCCATCGGTAAAGACTTCGCTGCCAGGCATCAAGCAGGAGCGGGCGTAGCGGGCGATTTCACGTTTGCGGAAGCCCCTTACACGACGCAGTTGAATTTTCATGGGCCTGCCGTCCCGCGTCGTCTCAACAGCAGCTACGAAAGGGATTTTGTTGCGCGACCCACGACCACGCTTACCGGCTTGCTCGCCTCCGAGATAAGCATCATCCAATTCGATGCGACCGGCCAGTTTTTTTCCACGCTCACGTTCCATCATCACCTGCATCAACTTATGCTTGAGTCGCCAGGCCGTATTGTAGTTCACCCCGATTTCGCGGGAAAGTTGCAGCGCCGAGATACTTTTCTTGCGTTGGGTCAACAGATAGATCGCAAGAAACCACGTTCTCAGCGGCAGCTTGGTGCCATGGAAGATGCTGCCGGCGGTCAGGGAAGTCTGATGATGGCACTTGTGACATTGATATATCTGACGCTTTTTGAGTTCACAGCCTGTTGTGTTGCCGCACTCAGGGCAGACATAGCCCGTCGGCCAGCGCAAATCATACAATGCCTGTCGACACTGATCCTCGGTCCCATATTGTTCCAGAAAATCGTGCAAACCAAGGCCTTTTTGAAATTGAATGGTATTTCTCGGCATGATGAAATCCTCTTTTATTCAGTAGGTTCCATTATGCTTGCACCACAGGCTCAATAGCTGAGCCTCAGGGGTAATCAGGAAAAACCATGATAAGGATATTTTCACTATCAGGCGATCAACGAATCGTTGGTGGATTCTGGATATACGCTTTTTGTTTGGTTGCGGTCGTTCTTTCTTCCTGTAGCCGACTACCTACGTACTACTTTCAAAAGCCAGTCGGCCGCGAGATGCGCATAGAACAGGTGTATGGACGAGTAGCCGATCAGGTGACAGGGAATCCAGTAAGTATCCCCCGGCAAAGCCGGGGGCTTTAGTTGTGAACCGCTCGAAGCGGTCTGTAAAACGGAGCCTATTGGCTCCTTGAGCCCCTCAAAGGGGCTGTTACATCAACTGTAACTGATCAATCCTACGGTCTTCCGCTTCCTGCTGCCGTATATACTCCCGAATCACCTGCTCATCCCTGCCTACCGTCGAGGTAAAATATCCCTTGGCCCAGAAATGATGGCCAACATAGTTCCTTTTCCGACCCAGGTAGGTACGGGCTATGTGGATCGCACTTTTACCTTTGATAAACCCAACTACCTGCGATACCGCATATTTTGGTGGTATCGATATCATCATATGAACATGATCAGCCATAACATGCCCTTCCTCTATCAAACTCTCTTTCTGCCTCGCCAGCCGATGAAATACCTCTCCAAGCTCCTGCCTGATCTGCCCAAAAAGCGTCTTCCTCCGGTACTTCGGGATAAACACAATATGGTACTTACACTCCCATCCCGTGTGGCTTAAACTTTCTACTTGTCTCATGGTTTCTCCTTAGCGTGTTGCTTGGCGGCTCACGCTTTGGGGTTACTATGAGACTCCTGTTTCTGTCAAACTGTTGATGCCTCCCCAGCAGAGCTGGGGGGTCTCCATTTTTGTCTAGCGGATGTGATCGTTATGGGTTATTGGCCGAAATCAATGGGGTATCATCGTTGGCGGAGCACGGTCGGCGTTGCCCATTTGGTCGAGACATTGAGCGATGCTTCTGGCCGGTTTGAGATCCCGGCCTGCGCGCCACCCTGTAGCGTTGATGGTTACTTCGCGCCCTATCAGCCGGATATCCTGTTCTTCAAAGAGGTTTACTACCCCAAAGCGGTTTCCAACAGGATTAACGATGTCGAGTTCGATATGAACTCGGAGGAACACCGCCGCTGGAAATGGGACTGGAACGGCAGAGACATCGAACTGGAAGCGGTTGGTGACGAAGACGACCCAAGGCTGAAGGCCGCCCATACCCTCTCGCCCCGGCTTTATCTGCAGGAAAACTGCAACTGGATGAAGATACCCAGGACATTGCTCTATAAGGCCAGGGAAATGCAGCGCCGGGAGCGCGATCCGGGAAAAGCGGCCATGGCGCCGGAACGATACCTCGCGGAAAATTATTTAAAAGTACAAAAGCAGTGCCACCCCGACCCGGCAAGCTATCTGAAGGAGGCGTCCCGGCATGGAGATGAATGAAACTTCATATCCCGGAAAACGATGTGAAGCCGCAATAGCCATAACCTTCCATCTGTTAATCATGCTCTTCTGTCTGCCCCTATTGTCCGCCTGTACTGCGTCGGGATATTACAATTTTACCCAGGAAACCCGCGGTTGGGTGGTGGACGCGGCAACCGGGGTGCCGTTAAAGGACGCCATCGTGGTGGGGTCCTGGCCGAATATCGCCAGCACCTACTGCGGCGATCATGAGATGGCGACAGCGCATTACCATGAAACGACGACCGATGAACATGGTGAGTTCGTGGTGCCGGGCTGTGTCAAAACGACGGGCATCTTCTTTCATAGCGATGGTGGTCTCAGTTTCTATAAAAAGGGTTATTTCCCCAAGTCGATTGACAATGATTCTTCCTGGAATCCCAGACTAGGGAGGGCGGAAATGGGTTACTACGGTCCTGGGTGGGTCTGGCAGTTCAATGGCGCCGTGATTGAGCTAGGGCATCTCTGATTAATTCCAAGAATCGTATAATATCGATACATTGATCACCAGCCCCAAAAAAGCGCGATGAAACAACACAGCCTAGAAGCCAGTGGCTTCTAAAAATACCGCAAGAAGACCCGCAAAGAGCAGTTTCTTGATGAAATGGACGAGATCATTCCCTGGAACGAGATGTGCGAGGCAATCGCCCCTTACTACCCAAAACCGCTGAAAGCCGGCAGAAAGCCCATTGGGCTAGAGCGCATGCTGCGCATCCATTTTCTGCAGCATTGGTTTGAGCTTTCCGATCCGGCTGCGGAAGAGGCGCTTTACGACTCAAGAGCCATGCGTCTGTTTGTAGGGATAGACTTGGGTGCAGAGCCGGTCCCTGACGAAACGACGATCTGCAAGTTTCGCCACCTGATGGAGCGGAACAACTTGGGCGATGAGCTGTTTCGCCTTGTCAACGTCTATCTGGCGGAAAACGGTATGAAAGTGAGTCGGGGCACCATAGTGGATGCCACCATTATCAATGCACCGAGTTCGACCAAGAACAAAGAGAAGCAGCGAGACCCGGACATGCATCAGACCAAGAAAGGCAACCAGTGGTACTTTGGCATGAAGGCGCACATTGGCGTAGACAGCCGTACCAAGCTGATTCACTCGATCGCCGTGACCCCTGCCAATGTGCATGATTCACAGATGCTGGGGGATCTACTGCACGGCGAGGAAACCCGTCTCTGGGGAGATTCTGCCTATGCAGGTCAGCGAGAACAACTAAAAGAACACGCTCCTCAGGCAAAAGACTTTACGCAGAAAAAAGGCTGCCGTAACCGCCAGTTGAGCGAAGCGGAACAATCAGCCAACCGGCACAAGTCAAAGACCCGCGCCAGAGTCGAGCATGTCTTTGGTGTAATGAAGCGCCAGTTCGGTTTCACCAAGGTGCGTTACCGCGGGTTGGAAAAGAATGCGCACTGCGTATTCACCAAATGTGCTTTAGTGAATCTGGTGCTGGCAAAGCGGCCATTACTGGCGCAATGACAGGCAAGGTGCGCCTGGATGCTGGTAACAGGCAGCAACCAGGCGGGCAAACAGGAAGACTGTCATGTTTTACGGGTGTTTTGAGTAAAAAATGATGGATCAAGGTTGAAAGGCATCAATTGTTCAGAGCTTCCCTAGAGCCAACTTCTGGCCTATCCGAGAAAGAATTGGAGAAAATTAAAAAGTCAAAGAATGTCCGTATTGTGACCGACTATCAAGGTATGCCTTTCTCGAAATGCCACTGGTTGCGAATACCGAGAATGGTGATGGCGACTGGGCATAGAATTAAAGAAAGGGAAAAAAAATATGACGAACATGCTACAGCAAACATGCCTTTGGTGAACTATTTGGTTGAGAACTTATTTATTGATCCCGAGAAGTGCCACCCTGATCCCGTAGGGTTCTTAATGGAGTATAAGAATGAAATGGAATAAAGGACTATTGGGCATGATGATGGCTATTATGGTTCATCCATGCATCGTTTTTGCATACAAAGGGATGAGCCATAAGGCGATTACAAACCATGTGGTGTCGCGTACTGTGCTGATGAATGAGGAACTGATGGCAGGGATGGGATTCAATACGGTCATCCCTGAAGATGTCAATAGTTTATTGACTATCACTAAAAGAGGGGAGGATCAGTGTAATAGTGTTACCTGATTACCCCTAAACCTCAGCCATTCTCAAGAGGCGATATGGCATAGGTGGAGTGCGAAGAGCGGCAAAAAGCAATCGTTCAATCATGGCGGGTAAATCGAAACGGCGGTTAAACCGATATTCGAACTCAGTAAGATAACGCGACACATGTTTATCTCGAATCGCATGAAAAGTACCCAACAGACTGTTTTTGACATTACCCAACATCGTGTTTACCCATTTGAAGCACGAATACTGGACACTTTGGCGCCCACCACCCGTCACCATGGGGTTATGATGGCAATCAGCGGTTGTCACGCCACTAAAGCACCAAAGCCCATCGGTAAAGACTTCGCTGCCAGGCATCAAGCAGGAGCGGGCGTAGCGGGCGATTTCACGTTTGCGGAAGCCCCTTACACGACGCAGTTGAATTTTCATGGGCCTGCCGTCCCGCGTCGTCTCAACAGCAGCTACGAAAGGGATTTTGTTGCGCGACCCACGACCACGCTTACCGGCTTGCTCGCCTCCGAGATAAGCATCATCCAATTCGATGCGACCGGCCAGTTTTTTTCCACGCTCACGTTCCATCATCACCTGCATCAACTTATGCTTGAGTCGCCAGGCCGTATTGTAGTTCACCCCGATTTCGCGGGAAAGTTGCAGCGCCGAGATACTTTTCTTGCGTTGGGTCAACAGATAGATCGCAAGAAACCACGTTCTCAGCGGCAGCTTGGTGCCATGGAAGATGCTGCCGGCGGTCAGGGAGGTCTGATGATGGCACTTGTGACATTGATATATCTGACGCTTTTTGAGTTCACAGCCTGTTGTGTTGCCGCACTCAGGGCAGACATAGCCCGTCGGCCAGCGCAAATCATACAATGCCTGTCGACACTGATCCTCGGTCCCATATTGTTCCAGAGAATCGTGCAAACCAAGACCTTTTTGAAATTGAATAGTATTTCTCGGCATGATGAAATCCTCTTTTATTCAGTAGGTTCCATTATGCTTGCACCACAGGCTCAATAGCTGAGCCTCATGAGTAATCAGGTAGTGTTATAAGAGATGCGAACATTAGGCACTTCTACTGTGGCGCCGCACTTGAGGACCGAGGAATACGTTCATTAAATCATTTTTATGATCCTGTCAATGACATGCCGATGAATCCTTTACCAATCCCCGTTCAAAAATCTCCGGACTGGGCGCTCGAGGATAAACCGGATATAAACGGACCGCGGCACGATTTCGCCGAGCAGGACTATTCTCTCTGGGACGCCGTGGGGTATTTCCTGGCAGCGAAAGGTTCACTCAGCTGGGCGCAGCGCAGTGAAAACGAGCAGAAACTCTTCCTCGCCATGGGCCATGCGGTGCATCACCTCCAGGACATGGCGCAGCCCGCCCATGTGCGCAACGATGCCCATTGTGACGCCCATCAGGACCCTAGATTCCGCTGCGGTGCGTGGCTGTTCCATGATCCCAGTGAGTATGAAAGCAACACTGAGGATTTCTATGGATCACTGCCATTGGTGGGGTATCCAGACCTGGATTTGAATCTATTCAGAAAAGCCAGGGATTTCTGGAGAACCGGCGGCCAGTGGCAGGGCATCGGCATGTCGGAGTTCTCCAATTGGAACTTCGTCAGCCAGGATACCAACTTTATCTATGGCTATAATCCTCTGTTGCCAGTGGATCAAATCAACCTCTTTCCCAGTTTTTATTATGAAAATCCAATTCCGGATAGTATCACTTACAATCATGTGGTCAGTAGCCCAATAGATGGTGACTTGGGCGTTATGTGGTATGTAGGTAATCAGGTAACCGATCAATTCAGTTCTGTCGGCTCAGGTTATAATGACAAAGCAGCAGCACTCTCAATATTCCATCACGATTTGCAAACCTATGAATTCCTGCCGCATCCCGAGAATACGCTGGAGTTAAATCCGACAACGCATGCGACAGCCAGGTCCTTTCTTATTCCCCGCGCCGTGGCCTACAGTGCCGGTCTGGTCAACTATTTCTTTCGCGGTCAAATGAAGGTCACAGGCGCCAGGGTATATAATACCGGTTCTACGACAACTGATAGCCTTGGTGTCACTATCGTCAATGCATCGAGTGAGCATACACCCGGCAATGCCCCCTTCAACTTCAGTGATGGCCGCTTCAGCCTTTATTACGAGACACTGCAAGGTGAACGACGGTCTGCGGCACCGCATGACCGGGACGAAGTGGCGCTTGGCCAAGCAGATGTATTGCGTGATCAGGAAGACAAGTATCTGTCATATCAAATACCGATCAGTCAGTGGGATCGGACTAAACCGATGACCTTGATCTTTGACGGTATTGTCGGTGAAGAGCGGGGTATCGTAGTTAAGGAGTTTTATCCGGATCCGCTTTTGGCCTTTTCCGTTGATGGTGTTGAAGGGGAGTCGCCCGTCCCCAATATCATCACAGTCTCCGCTTCTTACGACATGGGCTTTAGCTGGGATTACAAGGGTGCATTTTACAAGCCCGTTAGTGATACGACCCTGTTTACAGGCAATCGCGTACTGGTCCACAACGCGATCAATCTGGGTGAAGGTGAGCTGCTCGTTCACTTCAGCTATATCGATTATATGGATGATGAAGGGAATATCATGACAGGCAGATCAGAGAACAGTATGGCGCGTAGTACGGACTATGGTCAAACATGGGAGCTTGTCGATTTTACTTGGCAGCCGTTACTCATCGGCGCAGCGCTTGGTTCGGATGTTTTCTCGGTCTATGAAAGCATTGTCTATACAGGTGAGCAAAGTTTGGCGGGGATTAGGATTCAGCATCCGGAAGAGCGAGGTGAACCACGCTCGTTTCAGCTTTATCAATCCAATGCCTTAGGTGCACCGGGAAGCTGGATAGGCGCCCCGGGGCTGGGTACCGGGGGATTGCCGGAGCTAGACTACCTGGGTAGCTCATCTTTTGGTTTTGCCGGGTACCTTGAGGGCGATCCGCCCGGGGGACGGGAAGGTGGTGACTTTCCATTTGACTCAATCATGGTTCGAACTGACGATGGGGGCGCCAGTTATTATCCGTCCTGATTACTCATGAGGCTCAGCTATTGAGCCTGTGGTGCAAGCATAATGGAACCTACTGAATAAAAGAGGATTTCATCATGCCGAGAAATACTATTCAATTTCAAAAAGGTCTTGGTTTGCACGATTTTCTGGAACAATATGGGACCGAGGATCAGTGTCGACAGGCATTGTATGATTTGCGCTGGCCGACGGGCTATGTCTGCCCTGAGTGCGGCAACACAACAGGCTGTGAACTCAAAAAGCGTCAGATATATCAATGTCACAAGTGCCATCATCAGACTTCCCTGACCGCCGGCAGCATCTTCCATGGCACCAAGCTGCCGCTGAGAACGTGGTTTCTTGCGATCTATCTGTTGACCCAACGCAAGAAAAGTATCTCGGCGCTGCAACTTTCCCGCGAAATCGGGGTGAACTACAATACGGCCTGGCGACTCAAGCATAAGTTGATGCAGGTGATGATGGAACGTGAGCGTGGAAAAAACTGGCCGGTCGCATCGAATTGGATGATGCTTATCTCGGAGGCGAGCAAGCCGGTAAGCGTGGTCGTGGGTCGCGCAACAAAATCCCTTTCGTAGCTGCTGTTGAGACGACGCGGGACGGCAGGCCCATGAAAATTCAACTGCGTCGTGTAAGGGGCTTCCGCAAACGTGAAATCGCCCGCTACGCCCGCTCCTGCTTGATGCCTGGCAGCGAAGTCTTTACCGATGGGCTTTGGTGCTTTAGTGGCGTGACAACCGCTGATTGCCATCATAACCCCATGGTGACGGGTGGTGGGCGCCAAAGTGTCCAGTATTCGTGCTTCAAATGGGTAAACGCGATGTTGGGTAATGTCAAAAACAGTCTGTTGGGTACTTTTCATGCGATTCGAGATAAACATGTGTCGCGTTATCTTGCTGAGTTCGAATATCGGTTTAACCGCCGTTTCGATTTACCCGCCATGATTGAACGATTGCTTTTTGCCGCTCTTCGCACTCCACCTATGCCATATCGCCTCTTGAGAATGGCTGAGGTTTAGGGGTAATCAGGTTATCCGTTGACAGACTTTTCCTCTGAATGCGGCGATCCGAATGATCCTGACAATAAGGTTACTTATTGTATCCAGCACTTTGAATACCTAGGGGATGAGCGGTTACTCGGTTGGGTGGATCTGCGTTCCGAGTCACTTGCTGATTATCATAATGGCTTAGCTTTCCATCTCTCCTCAGATGGCGGTATGACTTGGTCGCACGCCATGAATGCACCCTTTGATCAGGCCTGTGAATCACTGCCTGTCTGGGAGGGAAGAGTTGAAAACGTGGTCTATATCGGTAAGTCTCCTGAAGACAAGGATGTGATGATGGCGCTGACGCGCTGTCAGGAAGTGTATGAGGACTCATCCTCCGGCTCACCGCGTGTCTACTGGGGCCCGGTTGTCGGCAAGAGTCTGTTTTTTACACGGGATGGCGGGGTGCAGTGGTACAAAGTCAGGCTTCCGGGAGAATTCAACAACGAATCCGTGCTGCTCTATGCGGGTGATAATGGCGCAATACCCGGTTTGTACCATCCGGAAATCTAGATTAATCCTTCATCCCAATAGGGCCGCTCGCCAAACAGTTCACGAAAATATTCAGCCAGAACCCTGACCCGCTGGGGTATGAAACGACGGTTCGGGTAGATGGCGTAGGCGGTCGCCGTGGGGAGTTCGTAGTCCGCCAGGACCGGAACCAGGCGGCCCTCGAGGATGGTCCGGTAGGCAATGAAGGTGGGGGAGAGGCAGATACCGTGTCCCGATGCGGCGGCCTCGAGGATGATCTGGCCGTTGTTGGCCAGCATTCTGTTTTCCACACGCACGGTGTGTGCCACACCTTTACGGTCGACAAAGTGCCATTTTTGCGGTTCCGGCAGATTTGAATAACAGAGGCACTGATGACCGGTCAGTGCTTGCGGTGTCTCCGGAGTACCGTAGCGGGCGAGATAACCCGGACTGGCGCAGAGTATCGTGCGGATCGGCGCCAGGGGCAGGGCGACCATGGTGGAGTCCTCAAGCTGACCGATACGCAGTGCCAGGTCGACACCCTCCTGGATCAGGTCGACCTGGCTGTCGTTGAAATCCATATCCAGTATTACCCCGGGGTGCCTGCTCATGAAGCTGTTGAGCGCGGGCGCCAGATGCATCAGGCCGAAAGAGAGTGGGGCGGCCAGGCGGATTCGGCCACTCAAGGCGTGCTGTGCGCTGGAGACAGACTGCTCCGCATCCGCCAGATCTTCCAGCAACTGAATCGCCCTTGGGTAGAAGGTGCGGCCGGCATCCGTGAGGGATAGACGGCGTGTGGTGCGCTGGATCAGTAGGGCGCCCAGATACTCCTCGAGCTCCGAAACCCGTCGGCTGATGACCGATTTACCTAATCCTAAGCGTTCCGCGGCCGCGCTGAACTGACCCGACTCGACCACGGCGACGAAGCTCTCTAACCCGCATGTTTCATCCGTTTTTAAATTTAGCCGGTGATATGGCCAAGCTTGGATGGTTTGCCCTCACTGGGAACCAAACCTCTATCAAGCCCTGATTTTCCACCCTCCGGGCAGACTCCCCCTTACCCCCATTGTTGATCAACGTGCCGGGGCAGCACTCTGCCGGGCTATCCCGGCTTGAGTCGTGCCGCCACCTGGAAAAACAGCGCCTGATAGGGATAGGTGCTGGAGAGCAGGAAGCGGATCCGTCGCGTGTTGCGAATGATGACCGCCCCGATCTTGAACAGTTTGAGCCGGATCGTGGTCATCTGTGCACGCGCCAGTTCCGTGCCCTTCAGCGCGAGGCGCCGGATGGCCTCCATCAGCACATAGGCCAGACTGGACAGCAGTAGACGAAACTGATTGGCCCACCAGTAATGCGCGCTGGTGCGATCGGCGAACAGCCCCAGTTGCTGCTCCTTGATTCGGTTCTCCATGTCACCACGGGCGCAGTAGAGGTCATCGTAAAGGCGCTGTTTGTCGCCGGCCAGGTTGGTGACGATGAAGCGTGGATTTGGCCCCTTGTCGGTGACCTCCAGTTTGGCGATCACCTTGCGACGCGTCTTCCAGGTGCTGGCGGCATAGTGAAACTGAAAGAATTCCCGCATCTTCATGCCGGTTCGCTTCGCCAGTTCCTCAACCCACTGCATGGGCTCACGGATACACCGCAGCAAGGCGTCATTCTTGGCGATGCCCACGATATAGCCCACAGCGTTGCGCTCGCACCAGCTGAGCATGTGGTGACGGCAAAAGCCGCTATCGCCCCGAAAGATGATACGCACTTCAGGCCAAGCCCGGCGCAGGCGTTTGACCAACAGCGCCAGAATCGCCCAGGCATGCTTGGGCGCATCGATCCGGCTGGGCCGCAGATAACTCACCAGCAGTTGATCGCCACAAAAGACATACAGGGGCAGGAAGCAGTAGTGATCGTAGTAGCCGTGAAAGAAGCGGCCTTCCTGGCGGCCATGCACCGGATCATCCGTGGCGTCGAAATCCAGGATCAGCTCATCGGGTGGTGCATTATATGAGGCAATGAACTGCTCGAGCAGTAGGTTGTGGACATCAACGGCAACCCGGCGATCGACCCGGTTCTCCAGCCGACAAAGTGTCGACTGGCTGCCCAGTACCTCCTCGCGTTCGATCGAGCTCTGTAGGGCCGGGTCGGTGCGTAGTGTCTGATGGTCGTTCAGATCTTCATAACCCAGGCAGAGCCCATAGACTCGCTGGCGCAACAGGCTCAACTGGCTGTGTTCAATATAGCGGGGATCTCGCGGGTCGGGGATGACCGCATCAACCGCCTCGAGCAATCCCAGACGCCTGTCGATCTCACGCAGCAGCAACACGCCGCCGTCCGAGGTGATATCGCCACCGGAAAACTCGGCTTGAACCTTACGGCGTTTTAGGGCTGGAAAATCAAAGGCAGTCTGGGTACAGTTTGTCACAGGCAAAATCCTTTCGATTACAGTGTAAGCAACTGAATTATATCGAAGTATCAGGATTTTGCCTTTTTAATGCGTGAAATATTGGGGCTAAGCACTCTAATCGGTCCATTGTTCCAAATTATGCAACAGTGTTTCCTGAATTGTGGTCTTTATCTTCGTAATTGACAACCTAAACTGGCTAATAACTGATTAAAACACTATGCATTTTTTGCGAGGAGGCTGTCATGGAACAGCTTGTTAACAACAGACGGGGGATTAAGCAAGTCGTTGTCGGTCAGGAGACTTCCGATGGCGCCGGCGTGCGCCTGACCCGGGTTATCGGCGGACCGCAGTTGCCCCAGTTCGATCCATTCTTGCTCCTGGACCACTTTGTGTCCGACGATCCCGATGACTATATCGGCGGTTTTCCTCCCCATCCTCACAGGGGCTTCGAGACGGTGACCTATCTTTTGGCCGGCCGGGTGGAGCACCGTGACAATGCTGGTCATACCGGTCTTCTCGAGACGGGGGGTGTGCAATGGATGACCGCCGGGCGGGGTGTGATTCACTCCGAGATGCCGCAACAGCAGGATGGCCTGTTGTCCGGTTTCCAGCTCTGGGTCAATCTGCCGGCCGGAGAGAAGATGATCGATCCACGCTATCAGGAGTTCGATCGCCAGGCGATACCGCTGGAGGCGCGGAGTGATGGTGTCGAGGTGCGCGTGGTGGCCGGGCAGACATCCCGGCAGACGAGAGGACCGGTGAGTGAATTGGTGACACCGGCTCTTTTTTACGATATCTCACTGCCTTCCGGTACCCGCTTCGAAGAGCCCTTGCCGGAAAACTATAATGGCTTTGTCTACCTCATCGAAGGGACGGTTTCAATCGATGGAATTGAACTGGAGGTAAATAGCCTGGCGGTACTGGGTCAGGGCGATAGTGTTGGAATTACCGCGCAGGAGAGGAGTCGTTTACTGCTGGTGGCAGGCCAGCCGCTGCACGAACCCATCGCCCGGCGCGGCCCCTTCGTCATGAACAGCGAAGCGGAGCTGCAGCAGGCCTTCAACGACTACCAGGAGGGGCGTTTCTGATGCGCCTGGCCAATGACAGGGAGAATTACGGCCTGGTTGCCATTCTGCTGCACTGGCTGGTGGCCCTGACGGTCTACGGCCTGTTCGGTCTGGGCTTGTGGATGCGCGATCTTGGCTACTACGATCCCTGGTATCAGCTTGGACCCTGGTGGCATAAAGGCATCGGCGTGATGCTCTTCTTCGTATTCTTGATACGCCTTGCATGGCGCTTCATCACGCCGCGTCCCGGCCATCTGCCCACCCATAAACCCTATGAACGATGGGCAGCCTCCCTGGTGCACTGGCTGTTCTATCTGCTGATACTCATCGTCATGATCAGCGGCTATCTGATTACCACCGCGGATGGCCGTTCGCTGGAGGTATTTGACTGGTTCGAGATTCCGGCAACCCTGAGCGGCATCGACGGACAGGAGGACATCGCCGGCAAGATCCACCTCTATCTTGCCTGGGGCATCGTGTTGCTCAGCCTGTTGCACACCCTGGCGGCCCTGAAACACCACTTTTTTGACCATGACCGGAGCCTCAAGCGCATGCTGGGGATCTGACACGACCTCGGAGGAGAGAATCGGATGATAAAAGTAGCAATCGTCTATCACAGTGGCTTCGGCCATACCAAGCTGCAGGCGGAGGCAGTGCACAAAGGCGCCGCATCAATCGATGGCGTGGAGGCCGTGTTGCTCACCGCGGAAGAGGCCGGCGCCGATCTGGACGGTCTCGATGATGCGGACGGGATCATCTTCGGTACGCCCACCTATATGGGAAGCATGTCGGCGGAGATGAAGAGGTTCCTTGAGACCGCGGCGGCCAAGTGGTTCACCCAATCCTGGAAGGATAAGGTGGCGGGCGCCTTTACCAACTCCAGTTCCTATTCCGGGGATAAGTTGAATACCCTGGTGGGGCTGATGATCAATGCGATGCAGCAGGGGATGATCTACGTCAGCCTGGGCATGCACCCGGCCGCCAGCGATCCGGATTCGATGAATCGCATCGAAGGTCCCGGGCCGGAGGTGATGAATCGGATCGGCTCCTATTCGGGGCCGATGGCGGCAAGTTTTCAGGTGGACCCGGGTGATGCGCCATCATCAGGGGATATCGCAACTGCGGAGGCCTACGGTGCCAGGGTTGCAACTATCACGCAACAATTGGTACGGGGAAGAAAAATTGGTTGAACAATTGTTTGCAAACTACAAACAAGCAGTTTAACGAGCGACTGATGACGGTCTTTCGCAGCAGCGGCATGGATGCCGCGGTAGCCCCGTCAGCATTAAGTCAGTAGATCCCATACAAGGGGAAATGACTGAAATGGATTTTATAAACAAATTGTTAAGGAGTATTGCCCAACTTCCACGCGGTTGGCGGTCATCTTTCTACGCTGCCCCAACAGCACATCCATATGCTGACGGGGCTACCGCGACATCCCTGTCGCTGCTACGAAAGATAACCGCCAACCGCTCCTAAACTGAAAGATTGTATCAATAGACAGATGGAGAATCCGATGAAAAAACTTTCCTGATTACTCATGAGGCTCAGCTATTGAGCCTGTGGTGCAAGCATAATGGAACCTACTGAATAAAAGAGGATTTCATCATGCCGAGAAATACCATTCAATTTCAAAAAGGCCTTGGTTTGCACGATTTTCTGGAACAATATGGGACCGAGGATCAGTGTCGACAGGCATTGTATGATTTGCGCTGGCCGACGGGCTATGTCTGCCCTGAGTGCGGCAACACAACAGGCTGTGAACTCAAAAAGCGTCAGATATATCAATGTCACAAGTGCCATCATCAGACTTCCCTGACCGCCGGCAGCATCTTCCATGGCACCAAGCTGCCGCTGAGAACGTGGTTTCTTGCGATCTATCTGTTGACCCAACGCAAGAAAAGTATCTCGGCGCTGCAACTTTCCCGCGAAATCGGGGTGAACTACAATACGGCCTGGCGACTCAAGCATAAGTTGATGCAGGTGATGATGGAACGTGAGCGTGGAAAAAAACTGGCCGGTCGCATCGAATTGGATGATGCTTATCTCGGAGGCGAGCAAGCCGGTAAGCGTGGTCGTGGGTCGCGCAACAAAATCCCTTTCGTAGCTGCTGTTGAGACGACGCGGGACGGCAGGCCCATGAAAATTCAACTGCGTCGTGTAAGGGGCTTCCGCAAACGTGAAATCGCCCGCTACGCCCGCTCCTGCTTGATGCCTGGCAGCGAAGTCTTTACCGATGGGCTTTGGTGCTTTAGTGGCGTGACAACCGCTGATTGCCATCATAACCCCATGGTGACGGGTGGTGGGCGCCAAAGTGTCCAGTATTCGTGCTTCAAATGGGTAACCACGATGTTGGGTAATGTCAAAAACAGTCTGTTGGGTACTTTTCATGCGATTCGAGATAAACATGTGTCGCGTTATCTTGCTGAGTTCGAATATCGGTTTAACCGCCGTTTCGATTTACCCGCCATGATTGAACGATTGCTTTTTGCCGCTCTTCGCACTCCACCTATGCCATATCGCCTCTTGAGAATGGCTGAGGTTTAGGGGTAATCAGGAAAACTTTTAATACCATTGATAGCAGCGAGTTTTATTTTTGTGACACCACTTAACGCGGAAGAGTATGTAATCGACACAAAAGGTGCCCATGCCTTCATACAGTTCCGCATCAAGCATCTTGGTTACAGTTGGCTGCTGGGCCGCTTCAACGAGTTCAGCGGCAACTTCAGCTATGATGAGAAAAACCCCCAGGTCGCGAAGATATCGGTAGCTATCAACCCGGCCAGTATCGACAGCAACCACGGGGAGCGGGACAAGCATCTGCGGGACGAGGATTTTCTCTATGTGGACAAATACCCCAAGGCATCATTCGTCTCAACCGCTTTTACCGAGAAGGGCGATGGCAAGGCGGAACTCAAGGGCGATCTCACCTTGCGCGGGGTAACCAAGCCGGTTGTGATCGCGGTTGAACACATCGGACACGGTAAAGATCCCTGGGGCGGATACAGACGTGGATTTTTCGGTACCACCGAGATTGCGCTTGCCGACTTCGGGATCCCCTTCGATCTGGGACCGGCCTCGAAAACCGTGCAGCTGGAACTCTCAGTGGAAGGGATCAGGCAGTAAAGTAAATCCATAATCAGGCGTTGGCATGTTCTCTCTGTAAAAGAAGAGAGGTGCCAACCGCCTATTTGGTCCAATAAAATAATTTAGCCGCGAATGAACGCTAATCACCGCGAATTCTCGCTAGTGTTTAACCCGATATCCGTAGGTTGAGCCCCTGGCTCTATATTCCTGGATTACTCTGTTCACAATCAATCAACTCAGACCTCATGAGTTTATAATGAATTGTGAGCTGTCTCAGTTCATCGAGTCATTTGCGGCCTGCACATTCCTGCCGGTCAAGATATATCCCAGGCGGCCGAAACAGGGACGAATAACCACAATCGGGAAAGGAGTCACGCATGTTGATGCAGTTTATAACCTATGCAGGTCTGGCGCTTGTTACCCTGTCGATCCTGGGATTCGTCTATAACGCCATCCGGAAACAACGTGAATTGGGTCCCTTCATGGGGACATCGGCCCTGTTTGGGCTTCTTGCCATCGGCTTTGTGCTTGGCGGCGCCCAGGGGATCATCTTTTATGCCAGTCCCGGCATGAGCTATCTGGTGCAATATCCCTGGGGTACCCAGCAGGCGGTACTCGAACCGGGCTTTCATCCACGTTTTTTCGGTGAAGCGATTCCTTTCAAGAAATATCTGACGGTCTCGTTCGGCGGTGTGGCGGGTGATTTTTCCGGGACTGCACCGGTGCAGGAGATATGCTTTCACGATTCGGTGACCGCCAATATGCGCATGACGGCGCGCTTTCAAATGCCCAAGGTCGACGAGCAATTCCTGCCGATGGCCATCGCCTACCGTTCTCAAGACAATCTGATCAACTCCTCATTGATACCCATCATGCAGGAGGCGATGCGCAACTCGGGCCGAATGTATTCCGCCCAGGAGTATATCGGCGGCAAGGGTGGCGATTTCGAGAATGCGGTGCTGGATCAGATCCGCAATGGTATATACCTGTTGGACATAGATGAGCGACGCGCCGTCAGCGGTGCGCTGGCGATAACCGAACCCGACAGTCGTACCATTCAGCAGGATCAGACGGTTCATGTACGCGTACGCATACGGAGAAACAGCGCCGGCCTGGAGATGCGTAAGGATGCAGAGGACCATCCGTTGAAGAAATTCGGGCTCGTTCTGGTCCAGGCCAATGTGCAGGACGTGGATCCCGACCCCGCATTCAAGGACAAACTCAAAGAGCAGCGTGAAGCGGCTGCACAGGTGGCTATCGAAAGACAGAATGCACGCAAGGAAGAGGAGCGCAAGAAACGCATTATCGCTCAGGGTGAAGCCGAGAAGGCGGAGAAGAAGATCGAACTGGAGAAACAGCAGATCGAGCGGGTCATCGCCGGTGAAACCAAGGCCAAAGAGGCAGAACAGGAACAGGTGAAAAAGGTGACCGAAGCAACCACCCGGAAGCGGGAAGCGGAGATCGAGTTGGAGCGCAAACAGATTGAACTGGAGACCGCCAGGCTCGAGGCGGAGCGTATCCAGACCCTGGCCCAGGCAGAGTCTGATCGCAGACGCATGCTGATGGAGGCGGACAATGCCCTGGAAAAGCGCCTGGAGGCCTATGTCACTGTATCGGAGGCTTTTGCCGATGCGATTCGGGACAAGCGACTGGTGCCTGAAGTGGTGGTCAGCGGTGAAAAGGGGTCGGGACAGTCGAATGCCACCGATCTGATCGCGCTGTTGATGGCAAAGACAGCCAGAGATCTGGGAGTGGCCGTGAGTGAGCCGGATCGGGTTCGCGGGGCGGGGGAAACCAAGAAGTGAAGTTTAAAGAAATGAGAAAATCATGATGACCGTAAGAAATGCCATTTATTGCTTGTCTGTGCTGATACTTATCGGCTGTTCCGGTGGGAGCGATCCATTGTCTTCTTTAGGTGAATTAAGTATGGAAGAGTGTGAAAAAATTGGAGGTAGTATCATTGAAGGCATAGGATGTGTGAAAGATATTCCTGTGAACGAAATGAAAGCAATGTGTGAAAACAACGGCATGAAATACGTTGAAGAATTGAATGGCTGTATTGAGTGAGCCGCCTTACAGGGCCGTTCAGCAAATCAGCCAAACCGACCGTGCATTGTTTACTCCTGCCTGAATCGCTATGTGACGAATTGCTGGGCCAGATACAGGCGCTTCGGTTGGCCTGCATCATGTCGTCTAGTAAAAAATACGCCGCTGGGGCACGCCGCACCCACCGGCAGTCAGGATGTAGAATGAAGCAGTTTGCGTCGTTCAACTGTCTCGCCAACCTGGGCCGCCGCACGGCTTAGCAATTGACTGTCTGCAGCCTCAAGATGCGAGCCTTCGCTCAATGTGCGGCGCCACATTCTGGCGCCCGGCTGCCCCTGAAACAGGCCGAGTATGTGGCGTGTGATGCGATTGATCGGCGTTCCCTCCGACAATTCTTGTTCGACAAAGGGAATCAGTGATTCAACGACCTGGTGTCTGGTCAAAGTGGAGTCGGGTTGACCGAAAATCAGGTGGTCGGCCTCGGCCAATATCCAGGGATTGTGATAGGCTTCGCGGCCGATCATAACGCCATCCACCTGTGTCAGCTGCTCGCCAACCTGATCAAGGTTAGTGATTCCTCCGTTGATGATGATTTCGAGATCGGGGAAATCGTGCTTAAGGTTATGAACCGTCCCGTATGAAAGGGGAGGGATCTCACGGTTTTGCTTCGGGCTCAATCCCTGCAGCCAGGCCTTGCGGGCATGCACGATGAATGTCCTGCAGCCGGCATCGGAGACTGTGCCGACAAAGTCACAGAGTTCTTGGTAGCTGTCCCGTTCATCCACACCGATACGGTGCTTGACGGTGACATCAATAGTGACGCTGTCCCGCATCGCCTTGACGCAGTCACCGACCACCCCGGGTGTCATCATCAGGCAGGCGCCAAAGCGGCCCGATTGCACCCTGTCCGATGGACAGCCCACATTCAGGTTGATCTCGTCATAGCCCCGATGGCTGCCCAGTTTTGCGCATTCGGCCAGGGCTTGCGGATCGCTGCCGCCCAACTGGAGCGCCAGCGGGTGTTCGGTGGGATCAAAATCGAGGAACCGCGCCCGATTGCCATGCAGCAGGGCGCCGGTGGTGACCATTTCCGTATACAGCACCACGTGCTTGGAGATCAGGCGCAGAAAATAACGGCAATAGCGATCTGTCCAATCCAGCATCGGGGCGATGCAGAGTCTGCGTACTATCATTCAATAAATTACAGTAAGATCAAATCGGCCTATACTAACGCTTTTCTAAGTTTAGTTGAATCGATGATCAGCTGCGTTCGTTAGAGCCTGCTTGTTAGTAGGATTCGATGCCGCCAGGCTCAGCCAAGATAGAGCCGAATCTCTTTTTCATAGTTGGATGAAACTATTTGTGGTATTAGGTTGTCCTCGGTAAAAGCGGTATCTGGTTAGCAATCCGGGGCACGATACTGTTATATGTGATCGAATGATAAGATTGATTGGAATTCTGCGATTCTGGGTTGACGCTAGAGTGACTTGTCTTACATTATAAATGCCTATGAAGACCAACCGAAATCCTTGGGTTATCTGTATTCTGTCGTTGCTGCTATTGCATACGACGATGTCGATGTCGATGTCGATGTCGATGTCGTGGCCTCAGTTCGCCGGAAATGGTGATACATCGCCGTTATCATTCAACATGGAGGCGCCTTCAGAGCATCTTAATTGTCACGATACCGGAGACCCATCCAGCAGCTTTGCGGAAAATGGATGTGTTTTCTGCGGCTTCGTTGCGCAATGCTCCAGGTCTCGAATAAGTGTCTTCGTCTCACTCGAATCGGTGATTCTCACCCCTGTCACTGCGGCAGCTCCACACTCAGAACACCCAGTCGAAACGCCTCCACCAAAGATTTTCCCCGTGTAGTTGCATTCCGGCCTTAAGGCTGGCTTTTGTTCACAAAGGTGAACCGACTCATGCGTGGGGGGATATTCCATGTGCTCTGTTAACGCGGCGCAATTGTCGCGTATATCATATTCTGTCTCAGGTCGATACGGCTCTCTGTCTAGACAAAAATGGAGACCCCCCAGCTCTGCTGGGGAGGCATCAACAGTTTGACAGAAACAGGAGTCTCATAGTAACCCCAAAGCGTGAGCCGCCAAGCAACACGCTAAGGAGAAACCATGAGACAAGTAGAAAGGTTAAGCCACACGGGATGGGAGTGTAAGTACCATATTGTGTTTATCCCGAAGTACCGGAGGAAGACGCTTTTTGGGCAGATCAGGCAGGAGCTTGGAGAGGTATTTCATCGGCTGGCGAGGCAGAAAGAGAGTTTGATAGAGGAAGGGCATGTTATGGCTGATCATGTTCATATGATGATATCGATACCACCAAAATATGCGGTATCGCAGGTAGTTGGGTTTATCAAAGGTAAAAGTGCGATCCACATAGCCCGTACCTACCTGGGTCGGAAAAGGAACTATGTTGGCCATCATTTCTGGGCCAGGGGATATTTTACCTCGACGGTAGGCAGGGATGAGCAGGTGATTCGGGAGTATATACGGCAGCAGGAAGCGGAAGACCGTAGGATTGATCAGTTACAGTTGATGTAACAGCCCCTTTGAGGGGCTCAAGGAGCCAATAGGCTCCGTTTTACAGACCGCTTCGAGCGGTTCACAACTAAAGCCCCCGGCTTTGCCGGGGGATACTTACTCACTTCTGTGGTGGGCGCTGGCGAACAAGGAAGCGGCACCAAATATACCTGCCCGATGCATCCGCACTATATCGCTGACGAGATGGGGAGCTGCCCCATATGCGGTATGGATTTGGTAAGGATGGAGTCTGGACCGGCGCTTGCTATCGAGGAAGAGGATGCGGCCAGTGAACGTGCCGTGATAACCATCCCACCAGAGACTATCCAGAACATGGGGGTGCGTTACGCACGACCCGAAGCCACAGTGTTCGGCCGTCGCATACGTGCCTATGGTGTGGTGGCGGAGAACGAACGATTGCGCAGTGAGATATCAAGCAGGGTGGCAGGCTGGATAGAGTCGCTCGCTGCAACCGCCGTCGGTGACAAGGTAAAACGCGGTAACTTGCTGTACAGATTGTTCAGTCCGGACTTGGTGGCGGCTCAACAGGACTATCTCAGTGCTCTGGAAAGACAAAGTGCAAACCGTATCCAGTCTGCAGCAATCAGACTTGGCGCCCTGGGCGTTTCCAAGTCGGTTATCGCTACTCTGCGTAAAAAACGAAGCGTTGTGGAAGAAGTACCTTTTTACGCTTCAGCCGACGGTACTTTGAGCGATTTACGGGTTAGGGAGGGAACCTATGTGCGGCCCGGGGAGACCCTGGCAGTTATTCAGGATTACTCCACGGTTTGGATCAATGCAGCCGTGGCGGAGAAGGACCTGGTGGCGATCAACAGTGAAACACAAGTTCGTATCATGCTCCCCAATCTTCCAGGCCAGGTGATTGAAACCAGCGTCGATTACATTCACCCCACCGTGGATCGATCGAGCAGGACCGGTACAGTGCGTCTGCAGCTGGATAACAAGGATAACCTGCTTCGGCCCGGTGCATATGCCGATGTGTTGTTCGAGGTAGGGTTGGATCGTCGATTGGCGGTACCGGATAGTGCACTGTTAATCGGTGCCGATGGCCCCTATCTGGTGGTGGCCCTTGGAAACGGTCGTTTTCAGCCACGCAAGGTACGTACCGGACTGAGCAGCGGTGGATATACCGAGGTGGTTGATGGAATAGGCGGAGATGAGCGAATCGTCGTCTCTGGCCAGTTTCTCATCGATTCTGAGAGTGCGCTACGAGAGTCTTTCCAGAAACTCCAGCGTCTCAAACTGGAGCTGGTCGACTTAAGCCTGAGTAAGGCGCAGATGGCGATGGTGGATCATCTGGTCGACGCAGGCCTCTATCTGCACGAGGCTTTGGCTGACGGTTACGATGTCGATCCCACGCAGTTGCAGCCTGCACGGGAGATTCGCGACATGCTGTGGCCTGAGTTTGGCAGTACACGGTTGGGACCGGTTCTAGAAAATGCTGATGAGGCCATCGACGATGCCCAACAGGCGCGGACGGAGAGTGACTTGCGGAATGCTTTGCATGGTTTGGTCAGTGCACTAAGGCCTTGGATGTTGGATGGTAGAACCGACTATTACCGCGAAAAAGGGGTGCGACTATTCAAAGACGAAACCGATGGCCGCTTGTGGATGCAGCAGGGCGACCAGGCATTCAGCCCCTATATGGATGGCAGCAAGGGGGCGTTGGTGCAATGAGCAGAGATCGATTCGGAAGAGGCAATCGCGATGCATGATGCAAGCGATATTGTCGGAGAGGATCCCTCCCGGTCCTTTATTGCCCGGGTAATAAGCTGGTCGGTTCACAATCAGTTGATCGTGTTGATATTAACCACTGCCTTGGCTGTGACGGGTATACTCGCGATCGATCGCACCCCTCTGGATGCGATTCCCGATCTCTCCGATACGCAAGTGATTATCCGCACTGATTTCGCGGGACAGGCGCCACAGATTGTTGAGGATCTGGTGACTTATCCGCTCTCCACCACCTTGCTCGGGCTGCCAAAGACAGAAGCGGTGCGTGGTTTTTCCATGTTCGGAACGAGTTTCGTCTATGTCATATTTCAGGATGGTGTGGATGACTATTGGGCACGTAGTCGGGTCGCCGAGGCTTTGGCGACGGTACAGAATGATCTACCCGAAAACGCTACCCCTCGGCTCGGTCCCGATGCCACAGGTGTGGGATGGATCTACCAGTATGCCCTCCTGGACCGAACCGGCCGCTATGATCTGGCCGAATTACGTGCGCTGCAGGATTGGTTTTTGCGCTTCGAGCTCGCAACTGTTTCCGGCGTATCTGAGGTTGCCGCCGTTGGCGGATTTGTACGCGAGTACCAAGTGCTGATTGATCCAAACCGGTTGCGCGCCTATGACATCCCGTTGGTTAGGGTACGCGAGGCGGTTAAAGCCGCCAGTATGGAGGTGGGTGGCAGGGTATTGGAACGGGCCGAGACCGAACTGATGATCCGTTCCCGTGGCTACGTCTCAACCTTGGAGGATTTGCAGAGGGTTGTAGTGCGGGCGCGTAACGGCACCCCTGTATTGCTCACTGATGTTGCCAGAGTGCTGGAGGGGCCAGAGCTCAGGCGCGGGGTTGTGGAACTGGACGGTGAAGGTGAGGTGGTCGGTGGTACCGTGGTCATGCGTTCCGGAGAAAGCGCGCTGAACGTGATCAAGGCAGTAAAGGAAAAGCTCGATATTCTGCGTCGAGGTCTTCCCGAAGGTGTGGAGGTTCGAACCGTGTATGACCGGGCGCCCCTGATCCGGGGTGCGGTTGATTATCTCAACCACAAGCTGGTCGAAGAGGGGATCGTGGTTGCCCTGGTCTGCATCCTATTCCTGTTACATGCACGCTCGGCCTTTGTCGCAATCATCACCCTTCCGCTCGGTGTGCTGGGTGCATTTACAGTGATGTCAGCACAGGGTATCACCGCCAATATCATGTCGCTCGGTGGCATAGCGATTGCAATCGGAGCAATGGTGGATGCTTCAATCGTGATGGTGGAGAACGCCCATCGAAAGCTCAGTGACATGCCCGATTCCGTGGGTCAAAAGGCGCGTAACGCAGCTATCCTGCAATCGGCCAAAGAGGTTGGGCCAGGGCTCTTTTTCAGCCTTTTGATCATCACCGTCTCGTTTTTGCCGGTTTTTGCGCTGACTGGCGAAAGTTTCCGGTTATTCTCGCCACTGGCATATACGAAGACCTATGCCATGGCCTTTGCATCCCTGCTTTCGGTCACCATAGTACCTGTTCTCATGCTTTGGCTGATTCGGGGCAGAATACGCCGCGAGGAGGCTAATCCGCTTAATCGTCTCTTCGTTGCGTTGTACAAACCTGTCCTGCAGTTTTCCATGCGGATTCGTTGGTTGACGCTGCTGATCGCGTTGTTGGGCATTGCCAGTCTGTGGTACCCGCTATCCAAGCTTGGTTCAGAGTTTATGCCCGCCCTCTATGAAGGTGAATTGCTCTATATGCCGACCACTTTGCCGGGTGTATCTATCATCAAGGCGAAGGAAGTGTTGGCGCAGACCAATCGCTTGATTCGTTCCGTGCCTGAAGTAGAGCAGGTTTTCGGTAAGTTGGGGCGGGCCGATACAGCTACGGATCCCGCGCCAATATCGATGATAGAGAGTTGGATTCGCCTCAAGCCGAGGGAACAATGGCGGCCGGAGGTGAATATAGACGAACTAATCAAGATCCTGGATCAACAGGTGAAGTTACCGGGTTTGGTTAACAGTTGGGGTTATCCCATCAAGATACGAATGGATATGATTTCAACGGGAATACGCACGCCGGTGGGCATAAAAATCTCCGGCGCGGATCTTGACGAGATCGGGCGTATCGCACTTGATGTGGAAGCGGCGGTCAAGGATGTGGAGGGAACCCGTAGTGTATTTGCCGATCGGGTAACCGGCGGCAAATACCTGGAAATCACACCAAATCGTGATGAATTGGCACGGAGAAATATCGATCTTGGTGTGTTTCAGTCTATCATTCAAACTGCGCTCGGTGGCATGAAAGTGGCTGAGAGTGTGCAAGGACGGGAGCGATATAACATCATTCTACGTTATGACAGGCCGTTCCGTGAATCTGTGCAGGACCTCTCCGAGGTTCTTGTGCCGACACCTGGCGGTATGCATATTCCTCTCGGCGAACTGGCCGAAATAAAATATACCGAAGGCCCTCCGATGATCAAGTCGGAGAATGCCAGATTAACCGGTTGGGTATTTGTGGATATTGGTGAGCGTGATATCGGCGGTTATGTGGAAGAAGCGCGTGAGCTTGTGGCTGATCAAGTTACGTTACCGCAGGGTTACGCTGTTACCTGGTCCGGCCAATACGAACAGATGCTTGAGGCGAGAAGCAACTTGAAAATCGCGATACCCGGAGCTGTCGCCATTATCCTAGTACTCCTGATGATCCATTTTGGACGCACCGATCGTGCGGTAATGGTAATGACCGCCTTACCGTTCGGCCTGGTGGGTGGTCTGTGGTCGGTCTATCTTGCAGGATACAATCTTTCAGTGGCCGTGGCGGTCGGTTTTATAGCACTCGGCGGCATCGCTGTGGAGACTGCAGTGGTAATGCTGCTCTATATCGATCAGCAGGTGCGTACGCTACCACCGTTGGACCGGCATCAATTGTTTGCCGCCATAATGGCGGGCGCCGCTTTACGCGTCAGGCCAAAGCTTATGACCGTTTCAGTCATCATCGCCGGCTTGTTACCGATATTTTTCACTGAGGGTCCCGGTTCGGATGTCATGCGACGAATTGCTTTGCCAATGGTGGGCGGTATGGTCAGCACTACCGTCATGACCCTTATCGTGGTTCCTGTGATCTATCTAATCTGGGAAGCACGCCGGCTACCCGAGACTGTACCGACTTCTGTAAAAATCGATGAATACTCATCCAGACTACCCTAAGAGGATAACGAGCATGAACAAATTAATAAAATTGATCTCAATTGTGTTTGCCGGTGTGATTATCGCTGCTCCAGTTTTAGGTGACAGCCAAAGCGACCATAGTCTGCATGGTCACGGTGAAATGACGAGTAGCGCTAATCAGGGTATGGGGAAAGGCGTGTTACACAAAATCGATAGGGAAAACAAAACCGTCAATCTGACACACCAACCAATTCCCGAGCTCAACTGGATGGGGATGACAATGGACTTGCAGGTTACAAGACGGGTCGACTTGTCTGGATTCAAACCAAATGACAAGGTTAACTTTACGGTAAAAAAAGGCCGTGACAAACAGTTTCGTATCACCACTATGGAATTGGACAAGTGAACAAAGGGCGGTGAGTAAACAACCTCAACCATCAGGTTTCATGTCCGGAGTAGAATCGTTAAGGGTAATTCGAATTCAGTTCAGGATACAGCTGGGAGTGTCTGTATAGTGGGCACTGATGAAGAGATGTTTCACACTATGGGTGATTGGCAAAACTACAGGACCAGTTGACATGCTATGGCGGACACAAATAGATTCCTGATTACCCCTAAACCTCAGCCATTCTCAAGAGGCGATATGGCATAGGTGGAGTGCGAAGAGCGGCAAAAAGCAATCGTTCAATCATGGCGGGTAAATCGAAACGGCGGTTAAACCGATATTCGAACTCAGCAAGATAACGCGACACATGTTTATCTCGAATCGCATGAAAAGTACCCAACAGACTGTTTTTGACATTACCCAACATCGTGTTTACCCATTTGAAGCACGAATACTGGACACTTTGGCGCCCACCACCCGTCACCATGGGGTTATGATGGCAATCAGCGGTTGTCTCGCCACTAAAGCACCAAAGCCCATCGGTAAAGACTTCGCTGCCAGGCATCAAGCAGGAGCGGGCGTAGCGGGCGATTTCACGTTTGCGGAAGCCCCTTACACGACGCAGTTGAATTTTCATGGGCCTGCCGTCCCGCGTCGTCTCAACAGCAGCTACGAAAGGGATTTTGTTGCGCGACCCACGACCACGCTTACCGGCTTGCTCGCCTCCGAGATAAGCATCATCCAATTCGATGCGACCGGCCAGTTTTTTTCCACGCTCACGTTCCATCATCACCTGCATCAACTTATGCTTGAGTCGCCAGGCCGTATTGTAGTTCACCCCGATTTCGCGGGAAAGTTGCAGCGCCGAGATACTTTTCTTGCGTTGGGTCAACAGATAGATCGCAAGAAACCACGTTCTCAGCGGCAGCTTGGTGCCATGGAAGATGCTGCCGGCGGTCAGGGAAGTCTGATGATGGCACTTGTGACATTGATATATCTGACGCTTTTTGAGTTCACAGCCTGTTGTGTTGCCGCACTCAGGGCAGACATAGCCCGTCGGCCAGCGCAAATCATACAATGCCTGTCGACACTGATCCTCGGTCCCATATTGTTCCAGAAAATCGTGCAAACCAAGGCCTTTTTGAAATTGAATGGTATTTCTCGGCATGATGAAATCCTCTTTTATTCAGTAGGTTCCATTATGCTTGCACCACAGGCTCAATAGCTGAGCCTCATGAGTAATCAGGAAAAGATTTAAAATGCAAAAAAAACGAAAAAAAATCAGATGGTAAATGTATTATGAAGTACTAACCCGCATGTTTCATCCGTTTTTAAATTTAGCCGGTGATATGGCCAAGCTTGGATGGTTTGCCCTCACTGGGAACCAAACCTCTATCAAGCCCTGATTTTCCACCCTCCGGGCAGACTCCCCCTTACCCCCATTGTTGATCAACGTGCCGGGGCAGCACTCTGCCGGGCTATCCCGGCTTGAGCCGTGCCGCCACCTGGAAAAACAGCGCCTGATAGGGATAGGTGCTGGAGAGCAGGAAGCGGATCCGTCGCGTGTTGCGAATGATGACCGCCCCGATCTTGAACAGTTTGAGCCGGATCGTGGTCATCTGTGCACGCGCCAGTTCCGTGCCCTTCAGCGTGAGGCGCCGGATGGCCTCCATCAGCACATAGGCCAGACTGGACAGCAGTAGACGAAACTGATTGGCCCACCAGTAATGCGCGCTGGTGCGATCGGCGAACAGCCCCAGTTGCTGCTCCTTGATTCGGTTCTCCATGTCACCACGGGCGCAGTAGAGGTCATCGTAAAGGCGCTGTTTGTCGCCGGCCAGGTTGGTGACGATGAAGCGTGGATTTGGCCCCTTGTCGGTGACCTCCAGTTTGGCGATCACCTTGCGACGCGTCTTCCAGGTGCTGGCGGCATAGTGAAACTGAAAGAATTCCCGCATCTTCATGCCGGTTCGCTTCGCCAGTTCCTCAACCCACTGCATGGGCTCACGGATACACCGCAGCAAGGCGTCATTCTTGGCGATGCCCACGATATAGCCCACAGCGTTGCGCTCGCACCAGCTGAGCATGTGGTGACGGCAAAAGCCGCTATCGCCCCGAAAGATGATACGCACTTCAGGCCAAGCCCGGCGCAGGCGTTTGACCAACAGCGCCAGAATCGCCCAGGCATGCTTGGGCGCATCGATCCGGCTGGGCCGCAGATAACTCACCAGCAGTTGATCGCCACAAAAGACATACAGGGGCAGGAAGCAGTAGTGATCGTAGTAGCCGTGAAAGAAGCGGCCTTCCTGGCGGCCATGCACCGGATCATCCGTGGCGTCGAAATCCAGGATCAGCTCATCGGGTGGTGCATCATATGAGGCAATGAACTGCTCGAGCAGTAGGTTGTGGACATCAACGGCAACCCGGCGATCGACCCGGTTCTCCAGCCGACAAAGTGTCGACTGGCTGCCCAGAACCTCCTCGCGTTCGATCGAGCTCTGTAGGGCCGGGTCGGTGCGTAGTGTCTGATGGTCGTTCAGATCTTCATAACCCAGGTAGAGCCCATAGACTCGCTGGCGCAACAGGCTCAACTGGCTGTGTTCAATATAGCGGGGATCTCGCGGGTCGGGGATGACCGCATCAACCGCCTCGAGCAATCCCAGACGCCTGTCGATCTCACGCAGCAGCAACACGCCGCCGTCCGAGGTGATATCGCCACCGGAAAACTCGGCTTGAACCTTACGGCGTTTTAGGGCTGGAAAATCAAAGGCAGTCTGGGTACAGTTTGTCACAGGCAAAATCCTTTCGATTACAGTGTAAGCAACTGAATTATATCGAAGTATCAGGATTTTGCCTTTTTAATGCGTGAAATATTGGGGCTAAATATGATATTTAAGAAGTACCGAAAACTTCGAAAATAAGTCAACCTGCCAGCTGTTTACCTGGAAGATGATAAATACATTTCCAACCTATTGGTGAGAATGCCCGACCTCAGACCGATCAGGCATGCGGCATCAAGCGGTTTTCACCCATTCAACTCAGCACTGTAAGTGCACTACCTGACAAACATGATGGGTATTATTCACTGTTTTGTGCTGCCCGCGGTTGAGATAATCGTCTCGGGATGACAACAAGCGTAAGGAGAAGGAAATGATTATTTATCGAAATCCCTCTAACGCTAAGATCAAAGAGCTGATTACCTTATCGAGCGAGGGTGCCGCCAGGTGGATTGAAGAGAAAGAGACCGGTGATGTGTTTTACTGGCCCTCGGACATTGCCTATCACAAACAGATAGCCGAGGTCCTGCATATCGAAGAGTATGAAAAGGGCATTGCCATTGAAGACAGGTACGAATCCTGATTATCCGATCCGGCGCCGGTGATCGAGCCTGTGAGGGTACGCTATTCGTCAGCATGCGCCTGACTTCAGTCAAGAAATAAAGGGAGAGTGATGTCTCCCTTTTTTCCGTATTAATGGATTGACTGTTACGGCTTGCGTTGGCGCAAGCGGGTTATCCCGATACCGATCAGGCCCACCACCAGCAGAAGGAAGGTAGAGGGTTCCGGAACATTCGGTGTTGGAGTCGGGCTGGGCCAGATCGGTCGGTTCGTTTGTGCCGTCGGCACTTATCGTGTAGAACCCCGGGCCATTTGTGGTGTGACTGAAGATAGGTAACGCGTCAGCCGTACCGAAAAATCCTGCTAATCCAAAGAAAAACAAATACTTAATCTTATCCATGATCCTGTTCCCTTTGATTGATATTGTTTATGGGGATTTAAAATCCTAACCTGAAGGTTTACAAGAAAGCAGCGAACTTTCCTCATGAGTCTAAAGGATACCTGATTACCCCTAAACCTCAGCCATTCTCAAGAGGCGATATGGCATAGGTGGAGTGCGAAGAGCGGCAAAAAGCAATCGTTCAATCATGGCGGGTAAATCGAAACGGCGGTTAAACCGATATTCGAACTCAGCAAGATAACGCGACACATGTTTATCTCGAATCGCATGAAAAGTACCCAACAGACTGTTTTTGACATTACCCAACATCGTGGTTACCCATTTGAAGCACGAATACTGGACACTTTGGCGCCCACCACCCGTCACCATGGGGTTATGATGGCAATCAGCGGTTGTCACGCCACTAACCCCAATATTTCACGCATTAAAAAGGCAAAATCCTGATACTTCGATATAATTCAGTTGCTTACACTGTAATCGAAAGGATTTTGCCTGTGACAAACTGTACCCAGACTGCCTTTGATTTTCCAGCCCTAAAACGCCGTAAGGTTCAAGCCGAGTTTTCCGGTGGCGATATCACCTCGGACGGCGGCGTGTTGCTGCTGCGTGAGATCGACAGGCGTCTGGGATTGCTCGAGGCGGTTGATGCGGTCATCCCCGACCCGCGAGATCCCCGCTATATTGAACACAGCCAGTTGAGCCTGTTGCGCCAGCGAGTCTATGGGCTCTGCCTGGGTTATGAAGATCTGAACGACCATCAGACACTACGCACCGACCCGGCCCTACAGAGCTCGATCGAACGCGAGGAGGTACTGGGCAGCCAGTCGACACTTTGTCGGCTGGAGAACCGGGTCGATCGCCGGGTTGCCGTTGATGTCCACAACCTACTGCTCGAGCAGTTCATTGCCTCATATGATGCACCACCCGATGAGCTGATCCTGGATTTCGACGCCACGGATGATCCGGTGCATGGCCGCCAGGAAGGCCGCTTCTTTCACGGCTACTACGATCACTACTGCTTCCTGCCCCTGTATGTCTTTTGTGGCGATCAACTGCTGGTGAGTTATCTGCGGCCCAGCCGGATCGATGCGCCCAAGCATGCCTGGGCGATTCTGGCGCTGTTGGTCAAACGCCTGCGCCGGGCTTGGCCTGAAGTGCGTATCATCTTTCGGGGCGATAGCGGCTTTTGCCGTCACCACATGCTCAGCTGGTGCGAGCGCAACGCTGTGGGCTATATCGTGGGCATCGCCAAGAATGACGCCTTGCTGCGGTGTATCCGTGAGCCCATGCAGTGGGTTGAGGAACTGGCGAAGCGAACCGGCATGAAGATGCGGGAATTCTTTCAGTTTCACTATGCCGCCAGCACCTGGAAGACGCGTCGCAAGGTGATCGCCAAACTGGAGGTCACCGACAAGGGGCCAAATCCACGCTTCATCGTCACCAACCTGGCCGGCGACAAACAGCGCCTTTACGATGACCTCTACTGCGCCCGTGGTGACATGGAGAACCGAATCAAGGAGCAGCAACTGGGGCTGTTCGCCGATCGCACCAGCGCGCATTACTGGTGGGCCAATCAGTTTCGTCTACTGCTGTCCAGTCTGGCCTATGTGCTGATGGAGGCCATCCGGCGCCTCGCGCTGAAGGGCACGGAACTGGCGCGTGCACAGATGACCACGATCCGGCTCAAACTGTTCAAGATCGGGGCGGTCATCATTCGCAACACGCGACGGATCCGCTTCCTGCTCTCCAGCACCTATCCCTATCAGGCGCTGTTTTTCCAGGTGGCGGCACGACTCAAGCCGGGATAGCCCGGCAGAGTGCTGCCCCGGCACGTTGATCAACAATGGGGGTAAGGGGGAGTCTGCCCGGAGGGTGGAAAATCAGGGCTTGATAGAGGTTTGGTTCCCAGTGAGGGCAAACCATCCAAGCTTGGCCATATCACCGGCTAAATTTAAAAACGGATGAAACATGCGGGCTAAAGCACCAAAGCCCATCGGTAAAGACTTCGCTGCCAGGCATCAAGCAGGAGCGGGCGTAGCGGGCGATTTCACGTTTGCGGAAGCCCCTTACACGACGCAGTTGAATTTTCATGGGCCTGCCGTCCCGCGTCGTCTCAACAGCAGCTACGAAAGGGATTTTGTTGCGCGACCCACGACCACGCTTACCGGCTTGCTCGCCTCCGAGATAAGCATCATCCAATTCGATGCGACCGGCCAGTTTTTTTCCACGCTCACGTTCCATCATCACCTGCATCAACTTATGCTTGAGTCGCCAGGCCGTATTGTAGTTCACCCCGATTTCGCGGGAAAGTTGCAGCGCCGAGATACTTTTCTTGCGTTGGGTCAACAGATAGATCGCAAGAAACCACGTTCTCAGCGGCAGCTTGGTGCCATGGAAGATGCTGCCGGCGGTCAGGGAAGTCTGATGATGGCACTTGTGACATTGATATATCTGACGCTTTTTGAGTTCACAGCCTGTTGTGTTGCCGCACTCAGGGCAGACATAGCCCGTCGGCCAGCGCAAATCATACAATGCCTGTCGACACTGATCCTCGGTCCCATATTGTTCCAGAAAATCGTGCAAACCAAGACCTTTTTGAAATTGAATAGTATTTCTCGGCATGATGAAATCCTCTTTTATTCAGTAGGTTCCATTATGCTTGCACCACAGGCTCAATAGCTGAGCCTCATGAGTAATCAGGAAAGGATAAAACAATCGCGCCGCATATTTGCGTATGAACTCGGCCGGTCATGCGGGCGGAATCTTATTTGTATTTTCGATATTTATAGTATCAACCTGAACAAATCTATGCTAAAAGTAGTATGATAATTCCTGATTTTTTATTGAGATAGATTCATTGTTTAAGATTATCTCTCAGCAAAGCCGGTGAAAAAGAAGAAGCTCAAGAAAAAAAAACTCGCGGACAGAATGAAGCGATTGGTTGACCAATTCTCAGATCTGAACAACCGGCTCAATCGAGTTTCCCACGACAAGCTCAATCAAGGGTTGAAACTGGTTCAGTTGAGTGAGGCCAATACTGGCATGCAACTGCGTCTGCAGGAGATGCACAGTCAGATTGGGCAATTGATCGCGCAAGAGGAAGAGCTGAGTAGTCTTCTGGACTCTCTGCAGCTGCAAGCCTCGGACCTGAGTTCCACCGAGGAATCCCGCCCGGAACAACAAGAGACTCAGCGAAACATCGACAATTTGAACGAGCAGCTGGCATCGCTGCATGAGCAGCAACAGGTGTTCAAACAGGCATTGGAGCATGACAGCCGGGCGGCAGATACCACTGCCAATGACACAGATGATCTACGCCGGGATATCGCCGATTTGCTGTCCCATATCAGGCGCCTTGAGGAGAGTGGCAGTGAACTCCTGATCAGCGATTCGAATCATGAATCGCAGATTCAGAGCCTGCAGAACGATATCGCTGAACTCAGCCACAAACAGGCGCAAAGTCAGACTGAACGGGGAGAACCGCCACAGGAGGTCTCCCGTTTGTTGCAGGAGAGTGCTCAACCCCTGCGCGATGAGATTGAGCATCTGAGACAGCAGCTCACTGAGAAGGGTGGTCAGCAGAAGGCGTTGGAACGCCGCCTGTTGGAGCTTGCCAATCGCATAGGCGAAACCGGGGCCAGACTGGAGAGTCAACAGCAGGATAAGGCGCGCAAGAACGAGATATTGGAGCAACGTCTGTCGAAGCTGGAGAACCTGGTCAAGGATTTTGAACCGGTTTCCAATGCCGATGCGTCCCAACTGCTGGAGTTAGAGCGGAAACTCAACCAGGCCGAAGAGGATATGACATCCCTGTTGGCGGATAAGGATCGCGAGTTGGCAGCGCGCCTCGGTTCCATCGACGGGGCTTTGAATGAACAAGCGGTCAAGCACGAATCCTTCCAGGACAGGGTCAATCATCTTAGCAGTGACCTGGCTGACAGTAGCCGCAGTTTGCAAGAGCAGCTTGCATCCACTGATCTCCGGCTATCAAGTTACATCGACCAGCAAGCGGATCTGCCGGATCCATTGACCTCAATCTCTACTGTAATCGAGGAACAGAGAGAGCGTTTTGAGGAGACGGTCAGCCAATTGAAAGGGGAGATAAGCGGGCTGCAGTCGAAATTGCAGGTGCTCGATATGGATGAGCATGAGGCCGCAGAAAGATTGAACTCACTTGCCACCGATCTCGACCAGCAGGCCGGTAATCGAGAGCAACTGCAGGAATCGGTTACTGCAGTCAGGAGTGAAATCAACCGGAGAGTGGATGAATTCGAGGCGCGATTGGTCAATACAGAGCGCCTGTTCAAGGAACGGGAAGAGGCTGCGCAGGATCAGTTGCACAAGTTGAACAGCGTTGCTGAAGAGATGATCGAGCAGGGTAGGCATGGCGTGGATCTCAAGTTGACCACTGCTGCTTTGCAAGAGGACGCCAGCGGCCTGAAACAGAGTACCGGCAAACTCAGCGAACGCCTTGACGCATTGGAGCGGACACTGCACCAAGGGGAACAGAAGCAGACGCAAATTTCTCAACAATTGTCCGTTGTTGAGCAAGATCAAAAGGAACTCCGTGAATTTAGCGATTTAGGGATCGATTCTCTGCAGGAGCGCGTGAAGGCCGCATTGGCGCAACTGGCCGAACAATCAGGGTTGAATGAAGGGTTGTCGCAACGCCTGGATGATCTGGAATCATCCCTGCAAGCACAGTTTAAGGACATTGACTCCAGGCACCATCAATTACTGGAAACAGAGTCAGCAACCCGGGATCGGTTGCAACTCCAGGAACAAAACAGCCACACTCTCTCCGATGTGATCACGGATATTAAAACAGATCATCATCTATTGTTGGAACAGACTGAAAAACAGAAAACCTTTCTCGAGGCGATGACCTCCGAATACGGCAAACGCCAGGAGGAATCGGAGCAGATGGTTGAGCGTCTGGGCCTGCTCGGTGCCCAGGTGGAGTCAGCCAGGTCGAGCGGGACATATCATAGCATCGCGATTGGCGGGCTTTTTGTATTACTCCTGCTCTCCATTCTTTTAGGTTACCAATACTTTTCCAACAGGTTAGGCAATGTTGAGCGTGACATCTCACTGGAGCTGATGAATGCCAGTGAAAATTATATGACCCGGGACGAAATTGAAAAGCTGATGAGCGGTGGCGTTGCTCAGGAGGGAAGCGCCTATGATTCACCGGCGGTCGAAGAGCTGATGAACCAACAGGAGACCTTCGAGCAGCGATTGGATGAGTTTGAACAGCAAATCGCCGCATCGATAGGGGCAGTGGCAGGCGGGGCCGTGGATAGGGACGGAAGCCCGGCCGGACAGACAGAAGCGTTGGAGTCATCGACCTTGACTGTGAGGACGGAACAACGGTTGCAGCGAGTGGAAGAGATGCTGGAGAGTCTGAGAAAAGAGTTTGGCCCCCGTATTGAACAACTTGATGCGCAGAACCGTGTCCATCTCAGCAGCCAGGATGAGATGGCCGCGATGATCAGCCGGATGGCTACCACCCTGAAGGGGCTAAAGAGCGAGTATCAGCAGTTGGAGCAACAACCGGAACCGGTGTCACAAGATGGCTGGCAGGCCTTAAGAAGCCGTGGCGGCTATACCATTCAGCTGATCGGCGTTTCCAACAAAGAGTCAATGGCGGCTTTTGCCAACAAGCACGGCCTGAAGGGCGAATTAGCCTATGTCGGTACTGAGCGGGAAGGGAGTGCATGGTACATTCTGCTGCACGGTACCTATGAAACCTATACAGAAGCTGCAAACGCACTGGAGACCCTTCCTGAATCATTGAAATCCCAGCAACCATGGATAAGAAGAATGCCGGACAAAGGAACGATCAATAGACTGTGAGGTTACATGTCTCTTGATTCAATCCACTGCGATTTCACCAAACAAGGGAAAACCGCTGTTTTTAATCCACTCTTTGGCTGACCGGCTCAGGATCATTACGGGTACCTCCAAATCGATCTGCTTGCAGTGTCTGGATAATACCTTCATCGCCTCCTGTTGGGTATAGCGGGGACGGGTGTGGAAACTACCGGTCCGATCTGTTAAGAACCACTTGTCCAAATGCCGGGCAATTTGCAGGCGCGGCTCTTTGGTGGCTATCCTGGTATTACCGATCTTCAGGTCCAGGCCTTCACAGAGCCGCCCTATTATTTTTGGTATCTCACTGTCATACAGGCGTTTGACGGCTGACAGTTTTTTGAAATAGTGGGACTCCTGGATTTCACCTCTTGTCCAGGCGATGGCGTCAAAGTCATCTTCAGCAGCGTGCATAAGCAGAAGTTTCAGGGCTAAACTCAGCCACTCCCTGCGGAAAGGTGCGGGTGTTATCCTGCCAGGCCAGCGGTCTTTGTATCCATACATGGCGCCACTCTGGTGCCAATCACTCTGTATTTCCTCTATGAACAGCAATCGCCTGCCCCGGCTGTCAATGCGCTGTTTGGTGCGGAAGTGTACAAGCAGGTTTCGGGCATGGTAGTGGCCGGTGAAATGTGAAAGCGGATAGTCGGGCAGTGTCAGCAACCACTCGCGATAGTCGCTTCCACCGTACAGACTTTTATGCTCATAACGGCCGTAGTGTGTATAGGAGACAGGAATGCCCAGATGTTGCAGAGCATGTCGGCTGGCGGTAGTGAAGGCCTGTTCCTTGGTTGCAAAGTGATGCTGATTGGTCTTGTCGTCACCTATCGGATTGCCCACTGAATCGAGTGCGAACCACTGTTGCGATGAGGCGAGGGTATTCCAGCCTTTCTGCCTTTTCAGATATCCCACCTTGTAGTAGTGGACAGGATCCACGTAACGAAGGACGCAACAATCGCTGGGCTCGGTAATGGCTTTGGGCGCAATTGAAAGGTTGATCGATTTTGAGGTGGGTATTTCCGTGAACTCAAGCTGACAAGCTTGATCCCTGACGATCTCGTTGGTCAGACTGAGACGGGTAATTGAGAAATCAATATGCGACAAAAGTCGATCCCGAGTGATGGCGGTCCTGCCGTCTTCCTCCATCTTATCCAGAAAGGGCATCAGGCCGGACCAGGTTATCTCTTCTTCACGAACACCTGATCGTGAAAGATTCAACAATGTTTGCCGCCATTGGACCGGCGAAGCACGATGCATAGGCATCTGTTCTATCTTTTTTTGTAAACTGCTGTAGAGCTGTTTAGGGTAGCTATACTGTTTTTCCGTCAATCCAAGTTTATCCCCGGTCACGCGTTTTCGAACATGCTCGATCTCCCTGATCTGCTGTTCCTGCTGTATCCAATCATCGAAGGCCTGGTAGTCCGATGAGGGCCAGTGGAGTCGTGGCAGATCTGCAAGCGTATAACCGGAGAAAACAAAAGAGGGATGATAGGGTGGGTTTTTCAACCGATCCGGTTTGACGATGATGTCGACAAAACCATACAAATCACGATGAGATGTGTCCGCACCTACCGCACGGTTGAGTCGCAATGCGTGGTAGCGTGAGCGGATATTACTTATTCCGGCCATCTGTCCACTGGGTAATGGGATCATCTTGTTCGCATCCTATCTGTAGTCTGCACCTTTTGTGGCATCTGCTGGTTTTTATAGCAGGCAACCGCTCCAGTTTTAACAGAGTGGATGTGGGGAAATGGCGGTCATACCCCATAATTCATGCGACAAGTCCTGGGTGAATCTTACCCGAGGATCCATTCGCAGGCTGAGCGCTATTGAAATACAAACGATACATTGAGGGAATTTGATTACGGCTCTTTTTAATCAGTGCATCAGTTGTGGTATTTCCAGCGTCTGTTATTTACAAACAGATACAAGAGTAGGTGACTGGCTTTCGCTGGCTGTGTGAATGGTATGACCGTGCTACCGGCAGGCGTAGTGTGTGGTTGATATTGAATGGCTTTCTCATCTTCAGCCCTTTGTGGTTGCCAATGGAGTCGGTATTCTGTTTCACTGTATTGATGAATATACTGGCCATAGTGCTCCACGATGGGTTTTTTGACTGATTTTTACGTTAGGCTATGGTCGTTTATCTGGCCGTGATATAGATGAAGTTCAATATGCGATCGTAAGACCCTTTTAGGTTGAGCCGGAGATTAATATGGCTGATTACTACCAAGGCAGCTGCCATTGCGGTGCTGTCCGCTTCTCTTTTCAGGGCGATATCATTGAAAAGGGACTGCGTTGCAACTGTTCAATTTGCACCCGTAAGGGTGCGATGATGAGTTTCCAGGCGATCCCGCCGGAACAATTTAAAATCCAGGCGGAAGAGGGTGTATTAGGCCTCTATCAGTTTGGCGCCAAGACAGCGAAGCACTATTTTTGTAACCGTTGCGGCATCTACACATTTCATGAAACCGCCAGGTTTCCGGGGCACTTCCGCGCCAATCTGGGCTGTATTGAGGGGATCGATCCCCTTTCAATGGAGTACGATCTGTTTGATGGTAAGCATCTGCTTTAATTTATCTGCAATCACAATCAGTAAAGTGCGAAATGGCCCGTAAAGGTGGTAAAAGAGGACAACTCCAGTATTTTTACAAGGGATTGTTGAGATGGATATTTCTGCTGTTCTTCGCATCATCGATGTTGCTTTTCGCATTGATACTGATATTCCGTTTCGTTGATCCGCCGACATGGTCGTGGAAACTTCAACGAGAACTCAATCCCCCTGTCAACCAATCAATTGTATCGAAACATGAGTGGTGGGACCTGCAGTACATACCGCCCGCCATGCAACTGGCAGTGGTGGCAGCGGAAGATCAGAATTATCCCCGTCACATGGGAATAGACTTCAACGCGGTTCAACAGGTCCTGAAAGAGGCTGAAAGTGGTAGGGCGCTACGCGGCGCCAGCACCCTGACTCAGCAGACGGTAAAAAATCTCTTTCTTTGGCAGCGTCGGGATTGGAGCCGCAAACTGCTTGAAGGAGGTCTTGCCCTTGTGCTTGAAGTACTCTGGGGTAAGCGTAGAATTCTCGAGGTCTACCTGAACATTGTGGAGTTTGGTCCAGGTGTCTACGGTGTTGCTGCCGCCAGCGAATATTGGTACCAGCTTCCTCTGGATCAGATATCGCATAATCAAATGGCCAGATTGGCGGCGCTTCTTCCCAATCCCTGGCGTTACCGCGCTGAACCGCCAACACCCTATGTCAGTGAGCGGGCGGTGTGGATTGAGCAACAGATGGATCGACTGGGATTTGTCTGGTTACTGCCCGTTACCGGCGGATGATTCCACAAGCCTGGTGTTGTCCACGGGGCCTAAGTTGATGGCTGATAGACAAACTCTACCGGCATACCCTCTAAACGCTGCTCGAAATGATCGAGCAGTTTCCGCGATGTCAGGACGATAACAAAGGTTGTTTCCTTGGTGTCCCGGTTTTGCAGGTCCTTCGCCAGGGCTTCAGTGGCGGAAAGGTCCATATAGGAGACCACACTCAAGTCAAGAAGCACGCTATCATATCGATGGCGCTTGAGCAGACTGCTCAATTGATCGATTGAGGCGTAAAACAGATGGCCTTCGACGCGGATCTGAACCGATTCACCATCTTTCCTTATGTTAATATCAAGTTTTGAAGCGGATAGAACAAACAGGATCAGCGACAGTATAAATGCAATGATCAAACCGGTTTGCAGGCCGAGAAATACTATTCCGAACAATGTTGTGACAAAGACCAACAGCTCGCCGGTCCAGGAAAACAAGCGGGCGATCTCTCCGGGTTTGATCATACCTATACCCACCAACATCAATGTGCCGGCGATAACCGGCATCGGCAGATAGGTGAGCAGGGTGCCGAGGGTATCAATCAGGATGAAAACGATAAATGCTGAGAGTATGCCTGCCAGAGGCGTTGCCGCTCCCAACGACAGGTTCAAGGCTGTTCGGTTAAAACTGCCGGAACCTGCGAAGCTCGAAAAGAAGGCAGCGAGGGTATTGGCAATACCCTGAGCGAATACCTCTTTGTCCAGGTTGATTGACTGGTCGGTGTCACTGCGCAGGTGTTTGATGATCACCATTGACTGGGCCAGTCCGATAAGCGCTATGGTAATGGCATTGGGTAACATGGCCAATCCCACCAGCAGATACTCGAGATCCATCTTCGGGCTTGAGAGAGGCAAGGCCTGAAAGGGTATATGTCCAAGCAATTCTATTTCCGTATCGACTTGAGTGAATATACCCATCACAAGCAGGCCTGTGGCATAGCCGAAAACCATGGCGATCAGGATTGCATACCGGGGGATCCTGATTTTTGCGATAATTCCTGCAATCACAGTTGTGATACCGATGGTAAAGCTGTATGGATTGATCAAAGCCTGCCAATCGTCAGCCATGACAAAGAGTTTTTCGAAGAAGAAGAGGGTCTCTGATGGGGTAAGCCCAAGCATACCGTCGAGAGACGAGAGGATGAGGATGATACCTACGCCGACAGTGATGCCGGTTATGGCTGCAGGGCTTAGGTATTGAAAATATTTGCCGCCCCTGAGTAACCAGATTGATAGTTGAATCAGTCCAACCATCAGGCTGAGCAGTATCACATAATCGATATAGAGCGGGCTGCCACGACCTGCGAAAGGCGCTACCGTTATGCCGATCAATACGGCAACCGCGGTGTTTGGTCCACCCAACATCGAACTGGTGCCGAAAAGACTGGCGAAGAGGGTTACGAAAATCGACGTATAGATGCCATATTCAGGCGGTAGTCCTGCCAGATAGGCGAAGGTGATGCCCTGGGGTATAACCAATATAGCTGCGACAACAGCGGCAAACGCCTCTGTCGTTAGCTTCAGCTCTCCTGCTTGAGACGGCCTCCATGGAATTAACTCCGACAACAGTCGCAGATATCTCATATCGCTATCATTGGATGAGTGTCAGCGGGACCAAAGTTCCATGGTTTGACCTCGTGTCTATTCCACCAGTCCGGAGATGGACTCAAAGAGTTTCAACATTTTGCTTCGCCGGGGATCGCCCGGCCGGATCTGCATATTGATGTAGGCCGATACATCCAGGGCATCCTGATGGGTCAGGGAACGCTCCTGTCCGAGGGGCATGTTCGCCCAGATGAAACCGGCCGCCTTTTTGATTTTGGCCATGCCGGCGCCTTTATTGTATGAATCCATTCCCCACAACGGGGGTATACCGGGTATGCCATGGCCGTCACTGCCGTGGCATAGGGCGCACTTACTGTCATAGATGGCTTTGCCATTGGCTGGATTCGGGTCATAGCCTGTGTCGGGCAGGGTAGGTACTCCACGGCCCGGTGGCGCCTCGCCTATCATTTCGCCATGGGAGATATGGGAGATGTAGGCCGCCACAGCCAATATCTCCGGCGAGTCCTCCGGAGGCATGATGCCATCCAGGCTATAGACGAAACACTCACGTATACGCAGTCCTATTCCATTCCGACGCCCGTTCTTACTGCGCCATTTCGGGTACATACCGGCAACATTGAGGGGAATGGCATCCGGTTTCCGTCCGGCGTTGAGGTGGCAGTTACTGCATCGCAACCGGTTGCCGGAATAACGGGCGCCAAAGCGTTCGGTTTCAGTGATGATGCGATAGCCGAAAACAACATTGCTGTGGTAATCGTCCAGGTAACTCCGCTTGAGTAACTCTTCGATCGGGACGGGGGTGCCTGCTGCTAAGGGTTCGATTGCGAGCAGCCCAAACATAAGTATGAAAGGGTGTAGAAATCGGCCGGATTCAAATACCTGCAGAACCAGTCTCGGTAAAATATAGTTTTTGCTATTCAATGTGTTATAAACATTCTAAATAACAGATGCATGGTATGTTGAAAGCTGTGTCCAAGTGACCTGCAGCCTGGCAGCCGAGTGGGGGGAATTTACCATAATTAAAGTGGTTTTTTTAGATATATGCTTCAGAGTCTGGTGCAGTTCACCCTTCTGACTCTAATCGCAGGGTCCTAAGCGCTTTCCAATGGTCTTTGAGCTCACTTGCACACCTTCCATGTCTATATTGAAAACACCTTCGGCGCTATCGCCATGGTAGGTGATACCTCCATGACTTCTGGTTACACCTGCCGCTTTGGTGCAGCTGATATTCCACGACACCTTATCCCCCTCTACGGTGAGATCGATGTTTTCACAGGCCTGTCCCAATTGACTCTCCTTAGGCACAAAATCGGCCCTGGTGATGCAGGTTGTATAGGAAGTGGGTGGCAGCTGTATCGGCATGCCGGGCATATTCAATACCGCTGTCCACTGCCACTTACCCGGATTCATATTGATCTCAGATGCATTGATGACCTTTGAGAGAAGCAGGAAAAAAGAGAGCGATATAGCAATTGTTCTGAAATTCATCGGTCGATCCAATGAGATTGGAAACTGTCAGCAGGAACTGGCAGATAATCTATCGCGTTTCGAACGCCGATGACGCGATCTGATTCACAAGGTAACGATGCACCGAAGTAAAACTTGGCCTGCAATTTGCTGCTGGAATGGGTAAGGGCATATTCAACAGGAGAACAGCATTGGTTATACAGCTTTGGATTGGGTTGCTATCACTCTCCGTACTGGGTTCTGTGAGTATACAGCTGTTGGCACCGGGTTCCGGGCTGATCGCGATTGTTTCAGGTCTTTTCCTGGTTGTAGGCGGTACTCTACTGACAGCCATCATGAGCCACTCCTTCAATTCAGTATTGACGCTATGGGAGTTGATTGCCGATTTCCGTCGTCCCTCAGCCGACACGGAAGACGAGGAAGAGGGGTTCAGACGTTTTCTGCAAGCGGCAAATTACTTCCGCCGCGGCGAAATTCGGCCGGCTGAAGCGGTCACTCAACAGATCTCAGAACCGTTGCTGCGCAGGGGGACACAACTGATCTTGGACGGTTTTTCCCGTGACCAGGTAACGCTTACGCTGCAGCGCCAGATTGCAGAAGACCGGGACCACTTGCGTCGCCCTGCCGAGATGATGCGAGCCATGGGAGGCTACGCGCCGGCATTCGGCATGCTTGGAACATTGCTTGGTTTGGTGCAGATGTTATTCGGGTTGGGGTCCGGAAATCTGGCCTCGATCGGTGCCGCCATGGGTTTCGCCATGTTGACCACGGTATATGGCCTGGTATTGGCCAATCTGGTGTTCAAACCCTTAGCCAGCAAGCTGGAGCAGCGCGGCAGGCAGTTGATTACACGTCGCGTCGCGCATCTCCAGGCAGTCATGATGCTGTGTGACCGGCAACATGCTGAATTGATCAGGGAAATGATGGATGAAGTAAACGCCAGGCAGGACATGCGTCAGGCGGCTCATGAGTTGCAGTTGATCGCAAATCCCAGCCAGCATGCGGCCTGAGGTCATGACTACCGATGACCATCAACAGTGGAAAGAATCAGATGCTCGATAAAGCAGCCAGGGAAGAAATACTGGACGGCACTACCTGGTATGCCTGGGAGATTGAAGAGAACGATGGCGGATGGCTGCTGACCTATGTGGATGTGCTGAGCGTCATCCTGGCCATGTTGGTTGTGTTGTTGGGACAGATGGCAGTACAGCATCTTCAGACAACCAATGAAGATAGCCGGATGGCGGCGAGCTATGAGGCCGTTCCCAGCGATGAGCCGGCTGTTGAAGTACAACAACCGCAACCGTCGATTCAAACTGACGCTGAATCCGTACAGACCATTGATGCCGAGTCCCGTCTGGTTGCGGCGATAGAGGATCGTTTCCAGGATGAGGTTAAGGTCGTACAACGGGACAAGGGGATCTCCCTGGAGATCGCCGATGTGATTCTTTTCGATTCAGGCAAGGCGGAACTGCTTGCCGAGGCCTTACCCGTACTGAAAAGGCTCGCTGTGACTCTGCAGGAGATTGGCGAGGCGGATATTGCCGTGGAAGGGCATACCGATGACAGGCCGATTTTGGGTGGCAGGTTTCAGTCGAATTGGGAACTGGCGGCAGCACGCGCCAATGCAGTTACCCGTTTTCTGCTGGATCACGGATTTGCGCCGAAACATCTGCGATCGGTCAGCTTTGCGGATGCTCATCCTGTTGCAGATAATTCAAATCCCAATGGTCGTGCCGAGAATCGCCGTGTCAATCTGCGCGTGGAGTTCTTGAAATAGCCGTTAGATGTTTATTCAAGTCTCATACAGGCTGAGTCCTGAATAGATAAGGCATCCTTAAATTCCTATACTCATAATTTGACCTGATTACCCCTAAACCTCAGCCATTCTCAAGAGGCGATATGGCATAGGTGGAGTGCGAAGAGCGGCAAAAAGCAATCGTTCAATCATGGCGGGTAAATCGAAACGGCGGTTAAACCGATATTCGAACTCAGCAAGATAACGCGACACATGTTTATCTCGAATCGCATGAAAAGTACCCAACAGACTGTTTTTGACATTACCCAACATCGTGTTTACCCATTTGAAGCACGAATACTGGACACTTTGGCGCCCACCACCCGTCACCATGGGGTTATGATGGCAATCAGCGGTTGTCACGCCACTAAAGCACCAAAGCCCATCGGTAAAGACTTCGCTGCCAGGCATCAAGCAGGAGCGGGCGTAGCGGGCGATTTCACGTTTGCGGAAGCCCCTTACACGACGCAGTTGAATTTTCATGGGCCTGCCGTCCCGCGTCGTCTCAACAGCAGCTACGAAAGGGATTTTGTTGCGCGACCCACGACCACGCTTACCGGCTTGCTCGCCTCCGAGATAAGCATCATCCAATTCGATGCGACCGGCCAGTTTTTTTTCCACGCTCACGTTCCATCATCACCTGCATCAACTTATGCTTGAGTCGCCAGGCCGTATTGTAGTTCACCCCGATTTCGCGGGAAAGTTGCAGCGCCGAGATACTTTTCTTGCGTTGGGTCAACAGATAGATCGCAAGAAACCACGTTCTCAGCGGCAGCTTGGTGCCATGGAAGATGCTGCCGGCGGTCAGGGAAGTCTGATGATGGCACTTGTGACACTGATATATCTGACGCTTTTTGAGTTCACAGCCTGTTGTGTTGCCGCACTCAGGGCAGACATAGCCCGTCGGCCAGCGCAAATCATACAATGCCTGTCGACACTGATCCTCGGTCCCATATTGTTCCAGAAAATCGTGCAAACCAAGACCTTTTTGAAATTGAATAGTATTTCTCGGCATGATGAAATCCTCTTTTATTCAGTAGGTTCCATTATGCTTGCACCACAGGCTCAATAGCTGAGCCTCATGAGTAATCAGGTAATTTGATGTGATGCACTCCCCATTCTAGTTCGCCGCTCAGGCCTAGTCCCCTGTTTTTTGATCGACGTCAAATTCAAAACTCACTGGAATATCCGATTCTTAGCCAAGCTATTTGGTATTTATGCAATTAATTGGAGTAGAAGAGCCATGAGATTTTATAGAGCCGGCATTGCTGTATTGATCGGATGCTTGACCGTTTCATGTGGCGGCGGTGGTGGCGGGGGCGGGAACAGTGATAACACCAATACATCGACTGTTACCGTGACAGAGTTGGGAAAGAAGCTGTTTTTTGATACCAATCTCTCCAGTGGCAGCAATCAGGCATGTGGCACCTGTCACGACCCGGACAATGGCTTCGCCGATCCTCGTGTCAGCGTTACATCCCCTGTTTCGGAGGGGTCCGTAGGGGGTGAATTTGGGGATCGAAATGCGCCCACCGCTGCCTACGCCTCTTTCGCTCCGTCTTTTGGAGAAGTTGCGGATCAGGACCAGACACCGGAGACAAACTCCAATTACCAGGGTGGGCAGTTTCTGGACGGGCGTGCCGTTGACCTGGTTGAACAGGCCAAGGGGCCCTTCCTCAACCCGGTCGAAATGAATAACACGTCCGAGGCCGAGGTTGTCGCAAAGGTACAAAACTCTGACTACTCTTCGGACTTCATCGCTGTATTCGGTGCGGATGCATTTAATGATACAACAATGGCCTATCACAACATTGCAACCGCAATCGCAGCATTTGAAGCTTCTTCAGAGGTCAACAGATTCAGTTCGAAGTTTGACGCTTACCTGATGGGCAACTACACCATGACTGCATCGGAACAGCGTGGGTTTGATCTGTTCATGGATGCCGAGGTGACTAAATGCGCAAACTGTCACACAGTCGGTGAAACACCTGAAACATCCCTGTTTACAAACTTTCGCTACTACAATATCGGAACACCGATGAACTTGAATAACCCTGCCTATCTGGCTGACAACTCTTTTATCGATATCGGCCTCGGAGCCAGCAGTGCGATTGCTGAGTCAGACAGGGCAGCTGAACGGGGTAAATTCAAGGTTCCCACACTGCGCAATGTGGAGTTGACGGCGCCCTATATGCACAATGGTGTCTACGCCACGCTGGAAGAGACGGTGCTGCATTATGATATTCAGGTTGCAAACCTGTTTATCACGCCGGAAGTGAATGACGACAACATCGCGGCTGAAATGAATGCTGGCACTTTTGTCGGCCTGGGATTGTCCGATCAGGATCGTGCTGATCTGGTCAATTTTATGAAAACCCTGACCGACGGTTACTTTTAGGGTCTGCTGTCACCGTTATCCCGGTAATCAAATGAGAGTTACACGCAGCATTGACTCGCAAGCCGATGTGCTCAGCGGCGTTTTCTGTTCTTTCCTTTTTTGGGTCTGTCCGGGCCCACGCGAATTGTACTGCCGCCTAGATCGCTACCATCAAGTGCAGCGATTGCGGCTCTGGCTTCGTGACCCTCCATATCGATGGTGGCGAAACCTCTACAGTCACCGCTGAAAAGGTCCTTGGCTATTTTGAGAGAACGCACGACGCCATATTCTGTAAAGAGTGCTGTCAAGCTCTCTTCTGTGGTCGATCTGGGAAGACCGCGAACCGATAGGGTAATCATTGACCTATTCCTGAGTAAGTGTGATGAAAAACCAATCCGTGCATCCCTGTACGGATATCGCCCGTTGGTTTGTAAATATGACAGGATGCCATGGTGAGTGGCAACGGGGAAAAAAGGATTACAGGGGAACTACGTTATCAGCCTGCGGACCCTTTTTACCCTCGACCTCGGTAAATTCCACTTTTTGACCATCCTCCAGAGAACGGTGTCCTTCACCGGCAATAGCGCGAAAATGGACGAAAAGATCCTTGCCGTTTTCACGTTCGATAAAACCATAACCCTTTCCGCTGTCGAACCATTTAACGGTTCCGATCTGTCTTTCTGACATCAGTAAATTACCTCAATGAATTGCAAATATGCCCGCCTCAATAAACGGACCATCCCCACGGATCTTGGCAGGCACTATGTTGCTCGATTCGGTTGCATCTGTAGTGAGACAGCGAATTTGAGGCGTTATAGGCAGGTCAAAGATCATGCAGACGACCCACGATACTTCTCCCGGTAAAGAAATGCAAACAACAAAATTTATTCACCGAGTAGCTGCCACCGAATGAAAGGTACCTGGATGTGTTTGTGGCGAATGGGCGGTAATGATGTATAACATATTGTAATAAAAGATAAATTTAGGATTACTCGCTTGTAACTCAGGAAAGTTGCTGATAATGAAAGTCGATGATTGGAGCAAGAAAGAAACGATAAGAATAGTTAATTCAATATAGATGTGGGAAAGTTGATTGGTTAAATCAATAATTTTGCGGACTGTGCAAGAATCTGTGTGTTTTCTATATATATCAATAAGTTAAGTATTTTCGCATTTATTATTGCGGCAATGTTGATGCCTGCCACACAGGCCCCTGCCTCAGATACCGTAAGAGTGCTGATTGTACACGCCTACAGCCAAGAATATCCCTGGACCAAGGGGCAACATGAAGGTTTTGTCGAAAGGCTAAAACAGGGATTAACCCTACAACCCAAGATAAAAACAGAATATCTGGATACTAAACGCATTCACTATGATGAGGATTATGCAGATCGATTTGCCGATTACCTGAAGCGGATATACCGTGATTTCAATCCAGATGTACTGTATGTCACAGATGACAACGGTTTGAGTTTTGGTATAGATGAGCTGTCCGCACTGTTTCCCGACACACCGTTGTTCTTCGCCGGAGTCAACGATTATTCAATCCAATCCAAACTTGATAAAAGCAGAGTCACCGGCGTTTTTGAAAAAAAAGAGATTGGAGCCAATCTGGATTTACTAAATGCTCTATTTGGCGATGTAATGTAGACCCATACCCCTGGAGCAATTTGAAAAAACGTATCTAGCCGACCTGACCTACGGTTAGTAAGATAGATTAGTGAATAGCTCCATCGCTCCTAGCATATCAGCCACCCAGTAATGCGGCTATCTCCTTGCTTCGTTTCACCCGTGAATGTGGATGTGTCGATGATTTGCTTTCATTCTGCTTGCTGCGCTTGTGTTTGTGTGTGGCTTTTGTGTGGGATTGCTTTTCTGCCTCAATTTGGGCATCTGATTGACGGGTTTTTTTGGCAGACCGCTTGTTGTTTGTATTTAAGCGGTTTTTGTTACCGTTCGGTTTCCTGTTTTGTATACGATCATGACCATTTGCTCGTTTCGGAATGGGCTCGGCTTTGATGTTGGAATCCGGTTCGTAGCCTTCAACAATTAATTGTGGAATCTTTCGTTTCAAAAGTCGCTCTATATCCTTTAACAGCTTGTGTTCATCCACGCATACGAGAGATATGGCTTCCCCTTCATTTCCGGCCCTACCGGTACGCCCGATACGGTGGACATAGTCCTCAGGGACATTGGGCAATTCGTAATTTACAACATGAGGCAGCTGGTCGATATCCAAGCCACGTGCGGCGATATCGGTGGCTACCAGCACACGTATCTCACCGTTTTTGAAACCGGCCAGTGCCCGGGTGCGCGCACCCTGACTTTTATTGCCGTGAATCGCCGATGCGCTGAGGCCGTCCTTCTCCAGTTGTTGTGCCAGACGGTTAGCACCATGTTTGGTGCGCGTGAATACCAACACTTGTCGCCAGTTTTGCGATCCGATCATATGGCTCAACATCTCTCGCTTGCGCCGTTTATCCACCGGATGGACCACCTGTTTGATCCTTTCGGCGGTGGTATTTCTACGCGCGACCTCTATCAATTCGGGATGCTCCAGCAAGCGGTCAGCCAGTTTTTTGATATCACTGGAAAATGTTGCGGAGAAGAGGAGGTTCTGACGTTTGTCGTTGTCGGGCAGCAATGCCAGTATTTTGCGGATGTCATGGATGAAGCCCATATCCAACATGCGATCGGCTTCATCCAGCACCAATATTTCAATTTGGGAAAGATCCACTGTCTGCTGACCGGCATGGTCCAGCAACCTGCCCGGCGTGGCGATCAGGATATCAACACCACGGCGCAGTTTATCGATCTGAGGGTTGATTTTGACGCCGCCGAAGATAACCGCAGAGCGCAATGATGTGTGGCGGCCATAGGTCTGGATGCTGTCGCCAACCTGGGCCGCCAGTTCCCGGGTTGGCGTCAATACCAAAGCCCGAACAGGTTGTTGACCGCTATGCGAAGGTCTATTTGCCAGCCGCTGCAGCAGGGGTAAGGTGAAGCCTGCGGTTTTGCCTGTACCGGTCTGGGCGCCGGCCATAACATCCCTGCCTGTGAGAATGACGGGGATTGCCTTGCGCTGAATCGGTGTGGGTTCGGTGTAACCCTGATCCTGAATGGCGCGCAGAAGTTCGGCCGACAGGCCGAGATTTTCAAATGACATGAGATACTACTCCGTAACCTGCTGTTGCTCCATTTCAACAGGGAGCATGAAGCGGTTAACTGATTAATTTGTTGGATTTCCAAAAGGGGAGTTGCTTGCTCAACCCTTCGGTCCCGCACCGGAAGTCCTGTGTCGGGTTGTGAATCTGACTCTATGTGTTACTCCAGTCTTGCCCTCCCCGCAACAGCAATGCTGGCGGGAGCCGGTCCCGGGCTGGAAAAGATAGCTGTCAATAAGCGGGAAGCGCTATCCCTGATGAGGGAGAGGCGAACGGCTCAAGGTATTTCGACGAGCGGATTATCCCAGTGGGCGCTAACCGGTCAAACGCCCCCGAAGCGGCGCACTATACCAGAAAAATCGTCACCGATCAGGTTTGTTTCGTTTTTTCGCCTTGCGGGGGGCTTTTTTACCCATTTTCGGCTGCTCCAATCTGCTGATGTTCAAGCGTTGGCCACAGACCCAAGCCCTTTTCAGATCCTGATAAATATCTTTCGGTATCCCGACCGGCAGATCGACGAGGCTGAAGTCATCATGGATATCGATATGCCCGATATACTGAGCATCAAGCCCCGCTTCATTTGCGATTGCGCCAACGATATTGCCGGGTTTGACCTGGTGTTGATGCCCTACATCGATGCGAAATCGCTCCATCCCATTTGCCGGACGGGTTTGTGGTTTGCGCTGACGTTTCTCATTTTTCCGGCGTTGTGACTTTGACTCTGCATCACGCCGGGCTGGCCTCTCCCTTTCCGGTTTCAGCAATAAAGATTGATCACCCATCGACAGCTTGGCCAGCGCGGCGGCAATCTCCAGTGCAGGTACATCGTGCTCCTGCTGAAACTGCTCCAGCAGGTTTTGCATGAATTCCAGTTCTCCTGCTGCAATGGTATCGCTGATGCGTTGTTTAAAATCGGCGATACGCTTGTTGTTCACCATTTCGGTGGTCGGCAGCTCGAGGGATGCGATTTTTTGTCTGGTTGCCCTCTCTATGGCTTTGAGCATGCGACGTTCGCGGGGGGCGACAAAAAGAATGGCGTCACCGATACGTCCGGCGCGTCCGGTTCGCCCGATGCGATGGATATAGGCCTCGGTGTCATGGGGAATGTCGTAATTTATGACATGACTGATCCGCTCAACATCGAGGCCGCGAGCGGCCACGTCTGTAGCGACCAGGATGTCGAGAGAGCCACGCTTCAGGCGCTCGACCATCTGTTCCCGCTGTTTCTGCACCATGTCTCCATTCAATGCGGCGGCGGCATAACCCCTGGCTTCCAGACGCTCAGCCAGTTCACTGGTGGCGGTCTTGGTGCGTACAAAGATGATGATGGCGTCGAAGGTCTCCACCTCCAGGATGCGGGTTAGCGCATCGAGTTTGTGCAGACCGCTGACCTGCCAACAGCGCTGTCGAATGGTATCTGCGGTCGCGGTTCGCGTCTTGATCGCGATCTCGCAGGGATTGTTGAGGTGGTGACGGGCAATGTGTTGGATCTCTTTCGGCATGGTTGCCGAGAAAAGGGCTGTCTGATGCACTTCCGGGATCTGTTGCAGAATCCACTCCACGTCATCGATAAAGCCCATGCGCAGCATCTCATCCGCTTCATCCAGCACCAGAGTTTGCAATGAGTCCAGTTTAAGCGTCCCCCTGCGCATGTGATCCATCACCCGTCCCGGCGTGCCGACAACCACGTGCACCCCTCTTTTCAACTGCCTGATTTGACCAGAATAGTCCTGGCCGCCGTACACCGGCAGTACATGAAACCCCTTGATATGGGCCGCATAACGTTGAAAGGCCTCGGCTACCTGAATCGCCAGCTCCCGGGTAGGTGTAAGGACCAATACCTGGACGGTGTGCCGTTTGGTGTCGAGTCTGGATAACAGGGGCAGGGCGAAAGCAGCTGTCTTGCCGGTTCCCGTCGGTGCGTGTCCCAACAGATCCCGGCCTTCCAGCACATAGGGGATGGTCTGAGCCTGAATCGGCGACGGTGTTTCGTAGCCGACCTCGTCAAGTGCCTTCAATAACGGCTTGGGCAGGTTTAAATCACGGAAACTGGAGTGGAGGGCGTTGGTGTCGGACATTGGGGGGTTCCTGATGGGGCGAAGCGAAATGGCCATAGGCAAGGCCGGGCGGAGCAGTATAATGTTTCACCTAGTGATTACAATAGCTTATTTAAGTTTGCCGGGTTAAATGGCGTAATAAATGAAGATTGAGCAGATTTGGGTCGATGCCGATGCCTGTCCGAAGGTGATCAAGGAGATTCTTTACCGTGCTGCCGAGCGGGTAAGGATAGCCTTGATTCTGGTTGCCAACCAGCCATTGCAGGTACCGGGTTCCCGCTATATCCGTACGGTCCGGGTGGGGGCCGGTTTCGATATTGCCGATAACTACATTGCGCAACGGGCGCTGCCGGGCCATCTGGTGATAACGGCAGATATCCCCTTGGCGGCCGAAGTGATACCGAAAGGGTGTCTGGCATTAAGCCCGCGCGGGGATCTCTATACCGAGGATAATATCCGCCAGCGCCTGAATATGCGCGACTTCATGGATACGTTGCGTGGCAGTGGCATTCAAACAGGTGGACCGGCATCCCTCAGCCAGGCAGACAGGCAGGCATTCGCCAATCAGCTTGACCGCTTGCTGGCTTGTTGAGCAGGCGGTCTGGTGGCCTCCAAGACTATTTCAAGCCGACCTTTTCGCCGGTGGAGCGTGTATCGAGGCTGAGTGCGGAATAGAGTGGGCAGGTGGCGAATAGACCGGTCAGCAGCAGAATAAGCCCAATCCAGCCGACGGGGCTTTGCAATCCATAGAAGATATTTCCGATCAGCAAGATACCAATAATGATGCGCACGACACGGTCGATTTTACCGACATTCTTTTTCAGTAAATCCATATGTGTTGCTCCCGATAATAATGATTTTCAAAAGCCTACCATAACCTCTATGTGTATTGATTGTACCCTATAGCTGATTGACAATTGTTTTCATAAAATCGGCCGTTCAATCATAAATCATGCGATTGAAATGTTCCTTACAATGACGCTGATTGCCAATGAAACTATGCATGGGTGCCATGAACGCCAAACAGTTGCGTGAATCGTTACGCTGCTCAGCGGATCCTTCAATAGCGGTACACTCTCAACGCTTCTTCAAGACCGGTAAGGGGGAATATGATGAGGGGGATCGCTTTCTGGGTATCCGGGTACCCGTTCTCCGGCAACATGCCCGACAACACCGCAACATGCCCATCAAGCAACTCCTTCAATTGTTGCGCTCCGGATATCATGAAGAGCGTCTCTGTGCGCTGTTGATCATGGTATTGAAATATCAAAGGGGTACGGATGAAGAGAGGGAAACGATCTTTCAACATTACTTGAACAATACGCGATATATCAATAATTGGGATCTGGTAGACAGCAGTGCCTACCATATCGTCGGTGTACACCTCGAAAACAGAGACAGGCGCATACTGTACAACCTGGCCAGGTCAGAAAGCCTTTGGGAGCGTCGTATCGCCATTATATCAACCCTGCATTTCATTAAAAAACAACAGTATGAGGATACTTTAAGGATTTCGCTTCAGTTGTTGGATGATACTCATGACCTGATATACAAGGCGGTCGGCTGGATGTTGCGGGAGGTGGGAAATCGTGACCTATCCGCTGAGCGGACATTTCTTCACGAGCACTACCAGAGGATGCCCCGTACCATGCTTCGTTACGCGATCGAGAGGTTCCCGCAAAAGCTCCGCAAAGCCTATCTGAATGGCCAGGTCTGATTGTTATGCAGTATGAACTGCATTAAATCAGCCGATATGGCATAATGTGTGTGAAATTTATTATATTCTTCATACGATGGCCGTCACGACTCAATTCCGCTCTCTCCTGCTGCCTGTCCTGCTGGTTTATGCGACTTCCTGCCTCTCCCATGGGGTGGGTTTGAAGATAGAGCGGCAGGAGGCGGGTGTGATCTGGCTTCACCATACCGACGACACCCCCCTGGCCGATGTTGAATACGAACTCACCGCAACCGGTGGGAAAGCACCCTATCAATCCGGAAAGAGCGATGCATTGGGTAGGGTTGTGTTCATTCCCGGGGATGTCCGGGAGTGGCGGTTAACCCCAATATTTCACGCATTAAAAAGGCAAAATCCTGATACTTCGATATAATTCAGTTGCTTACACTGTAATCGAAAGGATTTTGCCTGTGACAAACTGTACCCAGACTGCCTTTGATTTTCCAGCCCTAAAACGCCGTAAGGTTCAAGCCGAGTTTTCCGGTGGCGATATCACCTCGGACGGCGGCGTGTTGCTGCTGCGTGAGATCGACAGGCGTCTGGGATTGCTCGAGGCGGTTGATGCGGTCATCCCCGACCCGCGAGATCCCCGCTATATTGAACACAGCCAGTTGAGCCTGTTGCGCCAGCGAGTCTATGGGCTCTGCCTGGGTTATGAAGATCTGAACGACCATCAGACACTACGCACCGACCCGGCCCTACAGAGCTCGATCGAACGCGAGGAGGTACTGGGCAGCCAGTCGACACTTTGTCGGCTAGAGAACCGGGTCGATCGCCGGGTTGCCGTTGATGTCCACAACCTACTGCTCGAGCAGTTCATTGCCTCATATGATGCACCACCCGATGAGCTGATCCTGGATTTCGACGCCACGGATGATCCGGTGCATGGCCGCCAGGAAGGCCGCTTCTTTCACGGCTACTACGATCACTACTGCTTCCTGCCCCTGTATGTCTTTTGTGGCGATCAACTGCTGGTGAGTTATCTGCGGCCCAGCCGGATCGATGCGCCCAAGCATGCCTGGGCGATTCTGGCGCTGTTGGTCAAACGCCTGCGCCGGGCTTGGCCTGAAGTGCGTATCATCTTTCGGGGCGATAGCGGCTTTTGCCGTCACCACATGCTCAGCTGGTGCGAGCGCAACGCTGTGGGCTATATCGTGGGCATCGCCAAGAATGACGCCTTGCTGCGGTGTATCCGTGAGCCCATGCAGTGGGTTGAGGAACTGGCGAAGCGAACCGGCATGAAGATGCGGGAATTCTTTCAGTTTCACTATGCCGCCAGTACCTGGAAGACGCGTCGCAAGGTGATCGCCAAACTGGAGGTCACCGACAAGGGGCCAAATCCACGCTTCATCGTCACCAACCTGGCCGGCGACAAACAGCGCCTTTACGATGACCTCTACTGCGCCCGTGGTGACATGGAGAACCGAATCAAGGAGCAGCAACTGGGGCTGTTCGCCGATCGCACCAGCGCGCATTACTGGTGGGCCAATCAGTTTCGTCTACTGCTGTCCAGTCTGGCCTATGTGCTGATGGAGGCCATCCGGCGCCTCGCGCTGAAGGGCACGGAACTGGCGCGTGCACAGATGACCACGATCCGGCTCAAACTGTTCAAGATCGGGGCGGTCATCATTCGCAACACGCGACGGATCCGCTTCCTGCTCTCCAGCACCTATCCCTATCAGGCGCTGTTTTTCCAGGTGGCGGCACGACTCAAGCCGGGATAGCCCGGCAGAGTGCTGCCCCGGCACGTTGATCAACAATGGGGGTAAGGGGGAGTCTGCCCGGAGGGTGGGAAATCAGGGCTTGATAGAGGTTTGGTTCCCAGTGAGGGCAAACCATCCAAGCTTGGCCATATCACCGGCTAAATTTAAAAACGGATGAAACATGCGGGTTAAGGGTCTTCAGCGCGGACGGGCACGGTATCGATACCGTCTTCGAACTGGCGCCAGATGTGGCATCACACTCCCATACTGGCCATACCTCTTCCGACTTCACCAAACTGATTTTGGGTATTGGTATCCTGCTGAGTGGATTTGGAGTGATGATGTTGTTTACGAAGCGTAAGAGACGGTGATGCAATCAACAGATTGCATCTGCTGAATATGCATATTCCCGACGGTTTCATTGCACCACAGTTCTATCTGCCGGCCTATGTGGTGACGGGCGGAGCCTGGTTGTGGGCGGCGCGGGGCCTTAAACAGCGGCTCAATGAAGAGACCATACCCCGTTTGGCGGTGATCACCGCATTGGCCTATGTCATTGGAATGGTCATGTTGCCTCTGCCCGGGGGAAGCACGGGACATCTGGTGGGAATCGCCATGCTGGCGATGCTGTTTGGTGTAAGGCTGGCCTTTCTGGCATACAGCCTGGTGCTCTTGCTGCAGGCACTGCTGTTCGGCGCGGGGGGGATTACAGCCCTGCCGGTGAATGCATTCGCGGTCGGGCTTGTCGGCGCTGCAGTGATGACCCTTTGCATGGGCTTGCGAGGTGAGCGAAATCCACTGCCATTTCTTGCGGCAGGGACATTTCTGGCGGTGGTGATACCCGCTTTGCTGATAGCGTTAGTATTGGGGATTCAGCCGTCCATCGCCCATCGGGATGACGGTACCCCACTGTTTTTTCCATTCGGCCCCGAGGTGGCGGTGCCCGCGATCCTTCTACCTCATCTGATAATTGGCGGGGTGGAGGCAGTGCTTACCCTGGCTGTCTGGCGCTATGCCAAGACAAGGGGATGGTTGGTATGAGGGATTTGCGTTGGATAGTGCTCTATCTGCTTACCGTGGTTGGGGTGACACTGATACATCAACCGTTGTATCTATTGATCGGCCTGGTTGTGGTGATTCTGTTTTCGGGTTCGCTACGTTGGCGTCTGCTACGCAAGGCGCTCCTCTCCATGCTGCTTTTCAACACAGCTGTCTCCCTTGGATATCTGATAATCGCCCTGCTGCGGGATGAGTTCCGTGTCGAGTACCTGATATTGATCAACGCTCGTGTGTTGTTGCTGGTGATGCTGGGATTCTGGCTGAGCGCCAGGATTAATTTCGCCAATGCATTGAGATTCTCGCCCACGCTAACGTTTTTAACCACCCTGGCTGCAGGTCAGATTCGTCTGATGAGCCGCATCATCAACGATTATCGCGCGGCGTTTGAGAGCCGCTGCCTGAAAAGACCGAACTGGCGTGAACGGTCCCGCCTCGCTGTGGTGCAGACGGAGGCGGTAGTGGAGCAATCCCATCATGCCGCAACAGAGATCAGCCAGGCGATGCGTTCAAGAGGCGTATTCAATGATTGAACTGGATCGTATCGGATTCAGCTGGCCTGAGGGTCCTGCTGTATTCAAGGATCTGTCCCTGCGGGTGGAGACCGGAGAGAAGTTGGTGGTGTTGGGTGCCAACGGATGTGGTAAGACAACCCTGCTCAAGCTGCTGAACGGTCTTCTGTTTGCAACCTCGGGAGATTATCGCTACAGGGGGGATCCGGTCACCAGACAGCTTGTACGCAGCGGCCCATGGGCCAATCGATTGCGGCGGGAAATGGTATTGCTGTTCCAACATCCGGAGGCGATGTTGTTCAATCCCACGGTTGCCGATGAGATAGGCTATGGCCCCCGCCAATTGGGTATTCCCGACAGTGACAAGCTGATTCAGGAATGGGCCGGGCGTTTGGGGCTTCAACCGTTACTGGAAAAGGCCCCCTATAGCTTGTCCGGCGGTGAGAAAAAGAAAGTGGCATTGGCCGCGCTACTGGTTCTGGAACCGGCGTGCCTACTGCTTGATGAACCCATTGCCAATCTCGATCCTCGCAGCAGTGGCTGGGTGGTCGATTATCTGCTTGCCACCGAGGCGACAGTGATTATCACGACCCACAATTTAAGCATGGCTGCTGAATTGGGCGAGCGCTGCCTTATCATGGATGAGCGGGGCACGCTCTGTTTTGACGGCCCGGTCAAACAGGCTTTGGCAGATATGGAATTGTTGCAGCAAGCCAACCTGGTGCATCGCCATCAGCATCGGCACGGTGCAATCAGCCATTCCCACCCGCATGTACACGATTGGGAGTAGATGAAGCCATGACAGATTCCAACGAACTTGCCCGCGTCACTGTTTCACTGCCGGAAGGTTTACTGAATGAACTGGATAAACGCTATACCGATCAGGGCTATGCATCCCGTTCAGAGCTGGTGCGGGATATGATAAGAGAAAAACTGGTGGAGGAACGCTGGGCCGGCGAGCATGAAGATGTGTTCGGTGTATTGACCATCAGCTACGACCATCATCAACGTGGCTTGACCGAGAAGATCAACCATATCCAACACCACAGCTATATCAATGTTCTCTGCACAACCCATGTGCATCTTGATCACCATCACTGTCTTGAAACCATTATCGTGCGGGGAAAACCCGATGAAATAGAACAGTTGGTCACCAGGATAGGCGGTATGCGAGGCGTCAGATTCTCCAAATTGACCCGAGCCTCGATACCGGCAATGTGAATCGATCAGGGCGCCGGGGGCAATCGCTTTAACTGGTTGATCGTGGCTCGATAGGCGAGTTATTGGTGCGTAGCACAATATCTTACCCGCTCCGATTATTTCTTCTATTGTATTTATCAGGTGTTTGAATAATTTTTCAACAGGGGGCTCGGGTGAGGGAGCTGGAAGATCGTATTCAAACCATTGGTCACCAGATGTGGGCCGAGATGCAGTCGAGGTCCGATACCCACCCGCGAGGGTGGATCGATCGATTGCTCGCCAAATTGCTGGCTGACGATCAGTTTCGCCTGCAGGCTCTTCGCTTCGTCGACACCGTACCGGTGCTGACTGACGACGCACAGCTTGTGAACCATTTCAGGGAATATTTTTCAGTACTCGAAGGTCGTCGCCTGCCGCCGCTGCTGGCCTGGGGGATCAGGCGCAGCACATCTCCGGCACTACCGACAATGCTGGCACCGGTCATCCGCACTGCCGTACGGCGGGTTGCGCAGCGTTTTATCGCCGCCGAAGACGCTGACGGCATACTGGATTGCGTGGCAAAGCTGCACGCAAGAGGGATTCGCGCGAGTCTGGATATGCTGGGTGAAGCGACTGTTAGCGAGGCGGAAGCCCAGGGCTATCAACAGGCCTATCTCGACTTGATTGCCAGGGCTTCCGAAGGTAGTAACGCCACTGGTTGGGACGCTGACTTGAACCTCTCGATCAAGGTCTCTTCTCTCTATTCACAGATCTCGGCCGTTGACAGCGAAGGCAGCATCATTCAATTGGCCGAGCGTTTGAGACCGATCTGCCATGCCGCCATGACAGCGGGACTCACACTCACCCTCGATATGGAGCAGTACGACTATAAGGCGATCATCCTGCAACTGTTCAAACGGTTGGCCATGGAGGAGTCGTTGCGCCAATGGAAAGGTATGGGGATAGCCATCCAGACCTATCTACGTGATGCGGATAGTGATCTGGACGAGCTCCTGTCATGGGTCGAACTCAGGAGCACACCCATTATGGTGCGTTTGGTGCGTGGTGCCTACTGGGATATGGAAACCGTGGTTGCAAGACAGCAGGGATGGCCGGTACCTGTTTGGTCCACCAAGGGTGAAACCGATGCCTGCTATGAACGCTCCCTGGTCCGGCTTTTTGAATCACCGCTGATCAGGCCGGCAGTGGCTACCCATAACCTGCGTAGTATTGCCTGTGCCATAGCACTGGCAGAGAAGACGGGCAGAGGTCGGGACGAATACGAGTTTCAAATGCTGCATGGAATGTCAGGTGCATTGGAGCCCCTGATAACCGATCGAGAGTTGGCTTTGCGCCATTATCTACCTTTTGGCGAGTTACTGCAGGGCGTTGCCTATCTGGTAAGGCGCCTACTGGAGAACTCTTCGGATCAATCGATTCTACCCCTGATGCCGAAACTGGACATCACCAGGATATTACAGCCTCCCCAGACGGGAGCCGATGAGGAATCGCCGACCCTGAAAGGATTCACCAATCAGCCGTTGCATCGATTCACTCAACTGTCAGAGCGGGAGGATTTTGTTTCTGCACTCGAGGCGGTGGAGAGCGAGCTGGGTAAAACCTACCCACTGATGTTATCAGGCCACGTTGCTTTGCAGGAGCATGTCATCGATTCCACCAATCCCGCCGATAAGACGCAACTGATCGGCAGGGTTGTCAGTGGCGGCGCTGATGATGCTGAAATGGCGATCAGGCTGGCCCAGTCAGCCTGCAGAGACTGGCGGGCGAGGTGTTTCGGCGAAAGGGCGGACTACCTGGATCGTATTGCCGCTGCATTGGCCGGACAGCGTGACCGTTTTGCCGCATGGGAGGTGAAAGAAGCGGGTAAGGGGTGGACGGAGGCGGATGCGGATGTGGCGGAGGCGATCGACTTTCTTCACTACTATGCGGAACGTGCACGAGCCCTCGACAGGGGGCAAAACTCATCCCTGCCGGGGGAGGAGAATTGGCTTACCTACCAACCCATGGGTGTTGGTGTGGTGCTTCCACCCTGGAATTTTCCATTGGCGATCCCCGTCGGCATGTTATCTGCCGCCATAGCCTGTGGTAATTGTGTGATCCTCAAACCCGCATCACAGACGCCTGTGGTTGCCTGGCACTTTTGTCGGCTGCTGCAGCAAACGGGACCCCCCGAGGGTGTTGTAACCTGTCTCCCGGGGAGTGGGGCTGAGATAGGTGAAGCACTGGTACGCGACCCACGCACCCATTTTGTCGCCTTTACCGGATCGAGGGAGGTGGGTCTGCATCTCCATCATCTGATGTCACAATCCATAGCGGGGCAGCGTCATGTCAAGCGCCTGATTGCCGAGATGGGTGGCAAGAATGCGATCATTATCGATGCGGATGCCGATCTCGATGATGCGGTTGCAGGAGTCATCGACTCCGCCTTTGGTTATCAGGGGCAGAAATGCAGCGCCTGTTCCAGGGTGATATGCCTGGACTCTATCCATGACAGATTCGTATCCCGTCTGACTGAGGCGACACGCAGTCTCTCTGTCGGTGATCCAGCGGAGCCTGGCAACAGGGTCGGCCCGGTGATCAGTGCCGAGGCAAAACAGCGCATTCAGCAACGTATCGAGGAGGCCAGGTTCACGGCGGACCCACACTACATCGGAGCCTCGAAATCGAATCATGCCCACTATCTGGCACCGGTTATCTTCACCAATGTGGAAGAGGAGTCGCCGTTGGCGCAAGAGGAGATATTCGGGCCGGTGTTGGCGGTGATGCGCGCGACAGATTTCGAGGACGCCCTGCGCATTGCAAACAGCACCGCCTATGCGCTAACAGGAGGGGTCTATTCCCGTCTGCCATCCCATTTGGTGAAGGCAAAACGGGAGTTTGCCGTGGGAAATCTCTATATCAATCGCAAAATCACCCGCGCAATGGTCCACCGACAGCCTTTCGGTGGTTTCAAGTTGAGTGGGATGGGTTTCAAGGCGGGTGGTCCCGACTATCTGCTGCAATTTCTGCAGGCCAGAAATGTAACCGAAAACACATTGCGCAGAGGTTTTGCCCCCGCTAATCCGACTATTGGAGATTAATCCGGATTTTACAATGCATTTAGCTAATATTTGCGAGAATTAACGATTCGCTGTGTATATAATTACGGGTGAAATCTAAACAACTAAATGACCACAGGATTTCCAAACGCCAGTTAAGTGACCAGGCCTTACCTGACGTGAAAATTAAACCCGGTATATTTAAGGTATTTTGGCTTAGAACCTCTAAAAGGTAACTAAAAAAGATAATTGATTGAAGTCGATATGGAAAAAAAGCCTGAGAGAAGAATAATGGGTACATACCCGAAATCACAAGAAAAAGCCGGTGAGATCTTCCGTTTGGCAGTCGCTTTTCTGGCGAAACATGAACTAATTGTCAATCCTGTCAATTTCAGCATTGCATACCACTATGTCCTCGGTGAGGATACCGCGCTGAATGCACGCCTGGACGAGCTGCTGAAGGGTGATAAGGGTTGGTGGGAAGAAACTGTAGCGGAGCTGTTCAGACACTACGTCTGCAATTGTGATGAAGCGGTGCTGAGGGATCTGAGAGAGGAACTGATGGATATCGTCGCCCATACCTTGGGCACCATGATCGATCTGACCGGCAAGACCTCGATAACCAATGAGAAGATTAAAACGCATATCGATACCTTGGCGGAAAGCAACAGGATTGAAAGCGTCATGCAGGCGGTTTCTTCGATCATATCTGAGACCCGCTCATTGATTACCGAGACGAATCAGTTCGAGACACAGCTGCTCAATTCCACTGACGAGGTTGAGAAACTCAGGGAGGAACTGAGTTACGCCAGGCAGGAAGCGATGCTGGATCCGCTGACGGGAGTAATGAATCGAAGAGGATTCGATCAGACACTCGCCTCGATGATCAGTGAGGTAGTGGAGCAGCATGCTGCTAATTTCTGCTTGGTGCTCATCGACATTGATCATTTCAAGGAGGTCAACGATAACCATGGACATCTGCTGGGAGATAAGGTGCTGCGCGCAGTGGCGGAGTTGTTAAAACATCACACCAAGGGAAAAGACGCCTGTGCTCGTTTTGGCGGTGATGAGTTCGCCATCCTGTTGCCCGATATTGGTTCCAGCAATGCACGAAACCTGGCCGAACATTTCCGCACCGTTATCGAGAAGATCGTACTCAAACGACCGAATACCGGGAGTGTCGTCGGCGGCATTTCGGCATCGATCGGTGTGGCCGCATTCCGTATGGGGGAATCCTGCGAAGATTTTCTCAACCGCTGTGATCAGGCGCTCTATCGCTCTAAATCACTGGGCAGAAACCGGGTGATGCTGGCGGATTGATTTGAATCCCTTTCAAAGGATTCAAATCAATATGTATTAGGGCCTGTTAACAGGTCCTAAGCGGGATCTGAATGGTTTGTTTTCAGGGTCGTTATTAACAACATCCTGAAAGGTCAGGCTTGGGATATTTTCTCAAAGGTCCTTTCCATCTCTCCGCGCATCACGCTATCAGGCATTTTTCCAAACCCTGCGCTCATATTATCAAGGAGATGGTGTACCTTTGAGGTGGCAGGTATAGTGCAGGTGATGGCTGGATGGGAGGCGATATATTTAAGGAAGAACTGCGCCCAACTGTTGCAGTCGAATTCATCAACCCATTCCGGCAGCGGTTCCTCTTTCACCCGTCTGAACAGGCTGCCCCGCGCAAAGGGACGATTTGCGATCACAGCGATCCCCCTGTCCATCGCCAAGGGTAACAGCCTGTTTTCCACCGCACGATCTCTGATATTGTAACTCAGTTGAACAAAGTCGAAAGGATTGTTCGAGAGAGCCTGGTACAATTCATCATGATCACGGCCATGAGATGTCGTGATGCCGACATATCGGATCTTACCCTCCGCTTTCATCCCCATCAGTGTCTCAAGATGTACCCGCCAGTCTCTCAGATTATGAATCTGCATGAGATCGAAACGTTCGACGCCCCACAGTTTCCTTGAGAGTTCCATCTGAGTGACGCCATGCGCTTTTCCGTCTGTCCAGACCTTGGTGGCGGCAAACAGTGATCCCGGTTGAGTGCGTTTTAACAGGGTGCCGAGTACATGTTCGGCGGAGCCGTACATAGGGGATGAATCGATCAGTGATCCTCCCATGCTAAAAAACTGCTCCAATACCTTGCCGAGCTTGGCTATCTTTTCACTGTTTCCGGCAGAATCAAAGGTGCGTGAGGTGCCGATTCCAATGACGGGTAGTCTCTCATTGCTGACGGGTATCACTTTTTTGACTGCTGTTCGTTCTACAGCCTGAATCAAGCTGGGATTAAGCCAGCAGCTACCGGCCATAGCGGCCAGCATTTTGAGCAGTGCCCTGCGTCCAATCGGCTTATCCGATCCGTTCATAGCGTCCTCCTGCAGAAGTAGCGTGCTGTCCATTCGCCATAATAGTTTGCCGCCGTCCCAGCCTGTATGCAATCCATGCCCAAAACAGAGAAATCGGTACGGCGATCCAGGCGATGCTGGAGAGTGTGAAGCCGACCGATTTAAGACCCGCATAGACCCAGGAGCTGACGGCATCTCCACCGCGATAGACTACGGTATCGATAAAATTTTTCCTGATTACCCCTAAACCTCAGCCATTCTCAAGAGGCGATATGGCATAGGTGGAGTGCGAAGAGCGGCAAAAAGCAATCGTTCAATCATGGCGGGTAAATCGAAACGGCGGTTAAACCGATATTCGAACTCAGCAAGATAACGCGACACATGTTTATCTCGAATCGCATGAAAAGTACCCAACAGACTGTTTTTGACATTACCCAACATCGTGTTTACCCATTTGAAGCACGAATACTGGACACTTTGGCGCCCACCACCCGTCACCATGGGGTTATGATGGCAATCAGCGGTTGTCACGCCACTAAAGCACCAAAGCCCATCGGTAAAGACTTCGCTGCCAGGCATCAAGCAGGAGCGGGCGTAGCGGGCGATTTCACGTTTGCGGAAGCCCCTTACACGACGCAGTTGAATTTTCATGGGCCTGCCGTCCCGCGTCGTCTCAACAGCAGCTACGAAAGGGATTTTGTTGCGCGACCCACGACCACGCTTACCGGCTTGCTCGCCTCCGAGATAAGCATCATCCAATTCGATGCGACCGGCCAGTTTTTTTCCACGCTCACGTTCCATCATCACCTGCATCAACTTATGCTTGAGTCGCCAGGCCGTATTGTAGTTCACCCCGATTTCGCGGGAAAGTTGCAGCGCCGAGATACTTTTCTTGCGTTGGGTCAACAGATAGATCGCAAGAAACCACGTTCTCAGCGGCAGCTTGGTGCCATGGAAGATGCTGCCGGCGGTCAGGGAAGTCTGATGATGGCACTTGTGACATTGATATATCTGACGCTTTTTGAGTTCACAGCCTGTTGTGTTGCCGCACTCAGGGCAGACATAGCCCGTCGGCCAGCGCAAATCATACAATGCCTGTCGACACTGATCCTCGGTCCCATATTGTTCCAGAAAATCGTGCAAACCAAGACCTTTTTGAAATTGAATAGTATTTCTCGGCATGATGAAATCCTCTTTTATTCAGTAGGTTCCATTATGCTTGCACCACAGGCTCAATAGCTGAGCCTCAGGGGTAATCAGGAAATTTTTTGCCTTATATTTCTCCTCCCGGCTAAGGACTACATACAGCATCTCGCGTGCCGGTCGCATAATGGCGTAATTTCCCGCACGTCTTATTACTTGAACAGCGATCAATATTGGCAGTGCCGGATAGAATCCCAACAATACAAAGCCGAAAGCAAGCAGCAGAGGGAGCAAAGCCAATGTAATACCCAGGCCAACCCCCTTCACCAGGCGTGATGTCACAAAGGTCTGTAACAACAGGGTAAGCAGATTCACGCTGAGGTCGATCGCAGCAAAAACGGATGTGCGCGTTTCAGAGTCGGAAAATGTATCTTTGACGATCTGTGCCTGTTGAAAATAGAGGAAAGTAGAGAGTAATGTAAACAAAAGCATCAATAGGCAGATTCCCAGCAAGTAGGGGGAGGAGAAAGCAAGGCGAATTCCGTCCAGTATTGCTCCTCCCAGCGGCTTGTCATCGAGTCGATGTGTTTCATTGGCTTCATGCCGAGTACGTTGCCAGGCGATCAGCTGATGAATGCTGATGATAGATAGACCAAGCAGTCCGGCCGATATCAACAGCATTGCCGCATTGCCGACAGACCGAACCAGGAAGGTTGTCAAGAGTGGTCCCGTAATCGCGCCGATTGTTCCTCCTGTGGCGATTACGGCAAACAGCCGTCTTGCCTGTTCATTATTGAACAGATCGGTCATAAAACTCCAGAAGACCGAGACAACAAACAGATTAAAGACACTCAACCAGACGAAAAAGATCCGGGCGGTAAGGGTCTGTGAAATGCCGGATTCGAAAAGCAGATAGAAGAGCAGAATATTGCCGATAAAAAAATAGTAGATGTAGGGTAGAAATGATTTGCGTTGCAGACGTGATGTCACATATCCAAACAGCGGCACTGCCAGCAGCATGGCTATAAAGGTGGCTGTAAACAGCCATTGCAATTTATCTATCCCCGCTATCACTCCCATCTCGTCGCGGATCGGGCGCAGTATGTAGTAACTGCCGAGCAACGAGAAAAAATAGACAAAGGACCAGATCACCGCAGCATATTCACTCCGGTTGATATTGACCATTTTTTTTACATGGTTGTAAATGGCGAAACGTCTGATCATCGTAGTTTACAGCCGTCAATCCTTATGATGTTGGTCCGGGAGATAGCCGTTTGAAATGCCCTGGCTGAATTATGGGCAATTTAGTAAAAGTTTACGCCATACACATCCTTCTGTATGGCGACGCCGCACCCTGCAGAGCGATTAAGCCGGCAACCTGTTAAGTTGTCGGGCTGATATTATCCGGAAATATTCAGGGTGGATCTGCTTACCGGCTCTGCTGACTACGCAAAAGGTCTAGCAGGGAGTGGGCCTGATCGATGAATTCTGTTATCAGTTCAGGATCAACTCGCCTGTCTTTCTGGTAAAAGATCACTCGATCGCCCCGACTCTCAACCACCCAGCCGGGATTGCTGGCGAAATGGGTCAGCAGGTCATTATTGAATAATGATCTCACTTTCGCCTCTTCACGGGCGGCCAGACGGTAGTTTTGAGTAAAGTTCGGGGCCTCATCAAAAGCCACTGTTCTGAAGTCTGTATTGAGCGTGCGTTTAGACCTGTCATTCGGACTCGGATCGAAGTGTGGCAGAGGGCTGATTTCGTGGAAGGCAACCACTGTTTGCATATGAGTCAGGATTACGCCCTCATCGGTCAAACTGGGGATTTCACGCCTGCCTTCAAATCCTTGAGTGGCTTCGAAGGTGTAGTTGAAAACCAAAATACGGTCTCCGATACGTCCGCCTCGCATCATGTTCTGTATGAGTGGCTGTCCCTGGCTGAAAAGATAGAAATCAGCGTCATCAACGAATTGGGGCAGTCGCTGTTGGCCGGGATCAAGCGTGAGACCGATGCGTTGGGCCGCTTTCGCAAGTGCGTCACGGCGGTGGTTCTCGAAATACCAGGCGGCAATGAGAATGGCGGCGACGATGAGCAGAAAAATCGTGATTTTCAATCTCCTTTCCCCTTGTACTCCATCAGCGATTCCAGAATTAGGTGGGTCCAGTTACAATGTCACTGCATGACGGAAATGATCTCGGTTTAAGCTTGTGGCCAACAATCTTTAATATATTTCTGCTTGGAATTGAGATTCTATCAGAATTGATATTCCGGATGCCGGTGCAATGGGTAAAATTTAACAATCCAGTCGAATTATGGCAGGCATGAACAGACCAGTGAGTGATTCACAGATAGGCAAGCAGTTCGAAGGTGATCTCGATCTTCACAAAGCCCAGGATATCAGGTTACCTAAGACCCTGTTTGTTCATGGTAATCTGGACCTTTCAGGGAGTCATAATGTCCGCTTGCCCAAGCGTCTGCATGTCACCGGAAACCTTGATATGTCGGATACGATGATCGAGGAGTTGCCTCCCAGGCTTCGTGTCGACGGTAATCTCAGTCTGTTCAGCACAAGGATTCGCGACTTGCCGAAAGGTATCAGACTCGGCGCCGGACTCGATCTGCGGGCAAGCAGAATCATGAAGCTGCCCAATGGCTTGATTGTGCCGGGAGATCTGGAACTCTCCGGCACACTGATCGAAAACTTGCCTAAAAATCTCTCCGTGGGTGGTGATCTCTATCTGGGCAATTCTGAGCTGGTCAAACTTCCCGCGCACCTCAAGGTGGGAGGGGGATTGGATCTGTCCGCGACACCTGTCAGGGAGCTGCCTAATGCTTTGAAGATCGGCGGCTGGTTGAATCTGGTCGGTACTTCGATAAAGCGACTTCCAAAAGGGCTTAGCGTGGGAGAATGGCTTGATCTTCGGGCCGTTGATATCAAAAAACTGCCCAAGGATCTTCAGGTGGGTGGTGATCTCTACCTGGCGGGTACGCGAATCAAGCGGTTGCCCGGCAACATCAGGGTGGGAGGGGATATCGAGTTTCCTGATTACCCCTAAACCTCAGCCATTCTCAAGAGGCGATATGGCATAGGTGGAGTGCGAAGAGCGGCAAAAAGCAATCGTTCAATCATGGCGGGTAAATCGAAACGGCGGTTAAACCGATATTCGAACTCAGCAAGATAACGCGACACATGTTTATCTCGAATCGCATGAAAAGTACCCAACAGACTGTTTTTGACATTACCCAACATCGCGTTTACCCATTTGAAGCACGAATACTGGACACTTTGGCGCCCACCACCCGTCACCATGGGGTTATGATGGCAATCAGCGGTTGTCACGCCACTAAAGCACCAAAGCCCATCGGTAAAGACTTCGCTGCCAGGCATCAAGCAGGAGCGGGCGTAGCGGGCGATTTCACGTTTGCGGAAGCCCCTTACACGACGCAGTTGAATTTTCATGGGCCTGCCGTCCCGCGTCGTCTCAACAGCAGCTACGAAAGGGATTTTGTTGCGCGACCCACGACCACGCTTACCGGCTTGCTCGCCTCCGAGATAAGCATCATCCAATTCGATGCGACCGGCCAGTTTTTTTCCACGCTCACGTTCCATCATCACCTGCATCAACTTATGCTTGAGTCGCCAGGCCGTATTGTAGTTCACCCCGATTTCGCGGGAAAGTTGCAGCGCCGAGATACTTTTCTTGCGTTGGGTCAACAGATAGATCGCAAGAAACCACGTTCTCAGCGGCAGCTTGGTGCCATGGAAGATGCTGCCGGCGGTCAGGGAAGTCTGATGATGGCACTTGTGACATTGATATATCTGACGCTTCTTGAGTTCACAGCCTGTTGTGTTGCCGCACTCAGGGCAGACATAGCCCGTCGGCCAGCGCAAATCATACAATGCCTGTCGACACTGATCCTCGGTCCCATATTGTTCCAGAAAATCGTGCAAACCAAGACCTTTTTGAAATTGAATAGTATTTCTCGGCATGATGAAATCCTCTTTTATTCAGTAGGTTCCATTATGCTTGCACCACAGGCTCAATAGCTGAGCCTCATGAGTAATCAGGTCGAGTTTTGAATCAGAGTATCCTGCTTAATTGCACAAGCCATGCTTTTCGATAAGCGCCTGCTGTAAAAATGGTTGAGCAAAGACTTGCAAGTCCTGATATGCCAATTTAGTGATGTGTGACAAATCCTCGGTGTAATAGCCTTCCTTGCGGTTTCCATCTGAATTGGTCATCAACCGTTCAATCTCCAAGACACTGACTCCATGCTCTTTCGCATAGTTTCTGATCCATTCATTGACCGCTAAAACATTTGAACTGATGTAATCCTGAAAACTACGTTTTCCCAACATTTTTCCGATAAACTGCATGACAGAAGTTTTTATGTCTGATGGCATACCGAAAGTTACCTCAGTTGCGATTATCGGTATGATTCCCGCTTCTTTAGTGCGGTCTATCATATATTTCAGGTTCTCTATTGCTGTTTGGCGTGTCTGCGCTTCCTGTTCCATTGGGGCATTCGAGAAATCGTTGATATGGCCCCAGATTATAACTGCTACAGGATTATTGGAGAGGGCATCGGCGTCAAAGCGCTGACGAACCTGAATTGAGGTCTCACCGGATATACCTTTATTGACAACCGGAAGACATGCCATTTCATTTAAGGGCCAGCCTTGCAAATAGGATGCGCCAATCATCACGATCTGTTTCGAACCAGGCTGATCGCCTGCTTTATCCGACAAAACCGGAGTCGGGTATATTGCGATTGAAAATATAAAAAGCGCCAAATACAAAGAAATGGGAAGTTTCATGGGATAGATCAACTTTCCTGTAATTTTGAAATTAATGATATGCGGCATGCACTACACGGCTGGTATTAGATAGGCAGCATATTATGAGTTTTTCATCTTTCGAACATATCTTCAAGGGATTAGTGTTAACAGGCCCTAATATCCTTATCCTGCTTCTCCTTTCGACAAACATTTACAGTAAATAGCGTGCCGTCAGCAATCTTTCAGCATGAGATTTGAATAGGCGGGCCTCTCTGCCCGCCGGTCGGGTATCGATGGTGGTGCTACTGTTCTGTTATAATGCCGAATGACTCTATCTCGGCCCTGCTCATAAGGTAGATATCGTCGGCTGGAGCGGCATAAATCGTGAAAAAGTAAAAATCCTTCCCAATCGGTTCCCCCAGCATTTCATTGAAATAGGTGATCTGGGCATTGTGCAATGGGCTGTCAGCCGGGAGATCCGCCGCTTCGATACCGTTTTCAGAGTCAGACCAGGAATGTACCCCGAACATTGCGCCTTCTTCCATGGTGCGTTGATTGCCTGAGCAAAACAGATCGACTGCGCCTGAGGCGATATCGCTGGTGCTTGTCAGGTGAGTGGACAACCCCGACTTTCTGATCAGTCTGCCTGTCTGCATATTGATGTCGTCGTGTATCGAACCTGATATTGTGCCTTCGACGATTGTAGTTACCTCCGGGTGATCAGACACCAGGTCGAAAATCTGATTGTAGGCACGGGTGCCTAATCCCCCTGACAGGCGTAGATTTTCACCGAGTTGAAACTCCGTATCGAGATAGGCCCTCTCCCCATCGATCTCAACCTGGCTGGTTCCCCCGGTAATCATGGATTGAGTGAGTTTCATGTGGATGTCTTTTATAAATCCTGTGTTTTCTCCTGTACCGAAGCAGTTCCGCCCGCTGGCGGAGAAGACCACAGCACCCTCAATGAGTGTCGATGCTGTCTTTACGCTGCTGATTTGATCGCAGTAGTAGCCATTTTCGGCATCCGGCAGGTTCACAAATACCCACTTAAAATCGGGTAGAAAGCCGTTCTCCGTCGACATGGTAAGGATAGGTGATTGGTTATCTTCGCCAAAGGCCGCCAGTCCCAAGGCCTGGTACCCCTGCTGTGGTTCAGGCTGAACCAACAACAGACCGGTATAGGCAAGTGTCGTGCTTGCCCCATCGAAAGTCACGCTGCCATATTCATAATTAGCCGGTTGAATCAGTGAAACGAATTCCGCAACCCTGCCTCCATTCGAGTCGCCATTACAGCCGGTCAGCATCGGCAATGCGGTTAAACATGCCAACATAACCACTCTATTCGCAAACATGTTTATCTCCACTCACAATTACAATCTAACCGACCACCCGGTGGCCGCGCTGCTTCATGCATTCGATAACGATCAACTTGCGCTCCTCCCGGGTTTCCCAGGCCCGCTCGCCGGCGCCCAGCATACCACCGACTATCGCACCGCCAACGGCACCTTCCGAACCCTCGTCAATAGCGCCAACCAGGGCGCCTATTGCCGCACCCAGTAAGGCTTCCGATTTAACGTCATCGTTGGTGAACCTCCTTTCCTGGGAGAGGGTGCTGCAGGCAACCAGATCGACTTCATAATTAGAATTCTTGTCGCCATCCACGATTGGGCGGTATTGGCTACTGGTCGTTCCGCATCCACTCAACAAGAGGGTTATTGAAGCTGCAACTATTATTTTGGGATTGAGTAACATGGCAAGTCCTCTGTTATCGTGTTGATCGATGCTGACAGTATCCATCGACTGTGCAGATATGTCTGTCGCAAGAGGGTCTGCTTATGTAAGGGTTTGTAGAGACCGCGTATCCTTGGTGAAACGGGTAGGGCAGTGCCTATAGAACGGGAAAATATAAAAAAGTACCTGATTACCCCTAAACCTCAGCCATTCTCAAGAGGCGATATGGCATAGGTGGAGTGCGAAGAGCGGCAAAAAGCAATCGTTCAATCATGGCGGGTAAATCGAAACGGCGGTTAAACCGATATTCGAACTCAGCAAGATAACGCGACACATGTTTATCTCGAATCGCATGAAAAGTACCCAACAGACTGTTTTTGACATTACCCAACATCGTGTTTACCCATTTGAAGCACGAATACTGGACACTTTGGCGCCCACCACCCGTCACCATGGGGTTATGATGGCAATCAGCGGTTGTCACGCCACTAAAGCACCAAAGCCCATCGGTAAAGACTTCGCTGCCAGGCATCAAGCAGGAGCGGGCGTAGCGGGCGATTTCACGTTTGCGGAAGCCCCTTGCACGACGCAGTTGAATTTTCATGGGCCTGCCGTCCCGCGTCGTCTCAACAGCAGCTACGAAAGGGATTTTGTTGCGCGACCCACGACCACGCTTACCGGCTTGCTCGCCTCCGAGATAAGCATCATCCAATTCGATGCGACCGGCCAGTTTTTTTCCACGCTCACGTTCCATCATCACCTGCATCAACTTATGCTTGAGTCGCCAGGCCGTATTGTAGTTCACCCCGATTTCGCGGGAAAGTTGCAGCGCCGAGATACTTTTCTTGCGTTGGGTCAACAGATAGATCGCAAGAAACCACGTTCTCAGCGGCAGCTTGGTGCCATGGAAGATGCTGCCGGCGGTCAGGGAAGTCTGATGATGGCACTTGTGACATTGATATATCTGACGCTTTTTGAGTTCACAGCCTGTTGTGTTGCCGCACTCAGGGCAGACATAGCCCGTCGGCCAGCGCAAATCATACAATGCCTGTCGACACTGATCCTCGGTCCCATATTGTTCCAGAAAATCGTGCAAACCAAGACCTTTTTGAAATTGAATAGTATTTCTCGGCATGATGAAATCCTCTTTTATTCAGTAGGTTCCATTATGCTTGCACCACAGGCTCAATAGCTGAGCCTCAGGGGTAATCAGGTAATACGATATCGTAAACTGCCTGAGTTGGCTGTTTCATAAAGGTGCGGACCGGAACAGGGAAGGCTGCTGATGCAGCCGATATCGTATGTCTGCCTCTGTAATCGGATTATCTGTATTGATACAGACACCTATAGAGACTTCAGGTATTCGACCAGGTCGGATTTGGCATTGGCACTGAGAGATAGGCCAAAGTGGCTATCATAGTGATCGACAACATCCATCAGTGTGGCGAATCGGCCATCATGGTAGTAGCCGCCCTTGCTATGAGTCCACAATCCCTTGAGAGGTGCCGTTCGGTAACCATCCCCGGGACCACGCCGGGCCTGGAAATCATCAATGCCGATTTCATCCGGGGAATGTAGGTTCCAGCCTGGTTCGCTAAATAGTGGAGGTACATGGCAGCGTACACAATCAGCCTGGTTTTCGAATAGCAGCTTTCCCCGTTTGGCCGCCTCGCTATCATAACTCCGACGGGGTGGCTTAGGTGCTTTGAGCGCAAGTTGATACTGTTGCAGTACAGCCAGTTTCGGTGTTACCCGATCAACTTCAGGTCTGGTATCGCCAAATCCATTGGCCGCGGCTACCGGGAATTTATCGAAGTCATCGAGACGTGGATCATAGAGTGTACCTTGGCCGCCCATCTCCAGAGACGCCACAAGGGCATTCCAGTGAGTGATCGACCCCCAACCGGTCCAGGTATGCAGATTGATGCCTGCCAGGCCAAATGCAGGCGGAATCAAAACAGCCCCTGACCTGCCATCCGGCTGAAAAGCCTTGCCGTCGAGCAGCAGGGAAGCATCGAATTTTCCCGGTCCCCAACTCGTGAGTACGCTTCTGACCGTTTGCTCATCGACATTCAACAGTTCAGTGAACGGTGAGAGATCCGGCGCAAGCGCGATAATCAATCCTGGGTCGAGATCACGGTTGGCCCAGCCATCCAATCGACGACCGATACCAGCGGCGAAAGAATCATCTACCGTACTGTGGCAAAGCGCACAGGTGATGCCCACTGATTCCAGCCTGCCCGTATCATCTACTTTCCCTTTTACACCCACCACTGCATCGAGTTCGAGCAAAGCGAGTGTTGTTGCGGGATCGGTCAGATCAACCTTGCCCTGTTTCAATGCGTGCTGCAGTTTTTTCGGAAGGGCTTTGACGTCGACTTTCAAACCCACTGCCAGGGCAGTCGTCGGATCGACACCGGGACCTGCCCCACCCAATGACTCACCGGCAATGGCTTCATGCAACCTTAACCGTTCTGTCCAAAACGATTCATCACCGAATGTATCGTGTCTGAATGTCTGCCTTCCCTTCGATACAGAGGATAAAACATCGAACAAAAGACCCGCATCATGGAAGTATCGGTTTGCAGCCTGTGCATAGGTGGGTAATGCAAACGTTAATGTCAGAGTAAGCAGTTGTATACCAATCAGTTGATCGCGACATTTCATGATTTGTTCTCCCATCATGGCAGGTCGAAGGATTTTTTCAGGAGCAGGAACACCCGATAGACAATTGCATCACAGCGGGCGCCTGCAAATGGATAGGCAAGAGCACTGACCTCCTCCAGGCGATATTTATATCTGCTGCGCAGAATCGATTTAGCCCTGTGCAGTCGAGTTTTTACGGTCGCTGGATTCAAGTCCAGCGCCTTGGCAGTTTCATCAGTACTCAAGCCTTCAAACTCACGCAGCATCAGCACCAGGCGAAAATCCCGGGGCAGGCTGTCCACCGCTTTTTCCAGCATCCGCACCATTTCACCAGTCATCGCTGTCATTTCAGGCTCGATGGATTCATCGGCGGTCAAACTGACAGCATCAATCGGTAGAGAGACGGCATGCAGTCCCGACTCTTTGCAGGCAAGGCGAAACGCAATACGGGATGTGATACGCATCAGCCATGTAGCGAAGCCATCGGGGCCATGAAACTGTTGCAAATGCTGAAATGCACTGACATAGGCTTCCTGGACCGCATCTTGCGCCAGCGATTCGTCCGTCAGAATGCCATATGCCAAGCGAAATAACCTGCGGTTGTAGCGCCTCATAATCAGCTCATACAATGGATGATCGCCATCAAGAATACGGGCAATGACCTCACTGTCACCGAGTGCCTCAAACAACCGAAGATTCCCCCTCATTTTTGGATTACCGTCTTTCATAACCTTACCTGATTACCCCTAAACCTCAGCCATTCTCAAGAGGCGATATGGCATAGGTGGAGTGCGAAGAGCGGCAAAAAGCAATCGTTCAATCATGGCGGGTAAATCGAAACGGCGGTTAAACCGATATTCGAACTCAGCAAGATAACGTGACACATGTTTATCTCGAATCGCATGAAAAGTACCCAACAGACTGTTTTTGACATTACCCAACATCGTGTTTACCCATTTGAAGCACGAATACTGGACACTTTGGCGCCCACCACCCGTCACCATGGGGTTATGATGGCAATCAGCGGTTGTCACGCCACTAACCCGGATATTTCATCCATTTGCCGATACTGGCACGAGGAGAAGGCCGGGACGAGAAACAGGATGATACCGGCTCCAAACGCCCCGATTTCTGGCTGACAGGCACAGCTTCCCCTTACCCCGTTATTTATCAACGTGCCGGGGCAGCACTCATCGCGTGCTATCCTGGCTCCAGCCGTTCGGCCACACTGAAGAACAATGCCTGGTAAGGAAAGACACTGGAGAGCAGGAAGCGGACACGCCGGGTATTGCGTATCACCACCGCACCCACTTTGAGTAGTTTAAGCCGCAGCGTGCCGACCTGGGTCTTGGCCAGTTCTGTACCCTGTAAGGCCAAGCGGCGAATCGCTTCCATCAACACATAGGCCAGGCTCGACAGCAGCAAGCGAAACTGATTGGTCCACCAATGATGTGCACTGGTGCGATCAGCAAACAGCCCCAGCTGTTGTTCCTTGATGCGGTTTTCCATCTCGCCCCGCGCACAATAGACGTCGTCGTAAAGGGTTTGGGCATCGCCGTTGAGGTTGGTGACGACAAATCGGGGATTACGCCCTCGCTCACTCACCTCCAGCTTGGCGATCACCGCGCGTCGACGGCGCCAGCTGCGTGCACCGTAGCGCAGGCCAAGGAAGACGCGTTGCTTCTGTCCGTTGGCCTTGAAGCATTGCTCGACTGCAGTGAAGTCTTCCTCGATCATCCGTTGCAGGCGGTGGTTGCGCGCCAGGCCTACGATGTAGCCAATGCCATGGCGTTCACACCAGCGCAGCATGCGGTGACGACAGAAGCCCGAGTCGGCTCTCAGGATGATCCGCACCGCCGGCCACGCCTGACGCAAGCGTTTGACCAGCAGGGCGAGGATCGCCCACGCATGTTTCGCCCCGTCGATCTTGCTCGGGCGCAAATAGCTGACCAGCAGTTGTTCGCCGCAAAACACGTACAACGGGAGAAAGCAGTAGTTATCGTAGTAACCGTGGAAGAAGCGGCCTTCCTGCAGGCCGTGAACCCGGTCATCGGTGGCGTCGAAGTCCAGGATCAACTCCTCGGGTGGCTCGGCAAACGAGGCGATGAACTGCTCGATCAGGACCTGATGGATCGCGACAGCGGTTGCCCGATCTGACCGATTCTCCAAGCGACAGAGCGTGGGTGAACTGCCCAGTGCCTGATCCTGTTCCACGGCCGTCTGAAAGGCCAAATCTTGTCGCAGACTGTCGTGATCGTTGAGGTCTTCATAGCCCTGGCACAGGGCATAGACCCGCTGGCGTAGTAGAGAAATCTGATCATGTTGCACATAGCGGCCATCGCGTGGATCAGCGAGAGTGTCATTGACGGCTTCAAGCAATCCCAGCCGTCGGTCCGCTTGTCGTAGCAACAACACGCCGCCATCACTGCTGATATCACCACCGGAAAAATCCGCTTCAACCTGGCGGCGTTTTACCGCTGGAAAAGCAAAACGACCTTGGGTACATTCTGTCACAGGCAAAACCTCGTTCAATTTCAGCCTAAGTAACTGAATTCTATTGAACTACACGGGTTTTACCCTCTTTATTTGTGAAATATTCGGGCTAAAGCACCAAAGCCCATCGGTAAAGACTTCGCTGCCAGGCATCAAGCAGGAGCGGGCGTAGCGGGCGATTTCACGTTTGCGGAAGCCCCTTACACGACGCAGTTGAATTTTCATGGGCCTGCCGTCCCGCGTCGTCTCAACAGCAGCTACGAAAGGGATTTTGTTGCGCGACCCACGACCACGCTTACCGGCTTGCTCGCCTCCGAGATAAGCATCATCCAATTCGATGCGACCGGCCAGTTTTTTTCCACGCTCACGTTCCATCATCACCTGCATCAACTTATGCTTGAGTCGCCAGGCCGTATTGTAGTTCACCCCGATTTCGCGGGAAAGTTGCAGCGCCGAGATACTTTTCTTGCGTTGGGTCAACAGATAGATCGCAAGAAACCACGTTCTCAGCGGCAGCTTGGTGCCATGGAAGATGCTGCCGGCGGTCAGGGAAGTCTGATGATGGCACTTGTGACATTGATATATCTGACGCTTTTTGAGTTCACAGCCTGTTGTGTTGCCGCACTCAGGGCAGACATAGCCCGTCGGCCAGCGCAAATCATACAATGCCTGTCGACACTGATCCTCGGTCCCATATTGTTCCAGAAAATCGTGCAAACCAAGGCCTTTTTGAAATTGAATGGTATTTCTCGGCATGATGAAATCCTCTTTTATTCAGTAGGTTCCATTATGCTTGCACCACAGGCTCAATAGCTGAGCCTCATGAGTAATCAGGTAACCTTAAAGAGGCATCTGGTTATTGATAGGTTCCCACTAAATTTCAAATGATCTGAGCATGGGGTATACAACGCCAAGGGTATTCGCGCGCAATCCGAGATGGCGGGGATCCATGATTCAACTGACGAACACATCCAGCCATATAGGAAGTCAATATCACTATGTGAGAGGACGGCATTGATAGGGGAAAGTTCTGATTGATTCACCATTCCTGGCGCAGCGAGGCACAGGCGTGAGATCCTGTGCCAGCCTTTCAATGACTAACTGGATTCCTGCCTTCGCTGGATTGACTGTGCTGTGATCGGTTTGCGCTACCTTAGATAAAACCTGAATACTTTCCGTGTCAGCTACTTCGCCGTGTAGCTGAATTTCTGACCGCCGATGCTCGCCTCATACATCAAGCCGCCCTTGGCGACGGTAAAGGTGGCCATGCCTTTGTGATATTTACCTGAGGTGATGGCGTCATGTTGGCCGCCACTTGCGCCGACAGAACTTCCTGTGGTCGTCGCAGCGGCTGAGGCACCGGCGGTGATCGCGACAGCGGTAGCCTGCGCGCCGAATTCGAAGTTGCCGCTGGTAAACTCATCCAGTGCCCGCTTGTCCTGGAAAAAAATAATCATGCTGTAGGCCTGTCCGCCGAGTTGCAGGCCGATTGTTACCTGAGTGACCTTGGTATCGCCGATGTGCACGCCATTCTCGTACACGCGCCCCTTGCCGAAGGCGCCGCCAATGCCGATCCCCGCCTTTCCAACGGTGGGAAAAACAGCATAGCCATGATGGTTGTCGAAGAACCATCCACTTTCACTGGCGGCATTAAAGATATCAACTGTCTCCTGATACTCATCGGCCCAGGCATTCACCACTGAGAGAAGAAACAAGGCAGCAATCGAATAAATGGAAGTGATTCTAATATTCATTATTGTTTACCCTCCAGTCACCGGTGTGGGGATGATCTGCTGATAGGCATACTATCAACCATAGCTATTATAGATGGGGAGAAGCTTTATATTCCCTCCATTTTACCTCAATTAGACCATGCATTTGATCATAAGATTACCTGATTACCCCTGAGGCTCAGCTATTGAGCCTGTGGTGCAAGCATAATGGAACCTACTGAATAAAAGAGGATTTCATCATGCCGAGAAATACTATTCAATTTCAAAAAGGTCTTGGTTTGCACGATTTTCTGGAACAATATGGGACCGAGGATCAGTGTCGACAGGCATTGTATGATTTGCGCTGGCCGACGGGCTATGTCTGCCCTGAGTGCGGCAACACAACAGGCTGTGAACTCAAAAAGCGTCAGATATATCAATGTCACAAGTGCCATCATCAGACTTCCCTGACCGCCGGCAGCATCTTCCATGGCACCAAGCTGCCGCTGAGAACGTGGTTTCTTGCGATCTATCTGTTGACCCAACGCAAGAAAAGTATCTCGGCGCTGCAACTTTCCCGCGAAATCGGGGTGAACTACAATACGGCCTGGCGACTCAAGCATAAGTTGATGCAGGTGATGATGGAACGTGAGCGTGGAAAAAAACTGGCCGGTCGCATCGAATTGGATGATGCTTATCTCGGAGGCGAGCAAGCCGGTAAGCGTGGTCGTGGGTCGCGCAACAAAATCCCTTTCGTAGCTGCTGTTGAGACGACGCGGGACGGCAGGCCCATGAAAATTCAACTGCGTCGTGTAAGGGGCTTCCGCAAACGTGAAATCGCCCGCTACGCCCGCTCCTGCTTGATGCCTGGCAGCGAAGTCTTTACCGATGGGCTTTGGTGCTTTAGTGGCGTGACAACCGCTGATTGCCATCATAACCCCATGGTGACGGGTGGTGGGCGCCAAAGTGTCCAGTATTCGTGCTTCAAATGGGTAAACACGATGTTGGGTAATGTCAAAAACAGTCTGTTGGGTACTTTTCATGCGATTCGAGATAAACATGTGTCGCGTTATCTTGCTGAGTTCGAATATCGGTTTAACCGCCGTTTCGATTTACCCGCCATGATTGAACGATTGCTTTTTGCCGCTCTTCGCACTCCACCTATGCCATATCGCCTCTTGAGAATGGCTGAGGTTTAGGGGTAATCAGGTAAGATTATAAATTTAGAAAAAATATAAGCGGTTACATTGCTGTCCCATTAACTTTTACAGTAGAGCCAGTTGATTGCAATCATTTGTTTTGTCATTGATTGGGTCTCCTCGTAGTAACGCCATCAGGTCTCGTTTTTCAAACAGGTTCATCTGTAATAATCGCAATATCTGTTGAGCACTTTTTCGGATTTTCGACTGGAACTTGATATAGGCAAGCAACAAATAAACACACAAAGCAATCCAGATTTGCGTCATCACAGCATTCTTACTGGTACCGACAAATGATTTGATTTTCAGGTTCTGTTTGATCCACTTGAAGAACAACTCAATATCCCAACGAGCCTTATAAATCTGTGCAATGGTTTTGGCAGCCAGCTTGAAATTATTCGTCAGAAAAACATAATGCTTGCTGGTTTCAGGATCGCGGTAACCGATACGACGCAACTGAATTGGACACTTCTTTGCTGTGATTGGCCCGGTAAATTCAATGATTTGATCTGATGTCAGTCCTTTGCTTTTAATCACTGGCTGGCGGGATATCACCCGATAAACTGCATTGGACTTTTGACGTGTAACAAAGAAAATGCCTTTTTTATTCAGTTGATTATACCACTCGTAGTCGTTATAGCCTTTATCGAAGGTCACAATACTGCCTTTTGGAAAATTCATCAGCTTGCCAATATTGACTTCATGCTGGTTGCCTTCGGTGACAGCAAAGAACTCGGGTAAATGACCTGAATGGTTGAGTCCAACATGTAATTTTACTGCCGCTTTTGTCGTGCGAAATTCAGCCCATGGAAAAACTGACAGGCATAAATCAATGATACTGGCATCCAGGGAATACAGTGGATTCTTAAAACGAAAATCATGCGATGGTGCTTTTGCCTGGCATCGCGTCAACAGTTTGCTAAACAACTCTTCATAAAGCGTGTAAGGCTTGTCATTGTTGATGCGAGATAAACTCGAACGCCTAATCAAACGACTACCCAGGTGATAAAGACGATGCGCCTGTGCCCCGAGATTATCAACCATATCCCGCAAACTGTTTCTACCGGAAAGTTGTCCCATCATCATTGCCACGAACTGGCTCCAGCGGGAGTTTTTACGAAAAGCCCTGCCTGTATGATGTTCTTTTGCCAGTGTTTCAAATTCATGTCTCGAAATCAGTTTCAGCAGTTGCGCAAATACCGTGCTATTATGTGAAATGGCCTGGTTATTCCTTTTGATTCAATGATTTGTTTGCGCTTTTATTTTATCCAAATGTGAATAACCTGGGCCTCCTAAATCTCAGTTAATGGGACAGCAGTGAAGCGGTTATTAAAATGTATCTTTTTTTGTAAACTTTTTGCTTCTATCGGGTGTATGTCGACTGTGAGGCCGCCTGGATCATCACGCGGAACGCGTTTTATCAGTTAATACCTATTTTTAAAAACCACTTTGTTGCAACAAGGTCTGTCATGAGCATGGTTCACTACAAGTCGTCAAAGCTTCATATACACGTATATTGTGTCTTGACGAGAATATAGGTATTGATAATAAGAACGATTGAGCTCAGAAATGGTGTGCCCAACTTAGTTCCAGTTCCCACTGTTCCATTTCCACCGAGCCTGTCTGGCCAGGTGTAAAGACCGGATTGCTTCCCTCGATCTTCTCATTCAGTGCACGTGTCAATGACAGATTGATTTGATTCGTTTTATTAAAGGAAAAAGTGGTGCCGATGCTCAGGTGGTCACGGATCGTTGCCGGTGCAAGTACATTGAACAGCGCCTGTCCGCCTTCAAACAGCTCATCGGCACGGCTGTAACCCGCACGAAAGGTCCACTGAGGATCATATTCCCACTGTACTCCGAATTTCCAGATTCCCATGTCGTCCCAACCAAACCCCAACCCCTGATCCGAACCAAGTCGTTGACTGGGATTGGCGAAGAAGTTGACATCATTGCCATTCGCGAGAGACCTTACCTCACCGTAATTGATGTATTGATAGTCAAGCGCCAACGTAACCGTCGGACTGGCAATATAAGAGAGTCCAATGACCCAGGTTGAGGGGGTATCGAAATCCCCCTGTTCAGCAAACAGGCCCTCGTAGTCGTCAAATTCCGACATATAGAGGCGGCTTTGGTATGAGGCGCCCAGCGACAGTCTATCATCGATCCTGCCCAGCCAGCCTATCCGTACACCGTAGCCCCATGACTGATCATAACCGTTGTTGGTTACCTTGCCGGTTGCGGTTGTCGCCATGGGATTATCGAACGGTTCCAGGCCTTCCGCCTTGAACCGTTGCATAGCGACTATTGGCATGATACCCAGCCAGTGGCCATCACTGACCTTACGGGCATAGGTGACACCGAGAAACAGTTGGGCGAAATCCACGCCTGTCGGAGAGCTGGTGGGAATGCCGAAGGCAGCCCCGAAATTACCGAACACCGCGCTATCGTATTCGGTATTCATGCCGCCGTTGCCACCGACGGAGATACCGATACTGCTATGTTCGTCCAGGGGCCTGTTCCATCCGCCATGAGGGACAAGAAATATATCGTTATCACTGGTGTATTCACCGGCTGGAATCCGCATCGGTGAAAGGGCGTCGTTATTGGCTGTAAAGCCGCGCTCGGAAGGTGAGAAAAGGGCTATGCCCAGATCTGTTCTGTGACCGAGCAGAACCATGCCGGCAGGATTGGTCGCGGCGGCGATGGTGTCCTGGGGAAATGCAACACCGGCACCCGCCATGCCCTTGTTGGTGGTGCCGAACCCGGTGGGGGAATAGCCATTGGTCGCGTGGACTGTATGGCTCACAGAGATGATTAGTACAAGCCCTAGGAAGCGGGACAGCGGGTGAATTACTCTTGATCGCCTGCCCAGTAAGAAACTGACTGCCATAATGAAATTCCCCAACAGATCTGAATAGTGACAAAGCGCCTTGGCTTTACAGTGATCCGAACCAATCACAATCCACATGACCCCGTCACATCAAAGGATCGATTCAGGCAGGTAAGATTATTGTATTAAGCACTATAAAACCACAACCTGGCGGAACTTAAGAATACCTGATTACCCCTAAACCTCAGCCATTCTCAAGAGGCGATATGGCATAGGTGGAGTGCGAAGAGCGGCAAAAAGCAATCGTTCAATCATGGCGGGTAAATCGAAACGGCGGTTAAACCGATATTCGAACTCAGCAAGATAACGCGACACATGTTTATCTCGAATCGCATGAAAAGTACCCAACAGACTGTTTTTGACATTACCCAACATCGTGTTTACCCATTTGAAGCACGAATACTGGACACTTTGGCGCCCACCACCCGTCACCATGGGGTTATGATGGCAATCAGCGGTTGTCACGCCACTAAAGCACCAAAGCCCATCGGTAAAGACTTCGCTGCCAGGCATCAAGCAGGAGCGGGCGTAGCGGGCGATTTCACGTTTGCGGAAGCCCCTTACACGACGCAGTTGAATTTTCATGGGCCTGCCGTCCCGCGTCGTCTCAACAGCAGCTACGAAAGGGATTTTGTTGCGCGACCCACGACCACGCTTACCGGCTTGCTCGCCTCCGAGATAAGCATCATCCAATTCGATGCGACCGGCCAGTTTTTTTCCACGCTCACGTTCCATCATCACCTGCATCAACTTATGCTTGAGTCGCCAGGCCGTATTGTAGTTCACCCCGATTTCGCGGGAAAGTTGCAGCGCCGAGATACTTTTCTTGCGTTGGGTCAACAGATAGATCGCAAGAAACCGCGTTCTCAGCGGCAGCTTGGTGCCATGGAAGATGCTGCCGGCGGTCAGGGAAGTCTGATGATGGCACTTGTGACATTGATATATCTGACGCTTTTTGAGTTCACAGCCTGTTGTGTTGCCGCACTCAGGGCAGACATAGCCCGTCGGCCAGCGCAAATCATACAATGCCTGTCGACACTGATCCTCGGTCCCATATTGTTCCAGAAAATCGTGCAAACCAAGACCTTTTTGAAATTGAATAGTATTTCTCGGCATGATGAAATCCTCTTTTATTCAGTAGGTTCCATTATGCTTGCACCACAGGCTCAATAGCTGAGCCTCATGAGTAATCAGGTAAGAATATTGGAGAATCAATTTGTAACAATTGTTTTACATCAATAAGCAGAATGGCTTTTCCAGTATAGAAATCCCGGGTTGGATGTATTGACCGATGATTTTTATTAGTTATATTCTTTCCTGATCCCTCAATACTTTCACCTGAAACAAGGCATTCCTTTCTTCTTCCTCCAGCGCATTTTCAATGAAACGAATCGTATTGCGATACTGGGGGATAATGTTATAGCGCAACGCATTCACCCGTTTCTGCGCCTTACGCTGTTCGGCAATCAGGCGGTTCAGGCTCATCGAGACTTCGCCCATCTTCGCCAGCTGAAGCGAGGCTTCGGCAAAGTGCAGGCGGGTTTCATCGAAGCTGGGATCGGTGCCGAGCAGACCGACCGGATTGAGGGGCAGCAGTTGTCCACTGACAGACGGGTATTCCACACCGAGGTTTCGCCGCGGCAGGATTTTCAGATCCAGCACGGGTTCCACTCCGAGAGCCGCCTGGTTGACGGCGCGGCTGCCCATGCGCAACTGCAGCATGCTGAGCCAGTGATAAGCCTGTTTGGTGGCTTCGTGGGCTTGATCTCTGATCTTGCGGTACTCGCCGATGCGTTGATAGACCAGTCGCGTGAGCAGCTCCCGTTTGCGCTCCAGCAGGCTGTGGCCCTCCTCGAGAAAATTGAGCTGCCGTTTCAGATTCAGCAGGGTGTTCTTGGTCGGGGCCGCTTTGATCCGTTTACCGGTCATGTGCTCTGCCGATGGTACTTGGCGATCTCGGTTTCGTTGACCCGGGTCAGCGCCTGTGGCGGGAAGGTGGAAAGCAGATCCCAGGCCAGGTTGAGGGTCTCCTCGATACTGCGGTCTTCATCCTCCCCTTGTTGCACGAAACGCTGCTCGAAGGCATCGGCGAATTCCAGGTAGCGGCGGTCACGGGCGGATAGCTCATCGGCGCCGATGATGGAGGCCAGATTGCGCGTCTCCAGGGCGCGGGCGTAGAGGGCATAGAGCTGGTTGGAGACGTGGGGATGGTCCTCCCGGGTGAAGTCCTTGCCGATGCCGTCTTTCATCAGACGCGACAGTGAAGGGGATATGTGCACCGGGGGATAGATGCCCTGGTTGTGCAGCTCACGACTGAGGACGATCTGCCCCTCGGTGATATAGCCTGTCAGGTCCGGTATCGGGTGGGTGATGTCGTCACTGGGCATACTCAGCACCGGCACCAGTGTGATGGAGCCGTGACGATCCTTGATGCGTCCGGAGCGTTCATAGATCTCCGCCAGATCGGAGTAGAGATAGCCGGGGTAACCCTTACGCGCCGGCACATCGCCCTTGGCGGTGGCGACTTCGCGCAGCGCTTCGGCGTAGTGGGTCATGTCGGTCATCACCACCAGCACATGGCGATCGAGATCGAAGGCGAGGTATTCCGCCGCGGTCAGGGCCATGCGTGGGAGAGTGAGGCGCTCCACCGGTGGGTCGTCGGCCATGTTGACGAACATCACCACATTGCCCAGCACACCGGAGGAGGCGAACTCCTCCTGGAAGAAGCGGGCGTCAGCGTAGGAGACGCCCATGGCGGCGAAGACCACCGAGAAGCGGCTGTCGTCGTCGGGGAGTTTGGCCTGACGTACGATTTGCGCCGCCAGCCGGTTATGGGGCAGGCCCGAGGCGGAGAAGATCGGCAGCTTCTGTCCGCGCACCAGAGAGTTGAGACCGTCTATGGTGGAGATGCCAGTTTGTATGAACTCTTTCGGATAGGTGCGGGCCGCCGGGTTGAAAGCGGCGGCGCTGATGCTGCGGCGCAGGTTTGAGACAATGGGGGGGCGATAATCCCGCGGTTCACCCAAGCCACTGAAGACGCGACCGAGGATCTCCGGGGAGAGGGCGATTTCCACCGGTTCGTCGAGGAAGCGCACCCAGGTGCTCTCCAGGTCGATTTCGGCGGTGCCTTCGAACACCTGGATCAACACTTCTTCGTTGGAGCTGCGAATCACCTGGCCGTTGCGTGTATTACCCTGCTGGTCGCGGATATGGACCCGGTCGCCAAAGGCGATATCGGGGACATCGGCAACAGTCAACAACCCGCCCCGGGCGGAGGAAGCGGTACGATACTCCTTGGCGCTCATGCTGTCTGTTCCCCCCGTTGTGCATATTCGGAATGGATTGCCTTGAAGTCATTCAATGCCTCAACCCGAAAGGCCTTCAGCTGATCGGTTTGGGACGAGTCGTAAAGTTCCTTGCAGCGGCGCAGGCGCGCCAGTATCGGCATCTCGGCAAGTTCCTGGACAGGCACGCCGAGTTCGATCAGGGTGGCGCCTTCGTCATACACCGTGAGGATCAGGTCGAGCAACATGAACTGTTTATGCGGTGATGAGAAGGTATCCACCGGATCGAGGGCGCTCTGTTGCAGCACACCCTCCTTGATCAGTGCGGCACCCTCCAATATCCAGCGCTGGGCGGAGGAGAGGGCCTCGGGCCCTACCAGATTGACGATACGCGACAGTTCCGCATCCCTTGCCAGCATCGCCAGCGCCTGGGCACGGCGTTTCTCCCAACCGCGGTCGATGTTCTCGTGCCACCACTCGGCGGCGGTGCCGACGTCGGCGGAGAAGCTGTCGACCCAGTCGATAGCCGGGTAGTGACGGGCGTCCGCCAGTTCCTTGGAGAGGGCCCAGAAGGTCTGGATGATCTCCTTGGTATGGCTGGTGACCGGCTCGGAGAAATCGCCGCCTGGTGGAGAGACGGCTCCGATCAGGGTGACAGAGCCCTTGCCGCAATCCATGGTCTCGACCCGTCCCGCCCGTTCATAGAAGGCGGCCAGCCGGGAGGCAAGATAGGCGGGATATCCCTCTTCCACGGGCATCTGACCAAGGCGGCCGGAGACCTCGCGCAGGGCCTCGGCCCAACGGCTGGTGGAGTCGGCCAGCATCACCACGTCGTAGCCCTGATCCCGGTAGTATTCGGCAATGGTGATGCCGACATAGATCGAGGCCTCGCGGGCCACCACCGGCATGTTGGAGGTGTTGGCGATGAGCAGGGTGCGATCCATCAAGGGCCTGCCGCTGTAGGGGTCTTTCAATTTGGGAAAGCTGTCGAGTACATCCACCAACTCATTGCCGCGCTCACCGCATCCGACATAGATGACGATATCCGCATTGGCCCAGCGTGCGACCTGATGCTGCACCACGGTCTTGCCGGCGCCGAAAGGGCCGGGTACGGCGCATTTGCTTCCTTTGAGCAGGGGGAAGAAGGTATCGAGAATACGTTGCCCGGTGATCAGGGGTTCGACCCCGTTGTCACGACTCTGATAGGGGCGGGGCTTGCGTACCGGCCATCTGTGGTAGAGCTTGAGATGATGCACCTGACCCCGAGGGTCACGCACCTGTGCGATGGTCTCTTCCAGGTTGTAGTCGCCCTCGGGTGCAAGTTCGATCAATTCACCTTCGATGTTGGGGGGAACGACGATGCGGTGTTCGACGGTCTCAGTCTCCTGTACCGCGCCAAGTCGGGCGCCACCGATGATCGGCATATTGGGTTCAAGATTGTCGCTGGGTACGAAGTGCCACAGTTTCTCCCGATCGAGGGGTAGCGGGCTGAGGCCGCGGGGGATCTGGTCACCTGCCTTGATGAACATCTCCTCCAGGGGGCGTTGCACACCGTCGAATATACCGCCGATGAGGCCAGGGCCGAGTTCCACCGAGAGGGGATGGCCCAGGCCCTCTACCGGTTCGCCGGGTCGTACCATTTCAGTGGATTCGTAGATCTGGGCCAGGGCTTCGTCACCCTCCAGGGAGATCACCTCACCATACAGGCCGAGACTGCCGATGCGTACCTGCTCACCGTTTTGCACACCCGGCAGCCTGATGGTGACGATGGGGCCGTTGATATCTTGAATGGTGCCTTTCTTGTTTTCGTGTTTCATTGTCAAAGTGCCTGTCCATCACCGATAGGGGGTAACAACCTTTCGACCAACGCCTGGTGCACTTTGCGTTCCAGGCGGGTGAGTCGGCCCTCGAAGGTGTGATCGATCTGTATGCGTTTGTCAGCTGTGGTGATCAGGCAGCCGCCTATGGTTTCGATACTCTCCTCCTTCAGTTCGAATACCTTGCCTGCCGCCAGGCTGGAGGTCAGGGTCTGCCATTGGGGTTTCAGACGCCGCAGATCTTCGGCATTGACCGAGACCATCAGCCGTTGTTCCTCGATCTGTTCCGCGGCCTGCTGCAGAAAGGCCTTCAACAATTCGATATATTTTACCTCGTCCTGGGTCAAGGCCTGCATGCGTTGTTGCAAACGGTCGACTACCACCTGTACCAGGTTCCAGCGCATATGATCCATTTTACTGTGCAGCTTCAGTTCATCCGCCTGAACTTTGCGTAAATAGGCCCTGTCCGCCAGTGATTTGGCCAGCAGAGTCTCTTTCTCCTCGCGTAGGTGAAGACGCTCACTGGCTTCACGCAGGATATTCTTGCGTCCCGCTTCGGCCCGGCTGTGACACTCGTTGGCCATCAGTTCGGCCCTTTCAAGGATCGCTTTTTCAAGCGCTTCAACCTGATTCAATGTCGTTCTCCTCTGTTAACCACCGGTGAGTTTTTTCAGTTGATTGTCCAACTCGGAATGAAACTCCTCGGGGTCCTGCAATGATGGGACCTCGGACAGGATAATGCGGCCGCCTTCATTGCGGATCTGATCCAGCAGCTTGGAGCCGACATGATTGACAGACTGCTCGATGATCAGCAATGCCCGCTGTCGTTCCTGTAACAGCTGGTTCAATAATTCGTCCAGCCTGCTGCTGTCGGGTTCTGTGAGGGTTTCAAATCCGATCAGCCGGAAGCCGTCCGTCAGGGCATGGCTGCCGACGAAGATGTTTCTGACTTTGTGAGTTGCTGTTTCCGGCACTTTCAGATCTTATCCAACAACAGAATACTCATCACCAGTCCGTAGATGGCAATACCCTCAGCCAGGCCGAGATAGATCAACGTGCGTCCGAAGATCTCCGGTTTCTCCGCCAGCACAGCCAGTGACGCGGCGCCGATGGGTCCCACCGCGATACCTGCACCGATAGTGCTGAGGGCAGTCGGTATACCGACACCGATGATGCCAAGGCCGAGGCCAATCGATATCTCGCCACCCGCTTCTGCAGCCTCGGTGGCCGCCATGACCTCGTTGGCTCCCATGAAGATCAGTGCCGCCTGGGCGACCACAAAGACCAGTAGATTGATACCGATAGTCGGTTTGAACCACGGTCTGCTGATCTTGGCAGGCTGCATCTCCATGATAACGCCGGTGATGATGAGGCCGGCGATACCCAGGGTCATTACTGCAATAAGCCAGTACATATTGATCTCCTATTATGTTGAGTTTTTAATTATAAGTTTCCTGATTACTCATGAGGCTCAGCTATTGAGCCTGTGGTGCAAGCATAATGGAACCTACTGAATAAAAGAGGATTTCATCATGCCGAGAAATACTATTCAATTTCAAAAAGGTCTTGGTTTGCACGATTTTCTGGAACAATATGGGACCGAGGATCAGTGTCGACAGGCATTGTATGATTTGCGCTGGCCGACGGGCTATGTCTGCCCTGAGTGCGGCAACACAACAGGCTGTGAACTCAAAAAGCGTCAGATATATCAATGTCACAAGTGCCATCATCAGACTTCCCTGACCGCCGGCAGCATCTTCCATGGCACCAAGCTGCCGCTGAGAACGTGGTTTCTTGCGATCTATCTGTTGACCCAACGCAAGAAAAGTATCTCGGCGCTGCAACTTTCCCGCGAAATCGGGGTGAACTACAATACGGCCTGGCGACTCAAGCATAAGTTGATGCAGGTGATGATGGAACGTGAGCGTGGAAAAAAACTGGCCGGTCGCATCGAATTGGATGATGCTTATCTCGGAGGCGAGCAAGCCGGTAAGCGTGGTCGTGGGTCGCGCAACAAAATCCCTTTCGTAGCTGCTGTTGAGACGACGCGGGACGGCAGGCCCATGAAAATTCAACTGCGTCGTGTAAGGGGCTTCCGCAAACGTGAAATCGCCCGCTACGCCCGCTCCTGCTTGATGCCTGGCAGCGAAGTCTTTACCGATGGGCTTTGGTGCTTTAGTGGCGTGACAACCTCTGATTGCCATCATAACCCCATGGTGACGGGTGGTGGGCGCCAAAGTGTCCAGTATTCGTGCTTCAAATGGGTAAACACGATGCTGGGTAATGTCAAAAACAGTCTGTTGGGTACTTTTCATGCGATTCGAGATAAACATGTGTCGCGTTATCTTGCTGAGTTCGAATATCGGTTTAACCGCCGTTTCGATTTACCCGCCATGATTGAACGATTGCTTTTTGCCGCTCTTCGCACTCCACCTATGCCATATCGCCTCTTGAGAATGGCTGAGGTTTAGGGGTAATTAGGATAAGTTTTGAGTTGATGTGTTCGCTTCGCTCACGCCTGTTTGAAGTAACTCACATGCAGTAACGTGCGACATTGCTGCCCGTTGATAACTTATAACTAAAAACTCATAGCTCAAAACTCTTAAGTTAAAGTGTTAGCGGCTTGAACGCCTTCCCATCTCCCGAATAGAAACGGGAGAAACCTTCATAGAATTCGAGTCGCAATACCTGGATGGCGACGATCAGCCCTTCCAGGACCAGGATAAAGATATTACCCAGGATTACTGTAATCCAATGACCCATGTCACCCATCATGTCGGCCAGGGTGAAGACTGCGATCGCCAACGCCACATGGTTCAGGCTGAAGGCCGCAACACGCAGGAAGGAGAGGGTATTTGATGCATAACCGGTAATCGTCTCGAAGGTCTCGATGAAGGCAACCAGGATGCGCTCTCCGATCGCGGCTTCCTGCTCGACCAGTTTGTGGGCGAAGATACCGATCAGGGTGAGGATGGCAAGGGTGCCCCAGAGCGGAGAGACGCTGCCGGTGCTGTAAAAGCTGTAACCGGTTCCCAGTAGGCCGGTATAGAGCAGCAACGAGAGCAGGCCATTGTCCCCGAACAGAGCACCGATTCGGTCACCTATCATCATGTGATTGAAGATATTGATCAGTGTTACCAAAATAATGAAACCGACGCCCCAGAGCAGCGCCACGGTAAGCATATAGAGTGGATCGGTGAGTGGTGCGATCCACAGCGCAGGCAGGATATGTTCAAAGCCGAAGATACTGCCGTAGAGAAAACCGAACAGGGTAGACGAAAGACCGGCGGCGATGCCAAATGGGGTGAAGCTTCCGAGTTTGCGCCGCAGCAGCAGGGTGACTGTGATGATCACCGCGCCATGCCCTACATCGCCGAACATCATGCCGAACATCAGAATATAGGTGAGGGCGAAAAGCTGGGTTGGGTTGACCTCGCCATAGCGGGGTACACCATATTGCATCACCAGTGATGAAAAGGGCCTGAGCAGCCGGTTATGCCGCATCACCGAAGGTACCAGTCCGCGTTCCTCGGGTTTGGGATCGCGGGTCTCCAGCACAAAGGTATTGGGAAGCTTGTCGCGTAAAGCGATTTCCACCAGATTAATATCCTCGGCGGGAATCCAACCCTGTAGCCGGGACAGATTGCCCCGATGGCGGGCGGCCTCCCCCAGGGCCACATAGGGTGCTGCCAGATGGAGAACACGTGCTGCCTTCTGTAACTCCTGGTCGGAGGATTCTCCCCAGGCCGCAATAATTTGTTCAAGCGATTCGGCTGCTTCTTCTACTGATGCCCTGCGCTGCATGAGACGGGTCTTGGCGGTTTCAGGCTGAGCATGCAGCTCCGGTGGGATATCAAGTGGTCTGAAACCGGCGGTATCAAGCACCGATTTCAGTTTAGAGCCTTCACGGCCACCCGTGCCGGCGATGATTACATGGCTCTCGTTTTCACTTTCGTGGAAGGGAAAGAGTAGGTAGTTATCGAGTCCAAGGGCGTCTTTCAGTTGATTCACCTGGGCACGGGGGACCATGCCGATGGTGGTTTTGAGAAACTGATTGTCGCCCTGAAGCTGGCCCAGATCGATATGCAGATGACGGAAATTGGCCAGGGTGGTCTCCAGTTGATCGATACTGCGCCTTTCTTCCAGCTGCCGGCGGCGGGTCTCGTCAAAGTCGGAGCAGCTCTCCCACGCCTTCCCCAGCCATTGGTTCACCGCTTCGAGCTCCTGTTCGGAGATTGGGGTGACCTCACCGGTAAGCGCCTCGGGTGTGAATCCGACTTGAGAGGCGATCTTATCCATTCGCGCCCTGGCTTGCGCATAACACTCGCGAAACCGTTGACCGGGAATATCGGGCAGTGCCTGTTCGGCATAGGGGCGATTGTCAGGACTGAAACTGTTGAGACCTGCCAGAATCATCGCGGCATTTGGCAGATCCTCCGTGAGTACTTGCAGGCTGATATGCTTCATCGGCAGCGGGCTAAACATGACTAGCCTCCGTTGCTTCCATCTGCAAGGGATTGCCGGGTATCGCCTCATTCAGAATTGTCCCATCCATCTGCAGCAACTTGCTCTGAATAATAGCGTAGAGCTTCATCAGGTCCATATCCCGAATAATCAAGTAGCTGAGCGCAGAGACCACCGCGTCGGGGCTGTGGTGCATCAATTTACGTAATTCGTTAGAGACGGTGTGATCGAGACGCTGGCGTACCTGGGTGATGCTGTCGGCGTTCGAGAGGATTGCCTTAAAAGGGGCGGGCAGGTGTTCGATGATGGTTTCCAGCCCATCCAGGTTGGCCAGTTCCATCAGTTTTTCACGCTGGAGCCGTCCGCCGTAGGGGATCAGCAGGTAGTAGGCTTCACTGGGGGCGAAGCGATAGACCAGCCGGTAGCGCAGCAGCCATAGTATGTTTTGCCGATCGACCATGATGCCGATCACCTTTTTCAGACCGCGTTTATCGATACTGTCCGTAATATTGGCGTGGCGCAGCATGCCGGTGTAGTAGAGACGATCGATGGCTGCGTCCAGGGAGAAGTTTTCGTGCTGCTCATCAAACACGTTACGCGCCTGCCTGGCAATCAGGGCGTAGGGTCCCTGGTCGAGCTGGCGCAACATCTCGAGCACATTTTCTGCCTGCAACAGGGATTCGTGCGGCAGGCGGATATTCGCCGGCATCTCATACAGGTTATCCCGGATCTCCTCCATCCCAAGGCTGTTCAATTTACCCCGGATCAGTGTTTTCAGGTTATAGAGTTCGAACTTTCTCGGCCAATAGAGCATCAGTCCGCGGGAACGGCCGCTGAGAGGGCGCAATAGAACCGACAGTTCACTCATCAGCCGCTGTAACAGAGCCTGTTCAACCAAACGGATCCTTTGCCGGTTGTCTGTGGATTGTTCAAAAATCGGCTGAAGATCGAAGGCATCGCCAAGCTGTCTGAGTGACATCTGCTTCAAGCGTTCGATCTCATCGGCGTCGAGCAGACGCGCCGAGAGTACACCGACACGGGTTTTTAGGTAGGCCTGATCCCTATTCGAACTCATCGGATCGGTTCAATCTTCATCTGCCGTGGGATCGATCAGTACGGTGAAGGCTGCTTCCAATGCGTCATCCTCACGTGCTTCGGCATATTCGCGCAGTTGGGCATGGCGTTCATTGAAGCGCTTTTTTAGTTCCGCGATGGTCTGTTCAGCGCGGCTTTCCGCCTTCTCCATGAAACTATGGTGCAATTCGGGAATACGCGCCTCGAAATGTTCCTCTTTGGTCTTGGCCTCTTGCAAAGCCTCCTGGATCATGCGTTCTCGCATCTCCTCGGCTTTGTTGTGAATTTGCTGCGCTTTGGTTTCAGCATCGAGCAAGCGCTGAAGTGATTCTTCCATTAATACAAATCCCCCCAGTATTATGATGGGCCGTTTGTTGTATCTGAGGATCAATGGCAGGGCATCGATCTGCGACCCTGCAGTACATGAATAGTGTAGCTAATTTAGCTGTGGAGTGTACGACTTCATTTGATGGTCGATTGAGCCAGATCATTAATCAAACATCTAATCCCAAACGAATTGAAATCGCATCATGCCCAGGATCCTGTAAATAGCCGGATCATGATACGCTGCGGCAAGCAGTAGATTACACTTCATGCTGCCCGTTGGGTGTGACTTGCCGCACCTGCCGAATCAGACATCGACATCCGGAGGCTCCAGCTCAGGATCGTTGCGCTGATAGCCAACTGCCTTGAGCTTATCCAGATAGGCCTGCCAAAGTTCATCATGGTGTTTGCCCAGATTATAGAGATAGCGCCAATCGTAGAGTCCTGAATTATGACCGTCATCAAAGTGGATCTTGATTGCGTACTGACCGACAGGTTCAATCAGGGTGATGCTTACCATCTCTTTGCCACGCTCCAGTTTTGCCGTCGCGGGACTGTGGCCCCGCGTCTCGGCGGAGGGCGAATAGACCCGCAGGTATTCGCATGGGAGCGAGAAATGGCTGCCATCGTCAAAGGCGATATCCAGGAAGCGACTCTTCTGATGTACCTTGATATCAACCGGGTGTGGATATTCCGCCATCAATGCCTATCCTCTGGATTCGGTTCTGCTTCAGGCCATCCCGAGGCATGTCTGCAGATCAGATCAGCAAGCATGTTCATATGCTCCGGTGTGTCATTCAGCGCCGGTATGTAAGCATAGCTTTTACCCCCGGCCTGGAGGAAGGCATCCCGGTTCTCCTCGGCGATCTCTTCAAGGGTCTCCAGACAGTCGGCGGAGAAGGCGGGGCAGACCACCTGGACACTCTCTATACCTTCGGCGCCCCACTGCTTCAAGGTCTCCATAGTATAGGGTTTGACCCATTCCTGGGCGCCGAAGCGCGATTGAAAGGCCAGATGCCATTGTTCCCGGTCCAGCCCCAACTGCCCCACAACCCGGTTCGCCGTGGCATGGCACTCATCCGGATAGGGATCGCCAGCCTGGTAGTAGTCCTCGGGGATACCGTGAAAAGAGAACAGCAGCTTTCTTGCCTCACCGGCCTGCTGGCGGTAATTGCGTATGCTCTCGCTCAATACCCGGATATAGTCGGGATGGTCATGGTAACGCTGTATGAAGCGCACTTCAGGTATCCATCGCCAGCCCTGGAGTTCTCCTGTCACGGCATCGAATATGGAGGCGGTGGTGGTGGCTGAATACTGCGGGTAGAGGGGAAACACCAGCAGGCGCTGTGTATTCTTCCGACGCAACTCCTGCAACACGCTGGCGATTGAAGGGTTGCCGTAGCGCATCGCCAAGGTTACGTGGACATTTCCCCGCATACGTGAATTCAATATCTCCGTGATGGCCGCCTGCTGCCTTCTGGAAATGGCCAACAACGGTGCGCCATCCTCTGTCCAGATGCGCTTGTAATCCTCGGCCTTTCTTTTCGGCCTGACCCGCAATACGATACCGTGAAGTATTATCTGCCAGATCAGTTTCGGGATCGCCACTACGCGCGGATCGCTCAGGAATTCAGCCAGATAGCGGCGCACCGCCACAGTTGTCGGGGCATCAGGTGTGCCAAGGTTGACCAGTACTATCCCAAGACCGCCATCTGGTTGATTGAGCTGATCTGACTGATTTATGTACTTCATAGGCTTAATTCCGGTTTGTAGATCGGATTTTTGCTTCAACCCGCGCACTATTCAACAGGTCCTTATTGTGTATTTCCGGGTAGAGTCGCCACAGGCGCTCAACTGCCTCAGCCTGCTTTACGGCAATACGCTCAAGGCGTTCTCGGATCACCGGGCTGAGCCCTTGCAACAGCAATAGTTGCGGTGCCCTCCAGGCGATATAGTCGGCAACCAAACGGCGAGTCTCCTCATCCTCCCAGTCCTCCGTGACCGGCAGCTCCGGAAAAGTCCATGGAGCCAATATGGAAGCACCCAAATTACATGGGCTGTATGTACCGTCCGGGTTGTGTTTGAACCAGGCTCGTCTGTGGTGCTGTCCGCCGCGGTGTCGGACTAATGCCTCCAGGATCGAGGCATGTACCCGGGGATTATAACCATCATCGTTAGGCTGTTCTCTTTCCACTAATCGCGCGGAGATGAATGAGAAGTCACCCCGTTCAGCGGCGATCCACTTGGCACTATCGCATCGACTCATCTCACCCGCTTCGCGACAGGAGGTCAAAAGCGCAACAGGTGCGAGACTCTGTTCATCCAGTAGCCACTGCTCATAGATATCCGCCATGGGGAAGGGGAGATCATCGATGGCTGAAGACAGTGCAGTGATCAGTTGTTCCGCAGAGGCGATCATATCACGGACATTAAATAACGGATTAACAGGCACTTGCTGAAGACCTGAGCCTGATGTCCAGCGTCCGAAGATATAAAACTCCTTCCCGTTGAATGGCATATTGGCCCAAAGGCCCTGCGGTGTATCACTCAGTACCTGAATCTCCCAGACAACACCATTGCTGCTTAATGCGCGGGCATTTTCAGTGCTGAATACCTGCAGTACGCCATTGAACGGATTGAGTCGACGTATACTGAATGCACTGATTTTCTGGCTGACCATGAGGGGAGACTACATCAGGAGACTGGAACAAGCGAGTTCCCGCTTGCTATAGTCGAAAACCTGTATTAAGACGTAATAGGGGAGTTAAGGATAATGCGTGAATCAGCAGGAGTGAACCATAGTTCATACGGTCTTGATAACCACGGTCTGTACAACCTGAATGACATCTACTGGAACTTGCCAACCCCGAGTCTGATGGAACAGGCGATTTTTCGTCGCGAGGGTCAGTTATCACATCTCGGTCCCCTGGTAGTCAGGACAGGGCACCACACCGGCCGTTCGGCGAACGATAAATTCATTGTCGATGAACCGTCAGTGAGCAAGGATATCTGGTGGGGTGATATCAATAAGCCCATTTCGGAAGAGGCCTTCGACAATCTGCACAAACGCCTGGCGTCCTATCTGCAAAACAAGGATGTCTATGTGCAGGATTGCTATGCGGGGGCGGATCCCGACTACCGCTTGCCGGTGAGGATTATTACAGAGAACGCATGGCATAACATCTTTGCCAGAAATGTCTTCATTCAGGCAGAGCGTGAGGAGCTTGCGGATCACGTACCGGGCTTTACCGTGATTGATGTACCCCGGTTTCACGCCATTCCAGAAGTGGACGGCACCGTTAGCGAAACATTCATTATTGTTAATTTCTCCAAGAAACTGGTCTTGATCGGGGGTACCAGCTATGCGGGAGAGATAAAAAAATCGATATTCAGTGTGATGAACTACCTGATGCCGCAACAGGATGTGCTACCGATGCATTGTTCGGCGAATATCGGCCCTGACGAAAAAACCGCACTTTTTTTCGGTCTTAGCGGAACCGGTAAGACAACCCTGTCTGCTGATGCAAGTCGTACGTTGATCGGTGATGACGAACATGGTTGGAGCGATAACGGCATTTTCAACTTCGAGGGTGGCTGCTACGCAAAGTTGATCAATCTGTCGGCGGAGAATGAGCCTGAGATATTCTCGACAACCATGCGTTTCGGCACGATATTGGAAAATGTCACCATGATGGCAGATTCCCGTCGTCTCGATCTCGATGATGGCACCTTGACGGAAAATACTCGTGGCGCCTATCACATCAGTGCGATTCCAAATGCTACCCTGGACGGTGTGGGTGGCCATCCGGATACGGTGATCATGCTCACAGCAGATGCCTTTGGCGTATTGCCGCCTGTTTCCAGGCTCAATTCCGCTCAGGCGATGTACCACTTTATCTCGGGCTATACAGCCAGGGTGGCTGGAACAGAGAAAGGGGTTACCGAACCTTCACCTGTCTTCAGCGCCTGTTATGGCGCACCTTTCATGCCGCTCCACCCGCAGCGCTACGCAGAACTTCTCGGTAAACGAATCGATGAGCACAAGTCGAAGGTCTGGTTGATCAATACCGGCTGGACAGGTGGGCCCTATGGCGTCGGTAGTCGGATGGCGATTCCTCATACCCGTGCCATGGTAAATGCGGTGCTGGATGGAAAACTGGACGACATACCTATGCGTAAGGACCCGATTTTCGGGGTTGAAATTCCCACTCGGGTACCGGATGTTCCGGTTGATGTACTTTTTCCAAGGGACACATGGAAGGATCAAGGGGCATACGATGCCCAGGCAATGAAGCTTGCGGGTATGTTCAGGGATAACTTCAAGAAGTTTTCCCTTCAGGTGAGCCAGGATATCAAGGATGCAGCGCCAAAGGCTGGTTAGCCTGTCATGTTATTTTGAATAACGGGATGATTATGCATAATGCGATATCTCTCCCTTGAAGCCTATGCCCGTATTCAGACTAGACTGTAATGTTTGCAACAATTTCATATGAATAAACCGAAACGCCAGGCAATCTTCGAGCGTTTGCAGGCGGATAATCCCGATCCCACCACCGAACTCAGCTACAATACCTCTTTTGAACTGCTCGTGGCGGTGATCCTGTCGGCACAGGCAACAGACAAGAGCGTGAATAAGGCGACACAACAGCTTTTTCCCCTGGCAAATACACCTGAGAAGATTCTCGCACTCGGTGTGGAAGGGTTAAAGCGTTATATCAGAACCATAGGGCTGTTCAACAGTAAAGCCAAGAATATTGTCGAAACATGCCGTATTTTAATCGAAGAGTACGGAAGCGAAGTGCCGGATACGCGTAAAGCGCTGGAGAGATTGCCGGGTGTGGGTCGAAAGACGGCCAACGTGGTTTTGAATACAGCTTTCGGTCAACCCACCATGGCGGTGGATACCCATATTTTTCGGGTTGCCAACCGAACCCGCCTGGCGCCGGGCAAGACGCCATTGGAAGTTGAAAGAAACCTTTTACGTCATATACCTCAGCCATTCTTGCAAGATGCGCATCATTGGCTGATATTACACGGGCGATATACTTGTATAGCACGCAAGCCTCGATGTGGGAGCTGTGTCATTGAAGACTTGTGTGAATATCGGGATAAGTGCATATGAAAAACCCGCCTGAATTGCGGCTTGCTAGATTATTCAGGCTTATCAACGGAGATGACGATGAAAAAATCAACCCCTCTTTTTATGGTTTTTTGGTTGTCGCTGATTGCTTCCATGGCACAGGCTGACACGGGACTGATCAATGTTCAGAGTCAGTTTGGTGTGGAAAAGACAGCCGACCGATTTGCAGCGGCAGCGACAGAGGCCGGTTTGAAGGTGTTCAACCGAATCGATCATGCCGCCGGGGCGGCAAAGGTGGGAAAGTCTCTGCGTCCCACCCAACTGATTATCTTCGGCAGTCCCAAGGTTGGTACGGCTCTGATGACAAGCGATCAGCGTGTCGGTATCGATCTGCCGTTGAAGGCTTTGGTCTGGCAGGATGCGGAAGGTAAGGTCTGGCTGAGCTACAATAGTCCCGATCACGTTTTCAACAGATTCGCCATCGATGACAGGCCCAAGGTCAAGGGCAAGGTCACCAGAGCGCTGGATAAGTTCGCAAGGCATGCCACACAACCCTAGGCACCACCCGTAACTACTAAGTATGATCAGCGGTGACAGGAATCAATTACGCCAGGTCTTTTTTGAGGCATGGCGAAAGCATCTGACAGGTGAAGAGACAGAACCGCTGGAGAAAATAGTCGTCAGTGTGATTGTTGAACATCCTGAATACCATCAGATGTTGAGCGACAGCGAGCGATTCCTATCGCGGGAATTTCACGCTGACGACGGGCAAAGTAATCCGTTTCTGCACATGGCTATGCATATCAGCCTGTTGGAGCAGATATCAACGGATCGACCGGCAGGCATCAGCGAGTTTTACCAACATCTCTGTCAACGCATGGGAGAGGCGCATGAGGCTGAGCATCAGCTGATGGAGTGTCTTGGCCGGATGTTATGGGAGGCGCAGTCCACAAACAGGATGCCGGATGAACAAGCCTATCTGGAGTGTATCAGGACACTGTTGAATTGATGGCCTATACAGATAACCGAAACTGTACCTTATGCCGGGTCATGCGGGGCCTGGCTTTTGGCGGCATTGGTGCGGCCATTGGCGGCTATGGCGCGCTCCTGTTTGGTGTTGAGCGCAGTGATGCTATTTACTATGCGTTGTTTGGCGCCGTGGCGTTGACGGCGTTTCTGCAGTGTAAAAGGGAAAAGAAGGATTCAGAGAACGAGTAGGTGTTACGGTTTGTGAACCCGGTGGGATCCGGGACGGTATAAATAATCTTGTCTCTTTTCTGGTTAGCCCAGCGCTTCCAAGTCCCGCTGCAGCTGATCTTCATCAGCGATATTCAGTTCGATCAGGCGGCGCAACAGCATGATGCTCTCCATATCGATCTTTTCACACAATACCCCGAGATGTTGATTCTCTTCGTGTGCGCAGACCGCATGCATGGAAATTACGGCATCAACGTTGTTGAGCATCACCTCAATAGTAACCTCCTCTCCCAACTCGCCGGACCAGTCGGCAGGTGTTTTGAGTAGTGCGCCTTTGAGTGAGATATCTATCAGTGTGGTGGGATAGGCGTTTTTTTTCCTGATGATTGTCGCGGGGGCATCGAAGAGTACGCGGTGGAAACGCCGACGCTCTTTCGAATCTGGTTCATTCATATCGTTTCCTAATCATGAAACTGCATTTGCGATCCGCCCACATCGATAATATCTCCGTCCGTCAATAGCTGGGCCTGGTTGCCGATCGGTTTACGGTTGATGCGGGGAGGGTTGGGGCCTTCGAGGAAGGTGATAAAATAGCCGTTCTCCCTCCGCGCGATCATCGCACAATCACCACCTGCATGGCCTATCCGGGTCATATTCCTGTTAAGCGGGATAATTCTTCCGAAGTTATCACCATTAATAATTTGAAGTACGCCTGACGTGGATTTCGATTCATCGCTTTCGATCGGCTCATTTTCGCCGGTCAACTGATCGTTGGCAGGGGCTGGGCCTAGCCCCAATATTTCACGCATTAAAAAGGCAAAATCCTGATACTTCGATATAATTCAGTTGCTTACACTGTAATCGAAAGGATTTTGCCTGTGACAAACTGTACCCAGACTGCCTTTGATTTTCCAGCCCTAAAACGCCGTAAGGTTCAAGCCGAGTTTTCCGGTGGCGATATCACCTCGGACGGCGGCGTGTTGCTGCTGCGTGAGATCGACAGGCGTCTGGGATTGCTCGAGGCGGTTGATGCGGTCATCCCCGACCCGCGAGATCCCCGCTATATTGAACACAGCCAGTTGAGCCTGTTGCGCCAGCGAGTCTATGGGCTCTGCCTGGGTTATGAAGATCTGAACGACCATCAGACACTACGCACCGACCCGGCCCTACAGAGCTCGATCGAACGCGAGGAGGTACTGGGCAGCCAGTCGACACTTTGTCGGCTGGAGAACCGGGTCGATCGCCGGGTTGCCGTTGATGTCCACAACCTACTGCTCGAGCAGTTCATTGCCTCATATGATGCACCACCCGATGAGCTGATCCTGGATTTCGACGCCACGGATGATCCGGTGCATGGCCGCCAGGAAGGCCGCTTCTTTCACGGCTACTACGATCACTACTGCTTCCTGCCCCTGTATGTCTTTTGTGGCGATCAACTGCTGGTGAGTTATCTGCGGCCCAGCCGGATCGATGCGCCCAAGCATGCCTGGGCGATTCTGGCGCTGTTGGTCAAACGCCTGCGCCGGGCTTGGCCTGAAGTGCGTATCATCTTTCGGGGCGATAGCGGCTTTTGCCGTCACCACATGCTCAGCTGGTGCGAGCGCAACGCTGTGGGCTATATCGTGGGCATCGCCAAGAATGACGCCTTGCTGCGGTGTATCCGTGAGCCCATGCAGTGGGTTGAGGAACTGGCGAAGCGAACCGGCATGAAGATGCGGGAATTCTTTCAGTTTCACTATGCCGCCAGCACCTGGAAGACGCGTCGCAAGGTGATCGCCAAACTGGAGGTCACCGACAAGGGGCCAAATCCACGCTTCATCGTCACCAACCTGGCCGGCGACAAACAGCGCCTTTACGATGACCTCTACTGCGCCCGTGGTGACATGGAGAACCGAATCAAGGAGCAGCAACTGGGGCTGTTCGCCGATCGCACCAGCGCGCATTACTGGTGGGCCAATCAGTTTCGTCTACTGCTGTCCAGTCTGGCCTATGTGCTGATGGAGGCCATCCGGCGCCTCGCGCTGAAGGGCACGGAACTGGCGCGTGCACAGATGACCACGATCCGGCTCAAACTGTTCAAGATCGGGGCGGTCATCATTCGCAACACGCGACGGATCCGCTTCCTGCTCTCCAGCACCTATCCCTATCAGGCGCTGTTTTTCCAGGTGGCGGCACGACTCAAGCCGGGATAGCCCGGCAGAGTGCTGCCCCGGCACGTTGATCAACAATGGGGGTAAGGGGGAGTCTGCCCGGAGGGTGGAAAATCAGGGCTTGATAGAGGTTTGGTTCCCAGTGAGGGCAAACCATCCAAGCTTGGCCATATCACCGGCTAAATTTAAAAACGGATGAAGCATGCGGGCTAGACCAGACAAGGATTCCGACCCTGATCAGGTCATGCAGTGGCTGCCGCCGGAGATGAGTGACGGCAAGATGGGGACGCCGCGAACCCTACAACCACCTGGTGCGCCTCCCATGGCAGGTGAACTGGAACAACTTCAAAAACAGGCCTATGAGGAGGGCTTCGAGAAGGGTAAACAAGAGGGATTTGAATTCGGTCACAAGGAGGGGCTGGCGCAAGTCAAACGCGATATCCAACACTACACCGCTCACCTCAACAAGCTGCTTTCCCATTTCGAAGAGCCATTGCGGGATTTGGATGACCAAGTCGAGAAGGAGTTGCTGAGTCTGGTCATCGCAATCGTCAAACAGCTCCTGCGACGTGAGGTGAAGAGTGATCCGAATCTGATCGTCGGCGTGGTCCGTGAAGCGCTCTCGGTTTTACCTGTCTCTTCCAATAATGTGCGATTGCTGCTCCATCCGGAGGATGCAGAGCTGATTCGTGAAGTCTACGCATTGGGGGACAATGAAGTGGGTTGGAGCCTGATCGAGGACCCGGTCATCAATCGTGGCGGGTGCAAAGTGGTCACCGACATTTCGCAGATCGACGGTACCCTCGAATCCCGCCTTACCACGCTCATTGCCCCGTTGCTGGCGAGCACCCGGGCCGTAGACAGTCAAAATGAGTAATCATCAATGGCAACAGATTCCATCGTAACCCAGCGTCAGGCGAACCTGGCAGAAAGACTGCGTCAATACCAGGACCGATTGGGGGACGACCGCGGCTTGGTGGTAGAGGGCCGCCTGACCCGTATGGTCGGTTTGACACTGGAAGCTATCGGTTGCCGTGCAGCCATCGGCGGACAGTGTGACGTGGTCAGCAGCAACGGAACCCATATCGAAGCGGAGGTTGTCGGATTTGGTGAGGAGAGTCTCTATCTGATGCCGACCGGTGACATCCAGGGCCTGGAGCAGGGAGCCAGAGTTATCCCCACAGGACGGGTATGTGAAGCTGTTGTCGGGGAACAACTCCTCGGACGTGTCATCGATGGTGCCGGCAAACCCTTGGACGGACTCGGTCCCATTCACAACGATGAGCGTCGCCCGCTGACCGGAACTTCATTCAATCCCCTGGCGAGAACCCCAATCCGCGAACCCCTGGATGTTGGTGTCCGCGCCATCAACGCCCTTCTCAGTGTCGGACGCGGCCAGCGTTTGGGGCTGTTCGCCGGTTCCGGTGTCGGTAAAAGTGTTTTGCTGGGGATGATGACACGCTATACCAATGCGGATGTCACGGTAGTGGCATTGATCGGTGAACGTGGCCGTGAAGTAAAAGAGTTTGTAGAGAATATTCTCGGCAAGGAGGGCCTGAAACGGGCAGTGGTGGTCGCAGTGCCCGCCGACAATCCACCTCTGCGGCGCATGCATGGTGCAATGTTGGCGACCAGTATTGCGGAAAGCTTTCGCGAGCAGGGCAAGCATGTTTTGTTGCTTATGGACTCCTTGACGCGCTTTGCTCAGGCTCAACGGGAGATTGCGCTCGCGATCCATGAACCTCCGGCGACAAAGGGTTATCCGCCCTCCGTATTTGCCAAAATGCCTCAGTTGGTGGAAAGGGCCGGGAACGGGGATAAAGGCGGTGGATCGATCACTGCCTTTTATACAGTACTCACTGAAGGTGACGACCAGAACGATCCGATTGCGGATGCAGCCCGGGCGATACTCGACGGACATATCGTGTTATCCCGTCGTTTGGCCGATGCAGGCCACTATCCCGCAATTGATATCGAGGCCTCAATCAGCCGTGCAATGAACGATGTCACCAGCTACAGCCATCAGGATGCCGCGCGTTCGTTTAAACATCTATACTCTATATATCAACAGAACAGGGATTTGATCAGTGTTGGCGCCTATGAGGCTGGTAGCGATGAACAGATCGATATCGCTATTTCTGCTATGCCGGCATTAAGCCAATTTCTTCGTCAGGATATGAATACCAGGGTTACACTCGAGCAGAGCATGCAGGATCTAGAATCCCTGTTTCCCGCTGAAGATGTCGATGATATAGAGATACCTGAAGGGCTCAATCTACCTCAAACCATCGAACAGTAATTGGATATTTAGAATATGTCACCATCAAAACGACTCAAGCCGGTTCAGCGCTTCGCCCACTCAAAAGAGCAGAAAGCCGCGCGTATGATGGGACAGGCTAAGAAGAGTCTGCAGCAGGAGGAAGCAAAGCTGGAACAGCTCAAATTATACCATCAGGAGTATCTGGAACGCTTTAAGAAAATGGCCGGAGAGGGTATGAACGCGACTCAATTACAGGAGTATCGAGCCTTTCTCGCCAAGCTGGATGAGGCGATCAACCAGCAGCAGGAGGTGGTGGCGGCGAGCGTCATCAACCATAGCAGCACAAAGAATTTCTGGAAGAAAAAGCATAGCCGCACTCAGGCTTTAAACAAAGCCGTTGATAATTTTCAAAAACAGGAACGAAAGATTGCTGACAGACTGGAACAGAAAGAGAATGACGATCATTCTCAAAGGGAAAAGTAGTTCTTTGCCTGCTTAGGGCCTTTTAACACTCATCCAATACGCCCTGCTGGGGCTGTTTTTGTGCCCAGAGCAAGGCAGAATGAGCGAGGTGTAGTCATTCTACATGAGCGAATGATAACGCCGCTGGGGGCGAAAACAGCCCCAGCCCTAGACAAAAATGGAGACCCCCCAGCTCTGCTGGGGAGGCATCAACAGTTTGACAGAAACAGGAGTCTCATAGTAACCCCAAAGCGTGAGCCGCCAAGCAACACGCTAAGGAGAAACCATGAGACAAGTAGAAAGTTTAAGCCACACGGGATGGGAGTGTAAGTACCATATTGTGTTTATCCCGAAGTACCGGAGGAAGACGCTTTTTGGGCAGATCAGGCAGGAGCTTGGAGAGGTATTTCATCGGCTGGCGAGGCAGAAAGAGAGTTTGATAGAGGAAGGGCATGTTATGGCTGATCATGTTCATATGATGATATCGATACCACCAAAATATGCGGTATCGCAGGTAGTTGGGTTTATCAAAGGTAAAAGTGCGATCCACATAGCCCGTACCTACCTGGGTCGGAAAAGGAACTATGTTGGCCATCATTTCTGGGCCAGGGGATATTTTACCTCGACGGTAGGCAGGGATGAGCAGGTGATTCGGGAGTATATACGGCAGCAGGAAGCGGAAGACCGTAGGATTGATCAGTTACAGTTGATGTAACAGCCCCTTTGAGGGGCTCAAGGAGCCAATAGGCTCCGTTTTACAGACCGCTTCGAGCGGTTCACAACTAAAGCCCCCGGCTTTGCCGGGGGATACTTACTTGATCTAATTTGTCCCCTGCAGATCCTCAATGAAACACTGTTCCGACAATATTAACCATTTGTTCATCCGCAGGTCTGTCTGAATCCTAAAGAGGCATACTCTCAGGAATTTGTTTTTATCGGCAGGATATGAGGTAAAAGCTTACAGGGAATGGGATTTAACAATACCTGATTACCCCTGAGGCTCAGCTATTGAGCCTGTGGTGCAAGCATAATGGAACCTACTGAATAAAAGAGGATTTCATCATGCCGAGAAATACCATTCAATTTCAAAAAGGCCTTGGTTTGCACGATTTTCTGGAACAATATGGGACCGAGGATCAGTGTCGACAGGCATTGTATGATTTGCGCTGGCCGACGGGCTATGTCTGCCCTGAGTGCGGCAACACAACAGGCTGTGAACTCAAAAAGCGTCAGATATATCAATGTCACAAGTGCCATCATCAGACTTCCCTGACCGCCGGCAGCATCTTCCATGGCACCAAGCTGCCGCTGAGAACGTGGTTTCTTGCGATCTATCTGTTGACCCAACGCAAGAAAAGTATCTCGGCGCTGCAACTTTCCCGCGAAATCGGGGTGAACTACAATACGGCCTGGCGACTCAAGCATAAGTTGATGCAGGTGATGATGGAACGTGAGCGTGGAAAAAAACTGGCCGGTCGCATCGAATTGGATGATGCTTATCTCGGAGGCGAGCAAGCCGGTAAGCGTGGTCGTGGGTCGCGCAACAAAATCCCTTTCGTAGCTGCTGTTGAGACGACGCGGGACGGCAGGCCCATGAAAATTCAACTGCGTCGTGTAAGGGGCTTCCGCAAACGTGAAATCGCCCGCTACGCCCGCTCCTGCTTGATGCCTGGCAGCGAAGTCTTTACCGATGGGCTTTGGTGCTTTAGTGGCGTGACAACCGCTGATTGCCATCATAACCCCATGGTGACGGGTGGTGGGCGCCAAAGTGTCCAGTATTCGTGCTTCAAATGGGTAAACACGATGTTGGGTAATGTCAAAAACAGTCTGTTGGGTACTTTTCATGCGATTCGAGATAAACATGTGTCGCGTTATCTTGCTGAGTTCGAATATCGGTTTAACCGCCGTTTCGATTTACCCGCCATGATTGAACGATTGCTTTTTGCCGCTCTTCGCACTCCACCTATGCCATATCGCCTCTTGAGAATGGCTGAGGTTTAGGGGTAATCAGGTAACAATATGATTGACCGGTATCTGTGCGGTTTTCCGGCACTTACTTAGGGTTACGGTTTTGATGGACGAAATTACAGGCACACTGCAGCCACTGCCCATTGACAAGTCTTGTCTTGTCATTGAGGTTCTTGAGGATATAGAGCCTACGGCAGAAGCTATAAATGGGGTGAGCAGACTGCATGCTGAAGGATATACCATCGCACTGGATGACTTTGGATTTGAAAGGAACGTAGCGGCCCCTATGCGATGAGTCTGCAGTGCGCCATCGACCTGGAGGCGTGACATTGGCTGGCTGAAGCGGCACAATCCATCTCGGTTGAGCGTTTGAATAGCTTGCACGTAAAGGCTTTGGAACGTGTCGAGATGAAACGTGGGGAGTTTGCATAGCGAGCGCTGGCCATTCGGTATGAAAATATACGGCTCAGAATGACCGGCCGATAATGTTTCATGCCTTACCCTGTCCTGCCGGCCAGGGTAGACATTTCGAACAAAATTCAGGGTACGACGACGCCGTGGATCGGGCCGGATGGCGTGTGGCAGATACAGTAGTCACCAACATTGGCCGTACGACCCATGGGGCAGACACCGGAATAGATGGCGCATTTACGGCTGCGTTGATTATTGTTTGCAGGATGACTGCTGTATTGCTTTATCTGTGAGGATGTTGTGGTGGTCTGCTTCTGTTGTTGCGCGGTACCATCTTCCGCATACAGATGCAGGGACGATAGCAGCAACAGCATGACTGAAATTCGTAGTATCACACTTCTCATTTTTGACTTCCTCTGTTGTTCGGAAACGACGGATTCCGTATTGGGTGATCATAAGCCATCTTCATAGCCCGGTGGCAGTTTACCTGAGAGAAGGTAGGCAAAGGCAATTACCTCTGCCACTGCCCGATAGAGCGATTCGGGTATCTCATCGCCCAGTGGGATTTGAGCCAGCAGGGCCGCCAACTCCGCATCTTCATGCAGGGGAATGGCATGCTCATCCGCCAAGGCAAGAATTCTATCCGCCAACTCACCACGTCCTTTGGCGGTCAGACGGGGTGCATTCTCGCCGTCATATTTCAAGGCGATGGCAAGGTCCGGATCTCTGGTTTGATAATCGGTCATACTTTTTCGCTCAACAGAGCCCGCTCGCTGGGTAGTTCGTTTTCAATCTCGGCGATTCCCTGAAAGGCCTCCAGCTTATTGACTTCCAGGCCGGTTGACTCCAGGCTGGTGCGAAGTCTGCCGAGGTGCTGATTGACCAAACTCGCCGTATCCGGCTTTTCAGACCAGATGGTTGTCGATAGTTTCTCTCCGAAAAGCGAGAGCTTTACCCGCATAGGGCCAAGGGACGGCAGATTCATATGTAGCGTGAGACTCCACATGAACTCTGTTTCAGTGCCTTTCCTTACAGCGTCGCGACTGACTCTGAAATGAAACAGATCGAAACCGCCTTCCTGGCGAATGGGGAGTTCAAATTGCCAAACCTGTCTTGTCGTATCCTCGGTTGGCAGGGAACTAAGTTGATTTGTCTGAATTCGCGCAATTGCGCCATCCAAATGCTTGAACAGATCGAGTAACAGCCTGGTGGTTGGATTTGCCTCCTGCGCTGCGGGTGGTGGAGTCACAGGGGGTGGTGACTGCGCCGGGTTTAATAATGGCCGTTGGAATGTCAGCGCTTGATTGATCTGGCTTCCAGGACTGCTGATCAATGGTCTTATCAGTCCGATGAGACGCAGCAGGTTTAGTTTGAGATCTTTGCCGTTTATCTGATGGTTGATCAAGCGGGCCTCTGTTTGTGTCCCGCTCAGTTGCATCGCTTGCACCAACTGGGTCTTGAAGCCAGGGTCTTCTATCGGTATGACTCTGGCTAAAATGCTCTGCACAGCCTGTTTGACCGCCGGTGGTAGCGAACTGGCGCGGGTTGAGTCGGATGTTACCTGGGTGAGGTGCTTAAACAGCTGGGGCAAAGGCTGTTGTCGGGGCATCACCTGTTTCAGCGCGGCTGACTTCATCTGTTCAAGACTGGGGCGAGTGAGCACCCGTAACTCGGGGAGATTACCTGCTTTCTCTACCTGAAGGGTCAAGGCCTGGCCGGTTGGTACTCTCAGGGTGGTTTGGGCGATCAGCCGTGTGGCCCCGATCTGAAGCCGAATCGTACCGTTGATATTTTCGCTGAGCGCAGTACCCCGCAATATCTGCCCAGGCTGAAGTTGCTCAATAAGGGACTTGCCAGGCTCGATTGTCGGTAGTGGCAGTACGATTTTGCTACCGGATATCTCCATATCAAAACCCGTTAATATCGCAGAACTGGCGGCAGCCAGGCATAATTTTATCTATTTTACCTTGCTGATGGGAGTTTGCGGATGATGAGGAAACAGCCGTAATTGAACGCCAATCACCGCAAGCGATCGCTGACGTTTGACAATGTGTATGGTTGCCGCTCAATTCAGCTCCCGATGTGGTCGGCCTGTGTAGGAATTCAGATAATTTGTGCTCATATGCGGCGATTAGCGCCTATTTGCGGTAAAACATCGGCTCTTTTTTCATCGCCTGAGTCAGTATCAACAGCTCTAACCCAGCCCCTAAGCGGAGATCCAATAGCTATTGACGGATCATACCTTGTTTTTGGCCGGGGCTTGCTAACATTATATGCGAGCGGACTCGATGGTGTTCATTCCTTTCCCATTTGGCCGATAGGGTAGGTGTCACATTGGCGGATAACGAAGCGATGCAAAAGCAGGACGATGAGAAACCAAAAAGTTGGTTCGTCAAGCATGATGATCTGGTCATGGGGCCGCTCACCAGCGCCAAAATTCGTCACCTGTTACTTGACGGAGAGCTTGAGTTACGGGATCAGATAAGTCCCGACAAAAATGGATGGCAGGCTATCAGTCAAATACCCAGTGTGGTTCCACTCCAAATGAGGGCGGCGGAAGGGGATAGTGAGGCTAAGGCCAAGGTTGCTGCCCGTGAAATTGCCGACGCAAGAGATATTAAACAGGAGAACCGTTTTCCCATACTCTCTTTGTCGATCTTTCTGTTGGTCATCGGTGCCGTCGTCTTCTATTCATTAAGGTATGGAATGCCGAAAAAGATCGAAGAGTCTGTGTGTGAAGCGCCGCCAGCCCCAGGTGTGAATTGGCGTAACTGTCTCATCAAGGATCTTGATGCGGGGGCGGCCAGCCTTGCGGGGGCGAACCTGAACAGTGCCGTGCTTCGTCGTGCAAGACTGAGTGCCACGGATTTGAGCAACGCCGATCTTCGCTACGCCAACCTCAGTCATGCGGATCTGCGACATGCGCAACTACAGGGTACTGCTATGGTGGGGATAAATCTCCAGTTTGCCGATCTAAGGAGTGCCGATTTGAGTCATGCCGACCTGCGCTTTGCCGATCTCTCCAATAGCCGGATTGATGATGCCAATCTTGAAAACGCAAGGCTCGATAACGCACCCTGGCTAGATGGCGGAAATTGCGGGGAAAACTCCATCGGGAAATGCGTAAAACAGTAGCCTGGGTGACTGAGCCGCCATATCCGGCGATCCACGGCTGTTGCAGCGCAGACCTGGCTCAGGATGGAGTGCCACCGAACGACTCAGTCTCATAACGATAAACCTCAAGCGTACTGGACCAATAGTTTGCGGGCAGGCCGGCCTTCTGTTTGAGATGGCTGAGAAAATTGCGGGTATCAGGAATGGATTCCCACACTGAAGGGAGGAAGGTGCCCCGATGGTGTCCATCCAGTAGGATCAAGCCGTCTACAGATGGTCTGATTTTTGATACCAGCTCCTGCTCGGATTCAAAGTCGATGGCCTCTGCGGGGGTCAAAACTGAGATGTGTATTTCAAGGTTTTTCCGCTCATGGGAAGTTAATGGTGGGAACCTTGGGTCTCGGAAGGCGGCAGCATAGGCATTCTCAGCGACATCCTCAACGATCGGTAAATGAGCTTCAAGATGCCCGATACATCCTCTCAGATCTCCACCCAGCAGCAGGGTAACGAAGCATGCCCGAATCTCTTGTAGCCCTGCCGGATAGTCATTGACTGCAACTGGCAGTGGCACGCCCTGCTCGAGACCATGCTTGATGGAATGTACGGCAACCTCAATCAAGGTTGCTCTTTCCTCTGCAGAAAATCGTGAATGCGCGGTATGGTTCATGCTATTCACCCGATATACTCAAATCTATTACTTAGGTTCGTTCCACTATCCGGAGCAGCGCTGACAGTGCTGCCATCTGCTCCCGTTTATTCTTTTTTTGACCGAGTTCCCAATAGCTGTTTCATCCCTGTCTGCTTCCGGAACGGCGCTGCTTTTTAGAAAAGGGACGTTGATAACCATGTATCGAAATCGGATAAATAGCAACCTGTAAACTGGCTTGTGGGCTGACAGGATGAAGGCCGGCATAATTATCTGTGGCCGAATCACTGTTTCACTTATGAAGGCCTGGATTACTCACCTCCGGTTCGCCATAATCCGCACCTCGTTTTACAGAATGGTAAATCTGATGTGGTTTAAAAATCTTCGTATCTATCTGCTGCAGCATCCCCTCAATCTCAGTCAGGAAGCACTGGCCGATAAGCTTGAAACCAAGCGGTTTCAGGCTTGTGGCAGCCATGACCTGATCGGTATGGGATGGGATAGCCCGCTGGGCCGTCAATCGGAGGCACTGGTACATGAGGCAGGTGGGTGTCAGATGATCTGTGCCCGTCGGGAAGACAAGCTGTTGCCTACAGCGGTTGTCAACGAGATCGTGGAAGAGAAGATCGATCAGATCCAGCAGGAGGAGGGGCGAAAGGTAGCGCGCCGAGAGCGAAGTGAATTGAAGGATGAGGTCTTTCATCAATTATTACCGAAGGCGTTCAGCCGGCATACCCGGCAATTCGCCATGATCGACAAACAGCAGGGCTGGATAGTGGTGGATGCCGCCAGCGCCAACAGGGCGGAAGCTTTGATATCCTTGCTGCGCGACACCCTGGGCAGTCTACCGGTAAGACCACTGGAGGTTGCGACGTCCCCATCCTATGTCATGACAGAGTGGTTGAAGCGCCCCAGCCAGTACGCGGACTTTACTCTTCTGGATAGCTGCGAACTGCAGGACCGTAGCGATGAGGCGAGCATCCTTCGGTGTAAAGGGCAGGATCTTTCTGCGGATGAGATATTGGCGCATATCGATGCCGGCAAGCAGGTGGTTAAACTCGCTGTCGAGTGGAATGAACGTCTCTCCTGCACTATTGATGAGGATATGTCGATAAAAAGACTTAAGTTTCTCGACCTCATCCAGGAGCAAGCCGCAGATTACCAGGTTGAGAGCGATGCCGATGCCTTTGATGGTCAATTCACGCTGATGAGTCTGGAGTTTCGTCGCTTTTTACCCCGTTTATTCGAACTCTTCGGAGGGATAGCTGAGTCCTAGGGTAACTGAGGTCTTTTTTCGGAGAGGACTTCTGTCTTGAGGCTGAAGCCCGGGGATCTTCAGGCTGAGCGCACAATGGGCGAGTCTGGCTGAGAATCAAACCAGTGGCGCATACACGATTAATAACCAGGATTTAATCATGGTTTATTGATTTAAGTCAATGTTTGTCAGGGCAAGAGTCTTTACGCTCTCCCTACGCTCACGGTTGGTCGTTTCCGTGTTAAGCGCTAGTCTGGCGGGGACTGAGACCCATCTGCCTCCAGGGTCCTTCCCCGCCTGTTTTTTTGCCCTATCAGTAGTCGTAATAATCCAGAAACCACCGTGCGAAACTTGCCACGCCATCCTCAAGTCTGGTATCGGGTTTGTAGCCTGTGTCGGCTATCAGGTCGGAGACATCCGCATAAGTGGCAACCACATCGCCATCCTGCAGAGGCAGCATGTTGATCTCAGCCTTCCTACCAAGACTCTCCTCCAGTAGCTCTATGTAGCGCATCAACTCAACAGGCTGGTTGTTGCCGATATTATAGAGTCTGTAGGGTGCTGTGCTGGTTGCCGAGTCGGGGTGATCACTGTCCCAGTCAGGATTAGACCGGGGAATGCGGTCCAGCACCCGAATGACACCTTCAACAATGTCATCGATATAGGTGAAGTCGCGGCGATGCTTGCCATAGTTGTAGACGTCGATGGGTTCACCACGCATGATCTTGTGGGCGAACTTGAGCATCGCCATATCGGGTCTGCTCCAGGGTCCATAGACGGTAAAGAAGCGCAATCCGGTGGTGGGTACACGATAGAGATGGCTGTAGGTATGCGCCATCAGTTCGTTTGCCTTCTTGGTGGCTGCATAGAGGCTGACGGGGTGATCCACATTGTCATGCACAGAGAAGGGCATCGAGGTATTGGCGCCATACACCGAACTGCTCGAAGCGTAGACGAGGTGTTGTACGCCATGATTCCGGCATCCCTCCAGAATGTGGCCAAATCCCACCAGGTTTGAATCGATATAGGCCAACGGATTTTCGATCGAATAGCGAACCCCGGCCTGAGCGGCAAGGTTTACCACCCTCTGCGGTTTGTAGTGGGAGAAGGCGTCTGAAATGCCTCCTCGGTCCTCGAGTTCCAGTCGTAAATCGGTGAAATGCGGATGATCTTGAGTGCGCGCCAGGCGAGCTTTTTTTAAATTGACATCGTAATAATCATTAAGGCAGTCAATGCTGATCACCTCATCCCCACGATCAAGCAGACGTATCGCTAAAGCTGAGCCAATGAATCCGGCTCCGCCGGTGATGAGTACTCGCATGATTAAGAATTCCTAATTACTTGTTCGTGATCGTTTCCAGCGGACCGGGCAACTCGATAATCGAATCGCCTGCCATAGAACCCTGATCCTTTTTCTGAGCCTGCAGGTTGTGTTAGGTCCTGCCCTAGCCGGTCAGATCATCGATATACCAGCTCATGGCCTCCGTCAGGCCCTGATCGATGTTGTGCGACGGCTCATAACCGAGCAAGTGCCTGGCTTTGTCAATATCAGCCAATGAATGCCGCACATCTCCCGGTCGAAAATCCCTGTATGTGGGTGAGATCCCTTTCAGGTATGGAAAGTTATCCGCAAGGGTGTCCCTGATCTTCGTAAACAGTTGGTTCAGCGTGGTACGGTCACCCACGGCAATATTGTAAACCTGATCGGCAGCATCCGGATTGTCGCTGGTCGCGGCCAGCAGATTCGCCTGCACGGCGTTGTCGATATAACAGAAGTCACGGCTGGTCTCACCATCGCCGTTGATGAAAACCTCGTCCCTGTCAATCATGGCTGCGACCCACTTCGGTATGACGGCGGCATAGGCGCCGTTGGGATCCTGGCGTCTGCCGAAGATGTTGAAATACCTCAAGCCAATAGTCTTGAAGTCATAGCAGCGGGCGAATACCTGGGCATAATGTTCGTTGACCAATTTCGTCACCGCATAGGGTGAAAGCGGATTTCCGATTCGGTCTTCCACCTTGGGCAGGCCGGGGTGGTCGCCATAGGTTGAACTCGATGCCGCATAGACGAGACGTCTGACTTGCGCATCACGGGCTGCCACCAAGATGTTCAAATAGCCTGTGATATTGCTTTCATTGGTGGTGATGGGATCGGCCAGCGAGCGTGGCACGGATCCCAGTGCAGCCTGGTGCAATACGTAATCGACACCCTGACATGCCTGGCGACAGCTATCCAGACTCCTGATATCGCCTTCGATGAATCTGAACTGGTGCCACTGTTCGGGATTGACGCTGTTTTTGACCTTATCGAAATTGTAGGCATGACCTGTCGCGAAGTTGTCGAGACCAACGACTTTCTGTCCAAGGGACAACAGGGTTTCCAGCAGATTTGAGCCGATAAAACCAGCGACGCCTGTGATGAGCCAGGTCGACTGCTCTATTTGCAGCCTATTCTTCAGATCGTCATAGGGTGTCATAGTCTTGCATCGACCGCGTCGGCAGGGAGGACATTCTTGACATCGAAGAGAACCCCGTTTTCTTTACAGAAAGTACGGATTTTTTGCACGCCCATCTGCTGGAATTCACTGTGCGCGACAGCCAGTATTACGGCATCGTACTCGCCCTCTTTGATTTCGCTGATAGGACGAAGGCCATACTCTTCTTCAGCTTCAACCTGGGAAACCCAGGGATCATAGACATCCACCTGGGCCCCGTAATCCTCGAATTCGGATACGATATCCACTACCCGCGTGTTTCTGAGATCGGGACAGTTTTCCTTAAAGGTCAAACCCAATACCAGCACCCTGCTATTGTTTGATGCGATCCCCCTTTTCATCATCATTTTCACCACACTGTGCACTACATAGGCACCCATACCGTCGTTGAGCCGCCTTCCTGCAAGGACTATTTCCGGCTGGTAACCGATCGATTGTGCCTTGTGGGTGAGGTAATAGGGATCGACGCCGATGCAATGACCGCCGACCAGTCCGGGTCTGAAGGGAAGGAAATTCCATTTGCTGCCGGCAGCTTCCAGTACTTCCAGGGTATCGATGCCGAGGCGGTTGAAAATCAATGCCAATTCGTTGATCAGTGCGATATTGACATCACGTTGGGTGTTTTCGATGACCTTGGCAGCTTCCGCGATCTTGATACTGCTCGCCTTATGCGTGCCGGCAGTGATGATCGAGCGGTAGAGTTCATCCACGAAATCGGTAACCTCGGGTGTGGATCCTGAGGTCACCTTTTTAATTGTCGGCAGGCGGTGTTCCTTATCGCCTGGATTGATGCGTTCGGGACTGTAGCCGACATAAAAATCCTGATTGAACTTCAATCCGGAGTCGGCCTCCATGATGGGAACACAAACCTCCTCGGTCGCACCCGGATAGACGGTGGATTCGAAAATAGCGATATCGTCCTTTTTAAGTATCTTTCCCAGGGCATGACTGGCGCCGATCAAGGGAGAAAGATCCGGTTGTTTATGCTCGTTGATCGGTGTGGGAACTGTGACGATATAGATGTTGCAGGGCTTTAGATCGTCGAGATTGCTGGTATAGCTCAGGTAGGGTACCTTCTGCAGCTCTTCAGGATCGACCTCAAGAGAGCTGTCTTGCCCCGATTTGAGCTCCGCAACCCGTGCATCGTTGATATCCAGCCCGATTGTCGGGTACTTTTTACCGAATTCCACTGCCAATGGCAGTCCCACGTAACCAAGGCCGAGCACACCGATGCGCACTTTCCCAAGATCAAACATACGTTATCCTTGTTAAAATGAACCTGAGCCGTCGAGATCAGGCCAATGAGTATATTCTGACTAAAGACTATGAGTATCAGTAGCCTGTAACGGTGACAGATGATAACTTGGCATGTCGGTGAAATCGAGGGGTTTTTAGCGACATAAGAGCTTCTGGCAGGCAATCGAACATAAGCGCTATCATTTATATCGCACATGCCGTTGGCATCGGCCTGATACCGCCCTTTCGATCTGTGAATATCTATCCAAGTCAAACAGTCGGATTCCGGGCCGGTACGAATGGGAGTCCTGGATGTTGAGCGGCTATCCGTCTTCACTTTATCTGATCGATCAACCATGGAAATAAAGCTGAAATGATTGCCCTGGTTGCATTGCACGCCGGTTACAGCCACAGTTCCCTGGCACTGCAATCTATCGCCGCCTACGCCAAATCCGAGACTTATTACGACAGGTTGCGGTTGTTTGAACTGTTGGTTAACAGCAATCACCAGCCGTTGTTGGAGGCGCTGGTGGAATTGCAGCCCAGAATCGTCGGATTCTCCACCTATCTGTGGAATATCGCTGCGGCTATTCACCTGTCAAGACTGCTCAAGCAGCTCATGCCCGATATTGTTGTTGTATTTGGTGGCCCTGAGGCCGGTCCAAGGGGTAAGTCGTTGTTGGCCCAGTCGTCGAGCGTGGATTTTATCATTCAGGGTGAAGGAGAGGCGGCATTCAATGATCTGGTTAAATTCGTGCTGTACGGTGAAGGGGAGTTGCAGCGTATTTCCGGACTGATCTATCGGGACAAAGGCGGGATAACAAACAATGCCGTTGAGCTGATTCCCGTCGATAAACTGCCGGCGCCGATCGCCGAAGGCATGGTGGATACAAGTCGGCCGCTTGTCTATTGGGAAACTGCCAGAGGGTGCCCCTACAAATGTACCTTCTGCAGCAGCGCCACAGAACGTTTGAGGCAGTTTCCATTGGAACGGATAGAGGCCGATCTACAGCAACTGGAGAGGCTTGAAAACAAGACCATTAAGCTCCTCGATCGCAGCTTTCATCTGGGTCGGCAGAGAAGCTGCCAACTGTTAAAACGTTTTGCCGGAACGGGGTCGGGATTACGATTCCATCTTGAGCTGAATCCCGATCGAATATCGCCGCAGGCAATGGAGATATTTAAACAGGCGGAAGCGGGAAAATTTCAGTTCGAGATAGGTTTGCAAACCCTTGACGAGGTTGTCCTGAATGCGATTGAGCGCCATATGGATATCGCCAAGGCGCTGGAGAATGTCAGGCAGCTGGTTGAGATGAGGCGCCATCCGGTCCATCTCGATCTGATTGTGGGATTGCCGGGAGAGACGGCAGGTCAGTGCGCCACATCACTTGACCGCACTTTTTCCCTCTATCCGGATCATCTGCAGCTGGGCATACTGAAGCTCCTTCCCGGAACCCCGCTGAGGGATCAGGCCCTACATCTTGGATATCGATGGGATCCGGATCCACCCTATGAGGTGCTTTCACACCCACAGCTTTCATTCAGCGAGATCGCACGATTCAAACGCCATGCAGAGTTGCTTGAGCGTTTATGGAACAGTGGTTATCTGCGCGCTGTCTTGGCGGGGTTGGTGGCAGGCTGTTTTCGTGGCTCGGTGAGCCACTGTTTCGACCAGCTGTTGCGGGTGTGTGGTGTGGGTCTGGCGCGTGACAATCTTCAGCCGGATAGGTTGTTTGGCCATGTCACGACATTCATCCAACCCTACCTGAATCAACATCCGGAGTTGGAGGAATTATTATTGTGGGACTATTGTCGATTCAGCCTGGTGACCGGTAAAACACCTGACTGGATCGCATCGCGGTTAGGAGAGAGAGTACGACTTATAATCGATGATAAACCGAGGCGACTGCCTGTCCTCACCTTGACTGAGTCGGGCGTCGAGCTGATTCAGCGGCATCACAAACAGACGCTGACCGCCGGGCGATATGCGGTTTGGCCGAAACAGTATAAGAAAGGGAAGCCGGTTGAGATTGTCGCGCTTGACGCGTGAGCAAAGCCAGGCTGTCCCGCTACCGGAATCGGCGTTTTTTCTGTACAACAGCGGAAATCAATCGCAGTGTTAGCGGGTACCGCCGTTATTGCCTGTTTGCATACCAGATGCGCGTTCGCGGATCTCCTTGTCTGCGTAGTGATACACCAAACGGCCAACCACTTGACGAATATGCTGCACCGTCGCGCCGCGACCGGATAGGTTCAATGCCGAGGCGCATACCTGCCAGGACTGTTTTTGCAGCACGCGTTTAATCAACAGCCTGGCGTCTGCATCGGTGAGTATGCCATCGGCCAGGGCGGCAAGGGTGATCACTTGAATAGCATGCAGACTGAGTTCATATCCCCGCCGGGCGAAGGCGAAGGCGAGCAAGTCGAGCCAATCCTGGAAATCGAGGGTTGTGGTGGGCGGGTGCTCTATGTTCTGCAGTAGCGGTGCGGCCAGGCTGCTTGAGAGATGGGCCAGACTGTCACCCAACAAGGTGGGAAGCTGTCTGGCGAAGCGCTGTCTGGCTTGAGTCGCCATCTCCAAGCCATGAGGACCAAGTGGTTGTAGAAACATCACCGATTGATTGCTGCTGCTGGCGCCTGCCCGCAGACCGATTCGCACGGCTTGCAGACCGCAGCGCAGCCAGAACCCGATCAATTCTGGTGTGGCGCCGAAGCTGGTGCCAAGGTAGTCGAACCCGGTTTTTTCCGCCTCATGTCGAACCGAGTCTACCAGCCGTCGGCCAAGCCCCCTGTTCTGGACGGCCGGATGGACTGCAATGCGCATGATACGCATCCCTTTCAGGGTGGCCGCTAAGGGGAGCCCCAGATGAGCGCTGAGGGATTGAGCCAACAGATGTCCGCGGGGTCTGCGCCGGCCGGACCAGATCCGTTCGGCCATCGCCTCATCGAAACCGCCTTCGGCGGCCAGTAATGCCACAGCGGCAATGAGCCCCCGATGTCGCAACAGAGCGATGCGCAAGTTCGGTCCGTCCAGCAGATGCCTGAGATCCAGGGGCGTGGTTCGATAATGGGCGGTGACCAATAGACCGAAAAGCTGATTGAGATCACCCTCATTTTCCATCAGCTGTTGCTGTGTTGGAAACTCCACTATGATTTCCTGTAGGCTCACATCAGCAATCTCGGTGTCAGTCGCAGGCGAGGCATCCAGGGCGAGGAGCCTGAAGACCAGCGCCTCGAGAGGGTCGTCCCTGGACCAGCGTATCGGCTCCGTGAGGATGACCTCCCGCCACTGAGGTGTATGACGATCGAGGTGGCCCTTGAAGCGGATGTTGAATCCCAGGCCTGTGCCTTCATAACCGTGCACCGTGGTTGCGAAGACGATGCGGGGATAGCGGGCCAGCAGGCCCTCGAGGAGTTTCGCCGGGATAGCGGCCGCTTCATCCACAAGCAGAAGATCTGCGCGCCGGGGACTGGACAAGAGATGGTCCGGTGCATGGAAACGGATGGATAAACCCCCGCTATCGATAGAGAATGGTGAACTTTTCGCCTCGGGTAATGCGTTGTTCGCCTGCTCGAATAGGGAACTGACCGCAGCCTGTCTGGGGGCCGTCACTAGGATATCCCGGTATCCCTCCCCAATCAGTCTGGCAGCGGCGATACCCAGTGCGGATGATTTGCCTCGCCCCCGGTCGGATGTAAGCACCAGGGGTCGTCTTCTATGACCCTTCACTACTCGGATGATGGCATCCACAGCCTGGAGCTGATCCCTGGTGCGGCATCGTGGGTGATTAAACAGCGGTATTTCGGGTGGGGAAGCTTCCGGATTGACCGGTGTTGAGGGTGTGGCCTCCGGTGTAACGATCAAAGCGTACGGGTCGCTTTCCAGGATATTGGCGATCCTTTGCAGGAATCTTCCTGTCAGATCAGTCGTATCGTAACCGGCGACCCTGATTCGCTCGGCGACTGGATCCGGGTGGGTGTGCCACTCCGAGAGCGGTGGAGTCAACAGTAACAACAGGCCGCCACCGCGCAGGGTGCCGCTCAATGCACCGAAAGCGTCCGGATCGAATCCGCTATGGGCGTTATAGATGAGAATTTCACACTCCCTCCCCAGTTGGGCAAGTGCCTGGTCATTGTTCAGGGTGGCGATCTCATCGGTATTTGCATCGCCGATCCAAATGGAATCGGCACATTTCAACAGCCGCAGGGCGGCCGTTGCCCGGTTGTTGCACCAGGCAGGATCCCCGGCGATTACCAATAGAGCTCTGTGACGCCGTTGACTTGCATTGGCGCGGAGCTGTTGAAGCAAGGTTATAAATGATGAATTAGTGTTAATAATAAAAAACTTACTATATCTTTATAATATTTAACATTATATATGAGCTTTACATTCCTCCGCTTTCAAAGTAGAGAAGGGGAGATAACCTCGACTGTTTCAGCGGGTTAACCGTTTAAATGGTCGTCAAACTCATATCCGGCATAGCTGTTACACGGTAACGGCCTGCATTGCTTCCAATAGTAACAGCGTAAAGGTGTAATTTTTATGTCTGATGTCGAGGTGGCCGAACAGATCCGGGTCCGGGGCCTGGTGCAGGGTGTGGGCTTCCGTCCGACTGTTTGGCGTCTGGCGCGGGCGAATGGACTGCGCGGCGCCGTATGGAATGACAGCCAGGGTGTGGAGATGCATATCTGCGGTGAAAAATCGCAGATCGATCGCTTTTGTGAACAACTGCTGTCACAGCCTCCGCCCTTGGCGAAAATCGATTCCCTGAATCGGCATCCCACGGATCAGCTGCCGCTTCAGGGTGAGTTTATTATCACCGAAAGCCGGTCGGGAGAGGCGCAAACCGGCGTTGTACCCGATGCCGCGACCTGCGATGCCTGCCTCAAGGATATCACCGATCAGGAAAACCGGCGCTATCGTTACCCATTTACCAACTGTACTCACTGTGGTCCGCGATTGACCATTGTTGAAGGGATACCCTATGACCGGATCAATACCAGCATGCGCCATTTCCCCATGTGTGATGCCTGTGAGGCGGAGTACCGGGATCCAGGAGATCGGCGCTTTCATGTCCAACCCAATGCCTGTCCGACATGCGGGCCCAGGATCTGGCTCAGCGACCTGTCGGGCAGGATAATCGAAGCAAGCGCCACAGGGGAGGATGCAATTCAGGAGGCGCAACGCCAGCTGGCGGCAGGTAAGATTGTGGCGATCAAGGGAATTGGCGGTTTTCATCTTGCCTGTGACGCAACCAATGATGATGTGGTGGCGCGTCTGCGTGAGCGAAAGGGTCGCTATCACAAACCCTTCGCCTTAATGGCGAAGGACAGCTGCACTGTTCGGAAGTATTGCCGTGTCAGCGATGAGGAGGAGCGCCTTCTGCAGGGTGCGGCCGCACCCATTGTACTTCTTTCCCGTATCCCCGCCGCGCTGGCGCAAATGGTCGCGCCCCGGCAGACCACACTCGGATTTATGTTGCCCTATTCACCGCTGCATCACCTGCTGCTGGCCGGAATGGAGACGCCGTTGGTGATGACCAGCGGCAATCGGGTCGAAGAGCCTCAGTGTATCGGTAATCATGAAGCGACGGAGCGGCTTCTGCCCCTTGCCGATCTGTTTCTCTTGCATGACAGAGAGATCACCAACCGGGTCGATGATTCCGTGGTGCGAGTTATGGATGGAAGCCCAAGAGTATTGCGACGAGCTCGAGGCTATGCGCCTCACCCCATGCGTCTGCCTGATGGTTTTGATCAGGCACCGCCGTTGCTTGCCATGGGAGGAGAGCTGAAAAACACTTTCTGTCTGACACGGGATGGGGAGGCGATTCTCTCCCAGCATATCGGGGATCTGGAAAACCTGATCTCCTATCAGGATTACCTGAAAAATCTTGAACTCTACGGGAAACTGTTCGACCATCGTCCGCAACGGTTGGTCGCCGATCTGCACCCCAACTATCGTTCCACCCAATATGCCGGGCAGCTTGCCGAGGAGCTGGGACTGCCGTTTATACTGGTACAGCATCATCATGCGCACATCGCCAGTGTCCTGGCTGAAAACGACTGGCCACTCCGCGGCGGAAAGGTGCTTGGGGTTGCCCTGGACGGATCGGGTTATGGTGATGACGGCACCATCTGGGGTGGGGAGTTTATGATCGCCGATTATCTCGGGTATCAACGCCTGGGTAGACTCACTCCCATTCCACTGCCGGGTGGCACCCAGGCGATCCTGCAGCCCTGGAGAAACACCTTCAGTCAATTGAGTCACTATCTGGGTTGGCGACAGGTGGTGGCACAGTGGGGGGATTTGGAGCCGATCGACTGGCTCAACCGTCAATCGGTGAAGGTGCTCGGCAGAATGATAGAAGCCGGTGTCAATTCGCCAATGAGCAGCTCCTGCGGGCGTCTGTTCGATGCCGTGGCGGCCCTGTTGGGTCTCTGCCGGCAATCGATCAGCTACGAAGGCCAGGCAGCGATTGAGCTCGAAGCCGCTGCATCACAACATCGGAATGACGATCTGGCACCCTACAGTCTGCAGATCCATGCGGAGCCGGGTGGTTTTCGCCTCGATAGTGCAACACTCTGGCCGAGTATGCTTGAGGATCTGCATGCCGGGTGGGACCGGGGTGAGATCGCATGGCGTTTTCACCTGGGTTTGGCACACAGTCTGTGTCAAGCGGCAGTTGAAATGGCGCGACTCCATCAACTGGATACCATCGTGCTCACAGGGGGCGTTTTTCAGAACAAGACCCTGTTCGAACTCGTCTCAAATCGACTTCAGCAGGCTGGTCTCAGACTGTTGTCACAGCGGCATGTCCCCGCCAATGACGGTGGGCTGGCACTCGGACAGGCAGCAATCGGAGCTGCAAGAAGTTTGATATCAGACTAAATTTACTATTAGGGCCTGTTAACACTAATCCAATCGGCCAATTGGATTAGTGTTAACAGGCCCTAGGGAGCTCTAATGAGGTATGTGAGGAGAGCACTGTTTCAGAGGTCGCCATGAAGACCCATTTTCCCACCAAGTATTGGCACAGTGTTGATGATAAGCGGATTCAATGTGATCTATGCCCACGCTATTGCCGAATCAAAGAGGGGAAGCAGGGATTTTGCTACGTCAGGGAAAACCACCGGGGTGCCGTGGTGCTGAATACCTATGGTCGCTCGAGCGGATTCTGCATCGATCCCATTGAGAAAAAACCCCTCAATCACTTTTTTCCCGGCACCCCCGTTTTTTCATTCGGTACAGCCGGTTGCAATCTGGCCTGTAAATTTTGTCAAAACTGGGATATCAGCAAATCCCGGGAGATGGATACCCTGGCGGATGAGGCCTCGCCCGAAGCGATCGCCCAAACGGCCCGGCGGCTGGGATGCAGGAGTGTCGCCTACACCTACAATGATCCGGTTATCTTCCATGAGTATGCTATCGATGTGGCAAAGGCCTGCGCCGAATATGGTATCAAGTCGGTGGCGGTGACGGCAGGCTATGTATGTGCCGAACCGAGAGCAGAGTTCTACCGTTATATGGACGCCGCGAACGTGGATTTGAAGTCTTTCGACGAGACCTTCTACCACAAATTGACGGGCGCTCACCTGGAACCGGTTCTCGAGACCTTGAAATATCTTAGGCAGGAGACCGGTGTATGGGTCGAAATAACCACCCTGTTGATACCTGGAGAGAATGATTCAGATCAGGAGTTGAACGATCTGAGTCAATGGGTGGTGGAAAACCTGGGGCCTGAGGTGCCGCTCCATTTCACAGCCTTCCATCCCGATTGGAAGATGAGAGACTATCCTCCCACACCCCATGCCACCCTCAGCAGGGCGCGCAGGATCGCTATCGATAATGGGGCGCACTATGCCTATGTGGGTAACGTTCACGATAGCCGCGAGTCGAGCACCTGGTGCCACCATTGCGGGAAACTGTTGATTCAGAGGGATTGGTATGAACTGGGAGAATGGCATCTCGATGATCATGGCTGTTGTGTTCATTGCGGCAGCCGATTGGCGGGGCTGTTCGATTCGACCCCAGGTGTGTGGGGAAGTCGGCGGCAGGCAGTGAGGATGAACTATTGAGCATCAGTCAACTTAAGCGGCCTGCCCGCGGCTCAGCTGTGAAAGAAGTGGGCGATGCAGTGTTTTCAATGGGAAATCGAGCTTCAGGGTGGTCAATATGAGTATGATCAGGAAGCCTGCGGTATCCGATCTTTTCTATCCTGACGATGCGGATAGTCTGCAGCAGATGGTAACAGGTTATCTTGATTCTGCCATGCGAGAAGGGCAGTCGCCAAAAGCGCTGATTGCCCCACATGCCGGTTATATCTATTCGGGGCCGATTGCCGCCAGTGCTTATGCCGGACTCTCCAGTGCGGTGGACCGTATCAGTCGGGTAGTGCTTATCGGTCCCTCCCACCGGGTACCGTTCTCCGGACTGGCAACCAGTGGGGCAGACTATTTCCGGACGCCACTGGGTGATATCCCAATCGACCGGCAGGCAATCCAGACCCTGGAGGCGTTACCGCAGGTGAGTTGTCTTGAGGCGGCCCATGCCCAGGAACACTCATTGGAGGTGCAGTTGCCTTTTCTGCAGGTCGTGTTGCGCGAGTTCTCCCTGGTTCCACTGGTAGTGGGCGATGCCTCGGGTGACCAGGTGGCAGAGGTGTTGGCAAGAGCCTGGGGGGGAGAGGAGACACTGGTCGTGATCAGTTCCGATCTCAGCCACTATCATGACTATGTGACCGCGCAACGTATGGACAAGGCGACCAGTGACGCCATCGTTACCCTCCATCCGGAACGTCTCGAATATGAGGATGCCTGCGGCCGCATACCGGTTCAAGGCCTGTTGTTGGAGGCAAAACGTCTGGGCCTGCATGGAAAGCTGGTTGATTTGAGAAACTCCGGTGACACCGCAGGCAGTAAGGACAGGGTGGTAGGCTATGGCGCCTATATTTTTAGCCGATCCGAGGCTGCGTGAAGCGTCGATCCAGGCGGGACCCTTGTCTCTCCCACGTAGCTCACTGGATAGCGTTCCAAGGGCGTCGATATCAACCCGATAAGGGCCAGGCGATGCGTTTTCTCGAGCGATTGGATCCCGCGGCCGGCTTTTTCTCATTTCGGACCTTTTCTGATACCGAATACAGCCGTTCACCCGGCTATGATCCCTTGGAAAAAGCGGTCCACGGCACCCTTGACGCATGCTGGGATCGACTTGTGACGCTAAACCGACAGGGGGCGGTGGTCTCGGTCACCATCAATCGGACCAATGGCGTGGGCAGGGGATTGTCCGATATTCATCAGGTCAGGGCCTTGTTTGTGGATGATGACAGGGGGAGCGATCCGGGAAGATTCCCCCTAAAGCCCCATATTCAGGTAGAGACATCACCTGGTCATCACCATTATTATTGGCTGGTACAGGACCTCCCATTACGGCATTTCTCCTCCTATCAACAACGGCTGGCCAAAGAGTACCAGGGCGATACCCGTGTACAGGTCCTGAATCAGTCGATGCAACTGCCAGGATTCTGGCGCAGAAAAAGTATCACCGAACCCCGGCTGCCGGTGGTGCTGGCAATCAGCGGGCACGATCCTTATCGATATTGCGAGCTGGGGCGTCTCATCACGACTGACTAGCTGCAAATGAACGCCAATCACCGCAAATAATCGCCAGCCAACAATCACCTTGAAGATGATGGCGTTAAATATGCAGTGATTGGCGTACATCTGCGACCTGTTATTCTCAGCTTGGTCCTCACATCATCAAGAGGTTCTCATTCAAACAGGCGATCAATGCACGATTATGCCGCGCATCAATAGGGGAAGTAGTTGTCGGGTATCAGTATCGTGGCTTTCTTCTGAACCCGGTCATCCAGGTAGGGAAAGTCGATTGTATAGTGGAGGCCCCGGCTCTCCCGGCGTGATTGGGCCGAGCGGATGATCATATCCGCGACATCGACCAGGTTACGCAGTTCCAGCAGGTCGATAGTGACCCGGAAGTTGCTGTAGTACTCGACGATCTCCCGGCGTAACAGATCGATTCGCCGGCAGGCCCTCATCAAGCGCTTATTGCTGCGTACGATGCCGACATAGTCCCACATGAAATGGCGCAGTTCATCCCAGTTATGTGAGACCACGACCTCTTCATCGGGTTCGGTAACCCGGCTTTCATCCCAGGGCGTCAGTTTGGGAGGCTCAGGGGTCTCGGCATCCAGTACGTGGATATCCTGGGCGGCGAGGTTGGCGAAAACCAGGCATTCCAACAAGGAGTTGCTGGCCATGCGATTTGCCCCGTGCAGACCGGTGTAGGCGCTTTCGCCGATCACGTAAAGTCCGGCGATGTCGGTCCGTGCCTGCTCGTCAGCCATCACGCCACCGCAGGTATAGTGGGCGGCCGGAACGACCGGTATCGGTTGCCGGGTGATATCGATGCCGAAGTCGAGACAGCGCTGATGGATGGTGGGAAAGTGCTCATGTATGAAATCGGCGGATTTATGGCTGATATCCAGATAGAGGCAGTCAGCGCCGATACGCTTCATCTCATGGTCGATGGCGCGGGCGACGATATCACGGGGCGCCAACTCTTCACGCTCGTCGAAACGGTGCATGAAGCGGCTGCCATCGGGTAGTTTCAACTGACCGCCTTCACCCCGGACCGCCTCTGAAATGAGAAAGCTCTTGGCATCCGGATGGTAGAGGCAGGTGGGGTGAAACTGGATAAACTCCATATTAGCGACCCGACAACCGGCCCGCCAGGCCATGGCAATGCCATCACCCGTAGAGACATCGGGATTGCTGGTGTATTGATAGACTTTGCTCGCACCGCCTGTTGCCAGGACGACGAATCGAGCCCGGTAGGTTTCGACCTGGTTGTTTTTATGGTCGAGGATATAGGCGCCATGACAGCGTTTTTGCTGCTTGATCCGACTGCGTTCGCTGGTGATCAGGTCAATAGCGATATGATGTTCGAATACGTCTATATTGGATTGAGCCAAAACCTGAGCCTGAAGCGTGGTTTCCACCTCTTTGCCTGTCGCATCGGCAGCATGGATCACACGACGGTGGGAGTGTCCCCCCTCCCGGGTCAGGTGATAGCCGCTGCTGGACGATGAAGTGTCATCCCGGGTGAAATTGACGCCTCCCTTGAGCAGCCAGTCGATGTTCATCGGTCCATGTTCCACCACCAGCTGAACTATTTCTTCATCGCACAGTCCTACACCGGCGTTAAGGGTGTCTTTCACATGTGACGCAACGCTGTCCTCCTCATCCAGTACGACGGAGATCCCGCCCTGTGCATAATAGGTATTGGTCTCTTTAAGCTCACGCTTGGAGATTACGGCTATTTTCAGGTGCCTGTCCAGGTGCAGGGCCAGGCTCAAACCGGCAGCACCGCTGCCGATGATGAGGACGTCATACTGATTATCGGTTGTCATATTTGCGGGGTCGAGTCGTTATGGTGATAATGCGCATCCAGATGTAATGCATCCTAGCTTAATTTGACATTTCATTGAACCAGATCAATTCAAGCTGAGGGATTGCGAGAACTAATCAACACCAAGACTGTCAATGGGACTGTGCACAGGATGTGCCCGTCACGAGGAGGTATCGGCCCGGATGGGCGAGCGGTTAATCGATCAGGAACTCGTCGCACGGGTTCAGCAGGGTGATAAAAAGGCATTTGATCTGTTGGTGCTCAAATACCAGCAGAAGATCACCAATCTGATCTCACGCTATATCCGGGATCCGCATGAGGTGCTGGATGTGACCCAGGAGGCCTTTATCAAGGCATACAGGGCCATGCCAAAATTTCGTGGTGACAGCGCTTTTTACACGTGGCTCTACCGGATCGCCATCAACACGGCCAAAAACTACCTTGTGGCTCAGGGACGTCGCCCGCCTTCGGATGATGTCGAGGCAGAAGTGGCTGAACAAATGGACGTCGGTACGCGTCTAAAGGAGACAGGTACACCGGAGAATCATGTATTGACGGAAGAGATCAGTATGACTGTACAGAAGGCGATCGACGATCTGCCCGAGGATCTGCGTACAGCCATCGTTCTGAGAGAGCTCGAGGGTATGAGCTATGAGGAGATCGCCAACGCTATGTCCTGTCCGGTCGGGACGGTTCGTTCGCGCATATTCAGGGCCCGTGAAGCGATCGACAAAAAACTGAGACCTTTGTTAAAACCTTAATTTCAGGCATATAGAGATGACTGAGCAAGAGTTCGAAAGATTATCCGCACTGGTGGACGATGAAATTTCAGAGCATGAAATTCCAGGTGAAATCAATAAGCTGAAGAATACTCAAGAGAGTCAGGATATCTGGTCACGCTACCATCTGATAGGGGATGCGATGCGTAACGAACTTGGCCAAATCCATGCCCCGGAGATGGCGCGCTTCATCAGCCAGCACATTGAAAATGAGCCGATTGTACTGGCTCCCACCGCTTTGAAGCCCCGTTCTTCAAATAAGAAACGGACCTTCACGGGACTTGCGGTTGCGGCATCACTGACAGCGGCGGCAGTCGTTATGGCTCCCCAGCTGATCAATCCCGGCAGCTCAGAAGCACCGAATCAGCTCGCATCGAGCGATCAACTCCCGATTAGCAATCAGAATCAGAGACCGGAGAGTAATACAATCTATGTGGCTGAAAACGGTACCCGTTGGAAGCTTCTGAAAAAGCCCAAGGTTGAATCGCGTCTGAACGACTATCTACTGAATCACCAGGACTTTTCGCCATCGAGCAATATCAAGGGGATTATGCCCTACGCCACATTCGTCAGTTACGATGAAAACAAGCAGTGAATGACGCCAGCAGAGAAGATGCATACGGGATGAGTCCAGTGCCTCATATCAGTAATCGCCTCGGCCAGGCCTGTATGCTCTTGTGCCTGTTCCTGGTGATTTCCCAGTCCACATCCGCTGCGGATGATCCTTCGCCCAAGGATTGGCTTGAGCGTATGATGCGGGCGGTACAACAGCTGAACTATCAGGGCATCTTCGTCTATCTGCACGACAATCAGCTCGAGACCATGAAAATCGCACATGCGGTACAGGGAGATCGTGTAAGAGAGAGCCTGATGTCCCTTAACGGAACCCCGCGCGAGGTGATTCGCGACGAGGAGTCTGTGACCTGCGTATTGCCTGATTCAAACGAGGTTTCTATTGATAGGCGAACCCCCAGCACCAAGTTTCTCAACATTCTGCCGCAGGACCTGGACCAACTCGATAACCACTACAGCTTTCAAAATGTCGGCAAGAGCCGGATCGCCAATCGTCAGGCCCAGGTTGTCCTGATAGTTCCGAATGATCGCCTGCGTTATGGCTACCGATTTGCACTCGATATCGAAAGCGGTCTGCCGCTGAAATCCGATTTGCTGAATGAGCATGGCGAATTGGTCGAGCAGACGATGTTTACTGACCTGCAGATAGGCGTCGCGGAAATCAGTGAACTCCACGACAGGGAGTCTCTGTTTACCTACCGGCTGAAAAGTCATCCCGATGAAACAAACGAAATACCCCTGTTGAACCCCAGCAAATGGGATTTCATCGGATTGCCCAGCGGATTCAGACTAAGCATGCAACATCAATTGATCGACCCACAGGGCAGTGACCCCATAGATCAGTATGTCTTCAGTGACGGTTTGAGTTCTCTATCCGTCTTTGTCGAACCGGAAACCAGGGAAGAGGCATTCAGCGGGGTATCACGACTTGGTGCCATCAATGCCTGGGGGGGCCAGGTTGAAGGTTTTCAGGTGACTGCAGTGGGCGAGGTGCCAGCGGTTACCATTCTGGGTATTGTGCAAGGCATGCAGCTCAAGCAAACTCATGATTGAGGAGCCTGCAACCGTCATCAGTATTGATGATGATGAACACGCAGTCGTAGAGACAGAACAACGCCCAGCCTGCGGCGCCTGTGCCAATGCCGACGGATGCAGTACCTCCGTACTCAGCGGGCTCTTCAAACGACGACACAACAGGCTCAGGGTTTCCAATCCCATTCATGCCAGGCCGGGCCAACGGGTTATTATCGGATTGCAGGAGAATGCACTTCTGAAAGTCTCTCTTCTTGCATACCTGCTACCGCTCGTATGTATGATATTGATGGCGATCCTGATGCAGGCTGCGGCAACGCTTTTTCTATGGCAGATTGGGGAACTCCCGCAAGTGGTCGGTGGTCTATTGGGCCTGATTGGCGGATTTATTCTACTCAGGCAGCTTGCCGGGCAGAAGCAGAATGAACCAGGTTATCAAGCAGTCATATTGCGTCTGGCCGGCACGGTGAACGTTGAGTTCTCATAAAGGGTATATCGGCTAGATGCCTACCCGCCGCTGACCGAAACCTTATTTCCATGGCATATTGCTTGCGCTATCTTCGAGTTTCCTCCAGGAGCTGTAACATGAGACTAATTAAAATCCCCGCATACATCTTTACAGTAGTCATACTGGGATTCATCTTTACTGTTCCGCTAAATGCCAGGGAGCTGCCGAATTTTGCGGATTTAGCGGAAGAAAACGCCCCTTCAGTGGTGAATATCAGCACCAAACAGAAGTCTCTGAGTCAAAACCTGCAGCGTTTCAATATTCCTGAGTTGGAAGATTTCCCAGAGGGCAGTCCACTTGGGGAACTGATGAAAAAGTTCTTTGGAAATTATGGATTCCCAATGCCGGACGAGGGGCCTGAAAAGCGCTCGCTCGGCTCCGGATTCATTATTTCAGCGGATGGGTACATACTGACCAACAACCATGTTGTCGATGAGGCGGATCAGATACTGGTGCGCATGAATGACCGCAGAGAGTTCGTGGCCGAGGTGGTCGGTAAGGATGAGCGCAGCGATATCGCCCTGATAAAAATCGATGCTGAGGATCTTCCGGTGGTGGAAATAGGGGATTCAAAACGGCTTAGAGTGGGTGAATGGGTGTTGGCGATCGGATCACCTTTTGGTTTCGATCATTCAGTTACCGCGGGTATCGTGAGTGCCAAAGGCCGTAATCTACCAAGCGAGAATTATGTCCCTTTCATCCAGGCCGATGTGGCTATCAATCCCGGCAATTCAGGGGGTCCGCTGTTTAATCTCGATGGCAGGGTCGTTGGCATCAATTCTCAAATCTACAGCCGTTCAGGCGGTTCTATGGGGCTCTCATTCGCCATACCCATTGAAATGGCGATCGATGTCGCCGAACAGTTGAAGACCCGGGGGCGCGTCACCCGTGGCTGGCTCGGTGTATTGATTCAGGATGTAACCAATGACCTTGCCGACAGCTTCGGCATGCAGCATCCTAGTGGCGCACTGATCGCACGCGTACTGCCGGACAGCCCTTCAGAAGAGGCAGGTTTGCAGGTAGGTGATGTCATTTTGGAGTTCAACGGCACCAAGATCGCCACCTCTTCTGAGTTGCCTCCACTGGTGGGCAGCAGTAATGTGGATAAGCCTGCGCTACTGAGAATTTTACGCAATGGCAAAATCAAAGAGATCAATGTCAATATCGGGGAGCTGCCGGCGGAGGATGAAATGGCGCTGGCCGGTAGTCAGGCACCGAAAGTGTCGGAGAACCGACTCGGTCTGATGGTCTCATCGGTCAGTCCGCAATTGCAAAAACAGTTGCGCCTACCCAGTCAGCGCGGTGTAGTGGTGGACTCGGTGACGGGGCAGGCCGCGCGGGAAGCCGGTATCCAGCAAGGTGACATTATCATTATGATAAATCAGCAGGAGATTGAGGGAGTAGAACATTTTAATAGATTGGTCAAGGAGTTAGCGGCAGACAAAACAGTGCCCCTACTGGTTCATCGCAATACGGGGCCAATTTTTCTCGCATTGCGCGTTCCTGAAGAGTGACCGCTCTGCATTTCTATTACAGAGAGGGTTGCCATCTTGGCGATGACATGCTGATGGAGCTTGTGCGGCTGCAGGCGGAGTGGGACTTTGAGATTATCGAGGTCGATATCGACTGCAATCCCGCCATCCGGGAGAAGTACCGGACTCGGATACCGCTACTGGAAGATCACCAGGGAAGGTGTCTGAGTGAGTATTTTCTCGACCAGGTGGCGCTTCTACGCTATTTGCAGGGCGCTTGATTTGGTATCATTGCGGGTTTGCGGCATCAAATAATGATTGAAACGCCCCGAGACGGGGCGTTTCTGTTTTTCGACGAGATATTCAGGGCTCTATGGCAGATTTGCAACATATCCGTAATTTTTCAATCATTGCACACATCGACCATGGAAAGTCGACAATTGCGGATCGATTTATCCAGAATTGTGGAGGATTGTCTGATCGTGAGATGGCGGATCAGGTGTGTGACTCCATGGATCTGGAGCGCGAGCGGGGCATTACGATCAAGGCACAGAGTGTAACCCTCGATTATCGGGCTGAAAACGGCGAGACATATCAACTCAACTTTATCGATACCCCCGGACATGTGGATTTTTCCTATGAAGTGTCCCGCTCCCTCTCGGCCTGTGAAGGTGCGTTGCTGGTAGTCGACGCTGCACAGGGTGTGGAGGCACAGAGTGTAGCCAACTGTTATACCGCTATCGAGCAGGGACTCGAAGTGCTGCCCGTGCTGAATAAAATTGATCTGCCGTCGGCCGATCCCGAACGGGTCATCAATGAGATCGAAGAGATAATCGGACTGGATGCCGGGAATGCAATTCGGGTCAGTGCCAAAACGGGCCTGGGCATCGATGAACTGCTGGAGCAGCTGGTGGCAACCATTCCTCCCCCTTCCGGGGATGCAGATGCGCCTTTGCAGGCGCTTATCATCGATTCCTGGTTTGATTCCTATGTAGGAGTGATATCGCTGATACGTGTCATGAATGGAGTAATCAGGCCAAAGGACAAGATGCGGATAATGTCCACAGGGCGGGTTTTCCAGGTGGAGAAGGTGGGTGTATTCACCCCTAAACAACTCAAAAAATCACAACTGGGGACCGGCGAGGTGGGTTTTGTCATTGCAGGTATCAAGGAGATAGACGGCGCCCCCGTGGGTGACACAATCACGCTTGAAAATCGCCAGGCATCTGTACCTCTGCCCGGGTTCGAGGAGATGCACCCACGGGTCTTTTCCGGCCTCTATCCGGTCAACTCGGATGACTATGAGGCCTTGCGGGATGCACTTCAGAAACTACGCCTCAATGATGCTGCGCTGCACTATGAGCCGGAGACATCACAAGCCCTGGGATTTGGTTTTCGTTGCGGTTTCCTGGGCATGCTGCACATGGAGATAGTCCAGGAGCGCCTGGAACGCGAGTACGATCTCGATCTGATCACCACCGCCCCCTCCGTGGTGTATGAGGTGTTGAAAAACAGTGGTGAACTGATTCATATCGAGAATCCGGCTGCATTGCCCGACCCCAGCAAGATCGATGAAGTCCGCGAACCCGTGATCAATGCAACGATCCTTGTGCCCCAGGACTACCTGGGTAACGTGATCACGCTTTGCATTGAAAAGCGAGGTGTACAGAAAAACATGCAGTACCTGGCCGGTCAGGTACAGTTGAGCTACGAACTGCCGATGAATGAAGTGGTGCTCGATTTCTTCGATCGGCTCAAGTCGGTGAGTCGTGGGTATGCATCATTCGAATATGAGTTCACCCATTTTCAAGTGGCCCCACTGGTGAAGCTGGATGTGTTGATCAACGGTGACCGGGTGGATGCTCTCTCTTTGATCGTTCACAAAGACCAGTCTCAAAGCCGTGGTCGTGAACTGACAACGAAAATGAAGGAGATCATTCCGCGGCAGATGTTTGAAGTTGCCATCCAAGCGGCGATCGGCAATAAAATCATTGCCCGCACGACGGTTAAGGCTTTGCGTAAGAATGTAACGGCCAAATGTTATGGGGGCGATATCACCCGCAAGCGCAAGCTGCTTGAGAAGCAGAAAGCGGGAAAAAAGCGTATGAAACAGGTTGGTAAGGTAGAGATCCCACAGGACGCCTTTCTTGCCGTGCTGCAAGTGGGTAAGGATAATTAGCTCTCCAGGAGAGGATACCAAAAAACAATGAATTTTGATTTTCCTACATTTCTTGTTGTCGCCAGTGCCCTGACAGGCGGCATCTGGTTGTTGGACAGCATCTTTCTGGCGCCGAAACGACGTCGGCTGGCAACGGGTCACAGTGTGGGTACGGATGAGGTTTCAGCCGCGGTAAAAGAGCCTCTGATCGTCGAGTACTCACGTTCTTTCTTTCCTGTAATATTTGCCGTATTGATCCTCCGTTCCTTTCTGGTGGAACCATTTCGTATTCCTTCCGGATCGATGATGCCTACGCTGCTGGTTGGGGATTTTATTCTGGTGAACAAGTTCAGCTACGGAATACGCTTGCCCGTCTTGAATAAGAAAATAATCGAACTGGGTGATCCACAGCGGGGTGACCCCGTCGTCTTCCGTTATCCAAAACAGCCTTGGGTGGATTACATCAAGCGTGTCATCGCGGTACCGGGGGACACGGTCTATTACCGAAGCAAGACCCTGTATGTGAATGGAGAGGCGATGCCGCAAACTCCTGTGGGTCGGTATACAGGTATCGGCAGCGGAACCCGCATGACCGGCGCCATTATGGCCATGGAGGATCTTGATGGGACTGAACATTCGGTTCTGATCAATCCACTTGCACCTGATCTGCCCACCGGATGCAGGGTATTGAGCCAGGGACCGATCACCATTCCACAAGGACAATATTTCGTGATGGGCGACAATCGGGACAACAGCAACGATAGCCGCTGCTGGGGGTTGGTTCCCGATGAGAACCTTGTCGGTAAGGCTTTCGGTATCTGGATGAATTGGGATCCCGAAATCGATTCATTCCCGCCCATAGCCTGGGAACGCATCGGAAAGGGTATTGAATAGTCATTTTATCTAAAATTAACTTGCTGAATAGCATGTTATCAGCTATTTATGCGAATTATTCTTGAATTATCGAGGTGCCTCGAATGCAATCACTACAGAAACAAAAAGGACTCACGTTTATCAGCTGGTTGGTGATCCTGGTCGTAGCGGGTTTTTTGGTTTATGTCGGTATCAAGATCACTCCTGTCTATATCGATCACTATGCAGTTAAAGCAGCTCTAGCATCGGTGAAAAACGAACCTTTATCAGCACGCAAGTCAAAAAGAGAGATTCGCAATATGATTCTCAAAAGGTTGGATATAAATAGTATCCGCCATATCAATAAGGATCACATAAATATAAAGCGCAGTGGTAATACCACGACAATCAATGTCACATATGAAGAACGTCGACCCATTGTATATAACATTTCATTGCTAATGACTTTTGATGAAACTGCAGAGCTAACAGCCAATTGAAAGCTGATGTCGATAAGCTGTGCCGAGAACTCGGCTACCGCTTTACAGATCCGCAGTTGATGGAACAGGCGCTGACACATCGCAGCGCTGGTGGTAAAAACAATGAACGCCTGGAATATCTCGGCGACGCAATTTTAGGGTTCGTCATCGCCGATGAACTGTTCAACCATTTTCGAGAAGCGACCGAGGGTCAGTTGAGCCGATTACGTTCGAGCCTGGTCAAACGCGATACCCTGGCCGAAGTGGCCCGTGGCTTCAATCTCGGTGACTACCTCCGCTTGGGACAGGGAGAACTGCGCAGTGGCGGTCAAAGCAGAGACTCAATTCTGGCGGATGGATTGGAGGCGATCTTCGCATCGATCTATCTGGATGGGGGTCATGAGGCGTGTCGTCATGTGATTCAGGCTATTTTTCTGCCTCGACTGAGCAGAATGAACCTGGAGAATCAGCAGAAAGACCCCAAGACAGGATTACAGGAGTATCTGCAGGCAAGTAAGATCGATTTGCCCAGTTATGAGATTGTGGATATCAAAGGTGATCCCCACAACCAGCGCTTTACCGTAAACTGCTCTGTTATAGGTTTGGGAAAGAAGGCTACAGGAGAAGGCTCAAGTAGGAGAAAGGCTGAACAGGATGCTGCATCGAAAATGCTGACGCTTTTGAAAGATGACCAAATCAAATAACCATTGCGGATATGCGGCGATCGTCGGACGTCCGAATGTTGGTAAATCGACGCTTCTGAACCGCTTGCTGGGTTTCAGGTTGGCCATTACTTCACACAAGGCGCAAACTACGCGCCATACAATTCTTGGCATCAACACGCTCGCCGGAGGCCAGGTGATCTATGTGGATACACCGGGAATTCATCAGCGTAGCGACAATGCCATGAACCGCTATCTCAACCGTACCGCTAAAACAGCGCTGGCTGATGTGGATCTGCTGATATTCGTGGTTGATGCGTTGAGTTGGAACAGTGAGGATGAAGAGGTGTTGACTCTGATCAAGCAAGTCGAAACGCCCACTATACTTGTTGTCAACAAGGTCGATCGAATTAAACAGAAAGAGAGGCTATTGCCCTATCTTTCCGATCTCTCTTCTCGCCATCACTTCATTGAGATCGTACCGGTATCGGCAAAAAACGGAAGGAATCTGGATACGCTTCAGGAACTGGTGCTTCGGACATTGCCGGAGGCTGAGAATTTCTATCCGGACGACCAGTTGACCGACCGGCCTGAAAAATTCTTTGCCGCCGAGATGATTCGGGAACAGATTACCAGAAGGTATGCCAAGGAGCTGCCCTATGCGGTATCTGTTGAAATAGAGCGTTTTGAGGAGCTGTCGGGGCTGTATCGTATCCATGCAGTCATTTGGGTTGAGAAAGCGGGACAGAAGGGGATCCTGATCGGTAAGGACGGACAGGCCCTGAAGGAAGTGGCTACACAGGCGAGGAAAGCCATGCAGCGGTTCTTTGATTGCAAGGTACACTTGGAGCTCTGGGTTAAAGTGAAAAAAAGCTGGTCCAGTGATGAGGCGGCATTGATCCGGTTGGGCTACGGCGAAACTTAACAGGCCCTAATGAATGAATTGAGTCCGGCATTTGTAATACACCGAAGAGACTATCGTAATACCAGCCTCCTGCTGGAGCTTTTTCTTGCCAATCAGGGACGGATGCCAGCGATAGCCCGTGGTGTGAAATCCGGTCATTCCTCCCGTGCCCTGTTGTTACAACCCTTTTCCCCCCTAGGTGTTACTTTGAGCGGCAGAGGTGAGGTTAAAAATCTTACACAGGTAGAACCGGATGGTCATCCCTATCGTCTGAAAAAAGAGATGATCTATTGTGGAATCTATTTGAATGAGCTGTTGATGCGTCTGCTACAGCGAGGAGATCCCTACCCATCCCTCTATGCCCATTATCAGCAAACACTTGCCAGACTTGCCTTTGGGGAATCCGCCAACCAGTGTTTAAGGGATTTTGAAGTCTCCCTGGTAAGAGAGTTGGGATATGGGTTATTGTTGGATCGCACCGCGGATACCAATGAGCCGATTTCGCAAGGGCAGCTATATGAATATCATATCGAGCATGGCCCTGTTGTCGCAATTGGTAGTGGCACGGGCAGTGGCATTCATGGTCAGACACTGATCAGTCTGCATCGTGGAGAGAGGCTGGATGAGCGGGGCAGAGTGGAAGCAAAACAACTCATGCGCCGGGTCATCAGCTACTATCTGGGTGACAAGCCCCTTAAAAGCAGGGAGCTCTTTCAATCCCTGAAATAAGTAATGAAAGGCGCTTATTTCCAACTCGGGTGAGTGATATTATGAATACCGCAGGCCGTGAAATAACACCAATTACCACAAATAATCGCAGATTGTGATTCGTATACTTTCTCAATAGTTGAATGTGATTGATGTGAAAAAAATCATGCGTCTGGCTTTGATTTTACGGCCAGATTTATTTTTGCTTTTTAGATTTTTTTCAAACTATCCATTTTTTTGAAGGCGCTACATAGATGGACGGAAAAGAGATTTTACTTGGTGTCAATATTGACCACGTGGCTACCTTGCGTCAGGCGCGCGGAACCCGATATCCCGAACCGGTACAGGCCGCCCTGGTTGCAGAACAGGCAGGCGCAGATGTCATCACCCTACATTTGAGAGAGGATCGCAGACACATCCAGGATAGAGATGTTGAAATCTTAAGCGACCTGTTGCAAACGCGAATGAATCTTGAGATGGCTGCAACATCGGAAATGGCTGCCATTGCAAAACGCTTTAGCCCCCACGACTGTTGTTTGGTGCCGGAAAAACGAGAGGAGTTGACCACCGAGGGCGGTCTGGACGTGGCGGGTAATTTGGACTACATGACTGATTTCTGTGCTGAGCTTAATGATGCCGGAATCCGTGTGTCACTCTTTATCGATGCGGATTCCAAGCAGTTGGAGGCCGCTAAGGAATGTGGTGCGCCTGTCGTTGAAATACATACCGGTCACTATGCAGATGCTGCATCAGACAGAATTAAGCGTTCCGAACTAGAACGTATAATCAATGCAGTAGAATATGGAAACAGCCTTGGATTACAGGTCAATGCGGGGCATGGACTGGATTACCATAATGTTAAAGCCATTGTCGCCATAGCAGGGATCACCGAGTTGAATATCGGACACGCCATAATCTGTCGTGCGCTTTTCCGAGGTCTTGACCAGGCAGTACGAGAGATGAAGGCACTCTGTAGCAATACGATTTAGTGCAAACAGACACTGGTGCAATATGGTTACTGCCTGACACGGTCAATCATTGGCCACGAATATCCAGTGTCAGCATTCATCAGCCGACCAGCTGCGTGCGCATGACGATTGCCAGGACTACCAGTACCAAGGTGGCAATCCAAACCGCAATATAGATTCTCATTGCCCGTTTTGCCTTGGTTTTCTCGGCCCAGGTGCGTGGCTGGATGCCTTTTACCAGAAATACAAGTTTGGCTGCAAGGTTGACGCAAACAATATTCGCCGCAAGCAGTAATGCCGCTCCCATCGCCAAATCCACCCGCCAGTGGCCCAGTGTCAGGCCTACCGCGGCGGCAGGTGGCAGCAGGGCAACCGCAACCATGACGCCTACCAATACACTTGGCAGGCCAGTGGTGAGTGAGAGTGCGGCTGCCGCACCGGAGGCAAGAGCAAGGGCTAGAGAATCCATGCCGACATCTGTCCGCGCCAGCAGTTCAGGACTATCTGGACCGAAGGGCCATAGTAAACCGATGAAATAGGAGAGGCCGATAGCAATGAGGATACCTGTAAGCAGGGATTTGAGAGAGTTCTTCATCAGATGAACATCACCCAATGCAGTGCCGAGACCGAATGCAAGATTGGGACCCAGCAGGGGAGCGATAACCATGGCCCCGATGATGACTGCGACATTGTCCTTCACCAGCCCGATCGCCGCTACGATGGTCGATAAGATGACCAGGAAGATAAAGTTGCTGTCCAGACGCGCGTTCTTATCCACGGCTGCATACATTGCTTCCCGTGTAGAACTGGCGGAATCCTGTTCTCTTTCCTGCTCGGTCCTTGCACGTGGCAGGGTGGCGTCGACAGGAAAGACGATGATGCGGGCGGTCGATTGAGCGCCGAGTATGTTCTGCAATGCATCGAGAGCCGGTTGCACATTTTCGTCAGTGACCAGCATACGCATAGGTTGTCTGCCATCCTCTCCCTCCTGTCCCAGCCTGAAATCCCGGGCCTTGTATTTCTCGGCGATAATGGAAATAGTGGGGTGGCTGCTGGCGTTGGCAATGACTTCTATCAGCTTCATTTCTTGTTTCTACTCATATGAAAACATGGCATTCATGTGTGGCTTTTTTGTGGCGCTGCTGATACCCGGCCCTAACTTCAAGTGCCCGATCGTATGTGCACTACTTTTTGGCCGGTAGCGCTATCATTTGTCTGCAAATAGATGATAGGTTCAGTCCCGTCGACTGGTACATTGTCTTGGCCCGCTGCATCAGTGAGGCAAGTGAGGGTGATGGTGTGACAGTACAAAACAGTACTATGTTGTCCATATCGGCCACATCGTATAATAAGATCCAGGGGAATGCACTGCGTAGAGTGATCAGAACCTCAATGATCTCGGATTCCGATCCGGGCAGAATATTGACTGCAAACACCCCACCCGTATTCAAAGCGCGAGCTGCATGCATGATAAATTCAGTGGAGAGCTGTGAATTGGCGGTTCCCTGTCTGGTACCTATATCGGATACCAGAATGTCGAAACCATCCTGATTTATCTCCAGATATTTTTCTGCCGGCAACTGAAAAACTGGATGGCTTGATGGGATATGGAAATGTTGTTTGGATATTTCAATTATTCCGGCGTCGATTTCGACTGATACCAACTCAATATCGGAAAATTGCGACAGAATGAACCTTTCAATTGAACCGGAGCCCAACCCCAGGTTGAGCAGATTGCTTGGTCGCGGCATAAACAGGAGTGAGCAAAGCAATGCCTGAATATAGGTGAGTACAGGAAGGGCTGGTTCCTCCAGCAGCATGACTGATTGGACGGTACCGTCAGGAAACCGGATCCATCGTAAATCGCCATTCTGGCGTATTTCCAAACCCTCTAAACCGGCCGTTCGATGATTAACCTGCTCTCCTGGAAGGGTCAGAAGATGCTCCATGTTCATGCTGTATTGCTCTATCTTGAGCATGGTTTCTACTGTACAGATGCTTGTGGTCGCTGCGGGGGCAGCGAGAGTCAATGTAGTGCCGGATGCTAGCTGCTGATGTAACTGACCAATTGTTCGATCACGAATTGCTGTTCTTCAATGATCGCTTTTACCAGGTCGCCGATGGAGATGATGCCGACAAGCTCGTTATCTTTCATTACTGGAAGATGGCGGATGCGTTTTTCCGTCATGATCGCCATACACTCCTCTGTGGTCTGTTCAGGCTTGACCACCGGAACCTGGCTAATCATTATCTCTTTTACCCGGGTCTCTTTCGATGTACGTCCCTTCAGTATGATGTTGCGGGCATAATCACGCTCGGAAAAGAGTCCGACTATCTTTTTGTCCTCCACAACGACCAGAGAACCGATCTCATGGTCGGCCATCGATTGCAAGGCTTCGAACACCGTGGCATTGGGGTCGATCGTCTCGATTTCGTAACCCTTGCGTTGTAAGAGCTGATTGACTGTTAGCATGCCGATGCCTCCTGTGGATTTTTCTCGTTAGTGCTCGTGCATAGTGTATGAGGTTGTCTACAAACCCCAAACTGACTTGGATTTCCCATAATAATAGATCATCAAGCCCCGAAAGAGGGAAATCAGTACTGCGTTCAGTGGATAAATCGGGGTAAAATCAAGGCCATGAAATACAAAACCATTGAACAATTCGTCGGTAATACACCGCTGGTCAGACTTCAGCGTCTGCCCGGTGATGGCAGTAATACTCTGCTTGTGAAACTGGAGGGGAACAATCCCGCCGGCTCGGTAAAAGACAGGCCTGCCGTCAGTATGATCAGCCATGCCGAGGCTCGCGGAGAGATCGAGCCCGGTGACACCCTGATCGAAGCTACAAGTGGTAATACAGGGATCGCACTGGCAATGGCGGCGGCAATCAAGGGTTATCGATTGATTTTGGTGATGCCTGAACATATGAGCCTGGAACGGCGTGCTGTGATGAAGGCATTCGGTGCTGAACTGCTGTTGACGCCTAAAGAGGGCAGTATGGAAGCCGCTATCGACAAGGCAAGGGAACTGGAGGCTTCAGGACGCGGATTGATTCTTGATCAGTTTTCCAATCAGGATAATCCCCAAGCCCATATTGAAGGTACCGGACCTGAGATCTGGCGGGATACAAACGGTGAAGTGACCCATTTTGTGAGTGCCATGGGCACTACAGGTACCATTATGGGTACCTCTGTCTATCTCAAACAGCAGAACCCTCAGATTGAAATTGTCGGTGTTCAGCCCATGGAAGGCTCGAATATACCGGGGATTCGCCGCTGGCCTGAGGCCTATTTGCCAAAAATCTACGATGCCTCGAGGGTTGATCGGATAATCGATGTTTCTCAAACGGATGCGGAAGAGACGACACGTCAATTGGCGGCCAAAGAGGGGATCTTCGCCGGTATCTCCTCCGGTGGAGCCGTTGCCGCTGCGCTGAAACTGGCCTCGGTGGTGGAGAATGCAGTGATTGTCTCCATAATCTGTGACCGGGGTGACCGCTACCTCTCCACCGACGTCTTTCCAGCAAGCTGAAATGGGACGCAGACGCAGACGCCAACCGCTCCCTGTGGAGCCGGTAGAAGCCGAGATTGAATCCCTGACCCAAGATGGAAAAGGGGTGACCCATATCGACGGCAAGGCAACGTTCGTCTATGGATCTCTGCCGGGTGAGCGGGTGCGCTTTGTCTATACCGGGCGTCGACGTAAATATGATGAGGGCAGGGTGGTCGAAGTCATCGAGCCTTCGGCGCAGCGAGTTGAACCTCGCTGCAGTCAATTCGGCATTTGCGGTGGTTGCAGCCTCCAGCACCAACGGTCGGAAGCACAGGTTGCCAGCAAGCAGCAGGCGATGCTGGATGCCTTGATGCATATCGGTAAAGTCGTGCCTGAGGAGGTAATGAGTCCCCTGGTGTGTGAGTCAGTCTGGGGCTATCGTCGCAAGGCCCGCCTGGGTGTGCGCTATGTGCCGAAGAAAGGCGGTACCCTGGTAGGCTTTCGCGAGCGGGGTTCATCCTTCGTTGCCGACATCGATCAATGCCATATTCTGCATCCCAGGGTAGGTCAACTGATACCGCAGCTTAGTGCATTGATCGACCAGTTATCGATACATGATCAAATTCCCCAGATCGAGATGGCCATGGGCGATGAGGAGTGCATTCTGATCTTTCGCATGCTGTCGCCACCTTCCGACGAAGACCTGATGAAGCTCGCGATATTTGCTCCCCGGCATCGAATTACTATTTATATCCAGGAAGGCGGACCTGAATCAATCCGCCCGTTGGATTTTGAGCCTACAATGCTCAGCTATTCACTGCCCGAGTATGATCTTCAGCTCGATTTTCTGCCCAGTGACTTCACCCAGGTCAATACGGATATCAATCGACAAATGGTAAAGCGGGCGATCTCGCTGCTTGAATTACAATCAGATGACCGGGTATTGGATCTGTTCTGTGGATTGGGTAACTTCACCCTGCCGTTGGCAAGCGCTGCAGGACAGGTTACCGGTGTTGAAGGCGACAGCGGGTTGGTTGCCAGGGGCAGAGAAAACGCACTGCGCAACGCAATCGATAATATCGAGTTCTATACCGCTAATCTCTATGAGACGTTGGACAACGAACCCTGGCTCATGCAGCGTTTCAATAAGGTGTTGCTCGACCCACCCCGGAGCGGGGCGGTTGAGATACTCGAGCACTTACCCAAACTGGGCGCTGAACGCATTGTGTATGTCTCATGCTACCCGGGAACCCTGGCGCGGGATGCCGGTATACTGGTGCATGAGCTGGGTTATCGCCTGAAATGTGCCGGTGTCATGGATATGTTTCCGCATACCGCCCATGTGGAGTCTATTGCACTGTTCGAGAGATGCTGAGCCTGGCGCCAATTGAATTGCAGGTAAATAATATATGGCATTAGAAATAGAGCGTAAGTATTTGGTCATAAACGATAAATGGCATGATGGCATTATCAAGGAATCGGTTATGAAACAGGGCTATCTTGCCAATGTACCCAATGCCAGCGTGCGTGTGAGGGTATCAGGAGAAGAGGCTCGATTGACCATTAAAGGGAGAAGCGAAGGGATCAGCAGAAACGAGTATGAATACCCCATTCCTCTGCGGGATGCTGAAGAGATATTGACTAACCATGTTTCGGGGGCATTGATCGAAAAGATCCGCTATCAGGTCAAGTGCGGTGACCATCTCTGGGACCTCGATGTCTTTGATGGCGCCAATCGAGGCTTGATTGTGGCCGAGGTGGAACTGAGTTCAGAGGAAGAGGCTTTTAAAATGCCTGAATGGGCAGGTGAAGAGGTTTCATCTGATAGCCGCTATTACAATGCAAGTTTGGTCACACATCCCTATTGTGACTGGTAGGGGGGTGAATAGTGTGGTGGTGGCGGCTTAACTTACTGCTGTTTGTTCCATTCATCATCCATGCCTGCTCCACTTCCCATATTGACGATTCGATACGCATGGGCTTGGCATCGTCACCCATGAACCTCGATCCGCGCTATGCAACGGATGCCACATCCGAACGGATCAACAGACTCCTCTATCAGCGCCTGGTGGCGTTCGATGAGCAGAGCATGCCCGTACCGGATATTGCTGATTGGCGGCGATTGTCTCCACGACACTATCGATTTCGTCTGAATCCCGGTGCCGGTCGATTTTCCCATCAACGCAAATTGGATGCAGATGATGTCATCGCCACCTATCGATATGTATTGGATGCGAACAATGCATCGCCTAAACGTTCAGGACTTGTGCTGATCGAGAGCCTGGACAAGGTGGATGAATTGACTATCGATTTCAAGCTCTCCCGTGCAGACCCTTTGTTTCCCGCCTACCTGACTTTGGATATCCTGCCTGCGGATCTAATCACCGATGATCACGATTTCGCACATCAACCGGTCGGCAGTGGTCCTTTCTCTTTCCATTCATGGCCGGTGAGTGGAAAACTGCTGTTGGAGAGAAGGAGGGACAAGCGGATATTCGAATTCGTGGAGGTAAAAAATCCGACGGTGAGGGTACTTAAGCTACTCCGAGGGGAGATAGATATGTTGCAGAATGATCTCTCACCCGAGCTGATCGGATACCTGGAGTCGCAATCCGCAATCGAAATAGCGCAACGCCATGGCAGTAACTTTACCTATATCGGGTTCAATCTGCGGGATCCCCATACCGGGGACCCGAGGGTGCGTCTGGCAATCGCCCATGCCCTTGACCGGCAGGCAATCATCGAGCATGTCATGCACGGCGCCGCGCGTCAGGCAGAAGCACTCTTACCCCCGGAGCATTGGGCGGGCGCACCATCTCTGACGGCACATGAGTATGATCCGGAGAAGGCCGCCGCGCTCTTGAGTGATGCGGGTTACACCACCGCTGATCCGTTGCGCTTGGTCTATAAAACCTCCAGTGATCCCTATCGGATTCGGCTGGCAACAGTGATCCAGAGTCAACTCAAGGCGGTCGGCATCGAAGTTGAACTGCGCAGCTACGATTGGGGCACATTTTTCGGTGACATCAAGGGCGGGAACTTTCAGCTCTACAGTTTGAGCTGGGTCGGAATCCGCACACCGGATATATTCAGGTATGTCTTTGGCAGCGAATCTCTGCCTCCTACGGGCGCCAATCGCGGACGATATGCCAGCCATGCCGTCGACCGGCTACTGCGGCAGGTTGAATCGGCTGATACCCTGGAGAGGCAGGCGGATCTCTACCATAGGATACAACAACGACTTCACCAGGATCTGCCTTATCTGCCACTCTGGTACGAGGCGCAGGTGTCAGCCTCGAATCCAAGGGTCAGCGGCTATCGGTTAATGACGGATGGCAACTATGACGGACTTGAACAGGTAAGGCTTCGGCAGCCCGAGGAAACAAGCGATGCCCAGATTGCAGTTGCGCATTGAACTGTCTCAACAACGTCTGGTGTGCAGTGAGTCTGGCAGGATTATCAGATCCTATCCTGTCTCGACAGCGGTAAACGGTCCAGGCGAGTTGTCTGGCAGTGGTTGTACGCCACGGGGAAGACACCGGATACGCCTGAAGATCGGAGACGGCTGTGAGGAAAACACGGTCTTTGTTGCACGACGCCCGACCGGCGAACATTTCAGCCGCCAACTGGCCGCCTCAGAACCGGAACGCGATTGGATCCTGACCCGTATCTTATGGCTGACCGGCATCGAAAAGGGAAAAAACAGAGGCGGGGATGTGGATAGCCTACGCAGGTTCATCTATATCCACGGTACCCCGGAAGGCCAACCAATGGGAACGGTCGCCTCCCATGGCTGTATCAGGATGCGCAACCGGGACCTGATCGACCTGTTCGACCGGGTCGAGAATGGCACCCCGGTGGAGATCGTTGAATAGTGGGGGCGTTCCTAATCTCCCGCCTGTTGAGTGCCCTCGTCGTCATCATTGGCGTCGTCTGTCTTGTTTTCATGCTCATCCACCTGGTGCCGGGGGACCCTGTGGATGTCATGCTTGGCGAATCTGCGATACCCGCGGATCGTGAGGCGTTACGAAGCAGCCTGGGACTCGATCGGCCGATAACGGTCCAGTTGACTGACTTCCTCAAAGGTGTATCAGTGTTGGATTTGGGAGACTCTCTGCATACCAGGCAGCCGGTGTCCGAACTGCTTGCCAGTCATATACCCGCAACCCTGGAATTGGCCTTGGCGGCGCTTATCGTCACCCTGCTGACCGCAATACCCCTGGGGATTTTGGCCGCTGTGAATCGGGGAGGCATGGGTGATTGGGGCGCTATGGGTTTCTCCATGTTGGGTCTCTCGATTCCCAATTTCTGGCTTGGCCCGTTGCTCATACTCTGCTTCAGTCTGTGGCTGGGTTGGACACCGGTAAGCGGCCGAGAGGGCATAAGCAGCCTGATCCTGCCTGCAGTGACGCTTGGCACGGGATTTGCCGCCATCCTGGCGCGCATGGTGCGCAGCAGCCTGTTGGAGGTGCTGGGGGAGGATTATGTTAGGACCGCACGGGCCAAGGGCCTGGATGAGACCAGGGTTATCTGGCGCCATGCCATGAGAAACGCATGGTTGCCGGTGATTACCCTGCTTGGCTTGCAACTCGGGGCGTTATTGGGTGGGGCCGTGGTCACCGAGGTGGTATTCGACTGGCCAGGTATCGGTTCCCTGATGATCGAGTCCATTCAGAAGAGGGATTATCCGGTTGTGCAGGGTTGTGTACTGTTCATCAGTCTCGCCTATGTGCTTGTCAATACACTGACCGATATCCTGTATGGACTGATAGATCCGCGCATACGCAGTGGAGGCACGGCATGATGCGGCGCTGGCTCCCCTATCTGTTGATCGCGCTCTGGGGCATTGCCGCGCTGATCGGTCCCTGGTTCAATGAACCGGCAAACCTGATCGATCTTGAGAAGATCCTCCAGCCGCCCTCACTATCAGGCCTGCTCGGATACGATGACCTCGGACGGCCTATCCTTATGCGTCTTGTGGCGGGTGCACAGACCTCATTTCTTGTGGCGGTTGGTGTGGTGGGGCTCTCTGCCGTTATCGGCACGGCGATCGGACTGTTGGCAGGTTATCAGGGGGGGTGGCTCGATCTGCTACTGATGAGGGTGATAGACATATTTCTTGCCTTCCCGGGCATCCTGCTGGCGATTGCCCTGGCCGGAGTGATGGGACCGGGTATCGACAACCTGATCATAGCGCTCTCGGCAGTGGGGTGGGTGGGGTATGCACGCCTCACCCGCGGCCAGGTGTTGTCATTGAAAACCCGGGATCATGTCACGGCGGCCGTCGCACTGGGTAGCTCCCAATGGACGATTCTGACAAGACATCTGCTACCGTTGCTGCTTGCCCCTTTGATCGTGGAAGCCACATTCGGCATGGCCGGGATGGTTATCGCTGAAGCGGGGCTCTCCTTTCTGGGCCTGGGGATTCAGCCGCCCTATGCCTCCTGGGGAAGTATGATCCGTGATGGTGCCGGCTACATGCTGATGGCGCCGCATATGGTGCTTGCGCCCGGGGTGACGATTATGTTGCTGGTTTTGTCACTCAATCTGCTGGGCGATCGCCTGCGAGACTATCTGGATAACCGTCTTGACTAGCCCGGATATTTCATCCATTTGCCGATACTGGCACGAGGAGAAGGCCGGGACGAGAAACAGGATGATACCGGCTCCAAACGCCCCGATTTCTGGCTGACAGGCACAGCTTCCCCTTACCCCGTTATTTATCAACGTGCCGGGGCAGCACTCATCGCGTGCTATCCTGGCTCCAGCCGTTCGGCCACACTGAAGAACAATGCCTGGTAAGGAAAGACACTGGAGAGCAGGAAGCGGACACGCCGGGTATTGCGTATCACCACCGCACCCACTTTGAGTAGTTTAAGCCGCAGCGTGCCGACCTGGGTCTTGGCCAGTTCTGTACCCTGTAAGGCCAAGCGGCGAATCGCTTCCATCAACACATAGGCCAGGCTCGACAGCAGCAAGCGAAACTGATTGGTCCACCAATGATGTGCACTGGTGCGATCAGCAAACAGCCCCAGCTGTTGTTCCTTGATGCGGTTTTCCATCTCGCCCCGCGCACAATAGACGTCGTCGTAAAGGGTTTGGGCATCGCCGTTGAGGTTGGTGACGACAAATCGGGGATTACGCCCTCGCTCACTCACCTCCAGCTTGGCGATCACCGCGCGTCGACGGCGCCAGCTGCGTGCACCGTAGCGCAGGCCAAGGAAGACGCGTTGCTTCTGTCCGTTGGCCTTGAAGCATTGCTCGACTGCAGTGAAGTCTTCCTCGATCATCCGTTGCAGGCGGTGGTTGCGCGCCAGGCCTACGATGTAGCCAATGCCATGGCGTTCACACCAGCGCAGCATGCGGTGACGACAGAAGCCCGAGTCGGCTCTCAGGATGATCCGCACCGCCGGCCACGCCTGACGCAAGCGTTTGACCAGCAGGGCGAGGATCGCCCACGCATGTTTCGCCCCGTCGATCTTGCTCGGGCGCAAATAGCTGACCAGCAGTTGTTCGCCGCAAAACACGTACAACGGGAGAAAGCAGTAGTTATCGTAGTAACCGTGGAAGAAGCGGCCTTCCTGCAGGCCGTGAACCCGGTCATCGGTGGCGTCGAAGTCCAGGATCAACTCCTCGGGTGGCTCGGCAAACGAGGCGATGAACTGCTCGATCAGGACCTGATGGATCGCGACAGCGGTTGCCCGATCTGACCGATTCTCCAAGCGACAGAGCGTGGGTGAACTGCCCAGTGCCTGATCCTGTTCCACGGCCGTCTGAAAGGCCAAATCTTGTCGCAGACTGTCGTGATCGTTGAGGTCTTCATAGCCCTGGCACAGGGCATAGACCCGCTGGCGTAGTAGAGAAATCTGATCATGTTGCACATAGCGGCCATCGCGTGGATCAGCGAGAGTGTCATTGACGGCTTCAAGCAATCCCAGCCGTCGGTCCGCTTGTCGTAGCAACAACACGCCGCCATCACTGCTGATATCACCACCGGAAAAATCCGCTTCAACCTGGCGGCGTTTTACCGCTGGAAAAGCAAAACGACCTTGGGTACATTCTGTCACAGGCAAAACCTCGTTCAATTTCAGCCTAAGTAACTGAATTCTATTGAACTACACGGGTTTTACCCTCTTTATTTGTGAAATATTCGGGCTAGGGCCCAGGAATTTCTCTGTTACTGAACCAAAAAGGTGGTGAAGAACAGGGCCTTCAGCTCATTCTTTCCACTCAGCTCCTGCATCAGCTCGCCGAGGGTCGATAGCGCCTTTTTACGTAACGCCTCCTTACCACTCGGAGATTTGATACTCTTGCCATCCTGTTCCGACAGCAGTAGCAGTAAACTATGGCGAATGGCCGGGCCGTGAAGGTTGAGCTCTTCGAGAAAAATTTCATCATTGGTCATCAGCTGTACATCACAGCGGATATACTTTCCTCCGCTCGCCAGATTGGCGACCAGGGAGGGCTTGACCTGATAGTAGCTTATGGCCGGTGCCGCCTCTTCGGTCTCCTGTTCTTTCTCATCCTTGTCTTCCGCCAGCAGCGGCAGGGCAACGAACATCATCAATGCAAGTAGTATTCTGAATGAAAGCATCTTTTTACCTACACACAATAGACTGGTTTCCTCTCCACCTATGTTTGCGGCATACTGACTGAATTATTGAGCGATATGGGTCCCTATATGGAAGAACTCGGTCTGCATTGTCGCTTGCCGTCTGTCTCAATAATCAGACACCGGAGATGCTGATTTACCACCTTAACCAGAATAACAATTCATTTGCATTGAGTGGGTTGCTGCATATCCCGCCCGCTGAGGTGTGCGCATGAGTCTGGGTCCGGTAATGCTTGATCTGGAGGGGACAGCCATCTATGCGGATGAGAAGCGACTGTTGAACCATCCTGCGGTGGGTGGCGTGATTCTCTTTACCCGAAACTTTGACTCCATGGAGCAGCTGCAAACACTCTGCAGTCAGGTCCATAGCGTGAGAAATCCTCATCTCCTCATTGCGGTCGATCACGAAGGTGGACGCGTACAAAGATTCAGAGAGGGCTTTACCCCATTGCCTCCGGCCGCATGGTATGGCGATCAGTACCGGAAAAGTGCCGAGCAGGGGCAGGAGTTGGCGCGACTCGGTGGTTGGTTGATGGCCTCCGAGCTGCGTGCCTGCGGTGTGGATTTCAGTTTCGCCCCGGTACTGGATATTGGCTTCGGTATCAGTGAGGTGATCGGGGATCGAGCGTTTTCTTCACAACCCGCTATCGTGGCCCGCCTGGCTCAGGCGTGGATGAAGGGGGCGCACCAGGCGGGAATGGCGGTTGTGGGCAAACATTTTCCCGGTCATGGCGGGGTGGAAGCCGATTCCCACCTGGCGTTGCCGGTTGACCCGCGTCGCTTCGAAGATCTGGAAATGGAAGATTTACGTCCCTTTGAAAGCATGATCCAGGCCGGCATGGAAGCGATCATGCCGGCGCATGTGGTTTATAGCCGTATCGATAAGGAACTGGCGGGTTTTTCACCATTCTGGCTAAACAAGGTGCTGCGTCAGCAATTGGAATTTCAGGGTGTGATCTTCAGCGATGATCTTGATATGGCGGCGGCCAAAGAGGCGGGCGGTTACGGGGATCGCGCAAAAGCTGCGCTGTCTGCAGGCTGCGATATGGTATTGGTATGCAACAATCGGCCGGCCGCCATCGAAGTACTGGATTGCTTGAAGGACTATAATGATCCCGCTGCCCATGTGCGGCTGGTGAGAATGCATGGTCGAAAACAGCAGACCATACAGCAGCTCCATCTTGACCCCCGGTGGAGGAGTGCCGTAAATCGCTTATCGGTGGCGCCGGAAGAGATCAGTCTCGACCTGCGCCTGGAATAGTAGAATAATTGAACGCCTTGCTGGCGAACTTAGTAATAACAGACCTGGTAACTACTTGGAATTGAATCTACAATGACAATCACTGCACAGCAGGCAGCCGAGGTTTTGGCTACTGCCGATCAGATATTCACACCTGCTGAAATTGAACAGACGCTGGATCGTTTGGCGATGGAGATAACAGGCAAGCTGTCGGGTGAGAATCCGTTGGTGCTGTGTGTATTGAACGGGGCACTGATACCTACCGGGCATCTTTTGACGCGCCTGAATTTTCCATTGCGGCATGACTATATTCATGCCACCCGGTACAGGGGTGGCACCAGTGGCGCCTCTTTGGAGTGGATTGGCCGGCCCAGCGCCTCATTGGAAGGTGAGACGGTATTAGTGGTGGATGATATTCTGGACGAGGGCGTCACCCTTTCGGCCATAGTGGAGGCCTGCCACAAGGCGCGTGCAAGGAGGGTGTATAGCGTTGTTTTGGTTGAGAAGGTGCATGATCGCGGGGTTGGCTTTGTGGCGGATTTCGTCGGAATGACGGTGGAAGACCGATACGTCTTTGGCTTTGGTATGGACTATATGGGATACCACAGAAACCTGCCGGGTATTTACGCAGTGGCCGGGAATTAGTATTTACCCTAATGCGCCGTACCTTGACTCAAGGGTAATCCCGGGTGTTAATCATACTAAAAAAACTCGTAAAATTAAGCATCTACTGCCATTTTTAAATGAGTGGTACAAACTAGAAGGGTGTGCTGAACCCGGCGAAGACCGGGAAGCGCGTATTAGTTTTTTCGGCGTCACCTGTATTCGTAAAAAGCACAGGGGCTACCGGACAATGAGGAGAGTGGAAGTGACTACAATTGAAAACCTGAAGGGCAGTCATACTGATTTACAGGAAATCATCAGTGATCTCAGGGCCATGATGACGAAGGAGCAGTTGAGCATACGTCCCAACGCTATGACAACTCACAGAATGATCTGTGATCTCGCCGAAAAGATGAAGGTTCACATGTCAGAGCAGGACAGAGGTGTCTATCCAGACTTGTTGACCCATCATGACCCAAAGCTGAAATCGATGGCATGGGGTTTCCTGAATGGTCAAAAGCCGATGAGAAAACAGTTCGAGCAGTATCATCACCGCTGGCTGAAAAACTGCGACTTTAATTTCACTGATGAATTCATTGCCGATACGTTCGAGATCTTTGACATGATCGAAGACCGTATACAGCGCGAAGAGACTATCCTGATTCCAACACTAGAAAAGTCAGGGGTCTTTGCCCGGGCAGTATAATTCATCAGGATATTGGGAGGAGATTGTTGAAGGGGTGACTTGTCGCCCCTTTTTTTATTTCAGCCCTTGTGGTTGTACGGCTACGATCGTTACTGACCTCTCTTCTCACGCCTTGATTGGCACTTTTTCAGGCACAACAGGGCCAATTGGATTAGTGTTAACAGGCCCTAGGTGACGGCACTATTATCGATGAGTTTGATTTCAAACAGCGGATCAAAGATAAACCTGATTACCCCTAAACCTCAGCCATTCTCAAGAGGCGATATGGCATAGGTGGAGTGCGAAGAGCGGCAAAAAGCAATCGTTCAATCATGGCGGGTAAATCGAAACGGCGGTTAAACCGATATTCGAACTCAGCAAGATAACGCGACACATGTTTATCTCGAATCGCATGAAAAGTACCCAACAGACTGTTTTTGACATTACCCAACATCGTGTTTACCCATTTGAAGCACGAATACTGGACACTTTGGCGCCCACCACCCGTCACCATGGGGTTATGATGGCAATCAGCGGTTGTCACGCCACTAAAGCACCAAAGCCCATCGGTAAAGACTTCGCTGCCAGGCATCAAGCAGGAGCGGGCGTAGCGGGCGATTTCACGTTTGCGGAAGCCCCTTACACGACGCAGTTGAATTTTCATGGGCCTGCCGTCCCGCGTCGTCTCAACAGCAGCTACGAAAGGGATTTTGTTGCGCGACCCACGACCACGCTTACCGGCTTGCTCGCCTCCGAGATAAGCATCATCCAATTCGATGCGACCGGCCAGTTTTTTTCCACGCTCACGTTCCATCATCACCTGCATCAACTTATGCTTGAGTCGCCAGGCCGTATTGTAGTTCACCCCGATTTCGCGGGAAAGTTGCAGCGCCGAGATACTTTTCTTGCGTTGGGTCAACAGATAGATCGCAAGAAACCACGTTCTCAGCGGCAGCTTGGTGCCATGGAAGATGCTGCCGGCGGTCAGGGAAGTCTGATGATGGCACTTGTGACATTGATATATCTGACGCTTTTTGAGTTCACAGCCTGTTGTGTTGCCGCACTCAGGGCAGACATAGCCCGTCGGCCAGCGCAAATCATACAATGCCTGTCGACACTGATCCTCGGTCCCATATTGTTCCAGAAAATCGTGCAAACCAAGACCTTTTTGAAATTGAATAGTATTTCTCGGCATGATGAAATCCTCTTTTATTCAGTAGGTTCCATTATGCTTGCACCACAGGCTCAATAGCTGAGCCTCAGGGGTAATCAGGAAGATAAATATGCAGTCCTTTTTTTCTGTCCGCTCGACTTTACTCTTGTCTGTCCTTCCGAATTAATCGCTTTTGATCATCGTCTCGGTGAGTTTAAAAAGCGTAATGTCGAAGTGGTTGGTTGCTCCATCGATTCCCACTACACACACAATGCGTGGCGCAATACACCGGTCAATGACGGTGGCATCGGGCCTGTAGGCTATCCACTTGTTGCCGATCTTAATCATGCAATTTGCAAGGCATATGATGTTGAAACACCGGATGGAAAGGTCGCATATCGCGGTTCATTTCTTATCGATAAAGAGGGGGTCGTACGCCATCAGGTCGTTAACGATCTGCCTCTTGGGCGCAATATCGATGAGATGCTGCGCATGATTGATGCACTGCAATTCAATGAAACACACGGCGAGGTTTGTCCGGCCGGTTGGAAAGAGGGTGATGCAGGCATCAAGGGAACCCCCGAAGGTGTTGTGGACTATCTGGCAGGGCATGCGGAAGGCCTGTAAACCCAAAAAATCGGCAAGGGCCGTTTCTGCGCTGCAGGGTATGGTTTTTTTTACCTTCTCACTCGATGTACAATGCTGACTCTATCAAGCAGCAAAACAGCACCTGATAATGACAAAACTGGCCATCATCGGCGGAACCGGGCTGGATGATATTCCGGATCTCGAGATTACCCATCGTGAAGTCTGCCATACTCCGTTCGGTGAGCCCTCCGCAGCATTGACCCATGGCAGGATTTCCGGACACGAGGTTGTGTTTCTGCCTCGTCACGGTGCCTCCCACATGATTCCTCCACATCTCGTCAATTACAGGGCGAATCTGTGGGCGCTAAGGCATTTGGGTATTCAGACCATTCTCGGTGTTGCAGCAGTCGGGGGAATTGGTTCCGAGATGGCCCCCGGACGCATTGTTATACCTGATCAGATCATCGATTATACATTTGGTCGTGAACACACGATTTTTGATAACGATTTGAGTCATGTGACCCATATCGACTTTACAATGCCTTACTGCGAGGAGTTACGTCAGGATTTGATTGAGGCGGGCCGTCTAAGTGGCGTGAATCCGGTAGCCGGCGGAACCTACGGCGCGACTCAGGGACCAAGGCTGGAGACAGCTGCAGAGATCATCCGTATGGAAAGGGATGGATGCGATTTGGTAGGCATGACGGGTATGCCGGAAGCGGCATTGGCCAGAGAATTCAATCTCTGTTATGCCTCATGCGCCGTTGTTTCCAACTGGGCGGCAGGTAAATCGGCAGGGTCGATCAGTATGGGCGATATCGAAAAGAATCTGATCAAGGGCATGAATCATGTCAAATCCCTGCTTGTGGAGTTACTTAGAATCCGTGCCAAGTGATCGCTTAACCATGGCGTTACTCGATAGAATTCAATTAGATAAAAAATCATTAAGAACAATAATTAATGGGTTATTTTTAATTCTGATTCTGATATTTGCCAGGCAGCTTCGCGGAGATCCTTTCGAACTGGGTATGGCGTCATTGAAAGTCGGCGATTACGCCGAGGCGTTCTGTCTTTGGCGTCCGTTGGCGATGCAGGGAGATAGCGAAGCGGCTTACCATTTGGGGTGGTTGTATGCCAATGGTAATGGACTGCGCGTTGATATCCACAAAGCTGTCTACTGGTGGAGACAATCCGCTGCCGGTGGTCATCGTGATGCCATGTTCGCTTTGGCGCTGGCCTTTACCGATGGCGAGGGGATTGGCAAGGATCAGGAGAAAGCGATCGATTGGTACCTGAAATCCGCTGTTAAGGGACATGAAGATGCGCGGGAGATCGTCAAGATGAAACTGCGCAATGGCGAGCGGGCGATTCTCGATCGACTCAGTGGGTTGTCGACAGAGCCTTGGCTTGGAGATCGAGTCACTGTCGCCAGGGATAGGGTGAATATACGCTCGGGCCCCGTTGTCGACAAGGCTGTAGTCAAGCAGGTTATAATGGGACAATCACTCATCGTGATAGATCGTCATGGCGACTGGTATAGGATCCTTGATCCTGAAGACTTGAGCCTGGGTTGGATTGCGGCTTGGTTAACGGAGCCAAATCAATAATTTACTATTTCTTTTTTGAGACACCATCTTGGATTAGGTTACAATATCGATAAGTTTATATGCGTGCCTGAGGGGAATTAACATGGCTGATGAGACAAGCAGTGCTGAGGAAAAAGCTAAGAAGGATTCGGCAACAGAGACAGTGACAGTCAAAAAGAAGGTTGCCAAGAAGAAAAGTGCCAAGAAGAAGGTTGCCAAGAAAAAAGCGGCCATAAAGAAAAAGGTCGCAGCGAAAAAGAAGGTTGCAACCGGCAATGCGGCGCCAAAATCAGCAACGCCCACAGCGGTTGCCGCTGCCAGCACCATGGCTTCCGAACCAAGTATGGCAGCAGGCAGCAAGCCAGCCCCAACAAATGTCACGATTCAAACAGAGCTGAAAAAAGACACCACATCGGAGGATTCATCGATGGCAACAGATACAAAGAGCGCAAGTGGCTTTTGGTTAAAAGTCACCTTCTGGCTCGTCATCATCATACTGGGCTTTATGTACATCAGATCGTTGGCCAACAATCCGCAATCGGATGCCAATACCACAGCGATGGAACAAGAGGCGGTCGAGACATCGGCCACAGCCGACTCTTCCGCGTCAGATCAGGCTGCAGGGGAGAAGGGCGCCACTATGGCTTCAGCCCCTGAAGATGAAGGCAAGACATCGACTGATGCGCCACAACGGGATGCCATTGAATCTGGCGACAGCGTCTCCGCTACCGAGCAGGAGACCCAGGTCCAATCAGCTCCCGCTGATGCAGAGCAACAGACAGCTGCCGCTGATCAGGCAACCGCCGATGCAGGTACTGTTCAACAGTCCGCTGCCGCTGGCGCCGAAGCGACAGCATCCGATGCCCGGGAGGCAACCTCGACAGCGGACCAGGTGCAGTCCATTCGCGATCTGCATGCCGAATCTGTAAGTAAAATACTTAAGGAATTCGATGATCTTCGAAACGCCACCATGGCGGAGATGGAGGCAATGCGGAACCGGATCCAGGCTGAGCGCGAGTTGCAGGAAGCGATGGTTCCGCCGCCGCGACCGGCATGGACCGGACGGGGATATTCACCTTATGGCGGCTATCCGCCGGCACGGCAGGGCAATTCACCCTACTATCGGCAGTAACCAAAAAAACGGGCGCCAAGCGCCCGTTTTTTGTACCAGCCATCGTTTGCGATACTTGCTCAAGACAGCAAGCGATGATCTTTGACATCAACCACTATGGCCGCACATAGCCGGAGTGGTTAATGTCGGAAACCCACTTAAGAGTTTCGCTGGAAAGAGCACCGGGCATCGGTACCGGACTGGTGCAAGATCAATTGAGATGAGCCAATGCCGGATCGTAGTCAGGTTCCTGTACGATTTCAGGCACCAACTGGGTGTAGAGCACCCTGTTGTTCTCATCCAGGACCACCACAGCGCGGGCACAGATACCGGCCAGAGGACCATCTGTTATCAGAACACCATAATCCTTTGCAAAATTGCGATTCCGCATCATCGACAGTGATACCACATTATCGATTCCCTCGGCACTGCAGAAACGTCCCTGTGCAAACGGCAGATCGGCCGAGATTACCAGTGCCACCGAATTGCTCTTATCGCCCATTGCCTGGTTGAATTTTACGGTCGATGTGGCGCAGACGCCCGTATCGAGACTGGGAACGATATTCAGCAGTTTTCGCTTGCCGGCATAGTTGCCGAGAGAGACATCCGAAAGATCGGCGGCTGCCAAGGAAAAATCGGGTGCTTCGGAGCCCACCGCCGGGAGCTCGCCATTGGTGTTGATCTGATTGCCTTCTAAGGTGATTGTTGCCATGTTTCTATCCTGTTTTATCGGGAGGAAATTACGCGTGTTTAAACATAGGAATTGTATTGATATCAGCGGAAGGGAAAAACCCCCAATTGATAAAGTTACTTGCCCGGCTTTTGTCCCAGTGGCAGTCCCCGGATCAATCCCGCGCCGGACCGCTCAATGGGATGCGATCTCTTGGTAGACTGTGGGTGAGATCTCTTTCGTGATTGAGAGAATGCTTTGTTGCAAGGGGTCAGACAGGTCTCTGATATCCTCGATATTGATGATCTCTTCAAACGATGGAATACCTGATATCTCCGTATTCTGAATGATGATGTCGTCAGATGGCAGGAGGGTTCTCAGGGGACAGGAGATGATGATTACCGGCAGTTCTCCCAACCCGTCATGGTGAGAGGTGTCGATAGTGAAACGCAGGCCTTGGAGTACGCTCACGAGCCCCGGGCGTTTCTCCAACACCAGGTTCAGGGTCAGGCACTGCAGCAGGGCATGGGACAGCTCGTCCTCCTGCTGGTTGCGATTTCCCTGCAGTAACTCAAGTAACCTTTTAGGATTCAGATCGGGATAAGAGAGGACCCATTTCAAGGGAGAGGTCACGGTAAGTGAGGCTGATTTATTCTCCGCAGTCGCTGTGTAGGGATACTCGACCGCAGTCAGGGCAGGTGTGGCCGCAAAAATATCCAGGGGCGGGGATAGCTCGGTCTGCAGGGAAAACGGTATTTGGCCGGCGATCGCCTGATAGCGGCTTTTCAGGTCGCGAAAAGCCATTTCAGCACCCTTTACAGGCGCTTTGGAACCTCCCCGGATATACTCACCGAGGATCGGCGCCGGTGAAAAGAGCGGTCCCAGGGTTGACAAGTAGCCATTCAGATCGGTTTCGATCTTTTCCGATATTGATCTTGTCAACTTGCGCAATTCAAGGATTCTTGGGATATCGAAGGTTTCGTTCATCTGCTAGCCCGCTTTTATTATGAGTCCAGGTCATCCGTCTGATCGGGATTATCGTCCCCGCGTCAAGGGAACGCTAATCCAAACAAGGAGCAGGCGTCAATATGATTTTTTTTAATTGATCACCATTTGCTACACTCTATCAGGGAAAGCATAGACGAGACATAAGAATATGCATGCCTGGAGTGCGGCTGCTTATCCCAGATAATGCGGTAACGAAGGAGCAGGGGTTTGGACAAGCAAAAGCCTATGCCTGACACGATCGGAAGATTCAACCTGATTGAGGAGATCGGTGAAGGGGCGATGTCGATTGTCTACAAGGCATTCGACCCGGAGATCAATCGCACGCTGGCGATCAAACTCCTGCGCGGGGAGGTTGCGGCAGACCCGGAATACCGTTATCGCTTCCTGCAGGAGGCCAAGGCGGCAGGAAAGCTCACCCACCCCAATATCGTCACCATTTTCGATGTCGGTGAGGTCGAACAGGGGCCCTATATCGCGATGGAGTTCCTTGAGGGCCGGACCCTTGAACAGATGATGGACTCCAACACCCCGGTTGCCGTCAGAGAGGCGGTGGTGTATGGCATTCAATTGGCGGAGGCCCTGGATTACTCCCATAATCGCGGCATCGTGCATCGGGATGTGAAACCGGGAAACATCATCTCACCGGACGATGGCCATACGATTCGCATCACCGATTTCGGTATTGCTCATGTGGACTCCCCCAACAAGGAGCACCGCACCCGGATGGGGGCGGTTCTGGGCACTCCGCAATACATGTCACCCGAACAGGTCGAAGGGTTTCCGGTCGATGGACGTTCCGATCTTTTTTCGCTCGGTGTCATTCTCTATCAGCTCATAACAGGGGAGAAACCTTTTGTCTCCGAGACCCTGACCTCCCTATTGATGAAGATCGTGCAGGAGGATCCTCCGCCGATCGACGATAAGACCGGGGAGATTCCGCAAAGCCTTATAAAAATCGTCGAAAAACTGCTTAACAAGAAACCTGAACTGCGTTTTCAAACAGGTAAGGAACTCGCCACGGAACTGCGCAGCGTGGTACATGAGATCGATGAAAAGCAGCAACATCTCAATGAAACAAAGATCCTGCCGTTGCGAATCAAGTGGACCGCAGTGATGGCGGCAGTGGTTTCGGTCGCAATGATCCTGGGCTCCTATCTTGTGTATCAGAAACAGGTGGATGCGATGATCGAGCTGGCCCTCGACTCAGGCGGGTCTTTGGCGGAGTTCATCGCAGTGGAGAGCGCCGAGGCTGTGCTGATCCAGGATTGGGTCGCCCTGGAAACATTTGTGCATGAAATCAAACAGCGGCAACAGATCAGCTATCTGAGAATTCTCGATCATAAAAAGATTCTGCGTGCCAGTACTTCTGTTGAAGAGGTGGGCAGGAAACTGCAAGTTCCCGAATCCCTGGAAGTGTTGCGTGAAGACGACGGGATCACGATTTCCGAGAGGGAGCTGAATGATGAGATGGTATTCGATTTTCAGGCGCCGCTGGTTTTTCAGAACAAGCAAATCGGAAAGGTACAGCTTGGCTTGTCTCAGACACCATTGCTTGCTGCCGCAGATCTTACGTTCTACACCATGCTGGCGCTTCTGGTGGCGGTCGTGCTGACCGTTGTCATCGTCGCCTATCTGCTGGCGACGGGTATTACCGTTCCGATAAGGATTCTAAGACGTGCCATCGCGCATGTGCATCATGGAAATTTGGGATATCGGATCAATAAAGAACGAAACGATGAATTGGGATTGCTCTTTTCCGAATACAACAGAATGGCGGACACGCTGCTGAAGCAGCGCGAAGAGTATCAGTCTCAGCAGCAACAGAGTGTCACACAAATCATTGAAGAAGGAGATGACACCACGAACATTGTTTATGAGCCTGTGACAGAAGAGTCGCCCGCACAGGAGGAGCAGGCGCTTGCCGCATCGGATCAGGAATTCGATGATGCCACCAGAATTATGCCGCCCAAGCATAAAAATTAACTGACTATAGGCGTCTCTCATATCGGCCCGTTATGCCTGTCAGGCAGTGTGGGGAGCTTGGAAGTGGTCACTACAGGAGGTATCGAACTGCAACACCGAGGTACATTTCAATGCGAATTTCGCTGATGAGATTTACACCACTGATTATCTGTGCATTGATGGTTGCCGGTTGTTCCTCTCCCATGCTTCGCGCCACATCCAGCCAGATTATCGCCAAAGACAGGGACTTCATCGTACTGCATGTCGGAAATGAAGATGCGCGCAGTTTGGCAAGGCGTTATCTCGGTGATGAAAAACGCTATTGGGTGATCGAGGATGCCAATCAAGCCACTCCGATAAAGGCGGGCCGTGAAATCGTGATTCCGTTACGGACGGCGAATCCAACCGGGATTGAATATAGCGGATACCAGACTGTACCCATCCTCTGTTATCACCGTTTCGGTCAGCGCAGCGACCGAATGGAGGTTACGCCGGAGCAGTTCAGGGAGCAGATGGAATATCTGAAGAGCAAAGACTACCGGGTGATACCATTGAAGGATCTGCTGGGATTTCTCAAGGGTGAGCGGCAATTGCCAAAACGCGCTGTCGTACTGACTATCGATGATGGACACCGTTCCATCTATAAAGAGGCATTTCCGATCCTCAAGGAGTACGGTTATCCTGCGACTGTATTCGTCTACAGCGACTACATGAACAATGGCGGCCTGAAGACATCGGAACTTGCCGCGATGAAGAAAAGCGGTTTGATCAGCATTCAGCCCCATTCAAAGTCCCATAGCAATCTGACTGTACGGCGGGTCGGAGAGAGCCGTGGCAAGTATCAACGCCGGGTACGACAAGAGATCTCTGTCCCCAATGATAGATTGACAAAACACCTGGGGGAAAGACCGCGTTTTTACGCCTACCCGTTCGGCGACAGCAACGACCTGGTGATCGAAGAACTGCAAGCGAACGGCATGCAGTTGGGATTGACCGTTCAGCGTCAACCCAACGCAGCCTTTACCTACCCCTATCTGCTTCACCGCACGATGATATTCGGCGACAGGGATATGCAGGCTTTCAAGAAGAGTCTGGTGACCTTCAAGGCCTTTCGTCAATGATGCAATCACCAGCACCGTTATCCAGCCTGTTACTCTCGGTTTGCCTCTTGTTGCATAGCGGCTGCTCATCTTCTCCCTCAAGCAAGGGTGTGAAATCGGGTAACTACGGTAACCCCGCTATCTGGCTGAATACCGCTGAAGCGCATGAAAGTAAAGGCGATCTGCAAAGTGCGCTGTTTGATCTCAAGGTGGCGAGAACCGTATCGGTGCGGGACACGAAGATCAACGCCGCGATTAAACGGGTTGAAGCGAAGATCGCCGCGCAAAGTGAAAAAAAGATGAGTCAGGGCAACCGAGCGGTTCGCCAAGGCAAGCTGAACAAGGCCAGGCGGTATTATCTCGAGGTGCTTGGTCTGAATCCAAAACACAAACAAGCGCTTGCCGCTATGCGTAAGCTTGATGAAAGAGCATCCAAGGCGTCGATGAAAAAGAAGGTTGCTGTTTCATATCGCAACTACAACAACAGAACGAAAAGGTTGAAATTCGCCAAAGGGTTCGAGGAAGAGGCATACATCTATTCACGCCAAGAGATATTGCAGGCAGAAGAAAAACAATCAAATCCTGCAGAATATATCAAAGAGATAGAGACGCACTTGAATAGATTTCCCAAGGATAAAGAGGTGCGTGATCTGCTCTCAAAGACTCTTCTAAAGCATGCAAACAACGCATTCGAAGCAGAAAAGTACAATGACGCCCTAAGCTATCTCAAACAGGCCGAGCACGCCTTCAATGGTGATGCCAAAAAGCTTAAGAAAATTCAGCAGCAGCGTAAGGCGTATGGCAAGGCGTTATACATCAAGGGTGTGAGGAGTTCTCGTGAAGAACCCGTACATGCGATTAAGTATTGGGAGTATGCGCTCAAGTTCGATCCTGATGACAAAAAGAGCAGCTTGAGGTTGCGTAGTATCAAATCTATGTAGTAGCGAAATACGAGATCTATAATAGATCAATATGTGAAATGCAATCCAAATACTCAGTGAGGGATATCCCGGACAGTCCAGCTGATTTTAAGCAATTTCATTGCACCAAGAGGTAACAGTAGCAGAGTGGCAAGTAGTAACAATTCATACCAATGAAGTGTGACCAGATCAGTGGCTCCTGTGTGGTTGTGCCATAGGTAGAAGGCGTAGGCTATTAATGGTGAATAGAGGAGGCCGATGGTGAAGCTGGTCATGAATAGTCTGAAGGTATGAATGATCATGTTATCGGATGAAGGAACTGGATTCCTGGTTAGTTTCTTTGAAGTTGCAGTTACTGTTTGAAGAAATCCTGCCTGTAACAATCTTGGGTTCCTCTGATTGAATCCATTAACTTTCAGACTTATTAGTGGCATCGGGAATAAGTTCTTGAGCCAAAGGGCTTTAATTGAGGGCAATAGAGGAATAAGATTCATCAATTGGGAATTAGAGGAGATATTTTGGGATGGAACAGTGGGTTCGATTTGAATATCAGGGAACTCAAGGCTTTGGCACCTTGAGCGACAGCCGGGTAACCCCTTTTGAGGGAAACATGTACAACGGAGCGGCGGCAACCGGGGAGACGCTGCTATTGGAAGCGGTCAAGCTGCTGACCCCTTGTCAACCGACCACAATGATCGCGTTGTGGAACAATTTTCACTCCAGGGCGGCGAAAGAGGGTTGGTCCAGGCCTGACCATCCACTCTATTTCATGAAGGCGAGCACCTCTTTTCTACCCACTGGGGGGACGATAAGGCGGCCCGAACCTATGACGGCCCAGTGGTGTACGAGGGTGAACTCGGCATCGTCATCGGCAGGCACTGCAGTAATGTCAGCGAGGATGATGCCGGGGATTATGTATTCGGCTATACATGTGTCAACGACGTTACTGCCCGTGGCCTGTTGAGGGAGGATCCCTTGTTTGTCCATTGGACGAGGGCAAAGAGCTTCGACACCTTCAGCGCTGTCGGTCCGGTTATTTCAACCGGCCTGGATGCGACAAAGTTGACGGTCAGGACATTGGTAGACGGGGTTGAGCTACAGAACTATCCGGTTACGGATATGTTTTATCTGCCTCATCAGATTGTCAGTCGCCTGTCCCATGACATGACGCTCCGTCCGGGCGATATCATAGCCTGCGGTACCTCCATCGGCGCCGGACCAATGCAGCAGGGCTGTACCGTTGAGGTGCAGATTGACGGTATAGGGACCTTGGTGAATAGTTTTTACTAGGGCCTGTTAACACTCATCCGATCAGCTCTGCTGGGGCTACTTCAATAACAGGGCCAATCCGCTGAAGACCAACAGTATGCTTATGGCGCGCTGAAAGGTTTGCTGTGACATATTGGTATGGATATGGCCGCCGATAAACATTCCGATGACCATTAGTGGGATAGCCACAGCCATCATCAGCATTAGATCCAAACTGAAAAAACCCGAAAAGACATAACCCACGATACGTCCGGCCCCATCGAGCAGGAACATGGTCGCGAAGGTTGCTCTAAACTGGGTCTTTTCTATCTTACGGAATTTCAAGTACAAGACATAGAAGGGACCGCCGGTACCATATAGGGTACCGATCAGTCCGCCCATACTACCCGCAGGGACCGACCATAGCGACGACACAAGCGTATTGCGGGAAAAGGAAAACAGCGAATAGACGGCAAACAACAGTACAAAAGCGCCCAATCCCATCTTCAGCGCCTCCATGTCCACAGACCTGAAGATAAAGAGGGCGGTTAATACGCCGATAATCGCAAAGGGCAGCAGGGAGATGATCTCTCTCCATTGAATAGCCTCCCTGTGTTTGATGCCGTGGCTGGCCGAGGCGATGTAATCGAGAAAGACGATGAGTGGAACCGCCATCGTCAACGGCATCATCAAGGCAAGTAGCGGTATCGCTATAAGACCCGATCCGAATCCGGCAATGCCGCGCACCAGGTACGCCAGGCAGATGACACCTGTCGCGAAGATAAGATTGACCAGGGAGAGAGATTCAATCACGGCAGTCACTTATTGTTGTTGTCGGCTCATATATGTCCATGCGGCGTATGCTTCCATGATTAATTAACTAAATCATTGATCGTGAGCAATATTTTCAAGTGTTTTTTTGATACTCCGTCGACGATTCACGGAGCCAGTATCACCTGCTGATACATATAGTATCAAAATAGCCGTGATGGCATGATTAACCGGTAGCGGATGGATGTCAGATGTGCCAAAGGATGATGTCCATAGCGATATTGTCTTTCCAGGCAATGCCAAAAACTCCCTATAGTTCCATTGTATCGAGCAGTATTGCTGATCTCCGCTGTAACAGCGAGAGACTGTCGCAGTTTCCAAGGCATGGAATGGATGCAGAAAGGATGATGTTATCCTATGCGTGACTCCCCCAATGCCGATGATGATCCATCATCCTGGTGGTTAAAAACCACAATGTAGTGCCACTCTATCCGTTTGGCATGATTGTACTTCTTATTGCGAGCTATATTACCGTTCAAGGATAGACCAGACAACCAGCACATCAAGTAGGAATTTATCCCAAAGAGATGGTCACAAAGTGTTTTACTTGGGATTTTATGCCGGACTACTTCCCTTTAAATCATTGCCTTAACCCGCATGTTTCATCCGTTTTTAAATTTAGCCGGTGATATGGCCAAGCTTGGATGGTTTGCCCTCACTGGGAACCAAACCTCTATCAAGCCCTGATTTTCCACCCTCCGGGCAGACTCCCCCTTACCCCCATTGTTGATCAACGTGCCGGGGCAGCACTCTGCCGGGCTATCCCGGCTTGAGTCGTGCCGCCACCTGGAAAAACAGCGCCTGATAGGGATAGGTGCTGGAGAGCAGGAAGCGGATCCGTCGCGTGTTGCGAATGATGACCGCCCCGATCTTGAACAGTTTGAGCCGGATCGTGGTCATCTGTGCACGCGCCAGTTCCGTGCCCTTCAGCGCGAGGCGCCGGATGGCCTCCATCAGCACATAGGCCAGACTGGACAGCAGTAGACGAAACTGATTGGCCCACCAGTAATGCGCGCTGGTGCGATCGGCGAACAGCCCCAGTTGCTGCTCCTTGATTCGGTTCTCCATGTCACCACGGGCGCAGTAGAGGTCATCGTAAAGGCGCTGTTTGTCGCCGGCCAGGTTGGTGACGATGAAGCGTGGATTTGGCCCCTTGTCGGTGACCTCCAGTTTGGCGATCACCTTGCGACGCGTCTTCCAGGTGCTGGCGGCATAGTGAAACTGAAAGAATTCCCGCATCTTCATGCCGGTTCGCTTCGCCAGTTCCTCAACCCACTGCATGGGCTCACGGATACACCGCAGCAAGGCGTCATTCTTGGCGATGCCCACGATATAGCCCACAGCGTTGCGCTCGCACCAGCTGAGCATGTGGTGACGGCAAAAGCCGCTATCGCCCCGAAAGATGATACGCACTTCAGGCCAAGCCCGGCGCAGGCGTTTGACCAACAGCGCCAGAATCGCCCAGGCATGCTTGGGCGCATCGATCCGGCTGGGCCGCAGATAACTCACCAGCAGTTGATCGCCACAAAAGACATACAGGGGCAGGAAGCAGTAGTGATCGTAGTAGCCGTGAAAGAAGCGGCCTTCCTGGCGGCCATGCACCGGATCATCCGTGGCGTCGAAATCCAGGATCAGCTCATCGGGTGGTGCATCATATGAGGCAATGAACTGCTCGAGCAGTAGGTTGTGGACATCAACGGCAACCCGGCGATCGACCCGGTTCTCCAGCCGACAAAGTGTCGACTGGCTGCCCAGTACCTCCTCGCGTTCGATCGAGCTCTGTAGGGCCGGGTCGGTGCGTAGTGTCTGATGGTCGTTCAGATCTTCATAACCCAGGCAGAGCCCATAGACTCGCTGGCGCAACAGGCTCAACTGGCTGTGTTCAATATAGCGGGGATCTCGCGGGTCGGGGATGACCGCATCAACCGCCTCGAGCAATCCCAGACGCCTGTCGATCTCACGCAGCAGCAACACGCCGCCGTCCGAGGTGATATCGCCACCGGAAAACTCGGCTTGAACCTTACGGCGTTTTAGGGCTGGAAAATCAAAGGCAGTCTGGGTACAGTTTGTCACAGGCAAAATCCTTTCGATTACAGTGTAAGCAACTGAATTATATCGAAGTATCAGGATTTTGCCTTTTTAATGCGTGAAATATTGGGGTTAATATAAAAGTGGCTGGAGGTAATACGCCCACTATCATTTTGGCATGGCAACGTCTATTGTTTCCGTATCATATTTCGTTCACATGATGTTTGTCGGTGCGGGTGGTTGGCTTTTCTAATCGTTATTTCACGACCCGTTTCAACCAGATGTTGACGTAATTCCCCCGGTTCTTTGCGCAGTGCCCGCTCTATCACTAACAGTGCTTCTGCATAACATCCCCGGTCAGCCAATACTTCAGCCAAGTTGTTACGGGCTGCCATATGGTCAGGTTTTGCGCTCAGCAGATGCCGATAACTCTGCTCGGCCGCCGTCAAATCACCTTTGGCATGCAGCGCGGCGGCAAGTCCGAACAGTGCTGTTGGGCTATCCGGCCATTGGTTTATAGCCGCCCGGTAGGCTGAAATCAGACTGTCGACCGGGGCCAGGCGTTCCATGGCTGCCACGGCTTTAAGGTATGGCAATTCTTCGGGCATTGTGGGCAGTTCTCCGGGTTTCAACAACACCATGGCCCAGTGGCCACCACGTTTCCATGTGTCGAGAAATCGAAAGGTGGGAAGGATCTCCCGTCGGGTGATGCCTGATCGCAGGATTAACTCATCCGCTTCTACCGAGTAACCGATTACCACCGCATAGTGCCAGACTGGCCATAGCCGCAGACCGAGATTCTGTAATACCAGTACTGGACGACCTGCCTGCAACTCTCCAATCAGCGTGGGCAGGTCGGGTTCGATTACATAGGGGATTCTGCCGAGGCGACGGCTGGCGGCCACCATCTCGATCTGCAGGCTTCCCTTTTTATCCGGCAGATAGACGTGAGGGACCAGGGATTCGGCTGTTACCGATACACCTGAGTGGCCGAGCAGGGTGGCCAGCGAGGCCGGTCCGCACTGATACTTCTCTTGTGGATGGAAGGGCGTAGTCTCAATCTCCAGTCTCGAGACAGCTGTCTCAGTAGTGAGCAAGGACGGTAGGATTGGCGGCCGGCTTGCACATCCGGCCAACAGCAAAAACAGCACTGCAGCGAGATAACGACACCATGCCATGCCAGTTCACCAAAGAACGCGCACTATGCGGGACGGCTCTGTATCTTTGTTCAGTAAACCCGCTTAAAGCCTGGTGAAAACGTTGGTGACACCCAGTAGTTCCAATACAATCAAAGCAATGAGTACAGCGCCAAGGACACCAAGAATACTGCCGCCCGCCGGCAGTTCATCCATTTGCTGACTAAGCATCACAAGCTCAGCGTCTGTGAGTGCATCCAGGCGCAATTCCGCCTCCGCGGGATTGACGCCCATACCGACCAGGGTGTTGCGGACATCGTCACGGGTTATCGCCGAGCGGATTCGGTCTGTATGCATTGCCCTCTCATCCATTTGAATAACCGTCATGGTATTGATTGGCGATGCGAGGACTAGGGAGGGAAACCCTATGAGGGCGGTATTAAGTGCAAGGGTGAGTATTAAGAAACGCTTAAGTAGAGATTTGAGCACCTGGTTCCTCCTTGGTCGTGGATTTTAGCGCTGGGTCTGACTATACGGGGTATATAACCGCCTTGAGGGACTGAGGCAATTACAAACCCTCTGTGTTGACTTTGTTTTGCGACTTGTTCGGGAATCAGCGACTCAAAAGGGAATTAAAGTACTATTGCCGGATACTTTATCAGAATCCACCACTACCGATCATTCGCCAGGACCTATCTTTTGCAGCTGCTGTTTCATCTCTAGTGCGCGTGCCTTGTAACCTGGCGCCAATGGATGGTTCGGATTCAACGCCAGTATCTTGTTCCAGAATGCGATTGCATCATCAAGTTCCTGCTTTCTGAAGAGCTGCATGGCGCGTCGGTGGTAGCTGTCCGTCAACTGATCGCGGACTGAGAGTTGCGATGCCAGAGCGGCCGAATTTTCCGGGTCGTATGTCAATACCTGGGTATAGGTCTGGTAAGCCTCTTCCAGGTTGCCTGCAGTTTGCTGATCTTGGGCTGCGCGCATCAACTTCTGCGCCTCGATCCTGTCTTCAACCTGAATCAGCTTGTTGATCGCCGCATCGTCGGATGAGTCGAGGATGATCAGTTTCTCCAAAATGGTCCTCGCGTTATCCAGGTCACCCCGTTTGATGAGCTGATCGGCATGTTCGTTGTAGTAGCCGGCGAGCAGTTTCGGCAGTTCCTGTGCATTGGGGTGTCGGCTAATCTCGTTTTCCAGCAGATAGATTGCTGCGCTGAGATTGCCTTCCGCATGCAGTCCCATTGCAGTACTGAGTGCTTCCTCCGCTGTCAATGCCGCAGTCTGTTCTTCAACAGCTTGCTCCATTGATGTCTGCAACGGTTCTTCACTCTCCAGGGGTTCTTCGCTTTCCAGCGGTGCTTGCTCATCCGGCATGGCGAGGGATGACTCCTCGATCTGAACTTCATCCGTCATTAGATCAGGCGCTACCGTGGTTTCCTCATCTGATGTCGGTTCAGGGATTTCCTGCACCACGGGTAGAGGTTCCGGCTGTGGTATCTTGGGTTCAGGTTTCATTCTCTCCGGCATCACACCGGGTACCCGGATGCGCTGTCCCGGCGCAAGTTTGCTCGGGTTCTCCAGTTTGTTGTATCGTGCCAGAATGACGAACTTGAGTGGATCGTTGAGAAACTTTTTGGCAATGATGGAAAGCGAGTCTCCCTGTTCCACGTCGTAAAAGAAGCTCTTCATACCGAGATAGTCGATGGGATCGGCATCCATCTGCTCAAGCAGATTTGTAGCGATCTGCAGGGTTGGTTTTTCCTGTAGCGCCCAAGTGAGTTGCAGCCTGGCATTTTCATAATCGCCCTGCTCGAGTTGTTGCAACGCCTTACGTACCCGCTGTGACGGGGTCAGCGAGTCCGGCGGTGTTGGGATGCTCTCCACCTCTTCCTGTGGCTCTGCCTGGACGGGGTCCGGCTGCTGCTGCGGGCCCATGGCCACACAGGCGGAGAGGCTCAAGGTAACTAGGCTTATGGTGAGTTGTTTGGCGATGTCTCGAATATTCTTAACGCTATCTTTCACAACATTATGTCTCTCAAGGCCTGTTGACACTCATCCAATCAGCCCTGCCGGGACTATTTTTTAGACCAGCGAGGCAGCATGAACGATGGGTAGTTTTTTTACCTTCATTTAGAATAACCAAACTTCTCTCCTTGCAACATGGTCGGCGCTTTTTCAGGGACAACAAACAGAGCCGATTGGATGAGTGTCAATAGGCCCAAATAAACATGTTTGATTCCCGCTTACTACTGTCCTGCCAGTGACTTTGAGCCAATATAGCAGATCATCCCTGTTCGGGCGCGTTCGATTGGGTCGATCTCACCTCGACCAGCACCAGAGTCACATTATCCCGTGCCCCGCGCTCCATTGCCAAGTCGATCAGCTGCTGTACCGCCTCCTGAAAACCGTGACTGCCCAAAATTTGGGCGATCTCCGCATCGTTGACCTCTTTGTTCAGGCCATCACTGCAGAGCAGGAACAAGTCGCCGTCGCAGGGTTCGAAGATCTCCGCGTCCAGTTCCAGTTCCTCACAGGCGCCTACTGCACGAGTAATATAGTTGGCGATCGGTGACTGTTCAGCCTCATCGCTGCTGACAATGCCTTGTTCAATCAACTCTTCGACCTGACTGTGATCACGACTGAGCTGTTTGAGTCTTTCCCGGCGATAGAGATAGATACGGCTGTCTCCCGCCCATTGATAGATACAGTAGCCCTGATAGGTAAGCAGAGTGACCACCGTGGAACCGATGATTTCACCGCCGCGACGTTGCGATTCCAGCAACAATTGTCGATTGACATATTGCAGGCGTTGCTCCACATCGCTGGCCAGTGCTCCAAGGGAATCCCCGGGGGTAATCGACTTGAGCTCATTGACGATCATCTCTGAGGCCATATCGCCGGCGGCGTGGCCGCCCATACCGTCCGCCACCACCCAGATGCCAAGATCGGCCCGGTCGAGACAGGCATCTTCATTGATCGAACGCACCATGCCCTTGTCGCTCACATGCGCAGAGACCCAGTAGAAGCTGTTGAGACTCATTGCGGCCGCGAAGCTTCAATATCGGATGCGGCCCCCATGGCGTAGGCGCCGGTCTCGATCTCCTCCCAGCCATGCTGAGCCCAGGCGCCGTCGATCAGCGCACTGGCACCTTTGATCTGGGGTAGCCCCTGACACAGCAGCAGCGACGGTGAGATGCGCTCCGAACCCTGGGTCCACCAAAGGCTGTAGGCAAACAGCAGTTTTTTCATCAGATGGGGCAGAAAGAGGGGATAGATGGTGCGCATGGAGGATTGCTCATCGAGGTTGGCATGCCAGGCGTTGCTCAACGCAGTAGTGGCCGCCTCCGGCTGCCCGGATTGGATCTCCCGCTCACTATTGGGCAGGACCACTGCATGTAGCTGCTGCTCGAATGACTCCATCCGGAAATCGTCCTCCAGGCAGGAAAGGGCGAGGCTTTCCATCCTTGCGAACCAGGCTTCGGACTCCTCCATGAATAGGAACAGATTGCATTTGGGATCGAGTCTGGCCGCCATTGTGAAGGGGTAGTAGCGTCCGACCCGGTCCACGCTGGGCATCAATACCCCGGCCCAGCCGTGTTCACCGCAGATACCCGGAGTGAGGGCGAAGCGCCACAGGGGACTGGTGAGATAGTTATCCAGCCAGAAATCCCCGAGTTGTTCACGGCTGTTGGCTATCGCCTCCTGCATCCAGGTTTCCCAGGGCGCAATGAAGCCCCTTGGCAGGCGTCGTGTGACGAAATCGCCGAGGGACGGTATCTTGCCGTAGAACCCCGGAGCGTCTTCGTGCATTGAGTTGTTCAGAGTCTGCTCGGACACCGGAAATCTGCCAATTCTCTAAGTTTGAACGGATTGAGTGCTCCACTGGCACGCATCATGAATCGGGATTTACGCCCACCTACGTCAAATTCAACCTTGATGGTTTCGGGAGAGTCGGTGGCCTCGGTTTTTGCCTGATCGATGATCCGGAACCAGCCCCATGGTCCATCTTCGGTGAGCCCGGATGGTTTGTTGCCGGCAGGGGGCGCCAGCAGGATTTTGGTATCGCTGATGCCGGAATCATCGGGCCAGGTCATACGGTTCCAGCGGGCTGGTCCGTGGTTATACCTGACACGCTGTTGATTGAGTAACAGGGTAATCTGAGTGATGGTGGTATCCATGCTCAGGGGTTTGATTTCGAAGTGGATTTTCGGCTCCTGAGATGAGCCGCTGAAAAAAGCGTCGCGAATCACTGACGCTCTTTGGAATTGTCTGAGGGTTCCTGTAGGTATGCCCAGTGCACGGTTGCCGGCGGCATTCCAGCGCCAGTTGCGGCGTGATGTGTCGACAAAGTCCTGCAGATAGGTATTGAAGAAATTGTCCATCATCCCACCGGGACCGAAAAAGCGCCCGAAATCACCGATAGTCACTTCACGGCTGCTGGTACGGTCAAGGGGATAACGGCCGGTCAGGCTGCGCTGACAGAAGGGCAGCAACTGGGTTTTCCAGACTGAGTTCAGATGTGATCTGACCCCGGAAACGGTCAGATTCGAGCTGCCGTCGGCCAAAGAGTTGAGCATCCCCGCCAGCGGGCCGGGCTGACGTTTCGCTTCCAGTTTCAGACGGCTGATGACGCTGCCACCCGCGGAAGGGTCTCTGGCCACGTTGAAGGCCTGGTTGGATTGGTTACCGGCGGAGGCGATTGAACTCATATGGGCATAGAGCTCGTTCAGCATCTCCATGGTTCTTTCTAGGGGTGCCTGCTCTCCCTCCTGGGCATCGATCATTCTGTTGAGGCTGGCGAAATGCTGATCCACCGGGGTTGTCAGCAGGGAATCCTGTGGTGTCTCCTCAGATCCATCCGGCGCCACCTGAAGTATCGAGGCGAGTCGACGAGTGATGCCCGAGGTGTTTCTCTCCACCAGTTCAGCGGCCTTCTTGGCGCCGCCGGGAAGACGGGAGAGGGTGGTCTGCTCCTGGATCAGCTTCAGGTAGCGGCGTAGGGGAGAACTCGGTCCTGAGATGATGTTGAGGATATCTACCGCCTGTCGCATGCTGTTGAACGGCTTGACCCGGATGTCGGCCAGCAGTTGATCCCAGGTGCGGATATACTCCTCGTAGTAGAGCTCTTTGACCCGCGCACTGAGCCTTACCAGATCGGTTTTGCCGACGATCTTCTCCAGATCGGGACCGAGTATCCATTTCTCTTCCAACAGCTTGTTGGCTATCTCAAGATGGTCCTTGAGAAAAAGTTTGTGATAACCCTCATAGCTGAACAGGGCCGGGATCTCTTTGTCCAGCGGCTCGCCGGAACGACGACTGAAAACCATTTCCGCATCCGCTCCGATGACCTGGGAGAGTCGAATCGGGGGTATGGCGCCGCTTTCGGTGGTCCGTTTCATGCGGTTGTAGACCCGGTCGGCCAGGGGTACCCGCAGCAGATTGCCGCGCACGTGGGCGATCAGGTCCTGGTCCAATGGCAGGGTCGGCGTCATCGGCAGCATCTCCAGCAGCGCATCGAGATGCCCCGTCAGGGCCTGCCGCGCCTGGGCATTCTCTGCACCGGGGAGGGTCAACTGCCACTGTAGCAGCATCCAGGCCTTGACGGTGGCGGCATCGAAATGCTCGCTGTCATCGAACATCAGATAGACCTTGAGGGCTTCATACAGGTAGTCGGGGTTGTTTCCCTGTTGGTTGAGTTGATTCTCCAGGCTGAGAATGATGCGAGGCAGGAACAGATTCTTCAGGCTGGTGCGATAGGCGCTCACAGCCTCACTACCCAGTTTATCGCCCTGATACAACCCCAGACCCATGAGCCACGGGATATCGGCCTCCTGATCCGCGTAGCCGCCGGGGATCTGCCGTACCGAATCGAATGCGGGGACCACATTGGTGAGGGTCAGGTCATCCGGTGCGACGGCGTTCACCTTCTCCTCGGCGGCATTCGCCTGGATCGCCACCTGATCGATGTAGCTCTGGTTGCGGCTGTAGCTGGTGAACCAGGCGATGCCGGCCAGCACCGCCAGGGAGATGGCCCCTGCATAGGCCATGCGCTGCAGCCAGGCACGCCGCTTTTCCACCCGGGTGTTGACGCCGGCCAGATGGGCTTCCGGAAAGATCAGGTCCTTGAACAGACGATTGATGAAGTAACTGCGTCCGGAACCGGAAAATGCAGGTGCGATCTGTCGGTTGAGACCGAACTCCTGGGCCATCGAGCCGAGCAGTCGGTCGATGGGGGTGCCCTCCTGGGTGCCGCTGGTGAAGTAGATGCCCCGTACCATCGGGGTCTCCTGGAACCGGTTGGCATTGAAGGCCTCGTGCAGAAAGCCCTCCGCCGCTTCACGCAGGGCGCTGAACTGTTGTGGAAAGGAGTAGATCAATATCCGGCGCTTGGCGTCGCGCTCCTGTTCCAGGCGATCCAGCAGGCGCGCATCGATGCGTTTTTCCAGCGCCCTGAACTCATCCTGAAAATGGCTGATGCCGCTCTCCTGATCGGCCTTGTCCGTAAGGGGGAAGGTCATGCCCCAGACCTGACTGCGCTCTTCCCGGCCCATGTTTTCGAAGAATTCGCTGAATCCGGCCAGCAGATCGCATTTGGTGAACAGCACATAGATGGGGAAACGGATTCCGAAGTGATCGATCAGCTCCTTGACACGCATGCGGATCGCCTTGGCATGATTGAGGCGCTCCAGCTCCGTCAGCTGCAGGATATCCTCGACGCTGATCGCCACCAACGCACCGTTGATCGGTCGGCGTTTACGATGCTTTTTCAATAGATCGAGAAAGCCCATCCAGGCGGCCCGGTCGACCTCTTCGTAACTGTCCTGCGTGGTATAGCGGCCGGCCGTGTCGAGCAATACCGCATCATCGGTGAACCACCAGTCACAGTTGCGTGTGCCGCCGATCCCCTGAACCGCATCGTTACCCAGTTTGTCCGCCAGGGGAAAGTGCAGGCCCGAGTTGAGCAGGGCGGTGGTCTTGCCGCTGCCGGGCGGGCCGATAAACATATACCAGGGGAGCTGGTAGAGAAATTGGCGATTGTTTTTACCGCCGACCTTCGATTCCTTGAGTATTCTGATCGCATCGTCGAGGCGTTGGCCGAGAATCTCCACCTCCTCATCGGATTCCCGCATAAAGCTTTGTGGCTGATCCTTCTGGCCGACCACGCTCTCCAGCATCTGCTGATTTTTCTTGCGTGCTGTGAGGAAGCGTCGCAACTCCATACCTACCCAGATCAGCATCAACAGGAGGATTGCGATCAGGCGTGCAATTGCCGAGCCCAGAGGTTCGACTCCGGCGATGGCAATCAGGGGTCCGACCAGCCAGATAATGACCGAGATTGCAATCAATCCCAGGATGGCAACGAACCAGCGATTTTTTACGATGCTTAAAATTGCGCGCATATGGGTAGCCGTTGCCTATGGTTTTATCAGGGTGATCTCTACACGCCGGTTGCGTGCTCTGCCCTCGCCGGTGTCATTGGATGCAAGCGGTTCTGCCGAACCTCTGCCTATGCTTTGGATACGGCCTGGTTTGACGAGGTCGCTTGCCATGATCTTCGCCACCGAATCGGCGCGGGCTCTGGAAAGATGCCAATTGGATGGGAAACGCAGACTGCGAATCGGTATATTGTCTGTATGACCCTCAACCACAATCTCGCCTTGTAGCTGATCCATCGCTGCTGCGATACGGTTCAACAGAGGCAGAAACTGTGCCTTGACGGCACCGCTGCCGGAAGCGAACAGGCCGTCTCCGGCAATACGCACACTCCCTTCCGCGTAGTCCTCTTCAACATCGACGCTGCCTTGGGCGATCTCATTCGCCAACAGGACACGCAGTGTCAGTTCAGGCTCCGATGCCGGGGGCGGCTTGCGCTCCACCACGGTCTTTACGTTGCGCGCGATATTGTGCAGTTCGGCGTGAACCGGATCCGATTTTACATTCAGGCTGAGATTGAAGCCTGAATACATCAACAGCAGAATCACACCGGAAACAGCTAAAACGACCCACAGCGGGACATACTGAACCAGCGCGTTCTGCTTCAGATAGATACCCTGCCAGTGTCCGGATAGGTCACGCTCATACTCCTCGTGGTGATTGCGTATCGTGCGATAGAGGTTGTCGCGCAGTGTCTGCAGCTGGGCGTAACCATCCGGTAGTGGACGGAAGCGCCCCTCGAAACCGAAAGAGAGACAGATGTACATCACTTCCAGCAACTCGATATTCTTGGCTGGATTTTGCAGCAGCTTTTGCAGTAGCTGGAAAAACTTTTCACCGCCCCATGCCTCGTTATGCAGGCTTACCAGCAGGCTTTGGTCACGCCAGAGACTTTGATTGCCCCAGGGGGTGGAAAGAACCGTCTCATCGATGGTGGTGCACAACACATATCGCGTCCAGAAGATCGTCTCTTTGTCCACGCCAAGATCTTCTGCGGCGCGCTCGAAGATCCTGAACTTTTCGATGATGCTGTTTTTTAGCGCGGCTGGATCCGGATGTGACGGCGTCTCTCGCAAACGTCCCAACAATGAGAGTAGTGAGGTGGCGGCAATCTCCAGTTTATTCGCGCCTTGTCGAGTCGGCAGCCTGGGGGCGGCTGCTGTCCGTTGCGGCGCTGCCGCCGGTGGGGCCTGAGGTGGTGACGGCGGTTGCGCTGCCGGACCTTTGCCTCCTGGTCTGGGACGGATGACGGTGCGGTCACCTGTGTCGCTGGGCTTCATGCCAAATGGGTCGTCATGATCCATTGTCAACTACCTTTTATTGCCCAAAGTTCGAGTTCCAGACCGGGGAATTCACCTCCTATATGTATGGCACATCCTCCTGAGGTTTCAAGCAGATTCCAGTACTCGTTATTCTTGTCCAGTTCGAAGTAACTGAAGCCTGCATTGTATGGTATTTGTCTCGGTGCGACCGATAGAATGCGAAGTCCGATGCCGGGGAGCTGGAGATTCACCAGGTCACGTATCTTTTCCACCGGGCCGATCTTGGTCTGGCTGGGGAATCGACGTCGCAACACATCTGCCGTCAGGTTGGCATTGACCGCCAATACAAAGATCGCATCGCTCAACAGCGAACGGTCGGATATGACCGCAACGCGGATGCCGTATTTGCGTTCTTCGAGGGGTATGGCCACCGCTTTTTGTTCCAGTACCATGCTCAACGATCGACGCAGCTCTCGCATCAGCGGGGTGAATGTCTCCTGCAGTGACTGATGCTGATAGGTGGCAAAGTCGGGTGGTCGCTTGTTGCTGCTTGTAAAGGTAGCCAGTTCACCCGCCAGCTGCAGGGATGTCTCGTAAAAGGCGAGAGGGTGAAGTGGAGCGGTCTCGCTGTAATGGGTGTACAGGGGCTCGAAACGGTTCACAACCTGCAACATCAGAAAGTCCGCGACTTCGGCGATGCCCTTGCCGCCGTCAACGAGACGCGAGGCGATGGCATCGGCACGGTGATGCAACAAACCCTCGATCTCCTTTACGTATCCGTCGAGTCGGGGGGAGACTTCGCAATCGAGGCAGGGAGGGATGAAATCCTCATCCAATACCAGCATGTCATCTGAACGGCGTTCAACGATTTTGGCCACCGCGAGATGAGCGAACTCCTCCAGTTCCGAGGAACCGATCATCAGCCTCAATGTAGGTTGCGCGACTTGCAGGGTGGACGTGGCTGTAGAGCCCGCTATACCATCTTTGGTCTCTATCTCATCGACGACATAACGTTCCAGGCCCTCTTCCTGATCAGCGAACCGGACATTCGCTGTACCTTGGCGGGCCAGGGGAAGGGCAAGATAGATGAACTCACCTTTGTGCTCGGCCGGGATATCCAGCGGCGGGGGAGGGTTGTCGTTGCCGGGTATATCGAAGGTTGTACCATCCGGCAGCACGCCACGGCAGGACTCCACGGCCAATCTGCCCAGCGCCAGTGCCTGTCTGTCGATCTTCAGATGGGTAAAGCCCCAACTGAAAGGGGTCAGATCAGCACAGCGCGCCTGAAGCATATGTTCCAGAAAGCGCTCCTGTTGCTGAAAGTGGTGTGGCCTGAGGAACATTCCCTCTGACCAGACAATCCTAGACATCCAAGACATTATGTTCGGCTCTTTTACAGTAAGTTATTTACTCTTTTTTTGGAGTGTGATGCCGCTCTTTCCAAACTCTATCACAAAGGCTGTTTCATCGCGCAGATTGATCTCGATTGACCTGCGCCAAGTGGCGTTTTCGATATCACGATAGGCGCCAATTACACCCACATAACGCGTATCCGGTTGCAGTGCCCGTTCCAATAGTTTTACCTCGCCGGGTTGGAAATGGAGTTCGTCCCGCATCAACATCTCATCTCCCAATAGCGCTACATCCTGTTCAAACAGGTTGAAGAAATCCGCGTTGTTGAAGACACTCAGCGATTTCAGTTCATAGATCCGGGCGACGATAGGCGAGGGCCGGTCGTTGATGTCGGGGTTGACAGTTTGAGCGGCGCTCATCGTCACTGTTACACTGGAAACACTCGAACACCCCATCACCATCGCCAAGTAGAGAAGTGCCAAAATATGCAGTAGGTTTCTTATGATTGATTTCATCTGCGTGCCTTTCTGTCAGTTGGGTAAACCAGAGTCGGGTTGTTTGAGCGATTCCAAGCGACGTATCTGCTCTTCATAGGCTTGAGAGAAGGTGCGTCCGAAAAGTTGGTGAAAATCGTCCTCGGCTTCGTTTGCAATCTCCGAATAGAGCTCTGTGAAAAGTTCCCAGGTCTTGGCTTGTCTGTAGAGCGGTAGTTTTTCCAGTATTGCCTGTTGACCCAGGCGCTGCTCCAGGATTTCCGGTTTGAAGCGTTGCAACACGGCATGCAAGGCGGCCTGCATGCCCACTATTACCGCCAGCATATGCGCCTCGATGTCTTCATGCGCCTCTTCGAATGCCGACAGCGGGGAGAGGTAGCCGCTGCAGGGATTGGGATTGATGATATGGCGCAGCGCCTCCTCGATATTGATGGAGAACTTCAGTGGATTGTTCTCGACCGGCTGTATCATGGTCTGGGACATGCGGAACTCGCCCTTCATCTGTGCCCTGGCGCGAAGTATCGACATGGTGCCGTTGACACTGGTGCGCAATATCTTTCCCAGGTTCTGCAACAGGGTCTCCATCGGCAGGTCGGCAATATGCTGTTCGGATATTCCCATGCTTTCAGCCAGGACCCGACGCATGGTGGCTTCATCGGATGACTGTGCGATACTGGGCACGGCTCTCTCCGAAGGAGCTTGCACAGGAGCGGTTGCTGCCGTGTCTGCTTGCTTACCCGGCTTGGGAATCGATTCCCTGATGACTACCGGAGGCGGTTCGTTCAGATCATTCGGTTGAATGGGCGGTATATGAGACGGCAGTGGTGGAGTGGCGGGTACCGGCTCCTGATCGAGGGGAGGCAAACCGGGGAGGGGTTGGGTCTGCGACTCATCCTTGCGATCACTACCGTCATCATCCAGGTCCCAATCTTCCGGGATCGGAGTCGGCTGATTAAAGTAAGCGTTCAAATCGGAGGTGTGGTCTGATTGGGATGGGAGGCTCGAGGCTCCGCTCTCCGGGTGTGGCCCGTCCAACTCCAGGCTGGGTGTCTCCGGCTCATTCAGGGAGTAGTCTTCCTCGATGACCTGTTCCGATTGCGGTTGCTCCAACGGTGCGGAAAAGGCCTCTTCCAGGTCTTGCCCGGCCTCTGCATCCACCATGCGGGCAAAAGGATCATCCAGACCCGCGAAACTATTTGTCTCCAGGGTTTGACTGGCAGGCTTTTCTACTGATACGCCGATTTCGTAATCACCGATGGTGAAGCTGTCACCATCCTGCAGGGCGATGCGGTTATTCTTCCCCAAGGGTTGAGCGGAACGGTTTATGAACACCCCATTGGAGCTGAGATCGGTGATATGAAAGGATTCATCGCTGCAATCGATCTGGGCGTGGCGTCCCGATATAAAGCGTTCCGGATCGGGTAATACCCAGTCATTCTCATCCCGGCGGCCGATACTCCCGCCCTGTTCATCGAAGGTTACAGTCATGGGCTGTGTCGGGGGCGCCCCGGCAACCAGTTTGACCGTCAATGTAATTTTCATCGCACCGCTTTCAGAAAACATGTCAACAATTGGTTATCTCTGTCGCTTTTCTTCGGCTTCAAGAAAAGTTATAGCTGAATTCTTCATTCTCCACACCAATGTGGATTTTTCCAATCGGGCGTGCCTCCATCTTTTCAATCAGAATGTGTCTGCTGATCTCCGGCAGCAGGGTGTTGGTGAGGATGGCATCCACCATGCGGGCACCGCTCTCCACCTCTGTGCAGCGGCTGATGATCAGCTTCACGACACTATCCTCATAGGTAAGGGGAATGCCATGATTTTCCTGGATACGGGATTCGATACGACCCAACTGCAGACGCACTACCTTGGCCAGGACCTCGTCACTCAGAGGATAGTAGGGTATCACCACCAGCCGGCCGAGCAGGGCGGCTGGAAAGACCTTCAGTAGAGGATCGTGCAGTGAGCTGGCGATGGCATCGGGTTCCGGCATCAAATCGGGATCCTTGCACAGATTGTCGATCATCTCCGTGCCCACGTTGGAGGTCAGCAGAATCAGGGTGTTCTTGAAATCGATATGGCGGCCCTCGCCATCTTCCATCCAACCTTTATCGAATACTTGAAAAAAGATTTCATGGACGTCGGGATGAGCCTTCTCCACCTCATCCAGCAGGACCACGCTATAGGGTTTGCGTCTCACCGCTTCGGTCAATATTCCGCCTTCGCCATAGCCGACATAACCTGGAGGCGCCCCTTTCAGGGTGGAGACAGTGTGCGCCTCCTGAAACTCGCTCATGTTGATGGTGATGACATTCTGTTCACCTCCATACAATGATTCCGCCAAAGTAAGTCCGGTCTCGGTCTTGCCCACGCCAGAGGGGCCGCAGAGCATGAACACGCCGATCGGTTTGTTAGGATTGTCAAGATTGGCCCGTGAGGTCTGGATACGGCGGGAGATCATCTGCAGGGCGTGGTCTTGACCGATGACACGTCTTGCCAGGGTGTCACTGAGGTTGAGGATTGTTTCGATCTCATTTTTAACCATCCGTCCGACCGGAATTCCAGTCCAGTCACTCACGACGGAGGCGACTGCCTGAGCACCCACGCTGGGCAGGATCAGTGGGCGTTCGCCTTGCAGTTCGCTCAATTCCGATTTGAGTTCGGTCAGACGCTGCATCATCTCTTCGGCCGATAGATCAGATGTGGAATCAGAGCCCGTGTCCTCCGTTTCATCGCTGACACCGATCTTGCTTCGCGTTTCACTATCCTCGCCGGCATTTTCTTCGGTGCCGGTATCTTCATCGTCGTCGTTCATTCCCTTGAGCTGGTCTTGTATCTGCAGCAGTTCTTCCACCAGTGCCTTTTCGGTCTCCCAGCGTTCTGAGAGCTGGACCAGGCGATCGCGCTCCTGCTCCAGTTTTTCCAGGGTGGTGCTTTCACGCTCCCTGGTATCCATGCCGATGGCCTTCTCCCGGCCGATGATCGCCATTTCCGTCTCATAGGCCTCGATGCGGCGCTGGCTGTCACCCACCTCCGCGGGGACAGCCGCCTGGCTAATGGCAACCCTGGCGCAGGTGGTATCCAACAGGCTGACCGATTTGTCCGGCAGTTGACGGGCAGGGATATAGCGATGAGAGAGTCTGACCGAGGCATCCAGTGCCTCATCCAGGATCTGCACCTGATGGTGATCTTCCAGGGTCGATGCCACGCCGCGCATCATGCGGATGGCTCGATCTTCGTCCGGTTCATCCACCTGCACCACCTGAAAGCGTCGGGTCAGGGCGGGATCCTTCTCGATATATTTCTTATATTCCGCCCAGGTTGTGGCGGCCACTGTACGCAGGGTGCCGCGTGCGAGGGCGGGTTTCAGCAGATTGGCCGCATCCCCGGTACCGGCACTGCCGCCGGCACCGATCAGGGTGTGCGCCTCGTCGATAAACAGGATGATCGGTTTTTCGGAGGACTGGACCTCTTCGATCACCTGCTTCAGCCGATTCTCGAACTCTCCCTTCATGCTTGCGCCGGCCTGCAACAGACCGACATCGAGTACCCGCAGGGTGACCTCTTTCAGTGAAGGGGGTACGTCACCCCGGGCGATGCGCAGGGCGAAGCCTTCCACCACTGCGGTCTTGCCGACACCGGCCTCGCCGGTAAGGATTGGGTTATTCTGACGTCTGCGCATCAGGATATCGACAATCTGGCGGATCTCCTCATCACGCCCGACAATCGGATCGATTTCTCCATTTCTGGCCCGTTCAGTCAGGTCCACGGAAAATTGATGCAGTGCCTGCTGCTTGCCCATCTGGGCCGGGGCGATGGCATCACTGGCCTCACCGGGAGCGGCGCCACCGCCGACTTGGAAGCCGTCACTGGAACGCAGCGCCTGTTCCGGAGAGCCTTCCACCACTTCGTCAAAACGGTCAGTGAGGGTATCGATACCGAGCTTTTTGAACTGGTCGGAAATACGCATCAGGGCATTGCGGAGACTGTTGGTCTTCAATATCCCGATGATCAGGTAACCGGTGCGCACCTGGCTGTCCCCGAACATCAGGGTGCCGTAGACCCAGCCTCGTTCGGTGGCTTCTTCCACATGGGATGAGAGGTCGGATATCGAGGTCGAACCCCGGGGTAATGCGTCGAGGGTTTCGGTTATATCCTTCGCCAGGTGGGAGGGATCGAGGTTGAACTGCTTGATGATGCGGTGGAGGTCTGAATCCTGCAGTTGCAAAATCTGGTGGAACCAGTGAACCAGCTCCACATAGGGATTACCGCGCATTTTGCAGAATACCGTCGCACTTTCGATGGCCTTGTAGCCGAGGCTGTTCAATTTACCAAACAGTGCGGCACGATTTATCTCACTCATGTATGAAGCCCTCTGATTTCAAGCGGATGCAGGAACAGGTCATCGCCGTCCCGGCCCAGGGGTTCCTGAGCAAGCCATGTCGTCCAGCCGAGTCGGCTTTCGCCATCCAGGCTTAACTGCGGCACCTCTCGCTCCTGCAGGATCAGGTTCAACTCCCAGTCCTGCTCATCCCCTATATAGTTTTTCCTGATTACTCATGAGGCTCAGCTATTGAGCCTGTGGTGCAAGCATAATGGAACCTACTGAATAAAAGAGGATTTCATCATGCCGAGAAATACTATTCAATTTCAAAAAGGTCTTGGTTTGCACGATTTTCTGGAACAATATGGGACCGAGGATCAGTGTCGACAGGCATTGTATGATTTGCGCTGGCCGACGGGCTATGTCTGCCCTGAGTGCGGCAACACAACAGGCTGTGAACTCAAAAAGCGTCAGATATATCAATGTCACAAGTGCCATCATCAGACTTCCCTGACCGCCGGCAGCATCTTCCATGGCACCAAGCTGCCGCTGAGAACGTGGTTTCTTGCGATCTATCTGTTGACCCAACGCAAGAAAAGTATCTCGGCGCTGCAACTTTCCCGCGAAATCGGGGTGAACTACAATCCGGCCTGGCGACTCAAGCATAAGTTGATGCAGGTGATGATGGAACGTGAGCGTGGAAAAAAACTGGCCGGTCGCATCGAATTGGATGATGCTTATCTCGGAGGCGAGCAAGCCGGTAAGCGTGGTCGTGGGTCGCGCAACAAAATCCCTTTCGTAGCTGCTGTTGAGACGACGCGGGACGGCAGGCCCATGAAAATTCAACTGCGTCGTGTAAGGGGCTTCCGCAAACGTGAAATCGCCCGCTACGCCCGCTCCTGCTTGATGCCTGGCAGCGAAGTCTTTACCGATGGGCTGTGGTGCTTTAGTGGCGTGACAACCGCTGATTGCCATCATAACCCCATGGTGACGGGTGGTGGGCGCCAAAGTGTCCAGTATTCGTGCTTCAAATGGGTAAACACGATGTTGGGTAATGTCAAAAACAGTCTGTTGGGTACTTTTCATGCGATTCGAGATAAACATGTGTCGCGTTATCTTGCTGAGTTCGAATATCGGTTTAACCGCCTTTTCGATTTACCCGCCATGATTGAACGATTGCTTTTTGCCGCTCTTCGCACTCCACCTATGCCATATCGCCTCTTGAGAATGGCTGAGGTTTAGGGGTAATCAGGTAGTTTTTTACGATTGCGATGAGTCTTTTCAGACTCTCGCCGCCGGGTAGCATGCGCTGGTAGTCGTTATATTCGACGGCCCCCATCACAATGCGGAATTTCTGCTGTCCCTGCCAAACCCGGTCACCCACGATAATCGTCGCCCCCAGTGTACTGATATCCGCCGAGGCACCCAATCGACAACGGCTGTTGTCAGGCAGTTCGATCCAGGTTCCGACAAACTCGTCGATATGTAACGGAAGTTGGAAAAAGTCTTGTATGATCGCTTCCAGACCTTCTGCATTGCGGGTCTGATCCGAGAGTCTCCCGGCATAGTGCAGTTTTGCCAGGTCCGGCATCGCGTCGCAATCACGAAGGTGGGGGGATCCGATGCCGAATACAGAACCGAGATAGTTGCCGAATCTGTCCTGTTCCGGGCGATCGAAACTGACGGTCGGCTGACTATTCGCCCAGACCCGGTAGAAGAGGGTTAGCAGTCGATGCTGAAAGTGATCGAGAAAAGCGACTTGGGTGGCGTCGTGCTCGTTGTGTATTCGGTCGTGGATATATTCGGTCAGATGGAGTGGGAGCGGCCCGTTGGGGCCTAACAAACCAAAAAAGCAGACACCCAGACGGGGCGGTAATCCCCCCTTGCCCTGTTTGAATGAGGACAGGGTTGATGGCTGAAAGCCCATGGTCGGATCCTGACCGAGTCGGATTGCATCATGTTTGGTGTGCAACGACTCGCCCAAACGGGGTTGTTTCGGATAGGCGCACTCCAGTCGCCGCATCGCCTGATAAAAATCAAAGCGATAGGGCGCCTGTTGCAGCCTGTCAAACAGACCTAGAGCGTTTGTCTCAGACCCAGCCTTACCGGCCATCGCATGATCTCTCCGCGTTGCAGGGTGACAATCACCGTCTCCGTGAAGGAGTTGATTGCCGTATATTTTCGAAAAAACTGTTCCATCATCGCACCGAACAGAAACGCGCCACTGCCTTCGAATGCCATTTCATCCAAGGTCAGGGTTACCTCCAGACCACGCCCGAAAGCGATGGGTCCAGGCGAGGGTAATCGCCGGTTGACCGGTTTAGATGTGATCGATACGACTCCCTCGATCTGTTTACGCATTGTCGGATCGCCGGTGTCGGCATAGAGTTGCAAAAAATCCTTCAGTGCCGCTGTGCTCTGTTCCCAGTCCTCACCGGACAGCGACAGGTAATTGAGCGAAAGATGGTTGATCAGGCGCCAACTGATGCCTCCCTTCGCGGTGGATGGCTTGGGCTTCGTGGGAGAACCGATACAACGTATCTTATTCACCGGAGTACTGCTGTCGAGGCTGAAGTTTGATTCGCCGTGACCCAGTGGAAGATGCATCGATAGATCACGATTGGTACAGAGCGTGGTTACTGAAAGCTGCCGTAGATCACTTTCAAAGGGAGCCTCGTCTCCATCCACGATAGAGATAAATACCTCACTGCCCACATAGCTGGAACGGGCGCCCTCACGCTGTTGTTTGGATGACAGCAGCCTTGGCATTCTATGGGTGGCGTAATAGGCTCGCGGCTGATCGGTTGAGATAAAGTCATTACTGGCATAGAAGGGATAGAAGATCTGACTCTGCTCGCTACTGCTGCCGAAACCCTTGATCTCCCCGATTTCATACACCTCATAGTCCATGGGCCTGGTCCGGTCGGGCAGGATATGATATTCCGCTTCACTGTCGGTCAAATGGATACGGTCGGCGCGTTTCGGAAAAAGGTTGATGCACGGAGCGCAGTAGAGCAGGAAATTTGATTCGTTCAGACTATCCTCAAGTTCGGGATCGCTCTCATCGAGCATGACGAAGAGATCCAGTGAATTTCCCTCACAACTACCGATGACCCGCTGCAGGTCGAACAGTTCGATGAACATGAATCGCTCGGGTAGCGCATAGTATTCCGCCAGGAACCGATAACCCTGAAATGATCGGGGACCATACGGCAGCAGGGATTCGTCTTTCTCAAACCCCATGATGCGTGCCGGTCTGGGTGCTGACGTGGTGCTGTATCGATCCGAATCCGGATTTTTGCCGATGATACGCAAGGCGTGGCCTGCCAGCGCCTCAAAGGTACGCATTCCGGTTTCCCCTCCGGTTAAAAAGAGGGGCAGTTTGTTCAGGTCGAGCTTGTTGAATGGGATCTCACCGGTAGTGTTCAGCCTGATGCGTATGGCAGCCTTGGCCTTTTCCTGTCGACCGATACCTGCCAGATTGATTGCCGCCGGTGTGGGGAGATAGTCCGCGCTTTGAATCTCGATCGGCCATAATGTGATATCTTGTGCACTGCGATAGATACAGGCCGTGTGGCTCCCCTTGCCAAGGCGGCTGCGCAGGATCGAGTGGCGGGGCAACAGGAAACCGTCTCCCAGGGAGGGTTCCAGCATGTCGGCCTGGAACTGAACCACCATCATCGACGGCGTGGGGCAGAGATAGTGGGGAAAGACCCGCTCCATCAGATGCTGGGTAAAGCGTGGGAACTCCTCATCGATCTTTAGCTGGATTCTGGCCGCGAGAAAACTTAAGCCCTCTAACAGGCGCTCCACATAGGGATCGGCACATTCGAATTCGTCGAGTGAAAGGCGACTGGCAATCTTGGGGTAGGATTTTGCAAACTCTGCCCCCATTTCGCGCATGAACTGCAATTCGCTGTTGTAGTATTTGAGTAATCTCGGATCCATGGGATTACTCCATGCCTGAACTGAATGCATCGGACAGGGTTACGCCACCTTCCTCCAGGCCGATCTGGGTCTTGATAAGCAGATGGGAAGGTGTCGGCACCGCCCATAACTGACCCTCGATTTCAAACATCAATCGATTGTGGCTCTCTTTACCGCTGTCTCTGATAGAGCGTACCCTGACGGATTGCGGTAAGATGCGCGGCTCATAATCCTGAATCGCCTGCCGCACCAAACGTTCCAGTCGCGCAAGATCCATCCCCGTTACCAGATGTCCCGAGAGTTCCGTAAGACCATAGTTGAGTACTGAATGTTCCACCTCCGGGTAGGCAGTAAGATCTTCTGTGGTCGAGAGATTGGTGGTGTTCAGCAACCAGGCCAGATCACGCATGACCATCTGTCGCAGGCGACGCATGGAGATGATCCGCTTATCCTGTGATTCACGGGTTTTGCCTGGCTCCTCATCGGTTAGCCGGTCAAGCAGAGACGGTTGTAACTGATTTTGTTGTTTAGCGGTTTTCAAACTGGATACTCCGCCTTACCGCCGCTTGCTTGGAATATTTGATATGCATACTGATGATTGGTATGACTAGCCCCAATATTTCACGCATTAAAAAGGCAAAATCCTGATACTTCGATATAATTCAGTTGCTTACACTGTAATCGAAAGGATTTTGCCTGTGACAAACTGCACCCAGACTGCCTTTGATTTTCCAGCCCTAAAACGCCGTAAGGTTCAAGCCGAGTTTTCCGGTGGCGATATCACCTCGGACGGCGGCGTGTTGCTGCTGCGTGAGATCGACAGGCGTCTGGGATTGCTCGAGGCGGTTGATGCGGTCATCCCCGACCCGCGAGATCCCCGCTATATTGAACACAGCCAGTTGAGCCTGTTGCGCCAGCGAGTCTATGGGCTCTGCCTGGGTTATGAAGATCTGAACGACCATCAGACACTACGCACCGACCCGGCCCTACAGAGCTCGATCGAACGCGAGGAGGTACTGGGCAGCCAGTCGACACTTTGTCGGCTGGAGAACCGGGTCGATCGCCGGGTTGCCGTTGATGTCCACAACCTACTGCTCGAGCAGTTCATTGCCTCATATGATGCACCACCCGATGAGCTGATCCTGGATTTCGACGCCACGGATGATCCGGTGCATGGCCGCCAGGAAGGCCGCTTCTTTCACGGCTACTACGATCACTACTGCTTCCTGCCCCTGTATGTCTTTTGTGGCGATCAACTGCTGGTGAGTTATCTGCGGCCCAGCCGGATCGATGCGCCCAAGCATGCCTGGGCGATTCTGGCGCTGTTGGTCAAACGCCTGCGCCGGGCTTGGCCTGAAGTGCGTATCATCTTTCGGGGCGATAGCGGCTTTTGCCGTCACCACATGCTCAGCTGGTGCGAGCGCAACGCTGTGGGCTATATCGTGGGCATCGCCAAGAATGACGCCTTGCTGCGGTGTATCCGTGAGCCCATGCAGTGGGTTGAGGAACTGGCGAAGCGAACCGGCATGAAGATGCGGGAATTCTTTCAGTTTCACTATGCCGCCAGCACCTGGAAGACGCGTCGCAAGGTGATCGCCAAACTGGAGGTCACCGACAAGGGGCCAAATCCACGCTTCATCGTCACCAACCTGGCCGGCGACAAACAGCGCCTTTACGATGACCTCTACTGCGCCCGTGGTGACATGGAGAACCGAATCAAGGAGCAGCAACTGGGGCTGTTCGCCGATCGCACCAGCGCGCATTACTGGTGGGCCAATCAGTTTCGTCTACTGCTGTCCAGTCTGGCCTATGTGCTGATGGAGGCCATCCGGCGCCTCGCGCTGAAGGGCACGGAACTGGCGCGTGCACAGATGACCACGATCCGGCTCAAACTGTTCAAGATCGGGGCGGTCATCATTCGCAACACGCGACGGATCCGCTTCCTGCTCTCCAGCACCTATCCCTATCAGGCGCTGTTTTTCCAGGTGGCGGCACGACTCAAGCCGGGATAGCCCGGCAGAGTGCTGCCCCGGCACGTTGATCAACAATGGGGGTAAGGGGGAGTCTGCCCGGAGGGTGGAAAATCAGGGCTTGATAGAGGTTTGGTTCCCAGTGAGGGCAAACCATCCAAGCTTGGCCATATCACCGGCTAAATTTAAAAACGGATGAAACATGCGGGCTAGCCCGCTTCGCTGTCTATCGATGTTTTAAAATCAATCTGACGGGTACTCAACAGGGGATACTCGTCCAGGTTGGTCGTAAACATCCTTTGTCCCAGTCCGGTATAGAGCCCTTGGTAGGGTTCCAGCCATTCGGTTTTCCTGGAAAGCTTCAGCATCGCATCGCTTTCTTCCTCGGTGTCCGGGTAACGTGCAGGAATCAGTGCAACAGTCTGGCCTTCGTTCTCAAACGTCAAATGGGCAGGCGCCCACACCATGTCCCTCAGATCCTCGGGCGGATCGGTTGTCACCTGTTTCAGGCGCTGCATCGGAATCCAATAGTATCGGCCATTGATGATCGCCTCCAGCATCGGTCCGATACGGTTATCGGCATCGGCAATCCATTCGAAGGGTTGCTCATCGATGGTGCCGGCGCTTCCTGGCGCCAACTCAAAGGCCTGATTGCGCAGTGTTTCGGCTTGAGCGTATTCCCCCGCCCCGGCTTGTTTCAGTGCTTCGATGAGAAATGCGGTCCACTCGGGGGGATCGCCGAATATCAAAGGGGATTTCTCACCGCGGAATACCTCTTTTCTGAACAGTTCGCATTGAATCGCCTCGCGATAGGTCTGCGTCATCGGTAGATTCAGTGAATCCATGTCGCCAGCCACGTCCAATTGACTCAGTGCGCGTTTCCATTCACCGATTACGCAGAGTAATTGAAAGAGAAAGACCCGTAATTTCGCGTTCGAGGGCTCTTTTCGGATTGTCTGCTGCAGTGCCTGGAGAGCCTCGTCTAATTGACCTTGTTTTAAAAATTCTTCTGCATCCATCGTGATGACCTTATATGCTCTCCGATCGAGGTAAATAGCAGCGACCCCATTGAAATGTGATTGCTAGGACCTGTTAACACTCATTCAATCAGCCAGCGGGAATGAATTTCTTTTCGTTCCCGCAAGGTAAAATGAGCGATGCGCCGTTGTTCGTCGTTGGTTTGGAATTACCAATCCTCTCTCCTTGCGCCTTGATTGGCGCTTGTTCAAGTGCAACAGAGCCGATTGAATGAGTGTTAACAGGCTCCGGAGTGTGTTCAATGTGCGATTCATGATCAGAATACCCACGTTGACGACTGCTCAAGGATACCTATGATGATGAGTGCAATGAGTGATCCCGAAGCTCCCGCAAATGACGATGGTATCTTTACTCCCTTGATGCAAAATCCAAGGCTGACAGTTCCTTGGGTCAACTCAACCATTACTCCCCCTGGGGGAGTAATGGTGTCTGTTGTGATTTATATTGAATGGTGACCTGTGATGAGATGCATTACTCCTGTTTGTTGGTCTCAAGATTCCAGGTTCTGTCAGTGGCGGCACCAGGACTACCGGTATGATCAATAGGCGTGTACTCCCATTTGATCTTGCCGTATGCGAATTCTACGGTTTCGACAGGTTTGGTCTCATCACCTGCACTGCCGCCGGGCATGACCGAATTGACGATGACATCTTCCATGGTGTATTTCATAAAGGTGTGTTTGTCGCCTGAAGCCAGGCATAGTTCGACTTCCACCTTTGGTATGTGTTCGCCTTTGGCGCACTTGATGTTGAGATCGGGCGTTCCATTGTCGATGGTCTTTACCGCCAGAAAAGGCGCGAAGTCGGCTCGTCCGCCGGTTCGACCACCGGTGCCGCTGGCGCCGGAGACAGGTTGTGATACCCCGTGACTGTAACTCAATAATTCGATCCATTTACTGTGGGCATCATCGGTGCTTTCACCATCAACCCCCTCAATCTTCATAAACATATCAACTGCCATGATAAAATCCTCCAGTTAGTGGTTTCGCGGTATCAGGCTGTCTTCTCGGAAGGTAGCTTTGATACCAGTCGTAGAGAAACCGTCAATCCTTCCAGCTGGTAATGCGGTCGCAGGAAAAATTTAGACGTATAGTAACCAGGGTTGCCTTCAACTTCTGAGACAACAACTTCGGCGGCTGCCAGCGGTTTGCGCGCCTTGTCTTCTTCGGATGCTGTTGACGGATTGGGTTCAACATAATTCTGAATCCATTTGTTGAGCCATTTCTCCATGTCATCACGCTCTTTAAAGGAGCCGATTTTGTCGCGTACGATACACTTCAGATAGTGCGCAAAACGGCAGCTGGCAAAGAGATAGGGGAGACGCGCCGCGAGGTTGGCATTCGCGGTTGCATCCGGGTCATCATATTCGGATGGTTTTTGCAGAGACTGGGCGCCGATAAAGGCGGCGAAGTCAGAATTTTTGCGGTGAAGTAGCGGCATGAAACCGTTTTTGGCCAGCTCCGCTTCACGACGATCCGAGATGGCGATCTCGGTCGGGCATTTCATATCCACACCGCCATCGTCGGTGGGGAAGGTGTGTGTCGGCAGACTCTCCACTGCGCCACCGGACTCAACGCCCCGGATACGGGTTGTCCAGCCATACATCTTAAACGCCCGGTTGATGTTTACCGCCATCGCATAGGCGGAGTTCGACCAGGTGTATTTGTTATGCTGTGCGCCTTCCGTGTCCTCTTCGAAATCGAACTCCTCGACGGGATCCGTCTTGGCGCCGTAAGGAAGGCGTGACAGAAAACGCGGCATGGCCAGGCCGACGTAACGGGAGTCCTCGGACTCTCTCAGAGAGCGCCAGGAGGCGTATTCAGGCGTCTGGAAGATCTTTGTCAGATCCCTAGGGTTGGCCAGTTCCTGCCAGGAATCCATCTGCATGACCGTCGGCGCCGCACCGGCAATGAATGGGGCATGGGCCGCTGCCGCAACCTTGGACATGTTCGTGAGCATCTCCACATCGGGCGGTGATTGGTCGAAATGGTAGTCGCCGACCATACAGCCATAAGGTTCGCCGCCGAACTGACCATACTCCTCCTCATAGACCTTTTTGAAGATCGGACTCTGATCCCAGGCGGTCCCCTTGAACTTCTTCAGGGTCTTGCCAAGTTCCTGTTTGGAGATATTCATCACCCTGATCTTCAACATCTCGTCGGTTTCGGTATTGTTCACCAGATAGTGGAGTCCGCGCCAGGTGCCCTCCAGCTTCTGGAACTCCTCGTGATGCAGGATCAGATTGACCTGTTCTGTGAGCTTTCTGTCGATCTCCGCGATGATGCCTTCGATGGTTTCGACGGCATCGTCGGATACGATGCTGGTCTCTTTAAGTACCTGCTCAGCCAGCGTCTGTACGGCACTGGTAACCGCTTCCTTGGTTCGCTCGGTCTTGGGCTTGAACTCCTGTTGAAGCAGTGCTGAAAACTCGTCGGGGACTACGCCAAGTGTCGATTCTTTGCCTTCGGACTGTTGGGTATCTGTTTCAGCCATGCTTTACTCCTCTGCTGAGGACGAATCCTCAGATGATGCTTCGTCAGGATTGGGGGAAGATGCCAGTGATTGCAGCAGTGTCGGATCTTTCAAGGCCTTGGCGATCAGCTCCTCCGCGCCGGATTTACCATCCATATAGGTCAGCAGGTTGGCCAACTGGGTACGGGCATCGAGCAGTTGTCGCAAGGCGCCGACCTTTTTGGCTACCGCCGCAGGTGAAAAGTCATCCATGCTCTCGAAGGTGATATCCACATTGATGTTGCCTTCACCTGTCAGTGTATTCGGCACCCTGAAGGCCGTACGCGGTTTCATGGCTTTGAGACGTTCATCAAAATTATCGACATCGATCTCAAGCATCTTACGCTCGGCTACCGGCGCTAAAGCCTCTTCCGGTTTGCCTGATAGATCCGCCATCACTCCCATGATGAAAGGCAGCTGGATCATCTTTTCAGCCCCGTAGAGTTCCACGTCGTACTCAATCTGGACCCTGGGTGCCCGGTTTCGGGCTACAAACTTCTGGCTGCTCTCTTTTGCCACGATCTACCTCTCTATTATCTCTAAACCAATTAGGTATGTTGCCACTAAAAATCGATTCCGGCAGGGTGGTTCCCTGACCCTACCTGTCTTCTTCCTTCCACAGAAAATCAAATTGAGACATGCCATTCGGCGCCAAGTCCTGGACGATCTCGTAAAAGTCCATCTTTACCAGCCGCTTTGCTCGATCGAGTAGCAATGGTATAGGGCTGGAAGGTTCATGTTTGCGGTAATACTGACTGATTCGCTCTAAGGCACTGATGACATCGTCACGGCTATTGATGGCTCCGGAAGAAGTGCTTTGCTGTTGTGCCGATACGCCACTCCCATCCTGCAGCGTGTCCTCTTCCATCGTGTCGACACCGGCTCGAGTCGCTACCTCTTTTTCCAGCAGTTTCATGTGATCCACGAGGGATTGAAGGTCAGGCGCCTGGTCGATGCCTACTCGTTCATTCAGCTGGCTCTCTATCGCGTTCACGCACTCGATGGTCTGGCGGATATGGGACAGGGTCTGTTGCGTCTGTTCCGATGGACATTCGCGGAATGCAGCGTCGATCTGATCGAGCGCAATCTCCTGGTTATCCGCATCGGTGGGTTGCAGGCTGCCTGTGGCAATCTGAATATCCCGGTAACTGTAGTTCCCCATGACGCTGGATGTAACCACTGGGGTCTTGTTGACGGCGGCCAGGGTGTCGAAGGGGTCGCATAGATTGATCAGGGTGTTGATTCTGATGGTAGGATCGTTGTTGTCCTCAGGATCGAGTTGAGGGTGCAGGCTCTCCCAATACTGATTTATATAGCCCTTGATAAGTTCGAGACCGTCGGAGAAACCGGCAAAGCCATCGGTGTGAATCAGCGCGCGGGTAAGGTAGATGGCCGCTCGCAGATCCTTGCTCTGCTGCAAAACCTGTAGTGCCTTGTTTTTCAGTTCACGCCAGTCAGGGTCTTCGGCCGGAACGATCGTGTCACCGAACCCCTGTTCCGCTTTACCCTCTGATGCCCTTTCCATCTCACTGAACAGAGGATCATATTCCAAGTCGGAACCCGCCGGGGCTTCCTCTGAGACCGCAGTGAGGAGTTTTTCAAGGTCAATGGTCGTCGTCAATCCTTCATCCCCCATGGAATAGTGCTGATCGCACTATCTGATTCTACTTGCTTATCCGATCTGTTTCTGTCTTTCCGATGTTGATTTTGCATATCCCTTTTAACCACTAGGTTTAGCACAAAACCGTTGTAGTTGATACTATAACAAATGCCGATAAGTGGAAGTTAAATATTACCATTTTGGTCAATTAAGTAATTATTTACACCCTGGTTAATCGTCGCTAACGTAGCGGGCGATCATTTACATGATGGCGCTTCTGTTGCGCTGTCCACAAAACCGCCGTCAACCGCCGGAAAAGCCAAGATGCTGGAACCAAGGGAGCTGGATGGTGTTCCTGTTACGACTGCCGATAACCGGGACAAGACCGAGATTGAGTAATTGCTCGATCTGTTGCTCATTTAGCAGTAGTTTGGTGCAGGGCTGGAGGTGGTGTTCACCTTCGCTCTGGTAGGTAAAGGCCGGTAAATCGGTCAATAACGATGCCTGGACCGTATCCCCCTCGCTCATCCACCGATTTATCAGCACAACCGCCTGCGCATAGGCCGGGTTGCCCCATAACAGCTCGTCGATCGTCCAGTTATGACTTAGCTCTTCGAATGATAGTGATTGAACAGGGTCGGTGGCGGATCCGTAGGGCAGGCGGAGCAGCATCTCGGGATACAGCAGTGCTATTCTGCTGGCTGAGGGCTGCTTTCTGAAGGTGTGCCAGGTATTGAAGGAATCCCCGGATTTGACCTGATCGTTGAGGAAACTTGAAGCGGATCCGGCCAGCAGGGTGCCGTCAAAACGATCCATCAGTAATCCCAACCAATCCAGCATCTTTGTACTTTCACGATCGGGGCCATAATTGTGGTTATCTATAAGTATAAAACTGGATTCTAATAAATCTCCTCGTTCAAGCGTCTCTCTGAGTACTCGATAGAGGGAAGAGGTTGTTGGCTCCGAATGACTCGACCGTTCCAGCTTCAACTCGGAGCGCCGGATATTCAAGAGATAGCATTTTATAGAGGGATCGGGCTCAATACTGTGCAACAACCAATCCACGGAACGCCAGCTTGCTTCCAGTTTTTGGAAATGTTCATTGTGCAAAACACTTCTCAATAAAATGGTTATGTCTGACTCGTCGCGCGTATCGGCAGGCGGCTCATCGGATGCACCAGACCGATCCGTACCAGAAGCGTTTTCGGCAAGCCTACGAACCGCATCCGCAATCATCGATTGTTTGGCATTGCTTAAAGACGAACCTGATTCCTGTTGCTGTTCCACGGACAGGGGGCGTTGGCCGAGCAACCGTGATAGCGTCTCCTTCTGCGATTCACTTTCATCAGATTTTTCATCATCTGCTGATACTTCCTCGGCGCGATGATCAGAGGAGGTAAGCATCTGCCGCTCATGTGTTACCGGTCGGTAATCGGCTAGTTGCTCCAGCAGTCCATCGGGATGAAAATCATCAAGGGATTTAAATCGAAGAGTGATTTGTTGCCCCGAGTCGCCCAACAGTGTCAGCGAGGGATGTAATTTTGCGATCTTTTTATCGAGGGTATCGGTTTCGATGCTGTGCAGTGAAGGGCCGCTTTCTGTGATTGGATTACCGGTGCCGGTGCTTCCGCCAAAGCTGCCAAGCATGACAATAGCAAAGCCTTTGGCGGAAACCTGTGTGTGATTTCGATCCCTCTTACTGCCAAGTTTGACCGAGAAGTGCATTCGCTCCGACATATTATTATCTCATCCTTATTGGTGTGTGGCTGTCAACGGAACTATGTCACTCAACAAACCCCAAGCGTAGCAGGTCGTAGCAACTGTTCAATGTCCGCAAAGGCCTGTTTAATGAGTATTTGGCTATAAATCACACAGTGTGACTACTCATTTTTATCTCGTGTAAGTATCTTAGCGGAAGTCGCCAGGACGAACATTCAGGCAATCAGGAACTCGGCATAGTGGCGAGTGGATCTGTTATTGTGCAGTGCATTGTATAAAGGGACACACAGTCAGTGTGCAATACTACCTATACGACAGCATTGACCCAGGCTATTCTGAACCACATACTCTAATATACTTAACATGCTTTCGTACTAATCTCTCCATCTCGAGAGCATTTAGGCATGATACAAACAATGACAATGCTTAATTAGATGCGCAGGAGTCTTGGATGGCTTTCACACAGAGTAATCGGCAGCTACAGATCAAAACCCCGTTGGGTCCGGACGAGCTCCTGATCCTCAAGCTGGAGGGGCGTGAGGAGCTGGGTCGGTTGTATGAATTTACAGTGGACCTGCTGAGTGACAACGAATCGGTGTCCCATGACGATCTGTTGGGCAAGAAGATGACGGTCGAGATGGACATGGTGAACACCAGTAAGCGCTATTTCGATGGTTTTGTGAGTCGTTTTACCCAGATTGGGTACATGGCCTATTTTGCCCACTACCGGGTCACGCTGCGGCCGTGGTTTTGGCTGCTGACGCAGACCTCGGACTGTCGCATCTTTCAGAACAAGCGGGTGCCCGACATCATCAAGGAGGTGTTTCAGGATAATGGTTTCAGTGATTTTGAGGATCGGCTGAGCGGTAGTTATCGGGAATGGGAGTATTGCGTTCAGTATCGCGAGACCGACTTCAATTTTGTCAGCCGGCTGATGGAGCAGGAGGGGATCTACTACTACTTCAAGCACGAGGCGGGCAAGCACACGTTGATATTGTGTGATGACTACAGTTCCCACAGTGTGCTGGAGGCCTATGCGGAGATACCCTATTTACCGCCGACGGAGACCGGGTCGAGCCGCTGGCGCGATTACATTCACAGCTGGAAGTTCAGCAAGTCGGTACGGCCGGGGAAGTATGCGCAGACCGATTACAATTTCGAGACGCCGAAGTCGGACCTTTCGACGAATGCCCTGATGCCGAGAAGCCACCCTCATGCGGACTATGAGATCTACGATTATCCGGGCGAGTATGATGTGCCGCCGGATGGAGAGAGTTACGCCAGGCACCGGATACAGGAGTTACAGGTAGATCATGAGTTACTGGAAGGGAAAGGCAATGCGCGCGGGATAACGACGGGTGGTCTGTTCACTATGACCGAGCATCCGCGAGGGGATCAGAACCGGGAGTATCTGGTGACCGGGGCGTACTATATGCTGCATTCGGATGCTTTCGAGTCGGTGCCCGAGATTGCGGAAGGGCCGTTATATGGCTGTGAGTTCAGCTGCTTTGACACAAGAGAGGGGTTTCGTTCGGCGCGGACCACCCCGAAGCCAATGGTGCAGGGGCCGCAGACGGCGGTGGTGGTGGGTCCCTCGGGGGAGGAGATCTATACCGACGAGTATGGCCGGGTGAAGTTGCAGTTTCACTGGGACCGTTACGGTCAGCGGGATGAGAACAGTTCCTGCTGGGTGCCTGTGGCACAGGTGTGGGCGGGGAAGAACTGGGGAGCGATGCACATACCACGCATTGGCCAGGAGGTGATTGTCGATTTTCTGGAGGGCGACCCCGACCGGCCGATCATCACCGGACGGGTCTACAATGCGGACCAGATGCCGCCCTATGATCTGCCCGCCAACATGACCCAGAGCGGGATCAAGAGCCGCAGTACGAAAGGGGGTAATCCCAACACCTTCAACGAGATCCGGTTCGAAGACAAGAAGGGTTCCGAAGAGCTCTATATCCATGCCGAGAAAAACCACAGGAATATCACCGAGAACAGCCGCACCGAAAGCGTAGGCTATGATCGCTCACTCACCGTCGGGCATGACAAGTCTGAGCAGGTCAATAGCGATAAGACCATCACCGTCGCCAAGAATCATACCGAGACCATCGGTGTTGACATGACACAAACGGTGGGTTCCAACAAAACAGAGACCGTGGCATTGAACAAGTCGCAAACCACGGGTGTCAACAGCACGGAGACCGTAGGCGCCGCCAAGGTGCTCACCATCGGTGCTGCGTATCAGGTCTCTGTCGGTGCGGCGATGAACGAAACAGTGGGGGGCGCCAAGGCGGAAGAGGTCGGTGGCGCCAAACTCGAAACAGTGGCGGGCGACAGAAAAGCCAGTGTTGGCGGTGACAGGGGTGAAACGGTCGGTGGAGACCTGTCAGAGGAGGTGGACGGTGAAAAGAAATCCAGTATAAAAGGAAAGTACAGCATCGACTGTCAGGACAAATATGAACTGACGGCCGCGAGCAAGATTGAACTGAAAACCGGTGCCGCGTCCATCAGCATGGAACCGAGCGGGAAGATCGAGGTTTCAGGGACCGATGTGACCTTCAAAACCGCTGCAGGCAAGGTGCATATCGATGCTGGCGGTATCATCACAATCAAAGGCACTATGGTTAAAATCAATACGTGATAGAAAAGTAAGAATGTTGATGAACGGATATCGGCGAATTGTTAATGAGGGGGACGAGAAATGAGTGGCAAACCTGCCGCACGGGTGGGCGATACGATCTTGTGTAGTTTACCACAAGTACTTCCTGCTGTTCCGCCGATCCCCCACGCCCCACCGCCTGGATTGCCGATAATACCACCGGGTGCGCTCACTGTATGGATAGGTGGCAGACCTGCGGCAAGGATGGGGGACATGAGTCTTTGTCTGACCCCCATTCCGGTGCCAAATCCCATTTTGCGTGGCGCATTCCCAGTACCCATCATGAATATGCCGGCCGCCAGGATGAGCGATCAGGGTACTCATCCCGGATCGGTGATCATGCCCCCTTGCTGTCCTACTGTGCTGATAGGTTTATCTGGAACCACCGGCAATCCGAGGCTCGGTTTAGAAGACTGCCAAGCAGCAGCAGCTGGGCGAAATCCCCCGCCTGGTACATTAGATAACAACGGTAATCCTGTACCCAGTGGCACAACACAGCAAAGTTATAATAATTGTGGTGTTGAAACTTCCAGGTTGCTCATTAACCGATCAAACGGGTCAAACCTCACCCAGGAGGGTTTATTGAATTGGGCAATGGGTAATGGAATTGCCTCACAAACCCCTGGGAATCTTTTTGCTAGTGGCGGCACTAACCCTGCTGGTCGTCGCTCTATCCTCAACCAAAATGGGGTGGCTTCACATCTTGAGTCTCGTAACATGGCAAATCTCGAGCTGTCGGTATCTCAAGGACGCGGTAATATTGTTACGGTTGACTCCAGTACACTATGGAGCAATGGCGCTACTCCACCCTCAACAGGTGATCATGTTGTAAATGTGATTGGTTTAGAATATGACGATAATGGTGATGTGACCAATGTCATTATAACAGATACAGGAACCGGGCAGTGCCAACAGAGTGTGCCGATAAGCGTTTGGAACCAGGCAACCGACCCTGCAATAGGCAGTTGGCAAACAGTTGTTACGGATGATCCCATCTGGTGATTGCAGGTGCTGAGGTAATTGCTACATGACAAACACACAAAAGTTCCTTCCTATTGCGAAACTTGTGCAGACTGCACGAGATGGTCCAGCGCAAGGATTGCCCCAGCAGAGTTATCAGTCCATTCCTTTGCCATACCGGAGTGGGTCTAACATGTTTGTTGTGTTTATGTTCTGTGGGTGTAGGCCAAGTCCACAAGGACGGTTGCTACTACCCCCTGGATATATTGCCTGGATTGATGCTTCCAGGGGGGTTCTTCAGGAGCTTCGTGCAGTCACACAAGATGTCTTTGGTATCCAACACGATCCGAATCAGTTTCTTGGTATGTATTCGGGTCCAGAAAATATACCCCCAGGTGATGTGCGGGCATATACTGAGCATTTTTATAATATTTATGACAATCTTCTTGCTTTGTATTTTACTGAGCAATCGTCTCATAAAGCTGGACAGGATGTGAAGGAATTCAGAAGGTTATTCGGATTACTAGCAGAACCCATTCTTGAACCCTACTACCGCACAATCGGAAAAGCATTCTTTGATTGGATAGGTGTCCGATAGATCAAGTGAGTGTCACGATAATGTCAATGACCATGATTAAAAACATTACCCAAATCATTCAGATTGCTGAAATATATCCAGCATCTGCTCTTCCATCGGGAATGCACCAATCATATCCAATACCAATCCTGAAAGGGGGGGAGACGCTCCTTGCATTTATGTATGCAGCTACAGTCACCAGTGAACCAGGCAGCTTGGAACTGTGCCCACCAAGTTATTTAGCCTATATTGAAGCTGTTACTGGTAAATTCAAACAGCTTATTGCAACGAAACCATCTGATTTTGGATTAAACAACGATGTTGATAAACCACTTGGGACGTTTACTAGCCGCCCTGCACGTCAGGATGAAAAATATATGAATGCTCAAGCTCATCTATATCAGGGTTATGATTTGCTGCTTCCTGAGTACATGGCAGGCAACATAGCGGTAGAAAAAAGTTTAAAAAATGAAGCGCTCGAGTTTCTTGCGCGTTTTAATGAAATAGGCGAACCACCTCTCTTTAAGTATTATAATAGTTTGGGGAAACATTTTTTTAATTGGTTACACGCCATCAGTTGATGATGCTTGCAAGATGCCTCATGTGGAAAATAGTGTAATTAGTTTCTCAGTGATGATGAGTTCTCTCCGGCATCATAAAATAGCGCGCATGGCATTATTAAGTAGGGTAGGTAAATTATGGGTTGGCATTATCATTTTTCTCATAATTGCAATTAATATTATCTGGAATCACAAGACTCAGGCTGCGGAAGTAAATGCAGAACTGCTTAACGAAAGCACCAGACCACACACTATATACATGGAGAAATTATCAACCGGATCTTCACGTTTAGGCATAAAAAACATTTTTGAACTTGCAAGAGAGTACGCAACTAAGAATCTGCCGAATGAAACCTACCAACTGTATCCGATCCCGATTCGCCACTCAGGTAGTATAAATCTTGTTTTCTTGTGGGGGATTTCGCGGGCGGTGCCAGGTGAAGGCCGGCACTACATTCCTCCACATTGGATGGTTAAGTTTGATTCCAATACGGGAGATCTAATCATGGAGAAGCAGGTTTTTCCAGCCGACTTTAATCAACCGGTAACTCCGGGCCAGTTCATAGGTACACACTATTGGAAAAAAGACGGGTATATAAAAAATCGCATCGAACTAGAAAATCGCATTTATGAATTACTTGATAGGCTGCTTCCGTATTTTTCCGAGGAAAACAATTTTGAGTCATCAGCCACAATTCAAAGTGCTGCACTTGAATTAAAAAGCATATACAATATAATCTCCAAGCAGTTTATGCGTCCCTACTACTGTGCGGTGGGCCATGAATTTTCCATGTGGATTGATGATCATGCAAATGTTGAACTGCCTCCGTTTTGCCCTTCATCCTAAATTCCTTAATTGGTCACTTGTGCTTTTTCTAGACAAAAATGGAGACCCCCCAGCTCTGCTGGGGAGGCATCAACAGTTTGACAGAAACAGTAGTCTCATAGTAACCCCAAAGCGTGAGCCGCCAAGCAACACGCTAAGGAGAAACCATGAGACAAGTAGAAAGTTTAAGCCACACGAGATGGGAGTGTAAGTACCATATTGTGTTTATCCCGAAGTACCGGAGGAAGACGCTTTTTGGGCAGATCAGGCAGGAGCTTGGAGAGGTATTTCATCGGCTGGCGAGGCAGAAAGAGAGTTTGATAGAGGAAGGGCATGTTATGGCTGATCATGTTCATATGATGATATCGATACCACCAAAATATGCGGTATCGCAGGTAGTTGGGTTTATCAAAGGTAAAAGTGCGATCCACATAGCCCGTACCTACCTGGGTCGGAAAAGGAACTATGTTGGCCATCATTTCTGGGCCAGGGGATATTTTACCTCGACGGTAGGCAGGGATGAGCAGGTGATTCGGGAGTATATACGGCAGCAGGAAGCGGAAGACCGTAGGATTGATCAGTTACAGTTGATGTAACAGCCCCTTTGAGGGGCTCAAGGAGCCAATAGGCTCCGTTTTACAGACCGCTTCGAGCGGTTCACAACTAAAGCCCCCGGCTTTGCCGGGGGATACTTACTTTCATAGGCTTATTATGTAATGTGGCGAATCACTAACTATTGAGGTCTTGGTAGAGTATTTAAAAAATAGTATTTAGTGAAGCTCGTCTGAAAATTCCATCTATGTGAGGCCATTATGTGTGACTACCCATCGCCTGCTCGTAGTAACCGGCCAGTGCCGCCTGGCCCATCCCCGGATATCGCCCATGCAGGATTCGGGTCTGCCCAACCACAGGGTGCGGCGGCATCGCCTGGACATCCCGGTCCTACATTAATCGGTTGGCCCAGACAGTTGACGTGGAGCGATTTCAGAGACATTCAAAGCCGGCCCAGAGGTGAATCGGAGGATGCGCGAATCTCCATGGGGTTTCGACCTGGCAGAGTCAGGGTCGTAGAAGAGGAATCGGAACACAGATTGGGTGAGATGGAGTTCGAGATGGTTCTGAATGCCGCCGGATCATGGGCCGTGGTTTCCGCAAAAACCACAGAACTCCTTGCGCACGAACAGGGTCATTTCGATATAGTCGGCCTCTGCTACCGGGATCTTGTAGCGGAAGCGAGGACCTTGCGGGGAAGATCAAGAAACAGACTGCTCCTGGCCATGCGCCAGACCATGCGTGAACATGATCAGCGAGCAGAGAGTTTAACCCGGGAATACGAAACTCAGACTGAACATGGACGCAACCAGGCTAATCAGCAAGCATGGCAGCGACAAATAGCGGCCTGTCGTCAGAGCGGCATGCACTTGACAGCACCACCATTGAGCACTGCTGAGTAAAAGATCAGCTGACATGGAATTACTTAACGCCACACCAATGCAGGTCGGGTATACCATGAGTATGCTGCCTGATGGCCGTGAGCTGCTTGTGGTCGTTGTAAAAGGTACATTCACTATGCCTGAGAGGGGCGGGCAGCCTGACTATACCGAACCTCAAAAGCCATTGATAGAGTCCGATATCTACACAGGTGACCCCGGCTTTTCCGCACCACTTCATGAACTTGATTATGCGCCTTTCAAACGGCACTGCGATGTTTTATTGATCGGGAGTGCTTACCCGCCTAGAGAAAAACCGGCATCAAGAGTTGAAGTAACCTTGAGAGTGGGACCCCTGTTAAAATCATTCGCCGTCACAGGTGATCGCTTTTGGGAATCGGGTAATATTGCAATTCGTCCGGGCTATGCAGGTATCTTTGATAGAATGCCGATCAGCTATGATTGTGCATTCGGTGGTATAGATGATCATCACAAGAATATTAATAAGCACAGTGTATTCATGAAGAATCCTGTCGGTAAGGGTTACCATCGAGAATTGAGCCGATCTTTTGTCAACGGTTCGCCAATGCCAAACACGGAGGAGCTGAAGCGACCAGTGACCATGCCAAATGGAACTTATTCCCCGATGTCGTTCGGTCCGGTAGGAAGAGGCTGGGTTCCGAGACTCCAACTGGCTGGTACGTACGATCAGAACTGGCGAGACAATATCTTTCCGTTACCACCTGCAGATTTTGATTCTGCCTACTTTCAGTCTGCACCTGCTGATCAACAGATTCCCTATCCTCAAGGTGGAGAACGAGTGTTTCTGGAAAACCTGACTGAGGAAGGGCATACCGGTTTTACCTTGCCTGAGATAGATGTGCCTGTGGTTTTCTTTTATCAAATGGGCAAGAGCATTGAAAAAAAGGCGGTAATTGACACTATCGTTCTGGAACCTGACCAGGGTCTATTCTCAATGACTTGGCGTACTTTTATACCACTAAACAAAAATATTCTGGAGATACCTCAGATACTGATTGGAAGAAAATCACGAGGTTGGTGGCGTGCACGTGAGTTGGGAAAAGCCTATTACCCATCATTGGAGCATATGGTACGAGATAGAAAGAGACAATCTGCTGTTAATGATTAAAGAGATAATCCAAGCACGATAAATACCTGTTGATAATCATGTAAAATTAGTTAACTGAAATGACCGCGATATCAATCCAAACATGGATGCCGCTACTGTTTTTGGCTATTGGTGTATATCATGGAATGAAGGCATGGAAAATGTACCGGCATACGGATAAGAAAACGAACACACCTCTTTTTAAGGCAAAAGCTCGAGTGGCAGGGCTCTTTATAGTTGTGGCGCTACTGTTGTTTATATTTCTGTAACGGTAAAAATAGCACTAATCTACTATTCTCTACACTCCTGCACTGTCATCAATAAATCGGTTACTGGTATACGATGAAAATATCATTGTAGTGATATCCGTTCTTTGTTTTACCAATTCGATACCATTTCTGGGGAAATTCATACAATATTTGGGTTAACAGGCTGTTAATCGGCGGGAGCTTTAAGCGCTAATGTGGCTTGATAGATACCCGGGCTGGAGTCGGGGATCTCAACCGCACTGGCGACCTTGCGGTAGAAATCAGATGCGTCCGCCATGCCGACTACTGCATAGCCATAGCCTTTCAGCCGCATATCCAACAGGCACGCTTTGGTCAGTGAACTGCCGATTCCATTGCCGCGTGCCGACTCAACAACACCTAAGGGACCAAAAAAACCGAGTGCGGTAGCGTCGTAACAGGCAATCCCAAGCAGAGATGACTCGCGTTGTGCGATAAAACATGAGCATGGTGTATTGTTCAGTGCCCGCTGAAACTCCCCTAGCCAGGTTTGTGGGAAGTGCCTTTCAGCCCAGGAAAGGACCGCCAATTGATCGGGACCAATCGGTTTGCGAATAGTCAACTGTCGTTCTGCCTGCTGTGAGATGAAGCTCCAATCGATATCCATATTGTAGAGCTTGATAAGCATGTCATTATTTGCCATCGTTACAATCCCTAATGCTATTTAACTGAAGAGCCTGGATTTTGAAGGACGTCAACCCGCAAACAGAGACAGTAAACGCTGAAATCCGCATTGGCAACCGCAGCATTCACTTCTCTGCCCAGTTTGCCAATGAAGCGATTCAGTTGCATGAACTACTCCCATTCTTCCAGAATATTACTGATAAAGTGGTTGAAATCGCGATTGCCGAGGTGATCGATAGCGGTAAGCGGATCTCCTGCCATAGTGGATGTGGCGCCTGCTGCTCTCAACTGGTACCCATCAGTAAAGCAGAAGGTGCAGCACTGTTAAACCTCGTAGAATCATTGCCTGAGGCAAGACGTTTGGAAGTGAGATCGAGGTTTGTAAAGAACATGGCCGCACTGGAGGAAGCGGGCCCCGGGTTAATCGATAAGCTGGAGAAGGCTGCGCTTGATCATGACAAGGAACGAATCAAGGCCATTGGCCTGGCCTATTTCGATCTCAACCTGCCATGCCCTTTTTTGCAGGATCAATCCTGTTCGATACATCCGCATCGACCGTTGAGCTGCCGGGAATTTCTGGTCGTTTCCGATCCTGCCTATTGCGCCAAGCCCGATCCGGCGGTGGTGGAAAACGTAGTCCTGCCAAAAAGAGTCTCTTCGATTCTCTATAATCTGAGCAGCCGGGATTCAAACAGCGATACCGGTTTCATGCCCTTGATCCAACTATTGGCAAGTGCGGAGTCGATACAGATCGAACAACCGGCCCCTGCACCTGCCAGTGATTGGGTGAATCGCTTTCTGGAACGCCTTGGCAGCTAAAATTCCATGCGCAGTCCCGCACTGAGGGTATAGGCACTCCACTCACTATGGGCGAGGATGGTGCCGAAGTCGATGAAGCCAACCACGCCGTTCTGGAATTGGGCTGATGTACCAAAGCGCAGGCGCAGGTAATCCCGGTCGGGATCGTCGGTCTGAATCTCGATCCCCATGCCGGCCGGATCCTCGATGAAATGTGCCGTGATCACCTGAGAATCATCCTCGAACTCATGCAGCCAATCGAGCCTTGCATAAGGGATAAGGACCCCCCAGTCAGCGCTGTGTGTGTAGGAGACTTTGCCGCCCAGGTTGAGGGTCAGCCAGCGTTGATCGGTATCCTCCACACGGGTCGCCCAACCACCACCGTCGGCTGTGGGGTCGGAAACCTCCTCGGTAAACCCGTCGACATCGGATTTGATATACTCCAGATCGGCGCGGGGTCCAAAGGACCAGGCGCCACGATTGAAATCGTAGCCGGAACCGATGAATAGGCTGACCGTATCTCCGTCATAGTCCGCTTTGAGTTCCTGACTGACGTCCGCCAGGCCGCCCAGGGTGTAGACGATACTCCGTTTCTGGTCGAAGTCATTCTTACCAACGGTGGCGGAGAAATCGACAAAATAGTTCTGCGGACTGTAATAGGTGCCGAACAGGCTCAGGCTGACTCCCTGGGTATCCAGGTCGCCGGCATCGTTCTCCAGTTCGGCTTCGGTGTCGATGAAGCCTACCGCGCCACCCAGAATGAACTGGTTGGTGATCCGGTAGTCCACACCGATGGTGATACCGGCGGTATCGAAATCGAGACCGGTCTCTAGGTCTGTCTCATCCCGCTCGCCTGTGGCGATGTCCCCGGTCACGAAGACACCCAGTCTCGATGCCAGCAACTGATTATCGTCGCTGGCGCCGCCACCGCGACGCCCCGCGTCCCGGTATGCCTTTGCAATCATTTCAATGGGTAGATTCTGATCATCTATCTGCAGATCGAGCCCCTTGAACGAGAGGCCCCTGGTGCCGGCACGCAGGGCGGAGATACGTGTCCCCAGATTGCGTATCTGGGTCTCGCTGCCTTGGCGGGATGTGGTATTGGCCTTGGTGGCCGTTTCCGGGCTTACCTGAAACAGCGCTGTTTGGGTATTGGTATCGCCATCGATTGCCGCACCGACGACCGCATTACAATCTTCCTGCAGCCGGTCGCTGAGCCTGCCGCTGGGACAGGCTTCGGCGATCACATCAATCAAGGAGAGGATATTCGGATTGTCGCCGCTGAAGGGTCTGAGAAGATCGGCAACCGGATTGCTGCCGGGTGCTGCATCGGCACTGCCCGACAGAACGATTCTTGATAAACCGTTACTGGTGTCGATGTTCAAGGCGCCGGTTGCCGCCCCGGTGGATTGCGGTGTGAAAACAACCTGGATGTCACAGCTGCTGCCAGCTGTAACTTCATTTCCGCAATCATTTGTCTGGCTGAAATCTCCCTCAGTCGTAATGGAGTTGATGGTAAGTGGCGCAGTGCCCTGATTGGTAACCGTTACAACTTGGGGTTGACTGGATGCATCAACCGTCCCGTCAGGAAAGGAGAGCTGTGTCTCGGAAGTGACCAAGTCAGCGATGGTGGCAGCCACGCTAAGGGCCACTGTACTGCTTATAGTGCGACCCGCGTCGGTTGCGGAGATGTCGAGTGAGCCCGATACATCGCCTGCAGTAGTGGGCGACGCCATCACCGAGACGGTACAGCTCTGGTTGACGGTAAGTGTGGTTGGGCAATCGTTGGATTGGGTGAAGTCGCCGCTACTCGACAACACCAGGTCGAAGAGCGATGAGTTGCCTGTATTTGTGATAGTGACGGTTTCTGCGCTGCTGGTGGTGTTTACCGGCGTATCGGGAAAGACGATGCTGTCGGAGGATGTGCTCAATACGCCGCTTTGGGCGTTTGCCAACAGCGAGATCGTCTGAGTGGTGGTACCCTGTACGGCGGTGCCGCTTGCCGTCAATGTCCCGGTCTGTGACCCTAAGCCTGTGGCGGTGACACTGACCATGATGGTACAACTGGTGCCGGCATTGAGGGTTGCCGGACAGTCATTGGTCTGCGAGAAGGGCGCAGTTGCTGTGATCGTAGTGATATTGACTGCGTCATTGCCTGCATTGGAAAGTGGAACAGCGACTGGTTGGCTGGGTACTCCCAATGGCACAGAGCCCAGATCCACGGCATTGCCGTCTATTGCCAGATCACCGATCAGTCCCGTACCGCTGAGTGAAGCGGATATGGTGAAAGGGAGGAAGCCCGCACCCAGGATAACCGAATGGTCGTGACCGTTAAAGGTCAAAGCCCCGGTCAGTGGACCGGTTACCGTCGGGTTGAACCTTACATCGACAGTGCAGGTTAGCAGTTCATTGAGGATGGTAGGACAGTTGTTGGCGGCAATGCTGAAGTCGCCGGTCGCAGTGATTGAAGTAAAGTCGATGACATCTGTTGAATTGTCATTGCTGAAGGTAACAGTCATTACGCCACTATTGTTACCTACGCCTACGCCGCCAAAGTCCAAGCTTGTAGGTGATATACTGAATATCGCGAAAGCGCTCATCGAATACAGCAGTAACAGGATTGCGGAGCTATATTGCAATATATTGACAAAAAGCTTACGCACTCGAGCGTTTTTACCACAATCAGCCATTGGATATCCTCCCCCTGTAAATTCTTTATTGTTGTCAGCTAAATGAGCTGATCAACCCTGGGGTATGAAGAAAAATTCCCCTGCTTCATGTCCCCCATGCTTGATGGGTGCATACTCCGGAATCTGGTCGATACCAAATTTCGAAGCTGTCTGCTGTACCTCTTTTGCCAGATTACGAAATAACCTATAAGCCTCGAGTCACTGCTGCCCCGTTAAGGAGAGAATAAGAAGGCCTGAAGACCAGTTTGTTTTGTTACAATGAGTTCACCACAAACCATTGAAAAACAAAAAGGAAATCAGGCCTTGAGTCACCATAATACTGTGTTTTCACAACTTCTGAAACTAATACCGAGACATGAATTCGAGACCCTTGCAAAACAGCACCATACAGGCCGTTCTTTCCGAACAGCCTCACGTTGGTCGCAATTCGTAACCCTGGCAATGGCGCAACTGTCAGGTCGAAACAGCTTACGTGACATCGTTGACAGTATGTCCGCGCAAGCCCATCGTCTTTATCACCTCGGTAGTGCAAAACTGTCACGTTCCAATTTATCCCGCATCAATGATGGTAAGCCATACGGGCTGTATGAAGCTTTGTTTGGAAAGCTGTTGCATCGCTGTCAGGGTGTGGTTCCTGGTCATGATTTTCGTTTCAGCAACCCACTTTATTCGCTGGATGCTTCGACGATCGATTTATGTCTGTCTGTTTTCCCCTGGGCTGATTTTCGCACGACGAAAGGAGCGATAAAACTGCATGTTGGGTTGAACCACTCGGGCTATTTGCCGGAATTTGTGACGGTGACAGAGGGTAAGGCACACGATGTAACTGTCGGGCGTGCCTTGAAATTCCCCAAGGGGAGTATCGTGGCGGTTGATAAGGGTTACAACGACTACGCTTGGTATAATCAACTGACAGCAAAAGGGATATTTTTTGTCACTCGCCTGAAGACCAATGCAAAGTACCGTACGGTAAGCCGTCGATCAGTGTTGAAAAGTAAGGGATTGACCAGCGACCAAACCATTGAGTTTACAGGTGCGCAGACTGCCAAAAAGTGCCCAGTACCATTACGTCGTATCGGCTATCGGGATGCGGAGACCGGAAGGCGTTATGTGTTTCTCACCAACAATTTCGAGCTTGCTGCCAAAACGATTGCCGATATATACAGGGCAAGGTGGCAGGTTGAATTGTTTTTCAAATGGATCAAACAAAACCTGAAAATCAAATCATTTGTGGGTACCAGCAAAAATGCGCTTATGACACAGATCTGGATTGCATTGTGTGTCTATTTGCTACTGGCCTTTCTCAAGTTCCAGTCGAAGTTGCAAAAAAGCATGCAACAAATATTACGATTACTACAGCTTAATTTGTTTGAAAAACGGGATCTGATGGCATTGCTGCGAGGTGATCCACCCCGCGAGGGCCAACCTGATAATAATCAGATGGCTTTGCTTTGAAAGTTAGCGGGACAGCAGTGGCCTCGAGTATAGAATCATTCTCAGCCAGTGTTCTGAGAAAAGACTTGGCGAATACCGAGTGTTGTCCGCCACCCTGGTCGAGTACGGGTTTGAGGCCTCCTGAGGTCAGCACGGTACGAGACCGGGTTTTCGCCATGACTCTAAGCCATTTGGTCTTGACCTCATCGGACATACCCGACTCCAATCGTGCCATGGATGAGCGAGTAAGGGAACCAGAATAACAGGAGTCGGCAACCACGAGAATATGCTTTGCAGACATTGCATTGAGAATATCGGTGATAGCAATATTCGAGATCCAGTTGGTTGTACTGTTGGGTTCTGCATCCACGGGCAGCCAGTAGCCGCGCAGATTCACTCTGTCCAATTCACCATGTCCTGCATAATAGATAAGCAGATTATCATTTTCTGTCAGGGTCTCACGTAATTTATTGAGTGCCGAGAGCATGTCATAGCGCGTGGCGTCGATCAGGGTGGTGGTCTGGAATCCATACTTTTTACGCAGCAATTCCGCGGTTTCCCTCGCATCGACACTGGCACTGAGGAGATTGGGAAAGTCATTGTACTGATTGTTTCCGATCACCAGCGCATGATAATTACCGAAATCCACCTGTCCGGCGATCCGCCGGGTGGTGTTGCGGGAGTCACTGCTTGTATTCAGCCGCTCCTCTGCGCTACTGGCATAACGCAGCTTGGGTATAAGCAGAAACTCGAGGCTGGTATGTTGTCCCTTTTTGTCCACGGCAACCATTTTTACCGGGGTCTGTTCATCTTCCACTTTAATGTTGGTTGAAAAGATACCCAGATTATCGGGTGATTCAGTTTTGTCGTTCACCGTGAAAGAGAGCAGCCCGGCCGGCGCCGAAACCCGTCCCGTTATTTGCCGCTCCTTCGCCGCCGAGCGTAAACGGACGCTTGGAATGCCACGGGTCAGGGCAACCGGTGGATCGATGATTTCGATTGTCGGCCCGGATACCAGGCTGGCCTGTTCATTGGATCTCAGGTCGGCTAACTGGGCCCTGTAACGCAAGGCTTCGGCCTGATAACGGTCGATCTTGATCTGCTGTTGCTGAATCTGATCGAGAAAGTCCTGTTCGGACTTGCGCAGACGAATGACTTCCGCTTCCTTTCGTGCGGCGGCCGTCTTGGTGGCGACAAGCTCCTTTTGAGTCTTTCTCAGCAGTGACTGTTGACGGGCGAGGTCAGGGTTTACTTTTGCCAGTTGTGCCTGATTGGTATCGAGTTGTCGCTCTGTCTCCCCAAGTTTTTGACGTAACTCCGCAATCTGGCGCTCCTGCTTGGCGACATCACCCTGCAAGGTGGTTTGCTGAGTGATCTTTTCCTGTTCCAGCACTTGCAGGCGCTGCTGGTAATTGGTCAGCTGTTCCCGGAGCTTTGCGACTGCCTGACCCTGTTGCCCCATTGCACTTTCGCGCTTCTCAAGGTCTTGTTGCAGACGCACTACCGTCTGCTCAAGGGTGAGGCTCTTGCTGGTTGCCTCGTTCAATGTTGTTTGCGCCAGTTCCAGTTGCCGGCGCTGATCGGCAAGTACAGGCTGATTTTTCTCGATATCCGCAATTGTCCGATCAAGTTCAGTCTGTGTCCGGTCTAGTTTCTGTTTCAATTGGCTGGCCTTGCCGGTCTGAACCTTCAAAGCCTCCTCTAACTGGGCCTTCTCCTGGGTCGAGAGGCGGAGCGCCTCGTTCATCTTTGTCTGCTGAGTGGAGAGTGATGATTCCAGATCCACGATCTTGCGCTGTTGGGTTACTACGGCCTTTTCCTGTTCGGCAAGCTGTGCCTGCAGTGCAGAGAGTGCCTCATCCTGGGAAACCTTGGATAGTTTCTCTTTTCGGTTCAACTCCGAGCGCAGCATCGCCAGTTCAGACTCGGTTGAGGTAAGCGAGGCCTTTTCATTAATCAACTGCTGGTTGGTTTCATCAAGTTTACGCCTTAGTATTGCGGCCTGTTTTCTCTGCTGTTCGGTTTCCAGCTGTGACTGTTTGAGCGCACTGTCCATCTGCGTCCGTTGCTTCGCAAGCGCCTTTTCCAAAACCGCTATCTGGGTACGCTGTTGCTGCGCCTGTTTTTCGCTGACAGCCAGTTCCGATTTCAGCTGTTTGACATCGGAAGCGGCAGCAACCAATGGAGAGGTCGTCATCGTAGGCTGAATACCAGCTTCAGACCTCAGTTTTTTCAGTCGTTTTTCTGCCTTTGTCAGCTTGACTCTTTCCGACTTCAACTGTGTGCTGGTGTTCTTGAGCTGTTTGCGCAACCGTTCTGTTTCAGATTTTTGTTGCTGTCTCTCCTGCTTCAGAGGACGCAGTTCTTTCCGCTCGGCCTTGGAGATCTCCACCGCGGAGGAAAACTGCAGGTTGTCATCCTCCAGACCGGAGGCTTTACGATACCAGTTGAGCGCCTGAGCCAGATCCTTCTTCACTCCAAAGCCCTTTTCATGGAGAAAGCCCAGGTTGATGCGCGCCCTGGAGTTGCCCTGATCTGCCGCCTTCAGATACCAGGCGGCGGCAGTGGCGTAATCGGGCTCGATACCGAGTCCCTTCTCATATATCTCGCCCACATAATTTTGCGCCACAGGGTCGCCCTCCTGGGCCTGGGGCAACCAGACACGCAGGGAGGTTCGGTAGTCTGCACGGTCAAATGCCACATATTCGCCGCCACGGATCTCACACTCGGAGGCAGTGGTTTTAACCGGCCGCCTGGGTGAAAGATAGGTCATGTTGGCACCCAGTTTGCGCACCTGGCCAGGCAACAGACAGTCGACAATCAGAAATTTATCCGGGTTGCCGGTAACCGGTGCCGCCGCGTCTGCGCTGCTCTGCCGGGTGCTCTGCGTTTGACAGCCTGAAAGGGCCAGCACTGCAGTGAGTAAAGCGCTGATGGTCAGCGGTACTGGTTTGATGTTGGGTGTTTGCTTGTTTGAACGAAGATGTAACATGGTATATCCAAAACCTAATAATTTTGCTTCTCGATAAAGAATAGACAATTCAAATCCCTCTGGAAATGGTTTAATCGGCTATCTATGACATATTCACTTATTTGCTGCACTGCAGCATGCTTGCTGATGGTTGCCTGTTCCGCGCCCAGTCAACGATTTGAACGGATGGCGCAGGAGCAGGGATTGCAAAAAACCGAGATAATGGGCAGTGATTTCCTCCATGCCGTCTTCGATAACGGGAAGTTGGGCACCGCATCCACCCTGCACGTCTACCTGGGGGGGGACGGCACCCCTTGGATCGGTGGATTCATTAAAGCCAGCGATCCCACACCAAGAAAACCTATTGCATTGAAATTGATGGCAATGGATGAATCCCCCAGTCTCTTTCTGGGTCGTCCTTGTTACCATGGATATGCGAATCAGCATCCCTGTATGCCGGATTACTGGACCTCCGCACGCTACTCCGAGGAAGTGATAGACAGCATGTCCAGGGCGCTTCGGAGGCTGTTGAATGACTATCGACATGAAAACCTCCACCTGTTGGGTTTTAGTGGGGGAGGGAGCTTGGCGATGCTGATGGCTGAGAGGTTTCCCGAGACCCGGAGCATCGTCACCGTTGCCGGTAACCTGGATATTGAATCATGGGCCGATCTGCATGGTTATGACCCGTTGGAAGGGTCAAGGAATCCAAAACTGCTATCGACGCTGCCAACGATGATTCGGCAATACCATCTGGCGGGGGGCAAGGATGGCAACGTACCTCCCGATATCATACGTGATGCTTTGGTCAATCAACCTGACAGTCAGTTGATACTGCTAGAGGACTTTACCCATGGTTGTTGTTGGGAGGAGATCTGGAAAGAGGTACTGGCCTGTATCGATGTCCGGTGCGTATGGCGTCATGAAGCGCTTAAGTGACAGCGTTTTTTAATCGTTGACCGGCAGGGTCCGTTAAAAGGGTCTATTGTAGATCGTGCCGTAACTTGATCAATTCCTGATGGTCGGGCAGGGCATCCAGCCCTTTTTCCAGCAGCGCCTTCCCCTCCTGAAGCTGTTTCGATTCGATCAAACCTCTGACCTGCTCCGCAAGATAATCGCCAATTTGCTGCAGGCCCTGGGTTGCCTGCTTGTTGTGCCGGTGCATGATCAGAATCTGCTGATAGGCGTCATAGGCACTGCTGCCAGAGGGCTCCAGCAGTCGACCGACTAGCATATGCACCTCGGCGACCTCGAGGATGCTCTCAATCTTCGCCCTGAGTTCCGGTTCCAGCGATGTCGTCTCCTGCAGCACGATTTCAGGTTGGACCTCGCCATTTTGCCCGTTTAAAAGCAGGGATCCGATGGTGATGACGAGCAGTAGAATAACGCCGGCGGCAGCCGGAATCGCCCATTTAGGAAGGAGATTTTCCCACCCCTGCCGGGGACCTGACGTCTCCTTGAGAAACTCTGTCGCATTGCGGGTCCGCTTTTCCCGTTCGAACTCCAATCCATGGGAGATGGCATTCCATATCTCCTTCGACAACTCTTTGGGCCGTTTGGGCTTGAGCGCCAGGTCCCGTGCATAGGTCGCCGGTTTCCGGTCGAAGGGGTGGCTGCCCGCCAGCAATTCGTAAGCGACCACCGAAAGGCCATAGACGTCATCCCGCGGATCCGGCTCGCCATACTCCAGCATTTCACAGCTGGCATAGGTCGGGGTCAGGGCGCCGAGGGATCCGGGATCGAAGACAGTGGCGTCCTCTGCAGGACGGTCGGCGCTTTTAGCGGCCCTGGCGATACCGAAATCCACCACCTTGACCACGCTTTTCGAGGTGAGAAATACATTGCCCGGTTTGAAATCGGAGTGAACGATGTTCTCGGAGTGGGCGTAGGCAAGCGCGCGGGCCATCTGCTCGATGATGGAGAGGGCCTGCTGAGTCGGCAGGGTGGCCGGACGCAGGCGTCTGATCAGCTGATCGAGGGGCTCACCCTCCAACAACTCCATGGTCATGAAAACATTCGGACCGTCCCGGTCGAAATCGTAGACAGTCACGATATTGGGATGCGCCAGCTGCTGCGCCTTCTTACTCTCCCGTTGCAGGGCGATGAAAGAGTCAGGATTGGCCTGAAAGTCCTTCGACAATACCTTGACCGCGATATAGGGATCCCGGTCCATCGCCTCGACCTTGCGCAAATCCCGGGCCTTGTAGACCACGCCCATGCCGCCCCGTCCCAGCATCTCTTCCAGTACGAAGCGGTTTTTCAGTACCGAGCCGACAGCAACTACATTAGAGGTTCCATTGGCCAGCTCTTCGGAGATGGCGGTCAATGCTTCAGTGACGTTCTTTCCGGGATCGGTTGTCGGATGGGTAGTGCCGGTGGACTTTTGCTTGTCCGTACTGTCGGTCGTGGCAAGACGCGTCGCTTCATCATCAGGGGAGGGACGATCGTCATCATGTGTAGCCACTAACCTTGAATCCTCTCTAGAAAATCCATAAACGGTTGTTAGCCGCGAATGAACGCCAGTCACAGCAAACTATCGTAAATGATAAGACATTGTGCATGCCGATCATAGCCGCTGTAAGACTTGGAAAAGCATAATGTTTGGATTGCAAGTCATATATCGGCTGTATCTTCATTGCGAACAATTTGCGAGTATTATCGTTGATTGGCGTTTATTTGCGGCTTGTTCTTCGCGGCTTTAAACCCACTCGATCAGGGTAACAGCCGATAATATGGGAGAATACCTAAAAATGTACAATGATTCATCGTGTATCAGCGCCACGGATCGGTAGGGTTTATGCCATTTCCAGACTACAACGGCGGCAGCATTGTCAATTTGATGGCATCATTGCAGGGGGCAATGGGTGGTGAGCGCCACAGTTATCCGCCACTCGATCTCCTGGCATCCCTGCCACTCGGGGCCTACCGTAAAATCCTGCTCTGGGTGGTGGACGGCTTGGGAGCCAACTATCTTCGTGCTCATCCTGAAGCCGAGACGCTGAATGCCCATCTCAAGGGAACGATTACCTCTGTCTTTCCGCCAACCACCGCCACAGCGGTAACCACATTCCTCACCGGCGACGCGCCGCAACAGCATGGCCTGACCGGCTGGCATGTCTACTTCAGGGAGTTGGGCGCTGTATTGGCGGTATTGCCAGGACGGCCAAGATATGGCGGTGTCACGCTGGGAGAGGCAGGGATCGACACCGGGATCTTGCTTGGACACACACCTTTCAGCGATAAAATCGCCTGTGACTCAGTCATGCTGTCGCCGGCCTATATCGCCGATTCGGATTTCAACCGGGCCCACCTCGGCAGGGCGCGCCTGGTGAGACACCGGAACCTGCCGGAGCTCGCCAGTCTGATTGCAGAATTGCTTCGTGAGGGTGATGAACGTTATCTCTATGCCTACTGGCCCGAACTGGACAGTATTGGTCACCAGTCGGGTATCTGGAGCGAAGAGGCGAAACGTCATCTGCTGGAAATCGATCAAGCGTTCAGTTATCTACTGGAACAATGCCGCGGCACCGATAGCCTGATTATCATCTGCGCAGACCATGGCCAGATCGATACCCAGCCGGCTGACAGGATTTCGCTAAACGATCACCCGGAATTACTTAAAATGCTTAGTCTGCCGCTGTGTGGGGAACCGCGTGCTGCCTATTGTTATTTACGTCCAGATAGTGAGAATGATTTTGACGATTATGTGAAAAGTGAATTCGCGGAAAAGGCGATTGCATACCCATCAAGTGAGCTGCTGGAGAAAAACTGGTTTGGTTTGGGGGCGGCTCATACATAACTGCCATGGCGTATTGGTGACCGTCTACTGTTGATGCAGGCCAACTACACTATCAAGGATTGGTTGGCGCAGGAGAGACCCTACGAATTGGAGGGGGTACATGGAGGCACAAGTAATGATGAAATGAATGTACCAATTATAATTTCAGAAATCTGATAAGTGTAACGAATCATGCCAGCGATTATCATATTCTCTTAATATATCTCTTCACCTTATGTCCATATGGGTGAAGAGAAGTATTGATGTGGTTGCTTTATTTAGAATTTAATGCATCGATTGAATATGACGGGAATATATCTACCATCATGGGTTGTTATAATTTATATATTCCTCTCATGCCAATCAAATCAAAGGAGATACCATCGGCCTGGTGGTTTTAGATAGATCCACTGCGAACCTTTAGCTTCCATGATTGTTATTGTGCGAGTATTGACAATCTTCTTAATCGGAGGCAGTTTTTTTTGCCCTCTAGTCTTTATGCAATTACCGTTTTTGTCTTTAATCTTTTATAGTGCCGTCTGGTTTTATTACTAAAGTATACTCAAACGCCGATTTTTCACACTTCATTTCAGCAGGTGGTGTTCGCATAGTTCTCTCCTCTGTCGCTGGATAACTGGCTTGAAAAATTAACGGAAGTTAATTGAGACTTTTCCAAATATGACTCTTTCATTTGAAAAAGATGATGGCGATGCAGTTGATGTTGGATCAATTACATCGTAACTATTTCGATCTTCATGATCTATATCTTTGTCAAAGATATTCTTCACACCAATTGAAGCTGACCCTCTTCGTTTTGGTAAGCGATAGCTAAAGGTCAGATCTGTAACTAATCCATTGTCTTCACCACGTTCTGTCATGAATCCAGTTGTGTCAATGAATTTGCCTTTTTGATCATAATAAGTTGTGGTGAGTTTTCCAGTAATTCCGCTTGGGTGGAAATAACTGATTGATACTGGCAGCTTATGTGTCTCCAACATGAGTATTCCATCTGGGGCCAAAATGCTGTTATCGTCTGCTTTCAGGCCCTTTTCCAGATTATAGAGACTATAAGAGTATTCTACTCCCAATGCCCATAGAGAATCTGGTGTCCAGTTAAACCACAAAGTGGCATGTTTATCATCACTTTCAAGATTTTGTTGAAAATTAGTTGGGAACGGTGTTGATGTGTCAAGAATATCAATCTTTGTCTCTAGGTCCCTATAAATTGATGAAATACCTAAACTAAGATTGTTAGATAGCCTATGGTTGTAGGCGGCTGCATAGTTCCATGAATCAGTTTTGCTGATATCATCATAAAGTTGATTAAAGCCAACAACATGTGTTGGTTCTAAAGTTTCATATTGTGAGGACCTGATGACACTGACTCTGTTTCGAAAAGCCGCCAAGCGTAGTTCACTCTCGTTTGTAGATTTAAATTTTAATCCTATTTTTGGATATGCTCGCTCCACATCCTCATCGATGTTATCTTCTTCGTTAAGAAGTGTAATGCCTCCAGTCAACGAAAGAAGAGCCCCTGTATCGTAGTAAAGATAACTATAAGCTCTTACTTGGGAGCGATCTGTTTGTGTGGTAAAGACGCAGCTCGGTAATGGGCAAGATAGTGGGGAGGAATAAACAGCATTTAAAACCCGCTCTGAATTCTCGGTTTGTCGGCTGATACCGGCAATCCATGCCATCCGGATATATTTTTTTATAAAATGTGCTTCGTAGAGGTCTCTTGTTATGTCTCTGTCTATTTCAACAAATACAAAAGGATCACTGCTATCCTTGCTGTTAAAATGTTGATCCCGGCTAATTGCAGATAGGAGAAGCTTCGCATCTCCAGGTAAAGAATGGTTGAGCCCGATACGGGATGTTGTTACCTTATTGGTTATTTGGATTTCTTCGTTATTGGATAACTCAGGGAGCAAGCGTTGTGAGACATCACCTTTATCTTCTTCACTCTCACTAACTTCCAATTGAATTGAAGTGTCTTCTGTTAGTGAAAACTGAGCAAATCCGTTGATGATATCCTGTTGATAGTTGATATCTTCACGAATATTTTCTGTCTCGGTATGGTATTGACCTACACTGAAGGCCAAACTATCAAATAGGCCAGCAACGATGGCATCATTACTCCAGGTGCCGTTGTCAGCAACTGAGACATCTAATTGCAATGCCATTCCATTACGTGTGAACAGTGGATTGTATTCGTTATAAGAGAGATCTTCAGGTCCGTTCCCATCGAGTAAACCCAAGTTGGAGTTGCTCAATTGTGGTTGCAACGGATCAAGGTTAAGTGGTTGAGTTAATTTCGACTGCAATAGCTCGCTTTGCTTGGCAGCATCCAGATTGGTGAGGCCTACATAGCTGTCTGCCAGTAATCGATGAGCTGAGTGATTGCCGGGATCCTGTTCCAGCGCATCTGTCGCCTGAAAACGTGCTTGTTGCTCAAAACTCAAATCATTGTATATTCTGCCAAGTGCCACATTCCTTGCGGCATCGTCCTTATCCAAGAGTTGTCTCGATCGGTATACACCCCGGTTATCATTTAGCTCAATTGCATGCTGCTGCGCATGTAGTGCCTCAACTGGCCTGTTGACGGATTGAAGTAGTATGGAATCATAGAACCAGGCGGTAGGATCGTTTGGATCGAGCTCCTTGGCCATAGCGAATTGTTGGGATGCCAATGCATTGCGCTTTTCTTCGTAATAGGCTTTGCCCATATAGCTGCGAAGCAGTGCATTGTTTGGGTCTAGCAGTACGGCGGTTTCGATCTCTTCACGACCAGACTCCAAAGCGCCTTGGCGAATCTCCAGTAAACCTAGACCGAGGTGGGGCAGGGGGGCTGCAGAATCGAGTGCGATAGCCTTTTCGAATGCCGTTTTTGCAGCGTCCAAATCGATATCCCGCAGTGATGCGAAACCGAGAACGGTATGTGCTAGTGAAAGCTCGGGGTTGATCGTGATCGCTTGATTGGCGGCTTCCCGGGCGGATCTCGTGTGACCTGTCATTAGCCAGACTTCAGCAAGACGCGCTTGTGCCAATGCATTTTGTGGTGCAAGTTCCGCGGCCTTCTTGCTATTGGCCAGGGCGGCCGGAATGTCGAACATGGCCTGATTGACATAGGATTGCGCCATAAAGGCGGCAGCCGACTGACTATCCTGCTGCAATGCCTGCTTTGCCAGTTCGGCGGCCTCTTCCGGACGATTCTGCACGATGGCCTTGATCGCTTCTCGAGCCAGGGTATCGGCTTTACCGGGGGTTTCAGGTAGAGGAGGGTAGTAGAGCGCCCATGCAACGGCCTCGAAGGGTTTGACGACCTCAATTCGAACCGGCTTTTGATCGGCTGATGCCCGGGCGGCCTGATTTGCGCTCAAATCGATTGAGCCGGCCTCATTGGCGGCTACCACAACACCTTCCAGAACTGTCACTTCGGTGGCTTGATTCCGGATACGCACCACAAACTCCGTGCCCTCAATGGATGCGTTCACATAGGGTGTTTTGACCTCCAGGCTCTTTGGTGTGCGGCTGATGAAGTGCACGGCGCCTCGAAGCAGGTCCAGGAGGGATGGCGTTGTCTTTCCGGCCTGGGTAAATATCAGTGCGGAATCTCGATCCAGACGCAGCAGGGTATCGTTGGTCAGGCGAACGGCGGCCCTGCCGTCGTGTAGTGTTCTTATGGCGTCACCGGCGCAGAATTGATCGTCAAGCACCGCTTGTTGCCAGGCTTCCTGGCCGACTCTTTTCTTTTCTGCACTGCCTTCCAGGGAGACCAGTTGAGCCACACGACTGCACTCGGCTGAAAAGAGTTGCTGCGAAAAGACCAGGATGGAAATGAGAATTAGAAATTTCGCGAGCATTGTGGCCTGTTTGCAATGCTGCATATTGATCCCCTGCTATCGTTTTTATAGATCCAAAATCTTACTGGAAATGTGTGCCTGGCAAGGCAACGGAAATTTCCATCACATGTAGCTATATAGTAACGAATACTTACAAAGATGCGAATTTATTTCATGTCTGCCAAGCGTATTGGCTCTCATTTTTAATGTAATTTATATCTTCCCTGCCTTAAGTCTGTCTCAGACAAACAAGAATGTCCCGTTCAGTCGAGCAATAATGGCAGTAAGACTTGGATTTATAAGGTTTTTTAATTGTCGGGATATTTTACGCCCGTTTCTATTATATACATTAGAAATATACAGTAAGTATTTAATTTAATGATTGTAAATTAGATTTGGCTTGAGTTGTGCATTTATTTCATAAAAGCATCATGTTACGACAAGGGTGTTAAGAAAACTGACATTGTTGGTTCTTTGACAGTTGAGCAACAGGCCGGTTTTTACTCAAACGACAACAATGAAAAGCAACAACCTTCAGTACAGTCAAGATAACAGCTATCCGCCCAAGGTAGTGTTGTTGTTACTCGTCATCTTCAGCATTGGCAATGTGATGGCTGAAGGGGCCGTTGAACCAGCGAACTTGGAAGACGATCTCCGGCACTGGCACTCGCTATACCAACCTTCAGAGGTATCAGAGGTATCAGAGGTTTCAAAAGAGATCGATTGCCTGGCGCGAAATATCTATTTTGAAGCACGCAGCGAATCGGAACAGGGACAGCTCGCAGTGGGCCATGTTGTCATGAACCGGGTTGCGAACGAAGGCTATCCGAATTCAGTCTGTGCCGTCGTCAAGCAGGGAGGGGAGAAGAGACGTAACCGCTGCCAATTTTCCTGGTGGTGCGATGGACGTTCCGATATGCCGATGAATAAAAAGGCCTGGCAGCGGTCGCAGGATCTTGCCGAGGCGGTCTATAAAGGGCAATCCAAAGATCCGACTAATGGTGCGCTTTGGTATCATGCGGACTACGTCAATCCTGTATGGAGTGCAGCGCTGGTCTTGGGTAAAAAAATCGGACAACATCTCTTCTATCTGAGCAAAAAACGGCCTGTATACGCCATGAATTCAGCTTCAGCGTTACAGTCGAAAATCGATCCAGTCAGCACCGTGGAACAGTCGCTTGGGTTTCCGCACTTTAAAGTATCGCCATCCTGCTCCGGTATGGGTACTTCGATAAGTTTTCCTGTGTTACAGTTATAGATATAACCGTAGATCGGTATGCCATCCGGCACCAATGGATGATTGCGTATTCTTTGCACATCCTCGACAACGCTTTTAGCATTGTCCGAGATGGTCAGCCAATTGATGAACCTGCCTTCGATAGAACCGCTGCCGTCAGCGGAGTCATGCCAGCCATCGGCATCGATCGTTGCCGTTTTGAGGCTGCTGGCGAGCAAGTCGCCCATGATTTCATTGGTGAATGTCAACATGCCGCAATCGGTATGATGGATGACAAGCCACTCCTTGGTTCCAAGCAGCTTATAGGAAATGACAAGGGAGCGGATTGCATCGTCACTCGCTCTTCCCCCGGCATTGCGAATAACATGCGCGTCGCCTTCAGATAAACCGGCAAACTTTGCCGGGTCGAGTCTTGCATCCATACAGGTCAGCACAGCAAATCGGCGCCCCGGCGGCATGGGAAGCTCACTTTTATCACCAAAATTCCTTACATAATCAGCGTTTGCGGTTATAACCTCATCGCGAATTTTGCTCATGGCTTATCCCCCGGTTACAATGTTCCTCAACAACTATGATTACAATTTGTCAGGTATCTCACCCTGCTTATTGATCACAATTTATCGGGTAATTGAGTCTAAAGCAGGTTTTTCGAATAAAAATAAAGAGTAGGGCGGTGATGAATGCAGGCATAAAATCACCATGTCCACCCTGGCTATTCACTCCACTTGAACAGTTGACCGTTTGGGTGAAAGGCATACCACGCAAACCAGAAGGCGATGACTGTGGGTATGGTTTTGCCTTCAGCATCGATTGCGCTTGCTGTCTGGTTGTCGATATCGTATTCGATTTCAATCGATTCACCACCCACGCGGTCCGTTATTCTGCCTGAAGTTTTCGCCAATTCCGCAAAAGGGTAGGCTTTGACGACACCACCGATATTCACGCCCATAACACGCTCCTTTGGATGGTAACCCTTAGCGGCAAACTCAACCGGAAAATAGATCGAACGGTTAGTTTCGTAGTCACCATAGGGGGACCGCCGGTAGTTTCTTGCGAAACCGGTGTCATCAGATAACACTTGTGAGTCAGGATGCCTCTTAATCCAGTCAGACCAGGTCGTGTGATACAGAGCGATGGGCTCCAGGCGCTCACCTTTGAATTTTCCACTGATGGCCTGCATTTTGATCTGCGACCACAAAGATTCCGAAGCCCGGTCATACAGCAGCACATCACTGTTGTAGAGTAATCCCGATACACCGAAGCTTAGCGGTCTATTGTTATGCTCAGCCTTGAATGCGATTCCCGTACCACATAGCGGGCAGAAGGTGACGGCAACGGGTCGGTTGCCAAATCGGTCATTGACAATCTCATGCCAATTCATGATGGCAATCGGATAGGCTCTGACAAAACCATTCCTGATTACTCATGAGGCTCAGCTATTGAGCCTGTGGTGCAAGCATAATGGAACCTACTGAATAAAAGAGGATTTCATCATGCCGAGAAATACCATTCAATTTCAAAAAGGCCTTGGTTTGCACGATTTTCTGGAACAATATGGGACCGAGGATCAGTGTCGACAGGCATTGTATGATTTGCGCTGGCCGACGGGCTATGTCTGCCCTGAGTGCGGCAACACAACAGGCTGTGAACTCAAAAAGCGTCAGATATATCAATGTCACAAGTGCCATCATCAGACTTCCCTGACCGCCGGCAGCATCTTCCATGGCACCAAGCTGCCGCTGAGAACGTGGTTTCTTGCGATCTATCTGTTGACCCAACGCAAGAAAAGTATCTCGGCGCTGCAACTTTCCCGCGAAATCGGGGTGAACTACAATACGGCCTGGCGACTCAAGCATAAGTTGATGCAGGTGATGATGGAACGTGAGCGTGGAAAAAAACTGGCCGGTCGCATCGAATTGGATGATGCTTATCTCGGAGGCGAGCAAGCCGGTAAGCGTGGTCGTGGGTCGCGCAACAAAATCCCTTTCGTAGCTGCTGTTGAGACGACGCGGGACGGCAGGCCCATGAAAATTCAACTGCGTCGTGTAAGGGGCTTCCGCAAACGTGAAATCGCCCGCTACGCCCGCTCCTGCTTGATGCCTGGCAGCGAAGTCTTTACCGATGGGCTTTGGTGCTTTAGTGGCGTGACAACCGCTGATTGCCATCATAACCCCATGGTGACGGGTGGTGGGCGCCAAAGTGTCCAGTATTCGTGCTTCAAATGGGTAACCACTATGTTGGGTAATGTCAAAAACAGTCTGTTGGGTACTTTTCATGCGATTCGAGATAAACATGTGTCGCGTTATCTTGCTGAGTTCGAATATCGGTTTAACCGCCGTTTCGATTTACCCGCCATGATTGAACGATTGCTTTTTGCCGCTCTTCGCACTCCACCTATGCCATATCGCCTCTTGAGAATGGCTGAGGTTTAGGGGTAATCAGGAAACCATTATAGGAAAGACCAAGAACACGGTCTTCAGGCTGAAGGAAATCGATCTTGCGGGCTGGTAAGAACTTGGGACTGTCGATGGAGGGAATGCCATCTTTAGGTGGACCGCCCGGCAATATTTGTTCGATTGGCACCAATGCATCTGTGACATCAAATCCGCTTTTATAGTTTCCTGCTTCAGCCGGGCCGATATATATGCCGCCTGCCAAAAAGAGAAGGGCCATAATGCTGTTGAATGCCATACCGATCACGCTTTAGGATATCAAAAGGGCTGCAGCGGATGCGGCCACATATTCACCAATCAGATCCATATCTACCTTTGGATGCATAGTGGTTTTATTGACTGGTCCGCTACGACGCGATTGAGTACACGAATCACAGTAAGGTATACGTACGTTATCGGTCTATGGATTCAGATAGGATTACCTTGTTTTATACAGGGTAATGCCTACGGGTCGGCAAGTCAGCTGGTGGATGGAAACGGAGGGTAATTGAGGTATGTACTGATTGTGCGTGAGAGGTGGTTTCTCAGTATGCAACCACTTCCCGCGCCAGGCTTGGAGAAAGAGCTGGGGCAGACGATCGTCACTGGCCAGGGAATGCTGGATGAACCCATATGGCGTTGGCCGGATATGAATAAAGTGACATTAAGGTTCCATTCGGTTTTGATGTGCCAGTGTTCACAATGTCAGTTTATTGCTTGAATGAACAGCCGTTTTTCACTCTCGTTACGGAATCTTTGACTATATTGGTTAGCAAGTGTGCCTTTCCGGAAAGGCATCTATTGGGAGGCTTCACTTTTTGAACGGATCATCTTATCTGAAATCTTTAAGTATCACTGCAATTGTCAGCCGTTACCTGCGCAGGTCTTTCGTTATTGTAATGTGTATTGTGTTCGCCAGTGTGCTGTTTTCAGGATGTGCCTCAGTATCGAATGCACCCGCCAGTGCAATCGAGCGTTCCGCATCCGACAATCGGAATTTGTCTTTTATACCTGCCGTTCATCCGGTTGTAGAGATCGCAGAAAAACTGAAAGGCGTACCCTATCGCTACGGTGGGGTTACCCCAAAAGGTTTCGACTGCAGCGGTCTGGTACACTATGCGTATCGTAAAGCCGGCATAGAGATACCAAGAACAACACGGGATCTGTACCGGGCGTCCCGGCGACTGCCTATCGACAATGCCAAACCCGGGGATTTGCTGTTTTTCAAGATAAACTCACGCAAGTTATCGCATGTGGGGCTCTACGCCGGAAACGGACGGTTTATCCACGCCTCGACCGGGCAGAATCGTGTTGCCGACGGTTCGCTCGAAGACCCTTACTGGCGCGATCGCTTGATAGGCATAGGCCGGTTCCCAGTTGATCGGATGTGAATGAAATTCCTTACATCAACTATTTTACATATTCGCACAAATTTCGGGAATTGATTCTCATAATTTAACCTGTCCATGTGGTACGTTTTTCCCAAATATAGAGAGGAATAGTGACTATGCCACATATCATCAAACTTATTACATCGGTTTCACTGACATGCATCTTGGCTGTCAGTCTTATTTCCTGCGGTGGCGGTGGTGGTGGCAGTAGCGATACTACGACCTCGACATCGACATCGGCTCAACGCACCGGTACGGTCGGTATTCTTTTGACCGACAAGCCCGCCGATCCGTCGCTGTTTGTGGCCATGAACGCCACCATAGAGCGGATGGGATTGATTGGATCCGACAATGGCGATGAGGTAACACTCTTTTCCGATGAACCTCAGACGATCGATCTTCTCAGCCTGAAAAACGAGTCGATTCCCTTCACCTTCAGGGATGATGTGCCCGTGGGTACTTACTGCAAGATTCGCTTGATCCTGAGCGATCTTGAACTGGTGCTGGCCGACGATACACCCGATGATCTGACTGATAATGAAACCTATCACCCAAACCTGCCGGGCAATGGCAAACTTGATCTGCTGGCGCGTGATTGCTTCACGGTCGAGGAGGGCAATGTAATAACCGTACAGGTCGATATGGATGGTGGCAATTCGATTCATATCACCGGAAACAACAACGGGTACAACTTCAGGCCAGTGGTCTTTGTTGATGTCCTTGAGGAAGGATTCGAAAGTAAGCTGGTCCGCTTGGAGGGCGAAATCACGGAAGTGATGCCTGATGAGAATTCCCTGTTGATTTGTGACGCCCTGCCCATGCAGCAAACAGAGAGTATGGAGTGTGTCGAGATTAAACTGGGTGACGATACGGCTTTCTTCGACAACCTGAATTATGAGGGTGAACCACGTTCTCTCGATGAGCTGTTGTTGGAGGAGAATCTGGGTGAACAGGTAGTGGTTGTGGGCTGGCCCGATCATCAGGTGATGCCTCATGTGGATGTGGATGTGGATGTTAATATTCCCCCTGGCCACCTTCCTTCTCCCGGCGAGTGTCGCCTTTGGATGATCGATGAACCTCCTGGTCGACAATCCCCTCCAGGTGACTGCGAATTATTGGAGGAACAAATAACGGATGTTTCCGTTCTGGTGGATCACGGGGGTGTGGTGAGCGACAGATATCACCCCCTGATGGAAGTGGATGCCCTGGTCATTGAGTTGGGTGATTTCCTGCAGGTGGAGGGTGAAGTCGCCACGGATGCCGATAGCAGCGGATTTGGTATGAATGTCACTGAAAGCGGCTCGGTTGTGACAGCTGGGCCGCTTGATGTCATGTTTCAACCGGATGAGCCCGGAATCAATGGCACCAGGATCGTCTCCAAGTCGGGCGACATACTGGATTATCTGGAGATTACCGTGCCCCGCGTGGTCCAGGCTGACGGTGTACTCGATCTGACCGGTACCGAAGCCATACTCAAGGCAGCGTTGGTGATTGTCGATACCACTACTGAAGAGAACGATCAGCAGATTACCGGTACTATCCTTTCGATTAGTGCAAACGGCTTTGTTCTCTCTCCCGAAGAAGATACTGTATGTGGTATTGCTACCACTGACTTGACGGTTACATACGCAGATGGGGTTGATTTTCTCACCGTTGTCATCACCGATACGGTCAGTGAGATCACACCAGACGGCACCCTTGAGGTTGGCCAGGATGTGGGAATAAACGGCAGTTGCAGTGCGGATGGCTATATCGCCGAAAGCGTTGTGATTTTGGATGATCAACGTATTCCATAGGCATATTCCAGTATCCTCCTCATAAAGAATCCCCGCATAATGTGCGGGGATTCGTTCCCATCACATCTCAGTTTTTTCATTTAGGAAGATAAAGATGAAGAAACGCGCTATAACCTGTCTGTTATCCTTGCTCTCTACGCATCCTTCCGTACATGCCGGAGAAGCAGATGTAGTCGATGTGGCGGTAAAGAATAGGGGGGCCAACATCTATGATTTTTCTGTAACGGTAATGCATCAGGATACCGGTTGGGATCATTATGCCAATCGCTGGGAGGTATTGGATGAAAAGGGTGTCATCTTAGGCACAAGGACGCTTCATCATCCGCATGTCGATGAACAACCGTTCACCCGTCACCTATCCGGGATTCATATTCCATCAGAGATAAAATCAGTCGTTATTCGATCGCATGACTCGGTCCATAAATACGGTGGTGCGACTGTGACAGTGCGGTTGCCAATGAATTAATCACGCCATGGCTTGTTTGAATGACTGGCTGCAAAAGGGTAGATCGTTTATCAGGTTTCGCCGCTCTTTCTGGTTCTCTTATGGTGCGCTTCAGGTTTGCGCAACGAATCGAACAATCCGTAGGACCAGGGGCGCATTGCGATCACCACGGTGGTTCCGTCCCGATCATCCAGGGACAGCTTCGCATCATCGTCATTCAATTCATCGAACTCCCTGGCAAGGTGTTCCATTTTACGTTGAAACACGCGATTCGAGCTTTCGGCCAACATGCCGTTTATCACGATCAATCTTTCATTCTGGTGGTCAAACCGGGAAGCGAAAAATTCCGCTTCAATCTTTTCCTGGAAGAAGCGTTGAATCGGCCCGTTTTCCTGCCATTTGAAGTTTCGAGCTACCAGTAGCTTGACTCTGTTTTTAGGTAAAAGCTCTATCAAACGCAACCGGTCGAGTTTGGCCAGCTGTTGTATACACCTGGTCTCGGATATGTGGAAACGCGCTACGATATCATCCAGCGACCAGCGGTTGAGCACACAGACCGTGACCAGCAGCAGTTCGAGATTTCCCGCAATCTCAGCTTCCTGTTCAATGCTCAATCCGGAGATTGCAGTCGCACCAGCCCTTTCATTCATCTCCTGAACCAGGTCGGATATCTCCATCTCCATCAATTGGCAGACTTGGTCCAGTCGCTCCAGGGTAAAGCGACGCTTGGCGAAAAGCCGTTTCACGTTAGCTTCTGAGAGATCCAAATGGCGCGCTACATCCGCATAGGTCAGTCCGTGGGCTTTGAGGCTGCGTTTCAGGGCATCGATGAGTTGAAGGGTCTGGGCCATGATTCTGAGGATGGTATTAAAAAATTGTACTGATTAATCAAAGTAACTATCTTATTATAAATATAGTGGCTGTTTATGATTCAAATCAGAAAGAACTGAAATACACCGCAGTTGGCACAGGTGCATGGACTTCTCTCAGTACACGCTATGCACTCAGAGAAAACCATGCCTTGCGCGGGTTCTGTTTAGCCTTACGGCGGTGTGCCTTGTTGGTTTTGTCATGCACACCCCTCTTACGCAGCATCGGATGGTTATGCGATAGATTTCCTGGTTTGCGTGTTTTGTTCTTCATCTCAATTTCCTCTGTATAGAAATAAATGGGCCGGTGCCCCGGCCCACTTATCCCTTGACGCACAGCACCTGTTTCAGGGTGTGTACCACTTCAACCAGATCGCTCTGGTTCGCCATCACCCGGTCGATATCCTTGTAGGCGCCAGGAATTTCGTCGATGACTCCCTTGTCCTTGCGGCATTCAACCCCCCGGTTCTGGGATTCGAGATCCGCTCGGTTAAACTGTCGCTTTGCCGTGGAGCGCGACATGCGACGCCCGGCACCGTGTGAGCAGGAGCAGAAGGACGCTTCATTGCCCTTGCCACGTACAATGTAGGACTTGGCGCCCATGGATCCGGGGATGATCCCCAGTTCTCCTTCGCCGGCACGAATCGCGCCTTTGCGGGTGACATAGACATCAGCACCGAAGTGATGCTCCCGCACCACATAGTTGTGGTGGCAGTTGATCACCTCCTTGGTGATTGAAAAGGGCGATAGCTGCAGTGCCAGGGCATCCAGGATCTGCTGCATCATTTCACGGCGGTTGATCATGGCGTAATCCTGAGCCCAGGCAACAGCTTCGACATAGTCATCGAAGTGCTGCGCCCCCTCAGTGAAGTAGGCCAGGTCCCTGTCGGGCAGCCTTCCCAGTTGATCGCCCATATCCTTGCGCGCGAGATTGATGAAGTAGCGTCCAATGACGTTGCCGATGCCGCGGGAACCGGAATGCAGCATTACCCATACCGCCTCGTTTTCATCCAGACAGAGCTCGATGAAGTGATTTCCACCACCCAGGGACGCCAGTTGGCGAATCCAGATGTCGTAGGGACGCTTTCGTTGCATTTTGGTGATTGCAGGATGCTTGCCGAGGATCCGATCCAAACGCTTGGCCAATGGAACAATGGTTGAGCGCTTCACAGGATCACGGTCATGCATACCGAATCCAACCGGAATCGCCTGTTCGATACGATTACGCAGCATACGCAGGCTGTCAGGCAGTTCGGAGGCGGTCAGGGAGAGCCGGATTGCGTTCATACCGCACCCGATATCCACCCCGACCGCTGCCGGCACGATGGCGCCTCGGGTGGGGATCACCGAGCCGACGGTGGCGCCGATACCCGCATGGACATCCGGCATCGCCGCAACATGGTGATGGATAAAGGGCATCTGGGATACGTTCACCAGCTGGTTCAGTGCCGTCGATTCGGTATCCCCGGTCCAGATATGGACCGGCACCCTGCCTTTGTTGAGAGTTTGTAGAATAGGCATAGTCATATTCCTTCCTGATTACCCCTAAACCTCAGCCATTCTCAAGAGGCGATATGGCATAGGTGGAGTGCGAAGAGCGGCAAAAAGCAATCGTTCAATCATGGCGGGTAAATCGAAACGGCGGTTAAACCGATATTCGAACTCAGCAAGATAACGCGACACATGTTTATCTCGAATCGCATGAAAAGTACCCAACAGACTGTTTTTGACATTACCCAACATCGTGTTTACCCATTTGAAGCACGAATACTGGACACTTTGGCGCCCACCACCCGTCACCATGGGGTTATGATGGCAATCAGCGGTTGTCACGCCACTAAAGCACCAAAGCCCATCGGTAAAGACTTCGCTGCCAGGCATCAAGCAGGAGCGGGCGTAGCGGGCGATTTCACGTTTGCGGAAGCCCCTTACACGACGCAGTTGAATTTTCATGGGCCTGCCGTCCCGCGTCGTCTCAACAGCAGCTACGAAAGGGATTTTGTTGCGCGACCCACGACCACGCTTACCGGCTTGCTCGCCTCCGAGATAAGCATCATCCAATTCGATGCGACCGGCCAGTTTTTTTCCACGCTCACGTTCCATCATCACCTGCATCAACTTATGCTTGAGTCGCCAGGCCGTATTGTAGTTCACCCCGATTTCGCGGGAAAGTTGCAGCGCCGAGATGCTTTTCTTGCGTTGGGTCAACAGATAGATCGCAAGAAACCACGTTCTCAGCGGCAGCTTGGTGCCATGGAAGATGCTGCCGGCGGTCAGGGAAGTCTGATGATGGCACTTGTGACATTGATATATCTGACGCTTTTTGAGTTCACAGCCTGTTGTGTTGCCGCACTCAGGGCAGACATAGCCCGTCGGCCAGCGCAAATCATACAATGCCTGTCGACACTGATCCTCGGTCCCATATTGTTCCAGAAAATCGTGCAAACCAAGGCCTTTTTGAAATTGAATGGTATTTCTCGGCATGATGAAATCCTCTTTTATTCAGTAGGTTCCATTATGCTTGCACCACAGGCTCAATAGCTGAGCCTCATGAGTAATCAGGTATTCCTTATAGTTCAAGTTTATAAAAAAGGGGTTCGATGAGCAGCGGTTCCACGAACTCAAGATAACGACGTGCCGATGCGGCGGTTGTTTTGAAATCGCCACAATCTATCAATAATCACTGTTGACAATTTGCCTGGAATTCACTGGTGATCCTTGAATATCCGGCATGACTCGATTGTGAGATTATTCCAGTACCGATCCTTCATGCACAATCTCGATAGTCTCCATGGCAATATCATTAGAACCGGCATCAAGATCGCTCATTCAGTACTTTGATACCCAGGCATTACGCAGTTTCCAGGTAAATGCAGGTTGCTGTTCATCATTCAGCGGACGGATTGTCACATTGCGTCGGCTAGTAAGTATCCCCCGGCAAAGCCGGGGGCTTTAGTTGTGAACCGCTCGAAGCGGTCTGTAAAACGGAGCCTATTGGCTCCTTGAGCCCCTCAAAGGGGCTGTTACATCAACTGTAACTGATCAATCCTACGGTCTTCCGCTTCCTGCTGCCGTATATACTCCCGAATCACCTGCTCATCCCTGCCTACCGTCGAGGTAAAATATCCCCTGGCCCAGAAATGATGGCCAACATAGTTCCTTTTCCGACCCAGGTAGGTACGGGCTATGTGGATCGCACTTTTACCTTTGATAAACCCAACTACCTGCGATACCGCATATTTTGGTGGTATCGATATCATCATATGAACATGATCAGCCATAACATGCCCTTCCTCTATCAAACTCTCTTTCTGCCTCGCCAGCCGATGAAATACCTCTCCAAGCTCCTGCCTGATCTGCCCAAAAAGCGTCTTCCTCCGGTACTTCGGGATAAACACAATATGGTACTTACACTCCCATCTCGTGTGGCTTAAACTTTCTACTTGTCTCATGGTTTCTCCTTAGCGTGTTGCTTGGCGGCTCACGCTTTGGGGTTACTATGAGACTCCTGTTTCTGTCAAACTGTTGATGCCTCCCCAGCAGAGCTGGGGGGTCTCCATTTTTGTCTAGGTGGCGAAAACACCACACAAGGAGCACACAGGGAACTGGATTGTTGTTGGGTTCGGGATTGATATCTATGCCGGTTTTGGCCATTGTTTCAATCTTGCAGACGCTCCAGACAAGGATTGAAAAGTTGAGTAAGACGATGGTGCATGTCACCGATATCCACGAAGTCGATGCTGAACGCAACAGGCTTTTAATTGAATGCTGTGCACAATCAGTACCAGCCATTCTGCCCAAACGGCTGATCTTACGCTGTAAAAAAGCGATATATCGGACAGGTTGTTAAATCAGTTTTTTACAATCCCTAGTTGAGATCGATAGATATATTCTGTCCTTTCAGGACACATGGCTTTTCCGGTTCGAGCCCATAAATGGACTCCAGGTGCGCCAGAGATCTCAACAGACTTTCGTCCAATACTTCTATCTCATTGCTTTTAGTCTTGAGAATATTCTTTGTCGAGAGGTTCTGAAGAATTCTTGAAAACGTCTCAGGTTTCATTGAGAGTCGTGCCGCCAGCACTCCCTTGGCGGCAGGCAGGGTGAAGTGATCCTGGCCGACATCCTCCATTCTGTGCAACAGCAATGCGCACAATCTGGTGGTGGCGCTCTGCAGCGTCAGATCATCGATCTCTTTGATGAGCCCGCGCAGTCTCTGACTCATCGTGCCCATGATTCGAAAGCAAACCTCGATTGATCCGCTCAGTATCTGCAGGAAGCGTCGATTATCAAATGAGATGACTTTTGCCGGTCCAAGTGCTTCGGCGCTCACAGGATAGATGGGGTGTTCCATGAACATAAGCGCTTCCGCAAAGGTATTGCCCGGCTGAATGATATCGATAATTTTCTGATCGCCGTTGGATGAAACACGAAACAGTTTTATCTGTCCGCCGATCACCAGAAAAAAGCGATTTGCCTCATCGCCTGTTTCAAACAGTGATTCGCCATCCTTGAGGGTTCCTGTATGGCTGCTCTCCATGACCTGTCTGACCTGATCGTCATCCAGGGCGGAGAAAAGGTGGGCCATTCTAATGTCAATGTTCATCACTTGAAGCCAGTATCATGTCAGGGTAACACGTGGTGGTCCTTGTCATATTTGCCAGTGGATAGAACAATGTCAATTACCCAAAAAGTGTTATGTCCCAACGGCCAATACCTCGCATACGGGCAGCGACTGCTACGAGTCTGACCGAAATCGACATTTTTCTGTTTGACAAAGATCAAGGCATCCCGATTCTTTAGTGCCTGATTAAGCGTGTTTGTACAGTTATCCGTCCATCTGTTGGGCCTGAGTTGGCCGCCAATGTGGCAGCTTTCTGCGAATACGCGCCCTTCAGGCGCGCTTCATCCTGTTGATGTCCCGATATAAACCCATTTGACACATGTCAAGGTAGGGAAGGGTGTCTGTTTTCTAATAGCGGGGACTCAATCAAGACAGGCCTGGGAGGAGAGTGATGGCACAAGCGTTCACGAAGGAGATGTCGCGGAACATCTTTTACGGGGGTACGGCGTTTTTCTTTCTGTTGTTTTTGGCGCTGACCTTTGACACCCATCTGGCGCTGCCGGACCGGGACAATCGCGAGGCGTTGGACCCGAGCACGGAGCGGGGGCAGCTGATAGCCCTGGGGAAGCAGGTATGGGAGGAGAACGACTGTATCGGCTGTCACACGCTGCTGGGCGAGGGGGCCTATTTTGCGCCGGAGCTGGGGAATGTTTACCGGCGTTACGGCAACAGCAAGGAGGCGATCATGGCGTTCATCAAGGGACGTCCGGTGGAGGGGATACCGGGTCGTCGCAGCATGCCGCAGTTCAACCTGAGCGATGAGGAGTTGAAGGCGGTGGCGGAGTTCTGCAGTACAGCTCTGAGATCGACACGGCGGACTGGCCGCCGAACATTCAGGGTTAGTGGTGCTGACAGAGTAGAGACAAGCTGAGGAGAAGACGATGACGTTCAAATATCAATCCCAGGCGGTGGCGATGCCTTATTTTATCGCGGCCATCGGCCTGTTTGTGGCGCAGATCCTGTTTGGTCTGATTATCGGGCTGCAGTATGTATGGGGTGATTTTCTGTTTCCGGAGATTCCGTTCAACGTGGCGCGGATGGTGCATACCAATGCGCTGATCGTGTGGTTGCTGATGGGTTTCATGGGGGCGGCCTACTATCTGATACCGGAGGAGTCGGAGACGGAGCTGCACATGCCGTGGCTGGCGACGCTGACCTTCTGGGTGTTTTTGGTGGCGGCGGCGCTGACGGTGGCGGGTTATCTGCTGGTGCCCTATGCGACGCTGGCGGAGATCACCGGCAACGATCTGTTGCCGACCATGGGGCGTGAGTTTCTGGAGCAGCCGACGATCACCAAGCTGGGGATCGTGGTGGTGGCGCTGGCGTTTTTGTTCAACATCGGCATGACGGTTATGAAGGGCCGCAAGACGGTGGTGAGTCTGGTGCTGCTGATGGGCCTGGTGGGTCTGGCGGTGTTCTTTCTGTTCTCGTTTTTCAACCCGGTCAACCTGGTGCATGACAAGTTCTGGTGGTGGTGGACGGTACACCTGTGGGTGGAAGGCGTGTGGGAGCTGATTCTCGGTGCGATCCTGGCCTTTGTGCTGATCAAGGTGACCGGTGTGGACCGTGAGATCATCGAGAAGTGGCTCTACATCATCATTGCGATGACCCTGATCACGGGTATTGTGGGGACCGGGCATCACTACTACTGGATCGGCACGCCGGAGTACTGGCAGTGGTGGGGGTCGGTGTTTTCCGCGCTGGAGCCGATCCCGTTCTTCATGATGACGGTATTTGCCTTCAACATGGTGAACCGGCGGCGGCGCAACCATCCCAACAAGGCGGCGACCCTGTGGGCTTTGGGCACGGCGGTGATGGCGTTTCTGGGGGCGGGCGTGTGGGGTTTTCTGCACACTCTGGCGCCGGTGAACTACTACACCCACGGCACGCAGATCACGGCGGCGCACGGTCACATGGCGTTCTACGGGGCGTATGTGATGATCAACCTGGCGATCATCAGCTACGCGATGCCGATTCTGCGGGGCCGCGAGGCCAACAGCGAGCGGGCGCAGGTGGTGGAGATGTGGGCGTTCTGGCTGATGACGGTATCGATCGTCTTCATCACGCTGTTTCTGACCGGCGCGGGGATTCTGCAGGTCTATCTGCAGCGTTTCAGCGACACGCCGCTGTCGTTCCTGGTGGTGCAGGACAAGATCGCGCTGTTCTACTGGCTGCGTTTCTTTGCCGGTGTGGTGTTCCTGGGCGGCCTGGCGGTCTACATCTGGAGCTTCTTCATTCCGGGTGAGAAGACGGCGGCGGAGATGCCGGCGATGGAGCCCCAGGGTGAGGCGCGCGGCGCCGCGGAGGCCGCGGCCGGCTGATAAAACCGACTAACCGATAGCAACCCCCTGGCCGGACGGTGAGATGGCATCAACCCGTTCGGCTTTTTTTGGCAGGCTTCGAAGAAAGGGAATGAAAAGGCCGCGAATGGATGCGAGTCACCGCTGATAAACGTAAACATTATTTCCATTGGCAAGTGATCGCAATGAAACTATTGGCGTCCATTGGCGGCTCTCTCTTCTGGCGGCAATTGGAACAGCCAACCATCCCACGATCCGAGATCGTGGCCCGAGAAGGAACCAGACTGAGGGCAGACCCGGGTTTATGCAGGAAAACCGTGGTTTGCCCCTGTTTATTTCCTGGACGGGAATGTGCGGGTTTCAGGCTTGGGTTTTCTTTTGGAAGAAAAGTCGTGCCTGGCCTATGGCCACACCGAGGATGGTGGCGATGCTCAAAGCCGTGACAGCAAAAATAAATACCGCTGATGCCATGATCAAGATGGGTGCTACATTCATGATGATCTCCAACTAGCCCCAATATTTCACGCATTAAAAAGGCAAAATCCTGATACTTCGATATAATTCAGTTGCTTACACTGTAATCGAAAGGATTTTGCCTGTGACAAACTGCACCCAGACTGCCTTTGATTTTCCAGCCCTAAAACGCCGTAAGGTTCAAGCCGAGTTTTCCGGTGGCGATATCACCTCGGACGGCGGCGTGTTGCTGCTGCGTGAGATCGACAGGCGTCTGGGATTGCTCGAGGCGGTTGATGCGGTCATCCCCGACCCGCGAGATCCCCGCTATATTGAACACAGCCAGTTGAGCCTGTTGCGCCAGCGAGTCTATGGGCTCTGCCTGGGTTATGAAGATCTGAACGACCATCAGACACTACGCACCGACCCGGCCCTACAGAGCTCGATCGAACGCGAGGAGGTACTGGGCAGCCAGTCGACACTTTGTCGGCTGGAGAACCGGGTCGATCGCCGGGTTGCCGTTGATGTCCACAACCTACTGCTCGAGCAGTTCATTGCCTCATATGATGCACCACCCGATGAGCTGATCCTGGATTTCGACGCCACGGATGATCCGGTGCATGGCCGCCAGGAAGGCCGCTTCTTTCACGGCTACTACGATCACTACTGCTTCCTGCCCCTGTATGTCTTTTGTGGCGATCAACTGCTGGTGAGTTATCTGCGGCCCAGCCGGATCGATGCGCCCAAGCATGCCTGGGCGATTCTGGCGCTGTTGGTCAAACGCCTGCGCCGGGCTTGGCCTGAAGTGCGTATCATCTTTCGGGGCGATAGCGGCTTTTGCCGTCACCACATGCTCAGCTGGTGCGAGCGCAACGCTGTGGGCTATATCGTGGGCATCGCCAAGAATGACGCCTTGCTGCGGTGTATCCGTGAGCCCATGCAGTGGGTTGAGGAACTGGCGAAGCGAACCGGCATGAAGATGCGGGAATTCTTTCAGTTTCACTATGCCGCCAGCACCTGGAAGACGCGTCGCAAGGTGATCGCCAAACTGGAGGTCACCGACAAGGGGCCAAATCCACGCTTCATCGTCACCAACCTGGCCGGCGACAAACAGCGCCTTTACGATGACCTCTACTGCGCCCGTGGTGACATGGAGAACCGAATCAAGGAGCAGCAACTGGGGCTGTTCGCCGATCGCACCAGCGCGCATTACTGGTGGGCCAATCAGTTTCGTCTACTGCTGTCCAGTCTGGCCTATGTGCTGATGGAGGCCATCCGGCGCCTCGCGCTGAAGGGCACGGAACTGGCGCGTGCACAGATGACCACGATCCGGCTCAAACTGTTCAAGATCGGGGCGGTCATCATTCGCAACACGCGACGGATCCGCTTCCTGCTCTCCAGCGCCTATCCCTATCAGGCGCTGTTTTTCCAGGTGGCGGCACGACTCAAGCCGGGATAGCCCGGCAGAGTGCTGCCCCGGCACGTTGATCAACAATGGGGGTAAGGGGGAGTCTGCCCGGAGGGTGGAAAATCAGGGCTTGATAGAGGTTTGGTTCCCAGTGAGGGCAAACCATCCAAGCTTGGCCGTATCACCGGCTAAATTTAAAAACGGATGAAACATGCGGGCTAGCAATCTGAAATTGAAAACAGCTACAATCTCAAGGTGAATATTAGCATCTTATGGAATAATTGAAAACCGTATTAGTAATTTATTGTTAATTGATCAAGATCAACACAAGCCTGCCTTAATTCTCTTGACTTGATGAATGCCGCAGAATCGATGTTGACCTGTATGAATACTGGATGATATACTTCAAGTTGCTCGGATAGTAGGATCGTTTGGCACTGTAGTCCCGCTTTTGGCTCCGTTTGATCTTTTCAACCTATAAGCCTCGTTCTAGCGGTTGTGCACTTGACGCACGAGGAAATGATAATGTTGAAAATGGCATTCCGATCGCCAGTCTGGATCTTCGTTTCTCTTTTGACCCTCTGTTTCTTCACTCCCGTTCAGAGTGCCGAGGGTAATCTGACCATCTTGGGTGAAACGCCTCCACCGGGTTTCGATCCAGTCTCGGGGAAGCGCATCATCCCCAACGAACGCTGCCTGAAGTGTCATGGCGACGCCCATGAGAATACCGACACCCGGGAAGACGGCACCATCGTCGATATCTACGCGGACCCGCAAAAGATCGAGGATAGCGTGCACGGTGAACAGGCCTGTACCAACTGTCACGCCACCATCGAGCGAGTACCGCATCGCGAGTCACCGGAGGTGGTCGTCGGCTGTGTGGAGTGCCACCGGGAAACCTGGAACAAGCACCGGAGCGATCCCGACGAGAAGTACGAACGCCTCGGCGTAGTGATAGAAACCATCGATGCCTTCTACGACTCGGTACATGCCCTGCCCAACAAGCACGACCAGTCGGAGACCAACGCCACCTGCTACGACTGCCACGATGCCCATAACATCGGAACCCTTGGCAGCCACCAGCGCGCCGAGCACCGCCTGAAGAACCCGGAGGTGTGCGGCGAGTGTCACAAGAAGGAACTCAACGACTACCGGGAGTCCGACCACGGCAAGGCGGTGCTGGAAGAGGGCGACAGCGAATCGGCCGTCTGCTCAGACTGCCACACGACCCATACCATCAGCTCACCCGACACCGATCAGGCCAAGCTGGCGATCACCAAGAATTGCGGAGACTGCCACAAGGAGGCGCAGCGTACCTACTTCGATTCCTATCATGGCCAGGTGCATCGACTCGGTTATACCAATACCGCCAAGTGTCACGACTGTCACGGCAGCCACAAGATCAAGGGCGAAGATGATCCGACATCGGAGATCCACGCCAACAATCGTCTGGAAAACTGCAGGGTCTGCCACGAAGACGCCAATGAAAACTTCCTGACCTTCTGGCCGCACGGTGATGCGGACGACAGGGAGAGATACCCGGGTCTGTGGTTCTTCAAGATCTTCATGCAGACACTGATCTTCTCGGTCATGGCCTTTTTCTGGGTCCATGTGGTGCTGTGGCTCTACCGCGAGGTGATGGACCGCATCCAGGGTAAGGGTTTCAACGAGGATCTGGATAATCCCGATGTGGTCTATTTCCGCCGTTTCCCGACCGTTTGGCTCTGGATCCACGCGCTGTTCGCCATCTCCACCATGACCCTGATCCTGACCGGAACCACCTTGCTGTTTTCACATACCGGCTGGGCCAAGGCGGTGGTGGCTTTCCTCGGCGGAACGGAGATGGAGGGCATTATCCATCGTACCGCGGCCGTAATCTGGCTGGGTATTTTCCTGGCCCACCTGACCATAGCCGTCAGCAACATCTGGAGCAAGCGCGATACCTTCAAGTGGTTCGGCAGCACCTCCATGCTGCCCAACTGGAAGGATTGGGATGACCTGAAAGGCATGTTCAAGTGGTTCATCGGCCAGGGTCCGCGTCCCGAGTTCACTCATTGGACCTATTGGCAGAAGTTCGATTACTGGGCGCCTTTCTGGGGTGCGGCGATAATCGGTTCATCCGGTATCATGCTGTTCGCGCCGGAGACGACCGCCATCATCCTGCCGGGCTGGATGTTCAATATCGCCACCCTGGTACATGCCGAGGAGGCGCTGCTGGCGGCCATCTTCCTCAACTCCGTGCACTTCTTCAACGTGCACTTCAGGCCCGAGCGGTTCCCGATGAGCACGACCATCTTCACCGGTAAGATCCCCATCGAGGAGTTCAAGCACGATCACCGTCTCGAATACGAGCGGTTGCTTGAGAGCGGGGAACTGGACAGGCATCTGGTCAGACGTCCCTCGCGCCGTTCAGATCTGGCGGCCTCCTTCATCACCACTGTGCTGATCATGACCGGTCTGGCCCTGCTGACCCTGGTGCTGATCGGCCTGATGACCACACCAAGCTGATGGGGGCGGATAACATGTTGAGAAACGATACGATGAGCAAGAAAGTTCGCAATCTACTCCTGGCTTCACTGGTGTTGCTTCCGACGGTTGCCCTGTCGGGGCCATCGGGCCAGGCGCTGGCCTTCACCTGCGCCGGCTGCCATGGTACCGATGGATCCAGCGTAGGCCCCTCCAGTCCCTCCATCGCGGCGATGGATCCGGATGTTTTCATCGATGCCATGCAGGCCTACAAGCTTGACCAGCGCAATTCCACCATCATGAACCGGATCGCCAAGGGCTACAGCGACGAGCAGATCAAGGCCATGGCCTGGTTCTTCGCCAAGCAGGAACTGCGTCTTTACACACAGAAGACCGATCAGCAACTGGTTAGTCTCGGCGAAAAGCTGCACACCAGCCATTGCGAGAAGTGCCATGAAGAGGGTGGTCGTCCGGGCGACTCCGGTACCCTTGCCGGCCAGTGGATGCCCTATCTCGACTACAGCATGCAGGATTTCATCGACGGCAGGCGTCCCTACCCGAGAAAGATGAAACGAAAGGTGGATGCCGCTATCGAGGAGCAGGGCGAACAGGCCATGCCCGCACTGATCCACTACTACGGCAGTCAGCACTGATCGCGGAGAAGGAAAAATAACTATGAGTAAAATCAATCGCAGAGATTTCATCCGCTTGGGTGGAGGCCTGACCCTGGCGGGCAGCTCGCTTGTGTTTCCAACCCTTGCCCTGGCAGCCGCTCCCAGGGTGGTGGTGGTGGGTGGTGGCGTAGGGGGCTGTACTGCCGCCAAGTACCTGCGCAAGCTGAATCCAAACCTGAAAGTCACCCTGATCGAGGCCAAAAAACAGTACACATCCTGTTTCATGAGCAACGAGGTATTGAGCGGCGACCGCACCCTGGACTCCATCACATTCGATTACGAAGGACTCAAGCGGCATGGTGTGGAGATCGTCATCGACAGGGTCACGGCCATCGATCCGGCAAATAAGCAGGTCGCCACCGTCGACAGCGGCACATTCGAATATGATGCCTGCGTGGTCTCCCCCGGCGTGGATTTCAAGTGGGACGCCATCGAGGGCTACGATGCAGCGGTCTCCGAGACCATTCCCCACGCCTGGTATGCCGGTCCTCAGACACTCACCCTGAGGCGCCAGATCGAGTCTATGCCGGATGGGGGGAGAGTGATCATCGTTGCGCCGCCGAATCCCTACAAGTGCCCGCCCGGGCCCTATGAGCGGGCCGCGCAGATTGCGATGTACTGCAAGCACCATAAACCGCGGGCGAAGATTCTCATCCTCGATCCCAAAGACGCCTTCTCCAAGCAGGGCCTGTTCAGGCAGGGCTGGTCGAAGCTCTATGGCTTCGGCACCGATAACGCCATGATCGAATGGGTCGGCGCGGCGAGCGGCGGCACGGTGGAGGAACTCGATCCCTCCACCCGCACCCTGCAGGCTGAGGTCGAGGAGTTCACCGCCGACGTGATCAACATCATCCCCCCCCAGAAGGCAGGCAAGGTGGCCTACGCCTCAGACCTGGTGGAAGGTGACTGGTGCCCGGTCAACAAGCGGACCTTCGAATCGAAACGTCACCCCGATGTCTACGTGCTGGGCGACGCGTCGAGTGCCGCCAAAATGCCGAAATCGGCCTATGCCGCCAACTCCCAGGCCAAGGTCGCCGCCGCCGCCATCGTCAGCAAGTTCAATGGCGCGGACCCCGGCGATCCGACCTTCGTCAACACCTGCTACAGTATTCTGGGTGAGGAGCACGGCATATCGGTGGCCGCGGTCTATACCCTCGACGAAGCAACCAACACCATTCTGCCTATCAAAGGCTCGGGCGGTCTTTCACCCATGGATGCATCGGCCGAGCAACGGAAGCGGGAGGTCAAGTATGCTCACAGCTGGTTCAAGAACGTCATCAACGACATGATGGAGTAGGCTACAGCGTACGTACTGCCAAGGATGGCGTTGTGTCATTGGAACCAGAGATTCCCCTATCAGATATCTATCCGCATGGGGTTGTGACAGCTACCAAAATTGGCCACTGAATATACGCTACTATAATCTTAGAACTTATCCAGTACCATCGCTTTCCGGTATCAAAAGGGAGTATTTTTCAAGGACAGACTGTAATGCCCATATCGATAAGCCTCTCGCTTTTCATCAGCTACACCATTTTCATTCTTGAAAAGACCTCCATGGCAGCCTCAAGGTTGACGGTGTTTACTTTTATGAGAATCAGCAAATTCTAAAAGGGAGACAATGTTATGAAATTAAGTAACGGGTTAACTTATCTTTTTCTATCCTTACTCTATTTCAGTTCGGTTGCTAAAGGAAGTCTGGTGGAAGTGGATTACTTAGCATCGGGTGATAGACTTCTTACCAAAGACCTAAATACAGGTTTGTATTGGCTTGATCTGAACCAGACAACTAATATCTCTTACCAAGATATGCTATTAAGTTTGGAACCGGATGGATTATATAGTGGTTTCAGATACGCAAGTGTTGCTGATGTTAATCAATTACAGGAATCAGCTGGACTGTTTTCAGGTCTATTCTTTACAGCAAATCCTTTTTACAGACAGCGAATAGAAGATCTGATCAGCAAGGTGGGAATAACAAGAGAGTATTCAGGAAGTCTGTACTCGAATGGAATTACAAGAGATCCTTTTACGCCAACTACGAATACGAATGACAGAATATTTAGGGGTTTTTCGTTTACACAAGGTTCATCTGCATATCAAGGAGTAGTCGCTGATAGTATAGCGTCAGAAAGTATTGGTAGTTGGTTGGTTCGAGATGCTTTAGTAACCGTTCCAGTACCGGGTTCGATATTGCTGTTCCTTAGCGGTTTGAGCCTGTTAATGTTTCGTAAAAAACTGGCTGGATGAGCATTGCACATGGATACTAAAAGTTCCGTAGATTGTCGTGCAAGCGATTCATGCCATTGTTGCACAAAATCCACCCTATTCTTCGGCCGTCAGATATGAAACATTGTGCCTTAGGAGAATGAAATGGCGGAACATAGCAAAACCAGCGCAGCTATCATGGGTGCCTGCATTCTTCTGGGGTTGTCATCGCTTGGTTATTTACTTGGTACCGCTGCTATTGAGTTCAAGGAATATGAGCGTTCAGTTAAGGTAAAAGGCCTGTCCGAGCGAGAGTATCCGGCTGATATCGTAATTTGGCCAATCCAGTTTACTGCGGCAGATAACGATCTGGAGGGTTTGTATAACTCGATTGATGATAGCACAAGTAAAATAAGGCAATTTTTAGAAAAACAGGGGATCAAACTGACCGAGATTACTTTGTCATCGCCAGCTATAACTGATAAATCAGCACAGCAATACGGAAAATCAGAACCCGCGCAATTTAGATATACGGCAGTTCAAACAGTCACTGTTTACTCAAAAAGCATTGATGCCGTTAGAGCTGTCATGAGCAACCTAAGTCAGCTTGGTAAACAGGGAATCGCATTCACCGGTGGGGACTATCAGTCACGAACTGAGTATATTTTTACACGACTCAATGAAATCAAACCAGAAATGATTGAGGAGGCAACAACAAAGGCTAGAGAGGTGGCCAGAAAATTCGCAGAAGACTCAAATAGCGAACTAGGCAAGATAAAACACGCATCACAAGGGCAGTTCAGCATAAACGCAAGAGATAAAAATAACCCTCACATTAAACGGATAAGGGTAGTCTCTACAGTTGAGTATTATTTGTCAGACTAATGGAATAACCATTTAATAACAGCCGAAGTAAACTACAACGCGAATTCAATTCGCAAGTGCAACTCACTGAGTCGTACATAGAGTGCAAGCTGTACTTTATTTCACTGCTCAGTGGTTCACTAATAAAAGGCCTTAGATGCGGAAAAGGGGGCACCAAATCATATGAAAGGAATTGGCATGAGTGCCTTCGGTTTGTTTAGGCGCCAGCAGAAACCCACAAAAAAATGTAAAAGATGTGGATTGCGATATACCGTAGACAAAGAAGAGTGCCCGCACTGCAGTGGTTTATCGGATGGTGAAGTTAAAAATCTGAAACAGCGTTTTATATTAGAGCAAATAGCTAACAGTCGTCTTGGTACAAAAATGCTTTTGGCTGCGATTGTGTTACTCATGTTCCTTATCTTATTTATGGCAATATAAAAAACGTGTTCACGAGCATGTTTGAGCATGACAGCCAATGTTTCACATCCATTTTTGAGAACAATAATTGGGTGCCCTGAAATCATACCAGCAGTGTTTAATAATGAAAAATGCAATCGTAAAAAGGAAACGAGCTTACCAAATCGAGATGAGATGGCTCGAATTATTTGCATCGACAGTTAAGAAAAGCACAGGAAAGTATACGATTGGCCGCTTCAAGTGGGAAAACTATTTGACCGGTTTACAAACAGCCGTGATCGGAAATAAGGCCTACGAGTATTATCATGCGCAAGATAGAGAAGATTATTACCTATTCAACGAGTCGGTTTCAGAGATATGGGATTGTACTGACGAAACATTCCCGGATACCGCACCTGATTCAGGGGATTGGTATGTGTTTCCAAAAAGCGGCCGCTGGACTATGGTTTTTTCACATGATGATGTGGTGTTCTTTGCAAGCAATGAAGCATAACCAAATCACAAATTCGTCAGTCTCGACTTCGTTTTTTTGAGTTATCTAATGTCCTTTTGCGTCCATTAGCGGTGATTCGCATCTATTTGCGGCCTTTGTTCACAAAAAAACTCTATTGCAACGTAGTAAGACGGGCAATGAGATCCGGAAAGAGATAGACAAGCACGATCATGGCGGGGATGACGTAGAAATAGATACGCATACTGTTGCGCAGCAGCCGGTTGGCGTCTTTGAGTTCCATAAAATGATCGACGATCATACGGCCCTTGTAGGCAACGGTGAGGGTAATCACCAGGATCATGACCAAACCCTGATCGGGTGATTCGGCAATGGCCGCGCTGAGCAGGGTCAAACCCATCAGGATCAGCCAAATCATATCAACGGATTTTGTCTCGAACACCTGTTACTCCTAATCAACGCAAAACATATAACAAGGGAAATATGACGATCCACGCCAGATCGATCATATGCCAGTAGACGGCGACCGCCTCCAGACCGCTGTGGTTATGCTGGGTTATTCCGCCCATCCTGATTCCCATAATAGCCCATAAAATGGCACCGCTTCCCCAACCGACGTGAAGCAGGTGGTTGAAAGTGGTGTAGTAGTAGACGGTAAAGAAGATATCCGTGTCGGTTGCCAGCCCGTGTTCACTGTTCCAGCGATACTCATAGAATTTGATGATCAGGTAGAGCGCACCCATCGCGACCGCCGACCAAAGCCAGCGTTGACACTGGTCGATCCGCCCGATCCTGATCGATTTAATCGCTTTGATGACGAAATAGCTGCTGGAGAGCAGGACCAGGGTATTCAATACGCCGGCGGTGGTATTCAGACGCAGCGGTCCGTCGGCGAAAAACTCCGGGTTATGGACCTTGGCGATGAAATAGACGATGAACATCAGGGCGAACTCGGTCATTTCCGAGAGAATCCCTACCCAGATGGCCATGTTGCCGGGTACATGGTTCTTGGCGGGTGCTACTGCCTCTACTGGTGGGGCTATGGAATTAGGCATGTAATGATTAAGGTCGGAGGCGGAATGCGCGCAGGCCTATCGATGTTGTGAGATGCAATTGTCTGTACAACTGGTGAAAGTGCTTTGACAAGGATCAATTTATCGAGACTGCGCTTTAGGTGAATCCATGATTTTCTTCAGGGTATTCAGCTTGATATTCATCAAGGTGAAGAATGGGGCCTGCATTAGCATTGTGTTTGTGAATATTCCTACAGGAGCAGTAATCCCCCGTGCAGGCCGAAGAAACGATTGAATCCAACCGCTTTCCCCCGGGTGATTTGGCGATTTGGGTCTTCATACTGGCGGAGCTTGCTGCATTTGCCGCGTTTTTCGGCGCCTATGCATTTACCCGCATGCAAAACGTGGATCTGTTCAACCACTATCAGAGCACCCTGGACAGCGATGCGGCGCTGATCAACACGTTTGCCCTGATTACCAGCAGCTATTTCGTTGTCAGGGCTGTGGCATCCATTCGCGAAGACGACAGTCGTGGCTGCGTGCATTGGTTGTTGGCGGCGCTGGCGATGGGGTTGCTCTTCCTGATTGTGAAGGGGCATGAGTATGTTCATCATATCGAAGCGGGCATCAGGCTGAGCACGAACACATTCTATATGTTCTATCTGTCGCTGACCTTTTTTCATTTAATGCATGTCATCATGGGAATGGTGATTCTTGCGGCGGTCGCGGTTAAGGCCAAAAGGGGCGGCTACAGTAACCGGGAGCATACGGGGGTTGAAACGGGTGCATCCTACTGGCATATGGTCGACCTGGTCTGGCTGATTCTGTTTCCCCTTGTCTATACCATGAGATGATCCACAATGAGTAGACGAACCGCTTTTAGCATCCGCGCCTGTACCTGGGTCTGGCTGATCATGATGGGGTTGACGCTGACAACCTACCTGATCGGTCAATTCAACCTGGGTGGCCTGGGTGTTTCGCTGACAGTTTTGGCTTTTGCCCTGATCAAAGGGCAGATGGTGGGTGACTACTTTATGGGTTTGAAACGGGCCCGGGGTTTCTGGCGCTGGCCGGTCAGCCTCTGGCTGTTTCTTCCCGGTGGTTTGATCGGTGTCGCCTTTACCCTGGTCGGATGAGGAGATGGCGATGGAAAAACCTGTAATTTTAAACAAGCGTGAAAAGGACGAACCGCTTCCCTTCTATAAACCCCAGGCACGGGAAATCGAACTCTTCGAATATGGCTACAAACATCAGCTCCCCTTGCTGATCAAGGGCCCTACCGGATGTGGCAAAACCCGCTTTATCAACTACATGGCGGCCAAGCTCGACAGGCCGGTCTACACGGTTGCCTGTCATGACGACCTGAGCGCCGCCGATCTGGTGGGGCGGCATCTGATCGGCGAGAGTGGCACCTATTGGTCGGACGGCCCGCTGACCCGTGCGGTCAGGGAGGGCGCCATCTGCTATCTGGATGAGGTGGTGGAGGCGAGGAAGGATACCACCGTGGTGCTCCATCCCCTGACCGATGACAGGCGCATTCTCCCCCTCGAGCGTACCGGAGAGATCCTCAAGGCACCCCCGGAGTTCATGTTGGTTGTGTCATACAATCCCGGCTATCAAAATCTTCTGAAAGGCATGAAACCGAGTACCCGGCAGCGTTTCGTCGCACTCCGATTCGAGTTTCCCGCGCCTGAGCTGGAGCATGAGATTCTGATTGGAGAGACCGGCATCGATGGCGATACGGCCCGCCAGCTGGTGCGTCTGGCCAATGCCATGCGGGCACTCAAGGATCACGATCTGGAGGAGGCGGCCTCTACACGACTGCTGGTCTATGCGGCCACCTTGATTCTGGGCGGCTATGAGCCGGTCGAGGCCTGCCGTTCCGCGCTGGTTGAGCCACTTACAGACGATATGGAAACAGCGGCAGCCTTGATGGAGGTCGTCTATGCCACAATCGGGCGGTGACAATTATCCGCAGGGGGACCCGCCGGGGTCGGCCATGGCTGTCACCGCGGAGTCTCTCTATTTGGCGAATCTGCTGTTGATACCCGGTATTGCATTTGCCGTTCTGCTGGTGATCTATTTTAAGCAGGGCAAATCCTTACCGCCGCTTGCGCGATCCCATCTTGAACAGACCTTCTCAGCCTCTCTCTGGGCAGGCGTGCTGCTGGTGATTGTCAACATTGTTATCCTTTTGCTTGGAGGTTATGACGGCGCCTACACCTGGATGGTGGTCATCATCTATTTTACGGTGTGCCACTCCACCTTGATTCTCATCGGTATGCTCGGTCTCGCCAAGGCGATGGCGGGAAAATGTTACCGTTACCCCCTTATCGGCAGGGCACTGCCCGAAGCATGCCTGAGGATGTCATGATGGGCACCAAACCGCATGAGCCAAGGGGAGACTGATGGAAGAGAAGATCGGTGAACTCTGGCACCGGCTGATCACCCGCCTGGCACAGGACCGCTATCCCGAGGCCGCGGTGCGCTTGACCGATCTGAACCACACCCTGGGCATTCTGTTTCGCGCCTTCGGCGGCGATGGCGGACTGCGGGTCGAAGCCGCCGGTGCAACTGAACACAATGCCAGGCGAGGCCTGCTGCAGCGCATAGCCGGCAGTGCCACCAAGACTGAACTGGCCTGGCGCGACGAACATGCATTGCGCCTGCCCGAAGTCATCGATCTGTTTCCCCAGGGATCCCTCAACCGCGATCTCTATTTCTGGCTCGCGGCGCTGGCCGCATGCGATCGGGGCGAAAGCCGGCCCTGGCTGGAAAAGAATCAGCAGCTGAGCAAACTGGCGCTGGAGAGATATCCGGGCATGCGGGCCCGATACCGGCGTTTGCGGAATGCGCACCTGGCACAACGACCCGATGCGGAAACCCTGAAACAGGATGAGGCGCAACAGGAGCAGGCCATCAGACGCGCCCTTATCGATCCGGGCAGTGTTGCACGACTACCGGTTGCCAGCCATGCGCCTTGGCCGGTACCGCTGTGGCTCCATCCGTCTCCTCCAGGACTGGTTCATGGGAGTGATACCCCTGATCAGGAGAATGACTCCGGGGGCGAGTCGAAAGCTGTAAATGATGGCCGCAGCCGCCGGGGAGAGCGTACCGAGATGGCCGACGGCGACGGGGGATTGATCACCATCCGCATGGAGAACATTCTGAGCTGGGGTGAGTTCGCCAAGGTCGACCGGGGTGCCGAGGAGAATGAGGATCTGGATCAGGCCATGGAGGCGGCGGAACAGATGGAGCAGTTCAGCGTGACCCGTGACGGCAAATCCGTCGCATCGAAATTGAAGTTCGATCTCGACCTGCCGTCCGAGGCGTGTGACGATGAGATCGTGCAGGAAGGCATGTTGCTGCCGGAGTGGGACTGGAAGCACCAGGTTATGCAGGAGGCCCATTGCCGCATCATGACGCTGCAGACGGGGGATGCCCCGGCAATCGAACTGCCCGTTCATCTTACAAAGACTGCCAGGCAGCTGCGCGCCCAGTTTCAACAATTGATGCCGGCACGCGTTTGGCTGCATGGCCAGGCGGACGGCAGTGAGATCGACATGGAGGCCTACCTGCGTTTCTCGGCAGAGCGTAAAAGCGGTCATCTTGCCACTGCCGATAACCTCTACCGGGATCTGCGCACAGGCGCCAGGGATCTGAGCTGTCTGCTGATGGCCGACCTGTCACTCTCCACCGACAGCTGGATAGACAACCACCACCGTGTAATCGATGTGATTCGCGACAGTCTCTACCTGTTTGCCGAATCGCTATCGGCAACCGGCGACAGGTTTGGATTGTATGGATTTTCATCGAGAAAAAGGGATCCTGTCCGTGTGCATCAAATCAAGGCCTTTGGCGAATCATACTCAGCCAAATTACGTGGAAAAATTCAAGCGATCAAACCCGGTTATTACACCCGCATGGGCGCGGCAATCCGTTATGCACACCAATTGCTTAACAAGCAGCCTGCACAACGGCGATTGCTGCTGCTGTTGAGCGACGGCAAACCCAACGACCTGGATAAGTATGAAGGGCGATATGGTGTTGAAGATACCCGGCAGGCCGTCAGAGAAGCCCGCAACTCGGGTATACAGCCCTTTTGCGTCACCATCGATGAAAAAGGTAACGACTATCTGCCCTACCTCTTCGGCAGCGGTGGCTATGTGGTGATTCACAAGCCGCAGGAGCTGCCCCGCAAGCTGCCATTGCTCTACGCCCGTCTGACACGGGAGTGATCCGTTGCGGCCACAATCAGTTTAACAGCCCCTAATATTCTTATTTTGCTGTATTGATGAATGTCAAGGAGGGTGGCTGTTACACGCAGAGAATAGTGACGGTAGCGAGGTAACGACACTATGAAAACGATCAACGATTCGATGACACAGGATCACCGTCGCTGTGATGAAATCTTCGTGGAGATGGAACAGGCCATTATGCAACGCAAGTGGCCGGAGGCGGATCGTCTCTGTCAGGCGTTTGTCAATTCAATGGAGCACCATTTCAAAATAGAAGAGGAACTGCTTTTCCCGGCACTCCTGCAAGCAACAAACCAGGCAAATGGTCCCGTCAACGTGATGTTGATGGAGCATGAGCAAATGCGGCATCTGATGTCGCAGTTGGTGTCGTCGTTGGACAATATGTCCAGATCACTCTCTGCCGGTTATGTAGATACATTACTCGTCACCATGCAGCAACATAATATGAAAGAGGAGAGTATTCTCTATCCGATGGCGGACAATGCGGTTCCGGACGTCAGCGATGTAATTGACAAGGCGTATTCGGAGTCTGCCTAGTGGAGCTGCGGCTTGATGTACGGGAGTTGGAGCCGCCTGTTCCGCTGGAGCGCATACTGGAAACCCTGGAGGAGTTGCCATCGGACGACTGGCTCAAGGTGCGACACAGCCGTGAACCCTACCCACTCTACAGTCTTTTGCGTGAAATGGGTTTTGACTGGAGTACCAGGTGGCAGAACAGTGAGTGCATAATCCTGATCTGGCATGCGGGGAATCCACCGCCCGGTGATAGTGGAAGGAGGCTGTGAAAACCACCGGGCTCTCTCTCGATCAGGCCCCACCGATCATCATACCTTTCAAATTCTTTCTCACAGCCTCACTGTTCAGCGTCATCGTGGGAATCGTCTTGATGATAGAAGCCGAGGCGGTCTTCCTGTCCCGTTGGAGTCCTCTGGCGTTGGGCATCACCCATTTGATGACCGTTGGATTTCTCGCTCAGGTGATGACGGGCGCCATGATCCAACTATTACCTGTGTTGGCTGGTTCTCCCATACCGGCAGTCACCACAGTAAGCAGAATTATCTATCTGTCACTTTTCGCCGGCGCCTTGCTGATGGGGTTGGGTTTTATCCACTCCCATCAATCTGTTCTCGTTTCAGGCGCCGGCCTCGTATTGTTCGCGATTATCCTGTTTCTACTCGCCATGGCAGTTTCCCTGGTCAGCTCCAAAAGCCGGCATGACAACGCAATTCCAATCGGCCTCGGTTGGATGGCTGTCATTCCCGCGGTGGCTATCGGCGCCTACATGGTCCTGGGACTATCCGGTATGTTGACGATAAACGATATGCCTGTGCTTATCGCCGTCCATCTCTCATGGGGGCTTTTAGGATGGGTCGGTATTGTACTATTTGCGACAATTTTCCAGATAATACCGATCTTTTATATAACCGGGGAAATGCCGGTCAAGATCAGGGACATCTCCTTCATTATCGTTTTCGTATTGCTGGCATTGTTCAGCCTGTCGCAGTATATCGACAGCGAACTGCTTGCCTACAGTCTGCCGATGGTTGCTGCACTGTTTCTTCTGTTGAGTCTTGCACTGTTTCAAATGATATGGAAACGCAGGCGAAAGATAGTCGACATGACATTGGTTTTCCTCTGGACAGGCCTGATCTGTTTGGCGCTTGCAGCTATGGTCTGGATGCTTGGCGACAACGAGCTGCTGGTCGGGGTGCTTTTGCTTGGCGGCGTCTGTATAACCATCCCGATCGGGATTATCTACAAAGTCATTCCGTTTCTATGCTGGTTTCACCTGCAGAGTCTGTTAGTTAAGCAGGGGAAACTGTCGTCCAGGCTGCCATCGATGAAACACTACATCAATGAAGTGGATGCAAAGCGCCACTTTCTGTTGCATCTGGCGGCAATTGCACTGACCGCCGCCGCCACCCTGATGCCGGCAACGCTTGGTAGAACCTCCGGCATTGCTTTAAGCCTGTCCTCACTCTATTTTTTAAAGAACCTGCTGTTCGCGTTATTGAGATTCAACAAACAACAACGGGCACTCTTGGATGGATGATGATATTTCGCTTACGAAGCAACAGGATGGTGGAATGTACACTCAACTGTTGATGCTCATCGCTCTCTTTCCAGTCCTGGTCTATGGCCAGGACAGGAAGCCCTTATCGAAGGGCGACTGTTTGCAGCCGGAACCCTTCCATGATTATCGCCATTGTGATTTCAACGGCAGGGATCTTTCCACAGTCAATCTTGAAGGCAGTCTGTTAAGCGGGGTCAATTTCCAGAATGCCAGGATGCCGGATTGCAATCTGAAGGGGGCGAAGCTTAACGATGCCGACCTCAAATGGGCAATGCTGTCCGGCTGCAGGGTATCCTCGGCGGATTTCACCGGGGCCGACCTGTTCCACACCAATCTGGACGACAGCAGCATCGACAATGCCGATTTCACCAAGCCCCATCTGTTCGGCGCCAGTCTGAATGGGGTAACTGCCGACAGGGCCGATTTCTCCCATGCAAACCTAAAGGACATATCCATGGAGGAGAGCCGGCTGACGAATTGCAATTTTGATCAGGCGTTCATGATGCGGGCCGTGCTTATCGAAAGCGACTTGAGCGGCTCAAGTTTCCATCAAGTGGTATTGACAGGCGCCGCGTTGGAGTTTGCGGACTTCCCGAGCCGATCTAACCGGCGCGCTGCTGAACGGGACGACATTGACTGAGACACGGTTCCGGGGCGCCAGACTCACAGGAAGCCGTTTTGTCAATGCGCGTATGCAGTCGCCGGATTTTACCGGTGTCATCGATCCCCCAAAGGATCTTGTCAGCGACTGAGTGCCTGTAAGATTGACGGTCTCCGACATCCACCGGGCATGGATTGATCTTCATCAATCTGCGATAGCTCGGGATAGGCTTTAATACTCACCCATCAGCAATCATCCGGAAGATGTCGGTCGTTGGCTGACAATCTCTGTTTACCGGGCTATGATCCATCGCTATTCATCCATATAGATAGGGTTAGGAAAATTGCCTAATTATATGTTATTCAAATTAAATAAATTTACTTTGATGTTGACTGCAAGCCTTGCCCTGACGACTGTTCAGCCAAGAGAGGCGTCAGCGCAGAGCAGCGAGCAGCTTGCGGCCATCACTGCACTCGGTTCACTCAACGGCATCGCGCTGCACTGCAAGGCGCTAAGTGAAACACAACGCATCAAGCGGACATTGGTGGCGACACTCCCTAAGCGGCGTCAGCTGGGCGAACTGTTCGATTATGAAACCAATCGGTCGTACATGGCGTTTATCGAGAAAAACAACACCTGTCCGACTCCCCGGTCATTGCAACAGCGGGTCGATGAGGCCCTTGACAGGTTGAAATCATTCTATCCCGCAAAATGAGTCGTCATAAATCAAGGCTACCGCTGGTTTTCCCCCTTCTGATTCTTGGGCTGTTCATTGCCACTGTATCCGAGGGCGCAGACTCCCTGCGCGTCACGGCCAGCATAAAGCCGATTCACTCGATCATTGCCGGACTGATGAAGGACGTGGAAACACCTGAATTGCTGATCGATGATCAGATTCCCTATGCTTACAGCCCCACCGAGGAGCAGCTGGCGTCGATGCGCAGTGCGGACATGCTGTTTTGGGTAGGCGCCGAACTTGAGCCGCGACTCGCTGAGGTCATCGAAACCCTGCCTCCGCAGGTGAAAGTGATTGAACTGCTATCGCACCAGGGTATGAAGATACTTCCCGCGAGGGCGGATCCTGATCAACGCGATCCCTTTTTCTGGCTGGACAATCGAAACCTGCTCATCATCATCGACGATATTGCCCGGCTTCTACAGGATGCCGATCCCCTGCGCACCCATCTCTATGAACGAAACAGACGCAATATTCTTTCACGCCTGTCGCGAATCGACAGAGAGTATGAATATGGCTACCGTGGCATGAAGGCCGGTTTGGGCATTCAGTACTTCGATACACTGCAATATTTCGAACAGGCATATGCGTTAAAGATCATCGACCATGTGGCCAGTACACCAGGCAAGGGAATAGATACAGCTGAACTGCTCAAGGTCCGGGAGAAGATCGTTAACGGAGAAGTGACTTGCCTGTTGTCGGAAAGCGGCTTCCCAGCCAGGCACAGCGAACTGCTGATGAATAAGGGCAGTGTCAATCATGGAGAGTTGAACAGCCTGGGTTTCGGTATCCCGGCTGGGCCCAATCTCTACTTCGAGATCATGGAGCACAACACCAATGTGATCAAACGCTGTCTGAAAGCCGAGTCACAGACCGCCGAAACTGCAATGAAAACGATCATGCCGGAGCACGCCGTGTCGATCGAAGGCATCGGCGGCGGTCAGTATATCCTGACAGATCATATGGGGAGGCTGGTCACCAAGGAGAGCATGAAGGGAAAATATCAGATAGTCTATTTCGGCTATACTTTCTGTCCCGACATCTGTCCCACCTCGCTGCAGATTCTATTCCAGGCACTTGATATTCTCGGCGAGGGATCGGAGCTGTTTCAGCCCTATTTCATTACTATCGACCCAGGCCGGGATACCATCGCAGTGATGAGAAACTATGTGCAGTATTACGATGAGCGCCTGATCGGAGTCACCGGTTCCGTCGAAATGATTGAAAGAGTGGCCAGTCAGTTCAAGGCGAGATACGAAAAGGTGGTGGAGGAGGATACTGCTGATCCGTCGATGTATCTGATGGACCATACCGCCAGTCTCTATCTCCTCGACCCGGAGGGAAGATTCCTCACGAAATTTGCCCATGGCATCGCACCTGAAGACCTTGCACGGCAGCTTCGTATGCTGCTGCCCTGAAAATCCTTATGTGGTGCGAAAATATCGACAAACAAAATCCTATAATTTCAATGTAATTGATCTGATTTTTAACCTTATACCTCTAATAGGCCATCTATAAGTTCGGCAGATTATTGCAGGCTGTATAAACTCGCTTCCACCGCCCAACTATGGCATTTGACCTACATCAATGTGTCATATGACGCACTTTTGCGACCATTCCCGAATGATGCTATCTGGTATCTCGCATCTCTTCCAACCATGGGGACGGGAAATAATGAACAAGAGCTTGAAAAGCATATCTGCACTGGTAATGGGTTTGGGGATCGGTATGGGCGCCGCTTCCAGTGCCTCAGCCCAGTCATCCTTAGAAGAGGACATGAAGGAGCGTGGCCTGACGCAGAAGGACCTCTTGGCAGCCGCCAAAACCTATACGCCGACCGGCGGGCGTGATGAGTATCTGGCCTTCAGTTCGGGGGGGGCAGAGCGGCCAGGTCATCGTATACGGTGTGCCATCCATGAGGATCCTGAAGTACATTGCGGTGTTTACTCCGGAACCTTGGCAGGGTTATGGCTTCGATGATGAATCCAAGGCTGTATTGGCACAGGGCAGAATCAACGGTAAGGATATCACCTATGGTGATACCCATCACCCTGCGTTCTCTGAAACCGAGGGTGAATACAACGGTCGCTATCTGTTCATCAACGATAAGGCCAACCCGCGCATGGCAGTCATCGATCTGCACGATTTCGAGACCAAGCAGATCGTTGTTAACCCATTCATGAAATCTGAGCATGGTGGCGCCTTCGTGACGCCTAATACCGAATATGTCATGGAGGCAGCGCAATATGCAGCGCCTTTCAGCGACGATTTCGTACCGCTCGAAGAGTTCAATGAGAAGTACCGGGGTGCGGTTACCTACTGGAAGTTCGATGACAAGAAGGGTCGTCTCGATCCCGAGAAGTCATTCACCTTCGAACTGCCTCCCTACAGCCAGGACCTCTCCGACGCCGGTAAAGGACCCTCCATGGGTTGGGGTTTCACCAACTCCTTCTGTTCCGAGCGTTATGTGGGCGGTATCGAACGCGGACGTCCTCCTTTCGAAGCCGGCTGTTCCCAGAAAGATACCGACTTCCTGCATGTCACCAACTGGAAGAAAGCCGCCGAGCTGGTTGCCGCCGGCAAGGTCAAGAAGTCCAAGGGCGCTTACATGATCCCCATGGATCAGGCGGTCAAAGAGGGTCTGCTCTATCTGATCCCCGAGCCCAAGAGCCCGCATGGTGTCGACGTAAGCCCTGACGGCACCCACATCATCGTCTCCGGCAAGCTGGACAGCCACGCCTGGGTATACAGCTGGGAGAAGATCCAAAAAGCCATCAAGAACAAGAAGTTCGAAGGCAAAGACCCCTATGGTATTCCGATCATCGCCATGAAGGATGCCCTGCATACCCAGGTACAGGTGGGCCTGGGTCCGTTGCATACCCAGTATGACGCCAAAGAGTGTGTGGTCTATACCTCGATCTACGTCGACTCGATGGTCACCAAGTGGGACTACTGCGAAGGCAAGGTACTGGATCAACTGCATATCCACTACAATATCGGCCATCTGGTTGCGATGGAGGGCGACTCTGTTTCACCTGACGGTAAGTATCTGGTCTCCCTGAACAAGCTGGCCATCGACCGCTTCAATCCTGTCGGTCCTCTGCACCCGCAGAACCATCAGCTGATCGATATCAGCGGCGACAAGATGCAGCTGCTCTACGATATGCCGCTGCCGCTGGGCGAACCCCACTATGTTGTGGCGATCAAGGCCGACAAGCTGAAACCGGCAGTACGCTACAAATCGGACTGGAACAGCCGTACCGACTCCAAGTCTCCCTATAAGACCCGTGCGGGACGTGAGAAGGTCGTAAAGGATGAGAATGGCGTAGTGCATGTCTACGGTACGGTTATCCGTTCCCACATCACGCCTGAGATCATCGAAGTGGAAGAGGGCGACACTGTCTCTATCCATCTGACAAACCTGGAGCGTGCTGAGGACGAGACTCATGGTTTCGCGCTCTATAACGAGAACGTGAATCTCTCCATCGAACCTGGCAAAACCGTGTCGGCCACCTTCAAAGCCGATAAGGCTGGCGTCTTTCCCTACTATTGCACCGAGTTCTGTTCGGCGCTCCATCTCGAGATGCAGGGCTATCTGCTGGTCAAACCGAAAGGTTATGTGGCCAAGACCTCTCAGATGGTAGAGGGAACGAAGTACACCGAGGCTGACTACAAGAAACAGGTCAAGACCAATCTGGACACCCAGGCGGTCATCGACTCTGTGGTCGGTTTCATTACCAGCCACAACTACAAAGACTTCCCGGAAGTTGTAGCACTTGTGGAAGATGCCACCGATCAGCTCGGTTTCGCGGAAGAGGCGAAGAAGAAGTCCGAGACGTTCGCGGCCAAGGGTGACTTTCAGAACGCCACTCTATGGGCGGGCCAATGGTGGCAGTATCAGGTCAAGACGGCTGATCTGGGACTGCGCGCCAAGACCTTCCTCGAGGAGCATGGCGCTAAGAAAGTCAAATAGTCCTTTAGGTCTTTTGACTGAGAGTGGAAAGGGGCCGTTCGGCCCCTTTCTACGTTGAGGACAAAATTCACATAAAACTTCAGAGGTTTTTAGGAATCTGATTTAACATAGCTCAATTCGTCTAACTGCAGATTGCAATAGAGTTATGTTATCGGTAAAGACTATTGCCCTTATTTGCTAGAGGAAATCGATATGATGAAAATTGTTAAAATCGCATTGTCATCTGCTGCACTGCTGTTTGCTGTAGGGATTGCCACTCAGGCGCAGGCTGCCGACGGAGCCGAACTCTACAAGACCAAGACCTGCTGGTCCTGTCACGGTAAAGATGCCAATACACCGATTATGCCTATCTATCCAAAGCTTGCCGGGCAGAATGCCGACTATGCCTTCAATCAGATGATGGATATCAAATCCGGTGCCCGCAGTAATGGCCAGACCGCAGCCATGAAGGGTGTCATGGGACTTGTTTCCGAAGAGGAGATGCGTGCGATAGCTGACTGGTTGAGCACGCTATAAGCTCAGTGCGAATCTGCTGCTGATACCATCAGAAGATGCCGAACAGGGGCAGTTGATGTATATCAAAGTGCTCTAATATAGCTTGTGACACACTGCAGCATCTCTTTTCAGGGGCAGAATCGGCTTCACAAGAGAACCTGATTCATAGCACCTGAAAAGGTGGCAAATCCGAACTATCCCCAGTGACAGATCATGGGGCTGGAGAATCGAATGATGAATGTAAAACCGATATTGAAGAGCCTGACCGCGGCTTTGGGTATGATCTTATGCGGCAGCAGTGCCCTGGCCGGCTGGAACGAAGCCGGCGGCGAGAAGGATGAAGCGATGCTGCTGACCCCCGACAACGAGCGTGGGATTGCAGTTTATGAAGTCTGCTCGGCCTGCCATCTTTTGGAAGGTTGGGGTCTGTCGGACGGTACCTTCCCACAATTGGCGGGACAGCATCGTAACGTACTGATCAAGCAGTTGGCCGATATTCGCGCCCAGAACCGCGACAATCCGACAATGTATCCGTTTGCGTTGGACGAGCAGATCATGGCCGCTTCCGGCTATCATGCGGGTGAAATCGAAGCTGCGCAGCTGGTTGCCGATGTCACCGCCTATATCGCTAAGCTGCCGATGAACCCGGAAAACGGTAAAGGCCCCTGGAATAAACTGTTCCCGGAATTCGAACAAGGCAAAAAGCTGTACGATGACAACTGCGTGCAGTGTCATGGTGAGATCGGTGAGGGGGATGACGAAAAGTTCTATCCCAAGATTCACGGACAGCACTATGCCTACATGCTGCGTCAGTTCGAGTGGATTCGTGACGGTAAACGCCGCAATGCCAACCCCGACATGGTGGAGCAGATCAAAAACTTCTCCGACAAGGATATGCAGATGGTCATCAACTACGTATCCAGACTGCCGGTGCCGAAGGATCTGCTTGCTCCCTCCAAGGATTGGCAAAATCCGGACTACGATTGATCCAGCCTGACAGACATGGCCTGTTGAACCGGCAAGCCGTCATCATGGCGGATGCCTCTCTCTGCAGGGCTTGTCCGACTCAGGTACAGGTCAGGCTGGGGTGTGATGCCCGACAGGCGGTTCAAACCCCTGCAGTGCATTGGTCTTGACTCCCCAGCCCGATCTGAAATTCACTATCTCAATCATTCCTACCACTGGAAATTGAATCGCTTTCATAGAGATACGCCATGCAGTCTAAGCAAACCCTTCAAGTTGCAGTGCTCACCCTGATCGGATTGGGACTGCTTGCCGTGATTTTCTACACGCCTATCTGGTGGGTGTCGTTGACGGCGCCCAATTACCCCGAGGAATCCTTCCCGGACGGAGTACGCATCCATTTCCATATGAACGGGGTATTCAACGGCTGTGAAAAACAGGAAAAGGCGGAGATAGTCGAAGACGAGGCACTGGATTGTGTACATGAGATGGATACCATCAACCACTATGTGGGCATGTATCCCATCGCGGCCGGCGGCCCTGTGGAGCGTGGGTTCGGTCAGTTTTTGATGGCCTTCCTTGGCGTCATGCTGATCGGCTTTATCTTCACCAGGCCGAAGCAGCGTATGATCGTGTTGACTGTCGGATTTACCGGCATTGCCGCCTGGATGACGATGACGCTCTATGGCGAGAACGGTTTCAACCTGCAGAACAAGGGTTATGTCAGCGCAATGGTGACGTCGCTGGATCAGGAGGCCTCGGGGGAAACCGGTGAACCTGAAATTGTGATTGGCGGTGTCACCGGTGTTCTGAAAGATTCCCTGGAAGCATCCGGAGTCGAGGTCGTTCTGCCTTCAGAGTTGGAAGCGGCCAGGAAGGCCGGTACGAAATCGGCAGGCGCGGAAAAGGCGTACCTGATTGAGCAGCTCAAGCTGACCTATGACATCGACCAGGTGAAATCAGACAGTTTATCGCCCTGGGACGGCAGCTCCTTTCAGGTGATGACGTGGCACTATGCCAAGAGTCTTGGACGCTATTTCAACAATCCGCAAGAGATCGTGCCGATGGTGAAGAACCTGGAGCTGGCGATTCACCTGGTCTTTTACGCTCTTCTGGGCGCCATGGCCCTGGTGGTTTTCGGTTCCCGCAGGAACGGTGGCATGCTCTACTGGTTGTTGATACTGGTGCCCATCGCCCCGCCGGTATTTTTCGTTATCGATTACTCCGCATGGTTATGGTGGTACGGACATACCTTGAACGATATGGGCGCCTTTTCCGTCAAACCCTTCATGCCGACGGTCTTCGGCGATGGCAAGGTGGCGCAGTTCACCACCCACTCCTATCCCTATATCGGGTTTGGCCTGATGCTGCTCACATCGTTGATCTTGGCTGTTGCCGCACTGCTCAGGTTCAAGCAACTGAAACAGTAAATTTTGAATGTTGAATTATGAATGTTGACTTGTTGTGTTCACTGCGTTCACATCTTTTTGATGGATTGCGCGCGCATGCACACCCATCAATTCATAATTTAAAATTCAAAATTCATCATTTTATTGTGTTGTTGCTATCACTGCTGGGTTTTCAGGCATTTGCGGAATCGGCAGCCTATCCATCCTTCCAGGCCTTGGTCGATCGGACGGAGGCCGGCGGCACCCTTGTCCCATCACCGGGGACCTATGCTGGACCGGTCACGATCAGCGAGCCTGTGACGATAGACGGACAGGGGAAAGTCACCATCGACGCGGGGGGTAAGGGATCGGTTATCGTCCTGGAAACCGATGGCGCGACCCTCAAGAATCTCCATTTGACCAACTCCGGTGAGTCTCACAACACCATCGATTCCGGGGTTCAGGTGCGTGGCGATTTCAACGTCATCAAAGACAATGCGATCGATAACACCCTCTTCGGTATCGACCTGCAACAGTCAAAAAACAACCTGATTACCCCTGAGGCTCAGCTATTGAGCCTGTGGTGCAAGCATAATGGAGCCTACTGAATAAAAGAGGATTTCATCATGCCGAGAAATACTATTCAATTTCAAAAAGGTCTTGGTTTGCACGATTCTCTGGAACAATATGGGACCGAGGATCAGTGTCGACAGGCATTGTATGATTTGCGCTGGCCGACGGGCTATGTCTGCCCTGAGTGCGGCAACACAACAGGCTGTGAACTCAAAAAGCGTCAGATATATCAATGTCACAAGTGCCATCATCAGACTTCCCTGACCGCCGGCAGCATCTTCCATGGCACCAAGCTGCCGCTGAGAACGTGGTTACTTGCGATCTATCTGTTGACCCAACGCAAGAAAAGTATCTCGGCGCTGCAACTTTCCCGCGAAATCGGGGTGAACTACAATACGGCCTGGCGACTCAAGCATAAGTTGATGCAGGTGATGATGGAACGTGAGCGTGGAAAAAAACTGGCCGGTCGCATCGAATTGGATGATGCTTATCTCGGAGGCGAGCAAGCCGGTAAGCGTGGTCGTGGGTCGCGCAACAAAATCCCTTTCGTAGCTGCTGTTGAGACGACGCGGGACGGCAGGCCCATGAAAATTCAACTGCGTCGTGTAAGGGGCTTCCGCAAACGTGAAATCGCCCGCTACGCCCGCTCCTGCTTGATGCCTGGCAGCGAAGTCTTTACCGATGGGCTTTGGTGCTTTAGTGGCGTGACAACCGCTGATTGCCATCATAACCCCATGGTGACGGGTGGTGGGCGCCAAAGTGTCCAGTATTCGTGCTTCAAATGGGTAAACACGATGTTGGGTAATGTCAAAAACAGTCTGTTGGGTACTTTTCATGCGATTCGAGATAAACATGTGTCGCGTTATCTTGCTGAGTTCGAATATCGGTTTAACCGCCGTTTCGATTTACCCGCCATGATTGAACGATTGCTTTTTGCCGCTCTTCGCACTCCACCTATGCCATATCGCCTCTTGAGAATGGCTGAGGTTTAGGGGTAATCAGGAAAAACAATATCGTGCGCGGCAATCACATCTCCTCGAAGCCGCTTGAACTCGGAGTGCGCGGAGATGCCATCCGGCTCTGGTACAGCTTTGACAACAAGATTACGGACAATATTATCCGCAACTCGAGGGATACGGTGGTCTGGTACTCCCGGGACAACCTGATCGCACGCAATGACGCGCGTGGGGGTCGTTATTCACTCCACTTTATGTATTCTCAATACAACGAGGTTGCAGACAACCATTACGAAGACAATTCTGTCGGTATATTCGTCATGTACAGCGACGGCGTGCATTTGAAAAACAACTACATCGCCCATGCCACCGGCGCCACAGGGATGGGTATAGGTTTCAAGGAGACCTCCGATGTGGTGGTCACCGGCAACCAGGTGCTCTATTGCGCCACCGGTCTCTATCTCGATGTTTCGCCGTTTCAGCCGGACTCCGTCAACCGTATTGAAAACAACTTGATTGCCTACAGCGGTATCGGGGTGCTGTTTCTCAACGACTGGACCGGCAATCATCTGATCGGCAACAGTTTCAAAGGCAATATCACTCAAGTGGCGGTGTCGGGCGGCGGCAAGACGGCCAATCGCAATCTGTGGCAGGCCAACTACTGGGATGACTACGAGGGTTTCGATATCGACCGTGACCAGGTGGGTGACAAGCCTTACGAGCTGTTCAGCTATGCCGACCGGATATGGATGGATGTGCCTTCGGCGCGATTCTTCAAGGGATCCCCGGTGCTCGAAGTGATGGATTTTCTGGAACGCCTTGCGCCTTTCACGCAACCCAACATGCTGGTGCGGGACAAGCAACCCCGGATGAGCACGGCAGCTGCCACACTGACAGCGGAGCCGCTCATCCCCGGGTCGGCGGGCGATGCCGATACGACAGAGCAGTCCGCATCACCGTCGGAACAGACTGAGCAGGCCTTCGACGCCTACAAGGCATTGCGCGAGTCACTGGGACGTTGAGAGGTCATCATTGAGATGAGCGAGAGAAAAACGGCGAAAAAGAGAAACAAACGGCCTCTGACGCCCAAGCGCAGGGAACAGAGCCGCCGTGAGTTTTTGCGCGCCACCGTCTTGACCGCCGGCGTGGTCGGTATCTCGTTGCTGGGATTCGTGCCGGTCATCCAGGGAAAGGCGATGCGGCTGCGTCCACCCGGCGCCTTGAAAACCCCGCAAGACGAGCAGGAGTTCTTCGCCTCCTGTATCAAATGTGGCCAATGTGTTCAGGTCTGTCCGGTGGAGGCGATCAAACTGGCCGACCTGCCCGACGGTTTCGGAATCGGACTTCCCTATATCGATGCCAGGGCGCAGGCCTGCGACTTCTCCTGTGACGGCCTGCAGTGCGTTCTGGCCTGTCCCACAGGCGCCTTGACCCATGACCTGGACTATCCGGCGGATACCCGCATGGGCTTCGCCAGGCTCTCACGTCCCAAGGCATGTCTCGCCATGCAGGGAAAAGGCTTTAAAGGGCTGGCCAGGGGACCGGACTACCCGGGACTGCTGCGTTATGAGGAGGTCGATCGCTGGAACCCCATACCGGTTGCCGACTATCCCTATGATCTTGAGGTCTGCGACCTCTGTGTGCGTCAGTGTCCCATCGAGATCCGTATTACCCAGTGCGAAGAAAATGCATCAGACAGTGATCAACAGCAGCTTGCCCGGGTGGCTCAGCAGGTGGGGAATGAATGCCCCCCTAAACACGCCATCACACTTGAGCCTGTCGACTTGGGGGATGGTGTGAACAGAATGAAACCGGTGGTTCAGGAGGGCTGTGTGGGTTGTGGTGTCTGTGAGATGATCTGCCCGGTCGAGAGCGCCGCCATCGTTATCGATCTGGATAAAAACGCCGATACGGTGATAGAGGGCTGAGATGCGGTATATCAAAGACTCTCTGTTACAGGTCTTCGGCTACAAGATCCCCAGGCCCGGCAAGGACGAGCAGAGCCCCGAGGTCAGGGCGATCTATGAAGGGAAGATGGGCAAGCTCTCCAAAGCGGATCTGGAAGCGCTTCACATCGAGCACAAAGGCAGCACCTTCCTCAAAAAATGGCAGAAACGCCGTTGGGCGACCCTGATTGTCGTGAACCTGCTTTTTGTGGCTTCATTCTATTTCGACGTTCAACTGGTGGAGGGCTCGCTCACCGGTGCCCGTGTCGTTGGTTTTCATTTTGCCGATCTCAACGCGGCCTTGCAGGTCGCACTGGCCTACAAGCATATCGTGCTCAATCTGGTGATCGGCATGGTGACGGTCTTTATTATGTGGATGCTGCTGGGAGGACGGACCTTCTGCTCCTGGGTCTGCCCCTACCATCTGCTGTCGGAATGGGCCGAGTATCTGCATCTCTGGCTGGTTAAAAAAAAGATCATCAAGAATCGCACCTTCAGCCGCAAGGTGCGCAGTGTCTTCTATGTCATTTTCGCACTGTTGGCGCTGCTCACCGGCTATACCGTCTTCGAAACCATCTCGCCCACCGGCATACTCAGCCGGGCGCTGATATACGGACCGGGTATCGCGCTGGCATGGGTCGGGTTTTTGCTGTTGTTCGAGGTTTTCTACTCACGACGGGCCTGGTGCCGATATATCTGTCCCATCGGTGTGACCTATGGCATGGTGGGCGTGTTCTCACCGGTGCGGGTCAAGTACAATGCCGAAGCCTGCCACCATGAAGGTGATTGTCGAAAGGTCTGTCTTGTACCGCATGTGCTGGACCTGACCATCCGTAACGGCGCGGCGGAAGTAAACCAGGATGTGACATCCGATTGCACCCGCTGCGGCATGTGCGTGGATATCTGTCCCACCAGCTCTCTTACCTTCGAGGTCAAAGGGCTGAGTAAGATGCTCAAATAGTGCAGACAGGAACCGGATACACGCTATGATCCAATTTGAAAACATCGTCAAGCGATTCCGCCGGCATCGGGTACTCAAGGGCATCGATCTCACCATCGAACGGGGTCACCGGGTTGCCCTGGTCGGTTCCAACGGGGCGGGGAAAACCACCCTGATCCGCTGCCTGCTCGGCGAATACATCTGCGAGGGCAGGGTGTTGGTGGATGGAATGGATCCACGCCAGAATCGCCGTGAGGTGTTGTCAAAGGTGGGTTTTGTGCCCCAACTGCCGCCACCCCTGCACATGCCGGTGGGACAACTGGTCCGTTTCTCCGCCACCCTGTGCGACAGCGATCCGGCACGCATGATCGGCGTGGCGGAGCAACTCGGCTTCGATGCCGGGCGTTTTCACAATCACGCTTTTGTAAAGCTCTCCGGCGGTCAGAAACAGAAACTGTTGATCGCCATCGCACTGGGCAGAGAGAGTGAGTTGCTGGTGATGGATGAGCCAGCCGCCAATCTGGATCCGGAAGCAAGGCATATCTTCTTCAAGCTCCTGGCGGAGAAGAAGGAGCGGGCGGCGATGCTGATATCAAGCCATCGGCTGGATGAGGTGGCCACCCTGGTGAATCGGGTGATCGAGATGGACCAGGGAGAGATCGTCCTGGATGACCGGGTGGCCGATCTGGTGGAACTCTCATCACAACTCAACTGCGCTATACGGCTGCTGCAACCCGAAGCCGCGTTTGCCAAGGCCATCGCCGAGTGGGGATTCAGAGATGTGGAAGCGGGGCTGGTGTGGCAGGGCACGATTGCCGGACCGGATCGCCTGCGTTTTCTCAGTCTGCTCTCCCGCTATGCCGCGCTGCTTTCGAACCTAGAGATCTCCGAGGCGGAAGGGCAGGGGATATTGCTGAACCAGGGGAGCAGCATCAATGTGGTTTAGCCCGAATATTTCACAAATAAAGAGGGTAAAACCCGTGTAGTTCAATAGAATTCAGTTACTTAGGCTGAAATTGAACGAGGTTTTGCCTGTGACAGAATGTACCCAAGGTCGTTTTGCTTTTCCAGCGGTAAAACGCCGCCAGGTTGAAGCGGATTTTTCCGGTGGTGATATCAGCAGTGATGGCGGCGTGTTGTTGCTACGACAAGCGGACCGACGGCTGGGATTGCTTGAAGCCGTCAATGACACTCTCGCTGATCCACGCGATGGCCGCTATGTGCAACATGATCAGATTTCTCTACTACGCCAGCGGGTCTATGCCCTGTGCCAGGGCTATGAAGACCTCAACGATCACGACAGTCTGCGACAAGATTTGGCCTTTCAGACGGCCGTGGAACAGGATCAGGCACTGGGCAGTTCACCCACGCTCTGTCGCCTGGAGAATCGGTCAGATCGGGCAACCGCTGTCGCGATCCATCAGGTCCTGATCGAGCAGTTCATCGCCTCGTTTGCCGAGCCACCCGAGGAGTTGATCCTGGACTTCGACGCCACCGATGACCGGGTTCACGGCCTGCAGGAAGGCCGCTTCTTCCACGGTTACTACGATAACTACTGCTTTCTCCCGTTGTACGTGTTTTGCGGCGAACAACTGCTGGTCAGCTATTTGCGCCCGAGCAAGATCGACGGGGCGAAACATGCGTGGGCGATCCTCGCCCTGCTGGTCAAACGCTTGCGTCAGGCGTGGCCGGCGGTGCGGATCATCCTGAGAGCCGACTCGGGCTTCTGTCGTCACCGCATGCTGCGCTGGTGTGAACGCCATGGCATTGGCTACATCGTAGGCCTGGCGCGCAACCACCGCCTGCAACGGATGATCGAGGAAGACTTCACTGCAGTCGAGCAATGCTTCAAGGCCAACGGACAGAAGCAACGCGTCTTCCTTGGCCTGCGCTACGGTGCACGCAGCTGGCGCCGTCGACGCGCGGTGATCGCCAAGCTGGAGGTGAGTGAGCGAGGGCGTAATCCCCGATTTGTCGTCACCAACCTCAACGGCGATGCCCAAACCCTTTACGACGACGTCTATTGTGCGCGGGGCGAGATGGAAAACCGCATCAAGGAACAACAGCTGGGGCTGTTTGCCGATCGCACCAGTGCACATCATTGGTGGACCAATCAGTTTCGCTTGCTGCTGTCGAGCCTGGCCTATGTGTTGATGGAAGCGATTCGCCGCTTGGCCTTACAGGGTACAGAACTGGCCAAGACCCAGGTCGGCACGCTGCGGCTTAAACTACTCAAAGTGGGTGCGGTGGTGATACGCAATACCCGGCGTGTCCGCTTCCTGCTCTCCAGTGTCTTTCCTTACCAGGCATTGTTCTTCAGTGTGGCCGAACGGCTGGAGCCAGGATAGCACGCGATGAGTGCTGCCCCGGCACGTTGATAAATAACGGGGTAAGGGGAAGCTGTGCCTGTCAGCCAGAAATCGGGGCGTTTGGAGCCGGTATCATCCTGTTTCTCGTCCCGGCCTTCTCCTCGTGCCAGTATCGGCAAATGGATGAAATATCCGGGCTAAAACGCCGTAAGGTTCAAGCCGAGTTTTCCGGTGGCGATATCACCTCGGACGGCGGCGTGTTGCTGCTGCGTGAGATCGACAGGCGTCTGGGATTGCTCGAGGCGGTTGATGCGGTCATCCCCGACCCGCGAGATCCCCGCTATATTGAACACAGCCAGTTGAGCCTGTTGCGCCAGCGAGTCTATGGGCTCTGCCTGGGTTATGAAGATCTGAACGACCATCAGACACTACGCACCGACCCGGCCCTACAGAGCTCGATCGAACGCGAGGAGGTACTGGGCAGCCAGTCGACACTTTGTCGGCTGGAGAACCGGGTCGATCGCCGGGTTGCCGTTGATGTCCACAACCTACTGCTCGAGCAGTTCATTGCCTCATATGATGCACCACCCGATGAGCTGATCCTGGATTTCGACGCCACGGATGATCCGGTGCATGGCCGCCAGGAAGGCCGCTTCTTTCACGGCTACTACGATCACTACTGCTTCCTGCCCCTGTATGTCTTTTGTGGCGATCAACTGCTGGTGAGTTATCTGCGGCCCAGCCGGATCGATGCGCCCAAGCATGCCTGGGCGATTCTGGCGCTGTTGGTCAAACGCCTGCGCCGGGCTTGGCCTGAAGTGCGTATCATCTTTCGGGGCGATAGCGGCTTTTGCCGTCACCACATGCTCAGCTGGTGCGAGCGCAACGCTGTGGGCTATATCGTGGGCATCGCCAAGAATGACGCCTTGCTGCGGTGTATCCGTGAGCCCATGCAGTGGGTTGAGGAACTGGCGAAGCGAACCGGCATGAAGATGCGGGAATTCTTTCAGTTTCACTATGCCGCCAGCACCTGGAAGACGCGTCGCAAGGTGATCGCCAAACTGGAGGTCACCGACAAGGGGCCAAATCCACGCTTCATCGTCACCAACCTGGCCGGCGACAAACAGCGCCTTTACGATGACCTCTACTGCGCCCGTGGTGACATGGAGAACCGAATCAAGGAGCAGCAACTGGGGCTGTTCGCCGATCGCACCAGCGCGCATTACTGGTGGGCCAATCAGTTTCGTCTACTGCTGTCCAGTCTGGCCTATGTGCTGATGGAGGCCATCCGGCGCCTCGCGCTGAAGGGCACGGAACTGGCGCGTGCACAGATGACCACGATCCGGCTCAAACTGTTCAAGATCGGGGCGGTCATCATTCGCAACACGCGACGGATCCGCTTCCTGCTCTCCAGCACCTATCCCTATCAGGCGCTGTTTTTCCAGGTGGCGGCCCGACTCAAGCCGGGATAGCCCGGCAGAGTGCTGCCCCGGCACGTTGATCAACAATGGGGGTAAGGGGGAGTCTGCCCGGAGGGTGGAAAATCAGGGCTTGATAGAGGTTTGGTTCCCAGTGAGGGCAAACCATCCAAGCTTGGCCATATCACCGGCTAAATTTAAAAACGGATGAAACATGCGGGCTAGTCTTGTCAGCTCCGCCGTAGAGTCGCGGTTAAGCTTCAGTATCAAGCTAACATTCGGCATTCGACCGACACGTGAAATATTGCAGCATATTGTCATTTGACTACTATTACACGTAGTTAAAACCAAACTAGTCTGATGCTGGTGGCATCCAAACAATTTTGATTGCGGCGCCTTTTTGGTCGGGATAAGCGGGTCTCGCTATGATCTCGGCACGGCCACCTCGGCGTATAGCTAGCAATAAAGCCGATAGACCAAGCCCCCGCTCCGGCGAATTAGGCCGCCTGCTTTCCAGTCGTTCTCTTTCGACATAGTCCTGTCGGCCACGTCCGCTCTCGCTGCGATCCAGTCCCTTGCCTACGTCGATGCAGATGGCTGAAGAGCGCCTGGAACTGTTGCTGCAGCGCCCAACACTCGGGTCCGCTTTTAAGGAGAAGCCACTAATATTTAAAGCCGACCTGACTTAGGAAGCGCACGTCGACGAGGTCTGGACTCTATAATCCTGCTCAGCGCACCGTCGCTCGATACACAAAGCCGACCTTTCGCCTGCTCTGCTCACTAGGATTTCCTCGCTGCTGAGGGACCAACTTGCCGCGTTTAACGAGTTTTTAGACCGGGCACCGCCTGACCTCGGATATCAGCGTCCGATGCCCATACCGCTTTCCGATGTGCGATTCCGCGAACGAACACGGACTGGAGACCGCAACAATCCGTTGAATTTCGGCGCCGTGGCCGTTACTTGTCGTGTGCTGCCTGAACTACCCGTGCTAGATCCCTTTCGACTTCCTCGTCGAGGTGCACATCCGCAGTGTCGAAAAAGCCGGCGTCGGGATCGTTAAATACCGACATATCGAGTTTTCGCTCGCTCTGTGCAACGATGCTGGACACGACCGCATCGCCTGAGACGTTTACCGCGGTGCGAATCATGTCAAGAAGACGATCGACACCGAGGATCAGACCAATTCCCTCAACGGGTAGACCGACCTGAGCAAACACCATCGACAGCATGATCAGTCCTACGCCGGGCACGCCGGCGGTTCCAATCGAGGCGAGTACCGACATCAGAATCACGGTTAGATAGCCTCCGATACCGAGTTCGACGCCGTAGACGTTGGCGATGAACACTGTGGCGACTCCCTGCATAATTGCGGTGCCGTCCATGTTGATGGTGGCACCGAACGGCACCGTAAACGACGCCACTGAGTTGTTGACGCCTAGGCGTTCGGTCACCGTGCGCAGTGTTACGGGGATCGTCGCATTTGAACTGGAAGTACTGAACGCGAATACCTGTACGTTGCGCATCTTGCGCAGGAATATTATCGGACTTAGGCCGGACAACAGCTTCAGCGCGACCTGTAGCGTAACGAACAGGTGGAACAACAGCACGGCGATCAAAACTGCCACGTAGCCGATCAACTGACCGAGCAACTCCATCCCCAAGTCGGACATTGCCTTAGCCATCAGACAGAACACCGCATAGGGCGCCAACACCATGATCAGGCCAACCATTTTCATCATTACTTCGTTCATGATCTCGATGAACTCGATCGCCGAGGCGGCTTTCTTGCCGACCATGAGGAGGCTAATGCCAAACAAAATGGCGAAGAAGATTATCGAAAGCATCTCACCACTGACCATCGCACTGATCGGATTACTCGGAATGATGTTGATCAGTACATCCGACAAAGCCGGAGCTTCCTTGCCGTTAAATGCGGCGTTCGTGGTCGCGTTCATGCCCCGCCCGATACCGAGACTGCCTGCGATCAGCAACGCCGTGGCGATTGCGACTGCGGTGGTCAACATATAGAGCACGAACGACTTGGTGCCGATGCGGCCCAGGAGACGCACGTCACCGATACCGCAGACGCCGCAGATCAGCGAGAACAGCACCAGTGGAACTACCATCATCTTGAGCGCATTCACGAACATCTTACCGATGACCAAAAAAGCGCCATCGACAACATACTGATTGACAAAGGAGCCGGAAGAATTGATTCCCAGCAGGTTTATAGCAAGGCCAACGACGATGCCGAGCAGCATGCCAACCAAAACTTTCACAGTCAGGCTCATAGTTATCTCCAAAATTGGCAACGCGAAAAGAGCACGCGGTGACACTGTCGATGAGCATTTCGCGCGACGATGGTATCCGGCGCGGACCGAAAAGGGCTAATTCGGCTATGCGGCACCTTTTCGGCGCGGGGTGCTTTACGATTTGCGACGACGCGTCAGACTATTAGTCTATGCTAGCGCAAACTCGTGCCTTGCGCGTCGTGTTTCGCTGACTAGGTAGAGCTACATATCGGAACGGGGGTTTATCCTATCGAGTACCCAGCAAATCATCTGCAGATTTTTCCGCTGCATTTGCGCCCCAGGCCGATACAACTCTTCGAGACCGAAATCGAAAGGACAATTCGGTACCCCGTAAGAGACGGAACTGGCTTCTCTAGCCCGAATATTTCACAAATAAAGAGGGTAAAACCCGTGTAGTTCAATAGAATTCAGTTACTTAGGCTGAAATTGAACGAGGTTTTGCCTGTGACAGAATGTACCCAAGGTCGTTTTGCTTTTCCAGCGGTAAAACGCCGCCAGGTTGAAGCGGATTTTTCCGGTGGTGATATCAGCAGTGATGGCGGCGTGTTGTTGCTACGACAAGCGGACCGACGGCTGGGATTGCTTGAAGGCGTCAATGACACTCTCGCTGATCCACGCGATGGCCGCTATGTGCAACATGATCAGATTTCTCTACTACGCCAGCGGGTCTATGCCCTGTGCCAGGGCTATGAAGACCTCAACGATCACGACAGTCTGCGACAAGATTTGGCCTTTCAGACGGCCGTGGAACAGGATCAGGCACTGGGTAGTTCACCCACGCTCTGTCGCCTGGAGAATCGGTCAGATCGGGCAACCGCTGTCGCGATCCATCAGGTCCTGATCGAGCAGTTCATCGCCTCGTTTGCCGAGCCACCCGAGGAGTTGATCCTGGACTTCGACGCCACCGATGACCGGGTTCACGGCCTGCAGGAAGGCCGCTTCTTCCACGGTTACTACGATAACTACTGCTTTCTCCCGTTGTACGTGTTTTGCGGCGAACAACTGCTGGTCAGCTATTTGCGCCCGAGCAAGATCGACGGGGCGAAACATGCGTGGGCGATCCTCGCCCTGCTGGTCAAACGCTTGCGTCAGGCGTGGCCGGCGGTGCGGATCATCCTGAGAGCCGACTCGGGCTTCTGTCGTCACCGCATGCTGCGCTGGTGTGAACGCCATGGCATTGGCTACATCGTAGGCCTGGCGCGCAACCACCGCCTGCAACGGATGATCGAGGAAGACTTCACTGCAGTCGAGCAATGCTTCAAGGCCAACGGACAGAAGCAACGCGTCTTCCTTGGCCTGCGCTACGGTGCACGCAGCTGGCGCCGTCGACGCGCGGTGATCGCCAAGCTGGAGGTGAGTGAGCGAGGGCGTAATCCCCGATTTGTCGTCACCAACCTCAACGGCGATGCCCAAACCCTTTACGACGACGTCTATTGTGCGCGGGGCGAGATGGAAAACCGCATCAAGGAACAACAGCTGGGGCTGTTTGCCGATCGCACCAGTGCACATCATTGGTGGACCAATCAGTTTCGCTTGCTGCTCTCCAGCCTGGCCTATGTGTTGATGGAAGCGATTCGCCGCTTGGCCTTACAGGGTACAGAACTGGCCAAGACCCAGGTCGGCACGCTGCGGCTTAAACTACTCAAAGTGGGTGCGGTGGTGATACGCAATACCCGGCGTGTCCGCTTCCTGCTCTCCAGTGTCTTTCCTTACCAGGCATTGTTCTTCAGTGTGGCCGAACGGCTGGAGCCAGGATAGCACGCGATGAGTGCTGCCCCGGCACGTTGATAAATAACGGGGTAAGGGGAAGCTGTGCCTGTCAGCCAGAAATCGGGGCGTTTGGAGCCGGTATCATCCTGTTTCTCGTCCCGGCCTTCTCCTCGTGCCAGTATCGGCAAATGGATGAAATATCCGGGTTAGATCTCTGCTTCTGGCGGTGATGCTGGCAGCGGTGTTCCCGCTGATCGGCTGTTCGGGAGACAGCGCTAGCGGTCCCCTGGCGATTAAATGGGACAGGGATGCCTGCGAACGCTGTCGCATGGTATTGAGTGATCGCCATCACTCGGCCCAGATCCGCTATTATCCACCGCACAAACAACGATCGGCAGTAGCCCGCTTCGATGATATCGGCTGCGCTGTCTTGTGGTTATCTGAAAAAGCCTGGCAACAGGACCCCAGAACCGAGATTTGGGTCACCGATCATCGAAGTGGGGAATGGATCGATGCCACCCGGGCAATCTATGTGAAAGGCCATCACACACCCATGGAATATGGCCTGGGCGCACAAACGGAGGCGGCGCCCGACGGACTCAACTTCGCCCAGGCGAAGGAGCATATCCGCAGTGTGGAGCAGCAGAACCAGATACACACGGCCCATCTGCTGGAACGCCTCAAGGAACAGGAAGCGCGCAGAGCGCGTGATAAAACAAAGGATACGGAAAGAGGCGGGGAGTGAATGATGACGGTAATAACTTTCTCTCATCGAACGGGAGTCGAAAATCCATGAAATATCTCTGGCTCGCCGCCTACACCGATATCATTGAGTCCCTGCGGGCGCGCTGGTTCATGGTCTACGCCACGGTATTCGGTGGATTGGTGGTCATCCTGTTCGCCTTCGGCCTGGCCGAGTCGCGCATCATGGGTTTTACCGGCCTTTCGCGGCTGTTGATCACCTACATCCAACTCTCCATGGCGATGCTGCCAATCTTTGTCCTGATCACTACCGTGAGGTCGGTGGCCGGTGACCGGGAGGCGGGTGTCTTCGAATATCTGCTGTCACTGCCGATCACACTCAGCGCCTGGTTCTGGGGACGTGTTTTCGGCCGCTTCTTCGTCGTTTTTCTGCCGGTCTTTCTCGCCATGCTCGGCGCCACAGCCTGGGGAACGGTCAAAGGAGTCGAGGTGCCCTGGCATCTGCTGCTCTATTACAGCGGTCTGCTGATGGCCCTGGCCTGGTGCTTTCTGGGGATCGGTATGTTGATCTCCACCCTGACACGCAGCACCGATGTGGCCCAGGGCGCCGCCTTTGTGGTCTGGTTGACCCTGTTGCTGTTTCTCGACCTGATCCTGTTGGGGATTTTGATCCAGGAACATCTGCCGCCGGAGACGGCGGTGGCGATCGCCCTCACCAATCCGATGCAGGTATTCCGCACCGCTACCATGATGCTGTTCGATCCCCAACTGGTGCTGCTGGGACCCACCGCCTACGTGATATTGGATAACTTCGGACAGAGTGGCTACATCACCTACGCAATGCTCTATCCCGTCGCATTGGGTACGGCCTGCGCCGGTCTGGGGTTTTTTATGTTCAAGCGAAGTGATTTGCCTTAGGGCCACAGTTCATGCCGTCTGCGGATAAATCCAACGGAACCTTGTGGGCGTCGCTGGGTATGCTACTGATCGTTGCATCGGTTGTCGCGCTGATTAAGGCCTGGCCGATCCTGTTTCCCGATATTGTGGTCGAACTGACTGCCGATCCGATGTGCGATCTGCGGGCCGGCCCCTGTGTCACCAGGCTGGATCAAGGCGGTCAGGTCAGTCTTTCCATCGAACCCAGGGAACTGCCGACGATGAAACCGCTCAAGGTGCATGTCAGGGTTCAAGACCTGCGGGCGGATAGCATCGAGGTCGATTTCAGCGGCGTGGATATGCACATGGGCTTCAACCGCTTCAAACTGCAGCATGACTCTGCGACAGAGTTCAGTGGGGAGGGAATGCTGCCGGTCTGTGTCTGGGACGCCATGGCGTGGGAGGCCAGGGTGCTTATTGACAGTGGGCAGGGAAAGATCTCAGTACCCTATCGCTTTATCACGGTACGGCAGGGCGTGCCGCTGCTGGGTGCAGGCACTTAACCGAATACACGATTCCCGCTCAGTCATCGAGGATGGAGAGATAGGCGAATATATCGGTCAGTTCGTCATCAGTGAAATCCGACAGCAGCTCGTCGTCCGGTGCATCCTCGTCGTGAATACGGATCTTCTCCCGGTACTTTTTCATCTGCCGCCAAAGATAGTTTGTATATTGGCCGGCGAGCATCGGCACCGCCTTTTCCTTGTCTCCCATCCCATCGCGGCCATGACAGCCGGCGCATACCTCATTGATCTCTTCACCGTTTTCAAAATCGAAAGCGGGACTCAACGTTGGCAGAATGGAGAGGCAGATTAGGATAATTGGCCTTAACATCGGATTGGAATCATGTCGTCATACAGGTGAGCCTGCTGAAATCTATGTGTAATCACGGCGATTTGACCACAGTTAAAAAAGATTCGTTTGACGTTAATCAAAATAGTTGATTCAGTAAATCTACTAAATATGGGGATATTAAAGGGTAGGGATGTTGCAGGGAATGATCGCTGGGACAGACAATCTAATCATGGCCGTCTTCGGGGATTGAGGCGTGATCATCGGTATCGGTCCCGCCGATCGATGCGGGGTGGCAAACACAGCCCTCGTCATGTGCGGCGGCAACCAGTTCCTGCAATATGCCGCACTCACCGGCGGTTTTCTGATCATGGCATTGATCACGCAGTGCCAGTAACTGACTCTCCAGGGTGCGCAGGCTTGCGATACGTGCCTGTACCTGAATGAGCTGGCCATCGATAAGCCGATCAATGGCATCGCATTTCACATCGGGGTGGGTGACGAACTCCAACAGGCGGGAAATATCCGCCAGCGACATGTCCAAGGCCCTGCAATGGCGGATGAAGGCGAGACGCTCGAGATGGAGCGTGCCGTAGTCCCGGTATCCGTTATGACGCCGCGGCGGTGGCGGTAACAAGCCGGCCTTTTCGTAGTAACGCACCGTATCGGTCTTCATTTCGGCACGTTTCGCCAGTTCGCCAATACGCATAGCCGATCCCCTTGGTTCTCACTACAGGAAATTTCAGACAGATTACACTATTGACCTTGGAGTGGCTCCATGGTTTCAAATAATCTTATAGAATCAGTCGGGGGGAAATGCCGTGCCCGCGTGCTGTTCTTCAGATAATTGTTCATCTGACCACGCATCTGTCGATCCTCGATTCCGCAAGGCGTTGTGGGTGGCCCTGATCGTCAACACCATCATGTTCGCGGTGGAGATCGCGGGCGGCTTGCATGCCGGATCCGTGTCCCTGCTGGCGGATGCGGTCGACTTCGCCGGTGATGCCGCGAACTATGCATTGTCTTTGACCGTGTTGTCATTGGGATTGATGTGGCGGGCCCGGGCGGCTCTGGTAAAGGGTATAACCATGGGGGGGGGTACGGCCTGTTCGTACTGGGCAAAAGCGCCTGGGTGGCCTTGTATGGCGTCGCACCCGAACCCTATACCATGGGCATCATCGGTTTGCTGGCGTTGAGCGCCAACCTGAGCGTTGCATTGATGCTTTACACCTTCCGTGATGGGGATGCAAACATGCGCTCTGTATGGCTGTGCAGCCGTAATGACGCGATCGTCAATTTGACCATCATCGTTGCCGCTTTGGGGGTCCTGGGTTCCGGGACGCGCTGGCCGGATCTGATTGTCGCTGTAATGATATCCAGTCTTGCGTTGACCTCCGCGTTTACAGTGGTTCGCCAAGCACGCAAGGAGATCGCCATGGCGACGAGGTTTCCAGTCGCCATGAGTGTGCCGGAGTACAGCAACAAGCAATCACAGGCGGACATCTGAAACCGGCGCGTGTCGATTCAATGTATGCGTACATAGGCGGGTGACTCTGTATACGCAAACAATGAAGCGTTGACCGCCGGAACTCACATTCCAGGAGGAAAATGCTGAGATTTATCGGATCTCAGGGCCGGGATCTCTGCTGTACAGCTCACAACTGAGCTACGTGAAAACATGGTTGATGACGAGTGAAGGGCCGACGTTATTTTTTAACAAAATCAACTGTTTTCAAATTTATTGTCAGAGACTCGAGTAAATCATAGAGGAAGCCGATATATTTTTTGTCATCAGTGACGTCAAAGACATCAGTGCTTAGTTGTTTGATTTTTTGATCGGCGATCACCGGACTGCCGGCACAGATCTCATCGATCAATTTGGCTGCATTCGTCAACACCTGTTTGTGTCCTTTTTGATGCTCGACAAAATCGGGATAAAAGTGTTGCGACATGTACTGTTCTTCAAATGCAAAGTGGTCCTCGATTTCGGCAAGGATAGTTCCGAGTCTATTATTGAGGTTAATGGTATCCCCCTGGTTCAGCATTTGAGTGATATTCTTTATCTGCGTACCAAGCTGAATGCGTTGCCGGTTAATCTCTTTGATATGCGCATCCAATCGTTTGCTGATGCAATGAAAAACCTCTTGAATAAATCTGCGGGGATCATAAGGCTTCAATATGGTGGCACAGACATTTTTCTTTGTGGTTTGCTGAAAAATGCTGGAACTTCTATCTGAGGTGAGTACAAGTTTGGGTATTTTTCGCCAGCCGGGCCGTCTCGACATTAGCTCCATCAGCTGCCTTGCGCCGATATGGACATTTCCGTTCAGGGGAAGGTCTGTATCGACAATCACCAGGTCCGGAGGATCGCTCTCGATGATCAGATTCCAGGCCTTCGGACCGCATTCGGCATTCTTGACCAGAAATTTTTCCGGTGCAAGCATCAGATTGGTCAGTTGAGAGTCAATGCCGGGCGGCTCAATCAGCAGAGTAGTGAAATGCATGCTCGAAGTCAGTCGTTTTACTTAAAAAAATCATTATGATAGCGATATCATAAAATCAAATGTCCAGATCATCTTAAAACATGGACTTATTTGTCTATGAGTTCTTGTCAATTTAACGGCAGTCTTCTCAGAACATTAAATCGTTCTGACAGCCACCAATTGAAAAAGGGTCATCACCCAGAGCTGATAACCATAATCTCATGGCGGGTATTCCTGTTCCAATTTATCCAGCGAACTCGTTCGATTGGTCGCTTCAATCTTGATTTTGCGTGACCGTCCCGTGCCGCTTCCACAATCCAGATCAGCGCCGAAGGATCCGGATTATCTGGATGACCGTTTGCGGAGATCACATGGGTATCCGCTGTCACCTTGCGATGAAATGTCCGCGTTGCATTTCGGTTGCTTCCATGGTGGGCTATCTTGAATACGTTAACGTCCTTCAGCTAAGCCTAGGAAGCGTGGAGACCATGACCTATCGTGATATGGTTTATCGCGAGTTAACTATTGTTTAAGCTCCCAAGGTGAATTTACGTTCTTTCGACATGCATCGAAGACTCTCTCTATAATCATTTCCTCACCTGACCAGACTTGATGCCGCATCGTAACGCACTCAAGGTTGTTTTCCAGGTAGTTCGAAAGCAAGGTGAATTTTCCGCGTTTACCGCTGTTCGGATTTTTCCACGATTTAGTCGAGCCTTTTTTTGATTTGGTTAAAACAACAGCTGTGTCAGTGGCAATTTTCAAATCCTCGCCTTCAAGATAAATTCCATCGCCACCGGCAGCACCTTTAGCCGCTTCCCCGAGACTGATCAGTGCACGGAAAGGCGCCGTGATTACGCCGGTAAATACACCGGTAATTGCACCTTCAGAGGCCTTCTGACCGGTAGCCGACGCTTGTGCCAGTAGGTTGTCCACACGGTCCAGCGTCATGGGAATCGACTCGCGGGCGGCCCCGATTTCCTTACGAACCGCCTTGACCTCCTTGAGTACTTCCGGAACAAGCAGTCGTGTCCTGGCTATCTCTTTATTAGTTTGTTTGACTGTTGCCGAAACAGAGTTCAAGGTCTTTAAAATATCCGGAATTGTCTCTATGGTGTTTGAAACCTCTGCAAGTATGGGTGGGACGAGTTTCCGTGTTTCCTCCACCTCATTGAGAATGGGGGGAATATTCTGACGAATCGCCTCGATTTCAGTGAGTATGGGAGGAATTTGTGACCGGGTCGCGTCGACTTCATGCAGAATCGGCGGTATGAGTTTTCTTATCTCCTTTATTTCACCGAGTATCGGATCAACTTTCTCGCTCGTATTTTCGACCTGAGCGAGAATGGCGGGAAGGTCCTGGCGTATATTCGACAACTCAATGGTGAAAAAAACTATCGCCCCCGCAGTTGCGAATAATCCTGCAGATAATGTGTAGGTGGCAATAGTGCTTTTCATATTAAATATTCCCCTGATTTGCCTTGACTGTTTGCCGTATTGGTCTGAAACAAATCACCGTTAAGCAGGGGTTTACCAGTACAACACCACTATGCAGTGCACTGATATGGCCACTTGAAGCAGACCGCATGGAGGGCCGATCACGCCCTTTTGCCTATTGTTATTCCGCACGTTATTTCATGGTGAAGATGGATGGCTTGAGCGACCAGTTGTTTAACCAGGTATATTCAAGCTTGCGTGCCGAATAATCCCGCCGGGTAGCTTGTCGGGTAACGGAGAAAACTCGAAGCGTTTGACAGCATTTAGGGGAATGACATGCAAGCTGCTGTCCGCTTCGATAACCAGGCGATCAGTCGTCATTGCATCATGCAGCTTGCTCATCTGATCGTATTGATCCTTGGCCTGCTTGGGAAAGGTGAACGTCTCACTGGAACCGTCCAGATAATGGACAGTCAAAAACCTACTGGCCTCCATAATGGTACCTCTTGTGTGGTGCAAACCTGGATAATCAACAGCCGGGAGTATCCATGTTGATCTGTTTATATAATTATTCAGGATATGATTAAGTTGTTTATAATATTTTTATCATTTCAAAAGATATCTGCTGTATGATAGTTGATTATAGGCATACAGCTATTGAACAAAAACGCCTCTGATAATATGAGTATATCTATAATAGGTTAATTTGCAGGATCTGTATCAAGATTACCTGAGGAACATATTCAACCATAACCTATTTATGGAATAAATTTCTCACTCGTCCACATAGATTCAGAATTCACACTAGAAAGCGGAGTAAACTGTGAAACATATTATCCTCCTCGGTTCTGCAGCCGCACTGATTTTTACAGTGTTATCAGCACATGGTTTCGACCTGCATTTTCTGAAAAATTCACCGGCAAGGTATTTTACGAAACAGGATTGGGAGATTGCCAAAATGGCCACCAGGGACATACTGGAAAAGCGTGAATTGGGAGATAGTGTCATGTGGGATAATCCCGACTCCGGAAATTCAGGCAAACTAACGATTCTGAAAGCAGGTAAAAGCAGCGGGAAACTTTGCAAAAAGCTCAAAATCACCAATCGTGCAAAAGGGCAGGAGGGCACATCAAATTCAATATTTTGCAAGCAACCCGACGGGAAATGGAAGGCCGTAATAAAAAAATAGCAAGTTAGGTTAACTTTATTGAAAACCCGAGCTGAAATACATCGCTGACCACGAATACGGAGGCAGGGAACCCATGGCAATCACTCTGGCGTTCGATGTTTACGGTACTTTGATCGATACCCATGGAGTCGTGTCGGAGTTGAACGACCTGGTTCAGGACAAAGCTGAAGCCTTCTCACATAAGTGGCGGGAAAAACAGTTGGAATAATCGTTTCGCCGCGGACTCATGCAAAACTACGTAACCTTCGATGTGTGTACCAGCCATGCGCTAGATTACGCGTGTGAGTTCTTCAATACACCGCTGACCGCCGGTTAAAAGCAGCACATGCTTGATTTCTACAAAACCTTGCCGGCATTCATGGACGCTAGGGAGAGTCTCTCAGCATTCAGTCAAAGGGGTTACAGGCTGTTTGCGTTCTCAAACGGCACAACACGTGCAGTTGAAGGCTTATTGGAATCAGCCGGCATCAAAGCGTATTTCACCGATATCATCAGTGTGGACGACATAAAATCATTCAAACCCAATCCTGCTGCATACAGTCACTTTTTAAGAAAATCCAAAGCTCATGGCGGTCAGTCCTGGCTTGTTTCCAGTAACCCGTTCGATGTCATCGGCGCCATTTCACCAGGAATGAATGCAGCATGGGTAAAGCGTTCAGGTGGGATCATCTTTGATCCTTGGGGGATCGAGCCAAATCTTACTGTCGAGGATCTGAGAGATTTAACAGAGCAGTTACCCAAACACGTCAACATAAGATAACTCACTAAAATGGTGCGAAGTTAACCCCTATTGACATAGCGTTGATCACAATGAGCGGCGTTGTTTCGATCACCATGTAGTATAAGATTTACTTGATTCAACATGACAGTGTCAATTAGTCACACTTAGGTAGGACGGTGGGGGCGGCAACCTGAGTTAGCAATCGCATAAGAAAACAACTAGAGCGGGATTAATGTTGCCACTTGAAATAATCAGTTGCATTTTTGTAAAGCACCTTTTGCGCAACCTCGGCTGGTAGCTGCTTTAGCCACTCACGATGAAAGCCGAGGAAACGTGAAAGCTGCTGCCAGCCGGTATCAGGCTCGTCCCAGGGGTTGAGCTGCTCTACCGGCCAAACCGGATCGGAGCCGATCATGATCCGGTTCGCGTAAGTGATCACGAGTTCTCTCCATTCGGCTTTTAATACTCCCATCTCATCGATGATAGGCCTGCCCACATGCCGCCAAGGATCACGGGCCGACAGTTCCACACTGAGATTTGCGCAATCTCTCAATGCGCGAGCAACCTCATCCGGCGGTAGAACCGAACCGGCATGCGCCCACAGAAAGCGGGTTTTCGGATGCGCGCTGCAAAAGCCAATCAGATAATCGGCCTTGGAAAATTCCGTGTGAACAAGAACGGGCACATCAAACGTTGCGGCAAGTTCAAACAGACCGGAGATATTCGGCCGCTTCCAGTCACTGATGAAGCCGCTGATCATGTGAACTTCACCGATACCCCGGTAGTTACCCGATTCCAATGCCTGTCGGACACGCCCAACTATTTCGTTATCACGATACCAGTTAGACCAGTCGATACGGTCCTGATAGATCCCATAAATAGGAATCACGATGTCGGGCGCCAACTGTTGCAGCTCAAGCGCCAGTTCAGGGGGAGTGCCGGTCACGACCGCTAGCCTGACATGGTTTTCACGCAAGATGTTGATGGCCTGTTGCGGTGTCATAACCTCTTTCTGATTCCACTTCCAGTGCAGATGAACATCCGCCAGCTTTGCCGGCCGTTCGTCGCTGATACACGGCGAAGAGAGTGTGAACAGTGAAAGCAGGGCAGCGAAAGATACCGTTTCGATGAATCTGTTCATAAAGAGTATTCTGACACCTTGTGCAGCGCATCGCCTAAATCTAGCGAATGAGTGCCCATAAAAATACCTGAATGTGCTCAAGCACTTGACTATTCTTCATTGTAATCTTGTTATAAATAGTAATTAATAACAGTAACTTGATATATATATCTATAAATTATCACTGCTGTCCCATTAACTGAGATTTAGGAGGCCCAGGTTATTCACATTTTGATAAAATAAAAGCGCAAACAAATCATTGAATCAAAAGGAATAACCAGGCCATGTCACATAATAGCACGGTATTTGCGCAACTGCTGAAACTGATTTCGAGACATGAATTTGAAACACTGGCAAAAGAACACCATACAGGCAGGGCTTTTCGTAAAAACTCCCGCTGGAGCCAGTTCGTGGCAATGATGATGGGACAACTTTCCGGTAGAAACAGTTTGCGGGATATGGTTGATAATCTCGGGGCACAGGCGCATCGTCTTTATCACCTGGGTAGTCGTTTGATTAGGCGTTCGAGTTTATCTCGCATCAACAATGACAAGCCTTACACGCTTTATGAAGAGTTGTTTAGCAAACTGTTGACGCGATGCCAGGCAAAAGCACCATCGCATGATTTCCGTTTTAAGAATCCACTGTATTCCCTGGATGCCAGTATCATTGATTTATGCCTGTCAGTTTTTCCATGGGCTGAATTTCGCACGACAAAAGCGGCAGTAAAATTACATGTTGGACTCAACCATTCAGGTCATTTACCCGAGTTCTTTGCTGTCACCGAAGGCAACCAGCATGAAGTCAATATTGGCAAGCTGATGAATTTTCCAAAAGGCAGTATTGTGACCTTCGATAAAGGCTATAACGACTACGAGTGGTATAATCAACTGAATAAAAAAGGCATTTTCTTTGTTACACGTCAAAAGTCCAATGCAGTTTATCGGGTGATATCCCGCCAGCCAGTGATTAAAAGCAAAGGACTGACATCAGATCAAATCATTGAATTTACCGGGCCAATCACAGCAAAGAAGTGTCCAATTAAGTTGCGTCGTATCGGTTACCGCGATCCTGAAACCAGCAAGCATTATGTTTTTCTGACGAATAATTTCAAGCTGGCTGCCAAAACCATTGCACAGATTTATAAGGCTCGTTGGGATATTGAGTTGTTCTTCAAGTGGATCAAACAGAACCTGAAAATCAAATCATTTGTCGGTACCAGTAAGAATGCTGTGATGACACAAATCTGGATTGCTTTGTGTGTTTATTTGTTGCTTGCCTATATCAAGTTCCAGTCGAAAATCCGAAAAAGTGCTCAACAGATATTGCGATTATTACAGATGAACCTGTTTGAAAAACGAGACCTGATGGCGTTACTACGAGGAGACCCAATCAATGACAAAACAAATGATTGCAATCAACTGGCTCTACTGTAAAAGTTAATGGGACAGCAATGATAAATTATATTAAATAATGCGGGTAACTTGTAATTGGATGTCTGCCCAAGATGTTTTTTCAATGTGAGTTCTGATTTGCTGTAAGCTGGTGCGCCGTAAGCGAAAGACTTCAGAAGAGGAAATCAAGCGACGCATCGACGGAGCCGACGCCCTGGTCGCCCTCATCACGTCCTGGACCGACACCCATGGAAACCCCTCGGCGCCACCTTATGTCAACGACGAGTTCGGCCACGCCAAGGCCCAGGAAAAAGACTGCATCCGTATCCTGCATAAGGACCTGCCAGCCCAAGGCATGTACCAACCACATGAATATATCCCGTTGGACCCCGATAATTCCGTCGGTGCCGTGCTCAAGCTGATGCGAACCATTGCCGTATGGAAACGCAAGGCCGGCAGTTCCAGACTGGTTCGTGGGGCAGCCTGGACAGTCACCATGGCCGGGTTCGCTTAGAAGTGGTCGAAAATAAGAACCTTGGTCTTCAGATCATGTGCGATATAGCTCGACGCAGGGCGGACGCGAGGGTATACAGAACCAGACGCTACACAAAACGGCGATTTGCCACTATAATACGTGCATATTGCCGTCTTTAAGGTGAGCCGCTATGTCAACGCCCGAATCAATTGCTCAAATTCTTGGTGGTGAGGAAGTTATTGGCATTGCAGTCAATTCCGAACTCGAGCTCGCAAGGGCCGTACGAAACGGATTCTTGCCAACTGTCACAGAAAAATTGTTCGATGGCAGCGTCTTGAAAAAATCCGATATGGAGCGCTTGGTAATGCCGCGACGCACGCTGACCCATCGGATCAAAAATGGTGAACGCTTGACGCGGGAAGAATCGGATCGGGTTGCCCGTGTCGCCCGTATTGTCGCCATGGCGGAGGAGACTTTCGGTAACCGCGAGAAGGCTTCCCGGTGGCTCCATAAACCCAAGCGTGGTTTTGATGGCCAGACACCGATCGATATGCTGGATACCGACGAGGGCGCCCGGATCGTTGAGGATCGACTGTTTCGAATTGCCCATGGCCTGGCTGCGTGAGAGTTTGGCGTGTTTGCAGGGAGCCTTTCGCCAAGCTGGATGGCAAGGGTGCGGAACTCAGGGGAGGACGATGGAATTCACCTGGCCGGCCAGTTGTATACACTTCGACCCATCTATCCTTGGCGATACTGGAAGTCCTGGTGCATTTAGAGGTGGATTTCGAAGATCTGCCCGACGATTACGTGAGTGTTGAGATCGATATTCCGGATAATGTCGTCGCGGAGGAACTCAAAGCCGACACCGATGTTCATAACATCGCGGAGACAAAAGACATTGGTGATAAGTGGTTAACCTCAGCTCAAAGTGTTTTGTTGGAAGTGCCCTCGGCCGTGGTACCGAAAGAACGAAATCTGTGTCTCAATCCAACGCACGGTGATTTCGAGGTTATCCAGACTGTGGATGTTGAGCCGTTCCAGTTTGATCCGAGGCTCTTTGAATTTGGATAACGTGTAGGATTGATAACAAGACATCAGTGAACGATTATGAATGAGATCGTCGTTTCATTGGGAACAGGCTCATGGCCCAGATCTATACCGACAGACAAAGGAGTGGTTTTGGCCGCTCCTAACGGAGTAAGCAAGCTATCCAAATACGCGATTTCCATCAAGCTCAGAAACAAAACTGGACTCCTTATTTACACAAATACAATGAAAGAGGGGTCTGATTTACATCTTTATTTACATAAATTGTTTCACGTCCAATCATCTATTCGACTAACTTAATTGGATATCCATTATTTAACATAATATACATTATGCATCTTATTAATTTATGGACTTCACAAAATAATAGACATTAATTATTTACTCTATCTATCTATTATTTAAAGATAATATTGGTATATCAGGTAACTTCAACAAATCATGGTATGTAACAGAATCACCTTGTCAAATTATTACTTTGGAGCGCTGTTGTCGACAACAAAAAGAACTAAAGAAATCATTAATATCTTGCAGAAACCACTAAAGACGATGACCAGTGGTATTTCTACACGATTTAGGTTTCGATGTGCCCTGCTACGTGAAATCCAGGAGTGATCGCCTATATGGGTAAGCTACTTTTCACGTAGGAACACGTCTTAACTTCTGTGGTATGGTTATCTCTGCATATTCAGGGTAAATCTTTCATAGACCTCACTAACATTATGATTATGAAGGATTATTTAAGAATCATTTTTTGTATGTGTTCATGTGGTATCTCTTCAAGCCATGACCAAAACAGGTGTGATGAATCCCCTGCGGATAAGCGCTCCGAAGTAATTTCTATAACATTTTATTAAGTAATCGTCTGACATGGACTTATTGCAGTTTTGTACAAAATTTACTTCCGTTGAGGAGTGCCCGTAGCTGCCATTCCTTAACATTGGTCTGGCAAATATGAACGCGGACCTATCACTTCTGCCAAGTTAGATGCCCACTGTTGGATCTTTGATCTAGAATTGTATAGCCCGCTACGCGAAATCCACCGCCCAATACCAGTACGGATAGTCTACATTTCACGTACGAACCCCTTAAACTTCAGAAATCTGGTAAATAAAGTAATAAGTCAGGAGCTGGCGACGGATATTGCAATGGTGACCTTATGAACAATTTAATGTTCTATATATACACTACTGTGATCTGGCTTGTTGGGTCTATTGCGATCGCTGTATTGTTCTGCAACGGTAAAGATAAAAAATAAGTGATGTTGAGCCACGTGTTTAGCGTAGCTCTTAAATATTATTAGGGCATCTCTGATTAATTCCAAGAATCGCATAATATCGATACATTGATCACCAGCCCCAAAAAAGCGCGATGAAACAACACAGCCTAGAAGCCAGTGGCTTCGAAAAATACCGCAAGAAGACCCGCAAAGAGCAGTTTCTTGATGAAATGGACGAGATCATTCCCTGGAACGAGATGTGCGAGGCAATCGCCCCTTACTACCCAAAACCGCTGAAAGCCGGCAGAAAGCCCATTGGGCTAGAGCGCATGCTGCGCATCCATTTTCTGCAGCATTGGTTTGAGCTTTCCGATCCGGCTGCGGAAGAGGCGCTTTACGACTCAAGAGCCATGCGTCTGTTTGTAGGGATAGACTTGGGTGCAGAGCCGGTCCCTGACGAAACGACGATCTGCAAGTTTCGCCACCTGATGGAGCGGAACAACTTGGGCGATGAGCTGTTTCGCCTTGTCAACGTCTATCTGGCGGAAAACGGTATGAAAGTGAGTCGGGGCACCATAGTGGATGCCACCATTATCAATGCACCGAGTTCGACCAAGAACAAAGAGAAGCAGCGAGACCCGGACATGCATCAGACCAAGAAAGGCAACCAGTGGTACTTTGGCATGAAGGCGCACATTGGCGTAGACAGCCGTACCAAGCTGATTCACTCGATCGCCGTGACCCCTGCCAATGTGCATGATTCACAGATGCTGGGGGATCTACTGCACGGCGAGGAAACCCGTCTCTGGGGAGATTCTGCCTATGCAGGTCAGCGAGAACAACTAAAAGAACACGCTCCTCAGGCAAAAGACTTTACGCAGAAAAAAGGCTGCCGTAACCGCCAGTTGAGCGAAGCGGAACAATCAGCCAACCGGCACAAGTCAAAGACCCGCGCCAGAGTCGAGCATGTCTTTGGTGTAATGAAGCGCCAGTTCGGTTTCACCAAGGTGCGTTACCGCGGGTTGGAAAAGAATGCGCACTGCGTATTCACCAAATGTGCTTTAGTGAATCTGGTGCTGGCAAAGCGGCCATTACTGGCGCAATGACAGGCAAGGTGCGCCTGGATGCTGGTAACAGGCAGCAACCAGGCGGGCAAACAGGAAGACTGTCATGTTTTACGGGTGTTTTGAGTAAAAAATGATGGATCAAGGTTGAAAGGCATCAATTGTTCAGAGCTTCCTTAGTATTAACTGGTTAAGTCATCAACTTTCGCACCGGGAGCATTTTTCTTAACAGACTCGATGCCATTCTCTCGAGCTGCTACTGATTCATAGGATTCACTGGTTCCTATCACCTGGTTGTTTCCTGCCTTTAAATTAAACATATGTTTTCCAGTTTTAGTCTCTTTTCTTTCAAATCGGGCATCGTCTGTCGCATTCTTCTTAACTGACTCAATTCCATTGGTACAACTCGATTTAGCTTTGTAGCCTTCACTAGCCAAAATATTCTGACCATTACTTGCCTTTAAACGGAAACGGTATTCGCCAGCTTTATCTTTGTAAATTTCAAATTTTCGGTAGTGTCAATTATCTTGTGCACTTTTTCTTTGGTGATGACTCCGATTGCTACTCAGGCTGCTGAGAAAGCAGCTTCTTGATCCTTCTCTTTCAATAAATCCATATTCATGTACTTACGGGTCCCCCAAGTGGTAGCAGATACATGACGCAATCGTGCAGCCACCAACATCAAGGCTGAGTGTCCGTCAGGAAAAGCACCCACCACCTTGGTGCGACGCCTAGCCCCAATATTTCACGCATTAAAAAGGCAAAATCCTGATACTTCGATATAATTCAGTTGCTTACACTGTAATCGAAAGGATTTTGCCTGTGACAAACTGTACCCAGACTGCCTTTGATTTTCCAGCCCTAAAACGCCGTAAGGTTCAAGCCGAGTTTTCCGGTGGCGATATCACCTCGGACGGCGGCGTGTTGCTGCTGCGTGAGATCGACAGGCGTCTGGGATTGCTCGAGGCGGTTGATGCGGTCATCCCCGACCCGCGAGATCCCCGCTATATTGAACACAGCCAGTTGAGCCTGTTGCGCCAGCGAGTCTATGGGCTCTGCCTGGGTTATGAAGATCTGAACGACCATCAGACACTACGCACCGACCCGGCCCTACAGAGCTCGATCGAACGCGAGGAGGTACTGGGCAGCCAGTCGACACTTTGTCGGCTGGAGAACCGGGTCGATCGCCGGGTTGCCGTTGATGTCCACAACCTACTGCTCGAGCAGTTCATTGCCTCATATGATGCACCACCCGATGAGCTGATCCTGGATTTCGACGCCACGGATGATCCGGTGCATGGCCGCCAGGAAGGCCGCTTCTTTCACGGCTACTACGATCACTACTGCTTCCTGCCCCTGTATGTCTTTTGTGGCGATCAACTGCTGGTGAGTTATCTGCGGCCCAGCCGGATCGATGCGCCCAAGCATGCCTGGGCGATTCTGGCGCTGTTGGTCAAACGCCTGCGCCGGGCTTGGCCTGAAGTGCGTATCATCTTTCGGGGCGATAGCGGCTTTTGCCGTCACCACATGCTCAGCTGGTGCGAGCGCAACGCTGTGGGCTATATCGTGGGCATCGCCAAGAATGACGCCTTGCTGCGGTGTATCCGTGAGCCCATGCAGTGGGTTGATGAACTGGCGAAGCGAACCGGCATGAAGATGCGGGAATTCTTTCAGTTTCACTATGCCGCCAGCACCTGGAAGACGCGTCGCAAGGTGATCGCCAAACTGGAGGTCACCGACAAGGGGCCAAATCCACGCTTCATCGTCACCAACCTGGCCGGCGACAAACAGCGCCTTTACGATGACCTCTACTGCGCCCGTGGTGACATGGAGAACCGAATCAAGGAGCAGCAACTGGGGCTGTTCGCCGATCGCACCAGCGCGCATTACTGGTGGGCCAATCAGTTTCGTCTACTGCTGTCCAGTCTGGCCTATGTGCTGATGGAGGCCATCCGGCGCCTCGCGCTGAAGGGCACGGAACTGGCGCGTGCACAGATGACCACGATCCGGCTCAAACTGTTCAAGATCGGGGCGGTCATCATTCGCAACACGCGACGGATCCGCTTCCTGCTCTCCAGCACCTATCCCTATCAGGCGCTGTTTTTCCAGGTGGCGGCACGACTCAAGCCGGGATAGCCCGGCAGAGTGCTGCCCCGGCACGTTGATCAACAATGGGGGTAAGGGGGAGTCTGCCCGGAGGGTGGAAAATCAGGGCTTGATAGAGGTTTGGTTCCCAGTGAGGGCAAACCATCCAAGCTTGGCCATATCACCGGCTAAATTTAAAAACGGATGAAACATGCGGGCTAGCCGCCTCAACCACCAGGTCAACATCCTCCATCTGCTCGAGCCGTGTCGTCACCTGGATGTTCGTCAGTGTTTCTTTTTTATCCGGTTCTGTAATTTTTTCCTTGTTCAATAATCGGTCCAGGCTCTTACTGATGGCATTTACACCCCGTTGCAGAGATGCTTCATCAATATCATGCATCAATACGCTGAATCCGGCTGCGGCAAACACTTGGGCTATACCGTTACCCATGGTGCCCGCCCCCACAACACCCACTTTCTTAATCTGCATAAGTTCCTCGCTGTTTTGAGTATCCTGATGGATGTCGCTCAGGGGCCGGCATCGCTTGTACCACTGCAGGCAACCAAGCGTATAAAACGGCATTCCACCCTAAATCCCCGTGGACTGACAATTCTGTATGAGTTGATGATCTCTGCCCGTTTACTGATTCCGGGCAACTATCTGCCGGAATTCTTCGTCACTAACCAGCCTTTCCTCCGACGTGGCCAGCAACTTGATCGCAGCTAAGATGGTTGGATAACGTTCCTCGGAAACCGATAGGTGGAGTTCTTCAGCCTTCAATTGAATACTTGCCAGCCCGCTTTTTTTGCCCAGTACGATGCCGCGCTCAGCGGCAACGATATCTGCCGAGTATGGTTCTATTGCCTGCGGTATATGGAACTGGCTTGCTACTGCCCCACTCTCCCTGATGTACAGGTTCTCGCCCACCACAGGCTTCCATCCATCCACCTGGTAACCTCCGGCCTGCTTGACCACCCGCGACGCATCCCTCGCCTTGGTCAAATCCAGTTCGACCGGCACGTCATACAGACATTGCAATGCCAGGGCCACTTCGCAAATATCCGCATTTCCGGCCCGTTCCCCCATACCATTCACCGTACCCTGGATCCATGTGGCGCCACCCCTTACCGCGGCAATGGCAGAAGCTGTGGCGAGACCGAAGTCGTTATGTCCATGCCAGTGGATAGGAACTCCGGGCCCGACATGACCGGCGATATCATGGATCAGGGCCTCCACGGCCTCGGGTGCACAGGCACCGATGGTATCGACTACCGAGATCTCTTCCGCACCGGTCTCTATCGCAGTAGAGTAGACATCTTTCAGAAAACCCGTATCCGACCGGGTTGCGTCAACAGCAAAAAAATTAACCCTGAGGCCGTTATCCCTGGCATGCTTGACTGCATGGGTCAAACGCTCCATGACTTTTTTACGATCAAAACCATAAGCCTGCATTTTGAGATCGCTGGTGGAGATTTCCACCAATACCTGTTTCGTCCCCAGCTCAATATGCGCATCGATATCACTGATGACACATCGGGCGAATCCCCATATTTCCGAGGTTAAATCCGCTTCCAGGATACGCTTGACCGCTTCGGTGTCCTCGGCGGAGACCTTAGGGAAACCGGACTCGATACGTCCCACGCCCAGTTCGGACAATGTGCGGGCAATCTCAAATTTTTCATCCGGATTAAACACCACACCAATCGCCTGCTCGCCATCACGCAAGGTTGTGTCGTAAAAACGAACGGTGCGATCACGATCAAATCCGCCACGGACTGTCTCGTCTTTATTCAGTTCGCTAATCCATATCTTGTCATCGGGAATCTGTAAGCTCATCACTGGCCGCCCTGAGGATAAAAAGAGAAAATGTGCGAGCAGCCGCCTACAGGCTGAACGCTTGTGTGATGGCTTGATTCTAGGGTTTAGCCTCTACAGGCATCTTGCCTATCGATGCCCGGGGGTTGACTGTCAGCGACAATGGCCGCACGGAAACGGCCTAGGGCCTGGCGACGTTAATTCAATACTCAGCGACATAAGCGCCAGGCAGTCGTCTTTGCGGATAGTTCCTGAATGCCCTATTGAGGATTGCTCATGAACCAGTCATAGATCTCCTCTGCCGTGGTGAACCACACGTCGGAGTGCTTTTTCATATAGTCATACCCCGCCTCAAAATACTTGATACGATGAGGCACTCCCATGATGTACGGATGCACACTCATGGACATGACACGGGGCTGTTCGGCACCTTCCGCGTAAAGCCGGTCGAACTGATCGATGACCCTGTCGAGCCATACCCGGGACTGGTGCTGGTGTACGACCATCATCGGCAGGTCACTCAACTCCAGGGTATAGGGCATAGCTACGATAGGCCCGGATGAAGTTTGCATCGCCACCGGTTGTTCATCCATCGGAAAATCACACACAAATTTAAAACCGACCTCGGAAAGGATATCGAGGCTGTCCAGTTTTTCATGTAATCCCGGGCCAAGCCACCCCTTCGGCGCCCTACCGCTGAAATCGCGCAGCAGCTTGTATGATTTTGCGATGACGTCACGCTGGTCGGGCACGATATGCAATGCAGCCTGGGAATATCCATGCCCCATCAAGGCCCAACCGGCATCACACAGGGCCCTTGCAACCGGTTCTCCACTACCCTCGCAAACGCGCGCGTTGATTGCGGCACTCGCCATTAGGTTGCGTTTACCGAGCGCCTCCATGAGACGCCAAATCCCAACCCGCATGCCATACTCATGCCAGGCCCAATTCGGTATATTGGGCACGGTGACCACACCCGCCGGTGATGTGACGTATTCCCGGGCGATGGGTTTTTCGATATCCCATTCCTCAACGTTCACCACGGTATATACCGCTACTCTTTTGCCTTCCGGCAGTTGCCACTTGGGTCGGTGCGGCATGGCAGTGAATTTAAAGCGATCTTCGGGTCTTGTCATGATCAACCACCGTGCTGATTAGACATCAGTAAGTCCACGCCAATATTTCATAAGGTATAGGGTTGCCCCGCTGCCGCGAACGCCTGCACCTGGACCGCCATTGATGCACTTATGCGATCCGGGGGCGCTGCCCCGTACAATGTAGTGCGTTGGCGAGCGGGCCTGTTGATCGAGGCGATAAGCTGCTCCATCTCATCAGGTGGCAGTTCCTGTCCATGGCTCGCACCCGCAGCACGACTTATGCTTTCACTCATCAGGGTCCCTCCCAGGTCGTTTGCTCCAGCCTGGAGACAGGCCAAGGCGCCGTTTCTGCCCATCTTCGCCCAGGATGTCTGAATATTGGTGATATGGGGATAGAGAACCAGCCTCGCGATCGAGTGCATCAACAGCGCCTCGCGGAAGGTGGGACCTTTACGCGACTCCCCCCGGCGATAGATCGGAGCCCCCATATGTACGAAGGGCAACGGCACGAATTCGGTAAATCCACCGGTTTCCGCCTGCAGGTCCCTGACATGCAGCAGATGACGCGCCCAATGTATCGGCCGATCGACATGACCGAACATGATGGTTGCCGTACTGCGCAGTCCCATGCCATGAGCGGTTTTCATGACTTCAAGCCATTGCTCGGTATTCAGCTTGTCCTGGCAGATGATATTGCGCACTTCATCATCCAGAATCTCTGCTGCTGTACCGGGCAGGGATGACAGACCTGCCACCTTGAGTTCGGCGAGCATATGCCTGGGTGAAATACCAAGCGTCCTCGCGCCTTGCATGATCTCAAGCGGTGAAAAGGCATGAATATGGATATCGGGTTGAACCGCCTTGATCGCCTGGCATATCCTAAGATAGGTCGCACCTGTATACTCGGGATGAATGCCGCCTTGCAGACAGACCTCTACCGCACCCCGATGCCAGGCATCATTGACATGTGCCTGTATCTCGGTCAATTTCAGATCGTATGTAGGTTCATTGTTCGAGCGGCACTTGGAAAAAGCGCAGAAACCACAGCGGAAACCACAAACATTGGTATAGTTGATGTTCCGGGTTACAACGTAACTGACGGTATTCCCCACTGTCGATTCACGCAGCTCATCCGCAATGGCGCAAAGCATTTCCCGATCCCTGCCACGCGCCTCAAACATCGCTGCTATCTCGGTTTCACCCAACCGCTTACCACTGGCAGCCTGCATCGCAGTACGAAAGACATTGCTTGAAATGCCACGATATTCACCAGTGGGTTCAAGCTTATATTTCGGAATAGGTTCATCGTCTCCTGCAAACCAATTATCGGTTCTTGGGAAACCGGATGCATCGACCTGTCTCAATAAGGCAAGATGAAATTTAGCATCGACCCATTCAGTCATCCGTGAGACATATTCCGGATAGAGCGCCAATCTGGGCTGCAGGTGCATGCCCTGTGCCTCAGTTACATGCGCAATTATCTGCCGTTGCGGCCATGGCGCTTCGGGATTGACATGATCGATGGTAACCGGTGACACACCACCCCAGTCATTAATCCCTGCAGCCAGCAAATCACCCAGGGAACCGGGAGACAGATTCGGCGGCGCCTGGATGTTCGCCTTGGCGCCGAAAATGATCCGCGCTACGGCAATGGTCCAAAGTAAATCATCAAGACCGGGCTCAGGTGAGTCAGCCATCTTGGTACCGGGTTTGGCTCGGAAATTCTGGATGATGATCTCTTGCAGATGTCCCCTCGATTCAGCCAGCGCTCTAAGCGTCAACAGCGACTCGATCCTCTCCCGCCGGGTTTCACCGATACCGACCAGGATACCGGAAGTAAAGGGAATACTCATATCACCGGCATCATCGATAGTCTTCAGTCTCCTGAAGGGTACCTTGTCCGGTGATCCGTGGTGGGGAGCGCCCGGCTCGAGCAGTCGCAGCGAGCCGCTTTCCAACATCAAACCCTGGGAGACGGAAACTTCACGTAATTTCCGCAAGTCTGCTTTATCCATGACACCGGCATTCACATGAGGTAAAAGGCCAGTCTGATCAAATACCTTTTGCGCCATTTCAGCAAGATAGGAGATGGTTGAGTGATGACCCAGCGACCGCAACTCGCTGGCCGCCAATCGGTATCTCAATTCAGGTTTGTCGCCGAGGGTGAACAGCGCTTCACGACAACCGGCCTGTACACCTTGTTCAGCAATCTCGAGCACTTCGGCAGGTTGCAGGTAAACGTGTTTGAAACGCTTCGGTGTTTCAGCGAAAGTGCAATAATGACAGACATCCCTGCAGAGCCTGGTCAACGGAATGAATACCTTGGGCGAATAGGTGACTACGGACCCATGCCCCCGGTCCCGTATCGCCGCCGCGGTATTTAGCAGATGGCTCAGATCCTTGTAATCAGAAAGCAGTAGCGCCTCCTCGTCTGACAACACGGCTCCCTGTAGCGCTTTCGAAACAATGGCCGTGGCATGGGTCATATTCGTATTAACCGGCTACACCACACTGGCGCAGCAGGATCTCGATATAAACCTTGATGATGTCCACCATGTCACCAATATGAACATGCTCTCCCTGATGTGTGGAAAAACCACCACCACCTGTTCTAATTCGGCCAGCGGAACCATAATTTACGGTTGGGATGCCATAGCGATTCATATGTGCCGCATCGCTATACCAGGTTTCGACACCCATCTTGGGTGCTTCACCCAGCTGATTTCTATGGGCTTCAATAACGGTCTGAACCAGTTCATGATCATCCGCTATTGATGTGCCTGGTGCGGAAACGAACACATCGACCTTGGTGCCTTCGAGTTGCGGATTGGCCTTGATCTGTTCATTGACCAAATCACGCACCTCGTTATAAGCCTGTACCGGCAATGCATCGGGCAGGGTCCGCACATCCATGTATATCGAACAGCCATCCGGTGTGCGTGCACCACGCCAGGGCCAGCCACCCTCGATTGCGGAGACATTGACGCGGGGATGGAAATCACCAAGCTGGTTTCGGGCCACGTAATCCGGTATCCATTCATGAATGGCATCCAGTATCACCCGGCTTTTATTGATGGCGTTTTTATCCACCTCCGACCATGCAGTGTGTATCAAGTGCCCAGGCACGGTGATCTTGATCCAGGTGGTACCGCAATGACGTGGAATCAACATCATGTTGGTCGGCTCGCCCAGAATGCAGAAATCCGCTACTGCGCCATGTGTGATCGCATACTTGGTGCCGACACCATAGCCCTGGTATTTACGGCCCTCAAACTCATTGACCGGTGACTTTTCAATCTCGCCGGCAACACCTGCGATCACAACATCGCCACCCAGCCGAATACCGGCTTTGCGAATTGATTCCGTCGCCACTACATAGGTAGCCATCGCACTCTTCATATTGAAGGTGCCCATGCCATAGATCCATTCGTCGTCAATCAGCGTACCCTTACACTCATAACCGATGCCTCGATGGGCCTGCTCAGGACCGAATGAAGTATCCAGATGGCCGTTAAACATAATCGACTTGCCACCTCCCGCCCCATGCAAACGCCCTACTGCGTTATAACGCTCGTCACCGATTGGTTGCAGGGTGGCATCAAAACCCGAGCCCTCGAGTACTTCATGTACCGCGCGCGCCATGTCACCTTCATAACCGGTCGGGCTGGGGATATTGGTCAAATCGATAACCAGTTGAACCAACCGGTCACGGTCAATCTGATCGATCGCTTTGGCTATTAAGTTTGAATTCACTGTAGTCACATCAACTCTCTATTGTGTTCTCATTACGGACAGTACGGATCACTAACCGTCGATAAATGTTGTCAGCGTACCGAGTTTCTCGATATTGCAATCGATCCTGTCACCGGGTTTCAGATAGACAGGATTTTTCATTCCGGCTATTACTCCCGGAGGGCTGCCAGTCGTGATAAGGTCGCCTGGCTGAAGAGTCGTGTTCGACCACCAAGCCACTAAGTCAGCAACCTTGTAAACCATATTCGCAGTGCTGGAGCTTTGTCTCTGCTCACCATTGAGCGTCAGAACCATCTTCAGGTCATCGCATTCACCGACTTCGTCCATCGTGACCAGGTAGGGACCGAGCGGGCAGGAACCGTCAAAACTCTTCCCCAGCAGGATGACCTTGTTGGAGTGCTCCCTGGCTTGGATATCGCGGGCGGAAAGATCGTTGAAAATTGTCAGTCCGGCAACATAATCCAACGCATCTTCCTTCCTTACACGAAATGCTTCCTTACCGATCAGAATGCCCACCTCGATTTCGTAGTCGAGCTGTTTTGTGAAATGAGGAATCTTTACCCTGGCATGACTGGGTACCACCGACGAAGGCGCCTCCAGGAATCCGGTGGGATGTTCAAAGTGAAAATCACCCCAGTTATGTGATTGCCATTCCGGTTCATCCCAGGTTGTCAGCTCAGACAAATGATCGGAGAAGTTGCATGAGGTATGCATGATCTTGCCTGGCTTAGGTACAGGCGCGAGCAGTTCCACATCCGATGCATCATATCTAGCGGATTTTGCAGAGCCGCCCTCTTCCGCAATTGACCGCGCAGCCGTCATTGCGACTGCCCCCTGTTCCAAAAAAGCAATCATTGAATCAGGTAAATCACCGTTGCTCGCCTGATGGAGATCGAGATAGACACCATCCAATACAACAGCAATTGTCTGTTTGCCGCTTGCTTTAATTCTGATACTTGCGAGCTTCATGATTCGATAGACCTCGAGCTACATCAGGGATAAAACGCCGCTGAAAGATTTCCGTGTTATTGACAAACAACACTAATGACTCATGCCAAGCAATCGACCATCCGTACCGCACATCCATACCGGGACTTCGCTGATTCCCGACAAATCCGGAGCTGAAAATGAATCCGGCATTGCTCCGGCATCGTATTTGTCAGGCTGTTTACAATGATTTGCATAGGCTATGAAAATGATTGACCGATCAACCAGCGGCTGAGGGACCCGGCTGCAGCCTCGGCACAACATGCTCGCCCATCAGGCGAATGGTCTCGAGGTTATCCTCCTCATCATCACCGACCACCTCCAACAAAGGAAGGTTTAAGCCGGCATCAACCAACTCCTGGGTGATCTCCAGACAATCATCGGGATTACCCGAGATAACCGTAAAATTACGCATCATCTCGTCCGTTACCAGATGCGTGACATTATCCTGCGTGCCTTCTGCAATCGCTTTTCGGAATGGATCCCAGGCGGAATCGGGTAATCCGGCCCCGGCCAGGATGACATCGTTTTTGATGTTGCGGATCTTGTTGACAATATAGGTGCCAGTGTAACTGCGGGTGGCATCACGCGCCTTATCACCATCTTCCGAGCATGAGCAGAGAATAACGCCACCCACAGGAAAATCCGCTGGAATCGTGCGGTTGACCGCCTTTGCGCCCTGCTGCATATTATCGATGGCATATCTGACAAATGCGGGTGACGTCAGACCTGCCAGCAACATGCCGTTGCTCTCCTTACCCGACAGCTTCTGCATAAAAGGCCCTGTCGCGCCGACATAGATCGGTATTTCTGTGCGCAGTCCGTCAGCAGCCCTGTCATATTGAGGCATAGATGATTTGAAAAGCTTGCCTTCATAGGCATACTCTTCACCGCTCCAAACCTTTCGCATGATTTCTATCGATTCACGATGAACAGGAACCGGTTTCATGACATCGGTATCGTATTCAAGATATTCAATACCCACTTTGCCGACACCTATGCCCATTATAAAGCGCCCATTCGACAACTCATCAATAGCAGCAGCCTCGGAGGCCTGAATGGTAGGGTGTCGCATATACGGCGATGTAATGCCCAATCCGACGGGAATCTTTTCTGTCACCATCGAGACAGCCGCCAAGGTAGTGAAACAGCCTCTTGCCTCCAGCCCGTATTGGCGAAACCAGTGGTAGGCTTCCGCTATCCAGAAACCACCGCTCATATTTGATGCTTCAGTCTGTCGCGCGTAGGCCTGCATCGATGACAGGGGTTCATAGGATTTAAAGATGACACCCACCTTCGGGCTCACAGTTGCGCTCATTAGGCTCTCCCAGAATTAATGACGGATCACCGGTCTTGCCTGCAGCCCAGCGATTCACTTGACAAAAGGATTTCGTTGCAGATATTAGAAACGTCAAGAGTTGCCGGTTCTTGCCCCTGGAAGAGTGATTGATTGACTGTAAGCGCAATTACAAGACAGCCGCTATTCGGCAGTGAAAGATTCTCTTTTTAACCGCTGAATATTTCGTCATACTTAGGGCCTGTTAACACTAATCCAATGCACCCTGTTGTGCACGAAAACAACCCCAGCAGGGCGTATTGGATTAGTGTTAACAGGCCCTAGATCACTTAATGTACGAATTGCATACACAACTCAAAGAATGGGTTCGGAGCTTATCTATGTCAAAACCATTCCAGCAGTATGATTTATTCAGCATCAACCTGCTCAACGAGCGGAACGACCCGTTATGCAAATGATTAAACATGAGTTACCGGTTTTCGATCCCGCGGAAGTAAAAAAGCAATTTCCTATATTCTCGTCACACCCGCAGCTTCGATATATGGATAACGCGGCCACAACCCAGTGTCCCGAGGCTGTCATTCAAGCGGTAGATCTGCATGAACGTGAATGTCGCGCCAATATATCCCGAGGCATATATTCCCTGGCGGAAACGGCTACCGAAGCGTACCAACATGCCCGCACCACCCTGGCACATTATTTGGGCACAGATGATGCATCTGAGATTGTTTTCAGTTCCGGTACAACAGGCGCCATTAATCTTCTGGCTAATGCCATGGCAGCCGATTTGAAAGCGGGGGACGAGATTCTGCTCTCAATGGCCGAACATCACAGTAACCTGTTGCCCTGGCAAATTCTGTCTCAACGCACGGGCATACAGTTACGTTTTTTGCCATTGACTGCCGACGGGCGTATCGATATGAAATCGCTTGACAGCCTGGTGACCGAGCGTTGCCGATTAGTTGCGGTCACTCATGCCTCCAATGTTACCGGTGCGATAACCGATCTGGCACCTATCATCGATGCTGCTCATTCGGTGGATGCCGCCGTATTGCTTGATGGCGCCCAGATGGCGCAGCACGGCCCTATCGATGTCAGTGCCTTAGGTGTGGATTTCTACGCACTTTCAGGGCACAAAATGTTTGCCCCCACGGGTATCGGCCTGCTTTGGGGATGTCGCGAGCGACTGGAACGTCTCAAGCCGCCGTTCGGCGGCGGCGGTATGGTTCACAGTGTGACGATCGACAGCTTCGAGGCCGCCGAAATTCCTGCCCGATTTGAGCCGGGCACACCTCCGATAGCCCAGGCAGTAGGCCTCGCTGCCGCCGCAAACTGGCTGATGAAGCTTGACCTGGCGGCTGTGGAGAGTCATTTAACCCGCATGTTTCATCCGTTTTTAAATTTAGCCGGTGATATGGCCAAGCTTGGATGGTTTGCCCTCACTGGGAACCAAACCTCTATCAAGCCCTGATTTTCCACCCTCCGGGCAGACTCCCCCTTACCCCCATTGTTGATCAACGTGCCGGGGCAGCACTCTGCCGGGCTATCCCGGCTTGAGTCGTGCCGCCACCTGGAAAAACAGCGCCTGATAGGGATAGGTGCTGGAGAGCAGGAAGCGGATCCGTCGCGTGTTGCGAATGATGACCGCCCCGATCTTGAACAGTTTGAGCCGGATCGTGGTCATCTGTGCACGCGCCAGTTCCGTGCCCTTCAGCGCGAGGCGCCGGATGGCCTCCATCAGCACATAGGCCAGACTGGACAGCAGTAGACGAAACTGATTGGCCCACCAGTAATGCGCGCTGGTGCGATCGGCGAACAGCCCCAGTTGCTGCTCCTTGATTCGGTTCTCCATGTCACCACGGGCGCAGTAGAGGTCATCGTAAAGGCGCTGTTTGTCGCCGGCCAGGTTGGTGACGATGAAGCGTGGATTTGGCCCCTTGTCGGTGACCTCCAGTTTGGCGATCACCTTGCGACGCGTCTTCCAGGTGCTGGCGGCATAGTGAAACTGAAAGAATTCCCGCATCTTCATGCCGGTTCGCTTCGCCAGTTCCTCAACCCACTGCATGGGCTCACGGATACACCGCAGCAAGGCGTCATTCTTGGCGATGCCCACGATATAGCCCACAGCGTTGCGCTCGCACCAGCTGAGCATGTGGTGACGGCAAAAGCCGCTATCGCCCCGAAAGATGATACGCACTTCAGGCCAAGCCCGGCGCAGGCGTTTGACCAACAGCGCCAGAATCGCCCAGGCATGCTTGGGCGCATCGATCCGGCTGGGCCGCAGATAACTCACCAGCAGTTGATCGCCACAAAAGACATACAGGGGCAGGAAGCAGTAGTGATCGTAGTAGCCGTGAAAGAAGCGGCCTTCCTGGCGGCCATGCACCGGATCATCCGTGGCGTCGAAATCCAGGATCAGCTCATCGGGTAGTGCATCATATGAGGCAATGAACTGCTCGAGCAGTAGGTTGTGGACATCAACGGCAACCCGGCGATCGACCCGGTTCTCCAGCCGACAAAGTGTCGACTGGCTGCCCAGTACCTCCTCGCGTTCGATCGAGCTCTGTAGGGCCGGGTCGGTGCGTAGTGTCTGATGGTCTTTCAGATCTTCATAACCCAGGCAGAGCCCATAGACTCGCTGGCGCAACAGGCTCAACTGGCTGTGTTCAATATAGCGGGGATCTCGCGGGTCGGGGATGACCGCATCAACCGCCTCGAGCAATCCCAGACGCCTGTCGATCTCACGCAGCAGCAACACGCCGCCGTCCGAGGTGATATCGCCACCGGAAAACTCGGCTTGAACCTTACGGCGTTTTAGGGCTGGAAAATCAAAGGCAGTCTGGGTACAGTTTGTCACAGGCAAAATCCTTTCGATTACAGTGTAAGCAACTGAATTATATCGAAGTATCAGGATTTTGCCTTTTTAATGCGTGAAATATTGGGGTTAAACATCAGCAAATTTATACAAGCGGAGGGGTGAAACTATTCCCAATCTTCACGACTCCAACCCATATCTAGCATTGCGAAGCGCTCTTCACCGGCTTTGTCTAGTCTCAAATTCAATAGAAAAAACCATACAGATCCGAGCTGAACTTTGGTGATTGCTTTCAGGGCATCCCTGCCCTTATTTGCGCCCATCATTCGCAATATTTGACACGTAAACAGTCGAACAAATAGATACCTTCAGCAACGCATTCTAGTTGTTGAGGTAGCGCTGCCGGACCGAGTCAAGCTCCTTTTGAAAGGCACCGGAGGCAGCCTTTTGCAACACCGACTGGTTAAACCATTTCTGCTCAAGCCAGTTGGTAAACATATGCTCAATGTTAATGAAGGTAGCCCGCTGGCGTTGAAAGTCGATAGCCTGGGTCATGATAAAGGCCAGGGTCGGTTCACCGCTTGCCGTCTTGCTGGGCGAATAGGATTGCCGCCAGATGCGCCAGAAATCCCCCTTCTCGTCATAGATTTCCGCCAGATAGTACATCGGAAAATTGATATCCATATACATCACTTTTTTACCATAGGGATGTTCTTCCGGTGGTATTGCCTCGACAACCCAAACCTCACGGGGCTGCCATGGATTGGCGTCTGTTGTCGGCACCCAATGGGGTGGATTATCAAGATCGATGAAGTCCTTGGGATCATGTGCGACATTTGGATCCGGCGCATTCACCACAGCCAGGATCCAACGCTTACCAATCAGCTTAAAGTCCTGATAGAAAGCGGGGAAACCCAAGACTGTCTGATTGTCGTCATTGAGCAGATCCATTTTCGGCTGAGGGTCCATCCAGGCCTTGCCACCAGCGGTACGGCGGGTACGGCGAAGGTTTTTGATGTATACCCAACCGTCATCCAGTTTGCCATTATTGTACTGCTTGGTAAATACACCCAATCCCTTCGCATCATAGGGTTCAGTCAACACCAGCAGGTAACTGGCATGATCATTGTCACCGGCGATTTTCGCCTCTCCCTCGGTGCGTCCTTCCATAATCGCCTTTGCGCTAACCGCTTTAAAATTGTCTATGACACCACCCTCGTTAGTGGTCACCCAGACATCTCCGGAGGCAGCCCAACTGTCGCCAATCAGAGGGTTGGCATAGAAATGGTTCCACTCCAGCTTCCAGCCGGCCGTCGGGTCGTCCTCGGTTATATCTGCAAATGGAATACCGGCCACAAAGCCTTCCACGGTCTTACCATCGGCACTCAATGTCGTCTTACCCCGATTTGCCTTGCTGGCCTCCCAGTAATGGCTGGGAAATTTAACTTCCGTCGATTTTTCGAGACGCATGACCATACCAAAATCTCGAATCATCATCTCCATCTTTTCGGTCAAAAGATCCTTTACCTTATGACCGTCAAAGCTATCTTCATAGAGTTGATCGATATTACTCTTGCTAAGCACCGTACCTTCGGCAACTTCAGCACTGATTGATGTTGTTGACAGTGAAAGAGCAAGTCCCACCACTATCGATCTCAGCAGATTTTTCTCGCTGTTGATCATAATCTTTATCCTCCTCAGTATTTTTTATAACCCACTGTCAGAACTGGTAACTCGCCCGCAGCAGCAGTTGATCCATGTTCTCGAAAGCACCGAATATACTGGCATCCGGTGGGAATCCGCCCGGTGTCTGAGTATCGCCACCGAAAAAGATGTCAGCTTCGAGCTTGATTCTCCATTTGGGACCAGGCGCCCATTCGACCGCTGGAATAAACGCACCCCCACCATTGGTCAGATCCGCCAGGCCAACCAAGCTGACAGTCCAGCGATCTCCGGCATAAGGTAGGTTTAGAATTGCTGAAGCGATGACATTATGTTCATCATATTTACCTGAACCGACAAAATTCATGACTACATCGCCACCAGCCGCCGCTGTCGGTTCGTCGTCCACATCGGGCAGATACCAGTCGAATACTTGCACGGTAAACAGACTGGGGCTACTGGTGCCCAACGCATTCTGCAAGCGCAGTGTCTTATCGATTCCAAAGACGAAATTCCAAGCATCGATCTCTACAATCTCACCAAAGGCGGTACCCAAGGGTCGGTCTGGCGTATAGGCGAATTCGGCCCGCCACACTGTATCTATCCCCGCCATATAACCCGAGGCGCTGGCGCCAATGGTGTCCGTTTCCGGCAGGATAAAAGCCAAGCCGTTAAAAGGTCCGGTACATGCTGCTGTGCCGAAGGCCGACTGATCGCTGCAAACCAGGATCGGATCCTGTTGAAAGCCGGTCTGGCCGTGGTAGTAGCTTACCGAGTAGTTGACAGCATCATCTTCACCCAGGCTTCCTGACCAGCGTGCGCCGTAGTGCGCATCATCCACATCACCTTCATCGTGATGATAATCGAACGGCGCCGAGCCAATCAGATTGAAGCCCTTATTACGGTTCAGGGACCACCGGCCACCGAAAGCAGGAATATGGTTACCCACATCATCGTCATCATCCCAGCCGGGGCGATAAACCAGTTGCAGCTCACCGCTGGCTTCAGGCACCAGTAGATTCGCAACGATCAAACCCAGTGGCTTGCGTACATCCTGGTTTTCCGGCACCAGGAAAGAGCGCCAACGGAAATCATAGCCATGGATGACATCGGTGGCATGAAAAAAGTCGGTCTCACCCCATACCACCTGCTGCTTTCCGACTCTTAGACTGAGACGGTCGTTAACCTCCCAATCGAAGAATAGTTCCCTTGTCACATCCTTCAGCTCGGTCTCGTCGTATTCATCCTCAAAATCCGCTTTGTTGAACCCGCCGCCCAAGTCAGTCAGGTTTTCGAGATCATCCTCATAATCTGTTTGAACATCCTTTGAAAACCGAAAACGACCGGTCCAGTTAAGCGGACCTGTCGGCAGAGTGGCATCCAGAAACAGCGATGTTCGAAGCATCTGGGTTTCCCAGGCATCATCATCGGTGGTTTCAGGCTGATCCTCCAGGTTGACACTGATGTACTGCCGCAGATAACCATTGACAGTCAATGAACCTACTTCAAAGGCGCTTACCGTCATACTGGTGAAAGCCAGTGTTGAAGCAATTGCCGCCGATCCTCCTCTACTTATTAGTTTATTCATGTCGCTCCTCTCTCAAGTTGGTACAAGTGATGCCGATTTGGCGACACCTCCCGGACAGCTTTTTTTGTCAAATAATCCGCCATCGAACATCAAACCCATTACACTGCTGTCCCATTAACTGAGATTTAGGAGGCCCAGGTTATTCACATTTGGATAAAATAAAAGCGCAAACAAATCATTGAATCAAAAGGAATAACCAGGCCATTTCACATAATAGCACGGTATTTGCGCAACTGCTGAAACTGATTTCGAGACATGAATTTGAAACACTGGCAAAAGAACATCATACAGGCAGGGCTTTTCGTAAAAACTCCCGCTGGAGCCAGTTCGTGGCAATGATGATGGGACAACTTTCCGGTAGAAACAGTTTGCGGGATATGGTTGATAATCTCGGGGCACAGGCGCATCGTCTTTATCACCTGGGTAGTCGTTTGATTAGGCGTTCGAGTTTATCTCGCATCAACAATGACAAGCCTTACACGCTTTATGAAGAGTTGTTTAGTAAACTGTTGACGCGATGCCAGGCAAAAGCACCATCGCATGATTTTCGTTTTAAGAATCCACTGTATTCCCTGGATGCCAGTATCATTGATTTATGCCTGTCAGTTTTTCCATGGGCTGAATTTCGCACGACAAAAGCGGCAGTAAAATTACATGTTGGACTCAACCATTCAGGTCAGTTACCCGAGTTCTTTGCTGTCACCGAAGGCAACCAGCATGAAGTCAATATTGGCAAGCTGATGAATTTTCCAAAAGGCAGTATTGTGACCTTCGATAAAGGCTATAACGACTACGAGTGGTATAATCAACTGAATAAAAAAGGCATTTTCTTTGTTACACGTCAAAAGTCCAATGCAGTTTATCGGGTGATATCCCGCCAGCCAGTGATTAAAAGCAAAGGACTGACATCAGATCAAATCATTGAATTTACCGGGCCAATCACAGCAAAGAAGTGTCCAATTCAGTTGCGTCGTATCGGTTACCGCGATCCTGAAACCAGCAAGCATTATGTTTTTCTGACGAATAATTTCAAGCTGGCTGCCAAAACCATTGCACAGATTTATAAGGCTCGTTGGGATATTGAGTTGTTCTTCAAGTGGATCAAACAGAACCTGAAAATCAAATCATTTGTCGGTACCAGTAAGAATGCTGTGATGACACAAATCTGGATTGCTTTGTGTGTTTATTTGTTGCTTGCCTATATCAAGTTCCAGTCGAAAATCCGAAAAAGTGCTCAACAGATATTGCGATTATTACAGATGAACCTGTTTGAAAAACGAGACCTGATGGCGTTACTACGAGGAGACCCAATCAATGACAAAACAAATGATTGCAATCAACTGGCTCTACTGTAAAAGTTAATGGGACAGCAATGGTTTAGGATGAATGTTTTACCCAAAGGCCGGGTTGCCAAAATCGATTGTTCTTTTATAATCTTGGCAACGCGAGGGCTGATGGTATTGATAAAATCCCACAATCGTCCCCTGACCGCTCCAGGCGCCAGTTCCTCTCCTGATGCCGTCAAGTCGAGGATGGGGTTTGTGGAACAATCTATGGTGGAGATATAACGATGTAGATCCGAAGCTTGTCCCGTCAGCTTAAAGGAGACCACAGTATCCTTGCCATCGCCATCGGTCTCCGCAGCGAAGACGATTTCCACATGACTGACCTCTTCTTTGCGGATGTCTTCACCTTTGGTGATATTGATGATACGAATAGCATATTCCTTGAAAAAACCGGCTATGAACGATTTGCTTGCCTGATCCGTTTCTGACCAAATATTCATTTACAGATTCCTCATGCGGACAATCCGTTTACTCTGTCTTCGGATTATTCAAGGAATCCGCCAAGAGCACTCCCGGATTCCAGGTATCCTCAAGGCCCCAGCCACCCATCAGATAGTGATGTACAATCCGCAGAGCGATGAGACCGATGTTTTCATCAAAACCCTCAAGATCACCAAACTGCTCACGCAGCCTGCCACCCACATACGCCTCCATGGCATCCAACTCCCAAATGGGTACGAATTCCGCGAAAGCCTGTTGGGATGCCGCCTTGACCGCAATGAAGAAGTCACAGCCTTTATCGAACCGGGCACGATCTGTCACCTCATACCGGCCCGGCACGAATGTGGACCAGTCAAGCTGCTGGAACTCCCGTATGAATCTGACCAGATTCCAGATGTGGTAATCAGGTAGCAATCCGTAACGGGCATTGGGTAACAACGTATCTGATGAAAAGAGGATTTTTTCGCGCTCGAAATACGCACTCAGATTGCCTGTGCCATGGATTGGACCGGGATTCAACAGCGTCAGTTCATAACCGTCAATCGTGAGACGGTTATGTTTGCCCGACAAGCATTGGGTTGGCGGCAATTGTCCTTTGGCCTTTCGCAATCCGATGACCTTGGCACACATTTCATCGGCGATAATTTTGGCATCCGGCGCCAGATCTGCAGCAAACCCGGCATGATCCAAATGATCATGCGTGTAAATAATGGTTTGCACAGGCTTATCGGGTATTGCTGCAGCAATAGCCTTTCGATAGGCCCGGGCAGCACCGGGGGTGGCAAATGTATCGAAGGCGATAACACTATTATCGGCTTCGATGAACAGCGTCCGCCGTACACCGTCGCAAATCGTCCAGATTCCTGGCGACAACTGATCGGCATGCAATTCAGGCTCACGCTCCAGATACTGCCTGGCACCGGCACGGGTAAAGATTCCGCTATTCAGTTCCTCCATAACGCTCCCCCTTATTTAAAGCGGTGTAGTGTCTGGTTGCCAGTTACCTTCAATTCCCCAGCCACCGGTCAAATAGTGCTGCATATAACGGGACAAGTTCATGGCGCAGTACTCTTGAAAGCGGAACAGTTCTCCAAACTCACTGCGTAGATTCGCTTCAGTGTACCTTTTCACCTCGGCGAAGTTATTCGGATCGAGATCGTCGAAAATGGCCTGTTGTGCAATATCAGCCATTCGGTCGTAATAGGCGAGATTATCGATGAATCCCTGACGATCAGTGATCCAGAAATGCCCTGGAACAAACAGATCCCAATCGAGGCTGAGCAAGCGTTTCATCACCGCAACATAGGGTGCCAGATGCCAGTCTGGAAAAAAGGTGTAGCCGACACCTGGAATCACTGTATCCACCATGAACAACAGTTTGCTTTGAGGGAAATAGGCGGCGATATTGCCATCCCCATGAGTGGGTCCGGGGTAGATCAGCTCAAAATCGACGCCGTCTATATTGAATGCCTTACGCTCATCGGCAAAAGTTTCCGTTGCTGACAACTGCCCGTCCGATTGCCGCCTGCGCACCACTTTATCGCACAACTCATGCGCAATAATGTGGGCTTCGGGCGCCATATCCTCAGCATAGCCGGTGTGGTCCAGATGATCATGGGAGTAGACGATGGTGTGGATTGGGTTGCGCGGAAAGACTCTTCCAACCGATGCGGCATAGGCACGCGCCGTACCGGGTGTGGTTAGGGTATCGAAGGCGACCACACCCTTGCGTCCCTTAAGGAATATAGAACGATAGATGCCCTCGCTGACAGACCAGATATTGTCTCTCACGGGTGCATAAGCGATGTCCCGCCAAGCCCCCTGGATCGGAATATTGCCGCCCAGGGTAAAGATCCCGCAATGCTCACATGCCGTGTCCTCTTTGAGAACACTGTCTCCTGGTTGACACTCATCAGCCATCATATTCGCTCTCCTGTCATGGTTTCAGTATCGATGGATATCCGCCGTAACCGGCCTCAACCATCCAGTACCACTGTCCAAATCGAAAGCTACCCGGTAAAAGCCTGAATACCTGTCTGCGCCCGACCCAGGATCAATCCATGGATGTCGTAGGTGCCTTCGTAGGTATTAACAGCCTCAAGATTCATCATATGCCTGATTACATGGTATTCATCGGCAATACCGTTACCACCGTGCATATCTCTTGCATGGCGCGCGATCTGCAAAGCCTTCCCGCAATTATTGCGCTTGATCAGCGAAATCATGGTGGGATCCCACGTCCCTTCATCCATGATCCGGCCAACCCTTAGCGCCGCTTGCAATCCAAGCGCGATCTCCGTCTGCATATTGGCGAGTTTGGTTTGCACCAACTGGGTGGCGGCGAGAGGGCGACCAAACTGTTTACGTTCCAGGGTATATTGGCGAGCGGCATGCCAGCAGGCTTCGGCAGCCCCCATGACACCCCAGCCGATTCCGAAACGGGCCCGATTAAGACAGCCGAAAGGCCCCTTTAGACCTCTTATCTCGGGGAAAACATTTTCGTCCGGTACGAATACATCATCCATCATGATCATTCCGGTAACGGATGCACGCAGACTGAACTTGCCATCTATCTTGGGTGTGCTCAATCCTTGCATCCCCTTCTCCAGCAGAAAGCCTCGTATCACATCCTCATCATCCTTCGCCCAGACCACAAACAAATCAGCAATGGATGAATTGGTGATCCAGGTTTTGCTGCCGTTGAGACGGTAGCCGCCATCCACTCTATTTGCCCGTGATTTCATTCCGCCTGGATCTGACCCGGCATCCGGCTCTGTAAGCCCAAAACAGCCGATCAACTCGGCTGTCGCCAGCTTGGGTAAATACTTCGCTTTTTGTTCTTCGCTGCCATAAGCATTGATTGGATGCATGACCAGGCTTGACTGCACATTCATCGCAGAACGATAGCCCGAATCGACTCGTTCAACTTCGCGGGCAATAAGACCATAACTGACATAGTTCAGCCCAGCACAACCGTAACCGTCGATCGTTACACCCAGAAGTCCCAGCTCACCCATCTCAGAAAGTATTTCTTGATCGAAACGTTCATCCCGATTGGCGCTCAGCACCCTTGGCATGAGGTTATCCTGGCAATACTCATACGCTGTGTCGCGAACCAGGCGCTCATCAGCATCGAGTTGCTTCTCAAGAAGAAAAATATCGTCCCAATTGGGCAGGGCGGCCATAGCAAGAATCTCCGGAAATTTAAAACTGAGGTAATCTAATACCTGTTACGATCAATCCCAGAGAAAGGACAAAAACAGCATCTTTCTTCAATGGGCTTTCCTACACCTGGTACTGGATATGTAATAGCGAGGCAACAATTAGCAGATACATTTCCAACAACACCACTAATGCTTTATCCGAGCCGGTAAATAATACCAAGAAATTTTTCTGGATGAAGGGCTCTTTGTTCAGCCTATTTTGGCATTGCAAAACCGTCTTGCCTGACAAGGCGGGGCCATTGACTAGACAAAAATGGAGACCCCCCAGCTCTGCTGGGGAGGCATCAACAGTTTGACAGAAACAGGAGTCTCATAGTAACCCCAAAGCGTGAGCCGCCAAGCAACACGCTAAGGAGAAACCATGAGACAAGTAGAAAGTTTAAGCCACACGAGATGGGAGTGTAAGTACCATATTGTGTTTATCCCGAAGTACCGGAGGAAGACGCTTTTTGGGCAGATCAGGCAGGAGCTTGGAGAGGTATTTCATCGGCTGGCGAGGCAGAAAGAGAGTTTGATAGAGGAAGGGCATGTTATGGCTGATCATGTTCATATGATGATATCGATACCACCAAAATATGCGGTATCGCAGGTAGTTGGGTTTATCAAAGGTAAAAGTGCGATCCACATAGCCCGTACCTACCTGGGTCGGAAAAGGAACTATGTTGGCCATCATTTCTGGGCCAGGGGATATTTTACCTCGACGGTAGGCAGGGATGAGCAGGTGATTCGGGAGTATATACGGCAGCAGGAAGCGGAAGACCGTAGGATTGATCAGTTACAGTTGATGTAACAGCCCCTTTGAGGGGCTCAAGGAGCCAATAGGCTCCGTTTTACAGACCGCTTCGAGCGGTTCACAACTAAAGCCCCCGGCTTTGCCGGGGGATACTTACTATATTAATATCCAATACAACATGCCCTAATATGAGGAAATCCATTTTTACATAATATCCAGCCGGTATGGTCTTTCCATGAATATCACCCTGAATAACGCGCCCCATCAGCTGCCGGACAATTCATCTCTTGCCACCTTGGTCGAGCAACTACCCCCATTCGAGCCCAACACGGTAATTTCATTAAACAATCGGGTTATCTGTAACCAAACTTGGTCAGAGTGCAAGTTGAAAGAGGGTGACGCAGTAATCACTTTTCAAATGTTAGGTGGAGGCTAACCTCATCCGTTCAACCAGGTTCCGTTAACAGGTCTGTGTAAATCTCCAGCACTTGTTTCCATCATATTCTTATCACGATCAAGCACCTCCCTGAGTAATAGATCTTTTGTTGCTTTTCCAACAGGAATGCCCATTTTGATTTTGCTCAAGAGCGTTTGTAAATCATCCGGCGTATCGATATCAAAGGTAAGCAAAGGATGCATGACCACATCCATTTTCTTGTTAAGCGCAGAAAACTTTTTGCTGAAGCCACTCAGGCTGTCGTATCCAAATACAAGCGGAAATTGCAGCGGGAGATCGGTTAGCAATAAATTGGTTCCTGCACCGGTTTTGCAGGCTGCCGCCCTGGGAATAGCGGGTGAAGCAGCAGCAATGAACTCCCGCACAGCCGATGCGGTCAGCAAGGGTAGATCGGCATGGACCATCAGAACCTCTTCGGCACCCTGTGATTTCGCATAAGCCGCCGCCTGCTCCAGTTCCGGATTCAACGCCCCCAACACTTCAGGTTCATAAATATCCGCTCCCATGGTTGTAAACAAATGCCTTGCACTCGACTCATTGGTTACCAGTAAAATACGTGTGATGAGATCAACACCAAGCAGTGCTGAAACCACATCCTGCGCCATTGCCAATACCAATTCTCTGCGCAACTCCGCAGTCAGCGCAGGTGCGAGGCGTTTTTTGACTTGTGCCAGGGTTTTCAATGGCACCAGGGCCCAAATCTCACTCATGACCTCTTATCCAGGGAATCAATGAATGCCAGGCATTGATTTGCCAAGGCGACTTTCTGCGTGGTGTTTGTCATGACGGTATCGCTCGTGTGCACAGCCAATCTCTTATTCAGTTCTGAGGCCGTCGCCTTGTCGACTGAATCGATCATCAGTCCCGAAACCAGACCTTGATAGTGATCCGCAATGGCCTCTTGTGTTACCGGCATATCCAGCTCTTGCATTATTTTTGCCGTTGGCCCTTTGATTGCCCGACCGCCGACGATAGGAGAGACTGCAACGACCGGGACTGATAACGTTCGCAATAACTCTCTAACACCCGGTAGTGACAGCAGGGGATCGATACTTAAAAAGGGATTTGACGGACAGATAATCACGCCGGCCAGTTCCTTGTCGTTCAATGCGCCGACAAATCCTGATGATGTTGTCGCCTTCTCCACTCCGGCATATCGAATACCAACAATCCTGGGTTGGCAACGCTGTTTGACGAAGTAATGCTGGAAAGGCATCACACCGCCATCCACCACTACTTCGGTTCGTATCGGGTCATCGCTCATGGGGATGATCGCGTGATCGATCGCCAATGATTGCGTGATGCGTGCAGTCACTTCACTCAGGGAGAACCCTTGCGCCAGCAACGAACGACGCACCAGGTGCAAGGCAATATCTTTATCACCCAGGCAGAACCATGTCTCACCGCCCAGTCGCTCAACCTGATCGAGCACATTCCAGGTTTCATTCGCCCTTCCCCATCCTTGCCGGGATTCAACCACCCCACTCAACGTGTATGTGACAGTGTCTATATCTGGGCATATCAATAGCCCCAGATGCTCAAAATCATCACCGGTGTTTACCACGATGGTAAGACAACCGGGTTCAAGCACCCGGCTTAGACCCAATGCCAGTTTCGCACCACCGACACCACCACAAAGCGCCAGATACTTTTTTCTGTTTTTCGACATTATAAAAAAAGGTCCTTGGCCAATGGACGGATTAAATCACTGCTGTCCCCCGGGCCAGTGATGGAAAGACCACGAACGATCACTGCAGGCCTGGCCTCATTGGCAGCTCCCATCAACAGGGAAGCCGCTGCTGCCAATTCGTCCCCCCATGCCACTTCGGTTACCTCCAGGGGTTGACCCGATAGATCCTGTGCACCCCTGAAATCCTTTAGCGTCACAATACCGGAGCTGCCGATGCATACACCGCAGGTGCCCATCCTCCACGGCCTGCCGAAGCTGTCATTGATTACCACACCGAGGGTAAGGCCTGTCTGTTGCTCAATACGCTTCCGCAAGGCATGTGCGCTGGCATCCGGGTCTTCGGGTAAAAGCAATACCTGTTGATGCCCGTCATCTATGTTGGAGTGGTCGATGGCGGCGTTTGCGCTGACATGACCGAGACGATGCCGGACAATCAACACATGGGGCGCTGCCCGCACCACACACGCCGATTCCCTGAGTATCAATTCCACCAGGCGTGGGTCTTTTAAACACACCTGAGCCAAACGAAGGGCCTCGGCAGAGGGTTGCACCCTGTCCAGCTTTACGTATCGCCCCTCCGCCTTGGAGACGATCTTTTGAGCGACCACCAGGATATCCTTGTCCTGCCATGCCGGTCCGTGATCCTGCATGGCTGTAACCAGAATCGATGCCAGATCGTCCCCCGGCTTGATCAACGGGATATTACCCGGTGCCAGGATTTGAATGTTGTGATGATTGTCATGGGCAGTCATGATTCGACTCGAGAAACCTGCTCAAGGCTGTAAAATCAAAGATTGTCGAGAAATCGGGTTTTATCGTCTCTCTGCACATGTCGCGAGCCAAGTGCCTCAGGAGTGGGGATTGATCAAATGTTTCGGCAATACGGCCATCATCAGTCAATGCGCGGCGCAGGTTTGAAGTCAGTCCGGCTGAACCACCCAGTATATTGAGTTGTTGCAACACCGAAGTCAGGAATTCATCATCTTGTAACAGCACTATCGCTTCGGCATGGGCTGCCACCATATCGTCCGCCAATTCGGGAAAACGCTCTATCACCCAACGCTCTGTGGTCAAACCCGTTGTGGGAAACTCCGGCAAGTCAACTGGTGAGATCAGATTATTCAGGCCCAACTCTTGCAAATAGGCAGGACTCACGGCAGAACTGAACAGGCCGGCATCAACTTCCCCCGACAACAACAAGCCAAGACGCGTCAGATCGTCGCGCACGGGATCAATGGCGGGATATTGATCAAACGCAACATCAGCCAGTCTCCAAGTTAAAAAACGGGCAGGCGGGGAAAAATCAACATAGCCGGCAATCCGTCCACCATCCAGTTGTTCCAGCTTCTCTGTATTGGGTCCTCCATAAAGCCAGAACAGCGGTCGCCGCATGGCGACCAAGAGCAATCGCCTCTCCACCCCTTGCAGAATTTCCATCAGACCCGCCGCACAAGCAGTACTTAAACATGGCAACGAGGACTGCGCCCGGCCATCAAAGGTCAAATCCCGTAGTGAGATGCGCAATCCTCTGCTCTGATAGTAACCGGCCTCTCTGGCTGCGAAATGACACAGCAGCTCATGGGCATCAAAGGCTCGGAAGCCAAGCAGAAGATGCCTGTTCATGGCCGAACACCTCAATCATTGTTTTCAGTTGCGGTGAATAACAGGCTTAAAATCACGCCCACCATACCCAGCACAAGACAGGAGGCACCGGCCACGGATAACCCTTTTGGAACAGGGGCCGGCACTAAAACTTCGAGCCATGCGCCGAGCGGCAACAAAACCGCACCAACAACCATCATCCATGAAATCAATAAGCGCTTCGCCTCCGACCTGATAACGTGATCAATAAACAATCCCATCAGTATCAGTAAAGTGCCCAATGCAGCCATATGTCCATGGCCGTGCACTTCCCGAAGATACTCAATACGGATATCGGCATAGGCTTGCAGGGATGTCTGTGCCGTAGCGAGATCGCCCTCTGCCGCCTTGGCGAAACCACTGGCCATATACAAACCGATCTTTTCCAGTGTCTGATGTTCATCGAACACGGCGTAATAAAAACCATACAGCATACTGATAGCGACCAGACCCAGGCCGGCTAAGGTCAAGAGTTTCTGTGTGACGCTCATCAGGCTTGGCTCCCTTGGCTATCGAGGACTCCCGTATGACGCAAGACTCCCGCCAACATGCCCGTCAATGCGATGATGACCAGCAAGCCGGCAATATCCGCAACCCCGCCTGCTAATAACCCAAACCAGATCTCGGCATAGACGGCAACCGGCAACAAGGCTCCACCGGCGAGCAACATCACTGCCATGCGGCGGCGCCAGGACAGGGATAAATAGACGAACGGCTGGATCAACGATGTCATCATCGCCAAAATGCCGAATTCCACCATATGGGCATGAGCGGCTATAGACACCGCCCGCTCTCCCTGTAGCCGGCCATAGGCCAGAAGGGATTGATCGGTAGCTGCCTGATCCGCACCATGCGCCTGCCCGATGATCTCTCTCAAGGTGGCCAGTTCGCGCGCTTCATGCGTTTGCATTTGCACCCCTGCGTACCAGGCGCCAAATAAAAATCCAATCAGGACCAACACAGCTCCACCCTTCAGCAACAGCCAGCCGGTTTCACCCAATGCGGGAGAGAAGGGAACTGCCTCAGGTCGACTGCTTGCACTTCCCATGAGTCCCCATAGCTGAATCAGGACAATGAAGGCCAAAAGCAATCCCGAGAGGTCAGCGCTGATGCTGGCCCATCCGATGCTTTCCAACGGACTGTAGACCAAGCCAACATAGTGAATCAGAAAAATGGATACCGGCAACACCACGGCCATAGCCAAAAACAGGCGGGCAAGCACTACTTTCAAGCGATCATTCAAACGGACCCGGGATTGCAGAAACGCTAACAGCAGGGCCAGGTAACCTACCTGGATAATGTGAACATGGGTATCCTTCTTGGTCCCGGCATTTTCAAGGTAGCCGCCGAGTAGAGCGAAATTCCGCCACACCGCGTCAACGTCATGGCTCGATACCGCCGATGCGGCGCCTGCCAAAGCCGCTGAGATCCGATCCACATTGGGATGCAATATGAACACGGCGTACAGATCGCCGAAAATCATACCTGCTACGATCAGCAACATCCCGCCGATGACAAATAACCGGGATCCTATAGCCTCGCTTGCTAACATCTTCTCGTTGTTGTTCATAACCGTTTCACCTGCTAAGTAATCGCCTGACCCTCGGCAGCAAACGCCGGCATCACCCGATCGGCGAACGTTTGGATAAAATGCCCCGCATCCACCATATTGGCCGGCCACACAAAGGCGTCGACACCCATATCCGCTATGGCCTTAAAGCGAGGAGTCGCCTCTTCCGGCGAACCCGCGATACAGACGGTATCAATAATCGTGTCGGTCAACAGTGCCTGGTGTTTGGCCCGATTGCTACCGTGCTCAAAGTAGTCATATTTCGCTTTAAACGCTTCGAGCTGGCTCCACAAATCATCAGGAAAATACTCACGAGGAACCGTTTTGAAGACTGTTCCGGCGGCTACCGAGGCATATCCCTTGATCTGTTCCCGGGCCATATCCCGATGTGGGGAGACTGCCGTTGCGACACGCATATACAGTTTCCTGATTACCCCTAAACCTCAGCCATTCTCAAGAGGCGATATGGCATAGGTGGAGTGCGAAGAGCGGCAAAAAGCAATCGTTCAATCATGGCGGGTAAATCGAAACGGCGGTTAAACCGATATTCGAACTCAGCAAGATAACGCGACACATGTTTATCTCGAATCGCATGAAAAGTACCCAACAGACTGTTTTTGACATTACCCAACATCGTGTTTACCCATTTGAAGCACGAATACTGGACACTTTGGCGCCCACCACCCGTCACCATGGGGTTATGATGGCAATCAGCGGTTGTCACGCCACTAAAGCACCAAAGCCCATCGGTAAAGACTTCGCTGCCAGGCATCAAGCAGGAGCGGGCGTAGCGGGCGATTTCACGTTTGCGGAAGCCCCTTACACGACGCAGTTGAATTTTCATGGGCCTGCCGTCCCGCGTCGTCTCAACAGCAGCTACGAAAGGGATTTTGTTGCGCGACCCACGACCACGCTTACCGGCTTGCTCGCCTCCGAGATAAGCATCATCCAATTCGATGCGACCGGCCAGTTTTTTTCCACGCTCACGTTCCATCATCACCTGCATCAACTTATGCTTGAGTCGCCAGGCCGTATTGTAGTTCACCCCGATTTCGCGGGAAAGTTGCAGCGCCGAGATACTTTTCTTGCGTTGGGTCAACAGATAGATCGCAAGAAACCACGTTCTCAGCGGCAGCTTGGTGCCATGGAAGATGCTGCCGGCGGTCAGGGAAGTCTGATGATGGCACTTGTGACATTGATATATCTGACGCTTTTTGAGTTCACAGCCTGTTGTGTTGCCGCACTCAGGGCAGACATAGCCCGTCGGCCAGCGCAAATCATACAATGCCTGTCGACACTGATCCTCGGTCCCATATTGTTCCAGAAAATCGTGCAAACCAAGACCTTTTTGAAATTGAATAGTATTTCTCGGCATGATGAAATCCTCTTTTATTCAGTAGGTTCCATTATGCTTGCACCACAGGCTCAATAGCTGAGCCTCATGAGTAATCAGGTACAGTTTAATCTCTTCAAACCTGCGTCCCGCCTGTTCAGCACCTAGGCGTATGTTATCCAGTGCATATTGCACCAATGCAGGATCGGCTCCCACTTGGAACAGCACGCCATCGGCAACCCTGCCCCCCAGTTGCAGGGATTTGGGGCCTGAACAGGCCATCACGATGGGCACCTCCACATCACACCAGGTCATGTGAAAACGGCATCCCTGATATTCCGTCTCCTGCCCTTTCATCAATGCCCGCAACAGGGTGATCTTATTTTCCAGGGATGCCAGGCGGTCAGGTTTGAATCCCAGGGTATGAACAGCGCTTTCTCCCACACCGATACCCAGTATCGCTCTTCCATTGGACACTTCGTGCAAGGTTGCCCAGCTGTTGGCCAGTACTGCAGGATGCCGGGTGATGGCATTGGTTACCCCGGAGGCCACCCGGATGCGGGAAGTCTGCAACGCAATCTGCGAGAGCAGTATGTAGGCATCCCGCATTACACATTGGGAATCGGCAATCCAGACCCCTCCATAGCCACACTCTTCGGCTTGCCTGGACAACGATAAACACTCACTGACCGGCCGATTGGGTAAAATACCGATTTCAAATGAGACAGACATAATATAGGCGGCTCTTCCAGGTCAATCACCAAGGGTTGCTGAATCGTATAAACGAATGAGCTCTGCCTGAGTATATGCAAGCTTTGTTGTCGGCTCTTAGACCTGAACGCATCCCAATTGACCACAAGAGCATTCAGACAGGACGAAGCGATGTGGCCCGGGATAGTTTTCCGTTACGAATACAACCAGTTTTTGAAGATCCGGGTGAGCAACGGCATAAGCAGAAAAGTCATGAGGGGTACCGCAATACCGGTAAGAATCAGGGTGCGCACCATCAGAGGATGGGGTTCAAGCAACGGACCTATCAACCATACAAGACCGCTGATCAAAAGATAGATCGCCAACCAAGCCAAAACAGCCATTTTATAAAGGGGGGGAGGTGTCAGCATTGCCTGATCCGGTAAAGTGAACCAGGCTTCGAGGCCGGTTACCATATGACGCTTCGGTTTCTCGCTGACCTGTTTGGCTATGCTGCGCCAACGGGCCCGTTCATCAGACTTTTCCCAGTGTTCAAGGTTTGATCGTCGATCGAACTTGAACAGGATATAGTAATTTCTCTCCTGACCCGAGGGACGAATGATACTCACCCCCAAATGCCCGGGCTGACGTTGGGCGGCCTCGGTGATCCCATTGAGATATGTCTCGAATTCCTGTTCTTTTCCAGGCAACGGCATGCGTGACATCATGATACTGACAGGAGGATCGCTCTCTTGCCGCAGATCTTCATTTTCCATCGCCGTTACCCACCCGTTTCACCACCAGCCAGATTCCCAGGCCGATAAAACCCGCGCCAAGCCAATGGAACCAATACACATGCTCTCCCAGGAAACCCGCAGCCAGGATTGCGGCAAACACAGGAATGAGATTGAGGAATACCGCAGCGCGGCTAGGGCCCACAGCCTGGTTACCTTGGTTCCACATCAGCATGCCAAAAACCGAGACTGTCAGCGCCAGCACCAAAACCACGCCAAGCGTAGCCAAATCCATCGGCATGACCCTAAACCAGATTGTTTCCACCAGATAGAAAGGCAGCAGGATAATACAACCGGTAACGATAATGCCGAAGAGGGATTCCAGGGAGCTCAGTTCTAAAGGTATCCTGGAGACATTGATGGCATAGGCGGAGAATCCGCATACCGCCAACAAGGTCAGGAGATCACCACTATTGATTTCAAGCTCCAGGACGGCCGACCAGCTACCGTGAAACAGCATGACAGCGACGCCGGTGCAGGCGGCAAAGATGCCCGCGAGTTGTACTTTTCTTAACCTTTCACCTAAAAAGGCAGCGGCGATGATGACTGTCAGTATGGGTTGAAATACGCTGATAACGGAGACATTGGCGGCGGTGGTTGTGCGAAGTGCTATCAGAATCAACATGGTACTGAGTGTCACGAAGCCGCCCAACAGGATGTAGACGGCCAAATTCCCACGAAACACACGGGCGGGAGAGCCACCCTTCAAGACCCAGGGAAGCAGGATCAGCGCCCCGGCCGACCAGCGCCAGAAATTCAGGCCCACCGGTGGAATGAGATCATGCACACCACGTCCAATGACATGATTGCTGGCAAGAAAAAAAGCGGTCAGCACTAAGTAAGTATGGGCCAGTGGGATTGGCAGTTGCGCACCACGCATATACGAAACCGGGACAGTTTGCGCCTCTTTTTTCATTCGTCGAGACAATCAATCGAACTTGGCATCCGGATGCTCGTTCAACTCCGGTGGTGACTCATACCGATCCAGAGGGGTCCTGGAGAATCGGATCGGATTGCGCACGGCGGGTGTACGGCCGTCATCCAGAGTTAAGAATAAACCGGATTCCTTGGTATAGGGATGATCATAGAGATCCCCCAGATCGTTGACCGGGCCGTGCGGAAAATCACCGGCAGAAAAAATAGCCAGCCACTCGTCCCGGGTGCGGGTCAACATCGAAGCCTGGATCAGGGGCACCAGCCGATGACGGTTTTCCACCCGCCTGGGGTTGGTTCGGTAATCATCCTGTTGGTGCCAGTCCACAGCCATCACCTGACACAGACTGGCAAACTGCTTATCAGTCCCCACCGCAATCATCACCGGCTGGGTACGCGTCGCAAAACACTGATAGGGCACGATGTTGGGGTGGGCGCTACCCAATGCCTTCGGCACCTCGCGACTGGTGAGGAAGTTTGAAACCACATTGGCCAGACAGGTCACCTGGGTATCGAAAAGGGGTATCTCTATCAACTGTCCCCGTCCGGAGTGTTGGCGTTCCAGCAATGCCGCAAGAATCGCATTACCGGCATAGAGCCCAGCCAAAATATCACTGATGGCCACCCCAACCTTGACCGGCTCACCCTCTTCGGTCCCGGTGATACTCATCAAACCCGACATGGCCTGAATCAGCGCATCGAATCCCGGCTTGGCTCCCCACTCACTGTGCTGTTCGAATCCGTGGATCGAACAATAGATCAGTTGCGGATTGAGCTTGAGCGCTGACGCCCCATCCAGACCGAACTTGTCCAAAGTACCGGCACGGAAGTTTTCGATCAGCACATCGGCGGATTGCAGCAATCCCTTCAGTACCGCCAGATCCCCGGGATTCCTGAAATCCAGCACCCGAGACTTTTTATTTCGGTTCGCGGAGAGATAATAGGCCGACTTGCCATCGAAGAATGGCGGCCCCCACTGACGAGTACCATCACCTTTGGGACTCTCGATCTTGAGCACTTCCGCCCCGAGGTCGCCAAATAATTGAGTGCACCAGGGCCCTGCAAGGATACGTGAAAGATCCAGGATCTTAAACCCGGCCAACGGAAGATTGCGCTTGGTCATAGGCATACCCGGCCGGTATCATCGGCTCACATATTCGGATAATTCGGTCCCCCGCCGCCTTCCGGCGTCACCCAGGTGATATTGGCGGTAGGATCCTTGATATCGCAGGTCTTGCAATGGATGCAGTTTTGCGCGTTGATCTGAAGTCGGGGGCCCTCCTCCATGTCGAGAATCTCATAGACCCCGGCCGGACAGTAACGCTGTTCCGGGGCATCGTAACGCCCCAGATTGATTTCCAACGGAACGACACTATCCTGCAACCTGAGATGACAGGGCTGGTCCTCTTCGTGACTGGTGTTGGAGAGATAGACCGAAGAGAGTCGATCGAAACTGATCTCGCCATCCGGCTTGGGATAGTCGATCCGTTTGCAGTCAGCCGCGTGTTTCAGGGTGTCGCGATCTTCTATGTCGTCATACAGGTCCAGGGGAAACTTGCCACCGAACAGGGTCTGGTCAAGATAGTTGTATGCCCCTCCGAAGTATAAACCCCATTTCTTCAGTGCCGTGCCGAAATTGCGGCTGCGATACAACTCATCGCAAAGCCAGGAAGCCTTAAAGCGATCGTTAAAAGCGTACAGATCCTCTCCGCCCCGGCTCCCTTCAGCAAGAGACTCGAACACTGTTTCAGCAGCCAGCATGCCGGACTTCATTGCCGTATGGGTGCCTTTGATCTTGGCGTAGTTGAGGGTGCCTGCATCACATCCGATCAAAAGCGCCCCAGGCATGTGCATGGTGGGCAAGGCATGAAAACCGCCCTTGTTTATGACACGCGCGCCATAGGCCACCCGGCGACCACCGGTCAGATATTCCTTAAGCAGTGGATGCTGTTTCAGACGCTGAAACTCCTCGTATGGATTGACATGGGGGTTCTGATAGTTCAGATCGACGATCAGGCCCACACTGACCTGGTTGTTCTCAAGGTGATACAGAAAGAATCCTCCACCACTGCCACTCTCTGACAATGGCCAGCCCGAGCCATGGATGACCAATCCCTGTTGGTGTTTTTGCTGGCTGCAATCCCACAATTCCTTCAATCCCAGCCCATAGTGCTGTGCACCCACGCCGGCATCAAGCTGATACCTGGCGACCAACTGCCGACCCAGATGACCACGTGCACCCTCTGCAAACAGAGTATATTTTGCGCGCAATTCCATACCGGGTTCGAAACTTGGCTTTTTGCTGCCGTCTTCAGCCAATCCCATATCGCCTGTGATGACGCCAGCCACTTCAGCATGCTTACCGTAAAGCACCTCGGCAGCCGGAAATCCGGGGAACATATCGACATCCAGCATCTCTGCCCGCTCAGACAGCCAACGGCATAGATTACCCAGGCTGGCTATGTAATTGCCTCGATTGTGCATCGAGGCGGGGACAAACTGTTTCGGCACCTGCCACGCCTTCTCCCCATTGCGCAGAAAATAGACGAGATCATGACTGACCTCTGCAGTCAGAGGTGCGTCTTGCTCCCGCCAATCGGGAATCAATTCATCGAGTGAACAGGGATCGATGACAGCGCCTGACAGTATGTGCGCGCCAATCTCAGCGCCTTTTTCAAGCACACATACGGAGAGATCCCTTTTCTGCGCCATGGCAAGTTGGCGCAATCGTATAGCAGCAGCCAATCCTGCCGGACCACCGCCGACGATGACTACATCATATTCCATGCTCTCACGTTGCATCATAGGCTCCGGCTTTAGGGCCTGTTAACACTCCGTTCAAGTTCAGCCAACAAGGCAGGCAGGATATCGAACAGGTCGCCAACGATGCCATAGTCGGCGATTTGGAATATGGGGGCATCCTCGTCCTTGTTGATAGCCACGATCACTTTGCTCTCCTTCATTCCCGCCAAATGTTGTATGGCGCCGGAAATACCGACAGCTATATAGAGTTTGGGGGCTACCACCTTGCCGGTCTGCCCTACTTGCAAATCATTAGAAACAAAACCCGCATCCACGGCTGCGCGGGATGCGCCAATCGCCGCGCCAAGCCTGTCGGCGAGGGTCTCGAGCAGATGGAAATTCTCTGCACTGCCCAAACCGCGCCCGCCGGAGACCACCACTTCAGCTTGAGTCAAGTCCGGCCGCGACGATTCGCTCTGCTCCTCTCCATCCCAGCGGCAAAGGCCCGTATCCCCACTCGCCTCAATCTGATCAATGCGTGCGTTACCGCCTTCTGCTACGGCCGGCTCGAAGGCGGTTGTACGTACTGTGACTATCTTCAGCGGGTCCTTCGAGCGCACTGTGGCGATAACGTTTCCCGCGTAGATCGGGCGTCGGAAGCAGTCACTCGATTCAATCGCGATAATGTCTGATATCTGAGCCACATCCAGCAGTGCCGCCACGCGAGGCATCAGGTTCTTTCCATTGGCTGTGGCCGACATCAGCAGATGCGAATAACCTCCAGCCTGTCTGACGACCAGAGGAGCGACATTTTCCGCCAGCTGATGCTCATATTCCGGAGCATCCGCCAAAGCCACACGACTCACTCCCCGTACGCTCGCGGCGCTCTCGGCTACCGACGAACAGCCACTGCCGGCGATCAACAGATCGACTGAATCGCTCAATTGAGTCGCAGCAGTGATCGCCGCCAGGGTTGCAGCATTGAGTTCACTGTTATTGTGTTCAGCGATAACCAGTATCGTCACGATTAGATCACCCTTGCTTCGTTTCTGAGTTTCTGCACCAGTTCTTTTGCATCGGAAACCTTGATGCCGCCACTGCGCTGTACCGGTTCAGCTACAGTGAGAATCTCCAACCGAGCTGAAATATCGACACCCAGCTCTGCCGGTGTGATCTTCTCCAGGGGCTTTTTCTTGGCCTTCATAATATTCGGTAATTTGACATAGCGCGGTTCGTTCAAGCGTAAATCGGAGGTCACCACGCCGGGCGGCTGGAAAGAGAGGGTTTGGCTGCCGGTATCTGTCTCCCGCGTAACCTGCACCCGATCACCGTCGACCAGGACATGGGATGCGAAAGTACCCTGGGGCCAGCCCAATAGCGCCGCCAGCATTTGCCCGGTCTGGTTGCTGTCGTCATCGATCGCCTGCTTACCGAGAATAACCCGATCGAACTGCTCTCTCTTCACGATAGCAACAAGCAGTTTGGCGACAGTCAAGGGTTCCAACCGTTCATCGGTCTCCACCAGTATACCGCGATCCACCCCCATGGCCAGCGCCGTACGGACAATGTCCTGGCATGCCGTCTCACCAAGGGAGACTGCAACCACCTCCGTAGCACTACCCGCTTCTTTCATGCGCACCGCCTCTTCCACGGCGATTTCATCAAACGGGTTCATGGACATTTTTACATTGGCTATCTCAACATCTGAACCATCCGCTTTTGGACGGACCTTGATGTTGTAGTCAACAACTCTTTTAACTGATACCAGCACTTTCATCAGCCAGCCCCTTAAACTGCCGAACCAGGTTCGCCGGTAATACGTAAACCCGCACCGTTGATTTTGTAGCGCTTGTTTAAGAATATCAGTACCGAAGTCAACGCCTCGGCCACAACGGAATTGTCGATCGCCCCCGCATGCCAAGCACGCAAACCGATATCCCTGGCAAGCTTGACCACCATATCCCGTGCCTCCGGGTCATTACCTGAAACCAGCACATCACATTCGTTATGATGACCATCGTCTGACTGCAAATGCGCAGCTGCGATATTCTGAAAGGCGGAAACGACACGGACATTTTCACCCAACAACATCTGGGACTGTTTAGCTGCCGGCCCATCCGCCGGAAGTTGGACGCGTGCTACCTTTGGTGGAACCAGGGGCACGGTGGCATCCACAAATACCTTACCCTGAACCGCATCACGGACACTTTTCAAGGTACTGTCGTGACTGGCGAAAGGAACCGTCATGATGACCAAATCGGCAATTCTCGCGGCAGTGCTGTTTTCTCTACCGTCCACCGATGTCCCGACCCTGTCCGACATGGCTTTTGCCGAAGCCTTGGCCTTCTCCTCACCCCTGGACCCGATAATTACCGGGTAACCGGCTTTGGCCAATTGATAAGCCAGACCACCACCCAGATCACCCGTACCACCTAATACGGCGACAATCGGCAACGAATCAGACATCTGCAGGTTCCTCTATGTTGATATCCGCTCAGATCAGCCAGCAATGCGGACTATTAGTGAATACTATTAATCACTATTGATAGCGTCTTGAACGCCAGGGTCAACAAGTTGACTCTCAAGGAAGCCGGTCATGCATCATGCAATGGAAAGAAATACGCAGTCAGCGCCTGGTTAATGCGGCCAACAATTGCTGTTACCGGCAGACGCCCATCAGCCTAACGGATCGATTCGATGCGGATGAGAATAAACCGTCAAGCGCCCTTTGCGTACGAAGCCGCACAGGGTTACACCAAACCGTTCCGCCACTGCTATCGCCAACGAAGTCGGCGCACTGACCGCAGCAACGATTTCCAGTCCTGCGCGAACCGCTTTGGTCACCATCTCCAGACTCAGACGGCTGGATAGCAGAACACCTCGTGCCTTGAACCCTTCGCCGTTTAGCAGAGTAGCCCCGATAACCTTGTCCAGGGCATTGTGTCGCCCAAGGTCTTCGGCTACAGCATGAATACGCCCATCTGCTGTGAACACAGCCGCCGCATGCGCACCGCCTGTCTCATCGAAAATGGCCTGTCGCTGCCGCATCTCCTCCATCAGTTCGGCAACCCCCCCACCCATCAGTCGCATTCGGTCAGGTACGTCATTCAGGCCAAAGGTATTGTTTTCGACCACTTCCCTACTTCCGCAAATCCCGCAGGAGCTCGTCATCACCAAGTTGCGCCTTCGTGTTTCTACCGTTTCCGGACGCTTGAGCTTCATGCGCACGATACCCGGCTTGTCCGGGCATACCGCCAGGCTTTCGACATCATCCAGGTTTTGAATCAAACCTTCCGTGAAGGCAAAACCCGCGGCCAATGAAAGTGCCGCACTGGGAACTTCCTCGCTCAGCAGGCCGTGCCCTGAAAGATACCCGCTACCCATAAGCTGCACATTGTCGGTAGGCGTCCACATCAGGGTATAGTACCGATTGCCTCGACATCCAACGTCAAGGCGTCTTCAACGACTACAGGGCTCTGTTCCACCACACCCAGCTGACCCGGCCCGGGAATGTAACGTGATGTTACACGCCGCACGCCCGGTTTCCCGCTGTTATCCACAATATTGGCAGTAACAGCTCTAGTGCAGGCCGAGACGGGCTGCAAAGCTGATTTGGGGCTCATAGACACCTGCCTTGAAGATTAAAACACGATAGCTGAAGAAACCGACCAATACGCCGGCCGCAGCCACAAATGCCGACACCAATGCGCCACCCCCGAACCACAGCACGATAAGCGGAAGGAGAATACCGGCACCTAAAACCAGAGTATAAAATGGCAATGAGAAACTCTCTTTGATCAATAATGTCACCGACTGTTGCCCACCCCGGGTACCATGATAAGCGACATGCAGCAGACTCAACAGGATGGCTAGCGTTCCCACCAGCAAAGCCAGAAACAGCTTTTCCAACAACACCAGATCAGCATCCAACAAGCTGTTCAATGCACTACCCAGAAGCAGGGTGACGGCGGCACCGCCGAGCAAGGCATAAGCCATACTGCTAACCGGCATCAAACCCGTGTTCCACAAGGCTATGGATGAGGAGTGTGACATCGCGAATCCCTGATAGGTCATCACCAGCAGCGCGGCAGCGACTGCGATAAGCTGAATCAGCTTGCCTACGGCTCCACCGCCCGACCAGCCAAAAGCCTGATCCAGTACAACCAGTATCCCGAATGGGATAAAGACCATAATGGATATCAAGCCGCGACTGATCCAGGAACGGTCCGGACGAAGCATCGCGCGCCAGGATTTCGCCGGCACGCCCATGTGGGTCAAATGAAAAAAGGCTTTCCAACACCAGTACAGATCAGACCGAAGATCATTCCGGCAACAAAATCAAAGTACATCGATATCAGAAAGGTGCCGGCTCCCAACTCACCGAAGAAAAAGGCTGTGGCCATCGGCACATCCCAGAAATTTTGGAAGCGGTAACCAAGTTTAAAGCTATCGCCGACCAAAGGCGCATCTGTATTCGACATCATCCGCTCCTTTAGGATATGTAGTAAACCTTGGGTTTGGTATTTTTATCCGCCAGCGGGGTCTGACCGCCACCCCGTTCACGCATTACCCGATTGGGCTTGCTATCCGGATCATCAAAATCACCGAAGATACGTGCATTGGTGGGACAAGTAACCACACAGGCAGGATCAAGACCGGCATCCACCCGGTTACTGCAAAAGTCACACTTGATAACGGTACCCGGTGTGAAACGCTCGTAGCCCTGCTTCTCGAAATCGGTTAGTTGGCCTTCACCGAACAGCCCCCTATCCAACATCTCCTTGGAGACCTGACTGCGTTGATCATAGGGACAGGCCACGGCACAGCTCCCGCATCCGATACACTTTTCACCATCCACCATGACAATGCCGTCATCCCGAGTGTAAGTTGCCCCGCTGGGACAGACCTTTTCACAGGGAGCATCCTCGCAATGGTTGCACAAGGTCGGAATATAGACGCGTTTGACAGACGGATAGACACCATAAACCTCACTCAGCGTCTTGGTGAAAAACACACCGTCCGGCAGGCTGTTTTCCTGTTTACAGCCAATTACGCAGGCATTGCAGCCAATACACCGCTTCAGGTCAAAGACCATACCCATTCTGGCCATCAGTGCGCCCCCTTGCCTTTTGCGATCTCATCAACCATCTGATACACAGTGCCGCCCTGCTTGAGACTTTCCGGCCAGTCATCCACTTTTGTGATCTTCACGCGACAGGCTGTCTCCGGCTGACCGGTGACACCATCGGTATTCTTCAAGTCATACGGCAGCATGTCGTTGAAGTGTCCGCCTGCATGACGTACAGCACGATTTTCCGTGCGGATTCGTGAGAGTGAATTGGAAACGCCAACCGCATCGGGATGCATGGTCTCCACACCCGCGACACGACCATATATGGGACCGCCATGAGGCGACTCAAGCCTGATGATGTCGCCGCTCTCCAGTCCCTTGGCCTGCATCGTCCCGTTGTTCAGAAGGATTGAGGTATGCACGGGATCCCGGTAGACGATGTCCTTGATCCAGGGATTGCTCAGACTCTCACCGAAATTCATCTGGATATCCTTGAAAAAGAAGCCGTACAGATCGTACTCAGGCGGCTCCTGGTGAATCGGGTCGAGATCCGGCGTCGGTAGCGGTTGATAGTCGTCCCAGGGCCATTGATCGATAAAGGGGACACCCTTCTCTTTCATCTTTACCTTGAGATCCTCGCGAATGGTGACCATATCCTCAATATAAAAAAGCAGCCGCATCCCTTCCCATGGCCGGTAGGCCTTCTTCGACTGGCGCCAGGTCGAAGAGTGACCGTGTTCGATATACCAGTCGATATCCTTGCCGTTCCAAAGCTTGCCTTTGCGCTCGGCGATCTCCTTGTCGGTGTATTTCTTACCGGCCTCAAGCATCAATTCCGGTACCTGATGGAATCCCAGCACCATATTGATGACGTTGTTCCAGGAGTCGACCAATTCCAAGCGCTCCGATAGTTCGTAAAAGATCTCCTCCTCGCTCTTGGTGTCGTACAATGCTTCCACCGCAGGTTGACGAAGACACTGCCCTTCGGTGAAAGGCGGCTCGATCATGGTCATGTTCCAGGTCTCGAGCACGTCGCTGGAAGGAAGGATCACATCAGCGAAATCGGTGGTCTCGGTGGGAATAATGTCGCAGCAAACGATAAAACGCATATTACGCATCACTGCTGTCCCGTTAAGGAGAGAATAAGAAGGCCTGAAGACCAGTTTGTTTTGTTACAATGAGCTCACCACAAACCATTGAAAAACAAAAAGGAAATCAGGCCTTGAGTCACCATAATACTGTGTTTTCACAACTTATGAAACTAATACCGAGACATGAATTCGAGACCCTTGCAAAACAGCACCATACAGGCCGTTCTTTCCGAACAGCCTCACGTTGGTCGCAATTCGTAACCCTGGCAATGGCGCAACTGTCAGGTCGAAACAGCTTACGTGACATCGTTGACAGTATGTCCGCGCAAGCCCATCGTCTTTATCACCTCGGTAGTGCAAAACTGTCACGTTCCAATTTATCCCGCATCAATGATGGTAAGCCATACGGGCTGTATGAAGCTTTGTTTGGAAAGCTGTTGCATCGCTGTCAGGGTGTGGTTCCTGGTCATGATTTTCGTTTCAGCAACCCACTTTATTCGCTGGATGCTTCGACGATCGATTTATGTCTGTCTGTTTTCCCCTGGGCTGATTTTCGCACGACGAAAGGAGCGATAAAACTGCATGTTGGGCTGAACCACTCGGGCTATTTGCCGGAATTTGTGACGGTGACAGAGGGTAAGGCACACGATGTAACTGTCGGGCGTGCCTTGAAATTCCCCAAGGGGAGTATCGTGGCGGTTGATAAGGGTTACAACGACTACGCTTGGTATAACCAACTGACAGCAAAAGGGATATTTTTTGTCACTCGCCTGAAGACCAATGCAAAGTACCGTACGGTAAGCCGTCGATCAGTGTTGAAAAGTAAGGGATTGACCAGCGACCAAACCATTGAGTTTACAGGTGCGCAGACTGCCAAAAAGTGCCCTGTACCATTACGTCGTATCGGCTATCGGGATGCGGAGACCGGAAGGCGTTATGTGTTTCTCACCAACAATTTCGAGCTTGCTGCCAAAACGATTGCCGATATATACAGGGCAAGGTGGCAGGTCGAATTGTTTTTCAAATGGATCAAACAAAACCTGAAAATCAAATCATTTGTGGGTACCAGCAAAAATGCGCTTATGACACAGATCTGGATTGCATTGTGTGTCTATTTGCTACTGGCCTTTCTCAAGTTCCAGTCGAAGTTGCAAAAAAGCATGCAACAAATATTACGATTACTACAGCTTAATTTGTTTGAAAAACGGGATCTGATGGCATTGCTGCGAGGTGATCCACCCCGCGAGGGCCAACCTGATAATAATCAGATGGCTTTGCTTTGAAAGTTAGCGGGACAGCAGTGATTACGCATGATGTCGAACCAGCCTGCACGGGGCCCCTGCATTGCCCACAACGGATTCGAGTGGCAGATCACCATCACATCAGGCTTGTAGTCCATGCCGAACTGCTCGGGGTCCTTCCATACACTGAGATTCAAATGAGGTGGATTTACGCCTACCGGAAAATAGCTCAACAAATGGTACTCATTCGGCGGGTAACTCATCGGCGGCACCACGCCCAATTGATGAGGTTCGCCTTTCATCATGCCGCACTCACCCGGCTCGCAACGTGTCCAGTCAATCGTCTTTTCATCCAGGTTCACACCCAAGTGACCACCGGGCGCATCGATATTACCGACCAGAAAATTGACCAGCTTATAACTGTGATTGGCCTGCATGCCCTTTTTGCGTCCCTGGGCGCCGCGATAATAATTGTATGCGGCCGGTCGTAACGGAAGCGTGCGGCCATCGATCTCGATGGTCGCGCCAATCTGGGCCGCCTCCGCAAACTCCCGTGCTATGTGCCTGACCGTATCCGGCGGCACTGTGGTGATTTTTTCCATCGCCTCGGGACTGCAGCCATCCAGGATATCCTTGAATCGTTGAAAAGCCGGCTTACACTTTTTACCGGCGATTTCATATTCACCGGTAAGTGCGAAATCACCAATGGTCTCATCATTCCACAGCTTGGCTTTGCCTGCTTCGGCATCCCACACCCAGATTTCACCCGCTTGGTCACGAACAAAAAGCCCGTCCTCACCGACCAGATAGGGCGCGTTGGTGTCCTGTTTAAGAAACTTCCAGTCACACAGCCCTTCGTTGATCAGAACGTGGCTCAAACTCAACGCAAACTGACGATCCGTGGCGGGCTTAATCGGCACCCACTCCTCGGACTTGGCGCCGGAAATGGAAAGCCGTGGCTCTACGGTCACGACTTTCATACCGCGATCAACACGGGCATTGGCCATATGGTAGGAAGAGGCGGCCGCATGCAAATGGGACGAAAAGCCATCGCCCGTACCGTCGTTTATCCAATAATTGCAGTATTTAACGTCATTGATCGAGGCAAAGGAGGCATGAATATAACCATTGGCAGGATGATAGGCCCCGCCACATATGGTGCCCGCAGACTGGAAACAGTTGAAATTGCCGAAAGATAACGGCCAGGTCCAGATATGCATCTTCTGGAAATCTTCCAGTGAAGGCAGGATCTTTCTCGGGTCCTCTTTCAATGACTTACCGATTTCCCGAGCACAGATATCAAAGGCTTCATCCCAACTGATCGGTTCCCACTTCGGATCGACCCCGGGCCCCTTGTTGGGATTTGTGCGCCTCATCGGCTGCTTGAAACGCTGTGGATCGTAGTGTCGCATTATGGCTGCATTGCCTTTGGGACAAAGCTTGCCGTTATTCGACGGATTGGAGGGATCGCCCTCGATCTTGTTGACCACCCCGTCATCGGTAACATGAATCAAATTGGTGCAAGAGTGGAGACACATCTTGCAGGTTGAGCGTACCCACTTTCCGGGTTTCAGCGAATTTTGAACCACACTCTCCGAACTACTCACATTGAGCCTCCTAACTAGTGAAATCGCTTGACCGTCGAATTCAGCAACATGCCAAATTCCTGCCCTGCACATTCTGTCGATGCTTGTTGTTTGCGAATAACACCACGCTAGTACTTCATCGAGAAGCCACGCAATCCTGAAAGTGCACAGTAATAGCCTGATAGCGCATAAAGCAGGTTCCAGGATTTATTGAAAAAGCCGCTATTCTTATGATTTTACAGGGGTTATAACCGAAAAGAACTTGATGTGATCAACTCGGCAAGCTAACGCCCCCTTAAGTTCCCCAAGGATACGGCTGTAACAAATCACTGGTTGTTCATCGGGCTCAGGTTGCAGTATCCGCAGAATGCAAGCAACCGAAGAATCGAGGGATGCGGAGTTGCATGGGAACACCATCACACAGCCCTATGAAGAGACAGCCACTCGGCTAGATATTTGGACCATGGTTAGCGAGCTGTTTACAGCATCAGTTTAAAACCATTCCTGATTACTCATGAGGCTCAGCTATTGAGCCTGTGGTGCAAGCATAATGGAACCTACTGAATAAAAGAGGATTTCATCATGCCGAGAAATACTATTCAATTTCAAAAAGGTCTTGGTTTGCACGATTTTCTGGAACAATATGGGACCGAGGATCAGTGTCGACAGGCATTGTATGATTTGCGCTGGCCGACGGGCTATGTCTGCCCTGAGTGCGGCAACACAACAGGCTGTGAACTCAAAAAGCGTCAGATATATCAATGTCACAAGTGCCATCATCAGACTTCCCTGACCGCCGGCAGCATCTTCCATGGCACCAAGCTGCCGCTGAGAACGTGGTTTCTTGCGATCTATCTGTTGACCCAACGCAAGAAAAGTATCTCGGCGCTGCAACTTTCCCGCGAAATCGGGGTGAACTACAATACGGCCTGGCGACTCAAGCATAAGTTGATGCAGGTGATGATGGAACGTGAGCGTGGAAAAAAACTGGCCGGTCGCATCGAATTGGATGATGCTTATCTCGGAGGCGAGCAAGCCGGTAAGCGTGGTCGTGGGTCGCGCAACAAAATCCCTTTCGTAGCTGCTGTTGAGACGACGCGGGACGGCAGGCCCATGAAAATTCAACTGCGTCGTGTAAGGGGCTTCCGCAAACGTGAAATCGCCCGCTACGCCCGCTCCTGCTTGATGCCTGGCAGCGAAGTCTTTACCGATGGGCTTTGGTGCTTTAGTGGCGTGACAACCGCTGATTGCCATCATAACCCCATGGTGACGGGTGGTGGGCGCCAAAGTGTCCAGTATTCGTGCTTCAAATGGGTAAACACGATGTTGGGTAATGTCAAAAACAGTCTGTTGGGTACTTTTCATGCGATTCGAGATAAACATGTGTCGCGTTATCTTGCTGAGTTCGAATATCGGTTTAACCGCCGTTTCGATTTACCCGCCATGATTGAACGATTGCTTTTTGCCGCTCTTCGCACTCCACCTATGCCATATCGCCTCTTGAGAATGGCTGAGGTTTAGGGGTAATCAGGAAACCATTTATCCAACAATGTTTAACTGGTAGTTCCTGTTTTGGCGTCTATTGCTGTAGAGGTCTGTTTTCTGTCCATCAGAGCCACTACCTTCTATGATCACCCTATTTGGATATCGAAATCATCCCTGACGGGACATCCGTATCGATTTTGGATTTCACCGATACATCTTCTATTGAGATTATTCGTTTCCATTGCATAAAGGTGTTCCAATTATTAATCCAAAACACTTAGGGCCTGTTAGGACCTGTTAACACTTATTCATTGCGGGTATGGTGCAGTCTCTACAGGTCCGGACAGGGTTCACCACGATCGATGCGCGTCGTATTCACTACCGGAATATCCAACCGATTTTCGTTATAAGCTTTCAGGTTGGATGGCGCATAATTGCATTTTGCCAGATGCATGCGATCCAGTACCGATTGATGAAGCACCTCGCCATCGTTAACATGATTGCCGATCTGGCGCTCGAATGGTCCCATCACGCGATAGGGAATGGTCATTGAGTCGTTCAGCACGGAGTTGAAACAGGGCCGGAAGTGGGCAAGATAGTCATGATCACATTCAAGGCCCAACGCCTCCGACTTTTCAACCACCCAGTGGAGGGCCTCATTGGCCAGACCATCGGGAGAGTAGCTGCCGCCCACATTGCTGTGCACACCGGCAAACCAGGCCTGCTGCACCTCACCCTGCCAAGATAAGGGACGTTTCCATATCGAAGGCTTGAATGGTTTACGACGTTCATCGATCGATATGGCATGTATGGCATTTTCTATATTCGGATTGAGCTCAATATCGTGATATTGATATTTTTTCTTGTTGAAAATCTGTCCAATCACTCCAGGAGCGCCAAGTGCACCGACGGTATCCCACACCCCGACTAGTTTTATCGGCGGGCATGGGCGTACGTTTTCTACATTACGAAACGCCTTTTCCCACTCCGACGAGCCGGGACCTTTGCTTTTTTCATAACAGAGGTACATTTCCGGCACATAATAGTCGTCGTCTTTTTCGATCAGGCCGATCAGGTTCATAAAACCGGCAAGACTTCTTACCGTAAATGCGCCACGACTGAAGCCAAAGAGATAGAGTTCATCGCCGGGTTCGTAATTGTAGACGATGAATCGGTACATGTTGCGGATATTCTCTTCCATGCCCTTGCCGAAAGCCCCTCCGGTAACCTTATCCAGAGGTCCGTTGGTTCCCACACCTTCATGGTAATAAACTATCTGTGATGTGCCATCAGCGGCCGTTGGTTTTATGGCACGTGCAATTTTGGTTACATTGGTTGGATGACGCCGCCCTGTCTTTTTGTCCAGCTGATCTCTGATGTTCCAGGTGCCATCTGCGCAGATTATGATCCTTTTCATTTAATTCTGACTCTTTATTGGCTATGTGATTTAATGGCGATTCCTGACCACTGATCGCTCTCAAACGGGTTTAGAAATATATACCGCTGTCTGTTGCAGCATGATGAAATCGTGAGGTAAGTGTAGTGATCATGCGACGATTTTTGCAATATACTTCCATCCATATTGGCGTTCTTGTGCTGGATCGACGCTGAAAAACGGCAGCCGAACGGCTGCCGTCTCGACAGGGATGTGGTTTTACGCCGGCTTAAGTCAGATCCCTATTTTTCTGTACTCCCGGACGGTGTGGCGGGTGCAACCGGGGCCTCCCCAGCCCGGCCCGCCCCACCAAGCGAAAGCAGTGGTGGAAGTCGCGATTAGAGTGGCCGTGATTGCAGCTTGTGCTAGGGCCTGTTAACACTAATCCAATACGCCCTGTTGTACCTGAAAAGTGATGCATCTGGCAGAAAAATCTAACCATCGTATTTTATATATAAGCTAATTATTAATAACTCAAATAGATATTTGCAACTTTACACTACCCGATTTATAGATCCTGTCTATGGATGATCCGAAGTGCCCGGGTATTCAGTGTACGTCACTCGATACGGCATCCGGCCGTGTTTGCCCGGAAGCTGGTTTTCGATCGATAGATTTTCATGCCGTCATCCAATTCAATTCTATAATTAAGTTTAATATTCGTTGATATATTATTAATTAGTATAGATAATAGTATATAAATAAACCTGATTACTCATGAGGCTCAGCTATTGAGCCTGTGGTGCAAGCATAATGGAACCTACTGAATAAAAGAGGATTTCATCATGCCGAGAAATACTATTCAATTTCAAAAAGGTCTTGGTTTGCACGATTTTCTGGAACAATATGGGACCGAGGATCAGTGTCGACAGGCATTGTATGATTTGCGCTGGCCGACGGGCTATGTCTGCCCTGAGTGCGGCAACACAACAGGCTGTGAACTCAAAAAGCGTCAGATATATCAATGTCACAAGTGCCATCATCAGGCTTCCCTGACCGCCGGCAGCATCTTCCATGGCACCAAGCTGCCGCTGAGAACGTGGTTTCTTGCGATCTATCTGTTGACCCAACGCAAGAAAAGTATCTCGGCGCTGCAACTTTCCCGCGAAATCGGGGTGAACTACAATACGGCCTGGCGACTCAAGCATAAGTTGATGCAGGTGATGATGGAACGTGAGCGTGGAAAAAAACTGGCCGGCCGCATCGAATTGGATGATGCTTATCTCGGAGGCGAGCAAGCCGGTAAGCGTGGTCGTGGGTCGCGCAACAAAATCCCTTTCGTAGCTGCTGTTGAGACGACGCGGGACGGCAGGCCTATGAAAATTCAACTGCGTCGTGTAAGGGGCTTCCGCAAACGTGAAATCGCCCGCTACGCCCGCTCCTGCTTGATGCCTGGCAGCGAAGTCTTTACCGATGGGCTTTGGTGCTTTAGTGGCGTGACAACCGCTGATTGCCATCATAACCCCATGGTGACGGGTGGTGGGCGCCAAAGTGTCCAGTATTCGTGCTTCAAATGGGTAAACACGATGTTGGGTAATGTCAAAAACAGTCTGTTGGGTACTTTTCATGCGATTCGAGATAAACATGTGTCGCGTTATCTTGCTGAGTTCGAATATCGGTTTAACCGCCGTTTCGATTTACCCGCCATGATTGAACGATTGCTTTTTGCCGCTCTTCGCACTCCACCTATGCCATATCGCCTCTTGAGAATGGCTGAGGTTTAGGGGTAATCAGGATAATTAAAGCGCTGCAGGAAAAACCGGCAGCCCAATCCCGTTTCCATCTCTGCCAACCCGCGCCCTACCAGGCGATCTGGCAGGATGCGGCTGCTGGTTATACATGGGCCGATTGCGCCGTTGCCGATCCCTTTCCTCAACAGCTCACCGACTCAAAAGGGACAGTAAGGCCTGCGCTGAAACCTGGAGAGTATGCCGCTCTTCACAAGCAGTTCCTAGATATACCCGGTCAATGCGACCTGGATAAACTCACCGCATTTGCACAGCTCGCAAGGGTCCTGCCACAAGGGGACCTGGTGGAGATCGGTTCACTCGCGGGTCGCTCCGCGTTTGCCCTTGCCTGGCTGGCTGAGCGTTACGCGCTTGGAAACCTGATCAGTATCGATCCCTGGTCGAACCAGGTAATTGAGGCACAAGGCCGGCAGGCGGAGATTTTGAACAGGGATTTGGAAGCGATCGATTTCGAACAGATATTTAGGGTCTATATCAGCAATATCTCTCTGCTGACCAACGCAGGTTATATACGCGACAGTTCGGCCAAGGCAGTCGACCACTACAAACAGGCAGCCATGGAAGGTACGCTGATGAGTCCCCAACTCGGCACCATCGCGGTAACAGGTGAGATCTCGCTGCTGCATATCGACGGCAACCACGACTACGACCATGTCCGTCAGGATATCGATGCCTGGACGCCTTATGTCATGCCAGGAGGCTGGCTACTGCTGGATGACTATGTTTGGGTCTTCGGTGACGGTCCGAAGAAGGCTGGTGACGAACTCTTGCATAGCAATATGTTCGACCTGTCGTTCACTATGGGCGACACCCTCTATCTACGTAAGCAGTAAGCCGGATTAGTGTTGACAGGCCCTAGAACTGCGGCCCCAAGTCCACTTCCTCTTCACTATGTCGACGAATCGCCTTGGCGGGGGAGCCCACTGCAACCATACGCTCGGGAATATCGCGCGTAACGGTCGAACCCGCACCGATGAGACTGCCGCGACCGATCCTTACCCGTTCAATAACCTGGCATCCAAGGCCCAAATAGGTTTCCTCGCCGCAGATCACATCACCGGCGACCCGGCTTCCCGGACCCGCGAACACCGCACTGCCCAGGTGGGCGCCATGTCCGATCGTGACTTGCCAATCCAAGGCGACGAAATCATCAAGCCTTGCGCCATGATTGACTGCATTCATACCCATCAGCAACACCCCGCTACCCAATATTGCATGAGGCGAGACAAATGAGGATGGATTGACGATTGCCGGACAGTCGGCCTGTTTTTTCAATAACAGTTCGCCATAACGCCGGCGTGCGACCGGACTGCCGATGCCGACCGCGAAAAGGTGCCCACCGATAAAGCTGATGTCGTGCAGCAATTCGTCTCCACCCAATATCGGAAGCTGATTGATTTTCTCCCCTTTGCCGCGGGTACGGTCAATAAATCCGATAGTGCTGAAACCGGCAAGCTGAGCCACGTCCTTGACACAGCAGGCATGCCCACCGCTACCGATGATCACCAGTGGCTTGTCGTTTATCAGTTCGCTCATTGCTCATGCCTCGGCCTGCGATCAATCACCCGGCGCGCCTTGAATTCTGTAAGAGGAAAATACCCCTGCTCCTTCGGCATGACAGTCACCCGCATGCCCAATCCACTCTGTAGCTTGTGTTCTGCGCTGGCCCTGAATAGATCACTGTCTACCGTCGTATCGCACTCTGCCTCGATTCGGACCTCATCCAGTTCACCCTGGCGTTCAAGAATAATCCTGAACTCGGTTCCCATACCATCCAACCCTCGTAACAGCGCTTCAACGTCGCCGGGATAGAACTTGACGCCGCGCACGATGATCATATCGTCAAGACGCCCGATAATGCCGTGAGGCATGCGGGGGTAGGTACGACCACAGGCACAGGGTTCATCGGTCGTGAGGGTTTCATCACCGGGAAAATAGCGGATCATGGGTTGTGATTTGCGCCACAGATGGGTGTAGACGACGGCCCCTCTACGGTTATAGCCAAAGGATTGATTCGGGTTTTGCGGGTTGACCACTTCGGTGTAATCCACATCCTGATAGACATGCATGCCGCTTCCGTGAGAGCACTCCATGTTGGAACAGGGATGGAGTTCCGCGACGTTACCGAAATCGATGGCGCGTATGCCGAATCCCGACTCGAGTCGTTGCCTGACACTGGGAATGCCCGCTCCCGGCTCACCGCCGAAAAATCCCAGGCGCAAGCGGCCCGATGCCAACTCAATTCCCATTCCACGGGCTGTCTCCAGGATATGCAGACAAAAGGAAGGCGTTCCACAGATCACGCTCGCGCCCACCTGTTGCAACATGGCTATCTGGCGTTCGGTATTACCCCCCCGCCATCGGCAGAACCTTGGCGCCGATTCGTTCAGCCGCCCCAAGCAACCCCCAGCCACCGACATAGAGGCTGAGAGGAAATACGATCTGTACGATATCCGATGGCCTCAGTCCGGCGGCCCAGCACTGCATGGCCTGTGCCTCGGATACATGCTCCCAATCCTCCCCGCTTATGGCGAACAGTGTAGGCTGCCCGGTGGTTCCCGAGGTGCCCTGAATCCGTTTGACCTGGGAAAAGTCAACCCCCAGATAGTTACCGAAGGGGGGTGGTCGCGCTGCGACTGTTGCAGCATGGCCTTGGTGACAATGGGCACCTTGGTTGTGAAATCGTTGAGATCTTTAATCGCTACAGGGTGCACCCCATGGGCATCATAGAGTTGGCGGTAAAACGGGATCCGCTCGTAGACATGGTTCAACTGATATTTGATGCGATCAAAGATCAAGGCCTGACGTTGATCGGCGGAAAGTGTCTCCCGCTGCCTGTCCCAGAAGGTTTCGCTATCTTGTTGCATCGTAATTCGTCAATGCCTGAATCATGATGCTAGTATACCAACAATGAATTGTTATATATGCACGGCCCCGGCAGAGTACTACTTCAGTAAACAATTCGACCGCTTCGGTCTCGACACAGTGGACTATGAACGTTGTACGGCATGCGGCACCGTGTACGCTCAAACCCTGCTGGAACTTCCGGAGCATCAGTGGCGGTCTGTTTGTGAAAACTATCACAGCAACTATCGTGGCAGTGGTGATAATCCCGATGATCCCAACTGGCATTTCAGGCTCGAGCAACAAGCCGAGGTGCTGTCGAAACTTGCCCACATCGGACTGCTGGCTACCGGCAAGCCCTGGCTGGATTTTGGTTGTGGTGAAGGTGAACTCGCCGGGCTGCTGGATACGAGGATTGGGCGGATAGCCCGCTATGACCGTTACTGGAAAAAGGAAGGCTATCTGCAGGAGCCTGATCTGATCCCCGGCCATTTTGATATGGTGATCTCCACATTCACCCTGGAACATCTGCGCAGCCGATCCGATATGGATGTCTTGGCAAGACTCGTGACCGATGATGGTTGCCTGGGCTTGCATACCCTGGTCCGCGGTGAAATCCCACGCGATTCCGATTGGTTCTATCTACTGCCGGTACACACTGTTTTCTACACCAACCGCGGTATGGCGCAGCTGTTCGATCAATGGGGATTCCGCTCCTCATTGTATGTTGTGGAAGCACGGTTATGGGTGTGGTTTCGCAAGCCGCTCAAACAGCTGCTAAAGGAAGCGCCTGAACTGGTTTCAATACCGGGTTGGCATGTAGCAGAAGGTTTTATGGCCTATTGGCCGTAGTGGTCATAATCAAACTATGAGAAAAAGCCATGTCGCAAGAGATGGGCAATGAATGCAGAACTGATGCATTTCGCCGCAATCCCGAGTTGGAGAGCCTGATAGAACGTCTCAATAACATATTACAGAGACCTGCCGAGCAAGAACTTGCTCAATTCAAAGCCCCCGAACTGCCACTGGTATTGATCGTTGGCGGTCCCCGTTCCGGTACGACACTGATGATGCAGTGGCTGGCGGCCAGCGGCTGTTTCGGATATCCATCCAACCTGATCGCCCGTTTCTATAAAGCGCCCTATATCGGTGCGCTTATCCATGAAATGCTGGTAAACCCGAAATTTCAATATAAGCATGATTTCGAGGACATTCGAGCCTACACCATGCACAGCAGCTTCACCTCTGATCTTGGCAAAACAGACGGTCTGGCCGCACCCAATGTATTCTGGTATTTCTGGCGACGTTTCTTCGAATTTGATGACTGCCCCTATCTCGATGAAACGAAACAGGAAACGGCCGACACCCGTAATTTCGTCAAGGAACTGGCGGCTCTCGAGTCGGCCTTCGCGAAGCCTTTTGCCATGAAGGGCATCATCGTCAATTGGAATCTTGACTTTATCAACCGGCTATTCGGCAAAATCCTGTTTATACATGTTCGTCGTCAACCCGCCTATCAAATGCTCTCCATTCTGAAAACACGTGAACGATTCAGGGGGGATCGTCGTTTATGGTGGGGATTCAAGCCGCCGGAATATGATGCCTTGACACTGAACACACCAGAGCAAGAGGTCGCTGCACAGATCCATTTCACACGTCAGGCCATTGCGAACAGTTTTGAAAAAATGCCGGGTGAGCGATGGCTGTCGGTAGACTATGAGCGGTTTTGTGAAAACCCGGCAATGGTCTATGGTCTGGTCCGTGATAAGTTGGCCCAACAGGATTACACCTTACCTGAGCGCTATACGGGACAGGCTGAATTCAGTAACAGCAACAATGCCTGCACTACCGGCGTAAAATCATTTGAGACTATTTATTCCGAGATCGGCTAACCAGCCAGCGGATTTCAAACTGATTACCCACCCTTCTCAGCGATGTGTTCAGCCTGATTCACCCTTACAGAGGATACTGTGAAAGCAAGTCGCAAATATCCGCCTTTTTAGGGGGATAAATCAAATAAATCATTGCGAGACAGTCCCCACGAATCTCGTATCGCACGAGCTGTAGGATGGATCGATCCAATCCACCCTGTTGGAGAGTTAATAAATAGATTCCTGATTACTCATGAGGCTCAGCTATTGAGCCTGTGGTGCAAGCATAATGGAACCTACTGAATAAAAGAGGATTTCATCATGCCGAGAAATACTATTCAATTTCAAAAAGGTCTTGGTTTGCACGATTTTCTGGAACAATATGGGACCGAGGATCAGTGTCGACAGGCATTGTATGATTTGCGCTGGCCGACGGGCTATGTCTGCCCTGAGTGCGGCAACACAACAGGCTGTGAACTCAAAAAGCGTCAGATATATCAATGTCACAAGTGCCATCATCAGACTTCCCTGACCGCCGGCAGCATCTTCCATGGCACCAAGCTGCCGCTGAGAACGTGGTTTCTTGCGATCTATCTGTTGACCCAACGCAAGAAAAGTATCTCGGCGCTGCAACTTTCCCGCGAAATCGGGGTGAACTACAATACGGCCTGGCGACTCAAGCATAAGTTGATGCAGGTGATGATGGAACGTGAGCGTGGAAAAAAACTGGCCGGCCGCATCGAATTGGATGATGCTTATCTCGGAGGCGAGCAAGCCGGTAAGCGTGGTCGTGGGTCGCGCAACAAAATCCCTTTCGTAGCTGCTGTTGAGACGACGCGGGACGGCAGGCCCATGAAAATTCAACTGCGTCGTGTAAGGGGCTTCCGCAAACGTGAAATCGCCCGCTACGCCCGCTCCTGCTTGATGCCTGGCAGCGAAGTCTTTACCGATGGGCTTTGGTGCTTTAGTGGCGTGACAACCGCTGATTGCCATCATAACCCCATGGTGACGGGTGGTGGGCGCCAAAGTGTCCAGTATTCGTGCTTCAAATGGGTAAACACGATGTTGGGTAATGTCAAAAACAGTCTGTTGGGTACTTTTCATGCGATTCGAGATAAACATGTGTCGCGTTATCTTGCTGAGTTCGAATATCGGTTTAACCGCCGTTTCGATTTACCCGCCATGATTGAACGATTGCTTTTTGCCGCTCTTCGCACTCCACCTATGCCATATCGCCTCTTGAGAATGGCTGAGGTTTAGGGGTAATCAGGAATAGATTTGTGTTTATTCGCGTTCATTTGCGGAGTTAAAACTATTTTGCGAGCATTTGCGGCTTGCTTATATAGTCCACGATCACTTATCGCTGGCTGAGTATTATGGGTTAACAGGGCCTAATACAGTAACCTTTTATATTGCCGGATTAATATGATCATACACTGGTCAGGACTCCGATAATCGAGGCAACTGCATCCACCTTCTCATCATCCATTTCCGGTCCTGCCGGTAGCACGATTACCCGTTCCGAAACTCGTTCACTATTGACAAGAAAGCCGCCGCTATTCGGATAGAGATCCGAATAGGGCTTTTTTCGATGACAGCAGGGCCAAAAGTAACGTCTTGCCAATACGTTTTCGGCCTGAAGCGCATCGACAATCCGATCACGCGTTACCGGCGAGTTATCCGTCACTTCAACAACCACATATTGATAATTGTTGGATTCCTGTTCGTCATAGGCTAGCAGGTCTACTGTTGCAATATCAGCAAGTGCTCTGCCATAGGCCTGATATACACTGCGGTTATGATCGATGACCTTGTCTATGGATTGGATATTGGTCAACCCCATGGCCGCCGCTATTTCCGTCATTTTACCGTTGGTGCCAGGGTGGATGACATTGTCGACACCGGAAAAACCGAAATTACGCATCAGCCTCATGGTCTCGGCCAGTTCATCGTCATTGGTAAGAACGGCTCCGCCTTCAAAGGTATGGAAAAATTTCGTGGCATGAAAACTCAATACTTCACAGCTGCCGAAGTTGCCGACTTTTGTCCCGGCACGGGTACACCCGAATGCATGTGCGGCATCGAACATCAACTTTATTTGATACTCATCCGCGATTGACTGCAGTGCCTCCACGGCGGCAATCCTTCCCCAGAGATGCACACCGATAATGCCCGTGGTGCGCGGGGTGATCATGCGCCGGACCGCTGCAGGATCGAGATTGTGTGTATGTGGATCGATATCGGCAAATATCGGTGTGATCGCCTGCCAATGGAGCGCATGGGCCGTGGCGATGAAGGTGTATGAGGGAACAATCACCTCTCCCTTCAACTGCAATGCACGGATTGCAATCTCCAGCGCGACCGTGCCGCTGCACATTGCCACGCAGTGGGACACATCGTGATAATCGGCGATACGCCCTTCAAGCTCTCGAACCACTGGGCCGTTATTCGTCAGCCATTGACGGTCGAGTATCTCATTCGTGTAGCGTAAAAACAGTTCCCGATCGCCGATGGATGGACGGCCGACGTGGAGGGGTTCAGTAAATGCCGGCTCGGCACCATTGATGGCCAAATCGTGAGGGGTGTTTAACTGTTTCATTCACTGTAGATTAACTAGGGCCTGAAAGAAAACATAATGCAACAGGGCTCCTATAATGTATAGATAAAACCGACAGGATCACTTCCCGAACATCACACCCAGATCGCGCACCATGTACCTGGCGGCGCGCAGCCAGGCCTTCTCATTGTCCCCCCTGAAATCGTAGGCCTTGCTGATCACCGTCTTTTCGCTCTCCACATCCTTGACCTCGATATGCATGGTCAGAATAAGCATGCTCATTTTATAAATCCAGCCGATCATCACCTTATCGCCGTCAACCATTTCAGCCAGATCGTATTCGCAGTGATTACAGGTGTGTATATAGGTGCCCAAGCGGGCGGCATTGACCGCATCGTTGACTCGCTGCTGCGGGACCACATCGAAAATACCCTCATTTTCGATTGCCTCGCCGATGAAACCGGTAATCTTTTCCAGCAACTTCCGGTGACGAGTATCACCCCCGGGAACCGGGGTATTGTCGACGATCTCGAAAGGCAGTACGACGAGCCTTTCACGCTGCGCCGCGTTGCTTGCGGCAGGCGAAAGGATACAAGCGATCATAGCCATGAAAGCCGCCAGTTGAAGGATTTTCGGGCCCTCAGTGCTGCCGGGACAATACTTTGATATATTCATCGCTTGCCTCCCTGTTGGTGCCAATCACGATGCGAAGATGGCCGACGCTTGAAACCTCCAACTGGCCCCGAATCGCCACCCGCTCCCCCCGCATGGCCTGGCCCACATAGGTGGCTGTATAGCTGACAGCCTCCTTTATGGCGGGATGGTCCAATAGGTAACGAGCGGGGTATTCGAAGCTGTGACTGTCATCGACAACGTATACTTTCAAGTTGTGCGTGCCTTGCTTTCTGTAGCAGAGCAGGTCCTGCCATGGGTTGGGGTTCAGGTATGTAATATCGAATTTTGTTCCTTCAATTGCCGCCTTATTGTATTTTCTCTGTTCATGCCAGAGATATTCATCAAATGTGAGCGAACAGCCGCGCCGGTCATAGGCCTCTCGCCACAGGGCGCTGTCCAGCGGCTGTAACTGTCGTTCTGCCAGAAGAGATTTTATGATCTTCCGGGCCTTACGGAATACCGTTTGCCTGTAGAAGAGCAGATCGATATCGGAACTTCTTTTTTGCGCGCCAATCAGCAGAGAGCCGGTAACACCTATCCCATCCGGATCCAGCCCGTTTGCCTCGAACAGTGTCATCAGGCGATGCAGCTTCTGCTCGATTTCATCGTGCGGGATCTGCAGGCGCATTGTCCGTAATCTCTGTCGCGGTTGATGATGCACACATACCAGGTCACGGTGAACCCCATGCAGGGTGACGTCTCTTGCCTTGGAATAGTGAATATAGTGTGGATAGTGATCCGTCAGCAACTCATCGCCCTCCCGGGTCGACGGCTTTTGAAATCCACCCGGGATTCTTCGATATCTCAGGGTTGCGAGTACCCTCTCATCATCAAGATCTTCTGCCACTACGGCGAAGACCAGCCCCTCCGCCGTCTCGATAAAGTCCTTCGGCTGATAGCCGCTCAAGGCGTCTATCCCGCACCACTCCTCAATCATCGACTCAACGCCCGCCCCGTCCGCTCTCTCCATAAAGCGGTTTGCGCGAGGGCATCATGTATCGCACGCAGCCGGTGTGGAGCAATACCGGCTGTGCGCTCGCGCCCTTCACAAAGCGCGCCGCGAAAACCGAGATAGTCGGGCAATAGGCAATGCAGTTGGGGGATATCCTCCAATCGCAGTGATCCGGCGAGACCGCTTATCATGTCGAGTGCCCTGACCTCGCTCACGAACCGTTCGAGCCGGTTCGGATCCATGTGGTCCAGCAATCCTCCCCCACCCTTCCCAGCCGTGTCGAGCATGACACCGTGAAAACCGGCGCCGGCAAACTCACCCAACCTCTCCAATGGCGGTTCACGATCCGCGAAAAGGACAGCAACAACCTTATGTCTGTGGGTGAGTCCGGTGATGGCCTGCAGGCATCGGGTCAGTTTGTTAGCTGAGAAAAAACCGACCTTGACATAGTCAACACCGCATTCGGCGGTCCGGCCGATTGCCTGAGCGAGTTGTTGCGGCTCGGTGGGCAGATCGCCGACAGTGGCACTGACCGGGCAACGGCCACCACACCTGGCCGCCAGGCTGCGAATCGACTCGACAGGAAGGGCGCCCAATACGCCGCTGTGGGGATCCTTCAGATCGATGATGTCCACACCGGCTTCAATGGCTGATTCAAGTTCCCGCCAGTCGGTTACGCTGGCCAACATGCGCGTCATAACGCATCCTCCATTTGCCGCCGGATTTTGTCCACGCGCGCCGTCAACCACGCCCAGGCCGCCTGCTCCCGTTCGCCGGCGGTCTTTTCGATGGCGATGCTGAGATAGGCGAGTTCGTCTTCGATCTTCTCCCACGGCAACCGTCCGAGGCGGCTGACCAGAATCGCCAGTTCCAGTACGGCCGCCTGGGCCCGATTGAATCCTTGAAACGGTCGGTGGTTGGTTTCGTGGACCGGCTTGCAGATCAGGCGCGGACGGATCTTATCCTCCTCCACCCTCAACAGAGCAACCTCGCAGTGAGCCAGGGCATCGGCCAGTCGAGGCGCGGCTACCTCGTCCGCCTCAACCAGGGGCCAATCGTAGCGTCCCGTGAGACAGCCGGCGAAGACTCTGACATCATCGCAATAATTGATGACAGCGCACTCCCCGGTGAGGATATTGTCGAGTGTTCGCGAGGGACGGAAGGGAGCGATCACGACACCCCCATCCCGCCAGGCAATACCCATGGGCGCAATCTGATTTTCACCTTCCCGGCTGCGACTGGTAACGATAACTTCGTTGATCATGAGATCTTCCCGACCCGGCTGGTTTTATTCATGGTGGAACCCGGTTCCTGCTGGCGATTCATATCCTGCTCGACCTCTGCCAGTGCCGAACCCCAGCCTAGCGGTTGATCCTGCACATAACGTTTGCCGAGTTGATGGGCGATCTGCGCCCTAGCCAGCTCGACACCCAGATAGAATGCATGCCCGCCATCTTCTTCGACCCTCAGCTGAGGATAGAAATCGAAAGGATCATCGTGGGTGATCAGGCCATCCCTGTTGTAGAGATGGATGCCTTCGTTGCTGACCTGGATGCGGAAATTTGGGTCGCGGATATCAGCGGCCAGCTCACAGATCTGGGTGAAGGTATAGGGGTACGGTTTTGTTTCGTGCAGACCTGTCAGGCGATTGTCGATCTGTTTCGGCAGGCTGTTCTGCTGGCGTGCCCAGTACATGATGCGTCGCGCCGCATCCGCTTCCCGCACCGCGCTGCGGCAGTGAGGGCTGACCTGCGTGGCAAGGATGTTGGTGATATGAAGCTCCGATATGATACCCATCATCACTGCATTGATGCCGCTGGTATCGGCTTCTGTCAACTCTGTGATATTACCCACTCCCATCATGATCTCCGTGTCCGGATGGTCGCTTCGTAAACGTTGATAGCGGACGATGGATGCGGTGAAACCGAAGTGAATGGGATCGAGAATGGGATCGGCGATGTAACCACGCCCTTCTGCATCGAGCCGCCGCATGGCGCGCTGCAGGGAGTCGAGGTCACCCGGCTTGGCCGGGATCAGTACAGGCCTGGACGCCACCTTGTCGGCTATCCATAGATTATTTTCATGCAGACTCAGCAGGAAGTCGGCGCCCGCTTCCCCGCCGGTCAGCAGCTCTTCGCTCTGCATCGAATCGACACTGACCTGATAGCCGGCGGCCTTGAGCGCCCGGACGCTGTCGGCAAGATGGGGAAAGGGTGTATCCGGCAGACAGCCGAGATCGATGACATCGGCCCCATCGGCGGCATACGCCGCAGCCTGCTGCAGGATTTCCTCGATGATGAGATTGGGGGCGTCGACAATTTCCGCGAAGATTCGCACATCGTAATTATCGAGATCGGGTGGCTTGCCTTCATAACCGAAAAAACGCGGCAGATCCATCAACTCCTCCGGACCCCGTTCAACAGGAATGCCGAAGTGACGGCTCAGTTCCTGCAGATCACCCCGACAGCGACCCGGCACCAGAATCCGTTGCGCATCACCGACCTCATTGAGACGGCGTTTAATCATATCGGCAGTCATCAGTGCCGCAACCTTGAGGCCGAGGTTGTGCACCCGCCACTCGAATGCCTCAGAGGCCATCTCCCGCAGTACCCGGTGGAGCTGTTTTTCAGCCAGGGAGCCGGTCAGAAAAAGGATCTTTTCAACCACCGCATTGCTCCCTCGACAAGCTCATCTCAATCGCCTCCGGAGTGGATCACACGTCGGCAGATACCCCACTGATGATCCGCCTCTTCCACAGCCACCTCGAGGGTCTTCACATGGCTCAAGGCAGCGCATGCTTCAAGTTTTGGCAGCAGTGACTCCATGGTGTACCAGGCAATCATTTCAGCTGTCGTGTTCGTCACTGGCAGTATCAGGCAGTTGCCGGCCGGCAGGGAAAACACCTTGCCATAACTTGAAACCTCAAGTTGACCGCCGCTCTTTTTGATTGCGACTTCATCGCTTTTGCCCGGTAAAAGAACCTTGTCATGCAGCCCTGAACAGATTTCAGCGGCAAGTCGGTTGAGTTGGACGAAATCGATCACAAATGCGTCTTCGTTATTGTCGCCATGGGCCTGGATGCGAAGATGAAAATTGTGTCCATGAAGGTTTTCACAGCTATTGTCGAAAGTGATGAAATGGGCGGAGTTGAAATGTAACTCCCCCGGGTGGACGTTGACTGCGAATGTCTGAGCGTGGTTGAGCAAAGGTTGGCTCCATATATGTTATTAGGGCCTGTTGACGCTAATCCGGCACTTTTTATAGTTATGGCGATAAGCCTTTTTTACCTGCTTGAGAAGTAACATGGGTCAAGGTAAGCGTCAACCTGGCCATCAATAGCAATGCAAGATTGGATCCAACTAAATATAGCGGATCTGCATATAAGCATTCGAATCACCAGCTAATTCAGCAACAAGGCAGCGATTCCCCAGTAGAAAAATCGGGGAAACGGCCGATTTAGGCGATTATAGTGAAATATAGCCACACTCAGTCGCGGCACGATCAAACTGGATTCGCATCTACGATAAGGGACGTTATGGCCAGGGGACGCGGAAATCCGGGATATGGCTTAAGCGATGTATGACGGGGATGACACAAGCTGTGCCTCAGATATGCAAAGCCTGCGACTGAGCCCGATGGCAACCTGATATCTGCATGGTTGTCTCTACTGATGGAAGCATGACAGCTCCCCTCCCTGCACCTTGAGATGGGAACCGGTGGCGCTTTGTCATGCCCTACAAGGCCGATTTGAGAGATTCTGTCTTGCCGAGCGAAATACAAGCGCCAGCAGAGCTTTAGCCCTTCTGTTGCGCGTCGGGTTCCTCGCAGCGTAGCATCGGCACTACGGATCCTACAGGATAGTAGGTGCCGTATTCGACCAGAAACTGACTCTGAATATTGTAGGCTTCACGTTCTGCGGAGATGCTTTGTTCACAATTTTCAAGTACTTCGCCCTGCCTGCCCTGAAGCCAGTGAACGATTTCATGCAGAGCAACCGATGTATGGAAGATATTGTTTTCCAGATCCATTCGATCATCGAGATAGACCACATCCCCGTCACCGGGATACCAGCCCAGCACCTTGCAGGAACGTCCGTTACAGGCACGCTCCTCCAACCAGCTATGGGTCACCATCCGCATTTCGGGACATTCATTGTCAACGCGATGGTAATCAGAAAGGGTAAACACCCAGGACAGCACATAATTCCATAACAACCCCCAGTCAAAAAACGATGGGACGACCCTATTGAGAGGAGGATTCCGTGCCACATCTGCCAGGCCATCAGTAGTCTGATGTAATCTATAGCGGTAGATTGGTAGAGTACTTTAGAAAAAGCTAATGTACATATCTCTTGAGTAATAGGAACATCAGATTTTACTAATATTTTGCATAACACATGCCAGCAATACTTTGACAAAAGTTAATACATCATATATTCAATTAGTTATATTAGTTTCCAAGAAACAACCTAACCTCAACGTTTGGTTAGTCACTTGTTATAGTCAATAAATTGCCTGATTACCCCTGAGGCTCAGCTATTGAGCCTGTGGTGCAAGCATAATGGAACCTACTGAATAAAAGAGGATTTCATCATGCCGAGAAATACCATTCAATTTCAAAAAGGCCTTGGTTTGCACGATTTTCTGGAACAATATGGGACCGAGGATCAGTGTCGACAGGCATTGTATGATTTGCGCTGGCCGACGGGCTATGTCTGCCCTGAGTGCGGCAACACAACAGGCTGTGAACTCAAAAAGCGTCAGATATATCAATGTCACAAGTGCCATCATCAGACTTCCCTGACCGCCGGCAGCATCTTCCATGGCACCAAGCTGCCGCTGAGAACGTGGTTTCTTGCGATCTATCTGTTGACCCAACGCAAGAAAAGTATCTCGGCGCTGCAACTTTCCCGCGAAATCGGGGTGAACTACAATACGGCCTGGCGACTCAAGCATAAGTTGATGCAGGTGATGATGGAACGTGAGCGTGGAAAAAAACTGGCCGGTCGCATCGAATTGGATGATGCTTATCTCGGAGGCGAGCAAGCCGGTAAGCGTGGTCGTGGGTCGCGCAACAAAATCCCTTTCGTAGCTGCTGTTGAGACGACGCGGGACGGCAGGCCCATGAAAATTCAACTGCGTCGTGTAAGGGGCTTCCGCAAACGTGAAATCGCCCGCTACGCCCGCTCCTGCTTGATGCCTGGCAGCGAAGTCTTTACCGATGGGCTTTGGTGCTTTAGTGGCGTGACAACCGCTGATTGCCATCATAACCCCATGGTGACGGGTGGTGGGCGCCAAAGTGTCCAGTATTCGTGCTTCAAATGGGTAAACACGATGTTGGGTAATGTCAAAAACAGTCTGTTGGGTACTTTTCATGCGATTCGAGATAAACATGTGTCGCGTTATCTTGCTGAGTTCGAATATCGGTTTAACCGCCGTTTCGATTTACCCGCCATGATTGAACGATTGCTTTTTGCCGCTCTTCGCACTCCACCTATGCCATATCGCCTCTTGAGAATGGCTGAGGTTTAGGGGTAATCAGGATAAATTGTCAGATTTTGCCTGTACGGGGGGTATTCATGCGCCCAAATGGTGCACGCACTGCAACTTTGTTCGAACGATCTGACTTTGCTCTGGACAGAGACCTAAGCGTGGATAGGGTGATGCAAGGCAAAAGGCGGCATTACTCTTATGCAGTAGCTATTTTGATGGCGGCATCTCCGTTACCGTGACGTAATTCAGCGAAACGGGGGTAATCCGGCCCGGACAATACCCAGGCATGGAGAGCCCCCCGCCGCAGAAACGCATCGAATTGCGCATCGACGATGCCGGCTTCCGTTAGCTTCTCAACCGGCTGGCTGGCCTCTTCGCGGGTTACCGACTTGACCAGGAGCAGGTTGTCGATATCAAGTACTCGACAAAGCCATGCGGAGAGTGAATCGGACGTCACTTCCCAGCCGTGTTTGATTTCGGGATCGGCCATCACCATGGCGGTCGGCATCCAGACCGGTATCTCACCTCGCCGGAGCGCCTCTTCTATCTGGGATTGATCCGCTGCGGCAGCCAGTCCCGTCTGCAGACCGCAGAGCATTCGGCCGAACTGCTCCATGGCAAGCAGTGCCATCAAGTGCGCGGTTGAGTCGTCGATCTGCCAATGGCGCTGTGCCAGCCTGACCTGATCCGCGAAAGGTCCGCCCCCGGGAACGATGACCAGCGGTCCGGCCTTCGCCAAGACAGCCAGCCAATCTCTCAGATCGGCTGAATTGAACAGGCTGCCCCCCAGCTTGACTACCCACATCGTTCGCTATTCATCTTTTCCATGCGTTGCAGCAGATCCAGTAGAGCGGAGGCCTTGTGGTAAGTCTCCCGATACTCGGCCTCCGGATCGGAATCGGCGACGATGCCGCCCCCAGCCCATAGACGGGTGATTCCCTCAGAGTGGGCCATGGTCCGAATCGCAATATTGCAATCCATGTCGCCATCGAAACCGATGTAGCCAATCGAACCACAGTAGATGCCCCGCCGATGGGGCTCCAATTCCTCGATGATCTCCATCGCACGCAGTTTCGGCGCACCCGTAATCGAACCGCCGGGGAAGCAGGCGCGTAACAGGGAAAGCGCATCCTCACCCTCCGCCAGCCTGCCGACGACCTTACTGACGAGATGATGCACCCGGGCGAAGCTCTCCAGCTTGAACAGCTCCGGCACCTCAATACTGCCGATTGCACATACCTTGCCTAAATCATTGCGCAACAGATCGACGATCATGAGGTTCTCCGCCTGATCCTTGCCGCTGTTTTTCAGCATTTCCGCAAGCATCATATCCTCTATCGGATCCTCTCCCCTGGGCGCCGTTCCCTTGATGGGTTTGGTCACAACACGACCGTCACGAACCTCGAGGAAGCGCTCGGGCGATGTACTCAGTACCTGGCAGTGAGGCATATTCAAATAGGCGGCGAAGGGGGCGGCGTTCAGTTGTCGCAATCCCTTGTAAGCCTGCCAGGGATCACCCTCGGCAGCGACTGAAAAACGTTGTGCGAAATTGACCTGGTAACAGTCGCCGTCCAGGATGTAGCGTTTGATTCGGGCGATGGATCCAAGGTATTCGTCCCGGGTCATGTTCGAGCAGACTTCACCGAGCACACGATAAGGTAGAGTCGTCCGGGTCTGAGTCGACCGCTCAGGAATCCGCTGCAACAATCTGCGATATCTTTCGAGGCGGGCCGGATTCTGACCAACCAGGCAGCTGCGTTGCTCCTGGTGATCGACCACCAGAGACCAGTCGTAAATACCGGCCGCCATTTCCGGCAGATTTTCTATATCCTCGGCAAGCGCCGGCAGCCGTTCGAGGCGGCGGCCCAGATCATAGCCGAAATAACCTATCGCCCCACCGCTGAAAGGCACACCCTCAACACCCTCGACCGCGGGTCCAAGCGCTTCCCGCAGCAGATGAAATGGATCTTCCCGAGAGCGCTCCACTGTGCCATCGAAATGCTGAATCCGGGTCTCCTCTCCATGGGTGATCAGTACGCGAACGGGGTCTGCCGAAAGGATATCGTATCGACCTTGCATGCCATGGGGACTGCCACTGTCAAGAAAGACTGCCCAAGGTGAATGCGCCAGGGCCTCGAACAGCTGACTGCTATCCTCGTGGTAGGGGAAATCCAGGGTGATGGGATTCATGGGAGATGATCCTTGGCCAGACTGGCAACAGCCACCGCCGGGGCACACTCGGCAACCTTGGATTCCATCCGCTCGGCACAGGTGAACAACTCCTCGAAACCCACATAGGGTCTGTTCAATCGATGACAGATACGTTCGACCAGGAATCGTCCGACACCCGCACCCACAAGAGGGACGGAGGCCGGAAGGCCGGGCCTGGAGAGTATCCTTTCACAGGCATCCACAAGCTGCCGCAGCTGCTGTTCAGCGATAAACCGGGATACCCCGCGCCAGCCCTCGAGGTCAGTGACGTCAATATCCAGTCCCAGCATGCGCGCCAATCTCCGGGCACTGCCGTTGATGCTTTTCTCACCGTTGTCCGCACTCGGCAGCAGATCGGCGGTTTCAGGTAGATCACCGTTCAAACGATAGATATCCGCAGTGGTCGCAAAATGCTCTGCCATTAAATAAACCCACTCTCCTGCAAACGGGACTTTGCCTGTAATCGCCATCAAAGGTGTGCGCACCACACCCGTGTAGATCAGGGCCTGGCTGACCAGCCGTTGATGGTCACTATAATCGCATGCCAGCACCCGCTTGTCAGCGAATGCTATCAGGTCGGTGGTGGTGCTTCCTACATCGACCAACAAACCCGCCTGCAGACGGCCGGCAACCCAGGATGCGCTGGCTAGCCAGTTGGCCGATGCCACTTGCGGTGAATGCCTGACCGCATTTTCCGGATTCAGGAATCCGGCGGGTCCGGCATAGATTGCCAGGCTGGCATTTGAAAAATGGCGGCCCATCGTATCGATCAGTGTCTTTACGCCGGTATCCCGGTCGGGAAAAAGATCGACCAGCTCACCCGTCATGGTGACCGCGTGTTTGAGACCGCTGTTATAGCCGATCCTCTCCACAACCGAATCGATACCTGAGTCCAGATACTGCACTCCCTGCCACAGCGGACAGGGTATCTGTTCAACTCTCTCCACACATCCGCGGCTGTCGATGAGCGCCGCCTTTGTATGGGCGCCACCGAGGTCCCATCCCAATATTGCATCATGCCGCACCGGCATACTCCAGGTTCACATCCACCACCGATGCCTGCAGCATCTGATCAGGCAAAGGAAGCTTGTCATTCAACAGATCCAGCACCATTGAAGCAGGATTCATCCCGGTCGACTCTTTCAGTCCGACATATGATGTGGTGATTCTCGGGTTGACTTCCAACACCTGTAATTCCTTCTCTGTATCGATAATATCGACCCCTATGATACCCCACAGATCAGGCAGAGCGGCCACCACCTCTCGCCCAAGCCTGTGAAAGCTGGCCCGCTTATTCAAATGGCCATTCACAACACATCCAAGCAGTACGAATCTGTTGTCGGTTACGGCTATCCGCTGGTGATTGACGCTCAACACGAAGGCCTCACCTTTGCGCGCCAATATATTGAGACTGGTTGGCGTACCGTGAACGAACGGCTGTATTACATATTCGCTGCCCGCCGGGAGGGATTCGAATTGCTGATAAAGATCATCTCTGTCCCGGCAGATTCTGGTACCGTGACAGCCGACTCCGTCATCCGGCTTGATGACCCAGCTGCCCGGATGATCGGGTATCCTGTCCTCGTACCTGTAGGTGGGTACTACAGAGATACCGCTTTCCCTCAGGCAACTGGAAGTCATCAGCTTACTGGATGCGGTGTGCACGGCCTGCGGCGGACTGTTCAACAGCAGTTTTCCATGGCTTATGACGGTTTCGCTGATATGTTCCAGTACATTTGAGAACTCTGGCGCAATGGGCCAAACCGCATCGGCGTTTTCCATACACGCCTGCCAGGCCATGGCGAAATCTTCCAGATCGTGCAGCATATGGAACTCGATCGGCAGATCGGGCCTGCTCAGACGTGCATCACGGGTGGTATGGATTTCGATACCGGTGATTTCCGCAAGGTCGGAAATCAATGCCCTGAGCATAATGTCCCCCTCTTCGGCAAGAGAGGGCGGCAAGGGGCTGTTCAGCATCCCTCCACCCGTAATATACTCGAATACAAAGACTCGCATGGTTATTTATCCGCGTTGATGAAGCTCATACCAGTCATAGATATGATGCATAACCGTGTCGTTGTTGCGAACAGCGGCAAGCGTCACGCTTACGCAGCAGCCGATACTCCCTTGTGTCGCTCCAGTCGACCGCAGGAGGTGTTGTCGGCACTGTTGGATCTCTATCCATTCGATACCCTCTATATTGCTGACCTCGATGCCATCTGTGGCAGCGGCTCGAATCTCGAGTTGATCTACGCTCTCCACCTGAAGTATCCCGAGATAAACCTGTGGGTAGACAACGGGCTCACCGACCTGGGGCGGTTATGCGGCTTTGCCCGCCCGGTAATCGGTACGGAATCCGTTGTCAGTTGCGAACAACTTGCTCATCTGGTTGCATCGCTTCCCTCTCCCGTACTCTCACTGGACTATCATGGCGACCACTTCAAGGGGCCGGCCGGTCTCGACCGGCATGCGGATTACTGGCCCGAAGATGTGATCGTCATGTCACTGTCTCGGGTAGGTACTTCGACCGGTCCCGACACCACCCGGCTACAACAAATCCTGAACCTGCAACCCCGGCTTCGCCTCTACGCAGCTGGAGGCATTCGGGATCAACAGGATTTACAGCAGCTTCGTTCTATCGGTGCTGCCGGTGTTCTTTTGTCCACCGCCCTCCACCAGGGGGCGATTGATCACGGGGTCATCGATCGCTTCATCAATGCCTAGATCCCGTTGACAGTCATCAGGACTAAGACTGCGATTTGGCAATAATCTCCAGGGCAGGCGGCTTTTCCCTGATCAGGTCACGTAACTGCGATGCCCCCAGCTTCCCGTCGACGAAATGGCTCAACAGGCTGTCGCTGCCGGATTGCAGGAATGCCTCCAGAGTGGGACCGCTGTAGTTACACCAGGACTGAGTGGTTTCATATAACTGCAATTCAACCAACCCGGGAAGATATTCGATCAACTGCTCCCAGATAAAAACACACAGCATCTCGGTACTCGACCGCCATGCCAATTCCGATCTGGCGTAGTTCAGGTTATGGTGGTCGAACCTGTCAATCACACGCCTGTTCGCCACCCGTTTCAGATATCCGTAATCCACCACGCAACCGGTCACCGGGTCGATACGGTCCCTGACTTTAACATGCAGCAGATAACGGCCGCCATGCAGGTTGAAACACTTCGCCGGATGATCCGTAATGAAATGAGCGGCGTCGAATATCAGCTCCTTGGAGACTGTCACCTCAGGGGTTTTTCGATCGAACCGTTCCATGGCACACGGGATCTCCATCAGATCGTCATTGATCAGTGCCAGCAGGTGTTGCGTATCGGACCGGGTCAAGGTGCGCAGCAGTAACCCGTCGCATTGATCTGCAGCATCAAGCTCCCTGAATTCGATACCGTGGCGGTAGGCCTCCGCCATTATCGTCTCCCCGGCCGCCCGCCCCGGGAGTTGCAGAAACAGGTATCCAGCCTGCAGCTCGCCGATATGGGCGACAAGCACGGCCAGGCTCAATAAAAAATCGGGGGGTGGAACCGGGGAGAGATGCGCTTCCGCACTCAGTGCCAGATACGCCGCAGGGACCTTCAGGCGATTGACCGCTACCACCCGATGGGTCTCTTCCGCATATCTGTATTCCTGTCGAAAGAGAAAACCATATTCGCTCAGCCATTGAAGATTCCATAGCAGCATATCAAGCCGCCTGATCTCCCCAGGCACGATGGTGAAGGCCTCCTCTCTCTGGAGTAGCCCGCCCCACTTAAGTCCTCTGTAGATGGCTCGTGCCTGTTCTGACGGATAGGCCTTGGGCCGCGGATAGTCCTGCGGGTTATCTGTCCTGTTTAACAGTTCTCGATCGATCAGAATATCCAGAGGCAGGTGGTGCCGGATGGCGTACTCCTGGAGCGTCAATGAACAGCAGCGAAGCAAATGGCTGTTGTCCAGATTGGCAACCGCGCCGCCACATTCAAGACATTGCATATTCAGCCTCCACGATCGATTGATAACAAACCCACCGGAATCGTCAGCAGATGCTTGTTGTTCTTATCACCCTGCTGTGTCGGCGGATAACCACCTAAACGCTTCCAGCCACCACCTGTTGCCCTTCCAGATGCCGGGGATCTCTTTCGAGTCAGTCGTCGACACTTCCCTGTGATGACGACATCATCGAGTAAGCGTCAGTCGTGTGCCGCAAAGGGATGAGATACCGATCCCTTCTGCGCGACAACATCTCTGGCCTTGGGCTCGCCCGCAACGGCGCGTTTGATCGACTCCTTGGTCGCCTGGTAGTTGTAGTCCTGGATCTTGGCGTCGTCCTCGGCCTCCCAGTGGATGAATACGCCGACACAGACAAAGACATCGTCAGCCTCATCGGCCGGGATGGTGCCGTCTTCAACGCAATCGGCCACAGCCATCGCAACGCCGCGTTGCGCGGGACCGAACATCTGTACCGCTTGTTTGGCCCCTTTGATGGTTACCTTGTTGAACATCATGGTGCTGGGTTTACAGGCCAGGTTGGGAGCCACAACCGCCAGCAACGCGGTAAACCCGTCCTTGTTGTTGACCAGACCGTTACAGAAGGCTGTTTCTGCAGCGGAACCTCTTGGACCGATCAGGAGATCAATATGTGCAACTTCGTTGCCGTCTCCGACCAGCGATTCTCCGACCATCGTTCTATTGATAACTGGCATTTCAGTTTCTCCTTACTTGTTATTGAGAGTTAACTTCGTATCCCCACCTCTTCCGGGCGGGAATCGCGGACACGGGTAAATCCCGCATTCTGCTCAAACGCTGAGTGCATCGATTCCAGATATGAGATAAATAGTGTGGCGACCGTTAAGTCTGCCGAAGTGCCTGGATTGACACCTTCACGCTTGAATTCACTGTCTGCCTGAAGCAGACGTAATTGGAAGTGTTCCGGCATCTCAGCCTGGAACAATCCTTCGACCAGATCGGCCGCATGCAGACTTGTCGCGACCGCCTTGTAGAGCCCTTGCTTGCGTTGAATATGGGTATCGGGAAAGTGCGCCAACAGACTGAGGTACAGACCCGTGACCGCCCACTCCTTGCTTTGCCAACGCGCTTCGTAACTGCGCAGCCGGGGCAGCGCAAAGTCGAATAGGTCTGCAAAGCCGGTGGCGTATTGGCGGGCAATCTGATCGCGATCCGCCGCATGGGACATCACTTCGATCAAACCTGCGCTGGGCTTCCTGATAACATCATGCTTATCGGATTGGCCCAGTCCAGCCGGTGCTGCCAGTCGAATGGCATGAAACAGCCACTCCATCTGCTTTGCATCGACGTCAAGCAGGACCTTGCCGAGTTTGTCACGCAATGCCCCGGGATGCTGGCTCCGGTCATATGCGGCCTGAATCAACGGTGCACACAGCATCAGAATACCGAGATTGGTATTGCAACCGACTGCCTCGCGGGTGGCCTCGACTGCTTTGTGGATTCTCTCTCCCAGTCCCAGCTCCAGTGTTGTCAGAGGTTCGGCACTGACATTGGCGCTGGTGATGAAATCCTCCAGGGTCATACCGTGACCATCAGAAAAACGATGCACATTACCCGGTTTCAGCGCATCCAGCTCACTCAGGCAGGCATGACGATATGCGGCGGATATCTGCCCCCTGACATTGTGCTGTGACGGCAATCCGCTCATCAGATCACCTCCGTCAGTGAGCCGCCGTGGCAACAGCAGAGAAAATCATCCACCAGCAGTTGCGTGACATCCATCTGACAGACCTGCTGCAGGCCTTTCCATGCCGGGATGCTGTTGACTTCGATGACATAGGCCCGACCCTTGTCGTCGCGCAGGATATCGACACCCGCATAACCCATCGACAATGCATCGGAGGCGGCTTCCGCCAACTCTTTCAACTCCTGGTCGAGCACTGCCGGATGGCAGCGGGCACCCTGTGCCACATTGCTGATCCAACCCTCGGCACGACGCAGCATGGCGGCGACCGCCTGACCATTGATGACGAACACCCGCCAATCATGGGCATCCTCAGTGCCGGTGTGAATGAACCTTTGCAGATAGAAGACACCGTTATAATCTGCCGGCTCAGGCAGAGTGTCGCCTTGACGGATACGTACCAAACCGTCACCTTGAGAGCCGAACAGGGGTTTCAGTACCAGTTCGTGGCCAGCCTTGAACTCATGCTTCACGACCCTTGCCAGGTCGCGCTCCTCACCAACCACCCAGGTGGGCGGTGTCGGGATACCGGCGGTGTGCAGCAGGAAACTGGTCATCCCCTTGTCAACGCTACGCTCAATGGCGCGACCGTCGTTGTAGACGCAGACGCCGAGATGCGTGAGTGCGTGCAGAATATCGAGATAGAGTACGACCTGTTCGAGCGTACCACCAGGCACGCCTCGCACGAACACTCCATCCGGCCTTGTTTCAAAGCCCGGAATCACCAGGTGCTCTCCTGCTCCGCTCATATCGAATCCACACTGTTGCAGAGAGACGAACTCGCAGCTGCAACCGTGCGTTTCAAACGCCTCACGCAGACGTGCGCCGTGCCAGCCTGGATCGTCGGTAAAGATGGCGATACGCCTGTTCATGGTTCAATACCGAAGGAAGCCGCCATCAGCCCGGTGTCCAGAGCACCCGCCGCATAGCTGTTACCGCTGTCGAGTGCGCTGACCATCACCCGTGCCGGACTGAAAAGCATGGGATCGATCTTGAAAAAGTCGTATCCGTAGGCCTTGAATACCTCGCCGAAGGGACGCCCATAGTCCCGCGAAGCGCTGCTCGGCAGATCAACGGCAAGTTTCTGTGCCTGCGCATCCTCTCCACGGACGAAGAGCTGCACCAAACCGGCAAACAGAATGGCGTCGTTGGTGCGACCCATGGCTGTGAGGAAATCGGGTGCCGGCGGCGGCAATGGCGCACTGCCCATGCCATCCTGTATCGCATGAAGATCAAAGCCCAGCTCGTGGGATTTGTGCATCGCCACCTCCAGTACCCGCGCGACGATTTGCACCGTGCCGGCAAGGCTGCTGGTGGGCGTCAGGATAAGGGTCAACGCATCCGCATCGATAGCGCAATCCCGCGCGATCTTCTCACACAGGGGTAGTGGGGGCAGCCGGTCCACCTCGAGCACCAGGCAGGTCCGGTCTGCCTGATCCCGATACTCCAGCTCATTGAACAGGGGCTCTTTAAGGGAGAGTGCCCGGCCGGGTCCCGAACCCAGGGCATTGAAGCTTTTTTTATCCGTTTCCTTGTGCGACAGACTCCAACCTGCATATTGGCTGCCCAGGCAGGCAAGCACTGGATCGGCGGCATGCACGTGTACCGAAAGCGGCCAACCCGCCACCGGACCGCCACCACTGAGGCTGACACTGCCAAGTCCGCCAAGACAGATTTCAGCGATGCGCCGTCCGGCCTCCAGTGAACCCTTGACATGGATCCCCGCATCCACCAGCAGGCAACCGTTCTCAAGCCGCTCGATTCCGAGGCGCAGAATTTCCGCATCAGCCACCAGCGATTCCACCAGCGGCGCAGTCAATGCATTGATGCTTGGGCGACTCATACGGCCACCCGGCATGGTTGTGACGGGTATACGGATGGGCCAAGCTGCCGTAACACCTCATCACGGAATATATGTAACTCCGCTTCAACCTCTGCGGCATTGGCGCCCTTGGCGTGCAGACTGCACAACGGCTGCCCTTCGGCTATCCTGCTGCCTGCCGACGGTCGGTCGCTGACCCAGCGCGGCCATGACATCTTATCGGGTATCTCAATTGTTAGAGGCGCATAGATAATCTGATGCCCATGCATCACAGCCGGGGCGTTGTCCGGAACCGCCGGCAGTTCTCCGCAACTGGCCGCTATATGGTGCTTGATCCAACCGTCCGGCAGCAGATGTTCATAGAGGTCCAGGGTAGCCGTAGGCCTTGGATTGAGCTCGATCACAAGGATACCGGCATCATCGTGCACGAAGTCCAGGCTGTTTATCCCCCGCAGGCCAAGTTCGGACACCAGCTTGATGACAGCCAGTTCGACCTGGGAACGCACAACATCGCTCAGGCGGGCCTGGCCGATGGCGCCGCTATAGAGAAAGGGCGCCGGTGCCCCGGATCCCGCTATCCCAAGCATGTTGTATCCGATGGTGTGATGTCTTTTACCATCTGCGATAAACAGCACGGACATTACCCGGCCCGGGATGAATCGCTGGTAGTAGCAGGCGGAGTCCGTCGCGGCATATTCCGGAGAGAAATAGGCCACACCCTGACCGCCGCAGCTGGCGGCCCTTTTGATCAGCCAGCTTCGCTCAGTGGCGGAGTAAGGTGCGGTGAGGCTTATCTCCGGATAGGCGATCTGCAGCCTGTCAAGCAGTGAAAAAAAGCGCTGGGGTCTGCGCAATAACTCGAGTACCGAAGGATCATTGCCGAATAAACGGCAAAATTCAGACAGACGTCTCAGCAGAGATGCTGATTCCTCCAAGCCTGCCCCATAAACCACTCCGCAGGGATTGCCGGGAAACAGGGATGCGATCTCCTTGACAAATATTTCCACATCGAGGTTTGAGAATCCCTGGGTGACGGGCCAGCAATCGGCGACGGCCAATGTGTCTTGATCGCAAAATCCATCGATCAGTGTTACCCGGTAGCCGCCACGATGTGCCGACTCGGCTATCGCCCTGCCGCTGTTCGCCAAAACCAACAGAGAGGTGGAATTAGCCGACATACTCGCGTGCCACCTTAAATGCATTGTTGAAATCGAGAAATTCCGCTTCACCGGTTTCATACATACGCTTTAACAGCAGATGCTGGGTCTGGTACTTTACATTACCTACCGCCAACGCACCGATGCCGACTGCGTTAGTGGGTGATCCGTTGATGGTCACCCCATCATCCATGACGCCTACGCCTTCTATTCCCTCCGGCGGCACTGCATTGACATCACAGGCCACTTTCAGCCGTTCAGCTTTCAGGAGCTGGCTGCTGTTCAGTACCTGAACCCCCTCCGTGGCAGCGTTAAATACCACATCGGCTTCGCTTACCAGATCAACGATCGGTGCATCGTTACTGCCGTCGGCGCCCGAAAGGGCCGATCCATAACGCTGGTTACAGAGATCCGCCACGGTCTCTGCCTTGGCCAACGAATGGTGGCTGACGATGATGGCTTCGGCGCCTGCATTGGAGGCCAGCATCGCCGCTGTTGAACCGACCGGTCCGGTGCCGCCGAACACTACGATCCGTTTACCTTGCAGTCCCCCTGCCTGGCACTTTTTCAGTTCCCGTTCAACGCAGGCAACCATACCCGCAGCGGTAGTGAAGGCGCCGCTGGGATCGGCGAACAGTGAAACCTCGAACGGCGGCACCATCGACTTTTTTGCCGCCTGCATCATCTCCATGACAAGATGAGTATCCCGTCCTCCGACGAAGATACCGGTCCTTTTGACTCCCTTTGGACCACGGGAGAAGATCGCATCCTGCACCAGCTCACGCACCTCGTCCAGGGTAACATCGGTATAGGGCATGCAAGCGGACCAACCCGCATCGTATGCCATATTCACATCGAATGGGCTGTGATTCTTGGTTGCAGTCAGCATGTGCAGCAAAAAGGGTTTTTCCATCAACTAAACTCACTTTTCTTGTCTTAATCTTGTTGGTTGCCGTAACAGATTCACCTCCGCACCCTGGTTGCGCGCGGCCACCAACTGACAACGGAATGATGAGAATTTTCCAAAGTGACGCTTTAATTCGCGCTCAAGCCTTTCGGCCCGGGACGCATCTTCCAGAAGGATGAAACCAGTGGGTCCCCACGAACTCTGACCAACACCGACATAGCCGTTCTCGATAGCCCACTCCAGGGCGGCGGAAATGATCGGGCTGGTGAAGCGTCCGCCCTGGGCGGGAGCAAAATGGTCACCCACTACCTGTTGAATCTTACCGATGGCTTTCGTGACCGGTGCCAGATGCCCTTCAAGAACACCCGGCAGTACCTGCATCAGGACCAGCCGACAGAGATATGCAGCAGCCTGTTCCGGGAACTCGGGAAGTTCAGAGAATGCCGTCACCTCTTGCGTGCCATGCAAACCCTGACCACGTGTATCCAAAAGCAGCAGTACCCGCCACTTCTCGGGAAATGCCAGTCTGACTGCGACAGGGGGTACCTCCCTCTCCTCACTGCGGCCGCAATCGAGAATGAAACCACCTTGCTCGAAGGCGCCGATGCCGATGCCGGAACGGGCACCTCGGTTTAGTGTTCTCGCAATTGAAACGCAGTCACCCTCGCCTCTATAGAGTCGTTCAATCGCCGTACCCACTGCGAGTGCCATTTGTGTGCCCGAACCCAATCCCACATGATCGGGTATCGTCTGCAGCAGATTGAGTTCTACACCCCCTTCTATGCCTTTAGCCTCGATGTATGACTTGGCATATTTAAGTGCCCGTTCGGCACCCGGGCCTCTGGCTGTGATCTCATTGCATCTATCAGCGCGTAGCCGCGTCGCCAGGGTATCGATGGTCAGACCTATGCTGCCGAAGCGTCTACCCAAACCACCGTGCAAATCGAGGAAACCCAAATGCAGCCGTGCGGGCGCATTGACTTCAACACTGAATCCCGCTGTGACTGGCTTTGAAGGGTTTGTCATCAGTTTGTCTATATGGTTTTGCATTATCACTATCCCACTGCAATTTACATGCCTGCCATCCAAGTCCGGGGTGTCGCGGTCCAACTGCAAATCCGCCTTCTCGACAACACTCAGTGCGTTACGCTGTAAGTCAACAGACAATCAAGCGTTCTTAGAAGTAAACCTTGCCAAAGGCAAGGCTTTTTAAGGGAAATATGTGCCGGCCTTTCTTACATCCGACTCACTGCAATGTTTAGTTCTATCTTAGACGTTGAATGCGCCTGAGTTGGACCAATGTGTCACCTGCCCTGCCCCAGCAGTTAACAGTTGATCCGCGTCACCGATCGATTGGTTGAATTTGATTTCGCCAAGGAAACAACCTGATCTCATATGGTTACCTGATTACTCATGAGGCTCAGCTATTGAGCCTGTGGTGCAAGCATAATGGAACCTACTGAATAAAAGAGGATTTCATCATGCCGAGAAATACTATTCAATTTCAAAAAGGTCTTGGTTTGCACGATTTTCTGGAACAATATGGGACCGAGGATCAGTGTCGACAGGCATTGTATGATTTGCGCTGGCCGACGGGCTATGTCTGCCCTGAGTGCGGCAACACAACAGGCTGTGAACTCAAAAAGCGTCAGATATATCAATGTCACAAGTGCCATCATCAGACTTCCCTGACCGCCGGCAGCATCTTCCATGGCACCAAGCTGCCGCTGAGAACGTGGTTTCTTGCGATCTATCTGTTGACCCAACGCAAGAAAAGTATCTCGGCGCTGCAACTTTCCCGCGAAATCGGGGTGAACTACAATACGGCCTGGCGACTCAAGCATAAGTTGATGCAGGTGATGATGGAACGTGAGCGTGGAAAAAAACTGGCCGGTCGCATCGAATTGGATGATGCTTATCTCGGAGGCGAGCAAGCCGGTAAGCGTGGTCGTGGGTCGCGCAACAAAATCCCTTTCGTAGCTGCTGTTGAGACGACGCGGGACGGCAGGCCCATGAAAATTCAACTGCGTCGTGTAAGGGGCTTTCGCAAACGTGAAATCGCCCGCTACGCCCGCTCCTGCTTGATGCCTGGCAGCGAAGTCTTTACCGATGGGCTTTGGTGCTTTAGTGGCGTGACAACCGCTGATTGCCATCATAACCCCATGGTGACGGGTGGTGGGCGCCAAAGTGTCCAGTATTCGTGCTTCAAATGGGTAAACACGATGTTGGGTAATGTCAAAAACAGTCTGTTGGGTACTTTTCATGCGATTCGAGATAAACATGTGTCGCGTTATCTTGCTGAGTTCGAATATCGGTTTAACCGCCGTTTCGATTTACCCGCCATGATTGAACGATTGCTTTTTGCCGCTCTTCGCACTCCACCTATGCCATATCGCCTCTTGAGAATGGCTGAGGTTTAGGGGTAATCAGGTATGGTTATGCTTCCACCTATTCCAGAGATTGGTTTATTCATAGATCCTTATTTTCACCCGGATCTGGTATAACCTAATACCAACCGTAACCAAGGATAGTGACGATTGACATGGTTAAATAAAATCAGACATTGTTCAGTGGCACGTTTTCTGCACTAACTCGTGAATCGATAGATCCGACCATCACTCACAAGCAGGGTTATCAATGCAGCATGTGGAATAATGAAATCGAACAAACGATGGACGCGGTAACCTGTCCCTGTTGTGGATTGAGTTGCGATGACCTGAAAATTGAGCTGCGCAGTGGATGCCTGCAATCAATGCGGAACGGATGTGATCTGGCGCGTGTCTTCTACGACACCGCCTTCCATCATGCCGGCCAGGATCCCATGATCGACGGCAGGGCGGCCACGCTGGAAGAGGCCCTGGACTACGGCACTGAGTTACTGCGGCAGGCACGATCTCCGCTCTTCGCCGGACTGGCGACAGACGTCAATGGCATGCGTGGCATCCTTGCACTGGCTGACCGGTGCGGCGCCACCCTGGATCACCTCAACGGCGACGCCATGTTTCGCAATCTACGTGTCGTACAGGACAATGGCTGGTTCACCACCACCTTCACCGAGGTGCGCAATCGGGCCGATCTAATCGTATTGGTAGGCAACCAGTGCATCGACCGCTTCCCACGGCTTGTCGAACGCGTGCTGCATCCCGTTGAGAGTCTCTTCATTGAAACCAATGAACGAAGGGTTGTATTGCTCGGCCCCTGGCAACAGGACGACATACCGAAAGAGTTGGCGCAGTTGAAGCCGGAGGTGATAGCTACGGATATCGAGTCACTCTCAGATATTGTGGGACTGGTACGCGGCCTCATCGCCGGTAGGCCGGTCGATCCAAACCGGCTTGGAAATGATCTGGGAAACGCTCTGACCGACCTTGCGGAACAACTCAAGACTGCAAAATACAGTGTTATCTCATGGAGCGCTGCGGAACTCGCCATGGCCCATGCTGAATTGGTTGTACAGAGCCTGGTGGACCTGGTTAAAGCGCTCAATGCCAAGACACGCAGTGCCGCTCTCCCACTAGCAGGAACACAGGCGGATATCACCGCTAACCAGGTCTGTACCTGGCAGCTTGGATTCCCATTGCGTACCCGGCTGCAACGCGGTTATCCGGAGCATGATCCATCGCTCTGCCGCTGGCAGGATATACTCACGCGCGGCGAGAGCGATCTGTTGTTGTGGGTCTCATCGTTCTCGCCACTGGCCTTACCTCCACCAACCCAGACTCCGACCATCGTGCTTGGCCATGCCGGCATGGCGTTTGAACAGCAACCATCGCTCTATATCCCCGTGGGTGTGCCGGGTATCGACCATCGGGGACATTGGTACCGCAGCGATGGTGTCTGCTCACTACCCCTCGGCAAGCTGAGAGATATCGGCCTGCCTCCGGTCAGTCTTATCGTGAACAAGTTGAATCAACGGCTGCTGCCCTTGGCGGGCGCGCCTGAAAGTGCTCCCGCATGCTGATTAAACTCACGGGCGGCAAACTCTACGACCCGGCCAATGGCGTCAACGGTGATACCAGGGACATCTATATCCGGGACGGCAGGATAGTCGATCCGCCGGCCGACAGCGAAACCATCCATCGAACGTATTCATTGGATGGCAAAATCGTCATGGCCGGCGCCATTGACATGCATACCCATATAGGCGGCGGCAAGGTCAATATCGCACGCACCATGCTGCCGGAGGATCAACGTGGAAGCGCCCGGCCGAAGACCGACCTGACCCGCTCCGGCGGCGGGCATGCCATCCCCTCCACTTTGGCAGCGGGATACCGCTACGCCGAGATGGGTTACACAAGTTGTTTCGAACCAGCCGTACTACCGGCCAATGCCCGTCAGGCCCATATGGAGATGGCCGATACCCCGATGATCGATACCGGCGGCTATGCCATGCTGGGCAATGATGATCTGTTACTGCAGCTGATATCCGACGGGGCCGAGCAGCAAACCCTCAATGACTACGTGGCCTGGACCCTGCACGCAGCTCAGTGTATCGGTATCAAGGTGGTCAATCCCGGCGGCATCGATGCATTCAAGTTCAACCAACGGGCACTGGATGTGGACGATTCCCATCCCCACTACCGGATAACTCCACGCGATATTGTGCGCACACTGAGCCGTGCCCTGAGCGAACTGGGGGTGCCCCATCCACTGCATGTCCATGCCAGTAATCTGGGTGTGCCTGGTAATTATCGTTCAACACTGGCCACCATGGAGGCAGCTGAAGGATTCCCTATCCACCTCACCCATATCCAGTTCCATAGTTATGGGAACGAGGGTGACAATAAATTCTCCTCCTGCGCGGCGGAGATTGCCGAGGCTGTCAACAGCCATTCCAATATCTCTGTCGATGTGGGCCAGGTGATGTTCGGTCAGACGGTCACCATATCGGGCGACACCATGGCCCAGCATGCCAACCGCAGCCATGCCCATCCCAATAAGTGGACCTGTATGGATATCGAATGCGATGCGGGATGTGGTGTGGTGCCCTTTCGCTATCGAGACAAGAACTTCGTCAACGCCCTGCAGTGGGCGATAGGCCTCGAACTGTTTCTGATGGTGGATGATCCCTGGCGGATCTTTCTCACCACCGACCACCCCAACGGCGCCCCCTTCACCAGCTACCCCCACCTTATCCGGCTGTTGATGGATAGAGGCTTTCGTAATGACCTGATGGGACAGATTCATCCTGAGGCAGCGGCGGCCACTCACCTGGGCAGTCTGCAACGGGAGTATTCACTCTACGAAATCGCCATCATGACCCGGGCCGCGCCGGCAAGGATTCTCGGGTTGTCAGACCGTGGACACTTGGCGCCGGGTGCCTTGGCGGATATCGCGGTCTATCATCAGCACGAGGATCCGGAGCGGATGTTCGAGCGGCCGATGCTGGTTTTCAAACAGGGTCGGTTGGTTGTTGAGGAGGGGCGGATCACCCGGCCTGTCAAAGGCGCTACCCAAGTCGTAAGGCCAGAGTACGACAAGCGTATCGAGAAACTGATAGAACGGAGGTTCGAACGCTATCACAGCATCGGTCTGCACAACTTCGTCATCTCCGACGACGAGATGGCCGAGGGAATCGGCAGTCAGGTCAACATCCATTCCTGTATCGGAAGCCGCGCATGATCATCAACGGCACAGTGATCGAGGACACCTTTGCCGAGGCCTTCGGCATGAGCGCAACACGCGTCATCATCACTGCCATCAACCAGCGCTGGGCGCGTATCGCCGGCGAAACCATGACCGGATTCGCCACGTCGGTGATCGGTTGCGGTGTAGAGGCGGGTATCGAAGCTGAGATCGCCCCTGATAAGACCCCTGATGGACGACCCGGTGTGAGTGTGCTGCTTTTCGGCATGTCCGGCAAGGCACTGGCGAAGCAGCTGGAGACCCGTGTGGGCCAGTGTGTGCTGACCTGTCCCACCACCGCCCTGTTTGCCGGCATCGACGGTGAGAAGCGGATGCCGCTGGGTAAGAATCTGCGCTTTTTCGGTGACGGCCACCAGATATCCAAACAGATCGACGGCACACGCTATTGGCGCATACCGGTGATGGATGGCGAGTTCCTGTGCGAGGAGACCGTTGCCCGGATACCCGCTGTCGGCGGCGGCAACTTCCTGGTGCTCGCCGAGACGCAGCAGCAGGCGCTCAGCGCCTGTGAAAAGGCGATCGAGGCAATGCGCAAGCTGCCGAACGTGATCATGCCCTTTCCCGGTGGTATCGTTCGTTCCGGCTCCAAGGTGGGATCTAAATACAAGGCCCTGATGGCCTCCACCAACGACGCCTACTGTCCCACACTCAGAGGATTGGTCGACACCAGGCTCGGTCCGGAGATCAGATCGGTAATGGAGATCGTCATCAACGGTCTGAGTGACGCCGATGTCAACCTCGCCACCCGGACCGGCATCTCGGCAGTATGCGAACTGGGCGCCGCGGCCGGAATCCGCCGTATCTCAGCCGGCAACTACGGCGGCAAGTTGGGTCAGTACCATTTCCGCTTGCGTGAGGTGATGGCATGAGCGCCCTGACCCTGAAGCTGAAGCACAGCCTCTCGCAACGCCTGGACATGAGTCCCCTCACCCCCGCGCATCTGGCCGGCAGACAAGCGGGTGAGGTAGCAAGAATTCCCCTATGGCTGGGAAACCGGCGGGTCGATGCCAGAGAGCTGTTCGCCATCGACGGCGAGGTAACTGATCAGATCGTTATCCAGTCGGAGAGCGACCGGCTCGATGGGATCGGCGCAGGCATGACCGGCGGGAAGATCATGATCGAGGGCAAGGCCGGCGCCTATCTCGGATGCGGTATGCGGAACGGCACCATTCAGGTGAGTGGCAATGTGGGCGTGGCTGCAGGCTGCGCCATGCAGGGAGGTCACCTGGAAATTGCCGGCAACGCGGGAGACTTCCTGGGTGGCGCCATCACAGGCGAACGCCGGGGCATGCGTGGCGGCGTCATCATTATAAAAGGGGATGCGGGAGACAGGGCCGGCGATCTGATGCGTCGCGGAACCATCCTGATCGGAGGCGACTGTGGCGACTATTGTGTATCGCGCATGGTTGCGGGAACCATGGTGGTCCTGGGTCAGTGCGGCATGCAGGCCGGGATGGCCATGCGTCGCGGTACATTGATTTTAACAAAACCACCCGCTTCGATGCCGGCCACCTTCAACGATAACGGCCGACACCATCTCAATTTCCTGACCCTGCTCAATAAAAGCTTCAAGGATCACCCGCCTTTTTCAAATCTGGCGGAACGGGGCAACCAGGTCCATCGTTGGCTTGGCGATCTAAGCTGTGGAGGTCAGGGAGAGATACTTATCTGTTATTAAGGATCTTTAGAAAAACTTGTCGGTGGCCTTGAATGATAAACGCCACTAACCCATTGAAAGACAGCACAATATTGGAATCATCAGTAATATCTTTTTTTAAGGCCAGTTCTGACTACCTGACGCTGCCTTAGTAACGGACAAGCTAATAGCCTATGATCACGTCATTCCGGCGCAGGCCGGAATCCAGGAAGAATGCCTGGGAGGTGGTAAGGAGCGACAAACGTGCGTGGTAGTTAAAGACGATTGAAGGACTGAACCCACGCTGGCGGGATTTGTATCCAGAGTTGATTTGACGAGAAGTATTCTTTACTGAATGACAGACGTTCGACAATCATCTGGAGCATCTGGATTCCGGCCTGCGCCGGAATGACGGGATCAGTGAAGTCTACCCACAATTCTTCGGAGGATCCGTTATTAAGCTGGCACCATTACAGGCCATATTCAGGACCCCAAGAGCGGTAAAGAACAGGTCTCGCAATTTGAATTTACTATTGTCTCAATAGATAATCCAAATCTGACACACATTCCGCACTTGGCCATCTTGTTTTCGGCTTAATCATTTTTTCAAGCTGCTCATGTAGTTATACGGGCAGGATGTGTCACTTCCTTAACGACAATCATCCGGTGTCACCGATCCGGTACAGATCATGTGCAACATATTGCCCTATCTCGAGCCGTGTCGGGAAAAATTCCCAATGTTTTTTTGCCATTATTCCTATGCGAGCCCCTCTGCGTGGTGAAATCCATAGATAGAGGCTACTTGCATTAGAACGTATGCATGATGTTTACAGTAGCACTGCTTTGCTGCAACCAGATGCAGCTGACAAAGCTCAAACATCTTCTGAGACTAGCGAAAATCAACAGGAGCGAACCTTCATGAATTGGTCTACACCTTCCTACCAAGATCTACGTTTCGGTTTTGAGATCAATCTCTACATCAACAATCGATAAGTCGTAATCGCCGGAACCACCTGTCATGCGGGTGGTTCCGGATACAAACACACATCTTTCATGCTGATACATATTTTGGGTTCCGGTGCGGGTGGCGGATTTCCACAATGGAACTGTAATTGCCATAATTGTCAGGGCTTGAGAACCGGAACCATCAAAGCGACAGCCCGCACACAATCCTCCATTGCAATCAGCGCCAACGGTAAGGATTGGGTGCTCTTCAATGCATCACCGGACATCCGCGCCCAGCTGGCATCCTTTCCGGCCTTACAACCGGGCAGAACCATTCGCGATACGGCAATACGAGCCATTCTGTTGGTGGATGCGCAGATCGATCATACCACCGGGCTGTTGCTACTACGTGAGCACACGGCACCCTGGGATGTCTATTGCACCCGGGCCGTGCATGACGACCTGACCGGCGGCTATCCGATTTTCAACATTCTCGGCCACTTCAGAGGGGTCAACTGGCACGAAATTCTGACCGACGAGTCGAGTTTTTTCATTCCGGGTATCGAAGGATTGTTGTTCACCGCGGTACCACTGAAGAGCGAGGCGCCCCCCTACTCGCCTCACCGCCACAACACGGTTCCGGGAGACAACATCGGCGTACGGGTAGAAAACACCGCAAGCGGAAGAAATCTGTTTTACGCACCCGGGCTGGGTTCCATGGAGCCTCACATCCTGCCCTATATGCAAGAAGCCGACTGCTTGCTGGTTGATGGGACTTTGTGGCAGAACGACGAGATGATCGAGGCGGGTATCAGCAACAAGCTCGGCAGTGAAATGGGGCATCTCGATCAATCGGGCAAGGGCGGCATCATCGATATTATGAGCGGCCTTGTTAAACCGAGAAAGATACTTATCCATATCAACAACACCAATCCCATCCTCGTGGATGACTCACCCGAACGGCAAGCATTGAGCGAGGCCGGCATCGAGGTATCTCACGACGGCATGCAGGTCGAACTATAAACGGGAACAGCCATGTCTACCTATCCAACCAAACCATGGTCGAAACAGGAGTTTGAACAGAAACTCAGGGAAAAGGAGAAGTACTACCACATCCATCATGAGTTCCATATTTTAATGAACAGCGGCAAGCTGGATAAACCGGCCATACAGGGCTGGGTCGCCAATCGCTTTTATTACCAGGTCATCATCCCGGTAAAGGATGCCGCCATCATGTCCAACTGCCCCGACCGTGACGTGCGCCGCCACTGGATTCAGCGGATTATCGACCACGACGGCACCCAGGGTGATGAGGGAGGTATAGAGGCCTGGCTGCTGCTGGGAGAGGCGGTGGGCCTGTCTCGAGAGGATCTGCTATCCCACAAGCACCTGCTGCCGGGCGTCAAATTCGCCATAGACGCCTATCTCAATTTTGCCCGTCAGCAGCCATGGGAGGTGGCGGCCAGTTCCTCGCTGACGGAACTCTTTGCCCCGACCATTCATCAAAAACGGCTCGACAATTGGCCGCAATACTATCCATGGATCGACGAGCGCGGATACCGTTACTTCCGCAAACGATTGACAGAGGCCCGCCGAGACGTAGTGCATGGATTGGATATCACACTGAACTACTACAAGACTCGTGAGCAACAGGAGAAGATGCTGGAGGTACTGCAGTTCAAGCTCGATATCCTGTGGACCATGCTCGATTGCATGTGGATGGCCTATGTGGAAAACAAACCGCCCTATCACAACATCACGGCCTGACCTATGAACAACCATTTCAATGCCGAAGACATCCCACAGATAGCGCCCACTTTCCGTTTTCAATGGGAAGAGGCTCAGGACTGTCATGTAATCCTCTATCCCGAGGGCATGATCAAGCTCAATCATGCCGCCGGAGAGATCCTAAAGCGATGCGACGGTGAAGCGAGTGTCGCCACTATCATTGACGACCTGAAGTCAGCCTTTCCCGAAGCAGAGCTCGAAGCCGACGTCTATCAATTTCTGGATACCGCTTATGACAACCAATGGATCCGACACAAGCCCGCCTAAGCCACTCTGGCTGCTGGCGGAGTTGACCTACAAATGTCCGCTGCAGTGTCCCTACTGCTCCAATCCCCTCGACATCGCCCGTTATAAGGACGAACTCACCACCGAGGAGTGGATCCGGGTGTTTCGGCAGGCGCGCGCCCTGGGGGCGGTGCAGCTCGGTTTCTCCGGCGGTGAAGCACTGGTGCGCAAGGATCTGGAAACACTCATCGCGGAAGCGCACAAACTTGGATACTACACCAACCTGCTCACCTCCGGTGTCGGTATGGATGAGGTCCGTATAAAGGCCTTCAAGGAGGCCGGGTTGGATCACATACAGGTCAGCTTTCAAGCCAGCAGTGAAGAGCTCAACAACTTCATCGCCGGTAACAACTCCTTCCGGCACAAGCTCGAGATGGCCCGGCTGGTGAAGAAGTACGACTACCCGATGGTACTCTGTTTCGTCCTCCACCGGCACAATGAAGACCAGGTGGAACAGATCCTTGAGATATCTCATGCCCTTGAGGCCGACTACGTGGAACTGGCCACCACCCAGTACTACGGCTGGGCCCTGCATAATCGTGAACAGTTACTGCCTTCGCGCGACCAGGTAGAAGCGGCGGAGGCAGTTGCTCACCGCTACCAGGAGAAGTTCAAGGGCAAGATGCGGATTTTCTATGTGGTGCCTGATTACCATGAAGAGCGTCCCAAGGCCTGTATGAACGGTTGGGGAGCCGTCTTCCTCACCGTGGCCCCGGACGGTACCGCCCTTCCCTGTCATGCCGCCCGTGAACTGCCTGGGCTCACCTTTCCCAACGTACGTGACCACAGTATCGAGTGGATCTGGAACGACTCCACCGACTTCAACAGGTTCCGTGGTTACGGCTGGATGAGAGAACCCTGCCGCAATTGTGACGAGAAGGAGAAAGACTTCGGCGGCTGCCGCTGCCAGGCCTACCTGCTGACCGGTGATGCCACCAATGCCGATCCGGTCTGCAGCAAGTCGCCCCATCATGAACAAATCGTCAAAATGGTCAATGAAACGAACATTTCACGCGAGCCTGACACCGCACCCCTGGTGTTCCGCAACATGCGCAACTCGAAAAAACTCACAGCCGGTAAATGGCCCAAAGCTAGCGGACAGTAAAGAAAATTCCCGCGAATGGACGCGAATCACAGCAAATTTACGAATGATAAAAAGTCCGCAAATGAACGCTAATAAACGCTAATGATATTTTATTTGTCCTTACTATAGAACGCAGACGTATGGTTCATAAGGGAACTTTGCGGTCTTGTGGCTACAAAGCTACTACGGCTTGTTTATAAGATACCGCTTCAAGCTTCATCATTGACATGGTTTATTACAACTCAACAATTTGCAATGAATTCATTTGCGTTTATTAGCGTTCATTTGCGGACTAATAAATTTTGCGGAAATTTACGGTGATTCGCGTCCATTCGCGGCTTGTATTCATCTGAATCTATAGCAGCTCCCGCATCCGGTCGGTCTCTTCCACCAGTGCTGCCGCCATCGAGGGCTCGTCGATGATATGGCCTGCATCAGGTACTTGTACGAATCGTGAATCGGGGATGGCCCGATGCAGCAGCCAGGCAGATTCCATGGTGCAAACAAGATCGAAACGGCCATGCACGACTGAGACAGGCATGACGGAAAGTGATCCGATGCGGTTGAGTATCTCGTTATTCTCAATGAAATAACGGTGGCGGGCATAGTGTGTCTCGATTTTGACCTTTGCCAGCAATCGCTCTTGCTGCACTTCCGGTTGCGGCGCTTTGTCAGCGTCTGCCGCACTTGGTGGCTTATGCCAGTTGACTATGCGACTGCCCCACTCTGACCATCTATGTGCAGCCTGTAGCGCGAGGATTTTATTACTGCCATGAACTGCGGCGTGATACCAACTGATCAGGTTTTCCAGTTCCGTGTTATCCGGTAGCCCTTGCGACAGCCTGCCCCAGGCCTGCGGGAAGAGGCGCTTGAGACCTATGAAAAACCAGTCCAGATCAGATTCACGTGCGAGAAACGTCCCCCTTAAGATCATTCCGAGTACCCTGTCGGGGTGGAAAAGTACATAGATAAGCGATAAGGTTGCACCCCATGAGCCGCCAAACAGCATCCATCGCTCGATTTCCAGGTGGCGGCGGATCGTTTCCATATCCGACACGAGTTGCAAGGTACGGTTTTGCTTTGTCTCTCCCAAGGGCAGGGATTTTCCTGAGCCACGCTGATCGAAGAGAATGATTCTGTAGAAATCGGGATCGAAAAAACGGCGGTGGTCGTCTGAACAGCCCGAACCCGGACCGCCATGGAGAAACACCACTGGAACCCCCTCTGAGTTGCCACACTCCTCCACATAGAGCTCGTGAAGCTGATCGGCGCATATTTTATATACGGCATTGGGTTCGCTGGGAGGATAAAGTGATCTCATCAGTCACCTGCCTAGGGGCTGTTAACACTAACCGGATGTGCTCTGTTGGGCCTGACCAAAGATATGATACTAGCCCTGATCATGACGGTTTTGATTACCCGGTTGATTTAATTTGAATGGAGATTGATTCATTAATCGATTCTACATTGAATCTTGAGGCCTCCGGAAAAGTGTCACAGCAGTGACACACAACATACTTCCACACTAAAAAAAACCTGATTACTCATGAGGCTCAGCTATTGAGCCTGTGGTGCAAGCATAATGGAACCTACTGAATAAAAGAGGATTTCATCATGCCGAGAAATACTATTCAATTTCAAAAAGGTCTTGGTTTGCACGATTTTCTGGAACAATATGGGACCGAGGATCAGTGTCGACAGGCATTGTATGATTTGCGCTGGCCGACGGGCTATGTCTGCCCTGAGTGCGGCAACACAACAGGCTGTGAACTCAAAAAGCGTCAGATATATCAATGTCACAAGTGCCATCATCAGACTTCCCTGACCGCCGGCAGCATCTTCCATGGCACCAAGCTGCCGCTGAGAACGTGGTTTCTTGCGATCTATCTGTTGACCCAACGCAAGAAAAGTATCTCGGCGCTGCAACTTTCCCGCGAAATCGGGGTGAACTACAATACGGCCTGGCGACTCAAGCATAAGTTGATGCAGGTGATGATGGAACGTGAGCGTGGAAAAAAACTGGCCGGCCGCATCGAATTGGATGATGCTTATCTCGGAGGCGAGCAAGCCGGTAAGCGTGGTCGTGGGTCGCGCAACAAAATCCCTTTCGTAGCTGCTGTTGAGACGACGCGGGACGGCAGGCCCATGAAAATTCAACTGCGTCGTGTAAGGGGCTTCCGCAAACGTGAAATCGCCCGCTACGCCCGCTCCTGCTTGATGCCTGGCAGCGAAGTCTTTACCGATGGGCTTTGGTGCTTTAGTGGCGTGACAACCGCTGATTGCCATCATAACCCCATGGTGACGGGTGGTGGGCGCCAAAGTGTCCAGTATTCGTGCTTCAAATGGGTAAACACGATGTTGGGTAATGTCAAAAACAGTCTGTTGGGTACTTTTCATGCGATTCGAGATAAACATGTGTCGCGTTATCTTGCTGAGTTCGAATATCGGTTTAACCGCCGTTTCGATTTACCCGCCATGATTGAACGATTGCTTTTTGCCGCTCTTCGCACTCCACCTATGCCATATCGCCTCTTGAGAATGGCTGAGGTTTAGGGGTAATCAGGAAAAAAATGAATCACATCTTTATCCCTTGCCGGGAAAGGGGCAACTCAATTTAATCGGAACGTGAACAACTGTTTCGTCCATTAACATCCGAATCGCACTTTACAGCCCTTGCATACTGTTGGCTGAGTAGCTAATGCTCTAGCCCGCATGTTTCATCCGTTTTTAAATTTAGCCGGTGATATGGCCAAGCTTGGATGGTTTGCCCTCACTGGGAACCAAACCTCTATCAAGCCCTGATTTTCCACCCTCCGGGCAGACTCCCCCTTACCCCCATTGTTGATCAACGTGCCGGGGCAGCACTCTACCGGGCTATCCCGGCTTGAGTCGTGCCGCCACCTGGAAAAACAGCGCCTGATAGGGATAGGTGCTGGAGAGCAGGAAGCGGATCCGTCGCGTGTTGCGAATGATGACCGCCCCGATCTTGAACAGTTTGAGCCGGATCGTGGTCATCTGTGCACGCGCCAGTTCCGTGCCCTTCAGCGCGAGGCGCCGGATGGCCTCCATCAGCACATAGGCCAGACTGGACAGCAGTAGACGAAACTGATTGGCCCACCAGTAATGCGCGCTGGTGCGATCGGCGAACAGCCCCAGTTGCTGCTCCTTGATTCGGTTCTCCATGTCACCACGGGCGCAGTAGAGGTCATCGTAAAGGCGCTGTTTGTCGCCGGCCAGGTTGGTGACGATGAAGCGTGGATTTGGCCCCTTGTCGGTGACCTCCAGTTTGGCGATCACCTTGCGACGCGTCTTCCAGGTGCTGGCGGCATAGTGAAACTGAAAGAATTCCCGCATCTTCATGCCGGTTCGCTTCGCCAGTTCCTCAACCCACTGCATGGGCTCACGGATACACCGCAGCAAGGCGTCATTCTTGGCGATGCCCACGATATAGCCCACAGCGTTGCGCTCGCACCAGCTGAGCATGTGGTGACGGCAAAAGCCGCTATCGCCCCGAAAGATGATACGCACTTCAGGCCAAGCCCGGCGCAGGCGTTTGACCAACAGCGCCAGAATCGCCCAGGCATGCTTGGGCGCATCGATCCGGCTGGGCCGCAGATAACTCACCAGCAGTTGATCGCCACAAAAGACATACAGGGGCAGGAAGCAGTAGTGATCGTAGTAGCCGTGAAAGAAGCGGCCTTCCTGGCGGCCATGCACCGGATCATCCGTGGCGTCGAAATCCAGGATCAGCTCATCGGGTGGTGCATCATATGAGGCAATGAACTGCTCGAGCAGTAGGTTGTGGACATCAACGGCAACCCGGCGATCGACCCGGTTCTCCAGCCGACAAAGTGTCGACTGGCTGCCCAGTACCTCCTCGCGTTCGATCGAGCTCTGTAGGGCCGGGTCGGTGCGTAGTGTCTGATGGTCGTTCAGATCTTCATAACCCAGGCAGAGCCCATAGACTCGCTGGCGCAACAGGCTCAACTGGCTGTGTTCAATATAGCGGGGATCTCGCGGGTCGGGGATGACCGCATCAACCGCCTCGAGCAATCCCAGACGCCTGTCGATCTCACGCAGCAGCAACACGCCGCCGTCCGAGGTGATATCGCCACCGGAAAACTCGGCTTGAACCTTACGGCGTTTTAGGGCTGGAAAATCAAAGGCAGTCTGGGTACAGTTTGTCACAGGCAAAATCCTTTCGATTACAGTGTAAGCAACTGAATTATATCGAAGTATCAGGATTTTGCCTTTTTAATGCGTGAAATATTGGGGCTAAACGTACCAAATGTGAGGAGTCAATTGATAGCGAGGGAGAAGCTGAACCGACAAATTTCGATTTTATCCGGTCACTGTCCGGTTTCTAAATCGATTATTTTTACCTTGTAGAGGCAGTCCCACAAATAAAACCCGAGGATACATACTATGGTAAAAGCAAAACGCAAAGTTCTGGCGATATGCTTCACTGCCTCTGCAATGCTCAGCGCTGCAGGTGGAGTGACGGCAAATTCAGAACTGCTGAAAATGCAAAACAACCCAAACGACTGGGTAATGCCTAACGGCGATTATGCAGGTACCCGCTACAGCCAACTGGACCAAATCAACACGAGTAACGTTAAGGACCTGAGGGTTGCCTGGACCTTCTCCACCGGCGTTCTCCGTGGTCATGAAGGCGGCCCCCTGGTACTCGGGGATGTTATGTATGTCCACAGCCCGTTTCCCAACAAGGTGTTTGCCCTTGACCTGAATGAAAACGGCAGAATCCTCTGGAAGTATGAGCCGAGGCAGGACACCAGCGTTATTCCTGTAATGTGTTGCGACACTGTCAACCGCGGTCTGGCCTATGGCGACGGGAAGATCATTCTTTCACAAGCCGACACCACTCTGGTGGCCCTGGATGCAAAGACCGGAAAGAAAGTCTGGTCCGTGAAAAATGGCGACCCGTCCAAGGGCGAGACCTCCACCGCGGCTCCCATGGTGGTAAAAGACAAAGTCTTTATCGGTATCTCCGGTGGTGAGTTCGGTGTGCGTGGTTCCATGACCGCCTACAATCTCAACGATGGCAAACTGGCATGGCGCGCCTACTCCATGGGACCGGATAGCGATACCCTTCTGGATCCTCAGAAGACTACCCATCTCGGTAAGCCGGTAGGGAAAGACTCCGGTATCAATACCTGGAAGGGTGACCAGTGGAAGATCGGTGGCGGCGCCACCTGGGGCTGGTACTCCTATGATCCGGACCTGAACCTGATGTACTACGGTTCCGGCAACCCCAGTACCTGGAATCCGGTTCAGCGTCCCGGCGATAACCGTTGGTCGATGACCATCTTCGCCCGTGACGTGGATACCGGCATTGCCAAGTGGGTCTACCAGATGACACCGCATGACGAGTGGGACTATGACGGCATCAATGAAATGATCCTGGTCGACCAAAAGATCAAGGGCAAGATGCGCAAGGCCCTGGTCCACTTTGATCGTAACGGTTTCGGCTATACCATGGATCGCGCTACCGGCGAACTGCTGGTTGCCGAGAAATTCGATCCTGCTGTCAACTGGGCGACCCATGTCGACATGGAGACCGGCCGTCCCCAGGTCGTAGCCAAGTACTCCACCCATCAGAACGGTGAAGACGTCAACTCCACCGGTATCTGCCCGGCGGCTCTGGGAACGAAGGATCAGCAGCCCGCGAGCTACTCCCCGCGTACAGGACTCTTCTATGTACCGACCAATCATGTCTGCATGGACTACGAGCCGTTCCAGGTTTCGTATACCGCGGGTCAACCCTATGTGGGTGCAACCCTCTCCATGTACCCGGCGCCAGGCGGCACCAATCTAGGTAACTTCATCGCCTGGGATGCCGACAAGGGCAAGATCGTATGGTCCAACCCCGAGCCCTTCTCCGTATGGAGCGGTGCACTCTCCACGGCTGGTGACGTAGTCTTTTACGGCACTCTGGAGGGCTATCTGAAAGCGGTCGATGCCAAGACGGGTAAAGAGCTGTACAAGTTCAAGACCCCCTCCGGCATCATCGGCAATGTCAATACCTACATGCACAACGGCAAGCAGTATGTCGCGGTCCTCTCCGGACTCGGTGGCTGGGCCGGCATCGGTATGGCTGCAGGTTTGACCGACCCGACAGCCGGCCTGGGTGCTGTGGGTGCCTATGCATCGCTTAGCAACTATACCCAGCTGGGCGGCACATTGACTGTATTTGAGCTGCCGAACTGAGGGATCGATATCCCATAGCTGGAGCCGCCACCCACCCGTTATGCGGTGGGTGGCGGTTAAATCCCAACATAGATTCAACACCTAACCGGTTTCCATGAGGCTAAACATGCAGCGTAACAAGTTCAGTAAATCCCTAATAGTGGCGGCCATCGCCCTCACCTACTCCTTCTCGGGCTACTCAGCTGCATCCAAGGCCGATTACAAGAATTTTGTACCTTCACCTGAGCAACCCTACTACTTCGAAGACGGCAAGGTCGACTTCGGCACCTATAACGGTTTTCGTCGTTACCATGCCGACTGTCATGTCTGTCACGGACCGGCCGGCATGGGAAGTTCATACGCGCCGGCACTGCTCGAATCACTGAAAGTGATGTCGTATGGCGAATTCGTCAATGCAGTCGTCACAGGAAGGGAGGGAATGAACAATAGCGTGATGCCCTCTTTTGCAAAGAACATAGATGTCATCAAATATATTGCCGATATCTATGCCTATCTAAAGGCTCGCTCAGACGGTGTCATCGGGATGAACAGACCCGCGAAGTTTCCGAAAGTCAAAAAAATGATCGCGGACAAATAGACAGAGGTTCGATTATATTCCATCACTACAGGGACAAACATCATATCCTGGGAACAGCAGCGGTGGAAACGATGTCCTACTATCCAACTATCTATCTGTCATATCATATGAGCGATCGAGGACTAGGGCCTGTTAACACTAATCCAATACGCCCTGCTGGGGCTGTTTTCGTGCCCAGCAAGGCAGAATGAGCGTGGTGTAGTTATGCTACATGAGCGAATGATAACGCCGCTGGGGGCGAAAACAGCCCCAGCCCTTCGGGTTATGCCTGAAAAAGCGCCACTCGGCGTTGCTCGTCGTTCATTTGGAATAACCAAACTTCTCTCCTCGCGCCCCGAAGGAAGTGCCCTTGGGGTGCGCCTTGATTGGCGCTTTTTCAGACACAACAGGGCGTATTGGATTAGTGTTGACAGGCCCTAGTATCATGCCAACAACAGGTTCATCGTTTTACAGCAAAGCGTTGAGCCTGATTTCCTACCTCTTGCCACTCATTCTGCTGCTGGCTCCACTGTCCGCCTGGTCTAAAACCACCTATGAAGCCAGGAACAAGGAGTATCTGACAGTCTGTGGCGATCCTAACCACATGCCCTTCTCAAATAAAAAGCTGGAGGGATTCGAAAACAGGATCGCCAAGCTCATCGCCGATGAACTGAACCGAACGCTGCGCTATCACTGGTGGCCACAGACCATAGGCTTTGTACGCAACACACTTCGCATTCGTCTTTGCGATCTGGTAATGGGTGTCACTTCGGTCAACGAACTGTTACAGAACACCAATCCCTATTATCGATCGGTCTACACCCTGGTATATCGAAAGGACTCAGGACTGGCGCTCCGCACCCTCGATGCCGCAAAGCTCAATGATCTCAAAATAGGTGTCGTCGCAGGTACGCCCCCTGCTACTCTGTTGAGCAAGTACGGCTTGCTGGATCAGGTGCGTCCCTATCAGCGTACTGTGGACACACGTCTTTACTCGCCTGCCACCCGGGCAGTGGAAGACGTGGCAGATGGAGATATCGACGTGGCAGTGATCTGGGGCCCTATAGCCGGCTATGTGGCTTCCCGGCAGGAAACGCCACTCTCGGTGATTCCCCTGCCGGCAAAAGTGGACTCGGTCCCATTGGCTTTCAATGTCTCCATGGGCATCCGCCGTCGTGAATCGAATTGGAAACACCAGCTTAACCTTGAATTGGAAAAACTCTCTCCGAACATTGAGAAGATATTGCTTGAATACAACATACCTCTGCTGGATAGAGATGACAGACTGATACAACATTGAAATCCGAAGGCACACAAAGAGCGCTTGCAAAGCCGCTTGACGGTATAGTGTCCGTTCTGCTGCTGCTCGCCACTTCAATGACAGCCTACGCTTCCGCAGCCCTGCAAGAGAACCCCGAACACTTCTCCGCCGACGGCTATCGCATAGCCGAATTCCGCGCCCCCGTACCGGACTCAGTCCCGGCTGGAACCACCATCACAACGGAGCAACTGCATGCTCTGATCAAACAGCAGAATGTGGTGCTGATCGATGTAATGCCGACACCGGTCAAGCCCAAGGACCGGCCTGACAATCTGTTATGGTTGCCACCTGCAAGACGGAACATTCCAGAATCGCACTGGTTGCCCAATGTGGGTTATGGCGCCCTCTCCGATGAGTTGGATAGCTATTTCAAACAAAATCTGAAACGGTTTTCCAATGGCGACAAAGGCACCCGGATAGTGCTCTATTGTCTTGCCGATTGCTGGATGTCATGGAATGCGGCAAAGCGGGCGGCAACAGAGTACGGCTACACCAACATCTACTGGTACCCGGACGGGACAACCGGATGGGAAGCAGCCGATCTGCCGCTTGAGAAAAGCGAAGCGATACCGATGCAGTGAGTTATTAGGCCCTAGTCAAGATAGTATGCAATACTGCGGGCCAGTGAGCCCAGTCTCTCTTCAACCACCCTCGGACGGGTACAGAGATGTTGTATGAAGTCTTCGCGTTCATCGAACATGCGCTGCTTGATCTCCATCTCCTTCTGCATCAGCGCCAGGCGCTCCTGTGCGGCCGGTGAAGGATCCTCCTGCAACTGGACCATCTCATCGAGCTCATGACTCAACCTGTTGGCGCGTGCCGCCTGACCGCGGGCATAGCGGATAATGCCATCGAGTTTTTTCTTGCGTTCCTCATTCAGTGTCTGAATTACGCCGGCAAACAGCAAAGTAAGCCTGGAATCCCTTTCTGAAGAATCCTGTTCAGCGGAAAATTCGGCAATTTCCGTATCGGCCGCATCCAGGTCATAGTCCGACACAACGAACCGCTTTACCAGCCTTGATACCTCTTGGTCCTGTTCCCAAGCATGCTCCAGTCCCGCTATCGATGGCCCGGCCCACACTACGGCCGCGGGTATCTCATGTACCAGCGCCTGCTCACAAGGCCAGTCGGGTGGTCTCTCTTCCGCACCCAAGGGCAGTGCCAGTGTGGAAACAGAGAGCCACAGACAGTATCCAATCATCTTCATCTTTGAAAACTCCTCTTATGGCCGGTTGGTTCAGTGTTAACAGGCCCTAACCTCCACCCTGTTTACGTGTCATCAGACCGCGTGCGGGATCGTATCCGTAGAGCGCCCCGGCAAGGAACAGCAGCAGAGAACCGACAACTGCAAAAAAGGCAATCCAGCTGATCTGCCCGTAAAGCGCAAACCTGGTCAACTCCACCGCATGGGTAAAGGGGTTAAATCGGCAGATTTCATAAAGGAAAACGCTGGAATCCTTAATCCGCCACAAGGGATAGAGCGCTGACGATGCAAAAAACATGGGGAATATGACAAAATTCATGACCCCGGCGAAATTCTCCAGCTGTTTGATTGCCGAAGAGAGCAGCAGGCCCAATGCACCGAGCATCAGTCCTGACAGCAACAGGGCCGGAAACGCCAGAAGGTAACCCGTCAACGGTGGCTGTACATCCCAAAACCAGGCGATAGCGAGAAAGAGGTAGACCTGGGCGATTGCGACCAGGGTGCCGGCGATCAGCTTGCAAAGCAATAGATACCAGCGGGGAAAGGGACTGACCATCAACATCCGCATACTGCCCATCTCCCGGTCGTACACCATGGAGAGTGAGCTCTGCATACCGCTGAAAAGCAGGATCATCGCCGCCAACCCGGGGACTATGTACTCCTCATAGAGGATATAGGTTTCATAGGGTGGAATGATGGAGACACCCAATACGGAACGGAAGCCGGCGGCGAAGATGAACAGCCACACCAGGGGACGAACCAGGGCGCCGAAGAAACGCTCGCGCTGGTGAAGAAATCTCAGCGATTCGCGTAGCGTGATGCCCAACAGACAACGAAGATACTGCGTAAAAGTCATGATGCATCACTTCGTGTCAGGCTGTTGAATGCCTGTTTTACGCTATCCGTTCCGGTCTCCTGCATGATCTGGCGGGCGCTGCCATGGGCAAGCACCTTGCCGTCGTGCAGCACTACCAGGCGATCTTCAGTATCGACTTCATCCACCAGATGGGTGGCCCACAGCACACCGATACCGTCCTCGCGGCAACGTTTACGCACCTGCTGCAGGATCGCCTGGCGGCTGTGGATATCGAGCCCTACGGTTGGTTCATCGGCCAGTAGGAGACGGGGCTGATGCAGAAGCGCCCTGACCAGCTCGACACGGCGACGCTGACCGCCGCTCAGCGCCCTCACCTTATCATCGGCGCGCTCTCCCAACTCGATTTCATCCAGCACTGTCTGCATGTGTGTTTTCAATTCTTCACTATCCAATCCCTGCAGGGCGCAGTGATAGCGAAGGTTCTGCATCAATGACAGATCCAGATCCAATGTCGGTTGCTGAAAAACCACCCCCAATTGCGCCAACGCCTTGCGGGTCTGGCTATGAAGGTCGTAACCGTAGATGCCGATCGCGCCGCCGCGACTGACAAACAGCCGGGTGATAAGGGAAAAGAGGGTTGTCTTGCCGGCACCGTTGATCCCCAGCAGGACACAGAACTCGCCGGGTTCCAGTGTAAAGCTGACATCATCCAACACCTGGCGCCTGGCATAGGAAAAGCTGACCCCTTTCAATGCGAGAGCGGCCGCACTCATGGACGAACCACAACTCCCCAGGGTAGGCGCCCCACCCTGATCGACTTTCTCACCTTCAACCGGTCGACATCTATCACCGAGATATCGTTACTCACCCCGTTGGTGGTAAAGATGCGCTTTTCATCCGGCGAGAAATCGAGGTTCCAAACCCGCTGTCCAACCAGAAGATACTTTTCCACCTCGAAAGAGGAGGTATCGATCACAGCCACCCTTGCGGCCGGTCCCAGGGCGACAAATGCCAGCCTGCCATCTTTGCTGATTTTTATACCCACGGGCTGGATCGATTCTTTGTGGATACCGGGTATCTCGAAACCGATTTTCTTGACGATCTCGCGACTCGCCGTATCGATCACGCTCACTGTGCCTCCGATCTCCGATGAGACCCATACCTGCTTGCCATCATGGGTGAACTGGGCCACGCGTGGCCGCTGATCGACCAGTACGTTATCTTCCACCTTCAACGTCTCAAGATTGATGAAGTGGGCCATGTTGGTGGTTTCCGATGTGTTGACCAGCCACTTTCCGTCGGGGCTGATTCCCATCCCCTCCGGCTCCACGCCTACCTGGATCTCCGTCACCTTCTCCCGCTTCTGCACGTCAACCATGGTCACCATGTTGTCGTCCTCGTTGGCGGCATACAGATATTTACCCTGTGGCCCAAGTACCAGCAGTTCCGGATCGGGACCGGACGGTAATATATGGGTGACCTTGAGGCTTTCCAGATCCAGCACTTCAATGTGATCGGCATCGCTGGTGCAAACGTAGAGGGTTCTGCCATCGTTGCTGAGGGCAATACCCCGTGGACGCTCGCCTACTTTTACCGTTTCCAGGACCTTGAGACTCTCTCCATCGATTATCGTGATTGTGTTGTCCTTCTCGCTGCTGACGTAAATAGTGTAGGCTTGCGCCCCGCTGCTGACTATCACGCAGATGCTAAACACCAATGCATACAATGAGCGGCGGACGCCTGGGTTGCAGCGGGAAAATGAAAAAATCATTGACTACTCCTCCGTATTTATCGCTTACCAATTGCAGCCGGACCGCAAATTATCTATCAGGGGTATCAGGGCCTGTTAACGCTAAGCCATGACTATCATCGGCCCTATTTGCCGCATTTACTCTCCGGACGATCGTAGCCAAGGGAATCCAGGGTGGAAAACTGATGTAGAAAACCCTTCTGCGGTGAGACGGATATCATCAACCTTGGAGAGGTGATCAACAGCGGTTGGCGCAACTGACCGTTCCAATCCCGATAGGTCGCCGGTCTGCCCTTAAAAGCGGCCAGATTGAATTCATCACTGAGGATGAAGGCCTTCAGCTTGTCCGCCTGTTTGCCGGCAGTGCGTGTCGCTGCCTCACCGATACTGCGCACGGCCACCCAGGCTGAAAAATCACGATCAGTCATCCAGCGGCCATTCTTTTCCCGGTAGCGCCGTTGAAACTGGGTTGCTCCCCACTGTTCATGTACGCCGCTCCAGGCAGCCGGGGAGAGCCCGTGAGAACCGCCTACCGGCCGCGGTAGATAGGTACGGTAGTTTAAAAACTCACCGAACTCATCCCGCTCATCAGCCACGATCAGGATGTCGTAATCCCCTACCTGGGTGAATGCATTCACCTCTTCCTGTTCTCGGGTGTGTCCCGAATCGGTACGCCTTGCGCCGGGTTCGAAGGTCCACACTTTCTCTTCGACAATCTTGTGGCCATATCGTTTGGCCGCCCGCTTGAGGGCGTCCGCATAGGCCTTGTCCTGCGGATGGCGGCCCACTACGAGAAACCACTCGTTCCAGCGTTTCCAGGTCAGATACTGGGCCAGGGCATCCGCCAGCATGGCCCGGCTGGGGATGGTATGCAGCAGGTTGGCTCGGCATTCACGGATTCTCAGTTCATCATCCCTGGCGCCTATATTAAACAGCAGGCTATCCTTCGCTTCCGGCATATCCGCGATTTCAATCAGCTTGTCCGCGGGCAGATTGAGGAGGAACAGCCTGGTACCCTGCCGATGCAATTCCAGGAAGGCCTGATTCGGACTCTGATCCGGCTTGACCTTCACCGACCTGAGTTGAAATGACTGTCCGGTAAATTGCCCGGTGGTGTTGTTGTCGCTTATGCCCTGCTCGGCACCCGACTGGCCGGTGTCGTCAACAACCGGTCTCAACAATGACAACGGTATGTGTTTCTCCTGTTCCATTCCCAGCAAAGCGATGGATACATCGAGTTTGTCTGCGGCACTGGCAATGCCGAAGCAGTACAACCCGCTGAAAATGATCATGAGGCCAACAGAAAATCGATAGGGAGGGTTTTTCTTATTGTATGGATCCAATCTACTCAAAACAGCTCCAGAAACAGGGTCGGGATTAATAAAGTTACCTGATTACCCCTAAACCTCAGCCATTCTCAAGAGGCGATATGGCATAGGTGGAGTGCGAAGAGCGGCAAAAAGCAATCGTTCAATCATGGCGGGTAAATCGAAACGGCGGTTAAACCGATATTCGAACTCAGCAAGATAACGCGACACATGTTTATCTCGAATCGCATGAAAAGTACCCAACAGACTGTTTTTGACATTACCCAACATCGTGTTTACCCATTTGAAGCACGAATACTGGACACTTTGGCGCCCACCACCCGTCACCATGGGGTTATGATGGCAATCAGCGGTTGTCACGCCACTAAAGCACCAAAGCCCATCGGTAAAGACTTCGCTGCCAGGCATCAAGCAGGAGCGGGCGTAGCGGGCGATTTCACGTTTGCGGAAGCCCCTTACACGACGCAGTTGAATTTTCATGGGCCTGCCGTCCCGCGTCGTCTCAACAGCAGCTACGAAAGGGATTTTGTTGCGCGACCCACGACCACGCTTACCGGCTTGCTCGCCTCCGAGATAAGCATCATCCAATTCGATGCGACCGGCCAGTTTTTTTCCACGCTCACGTTCCATCATCACCTGCATCAACTTATGCTTGAGTCGCCAGGCCGTATTGTAGTTCACCCCGATTTCGCGGGAAAGTTGCAGCGCCGAGATACTTTTCTTGCGTTGGATCAACAGATAGATCGCAAGAAACCACGTTCTCAGCGGCAGCTTGGTGCCATGGAAGATGCTGCCGGCGGTCAGGGAAGTCTGATGATGGCACTTGTGACATTGATATATCTGACGCTTTTTGAGTTCACAGCCTGTTGTGTTGCCGCACTCAGGGCAGACATAGCCCGTCGGCCAGCGCAAATCATACAATGCCTGTCGACACTGATCCTCGGTCCCATATTGTTCCAGAAAATCGTGCAAACCAAGACCTTTTTGAAATTGAATAGTATTTCTCGGCATGATGAAATCCTCTTTTATTCAGTAGGTTCCATTATGCTTGCACCACAGGCTCAATAGCTGAGCCTCATGAGTAATCAGGTAAAGTTATGGAGTACTTTTGCAAGTTCCATACCATTAAACGGAGTTCCAGTTGTGGATAGTCCGCAATCAGAATCTGGCCACACCCGGCTGTCAGGCTGAATCAATCAGTGTCAACGCTGACACACTTCATGTTAACGGATATTTTGCACATGACAGGCCATGCCCTTCGATGCACTATCCGGATCTATTCATCTTAGCCCAATTCAAGATTGTCGGATAATAGGTTTTATCCACATATTTCGTACGGTTCACAGGCCTCAGGCAATGCTTATATCACTTGGTCCAACTATCCTGCTCATTTTTTAAACAGCTGACCAGGCATGATATTTGCTCGATAGGTTACAGCCGTTCGACAGGGGCACTCGGTTCAAAGCAATACCCAAAGGAGGTCTATGTGAAAAAATGTATCGTACTCCTCTCGATACTGATGATATTTGCCACACTTGCACAGGCCCATGGCCCGACCAGGCAAAAGATGATCGTGACGCAACAGATTTCTGCGCCGCCGCAGGCTGTTTGGGATATCGTGAAAAATTTTCATGATATGAGTTGGCATCCTGCCATAGCCAGAACCGAGGGAGACGGGGGGCAATACCATCGGGGCAACCCGAACATTGACCCTTGGCAACGGCGGTCAGATCCACGAAAAACTGGAGAAACATGACGATACAAAGCACTCCTTTTTCTATCGAATTACAGCTGTCGACGTAAAGGTTTTGCCGGTGACAAACTACTCCGCCTGGTTCAGTATCAAGCCATCCGGGAGTGGTGGAAGTCTGGTCACTTGGAAGGGTGCCTTCTATCGGGGCTACCCCAACAATGAGCCGCCTCCGGAACTCAACGATCAGGCTGCGAAGGATGCTGTGAAGGGCGTTTACGAGAGCGGTCTTGCCAATCTTAAGAAATTGGCCGAACAGGGCGGTGGCTAGGGTCCCGGTTCATTATGTAACTATGCGATACGCTACTGAATCAAACTGCTTAAGACAGAAACCCCGGCTGATTGCCTTTGCCATCCTTATCTCATTGGCTACCACCTGTATCCCGGTAACCGCGGCTCCATTCGCTTTCGTCACCAATCAGGGTGAGGACTCCGTCACGGTAATCGATCTGGCCGATTTGAGTACAACCGCCACTGTCAAGGTCGGTTCCAAACCTGCCGGTATCGCAGTATCGAGCAACGGCCGCCGCATCTATGTCACCAACCCTGAAAGTCATGATGTCTATCTGCTCGACGGCGTGACGTTCAAAACATCGGCACGCAAAACGGTCGGAAAAGGACCGCTGGGTATCGCACTCAGCCGGGATGACAGACGGGTTTACGTTGCCGACTGGTATGAAGATCTTGTTTACGTGCTCGATGCGGAAAATCTGTCGATATTGACGAGGATACCGGTGGGTGATTCTCCATCCGGCCTGGAGGTTAGCAAGGATGGCAAAAGGCTCTATGTGGCGGACAGGGACGACAATATGATCTCAGTGGTTGATCCAGTCAACTATCGGGTCATCACTCGCGTATCGGTGGGAAGCCGACCCTTCGGCATTCGCCTCGATCCTGAAGGCGGGCGACTCTACGTGGCCAATGTTGCAAGCGATGATCTGAGTGTAATCGATCTTGAAAGTCTATCCGTTATCGCCACCATCCCGGTCGGCAGCACTCCCTATGGCGTTGCGGTCACCCTCGACAACCGCCGGGTCTTCGACAAATCAGCACGAGAACACGATTTCCGTAATAGACACTGCAAAACTGCAGGAGATCCGCAGGGTCGATATCGGTGAATTTCCCGAAGGCATCATTGCCGATCCACACGAGAGACGTGTCTATATCGCCAACTAGTTTGACAATGAGCTGGTTGTACTCGATACGGATAAGCTTGAGATCATCAGGCAGATCCCAACCGGTGAAAGCCCACGCGCTTTCGGTGTGTTCGTTGCCGGCGGGTCATGACAGTGGGAAGGTATGGTTGTCCGGATGTTGCATGGAGATCTAAAAAAACAAGCTTAAAATCAACACCAGCGGTAAATGTTTCTTTGGCTTGGTGAATATCAAAATACAGGAGGAACAGACTATGACTATCTCAACACATCCCGAGGATTCCGTCCTCAAACGCCATTTCGATACAACAGTCGAGATGAAGCGCCAAATCTGGCTTCAAGCACCGCCGACGGATTCGATCCTGCACCGCCACGCCATGGGCATGAGCAATCATCCAGCTGCCCGGCCAGCTCCCAAGGCAAAAGATACCTCATCACCTGCATTTAACAGATCATCTTCGAGTGCAAGGGCACGACAGGCTGGTGGTGAGAAAAAAGGGATCTTATCCCGGCTGTTCGGCCTGTTCCGCAGCGCATAAAAAATAGACAGGGCTTTCCGGATTCAGGCCCGGGGTTGTCGAGTTGCGTATCTCCGACAAGTGGATATGCACTTCGTCGGCAAACATCTTTTTAGGAGTTTGATTTATGCTCAAAAGCAGCATCATTATTGCTAGTCTTTCTGCATTGATGTTCACATCCACAGCAGCGCTTGCAACCAAGATTTTACCACCACCGAAACTCAATGAAGCGCAAAAGCTGGTTTTTTTCAAAGACCACCTGAAGGGTGTTCCGAAAGGCAGTCGAATCGATTACGGTTTTAAAAGCATGACCAAGGATGCCGACAGTTTTTCGGATAGTATCGAGATCAAGGTAATCGATGTGGTCGCCGAAGGTAAACGGGATCTGGAATTCAACTTCCTGACCGGTTCACATCATATCGACTTCAGTCCCGCCAAGGCATACACTGGCAACCCGGTTATCATTCACTTTCTGGAGCGGGATATTTCCAAAATGGCCAAAAATACCGGTGGCAATATCGGTTTTTTTCGTAATCGGATTCGTGATTCGTTTGCAAAGCCCATGGTAGTGCGTGAGATAGATTTCAGACTCAATGGCAAGGCGGTGAGCGGCACAGAAATCGTAATCACGCCCTTTGTTGCCGATCCCTACGCAGAGAATCACAAACTCTATATCAATAAACGTTATGAATTCATATTTTCCGACCAGGTTCCAGGGGGTGTATATCGTATCCACACCAAGGTGCCCAGCGACAGTGGAGATAGTGTACTCATCGATGAAGACATGATATTCCGGCAAATCACTCCGGCTATTTAGGGCCCTACACGAAATCAGAGGTGGCGTTCAACCATGAATAGATCAAAGTTTTCCTCATTCCTAATCTGTCTTGGCTTGGCGTATTGCACAATGGCAAGCGCAGAAGAGTGCAACGATACTGCCGGCGGCAACGACTATCCGACCTCCGCCAGGGCCGACTACGTGATTGGTTGTATGGCGTCGAACGGCCAGACACACGAGATGATGCAGAAGTGCTCATGCAGCATCGATCTCATCGCCAAGGCAATCCCCTATGAAGAGTACGTGCACATCTCGACGCTGTTGAGCCTGCAGCAGATGACTGTGGCTGGAAGAAACGCCATCTATAAAAGCTCCACCTGGTCGCAAAAAGCGGTGGCCAAACTGAGAGAGGTGCAGGCCGACTCCACCTTACACTGTTTCTGAAAATCAGCTTTTACCGTTTTCCGTCAGATCTATGCTATGGGAGAAAGATCTCCCCTTGGAATCCTTTACATGAACCTCCAGAACCCCTGTCTCTTCCGGTGTAAAACCGAATCGGATACTGGGGTCCTCACTGATGGAGATATCGGTGTCAGCGGTAAACACCTCTTCGCCATTGTAGGTAACCTCGATTGTCCTGATAAAATCCGCTGGTATGTAAAAGCGGGAAACCTGATCGAACTGCAGGCCTGAATTGTTCGGGTGTTTTATCAACAATTGGGTCGCCACAAGATCCCCATGATTGTACTCCTCAGGCAAACGAAACTTGATTTTCCCCAACTGTGCCGCGGCTGCAGCCGGATCCTTGAGTGAAGGCGCAGAACACCCCCCTGACGCCTTGACATAATTATTCACCATGTACAACTTGCCATCACTGAGTTCGGCGATTGCGCGCAGATCGGTATAGGCATTTATACGCACCCTTGTCGATAGGGTTTCCCAACTGTGCTTTCCGGGAAAACGGAAAACCGCCGCCACCGGCGAAGGATTATTGTCGATCACCAAATAGAGGCTCTTTATGTAACGATCGGGTGTCTGCTCGAACTTGGAATCGATGGCAATGGGAACGATCGCCGCATCCATCGCCCTGGCTAGGGACTCCAATCCCAGGACATCCTCACCGCTAAGGATGCTTTTATCGCCAAACAGAGAGGTCTTTATCTGAAACCAGCGATTACCATCATCATTAGCCCACGCATTAGCGGTTGCAAGACACATGCACAGCGTGATCGTTGCGAATTTGAGCCAGATATTCCATATCCCGCCGTTTTGTTTCATCGTTGTGACAGCTGACATAGCATTTGTCCTCGTATGAGAAAAGAAATTGCCGGCGCCCGCAAATCATTGCCATAGCTTCCAGGGCCTGTTAATACTTATCCAATCGGCCCTAAGTTAGATCAGTTATTCATAGCATGAATCGAATGGTTAACCACTGGAAAATTGCGGTATATCACGCCTACTCCCACTCCAGTTCGGCAAATACGGCAGTCACATTCCTGCCGTGGAACTCATTGAACAACAGCCAGTTGTCCTTTTCCTCCCGGCCCGCGCTTTGCACCGCCTGGGTGATGGTTCCACCCTTTTTAATGATCGTCCGGACGTCTGCCGCGATAATCTCCAGATAACGTTGCTGAGCAGCCAAAGCACTCTGCCATTGGGTTGTAACAGACCCATGCCCCGGGACGATACGTCTCACCTTTCCACATTGCCCCTTAGCCTCAGCCTGAATGGCCGTTGAACGATTTTTCGCATCATCTGAGGAAACGGTAACGCAGGCCTGTTTGCTGAGCTTTTGGATAACCTTCAACCATCCCAACAGGCTGCCGTCCACCACCGGCACACGCTCTACAAAAAGCAGATCGGAGAGCCATAATGTCCCGGTTTTGTCATCATAGACACTTAAATCGTTATTCGTATGCGCCGTCGGATAGGCGTGCAAATGGAGAGATCGGCCACCAAGGTCCAGTCGTTTCACCTGATCCACGCTGACACTCTGGGACGGAAACACCATTTGCGTGCCTTCCGCCAGATCCCCGAGAATCTGTTTCATCCGATTCAGATAGGTTGACTGCCGCCTCGCCAGGGCATCTCCCAGGTATTCATGGCCGATGAAGACAGGATCGTCCTGCCTGAAGGCAGCGGCACCGAGGGTATGATCGGGATGCATATGGGTAAGGATCACATACCCGATGGGCAGTTGGGTGATTTCACGGATCGTCTTGCGTAACGCCAATCCTTCCCGGTAACTGCTGCCGGTATCGATCACCGCCACACGCTCGCTACCCACAATAAATCCTGTATTGGCGATATGCCCATGATTGTGTGCAGAAAACTCTTCTTGAATTCCCGGCCAGACGAAGATACCAGGGGCGATCTCCCTGGCATCGGCAGTCCGAGCCTGAATCCCGTCCGTGCTCAGTAACAGCACTATGCCGACAGTTACGACACGAAGACACTGGATAACCTGTAAACTGAGTATCTCCTGCGTCATACAGGCCTGCCTTAAACTGGAGATCACCCGCATCTAAACCTCTTTGTCAATCGCACATCGTTTAGCCTATGCATATTTACGGCCAACACCGAATAATTCGACATATCAAAGCCGATAGGGAAATGATTGTGTTGCTGAAGACACAGATACTGCTCAATGTGCGAGAAAACTGGTGCACTGATCATTCGACAACAGGCTCATACACCACACTGGACAATGGCACATGATTTGCAACACTCATTTGTTGATAAAAAAACAGAACCCGATCCACTATGTTCTTGAAGGGAAAAACACTTGTCATCAGTAGAAGTAAAAACAGATAAACGACGACGTGGCCGCAGCAAAGGCCGTCGCGTGAAAGCGAGCATATTGGCTGAAGTGCGTGAACTGCTGGGAGAGGAAACCCCACGCCGCCCTGATCTGTTGATCGAAATGTTGCACCGTATTCAAGACCACCTGGGATACATTTCAGTGGATCATCTGGCGGCGCTTGCACAGGAGATGAGCCTATCCAGCGCCCAGGTCTATGAGGTGGCCAGTTTCTATCACCATTTCGATCTGGTTGAGGATAACCAAACGCCACCGCCATTGACGATTCGGGTCTGTGACTCCATCTCTTGCAGCCTGGCCGGGGCTGAAGATTTGATCAACAACCTGCAGGCAAGCCTGGGCAGTGGTGTCCGGGTGCAACGAGTGCCCTGCGTCGGTCGTTGTCAGGAAGCACCCGTTGCCGTGGTAGGGAAACAACCGGTATCCGAAGCCGATACAGTTAAAGTGAAACGACTGCTGGATACGGCAAACGGCGAACCCGAGTTACCCGACTACTTGGACTACAAAGGGTATCTGGGTGGCGGCGGTTACGCTCTGCTGCAACGCATGGAAACAGATGGGAGCGATGATCGAGGCCCCCATCGGCTGTCACCCGAGCAGGTAATCCAGTGCCTGGAAGACTCGAATCTCAGAGGTCTGGGCGGAGCGGGATTCCCTGCCGGTCGCAAATGGCGCATTCTGCGTGGACAACCGGCGCCCCGCCTGCTGGCGGTGAATATCGACGAAGGTGAACCCGGCACTTTTAAGGATCGGTACTATCTGGAACGGGATCCACACCGTTTTCTGGAAGGGGCGCTTATCGCTGCCCGGGCGGTCGGTATCAGTGAAATCTATATCTATCTGCGCGATGAGTACGCCGCCATTCGCAGCGTGCTTGAGCGGGAGTTGTCGGCCTTGCAATCCAACCCTCCCTGCCCGCTGCCGCCCATCCATCTGCGCCGGGGAGCCGGCGCCTATATCTGTGGCGAGGAGTCGGCGATGATCGAGTCGATCGAGGGCAAACGCGGCATGCCCCGTCAACGCCCCCCCTACGTAGCCCAGGTCGGACTCTTCGGCCGTCCTACCCTGGAGCACAATATGGAAACCCTCCACTGGGTACGCGAACTGCTTGAACGGGGCGCTGACTGGTTCACCAAACAGGGTCGCAATGGCCGCCATGGCCTGCGCAGTTTTTCGGTCAGCGGCCGGATCAACAAACCCGGTGTCCATCTGGCCCCCGCGGGTATAACAATGCACGAACTCATCGATGAATATTGCGGCGGCATGCAGCAAGGGCATGAGCTCTACGCTTACTTCCCCGGTGGCGCATCAGGCGGCATCCTGCCCGCTTCGATGGCCGACATTCCACTCGATTTCGATACCTTGCAGCCCTATGGCTGTTTCATCGGATCAGCCGCCATCATCGTCCTCTCACATCACGATAGCGCCCGGGAGGCGGCGCTCAACGCGATGCGTTTCTTCGCTCACGAATCCTGCGGTCAATGTACCCCCTGCCGGGTCGGCACCGAAAAGGCTGTAACCCTGATGATGCGGAATCAATGGGATCGGGAATTGCTGGAAGAACTCGCCGGCGTGATGATCGATGCATCCATCTGCGGATTGGGACAGGCTGCGCCCAACCCGATGCTGAGCGTCCTGAAATATTTTCCACAGGAGCTGGAACATGACGCGTGAGCCTCAGCCGTTCCCACAACGCATCAATTTCACGCTGGACGGCAGGCCACTCAGCGCCGAGCCGGGAGAGACCCTGCTCCAGGCGGCTAAACGGGCCGGCATCGATATCCCCCATCTCTGTCACAAGGATGGCCTGCGCCCCGACGGCAACTGCCGCGCCTGCGTGGTGGAGATCGAGGGCGAACGCGCCCTGGCAGCCGCCTGTTGCCGTACACCGAGTGAGGGAATGGTGGTCAAAAGCCAGGATGGGCGACCGCGCAAGGCGCAAAGGCTGGTGTTGGAGCTGCTCCAGTCCGATATGGCAGAAACCCGGCACACCCACCGCAATGAACTCGATCACTGGTGGCAAAAGATGGAGCGGGCAGGCCCCGTTTCCCTGTCCGCCAACAACCGGCAGCGGACCTCTCACATCCCGCCATTGCGGTGAACCTGGATGCCTGCATCCAATGCACCCGCTGCCAGCGCGCCTGCCGCGAGGAGCAGGTCAACAATGTGATCGGTTATGCCCGTCGAGGCGCCGCCTCGACCATTGTATTCGATGCCGGAGATAGCCTGGGTGAAAGCAGCTGTGTGGCCTGCGGTGAATGTGTGCAAGCCTGTCCCACGGGCGCCCTGATGCCTGCCAACGGCAACGGTTTGGCGCATACCGAGAAGCAGGTCGATTCGGTCTGTCCCTATTGCGGAGTCGGCTGCCAGCTCACCTACCATGTAAGTGACAACCGCATACGCTATGTCACCGGACGAGATGGGCCGGCCAACAACAGCCGCCTGTGTGTCAAAGGACGCTATGGTTTGGACTATACCCACCATAAGCACCGCCTTACGGTGCCGCTGATTCGCCGTGATGACGCCCCTAAACAGGCCGAGCTGGGGCTCGATCATGACAACCCCTTTGTCAGTTTCCGTGAAGCGGATTGGGAGGAGGCACTGGCATTCGCCGCGCGCGGCCTGCGCAATTTGCGGGATGAACAGGGGCCCGCGTCGTTGGCCGGTTTCGGCTCCGCCAAGGGTTCAAACGAGGAAGCCTATCTGTTTCAAAAGCTGGTCCGCACCGGTTTCGGCAGTAACAATGTGGATCACTGCACACGTCTTTGTCACGCATCTTCCGTGGTAGCGTTGCTGGAGATGATCGGTTCAGGCGCAGTCTCCAATCCGGTGGCCGATGTGGACAAGGCTGAAGTGATCCTGATCATCGGTTCCAACACCACCGAGAACCATCCGGTGGCGGGCACATTCATCAAGAACCAGGTGAATGCAGGCAAGACCCTGATCGTGATGGATCCCCGACGCACCACCATCGCGGGACACGCCACACACTTCCTCCAGTTCAAGCCCGATACCGACGTCGCATTACTCAACGCCATCATGCATGCGGTCATCGAGCAGGGACTGGTTGATAAGGAATTCGTCCACAACCGCACCAGCGGTTATGAGATATTGGAGGAACACCTGAGTTCCTTCACCCCGGAGGCCATGGAGCATGTCTGCGGCATCGATGCCGGCACTATCCGTGAGGTGGCGCGGCGATATGCTTCTTCCAAGGCATCCATCATCTTCTGGGGCATGGGAGTCTCCCAGCACATACACGGTACCGACAATGCCCGTGCCCTCATATCCCTGGCCCTGATGACGGGCCAGATCGGCCGTCCGGGTACCGGGCTGCATCCTCTGCGCGGCCAGAACAATGTACAAGGCGCCTCCGACGTTGGGCTCATACCCATGGTCTTTCCCGACTACCAGCGGGTGGACAATCCGGCGAATCGGGCAAAATTCGAAGCCCTGTGGGGAACCACCCTCGACCCGAAACCGGGCCTCACTGTGGTTGAGATCATGCATGCAATCACCGACGGCACGATCAGGGGCATGTATATCATGGGTGAAAATCCCACCATGTCGGACCCCAATCTAACCCGCATGTTTCATCCGTTTTTAAATTTAGCCGGTGATATGGCCAAGCTTGGATGGTTTGCCCTCACTGGGAACCAAACCTCTATCAAGCCCTGATTTTCCACCCTCCGGGCAGACTCCCCCTTACCCCCATTGTTGATCAACGTGCCGGGGCAGCACTCTGCCGGGCTATCCCGGCTTGAGTCGTGCCGCCACCTGGAAAAACAGCGCCTGATAGGGATAGGTGCTGGAGAGCAGGAAGCGGATCCGTCGCGTGTTGCGAATGATGACCGCCCCGATCTTGAACAGTTTGAGCCGGATCGTGGTCATCTGTGCACGCGCCAGTTCCGTGCCCTTCAGCGCGAGGCGCCGGATGGCCTCCATCAGCACATAGGCCAGACTGGACAGCAGTAGACGAAACTGATTGGCCCACCAGTAATGCGCGCTGGTGCGATCGGCGAACAGCCCCAGTTGCTGCTCCTTGATTCGGTTCTCCATGTCACCACGGGCGCAGTAGAGGTCATCGTAAAGGCGCTGTTTGTCGCCGGCCAGGTTGGTGACGATGAAGCGTGGATTTGGCCCCTTGTCGGTGACCTCCAGTTTGGCGATCACCTTGCGACGCGTCTTCCAGGTGCTGGCGGCATAGTGAAACTGAAAGAATTCCCGCATCTTCATGCCGGTTCGCTTCGCCAGTTCCTCAACCCACTGCATGGGCTCACGGATACACCGCAGCAAGGCGTCATTCTTGGCGATGCCCACGATATAGCCCACAGCGTTGCGCTCGCACCAGCTGAGCATGTGGTGACGGCAAAAGCCGCTATCGCCCCGAAAGATGATACGCACTTCAGGCCAAGCCCGGCGCAGGCGTTTGACCAACAGCGCCAGAATCGCCCAGGCATGCTTGGGCGCATCGATCCGGCTGGGCCGCAGATAACTCACCAGCAGTTGATCGCCACAAAAGACATACAGGGGCAGGAAGCAGTAGTGATCGTAGTAGCCGTGAAAGAAGCGGCCTTCCTGGCGGCCATGCACCGGATCATCCGTGGCGTCGAAATCCAGGATCAGCTCATCGGGTGGTGCATCATATGAGGCAATGAACTGCTCGAGCAGTAGGTTGTGGACATCAACGGCAACCCGGCGATCGACCCGGTTCTCCAGCCGACAAAGTGTCGACTGGCTGCCCAGTACCTCCTCGCGTTCGATCGAGCTCTGTAGGGCCGGGTCGGTGCGTAGTGTCTGATGGTCGTTCAGATCTTCATAACCCAGGCAGAGCCCATAGACTCGCTGGCGCAACAGGCTCAACTGGCTGTGTTCAATATAGCGGGGATCTCGCGGGTCGGGGATGACCGCATCAACCGCCTCGAGCAATCCCAGACGCCTGTCGATCTCACGCAGCAGCAACACGCCGCCGTCCGAGGTGATATCGCCACCGGAAAACTCGGCTTGAACCTTACGGCGTTTTAGGGCTGGAAAATCAAAGGCAGTCTGGGTACAGTTTGTCACAGGCAAAATCCTTTCGATTACAGTGTAAGCAACTGAATTATATCGAAGTATCAGGATTTTGCCTTTTTAATGCGTGAAATATTGGGGCTAAATCATGCACGCAAGGCACTGGCCAGTCTGCAACACCTGGTAGTGCAAGACATATTCATGACCGAAACCGCCTGGTATGCAGACGTCATTCTTCCCGCTACAGCCTTCGCCGAGAAGACAGGCAGTTTCACCAATACCGACCGACGGGTACAGCTGGGGCGTCAAGCGATAGATCCACCAGGCCAGGCCCGAAAGGACCTGGAAATCATCCAGGATATGGCCCGTAGGTTGGATCTTGACTGGCACTACAGCCATCCCAGGGATGTCTTTGCCGAGATGCGTCAAGCGATGCCCAGTATCGCCGGCATCTCTTGGGAGCGCCTGGAGCTGGAGGGCGCCGTGACCTACCCCTGTGAAGATGAAGACGATCCTGGACAACCGGTGATATTCACCGAGACATTTCCCACTCCCTCAGGCAAGGCAAGCTTCACACCCGCACCCTTCACCAACGCCGATGAACTGCCGGACCGGGAGTATCCCTGGGTATTGATCACCGGCCGTCAACTGGAACACTGGCATACCGGAGCCATGACCCGGCGCGCAACGGTGCTCGACACGATTGAACCGATCCCGGTCGCCAGTCTGCATCCGGAGGAACTCGCACGTACGGATATCGAACCCGGCGGCCCCGTCAGGTTGCAATCGAGGCGTGGCGAGGTGACCGCGTTCGCCCGTGCCGATGAGGGCATGTCACCCGGCCAGGTATTCCTCCCCTTTTGTTATCACGAGGCAGCCACCAACCTGTTGACCAACGAGGCGCTGGATCCGGCCGCCAAGATACCTGAGTTCAAGTTCTGCGCGATTAAGGTAATGCCGGCATCGGAATAGAGCGCATCTCAGACTTGTACATGCCAAATTTGAGCAAGTTGACAGACGGTGTGACACATATGTAACAGTTTTTTGATTTTTATAACAATGAAAAGTGAACAAGGGAAACAGCTTCACGGGATGATCGGTTTTTTTCAACATATTACGGGATGTTAGGAACTCCAATCAGATGTTGGCCCGCATTCTGCGTATAAAAACCCAAGGTCTAAGTCACAAAATATATTCAAGGCTGTTTGAGCACCTGCACATAAACAGTTTCAACCGTTAGGGAACACCGAGGCCTTATTTATTTTGTGTAATAGAACGGCTACCGAACAGGCTGACAACGAACCGGCACCGCACAAGCAATCTTGTACTGATTTCCTCCACCCTTCATGCCCTTCTTGTGGTTATCCCCTAGCCACAGAGGGCATTTTTTTTCCAATCTCCCATTGTGCAAAACACCTTCCTATCGATTCATGCACACGCCAATAGAGTGGTTCTGATGATCCTATCCGACAGCTTTTGGAACACGACATTAGCGGTGTCTGGCTTTATTCGCGTTCATTTGCTGACTATTCGTAACATGCGTCTATTTGCGGCTTGCATTCACAGCGCCCTCAGTGACGGAGAAGCAGGCTAAAGCATAGAGCTGAGAGTGGCGGGTAATCAGGTAAACTTTTGTGAAATCGCTAATGCATTTTTTTATACTAATATCGCAGCTTGGATCACAAACACTTCTTCTCATTGCGAATAGCCCAGGCCACATCAGCCGCCTGCCGATTCTGCCAGACATCGTGCACCCGGAATACCTTCACCCCAGCCATCACACCCAATGCCGTCGTGGCGCAAGTTGCCGGCATCAGCGCTTTGGGTTGCGCCTGATTGCAGATCGAACCCATGAAGCGCTTGCGGCTTGCGCCAAGTAACAGCGGATAACCCAGTTTGCCGATCGTTTGCAAACCGGCCAGCAGTTGCAGGTTATGCCGCTTTAGCTTTCCGAATCCGATACCGGGATCGAGCAATAGCGCTTCAGGTTCAACCCCTGCCGTCAGTGCCGCCTCGGCCCGCGAATGCAAGAACGATTTCACTTCTGCAACCACATCCCGGTACGCCGGCGCATGCTGCATCGTCTCGGGTGTGCCCTGCATGTGCATCAAGACCAGTGGAACACCCGCGGATGCCGCCAATGCAAGGATCTCGGGATCCTCACGGCCCGCGGAAATATCGTTGATCATATTGGCCCCGCTGTCGAGCGCATGGCGGGCAACATCGCTCGAGGTCGTATCGATGCTGACCGGAAAGCCATCGGGCAGGCAATCCCTCAGCAACTGCAGGGTATTCAGAACCCGGCTTTTCTGCACGGCGGCACTGACTCTCATTGCCTCCGGACGGGTTGATTCCCCACCGATATCAATGATATCCGCCCCCTCTTCCACCATCTCCGCGGCGCGCCTGACCGCCGATTCAGGATCGTAACTGCCGCCATCGGAAAAACTATCCGGTGTCAGATTCAATATCCCCATGATTAGTGGATGTGAAAAATCTAGCATTGACATAGAGTTATCTTTAAATTCCCTACGGATTGCGATTTGTCAATCTAACGATATTGACATAAACTCTAGTTGATCAAGTAATTAACATTGACCGGATTTATTCCGTCACTCACCCCCTGACATAATAACTACAGCGAGAGGTCACGGAAGCTTTCTCCATCGGGGCCTATTTGCGACCAGAGGTAGATGAAGGTGGACAGAATTATCCTGCACAATGAATTTTCAAATCATGAAGAGTTCGTGCGTGCCGCGCTCGACAACAGTCAGATCAATCACTCCTCCGAAATAGACGACCTGACACTCAGATCCTGGAGGCGTTGCCGGGACGAATACGGACTCGATCCCGGCATGTCGCCCGAACCGGTCATTATCGACCGCCAGGATTTGCACGATCGTCTGCAAAGATATGAGCGCCTGCTGGACATTGCTCGCGTGGAGATGACCGATCTCTACCAGCAGTTGGCCGGATCCGGGCATGCCATCATGCTCACTGACAAAGACGGTATCCTGCTCAATTTCATCGGCGATCCCCAATTTACCGATGCAGCCGCACACGCCGGCATGCAACTGGGTGCGGTCTGGAGCGAATCGGTTCAGGGCACCAATGGCATGGGTACCTGTCTCGTGGAACAGAAACCCCTTGTCATTCACAAGCAATCCCATTTCTTCTCACGAAACGCCAGCCTGACCTGCGCGGCAGCACCCATCTTCGATCCCCACGGAGAGATCCTGGCGGTGCTCGACGCCTCCAGTGAATCCAAGATGGCACAGCAACACACCATGGTATTGCTGAACATGTCGGCTCATATGATCGAGAATCGGGTCTTCTTCTGCGCCATGAAAGAGGCCTTCGTGCTTCGTTTTCATTCCCGTTCGGAGTTCATCAGCACACTTGGCGAGGGAGCCATCGCCTTCGACAGGGACGGCAAGATAGAGGCCATCAATCGCAGTGCCATGTTTCAACTCAATCTGGAGTCGCCCCAACAGATAGTCGGACACCCTATTCAGCAACTCTTCACAACTTCCCTGGGCACCCTTCTCAGAAATGTGCATTCCCATGCCTTCCCCATACGGGAATCGCAACATGGCAAACGTTTCTTCGCCACGCTGCAGGCACCTGAGAAAAGCTGCAGAAGCAACACAACTCAATCCGACGCAGTCAACGTGCTTGGCGAGAATGACTACCTGGGAAGCACCGACTCCCTCGATGCTCTGCACTTTGATGAACCGCGCATGAAGCGCAATGTGAAAACGGCCCTAAAGCTGGTCGAAAGAGATGTCCCCTGCATGCTCTTCGGTGAGACCGGCACCGGTAAGGAGATGTTCGCGCGCGCGCTGCATAAAGCGAGTTCTCGCCATGAAAAACCGTTTGTCGCTGTGAATTGCGCATCGCTGCCGGAATCGCTGATCGAGAGTGAGCTTTTCGGTTACCGGCCTGGCGCATTTACCGGGGCAAATCGTGACGGTAGCCGGGGCAAGATTGTTCAGGCAGACGGAGGCACACTGTTCTTGGATGAGATTGGCGATATGCCGCTGCATCTTCAGGCACGCCTGCTTAGGGTGCTCGAAGAGCGAGAGGTTACACCCCTTGGCGGGGAAAAGCCTATCAAGGTCTCCATCAAACTGATCAGTGCCACACACCATGACATTAAAGGCATGGTCGAGGATGGCGATTTCCGCGAAGATCTGTTCTATCGGCTGCATGGAGTTTCTTTGACCATGCCCCCACTGCGGGAACGCACGGACAGGCTGCAGTTGATCAAAAACATAGCCCAGCTGGAAGCCGGCGTCTCAGAGGAGTTAACCTGGGATCCTGAAGCACTCAAACTGCTTGAGAACTTCCCATGGCCCGGCAATATCCGACAGCTGCGCAATGTGCTTCGAACCTCCACAGCCCTGTGCGAAAACAATAAAGTGACGATTAACGATCTGCCTGAGGAGATTCGTAATATTGTCTATGATGACGAGTTTTCCGATGGACCTGATGCCAATCTCAATGCATTGGCGATAGCTGAACGTGACGCACTGTTGAGTGAGCTCGAAGAGATGCATTGGAATATCAGCAGGGTTGCCAAAAAGCTCGCGCTCAGCCGCAATACGCTCTACAGGCGTATGAAGCGTTTTGGGATTTCACCACCTCGTTGATATTGTACCAATCCGATCTGATCAACAAGCCAGCCTTACGCCGCTAAAGGGTGGTCGATCGTTTACAGCTGTAAATAGTATTCATATCCATTAGGATAGCGCTCAGGCTTCTATCAATGTTTCATTGTGAATTAAGTAATCCAGTTAGCGCTGAACTATTTCGAAACCACCAGGTATAGTTGGCTCACTTCTTGCCCTTAAAACTTTCAATCAGAATAGTCAAAGCAGATCAGAGCCATCCGTTTAAAGTCGATGATTATATTTGGGCCGGTTAGGGCCTGTTAACACTCAACAGTTATGCGGGACATCATGGGCAGGTATGAAAGGCCACGCGAGGCATGGGCGATAACCGGATCCGGTCACTATCTCAAAGAGTGTATGGATCTGATACAACATCGATCTGATGTGGACCTTTTTTTGAGCAAGGCCGCGGCGGAAGTGCTCTCAATGTACGATTTTGATGTGAAATCGATACGCGAGCGCTTCACCTGTTTTCGCGATACCACTGCCAGTGCCTCTCCAGTGGGTCTCTTTTATCAAGGGCATTACAAGCGCCTGGTCATCGCCCCCGCCACATCAAACACCATAGCAAAAATGGTGTGGGGTATAGCCGATACTTTGGTAACCAATATCTATGCTCAGGCCGGCAAGTGCCGGATTCCGAGCATTGTCTTCGCCTGCGACACTGAACCGGAAATGGAGACCGAGGCGCCGGGCGGTACGGTCATGGTCTACCCAAGACAAATTGATCTGGAGAATGTCGAACGGCTACGGGAATTTGAGTACACATCGGTGGTGACCAGCTTTTCTCAACTGGTCTCCACCCTTGAAGAAACAGAGTGAGTATCTCCGGCAAAACCAGGCCCTGGTTCCCACCCACGAGCATGGGAACGCGTATACGTTTTAGGGCCTGTTAACACTGATAAACAGGCCAGGCATCAACCCTCCCGCTTTTTAAACAGCGGTTCCAGCAGATCCATCGGCAGCGGAAATACCAGGGTGTGGCTCTTGTCTCCGGCTATCTCTGTCAGGGTCTCCAGGTATCTGAGCTGAAGCGCCTGCGGCTGTACGGCGAGGGTCTTCGCCGCTTCGACCAGCTTTTCAGCGGCCTGCTGTTCACCTTCGGCATGGATGATCTTTGCGCGCCTCGCCCGCTCAGCTTCGGCCTGACGCGCTATTGCCCGGATCATGCTGTCATCAAGATCGACATGCTTGATCTCTACATTGGATACTTTTATTCCCCAGGTATCGGTCTGTTGGTCCAATATATTCCTCACATCATCGTTGAGCCGCTCCCGTTCGGCCAGCATCTCATCCAACTCATGCTGGCCCAGGACGGAACGCAATGTAGTTTGCGCCAGCTGGCTGGTGGCGACCATATAATCCTCTACCTGGATAATGGCCCGCTCCGGATCCAGCACACGGAAATAGACGACCGCATTGACCTTTACCGATACATTATCGCGCGAGATCACGTCCTGGGAGGGAACGTCCAGCACAATCGTGCGCAGGTCGACTCTTACGAACTGCTGGATCACCGGTATGATGATGATCAAGCCCGGTCCCTTGACACGCCAGAAGCGTCCCAACATAAATACCACGCCACGTTCATACTCACGCAGTATCTTGAGCGCCGAAGCGAGAAACGCGACGATCAGGAATAGAATAACCGCATATAGATAGAGCGTCATGATCACTTCTCCTTATCAGCCGGTATAACCTTTAAAACCAGCCCGTCTCTGCCGGTAATCTGTACCAGCTGATCTTTTTGCAACGGTTGCTCGGAGTGAGCCCGCCATACTTCCCCATGTACCCTGATGTCACCCTCACCGGTAAAATCCTCCATCACGATACCCTCACTGGTCAGCATCTCCTCACGTCCGCTCACTACAGGACGGTGACGTGACTTGATTACCATGCCAATAACAAAAACCATGAGAAAGGCGCTGCTTACCGCGACACCCAGAATCAGTGGCAGCGATATGCCGAATCCCGCCTGATCGGTATCCACCAGGATCAGGGATCCGATGATGAATGCAATCACCCCCCCTATTCCCAGAGCGCCGAAACTGGGTACGAATGCTTCCGCCACCATTAACGATATACCGAGCAGAATCAATGCCACACCGGCATAATTGATCGGCAGAAGATGAAACGCATAGAGGGCAAGCAACAGAGAGATGGCGCCCACTGTGCCGGGGACGATCGAACCGGGATTGGCAAATTCGTAGATCAACCCGTAGATTCCCACCAACATGAGAATTTAGGCCAGATTGGGATTACTGATGATGCTCAGCAACTGACTCTGCCAATCAGGCAAGTGTTTCTCTAGCTGCAGATCCTTGGTACTCAGTGTCTTGCTGCCCAGGTGCAACTCAACCTGGCGGCCGTCCAGCTGAGACAGCAGACTCTCATGGTCTGCCGCAACAAGATCGATTACACCCAGCTTTAATGCCTCATCCGCGGAAAGGCTGGCGGCATCACGTACCGCCGATTCAGCCCAATCGGCATTTCGATCACGTAAAGCCGCCAGGCTGCGAATATAGGCGGATGCATCATTGACGACTTTGCTCGTCTTCGGATCTGCAGCGGCCGGGGCTTTCTCACCCTCCGCCCGATCCCCTGAGTTGCCTCTTTCCGGTGTGGATTTCGGTAATCCACCCAGGGACACAGGGGTTGCGGCACCCAGATTGGTGGCGGGCGACATGGCGGCTATATGGCTGGCATAAAGGATATAAGTACCGGCACTGGCTGCCCGTGCGCCACTTGGCGCAACGTAACTGACCACCACAACCCGGGAGGCGATGATACGTTTGATGATGGCCCGCATCGAGGTATCCAGACCGCCGGGGGTATCCATCTGCAGGACAACCAACTCCACGGCTTCGTTTTCGGCCTTCTCCAGTGTCCGATCAATATAGTCGGCCGTCGCAGGCCCTATGGCCCCCGATATCTCCAGTAGAAATCCTCTAGGGCCTTGACTATCGGCAAATATCTGGCTGACACCAGCGCACACTAAGCAGATAAAGAAGAGAAGCGATATCGCATATCTAGACACTATCCACCCCGCAATGTTGTTACCTATAGTCTAGACGCTAGTCAAACCATTGACTCGGAGCGAACCGGCAACTGCCCGCTTGCGTGTACATCATTATCACCAATATCAAATACCTGTCGATAAAAAACAAGAGACATGCGATACAGACCATGAGCCTGCTATTTCAATACAGGGCAGACCCTACAGGTGCGAGATTCTTTCAATCACCACGCTTGAAAATTAATTCCCGAATAGTCTCTCGTTGTCATCAAACTGTAATACTTTTGGAGTATAGTCGTCATTAACCTGCAATATTCAACGCAGATCAAAAAAACAATATGAAGGCTGCCCACTCAAGCTGGGATAGCGGGGTCGACTATCGTTTTTTACGCTTTTACGGTTAATCTAAATTATTACTAAGGGTATTCACAATGAGGAAAATCTCTTATGCCATCTCAGTGGCGGCCAGCAGTCTTTTTATCGCTTATTCGGCACAGGCTGCGGATCGCACCGTCATACAGAATAAGGGCTCTGACACGCTGGTGAATGTTGCCCAGGCCTGGGCTGAAGCCTATGGTGGTGTGGATGCCAATGTGGCGGTCGCGGTATCGGGTGGGGGATCCGGCACGGGCATCGCCGCCATGATCAACGGTACGGTGGATATTGCCAATGCCAGCCGCCAGATGAAAAATAAAGAGTTGAAGCTGGCAAAATCAAAGGGGCAGAACCCAATCGAGCATGTGGTCGGATATGACGCTCTTGCAGTCTTCATCCATCAGGACAACCCGGCGGACACGCTCAATTACGATCAGTTGAAATCAGTCTTTGGGCGCGGCGGAAAGGCTACAAAATGGTCCGATCTGGGATTGAAAGTGCTAGGCTGCAAGGGTGACGAAATTGTTGTTGTCAGCCGCCAGAACAACTCCGGCACCTACGCCTATTTCAAAAAGGAGGTACTTGGCAAGAAAGGCAAGTACCGCCAGGGGACTTTGGACATGCACGGTTCGAAAGATGTGGTTGATCTTGTTGAGAAGACACCCTGCGCCATCGGATACAGCGGATTGGCCTACGCCACGGATCACATCAAAATGGCCTGTATCGTAAAAGATGGTGGTGATTGCGTCACACCCAGTGTGGAGACGGCCAGTGACCGCAGCTATCCCATCGCACGGCCGCTGTTCATGTACACCAATGGCGAACCGCAAGGCGCCATCAAAACCTACCTTGATTGGGTAAAGAGTGATGAAGGCCAGTGCATACTCCTGAAAAAGGGGTATGCACCGGTACGCGGCGTAAGCTGTAATTGATAAGAATCGATTCCGATCCAGGTTGTTTCATCCATACCTGGAATGGGAAATCCATACACTGCCTAGTTGTTCACTTCAATGGGCGATGCATGAATCGTCTTGCATGATCACAGGGTATAAATCGTACTGTTTCGATAACTTTATTCGAAAGAGTAACTGCATCAATTACAAAAAATACATTGTTATTTTGTGACAGTATACATTGCGGAGCACCAGACAATGGCCCACCTCGAAGAACGACTGGAGCGCGACCTTAACAATATCCACGATCGTGTGGCGAAAATGGGCGCGCAGGTACAGGACGCTGTCAGAAATGCAGTGAAGTCTCTGCAGACAGGGGATAAGAAACTCGCCTACAACACGGTGTTGAACGACAACCCGATCAATCGCTGCATGCGTGAAATCGACAGGATCTGCCACCGTTTTTTTGCCATCCACATACCCAGCGGTGGACACTTGCGACTGCTCTCATCGGTGATACGCGCGAATATCGAACTGGAACGTATCGGTGATTACGCCGTCACCATTGCCCGAGAAGCGGCACAGCTGTCTCAACCTCCCAGCGGCGGCCTGGGCAGAGAACTTGATCGCATCGCCGGCGAAACCATGAACATGTTGCAGTTGGCCATCAGTGCCTTTACCGAGCTTAATGCCGATGCCGCCAAAAGCACCATGACGCTGGCAAAGGAGATGGTACACAATCTGGATGTTGTCTATACGGAAATGATGGAGAACGATGAACGCACCAAAGTGGAAGAGGTGCTTGCGATCTTTGTCGTTTTCACACAACTCAAAAGGGTTGCGGACCAGGCCAAGAACCTTTGCGAAGATACCGTGTTCGCCGTTACCGGAGAGCAGAAATCACCAAAGACCTTCAACATACTTTTTGTCGATGAGGACAACAGCAGCCTGAGCCAGTTGGCGCAAGCGATCGCCAGAATCAATCATCCCACTGTCGGCAACTATTCCAGCGCCGGCCGGATCAAGGCTGAGACCCTCAATCCAAACCTGGCCAGGTTTTTCGATGAAAAGGGCATCGATTACAGCGATGCCAGGCCGACCTCTATAGAACAGCTGACGACCAAAGAGATGTCCAAGCAGCACGTGGTGGTTTCTCTGCAGGGAGAGATCTCCTCCTACCTGTCCCGCATACCCTTCCACACATCCGCCTTGGAATGGGGGCTGGGCGAAGTGCCGGAGGATGAGGATATTCATGAATACGATTCGATCTATCGCGAATTGGCAATACTGATTAAGGACCTGATGGAATTGCTTCGTGGTGAAGGAGCAAGCTGAAATGTCAGAGATCCAACACCTGCAACCGTCGATTTCTGCTGATTTCGATAGCCGGAATTTAGACTGGTATATCGACAGGATTGTCCAGTCCCTGGTCTTCATTGCCGGCATCTCGGCGATCATCTTCATCATAGGCATATTCGTATTCATCACCATGGAGGGTTTCGGCTTTCTGCTGGAAGACTTCACCTTCAGGGAGTTTTTTCTCTCGCCGTTTTGGGAACCCTCCGACGAGGATACCCCCGAGTACGGCATTCTCGCCCTGGTGGCAGGTACCGCCAGTGTTACCGGGCTGGCGATGGTGGTGGCAATCCCCTTTTCGCTCGGGGCAGCCATCTTTATCGGCGAATTCGCCACCGGCAAGCTGAGAGAGTCCCTCAAGGTCCTGGTGGAACTGTTGGCCGCCATCCCCTCGGTGGTGTGGGGCTTCATCGGCCTCTCCATCATGAATCCGTTGATTATCGACCTGTTTGACGTGCCGGTGGGGCTGAATGTACTCAACGCCGGTATCATCCTGGGATTGATGGCGGCGCCGATCATGACCTCCATTGCAGAGGATGCGCTGAAAGCGGTACCCGACCGTTACCGCGAGGCGGCGGAAGCGCTGGGAGCCACACGCTGGCAGGTCATCTTCAAGACCGTCCTGCCCGCGGCGAAGAACGGCCTGCTCGGCGCGGTCCTGCTGGGTGTCGGGCGCGGCTTTGGAGAGACAATGGCGGTGCTGATGGCCACCGGACATGCCGTGAATATTCCCAGCAGTCTATTCGATCCGGTGCGCGCACTGACCGCCACCATCGCCGCGGAGTTGGGTGAAACCGCTGTCGGGTCACCACACTATCAGGCGCTGTTCACGATCGGAATCTTCCTCTTCATCATCACCTTTTTGATCAACCTGTCCGCGGATCTCATCGTCCGTGGCATCCGTAAGGGTTAAATTGCCATGTTCGCCGAATCTGCACTGAATATACGGAACAAACGGGTTCAAAACCTGTTCCGTATCCTGTTTCTCATGATGACTATTCTATTGGTTGTCCCGGTAATCATCATCTTGAGCACGCTGATAGCCAAAGGCGGCAGCATCATCTCGATCGATTTTCTGTTTACCGATCCAACCAACGGTATGACCGAGGGCGGTATCTTTCCCGCACTGCTGGGTACGGTATGGATCGTCGCCGTCGCGTTGCTGGCATCCGTGCCCCTTGGCGTGGCGGCGGCCATCTATCTCAACGAGTATGCCGGCGACAACTGGTTTACCCGGATGATCCAGTTGGCGATCATCAACCTCGCGGGGGTGCCGTCGATCGTGCACGCCCTGTTCGGGGTCGGCGCCTTCGTTATCTTTTTCGGATTCGGCACCAGCATTCTGGCCGCCAGCCTGACCCTGGCCATCATGACGCTGCCGGTGGTGATCGTCTCCACCAGGGAATCCTTGCGTGCCGTTCCCCAGGCATTCAGGGAGGCTTGCTGGAACATGGGCGCCACACGCTGGCAGACCATAAAACGTGTGGTGCTTCCCAATGCGGTAAGCGGTATCCTCACCGGTGTCATTCTGGAGGTTTCACGCACCACCGGTGAAACGGCGCCCATCATGTTCACCGGGGCAGCCTTCTTTCTACCCTTTCTGCCGCAAAGCGTCTTTGATCAGACCATGGCCCTTTCGCTGCACCTTTTCGTCGTCGCCACCCAGGTGCCGGGTGTGCCGGAGAACCTGCCGTACGGCGTCGCGCTGGTACTGATCGCCATGGTACTGCTGATGAACAGTATCTCTATCGCGTTCCGCATGTATCTGCGAGGTAAAAAGAAATGGTAGACATGAGCCTCACCACGGCAGTACCCGGAACAATCGTGGAGAGTGCCGTTGAATCTCCTATCAAGCTCCAGGTCAACGATGTAACCATCAAATATGGCGCTACGCCGGCCCTGAGCGGTGTCAATCTGTCGGTACGCGAACATGAGATCTTCGGCATCATCGGCCCCGCCAACGCCGGCAAGACATCCTTTCTCAGGGCCCTGAACCGCATGGATACCTTCAACTCCAACATGACGGTTGAGGGCCGGATTCACTTCAACGGCCTCGATATCCACAATCTCAGGAATATCTATGCCCTGCGCAGCCGTATCGGGGTTGTATTTCCCCTGCCGGTCGGACTGCCCCTGACGATATACGAGAATGTCGCATTATCACCACGCCTGCGCGGCATCAACGATAAGGGTGAACTGGATATCATCGTCGAACGCTGTCTCACCCGTGCCGCACTTTGGGACGAGGTCAAAGACAGGCTCAACTCCCTTGGCAGTCTTCTCTCAGGCGGTCAGCAACAGCGGCTGACCATCGCCCGCGCCCTTTCCCAGGAGCCGGACCTGCTGATGCTGGATGAATTCTCCATCGCAGTCGACCCGGTTACCACCATGCGCATCGAGGACGTGCTGAAAGAGCTGAAAAAGGATATGACCATCATCCTGGTCACCAACCTGGTGCAGCAGGCCAGACGGCTTGCCGATCGAACAGCCTTTTTTCTCGAAGGCCAGTGTGTGGAGATCGGAATAACCGAGGATCTGTTCACCGGTGAAGTCGAGGATCAGAGAACGCGGGACTATGTCGAAGGTAAGTTCGGCTAAACACTATCCACTCCATGAAAAGAAAGCGTAAACGCCAGTTATGAATGCCACTGCAAATGCTATCAACGAGTCTGTGCCTGAGTTAGCCATCAAGACCAGCAAACTCAACCTCTGGTACGGTACCTTCCAGGCGCTCTTCGATGTGGACCTCAATATCCGCAACGGCATGATCACCTCCCTGATCGGCCCATCCGGTTGCGGCAAATCGACCTTCCTGCGCAGCGTGAACCGTATCAACGAACGACTTGGCTACGTGCGTATCGAAGGCAACATCGATGTCATGGAGAAGAACATCTACGATCCTGATGTGGAGCTCGTTCAGGTACGCAAACAGATAGGCATGGTGTTCCAGCGACCCAATCCACTCCCTATTTCGATTCGCGACAACATCCTGTTCGGTCACCGGATACATGCATCCATGGGTAAATCCTCCAAGGCCGAGGAAGATGAGATCGTCGAGTCAGCACTGCAACAGGTGCTATTGTGGGACATGGTAAAAGAGCGTCTCAACCAGAAGGCGACCGAACTCTCCCTCGAAGAACAACAGAAACTCTGCATCGCCCGCCTGCTGCCGGTAAAACCGAGTGTATTGTTGATGGACGAGCCCTGCTCCGCCCTCGACCCGAAAGGTACCGCGGCCGTTGAGGAACTGATCTGGGAACTGCGCGGCAAATACACCATTCTCATCGTCACCCACAACATGGCCCAGGCCAGGCGCGCCAGCGAAGAGTGTATTTTCATGCTGATGGGCAAGGTCGTCGAACACCAGCTGACTGAAGACCTGTTCGTCACGCCGAACCAGAAAGAGACTGCGGACTACATCGAGGGCCGTTACGGGTAAGGTTTTGCTTACTATCTATATTGTTGGGTTTTACCCCGTTTTAACAACTCTGACTTATTAGTCAAAAATTAGTCGTGGTGCATTGATCAATTGAATCCGCAGACCATAGCGGACATTTCCATTCGTCCAAGGTATATCTGAAAACGAGCGGTCATCTTATTACTAGATGGAGAAGCTGTTTAGCTATTAGCTATTTTGATTCACTAAGTTATTTAGATCCTGGCGCTTTAGATCCCTGTAGTTGCTCTACAGCCTTATCAAAACTGTAGAAGCCCTCTAGCTCTTGCCCATCTTCACTAGCCACCGAACGCGCTTTGTGAACGATCAGGGCATCAGCAAAATCCAGCACTTTGCCACGCATAGGTTTAGAATCCCGATAGTCCATCAGGGCCGACCAGAACACCTGAGAGCTCTCAAACCTGAAGGCTCCATCACCAATCAGGCCGCGCAGAACATCACAGATAGCTCCTTTATCGAGCTGGTAACGTTTACCGGTAAGCGTCCAAACGGTTTCCACCAACACCACATCGGTGATCAAAACGGGGGTTTTGCCCTTGATGAGCGCCTTGGCTTTCGTGTACTGACTGGCATCGTCGGCCAGCAAGTAGCGCAGTAGCACATTGGTATCGATCGCAATCACTCAAAATTACTCTGCCGCGACTGCTCATCACTGACAGCTTTGTCAGCCTTGGTACCTTTGAGTATCCCGGCCGCAGTGCCGGCTTGCTTTTTGATGATGTTGAATTGGTTACCGTGGCGCAGGATTTCTACTTCATCGCCAGGATGTATTCCCAGCTCTTCGCAGCCGGTGACGGGTAATGTTATTTGCCGTTTGGTACTTACTTTTGGCATGAGCGAAACCCTCTCTTTACAATTATGTTAATGTAAAGATAGCAGAATTCTTTACTATGTGCAATATGTAAAGTTTACTTACTGCTCTTTTGATGGTTTTACCATGCCTGACCGCTAGTCTGATTCATCATTTCCTACATAAAGTACTGGAGGGGTAAGGATGACGCCACGAATATGGGCCGAGCGAAGCGAAGGCCAGTAGAATTATTGCTGTGGCGCAGTGTTTAGCGTATTAATATTTAGTTTCATATTTATTAATTATCCTGATTACTCATGAGGCTCAGCTATTGAGCCTGTGGTGCAAGCATAATGGAACCTACTGAATAAAAGAGGATTTCATCATGCCGAGAAATACTATTCAATTTCAAAAAGGTCTTGGTTTGCACGATTTTCTGGAACAATATGGGACCGAGGATCAGTGTCGACAGGCATTGTATGATTTGCGCTGGCCGACGGGCTATGTCTGCCCTGAGTGCGGCAACACAACAGGCTGTGAACTCAAAAAGCGTCAGATATATCAATGTCACAAGTGCCATCATCAGACTTCCCTGACCGCCGGCAGCATCTTCCATGGCACCAAGCTGCCGCTGAGAACGTGGTTTCTTGCGATCTATCTGTTGACCCAACGCAAGAAAAGTATCTCGGCGCTGCAACTTTCCCGCGAAATCGGGGTGAACTACAATACGGCCTGGCGACTCAAGCATAAGTTGATGCAGGTGATGATGGAACGTGAGCGTGGAAAAAAACTGGCCGGTCGCATCGAATTGGATGATGCTTATCTCGGAGGCGAGCAAGCCGGTAAGCGTGGTCGTGGGTCGCGCAACAAAATCCCTTTCGTAGCTGCTGTTGAGACGACGCGGGACGGCAGGCCCATGAAAATTCAACTGCGTCGTGTAAGGGGCTTCCGCAAACGTGAAATCGCCCGCTACGCCCGCTCCTGCTTGATGCCTGGCAGCGAAGTCTTTACCGATGGGCTTTGGTGCTTTAGTGGCGTGACAACCGCTGATTGCCATCATAACCCCATGGTGACGGGTGGTGGGCGCCAAAGTGTCCAGTATTCGTGCTTCAAATGGGTAAACACGATGTTGGGTAATGTCAAAAACAGTCTGTTGGGTACTTTTCATGCGATTCGAGATAAACATGTGTCGCGTTATCTTGCTGAGTTCGAATATCGGTTTAACCGCCGTTTCGATTTACCCGCCATGATTGAACGATTGCTTTTTGCCGCTCTTCGCACTCCACCTATGCCATATCGCCTCTTGAGAATGGCTGAGGTTTAGGGGTAATCAGGTTGATTTATGCCTGTCAGTTTTTCCATGGGCTGAATTTCGCACGACAAAAGCGGCAGTAAAATTACATGTTGGACTCAACCATTCAGGTCAGTTACCCGAGTTCTTTGCTGTCACCGAAGGCAACCAGCATGAAGTCAATATTGGCAAGCTGATGAATTTTCCAAAAGGCAGTATTGTGACCTTCGATAAAGGCTATAACGACTACGAGTGGTATAATCAACTGAATAAAAAAGGCATTTTCTTTGTTACACGTCAAAAGTCCAATGCAGTTTATCGGGTGATATCCCGCCAGCCAGTGATTAAAAGCAAAGGACTGACATCAGATCAAATCATTGAATTTACCGGGCCAATCACAGCAAAGAAGTGTCCAATTCAGTTGCGTCGTATCGGTTACCGCGATCCTGAAACCAGCAAGCATTATGTTTTTCTGACGAATAATTTCAAGCTGGCTGCCAAAACCATTGCACAGATTTATAAGGCTCGTTGGGATATTGAGTTGTTCTTCAAGTGGATCAAACAGAACCTGAAAATCAAATCATTTGTCGGTACCAGTAAGAATGCTGTGATGACACAAATCTGGATTGCTTTGTGTGTTTATTTGTTGCTTGCCTATATCAAGTTCCAGTCGAAAATCCGAAAAAGTGCTCAACAGATATTGCGATTATTACAGATGAACCTGTTTGAAAAACGAGACCTGATGGCGTTACTACGAGGAGACCCAATCAATGACAAAACAAATGATTGCAATCAACTGGCTCTACTGTAAAAGTTAATGGGACAGCAATGATCTCAAATGTATTTTTTGAACAGCGCCATCAGCATATATAACGGGCTCCTTTCTGCAGGTCAGGAAGGAGCCCATGACGTCCTTGCAGATCAGCACCAACTGTACTTTTTAAAAGTGAAAATTGGGTGTTATTTATGGATACTCTGAAACTATCTTTTACCTAATCCTCAAGATGTGAGGACTGGCCGTTTATTAAAGCCGGTATTTTTTTTGCCGGCACAGGATGACTGAAATAGTAACCCTGGGCGATTTCACAGCCAATTTTCCTCAATATCTTGACTTGCTGTTGGGTTTCTACACCTTCGGCTATGACATCGTGTCCAAGTGCATCAGTAACCTTGACAATTGTTCCAAACAAGATGGATGAATCAGGATCCTGTGTCATATCCATGACGAAGATACGGTCGATTTTAAGGCAGTCGACAGGTAACTTTTTCAAGGATGCGAAAGATGAATATCCTGTACCAAAATCGTCAATTGCAATTCGTACGCCCAATCTTTTAATCTGATCGAATGTCTCCATAATGTTGCTGTTGGTCTGGACTACGTTTTCGGTGATCTCCAATTCCAGGTTGCTTGCAGGAAACCCTGTTTTCCTTAAAGTATGATTTATGGTATCGATGATTGCCGGATCCTGAAAATGGATAGGTGAAATGTTTACCGACAAGCGAATATTCGGCAATCCAATCTTCTGCCATGCCTTCATTTGTTCACAGGCTGTATTGAGCACCCATTCACCAAGCAATTGAATAAGACCAATTCGCTCTGCAATACTGATGAAATCATTTGGCATTACCATCCCTAGACGTGGGTGCTGCCAGCGTATCAAAGCCTCAACCCCTACAAATGCACCCTTTCTTAAATCAATTCCTGATTACCCCTAAACCTCAGCCATTCTCAAGAGGCGATATGGCATAGGTGGAGTGCGAAGAGCGGCAAAAAGCAATCGTTCAATCATGGCGGGTAAATCGAAACGGCGGTTAAACCGATATTCGAACTCAGCAAGATAACGCGACACATGTTTATCTCGAATCGCATGAAAAGTACCCAACAGACTGTTTTTGACATTACCCAACATCGTGTTTACCCATTTGAAGCACGAATACTGGACACTTTGGCGCCCACCACCCGTCACCATGGGGTTATGATGGCAATCAGCGGTTGTCACGCCACTAAAGCACCAAAGCCCATCGGTAAAGACTTCGCTGCCAGGCATCAAGCAGGAGCGGGCGTAGCGGGCGATTTCACGTTTGCGGAAGCCCCTTACACGACGCAGTTGAATTTTCATGGGCCTGCCGTCCCGCGTCGTCTCAACAGCAGCTACGAAAGGGATTTTGTTGCGCGACCCACGACCACGCTTACCGGCTTGCTCGCCTCCGAGATAAGCATCATCCAATTCGATGCGGCCGGCCAGTTTTTTTCCACGCTCACGTTCCATCATCACCTGCATCAACTTATGCTTGAGTCGCCAGGCCGTATTGTAGTTCACCCCGATTTCGCGGGAAAGTTGCAGCGCCGAGATACTTTTCTTGCGTTGGGTCAACAGATAGATCGCAAGAAACCACGTTCTCAGCGGCAGCTTGGTGCCATGGAAGATGCTGCCGGCGGTCAGGGAAGTCTGATGATGGCACTTGTGACATTGATATATCTGACGCTTTTTGAGTTCACAGCCTGTTGTGTTGCCGCACTCAGGGCAGACATAGCCCGTCGGCCAGCGCAAATCATACAATGCCTGTCGACACTGATCCTCGGTCCCATATTGTTCCAGAAAATCGTGCAAACCAAGACCTTTTTGAAATTGAATAGTATTTCTCGGCATGATGAAATCCTCTTTTATTCAGTAGGTTCCATTATGCTTGCACCACAGGCTCAATAGCTGAGCCTCATGAGTAATCAGGAATCAATTTGAGGCTGATAATGCAGCAACATTTCGTTATTTTCAAAGCCTTGGCGAAGCTCCTCCTCCAATTGCAGACGTTTTTCCGCCTGGGCAGTCAATTCAGGCTGATAAAAGGCATAGCGGTGCTTTCCATCTGACTTCGCGGCATACATAGCACTATCAGCAGCCTTAAGCAGTGTTTGCAGGTCCTTTCCGTCATCCGGAAAGTAAGCGATGCCGATACTACCTCGTGGCCTGATCTGCTGCAGGTTGAAGTCTATGGGTAAATTGATACATTCCAGGCAGCGTTTGGCGACGTCCGCCGCATCGCATTCACTGTTGACACTATCCGCAAGTATGCAAAACTCATCACCGCTGAGTCGAGCGACAAAGTCTGTCTGACGCATGACTGACTGAATTCGCTTGGCAACCGTTTGCAGTAGAAGATCCCCAACATCATGGCCCAAACTGTCATTCACATCCTTGAAGCCATCGAGGTCCAAATAGAGCAATGCAAAGCGTTCGTCCCGGCGCTGCGCTGCATTGATGACATCTTCAACATGCTTGTAGAAGTAGGCGCGACTCGCCAAGCCGGTCAGTTCATCTGAGTAGGCTAATTGACGGATCCGCCTTTCTGCCTTACGTTGTTCTGTTATATCCTGAATCGTACCCAGCACGATAAGGTCGCCATTGACAATCAAATCGAGTTCTTGGTGTACAGTAATCAAATGGGCGCGATCGGCAAACATACGATAGTCAGCCGGTTCCATCGGTTCACCCTGCTTGGCGGAAGTCAGTTGATGCATAACATATTCTTTGTCATCGGGATGGACCAGTTTCAAGAAGTCTGCCAATGTATTACCGAAATTATCCGCAGTACTTCCCAATATTTCCAACAGGTGATCGGATAATTCGAAGTAGTCTTCATTACAGTTCCAACGCCAGTAGCCCAAACGGGCTATACGTTGAGCGGTTGATAACTGTTCACGGCTCTCATGTAGGGCCTTGGCATTCGCCGCTGCTCGTAGTTGGAATCGAATACGGTGGATAATATGTGCAAAATTAACTGGTTTGGTGACAAAACTTGCAGCACCGGATTCATAGGCACGATTCACCGACTCCATATCATCAAGTCCTGTTACTATGACGACAGGTGTTTTCTCAAATCCAGGTATACCATGTATTCGTGAGCAGACTTCGAATCCATCCAAACCGTCCATCAATGCATCCAATAATATAAGATCAGGTTGTACATTCTGTAGACAGCTCAAGGCTTTTTGACCGTTTTCAGCCTCTGATACTGGGAACCCCGCATCACTAAGAGCCTCAGTCGCTGACATACGAAAAACCGGGTCATCATCCACAATCAATAGCTTTGCACTGGAGCTCGATTGCTCAGACATCCTCTTTCTGGCAGGAACATCCCCCGTCCCTACTGCTGCCATTGCCGACAGCACATCAGGCAGTGATTGCTGGATATTTGCAATTAGACCGGGTGCGTCAGCAAGTTGATCATTTCTGGCCAGAAGTTCCAGCTCAGCACAAAGCCTTGAGAAACGAGTTGCGCCAAGATTGGCGCTTCCAGACTTCAGCGAATGCGCAATGGCCCTGATTTCTTTTGCATCACGTGCATCAAGGGCCGATTGCAGACGGCTGATATCATCGGGAGTCTGACGCAGGTAAATAGCAATAGATTTACCCAGCACATCGCGACCGCTTTTATTGCCCAATTCTCTCAGTTGCCGTAATTGGTTTTGATCGAGGATGTCACTTTCGCCGTGTATGTGTGGTTCAGCATCAGACTCTGACGGGTCATTGATCAGTGACTGCTCGGGTAGCCATTTTTTCAAGATCCGTGCAAGTTGTGTCTGACTAAACGGTTTACCGATATAGTCATCCATACCTGCTTTTTTACACTGATCCTGAATCCCTTTTTGTACATCAGCAGTCACCGCAATGATAGGCACTCTATCTCTATCACTATTTAATTCCGACTGCCGTATCAGACTGCTTGCAGTAAATCCATCCATAACCGGCATATGGCAATCCATGAGTATCACGTCATAGGCCGTATGGTTTGCCAATTCCAGTGCAGTAGCTCCATCCTCAGCGAGGTCCGCTTCACAGCCCAGCGCCTGCAGCATGCTTAGAGTGACATCCTGATTGACCAAGTTATCGTCGGTTACCAAAATCCGGCCTTTAAGTTTGGTCGTAGATTTGACTTCCAATTCACGAGAATCGGGTTTTTGATCTATCACGTCGCACATTATTTCCAATAAATGCTGTTGACGCACTGGTTTCGGTAGAAATGCTGCTATACCAGCCTCAGCCATTAACGGTGCATTGGGATCGAAGCCGCTTGAGCTCAGAATAATCACATACGGTCGAGGTATTGACGATTCGACCAGGATTCTGCGTGCCAGTTCTACCCCGTCCATACCTGGCATGTGCCAGTCAAGCAGTATAATTTCATAGGGTTGCCCTTGTTTAGCGCTCTCTCGCAACATATCGAGTGCGATATCGCCGGAGGCGCAACTTCCATTGCACATACCCCAATCAACAACCTGGTTATGTAAAATCTCCCTATTGATATCGTTGTCATCTACAATCAAGACTTTGATGCCTTGCAGGCTTTGAAGATTGCTCTGTTCCGGTTCTGAATCCTGAGCCAACGCTATCGGAATATTAAAACTGAAAATTGCACCTTTACCGGGTTTGCTCTCCAACCCAAGTTGGCCTCCCATCAACGATACCAGGCGTTTGGAAATGGCAAGCCCCAGCCCGGTACCACCGTGGCGACGAGTTGTTGAACTGTCAGCTTGGCTGAATGCCTTGAATATGAACTCTTGCTGTGCGGGTTTGATACCTGGTCCGGTGTCAGACACTTCAATGCATAAATTATGTTGTTCGGGATTTCCTCTGCTGATGCAGGCCGAGAGACTTACTTGTCCCTGCTCGGTGAACTTGACGGCGTTACTCAATAGATTAATGATAATTTGTCTCAGTCTCGCCGGATCACCATATACCCTCAGAGGTAAATCCGGTGGCAGGTTAGGTAAAAGCTCCAGTCCCTTGCGATGAGCTTGCTCGGTTACCATCTCCAGTGTTTCTTCCAACAACTGACGTAAATTGAATTCCTCATGTATCAGCTTGAGTTTATTGGCTTCTATCTTGGAGAAATCCAGAATATCGTTGATTACACTTAGCAATGTTTCCGCAGATCGGTGGGCAGTATGGGCCAGTCGTTTTGCATGTTCATCCAGACCCACATCCAGCAACAGCTCAGTCATACCCAATACTCCATTCATAGGAGTACGTATTTCATGACTCATGGTGGCGAGAAATTCACTCTTGGCCCTGCTTGCTGATTCCGCCGCATCCTTTGCTTTCAACAGACTGGCTGTTCGCTCCTCCACTCGCTGTTCAAGTTCTTCCCGATAGGAGCTCAATGAAATGTCACGTCCTTCAATTTGACTGAGCATTTCATTAAAACCTTCAATAATGGCACCAATCTCATCATTATCGCCAGGCGTGAGCCGCAAGCTGTAGTCCTGTTTCCTAGAAACACTACGCATTCCATTAACCAAGTGTTGAATTGGACTGGATATGCTGCGGTGTAAAAAATACGAGAGCGCATATACAGTTGTCATTAATATGGCCAGCAACAGAAAAACAAATTGCAGATAATTCGTTATCTGACTGTAGAGTGGCACCAGACTGGATTCGATATACAGGTATCCGATAGGCTCGTTTTCAAGCATGACCGGCGTAAACAAGTCAAGTGCATCTTCATCGTAACGATTGACAGCCTGTTGTTTAGACAGTGCGATTTCAAGCCACTTCTGATCTTCCGTCCCAGTATTGCTTTGATCCTTTGTCCCTGTGATATAGCTGGCAAATAACTTTCCATCCATTTGAAATAGCAAAGCGCGATTGATAGCCTTCTCCTTACGCAGTGCGTCCAGTATTTTATGTGCTGTATGAGGATCATCGAAAGTAAGCGATGCCGTTACGTTTGTTGCAATAACGTCCCCAAGTACTGAGATATGCTCAATAAGATTCTTACGATAGTAGTAGATTTCTATGCCTACATAGACCGATGAGGCAATGATCAGCACACCACCGGTAATCATCAGAATAATGCGTCTGAGTTTTTTCGCGATACTGATATTCGTTAAAATCTTCATTCTTTTATTTTTTCAGGTCCAGCATTGACAACTGTAGAGAGATCCACAAGAGGTGCGGCAATGGTCAGATTTGATTGCTTTGCACTCTCCAGATTTATCATAAAACCAATGCGATTTTTTCCAGTAGTGAATTGCAGCATGCCGCCCTGCTCCGCAAATTCCGCCATATCGCTCAAAGTCAGTATTGGGATACCTTACATACGTTGCAGAATCGGTTTGACAAAAGCCCGTTTTGAATCACTGATAAAAACAATTTGGCACTGTTTATTGATATCGCCGGACTGGGAGAAACGATAAACAGTAATTGGTAGCCCCCTTACTTTTCGCTCTTCAAGCTCATCTAAGGCGTTACCAAATTTATCCTCACCGAGCAAACAGACGCCAAAGCTCCTTTGGTGCTGCTTCAAATACAACACAGGCCATTCGACGAATTTCGTCAGTCGATAGATCAATGCCGCCTTGAGCCTGTATTCCGATAGGGATTTTCCAGCATGTGATGGCAACGGAATGGCAGTTAACAACAGTATGCAAACTGCCAGTTTTGCTCTATACCCCATCAATTTCGGTACATATATCAAATTCACAGCCCAGCCCGAATGCAATACTGTATTATGCTAAAACCCCCACCGAACCTTTGCATAGATGGTACGTTCAACTTCTGTTTGTGTCAGGTTTTGTGCCCCGATATACTCCCTGTGTCGATCATCCAGCAAGTTTTGTCCAACTACAGAAACCTCTAGATTCTCATTTGCCTGCCAAGCCAGATGTGCGTTGAAGCTGGTGTATTCTGGAACACCCAATTGAGTTAGGATACTACTGGTCTCCAACGCATCCACATAGTACAACCAGAAATCAAGTGAGATACGATGCCTCAAATCCATAGAGGATCTCAATGTAAATTGATGGTTTGGGCTGGCATCTTCAATTACTTCATTTTGATTGAACAGCAGACTCTCATCAGGCTTGCCATCGATCCTGAGATAACTGTAGTTTGCCGACAGCTGCCACCACTCCAATGGTCGCCAGTCAATGACCCATTCCAACCCATAGGCATTGGCTTCAAGCTGATTACCGAACACCAGGTTTGTTGGGGATGGACTGTTAGCAATGGATTGCAGATTCTCATAATCATTGTAAAAAACTGCGAGTTCGAATGAGATATTGTCTTTAGGTTTAATGCGGTAACCTATTTCATAGGCAAGCAGCTCTTCAGAAACAACATCATCGCGACCGTTTGTGTAGAAAACGGCAGGACCGATAATGTTGATCACAACACGTGAGTCATCTTCCGCATAGGATGGGGTTCTTACTGCACGGGAAACCGAACCCCATAAAGTACTGTTTTCAGACAAAAGCCAGGCCAGTCGTGCACTGGGTTGAATTTCAAAGCCAGTGAAGTCATTATGTTCAAATTTTGAACCCAGAGCAAACAGAAGACGGCCGGGCAAGAGTGTAATTTCATCTTGTAAAAAGGCACTTATAATATCTACAGCGCGGTTCTCATCCAACAACATTACATTGAACGTATTACTGAAGTCAGCATCGATCCAGCGATAGCCCAACCCCCATAAAAAGTCATGAGACTCATTGAATTGGATTCTGTGATTAAAATCGATATCCAATGTATCGATCTCCTGCCCCAGGATCACACCCTTCCTGTTTGTATGGTCATAATAAATCTGAAGGCTGGAACTGGATCGGTTGGAGTAGATATGATCCCAACGAGATAATAGATTCCAACCAGTAACGTCTACCTCATCATTAGATGACGGTGATAAGAAAGTAGGTGCGAAAACAATGTTTGCAGGATCGGAGGGGTCCTTCCACTGGTCGACTCTTTGGTTTACGTCTGATTCATAGACATCTCCCTGAAAGGTCCAGCGATCCGTATCTGCAGCTTGGCCGTCAAATCGAAAACCAGCCTGTATCTTATCCCAATCGTCACCCGCCTGATCATCCAGAATAGGTGCATAAAAGCTATCACTGCTCTTGAATTTGAGGTAATAACGACCATGTGTGGACGCATTCAGCTCACTGCCGAAGCGCAGGCCCACCAATGCTTTTTCCTCATTGCCCGCTCCTGCAACCAACATACCACCCTGAGTCTCACTGGCAGGTTTGGTAATGATGTTGATAACGCCATTGACTGCATTTGCCCCCCACAGAGATGCGCCTGGACCTCGGATGACCTCAATCCTGTCAATGTCCTCCAGCATGGTATCCTGTACATCCCAGTATACGCCGGAGAAGACTGGCGTATAGACTGAACGGCCATCGATCAATACCAGGAGCTTATTGGCAAACTGATTATTGAATCCCCGGCTGGTGATGGCCCATTTATTTGCATCCAACCTGGCCACATTGATACCCGGCGCCAGGCGAAGCGCTTCTGGAATGCTGGTTACGCCAGAGCGCCTGATGTCCGCATTGGTGATGACATAAACTGCTGACGCAACCTCATTCAATCTTTGCTTCTTCTTGGAAGCGGAGGTAACCTCCACACTCAGTAAATCCTCCAACGACAGATCAAAATAACTATTGACAGATTCATTCGCCGAAACCGGTTTGATTAGAAAGATTGATGATAATACAAATAAAAGCGCAAACATTTGCCGCATACACACGACTATCAAGTATTTCATCTTTAATAATTTCCTAATTTTTATATGGTTAATGAATTTTATTCCCAAGGATCATCTGCTTTTATAAAGATGTGTAATTTGCGCAACACATCGATCTATTATCGGACAGTTACCTATTCTCTTTATGGCGAATAATATGCATTCAGTGCTTTGTTTTTTGATCTGATTTCACTGGTATCCTACCCAAGCAATTTCATGTCAATCTCCGTAACTCATGAATAACCATGTCAATCCGGAATTACAGCCAGTTCCCATAATTCACCATAATTATTAGTGGCTTGCAGGGTGTTCCAAGCAAGCATACTCCCAGTTGGGTCTTGCATGTACAATTAAAATGTAAACTCATCGACACAAAAAGCCAAGGAGCCTGTAAATGCTGAAGGGTATTGTCAGAACCACCTTTCTATCATTGATGTTTTCATCGGTACACGCGTTTGCAGTCGCCCAGATTGAGTCAGAAGCAAGCCTGTTGTTGCATATACGACAACTGACATTCGAGGGCCGCCGGGCTGGTGAAGGCTATTTCAATGCTGATGGCAACAGAATGATTTTTCAATCGGAGCGTGACGATGCCAACCCGTTTTACCAGATCTACCTGATGAACCTGGAGAGCGGTGATGTGGAACGCATATCCCCAGGTTACGGCAAAACCACCTGTGCCTGGATACACCCTTCCAATGATAAGGTGCTGTATGCATCCACTCATGACGATCCCGACGCCCACAACAAGATGCAGCAGGAACTGGATTTCAGAGCCTCCGGCCAGCAGCGCCGCTACAGTTGGGACTTTGATCGGAATTTCGACATCTACGAACAGGAAGTCACCACAGGTAAACGCAAAAATCTGACCCGCACCGTTGGCTATGATGCGGAGGCCGCCTATTCTCCCGATGGCCGGCAGATCGTCTTTGCATCCAACAGGCAAGCATATGCCGGTGATATGAGTGAGGCGGAAAAGAAGCTCTTCGAACACGACAAATCGTTCATGATGGATCTCTATCTGATGAACGCCGACGGTTCTGATATACGCCAATTGACCGATTCACCGGGTTATGACGGCGGTCCCTTTTTCAGCTTCGACGGCAGTAAAATCACCTGGCGCCGCTTCTCAGAGGATGGCAGCCAGGCTGAAATCTTCATCATGGATCTTGCCAGCGGCGAAGAACGGCAGCTCACCCGTACAGGCGTTATGTCCTGGGCGCCCTTCTTTCATCCCAGCGGCGACTACCTGATCTTTGCCTCCAACCAGGAGGGTTTTGCCAATTTCGAACTCTACTTAGTGGATGCACGAGGTAATCACAAGCCGGTCCGTGTCACTCATAGCATGGGTTTTGACGGACTGCCTGTATTCTCACCGGATGGTGATCGACTCTCATGGACATCGAAACGCGGAACCGACAAAACCAGTCAGATCTTTCTTGCCGATTGGAACGATCAGGAAGCCCGCCGCCTGTTAGGCCTTGATGATCAGGATGGTTATGAGAAACATGGGGTATCCTCCGCCAATTTGACGACGACTTCCGATACCATCAGCAGTCATGATCTGCGCCAACATGTCATGCAACTCAGCAGTGACGAGATGCAAGGCAGACTCACCGGGAGTGAAGGTGAGTTACGCGCAACAGATTATATTGCTTCAGCATTCCGCCAATTGGGACTTGAACCGGCAGGTGATGATGGTTTCTTTCAATCCTTCCCATTTACCACGGGCGCTGCCTTGGGTGATGGCAACAGCCTTGAATTTTCCGGCCTGAACGACACGCAGTCGATCCGGCTGCATCAGGATTGGCTCCCTTTGGCCATAAGCCGTAGTGGGCAAATCGTAAAATCGGACATCGTCTTTGCGGGTTATGGCATTGACGCACCAGGGCTGGATGAAGTACCTGACTACGACTCATATGGTGATCTGGAGGTAGAAGACAAGTGGGTTATGGTATTTCGATATCAACCGGAGTCGGTACCCGCGAATTGGAGGCGTCATCTGCTTCACTATTCCGACTTGGCCTACAAAGCCTCTGTCGCCAAACGACGAGGCGCGCTGGGACTGATTGTTGTAACCGGCCCTGAGGCCGAAGCAAAACAACAATTGGTGGATCTCGAGATGGATGCAAAGAGCGCAAGCAGCTCCCTTGCAGCCATCTCGGTCAGCGATGAGCTGGCGTCACACATCCTGGCTGTTGCCGATAGGAATCTGGCAGAACTGCAGCGTGAACTCGACAAAGGGGAATCGGTTGAAGGTTTCAACATACCCGGTATCGCCCTTTCCGCCAATCTTGCGATCATCCGGGAAAAAAGTCGGGGGCGTAACGTGATTGCCAGACTGACTGCTGATACACCCTCAAATAAAGCAACGGTAATACTGGGGGCACACCTGGACCATCTTGGGCATGGTGAGGTATCGGGTTCCCTCGCAAGGGAGGATGAGCGAGGTAAGATCCACTATGGCGCGGACGACAATGCATCCGGCGTGGCCGCTCTGCTGGAGAGTGCCCAATATCTCGCAGGCTTGAAAAGGTCAGGCAAACTGGGAAGCCAACGCGACATTCTGTTTGCGGCCTGGTCGGGTGAGGAGCTTGGCACCCTCGGATCGGCCCACTTCGCCGACCAGCTGTCTGATGGCGATATGTTGAGCGGCAAGGTCAGCGCCTATCTCAATATGGATATGATTGGCCATCTGCGGGAGAAACTCTATCTCCAGGGCACCGGCTCGAGCAATACCTGGTCCCGCGAGATAGAACGCAGGAATGTGCCGGTGGGCCTTGCCATTGCGACCAAAGCAGACCCCTACCTGCCGACCGATTCGACTCCCTTCTATATGAAAGGCGTCCCAATACTGAATGCCTTTACTGGCGCTCATGAGGACTACTCGACCCCGAGGGATAAACCCGACCAGCTCAACTACGAAGGCATGCAAAGGGTTGCACAATTGATGACGGGTATCACCCGATCCCTGGCGCGATCAGAAACAGAACCCGACTATCTGGAAGTTGTGCGAAAGGATAGCGGCCTATCACGAAAACACCTACGCACCTATCTGGGCACCATACCCGCGTATGGTCAGGACGAATCAATCAAAGGGGTTAAGCTGCAGGGTGCGGTCAAGAATGCACCGGCCGAAAAGGCAGGTATCCAAAACGGGGATATCCTGGTAGGACTCGCCGGTGTAAAGATCGAGACGATTCACGATTTCATGAACGCACTGGCAGGACTGAAGGCTGGCAAAGAGACAGAGATGACCGTGATAAGAGATGGGGAATCTGTAATGCTGCGTGTCGTACCCTCATCTAGAGAATGACTTTCGCTGTCGAACAGTCAACAACAGAAATCAACACTACATGTATCCTTAATCCAGGGCCTGTTAACACTAAGCCAACCTACTATACAGGGCTACTTGCTACTCTTCTGCTTTTTTTTGTCCTTGCTCTTTTTGCTATCTTTTTTATCTTTTTTGCTTTCCTTGGTTTTATTACCTGCTTTGCTTTTCTTTGACTTCTTTTCTTTTACGGTCTTGGTTTTTTTCTTTTGTTGCTCCGTAGCAGTCTTTTTCCCCGATTTTGTCCTGCAATAGGCACCCACCTTGGTTCCGGTCTTGGTTTTATAGCTGTTGACCCACGTACAATTACCACTTGCATTGCAACTCGACTTGCTCAGTCCCTTACACTGTTTTGCGGCATGTGCAGCTGGCTGGAACATCAACAATGAAATGACCGCGATATTCAGGATGGTCTTCTTGATGAAATAAGACATGTTGTTCCTCACAGGATAATTGCACTGATGGATTTTAATTAAAGTCTTAGTATATCCGTGAACAATGGATATCCGCATCGAACCAACTCGAATTGACAATTGTTTTAAATTATCAAGTAATTGACCACCCGTTAGAAACAATCAAAAAAGATTTTCCGAAATCATCACCCTTTTATAGTTATTTAACTATAACTGCAGCATCCATCCTGCAGTTGTTCTGCCAACCGACAGATCTTATACTCACATTGTCATACGTAGGGTTAACTATCCCTGGCTTCATGCCCGACTATCATCTCCAGCAAATTACCAAAAGGCTTTTCCCCGGTTGTCAATGCCAGGTAAAGATGGATCGGTATAAAGCAAAGTACCGCAAATGCGCCAATGGTATGCACTACGGCAACCAGGCCAAGGGGCACCCCCTGTAATCCGATAGAAGGCCAGTATTGATAGAAAAGATAGAGTAGTCCACTGATCCAGACTATCGGTGAGATGATCATGGTTAACATTAAATAAGCCATTCTTTGCAGCGGATTGTGCTTTTCCGCGCGCTTCCGGTGGAAGGGATGCGGTGTACCAAGAAAAATACCGACCGCATAGTATTTGACCATAGCCAGCATACTGTCCGGGTCGCTCGGCACATATTGGCGCCACTCCCCAGTGGTCGTGTGCCAAAACAGCGCCAACAGCCACAAACCGATCAATACCCATGCCATGATCGTATGCAGGTCGATAGCCTGCTCAAATCCCAATAAATGATAGGTTCCGTGGATCTCAAATCCGGTTATCAGCATGCCGAAAATCAGCAGGGCTTGGGACCAATGCCATAGGCGTTCAAAGAGCGAAAAGTAGTAGATTTGACTCATTGACTTATCTCCGTTTGGCTTTTGAGAAGAGGCGTCCCAGGCCATGGATTGAAATACCCCCCAAAGTACCTAAGACCGCCAGCCAACCGATCAGGTCAACCCAGTAATAACTGTCCCTGCCAGGCATGTAAAATCCTGTCAGCTTGCTTAGCCTGCCATCTTTTGCATGGCAGGCTTCACAGTCAAGCGCCTCTTCTTTGGGAGCGACCATATGTGCCAGCGGCCAGTGGTAGGTGGTTTCGATGAATCCGTATTCACCACTGTAACCGGCATTGCTGGCTTTCATGGCAACTTTGATCGCCCTATCCCAATCAAAGGATTTCCAATACGCATCACTGTCCTTGCCAAACAGATGGGTTGTCACCAGCGTACTGTTACCTTTGTCATAGGGCTGTTTGCCCCGCATGACTTTGAACGGCCAGATCCTGGCATTCGGATCATCGTAACCCCCTTCGAAGGTATTGATGGCCACGATATTGCCGGGGTCGATCTTTTCATCGAGCTGTTTGTAACGAATATTGCCCGAGTACCAGGCGTATTCAGGTATCAGGTTTTCACCCCACTCGAAAGAGCCTTTTTTGGTGACATAGTCGACATACCCCTGCGCATCTTTTGTTTTGATGTGTTTACCGTCACTGGTCATTCGCCCTGCCGTTGACCAGTCCCACCAGGTCTTTGTCGGTTTGCCGCCTCTGGCATAGACGGGGATATGACAGGTTGTACAGGCAACCCTGTTGGTGTGGTCATTGAGTTTGTTGTTTACCGTGACAGAATGAGGCTTGAGGTCATGACAGGACTCGCAGGTTGAGCGGACATTGTCACCGCGACCCGGCACATCGATACCCTGTGTATCCTTGGCCTGGGTGGTATAGCGGCTGCCCGACACATCATGCCCATCTTTCCGGTGGCAGGTGCTGCAAACGAAATCCAGTCCATCCGTGCCCATATGCACATCGAGCGACTTATTCGGGTTGGTCATACTCGAATCGAGATCGCCATGCTTGACGCCATCGCCACCGCCGCCATAGAAATGGCAGGCGCCACAGGTCTTACGGCTGGTCTTGCCGACCTGCTGGGCCACATGCGCAAGATCGGGCGCTTTCCATATCTTACTGCTCTTTGGCGGGAAGGGCTTGTCCACATAGGGTGGGTGCCCCGCTCCGGTTGGAAACTTCTTATAGGTCCCCGTCGTATCGTGACAGACCAGGCAGTCTACACTGGTTTCAGAACTGAAATCGAAGCTGTTGTCCTTCCAGCCATAACCGACATGACAACTTGTACAACGGGCATAATTGGTCTCAATAGCGCCGCAGAAATTGTTTACAATCGTCTGCTTGCCCAACGCCTCCCCGGTATCCGGGTGGGTGAACTTCCAATTCCAATGTTTGGTTTTGTGGATCTGCCTGGCGGCCTCAGTATGGCACTCGAGACAGGCTTTAGTCACTTCCGGAGCTGTACTGAAGACCTGTTGAAGCGCTTCGAACTTAGTGTGATCGGCCGTTGAACTGATTATCTTCTCTGATGCTGTAAGGGTGTTGGTAAACATCAGATACAAGATGAACTGCATCAGCGAGGCCAGACGTAGAGTAGTACTCTTTAACCTGCACATAACGCCCCCCGAACCAGTTATCGAATGCCCCGCACCGGCTGTCACCGGTGCGAGGACTTTGCTACATTAGAGACTCACCTCTGCTACGGCTATCGACGCCGGTGCCACCAAGTCTTCCGGCAGATGCTTGAATTTTTCTACCAGTACCGGCCAGAGCAGGTTATAGAACAGCTCACCCCTTATGAGTACCGCATCCTTGGCGGGAATCTGATAAGAGAGGATTCGCTCTTCATAAGGCTTTAACCGCGAATCGACGCCAAGCTGGGTCGCGGTCGGCGGCATTGCCGGATCACCCTTGTCATTGGCCAACAGGTAGGCGAAATAGGCCTTGGGATCGCTTTTCGCGGGATGGCCTTCAGCATTTTGCCAGATGGCATTGCCCGATGCGTCGTAAGCCGTGAGTTTCAGATAGATATTTCTGAACGGCGCCCCGGTGGGTAGACTGTGCGGTTGCATGTTCTTCAGCTTGGCAGTGGCATTCAGGCTATCCCCTTGCTTTACCGCATCGAGGGTGAACACCACACTGCGTTTCAACATGGCATGATTGTGACCGCCGCCCATACTGTGATCAACCATACCACCGGCGACAGGCATGTGGCAGGATTGGCAATTGACGTTGCTGCCCGCATACTCATTGCCCGTCTGGCAAAGCGGAACACCATGGGGATTGTTGCGTTTGTCATGACAACCCATGCAGGCCGCGTTTGTTTTTATCAATCCCGGATTCGCAGCCATCGGAAGGGCCTGGATCTTCTTGCCGTCGAGTTCCACCTCGCCTTGAGTGTGGGGATTGGGTTTCGAGTCATCATCACTGCCTGCTCCACCGAACATATCGTCAGCCGCGACCAGTTTCGTCAGTCCCTGGTTGAAACCTTGAGGTCCTTGCAACTCGTTTTTGCGCTCATAGGCCTTGAGTCCCAACAGCAGCTTCCCATTCTTGCCGCTGGTACCCTTGAATTTGGCCAGGGTATGGCAGGCAACGCAGTTGACCCCTTCTGCATAAGCTGGCTTGGCATCGAGCTTGGTTGTCTTGTCAACAGCCGCGTTTGGTGCATGGCACTGCAAGCAGATCGGATATTTCCCCGATGCCTTGTGCTTAACCCCCTCTTCCACCGGACTGCCGACGACCTTTTTGTAGAAGGTGGCATGAATAGGATCTTTTAATGCCGTACTCTGGGCATGCATCGAACCTTTCCATTGGTTGTAGATCTCTTTATGACAATTTTTACAGACCTCCGAGGAGACATGGTGAATCGGCTCGTCTGTGCCGGCCGTGACACTGCTCGGATGCATGAGGAATAGAAATATTGAAAAGACTAGACTTAAGACGTGAACTGCCCTCGAAGCAAAAACTGCTTCCATGGTTTCCCTCCTTATTGTTTGTTAGTGAATGAGAGAATTTATCTACTTCTTATTCTTCTCGCTTAGGAATGATACACACAATGGTGATGATGCCAAACAAAAAAACGAAGCGTTATTGACTGAGCTCAGAAGATTAATTCTGTTAATTAGTAAATACCCTGTATTTTATTGGTGGTTTTATCCCGCCTCCGATGACTTATGATTTATGGAAAACGATAATTTAAATGATCATGAATGATAATTATCATTGGAAAGACGGAACATCGTGATAGGATTATGTGGCACGCCATACCTTCGGCGTGTAGAAAGAAGAACAAAACAGCTGGACTGTCATCTAGAATTCACAAACTCGAATTAAGGCCTCAGGCAGTATCTGGCTCGGATAGAAATTGACACTCCAGCTCAAGGAGACCGTTAATGAGTCCATCCCAATTGAGGCGTTTTCTACTCGGCATTCTAATCTGCTGTACTCCAGAACTCTTTGCCGCCAAGGTCAGCGTAGACCCCAGTGAATGGGGAGACCCCTCGGGCAAGGAGTGTATCAGCTGCCATGAGAAGAGTTCAGCCGGTTTGGCAAAGCAGTGGCGTAAGAGTGCTCATGCTGAGGCGGGTGTCAACTGCCTCGATTGTCACAAGGCCTCGGTCGACGACAATGATGCGATCACCCATGAAGGACAGGTCATCGCCACCATCGTCTCCCCCCTGGATTGTTCCCGTTGCCACACTGTAGAGTATGAACAGCAGAAGGGATCGGTCCATTCCGAGGCGGTAGGCATCATTGAAAACAGGCTGCCCGCCCTGGCGGGGCATGTTGGCGGCGATGCCATCGTGGCTGCCGGTTGCGATCAGTGCCACGGCTCCAAGGTGGTGGTGCGGGCCGATGGTTCCCTGGATCCGCGAACCTGGCCCAATTCCGGTATCGGCAGGATCAATCCTGACGGCTCCAGGGGCTCCTGTTCATCCTGTCACGGCAAACACCGCTTCTCCAAGGCTCAGGCCCGGGAACCCAGCGCCTGTATCCGCTGCCACTCAGGGCCCGACTCACCCGACAAAGCGATCTATGAAGCATCGAAGCACGGTATGCAATTTGAAGCGCACAGGGATGAAATGGCCCTGGAGAGTGACAACTGGGTTGCGGGTAAAGACTATGTTGCCGCAGCCACCTGTGTAACCTGTCATATGGGCGCTGCCGGTAAACTGAAGACAAACCACGATGTCGGCATGCGCAATGCGTGGAGCCTGAACACACCGGTTTCGATGAGGCAGCAGTTGGTGGTTTTCGAAGATGGTGAAAAAATCGAACTTCCCGAATCTCACACCCCTCCCCGACGCGGCAGCGAAATCAGCAAGGCAGACGGACGTATGGGAAAGGTCAAGGCCGTCGCATCTCCAAAACGCAGACGTCAGGCGATGAAACTGGTCTGCCTGGAGTGCCACAGCAAGGCATTCACAGAGAGCTTCATGAATCAGTTTGACGACGTGGTAAAACTGTTCAATGAAAAATTCGGTATTCCGGCAAAACGGATCATGCAGGCCCTCTATTCCGAGGGCCTGTTGACACCTGCCCCGTTTGACGAACCGATCGAATTCATCTACTGGGAGTTGTGGCACGATGAGGGAGCTCGCGCACGCCATGGCGCCTCAATGGCCAGCGCCAATCATACCTGGTGGGAGGGTATGTATCTGGTCGGAAGAAACTTCTATTCCCGGTTTCTACCTCAATTGGAAAGGATTGCCGGCGAGGAGAAGGCCGACGAGCTGATCCAGGCACATGTAACCTCAAACGATCATCACCAATGGCTGAAGCAACCGCAAAAATCCAACCCGATCCTCGGTTACGATGTAAAAAGGCAAGCCGATGAGTAAGTGGAAATTGCCCTTTTTTATTACCCGGCATGTACTCATAGCACTTGTTATCGGCGGTATTGCCGGAATCGGATTTATGTTGTTTCTGATTGAATTTGATGAGCTTACGAGTTCCGAAGCATTTTGTACCACCTGTCATTCCATGGAAATCGCGGCAGAAACCTACCGCTCATCGACTCACTACAATCCTGTATCCGGTGTACGCGCATCCTGCGGCGACTGTCATGTTTCCGAAGGTGTATTCGCCGCCACGTGGGACCATTTTCTTGGCGGAAAGGATCTCCTGACCCAGATCTCGGGAAAGCTGTTTGGACCGGATTACGATGATCCGGTAATCAATACCCTGCATCTGCCGGAGGCCGCTTTCGCTGCCAGAGAATGGTTCAAGGCCAGGGACTCGGCCACCTGTAAACGCTGCCACGTTTTGGAAGCGATTCAAGGTAAACGGGCTGATACCAATACTATCCATCGGGAAGAGACTCAAGGCAAAAGCTGCATCGACTGCCACATCAATCTGGTACACAGAAATGTACCGGACGAGCAGACCTTCAAGAGAGAACGCTGGCTACAGATGGTTGAAGAGGAGTTTGGATTGGAACCTGGCGATGCACAGCGGTTGCTGGCTGAATAAGCAATAAACCTGTCCAACCATCAACCATCAACCAGCTGCCAGCTGCCAGCTGCCAGCTATTGGATACAATCCTTGAAACTCTTGCCGGGGATCAGACTCAGTGCCGTTGCAACCAGCATCACAAGCGGACTGATCAATACCATTCCCAATGCAATCGGCTGGAGAATCAGCAGCACAAAGTTCGAAGCTGTCCAATGCGCAATGACTTCAAGCAGCATGCCGCCGATCAGAAGCACACCGGCCAGTGTGACAACACCTCGAAGATGTTTACAGTTCAGAAATGACATGATACACCTCACTACTCGCGTATTAGTCATTGATAATATAATGACGAACAACCCATGAATGGTCACTGACAATTCTCAATGACTATCGATCATCAGCCTTTGACCACAACCTCTCTATCGATATTAGCGGCATATATTAATATTTCATGATTTAATTATATACCTTTTTCACGATCATTGAGTGTTTATGTGATCCCTGTCAAAAAAACTTATCCGCCACTATTTGGCACATTCCATTTTTTATATATTTTACAGTTACTTGCAACATTCCTATGCCGAGTATCTGTGCTTGTATTAGTTACTGCACATTTCGTCTGGTTTTTAATGATCTGTTTAAACGGACGACTCCGCTATAGGTCGTTCGCTTGGCGGACTATCATGTATATCTTATTGTTTTATAATGTTTAATACCTTTAAATATCAGCCCCTTCAACAGTTTTATATGATTTCAGTTTCATCCAGCTCGATATAGTCTCTCCGTTGGAAGCGCGGTGTGCAAAGCGCAAGAAATATCACATCCTCGTGGCCCGTATTGCTTATCCGTTGATAACAGCCCGGGGGAATCAGCACCACATCCCCGGCAGTAACGATCTGTTTCGGCAGGCCCTCGACCTCCACCCTTCCCGTTCCACTGAGGATGCAGTAGCGCTCAGCGCTATGATTCAATCGATGCAGCCGGGTGGTTACGCCGGGTTCAACCCTGGCGCGTGCGATCGACAGTTCGCCATCCTCCTCGAGATTCGACAGTTCGTCGATATAGCAGCCTTCTTGGAAAAAGTACTCGTTTGACGCATCATGCCGTAAGATTTTTGCCTGCATATTGTCTCCCGGGTAAGCCAAATCATCGGCAACATAACATAGAGGTCATTTGTGTCACTATTTTCACTCGATCCGGCCATGATCTACCTGAACCATGCCGCTGTTGCACCCTGGCCTGAACGCACCGTCGCCGAAGTGGTTCGATTTGCACAGGAAAACGGATTTAAGGGCTCCTCCCACTATGCGCGCTGGCTAGGGGTCGAGAACGAACTGCGCAGCTTACTGGCGCAGTTGATCCATGCGCCGTCAGATAATGACATTGCCTTATTGAAAAGCACATCCGAAGGCCTGTCGATGATTGCATATGGACTCGATTGGCAGCCGGGTGACAATATCGTATCGATCGGCCAGGAGTTTCCCTCCAATCGCATCGTCTGGGAATCACTTCGGAACCATGGCGTCGAGCTACGGTTACTGGATCTGAATCAGAGTCAAGATCCGGAAAAAGACCTGATCGCACTATGTGACGGTAAAACACGACTATTGTCAGTCAGTTCTGTTCAATATGCGGCAGGAGAGCGACTGCAGCTGAAGGGTCTGGGCGAGTATTGCAGGAGCCATGATGTGATCTTCGTGGTCGATGCCATTCAGAGTCTGGGCGCATTCCCCTTCGATCTGTCGGAGTGTCATGCCGATATCGTGGTGGCTGACGGTCATAAATGGATGCTGGGACCGGAAGGCGTCGCTCTCTTTTATTGCGACTCGGCACTGCGGCCACGACTCAAGCTGCACCAGTTTGGCTGGCATATGGTGGAATCCATGGGGGATTTCGATCGTATCGATTGGCAACCGGCGGATAGCGCGAGACGATTTGAGTGCGGCAGTTCGAACATGCTGGGTATCCACGCACTGCGTGCAAGTCTGAGTCTCATCCACGAGCTCGGACTGGATAGAATCTCTACAGACATCATCAGAAATGCCGAATTCGTCATCGATCAAGTGGACACAGCAGGATTTGAACTGCTGACCCCGAGAGAACCACTGAAACGGGCGGGAATCGTAACATTCCGCGTACCCGACAGAGATAACCATGCCCTTTATCAAGGCCTTATGCAGCAGCAGGTTGTGTGTGCTTTTCGCGGCGGTGGAATTCGCTTCTCACCCCATTTTTACAACCATGAGGAGGGGATAGAAACGGCATTCAAACGCCTGTCTGAACTGCTTTAGAACCTGGAATATTAAAGATCGATTATTTAATGACACTGCTGTCCCATTAACTGAGATTTAGGAGGCCCAGGTTATTCACATTTGGATAAAATAAAAGCGCAAACAAATCATTGAATCAAAAGGAATAACCAGGCCATTTCACATAATAGCACGGTATTTGCGCAACTGCTGAAACTGATTTCGAGACATGAATTTGAAACACTGGCAAAAGAACATCATACAGGCAGGGCTTTTCGTAAAAACTCCCGCTGGAGCCAGTTCGTGGCAATGATGATGGGACAACTTTCCGGTAGAAACAGTTTGCGGGATATGGTTGATAATCTCGGGGCACAGGCGCATCGTCTTTATCACCTGGGTAGTCGTTTGATTAGGCGTTCGAGTTTATCTCGCATCAACAATGACAAGCCTTACACGCTTTATGAAGAGTTGTTTAGCAAACTGTTGACGCGATGCCAGGCAAAAGCACCATCGCATGATTTTCGTTTTAAGAATCCACTGTATTCCCTGGATGCCAGTATCATTGATTTATGCCTGTCAGTTTTTCCATGGGCTGAATTTCGCACGACAAAAGCGGCAGTAAAATTACATGTTGGACTCAACCATTCAGGTCATTTACCCGAGTTCTTTGCTGTCACCGAAGGCAACCAGCATGAAGTCAATATTGGCAAGCTGATGAATTTTCCAAAAGGCAGTATTGTGACCTTCGATAAAGGCTATAACGACTACGAGTGGTATAATCAACTGAATAAAAAAGGCATTTTCTTTGTTACACGTCAAAAGTCCAATGCAGTTTATCGGGTGATATCCCGCCAGCCAGTGATTAAAAGCAAAGGACTGACATCAGATCAAATCATTGAATTTACCGGGCCAATCACAGCAAAGAAGTGTCCAATTAAGTTGCGTCGTATCGGTTACCGCGATCCTGAAACCAGCAAGCATTATGTTTTTCTGACGAATAATTTCAAGCTGGCTGCCAAAACCATTGCACAGATTTATAAGGCTCGTTGGGATATTGAGTTGTTCTTCAAGTGGATCAAACAGAACCTGAAAATCAAATCATTTGTCGGTACCAGTAAGAATGCTGTGATGACACAAATCTGGATTGCTTTGTGTGTTTATTTGTTGCTTGCCTATATCAAGTTCCAGTCGAAAATCCGAAAAAGTGCTCAACAGATATTGCGATTATTACAGATGAACCTGTTTGAAAAACGAGACCTGATGGCGTTACTACGAGGAGACCCAATCAATGACAAAACAAATGATTGCAATCAACTGACTCTACTGTAAAAGTTAATGGGACAGCAATGATTTAGTGATTTAAATCAAGCAAAAAAACTATCACTGGCATATAGTATTTAACAGGTTCAAGGAACAGCACCACAACAGGCCATGAACCGACACAATAATAGATGGGGTGTTGAGGCTGGGTGGTAACTCACCACCTGACGAGATACTAGAAAGTGATATGAAGGAGACATTGTGCCATGAAAAAAACCTTAAAAACTGTTGCTGTAGCTGCAATCGCCGGATCCGTTCTGTTGACTACTCTACCCGCTCAGGCATTCTGGGGTCCTTTTGATTGGTTTGATGACGACGACTGGTATGGGCCTGGATATGGACCTTGGGGCTATCCCGGCTATTACGGCTATCCCGGCTACTATGGTTATCCCGGCTATGGTTATGGCTATCCCGGCTATGGCTACGGCTATCCGGCCTATGGATACGGCTATCCCTATGCCGCCCCGGCAGCTCCAGCTGCACCGGCGGCTCCGGCAGAAAGCCAATAACGACAATCCAACCGATAAAAAACTTGCCCCGCCCCTGCGGCGGGGCTTTTTATGACGCTTCAGGATACACACATCTCGCTTGCCCATGGTAATGGCGGGCGCTACATGCGGGAGCTGATCGAATCCCTGTTTGCCCGTTATTTCAAAAATCCCAATCTGGATATCCAGGCGGACGCCGCCATGCTGCCCGGATTGGGAAACGGCGACCTGCTCTTCACCACCGACGGATTTACCGTTCAACCCCTTGAGTTTCCCGGTGGCGACATCGGCTCCCTGGCGGTCCATGGCACAACCAACGATCTGGCGGTAAGCGGTGCGATACCGAAATATCTCAGTCTCAACGCCTTTATTGAGGAGGGTTTCGAGGTGGCACGGCTGGAAGGCATCATAAAGAGCATCGCCGAAGCCGCAAACACTGTTGGAGTTCAGGTGGTAGCCGGTGACACCAAAGTGGTCAGGCGCGGTGAGGGTGGTGGAATCTATCTGGCGACAACCGGCATCGGCCTACGCAGTGATCGGCTGAAACTTGGCATGAGTATGATCGAGCCAGGCGACAAACTGCTGGTCAGCGGTCCAGTCGGTGATCACGGGATTGCCGTAATGCTGGCGCGTGAACAGTTCGGCCTGCGGGGGGACGTGAAATCCGATGCAGGCTCAGTCCTGCCATTTACGCAAGCCCTGCTCGATTTGCCGGGTCTGCGTTTCATGCGCGATCCGACACGGGGAGGCATGGCAACCGTGGCCCATGAAATCTGCCGGGCCACAGGCTTGCAGGTCCGACTTGATCAGGCAGCCATTCCGGTGCGCGACCCGGTCGATTCCGTATGCCAGATGCTCGGCTATGACCCGCTCTTTCTGGCCTGTGAGGGACGTGTCGTAGCCGCGGTTGCCGCCGATCAGGCAGTCGAGGCCCTGGAACGTTGGAAAAACCTGCCTGGTGGCGACATGGCGGCATTGATCGGTGAGACGCGACAGGAAGATCCCTATGTCATCCTGGAAACTGACCTGGGAGGGGCGCGCATCCTCGAAGAGTTGGAGGATGACCCCCTACCCAGGATCTGCTAGACCCTGGCGTAACGTTCCATACCAGCCGTTATCGGATTGAAAAACCGCCACCCAATCCGCCAATTGTGGTCAGCACTTCCGCGGCACCGGCGCCGATATTACGCGCAAGGCGCTCCCAAACATCCTCTTTCGGCGTAAAATCGACTATCTCTTCCGCACCGATGACCTCTCGGGCCACATAACTGCTGCTGCCGAACTCATCGACCAGCCCCATCTCCCTGGCCTCCTCTCCGTTCCAGAAAAGTCCGCTGAAGAGTTCCGGGTATTCCGCATCCTTGAGACGATCCCCCCTGCCCTCCTTGACGGTAGCGATAAACTGCTCATGGAGTTGATCCAGCATCTGCTGGATATGACCTTTATCGGTCTCGTTCAATGGTGAAAAAGGATCGAGAATGCCCTTGTTCTCACCGGCGGTGAGCAGTCGTCGTTCGATACCCAGCTCCCGCATGCCGTCGACAAAGCCGAATCCATTGATCAAAACCCCGATCGAACCGACGAGACTGCCCTCGTCGGCATAGATTTTATCGGCGGCAACAGCGATATAGTAGCCCCCGGAGGCACAGACATCCGCGACCACGGCATACACCGGAATCTTGGGGTATTTTTCTTTCAATCGAATTATCTCGCGATTGATGTAACGGGACTGGACCGGACTGCCACCCGGTGTATTCATCCTTAAAATGACCCCTTTGGTCTTTTCATCCTCAAATGCAGTACGCAGACCGGTGACAATGTTGTCCGCACTCGCCTTGGTCTCAGAGGAGATCAAGCCTTTCACTTCGACCAGTGCGGTATGCTCCTCCGCGTCGGTTTTCGCCACCTGCAGCTTATCGCCCCAGAGAAATACCCCCAGTATCAAAAACAGATAGCCGAATGTGAGCAATTTGAAGAAGATTCCCCAACGGCGACTGCGACGATTTTCCGTCACCGTCGCCATCACCATCTGGTTCAGCAGATCCCGTTCCCATCGACTGGGCTCGGACTGATTCCTATGTGCTCCCTTGTTGCTTTCAGACATAAGAAATACCTTTGAGTAAATAATATAAATATCACTGCTGTCCCGCTAACTTTCAAAGCAAAGCCATCTGATTATTATCAGGTTGGCCCTCGCGGGGTGGATCACCTCGCAGCAATGCCATCAGATCCCGTTTTTCAAACAAATTAAGCTGTAGTAATCGTAATATTTGTTGCATGCTTTTTTGCAACTTCGACTGGAACTTGAGAAAGGCCAGTAGCAAATAGACACACAATGCAATCCAGATCTGTGTCATAAGCGCATTTTTGCTGGTACCCACAAATGATTTGATTTTCAGGTTTTGTTTGATCCATTTGAAAAACAATTCAACCTGCCACCTTGCCCTGTATATATCGGCAATCGTTTTGGCAGCAAGCTCGAAATTGTTGGTGAGAAACACATAACGCCTTCCGGTCTCCGCATCCCGATAGCCGATACGACGTAATGGTACTGGGCACTTTTTGGCAGTCTGCGCACCTGTAAACTCAATGGTTTGGTCGCTGGTCAATCCCTTACTTTTCAACACTGATCGACGGCTTACCGTACGGTACTTTGCATTGGTCTTCAGGCGAGTGACAAAAAATATCCCTTTTGCTGTCAGTTGGTTATACCAAGCGTAGTCGTTGTAACCCTTATCAACCGCCACGATACTCCCCTTGGGGAATTTCAAGGCACGCCCGACAGTTACATCGTGTGCCTTACCCTCTGTCACCGTCACAAATTCCGGCAAATAGCCCGAGTGGTTCAGCCCAACATGCAGTTTTATCGCTCCTTTCGTCGTGCGAAAATCAGCCCAGGGGAAAACAGACAGACATAAATCGATCGTCGAAGCATCCAGCGAATAAAGTGGGTTGCTGAAACGAAAATCATGACCAGGAACCACACCCTGACAGCGATGCAACAGCTTTCCAAACAAAGCTTCATACAGCCCGTATGGCTTACCATCATTGATGCGGGATAAATTGGAACGTGACAGTTTTGCACTACCGAGGTGATAAAGACGATGGGCTTGCGCGGACATACTGTCAACGATGTCACGTAAGCTGTTTCGACCTGACAGTTGCGCCATTGCCAGGGTTACGAATTGCGACCAACGTGAGGCTGTTCGGAAAGAACGGCCTGTATGGTGCTGTTTTGCAAGGGTCTCGAATTCATGTCTCGGTATTAGTTTCAGAAGTTGTGAAAACACAGTATTATGGTGACTCAAGGCCTGATTTCCTTTTTGTTTTTCAATGGTTTGTGGTGAACTCATTGTAACAAAACAAACTGGTCTTCAGGCCTTCTTATTCTCTCCTTAACGGGACAGCAGTGTATAAATATGTATTTTTGAATGTTTCTTTCACGCTATGAATCAATCATCTCAAAAACAGCCGATGACTCGGTTCAGCCACTGTTCAACCATATGGGAATCTCCGTAATACGGTCCACGCAAGCGAGTGGTTTATGTTTTAACAATCGCTCCAGACTGTGGGTGCCGTAGGTCACGCCCAAAGCGGGCATGCCGGCATTGACGGCCATCTCAAGATCATACTCCGTATCTCCTATCATCAGGGCCTGTCGAGGTTCAATCCCAGTCTGTTCGAGAATCTGATTCAACATTTCCGGATGGGGTTTGGAAAAGGTTTCATCGGCACACCGGGTCAGATGAAAAATGTCGGCCAGGCCGGTCGACTCAAGGGCATAGTCCAATCCTTTCCGGCCCTTTCCGGTAGCGACTGCCAAAAGATAACCCTGGTGCGACAGCTCATCGAGCACCTCCCGGGCACCTTCAAAAAGCTGCGATGGAGAGCCGTTGTTGTTGAAAAAGTGAACCCTATAGCGGGCGGCGATTTCGAGATGCAGGCCCTCTCTACCGCCAGGGAACAAGCTATTGACTGCTTCGAGCAATCCAAGACCGATGATGTCTCGAATCGCATCCTGGCTGGGCGCCGGCAGATTCAGGTCTCTCACCGCAGCTTCGACACACTCGATTATGTGCGCCTCTGAATCCATTAAAGTTCCATCCCAATCAAAGACTAACAATTCATACTTCATCTTTTTACTTAAGATTTTCCAAGAGTTCTGCCAGGTCTTGAGGCAGGGGAGCGTTAACGATCAGGTCATGTTTCTCTCCAGGCCAGCGGAAACTGACCTGATGGGCATGCAGAAAGAGCCGTCTCAAACCCATCTGCCGCATACGCTTGTTGGCATCATCCTCACCATATTTGGTATCACCCAGAATCGGTGATCCCAGCCAGGCGCTGTGTACACGAATCTGGTGCGTCCGCCCGGTAATCAGTTCCACATCGACCAATGTTGCATCCTCAAAACGCTGCAGGCGTTTGTAGCGGGTTTCAGCCCGCTTGCCCTCGGCAGCCACCCTGACCACCCTCTCCCCACCCTGTAAGGTATTTTTTTTCAAGGGCATATCCACTACCCGAGTCCCTTTGCGCCAGCTACCGGCCAGGAGAGCCAGATATCGCTTATCGACCCGGTTTTCACGCATCAGTTCATGCAGGATTCGTAAGCTGCTGCGACGTTTACTGATCAGCAAACAGCCTGAAGTCTCACGATCCAATCGGTGCACAAGCTCCAGGTGCCGCTCATCCGGCCGTACCAGGCGCAGGGCCTCTATGATGCCGCTACTCACTCCACTGCCCCCATGTACCGCCATCCCGGAGGGTTTGTTCAGCACCAGCAGGCGCTCATCTTCAAACACCACTGCTTGTTCAAGGGTGGCGCGCAGCTGTTCCGATGGGTGAGGTGGAACCTCTGTTCTGTCAGTACGTACCGGAGGTATCCTGACCAGATCTCCGGTACGGATCTTATAAGGCGCTTTGACCCTGCCCTTGTTAACCCTGACCTCGCCTTTTCGCAAGATTCGATAGATATGACTCTTCGGTACGCCCTTGAGTTGACCCATCAAAAAATTATCGATTCGCTGTCCGGCATATTCCGGGTCCACCTCGACAATCCGAACCGATGGAGAATTCTTTTTTGATTCTGACATTTAGCGTCGATTATTTATGCGTATCGATTGATGTTCAGGTTGAAGGTTGCTATATTCATCATCAGTTTTTCAGGTACTGGCCCGTGGCTAGCCATATAAGCCGGTACCCGCGCGGTATGTAACCGCCTGCTGCCGAAAAAATTGCTTTAGGCGCAAGCGGTTATCCAGCCAAGCGCACAGGTGCCCTTTGGATATCTGGCTCTTAATCTGAACCCTCCGCGCCATTGCAGCTTTCGAGTTTGTGTCCGTAGCAGGACCATACTCCGGGAATAGATGCCGGGCCGATAGATCTTGGCCATGTTGCTCTCCCTTTGCATTGGGCGCCATATTTTCAGTTCGATCAGCAGCCGATCCCAAGCGGCGAACTTTAACAGTTTTTCAGCCGTCTGAGCTAGTTTTCTAGCCTGGAATAGAAACCCGTTCCACGGGTTTGCGTGGTAATGCTCTACAGATGACGAGCAGGAAAGGCTACTGCCTGGTTCCGTCGTTGAGGAGTTCACCGCGTAACGCCAGGCGATAACCCTCGATGGCTGCATGGATACATAACAATGAAGCGTATGTTGATCAACGCAACTCAACCTGAAGAGTTGCGTGTTGCCATCGTTGATGGCCAGAAACTATTCAATCTGGATATAGAGGTCCCCGGTCGGGAGCAAAAAAAGGCCAATATCTACAAGGGACGCATTACCCGCGTCGAACCCAGTCTGGAAGCCGCATTTGTCGATTACGGCTCTGAACGCCACGGTTTCCTCCCCCTCAAAGAGATCGCCAGGACCTACTTCACCGAAAAAGCCAGGAGCACCTCAGGCAGAGTCAATATACAAGAGGCGATCAAAGAGGGCCAAGAGGTCATTATCCAGGTCGAGAAAGAGGAACGTGGTAACAAAGGGGCCGCCCTGACTACATTCATTTCTCTGGCCGGACGCTATCTCGTGCTGATGCCGAACAATCCCCGCGCCGGGGGCGTATCCCGCAGAATAGAAGGTCAGGATCGTACCGAACTGCGTGAAGCCATGAGCGAGTTGCAGATCCCTGACGACATGGGACTGATCGTACGCACTGCAGGTGTCGGCAAGAACAGCGAGGAACTGCAGTGGGACCTGGACTACCTGATCCAGCTTTGGCAGGCAATTGAACATTCTGCAGAGAAGCCGGCCCCTTTCCTGATCTACCAGGAGAGCAACGTCATCATTCGCTCCATCCGAGACTATTTGCGCGCCGACATCGGTGAGATCGTCATCGATGACAAGGATGTCTTCAGCCAGGCCGATCGCTTCATCAATCAGGTGATGCCGCAATACAGCAAGAAGCTGCGCCACTATGATGACGAGGTCCCGCTCTTCAGCCGCTACCAGATCGAGAGCCAGATCGAATCGGCATTCCAGCGGGAAGTCAGCCTGCCATCCGGCGGTGCTATCGTGATCGATCACACCGAGGCCTTGACCTCTATCGATATCAACTCCGCCCGAGCCACCAAGGGTGCTGATATCGAGGAGACCGCCCTGAACACTAACCTTGAAGCGGCTGACGAGATCGCCCGTCAGCTGCGTTTGCGGGATCTGGGCGGACTTTTCGTTATCGATTTCATCGATATGACGCCATCGCGAAACCAACGCGAGGTGGAGAATCGACTCAAAGAGGCTCTGAAACAGGATCGGGCACGGGTGCAAATCGGCAGAATCTCCCGTTTCGGACTGCTGGAGATGTCGCGCCAGCGCCTGCGCCCCTCTCTGGGCGAAGCCAGTGAGCAGGTCTGCCCCCGCTGCAAGGGACACGGCACGATCCGTGGCGTGGAATCACTCTCCCTCTCTGTATTGCGCATCATCGAAGAAGAGGCGATGAAGGAGAATACCGGTCGCATTGTTGCTCAGCTCCCTGTCGATATCGCCACTTTTCTGCTGAATGAGAAACGGCAGGCGATTCACGACATTGAAAGGCGCCAGTCCATCGATGTCGTACTGCTGCCCAACATCCATCTTGATACCCCCAATTACACCATTGAGCGGGTGCGGATGGGCGACCTGCCTGCGGATGACGATACCGTATCGAGTTACAAGATGGTCACCGACGAGAGCGAACAGAAGGTCCAGGATTTCGGCAAGTCCAAACAACCGCAAGCAGAAAAACCCGCAGTAAAATCCATCGCGCCAGCGAGTCCAGCCCCGCAAAGGAGTGAAGCAGCCCGGGCGGTGGCGGAAACGGGTGAAGGCAGTTTTTTGAAGAAGATTTTCAGTATCTTCACCTCAAAGTCAGATGAACCCGCCAAAGAGGAACCGGCAAAGAAAAGTGCCGCCAAGGCGCGCCAGAGCACTGACCGCGGCCAGTCAACAACGGCAGGGAAAGGACGTAAAAAACAGGCGGCCAGTCGTGGCAAAGGCGGCGCCGGCGAGAATAGGCGCGGTGAACGATCCGAGCGGCGCACACAGGAAACATCTACAACAGGTAGAAGAAAACCGCAAAAATCTTCGGCCAAGACAGCTGAAAAACAGACCAAGGAGAAAAAGCCCCAGGACAAGAGTACTGCTCAGGCGGATAAGACAGACGGCGAGACTCCGAAGCCCAAGGGATCGCGTCGGGGTCGTCGAGGCGGTCGCAGACGCCGTACCAATGCAGAGAAAGGCAACGAGCAATCAATAGCCAACGGTGTATCTGAGGACAAGGACTCAACGACAAAAGGGACAAAGGTCGATGAATCCAAGCATGAGGCGAAGGAAGCGCCACGCAAGCGTGAAACCAGGCAAGATGCGAAGAGCATTCCTGATGCAAACAAACCTGCTGCCGACAAGAAACCGAAACCGGCGGCAAGAACCAAACCCGGGAAGGATCAGGCAACACAATCCACTGCCACACAGGCCGTCTCGGAAACGGCCAGGCAGGAAAAACAAGCACCCGAGCCAGGTCCTAAACTGGTTCAGATTGAAACCAAACCGCAACAGGGTGAAAAGGCGCCTGCGAAAAAGAAACCGGAGATTTCTTCCGACAATCCACCGGCGCCTGTTGAAAAAAAGCCGGAACCACACATAACGGCTGAAAAAAATCCGGGACCACGGACAACGGACGAAAAGAAACCGGAAATGCCGAAATTACAGCAGGTAGAGACCGCGAAAAGGATAGAAAAACCGGCCGCAAAACCGATAGCGACACAACCTGACACTGAAACCGGCAAACCGGTTACGACTGAGAGAGTCCAACAGAGCAGTCAAACCGCCGTTGCGGGGCAGACAGATAAGGCGGCAACCGCAACTGCCGAATCAAAGACAAAAGCGAACGGGAAGAGCATAGACAGCAGTAATGGAGATTGATCGGCCAAACCTTGCGCCATAGAGATGGAGCAAGGTTCTGTTCAGTGAGCGAATAGCCTGCCCACTACATCTCTCGCTCGATCACCCTTTCGCCTGCCGGTGAGAGATGATAGCGCCTCAGGCGAAGTGGTGACTCATGATCTTATCCAACAGACCTCGGGAGGCCTCTTCCACCAGATCGAATACCCGGTCAAAACCTGCGGCGCCGCCGTAATAGGGATCGGGCACTTCACGTACAGGTTGATGTGGTGCAAAATCCAGAAACAGATGCAGACGATCTTCCCTGCCCGGCGGACAGAGCGCCTCCAGGTCCGCATAGTTGGACTGGTCCATTGCAATGACATAGTCAAAGCGTTCGAAATCCTCCGACGTGACAATCCTGGCGCGTAAATCGCTTAGATCGAGTCCCCGTCTGATTGCTGTCTCACGTGCCCGGCGGTCCGGTTTGGAACCTGTATGGAAATCGATGGTGCCCGCGGAATCGGTGGCGATATAGTCACTCAACCCCTGTTTCTCGACGATGTCACGAAACACACCCTGAGCCGTGGGTGAGCGGCAGATATTACCCATGCAAACAAACAGAATGCTGATCTTGATATTGTCATTCATAGAATTAAATTCGTTACCCTTTTTCGATCTGATTCAACGAGTCAGCCGACTCGATTACCCCACTATTCTAACCTATCCATTGTGTTTGGCAGCCATAAAGATCGCACTCAGTCTCTAGTCTCGGATACTCTGGCTAATCAGCAAGCCAGCCCAGCAGCGCCAGACCACTACTCACTACAAGCGCACCCATAAGCCGTTGTCGCCAATGGTCCCGCTCGCCGAACAATAGGATTGAGAGCAAGACTGCCAAAACGATTCCCGCATTGGTATAAGAAACAACATGGGCTGCCGGCATCTGATTCATGGCCCTTACCACCAAAGCATAGGCTGTGCCTATGAAGAGACCGCCGAAAAGGATATATCTCAACGGTGGACGGGGTTGTGGCAGCCAGCTGTTTGTCTCTGCTCGTTGCAGCAAGGTGAGTCCCACAAAAGATGTCGTATAACCTATGCTGATGAATCCCAATTGCTCGGCAAATCCAGGGAGGTACTGGACAGCCACTTTGTCACTCAGAGAATAGACACTGGTCGACAATGCAGCCACAACAGTCCACGGCAGCGCATGCCGGGCATCTCCATGGCGTGATGACGCAGCGAGTATCCACAATCCGAATACGCTGACGCTGATCGCGACACCTTCCCAAAGGGATATAGCACGGGAAAAAAACAGCCATGACCAGATTGCAATCAGGATTGGAGAGCTGCGCGCCAATGGATAGACTAAAGCCACGGGTGCATAGTGATAGGCGCGCCTCAGCGCTATGAAGTATAGCGTGTTGGCCAGTGATGAGAACAACAGGGCTACGAGCAGTGGCGTTTTCCAGTCGGCGTTGTTGAGTAGGTGCCAAATCGCGTAGGGCCCCAGCATGACCAGATGCGCAAGCAATCCCCACCAAAGATAGTTCGCCCTGCTATCCACGTGGCGCGCCATCAGATTCCAGGCCACGTGCATCAAAACTGAAACACCGATCAGCAGATAGGCGTTATCCATCAGTGCAATATGGGGAATGCCGTCATATCATCCTTGCAGATCAGCGATTCGACGGCTTGAAGGGTAGCTTTCTCATCGGTAATTTTCGCTTATTGACCGATGTGTCGTCTATTTCCAATTTCAGTACCAACCGTTCTCCCTTTCGTGTGATGGTTGCGCTTTCACTGTCGACAGATTCGACCTTCCAATCATTCTTGTTCATTCCCTGGGACACGCGCAGCAGCTCATTGGTATCCAGGTCGCGAATGATTGCCACCTTATTTTCGGGCATCATGGCAACACCTTCCAACTTCAGCCTCAGTGGCTTGCGTGGAATTCGGGACAAGCTTGTTTTCTGCTCAGGTTTGGCAGGAGGCAACCTGCCTTCGACAAACAACGGTCTCTCAGTTATTTCATCATATGCCTTTAATGAAACAGCTACGAATCTGACTCTCTCTTTGTTATCAGCATCTGCCCGCGAATTGTCCTGGTCACCCGCCTGTTCAGTCATTGCGCCCATATGGTTTGCGGGTGATCTCCATTGATGATAGAGATAACCGCACGCGGCGCCTATAGCCAGCAAGAGCAAGGGTGTCATGGTATTGAAGCTATGTTTCCAGCTGTTCATGACTCACCGTTCTTGATATAGCCAACGACGAGAAATTCCAAATCCAGCATTCTTAACTGTTTTTCGATCTCCTTTGTTTTCGGCAGTCTCCTTCGCGGAATATGCCTGCTGCGCAGACTGATGTTTTCGATAAACAAGTAAGGCTTTTGTGACTCGAGTTGATAAATTATCTGTTTAAGATTTTCCAGGGTACTCTTCATCCGGACACGGATAGCCACCTTGTTGAGTATCTCCTCCTGGGATATCTGCGCAGTCTGTGTGCTTATGATTTCTCCCTGCCCAGCCGCCACCACCTGTTTGATCCTGCGCTGAAGCTCTGCATTTGCCAGCGAGTCGGTTTTGCTTTGCAGATAGCGCGAGTCAGACTGCTGCACCCGCTTGAGCTTGTTAAATTCAAGCTGGTAGCGCTCATCCTGATTGGCAATTCGCTGATAGCGTTGTAATTGGAATTGCGTATCTTCTATCCGCACACTATATGTTGTATTCATTGACCAGGCGGGATAGAGCACTAAAACCGATACAGTCGCCAATATAACGATCAGAATGGCCACAGCCAATATGCGCGATTGCCTGGGAGTCAGATTATCGAACATTTAACCCTCTCCCTCCTCGTCTGTAGCAATTTCCGCGGAGATATGGAATCGTTCTGTATTGTTCTTTTTACTTCTTGTAACCGGTGACCTAAAGGTAACGTCCTGGAATAATTTTGAGGTCTCGAGAACTGGGATCAGAGAAGCCGATGCCGTCGATTGGCCGTGTAGATGAATGGTATTGCCCCTGACTTCGAAATTACTTACCCAAGTATCATCAGGCAGTAGCAGGGTCAATTCTAGAAGTATGTCGAGAACCGCTTTGGTTTTCTGTTTTCTCTCTTCTAGAAAAAAGTTCTCATTTCTCGCCGATGACACCTGTTCTCTCAGTGCGGCAACCTGTGTGGCTTTAGATTTATACCCATCCAGTTCACTTTCAAGTTGTTTCAGGTGTGTGGATTTTTGCCAGAGCGGAAGGGTCAGGTTAGCAATACACAACAGTAGCAGGATCAAAAACAGAATCAGGTTGAGCAGACGATAGCGTTTGTATGGTTTCTCCCGTTTGCCCGGAGGCAAAAGATTAACCTCGTTCAAACTGGGATCTATCTCCTCACAGGGAGAAATAGCATTGATTCGTACCTGGTTTTCCTCCAACTGTTTCAACGCCGAAGATATCTTATCGATCGGCGCAAGAATCAAGGTGATGTCGAGTGTGCGGTTCTGCTTGTCGCGTGCATTCACAATATAGTCATAGTAGACCTGGTCAACACTGAATGGAGTCTGCCGATCCATTTCGAATGCAAGCACTTCGCGCAGATTCTCTTCCGTCTCGATTGGTAGGGTAACCTTCTTGAAGAGATATTTTTTAGCTTCCAGACAGAGGCGTATTTCACTGGCGTTATTGAGTACCCTTCTGTGTTCAGGATTGTTGAAGTCAATAATCCGAAGATAGTTCTCGACAACCTCTTCGCCGCTCAATCCCCGGTTGACGATACGCAGTATTTCATCCTTATACAGAAGTTGGGCCGGCTTTCCGCCCCGAACAAGCGTGCGAATCCTCTCCGGCATGAGCATACTGATCTCACCACTCCACCAGAACCAGAAATTACTGAGTTGATATTTCAGGGATTGCGTTGCCATTGGCTAATATTAACGGGTTTTGTTGCTCATAACGAATCGTGCCAGGAACGAACTGAATAAGGTGTCTTGTCTTGACCTCTCAGGTCGATATCAACCAACAATTGAGTTCTTGCACCCTGTGATGAAGAAGCTTCAACCTGTATACGGTAGGCAGAACCAACAGCTTGGCCATCATCCTCTTCCATCTCCAGATCAGCCAGGTCACTGTCGATGTGATCAATGACACCCGCCAGTACTTCACCTGTCGCCTCCTTACCTTTCAGCAGGAATACCAACCTCTCAGGCGCATAGCGTAAATCCACATTTTGTGTATTGGAATAGAGGGTGATATAGGGACGCAAGCGCTCTACCTTGACTGCATCAAATCCCAATACATAAGCGAGCTCATCGATACTAACAAAGTCACGACCCGCTGTGGTATAAGGATGGCCGGCACTCCGGTAATCCGCATCCTCAGCGCCATTGAGATGACGTAAGTCATCGCCGTCGCGCCAGTCAACCAGGCGATCGGCAAGCAGCTCTCGATCTTGAATGCCTTCAGTTATCAATGCAAACAGATTGACCAAATGCTCTCTTGACGCCCTGTTCAGATCGAGCAGACCGGATGAGTTGCGGATGGATATGTTGACTTTGCCCAGATCAGATTCAAGCTGGTGGATTTGACCATTGCTGCTCCATCGTTGCGACGCATCTTTGACCATCAGCTCAAGAATTGCCCGATTAACACCGCTCTCCGCCAGCAACCTTGAATGTAGCGCATCAATTGCATTGCCTGTTAATCTGCTCTCGACCTTGGAATGGGTGGAAAAACTGGCGGCGACGATGGTCAGCAGGGCGACCAGCCATAGCACCAGTACGAGTGCAAAGCCATTCTGGCCGGAATGTGGTCTCCTCTCCCTCATCATCATGGTCGCTGTACAATCATCGGATAATTTTGGTGGACTCTATAATAGTGTTCCTGCGGTCCATCCTCATCGTCTGGATAACGCAGACTCAAACGGATCAATTCTGGATAGCGTGCCGAGCCGGCTTCCCAACTGTCGAACCATCCAGCAGTTTCCCGCTCCTGTTTACTACCGAAGTATGAAAACTCAAGCGCTTCCAATCCGGTCATCAGGACGCGGCGAGATCCATTTCCAGGCAGCGTCAGTTGCGAGGCATTCGGATCGAACGGAGTAAAATAGAGCACCAGGCTGATTCCCTGTTGATAAGCGCTTTCCTGCACCAGAAGATATTCGAACAATCCACCGGCCCTGTACTGTTGCGGGGCCTTGGAAATAAATTGAAGTTGTCGCGCCTCCCCGGTCAAGGCCAATGAACGCTGACTCCGATCCCGCCAGACCAGCGGCACAAGGTGCTGAATCATGGAAGTGACTCTCTTTTGTATCAAGTGTTCCTCAAGCACGGCATCACTATGCTCAGTTAACCTCTCCCAGCCTTTGAGATTGCTAAACAGCATTGTCACCGAGGTTGTCATGATGATTGCCAACAATAACTTCCAGCAACGTGAAGCCTCCACTGCGATGATCTTCCCCATTCACATCCCCACCAACAACGGTCAAAACGATGCGCGGCATTTTTGCAGCAACGGTTCGCTTAGGGTTTATCATATACAAGACCTATGCGTGTGAATGTCAGTCTTCTTTCACCACCAGGGGCTTCCCATGCGATAGCGAAGGTCTCTTCCACGGGCTGCAGAGGCACCGCCAGTTTTTTCTCGACTGACCAGCCGCGATAGGGCTGTCGCAGATAGTGCCATCTGAACCCTCCCTGTTCACTCCCCTGTTCATTCAGGTTGCTGTTGCTTCGATCGACAGCCATCTGATCCAACCTTGATTCGGCTATCTGGACAGCCTTGAGATAGTCAGTCGTAACCTGGTGGTTGCGCAGGGTTGTGGCGTTGATTCTGAGGATCACACTCATGGTCATGCTTAGAATGACAAACGCCACCAGCACCTCGATCAACGACATGCCTTCAGACCTGGTATGGGGCATTCGCCTTAAGCTCTTCGGGATCTAGGACCCGGACCCGGCTTGTCAGCCAGTCCACAGCAATGGCGAAACGCTGTCCGCCGTTATCGAGAATCAATATACCTCCAGTCGAGCTGCCATCCGGAAAGAACTGGAACACCAGAACCGGCGCTCCATCTATCCCTATGGCAGGTTTATTCCGGGCAAATTTCAACCCATCGGGCAGGTGTCGTACTTCACCACTGTTGACCTGATCACTTTGATAGGCATTGTTGTGGAGGTCGAACTGCACCTTCGAGGGCACACCGGTAATGATTGCAGTCTGCTGGATATAACGGATCTCCTGGGCCAGGTCCCGCGTAGCCGCCTTGAGTTTGAGCGAAGGGAATGCCCTCTCGAACAGCGGCGGTGTCAGGCTGACCAGCATGGCCAGTATCACCAGTGCCAACATTACTTCGATCAGGGTGAACCCCTTGCCGGATGTCCGCGTGTCACTGAATTTCGCGTTCATAACTGCCTCACAACGCAACCAGTGAATTCACACCCAGGATGGCAACCAGAATCGACATCACCACACCCGCGATGATCAGGCCCAACACCAGGATCATCACCGGTTCCACCAGACTCAATGCACGCTTGATCAGGGTCTGTGTCTCCTGGTCGAGGATCTCGGCGGTCTGCATCAACATCGGTTCCAACTGTCCGGACTCCTCGCCGACCCGGATCATCTGCAAGGCGAACAGGGGAAACTGGGCATGCTCTGTGAGCGGATCGGCCAATCTTCGGCCTGATTTCAGCTGGTTTACGACCTGATCCATGCCATCGGCAATGACATGGTTACTGATGGTATCTTTCACGATTGCCACGGATCTCAGCAATGGCACGCCATTCTCAAGCAAGGTGCCAAGGGTCCGGCAGAAACGGGCGGCTTCGACCTGCTTGATGATGGGACCGACGACAGGTAGCACAAGCAGTCTGGCATGCCACCGCTTGGCGCTTACCCTGCGGCTCATCTGCCACTTGAAAAAGAAGATCAGGAGTATCACCGCCAGGGCCATTACCCAGCCGTAGTCCTGAAGAAATCCGGCGATACCCATGGTGATGCGTGTCGACATGGGAAGGGCCTGCCCCATGTCACTGAACAGTTCGCTGAACTGGGGTATCACATAGGTCAGCAGAATCAGAATCGAAGTAATCGCCACAAACAGCAAAACCGCGGGGTAGATCAGCGCGGATATCAGTGAACTGCGCACCTCTTTGGCACGCTCCAAATGCAGTGCCAATCGGGCCAGGACGCTCTCCAGCGCACCCCCGGATTCCCCCGCCCTTACCATCTGCACATAGAAATTACTGAACAGCCCCCCCTCTTTCGCCAATGCGTCGGCAAACGAGTTACCGCTTTTCAGACTGTCCCGAATGCTGGTCAGATGCTGGCTGAACAGTGATTCCTCACCGGCGATGGAGATAAGTATCGCCAGCGCACCATCCAGGGGTTGCCCCGATTTCAGCAGTGTCGCCAATTCCCGGGTAAATGATGCGATCTGTGCGGCGGGGACCGATTTGCGCTGAAAGCTTCTGCGTGGTGCGCCTCGGCTCTTTTGCCGGCTCTCCTCGATACGTATCGGCACCTGTCCATTGAGGTGGATCTGGTTAACGGCATGATCGCGGCTGACCGCCTGCAGCTCCCCTTCCACGACCTTGCCGTCTGCATCGACAGCCTTATATAGGAACACGGCCATGCTCAGCTCTCCTGAGTGACTCGTAGCACCTCTTCAAGGGTGGTGATGCCCCGCATCACTTTTTGTACGCCGTCCTCATACATGGTACGGGCACCCTCGCGTCTCGCGCACTCAGCCAACACGTTCTTATCACCGCCCCGGAGGATCAGAGAGCGCAATCCTTCCGATAGCTCGATCATTTCAATGATTGCGCTGCGACCCCGATAGCCGCTGCCGCTGCAGTGCTCACAACCGACTGCCCGGTAAAGGGTGGCGCGGCCGGGGAATGTTTCGAAACGCGCCGCCACTTGCGGCGGCGGATCGTAGGGCGCCTTGCAATCGGGACAGAGATTTCGCACCAGGCGCTGAGCTACAACGGCATTTACCGTTGAGGTCAGCAGGAACGGCTCGATCCCCATGTCGATGAACCGGGTGATACTGCCCGCGGCATCATTGGTATGCAGCGAGGAGAGAACCAGGTGGCCGGTGAGGGCCGATTGCACCGCAATCTGGGCCGTCTCCTGGTCACGAATCTCGCCGATCATTATGATATCCGGGTCCTGTCGCACGATCGAACGTAGCGCCGAACTGAAATCCAGGCCGATATTCGGTTTGACCTGAATCTGGTTGACCCCTTCGATGTTGTATTCCACTGGGTCCTCGACAGTCAGGATCTTTCTTTCCGGCCGGTTGAGATAGTTGAGCGCGGCGTAGAGGGAGGTTGTCTTACCACTGCCGGTGGGTCCGGTCACTACCACGATGCCATGGGGACGATCCAGTATCTCCAAGAGCCGTGTCTCAATCGTGCTATCGAAACCAAGGCTGGCAAAGTCAAGATTGACATGATCCCTCTGCAGCAACCTGAGTACCATACTCTCACCATGCAGCGTCGGTACCGTGGAGACACGCATATCGAGGGTGGCACCGTGGACCCTGACCTTGAAGCGCCCATCCTGTGGAAGACGGCGTTCCGCGATATTGAGATTGGCCATGATTTTTATGCGCGAGATCAATGCCGGAGCCAGGCTGACGGAGGGTGTTTCGGTTTCCCGTAACAGCCCATCGACCCGGTAACGAACTTTCAGACTGTTTTCGAAAGGTTCGATATGGATATCGGATGCCTTCGTAGTGACCGCCCGCTGGATGATCTGGTTGACCATCTTGATGACAGGCGCTTCACTGGCAAGCTCCTTTAGCTGCTCAACATCATCGAGCAGCAGTTGGTGTTCCATGCCCGCATCGTTTTCCCCACCCTCTTCCCGCAGCTTTTCGCTGAACAGGGTCTGGATCACCTCGTTGATTTCGGAGGCGATACCGATGGCCAACCTGATCTGTTTGCCGCTGATCAGTTCCAGCGCATCGATGACATACCGGTCGGTGGGATCGACCATGATCGCCACCAGATGATCCTCCGGCTCCTCATATACAATCAGGCGATGTTCCTTGAGGAAATTGGAGGAGATATTGTCGCTGATATGGGAAAGATCGGGATAGGCCTTTGCCTCGATGAGGGGTACTTCACACAGAGTCGACAGAGTGATGGCAAGATCCCGGTCCGAGATCAGCCCCAGCTGCAACAGGATGGTGCCGATCGACTGGTCACTCTGCTGGTTGTCTCTCAGACGAACCGCGCGCTCGGCATCGGCGGTACTGAGTCGTCCGCCCTCCACCAGGGCGACGCATAGCGGGGACTCCATATAACTGAGTGCACCGGTATCATCCTCAGGGGAGAGATTCTCCTTGGCTATCGGGCTGATCTCCTGTCTCACAACACATGACCTCTCAGGTGTCTGGTTGGTCTCCATATGCCTGTCGGTCAGTGCCGTTCGGCACCGCCACTTAGAAAAAGCATGAGTCACCAGTTCTTTGTCGATTACTTGCCGGATGCCCGACGCCGTTGAAAGTCATCATGAAACAGGGTGGCGTCGCGTATCTTTTCTCGCAGTTCCTGAGATATATCGTAGGCTTCTTGCGGGTTCCGTACCACCTTTGGTGTCAATGTCACGATCAACTCGGTGCGGCTTATGTCCTTGGTGGTGCTGCCGAAGAGGTTACCGACGATGGGGAGATGCATCAAACCGGGAATACCCGTTTTGCCGCCTGAGCTGCTTTCACGAATCAAACCACCCAGCACAACAGTCTGCCCATCGTGAACGATGACGGTACTCTCGATGGTTCGCTGGGAAATGGAGACATTGCCGCCGCCGCCAATGGCCGGGGCGGTACCGGGGGTACTGACCTCCTGGCTGACCTCCAAAGTCACCATGCCCCCTTCGTTGATGCGCGGCGTGACCTGCAGCAGGGTACCCGTATCACGGAACTGCACCTCGGAAACGATGGGCGCATCCGGATCGGTAGTACTCTGTGACGATCGAGTCACAATGGGTATCTGGTCACCCACACGGAAGCTTGCTGTCTGGTTGTCTATCACCATAATCTGGGGTGCGGAGAGAAACTTCACCGAGGATTCGTTCTCCAGAATATCGAAGAAGACCTTCAGGTCGTTGGCGCTGTTGAACAGTCCAAGTGAAAATCCGTCGCCACCCGAGACATCCCCGGGCAGGCTTCCCAATGCACCTTTATAAGGCCGCCCGCTCCCTGTGGAACCATTGAAGAACCAACGTACGCCATAACTCAGGTTATCGCTCAATTGCACCTCGGCAATAGTCGCTTCGATAAGCACCTGTTTGGGCGAAACATCCAGACGGCTGATCGTCGCCTTGATCTTCTGATAGTCTTTCGGACTCGCCATCACCAGGATGGCATTGTTATCCGGATCGGCAATGATGGTCGCCGTGGAATCCGGTCCTTCTTGCCGCGTCTGCCTGGACATACTGGCGCTTGCTACCGCTGCCGTAGCTGCTGCAGGCTGATCCCTGGTGAGCACAGCCTCGCTGTCGGCATTACTGTTCTTCAAATCGATCCCGGTCGCTGTAGGAGCACGCACATTTGAGCGTAGTAGCGGGTCACTGCTGCTCAATCCCACACTCGGGGTAGGCGCTGAAACCTCATTACCGAATATATTCTGCAGAATGGCGGCTATATTCTCCGCTTTTCCGTTTTTCAGATGATAGACGTATAGCCGGCGGTCGGGAGATTTATCACTGCCCTGGTCAAACTGGCTGATCAACCTGCGCACATCCTTGATATATCCGGGTTGCTGACTGATCACCATGACCGCATTCAGGCGATCGATGGGGATCAGCTTGATCATTCCCGCCAATGGCGACCCATCGCCATCACCAACCAGATGCTTGAGTTCTTCGGTAATGGTTTTGGCGTCCGTGGCCTTCAGCGGTATCAGCGCAAATGACATACCACTGAGCCAATCCACATCAAACATTTCGATGGTCTGCAACAGATTGTTGATCTGTTGATAGGAGCCGGTAAGGATCAACAGGTTCCTGCTTTTGTCCACCCGAATCTGCTCTGCCGGAGAGGCAAAGCTTTCCAAAACCTTCTTCATTTCAACGGCTGTGATGTACCTCAATGGTACGATCTGTACACCCTGACCCGCTTTCATCTTCGCGTTACCCTGACCAACAGAGGACTTCAGGGCCATACTCTTCAGATCAGCCTCAGGCAGAATTTTGTAGAGTGCGCCATTACGTACCATCACGGCGCCGTTCATCTGCAGAATAGTCTCAAGAATCGGCAATACCGCATCGGTGCTGACCGGGTAGGTCGTGTGGATGGTTACCTGACCCTGTACCTTGTCATCGATCAGGTAGTTTTCCCGCAGAATCTCCTCGAAGACCACTTTGACCACTTCGCGCAGATCCACTGCCTCAAAATTGAGCGTTATGTCGCCACGGGCAGGTTGAGTCTTTTTCTTACCTGACTGTGCAGGTTTAATGAATCTACCGCTACCCTCACGAACAAAGAACTCCGGTTCCTTCACTGTCTGTTGCGAGAGTACCAACTCCTGTTCATCATCGCCGCCGGAGGTCGTAATCGACGGTCTCTCTGCTGGATAGGGAGCAATCACTCTGCCAGCATCTGTTTGATTGATTTCGGGGTGCTGGGCGCATGATACCAACAATATGGACAATACCATTGGTAATAACCGAGCCAGCAGATTGGGTTCACTCTTGCTCATCTGAATTCCAGTTGTTCCACAAAACTTCCATACCCTAAATCGATGCACATGGGACTGAATATGGCTTGATACAATAACAGCAGATTTACAAGATTAATGAGATTGATGGGAGGATGTATTTCTGCATGGGGTGATTTCATACCTTTAATGCATAAAAACCCTACCACGGGTTCTACTGTCTCTATCACCCAGCCTGCAGATCACCCTCAAAGTGCATGAACTACCTGTTAAATGAATAGGATAATCAATCCTATAGTGGCCGTATCAGCTTTCCATGAAGCGTTTAAAGTGTGTTTGGTCTATGTTTCCGACACATAAATAATCCTGATTACCCCTAAACCTCAGCCATTCTCAAGAGGCGATATGGCATAGGTGGAGTGCGAAGAGCGGCAAAAAGCAATCGTTCAATCATGGCGGGTGAATCGAAACGGCGGTTAAACCGATATTCGAACTCAGCAAGATAACGCGACACATGTTTATCTCGAATCGCATGAAAAGTACCCAACAGACTGTTTTTGACAGTACCCAACATCGTGTTTACCCATTTGAAGCACGAATACTGGACACTTTGGCGCCCACCACCCGTCACCATGGGGTTATGATGGCAATCAGCGGTTGTCACGCCACTAAAGCACCAAAGCCCATCGGTAAAGACTTCGCTGCCAGGCATCAAGCAGGAGCGGGCGTAGCGGGCGATTTCACGTTTGCGGAAGCCCCTTACACGACGCAGTTGAATTTTCATGGGCCTGCCGTCCCGCGTCGTCTCAACAGCAGCTACGAAAGGGATTTTGTTGCGCGACCCACGACCACGCTTACCGGCTTGCTCGCCTCCGAGATAAGCATCATCCAATTCGATGCGACCGGCCAGTTTTTTTCCACGCTCACGTTCCATCATCACCTGCATCAACTTATGCTTGAGTCGCCAGGCCGTATTGTAGTTCACCCCGATTTCGCGGGAAAGTTGCAGCGCCGAGATACTTTTCTTGCGTTGGGTCAACAGATAGATCGCAAGAAACCACGTTCTCAGCGGCAGCTTGGTGCCATGGAAGATGCTGCCGGCGGTCAGGGAAGTCTGATGATGGCACTTGTGACATTGATATATCTGACGCTTTTTGAGTTCACAGCCTGTTGTGTTGCCGCACTCAGGGCAGACATAGCCCGTCGGCCAGCGCAAATCATACAATGCCTATCGACACTGATCCTCGGTCCCATATTGTTCCAGAAAATCGTGCAAACCAAGACCTTTTTGAAATTGAATAGTATTTCTCGGCATGATGAAATCCTCTTTTATTCAGTAGGTTCCATTATGCTTGCACCACAGGCTCAATAGCTGAGCCTCATGAGTAATCAGGTAAATAATTTAGGATTCTACTGCCTCAACTGTTCAGTCATGGTAGTAACATACCTAATCAACAGGTAGTAGTAACACGCATTAAAGTATGAGGTATTAAGGAATATAGTTGATAATCAGATGATTTTACTCATATTTTACCCATCGATTCCGATACTGGAAAAATAAACGCGCCATCAGGCGACTGGCAAAGATGCTTAAGCGATTATTCACTGCCGTATTCTTGGCGGGTCTGTTCTATCAACCCGTGCTGAATGGTGCCGCAGGATTAACCGCCGATATCGACAAACTTGTGGCACAGGTCGATCTCACATCCCGTGTCCCGGTCATTGTAAAATTCAAAAAAGACTTCAATATCGATGACTTGCGTAGACATATAAATGAAAAACAGCAATATGAACCGGCAATCATAAAGTCACAGTCGAGACAAAAAAAGCAATTACGCAGAAGGCTGTTGACCGGCCTGCAGGAGCAGCTCATCTGGCCAAAGGCAAAACTCGCCAAAATTTTGCGTGATCACGGCGTAAAAACACGCCTGAAATCACTTTGGGTCATCAATGCTGTCGCCTTGGATCTGCCAGCCAATCTGGTGGATAAGATCGCCGCCATGCCCGAGGTGGAACGGATAACAATCGATATGCGGTTGACCATGAGTGATGACAGGGTCGAAGGTCTGACGACAGATCCGTTGTGGAATCTCATCAGCATCAACACCGAGCACCTCTGGCAACAGGGAATCGATGGCGATGGCGTCACAGTCGCCATCATGGATTCCGGCGTTGAGCTCAACCACCCGGATCTAATCGAAAAATGGCGCGGCGGGACTAACAGTTGGTTCGACCCCTATCAACAGAACGAACTGCCCGCCGATACGGTGGGCCACGGCACGCAGGCGCTCGGTATCATACTGGGCGGTGATGAGAGCGGCTATCAAATCGGCATGGCACCTGAGGCCAAGTGGATTGCGGCAAAGATCTTCGACAACGCCAATGAGTCGACACTGAGCGCGATTCATGAGTCGTTTCAGTGGCTACTCGATCCGGACGGTGATCCACTGACCGATGACGCACCCGACCTGGTCAACAATTCCTGGGGCTTTTCCACAACCATCAATGAATGTTTCCAGGAATTCAGTGAAGACATCAAGCTGCTGCGGGAAGCCGGCATTGGTATCGTGTTTTCCGCCGGCAACTTCGGTCCATCCACTGAATCCAGTATCAGTCCGGCCAACGATCCAGGTGCGCTCTCCGTTGGATCGGTGGATCAGTCCAACGAGATAGAACTGCTCAGCAGCCGTGGGCCAGGCGCCTGTGACGGCGGCGTTTTCCCCAAGCTGGCCGCACCCGGCAGCCTGATCTTTACCACAGACCTGCTGCCCAACGCCTATAACATCGTCTCCGGCACTTCATTCTCCGCACCCCATGTAACCGGGGCCATGGCGCTGCTTAAAAGTGCGTTTCCCGATGCCACACTTTCCCAGATCGAAACCGCTCTCTATGACTCTGCCGTCGATTTGGGCGAGGCAGGTACAGACGATAGCTTCGGTTACGGCCTGCTGGACGTGGCTGCGGCACTTGCACTCCTCGAGAGTAACTTCGGATCCAATGAAAACAGCCGGATCGAGTTCAATGAATCACTCTTTTCCGTGGATGAAAATACACAGAAACTGATAGTCACTGTCAGGCGTTCAGGCGGGAGCAAAGGTGAGGCCAGCGTCGACTACACCACGATTGAAGACGAGGCAAGGCAGGGCCGTGACTATGCCATCAGCAAGGGCACACTGCAATTCAGTGACGGAGAAACGCTGCGCAGTTTCGAGGTATTCATCCATGATGATGACCTGGATGAAGAGAATGAATCGTTCTACGTCGCACTATCCAATGTGGATGGCAATGCCACGCTTGGAGAGGAGGTGGAGGCAGAGGTCATTATTCTGGACAATGACGGTACAGGGGCTATTTCATTTGGCGCTGTCGCATATGCCGTCAACGAATCGAAACAGCAGGCAATCATCGATCTGATTCGCACGGGAGGCAGCACAGGTACTGTTGATGTGGAGTATCAGCTGGTGGCGAAAAGCGCTGCTGCCGATATCGATTTTATTACCGATAGCGGGACGATACGCTTCCAATCGGGAGAGACGCAGAAGGAGATACATGTCGAACTGGTCGATGACACTCTGCATGAAGAGAATGAGACCTTTCAGATTCTCCTTACAGCAGTCAGCGAGGACGCATCGATAGCGGAACCCGCCTCCACCACGGTCACAATTCTCGATGATGATCCGGATATCGAGACTGTTTCGATCTATCTGGATGCGGTCAGTTATGAAGTCAATGAGTCGAGCAACCGAGTCTTCTTGACAGCGATCCGATCGGGCGATCTTGAGGCCAGCACATCTGTCGAATACAAGACCATCGACGGTTCTGCCATAAAGGACAGTGACTACGTTGACACCAGCGGCACCCTGTCTTTTCCGGCCGGAGTGACACGCCGAACAATATCGATTGAGATAATAAACGATGGTCTATACGAGGAGGAGAGCAGTTTTACACTGATACTCTCCGATGCAAGCGGCAATACCGCCATCACCAGTCCATCTGCTGCGATTGTCAGAATTATAGATGATGACGCCCTGCCCTTCGTCTCAATTCATTCATCGCCAAACCATAGCAGCGGCGGACCCCATTCCCGATTTTCCAGCAACAGAGAAATTTTGGAACAGAATTCCACACAAAATCAGTCTCGCAGTCGCAGGAACAGCGGTTCATCCCTCAAGATCTTCGATCTTTCACTACGTGGTTATGACAGCAGCGCCTTGTTGGACAGACTTGGCCTGCAGGCATCTGAGGCGTCCGCGAAAAATCAACCAAGGGATAACAATACAGAGAAGCATGCGGAAGATAACAAGAATTCTAAATGCGGCGGCACCGCCATCTCTGCCGATCCGGGCGCCTGTGGCTCCGACAATGGGAATGAAACTGTTGCACCAGCGGACTCCAAGGATGCCCAAACGGAACCCGAATTCCCGGATGTGGATGCTGATAGTGCAACCAGCGACGCAGCTCCTCAGGCAACGAGCGCAGACTCCGCAACGGAACAGCTCTGAACCTTCTCCATCACAGTGACTTAGGGCCTGTTAACACTAATCCAATACACCCTGTTGTGCCTGAAAAAGCGCCAATCAAGGCGTACCCCAAGGGCACTTCCTTCGGGGCGCACCCCAAGGGCACTTCCTTCGGGGCGCAACCTGAAAGGCTGGGGCTGTTTTCGCACCCAGCGGCTTTATCATTCGCTCATGTAGCATAACTACACCACGCTCATTCTGCCTTGCTGGGCACAAAAACAGCCCCAGCAGGGCGTATTGGATTAGTGTTAACAGGCCCTAGTATCCTTACCAACCACTCAGAAAACCCATATGGATTTCACCTCAATCGTATCGTTGTACTTGGGCATTCTCGAGAACTCGCCACCAGAGAGGATCGTTCGCTCCTCCATCATGGTTAGATAGCCAGGCAACTCTTCTCTGTAAAGAGTGTCAATCTTTTTACTGGTAACCACAACCTTCATAGAGAGGCCGCCTAAAACCCGATCGAGCCTGATCTGCACTTTGGCAATCAGCTTTTGCTCAAAACAGATGGCATGTAATATGTCTTTAATCAGACGATACAGAATTGACTTGCGTTCCGAAGAAATATCATCTTCCTCAAGTCCGAATGTAATCTCAATCTCCAGACCTGTTGTCTCGGTATGACACTCTGAAACCACTGAGTTGAGTGCAGCCTTGAGACCGAAATCATCAAGACTCGGCGGGCGTATATCTATAGCAACCGCCCTGATTTTATGCGCTGCATTCTGCAGCATCGGCACGATTTCCGTGGAGAGTTGATCGACTTCGCCCTCCTTTTCCTGCTGATTAAGACTCAGTATATATTTTTCCAGCTGCATCTTGACACCGGACAGGGTCTGTACCACGTCTTCATGGAGATCAAAGGCTATGCGCTTTTTCTCATCCTCCTGGGCATTGATCATCTTGGCAGTGAGAAATTCAAGCAGCACCTTCTTTTCTCGCGTGATGCGATTCTGGTCTTCAATGATACGCTCAGATCGTTTGATATGTATCAGCAGGAAAGTGTAGAGAAACAGCATCAACAGCAACGTTATCAACATCAGAACAATGATTGTCCTCATTGCATGGCTGACATAGCCGCTGATGTCGTAATAGATCTCCATAACACCCAATACTGGCGAATTCTCATCTACCCGTATTGGCACGTATGTCTGCACCAGATTAACATCCCTGTCATTGTCACTGAAGATAGTGAAACTATCACGATAGTTTAAGACGGTTCTCGGATAACCCGCTATCGCTGTCTGAAAGCCGTCGTTACCCTCTTCTTCATCAGTATAGGCAGAAGGCAGGGATGAGTAAGCTACACGCCCGTTTACATCATACAGCTTTATCCTGTCAACATTGGTATCTTTTATCATTTTACGTATCACACGCGCGAGCATTGGATCGAATGGCATCTCACCCGGCTTCTTTTTATTTAGCTTGATAAGGTTCAGATACATCACAAAGTGATCATTAAGCGCATACTCAGTCGCAATAGTCAGCGACTCGTTGCTCTGTTTTGCAGAGTCTTGGATGATGCGTGATGTTTCGTAGCGAAAAAGAAGAAGAATAATAGCGGCTATCAGGATGATGGCAAAAAAACTTATGATGCCGTAACGCTTAGCGAGCTGATAATCGTGGCTATATGCATTGGTATTTGCTGGAGTGTTTTTGTCTATGTCCGACACCATTATTCTCCGACAAGTTTATATTGCTTGCCTAACAATCCATTACGGCGCAATCCACTCGGTAATATTCCGTATTCCTCCTTTACCGTCAAGCCTTGCGATGTAGTAGCCACGGGACACAAACCGCTGATCTGGCGCCATACTTACTCTTGGATATATAGAGGTATAGGGTAGATCGTCAATCATGTGCTCGATTTTTTCAATAAAGTAGTCTCGATAGAAATAACCACGGATATGTTTCACGGCATCTCCAACCACCTTTAATGCAAAATAGGCATTTGCTTGTGTCTCTTTTTCACTAGGATCGTAAATTCTCTTCGACTTAAACCAGCCTGTTGAGCGCATCAGCAGCTTGTTTGTGTTATCGGGCATTTTCGACGTATGAACAAACACAAGAGAATTCACTAAATCATTCGGTATGCGGCTACTGTCATGACCGTAATACAAGGTTGAGAGTATTATCGGCGGTCTATTTTTCTGTCGGCTCGCTTCACTTATAAACCAGTCTGACTTTTCCCGGTCGAGCCATAAAACAACGGCACGCTGACTATCCAATTCAGGTAGCAACTGGGAAGAACCTCTCGGATCCCCGATTACGACATCATCTACCACAAGACCGTCTTTTTTCAGTTCATTACGAAGTGTGTCTGCACTTACCACGCTTAATTGTGATGATTTATCGATAATTTGAATAGCGCTTTTCACCGAAAGGGTTTTAGTAATATAGGATGCAACCGCTTCAGCCTCATGGACTGCACCCTTGGTCAGATATATGGTGTAGAAATCAGTTTCATCGATTACAGGCAAAGATGTTGTAGGGAAGAGGCATGGAATGGTCTCGCGTTCACAAAACTCATGAACAAGTTCCCAGCCTGATGGAACAATGCCATTGACCAAAGCGAATACTGGTTGTTTTTGATAGTAATCAGCCAGCTGGGCGGGCCAGCTCTCTTTTTCACCTCTCAACTCCCAAGTATGAATTTGCCATTTTCGATATGGCTTGAACAACCATTCCTTGTGCCACGGAGCATTCTTTGCCCTTTTGCTTTCATACCTTGTTTCGATATTATTTTGTAAGACGTACTGCTCCATAACATCCAGCAGTGCTTTGTTCTTCTGTTTACTGTTTGACGACAAAACAATCGTGGCAAAATGTATTGTATTATCCGTAACACCTGGCGACATGGTTTGGGACAGTGTGTCGAGATACACCATCAAGCCATCCAGCGTCTCGTCATCAATCTTATACCTTGGCATAAACGGATCCAACGGCTTACCATTGGCATCTATGCCATCCCTGATTGCCGCCATCAGCGTTTTCTTCGTATAACCTTCACGGAACACGGGAGGCTCAGGGGGCTTGCTAACCGGTAGTTTTAACGGCTTGAACAGCACATTACCCGCAACAGCCGGTACAACCTGCTGACCTTCCGTTGATCCCATGCCGCTCTTCCTGTGGCAGGTTTCACATATCAATTGATCACCTTCTACCGCAATGTCACCCTGGATTGTGGCTTTCACCAGCTTGCCATTTGGCTGAAGTCCTTCAGTGTAGAACTGTTTTCCTATTGTATAGGCACGCGAGTCGATATCCGCGTCATTCATGGACAGTGTAGAATACAGACTGGCTGTTATAAAGAAACCGAGGTAAGCAAGCCGCTTAATTTTTGTTTTCATTACTTTCCTGCTGTAAGTGTTTTACGGTATTCCCTTACGATATCCTCTGCGCTTGCAAGCCCGCTGATTCGGACCCAGGATTGTTCGTTTTGTTTACGTATCAGAGTGATAGGTTCGTGGTTCATTTTTGAGCCACGAAAGATATCGAACGCTTTTTCAACCTTCACGACGTCGTTATAGGTACCGGTGTAGAACTGCCACTGGTTACCCGCTTTGAACTTCCGGGCATATTTCATCAGTTGCTCCGGCGTATCATAGTCCGGGTCGATGGTAATCGAGATCATCGAAATGGAATCGCTCTCATCACCCATAATCTCTTGAGCTTGATGAAAACTTGCCGATAACACAGGACAGATCGTGGTGCAGGTCGTGAAGATGAAATTCAACATCACCGGCTTATCCGTATCCAGCAATTCCGGGAGACGTCCTTTTTCACCACGATGGGAAATCAGCTGCACATCGGGAATCGCATAGTCAGCTGTATGCAGTTGATAATCATTGCTTATCATCATTCTTCTATGCTGGGCATGCTCATCGTGTCCTTGATCACCCGAACTGGCCAGCATTTCAAAGCGTTCACCCAGGGTTTTCCTTTTTCCCGGCCGCGTGATGCAATCCAGTTTGAAAGGGGGGACAAAGCCCTCTCCCGTTTCGGCTCGTTTAGCAATACTTGGCAGTTCATCAGCATGAGTGGTGAACGAGATCAACGATATCATCGGGAGCAATAATACCGCCGGCATGACTCGTTTGTACCACTGTAGTGTTGCTGTATCCCGTACATCGTTAACCATTGTAACTGTCTCACAAATCGGAAATTAACCGCCGGTATTACTTGTTTCGCCTTGTACATGCGGTGCAAACACGGAATCCCCGTAACCGAAGGCAGGATAGTGCACACAGCATCAACAACACCAGAAATGATCCCATGCTGCCACCGCCGCCGCCACCACCGCCTGAATCTGATTCATCATCTATAATCGTCAGGGTCAATGTACCGCTGTTACTATCAATGACAGCCGTACCAACAGCATTGGCCAGTATAAAAGTAATCGTTCTGTTCCCATCTGTGACAGTATTGTCCAGAATTTCAACAGTGACGGTCTTCTCCGTCTCACCATTGGCAAACTGCACGGTTCCGGTGGTTACGTTGTAGTCTGTGCCCGCAACTGCATCACCTGAGCTTGCTGACAAATCAACTGAAATTTCACCGCTTACCGTTACACTGCGTGTGATGGTGATATTCACACTGCCGGCAGTTTCATTGGCAGACAGGGAACCTGTCGAAAAGCCTAGTATCGCAGAGGCGGTCTGTGCCTCGTCGTCCGATATGGTAATAAAGGACTCACTCAAGGCACCCAGTACTGCCCCACCCTGTACATTGGCAAGTACCAAACGGATACGCTCGTCCTGCTCTAACAGACTGTCATCGACAATCGTGACCTCGAATGTTTTGCTACCCGACTCACCATTGGCAAAGTTTACGGTACCCGTAGCAAAAACATAATCGGACGATGCCGTGGCGCTGTCATCCAGCGTTGCATAATCAACAGAGATTGCACCACTCGCACCACCACTCCGGGTTACCGTAACGGAAATACTGGCGCCGGTTTCATCAACGCTATAACTATTAGGGCATCTCTGATTAATTCCAAGAATCGCATAATATCGATACATTGATCACCAGCCCCAAAAAAGCGCGATGAAACAACACAGCCTAGAAGCCAGTGGCTTCGAAAAATACCGCAAGAAGACCCGCAAAGAGCAGTTTCTTGATGAAATGGACGAGATCATTCCCTGGAACGAGATGTGCGAGGCAATCGCCCCTTACTACCCAAAACCGCTGAAAGCCGGCAGAAAGCCCATTGGGCTAGAGCGCATGCTGCGCATCCATTTTCTGCAGCATTGGTTTGAGCTTTCCGATCCGGCTGCGGAAGAGGCGCTTTACGACTCAAGAGCCATGCGTCTGTTTGTAGGGATAGACTTGGGTGCAGAGCCGGTCCCTGACGAAACGACGATCTGCAAGTTTCGCCACCTGATGGAGCGGAACAACTTGGGCGATGAGCTGTTTCGCCTTGTCAACGTCTATCTGGCGGAAAACGGTATGAAAGTGAGTCGGGGCACCATAGTGGATGCCACCATTATCAATGCACCGAGTTCGACCAAGAACAAAGAGAAGCAGCGAGACCCGGACATGCATCAGACCAAGAAAGGCAACCAGTGGTACTTTGGCATGAAGGCGCACATTGGCGTAGACAGCCGTACCAAGCTGATTCACTCGATCGCCGTGACCCCTGCCAATGTGCATGATTCACAGATGCTGGGGGATCTACTGCACGGCGAGGAAACTCGTCTCTGGGGAGATTCTGCCTATGCAGGTCAGCGAGAACAACTAAAAGAACACGCTCCTCAGGCAAAAGACTTTACGCAGAAAAAAGGCTGCCGTAACCGCCAGTTGAGCGAAGCGGAACAATCAGCCAACCGGCACAAGTCAAAGACCCGCGCCAGAGTCGAGCATGTCTTTGGTGTAATGAAGCGCCAGTTCGGTTTCACCAAGGTGCGTTACCGCGGGTTGGAAAAGAATGCGCACTGCGTATTCACCAAATGTGCTTTAGTGAATCTGGTGCTGGCAAAGCGGCCATTACTGGCGCAATGACAGGCAAGGTGCGCCTGGATGCTGGTAACAGGCAGCAACCAGGCGGGCAAACAGGAAGACTGTCATGTTTTACGGGTGTTTTGAGTAAAAAATGATGGATCAAGGTTGAAAGGCATCAATTGTTCAGAGCTTCCTTAGTCGAAAAGTCGAGTGCACCCGCTGCGGGTGGATCGTCGTCATCGGCAATTGTGATAACAGACGATGCCAGGTCACCGAGAGTTACCCCAAATGGGTCTGAGAGCTGAAGACTCAGGTTTTCGGTTCCTTCAAAAAAGGCATCATCATTGATAAAGATCTCGAAACTCTGTGAAACCTCACCGTCAGCGAATGCCAGAGCGCCACTAGCCACAGCATAGTCCGCACCGGCAATCGCTGTGCCGTCGCTGGTGATATAGTTGACTTGCGCAGCACCCGTACTGCCGCCTTGACGCTCAACACTCACGGTAACACTGCCATCCAATTCATCTGCAAAATATTCACTCGCGGTGAAGACCAGGGCACCCGTAGCGGGAGCCGATTCATTATCGAGGATGGTCAGTTGTGCCATGTCTGCCGAACCGGTCACAGCACCACCGGTAGGATTGCTTAAAACAAGCGAAACAGTTTCATCACCTTCGTAAACCGCATCGTCCAAGAGCGCAACCTGGAAACTGACACTTGTGACGCCAGCGGCGAAACTGATAGTACCACTGGCCGATGTGTAGTCGCTACCGGCTGTGGCAGTCCCATCCATAGTGGCGTAATCAACGCTGACCGATCCGCTACTGCCGCCACTCCGGGAAACCGTAATGCTGGCTGTCGAACCACCCTCCGTCAGCTGGTAACTTGTCTGGTCGAACTGAAGACTGCCGGCTGCAGGGACCGGATCATTGTCTTCGATTGTGACTGTCGCGGATGAAATGGTTCCCAGTACCGCACCATTTGTGGGAGAGCTGAGAGTCACCAGTAAGGTTTCGTCATTTTCGTAGCTACTGTCGTCCACGATGGGTATGCGGCAGTTTTGTATAACTTCGCCATTGGCAAAACTTACCGTATTCTGGGTTGCCGTATAGTCATTGCCGGCGATGGCACTGGAGTCAGAGGTTGTACAGACAACACTTACAGCCCCCATGCTGCCGCTGATTCGAACGACCGGTAACGCTATCTCCGAGCCGTTTTCAGCGACACTATAGGTAGATCCGCTGAACTGGATACTCCCCATGGCTGGTGATGCTTCGTTGTCAATAATAGAGACTTCGGCAATATCGCGATCACCCAGCATCACTGAAACCGGATTGCTTAAATTGAGAATAATCGACTCCGTACCCTCTTGCAGGACGTCGTCTGTAATGGCGATGTCAAAAGTGCCGCTAACCTGGCCGTCAATGAATGTCAAAGTACCAGAAGTAGCGTTGTAGTCACTGCCACCGGTCGCCGTGCCGTCACTGATCGCATAATCTATCGTCCCGCTTCCTTCGCTGCCTCCACTGCGTTGTATCGTGACTGACAGCGTACCGGCATCTTCGTTCACGCGATAACTGCTGCCACTGAACTCGACGCTTCCTACCGGTCGCGCGTCATTTTCGACAATTGTCAGAGTGGCATTATTCAGCACACCGACATCGGTACCGGTGAGTAACAGCCCTACTGTCTCATCGCCCTCGAATACGGCATCATCCAGGATGTTTATGGTGATCTGTTTACTCGTCTCCCCATCGGCAAAGTCAAGCGTACCTGAAACTGCTGTAAAGTCCTGACCGGCAGTCGCGCTACCGTCAGTCGTTGTTGCGTAATCGATGGATAGCGCACCTGTTGTTCCGCCGCTGCGGCTCACCGTGACGGCAACTGCCCCCCCATTCTCATTGACTGAATAGTTAGCACTGCTGAATTGCAGGTCCTGACCGGGAAAAGCGCCGGCTTGGGCTGCGATGGTAAAGTCATCCGAAAAGAAGGTCTTGACTTCATTGCCGACTTCATCGGCCGTTTCCACCAACAGCGTACTGAATCCTCCATCGTCGATAAAACCGAGAAACTTCCAATCGAAGACTGTGGCTTGCGCACCTGTGAAATCGACCACATCGCCATTCGTGGTGAACGCAAGTTTTGCACCATTGGAACTTCTGAACCATCCACCGACACCATACAGCGTAATGCCATTGGCCGTCAGGGTAATCTTATCGGGAGTCAGATGGGTGCTCGTATCGTCAACGGCAAACATCAGATATTCACCCTCATGCACGTCACCACCGCCCATACTGGTTTGGATGCCTGCAACACCGGTTGAACTGGCCCCCCATGTCAGATTCCGGTTGGTTACACTGAACACTGTTGTATTACGCGAACTCGCCCAGGCATCGCCTTCAAAGCTTTCACCGGCAAAATCCACCGTGACAGACTGCAGGGCCGCCAGGTCCTGAATGAACTGCGCCTCTGCGTTTGCGTCGCAGCAGTAGACAGTGACCGCCGCATTGCTCTGCAGCGACACGCCTGCAATGAGCAGGGTTAGAAGACGAAGGAGAGATTTAATATTACGCATAACGACATCTCATGATGGAATTAGTGAACGATCAAATGCTCGGCCTTGAAGTCGCCGACAACCATGGTCACTTTCTCACCTGACTTAACATGGGCATCCGGATTCCCGAATACCATATAGTATGTTTTGTTAGGTTTGATGTTCTGGCCCCGATTGGTCGTTCTGAACGCGCCCACCTTGGCCGCCATGGGTATTGGTAGTTTAGCATTGGAACGCTCAACCACTAGGTGTGGTTTGACCCTCTGATCGAAAAAGTTCTTTGATTTCTCCACATTCAAAACACGAAATCGAAAATCGATCATGTAGCCCGCGGCAGTCAATCTCAAGCTAACCAACCTGATACCCCATTTGTCTTCGATCTCATTCGCCAGATCTGCGGATACCACTTCAGGCTGAATGACCTTATGCGCCACGGGTGGTTTCCAATTTGCGACAGCTGCTTGTCCGGCTGCCTTATTCGGCAACATTTTTTCAGCACCGTTGGCTAATGCAGAAGTCAGGATAAACAGAATAGTGAGGCACAGTAACAACACGAAAATCAAAATAATCGGGTTGCCCTGGGGTAACAACTCTTCATCCCGTGTTTGAGCGCCGCTTTTTCTCTCGTCAACTTTCATAGGCTGCTGTTTCTATGTTTAAAACATGAAAACCGCCACACCCCGGAGATGGGGGTGTGACGGTTATTACTCAGTTAGGGTTGCACATGAATCGGTACATTGTCATAGGTATAGATGATAGTACCGCCATTTCCATCGTCCACATGGGCTTCGATACGCAACCTGTCGTTGGCCTGATCGATATCACCGCGTGGTCCGGTGCTGCCGACGTTGTCGATGTGGATTCTCCAGTTGTTCACATTGAAGACTGTCCCCATATCATTATTCGGGTTGATGTCAGCCGGGGTATTGATCGGAATAGGATCGGTGACACCCTGCCTGATGATGGAGGCGAAGATGGAACTGCCCGGCGGAATCACCGTGGGATCGACATTACCGGTGATACGCCAGTCGTCGTTGTCCGGATTTCCGGCGAGACCGCCGTCTTCCCGCAGATTGAACTCAGATTTCTTCACACCGAGATAGCGTACCAGGCTGACCTGAGCGACATTACTGGTGTTGCCGCCATCATTGGTAAACTGGTATTCCAGCGTCCCGATGGTACCCATTGCCATATCGTCGATTACCAGGGTGACCTCACCCGATGCAGCAATCCCGGGAGTGAGATTCTCAGGATCATTCACTTCGGTTGCAGTCGGATTGGTTCCGGTTCCCAGGTCGTTATCCAATGCGCTGGCCGTGACATAAGTGGTACTGACCAATTCACCGTTTTCTGCGGTGAATTCTGTCACTGCCGGCGCATCAAGGATAAAGGTATCGTTGATTGCGGTGGCCATTGTTTGCGGATTGACCGTGATGTTGACGCTAACCGCAGCACTGTCCACCAGACCGTCATTGGCGACATAGCTGAAGCTGTCCGAACTGTCTAGGGTACCCGGATCGCAAACACCCGTCAGCGTGCTGTTCCAGCCAATCTGGGGCTCGTAGGTAAAGGAGCCGTCCGAATTCAGCGTCAGGGTACCGCAGCTTGGGCCACTACCGGCCACCAGACTCGCGGTAAGGGCCTGGCCATCCACATCCGTATCGTTGACCAACACACCGGGAGCGGCTTCATTGAAAATGCTGCTTTCGGTCATGCTGTAACTGTCCGCAACCGCCACGGGCGCCTCATTGCCAACCGTGATGGTCACCGTGGCCGGTAGACTCTCGTTGGGGGTAGGTGCACTGTCATCGCTGGCGATGTAAGTGAAGGTATCCGCACCGGAGAATCCTGCAGGCGGCGTATAAGTGAAAGAGCCGTCTGCATTCAACACCACGGTGCCGCCTTCGGTAGTTGTACCGGGCGGTGTGGGACCGTCAAAGGCTGCAGTCATCGGCTGCCCCTGCGGTTCGGTATCGTTCGACAGGACGCCCTGATCGGCCGTAACGACCAAATCAGTATCCACAACCGCCATATAGTTGTCGTCGATGACCTCAGGCGACTCGGTAGTCACCGGATCAACTGTGATGGTGACGGTTCCCGTGATTTTATCGTCGTACGCTGTAACACCCGTCTGGTTGCCGACTGTATTTATATCGTCGAGGACTACATAGTCAAAAGCAACCACGACTGAGTCAGGTCCCGGCACACCGTCTGTAGGAGGCGTAAATGTACATTCACCGTTCGATGCACATACAAGCGCTCCCTCTGTTGCAGGATCCAAATCGGTTACGGGGTCGAATGGAGGCGAATACGAAAAGTTCAGTACATCACCCGGCTCATTATTGACGGCGCCATCCAAGGCGTTGAAAAGCAACTCTGTCGCGGCATCCGTCACTAATGCATGGTCAGCCGCTGTAGGAGCCTCATTGCGCAGATAATCCGGGGTGACGGTTGCCAATCCGCTCGTCAGACTCCCGTCAGTCACATCGTAATCAAAATTTGTGGAAGCCATGGTTACTGGTGTTGCGTGGAAAGTCTCGGTACCGCCCGCAGGTCCTGTGTAGCCGTACTCTACCGAACAAGATGTATCGCCAGCATTACAGAACGCATCGATGGTTATAGCAACATCGCCGTATTGCTGGTTAGGCGCTAGGGTAGACGCAAGGGTCAGCGGATCATTGTTGCTGTCACTATCGTTGGCGAGAACATCCAAGAGAAATGCAATAGGTGTCGCTTCAGTATCACTGCTCAGGAGTTCAGGGTATTCAACGGTAAACTGATCGGCCACGGCCACCGGCGCCTGGTTGGTGCCGGGCGCAACGCCCAGTTTCCTGAACATGCCGCCAACGGTATCCTCATCGCCCGTGGCTTCGTTGGCGGTGGGGTTGGTCATGTAACCGTTACCGTCATAGATCGAATAGATCCCCTGCACAGCCGGAGTGACAATCACATCCTTTGTTTTCAGTGGCGGCAAGCCGATCGAGTACTGCTCGATGGGTGCGGCCGTTTCAGCAGCCGCGGCGCCGCTCACGCCGGCCTGCCACATATACTGCAAGCCGTCCTCACCATGGATTGTGCCGTAGAGCCCCTGGAAAACCGGGACATGATTTTCGGATGCCGCACTGGCGAAACGAATCAGATTGTTCTGATTGACATCGATACCGGTAATGGTATTGGTGCCCACGGCGTTAATCGTCCCGTTCGGATCATAGGGTTCGCCATTGATCAGGAACCAGATGGGATGACGCTCGATCGCCGTTTCCAATGGGGGATATGCAGCGTAAGCCGGATCGTGCGGCGCTACCACTGATTTATTGAACTCAGGATCGATATCGCTGTAGAAGAGCGTGGTATCGCTGTTGTAAGTGACACCGGGATAGACTTCACCTGGAGCAGCATCTCTAGATATGGCGCCGTATAGCCCCATGTAGAGTTGCTTCTGGGGGTGTGTACCGGTGTGGTAAATGAAAGTGCCCGAATTCGTTATTGGATTATTCCGATTATTATTCCATATATACGCCCTTCTACCACCATTGGGATTTGCTTCACGGCCATATGACCGCATTTTCAATGTAGTGTTGCCGACTGGGCGTCCCCCGGTAATGGCAGTTCCGCCTACCGGGCCATCCCATGTAGGTCCGTTATCGGCTGCTGAATAAGGTAACTCTTGTCCCGGAATCACGATGGATGTTGGTTCAGGCAGCGTATTGGTCAGGAAAATCCGCAGTGCTGTATTATTTGACGGAATATCCAGCCTTGGGCCCGGCGCCACGGGATCGGGCAGGTTTTCGACACATGTTCGTCGATCAGCTGCTGGTGTTGTTTCATAACAATCGCCTCTGCCGGAACTATCGTTATCCGGATCGATCACATACCCCCACATGGGAACAATGCTTCCATCCGGCATAGTCTTACTGTACGCCTTTGCCGCGAGAGTATAGTCGACTGCGCCCGCTTGCCCGGCAGCCATAGCCAATGCACAGGCAACGACGATCGGTTTGATTCTCAGCTTCATGATTTTAGACCTTTTCATGTTCATGCCCTCCCGCGCTTACTCGATGGGTGTGCCGGGAGGCACGATAACCACGGAGCCCAAGCTGCCGCCGGGGAAGATATCGAATGTGGTCAGCTCCTTTTCCGCATGGGAGTGCCACACCAGGAAGTAGCCGCCAAAGGGATTCAGACCACCTTCACCGGGAGGCAGATCACCTGTATCACCGAGGAATGGGCTGCCACTCCACCAGCCACCGAGTGAAAGATCACCCACACCTGGCAGCGTGACCGGCAAAGGTTTGCCATGATCGGCACAATATTCGTGATCATAGGTGGAGCCGGACTCAACATCGCCAAATCCGTCATTGTCCGTATCGATACAGACATGGCCGGTATCATGACCATAGATATCCCAGTTCAGTCCCTTGCCGGTCCAGGTCCAGAGTGCATCAACGGTCTGTTTCGGCGCTGAGTTGATGGTATTGTCGGAACGTCCCAGGTCGGAAACGATGCCGTCTGAACTCAACATCTTCCCATCGCGACCGATAAAGGTGAGGTTCTCGCCATGGTAGTGCATGGGGTGGGAATCGTGTCCCGCATTGATATTACGCACCAATACCATGTCACCCGGTTGAGCTATTGCGAGTGCCTCATAGGGTTGATGCGGAAAGAGCGGGTTGTAATCTCCCTGGAACAGATCGGGAAACACCCGACCGTTGATAAACCAGATCTTGGCATGCCGATCGGAGTGGGTGAAATGACTTCTGTGCCCACGTTCCATCTGCAGGTGGATTTCAGGATCAACCTCTGTCATAAGGTAGAGATTCTCCTGATCGTACTGTGTACCGGTATCTACTCCGTAGGCCGTGCGATTGGGACCTGCGCCAAAATCGGACGGACGGACAATCATCACCCCCAATAGCCCCATTTCCACATGCAGTCCGGGATTGCTGCCATCCAGACTGTGATAAATGTAGGTGCCTGGGGATCCTGCGGTAAAGGTGTATGTCACGGCCTCATTGATATCAGCGGATGAGGTCACGAGTCCTGCCGTACAGGCGCTTGGACCACCGCCGGGAAAGGGCGCGCACGCCGCACTCGCATTATGACCGGTAACGACGATACCGACCGGCTCGGGAACCCCGTAATTGGCGATATTGATGGTTACGCTATCCCCTTCCGTAACAATCAGTGTGGGTGCCGGGTATTGCGGCAGCGCATAACCGTCACCCGCTGCATGGGTGGCGTTCGCACCGCCATCCATATCACCAAAGCCCCACATATATAAACTGGTGCCTTCAGGCAGGTTCATATTGAAGGGATAGGCATACAGGTTGAAAGTGGGACCCGTTATACCGCGAATGTCGTGAGCCGCATGGGTTAACGGCGCACTGAAGACACCTGCAAGGCCCAGCATGAGGAAGCTGATGAACCGCCCAGGTTTTTTGAATATGCTCTTCATTAGTCTCATCTCCTAGTTCGGCCAGCCTCAGTTGACAACAATCTCGGTTATCATGCCGCCATCCAGCTGTGTCGCATTACTCATCTGATGCACCTCGGTGGCATGGAGGAAATAGGTGCCAGGCGCCACATCGGCTGTATCGATGATGACATCGGTGGTCTCACCGCCACCGAAGTTGAGTGATGCTGTTTCACGGTAGAGATTTTTGCCGTCACTTCCGCGCATCTGACGTGCACCGGTACCGACAATCTTCATCTTCAGACCCATGGCGGTGATGGTCCAGAAGCGGTCAAGACCCACATTCGACAGACGCAGCAAGAGACGCTCGCCCTGATTGACCTCAATGACGGAATCCATCGTCTGGGTGGAATCGCCATTGTTCAGGATTTCACCGGGAGTGCCGGTCACTTTACCTGCAGGATGGCCTGCCACCGGCGTTAGGTTATCGGTAGGCGCCGGTAATTCGCCCGGGCTTACCGTGTCCGGATAGCCTCGACCGTTGATCTGAGGATAATTACCTTCAAGATCCGCAAACGGCAGAGGCTGGACAAAAAGACTGGCGTCATGGAAGTCGCCATCGAAGCTTGAGAACTGCAGCGCCACTTCCACATCCCAAGCCGTGGAGCCGTCGTTATCGTTGTAGACATAACCTGTCGGGCCGGTGCTGCCGGGATCTTTACGGGTTCCCGGCGCACAACCACCGTTCGGTACGGGTTCCGGGTCATATTCCGCGGTACCTGCGTTATCGACCATGTCGAAACAGCCGATCTCGTCCTGAATCGGATGCACGTAGAGATTGGCCAACATACCCATCTCCATATGCTCAGTGGCTTCCACGTGGCAGTGATAGATATAGGTGCCGGGCTCGACGATGTTGTAGTAATAGGTCAGTGTCGATCCCATATTGATGGAGATCGAAACCTCGGGCACACCGTCGAAAGCCGCGGAGGCGTTGGGGAAGCCGTGGAAATGAACCGTATGCGGATCGAACAGATCGGGTCGGATCACTGTACCCACATTGGTCAGATTGAGAAAGAACTCCTGCCCTTGATCGAGTTCGATGGTGGGCCCGGGCCACTCGGCCGCCAGGATGCCATTGCCGATCACCGTGTCGGGCGTGTTGCCATTCCCTGTCTTGTCGCCATAACCGAAGGTATACATGGGATTGCCGTCTGACATGATTGCAAAGCTGTCGCCGGCGATCAGATGCATACATTTGGCATTCTCATTGTAATCGGGATGGCCAGGTCCAACATCGACAGTTGCGTCCCCGTCTAGATCGCCTGGACACTGAACATTGACCACAGCACTGGCGCTACCAACGAACCCCAACAACGTGAGGGCAATTGCCCCTGCAAGTATGTTTTTACGATAAGTTTTCATTGGGCGTTACTCCTCGTGATCTTGTAACCGCCGTTTGTGATTACTCTGCGACCCATCACTACGATCAATCTGACGTCGGAAGCATGGGTCGTGATGCCTATATGGTTCATTGCCTGTTTCATTGCCACACTACCCTTTTACTAAGGCGCCAGTTCATCAGCGCCGATATCAGAACCCGTGGCGGGTCTTGGATCATTGTCGAAATCGACCTGGGTACGGCTGCCACCGGCGGGACCACCCTGGTTGTCAGCCTGATTACCTGCCGCCAGGTGATAGTCATAGAGCGCTCCGAGGGAATCAACCAGCGTGACGGGACCGAAGCTGACCTGCAGGAAGTTGCCGCCCTCGTCGAAGGCGCCGGCTGCCCGTATCACCTTGAACTCGGGGAACAGCAGACTGTCGGTCGCTTCGTTGTAGACCGGATTGACAAACCCCACATCACCGGTAACCAGCTCGTTTGTACCACTGACCGCGTCATACTCGGTACCATCCTGCAGCAGACAGTAACGAGGCCGCAGCAGATCCGTCGCGCTTTCGGTGACGCCCGTCACTACACCCATATCATTGGTGTAGGACTCATAATCCGTCAGCGCACAGCCAGCGCAATCCGGCAGCAGACCGCCATTGAGCTGTGTCGGATCGCCGTTGTTGGACCAGTAGAACGAACGGTTGTGGTAGACGATGGTGTCACGCAATGTTGGGTTGCTGTAAGTTGCGTTCTGCGTCATTGCGCCCGGCGCCGGATTGTCATCCTCATCATAGGAGTCGATCGCGAGCGCCATGGCCTGCGCCATATCATTACTATGGGTCCGCGATACGATACCCGCCGGCAACGGTTGCGACTCATTCGGATTGGCCGGATCGGCAAACGCCTGGGAACCGGTCGAGGTCGAATCGTTTCTCGCCACCGTGTTGTTGCGAATCACAACCTTCGGGGAGTCGAGCAGCGACACACCGCCACCTGCTACGCCGGCCACGTTGTTATTGACCATGTTGTTGAACAGGTTGACGCCGTACCAGCGGCCTCTTATCCATTCATCGCTCTCTTCGCCATCTGCGGCAAAGCGGCTTTGCGGGATATCCTGTCCGTTGACGCTGGTGATGCTGATGCCGCCGCCATCGCCGGCGCCCGCCAGGTTACCGCGGATGATGTTGGCGTCGACAGTCACGTTACCGGTACCGGGCGACAGCATCAGCCCTGTCTCTGCCTCGGGCACCAGCGCAGGCTGACCGGCGATATAGATTCCGCCGCCATCCGGCGAGGTTCCCGGTGTCTGCTGGAAGGACTCATTGAAGATAACCATATTGTCCTCAATGATGCCGCCCCTGTTGAGACCCAGGTGAGCGATACCGGCACCGCTTCCTTGAGCGAAGTTACCGCATACCCAGTTGTTTCTCACCCGGTAGGCGTCAGCGCCTGTATTCAGCGAGATGCCGGCGCCTGCACCGTTCAGTACACCGTTCTTCTGTACCAGGTTGTGATGGATATTGACGCGGTCGTTTCGGCTGTCGGTATAGACCAGCGTACCTACCGCATAGTTGTCATTCTCCTCAATGAAATCCGGATCGTCTTCAGTCTCGATCGCATGGGTCAACTGAGGATGACCGACACGGATACCGCCACCGTAGAAACCGGAGTTGGCGGTGATCTTGTTGTTGGAGATATTCAACCACTGGTTATAGCCGTTGGCGACAACGCCACCGCCGGTGCTGGCACCGATTATGGTGAAACCATCGATACGGGCACCACGATTCCTGGGATGGCCGAAACGGTTGCCACCGCTGTTGGTGCCGGCCACGAAGATACCCGCACCCTCTTCCGTCGGGAAGAGTTGCGCACCCAGGCCGGGGAAACCGAAAGGCGCCAGGGCCTGACCCGGCAGGAGTGAGATCGAGCCATTGGACTCCAGCGTGGTGGCCAGATTACGCCAGTTGGCAACCTTTTCGGTGGGTACCTGCCTGGCATTCAGGGTAACCGCACCGGCGCCCCAACCTTGCAGTTTGACCGGTTTCCACATGATCACCATCTCTTCATAGTCACCCGGCGCAACGAGAATCAGGTCACCCGCGGCGGCGGAAGGTCCGGCTGGATTGTTGACCGGATCGCCAATCGCTTCCTGAATGGTGGCGAAATCACCCGGTACGCGCCAGACCGCCGACGTGGTGGCTTCCTGGTTTGCAGCACTGTAATTGGCTCTGGGGGCACGCTCGCCCAGACCGGCCACATCCACACCCACAGTCAGAGTGACGCCCACCGGTGAACTGACATCACCATTGGAGACCATGACCTGGTACTCGCCTGGACCGACTGCGGGGATAGTGCCCTCAAGATAATTCTCGTTTCGAGCGCTGTAGGAAGAGAGCTCGATCGGCACGGTTGGATCATCCAGATCGATGAGGAATGCCCGCGATTCCATACCTGGAACGCCTGGATTGAAGCTGTAGTCACGCGTTATCAGCTTCTCCGCGGGTATCACGCCATCCCAATAGGGATTGGGCACATCCACCAGTCCCATTGAATTGATGCGAATGGTATCGCCGGCCAGACCGAAAGGACCGGGCAGCCCGCCCGTCCGGGTAACGGACGATATCATGGGTGTATTGTCGGACTGCTCACAATCCAGCGGGAAGGTTTCCCTGTCCGCATGTGCGGCAACCGGCACCACAGGCGTATCCAGATAGGTGATCACCCCGGGCATGTACTGGAAGGTGTAGCAGAACTGGCTGTACTGGGTCTTGAAATTCGGATCGACGATCTTGGCGGGGGCACCCGTGTTGTCGTCAAGTCCGTCATTATCGGCATCGACCAGGTAAGCGGGGTTATCGATCGGTCCCGCATCATTCATACAGGAGACCAGCATATTGGGCGACATACCCGATGGAATCCCCAGATTCGCGGTGGAGGTCGAGGGCACCATCAGATTGTAGCGGCCGTATTGATCTGCATAGACACGGTTGACCTCGTTGCCGTTCCAGTCATAGAAGGCAACCGGTACGTTACGTGGCGCAAACTTCTCGCCAAACGCCGGAGAGTTCGAATTGAACTCGTTGGCCAGGTAGTTGAGAATCACGCCTGACACATTGCCGGCAATCGGCACATGGGTCATCAGGAAGAACTCGGCGGCAGCGTCTGACCGGATGAGAGCGGCACCAACTTGCGATCGCAGCTGGGACGCGTCTCATTGGCGAACGGCGCAAACACACTCTCGTCACCCAGCAGGGCGGCATCCACCAGGTTGCTGCCGTCGCCCGGATCGGTACCGCTGCCGTCCCTGGTCACCATCGTCAGGTACTGAGGCACCGGACGGGGGTCGCCCACACAGGCCACGGGCAGAGCCTGCAGTGACGGTGTGTATTCATCACCGAAATCGACGTTCTTATGCTCCTCTTTGAGGCTCTCATAACCCGGGGGCGTTGCCATCTCGACAATGTAGTCACCGGGGAGAATCCATTGCTCGGGCAGCTCAAGCGCCTTTCCGGTTGCTGCGGCAACCGTGCTTACGGCCGCATTTCGATCCGCGAAGAAGTTGTTCAGGATGGTGACGTTACCACTCTGGTTAGCCAGGCTGGCCAGGTAGTCCATGTCATACTCTTCAAAAGCGAATCCGCCATCGAAAACACCGGGCCTGACCTGATTGAAGTTGCGCAGACCGTCGAAGCAGCGTTCATCAGAGATGGGCGGCTCGACAGGGATACCCGGGATATTGTTCAGGCCTTGACAGCCTTCGGGCAGGCTATCGTCCCAGCTGTCGGTCCAGGTCACTTGCAGGGCGTCGCCCAGATCAAATGCACCATTGCCGTTTCTGTCGATATCCTCGGGACCGGGCGCTCCACCCCCGGCAAAACCGAACGGATGGTTGTCCACATCGGTATACTGCATACCGGGCACACCGTTAATATCTTCGACCACACCATCGTCGGGATCCAATGTGCCATCGTTATTCCAGTCGATGTCACAATTCACCTGGCCAGCGAGGGCGGGACAATCGATATCACCATCGGCATAGAGGGCCAACTGAACCCTGGGTACACCCGGCTCCCACTCCTCGGCGGCGGCAAATTGAGGATCGTTTTCCGCACGGGTGGTGGCATAGAAGACCATACCGGAGATACCGCCGTTCTCACCGACAAACTCAGGCGGATGGAATGTTCCATCGTTGTAGGGTGGTGTAATACCGATGTAATCCACTTTACCGAACTGCATTACACTGGTCTGGCCGAGAAAACCCTGGAAGCCCTGGGTCAGCACCGCACCGGTTTCCGTGCGCGACAGGTTGTCAGTGGTATTCGGATTGATCAGCGCATCACCTGGGGTACATCCAAAGTTGGGATCTTCAGCATTAGCGGCAATCGCCGGTGTGCATAACTGAGGTTGGGGACTCAATTCACCAAAACCGGGGAAATCACCGTTGGCCGTATCCACCGGACCACCCGCGTCTACCACAAAGGTGGCGCCGGTTGCCTTCTTGTTGGCAAAGCTGACCTCAGCCACCAGCCAATGAAAGAAGGGAAAGATCTCGTCGAATGGCGCAAGACCCTCATGGTCGGTGGGGAAGTTCTGATAGATGCTGCCGTCGCGCCAGCGCAGGGTTACATCCTGGCTCTCGGGGCCGATACCCCGCTCACCGTTGCCAAGTCCCGGTTCGCCCTGGTCCCAGAAACCATCCAGGTCTTCGTCCAGGAAAACGCCGGTGTTGAGACGGGTAAACCAATTGAAAACAGCCACTTCACCGAAGGCGCAGCTATTGCCGCCATTACAAGTACCACCTGTGGAATCCACGCTGAACGGGTTTGCGGCGAAGACCACATCCAGGTTTGCGTCCCAGATCGCCAGCTGATAGCTGCCGGGAGGCAGAACAAACGAGAAACCGCTATCCCCATCACAGGGGGCTGCTTCGATACCCTGGCCCAGGGCGCCGGCCGCATCCACTTGGTTGATACCAACCCAGCAACCCGGGAACGGGCGACCGGAAAAGAACTCGAATGTCGGTTGGCGCGTGACGCGCGACATATGCATGTCAGTGACAGTGCCGCTGACGGTGGCTATCTGCTCACCCGGTTGCGGACCTGGCGCACCTGGCACACCGCCATCGACTGTAGCTTTTACAAAACCGACGAACACATGGGGCCCCGGCAGCCCGAACTCGACAAAGACCGGTGGTTCATTGGCCTTGACCCAGGCATCGATGACTTTGCTGCCTTCGATGGTGCTGGTCTGCTGCCAACCGATATCATCGTTGGGATCGGTGGGCGGGATGATCACAACACCGTATTTGCCCGGCGCGATATTTTTTACCGTCAAAGTGCCGTCGGGATTGGGGTGCATGGTACCGTCACCCATTTCCAGCACGACTGGATTACCCTCAGCGTCGAAGCAGAAGTGATCGATTAAAAGTACTGGCTCGCCATCAATGATCACGATATTGCCGGCGCCATCACGCAGGTACGCAGGCGATCCATCGGCAAGGCAGTGCTGATCATAGACGGTACCAAGCGGATTCCCGAAGGCATCCTGAATCACCTGACCGCCCGCAATGCCGTAACGGCCGCCCGGCTCTTCCAGAAACAGCGAGAACTGGGTCCAGTCAACACTGCCGTTGTTGGCCTCTTGAGGGAGGTCGGGCACACCGTTGATGGGATGATTGTCCTCAAACAGATAGATCGAGATCTGAGCTGTGGGGATCGGATGAGGCTGTACGGTCACAGTCAGTTGATTAGAACCAGGGACAACTTCTATCGGGGCGCCGCTGATGCTGTGACCGCTATAAGGCAGTACTGAAACATAATAACGCGTATCCGGCAGACCAGTGATTGTGGCTGAATTGGTATCCTCATTGCCACTCAAATTTTCAGCCTGACCAGCCACATCTCGAGTGGCTGGTGGATGGTTACTCGCATGAAAACCCAATGACAAGAGACCATCAGCGGTCGTCGCAGGATTATTGGGGTCGACGGCATAGGTTGTGTCTTCCTGAAAGATATAGCGAAATCCCGGCACAGCTGCGCCATCAGGTCCCACTACATTAAGCGTGACATCACCCGCGTTAACATTTGCAGATAAAAACAGCAATGAAAATGCAAATAGAGACATTACGTATCTGCTTGTATAACCCTGATGCTCGTTTATCATGGTTTTTTCTCCAGACCCCTAACCCCAATATTTCACGCATTAAAAAGGCAAAATCCTGATACTTCGATATAATTCAGTTGCTTACGCTGTAATCGAAAGGATTTTGCCTGTGACAAACTGTACCCAGACTGCCTTTGATTTTCCAGCCCTAAAACGCCGTAAGGTTCAAGCCGAGTTTTCCGGTGGCGATATCACCTCGGACGGCGGCGTGTTGCTGCTGCGTGAGATCGACAGGCGTCTGGGATTGCTCGAGGCGGTTGATGCGGTCATCCCCGACCCGCGAGATCCCCGCTATATTGAACACAGCCAGTTGAGCCTGTTGCGCCAGCGAGTCTATGGGCTCTGCCTGGGTTATGAAGATCTGAACGACCATCAGACACTACGCACCGACCCGGCCCTACAGAGCTCGATCGAACGCGAGGAGGTACTGGGCAGCCAGTCGACACTTTGTCGGCTGGAGAACCGGGTCGATCGCCGGGTTGCCGTTGATGTCCACAACCTACTGCTCGAGCAGTTCATTGCCTCATATGATGCACCACCCGATGAGCTGACCCTGGATTTCGACGCCACGGATGATCCGGTGCATGGCCGCCAGGAAGGCCGCTTCTTTCACGGCTACTACGATCACTACTGCTTCCTGCCCCTGTATGTCTTTTGTGGCGATCAACTGCTGGTGAGTTATCTGCGGCCCAGCCGGATCGATGCGCCCAAGCATGCCTGGGCGATTCTGGCGCTGTTGGTCAAACGCCTGCGCCGGGCTTGGCCTGAAGTGCGTATCATCTTTCGGGGCGATAGCGGCTTTTGCCGTCACCACATGCTCAGCTGGTGCGAGCGCAACGCTGTGGGCTATATCGTGGGCATCGCCAAGAATGACGCCTTGCTGCGGTGTATCCGTGAGCCCATGCAGTGGGTTGAGGAACTGGCGAAGCGAACCGGCATGAAGATGCGGGAATTCTTTCAGTTTCACTATGCCGCCAGCACCTGGAAGACGCGTCGCAAGGTGATCGCCAAACTGGAGGTCACCGACAAGGGGCCAAATCCACGCTTCATCGTCACCAACCTGGCCGGCGACAAACAGCGCCTTTACGATGACCTCTACTGCGCCCGTGGTGACATGGAGAACCGAATCAAGGAGCAGCAACTGGGGCTGTTCGCCGATCGCACCAGCGCGCATTACTGGTGGGCCAATCAGTTTCGTCTACTGCTGTCCAGTCTGGCCTATGTGCTGATGGAGGCCATCCGGCGCCTCGCGCTGAAGGGCACGGAACTGGCGCGTGCACAGATGACCACGATCCGGCTCAAACTGTTCAAGATCGGGGCGGTCATCATTCGCAACACGCGACGGATCCGCTTCCTGCTCTCCAGCACCTATCCCTATCAGGCGCTGTTTTTCCAGGTGGCGGCACGACTCAAGCCGGGATAGCCCGGCAGAGTGCTGCCCCGGCACGTTGATCAACAATGGGGGTAAGGGGGAGTCTGCCCGGAGGGTGGAAAATCAGGGCTTGATAGAGGTTTGGTTCCCAGTGAGGGCAAACCATCCAAGCTTGGCCATATCACCGGCTAAATTTAAAAACGGATGAAACATGCGGGCTAATGGTCATTCATCTTTCCCGGGGTGAATTCCGCTTACCGGACACACCAGCCCCTTTACCAGTACTTAGTGGCAAAGCTTACATCGCCATATATATAGGGTCTTTGCGTGAAACTACGCTTTTTATCTACTCAATCACCTACCCGCACAGGTGACGATTGAGTATTTTGTCAGGAGCAGAAACCCTACCCCGAAAGGTAGGGTTAATTTAATAGGATTTAGAGTCGTTTTATGCGATGCAGTTAACCTGTTTATTCAGAGAAAGATTGCATTACAAAAAGAAAAACGCTCTGCTGATCAGCGGAAAAATAAAAAATGAATTGACGCCTGTAATCCTCCATACTCGCTAACAGGGTTTATTCGAAGTCTGTTTTATGTAATGGTGGATTTGTCGGAACTGCGATGTCATTTGTGGAATAAAACCCGATGAAATTTGCATCGCTATCAATCAGGCCTAAACTTAGTTGAAATCGAAAATAAGATTACAATACGCTATTGAAACTCTACCATTTGAGGGTTGAAGACAGATTTCGGATAACAATGAATACGGACAAGAAAACAATCGTCATAGCCGAGGACCATAATATTTTACGCGCCGGCCTGAAGGCACTGCTGACCTCCAACCCCCAGTTTGACGTGGTTGGAGAGGCCGATAACGGCCGTGACGCAATACGCCGCGTCATCGACCTGAAACCCGATCTCGTGATCATGGACCTGAATATGCCGGGTCTCAATGGTATGGATGCAATACGCGAAATAAAAGAGCGCATGCCGGAAATAAGAACACTGGTTCTGACAGTGCACAACGAAGAGGAGTATGTATTGGCCAGCCTGAAGGCCGGCGCCAACGGTTATGTATTGAAGGATGCCACGCAGAACGAATTGATGACGGCGGCAGAGCGGGTATTAAACGGCAAAACCTACTTGAGTGCGGAAATCACTGAAAAGGTGGTCAACAGCTATCTCAATACAAACAATATCAGTCAGGAGCCGGTCACGCGCTGGGACACCGTCACCCAAAGAGAACGGCAGATATTAAAGCTCATTGCCGAGGGCCACACCAATAAAAGCATGGCGGAATATCTCTGTATCAGTGTAAAGACAGTGGAGAAGCACCGGGCAAATCTGATGAAGAAACTCGATTTACACAGCGTTTCGGCATTAACGACTTATGCGCTCGATAAGGGTATCATCAGCCGTTGAGAGTGATCTTTTTCGCAGGAAACGAACCACATATCTTAACCCCCTGGCCCACTTCTGCATTCACCCGCAGTGTACCGCATGCCGACTCCGCCCGCTCGCGCATGCTCATCAAGCCCATGCCCAGCCTATCTTTGATCTCGACAGGATCAAAACCGACGCCGTCATCTTCAACAGTCAGCTGTAGGGCGTTGTGAGTATGCCACAGACTGACCTTGACCTGCTTTGCCTGCGAGTACTTCAACGCATTGTTCAAGGATTCCTGGACAATGCGATAGATGACTGTCTTCAGCTCTTCCGGTATCTCCGATTCGTCGATACTCAGTTCGGCCACCACATCGAAATCCGTAGTGATTTGCGATATCTGTCGACACTGCCAAGTGATGGCTGCAATCACACCCAGGTCGTCCAGAATGGCGGGGCGAATCGTACTGCATATCGTCCTGACCTCATCCATCGCCTGTTTGACCATCGACGAGAGGGCATTGAGGGACTCGATGTGTTTTTCATACAACCTAATTTCAGCGCTTTGATCGTTGCATCCATCCAGGCAGCGTTGGATGTGCAGATTCATGCTTGTCAGTAGTTGCCCTAAGCCGTCATGCAACTCCCTCGATATTCTCTTTTTCTCCTCCTCCTCGACACTCATTCGGTTTTTCGGAAATTGAACAAAATCGGGCAGCTCCGAAACGCCGGCAATGTGACGTGGGTCGATAGATGACATCTCACGTTCGGATATGGAAATTTTGGAAGATGGGGTTCCCGTTGTGATTGAAGTGGCAGATAGTGTCAGGAGCGATTGTCCCACTGAATGTAGATTCTTATCTTTTACCAAAGTCATCGGCTATGCCCTTTTTTTTTAGTTCCCAATCCTTTCAGCCAGCATTGATTGTTAAAGTGTGATTCAAATCCCAATTATTTGTTTTAAGTCAAGTATGCACAGTTTACGCCATATATATATTTTTCTTTTTAATACATATGATTAAGGCACATAGTTAATAATTTTTATTTTAATTCTGCATGCGCAACTGTAAAATTATCCGACAAATAGGAGGTAAACTCCTACTTTAATATGGGTTAAATACCCTATTTCCCCACTTCTGTCGATAATATTTACAATTTTAAACAATCAAGGCTGACGGATTCGCTTGACAAATTAGAGATTTCGATCATCGACATGTGGCTCGCCAATATTGATCAGCGCTGCTGCGCTGGAGTGTGGAAACCATCCCAGTGAAGCATCCTACACAAGAAGCTCGGAAACACGCTTCAGATCGTCGTGAGTATCGACACCATGGCCAGGTTCAATCGCAGCCTCACTCACGTGAATCCGGTCACCGTGCCACAGGACCCTTAATTGCTCCAGTGACTCCGCCCGCTCTATCGGGGCATGATCCAGGGTAACGAAACGGGTGAGATAACCGGATCGGTAGGCATATAAACCGATATGCCGGGCAAATCCGATATCGGCGGACAAGGGCGTATCGCTGTTGATGAACTCATCCCGGTGCCAGGGAATCGGCGCCCGACTGAAATAGAGTGCATAGCCTTGGGCGTCGGTGACGACCTTGACCACATGAGGATCGAACAGTTTATTGCGATCGGTGATGCCTGTAGAAAGCGTTGTCACTGCGGCCGCATCATGGCTGTCCATATCCTGTGCAACCTGATGCAGCAGTTCGGCCGGCATACAGGGTTCGTCACCCTGCAGATTGACGATGATTTCATCGTCTGCCCAGCCCCGTATCGATACCACCTCTGCGATCCGATCCGAACCGCTGCGATGGCCGCCCGAAGTCATGCAGACATCGGCGGAAAAACTGCGGCATACATCGGCAATTCGCCGATCGTCCGTGGCGATGACGACTTCACTGGCGCCACTCTCGACCCCGCGTTGGTAAACATGCTGAATCATTGGCTTGCCCGCCAGCTCCAATAAGGGTTTACCGGGAAGCCGGACAGAGGCATAGCGTGCTGGAATCACGACCTTGAACTGCATCAGCTGCGGCCTTCTGCGGTAATCTCCTCGTCTTCAGCCAGTTTTCTGGCCTCATCTTCCAGCATGACAGGGATGTCATCCCGAATCGGAAACGCCAGCCGGTCAACGGGACAGATCAGCTCGGCGGCTTTTTTCTGATAGGTAAGTTTTCCCTTACACAGTGGGCAAACCAGAATATCAAGCAGTTTTCTGTCCATCTTTCAGCCTTTTCGTCAGTGTCATCAGGGCATCCTCAAAACCATCATCCACTTCAGCCATGACCGGCACGTACCAGTGGTTTGGTTGTGCGAATAGCTCGCACTTTACCGCATCTTTCTCTGTCATGAGAACAGTCTGACTTGAAAAAGGCTGTAAATCGTCGGAGGTGAAGGCGTGGTGATCAGGAAAGGGGTGGCGCTCGAATTTCAGACCGAGACCTTCCAGCATATTGAAGAATCTGTCGGGATGGCCGATTCCGGCGATCGCATGCATGCGATCATTTTTGAATTGGATCAACGCTCTCGATTCACCACGGCGATCCAGTGCGACCGCATCGGTAGCCTTCAGATGCATACTGTATTCACACCCCTTCGAGGCACCATTGACGATCACTAGATCGGCTTCGACAAGCCGTCCTCTTCTCTCGCGCAGAGGCCCAGCCGGAAGACAGAGACCATTACCGAACCGGCGATCCCCATCGACGACCACAATCTCCAGATCTCTTGCCAAAGCATAATGCTGCAGACCGTCATCGGAGATGATCAGATCGCACTGATGATCGGTCAACAACTGTCGTGCCGCCGCCGGTCGATCCGGCCCGGCGTAAACCGGACAACCGGTTCGCCGTTGGAGTAAAACGGCCTCGTCGCCCACCTGTTTGGCGGAAGTGTTCTGTTTGACTTCACAGGGCCATCGATCCGAAACACCACCATACCCCCTGGTGACGATGCCCGGTTTGTATCCCCACTGCTGTAATTTTTCGGCCAACCAGATCACCAGCGGTGTCTTTCCTGTCCCCCCCACGGTGATGTTACCGACCACAATGACCTGCGCCTCGAGAGAAGCGCTACTCAATAATCCGACACGAAAAAACAAGCGGCGGATAGCGCTGACCAGACAGAAAATCCCGGACAGGGGGAGCAACAACAGGGTCAGGCCGCTCCAGCCACGCCAGGATGCCTCTATCGCGTTCAAGCGCCGGCCTTCCTCACTCGCTGACCGGACGATGGGCGGAAAAGGTCATCTTCGTCAGTCCCAACTGGCTTGCCGCATCCATTGCCGTCATCACCGATTGGTGCGGTGTTCTGGCGTCGGCATTGATGATGACCGGAAGATCTAACTGATCGCCAATCGCATTTCTGATGGCTTGTTTGAGGGTTTCAATTTCCGTATTGACGACTTCACGCTGATTGACGAAAAAGGTACCGGATATATTGATGGTGATATCCAGTTCCTCTTTCTTATGTTCGACTTCCTCTCCTGTCGCTTCGGGGAGCTCGATCATGATCTGACTTTCACGCTCGAAAGTCGTGGAGACCATGAAGAATATCAGCAGCAGAAAGACCACATCGATAAGCGGCGTCACATCCACACCGGGTGATTTGCGTGGCGACGGCCGGAGATTCATCTCAGCTCCCGCTCCCCATGAATCACCTCGACCAGTTTTAACGCCTGCTCCTCCATGCCGATCACAAACCGGTCGATCAGGCCACTGAAATAACGATGAAACATCAAACTCGGTATAGCCACTGAGAGGCCGGCGGCCGTGGTGATCAGTGCCTCGGATATACCGCCCGCCAAAACCCCTGGATCTCCGACCCCCGCAGTCACGATGACGCTGAACACTTTGATCATCCCGATTACGGTACCCAACAGACCGAGCAATGGCGAGATCGAAGCTATGGTACCAAGGGTGTTGAGATAGCGTTCGAGTTCATGCACCACCTGCCGCCCGACCTCTTCGATGGCTTCCTTCATCACCTCTTTGCTGTGATCCCGGTTGATCAATCCGGCAGCCAGAATCTTCCCCAGGGGAGAGCTGTCTTTCAATTTATCGAGATCCGCCAGATTGAGCTTGTCATCCTTATGCAGTTGCAGGATCTGCCTCATCAGGTATTCGGGCATGACCCGCTTTCGCTGTAGCGACCACAATCTCTCCAATACGATCCCCAGCGCGACAATGGAGCACGCGATGATGGGCAGCATCAGCCATCCGCCGGACTTTACCAATTCTAGCACCTTTTCTGCGTCCTATATTCTTGATATGAAGTAATATTAATCCCTGTTGCTTATCATACTTGATGCGTCGCGCAATCTGAAACAAAGGGTCGCAAACTGATACCCTTTTCATACCGCATCAAATATGGAACACCGTCTAGGGCCTGTTAACACTAACCCCAATATTTCACGCATTAAAAAGGCAAAATCCTGATACTTCGATATAATTCAGTTGCTTACACTGTAATCGAAAGGATTTTGCCTGTGACAAACTGCACCCAGACTGCCTTTGATTTTCCAGCCCTAAAACGCCGTAAGGTTCAAGCCGAGTTTTCCGGTGGCGATATCACCTCGGATGGCGGCGTGTTGCTGCTGCGTGAGATCGACAGGCGTCTGGGATTGCTCGAGGCGGTTGATGCGGTCATCCCCGACCCGCGAGATCCCCGCTATATTGAACACAGCCAGTTGAGCCTGTTGCGCCAGCGAGTCTATGGGCTCTGCCTGGGTTATGAAGATCTGAACGACCATCAGACACTACGCACCGACCCGGCCCTACAGAGCTCGATCGAACGCGAGGAGGTACTGGGCAGCCAGTCGACACTTTGTCGGCTGGAGAACCGGGTCGATCGCCGGGTTGCCGTTGATGTCCACAACCTACTGCTCGAGCAGTTCATTGCCTCATATGATGCACCACCCGATGAGCTGATCCTGGATTTCGACGCCACGGATGATCCGGTGCATGGCCGCCAGGAAGGCCGCTTCTTTCACGGCTACTACGATCACTACTGCTTCCTGCCCCTGTATGTCTTTTGTGGCGATCAACTGCTGGTGAGTTATCTGCGGCCCAGCCGGATCGATGCGCCCAAGCATGCCTGGGCGATTCTGGCGCTGTTGGTCAAACGCCTGCGCCGGGCTTGGCCTGAAGTGCGTATCATCTTTCGGGGCGATAGCGGCTTTTGCCGTCACCACATGCTCAGCTGGTGCGAGCGCAACGCTGTGGGCTATATCGTGGGCATCGCCAAGAATGACGCCTTGCTGCGGTGTATCCGTGAGCCCATGCAGTGGGTTGAGGAACTGGCGAAGCGAACCGGCATGAAGATGCGGGAATTCTTTCAGTTTCACTATGCCGCCAGCACCTGGAAGACGCGTCGCAAGGTGATCGCCAAACTGGAGGTCACCGACAAGGGGCCAAATCCACGCTTCATCGTCACCAACCTGGCCGGCGACAAACAGCGCCTTTACGATGACCTCTACTGCGCCCGTGGTGACATGGAGAACCGAATCAAGGAGCAGCAACTGGGGCTGTTCGCCGATCGCACCAGCGCGCATTACTGGTGGGCCAATCAGTTTCGTCTACTGCTGTCCAGTCTGGCCTATGTGCTGATGGAGGCCATCCGGCGCCTCGCGCTGAAGGGCACGGAACTGGCGCGTGCACAGATGACCACGATCCGGCTCAAACTGTTCAAGATCGGGGCGGTCATCATTCGCAACACGCGACGGATCCGCTTCCTGCTCTCCAGCACCTATCCCTATCAGGCGCTGTTTTTCCAGGTGGCGGCACGACTCAAGCCGGGATAGCCCGGCAGAGTGCTGCCCCGGCACGTTGATCAACAATGGGGGTAAGGGGGAGTCTGCCCGGAGGGTGGAAAATCAGGGCTTGATAGAGGTTTGGTTCCCAGTGAGGGCAAACCATCCAAGCTTGGCCATATCACCGGCTAAATTTAAAAACGGATGAAACATGCGGGCTAATCCAATACGCCCTGCTGGGGCTGTTTTTGTGCCCAGCAAGGCAGAATGAGCGTGGTGTAGTTATGCTACATGAGCGAATGATGACGCCGCTGGGTGCGAAAACAGCCCCAGCCCTTCGGGTTGCGCCCCGAAGGAAGTGCCCTTGGGGTGCGCCCCGAAGGAAGTGCCCTTGGGGTGCGCCCCGAAGGAAGTGCCCTTGGGGTGCGCCTTGATTGGAGCTTTTTCAGGCACAACAGGGCGCATTGGATTAGTGTTAACAGACCCTAGAGCAATCATTCACTCCAATAGCGGCTGTTGTGTTTGCGATAGAGACGGGGCTCGATCTCCTGCTGTTCCCTGCCGATACGAAACTGTATCGCCCCCGTTTCAGCCGTATTCAGTATAACTGCACCCTGTTGCCGCCAACGCTGAACCACCTCATTTTTCGGGAAACCATAGCTGTTTCTATAACCACTTGAGACAAGCACCCAGTCAGGCGCCACAGCGTTCACGAACGGCAGAGTAGAAGATGACGCCGAGCCATGATGAGGCGCAACCACAATATCTGACGCCAGATCCCCGGCATAGTGTCTCAACAATGCCCCTTCGCCCCGCTCCTCGATATCGCCCGGCAGCAATATGCGCCAATCACCCACAGCTACCTGCACCACACAGGAGCGATCGTTTGCATGCTTGAATCTTTCACTCCGGTCCGGATGCAGCACAGTGAATGACACACCATCCCAAAGCCACTTCTCACCTGCCTGGCAATCCCGTACCTGTGCTATACGTTCGGGTTCTCCCGCCAGGCTGTCAGCAACCTCCACAGCCTGTTTCAGTGCACTATAACCTCCGGCATGGTCCCGATCACCATTACTCAGCACCAGCCTGTCAACACTTGTGTGCCCGCGTGATCTTAAATACGGAATAAGCACCGATTCCGCGGTATTGAATCCCGTTGCATACGCGGGCCCCGTATCGTAGACCATAACATGACGCTCTGTTTCAATGACACAGGCCAGGCCCTGCCCAACATCCAACAGTGTAAACCACAGTTCTCCATGGGCAGGACGAACCGGCTTAACGAGAATCAAGGGGGCGATCAACCAAATTGCCAATCCGCGTGCCGGTATTCCTGCGGGGATCAGGAGCAGCAGAAAACCGATAATTGCCACGATCCAGCACCAAACGTCAGCATCAGGCAGGGTGAACATTGCGTAGGGGAGCGTGGAAAACCAGACCAGTAACTGATAGGTATGGGCAGCCAGCCAGCCAAGCAGGCCAAACCACCAACCAGCCGTAAGCGGCACCATCAGCAACGGCAGACCGAACAATACCATGGGTACCAGGATCAGGGTAAACCAAGGCACCATAACCAAATTCACGATCAGCGATATCAATGACGCCTGGTCGAAAAACAGCAGTAGAACAGGCACCAATCCCAAAGTAACGAACCACTGCACCCGTATCATCTGCCGCCACCCTGTCCAGCAATCGATGCGTCCGCCGACACTCATGACAATCACGGCGACTGCGCCGAAGGAGAGCCAAAATCCAGCCGATAGGGTCGCCATGGGATCCAGTAACACCACCATGAACATTGCCAGTACAAGACTTCTGCCCGGCTGAACCCTCTGTCCGAGTATCACGCTGCCAAGAGTGGTGAACAGCATCAGCAGGGCACGTTGGGTGGGGAGTGAAAACCCGGCCAGTGCGGCATAGACGAATGCCCCGGCCAACGCGACGACCGATCCTGCCTTGATGGCGGGAATTCTGAGAGTCAGGCGCTCGCTACGGCGCCACAGCCACTGGCTGACGAACAGCAACCATCCGGCAACTATGCCTATGTGGAGTCCTGATATGGCCACCAGATGGTTGGTGCCGGTGGTACTGAATACACGCCATTGTTCCGTTCCGATACCCCGCTTGTCCCCTATCGCCAAGGCCTTTAAAAGAGACACCGCGTCAGGCTGTGGAACCCGTTGATCCAGCTGCAGCGCTATGGTTTGACGCAACCCGTCTATCCACGCATGGTGCGTCCCGCTTTCCAGAATCCGGTTGCCGTGCCACTTCCTGACATATCCCTTGGCCTGCACTCCCTGACTGAACATCCATCGTTCGAGGTCCGCCCCTGCCGGGTTCTGCATACCTCTTGGTCGTTTCAACCTGACTTTCAAGCGCCAGGTTTCACCGACACGAAGCGTATCGCGTAGGCCATACCAACTGAGTTGCAGGCGGGTCAGTGGAACCTCATTGCCATGACTGTCAAACAGCTGCTTTACATCCGCTTGAAATCGTGTCAATCGGCCCTGACGCTTTGGCAGGGACGCAATAACAGCCTCCCCCACCATATCCCGGCCTTCCAATTCGGCAGGAAGTCTGTGCTGCAGGTGATCGGTAGCGAAAAGAAGCGTCCACCCTCCCCCGGCCAGAAATGCAATCCATGGTCGCAGGCGACGGACACGCCAGAATAAGGCCAGTGGTACGAGTGCAGCCATCCACCATATTTCAGGCAGGATCTGAAGCTGATGAAATAGTGTTGCACCGACCACAAATGCGATCAGAACTAAATTCACGACATTCCCTGTCTCTTATCTCTATTGTGTGATTGTCTCTTCCATCAATCTAAGTTGTACTATGCTTTAACATGCTTCAGTATTGGTGTCGATTCAGGTATACCCTCATTATGAACGTCATCAGCGGCTTGTGCAGATAATTTCGTTGACTCATGCCCAAGAGATTTATTAAAAGCCTGTTACCCCACCACGACACGGTACGTAACCACAAGCATTTGAGGATTTTCGGCTCGCTGATGCATGACGCAAATCTGTGGCATCTCAACAGGCACTCCGTCTCAGGTGCGTTTGCGGTAGGTCTTTTCATGGCCTTCATTCCTATCCCGTTTCAAATGGTGCTCGCGGCAGCGGCAGCCATCTTTTTTCGCGTTAATCTCCCTTTGTCGGTAGCCCTGGTCTGGATCACCAATCCGATCACCATTCCTCCCATGTTTTTCTTCGCTTATTGGGTGGGAACATTGATCACCGGCGATACAGCCGCATTGGAGCCTTTTCATTTCAGTTGGGAATGGGTACAGAATGTCGGGGTCGATATCTGGGTCCCATTGCTCATCGGCAGCTTGTTCTGTGCTACGGTCTCATCCATACTGGGTTACAGCCTGATTTTATGGGTATGGCGCTGGCATGCGGTGGAGAAATGGAAGGCCCGTCGCCTGAGAAAGAAAACCCGCCGTTCACCCACCACACCCTAGACCCGGCTCTCGACATCCGCTTCAGTCTGACTATTCATCCCCTGAAATCGATCAAACTGAATAGCGCAGCTATTCCGTCAGCGGCTCAGGTCTTGACAGCTTTCCATCCACCAACTGCCATGTATGATCCATCCTTGCCGCCAGTTCATGATCGTGGGTAACCACCACAAAGCTGGTGTTGCTCTCCCGGTTCAATTGCAGCATCAATTCATAGACCTGTTCAGCACTTCTTCTGTCGAGGTTTCCTGTCGGCTCATCCGCCAATACACAGTCCGGCTGGAGGACCATCGCCCTCGCCAGTGCAGCCCTTTGTCGTTCTCCGCCCGAGAGCTCATTCGGCTTGTGCTCGACCCGCGCTTCCAAACCAACCTGCTGTAACATCGCCTTGGCCGCCGCCCTTGCGTCGGTTGCCGATTCACCGCCGATCAGCAGCGGCATCGCAACATTTTCCAGTGCCGTGAATTCAGGTAACAGATGGTGAAACTGGTAGACAAAACCCATATGCCGATTTCTGAGCAGACCCTTTTCCCGTTCATTCATGATCAGCAGGTCATTGCCATGCAGCATCACCTGACCAGAATCTGGCCGGTCCAATCCACCCAGACAGTGCAGCAGTGTGCTTTTACCTGAGCCCGATGCGCCGATGATCGCCACCCGTTCACCTTTCTTTATGGATAGATCGACCCCTTGCAACACCTCCACATGAAGATCACCCTGGGTGAAGGATCTCACCAGGTTGTTCGCCTGCAGGACAATCCCGGCCTCACTCATAGCGCAATGCCTCGGCGGGTTGGGTGCGTGATGCCTTCCAGGCGGGATAGAGGGTTGCCGCAAGGGTGATGATGAAAGCGGTAAACCCTATCAGCAACACATCGGAGAGATGCGGTTCGGATGGCAACTTGGTGATGTAGTAGATACTGGGATCCAAAAAATCGATCTCGAATACCGACTCGATCCAACTGACTATCTCCTCCACGTTCATCGCCAGCAGCACCCCGCCGATCATGCCGAGTATGTTGCCGACGATACCGATAGTGGCGCCCTGCACCATGAAGATGCCCATTATGGATCTTGGTGATGCCCCCAAAGTACGAAGAATAGCGATATCCGACTGTTTATCGGTCACCACCATCACCATGGTGGAAACGATATTGAATGCCGCAACGGCCACGATCAGAGAAAGAATGATGCTCATCATACGTTTTTCCGTCTGCAACGCGGCAAAAAAATTACGATGCTGCATGGTCCAATCACTGATGCGATGATAACCACCCATCTTCAGCGCCAGCTCTCTCGATATCTGTGGGGCCAAATAGAGGTCATCCAGCTTCAGGCGGATCCCGCTCGCACCCGACTCGAGACGCATCAATTTGGCTGCATCCTCCATATGCATGATGGCAACCCCTCTGTCGTACTCCCCCATTCCCACCTGGAATATCGCCGCCACCGTAAAGCGCTTCAGGCGCGGCATGATACCGGCAGGCGTAACATTGACCTGAGGTGTCACCAGGGTGACACGATCGCCAACCCCGACCCCTAATACCAAGGCCAGTTCCCGTCCGAGGATCAGACCGTATTCACCAGGCTGGAGGGCCTCGATAGAGCCATTCGTGATGGCTGAAATCACTTCGGATACCTTGCCTTCCTGGTCCGGCAAGATGCCCCGCAACAATACACCGCTGACCTTTTGCCCACTGATCAGCATCCCCTGCCCCTCAACATAGGGCGCCTCTCCAATCACGTGCGGAAATGTTGCAGCCTCGGCCTGCACCTCGGCCCAATTCTCCAGTTCCCCATTGACACCGGAAATCGTGGCATGTGATGTCATACCGAGAATTCGTTCACGGACTTCTTTGTGAAACCCGTTCATAACTGATAGAACGACGATTAACGCCACCACACCCAACATGATGCCCAACATCGAGATCAGCGATATGAAGGAGATAAAGTGATTACGCCGCTTGGCGCGTGTATAGCGCAGGCCGATATAAAATTCGATCGGTTTGAACATTTCTGGCGATTAAATCCTGTTTTGTTAGCACCCAAACCTGCGAAATCATTTAGCACCGCTGGGGGTTGCTCCTCGAATCGGATAGCCTAACAAAAATAGGCGGGAATAGCGGCCATATTTTTCCAATTCCGGGAAGATCACCCAACCATCCACCGCCACTGTACATCAGCACCATGAAAAGCAGCCGACATGATTAAAGAAAAACTTTTTAATTTCTATACTTAGATGAGAGTGCTATATTCATTCCTGAAGAGACAAATTCGGAGTTGCCCAGATGACTTTTCGTATCACCACCCTATCCGCCACACTAATCTGCATGCTCGCACTGCCGGTCTCCGCCGATGTACTTTTAATCGAATCAATCCATTCGGCACCCATCAACAGTGAAGAGGGTATCCCCCGTCCGACGCGCAGCATGTCTATGGATCAGGTCAGCCAGCGATACGGCCAGCCGTTGACCGCCCACCCCAGTGTCGGCGAGCCGCCGATCACCCGATGGGACTACAGCAGCTATTCTGTGTTCTTTGAACACGATTTAGTCCTGACATCCGTCTTGCATCGCTGAGGGCCAGGCGACACAAGCGCCTTCTATCTGGCCTGGTCAAACCTCACCATGACTGAAGGGCAAATGTGCCTCGGTAAGCGACCGGGGTGCATATATGGAGATGCCGCCTACCACACCATATCCCCTGCAATGTCATATATTGTTGTTTAACGGTTAATACCGCATTATCCCCATAGACCACCCTTTGCAACACACACATAATCCGAGCCGGGACCCAGCCATACCCTGCCGGTCTGCTGCATCCAGCCCGATTCCCGGTCATCAAAAATAGAATCTGCAGATAAAACATTACACTGACCGGACAATTCTTGACAATTTCACTATGTTATTTATACTGCGCTCCATCAAGTCACTCAATCAGGTAGTATTTCATGACTGACACCATAACCTCCCAAGCGTTGATGCATTCGATCATTCAGCGCATAGCCACCGGACCGGAACTGAGCAAGGACATCTCCCTTGAGGAGGCCAGTAAAGGTATGGCCGCCATCCTGAGAGGCGAAATCGATGAGGTACAGGCGGCAATTTTCCTTATTGCGCTTCGCATGAAACGAGAGACTGACGACGAAAACAAAGGCGCACTGGATGCAATCCTTAACATCTCACAAAGTCGTCAGGTCGAGATTGACCAGTTGATCTCCCTGGCTGACCCCTATGACGGCGTCAACCGAAATCTTCCCGTATCACCTTTTATACCCGCTGTATTGGCTGCCTGCGGCCTGCCCTGCGTAAGTCATGGCCTCGATACCGTGGGTCCTAAGTTCGGTGTCACTCACCGCCATGTACTGCAGGCTGCCGGCATCGGTGTGGATCTCGATCTCGATAGTGCCGCCTCTCGGTTGGAGGATCCGGAGCTGGGATGGGCCTATGTGGATCAGCGTACTTTTTGCCCGGGCCTGCACAATTTGACCGATTTGAGACAAAAGATAATCAAACGACAGGTCCTGACCACAGTCGAGGTACTGGCCAAGCCTTTTGTAGCCCGGAGCAAGACCCACCTGGTAACCGGATATGTGCATAAACCCTATCCCGCAAAATATGCATCACTGGCCCGTTTCGCCGGGTTTGAGGGTTGTTTGCTGGTGCGCGGCATCGAAGGAGGTGTTATCCCCTCTCTGAGACAACAGGGAATGGTCTACCGTTATGATGACCTGGGTGATGAACAACCTGTCGAGATCACACCGGAGAGCCTCGGAATCAACCAGACCCTCAGGGCCGTTCCTCTTCCTGAGGACGATGCCATCAAAATCGCTGGGGATGAAGTCGCCCGCATTAAGGATATCAGCGGCGCAGCTTCAGCCGCCGCCGAGACAGGCATGCGAGCGCTCCATGGCGAGCAAGGCCCGGCCTACGATTCACTGGTCTATAGCTGCGCCCTGATTCTCTGGCATGCCGGGGTTTGCAGCACAATCACATCCGCTGCCGACCAGGTTCGTCAGGTGCTCGACTCAGGCCGTGCACAGCAACGAATCAGGTAGTGGCGATGGCTAATTGGGTGCAAGTAGCACGTTGTGATGAGCTGCAGCCAGGCAGGATGAAGCGTGTCGATATTGACGGCCGACACTATCTGATTGTGAATGCCAACGGCCGGATCTATGCCGTCGATGACCTCTGCAGTCACGAAGAGGTCTCTCTCTATCTGGGTTGTATCGAAGGGAACAGCATAAAATGCTCACTGCACGGCAGTCGTTTCAGCCTGAAAAACGGTGAGCCTTTGGACGAACCCGCAACAGAACCTATTAAAACCTATCCGACTAAAATCAGTTCTGATCTCATCTATCTGCATGTAAAATAGCCCTGGCAGGAGGTGTTTAGGTGATCTAGATCAAAAATCCACTCATTCCCGGACTAGCGAACCTAGGGTAATTCCTATATATTCCACCCTTTAAAAAAAAAACTGCTCACAAGGGCGCCACAATTTCACCACCAAGTTAATTTCCGGGGGACATGTCCGATGAAATATATCTTCGTATTGGTTATCGCTTTCTGTTTGACCCTGGTATGGCAAACATCCAATATTGCTGAAAGTACCCCCAATCTGCAAAGTTTTGAGCAGGAACAGGTCATTATAAAGAAACCGCAGGCCACCTGACACCTAAAGACATCCCCTTTAGACTCATCAAACCCGGACACTTCCCGATTGCATTCTTAAGCAATTCTTAAGAATCTGCAGAAAACTATCTCAAACAGACGATTCCGTGACAGCGTGCTGATTACAAATGGGAATCAGTTTGCTGAATGGGCATTGATAATAGTGTCTAATGGCTGCTGATGGGAAATATTTCCCATTCTTTTATAATGGAGATTGTTCCCAGATTCAATAGCGTTCGATTTTTGTTGAGGCTATGGAGTGAGATCGGGTAAGGTTGTCCACTTTGCTAGGGCTTTGTTCTCCACTCCATGAACAGAGTGATAACGATAAAACGACAGTAAACTTGTGTCAGCATCAAGCACACCCTCCCCCATCACCTACGAAGCACGCTCCCTGCTCTGCATACGAGACGACAGGGTACTGTTCGAAGACCTGAGCTTCAGTATCAACCCAGGTCAGGCGCTGGTACTGGAAGGCCGCAACGGTAGTGGAAAGACCTCCCTGCTTCGCATACTCTGCGGCATACGCCTGCCGGAATCGGGCGATCTGCTGTGGCAGGGGAAAGATATTTTTCGACTGGGGCCCGAATTCCATGAGCATATCGCCTATTTGGGTCACAAGGATGGTTCCAAGCTCGATCTGACACCTTTGGAAAATCTCCGCATCGCCCGTGGACTTGGTAAGGCGCAAGCGGGAATTGATCTGGATGATGCGTTGGATCAGGTCGGTTTATACGGCTTCGAGGATATACCGACACGTAACCTCTCTGCAGGCCAACAGCGTCGTCTAGCGATAGCAAGACTTCTAGTCACCGATGCGAAACTCTGGATACTTGATGAACCCTTTACCTCCCTCGATCGCAAGGGTATCGAACATATGGAGCGCCTGTTCGAGGGACACCTACACCGAGGAGGCATGGCAGCCATGACCACCCATCACCGGATTGGCTTCAGGGATGAAATCCAACTGATACGAATAAATCTGTCTGATCGATGAGCACCCTCTCCCTCTCAAGCGCTTTCAGCCTGCTCCTTAAAAGGGATCTGGTGCTGGCCTATCGCCGTCGGGCGGAACTGGTCAATCCGATGCTCTTCTTCATTCTGGTCACGGCCATGTTTCCATTGGGGATCGGCAACGATCCCAAACTCATAGAAGCGGTCGGTCCCGGGGTGATCTGGGTGGCCGCCCTGCTCGCCGCCCTGCTCTCTCTGGACAGCATGTTCCGCTCCGACTACGATGACGGTTCATTGGAACAGTTCATGTTGAGCGCCCATCCGGTATCGATCCTCGTCCTGGCGAAGATACTGGCCCACTGGCTGGTAACCGGTCTCCCGCTATTTATCATCGCACCCTTGCTGGCAGTATTGCTGCATATCCCGGGTTCCGCTGTTCCCACCCTGATGCTGACCCTGCTACTGGGTACCCCGGTACTTAGCCTGATCGGGTCCGTGGGTGCGGCCCTGACGGTAGGCCTTCGCCGGGGGGGTATGATACTTTCACTCCTGGTGCTGCCTCTGTACGTACCGGTATTGATCTTTGCCACGGATGCTGTCAAAACTGCTATTGTCGGCATACCGACGACTGCGCAACTGTCCATTTTATCCGCCATGCTGGTGGGTTCACTGGTACTGGCCCCAATGGCTACTGCCGCATCATTGAGAATCAGTCTGAGTTGATATGATCATTCGCTTCTTTCATCAAATGGGTTCGCCACGCTACTTCTATAATGTGGCCGGAAAACTAATCCCCTGGTTCATGGTCAGCTTTCTGATCACACTGGTATGGGGTCTCTACAATGGCCTTTTCATCGCCCCCACAGATTACCAGCAGGGAGAAAGCTATCGCATCATGTACATTCATGTACCCGCCGCATGGATGTCGATGTTTATCTATGTGGTGATGGCTGTCTCCGGCCTGATCAGCCTGGTTTGGCGTATCAAGATGACGGAAATCATTGTCATCAGCAGTGCCGCTGTAGGGGCCTCGTTTACGTTTTTAGCCCTTGCCACCGGCTCCCTGTGGGGTAAACCGATGTGGGGGACCTGGTGGGTTTGGGATGCGCGACTGACGTCTGAGCTTCTGTTGCTGTTTCTATACCTCGGTATTATCGCCCTGCACAGTGCCATCGAGGATAAACGCGTGGCTGCCCGCGCAGTCTCGATTCTGGCCCTGGTTGGCGTGGTCAACATCCCCATCATTCACTATTCGGTTGAATGGTGGAACACACTGCATCAGCCTGCATCGGTGACAAAATTCGACAAACCGTCAATGGACATGAGCATGTTGATTCCGCTGCTCACCATGGCCATCTCATTTAAACTTTACTATGGCGCTGTGGTCTTAATGCGCGCGCGCGCGGAAATTGTCGAGCGTGAACGCAATTCACGCTGGGTGCAGGAAATGGTCGAGCAGGAGGCGGTATGAGAGAGTTCTTCGCCATGGGCGGGTATGCCGCCTACGTTTGGCCCTCCTTTCTGCTGGCGCTGATTGTCCTTGTCGCCAACGTGGTTGCACCGATGCAACAACGCAAACGAGTTTTGAAAGATATTGCCCGAAAACTCCGTCGGACCAGGAAAGAACAGAGATGAATCCCATACGCAAGAAACGACTGACCCTGATAGGCCTGATGGTTGCCGGTATTGGCGTGGCCACTTGGTTGGCCCTCAACGCTTTTGACGAAAACCTGATGTTCTTCTTTTCCCCTTCGGAAGTCGCCGAGGGTAAAGCGCCGACCGCCCATCCGTTTCGCATCGGCGGTCTGGTCGAAGCCAATAGTGTCAAGCGTAAACCCGATGGGCTGACTACCGCATTCTCGGTCACCGATAATGCCGAGGCCGTTACCGTGGAGTACACAGGCATCCTGCCCGACCTGTTCCGCGAGGGGCAGGGAATCGTCGCCATGGGACAGCTGAACGAATCGGGCATCTTCATCGCCAGCGAGGTGCTAGCCAAGCATGACGAGAACTATATGCCGCCCGAAGTCGCGGCTTCATTGAAGACCGCTCATGACGAGGGGGTCAGCAACATGCAGTCGAAAGTCCCATGATTCCTGAACTCGGCCATTTCGCACTCATCCTCGCGCTCTGTCTGGCCATCACTCAGGCGGTCGTGCCCCTGGTCGGATCCTATACCCGCATCTCCTCGTGGATGGCTGCCTCACGCTCTCTCGCCTGGGGTCAGTTTGTTTTTTTGGGTATTTCCCTGATCATTCTTACCAATGCGTTTTTGAGTAACGATTTCTCGGTGATCTACGTTGCCCAGCATGGCAATACCAAGCTGCCCGATATCTATAAAATATCAGCGGTTTGGGGGGCCCATGAGGGTTCTCTGCTCCTGTGGGCATTTTTCCTCGCAAGCTGGAGTGTTGCAATTGCCGTTTTCAGCCGCAACCTGCCCCTCGAAATGGTTTCCCGGGTACTCTCCGTGATGGGTATGATCAGCATCGGCTTTCTGCTCTTTATGCTGTTGACCTCAAATCCGTTTGCCAGAACCTTCCCAGCCCCCATGGAGGGCGGAGAGCTGAATCCCATGCTTCAGGATCCCGGCCTGGCGATCCATCCTCCCATGCTCTATATGGGGTACGTGGGGTTTTCAGTTGCCTTCGCCTTCGCCATTGCCGCCCTCCTCGGCGGACGGCTCGATGCCTCCTGGGCACGCTGGTCCCGTCCCTGGACAACCATCGCCTGGGTCTTTCTCACACTGGGCATCGCCCTGGGAAGCTGGTGGGCCTACTATGAGCTGGGTTGGGGCGGCTGGTGGTTCTGGGATCCGGTGGAAAACGCTTCCTTCATGCCGTGGCTGGTAGGTACTGCATTGATCCACTCCCTGGCGGTTACCGAAAAGCGCGGTGCTTTCAAAAGCTGGACCGTACTGCTCGCCATTTCCGCCTTCTCCCTGAGCCTGTTGGGCACCTTTTTAGTGCGTTCCGGCGTACTGACCTCGGTACACTCCTTCGCCTCGGATCCGGCTCGCGGTATCTTTATCCTGATTTTTCTGCTGATTGTCATTGGCGGATCGCTGCTGCTCTATACCTGGCGCGCACCCTACATATCGGGAGGCGGCCGTTTCGATCTGATATCCCGGGAGACGTTCCTCTTGGGCAATAATCTATTGCTCTCGGTATTTGCCGCCTTGGTTCTGATTGGCACGCTGGCGCCCCTGATCTATGACGCCCTCGACTTGGGCAAGATCTCGGTGGGCTTTCCCTGGTTTAACAAGATGTTCCTGCTGACAACCCCATTTCTCGCCCTGCTCATGGGAATGGGAACACTGGCACGCTGGAAACATGCCGAACCGTCTCAGCTGGTCAAGCAGCTGAGAGCCGCCTTCATTGTCAGCCTGATGTTCGGTCTGCTCAGCCTCCTGCCCATGTTTTCAGGAGGGAACTGGCTGGTTGGACTCGGCATGGGATTGGCGATGTGGATTGCGACCTCCCATGTGGTCAATCTCAGGGACCGGCTGAAGCACAAGCAGGGTTTTTCCGGCTTCTGGCTCGATCTGAAAACCGGTGGACGCAGTTATTACGGTATGATCCTCGCCCATCTGGGGGTGGCGATGTTCATCGTCGGCGTAACCATGGTCAGTAACTACGGCATCGAGTCTGATGTTCGCATGAGCCCTGGCGATGTGAGTGACATTGCCGGTTACAGCTTCAAGTTCGAAGGCGTGAAACGCACCCCAGGGCCTAACTACAATGCCCATCGCGGCCGTTTCCAGGTCTCGAAAGACGGTGAACACATGACCACCCTGGAACCGGAAAAGCGAACCTACTTCGTCCAAACCAAGCCGATGACCGAGGCGGCAATCGATTGGGGACTGACCCGAGACCTCTATGTATCGCTGGGTGAGCCCCTAGGCGCTGGTGACTGGAGCCTCCGCCTCTACTACAAACCCTACGTGCGCTGGATATGGCTGGGCGGACTACTGATGGGACTGGGGGGCATTCTCGCCGTCACTGACCGGCGTTATCGTACCGCCAAAGTAAGATCCTCTCGGCAGGTCAGCACTGCCGATGCCGCGGCGGCATCGGCAGGGAGTTAAATCAACCATGAATCGATATCTACGCTATTCCATACCCCTCATAGTTTTTGCAGTGATCACTGCCTTCCTGTTCAAAGGTTTGGGTATGAATCCACGCGAGATTCCATCCCCTTTGATCGGCAAGTCGGTACCTGAGTTTGCCCTCCCTACCGTGGAAAGTCCCGACACGATCGTAAAGACGAGTGATCTGCGGGGCAAGGTCTATCTACTCAATGTATGGGCCACCTGGTGTGTCTCATGCCGTGCCGAGCATGAGACCCTGGTGCAACTCTCCCGCTCAGGTAAAGTGGATATCGTCGGCTTAAACTGGAAAGACGAACGGGATAAGGCACAGGTATGGCTGCGCCAGCTCGGTGATCCCTACAGCATCAACATATTCGACAAGAAGGGACGCACCGCGATCGATCTTGGGGTGTATGGCGCTCCGGAGACGTTTTTGGTGGACAGTAAAGGTATTATCCACTACAAACATGCAGGACCGATGACCATGCAACTGTTCAATGAGACATTACTGCCCCTGATTGAAGATTTAAAGCCTAAAGGATAGCGACGTGCGCCTGTTTGTATTGATTTTCACCCTGTTATTCGCCCTGCCCGCCGTACAGGCCGCGACCCTGGCTGACTACACCTTCGATGAGCCGGGAAAGGCGGAGGATTTCCGCGATATTATCGAAGAGATGCGATGTCTGGTATGTCAGAACGAATCCCTGGCCGGATCCAACGCCGAACTCGCTATCGATCTGCGTAATGAAATCTATGAGATGATGCAGAGCGGCCAGGAGAAAGAGGATATCATCAACTTCATGGTTGCCCGCTATGGGGATTTCGTGCTCTACAATCCCCCCCTCAAACCCACGACCTATCCGATATGGTTTGGCCCCCTTATCGTTTTTCTCATCGGCGGGGTGGTTCTTTTCCGTATTCTAAAGCGTAAAAGCGTTTCCCGGGAGACAGAGCTTTCTGCAGAAGAGGAACAACGACTCAATCGCTTGTTAAACCAGTCGAACGACCACAGAGACGCTGATCAATGACCCTATTCTGGATTATTATCGCCGGGTTCTCACTCCTGGCTATGGGATTTGTCGCATTGCCATTGATGCGTAAACAGGTTACCCGTGGCATCACTTCCGATGAACTCAACCTGGCTGTCTTTAAACAGCAGCTTGCTGAATTGGACGGCGACCTGAAATCAGGTGCGCTGGATCAGGCACGTTATGACGCAGCGCGCAGGGATCTGGAAAAAGAACTGCTGTCTGATGTATCGGAACAATCTCGACCGGCGGAATCCGGAGGAAGCGGACAGAAAATGGCATTGTCGGCCCTGGTGATACCACTGGCGGCACTGCTCTTATACCAGTTTATAGGCTCCCCGGAGATTATATCGCGTTTGGCCAATCAACCTGCAGCTGCGCACACGGCTTCAGCGCAATCCCAAGGGACCTCAACCCAGAACCTGCCGCCGATGGAGGAACTTGTCAAACGGCTCGCCGCCAAAATGCAGGAACAGCCTGATAACCAGGAGGGCTGGATTATGCTGGGGCGCAGCTATATGGCGATGAACAATCCGTCAGCAGCCATCAACGCCTTCGACCGGGCCATGGAGATCAGTGATAACAACGTGGGTCTGCTGCTTGCATATGCCGAGGCCATAGCCTCGAACGCCGGTAATGACTTCACCGGACGGGCGGCACCGATGGTCGAAAAGGCATTACAACTGGAGCCTGACAATCCCAATGTGCTCTGGATCGCCGGTATAGTCGCCTACCAGCGGACCGATTTCCAGAATGCCGTTGACCGCTGGTCCAAACTGAGGGGTCTGCTGAAACCACAGAGCGCGGAACTCGAATCCGTCAATGAGGCCCTGGATGATGCCCGCTCCAAATTGGGACTGCCTGCTGAGGAGCCTGAACTGCCCAGCATCGTTCAGGCCAAGAAGCAGGTACCTGCCAAGCCTGCTGCCGCCGTAGATAAGTCGATTCAAGTCGAGATCTCCCTATCCCCGGACATGCAGGACAAGGCAGATCCGGATGATCTGCTGTTTATCTATGCCAAGGCGATGAGCGGTCCCCCCATGCCGCTGGCGGCAGTGCGGAAACGGGTCAGCGACCTGCCTCTGTCGATCAACCTGGATGACAGCATGGCAATGATGCCACAGATGAAACTCTCCCAATTTCCGGAAGTGGCAGTGGGTGCGCGTATATCCCTGTCTGGCAGTCCCACCGCTCAAAGCGGTGATCTCGAGGGCGAAACAACCGCAGTCAGTCCGGGTCAGCCGGAAATCGTGAAAGTTGTAATAAACTCTGTCCACCCTTGACACTTGTAAATAACCGACCAGTGAAATGGTCGCAGCTGCCAGTTTACCTTGAGCAAACACATCATGGCCTGGGCTGTTCGCGCTGATTCGATAATTGCTGCACTCCACCAGACATGCGTAGTTGTCAATCCAATCAAGTGGACAGTTGGAGATGCCAACTGATTTCTGACATTTTCCTGTTCAGGCTCAATTACTCCAGCTTTCGGATTGATATACTGGCCTAACCAGAAGAAAACTAATATCCTTTCCTGATTACTCATGAGGCTCAGCTATTGAGCCTGTGGTGCAAGCATAATGGAACCTACTGAATAAAAGAGGATTTCATCATGCCGAGAAATACCATTCAATTTCAAAAAGGCCTTGGTTTGCACGATTTTCTGGAACAATATGGGACCGAGGATCAGTGTCGACAGGCATTGTATGATTTGCGCTGGCCGACGGGCTATGTCTGCCCTGAGTGCGGCAACACAACAGGCTGTGAACTCAAAAAGCGTCAGATATATCAATGTCACAAGTGCCATCATCAGACTTCCCTGACCGCCGGCAGCATCTTCCATGGCACCAAGCTGCCGCTGAGAACGTGGTTTCTTGCGATCTATCTGTTGACCCAACGCAAGAAAAGTATCTCGGCGCTGCAACTTTCCCGCGAAATCGGGGTGAACTACAATACGGCCTGGCGACTCAAGCATAAGTTGATGCAGGTGATGATGGAACGTGAGCGTGGAAAAAAACTGGCCGGTCGCATCGAATTGGATGATGCTTATCTCGGAGGCGAGCAAGCCGGTAAGCGTGGTCGTGGGTCGCGCAACAAAATCCCTTTCGTAGCTGCTGTTGAGACGACGCGGGACGGCAGGCCCATGAAAATTCAACTGCGTCGTGTAAGGGGCTTCCGCAAACGTGAAATCGCCCGCTACGCCCGCTCCTGCTTGATGCCTGGCAGCGAAGTCTTTACCGATGGGCTTTGGTGCTTTAGTGGCGTGACAACCGCTGATTGCCATCATAACCCCATGGTGACGGGTGGTGGGCGCCAAAGTGTCCAGTATTCGTGCTTCAAATGGGTAACCACGATGTTGGGTAATGTCAAAAACAGTCTGTTGGGTACTTTTCATGCGATTCGAGATAAACATGTGTCGCGTTATCTTGCTGAGTTCGAATATCGGTTTAACCGCCGTTTCGATTTACCCGCCATGATTGAACGATTGCTTTTTGCCGCTCTTCGCACTCCACCTATGCCATATCGCCTCTTGAGAATGGCTGAGGTTTAGGGGTAATCAGGTATCCTTTTGCTGTTATCTTCCATCAATCCTCTTGGATAGAGCCGCGTTTCCGCTGATAGGAGTCAATATGGCCAGTTATTCGACCCACGACATTCGTAATATCGCCCTCGTTGGGCATGCAGGAGCTGGCAAGACCAGTCTGATCGAATCGTTACTGCAAAAAAGCGGTATGATACATAGTGCTGGCAGTATCGAGAGAGGTGACACCGTCTGCGATTACGAAGATATGGAGAAAGAATTGCAGCACTCTCTCGATATCGCGATCACCCATCTCAGCCATGAAGGCAAACAGGTAAATATCATCGACACACCCGGATACGCCGATTTCCTGGGACGGGGCATCAGCATCCTTCCAGCTGTAGAGACAGCCGCCGTCGTGGTCAATGCCGCCACCGGTATCGAGCCCGTCACCATCCGCATGATGGAAGCCGCCAAGCGTAGAAATCTGTGCCGATTTATCATTGTGAATAAAATCGATACTGACGATATAGATTACCAAGCGCTGATGGATAGCCTGCAGGAGAGCTTCGGCAAAGAGTGTCTTCCTATCAATCTACCCGCGGACAACGGGAAGCGGGTCATTGACTGTTTTTTTCAGCCCGGTGGTGATGAAACGATTTTCTCCTCAGTCTCTCATGCCCACGACAATATGATCGACCAGGTGGTCGAGGTGGACGAGGAGTTGATGGAAGTCTATCTGGAGCAAGGCGAAGCACTGCAACCCGATCAGCTGCATGACCCCTTTGAAAAGGCCCTGCGAGAAGGTCATCTGATCCCTGTCTGCTTTACCTCCGTGGAGAACAGTGCCGGGCTGGATGAGCTACTGACACTGTTCGCGCGCCTGATGCCTGACCCGACAGAAGGAAACCCTCCCCCCTTCATGAAGGGCGAAGGGGCGGATATGCTGCCTGTAGAGGTCTCACCCGATCCGGACAAACACGTCATCGGGCACGTTTTCAAGGTCCTCAATGACCCCTATCGGGGGAAATTGGGGATCTTTCGCATACACCAGGGAACCCTGGAAACCAATGCGCAACTCTTTATTGGCGATGCACGCAAGCCCTTCAAGGTCAATCATCTGCTCAGGCTCCATGGAAAAGAGCAGGATGAGATGAGTCAGGCTGTTCCGGGGGATATCTGTGCGGTGGCAAGGATTGAAGACATCCACTTCGATGCGGTTCTGCATGATTCCCACGATGAGGACCACCACCACTTGCGATCCATCGAATGTCCCCTGCCTCTGTTCGGTCTTGCCATCAATACCGCCAAACGGGGTGATGAACAGAAGCTAAGCGATGCACTACACAAACTGGAGGATGAGGACCCCTGTTTCCACGTCGAGCACAACGTCAGTATGAATGAAACAGTGATGCGAGGCCTCGGGGAGCTGCATCTTGAAGTGTTGCTGCAACAAATCAAGAAAAAATATGGTGTCGAGGTGGAGACCCACCCACCCAGCATCGCCTATCACGAGACCATTACCCGTAAGGCAGAGGCGGATTACCGGCACAAAAAACAGACCGGTGGTGCTGGTCAATTCGGTGAGGTGCATCTTCGCATTGAGCCCCTTGGACGGGGTGAGGGCTTTGAGTTTGTCAACCAAATCGTCGGTGGGGCGATCCCGGGTCAATTCATCCCCGCTGTTGAAAAAGGGGTGAAACAGGCCATGGAGGAAGGTGCTCTGGGCGGTTTTGCCATGCAGGATATTCGGGTGATCGTCTTTGACGGAAAGTACCATTCAGTGGACTCCAAAGAGATTGCCTTCGTCACTGCAGGCAAGAAGGCCTTCCTGGAGGCGGTCGAGAAGGCTGGACCGGTCATATTGGAACCGATCGTCAATATCTCGATCACCACACCAGACACATTTATGGGTGACCTGACCGGCGACCTTGCGGGGCGCCGTGGTCAGATCAGCGGCACTGAGTCGGGACACAACAATATGTTGGTCATTAAGGGTCAAGCGCCTCTGTCTGAACTCGAGGGATACGCCACACAGCTTAAAGCGATTACCGGTGGCGAAGGCAACTATACGATCGAATTCAGCCACTACGAGGCGGTACCTCCCAATGTCCAGCAACAGCTCAAGTCAGCAAAACAGGGATGAGTCTCTTGGCGTGATGCTTTGATCAAAGACAAGCAAATACCTACCAGGGCCTGTACAGCCTAATGAATACGCACGGTCCGCTCTGGTTTTTTTATAATATCAGAGCAGTTTTTTTTGAGTTCTTGGTTGTCGATAATTGACGCGATGATGAAAGAATAAAATTAAAATTAAAATAACCAATTAATGACAGTAGAAAATAAGATATCAACTTACCTGGGAGTAGAAACACAACATCTTTTTCCAATCTTTTTAGCAAGCACTGTATGACGAGTACAAGGTTGATGTCCTCAATGCTATCCCGGCACAGAAGGCGGGTAAGACCGCACAAGCAGCAGGATTGACCGATGATTCCGGCTAGTGCCCGGTCAACCAGGGCACATTCTAATCGAAGATCCATAAGGATGTGTACGTCATCGGTGACGCCGGCATTGCCGGCGAGATGCCCAAGTCAGGCTATACCGCCAACTCACAGGGCAGTGTCTGCACCGCCGCCATTGTCGCTGTGCTCAACGGTGAGCCACCGGGCGAACCCTCCAATGTGAACTCCTGTTACAGCATCATCACACCTGATTGGGGCATCTCGGTAGCCGCTGTCTACCAATTGGTTAATGGAAAGATCGTCGGTGTCAAAGGCGCCGGAGGTCTTTTGCCAATGGATGCATCCGCTGAGACAAGAGCCATCGAGGTGCAATATGCGCGCAGCCGGTTCAAGAACATCACCTCAGATATGTTCACCTGATAACAAAATACCACTTTGTAGAAAGGCTAAAACAGGCTATTCAAGCGTCACATTGTGGCGCTTTATTCATCTGCTGCTCAACCGGATCAATCAAATTATCGTCAACGTACCGAGCGGTAAACACCCTCATATTGACGTTTATTCAGTACAAGTTGCCAAAGCTGCCCCTGGCGACTGCGGAAGAAACCGGCACAGGAGTGCAGATAGTATTTCCACATGCGATAAAAACGTTCGTCATAGCGCTTACGCAATTCAGGCCAGGCATGGTCAAAATTATGCCACCAGGCCATTAATGTTCGGTCATAGTCCGGTCCGAAATTGTGCCAGTCCTGTATCAGGAACACTGATTCCAGGGATTGCGTTATCTCCTGTGCAGAAGGCAGTTTACCGTTGGGGAAAATATATTTGTCTATCCAGGGATCTAATGTCTTCGCTGTTTTGTACAGACCGATCGTGTGCAGCAGGAACAGACCGTTATCCTTGAGCAGTCTGTTCACGGTATGGAAATAGGTGCGATAGTTCTTGTGACCGACATGTTCGAACATGCCTACGGATACTACCTTGTCATAGCTGCCAGTAATTTTCCTGTAGTCCTTGAGTTCAACAGTGACAGGAAGATTCCTAAAGCGTTCTCGGGCTAATTTCCGTTGTGCTTTTGACACGGTAACTCCAGTCACACTAACATCGTAATGTTCGGCAGCGTACTGCATCAAGGCACCCCAGCCACAGCCTATATCAAGCAGTCTCTCACCGGGTTGCAATTGCAGCTTACGACAGATGATATCCAGTTTGTCGTGTTGTGCCTGTTGCAAATTTTCCGCGGACTTCCAATAACCACAAGAGTAGCTCATGGTCGAATCGAGCATGGCTTCGAATATCTCATTACCCACGTCATAGTGCCGTTCACCCACCTGAAAGGCTCGAGTAATAGACTGAAAGTTGAACAGGTATTGGCGAATCAACTCGACAAGCATGCGAAACTTGAACCAACCAGCAATCTGGTGATCAATACCAACTGTCATCAAGCGAGAAAACAATACATCCATTGCATCACACATCCAGTGACCATCCATAAAAGATTCACCAAAACCGAGTGAACCCCTGGTCAGGACGCGTCGGTAAAGTTCCTTGTCATGTACCTGTATGTCCCATGGTCGATTGCCGTTAAACTGAACATCAGCCTGTTCCAGAAGATCGACCAATACCTGGGGAGGCTTAAGCTCACCGTGAGGTTCATTATGCAGGCCGTGATTAATATCCACGAAAGGCATAGGCAGTCTCCTCTCAGGTAATCGGCAAAATATCAATTCACCTGTTACAAAAAGATTTTTTTTGCGTGACAGATTCTATCAATTGCATGTTGTCGCTTCATTGTCGTTTTATACAGGTATGCCCCCAATGCTCAACTGAGCATGCACTTTTATGGAATTGACCAAACTGGCAACATAACAACAGTCCCCTTGGTACAAAGGGAAATAACCAGAATATCGAGTGATTAAATCTCACCAAATTTTAATCAAAATGTTTCCTGATTACTCATGAGGCTCAGCTATTGAGCCTGTGGTGCAAGCATAATGGAACCTACTGAATAAAAGAGGATTTCATCATGCCGAGAAATACTATTCAATTTCAAAAAGGTCTTGGTTTGCACGATTTTCTGGAACAATATGGGACCGAGGATCAGTGTCGACAGGCATTGTATGATTTGCGCTGGCCGACGGGCTATGTCTGCCCTGAGTGCGGCAACACAACAGGCTGTGAACTCAAAAAGCGTCAGATATATCAATGTCACAAGTGCCATCATCAGACTTCCCTGACCGCCGGCAGCATCTTCCATGGCACCAAGCTGCCGCTGAGAACGTGGTTTCTTGCGATCTATCTGTTGACCCAACGCAAGAAAAGTATCTCGGCGCTGCAACTTTCCCGCGAAATCGGGGTGAACTACAATACGGCCTGGCGACTCAAGCATAAGTTGATGCAGGTGATGATGGAACGTGAGCGTGGAAAAAAACTGGCCGGTCGCATCGAATTGGATGATGCTTATCTCGGAGGCGAGCAAGCCGGTAAGCGTGGTCGTGGGTCGCGCAACAAAATCCCTTTCGTAGCTGCTGTTGAGACGACGCGGGACGGCAGGCCCATGAAAATTCAACTGCGTCGTGTAAGGGGCTTCCGCAAACGTGAAATCGCCCGCTACGCCCGCTCCTGCTTGATGCCTGGCAGCGAAGTCTTTACCGATGGGCTTTGGTGCTTTAGTGGCGTGACAACCGCTGATTGCCATCATAACCCCATGGTGACGGGTGGTGGGCGCCAAAGTGTCCAGTATTCGTGCTTCAAATGGGTAAACACGATGTTGGGTAATGTCAAAAACAGTCTGTTGGGTACTTTTCATGCGATTCGAGATAAACATGTGTCGCGTTATCTTGCTGAGTTCGAATATCGGTTTAACCGCCGTTTCGATTTACCCGCCATGATTGAACGATTGCTTTTTGCCGCTCTTCGCACTCCACCTATGCCATATCGCCTCTTGAGAATGGCTGAGGTTTAGGGGTAATCAGGAAATGTTTTTATTTATACCTGACCAATAACACTCCCCCAAATTTAGTTATAGATAAATTTATTATCTTACAGACACCCCAGTTAGCCATGACTCTGCATAGGCAAGTCAGTCGGTTTTTCTTGAGTTTCTTGCTGACTCATCATCTTCGTTTGTGCCCTTACAAGACGCGACATTGCGGAAATATCCCTATCTGAGAGGGAAAATGCCGCATCCACCCAATCATGCGCTATATCAAGCAACTCCTGTTTCTCCAAGGGCATGACCCGGTTTCGCATCCTTAGTACTGAACGCCTGGTAATATTCGACTTATTGAGACGCTTGATGAATGATCTGAGCGCCAGTTCACCCTCACCCGGATCTGCGACAACATCAACAACTCCCATCTCATAAAGCTGTTCAGCGGTATAACCTTCGGCATTAATGATCATTCGCTCCACCAATGCGGGTGATATCCGCCGGGAGAGGAAAGAATAGGCGCCCATGCCAGGGAACATATTGAAAACAACCTCGGGAAATTTAAAGACACTGCCGGCTTCAGCAATGATGTAGTCACTGGAAAGTGCCGCCTCGAATCCCGCTCCAAGCGCCGTTCCGGTAACCAGCGATATGGTGCGTACATCGGCATTGAGATTGATGAAGTCGGCATACAGCACATCGATACTCAACTCTGCATAATTTTGCAGGGTCTGCCTATCGCCTGTTGTTATCATGTCCACAAAAAATTTCAGATCACCACCGAGATTGAAAATTCCAGGCACATCGGAGCCAAAAATAAGGAAATCGATATCGTTCTTCGATTCAGTACTTTTTAGGTAATCACTTGTCCATGTTTGAAAACTATTGATGTCTTTCAGTAATTGGGGTGAAAAACAGGGAATTGTGCCGGGATCCATGGCAAAGGTAAGGGTCCTGTAGCTTCCATCATATCGAATGTTCAGCGTGTCAAATGTCAACTCTGATAATGATTGTGTAGGTACGGCTTTGAGCATTTTCTGTTCCTCACGGGTAGATGTTATATAGGTCTGGTACTGTGTATGCGTAGTTTCCATCGCTAAAGAAAAATAGATGGTGAATTTATATTAGGCCTTGCCACCACAGAATAGAAACAGCATTTTATGAAATGATTAAGGACTGAGTAATCAAGTCAGTCTGATCGTGACCCAATACCACATTCCATGGGAAGTAGAATCGCATAAGCAATTGATCCCGCTCAACATATTTTGATATTAAACTTTTTTACAGGAAATTAATTCTTATAATCATTAAAATTTTGACTATTTACAGCCGCTATCATTAGTTCTATACGTTCAAACGTATGACTTGACTGTTACAATACGCGGCCTAGAAAACCAAAAATCAATCACTTAGGGGTATACGTGCCATGGCCGGCAATACTTTGAAAGAGGTTTTTAAATTACCCAGACTCACTTTCATCTCCAAAGGACTGAGTGATGAGGCACGTCTGGAATATGAGCAGGGATTGATTCGCCTCTTTTTTACCTTCATCGTGTTCACCTATCTACTGATTTCTGATCTGACCAATCCCCTCGGCAGTACTCATGCAACAGCCACACGGCTGGCGGCTGGATACGAACTGTTCTCAATACTGATCATGTTATCGTTCATCTACGCCAAGCATGGTTCAAAGCTGCGCAAGACCATAACAATGCTGGGTGATCACTCAATGACCTGTCTAGCCATGTATGGCGCGGGTGAAGTGGGTGCACCCCTTTTTACTGTCCTGCTCTGGATCACCGTTGGATACGGCGCCAGATTCGGTACCAACTATCTATACCTGGGAATGTTATTGTCGACTTCAGGTTTTATGGTCGTGATCAACACCACGCCTTTCTGGCTTTCACACCCGGTTGCGGGCTATGGCTTGATCGTTACCAATATCATCATCCCTATATTCGTTTCCAAGATAGTAAGTATCCCCCGGCAAAGCCGGGGGCTTTAGTTGTGAACCGCTCGAAGCGGTCTGTAAAACGGAGCCTATTGGCTCCTTGAGCCCCTCAAAGGGGCTGTTACATCAACTGTAACTGATCAATCCTACGGTCTTCCGCTTCCTGCTGCCGTATATACTCCCGAATCACCTGCTCATCCCTGCCTACCGTCGAGGTAAAATATCCCCTGGCCCAGAAATGATGGCCAACATAGTTCCTTTTCCGACCCAGGTAGGTACGGGCTATGTGGATCGCACTTTTACCTTTGATAAACCCAACTACCTGCGATACCGCATATTTTGGTGGTATCGATATCATCATATGAACATGATCAGCCATAACATGCCCTTCCTCTATCAAACTCTCTTTCTGCCTCGCCAGCCGATGAAATACCTCTCCAAGCTCCTGCCTGATCTGCCCAAAAAGCGTCTTCCTCCGGTACTTCGGGATAAACACAATATGGTACTTACACTCCCATCTCGTGTGGCTTAAACTTTCTACTTGTCTCATGGTTTCTCCTTAGCGTGTTGCTTGGCGGCTCACGCTTTGGGGTTACTATGAGACTCCTGTTTCTGTCAAACTGTTGATGCCTCCCCAGCAGAGCTGGGGGGTCTCCATTTTTGTCTAGGACAGTTGGTGGAGGCGAAGGCCGTCGCTGAGGCGGCAAATCAGGCAAAGGGAAGGTTTCTCGCCAATATGAGTCATGAAATGCGGACACCCTTGACAGGCATCATGGGTGTTTCTCAATTATTGATGACGGAAAACCTGGGGCAACGAATAGAGAAAAAAGTCAGCACTATCGACTCCTCCGCAAGACATCTGCTTACACTTATCGATGATGTCCTTGATTTTTCGAAAATCGATGCCGGTGAAATCAAGATCGAACACAAGGAGTTCGATCTGCATTCACTGATTACAACCGTCAGCACATCACTTGATTCAATCGCCAAGGAAAAAAACATCAGTTTAATGACCCATATCTCTCCTGAAGTTCCATTCAATCTGCTTGGTGATCACCATCGCATACAACAGGTACTTAACAACCTTGTGGGCAATGCCATCAAGTTTACTCATCAAGGCTATGTAGATATTAGAATCAATATATTGCATGCCACAGACTCAACGGTAAATCTAAGATTTGAGGTTATCGATACCGGTATAGGAATCTCCCAAGAGGGTCTGGGAAATATTTTTAAACGTTTCAACCAAATCGATGATTCCATTACCAGAGAGCATGGTGGTTCAGGTCTTGGTACAACAATTTCCAAAGAGCTCGTTAACTGTATGGGTGGCGATATTCAAGTTGAAAGCACGTTGGGAAAGGGGTCCCGGTTCTATTTTGATCTTCCACTCGAGATACCTGAGTCAACAAAAGAGCAGAGTTACACGGGACACACAACAATCACATTCACCAATAGCCTTCACTTCTACAATAAGATCAACCAGCCGCTGAAGCTGTGGGAGATAGGCAATGATGTGGTGAGTACAGTTGAAGAATTGACTGGTCTAATCACTCAAAGCTCCTCTACATCCGATCAACAGCCCCTTTTAATTCTGGATGCAGAGCATGTAGGTGATAATCTTGTACAAATGACAGAGAGAATACGTGAAGTATCAGGTGACCAAGCCCACCTGATATTGATTGATACTGTTGGCAAATTCCAACCATTTGATGTGCCGCCTGAAATAGATTCGGTTGTCCATGATCTGGAAAACCGGCGCCAACTTTATAATGCCATTCACACGGCATTTCACGATATCAACCTACCAGAGGGTGTAGAGGCGATCGACAGCCGGGCTCATTCCCAAAACCACGACAAACTCAAGATTCTTGTTGCTGAAGATACAGCCGTTAATCGTCTAATTCTCAGCGAAATGCTAACTAAGGCAGGGTATCAAGTCGAGTTGGTCGAAGATGGACATAGTGCCTTGGAAAAATTCGAAGACTGTGAATTTGATTTGGCCATCCTTGATATGCAGATGCCCCGAATCGGTGGACTTGATGTTATACGCGAGTACAAATCCGGGTATGGCCTAATAAGAGATATACCTTTTATCGTACTGACAGCAAATATCTCAAAAGATGCGGAACAGCAGTGTCGGGAAGCAGGAGCCGATGTCTATTTACAAAAGCCAATCGATATCAGCCTTCTTCTCAAGGAGATCCATCGTCTAACATTTAGTGACAACAAAATTTCAGAACGGACTGCCGCTACTTATACGGTTAGTCGTAAGACAACTCCGTTCACATCAAAAATCCCACAATACCTGGACAGGGAGACACTTGATGAATTAACCAGACTGAGCACACGTGATGACTTTTTCAAGGAACTGGTCAACCACTTTCTTACTGATGTCTACAGCTGCACTGAGCGCATGGAAATTGCTTTACAGGACACCGATATAACGCAGATCATCGATGATGCGCATGCAATCAAAGGTGCTGCAAGTAATATTGGTGCAACACTCCTTTTCGAAAAGGCCAGCAAGTTGAATCGTTCATCGAGTGAAGAAATCAGACGCAACGGCCAATCCTATCTGAATGAATTGGCTGATATAATTGATAAAACCAAGTCTGCCTTGGAACAGTATCTCGAAGACAACCACATCAATATCAAGCTGATCAACCGCAAGGAAAAAGCAGATTAATTTCAGCATCGGTTCCGCCAGCACCCAAGCGACGGTATCATTTGCCACAACAGATTCAGATCAAACATCTTAATGATGTACCATACAGATCATACTTGCATCAAATATCACACATGGGCAACCAGACTGAACGATTAAAAGTACTGGCTGGTGGCATTATCGTAACCGTGCCTGTATCACATGAAAGCTATTTTCTATGTTGAACCTAGCAGAACAAGATTGTAGATCGGTATAACCATACTGAGAGGCGCAAGCAATATACAGCCTGAGGAATTAGTGACTATCAAGAAGATAAACCTGGGATTTCGTCTCAATATTGACAACACTGTTGACCATATTTCGGGTAGATCAGAGGGGTCACAGAACGCAACCCCTTGATTTATATGGTGGGTCGTATAGGAATCGAACCTATGACCACCTGATTAAAAGTCAGATGCTCTACCGACTGAGCTAACGACCCGAAAATTGGAACGCGCAATACTACCCTAGAATCCCCCCCGAGTGAACCCCAAATCACGCCCTGCTACGGATCAATAACTGCAAAGGCTATTTCATCAGGTCGACCACTTCGCCGCGGGCGCGCATTTCGTCCGCCCTGGCCTGTACGAAGCGCTGGAAATTGGGCTGATCGCGATAGCTGCCTGAGCCTACGTAGTCTATTACGGCATGGGTGTGAAAGGTGCGCAGATAGGCCTCCGAGCGAAATATCTCCCTGCCCGACCCGTCGAAGAACAGCATACTGGGGGCGTACTGAATCCCCAGGCTCTCAGCCCATTTTGTCGCCTTCATCCGCTTGCCGTCCGGAGTGATCAGCTCCTCTGCGGACCAGATATCCACCAGCGCCACACCGAATCCCTGCAGGCTCTCCCGCAACGCGGGTTGTGGCAGGATCTGCTGATGCAGTTCATCACAAGGCGGACACTGTTTCATCTCCATCAATACCAATAGCGGCCTGTCGGCTCCGGTGGAGCGACGCAGATCCATTGGCGGCTGCAGATAGCTTGGGTCCCTGTGTAACTTGCCGGTGGAGGCGACCGGCTGGATGCGGGCCAGATAGTCCCTGAACGAGAGCTTGCGCTCCTCTCTGTCGGCGACATAGTCCAGTGCCGCCATGAAACGGTGAGGTGCGTAATAGCCATTGATACGCAACACCCTTCTCCCCTGCTCATCCAGAAACAGCATGGTGGGTGTATACATCACCTTCATCGATGCCGCGAACGCCTTTTCGGTGGTAGCCTCGCCCGACAATCCGGTTACCTCCCTGTCACCCCAGATATTGATCGCAACCAGTTGAAAGGCCTGTTGGGCCTTATCGACGATCTCCTTGATGGAGAAATTTTCGTTCAGCAGCTTGGCGCAATAGGGGCAACCGTCCTGATGAAAATAGAGAATCACTCTTTTATTTTCTTCGGCCGCCTCCTGCAGATCCTCCTGAAGATCCAGAAAGGAGTTTTTAAACCAGGCCGGCTTGTCATGAAATCCCGGGTTCACCAGTCCTTGACCCAATCCCTCCTGACCCCCCGCAGCCTGCAATTGGGGTGCGGCAAACAGCAGCAGAATCGTTAGTGTGGTGAGTTTCAGCATCTCTTTTTCTCTCTTGTTTACCCGCTATGTAGAGATAGAGGTTTTTTAGCGCCGAGAGTGCCGGTCACCTCATTTCAGTCTGGATAATCGACATTACGGCATAACTCTCCCTGCTTTAGATAGATGACGAAATATTGTCGAATTATAGCCTGAGCCCTGTTCCATCACCCCTTGATTCGGTGTCGTTTTTTTGGCGCCACTTGTAATTATTGTCTATTTATTATTGATTTTATTATGTTTTTTAAAATTGGCATGCCTTTAGCGTAACTATTTGCAGGAATTAGCTTTGAGTGATCTTTTATCATGAGCGGTATCCACAGCACACCTCAGAAACAATCCGCACCCACTCCCTTGCAGATGTCTCGGCAATCAACAGTGAGGGAGAATACCCTCGGTTTGGTTTTGGAACTGAGCGGTAAGCTGCAGACCACCCTTGAGGTGGATGCCGTGATCGAGCTGTTCGCGAATGCCCTGCAGACGCAATTTCAATATGACACATTCAATTATCGCAGCAAAGATGGCGATGTCGATATTCTTTTAGGTGAAAAAGCGGGCAGAAACAGACTCGAGTATGATCTGAACGTATTGGATTCCGCGCTTGGCCATATCGCCATCAGTCGAAACAGACGATATAAAAAGTCCGAGGTGCAGCAGATCGAGAATCTGCTTGCCGCCCTGCTCTACCCGTTGCGGAATGCGCTGCTCTATAGAGCAGCCATTCAGAGCGCCTTTCTCGACTCCCTGACCGGGGTGAAAAACCGCAGCGCCTTCGATGAAAATTTCAGTCGCGACATCGAATTCAATCGCCGCAAACTGAGCGATCTTTCACTGCTGGTACTGGATATCGACTTTTTCAAAAAGATAAATGACCACTACGGTCACGCCGTGGGCGATATGGTATTGAAGGAGATCGCCACTACAGTGGAGTGTACCATTCGCAGTAGTGATGCCCTCTACCGCTACGGCGGTGAGGAGTTCGTCGTGGTGTTGAACGGTACAAACATTGCGGGCGCCCAGCTATTGGCAAAGCGCATCCGCCGCAACGTGGAAAACCTGCGCATCAAATCTTTGAAAGATGTCCGCATCACCCTCAGTGTGGGCGTCAGCGCCATGGTTGAACAGGATACCCCGGAGAGCCTTTTTGAACGGGCCGACGGCGCGCTCTACCAGGCCAAGCAGAACGGACGCAATCAGGTCTATACGGCAGAGATGCCGTTGGCCAGTTGATCCACCCTGTAGCGACACAGCTCAGACAAAGGGCAGCTGACACACACGGGTTTTGTTCTGCAGTGCGCCTTCGCGTGAACAACGATCAATGCATGGTATTCATTGAAGAGCGATGAATCGCTCCGCAAAGCCGCTTCGAAAGCCGCCCGCAAAGACTCGTAGCCACAATCATGCGCTGTCAATCCCAAGCGACCGAATAGACGCCGGGTATAGGCATCGATCACGAATACCGGCCGATCAAAGGCGTAGAGCAGAATGTCATCCGCCGTCTCCGGCCCGATGCCGTGAATCGACAACAATCTTGCTCGTAACTCATCGGTATCCAACACTTCCAGGCCGGGATTCTGCTGCAGAAAGCGGCATAGGTTCAGTAACCGTTTGGTCTTGACATTGAAGTAACCGGCTGGGCGAATCCGGGCTGCCAAACTATCCGGCGGCATGGCGAGTAAGGATTCAAGGTTGAGTGCATCCAATCCTTTGAGATTATCGATCGCCTTTTCAACATTCGACCAGGCGGTATTTTGGGTCAGAACCGCCCCCACCATCACTTCGAAAGGGGTTTCACCCGGCCACCAGTGCTGCGCTTCGTAACGATCCAGCAGCTGCCGATAGATCGTCATCAGATCGGCCGTCGAGAACTTTACCGCGATCGTCTGCCGCCCTGTTTGCCTTTCCATATCGTGTCAGTCTTGCCGCGTGATGGCTTGCGAGTCTCTTTGTTGCGTCCGGTTCCCGTTTTTTTCTGACCCCTCGCCTGATGCGGTTTCGACGACTTGGCGCTTTTACGGCTCTTTTGATCGCCCCGAGGGGATCTGGCTTGATGGGATTTTCTCTGCTTGGCGACACTATGTCCCATGGTGGTGAGCAGATCATTGACCTCTTGCTCACTGAGATAGCGCCAGCGTCCCACCTTCAGCGCACTCTCCAGAATCACGCTGCCGTAGCGCACGCGCTTGAGTCGGCTGACCCGGGCGCCTACCGCTTCCCACATCCGCCTGACCTCCCGTTGGCGACCCTCCATGATGACGACGTGAAACCAGCGATTGATGCCTTCGCCGCCCGATTCGACGATCTCCTCGAAGCGGGCCGGCCCACCCTCCAGCTCGACCCCGTGAGTGAGGGCCTTCAACTGTTCTTCGGTGACCTCGCCCATCACCCTGACCGCGTACTCCCGCTCGACCTGCCGGCTCGGGTGCATCAGTTGATTGGCCAGTTCCCCGTCTGTCGTCAACAGCAGCAGGCCGGAGGAGTTGATATCCAGCCGTCCCACGGGAATCCAGCGCCCATGCTTGAGCTTCGGCATCCGCTCAAAGACGGTGTGACGGCCCTCGGGATCCCTGCGTGTCACCAACTCGCCCTCCGGCTTGTTGTAGGCAATGACCTCCCTTACCGGTGCTTCGAGCAGCCGCTTTGCAATCCGCTTTCCATCCACGTAGATGACATCGCTCGGATTGACCCGCTGCCCCAACTCGGCAGCCACGCCATTGACCTCGACCCGTCCTTCGACGATCCACCCCTCGATCTGACGGCGCGATCCCATACCTGCATTGGCAAGGACCTTTTGCAGGCGTTCGCCGGCCCTGTCTCTATTCTGATTCATGGGTGTCGAGTTTGGATAAGTGCTCATCCTCATCCATGATGGGAACGGTACCTTCACCTTCATGGGATTCCATCGCCTCGGGTTGTTGATCCGGGTCAAGCGGGATCGACTCATCCGCCTCCTGATCTGTCCGGATCTCCCCCTGCTGTTGCTGCTTTCCGGGATCGACCAGTTCAAGTTCCCGATTGATGGAATCGAGATCGCGAATCTCAGCCAGGGTCGGCAGCTCGTTCAGGCTCTTTAGATTGAAGTAGTCGAGAAACTCCCTGGTGGTGGCGTACAGGGCCGGTTTACCGGGGACATCCCGATGGCCGACGACTCTGACCCACTCCCGCTCGGTGAGTGTCTTGATGATATTGGTGCTGACCGAGACGCCACGGACATCCTCGATCTCGCCACGGGTTATCGGTTGCCGATAGGCGATCAGGGCCAGTGTCTCCAACAGCGCCCGGGAGTATTTGGGCGGCCTTTCCGCCCACAGTTTCGATACCCAGGGGGAGAACTCAGCCCGCACCTGGATGCGAAAGCCGCTACCGACCTCGGTGATCTCAATGCCCCTGCCCTGATAATCATCGCTCAGCCGCGCCAATACCTCCCGCAGCCGTTTCTTGTCGGGCGCCTCCTGCTCGGGAAACAGTGACTGCAGCTGATCCAGGTTGAGCGGACGTCCCGCAGCCAACAGGGCGGCCTCAACGATCTGTTTTAATCTCTCTTCATCTGTCATATCAGGCTGTCTTCGCTTTCACGTGAATGGGGGCAAAGTCATCTGTCTGAACCAGCTCGAGCAACGAGGCCTTCATCAGTTCCAGGATCGCAAGAAAGGTCACCACCACGCCAAGGCGGCCCTCGGTGATATCGAACAGTTCTGTAAACGGCAGAAAATCCTTGCCGTTCACCACCTGCAACACATGGGACATCCGTTCCCTGACCGAGAGCGGCTCCTTCTCCACACGATGGCTGCTGAACATATCCGCACGGGTCATCACATCCTGTAAAGCCAGCAGGATCTCCCGCAGGTCGACATCGGGCTCTCGCTTCTCCACATGCCGTTGCACCAGCTCCGCATGCCCCTGAAAGGTGTCCCGGGTCATGTGTTCCAGACCATCCAGGTCTTCCGCGGCCTGCTTATAGCGTTCGTATTCCTGCAATCGCCTGATCAGCTCCGCCCGGGGGTCTTCCCCCTCCTCTACCTCGCTCGTCGGCCTGGGCAGCAGCATGCGGGACTTGATCTCCGCCAACATCGCCGCCATCACCAGATACTCCGCCGCCAACTCGAGCCGCAGGTCCTTCATCATCTCGATATACTGCACATACTGGTCGGTGATATCCGAGATGGGGATATCGAGGATATCGAGATTCTGACGCCTGATGAGATAGAGCAACAGATCCAACGGACCCTCAAAGGCATCGAGAAAGACCTCGAGCGCATCGGGGGGGATATAGAGATCGGTGGGGGGCGTCGCCAACGGCTCCCCCATGACCATGGCGAAAGGCATCTCCTCCTGCTCGGGATGGTAGTGCGGATGGTGTTCAGCTTCTTCCATGTCAGTCCCTAAGGCGGGTGGATACAAGATAGACGCAACGACCGTGTCGCAACATCATACTAAAATCGCGTCGGTCATGATTCGAAACCCCTCAAAGACATCGCTTCACGCACTTCCCGCATGGTCTCCTGGGCCACCACGCGGGCTCTTTCGGAACCCTCCGTGATAATGCGTCGCACCAGATCGGGCTGGGCCTCGAACTCGGCGGCCCGCTGCTGCATCGGCTGCAGTTCGTTCAGCACCGACTCGATCACCGGGCCCTTGCAGTCGAGACAACCGATCGCGGCGGAACGGCACCCCTCCTCGACCCACTGTTTGGTGCCGTCGTCGGAGTAGACCAGGTGGAACTGCCAGACCGGGCACTTCTGCGGATCCCCCGGATCGGTGCGCCGAACCCGGTTGGTATCGGTCGGCATGCGTTTGAGCATCTGTTCGACATGTTCCGGTTTTTCCCGCAGGGAGATGGTGTTCTCATAGGACTTGGACATCTTCTGTCCGTCCAGTCCCGGCATCTTCGAGGCCTTGGTCAACAACGGCTGCGGCTCGACCAGGATCAAACGCCCGCTCCCCTCCAGATATCCGAGCAGGCGTTCACGTTCTTCGGTGTTGATGTTCTGTTGTGCCTGCAGCAGTGCCCGACCATCCTCGAGGGCCTGCGGATCGCCCTGCTCCTGATAGGCCCTTTGCAGTTGAGTGAACTGCTTGGCCGCCCTTTTACCCATTTTCTTGCGCGCCTGTTCCGCCTTCTCCTCGAAATCGGGCTCGCGTCCGTAGATATGGTTGAAGCGACGGGCCACTTCCCGGGTCAGCTCCACATGGGCCACCTGATCCTCGCCCACCGGCACCTGGGAGGCACGGTAGATCAGGATGTCCGCCGACTGCAGCAGCGGATAGCCCAGGAAGCCGTAGGTGGCAAGATCCTTCTCCTTCAGTTTCTCCTGTTGGTCCTTGTAGCTGGGCACCCGTTCCAGCCAGCCCAGCGGGGTGATCATCGACAGCAGCAGATGCAGTTCGGCATGTTCAGGCACCAGGGACTGCACGAACAGGGTCGCCGCCTCGCTGTCGACACCGGCCGCCAGCCAGTCGATGACCATATCCCAGATACTCTCCGGAATGACACTGGGATCATCATAATGGGTGGTCAGGGCATGCCAATCCGCGATAAAGAAGAAACACGCATGCTGGTGCTGCAGCTCCACCCAGTTTTTCAGCACACCGTGGTAGTGTCCAAGATGCAGACGGCCGGTGGGACGCATGCCCGAGAGCACGCGGGATGAGCTTGGCGACTGGTTCAAAACTAACTCCTCGCTGGACTGAGAATCACTGGAATAAGATTGGCAACTATATCACTGGCCGGCAGGATCATGATGGTAACTGCAACGACAGGCTCGAGGATGAAACCCAAGCGTCCTGTCATGAGTAATGCAAGCACGATAATGAGGCCGTAGGTTTCTAGCTTGGAATAGGCGTGCGCCTGTTTTGGCGGTAACAGGGAATAGACCACCCTGCCGCCATCCAGCGGCGGAACCGGCAGCATGTTGAGCGCCATCAAAATAGTATTGATCAGCACACCTGTAACCCCCATCAACACCAGGGGCACCCCCAGCCAGGCGAAGCTTTCCAGCATCAACGCACCGCCGTATACCAGGATCGACCAGATCAGCGCCATGATGAGATTGGCACCTGGGCCGGCCAGAGCGACCAGGCCCATATCCCTTTTAGGCTTATGCAGATTATTCCAGTTAACCGGCACCGGTTTGGCCCAGCCGAACATGAATCCGGTCAGTAGATAGAGACCCAATGGCACCAGGATGGTACCCACCGGATCGATATGCTTTAAGGGGTTCAGGGTAACCCGCCCCAGCATCTGCGCGGTCTTGTCCCCCAGGCGCTTGGCCATCCAGCCATGGGCCGCCTCATGCACGGTAATGGCGAAGATCAAGGGCAGGACGAAGATCGCCAGCTTTTGAATCAGACTAAGCCCTTGCATATTATGTAAGTCCTGAATGTATGGATTTCACTGTTTTTCAATAAGTTGAGACAGCATTTGGCGAAAGGCACGAGATAAACGATCGATTATACATCGAACATGGATGTATCGCCCTTCCCTGCCCGCACCACCTCAGGCAACTCCTCGGTCATCACCACCACGGTTGTGGGTTCGAAACCGCAATAGCCGCCATCGATGATTAGGTCCACTTGATGATCCAATAGATCCCGTATCTCGTAGGGATCGGTCAGGGGCATCTCCTCCCCCGGCATGATCAGGGTGGTGCTCATGATCGGTTCTGCCAGCTCCTCCAGCAGGGCGCTGACGATGGCGTTGTCGGGCACGCGGATACCGATGGTCTTTCGCCGGGGATGCATCAGCCGCCTGGGAACCTGCTTGGTGGCCTTATGGATGAAGGTATAGGGGCCGGGGGTCAACGCCTTCAACAGGCGGTAATCGCGGTTGTCGATCTTGGCGTAGTTGGATATCTCTGTCAGATCCCGGCATACCAGGGTGAAGTTGTGGGACGGCTCCACCTTGCGGATGCGCCGAATACGCTCCATCGCCCCCTTGTCGCCGATATGGCATCCCAAGGCATAGCTGGAATCGGTGGGGTAGATCACCAGGCCACCCTCGCGAATGATCTCGACCGCCTGTGTGATCAGCCGTGGCTGAGGATTGTCCGGATGTATCTGGAGGAACAGGGCCATCGTATTTGCCTTCGCAACTAGACGGCCTTTCGGATATCGGACGTTGCCGTTTCGATCACCCAATCCGACCATACGGGACGGCAATTGTCGGGCAACAACGGCAGCTGTCCAAACTCGATCCAGGGATTGTCCGGGGAGTGGAAATCGGAACCGGCGGAGGCCTGCAAACCGAAATCGCCGGCATGTTTGGCCATCCTAAAGTAGTCGTCTCGACTATGGCTGCCGGAGACCACCTCGATGGCCTCACCCCCCAGCTCGACAAATTCACTGAATAATCGTCTCAATTTCGAGCGGGTCATTTTGTAGCGTGCGGGATGCGCCACCACCGCCGTGCCCCCGGCGTCGTGTATCCACTCCACAGCCTGAGCCAGTTCAGCCCATTGACCGGCAACGAAACCGGGTTTTCCTTTCACCAGGTAGTGCTTGAAGACCCTGCGCTCATCGCTGGCCAGACCCTGCTCGACCAGATAACGGGCAAAATGGGTACGGCTCACCAGGGTACCGTTGGAGTAGGCAAGCGCACCTTCATAGGCGCCTTCGATACCGGCCTTCCCGAGTCTCTCGGCAATCTCTTTGGCACGCCAATCACGAAACCGCCTCAACTCGCGCAGCCCCAGTTGCAGGGCTCGATTATCATGATCCACATTCAGTCCGACGATGTGGACAGTATGCATATTCCAGCTAACCGAGATCTCCACGCCGGGTATCAACACCAGGCCACAGCTCGAAGCAGCCGACAAAGCCTCCTCGATACCGGCGGTGGTGTCGTGATCGGTGAGCGCCAATACCCGTACGCCCGCATTGGCCGCACGGTTGACCAGATCCCCGGGCGAGAGGGTCCCGTCTGAGGCTGTGGAGTGGCTATGGAGATCGTATTCGCAAAACATGGGGGCGGATTGTACCCATAGTAAGGTGAAACCGATAGGTTTGCCGAAAAATAGAGGTCAGCCCCGGACGCCATCAATACAGGCTGATACAATGATGCGATGTTATTTCCAGCACTCGACCTGACTTACATAGGACAACGATTCGACGCTATCGCTCCAGCGGTGGTGTCGGCCGGCAAGCAGGCCGGCGTCGAAGACCCGGACCACTCCCCCTCGGCACTGCAGCGGGCGATGCATCAGCTGATGGAGCTGTTGGAGATTCTGTCCGGGCAGGCGGATGGCGCTCGCGAGAACCCACACCCCTCACTGAATGAGCTGAGTGAACTCGGCGATTACGGCATCCAACTGCTGGTCGATTTCTCGACCGTCGCCGCCGGCCTGAAGATGCCGCAGGAGAGTGAGGAGATGGAAGACCTGACCCTGCCCATGGCGCTTTGGATCGTACGCCACAAAGGGGAGCTGCGCACCCTGGAGCCGGTGATCAACACCCTCGCCCGCCTGGCGAACAGATTCCGGGAACCTTCGCAACTGCGGCAACTCTATGAGCTGTCGATGGAGTTGATCGAGGCCCTCGAACCAACCATGCAACAGGAGCCCGTACGGCTGGAAAAAGCGCAGCCCTGGAGTATTTTGTTGATGAATCAGGCAATAATCGCCACCCGCAGTTATCAGCCCGAACTGATTGAGGAGGCTTATCAGACCCTGTGCCGTCTGCTGCCCGATCAGGCGCCCAACTTTTTTCGTGAAGGCATGGAACAGATGGATGCCCTCAACTATCCGCAGCAAGTCAGGGAAGTTGTTGAAAAATATTATAATCTCTGGGGCCAGCCCAGAACGCTTCACTGATTGGCCAAGTTTTATATGCGGTCACTAAACAAACTAAAAACATGGTGTACTATTCAGCCAGCCATCGATACTATGCTTTTTTGTAACATACTGATCTCGTAATGAAATTTCTTGCTGATTTTTTTCCGGTCATACTCTTTTTCGTGGCCTACAAGCTGTACGGCATCTATGTCGCCACCGCAGTCGCCATCGCATCGTCCGTGATTCAGGTTGCCTACGGCTGGCTGCGCAAGCGGTATGTGGAGAAGATGCACCTGATTACATTCGGCATCCTGCTGGTTTTCGGCGGCCTGACCATCCTGCTGCAGGATCGCACCTTTATCATGTGGAAACCCTCCGTGATCAACTGGCTGTTCGGCGCCACTTTTCTCGCCAGCCAATACATCGGCAAAAAGCCGCTGGTGCAACGGATGATGGAGAGCAGCATCTCCGTGCCGGATCCGGTATGGAAAAGGCTCAATCTGACCTGGAGCCTGTTCTTTATCCTGCTGGGCTTTCTCAACCTCTATGTGGCCAACGATTTCTTCGTCGTTGAACATCAACTGATGGAACTCACGGGACTGCAGCAGATCGATTACGACAACTGCGGTCAGCATTTTCAGGGAAATGAACTGGAGATGTGCAATACTGCGCACACCCTGGAGGAGACCTGGGTCAACTTCAAATTATTTGGCATCATGGGGCTGACCCTGGGATTTATCGTCCTGCAGGCCTTCTACCTGGCGCGCCATATCAATGACGATGAACCAGAGTCCATCAATACGTAAGGGGAGTTAAGTGTACTACGCAATCATTGCCGAGGATCGGGATGACAGCCTGGAGCAACGCCTCAAGGCACGGGGGGATCACCTGGCGAGACTGAAACAGCTTCAGGACGGGGGACGCCTATTGCTGGCCGGCCCCCACCCGATGATCGATAGCGAGGACCCCGGTTCCGCCGGTTTTTCCGGCAGTCTGATCGTCGCTGAGTTCGACAGCCTCGAGAACGCCAAGGCCTGGGCCGATGCGGACCCCTATATCGAGGCGGGCGTCTATGCCCGGGTCCGGGTAAAACCGTTCAAGAAAGTACTGCCAGCCTGACGGCGACAGTGCCAAACCCAAATTAAACAGATCAATCACAACAAGGTAAGTTCAACGATGAAAACTAAGATCTTATTAGCTGCAGTTTGCAGCGCAGGACTGCTGACAGCCTGCAACCAGTCTACGGACCAGGCTTCAACCGCAGCCAAGACGGATAGCGACCGTCCCGCCACCGTACCTGAAATGAACGAGCCCACAACCGGCGACATGGATGTCGAAACCCTGCTCACCGTCAATGGCGAAGCGATTACCCGCACCATGTACAGCCTCTACTTCCAGGATCGCATGCGCAACGTGCCCGATGTGCAAAACTCCCCTGAGATGCAGATGAGCGTGCTCAATGAGCTGTCCAATATCATCATCGTGGCACAGGATGCGGAGAAACAGGGTATCCTAAAACGTCCGGAAGTCGCGGCATCGGTTGACCTGTTGAAAGCCAAGCTACTGACCCAAATCGCCATCCAGGACTTCGCCGGCAACCACGAGCCTAGCAAAGAGGATATCCAGAAGGCTTATCAGGAGGATTATGCGGGACAGTCCGGCACTGAATACAAGGCCAGGCATATCCTCGTGAAAGAACAGGATGAGGCAACCGCGCTGATCGAAAAACTCGATGGCGGCGCCGATTTCGCCGAACTCGCTGTCGAACATTCGACCGGACCTACCGGCAAGAATGGCGGCGACCTGGGCTGGTTCGATGTCGCACAAATGGTAAAACCCTTTGGCGACGCCCTGAAAAACATGGAAAAGGGCAAATACAGCACAGCCCCGGTAGAGACCCAGTTCGGCTGGCATGTCATTCTGCTGGAAGACACCCGCGAGGCAGAGGCGCCGACACTGGACAGCGTCAAGGGCAAGATCGTCAACAAGCTGAAACAGGCCGCCCTCTCCGATTACATGCAGGGCCTGCGCGACTCCAGCAAGCTGGTCTTCAATGAGAAGAACGCCAAGCCCGCCCCGGATGCTGAACCAGGCGCCACAGCACCCATGGCCGCTCCTTCCGGTGAAAACCCAGCGACTGACAGCGCAACACCGAGCATGGAAGCAAATACCGATATGGACAAACCGGCTGAAGCAGCCAAATAATCCAAAGACTATCTTAACCATGGTGCCCGTCGTTCTAGACGGGCACCGGTTCTACAAACCGCCATTCCCATTCAAGGTGGTTTGCGTCATCTGACTATCCCCTGCCGCCTGCTATCCAGAACAAACGCCACCAAACAAACAGGTCGTCACCAAAGGGCGAAGTAAAAGCCTGAAATCAATAGCGCCTCACTGCCTGAAGCCCCATATTCTTGCGTTTCGCAACTAAATACCATAATAATGACGTCACTTATGAGGTGAAACAAACGGATACCCATCGCCATGGAAACAATGGAATCAATCCGCCAAGCCAAGCCGGTTTTGCATTGCCGGCAGCCCCCAGGTCAAACGTCCCGGCTTAGAACTTATTTTCATCTGGTATCCCAGAGAATCTGTCATCGTCGGCATCAATTGAAATCTTATAGAATCATTGAGAACTTTTTGAATACATTTGGCGGCATAACAAAATATTTCCTGATTACTCATGAGGCTCAGCTATTGAGCCTGTGGTGCAAGCATAATGGAACCTACTGAATAAAAGAGGATTTCATCATGCCGAGAAATACTATTCAATTTCAAAAAGGCCTTGGTTTGCACGATTTTCTGGAACAATATGGGACCGAGGATCAGTGTCGATAGGCATTGTATGATTTGCGCTGGCCGACGGGCTATGTCTGCCCTGAGTGCGGCAACACAACAGGCTGTGAACTCAAAAAGCGTCAGATATATCAATGTCACAAGTGCCATCATCAGACTTCCCTGACCGCCGGCAGCATCTTCCATGGCACCAAGCTGCCGCTGAGAACGTGGTTTCTTGCGATCTATCTGTTGACCCAACGCAAGAAAAGTATCTCGGCGCTGCAACTTTCCCGCGAAATCGGGGTGAACTACAATCCGGCCTGGCGACTCAAGCATAAGTTGATGCAGGTGATGATGGAACGTGAGCGTGGAAAAAAACTGGCCGGTCGCATCGAATTGGATGATGCTTATCTCGGAGGCGAGCAAGCCGGTAAGCGTGGTCGTGGGTCGCGCAACAAAATCCCTTTCGTAGCTGCTGTTGAGACGACGCGGGACGGCAGGCCCATGAAAATTCAACTGCGTCGTGTAAGGGGCTTCCGCAAACGTGAAATCGCCCGCTACGCCCGCTCCTGCTTGATGCCTGGCAGCGAAGTCTTTACCGATGGGCTTTGGTGCTTTAGTGGCGAGACAACCGCTGATTGCCATCATAACCCCATGGTGACGGGTGGTGGGCGCCAAAGTGTCCAGTATTCGTGCTTCAAATGGGTAAACACGATGTTGGGTAATGTCAAAAACAGTCTGTTGGGTACTTTTCATGCGATTCGAGATAAACATGTGTCGCGTTATCTTGCTGAGTTCGAATATCGGTTTAACCGCCGTTTCGATTTACCCGCCATGATTGAACGATTGCTTTTTGCCGCTCTTCGCACTCCACCTATGCCATATCGCCTCTTGAGAATGGCTGAGGTTTAGGGGTAATCAGGTAAACTTTTCTAATAAGTTTTTCAAAAACAAGATAAAAGGAAAAGAAAACAAAGGATCAGAGTTTACTTGGCGCGAGTTAATAACTTGGATGTTTTCGGCTCCTTTCGATCCTCGTGACGATACAGCATATGTACCCACCCAATACTTGTCAGAGCGCATAAAGGGAAATGGCTATGACGGAATTATTTACGATAGTTCATTGAACCCAAATGGCTACAATGTAACTTTATTCAATACAACTACTGCTAAGCCTATGAGCAGGCAGCTGGCCAAGGTTCAATCTATAAAACTAAAGCCAACATATAAAGCAGTTCACTGCTGTCCCGCTAACTTTCAAAGCAAAGCCATCTGATTATTATCAGGTTGGCCCTCGCGGGGTGGATCACCTCGCAGCAATGCCATCAGATCCCGTTTTTCAAACAAATTAAGCTGTAGTAATCGTAATATTTGTTGCATGCTTTTTTGCAACTTCGACTGGAACTTGAGAAAGGCCAGTAGCAAATAGACACACAATGCAATCCAGATCTGTGTCATAAGCGCATTTTTGCTGGTACCCACAAATGATTTGATTTTCAGGTTTTGTTTGATCCATTTGAAAAACAATTCAACCTGCCACCTTGCCCTGTATATATCGGCAATCGTTTTGGCAGCAAGCTCGAAATTGTTGGTGAGAAACACATAACGCCTTCCGGTCTCCGCATCCCGATAGCCGATACGACGTAATGGTACTGGGCACTTTTTGGCAGTCTGCGCACCTGTAAACTCAATGGTTTGGTCGCTGGTCAATCCCTTACTTTTCAACACTGATCGACGGCTTACCGTACGGTACTTTGCATTGGTCTTCAGGCGAGTGACAAAAAATATCCCTTTTGCTGTCAGTTGGTTATACCAAGCGTAGTCGTTGTAACCCTTATCAACCGCCACGATACTCCCCTTGGGGAATTTCAAGGCACGCCCGACAGTTACATCGTGTGCCTTACCCTCTGTCACCGTCACAAATTCCGGCAAATAGCCCGAGTGGTTCAACCCAACATGCAGTTTTATCGCTCCTTTCGTCGTGCGAAAATCAGCCCAGGGGAAAACAGACAGACATAAATCGATCGTCGAAGCATCCAGCGAATAAAGTGGGTTGCTGAAACGAAAATCATGACCAGGAACCACACCCTGACAGCGATGCAACAGCTTTCCAAACAAAGCTTCATACAGCCCGTATGGCTTACCATCATTGATGCGGGATAAATTGGAACGTGACAGTTTTGCACTACCGAGGTGATAAAGACGATGGGCTTGCGCGGACATACTGTCAACGATGTCACGTAAGCTGTTTCGACCTGACAGTTGCGCCATTGCCAGGGTTACGAATTGCGACCAACGTGAGGCTGTTCGGAAAGAACGGCCTGTATGGTGCTGTTTTGCAAGGGTCTCGAATTCATGTCTCGGTATTAGTTTCAGAAGTTGTGAAAACACAGTATTATGGTGACTCAAGGCCTGATTTCCTTTTTGTTTTTCAATGGTTTGTGGTGAACTCATTGTAACAAAACAAACTGGTCTTCAGGCCTTCTTATTCTCTCCTTAACGGGACAGCAGTGAAAGCAGTTAATGAAGAAAAATCTAACAATTAGCACCAAAGGACTATGGCGCGCCGGTTACGTTGACACACGTGTAAATAGATGATCACCTTAGACTACATCGCAACAATCATCTCTCTGATATCGCTGTTGATTGCTTGGAGAGCATACTCTCTTTCTAAAGAACGCCTTACTCTACAAAAAGAAACTCATTATTTACAAAAAAACGATTTAGAGGCAAAACAAAAACCAAAAATCCAGGTTACGAGTGAAACATTTCTAAATTCCTGGCAGAGAGGAATACCTCACGAAGACTGCAAACTAGAAGACCTGGATGTTGAGTACTCGGCAATTTATGAAAATAAAGGAGAAAGCACCATCAGAATTGACGGAGTGTCAATTCATGTGTGTCCAACAGAGTCTCCGACCGGTAACGCAAAACAAGGGTTAGCCTGCTTCGTATTCGGTCCGGCATACTTATCTCCGGGAGACGCTGTAAGTATTAACCAAGCAATCACACCAAGGGAAATAAATATCACTAGAATATTCTTTGATAATTTTAAAGGTGTTTTGGCTTTTGTTTTAAAAATCAGATACGTCGATCACCTAGCCCGCATGTTTCATCCGTTTTTAAATTTAGCCGGTGATATGGCCAAGCTTGGATGGTTTGCCCTCACTGGGAACCAAACCTCTATCAAGCCCTGATTTTCCACCCTCCGGGCAGACTCCCCCTTACCCCCATTGTTGATCAACGTGCCGGGGCAGCACTCTGCCGGGCTATCCCGGCTTGAGTCGTGCCGCCACCTGGAAAAACAGCGCCTGATAGGGATAGGTGCTGGAGAGCAGGAAGCGGATCCGTCGCGTGTTGCGAATGATGACCGCCCCGATCTTGAACAGTTTGAGCCGGATCGTGGTCATCTGTGCACGCGCCAGTTCCGTGCCCTTCAGCGCGAGGCGCCGGATGGCCTCCATCAGCACATAGGCCAGACTGGACAGCAGTAGACGAAACTGATTGGCCCACCAGTAATGCGCGCTGGTGCGATCGGCGAACAGCCCCAGTTGCTGCTCCTTGATTCGGTTCTCCATGTCACCACGGGCGCAGTAGAGGTCATCGTAAAGGCGCTGTTTGTCGCCGGCCAGGTTGGTGACGATGAAGCGTGGATTTGGCCCCTTGTCGGTGACCTCCAGTTTGGCGATCACCTTGCGACGCGTCTTCCAGGTGCTGGCGGCATAGTGAAACTGAAAGAATTCCCGCATCTTCATGCCGGTTCGCTTCGCCAGTTCCTCAACCCACTGCATGGGCTCACGGATACACCGCAGCAAGGCGTCATTCTTGGCGATGCCCACGATATAGCCCACAGCGTTGCGCTCGCACCAGCTGAGCATGTGGTGACGGCAAAAGCCGCTATCGCCCCGAAAGATGATACGCACTTCAGGCCAAGCCCGGCGCAGGCGTCTGACCAACAGCGCCAGAATCGCCCAGGCATGCTTGGGCGCATCGATCCGGCTGGGCCGCAGATAACTCACCAGCAGTTGATCGCCACAAAAGACATACAGGGGCAGGAAGCAGTAGTGATCGTAGTAGCCGTGAAAGAAGCGGCCTTCCTGGCGGCCATGCACCGGATCATCCGTGGCGTCGAAATCCAGGATCAGCTCATCGGGTGGTGCATCATATGAGGCAATGAACTGCTCGAGCAGTAGGTTGTGGACATCAACGGCAACCCGGCGATCGACCCGGTTCTCCAGCCGACAAAGTGTCGACTGGCTGCCCAGTACCTCCTCGCGTTCGATCGAGCTCTGTAGGGCCGGGTCGGTGCGTAGTGTCTGATGGTCGTTCAGATCTTCATAACCCAGGCAGAGCCCATAGACTCGCTGGCGCAACAGGCTCAACTGACTGTGTTCAATATAGCGGGGATCTCGCGGGTCGGGGATGACCGCATCAACCGCCTCGAGCAATCCCAGACGCCTGTCGATCTCACGCAGCAGCAACACGCCGCCGTCCGAGGTGATATCGCCACCGGAAAACTCGGCTTGAACCTTACGGCGTTTTAGGGCTGGAAAATCAAAGGCAGTCTGGGTACAGTTTGTCACAGGCAAAATCCTTTCGATTACAGTGTAAGCAACTGAATTATATCGAAGTATCAGGATTTTGCCTTTTTAATGCGTGAAATATTGGGGCTAATCAACTAGGCTGTTACACCGTTGAAAACCGGACATCTCAAATCGGCGAAAATAGGACAAACTTAGCCCGCATGTTTCATCCGTTTTTAAATTTAGCCGGTGATATGGCCAAGCTTGGATGGTTTGCCCTCACTGGGAACCAAACCTCTATCAAGCCCTGATTTTCCACCCTCCGGGCAGACTCCCCCTTACCCCCATTGTTGATCAACGTGCCGGGGCAGCACTCTGCCGGGCTATCCCGGCTTGAGTCGTGCCGCCACCTGGAAAAACAGCGCCTGATAGGGATAGGTGCTGGAGAGCAGGAAGCGGATCCGTCGCGTGTTGCGAATGATGACCGCCCCGATCTTGAACAGTTTGAGCCGGATCGTGGTCATCTGTGCACGCGCCAGTTCCGTGCCCTTCAGCGCGAGGCGCCGGATGGCCTCCATCAGCACATAGGCCAGACTGGACAGCAGTAGACGAAACTGATTGGCCCACCAGTAATGCGCGCTGGTGCGATCGGCGAACAGCCCCAGTTGCTGCTCCTTGATTCGGTTCTCCATGTCACCACGGGCGCAGTAGAGGTCATCGTAAAGGCGCTGTTTGTCGCCGGCCAGGTTGGTGACGATGAAGCGTGGATTTGGCCCCTTGTCGGTGACCTCCAGTTTGGCGATCACCTTGCGACGCGTCTTCCAGGTGCTGGCGGCATAGTGAAACTGAAAGAATTCCCGCATCTTCATGCCGGTTCGCTTCGCCAGTTCCTCAACCCACTGCATGGGCTCACGGATACACCGCAGCAAGGCGTCATTCTTGGCGATGCCCACGATATAGCCCACAGCGTTGCGCTCGCACCAGCTGAGCATGTGGTGACGGCAAAAGCCGCTATCGCCCCGAAAGATGATACGCACTTCAGGCCAAGCCCGGCGCAGGCGTTTGACCAACAGCGCCAGAATCGCCCAGGCATGCTTGGGCGCATCGATCCGGCTGGGCCGCAGATAACTCACCAGCAGTTGATCGCCACAAAAGACATACAGGGGCAGGAAGCAGTAGTGATCGTAGTAGCCGTGAAAGAAGCGGCCTTCCTGGCGGCCATGCACCGGATCATCCGTGGCGTCGAAATCCAGGATCAGCTCATCGGGTGGTGCATCATATGAGGCAATGAACTGCTCGAGCAGTAGGTTGTGGACATCAACGGCAACCCGGCGATCGACCCGGTTCTCCAGCCGACAAAGTGTCGACTGGCTGCCCAGTACCTCCTCGCGTTCGATCGAGCTCTGTAGGGCCGGGTCGGTGCGTAGTGTCTGATGGTCGTTCAGATCTTCATAACCCAGGCAGAGCCCATAGACTCGCTGGCGCAACAGGCTCAACTGACTGTGTTCAATATAGCGGGGATCTCGCGGGTCGGGGATGACCGCATCAACCGCCTCGAGCAATCCCAGACGCCTGTCGATCTCACGCAGCAGCAACACGCCGCCGTCCGAGGTGATATCGCCACCGGAAAACTCGGCTTGAACCTTACGGCGTTTTAGGGCTGGAAAATCAAAGGCAGTCTGGGTACAGTTTGTCACAGGCAAAATCCTTTCGATTACAGTGTAAGCGACTGAATTATATCGAAGTATCAGGATTTTGCCTTTTTAATGCGTGAAATATTGGGGTTAGTTGATGTTGACAGTCAACGCCTGCTCGACAAAGGTGCGGCTCTTGTCGCCCATCTTGTTCAGGCTCTGCTTGTCGCTGTTGCTCAGCCCGATGAGAAAAGGGAGGGACTGAATCTGTTGAATTGCGGCCAGCGCCGCCTGCTGGTCGGCTTCAGAAAACTCGGCCGAAATGAGGTTCTGAGACATATGTGTTGAATTAAACTCGAAAACAAGTCATAACAAACACATCCAGCCGACCCGAAAAAGCGCAGCTTCGCTTTGCTTTTTTGGGTCAACCGATTTGTTCGTTATATTTCATCAGATCGAAGTGCTCGGATAATCATATCTTCGACCTGCGGTTCCGCCTTGGAAAAATAAAGTTGCATTTCGGGGTGTTTGTTCCTGAAAACTCGAAAAACTTCATCTGCAAATGCTTGGCCAATCTGGTCTATACCTGAAAAATCAAAAATAACGATCTTGAATCGATCAACTCGCGCAAGCAATCTTTTTGCCTGTGACCTGGATACCAATAGCTCATTCCCATACCGCGCCATTGTTACCGGCACGACGGTCTTATCAAAGCCATACTCGTTACCAGACGCATACTTATCAAATACCGATTTGACCGTTCTTGAGGAGTTATTGGTTAGCTGCATAAATACCGTCGTCCCGTTTCGAGGGTTTTCCCTCTCCATGATCCAATCTTCCGGCCTACTAATTTCATGTGAAAAGTAAACACCTCCTGACAAAATGGCGTATTCATCAAACATCCGAGAGGTGAAAAAGATGCCTTCTCCGGTGTGGTTTTCTGGATCCGTGGTTAGCTTTCCCTTCGCCAGTTCAAGTACAGCATGTCTTTCATCATGTAACTCCATGAGACGCTGAATCCGGAGAAAAATCCCCTCTCCATCGTCTGTAATTGATATTTGCGTGAATGCTGGATTTTTTTCTATTGATATTAAGGCATGCTGTCCTTGTGAATGATCAATGGCGTTATTGAGCATCTCTGTAAAACCGTAGCCCCATATATCAATCACGTTGTCTGGAAGAACGCCAAGCCTTGGAAGGACAAACTCACGCCAAACCAAGTCTTCCTCTAAACCCTTAAGCAGAAGGCTCTCTGAGGTGACAATTTCTGGATGAAGCTTGTACACACGATTCCGTGTATTACCCTCTGCAACCAAGGCTTTTTGGTTGACTAGCCTTTGTATGTGGTTGTTAACAGCCTGCCTAGATATTTCGAACTTCTCAGATGTAAGGGCTACAATTGAGGTCGGATGCGCGGATACATTGTCCACAATAAATTGTCGGATAGTTTCTCCACGGCTTCGAACACCAACCATCAGCATGCTCCTTGTCAAGGTTATCGGCTTTAATTGTCAATATAATGACTCGTATTGTCAAGGGTATCCTGAAAATTATGAAATATTACAATCACATCCAGCGACCCAGTGCCGCACCGCTTCGCTCTGCGGCACAGGTCGGCTGATGTGGGGCGTTTGAACTAAGCATTAGGCATTAGAAATGGAGCATTCCCCAAACCAAGTAGAGAGGTCATCTTCAGACAAGTTACCTGCAGCTAATTCCTCGATAATTACTACTGCATTGGGTTCTGGTGCAGTAAGAGAGTAACCGTTTAATTCGAGGAACAAGGCGGCAATGGTTAAAGCGATGCGTTTATTGCCATCTACGAAAGGATGATTGTTAGCTAATCCATAGCAATATGAAGCAGCAAGATCGAAAATTGAAGGTTCATCGGAATATCCAAAGCGCTGTCGAGGACGATTTAAAGCGGACTCTAGTAGACTTTCATCGCGTATTCCGGGGGCACCACCATGTTCAGCCAGCAAACTTTGATGAACGGCAATTACTATCTCGTGTAGAACCCAAACAGGTTCCTTCATTTTGCCAGCTCATGGAGGGCGTTCCGGTATTTCTTCATCACCTTTTCGGCTGCTTCCATCTGACGCTCGAAATCCTGTTGATAAGGCGTGAGTGTCAAGCCTTCTGGTCCGTCCACCAGGTACAAAACATCGCCTTTATCAACATTGAGTTTTATAAGTGCTTCTTTTGGCAGCACTATTCCCATAGAGTTACCAATGGAGGTTACCTTAACTTTCAACATGGCAGTTTGTCTCAAAAACGTTATAACATATGTTATTACTTAGTGTAGTCATGCCTAACAATAGCGTCAACACGGACTGCTAAAATCTACGCCGCTCGTTCCTTGCTATGCATCTTTGGGCATCCGGTTACGCTTGGCGTTGAGGCTGTCGGAATACCTGAAAATACGATAAAAACTCATAGACAGTAACGGTGTACGGAGAAAGGAAGATGGCGCGTTATAAGGAATACAACGACAACCAGATGAAGATGCTGCCCGCGTCCTATGAAAAGCAATTCCTCCCGGGCAGCTTCTCTATCTCAGCCCTGTTAACAGCGCATGAATAAAGTTAAGTAACTACACTGATTGGCCCTTTAAAGTATGACAATCGACAACCTCCAACCCCGTTTCAAAGGCGATAATGAAGCACTCCGAATACTGCTTGCCGCACTGCAGGGAGGCGAACGAAGCGCCTGGGGGCAGCTGGTTCGGGAAAGTCATGCGGGTGATCCGGTCGATCTGACCGGAATCAATCTCGACGGACTCGACCTGACCGGTGTCACCTTCTGGAAGGTGTGCCTGCGGGACTCCACGCTTCGCGGGGCCTGTGTCGAGAACGTGGACTTTCGCGATGCCGATCTTGCCAACTGCGACCTGCGTGAGATGCGGGCCGCCGGGGCCGATTTTGGCTGGTCCAGCCTCGATGGCGCGAATCTCTCCGGTTCCAACTGTTCGGGGTCGAATTTTGAGGAGGTGCACGCCGAGCGGACAAACTTCAGTCACTGCCTGCTGAACGGCTGTAACTTTAGAAAGACCCGGCTGGCCTACTCCCTCTTCAACAGCTGCGATCTCACCGGGGCGAAGCTCTATAATGCGGATCTCGGCTCGGCGGAGATCCGGGGGACCGATCTGTCCGGGGCCGATCTACGCTTCGCCATTCTTACCTACGCGACCCTTGCACACGTTAACCTGTCAGGTGCTGACCTGGAACGCTCCTGGGTATTCGGCGTGAGTGCCTGGGACATTCAGGTTGATGAGGATACCAAGGAGTCGGAACTGGGCATCGACCGGAGTCGGCATCCCTGGCTCGCCTGGAACCATAGCCTTCCCCAGTGCACCGCGCCGGGCCTGGAGTTTGCCCAACTGCTCGGCCTGGTTTACGGCAATCAGAAGCTGGGACGCCTGATCGATGCCGTCTCCCGCAGAATGGTGCTGATCCTCGGCCGCTTCTCCCCGGACCGGCTGGCGGTATTGACCACCCTCCACGAGGATCTGCGAAACAGGGACCTGGCGCCGGTGATCTTCAACTTCGACGGGGCCGAGGAGAAGAACGTGACCGAAACAGTACGTGTCCTGGGCGGCCTGGCCGGTTGGGTGGTGGCGGATCTCAGCGATCCCAAGAGCGTACCCCAGGAGATCGGCGCGCTCGTGCCCTCCTATCCCAATGTGCCGCTTATCCCGATCATTCAGGGAGACCAGGACCCCTACATGTTTCCCGACTGGCAGGACGAACACAACGTGCTCGAGACCATCCGTTACAAGGACGCCGATGATCTGACCGGCCGGGTGGAAAACGAAATGTTGAATCGGGTCGCGGCTTTCCGGGAGGGCCAGGAGAGTCACCGCCAGATCCGCGAAGAGAATGAACGCCTGCGCGAGGAGGTCGAACGGCTGAAACGCGAACTTGCGGCAAGGCACGGTTGAGCCGTGAATACGCCATGAACGAAACCGGTGCCGATATCACAAGCCTGAACTACGGAATTACGAGTCAATTGTTTTAACGAATGGATAGTAAAACCCTTCTCCTTGCCGTCAAACTGATTGCACTGCTCTCTATAGCCTATCTGGTCTTCCTGTTCCTGCCTCTCCAGGCTCACCACCTGTTGCTGGTAATCTCCATGACGTTGATTCTGATTGGCGGAGGGTCACTCCTCAAATACAAACAACATAACAACTGGATAGAGGACAAGGCGAAAATAGTCGATATTGGGGAAGCGTCGGAAATTGTCGCCATCGGCCAATACTCGCAGCTGAAGTATTTCTATCCAGTGATTGACTATAAATATGCGGTCGATGGAAAAAACTATTCCGGCAACACCGTTTCCAACGAAAAAGAGAATGTCTGGGTAGCGGAGGTGAATGGTTGGGGCGATCCCAACCCGGAGACGGCGCGATGGTGGCTCTCTCTAAAACCGGGAGACGACATCCCCGTCTTTATCAATCCGAAAAATCACAGTGATACGGTACTTGTAAAAGGGGCCTTAAAAGCCAGGCGCTCGCACCATCTCGCACTTTTATCGGGAGGGGTACTCCTCGGGCTGATTTGGCTGACACTCATCGGCATGATCGCACCATAAAGAAGATGCACAACCAACAGCGGCGTCTTACAGGCCCTAACCTACCAGGACTGTTAAAACGCAAAATTTGCGTTCATTTGCGGTTTGCTTTTATACCACCCGCCGTGAGCAAGAGAGAGGTTGATAGCGGATAGCTGAGAATGGTGGGTAACCAGGAAAGATTATGCTCACTCATCGTCATTCTTTTTGGCCTTGCCGATATTGCTGATCGGCACGACCTTGGTCGCGGGTGGCTCATCGACGTAGTAGGGCCGCTCCTGGGCGGTTCGGCCATCCGCATCGGCCAGCTCCTTTTCACGGGCGGTGATCAGGCCGAGACAGGCGCGGATATCCTGGATGGTCTGATCCGAAAGAGGGTGCCTGAGACTTTTGTGCTCAGGGGTCACCTCGCGCACAATGGTGGTCAGCAGCTTACGCATCACCATCATGATTTCCCGTTCTTTTGCGGTTTCGTCGCTCATGTTATGCCTGCAATCCTGTAACGCTATGGATAGAAACTACCACGAATGGGGAAGTGAATAAACGCAAGCCCGGAAGCGTTATCGGTTTTGCGCCAGCAGATCCTGCAGTGCCGCCTCGTCGAGGATAGCGACGCCCAGTTTCTCTGCTTTGTCCAGTTTCGACCCTGCCTCCTCCCCCGCCAACAGGTAGTCGGTCTTTTTCGAAACGCTGCCGGTCACCTTGGCGCCTAGGCTCTGCAGCATCTGCTTGACCTCATCCCGCGGTTTGCTCAGGGTGCCTGTGATGACCACTGTCTTACCCGACAATGGCTGCTGCTCAACAGGTTGGATTTCCACCGCCGGCCAATGAATACCCGCCTCTATCAATTGCTCGATGACCTCCCTGTTGTGCGCCTGTCGAAAGAATGAATGAGTATGTGCCGCGACTACAGGCCCCACATCCGGGGTCTCCTGCAGACGCGCTTCATCTGCCTGCTCCAGGGCCTCCAGGGTGGCGAACTGGTTTGCCAGAGACTGGGCGGTCGCTTCCCCCACCTCTCTGATACCCAGTGCATAGAGAAAGCGGTCAAGGGTGGTTGACTTGCTCTTCTCCAGGGCCTCCAGCAGGTTCTTGGCCGACTTCTCGGCCATGCGTTCCAGGGCGCTCAGCTGCTCCAGGGTCAGGCGAAACAGGTCCGCGGGGGTATCGACCAGTTCCTGCTGTACCAGTTGATCCACCAGCTTGTCGCCCAATCCCTCGATATCCATCGCCTTGCGCGAGGCAAAATGTTTCAGCGCCTCCTTGCGTTGCGCCGGACAGTAGAGACCGCCGCTGCAGCGGGCCACCGCCTCCCCTTCCGGCTTGATGATGTCCGAATCGCACACCGGGCAGGCCGTCGGCAGATCGACGGGCCGGGCATCGGGCCGGCGCTGCTCCATGACCACGCTGACCACCTCCGGGATCACATCCCCCGCCCGCCTGACGATCACCGTATCGCCGGGCCGCACATCCTTGCGCAACACTTCATCCATGTTGTGCAGGGTGGCGTTGCTCACCGTGACCCCGCCGACAAACACCGGGGTGAGGCGGGCGACCGGTGTTATCGCCCCGGTCCTGCCGACCTGAAACTCGATCGTCTCGACCCGGGTCATCTCCTCCTGAGCGGGGAATTTATAGGCGATCGCCCAGCGAGGAGCCCGGGAAACGAAACCGAGCTGCCGCTGCAGATCCAGGTCGTCCACCTTGAACACCACCCCATCGATGTCGTAGGGCAAGCCATCCCGCTGCTTTTCGACGCGCTGAAAATAGTCGATACACCCGGCCACCCCGGTGACCACCTCGTGCAGCGGTGATATGGGCAGGCCCCATTGGCGCAGTCGGCGGATACTCTCGCTTTGCCGATCGGCGATGGGCGCCGGTACCACTTCGCCCAGTCCGTAGGCATAGAATGAGAGGGGGCGCTGGGCGGTCAGTCTTGGATCGAGCTGACGCAGCGAACCAGCGGCGGCATTGCGGGGATTGACGAAACCCTTTTCCCCCTGCTCCCGGGCGCGCCTGTTCAATGCCTCGAACCCCTCATGGGGCATAAATATCTCACCTCTTACTTCGAGGATCTCGGGCCAGTCATCGCCCTGCAGTGACAGGGGTATCGCCTTGATGGTGCGGACATTGCCGGTGACATCCTCGCCCCGGCTGCCATCGCCCCGGGTGGCGCCCAGCACCAGGCTGCCCTTTTCATAGCGCAGGCTGACCGCCAGGCCGTCGAGCTTAGGTTCGGCCAGGTAGCGGATGGCCCGGTCGCCCTGCAGCTTCAGCCGGTCGCGGATACGCCGCTCGAACTCTCCCATCTCCTCCTCGCCAAAGGCGTTGTCGAGGGAGAGCATGGGCAGGCGATGGACCACCTCCTCGAAACCTTCCAGGGGTTTGTCCCCCACCCGTTGGGTGGGCGAGTCGGGGGTGACCAATTGCGGGTATTCAGACTCCAGTCGCTGCAGCTCGCGCAGCAGGCGGTCGTAGGCGGCATCGGGTATCTTGGGCGCGTCGAAGACGTAGTATTGCCGGTTGTGGTAGTCGATTTCGCCGCGCAGGGCCTCGATGCGCTGCGCCGCATCACCCCTTTTGTTCAACCCTTGCTCCGGGCCAATTGGACCTGACGCCGGTGCTCCATGATCTCACCGCGCATATGCTCGATGGTCTGTTTGGTCAGAGCGCTATGGGTCTCGTCCTGCAGTTCCCCATCCAGGATGGCGGCCAGGCGTTCCGCAGTAAAAAGCATATCCGCAAAGATCGCCATGCTGTCACCGGGTCCGGGCAACTGGGTAAAGAGGGTCAGGCCGGGGGTGGAGAAGTCATCGACATCCTGCTTGGGAAACACGCCGGGTTCCACCATGCTGGCCACGTTGAACTGCGGGTTGCTGCCGTCTGTGGCGATGCGATGATAGATCGAAAGGTCACCCAGAATCAGGCCAGTATCCTGCATCGCCTTCTGAATCGCCGGACCGGTGAACGGCTCTGAACGTGCGCGCAGATTGATCTGAATGATCAGCACCGGCACGTCGACCGGCGACTCCTCCTGAGCGCTGAAACCGAACAGGTCCTGCTGCTCCGGATCCGGGGATGCGGATTCGCTGTCGGCGGCCAGCTCAAGCTCGGGACCGTCATCCTCCTCCGCCTGCATGGTTCCGATCTCATCGACCTTCTGGTTCAGCAGTTCGGTATCCTCTTCATCCCAGTCGATCCAGGTATCATCGCCCTCCGGGGAGTCAATAGCCGCCTGTTCATCGGGATGTGCAACCTGTTCGACAGCCATCTCCGCCGGCGCTGCCTCGTGCGCCGAATTCAGCATCTCAACCCTGCGCCTGTGTGCCTGGGCCGAATCCCGCTTGCGGCGGTTGGTCTCATACAGGTAGATGCCGGCCAGAAAGACACAGCCAAGTACCAACAGAACGATGCGCAATGTCATGGCATCCATGATTAAATTGCGGCGAGTTGTGCCGCCTCCTCCACGTCGACTGTGACCAGGCGCGACACGCCCGGTTCATGCATGGTGACCCCCGACAGCTGGTTGGCGATCTCCATGGTGATCTTGTTATGGGTGATGAAAATGAATTGTACCTGATCTGACATGTCCCTCACCATATCGCAGAAACGCCCCACGTTGGCATCGTCCAACGGCGCATCCACCTCGTCAAGCATGCAGAACGGCGCCGGATTGAGCCGGAAGATCGCGAACACCATGGCCACCGCGGTCAGCGCCTTTTCCCCACCCGACAGGAGATGGATGCTGGTATTACGTTTACCCGGAGGGCGCGCCATCACCGTCACGCCGGTATCCAGCAGATCCTCACCGGTCAACTCCAGATAGGCGTGACCACCGCCGAACAGGCGGGGAAACAGCTCTTTGATGCCTGAATTGACCTGATCGAAGGTCTCCTTGAAGCGGGTCCGGGTCTCCCGGTCGATTTTGCGAATCGCGTTTTCAAGTGTCTCCAGGGATCGGGAGATGTCCTCGTGCTGCTCGTCCAGATAGTTCAGTCGCTCCGACTGCTCCTGAAACTCATCGATCGCCGCCAGGTTGATGGGTCCCAGGCGCTGGATGCGATTCGCCAGCCGTTCCGCCTGATCCTGCCAGGCATCCTCCGTGGCATCCTCGTCCATGGTCTTGAACAACTCCTCGGCATCCAGCCCTCCCTCTTGCAGCTGTTCCTGCAAGGTCATGCAGCGTACATTCACCTCCTGGCTCTGCAGACGGGCCTGGTTGAGCTTGTCGCGCCGTTCCTGCACCAGCTGCTCCGCGACATGACGCTCCTGTTCCTTCCTGCGCAGGTGTCCATCCACATCCTCAAGGCTGCGACGAACCTCGTTCAATGCCTTGTCGACGGTTGTCCGTTCCGATAGCTTTTGATTCAACATCGCCAGCTGCTGCTGCAGTGGCGCTTCACTGTTTTCCAGGGTGGCTTTCAACTCCTCCCGCCGGTGGGTGAGTTGAGTCAACTGGCTGCCCGCCCGCTCCAGGTTTTGCGTCAACGAAGTGTGAGCGGTACGCATCGATTCCACCCGCAACGCCACCTCGTGGGTCGAGGAGCGCTGTTGGTTGAGATGCTCTCTCGCCTCGACAACCTGCTCGCGCAGCGTATCCCGCTGCTTCACCAGTGATTCACGACGACTGCCCAGGTTCTCGATCGCCTCCAGTGCCTCATGCAGGCGCAACCGGGTCTCCTCCATCAACGCCTTGTCGTTATTGATCTGATCGGCAATCTCCTGCTGTTCTTGTTGCAGCTGTTCGCGGCGTTGCCGGAGATGGTCGGCGCGGGTGCGCTTACCGCTCAGGCCGGCGCGTATTTCGGACAGTGCCCGGTTGAGCCGGTTGAAACCGGCCTGGGCCTGTTCACGGCTGTGTTCCGATTGCCTGAGCGCCTCCCTGCCCTGTTCAAGATCGGCAGCGAGTTCGGAGACATTGCGCTCCTGCTCCACAAGTGTCTGTTTCAGGTTGCGAAGTTCCTCTTCCCTGGCCAGTACGCCTGCGTTCTCATCCGATTCACGGCTGACCCTCAACCAGTCCGGGCCCAGCCAGAAACCATCCGGGGTAACCAGCGTCTCCCCCGCCTTCAGCCCTTGTCGTCTTGCGAAGGCATCATGAACCGTGTCTGCCAGCTTCACCCCGCCAAGCATCGATTGCAGATTCCAGGGCGATGTAACCTTGGAAAGCAGGGTGTCCTCGCCGGCGTCCTCGCCGGCGGGATATTCATCTCCGATCCGGGCGCGGCTATCCCAGAAGGCCAGCGCTCCCTTCTCCAGTTGCGCCAGCTGCTCATTGAATCGGCCGATGTCGTCCACACAGACGGCCTGCAGATGAAATCCCAACACCAGCTCCACCGCCTGTTGCCATCGGGGCTCCGCCTTGATCTCCTGGGCCAGGCGCTTGGCACCGCTGAGCTGACGCTTCTCGAGCCACTCCACCCCTTCGTCCTGTTGACCCAGGGCCGCTTGCTGTAGCGCCTCCAATGAGGCCAATCGCCCTTTATTGGATTGAAAATCGGCGCGGGCCTGATCAAGGTTGTTGGCGGTCTGACTGTTTTTGTCCCGCTGCTGGTTGATCAGCTCCACCGCCTGATCGAGTTCTCCGTGCAGGGTATCGGCCTCGTTTTTCTGTCGGCTTTCATCGGATTCTAGCGCGGTGATTTCACTCAACAGCCGGCTGTCGTCGAGGCGTCCCAGCTCCTCGTCCAGGCGCTGCAGCCGCTGTTCCAGGTTACCCCCCTGCTGTTCGAGATGGTTGATCCGGGTGCGTTCGACCTGGGCTGTCTGGGCCGGTTCCGCCGCTTTTTGATTAAACTGTTCCCACTCGTGCTGCCAGGCCTGCATCGCCTGTTCGGCCTCGTGCAGGGCCTTGGAATGCCTGGCCTCCTCGCCTCGCGCCTGATCCAGCTTCGGCTGTTCCTGTTGCAGGCTGGCGTTGAGCTCCGACAGGCGCTCTTCATCCTGTGCTTTATGGGCTTCCGACTCTTGCAGGGCCTGTTCCACCTGCCCCAGGTCCTGCTGTTGCTGACGTTGCGAATCGCGGGCAAACTGGATTGCCTGCTCCAGGCCGCTGATCTCCGCTCCCAGGCTGTAGAAATTGCCCTGGACCTGGTTGAACCGGTCGTTGACTTCCGTATGTTTGTCCCGGTCCGATTCGATCACCGCTTCCAGCTTCCGCTGTTCGGCGATGGCTTCCTCGAGTCGGTTCTGCAGCTCCGCAATCTGACGCTGTCGCTGCTCAAGATCCTGATGCAGGCTGCGCCAACGCAGGGCCAGCAACTCCGCCTTGAGCTGACGCTCCTGCTGTTTCAGCTCCTGGTACTTTTCCGCGGTGGCGGCCTGACGTTTGAGATGCTGCAGCTGTTTGGCAACCTCTTCGCGCAGATCGGTCAGGCGTTCGAGGTTCTCCCGGGTATGGCGGATACGGTTCTCCGTCTCACGGCGGCGCTCCTTGTATTTGGAGATGCCTGCCGCCTCCTCCAGGAAGCTGCGCAGATCCTCCGGCCGCGCCTCGATCAGGCGCGAAATCATGCCCTGTTCGATGATGGAATAGCTGCGGGGCCCGAGGCCGGTACCGAGGAACAGATCGGTGATATCCCTGCGCCGGCAGCGTACGCTGTTGAGATAGTAGAGGGACTGGCCATCGCGGGAGACCTGGCGCTTGACCGAGATCTGGTTGTATTGGGCATACTGGCCGCCCGCCCTGCCATCCGAATTGTCGAACAGCAGTTCAATGGTCGCGGCGCCTACCGGCTTGCGCACACTCGAACCGTTGAAGATGACATCCGCCATCGATTCACCACGCAGCATCTTGGCCGAGCTTTCGCCCATGACCCAGCGCACGGCATCGATGACATTGGATTTTCCACATCCATTTGGCCCAACGATACCGACCAGATTGCTTGGGATCGGCACTGTGGTTGGATCGACGAATGATTTAAATCCGGCGAGCTTGATTTTCTCCAGACGCATGGGCGGCTAAGATACACCAAAGAGGGGGATTGTTACAGGGTGCAATTCAATTTTTTACACTTTAACTATCTAATATAAGTTATTGTTTTTACTGATTTATAGAGGCTAAGCTTTTGACCGGGTTCAGGCTCGAGTATAATTCTTCGCCATTTTACCGACGAGACTAGAAGACCATGCCCAGTCAACCGAGCAAAGATCTTGAAACCTTTGATAATCCCCAGCCGGATAGAGACTATACAATACGTATCAATATCCCGGAGTTCACCTGTCTATGCCCCAAGACCGGTCAGCCGGACTTTGCCGAGATGACCCTGGAGTATGTTCCCGACCAGCTGTGTATCGAGTTGAAGGCGTTGAAGATGTATATCTGGTCATTCCGCGACCAGGGAGCCTTCCACGAAGCGGTCACCAATGAGATTCTCAGCGATCTTGTCAACGCCACCCAGCCCCGCTTCATGCGCCTGACCGCTGAATTCAATGTGCGAGGCGGCATCTATACCACCGTTGTCGCAGAGCACCGCGCGGATGACTGGATTTCTCCAGCCGCGGTAACATTGCCTTGATAGCCGTGAACACGCCCTGTTCATTGGATAAACCGACGAAGGAACCTGCGTCGGGCCGTTCATAGATGAAGCGCTATATCGGCATCGACCTGGGTACTTCCGGCTGTCGGGCCATCGCAATCGATGATTCAGGGACCATCCGGGCCTCCGCAAGCAGGCCCCTGCCGAGCCCGGAGAAACCGCAACCCCATCAGTGTCGGCAAGACCCGGAGATCTGGTGGCGAACCCTGGTCGAGGTTCTCACCGAGATCGGTCGCGCCTGCGGCGACAACGCTATCGCGGCAATCGCCGTGGACGGTACATCCTCCACCCTGCTGCTGTCGGATCACCAGGGTAAACCGTTGACAGCGGCCTTGATGTACAACGACAGCAGCGGCAAGGCGCAACTGGCGTTATTGAATTCAATCGCGCCCGCAGGCAATCCTGTTCTCAGCGCCTCATCGAGTCTCGCCAAACTGCTCCACCTGCGTCAAGGCCTCTCCACCGATCGTTATCTTGTCCGTCATCAGGCTGACTGGATACTCGGCAGACTGTGTGGCGACTATCGCTACAGCGATGAGCATAATGTCCTTAAACTGGGCTATGATCCGATCCGGCGTAGGTGGCCCTCCTGGCTCGCGGAGTTGCAGGTTGAAGGGGAGATGCTGCCAAGCGTCGTACCCTGCGCCACCATGATCGGTGAACTGTGCCGCCAGGCCGCCGAAGCCACAGGCCTTCCGCAGGGTATACCTATCGTCGCCGGAACCACGGACGGCAACGCTGCTTTTCTGGCCACCGGCGCCAACGAGACCGGTGAGGCGGTAAGCTCCCTCGGCAGTACCCTGGTGCTCAAGATTCTCGCCGACAAACCGGTATTCGCTTCTGAATTCGGCGTCTACAGTCATCGCCTGGGTGAGCGCTGGCTGGTGAGCGGCGCCTCCAACAGCGGCGGCGCGGTGCTGGCCAGTTATTTCAGCAACCAGGAGATGGCGCGCATGACCCCTGAGCTGCAACCGGAGCAGCCCACCGGCCTCGACTACTACCCCCTGCTCTCGCCCGGTGAACGTTTCCCCCACAACGATGCAGGTTATCAACCCCGTCTGCAGCCACGCCCGGCGGATGACCGGCGCTTCTTCCAGGGGATGCTGGAAGGCATCGCAGCCATCGAGGCGGCTGGCTATCGTCTACTGCGGCAATTGGGGGCGCCAAAGCCCCGGTGTGTCTATTCCATCGGTGGCGGCGCACTGAATGAACCATGGCGTCGGATTCGACAACAAAGACTGTCCGTGGCTGTCATCCCGGCGCCTCAACTAGCGGCTGCCTTCGGCACTGCCCTGCTGGCCATGAGGGGAGTGGATGGTTGACGGCATACGCGTAAATGTATGAGTGGCTGCCGACTCCCGGATTACCAGGTGAAGCCTGGTCAAGTGTAATAGTTTCCACCCGGGTGGCGTGACAACAGACTGGCCCTGGTCTATATAGAGTGGAATATTGAATAATAAAATCTAAACCGACCATGGAGCTGGTACGATGCGAAGAATCATCATTTGTCTCGATGGAACCTGGGCAAGTCCCGGCAATCAAGTGGAACGGGGTGACGGCACCGAGGTCCACAAACCTTCCAATGTACTCAAAACCTATCGCGCCGTTCTGCCTCTGTCGGAAGATGGAATCGATCAGATCTCCTACTACGACGAAGGTGTCGGCGCCCTTTCGGCACAGCGGGGATTACGTAACAAGGCGCTGGCCAAACTCGATTCCGTGCTGGGCGGTGCCTGGGGTGCGGGATTTGAACAGAATATCGAAGCCGCCTATACCTTCATCGCGGGCAACAAACTAGCGGACGATGAGATCTTCGTCTTCGGCTTCAGCCGGGGTGCGGGTCAGGCGCGCAGTCTGTGCCGTTTCATCGACTGGATGGGCGGTATGCTGCACAAACGCGATGCCTATTTCATTCCGGATTTCTTCAAACACTATATCGAAACCGAGGCGGCTGAAGGCGCAGCCCGGGAACTCCGGCAGAAACTGATCGCCAGCGGCAAGAAAATCGAGCCACCCGTTGCAACCAAGATACGATTTCTCGGGGTCTACGATACCGTACTGGCCCTTGGCTCCCGCTTACGCGCCGACTTCGACAAAGAGGAGCGGACCACGGCGCCCGGTCTCAGTTTCCATGTGGGCGATAGACCGCCTGGCATCGTCAGCGTGGCCAGACAGGCACTGGCCATCGATGAACGCCGCACCGATTTCCGCCCCGAAATCTGGCTAGACGCCCACCCCGGTCAGTCGGTTGAACAGCGTTGGTTTCCCGGCGTCCATACCAGTATCGGTGGCGGTTATGCCAATGACGGTCTCGCCAACGGGGCTCTGCAGTGGATGATCAATGACGCCAAGCAGGAAGGGCTTGCCGTGGATGACGAATACCTCCGCTTCTATAGATCCTGGTTCGGCGATACGCGGAACGACTCATTCACCGGTTTCATGAAACTCAGGGGCTGGATCAAGGGACTCATCGGTGAGAGTGGTGATCGCGACCTGGTCGCCACACGTGACCATGCCGGTATAGATGTCCACGATTCGGCGATCAAGCTGCTCATACACGACAACACATACAGGCCCGACAACCTGCTGGCACTCATACACCAGCGACCGGATATTTTGGCCAAACTGCCTGCAGGCATCATTTGACGACAGTACAATGCTGCGGGATAGACAAAACAACAAAATAGATGGGACGACACAAGATGTTCAGACTCGAAGTTCTCCCGGCGCGTTACGGCGATTGTCTCTGGCTCGAGTATGGGTCGAACCCGGTGCGGCGCATGTTGATCGACGGCGGCGCGCCCGGTGTCTACAAAAAAGCACTCAAACCCAGACTGAAACGGCTATCGGATGAAGAGCGTGAATTTGAGCTGTTAGTCGTCACCCATGTCGATTATGACCACATCCGCGGTATCATCGAACTGGCTCAGGATGACAAGCTCCCTTTCAAGGCCAGGGACATCTGGTTCAACGGCTATCGACATCTTCCCGAACCGCCCGGCCCGAAAGTCCTTGCAGGCAAGCATGGAGAACTGCTCACTGACCTCATCTTGAAAAACGGCCACAGTTGGAACCGCCATGGCTTCAACGGCAATGCCGTGGTCATCCCCGAATCCGGAGAGCTTCCCTGTATCTCGTTCGACGGAGGACTGACGATCACCCTGATGGGGCCCACGATCCCGATGCTGGCGGACCTGCGCAAGGACTGGGAGAAATCGTGCCTGGATATCGACATCACCCCGGGAGAACTGGAGGAAGCCAGATCAGAAGGAACATTTGCACTCTTAGGTGATGAAGAAGAAACCTCGACAGAAAAGAAGCGCCCAGACATCGAGCAGCTTCTCAGGGAAGAGTATACAGAGGACCACTCATCCGCCAATGGGAGCAGTACCGCATTCCTCATTCAACATGGAGATTACAGGGTACTGCTAGCGGGCGATGCGCACCCAGTACGCTGGTGGAATCTATTAAACGTCTTGGTTATCAGAAGCTCAAAGTCGATCTCTGCAAACTGCCCCATCACGGCAGCAGGGGCAGCGTAAGCAGTGAGTTGATTCAACATCTCGATTGCGAAAACTATATCTTTTCCACCAACGGCGACCAATTTCAACATCCCCACCCTGAGGCGGTTGCAAGGGTTATCGAGTATGGAGGCGACAAGCCCAAGCTGTGGTTCAACTACAACAGTGACGAGACCCTTATCTGGGATGATGAAAGGCTTCGCGAAGCCTATGGTTTTGAGACCCCCTATCCGAAAGGTGAGAAGACCGGACTGTTGTTTGTCCGAGGGACTGATGAATGAAATCGATACTGGTCGAATTCGCTCGATTCAAGAATCTGGGAACAGGGATTCTACGGGAAGGAGACGACTACTTGCGAAGCATCACGAGTCATCGTGTACATCAGGTTCGTATACCCATCAACCAGCTACCTTTCAGTCAGTTGATGAACAGCCTGCGCTATGTCTACAAGGATAAGCATGAGTACGATGACGCATTTAAAAGTCTCTCCTCGCTGGTAACAGATCTTCTGCGGCGCCAGGATTACATGGATGTGGGTGAGCTGCTCGATAAACTCAAATCCAGCTTCGAGGCAGGAAATGAAGCCTTGTTACAGCACCTGGCACAACTGCTGCAACAACACGATAAAGCGAGTTTCCTGGAGGAGGGCCCACTACTTGAAGAGGTCAATAGGAATTGTGACAAGCTACAGCAGATCGACCTGGTAACCAATGCCGCCGAACTCTCAGCGCTTCCCTTCGAGGCCGCATTGGCCAATGACGACAAACCGCTGTTTCTTAGCGGCAAAGGTGTTGTACTCACCCGTCGCGTGCGTGGTGTGTTCAGAGATTTCACACCGCGCTGGCCCGCCACACCCAAGATTTTATTCATCTGGTCAGCCGCTGGTGGCAGCGTTCCCCATCAAAAACACAGGGATGCGCTACTCAATGCCCTTAAACTATGGCTGCCGCCGCACAATATAGACAAGGTTTTTGTTGAGATAGGCAATGCGAAATACAGAGATATAGAAAAAATCACCCGTGAGGATGGTTTCACCCACTGCCACCTGTTGGCGCACGGACAGCAGATAGACAGGAAGAACGACAAACGATTCGGTATTGCCTTGGACCATCGTATCGAAGGCGCCGATGTCATTACCCCGGATGCCCTTTGCAAGGCCTTGGAAGGCATCCGTTCAAGCGCCGTGGTTGTGACGCTGGCCGCATGCGATGCAGGTAACCAAACCGATGTGATCAATCCCGACAAAAGCGTGGCCCATCTGCTGCATACGAGCGGTTTTCCCGTGGTGATTGCATCCCAGTTACCTTTGACAAAGTTCGGTTCAGAGATACTGACCAGGCGTTTTTACGGGGATTTGTTAAGTGGTCTCGACGTACGTGAAGCCCTCCACCATACCCGGGAAGAACTCTACGACAACCAGTCCGACGCGGGTCATGACTGGGTCAGCCTGGTGGGCTACGTGCAGCTGCCCGAGGGCTATAACGACTTACTGGAAGAGGTCCGACTGAAATCCCATCTCAATTCACTGAAGAATCTAAGGGATCGCGCCGAGGCATTGGCACAGGTCGGCGCCAGTCGTGCGGAATTTGAGGCCATCGGGGGTGACCTGAAAAAAGAGATCGAGGCACTTAATAAACTGCTGGCCAAGACCAAAGAAAGACGGGTTCTGGATGAGAATCGCGGCCTGTTGGGAAGTGCGGAAAAGAGGCTGGCGGAACTGCTCTTCAGGCACATCGGGGACGATGCCGCCATAGCAGCCTCTCGCAAGGCACTCAATCGCGCCTGCGAATGGTATAAGGAAGCATTCGATGCCAACCCCTCTCATCATTGGAGCGGCGTCCCGTATCTGGCGCTTCAAGCCGTCATCACCGGAAAGGTGGATGCAAATAAGTGGGAAACCGCCTACCGTGCCGCTGAAGTCGATCGTGTACGACCCGGTGAATATTGGGCCCAGGGCTCGTTGGCGGAACTCGCGCTATTGGGAAGACTCATCGGAGAGTCGACCGACGAAACAGCCGCATTCTATCTGCAAGAGATGAGGGCCCGGTTCAAGGTCGTGCAGTCCCGTAAACCTGACGCGGATAATCCGCTCCAATCCACAGCACTTCAACTACGCCGATACGAAGCGTGGTGGCTGCCCGCCAATGGCTTCTTTCCCGCTAGCATAGGCCTTGCCGATGAGGCCAGGGAGCTGATCCCTCTATGCCGCCAGGAATAGGTCAAATCTTAAAAAGCGACCTGATTACTCATGAGGCTCAGCTATTGAGCCTGTGGTGCAAGCATAATGGAACCTACTGAATAAAAGAGGATTTCATCATGCCGAGAAATACTATTCAATTTCAAAAAGGTCTTGGTTTGCACGATTTTCTGGAACAATATGGGACCGAGGATCAGTGTCGACAGGCATTGTATGATTTGCGCTGGCCGACGGGCTATGTCTGCCCTGAGTGCGGCAACACAACAGGCTGTGAACTCAAAAAGCGTCAGATATATCAATGTCACAAGTGCCATCATCAGACTTCCCTGACCGCCGGCAGCATCTTCCATGGCACCAAGCTGCCGCTGAGAACGTGGTTTCTTGCGATCTATCTGTTGACCCAACGCAAGAAAAGTATCTCGGCGCTGCAACTTTCCCGCGAAATCGGGGTGAACTACAATACGGCCTGGCGACTCAAGCATAAGTTGATGCAGGTGATGATGGAACGTGAGCGTGGAAAAAAACTGGCCGGTCGCATCGAATTGGATGATGCTTATCTCGGAGGCGAGCAAGCCGGTAAGCGTGGTCGTGGGTCGCGCAACAAAATCCCTTTCGTAGCTGCTGTTGAGACGACGCGGGACGGCAGGCCCATGAAAATTCAACTGCGTCGTGTAAGGGGCTTCCGCAAACGTGAAATCGCCCGCTACGCCCGCTCCTGCTTGATGCCTGGCAGCGAAGTCTTTACCGATGGGCTTTGGTGCTTTAGTGGCGTGACAACCGCTGATTGCCATCATAACCCCATGGTGACGGGTGGTGGGCGCCAAAGTGTCCAGTATTCGTGCTTCAAATGGGTAAACACGATGTTGGGTAATGTCAAAAACAGTCTGTTGGGTACTTTTCATGCGATTCGAGATAAACATGTGTCGCGTTATCTTGCTGAGTTCGAATATCGGTTTAACCGCCGTTTCGATTTACCCGCCATGATTGAACGATTGCTTTTTGCCGCTCTTCGCACTCCACCTATGCCATATCGCCTCTTGAGAATGGCTGAGGTTTAGGGGTAATCAGGAAAAGCGATATGAGTTGATGAGTTGAACCCGGCACTACTCGAATTATATTTAATCCGGTATTACGGCGTCAGCTGTTTTCATTTCTCCTTCAACCCACTAAATACCGGTCCAACCCCTTCACCCCGCTATTCCGCAACAGATAACTGCTTCGGTTGCTGCGCCGCGCCCGTTTCCCATCCAGGGTAACCGAGACCGGCTGGCGATCGAGGATGCATAAACGGCGACTCAGACAGTCGGCGCGCCAGCGTGGGCTGGCCTTCTTGGCACGCTCCTCCACGGCAATCCGGGTCAGGGCGAACTCATCCTCGGGCTGCTCAGCAGCGACGCGTCGCTTGATGGCGGCATGGGCCTTTTTGAGACTACCCTGTTGCACACCCATGTCGTAAAGCGCCGCGAGACAGCGCAGATTGCTGATTTCAACCGGTGAGACTCCATGCAGAAAGGCCAGTGCGGACATCAGCAGTTTACCGTATTTGTCATAGGCGTAGCGCAGCATCACCCGGCGGAAAAGCGGCTCTCTGCCAACCGCCTGCAGATAACCCCTCCAGGGTTGGGCAAATCCATGTTTCGCTGAACCCAGACTCAGGCCATCCGCCCAGGCTACCGCCATTTTTCTGGAACCATCGAGCACCTTCCAGAACGCCAGGTAGTCCTCCGGATCGTCAAAACAACGCCGCAGCCGGGATTCATCCTCGCCACGGAAGTACCTGAACAGCTCCTGCAGGGTGCCGGTTTTGAGATTGCATTGAATCGGTCCGAAGGAGAGGCCGGCATCATCGAAATTGCCTGTCACCTGCTGATAAGGATCGCCGCTGGTCTCGAAAGCCGCGGTCACTTTCACCCCGCAGTCGAAGGCAAGCCTGGGCGAGATCCGTGGAAGCAATGAGGGATCGTGCATCTCAACATAAAGCTGGCCGTTATCGGCCACACAACGACTGAAGTAGCCCTGCCGGAGCAGTTTCATCGCCTCTTCTCGCAGTCGGTCGAAATCCTCTGCCGCTATCACCAGGTACAACCCATCGTCGGACGGCCTTTCCACCGCGGCAGGCCGTCGAGGGTCGATTGCGATGGAGGCCGCGAGGTTGTCCCGTAAAATCTGCAGGCCGGCTACAAGTTCCCTGTGTACCCGAACCTTCCCGTTCGTTCTATACAACTCCTTAAGACGGAAGTTGGGTGTCACACGGGCATCGGGATGACCTCCGATAATGAAATCACTCGCAATTTGAACGTTCCCGGCCATGGTTTCTCCTTTTATAGCAATACCCAATCGCAGCCGGTGCTCACACTATGGCAGCTATGCTGACTCACTCAAGCGGGGTACCTAACTTGATCTAGCGTTTTATGATTCGACCACTCTGCCTTATCTCACCGAATCTTAGCAAAACACGCAGCTGCCGCATCTGTTCTTCGCTGACGGTATCAGACGGCAAAACCAGCGAACGGGGCGGCCATCCCTTGTCCAGGTCGAAACGCAACACGATCAACCTGGAGATAACGAGGCTGTCCCGCCGAATCCTTGCCCGCAGATTTTTGCCATCCTGCATGACAATTCTCACCCTGCCGTAAGGCGTGATGGTCACTTTCTCAATCTGTCCGTCACCTCCCTTCCCGCCCTGCCGGAAAGAGAAATAGCCATACAGGGCCAATGCCGTCAACAGAGACACTTTAGGCCACAGCGTCATGGGCGAAAAGAGGGTTGTCATCAACGCCAACAGATGGATGGCAACACGCCAGGCATGGAGCAGCCGGGATGGCTTTGGTTGCAGCGTGATGGTTTGAATCGTCCCTGACACAATCTACGCCTCCTTGCGTTGCTAGACTGGTTGCCAAGTCTATCATGAAAGCGAAAATATCCCCTTCATCATATCGAGTGGGTTGATTGTTTAAAATACCACGCTCAATGTCCATCCATTTGCGAAGGTTTGCAGTGATTGGCGTTCATTTGCGGCTCGGCTTTATATCAGCTCGTTACCCACTCCAGTAAATGACCTGACCCACCTACCCATTAGGGCGGGTGGGTCGGAGGTGACTATAACTGTATGTTGATTCAGCGAATGCGTTGCTGTCGATGTGTTATCTGCGCGGCTCGAAACTCGTCCGGGGTTACTACGCCATTGCTATCCCTATCGATGGAAGCAAATGTGGGCGCATTCGCCAGATTCCTCATCAGATAGCCCTGGCTGGCTCTTTCACTAATCCGTTTCGCCCTGGCCTGTTCGAATTCATCCTGTTTTAGTACACCGTCTCCGTTCATATCGAAATCGCTGAACATCGGCATGTCACGTCCCCTCATGCCCTTCATGCCCATACCACTGCTTCCTTTCATTAACCGGTTCGCATGTTGTCCGGCAAGCAGTTCCTTTTCGCTTATCCTACCGTCATCATTGCTGTCGAAATTTTGGAACACCGGATTCGCCATCCTGCCCATGGGATAACTCCGTTGCGCCCTCAAGGCTCTCCTCTCGGCATGGGTGGTTGTAAACTCCTGTTGACTGATGAAACCGTTACCATCCCTATCGAAAACCGAAAATGGGATCGGGCCTGTTGCCGTCAACTGAGTTTGCGCAAGCAGAAATCCCGGCACAATCAGCAATACACTCATTACGATCGCTCTGTTCAACTTCATCATGGCTGCTGTCCTACTTGACTCCGTGCGATGGCATCGCTCCTGAAACCTTGCACAAAATATTGGAGGGGGCTCCCTGCCTCCCTGCTACTTTCAGTGTAGGTGGGCAAGCTTAATTCAGGCTGAATATTGAACTATGTTTTTAATACAAGAAAGTGCGGCAACAGCACGCTTCTTCGATCGGATGGATTGTTAAAACACGATGGATAATTTGGCGCTCACTGTATTGGCATGCTGGATTGAAACTTCATCATCGTCGAGATCGATCGCATATGATTCTGCATCAAATTGTGCGCGTAAGATTTCCAGCGTCAGGTTAGCTCGTTTATCCAGATACCAGGTGATAGCCACTCCATACCTGTGTTCAGGTTCGTCCTCCAGTTCATGGCTATTCTCAATCCGAAGCGCCAGTTCAACATCGTAATTCGGAAAAAAATAGGCGACCTCCGCATTCCACGCAATGGGCCTGTTCAGGTCATTTTCAAGCTCCCTGAAATCTTCCAATGCGGCGACCACTTCGAGTGAAAACTCAAATGCATCGGTCATTCCAAACAGATAACCGCTGACAGCTGGAACACGTTCTATATAGTGGTCATCATCAAGTAATCGCTCATCGGAATCTGAAAGGTCCGATTGATAACTCAAGCCGAAAGAAAACGCGTCCGTTGGCCAAGCCTCAAACCCAACCGCCCAGTCCCAGGCATCATCCTTTCCAACTTTACTGGAACGGCCTCTGTAGGCGGCCAGGGTAAGATCAAACTGATCGCTTGGTCCATAGGCCAATAATATCACATTCCTGGCACTGGTCTCCCCAAACTCCAGCATGGGTCCGGTTACAAAATGATCGAAATAGAGACCGAGAGGTGTAAACTGCTTTCCCAGACTCAATTCCATCGGATCGGATTCAAAGGTGACGAAGGCCTCTTCGGAGCTGAACTTGTCAGGATCGGAATCATATTCAGCAACCACTTCTGCCTCAGCCAGACCAAACAAGTCGATAACCAGGCCTATCTGTATGTTTCTATTGTCATCTCTCTTTTCGATGACGTCTTCTCTGTTCCGAGGTACATAACGGTCTGTCTGTGTCTCCCCTTCCAGAAGTCCCGACAAGGTAAACCATGGAGTGATCGCCGTCTGTAGGCCAGCTTCACGTTGCTCCTCCCTGGTCCGGTAGATTCTTTGCTTTTCCGTCGGTTCAGCCTCGCCAGTTGTCTGCCCGGTTTCAAGCGCTTCCCCGACGGTTTCATCTGCTGCCGCAGGAGCTGAGACAAGCAGTATCAAACAAAGCCCGATCAACCAGGCAAACAGCCTTCGAGCATGCTGTGGCATAGTTGGTAGCTCCGGTACTGTTATGTAGCGAGACCCTGTTCACCCAGGCCTCAGGGATCACACGCTTTATTGGAACGCGACGCCTTGCTTCATGCAAGCCTCAGTAAGGGGATTAGCTTGGGTTTATATAGGACATATGTTCTAAATTCGGAAGATGCCGCCCCAATTGCACCGATTATTCTCAGAACCGCTTCTTGTCGGTTCGCCGAATCCCGCCAGCAAAAATGACTCACATCCTCCCTTAACTTATGATTACTTACTTGTTATTCAATAAGTTACCTGATTACTCATGAGGCTCAGCTATTGAGCCTGTGGTGCAAGCATAATGGAACCTACTGAATAAAAGAGGATTTCATCATGCCGAGAAATACTATTCAATTTCAAAAAGGTCTTGGTTTGCACGATTTTCTGGAACAATATGGGACCGAGGATCAGTGTCGACAGGCATTGTATGATTTGCGCTGGCCGACGGGCTATGTCTGCCCTGAGTGCGGCAACACAACAGGCTGTGAACTCAAAAAGCGTCAGATATATCAATGTCACAAGTGCCATCATCAGACTTCCCTGACCGCCGGCAGCATCTTCCATGGCACCAAGCTGCCGCTGAGAACGTGGTTTCTTGCGATCTATCTGTTGACCCAACGCAAGAAAAGTATCTCGGCGCTGCAACTTTCCCGCGAAATCGGGGTGAACTACAATACGGCCTGGCGACTCAAGCATAAGTTGATGCAGGTGATGATGGAACGTGAGCGTGGAAAAAAACTGGCCGGTCGCATCGAATTGGATGATGCTTATCTCGGAGGCGAGCAAGCCGGTAAGCGTGGTCGTGGGTCGCGCAACAAAATCCCTTTCGTAGCTGCTGTTGAGACGACGCGGGACGGCAGGCCCATGAAAATTCAACTGCGTCGTGTAAGGGGCTTCCGCAAACGTGAAATCGCCCGCTACGCCCGCTCCTGCTTGATGCCTGGCAGCGAAGTCTTTACCGATGGGCTTTGGTGCTTTAGTGGCGTGACAACCGCTGATTGCCATCATAACCCCATGGTGACGGGTGGTGGGCGCCAAAGTGTCCAGTATTCGTGCTTCAAATGGGTAAACGCGATGTTGGGTAATGTCAAAAACAGTCTGTTGGGTACTTTTCATGCGATTCGAGATAAACATGTGTCGCGTTATCTTGCTGAGTTCGAATATCGGTTTAACCGCCGTTTCGATTTACCCGCCATGATTGAACGATTGCTTTTTGCCGCTCTTCGCACTCCACCTATGCCATATCGCCTCTTGAGAATGGCTGAGGTTTAGGGGTAATCAGGATAAGTTATCTTATTATTTATCGGGTCGTCCGACTTCAATTCTATGGTCATTTCACCAGCGCCTTCTTAACCTCCTGTTAACTCACTCCACATACCGAATACAGTTGATCCTGAGACAGGTATGACAGGTTGGTGAGGATCCAAGACCCACAACCTTGCTGGAAAAAGAAACAATTCGGGAGAGAAAGCCATGAAAAGGACCTGTTTGATGACTTACACGCTACTGTTCTCTATATCGTCTCTGCTCCTACCCTACGAACTCCTTGCCGGGGATGAGGGTAGTTCACCTTGTGAAAAGACCGCGAAACAGATGTTCCAGGCGTGTCATGCCGATGTCACGGATGACTACAAAACCACACTGGCCAACTGTACCAACCTGGCTACCCGCAGTGAAAGGGTAGCCTGTCGTAATGAGGCGAAGCTGGTGCGCGAGGAGGAGACTGAATACTGTTCGGACCAGTTCGATGCCCGGGGCGATGCATGCGAGGTACTCGATGAGCATCGTTATGACACTGACCCCCTCCTCGACCCATCGATTGTATTTGTTGACCCTGACGATGTGGATCAATCCGGTGCAAATCCCTATGTATCGATTGTGGCTGGACACACCTATGTCCTGCGTGCGGGCGAAGAAGGTGAAGAAACGGTGGTCGTGCATGTGACTGATGAATCGCGTGAGATACAGGGTGTCCCCTGCCGGGTGGTGGTCGATGCAGTAGTCGTTACCGAGGAAGACGAACTATCGGGTGAGATCGACTATATACCAGTCGAGATCACCGATGACTGGTTCGCCCAGGATATCGATGGAAATGTCTACTATTGTGGTGAGGTATCACGTAATTATGAGGATGGCATATTGGTCGATCTGGATGGATCATTCGAATCCGGGAGAGAGTTCGCCAAGGCAGGCGTATTGATCATGGCTATGCCGGTTATAGGCCTTGCACACCGACAGGAGTTCTCTCTGGGTGAAGCGGAAGATATTGTTCAATATGTTGATTGGACGGGAATACCCAGCATCGAAAACGAGAATTTTCCCTGTGCCGATGCCGGCGGCTGTCTGATGACCTATGAATTCGCACCCCTGGAGCCTGAATCCTCCGAATTCAAGTACTATATTCCCGGTATCGGCTTTGTGCTGGCAGAAGCAATGGAGGATGGAGAGTTGTCCGGAGAGACAGAAAAGCTGGTCTGTATCGGTGACTCGCTGGACATACTGGAAGATCCCGCATGTGAGATCGATGATGCCGAGAGACTACTCGAAGAATTGTGTGAATTTGCGCCAGATGCCTTTTGCGAATGATCTCTACAGTAACGATCGAGGCAGTTTGGGCAAGTTGATCACTAATATATAAAGCAATGAGCACGGTCGATACCGGCCGTGCTCATTGTATGCGCCACAATCCTAACAAAATCGGGTTAATCATGAACGGTTTAATAAAAAGAATGGGCAATTGGACCAATATATTAATTATCCTGATTACTCATGAGGCTCAGCTATTGAGCCTGTGGTGCAAGCATAATGGAACCTACTGAATAAAAGAGGATTTCATCATGCCGAGAAATACTATTCAATTCACTGCTGTCCCGCTAACTTTCAAAGCAAAGCCATCTGATTATTATCAGGTTGGCCCTCGCGGGGTGGATCACCTCGCAGCAATGCCATCAGATCCCGTTTTTCAAACAAATTAAGCTGTAGTAATCGTAATATTTGTTGCATGCTTTTTTGCAACTTCGACTGGAACTTGAGAAAGGCCAGTAGCAAATAGACACACAATGCAATCCAGATCTGTGTCATAAGCGCATTTTTGCTGGTACCCACAAATGATTTGATTTTCAGGTTTTGTTTGATCCATTTGAAAAACAATTCAACCTGCCACCTTGCCCTGTATATATCGGCAATCGTTTTGGCAGCAAGCTCGAAATTGTTGGTGAGAAACACATAACGCCTTCCGGTCTCCGCATCCCGATAGCCGATACGACGTAATGGTACTGGGCACTTTTTGGCAGTCTGCGCACCTGTAAACTCAATGGTTTGGTCGCTGGTCAATCCCTTACTTTTCAACACTGATCGACGGCTTACCGTACGGTACTTTGCATTGGTCTTCAGGCGAGTGACAAAAAATATCCCTTTTGCTGTCAGTTGGTTATACCAAGCGTAGTCGTTGTAACCCTTATCAACCGCCACGATACTCCCCTTGGGGAATTTCAAGGCACGCCCGACAGTTACATCGTGTGCCTTACCCTCTGTCACCGTCACAAATTCCGGCAAATAGCCCGAGTGGTTCAGCCCAACATGCAGTTTTATCGCTCCTTTCGTCGTGCGAAAATCAGCCCAGGGGAAAACAGACAGACATAAATCGATCGTCGAAGCATCCAGCGAATAAAGTGGGTTGCTGAAACGAAAATCATGACCAGGAACCACACCCTGACAGCGATGCAACAGCTTTCCAAACAAAGCTTCATACAGCCCGTATGGCTTACCATCATTGATGCGGGATAAATTGGAACGTGACAGTTTTGCACTACCGAGGTGATAAAGACGATGGGCTTGCGCGGACATACTGTCAACGATGTCACGTAAGCTGTTTCGACCTGACAGTTGCGCCATTGCCAGGGTTACGAATTGCGACCAACGTGAGGCTGTTCGGAAAGAACGGCCTGTATGGTGCTGTTTTGCAAGGGTCTCGAATTCATGTCTCGGTATTAGTTTCAGAAGTTGTGAAAACACAGTATTATGGTGACTCAAGGCCTGATTTCCTTTTTGTTTTTCAATGGTTTGTGGTGAACTCATTGTAACAAAACAAACTGGTCTTCAGGCCTTCTTATTCTCTCCTTAACGGGACAGCAGTGTATTCAATTTCAAAAAGGTCTTGGTTTGCACGATTTTCTGGAACAATATGGGACCGAGGATCAGTGTCGACAGGCATTGTATGATTTGCGCTGGCCGACGGGCTATGTCTGCCCTGAGTGCGGCAACACAACAGGCTGTGAACTCAAAAAGCGTCAGATATATCAATGTCACAAGTGCCATCATCAGACTTCCCTGACCGCCGGCAGCATCTTCCATGGCACCAAGCTGCCGCTGAGAACGTGGTTTCTTGCGATCTATCTGTTGACCCAACGCAAGAAAAGTATCTCGGCGCTGCAACTTTCCCGCGAAATCGGGGTGAACTACAATACGGCCTGGCGACTCAAGCATAAGTTGATGCAGGTGATGATGGAACGTGAGCGTGGAAAAAAACTGGCCGGTCGCATCGAATTGGATGATGCTTATCTCGGAGGCGAGCAAGCCGGTAAGCGTGGTCGTGGGTCGCGCAACAAAATCCCTTTCGTAGCTGCTGTTGAGACGACGCGGGACGGCAGGCCCATGAAAATTCAACTGCGTCGTGTAAGGGGCTTCCGCAAACGTGAAATCGCCCGCTACGCCCGCTCCTGCTTGATGCCTGGCAGCGAAGTCTTTACCGATGGGCTTTGGTGCTTTAGTGGCGTGACAACCGCTGATTGCCATCATAACCCCATGGTGACGGGTGGTGGGCGCCAAAGTGTCCAGTATTCGTGCTTCAAATGGGTAAACACGATGTTGGGTAATGTCAAAAACAGTCTGTTGGGTACTTTTCATGCGATTCGAGATAAACATGTGTCGCGTTATCTTGCTGAGTTCGAATATCGGTTTAACCGCCGTTTCGATTTACCCGCCATGATTGAACGATTGCTTTTTGCCGCTCTTCGCACTCCACCTATGCCATATCGCCTCTTGAGAATGGCTGAGGTTTAGGGGTAATCAGGTTAATTATTGTAATAGGCAGCATTTTTCTAATTGCCCTGGAGATTTTCGAGGATCCTGAGCTAACGCTTGGTGAAATTCTTCTGGAGATGATTCAACCAACACTTATCGTCATTATCGCAGTAGGCATGGTGCGTTTAACCGAACAATTCAAGATCCAACATGAGGCACAGATGCTCTTGATCAGGGATTTGGAAACGGCGCGCGTCGAGGGCATGCAGTGGCGCAATAGCGTGAGTGATCTGATCAACGGACTGAGCCAGGGTATCGCAAGACAATTCAGTGAGTGGTCCCTGACCACGGCCGAGCGAGAAGTAGGTTTATTAATACTGAAAGGCATGAGCTACAAAGAGATTGCGGTCATGCGTGACGTCAGCGAAAAGACAGTGAGGCAACAAGCCCATTCCATCTATCGCAAGGCTAAATTGAGCGGCAGGGCCGCCCTCTCAGCCTTTTTCCTGGAAGACCTGCTACTACCACCCCCGAATGCAAATGGTTCCAAGGAAAGTTGAAATTAGGCGCTTCGCATCACGTTCATTGTTCGAACTCCTGGCGCAATCGAAGCTGTAGCAGCTTCCCCTGCTTAAAGGCCTCTTTCAGCATCAGACGCAGGCTTGAACTTAGCCCGGATATTTCATCCATTTGCCGATACTGGCACGAGGAGAAGGCCGGGACGAGAAACAGGATGATACCGGCTCCAAACGCCCCGATTTCTGGCTGACAGGCACAGCTTCCCCTTACCCCGTTATTTATCAACGTGCCGGGGCAGCACTCATCGCGTGCTATCCTGGCTCCAGCCGTTCGGCCACACTGAAGAACAATGCCTGGTAAGGAAAGACACTGGAGAGCAGGAAGCGGACACGCCGGGTATTGCGTATCACCACCGCACCCACTTTGAGTAGTTTAAGCCGCAGCGTGCCGACCTGGGTCTTGGCCAGTTCTGTACCCTGTAAGGCCAAGCGGCGAATCGCTTCCATCAACACATAGGCCAGGCTCGACAGCAGCAAGCGAAACTGATTGGTCCACCAATGATGTGCACTGGTGCGATCAGCAAACAGCCCCAGCTGTTGTTCCTTGATGCGGTTTTCCATCTCGCCCCGCGCACAATAGACGTCGTCGTAAAGGGTTTGGGCATCGCCGTTGAGGTTGGTGACGACAAATCGGGGATTACGCCCTCGCTCACTCACCTCCAGCTTGGCGATCACCGCGCGTCGACGGCGCCAGCTGCGTGCACCGTAGCGCAGGCCAAGGAAGACGCGTTGCTTCTGTCCGTTGGCCTTGAAGCATTGCTCGACTGCAGTGAAGTCTTCCTCGATCATCCGTTGCAGGCGGTGGTTGCGCGCCAGGCCTACGATGTAGCCAATGCCATGGCGTTCACACCAGCGCAGCATGCGGTGACGACAGAAGCCCGAGTCGGCTCTCAGGATGATCCGCACCGCCGGCCACGCCTGACGCAAGCGTTTGACCAGCAGGGCGAGGATCGCCCACGCATGTTTCGCCCCGTCGATCTTGCTCGGGCGCAAATAGCTGACCAGCAGTTGTTCGCCGCAAAACACGTACAACGGGAGAAAGCAGTAGTTATCGTAGTAACCGTGGAAGAAGCGGCCTTCCTGCAGGCCGTGAACCCGGTCATCGGTGGCGTCGAAGTCCAGGATCAACTCCTCGGGTGGCTCGGCAAACGAGGCGATGAACTGCTCGATCAGGACCTGATGGATCGCGACAGCGGTTGCCCGATCTGACCGATTCTCCAAGCGACAGAGCGTGGGTGAACTGCCCAGTGCCTGATCCTGTTCCACGGCCGTCTGAAAGGCCAAATCTTGTCGCAGACTGTCGTGATCGTTGAGGTCTTCATAGCCCTGGCACAGGGCATAGACCCGCTGGCGTAGTAGAGAAATCTGATCATGTTGCACATAGCGGCCATCGCGTGGATCAGCGAGAGTGTCATTGACGGCTTCAAGCAATCCCAGCCGTCGGTCCGCTTGTCGTAGCAACAACACGCCGCCATCACTGCTGATATCACCACCGGAAAAATCCGCTTCAACCTGGCGGCGTTTTACCGCTGGAAAAGCAAAACGACCTTGGGTACATTCTGTCACAGGCAAAACCTCGTTCAATTTCAGCCTAAGTAACTGAATTCTATTGAACTACACGGGTTTTACCCTCTTTATTTGTGAAATATTCGGGTTAGATCAGAGGGGTTGACCCGGTTGATTTCATCGTAATCCCCGCCAGCCAATTGTCGCTGCATGCGTATCCGTTGAATTAGATCAAATGCCTCGATGGTGGCTGCCGTGTCGGCAGGCGATCGCTTCATGTCGCTTGCGGCCGCCCGCAAACGTTCCGCGGTATTCGTTGACCAGACACCATGCTTTAACGCCCAGATACGCGCCGCGTCGATAAAAGGTCGGGCACCCCGTTTCTTTAAATCGATGGTATGTGGATAACGATGGCCGCCATCATAGGAGAATCGGCCAAACCAACCCAATGCGGGTGCACAGGTCAGCGCCTCTGTCGCCATTGCGCGAAGGAACCGAGGATGTTCCGCTGGCCTTGGCAATAACCAGTTGTGCAGATCGTCGACCAGCTCGTCCTGACCATAAAGCGGTCGGAAATCAAAAAAGATGGTTGCATTCAACAACGATTTTGGATCCGGCGTTGAGAGCCAGTGTTGAAACCTGTCACGCCACTCACTGACAGAGAGGCATAGCTTTGGATTGCCGGCCATGATATCGCCACGACAGAGGGCAAAACCGCAACGGTCGAGGGCCTTGTTTACCGCTTTCGCGAAAGGTACGAGGAGGTTGCGAATCTGTGGCGTATCCTCTTCATTATCGGGCTGAAAGATCAGGCCATTGTCCTGATCCGCGGCAAAGGTCTGCTCGAGCCTGCCCTCCGAGCCGAATACCATCCAACACCAGGATACAGGGGGCAGGTCGAATTCGTTGGCGATCAATTCAATGACACGCATACAGAGCAGGTCGTTCAAACCCGACATCCATTGGCAGAGTGCCTCCACACCCATGCCGTTGACGAACAGCTCTTGCCCCCTCTGTCGAATCGCCTTGGCGGCATTGGCCATACTGTCCACGTTACCGGCATGTTGAACGGTGTTAATCAGGCCCTCTGCGCCGCCTTCCCGAAATCCCGGCAGATCGGAATGCGACAACAGATTGTATAGCCGGCCGTTGGACTCCAGCAGCACCAGATGACTCAATCGACTGCGTGTCAGGGCGACCCTGGCCCGGTGTGCCGGCGCATCCACCGGCAGGGAGATCGGCGCAGCCGTCATATAGGCGATCACCGGCTCACTCAAATCCGCTCGTTTCAGGGTAATCGCCTCGATAAGCTCCCGCAGTGTCACGATGCCGAGCGGTGCGTCGATCTGCTGCGCAACCACGCCTGCTTGAATGTCATCACGATTGAGTGTAAACAGAGCATCGCGTATGCTCGTTTCGGGTTGGATAATCAGGGGTTCATTCTGGGCCAACTCCCGTAAGGGTATATCGCCGATCCCTGCCGACATATGCGCCGATTTAAATTCCGCGAGTGGTTTAGGCGGCCTTGGTGGAGGTTGCTTAGCCGGCATCATAGCACACTCTCCTTTCAATCCCGTGACTGTAGAAGCTGGTTCACCTTGTCGACCAGATCATGGGTCGAGAAAGGCTTTGTTATATAGGCGTCAGCACCCAGGGATATCCCCTTTTTGATCTCCGCTTCCCGCCCTTTGGCGCTCAACATCAATATGGGCAATCCTGAAAACGCAGGATCAGCACGTATCTCACGGCACACCTCAAAGCCGTTTTTGCGCGGCATCATGACATCCAGGATCAAAAGATCAGGGCGTGTGTCTGCAATCATCTCGATCGCCACCTGACCATCACCCGCCGTCATGACCTGATAGCCTTCCCGCTTCATCAGATACTCGACAGAGAGTACGATATTCGGTTCATCATCCACGATCAGAATTGTCTTTGTCATCGGCCTCTCCGGATATCACACCGCTTTATTTTTTTTGGGGAGCGCAAAGGTAAAGATAGCACCATTCTCATTTGTGCTTTCAGCCCAGATAGTTCCTCCCAGGTGTTCGACAATTTTCTTGCTGATCGGCAACCCCAGTCCGGTGCCTATCGGTTTGTTGCTCGCGCTTCCCGCCTGACGGAATTTCTCGAAGATATTTGGCAGCTCCTTTGCGGCGATTCCGGGCCCATTGTCGGATACACTCACTTCATATCGATCCCGCTTCGATTGGAGACGAACAGTCACCTCCCCTGTCCGTTCGGGTACGAATTTTTGCGCATTCGACAAAAGATTGAGCAGTACCTGCATCAGACGATCGCGGTCCCCGGTTACGACACAGGCATGGTCGGGAAGCACTCTGATCACGCGGGTTCCGTGATCGGCGAACAACTGTTCTGTCGAGGAGATCGCCTCTTCGACAATTGCAAGCAAATCCACATCTTCCGCATTCCAGTCGGCACGTCCAGATTCGATTTTGGCCAGATCCAACACCTGATTGACGAGGCGCGACAGGCGCTTGGTCTCATTCACTATGATGCCAAGAAAGCGCCGTCTTTCATCAAGCGCGATATCCGGATCGTCATTAAGGATCTCGGAAAAGGCCCGGATCGAAGCGAGGGGAGTACGCAACTCATGGGTCACGGAGGACATAAAATCATCCTTTAACCGATCAAGCTCCTGCAGACGCTCATTGGCCTCCTTCAGCTCACGCGTCGCCTTCTCCAATTGATGGGATTTCCGCTCCAGCTCTTTGCTGTAGGCGCGTATCTGCGAAGCCTCGTCAAGAATATTCAGCACCTCATCCATACCCAGTGTCTCTTCCGTGGTCACTGAAGAGACCATCACCCGCGCGGATGCGCTGCCGATCGCCCCGGCCAGCAGGGTCTCTGCAAAGTAAACCGTCTCGGCATCTGCAGGCAGCTGTTTGATGTCTGTCAGCTTTCTTCGCTTGGCGAAGGCCTGAAACAGATGCCTGGCCCGCTCGTTTCCCAGGAAGCGTTCCGCAAGATGCAACAGCTCCTTCACTTCGGCGGTTCCACGCCATAAGCCAACACCCAGGAACTGCTGATTTTTCAGGGCATCGACAAACAGTGATGCCTGAGTGGCCTCATCGACCCTGGGGGTTCGCCAAAGTGAAAACATGATATAGGCGCCGATATTGAAGGACATACTCCAGAACAGGCAGTGAGTGATCTCATTCAGACCGGTCAGGCCGAACAGCGCTTGTGGCTTGAGCAGCTCGATGGCGAAAGGTCCATGCTCCAGCAGGCCTGCCGGTAGCCAGCCCGACTTGGCGAATGACGGTAACAGCAGGGTATAGAGCCAGATTGCAAATCCGGACAATAGTCCGGCCAGGGCGCCACTGCGTGTACCGCCACGCCAGTAGAGGCCGATTATCATGGCCGGTGCGAACTGGGCCACCGCGGAAAAGCTGATCAACCCGATGCTCACCAATGCATAGGCTTCACCGGCAAGCCGAAAGTAAAGGAATCCCAACAGCAGAATCAGAATGATCGCCCCGCGACGTATGCGCAGCAACAATTTGCTCAGATCCGCATCCGGAGGTATCTGTTTCCAACGTTTCAACAGGAGTGGCATCACCAAATCGTTGCAGACCATGGTCGACAGGGCGATGGTCTCGACTATCACCATCCCGGTCGCGGCCGACATTCCGCCAAGGAAGGCAAGCAGGGTCAATGAGCCTTGGTGGTGCGCCATGGGCAGGGTCAAGACAAACGTATCCGCATCGACATTCTCCCCGGCAAAGGTCAGCTGTCCCGCAAGTGCAATGGGTATCACAAATATATTGATTAAAAACAGATAGAGAGGAAACAACCACACCGCGCGTCTTAAATGTTGCTCACCGCTATTCTCAACAACGGCAACCTAAAACTGACGCGGCAGCATCATCACCGCCAGCGCAGACAATAGCGTTAAGGCGAACCAATTCTCATAACCGTTCATACCGTCGATAATCAGCGGATTGAGAATACCGGCATTTTCTGCCTTATCGAAAAGGTCGGTAAATCCATCATGCAGTTGATAGGTCACAAAGATGCCGACCGAGAGAAACGCCACCAGCTTGACAATCGATTCAAACGCGATAGCGGCCACCATCCCCTCATGCCGCTCGCTGGCGTCGAGATGTCGTGTACCGAATAGAATGGTAAAGGCCGCCAGTAAAAGCGCGACATAGAGCGTTGTATCCTGTAACAGGGGAAGGGAGTCGGCTGGGTTCGGCATGCTGACATCGGGATAGGTCAGCAGAATGGTGAAACTGCGTGAAATCGCTTTCAGCTGTAGGGCGATATAGGGAACGATACCCAGTACGGCAATGACCGTCACCAAGCCGCCCAACAGGTGACTTTTTCCGTAACGTGAAGCGATGAAATCCGCGATGGAGGTGATGCGCTGACTCTTGCTTACACGCACCATTTTCAACAGTAAGGTGCCCCAGAGTGCGGCGATCAATGTGGGCCCGATGTAGATCGGCAAAAAACCGATACCCGTGGCCGCGGCCCTGCCGACACTGCCGTAAAAGGTCCATGCCGTACAATAGACAGCCAGGGAGAGTGCATAGATCGTGGCATTGGAGATCACCGAGCGCTTTTGATCCGCCCGCCTATCGGCCCAATAGGCGATCGCGAATAACAGGCCCAGGTAACCCAAAGAAGCGATAATGACGATAGTGGTAGTCAGCATGCTGCCTACCGTCAGTGTTTTCTACCCTCGACTGTCCACGCAGCCAACAAAATCAAGGCCAACCAGATGCCAAAGAGGTAGAGGTAGCTGATGGGAATGCCGGCCCACTCGGAGGCCTTGTCAAACAAGGTGAGTACAGGCGAAAAGAAGAGTAAAGATCCGAGCAGTGTCACACCGGCAAGTCTTTGTCGTGTTTGGGTAGATCGGTTCATACTCACCGTCCTTAGGGCCTGTTAACACTACCCTCAGTATATGCCAGTTTCAAGAATACAGCTGATTGGCGCTCGCTACCCTGTTATAAACGGTTTAAAACAACGCTGACTCTGAGCCCACGCAGTTCCGGTGACCGGTCGAAGATCAGCTCACCGTCATACAGACTGACCACGTCGGACACTATCGCCAGACCCAGCCCCTGCCCCTCTCTGTTTTCATCCAGGCGACTACCGCGCGCTGTCAGTCTGGTGACATCCTCATCCGCCAGTCCCCCACCATCGTCTTCGACCACAATCCGCAAATGCTCTTTTCCGGAAACGGTGCAGCGAACCCTGCTTTTTGCCCATTTACAGGCGTTATCAAGCAGGTTACCCAATAATTCAAGGATATCCTCCCGGTCTCCGAATGGTGGTTGACCTCTCGCCGTGACGGCCTCTACAGACAGTTGTTTATCCCTATAGATCTGCTTTAAGACAGTCACCAAATCCAGTAGATCGACTTGTGGATCGAATCTTTGGCTTGTAGTGCCGCTGCCTGCAATGCGGGCGCGTTTGAGTTCTCTATCGATCAACAGCCTTACCCTCTCAACCTGTTGGCCGGCCAGAGCGCTATCAATACGGTTTTCACTATCTGTCGATTTGTCAAAGTAATGTGTCAGCAGGTTCATGGGGCCTTTCAATGCATGGGCGAGATTACCCAGGGCGTTTCGGGATCGTAGATTGCGTCTCGAAAGCAACTGCAACAGATGATTGATCTCCTTGACCAGGGGAAATATCTCATCCGGAACCTCTTCACTGAGTGATTTCTCATCCCCTGTGGCTAGACTTTTGACCTCCTCCCGCAAGGGTTCTATGCGACGGAAGGCCTGCCTGACAACCATACCTTGAACCAGCAAAAGCACGATCAAACCCGCAATTGCCAATATGGCAAAGTTGCGCAGGAAAAGATCCCGTTGCTGTTTTATCGGCATCAGGTCCTCCGCTACCGCCACAGTCAGATCCAGTCCCTGCTTTCTGAAGCCGGCAACATATACCAGCAACTGTTGCTTATCCGGCCCAAGTATGTGGACACGTCTCTTTTCTCCTTGCTTCAATGTCGGCACCTGAAGTTTAAAGTCCCACAGAGAACGCGAAGTAAGTTCAACGCCATCCTGCTGGCGAACGAGATAGTAGTGACCTGAATAGGGACGATGATAGATTTGGTTGATACGCGAAGGCCTGACCTTGAGATGTTGCTGCTTCATGATCATCGCACTCAGCAAAGCCTCACTGTCGTGTTCAAGTCTGGAGGCGATAAAATCCTCCGTGAGGGTTTCGATGGTCCTGGCGCCAAATAGCCATAACACCCCCATCAGAACGATGAGGGTGATTGCCAATCCAAGGTGGAGGCGGTGTTCGAGGGAGTTACTGCTCAATACCGACATAAATGTAACCCTGTCCACGACGGGTTTCGATCACCTGCTTACCCAGCTTGTCGCGCAAACGACGAATATAGACTTCAATCAGATTGCTGTCTCGATCAAAGTCCTGTTCATAGACATGCTCCGTCAGCCGTGTTTTAGAGAGTATCTTGCCCTTGTTGAGGATAAAGCAGCGAAGCAGTCGAAATTCAGTGCCGGTAAGCTCAAGCCGTCGTTGATCGGGCAGTATGACCTGTTGTCTCTCCTCGTCCAGTTCCAGGCCACCTGACTTCAGGCTGGTGCCGACCAGTTCGTGACTACGGCGGATCAACGCCTGTAAACGCACCACAAGTTCTTCGATATGAAACGGCTTGCCGAGATAGTCATCCGCACCTGCCTTGAATCCCTCCACCCGCTCATGCCAGGCATCCCGCCCGGTGAGAATGATCACCGGTGTACGGTTATCCCGCGTCCGCCAGTTCTTCAGCACTTCCAGACCGGAGCGGTTGGGCAGTCCAAGGTCCAGGACAATAAGATCATACGCCATGTTATCGCCCATGAACTCCGCTTCGATACCTTCACGGGCATGATCTACGGCAAATCCCTGCTGCTCCAGGTCGTGCTTCAATGAAGTCACAAGGAGTTCATCATCTTCAACCAGCAACAGTCGCAAGATCAATCCTCCAGTTCACGTTCCAGAATCTCACCCGTAGCAGCATCCACCTTGAACTCCCATACCGCACCCCGTTCATCGAGAATCTCCATCTCATAAATAAAATCACCCTCTTCACGTTCCAACTCCAGTTCAAGAATCCTGCCAGGCTGCAGTGCCTGAATAGTCGGAAGCAGATCCTCGAAGGGCAAAATAGCACCAGACTCGGTAAGCCGTTTTGCCTCCTCATAACCCTCGCCGGCCTGTGATGGAGTGGAGATCACCAGGACCATCATGAACAGTATTTTCACAGTAGATTTATGCAGCATGCTTACCATCTTGATATATCAGAACAGGCTTGAGTGCCCGCAGTATAGCTTTACCAGCTGTCGAAACACACACTAATCGTCCCAACGACCGATTCCCGGAATATTGATCTCGTGTTCGTTATAGGATCCCTGCAACGCCTTTTCATGGCAGCTGTCACAGTTACTGAAAGAGAGCTTTTCGCCGCTATTCCTATTCCTTACAGAATAAGGTATTTCATTATGCTCATGCTTGAAAAAACCGGTCTCTGTGATTCGTTCCGGCACAGGTGAAGATCGCAATGACCACATTACCTTATTGGGTATCTCTCTGTTGACCCTGTCTGCAGCGTTCGAAATCAGGTAGTTTGATAGAGTTGCCTGATCCTCCTCCGGCAACTCCGCATTTTCGCCAAAGTGATCATCCAGTTTTCCCATCATTGAGCGCCATGATGCTGCCGGAAGAAATACGGGCTGATAGGGAAAATGACAACTGCCGCACTCCTCTTGATAGAGCTGGCTATATTGATTGTGGTTAGGCCTGTTCGCCGATTTAAACCAACTACGAAACAACTGTTCACCCCAGTCGTCATCCTCTTCCACCCCGTCACGATCAGCCAAAACGAGTCCATTTCCCAGCATCGTCGATGCTAACAGTAAAGCAAGCAACAACCAGAATATTCTAGTATTCATAATCTACCTCACTAATATTTTCCTGATTACCTCTAAACCTCAGCCATTCTCAAGAGGCGATATGGCATAGGTGGAGTGCGAAGAGCGGCAAAAAGCAATCGTTCAATCATGGCGGGTAAATCGAAACGGCGGTTAAACCGATATTCGAACTCAGCAAGATAACGCGACACATGTTTATCTCGAATCGCATGAAAAGTACCCAACAGACTGTTTTTGACATTACCCAACATCGTGTTTACCCATTTGAAGCACGAATACTGGACACTTTGGCGCCCACCACCCGTCACCATGGGGTTATGATGGCAATCAGCGGTTGTCACGCCACTAAAGCACCAAAGCCCATCGGTAAAGACTTCGCTGCCAGGCATCAAGCAGGAGCGGGCGTAGCGGGCGATTTCACGTTTGCGGAAGCCCCTTACACGACGCAGTTGAATTTTCATGGGCCTGCCGTCCCGCGTCGTCTCAACAGCAGCTACGAAAGGGATTTTGTTGCGCGACCCACGACCACGCTTACCGGCTTGCTCGCCTCCGAGATAAGCATCATCCAATTCGATGCGACCGGCCAGTTTTTTTCCACGCTCACGTTCCATCATCACCTGCATCAACTTATGCTTGAGTCGCCAGGCCGTATTGTAGTTCACCCCGATTTCGCGGGAAAGTTGCAGCGCCGAGATACTTTTCTTGCGTTGGGTCAACAGATAGATCGCAAGAAACCACGTTCTCAGCGGCAGCTTGGTGCCATGGAAGATGCTGCCGGCGGTCAGGGAAGTCTGATGATGGCACTTGTGACATTGATATATCTGACGCTTTTTGAGTTCACAGCCTGTTGTGTTGCCGCACTCAGGGCAGACATAGCCCGTCGGCCAGCGCAAATCATACAATGCCTGTCGACACTGATCCTCGGTCCCATATTGTTCCAGAAAATCGTGCAAACCAAGACCTTTTTGAAATTGAATAGTATTTCTCGGCATGATGAAATCCTCTTTTATTCAGTAGGTTCCATTATGCTTGCACCACAGGCTCAATAGCTGAGCCTCATGAGTAATCAGGAATATTTTTGAAGATACAGCAGGAGATCGCCTTTCTCCTGGGGCGTGCATACCCTTCCCCATGTCCACTTACAGTTGCGCTTGAACCATTTGTCGATTTTTTTCGCATCACTCAGGCGCTCCGGGTTAGCGGATGGCGCCATCGGTTCAATTCGTTTACCCGTCTTAATATGCTTGCCTGCCTTGCTTGGATCATCACCATGGCAGTCACTGCATGACCTGGGTTTCCCGCTTTTTTTGTCAATAATCGCGCGTGCCCAGGCATCACGTCCCTGTTCAGCGGAAAAAGGTCCGGCACCACCGGCCTGAAACAACTCAAGCATGTTTTCCAGGGTGTTCGCATGCAGAACAGCACTACTTAAGAGCAGTAATGAGAATAAGGTCGACTTCATTTGTCATGCCTCCAATACATACACATCTAACGAATGCAGATATCTGAAACCGGTCATACACGTTTACTGCCGGTAATCATTGCACGCACCAGATTTTCCCGATGGAACATTGAACCGAATCCAACACCAATCAGGTGTACCACTATGAGAAAAAGCGTGAAGTTGGCAAAGAACTCATGTACCTCTTCCAGAAATTCACTGCCATAAGCGGCGTTGGAAAAGAACATATCGGCCAACGGACCTGCCCCGGTGGCGCCGTATGCAAGTAAACCGGTCAAAGCGGTTATCAGGAGTGATGTCAGCAATGCGACGATCATCGCACCGCCGGCGGGATTGTGCCCAAGGGTACGTTCGGCGCGTAACTGAACGAGATCCCGCAGATAGGCAACCACAGTGGGTGGGGATTTGACAAAGTCGGTGAAACGCGCGTGACGGGGCCCTAAAACACCCCATACCAGGCGAAACAGCAACAGCGCGGCGATCAGATAACCTGCATTGGCATGCAGCCCCATCCACTCATCCTCCGTCAGCCATGCAACAGCAAATGCACCCACCAGGCTCCAATGAAACACTCTGACCAGCGGGTCCCAGACTTTGATTTCCTCTTGTCTATTCATCGTATCTCTCTCGAATTCATTGTGTTGAGAGAGAGCATGACAGAGGCAGATGAAATCAAGCTGAAAATCGGCTTCCCGATTTGAGCGAATTAACCCCAATATTTCACGCATTAAAAAGGCAAAATCCTGATACTTCGATATAATTCAGTTGCTTACACTGTAATCGAAAGGATTTTGCCTGTGACAAACTGCACCCAGACTGCCTTTGATTTTCCAGCCCTAAAACGCCGTAAGGTTCAAGCCGAGTTTTCCGGTGGCGATATCACCTCGGACGGCGGCGTGTTGCTGCTGCGTGAGATCGACAGGCGTCTGGGATTGCTCGAGGCGGTTGATGCGGTCATCCCCGACCCGCGAGATCCCCGCTATATTGAACACAGCCAGTTGAGCCTGTTGCGCCAGCGAGTCTATGGGCTCTGCCTGGGTTATGAAGATCTGAACGACCATCAGACACTACGCACCGACCCGGCCCTACAGAGCTCGATCGAACGCGAGGAGGTACTGGGCAGCCAGTCGACACTTTGTCGGCTGGAGAACCGGGTCGATCGCCGGGTTGCCGTTGATGTCCACAACCTACTGCTCGAGCAGTTCATTGCCTCATATGATGCACCACCCGATGAGCTGATCCTGGATTTCGACGCCACGGATGATCCGGTGCATGGCCGCCAGGAAGGCCGCTTCTTTCACGGCTACTACGATCACTACTGCTTCCTGCCCCTGTATGTCTTTTGTGGCGATCAACTGCTGGTGAGTTATCTGCGGCCCAGCCGGATCGATGCGCCCAAGCATGCCTGGGCGATTCTGGCGCTGTTGGTCAAACGCCTGCGCCGGGCTTGGCCTGAAGTGCGTATCATCTTTCGGGGCGATAGCGGCTTTTGCCGTCACCACATGCTCAGCTGGTGCGAGCGCAACGCTGTGGGCTATATCGTGGGCATCGCCAAGAATGACGCCTTGCTGCGGTGTATCCGTGAGCCCATGCAGTGGGTTGAGGAACTGGCGAAGCGAACCAGCATGAAGATGCGGGAATTCTTTCAGTTTCACTATGCCGCCAGCACCTGGAAGACGCGTCGCAAGGTGATCGCCAAACTGGAGGTCACCGACAAGGGGCCAAATCCACGCTTCATCGTCACCAACCTGGCCGGCGACAAACAGCGCCTTTACGATGACCTCTACTGCGCCCGTGGTGACATGGAGAACCGAATCAAGGAGCAGCAACTGGGGCTGTTCGCCGATCGCACCAGCGCGCATTACTGGTGGGCCAATCAGTTTCGTCTACTGCTGTCCAGTCTGGCCTACGTGCTGATGGAGGCCATCCGGCGCCTCGCGCTGAAGGGCACGGAACTGGCGCGTGCACAGATGACCACGATCCGGCTCAAACTGTTCAAGATCGGGGCGGTCATCATTCGCAACACGCGACGGATCCGCTTCCTGCTCTCCAGCACCTATCCCTATCAGGCGCTGTTTTTCCAGGTGGCGGCACGACTCAAGCCGGGATAGCCCGGCAGAGTGCTGCCCCGGCACGTTGATCAACAATGGGGGTAAGGGGGAGTCTGCCCGGAGGGTGGAAAATCAGGGCTTGATAGAGGTTTGGTTCCCAGTGAGGGCAAACCATCCAAGCTTGGCCATATCACCGGCTAAATTTAAAAACGGATGAAACATGCGGGTTAACAGGCACGGTGCGGCAAGTCGCACCCTACACCTGAAAATCTGATAGTGAATATGGCCTATTTGAAATGGAAAGCCGCGAATGAACGCGAATCACCGCAAATGATCGCCAATTGTTTTTATGAACCTCTATAAAAAATGCAGAGGTTACTTTTATATAGGTTTATGTTGTTCCCGCGGAGCAGCATAGGAACTAGGGATGGTACAAAAAAACTAGCCATATATTTGCGTTTCTTCGCAGTGATTCGCGCTCATTTGCGGATATTCATTCAATAGGGTTTCAAACGACTAAAAAAGCCCCTGCCTATACAACAGACAGAGGCGTAAACTTACAAGGGAAAAGCAGTATCTTTATTTCACCTTCACCTGCAACATCTCCTCACCATCTTCATCCGACAGGTGAACCGCACAGGCAATGCAGGGATCGAAGCTGTGTATGGTCCTCAGAATCTCCACCGGTTGTTTTACGTCAGCGAGCTGGTGGTTATCCTGCAACGCTGCCTCGTACGCGCCGGCCTGACCGGCACTGTCCCTTGGCCCGGCGTTCCAGGTGCTCGGCACCACCGCTTGATAGTTGGCGATCTTGCCATTCTCGATAACGATCCAGTGTCCCAGTGCGCCACGGGGCGCTTCCATGAATCCCACTCCTTTGCATTGATTCGGCCAGCTGGCGGGCTCCCACAGGGATTCGTTGAAGGTCTTGGTGTCCCCCGCCTTGATATTGGCGATCAGCTGATCATACCAACCCTGCATCGCGTCCGCCAGGATCTTGGTCTCGAGGGTTCTGGCAGCGGTTCTGCCAAGAGTTGAGAAGAGCGCGCGGGTCGGCAGTTCCAGCTTGCTCAGGGTCATGTTGACCAATTCCCGGGTCTGCTCATGTCCCTTGGCGTACAACATCAGGACACGCGCCAACGGCCCCACTTCAACGGACTTGCCTTTCCATCGCGGCGCCTTCAACCAGGAGTAGGACTCCTCCACGTTGAGATGCTCATAAGGGGGTTCGGGGCCGGTATAGTTGAGTGATGTTTCACCCTCATAAGGATGCAGACCCTGTTCCTTACCCTTACTGTAGTCGTACCATGAGTGTGCAATATGCTCCTGAATCTCTTCAGCATTGTTCAGATCCAACGGATGCACGGTTGAGATATCCCTGTCCAGGATGACGCCGCCTGGGAAGAAGAAACTGTCTGGCTCATCCATGGAAGTGGCGGGCAGGTCTCCGTAGCAGAGGAAATTACCGAGTCCCTCGCCCCGCTCACCCCAATCCTTGTAGAAGCTCGCAACCGCCAGCGTGTCGGGCACATAGACCTGATCGGTAAATTCACGCATCTTGTTGATGACGTTTTGTATCTGAGAGAGTTTCTTGCTGTTGATGGCCGAATCTGAGTTGAGATCGATGGCGGATGCCACACCGCCAACCAGAAAGTTGGGATGGGGATTCTTGCCGCCGAATATGGCATGCAGCTTGACAACGTCACGCTGCCACTCAAGGGCCTCCAGATAGCGGGCAACCGCCATCAGATTCGCGGCCGGTGGCAGCTTGTAGACCTCGTGTCCCCAATAGGCCTTGGCGAAAATACCCAACTGCCCGGCATCGACAAATCCTTTCAGTTTCTTTTTTACATCCGAGAAATAGCCTGGAGATGCCTTCGGCCAATTGCTGATAGACTGGGCCAGCGCAGCAGTCTCGCCGGGGTCGGCGGAGAGTGCTGACACCACGTCCACCCAATCCAGGGCATGCAGGTGATAGAAATGCATCACATGATCATGGATATACTGGGCGCCGATCATGAGATTGCGTATCAGCTGTGCATTCGGCGGAATCGGATAGTTGAGGGCATCTTCAACCGCGCGTACCGAAGCGATTCCATGCACCAGGGTGCAGACACCGCATATACGCTGCGTAAAGGCCCAGGCATCCCGCGGATCCCGGCCCTTGAGTATGATTTCGATGCCGCGAACCATGGTCCCTGATGAATAGGCACTGGCTATCTGATCACCATCCATCTGGGCCTCGATACGCAGATGACCTTCGATTCTGGTGATGGGGTCAACGACGATTCTGTTACTCATTTCTCTCGTCTCCTGTCGATACGATTAGCCATGCTGCCAGGACTGTTTACAGGCCTTAGTGATACTCACTCTTCTACCAGATGCTCAGCAAGCATCTCTGTCAAACCCACAACCGGAATCTCCATGCGGTACTCTTCGAGACCCTCCTCTATTATCAGCCTGCAATTCGCACAGGCCGTAACCAGGGTCTCCACATTCAGCTCATCGAGCTGGGTCTTCTTGCGTTTGAATACCTTAAGACGCAATTCTTCCGCCCTCTCATTGGCACTCACGCCTCCACCTCCGCCACAACACCAGTTCATCTCTCTGGCATCCTGCATCTCGACAAATTCACTGGCGACCATCTTGAGAAGGTTACGCGGTGGTTCCAATACACCACCCTTGCGGACGATCTGACACGGATCATGGAAGGTCAGCCGAGCCTCATCCATGCCCTCTGTCTTCAATCGACCGTTTTCACGCAGCTCGTCCAGCAGTTCCAGGATATGCACAACCTTGAACTTGTAAGGTCTGCCGATGAGGTTTGGGCCCTCCCAGCGAATCGCGGTATAGGCATGCCCGCACTCAGGGCTGATGACATATTTTACCTTCAGTTTCTCGGCCGCGACCACGACCCGATCGACAAGCTCCCGGGCGATATCCGAGGAGCCGATCTGAATACCCGAGTTAGTCGCCTCGAAGGCTTCGGAACTGATCGTCCAGGTCACACCCGCCTGTTTGAAGATGCGGGACAAGGCCTCCAGATATTCCGGGAAGTTCATGATCTCCATGGAGGAAAGCAAGGCCATGTAGTCGACGCCCTCCACATCCACCGGAATCTTCAATCCGGTATCGGCCTCCACATGTTTGATCTGCGCCGCCAGTGCGGGAAACTTGACTCCCATCGGGCTGCCGATTGTCACCGCTCTGCGGCTGGCGCCTTTCATGCCTTCCGGCGAGTATCCCGCAGCAACGAACCCCTCTCTGGCATGCCGGATCATGTAACTGACATCGTTGCCTACCGGGCAGACCATGGAGCAGCGTCCGCACAGGGTGCAGGCATCGTAGATCAGAGGCTCCCACTCCTCCAGGAGTTCATCGGTAACCGGTTCGCTCAAACCAAGCATCGATTTCAATTTACCCCAAAGGGTAAACTCCTGCTCCCATACACGACGCAGTGGTTCCAGTTTGTTGATAGGCGTGTACTTTGGGTCGCCTGTCTCGGTATAGAAGAGGCAGGCCTCGGCGCACATACCGCAATTCACGCAACTGGAGAAAAAGGAAGCAATCGGTGCGTTCATCTGCTCACGAAAGGCATTCATGCCTCGTTTAAGGGTTGCTTCGCTCATGACTGAACTCCTCTGCGACCTGCCATGGCCCCGTTATACCAACGGGCGATAAAGAATGTGAAAGCATGCATCAGCTTGGTAAAGGGAAATACCACCATCAGGATTTCCACGCTGAGTATGTGCAGACCCAGCACCAGCGGATAGGGATCGATCATCCGATGGTAGGCCAGATATCCCGTGATCATGGGCAGAATCGTTACCAACCAGGTCAGATAATCTTCCGGACCACTGAGGTAACGTTTCACCGGATGGCTCAGGCGGCTGAACAACATCGCCACCAGGGTGACGATCGTCACTGCAGCGACGGCATCAACCAGATTGCTGGCGATACCCGGCCAGCTGAGGCCGATGGTGGCATTGATCAGCTCGATATGCGGAATGGACAGAAAAAGGCTGATGAAGAAACCGATATGCCAGATGTATCCACCAACCACCGTGAATGGTGAACGCCTGAAAGAGCCCATTTCCGGCAAGGTTCTCGTAACCACAGTTCGCAGGCCGGATCCCAGTTCCGCCCCTCTGGGCTCTGAGTAGTCGGGCTTGCGGCCTAATATCAATACCTCGAGCAGCCGGATCAGAATCCCGATCAACAGCACAACCAGAGCGATATCAAAACCCGGTCCTCTAACCCATAGAAGAAAGTCAACTGGTGTGTTCATGATCTCTTATCCAAGTCATCGATAGTTACTGTTTCATGCTCGGAAGCAGCCTTGGCCTGCTTGCTGCGATTGAGTGCTCCGGCCGCCGCGCCAATGGCCACTCCTGCACCCGCGACATAGGCAGCCTGCCGGATCACATCACTGTCTGGAATCGACAACGCATTGTAGAATCCGCCGGCATCCCAGAAATCGGGTTCAGAACAACCGAGGCAGCCATGTCCCGATTCCACCGGCCAGCTTGCGCCCTGATTCCACTTGGCGGTTGCACATGCGTTATAGGTCATCGGACCCTTGCACCCGAGACGGTAGAGACACCACCCCTTGCGCGCCCCCTCGTCATCGAAGGTTTCGGCAAACAGGCCTTTATCATAGAAAGGCCGGCGATAGCAGCGGTCATGGATGCTCTTACCGAAAAAGACCTTCGGTCTGCCCAGGCTGTCCAGCTCCGGCAGGGATCCGAAAGTAAGAAAATGCGCCAACACGCCTGTAATCACGGTTGGAATGGGTGGGCACCCCGAGACATTGACGACCGGTTTATCCTTCACGATATCGGAGACCGAAACAGCACCGGTCGGATTGGGCTTGGCCTGGGGTAAGCCTCCGAACGCCGCGCAGGTACCCACAGCCACAACCGCCGCGGCACCGGCGACCGTCTCTTCCAATATCTGCAGATTGCTGATCCCTGCGATTGTGGAAAAGCCCGGATTCGCCAGTGGGATGGAACCATCCACAACCACGATATACTTACCTTCGTTTTCATGCATCGCCGCTTCACGCGCCGCCTCGGCCGCGTCCCCGGCCGCCACTTGCAGGGTATGGTGATAATCGAGAGAGATATGATCAAAAATCAGATTCTCAACGGTGGGTGAATGACTGCGAGTCAGGGATTCAGTACAACCGGTACACTCCTGAAAAGAGAGCCATATAACCGAGGGTCTCTTCGCTTTCTCGAGAGAAGCGGCAATTGCAGGCACCATTGCCGGCGGTAGCGCCATCATCGATGCCGTGACACTGCAGAATTTCAGAAAACCCCGTCTGGAGACGCCGCTTTCCCGCAAGCTCTCCCCAAGTGTTTTAGTGATGGGATTGAGTTCTTCAGCCATTACTACTCCTCCCGCAAACGACAATCATGCGGAACTATCTGGGTTTAGCTGTTGTTCGAGCCTGATAATCGCATCCGAGATGTCCTCGGGTTGAGACTTAACGATCTCCGGTACACGATTTATTTCTAATGAGAGGGCAACGCGCTCACCTGAGGCGTTATAGTGATCGATCAGCCAGACACCGGGATAGAGGGTCTCGCAAATACGGCTTTTACCCAAGGATTGAAGCTCGATGGAAACCTCACCGCACCCGAGATGGTGCAGCAGCTCTTCCTCATCGCCTGGGCCGAAAGGTATGGACTTAAGATCGATGGTAGCCGCCACGCCTCGCTCCTTGAGTTGTTTCAGCGAATGCAATACTTCATGCATGACAGGGGTGGCATTTGAGTGATTGACGGGTGGGTTAGCGGTGTCCTTTCCCTCTACCCGTACAGCGATGTCTTGCAGTTTCTGCATGAGTCACATCAGCCCAATGTCATATTGAATTTCCGGTTTATATAAAGAATATCACTAAATACTGATACATGAGCTGATCTGGATCATAATTGCAGACTGAAAAACTGATCTCGGACAACTCAATGCAAAAAACAGAGTTGCCCCTATCCGGCAGGTAAAAGGCCCCATGACTTCAGTATCGAGACGATCTCGGCAATCCCCTGCTCAACCGCCGGTTCTACGGTTTTGCTCAATGCCTCCCCCCAATCCAGATGCTCGGGTTCGATGCCGATCAGACAGCGTCGAACCGGCAGGGTATCCGAGAGTCGGGCTATATCGAGCAGGTCACCCAGACTTACCTCATGCACACTCGCACGATTGCCTTGAAGGTAGCTGTCCATCTCCTGATCGTGGAAGACTCTGAGCGTGCCGGGGGGCTCTCCCATGCGGGCTGCATCCGCCACGATCAATCCATCCGCCCTGGCGATCGGCTCCGCCAGCGTAAAACTGAGGGTACCTCCACCCAGATACTCAATACCCGGAACCGCCCCGATCTGCCGTTGCATACGATTCACCAATTGAACGCCTATACCCTCGTCGCTTAACAGGGTATTACCTATACCAAGGATCAACACATATTTGATTGACAAAAATAATCCCCTTGCGAGAATGAAATAGGCAGCTACCGGATCATAACTGTAAACGAAGGTTATATCATGTGCCTGGGCATACCCATGCAGATCAAAAGTATCGACGGCTTTACCGCACAGTGTGAAGCAAAAGGCATTCAGCGGGAAGTGAGCCTCTTCATGCTGCAGCATGAAGCGCTGAAGCCGGACGACTTTGTTGTCGTACATGTCGGGTATGCAATCCAAAAAGTCACGCCGCAGGAAGCTCGCTCGGCCTGGGAGATCTATGACCAGATGCTGGCGAAAATGGAATCCCCGCCCGATGCATGAACTATCTGTCTGCCAGGCAATGCTGGCGCAGGTCGAGGCGATTGCAAAGCGGGAAAACGCCAGCCAGGTTATCAGAATCGTCATCCACATCGGCCCCTTGTCCGGCGTGGTGCCGGAACTGCTGCAACAGGCCTTTACGATCGCCCGTGCGGGCAGTATCGCCGCCGAGGCTGAACTGGAGACAGCTTTGCAACAGGTACGGGTACGCTGCCAACAATGTGGCGCCGAGTGCGATGCATCGGCGAATAGATTGATCTGCTGTGAATGTGGTGATTTTCGTACACAACTCATCAGTGGGGATGAACTCCTGCTCGCCAGTGTTGAACTGACGCGGGAGGATAACGATTGAATCATACGGGCTTGACCAGCTGTGAGACCGGATTAAGGAGCTTATTCTGATGTGCGACACATGCGGCTGTAACATAACGGAAGGCAATCGGCATCTTATTGAAGAGGGAGGCAGGCATGCCCATGCAGAGGACGGCAGCGTTGCAGTCGAGGTGTTACAGAATCTGCTCAGCGAAAACGACCATCAGGCCGCCCATAACCGTAAGCATTTTGACCGTCATCAACTACTGGCGATCAATCTCATGTCATCACCCGGCAGTGGTAAAACCCGCCTGCTGGAAACCACCATCGACAAACTTGGCAAAAAATACCGGATCAGTGTTGTCGAAGGCGACCTTGAGACAGAGAACGATGCCGAACGCATCCGGGAAAAGGGAGTGGAGGCTATCCAGATCACTACCGGTACCGCCTGTCACCTTGATGCCCATATGATCCACCACGCCCTGCATGAGATGGATCTTGAAGAAGTGGACATCCTGTTTATCGAAAATGTCGGCAACCTGGTCTGCCCGGCCAGTTTCGACCTGGGTCAGCATATCAATATCACCCTGCTCTCAGTTGCCGAAGGGGATGACAAGCCCAGTAAATACCCGGTCATCTTCCGCGCAGCCAATCATGTATTGATCACGAAATCCGACCTGCTGGCGGTATTGGATGATTTCAGCCCCGAACAGGCTGAGCTGGCGGTTCGCCGGCTGGCCGTTGAAGCGCCCATCACGCTGACTTCAGCCAAATCAGGCGAGGGCATGGATGCATGGCTGGACTGGCTGCAGGAGCAAGTTGAACTGCAGAACGAAAAACGCTCGAGGGGAGAGACCCTGCATCCGAAACTGCAACCCGATGGTGTGAAGTTACATGCTGATAAACTCTAGAAGAGAAACAAGCCGCGAATAGACGCTAATCACCGCAAATCAATCGCAAATGGAATGATGCTACTCATTAAACTATTTCAGTTTCATATGTTGCTGATCATACGGTCGCTCACGAGGTCTCCTTCATCTCGTATACAATTATCACTTTCAATTTCAAACAACAGAATAGATTATTCGCGTAGATTTGCGGTGATTGGCGTCCATTTGCGGCTAGACACCCCATGTCGATAAACGCGAAATCCTGGCTGCAACAAATAAATGCCCTGCCATTGCAGGAGCCGATCAAGATCATGAATGTCTGCGGTGGTCATGAGCGCGCCATTACCCAGGCCGGGTTGCGTGGCGCGCTGCCCAGCCAGATTGAGCTGATACCTGGCCCTGGCTGCCCTGTTTGCGTATGTCCAGAAGAGGATGTCTATCAAGCGATGCAGCTGGCGCTGCAGGAACCGATCACCCTGGCGGCGTTTGGCGACATGCTGCGGGTACCGGTCAATGTCAGCAAGGGAGAACCACGCTCCCTTGATCAGGCCCATGCCGCCGGTGCGGATATCCGTCCCATCGCCTCACCCATCGAGGCCCTGCAAATCGCTCAGACCGCTCCTGACCGGGAGGTGGTCTTTTTTGCCGCCGGCTTCGAGACCACAACGGCACCGGTCGCCGCGCTGTTGGTCGAGGGTATGCCCGACAACCTCACCATCCTGCTATCGGGTCGACTTACCTGGCCTGCCGTATCTATGTTGCTCAGTGGCGAAAAGCCGGGATTCGATGCCCTGGTCGCGCCCGGTCATGTGGCGACTGTAATGGGGCCGGAGGAGTGGTCATTTGTCGTGCAACAGCACCACATACCTGCCGCTGTGGCCGGCTTTACCCCTGAGAGCCTGCTGGCGGCTACCTACTCCGTGATCAGACAGTATCTGGACGACCGGATATTTCTCGACAACTGTTATCCTGAATTGGTCAAACCCGGCGGCAATCCCAGCGCGAAAGCTCATCTGAAAAAGGCGCTGGCTGTTGTCGATGCCAACTGGCGTGGAATCGGTATCATTCCCAATTCCGGTTTTTGCCTGAATGATGAGTACTCAAACTGGGATGCCCGGAAGCGTTTTCCCGACTATGATACTGCCGATCGAAAACGGAGTGGCGAGATGCCTCCCGGTTGTGACTGCGCGGCGGTTGTACTGGGCCGGAAATACCCGAATCAGTGCACACTCTACGGCAAGGCTTGTACCCCAAGGACACCGATCGGGCCCTGCATGGTATCCGACGAGGGTGCCTGCCGAATCTGGTGGAGCGATGGGATTCGGCAACACAGGCAATCACAGATTACTTCATAAATAATTTATAACTATTTATTTTACATATTATATTTATAAATTTTCAATTGACAGGAAAAGTGCCAATCAAGCTGCATTCAGGTACTCAGCGAGGATTAAGTTTATCCATCTTCATATCCTATGCACGCTCCTATAAATCCCGCCTGAGCAAGTAATACTCCACTTCCTGTTGAAACTCACCTACTAAGATTACGGTCTATACTTATTGTATTACTTACTGTTTTCCTGGGTTTTAAATGAGGCAAGTTGGACAGAAAATCATGCAGTGGATAGCGGAGTGGCTGACAAAGGAGAGTCCGCCCTCCACCTCGCCGCTGTGTGATTTCAATCGCCTCAGTTATGAACTCAGACCCGCTGATGTTCTGTTGGTGGAGGGACGCAGCCGGGTAAGCAACGTAATCAAGACCATCACCCAAAGCACATGGACCCACTCCGCGCTCTATATCGGACGCATCTATGATATCCGCGATCCACAACTCCAACAGCGGGTACGCATGGCCTATCAAGGCGACCTCAGTGAACAGTTGATGGTCGAGGCCCTGCTGGGTGAAGGCACAATCATTACCCCGCTCTCCAAGTATCGTAAGGACCATTTGCGCATCTGCCGTCCCACAGGGCTCGAACCTGAGGATGTGCACAAGGTGGTGGCCCATGCCATCCACCATATCGGCTTTGACTATGATGTGCGCCACCTGCTCGACCTGGCCCGCTTCTTCTTTCCCTGGAATGTCTTGCCCCGGCGCTGGCGCTCCAGTCTGTTTGAGCACAATGCCGGTTCGCCCACGCGAACCGTTTGCTCCTCGCTGTTGGCGTCCGCCTTCAATAAGGTCAATTTTCCTATCCTGCCTTTTATCGATCGTGATGAAGACGGCAGCCTGCGTTTCTTTAAACGGAACCCGCGACTCTTCACGCCAAAGGACTTCGACTACTCACCCTATTTCGACATCATTAAATATCCATTCCTCGGACTTGATGATTTGGGTGTCTATCGTCGATTACCATGGGGTGATGACAGCATTCTTTATAATGATAACGAGCGAACCTTCGCTGCTGCGACAAAGATGGACGGGGTGGATTTTGCCGATAATGAATCTGAAATAAGCAAGAAACATAAGAAACATGAAGAGGAAAAGGCTTACCCTCAGGATGATGATGCGGCTCAGCAAATAATCAACACAATGCGCGAGGCTGACCGATGACACTGCTCGGATTTCTACTCTTATTGCTGATGTTGTGGGGACTGGCCTATGGTTCGGCAGGTGCGATTGTATGGATACTGTTGCCGCCCATACTCCTGACCAGTCTGCAGCTTGCGGAGCTCATGACACTCCTTGCCGCACTGCCTGTATGGCTGATCTATGCCACAACCCTGTTCTTCTACCTTAAGCCGCAACTGCGTCTCCGCTGGATCAGTAAACCGCTGTTGTCCGCATTCCGCAAGGTGATGCCTTCCATGTCGACCACCGAAAAAGAGGCCTTGAACGCCGGCAGTGTCTGGTGGGACGGTGAACTATTCTCGGGACAACCAGACTGGAGCAAACTGCTGCGCCAGCCACAATGCCATCTGACGGCGCAGGAACAGGAATTCCTTGACGGGCCGGTGCAAACCCTCTGCGATATGCTCGATGACTGGAACATCACCAACGAACGCAAAGACCTGCCTCCCGAGGTGTGGCAGTTCATCAAACAATCAGGCCTTTTCGGCATGATCATCCCTAAAACCTACGGTGGTCTCGGCTTTTCCGCCTATGCCCACTCCCAGGTGGTGATGAAGATCGCCAGCCGCAGCATCACCGCAGCCGTTACAGTAATGGTGCCCAACTCCCTGGGCCCGGCAAAGCTGCTGCTTCAATACGGTACGGATGAACAGAAAGCAAACTATCTCAACAAGCTGGCCACTGGAGAGGAGATACCCTGTTTTGCCCTGACCAATCCCCACGCAGGCAGTGATGCCGGCGCCATTCCGGATAATGGCCAGGTCACGTACGGCGACTTTGAAGGGAACCAGGTCCTGGGTATCCGGCTCAACTGGGAAAAGCGCTATATAACACTGGCGCCGGTGGCAACCCTTATCGGACTGGCATTCAAATTGGAGGACCCACAAGGCCTGCTCTCAGACGACCCCCATCCAGGCATCACACTGGCCCTTATCCCCCGTGACACAGCCGGTGTGGCGATAGGTTCAAGACACATGCCCCTCGACATACCCTTCCATAATGGTCCCATTGCAGGCCGAGATGTATTCATCCCCATGGCCTGGGTAATCGGCGGAACCGGGGGTGTCGGCAAGGGTTGGCAAATGCTGGTCGAATGCCTCTCTGAGGGGCGTGGCATCTCACTTCCCGCACTCTCGACCGCGGCCGGCAAAAGCGCCAGCCGTTATACCGGCGCCTATGCCGCGGTTCGCACCCAATTCGGCCAACCCATAGGCCACTTCGAGGGGGTGGAAGAGGCGCTGGCAAGGATTGGCGGACTGACCTATCAGATGGATGCGGCGCGTAAACTGACGCTCAGCGCACTGGATAGCGGTGAAACGCCTTCTGTTATCTCAGCCATCATCAAGTACCATCTTACCGAGCGATACCGCCAAGCGGTCAACGATGCCATGGATATCCAGGGTGGCAGTGGCATCTGTCTCGGTCCCGACAACCTGACAGGCAGAGGCTATCAGGCGATTCCCATCGCAATCACCGTTGAGGGCGCCAATATACTCACACGCAGCATGATCATCTTCGGTCAGGGGGCGATACGCGCCCACCCTTACATTCTCAGCGAATTCGAGGCGACTGAGAATCCCGATCAGGAAATCGCACTTACACAGTTCGATGATGCTCTCTTCAGTCACATCGGATTCGTACTGACAAACTTTGCCCGCACCCTCTGGTTCGGCGTCACCCATGGACGGCTTTCCGATAGCCCGAAAAGCGGACCTGCCAAGCGTTACTTTCAACGCCTGAACTGGATGGCATCCACCTTTGCCCTGACCACCGATGCGGCGCTGATGACACTGGGTGGCTCGCTCAAACGTAAGGAACGCCTCTCAGCCAGACTTGGAGACATGCTGAGCAACCTTTATATTGCCAGTGCCTGCCTTAAACGCTATGTCGAAGAGGGAGAGCGTCAAGACGACCTGCCGCTGGTGAGATGGGCCTTGGAGGATTCCCTCTACCGTTTCCAGCATGCCTTGCGGGGCCTGTTACGCAATATCCCGTTCAGACCCCTGGCCTGGCTGTTGCGGCTGGTGATATTTCCAACCGGACTGCCGTTTCATAAACCCACCGATAACCTCGACCACCAGGTTGCGCGTATTCTGCTTAGCCCCAACGAAGCCAGGGAATGGCTCACTCGGGGGATCTACACGACAGAGGATCAACAACAGCGGGCCGGTCAATTGGAACAGGCGCTGTTTGCCGTGAATGCCGCGGCGCCCCATGAAAAGACCTTACGCAGAGCAAAACGGGCCGGTCAGCCGAAATCCCGAGACAACCGAAATCTGATCGCAGAAGCCGTCTCCCTTGGGATCTTGAGCGAGAGCGAAAAAGTGGCGCTGGATGAGGCGGACCGCCTGCGCAGTCAAATCATTCAGGTGAATTCATTCAGCCACCTCGGCACGGCGGCACCCGAGCGTAAACAGAGGACTTCAATGATATCCAAACTCAACAAACGGGGTGCCGCTTGATGCGTAAATATTTCCATACCGGTTCAGGATAGGATAAGTTAATGCGTGTTGGAGCTGATTTGCTTATCAGCGCCGACTATCACAGGGTGCGAAATGCTACTCTACCCACACCAAAGTGAACCCGACAACAAAAACCGGGGTTCTTTAAGCGATAAAAAATGGTGCCAGCATGGATAATCCGAACATTGATACTATACAGTTGAAAGATGCCGACACGATAGGCGCTGTCTTCAAGGAACGTGTAAATCGCTCACCGGATGCCACCGCGTATATACAATACGACGAAGAACGCGAGGTTTGGCAAGAGACCAGCTGGGGTGAGATGGCGCAAATGGTTGCGCACTGGCAGGCTGCCTTTCGCAATGAAAATCTCAGACCGGGTGACAGGGTGGCCATCATGTTGCGCAACTGCCGCGAATGGGCCATCTTCGATCTGGCGGCTCAATGCCTGGGCTTGGTCACCGTCCCCCTCTACACCAATGATCGTCCCGAGAATATCGGTTACATCCTGCAAGATGCCGGCATCCGTCTACTGCTCCTGGAAAACAACGAACAGTGGCAGGAACTCCGGCAGATCCGCAATCAGTTGGCCGGCCTGAACCGTATCGTCTCGCTGCACAAGGTCGACCCGATGGATCTTCAGCCCCATCTGGTCTCACTCGATGAATGGCTGCCCGATCAAACCAGCGAAAGGCTGCAGGTCATCGATGTCGCCAGCAAGGAACTGGCCACTATTGTCTACACTTCAGGTACCACCGGCCGATCCAAAGGTGTGATGTTGAGTCATCACAATATCCTGTGGGATATAGAGAGCGGTGTGAAGGTTATCGATATCTATACAACCGACACCTTTCTCTCTTTTCTGCCGCTCTCGCACACCCTGGAGCGAACCGTTGGTTACTATCTGGCACTCGTATCTGGCGCAGCCACGGCCTACGCGAGATCGATTCCTCAGCTGGCTGAAGATCTCGAGACCATCAAACCAACCATATTGATTTCGGTACCACGCATATTTGAGAGGGTTTACGCCAAGATACAGGACAAACTCGAGAGCGACTCTGCAATAGCCCGCGGCATATTCAATCTGGCTGTCGAAACCGGTTGGACCCATTTTGAGTTTCAGCAAGGACGTAGCTCATGGTCACCTAAATTATGGCTCTGGCCACTACTGGAAAAGATTGTGGCGCGTAAGATTCAGGACAAGCTGGGTGGACGCTTGCGAATTGCGGTTTCAGGCGGCGCCCCGCTTTCGCCAGACATCGCCAAAGTTTTCATTGGACTCGGTGTGCCCATACTGCAGGGTTACGGCCTAACGGAGACCAGTCCCATCATCTCGGCCAATACCCACGAAAACAATTTTCCGGCCAGTGTCGGCAGGCCCTTTCCCGGGATAGAAGTTAAGATCAATGAGTATGAGGAACTGCTTTGCAGAGCACCTAATGTGATGATGGGATACTGGAACAACCGGAATGCAACCTCCGAGGTAATTGATGCAGATGGTTGGTTCCATACAGGTGACAAGGCGAAAATCGAAGATGGTTATATCTTTATCACCGGTCGACTGAAAGAGATCATTGTTATGGCCAATGGTGAAAAGGTTCCCCCTGCCGATATGGAGATGTGCATCGCCATGGATTCTCTGTTCGACCAGGTACTGGTGCTCGGCGAAAGCAAACCCTACCTGTCCGCCATCGTGGTGCTCAATCCCGAACATGCCCAAATACTTGGTTTGAACCCCGGCGATATCAGCGAGCAGCAGATGCAGGAGTTATTGGCCCGCATCAACAATCACCTGGACAACTTTCCCGGTTACGCGAAAATCATCCGTTTGACCGTGCTCGGTGAACCCTGGAGCGTGGAGAACGGTTTGATCACTCCCACTCTAAAGCTGAAGCGGAAAAACATCCTTGAGCGATATGCCAAAGAGTATGATGAAATGTATATCGGGCATTGAGTGGGCCGACCATCTCATATAGCATCGATTATCCGGATGACTGTTTCGAAAACAGTCGACAGCTATAGTCTTAGGGAGGCTTTGATTGATGCTATTCCCGGTATTATCAGGGCACGGAAGCAGAAAATGCGTTCTTCTTCCGTCAGTTTTTTATATTCACTTGCGACAACAAATAATGGCGGTAGATTAGTGTACCGCCTTAAATCCTGAATCAATCAGAGGTTTCCTGGTCAGTCAGAGTAACAGGTTCGTTAAAGTAGTAGCCCTGGCACTGTTGTACATTCTCTTGACTCAACCACTCTAACTGCCGTGAATTTTCCACGCCTTCAGCAACCACGTTCAAATCCATGATTTCCGCCATTTTTATCAGTGCCGTGCAGATACCGGTGGCATAATTGTCTGCAGGTAATCCCTTGATGAAACTGGAATCAAGTTTCAGTGTATCCAGCGTAAAGTCCCTTAGATAAGAGAATGAAGAATAACCTGTGCCAAAATCATCGACTGCGACACGAACACCAAGCTTTTTCAGACTGCGTACGACATACCTGCTCAGTTCGATATCTTCTATCAGACTGCTTTCTGTGATTTCCAACTCAAGTCGCTTTGGATCGAAGCCTGTCCTGGTCAGTATCGACTCAACACGATGGGAAAAACCACCCTGATTAAATTGATGTACGGAGACATTGACATTCAATTGTAATGGCCGATCGCCGCTATCGCCACAGGCAAGTATTTCTTTACAAGCCCTTTCCAAAATCCAATCACCCAACTCGATGATCAAGCCTGAATTTTCGAGAAATGGAAGAAACTCTGTGGGATCCAGTAAACCGCGTCTTGGATTATCCCACCGTAACAAGGCCTCCATTCCGACCATTGATCCTGTGTTGATTTCGATGATTGGCTGGTAGAGCAGATGAAAACTTTTTGTCATCAACGCCTCTATCAACTCACTCTCCTGCTGTATCAGGCCATCCTCATTGGCACCCAGCAAATGGTGATAGACGCAGTACTGCCCGCGCCCGCTCCTTTTTGCTTGATACATGGCCATATCGGCCTTCTGAATCAAACTACCGATGTCATCCTTGGAGAATGGATAGAAGACGATACCGATGCTGCACCCGATATGCACCTTCCTTGATTCGATCTCGAACGGTTCCCTGATTGTTTCAAGGATGGTTTTGGCAATGCTTACGCCATCGCTTATCGATTTGATCTGCTCCGCAACAATAGTGAATTCATCACCCCCCAAACGCGCCACAGTATCACCTACACGGAGCATCTTCTTCAATCGCACAGCTGTCTCTTTCAACAGCAGATCACCAGCATGGTGGCCAAGGCTGTCATTGACCTTCTTAAAGCGATCCAGATCGATAAACATCAAGGCGACAAGATACTCTCCCCGATCAGCCTGCTCCATGGCATGTTTTAGCCGATCACTGAATAGTTGTCTGTTGGGCAGATTGGTCAAGCCGTCATATTGGGCCAGATAGCGTATATGTTCCTCGTTCTTTCTATGCTCGCTGACATCCTGCGCGACCGTGATGATCTGCCCCGGACCACCTGAGAGGTCGAGATAGGCGCCTGACAGGGAGACCAGAACGCAGGAACCCTCAGCGGTAATATATCTGGCGTCGATACTGTCGGCCTCGTCCTTCACAAGATAGGTGAGCCATTGCTTGACGCGCACACCGTCTCGACTGTCGATAATGTCGTAATATGACATACTCACCAACCGCTCTTTATCGTAACCGATCATATCAGCAGCGGCATTATTAACCATGATAATGTTCTTATCGACAGAGATCACGATCAATGCATCACGCAAATTATTGAGTACATCATTCAAATACTGTCTAGATACCGAGGTATTGGAAAGATCCCTGCTCATACGGTTGAATGAGTGGATCAGTTGACCGATCTCGTCACCTCGGCTTTTTTCCAGCTCAATGCCATAGGCGCCTTCACCGACACGTTTTACATATTCTGTCAGCATTCGAATCGGTGATACTAACCTATTTGAAATCAATGCAGCCAAAGCCAAGCCAAGCAACAGCAAAATCCCGGTCACGAAAAACAGCAGATAACGTTCGCGTTGATGCGATTCCGAGATTAATTCGGATAGCTGTAGAGTCAGTTTTTCCGTGTTTTCCAATTGCTCCTTTTTGGATAGCGCAATTCTAACCCAACCCAGTCTTTCATCGGCAATATGGACTGGAGAGACTATCTCCATCACATCTTTCGAGTTTTTGAGCAGTGGCGCCGATTCCCTTTCAATCCAGTCCAGAATTTTTACATCTTCTATCTGCTTGCCGTAGTTGCCCAACAGTTCGGTTCCATCGTGAATGATCACGCCCTGTGGATCGATCACCATGACATAGACGATGTCATCCAGCTTGGCAACGCTCTGCAGCAGATGCAGGATAGCCAGCATATCAAAATTATAGAGGGGGTTTGCCACATCCTCGCTCAGAATCGCACTTAGAGTCATCAGGCGTTTTTTTGCCTCATTATGCAGGGCAACACTCATTGTGGAGGAGGTGGTGGTTTTTATATTGGACAGCAGGTCCTTAGACTGGAAGAAAAACAGCGTGGCAAGGATAATCGTGACAATGACGATTCCGGCACCAATAGCAACGGTATATCTGAACTGAAGATTTCTTGCCATTGAATCAGTAGTCCATCAGGATTCAACAGGGCTGCATCAAGCTACACATACATTCGACCCTTGTGGTTGTATGCAAATGTTCTTTACGCTTCGCATCGTAATTTTACCTTTGCGCATGACTTGACTCTTTTAGGGTATGAGAGCTTGATCGACCTTATCAACTATAGAGTACATATCGTATATCGATTGTTTCTGCTCACTACTCAGAGCATCGAACTTTTTAGTTCGCTGATAGGCATGCAGGACAGGCTGAGCCTTCGGATCATCACCGGCCTTTAGCAAAATTCCTTCGAGGCGTCTTTTTAAAGCCGGGTTTAAATCATGGCGCACCAATTCCACTGCGCGAACGACAGGTGGAAGTTTTTGAATTATAGAAAACTGGGCACGATATTGTGAAGGCAGATGATCTTCCTTATCCCAATCCAGATTGCTGAACGCACCAGCGTGGGCCAGGCCTTTATTCACCAGTGTGGCTATATTGATCTCTTCCCGGACAAACACAAAACCAACCTTATCTGTCGGTGGTGTCTCCCGAAAGCTATTCAATTTAATCGGTGTCAATCCGCTGTGTAACATTGCATGGACAGGCAAATAGTAGGCTGTCGTTGATGCTGGATCCTCCAGGGCAATGATTTTTCCCTTCAGGTCCTCCAGCTTCTTTATTGTCCCATCCTTAAGTGAAAAAAATACCGTATAGTATTCAGATGTATTTTTTTTCCACTTTCTAAGCAATAGCTCCGCACCGCTTTTCTCATGCAGATAGGATGCGGCTATAGGTGTTTCCGTCACCCAGTCCACATCACCTCTGGCCAACAATTCCGCCATATGCTCTTTGCTTTTTGCCATGCGGATCTTGCCTTTTGTGATTCCGAGGTCACGCATTCTTTCCACTACATACATCAGCATGGGTTTCAAGTAACGATAATGCTTTTTAGGATTGTGGCTGATCTTACCTATTACCAATGTACTCGGATCACTGCCGCTTGCAGCAACATAGGACGGTATCGACCAGGCGAAAAGGCAAAGCAGCAGAAGCGTTCCATTGCCGAGGTTACGTATCATTTTGAGGGCCTGTATAGACAGATTTGACTATCATTGTCACAGCCTAGAAATCAACTTCAGCCCGAATCTGGAGAATAGAGGGCGTATCCTCCCCCTCCAAATCACCATCCGCATCGGCATGGCTGTCATTATCGACAAAGATTGTGTTGGCCATCAGGCGGATCTGCCGATTGATGTACCAATTGATTCCCAGTGTGATGTTGTCGCTGGATCCACCCTCAATCTCCCCATCGTTGAGATCCAGGGAACTTAAACGTGCGGCCACCTCTACAGCACCATGGTCGAGAAGCGGCCTGATACGCCCAAATTTTGCCGAACGCTGCTTATAGCGGCGGCTTTCACCTGTCAGGAACCAACTAACCTGTAGATACCAGCCTTCAAAGGTGGGCTCCGTACCTTCGTCGCGCTCAATTTTTGCTTGCATCCACTCACCCTGCAGGGAAAACGGACCTGACACCCATGCACCTTCCAGACCCAATAGCGCGCTAGATCGGCTCTGCTTGAGTTTGCCAGTGTCGAGATATCGAATATCGGTAAGGTGAGACTCCGGCCTGGTATCGATTCGAACCTCCTGTTCATCATCCAGCTTTCTGTAGCTGGCGGCTATACCCATGTGAAATGCGGATCTATCTTCCGCCAGCGGCGCATAAGTCCAGCGACCGGTGACACCCCAGCCTTCATCACCCTCATCGTCAGTGTCATCGTCGTATTCATCACCGAACAGGCCGGCGGCAAAGGTCATCTGTTCACCCGACCACTGGGCGCCAATACCCATGCTCCTTCCGGGAGCGAACGCATTCGGCAAGGCACGCTCCATGAAGGTCAGATATCGCTTGCCGGTCATCTCCTCCAGGCTGAAAGGCTCTTTGAAATGTCCGACGGAAAAGCGCCAGGGGAAGATGGCGTCATAGGCAAACCAGGCATCCTTGACGTCCGCTTCGCCGTCCGAGAAGTCGACACTGAACTCGTAGATGAAATCGGCATACAGCCGCCCTTCCAGGTCGAGTCTTAAATCACGCAGTTCGCTCCCGTTGCCCAGGGCATTTTTGTCCTCATCATAGACTGCGGCGTCAGCCAGGATCCTGCCCCCCAACTGCAAGGAGAATTCACCATCGGTCGTGGTCACCTCAAAACCACCTTTGGTGTTGATGACCAAATCCTCATAATCCTCTGTGCTCCTATCTTGTGCCGCCAGGGCTGCAGAAAAGAAACTACAGAATAACCATAGAGCTACTGATTTATTCATAATCAAGACCGGTAGAACTGGATAGGGCGTCCTGTGCCAGGGGGAAACAGCGATAGAAATTAGCGGTTGTCCGGTCGGCAATTGCCTCGAGTGTCAGCCCTTTCAGCTCGCCCACACATTCAGCAACATGCCGTACATGGATCGGTTGATTGGGTTTGCCGCGATGAGGTACCGGCGCCAGGTAGGGAGCGTCTGTCTCGATCAGCAGATGATCCATCGGCACCAGCTTTGCGACCTCACGCAACTCAGCCGCATTCTTGAAGGTGATGATGCCGGAAAATGAGATATAAAAACCCATCTCCAGTGCCTGCTTCGCCATGGACCAGTTCTCTGTGAAGCAGTGCATCACCCCACCCACATCGTCCGCCCCCTCATCCTGCATGATCTGGATTGTATCGATCCGGGCGTCCCGGGTGTGGATGATGAGAGGCAGCTTCGCCGCCTTGGCAGCTCGAATATGCTGCCGAAACCGCTCACGCTGCCAATCCAGATCCCCCTTACCATGAAAATAATCCAGTCCGGTCTCCCCGATGGCGACGACCTTTTCATGGCGTGAGAGTCTCAGCAACTCCTCAACCGTGGGTTCATGACGCTCCTTGTCATTCGGATGCACGCCCACCGATACGGAAATCTGTGGGTAGTCCGCTACCAGAGCCAGCATAGCGGGCCAGGATTCAAGATCGATCGAGACACACAACAGATGATCGATACCTTGTGCAAGGGTGCTGCTCATAAAGCTGGCAAAATCCCCGTTATAGGGTGCAAGAGCGACACGATCAAGATGGCAGTGGGAATCGACTAACATGGCGCTTTATCAGGGCCGTTTCTGATTTTGACTGGGGATTGTAGCTGCATTTTCAACTCCAGACTCGATAATTTCGTTCTGTGAACGATACCAATCAGCAGCTCCACCGCCAGGGGGCTGATAAAGATCTTCATTTCGGTTGTGTCGCAAAAGGAAAAACAACTAACCATTGGTCAGATAGTGAACCCGCATGTTAGGGCCTGTTAACACTAATCCAATTGGCCCTGTTGTGCCTGAAGGGCTGGGGCTATTTTTCCGCCCAGCGGCGTTATCATTCGCTCATGTAGCGTAACTACACCTCGCTCATTCTGCCTTGCTGGACGAAAAAATAGTCCCAGCAGGGCCGATTGGATTAGTGTTAACAGGCCCTAGTCGGCTTATGACTATAGCGTGTGTGTAGGACGGTCTGATTTCAGGGCGCCGGCAAGATAGGTCTCGATCTTGTTGCGTGCTGCACCGCCATCCTGATCACTGAACTGGACACCGATGCCGGCTGCTCTGTTACCCTCCGCGCCGACGGGTGTGATCCAGATGATCTTACCGGCCACCGGCAGACGCTCCGTCTCGTCCATCAGCGTCAGCAGCATGAAAACCTCGTCACCCAATCGGTACTGCTTGGTCGTGGGAATAAAAAGCCCACCAAATTCAACAAATTGCATGTAGGCCGCATACAAGGCATTTTTATCCTTGATAGTCAGCGAGAGTATTCCTTGTTTGGGTCCACCAGCCATACGATTCTCAGTTTCTGTCTAACACGCCTGGGTTCTGCAATCACACCAGGAAATCAGCAGCTTTTCCAAGGTCAATTGCGGGTTTAAATTGCTCTCTACGGTACTCCTGGCCGCATAAACCTGGAGCAGATAGCCATGCAGAGTCCTCGAGTTTATCTTGTCGGCCGTTTTCTGCAAAGCTTGAGTGAGATCCCGATTAAAGATCCCCCCCTCATCTCCCCCTTCCTGCAGACGAATCAGATCGATCACCCAGCCCGTCAGCCACTCCAACAACAAGACTCTGTCAAAGGTTCCCCACCCACGCGCCAGGCTGACCGGATCACGTTTCCCACCCAGAAGTTGTAGAAATCCCTTTGCCATTTCTTTGCGCGCATTCAGGAGTTCGCCGTTGTCAAGCTGAAGCGCCTTGAGTGGCGCACCGTTGGCCAGTGTTAACAACAGTCGCGGATCTTCCTGGGTCACCTTGTCAGAGAGCCACTCGATGGCCTGTGTCATGTGCGGAGGTTTGAAATGTACTTTCTGACAGCGGCTGCGGATGGTGGCAAGTAATCTGCCCGGTTGATCGGTCAGCAGCAATATCACGCTGCCCGGCGTAGGCTCTTCCAGGGTCTTGAGGAGACTGTTGGCCGCGGCTTTGTTCATTCGATGGGCCGGTTGTATGGCGATGACCTTGTTACCGCCGGCATAGCTGGTCAATGCAGCATTGGCGGTAAGACTCCGAATGGCTTCTATCGTTATCTCACCGCTTTTACTTTCTTCATCCGGTTTCAACCATTGAAAATCGGGATGGTTACCGCTGTACAGCAACTGACACTGTCGGCAGGCGCCGCAGGCGATACCGTCACGGTCTCTATCCACACACAACACGGATTGGGCAAAACTGAGCACGAACTGCTCTTTTCCCAATCCGGGAGGTCCCGAAAGTAATAAGGCATGGGGCAGTCGGTGCTGTTCAATGGCCTGTTGTAGATAATGCCACTGCTCGTCGTGCCATGGCAGGCGATGATAACGCAACTCACTCACCCTGGCTCTCCAGATAGTGTTGAACGACCGTTTTGATTTGATCCTGCACCATTTCCAAGGCTGGAGATGCATCGATCACCTGGACACGATCAGGCTCCAGGGCGGCGATCTGCAGATATCCCGCTCTCACTTTCTCAAAGAAGGTGCGGTTCTCGCTTTCAAATCGGTCAGGCTCTGAACGTTTCCCGGCACGCTGCAAACCGGTATCCACCGGCACATCGAGCAGCAATGTCAGATCGGGACGCAACGTACCCTGAACGAACTGCTGTAATTTGGCAATCTTCTCCAGCGAAAGCCCTCTTCCCGCCCCTTGATAGGCAAAGCTTGCATCAGTGAAACGATCGCACAACACCCAGATTCCCCGCTCAAGGGCCGGTAGGATTTTTTGTTGCAGATGCTCCGCACGTGCGGCGAACATCAACAGCAATTCCGTATCGTCCGCCATACCGGTGTGTTTGTGTCCCAACAGCAATTCACGAATGGCTTCTCCGAGCGGTGTTCCACCCGGTTCCCGGGTAAAAAGCACCTGTTTGCCTGCGGTTTCAATCAAGGATTGGATGAATGCCAGATTACTGCTTTTTCCAGCCCCTTCACCGCCTTCAACGGTGATGAATCGTCCTTTTGCCGTCTTATTCATTGCAGTCATCTCTTCAACTGATACTTCCGTACCGCTTTGTTGTGCTCCTCAAGGGTTGAAGAGAAATAGTGTCCGCCATCACCGGTTGCGACGAAATAGAGCGAATTGCCCTCTTGCGGATTCAAAGCCGCACGTATTGCTGCGCCGCTCGGCATGGCAATTGGTGTCGGTGTCAATCCTTTGTGCAGATAGGTGTTGTAAGGAGTGTCGCGAGTGAGGTCCCGCTTGCGGATATTGCCGTTATGGCTCTCCCCCATACCGTAGATAACCGTGGGATCGGTCTGCAACAACATGCCGCGTTGCAGGCGCCTTATGAATACACCGGCTATCTTGCCACGCTCCTCTGGTATGCCGGTCTCCCGCTCGATTATCGAGGCCAGTATAAGCGCCTCATATGGGTTTTTCAGCGGCAGCTGCTTTTTCCGCTGTTGCCAGGCCTGTTCCAGTACAGATTCCATTCGTTTATAGGCCCGCTTTAGAAAGGCCGCATCGGTGGTACCGCGGGGAAAGTGATAGGTGTCAGGGTAGAATCGCCCCTCCGGATGCAGATTGTCCAGACCAAGATGTTGCATCACCTGATCGTTCGTTACCTCCTTCAGGCTATGTTCCAATACCGGATCACGTCTGATCGCAGCCATCAACTGTTCGAATGTCCACCCCTCGATGATCGTGAGGGCATATTGAACAACCTGTGAGGAGCTGAGGATTTCAAGCAGCTTCGGTGGCGTGGTTCCAGCAGGCAGATAGTATTCGCCGGCCTTCAGTTCACTGGCTTGACCCTGCCAACGGGCAGTGAATCTCAACAGCATGGGCTTCTCGAGCATACCTCGTTGCTGCAGATCCTCCGCCAAACTTCTGACCGTCATACCCGGATGCAGAATATAGTTCACGCCCTCCTCGGGTAAATTCAGGGATTTGTTGAGAAAACCGTCATATTCCATCCAACCCCAAGCCAGGAGGATGCTGACGATAAAGATCAGAATACCGAGCAGACGATTAAGCCGCATATCTCACCGGTCGGACTCTACTAATTGGAAATAATCGTTGGCGTTGAGCATAACGTCATTCTACCGGAAAAATCCGCAGGGTGAAGTTGATTACCACGACTTTTGGATAACCAAAAGAGTAAATACTAAGCCGCGCTACAGGCTTCCTCCACCCTTTGACGCAACTCACGGGGAATATTCTCCCGGTCAAATTGCCGCTTGTTCAGCGCCGCGACCGGACAGAATCCCATCACGGAATTGGTGACAAACATGGCATCGGCGCCCATCAGCCTATCCCTATCCAAATCGGTGATGCGCAATGGGATCGAGAGATGCCCTGCAATTTCAATCACCAATTCTCTGACCACACCCGCAATGCCTGAATGGGTAAGATCAGGTGTATAGATCGTATTGCCCTGCAGCATGAACAGGTTGGACTGTGTGCCGCAGATCACCTTCTCCCTTTCATCCATCATCAGGCACTCGGATAGGGCGTCATCCTGACATTCCCTACGCGCCAGTACTTGTTCAAGACGGTTTAAGTGTTTGTAACCCGCCAGCTGTCTGTTTCGGCCAATCCTGGTGCGGCAAATCCCAAGATGAATACCTTCTTTATACCAGGTCTGAGGATAGTCGGGCCAGGGATGGAGACTGATAAGACGTCGCGGTGAACCGGGACTGGGAGGGGTATATCCCCTGCCCCCACTGCCCCGGGTAAGCATGATCTTCAAAACCGCCAGATCATGCTCGGCACAGAGCGCGAGAACCTCTTTTTCAAGCAGCTGCTTATCGCTGGGAGGGAAGCCGAGTGCCTTTTCCCCACGGGAAAGTCGGGCCATGTGTCGCCGCCATAAACAGGGGCGCCCCTGTCTGACAGCCAAAGTCTCGAACAAACCATCGCCGTATTGCAGACCACGATCAGAGAACGGTATCAGATCGCCTGGTTTGCCGTTAATTAGCAATTAGCCTTCGCCCTCAGTTTACACGGCGGAATGCCAGGGTACCGTTAGTGCCGCCAAATCCAAATGAGTTGGAAATCACTACGTCCAGCTTCATCGCTCTCGCGCTATTGGGGACATAATCCAGATCGCATTCGGGATCCTGGTTTTCCAAATTGATGGTGGGTGGTACAACCTGATTGTAGAGTGCCAGAATCGTATAAACGGCCTCTGCACCACCTGCCGCACCCAACATATGACCGGTCATCGATTTCGTGGAGCTGACACAAAGCTTGTATGCATGATCACCGAAGGCACGTTTGACTGCCATTGTCTCCGCCACATCGCCAGCCGGGGTGGAGGTTCCATGTGCGTTGATATAATCAACCTCATCCACGTTGATTCCACCGTCCTGAAGTGCCAGCTCCATGCATTTGGCAGCACCTGATCCGTCTACTGAGGGTGCTGTCATGTGGTAGGCATCGGAGTTCATGCCGATACCGGCCAATTCGGCATAGATCTTCGCGCCACGCGCCTTGGCCTGTTCATACTCCTCCAGCACAACCACACCGGCGCCATCGCTGAGTACGAAACCATCCCGGTCTTTATCCCAAGGGCGACTGGCTCCCTGTGGATCGTCGTTGCGACGGGAAAGCGCCCGTGCCGCTGCGAAACCACCCAAGCCGACCGGTGATGTGGCCATTTCGGCGCCACCGGCGATCATCACGTCCGTACGGCCATGCCGGATCATCATGGCAGCCTCGGCGATACTGTGGGCGCCACTGCTGCATGCGGAAACGATCGAGTAGTTGGGACCCTTCAATCCATACATGATGGAGAGGTTACCGGAGACCATATTAATGATGCTCGCGGGCACGAAAAACGGCGAGATTTTACGAGGACCGCCATCCAGGTAGGCCTGGTAACTGTTTTCGATACCGGTAATGCCGCCGATACCTGAACCAATCAGAACACCGATACGTTCCGCATTCTCCTCTGTCACCTCAAGCCCTGCATCTTTAATCGCCTGTATACCGGCAGCGATGCCATAATGGATGAACTTATCCATTTTCTTGGCTTCTTTCTTCGCTATGTAATCGGTGATTTCGAAACCGTAGATGGGACCACCGAACTGGGTAGAAAATGACCCAACATCAAAATGGGTAATGGGTTGGATACCACTCTTGCCGGCCTGAATATTCTCCCACGATGTAGGAATATCCAGTCCTACAGGCGCTACCATACCTAACCCCGTAACGACGACCCTTCTTGCAGTCATGTAGACTACCCCCAAAGTTCAGTGGCATTGCTGAAAAGCAAAAGGCCGCGCCCCTTTCTATTGTTAGAGCTTGACGGCCTAAAAAAATAGAAAATCTTTGCGCAAAGATTAACTGTGTGCGTTGATGTAATCGACAGCAAGTTGCACAGTTGTGATCTTTTCAGCCTCTTCATCAGGAATCTCGGTTTCAAATTCCTCTTCAAGAGCCATTACCAATTCCACTGTGTCGAGAGAGTCAGCGCCAAGATCATCGACAAAAGAGGCTTCTAACGTCACCTCCTCTTCCTTCACGCCTAGTTGTTCTACGACAATTTTACGAACTCGTTCTACGACATCGCTCATGTTATTAATTTCCTCTGGATTATCCGCCGGTCTCGAAAAGGACCGATGCGGTATTGTAGTAACAAAAAACACTTGAGAAAAGCGCAATCCTCAGATAACTTTCGCATCTCAAATTCACCATAAATGAATTTATTTAACAATATGTTATGATAATTTAGTTATGTTAAATATGAGAATTGATCTCGAGTTTTCACATATCAACTCATGTACATTCCGCCGTTAACATGGAGTGTTTCACCGGTAATATAACGTCCGGATTGCCCCGCCAGGAACAAAACTGCATTGGCGATATCCTCCGGTGATCCCAGCCTTTGCAAAGGAATGTTCACTTCAAGATTCTTGCGTTGTTCCTCAGGCAGATCGTTCGTCATATCTGTCTCGATAAAGCCCGGCGCCACAGAATTGACGGTAATACCTCTCGAACCCACCTCCCTGGCCAAAGAGCGTGTAAAACCGTGGATTCCCGCCTTGGCGGCAGCGTAGTTGGTCTGACCGGCATTCCCCATTGCCCCGACTACGGATGAGATGTTGATAATACGTCCCTTTCGCGCCTTCATCATGCCGCGTAATACCGCCTTGCTAAGGCGAAAAACAGAGGTCAGGTTGGTGTTGATGATGCTTTCCCACTCCTCATCCTTCATGCGCATGAGGAGATTATCGCGTGTAATACCGGCATTGTTCACCAATACAGTAGGATTACCGAACTCCTTACCGACCGCCTCAATGAGCGCATCGATAGATTCAACATCAGCGACATTCAACACCATGCCACACCCGACATGCCCCGCAGACTTAAAACGTTCTGTAATCCCTTGCGCACCAGCCTCGGAGGTCGCTGTGCCGATCACCGTTGCACCCGCATCCGCCAGGGTGTCTGCAATGGCTGCGCCGATACCGCGACTGGCACCGCTAACCACTGCTATCTCATTCTCCAGACTCATTTCAATGTCTCCAGCGCTTGCATCAAGCTTTTTGCATCAAACACAGGCAATCCGACAAGACCACGATCGATTCTTTTAGTCAATCCCGCCAAGACCTTTCCGGGCCCTGCTTCAAACAGGCTTGAAATACCCGAGGTCGCCATCATCTGTACCGTTTCCACCCATCGCACAGGACTGTATAACTGAGCGGCAAGCTGCTTGCGTATCGACTCGGCATCCTTTGCCACGGCGACACTTGCGTTGTGTATCACCGGGACTGTGGGTTGTGAAATGCCGACCCCATCGAGCAATTGAGCCAATCGCTCTGCAGCCGGTTTCATCAATGCACAATGCGATGGCACACTCACCGGGAGTGGCAATGCACGCTTAGCACCTGCCTCCTTAGCCAATATGCATGCCCGGTCCACTGCCTCTTTATGACCGGCAATGACGACCTGGCCGGGTGAATTGAAGTTTACCGCTTCTATCACATCACCGGATGCGGCTTCGGCACAGACCGTTTTCACCTGATCGTCATCGAGTCCAAGGATTGCCGCCATGCCGCCGCTTCCCTCAGGCACGGCCTCCTGCATAAATCGGCCTCGCTCGGCCACCAGCCTGACTGCATCGGGAAACTCGATCGCATCCGCACAAACCAATGCCGTGTATTCCCCCAGACTGTGTCCCGCCATGATTTGGGGCTTGGCACCGCCTTGTTCCAGCCAGACCCGCCACACAGACACCCCGGCAGCAAGCATCGCGGGTTGTGTCTTGGTAGTCTGGTTGAGTGCGTCATTCGGTCCATTTTGAACCAGCTCCCACAGATCATAGCCCAAGGCGTCCGTAGCCTCTGCGAATGTCTGACCGACGATTGGATGGGCTGCTGCCAATTCACTCAACATCCCGACGGACTGAGACCCCTGTCCTGGAAAAACGATACCGAATGATGAATTACTCATAGCTTACACTGTCAAATCACTAAAATTTCGCTAAAACCGAACCCCAGGTAAAACCGCCGCCAAAAGCCTCCATGAGGATAGTCTCACCACGCTTAATACGACCATCCCTGACCGCCACATCCAGAGCGAGAGGTACCGACGCCGCAGAAGTGTTGCCATGTTCATCCACTGTGACAACCACATGATCCATCGGTGTCTGCAGCTTTTTCGCGGTTGCATTGATGATCCTTATGTTGGCCTGATGGGGAATCAGCCAATCCACATCTGATTTTTCCATGTTATTGGCGGCCAAGGTCTCATCTACGATTCTACCCAAGGTGGTTACTGCAACCTTGAAGACTTCATTTCCCTTCATCTCGACATATGCCGAACCCTGTAATATCTCTTTATAACCGCGTGAGATACCGGTTGGTACCCGGAGCAGGCTCTCATAGGCACCGTCCGCATGCAGGTGAGTGGAGATAATACCCGGTTCATCACTCGCTTCGATGACAACCGCGCCGGCACCGTCGCCAAACAACACACAGGTATTTCGATCACTCCAGTCAACAATGCGTGAAAAGGTTTCGGCGCCTACCACAAGTGCTCTTTTCGCCGCCCCGGACCGGATAAAGTTATCAGCGACTCCAAGCGCATAAACAAAACCGGTGCAGACAGCCTGAACATCAAATGCGGCAGGCCCCCTGATCCCGAGGCGTGCTTGCAGAAGACAGGCAGTGCTGGGAAAAACCTGATCAGCGGTTGTTGTGGCAACGACAATCAGGTCAATATCGCTGGCATCGATACCTGCCATCTCAATCGCCTTAAGCGCGGCCTTTTCCGCCAGATCGCATGTAAACTCGTCATCGGCTGCAATATGCCGCTTACGGATACCCGTGCGATCGAAGATCCACTGATCGGTGGTATCTACGATCTTCTCAAGATCCTGGTTGGTGAGCACCTTTTCGGGCAGATATCCACCAGTGCCTGTGATACGCGAATAGATCACGCGATCTCCCTTTTTTCCAGATGAGTTTTAACCTGCTCGGATATGCGATGCGGGACATCACATGAAACTTCTTTGCGCGCAATGCTGATTGCGTTCATGAAGGCCAGTTTGTCTGCACTGCCATGGCTCTTGATCACTATTCCACGCAGTCCCAACAGGCTGGCGCCGTTATAACGTCTGTGGTCTATACGCGTACGAAATGCTCTCAGCACAGGCATTGCAATCAATCCTGCCAGTTTAGTCAGCGGGTTCTTCTTGAATTCAAGAGTCATAAAATGACGAATCATCTTCGCCACGCCCTCGCTGCTCTTCAGCGCAATGTTGCCGACAAAACCGTCGGAAACAATCACATCTGTACCACCCTGGTAGATATCGTCACCTTCGACATATCCCACGTAGTTCAGAGAACTCTGCAGTAAGAGCTCGTGTGCCTCTTTAACCTGTTCGTTACCTTTGATTTCTTCCTGTCCGATATTCAGCAGACCGATTTTCGGATTGGCGATATCAGTCACTGCCGCCACAGTTTCACTGCCCATGACAGCAAACTGAACCAGGTGCTCAGCACTGCAATCGACATTCGCGCCGAGATCCAGCATAAAGGTCTGGCCGGTGATGGATGGCAAGGCGGTGATAATCGCAGGTCTGTCAATATTAGGCAGCATCTTTAACACAAAGCGGGATGTGGCCATCAGCGCCCCTGTGTTACCGGCGCTGACACAGGCGTTCGCTTTCCCGCTCTTGACCAGATCGATCGCCACACGCATTGACGAGTCTTTCTTGTTTCGCAAGGCTTTGGATGGCAGTTCATCCATCGCAACAGTTTGGGAGGCATGTTTGATTTGCAGTCGCTCGCCAAACGGATGAGGTCCCAACTTGTTCGTCAGGATTTTATCGTCACCAACCAGAATAAGCGCGGTCTCATGATCTCGTCGGAGATACTCCCTGGCAGCAGGTATCACGACATCTGCGCCAATATCCCCTCCCATGGCATCCAATGCGATTGTTACTGGTTTACTCATGTGCTAACGATTCACCCATCCACCGAAACCCGTTGGACCGTTTGTCATCTTTCAAGTTTTATACAGAATCGATTTGTGCCAACTGATGTAACCGGACTACTCCAGTTACGTGAGGCATGCCAATCGAAGATTCTGCCTATCAATCAAAGAACCCAACAAGGGATCACCCTTGATGGGCTTCTGAATCATGAATAGTGGGAATCGGGGGATCACTCGCCCTTTGAGTTGACTACCTTACGGCCTTTATAAAAGCCATCTGCTGTTACATGATGACGAAGATGGGTTTCACCCGAAGTGGAATCGATTGAGAGCGTTTCACCTTTCAGCGAATCATGAGCGCGGCGCATGCCTCGCTTTGAAGGAGTCTTTCTATTTTGCTGAACAGCCATGGCTGATCTCCCGAATATTCTTTCTGTTAACCAATTTACTCTTTGTCCCGCTTCAGCTCTGCCAGAGCCGCAAACGGGTTTTCTCGTTCTTGCCCACTGCTTTCTATCGGCCTTTCTCCAGCCACTCCCAACACAGGTGCGGCACAAACCCCAGAATCATGCATGGCCACTTGCGGCAATGCCAGCAGCAATTCGTCTTCGATCAAGTCTCTGAACACCACCTGATCATCCTCGACCAAACAAGGATCCAGGTCTTCAGCCAGCATCTCGGCCTCATCCAACCCTTGGACGAATATGACGGACAGTTGGGTATCGATCGGAAGATTCACCTCTTCCAGACACCGCTGGCACTGCAGCGACAATTCCGCCTTGAGCCGTCCTCTGAGTATCGCCCGCCGCTCCTGGTCACGACCAAACGACAGCTTGAAACTGACGTTTCCCGCTGGTTTCAGCAAGCAAGCGCTCAATCTTGAAAAGGTATCCACAGGAAGCTCTCCGCCGATCTCTTTGCCAAGATCGGCGAAACGCCAAGGACCCAACCGATCAGGAAAGCGCTTCGACATAAGCGGACAATAATATTATGAGTATGGCGCCCATGTCAAAATGACATGGGCGGTGTAGGAGTTGGCTAGTGGCCGACCAGGGCCAGCAGGATGCCGGCAGCCACGGCCGACCCGATGACACCCGCCACATTCGGCCCCATGGCATGCATCAGAAGGAAATTATGGTGATTGGACTCCAGACCGACCTTATTGACCACACGGGCCGCCATCGGTACCGCAGAAACACCCGCAGCTCCAATCAGCGGGTTCACCTTCCCGCCCGTTACCCGATACATGATCTTACCCATGATGACGCCGGTCGCCGTACCGATACAGAAGGCGAATGCCCCAAGCGCCAAAATACCCAAAGTCTCGACGGTAAGGAACTTGTCTGCCGAAAGTTTCGAACCTACAGCCAGCCCCAGGAAGATGGTCACAATGTTGATGATCTCGTTCTGCGAAGCGTGGCTCAATCGCTCTACCACACCACACTCTCTGAGCAGATTACCGAATGTCAGCATACCGATCAGGGGAGCCGCGGAAGGGAGGAAGATTGCGCACAGAAACAACACCGCAAACGGGAAAAGAACCTTTTCCAGCTTGGTGACGTGGCGTAACTGCTGCATCTCCACATTGCGTTCTTTATTGGTGGTCAGAAGACGCATGATCGGAGGTTGAATGATCGGCACCAGCGCCATGTATGAATATGCCGCGACGGCTATTGCTCCCAGCAGGTCGGGGGACAGCCTCGAGGCGAGAAAGATTGCTGTCGGTCCATCCGCGCCCCCAATGATCGCTATGGCGGATGCATCGGCCAGACTGAATTCGAAACCGGGTATGAAATTCAACGCCAAGGCACCCAGCAGGGTGACGAAAATACCAAACTGGGCTGCCGCTCCCAGTAACAGTGTCCAGGGCATCGCAATCAGTGCGCCGAAATCAGTCAGTGCACCGACCCCCATAAAAATCAGCAGGGGGAAAACACCTGTCTCTATACCAACATGGTAGATATAGCCCAGGATACCATCCGGGCCGCTGATGCCGGCAAGCGGAATGTTGCTCAGGATGGCGCCAAATCCGATCGGCACCAACAACAGTGGTTCGAACTTTTTGACCACTGCCAAATAAATTAACAGGCAGCCTACGCCCATCATGAGCAGTTGCCCCCACCCCATGTTGGCCAACCCGGTTGACTGCCAAAGTGGCTGAATACCTATTTCGATCATATCAGGATAGACTCAATAGAGGTGATCCAACCTGAACGGTTTCACCCTCTTTCACTAAAATCTGTGCGACGGTTCCTGCTGAAGTGGCACGTACCTCCGTCTCCATCTTCATGGCCTCGAGAACCATCACGACATCACCGGCAGCGATGGCATCTCCCGCGGCGACCTTGATGGCATGGATGTTACCGGACAGCGGTGCGTTGATTACATCCCCGCCAGTGTTGACCGCGGCAACCGGCGCTGCACCCTGAGCCGCCACCGGTGTGGATGTCGGGATTACTTCGCTCACGGTACCTGATGGAGTGACCTTCACATTGTAGGTGACACCGTTAACCTCGACCTGATAGGACTCTGGTCCGCCTGCTGTACCGGTCGCTTGAACGGGAGTCGGGGCCTGGGCCTGGGCAGGCGCGACGGATTCGGCACCGGGTGGTGGCTCGAAGGCATCCGGGTTGTCGCGATTCTTGAGGAACTTCAGGCCAACCTGAGGGAAGAGCGCGTAGATGAGCACATCATCCACCTCATCGGCAGCAACTCTGATACCATGTTCTTCGGCCAGTCCGTGAAATTCAGCGGAAAGCCTGTCCATCTCATCATCCAGCAGATCTGCTGGACGGCAGGTGACAGGTTCAGCCCCATTAAGGACCTTCAGCTGAAGTTCACTGTTTACCGGCGCCGGAGTGGCGCCATATTCACCCTTGAGTACACCCTCCGTCTCTTTGGCGATGCTCTTGTAACGCTCGCCCATCAGGACGTTGATCACTGCCTGGGTACCGACAATCTGTGATGTTGGCGTCACCAGGGGAATATAGCCCAGGTCCTCGCGCACTCGGGGAATCTCCTCGAGCACCAGATCCAGTTTGTCGCTGGCCCCCTGCTCCTTTAGCTGATTCTCCATGTTGGTCAACATGCCGCCAGGCACCTGTGCCACCAGGATGCGTGAGTCCACACCCTTGAGCGAACCTTCGAACTTGGCGTACTTCTTACGCACTTCGCGAAAGTAGGCAGCGATCTCCTGCAGTAAATTCAGATCCAATCCAGTGTCGCGATCGCTTTCCTGCAGGATCGCCACCACAGATTCCGTCGCCGAATGCCCATAGGTCATACTCATCGAGGAGATGGAGGTATCGAGCATGTCGATACCGGCTTCAGCACACTTGATATTGGTGGCCGTACTCATACCGGTGGTGGCATGGCTTTGCATGGCGATGGGTATGGATATTGCCTCCTTGAGACGGGTCACCAGTTCATAGCCGAGATAGGGATTCAACAGGCCGGCCATATCCTTGATGCAGATTGAATCGCAACCCATCTCTTCCAAACGTTTACCCATGTCAACCCAATACTCCATGTTGTGTACGGGACTGACCGTATAAGACATGGTGCCCTGGGCATGCTTGTCGACCTTGAGCGTTGCCTTGATTGCGGTCTCAAGATTGCGCAGGTCATTCATGGCGTCGAATATACGGAAGACATCGACGCCGTTGACCGCCGCCCTCTCGACAAATTTTTCGACCACATCATCAGCGTAGTGCCTATAACCGAGGATATTCTGTCCGCGGAAAAGCATCTGCATGGGAGTTTTCGGCATCGCGGCCTTAAGTGTGCGGATACGCTCCCAGGGATCTTCACCCAGGAATCGAATACAGGCATCGAAGGTTGCACCACCCCAGGTCTCCAAAGACCAAAAGCCTACGTTGTCAAGCTTCTCTGCTATCGGCAGCATATCTTCGATACGCATTCTGGTTGCAAACAGGGACTGATGTGCATCGCGTAGCACGACATCAGTGATTCCAAGTGGTTTCTTTTCACTCATAAACTAGCCGCCGTTGATTGGCAAACAGCCAAAAAGTTGCTTATTAATAAAAACTTAGGAACTTTAACAGATCTATCTGTGTGTAGCGCGATAACTGTTAATGGCAGCCGCAATGACTGCAACCAAATCACCCCGCATACCTTCCTGCCCCTTAATCACGGGCTGAGATGATACCATTTCAGGAGCCCCGTGTCGCTCAGTAACAAACATTGCAAACTTAGACATCCCCTTCATGGCGAAAACAAGGATCAAAAGGAACGCAAAGACGATCCCCATTCCGGTGACCATGAGATTGATGCCGGACATTAGCAAATCTGTTATTGGCATAGTGGATCTGAGCTCTGTAACGAATGATTCCGCCTTTCTACGTTGGCTCGACTCCTTTTGTCAAGCGAGCCAGAAACATCAAGAAATAGCTATCATACTGTTTTTCATGCAAAAAATAATTTTTTATTTAGAATTTATATGGTATGTATTTAACATGTTAATAATTGACTCTTCAACCCTTGCCAATAACCAATATAGCTGGTCGGATATTTTCCGCCACAGCCCGTCTGTCAGGATGCTGCTAAGGGATTCGTTTTTTTTGATACTATGAATTTACGTTGTCATTTACAGTTGTATCTCAATGCCCTACTCCGAAAACCCACAACATCAGCCTCTGATCCTTGCCTCCAGCTCCCCATTTCGCAGAGAGCTGCTGAGTCGACTGGGGGTCGAATTCAGCAGTATGTCACCGGATATCGATGAAGGCGCACTGCTGGATGAGCCACCGGAGAGGCTGGTAACCCGCCTTGCAGAAAGCAAGGCAAGGGAGGTTGCGAAAGATCACAAGGGAGCGCTTGTCATCGGCTCCGATCAGGTGGCGGTCGTAGATGGGGCGATCATGGGTAAACCGGGTGGTCATCAACAGGCAGTGGAGCAATTGCTCAGCGTCTCCGGTAAGCGTGTCAGCTTTTTAACCGGCCTGTGCCTGTTGAACAGCGAAACCGGGCATATCCAGCTATGCTGCGAACCCTTTCATGTCATATTCCGGATCTTGCAGAAAAGTGAGATTGAAAACTATCTGCTCAAAGAGAAGCCCTATAATTGCGCCGGCTCGTTCAAATCGGAAGGACTGGGAATCTCACTTTTCGAACGATTGGAGGGGGAGGATCCAAATGCCCTGATCGGCCTGCCGCTGATACGCCTGATTGCAATGTTACGCAATGAGGGGCTTGATGTGCTGGCGGAATAGCCCGCATTCCAAATTTCGTCAGAAGAATACATCCTCGACTTTTTTTGTCTCTTCATCCAGTGATTCATCATTACCAGCCTTCTCTAAACGGGAGAAGGCCTTGATGGTAGAACGGTCCACGTTTGCCAGGGGATGATCTGTACCTTCGTAGGCCAGGATATTCGCAACCTGAACCAGATCCACATAATCTATAGGTGCGTCACCCGGATCACGCTTAAGATCTTCATGCTCCGCAGCGGCATCGATGACATGTTGATCGAACTTCCATAATTTCAATATGCTGCCACCCAGTTGTGTATGTAATTTCGATAACACCTTATTCAGAAATTCAGGATTGGCAATCATATCCGGATAATTACACGCCTTGATCAATAAGGGGATTTGGCCGATATCATGGACCAGCCCTGCGACAAGGGCGATATCCGGATCGAGACCGGGTTGCTCCTTGGCAAGCATCGCCGCCTGCGCGCCAACTTTCACCGAATGTGCCCATAATTGATTCATGCGTCTCTCGATCTCTTTCTCCGAGGTGCGAAAAACCTCCTTCATCGATACGGCATAGACAGCATTTTTTACTCTTTGAAAGCCTATTCGAGTGATTGCCGGTTTTATTGAGGCTATGGTATTCAAGCCCCGATAGAGTGGGCTGTTTGCATAACGAATCAGTCTTGCGGTGAGCGCCGCGTCCCGGGAAATCACCCTTTCCAGGTCATGCGCCGAACTGTCGGCATCATTGATAACCACCAAGGCCTCGAGTGCTAATGCGGGCAGCGTGGGAAGGTAAATCTTGTTTGCAACCAGGTCTTCCTTAACCGAGTCCATAAAAGGTTTCCTGATTACTCATGAGGCTCAGCTATTGAGCCTGTGGTGCAAGCATAATGGAACCTACTGAATAAAAGAGGATTTCATCATGCCGAGAAATACTATTCAATTTCAAAAAGGTCTTGGTTTGCACGATTTTCTGGAACAATATGGGACCGAGGATCAGTGTCGACAGGCATTGTATGATTTGCGCTGGCCGACGGGCTATGTCTGCCCTGAGTGCGGCAACACAACAGGCTGTGAACTCAAAAAGCGTCAGATATATCAATGTCACAAGTGCCATCATCAGACTTCCCTGACCGCCGGCAGCATCTTCCATGGCACCAAGCTGCCGCTGAGAACGTGGTTTCTTGCGATCTATCTGTTGACCCAACGCAAGAAAAGTATCTCGGCGCTGCAACTTTCCCGCGAAATCGGGGTGAACTACAATACGGCCTGGCGACTCAAGCATAAGTTGATGCAGGTGATGATGGAACGTGAGCGTGGAAAAAAACTGGCCGGTCGCATCGAATTGGATGATGCTTATCTCGGAGGCGAGCAAGCCGGTAAGCGTGGTCGTGGGTCGCGCAACAAAATCCCTTTCGTAGCTGCTGTTGAGACGACGCGGGACGGCAGGCCCATGAAAATTCAACTGCGTCGTGTAAGGGGCTTCCGCAAACGTGAAATCGCCCGCTACGCCCGCTCCTGCTTGATGCCTGGCAGCGAAGTCTTTACCGATGGGCTTTGGTGCTTTAGTGGCGTGACAACCGCTGATTGCCATCATAACCCCATGGTGACGGGTGGTGGGCGCCAAAGTGTCCAGTATTCGTGCTTCAAATGGGTAAACACGATGTTGGGTAATGTCAAAAACAGTCTGTTGGGTACTTTTCATGCGATTCGAGATAAACATGTGTCGCGTTATCTTGCTGAGTTCGAATATCGGTTTAACCGCCGTTTCGATTTACCCGCCATGATTGAACGATTGCTTTTTGCCGCTCTTCGCACTCCACCTATGCCATATCGCCTCTTGAGAATGGCTGAGGTTTAGAGGTAATCAGGAAAGGTTTAATGATGCTGTTCTCACGCTCCTTGTCTCGAGCCTCTTTAACGTCCTCGGCTTCTACCGGCGCACCATCCGAAAGATAAAAGACTGACTTCGTCATCTATACCTGCATTGACTTTATGGTTGTGGTGATCAATTTGAGTATCGGCAGGATAAAGAATATCTCCAGGTCGACCTGCTGTTCAAACTAGTTGAGGGATAGGAGTGCGTCAAGGTTCACAATTTTCAGTGCCTCAACCATGCATTACGCTTTGTGCAGTCTGAGTTTAGATTAACAGACTTCAATAACCCTATAATATGTAATACTTTTATAATATTTGACCCCGTTCCAAAATCTTTTCATCGCTTCTGAGTATGCTGCTGTTTTAAACGCTCAGGAAGAGACCTCACACAGTACGCTGGGACCGGCTGGCGCCACATCATGCTCACGGACTCTGTCAGTTTCGATTTCATAAAACCGGAACCTTGGCAAGATCCTTGAATCCATGGGTGACACATCTCTCATTTTTCACATTTTGTGACATGGGATTAATATTCTTCTTTTTATATAACAGTGCTTTATAACATTTATCTAATGCGCTGGGCGAACTGATGGTACCTAAAGTTTTTAGCCGATTAGTCGAAGCTAAAGGTAGACATAATTTACCCATGCTTAAGCAAGAAGAATCAGACAGAATGGCTGAACATGCCCTGACAAGCTTTTCTCATCATACCAGCGATAAGCCGATGGTGCTTATTGCTGACGACTCTCGAGTTGTAAGGGTTTCACTGAAGAATATTTTAAAAGACGACTGCCAGGTCATCGAAGCAGAGAACGGTCAGGAGGCGTGGGATATACTCTGCGATACCCCGTCGATCACTCTTGTCTTCAGTGACCTCTCTATGCCGAAACTCGATGGCCGGGACCTATTGAGCAAAATCAGGACTTCAGACTCCTCACAGATAGCGAAAATGCCTTTCATCGTTGTCACCGGAAACGAGGAGAGCCCGGAAATACGCCAGGAATTGACTCAATTAGGTGCAGATGAGGTAATCAACAAACCTTTCGATCCCTCAAATATCAGGAATTTTCTGACAATACTGGGCGACAGGAATCAGCAACCGGATCTCGCTCACCTCGAAACTGATATTTCCCAACAAGATGAGATCGAACCACAATCCGATTTTCTTAGTGGTGTTGTCGATAGAGAACATTTCATGGAGTCCGCCAGCCGTGAACTCGCCTTCGCCATTCGCAATAAGAACGAGCTAGCCATAGCGCTTGTCAAAATAGATCAAATCGATGAGATCACGACTCAATACAGTGACCCGGCAATTGAACACATATTGCTCACACTGGTCGAGATAATCAAACAACACATTCACCCTGACGATACCCTGGCCTACTTCGGCACGGGTCTGTTTGCCATCCTGCGCCCAGCCTCAAACGCCATCGGAACACGCTATCTCGGTAGAAGAATCCTCGAAGACCTCTCATCGAAACAATTTTATCTGGGTGAATCTGAGCAGATCGTAAGTGCCAGCATTGGTATCTCCGCACCTGATATCAAACCCGGCACACGTCTGTTCGAGTTGATATCACTGGCTGAAGGTCGTCTAAAAACAGCCTCTGAGAATGGTGGCAACAAGGTAGTCGATAAAGGCAGTGAGACACTGGCACGGGTCAATCTGGCAGGCGACACCTCTGAATTAACCAGTCAATCCCGGCAATCCAGCAGTAGTACAACGCATTCGCAATCCGCTTCTACACGAAGTGCCTCTGAGATTCAACGCCTTGCGGCTGAACAGGTTGCTGAAATCAAGGCCAAATACGGTAGCGACCTGGACGAAGAGGATGCTGAAGCCAGCGAATTGATTGAACACAAACAGACGATTGAGCGTTTGACGAACGAAAATCGCCAATTGATCAATGAGATTGCACACTGGAAACATCAGTCCGCTGAGGCTGACAATCTGCGTAGACAGTTGTTTGAGGTCGAAAGCCAACAGCAACAACTGCAGCTCAAATTTATAGAACTGCAAAATGAGAATACAAATCTTCTTCTACAGGTTGAAGCCGTAGAGTCTGAAAACAAAAATCTTCTGCAACGGTCTGAGGCTCTAGAGAGTGAAAACAATAACCTTCTGCAACGGACAGAATCAGTAGCGAATGAAAACAGAGAGCTTCTGAAACGCGTTCAAACAATGGAGGTTGAAAATGCGACCCTGACTGAAGAGTCACTCACCAATTCCAGCAATGAGCATCAGCAATTCTTCGAGGAAGAGAACAGGCACCTTGCGAATCAACTCACCGAGCTGACCAGCCGTGCTGAAAAGGCCGAGATTGAGAATCTTAAATCCGATCAATTGGTGAAAAGCTTTAAAGATAACATCAAATTATTACCTGATTACCCCTAAACCTCAGCCATTCTCAAGAGGCGATATGGCATAGGTGGAGTGCGAAGAGCGGCAAAAAGCAATCGTTCAATCATGGCGGGTAAATCGAAACGGCGGTTAAACCGATATTCGAACTCAGCAAGATAACGCGACACATGTTTATCTCGAATCGCATGAAAAGTACCCAACAGACTGTTTTTGACATTACCCAACATCGTGGTTACCCATTTGAAGCACGAATACTGGACACTTTGGCGCCCACCACCCGTCACCATGGGGTTATGATGGCAATCAGCGGTTGTCACGCCACTAAAGCACCAAAGCCCATCGGTAAAGACTTCGCTGCCAGGCATCAAGCAGGAGCGGGCGTAGCGGGCGATTTCACGTTTGCGGAAGCCCCTTACACGACGCAGTTGAATTTTCATGGGCCTGCCGTCCCGCGTCGTCTCAACAGCAGCTACGAAAGGGATTTTGTTGCGCGACCCACGACCACGCTTACCGGCTTGCTCGCCTCCGAGATAAGCATCATCCAATTCGATGCGACCGGCCAGTTTTTTTCCACGCTCACGTTCCATCATCACCTGCATCAACTTATGCTTGAGTCGCCAGGCCGGATTGTAGTTCACCCCGATTTCGCGGGAAAGTTGCAGCGCCGAGATACTTTTCTTGCGTTGGGTCAACAGATAGATCGCAAGAAACCACGTTCTCAGCGGCAGCTTGGTGCCATGGAAGATGCTGCCGGCGGTCAGGGAAGTCTGATGATGGCACTTGTGACATTGATATATCTGACGCTTTTTGAGTTCACAGCCTGTTGTGTTGCCGCACTCAGGGCAGACATAGCCCGTCGGCCAGCGCAAATCATACAATGCCTGTCGACACTGATCCTCGGTCCCATATTGTTCCAGAAAATCGTGCAGACCAAGGCCTTTTTGAAATTGAATGGTATTTCTCGGCATGATGAAATCCTCTTTTATTCAGTAGGTTCCATTATGCTTGCACCACAGGCTCAATAGCTGAGCCTCAGGGGTAATCAGGTTCTACTATGTCAATATTCCCGTTCCATCCCCGAGCAATCATCATTGGCTACAGAAGATATTGCTGATATAGGGTTTTTATACCCCTATCTTTTTAACACGCGTATCCATTGCCAGAAATTGAGTAAGCCGGCCAACGAGGCAGATAGGTAGGTGAATGCTGCAGCCCTTAAGATTTTTTCTGCCCCACGATACTGCTCCGGCTCCAAGTATCCGCTCTTGAGCAGCGGCAAAGCCTTTTTAAAACTGGCATCAAGCTCAACAGGCAAAGTCGCCAATTGCAGGATCACATTTGAGCCCATCACAAGAAAAGCCGCCGTTGCGCTCAACAGACCTGCCGAAGGTGCACGCGTGACAATGGAGAGAATCGGCGACACGAAAAGTAAGAATGAACCAAGCCGCTGTGCCCCTACAGCAATCGATCCGAGTCGGCTACGCCACTGAAAGAGCGATTCCCCCGCCGCATCCTGCAATGCATGTCCGACCTCATGGGCTGCAATTGTAATGGCCGTAAGGGTTCTCCCCTCCAGTTTGTCTCTTGACAATCGAACCGCTTTATCCCTGGGATCATAATGATCACCGGATTCGGCTTTTTCTACCTGAACCTTATTCAGTCCATAGCGATCCAGCAGATGCCTGGCCAGTTCCGCACCATTGCCGGGGAAGTTTTCTTCTTGGTGACGATTGTATTTCGTCATTACATGCTGCACCCACAACTGTGGCCCCAGTATCAACAGCAGCAGTATCCCCAGCAATAGAAAATAGACCATCTCCCTTGATTAGGTTCTGCTCATATTATTCGTTAAATCCACAACTGCCGCCTGGACAGCAACCTCCAGTTTTGCATGCCGGTTCACTGTCAACGAGGCTTGTGCTACTGATAACAGCTGCGCTGCTGATCAACCTCCGCACCGGTTCGTTGCCAGCGGTATCCCCTAGAGGCCTGTTAGCTTTGCTGCATAATTCAGCCCAATTGCTGATCAACTCATTCATGGGATGAAAGACCTCAACCTTCTCGCCGTTAGCGTCACAATAGTAATCATAGGTCGGCATGTTTCAGACTCCGATTTGTTCCTACCTAAACTCTGTCTATTCTACCTAATAAGCTCTCATTCAGAAACGTACCACAACAAGGGTATCAGTCCCGTATTTCTTCAGTGCACGTAGAAAAGGCCACTATCAGACGACAGTGGCCTTTTCGTAAGATGCCCTGCTTTCCCTACCTGGAAAGCCATTTTGCGGTAAACCAGGTATCAATAGGTGACCACGCGGGGTAGTTGTTTGGCTTCCGCCACCCACTTTCCAACCGATGAGAGGCTCGGTGTGGCACGTACAAGGTTTTTGGCTTCATTGACCTCAACCATCTTCTTCTGCAGATTTTCCGCTTTACGCTGTGCCAGTTCCGGCACAGTATCCACACCGGCAGCCTCTAACAGGTCAGAGTATTGCTCACCGATACCTTTTATTCTGAATAGATCAGCCATGTTGATCCATCTTAAAATCAGTTTTCCGCTAATCGAAGTTGCGTCTTCGATCTCCTTGCGGCCTTTTTTGGTACTTCCCTTTTCCAACAGATTTTCCAGACTGGTGATCCCCGCTGACGTCAACTTTGCAGCATACTTATCACCGATACCTTCAATGTCGACTAACTTTGTCATTGTTATCTCTCTATAGTTGGTTTTGGGTACTATCACTCTAGGGCCAGTAAAACCCTATCGAAAGCTGTGATTTTAAAAAAAGTGTTAACTTCCACGTCTCCTTAACAGATTATCGATAAATGGGCTCCGCACTTCAGCCAGTCAACCCATGGGATCGCTGACCTGACTCACCAGGTTTCCACGCCAGCGGTCTCTACGCCTACGGTCTCCCGGATATTTTTCTGTTCCCTCGACCAGTCGCTGACGTCGATCCCTGCTCTTACGTCGTCTGATATAGGGATGAGCTTGCAATCTCATTCCATTGATTTTTATGGTGTTCAGCCTGCCTATTACCGCATGAACTTGTCGTGAGGGCTTGATACAGACAAGTCCATAGTATTCCCAGACACTGGACTTGGTGTGCATGATCTTTAGGATTTTACTCTCTTCCACCCTCACCCCTCGGATTGGCATGATAGACCAGAGTGGGCTGAGTTGGCGAGTTACCAACTTATGCAGTTGCTTGACCGAAACCTCTTCAGAAATCCCTTTGATAAATACCCACATCATATTACCCAAATAGCCCGATCCAATATCAGCACTACCGTTCCGAACAAAAGACAAAATCCCATAACCCCTTGATTTTTCGTGCAATTGTAACTTGATCGCTGAGATAGACATCCTGAATCGCATGAAGCAGATCAACACCCTCCGCCATAGGCCGTTGAAATGCTTTGCGTCCGGAGATCATACCCATACCGCCTGCTCGTTTGTTGATGACGGCGGTTCGCACCGCCTGTGCCAAATCGCCCTCCCCGGAAGAGGCGCCACCAGAGTTGATAAGCCCGGCCCTACCCATATAACAGTTGGCCACCTGGTAGCGCACCAGATCAATTGGGTGCTCGGTGGTGAGTTCTGTATAGACTTTTTTGTCTGTTTTGCCAAATTTGATTGCTTTATAGCCTCCATTTCCCACCGCTTGTTTCTGTTTAACGATATCTGCCTCAATCGTCGCTGCTAGATGATTGGCCTGACCTGTCAGATCCGCAGCTGTATGGTAGTCGACACCATCCACTTTAAAAGAACTGTTTCGCAGGTAGGCCCATAACACGGTAACCATGCCCAACTCATGGGCATGTTGGAAGGCTTCCGAGATCTCCTGAATCTGCCGCCTTGATTCCTCAGACCCATAATAGACAGTCGCACCTATGGCAACCGCTCCCATATCAAAGGCCTGCTCCACCGATGCAAACAGGGTTTGGTCGTAAAAATTGGGATAACTGAGTATTTCATTGTGGTTGATTTTGACCAAAAAGGGGATCTTGTGGGCATACCGACGAGCCACCGAACCCAGTACACCCAGGGTGGAAGCTACCGCATTGCACCCGCCCTCGATGGCGAGTTCAACTATATTGGCAGGGTCGAAATAGATTGGATTGGCGGCGAAAGATGCTCCCCCCGAGTGTTCCACACCCTGGTCTACCGGTAATACGGAGAGATAACCGCTACCGCTCAGACGTCCTGTACCGATCAATGTCTGCATTGCGCGCAGCACACCCGGCTTGAGATCTTTTTGGCTCAACACCCTATCGACGTAATCATGACCAGGTAGTTGCAGCATCTTTTTATCAATAGTCTCGCAGCTGTGGGCCAGCAAGCTTTCAGCCTCATTACCGAGCAGGGATTCGATATAACTCATCTGTCTCTCCTTGTGTTTACCCAAAAGGAATTACCTGGACATACCACTCTACTGATCAACCTCATTGTCCGTGCCTGGTCTTCACGGTCCGGTTGTCACCCGATGGACATATGGATATTGATACTATCTGACTAAGTATAGGGACAGCTTCTCCTATTGAAATTATAGAATCATGACACGGTTATGTAAGTGAATTGATATCAGTTTCTGATCAACCCTGATCCTGATGTATGTCAGTACTACTCAAACAGGCCCTGTTGCACCAAAAGGGCTGGGGCTATTATTCTGTCCACTGGTGTTATCATTCTCTTGCAGCTCAAGATAAATTGTCCAAATACCGCCTTGCCGGGCAGAAGAATAGGCATATCAGAGCCGACTGGATTAATATCAGGCCCTGACGAGCGGGGAAAGATACGGAACAATTCAGATTGACGGCAACTCTTACCGGCTATAGGAGGTCAATCATGCAAAATCCATTTATCCCCGACTATCTGCAGTTACCGTCGATGCTCCCTATCTTTCCACTTAGCGGGGCAGTTGTCATGCCTGGGGCACAACTACCACTCAATATCTTCGAACCCCGGTACCTGAACATGGTGCAGGATGTACTGGGCAGCCATCATTTGATCGGTATGATACAGCCCGATGACAGTGAACACTCGGCAATACACCAACTACACACCACAGGATGTGCAGCTCGAATCTCTTTCTACAATGAGACCCTCGATGGACGCATCGAAATCATAATCACAGGTGTCTGTCGCTTCGATATACAGGCTGAGTTGCCGTCGGATAGGGGTTATCGACTGATTAAACCCAATTGGGAGCGATTCGAATCCGATTATGAATTCAATCTGAGGACCACGGAAGAGAAACGAAACAGCATCTATTCCAGTCTGGACCGATACCTGTCCTACAACGCCCTTGAGACAGACACCGATCAGCTCAAGAAACTGACGACACCACAGCTTGTAAATGTCTTGACCACGGCTCTGCCTTTATCTCGTGAAGACAAACAGTCCATCCTTGATGCAGTCTCATTTGATGAACGTTTTCTGCTGCTGATGACGAAATTGGAGATGGCGAGCAGCAATAACACCGGTCATTTGACCCATTGAACCCGGTCCATTTGCCAGCTTTCAAGTATAGTATTCACTCTCGGCTACCAACAAAAAAGCAGATGGAACAACTGATCAGAAGTGAATTCAAACCGGCCTGGTGGCTACCTTCTCCTCATCTACAGACTATTTGGCCCAGTCTTTTCAGACACCGTCCACTCCTCGATCTTCACTGGGAGCGGGTCGAACTGCGTGATGGGGATTTTATCGACCTGACCTGGCATGAATCTGAAGGTCCCTTGGTTTTGTTGATACACGGACTTGAAGGCTCTCTCGACTCACATTATGCGACCACACTGATCTCAGCCTTAAGCAATACCGGCTTCAGGTGCCTGTTCATGCATTTGAGAGGTTGCAGCGGCGTACCAAACCGACTGCAACGCAGTTATCACTCCGGGGCTACGGAAGATCTGGTTGAAATAATCGAGTATCTGCGCATCAAAGGAGACGTACCACAGGCTATCATCGGCATATCGCTTGGCGGCAATCTGTTACTCAAATATCTCGGTGAATCAGCTCATGATTCAGCTTTAAAGGCGGCCGTTGCCGTGTCAGTTCCCTTTGATCTGGAAAGTGCTGTAACACGTCTCGAGCAGGGTTTTTCACAAGTATACAACCGCCATCTTTTACGGAAGCTGTTGAAATCCTATATACAAAAGTGTCGTTCCATATCATATTCCGTTGTGGAGGGTATCGATACTATTCGCACAATTTATGATTTTGATGATCGAATCACCGCCATACAGAATGGATTTGTCGATGCCGCTGATTACTACCACCGTTGCAGTTGTGCACAATTCCTGAAACACATCACAACACCCACTCTCATCTTACACGCACGGGATGACCCATTCATGCATCCGAAGGATGTGCCAGGCTTGCAAGATCTCGGTCCGGGTGTTTCACTAGAACTTTCAGATAGAGGTGGTCATGTGGGATTTGTTCAGGGCACCCTTCCCGGGCGGCCTGTCTACTGGCTGGATCATCGTATTCCAGCATTCCTGAAACAGGTGTTCGCCCAAGATTGACGCAATCTACAAAGTGCTGTGAGGCATTTCGCCCGATAACTGCAGCCTTTCTCCCTTTACTGTCCCTGAGTTGAAGGTACCAACCAGATGCAGAACAATGAAAATAAGCATGGCGGCCAGATATCGGTGAATATTGCCTGTCTCGACCTAAAACGCCTGCGACCGACCCTGGTATCGACGATTGGCAGCCACTGTGAGGTATGGCGCAGCAATAAGCGGCAGGGAATAGAACCCAATGATGATAATGAAGATGGTGTGATCTATACGGAATTTGTCATCAAACGACCATTTTCCGACCACTCAATCAGTGAGGCGGGGTTGCTAGCTCGTCACTACCGCCAATTGAAAGAAACACTCGACGAAATCATCCCGGATGCCCTGTTTGTGGTCAGTAAAATCAACGGCAGGCCGAGTGTTTTAGTCCTGGCGAAAGCAGTCAACATCTGGTTCAACATCGCAAATCAACAGAATGAAGAAGAGGCAATGAAGCTATTGTGCCGATATCCTAAAGCTCGCATACAGCTGGCCCGCTTCGTCAAAGCGGCTCAAGCCTGGCGCAACTCGGATAACCCAAAAATGATCGACCTGTTCGGCATTGATAATTTGATCATGGACACCAACCGGGAGATTCGTTTTCTTGACAGTTTCTTTGTCTTTTTCTTTGAGGACACCTTTCATATCATCGATGGTGGTGAACATGACTCGGAGCTGAAAGACAAGGTTGAGCTGTCAGAAAAGCGTCTTCGGTATTTGGAGCATCTATTGGTTATGGCAAGGGAAATCTGTGATCAGCACCAGCAATCAGATTGAATCTTGGCGCCAGTCATTGTTAACCGGTGACAAAACAGATTACTTTCTTATGCATGAGCCCTGGGAAAAGAAACAGTAACGGTAAGCCCGCTGCGGTCATTTCGATTCGCCATTTCTATCGTTGCATGATGCAGATCAACAACACGTTTGACGATAGATAGCCCAAGTCCGCTTCCTTGGCTATTGGCACCCTCCCCCCGCCTGAATCTCTGATACAACCCCTGTTGTTTCTCCTCTGGAATGCCGGGACCGGTATCAGTGACAACCAATTCAATATCTGATTCATGCTCATTCAATATTACGCTGACTTCCCCTTTTTCCGGAGTATAGCGAATTGCATTGTCGATAAGATTCCTTAACAGAATCTGTATGCCTGGTGTATAACCAGGCACCATTACCGGATGCTCCGCACCTTCATAGGCAAGCTCGATATCTTTCGCCAAGGCTGTCGCACCCAGTGAGGCCAATATGTTGATCGATTCACCATGCAGGTCCACTTCATCTGCATGTGAATGCTCGAGGGACCGGCTATCCATGCGGGCGAGGGTCAGTAGCTGCTCCAGTAGGTGAGTTGCACGATCGACTCCCCGTATCACTTGATTCAGAAAATTGCCATGACCGTTCTTTTCGTCGGCAAGTGATTTGGCTTGGGCCAGTGTCTTCAACGCGGCAATCGGTGTTCTCAATTCATGTGCGGCATCCGCCGTAAACCTTCGCTCATTCTCCAAAACTCTTTGTACCCGATGAAACAGACTGTTTAGCGATGTCACCATAGGCACGACCTCTCGGGGTACACCATGAGTAGAGATCGATTCAAGTGAGTTTGGATCCCTGTTCTTAACTTTATCAGCGATGGATTGTAACGGCTTAAGCCCCCCGCCCACGACGATCCAGATAAACAATCCGATCAAGGGCAATGAAACGATTATCGGCCACAAACTGTTGAAAACGATCTCCGACACAGTCTCTTGACGGACTGACATCAATTCTCCGATCTGCACATGGAACTGACCACTGGGTTCCTTTAAACCGTACATCCGCCACAGTTTGCCATCCACGATTTCATTTTTATAACCCTCGGTGAATGTATTAAATGAGGTCGGGAGGTTTGATCGTAAATAGGTTCTGCCATTGACCCCTTTTATGAGAAAGGCAAGTTTCGCTTCATAACGGTGACCGGTCGTATACTCACGAGGCACCAGTGTCAGATAATCCTTTTCACTCTCATCGGCCATGAATCCATCAATAAACAGCTTGAATGATGCAGAGTCATTGATGAAATCCTCACCTAACTCCTTGACTAGATTCTGTAAGTCTTCCCTCGCCTCATTATCCTCTTCAACCTCGTGAAGCATCAATGTGGCAAGGATGCGGGACTCCTGAGCCAAAGTCGCATCGTAGATCTCTTCTACTTCATGGTGTGCGGCAAGAAAGACAAAATAGGCCGATATTAACCAAAGTATGACTATTGTGGCTATCAGACTGATTAAGAGTCTTCTGCGTATCGAAAGGTTAGTGGTCTGCTGCACGCTTACATCTCATTGATGAACCAACTTCTGGATAGTGTAACCGACTCCGCGAACGGTCCTGATAAGATCCTTGCCCAACTTCTTGCGTAAATGGTGTATATAGACCTCTACAGCATTACTTTCCACGCCCTCGTCCCAACCATACAACGCCTCTTCCAATACCTGCCTGGAGAGTATGCGCCCCTGATGAGTCAGCAATGACTCCAAAACGGCAAATTCGCTCGCGCCCAGCATTATCTCTTCACCGGCCTTGGCGAGACTGTGGGCTGCAGGGTCCAGCACCAGATCACCATAAGTGATGACAGAAGCCGAACGACCTTCGCGACGCCTTGTAATGGCGCGTAACCGAGCATTGACTTCCAACAGATCAAAGGGTTTGACAACATAGTCATCAGCCCCTGAATCAAGGCCCTCGATGCGTTGTTCGACCGCATCGCGGGCTGTCAGGACCAGCACTGGAAGATCCTTGCCCTGTTTACGCAACTTTTGCAATACATGCAGCCCATCCTGCCTTGGCAGGCCCAGGTCAAGAATCAATACATCCAGATTTTCGGTTGACAAGGCCTGTTCCGCAGCCATACCGTCCATGACCCAGTCTACGGTATGGCCGAGCTGTTTCAATCCCAGCGCCAACCCTTCGCCCAGATATCGATCATCTTCCGCCAGCAGGATACGCATCTCTAAACTCTCATTTAAGTCAGTTACTTAAATACAATGGTAGCTTTGAATTTATCAAGGATTCCTTTTGGATATTTTCATTAATTTGTTGCTTAAGCGTGCCTTGAACCCAGATTTCTCAAATTAGCCTTGATTCCTTAATGGAATCTTAAATCCCAGAAATCCCATAAGATAATAGAGTCCGCAGTAAGACCTGTTCTCGACTCTGCCACTGGTCTACCCACCTCAAACACTCCCGAAAGGACTGATAAAGTCCCTGAATAATTACTGCAGCAGTCTACATTCAAGCTGATTTGGGACAAAATTAACATACATTACCTATGACGATTCTTATAAAAAAATCATTAGCATATTGTTTTATTCAGGGGTATGATCTGAATACGCTACGAAACAGACCCATAACCGCTTCCCCATTTGATTATCTTCAGGTCGAGAATCGGCATCCTTCGGTTTCCAGGCTCAGGCAAGGTAGATGAAAAGCCGTGCCATTTAGCGTTCACGGTCTGTCTGGCAGGTTTGCATGGGACCTTCAGACCCTGGACATATGAATATTATTTGTTAGGAATGTAGATAGATGACTAAATTGTATGTTGGCAACCTTCCCTGGTCTGCCACAGAAGATGATGTCCGGGAGCTTTTCTCAGGCATTGGCGAGGTACAGTCGGCAAACCTTATTCTGGATCGAGAAACCCGTCGCTCAAGGGGATTTGCCTTTGTAGAAATGAGCCAAGGTGATGCTGAAAAGGCTATCTCTCAGCTCAATGGCAAGGACTTTCAGGGCCGTGACTTGAGAATCAACGAAGCTATGGATAAGCCAAAACGCAGTTCTGGTGGTGGTGGCGGTCGCTGGTAACAGTCTGGCCATCACGTTTGTGATGGTGGCCTGAGCACCACACTGAATTACCATCAACGACAGGCCGGGAGCTCCTGGTCTGTCGTTGCAATAAGTATAAAGCCTATAACCTGCACGATGTTTTTGTGGTCACAGGTAGGGTCTGATATTTGCCCACTCCCAGTTATTTCCGCCCAAAATCAAGTACTTCAGGTAGCTGATTGCCTACTCGGACTTGAGTGCCTCAATCCGTGATTCCAGCGGTGGATGGCTCGCAAACAGCTTTTGCACTTTACCGGCGCTGATTGCGAATGCTGCTATCTCATCAGGCAGTGAATCCGGCTCATGAGCCTGCTGTAAACGCCTCAGGGCGGCAATCATCTTCTCCCTACCCGCCAGTTCGGCCCCTCCTCTATCGGCGCGAAACTCCCGCCAGCGGGAAAACCACATGACTATCGTCATCGCCAGGATCCCAAGAACGAACTCGGCAATCATGGAAACGATGAAGAAGGCGGGACCATAGCCGCGTTCGGTCTTGAATACGATGCGGTCAACCGTATGCCCTATGACCCGGGAGAGAAAAACGACAAATGTGTTGACCACCCCCTGTATCAATGACAGTGTAACCATATCGCCGTTCGCTACATGGCTGACCTCATGTCCCAGCACGGCCTCGACCTCATCTCTGTTCATCTGCTGCAGCAAACCGGTGCTGACCGCAACCAAGGCACTGTTTCTGTTCCACCCTGTGGCAAAAGCATTAGGTGAGGCATGATCGAAAATCCCCACTTCCGGCATACCGATATTGGCCTGTTGCGCCTGCCTTTCAATGGTATTGACCAACCATCTCTCGACTTCGTTTCCCGGTGTCTCGATCACCTCGACACCCATGCTGCGTTTCGCCATCCATTTGGAGATAAAGAGTGATATCAGCGAACCTGAAAAACCGATAACGGCTGAATAGACCAGCAATGCATTGAGGTTCAAATCCACCCCGTTCTCCAGTAGCAGACCCTCTATACCGAGCAATCTGAAGGTGATGCTGATCAGCATCAAGATTGCCAGATTCGTTCCCAGAAACAGCGCTATTCTCATCATCTTCGATTCACCAGCTCAGGCACCCAATTTTCTGTCAATATTGGTGCATTGATGAGCGATTTCAAGAGAAGTTCCCAAAACCATAAAAAAAGGGCTGCGAAAGAGGCAGCCCTTATTTTGTATACCGATATCTATCGCTAGTTGGGTGGCCCCCCTCTGCGTTTGCCATTTCCACTGCCATTGCCGAACACAGCATTATTAGGCTGACCGTGCTCATCACTCCTGCCACGAGACTTACCGTTGCCTGTCGATTCCGCGTTCAACGGGCACCCTCTCTCATTGTCATCCTCAAATTCATCCTTAAGTGCCTCGTAGTCGTCTTTGCTTCCTGGATAGATCGCATTGAAGGTATCGATTATTGATTCAGGAGTATGCCCATAATTGACTTCTGTCGAGGCGGCATTAAGGAGTGCAGCCACGGTATGGCGACCCAATGCATAGAGTTTACCGCCGCCTTGGCTCAGAACGTCCAGCAGAGTCTGGTCAGGAAATGCGTCCTCGAAAACATCACCGAACAACATATCCGGGCTGTACATGTTCCAGGCATCAAAGTGGTGGCTCTGTTTCCAGTAACCCGGAGTGCAGCCATCGCCGCCGTCAACCTCTGCTTCGCAGAGCGCTGAACAACCGTCGCCATTATCATTGTTGCCATCATCACACTGCTCACCCGGATCGAGGTTACCGTCGCCACAGAATGGCTCTATTCCGCATTCCGAGGAGCAACCGTCGCCGTCAACATTGTTTCCATCGTCGCAAGCCTCACCGATATCCAAAACACCGTCACCGCAATAGGCTTCGATCGTGCAGGATGCGGAACAACCGTCACCGTTCATATTGTTACCGTCATCGCAGGCCTCGCCTTCATCCACGACACCGTCACCGCACATCGGCTCGACTTGACAGCTTGAGGAACACCCATCTTCGTCGATAGTGTTGCCGTCATCACAGGCTTCACCTATATCCGTATCCACGATACCATCACCACAAATGGGCTCGACTTGACAGCTCGAGGAACACCCATCCCCGTCGATGGTATTGCCATCGTCACATTGTTCTCCTGCAGCGGAATCATATATTCCGTCACCACATTGCGCACCAAAGGCAGATCCGCTTACGAGCAACAGCGCGGCAAATAAGATCATCATCGAAAAATACGCTTTCATATTCATCGTGTTACCGTCCCATAGATTGTCAACTGTGATCAACTGCGGCTAACTTAAAAGTTGTTCTCAAATATGTTGGGATCTGCATCAGACTAACGCTTGGCGCAATTCCCAGACTGCGTATATCAAAGCCTTGCAGATAGTAAGACGCAAGTAAACACCCATAGGTCGATTATTATAAAAATTAACAAGAATCAATCAATAAACACATTATTATTATGGAATTCACACGCTTAGGCGCATTGCCGTAGCCATAACCTGATTCTATATGGAAAGGGATAGATCGATGGCGATGTATTGACAGGTTCTCGGATTCGATTTTTCAAGACATGATCGATCAAGATGCGTGCCTACTGAGTAGGCAGGGATTGATTCGCCTGCTAAAGCAGGCTCACCCCTTCGGGGCACCTTCGCTATGCTCGGTGTCCTGCGGCGCTACGCGCCTTGTCGAACGAAGGGTTCGAATCAAATCCTGCCGCGCCACCAAATACAAAGGGGGCCATGAGGTTACACGAAGTTTGCGGTGCCAACGGATGGGCAGGGATTGATTCGCCTGCTAAAGCAGGCTCACCCCTTCGGGGCACCTTCGCTATGCTCGGTGTCCTGCGGCGCTACGCGCCTTGTCGAACGAAGGGTTCGAATCAAATCCTGCCGCGCCACCAAATACAAAGGGGGCCATGAGGCCCCCTTTGTATTTGGCGGAGAGGCAGGGATTCGAACCCTGGGAGGGCTACTAACCCTCAACGGTTTTCAAGACCGCCGCATTCAACCGCTCTGCCACCTCTCCGAAGGGGCGCTAGGATACACTAACTAACCTTGAAATATCCACTAATTACCACCATTTTATACGTATTGATCTTTTCGCCAGGAACAGTATCCTGTGCTGAACGAATCACAATCATAACTGTCTCACCAATCAGATTGATTTTAGGTAAGTAATCAGGAGATTAAGCCAACATGAATCGTCTAGATATAAGCGCCGCTCGTCCTGCGGAGTCCGTAATATCAACTAATAAGTTGATAAAAAACACTTATATACTGCTCTCCATGACGCTGCTGTTCAGCGCGATCACGGCGACTGCATCTGTCTTTCTTGCCGTACCGGGATGGACCTACATGGCCTCTTTGATCGGCGCCATCGTGCTGATCTGGTTCGTACTGCCGCGTACAGCCAACTCCTCTACCGGGCTGGCAGTGATTTTCGGCATTACCGGCCTGATGGGATTCGGGCTCGGTCCGATCCTGAATATCTATCTGAGTATGGCTAACGGCCCACAGATTGTGGGGACCGCCATGGCCGGCACCGGTATCATCTTCCTTGGCCTTTCAGGTTATGCCCTCACCAGCAAGCGTGATTTCAGCTTCATGGGTGGTTTTCTGATGGCGGGATTACTGGTCGTCTTTATTGCCATACTCGCAGGTCTGTTCATCAATATGCCTGCACTGCATCTGGCCATCTCTGCTGTCGTGATCATGCTGATGAGCGGTTTCATTCTCTATGACACAAGCCGCATGGTGCATGGCGGAGAGACCAATTACATCATGGCAACCATTGGCCTCTACCTGAATATCTACAACCTGTTCGTGCATCTGCTTTCGCTACTCGGAGCACTCTCCGGAGAAGATTGACTGTCCTAAATGGATGCAGAGAAGCCCCGGCATTGCCGGGGCTTTTTTATGTCGAGGTTTGAAGGAGTACAAGTAGGATGGATTGGACAAAGATCATCTGGGCATTATTGTTGGGCGCGATGATTCTGTTTCTCTGGCCCCGCGCCAAGCATATGCTCAAGAACAGCCCCAAGGCGCAAACGGGAGATTGGCAGGCGGTCTTATTGCCGATTGCATTTGTCATCGGATTTGTGATCCTGCTTATCATGATGGTCTAGCCGACATCCAGATCCCTGCGCCATCACTTAAAGCCTTTGTGTCAGACTATCTTTTCTAACCCACCCATATAGCCACGCAGTACCTCGGGAACTGTGATGGTTCCATCAGCCTGCTGGTAGTTCTCCATTATGGCGACCAGCGTGCGTCCCACGGCCAATCCCGACCCGTTCAGGGTATGCACCAGTTCAGGCTTACCTGTCTCCGGATTGCGCCAACGCGCCTGCATGCGTCTGGCCTGGAAATCGACGAAATTCGAGCAGGACGATATCTCCCGATATCTGTTTTGTCCGGGTAGCCACACCTCCAGATCGTAGGTCTTGGTGGAGGAAAAACCGATATCCCCGGTACACAGGGTCACAACCCGATAGGGCAGTTCAAGCTTCTTCAGGATTGCCTCGGCATGACTCGTGAGTTCTTCCAGGGCCTGAAACGATTGACTGGCCGGCACCGCCTGGACCAATTCAACCTTCTCGAACTGATGCTGGCGAATCATGCCCCGGGTATCCTTGCCGTAGGATCCGGCCTCGGAGCGAAAACAGGGAGTATGCGCCACCCATTTGCGCGGCATGTAATCGGCATCGATGATCTGATCCCGAATCAAATTGGTTACAGGCACTTCCGCGGTGGGTATCAGGTAGTATTCAGACTCACCGCAGAGCTTGAACAGATCCTCCTCAAACTTCGGCAGCTGGCCGGTACCGCGAAGGCTTTCCGCATTCACCATATAGGGGACATAGGCCTCGGTATAGCCATGTTCCGTGGTATGGGTATCCAGCATCAACTGGATCAGCGCCCGATGCATTCTCGCCAGCGGTCCCGCCATGACGGCAAAACGGGAGCCGGTCAACCTGGCTGCCGCTTCGAAATCGAGTAATCCGCTGGCATCGCCCAGGTCCACATGGTCCTTGGGTTCGAAATCAAAATCGCGCGGCTCCCCCCAACCCCTCTCTTCCCGGTTGTCCTCTTCATCCATGCCGTCAGGTATCGAGTCATGGGGCAGATTGGGGATGCCGAGAGTGATATCCGAGAGGGTATCCTGGACCTCGCCGAGTGCCTCTTGAGCGGTCTTCAGCCGATCGCCGAGTTGCGCCACTTCGGCCAGCAGCGGCTCGATGTCCTCCCCCGCCGCTTTCGCCTTCCCGATCGACTTGGAACGACTGTTACGCTGATTCTGCAACTCCTGCGACTCTACCTGCAGCTGCTTGCGTTGCGCTTCCAGGGTACTGATTTGATCAACATCCAGTTGATAACCCCGGCGCGCCAACTGCTGCGCCACCTGTTCCAGGTTGTTTCTTAACAATCGCGGATCCAACATTGATTATTCACCTATATTCATTCGTGCGGGCCAGCTTACAACGTGGCCCGGCTCAACCCATTGATTCATATCTTGCAGCACCCTATCCACCTTCTCCGGCAGATCGAAGAACTCGACAACCAGCGGCAGGTCCATGGAGATATCCAACAGGGTTGACTCGTGCGCCTTGCCCGAACGTCCGAAACCGGCAATACCGCGAAACGCGGTAACCCCGCTGACCTCTTCATCCCGATGTAAAAAGTCGAGCAATTTTCGCAACTGATGATCGCCTTCGGTCAAATAGACCCGCACCATGGTCACTTCGGTCAGTTTCATAACTGTCTCCCAACCACCAGGCCGAACCAACAGGCCAAAACACACGCGATGACACTCACCAGAATATTTAATCCGGCCTTCAGCAATTCCGCTTGCTCAAGCAGGTTGAGTGTCTCGATAGAGAAGGTGGAAAAGGTGGTAAAGGCACCGAGAAAACCGATCAGCAAAGCGCCCCGCATTTCCGGTGATACAGTCGTGCGCTCCAGCAGCAGGACATACAGAAAACCCATTACCAACGATCCCAACACGTTTACCACCAGCGTGCCATAGGGAAACCCGCGACCGAGCAGACTGTATATGCCACTGGATACCCAAAAGCGGAACAACGCTCCGACTGCGCCCCCGGATGCGATGGCAATCAGCTGGTTCAATCTCATGACCTTTCATTAACGTAAAGGCGGGATTATAACCGCAGTTACCTAGTGCCTGTTAATACTAATTTTATTGCTGATATATTGCCGAATGGGTGCAATCAGGTGTATTGCTGTGACAATTATAATGAGTGTTTAAGCAGTCCTGGATTATGGTTGGAAATCTTGGCCGTTCGTTAAAAATCCCAACGATAACCACCATAGAAGAAATAATCGGTAAAATCGGTCACTTCCGTAGCATCGTCTTCTTCGAACCAGTTAAGCCCCCCTTCCAGTTCGAATATCATGTTCTTGCGGTAGCGGTAATCCATGCGGATAAAGGGGCTGATCGTTTTTCGTGAACCATCGTTGTCGTCATTCGTGCGATAGGTGAAATTGATGCGGGGATTGATCCGCCAGTTATTGGTTATCGGGTATCGACTGCTGATACCCACCCGGAATGTATCCGAGGTGTCGGCATCCGAATAGCGCAGGCTGAGAATACCGATATCCCCCTGTTTCAACAGGTCGTTTTTAATCACCTGAAAGGTGTAGAAGAACTCATTATCAGTCTCCTCGGTCGCCTGCACCCCACCGGAAGCGGGTGTTTCGCCGGTCTTGCTGACCGTCACATCGCCACTCAGCTGCAGGGTTTTCGACAACGGATGATTGATGCCGAGGGAGAGCGAGGTAGTCTCGGCGGTTCTATCCCGCGCCAACTCATAGATCTCATCATCGCTGAAGAAGTTCTGCAGCTCTTCGATCGACTCGATCGGTAAAGATGTATCGGGATCGAGCTGACCACTCAATGCATTGGATGTACTCAGAATCGGTGTATTCCGATAATCGAGATTCATGTACATGCGGGTCTCATTCTCAAACCGCCAGTTGCCCTGCAACATGAAGATACTCACCTCTTCATGAAAGATATCGTAATCAAGCAGGCTGAACAGCGATTTGTTGGGATCGAAGTAGCGTACTTCACCCCCTATCGCCCTTCTGTCGACCAGATCATCGACACGCTGTTCCACTAAGAACAGGCTGAGATCCCAATTTTCGAAGATGCTTGAGATGTCGGCACTGAGGCCGGCGAACTGCTTGTGATCGTTCAAAAAGGTATCGCGCGACCGTTCAACCGGTAAACCAGCCGTCGCCCGAAGGGTGATATCAGGAGTCAACTGGTAGCCCAGCAGTAAGTATCCCCCGGCAAAGCCGGGGGCTTTAGTTGTGAACCGCTCGAAGCGGTCTGTAAAACGGAGCCTATTGGCTCCTTGAGCCCCTCAAAGGGGCTGTTACATCAACTGTAACTGATCAATCCTACGGTCTTCCGCTTCCTGCTGCCGTATATACTCCCGAATCACCTGCTCATCCCTGCCTACCGTCGAGGTAAAATATCCCCTGGCCCAGAAATGATGGCCAACATAGTTCCTTTTCCGACCCAGGTAGGTACGGGCTATGTGGATCGCACTTTTACCTTTGATAAACCCAACTACCTGCGATACCGCATATTTTGGTGGTATCGATATCATCATATGAACATGATCAGCCATAACATGCCCTTCCTCTATCAAACTCTCTTTCTGCCTCGCCAGCCGATGAAATACCTCTCCAAGCTCCTGCCTGATCTGCCCAAAAAGCGTCTTCCTCCGGTACTTCGGGATAAACACAATATGGTACTTACACTCCCATCTCGTGTGGCTTAAACTTTCTACTTGTCTCATGGTTTCTCCTTAGCGTGTTGCTTGGCGGCTCACGCTTTGGGGTTACTATGAGACTCCTGTTTCTGTCAAACTGTTGATGCCTCCCCAGCAGAGCTGGGGGGTCTCCATTTTTGTCTAGACCGTCGAAACGGTTCAGGATACCGCTGGAACGCAAGCGCTGGCGACCGAAACGGGCACTGGTACGACTGTCGAGGTGCTCGACGTCGATATAGGCGTCACTGAGAGTGGTGTCATTTCCGTCACCGTCATCCAACAGGTCCAGGATATAGCTGCCGGTAACCTTGAAACGCATATCGAAATCGACACTCTTACGTCTCGAATTCAGATCGATGAAGGTCTCGATCTCCGACCGGGTGACACTGTCCTCATCCTCGACAAACGGGCTGTCGATGCTGTCCCTGCGGTAGTTCTGGGAGATGCTGCCATAGGTATCCCATACCGCCTTCGGTCCATCCTCGCCCTCTTCCTCCTGCTGTTTTTTACGCAGTGACTCCTTTGGCCGCATGGGTGCGGTTTCCAGACCCAGCAGGCGTTGCCAGACACGCTCGGCATCCTCGCCTTCCGGATACTTCTCCAGATAGCGACGATACTCCCCCTTGGCATGGGCGATCTGGTTGTTTCTCTCGCGTGAGAGACCCAAGAGTTCGAGGGCCTCTTTTGAGTAGATATTCTCGGGCTCCTCCAGCAGCGCCTCGAGTAACCTGACCGCCTTCGCATACTCCCCCGCAGTTATGGTGCGGCGGATTACTTCCATCATCTCGGTAAGCCGGGGATCCACGTCCACCAGCTGCGGTTCTTCCATCAGTCCGTCCCTGAAGATATGCTCTATCCCCCGATCAAAAAAGGCTTGCCGCCGCTCCTGGATATCCGCGGTGTCGATCCAGGCATCGGGATAGAAATTCTTTACTGCCTTCAGTTGCTCCCGTGCCTCAAGCTTGGTGCGAAAGAAACCTAAGCGCAATCGGTACAGGGTGCGCTCCTCCACCTTGGTCTTGATGGTGTAGAGCAACTGATTTTCACCCACCGCCACAGGTGCAATCTGGGTAAAATCCACAGGTTCCGACTGGGTATCGAGATTGATCACATAGATGACCAGGGGCAACGATTTAACACTTAGCGGCGCACGGGTTTCCGGTACCGGGACGTCGACGGCCTTGGCAAACGTACCCGCCATACCCGAGACCCGCGGTGATTCCGGCAGGATAAACTGCATGACATAGAAGTCGCGTCCCTGCCGTATTTTCACATTGCTCACTGGAGTGGCAAAGGATACCAGCAGGGTGGATGTACCGATGATATTGCCTTGAAATTCCACCTTCTCCAATGGGACCGCTGCGCTCGGACTCCAGGTCAGCTGATCGGTCTCAACCAGATCGGTCAGCTCGATATCGGCGGTCTGACCAAGCTTCAGCTGTACTCCGACTTCATTACCGGACTCGTTGATCAGATGGGAAACATATCGAACGGGGATATTGAAATAGACAGAGATGATGTTGTCCTCGCCTTCAGTCTGTAATTCGATACGATCAAGGACTCGGGTCGCTGCACCTGCCTGCCATGAACAAAGCAATACAAGCAGCAACAGCCCGTGTTGGATCCATGATTGATAGTTATGCCGCACTCGCTTATTACCCGATTGATATGGATGAAGACCGCATAGATTTTTTCAAGCTGTACCGTTGGTTGCAACAGGTCAATAACCAACAGCAATCCCAAGACATGTTCAGAAACAGTGAAAAATTGTGGCCATTTACCTGATAATCTCCAAAGCAATGAAGATTATCAGGTAAGGAAATCCCTATCACCACTCGCGATCACTGACCCTGTGACAACCGCTCTGGCCACAGTTTCGATCATTACTGAGACCATTGTGGTCGTCTTCGCCACGATCATAGTCACCTGCATGACAGCCAGCGCATGACCCTGCATAGGTCGGGTATGGCCAGGGCACTGATTCGTTGTTGCTGGTATGGCAGACATTACAGCCGAAGTTACCCCGATGGTCCCCCGGATATCGACTGGATATATGACTGTAATTGGTCACCGGCAGCCACCCGTTCGTGGTATGGCAGTTATCGCACTGAACAGTGGTCACGAAATGTCCTGTAGGCTTACCTGTGGCAATGGTTCCGTTATGGCAGGCGTCACAGTTCCCGGTGACGCCGGTGTGATCGAAGGTCACCTCGGTCCATGTGGTGGTGGAGGTATGACAGTTATCGCATTGGGCCGTGGTCTGCACATGTCCGGGCGGCATGCCAGTGGCGAAATTGCCGTTGTGGCAGTTGGAGCAGGTGCCGGCCACACCGCTATGGCTGAATCTCACATTCAGCCAGTTGCTGGTGGACAAGTGGCAGACGTTGCACTCTTCCGTCGTCGGTATGTGGTTGGCCGGCTTACCGGTGGCCAGTGTGCCATTGTGGCAACTTGAGCAGCCTGTGGTTATTCCACTGTGACTGAAGTTCACACTTTGCCAGTCGGACGTTGAGGTATGGCATACGTCGCACTGAGCCGAGGTTGATATATGTGAGGCATGCTTACCGGTCGCGGTAACACCGTTGTGGCAGGTGGAACAGGTGCCGGCCACATTGCCATGAACAAAACGGACATTCAGCCAGTTGGATGTGGAGAGATGGCAATCATCGCACTGCGCGGTGGTTGGTACGTGTCCGGGATCCTTACCGGTTGCGGTTATGCCGTCATGACAGTTCGAACAGTTGCCAGCTGCGTTGGTGTGATCGAACTGTACCGCCAGCCAGTTGGTCTGGGAGATATGGCAGGCATCGCATTCCGAAGTCGTCTGGATGTGGTTAACCGGCTTCCCGGTCGCGGTGGTGCCGTTGTGACAGCTGGAGCAGACGCCTATCGCCACCGAATGGTCGAAGTTCACGGCGGTCCAGTTGTTCTGCGAGATGTGGCAGATATCGCACTCCGCATTGGTGGCCACATGACTGGCCGACTTGCCGGTGGCCGTGGTGCCATTGTGACAGCTCGAGCAGGTACCAGTGACCGTACTGTGATCGAAATTAACCGATTGCCAGGTCACGGTGGAGTTATGACAGCTGTCGCACTGCCCGTTTGTATTCACATGGGTAGCGTGTTTGCCGGTTGCCGTGGTGCCGTTGTGACAGCTCGAGCAGGTGCCGACGACACCCGCGTGATCGAAGGTGCCGGTGGCCCAGGTCACGGTGGTATGGCAATCCTCACACGGCCTGGTGGTCGGAATATGGGTCGCCGGCTTGCCGGTGGCGTCCACATTGTTGTGGCAGCTTTCGCATCCCGCAACGATGCCGGTATGGTCGAACCGCACGTTCAACCAGGTGGTATTGGAGATATGGCAATTATCACACGCGGCGTCGGTCTGGACATGATCGACCGGCTTGCCGGTGGCGGTATTGCCATCGTGACAGCTGGCACAGGTGCCCGTTACCACGGAGTGATCGAAATTGATCTGCAACCAGCTGTTGGTGGAGGTATGACAAGCCTCGCAGGAGGCCGTCGTGGCCACGTGGGCGGCATGCTTGCCGGTCGCCTGCACCCCGTCATGGCATGATGAACAGCTCCCGGTCACGCCTTCGTGGTTGAAACTGCTGATCTGCCAACTGTTGGTGTTGTGGCAGGTGTCGCACGGCGCATTGGTCAGCACATGGGATGGACTCTTGCCGGTGGCGATATCACCGTTGTGGCATACCTCGCAGGGATCGACCACCGCGGCGTGACTGAAGCCGGCCATGGTCCAGTCATTGGTGGTATGGCAGACATCACAGGCCGAGGTGGTGGGGATGTGGGCCGCATGTTTGCCGGTGGCGGTATTGCCGTCATGGCAGGACTCGCAAGGATCGGTAACCCCGCTATGATCGAAAGTCGTGACCGTCCAGCCATTCGTGGTATGACATACGTCGCATTGGGAATTGGTATCGATATGGGTGGCATGCTTGCCGGTGGCCTGGATACCGTTGTGGCAGCTGGAGCATACCCCCGCGGTGGGTACCGAACTGTGATCGAATGTCACCCGCAACCATGAGGTGGTCGAAGTATGGCAGATATCGCACTCTTCTGTGGTCGTGAGATGGCTGGGATGTTTGCCGGTAGCGGTTGTCCCGTCATGGCAGGTGGAACAGGCACCCGCAGTGTTGACACCGCTGTGATCGAAACTGGTGTCGGTCCAGACCAGGGTAGAGAGATGACAGCTGTCGCATTGGGCCGTGGTCTCGATATGCTGGGCATGTTTACCCGTCACCAGTGTGCCGTCATGGCAGTCGGAACATCTTCCGCTCACCTGGAAATTGTCATGATTGAAGCTGATCAGTGTCCAGTTGATGGTCGAGGTATGACAGCTGTCGCACTGGGCATCGGTAAGGATATGCTGCGCCGGTTTACCGGTGGCGGTGGTACCGTCGTGACAGCTTGAGCAGGCGCCGGCCACATTGGCATGATCGAATCTGCCGGTGCTCCAGGTCACCGTATTATGGCAGTTTTCGCAAGGCTCGGTGGTCGGAATATGGGTATCGGGTTTACCGATCGCATCCACATTATTGTGGCAGCTTTCGCATCCGCTGGTAATGCCGCTGTGGTCGAATCTGACACTGGTCCAGGTCTCATTCGAGATATGACAGTTGTCACATGCAGCCGTAGTCTCGACATGATCCGCCGATTTACCTGTGGCAATGACGCCGTCATGACAGCTTTCGCAGGCGCCGGTGACGATCGAGTGGTCGAAATTGATCTCCGCCCAACTGGTGGTCGAGGTATGACAGCCCTCGCAGGCCGCGGTGGTAGCCACATGGGCATCGTGCTTGCCGGTGGCGAGCACACCGTCGTGACAGGACTGGCAGCTGCCGGTCACACCTTCGTGGTTGAAGTTGTTGATCGCCCAGCCGGTGGTGTTGTGGCAATTGTCGCAGGACGTGTTGGTGGGGATATGATTGCCATGCTTGCCGGTGGCGATATTGCCATCATGGCAGGATTCACACGTGCCAGAGACACCCGCGTGAGAAAAGTTGTCGAGGGTCCAGTCATTGGTAGAGTGACAGGCCTCGCAGGAGGAAGTGGTGGGGATATGGCTGCCATGCTTACCGGTTGCAATCACACCGTCATGGCAGGACTCGCAGCCGCTGGTAATACCGCTATGATCAAAGTTGGATACATTCCATGCGGTAATGACATGGCAGGTATCGCACTCCCCGTTGGTCTGCAGATGGTTGCCATGTTTGCCGGTGGCCTGAATACCGTTATGGCAGGTTGAACAGCGACCAGCCACATCCGCCGGGTGATTGAAAGTAACCACATTCCAGGCATTGGTCGAGCCATGACAGGTATCACACTGTTCAGTGGTCTGGATATGGGCGGCATGCTTGCCGGTGGCGGTAATTCCATCGTGACAGCTCGAACAGAGACCCGCAGTCTCGACACCGGAGTGATCGAAACTGGTGTTGGCCCAGTCGTTTGTGGAGTTATGACAGGTATCGCACTGCTCGGTTGTCTGGATATGGGTGGCGTGCTTGCCGGGCGCCTGCACGCCATCATGACAGGAGGCACAGGTTCCCGGCGCTACTTCACTGTGATCGAAGCCGACCTGATCCCAGGACTCGGTCGAAGTATGGCAGCGGTCGCATTCCGCAGTAGTCTGGATATGTTGCGCATGCTTGCCCGGCTGTGTAACACCGTCATGACAGGTCGAGCACTGTCCGAATGCCTCCTCCCCATGGATGAAATTGACGACCAACCAGGAGTTGGTTGAGGTATGGCAGAGCTCACAGGGTGCGGTCGTATTCAGGTGGCCGACATTCTTACCGGTGGCACTGACACCGTTGTGGCAGGTCGCACAGTTGTCGCCGATGCCGGCGTGGGAGAAGTTGGCAACCTGCCAGCCATTGGTGGTGTGGCAAAGGTCGCAGGGCTCAAAGGTGACGATATGGGACGCGGATTTACCGGTAGCACTGACCCCGTTGTGGCAGGTCTCACAGGTGCCGCTGACCACATCCGAGTGGTCGAAGAAGACCAGCAGCCAGCTTTGGGTGATATGACAGGTATCGCACGGATCGTTGGTGGCGATATGGCTGGCATGCTTGCCCGCCGCGATATCGCCGTTGTGGCAGCTTTCACAGGTACCGGTCACCTGGGTGTGGTCTACATGACTGACCCTCGCCCAGCTGAAGGTTGAATGGCAGAATTCGCAGGTATTGCCCGACAGGATATGATCACTTCCCTTGCCCTGAGCGGCACTGCCGTTGTGGCAGGCAAAACAGTCACCGGAAATGCTGCCGTGATCAAAGCGGGCCACATGCCAACCGACCGTGGTATGGCAGTCGTCGCACTGGTCATCGCTGCGAATGTGATCCATCGACTTGCCTGCGGCATCGGTATCGTTATGGCACCCGTTACACAATACGGGGGTTCCAGCGAACTGTCCTGTGTCGTGGCATTGGTCACACTCCACATTGCGATGCTCGCCGGTGAGCGGAAACCCTGTGGAGAAATGGTCGTAATCAGTGGATACCGCTGATGCAGGACTGCTGAATAACCCGCTGTAAATCACAGCCAGCATCAGCACCAACCAAGTAATTTGAGTGAATCCGTTATCGGACGCTGTTTTGCCGTTCTGAGTCATATTCATCATTTGTCCATTCCGATGACAGTCAACGAATGACCGGATCCTCGAAGGTCTCTGTGCTATGGCAACGATCGCAGTGACGGCCGAAGCCGCCGCGATGTATGTCATCCCCCCGGTGACAGCCGTAGCAGTGGTTAGCGGATTGTTTATGTTCTGTCAGATCCGTCCGATGGCATTTGTCACAGTAGATTTCTCCGTGCTTACCCTCCAGCGGAAAGTCAGTCTGGGTATCATGATCGAAGGTCCACAATAGCCAGGCATTGGGATTGTGGCAGTCACCGCACTTCTCCCCCATGCGGCCCTCATGGGGCTCTTCGGTCTCGTGGCAGGCAAGGCAGGCAGTATCGGTTTGTTGAAATTCGGCATTCAGATGGCAGGATTCACAAGTGGTGACACTGTGGATGCCGATCAGGGGAAAACGGGTGATGTCGTGCTCGAAAAAGAGTTTAACGTTCCATCCCTGTTCAATATGGCAATAACCGCAATCCTCACCCAGCTCATTCTTATGCACATCGATGGGCCGATGACAAGTGATACAATCGGCCTCTTGAAGGTCGTCCATCGCCACTGTGCGATGGCAGGCGGTACAGACTAGGTCCTGATGTTTGCCCTTGAGTGGGAACTGGGTGTCATTGCCATGCTCGAACATCACTTTGGTCCAGCTCTCGGCGCTGTGACAATCCTCGCACTTCTCACCATTGCGGCCTTTGTGCACATCATCTTTTTCATGGCATGAAAAACAGCGCTTGGCGGGCTTTTTATCATACGGACCCCGCTTATGGCAGGTGTCGCAAGGGACATCCTTATGCCGACCCTCCAGTGGAAATTCGGTATCCGCAGTGTGATTGAAGACAAGTTCTTTCCACCCTTCCGTACTGTGGCACTTGGCGCACACCTTGCCATAGCGCCCATTGTGCGCATCATTGATCAGATGGCAGCCGACACACTCCTTTGGGGTGTTCTTGTAGTGATCATCGGCATGACACAATCTGCAATCCAGTTCTCTGTGCTTGCCACTGAGCGGGTATTCCGTATCAAGGTCGTGGTCGAAGGTCTGTTTGCTCCAGCTCTTTTCGTTATGGCAGATTTCACACTCCTTACCAAGCTTTCCTTTGTGGGCATCATCGGATTCATGGCAATCGAAACAGAGTGAAGGCGCCTGGCTGTATTTCTTGTACTCCTGAGTATGACAGAGTTGACATGTCAGGGTTGTATGAGCTCCCTTGAGACTGAAATCGGTTTGACTGTGATCGAACGATTCGCTGTCCAGATTGACAATGTCCCGCTCCCGTCCCTTGTGTTCCGTATGGCAACGCTTACAGTTTTTTGCCTGTTCCTGATCAAGCCTGCCGTGATACCCGATCCCCTGTTCGATGTCCTTGGCGACATCACTATGGTCGTGACATGAGAGGCAACGTTCCACCTGTTCAGCCTTTTTCAGTGTCTCGTGGCAGCTTTCGCACTTTTCCTCAAACTCGGCATGACCAGAAATAACCGGACCGGGCATCAAAATAAGATCCAGCTTCCCAGCCATGACAGGAGAAATAGAGCAAAGCATGAGTAGACACAGACAAAAGGCATAGCAGCCATTTCGTATCATCACGAATCTAAAAAAACAGTTACTCGTTAATTAATAAGCATGAACAGCATAGACATGCACAAAACCAGTTATCACCATCATGATGAACAGCGGCATATGAAGCAGATGCCAAATAGCGAATAGCCTCTCGTAGAAATGTAGCTCGAGAATCTGTCGAAGTACACTGCGATGTGTCAGCAGTATTTTCCGGATACGAAGTTGTTTGCGCCGTACTTTGGCCCTGTTCCAGTTCTTTCAATGACCGGCTGCCAAGAGTTTTTTATTCAATGCGCGCATTACAGTCGGGTAGATCCTGACGGACATGAGTCGCATCTTGAACCAGTGCTTGGCGCTGGCAATCGGACCTTTAGGGGCTTCCATGACCATTTTCTCATACTGCTTCATCATCTCGCGCGCCCTGGGCTGGAGCTCGAACAGGGGACCGAGTTTTTGATTCAACTCCGCCGAGTCCGCATGCAGAGAGGCGAACGTGGCCTTTTTACCATACAAACCATAATGGATTCGGGTATAGAAATAACGGCCGAACAGGCCACTGATGGCCACGAACAGCATGCTGTAAAGGGCCACCTGTCCATTCAGCGAGCCAATGTGGAAACTCGAATGCATCATGATCAATACAGGTCCCAGAACACCAAATACCATGTGCAGGCGAAACCAGAACTTGACCGTCAGCCACTTGTTCATGAAGTGAAGCCGCTTGCGCATGGGATAGAGCAACAACATCAGCATCAGGCTGCCACCGACAATTCCGAACCAATATCCCCATCCAGATTCCGCTGTCCATACCGCTTCTGTATGATTCAGCCATCCCATATAGAGCAAAAGCATGGAAAACAATGTAAATCCTAGGGTTGTGATTAGGCCTGCTCGTTGCTGCCATGCGGAGAGAATCCTATCAAGAACTGTCTCATTAACGCTGGCCGGAATTGCGGCTGTATTCATCAATATCACCTATAAACTGGTATGAATTTTGTTACTTATTAAATTTTTATTGAGTTGTATCTTATGATCAGCCTCAGTCGAATACATGCAGCAATCTTATATTGGGACATTTTTCCCATCCATGAAGAGCTTCACAAAAACACACTCTGACATCATTTATGTTTTCGACAGAGAGACCGAAATGATGAATAAGGCTGTAAAATTCAGGCGTTCTTAGCTAATGAAATGTGAACTACAACACTCTCTGAAATTTTGAGTACCGACAGTAAGATGCAGTACTCCCTAGACCTATATATGATATACGCCCTACCCATAATTTCTGTATGGTTAATCTATGCCGTCTATACAAAGCGCAAAAGCAAACGGAACCTCGCACTGAAGACCGAGGAGTTCGAGGCCGGTTTGACAGAACCCGCCTCACTCCATCCGTTAATCGACGCGGGGAAGTGCATGGGCTGCGGCACCTGCGTCAAGGCCTGTCCGGAACAGGCGAATCATCCTGTACTTGGCCTGATCGACAACAAGGCGGAACTGATCGCACCTACCAACTGCATCGGTCACGGCGCCTGCAAGACCGCCTGCCCGTTCGATGCCATCACCCTGGTATTCGGTACCGAAAAGCGCGGCGTGGACATCCCGCTCCTGAAACCCAACTTCGAGACGAGCATGCCCGGTATCTTTATTGCCGGTGAATTGGGTGGCATGGGACTGATCAGGAACGCCATCGAACAGGGATATAAAGCACTGGATTACATTGTCGACGATCTCAATAACGGCGCCTCCGCCTCCGCCTCCGCACCGCTGGATGTCTTAATAGTCGGTGCCGGACCGGCCGGGTTTTGCGCCTCCCTCAGATCCATGGAGAAAAAATTAAAATACAAGACCGTTGAACAGGAATCCTTGGGGGGAACCGTATTTCAATTCCCCCGGGGGAAATTGGTGATGACCGCGCCCGTCAAAATGCCGCTGGTCGGCGAGGTGAAATTCACCGAAACAACCAAGGAGAAACTGCTGGAATTCTGGCAGAAAGTAGAGAAAAAAACCGGTGTAAAAATCAATTACCATGAGCGGGTTGAGAAGATTCTGTCCAATGACAAGGGAGGATATGAGGTCAAAACCAATCCTGATTACCCCTAAACCTCAGCCATTCTCAAGAGGCGATATGGCATAGGTGGAGTGCGAAGAGCGGCAAAAAGCAATCGTTCAATCATGGCGGGTAAATCGAAACGGCGGTTAAACCGATATTCGAACTCAGCAAGATAACGCGACACATGTTTATCTCGAATCGCATGAAAAGTACCCAACAGACTGTTTTTGACATTACCCAACATCGTGTTTACCCATTTGAAGCACGAATACTGGACACTTTGGCGCCCACCACCCGTCACCATGGGGTTATGATGGCAATCAGCGGTTGTCACGCCACTAAAGCACCAAAGCCCATCGGTAAAGACTTCGCTGCCAGGCATCAAGCAGGAGCGGGCGTAGCGGGCGATTTCACGTTTGCGGAAGCCCCTTACACGACGCAGTTGAATTTTCATGGGCCTGCCGTCCCGCGTCGTCTCAACAGCAGCTACGAAAGGGATTTTGTTGCGCGACCCACGACCACGCTTACCGGCTTGCTCGCCTCCGAGATAAGCATCATCCAATTCGATGCGACCGGCCAGTTTTTTTCCACGCTCACGTTCCATCATCACCTGCATCAACTTATGCTTGAGTCGCCAGGCCGTATTGTAGTTCACCCCGATTTCGCGGGAAAGTTGCAGCGCCGAGATACTTTTCTTGCGTTGGATCAACAGATAGATCGCAAGAAACCACGTTCCCAGCGGCAGCTTGGTGCCATGGAAGATGCTGCCGGCGGTCAGGGAAGTCTGATGATGGCACTTGTGACATTGATATATCTGACGCTTTTTGAGTTCACAGCCTGTTGTGTTGCCGCACTCAGGGCAGACATAGCCCGTCGGCCAGCGCAAATCATACAATGCCTGTCGACACTGATCCTCGGTCCCATATTGTTCCAGAAAATCGTGCAAACCAAGACCTTTTTGAAATTGAATAGTATTTCTCGGCATGATGAAATCCTCTTTTATTCAGTAGGTTCCATTATGCTTGCACCACAGGCTCAATAGCTGAGCCTCATGAGTAATCAGGAAACAATATGGTACTTACACTCCCATCTCGTGTGGCTTAAACTTTCTACTTGTCTCATGGTTTCTCCTTAGCGTGTTGCTTGGCGGCTCACGCTTTGGGGTTACTATGAGACTACTGTTTCTGTCAAACTGTTGATGCCTCCCCAGCAGAGCTGGGGGGTCTCCATTTTTGTCTAGGGTGCTTGATGTCGTTCTTTTTTTTAGGATTGACTCTCAACAGCTCCCACGGGGCTTTTGAAAAAGTGCCGGAAACGGTCACTCAAGCACCCTCGCAACTATCGACCGCCGACCATTCCAGCTTTGAGGTCTTGCAGCAGAGATTTAAGTCCGGCATGGAGCTGACGAAAGCATGCCTCAGTTGCCATAACCTGGCCGCCAAGCAGGTGCATGCATCCAGTCACTGGAACTGGGAAATTCCGAACGACAAGACGGGACAGTTGCTCGGCAAGCGGAACGTCCTGAACAGCACGATGGTCGCGATCTCGTCGAACGGACCCTATTGCGCCCGGTGCCACATCAGCAACGAATGGAAGGATGAAGGTTTCGGCTTCACGGCCGAGGAGCAGGTCGATTGCCTTGCCTGTCATGATACCACCGGGACCTATGCGTCCAACAAAATGCACCAGCTGCGTGTCAAGTGTTCAGCCTGCCATGTGGAATGGGACAAGTCCAAGGCGCGTGAGGTGGTCCGCAAACCGAATTATTCTGAACTGGCGAAACAGATCGGAAAGCCAACCGTGCAATCCTGTGGTGGCTGCCATTTCTACAGCGACGGGGGCGATGGCATCAAACAGGGGGACCTCGATTCATCGCTGGCGACGGCCCCCCGCCACCTCGACGTGCACATGGCGCAAGACGGGCTCGGTTATAGCTGCACCACCTGCCATAAAACCGAATGGCATCAGATGCGTGGTAGCCAGTACGAGCCCGAGAGCAAGGATGAACACGGCGTTGACGTCGTTGGCGGCAGCCGCGCCACCTGCGAATCCTGCCACGGCCTGATGCCCCACCCGGAAGGCGCCAACCCCAAGCTAAACAATCACGTAGACCGGATCGCCTGCCAGACATGCCATATCCCCGCGCTGGCGCGCGGCGGCCTGCCGACGAAAACCTATTGGGATTGGTCGACGGCCGGTCGCCTCAATGAAAAGGGCAAGGCGATCGTCGAAAAGGATGGCGAGGGGCGCATCACATACTCTTCACAACGGGGAAGCGCTCAGTGGGCCGAGAACTTGGTGCCGGAATACGTCTGGTTCAGTGGCCGGATCGAATTCACGACCATGGATGACAGCATCGATCCCGGCGGGGTCGTGCAGCTTAATACGCTAACCGGTGGCCCTGATGATCCCAAAGCCCGTATATGGCAGGTCAAGACCTTGCGCGGGAAACAACCTATCGATGCGGAAAAGGCGACCCTCGTGCCGGCGAGTCTGTTCGGAAAAAAGAATGACGGCTACTGGAAGACCTTTGACTGGACAGCGTCCATCGATGCCGCAATGAAGGTGGCGGGCCGGGAGTTCAGCGGCGAGGTTGGCTTTGTCGAAACCGAAATGCGCATACCCGTCAATCATATGGTCGCGCCGGCCGAGGATTCCCTCGCCTGCGTGTCTTGTCACAGCAGGGATGGACGCATGAAAGATGTCGAAGGTCTTTATATGCCGGGCATCGGCAGCCTACCCATACTCGACAAACTGTTCTTGACCATGGCGTTGCTGGCGCTGATTGGCGTGCTCCTGCACGGCGCGATACGTGTTGTCTCAAGCCAAAAGAAGGGATAAAGTCATGCCAAAGAAAATCTACGTATTCAAACGTTTCGAGCGCTTCTGGCACTGGTCCCAGGCGGCGCTGATCATTATCCTGCTGGTTACTGGCTTTGAGGTGCACGGAATCTACTCCCTGTTCGGCTTCGAGCAGGTGGTCGGCTACCACACCATCGCTGCCTGGACCCTGGTCGGCCTCTGGATCTTCGCCATCTTCTGGCACTTCACCACCGGTGAGTGGAAGCAGTACATGCCCACACTGGAGAAGGCCGACGCCATGATCAAGTACTACGCGGTCGGCATCTTCACCGATGCCCCGCACCCGTTCCGGCAGACCACGCGGCACAAGCATAATCCGCTGCAGCGCCTCGCCTATCTGTTTGTGTTGCTTGTGATTGGACCGACCATCTGGTTCAGCGGTTGGCTCTACCTGTTTTACGATGTCTGGCCCGAGTACGGATTGGCGAACCTGCCACTGGAGTGGGTAGCTGTGGCGCATGCCAGTGCTGCCTACCTGATGTTGATCTTCCTGATCGTCCATGTCTACCTGGCCACTGCCGGACATACCCCTACCGCGCATATCAAGGCGATGATTACCGGTTGGGAAGAAATCGAAGACGAAGAAAAATCGAACACCTGATTTTCCGACTCGTGGAGAACTGAGGCTTGGTTCTCCCCATGTCATCGATTCTTGAACACTGCTCAGGATTTTCCTGAAAAGACCCAGTAGGAGGAGGAGCATGAAACTTAATCGTAGAGATTTTATAAGAAGTTCGGTCGCGACCGGCGGTCTCATCGCGACCTCCGCCATGGCGCCCGAGGCTATGGCTGAAGATCCGCCAGCCGATGGTCCCGCGCCCAAGCCCGCCTCTCCCGGTGAAGGCAAATGGGTACCCACCGTCTGCCAGGGCTGCACCTCCTGGTGCGCTGCCGAGGCCTTCGTTCAGGAAGGCCGGGTGGTCAAGGTCCGCGGCCATCATCTTTCCAAGAGCAATAATGGCTACGTCTGTCCACGTGGGCATCTGGCCATCGGGCAGATGTACGATCCCGACCGCATCAAGGTGCCGATGAAGCGCACCAATCCGAAGAAGGGGCGCGGCGTCGACCCCAAATTCGTTCCGATTTCATGGGACGAGGCGTTGGGCACCATCGCTGACAAGATGATGGAACTGCGCAAAAACAACGAAACGGAAAAGTTTATGCTGATGCGCGGCCGCTATACCTATTGCCGCGACGTCATCTATGGTGCGCTGCCCAGGATTTTCGGCTCCCCCAACAACATCTCCCACAGCGCCATCTGCGCCGAGGCGGAAAAGTTCGGCGCCTACTACACCGAAGGTTATTGGGACTATCGCGATTACGACCTGGAGAACAGCAAATACGTGATCTGCTTCGGCGGCGATCCCATCGCCTCCAACCGCCAGGTACCCAACGCCATCCGCCAATGGGGCAAGGTTCTCGATCAGGCGACCGTTGTCGCGGTGGACCCGCGCCTTTCGGCGACCGCATCCAAGGCCCACGAATGGATGCCGGTCAAACCGGGGGAAGACAGTGCGCTTGCCCTCGCACTCGCACATGTCATTCTGACTGAAGGGCTATGGAGCCGGGAGTTCGTCGGTGACTTCAAGGACGGTGTCAACGCCTTCAAGACCGGCGCGATGGTGGACGAGGCGGCGTTCGACGAAAAACTCACCCATGGTGTCGTCAAGTGGTGGAACCTCGAGCTCAAGGACCGGACTCCCGAATGGGCGGAAAAGATTTGCCTGGTGCCGGCGGAACAGATCCGGCGCGTGGCGATCGGTTTCGGAAAAGCAGCGCCCAACGTAATGGTCTGGATGGCGCCGGGTGCCGCCATGCAGCCACGCGGCGCCTATGGCGCCCTTGCAGCCCATGCCCTCAACGGTCTGGTCGGCGGCGCCGACAACAAGGGTGGCACACTGCAGAAGATGAAGGCGCCCTATACCCACATTCCGCTTTATAATGAGAAATTCAAGCCGTACCTGGACGAAATCGCCCAAAAAGGGGTGAAACACAAGAAGATCGACCAGCGTGGCACCCTTGAATTCCCCTCACTCAAGAAAAAACCGGGCGGCGGCGTGGTCACAAACCGGGCGGCCGATGGAATCCTCGACGAAGATCCTTACGAAATCAAAGTGGCTATCGGTTATTGGAACAATTTCGCCTTCTCGTGCACCGGTGCGACCCGTTGGGAAAAGGCGTTGGAGAAGGTTCCCTTCTTCGCGCATATCGTGACCAATCCGTCGGAGATGAGCCAGTTTGCCGATATCGTCCTGCCGGCATCGTTCCATATGTTCGAACGCTGGGGCCTGGTGCCGAGCAAGTACAACCGCTACAGCTACATCGGCCTGCAGCAGCCTTTGGTCAAGCCCCTATGGGACACCCGTATCGACGAGACCGAAGTGGTCTGGATGCTGGCCAAGAAGCTGAAGGAAAAAGGCTTCCCGAACCTGTTCGACTACTTCCAAACCGAATTGAAGGATCCTGAAACCGGCAAGGCTGCTGAAAACGAGGCGCAGTTCGCCCAAATCGTCGTCAAGGTCATGACCGAGAAGCAGTGGAATCCCGCCAAGTACCACAGTGGCGACAAAATCAACGGGTGGCAGGAATACGTGAAGCTTGGCCTTTGGCAGTCCGACCAGTATCCCTTCAAGAAAAAGTGGGAGAAGGGCTTCAAGACCGAGACCAAGAAGTTCGAATTCTACAGCGAGACTCTGAAGAAGGTGCTCGGCATGCACGCCGAGAAGTACGAGGTCAGCATCGACAAGGTCATGGAAGTCACCCAATACGCGGGTCGCGGCGAGCAGGTCTTTGTGCCGCATTGGGAACCGGCTAAATACCATGGCGACGAAAAAGAATTTCCATTCGTCTTCATGGACAGCCGTAGCCGGTTGAGCCGCGAGGGTCGGTCACAGAATTTAAACGAATTCTATGAGTTCAAGAAGGTCGATCCGGGCGACATCAGTCACACAGACGTCCTCAAGATCAATCCCAAGGATGCCCAGAAACTGAAGCTGACAGACGGAGACTGGGTAACGGTAACATCGCCAGAAAAGAGTGTGAAAATTCAAGTCAAACTCTGGGAAGGCGTTCGCCCGGGCACGGTCAACAAGACCTTCGGCATGGGCCACTGGGCCTACGGCCGGTTGGCCAGCGCGGACTACGGCAAGCATGTCCCGCGTGGGTTCAACAACAACGAACTGCTGCCGGCCGATTACGACCGCCTTAGCGGCTCGACGGCCCGTCATGCCGTATCGCGCGTCAAGATCCAGAAGATCTAACCATCGACCGAATTACTAAGGGGATAAGACCATGTCAGTTAAATACGGAATGGTAATCGATCTACACCAATGCACAGGCTGCGGCAGTTGTGCGTTGGCCTGCAAGGCAGAAAACAACACCCAGGCTCGGGCCCACAATCAGAGTTTCAACTGGGCCGACTTCGTCATGAAGACAGAGGGCGAGTTCCCGAACACAACCTACGTGCAGATGCCGGTGCTGTGCAATCACTGCAGCAATCCTCCCTGTATCGAAGAATGTCCCACCGAACCCAAGGCGATGTTCAAGGCGCCCGACAATACGACGCTCTTCAACCAGGAAAGGTGCATTGGCTGCGGTGCCTGCCTGGACGCCTGCCCCTATAGTTCTCAGGAGCTGGACGATTCCAGTCTCGACGGCGGAAGCTACAGCGTCATCAGTTTCAATCAGTTCGATTTTCCGGTCCATCCGGAATGGCGCGATGAGAGCCCGGCCATTGCCGGATGCACGGCATCCGGAGCCGAGGTGGCCAAAGCGGCTGGTGCGACACCGCCCAGCGAGAACAGGTTCAATTCAGGCGACTACCCGCCAGTGCGCAACATGGGCATTATCGAGAAATGTACCTTCTGTTACCACAGAACCAGCGTCGGTAAGCTGCCGGCATGTGTTGAGACCTGCCCGGCCGACGCCCGGATCTTTGGCGACCAGAATGACCCAAACAGCACGATAGCCAAGATTCTCAAGGCGCACAAAGCGACGCGGCTGAAGGAGGAGGAAGGCACCGAGCCCAACGTCTTCTATATCCGAAGTTACAACGACCCTACCGTTTGAGGATCGCATTCACAATGATTTAACGCTGGGGTCGATGGCCCCAGCCCTTTACTTTACAGGGATTTCCATGGAAGACCTTCAAAACGACATACAGCGCCGGTATCAAGCTAAAGCAGACGCCTGCCGTATGCTCAGTGCCTGTTATTACGAACCAGAGGAAGCCTTTTTGGAAGAGGACATCTTCGGCCAGTTGGAACAGGCTTTGTCGACCCTGGACTCTGAATGTGCCGCGGAAGCGCAAGCCATGAATGTGTGCTTCCGTGAGATTGGCTATGAAGACCTGCGGATCGATTACACCCGCCTGTTCCTCGGTCCTTTCAATATCCGATCCAAACCCTACGGATCGGTTTACCTGGACCGCGGTAACGTCGTTATGGGCGATACGACCGTGGCGGTGATGGCCCTTTACCGTGAAGGCGGATTCCATGTCGCCGAGGCGTTCACCGAGATGCCCGACCATGTGGCTGTGGAGTTGGAATTCCTCTATCTGTTAAACGCTCGCCTGGGTGACGGCCATACTGAATCCAATGAACGGAACCGCTTAGCCGAGTTGGAACGCAACTTGCTCGACGATCACCTGGGTCAGTGGATAATACCGTTTACAGAGGCTATGAAAGAGGGGTCGTGCACAGAATTTTACGGAAAACTCGCCGACCTGACCCGGCGCTTCGTCCTTGATGCCCTGCGGCAGCCGGGCATGGTGTTGCTCCCATGATTGTGCCATTTAGCGGCTACGCCTTGAAGACGCTAGCCAACGAGACGGCAGTCACCGTCGACCGATCACGGTGTGTCCGTCATCGCTGCACTACCAATCGCTGTACCAAGTGCATGGACATTTGTCCGATAGATACCATTTCATGGGGCCAGGGAGGTTTGCACATCGACACCGGCGCTTGCACCCAATGCTTAGCGTGTCTCTCGGTCTGTCCGTCGGCAGCACTCTCTTACCCGGGTCTTTCACTACCTCGCCTCCTGTCTGACCTCGCTGACCATCCGCTTCCCGTGCTCGGATGCAACGGACAGCCCGATACTGATGCCCATGTGCGGCTTTCGTGCCTCGGCTACTTGGCCAATCCGGAGGTGATGGTGCTATTTGCGCTGGTTTTTCCTGATGGGTTACACGTCAACCTGACAGCTTGTGGCGGATGCTCGAACGGGCATATCCTGGACAGCGTCGTTGCCACCCACGGTCGGCTGAAGGATCTGGTCCCCGGTCATGCCGTCAAATTGATACAGAACAGGGAAGAACTCGAATTTCAGGCGCCATCGCTTTCACGTCGCCAGTTTTTCTTATTATTCCGGGAGAGCTCGGCCTCAGCCGCCGCAATCATTGTGGGGCGCCTGCAGGACGGCGCGGAACAACAGCCATACGGAAATAAACGGGTACCGGCAACACGGGCTTTGTTGCTTAAGGCCATAGAGGCATCATCGGTGGAAAAATCCCGGGTGATCCGAGATCAACTATTCGGGAAAATATCCTTCACGCCGGATTGCACCCGCTCGAAACGTTGTGTTGGCGTCTGTCCCACTGGCGCTATCCAATTCTCCGACGCAGACGGCAAGCTCCCAATATTCGACCAAACACTTTGCATTTCCTGCTATGCCTGCCAATCCTTTTGCCGTAATCGAGGTGTTTTAGTTTTAGACAATAACCGGACGGCGTTCATGTAGTCGATGACCTATCCTATCGGTGGCTGGTTTTGTTATCGAATTTGATTACCGTTGCTAATTCATGTGCATGTTATGTGTGTTATGGGGTCATGTGTTATGGGGTCAAGTCTGTACTTATAGTTACCTGATTACTCATGAGGCTCAGCTATTGAGCCTGTGGTGCAAGCATAATGGAACCTACTGAATAAAAGAGGATTTCATCATGCCGAGAAATACTATTCAATTTCAAAAAGGTCTTGGTTTGCACGATTTTCTGGAACAATATGGGACCGAGGATCAGTGTCGACAGGCATTGTATGATTTGCGCTGGCCGACGGGCTATGTCTGCCCTGAGTGCGGCAACACAACAGGCTGTGAACTCAAAAAGCGTCAGATATATCAATGTCACAAGTGCCATCATCAGACTTCCCTGACCGCCGGCAGCATCTTCCATGGCACCAAGCTGCCGCTGAGAACGTGGTTTCTTGCGATCTATCTGTTGACCCAACGCAAGAAAAGTATCTCGGCGCTGCAACTTTCCCGCGAAATCGGGGTGAACTACAATACGGCCTGGCGACTCAAGCATAAGTTGATGCAGGTGATGATGGAACGTGAGCGTGGAAAAAAACTGGCCGGTCGCATCGAATTGGATGATGCTTATCTCGGAGGCGAGCAAGCCGGTAAGCGTGGTCGTGGGTCGCGCAACAAAATCCCTTTCGTAGCTGCTGTTGAGACGACGCGGGACGGCAGGCCCATGAAAATTCAACTGCGTCGTGTAAGGGGCTTCCGCAAACGTGAAATCGCCCGCTACGCCCGCTCCTGCTTGATGCCTGGCAGCGAAGTCTTTACCGATGGGCTTTGGTGCTTTAGTGGCGTGACAACCGCTGATTGCCATCATAACCCCATGGTGACGGGTGGTGGGCGCCAAAGTGTCCAGTATTCGTGCTTCAAATGGGTAAACACGATATTGGGTAATGTCAAAAACAGTCTGTTGGGTACTTTTCATGCGATTCGAGATAAACATGTGTCGCGTTATCTTGCTGAGTTCGAATATCGGTTTAACCGCCGTTTCGATTTACCCGCCATGATTGAACGATTGCTTTTTGCCGCTCTTCGCACTCCACCTATGCCATATCGCCTCTTGAGAATGGCTGAGGTTTAGGGGTAATCAGGAATATCTATATTGACTATTTTTCGAATCATTAACCCGCCAATAATCTCAAGGATTATTATGACGGCTAAAAAGATCCAACCAAGCAGATTGGTGAATATTGGTGCGATATTTTCACGATCGACAAAATAGAGTGCGCCGATAATGAAGAACGGCAATAAACCGACCACCCAGCCCTGCAAGATTCCCTGAGATGTGAGCGCCTTGATCTTGCCCTCCATCTCCATCTTCCGCCTCAGGCTATCCGACAATCGGCGGAATATTTGCGATAGGTTACCACCCACATCATTTGCAATTTGCGTTGCTGTGACCACCAAATCCAATTCTTCGGTCTGCACTCGTTCAGCAAGATTATCCATCGCTTCGGACAGGCTCATACCGAGCCTCTGCTCCCTTAGAACCAGAGAAAATTCCTGACTTATAGGTCCCTTGGTCTCATTCACCATGGTTTCCACAGCTGAAATGAAGGTCTGGCCGGCAGTCATTCCACTGGCAATCTGTGTCAATGCATCAGGTAGTGCATGAATTAGTTTCTCCTTACGCTTGGCCTCCATCCGCATGAGCAGTAATTTCGGCATTACCAGTAATACAAGGACCGCCAGTGCGATATAGAAAAAAGATCCGGTAAAAAAGTAGATGACAACCGGTAGACCCAGCAATGACGCCACGTTCAGCAAGAACATCTTTTTTGCATCTACAAACAGGAACAGGTTCTCAAGTTTGCTCTCAGTTTGCTCTGTAAATAGCGATTGATAGCGCTCATAGGCATGCACACTGAATCCCAACAGTACCCAGATAGCGGCACTGATAGCGACAAATACGAGCGCAAGAATAAAATTGATATCCATCAATGGAACTCGTCTTTTTCGTTTCCGAAGATTGATAAATCAACCGGGACACCGATTGATTTCAATGACTCATAGAAGGACGGTACGAAACCAGAGGCAACAAACTCACCCCACACTTTTCCCTGTTCGTTGAATCCACGCTGCCTGAATTCGAAGATATCCTGCAGCTGTATCGTGCTACCCTCAATACCGGTAACCTCCGTAATCTTGGAAATTTTCCTGGAACCACAGGCATATCGTGTCTGCTGAACAATAAAGTTGACCGCAGAGGCTATCTGTTCACGAATCGCCGTGACCGGCAGATCCATACCTGCCATCAACACCATTACCTCAAGCCTTGAAAGTGCATCCCTTGGACTGTTGGCATGTGCCGTAGTGAGCGAACCATCATGACCGGTATTCATTGCCTGCAGCATATCGGGGGCCTCGCCTCCCCGGCACTCACCAACGATAATACGATCAGGACGCATACGCAGTGTGTTTTTCACCAATTCACGAATAGTGACAGCACCACGCCCCTCTATATTTGCCGGTTTTGCCTCCAGCGATACCAGATTAGGTTGATAGAGTTTAAGCTCTGCAGCGTCTTCCACGGTGACTATGCGCTCACCATCCGGAATGAAGCTTGACAATACATTCAGCAAGGTGGTCTTACCCGAACCGGTACCGCCGGATACAATGACATTCTTGCGCTGCTCGACACAAACCCTGAGGAAATCAACCATTTCCTGGTTGATCGATCCGTAATCTATGATGTCGTTGAATGTCAAACGATGTTTAGCGAATTTCCTGATTGTCAAGCTAGGTCCCTTAATGGCCAATGGCGGGATGATGGCGTTAACACGTGAGCCATCCTTTAAACGGGCATCGACCATTGGACTTCCTTCATCAATACGCCTGCCCAACGGAGTAATAATGCGTTCAATGACCGACATGACGGCTTGGTCACTACTGAAGTTTTCACCGCTATTGATCAATTTACCGGCACGTTCTACAAAAACTTCCTGGTGATTGTTTACCATGATCTCCGTAATTGAATCGTCTTCAAGAAAACGCTCAAGCGGCCCAAGACCGACAGCCTCGTTGAGCACGCTACTACGAAGCTTTGTAATGTCGATATCAGCGGGAAGATCTGATGAGATGCGACCAATGATATGGTCTATCAGTGTTTCTGCCTCGACCCTTAACTGTTCGTCAGACATGCTGTGCACGTCTTTTTGCCGGAGATCCATCTCAGAAATCAGCTGTTCGTGGATTATTCTTGTCCAGTAGAGAATTATCTTTCCTTGTTCATCGATCAGGCTATTGACAGGGATGGTTTCTTGTACCGGTTCTTTTGTTTCCCGGCTTGCGTCTGTGCTCTCATCAACTGGATGTTGCGATAGTGTAGAATTTGCCTTGCTTGGGTCAAACTCCACTCTCAGGATGACATCACCGATTGTAATCTCGTCATTGCCTGTCAAAGGACCATAGTTGATAACACGCTCTCTGTTGACCCAGGTTCCTGTGATACTTCCCAAGTCCTCAATGTGTATCTGGTTGTTTTGCGAAAACAGTGTTGCATGCCTTTTCGCAATATGTCGATGTTTGAATACCAGATCGCTATGACGCGCGCTGCCGATTACACACCTGTCTCCCTTTACAGTGTAACGAGTCCGGCGCTTGCGGCCTTGTTGGTAATGAATATCAAACATTTAGATTAATCCAGGATGCTGAATTCTAGCTTTTTCTTCAGTTGATTAAAGGCATTGTTTCGAACCCCCATCAGGTTTTTTGCCCTTTGATCATAGGTATCGTCAATTTCAACAACCTCTGGTGTGAGAAAGACCACCATTTCTGACATTTCATGCTGAATATCATTACTCTTGAAAAGGCCGCCAAGCACAGGCAAATCACCCAGTCCTGGCACCTTACTGGTGCCTCTGCCCTGTTTTGCTTTTAACAATCCCGATATAACGATTGTCTGTCCGGAATGAACATTGACTATGGTCTCCGTTTCATTCTTTAAAATACCCGGCACATCCAACACTATTGTAGACGTGTCGATCTCGCTGACTTCCGCTTTTATGGTTGTATATATCTGCTTTTCATTATTTACCCGCGGTGAAATATCCAGCTTTATTCCATACTGCTTGAATTCCACGCTGGTTGCTCCATTCGTGCCGATCACGGGAATAGGATACTCGCCGCCAGATATAAATTTGGCCGTACCACCATTGACGCAGCTGAGAACAGGCCCTGACAACACGACAGCATCACCGTCTGATGCCAGTAGATTGATGCGTGATGTCAACGCTGTCGCTATACCGAAGTAAGACGCGAAGGGCTTCACATTGAGAGGCAGTGGTGTACCATCAATTGCGGAGGTTGGCGACCTGAATAAGGAATTCGTTACAAAATCGCCGACTGTTGCAAAGGTTGGTCCATCTAAATCCGTCGACCAGTTTATGCCGAGTTTGGAGAGCGCACTTTTTCTGAACTCAACCATCTTGACACTGATCCTTATCATACTATCCATCCGAACACGCTTTTCAGGATCTTGCTCTGTTACCCGAATATTGTATTGACTATAACTTCCATCCTTATTCCACAGACGCAAGGAGGTACTTCCTGCCTTCTCGCCAATCACCAGTAACTCATCCGTACTAAGAATCTCTAGTTTGATTATACCCGCCTGTCCAATCGCAACACGGTCAACAGATACTTTACCGAGTATCCTGACCTCACCAATAAACAGATCGACATTCTTTGCATAAACACTGGTTGTCATCATCACCATATATAAGGTGATGACTGTTTGTAAGACTTTACTAATCACTTGTTGATTGTCCTCAAAAATGTCTCATTCCGTATAAGAATCAAGCTCATATACCACCAATAATGTACTCAATTCCTTTTTCTTTTCGGACAATCCGTTTCCTGATTTTAGGTTTTGGATTCGGCTTGTTTAACAAGCGAGCAACTGTCATTGGATCATCGCTAATCAATTTATCGTCTTGCGGTGAACGCAACAGCGCTGTGATCTTTCCAATGCTTTTAGCAAGCGTTATTTTTTCTGCCACTTCCGGCGTCACTTCAACTGTAATGATTCGAAATGAGTCATCTGACCGCCTTCCTGTTTTGTCTATGTGGGTATAGGGACCAGTAGCAATCACATGCAGATTTTGAATTATCGGAATGATCCTGTCCCTTGTAGTCGAGTAACAGATCAATTCTGTCATTCGGCTGGAGAAAACCTGAAATTGAATTGATTTTATCGACTGTGAAGGCAAGCGCCCTCTTACCGGGCTTTAGTTTACCCGAAAAGGTTGGTATCAATCCGCCTTCAAGGTGAGCCCACAGAAGCGGCCGCCCCTTTGTGATATCAAAACTGACTCTTTGTCCAGTTGCTGTACTGAATATTGACTCGGTAACTGCATTTTTGTGCGCATACTTTGCGGGAATTTTACGCACAGAAAAGTCACGCAATGTAACGACTGTTCCTCTTTGTATATTTCTTTTCGGCACTACAAGAGCGACCATCTCCTCGGTCTTATCCAGCTGGCTTTTGTAGTAGTTAACCTTTGTTTCTATAAAATCCTTTGTCAGATATACCCCGCCCACACCAAGTGCCAATGATATTATCAACATAATTACATTCTTGTTGATAATACTGACTTTCTTTCGTTGACCAGTGGAATCTTTGGCATGCATCATATCCATAGTTGTCTACTCGATCTTTTAGGGTAATGAATAGATCAGAGACCATTGCTGTCCCATTAACTTTTACAGTAGAGCCAGTTGATTGCAATCATTTGTTTTGTCATTGATTGGGTCTCCTCGTAGTAACGCCATCAGGTCTCGTTTTTCAAACAGGTTCATCTGTAATAATCGCAATATCTGTTGAGCACTTTTTCGGATTTTCGACTGGAACTTGATATAGGCAAGCAACAAATAAACACACAAAGCAATCCAGATTTGTGTCATCACAGCATTCTTACTGGTACCGACAAATGATTTGATTTTCAGGTTCTGTTTGATCCACTTGAAGAACAACTCAATATCCCAACGAGCCTTATAAATCTGTGCAATGGTTTTGGCAGCCAGCTTGAAATTATTCGTCAGAAAAACATAATGCTTGCTGGTTTCAGGATCGCGGTAACCGATACGACGCAACTGAATTGGACACTTCTTTGCTGTGATTGGCCCGGTAAATTCAATGATTTGATCCGATGTCAGTCCTTTGCTTTTAATCACTGGCTGGCGGGATATCACCCGATAAACTGCATTGGACTTTTGACGTGTAACAAAGAAAATGCCTTTTTTATTCAGTTGATTATACCACTCGTAGTCGTTATAGCCTTTATCGAAGGTCACAATACTGCCTTTTGGAAAATTCATCAGCTTGCCAATATTGACTTCATGCTGGTTGCCTTCGGTGACAGCAAAGAACTCGGGTAAATGACCTGAATGGTTGAGTCCAACATGTAATTTTACTGCCGCTTTTGTCGTGCGAAATTCAGCCCATGGAAAAACTGACAGGCATAAATCAATGATACTGGCATCCAGGGAATACAGTGGATTCTTAAAACGAAAATCATGCGATGGTGCTTTTGCCTGGCATCGCGTCAACAGTTTGCTAAACAACTCTTCATAAAGCGTGTAAGGCTTGTCATTGTTGATGCGAGATAAACTCGAACGCCTAATCAAACGACTACCCAGGTGATAAAGACGATGCGCCTGTGCCCCGAGATTATCAACCATATCCCGCAAACTGTTTCTACCGGAAAGTTGTCCCATCATCATTGCCACGAACTGGCTCCAGCGGGAGTTTTTACGAAAAGCCCTGCCTGTATGATGTTCTTTTGCCAGTGTTTCAAATTCATGTCTCGAAATCAGTTTCAGCAGTTGCGCAAATACCGTGCTATTATGTGACATGGCCTGGTTATTCCTTTTGATTCAATGATTTGTTTGCGCTTTTATTTTATCAAAATGTGAATAACCTGGGCCTCCTAAATCTCAGTTAATGGGACAGCAGTGATCAGAGACCTATTTCGGTCATAGTCTCTGATCGAATCCATAAACAGCCCCATCACTGACTGATTATCATCAGTGACTGGTGCAAATAAGAACATAACCAGTATGAATGTCACTAAGGCATACTCCAGGGCTATGTGGCCTGATTGTCTGCTTAGTGTGTTTTTCTGATCAGCTATTTTCATTCATCTCCACCAGATTGGCGATGATTATGGTCTTACCATCATCTGCTTCAGTCACTGAAATATCACAATGCCATTTATATCTTCTGAAGTAGAGTATCGCTGTTTTTGTCTTTTCGCTTCCTCTAGCGTATTGCCAACCATCTGCATGCATGTTGTCACGATAATAATCTCTATTAACATGCACGGAATAGTCATTGAAAAGCACCAGCGTATATGCAACCCTTCCCTTGTCGATCGACTCCGTATTTGATAGAAGTTGGGTACCCTGAATGCGAGGAAATTCACTTGACCACCGGTTCGGCTTTGTTGCACGAGAAATATCACTGACTGATATATAACCCTCAGTAGATCCCCGGTTTGATTTTCGCACCTGCACGACAACGCTTTTATCTGTTTCCATCTTACTTAATACATGCCATTCTCCAACATGTTTTTCCAAATAGGCAGGCACGTTTTTCTGGTGTCTTGATATGTCTGACCAGCGCTGTTTGTAGAATGCCAATACTTCCATCACCGAAGACCCTGTAGAAAACTGCTTCATCTGCAATGGCATTCCGTTTTGAACAACCTCACCCACGTATATCACTGATGCAACTGGCGGGTCTGCAACATCGTGAATGTCATAAGCAAAGCAAGCACCGCTAAACACTATAGAAAACATTGCACAACGCCAGATATCGATGAATTGCTTTACATTAAATGCCACTTTAGTCTTACGCATAGCGATCCATCGGTAACACGTGAGGGTTAATATACCCTAACCCCCCATTGCTATCAGAACGAAGACCTTGAATATCTGCAAAGAAGGGTACAATAGTTGCCACACCAGCCAGCGCATCACCTACCGATTCCAGAGCTCCGGCCGGGACGAATGACCGTGAACGTCTTGCAGCTTGCGCAGGGTCTCTGGCGTCCCAACTATCAGCATAGATTGTGTTTGAACGGGTAACACATGCTGCTATGGTTTCAGATTCCTGTCCATTACAGTCAACACCTGATGTCAAAATAGTACCTGATTACCCCTAAACCTCAGCCATTCTCAAGAGGCGATATGGCATAGGTGGAGTGCGAAGAGCGGCAAAAAGCAATCGTTCAATCATGGCGGGTAAATCGAAACGGCGGTTAAACCGATATTCGAACTCAGCAAGATAACGCGACACATGTTTATCTCGAATCGCATGAAAAGTACCCAACAGACTGTTTTTGACATTACCCAACATCGTGTTTACCCATTTGAAGCACGAATACTGGACACTTTGGCGCCCACCACCCGTCACCATGGGGTTATGATGGCAATCAGCGGTTGTCACGCCACTAAAGCACCAAAGCCCATCGGTAAAGACTTCGCTGCCAGGCATCAAGCAGGAGCGGGCGTAGCGGGCGATTTCACGTTTGCGAAAGCCCCTTACACGACGCAGTTGAATTTTCATGGGCCTGCCGTCCCGCGTCGTCTCAACAGCAGCTACGAAAGGGATTTTGTTGCGCGACCCACGACCACGCTTACCGGCTTGCTCGCCTCCGAGATAAGCATCATCCAATTCGATGCGACCGGCCAGTTTTTTTCCACGCTCACGTTCCATCATCACCTGCATCAACTTATGCTTGAGTCGCCAGGCCGTATTGTAGTTCACCCCGATTTCGCGGGAAAGTTGCAGCGCCGAGATACTTTTCTTGCGTTGGGTCAACAGATAGATCGCAAGAAACCACGTTCTCAGCGGCAGCTTGGTGCCATGGAAGATGCTGCCGGCGGTCAGGGAAGTCTGATGATGGCACTTGTGACATTGATATATCTGACGCTTTTTGAGTTCACAGCCTGTTGTGTTGCCGCACTCAGGGCAGACATAGCCCGTCGGCCAGCGCAAATCATACAATGCCTGTCGACACTGATCCTCGGTCCCATATTGTTCCAGAAAATCGTGCAAACCAAGGCCTTTTTGAAATTGAATGGTATTTCTCGGCATGATGAAATCCTCTTTTATTCAGTAGGTTCCATTATGCTTGCACCACAGGCTCAATAGCTGAGCCTCATGAGTAATCAGGAAATAGTATTACCTGCGACTTCAATCGATACCCGGCCAGTATATAAACCATTCTCCTCGATATCCCACTGACCACCTGTAATACTGGCAAGTGTATCGCCAATTTCATTGATCCCTGCTGAAAGCGTGCCCGCTATACTCTCGGGACGTTGGTTGCTGACCGCTGCATCAAAACCTCTGCCAAGCACCACAAGACGATTTTCCTCATCATCTTCATCATAGCCAAAGCCGCTCCAAAACGGGTTCTCAAACCCCTCATCGGTAAGTGCCTCACGGTCTGTTCGTATCTGTAGATCAGGACGAACAAAAAATCGATTATTGACTTCTGTCTCCAATTGCTCGATATCTTTGTAATGCGGACCTGCAATCGTTTGTTCCCAAGCCAGATAGCAACTTGACTGAGCAGTCGTATGATTAATATCTGCGATCTTACCCATCAGTGGAATACCTGTCAGCAGAGGCACTGTAACTGTTGCGATTAAGATTGTTTCAACAGTGGCATTTCCCTTCTGTTTCAATAATCGGCACTGTTTGATGGCTGTCATTAGTGTTTCCTTTTGTTGATCAACTCGCATAAGCTAAAGCCAAATTGGTAATCACAAGAATGATGTGATTGCACTTTCCGCTGCCTCTTCAACAGCGTCCTCCAGTGCTTGCTGAAGTTGATCGGTCACCTGGTCGACAATCTCATCTTCAAACTGATCAACATATGCCTCTCCCTGTTGTTGAGCATACTGTTCAAGCATCTGCTCATACTGCCCGACTTGTGTTTGCGCCGCCGTATTGACACCTTGTGAAATGCCTTGCTGCAGATCGTTTGCCACCAAGTCAGTACTGTAATGCATGTTCTGCAGTTGTGTGAGCTGTGAATCCACATTAACCAGCTGGGTCTCTAGTTCTGCGCGTCTTTCCTCATCCGTTATGCTGCTTAATTGCGTTTGCAGTAACTCTTCAAGGTCGAGTAATCGCTGCAATTCTTCTTCGCTTTCTCTTATGTAATGCTGTACGCCAGCAGCAACACCGGATGCACCATCCGATAAGAGTGAAGGATCTCTCAATGCCCATGCCATGAATCGATTTGACGAAGGCGTTTCAGTCAATCTCACTTCCCAATATGGGCTGAACAGACTGGCAATTTCATATCTACCCCTTCTTCTTGACGGTATGTAGTCATCAGGCGGATGAAAAAAAAGTTCGCCGCTGGAAATTGCCGCCAAACCTTCACCGGCCATCTGCTCTTGCGTTCCAAACATTCCCTCACCTATGCCATTCCTCAGTTCTTCATTTGGCATAGAATCCGACCCTAGGCCGTCTATTTTCGATGCTGTTCGCACATGATTTTGCGGCAGTTCAACCTCGATTCGCAAAGTCAATCGGGGATCGCGGTTTTCACGACTTAAGTCCTGCAAGTCATAGTAGGCCCTGATACCTTCATACTCTGCATCAAGTTCTTCCTTTTCCATATTGGCAAGCCTTTCTGCCCATCTGTTTTCCTGCATATAGCGGGGACAACCATCGTTAAAGAAATACCATCCCCACCAACTGCTGCTCTGGTATTCGCTATCGTCACATTCAAAATCACCATTGACATAACGAGAGCCCCACCCCAATGGAATTTCATCATGATCCCAGCCACATCCACGATGATCACAATCCCATACCTCTATGTGAAAGGAGAGTGTGTCCTTACCTTTCCATTCCCATTCTAAATTACTTGCTGAACTGTTATTCTGAAATATATAACTGCTTGACGTTGACTCCTCGGATATAAAATTTGTCCTCCCCTCTTTTTTAACCCAAACGCGTACAATACCAAGATCCAGTCTATTTGGTGCGCCAGGCAACATGTCACCAGTACGAAGATTCCTAGAACTGGTAAATTCATCCTTTGAGCGATTTACGACGTTTGCCTTGCGTAAAAGTCCATCGTTATCTTCATATCTCTCAGTAAAACTGCTCCAGTTCACTCCATTCTGTCCCATACCGATAACAGCATAAGCCGTATCGGCGTTGTAACGATCATCATTTCTCTCGACAACCTCTCTCACAATAGCGGGAGTTGCAGCAAAACTTGCCAAAAATATTGCATGTTGCGACTGACTCAAAACACCATTAACAGTGTCTATAACAGGTATGAAGGCCTCAGCAATGTTTACCACTACACCGTCAATCATCTCTGTTATCGATTCTGCCGCCTGGGTATAGGGTCTGATGATAGGAAACCAGGTACCGATGTAATCTATATTGCGGGCAACGATATAGGCGTATTGAGTCCATGAGGTGAGACTCACCATCTGTCCAATTGATACCTGGTTGGCAACCATCGCCCTGTTTGTATAGGCCTGATAGTTGAGTGCACGCGCCTGCCAAATAAGACCACTGTAAGCGGCGGCATCAGCTGCATTTACAAGGCGGGATTTTTCCGATGCGGTTTGGCCCGTGTTGAATAAAACCAAACCAAGCAGAATGGTGGACATAAGAAAAGCAATTCCCAGCGGCAGTGCTTGACCGGTTTCTTTGGATCGAAATATGTGAGTCATTGAACTACACCTAATTTCGTCCGATTTTTCCATCATAAATGGAAAAAATCGGACGACTACTACGATATTATGATCAGTTTGCTGCAGCAATAGACTGATTAACCTCCTCCTGGCGCAGCTTCAGAATCATTATCATGGTAGTTGGTCATACTATTGTTGGCCTCTGCCGCCATATCTTGCGATGCCTGACCCAGATCACCTGCAGCAGTTCGTGCATCCGCACCACTATTGCCACCAAGCTCCTGGCCAACACCGGCAATCTGTGTCTCGACGATCTGCCCGAAATAACCGAATGCGCCGATAGCGGCAATCGCTATGACTGCGACTATGATTATGTACTCTGTCATACCTTGACCAAAGTGTGATTTTCTTGCTGACTTATTAGATTTAATAAACATATCTGTAGCTCCTTGAACAGCTCCTTGAATGAATGTCTCGATTGAAAATAATATATTCCTTAAAAGCTCCATTTATTTTCCCAAGCAAATAAAGACACTTGATATATGACAACCTCCTTAAACAGTTAATCCTAAGGCATCTCTGATTAATTCCAAGAATCGCATAATATCGATACATTGATCACCAGCCCCAAAAAAGCGCGATGAAACAACACAGCCTAGAAGCCAGTGGCTTCGAAAAATACCGCAAGAAGACCCGCAAAGAGCAGTTTCTTGATGAAATGGACGAGATCATTCCCTGGAACGAGATGTGCGAGGCAATCGCCCCTTACTACCCAAAACCGCTGAAAGCCGGCAGAAAGCCCATTGGACTAGAGCGCATGCTGCGCATCCATTTTCTGCAGCATTGGTTTGAGCTTTCCGATCCGGCTGCGGAAGAGGCGCTTTACGACTCAAGAGCCATGCGTCTGTTTGTAGGGATAGACTTGGGTACAGAGCCGGTCCCTGACGAAACGACGATCTGCAAGTTTCGCCACCTGGCGGAGCGGAACAACTTGGGCGATGAGCTGTTTCGCCTTGTCAACGTCTATCTGGCGGAAAACGGTATGAAAGTGAGTCGGGGCACCATAGTGGATGCCACCATTATCAATGCACCGAGTTCGACCAAGAACAAAGAGAAGCAGCGAGACCCGGACATGCATCAGACCAAGAAAGGCAACCAGTGGTACTTTGGCATGAAGGCGCACATTGGCGTAGACAGCCGTACCAAGCTGATTCACTCGATCGCCGTGACCCCTGCCAATGTGCATGATTCACAGATGCTGGGGGATCTACTGCACGGCGAGGAAACTCGTCTCTGGGGAGATTCTGCCTATGCAGGTCAGCGAGAACAACTAAAAGAACACGCTCCTCAGGCAAAAGACTTTACGCAGAAAAAAGGCTGCCGTAACCGCCAGTTGAGCGAAGCGGAACAATCAGCCAACCGGCACAAGTCAAAGACCCGCGCCAGAGTCGAGCATGTCTTTGGTGTAATGAAGCGCCAGTTCGGTTTCACCAAGGTGCGTTACCGCGGGTTGGAAAAGAATGCGCACTGCGTATTCACCAAATGTGCTTTAGTGAATCTGGTGCTGGCAAAGCGGCCATTACTGGCGCAATGACAGGCAAGGTGCGCCTGGATGCTGGTAACAGGCAGCAACCAGGCGGGCAAACAGGAAGACTGTCATGTTTTACGGGTGTTTTGAGTAAAAAATGATGGATCAAGGTTGAAAGGCATCAATTGTTCAGAGCTTCCCTAACCAGTTATCAGCCTATCCATATTCCAATTTCATTCAGCAAAATCCGATAATTTCACCCTTCCGGTAATCAATTCTTCAATTGATACCTGCTGCATGTCACCATAAGGTTGGAAATATTTTTCTAGATCATCGATAAATGCAATATCTTGCAGCTCGCTTATTCTCCCATCCTGAAATTCCTGACGAATGACCACGCCAAGCAGGGTACTGAAGTGTTGCAGATATTGCTTGCCATCACCATCCAAGCAATGCCAGACACTCAGTTCCGTATCTCCGACAGCTCGAACGGATTGCTTCTCAGCCCTCATTCCATGGCAAGGCTCGTTTGCCAGAACACCTAACAGCGGTCTTTTCTCTTCTTCTGTCATCCGCTCCGTTTCTTCAGTTGTACCGCTTGTTAATTCAGTGAAGTAGTGTTTGACCGGGTTGATCAGCCACACTTGTTCAGTATGGTGGTTCTTGATCACTATAAGAACAGGTTCACCGTTCTGAACAGAAAGGCGTTCAGTGCGCATCCCCATAGGACTTAGATAGATTCTCGTTTTACTGTGTACGTCTGTACTATCCCTTCTGTATTCAACCAATACCGCACTGAATGGCTTATTCGCGAATGCTTTCCGGTCCTTGGATGTCGATTCGATGAGATCAGCAGCATCGCATGCGAATACACAGGCAGATAAGACACATCCTGCTATCAACTGCATAGGTTCACCTGCATACATCCTGTTATGGTCCATAATCTTTGTTTACCAGGTGTAACTATTCGCTGTTCCATTACTGGTTGCGACTACATACTCGGTACAACTGACAAACTCTATGTAGCCGAAGGTCTGGTCAGCACCGGTAAAATTCAAACGTCCCGAACCAGGCCGTCCGTTTTCGCAACCCGTCGTGAATGGGATTTCCGTGGTTACATCAACATACCCATGAATAGGATCATAGATCCTGCCTGCAGCCGTATAAACCGAGTTACCATCTTCTGTAATGTCAATCTCAGTGATACGGTAGTTACGTCCGTCGAAACCTTGGAAATCGGAAGACATGTTGCATCTGAAATTGGCGTCGCAAGCCACCCGCCAGTTGATATCCGTTGACTGGCTGCTGGATGATGACACCGCACCTGTCATGACATAGTCAAAGGCATTCGATTGTTTGGAATAGGTGTGCCGCACTCTCCCGGTGAAGGTGTGGATGTGCAGCCCCTCGCCGTAACTGCAATTGTTCAAGGAAAATACGTTTACCCAGTGGTCAGTTTCTTCGGTAATCTCCTCGACTATCGCCTCTCCACCTTGAGTGCATACCTCTGCCGTGGTTTGCTGGTGCATCTCTTCAGTTGGCTCATAGGATCTGGCTGCTGTGCCAGGAACAGAAAAGGGGGCGCTGACACTCTCTTCCTCGACAGCTTGCGCGATGCCTGATGCAGCGGCAACAGCCAGATCCTTGGCATTGGATTCATCGACAGTCGCTTGGGAATCCAATCCTGTATAGCCACCGTTCGAATTGTCGGCCGTTGAGTCGTTGTTGTTTGATTCACCCGTATTGACCGGATCGTCTGAGGAGCCTCCGCCCCCACCGCATCCCTGCATTGCCAGCGCCAGGGAGATCGATACCAGCACTATGACCTTTTTACTTCCCTCCATGTCCTTTAATACCTCTTATACAACCTAGTCATTCCATTGATGATCATCCAATGATCGGAGAAAAAAGACTAACGTTTAATACCCAGTTATGGGAACGCCTGATCGACTGTTAGAGGTGCATTTCAGAAAATGACCACAAGATTATGTGAGCCAATTCACATAATTTGGCGATATACAGAATCTCTGTTGTGTAAATTATTATTAAGAGCGGACGCTAATATCGAGATTTTTTCGGATGCCCTAGTGGTGGAATGTATCTCCAGACTGTGCGTTTCCGTCTTCAACATAGAAGCTGCCGAGTTTTTCAATCGTCTGCAGCCTCTTCATCCAAGCTACGCAGAAATTCCAGCTTTTCGGCTATCTTGATCTCCATGCCCCGATCGACCGGATAGTAGTAGCGATGGCCCGCTAAATGTTCCGGCATATAGTTTTCACCAGCAGTGTAGGCATTGGGTTCATCGTGGGCATAGCGGTAGGCCTTACCGTATTCGAGCTCTTTCATCAGTTTGGTGGGCGCATTGCGTAGATGCAGAGGAACCTCTAGGGAGCCGGATGTCTTGGCTTCGGTGAGGGCGGCATTCCATGCTGTATAAACGGCATTGCTCTTGGGGGCGCATGCCATGTAGACCACGGCTTGCGCGATAGCCAGTTCCCCTTCCGGGCTGCCGAGCCGTTGCTGGGTATCCCAGGCATTCAGGGCCAGCTGCAGGGCACGTGGATCCGCATTACCGATATCCTCCGAGGCCATGCGTACAACCCTGCGGGCGATGTAGAGGGGATCGCAACCGCCATCGACCATCCTCGCCAGCCAGTAGAGGGCCGCATCCGGAGCGGAGCCCCTGACCGATTTGTGCAGGGCCGATATCTGATCGTAGAAGGCCTCACCCCCTTTATCGAAACGGCGCAGCGTACCGCCGGCCACCTCCGCCACGACCGCTTCATCGATCTCACCCGACTCGGTCAAGTCGGCAGCTATCTCCAACAGGTTCAGCGCCCTTCTGGCATCGCCATCCGCCGCTTCCGCTAGCAGGGTGCGGGCCTTGTCACTGATATGAAGCTCTCTTGCGCCAAGGCCATTGCCGGCATCTTTCAGCGCCAGGTCGATGATCCGTTTCAGTTCTTCATGTGTCAGCGCTTTCAGCACATAGGTCCGGGCACGGGAAAGCAACGCATTGTTGAGCTCAAATGATGGATTTTCGGTGGTGGCGCCGATGAAGACCACGGTGCCATCCTCCACATGGGGCAGGAAGGCATCCTGTTGGGATTTATTGAACCGGTGCACCTCATCGATGAAAAGAACGGTCGGCCGTTGCGCCTGCTGTTTATAGAGCTTCGCCTGCTCGACTGACGCACGGATCTCCTTGACGCCGGACAACACCGCCGAGAGGCTGAGAAACTGTGCGCCTGAGTGTTGTGCGATCAACCGTGCCAAGGTGGTCTTCCCGGTGCCCGGGGGACCCCAGAAGATCATTGAATGGAGGCGGTCCTCCTGGATGGCCCGGCGAAGCGGTTTGCCCTCTGAGACGATGTGGGACTGGCCGATGAACTGTTCCAGGGTACGCGGCCGCATCCGGTCTGCGAGTGGGCGGTTCTCTCCGCCCCCGTTCCGGGCAAAGAGATCCTGATCGTTCATAGGTCACCGATCAGATCGATCAGGGGCGGTGGTTTGAACGTGAACAAGGTGGCATCCAGTGTGAGGTTGCGCTGCAGATTGTCGAACACGAAGCGGGTGGTCTGCCCGAAGTTGTCGATCATCTCCATACGCTGCAGACTATTCTCATTGAGGGCCAGTCTCAAACTGGAGAATTGGGACTCTTTCTCTCTCGGCAGCAGTTCAACCCAACTCAATCCATCGGCTTCGCCCAGGTCATTGACCTGGAAATGCTCACTGATGGGGGCCTGGTCACTCAGCAATTGAGCCGGTGTACCTACCAATGCCGCCTGTTGACTGCGATGGGAGACCTGTTCCAACTCGATGTCATAAAGCCAGATGCGATCGCCATCCGCCACGATCAACTGCTCACTCGGCGTCGTGTATTCCCAACGCAAAAGACCGGGGCGCTTCAGATAGAAGACACCATTGCTGGTATAGGCCTGGTCATCCTGCTGCAGTGTCTGCTCGAAGTCTGCCTGCAGGGTTGTAAGGTCCTTGAGAAAGGCCTCCAGCTGTTGCGGACCGTTCAATGCCCACAAGGGTTGTACAGCTCCCAAAAGAATCAGGGTACAAATGAGTTTCAGGCTTGTCTGCATACAACAATATTCTCAATCAGTCTTTTGGCGGTGGCGGCGCCAGTACGGTTCGGCTGCCATTGTTCTCCGCCGGCCCTATGATACCGGTACGCTCCATCTCCTCTATCATCCGCGCGGCCCGGTTGTAACCTATCTTGAGCCTGCGCTGGACACCCGAAATCGAGGCCCGGCGCGTCTCCGTGACGATGCGTACCGCTTCGTCATACAGTGGATCGCTATCTTCCACATCGCCGTTCTCAGCCGGAAAACCGGGCACCGACTCGGTCGCTTCCTGGAGGATCTCTTCCAGATAGTCCGGTTCTCCCGCCTGTTTCAGATGTTTCACCACCCGGTGCACTTCGTTGTCATCCACAAAGGCGCCGTGCATGCGCTGCGGGATATTGCTGCCGGTACCCATATAGAGCATGTCGCCATGGCCCAGCAAGTGTTCCGCGCCCATCTGATCGAGGATGGTACGGGAGTCGACCCTGGAGGAGACCTGGAAGGCGATACGGGTGGGTATGTTCGCCTTGATCAGACCGGTGATCACATCCACCGATGGCCGCTGGGTGGCCAGAATCAGATGGATACCGGAGGCACGCGCCTTCTGCGCCAGCCTGGCGATCAACTCCTCGACCTTCTTTCTCGCCATCATCATCATATCGGCAAGCTCGTCGATAATGACCACGATATAGGGGAGAGGTTCCAGGGTGGGATGCTCCATCGCCTCGATGATCTCGGTTGGCTCGGGCTGAAACAACGGATCTTTGATCGGTTCGCCCTTCTTGATCGCATCCTTGACCTTGCGGTTGTAACCGACGATGTTTCTCACACCCAGGCTGGCCATCAGTTTATAGCGCCGCTCCATCTCGCCGACACACCAGCGCAGGGCATTGGCAGCCTCCTGCATGTCGGTCACCACCGGGGTCAGCAGATGGGGTATGCCTTCATAGACCGATAACTCCAACATCTTGGGATCGACCATGATCATCCGTACCTGATCCGGCTTGGCCTTGTAGAGCAGACTGAGGATCATGGCATTGATCGCCACCGATTTACCGGAACCGGTGGTACCGGCGATCAGCGCATGGGGCATCTTGGCCAGATCGGCGCACATCGGATTGCCGGCAATATCCTTGCCCAGGGCGAGGGTCAGGGGGGATTTCGCCGATTCGTAGGTCTCCGACTGGAGCACCTCGCTGAGAAAGACCATTTCGCGATACTCATTGGGGATTTCGAGACCGATCACCGATTTACCGGGGATTACCTCCACCACGCGTACCGCAATGGTCGATAGCGCTCGCGCAAGGTCTTTAGACAAGCTACTGATTTTGCTGACCTTGGTGCCCGCAGCGAGTTGCAGCTCAAACAGGGTGACCACCGGACCGGGATGGACCGCAACCACCTGGACCTCGATATCGAAGTCAGAGAACTTCAACTCCACCTGACGCGACATGGCCTGCAGCGCTTCCGGTGAATAGGACTGCACCGTCTGCTTGGCCGGGTCCAACAACGCCAGCGGTGGCAGTTCACTGTTGGGATCGGCCTCGAACAGGGGCACCTGGCGCTCCTTCTCAACCCGTTCACTGGCTTTCGGGGCATTGATCACCGGCTCGATGCGTGGCTGCTTGCGTTTGACCGACCTCTTCTGCTCTTTCTTGATCAGTTCGACCCTTTCCTGGCGGGCCCGCTTCGCCGCCAGGTTTTCCCGCCAGTGGATATAGAAGCGTTGTGTCTTACGTACCAGACCCAACACCAGCCCGCCCAAAAAGTCCATCACCGTAAACCAGGAGACACCGGTGAACAGGGTAAAACCACTGAGAAACAGCGCCAGCATCAGCAAAGAACTGCCGGAGCGGCTGAAAGAGGCCTCGAAGTGGCCGCCAAGAAAATTGCCCAGGGCACCGCCCGTACCTGTAGGCAGGGCAGCCGCCAAATGGTTGGTGTGGAGTGCGGCCAGGGCACAGCCGGATGCCAGGGTGATGAAAAATCCCAGCCATCGCACCAGCACCAGATTCAGGTTGACGGAATCATCGGGATTGCGACGACGGAACACGAGTACCGCGCTCCAGCTCAACATGACGGGGAACAGATAGGCAAAAATCCCGAACAGGTAGAGAAAGACATCGGCAAACCAGGCACCGGCAGGACCACCGGAATTCCGTACTGAGATGGTAGGCCCGGTATAGGACCAACCGGGATCCAACGGCGAATAACTGAACAGGGAGAGCAATAGATAACCACTGAGACAAAACAGGCTCCACATGATGCCTTCGCGCATGGCATGGCTGACGTGGCTGTGAAATGCACTCTGGTCTGATGCTTGTTGGCTTTTAGCCTGTGCTGGCATATCAATAATCTTTTTAAATTAAAATGTTACAGTTATTTATTATTGTAGTTTCATAAATACTGGTCACGCAAGGCCGGATAGATCAGCTCCCCCATGGAGAGGTTGACCGCAGCCTTCAGGCACGGATCGTCCCGCCACCCTCCAACCAGGCGTTTCAGATAGGGCATCATCGCTGCGGAGAGGGATTGGCTGGCGCTCCTGGGCACCGCACCCGGCATATTCGTCACACAAAAGTGGGTCACCCCATCCACCTGATAGGTCGGCTCCTCATAGGTCGTCGGGCGGGTGGTCTCGATGCACCCGCCCTGATCGACTGATATATCCACGACCACACTGCCCGCCTGCATCGTCGAAATCTGCCGGCGTGAGATCAGATGCGGCGCTTTCGCACCGGGAATCAACACCGCGCCGATCAGCAGGTCGGCACCGGCAACCGCTCCGCTGATCGCATCCTGGTAGGGATAGAGTGCAGTGACACTGTTGCCAAGTACCCGCATCGCGCCCATTTTCTCCCTTAATCGATCGAACACCGTGACCCGGGCACCCATGGCAGCGGCAAGTTGGGCGGCATTGCCACCCGCCTGTCCGGCACCCAATATCACCACATGACCCCGTTCCGCGGCTGGCAGGCCACCCAGCAACAGCCCCCTGCCCCATGCTGATGGTGTAACAGAGTAACGCCATTCTGTACTGCAATTCGACCGGCTATATCGCTCATCGGGGCCAGAATCGGCAACCCTCCCCTGTCCGCCACCGTTTCAAAGGCGATACCGGTGACCCCTGAATGCAGGAGACGCCGGGTCAATCCCTCATCCGCTGCCAGGTGGAGAAAACAGAACAGCAATTGCCCTTCCCGCAGCATCTCCGGCTCATTGTCGTAGGGCTCCTTGACCTTCACTACCAGTTCGGTCTGCCGATAGATTGTTTCTGCATCGGACACAATCTCCACCCCGGCCTTCTGATATGTCTGATCCGTGTAACCACTGGCGCTGCCCGCGCCCTGCTCCAGCAGCACCTGATGTCCCGCCTTGACCAACTCGCCGCAGGCCTCAGGGACCAAACCTACCCGTCCCTCAAGGGGTTTGATCTCTTTCGGTATGCCGATTTTCATTACCATATTCTCTCGATTCTTTACCCCGGAGGGATGATTACGTAGTATTCCCGCAATCCTGATTTATGTCTTGGATGCGGGTCACCGATTAAGGGCGCGCAAGGCCAAGTCTTATTTAATACCGCCTGCCACACAACAAGCCGGGGGCAGGCCTGAGCTGGAGTAAGTATACATGAGCGAAACCAAGCATTGTCGCCTGCTGATTCTGGGATCCGGTCCCGCCGGTTATACCGCAGCGGTCTACGCTGCCCGCGCCAACCTGAACCCTGTTCTCGTGACCGGCATGGAACAGGGTGGTCAATTGATGACCACCACCGAAGTGGACAACTGGCCAGGCGACAACGCCGGTGTGCAGGGACCGGACCTGATGGAGCGGATGCGCCTGCATGCGGAACGCTTCGACACCGAGATCATCTTCGACCATATCAACAAGGCGGAATTGGCTGAACGCCCCTTTCGCCTCACCGGAGACCAGGCGGTCTACACCTGCGATGCCCTGATCATCTGCACCGGGGCCTCCGCCAAGTACCTGGGCATGGAGTCTGAGCAGGCATTTCGCGGCCGCGGTGTCTCGGCCTGCGCCACCTGTGACGGATTCTTCTATAAAAACCAGCGGGTCGCCGTCATCGGCGGTGGCAATACCGCCGTGGAAGAGGCGCTCTACCTGTCGCACATCGCCTCCGAAGTGGTTGTCGTGCACCGGCGCGATCAGTTCCGCTCCGAGAAGATACTGGCCGATAAACTGAAGAGCACGGCAGCGGACGGCAATGTCACCATTGAATGGGATCATGTGCTCGATGAAGTGCTCGGGGACCAGAGCGGGGTCACCGGCATGCGCATCAAGAATGTCAAGGACGGCGAGACCAAGGAGATCGATCTGCAGGGCGTTTTTATCGCCATCGGACACAGCCCCAACACATCGCTGTTCGAGGGGCAGCTAGACATGACCAACGGCTATCTACACGTCGCCGGGGGCCTGGAGGGCAACGCCACGGAAACCTCCATCCCAGGCATCTATGCGGCCGGTGATGTGATGGATCACGTCTACCGTCAGGCGATCACCTCCGCCGGCACCGGTTGCCAGGCGGCCCTGGATGCGGAACGCTTCCTGGACGCCCTGGAAGAGCAGTCCTCTTAATATTAATGTCCGCAAATGGGCGCTGATCAACGCAAATGGTTTCCTGATTACCCCTGAGGCTCAGCTATTGAGCCTGTGGTGCAAGCATAATGGAACCTACTGAATAAAAGAGGATTTCATCATGCCGAGAAATACCATTCAATTTCAAAAAGGCCTTGGTTTGCACGATTTTCTGGAACAATATGGGACCGAGGATCAGTGTCGACAGGCATTGTATGATTTGCGCTGGCCGACGGGCTATGTCTGCCCTGAGTGCGGCAACACAACAGGCTGTGAACTCAAAAAGCGTCAGATATATCAATGTCACAAGTGCCATCATCAGACTTCCCTGACCGCCGGCAGCATCTTCCATGGCACCAAGCTGCCGCTGAGAACGTGGTTTCTTGCGATCTATCTGTTGACCCAACGCAAGAAAAGTATCTCGGCGCTGCAACTTTCCCGCGAAATCGGGGTGAACTACAATACGGCCTGGCGACTCAAGCATAAGTTGATGCAGGTGATGATGGAACGTGAGCGTGGAAAAAAACTGGCCGGTCGCATCGAATTGGATGATGCTTATCTCGGAGGCGAGCAAGCCGGTAAGCGTGGTCGTGGGTCGCGCAACAAAATCCCTTTCGTAGCTGCTGTTGAGACGACGCGGGACGGCAGGCCCATGAAAATTCAACTGCGTCGTGTAAGGGGCTTCCGCAAACGTGAAATCGCCCGCTACGCCCGCTCCTGCTTGATGCCTGGCAGCGAAGTCTTTACCGATGGGCTTTGGTGCTTTAGTGGCGTGACAACCGCTGATTGCCATCATAACCCCATGGTGACGGGTGGTGGGCGCCAAAGTGTCCAGTATTCGTGCTTCAAATGGGTAACCACTATGTTGGGTAATGTCAAAAACAGTCTGTTGGGTACTTTTCATGCGATTCGAGATAAACATGTGTCGCGTTATCTTGCTGAGTTCGAATATCGGTTTAACCGCCGTTTCGATTTACCCGCCATGATTGAACGATTGCTTTTTGCCGCTCTTCGCACTCCACCTATGCCATATCGCCTCTTGAGAATGGCTGAGGTTTAGGGGTAATCAGGAATGGTTTTGTGTTGCGGGAGCAGCTATCTCAAGGCGTATTGTTTATCTGTTGGCTGTTTGTCTGGTACTGGCAAGTTGTACTCAGCTACCTCGAGGCATCCAGCCCATCAGCGGATTTGAAATCGACCGGCATCTCGGCACATGGTACGAAATCGCACGCCTGGACCATCGCTTTGAGAAAGGCCTGAATAATGTCACCGCCAACTACGCATTGCGAAAAGACGGCGGCATCGATGTCATCAACCGAGGATACACTACCAAGGATAAGCAATGGAAAGAGGCGCAAGGCAAGGCATTCTTTGTCGGTGACAAGCAGAAAGGCCATTTGCAGGTCTCATTTTTCGGCCCTTTCTACAGCTCATATGTAATCTTCGAACTGGACAGGGAAGACTACCAATACGCCTTTGTCAGTGGATACAACCGTGATTATCTTTGGCTTCTGGCAAGAAACCCCAATATCGGCAAAAAGATTATTAAACGTTTTCTCGATCACGCTAAATTGTTCGGTTTCGACACCGACGAAATCATCTTTGTCGATCATAGCCACTCATTCACCAAATAACGAGCCCGCCGTTAAAATCACGCTTTACATCGATTATCTTGAGATCGGAAACAAACCCACTTGTATATCGATCTCTAAACAAGGATATAGCGCTTTCTTATAACATATAAACCATGATGGCGATCCCAACGTCAAGGCACGACTCACTAGGGCCTGTTAACACTAATCCGGCTAACCCGCATGTTTCATCCGTTTTTAAATTTAGCCGGTGATATGGCCAAGCTTGGATGGTTTGCCCTCACTGGGAACCAAACCTCTATCAAGCCCTGATTTTCCACCCTCCGGGCAGACTCCCCCCTTACCCCCATTGTTGATCAACGTGCCGGGGCAGCACTCTGCCGGGCTATCCCGGCTTGAGTCGTGCCGCCACCTGGAAAAACAGCGCCTGATAGGGATAGGTGCTGGAGAGCAGGAAGCGGATCCGTCGCGTGTTGCGAATGATGACCGCCCCGATCTTGAACAGTTTGAGCCGGATCGTGGTCATCTGTGCACGCGCCAGTTCCGTGCCCTTCAGCGCGAGGCGCCGGATGGCCTCCATCAGCACATAGGCCAGACTGGACAGCAGTAGACGAAACTGATTGGCCCACCAGTAATGCGCGCTGGTGCGATCGGCGAACAGCCCCAGTTGCTGCTCCTTGATTCGGTTCTCCATGTCACCACGGGCGCAGTAGAGGTCATCGTAAAGGCGCTGTTTGTCGCCGGCCAGGTTGGTGACGATGAAGCGTGGATTTGGCCCCTTGTCGGTGACCTCCAGTTTGGCGATCACCTTGCGACGCGTCTTCCAGGTGCTGGCGGCATAGTGAAACTGAAAGAATTCCCGCATCTTCATGCCGGTTCGCTTCGCCAGTTCCTCAACCCACTGCATGGGCTCACGGATACACCGCAGCAAGGCGTCATTCTTGGCGATGCCCACGATATAGCCCACAGCGTTGCGCTCGCACCAGCTGAGCATGTGGTGACGGCAAAAGCCGCTATCGCCCCGAAAGATGATACGCACTTCAGGCCAAGCCCGGCGCAGGCGTTTGACCAACAGCGCCAGAATCGCCCAGGCATGCTTGGGCGCATCGATCCGGCTGGGCCGCAGATAACTCACCAGCAGTTGATCGCCACAAAAGACATACAGGGGCAGGAAGCAGTAGTGATCGTAGTAGCCGTGAAAGAAGCGGCCTTCCTGGCGGCCATGCACCGGATCATCCGTGGCGTCGAAATCCAGGATCAGCTCATCGGGTGGTGCATCATATGAGGCAATGAACTGCTCGAGCAGTAGGTTGTGGACATCAACGGCAACCCGGCGATCGACCCGGTTCTCCAGCCGACAAAGTGTCGACTGGCTGCCCAGTACCTCCTCGCGTTCGATCGAGCTCTGTAGGGCCGGGTCGGTGCGTAGTGTCTGATGGTCGTTCAGATCTTCATAACCCAGGCAGAGCCCATAGACTCGCTGGCGCAACAGGCTCAACTGGCTGTGTTCAATATAGCGGGGATCTCGCGGGTCGGGGATGACCGCATCAACCGCCTCGAGCAATCCCAGACGCCTGTCGATCTCACGCAGCAGCAACACGCCGCCGTCCGAGGTGATATCGCCACCGGAAAACTTGGCTTGAACCTTACGGCGTTTTAGGGCTGGAAAATCAAAGGCAGTCTGGGTACAGTTTGTCACAGGCAAAATCCTTTCGATTACAGTGTAAGCAACTGAATTATATCGAAGTATCAGGATTTTGCCTTTTTAATGCGTGAAATATTGGGGTTAGGCACATTGCCTGGTGGAAGCTCAAGCATTGCACACGACATAAACGATATCGGAAACATAGTTGGTCGCAGCGATAATCTGTCAGGCGAAACCCATGCTTTCCATCTCCCTACAGGGGGCGTGATGCAAGACCTGGGCACACTACCTGGAGGTGATTCCAGTGTTGCGCTCGGCCTGAACGAAGACGACCAGGTTGTCGGTCGTTCGAATATCTTGAATACAATAACGAATGATCTGGTCAATCACGGTTTTATTTGGGAAAGTGGTATGATGCGCGATTTGGGTGCGTTTCCACCCCAAGACGACATCAACTCCAGCAGCACCGCGACGGCGATCAATAACAGTGGGTTGATCTCAGGCAGTGTGGATCTGGCCGGGGTGGTTTGGGACCTGAACGGCACACCTATTTATCCTCCCTTTCCGCCTTACGTAAGAGTCACGGATCCTGATCCGTTCAGCCCCGCGAACACGGAAGATATCAATCATGCGGGACAAGCGGTTGGCACACTCGTTTCCTTTATATCGGGATTCCGTTGGCAGGCAGGCACATTAGAAACTCTCGTACATTTACAACCGGGGCTCGACACCGATGCCTATGGAATCAACGGACTGGGTGGGATCGCAGGACGTTCACTCGTTGGGCCGCCGATCTACTCTCATGCAGTCTATTGGCCTGAACCGATAACAGTGATCGATCTGGGAACGCTTGGGGGCGACAATAGTGAAGCGCGTGATATCAATGATGACAGAGTCATCGTCGGCCACAGCGATACGGCCAGCGGTGAAACGGTGGCATTCATCTGGCATACCGATTTTGGTATGCAATCACTTGGTACACTGGGTGGCGCAAACAGTAAAGCCTACGCCATCAATTCCACAGGACAGATTGTCGGTGAAAGCGAGACCGCAACAGGAGAGGTTCACGCCACGCTATGGAATGTCAGCTATGCTACGAGCGTCCTGATTGACATCAAACCCCACAATATGAAGAACCCGGTCAACCCTCGTTCCAAAGGCAAACTCAAAGTCGCCATACTGACAACCGATGATTTTGACGCCAGCATGGTAAACATTGACTCCATTCGATTCGGTCCAGACGGCGCCGAAGCTGTGCAAAGCCGAGTTAAAGACTTCGACCATGACGGCGACTGGGATTTGGTTTTCAAGGTAAAGACAGGTGAAACAGGCATTGCCTGCGGTGACACGGAAGCAACTCTATCGGCCCATACACTGGATGGTGATCCCGTAACAGGTACAGACTTCATCAAAACGGTCGGTTGTAATAACAAATAATCACCCGTCCAGTGAACAGCACTACAGGCGACCCTTAGGTCGCCTGTTTTATCTACGCATTTTATCAACCATAGAACAAAAACGTCTTTTTGCTTAGATATTTGCCTTTGCATGTAACCATATAACATCACAGTGGTTAAATCGGTCACTGCCCAGTGCTCCAGTAAAACCAAAATTTATTACTACACGGATGCCATTAACCCGAACTACCTGGCAGATCATGAAATAGTGTACCCACGGGTGTTACTGAAATCGGAGTCCCAGTTTGTAAAACAGATATGCATCCTTTTAGCACTAGCCCCAATATTTCACGCATTAAAAAGGCAAAATCCTGATACTTCGATATAATTCAGTCGCTTACACTGTAATCGAAAGGATTTTGCCTGTGACAAACTGTACCCAGACTGCCTTTGATTTTCCAGCCCTAAAACGCCGTAAGGTTCAAGCCGAGTTTTCCGGTGGCGATATCACCTCGGACGGCGGCGTGTTGCTGCTGCGTGAGATCGACAGGCGTCTGGGATTGCTCGAGGCGGTTGATGCGGTCATCCCCGACCCGCGAGATCCCCGCTATATTGAACACAGCCAGTTGAGCCTGTTGCGCCAGCGAGTCTATGGGCTCTGCCTGGGTTATGAAGATCTGAACGACCATCAGACACTACGCACCGACCCGGCCCTACAGAGCTCGATCGAACGCGAGGAGGTACTGGGCAGCCAGTCGACACTTTGTCGGCTGGAGAACCGGGTCGATCGCCGGGTTGCCGTTGATGTCCACAACCTACTGCTCGAGCAGTTCATTGCCTCATATGATGCACCACCCGATGAGCTGATCCTGGATTTCGACGCCACGGATGATCCGGTGCATGGCCGCCAGGAAGGCCGCTTCTTTCACGGCTACTACGATCACTACTGCTTCCTGCCCCTGTATGTCTTTTGTGGCGATCAACTGCTGGTGAGTTATCTGCGGCCCAGCCGGATCGATGCGCCCAAGCATGCCTGGGCGATTCTGGCGCTGTTGGTCAAACGCCTGCGCCGGGCTTGGCCTGAAGTGCGTATCATCTTTCGGGGCGATAGCGGCTTTTGCCGTCACCACATGCTCAGCTGGTGCGAGCGCAACGCTGTGGGCTATATCGTGGGCATCGCCAAGAATGACGCCTTGCTGCGGTGTATCCGTGAGCCCATGCAGTGGGTTGAGGAACTGGCGAAGCGAACCGGCATGAAGATGCGGGAATTCTTTCAGTTTCACTATGCCGCCAGCACCTGGAAGACGCGTCGCAAGGTGATCGCCAAACTGGAGGTCACCGACAAGGGGCCAAATCCACGCTTCATCGTCACCAACCTGGCCGGCGACAAACAGCGCCTTTACGATGACCTCTACTGCGCCCGTGGTGACATGGAGAACCGAATCAAGGAGCAGCAACTGGGGCTGTTCGCCGATCGCACCAGCGCGCATTACTGGTGGGCCAATCAGTTTCGTCTACTGCTGTCCAGTCTGGCCTATGTGCTGATGGAGGCCATCCGGCGCCTCGCGCTGAAGGGCACGGAACTGGCGCGTGCACAGATGACCACGATCCGGCTCAAACTGTTCAAGATCGGGGCGGTCATCATTCGCAACACGCGACGGATCCGCTTCCTGCTCTCCAGCACCTATCCCTATCAGGCGCTGTTTTTCCAGGTGGCGGCACGACTCAAGCCGGGATAGCCCGGCAGAGTGCTGCCCCGGCACGTTGATCAACAATGGGGGTAAGGGGGAGCCTGCCCGGAGGGTGGAAAATCAGGGCTTGATAGAGGTTTGGTTCCCAGTGAGGGCAAACCATCCAAGCTTGGCCATATCACCGGCTAAATTTAAAAACGGATGAAACATGCGGGCTAGGATGTATTCATCATATTTCTGACACGATTGTACAGACAACCCTACGGTCACGCCTGGGCCCATCGAACTCGCAGAAAAAGATATTCTGCCAGCGTGAGAGACCCAGTTTGCCATCGATAATCGGAATGGTCTCGGATGGTCCAACCAGGCCCGCTTTGAGGTGACTATCCCCATTGCCGTCCTGGGCGTCGTGCAGCCAGACGCCCTGTGGGATCATCTTGCGCAGCAGGTCGACCACATCGGCCTGCACGCTCTGGTCCCAGTTCTCCTGGATCATGATCGCCGCCGTTGCACCTTGCGCGTAGACATTCACCAATCCTTGTTCAATACCGCTGTGAGCCAGCACTCGTTCAACCTGGTCTGTGATATCGACTAAAGTCTCGCGTTTGTCGGTCTGCAAATGAATCGTCTCACCCATACCCGTTTCTCACCCGCTTTTCGCTGAGATTAAATATCCCATTCAATGTTCCTGCTACCAATTTTGTCAGGAAAAAGTCCCATGCCCGATTTCTACCGCGTAATTGACTCTCCGTGAATAGAGACTGTTTACAGGCTGCTCAGGTGGTTTAATCAGACAAGGCTTGGCGTCGATCCGTATTCTTGCACCAGCAGCCATCCGCTCACCATATTTTTCGGTACGCCAAATTGGCATATTTTTTTTCTTTTGATAACAAACGGTTATCAACAAGCTCATCAATCAACCAGACAATTTGTCAGGTTCAGCCAATGGCCGGCACTTGTTGAATACAACTATCAATAATATTTTTATCAAAATAAACAATAGGATATCGAACCAACTCGCAGAATGGCACAGGGATTGCTCATATTGTTGGGATCGGCCTGCACGTCCGATATACAACCGCTGTACAAAAATTAACGCGATTGCAGTATTCCGCTTTTATAACGACAACACTTCACCGTTGCCGATTGCCGCTGATCGGTATAGCGGAATGTATTGACAGTCTTGAAACAGGCCGAGAGGTAATTCAGATGCTTAAAAGATGGATCATTCCGCTGCAAAAATGGCTGTTCGGAGTAACTGATAATCAACACCACGCCCGGCCGGACAGTTCAGATGAGCCGGATACTACCCGCAGACGTTTTTTCAAGCAGGCAGCCATCAGCACGGTGAGCGTCGCCGGCACCACAGGGCTGGCCAAGACCGTCGTTGATTCCATGCCTCAGCCCGACATGCGACAGCGATATAACAATGACGCCGTTAAGGGTGAAGAAGAACTCCTGCAACGGGAATATGTGCTTATGACTGATCAGGAAAAGGACACAATGGTGCAGTCATTCGTCGATACCTATAACAAAGAATCCTGATCATCACGAGATTGTTCCAGTCTATCCGATAGCCACTCGATCTGAGGACAGCCATGCCCAAACAAGAAGAGAGCAAAGAAAACGATAGCAAACCCACCACCCGCCGTGATTTTCTGCGCAGTGCGGGCAACTACACGGTGGCATCACTATCCGGCGCGGCGATGCTGCTGTCCGATCCCAAACCGGCGAAAGCAAATGTCACATGGGCGGAACATTTCCAGAAAAACTATCGGCTGATGACGGATGAGGAAAAAAAGGAGGCTATCGACCGCCTCGAAACCCGTTATTCAGAGGAATACGGTAAAAAAGTCATCGTCGACGACGCAGCCTCCATGGAGGGCGTTTTGTTTGGATATGCGCTCAACATCCAGAAATGCATCGGTTGCCGTCGGTGTGTCAAGGCCTGCGTGGCGGAGAACAACCAATCCCGTGGCGACGAACAGCAGATCGAGTGGATTCGCGTCTTACGCATGGAAAAGGGTAATTTCTCCGAAGCGGGCAGGGATCAACACGGCTACCCGGATGCATACGGCGTTCAGGTCGGCGGCAACGCCTACAAACCCGCGGGAGTGGTGCTTGAAGGCCAGCACTATTATGAACCGGAACAGGTGCCGGAAAAGGACGCCTTCTACTTTCCCATGCAATGCATGCAGTGTGAAAAACCGCCTTGTGTGAAGGTCTGTCCGGTACGTACCACCTACCGTGATCCCGACGGCATCGTGGTTATCGATTACAACTGGTGTATCGGCTGTCGCATGTGCATCGGCGCCTGTCCCTATTGGGCCCGGCGCTTCAATTGGGGCGAACCCAATCTGCCGAAGGAAGAGATGAATCCCAATACCCACTATCTTGGCAACCGCCCGCGTATGAAAGGTGTCGTCGAGAAATGCAGCTTCTGTATCCAGCGTACCCGCAAAGGCCGCTGGACTGCTTGTGTCGAGGTATGTCCCGTCGGCGCCCGCAAGTTCGGCAACCTGTTGGATCCGAACAGTGAAATCCGCAAAGTCCTGGCAAAAAAGAAAGTGTTCCGCCTGCGGGCCGACCTCAATACCTATCCCAAGTTTTTCTATTTCATGGATTAAGGGGAGATCTCATGATGCGCTTTTTTCAATTCGTGGTCGATTTCCTGCGGGCAGGCTTCACCGGGGGCATCCTGTTCTGGTCCTGGATGCTTTTCCTGTCCTTTTTCATCATGCTCTGGGGTTACGGGGAGTATGTCCAGATCGCCAATGGCATGATCGTCACCAACCTCAACGATCAGGTCAGCTGGGGATTCTACCTGGCCAATTTCGTGTTCATGGTCGGTGTGGCGGCAGCAGCGGTAACCGTGGTATTTCCCGCCTATGTCTATAAGCACAAAGAGTTGCACCGCATTGTGGTTCTTGGCGAAATGCTCGCCATTGCAGCGGTGGTGATGTGTCTGCTTTTCGTCGTTGCGCATATGGGGAGACCGGACCGCCTGTGGCATATCTTCCCGGTGATCGGCATTTTCAACTGGCCCCATGCCATGCTGACATGGGATGTTATCGTGCTCAGCGGTTACCTGCTGCTCAATATCGTCGGCGGTTTCTACTACCTGTATAAAAAATATACCGGCACTGAGGTCAACAAGGCCTTCTATCTGCCGATCGTCTATATCGCCATTGTCTGGGCATTGAGTATCCATACGGTTACGGCATTCCTGATCAACACCATGCCGGCGCGTCCGATGTGGTTCCACTCGATGATGCCGATCAAGTTCATCACCACGGCGTTTGCCGCGGGCCCCTCGCTGATTATCATCGTATTCCTTCTGGTGCGCCGTTTCACACCCATGAAGATTGCCGATGAGGCCTTCCACCTCCTTTCCCAGATTGTTGTCTGGTGTCTCGGCATCGCCCTGTTTCTGACAATGTCGGAGATCGTCACCGAACTCTATCCCGCCACCGAGCACTCCCTGGGTCTGCAATATCTGATGTTCGGGCACAATGGCCTGAACAGCCTGGTGCCCTATTTCTGGACTGCACTTTCCCTGATGGTGGGCTCATTCGTGCTTTTGCTGATACCCAGGATCAGAAAAAACCTGACTCTCCTGCCCATCATCTGTGTCGCTGCCTTTATCGGCATCTGGATCGAAAAAGGTATGGGCTTGATGCTGCCAGGCGTGATCCCGACACCCATTGGCGAGTTCGCGGAATATACACCGAGCCATATCGAACTCATGGTTGTCGGCGGTGTGTGGGCAATCGGTTTTTTCTTGCTTACCTTCATGCTTAAAGGTGCGGTCGCGGTAATGCTGGGAGAAGTCCGCTACCAAACACGGAAAAGCGAGCAACCTGTTTCAGGCGAGCAGACCGAAGCAACAACTTGACCTTGTGACTCATGGATTGTGCGGACAATATCGATTTGGAGAAAAAAAGATGACGAGCTATCGAAACCATCTGTCTATGTTGGGTCTCTGCTTGCTGGCGGTTATGTCGATCAAATCCGCAATCGGCACTGAGGCTCAGGAAGGCAACGAATGCTTCGAAAGCAGGGACGGCATGTCACAGGTCATTTCACACGAAACAGCACCTGGACTGATGAATGTGAAATGTTCCCCCACTACAGGGGGTGTGCTGTGGTGGGGAGACCCTTTCGAAGGCACTATCCCCATGGGTCACATGGATGTAGAAGCGGATTACTTTCATGAAGAGGCCGTGGTGAAACCCCGTGAACCGCAAATCGACAGGAACAAGATGCTGACGATATGCAGCATGGCCTGCCACAACGGTGAATATGTTCCGATCCCCTACAACAAGGATCCCCGTCCGTTGAAGATGCATCTGGACATTATTCCCGACGCCATGAACCTCAAGCATGGCAAAGGAGGCGTCTGGTGTCTTGATTGTCACCACCTGATCGACCGCACCAAGCTGATCGACAACTTCGGCTATTCGATCAGCTTCAATCAACCACAAAAACTCTGTGGCAAGTGTCACGGTCAGGTCTATCGTGCCTGGCGCGACGGAATCCATGGTAAGCGAATCGGCATGTGGGACAAGGGCGGCAAAAAACGCTGGTGGGTGTGTACTGAATGCCACAACCCGCATGATGTTGAACAGGCTGGGAGAAATTCCGGCTTTGCCCAATTGCGGCCGGAACCTGCGCCGAACCTGCCGAAGGGGATGACGAATGCGGATCACGAAAGGATGCACCATGGCCCAATCCAAAGTGAAGAACCTCATTAAAGATGACTGCATCACCAATATCCATATACAGCTCAGGGCGTGATGAGGGATGTAATAATTTTTGCTCGTTCATTCACAGCAAGAGTAATGCTGATCAACGGAGAAGAGAAGAGTGACAACCAGTTTCCAGAACAGAGAAAATGTCCGGCGACAGGCATTCGAATCGATCTGGGAAAGCCAGATCGATGCGGTGTTTTCCGATGTCGCGGCGGTCTATGACAGAGCCAACGACTTTGCCAGTCTCGGAACCCTGAATAGACTGCGTCGCAGATTCATCGCCACCATTGACGTTTCACCTGGCCAACGGGTACTCGATGTGTGCGCCGGAACCAATGTGATCGGTATCGACCTGCTGAAAAAAGAGCCGAACCTCGATATCTACGCAGTCGATCGCAGTGATGCCATGCAGAAAGTCGGCAGCGACCGCGCCGCACAACAGGGTTTCGATATTAAAGGACATATCTGCGATGTGCACCGGTTGCCGTTTCCCGACAACCATTTCGACGTGGTGACTTTACAATATGCAACACGTCACTTGCGTGTCATCGATGTTTTCTCAGAGATCAATCGGGTACTCAAACCCGGAGGACACTTCTATCATTTCGACATGCTGAGGCCAGCCAATAAAATAATTGAAGAGGCTTATTGCCTCTATTTGCGGGGATGTCTAAAAACGATTTCCTGGGCCATCAGAGTCGGGCCGGAAGCGAGAAACTGCTGTGACTATTTTATTGATGCCATCCGTCTTTTCTACTCCACGGACGAACTCTCTCGCCTGCTCTCTGAATTAGGTTTTTCAGACGTTATCGGCAAACCCCTACTGGGCGGTACTGTTGCGATACACAAAGCGTGCAAGCTTTAGCGGAGGGGTCCCATCCGCAATCGGTCACTGACACATGCGCGGTTTCTTCTTGGGTAATGACATTATGACAATTCATAACAGATTGATCACTTACATCGGCATCCTCGCCATCGCTCTGACGCCTTTTGCGGCACAGGCATTGGATGCGCATGCTCTGTACCATGAGCGTACTTGTATCGCATGCCACGGCGTAAACGGCAAAGCGCCGGTGATGGATGAATATCCTAAATTAGCTGGGCAACCGGAACAGTATCTTCTGACACAGATGAAGGATATAAAAAGCGGATCGCGATCGAATGCCCATTCAATGGCCATGAAAAATGTAATGCACCTGATCAGTGATGAGGAGATGTCTGTACTGGCGGAATGGCTCGCGAAGCTTCCCGAATAACCTTGCTTGCTGAAATCAAAGGGGGCGGATCGATGTGGTCAGCAGCGCCAGGCCGCATCAACCAGAGAGGCGATCTGATTGTAATAGGCATCGCGATCCATACCAAGCACGGTGGCGCCGAATATTTCCGCATCGTTTGCAGTGGCAAGATCGCCATAGTTGACCAGCACCAATTGATAGAGAATGAGCGCCGGTATATCATCGTGCCGATTTTTGTAATAACTATGCAACAAGATGGTGTAGCCGTCCTCAGGATTATCGGAAACAGGCTCTGTTTTTGCAAACATGCCGGGTTCGATACCTTCGGATACAAACCTGATCCTCACCGGATAGCGAACCGATTTTCTATCTTCGAGCATGTTGAGCACCGTCCGATAATCGATTTCGCCACCGTAACGGGTTCGTATCTCTTTCGCCTTTTCAAAGGCATGCTGCGAAACCGCACTGTGTATAACCTTTCCCGCTCTTTTTTTAACCTTGGGTGTTTGTTGCACCATGACAATAATATATTTGCTGTGATAACCAGGGATAGCCCATGTCCGAATACTCACTGAAGTTTACCGAAGATCCTATAGAGGAATCCAGACAACGCACCATTGATGAGATCCATCAATTCATCAGGTTGATGGATGGACGACCGCTCGCAGTGGTGACCCTGGACGATGAGCAGAGCGATCTTTGGGACTCGGAAGGAACGATCGACTACCAGGATATCTATGGACGACAAATCATCGGTCAAATATCGGACGACTCCACCGAAACCCTGCTGATCCGTAACAACGAAGGGTTGCCACTGGCGTTGGCGGCATTGAACCGTGTTGACGGCTGGCAGGGGATCGGCATCGAGAAGCGTTTACGCTTCGAAGTGGCAAGAATGTTTCAGAATGATGAAACTGAATTCGAATGAGCGAATACCTTTATACAATATTCAAGGCCGGGAGGTCATAAAGATGAAAAAATCGAGTTATATTGGGTTATATCTTTGCGGTCTCATTGCAACAATTCCGATATCCGGCGCATATGCCGAATCCGATGACATCGACAGTGCCAACCTCTACCTCGCCAAGGGATGTGCGGGATGCCATGGTGTTGATGGCCGCTCGCCTGTGGACCCATACTATCCGAAGATCGCCGGACAGAATGAAGGTTACCTATACAATCAATTGCGTGACATGAAGAACGGCAGCCGCAGCAACAGCCAATCGAATATTATGAAAGGCATAATGACCACCGTCAGCGAAAAGGAGATGCGCGCAATCGCTGCATGGCTTGCGAAACAGTAGTCATGAGGGGTAATGCACTTTACAGAGCGGGGCCGGCGGCGGAAAGAGTGTCAGGGCCTTAAGCGATTTCGCCGAAAAGATGTCGAATCGCTTTCCGGTTGGTCCATGATGACGCCAAGCGAAGGGCTTGCGCATAGGAGACCCAGCGATAATCTGCATGTTCCTGCCGGTGAAGCCTGGGTTGCCGCCTGAAGGGCAACATCACCGCAAACCAGTGCTCGGTATTGGTGTGGGTGTTTGCCGCATAGCGTGAGCGCCAGGCGGGAAGGATGGGAAAGGTCTCCTGACAGGCAAGATCGAACAGGGCCCCGCCGGCCATAATCCCGGTCTCCTCGTAGAGTTCCCGGCGCGCAGCCTGGGCGGCGGATTCTCCCCACTCCAGGCTACCGGTCACTGACTGCCAGAAATCCCCGGGGCGGATTCGACGCAGCATCAATATGTCACCCGCTGTGGTATAGACCACGACCAGGACCGATTCAGGGCGTTTATTTGCTTTCTTCACTAACCGGTTTTCTAACCCGGATCGAGAGTTCCCGCAACTGATCGGCGCCCACTTCCGAAGGTGCGGCGGTGAGCAGGCATGCCGCCGTCTGGGTCTTCGGGAAGGCCATCACTTCCCTGATCGAGGCGGAGTCGGTCAGCAACATGACCAGACGATCGAGACCGAAGGCCAGACCACCATGGGGCGGACAGCCGTATTGCAGTGCGGTCAACAGAAAGCCGAACTTTTCCTCGGCCTCATCTTCGCTGATCTCCAACAGCTCAAAGATCTTCTGCTGTACCCCCTGCTGGTGGATACGAATGGAACCGCCACCCAGCTCAACACCGTTCATGACCATGTCGTAGGCCCGAGATTTACAGGCCCCGGGATTGCTCTCGAGCAGATCGAGCTGATCCAGCTTGGGTGAGGTAAACGGATGGTGCAAGGGTGTCCAGCGGTCGTGCTGTTCGTCCCATTCGAACATCGGGAAATCGACCACCCAGAGAGGCTGCCACTCGCCCTGTAGCAGTTCCAGGTCATGCCCCAACTTGACCCGCAGGGCTCCCAGGGATTCGTTCACCACATGACGCTTGTCGGCACCAAAGAAGATCAGGTCACCGTCTTCGGCGGCGGTACGTTGCAGTATCGCTTGGGCGACCTCATCCGGGAGGAACTTGAGGATTGGCGACTGCAAACCCTCGACACCCTTGGCGATCTCATTGACCTTGATATAGGCCAGCCCCTTAGCGCCGTAGATCGCCACGAACTTGGTGTATTCATCGATCTGTTTACGGCTGAGGGAACTGCCCCCGGGCACCTTCAAGGCCGCCACGCGGCCCTTGGGATCCTTCGCAGGACCGGAAAAGACCTTGAATTCGACCTCTTTCATCAGATCCCGCAAATCCACCAATTCAAGGGGCACACGAAGGTCGGGACGATCCGATCCATAGCGCTCCATCGACTCGTCATAACTCATGCGCGGAAAGGGATTCGGCAGATCCACATCCAGTATCTCTTTGTAGAGTTGACGAATCATCTCTTCATTGAGCTGGATGATTTCATCCTCGTCGAGAAAAGAGGTCTCTATATCGAGCTGGGTAAACTCCGGCTGCCGGTCGGCACGCAAATCCTCGTCGCGAAAACAGCGCACGATCTGATAGTAGCGATCCATGCCCGACATCATCAGCAGCTGTTTGAAGAGTTGCGGTGACTGAGGCAATGCAAAAAAGGAACCGGGGTGGGTACGGCTGGGGACCAGATAATCACGAGCGCCTTCGGGTGTCGCTTTGGTAAGCATCGGTGTTTCGATGTCCAGAAATCCGCTATCATCCAGAAAGCGGCGCAGTACCTGGGTAACCCGAGCCCGGGTGCGGATCTTCTCCAGCATCTCGGGACGACGCAGGTCGATGTAGCGGTAGCGCAGACGTATCTCTTCCGAGGCGTTTTCATGTTCATCGAGCTGGAACGGCGGCGTTTCGGCACCATTCAGCACCTCCAGCTCCAGCCCCAGGATCTCGATCTCGCCGGTGGGCAGATCGGGATTGACCGTACCTTCAGGCCTGGCCCTGACACGGCCTTTGATGCGCAGCACATATTCATTGCGCACATGCTCGGCGACACTGAAAACATCCGGCAGGTCGGGATCGTAGACCACCTGAACGAGACCCTCCCTATCCCGCAGATCGATAAATATGACACCACCGTGGTCCCGTCTTCGGTGTACCCAACCACAAAGTTCTACTTCCTGGTCGATATGAGAGCTGTTGATCTGTCCACAATAGTGACTGCGCATGGAATATTCCTGTGAGAATCCGCGATATTAATCCGGCAACCGGCTGAAAGGCGGGAATGTTACGGCTTGCCCCCAGACTCTGCAAGCCCATCGCCCGGATTGACCGCACCCATCGAGAGGAGCATCTTCAATCCCTCATCGACACTCATATCCAATTCCCGTATATCTTCTTTCGGTACCAGTACAAAATAGCCGCCTGTCGGGTTTGGCGTGGTGGGCACATAGACGTTGACAACATCCCGGCCGGTGGCCTGCTGTACCGCCCCACCCTCTTCGCTGGTCAAAAAAGCCAGAGTCCAGAGTCCACGCCGGGGAAACTCGACCAAAACCACTTTGCGAAACGATTTGCCTTTGTCGGCGAACATCGTCTCGACCATCTGTTTGACGGCGGAGTAGACCGATCTGACCAGTGGAATCCGGGCCAGCAGCCCCTCCCACATGCTTACCACCTTTCGCCCGAAAAGATTGGCGGCCACCAATCCGGTGAGGAGCAGAATCAGCAGGGAGAGCAGAACCCCCAGTCCCGGAATATGGAAACCGAACAGATTATCGGGGCGGTAGGCCTCAGGCAGCAGTAATAGACTGGTGTCCATCCAGCTGACCAATAAATTGATGACAAGAAAGGTTGCCCCAAGGGGTAACCACACCAACAGTCCGGCCACCAGATAGCGGCGTAGAAAGCTCATTTAACTATCCACCGGGTGCTTAATGGCACCCGCAGGAGCCGCCACTGCAACCGGCCGGCTTGGTTTCACTCTTGGCAGCTTTATTCTCGCTGCCTCCGCCATCAGAGACGTTTTTCTTACTCCCGTTCTTGAAATCGGTTTCATACCAACCGCTTCCCTTGAGATGGAAAGCGGCTGCAGAGATAACCTTCTTGAGGCTATTACACTTACATTCCGGACATTCGGAAAGCGCTTGGTCACTCATTTTCTGGATGACTTCCAGCTGATGATCACAAGCCTTACAACGGTATTCATAGATGGGCATCACAGGTTCCTCGATCGCTCGGTTACAGCGGCAACGATGGTATCAGCGCCGCTGAATCGGGAAATCCTACCATATTGGGGGTGATAAACGACATTTCAAGACCGAATTCCACCTGACAATAGGGTCGGACCGGTCTCTGTTCGAGCTCACACGCGAGTGATCGTTTTGCGGATATTACGCCGGAGTGTGGATAGGGGCGGCAGAAAAGCGCCCAGTGTGATACTCAATACACAGCCCGCAACGGCGAATCAGTCGTTCTGCTGATCCAACTGCTCTCTACGTTGACGCAGCATCTCGCCCTGGCGCCTTGTGATGTGGCGGATCAAGGCATCCTGGTCACTATTGCGGATGAGGGTGAAATTTATCCTGGTGTGGAAGGGATAGGCCGCATCGCCACCGATTGCCTCCTCGATACCAACCACCTCACCGTAGGCCACCACACCGGTAAATGAGGGTAACAGCAGCAGCTTTATCTCAATCAGGTCACCCACTTCCAACTTCTCGGTGATATCCATGGCAATGCCGCCGGCACTCAGGTTAACCGAATGGGAGGGTCGATTCAGCAGCTCATTTTCCTGTGCGAGGAAACTTTGTCCCAGTAAATTGATCTTGTCATCCAACGCCTTGAGATAGTCGGCAATATCAGGATCCCGCTGCTCGATACGGTGCAGGGGTGCGGACAGGTGCTGGCTGATGGTCTGAAGCCGGGTCATAACCGTGCCTGATTACCCCTGAGGCTCAGCTATTGAGCCTGTGGTGCAAGCATAATGGAACCTACTGAATAAAAGAGGATTTCATCATGCCGAGAAATACCATTCAATTTCAAAAAGGCCTTGGTTTGCACGATTTTCTGGAACAATATGGGACCGAGGATCAGTGTCGACAGGCATTGTATGATTTGCGCTGGCCGACGGGCTATGTCTGCCCTGAGTGCGGCAACACAACAGGCTGTGAACTCAAAAAGCGTCAGATATATCAATGTCACAAGTGCCATCATCAGACTTCCCTGACCGCCGGCAGCATCTTCCATGGCACCAAGCTGCCGCTGAGAACGTGGTTTCTTGCGATCTATCTGTTGACCCAACGCAAGAAAAGTATCTCGGCGCTGCAACTTTCCCGCGAAATCGGGGTGAACTACAATACGGCCTGGCGACTCAAGCATAAGTTGATGCAGGTGATGATGGAACGTGAGCGTGGAAAAAAACTGGCCGGTCGCATCGAATTGGATGATGCTTATCTCGGAGGCGAGCAAGCCGGTAAGCGTGGTCGTGGGTCGCGCAACAAAATCCCTTTCGTAGCTGCTGTTGAGACGACGCGGGACGGCAGGCCCATGAAAATTCAACTGCGTCGTGTAAGGGGCTTCCGCAAACGTGAAATCGCCCGCTACGCCCGCTCCTGCTTGATGCCTGGCAGCGAAGTCTTTACCGATGGGCTTTAGTGCTTTAGTGGCGTGACAACCGCTGATTGCCATCATAACCCCATGGTGACGGGTGGTGGGCGCCAAAGTGTCCAGTATTCGTGCTTCAAATGGGTAAACACGATGTTGGGTAATGTCAAAAACAGTCTGTTGGGTACTTTTCATGCGATTCGAGATAAACATGTGTCGCGTTATCTTGCTGAGTTCGAATATCGGTTTAACCGCCGTTTCGATTTACCCGCCATGATTGAACGATTGCTTTTTGCCGCTCTTCGTACTCCACCTATGCCATATCGCCTCTTGAGAATGGCTGAGGTTTAGGGGTAATCAGGTAACCGTGAATCTGTCTGTTCCCTGCAATTTGTCATCGATACTTTCAGGTAGCTCATTCAGGGTGATCACACGATAGCTGACCTGTATCGAATCATCGATGCGAAAAAACTCTCTGCGTTCATCCTGTGTCATTGTCTTTTCATTCTTCGTCATCTATCAGCACTCCTCTCCAGCTTACACTATTGTTCACTGGCCTTGATCACCTCACCGCTATCCTCATCCTCACCACGCTGAATCACGAGCTCGACACGTCTGTTTTTCGCCCTGTTTTCACTCGTATCATTGACTACCAGGGGTTGTGAATCGGCATACCCCTGGATCAGGAATCGACCTTCATCAATGGCCGCATTACTCAGCATGGCGTGCACCACAGTCACCGCCCAGGCAGACGAGAGTTCCCAATTCGAGCGAAAGCGCCGGGTGGAAATCGGGATGTTGTCAGTATGACCGGCAACAATGATCTTACCAGGCGTGTTGGCAATAACATCGGTTATCTTTGAGATCACTTCGAAGAAATCGGGGTTGAGAGTCGCCCGCCCCGATGGAAATGAACCCTTTTCCTGGATGCGAATGATAATTTTTGTATCCTCCGTCTCCACATCCAGCAATCCTTCCGAAATTTCGCCGTCCAGCATCTCCTGCAGCTCTTCTGCCTGCTCATTGACCTCTTCCTCGATCTGAGCCTGCATCGCGGCCTTTGCCACGTCGATATCGAGATCCTGTTGCTCCTCGGCCTCGCTTCGCTGATCCTCACTCTGCAGAAAATCCCTTTCCACATCCGTAGTCTGCTGGCGGAGCTCTTCTATCGGCGTCGGTTCCGGCTTACCCGGGCTGAATTCCTGCATGACCACGCTGGTACCCTTGACGACGTCCATTACCGGGATTTCACGCTGGACACCGAAGGCATCCTTCATCGATTCGGCCATTTTCTTGAAACGTGCTGCATCGATCTCCGCGAAGGAGAGCAGCAAAACGAAGAAACACATCAGCAATGACATCAGATCGGCAAAGGTCGCCAACCAGGGAGGAAGTCCGTCAGGGCATTTCGGGCATTCGTTCGCCATTCGATCAGGTTTCCTGAACCGGACGCTTGCCGGTTGGGAGATAGGTGCTCAAAAGCTGTTCCAGCACCCGTGGGTTCATGCCCTCCTGGATACCTGAGATTGTTTCAATGATCAGGGACTTGTTGGTCTTCTCCATCGAACTGGCCCGGGCAAGTTTGTCGGAAATGGGCTGAGCGAAGGCATTCGCGATAACGGCACCATAGAGTGTTGTCAGCAAGGCGACTGCCATAGCGGGCCCGATACTGGCCGGATCCGACATGTTCGCCAGCATCTGCACCAAACCCACCAGGGTACCGATCATTCCCATGGCCGGGGCCATGGTAGCCATGTTCTTGAACATAGTCTGGCCGACCTCGTGGCGTTGAATTGTCTGATCGATATCCTTGGTCAGCAACTTATTGACCAGTACCGGATCGTGACCATCCACGCACAGGCCGATACCTTGCTGAAGGAAGGGATTGCCGATCTCCTGCCCCTCCAAGGCCAGTAATCCGTTTTTCCGCGCGATGTCTGCCAGCTCAACCGCCTCTTCGATGAGTTTCTTGGGGTCGTCGGTCTTGTAGAAAAAGGCCTTCATCCCGATACTGAAGGAGCCGAGAAAATCACCCAGGGAGACCTGCATCAATGTCACCATGAATGTTCCCCCTACAACAATTAACAGGGATGGAATATTCACAAACAGCATCACATCGCCACCCGAAGCAATTGCCCCGATAATGATGCCGAAACCACCCAATAGGCCGACCAGAGTAGCAATATCCACTTATTAGTTCTCCGAATCCCCGTTGCTTATTTATGCATCTTTGAGAAGCTGGCTGAGAACAACCCGACCCGGGTCGATCACAGGCGTTGCGCTAAGATTTCAATCTGTTTGTTTTAGCGGTAGGAAATGGGCAAACTTTAATTCCTCAAGGCCCTCAAGTGTTCACTCCGCAAGTCGTTAGAATCAGCTTCAGATTGCTGTAAACCACGCTATCATGAGCAGAATTGTTATAAAAAATTTACATTACCGCCCATATGACATATGAAAAAAGTGTACTCATAACCGGCTGTTCCAGTGGTATCGGCCATTGCGTCGCGGCTGGACTGAAAAACCGCGGTTACTGCGTCTTTGCCAGTGCCCGCAAAGAGCAGGATGTGGCCGATTTGCAGCGACAGGGGTTCGAATCACTCCAGCTCGATCTCGATGACAGCCGTTCCATCGATCAGGCCGTGGATCAGGTGTTAGTAAGAACCGACGGACGTCTCTATGGCCTTTTCAACAATGGCGCATACGGTCAGCCCGGAGCGGTTGAGGATCTGAACCGCGAGGCGTTGCGGCGACAATTTGAAACCAATCTGTTCGGCTGGCATGAGCTGACCTGCCGGATCATACCCGCTATGCGCAGACAGGGAGAGGGGCGAATCATTCAGAACAGTTCCATTCTGGGTTTTATCACTCTGCCCTATCGTGGGGCCTACGTGGCCAGTAAATATGCCCTGGAGGGATTGAGCGACACGCTGCGCCTGGAGCTTGCCGGAAGCGGTATTCACGTCTCACTGATCGAACCGGGACCGATCGAAAGCAAGTTTCGGGAAAATGCCCATAGAATGTTTCAAAAACATATCGACAGCCTCCATTCAGTCCATCGGCAGTACTACCAGTCCTTGATTGATCGTCTCGAAAAACAAGGACCTGCCGCTTCCTTTACCCTACCGGCGGAAGCGGTGCTGAAAAAGGTCATCCACGCCCTGGAAAGCAGCAGGCCCAAACCGCGCTATCACGTCACCTTTCCTACCCATCTGTTCGCACTACTGCGGCGACTGCTCAGCAGTCGCGCCATGGATCGCACCCTTCTCAGGGTCGGGGAGAGCGGCAGGCGCTGATAAGGTCATCAAAGATTCCAGGTTGAAGCCGGAAGCCTTTGTGTGACATCATCCTTGCCCCTTATCTAACCTTGTTGGCCTGCATGAATTATGTCGAGTGAGAGCCCAACCCCCATTGAGATCAATTTGCACCGGAAATCCCGCCTCCTGGTCCTACGCTTTTCCGATGGAGTGAGTTTTGAGCTGCCCTGCGAGTATCTGCGTGTCTTCTCCACAGCGGCGGAGGTCAAGGCAAGTGACGCACCCGTCATAGGAAAGGAGTCGGTCAACATTACAAAAATCGAGCCTCAGGGTCAGTATGCGATACGCCTGATTTTCGATGACGGACACGATACCGGGATCTACTCTTGGGAAACGCTCTATCAGTTGGGTGTCGAGCAAGAGAAAAACTGGAACAATTATCTCAAATCGTTAGAAACCGTAGGTTACACACGCCAGGAAAACGGTCAGGGAGAACGCAGGGTCAAGCTCTACTATTTCTCCTGGTTGGCTAATAAAACGGGTAGAGAGAGTGAAGAACTGGTATTGCCGCCTTCAGTGACAACCATTTCTGAGCTACTGAAGTTACTCAGAAACCGTCGGCATCAGGTCGCTCAAGTGTTCGATGAATCGCTTTTAAGACCTACGATCAACAAGCAGTTTGCCGAGTTTTTCAGCCGCCTTGAGGATGGTGACGAGGTTGCATTGATACCCAATCGTCCGACACCACCCGCAACACCCGATCTGTAGGGCCTGTAAACACCTACCCGGCCGGAACTTTGTCAGGGGCGTACCCCAGGGCACTTCCTTCGGGGCACACCCCAAGGGCACTTCCTTCGGGGCGCACCCCAAGGGCACTTCCTTCGGGGCGTCTTTTGTGGGACTGGGGCTAGTGAAGTAATGGATTCCTGACGGAATCCAGCTTGTGAAATACAGATTTACAGTGGATTCAGTTTAGATCGAAATTGAGTGTTTGCGGCTTTCCGTTGCGCACGATTTCCACCTGAATGTTCTTCACACCCTTCAGTTTTTCAATCAGTTTCATCGCCTCCTTGTCATTGGACAAGGCAATACCGTTCACCGAGGTCACCAGATCCGAGGGCCGCACTCCCAGCTGGTTATAGAGTTCACGATTCTTTTGCGGCAAAATTCGATATCCCTTCATGCCTTCCCTGGATTTCACAGGCACGAAACGAACAAATTCAAATATCTTCAACGGCTCATTGCGCAACAGATCACTATACTTTTTCAGATTTTTACTTGTGCCGTTGGTTGCCGCTCCAGGCCCGAATCCCGTTTGCGATGAGCGGCTTTTGGCACTAGTGCTACTCCGGGTATTTGTTATGGTTCTTGGCTTCGATACCTTGGGAAATCGCAACACTTCCGACTGCCCATTCCTCAACAACACCACCCGATCCTCGAAGACTGCCTGCAAGGTAACTCCCGACATGACTGCATTGCCGACTTTATAGTATTTTTGCACATTACCCGATGTTCCGATGATGGCCTTTCCCTTTTCAGCTTTATCAGCCACAAATACCCCATGCAGTGTCAAATTGAGTCGGGTTTCCGGTGCCTTGGTATCGATTTTCTTAACTGTTTTGGCAGCTCCTGCAACACCAAACAGGTGTAGTTTAGCCACACTGTCGAGCTGATTGAAGGTCGTCTTCCGCTGGATGTTCAGCGTGGATTTAACGTCTTGTGGCTGCATCTTCTGTTGAATCTCTGGTGCAGGTATCAGGCTCCATGTGAGATCCGCGGCTCGCCAACTGATCAGTAACACCAGTATCAACGCCACAGCCACCGGCAGTTGCTTGGTAAGCAGCTTATCCAGCCACTTGGGGGCTGTCTTTTCCGACATCCAGTCGTTGAAATAGCTTTGAGCCTGTGTTGCGATGTTCATCGATCTCCCCGTATACCCGTTTATTCCTTACTTTCCGGATATCGCATCAGCTTTGGGTTAAGTTTGAATGCTGTTTTTATCTTAGCAAGCATTTTTTCAGCCAGTCTGTGATCCACCTCAGGCCCGACCCGAATACGGTAGTGGAGCTTACCGTTCAACCTGACCTTTTCCATCTGCGCCGGCAGATCTGCCTTACGTAGGCGTTCGACCAGATTTTCAGCATTTTTCTCATTCGTAAGACTGGCAACCTGGATCATCCATGCAGTTGGTGATGGTCTGTTTGATGCATCCCCGGTTGCTTTGACCGGCTTCGATACCGGCTGCTTAGCTTCCTTGGTGACAGTCGGCCCCGGTTTTGAAATCTTCTGTGGTTCGGGCTTCGTTATTGCAGGCACCGGCGGTGGTTCAGCCGCCCTTGGCTGCTGAATCCTCTTTTCCGGTATGGATTTGTTGGGCGCCGGTTTGACCGGAATGGTGTAATCTGAGCCGGTACGCCTTTCAACAGGCTCTTCAATAAGCATAGGCACGAATATCACGACCAATGCAACTAGCACCGCACCTCCCAGTAATCGCTGTTTGAGTCTCTCCTCCAATCCCATATTCACTATTCCAGCTTACGATTCAGTGACAAGTCGAGCATGCTCCAATAATTCAGTCCCTGCCTGTTCAGGCAAGTATATCAGCTCAACTCCGGATAACCCTCATGACAAATTCAAATTGTGCATAGCCTCTCCCACAATCAGGAAAGACCCGAAGATCAGAATCAAATCCTGCGGTTCCGCCCGTTTCCCACAGGCCTGGTAAGCCTCGGAAAAGGTATGATGACAGTTGATCGATTGTTTCACCCCCTCCTGCCTCAGGTTGTCGGCAAGCTGTTCTGCCGTGCGACCGCGCCAGCCATTCAAGTCAAGCAGGTGCCAACTCGCCAGATACGGCCCTATCAATTGGACCGCATCGGCCGCATTCTTGTCCTGCAACATCCCGAACAACGCATGGATACGTCCCTGCCAGTTCAACTGATTCAAGGCATCGCGCAAGGCTTCCAATGATTGCCTGTTATGGGCGACATCCAATAGTAGTGCGGGTGTAGCCGGTACGAAATGCAATCGCCCCGCCAGCCTGACATCACGCAATCCCTCGGCTATGAAATTCCCATGCAGAGGAAAACGGTCTTGCAGCAGATGGCACACCATCACAACCGCACTGGCATTCCGGAGCTGCTTGCTACCTGTCAAACCCGGTTCCGGGAGTTCCAACTCCACACCATTCGGACCCGACCAACGCCACCCGATACCGCATGTTTGATGCTTGAAATCCTTACCAAACTGGTAGACATCCGCTTCTAATTGATCTGCGTGATCGAGTACCGACCGCGGCATGGCCGGATCCGCCAAAACCACGGGCTTATGAGCGCGGATTATACCCGCCTTCTCCCTGCCGATTGATTCAACATCATTACCGAGCCAATCGGTATGGTCCAGATCGATGGTAGTGATCAGGGCAACATCGGCGTCGATGATATTAACCGCATCGAGACGACCGCCAAGCCCAACCTCCAGGATCACCAGATCCGGCTTCTCCGATGCGAAACAGATCAGTGCCGCCAATGTAGCGAATTCGAAATAGCTCAGACTTATCTGCTCCCTTGCCAGATCAATCATCTCGAAGGCGCGGCATAGCTGCTGATCGGAAACCGGCTTACCATTCAGGCGAATGCGTTCGTTGTAGCGGATTAGATGTGGCGAAGTGAAGCTGCCGATATGGATACCTGCCCGGAGGCAAATCGATTCAAGCATGGCTACACAAGAGCCTTTGCCATTGGTGCCGGCTACCGTTACCACCTGGGCCTGGAAAGCAACCGGTTGCAGTCGCTGCCAAACGGTCTTAACCCGCTGCAAACCCAGGTCGATCTCTCTTGGATGCAGCTTCGCCTGCCAGTCCAGCCATTGCTCCAAGGTTTCAAAACGCACCGTCGAGACTCCAGCGACCCCTATCGCAAACCTTCGACCGGGCTACAATAAATCTATATTTATGACTTACAATCAATAACTTAATTCAGAAAAATCATAATTGGGGAAATCCCTTGACGGTCTGTTGCAATAACCCTCAGGCCAACAACCATCAGGCCCTGGGCTTACTCAGCAAGATACTGAGCAAGTCAGCAATACGGTCTCGCATATCCCGGCGGTCAATGATCATATCGATGGCGCCATGATCGAGTAGAAATTCACTGCGCTGAAAACCTTCAGGGAGCTTTTCTCGCACTGTCTGTTCAATAACCCGGGGGCCTGCGAAACCGATCAAGGCATTCGGCTCCGCCACATTGATGTCACCCAGCATCGCCAGGCTGGCCGACACACCACCCATGGTGGGATCGGTCATCACCGAGATAAAGGGCAGACCGCGCCTTTGCAACCGCTCGAGTGCGGCGCTTGTCTTGGCCATCTGCATCAAAGAGAAGAGTGATTCCTGCATCCGCGCACCGCCACTGGCTGAAAAACAGACCAAAGGTGTGTGTCTCTCCAACGCCATGTTGACAGCACGCACGAAGCGTTCACCCACGACCGATCCCATCGAGCCCCCCATAAAACTGAACTCGAAAGCGGCAACAACCAGGTCTATACCCTTCAGTTGGCCACGCATGGCCACCAAGGCCTCTTTCTCACCCGAACCCTTTTGTGCCTGGCTGAGACGTTCTTTGTACTTTTTGCTGTCCTTGAATTTCAAGGGATCCACCGACTCCAGGTTCGCGCCTATCTCCTCCTGGGGTTCCGGATCGAGAAAGGTCTCAAGACGACGCCTGGCGCCAATCCTGTTGTGATGGTTGCATTTTGGACAGACGTCGAGATTCCGTTCCGTCTCCGCCCGGTAGAGTATAGCGCTGCACCCCGGACATTTGGCCCATAGTCCCTCCGGTACCGCACGTTTGTGTCCGGCATCCGTACGGATGCGGCTAGGCATCAGTTTTTCAAACCAACTCATAAGATGTACGACCCTTGTTATCTCGTCATTGCACTGGATCCATAGATCCAGTTGGTATATATCTCAGCGTAATCAGTTTGCCTGGTCCATTGCCAATCTCATGGATGAGAGGAGTTCCCGCAAAGATGCACCGATCTTCTCCGGTTCGTCCGCCAGGGCTTCCACACGTGAAACCAGAGCACTGCCGACCACTACGGCATCAGCAAGCGCGGAAACGGCTGCGGCGGTCTGCGCATCCTTGATGCCGAATCCGACCCCCACCGGCAGATCGCTTGCGGCACGAATCTCAGCCAGTTTCTCATCCAGGGACTGCAGATCCAAATGACTGGCGCCTGTTACCCCTTTCACGGAGACATAGTAGACGAAGCCTCCAGCCAAGTCACAGATCCGTTGAATACGTTCCGGTGTACTGGTAGGCGCCACGAGATAGATCTGATCGATCGATTTTGACTGCAACAGCCGCTGCAGATCCCCACCCTCCTCAGGCGGGATATCGACCACCAGTATACCATCCACGCCGGCCCCTGCCGCCTGTGTGGCGAATTGCTCATATCCCATTGTTTCAATGGGATTGAGATAGCCCATCAATATCACCGGTGTTTCAGCATCAAGCTGCCTGAACTGGGCAACCATCTCCAATACATCACGCAGACTGACATGGTATTCCAATGCGCGTTCACTAGCCCTCTGGATCACCGGACCATCGGCCATCGGGTCGGAAAATGGTACCCCCAACTCGATCAGATCCGCACCAGCGGATACCAGATCATGCATCAGATCAACAGTTATCTCCGGGATCGGATCACCGGCGGTGATGAAAGGAATCAGCGCTTTCCTGCCCTCCGCCTTGAGCTGCGCAAACTTCTTTCCGATCTGGCTCATAACTGGATCCCCTCTCGCGCCGCTACGGTATGCATGTCCTTGTCACCCCTGCCCGAAAGGTTGACCAGGATAATCTGGTCCGGACTCATGGTAGTGGCAAGCTTTGCCGCATAGGCAAGGGCGTGGCTCGACTCGAGTGCAGGAATGATGCCCTCGATCCTGGTCAGATCATGAAATGCCGCAAGGGCCTGGTCGTCGGTCACAGCGACATAGTTGGCGCGGCCGCTATCCTTCAGCCACGCATGCTCCGGACCAACCCCCGGATAATCAAGGCCGGCGGATATGGAATGGGTTTCTATAATCTGTCCATCCTTGTCTTCCATCAGGTAGGTGCGATTGCCATGCAACACACCAGGTTGTCCGGCACAGAGCGGTGCAGCGTGCTGACCTGTTTCCAAACCGTTTCCGGCGGCCTCGACGCCATAGATGGCGATCTCTTTGTCATCCAGATAGGGGTAGAAAAGCCCGATCGCATTAGATCCTCCACCGACACAAGCGACCAGCGCATCCGGCTGCCGTCCGGCCTGGCGTTCCATCTGGGGGCGTGCCTCTCTGCCGATAACCGCCTGGAAATCGCGTACCATCGCCGGATAGGGGTGAGGCCCGGCAACCGTGCCGATGATATAAAAGGTGTTATCCACATTGGTCACCCAATCTCGCATGGCCTCGTTGAGCGCGTCCTTGAGGGTTCTGGAACCCGATTCAACCGCCCTCACCTCTGCACCCAGCAGGCGCATGCGATAGACGTTCGCCCCCTGCCGCGCAATATCAACAGCCCCCATATAGACAACGCACTCCAAGCCAAGCCTGGCAGCCACTGTGGCACTGGCCACACCATGTTGACCCGCACCCGTCTCCGCGATGATCCGGGCCTTACCCATATGCCTGGCAAGCAGCGCCTGTCCCACCGTGTTATTGACCTTGTGGGCACCGGTATGGTTAAGGTCTTCTCGCTTCAGGTAGATCTGAGCGCCACCCAGCTTTTCACTCCAGCGCTTGGCATGATAGATGGGGGAAGGACGGCCGACATAGTGAGCAAGATCCTGATCCAGCTCCTCGAGAAACTCCGGGTCATTCATAAAACGATGGTAGGCTTGACGTAACTCTTCAAGCGGCGCCATCAGTGTTTCCGAGACAAAGAGCCCACCATATGGACCAAAATGCCCTTTATCATCGGGTAGGGACCCAATGATTTTCTCAGTTGTCTCCACGCTTAACTCCTGCAATAAATGCCTCAATTTTTGCCGCGTCTTTAATACCCTTTGAGCGTTCGACGCCGCCGCTCACATCCACCGCATAGGGGTGCACCTGCTTAATGGCCTGAGCCACATTTTGCGGATCGAGACCACCTGCAAGGATTATCCTCGAAGCCAGGGTTGCAGGTATTCGACCCCAATCGAAACACTCGCCGGTTCCTCCGGGAACACCCGCCTTGTAGCTGTCCAGCAAAAGCCCCGCCGCTCTGCCGTAAGTGCGCGCAATCTCGGCTAGATCAATCCCCTCGCGCATACGTATCGCTTTGATCCACGGCCTGGCGTATCGACTGCACTCATGCGCCGACTCGTCACCATGAAATTGCAACAGATCGATTTGAACTTCATGTATATACCTTTCAATCGTATCCCGATCCTGATCGACAAACAGACCAACTACCGTGACAAAGGGCGGCAGACTTTCCACAATGGTCTTGGCCTGCCGTAGCGAAACGGCACGCGGGCTGGCGGGGTAGAATACCAATCCTATGGCATCAGCGCCCAACCGAACAGCATCGGCAGCGTCTTCAACCCTGGTAATGCCGCAAATTTTGATACGTGTTCTCATAAACTGCTGAAAGATACATGATGCATCTCCCTGAGGCTAGTGTAGTGTTGACAGGCTCTAACACAGGCAAAAACCAGATCCGGGCGGATCGGGGATCGCAAATGCCTGTGGATAGTCGACCTTCGTCAGATAGAGCCCTTGCGGCGGCGCTGTGACCCCACCCAGCGTACGATCACGCAACGCCAAAACATCCTGAGTCCAAGACTCATCCTGCTCGCCTTTTCCGATGGCAATCAAAACACCGGCGATGTTGCGCACCATATGATGTAAAAAGGCATTGGCATAAACCTCGATTGAGATAAACTCGCCAACCCGTTCGACCTGCAGTCGGTGAACTGTCCTGACCGGATGTTTGGCTTGACACCCCATCGCCCGGTATGAAGAGAAGTCGTGGGTACCGACCAGTGCCTGTGCCGCCCGCTGCATGCGTGACTCATCCAGGGGACGGTGAATCCAAACCGCCCGATCACACCACTGGGCAGAACGAAAACGCCGATTCAGGATCAGGTAACGGTAATGCCTGGCAACAGCGGAAAAACGTGCGTGAAATGCCGCCGGAACCTGTTTGGCCCAACCGATGCTGATATCCAACGGCAGATTGGCATTGCTTCCCAACACCCAGGAACGATCGGATCTTTTGGCATCTGTCTCAAAATGAACCACTTGCCCCGTGGCATGCACACCGCAGTCTGTCCGGCCGGCGCAGTGAACTGTCACCTCATGATCAGCCACTCTGGAGAGGGCCTGTTGTAACAACTCCTGTACACTCCGAACATCTCCCTGGTACTGCCAGCCGTGAAATGCACTGCCATCGTATTCCACACCCAGCGCTATCTTCATCACATACCCTGATATAAAAAAAGGCTCTTCGCCACTTAATGAGCAAACAACCAATCAAATAATTTAAAAAAACTTTCCTGATTACCCCTAAACCTCAGCCATTCTCAAGAGGCGATATGGCATAGGTGGAGTGCGAAGAGCGGCAAAAAGCAATCGTTCAATCATGGCGGGTAAATCGAAACGGCGGTTAAACCGATATTCGAACTCAGCAAGATAACGCGACACATGTTTATCTCGAATCGCATGAAAAGTACCCAACAGACTGTTTTTGACATTACCCAACATCGTGTTTACCCATTTGAAGCACGAATACTGGACACTTTGGCGCCCACCACCCGTCACCATGGGGTTATGATGGCAATCAGCGGTTGTCACGCCACTAAAGCACCAAAGCCCATCGGTAAAGACTTCGCTGCCAGGCATCAAGCAGGAGCGGGCGTAGCGGGCGATTTCACGTTTGCGGAAGCCCCTTACACGACGCAGTTGAATTTTCATGGGCCTGCCGTCCCGCGTCGTCTCAACAGCAGCTACGAAAGGGATTTTGTTGCGCGACCCACGACCACGCTTACCGGCTTGCTCGCCTCCGAGATAAGCATCATCCAATTCGATGCGACCGGCCAGTTTTTTTCCACGCTCACGTTCCATCATCACCTGCATCAACTTATGCTTGAGTCGCCAGGCCGTATTGTAGTTCACCCCGATTTCGCGGGAAAGTTGCAGCGCCGAGATACTTTTCTTGCGTTGGGTCAACAGATAGATCGCAAGAAACCACGTTCTCAGCGGCAGCTTGGTGCCATGGAAGATGCTGCCGGCGGTCAGGGAAGTCTGATGATGGCACTTGTGACATTGATATATCTGACGCTTTTTGAGTTCACAGCCTGTTGTGTTGCCGCACTCAGGGCAGACATAGCCCGTCGGCCAGCGCAAATCATACAATGCCTGTCGACACTGATCCTCGGTCCCATATTGTTCCAGAGAATCGTGCAAACCAAGACCTTTTTGAAATTGAATAGTATTTCTCGGCATGATGAAATCCTCTTTTATTCAGTAGGTTCCATTATGCTTGCACCACAGGCTCAATAGCTGAGCCTCATGAGTAATCAGGAAAACTTTTGATTATGCCGCGAATCAACGCCAATCACCGCAAACTATCGCAATTGAAAGGACAATGTGAGTAGTGATCGCACAAATAATCCCATGTAAGTTCCGTTGTAAGAAACCTTCATGGGATTTCATGGTTCATAGCATATGAATTACAGATCATTACCGATTTTATCCTGATTTTGAACAATTCGCGTTTATTGGCGGTGACTAGCGTTCATTTGCGGCTAATTCTTTCACTTAAATTTAGCTTTTTGGTCGAGGGCCTGCTAACACTAATCCAATCGGCCATAGGACAAGCGCAATAAAAAAAGGGCGCACCCGGAGTGCGCCCCTTATGAGATTTGAAACTCTCTGACTTAAGTGCCGAGACCGTTGAGTAACTCCTGGGCCTCTTTCTGTTGTGCTTCACTGCCTTCGCTGGAAACCTCGTCAAGGATGCTCTTGGCGCCTTCAATATCACCCATATCTATATAGGCCTGGGCCAAATCCAACTTGGTCGTAATCTCATCCGTGGAATCGAGATCCAGGTTTTCACTATGACTTTGCAGCAGACTCAACTCATCCACAGCTTCCGAGTCTTCGCTATCGAGATCCGACGAGAGCCCTTCGAGTTCCTTTTCGATACTCTCCAGATCCAGGTTATCCCACGATTCGGAATCTTCGAGTTCTATGGCATCGGATCCATCCGATGCACCCAAGTCAGCAGCGATCTCCGAATCTCCTTCAACGTCGGAAAGATCGAAGGGCTGAGGCTCTTCAGCGGCACTGCTCTGTTCTGAGTCCATCTCCAGATCACTGAGATCAATATCCAGCGCCTCGTCCCCTTCCACCGAGCTCTCGCCAGACTCCATCTTGTTTAGAAATTCCGAGTCCAGCGACAGATTGCCTTCGAGGCTTTCGGAATCCATTTCATCAAGATTTTCAAGGCCACTCAGATCCATTGAATCGATTTCTATGTCAGAAGAATCCTGAGCTTCGGGGGTCTCGGCCATCGCTTCGGCTTCGGCGGCCGGCTCGGAGCCGAGATCCAAGCCAAGGTCATCCAATGCCTCACCAGCCGCAGCAACGCCGCCCGCGACCATGCCGGCAGCCCCTGCGAAAAGTGCGTATGACGGATCCAGTTCTTTACCCATTGCAGCGATTTTCGACCAGGTTTCCGGCTCTTTATCCTCCAATCCCGCATCGTGGAGTTCTTGAGCAAGGGAGTTGAAATCCTGATGCTTTTTCGCAGAGAAGTAGATTTCAGCAAGTTTGTGCTTGAGCTCCTCACGTTCCGGATTCTTCTCTATCGCCTGCTTGATCAGCTCTTCAGCCTGTTGATAACGGCCATAGGCGATATAGACATCTGCCTCGGAGAGCGGATCGACTTCACCAGTCTCATCCTGCAGCGCATCGATATCACTGGGAGAGAAATCACTCATGAATGAGGTTTCATCGGTCGGCGAGGTAAGTGAACTGGAATCTTCCTTGCCCGTGGTCACGACACCACTGTCAGGCGACACCAGAATGCTCTCGGCGAATTCTGCTTCAGCCTCTTTCCGACGACGCATGATCATCCACAACAGGCCGATCAGCAATACCGCCACACCACCGACTATGGCCAACAGCGTGCTGTTTTCCCTGATACCGTCGAAATAGCCCACCTTCTTCGGCGGCGACACGGAAACAGGCGGTTTCGCCGGTTCCGGTTGAGCCGTAGGCGCAGGGGTCGGCGCCGGCTCGACAGGGGGTGGAGCTGTCTCTTCTGCAGGCGCTTCCTCCTGTTGGGCGGCTTCGATCTGGGCCTCTATATCGACCTCTTCGATCACGGTGCCAGGAGGTACGGGAACAACAGGCGCCTCGATCTCGGCGGTTTTCGGTTCAACCTCCGGTTCCGTTGGGGTCACATCCTCCGCCGCCGCAGGTTCCATCTCTGTCTCGGGCGCTGCTGCCGGAACAGCCTCGACCGACTCCATCTCCTCCATTTTCTCTGCAGCTATATCCTGAGCGGTTTGTATCTCCGCCAGCTGATCACTCTTCAGTGTCAACAACCGCTGAATGTCCTGTATCTGCTTCTCCAGCTCCTGCACCCGGTTGCGCAGTGCATTGTTCTCTTGCACGACCCCTTCATTCGATTCGCGAACAAGCATGATCTCGTCTTGCAAGCGATTGATCTCACTTTCGGATTCAGCCATGCCTTCCCGTTCGGCAGCTTCGCCCTCACCAGGTTTGGCTGAAATCAGACGCAGACGATCCTCTTCCTTGGTTTCGGTTTTGACGGGCTTTTTGGAAACCGCGGGACGGCGTGCGTCACCCGTACGCCCTGCCTGCCAGGCCCTGGTCTGTGCAAGAAACTCCTCGCGCGCCTCCTGCTTGGAAATCGTGGTCACGCCTGCCTCCTCCGGCAGTCGCAGTATTTTACCGACCTTGAGATTGTTGACGTTGTTATTGATGAATGCGGAGGGATTGTGGCGCTGCAGTGCCATCATCACCTGTTCCACGGACTCATCGGACCGCTGCATGCCCTTGGCGATTTTCCAGAGATTGTCATTGGGCTGTACAGGGCCATATTCCCTGGCGCCACCCTCGCTGCTCGTTGAGGAGGTTACCATTGCCGGCCGAGACCTACTGACCCGGGTTGTAGGTGTCATTGCGGTTGTGGGAGATGTAACGGGCTGTGGAGCGCGTTTGAGGGTAACCGGCGGATCAAGCAGCACCGTATACTCACGCACCAGCCTGCCTTTCGGCCAATTCACCTCAATCAGGAAATTCAGGAAGGGCTCTCGAATGGCATCGGAGCTCGAGATGGAGATCACCGGCTTGCCGGCGGGGGTCAGCATCGGCGCGAACTTCAGGCCAGTCAACAGATAAGGCCTCTCCATGCCTGCTTTCTCGAAGGCCTCGCGGGAGGCGAGCGAAACACGAACATCCTGCAACTCTTCCTGGGATACTGAAAGCAGATCGATATCGGCTTTGAAGGCTTGGTTGAGAGCAGACTGGGGATGAATTTCACCCAATCCGAGAGCCAAAGCACCAACGGGTGATAGGGCTGTTGCGACAGCCACTGCCAGAGACAGCTTACGAATCATGCTTCCTCCTTGCCAGAAAACATAACCCACCGGTCAAACTCATTCCGAAATATAGTGTTCAAAATGGTCCCCTGAAACAGCCCCGATAGGTTTAGAATAAACTTAATAATTAGTCGCTAACTATAGCTGATAAATGATCTTTTTACCAAAACTTCGATCATCTTCACACTATTTTTTGCGATACTTTGCCAGTGCTAGCCGGCGACTACCCAAAGTGAGAAACAGGTCGAATTTTTCACGCTGAATAAATACCCCTCTACGCCTGATTGACCCTTTGTCATCTCCATCTGCTGCAAAACGACGCTGAATCGATCTGTCCACTCCCTGGCCTGAAATAGAAAACCCCGTCGTCAGCCGGCCGACTCTACGACGGGGTTACACATCATCAGCGCAGTCATTCTGTCGGCGCTTCAAGCCTCCAGCAGAATTTTCAACATACGCCGCAACGGTTCAGCTGCACCCCAAAGCAGTTGGTCACCCACCGTAAAGGCATTCAGATACTGTTCGCCCAGATTCATCTTTCTCAGCCGTCCCACCGGGATGGACAAGGTTCCTGTGACCTGGGCAGGATTCAATTCCTGTATCGTAATATCCCGCGTATTCGGGATAACCTTCACCCAATCATTGGCGCTGGCCAATATCGACTCCACTTCGTCTATCGGCACGTCACTACGTAACTTTATGGTCAATGCCTGACTATGACAGCGCATAGAGCCGATTCTTACGCAGGTACCGTCGATGGGAACCGGTTTATCGCTGCGACCGAGTATCTTGTTGGTTTCAACGAATCCCTTCCACTCCTCCTTGCTCTGACCGTTTTCCAGCGCCACATCGATCCACGGAATGAGACTTCCCGCCAGGGCGGCTCCGAAATTCTCTGTCGGGAAACGCTCACTACGGAGCGTCTCAGCCACCTGCCGATCGATATCGAGGATAGCAGAAGCGGGATCAGCCAGATAATCCCTTACCGACGCCTCGACCGCACCCATCTGACCGATCAACTCACGCATGTTGCGCGCACCCGCGCCCGAGGCGGCCTGATAGGTCATGGATGTCACCCACTCCACGAGATCCTGCTGAAACAGACCGCCCAGCGCCATCAACATCAAACTCACGGTACAGTTGCCGCCGATAAAATCCTTTGTACCGTTAGCCAGACCGTCGCGAATAACCCCGTCATTCACCGGATCCAGGACGATCAGCGAGTGGTCCTTCATGCGCAGGCTGGATGCCGCATCGATCCAATACCCTTGCCAACCCGCCGAGCGCAAGCTGTCATAGACTTTGTTTGTGTAGCTTCCGCCCTGACAGGTGAGAATCGTATCCATCTGCATCAAGGCGTCGATATCGGTGGCATCTCTCAGCGGTGACCGTTCTCTACCGATATCCGGGCCCAGCTGGCCGACTTGCGATGTCGTGAAGAATACCGGCTCTTCAATGGCGGCGAAGTCATTCTCTTCCCGCATGCGCCCCATCAATACGGAACCCACCATCCCGCGCCAACCAACAAATCCAACTCGTTTCATCTCTATATAACCAAAAAAAGTAGTTCACTAGCCCGGTGCGGCAAGCCGCAGAGCCTCCAGTTCAACTCAATGCCGATACCACGGCGTCGCCCATCGATTCACAGCTCACTTCGGTCAACCCTTCCGACATGATATCCGCTGTGCGCAGTCCGTCATCCAGGACCCTGTCCACTGCATGTTCAATCCGATCCGCCATCACCGGCTCATCAAGACTGTAGCGCAACATCATGGCCACGGAGAGAATCGTTGCCAGGGGATTGGCTGTACCCTGGCCCGCAATATCCGGCGCCGAACCGTGAATCGGCTCATACATCCCTTTACCCTGCTCATCCAGAGAGGCCGACGGCAGCATGCCAATGGAGCCAGTCAGCATCGCAGCACAATCCGATAGAATATCCCCAAACATATTGGTCGTCACCATCACATCGAACTGTTTTGGCCATTTCACCAGTTGCATCGCAGCGTTATCGACATACATGTGACTCAGTTCCACATCCGTATACGCCTCGCCAACCCGCGTAACGACCTCCCGCCAGAGCTCGGTGGATTCGAGCACGTTGGCCTTGTCCACTGAACAGAGCCTGCTGCCGCGCTTTCTGGCGATATCAAAGGCCACTCCTGCGATACGCTCAATCTCCGATTCGCTGTAGACAAGTGTGTTAAAGCCCTGGCGTTCACCACTGTCCAGTTCACGAACCCCTCTTGGCTGACCGAAGTAGATGCCACCGGTGAGTTCGCGCACTATCATGATGTTGAGACCGGCAACGATATCCGCCTTGAGGCTGGAAGCCGCGGCCAGCTGAGGATAGAGGATAGCGGGACGTAGATTGGCAAACAGATTCAGCTCCGATCGCAGCCCCAACAACCCCTTCTCCGGTCGAATTGAGATATCCAATGCCTCCCATTTAGGTCCACCAACCGCGCCCAGCAGAATGGCGTCCACCTCACGAGCCAAATCAAGCGTGGCGTCAGGCAACGGCCCGCCCGTTGCGTCGATCGCAGCGCCGCCAACCAATGCCTCATCGAGATCGACGTCCAAACCGAAATCATCCCGTAGCACCGCCAATACCTTGACAGCCTCTGAAACGATTTCAGGTCCAATGCCGTCACCCGGCAAAACCAATATGTTTTTACTCATCACTTTTTACCTTGCGACCGAACAGAGTTCGGCAGCGATATTAATATAAATTCAATAAGTTATCTGTTATTTGTGATACCAATACAATTCAGCGCACCAAGTACACGCCTGCACTTAATCAGCAAACAACCAAGGGACCTCTACCCGTCTACGCTTCTCATAGGCCTTGATATCGTCAACATGCTGCAGCGTCAGACCAATATCATCCAAGCCATTCAACAGACAGTGCTTGCGAAAAGCATCCACTTCGAATGGGATTTGCCCATGGTCTGTAGTGAGCAGTTGATCCGACAGGTTCACTGTCATCTGCAGGGCCTTTTCATCGCTTGATTGCCGAAACAGATCATCAACTATTTTTTCTTCTAATACAATAGTAAGCAAGCCATTCTTAAAGCTATTATTGAAGAAAATATCGGCAAAGCTCGGGGCCAATATCACCTTGAATCCGTAGTCCTCCAGGGCCCAGGGCGCATGTTCACGGGATGAGCCACAACCGAAATTTTCCCGTGCCAGAAGGATCTGCGCAGCTCGATAGCGAGGATCGTTTAACACGAAATCGGGATTGACGGTTCGTTTACTGTTATCCATGCCCGGTTCGCCATGATCCAGATATCGCCACTCATCGAACAGATTGGGGCCAAAGCCGGAGCGCTTGATCGACTTGAGAAACTGCTTTGGAATAATGGCGTCTGTATCCACATTGGATCTATCCAGAGGGCAGACGATACCTGTAAATGTATTGAATTTATCCATTACTGTCTCCTCTTAATCCAAACTCGTTTTATCTGATGTTGAGATCGTCAAGGTCGACGAAACGGCCCGCTACCGCGGCGGCGGCGGCCATTGCCGGACTTACCAGATGGGTGCGCCCCCCCTGCCCCTGCCTACCCTCGAAATTTCGATTCGAAGTGGAGGCGCAACGCTCGCCGGACAACAGGCGGTCAGCATTCATGGCAAGACACATGGAACAGCCCGGTTCGCGCCACTCAAAACCGGCATCGACAAAGATTCGATCGAGCCCCTCTTGCTCGGCCTGGACCTTGACCAGGCCGGATCCGGGCACCACCAGGGCAAGTTTTATGTTGTCCGCCACCTTACGACCTTTAGCAATCGCCGCCGCTGCACGCAGATCCTCAATCCGTGAATTGGTGCATGAGCCGATAAAGACCTTGTCCAAAGCGATCCCGGTGATCGGCGTACCCGCTTTCAGGCCCATGTAGTCTAGGGCCCGCTGCATTCCTTCCGCCTTGACACTGTCGGACTCATTGGCCGGGTCCGGTACCACCTGATCCACCGCCACCACCATCTCAGGAGATGTGCCCCAGGTAACCAGAGGTTTGATGGCGGCCGCATCCAGGGTTACCACACGATGAAATTCCGCACCCTCGTCACTGTGCAAGGTCCGCCAATAGGCAACTGCTTTTTCCCATGTCTCGCCCCTGGGTGCGTAGGGACGCCCTTTGACATAATCGATGGTTTTGTCGTCAACACCCACAAAGCCCGCACGCGCGCCAGCCTCGATAGCCATGTTGCAGAGCGTCAGACGGCCCTCGATGGAGAGAGCTTCAATCGCCGATCCGGCAAATTCGATTGCATAACCTGTACCCCCTGCGGTACCGATTTGACCAATGACGGCAAGCACAATGTCCTTTGCTGTCACGCCAGGTGCCGTTTTACCCTCAACCAGGATCCGCATCGCCTTCGATTTCTTCTGGATCAGGCATTGCGTGGCAAGTACATGCTCTACCTCGGAGGTCCCGATGCCATGCGCCAATGCGCCTATTGCGCCATGGGTGGAGGTATGGGAGTCGCCACACACTACCGTCATACCGGGCAGGGTTGCACCCTGCTCAGGGCCGACTACATGAACAATACCCTGCCGTGGATCGAGCATCTTGAATTCCGGAATACCGAAATCTTCACAATTCTTATCCAGGGTCTCGACCTGAGTCCGCGATATCGGATCCTGAATGGATTCGACGCCACCCTGTCGAGGCGTGGTTGGTACATTATGGTCGGGCGTCGCGAGATTGGCCCCGACCCGCCATGGCCTGCGTCCGGCCAGGCGCAGGCCTTCGAATGCCTGAGGCGATGTCACTTCGTGCACCAGATGCCTATCGATATAGATCAGTGATGTACCGTCCTCTTCCGTACGCACCACATGAGAATCCCACAATTTGTCGTATAGGGTCTTGGCGCTCATCTTTCGTAACCTCTAAAGGGATCGTTCAAAAAAATGCTAGTGAAAACATAGGGGAGTATGCTACATAATACAAATTCATAATTTTCATTTTTTCCATTCTTAACAGGAATAGATATGGAATTAAATACCCTTCGCGCCTTTGTCCAGGTGGCTCATGACGGCTCATTCTCACTGGCGGCTGAACATCTTTTTCTCACCCAACCCGCCATCAGCAAGCGTATAGCTACATTGGAGAGTGAACTCGATACCCGATTGTTCGATCGCATGGGACGCCAGATCTTTCTTACCGAAGCCGGGCGGCATCTACTCCCGAGAGCGGAGCATATCATTGACCAGTTGAGCGATATGCGCCGGGAACTCGCCAACCTCACCGGTCGGGTTGCCGGGAGCCTGGCAATGGCCACGAGCCACCACATCGGCCTGCATCGTCTGCCAGCCGTACTGCGCAGCTACAGTGACACCAACCCACAAGTTGATCTGGATATCCGTTTCATGGAGTCGGAAAAGGCGTGCCAATCAGTGGAACAGGGGGCGTTGGAACTTGCAGTCGTTACCCTCCCGTTGAATCCTGTAGAGGCCCTGCAGAGCAGGACGATTTGGCATGACCCGATGGCAGTGGTGGTCGGACTGGACCATCCCCTGGCAAAACAGCGTGTGGTGAGTCTGCGCGAATTATTGGATTACCCTGCGGTTCTGCCATCCCGCGGCACTTATACCCGAAGCCTGATTGAGCAACGCATCGGCCAGCACCACCTGCATGTCAATTGCACGCTCTCCACGGACTACCTCGAAACCCTGAAAATGATGGCCACCATAGGTCTGGGCTGGAGTCTCCTGCCTGAAATCCTGGTGGATGATCACCTGGTTCAGTTACAGGTACCCAAGCTGAAGTTAAGCCGTTCGCTTGGTATCGTCACGCATCATAAACGTACCCTATCCAATGCTGCACGCGCGATGCGGGAACTGTTACTGTTTTCCGGCAGCAAATAGCCCCGGCAACCCCCGATTACTTCGGAGTTGCCGGTAAGCATGTGTATACGATTGTATCAACCCTGAAAGGTAACTGGCGAACACCGCCCGGGTTTGCCGATTGGCAGCAGCCAAGCCACGAACGGGATCAACGGGTTCTTGCACAGACGCCTTCGGGAAAAAAGAAGCCGATCTCAACCCTGGCCGTCTCCGGACCGTCGGATCCGTGCACTGCGTTCTCATCCACCGTTTCTGCAAAATCGGCACGGATAGTACCTGCAGCCGCCTCTTGCGGATTGGTGGCACCCATGATCTCCCGGTTGCGGGAGATGGCGTTGTCGCCTTCCAGCACCTGTACCATCACAGGACCCGATGTCATGAAATCGATCAGATCGTTGTAGAAGGGACGCGCTTTGTGTACTGCATAGAATTTCCCCGCCTGTTCCCGGCTCAACTGGAACATCCGTGAGGCCACGATCCTCAAACCGGCGGATTCGAATCGGCTGTAGATCTTCCCGATCACGTTTTTTGCAACTGCATCCGGCTTGATGATGGATAGGGTCTGTTCGATGGCCATGGTGGAGCTCCCGAGTCAGTCGTTAGTGAATGGATTGAAAGATTAGATTTCGATGCTGCGGTGCAGCACGAGCGCAACTTACTGGCCATCACAATTGCTGTCAAGTCATTTTGAGGACAGAATACGATTTGTTGAATACCGGGCCTGTCGTAGGCGCGCCTCAGCAGTGCTCACCTACTTGTCCCTATCGACCCAGCGCCAGGCTATGACGACCGCCAATAGTGCATAAGCTGCTGCAATCCAAAAGGTGGCGGCGGGTCCGATGCCACTCCAAAGATAACCGCTGAGAAGACTGCCGAAGGCCCCACCCGCACCAAAACTGATACTGCTGTATAGCGCCTGACCCCTACCCTGATGGCGACCGACGAAATAATGATGTACCAGATGAATGGCTGCGGCATGAAAGGTTCCAAATGTGGCCGCGTGCATGACCTGGGCCAGCAGCACCAGGAACAGATTATCAGGTGCTGATCCGACCAGAATCCAACGCACCACCGCAATGACAAGGCTGATGATCAGCACCTTGCGCGCACCCCATTGATGCAACAGCCGGTGCATCACCAGAAACAGTCCCACCTCGGCGATCACGCCGAGGGCCCACAGCTGCCCGATGACGCTGCTCGAATAGCCTGCCTCTTCCATATAGATGGAGTAGAAGGCGTAGTAGGCGCTATGGCTGGCCTGCATCAGAAAACAGACCGCAAGAAACGCGATCACATCACGCCGCCGCAACACATGTAAGATCGATCCCTGATCATGTTCCGGCATTACCGCCTCTTTCTCCGGAACCAGCAGGCTATCGAATAAGATGCCAAAAAAGAGAAGCAACACAAAATAGGGAATCACCTCAACGCCCCACCGGTCGAGCATGATCCCCAACGCGACAACGGTCAGGATAAAACCGATCGAACCCCATAAGCGGATCAGACTGTAGCGTTGAATACGCTCCCGCAGGTAACTCATGGTGACTGCCTCGAATTGCGGCAGCGACGCGTTCCAGAAAAAACTGAACAGCATCATCACCAAGGCGAAAGGCCAGAAACCGTCTACGATGAAGACCCCCAGAAAACAGCATAACGAGAGCAGCGATGCCATGCGTACAATGGGCATGCGGTGGCCGGTATGGTCACCGATCCAGCCCCAGATATTGGGTGCGATCAGTTTAGTGACCATGATCACCGCCATCAGCTCGCCGATCTCTACCGGGGTGAAACGCCGTGCTTGCAGGTAGAGTCCCCAGAAAGGGATCAGGGCACCGAGGGATGCAAAGTAAAAAAAGTAGAAGCTGGAAAGACGCCAGTAGGGCATCCGCATCGGGTTATGCCCTAGTCGTTTGAAGCAAGATCCGTCAGACCGGAATCTACGTCCATATTCTGTCCACGATGGCGCAGCACGTGATCCATTACCACAATTGCCACCATTGCCTCGGCGATCGGCGTGGCCCGAATCCCGACACAGGGATCATGACGCCCTTCGGTGACAACCTCGACAGGATCACCGTCACGATTGACTGTCTTACCAGGCAAACGCAGACTCGATGTCGGCTTCAGGGCTATCGAGGCCAAGAGATCCTGACCGCTGGATATGCCTCCCAATACACCCCCGGCGTGATTGGTAAGGAAACCGTCGGGGGTCATCTCATCCCGATGCTCGGTGCCCTTCTGCTCGACGCATTGGAAGCCGGCCCCCAGTTCGACGCCTTTTACCGCATTGATGCTCATCAGTGCGTGGGCAAGATCGGCATCCAGACGGTCGAAGACGGGTTCACCCAAGCCGGCGGGCATGCCGCTGGCTGCCACGTTGATGCGGGCACCAATGGAGTTTCCCTCTTTACGCAGGGTATCCATGTATGACTCCAGCTCCGCCACCTTGTCCGCATCGGGACAGAAAAAGGGGTTGCTCTCCACCTGATCCCAATCGAGCCTTTCAGCCTTGATCGGACCCAGCTGAGCCAGGTAGCCGCGGATCTGAATGCCGTAGCGCTCGCGCAGATACTTTTTTGCGATCCCGCCTGCGGCGACGCGCATCGCTGTTTCGCGTGCCGAGGAGCGACCACCGCCCCGGTAATCCCGGAATCCGTATTTCTGATTGTAGGTGTAGTCGGCATGTCCCGGCCGAAAGCGGTCCATGATCTCGGAGTAGTCCTTTGAGCGTTGATCGGTGTTGCGGATAATCAGGCCGATGGGGGTACCGGTGGTTTTACCCTCGAAGACGCCGGACAGAATCTCCACTTCGTCCGCCTCCCGCCGCTGGGTGGTATGGCGCGAAGTGCCGGGTTTGCGGCGATCCAGATCGTGCTGCAGATCGCCGGCGGCGAGTTCCAGCCCCGGAGGACAGCCGTCAACGATACAACCGATGGCCGGTCCGTGGGACTCGCCAAAGGAGGTCACACTAAAGAGTTTGCCGATGGTATTGCCAGACATGATATCCCCTGTGGGCCTGTTAACAGTCCCTAGCGCTCCAACCAACCATTGACCCGCTCCAGGTCCGATTCGCTCAAGGTACCGGCAGCGGACTTCAGGTTGAGTCCGTTGATGATGTAGCTGTAACGGGAATTGAGATAGTCGCGTTGTGAAGAGAAGAGGTTACGCTGCACATTGAGTACATCGACGATAGTCCGGGTTCCCACCTCGTAGCCCGCCTGGGTCGATTCCAGCGCGCTTTGGGCAGATACGGTCGCCGCTTTCAACGCCTCGACCTGGCTGATGGTGGAGAGTACGCCGCGATAGGCATCCCTCACCTGCCGGTTTACCGCGCGGCGGGTTTGATCCAGACCCTGCTGGCTGGCGCGAAAGTTCGCCTGGGCCTGGCGGGCTTGCGCACTGACAGCACCACCCGTGTAGATCGGCACCTCCAGGGAGAGTCCGATGGTCCCCGTATCGGATTCGGTGGCGGTATCGGAATCGCTGCGGTTCATCGCATAGCCACCCACCAGATCCAGGGTCGGATAGTGGCCTGACCGGCTGACGTCGATCTCCTGTTTGAGACTCTCGAGACCGGCACGGGCCGCGATGATGCTGTAATTCTGCTGCTGGGCCGTATCCGACCACTCCTGTAGATCGTTGGGCACGGGTGGATTGAGCGCCAATCCCTCACCCAGCTTGGCCAATCCCCGTTTCGGTTGCGAACCGATGATTTCAAACAGCGCCTCCCAGGCATTGTCGAGACTGTTCTCGGCGGCAATCTCCGATGCCCTCGCCGCATCAAATGCCGCCTGGGCCTCATGCACGTCGGTAATCGCGATCAGGCCGACGTCGAAACGCTGCTGTGCCTGTTCGAGCTGACGGCCGGTGGCCTCGCGTTCCGCCTTGGCGACCCGTAGATCGTCCTCGGCGGAGAGAATATTGAAATAGGTGGCGGTACTGCGCACCATCAGATCGATCTCCGCCGCCGCATACTCGGCCTCGGCCTGGGCGATGGTACTGTCCGCCTGCTCCAGCTGCAGCAACCGGTCCCGGCGATAGATCGGCTGGGTCAGGTTCAAGCCAAGCGCCTTGTCATGACTGGTGCTTTGATCATCGAAGGGAACTCCCTGCAGGGTTTTTAGATCCCTGCGCACCACATCGTAGGTAGCGCCCAATCCAACGGTCGGCAACAGCTGGGATCGGGCGAGACTCTTCGATTCACGCGCCGCGCTCAACTGTTCCTTGGCAACCTGCAATTGAGGATCATTCTGCAATGCCTGTTGATAGACCGTGATCAGGTCCTCTGCCTGAACTGATAACGTGGGAATAAGTGTCGTTAGAAGCAGGATCAATCGTTTTATCGATTTCATTGTTATTCCATCGCCTGAACGGCAGTCAAACTATAAAAATACCGGGTGACTTTACCATAGATCGCCTGCCTGGCCTGTAACAATAATCAACCAGCCCCACGGCTATTGGTCCGTCGACATGGGAGGGACCAGGAGCTGCGGATCGATGCGGGCCTGGCGAAGATTCATACGCCAGTCGAGATGCGCACCGGTTACCCGGCCGGTGGCGCCGATCTCGGCGATCGGATCACCCTGTTTTACCCGATCACCCTCCTTGACCAGGATCTTATGCAGATGCAGAAAGGAGGACGATAGCCGATGACCATGATCGATGATCAAGGTTCCTCCAGAATAGAACATATCAGGATAGGCCAGGGTCACCACACCATCCGCCGGCGCCACCACCGGCGTTCCCACTGGCGCAGCTATGTCGATACCGAAGTGTGGCCGTTTGGGCGTACCATTGAGGATCCGCTGACTGCCGTAGACACCGGAGATAATCCCTTTCGCCGGCCAGATGAATCCATCAGTGAAGTCACTGCGGTCATCGTCGCGCTTGCGAGCCTGTTTCACCAGTGCCGCCTCCTTCTTGATCCGCGCCCAATCTCTTTTCGGGGGTGTGACCTTACTCGGGGGGAGTCCGTCGATTTTCTGAATCCGATAGGCTCTTTCGGCAATTTCAATCTGCCGTTTTTCGACTCTCTTACCCGCCCTGTTCACCTCCAGGGTATGCCGCAGGCTGTCATCCCTGCCAAAACCGATTAAAAAAACCCCCTCAGGGGAGACACGAATCGGTTTATCGTTGAATCTGATCTGATTGCCCGGCTCTGTTTTACCGATCAGCATCCCCCCCTGGACCCTCTCACCTTCCAGGGTTAGCGAGAGAACAGTGGACGGCAATAGGCATATGGCCAGGAGAAAAAGAGAGTGTCTCTTGTTTAAAGCATCTAATATCATAAAAATCATGGTAACCATGCACTAGGGCCCGATATGAATGGCACTTACTTGAGGACGAATTTCAGGATTTTCGTCATTCCGGCGCAGGCCGGAACCCAGGAATACCGTCACCATCACGCATGCTGGATCACGGCCTGTGCCGGGATGATGGTGGTTCCTGGCTTAAGTAAGCGCCATTCGGATCCGATATCACTTATCCGATGGCGCGTATCACGGCAAACTACCACAGTTGAGATTAACCGGCCAACCGGATCGACTAAGAGGATTGACAGAAAAAGAAACTGGTTGTAGAGTGCGCGGTCTCTATGCCGGCCACCGGCAAGCCACATCCTAGCCGAGGTGGTGAAATTGGTAGACACGCTAGCTTCAGGTGCTAGTGGGGGCAACCCCGTGGAGGTTCAAGTCCTCTCCTCGGCACCAGATCGAAAAACCATCACAAACTACCAGAAGCGATGAAAGGCCCTTTTTTTACAGGGCTTTTTTATGCCTGTCATTTCGTTTCGTTGTCTCTCATTGTCCATGATAGTCGCAAAAAAGGAGCGCGTATGGAGCGTGGGTGGAGCGCGTTCTGGTTATTTTTTTGCACAAAGTGCACTCATGTTTCGCAATTCGATCATAATCACATCTCGTTAACTGACGAAAGATGCACATGCATACGTCCTTGTAAAGACTGTCGAACGAACAACACTGAAGCACTCTCATTCGACTCGATGAACTGCCGAATCTGACCGGTTACCTCGTCAACTTTTTTCAACCTGGCTGCGGCATCTATCGCCCGGTCATAGGCCTCCACCACATCGGCACTCGTCACCTCATAGCCCCAGCCCTCACTCAACCAGTGAAGCGCAGCCATTGCTGCACCGAGAGCAAATGCCGGTTCCATGTCGATGTCCGGATCAAGGTCGATTTCTACGGACTCACCCAGCATAGGATGTAATTTCCCTTTTGCAGGCCAGTAACCTTGGACCTCATACACGAGATAGCCATAAAGCCGGAGCTGGCGAATATATCCTTGCTTAATAATCTGCTTGCCTTCAGGCGTATCCTCATAAACACTTCCAGATTTGTAGTCATGTATCTCATCGCCGATGATTACATCTGGCTTGCCGATGATCTTACTGGGCATGGGCGCCAATAAAGCGGATGTAAACTACCCAGTAGGCATGTTGATCGAGACGACAAGTCGATACTTGTTCCCCGCTTTATTGAACACCACTCGCCCATCTTTAAGGATACTGGCATTCCTGAAGTCCTGCTTTACCTCGGTAGGTGAGCTCCAGTCGGCATGCAAGGCATGACGGTGCCAAGCCAATGTCGGCTCCTTGGCATCCTGGTACTCCGGGCTCTCCTCCCAGAAGGATTTCAGCGTTGACAGTGCGATGATTCTCATGTGCTCATGATGCAAGTCCCAAAATGGGACTTCAGCAATTAATTTTTAGCTACACACAGGCTTGGCCACCACCATCAACCTGAGTATCCTTGTGAAATGGTGTTCGAATGAGACATCGAGTGCTTACTGATTTGTGAAAAAAAAACGAGTTCATTTCAAAAAATTTCTAAGCATAGTATTTTTCATGGTATTGCCATTTGGCAGGAAAATAAGCCATTGAATATGAAGGATAAAAAAGGCTTATTTATAATCGAGTGGGAGTGACTAGTACTGGCAGGAAATGTCTGGCACTGGCTGGCAACATCAGGCATGTTACCTTTGTACCTGATTGTTCAGTCAGGTAAAAAATAGGTGATAATATCCATCTCTTTGTGCGGGACGCCGATAATATCTATGCCTTTTTCACCAATCAGGTAGAAGACAACATGCTCGCCCTGCGGGAAGCTGTAATAGCCTTCAGCAATATCCGTGCGGTGTTTGCCCAATCGCGAATTTTCGGCTAACCAGTCAAAGCGCTTCTCAAGTGCTTTAAGATACATATTGCGTTGGTGTTTGCCCCATTGTTGCTCGGTATATCGACCAATATTTTTCAAGTCATCACGTGCTCTTGGAGTGACTCTGTATCGGGGCATCAGGCTTCGTTGTCCAGATCGTTGATCAGCGAGTCCATGGTGAAGTCATCAATAAACTCACCGGATTCGGCCTGTTTGACGCCCTGGGCCAAATGACTCCGTAAAGCATCGAGTTTGCTTTTACGCTCCTCCATTGCGCGGAGGGCATCACGAACTACTTCACTGGCGGATCCGTATCGTCCGCTGGCAATTTCATTCTTGATATACACTTCCCAGTGCTCACCCAGGCTAAGACTTGTGGTTGCCATATTGCTCTCCAGATATTCATATTTAACAAATATGAATATAGGTCAGGGTAAAATGAAAGGCAACTGATTTATGATCCTTGTGAATATACGAGCACATACAGCAATTTCTGAGCATGTTCTTTTTCTTGGTATTACCTTTTAGCAGGAAAATAAGCCATTGAAAAATTTAAGATATATATGGCTTATTGATAATAGAGTGGGAGTGACCGGAGGTTTTAACACATTGATTTACCTGATTACCCCTAAACCTCAGCCATTCTCAAGAGGCGATATGGCATAGGTGGAGTGCGAAGAGCGGCAAAAAGCAATCGTTCAATCATGGCGGGTAAATCGAAACGGCGGTTAAACCGATATTCGAACTCAGCAAGATAACGCGACACATGTTTATCTCGAATCGCATGAAAAGTACCCAACAGACTGTTTTTGACATTACCCAACATCGTGTTTACCCATTTGAAGCACGAATACTGGACACTTTGGCGCCCACCACCCGTCACCATGGGGTTATGATGGCAATCAGCGGTTGTCACGCCACTAAAGCACCAAAGCCCATCGGTAAAGACTTCGCTGCCAGGCATCAAGCAGGAGCGGGCGTAGCGGGCGATTTCACGTTTGCGGAAGCCCCTTACACGACGCAGTTGAATTTTCATGGGCCTGCCGTCCCGCGTCGTCTCAACAGCAGCTACGAAAGGGATTTTGTTGCGCGACCCACGACCACGCTTACCGGCTTGCTCGCCTCCGAGATAAGCATCATCCAATTCGATGCGACCGGCCAGTTTTTTTCCACGCTCACGTTCCATCATCACCTACATCAACTTATGCTTGAGTCGCCAGGCCGTATTGTAGTTCACCCCGATTTCGCGGGAAAGTTGCAGCGCCGAGATACTTTTCTTGCGTTGGGTCAACAGATAGATCGCAAGAAACCACGTTCTCAGCGGCAGCTTGGTGCCATGGAAGATGCTGCCGGCGGTCAGGGAAGTCTGATGATGGCACTTGTGACATTGATATATCTGACGCTTTTTGAGTTCACAGCCTGTTGTGTTGCCGCACTCAGGCAGACATAGCCCGTCGGCCAGCGCAAATCATACAATGCCTGTCGACACTGATCCTCGGTCCCATATTGTTCCAGAAAATCGTGCAAACCAAGACCTTTTTGAAATTGAATAGTATTTCTCGGCATGATGAAATCCTCTTTTATTCAGTAGGTTCCATTATGCTTGCACCACAGGCTCAATAGCTGAGCCTCATGAGTAATCAGGTTGATTTATTACGGTTAAATAAACCCAATTGATAATATAATCTGCATCATCAATGGTATTTTCTGCGTGCAATAACGCAAAAACCAGCGATACCATGAAAGGTAGAGTGGTGTTGGCATGGTAGATGATCAGGTCCTGCTCCACCTGTCTCGCATCCGGCCATGGCGCTTTTTGGCTCCACTCTTGAATGTACGAGGCGGGAATCAATAGTCAATCACCAGGGGTTCATTGATCACAAGCATCCATTTGGTATCCTTTTCGTGGAGTTCCGCCAGCGATTCAGTCAGTGGTTTAACAGACGGGTCCAGGGGCTTCATGGATTTTGCCTTCCTTGCAAATGGCTCCAGCGCCATAGCTTGGCTGGCATGGCCGGCACAGTCCAGCATATATCCGAGCCGACGGACCGCTGAGTTCTCATAGGCGAGTGCAGCGTTCGCCAGCTTGTGTGAATCGGCCTTGGCACCAATGTCCTTTGCGATCTGAGCCACACCGTTGATACCAGCCGCCTTATGGAAATAGCGGGTACAATCTAGAAGAGTCAGCTCCACACCGGCCACCTGGACAAATCCCGCCTAGAATCTCACCACCCGCCTCTATCGTCAAGCCACCACCCACAAGCAGCGCACCGGGATTGTTAGCCACTTGGTCAGGAATGCGCCGCTCCTCAAGCATGCCTGCCAGTTCCGCCGTTGACTGGCGAAAGCTGTTGGCTGTCCAGGCCTTTCGATATGCGGTCTCCGAAGTATGTGGACCGGCAAAACGGTCTCGTAGCTGAACCTGTATATTGCCACCGCGATCCACCACGGCAGCCGCAACAGAGTAACCTCGATTACGGCAATCATTGATTGCGCCCCATGCCGCCTTGGAAGCCATCTCCAATGAGATCGACCGAAACTGATAGACAGCGCTGCCTTGCTGCGAGTCGGCATAGGCGCTGTCAAAAAACATGGCAAGTACAGTCAGCAAGCAGAGGCTCCTGGATAGCATTTCATTACTCCGGTAAACAATGATTTCCCGCCAAACTCTCAGCGAGCGATCCAACAGGTCAAGCCACGCTGATCACACGCTGAGAGTAATCTGTCATCGGCAGGCGACGGGTCGATAAAACCTGTCAGACGATGCTAGGATTTCTCCACAATGTCTTTCTTCGTACTGGCAAAGAAATCCAACACTTCACGACTCTCTTTGGCAGGCACCTTGAATTTGTGCAGGGTATTTTTCAGTGCGCTGATCAGGATCTCCCAATCCTTCTCATCTATCCTCATACCCTCATGGGAAAGTTTCATCTCCCGCCCTCTGTAGTAGAGCGGACCACCCGCCTTAGAGACGATAAAATCCACAATCAACTGTTTTTCCCTTGAAATGCCGTCACTACCGCGATGCGACCAAAAACGTCCGAGTTTTTCATCCCCTGCAATCTGCACAACCACATCATCCACCACAGCACTGATGGCGTTATAACCGCCAAGCCGTTCATAGAGAGTGACTTGTGGCGGATCATTGTCGCCGGCGATAGCCGATGGTGCGGCACACACCAATGCAAGTGGCAAAACAGCGGTAATGGCAAGCTGGTGAAAACGGGTCTTCATAACACTACTCCTCAACGGCAAAATTTGTTTGCAAAGCGACTCGATTGTCGGCCGCCGTTTCAGGGTAGGTATATCTCGATAAAATTAGAAATTGTATTTAAGAATGTAATTTATTCAGTTTTCAAATCAATCCCAGTCATCCTCAACTTGATTAGCCGACACTCTGCTGACTGCCTGTCTCGGCCTGACCGGAAACCAATGCGGGAACTGTGGTCCGAATATAATCGATAAACGATTGAATATGCGCGGACTCAGTGCTTTCAGATTGCCAACGCCACTCGAAGCTGAAACAGGCGGGTTCATCTTTATCGATAAACAGCGGAACGTTGGCCATATTGTCCGGTGATATCTTGGCCTTCGGCAGGATACCGGCGCCTATTCCCAATGAGACCCAGTCTTCGATCACCTGATAGGTCAGGGCCTGCCCCGCGTAGGCATGCAACTCAACACCCTGGGATTTGAGTAACGCTGACAAGGCAGCATTCAGTCCGCAACCGCCACCGGTAAGGATGATCGGAGTGGCGGGTAGGTCTGTTATTTTGAATGACAGATGATTCGCCACTTGATTGTCATCGGCCGCCGGCAGGTAGTGGAGAGAATCCCGATAGAAAAGGCAGGCGTGTTCTCTCGCACTCTCAGTTGTCGCCGGCAGGATCTGCACATCGATCTGCCCTCTGCTCAGACGCTCGGCAAGGTCATCGATAAAACACTCCTTGAAGAAGATCGTGATATCCGGATTTGCCTGTCGAAACGGCGCCAACACATGATCCAGCCTCTGCATGTCGACCAGGGGTGAAAAACCGATACGCAAAATCTTACCTGATTACCCCTAAACCTCAGCCATTCTCAAGAGGCGATATGGCATAGGTGGAGTGCGAAGAGCGGCAAAAAGCAATCGTTCAATCATGGCGGGTAAATCGAAACGGCGGTTAAACCGATATTCGAACTCAGCAAGATAACGCGACACATGTTTATCTCGAATCGCATGAAAAGTACCCAACAGACTGTTTTTGACATTACCCAACATCGTGTTTACCCATTTGAAGCACGAATACTGGACACTTTGGCGCCCACCACCCGTCACCATGGGGTTATGATGGCAATCAGCGGTTGTCACGCCACTAAAGCACCAAAGCCCATCGGTAAAGACTTCGCTGCCAGGCATCAAGCAGGAGCGGGCGTAGCGGGCGATTTCACGTTTGCGGAAGCCCCTTACACGACGCAGTTGAATTTTCATGGGCCTGCCGTCCCGCGTCGTCTCAACAGCAGCTACGAAAGGGATTTTGTTGCGCGACCCACGACCACGCTTACCGGCTTGCTCGCCTCCGAGATAAGCATCATCCAATTCGATGCGACCGGCCAGTTTTTTTCCACGCTCACGTTCCATCATCACCTGCATCAACTTATGCTTGAGTCGCCAGGCCGTATTGTAGTTCACCCCGATTTCGCGGGAAAGTTGCAGCGCCGAGATACTTTTCTTGCGTTGGGTCAACAGATAGATCGCAAGAAACCACGTTCTCAGCGGCAGCTTGGTGCCATGGAAGATGCTGCCGGCGGTCAGGGAAGTCTGATGATGGCACTTGTGACATTGATATATCTGACGCTTTTTGAGTTCACAGCCTGTTGTGTTGCCGCACTCAGGGCAGACATAGCCCGTCGGCCAGCGCAAATCATACAATGCCTGTCGACACTGATCCTCGGTCCCATATTGTTCCAGAAAATCGTGCAAACCAAGACCTTTTTGAAATTGAATAGTATTTCTCGGCATGATGAAATCCTCTTTTATTCAGTAGGTTCCATTATGCTTGCACCACAGGCTCAATAGCTGAGCCTCATGAGTAATCAGGTATACTTATATCTATCGCATAGCAGATTTTATTTTGGCCGCACAGGAACCAGAACGTCATTAACCGATCGTGGTCAATAAACTAGACATCCAGTTGTTCATCCTGCTGAGCCGGGCGCATTGACATCATAAGCCCGGCTATCGTAGGGTCGAATGAGGTTGTTTATAACGCACTGTGCATTATTAAACTGCTCGGATTGCAACAGAGAAATGGCTTAACTGATTTAAACCGAGATATGACATGAATAGGCTACTGATCCCTGTCGTCCTCTCCCTCTCCCTCGTCACCGGTTGCGCGGTGAATCCTGTCACCGGGAAAAATGAGCTAAGCCTGGTTTCCGAGGCGCAAGAGATGGAGATCGGCCGGAAGAACTATGCCCCGCTACGCCAATCCCAGGGGGGTGACTACATGGTAGACAGGGAGTTGACAGACTACGTCAGCGATATCGGTCAAAAACTGGCAGCTGTCAGCGATCGCAAGCTGCCCTACGAATTCAAGGTCTTGAACAACTCGGTACCCAATGCCTGGGCACTGCCCGGGGGCAAGATCTCCATCAACCGAGGTCTTCTCACCGAATTGGATAGCGAAGCAGAACTGGCCGCTGTGCTGGGTCACGAAATCACCCATGCCGCGGCAAAGCATACCGCCAGCAGCATGTCCCGAGGGATGTTGATACAGGGTGCGGTAATGGCAACGGTGATCGGCACCCAGGGAAAAGACTATGCCCAACTGGCGCAGTTGGGGGCCGGCCTCGGGGGTCAATTGGTCACCCAGAAATATGGCCGGGATGCAGAACGGGAGTCCGACTTCTACGGCATGCAGTATATGTCGAAAGCGGGATACGATCCCCAGGGGGCAATCGACCTGCAACGTACGTTCGTACGTCTCTCAGAGGGTAAAAACCAGGATTGGCTCAGCGGACTCTTCGCCAGCCATCCACCCTCCAAAGAGCGGGTCGACAACAATATCAAGACAGCCGCCGAGCTTCCTAAAGGCGGCACTATCGGAAAGGATCGTTTCAAGGCCAAAACGGCCCACATAAAGCGCACCAAACCAGCATATGAGGCCTATGAAGAGGGTCGCCAGGCACTGCAAAAAGGTAACCTCAAAAAGGCCAGGACACTGGTCGGCAAGGCCCTGCGCCTGGAACCCAAGGAGGGCCACTTTCATGCCCTGCTCGGGGATATTGAGGAGAAAAAAAAGCACCCTGCGATTGCCAAGCGGCACTATAACAAAGCGATTAAACTGAATGACGGCTTTTTCTACTACTACCTGAAACGGGGGCTGGTGAACGAAAAACTGAAGAATGCCGACGCCGCCAAGCTCGATCTGGAGAGGAGCATCCAACTACTGCCGACAGCAAATGCCTACAACTCCCTGGGGAATCTGGCCCGGGCGTCCGGTAACCTGAAATCCGCAAAATCCTACTATCGGAAGGCCGCCTCGAAAGATACCACGGAGGGCAAGGCCGCCTACAGTGCCCTGATGGCGCTCGATTTGTCGGAGAATCCGCAAAACTACATCAAACTCCGGACCGGCCTGGACAACAAGGGAAGAGTCAAAGCGGAGTTATACAACCCAACTCCTCGCAACGTAAAAAGTATCGTCATCGCAATCCATTTCCGCGATGCCGATGGCCAGATCAAAAAACTGAAACGCGTCTACAAACCGGTTTTACCTTCCGGTAAAAAGCGACTCATCGACCTGGGCGTGAAAAATATCCCGAAAGCGCAACTGTCGAAGGCCAAATTCGGCATCATCGGCGCCCGTCTTGCCAAATGATCCTTCAACCGTTCGAGGTTGGATTCAGTTGAACCCAATCCTGGAACCAAACAGATTTTGAGGATCAGGCCACAGAGACTTATCACCATCCTTCATCGCTGTAACCTGTTGAAATTGAAGGAACCGGAAAACCTCATTCTCTGCTTTCGCGCGCTGATCGATGCCATGAACAGCATCGATCAGCGTCTCCTTGGTAATCCTGAATATGAAAAGACTTAATCGTTGCAGCGTTTCAGCAATAGTGACGCTTTCCATTCGGCCTGGTCAAAAGAGCCAATAACCACATTAAACAATGAAAATTTTTCTCTTCAGGTGAATCCAGGATCAGACTTGGTCCGTATTCTTGCTTGAAGTCATGCATCAAGCAGACTGATGAATTCTACTGATTCAATTAGATATCCATCTGAGGAGAAACCATGAACAAGACTACAAAGACAGCAATCGTGGCCGGAGCGATTTCAACTGCATTGGCTATGGGGGCGGCGAACGCTGCGCCATCCGCCGGTACGGAAAAGTGTTATGGCGTAGCCAAAGCGGGTAAAAACGACTGTAAGGCAGGCCCCGGCACAAGCTGTGCAGGCTCCTCCACAACAGACGGCCAGGGCAACGCCTGGATGCTGGTACTCAAAGGGACCTGAGAAAAGATTGTGGGCGGCAGCCTGGCAGAAAAGTAATCAAGCAAGTCGACCCTGCCGGATGGGGCATACCCATCCGGCAGGCACTATCCCGATTGTCACTTATTAACCGGGGTTGATCACTCTGCCTCCAAGGTTGCCTTACCTACCTTGCTGTAGATGGTTAATGTGACCCAGATCAGGCAATATTCCCCTGGGGTGATATGATGTCACCTGTTCTCATTGCCGCCCGCCACCGATCTTTCCTCAAACGATGTCAGATGATGTACCACAGCCCTATCTCACCGACCCGGTTAGTCGGGGGCAACTGGTTGACCACATTGAGGCCTGCAGACAACGAATTCCAACCTTCGTAAACAAACACTTTTCCCTGCAAGGCGCCTTCCAGTTAAACAGACTGGCCCTGGGAGGCGACATCCTGGTCGCACCATTCAACTTCCTGATGGGCTTTCCCAATTTTCTGCTCCGGCTGATCGCCATGCTGTTCGAACTGCTCGGTGCGCTTGGCTTGGCACGACGTTTGCTGAAGATCCATCTTGGACTTCCAACAAGGGTTCAACAGGCGTTGACCACACACCTGTATACGGACTTGCTCAAGTTATCCCGCCAGCATGAAGAAACAGATGCACGGTTACGGCAGCTTCTCCGCCAATCGGCCAAAGAGCCACTGCAGATCTATGTGCAAACAAGAAATGTAGCCGGCGACATCACCGCAGGCACATTGGCCGCCATTCTGGGTTTAATCCTGTTGAATCAATTCACACCCGGTTCCTTTTCAGCGGGTGCCGCAATCGCCCACCTAGTCGCCGTGGAGCAGGCCGCTTCGGAATTCTTTCTCGGAGAGACATTGGGACGCTTCTACTACACCCTCTTCCCGGTAAGTCCGCCCATTGGCATCGTGATGGCAACCGTATTGACGGTGATGGTGACGATCGCCCTGGTGGCGGCATTTTCCGGCATGCTTCACGACCCCATCCAGAAGCGTACCGGGATACATCAACGCCGACTCAATCAGCTTCTGGACGCCATCGAGAAAAGTGCCTGCCAATCGCTCGCAAAGGGGTATCGCCCCAAAGATACCTTTGTCGGCCGGATCTACGATTTCATCGACTGGGTCAAAGGACTACTTTCGTTTTAATCACCGCGGCAGAGCCCATAAATGGTTTCTTGCGTATCAGAGTGCCTGGGCGAGTACCCGGGTAATTGGTTATGATGGGTCAGATGCAACCACCATAGAGCACCATTACAATACGTGACTGACTATCTCAACGCCCCACTGCCATCCCGAAAAATGCCGCCGGGTATCCCCTTCATCATCGGCAATGAGGCGGCCGAGCGATTCAGCTTCTATGGTATGCGGGCGATCCTGGTGGTCTTCATGACCCAGTACCTGCTAAACAGTAGCGGCGTTACTGAGCCGATGAACGAAGAGGAGGCGAAAGGCTGGTTCCATCTATTCGTCTCGGCGGTCTATATCACACCCCTGCTGGGCGCACTGATCTCCGATGGCCTGCTGGGCAAGTACCGCACCATCATCCTGCTCTCCCTGGTCTACTGTCTCGGCCACTTTGCCCTGGCGCTGGACCATACCCGCCTCGGCCTCTTGCTCGGATTGGGGCTGATCGCCTTGGGTTTCGGTGGAATCAAGCCCTGCGTTTCCGCCCATGTGGGGGATCAGTTCGGCCGCACCAACGGACACCTTCTGCCGCGCGCCTTCGGCTGGTTCTACTTCGCCGTAAACCTGGGCGCATTCATCTCAACCCTGGCCACCCCCTGGCTGCTGCAGCGGGCAGGACCGGCCTGGGCCTTCGGTCTGCCCGGTGTCCTGATGGTCGTCGCCACAATACTCTTCTGGGGCGGCCGCCGTCGCTTTGTCCACATCCCGCCCGGTGGCTGGGAGTTTGTCCGCGAGACATTCAGCCGCGATGGATTGCTCACCCTGGCCCGGCTGTTGATTCTCTATCTCTTCGTTGCCGTCTTCTGGGCACTTTTCGACCAGACCGGCTCAGCCTGGGTCATTCAGGCCAAGTCAATGGATCTAAGATTGTTAGGCGTGGAGATACTACCGGCCCAGATCCAGGCGGCCAATCCCCTGCTGGTGATGCTGCTGGTGCCAACCTTCTCCTATCTCATCTATCCGACAATCCAGCGCCGCTGGCATCTGACGGCCCTGCGGAAGATCGGCTATGGCATGCTGCTGGCGGCTGCGGCCTTTGCAATCTCTGGATGGACTCAGCACCAGATCGACATGGGGCAGACCCCGACCATCGCCTGGCAGCTATTGGCTTACCTGGTGCTCACCAGCGGCGAAGTCATGGTATCGATCACCTGCCTGGAGTTCTCGTATACTCAGGCGCCCAATCGGATGAAGTCGTTTGTGATGGCCTTTTTCATGATGTCCGTGGCCTTGGGAAACCTCTTTACCAGCATGGTCAATTTCGCCATCGAGGGCAGTGAACTTCTGCAGGGTGCGGACTACTATGTTTTCTTCGCTCTCTTGATGTTGCTAACCACAGGGCTGTTTGCATTGGTGTCGCGATATATTCCGGAACACAGCAGGTTACACACCGCAGCTGTAGCCGTACCAGCCAATCGGGATTGAATGATGTTCGTGCAGATTGGCTGTCGATCTTTGGCATGCATAGCGATGGGCATCATAGAAAGACTAGAGTAATCCTATTAGGGCCTGTTAACACTAATCCAATACGCCCTGCTGGGGCTGTTTTCGTGCCCAGCAAGGCAGAATGAGCGTGGTGTAGTTATTCTACATGAGCGAATGATAACGCCGCTGGGGACGAAAACAGCCCCAGCCCTTCGGGTTGTGCCTGAAAAAGCGCCACTCGGCGTTGCTCGTCGTTCATTTGGAATAACCAAACTTCTCTCCTCGCGCCTTGATTGGCGCTTTTTCAGACACAACAGGGCGCATTGGATTAGTGTTAACAGGCCCTAGATCAATTAACAAAAGAGGATCTGCCATGCCGCTAGTCAACATTTCCATACTCAAGGGCAAGTCACCTGAATATATTAAAGCCGTTACCGACGGTGTGAATTCTGCGGTTATCGAGACGATGGATTTTCCTGATGATGATCGTTATCAGATCGTTCATGAAGTGGAGCCGCATTGTCTGCAATTTCAGGAGCGCGATGGTGACAGGGTGATGATGTTTCTCATCATGCGTGCGGGACGTTCAAACAAGGCGAAGCAGGCCTTTTACAAAAAATGTGTTGAAAACCTCGCAAAAAATCCTGGTATAGATCCGGCGAATGTCCTGATCACGATTGCAGAGAATCATGATATTGATTGGTCGTTTCGTGATGGCGTTGCTCAATTTGTCGTGTGAGGGGGTAATTTTTTCTATCATACGACATGAAAATCATCTGTTTATAGTCGCAAGTTCGAATAACCTCGATACCGCACCAGGCGTGACAGCACGAGATGATAGTTGAGAAGATGGCGCGCCCGGAAGGATGATTCGGGCCGCTGGCCTTCACCCCTACGGGGCCAAGGCTACGCGGCGTTCTGCGCGCCTGCGGCGGTGGTCAAATCTGTGCTAAAATTAATCTTATTCAATAACTTTTCCAAATCGATGAATCCATGGATTTTAATCAAACTGCCGTCATTCTCATTGGACTTCAGAATGATTATTTTCTCAAAGACGGGGCATTGCATGGAGCACTTGAGAGTTCAGAGGCAGCAGGTCTCGCTCTGAAAAACACGGTCAATCTCATAAAGCGCCTGAAAGACACACCGGCCCTGCTGATTAACACTCCTATTGTATTTACCAGCGATTATTCCGAAATTACCCAGCCGGTAGGCATCCTGAAAACCATCAAGGAGGTAGGGGCGTTCAAGCATGGTACGACAGGTTGCGAGACCGCGGCTGAAATCAAGGCCTTCAGTGACAGGATCATTACGGTTCCAGGCAAGCGCGGACTGAATGCCTTTTCTAATACATCACTGGAACAATTGCTGCAATCTCACGACATCACCGATGTGGTGTTCGCCGGTGCGGTCACATCAATCTGTATCGATACTACCGCCCGCACCGCCCTCGACAAGGGTTATTCAGTCACCATTCTGAAAGACTGTACCACCGGACGCAGCAGTTTCGAGCAGGAATTTTATTGTGAGGAGATATTTCCGCTCTATGCCGAAGCCATCACCTCATCACAGTTGACCGAACATCTATAAACCGCGATCTACGGTGAAAAAACAGATCACACGCGACGAGTTACAGGCCCAGCTTAACCTGAAACTGCTTGAACGTTTGCGTACTTCTGAACGCCGCTACAGGGAACTGGTCAGCAATCTCAAACAGATCGTCTTCCAATTGGATCGGGACGGTCGGATGACTTTCCTGAATCTGGCCTGGGAAAACATCACCGGCACCTCTATCGACACGGCTGTTCATCTGCCATTGTCACATTTCCTACCTGAAGCGGATCGCGCCGAATTCGATGCCATTGTGCATCAGCTGCTTATTGGCAGTGGGCAGATTTTTTCATTTGAATCTGAGTTGATAGGAGAAAACGATATACGCACCCCGGTCGAAATGACCCTAACGCCGCAACTTGAAATAAGTGATGTCACAGGCATTGTCGGAACCATCATCGATGTCACCGAACATAAAGATACCTGATTACCCCTAAACCTCAGCCATTCTCAAGAGGCGATATGGCATAGGTGGAGTGCGAAGAGCGACAAAAAGCAATCGTTCAATCATGGCGGGTAAATCGAAACGGCGGTTAAACCGATATTCGAACTCAGCAAGATAACGCGACACATGTTTATCTCGAATCGCATGAAAAGTACCCAACAGACTGTTTTTGACAGTACCCAACATCGTGTTTACCCATTTGAAGCACGAATACTGGACACTTTGGCGCCCACCACCCGTCACCATGGGGTTATGATGGCAATCAGCGGTTGTCACGCCACTAAAGCACCAAAGCCCATCGGTAAAGACTTCGCTGCCAGGCATCAAGCAGGAGCGGGCGTAGCGGGCGATTTCACGTTTGCGGAAGCCCCTTACACGACGCAGTTGAATTTTCATGGGCCTGCCGTCCCGCGTCGTCTCAACAGCAGCTACGAAAGGGATTTTGTTGCGCGACCCACGACCACGCTTACCGGCTTGCTCGCCTCCGAGATAAGCATCATCCAATTCGATGCGACCGGCCAGTTTTTTTCCACGCTCACGTTCCATCATCACCTGCATCAACTTATGCTTGAGTCGCCAGGCCGTATTGTAGTTCACCCCGATTTCGCGGGAAAGTTGCAGCGCCGAGATACTTTTCTTGCGTTGGGTCAACAGATAGATCGCAAGAAACCACGTTCTCAGCGGCAGCTTGGTGCCATGGAAGATGCTGCCGGCGGTCAGGGAAGTCTGATGATGGCACTTGTGACATTGATATATCTGACGCTTTTTGAGTTCACAGCCTGTTGTGTTGCCGCACTCAGGGCAGACATAGCCCGTCGGCCAGCGCAAATCATACAATGTCTGTCGACACTGATCCTCGGTCCCATATTGTTCCAGAAAATCGTGCAAACCAAGACCTTTTTGAAATTGAATAGTATTTCTCGGCATGATGAAATCCTCTTTTATTCAGTAGGTTCCATTATGCTTGCACCACAGGCTCAATAGCTGAGCCTCATGAGTAATCAGGAAATCTAACCCCAATATTTCACGCATTAAAAAGGCAAAATCCTGATACTTCGATATAATTCAGTTGCTTACACTGTAATCGAAAGGATTTTGCCTGTGACAAACTGTACCCAGACTGCCTTTGATTTTCCAGCCCTAAAACGCCGTAAGGTTCAAGCCAAGTTTTCCGGTGGCGATATCACCTCGGACGGCGGCGTGTTGCTGCTGCGTGAGATCGACAGGCGTCTGGGATTGCTCGAGGCGGTTGATGCGGTCATCCCCGACCCGCGAGATCCCCGCTATATTGAACACAGCCAGTTGAGCCTGTTGCGCCAGCGAGTCTATGGGCTCTGCCTGGGTTATGAAGATCTGAACGACCATCAGACACTACGCACCGACCCGGCCCTACAGAGCTCGATCGAACGCGAGGAGGTACTGGGCAGCCAGTCGACACTTTGTCGGCTGGAGAACCGGGTCGATCGCCGGGTTGCCGTTGATGTCCACAACCTACTGCTCGAGCAGTTCATTGCCTCATATGATGCACCACCCGATGAGCTGATCCTGGATTTCGACGCCACGGATGATCCGGTGCATGGCCGCCAGGAAGGCCGCTTCTTTCACGGCTACTACGATCACTACTGCTTCCTGCCCCTGTATGTCTTTTGTGGCGATCAACTGCTGGTGAGTTATCTGCGGCCCAGCCGGATCGATGCGCCCAAGCATGCCTGGGCGATTCTGGCGCTGTTGGTCAAACGCCTGCGCCGGGCTTGGCCTGAAGTGCGTATCATCTTTCGGGGCGATAGCGGCTTTTGCCGTCACCACATGCTCAGCTGGTGCGAGCGCAACGCTGTGGGCTATATCGTGGGCATCGCCAAGAATGACGCCTTGCTGCGGTGTATCCGTGAGCCCATGCAGTGGGTTGAGGAACTGGCGAAGCGAACCGGCATGAAGATGCGGGAATTCTTTCAGTTTCACTATGCCGCCAGCACCTGGAAGACGCGTCGCAAGGTGATCGCCAAACTGGAGGTCACCGACAAGGGGCCAAATCCACGCTTCATCGTCACCAACCTGGCCGGCGACAAACAGCGCCTTTACGATGACCTCTACTGCGCCCGTGGTGACATGGAGAACCGAATCAAGGAGCAGCAACTGGGGCTGTTCGCCGATCGCACCAGCGCGCATTACTGGTGGGCCAATCAGTTTCGTCTACTGCTGTCCAGTCTGGCCTATGTGCTGATGGAGGCCATCCGGCGCCTCACGCTGAAGGGCACGGAACTGGCGCGTGCACAGATGACCACGATCCGGCTCAAACTGTTCAAGATCGGGGCGGTCATCATTCGCAACACGCGACGGATCCGCTTCCTGCTCTCCAGCACCTATCCCTATCAGGCGCTGTTTTTCCAGGTGGCGGCACGACTCAAGCCGGGATAGCCCGGCAGAGTGCTGCCCCGGCACGTTGATCAACAATGGGGGTAAGGGGGAGTCTACCCGGAGGGTGGAAAATCAGGGCTTGATAGAGGTTTGGTTCCCAGTGAGGGCAAACCATCCAAGCTTGGCCATATCACCGGCTAAATTTAAAAACGGATGAAACATGCGGGCTAAAGCACCAAAGCCCATCGGTAAAGACTTCGCTGCCAGGCATCAAGCAGGAGCGGGCGTAGCGGGCGATTTCACGTTTGCGGAAGCCCCTTACACGACGCAGTTGAATTTTCATGGGCCTGCCGTCCCGCGTCGTCTCAACAGCAGCTACGAAAGGGATTTTGTTGCGCGACCCACGGCCACGCTTACCGGCTTGCTCGCCTCCGAGATAAGCATCATCCAATTCGATGCGACCGGCCAGTTTTTTTCCACGCTCACGTTCCATCATCACCTGCATCAACTTATGCTTGAGTCGCCAGGCCGTATTGTAGTTCACCCCGATTTCGCGGGAAAGTTGCAGCGCCGAGATACTTTTCTTGCGTTGGGTCAACAGATAGATCGCAAGAAACCACGTTCTCAGCGGCAGCTTGGTGCCATGGAAGATGCTGCCGGCGGCCAGGGAAGTCTGATGATGGCACTTGTGACATTGATATATCTGACGCTTTTTGAGTTCACAGCCTGTTGTGTTGCCGCACTCAGGGCAGACATAGCCCGTCGGCCAGCGCAAATCATACAATGCCTGTCGACACTGATCCTCGGTCCCATATTGTTCCAGAAAATCGTGCAAACCAAGACCTTTTTGAAATTGAATAGTATTTCTCGGCATGATGAAATCCTCTTTTATTCAGTAGGTTCCATTATGCTTGCACCACAGGCTCAATAGCTGAGCCTCATGAGTAATCAGGTAAAGATATGTTGCGCGAACTGAGTCTGAATCGAGAACGCCTGTTCTTTGCGCTGCAGGGGGCCAACGACGGCTACTGGGACTGGAATCTTGAAACCGGCGAGGTTTATTATTCCCCCCGCTGGAAAAGCATGTTGGGCTATCGGGACGATGAACTGCAGGAAAATGACCTGACGGTCTGGGAGCAACTGGCACATCCCGATGACAGAGGCACCACATTGAAACAGGTCCGGCGATATCTCGACGGTCACATTGACAAGTATGAAGTGGAATTCCGTATGCAGCATAAGGCCGGACACTGGGTGAATATTTTATCCAGGGCATCGCTCGCCTGTGATGATAACAGCCGCCCCCTGTCGCCTAAACGGTTAGTGGGCACCCATGTCGATGTAACCGAACGCAAACAGATCGAACAGAAACTGCTCAAACAGAACCTTGCGCTGGAAGCCACCGCCAACGCCATCTTCATCACCGATCCGGAGGGCGAGATTGAATGGGCCAATCAGGCGTTCCTCAAGATGTCTGGCTACAACATGGAAGAAGTACTGGGGCATAACCCGAAGCAACTGATTTTTTTCCGGTAAGCAGGAAAATGATTTTTACGAGAATATGTGGCAATCCATCAGCTCAGGACAGGTCTGGCAGGGTGACCTAATCAACCGCAAGAAAGACGGCAGCCTGTTCGATGTGTTCATGACCATCACTCCGGTGCTGGATGCGCAGGGACAGATCACCAACTACATTGCGGTAAAGGACGACATCACGCATCGCAAGCAGATCGAAAAGGAAGTGGAAGAACTGGCCTTTTATGACCCACTGACCCGTCTACCCAATCGCCGCCTGTTCATGAGCCACCTGAAACAGGCAATACTCTACAGCCGTCGTCAACAAACCTATTCCGCCCTCCTGTTTATCGATCTGGATCATTTCAAGAATCTTAACGACAGCTACGGGCATGATATCGGGGACCTGCTGCTTATCGATGTCGCATCGCGTATCACATCCTGCCTACGGGAAGTCGATTTGGTGGCGCGTCTCGGTGGCGACGAATTCGTGGTCATACTGGAAAACATGGGTAAGGATTCAGCAGAAATCAACAGCAGTGTCTTGACCATTTGCGAAAAAATACTGGTTTCAGTGTCCGCCGAGTCGCACCTTAAAAACATCAGCTACTCAAGCACCTGCAGCATCGGTGTTTGTTTGTTCAGGGATGAATACCCGCGCGCGGAAGACATTCTCAAGCGTGCCGACACTGCCATGTACGAAGCCAAGAAATCAGGCCGCAACAGCGTTCATTTCTTTAATCCGGAGATGCAGCAGGAACTCAAAAGCAGACTCCAGCTTGAGCGTGAACTGGCCTATGCCCTGACACAGAATCAGTTCCGCCTGTTTTACCAATTGATTGTGGATCACGAACGCAATGTGGTCGGCGCCGAAGCATTGCTCAGATGGCACCATCCGGACAAAGGCATCATCGGCCCCGACCAGCTTTTCCCCCTGATCGAGCTCAACGGCATGATCATCCCGATTGGCGAATGGGTGATCAATGAGGGCATCCATCAATTGCAGCGCTGGCAGCAGGAAAGCTCAACCCGTTCGCTAACCCTGTCTGTCAATATCAGTGCGCTACAGTTCAAAAAATCCGATTTCATGAGTAACCTGGCATCAAGCATCGACAGGTACGGCATCGATTGCAAAAAACTTTACCTGGAATTGACCGAAAGCACCCTGATCATCAATTTTTCCAGCACCAATGAAAAGATAGAAAAACTCAACCGCATGGGCATCAAGACCTCGCTTGACGATTTTGGCACCGGTTATTCCTCGTTGAGTTATCTGAAACGCTTCAATGTCTCACAATTAAAAATCGACAGCTCGTTCGTGCAGGACATCCTGGTGGACGAAGGTGATCTCACCATGGTGAAGACCATCATCGAGATGGGTAGAAATCTCGGTCTTGAGGTCGTTGCAGAAGGTGTCGGCAACGAACAGCAATTCGAACTACTGAAAAGCTGCGGATGCAAACGCTTCCAGGGCTACTGGATTAACCGGCCGTTGCCGATAGAGGACATTGATTCCCTACTGAGCCCCTTTTCACGTAGATCGAATGCTTTTTGAATGATATCTCGGAATTATCGCCTTGGTATCAGTTCAGGGGAACAGGCGTTCCGCTGGTGATATGCAAAACCCCGCTGGGGCATGCAACGGGGATATCACGACCCATTACACGGCAGCAAAACTGCAAGAGTTGCTGGATGCCGCTGAAATGATCGTCGATCGTAGCATCACCCAGCCCCCTACCCTGACGGTGGTCGGTCGAAGTAAAGGATTTATCGGAAAACTGTCGGAAAAAGAATAAGTGCTAGCCAATTAATAAGCGCTAACCCTTTAATCTGTATGGCGCGCCCGGAAGGATTATTCGGGCCTGTGGCCCTCACCCCTCCGGGGCCGCCGCTACGCGGCGTTCTGCGCGCCTGCGGCGCTTGTCGAACCGGCTCTTTGAAGTCGGAGGTTCGAATGACCTCGATTCTACTTTTGGCGCGGTTTGCAAGACAGGTGATACTTGAGAATATGGCGCGCCCGGAAGGATTCGAACCTCCGACCCCCTAGTTCGTAGCCAGGTACTCTATCCAGCTGAGCTACGGGCGCTTTTTGTGGAACGCGAATTCTGAAGATTTCTTGTTCCTTTGTCAATGGCATATGGAGAATGGGAGATCCTGCGGCGCTGCGCGCCTGGTCGAACGAAGGGTTCTAATCAAAGCCTCCCTATCCGCCAAATAAAAGGGGGCCGAGGGACTCCTTTGCTTGGGTGCCGGCTGGTGGGAGGGATTGATTCGCCTGCGGCTCACCCCTTCGGGGCGCCTTCGCTACGCTACGGTGTCCTGCGGCGCTGCGCGCCTGGTCGAACGAAGGGTTCTAATCAAAGCCTCCCTATCCGCCAAATAAAAGGGGGCCCTGTTAGGGCCCCCTTTTATTTGGCGGAGAGAGAGGGATTCGAACCCTCGATACGCTATTAACGTATACACACTTTCCAGGCGTGCTCCTTCAGCCACTCGGACATCTCTCCGGATTTTTGGAGGCGCAAGATTAAACCAGTTCCTCTCCGGAATCAAATGGCTAAAGGTGTCTGCTGAATTCGGCGACGATGGCGTCGGACTCTATTTCTCTGAATGTGTCGACACTGATATGGATCAGTTTGCCGTGGTCGCCGGACTCGAAGTAGAGATCGGGCTGCTTCAGCAAGCTGGCGTCAACCAGGGTCTCGATGCCATAGGGCATGCCTGTCGGCGGTACCGCGCCGGTTTCGCAGTCCGCGAAGGCCTGCTGCAGTTCATCCTCGGAGATCAGGCTGAGTTTACGGCCGGTCAGCTGTTTCAACTGTTCCAGCTCCAGCCGATGTGTCGCGGGAATGACCGCAAGCAGATAGCTCTCGTCATCTCCGAGCAAGACCGATTTGGCCATTCTGTCGCCGGGTATATGGGCCGCTTCAGCGGTATGCAGGGTGGAGTCGGTCCGCCGATGATCGATGACGTCGAAACTGACACCTTGATTTTGCAGATACTCTCTGAGTGTAATTGCTATTGCCATTTCCTCACCTCTTTTTTACCTCTCCCTGATGCTCAGCCTTGGAAAAGCTTGTGCATCTGATTCATATTATTTAACAAACACTTATAATATCTTTCAGCCTATACGAAGACGCGGTCACAGAATGCGTGAAAAGCGTACGGTCGGAGGTCTTCCGTCAATCCGGCTTGCGTCTGTTTATTTATGGCTCTATTTAGGAGTATAGTTCGCCGGTCAATAGCAATGACGTTTCTGCAAATCTGCTTTTTTGAACACCGGCATCACCTGCCCAGGTAACGAATCAACATGGCGAAAAGAAAGAAAAAATCCCCCTCGATGGCAAAATCGGCCGATCGTCACCACCTCTATGAACTCTCTGTGCAATGCGCGGAGGCCGAAATCGATTTCGTGGATGACACCTACAAGAAAATACAGGGTCGCAGGGCGCAACGCCTGAGGGAGGATTTCTGCGGTACCGCTAATGTCTGTTGCGAATGGGTGCGGCGACGCAAATCCAACCATGCAACCGGGATCGATCTGGATAAAGAGGTGCTCGATTGGGGTCGGGACAATCAACTGCGGAGACTGAAATCGTCACAGCAGAAACGCATCAGATTGATCGAGGATAATGTCCTCTCGGCAGAAACCGAGCCGATGCAGATCATATCCGCCATGAATTTCAGTTATTGGCTGTTTAAAGAGCGTACGGCGCTGAAAAACTATTTTCAGCGGGTTCATGGGCAATTGGCTGAAGACGGTATCCTGTTTATGGATGCCTATGGGGGTTATGACTCCTACAAGGAGATCGAGGAGGAGCGGGAGATCGAGGATGGCGACACCCTGTTCACCTACATCTGGGAACAGGAGAAATATGACCCCATCAGCGGCAACCTGATCTGTCACATACATTTTGAGTTTGAGGACGGTTCACGCATGGAGCGCGCATTCAGTTACGACTGGCGTCTGTGGAGTTTGCCGGAGATTCATGAACTGCTGGATGAAGTGGGATTCAGCAAAGTTACATTCTACTGGCAGGGGTTCGATAAAGATGGCGAACCCGATGGTGTGTTTCTGCCTGTCCGCGAAGGCGAGGCGGATGCCGGATGGATCTGTTACATCACCGCTGAAAAATAACCACCTAAATGGCATTTACATCATGCTCGACTGAACTGAAACGTGCACAATAATCGCAGATGAAGTCGGCAATGGCCTGCGCATCGTTAAGATCGAGCCGGGGCAGTGCTGTCTCCTCTCCGATCCCGTTATCGCTGGCAATGGCAATAATTGACGCATCGGCCGGAAACAGCAGGGGTTTGCGCAGGGTCCCGCGATGCAATTCTATCTTGGGAAACGCCAAATGCCGGAAGCCCTCGACCAATACCAGATCCAATTCACTGCAATCGAGTCGTGCCAGTAACTCCTTCAGTACAGGCTCACGCTCTTTCGGTTCATCCACCATCAATGCCCAGTGGCGGGAAGTGGCGAGCAGTACCCGACCGGCGCCCGCCTTGCGCAATTCATAGCTGTCCTTTCCCGGCTGGTCGACTTCGACTTGGTGATGGGCATGCTTTATCACCCCCAGCCTCAAACCGGCATCACGCAACAGGGGTATCAGTTGTCTCAGCAGGGTGGTCTTACCGGTGCCGCTGTAGGCAGCGAAACCAAGCAGGGGTACCGGACACGGGTCAGGCGTCTTCACGTTTTATGCCGTGGATCATGATAATCAGATCGGCGGCATCCCGGCTGATTCCCAGTTCAGAGACAAGCTGTTCGGGGCCGGCTCCGGCATGCACCATGCGGATGGCATCACTGTACGGGGGTTCGCCCTGGTGACTGCTCTGTTCGATATTTTCCTGGCGCTCTTCCAGGTCTCTGCCATGGCGCTCCAAGCGGTTCACGCGCTTATCGACACCGACGGCGCTGGAACAGAGCGCACTGACTGTCTGCTTTAATGTGTCGATTTCCCGCCGAAGCTGTTCGTAGGACTCGCGCCGATTTCGTTCAAATATTAAAAACACAACCACCAGCACCAACAGCAGCAGCACTATCGGCAGAAGACCAAACCAAAAGAGTGTCGCATCACTACCCGTCATACCTGTCATCCTTAGCGGGACAGAGGAGGAGTGTCAGGCATACTCATCGATGTGCGGCTTTCCATCATCCTCATTTTTTTTCGGTTTCCTCTGCTGTCTCTGTTTACGTTCATCTGCAGGCCTGGGGCGTTCACGTCGCAACGGCGGCTTGGCTGGCTTCACCGGAGTCAGGGGAATAAGAGGATTTTGCTCTCCAATCTCAGGCATGTTTGGCTTCCTTTTCGAAATCTAACCGTTTTCGCCTCTTGCGCTGTCGATCACCAGGTAGAATAGCCGAAAAACGCTTCCAGGGACAAAGTCCTGCCTGGCCCGGTATTGCTAAAAAAACCATCATTGCAGGGAAATGCAATAGGTAATTAGGAAATTCGACCCTGTATGGATACCGGTTGTTCAATCTCCGATGCGCGACAGAGATCAATACATGCTGATCTCCTGCCACTCCTCATCTGTCAGCAATTTATTGAGATCGACCAGGATCAACAGCCTGTCCTCTTGTGTCGCTACACCCTGAATATAGCGTGAACTCTCTTCGGTACCCACATTCGGTGCCGGATCGATATCCGTTTCACGCAGTTCGACCACTTCAGCTACAGCGTCAACCAAAATACCTACAACCTGTTTTTCAGACTCGATGACAATGATGCGGCTGGCGTCATCCACTTCCTTGGTGGGTAGCCCAAACCGGGTGCGTGTATCAATGACGGTCACGACATTACCGCGCAGATTGATGATACCCAGAACATAAGGCGGCGCGCCGGGTACGGGAGCGATCTCAGTAATACGAAGCACCTCCTGCACCTGCATTACATTGATGCCGTAGACCTCTTCCATCAAAATGAATGTCACAAACTGAATCAGCGGACCGCCACCGGCCTCGTCATCGTCTTCAATAGTCATGCTTAAACCTCATAACGATATCACTCTAGGGCTATTCAGCCGGCGAGCATATTCAAGATCCCGTCAACATCCAGCAATACACTCAACTCCTGTATGATAATACCTGCATACCAGGGTCTTATCCCACTGCCGGAACGCCACCGAACTTCCTCTTTCTCCACCATTAGCGTATTGCAGATGGTGTCTACGGCCAGTGCTCTCTGTCCATCACCGATCAGCAACAGGTGTTGTGGTCTGACAGCGCTACTCTCATCCAATCTTTCCGGCATCAACAATCTGGCGCTGTTAACGACCACGACCTTTTCTTCCCTGTTAACGATGACGCCCGACGACCAGGCCGGCTGTCCCGGCAATTGACTCGCCTCTCCCGCAAAGGGGAGTATCCCCCTTAGTGATGAGAGCGGAATCCCCAATTTGATTCCATTCACCTCGAACAACAATACCTGAAACGCATCTTCAACCCAGTCCGGTTCATTGGGCTCAAGCGAGGTTTCAGCCCCGCCGGACGTCGGCTCCGATGTTGTTGCCAGCGTAGATTCAGTATGCCCGTCATAGTTGATATCGGCATCGGGCAACGGCTCTTTAACCTCCACCCGGGGAGGCGTGACAGTCAAATCATCGATCTCCGACAACAGCGTATCGAGATAGCTTTTCAGTGCCGTGTCAGGCTCTGCGATCTTGCCGGCCGTTTCCGGTGACTGAGACTGCCTGAGCCGGCGATTCATGTGGCGACACCTGCTTGAATTACCGGCTCCTCACCTTCATCGAGCAGGTCGCGCAACAACCTTTCATAGGCTGCGACCCCCCCGGCTCTGCGGCGCGAACAGCGCCGGTGGAATGCCGGCCTTGCTGGCTTCTCTGAAGAGCGTATCAACCGGGATCAGGCTGTGCCAAACACGCCCCGGATAGCTCTCCCGCATCACCCGGAGGCTGTCTATGGATGCCCGGGTACGCCGATCGAACATGGTGGGTACGACCAGGTATGGCAGAGGCACATGCCTGGATTTCATGACCATTTCCAGGGTGTGCAGCATCCTTTCCAATCCCTTGAGGGCGAGAAATTCGGTCTGTACCGGAATGATCAGCTGTTCACAGGCCGCCATGGCGTTGATCATCAAAACCCCGAGTATCGGCGGACAATCGAGAATGACATGATCGTATCGGTTCTCCAGCTGTGCCAGCGCCTGCTTGATCACCAAACCCATGCCATCCAGTTTTCCCGCCTGACGGTCGAGGGTGGCCAGCGCCATCTCCGCGGGCATCAGATCCAGCCCTTCCGTACCTGTCGGATAGATCAGACTGAGGGGATCCACATGGCTTTTTTGCGCCACAGCCTTGAAAAGGCTGTAGACACTCTCATCCAATCCATCCGGATCGTAGCGAAAATAGCTGGTCAGGGATCCGTGTGGGTCGATATCCAGCAACAGCGTCCGCATATCCCACTGGGACAACATGCCACCCAATGAGACGGTGGTGGTGGTTTTTCCCACCCCGCCCTTCTGATTGGCGACGGTCCAGACCTTCATTGGCCACCTGTGGGGAGATCGATAACCCGGTCCTCACCACCGCTCATTCCCATGATAATCAGGGAAACCCGGCGATTTTTCGCCCTCCCCGACTCTGTCCCGTTATCCGCAACCGGCCGATGCTCCACATATCCCACCGCCGACAGGCGCTGCGCCCCGATTCCCATGCGTGTCATGAGATGGACCACGCTTGCCGCACGGGCAGCGGACAGTTCCCAGTTTGAAGGAAACGCCTTGGTGTTGATGGGACGATTGTCCGTATTGCCTTCGACCTGTATCTGGTTGGGTACGGTATTCAACACCCGGCTGATGCTTCTGAGTGCATTCACCGCCTCTCGCGAAAGATGGGCGCTGGCGCTGGGAAACAGCATTTTGTCCTTCATGTTGACGATCACCCGGTCCTCGGTGAAACTGACGTCAACCAGTTCCCGATCGACATAGTCACTCAACATATCCTCGATGGTGGCAGCAAGAAAACTGAGCCGTTGCGTCTCGTTGCTGGGCATCCTGTCCATAACCAGACCCGGATCCTGGTAGGTGCCCGGCCCTTGAATCTGTTCGGTCTGGATCAGGGCGTTATCCTGGTCTAAACCTGCCATATTGCCTGAATTGCGATTGATTTCACCGACCTGTATCGGATCGACACTGCGACTGTTTTCCTGAAAGGCTTCTGTGAGGGTTTGCGAGAGTACCCTGTATTTGCCCTCGTTGACCGAGGAGATCGAGTACATTACCACGAAAAAGGCGAACAGCAGGGTAATGAAATCGGCATATGAGACGATCCAGCGCTCATGATTGACATGTTCCTGTTTACGTTTGCGTCGCTTGCTCATTGGAGAAAGCCCTTGAGCTTGGTCTCAATACTGCGGGGATTGTCGCCTTCGGCGATGCCGATCACACCCTCGATGACCATCTCTCGGAATTTGGCGATGTTCTCAGACTGGGTCTTCAATTTTGCCGCAATGGGCAGCAAAAACAGATTGGCCAGTCCGACACCATAGATGGTTGCCACGAATGCAGTGGCGATACCGCTGCCCAGTTTGCTCGGGTCCGCCAGATTCTGCATGACATGGATAAGGCCCATGACCGCGCCGATAATGCCGATCGTGGGAGAATAGCCCCCCATACCTTCGTAGACCTTGGCCGCCTGGATATCGTGCTGTTCGCTTGCGTCCACTTCCATTTCCAGTATATCCCGCAAGCTCTCGGGTTCACTGCCGTCAACAAGCAGTTGCATGCCTTTGCGGATGAAAGGATCGGGTTCTTCGTCCGCTATGGTCTCCAATCCAAGTAAACCCTCTTTTCTGGCGATATTGCTCCATGCCACCAGTTTCTCAATGGTTGCGCGCATATCCAGTCTGGCAGGCAAGAATACCCGGCCGGAGAGACGCAGTGCATGCAAAAAAACCGGTACCGGCGTCTGCAGCAATATGGCTCCGATGGTGCCGCCGGTCACGATCACCATGGCCGGGCCATTGACCAGAGAGTCTATATGACCACCCTCCAGCCAATTGCCGCCCAGTATCGCGAGAAACGCGATGATAATTCCAATAAAGCTAAGAAAGTCGAGTCTCATAACACTCTCATCGGCACCAAATTCCTATTATTTACCCTGCTCATCATGCACATTGTTCAATCCGCCAGCCGGGCCTGCTTGGTTGGCGTGCACAGGCCCTAGGGTATCCTCGCCAAAAGCGGCCCAATCTCATCAAGCGCCACTACCCGGTCAGACAGACCGGCTTTTTCTACAGCTTGGGGCATGCCGTAGACAACACAACTCTGCTGATCCTGGCTCCATAGACTTGAACCCGCCTGTTTCAATTTTTTGGCGCCCTGCAAACCATCCGCCCCCATACCGGTCAGGATCACGCCCAAAGCCCGCTCACGGTAGCTGTCGGCGACCGAAGAGAGCATCAAATCCACGCTGGGATGGTAAATCTGGCTGGGCAGCGGATCGGTAATCCGCACCTGGTATTGTGATGGCCCGCGCTCCACTTTCAGCTGCTTCCCACCCGGGGCGATCAGACATTGACCTGCAATCAGCATATCTCGATCGGTTGCCTCTTTGACTTTGATTGAACACACGGTATTCAGCCGTTCCGCGTAGGCACCGGTGAAGCTGCCAGGCATATGCACCGCCACCACAATCGGCAATGGATAGTTGCGCGGTAATGCGCTCAATACCTGGCGCAATGCCACCGGTCCACCCGTGGATGCGCCGATTGCCAGTAGCTCGGGTTTCCGCCCGGCGGGTACCGAAGAAGGTGTCGATTTGGGCGTGCGACTGATGTGGGAGTGGCTGCCGAAAACGCTTCGCAAACTGCTCAGTCGTGATTGGCCTACCGCCCTGACACGCTCCAGCAGCTGTTTGTTGGCCTCTTCCATACCACTGCTGAGATTGCTCATATCCTTGGGCAGAAAATCCATTGCCCCCGCATCCAAAGCGTCCAATGTCTCCTTGGCACCCTCCTTTGTCAGGGCGGAGAACATCAGGACTCGCGTCGGCGTCTCCGCCATGATCTTGCGTACCGCAGACATACCATCAACGACGGGCATCTCCACATCCATGGTGATCACATCGGGCTTTAGTTGCCGGGCGCGCTCTATGGCTTCCTTGCCATCAGCTGCAATACCGACGATCTCGATATCATCCGCCTGCGACAGTGCCGCGGTGATCCTGTTTCGAAAGAAAGCTGAATCATCAACAATCAGTACTTTCAGTTTGGCGCCCATTATCCGATTTTTCACTCTTTTGAATTTATATGTGAGCAGGGCTGCCGGCCATCTTGCTCGTTCCCTTTAAGCTCAAATGAAACAGCCTGGATGTATTCGGGCCTGTTAAAAATATTCCAATCGGCCCTAATACTTCTTGGCATACTTGCGCATCAAACCGGGCACATCCACGATCAGGGCAATTTTACCGTCACCGGTGATTGTGGCGCCGGCCATACCGTCCAGGCCCTGCAGAAGTGCGCCAAGCGGTTTGATCACAACCTCTTCCTGACCGATCAGGTGGTCGACTACCAGACCGACCTGGATATTCCCTACATTGACGATCACAACATGTCCTTTTGACCTGTCTTCATCACTGATCGGTTTGTCCGGAATCAGCCAGTTACGCAGATAAAAGAGTGGCAGAGCACGCTCGCGAACCATGATAGTCAACTGGCCATCCACCACATTGGTGCGTTTCAGATTGAGATTGAATATTTCAACCACACTGGCCAGGGGCAGTGCGAAGGGCTGCTGCCCCAAAACCACCATCAAAGTGGGCAGTATAGCCAGCGTCAAGGGCAGTTTGATTATAATGATGCTGCCCTGGCCCCATTCGGAATCGATCTCAACCGAGCCGTTCATCTGGGCAATCCGGGTCTTCACCACATCCATGCCGACACCACGCCCCGAGACGTCGGAGATTTCGGTTTTTGTGGAAAATCCAGGTGCGAAAATAAGATTGAAACACTCCTTGTCGTCAAGACGGGCGGCCGCCTCGCTATCCATCATGCCTTTCTCTACAGCCTTTTTGCGCAGCACTTCCGGATCCATGCCTTTTCCGTCATCGGCGATGGAAAGCAGAATGTGATCGCCTTCCTGGGCAGCGGACAGTACCACCCTGCCCCGCCTCGGTTTGCCTTTCTCCTCACGTTGATCCGGCAGCTCGATGCCATGATCTACCGAATTGCGGACCAGATGGACCAGGGGATCGGCCAAGGCCTCGACCAGGTTTTTATCAAGATCGGTCTCCTCACCCACCATTTCGAGATCGATCTCTTTTTTCAGACTCCGCGCCAGATCACGCACTACCCGGGGAAAGCGCCCGAAGACCTTTTTAATCGGCTGCATCCGTGTCTTCATGACCGCCAATTGCAGGTCGGAAGTCACCACATCCAGATTACCCACCGCGTTGGCCACGTCCTCATCGTTCATGGTGGCCTTCAGTGTCGCCAGTCGGTTACGCACCAGCACCAGCACCAGCTCCCCCACCATATTCATGATATCGTCGAGCCTTTGGGTGTCCACACGGACAGAGGTTTCGGCTACAGGCTTGCTGGCGGCAGCCTTGGGTTGCTTGGGCGCTGCTTTCGGTTTCGCCTCTGCGGCCGCTTTTTCGGCTGGCTTGGTTTTTGCCTTAGCCGCCGGCTTTTTCGCTGGTTTGGCGGTGCTCTTGGGGGCTGCCTTTTGCGCCGGCTGTGCCGCTTTCTTATCCTTGGCCGCGTCATCCGCCTTAATCTTGTTCGGATCAAATTTCCCCGAACCGTGGATCTGGTCCAGTAGATCCTCAAATTCATCTTCGGAGATTTCGTCGTTACCAACAGGGGGTTTATCGGATACTTTCGGTTTGACCGTATCCTTGGCGGGTGCTTGCTCCGCGCTCAGCTTATCGGGGTTGAATTTGCCCTCACCATGTATCTCATCGAGCAGGGCCTCGAACTCGTCCTCTGAGATGTCGTCGGATGCCGCAGGTGTTTCCGCCTTGGTTTGTTCCGCTGGCTTGCCGGTGAATTTGCCCTTGCCGTGCAATTCATCCAGCAGGTCTTCAAACTCACTCTCTGTGATATTGTCGTCTTTACCGGCTGGGGCGGGTTCCTGGATGGCGTCCAGCAGTGTTTCGAACTCGTTATCACTGATCTCATTGGACGAGGATTGCTCTTTCACCGCAGGTGGTTCGGGCTGAGCCGGCACCTCTGCACCGGCTACTGGCGCCTGCTCGTCCTCAGCGACTGTTTCAACTGACTCCGCAACCTCTTCCTCCCCAACCTCTTCCTCTTCGCCTTCCGGCACGGCATAACGGTTGAGTCGCTCGATCAGATCCCGGTCCGCGTGTTCCGGCATAACGCCTTCGCGCACCTGCTCGAACATGGCATTGACAATGTCAAGCACTTCAAGCACGGAGTCCATTAGATCCGGACCCACACTGCGTTGCCCCTGGCGCAGTATATTGAAGACATCCTCAGCCCGGTGGCAAACCTCCACCAAGGGATCTATTGATAGAAACCCGGCACCGCCCTTAATGGTGTGAAAGCCTCTAAATACGGCATTCAGCAGATCGAAATCATCAGGTTGCTGCTCCAGATCCACTAACCCGCATGTTTCATCCGTTTTTAAATTTAGCCGGTGATATGGCCAAGCTTGGATGGTTTGCCCTCACTGGGAACCAAACCTCTATCAAGCCCTGATTTTCCACCCTCCGGGCAGACTCCCCCTTACCCCCATTGTTGATCAACGTGCCGGGGCAGCACTCTGCCGGGCTATCCCGGCTTGAGTCGTGCCGCCACCTGGAAAAACAGCGCCTGATAGGGATAGGTGCTGGAGAGCAGGAAGCGGATCCGTCGCGTGTTGCGAATGATGACCGCCCCGATCTTGAACAGTTTGAGCCGGATCGTGGTCATCTGTGCACGCGCCAGTTCCGTGCCCTTCAGCGCGAGGCGCCGGATGGCCTCCATCAGCACATAGGCCAGACTGGACAGCAGTAGACGAAACTGATTGGCCCACCAGTAATGCGCGCTGGTGCGATCGGCGAACAGCCCCAGTTGCTGCTCCTTGATTCGGTTCTCCATGTCACCACGGGCGCAGTAGAGGTCATCGTAAAGGCGCTGTTTGTCGCCGGCCAGGTTGGTGACGATGAAGCGTGGATTTGGCCCCTTGTCGGTGACCTCCAGTTTGGCGATCACCTTGCGACGCGTCTTCCAGGTGCTGGCGGCATAGTGAAACTGAAAGAATTCCCGCATCTTCATGCCGGTTCGCTTCGCCAGTTCCTCAACCCACTGCATGGGCTCACGGATACACCGCAGCAAGGCGTCATTCTTGGCGATGCCCACGATATAGCCCACAGCGTTGCGCTCGCACCAGCTGAGCATGTGGTGACGGCAAAAGCCGCTATCGCCCCGAAAGATGATACGCACTTCAGGCCAAGCCCGGCGCAGGCGTTTGACCAACAGCGCCAGAATCGCCCAGGCATGCTTGGGCGCATCGATCCGGCTGGGCCGCAGATAACTCACCAGCAGTTGATCGCCACAAAAGACATACAGGGGCAGGAAGCAGTAGTGATCGTAGTAGCCGTGAAAGAAGCGGCCTTCCTGGCGGCCATGCACCGGATCATCCGTGGCGTCGAAATCCAGGATCAGCTCATCGGGTGGTGCATCATATGAGGCAATGAACTGCTCGAGCAGTAGGTTGTGGACATCAACGGCAACCCGGCGATCGACCCGGTTCTCCAGCCGACAAAGTGTCGACTGGCTGCCCAGTACCTCCTCGCGTTCGATCGAGCTCTGTAGGGCCGGGTCGGTGCGTAGTGTCTGATGGTCGTTCAGATCTTCATAACCCAGGCAGAGCCCATAGACTCGCTGGCGCAACAGGCTCAACTGGCTGTGTTCAATATAGCGGGGATCTCGCGGGTCGGGGATGACCGCATCAACCGCCTCGAGCAATCCCAGACGCCTGTCGATCTCACGCAGCAGCAACACGCCGCCGTCCGAGGTGATATCGCCACCGGAAAACTTGGCTTGAACCTTACGGCGTTTTAGGGCTGGAAAATCAAAGGCAGTCTGGGTACAGTTTGTCACAGGCAAAATCCTTTCGATTACAGTGTAAGCAACTGAATTATATCGAAGTATCAGGATTTTGCCTTTTTAATGCGTGAAATATTGGGGCTAAGCAGCTCAAGAATCTCTCCAGCCTCGACCAAAAAATCCTGAAGGATTTCGTCGTTGACATCGATGCTCATTTAATGCTCCCGGTAGATCACCGAACTTTACCGATTGTTGTTGAAATCTATATCGGTCCTTACCTGTATAACTAAAATCCCAGGCTGGAGAGCAGATCGTCCACATCGTCCTGACTTGTCACTTGGTCTCCCTGATCCAGTCCTGGTATAGCCGGCCCCGCAAGCTCATCTGTCGCATTTTTTTTCTGTTCAGGATCGTCCAGCTTGCTACCGGTAATACGCACCAGCATGACAAGTTTCTCTTCGACATCATGGACCAGGGTGATGACCTTGCGAATGATTTGGCCGGTGAGATCCTGAAAATCCTGGGCCAACAGCACTTCCGAAAGGTTTTTATGCAGCTCACCGGCATCTGTCCCGGTACTCTGTAAAAAACTCGAAAGCGTGCTGCTAAGCTCCTTGAAATCATCCTTGTTGAGCAGTCGGGAACGCAGTTTGTCCCACTGTTCCGCGAGCTCTGCAGACTGTTGTTCGATCTTCTCAATCAGCGGGATACTCTGTTCAACCGCCGTCAAGGTGCGATTTGCGGATTGTTCGGTCATGGTAATGACATAGGTGAGCCGCTCCTTGGCATCGGGTATTTCCACATTCGTCATGTCAGAGATACGGGCATCGAGCAGGAAGCCGTTTATGGCATCATGCAGTTCGCGTGTGAGACGACCCACCTCTTGAAACAGGTCATCATTTTTCTCTGCCGGCGCCAGACTTGAAATCAAACGCTCGGATTCCGCATCATCACCGGCTTCCAGGCTGATAACGAGGGACTTTGCAATCTCTAATCGTTGTTGGTTATCTGGTTGTCCCATTTTCTACTCCCGGCCCAGTCTCAACTTAACCCACGCGTTCGAAGATCTTATTGATCTTCTCTTCCAAGGTCGTGGCGGTGAACGGTTTGACGACATAGCCATTCACACCTGCCTGCGCCGCTTCAATGATCTGCTCTCGTTTCGACTCCGCCGTCACCATCAATACCGGCAATGCGGCCAACTTCTCATCGGCCCTTACGGCTTTCAGCAGATCGATACCGGTCATCCCCGGCATATTCCAGTCTGAAACGAGAAAATCGAAATTCCCGCTCTGTAACATAGGTAGCGCGGTAAGACCGTCATCCGCCTCCTGGGTGTTGTTAAACCCAAGATCGCGCAATAGATTCTTGATAATTCGCCGCATGGTGGAAAAATCGTCCACAATGAGGATCTTCATATTCTTGTCCAATGCTACCTCCATCCTGTTACCGCTGATAACCGGTCAGCGGATCACTGGCCAACCATTACTCTTCGTCATGTACCAATGAGAGCCAATCTGTCAAACGCGACCGCAAACGCAGTGTGGCCTGACTGTGTATTTGGCAAACCCTGGACTCACTGACACCCAGTACATGCCCTATCTCACGAAGATTCATCTCATCATCGTAATACATGGCTATAACCAGCCGTTCGCGATCAGGCAAACCGGCAATTGCTTCCGCCAATGCCTTCTTGAAGGCATCTTTCTGTAACCCGTCAAACGGAGTATCTGCCGGCCCTTCCCGCGCAACGGGAAAGCCATCACTCACTGCAGTCAACTCATCCAGACTGAATATGCGGCATCCTGTCGAATCCCGCAGAATCTGGTGATACTCCTCCAGACTCATGTCCAAGGCTTCGGCCACTTCAACATCACGTGCGTCTCGGCCTTCATTGTTCTCGATTTCCCTCATCGCCTCTGCAACCATGCGTGCCTTGCGATGAACAGAACGTGGCGTCCAGTCACTGCGCCGGATCTCGTCCAGCATTGCGCCGCGAATGCGGATACCCGCATAAGTCTCAAAACTGGCGCCCTGCGTGGGATCATAGTTTCTACTCGCCTCGAGCAGACCCAGCATCCCCGCCTGAATCAGATCATCCGCCTGAACATTCGGCGGCAGCCGATTCATCAAGTGATAGGCAATCCTTTTTACCAGTCCGGCGTGTTGATCCACCAGATCATCAAAGTTCTGTTGTTGTTGCATGGCGGTGTATGTCGCTAAACCGCTCACCGTCATATCTCCCCGTATTGGCTAGAAAATTGGATCAATCGCTCGACGAAAAACTGCAAATCACCGCTGACACCCGAGGGTACAGGCCAGTTATCGGCCTTTTTGGCCAAATTCTTGAATGCCTGTGATACCCGTGAGCGCGGATAGGCCTCGACAACAGGTTTTTGACTCCTTACAGCTTTCCGCAGTTGTTCGTCATATGGGATGCTGCCCATATAGTTCAGCATAACGTCCAGGTATTGATCGGTTACCCGGCACATTTTATTGTAAAGGTCCCGCCCCTCCTGCACACTCTTCACCATATTCGCCAGGATACGGAAACGACTGATTCCGTGTTCCCGGTTCAGTAACTTGATGATCGCATAAGCGTCCGTGATGGATGCAGGCTCATCACAAACCACAACAATCTGTTCCTGCGCCGCACGACTGAAACTGATCACCAGATCGGAAATGCCGGCAGCCGTGTCGATCAACAAAACGTCCACATCATTGGCCACTTCGCTGAAGGCATGGATCAACCCGGCATTCTCGGCAGGCGTCATTTCAGCCATATGCTGGATACCGGAGGCGCCAGGCACAACCCTCATGCCTTTGGGCCCGGTCACCATGACATCTTCCAGAGAGCATTCACCCTGCATGACATGGGAGAGATTTCGCTCCGCGTGCAAACCGAGGATCACATCCAGGTTTGCCAGTCCCAGATCGGCATCAAGCAGCATTACCCGACGGCCGAGTTCGGCAAAGGCAACGCCCAGATTGGCTGATATGCTGGTTTTTCCAACCCCCCCTTTACCACCGGTGACCGCAATCACTCTCACCGGTTCCGGGTTGATCATCCTGCGCAACCCTGTCGCCTGATCTTCGATCTGTTCAGACATGTGCATAGTCATTCATTCCCCCGAAAGCCATCGCCAGATACTCCTCATCTGGACTGCTGCCCATCAGCTCGGACAGCTCAACCGCCTGTTTCATCAATCTGTCTGCGTGGGCGTTTTGAATGTCCTCCGGTACCCGCTGACCGTCAGTCACGAAGGCCAGCGGCAGTTTTGCATCGAGCGCGGCGGACGACACGCCCCCGAGCGAGGCGGCCTCATCCATCTTGGTCAGGATGACACCGATAGGTTTTACGATATTGAACGCTTGGATTGCGTGACTCAGGGCCGAGCGTTGGGTGGTTGCGGAGAGGGTCAACAAAGATTTAACGGGATGATTACCCTTGTGCAGCAACGCCAGGCGCTCTGTCAGCTTGAGGTCTCTCTGCCCCATACCGGCGGTATCTATCAAAACCAAACGTTTTTCCGCGAAGGCATGCAGGGCATTGTTGAGCTCTTCCGGCGAGGTGACGCTGCGAACCGGCACATCCAGGATTCGGCCATAGTTTTGTAGCTGCTCCTGAGCACCGATCCGGTAACTGTCGGCCGAAATCAGGGCAAGATGGCGATTGCCGTGACGCAGGCAGAACCTGGCAGCCAACTTGGCAATGGTGGTGGTCTTTCCGACGCCGGTTGGTCCCACCAGCGCAAGGGTGCCGCCTTCATCGAGCAGGTCCTTTTTTATAACCGGTATTTCCGCACCGAGCTGTGTCAAGGCCTGACGCCATGCCTGTTCGGGTGTTTCGGCATCTTCCACACGATATGCCAGTTCCTTGCAGTGACCCGTATCCAGTCCCAATGCCATCAGCCGGCGGATTAAATCCTGTGTCTGGGGTCGACGATGCCCAAGGTCGCGCCAAGTCAACTCAGAGAGTTCGTTCTCCATCATCCGACGCAATGTCTGCATCTCCCGACGCATCTCTCTCAATACCGGATCCTGACTCCATTCGACCCGGGGCTGCTCCTGTCTCTGACTTGATTTGGTGTCTTGATAATCTTGCTTGGGTTTTACTGATTGTTCGATATCGCTGCTGGTTGCATAGGCAGTCCTGGCCGCAGCAGACAGGGTCGTGCTGTCTTCAGACAGTGATCGGGATGCGGGTTCGATGGCGGTTGGCTGGGTAGCATTGAATGCGGATTCGTCATAATCCGCCGCAGCCACCAGCTCTATCCCGCCCTGCACGTTCTTGTTGGAGAGAATGACAGCATCCGCACCCAGCACCTCTCGCACCTGGCGCAGAGCCTGCCGCATGTCAGAGGCAAAAAAACGTCGTATCTTCATAGTCCGCTATCCCCGGCGGTCACTCTGGATCGAGCTTGCGCCTGTCAACCTGCTAATCCACTCTCCGGCTTTATTGTTACGCGACCGGGCTCAGCCAGTACTGCGTTGAAGCCGATCACTCCCATCAGGGGTTCAACACAATTATTGCAATAACTGTTCCAATCCTTGACACATCAGGAATGGCAAGATTTTTTACCTTTAATACAACAGGTTGGAAGGACAGCTAGTCCGGATCCATCACCGGCTACTACGCCCACATCCATGACGCCACCGACAACCAAGTAAGCTGGCTCGGCTATCTCCGCTATTTCATCGGCTCCGTCTTCTCCGGCATCGGCGCCTTCTTCCTCGCCGAGAGCTTCGAGTGGCACAACAAAATGGGCTTCCTCCTCTACGCCTACGGCTGCTACATGGGGCCCTATATGGCCAAGCAATTCGAAAACATCATCAGCAACCTCATCACCAAAACCGCCCAATGGCGCACAAAAGATAAATAACCCCTTGCCTAACAAAAAAACGCAATGCTATCTTGTAGGAATGCATTTCGAAGGTGCGGGGATGATCAAAAACACAATCGTTCGAGTCATCATGGGCTTGTGCGGACTACTTCTGGTGGCCGCCGTAACGCCACTCAACGCCCGTGATGCCGCACTGCCGCCCGGCGCGGACTTCCAGGCAGGAATCCAAGGTGCAAGTGCTCATCATCGGGAAAAGCGGAGCCTTCGGGGTGGAATTAAAGCCGCAATAACTATTTTGGCGCGGCAAGCTTACCTAAAACAAGCCAGACGCATGCGCCGTATTAGTATCGAACGTTATAATAAAGGGACTTTATTCTGCACTCACGCAGAAACACGTTTAGCTCTGAGTCTTTCATGTAAAGACCCAAGAATGACGGATTCCGTGGCACTGAATATCATAAAATATGGTGACATCTATCTAGACCAGATAACCAATCGGATCGTCTTTGTGTTAGAGAATGACGGAGCGGTAATCATGCTGAACCCCGTGAGGGACAACGCAAAACTAGGAACCGTACTCACGCTTCTCGTAAGTCAAAACGCTACCTGATTACCCCTAAACCTCAGCCATTCTCAAGAGGCGATATGGCATAGGTGGAGTGCGAAGAGCGGCAAAAAGCAATCGTTCAATCATGGCGGGTAAATCGAAACGGCGGTTAAACCGATATTCGAACTCAGCAAGATAACGCGACACATGTTTATCTCGAATCGCATGAAAAGTACCCAACAGACTGTTTTTGACATTACCCAACATCGTGTTTACCCATTTGAAGCACGAATACTGGACACTTTGGCGCCCACCACCCGTCACCATGGGGTTATGATGGCAATCAGCGGTTGTCACGCCACTAAAGCACCAAAGCCCATCGGTAAAGACTTCGCTGCCAGGCATCAAGCAGGAGCGGGCGTAGCGGGCGATTTCACGTTTGCGAAAGCCCCTTACACGACGCAGTTGAATTTTCATGGGCCTGCCGTCCCGCGTCGTCTCAACAGCAGCTACGAAAGGGATTTTGTTGCGCGACCCACGACCACGCTTACCGGCTTGCTCGCCTCCGAGATAAGCATCATCCAATTCGATGCGACCGGCCAGTTTTTTTCCACGCTCACGTTCCATCATCACCTGCATCAACTTATGCTTGAGTCGCCAGGCCGTATTGTAGTTCACCCCGATTTCGCGGGAAAGTTGCAGCGCCGAGATACTTTTCTTGCGTTGGGTCAACAGATAGATCGCAAGAAACCACGTTCTCAGCGGCAGCTTGGTGCCATGGAAGATGCTGCCGGCGGTCAGGGAAGTCTGATGATGGCACTTGTGACATTGATATATCTGACGCTTTTTGAGTTCACAGCCTGTTGTGTTGCCGCACTCAGGGCAGACATAGCCCGTCGGCCAGCGCAAATCATACAATGCCTGTCGACACTGATCCTCGGTCCCATATTGTTCCAGAAAATCGTGCAAACCAAGACCTTTTTGAAATTGAATAGTATTTCTCGGCATGATGAAATCCTCTTTTATTCAGTAGGTTCCATTATGCTTGCACCACAGGCTCAATAGCTGAGCCTCATGAGTAATCAGGAAACGCTAAAAAAAAGATACTTAACGGTGAATACGAATATTTAGGAAAGTAAAACTAATGAATCAAGACGGCATACACACAAAATCATCAAGTTCTGTTCTCATACAATCTGATGTCGACCCAGATGCGAGAATGATACTTAGAAATAGATGCAAGGGCGAAGATCCTAAATCTTTCTACACCACTATCTCTTTCGAAACTCCTGCTGTAAAGCTACAAAGTAAAGTATGGTTCGAGGAGGCTTCAATCCGAGGTCTTATTAATTTTTTTAATCAGCTATCTCTAGGTAATTCAGCCGACAACAATCAAGGCCATAGTTGGGGGACAACTGAGGGGGAGCTTAACATCTCTGCCTCCACTAAAAAAACAGGCCGCACAACACTTACTATAGAATTAGCTAATTATTTCGGAGATCATCCTTGGTCAGCACAAGTGACGCTTATCGTATATCTACAAGCGCTAGAAAACGTGAGCAAAAACCTGAAAAGCTTCTTTTTGGACCAGGCTCCTGATGATTAGCTCCCGGACGATGATGGATAAACAGACCCCTTGGGCCGAGGCCGCTTCAGGCGGCCACTGGCCAGCCAGTCCTCGATCTCATCCGCTGTCACACGCTTGACCTCGACCACCACCGGATGACCGATCAGCGCTTGCGCTTCTAGCCCGGATATTTCATCCATTTGCCGATACTGGCACGAGGAGAAGGCCGGGACGAGAAACAGGATGATACCGGCTCCAAACGCCCCGATTTCTGGCTGACAGGCACAGCTTCCCCTTACCCCGTTATTTATCAACGTGCCGGGGCAGCACTCATCGCGTGCTATCCTGGCTCCAGCCGTTCGGCCACACTGAAGAACAATGCCTGGTAAGGAAAGACACTGGAGAGCAGGAAGCGGACACGCCGGGTATTGCGTATCACCACCGCACCCACTTTGAGTAGTTTAAGCCGCAGCGTGCCGACCTGGGTCTTGGCCAGTTCTGTACCCTGTAAGGCCAAGCGGCGAATCGCTTCCATCAACACATAGGCCAGGCTCGACAGCAGCAAGCGAAACTGATTGGTCCACCAATGATGTGCACTGGTGCGATCAGCAAACAGCCCCAGCTGTTGTTCCTTGATGCGGTTTTCCATCTCGCCCCGCGCACAATAGACGTCGTCGTAAAGGGTTTGGGCATCGCCGTTGAGGTTGGTGACGACAAATCGGGGATTACGCCCTCGCTCACTCACCTCCAGCTTGGCGATCACCGCGCGTCGACGGCGCCAGCTGCGTGCACCGTAGCGCAGGCCAAGGAAGACGCGTTGCTTCTGTCCGTTGGCCTTGAAGCATTGCTCGACTGCAGTGAAGTCTTCCTCGATCATCCGTTGCAGGCGGTGGTTGCGCGCCAGGCCTACGATGTAGCCAATGCCATGGCGTTCACACCAGCGCAGCATGCGGTGACGACAGAAGCCCGAGTCGGCTCTCAGGATGATCCGCACCGCCGGCCACGCCTGACGCAAGCGTTTGACCAGCAGGGCGAGGATCGCCCACGCATGTTTCGCCCCGTCGATCTTGCTCGGGCGCAAATAGCTGACCAGCAGTTGTTCGCCGCAAAACACGTACAACGGGAGAAAGCAGTAGTTATCGTAGTAACCGTGGAAGAAGCGGCCTTCCTGCAGGCCGTGAACCCGGTCATCGGTGGCGTCGAAGTCCAGGATCAACTCCTCGGGTGGCTCGGCAAACGAGGCGATGAACTGCTCGATCAGGACCTGATGGATCGCGACAGCGGTTGCCCGATCTGACCGATTCTCCAAGCGACAGAGCGTGGGTGAACTGCCCAGTGCCTGATCCTGTTCCACGGCCGTCTGAAAGGCCAAATCTTGTCGCAGACTGTCGTGATCGTTGAGGTCTTCATAGCCCTGGCACAGGGCATAGACCCGCTGGCGTAGTAGAGAAATCTGATCATGTTGCACATAGCGGCCATCGCGTGGATCAGCGAGAGTGTCATTGACGGCTTCAAGCAATCCCAGCCGTCGGTCCGCTTGTCGTAGCAACAACACGCCGCCATCACTGCTGATATCACCACCGGAAAAATCCGCTTCAACCTGGCGGCGTTTTACCGCTGGAAAAGCAAAACGACCTTGGGTACATTCTGTCACAGGCAAAACCTCGTTCAATTTCAGCCTAAGTAACTGAATTCTATTGAACTACACGGGTTTTACCCTCTTTATTTGTGAAATATTCGGGCTAGATATAGACGCTGTACCGGCGGACCTCAGGCAGACGCCGGTCTCTTGACTCCCTGCCTCGGTCCGCCAAGGATTCGGCACTGTCCGGGTTGTGATCAAGGTTCCCTGTTGCGCTATAGAAAATCGGCCGGATCTGTATAGAGCATCGAAGTTACAGCGAAGCCATCCGGTATGAGCGGGGCCTCCTGCCGGAGCAGTCGGCATGTGTCCGGGCAGACGCCACATCCCGCAGCCTCAACGACAATGGACTGGAACAAGCGGCCAGTATTGGACAATCAGAGGTGTTTCACCTGGCGTCGGCAATTGCCTGGGTGACTGTTTTGATTTCAGCGCTCCTGCGATACAGCTCCAGTGATATGACTTTCTGTGGCCGCAGAAACTGCAGGTCAAATTGCGCACCACACGAAGCAAGGATGAAGATGAGCGCCTCCGCCCGTTCTCTACTCACCAGTTCCAGCGTGGATAGCTCTCTGTTTAGCAGCGATTCAGCCACACGGTTTAGCGCCATACCCCGCAAACAGGTGCAATGGTAGAGTCTTTGACAGTAATCGAGATGTGACCAGTTATCACTACTCAGCCAAGCACACTCGTCTGACCACCCCTTTATAATCAACTTGATCATTTGATAAGTCCTTACCGAGGTCGAGCGCCGGCCACCCCTCCAAACGCCACCTCAGATCATGCTCCTGCCGTCACTATCTCATATTCGGCTGTTGGCGGCCAACTCTGACAACAGCTGCGCGCCCCATCAATCACCGTTTGCCGTATTGCCGATTGTTGTAACCACCTTGATCTGTCGATTGTCGGGTATTTCGTTGTAGGAAAGAATATGCATCCCCGGAGCCGCGTGCTTGGCGAAGCGAGCCATCCAGGGCCTGATCGGCGCAGCGACCAACAACACACCCTCCTGCCCATGGGCCTCCATTGCCGCAGAGGTTTCGGATAGCGCATTCTGCAATCTCTCCGCCAGACCCGGTTCAAAGCCCGCCTGCCCCTCTTCAGAAGCCTGCAGGGTTCTTTGCAACAGTTGCTCCAGGCCGGGATCCAGCACAGCCACCGGTATCTCCTCGGAACTGCCAATCAATTGCTGCACGATTCCCCGCGACAGCGCAACCCGGACAGAAGCCGTCAAGGCCGCCGGATCCTGAGTTCTTTGTGACTGCTCCGCCAGTGTTTCTGCAATGGTGCGGAAATCACGGATGGGCACATGCTCAGTCAGCAGGTTCTGCAGAATCTTTGTCACCACGCTCAATGAAAGCGCCTTCGGAACCAGGTCTTCCACCAGTTTCGGTGCGGTCCTGCCCAGCATATCCAGGAGTTGCCGTGTCTCTTCATGGCCCATCAGTTCGTTGGCATGGGACTGTAGGATTTCACTCAGATGGGTGGCAACCACGGTACTGGCATCCACCACGGTATAACCCAGGGTCTGTGCATGATCCTTCTGATCCGGATCGATCCAGACCGCATCCAGACCGAAGGTTGGGTCCTTGGTGACCGTACCCTGCAACTCACCGAATACCTGCCCTGGATTGATCGCCAGCTCACGATCAGGAAAGATATCCGCCAATGCCACAGAGACACCATTGATCGAGATTCGATAGCTGTTGGGATTGAGATCCAGATTGTCGCGAATGTGCACCGAAGGGATAAGGAAGCCAATCTCCTGCGAGAGCTTGCGCCTGACACCCTTAATGCGATTCATCAGCTGCCCGCCCTGATTGCGATCGACCAACGGGATCAGACGATAGCCCACCTCGAGTCCTATCAGATCGACCGGTTGCACATCATCCCAGCTCAGTTCACGCTGCTCCGGTTGCTCCACCGGTTCTTCGATGACCGGTTCTTCCACCGGCTTCATCTGACGTTGCCAGATCATCCATGCGCCTGCCCCTGCGGCTGCCGATAGTGTAAGAAACGCAAAGTTGGGCATTCCCGGAATGATCCCCATCAGAAACAGCACTGATGCCGCTACCGTTAACGCCTTGGGACTGCTGAATAGCTGACTGACGATCTGTCCGCCGACATCCTGGCTGCTGGCTACCCGGGTGACAATGATCGCAGCCGATGTGGAAAGTAGCAGTGAGGGGATCTGCGCCACCAATCCGTCACCGATGGTCAACAGCACATAGTTCTGCAACGCCGTGGAGAAATCAAGCCCGTGCTGGGCCATACCGATGGAAAGACCGCCTATTATATTGATGAAGAGGATCAGAATCCCGGCGATGGCATCACCACGAACAAACTTACTCGCACCATCCATAGCACCGTAAAAGTCAGCTTCACGGGCGATATCCTCACGCCGTGTCCTGGCCTCATCCTGATCGATAAGGCCGGAATTGAGGTCGGCGTCGATTGCCATCTGTTTTCCGGGCATCGCGTCCAGGGTGAAACGTGCACTGACCTCAGAGACTCGACCCGCACCCTTGGTCACAACCACGAAATTGATGATCACCAGGATCAGAAAGACCACCAGGCCGACAGCATAGTTACCACCAATGACAAAGGCGCCAAAGGCTTCAATCACTTTACCGGCGGCATCACCACCGGTATGGCCTTCCAACAGAACTACCCGGGTGGATGCCACGTTGAGGGCAAGACGCAGCAGCGTGGCAATCAGCAGCATGCTGGGAAAAACCGAGAATTCGAGGGGTCGGCGAGTGTAGACCACCACCAGCATCACCACCAGAGAGAGGGTGATGTTGAAAGTAAAGAATATATCCAATGCAATCGGTGGCAATGGAATCACGATCATCGTCAACAACATCAACAGCATGATTGGCGCACCCAGCCCGCGTGCGCCTGTTTGTCTGACATTGTCGAGGATTGCTGTGGCGTCCATTGTTACACCCCTGGTGAGTGTTGATACTCTTCCGGAATCGATAGCTCATCCGGCAGCTCCGGATATTCCCCGCCTTCGGTTCGGTAGGCCCTGAGTTGGAAGACGTAGGCCAGCAGTCGAGCGACAGCGAGATAGAGTCCGGCGGGAATAAAGGCATTCAATTCGGTATGGAAATAGATGGCGCGTGCGAGCATCGGTGACTCCACCACGGGCACCTTGGCCTCAGCGCCTACTTCACGGATAGTCATTGCCACCAGGTCAGCGCCCTTTGCCAACAGTTTCGGTGCGTGCATGGTTTGCGGATCGTATTTTAATGCGACCGCATAGTGAGTCGGGTTGGTGACGATGACATCGGCCTGTGGCACCTCCTGCATCATGCGCTTTTGCGCCATCTCGCGTTGCAGCTGCCGGATTCTGCTCTTCACCTCCGGCTTGCCTTCGGTCTCCTTCAATTCGTCGCGCAGTTCCTGGCGCGTCATTTTCAGTTGGCGCTTGTGATCCCACAGTTGGAACGGCACATCGATCGCCGCGATAAGAATCAAAGTAGATGTCATGAGGATCACCGACCAGCCGATCAGGCTATTCAGTTTTTCCATTGCCTGCGAGATTTCCATACCATGTAAAGCGAGAAATTTATCCAGCGACATCCAAAGCAACAGTATGGTGACGCCACCGATAAAGATGAACTTGGCCAAAGCTTTCAGCATCTCTACCAGCCCGCGCGCGGAAAAGATGCGCTTCATACCTTTTAACGGGCTCAATTTACTCAGTTTTGGCGCCAATGCCTCACTGCTGACGGAAAACCCGCCCAGGGCGACAGAACTGAAGATGGCCGCCACCACGACCAAGAGAAAAAAAGGCAGCAGCGTCACCATCATTTGCAGGAAACGCTCACCCAATTGAATCAACATGATGTTGATATCGAATATCTGCTCCCGGGTCAGAACAAAGCTCTCACTCATCATCTGCGACAAACCGTCGCCAATGGTATTGCTCATGACAACGAGTGTGGTCACACCGATCATGGTTACCGCCATACTGTTGAGTTCACGGGAACGGGGAACCTGTCCCTTCCGCTTGGCATCCAGCAGTCTTTTCGCCGAGGGTTGTTCTGTTTTTTCCTGGCCGTTTTCGTTCTCAGCCATGATTCACCCCGTCACCCGAAGGGTCGACATCAGATGCTGAAAGGCCTCATCGAGGAGTTCATTGAAGACACTGAAGACGTTCGGCAGGGTGACCCATATCAGTGCAAACCCGAGCAGCATGGTAATTGGAAAGCCGATCGAAAAGATGTTCAACTGCGGCGCCGCACGCATCACCACACCCATGCCCATATTAACCATCAGCATGGCCCCGACAATGGGTAGTGCAATCAGCAGACCGCCGGTAAACAGCCGGCTGCCCCAGGCAACGACTTCAAGCAGCCCGTTTCGGGAGAGGCCATCCATCGCAACCGGCATGGTGTCAAAACTGTCGGCGATCAACTCTATAGAAAGAAGATGTCCGTTGAATATCAGGAACAGCAGAGTTGCGAGTATCAGATAGAATTGGGCCACCACCGGGACCTGCACCCCATTTGCCGGATCGACCATGGAGGCGAAGCCCAGGCCCATGCTATAGGCGATCACTTGCCCTCCGAATACCAGCGCACCGAATACCATCTGCAGGATAAATCCCATCATCACGCCAATCAGAATCTGCTGCAATAAAATGATACCTGATTACCCCTAACCCCAATATTTCACGCATTAAAAAGGCAAAATCCTGATACTTCGATATAATTCAGTTGCTTACACTGTAATCGAAAGGATTTTGCCTGTGACAAACTGTACCCAGACTGCCTTTGATTTTCCAGCCCTAAAACGCCGTAAGGTTCAAGCCGAGTTTTCCGGTGGCGATATCACCTCGGACGGCGGCGTGTTGCTGCTGCGTGAGATCGACAGGCGTCTGGGATTGCTCGAGGCGGTTGATGCGGTCATCCCCGACCCGCGAGATCCCCGCTATATTGAACACAGCCAGTTGAGCCTGTTGCGCCAGCGAGTCTATGGGCTCTGCCTGGGTTATGAAGATCTGAACGACCATCAGACACTACGCACCGACCCGGCCCTACAGAGCTCGATCGAACGCGAGGAGGTACTGGGCAGCCAGTCGACACTTTGTCGGCTGGAGAACCGGGTCGATCGCCGGGTTGCCGTTGATGTCCACAACCTACTGCTCGAGCAGTTCATTGCCTCATATGATGCACCACCCGATGAGCTGATCCTGGATTTCGACGCCACGGATGATCCGGTGCATGGCCGCCAGGAAGGCCGCTTCTTTCACGGCTACTACGATCACTACTGCTTCCTGCCCCTGTATGTCTTTTGTGGCGATCAACTGCTGGTGAGTTATCTGCGGCCCAGCCGGATCGATGCGCCCAAGCATGCCTGGGCGATTCTGGCGCTGTTGGTCAAACGCCTGCGCCGGGCTTGGCCTGAAGTGCGTATCATCTTTCGGGGCGATAGCGGCTTTTGCCGTCACCACATGCTCAGCTGGTGCGAGCGCAACGCTGTGGGCTATATCGTGGGCATCGCCAAGAATGACGCCTCGCTGCGGTGTATCCGTGAGCCCATGCAGTGGGTTGAGGAACTGGCGAAGCGAACCGGCATGAAGATGCGGGAATTCTTTCAGTTTCACTATGCCGCCAGCACCTGGAAGACGCGTCGCAAGGTGATCACCAAACTGGAGGTCACCGACAAGGGGCCAAATCCACGCTTCATCGTCACCAACCTGGCCGGCGACAAACAGCGCCTTTACGATGACCTCTACTGCGCCCGTGGTGACATGGAGAACCGAATCAAGGAGCAGCAACTGGGGCTGTTCGCCGATCGCACCAGCGCGCATTACTGGTGGGCCAATCAGTTTCGTCTACTGCTGTCCAGTCTGGCCTATGTGCTGATGGAGGCCATCCGGCGCCTCGCGCTGAAGGGCACGGAACTGGCGCGTGCACAGATGACCACGATCCGGCTCAAACTGTTCAAGATCGGGGCGGTCATCATTCGCAACACGCGACGGATCCGCTTCCTGCTCTCCAGCACCTATCCCTATCAGGCGCTGTTTTTCCAGGTGGCGGCACGACTCAAGCCGGGATAGCCCGGCAGAGTGCTGCCCCGGCACGTTGATCAACAATGGGGGTAAGGGGGAGTCTGCCCGGAGGGTGGAAAATCAGGGCTTGATAGAGGTTTGGTTCCCAGTGAGGGCAAACCATCCAAGCTTGGCCATATCACCGGCTAAATTTAAAAACGGATGAAACATGCGGGCTAAACCTCAGCCATTCTCAAGAGGCGATATGGTATAGGTGGAGTGCGAAGAGCGGCAAAAAGCAATCGTTCAATCATGGCGGGTAAATCGAAACGGCGGTTAAACCGATATTCGAACTCAGCAAGATAACGCGACACATGTTTATCTCGAATCGCATGAAAAGTACCCAACAGACTGTTTTTGACATTACCCAACATCGTGTTTACCCATTTGAAGCACGAATACTGGACACTTTGGCGCCCACCACCCGTCACCATGGGGTTATGATGGCAATCAGCGGTTGTCACGCCACTAAAGCACCAAAGCCCATCGGTAAAGACTTCGCTGCCAGGCATCAAGCAGGAGCGGGCGTAGCGGGCGATTTCACGTTTGCGGAAGCCCCTTACACGACGCAGTTGAATTTTCATGGGCCTGCCGTCCCGCGTCGTCTCAACAGCAGCTACGAAAGGGATTTTGTTGCGCGACCCACGACCACGCTTACCGGCTTGCTCGCCTCCGAGATAAGCATCATCCAATTCGATGCGACCGGCCAGTTTTTTTCCACGCTCACGTTCCATCATCACCTGCATCAACTTATGCTTGAGTCGCCAGGCCGTATTGTAGTTCACCCCGATTTCGCGGGAAAGTTGCAGCGCCGAGATACTTTTCTTGCGTTGGGTCAACAGATAGATCGCAAGAAACCACGTTCTCAGCGGCAGCTTGGTGCCATGGAAGATACTGCCGGCGGTCAGGGAAGTCTGATGATGGCACTTGTGACATTGATATATCTGACGCTTTTTGAGTTCACAGCCTGTTGTGTTGCCGCACTCAGGGCAGACATAGCCCGTCGGCCAGCGCAAATCATACAATGCCTGTCGACACTGATCCTCGGTCCCATATTGTTCCAGAAAATCGTGCAAACCAAGGCCTTTTTGAAATTGAATGGTATTTCTCGGCATGATGAAATCCTCTTTTATTCAGTAGGTTCCATTATGCTTGCACCACAGGCTCAATAGCTGAGCCTCAGGGGTAATCAGGAAATGATAAAACCGGTATGGCTCAGCACATCCGCCTGGGGTTGGGGCGGCAGCGTCGGTGCAATCAGCAAGGTAATCAGGATCATCATAAAGAGCCGAAACCGCGCCGGTATCTGACGCGAACTGAACAGCGGTATCGCCACCAGCATGGCGCTGATGCGCACCATCGGCCAAAGATAGGCCGCCAACCAGGTATTGAACTGCGCTTCGTTGAAGATCATGATGTTTCCAAAAGTGCCTCATAAATACGTTTTGCTATGCAAGGCTTAAAAAAGCAGCTCAGGAATGCTCTCAATCAGATTCATGGAAAAATTCATCAGTAGGTGCAACATCCAGTTGCCTGCGAACATCAGCACCACGCCCACGACCACCAGCTTGGGAATGAAGGTCAATGTCATCTCGTTGATCTGGGTTGCGGCCTGAAACATGGCGATAATCAAACCCACCGCCAGCGCAGGCAGTAAAACCAATCCGGCCAGTATGCCAATCACTTCAAGTGCATTTTGTCCTATCGACATTACGGTATCCGGACTCATATACCCTCTCCCTTAGAGTTGAAAACTCGCCGCCAAGGTGCCAAATACCAATGCCCACCCATCGATCAGCACAAACAGCATAATCTTGAACGGCAGGGATATAATCATGGGTGACAGCATCATCATGCCCATCGACATCAATATACTGGCTACTACAATGTCGATGATCAGGAACGGTATAAACAGCAGAAAACCGATCTGGAAGCCGGTTTTCAATTCACTGGTGGCAAACGAGGGAAGCAGCAGACTGAATGGCACATCGTCGGGCTCCGCGAGCTCACTGAAATCGCCGATGCGCGCGAACAGTGCCAGGTCATCCTCACGCGTCTGCGCGATCATGAATGATTTCACCGGCTCGGAGGCGGCCTGTAGCGCCTGAGTGGCATTCATCTCTTCCGCCAGATAGGGTTGTAACGCCACCTCATTCACCTCGGTGAAGACCGGCATCATGATAAACAGGGTAAGAAACAGGGCCAATCCGATGAGTATCTGATTCGAGGGTGTGTTCTGGGTACCCAGGGCCTGCCTGAGTATGGCCAGGACAATGATGATCCGGGCAAAAGAGGTCATCATCATCAAAGCGCCCGGCAACAGCGTCATCGCGGTCATGAAGAGCAGGATCTGGATAGTCAGGGTATAGGTTTGACCGCCCTCGCCATCCGATGCCACCGTAAACGCATCGACACCCGGCGCTGCCTGCAGCAAGGTGCTGCTTATAAGGCCGATGATTAACAGCCAGGCCCTCATTGCTTCCGCTCCTGACCGCTGCCCTTTTCATTATCCAAATAGTTTTGAAAACCCGGCCCTGATCCTTGCAGGATATGCAGAGTACGCACTTGGCCCGGCGCCACGCCAAGCAGCAACCGCTGATTATCGACCTCCACAACGATCACACGTTCACGGGTTCCTACCGAAGCCCCTCCAACGACTCGCACCATTCCCTTTCCGCCCATTGGCATTTGCGCATAGCGCTTGAACAGCCAGGCCCCGCCAATGATGATTCCGAGCACCAATAACAGACCGCCGACGGTACTCAGCAGGCTGTCGGCACCCAAGGGGGAGACATTGACACCCAGCTGTTTCTGCGCAGTATCGGCTGCGTATAGTGAATGGCTGAACAGAAGGGTGATGAAGGGCCAACGGCACATCAACTGATCCTCTTCACCCGCTCCGAGGGACTGATAATATCGGTCAACCTGAGACCGAACTTTTCGTTTACTACAACAACCTCGCCCTGGGCGATCAGCGTACCGTTGACCAATACGTCCATCGGCTCACCCGCCAATCGATCCAATTCGACGACAGAACCCTGATTCAATTGCAGCAAGTTGCGGATATTAATCTTGGTGCGGCCAATCTCCATCGAGATGGTAACCGGCACATCCAGGATCGCATCCATATTCACGGCATCGTTTCCGGGCTCATCCTGCAGTTCATCGAAAGAGGCGGCGGCAGCCTTATCATCACTTTCCTTATCGACCTGTTCGTCCAGTGCCGCGGCCCATTCATCCGCCAATGCTTCGTTCGGATCACTCATTTTCTCTTCACTCATTTTTTACGCCCTCTTGGGGTACCATTCCGCTGTTATTCACAGCTGATTCACCGTATCGGCTATCCACTTATTCGCCATTCGCGTTCTGCACCGCTTTTCTTTCCATTTCCAGATAATCGTGCAGACCTTTGCGCCGATTCTGTTGAATCCAGTTGTTGATCTTCAAGGCATAATTGCCGTCGGCAACGCCCAATTTGGCTTTGAAGACAGGGACATCGGCAGCTTCAACCTCAACCTCTTCCGGCATCTCGATGGGTATGATGTCCCCCTCTTTCAACTCAGACAGTTCTTTGACACTTATCTGCACCTCGGTGAGAATGCTGGAGAGTTCAATCTTCGCAGCCAGGATCTCCTCCTTGAGTGAACGTTCCCACCGTTCGTCCCTTTCACCTCGATCACTCTGAACCCCCGCATCAAGCAATTCACGTATCGGTTCGAGCATCGAGTACGGCATGCAGACATGGAAATCACCGCCGCCACTTTCCAGATCGACGTGAAAAGATGTCACTACCACCACCTCTGACGGGCTCACGATATTGGCGAACTGAGGGTTGACCTCTGAACCGCTGTACTCGAATTTAACCTGGAATACTGGTTTCCAGGCGACTTCCAAATCCTCGAATGCCCTGTTCAAAAGAAGTTGAATGACCCGGTTTTCCGTCGGTGTGAAGTCACGTCCTTCGATCTTGGTATGGAATCGCCCGGATCCGCCAAAATAGTTATCCACGACACTGAAGACCAACTTGGGATCGATCACGAACAGCCCTTTTCCCCGGAGTGGCGGTACCCGGATCATATTCAGGCTGGTGGGAACAAACAGGCTATGCACAAACTCGGAAAACTTCTGCATCTGGATCCCGGATACTGAGAGATCAGCCGTGCGTCGAAGCATATTGAAAAGGCTGGTACGGAACAGACGCGCAAATCGCTCATTGATCATCTCCAACGTGGGCAGGCGTCCGCGAACGATACGGTCCTGGCTGGTGAAGTCATAGGAGTTGACACCACCGGCATCGGCCACGTCCGTTTCTGTCGCGACATCACCGTTATCGACCCCGTGCAATAGGGCGTCGATCTCTTCTTGTGAAAGTAAGTCGTTGGCGCTCATGATGATTATTGCATTACAAAACTGGTGAAATAGAGGGCTTCAACTTCCCCGGGCCCCTTTAACTCAGTGACAACCCGATTGAGTTCCTTGAGCATCTCCCGCTGCAGGCTCTCCTTTGTCTCACGCGCCTTGAGGGCTTTGGCATCCGCACCCGAGAGCAGGTCTAAAAGGTTGTGGCGAATCATCGGATCATTGTGTTTGATAAATTCGACCATCTCGTCGGATCGGACCCTGACACTGACGCCGATCTGCAGCAGACTTGGGCGACCCGGCAGGTTGACGACAAAGGGCGGCTTCAGCTCGATATAACGGGCTGGACTCAGCGGTTCTTCAGTTTCGGCCGCTTGCTCAGACGACGCGGGATCTTTCTCATCGACCGCTTCATCGTCCCCCATCAGGAGAAAATAGGCGGCAACACCGCCACCAATCAGTAAAACGGTAACGATTGCAATGATGATAATGAGCTTTGACTTACCCGATTTCTCTTCGCCTAAATCGAGTTCTTCTGCTGCTTGTTCGTCTGCCATAATGCCACCCTCAAGATTTACATCCTATTTGAACGCAATATGAATGCCACTCGATAAAAATAAATTATTTCCTTTTTATTCATACAGTTATAAATATATCTTTAAATAGAGACAAAATATTGACTCGCCAGAATTCCTGCGCAAGGCAAAAATTCGACATGCCCGGTTTCGGCATATGGGCGTCATCCGAGACAGAAAGCCATACATGAATTAAGGACTTTTTAGTAAAATAGCTTTAACAGTAACTAATTAAGTGCTATTAATTAGTCCGATAACCAGCTGTTAATAAATAATATTTTTAGGATTTCCGTGCCTACTCAATCGGAACAAAAGCGACCCATAGGAAGATTCAGCAATCTTCCCAGCCCGCCAGCAATCCTTATCGAGCTCATCGATAGCTGCAACAACTCCGATGTGAGTTTCAAGCATCTGGCCGAAACGATAGAGAAAGACGCTGGCGTCTCTTCCAAGGTCATCACGGCAGCCAACTCACCTTTCTATCGTCAATGGCAGGAAATCAGCGATATCCAGCGACTGTTGGTGGTGCTTGGTATCCGCAGCGTCAGGACAATCGCCATCAACAGCGCGGTCCAGCAGTTTTTCAACCAGCTAAGTAAACAGGCTGGACAAGCCCTTGACGAAATCTGGTTTCAGTCACTGATATGCGCACAAACAGCAAAGGCATTGGCGGACCTGACCACATACCGGTCACCCGATGAGGCCTATCTTGCGGGACTCCTGCATCGACTGGGACAGCTGGCTTTACTGCAGGCCTCTCCCGATGAGTACGGGGCCATGCTCGAACAGGGCTTGACAGGGGAGTCGCTGGTCAAGGCGGAGATTGAGAAGTTCGACTATTCGTCGCCACAGATCGGATCACACATGATAGAAAGCTGGGACCTGCAATCCTTCCTGGCTGACGCAGTGCTCTACCAGCACGAACCTGCAGATAATATTCTCGACTGCTCGCACTTGGTAAAACTGGTCAATCTTGCAAGCCACCTCTCCGACAGCAGCGACAAACTGGAAAATGAGGTCCTGGCGCGTGCCGATACCCTGTTCGGGCTGAATCAGACAATCGTGGAAGAGTTAATCCGGGATGCCAGGGATAAGGCAGCCAAAGCGGCGCGAAGTCTCGGCATTACCCTGCCCAGACAGAAAACCGAAAAACAGGCACAGGATCATCGGCAGGCTCTGGCGGAACGCATCAAACAGGCTGCCCTATTCGGCGGCGGTTTGGAAGCTATACCGGAAACACCGGACGTGATCGCCACGATGCAACAGATTCAGCGCGATCTCGATCTGCTCTTCGGCATTCAACAGGTCTGCTACCTGATACTCAATCAGGATGGGAAGACGCTAAGCCCGATCAGCCCAACAGCCCATAACAATGCACTGTTGGAAGAAATCACGATTTCGGTTGAAGCCGAACGCAGCCTGGCCGCCACTGCCTTCAATCAAAAAAGCTCCCGCTATTCAGAGGGTGATGAGAATCTGGCGCTGGTGAGTATCGTGGATCGCCAATTGGCGCGCTTTCTGAACAAAGAAGCCCTGCTCTACCTGCCGTTGAGCACCCGTCAATCCCGGATCGGATTGATCGCCATCGGCATCAACCAGGATCAGTGGGAGGAACTTGACGGGCAACAGCAGCTACTCACGCTTTTTGCCGGGGAGGCCGCGGAAATGCTCCAGCGGCAACAGAACATGCTCTCCCATCAACAGCAGATGATTGAAGACGAGCGGGCCACTTTTCATCTCGAGGCGCGGAAGGTCGTACATGAGGCGAACAACCCACTCGGAATCATCAACAACTACCTGCACATTCTCGGCATGAAACTTGGCGAGGATCATGAAGCAACCGAAGAACTGAATATTACCAAGGAAGAAATTGCAAGGGTCGGCAAGATCATACTACGTATTCGTGATATTCCCGATGAACTCGAGCAACAGACAAAAAGCGTCGACATCAACCAACTCATACAGGATCTGTACAAATTATTTCAATCCTCGCTGTTTCCCATGCACAATATATCCACCGAACTTGATCTTGACTCGAACCTGCCCCATCTTGACACACAGCGGGGTCATATCAAGCAGATACTGACCAATTTGATAAAAAATGCTGTCGAAGCCATGCCGGAAGGGGGAAAACTAGGTATTGAAACCCGCGCCAATGCCTATATAAATGGCAAACAACACATTGAAATTCAGATTACTGACGATGGCCCAGGAATAGACAAAGAGATTATGGACCAGTTATTCACCCCGGTTACAACCACCAAAGACAACTCCCACTCCGGTTTGGGGCTTACCATCGTTAAAAATCTCATCGATGAGCTTTCCGGTTCCATCAACTGTACATCGAATAGCGGTGCAGGTACGCGATTTCAGATCTACCTGCCCAGGATCGGCTAGTATAAGGAATTGATTATGCATCCATACTATCCGACACCATGGCGAGGTATTGAAGGCAACTTCGAATCCCTTCCAACAGACATTAATACTAATCGACCAAAGCGAAGCTTTAACGCGCGTATATTGATCGCTGATGATGAGCCAAGGGCGCGAGCCAGCCTGAAGGAAATCCTGCGCTTCACAGGTTATGAGACAACACTGGCGGAATGCGGCAGTGAGGCGATCGATCTGCTTAACACCGGAACCTTCGACTTGATACTGCTCGACCTGAACATGCCCGATCTCCATGGACACAAAGTGATGGAGCATATCGATGCTTATCAGTTGAATTGCGATATCATCGTCGTTAGCGGCGAAACCACGTTTGACCATGCGACCATGGCGCTACGCAAAGGGGCTCAGGACTTCCTGCGTAAACCCTTTGCACCGGACGAGCTGTTGCGATCTGTCGCCAATGTTCTTGAACGTCGCCAGTTGAAGGCATCAAACCAGTCAATACAACTGCGGCTTCAGGAGTCCGAGTCCCTTCACAAGTTTATCGTCAACAATTCACCCGATATGATCTACCTGCTGGATCATGAGGGCAGATTCGCCTTCATAAATGAGCGCGTAAAGTCACTTCTGGGCTACGACCAGAAGGAAATCATCGGTGAGCATTTCAGCAAACTTATTCACACAGATGATATAGAAAGAGCCCATTTCACATTCAATGAGCGCCGTGCCGGGGAACGCGCCACCCGTAGCGCGGAACTGAAGTTGAGCAGCAAGAACAATAACGGCAGCCGTTTTTTCGATTCCGGCACTGTACCGGTCGAGTTGAGTTCGATCGGCATATACACAACGAATGATGATAAAACCAAGTCATTCATAGGCACCTATGGTGTTGCACGGGATATCTCCGAACGGAAACAGGCCGAAGAACTCATCAAATATCAGCTCTATCACGATCTGTTGACCAATCTACCTAACCGCAGCCTGTTCCGTGACCGGTTAAACATGGCCATGGCGCAATCCAAGCGCTCGGGTAAGAAACTGGCAATCATGTATCTGGACATGGACCGTTTCAAGATCATCAATGACTCACTCGGTCACTATGTGGGTGATGAGTTGCTGAAAATGGTTGGCCAGCGGCTCCGCAGTGAGTTGAGAGAAGCCGATACCCTCGCCCGCGTCGGTGGCGACGAGTTCAATCTGCTCATACCCGAAATCAATGATATACAGGATGCAAGAAACCTGGCGGAAAAGATTCTCCGACTGACGCCGGAACCCTTTATCATAAAAAACGAGGAAATTTTCATCAGCTTCAGTATCGGCATCTCCATCTATCCCAGTGATGGTGATACCAAGGACTCATTAATCAAACATGCCGATATTGCGATGTATAAAGTGAAGAATGCCGGAAAGAACGGTTATGCCTTCTATTCAGAGAAGATGAAGGCTCACTTCTCGCAATCCCTGGATATTGAGAATGGCTTACGCAAAGCTATCTCAACCAATGAACTATGTCTCTACTATCAGCCACAGTTTGATATCAATAACGGCTATATGAGGGGCGTTGAGGCACTGGTTCGTTGGAAACATCCAGAAAAAGGCACAATCCAACCCAATGAATTTATCAGTGTCGCAGAAGAATCCGGCCTGATCATACCCCTTGGAGAATGGGTGCTGCGAAGGGCGTGCACGGACATAAAACGCTGGATGGAACAGGAAGGTATCTCATTACAGCTTTCGGTAAACATCTCAATGCAGCAACTTGAGATGGATCAGTTTGTAAATAAAGCACTCAAGATCATCAAGCGGCACCAATTACCGAAAGACACTTTGGAACTGGAGATCACCGAGCACGCCATTATGCAGGACATGGAGAAAGCGATAGATGCCTTGACCAAGTTATCCCATAAGGGCATACGCATCGCCATCGATGATTTCGGTACCGGCTACTCATCATTGGGCTATCTACAGAATCTGCCAATCAACACCTTGAAGATCGACCGCTCGTTCGTTCAAGGCATCAAAACCTCCGAAGATAACTCTATCATCGACGCGATTATCGCCATGGCCAAGGGACTCAATCTGAACCTGATCGCCGAGGGTGTGGAAAACCAGACCCAAATCGATCATCTCAGCCGGGCTGGTTGCGGTTTGGCGCAAGGATTCTTCTACTCTCACCCAGTACCTGAGGACGAGTTGCTCAAGTTTATAAAGTCAAACGGCAACACCAATGGCCAAGACAGCGCGGACACGATAATGTCCACTGATCACGATCCGTCTTATCAGTAATGCCAAGGTCTGGCACAACAGAGGCGTACGAAATGAGAAACCCCGCCTAAGCGGGGTTCTGTTGGCTCTATTGATGAATACGGAACCTCGATCTTAGATTGAAACGGCCGGACTCCAATACGCTTGCTTTAGATTCAATTGCGGTTCATCTATCAAAACGCACTCTTCTCATGCGTATGTTTTAGCCAAGCCTGTCAATCCTGAATCATGCGATTCCATCAAATTGAATACCCAGTCTCCTCTGTAGAAGTTTACAAGATACCCAAGATGGGGCCATGCACACCATGCCAAGAACCGCTTTGTGCGGACGGCATCATGACCGACACCATCTCCAGCCCATCTGCATACAGGTTTATGGTATTGGTTGAACACTCATAACCAGCTAGCATTGGCCAAAATTCGCTGGAGACAATAATAAGTGTAATTGACATTTGGGTTATATCAAGCTCCCCAGTTATTTATTTCCCATGCCCATATAAAACCGATATTTACTATCAGATTTCAGGAATCACATGTTATTATACCGTGATTAAATGGCCACTAAGCGCCATCCCGATCCAACAACTGTCAACTATCCATGGCCCAGTACATTTACACGATGAACAGGGTGGGTAAGGTCGTCCCACCCAAGAAACCGATATTACGCGATATATCACTCTCCTTTTTTCCCGGCGCCAAGATCGGTGTGCTGGGTCTCAACGGCGCCGGCAAATCAACCCTGTTACGTATCATGGCGGGTGTCGATACAGATATTGAAGGAGAAGCACGACCGCAGCCGGGCATCCGCATCGGCTACCTGCCCCAGGAACCACAATTGGACGAAACCACCGATGTGCGTGGCAATGTGGAAGCCGCATTGGGCGATGTAAAACAGGCCCTGGCCCGCTTAGACGAGGTCTACGCCGCTTATGCGGAGGCGGATGCCGATTTCGACGCCCTGGCGAAAGAGCAGGCTGAGCTCGAAAATATCATCCAGGCCACTGATGGACACAATATCGAGCGCCAACTGGAAATCGCCGCTGATGCCCTGCGTCTGCCACCCTGGGACGCCGATGTTAAAACCCTGTCGGGTGGTGAAAGGCGCCGTGTGGCTCTGTGTAGATTACTGCTTGAAAAACCCGATATGCTGCTGCTCGACGAACCCACCAACCATCTGGATGCGGAATCTGTGGCCTGGTTGGAGCGATTTCTCCATGAATACAGCGGCACAGTGGTTGCGGTCACCCATGACCGATATTTTCTCGACAATGTTGCCGGCTGGATTCTTGAACTGGACCGTGGTTATGGCATCCCATGGGAGGGTAACTACTCTTCCTGGCTGGAACAGAAGGAGCAACGCCTGGAACAGGAGTCCCACGAGGAAGCGGCCCATATCAAGAGCATGAAGGCGGAGTTGGATTGGGTTCGCTCCAATCCAAAAGGACGCCATGCAAAAAGCAAGGCCCGTCTACAGCGTTTTGAAGAGTTGCAGTCTCAGGAGTTTCAGCAACGCAATGAGACCAATGAGCTCTATATTCCTCCGGGACCGCGGCTGGGCGATCTGGTAATCGACACAGTAGGTCTCAGAAAATCCTTCGGCGACCGTATGCTATACGACGACCTCACCTTCAACCTGCCCAAAGGCGGCATTGTCGGCATCATAGGCCCCAATGGTGCGGGAAAAACAACTTTGTTTCGCATCATCACCGGCCAGGAGAAGCCCGACGCCGGAGAGATGCGCATCGGTGAGACCGTGGAAGTCGCCTATGTGGACCAGAGCCGTGATGCCCTGGACGCAGACAACACGGTCTGGGAGGAGATCTCGGACTCCCAGGATATCATCACCGTAGACCGCTTTCAGATGCAATCACGAGCCTATGTCAGCCGCTTCAACTTCAAGGGTTCCGATCAGCAGAAACGTATCGGCGATCTCTCCGGCGGTGAACGCAACCGGGTGCACCTGGCGAAGTTGCTAAAAAGCGGCGGCAACCTGTTGCTCCTCGATGAACCGACCAATGATCTCGATGTGGAGACACTGCGCGCCCTGGAAGAGGCCCTGCTCTCCTTCCCCGGTTGTGCGGTCATCATCAGCCATGACCGCTGGTTCCTCGATCGTATCGCCACCCACATACTCGCCTTCGAGGGAGATTCCGGCGTGGTGTGGTTTGAAGGCAACTATGCCGACTACGAGGCCGATCGCAAACAGCGTCTCGGTGCTGAGGCCGATCAACCGCATCGAATCAAATACAAGCGGCTGAGCGGTTAGAAAGAAGTGTTTTCAAATGATATAAGAACCACCTGCCAACCCATCAAGAAAATAACTGGCGTTGCTCAATGCAGGTCAGACTGTTCGAGTCATATGCATACTGATTTATGTATTGCAGTCAAATGCAGTTAATTGTTTACGTGGCACAAATAATTACCCATTTAATAGATAAGCTACTGATTTATATATGAACAGCCACAGCATTACTAAAACAACCATGGCAATTGGATAAATTATAAACCATGCTTATTTCATGTAATTATCAAGCAGCCAGCTATTATTTCCGCTCTCAGGCTTTATCGGTGACACTGATTACCTATAAACAGCCTCGGTTTCACACACAAGGTTGATAGTATGATAAATATCGATTGGGATAATAAGTTCGAAGTCGGTCATGAAAGAATCGACTCGGAGCACAGGGTATTCCTAAATCTGATTCGTACTATCTCTGCAGAAGTGGAGGAGAACGGCAATAAAGAGCGGATACTTAGATTACTGGCCGAATTGGCGAAATATGCTGAATTTCATTTTCTAAGCGAAGAGAACGAAATGCTCAGGGTCGACTACCCCGAGTATGAGGAACATCACCACGAACATGAGAGACTGCTCGCCAAATTTACAGACATGATGACGCAGTTCCGCACCGGGACGCTCCCGCTGGATTCTATCACCGAATTTATTTTCTCCTGGTTCGCATTGCACACCACACAGGTAGACAAACGTTTGGGACAATATATTCAAGAGTATGAAAAACTGTAATTAGACGATTGCGTTACCGAAGGACCTCAGACAATCGGTTGTTTTGACTATTGTAGATTGATTGCGTATTGCGTTTCTTTGCTACTGGGGGGGATGAATGACAGAAGCTCGCCTGTCTCCAGCCAGTTGATCAGTATCGACCATTGTTGATTGTCTTTTTTAAACGCAGGTTGTTTCAAGTCGACGACCGCATAACCCGACTCGGCCGCATGAACATAGTTTTGCGACTCTCTCAGAAAGGCCACCAAAGGCACTTCCAGATCCTCCAACGACGCTTCCAGTTTCTTGAACGAACGTGTATTGATACGCACCCGGTTGGCTACGATTCCGATTGGAAGATTGAGCCCCATCTGACGGACCAGGTCACTAAGCTGCTTGAGAAAATCCAAAGTCACGTGACAATCGATCCCGGATGGGAGAACAGGCACCACAACCGCTGTTGCCGAGCGCAGCATCTCCATCATTTCCAGGCGTTTCATCGATGCGGGGGTATCTACTATGATGCGTTGCGTGTCCTGGGGGACCCGTAGGGCAAAGGAACGTGTGACACTTCCTTGAGTGGTCTTGGCGGCAAACACACCACTGATGCCTGGAAACTGGTCCGGACGCAGCTCCAGCCAACGCTTGCTGGATCCCTGAGGATCGTAATCGAAGAGTGCTGTCGACGTCCCGGAAGCGGCATAAAAACCCGCCAGATTTGTCGCTATCGTTGTCTTTCCACAGCCTCCCTTGCTGTTGAGGATCAAAAGCCTTTTCATCGCACGGAACCTATTCCTGTGGTCTGATTGGGGCATATTCCTCCTATTGAGGAACGATTACAAGCCGTAGCAGACATGAGAGAGAGGCAACTCAAGGGCTTGCCGATGCCATTTTGTGTTTACTATAGCTGCCGGGATACCCAATCTTAAAAATATGCCCTGCTCGATCGAGTGCTGTCATTCAACGTTCCCTGCCTCGAACAGGCTCATCAGCTGGTTGATCAGATCGGGATGACTGAATTCCCGGCCACCCACTGCCTGAAAGGCCAGTTTACCGTCAGGGGCAACCACGAACGTCGTAGGCAACCCCCTCACCTTCCAAGCAGACGGACTTGTGGAGTCACTGTCGAGTAGGATCGGGAAGCTGGGCGAGGGCTCCACTCTGCCGAGAAAGGGAAAGATGGCATCGACGTCCTCACCGATATTGACAGCCAACACCACGACACCCCGTGTTTTTGTCGCCTGATAGAGCTGTTCCAGAGACGGCATCTCACGCCTGCAGGGGGGGCACCAGGTTGCCCAGAAGTTGACGACGACAACCTTGCCCTTCAGCGATCTTATATCGACTATCTCATCATCCATATCGGGTAATCGCAGATCGGGCGCCGGCCGTGTTTCCGAGACAGGTATCAGGTCATGGGTCAACGGCGGGAGTTCCGCCTGCGCCGGGGCAAGCCCCAGGCACAACCATATTCCCATCCATCTTATGTAGTCAGCGGGCACAACGCACATTGTTCAAGACACCTTGATAGGGCTGTCCGGCCACTTTCCAGCGGGCCACCAGATCGAATTCACTACCGGCCAGGAGTCCGGTAGCGAGCATTCCCTGATTCCAGTCACCTCCGGGCTGATAGGCTTGTTGCGGCGGAAATTGAGCCCATCTGAATGCAATTGTCGCAGATTTCGGGTGTTCATGTTCCTCGAAACGACTGAGCCATCCCTCCACGCTCGGCAGAGGCTTGGATCCACCCTCACTCACAACGGACCAATCGGCCAATCTGAAATGAACCACTCCGGGAGCGGTGTCATTTCGCAACACCACGCTATAGACACAGGCCTTGGCATAGGCCTCTGTGGCTTCGGCCGACAGTCCGCGATTGAGATAGAAGGCACGAGCCTGATCCGGCAGCATCTGGGTCAACGAGAGCGTCACCCCATGTGCGGTTGTCTCCCATGTGACGACTCCCGTGGCAGGGTCGATCGTCCGATTCTGCGCCACCACGCTTCCACTGAAAAGGGGCATACAGAGCCATAGGATGAAAGCTTGACCCTTGATTCGCCTCATTTAAAGCTGTGGTGAACCGTCTTGCCGATTTCCGCGGCATTCTGCACCACATGGACACCCAACTCCGCCAGACGCTGCATTTTTGCCTGGGCAGTGTCCCCCTCTCCGGAGATGATCGCCCCGGCATGTCCCATTCTGCGTCCCGGCGGCGCCGTCGCGCCGGCAATGAAACCGATCAGGGGCTTGTTCAGGTGATCCCTGGCCCAGGCAGCCGCCTCGACCTCCTGGGCGCCACCAATCTCGCCGATCATCAGTACCGCCTCGGTCTCGTCGTCATCGGCAAACTTCTCCAGCAGGGTCAGAAAATCACAACCATTCACAGGATCGCCACCGATACTGACACTGGTTGAGACCCCCAGTCCCAGTTCACTCATCTGCTCCACCGCTTCATAGTTCAGGGTGCCCGAACGAGAAACGATCCCAACACTTCCCTTCGGGTAGATGTGGGCCGGCATGATCCCGACCTTACACTCTTCCGGAGTGATCACCCCTGCCGTGTTGGGACCGACGATGATGGCATCGTGACCGATCAGGTAACGCTTCACCCTGACCATATCCTGCACCGGCACACCGTCGGTGATCACAACGATTACCTTGATCCCCGCTTCGATGGCTTCCATGACGGCGTCGGCACTGAAAGGCGGCGGAACGAATACCACACTGACATCGGCGCCGGCCTGGACTACCGCGTCCCTCACGGTATCGAATACCGGCCTGTCGATATGGATTTGACCGCCTTTGCCCGGTGTGACGCCACCCACAACCTGAGTCCCCATTCGGATTGCTTCCTCGGCATGAAAGGTAGCATGTTGTCCGGTAAAGCCCTGAAAAATGACCCGTGAATCCTTATTGACGAGGATACTCATGCCGCCACCCCCTGATTGACTGCCTGTACCGACTTTTCCGCGGCGTCACTCAGCCGGTCGGCATGTATGTAGTCGAGTCCCGAGTTTGCCAGTATCTCTCTGCCCGCTTCCAGGTTGGTGCCTGCCAATCTCACCACGACCGGCACCTCGACCGAGAGCTCCGCCATCGCCTTGACGATACCTTCCGCAATCCAGTCACAGCGGTTGATTCCGGCATAGATATTCAGCATGACAACCTTGACGTTCGGGTCCTCCAGCACGATGCGGAAGGCATTGGCGATCTTCTCCGGTGAAGCGCCACCGCCGACATCGAGAAAATTAGCCGGTTTCCCGCCATACAGACTGATGGCATCCATAGTCGCCATGGCCAGACCGGCGCCATTGACGATACAGCCGACACTGCCATCCAGGGCAATATAGTTGAGATCATGGCCCGAGGCCTCAACCTCTTTGGGATCCTCCTCGTCGAAATCACGAAGATCGGTGATTTCCGAATGCCTGAACAGGGCATTGCCATCAAAAGACATTTTTGCGTCCAGGGCCAGAAACTCCCCATCCGTGGTCATCACCAGCGGATTGATTTCGACCATCAGGGCATCCTTATCACGAAAGCAGCGATACAGACTCTTCATGATACGCGCCGCTTTAACAATATTTTTGCCGCTGAGACCGATGCCGGCGGCCACTTTGCGACACTGAAAATCCTGCAGGCCCACCGCCGGATCGACCACTTCCCTGATCACTTTTTCCGGTGTTGCCCTGGCTACCTCTTCGATCTCCATTCCGCCGGCGGCGGAAGCGATCAGGGTAATCCGCTGGCTACCGCGATCGATTACCAGGCCGAGGTAGTATTCCGTATCGATCTGATGAACCTGTTCAACCAATACCCGGTTGACCAAACGCCCGGTTTCCCCGGTCTGCCTGGTCACCAGGCGCCTGCCTATCAGGTTCTCAGCATGCTCCTGCACCTCTTCGAGGCTGGTTGCCAGTTGAACGCCACCGGCCTTACCCCGGCCGCCGGCATGGATCTGCGCCTTGACGACCCAGCCGTCGCCACCCAGCTGTTCCGCCACGGAGAGGGCCTGGTTGGCCGAATGGGCCATGCGTCCCTCCGGTACGGGTATCCTGTAGCTGCGAAACAGCTCCTTTGTCTGATACTCATGTATGTTCATGCAACGGCCTCCTTGCCGACGGCCTTGCCCTCTATCTGGTTCATCTTTTCGATGATCACCTCGGCCTGACGAATGGATGCGGCATCGATCATGCGGCCATCGAGACTGACCGCGCCCAACCCTTCGGCTGCCGCCTTTTCCATTGCGTCCAAAACTCTTCTTGCCCGTTCGACCTCCTCCTCGTCAGGGGTGAAAATCTGGTTGGCGAGCGAAACCTGTGAGGGGTGTATGGCCCACTTTCCCTCCCCCCCGAGTGCGGCGAATGACTTTGCCACAGCGAGATAGCCATCAGGATCGCTGATGTCACCGAACGGTCCGTCGATGGGTCTGAGTCCATAGGCGCGACAGGCGACGATCAAGCGCGACATGGCGAAATGCCACTGGTTGCCCAGATAGGTCTTACGCTGTCCCTGGTCATTGGGATCACTGAGCACATGATAGTCGGGATTCACCCCGCCCATACTGATGGTCCTGGCCTGCGTTGAAGCGGCATAATCGGCGACACCGAACACCAACGCCTCGAGGCGATCGGGACAGCTTTGCGCAATCGCTTCCACATTCGCCATACCCATGGCGGTTTCGATCAAGGCATGCAGATTAATCGGCTTGAATCCCTTCGCCGTCTCAATCTGCTCCAGCAACAGGGCGACAAACTGCAGATCCGACGGTTGACCGACTTTCGGTACCAAGAGGGTATCCAGCTTGTCTCCCGCCTGCTCCACCACATCGACGATATCGCGATAGCAAAAATGCGAGTCCAAGCCATTGATCCTTACGGATACCGAGCACTTCGACCAATCGAGGCTATTGAGCGCATGAATGACATTCCGCCGCGCCTGTTCCTTGTCGGAAACGGCGACAGCATCTTCCAAATCGAGAAAGACCAGATCAGCTCCTGCATGCGGCGCCTTTTCAATCATCCGCATGTTACTGCCCGGCACAGCCAGTTCGCTCCTATGCAAGCGATTCTTATAGGCCATATTAGGAATACCTCCGTGATTGTTGTACTTATCCTGAATCCGGAAGTCAGTCGGGAGCGCGCGTACAAGCGTCTGATCCGTTGAGCAATAGAAAATCTCACTCAGCCAAAATGTTTGGCTATGATTCTTTTATGCTTCACTAATCAATACCTTGCACGTGGATTTCCCTCTGAATCCACGATTTCAGGTTTTTAATTTTTTATCGATTTCTGCCCGAGTGTGGATAACGATTTCCACAAACAGGGCAAGTATTTACCACAGGAGGAGAATAAATGACAGATAAAGTTGTTTATACATTCATGTAAATAACTGTTTATCAATGATATTTTATATTACACCCCTAAACGGGCAATGGTCGCCCCGTCAACAGGCGCTAGGAATCCGGCAGGGGTACCCCTGGGCGGACTGTAATGAAGCGATACGGTACCGAAATCAATCCCTTTTGAGTGTCGACCAAGACTTGGGCTTCCCACTCCATGGCGTCCCAGACACACACAGGTAACATAGCCTGTCCACTGAAAACGCCATCGGCCACACGGCTCAACCTGGATCGATTGAAGCCCATATTCATATCCACACCGCTGAAATCCACTTCGATACTCTTTGCACGGATGCCTGCAAGGTTGACCCGCAGCTGCAGGGGTTTCACAACCGGGATTTCTCTCGGCTCAATGGAGAAGGTGATGCTGCCACCCTCATTAAGTTGGGTCATACAGGCTCCGGCGCGCAGATCGCAAGCCGGATCGACAGCCGTCTTCAGTACCGTCTCGGGAAATAGTATCGGCCATGTCTTGTAGAGCGCGACTAGACAGATAGCTGCGAATAGCAACCCCAGGAGTGCCCATAAAAGCGAATTGTGATTGTCGGAGAGCTGCATTTGTCGATTCCCACCAGACAGATTTATACAAGATCATTGACCAGGGATATTGATTACTTACACCAAGATACGTAAATCAAACAATTATTGTATCGGCCAGTATGCCGAGAAAAATCAAAAGCGGAGTAGCCAGGGTGAGTACGACGTTTTTGCCCAGATAAGGTACCAGTTGTTCGATCTCACCCCTATATACTCTGATACCTTTAAATATCTGATAGGCGAGTCCGGCTGTGACCAAACCAATGAGCGCCGTAAAAGGCAGGCTACCCAGCACCACACCCAGAATAATCATCACGTAGGCCAGGATACAGAATATCAGGAACAACCATGCACTCTTTGCCGTACTCCAGGCGATGGCGAAGTTGTCACGACCCACACTGCGGTCAGCATCCGCATCGGGTAGCTGGTTGAGAAGCAGTAGATTGTTGACCAGAAAGAACGGAACCATAGACAGCAACAAGGCGCTGAAACTGTATTCAGCCGTCAAAGCATAGTAAGTACCGATCACCATCAAAGGCCCGAACCCCAAACCCGGCGCAACCAGCACCAGCACTCTGTTGCGATTGATCCATCCGGTATAGGTAACGATGATCAGCATGCCGAGAACACCTATCGGGACCAGCCCCCAACCGACATGCTGCAGAAGGTATATGCCACAGATCAGGGTTACAAAAAGAGATACCAAGCCGATACCCAGCGCATAGGGTGCCAGGCGGGGCTGAATCACCAAGGCCCCACTGCCGCCACTGAATGGTGTACGATCCGTCTTGAAGTCGAGTCCCGACTGAAAATCCGAATATTCATTGAGTGCGTTGACACTGATATGCGCCATTAAGGCACCCAACAGCACGACAGCAAACAAGCCCCATGCCACACCGTGTTCACTCAACAGGACGCCAGCCAAACCAAGCGAGACACAGATGGGTGTCAGAATCAGGAAATTGGGTCTGGCAACGCCAAATACGGGAAACGGTATCATCGGTTGTCCTGAGTTATAAGCTGTCGAGCCACACAGACTACTGTAAATCACTGAAGCAATAAAACCGCAAATATCCCAGGAAAGCCAAAAATCGCGGCGCGAATGAAATCCGATCAACCACTAACCCGGCAACAAGGTAGACCTGGCGAGAACCGGGCCCCAACAGCAGATCCCTGCCGCCGGGGCCTGATTGCAGACATGCGAGGCAATATCTCTGGAACCGACATGCGGTCAGCACTCCCCGGTCGCGCACCACGCGATCAGAACTTCACCGAACCTCTCAGCCAAACTTCGCGGCCAGGTTCGTTGACCTGGATGGCCTCGGGATTGAAGGGATCCACATTGGCCCTGTTGACGTGATAGGCGAAACGCTTGTCCAACAGGTTGTCGACACCAAAGCGGATTGAGCTGTTGTTCGACAACGCATATCTGCCATGCAGGTCGATCACGTTCCAGCCCGGGGTCTCCTGTACGTCCTGTCCGCTGCCGTTCTCGAGATCGGCGCGTGTCTGTTTCGCATTTGCCCGCACCCTACCCCCCAGCTCCCAATCGCCGGCGACGTAGTCCAGACTGACGGTCGCCTCGAGGGGCGCTATTTGAGCGATGGGTCGGTCGTCGGTACTGTTTTCAGCCCTGACATAGGCCAGGCTCGCGCTGGTCTTCAGACTATTGGAGAGGCGATACCCTGCCTGCCATTCGATACCGTAGAACTCGGCATCCACATTGCGGTAGATATTCGCGGTGCCATTCGCAACCAGGATACCGTCCTGACCTCTGGCCTTGTCTCTCAGGATATAGTCAGAGACATCGTTGTAATAGAGCGTGATATCGCTATCGAGTACCGCGTTCCGCCACTTGTAACCCACTTCAAGCTGATGATGCTTTTCCGCTTCCAGCTCGGGATTACCGACCCAGCTGGAATCCATACCGGTCATCATGTTGCGCGAGAAACTGGCAAGATAGCGTTCCGTCGCATCCGCGGTCCTGACACTGCGGCTGATACCGGCGAAGAGCGAACCGTCACCCAGTGTATGTTCATAGTGGATAAAACCACCCACATTGTTTTCCGTCTGCTCGTCCGATGTCTCGGTATAGTAGGCAGCGTACAGGTTATTGGGTGTCGGACTCGGGCCCAGATCAGGCTTCTCATCTCCCCGTGAGATCGAGGCGTCGACCCGGTCATAACGCATTCCGAACTTCAGCAGATTCTCCTCCCCCACCGGCAGGGCCAGCTCTGCAAACAATCCTGTCTGTTCAAGTTCTGCGCCTGGCCACATTATCGATTGCAAAGTGGTCGGCTGCGCCATCATCGGCATGCCGGAGAAGCGGTCCGCATCGCGCTCGTTGTTCTGGTAGTCGATACCGATGGTGAGGTTACTGCCGCCCACCATGATATCGCCATAGAGGCGTCCACCCGCGGTGTCCGACGTAGCCGGCACAGCCATGAGCATGGGAGCGCTCAATTCACGCAGCGAGAAGTTGTCCATCAAGTGGTCCACCTGGCTGGAATAGATCTCGGCCTTGATCCCGGCAAAGGGTCCCAGGCCATCGCTCTGCTGGTATTTGAAACGGATGTTGTCGGCATCGCTCTTGGGTGAATCCATACCCGCGCCCGCAAACAGGGTATCGTCTTCCGGGTCGCCTCGAAATTGAGCTCCAGGCGTTTATCCTGATCGGGCATATAACCCAATATCAGATTTCCGTTTCGGTTCTCGTAGGCGGAGCGCACCTCATTGCCGTCACCATCCTCATAGTTGTCGGCATCCTTATAGCCGAGCACTCCCCGTATATAACCGGTTTCAGCACCCGCGGCGATGTCGGCAGAGAACTCCTTGGTCTTTGAATTGCCCTTGTAACCGGCAACGACCTCACCCAGATATGACTTGTCATCTTTGAAGCGGGGCGGATGGCGTTCGAACAGTACCGTACCGCCACTGCCGCCACCGCCGTAGATCACCGTCTGAGAGCCTTTGATAACAGTCACACTGTCATAGCTCTCCAGAGCGGAATAGGCTGTCGGTGGATCCATGCGGTTGGGGCAACCGCCATGAATGTAGGCGCCGTCGAGGATGATGTTGAGTCGATTCTGGCTCTGACCGCGAATCACCGGATCGATGCCGTGCCCCCCCACACGAATCCCCGAGACACCATTGATATCACGCAGAAAATCACCGCCATCCGCGGGCAGCCCCTGTGAACCGTCGTCCACCGTTGTCCGGGTCACAGCAGGCATCGTTTCGGCTTTGCCTTCAACATGGATTTCACCGAGTTTTTCCGCCTGCTCTTCAGCATGCGGGCAGGATGTCGCCAACAGGGAGCTGATTGCTAAGGATAGAGCTCTGAGTCGCATCGATTTACCTCATTTTTTCGTTATCAAATCCAGTTGAGGACAGCAAATATCGGTCCATTGAGCTAACAGATTGATTTATAAAATGAAGAAGGAAATGGAGCCGGAATTCTTAAGACCAAATCAGGGGATATGACGCACACGCCATGGTATATGCCGTAGAAGAACCTGGCACTGACCGGGATATTTGAAGCCATGTTTGCACGCATTATCCCCAATTGCAGTGCACAGCCTTCAGGCGCGCATGGGCATTTACACTTACAAGATCCATATTTTTCTCATCTGGTGTAACCTATAAGCTGCACCCATCCGAGGTAACCCTATGCATGATCGTCTGACCCTGGCCGGGGAATTTCAAAAGATGCTGCCCGCAGAGTGCGTCATCTATCACGAGGAGGAGCTGATCCCCTATGAGTGCGATGGCCTCTCCGCCTATCGCAAGGTGCCCCTGATCGTGTTGCTGCCCTATACCGCAGAGCAGGTCGGGGAGATTCTTGGATTCTGCCACCGGCAACAGATTCCCGTGGTGGCCCGGGGAGCGGGCACCGGACTCTCGGGCGGCGCCCTGCCTCACGAAGAGGGGGTTCTGCTCAGCCTCGCCAGGCTCAACCGGATCCTGGTGATCGACAGCGATAATATGCAGGCGCGGGTACAGCCCGGGGTACGCAATCTTGCGGTCAGCGAAGCCGCCAAACCCTACGGCCTCTACTACGCCCCCGACCCCTCCTCACAGATCGCCTGTTCCATCGGCGGCAATGTGGCGGAAAATGCCGGTGGCGTGCACTGCCTGAAATATGGCCTGACCCTGCACAATCTACTACAGGTCACCCTCATCACCATCGACGGCGAAAGGATCACCCTGGGCGCCGGCAGCCTCGACGCACCCGGCCTCGACCTGCTGACCCTGATCACCGGCTCGGAAGGGATGCTGGGTGTTGTTGTGGAGGTCCTGGTGAAGCTGCTGCCGATACCTGAGCGGCAACAGGTCGTGCTCGCCGCTTTCGATGATATCGAGACCGCGGGCAATGCGGTGGCCCAGGTCATCGCCAAGGGGATTCTGCCCGCCGGGCTGGAGATGATGGACAATCTGTCGATTCGCGCCTCGGAGGATTTCGTCCATGCCGGTTATCCCACTGAGGCGGCGGCGATCCTGCTGTGCGAAGTGGATGGTGTGGATGCCGAAGTCTCGGAAGAGATCATGCGGGTCAGAGAGATCCTGAAACAGTCGGGGGCCACCGAGGTAAGGACGGCGATGGACGAGCAGGAACGGATCAGGTTCTGGGCGGGAAGAAAGAACGCCTTCCCCGCGGTGGGACGTCTCTCCCCCGACTACTACTGCATGGACGGCACCATCCCCCGCCATCATTTGGGCAAGGTGTTGAAGATGATCGATGAGATGTCGCAGCGTTACGGGTTGCGCTGCGCCAATGTGTTCCACGCCGGTGACGGCAACCTGCATCCGTTGATCCTCTACGATGCCAACAATCCGGGCGAGTTGGAGCAGGCAGAAGCCTTCGGTGGCGAAATACTCGAGCTGTGTGTCGCAGTCGGCGGCACGATCACCGGTGAGCATGGCGTCGGTCTGGAGAAGATCAATCAGATGTGCGCCCAGTTCCGGGATGAAGAGCTGGAGACCTTCCATGCGGTGAAAAGGGCGTTCGACCCCCTTACCCAGCTCAATCCGGGGAAAGCGATTCCAACATTGAACCGGTGTGCCGAATTCGGCGCCATGCATGTACACGCGGGAAAACTGCGTTTTCCCGAGCTGGAGCGCTTTTGATGAGCAACGACCGCGACTGCAGTAAAACGCTGCAAACGGCTGTCAGGGATGCCGTCCAGGATGTCCGTCCCCTGCAACTGATGGGACACGGCAGCAAATCGTTTTATGGCCGTGAACCGGCCGGTGAGCCCCTGTCGCTTGCGGAGCATCGCGGCATCATCAGCTACGAACCCACGGAACTGGTCATCACGGCGCGTGCCGGAACACCCTTGCAGGAGATTGAGGATGCGTTACTTGCGAAGGGACAGATGCTCCCCTTCGAACCGCCCCGTTTCGAAGGCAAAGGCACCATCGGCGGCGCCATCGCCGCTGGGCTCAGTGGTCCGCGTCGTCCCTGGGGCGGCTCACCCAGGGATCATCTGCTGGGTATCAAGCTACTCGACGGAAAGGGCCGGATACTGAAGTTCGGCGGCCAGGTGATGAAGAATGTGGCCGGCTACGATCTCTCGCGCCTGATGGCAGGGGCTATGGGAACCCTGGGTATCCTGCTGGAGGTATCGATCAAAGTGTTGCCCAAACCCATGCAAGAACACACCCTCGCTTTCTCGGCGGAGCAGCCCGCGGCCCGGGCACTGCTGCACAAAATGCTGATCGAGGGTGTACCCATCACCGCCACCTACAGCCTCGACAACAATCACAAGGTACGAATTGCCTGCTCTGAGCAGCGCCTGGGGGAGATCCGGACCCGTTACGGACTCGACTCCAGTGACAGGCCCGAAAGTGGATTTTGGCAGGGCCTGCGGGATCAGCAACACGACTACTTCAAACAGCACAGCCCGCTCTGGCGTCTCTCTCTGCCACCTGCGGCAAAGCTCGATATCGAGGGCCGGATATTGTACGAATGGTCCGGTGGTTTACGCTGGCTGGCCACAGACCGGCCTGCGCGGGAGATACGTTCACTGGTGGAAAAAGAGTCGGGACATGCCATACTTTTTCGCAATGGCGATCGCAGGGGGGAACTGTTTCATCCGCTCCATCCGCGGATCAGCGTCATGCAAAAACAGCTGAAACAGGTTTTTGACCCGGAGGGGATATTCAATCCAGGCAGACACTATGAAGACTACTGATGAGCCGTGCACCTTCTCATGCCTGTCGGATTACGTAAATTTTTCCGCCCTCTATCCAGCCCAATGAGGATTCATGCCCACTTTTCTCAAAACAACCCTCATGTTTACGGTGCTCTGCTGGGTTCACCCTGCACAGGCCTTTTTTTGCATTTCGTTCGGCGGCCACGGAAAGACAAAAACGCATCCTTCATATCGACAACACTATTACCGTCCTCCACCGCCACCGCTGTTTGCGCCACCCGTCACCGCCCAGTCACGGCTTGAAGCGGCACAGCCGCTACCGGCAATCGCTCCAGTAGAGGAAAAGCCGGTAATCATTCAGGGTTACCGCTTCAGACCGCTGCCGCAGGAGTGACAAACCGGGATGCAGACACCGGCGACCTATCGTCAGCAACAGCAATATTGGGGCGCAGCATCCTGAAATCCATCCCTGAATCAGGTGTGCGATAAGCCTGACACCTATTGCTTGGGTTTCGGCCGTGCCGCCTGCATACAGCCCTGCATCTGATCCACCGTGCTGCTTTCAGTGAAGCACTTCTGCATGGCGGTACCGATCATGATCGAACGTTCCAGGAATTTAATCATGTTCTTTTTCGCTTCCGGCGTAAACTTGATGTCCTTCGGGGTTTTCGTCGGTTGTTGCTGTCCCTTCGGTACGCCGGGCACCGGCCCCAGCCGTTCTTTTATCTCCTGCTCCATGGCGGTCATGATCTCTGCACACTTCTCGAACGCTGCCTGATCGCTTGCCGTTTCCAGGCATTGCTTGGTCTGCTTCATGGCGGGGATGCTCTTCGCCATCATCGGCAGCATCTTCTCCTTCGACTGCTCGAAGAACTGCTGCTGGTCGATTTGTCCGCCGGGCGGTTGGGCCAGCGCCAGTGACGGCAAGAGCAATAATAATCGGCACCACTTCATGCAAAATCTCCTCACGCTATCTGTCATTTTCAGATTTGTTGTTTTCAGATCACGACCATACCGCAATCGGGGTGGTTGAAACAGCCTCGGATCCAGGTGGAGTGGTTTTCTGCGGATTCCGGTGCTATCCAGCACGCGCTTGATGAAGCGGATTGAACATGTCGCTGGATAACCCTGATTCTGATGGCTGTATTTTGCTGCACGAGCCGTTAGAATCCCGATCTGCACAACCATTGCAGGAGACCTCCGTGGCAGAGAAAAAAGTTGACGTCGCTATCCTCGGCTCGGGAACAGCGGGATTGAATGCAACCAGCCGGGTCGGACCGAGCGGTAAAAGCTTTCTCCTCATCAATGGCGGCGAACCCGGCACCACCTGTGCGCGGGTCGGCTGCATGCCCTCCAAGGCCTTGATCCAGGTGGCCGAGGACTACCATCGCAGAACCCACCTCGATCGCTACGGCGTGGACGGCCATACGGAATTGACCATCGATCTCCCCGAAGCCATGGAGCATGTGCAGGATCTGCGCGACAATTTCGTCGACCGGGTCCTCTCCAACAGTACCGACAACATGGGCGACAAGTTCATCGAGGCGTATGCGAAATTCGTCGATCCCCACACCCTCGAGCTCGACAACGGCGACCGGGTTGTTGCGGACAGGATCGTTATAGCCACGGGATCCCGCCCGGTTGTGCCGGCCGCCTGGGAGGCCTTCGGCGACAAGGTGCTGACCACTGACACCTTCTTCGAACTGGAGGATCTGCCGAAATCGGTGGCCGTGGTGGGCCTGGGCGTGATCGGCCTGGAACTGGGGCAGTCCCTAAGCCGCCTGGAGATCGATGTGTACGGTTTCGATATGGCGCAGACGATCGGCGGCGCCACGGATCCGGAAGTCTCGCAGATGGCCTTAGAGACCATGCAGCGGGAGTTCCCCATCTACCTGGGCGAACCGGTCGAGATCAGTGAAGAGGGCGCGCAGCTGCGCGTCACCGCGGGTGAACATTCGGTGGTCGTGGACAAGGTCCTGGCAAGCCTCGGGCGGACGCCCAACGTGGAAGGCCTGGCATTGGAGAACGCCGGGATCGAAGTCGACGATCGCGGTATCCCTGTCTATAACCCGAACACCATGCAGTGCGGCGATTCCCATATCTTCATCGCGGGCGATGTGAATGGTGAACGTCCTATCCTGCACGAGGCCGGTGACGAGGGTAAAATAGCCGGTCACAACGCCGCCCATGATGAAGTCACCGCCTTCAAGCGCAAGGTTCCCCTGGCGATCAACTTTTGCGACCCGAACATCTGTCTGGTGGGCGAAACCTACCGGGCCCTGGATCCGGATAAAACCGCCATCGGCGAGGTCAAGCTCGCCCCGGTCGGACGCGCCCAGATCATGGGCCAGAGCCGCGGCATCATCCGCGTCTACGGCGATAAAGCGGACGGCAGGATCCTGGGCGCCGAAATGATCACCACCCGCGGTGAAAACCTGGCCCATCTGCTCAACTGGGCCATCTCCCAGCAGCTCACGGTCGGCGACCTGCTGCGCATGCCTTTTTACCATCCCGTCATCGAAGAGGCGTTACAGGCGGCGCTCAACAACCTCTACGCCCAGGTCGAGGTAAAAAACCAAGGTCCGGTCAAAGAGCTCTATCCCCTATAAGCGGTATATGAACATGGAATCCATTCAGGTCAGTTTCACAGGCGGCAAACGTATTCAGGCCAAGATCGGCGATTACACCATAGAGACGGACCAGCCCCTCAAGTACGGCGGTGATGCCAGCGCCCCCGCCCCCTTCGATCTGTTTCTGGCCTCGCTGGCCACCTGTGCGGGCATATACGCCTGGAATTTCTGCGAATCACGCAAACTCTCAACCGAAGGCATGGATCTGCGCATGGATTGTGTCAACGATGAGAAGAAAAAAATGATCGTCAAGGTCACATTCCGTCTCACCCTTCCCGACGGTTTCCCTGAGAAGTACCGCAGCGGCATCGTCCGGGCAATGGAACTCTGCGCCGTGAAACGGCACATGATGGATACACCCGAGTTCTTATTTGACCTTGTGTGATCCGATAATGATGCTCAATATATTGGATCCACCGAAGAATTCTTAGGTAGATTTCACTGGTCCCGTCATTCCGGCGCAGGCCGGAATCCAGATGCTCCACACGATTATCGACCGTCTCTCTTTCAGCAAAGAATGCTGCTCGTCAAACCAGCTCCGGATACAAATCCCGCCAGTCTGGATTCATCGCTTCAATCGTCTTTAACTTCCACACCCGCTTCCAATTCTTGATCGCTTTTTCCCGCTCAATAGCAGATGCCATCGTCTCATGCATCTCATACCAGACTAATGTATGCACACTGTATTGACTGGTAAAGCCTTCAACTCGATTATTCTTATGTTCCCAAACCCGTTTTAGCAAGTTAGAAGTCACACCCGTATATAGGGTTCCATTTCGTTTACTGGCTAATAGATACACGCACGGTTGTCTCTTCATACCACCTCCCTGGCAATCTCCCTGGATTCCGGCCTGCGCCGGAATGACGTGATCATAGGATCTTAGCTTCTCTGTTACTTAGACAGCGTCGGGTAGTCAGAACTGACCCTTAAATAAAATAATACTGATGATTCCAATATTGTTTCCGTCTTTCAATAGATTAGTGATACTTATCAGTTAGAGCTACCTACGAATTACTCTAACGACACAATTTCTTATCAATCCCTTTCTTCTCTCAACTTGCGGAATCACTCCATGTAAGAAAGAAACAAAATGCTATCATAGGGCCGTTTAGCGGCTTTTTAGTGTGACGTGCCGGCTATTTGATCTTTACAACATGGGCGATTCCACCCCCATGATCCAACGATTCCAGTGCCATTGTCCCGCCGTCATAGGCAAGGATCTTCAATCGTCCGGGTAATGCTCCCTTCATGTAAATGATATCTCCCTCGCAGCTATAGTCCCCCGACTTATCGATTGCCGGACGTGATTTGAGGAAACGGACCGTGCCGTTCTTCATAAACTCCCAGGATTGGCTATCGTCTTTGATTCTATTTCCGGCAAACTCGACATGTGACTGCCGCCACTTGCCTATGATCTCTTTAGCGCACTCAGCATACACATTGATAGGGGCAGTGATGGCGACACTGAACATGGCAGACAAGAAATAGCGTCCGGGTTTCCTTTGCATGGTGATGATCCTTGATCGAATTTGGTGATAATTACGACAATCATACAACGCAATGCCGCATCGGTTTCAGAAATCTTGACACTCGCTCATCAACAGCAGTCTAGCGGAGTATTCACCATCATCAACCCGCAGCATCACCGCCCTGCCGCCCCAAGCAGACCCTGAATCCACACATACCTGAACCTATCAGCACTCATCCATGTGTTTTTGTCATATCTGATTAATCGCCAGTGATGATATGAGAAGAGAAGCTTGGCCATTCAAATCAGCGGCGAACAAAATGAAGCAGTGCATGATCAGGTGCCTATCCCTAACTTGTTGAAACCATTATTGCCTAATGGTCATGGAGCAAGTTATTTGGTGGGTGTACACAACAGGATTTGCTATCGTAGTGGCCTGGACTTTTCCGCCAGGCGGATTAAGCTAGGGTGTCGCGCGAAGGCCCACGGAACAACCAGAGAAGGTAACGGGTGAATCAGATCAATTCCGGTCGACGAACAGTGGACAGGCGTTCCGGTTTGGAGCGCCGCAAAAACCAGACAGGTGGACAGGGATACGAACACCGGATGTCCTGGGAAGACCAGCGCACCCAGTACTGGACACGCCTGCTGTTTTGCGGCCTGGCGCTCCTCTACTTCAATTTCGGCGGCGAGAACCAGGTACGCGACTGGACCAACCTTCAGGTGGTCAACCTGCTCTTCCTCACCTTCGGCATCGAGATTCTGTTCTTCATGCGGCACGCTTCACGGGTGCCGCACGCACCCTGGCGTCAACGCCTGACCATGTGGATCGACATCGTCATGGCCTCCTTCGCAGTGCTGGCGGATACCACCATCAGTTCTCCCGGTTTTCTGGTCTACCTGATGGTAATTCTCGGCAACGGCATGCGCTACGGCCTGCGGTTGTTCGGTGAAGCGGTCATAGGCAGCCTTGGCGCAGTCATATTGATCGTCAGCCTGCGGTTGTTCGACTATGTCGACCTGTTTTCGGTCAGCGCAGTCTTTTTTCTCGTCTTCTTCGCGATCATCGTCATCTACTCCTACACCCTGACGGCCAAGATAGAACTCGGCCGCGCCAAGCTTGCCCACGAGCGTAACATCGACGCCCTCACCGGGCTGCTCAACCGGCGCGCCCTGGTGGAACGCTCATCATCCCTGTTCCAGAGCCAGGAGGACGGTAACAGCGTGGTTGTCCTGTTCGCAGACCTGGACGGTTTCAAGCGCGTCAACGACACCCATGGCCACCATGAAGGCGATCGCGTACTTGCCGGTGTAGCAGACAGCATCGCCAATACAGTACGCGACGAAGACCTGGTGTCACGCTATGGCGGAGACGAGTTCCTGCTACTGCTGCCCCATGCCACCAAACAGTGCGGAGAGACAGTTGCCCGGCGCGTGAGACAGGCGATCGACGACTACGCCAAAGAGAACGACATCGACTTCAGTGTCTCCATCGGCATGGGCAGATACCCCGATCATGGCCACGACCTGGATAGCGTGATCAGAAGTGTCGATCAGGCAATGTACCGCAGCAAAATGAGCCGTGGGGGCGGTGGGATATTACATGTCGACAGTTGTGAAATGGATGCGCCGGATCCGACTTCTGAGACTATGCATTGATGCTGTTATTCCGAATGGGAACCAATGCTTGTGGGAATGCCTCTTTCAGCACTCCCGAGCGATGGCAAGGTATCCGAAGCAATTACATGGCTAGAAGAGATATTTTAACTGTCATCTTCAAATGCTTTCCATTCGTGCTTTTCAGCCTCTTTTACTCGTTGCTTCGTTTGTTTGTATGCAACAAACCCGAAGAAAGCAATGACAGATGTGATTATTGTTCCATCCTTTAACCCTAATCCTCTTACAGCAAATATAAGAACTACAACAAAAGCGGATGTGATTACTAAGAAAGAAACCAAAGATGTTTTCTTTTCAACAAGTTTACCTTCCATTGGTTTATTTAATAATTTGGAAATCTTGTTGTTTCCTCGGACTCCACCTCTTGTTATCTTCATAAACTTATCCTTTTTCTCCCCGGTGATTTTATTGCCGGCTTTAATTATCGCGTTATGCTGCCGGCTCTAAATATTGTATTCTGCCGCATTGTGAATAATCATCAGTTAGAAAAAACTGGAAGGAGTATCCTGCCAGAAGATACAAATCCCTATATATTCAAAAGAATACCAGAGACTCGTTGAACAGGTAAGGCATACTGCAGAACATAATTCCTGATATTTTTCCCATAGAAGGATCAATAGCACGAGCACACACTACAGGATCAGATTCGAATGGCGCTTACTTAAGACGAATTTCAGGTTTTTCGTCATTCCGGCGCAGGCCGGAATCCAGGAGTAGCGTCACCATCAAGTATTCTGGATCCCGGCCTGCGCCGGGATGACGGTGGTTCTTGGCTGATTACGGTGGTTCTTGGCTGATTACGGTGGTTCTTGGCTGATTACGGTGGTTCTTGGCTGATGACGGTGGTTCTTGGCTGATTACGGTGGTTCTTGGCTTGAGTAAGCGCCATTCGGATCAGACGCCATTCTTCTGATATGCCCGATTTACGCTATCCGTCGGCAAAATGAGAGACGCTAGCCCGCATGTTTCATCCGTTTTTAAATTTAGCCGGTGATATGGCCAAGCTTGGATGGTTTGCCCTCACTGGGAACCAAACCTCTATCAAGCCCTGATTTTCCACCCTCCGGGCAGACTCCCCCTTACCCCCATTGTTGATCAACGTGCCGGGGCAGCACTCTGCCGGGCTATCCCGGCTTGAGTCGTGCCGCCACCTGGAAAAACAGCGCCTGATAGGGATAGGTGCTGGAGAGCAGGAAGCGGATCCGTCGCGTGTTGCGAATGATGACCGCCCCGATCTTGAACAGTTTGAGCCGGATCGTGGTCATCTGTGCACGCGCCAGTTCCGTGCCCTTCAGCGCGAGGCGCCGGATGGCCTCCATCAGCACATAGGCCAGACTGGACAGCAGTAGACGAAACTGATTGGCCCACCAGTAATGCGCGCTGGTGCGATCGGCGAACAGCCCCAGTTGCTGCTCCTTGATTCGGTTCTCCATGTCACCACGGGCGCAGTAGAGGTCATCGTAAAGGCGCTGTTTGTCGCCGGCCAGGTTGGTGACGATGAAGCGTGGATTTGGCCCCTTGTCGGTGACCTCCAGTTTGGCGATCACCTTGCGACGCGTCTTCCAGGTGCTGGCGGCATAGTGAAACTGAAAGAATTCCCGCATCTTCATGCCGGTTCGCTTCGCCAGTTCCTCAACCCACTGCATGGGCTCACGGATACACCGCAGCAAGGCGTCATTCTTGGCGATGCCCACGATATAGCCCACAGCGTTGCGCTCGCACCAGCTGAGCATGTGGTGACGGCAAAAGCCGCTATCGCCCCGAAAGATGATACGCACTTCAGGCCAAGCCCGGCGCAGGCGTTTGACCAACAGCGCCAGAATCGCCCAGGCATGCTTGGGCGCATCGATCCGGCTGGGCCGCAGATAACTCACCAGCAGTTGATCGCCACAAAAGACATACAGGGGCAGGAAGCAGTAGTGATCGTAGTAGCCGTGAAAGAAGCGGCCTTCCTGGCGGCCATGCACCGGATCATCCGTGGCGTCGAAATCCAGGATCAGCTCATCGGGTGGTGCATCATATGAGGCAATGAACTGCTCGAGCAGTAGGTTGTGGACATCAACGGCAACCCGGCGATCGACCCGGTTCTCCAGCCGACAAAGTGTCGACTGGCTGCCCAGTACCTCCTCGCGTTCGATCGAGCTCTGTAGGGCCGGGTCGGTGCGTAGTGTCTGATGGTCGTTCAGATCTTCATAACCCAGGCAGAGCCCATAGACTCGCTGGCGCAACAGGCTCAACTGGCTGTGTTCAATATAGCGGGGATCTCGCGGGTCGGGGATGACCGCATCAACCGCCTCGAGCAATCCCAGACGCCTGTCGATCTCACGCAGCAGCAACACGCCGCCGTCCGAGGTGATATCGCCACCGGAAAACTCGGCTTGAACCTTACGGCGTTTTAGGGCTGGAAAATCAAAGGCAGTCTGGGTGCAGTTTGTCACAGGCAAAATCCTTTCGATTACAGTGTAAGCAACTGAATTATATCGAAGTATCAGGATTTTGCCTTTTTAATGCGTGAAATATTGGGGCTAGCACCTTAGAGTGCTTGTTCTACAAAATTCCTTGGTTGATTCCGTTTTCGCAGATTGATCATGAGGTTTCCACATCAGTCGATTCCATACATCGCGATTAGAACGGGAACCGCCAGCCATAACAGTCCCTTGATCAGAAAAAACAGGGGAAGTCCCCAGGCCATCTTTTTTGTCCAGGCTTTTGTGTGTTTTTCATGGACAGCGATAGTTGTTGGGTCATTCATTGATCACTTTCCTCTAAGGCATGCAGTTGTAGCCATTGCCTCGCCTGGTATGGGTCCTGTCAGTAACCGGACGACTCTTCCCTATGGTGGGGATGCCCAGATCCAATACCGTCATCCAATCCGCTCGCTTTACTGATCGGGGTACGCTAACACCGCTGACTGCTCTGTTTGATGCCTTCATGTTGTCTATCTCCCAGTCTGAATCGTTTTTTCTGTCGCTGAAAAGGCCACATCCCTGTAGCCATGCTCACGCGGTTCAGGCGATATCGAAGCGGTCCAGGTTCATTACCTTGTCCCAGGCTGCCACGAAGTCATGCACGAATTTCTCCTCGGCGTCCGCGGTGGCGTAGACTTCCGCTAAAGCGCGCAGTTCGGAGTTGGAACCGAAGATCAGGTCGACGCGGGTGCCGGTCAAAACGGGTTCGCCGGTCACTCGGTCGCTGCCTTCAAAGAGATCTTCATCTGCCGAGGTTGCCTTCCATGTTGTGCCCATGTCGAGCAGGTTGACGAAGAAGTCATTGGTCAGCGTCTCCTGACGGTCGGTTAATACGCCATGCTTGGTGCCGCCGTAATTTGTGTTCAAGGCCCGCATACCGCCGATGAGTAGCGTCATTTCTGGCGGGGTCAGGGTCAGCAATTGCGCCCTGTCCACCAGCAGCTCTTCAGCCGAGACCGTGTATTTGGCCTTTTGGTAGTTACGGAACCCATCTGCGATCGGTTCGAGGACGGCGATGGATTCGATGTCGGTCTGCTCCTGGGAGGCGTCCATACGGCCCGGCGTGAACGGAACCGTCACATCGTGTCCTGCATTTCTCGCCGCTTGCTCGACACCGGCACAGCCCGCCAATACGATCAGGTCCGCCATGGAGACCGGCCCGTCGAACCCGCTCTGGATGCCTTCGAGGATATTCAACACCTTCTTCAGCTGTTCCGGCTGGTTGACCTCCCAATCCTTCTGCGGCGCCAGCCGGATGCGTGCGCCGTTTGCGCCGCCGCGCATGTCGGAGCCACGGAAGGTGGCGGCGGACGCCCAGGCGGTCGATACCAGTTCGGCCACGGAGAGCCCGGAATCGAGGATCTGTCTCTTCAGCCCGGCAATCTCATCCTCATCGATCAAGGCATGATCGACCGGTGGGATCGGGTCTTGCCAGATCAGTGCCTCATCCAGCACTTCCGGCCCCAGGTAGCGGGCACGCGGACCCATGTCGCGATGGGTCAGCTTGAACCAGGCACGGGCGAAGGCGTCGGCGAACTCATCCGGATTCTCGTAGAAGCGCCTGGAGATTTTCTCGTAGGCCGGATCGAAGCGCAGGGCGAGGTCCGTGGTCAGCATGGTGGGTGGGTGACGCTTCGACGGGTCGTGGGCGTCGGGTACCGAATCGGCGCCCGCCCCATGCTTCGGTATCCACTGATGCGCACCGGCCGGGCTCTTGGTCAGTTCCCAATCGTATCCGAACAGGTTCCAGAAGAAGTTGTTGCTCCACTTGGTCGGGGTTGATGTCCAGGTGACCTCCAGGCCGCTGGTGATGGTATCGCCGCCTTTGCCGCTGCCGAAACCGCTGCTCCAGCCCAGACCCTGCGCCTCGATGCCGGCCGCTTCCGGCTCGGCGCCCACCAGTGCCGCATCGCCGGCGCCGTGGGTCTTGCCGAAGGTGTGGCCGCCTGCGATCAGGGCAACCGCCTCTTCGTCGTTCATCGCCATGCGGGCGAATGTCTCGCGGATATCCTTGGCAGCCGCCAGTGGATCGGGATTGCCGTTCGGTCCTTCCGGATTTACATAGATCAAGCCCATCTGCACGGCGGCGAGGGGCTTCTCGAGCGCCTCGTGGTCGCCCGCATAGCGCTTGTCATCCAGCCAGCTCTCCTCGGTGCCCCAATAGATATCCTTCTCCGGTTCCCAGATATCCTCGCGCCCGCCGGCAAAGCCGAAGGTCTTGAAGCCCATCGATTCCAATGCCACGTTGCCCGCGAGGATCATCAGGTCGGCCCAGGAGATTTTCCGTCCATATTTCTGCTTGACCGGCCACAGCAGTCTGCGCGCCTTGTCGAGATTGACGTTGTCGGGCCAGCTGTTGACCGGCGCAAAGCGCTGGTTGCCGGTTCCCCCGCCGCCACGTCCGTCGCTGGTGCGATAGGTGCCGGCGCTGTGCCAGGCCATGCGAATGAACAAAGGCCCGTAGTGACCGAAGTCGGCCGGCCACCACTCCTGTGAATCGGTCATCAGCTCATGCAGATCCCTCTTCACGGCATCCAGATCCAGGCGCTTGAACGCTTCGGCGTAATCAAACTCTTCACCCATTGGGTCGGACTTGGATGAGTGCTGGCGCAGAATATCCAGCCGCAACTGGTTGGGCCACCAGTCCCGGTTCGAGGTACCGCCTCCAGCCGTTTGATGAAATGGGCATTTGTTCTCAGACATTGTGTTATCTCCTCTCGTGTTCCAGACATGAATGTTTCGCCGTCGGTTTATATTTTTAGCGCGCTCATTTAATTTGTAAAATCAATTGTTACTATCATTTTATTTGTTTTTTTCTATCATTAACCTCTCCGGCAGCTGCTGCAATGCTCTAAAGCGGTTACGCAGCCAAAAAACGTGGGATCCCTGGCAGGATCACTTGGTCATGGTCTGGATGGAACGATGGACAATAAAATGGGCTCAGATCCGAATGGCGCTTACTTATTCCAAGAACCACCGTCATCCCGGCGCAGGCCGGGATGACGAATATCCTGAAATTCGTCTTGAGTAAGTACCATTCCGCTCAGATCCCTTTCTCTCACTGGCAATGAGCGAAGCCGGCAAGGTTTTGTAAGGCAAAATAGTGGTGGATTGAAATATCCCGTGTGAGAAGGATTTTCTCTTGGACTGGATAGTGGAACCTTCAGGCGCCTATATTCGGTTTTATAAACTTTGAGAATAGATACTTTTCCCAGGAGAAGCTTAAACCTGCAATGTTCTATTACGGTGATACTGGAAAGGTCAAACAGAAGCTGAATACTCCAGGTCCTGTTTTCACTTTATCTGACTTGGGCTGTATACGGTGGTAAAAAAAGTCCGCGTTCAACTGACGCCAACCACCTGTACCGCGCATGTGCGCTCGCGCGGCCCGTCCATCTCCAGCAACAGGATGGACTGGTAACGCCCAAGCACCAGTGCGCCATCATGTACCGGCACCGTTTCACTGTTTCCAAGCATCATGGCAATCAGGTGGGCGTGTGCATTCTCGGGTTCGTCAGGCGGTATATTGATGCGCAGATGCAGGTCATTATGCTTGTACGATCCCTCGGGCGAGGCGACGCTCAAGAAGAAGTTGCGTATATCCTCGAATAGGCGCTCTTCGTTTTCGTTTACGGAAATTGCACAGGTGGTATGCAGCGAAACGATTGCTACCGTTCCCTCCAATACCCCCGACGCTCTTACCACGTTTTCGACTTGTTCGGTAATATCACAGACTTCGAATGACCTGCTCGTGGAAAAATTCAATTCATTGAAGTGATTCAACATCCGGATACTCTCAGTGTTAAGGCTGACTAATTAGCTTTGTCTAAATGCATGACAAAGAGGATTGTTTTCAAGTATGGCTAGAGCCGCTATCCCCTGGCGATAAATATTGCCCTGCGAGGCGCAGGATAACCCTCAATGGTCAGGCTCCTGTCTGCCGGATCGAGATAGTCCGCCAACGATTCAAAACGCATCCACTCCGTGGCACGCTGCTCCTCGACGGTGGTTACCGATACATCGATCAGTTTCACCTGGTTGAAACCGGCCCGTTGCAGCCATAAGTGCAGGGTTTCCGTGCTGGGGATAAACCAGACATTGCGCATCTTGGCATAGCGCCCCTGCGGCACCAGCACCCGGTTCTCACCCCCTTCGATCACTAAAGTCTCCAGTACCAGTTCACCGCCGTTGCACAGCGCCCCTTTCAGTTCCGCCAGGTGGGCGAAGGGTGACCGGCGATGATAGAAGACACCCATCGAGAAAACGGTATCGAACCCCTTGATCTCCGGTGGCAGGTGCTCGATGCCGAGGGGAAAGAGATGCACCGGATGGCGTTCTCCGAGGAAATGCTTGATGGCCTCGAACTGCATGATGAAGAGCTGGGTGGGATCGATACCGATGACCAGTCTCGCGCCCTCCCCCAGCATGCGCCAGGCATGATAGCCGTTGCCGCAACCCACATCCAGCACCACCCTGTTCTTCAGCGGCCGGATATGGGGTTGCAGCCTGTCCCATTTTAGATCGGAGCGCCATTCGGTATCGATATGCAGGCCGCATATCTCGTAGGGCCCCTTACGCCAGGGATGCAATCCTGGGAGAAGCCGGATTAGCTGCCGGTGCATCGTTTCGTCACAGTCGCCTGTCTCGCCCGCCCTGATTCGCGCACTGTTCAAGTCGATGGATGACAGACTCGGCGTTGGCAGTCGGGAGATGATCCTGCGCCATTCCTCCATATCCCCATGGGCCTTTTCCCGCCATACCCGTTCGACCTGCTGCGGCAGTTGCTCAAACCATCTCCCCAGCGGTTCCTCCATGAAGGGTTGTCGCCATGCCCACCGGTCCGTCATTTGATTGCCAGCAGGGAGACAAAATTGAAACACTGGAACCAGACCTCGACCGTGGTAAAACCCACACCCTTCAGGCGCTCGATATGGCACGCCAGGCTCTCGGGGATCAGGACATCCTCCAGTGCGGATCGCTTCTGGCTGATCTCCAGATCGGAGTAGCCCTGGGCCTTTTTGAAGCCATGATGCATCTGCGTGAAGAGCTGCTGTGCCGTGTCGTTGGCTACCAGGATCTTTTCAGAGAGGACCAACAGGCCATCCGGCAACATCCCGTCATGGACTTTTTTCAGGATCCCGGTCCGCTCCTCGGCGGGCAGGAACTGCAGTGTGAAGTTCAAAACCACCATCGACGCCTGTTGAATCGTTACATCGCGGATATCGGCGCATATCAGTTCAATCGCCGGATCCGGTCGGCATTGGGCCAGATTCGCCTTGGCCCTGGCCAGCATCGCGGGGGAGCTGTCGACACCGACGAGGGTCACATCCACTGCCTCGATGGCGGAGTGAATCGCCATGCTGGCCGCGCCCAGCGAACAGCCGAGATCGTAGCAGTATGAGCCGTCCTTGACATATTGTGCAGCCAGGGTACCGATCATGTTGATGATGGTTCCGTAACCGGGAACCGAGCGGTTGATCATATCGGGGAAGACACGTGCCACCCGATCGTCGAAGACAAAATCGGGAACGCGTTCGTGGGCATCCGCATATAGCCTGTCTTTGTTCGAATCGTCTGTCATAGAACGAAAGGGTATCAGGTGAGTTGTCGCGCGGTTTGCAGGCTGTTCATCGCTGGTGATCACCCGTTTCCTGCACCGCCCGTTCCCCCGCCTCCACATCCACGAAGTTCAATAATACACCACCAATGATAAACAGGATGCTGATCGAGAGAATCGAGAGGCGGGTATCGCCGGTAAGCACGCCGATCCAGCCCATCAGCAGCGGGCCCAGCACCGTGGCGAACTTACCCAGCATGTTATAGAAACCGAAGAACTCCGCTGCCTGATCGTGGGGAATCAGGCGTGCATAGAGGGAACGGGAGAGCGCCTGAATGCCGCCCTGTACCAGGCCGATGGCGATGGCCAGCAGATAGAACTCCCACACAGCCTCCATGTGATAGGCCCAGAGCAGAATCATCAGGTAACAGAAGATGGCCAGCATGATGCCCTGCTTGGGGCCGCGCCTGTTACCGATCTCACCGAATACGATGGCGGCGGGAAATCCGACGAATTGGGTAATCAACAGGGCCACCATCAGGTTGTTGGCATCGAATCCGATCGAGAGCCCGAAGTCCACCGCCATTCTGACAATGGTATCGACACCGTCGATATAGCACCAATAGGCAACCAGAAACAGGAATGCCATGCGCAGTTGTTTCAGTTTACCGAAGGTGCCGACCAACTGGCGAAACCCTGCCAGTATCCACCCCTTTTCTTGAGCCCCGACCGATGGCTCCTCCACCAGCAGAAACAGCGGAATGGAGAACAGAGCCCACCACAACGCAACCAGTACGAATGAGAGTCTCACCGCCTGTGCGGCATCGGCAAGACCGAAAGATGCAGGGAACAAGGTCATCAGGACATTGAAGGTAAACAATACTCCGCCGCCCAGATAGCCGAAGGCAAATCCGTATGCGGAGACCTTGTCGTAGTTTTGCTTTTGCGTCACCGACACCATCAGAGCGTCGTAGAAGATATTGCCACCGGAGAAACCGAGGACTCCCAGGCCGTACAGCACCAGGGCCATGGCCCAGTTTCCCATCGCCACCAGATAGAGCCCACCGGTCATGACGATACCCATCCCGGCAAAAAAGAGCAGAAAGCGCTTTTTCGCCCCGGCCTGGTCAGCCAGCGCCCCCAACAGCGGGGCAAGACATACGATGATGATGCTTGCCACCGAGTTGGCCAAGCCTAAGCGAAAGGTGCTCTCGGTGGCCGCAACGTCTGCGCTCCAGTACTGCTTGAAGAAGATCGGAAAAAAGCCGGCCATCACGGTAGTGGCGAAGGCGGAGTTTGCCCAGTCGTAGAGACTCCACGCGAGCACCCGGTGCTCCCTTAACAAGGACCTGGACAACTGAGACTACTCTTCGCTCTTTGTCTCGGAGAGTGTGAGATTGGCGCTGATCGCCATCCTGACCAGTTCGGCGAGGGAGTTGGCCTGCATCTTCTCCATGACCCTGGCCCGGTGGGCTTCGACCGTCTTGGCGCTGACCCCAAGGCTGCTTGCAATCTCCTTGTTTGCCTTGCCGTTGGTCACCATGGCCATCACTTCGTGTTCCCTCGGTGTCAGGCGCGCCAGGCGGGTGGCGATCTCCGCACGCTGTTTCTGCATATCCCGCTGCTTCACATCCAACGCCAGCGCATAGCGGATGCTCTCGAGCAGCAATTCATCATTGAAGGGTTTCTCGATGAAATCGACCGCACCCGATTTCATCGCTCTGACGGCCATCGGCACATCACCGTGACCGGTAATAATGATCACCGGTATGGCAATCCGGTTGGCCCGCAGATACTCCTGTAATTCCAGACCGCTCATCCCCGGCATGCGCACATCCAGTAACAGACAGCCGGATCGTCCGGGATAATAACTCTTGATAAAGGCATCTGCCGACTCGAATGTCTCCACCTGCATGGAAACCGATTCTATAAGCCATTTCAACGAATTCCGCATGGCTTGATCATCATCTACAACAAATACTGTCGGTGGTTTGGTCATGGTTAAAAACCTGGTAGCTCGAGTTTGGGATCCGTTGGCAGGATAACGTGAAAGGTCGTTCCCTCATCGACTTCGGATACGACTTCAATCATGCCATGGTGATCTTGCATGATTTTCTGACTGATTCGCAAGCCCATTCCCATACCACCCTTCTTGGTGGAAAAAAATGCATCGAAGAGATGCTCCAGCGTCTCCGGCGGCATACCGGGACCGCTATCCCTGACAAGAATCTGCACCAGCTTGTTATTCACTCTCTCTGTCTTCAGCAGAAGTCTGCGCTGTGAGACATCAACCTGTTTCATGGCATCGATTGCGTTTCTCACCAGGTTGAGCAACACCTGCTCTATCTGCACCAGGTCGACCATAACCGGAAGAACCTCATCGCTCAATTCCACACAGACCTCGACCTTCTGCCGGTCAGCCTCGAACTCTATGAATGAGGCGACTTCCAGCACCAGGTGATTGAGATTTGCCGCCTCGCGCTCCTGGGGACGTTTCCCCACCAGCGAGCGCAATCGCTTGATAATCTCACCCGCCCGCTCCGCTTGTACAGTGATCTGGGCCATGGCGTCCAACAGCTCGGCTTCACCACCGCTGCCGGTTTGCAGGCGTCTGACACAACCACTGGCAAAATTGATGATTGCCGACAGCGGCTGGTTCAGCTCATGCGCCAAACCGGTGGACATTTCGCCCATTGTACTGAGGCGACAGACATGGACAAGTTCTGACTGGTGCTGTCTGCTCTGCATCTCAGCCAGACGCATTTGGGTGAAGTCGCGCCCGTAGATATTGACATAGTCCAACTCTCTGATGGGGGCCAGTTGTAATGAATAGATCTGGTCCTCAAGATTGATCTCATAGACCTTGTTGACGCCCTCCTTGAGAACACTGGCGACCAGGTTGCGCCAATAGAGCGGCAACGTCTGACCGCGCTCGCAATCCCAATAGGCCAGCAGCGGCTCACTGGCATCGTTGGCATAGACAATGACCCCCCTATCATTGATACGCAACACGGGATTGGGATTTTCACTGGCAAGCTTGGCCAGACTCGCAATTTCCCGTTCGGCCTGTCTGCGCCCGCTGACATCACGGAGATAGACATTGAATAGTGTCTGATTCTGGAGATGAATCGGAATGACGGAACACTCGATTGCCTTCTCTTCACCGTTGGCGGTTTTCGCCAGCATCGGCTGATCACGGCAGAAACCGGGTCCGACACTGCGCTTGATGCATCGCCCCAACATATCGCGGAAGCGGCTACGATCATCCGGCTTGATCGCTATCTCCTCCAACCTCCTGCCCATCAGCAGTTTCCTTGAGAAGCCAAAAGTGTTCAGCGCTGTTCCGTTGACTTCCACAACAACGCCCTGCTCGTCTAAAGTCACAATCGACACCATGGAATTATCGAATAGCGCACTTTTAAGAACTTCGGTTTCCCGAATTCGCTTCTCCTGTCTGTCGTGCAGGGTATCGCGTGCGGTGATCAACTGACGAAAAAACTTCTTTACCCAATCCTCAAGCTGCAGGAGCACGTTACCCTTTTCTATTACCGGCTGCTGCACACCCAATGCTTGCTGCCCATAACGGGATATGCGCTTTAAAACCTGATTGATCTTAGCGGATATCAAAAAGATGATGAAGGAGAACACAACCACATACACCAACGCAGCAAGCAGTCGATCCAGTTGGGCAAGTTTGGAGATGTTTCTGATGTTCTGCTGTACTACATCCCGCGACACCATGGTGGTAAACAGAAGATCGTGATCCAGTGATTGGTATTGAGTGATGGCCTGGGAAGTCAACAGATAGCTGTCGCGCCAATCCCTTATGTAGGAACCTTTGGGTATCTTTTCCTGATCACTGCTTACCAGGAGCCTCTGATCACTGGAATCGATCAATGCGATAAGCGTATCCGTACCGTGCGCCAACTTTTGTGACTCGGCAAGAAAATATTCATCGACATCGACGATCAGAAGAATAACCGCCGGATCTGTTTCCTGCTGGTAGGCAATGTTCGACCAGACCAATAGGTAGGGAGTACCCTCGATCAATGTAATGACTGCATCATCACGCCTTGGATATAACTCTAAGATTCTGTCTATGCTGAACGGCAGCAATTTTCTTTGATAAATCTCCCGTGCCTTGCCGCGCATATCCATCAGGATCACTTGACCGGGCGCCATCAAACTGACATTGGGCTGACCTGTTTCCAACCAACTTGGCGACTCATTGTAGTATTTGGTCCGCTGCGCCGATTCGTACCATGAAAAGGAGTTGAGATAGGTAATGAGCTGCCAGTGATTCGAAAGCGCATGGCCCTGCAGTTGCCACTCCTTAATAAACTCTTCGAAACGGCGGCGCGTCTCCACGGCGCGCATATCCAACCGGCTAACCAGTTCGTTTTGAAAGAGCTGTTCCAGATGTTTACCCTGGATGGGATCCAACAGCAACCAGGCGACCAATCCACTGAAGATCCCGGCCAAAAGTGAAACTGTCGGCAAGGAAAGGTTTAGCAGCCTGTTCCGCCATTTTTGTGAATAATTTGTGCTCATTTTGCGGATAGTCGGGGTAGCCGGTAAAAAAAACAATTCGATATATGAAGCAATCTGCCACACGCTGACCTGGAAAAACGGCTACCGCACCCTTTTTACCCTGGTTGTTGTCACTATTCCAGTCTATCGGGTAATTCATCCGACAATCGGTTAGATCACGAGCACGCCCGACTCAGGGCCCGATGAAATTTATCCAACCGGCCCTGGTTGGATATCGCTGCGATAAATCGAAAGCAAAAAAAAGACGCAGAATGCGTCTTTTCAAATCTGGATTCCAGCTAACTGGAGGTATTATAGTTTTCAGGAGGTTCGGTCAGTTCAATAGTTGGCACTGGCCCGGTTAGGCAGTGCTTGTGCTTGGGATGTATCACTGTAGCCGGTGTGCATATACGCTCTCTCCGCGACTGTGGCATAGCCATATAGCATCTTCCGCAACATCTGCCTGACGCCGGCATCCAGCTCACTGAACATCAATCCCAGACAGCCGGGCTGCTGATGCACGACGAATGCTTTTGCCTGGCACTGGCTTTTACCGCCGCAGGATTCGACGGGAAATGAGACATCAACGATCGGATTAAGAGGATGTGTGTTGTCACCGATATCGACTAGCATACCACTCAGGCTGATATTTCTTACCTTTCCATGTGATTGTCCGTGAGTGCGATCATTGATTACGATTTCGAAGGATAGCAACTTGCGATGGTCACGTCTGTGTTCCATGCTTTCGCTCCAAATATTTGCTGTATTAGCAGGACTTAAAAGTATGGACCCTGGTGCGGATTTTTCAAATCGGGAGTATTGCCTCAGAATATTAGGGTTTGTCCTAGCCTGAGATCTCTGTGATCTCTTATTATCTACCCAATTGTATGTAGACAGATGCCAACTTATAGCACCGCAGAAACCGAAGCAGCCCTCATTCCAGGCCTCATCCGCCGTCTGGCCGCCATCCTTTACGACAGCTTGCTGTTAATCGCCCTACTGTTTGTAGCGACAGCCATCATCACGCTTCCGTTCGGTAACCCCAGCGGTACGATGTTTCTTGTTTTCCAGTTTTTTATCTTTGAAATCATACCCTTGATATTCTTTACCGGCTTCTGGGCCCGTGGCGGTCAAACCCTCGGCATGCGTGCCTGGCGACTCAAACTGATACGTATGGACGGGGGGGATGTCGGTTGGTCAGATGCCCTCAAACGCCATCTCGCCGCCCTCCTCTCGGTTCTGGTTTTCGGGCTTGGGTTTATCTGGATTCTGCTCGACCCGCAAAAGCTCGCCTGGCATGACCGGCTTTCAAAGACACGACTGGTAATTGTCGAATAGTTGATCCAGATCACATTTTCCTTGCTGGCAGATTCGATCGGATAGCTGAGCGAGCGAGGATGCGCAGGCGGACACACAGATAGCAATCTGTTAATCACTATCCGGCGTTAAACCTGGCGCCTGTCCATACTGATCCAATCGGTTCTATTGCGCCGAGTGATCGTACCGGAATCGGGTGAGCAGACTCAGCTTTCGAACGGGTGGCGCCGCACGATCGTTTCGATTCTGTCCGGGCCGGTCGAGATGATATCGATGGGCGTTTCACACAGTTCCTCTATCTTTTTCAGATACTCTTTGGCCGCCTGGGGCAACTGGTCGAAACTGGTCAGACCGACCGTGGACTCCTGCCAACCCGGCATTTCGATATAAACCGGTTCACACTCCGCAAAACGGTCAGCGCCCGAGGGAGGCGATGTGACCTCCTGGCCGTTCAACTTGTATGCGACACAGATCTTGACCTTTTGCATACCATCGAGGACGTCCAGCTTTGTGATGCACATGCCGCTGACGCTGTTGATCTCCAGTGAACGCCGTAGCGCGACCAGGTCCAACCAGCCGCAGCGGCGCTTTCGCCCGGTCGTCGCACCGAATTCATGGCCCTTGGTACCCAGATGGTCGCCATCCTCGTCAAACAGCTCCGTGGGGAACGGGCCTGCACCGACCCGGGTTGTATAGGCCTTGACAATCCCCAACACATAGTCGATATAGCGGGGTCCGACACCGGAACCGGTTGCCGCACCCCCGGCGGTGGTATTGGATGATGTGACGTAAGGGTAGGTGCCGTGATCGATATCGAGCAACGCCCCTTGCGCACCCTCGAACATAACATTCCTGCCTTCGCGCCTCAATTGATGGAGGGTGCCGGTTACATCATCCACCATCGGCCGCAGGCGTTGTGCCTGTTCCAGCAACTGATCCAGAACCTGCTGATAGTCGACCTCTCCATATTCGAACAGATGCTTGAGGGCGAAGTTGTGGTAGTCCATCACCTCCCGCAGTCGTTCGCTGATGTGCTTCTGATCAAATATCTCGCCCAGGCGTATACCCCGCCGGGATACCTTGTCTTCGTAGGCGGGTCCGATACCGCGCCCGGTGGTGCCGATGGCCTTTTTCCCACGCGCTCTTTCCCGTGCTGCATCAAGTGCGATGTGATACGGGAGGATCAGCGGGCAGGATTCTGAAATGCCCATGCGACTCGATGCAGGTACCCCGCTCTGCTCGAGTGTATCTATCTCTTCCAGCAGGGCGTCAGGTGCCAACACAACACCGTTGCCGATCAGGCAGCGAACGCCCTGGCGTAAAATCCCGGAGGGAATCAGATGCAATACGGTCTGCTCTCCATCGATGACGAGTGTATGGCCGGCATTGTGACCACCTTGAAATCTCACCACGGCGGAGGCCTTGTCAGTCAGAAGGTCGACAACCTTCCCTTTACCCTCGTCTCCCCATTGTGTTCCGATTATTACGACATTCTTGCCCATGGCACTCTCAAATTGTTATTTCCGATCGGAGTCGGATCTAGATTAAAGTTAAGTCAGCGATTCTTGCAGAAATCATTACAGAATCAAACAGCCGTCAGCTGCCACCGACCATCCGTCAATACCAGCTTTTGCTCACATCCCATCTCTTCGGCATCGCCGTGTTGACCAGGCAATGCACTGACAACCCTATGTCCTTGGGAGCGCAAACGCGCGATCTCTTTTTGTAGCCCGGGATCATTTGAAGCAGGTGCAAAGATGGCGGGTTGATTCGCCGTCCGTTGCGGTAGATGAGCCACCCGGATCAGTGTCTTGAGGTCACTGCTAAAGCCGGTCGCGGGTCTCGCCCTGCCGAACACGCTGCCGATGGCATCGTAGCGCCCACCGCGGGCAATCTCTTTTCCGCTGCCGGGCACAAAAGCTGCGAACACCACGCCTGTATGGAAGTGGTAGCCGCGCAACTCCGCAAGATCGAAGTGGACCGGCACCTCGGGCAGCCAGACAGCGATCTGGTCAGCCATCATCTGCAGATAATCCAGCGCCTCTTTCACAACCTCGGAAGCATTCTGCAACAGATCTCTCGCCTGCTGCAGCGCCCTGTCGCCACTCAGCTCCCCCAGGCAGGCAAGCATGGCGGCATGATCCGGGGCGATGGAAAAGGCTTCGAGGAGTCTGTCGACCTCGGACATTGCCTTACGCTGCAAAGCGTCGAAAAGCTCCCGTTCCTGGTATTCGTTGAGACCGGCCTGTTCAGCCAGACCTTTGTAGACACCAACATGGCCAAGATCGAGATAGACGTCCTCAACACCGGTGGTCTTGAGGGTCTCCATCATCAACCGCAACACCTCGATGTCACTCTCAACACCGCTGTGGCCATACAGTTCTGCACCGATCTGCAAAGGACTGCGGGTACCGGCGAATCCATCGGAACGTGTATGCAACACCGTACCCAGGTAACAGAGACGAGTTGGGCTTTGAGAGCGGATGTGATGCGCGTCAATGCGCGCGGCCTGGGGTGTGATATCCGCTCGAATACCCATCAGCCTGCCAGAGAGCTGATCGGTCAGTTTGAAGGTATTAAGGTCCAGATCACTGCCCGTGCCGGTCAGCAATGAGTCGAGAAACTCCACAAACGGCGGAATAACAAAATCATAGCCCCAACTGCTATATAGATCGAGCAACTCACGGCGTTTGCGCTCGATAATACCCGCTTCTGGAGGAAGCACTTCATCGATACCGTCAGGCAGTATCCAACGTTCGTTTTCCATCTTAGCCACAATCAATTCACAAGATAGAGCAGGATTACCCCGGAAACCATACTGATAAGGCCGCTGATTCTCAGTGAGCGGCTGTCTTGCTGCACAATCATCAACAGGACTTCCCGCATACTGTTGGGGCTGAGGAAGGGCCAGATGCATTCGATCACCAACAATAGCGCCAGCGCCACAAGCAAATCATGCCACATTGATGAATTCCCCATAAAAAAACCGGGGATCATCCCGGTCGAGAGCATGCGGTCCGCCAGGACCGCCGGCCATTCTCTCAGAGCAGGACGCTGTTGTCCATGCAGACAGGGTCAATTAAACCAATATTTTGAGAAAATATCCGATAGTGAATGGTGAACCGAGCAACAGCAGTTTTTCCCCGAGTTAACTTTCACACTCGTATTTTAAGACAGGGCCTTTCAGTTCTTTTGTATATTCCAAGACTGTTACTATAAGTCTTTGATTGTTAGTATTAAATTCTCTGATATCGCCAGGCGACAGACTTATATGCTTTGAATTGATCTTTAATCTTGAAGTTAAGGGACTGTGGCCTGCTTGACCGGTATAAGTCAGCGCGAAGTCCTCACCGCATAGGAACCGCACCCTGTTCATGGGTGGAACGAAGGGGGAAGCCGCTGCTTGATATGAAATAGTGGAAAAATCAGAGAGCTTTTTTTCCAAAGTACCGGCCGCCGTAACAAACGCCATCTTATCGATCGCAGCAGAGTCCTTATTGATATTCGACGCTATTAAATCAACCAGTGGTGTTAGTAACTCTTCGATTCCCTTTCGGTTTTCATTAGCGACACTCGATAGTACACCGTCCACTGTATTATTAATGTTGATCTTAACAGCATCAAGTGCATTCGCTGACTGAGCCAACCCGACCTGGTATGAGGCTAGACCTATTCCCGCTATGGTAGCCAAACCCACTGTGAATCCGAAAAAACTCTGCATGAGCACTCCTTTGCGATTAAATCCTGACGATAAAGACTCTATTCATGCATCCCAGAAAGAATCTACCGGGATACATACTCCAGAGCCCATTAACAGGCCCTGGCGCAAATCAACTTGTTACATTCGGCTTACTGACCCTCACGGTTTTTCAAGTAGCGGAAAAAGTCGGAGTCGGGTTGTAAAACCATCACGTCGGAACGGTTCTGAAAGCTCTTTTTATAGGCGTTCAGACTCCGGTAGAAGGAGTAAAACTCGCTATCCTGTTTATAGGCATTGGCGTAGGTCTCCGCTGCCTTGCCATCTCCCTCACCACGCAGTTTTTCGGCCTCCCGGTAGGCATCAGCCACAATAACCACGCGTTCCCGATCGGCATTGGCGCGGATCTTCTCAGCCGCCTCAGCACCCTTGGCTCGAAGATCCCTGGCAACGCGCTCACGTTCTGCGCGCATGCGTTGATAGACCGATTCACTCACTTCGAGGGGAAGATCGATCTGCTTGACCCGCACATCAAGGATCTCCACGCCAAGCTCCGCTGCCTTGGCATCGGAATCCTTGGTCAGCTTGTCCATGATCTCCGTACGTTCGCCGGAGATGACCTCCTGCACCGTGCGTTTACCGAACTCGTCACGCAGACTGGTATTGATGCGTTCCTGCAACAGTCGCGCGGTCTTGTCGAGACTGCCGCCGGTAGAGCGAAAATATTGCGCCACGTCGGCGATGCGCCATTTGGCGAAATAGTCGACAATCACATCCTTCTTTTCAGCGGTCAGGAAGCGTTCGGGACGGGAATCCATGGTCTGGATTCTTGCATCGAAGGTTTGAACATTATTCAGTATCGGCACCAACCAGTGGAGTCCCGGCTTGTAATCGGTGGCGACGATCTCACCCAGACGCAGCTTCAGCGCCACCTCCCACTGATTGACAATAAAGGCGGAAGCGTAGATGGCGATTGCTCCAACCGCAACCACAGGGATCAGCAATTTAGGTGTTTTCATCAGCGAACCCCCCTTGTACGATCGACATTGCGGATCTGTCCGCTACTGCTCTGACTGCGCGAGGTCTCTTTGGTTGAAAACTGCTGTTCTCTCACCGCTCTGCCTTTCTCGTCACCTTGAATCAGTTTATCCAGTGGCAGATACATCAGGCTGTTCCCTTCCTGAGTGTCGAGCATCACTTTGCTCGACTGCCCCAACATCGACTCAATGGCGTCCAGATAGAGGCGTTCCCGGGTGACTTCGGGTTCCCGGCGGTACTCTTTGAGAATCGCAAGAAAACGGCTCACATCACCTTCCGCTTCCGCAATCACCCGATCTCTGTAGGCATTCGCATCCGCCGTGCGACGCGCCGCCTCACCACGCGCCTTGGGTACAACCTCGTTGGCGTAGGCTTCGGCCTGATTCTCCAGCTTCTCCTTATCCTCACGCGCCTTGATGGCGTCATCGAAAGCGCTCTTGACCTGCTCGGGCGGCTTGGCGGGTTGCATGTTCACACTGGTGATGATGAGGCCGGTCTTGTATGCGTCAATCAAACCCTGAGCGCCCTGCTTGATTCGATCCGCGATGGCGCCACGTCCCTGGGTGAGGATGAAGTCGAGATCGCTCTTACCGATGATTTCGCGTACAGCGGTCTCGGTTGCATCGCGCAAGGTCTTGTTCGGATCACGATCCTGAAAAAGGAAGTCTGCCGCGTCCTGGATACGGGACTGAATGGTGAACTCCACATCGACGATGTTTTCATCACGGGTCAGCATCTGCGCCTTGTGACGAAATGAGGATATCTGGTCGACGTTGACCAGGATCCGGCGTTCGATTGGAGATGGGATATGCCAGTGCGGTCCGGGTTGCGTAGTCTCGGAATAGGCGCCGAAACGCAGCACCACACCACGCTCGGCGGGCTCGACGATATAGATGCCGCTGGCCAGCCAGACAATCAATCCGATGGCAACGATTACACCAATCAATTTGGAACCAGGTCCTGATCCGCCGTCAACCGATGAGCCGCCACGGGAAGGCTTGCCGCCACCGAATATTCCACCGAATTTATCCTGAAGCTTTTTTACCACTTCATCAAGGTCCGGTGGACCCTGATCGCCACCTTTGCCGCTCCAAGGATCTTTACCGTTTCCACCCGGTTCATTCCAGGCCATTGAACACTCCAACTATAGTTACTGGTTTAATTCACTTTGGCTCAAGCAACCGAAACTTGATATATGGGTTCGATTAAAGCCAAATTCAATCCACAACACTCCAGCCTAGCACCATTCTATCAGCACCCAGGTACCGAGTGTACATCGTGATCGGTTCTGTGACACTCCACACTAACCGATAATGCAATTTTCCAGTACAGGTTCTTCCTTCAACAATTTAAGGAACTCCCGCTCCGGCATATCGATATCCATCTCCCAGCCCCCCTCGTCTGTACTCGACTCACTAAGCACCGAACCGCGTTCAAACAGCAGGGCGTGCAAGCGACCATCCCCCGGATTCAAGCGCAACCGCTGCTGTACATGGTTTTTTCTAAAGAATTCAGCAAGTGCCTGATGCAGCAGGTCAGCTCCCTCTCCCGTAATGGCGGAGAGCCAGATACGTATAATCTGACCATTCCCGTCCCGATCCACTCTCGGTTCAACATTGTCAAGTAGATCCGTTTTGTTAAATATCTCTATCTGGTGGACCTTGTCTGCACCGATTTGTCGCAGCACATCGTTGACTTCCGTTATACAGGTCGCCCTCTGCTGGCTGGAGGCATCCACCACATGCAGTAACAGAGAGGCATCCGTGGTCTCCTGCAGGGTCGATTTGAAGGCGGCCACCAGATCGTGTGGCAAATGGCTGATAAATCCAACCGTGTCGGCCAGTACAATCGGTCCCTCGCCCTTCAGTTCCAGTCTCCTCAATGTCGGATCAAGGGTGGCGAACAGCTGGTCGGCGGCATATACGTTGGAGCCCACCAGTTTATTGAAGAGCGTGGATTTACCCGCATTGGTGTAGCCAACCAGGGAAACTGTAGGGATATCGGCTCTTTCACGCCCCCGTCGTCCCTGTTCACGCTGAGAATCCACCCTTTCGAGGCGCCTTTTTATCTGATTAATTCGCTGGTTCAACAATCGACGGTCACTCTCCAATTGCGTCTCACCCGGTCCGCGCAGGCCAATACCGCCTTTCTGCCGTTCCAGATGGGTCCACCCCCTCACCAGACGGGTAGAGAGGTGTTGCAACTGGGCCAGCTCCACCTGGAGCTTACCCTCAAATGATCGCGCCCGCTGACTGAATATATCCAGAATCAACCCGGTACGATCGACGACTCGACACTTGAATTCCCGTTCCAGGTTCCTCTCCTGGCTGGGTGAGAGTGTATGGTCAAAAATCACCAGATCGGCACTCTCCTCGGCAACAATATGCTTTATCTCTTCCGCCTTACCACGCCCGATAAACAGTTTGGGATCGGGTTGCTGTCGACTCCCATAGATAAGCGTGACGATCTCCGCGCCTGCAGAGATTGCCAAGTCACGAAACTCGTTGATCTCATCCCGGTCCCTGGTCATACCCAGGTCAAGATGGACAAGTACAGCGCGTTCACCCGCTTTGGGACGTTCAAACATATTGGATCGGATAGATCAGGCTGGAAAATATCAGGTCATGCTACCGGGCAAAACCAGGGCCTGTTCACAGGCTTCAGTCGCACAAGCCCGATAGCGAATCGATTGGAAAGACTAGAAGTTACCAGTACCGGAGGGTGGTGCTGGTTCTTCGCCCTGGCCGTTTGCATGCTGAATACGCACATTCCGCGCGGGAACGACCGTCGATATGGCGTGTTTGTAAACCATTTGACTGACACTGTTTTTCAAAAGCACCACAAATTGGTCAAAGGATTCAATCTGTCCCTGCAGTTTGATACCGTTGACAAGAAAAATCGACACTGGTACTCGTTCCTTCCTCAGTGCATTCAAAAAAGGGTCTTGTAGACTTTGCCCTTTAGACATGGAGTTTCTCCTTATTGTGTTTCTATTATAGGCAGTGATATCAAATGCATAATGTATGCAGGCAACTGTAAAAACGACGCCACAGGCGGAAGTTTAGCACAATGTTTTTTTGTCCACGCATACAAAACATAAATAGCAATTAAGTAAAAAATAGTAACCGAACCATCGGGAAGAGGCTAGGTAGGGATAAAAAACGACTTAAAACAGCTTGAAATCAGTCCAAGAGCCTGTTCTATCACATCCCCCTCCTCATCGAGCCAGTGACACCCTCTACAGCTGCGCAACCAGGTAAACTGACGTTTCGCAAGCTGACGCGTGGCAATTATGCCCCTTTCTATCATCTCTTCACGCGATAACTCACCCAACAGATAGCTGAGCATCTGACGATACCCGACGGCCCTCATTGACGGCATTGCGGGTGAGAGATCGCCCCGACGCATCAGGGCGCTGACCTCCCGCTCGAAACCCTGCGCCAGCATTTCGTGGAAACGCCGCTCAATTCGAGCATGTAACAGGCTTCGCTCCCGAGGTGCACGCACCAGCTTCAACACACTGTACGGAAATGTATGACCAACACAGCCCTGCTGAAGTTCAGTCAGGGTTTTTCCACTGATTTCAATCACCTCAAGCGCACGAAGGATCCGCTGAGGGTCGTTGGCATGAATCCGCCCGCCTGCCGCCGGATCCAGACCTGAAAGGCGCTGATGCAACGCTTCCAATCCGAGCCGGCCCAACTCTTGCTCCAGGCGCGACCTGATTCCTGGATCTGCTTCAGGCAAGTCTGAAAGCCCCTCTTCCAGCGCCTTGAAATAGAGCATGGTGCCGCCGACCAACAGGGGTACTTTGCCAGCCCGGGTTATTTCGGCCATCTCGGTCAGTGCGTCCTCTCGAAAAGCGGCGGCCGAGTAGCTCTCCGATGGATCCCTGATATCTATCAGCCGATGCGGCGCGATCCGCAATGTGGCCTGCTCAGGCCTGGCTGTGCCGATATCCATTCCCCGGTAGATTAGCGCTGAATCCACACTGATGATCTCCAGTGGCAGGCGTTCAACCAGTTCCACAGCCAGTGCGGTCTTACCCGATGCGGTGGGACCCATGAGAAAGATGGCGGGTGGTAGTGACTGTGGATGCTGCTCCAACTCCACTTCAGCGACCCCGCAGGAAGAGCCGGTCCAATTCACTCAGGGACATCTGTACCCAGGTTGGTCTGCCGTGATTGCACTGATCCGCCCGTTCCGTCCTCTCCATATCGCGCAGTAAGGCGTTCATCTCATCCAATTCGAGACGTCGATTCGCCCTTACCGAGCCATGGCAGGCCATTGTGGCCAAAACCTTTTCGATCTCGACCTGCATACGATCTGTGTGACCGTACTCCGCGAGGTCAGCGAGCAGATCACGCAACAGTTTCTCCGCATCAGCTCCCTGTAGCAGGGCAGGGATAGTCCTGATCGCCAGGGAACTCCTACCCAAACGGCTGACTTCGATGCCGAGTCGATCCAAAAACGGTTGAAACTCCTCAACCAAATCCGCCTCTGATGCACTGACCGCAACCGTCACGGGCAGCAACAACGGTTGACTGGTAATGCCGTCACCATGGTAGGTCAGCTTAAAGCGTTCATAGGTGATACGCTCATGGGCCGCATGCATATCAACCAGCACCAGGCCGTCTTCGTTTTGCGCCAGGATATAGACACCATGCAATTGTCCCAGTGCAAACCCCAAAGGCGGTATCTGCTCCGTCCGGGAAGGCTCCGCTTCTGAATATTCCTGTGCATGCGCCGGTTGTTGAGCCATGAATGCCGCCCGATAGGCGGCAGGACGCTGCGCCACACGCAAATCCATACCCTGCTGCCGGGTGTGGCCGGATGTTGTTGGCTCCTTGACTGACGGTATCGTTTCAACAACCGGCTCCTGTTCCCGGCCATGCTGGGGCCGGGTCTGAGCCAACAGTCGGTGCAGGCCCCGATAGATGAAATCGTGCACCGAGCGCGAATCGCGAAAGCGCACTTCATGTTTTGTCGGATGGACATTGACATCCACCTTGCGGGGGTCAAGTCCGAGGAACAGCAAATAGGCCGGATGACGGCCGTGATAAAGTACATCCTGGTAGCTCTGTCGAATTGCATGCGTTACCAGTTTATCCCGAACCATTCGCCGATTGACATAAAAGTACTGCATATCCGCCTGTGAGCGGGAAAAACCCGGTCTAGCCACCCACCCGCTCAGAATCATGTCCCCCGCCTGCTCTTCAATGGCAAGCGCCTGATCCATAAAGCCAGCTCCAAGCAATTCCCGGATGCGCCCCTCTCTGTCCCGGCGATCACTGCAGGGCGGCAAGGCGAAGATCTGACGGCGATTGTGGTGGAGAGAGAATCCCACACCGAAGTGCATCAGGGCAAAACGTTGAAACAGCGCGCTGATGTGGTTGAACTCGGTCTTTTCAGTGCGCAGAAACTTACGCCTTGCCGGGGTATTGTAAAACAGATCGCATACCTCGACACTGGTGCCTGGTGGGTGTGCCGCCGGCTTGGGTTCGGTAACGGCATCTGAACCATCTCCCGCCACCTCCCAAGCCTCCTCGGCCTCCTGACGGCGTGAGATCAGCCTGAGTCGGGAGACCGAACTGATGCTGGGCAGCGCCTCACCCCTGAACCCCATGCTTTGCAATGACTCCAAATCCTTGAATTGGATGACCTTGCTGGTGGCATGTCGAGACAATGCCATGGTCAACTCCCGCTGTTCAATACCGGCACCATCGTCACGAATGTGGATACGTTTGATCCCCCCCTGGTCGATCTCGACATCGATCTTTCGCGCCCCGGCGTCAAGACTGTTCTCCACCAACTCCTTGACCACCGATGCCGGACGCTCCACCACTTCGCCGGCGGCAATCTGATTGATCAGTTGAGGGGGCAGGATTCGTATAGGCATAGTCGGCAGGCGGCAGTCGTCGGTGGAGGCTGTGGGAATGGGGTATTGTGCCATCCATCCCGGAAACGGGCCATGGCTAAGTGAGTGGAAAGGCAGGATGGTCTGTTGATCAGCCGCCGGGGATCTGCAGTACCTGGCCGATACGGATGGTATCGCCCTTCAATTCGTTGGCGTTGCGCAGACGGCTGATACTGACCTGATATCGATTGGCGATGGCGATCAGTGTTTCACCGCGGGAGATAACATGCTTTCGCGGCGCCTTCTTAGCCTGGTTGGAGGCAAGCAAAGTACCTGGTGGCGGCTGGAACTTGAAATAGGTGCGAATGCCTTTCATCAGGGCGGTAGCCACCATTTGCTGATGTTTCACGCTTCTCAGACGGCGCTCTTCATCCGGGTTGGAGATGAAGGCGGTCTCCACCAGCATGGAAGGGATATCCGGTGACTTCAATACCACAAAACCCGCCTGTTGCACCTTTCGCTTATGGGTTTTTCCAAGCGTTTTGAGCTGCTTCAACACCCTATTGGCGGCCTCTGAACTTGCCTGCAAGGTACCGATCTGGGAAAGATCCAACAACACCGAGGCAAGCATGTCATCCTTATCCTCGAGAGAGACGCCACCGACGAGATCCGCGCTGTTCTCCCTTTCAGCCAACCAACGGGCAGCTTCATTGGAGGCACCGCTTCTTGACAGGGTGTAGACGGATGAGCCACGCACCTTCGGATCGTGAAAGGCATCGGCATGAATCGACACGAACAGGTCAGCCTGATGCTCTCTCGCCTTGGCGATACGTTTACGCAAGCCGAGATAGTAATCACCATCCCGAATCAGTACCGCCCGCATCCCCTCCTGCTTATTGATCGAAGTGACCAGTTTACGCGCAATCGCCAATACCACATCCTTTTCATACGTCCCCTTGAGGCCGCGTGCGCCCGGATCCTCGCCACCGTGCCCCGGATCCACGGCTATCACCACATCCCGTCTTCCCAGCGCCTTTGCCGTCTTCACCGGTTGTGAACGCCGACTGGTGGTGGCTTTGCCGTCATACAGATCGACAACCAGGCGGTGACCATACTCCCGATTGGGCTTGAGTGAAAAACTCTTCGGTTTGACCGCGCTCCTGAGATCGAAGACAACCCGCATATCGCGCTTGTTGCGAACCGCAGACCGCATTCCCCGGATGATCTTGTTCTCCTTGGTCGGGTCGGGAAGATGTTCTGTCAGGGTGGTATTTTTCAGATCGAGCACCAACCGGTCAGGCCCCTTCAGGGTAAAAATCTTGTGGCTGATCTGACTGTTGGCATCGAATACCAGTCTGACATGGTCGGGGGCAGACCAGATGCGTAATCCGGTGATCTGAGACTGATTTGCGTAGAGAGGGAGACTGCTTAGCAAGATCAGCAGCAGCAATAGGCAACGCTTCCTCATTTCCCCATGACCTTTGTATATGAGCAAATTCATCCTAAAAATAGCATGCTATAATCATTTTTCCAAGGTTTTCTGGCAGATAGGTCGGTTTCTTTTAAAAAAACTTCCTGATTACCCCTGAGGCTCAGCTATTGAGCCTGTGGTGCAAGCATAATGGAACCTACTGAATAAAAGAGGATTTCATCATGCCGAGAAATACCATTCAATTTCAAAAAGGCCTTGGTTTGCACGATTTTCTGGAACAATATGGGACCGAGGATCAGTGTCGACAGGCATTGTATGATTTGCGCTGGCCGACGGGCTATGTCTGCCCTGAGTGCGGCAACACAACAGGCTGTGAACTCAAAAAGCGTCAGATATATCAATGTCACAAGTGCCATCATCAGACTTCCCTGACCGCCGGCAGCATCTTCCATGGCACCAAGCTGCCGCTGAGAACGTGGTTTCTTGCGATCTATCTGTTGACCCAACGCAAGAAAAGTATCTCAGCGCTGCAACTTTCCCGCGAAATCGGGGTGAACTACAATACGGCCTGGCGACTCAAGCATAAGTTGATGCAGGTGATGATGGAACGTGAGCGTGGAAAAAAACTGGCCGGTCGCATCGAATTGGATGATGCTTATCTCGGAGGCGAGCAAGCCGGTAAGCGTGGTCGTGGGTCGCGCAACAAAATCCCTTTCGTAGCTGCTGTTGAGACGACGCGGGACGGCAGGCCCATGAAAATTCAACTGCGTCGTGTAAGGGGCTTCCGCAAACGTGAAATCGCCCGCTACGCCCGCTCCTGCTTGATGCCTGGCAGCGAAGTCTTTACCGATGGGCTTTGGTGCTTTAGTGGCGTGACAACCGCTGATTGCCATCATAACCCCATGGTGACGGGTGGTGGGCGCCAAAGTGTCCAGTATTCGTGCTTCAAATGGGTAAACACGATGTTGGGTAATGTCAAAAACAGTCTGTTGGGTACTTTTCATGCGATTCGAGATAAACATGTGTCGCGTTATCTTGCTGAGTTCGAATATCGGTTTAACCGCCGTTTCGGTTTACCCGCCATGATTGAACGATTGCTTTTTGCCGCTCTTCGCACTCCACCTATGCCATATCGCCTCTTGAGAATGGCTGAGGTTTAGGGGTAATCAGGAAAAACTTAAACTTTCCTGATTACTCATGAGGCTCAGCTATTGAGCCTGTGGTGCAAGCATAATGGAACCTACTGAATAAAAGAGGATTTCATCATGCCGAGAAATACTATTCAATTTCAAAAAGGTCTTGGTTTGCACGATTTTCTGGAACAATATGGGACCGAGGATCAGTGTCGACAGGCATTGTATGATTTGCGCTGGCCGACGGGCTATGTCTGCCCTGAGTGCGGCAACACAACAGGCTGTGAACTCAAAAAGCGTCAGATATATCAATGTCACAAGTGCCATCATCAGACTTCCCTGACCGCCGGCAGCATCTTCCATGGCACCAAGCTGCCGCTGAGAACGTGGTTTCTTGCGATCTATCTGTTGACCCAACGCAAGAAAAGTATCTCGGCGCTGCAACTTTCCCGCGAAATCGGGGTGAACTACAATACGGCCTGGCGACTCAAGCATAAGTTGATGCAGGTGATGATGGAACGTGAGCGTGGAAAAAAACTGGCCGGTCGCATCGAATTGGATGATGCTTATCTCGGAGGCGAGCAAGCCGGTAAGCGTGGTCGTGGGTCGCGCAACAAAATCCCTTTCGTAGCTGCTGTTGAGACGACGCGGGACGGCAGGCCCATGAAAATTCAACTGCGTCGTGTAAGGGGCTTCCGCAAACGTGAAATCGCCCGCTACGCCCGCTCCTGCTTGATGCCTGGCAGCGAAGTCTTTACCGATGGGCTTTGGTGCTTTAGTGGCGTGACAACCGCTGATTGCCATCATAACCCCATGGTGACGGGTGGTGGGCGCCAAAGTGTCCGGTATTCGTGCTTCAAATGGGTAAACACGATGTTGGGTAATGTCAAAAACAGTCTGTTGGGTACTTTTCATGCGATTCGAGATAAACATGTGTCGCGTTATCTTGCTGAGTTCGAATATCGGTTTAACCGCCGTTTCGATTTACCCGCCATGATTGAACGATTGCTTTTTGCCGCTCTTCGCACTCCACCTATGCCATATCGCCTCTTGAGAATGGCTGAGGTTTAGGGGTAATCAGGTAAACTTTTGCCACTGCTTTTTGCAACTGCAGGAGAGATTCTGCGCCCCGCTCTGTCCCAGCGTCAAATTTGAGCACACGTGCCTGATCATGGTGCATGAAACGAATCATCAGATCCGCTTGCGGCAACACGCCAGCCCCTTTCTCGGGCCACTCTATCAACAGTAATGCATCGCTATTCAGCAGACCCTCAATACCTAAATAATCCAACTCCCGGGGATCGGACAGACGATAGAGGTCAAAATGGTAATAGGAACGACCCGCAAAGTCGTAGGGCTCAAGCAGTGTATATGTCGGGCTCTTTACCCTTCCCTGATACCCAAGCTGCCTCAGAAACCCCCTGACCAGGGTTGTCTTTCCTGTCCCGAGATCACCCTCGAGATAGACAATAAAGGGCGGGCTGCAGTTCAACGCCAGACAGGCGCCGACCGCCTCCTGCCGCTCTTCGCCTTCAACCTCTATTTCAAACACGGGCGCGCCTCATTCAGAAGGGTTCTGACTTCAGGCAGCAGGTCACCTGCCAAGAGACCGATCTCACCCTTCGCAGCGGCCCGGTCGCCCGCGGCGGCATGTAGACAGACTCCCATCTCGGCGGCCTCGCGATAGTTATAATCCTGTGCCATGAATGCACCAATGATACCGCTTAAGACGTCACCGCACCCCCCCGTGGCCATTCCGGGATTGCCGTCACTGCAGAGTGAAGCGGGTTGGGCGCTCCCATCACATATCAGAGAGCCCGCCCCTTTCAGTATCACCACGCCGCCAAAGCGCTGCTGTATCTTTTCAGCCGCTTGAAATCTGTCATTTTCAACCCTCTCCGTATCATAACCGAGAAGCCTCGATGCCTCCCCCGGGTGCGGTGTCAGGATCCAATTCTCGCGTTGCTGCGGCCGCTCGGCCAGCCAGTTGAGACCATCCGCATCGATGACCATCGGCAAGGCGGAATCGAGGGCGGCCCGGTAACACATATCTCCCCACGCATTTCGTCCAAGGCCAGGCCCCAGAACCAGGGCATCAGCCCGCTGCGTCAGCTGTTCTATCTCCTGCACCTCACTCACTCCCCGCACCATCAGCTCCGGGCGGCCAAGGTTTATACAGTGGGCATGGTCGGGATGGGTTGCCAGGGTCACCAGTCCTACCCCACTTCGGGCGGCCGCTTCTGCTGCCAGGCGGGCGGCACCCGGATACCCCCTGTCACCGGCGATAACCAAAAGATGCCCGAAATCACCCTTATGTGCAGTACGGCGCCTGGGTGTGACCAGTCCACACCGCTTCCGCCAATCGATACGCTTGCAGGCAAGTACTTGATGGGCATAGACACGCGCAGGAATCCCTAGGGCATCGAAAACGATTTCACCACAGCAATCCGGGCCACGTCCGGTGAACATCCCCTGTTTCAGGCCGATGAAACTGATGGTGGCGGCCGCCTCGATGGCGCAGCCCATAATACGGCCGGTATCGGCATGTAGCCCGGATGGTATGTCGATGGCCAACACCTCTGCACGATGCCTGTTTATCTGTTCGATGGCCGATGCCCAACGACCGGTGACATCCCGTTCGAGTCCCGTGCCCAAAACCGCGTCCACGATAAGGTCGGGGTCCCCCAAATCCTCGAAGGGTTCGATTGGATGGCCCAGCGCCGTCCAGGACTCCGCCATCATCAGGGCATCGCCCTTAAGCTGCAGGGCGTCGCCCAACTGCAATACCCGTACCCGCAGACCAGCCTGACCTGCCAACCGGGCAACGACGTATCCATCACCACCGTTATTTCCCATACCACAGACCACGACGATCTCGGGCAGGTCCGGCCAATGTTGTTTCAAGAACCGATAAGCGCCGCTGCCGGCACGTTCCATCAGTTCCGCACCAGGAATATCGTATTCTTCAATGGCGATACGATCGAACTCCCTTACCTGCCTCGCCCGATAGAGGGCATAAGGCAGTTCCTCGGTATGTGGCATAGCACGCATTCGATAAATCTCATGGCAAGTCGACGTTTCACAAAGCGTATACAACTCATCGCTTGGGCAAACCATACCCTGTTGCGGACGAGGGTTCAAAAGCCCTGATCCGTCATCGATGCCAATTGCTGTAACAGTCGACGGCCAGCGAAGGATTTATGATTGATACTTGTGGGAATTCGGGGATATCAAGCGCCTAGATGACGAGGCATGGCTACACCATTTCTTTCAATCACTGGCACAGGTTATCGATTCGATAACCCGGTATGATGGGTATTCGGCACATATGATAACCGGAGGCGGACAGACAGGTGGAGCTTGAGAGCCGGGTTATAGTAAGTATCCCCCGGCAAAGCCGGGGGCTTTAGTTGTGAACCGCTCGAAGCGGTCTGTAAAACGGAGCCTATTGGCTCCTTGAGCCCCTCAAAGGGGCTGTTACATCAACTATAACTGATCAATCCTATGGTCTTCCGCTTCCTGGTACCGTATATACTCCCGAATCACCTGCTCATCCCTACCTACCGTCGAGGTAAAATATCACCTGGCCCAGAAATGATGGCCAACATAGTTCCTTTTTCGACCCAGGTAGGTACGGGCTATGTGGATCGCACTTTTCCCTTTGATAAAACCAACTACCTGCGATACCGTATATTTTGGTGGCATCGATATCATCATATGGACATGATCTGCCATAACATGCCCTTCCTCTATCAAACTCTCTTTCTGCCTCGCCAGCCGATGAAATACCTCTCCAAGCTCTTGCCTGATCTGCCCAAAAAGCGTCTTCCTCCGGTACTTCGGAATAAAAACAATATGGTACTTACACTCCCATCTTGTGTGGCTTAAACTTTCTACTTGTCTCATGGTTTCTCCTTAGCGTGTTGCTTGGCGGCTCACGCTTTGGGGTTACTATGAGACTACTGTTTCTGTCAAACTGTTGATGCCTCCCCAGCAGAGCTGGGGGGTCTCCATTTTTGTCTAGGGCCTGTTAACACTAATCCAATCGGCCCTAGCACACCGACACCCGCTCAGGCGAGTTTCCCAGCCGTTGCATCCGAATGAACGATCTCTATGCAATACGCATTGCAGCATACACAACTGGCACTGTTGACCCGCAAGATAAAGACTTGGGCCAACTCCCTGGGATTGAGCGCCATCGGTATCGCGGACACGGACCTGACCGATGCGGAAGCCAAGCTCGAGGCGTGGCTTGCAAAAGGTTTTCACGGGGACATGGGCTATATGGAAAAACATGGCACCAAGCGCAGCCGTCCCGCGGAACTGGAACCAGGCACCACCAGGATCATATCAGCCAGATTGAACTATCTACCTGAATCCCTGAATCAGTCCGAACGAATCCTTGCAGATCCGGAGCGGGCATTTGTTGCGCGTTACGCCTTGGGACGCGACTACCACAAGCTGTTACGCAAGCGATTGCAGAAACTGGTGGATTTGATCCGCACCGAGGTGAATAACGCCGACTGCAGGGTCTTTGTCGACTCGGCGCCGGTGATGGAAAAACCCCTGGCGCAAAAAGCAGGTCTTGGCTGGATCGGCAAGCATACCAACCTGATCGCCAGAAACGCCGGCTCCTGGTTTTTTCTTGGAGAGATCTATACCGACATACCGTTACTTTGCGACTCGCCGGCTCAAGATCATTGCGGTGACTGCTCGGCCTGTATCGACTGTTGCCCCACACAGGCTATCGTAGCGCCCTATCAACTGGATGCCAGACGTTGTATCTCCTATCTGACCATCGAACTCCATGGCTCGATACCCGAGCATCTCAGACGAGACATGGGCAACAGAATATTTGGCTGCGATGACTGTATGCAGGTCTGCCCATGGAACCGTTTCGCCCAGCTTACCCGTGAGATCGATTTCCTCCCCCGCGCCTCCCTCGACAGCGCCACCCTTGTTACACTCTTCACTTGGGACGAGGCCACTTTCCTGCAGCGTACCAAAGGATCTGCGATCCGGCGCTTAGGCCATACCCGCTGGTTAAGAAATATCGCCGTTGCCCTGGGCAACGCCCCCACAAATGCAGGGGTTGTGACCGCCCTGCAAGAGCGCCTCGAAAACAGCTCGCCACTGCTAGGTGAACACATTGCATGGGCCTTGCAACAACATCGAAAAAGCTATCCGGGTTATTAGGGCCTGTTAACACTAATGAAATAGATCGCGGATGTCAGGGCAGACGCAGGAAATGGTCCCGGTAGTAGCGCAATTCATTGATGGAATCCTTGATGTCATCCAGTGCGAGATGTTTTCCCGCTTTCGAGAATCCCTCGCTCAGTGACGGCGCCCATCGATTCATCAGCTCCTTCAGGGTACTGACGTCCAGATTCCGGTAGTGAAAAAAGGCCTCAAGCTTCGGCATCGTCCGTGCCAGGAAACGCCGATCCTGACATATGCTGTTGCCACACATGGGCGATGCGCCACCGGGCAGGTAATACTGCAAAAAATCCAGGGTTTCAACCTCTGCCCGCGCCTCATCATAGTCACTCTTCTGGACACGCTCGATCAGCCCGGAGGCGCCATGTTGTCGTTGATTCCACTCATCCATGGCATCCAGCCTTTGTTGTGACTGGTGTATTGCGATCGTGGGCCCCTCAGCCAGGATGGTTAGTCGTGCATCGGTGACAATCGTCGCGATCTCGATAATCTCATCATTCTGAGGATCGAGCCCAGTCATTTCCAAATCTATCCATATCAGGTTGGAGGCATCAACAGGCATTTTGTTATCCTTTTTCACTATCAGCCGCCAGATTCTAGCAGGAAGCTGCCACTCTCTGTATTCTAGGTACTGAAATACTGTGAGCATTTTTCATCTGGAATGATCTAATAGAACATTCGTACACCTCCGACTGAGTTAACAAACTGGACTGATGCCGATATTTACCCAACTGTTCCTCACATTTCTCGCGATTGGCACCTTGCTTCAGCTCTGGTTGCTGTTGCGGCACCTTGGGCACGTCTCTCGACATCGTAGTCATGTACCGGGGGAATTCAGCGATAGAGTGACACTCAACGAGCATCAGAAGGCAGCGGACTACACCCAGGCCAAAGGACGCCTTGCGATCCTTGAAGCCGTGGTGGGTGTCTCACTGCTGCTCATATGGACCCTGGGAGGAGGACTCGATCTACTCGATCACTTGTGGCGCGGCCTTGCCTGGGAAGAGATCACCATCGGCATGCTTTTCATCTTCTCCTTCTTCCTCATCAACAGCCTGCTGGAAATGCCGTTCGACCTCTATCGGACATTCCGCCTGGAAACTGCCTTCGGTTTCAACCGCACCACCCCGCAGCAATATCTCAAGGACCGTCTGCTCGGCCTCATGCTCTCCATCATGCTGGGAGGCCCCCTGCTCTGGATCGTCCTGCAACTCATGCAAGGTGCCGGTCAATACTGGTGGCTTGCCGCATGGATCGTCTGGATGGGCTTCACGCTGACCCTGAGCTGGGCTTACCCAAAGTTTATCGCCCCGTTGTTCAATCGATTTACCCCATTGGATGATGGCGATATGCGGAACCGTATCCAGTCCCTATTGCAACGATGCGGATTTACCAGCGACGGCATCTTTGTCATGGACGGCTCAAAACGTTCTAATCACGGCAATGCCTATTTCACCGGTTTCGGCAAAAGCAAGCGCATTGTCTTTTTCGACACCCTGCTGGATGCATTGACGATTGATGAGATGGAAGCGGTCCTGGCCCACGAGCTTGGCCATTTCCGCTACAAACATATCCTGAAACAGATGTTGTTGATGGGTCTCCTCTCTCTGCTCGGATTGGCCCTGCTGGGCTGGCTCTCTCAACAGCCATGGTTCTATAACGGCCTGGGGATCAGCCACCCCTCCAATGCTGCCGCCCTGCTGCTGTTTATGCTGGCGATTCCGGTTTTCACCATCTTTTTTACACCCCTGGGGAGTTACCTGTCCCGTCGTTACGAGTTTCAGGCCGACAACTATGCCGTCAGGCAGACGAATGGAGAGTTTCTTGTGCAGGCATTGGTCAAACTCTACCAGGACAACGCCAGCACCCTGACACCGGATCCGCTCTATTCACTGTTTCATGACAGCCACCCGCCGGCGCCCGTGCGTATCGCCAATATCCGGAATCGATAGACCTGTATTTATATCTATGTCAGCCATATTTTCCCACTCCCCCATAAAGATAGCGAGCGCCGATGACTGGAAGAGAGGTGATTACCAGTCGTTTGCGGAACAACAGAACCCACTGGTCAATGGAGATAGCAAATGATCAAAACCGTGATACCCGCAATGATGCTGACTCTCGCATCAACAACCTCACTGGCGGCCGACCCCGCAATGGGAAAGCAGTTAAACGAAGAACACTGCGTCAAGTGTCACGGCAGTGAAGTCTATACGCGGGATAACCGACGTGTTACCTCCCTGCCGGGGCTGCACAAACAGGTACGCTTTTGTCAACAGAATCTTGGCCTGTCCTGGTTTGATGATCAGATCGAAAGTACCGCGGCATACCTCAATTTGGAGTTCTACAAATTCGGCATCAAACCCTGAGGCTTTCGATGGCCAAACGTCGCCTGACCAAACAACAGAAAACACGCATTCAGGCCATACAGGAGAAACGTCGCAAACGACTCGATTCAAAGGCCAGGCAATCACTTTCAGAGGCTGGGGACAACCCGGCGCTGGAGGGACGCGTTGTCATCCGCCACGGTGCAACCCTGGGTGTCATGGACGCACAGGGCAAGCTGTTTCGCTGTCAGACACGGCAACATATCGGCCATCCTGTCTGTGGTGATTGGGTCATTTGGCACCAGGTGGATGAAACCACCGGTGTGGTGACGGCGCTGCAACCTCGAAGCAGTGTCCTCAGCCGCCCCGATTACAGCGGCAGACACAAACCATTGGCGGCCAATATCACCCAACTGGTGATAGTGCTCGCGCCCAAGCCGGAACCCAGTGGCTACCTTCTGGACCAGTATCTGGTGACTGCCGAAACCATAGGTATCCCACCCTTGATCGCCATCAACAAGATCGACCTGCTGGGAGGGGGAACAGAGCATGAATTCATAAGGCGCTTTGAACCATATAGGTCGATCGGATATACGGTTATCGGGGTAAGCGCCAAACGTGAACATGGATTGGATCTTCTGATCGATAATCTGAAGGATGAGACAAGTATCATGCTGGGACAGTCAGGGGTGGGCAAGTCATCACTGGTCAATGCACTGCTGCCATCGATGAAGGTGGAAACAGGACGCCTCTCCAATGCGACCGGCCTGGGCAGACACACCACCTCGGCGGCAACCTGTTATACCCTTCCCCAGGGTGGCGAACTGATCGATTCACCGGGTGTGCGCAGCTTTCGCCTTACCGATCTTTCCCGGCAGGAACTGGAACAGGGGTTTATCGAATTCCGGCCGTTTCTCGGTCGCTGCCGGTTTCATAATTGCAGTCACGACCATGAACCGGGTTGCGCCATTCAGGCGGCCCTGGAGAGTGCCGAGATTACACCCCATCGCTTGGATAACTTCCTCAGGTTAAGCCAGGTAGCAGACCATTGAACGATTAGAACACCGGCCCTTTTTCTGAATGGTTGGAAGGTCTTCATCCTCCGGGGAGATATACCTGCACGGCCGCGCCACCCAACTGTTCGGCCACACCTATTTCGATCCGCCCCCCATACGCTGCGACAATATCGGCAGCGACCGAGAGTCCGATTCCCTGACCGGGCAGCTGCTGGTCGGCACGATGTCCTCGCTGTAACACCGATTGCACCTGATCTTCTGGAATACCCTTTCCATTGTCCTCCACGCTTAGATGGAGATCCTTCCCTGTTACTGCCCTGATCCGAACATGGCCATGACCGTATTTGCAGGCGTTTTCCATCAGGTTCCCCAGAAGTTCCATAAGATCGCCCTCATCGCCACGGAAAAGGACCCCCTCTGCAACTTCAAGATCCCAGGTTATTCTCTGTTCCCGATAGACCTTTTCCAGAGAGCCCGCGATACGTTCCACCAGCGGTTTGACGGACAGGTTTTGGGTCAGCACGCTGCTCCCTGAGGCTGCCGCCCGTTGCAGCTGATGGCTGACGATCTGGTTCATGCGCTCGACCTGTTCGCGCAGCGTATTTTTAATTGCCTGCTGATTGTCACTTTCATTCTCAGCGACACCCTGCAAAACCGCCAGTGGTGTCTTGAGGCTATGGGCAAGGTCACCGAGACTGTCACGATAACGCTGTTGACGGGCCTGGGCATGGCGAATCAGGGAATTGATATTCGAGGTCAGACGATCCAGCTCCTTCGGATAGTCTCCCTTCAGCTGATCCTCGCGACCCGACTCAATCTCGGTCAGCGCCTGCGCCACTTCCCGCAACGGATGCAATCCCCAGCGCAACACCCAGCCCTGTACCAGCAACAGCAGCAGCGCTGCGCCGCCAAGCCAGAGAAAAAGAGTGTCGCGGAATGCGGCAATCTGTTCCTGCAACGGTTTCAAGTCCTCCGCCACCGCCAGGACATATTGCAGTTCACGCCCTTGGAAATCCTCCCAAACCACACCGAAGCTCAATCCCATGGTAGCAGCACCATCGAGCTTGAACTGTTCGAATTTCGAGTCGCCCGGCTGCATTTCGCGTACAAAGCCAAGCTTGTGGCCCACCGAAGAGGGGGATATCCAGAGGTAGCTCTCCTGCGTGCCGCTGACCTGGGCATAAAGTCCCGATTCCGGTCGGTTGAAACGGGGATCGGTCAATACCTGAGGCATCCTGAGTCGTCCCGCTTCATCCTCCTCTGCCGCCGCCAAAAGTGCATAGACACTGCTGTAAAGGCGGGCCTGTAGCGCCTCTTCACTGGCTGAACGGAACGCCTTGTCGAGGGCCAGTCCCGTCAATCCAAGAAAGGCGCTCAATACCAGACTGGCCGCCAACAACAGGCGTTGATGTATGGAGAAGGTACGAACTTGTCCCATCCAGGCCGTTTTGCTCCCTTAGTGGTAACAGTGGAAAGGATCAGCGTTCGAGGGCAAAGCGGTAACCTCGGCCACGGAGAGTTTCTATCGGTTTGTAGCGCTCATCCGGATCGAGCTTTTTTCGCAGGCGGCGTACGAACACCTCGATGGTATTACTGTCGCGATCCCGATCCTGGTCGTAGATATGCTCAGTAAGATCGGTCTTGGAGATTACCTTACCGGCATGCAGCATCATGTACTCGAGCACCTTGTACTCATAGGCTGTCAACTCCACCGGTTCACCATGCAGGGTGACCGACTGGGTACGGGTATCGAGTTCCACCGGACCACCCGAAAGCACCGGTTGTGACCAACCGCCGGTACGCCGCAACAGTGCATTAAGACGGGCCAGCAGTTCTTCCACGTGGAAAGGTTTGACCAGATAGTCATCGGCGCCCGCCTCCAGCCCCTCTACCTTGTCCTGCCAGTTGCCGCGGGCGGTCAGAATCAGAATCGGAAAATGCTTGTCCAGCTTACGCAGCTCCCTGATCAACTCGATCCCTGACAACTTCGGCAAGCCGATATCGACGATACCCACGTCGATACCATACTCCCTGCCGAGAAACAGTCCGGCGGCACCATCCTCGGCGCTATCTACGGTATAACCCTGGTTGCGCAGTTTATCCGCCAATGGCTCGCGAATATCCGCTTCATCCTCTACTAATAGTACACGCATCTGCAGATCCGATACCTGGACTTATCGTCAGGTCAGTTGAAAATTGCTGAAAACGGCCTGTTCCGAGATTCATGATCAGTTATTGAACGCACCAATCACCGGCGACCCTTGTGGTGGCGGCGACCGCCTTCGGCATTGATCCGCAATCTACGCACCTTGCCGTCCTTGGTAAGGATACGGACGTTGTGAACCCGTTCGCCATCACGTTCCCGCGTCTCGGCGGAGATCACTCGACCTCCCAGGCGCTGTTTGGCCTGCTCCACCGCTTGATCCAGGCTCATATCGCCTTTGGCATAGGTGCCGGATATCAGCAGCAGTGCGCACAACAGCGTCTTGGATATGAATCGAGTTCTATTCGTCATCGTCTTGGATTTGTGTAGTGTTGGCTCTAATCATCGCCCATTGGTCTGACAGTTACCGCAACCGGAATCCGTTTCCCGGGATGATTGTTGGTGCGGGTAGTGAATTCACGCCCCTTATACCGATATGTTACATCATAGCCGACCAATTGTTCCTCATAGCGGGTGTGGTGTATGACTTCACAACGGCGTTCCACCGATGTGGTGTGGTGCCCGCCCCGGTGCTGCTGACTGATATCGTGACCGATGGCGCCACCGAGCAGAGTGCCCGCCAGGGTGGCGGCATCTCTGCCTCGACCACGGCCTCGACTGATCTTGTTCGCGACCACGCCGCCGATAATGCCGCCCAAAACCGTGCCGGTGTAACGGCGTCCATCCGGATGATAGCGGTCGACCTCATGATCCCAGCACTCTCTCTCGGGATACGAAACCTCTACATTGCGGTAGATCGGCTCAACATCGATAACCTTGGCGGTATCGTGAAAGTAGTCGCGCTGACCGGCAGCGGCTGTCATCGATGCAATCATGAGTGCTGTACCAATTGTCAATGCCTCTGTCTTCATCTCTTCTCTCCTGGTCTCTAAGCTTTAATCCTGACTTGTGAGTCACTCTCTCGATATGGTTAAAGCTTACGAGGTTGAAACTGAACCACGCCTGAACCGGAAGAGAAGAAGATATCTCCATGTTTTTCAACAGATTAAATACGCCTGAGATTGCTTCTGCGAGAGTCTTCGCGTGCCGTTCAGCGATCCCTGAACCACACCAGGATTCGGTTATTCACAGGCATCTCCACATCCTCGGAGAGGATCAGATGATTTGCAGCGGCGAGTTCATCAAGCATCTCGAAATCCCGAATACCACTCAAGGGATCCCTTGATTTCAGCCACTGATCAAACCGTTGATTGCTTTCGCTGGTATACCCTCCCTGATAATTGAATGGGCCGTAGAGCGCGAAACAGCCTCCTCGTTTCAGCACCTGCCCGACTCCCTGAAACATCAGTTCGACTTCAGGCCATGACATGATGTGAGTGGTATTGGCACTGAAGATCGCATCATACTCCGCGGCAGGCCATGCACGGCTCACATCCAGCCCGACCGGATTGCGGACATTGGGCAGAGCGGCCTCCCGCAACCAGGCACGGATCCCCGGGTGATTCTCCTCCATGTCACTGGTCTGCCAGGTTAGGTGGGACATGGCGGCAGCGAAGTGGACCGCATGCTGACCGGTACCGCTGCCGATCTCAAGGACGGTCTGAACATCACGGAACAGGCGTAGAAGCACTTCCAGGATGGGCGCTTTGTTCTCATCACAGGCTTCTGAGTAGGGTTTCATGGTGTGATTTCGCTAGGGCCTGTCAACGGGCCCTAACCATTCCCTCGGCTTGAGATAACGATCATAGAGTAGCGCCTCCGCACTGCCCGACTCCGGCTGCCAATTGTATTGCCAGCGCACCAGGGGCGGCAGGGACATCAGTATCGATTCTGTACGCCCCCCCGACTGCAGACCGAACAGTGTGCCCCGATCGTAAACCAGATTGAACTCCACGTATCGGCCGCGGCGATAGAGCTGAAAATTACGCTCCCGCTCGCCATACTTGCTATCGCGGCGTCGTTTTACGATCGGCATGTAGGCCAGAAGATAGTGATCACCCACGCTCTGCATGAAATCGAAGCACTTTTCAAATCCCCACTCATTGAGATCATCGAAGAAGAGGCCGCCGATGCCGCGCGGCTCCTGGCGGTGTTTGAGATAGAAATAGTCATCGCACCAGGCCTTGTATTTGGCGTAAACGCCGTCACCAAAGGGGCGGCAGGCCAGATTGGCCATTTTGTGCCAATGCCGGCAATCCTCGTCATTACCGTAGTAGGGCGTGAGATCGAAACCGCCGCCAAACCACCATACCGGCGACTGGTCCGCTTTTTCTGCGATAAAAAAACGGATATTGGCATGCGATGTGGGTACATAGGGGTTGTTGGGATGAATGACCAAGGATACACCCATGGCTTCGAAAGCGCGTCCCGCCAGTTCCGGTCGATGTGCGGTCGCCGAGCCGGGCAACCGATCACCGGTGACATGGGAAAAATTGACTCCGGCCTGTTCGAATACTTCACCCTCCTGGAGGACCGCGCTGATACCCCCTCCTCCCAGGTGCGCGCCGGGCTCACGCTGCCAGCTATCCTGGAAAAAGCGTGCTTTGCCATCCTCCTCTTCCAAGGCACAGCAAATCGTCTGTTGCAGTTGTAGCAGGTACTCTTTGACCTGTTGCTTATCGGGTTGATCCATATCCGTCTTGACTCTTCGATTATTTGAATTTTTTAAGTGATTGCTGACCAATCATTGGTTCCGATTTAATTGAAACTCAATAGTCATTGCCGGTCTGATAGAGATGACCACCGGGTACCGCAGGTTAAAACTAACATGCCTGTTTTCAGCACGGCCGGTCCTATATTTAAACTCGTTTTCAGATTCTTATTCGAGCCGCTTCAAAAAGACACCCATCTCTTTGGCTGCCTGGACATCTCCGCGGGCCTCGGCTACGGCAATCCCCTGCCGATAGGCCTTCCTTGCCTCTTCCTCCCTGTTCAACGCGGCCAGCGCCTTACCATACAATTTCCAACTTGCTGAATGGTTCGGATCTTGTTTCAGCGCCTCGGCCAGATGCCTTACCGCCATATCCGCATCCTTTTCCTTCAAACAGAGCGAACCCAATGTATAGCGTAACAGGGCGTTGTCGTTCCCCTGTTCGAGCATTTTCTCCAGGTTTTCCCGTTGCATTATTTCAGGCCGCACGACAGGTTACCGGGTATCGCGATATCCATGTGCTCCGGCTTGTCCAGCTTCATTGCCTGCATGATTTGAATATAGTCACTACGTGGGGTTGCGTTCCCCAACCTGGGATTGCAACGCTTCTCTTCGCCCACCGTGCTGCTGGTGAAACCGTTATAATCATGGGCTGGATATATCACCGTATCATCCGCAAGGGTGAACAACCGTTGGGTGATTGAGTCGTAGGATAAGCCAGGATCCCCCGACTGAAAGTCAGTACGGCCACTGCCGCGTATCAAGAGGATATCGCCGGTGAAAACCACTCCTTCGGCATGAATGGAGATATCGTTATCGGTATGCCCCGGCGTGTAGATGATCTCGAGCTTTGCATTACCCAGATGAACGATATCGCCATCGCTCAGTTTGAGATCAGCGCAATCGCATGCCGCCTTTTCATGCAGCGCCACTTGACAGCCCAGCCGTTCGCGAAGCTGTCCGCTTCCTGTGATGTGGTCTGCGTGAATATGGGTTTCCAAGGCGAATTTCAGGGTCAGGTCCAATTCATCGATCAACCTGGCATCACGTTCGATCCGTACGTTCACAGAGTCGATAATCGCCGCCTCGCGGCTGTTTGCTTCCCATACCAGGTAGGTATAGGTGCTCGATTGCCAGTCGAATAGCTGTCGTATGTGTATCTTCACAATAGTTACCGCCTACGCCCCTGATGAGGTGTATTATTGTCATTAGATGTGGGTAGTCAAAGATCATTCAACCCAGGGGGTTTCAGGGAAATGTTCAGCCGATGGTTTGCTACTATTTCCAATAACGTATGGTGATTTACCCATGACTATCGACAAGGCACGCGAGATTATCAAACAACAGATCAGCTTCGGCAGCGGTTACAACCGCAATGCAGTGCGCCTGCTGCTTGGCGAAATACAGCGTGAATATGGCCTGCAGGCTGGTGACCAGCTGATTGAAGAGCTGAACCTGGAACAGGCCTTCGGACTACATCCGGGCACTGACTTCACCCACGTGGCCCACTAGACCGCGTATCGGATCCAAAATACTATTCAGTTACGACTTTTTTTGTACATCATCATTCATAGCGGTAGAGCCGCAATCTACCTGACCGGCCGCAAATGAAGGCCAATCACCGTTTGTCATGACTTTTCCGCTACCAGCATAGCCACATCCCGCGTACCTTCCTCCAGGTTACCCAACAGATTCTCCTCACGGTAATATCGCAGTTTCAAACTGGAGAACAGTTGCAACAGCTCATTATCCGCCAATCTGAAGGCCGGGTCACTCGGTCCCAGGTTCGACACGGCAGCCTGTATAAAGGTCTGATAGAAGATCAAACCACCCGGTGACAACGCCTCGATCAGATCGGGTATCAAGGTCCTCTCAAGATAATAACTGACGACTATCAGATCAAAGCTGTCGGGTAATGGAGGCAACCGTTCTACATCACGCACTTCTGTTGATAGATTTTTCAATCCCGCTTCTGCGGCATAGGTCTTAAGCCGCTGAATGGCGACAGGGGAGATATCCCATGCCACTGTATCCAGTCCGTGACGCGCCAGGGTCAGCGCATTGCCTCCTATTCCACAGGCAAGATCCAGTGCCATACCCTTGGCTGGCAGTAGATGTAGATTTTTTTCCAGAACCTGTGCGGGAGTGGGACGTTTATCCGCATCGGCATGGCGCCTGTCCCACTTGTCACGCAGGCTTTGAAAATCGTTGCTGTTCACAAACTATCGAGACCGCGGGCCAAATCGTTTTTGATATCCTCAATATTTTCCAGTCCCACAGCGATACGCACCAGACCGTTTTGTATTCCGGCCTGGCCTCGTTCCTCGGGTGTCAATCTACCGTGTGTCGTGGTCGCCGGATGGGTGATGGTCGTCTTGGTATCCCCAAGATTGGCTGTGATTGAGAGTACCCGGGTGGAATCGATGACTGTCCATGCCGCCGGCTGCCCACCCTTGACATCGAAAGAGACAATACTGCCGGGCGCACGCTGCTGTTTCATCGCCAGGGCGTGTTGAGGATGACTCGCAAGACCGGGAAAATAGACACGCTCGACCTGCGGATGCCGCTCCAGCCATTCGGCCAGTACCTGGGCATTGCGTGAGTGGGCTTGCATACGCAGTTCGAGTGTTTCAAGCCCCTTAAGGAAGACCCAGGCATTGAATGGACTCATGGTTGGACCTGCGGTTCGCAGTACCCCGAACACAGCATCGCCAACCACTTCTTGACTGCCCACCACAGCCCCCCCGACACAACGCCCCTGGCCATCCAGAAACTTTGTTGCCGAGTGAATGACGATGTCCGCCCCCAACTTGAGTGGTTGCTGCAGGGCAGGCGTGCAAAAGCAGTTGTCCACCACCAGCAGGCAATCACGGGCATGCGCCAACTCACTCAAGTGAGTGATATCAGCCACATCTGTCAGTGGGTTGGAAGGGGTCTCGAGAAACAGCAGTTTCGTTTCCGGACGAAGCGCGGCCTCCCAGGCCTGCGGATCATTGAGGTCGACATAACTGGTCTCGATGCCGAATCGGGTGAGATACTTGTTGAACAGCATCGTGGTCGACCCGAACACGCTTTGCGAAGAGACAATGTGGTCACCCGTCTGCAGTAAGCCGATGCAGGTCGACATGATTGCCGACATGCCGGACGCGGTAGCGACGCAACACTCTCCTCCCTCCAACGCCGCCAGTCGCTCTTCGAAGGTTCTTACCGTGGGATTGGTGAAACGTGAATAGATGTTGCCCGGCTCATCACCACTGAACCGCGCCGCGGCCTCGGCGGCGCTACGGAAGACGAAGCTGGAAGTCGGAAAGATCGGCTCAGCATGCTCACCTTCCGGTGTTCGGTGGTGTCCTACGCGCACAGCCTGGGTAGAAAACCCCCAATCTCCATAGTTCTGTTCCCCCATAACCCATCCTCGTTCTTCATATATTTCCTGATTCGTCGTGTCGTTACATGAGCGCCATTCTACAACTCAGCTTGCCGATATGCTTCTCTTTTCTACTTTGCGGGATAGGTCCTCATCGAGCTGTTGAGCGAAGTAGTCCTCCAGGAACAGATCAAAACTGACTCTGTCTGATGCCTCCAACTCCCGCTGGCGCTGCCATGAATCGGCCGCCTCCTGACGCAGCAACAGTTGATCCTGACTTGAGTGCTCCTGCTGCATAAATGTGTGTTGGTGCTGCTTCGACATACGCTGGGCAAACTGGAAAAAACTCTCCCCATTGCCACGCATCTCCGCGAGCATGCGCGCCGACGGAGTCAGATCGGCATCCTGCAGGCGATAGCGCTGTATCATCAGGCTTTCGCTGTAGGGATTGCCCGGCATGCCCGCCTCCAACAGTTCGCATAGGGGCAGCATGGCGTCGCAAATCTCCAATCCCCAACTCCGTAAATCAACCTTCTCTCCGTTACGCTGCAACATCAATCCGGGCTTTCTTCCCTGGTGGGCGGCCGTCAACTCGTTCCAGTCGATCTCCTTCTGTTCCGCCACATTGATCGCCGGACTTGCATGCAACAGACACATCAGCATCAGGGCCTCGATAAAAAATATCTGCTCTTCTGCGATACCCAGTGGATGAAAGACATTCACATCCAGGGAGCGCAATTCCACATAACGCACTCCACGACGTTGCAGGGCATGGATCGGCTTCTCCATCATCTCGGGAATCTGTTTGGGACGCACCGTACTGTAGTACTCGTTCTCGATCTGCAGAATATTGGCGTTCAGTTGCTCATAACGACCATCGACCTTCACCCCAATGGCTTGATAGATCGGACAGGGTGTTTCGATGGCCCGGGAGAGGGTTTCGATGTAGGCGCTGAGGCAATCGTAACAGGCTTTGATACCGGTACCCTGTTCCTTACTGTTCTGGTAACCGATATCCCCCATCCTTAAAGAGGTGGCATAGGGGGAGTAGTAACTGTATTCATCAAACACCTGCAGCGTGGTAGGTCTGCCTCCGAGAAAGGATTTACACACCGCAGGCGAAGCCCCGAACAGGTAGGGGATCAGCCAACCGACCCGCTGCAGGTTGCGCAGCATGGCGAAATAGGATTCCGAAATAAAAGTCTGTATCGGTGTTTCATCCTGTTCCAAGTGCTGAAACACCTGCCAGAACGGCAGTGGTATAGAATAGTTGAAATGGACCCCTGCTATCACCTGCATAATTCTGCCGTAGCGGTGACCCAGCCCTCTGCGGTAAACGGTTTTCATCATACCGGCATTGGAGTCGCCATATTCTGCGATCGGAATCAGTTCATCGCTTTCGACTATGCAGGGCATACTGGTTGACCAGAGGATCTCATCACCCAGGTGCTGGTAGAGGAAATGGTGCGCCTCGGACAAAAACCGTAACGGCTCTTCACGATCCGCTGAAGGTGGCGTGATGATTTCGGTCAGGGCTTCGGAATAATCCGTCGTAATGTACCTGTTGGTCAGGGCGGACCCCAACGCCCCGGGATGTCTGTTTTGCGAGATACAGCCGGACGGGGATACCCGCAACCCCTCTTTTTCCAGGCCTATCAGCCCCCCTCTCAGCAGCCCGGCCTGATCTGCTTGACGCAGTTTTTCCAAACGTTGTTCAAGTATTGTATACAAACCGGGAGCAGTCCATGTAATAGGTTGGATTGAGGCCGGAACCAAATTGATGATTCTGACTTAGGGCCTGTTAACACTAATCCAATCGGCCCTGCTGGGACTATTTTTTTGCCCAGCAAGGCAGAATGAGCGAGGTATAGTTATGCTACATGAGCGAATGATAACGCCGCTGGGCGGAAAAATAGCCCCAGCCCTTCGGGTTGCGCCCCGAAGGAAGTGCCCTTGGGGTGCGCCTGAAAAAGCGCCACTCGGCGTTGCTCATCGTTCATTTGGAATCACCAAACCTCTCTCCTCGCGCCTTGATTGGCGCTTTTTCAGGCACAACAGGGCCGATTGGATTAGTGTTAACAGGCCCTAACTTGTAAACATGCAATGAGGCAATATACAGGCCAGGTGAACTTATGCCGCACAGGGGCGTAGACTGAAGGCACGCATCATACCATCAATTGTCATTTTGAAGCATGCTTTTGCAGGCTAGCGCATCACCGCCCTTGGCGCCTGCATTCGGATCGAGTCCGTCAGAATGCGGGCCGCTTCGTTCAACTCGATGCGTTGTGTCGCTTCCGATTCCTTGTCATCAACATCAACATCTATGTCTTCCTGGTCGATGGATTTGATTGCCTGCAAACCTTGCGACGCCCTGAACCGGTTCTTGTGCACCAGCTGCTCCTGCTCGCGATCATCCCATTCAGACCGGCGACGGCTCTCCAGCAGACTTGTCTCTGTACGCTTGTCCAGTGCCTGAAAGCGTTTTTCCCGATCGACCAGCATTTCGAATCCGGGATCATGCTCAACCCGGCTCATGTGGTTATCAATGAGATGGGGTACGGCCCATTTCCCTTTGATGGCGAAATTGGCCGGTCTGATCTGTGCCCAGGGCAGCGCATTCTCCAATGAACGCTCCCCGAAGTCTTCTGAGAATTTCGCCATTGGAAACTGAATATCGGGCACCACTCCCCGGTGCTGGGTGCTGCCGCCATTGATGCGGAAGAACTGCGCCATGGTCAGGCGCAATCGGCCCAGGTCTTTCTTGCGGCCGGGCACGAAGCGCCCCAGATCCACCAACGTCTGCACGGTTCCCTTACCGAAAGTGGGTTCGCCGATGACGATGCCCCGCTTGTAATCCTGGATGGCGCCGGCAAATATCTCCGAGGCAGAGGCACTGTTGCGATCGACCAAAACCGCCAAAGGTCCCTCGTAGGCTATGGTTTGATCCGGATCCTGCTCGATCTCGATCTTACCGAAGGCGTCCTTGATCTGAACCACCGGCCCGGAATCGATGAACAACCCTGTCAGTTCGGTCGCTTCGGATAGCGAGCCGCCACCGTTTTCCCGCAGATCGATGACGATGCCGTTGACACCCTGCTGCTTCAGATCACCCAGGAGGTTGCGAACATCCCTGGTGGTGCTGCGGAAATCCTCATCCCCTCTCGCCTCGGCGGCGAAATCACGGTAGAAAGTCGGTACTTCGACAACACCGATGCGCATACCCTTCATCCCGTCCAGGTCTTCGATGATATAGCTCTTCGCCGCCTGCTCCTCTAGCTTTATCTTATTGCGCACGAGCGTGATGGTTTTGCGCTTGGAACCGGTTTCAGTCCCCTTTGGCAGGATGTCGAGCCTGACGACCGAGCCCTTGGGACCGCGGATCTGCTCCACCACATCCTGCAATCGCCAACCGACGATATCGATGATCTCACCCTCCAGCCCCTGTCCGACACCGACAATACGATCCCCCGAATGCAGCAGATCACTCTGTTCAGCGGGTCCGCCTATCACTGTCTTCTGGACCACGGTAAAGCCGTCTTCATCCTTGAGTACTGCGCCTATGCCTTCCAGGGAGAGGCGCATGCTGATATCGAAGTTTTCCGATGTGCTCGGCGACATATAACTGGTGTGGGGTTCCAGACTCAGGGTATAGGCGTTGATGAAGGTCTGAAAAACATCGTTGGCATCGAACTGCTCAACCCGGCTCAGCAAACGTTTATAACGTTCACGCAGGGTTTTACGAATCTCATCGTCTTCTTTATCCATCAACCGCAGATTGAGGAAATCATTCTTTACCCGCTTGCGCCATATCTCCTGCAGCTCAGTACGGGTTTGAGGCCAGGGTTCATTGTCACGCTCGAATCGATAACTCTCATCGATCGTGAAATCGAACGCTTTATCAACCAGTTTTTGCGCATGAGCCACCGCCTCCGCCACACGCTTGCGATAGAGGCGAAAAATCTCGAAGGCGGGCTCGATTCTGGCATTTTTCAGGTAGTCATCGAGTTTATCCTGATAGAGTGAGAAGCGTACGATATCTCTGGCGCGAAAGAATGAGCGGTTGGGATCGAGGGTGTCGAAATAACGATCCAGGATCATCTTAGACATGGCATCGTCGAGCGCCACCTCTTTGTAATGGTATTTTTCGATAACCTTGACGATGACGTTTGCCGTTTGCTGCTGCTCCGGAGTCGGTTGCAGCTCGCTGATCGGGACAACCTGGCGATTGGCCCATAGCGCCGTATTGCTGCACAGAAACAGCGAGCTGAGCAGAATAACCTTGAAAAATTTCATGTAACTACCTGACCTTTTTTGCGCCTTAACAGTCAGCGCTTGACTATACATCATAGTAAACAGGACTAGGATTGGACTGGATTACCGCATCACTGGTTCAATTTAGTGCCTAAAAGGTGTACTGGACCGCAAGATAAAGCCCCACCCGCCTATATATTCTCGTGCAGACCCTGTACCAGATCCAGATAACCGGACGTTTCGGGATTTATAATCCCATGGCGCACTAGAAAGTCAATCACCACAAGATTGCAGTTGAGTTTGAATTCATCGCTCTTTGCAACCAGTCTCGCCACCTCGTCGACAGGCAGCAGCATGAACTCAGCCACTTCGCCGTCACTGTTCCGGGGTAGGAAATCACCCGGGAGCTCGAGATCATAACAATAGAGCGTATCGGGTTTCAGTCCGACAGCTGTCTCGGTGCAATAGGTCAGAACACCCACGGGGATCGCTCGGTTCGCCAGCGATGGAGGCACATTGGCCTCTTCCATGCACTCCTTGCGCAGATTCTCGGCAAGGGAGATGTTGTGGGGCAGCCCCCCTGCCACCATATTGTCCAGACAACCGGGAAAGTTACGCCGGTCGGCCGCACGTCTCGCGATCCAGAGTTTCAGCGCCTCCCCATGGCGCACGAAACCATTCAGATGTTGACCATAGGCCCGCAATCCGAAATAGGGGGCGCTGGCGCGATCCATCGTGGCAATCGCCGTCTCCCTGCCGGCGTGAGTAACCGGATACTGTTCACCGTGGATATGGGATATGACCCCCTCATCAACCAAGGTCGAGGTGATCTCCGCAAACAGTCCGGTACGGGCTTCGAAGCTGTCGTAATGACCCTGGAGATGAAGACCCTCATCATCCTGTCTGAAGGCATCGGACCATTGACCGAGGGCCTTCCACACGGGTTGCTTTAGACGCCCGATACGCTGCCCCTGGAAGAAGAGCGATTTGAAGTTCCCCGGATTCCAGTGATTTAAGCGCTCGATATGGCGCAGATACCCTTGTAAGCTCATGGATTGATGGACGCTTTCGTCTCCAGTGGTTTGGTTTTTACGCAGTCATATCATCCGATCCGTGACTGCGGCGAAGAGACAATCATACAACCGTGCACGCCGGGCTGTTAACACCCATCCAACAGGCTGATCAAACTGTTGCCCCGTTATGTATAGGATCTGAGCAGCCCCCGCAGCACCCCTTGTATGCGGACCTCTTCCGGCCGATAGACCATCGCACTCATCGAGGGGTTCGCGGGATAAAGTACAATCTCACCCGGACGCTGCTCGATTCTCTTCAGTGTGGCCTCTTCGTTATGGATCAATGCCACAACGATATCACCATTCTGCGCATGCTCCTGCCGCTCGATAACCACATAGTCACCGTGGTGAATGCCTTCATCGATCATCGAATCCCCCGACACCTGGAGCACATAACATGGCCCCTTTCCCAGCAACTCATCGGGAACCTGCATCGGCTCAGCGTTGGTAATGGCCTCGATGGGCCGGCCGGCAGCGATGCGGCCGAGATAGGGGATGCCCTGCTCCACACCCTGTTCAACCAGGCGAATACCCCGTTTCAGACCCTCCATGGGCTCCACCAATCCCGCCTCTACCAGCGCCTGGATATGTTTGTGCAACGAACCCCGGGATTTCAGCCCGAGCAATCTGCAGACCTCATCATAGGTGGGGGCATGGTCATAGTGTTCGATACAGTCGCGCAGGGCCTGGTAGATCTCCTGCTGGCGTCGGGTCAATTTCATCGGAATCCTTGATTTGTTCTCCGGTTGTTCTCTATTCTACACCAGGAGAACAGAAAGAGAACAACCATGACTAGTCCCATTGCAGCCATAACAGCCACAAAGCCGGTTACCCGGCTTGATCCAGCCGACCATCTGGCCGCCAAATTGCGTAGCGAATATGGAGAGCGTATCACAGGCGAACTGATACTCCCCGCCAAGCCAGGTAACTACCGCCCACTGCCCGATGATCTCGACCAGCGACTCACCGATGCCTTGCGAAAGCGCGGGATCGAACGACTCTACACCCATCAGGCTGCGGCCTGGGAATCGGTCCGGAATGGTCGGCATACAGTAATTGTCACCCCGACGGCATCAGGTAAGACCCTCTGTTACAACCTGCCGGTACTGCAGGAAGTGCTGCAGACGCGGGCCAAAGCCCTCTACCTTTTCCCCACCAAGGCCCTGGCCCAGGACCAGGTGGCCGAGTTGACTGCCCTCAACCAGGCCGCCGAACTGGGCCTACGTACTTTCACCTTTGATGGCGACACGCCGGGGGATGCGCGCAAGGCGGTGCGGACCCGTGGTGATATGGTGCTCTCAAATCCGGGCATGTTGCATCAGGGGATACTGCCCCACCACACAAAATGGGCTCAGTTTTTCGAGTCCTTGCGCTATGTGGTGATCGACGAAATGCATACATACCGCGGCGTATTCGGCTCCCACGTTGCGAATGTGATGAGGCGTCTGCGGCGTATCTGCCGCTTCTATGGCGCAGATCCTCTGTTCATCCTCTGCTCCGCCACCATCGCCAATCCCGCCCAACTGGCGCATGAACTGATCGGAGACGAAGTCGATGCAATTACCGAGAGCGGCGCACCGCAGGGAGGCAAGCACCTGTTATTGTGGAATCCGCCGGTGGTCAATGCCGATCTCGGCATGCGTGCATCCGCCCGTTCCCAGACCACCCGTATTGCCAAACTGGCAATGGGTCAGGGGCTAAAGAGCATAATCTTCGCCCGCTCACGCCTGATGGTTGAAGTACTGACCAAGTATCTCAAGGACGCCTTCGACCGGGACCCCAGACATCCAGCCAGGGTAGCCGCCTATCGTGGCGGCTACCTGCCCGCTGAACGGCGCGCTATGGAACGGCGACTGCGTGAAGGGCAACTCGACTGTGTAGTCTCCACCTCAGCGTTGGAACTGGGAGTGGACATCGGCGCCCTCGATCTCTGCGTCCTCAACGGTTATCCCGGCACTATTGCCGCCACCTGGCAGCGCCTGGGACGCGCCGGCAGACGCCAGCGCACGGCGGTTGGCGTGCTGGTGGCCAGCAGCCTGCCGCTGGATCAATACATTATCCGTAATCCCGACTTCTTCCTTGGCGCCTCCCCGGAACAGGCGCGTATCGATGCCGATCAGCTGTTGATCCTGCTTGATCATGTTCGCTGCGCCGCTTTCGAACTGCCGTTCAAGGATGGGGAGCGGTTCGGCGGCCAACCGCTGAGCGAGCTACTCGCCTATCTGGAGGAACATGGCATCCTGCACCGGGAGGCGGGTGAGTGGCACTGGATGAGCGACAGCTACCCCGCCAACAGTATCAGTCTGCGATCGGTGGCGGAGGGTAATTTCGTGGTGGTGGATACTACCTGGGGCGGAAAAACCGTGATTGCCGAAGTCGACTACAGTTCCGCACCGATGACCATCCATGAAGGCGCCATCTACATGATTCAATCCACCCCCTATCAGGTTGAGCGGCTCGATTGGGAGGGGCGCAAGGCGTTCGTTACCCGCACACGAGCCGATTACTACACCGACGCCATAGACTATACACGCCTCAAGATTCTGGAGTCTTTCGAGGAGCACGAATATGCCCGTCATGGCGTGGCCCAGGGTGAGGTTCATCTTGTCAAGCGCATAACCGGCTACAAAAAGATCCGCTACTACAGTCACGACAATGTGGGCTACGGCAAGATCGAGCTGCCGGATCAGGAGATGCACACCACCGCCGTCTGGTGGCAGATAAACCCACAGGCGCTGGAGGCTGCATTCCACTCACGACAGACTGCCCTGGACGGCTTTCTCGGCGCCAGCTATGCACTTCATATCGTCGCCATCATGCACATGCTTTCGGAACCCGGAGATATCGGCAAGGCGGTGGGTGACGGCAACGCCCGCTGGTTCGCCACAGTACATGCCGGCGGACGGGGAGAGTTGCGCAACAGGGAAGACCAGCGAATTGATCCGGCGCAGCTGGATCGCTTCACTCCCACGCTGTTTCTCTACGACAACTATCCTGGAGGCATCGGACTCTCATCACCGCTTTGCGAGAGCCGGGAGACCATCGTTCATGAAGCGAAGCGGCTTGTCGTTGACTGCAGCTGTAACCATGGCTGCCCCAGCTGCATCGGCCCTATCCTGGCCGGCGACGAGATGCGGGGCTACTCGCCCAAACAGGCCGCACTCGAAGTGCTTTCACTCCTAATGTAGTGTCAACTGTTCATAACCGACAATGACACTCGGAACAAAACTCAGCCGTCTGAGGGCACTGAAAAAGGATCGAGGGCAACAGCCTGTGGCATCTGCGGCGGATCTGCGACATCGCCTGGCACGGATCGACCGGGTACGACTTTCTGATGATTCGAAAGGGCGGCGACAAGCGTCGATAGAGGAGAGACTGGCGAAACAGCTGAAGGGATACCGAATCAGCGATGGTCTGATCAAGATACAGCGTCATATACCCCTGCATGGATCAATGGGCCGCCATCCTCTCTCGCTGATGAAACAACAACCTGTCCTGCCCGGAGATAGGGCGGTGGCCAACCGCCGCCAGATCTACTTCGATACCGAAACCACCGGACTCTCGGGGGGCAGCGGCACTCTCGCCTTCCTGTTCGGTTTTGCAGTGGTTGAGCAGGAGAACCTTGAGACAACCCAGTACCTGATCACCCGCTTCGCCGGCGAAAATGCCATGCTCGAGAGGATCAACAGTATGCTCAGCATGGATGACCGACTGGTGAGCTATAACGGCAAGTGTTACGACATCCCCCTGATGAATACCCGTTACCGCATGCGGAATATACCTGCCATATTGGATCGGCTGCCTCACCTGGACCTTCTGCATGCCGCGCGCCGACTGTTTGGCCGCCATTGGCCGGATTGCCGGCTGATGACGCTGGAACAGCGCCTGCTCGGTGTGACAAGACACAACGACCTGCCGGGTTCGGAAGCCCCGGAAGCCTGGTTCGATTTTGTAACAACGGGCGCTACGGCGCGACTGGTACGGGTGGTGGATCACAATTTTCAGGATATCATCTCTCTCCCCATGGCCCACGCCGTCCTGGCTCGGGTGATTGAGCAACCGGAACGCCATGACGCAGATATTGTGGCCCTCGCCCGCTGGTTGACGGATAGCGACAAGACTGCCGCCTATGCCTTGTTACTGCGCCAGCGGCAGGCACTGTCAATCAGTGGTAAGCGGTTACTGGGCCGACTGGCCAGGCGTTTCGGCAACTGGGAGTTGGCAGTGGAGATATGGGAAGCCTTATCCCGGGACGGCTGTCGACAAGCTACAGAACAACTTGCCAAATATCATGAACACATCAGCAAGGATCTGGAGCATGCAAAATATTACTGTGAGCTGCTCCCCGTCGACGATGAGCAACGGCGGCGGTTGAACCGAATCTTACTCAAGCGCCATCGTCAGGAGATCCAACCAGCACTGCGTTAAAGTGCCTTTTCGCATCTCTGCGTCAGTTCGATGGCCTGCCTAACATAACCCTTATACCATTCGTTGACGGTCAGAATGAATTCGGACAAGGACTCGGCATCATCCGGATCGTTTATGTAGTCGCTCACTTTGAAAGGGGGAAAGACTGTGGCTGCGGTACAGGTACGTGTCAGTCGCTTGTCGAAATTGGCGACCGCGATGGGTACGATCAGTGGCTCTATATCGGCCGCCAGCGCCAGACGGAATACCCCGGCCTTGAACGGACCGGGCGACTCCTCGGTGTAGTAGCAGCGTCCCTCCGGACAGATGATGATATTGTCCCCCTGTTGCAGCCTTTCCAGCGCCTGTTCAATGAACTGGCGGTTGCGTTGTTCGCGGGTCAGGTGATGATCACGATCCTCCTCATCGACCTCGCCAGGGTAGACATAGAGATACTCAAGGCGGTCGAAATATTGTTGAAATCCGTACCAGTCGAGCTCCGGCTTCTTCACCACCCTGATCGGTGCTTCATGATATTTCGGGTAGATCACCATGCTCGACACGAAGTGGGTGTCCAGGGTTAGGCGAAAGTCATTTGGCAGCATATTATCGGTATGGTTTTCCAGATGATTCATGATGAACAGATGCCCTGAGGAGTCCGGCAGGTGCTCCTCGCCAGCCACGTTATGGTGGGTCTGCTCGAACAACGCCCGGAACGCCCGCATACAGTGATGCCGCACTTCCCTTGGCGTCTGATCCTCGGGAGCATTGGCAACGCTTTCATAAATACGCTGCAGTCCCTGATAAAAATGGAGTTCATCGTGCACCTTTTCCAGGATATCCAGAGACAGCCTCGCCAGGTTGCGCTCATTTTCATCCTCGCCATGATTACGGATCAGTTCCAAGGTACCGAATGCATCGGAGAGGGTCAGTCTGTTTTCCAATAGATAGGGGATTTTATGCAGCGGCGAAGTCACATGCAGGGTAGCGGCATGCTGTTCCAGCAAAGCCGTTACAGCCAATGTCTCTTTATGATAGCGCCTTGCAATCAATTGGGTACGGGCCATGCGCAGCCGATTGCCGATCAACCAGATCACCCGTTCCATTAGTTCTGTTGCGAACAACGGTTCCCGGTGACACAGAGTCGTCAATGCTTCGGCCGTGAATACCAGGGCACAGACTGAGTCACTGGCGATTGCGGATACCTGATAGTGATTGGGTTCGACCAGGGCGGACCAGCCGAATGCCTGTCCTGTGCTCTCCAGACTATTGAGAAAAAAACAGATCTTGCCATCACTGCTGCAATACCAGAGTTCAATCCGACCGCTGACAAGCAGGTAGAACTTCTCCGCCTCACCACCCTGCTGAAACAGTGTTGTGCCAGGCTTCACGCGAATCATTTGCCCCAATGACAACATGGATCGTAAATGATGATCTGACATGGCTTCAAAAAAAGTGACGTGGCGCAGAAACCTGAAGGTTGACTCCTGATCGCTGCCCAGGTTTTCAAACTCCACAAGCGGGCCTGATCCCCGGTTTCTCATTGCTGCAGCCGGCTCCACCATGTTACTTCCTTCGACACCGCTGCTGGCGATCAGGCGGTCCCTGTTATGTTCAAGTCGATGTGCCAGAACTATCGCCACACGGCGTAAAAGCTTGTAGGCGATGGGCGGTGACCCTCCCATCAACTCAGTTAACAGTGTTCTCGGAATACGTATAAAACTGCACACCGTTTCACAGCGCACGGTCACCGTATGGCGATAGGGTGCGCGAAACACAGACCAGCCAATCAGTGCCCCAACCTCGCTGTCGGTGCCGACAAGAAGATCATCCATACCTGCCACATGAATCAGAAACTGCACCTTTCCAGCCGCTAGAAAATAGAGTGCGATGGCACGATCATGCTGGTGCAGTAAAATCTCCCCTTGATCCATTTGCCGCACCTCGGAGCCTTTGGCTAGAAAGTCGATCACATCCCTGTCGATATCATGGAAGAATGCAAGTTCGGATAGTTCAGAGGCGTCCATCATCGCGATCACCCTTTCAAGAGCATGTCACTTATTATTGTCTCTTCTAAACATCGATGTGATTTGAATATTCAAACGACAATATTATTGGCCCTGCACCACTAACCACACCCCTATTACTCATCTATATTAGATATATGCGGCGCCAATTCAAACCGGAACACACCAAGCCAAGGGATTTTGATCTTTTCTGGCGGGAGACGCTGAACAAACTGGAGAAGGTCGATCCGGATCCGATAATCGCAGGCGTGGAACATTCGCCCAACCACCCGGAACTTATACTGGAGTATGTGGAATTTGTGTCATTGGACGATGTGCGCATTACCGGGCTGCTCACTCATTGGAAGGATGATCTACCACGGCCGCTGGTTGTCTACAGCCACGGTTACGGCTCTCAATGCATGCCCCAATGGTCATGGGTGAGCGCCGGGCTGAATTGCTTTGGCGTGGATATCCGTGGCTTCGGCCGCTCTCACGACGCACTTCGAGAGTACTCTCACTGGGGCTGGGTATTGACGGGCATCCAAGCACCGGAGACCTCAGTGATAAGAGGCGCCGTCTGTGATTACATTCAAGGCGCAAGAGTCGCTGAGCAACTGCTCCCCAACCCGACCACCCACCATACCTACCAGGGTGTCAGTTTTGCAGGTGCACTGGCACTCAAATCCGCATCGGTACTGGGATCGCCCGACCTGCTGGCGGTGGGTGTTCCCACATTCGGTTGGACTGAAGGGCGCTATATTTTCGTCAAATCAGGCTCCGGTGCTCAGATCAATCACTATCTCGCCAACCATCCGGAACGATTGGATGATGTAATGCTGGTGATGCGTTACTTTGATCCTGTCAATTTTGCCGATAGCGTGCACTGCCCCGCTCTCATCGGCCTGGGACTCAAAGATGATGTGGTGCCGGCCAAGACAGTCTATGCCATTGCCAACCATCTGGTTGGAAAGAAGGAGATTATGGAGTTTCCCGTCAGCCATACCGATCTGCCGGAGGAGCGTCTTTGGGATCGTTTTGAACAATATTGGTTGACACTGACGGTTGAGGGGATCAGCGAGGATTTTGGATCGAAACACCTCCTTTTCGATTGATAGCTTTCTACCGCAACTGAAGCGTTTCCATCCTTATCGAGGCCTGACAACCACATTTATCACTTTATCATTTATGCGCAGAGTATTTTTTATATCGCCTCCACGAGTAGAGAGAGAGCGTGGAAAGGAGCAATAATTCAACAGGAAACAGCACAATCAGATCGACTCTGATATTACATTCTCCTGTACAGTTTTCCAAAACCCAGGTCTCATAGGCAACGGGCAGTAGCAACATCACGGCAGACAGCGCCTGCAGGCCCTGTTTTGAGCGGACATAGAGCGCAAAAAAGAATACGCCCATGGCGGCACAGATGAGCAGGAAAAGATAGTAGACCAGGATCAACATATTCAAAAACACAATCTCAAAACCACTATACAGATCATAGCCGACTGTCCGGATACAACAGCACAACGCCTGTGCCGCTTGTCAGCGGCACCCGATCAGAGGGGGCGGCCGGACAGCCGGATCCAACGTCAGCCTCGCTCCCTGGCGATACTACCCAAGACATATGAACAGAGTACCAATTGCTGAAATCGATTCAGGCCGCGAAACTCCAAACCATGGACAAAGGTGTTTCTGCCATCCCCGCCTGCCACCTCGCGAATGTTGCGAATTACACCCATGATTTTCAGCATGTCTTGCCCACCACATACCGACAAGGTATAGATCACCTGAACTACATCCCCAACTTTACCAAGCGTTTGCCGGTCCAGTATCCGGGCTCCCGTACTGCTGATATCGGAAATGATGACAGATCGTTTCTTCTCCCCCCCCCCCCGAGGCACCCTGGGGCCAGACAACTTCCGCATTAATTTCAGTCGGCACCCGGGGTGCGTTGCGCACCACGGCGCTCTCTACGTCCGACGGATAGGAGAGATGGACATGCGGATAGGGTTTAGATGATGCATTCAGGACTTGTGAAACAAAACCGAAGATATTGCTGCCCTGTAACATCCTGACCGTAAAACTCTGACCATCGCGTACGATAATCGGTTTTCCTTGTTTGCGGGGTGTCGTGATCACCAGACTGTGACCAGGTAGAAAGCCGATCAGGGTGGCCGCAAAGCGCTCGGCGTTTTCGTTGGGTGACGCCCACTGCAACTGCAGTACATCACCAATCTGCAAATATCTGACACTGTCTGGCAAGGCCTCACTCCCAAGCGGCTTATGTTAATATTGAATCACAAATCGACTAAAACCAGCTGCTATGATTCAGCACATAACAATCAGTGGCAAGTATTTGTAAGTCTAGGGCATGTAAACACACATTGACCCGGCAGAGACAATATACCCAGCGTTTACAGGTCTTTAAATAATGCGGATTTTTTATTTTAAGAACAAGTAGCTGTTAAGATTAGTTTAAGTCCTTTAAATCGGCAAACGATGATTTTTGTGCTTGACGACAACCCGGATACGCCATTTCCTGACGTCTCCCTCGCGGAACGCGAGCCGGACGGGTTGCTGGCGGTGGGCGGCGATCTAACGCCCCAACGGCTGATTCAGGCTTATCAGCTGGGAATATTTCCCTGGTTCACAGAGGGTGAACCCATACTCTGGTGGTCACCGGACCCACGCACGGTACTCTATCCCGAAAAGATAAAAATCAGTCGCAGCCTGAGAAAAGCATTAAAAAAAAAGGTCTATAAAGTATCCTTTGATCAAGACTTCGAGGCTGTGATCAAGGGTTGCGCGGCGCCGCGTGAAAACTCGCCTGGAACATGGCTGGTACCCGAGATGATCGATGCTTATCGCCAACAACACCAGCTGGGAATGGCGCACTCCGTTGAGGTATGGCGCAACGACGAGTTGGTGGGCGGCCTCTACGGCATGGCCATAGGCGCTGTCTTCTTCGGTGAATCGATGTTCAGCCGTACCTCCGACAGCTCCAAAATCGCGCTGGTTCACCTCAGTCGAAGACTGACTCAGTGGGGATTCAAGATGATCGATTGTCAAGTCTATACCAATCATCTGGCCAGTCTGGGAGCTGAAGAGATACCCAGGTCCAGTTTTTGCGCCGACCTCGATCGCTGGACCCGGCTTGAAGGACGAACAGGCAGCTGGGCTGACCAGGGCAGGCACTTTCCAGAGGCCGATATATGCTGAATCCACCCCCAGGATTCGAACAGGAGGCGAGTTATGCTCTCTACATGAGCCAGGTTCACGGCTGCTCCTATCTATCCGGTCGTGAGGCACGGAATCTGTTTCTCGATCCGCATGCGAAAGTCACACAACATCTCTATCAACAGTTGATAGACCGGGGTTTTCGTCGCAGCGGCTGTTATCTGTATCAACCTGCTTGCCCGCAATGTAATGATTGCATCTCCCTGAGGATACCGACGGCACGGTTTCAACCATCTCGCAGTCAACGCCGCATCTGGAAACGCAATCTGTCACTTTACGAGGTCAACCCTGGCCCCGCCGAATTCAATGAAGCACACTATCATCTCTATCAGCGGTACCTGCTGGAGCGTCATCCCGATGGCGCCATGGCATGCAACAGCCCGGGGCAATATTCCCAGTTTCTGACCTGCGAATGGGCTGAAACACAATTTATCGAATTCCGTAAGGCCGGCAAGCTGGCAGCCGTCGCGGTCAGTGATCTGCTACCGAATGGCACCTCATCCGTGTACACCTTCTTCGACCCGGACATGTCACAGGACAGCCTGGGCATCTTCGCCCTGCTGTGGCAGATTGACTATTCGCGGGGGCTCGGCCTGAATTGGGTCTATCCCGGGTTCTGGATCGAGAGCTGCGAAAAGATGAGCTACAAATCCCGCTTTCGTCCGTTTGAGGCCTGGACAGGGCAACAGTGGTTGGATCATACTGAACTCGGGAATCGCGGCTACGCAACGAATGACAGGGTCTGACCTGTAGCTGGCAAACTATTCCATCCCTGGTAAGCGATAATTCGCTGGAGACATTGATGTCCAAACCGATCAGATGCAGCATCTCCGCCATCCTGCTAGGCACTCTCCTCTCTCTTTTAAGTGGTTGCAACTCCTCCGATAGCGGAGAGACCACACCTGTTGAAGCTGATGTAGCGCTGAAACGATTCGATCATTGTGACGAATTGAAGTCATACCTGATCAGTACGAGTGCGCAGCAGAATGCGCTTTCGGCCTATGTGCAAACCTCAGCGGCCACACCCCAGGATGACTTTAGCAGTTCCCCGGAAACCACCACGGATAGTGGCTCAGGGCAGCCCGCAGTCAATCGTGTAAGCGGGACGAACAATCAGGTCGCGGACGTGGATGAGGCGGATTTCGTCAAGACAAGTGGCGACTATACCTACCTCCTTTCTGGCGGGAATTTGATGATTTTACAGACCTGGCCGGCGGATCAGAGCCAGGAGATATCGAGAACAGAGATCGATGGCTCGCCCAGAGCGCTCTTTTTAAATGACGATATAGTCTGGGTGGTGAGTGACCTGTCGCACCAGAGCTATCCCCAATTCGAGGAGAGTCTGGCGGCTGATATCGCACCCCGAATCAACCAGACGACCAAGGTCACTCTGCTGCGGGTCACCGATCCCGCGCAGCCTGTCCTGATCAGAGAGACCGTACTTGAATCAAGCTATGTGGATGCGCGCATGATAGGGCAACAGATTTATCTGATTGTCACTGCACAACTAGATCTGAGCCCCGTGCTTGAGGACCCCGAGAATGTCGAAATCGATGAGCTGTTGCCCTCCCTGGCCGATAACACGGCCCCCTCGGCAAACAGCGCCCCCACCACCTCTGTGATCTGTGGTTGTGATGCTGTCTATCGGCCCGAAAACGCCAATGGCACCGGCACCACGACGATTCTAAGCTTCGACCTGGTGAACCCGCTGGCGACCATTTCCAGCCAGACCATACTGGGTAACGGCGGCCTGGTCTACGCCAGTCAGGAAAATCTTTACATCGCCAGTGTGGAGGACCAAAACTGGCTCTGGCTGCCGGTGATGGAAGGAGAAGAGGATCCGACACCCTCCACCACCATCCATAAATTCACTCTTCAACCGAATCCCCGATATGTTGCCAGCGGAAGTGTCGATGGCCATCTGCTCAACCAGTTCGCCATGGATGAGTATCGGGGCGCACTGCGCCTGGTGACCACAGAACAGGCCTGGTGGAGTGACGCCGATCCTGAAAACCGACTCTATGTCCTGGAACAGTTGGGTGACCGGCTGATGCGGCGCGCAGTGCTTGATGGTCTCGGCAAACCTGGAGAGAGTGTCTTTGCAGTGCGCTTCGATGAGGAGAAGGGCTACCTGGTGACCTTTGAACAGATCGACCCCCTGATCACCCTGGATCTCAGTGACACCGGCAATCCACTGGTCGCAGGTGAATTGGAGGTGCCGGGATTCTCCACCTATCTGCACCCGATCGGGGGGGACCTGATCCTCGCCATCGGTCAGGATACCGATACCAACGGTATCAAGCTGAGCCTGTTCGATATCAGTGATCTCGCCCAACCGGTGTTGCTCGATGAGCATTTAATCGCTGCCGGCAGCTACTCCGAGGCCGCCTACAACCACCACGCCTTCACCTGGTTCGAACAGGAGAAGATGCTGGCGATCCCGATAACGGCATGGGGCAACTCCTTGACCGGCACTACCTTTGGTTACAACGACATATTCAACGGGCTGGAACTGTTCAGAGTCACTGAGCATGCGGGCATCCAACCCTATGCCGCTATCGACCATGATATCTTCTACAAGGATCCAGACAGCCCGAACTTTTACTACCCAGAGAGCGTACGCAGGAGTTTCTTTGTCGCCGATGATGCAATGAACAGTTACATCTATTCCATCAGCGGCCGGGGATTACTGGTCAACGACCTCACGGCACCGGACACCAACCTGGCGGAGATCGAACTGCCGAGTGACAATAACGACTATCTCTATTAGCGCCACCTGAGGCATCTACTTCTACGTTGAAGTCACTTACCCTGGCCATGGATCTGATCCTGTCCGGTTTTTTGCATGACAGCTCATAACGCAATTGCGTTTATACGCGTTCATTTGCGGACTAAAAAACACTCGCGGTTATTTAAGGCTGTTTTTGAGTGGTTTGTTACTCACTTGAGCTGGGGAGAGCCTTAACAGGCAGCTCCATGCCATATGACGCATTATTGCGTGATATGCCCCACTCCTCCACTTATCACAATCTATTAATTACTTACAAATCCGTAGTTTAACGATTGGTCCGCTAACCCCAATATTTCACGCATTAAAAAGGCAAAATCCTGATACTTCGATATAATTCAGTTGCTTACACTGTAATCGAAAGGATTTTGCCTGTGACAAACTGTACCCAGACTGCCTTTGATTTTCCAGCCCTAAAACGCCGTAAGGTTCAAGCCGAGTTTTCCGGTGGCGATATCACCTCGGACGGCGGCGTGTTGCTGCTGCGTGAGATCGACAGGCGTCTGGGATTGCTCGAGGCGGTTGATGCGGTCATCCCCGACCCGCGAGATCCCCGCTATATTGAACACAGCCAGTTGAGCCTGTTGCGCCAGCGAGTCTATGGGCTCTGCCTGGGTTATGAAGATCTGAACGACCATCAGACACTACGCACCGACCCGGCCCTACAGAGCTCGATCGAACGCGAGGAGGTACTGGGCAGCCAGTCGACACTTTGTCGGCTGGAGAACCGGGTCGATCGCCGGGTTGCCGTTGATGTCCACAACCTACTGCTCGAGCAGTTCATTGCCTCATATGATGCACCACCCGATGAGCTGATCCTGGATTTCGACGCCACGGATGATCCGGTGCATGGCCGCCAGGAAGGCCGCTTCTTTCACGGCTACTACGATCACTACTGCTTCCTGCCCCTGTATGTCTTTTGTGGCGATCAACTGCTGGTGAGTTATCTGCGGCCCAGCCGGATCGATGCGCCCAAGCATGCCTGGGCGATTCTGGCGCTGTTGGTCAAACGCCTGCGCCGGGCTTGGCCTGAAGTGCGTATCATCTTTCGGGGCGATAGCGGCTTTTGCCGTCACCACATGCTCAGCTGGTGCGAGCGCAACGCTGTGGGCTATATCGTGGGCATCGCCAAGAATGACGCCTTGCTGCGGTGTATCCGTGAGCCCATGCAGTGGGTTGAGGAACTGGCGAAGCGAACCGGCATGAAGATGCGGGAATTCTTTCAGTTTCACTATGCCGCCAGCACCTGGAAGACGCGTCGCAAGGTGATCGCCAAACTGGAGGTCACCGACAAGGGGCCAAATCCACGCTTCATCGTCACCAACCTGGCCGGCGACAAACAGCGCCTTTACGATGACCTCTACTGCGCCCGTGGTGACATGGAGAACCGAATCAAGGAGCAGCAACTGGGGCTGTTCGCCGATCGCACCAGCGCGCATTACTGGTGGGCCAATCAGTTTCGTCTACTGCTGTCCAGTCTGGCCTATGTGCTGATGGAGGCCATCCGGCGCCTCGCGCTGAAGGGCACGGAACTGGCGCGTGCACAGATGACCACGATCCGGCTCAAACTGTTCAAGATCGGGGCGGTCATCATTCGCAACACGCGACGGATCCGCTTCCTACTCTCCAGCACCTATCCCTATCAGGCGCTGTTTTTCCAGGTGGCGGCACGACTCAAGCCGGGATAGCCCGGCAGAGTGCTGCCCCGGCACGTTGATCAACAATGGGGGTAAGGGGGAGTCTGCCCGGAGGGTGGAAAATCAGGGCTTGATAGAGGTTTGGTTCCCAGTGAGGGCAAACCATCCAAGCTTGGCCATATCACCGGCTAAATTTAAAAACGGATGAAACATGCGGGCTAATTGCGTTTGTATCAGGGATCTCTGTCCAAGGACGCACTATTTTTCCCAGGTAAATGGCACATTGAGGTGAACCTATGCCTGATTGATTCGGATATGAAGCTGTATGAAACGCCTGCCACGAAACAATAATCTCAAATACCCCCTCATTATCTTTCTCACCCTTTTTCATCTCAGCATATCTGCCGCTGACGAGAATGAAGTTGCGGAGACAGATACCGATGAAGAATATGACATCATCAGTGTTACCGCCTCCCGTGTCGAACGACGCACCCAGGATGTTGCCGGTTCCATTGACGTGATCGACGCCGAGCGCATCGAAAGCGAAAAGATGTTCAATATCAAGGACGCCATCCAGGGCAGCCCCGGCGTTCTGATCAACTCCAAGAATTCTGCCTATGACAGCCGTCTTATCATCCGCGGCGCCGGGCAGAAGGCCAATTACGGTGTTCGGGAGATCATGGTCATCCGCGATGGCGTACCGATGACCGACCCGGACAGCTTCTCCCGTTTCGACTTTATCGATACCCAGGATATCGAGCGCATCGAGATCACCAAAGGGCCCGGATCACTGTTCGGCGCCGGCTCCTCCGGCGGCACCATTCAGATCATTTCCAAGTCGGTGTTCGATAGCGACAGCAACCGCATCAAACTGGGTGTCGGTGAGTTCGGTCAAGGCAATCTGCATGGCCGTCTTGCGGGAGATATCGATGACAGCAATGCCTACTCTCTCACGGCCTCCTACCGTAAGAGCGATAACGACTGGCGAGAATGGAATGAATTCGAGTCCAAGCAGTTTGCATTCAAACACGGTTATCTGCTCGATAGCGGCGCCACCCTGGAATCCGAGCTGAGCTATCACGAGGCGGATCTGCAGATCCCGGGGTCCATGGATGAGAGCGAATTCGAAAGCTACCTCGAAAGTGGAGAGCAGAAAGATACCAGCAGCAGTCCCTGGCAGCACAGCGGCCGCTACTCGACCATCTGGTTCTTCAACTCCCGCTATGAACAGGAGATGGGCGACCTGACCCTGAAACCGCGTATCTACGCCAATCACTGGGACCATTACCATCCGGTCACCGGCGCAATCAACGACAATCCCGGCACGCTCGTGCTCGGTACAGACATCGAGATGGCCTACAAGCACCAACTCTGGGGCCCCAGTACCCTGGTTGCAGGTGTGACCGCCCGGCGCGACGACACCGAAGGCGCAAAAAAATTCACCTACGCGGATATTGAAACAAGCCCGCCGCCCTCCTGGAACCCGATGGGTCCTGATACCATCCTGCATACCAATTCCGATGAAGCCGGTGAATTACTCGAGCAGGAGGATGCAACTAACACATTGTACGGTTTCTTTATCCAGGAGACCCTGCAACCGAATCGACGCACCACCCTCGACATCGGCTTTCGTTACGACCGCAACCACTTCGATATCGACAATACCGCCTATGGCGAATACAGCTGGGGCGCCGCAAGCTATACCTTCTTCGATACCCCCGAGATCACCAATACTGATAAGACCTTCAACCTCTTCTCACCCAAGCTGGGCCTGACCTATGAACTCAGCAATTTGTTGAATCTTTACACTGTCGTCGCCCAGTCGGGACAGGTTCCGTCGGAGTCGGAGATTCAGAGCAATCCGAAACTTGATGCCGCCACTGCACGCAATGTGGAGATCGGTCTGAAGGGGCGTGCTCAAACATGGTCCTTCGACCTCGCCCTCTACCGCACCACGGTCAGTGACGAGATCGTTTCGGTACTGAATGAGGACCTGACCACAGAGTTTCAAAATGCCGGCAAGACGTTAAAGAAGGGATTGGAGTTGAGCGGGCGCTACGACCTCAACCGCCATTTCTGGCTGGAAGGCAGTTTTGCATACAGCGACTACAGCTTCACTGACTTTGAGGAGTTGGTGCGTACAGGCCGAACCCAAACACCGGTCGATCGTTCCGGCAATCAGCTTCCCTTCATACCCAGGCAACAATACGGCCTCGGCATGGGCTACAGTCACCCGGCGGGTTTCAAAGCGGTATTACGCAGCAACAGCTGGGGCAGCTACTACATCGACAACGCCAATACGGAAAAATATGGCGGCTATGATTTTGTCACTAACCTGTTGCTGAGTTATCAAACCGGTTCTCACGCTCTCTCACTGAACGTGGAAAACCTGTTCGACAAGCTCTACGCCCTCGAAGTAAAGAAGAGCACCAGCGGCGATAAGACCTACTCGGCTGCCTCTCCACGCAGTGCCATGCTGAGTTACACCTATAACTTCTAAGGAAAGCATCCCATGCATAGGCAACTGTTAGATGTTGTTATCCTCGCCTGTATGTTCTCTCTCCGGAGTTGTAACCGGTGCGGATGGCGGGGATGCAACCAAGCCCCCCCAACCCGCCCATGATCACCGCGGCGAAAAACGAATTGTCCTTGAAAACGGTGATGGCGCCATCATCACTCTCTGGAAACCGGATCTCTCAACCCAACAACTCACCCTCGATCACGATGCCGTCACGATACCGATGACCGGCATCGACAACTACCACGCCATCGTGGCGGAAAAGGATTGGGGTGATCACAAAGAGGCTGTGATACGTTACGAGTACAGGTTCGGACGTCCCAGCAAGCAGAGTCCCTCCAGGCTGGCGGCGAAACAAAAGACCGAGTTCGAGATTGTACCCGACCCGATTCCACGGGAGCACTATCGCTATCACTCTCTAGAGACCTGGGATTATCTGGTGCGTTTCAACGGCAAACCGGTCAATGACCTCGAGGTCATACTGAATACCGACAACGGTTCACAGCTATCATCGACTACCGATTCCAACGGTCGGGTCTCTTTTCAAATCCCCGACGACTTCCCCGGCATGATTGAAGGAGAACGGGATAAGAGACTCGGCCAGTTCACTGTCAGCAGCGAATACCTTGAAGGGGATAGGCGCTATACGACTCGACTCAATGCCGACTATCGCGTCAATCCCGCTCATTGGCAATCAACCCGTTTGGGTCTATTGGTGGTCGGCATCGGGTTTATCGCCGGCGGTTTCCTTGGCCGAGTCAATAGAAGCGGAGGAAAGGTACAATGAACAATCCAATCAACCTTTCCGTATTTCGCAAAATAGTACAGCTTGGCGCCTTTATTTTTCCTGATTACTCATGAGGCTCAGCTATTGAGCCTGTGGTGCAAGCATAATGGAACCTACTGAATAAAAGAGGATTTCATCATGCCGAGAAATACTATTCAATTTCAAAAAGGTCTTGGTTTGCACGATTCTCTGGAACAATATGGGACCGAGGATCAGTGTCGACAGGCATTGTATGATTTGCGCTGGCCGACGGGCTATGTCTGCCCTGAGTGCGGCAACACAACAGGCTGTGAACTCAAAAAGCGTCAGATATATCAATGTCACAAGTGCCATCATCAGACTTCCCTGACCGCCGGCAGCATCTTCCATGGCACCAAGCTGCCGCTGAGAACGTGGTTTCTTGCGATCTATCTGTTGACCCAACGCAAGAAAAGTATCTCGGCGCTGCAACTTTCCCGCGAAATCGGGGTGAACTACAATACGGCCTGGCGACTCAAGCATAAGTTGATGCAGGTGATGATGGAACGTGAGCGTGGAAAAAAACTGGCCGGTCGCATCGAATTGGATGATGCTTATCTCGGAGGCGAGCAAGCCGGTAAGCGTGGTCGTGGGTCGCGCAACAAAATCCCTTTCGTAGCTGCTGTTGAGACGACGCGGGACGGCAGGCCCATGAAAATTCAACTGCGTCGTGTAAGGGGCTTCCGCAAACGTGAAATCGCCCGCTACGCCCGCTCCTGCTTGATGCCTGGCAGCGAAGTCTTTACCGATGGGCTTTGGTGCTTTAGTGGCGTGACAACCGCTGATTGCCATCATAACCCCATGGTGACGGGTGGTGGGCGCCAAAGTGTCCAGTATTCGTGCTTCAAATGGGTAAACACGATGTTGGGTAATGTCAAAAACAGTCTGTTGGGTACTTTTCATGCGATTCGAGATAAACATGTGTCGCGTTATCTTGCTGAGTTCGAATATCGGTTTAACCGCCGTTTCGATTTACCCGCCATGATTGAACGATTGCTTTTTGCCGCTCTTCGCACTCCACCTATGCCATATCGCCTCTTGAGAATGGCTGAGGTTTAGGGGTAATCAGGTTATTTTTTTTGTCTACGGCGGGCTCATTACCGGTTACTATCTGGACGATAAGATCAGCGGCGCCCTGCCCGCCTTGAGCTGCGCCTACGATTTTCAAGGCTCCGATCTCTGCACCCTGATACCGATCCAGCACCAGATGGACCACCGCCTGGGCGAGGCTATTGCCAAGGGGGGAAACCTGCTCATGGGCGTCATGCCCACGCTCATTACCCTGGGCACCTTCCTGCTCTTTTTCGTGGTATTGAACAAGGCCTTCTGTGGCTGGATCTGCCCACTGGGCACCTTCCAGGAGATCCTCCAGATTATTGGCCAGAAACTCGGTCTGCAACGTCATGAGTCACTTTCCGGAGACCTGGTCGTCCGGATTCGCCCGGCAAAGTGGTTCATCTTGCTTCTGCTGGTTTTCGCATTTCCCCTGCTGACCGGCATGGGCATGTTGAATCACGATCTGGGCGACCCGTTCTGTCGCATCTGCCCCAGTCGCATACTCACCACCCTGGCCACCGGTGAAACCACACAGCTCTATCTGGACACCGCCAACACAACCACCATCGTGATGTCGTTACTGGGGGATTTTCTTTTCGGTCTGATGATTGCGCTGGCACTGACCGTGCGCCAACCCTTCTGCCGCATCTGCCCGATGCTTGCACTGCATGCGGTTTTTCGCAAAATCGGTCTGCTGCGTCTGATAAAGAACGGTACGCCCCGTTGCGATCGCTGCGGCCTTTGCGCCAAGGCCTGCCCGATGGATATACATGAAATCCATACCGACATGGAGAGCCGTAATGTCACCTTCGAAGACTGTACGCTTTGCGGCCGCTGCGTGGAGTTCTGTCCTGACAAGGATGTGCTGCAGCTGAAATACACCCTGTTCCCGGTCTTCAGTTCCAGTCCGCAATACTTCAAGCAGCGTAAGAAACAGCAAACCCGATGGGAGAAAGGCAATCTTATCGCCTGGTACAAAAAACGGCCCATGTCGGCGAAGACAGAGTCGTCATGATTCCTATTGAACCGGTCAGCCTCAGTTTCAGCGCCGCACTGTTGCTGGGGCTCAGTTTCGGCGCCGGCCCATGCAATGTTGCCTGTCTTCCCTATCTGGGACCTGTCTTCACCACCAACGACAATGGCATCGCAGGCGCCTGGCGCACCCTGCTCCCATTCTCCCTTGGACGTATCAGTGGATACACCTTGCTGGCGGGAGCGGCGGGCTGGGCCGGTCTCTGGGTGGAAGATCTGGTAGCCGGCCCCTGGGTTCGCTGGTTGTTGGGTGGCGCTACGATTCTGGTGGCACTCTCCATTCTGTGGCGACGCCGCAACAACGGATGCAGATCGGCCTGCTCCACGACACGTGGCGTTACACTCGAGAAAAAACCGCCTCAAAAAAACCGTCTCATGAGCCAAGGAAGCCTGCCTGGAAGCCTCTACTTGATGGGACTGGGCATGGCATTCAACCCCTGCGCCCCCCTGACGACAATAATTCTTGCCGCGGCGACAAGCGCCAGTATCCTCTCGGGTGCATCCCTGGGTGTCGCTTTTGCCGTGGGAGCTGTCATTCTTCCAACCCTTATCTTCGCCTTTGGCGTAGCCCATTTCGGGCACCAGTTCAGACTCCACCTGGCACACCACCGAGCCGCGCTTGAAAACACCAGCATCGGACTGCTCGTCATGATCGGCTGTGCCACCGCATTAGCCCGGATATTTCATCCATTTGCCGATACTGGCACGAGGAGAAGGCCGGGACGAGAAACAGGATGATACCGGCTCCAAACGCCCCGATTTCTGGCTGACAGGCACAGCTTCCCCTTACCCCGTTATTTATCAACGTGCCGGGGCAGCACTCATCGCGTGCTATCCTGGCTCCAGCCGTTCGGCCACACTGAAGAACAATGCCTGGTAAGGAAAGACACTGGAGAGCAGGAAGCGGACACGCCGGGTATTGCGTATCACCACCGCACCCACTTTGAGTAGTTTAAGCCGCAGCGTGCCGACCTGGGTCTTGGCCAGTTCTGTACCCTGTAAGGCCAAGCGGCGAATCGCTTCCATCAACACATAGGCCAGGCTCGACAGCAGCAAGCGAAACTGATTGGTCCACCAATGATGTGCACTGGTGCGATCAGCAAACAGCCCCAGCTGTTGTTCCTTGATGCGGTTTTCCATCTCGCCCCGCGCACAATAGACGTCGTCGTAAAGGGTTTGGGCATCGCCGTTGAGGTTGGTGACGACAAATCGGGGATTATGCCCTCGCTCACTCACCTCCAGCTTGGCGATCACCGCGCGTCGACGGCGCCAGCTGCGTGCACCGTAGCGCAGGCCAAGGAAGACGCGTTGCTTCTGTCCGTTGGCCTTGAAGCATTGCTCGACTGCAGTGAAGTCTTCCTCGATCATCCGTTGCAGGCGGTGGTTGCGCGCCAGGCCTACGATGTAGCCAATGCCATGGCGTTCACACCAGCGCAGCATGCGGTGACGACAGAAGCCCGAGTCGGCTCTCAGGATGATCCGCACCGCCGGCCACGCCTGACGCAAGCGTTTGACCAGCAGGGCGAGGATCGCCCACGCATGTTTCGCCCCGTCGATCTTGCTCGGGCGCAAATAGCTGACCAGCAGTTGTTCGCCGCAAAACACGTACAACGGGAGAAAGCAGTAGTTATCGTAGTAACCGTGGAAGAAGCGGCCTTCCTGCAGGCCGTGAACCCGGTCATCGGTGGCGTCGAAGTCCAGGATCAACTCCTCGGGTGGCTCGGCAAACGAGGCGATGAACTGCTCGATCAGGACCTGATGGATCGCGACAGCGGTTGCCCGATCTGACCGATTCTCCAAGCGACAGAGCGTGGGTGAACTGCCCAGTGCCTGATCCTGTTCCACGGCCGTCTGAAAGGCCAAATCTTGTCGCAGACTGTCGTGATCGTTGAGGTCTTCATAGCCCTGGCACAGGGCATAGACCCGCTGGCGTAGTAGAGAAATCTGATCATGTTGCACATAGCGGCCATCGCGTGGATCAGCGAGAGTGTCATTGACGGCTTCAAGCAATCCCAGCCGTCGGTCCGCTTGTCGTAGCAACAACACGCCGCCATCACTGCTGATATCACCACCGGAAAAATCCGCTTCAACCTGGCGGCGTTTTACCGCTGGAAAAGCAAAACGACCTTGGGTACATTCTGTCACAGGCAAAACCTCGTTCAATTTCAGCCTAAGTAACTGAATTCTATTGAACTACACGGGTTTTACCCTCTTTATTTGTGAAATATTCGGGTTAGGATGGATCACACCATGAACATCACTGAACTCCTTGCCAAGGGCGGGCCGGTTATCTGGATCCTTGCCCTCTACTCATCCATAGGACTGGCCATAGTGCTTGAACGTTATATCCTGTTTCTGCGCCTGCGGCAGCTGCCCAAAAGCTGGATGGCAAGACTGGGACAACTACTCGATGACTCACAGGCCCAACAACAGATTGCAGCACTCAAAGGACCGGAAGCCGGCGTGATCCGTGCCGTAGTAGAGGCACAATCCGAGGGTGTGAAAGACCTTCGAGGCGTAGGTGAGCGTGTGCGTGGCGAAGAGATCCAACGTATGGAGTTCGGTCTGCGAACCCTTGGCATACTCGGCAACACCGCCCCCCTGCTTGGTCTGCTCGGCACTATTACCGGCATGATCAAGGCCTTTATGGTTATCGAGCAGGCGGGGGGCAAAGTGGATGCCCAGGCCCTTGCCGGCGGGATCTGGGAGGCCATGATCACTACGGGTGTGGGACTCGCGGTTGCCATACCTTTGTTGCTGATGCTGCATTTTCTGGAAGGGAGCGTCGAACGCCGGGCGAAGAAAATGAGCCGATGTATCGCACTGTTACTGGAAAGACGCAGTCCGGAGCCCGCACTCACCACGGAAGTGCAACAGACTCATCAGTGGGAGAACATCACCGATGGAGTATGAGTACAAAAGACGCTCCAGCCAGGTGCTCAACCTCACACCCTTGATCGATATCGTATTCCTGCTACTGGTCTTCTTCATGCTCACGGCCCACTTCATTGAAGACGAGGCCATCGATATACAACTGCCGGTGGCGGAAAGCAGCCAACCAAGTGTTGAAGATGACACGGTGGAGATCACCCTGTTGCCCAATGGTGAACTGCTGGTGGATGGCCGTGCGGCAACACTGGACAACCTGGAAGATAGGCTGCGCGGCGCCCTGCATGCCCCCAACAAGCGTTATGTCCGACTGAAGGGTGATCAGGCCGCCGCTTTCGGTGCGGGGGTGAAGGTGATCGATGCTGCACGCAATGCCGGCGCCGAATCCCTTGACATCCTCACTGAGAAGCCATGATCAAAACAACTGGCGGTTGGCGTCTGCTGGCACTATCGCTCTCATTGCTGTTGCACTTTATGCTCGTCACAGAATGGTCTGACAGGAAGCTTGTCCAGGCCGCCATCGAGCAGAACGATAAACCACCGCTACTGGTGCAGCTGACATTTCAGAAACCGCTCACGGAAATCATACCGGAGGTCACGCAACCGCCCGAACCAGTCGTCAGAGAGGTCATAAAACCAAAGCCCAAGCCCAAGCCAAAGACAAAGAAAAAACCAAAGATCAAAAAAAACAGCCGGAGCAAACCCATACCCAAGCCGGTCATTACTGAAACAGAACCCGTCACTCCCCCCGAGGAGCAACAGGTTGCGAGCCAGCCGCCTGCTCAATGGATTCAACCCAAGGTTGATCTGCGGGAACAGTATCTAGCAAAATTACTGGCCATGATTGAAGCTAAAAAACACTACCCCACTGTTGCGCGGCGCAGAAATTTGGAGGGAAAAATCGAGGTCAGTTTCAATCTCTCCTGCGACGGCAAGGTCTCAAAGTTGATGATTACAGGACCGCACAGTCTGTTGAGAAAAGCCGCGGGAAAAGCCATAGATTCAGCACAACCCCTGCCGGAACCACCCTCTCAGGTCGAATGCCCGATGCCGGTCCGCTACGCCATGGCCTATACCCTGGAAAAATAGATGGCAGTGCGGGGCCATGCACCACCAATCACAGTTTATCAATCAGGCCTGTTAAGAGTAAGTATCCCCCGGCAAAGCCGGGGGCTTTAGTTGTGAACCGCTCGAAGCGGTCTGTAAAACGGAGCCTATTGGCTCCTTGAGCCCCTCAAAGGGGCTGTTACATCAACTATAACTGATCAATCCTATGGTCTTCCGCTTCCTGGTACCGTATATACTCCCGAATCACCTGCTCATCCCTACCTACCGTCGAGGTAAAATATCACCTGGCCCAGAAATGATGGCCAACATAGCTCCTTTTTCGACCCAGGTAGGTACGGGCTATGTGGATCGCACTTTTCCCTTTGATAAAACCAACTACCTGCGATACCGTATATTTTGGTGGCATCGATATCATCATATGGACATGATCTGCCATAACATGCCCTTCCTCTATCAAACTCTCTTTCTGCCTCGCCAGCCGATGAAATACCTCTCCAAGCTCTTGCCTGATCTGCCCAAAAAGCGTCTTCCTCCGGTACTTCGGAATAAAAACAATACCTGATTACTCATGAGGCTCAGCTATTGAGCCTGTGGTGCAAGCATAATGGAACCTACTGAATAAAAGAGGATTTCATCATGCCGAGAAATACTATTCAATTTCAAAAAGGTCTTGGTTTGCACGATTTTCTGGAACAATATGGGACCGAGGATCAGTGTCGACAGGCATTGTATGATTTGCGCTGGCCGACGGGCTATGTCTGCCCTGAGTGCGGCAACACAACAGGCTGTGAACTCAAAAAGCGTCAGATATATCAATGTCACAAGTGCCATCATCAGACTTCCCTGACCGCCGGCAGCATCTTCCATGGCACCAAGCTGCCGCTGAGAACGTGGTTTCTTGCGATCTATCTGTTGACCCAACGCAAGAAAAGTATCTCGGCGCTGCAACTTTCCCGCGAAATCGGGGTGAACTACAATACGGCCTGGCGACTCAAGCATAAGTTGATGCAGGTGATGATGGAACGTGAGCGTGGAAAAAAACTGGCCGGTCGCATCGAATTGGATGATGCTTATCTCGGAGGCGAGCAAGCCGGTAAGCGTGGTCGTGGGTCGCGCAACAAAATCCCTTTCGTAGCTGCTGTTGAGACGACGCGGGACGGCAGGCCCATGAAAATTCAACTGCGTCGTGTAAGGGGCTTCCGCAAACGTGAAATCGCCCGCTACGCCCGCTCCTGCTTGATGCCTGGCAGCGAAGTCTTTACCGATGGGCTTTGGTGCTTTAGTGGCGTGACAACCGCTGATTGCCATCATAACCCCATGGTGACGGGTGGTGGGCGCCAAAGTGTCCAGTATTCGTGCTTCAAATGGGTAAACACGATGTTGGGTAATGTCAAAAACAGTCTGTTGGGTACTTTTCATGCGATTCGAGATAAACATGTGTCGCGTTATCTTGCTGAGTTCGAATATCGGTTTAACCGCCGTTTCGATTTACCCGCCATGATTGAACGATTGCTTTTTGCCGCTCTTCGCACTCCACCTATGCCATATCGCCTCTTGAGAATGGCTGAGGTTTAGGGGTAATCAGGAAACAATATGGTACTTACACTCCCATCTCGTGTGGCTTAAACTTTCTACTTGTCTCATGGTTTCTCCTTAGCGTGTTGCTTGGCGGCTCACGCTTTGGGGTTACTATGAGACTCCTGTTTCTGTCAAACTGTTGATGCCTCCCCAGCAGAGCTGGGGGGTCTCCATTTTTGTCTAGGCCTAGTCCAATATCTGCTCAGTTTCCTGACATATAACAAGATCAGCCTTCGGCATCAGGGAGATAACGCTCAAATTCTCCAGCACTAACGGGTTTCGAATAAAAATATCCCTGCGCATAATCACAGCCGGAGTGCTTTAATAACTGCATCTGGATTTCAGTCTCGACACCCTCGGCGATAACCTTAATTCCCAGCTTATGAGCCATTGCAATCATGGCTTCACATAGAATCATTTCCTGCGAATCTTCATTAAGGTTTCGCACGAATGATTGGTCGATCTTGATGAAATCAATATGAAAGTCTTTGAGGTAAGAGAGTGAGGAGTAGCCGGTTCCGAAGTCATCCAGCGCCACCTCGATATTATGATCCCGGAACACCAGCAACTGCTCATGCACACTGCTTTCATTTTCCATCAGAAGGTTTTCGGTGATTTCCACGACTACACTGCTTCCGTGCAAGTGCAGCTTTTTCAACTGCTGAAGCCACTGTTGATGCGCGATTCTGTTACGAAACTGTAAGGGTGATGTGTTAATACTGATCTGAAATCCATCACAGGTCCTGTCTGACCATTCAACCAATTGACGCATCACTTCATCAAAAACCCAGTTGCCGATATCGATAATCAGCCCAGACTCTTCTGCCAGGGAAATAAATTCGGCAGGGAATATCGTTCCTCTTTTCGGGTGTTTCCAGCGTAACAATGCCTCCGCTTTACCAACAGATCCGTTGGACAGGTCAATTATCGGCTGGTAAATCAGCTCGAATTGATTCCTGGATAGTGCATTGCGCAAATCTCCCAGCAATAACTGCCGTTTAATCGAAGCCGCCTGCATTTCTGCGGTGAAATAACTGAAACGGCTGCGGCCGGACTTCTTAGCCCGATACATCGCCTGGTCTGCATTTTTAAGAAGAGTCGATGCGTCTTCCCCATCATCAGGATAAATGGTGATGCCGATACTGGCGGAAATATATATCTGATTGACATCGACCTTGAACGTCTTACTGAGTTCATCAATGATCTTTTGGGCAATACTGTCCAGCCTTGAGGTGTACCCCATTTCACTGATAATCATGGCGAACCCATCGCCGCCTATACGTGCGATTGCATCTGACTCCCTAATACAGTTTTGCATGCGTCGTGTGGCGTCTATCAGAAGCCTGTCGCCAATTTCATGACTGAGTGTGTCATTCACTTCCTTGAAATGGTCAAGATCGATAAAGAAGAGCCCAAACTGTGCCTGTCTGCGCTTTGCGCGTTTGATTTCATTATCCAGAAGAGTGAAAAACATGCGCCGATTTGGCAGATTTGTCAGGACATCGTAATTTGCATGCCTGAGCACCAGGTCTTCATTTATTTTCTTCTCGGTAATATCCGACAAAAGCCCTATGTAGTGATCAATCTGGTTTTGATCGTCCAATACGGTGTTGATACTCAGGTATGAATAGAATTCGTTTCCCGCCCTGTTTCTGTTCCAGAGTTCAGCTTGCCAATGACCGCGTTCATGTATTTCCTCCCACATTTTGCGGTACAGCTCTTTACTGTTCCTCTCAGAGGCCAGAAATTTGGGATCCTTGCCAATGACCTCGGCAGGCGGATAACCGGTTATTTCAGTGAATGCCGGATTCACGCTGATAATCCGGTTATCTTTATCAGAAATCATCATCCCCTGACTGCTTGCATGGAATATGATCGACGCCAGCTCGCGCTCGGTGATGTCGGAATGGGTTCCAACCATGCGTAATGCCAAACCCTGTTCATTCCGGCTGACGACTTTTCCCCGGCTAAGCACCCATGTCCACGAACCATCTGTATGCAGCAGTCGGTGCTTGCTTGTGAAAAACGGCGTTTTACCATCAAGATGCAACTGCAAATGAAGCTTTACCTGGGCGATATCATCCGGATGAATCCCGGATGAACGGGAATCCTGAACAAGTTCGCGGTCGATTACATGCGCGAGTATGTTTTCGACACTTTGATGTGTCTCGTTGCTCTTCTGGATATCCCAATCCCACACCTCTTCGTGGTTGCTTTCAAAAACAAAACGCCACTTTTCCTCGTTTTCAAGCAATGCCTGTTCAGCCTGCTTACGCAGCGTTTTCTCACGCATCAGGTCCATGGTTCGCGACGAGAGGCTGTCGTACATCTTCAACACGGTTTCTATGAGCAGCTGCATCGAACCACTCATCTCTTCGTGAGCCGACCGCTTGGCCTGAGTGACAGTTTTGCCGTTTTCAATGGCAAGAATCACTTTGGCCATGCGTTTATCGTTATCCAGAATGTGGTAGGCAAGCCAATGGGTCAGAAACCCGACCGTATCCTGCATGAGTTGATCATAGTCCTCACGACCCTCCCTGCCCCTGAGTTCAATGACATGTGAAATAAAAGACTTGTGGGTATTTTCGTGGGAGTTTAACGATTCATCGTTGAGAAGGTGTTTCCGCCAGACATTCTCCTCCGCCTTGAAGTGATAGTCTGCATAATCAAACAATTCATCAAAAACCTCATTCAGGATTCTTTTGCTGGAACGGTTTGCCAGATGAACGGCAAGGTGATTGAGTATTCGCACCAGTTCCTGGTGCTGTTCATCGATTAGAGCGATACCTGTTTCGAAATTAGTGTCCCATGGAAAAATCTCGAACGATTCAATTGATTTCTCTGTTTCAACCGCACCCATGCCAGCACCTATATTAGGATAGATAATTGCTTTCAGTGAATGCCGCCGATGGCGCGACCGACAAGCCGAACAGACCTGCCGGCATCTGTAGGGCATTGTCCCTGTTAACCGTAACCGTTATATCCACCGCTCTCTCTATATTGTAATCCACAATCAAAATCCTGCACCAAATCGTAGCTGTTTTTTATTCAAACATTTCCTTGTGGATAGTGGGTATAGCCGATCGATGTCACACTGTTCGCATAGGTTGCCATTTCAAGTGCATGTCGTTGTGGCTCGGGATCTTCCATTGCTTCAATTAACCGTAGTCCATCTATATATGGCGCAGGTAAATCATATTCCAGTGCACCAGTGAGCACATGGTGCTTATACCAAAGGTATGGCTTTTTGTTTCATAGGCATCGCACTTGGCGGAACCGTCCAGGCCTTTCTTATGAAAATGCAACGCATGGCCAGGCAGTGATGCCGAAGTAATAAATCTTGCCGAAGGCACTCTACTCAGCAGCCTCCTGCTCGACATGTTTGATCCATAAGAGAAATAAAGCATATGAGCACTCAGGAGAAGAACCTATTCAATACAGTGTATACACCGGTCAGCGACGCAGCCAGTATTTTACTTCCTGTCCCCTCAGAAAGCTTTCGGCATTGCTTCCATGCAACAGGGCGAAAGTTGCTAACATACCCGCCTCTGTGCAGGTGGAAGCTGCAACAGTAACCGATCGTGGGGCATGTTCCACAGGCCAACCCGTTTTTGGATTCAATACATGCCCATAGCGCTTACCCCCACGCAGCAGATAACGGCGTGCGTCACCACTGGTGGCTAATGCGCCCTGGCGGATCTTCAGCAGGGCAGTTGCGGAATCGGGTTGATCGGGGTCTTCGATACCGATCGACCAGGCGCCATCACCACCGCTGCGACCATTGGTGTTGATATCGCCTCCGAAGTTTAGCAACAGCTTGCCGCCGGTCAGCTGTTTTAGCCGCAGTAAAACCCGGTCAACCGCATACTCCTTGCCGATTCCGCCGAAATCGATCTCCATGCCCTCAGGCAGGGTGAAATAGGGTCGAGACCAATCGACATGCTGCCAACCGATCAGGGGCAGCAGTGCCTTAACAGATACCTCATCAGGTATTTCACTGCCGCCGTCGAATCGCCACACCCGTCTTAAAACCCCTGATGTAATATCGAACATGCCGTCGCTGAGCTCCCAACACTGCTGGGCGAAATCGAGCAGATCTGCCACTTCATCATCGACCTTGACGGCACGGCCATGGCTGCTGTTGATCTGATGGATGATATTGTCGTCACTGTAGCGACTGAACTTGTGTTCAATTCGCCAGGCTTCATCAGCGGCGGTCTGCAGAAGCCTCCATGCCTGGGTATCATCATCCTCCGTAAAGAGTTCGCAGGGGCTCACCATGGCCTGAAACCGCCCTCTGCAATAGTCGTCCATCGCATCGAGGCTGAGCGTTCCACGCTGCCTGTTAACTTCGCTTTTTTTAGCTGACCCTACCGAAGGCTTTTCCAATATACCAATCCTGACCGGGGTATGTTCGACAATTCGATGTCAAAAATTGTAGCTGAATTGCAGTATGATCGCTTCAACGTCCGGGAAGGGTTCCAAATCACTGAGAATGCCCGGAGCCTCGCCATCTGTACCGTTACCGCTCTGCAGATAGTACTCCAGCCGTAGGCTCATCTCCTGTTCATTTGCCAGTTTCAAGCCATATTTCAATCCCAGGGTGATTCCGGTCAACTCACCGAGGCGGTAGTCCGCCGAGGCGAATTCCGGTAGGGTTTCTTCCTCGCGCAGGAACCTGTGGTAGAAATCGGCCTCGCTTTGGAGGTAATAGCGGAAGTGTGGTTCCAGAAAATGGCCGTTACCGAACATCCAGCGGTATCGAACATCAAAAGTATGCGAGGTTATATCCCAATCATCCCAGAACAGACGATAGGAGATATCGAGAATATCCCGGCTGAAATGGTGTTTGGTCTGCCAGAAGAGGCTCTGCTTCAAACGTGTATCGGGTCGATGCTCATAGCGATAATCGACAGGACGACCATCACTTCCCACCACACTGAGAATTTTAAATGGGTCGGTCAGGTAGCCGCTGGTATCACTAACCCCAATATTTCACGCATTAAAAAGGCAAAATCCTGATACTTCGATATAATTCAGTTGCTTACACTGTAATCGAAAGGATTTTGCCTGTGACAAACTGTACCCAGACTGCCTTTGATTTTCCAGCCCTAAAACGCCGTAAGGTTCAAGCCGAGTTTTCCAGTGGCGATATCACCTCGGACGGCGGCGTGTTGCTGCTGCGTGAGATCGACAGGCGTCTGGGATTGTTCGAGGCGGTTGATGCGGTCATCCCCGACCCGCGAGATCCCCGCTATATTGAACACAGCCAGTTGAGCCTGTTGCGCCAGCGAGTCTATGGGCTCTGCCTGGGTTATGAAGATCTGAACGACCATCAGACACTACGCACCGACCCGGCCCTACAGAGCTCGATCGAACGCGAGGAGGTACTGGGCAGCCAGTCGACACTTTGTCGGCTGGAGAACCGGGTCGATCGCCGGGTTGCCGTTGATGTCCACAACCTACTGCTCGAGCAGTTCATTGCCTCATATGATGCACCACCCGATGAGCTGATCCTGGATTTCGACGCCACGGATGATCCGGTGCATGGCCGCCAGGAAGGCCGCTTCTTTCACGGCTACTACGATCACTACTGCTTCCTGCCCCTGTATGTCTTTTGTGGCGATCAACTGCTGGTGAGTTATCTGCGGCCCAGCCGGATCGATGCGCCCAAGCATGCCTGGGCGATTCTGGCGCTGTTGGTCAAACGCCTGCGCCGGGCTTGGCCTGAAGTGCGTATCATCTTTCGGGGCGATAGCGGCTTTTGCCGTCACCACATGCTCAGCTGGTGCGAGCGCAACGCTGTGGGCTATATCGTGGGCATCGCCAAGAATGACGCCTTGCTGCGGTGTATCCGTGAGCCCATGCAGTGGGTTGAGGAACTGGCGAAGCGAACCAGCATGAAGATGCGGGAATTCTTTCAGTTTCACTATGCCGCCAGCACCTGGAAGACGCGTCGCAAGGTGATCGCCAAACTGGAGGTCACCGACAAGGGGCCAAATCCACGCTTCATCGTCACCAACCTGGCCGGCGACAAACAGCGCCTTTACGATGACCTCTACTGCGCCCGTGGTGACATGGAGAACCGAATCAAGGAGCAGCAACTGGGGCTGTTCGCCGATCGCACCAGCGCGCATTACTGGTGGGCCAATCAGTTTCGTCTACTGCTGTCCAGTCTGGCCTATGTGCTGATGGAGGCCATCCGGCGCCTCGCGCTGAAGGGCACGGAACTGGCGCGTGCACAGATGACCACGATCCGGCTCAAACTGTTCAAGATCGGGGCGGTCATCATTCGCAACACGCGACGGATCCGCTTCCTGCTCTCCAGCACCTATCCCTATCAGGCGCTGTTTTTCCAGGTGGCGGCACGACTCAAGCCGGGATAGCCCGGCAGAGTGCTGCCCCGGTACGTTGATCAACAATGGGGGTAAGGGGGAGTCTGCCCGGAGGGTGGAAAATCAGGGCTTGATAGAGGTTTGGTTCCCAGTGAGGGCAAACCATCCAAGCTTGGCCATATCACCGGCTAAATTTAAAAACGGATGAAACATGCGGGCTAAGCGAATAGCTTAACTGCATAACCGTCTGCCGACTGATCACCTGAGTCACGCCGAAGATCAGATCAACGGTGGCTTTTGTATCGTCTTCACCCTCACGGGTGGTATCAAAGGCCTCATCAAATCCAGCCTGGCCACGGTCGACAACCATACTGGAAAAACCGATCGGGATATCACCATCGGGACTGATGGTATCGCTGGCGATGGATATGCCGGCATTGAGGGTTGTGTTGCGTTTATCGAAATCCCTCGACAAGGAGGCGTTTACGCTCATTGAGAGGTAGTCATATTCGGCGGAGAAGTTGGCGCCGAAACTGGTCTTGTAGTCACGATTGATCGGCTGATCCCATTGACTGCTGAAGGCTACACGGAAATCCCTGAAGGTGTCGTCAAGTGGTGTCTCATCTGCGTCGGCAGTATAGATGCCCTCCCCCGATGGACGGGTAAAAGTCTGGGGTTGATCACTCGGTGTCGCTCCATTCGCCGACGCACCGGTCAAGGAATCGAATACCAGCTTCAGATTGAGAAATCGCTCGTCACCGAAATCCCGTTTTACGATGACCACCGGTTCAATGGCGCTGACACGGTCAACTTCGGAATAGAAAAGAACAGCACTGTCGAAATCCCATTCCCCCTCCTCTGCCGTTACGTCGGTTCCCTGAACACCCAGCAGACTGCATGTTGCCGCTGTCAGCGCCGTGCGTATCCTTTTCTGTTTTTTCAGTTGCACCCGCATCCTCCACCTGCAAAACTTCTTCCGCCACTGGAGGCCTCTTTACTGAAATAGATATGGTCATCAAGCCCCGCTTCTACAGGATCGGAGATCAGCTGCATCTCCGGCTTTGCAAGCAGATCGCGTTCCCAGGGTTCAACACCCAAATTGGCGCAGCCGCCGATAAGGAAACTAACTGGCATCAACAAGACAGCCGCTTTGCACATGGTATTGCCCGCGCCATTGATCGATTAACGCATAGATTGATGGAAAAGGAGGATTAGAGCAAAGATACCTTAAAAAAAACTTAAGCGGCGTATGTCGCGTTCATAAAGAACACGACTTCACACATCATCCCTAGAATGGATTCAAAACCTCTTTGAGCACCCTTTCCCGCTGCTCGGTTTCGGATAGAAAAAAACCCACGTGGGAGTCAAGAATCCGCCCCTGGCGATCAATGAGAAAGGATGCGGGCATCCCTTTCAAATCGTATTGACTGGCAGCATCGCCCGTGGGATCGAATGCCACGGTGAATTTTGCCGGGGTTTTGGCGAGAAAGTCATCTGCCAATGCACGATTTTTATCGAGATTGATAGCAATAATCTCCAATCCCTGTGACCTGTATCTACTCTGCATCTCGTTCATCCAGGGAAACGATGCCCGGCATGGCGCGCACCATGAAGCCCAGAAATCGAGCAGCACAACTTTGCCTTTGAATTCGTTAAGTGAGATAGGCCTATTCTCGCCGGGTAAAGAGAAGTCGGGTGCCTGCGGATAGTCATCACCTGCCGGGAGTCCGCCGCAAAAGCATAAAAGATACAGATGGATAAACCGTTTCATTCACTTTTCCCATTATGACCTGGCGGAAATAAAGACACGCAACATGACCCAAACGAAGATAACCCCGCCGATAACGGCAAGCAAGCCACCTATGCCCATCACACCCATCGCCAGCTTGGCGGATAGTGTATCAAGACCCTGGGCCGCCCCGGCCGTCTTGCGCTGGATGCCCATGGCACCGGACATGGCCAATCCGGTGATATGCAGCAATTGTCCGATACCATATATCCAAGGCTGCAGCTCGGCCAACCTGCCTTGTACAGGCGGATATCCCAACTTAGGAAGCAACAGATAAGCAAGCCCCATCAATCCCATGGTGACACCCACGATGGAACCGTGGTAGTGGGCAGGAATAATGGTATTCACGCCAGAGATGAACAGTGCAATGGCACCACCGGAAAAGAACAGCAGCATGGACATCCACAGGCTTCGGCGCAGGGGCCTCTCATTTGGCTCTGCCCTATTCGCGTGCAGCAGACCGATGAATATCAGCATGCCAATCGGGGTAACCGCCAGACCGCCACCGTACTGCATCAACTGGGTGAAGGCTGTACGGGATTCGATGGTCACTGTCTGGTAGAACAGATAGATCAACGGTACCAGTAACACCGGTGCTATACCGAGAATCAAGAGCCAGTAGTACCAGCGAGAATCACCGGGCAAGGCTACCCCGCTATGCAGGGCAAGCCATAGCCAGGCAAGGATTATCAATTGAGTATAGGCAAACTGCAGGCTATGCCCCGCCCCCCAGAAAAGGTACTCGTAGTAACTCTGTCCAGTCACCTCTGCCGGTATCTGCCACCAAGCCGTCAACAGCGCCGCAAGAGAGATCAATACCGCCAAGGCAACCGTGAAAGCGGCCAGGCTTGGCAGATGGAGATGGCTCCGCATGACTTTTTGATAAGAACTTAGTCCGATCAGTGCCTGCAATGCGATACCGAAGCCGAATAAACCCAGCGTGAGAAAGAACAGAGGTCTTTGCAATACCGGTACATAGTTGTTCATCAGCGACGCCCCATCGCCCAAAAAGGCGGATAAGGCGATACCCAGGGCCCCCATCATGGCCAATCCAAAGGCAAGATACTGCAGCCGTACCGATCCGGCACCCGCCTCTGCAGTCAAGCACCAAACCACCCCGGACATGGCCAGAAACCAGATCAGAACTGATTGATCCACATGCACCACCAAGGCGGTACGGAAAAAATCCACCCAGGGAAAGAAGACCTCGCTGCCCGGGGTGCGTGAGAGCACCAGCAGCAAGGCAAACAATCCCGCCAGTCCCAGCGCCAACACCCCCAACTGCAACCATCTCACAGCCAGTTTTCTGTGCGCCAGCTCAGGGACAGGCACACCGATCAGCCCATTGTCATCAACTTCTATCAAACCTTTCCACTCCAACTTTCTACGATTCAGCCGGCCACTTCACGGCTAGACAGGTTAAATATCCATAACCCACGGGATCCACATAGATTTGCCATGGGAATGGCTCATATCGTACCTTGGTGTGATGGAAATGACATTTATCTACCAATATCGCCTTGCCGCATTTACCTGCCTGCTGGCCTTTTGTGTGATATTGATGGGAGCCTATGTACGCCTCTCGGATGCAGGGTTGGGTTGTCCCGACTGGCCCGGTTGTTACGGCAAGCTGGTGGTGCCGGTTGACGAAAAAGCGGTTGAAGACGCGAATCGCGCCTACGCCGACCGGCCACTGGAGCAAGACAAGGCGTGGAAAGAGATGGTTCATCGGTATCTGGCGGGCAGCCTGGGAATCGCCATCCTGATGCTGGCAATACTCGCCTGGCGCAATCGGCGCTACGTCATGCAACCCCTGCTGTTGCCCACACTGTTGTTGTTGCTGGTCATTTTTCAGGCCCTCCTGGGCATGTGGACTGTGACTCTGTTGGTAAAACCGGCGATCGTCACTGCCCACCTGCTGGGTGGTTTTGCCACATTCGTTCTGCTGGGTCTTCTGGTTCTTAAGTTACGCCCGACCGGTCCGGCCCACGCTATCGACACCTCCAGATCGACACGCAGGTTGATACATTTGGCACTGATGGTTCTTGTGTTACAGATCTCCTTGGGCGGTTGGACCAGCAGTAATTACGCCGCCCTGGCTTGTACCGAATTCCCCACCTGTTACGCCGGTTCCTGGTGGCCTGAAACAGACTTCAGCGAGGCCTTCGTGTTGTGGCGGGGCCTGGGCGTCAACTATGAATTCGGTGTGCTTGAAAACGATGCAAGGACCGCCATCCACATAACCCACCGAATTGGCGCCTTGATCACAGCCCTCACACTGGGATTCCTGGTCTGGCGCCTGGCGCGTATTGAATCCTCGCCACTGCTTAGAAAGCTGGGGCTCATCCTTCTGATACTGTTGGTCATTCAGATTACCCTTGGTATAACGAATGTACTCGGGCACCTTCCATTGAGCATTGCAGTAGCACACAATGGAGGTGCGGCACTGCTGCTCTTATGGATAGTCACGCTTATCTGGGTTTCGAGAAGACACGAATAACATGACGATGAAAGAAAACGACACATCACCTATGAATCTCATACCACTGATCATCGCGGTATCGGTAGTTGCCGGATTGGTTGTGTGGTATTTTTTTCCGTTGAAAAGCTCTTCGGCTCCCGTAGCTGAGCCGGTGAAGACCGAACAGGCATTGCTGATGCCTGAGTTCAGGCCACTCAAGCCTTTTTCGTTGACTACCCACAATGGCGCAGCCTTTGATAATCAGAGCCTGCTTGGGCGCTGGACTTTCATGAGTTTCGGTTATACCTACTGTCCGGATATCTGCCCCACAACCATGTCTCTGTTTGCTGAGATGCACAACAGAATCCAGGCTCGGAAATCCACCAAACCCTACCAGGTGACCTTTGTATCAGTAGACCCCGAACGGGACTCGCTTGAGCGTCTGTCCGAATACGTGACCTACTTCGATCCCTCCTTCCTAGGCGCAACCGGGCCGGAGGAAGCGCTGCAGGCGTTGACCAAGCCACTCGGCATACTCTATAGGCGGGTGGAGACCGAAGACAGTGCGATGGGATATGTCATGGACCACTCGGCCTCAATCATTCTTGTCGATCCGCAAGGCCGTTTCCATGCCTACTTCAGCCCCCCTCACGACGCAGAAAAGATGGCGAATGACTTCATTGCCATTAGCAGTCTAACAATTGCACGATAGCACTGAGGAAGAATGGCATGAACGATCCGATCAATGGTAAATGCTGGCAATGCGGCAGTGAGTTGGAGGCAGTCGATTATGGCCGTGAAACCACCTGTCGATCATGTGGAAAACCGACTCGGGTATGTCGCAACTGTCGCTGGTATGCACAAAACAGACCCAATCAGTGTGAAGAGCCGATGGCGGATCGGGTTATGGATAAGGAGAAGGCCAACTTCTGCGGATATTTCGAACCCACCGCGCAGATCAAGGGTAATGATACTCAAACTTCACAAGATGCCCTACGCCAGGCGGCAGAGGCTCTGTTCAAGTCCTGAAATCCGGCCTGACCCGCATGGCAGAGCGGAAGCTTCAATGCTCAATTCACAGACGATTGATGCAGTCCCATTGCGCCTTCGAGCGGATTCCCCTTTGGATCGACACCGCTCAGATCCTCAATCCACAGGTCAGCTTGCCTGAGATCACATTGTCGACAGCTTCTCTGATCGAGCAGTTGCCGGACAGCCTGTTCGCTGGCTGAAGCTGGGCAGGTAGCAACACGGCCATGAGGCCGGTCAGGTTAGGTACGTATTTTTTCGACATTCCTCCTTCAATGTTATATCCATCCCGATTGGCCGTACTCCAGTAGTTTGTGAGACAATTGCCTGTTTTTCAATCCAGTCCACCAAGCTTGTTCAATGTCTGAAAAACCCGTACAACCGCTATCTCCATTCGAACCCGTTCTACCGCAGGCTGTCGGCGAACGGCTGCAATGGGGCGGATTACATGGATCCAGCGCCGCGCTGGCAATCGCCAATGCGGCGAGTGCCTATCAGGGCCTGCTGCTGGTGGTGACCCATGATATGCAGTCAGCCACCCGGCTGGAGCGAGAACTGGGATTCTTTCTCGACACTGCGGATGTCCCGGTGGTCAATTTCCCCGATTGGGAGACCCTGCCCTACGATCTCTTCTCGCCCCTGCCCGAGTTGATCTCGCAGCGACTGCTGACCCTCTACCGCCTGCCGCGGATGCAGCGGGGCGTACTGGTCGCCCCCGTTTCCACATTGATGCAGCGCCTGGCCCCGAAGAGCTTTCTCGACGCTCATTGTCTGATTGTCGAATGCGGACAAAGCATCGATCTGGATGAAACCCGGCGACGGCTTGAACATGGCGGCTATCAGTGTGTCTCGCAAGTCTTTTCCCATGGTGAATTCGCTGTCAGGGGATCCCTGCTCGATATCTTCCCCATGGGCAGCCAACGCCCCTACCGTATCGATCTGTTCGATGATGAGGTCGATACCATACGAACCTTCGATCCGGAGAGCCAACGCTCCTGCGACAAGGTCCCGCGCATCGAAATGCTCCCCGCCAGGGAGTTTCCCATGGATGAAGCGGGTATCAATCGATTTCGCCGTAACTACCGTAGTCAGTTCGAAGGGGATCTGCAGCAAAGCCTGATCTATCAGGATGTCTCCGATGGCAGGATGCCCGGCGGCCTTGAATACTACCTGCCGCTGTTTTTCGAACAGACGGAAACCCTTTTCGACTACCTGCCGGAACACCATATGGTGATGGAACTGGAAGAGGTGAGAGAGCGGGCGACAATCTTCTTCAATGAGGTGAAGGTGCGGTTTGAAGAGCGCCGTCATGATCTCGAACGGCCGCTGCTGGCGCCAAGCAAGCTCTATATTTCGGCAGACGAACTTGCCTCGTTTTTGAAGCAGGGTCACTCAGTCCTGCTGAGCTACCACAAAGTAGCGGCACGCAGTAAAGGCTATACCGATGCGGTTAACTTCAATTCCAAACTGCCTCCCCCGGTCGCATTCCAGGTGCGCAGCAAGGATCCAGCCTCCGCATTGCGGCATTTTCTCGAGAACGGATCCACACGGGTGCTTTTTATCGCCGAAGGCGCCGGTCGAAGGGAAATGCTGTTGGGAACCCTGCGGGATCTCCATATAGATCCCAAGGTCGTTGATGGCTGGGAACCCTTTCTCAATGAGAATATCAAGACAGCACTGTGCGTGGCGCCACTGGAACAGGGGCTTTGGCTGCAGGAACAGGGTATCGCCCTGATCACCGAGACCCAGCTCTATGGCGAACGGGTACGCCAGGAGCGAAGGCGGCGCAAGGTCAGTCAGGATCCGGATCAGATTGTACGCAACCTCACCGAATTGCACATGGGCGCCCCGGTGGTGCATGAAGATCATGGCGTGGGTCGTTATCTCGGTCTGCAGACCCTCAATGCAGGCGGCATGGAGACAGAGTTTCTAACCCTGGAGTACGCCCGCGGCGATAAGCTCTATGTACCGGTCGCCTCGCTCCATCTGATCAGCCGATATGCCGGGGCATCCCCGGAAAACGCACCACTGCACCGTTTAGGCGGGGACCGGTGGGAAAAAATAAAACGCAAGGCCGCCAAACAGATACGTGATGTTGCTGCGGAATTGCTGGAGATTTATGCACGGCGCGCCGCACGCCAGGGCGTGGCCTTTCCCACACCCGATGACGAGTATCAGGCCTTCGCGTCTTCATTCGATTTCGAAGAGACGCCGGACCAATTCCAGACTATCGACGCCGTATTGCAGGACATGGTCTCAACCCGTCCCATGGACCGTGTGGTCTGCGGCGATGTCGGTTTCGGCAAGACGGAAGTCGCCATGCGCGCCGCTTTCATGGCAACCCAGGGCAATAAACAGATTGCGGTATTGGTGCCAACCACACTGTTGGCGCAACAACACTACCAGAATTTTGCCGATCGTTTCGCCGACTGGCCGGTGAAGGTGGAGAGCCTCTCCCGCTTCCGTACCGGAAAACAGCAGCAAAAGGTGATCGACGGTTTGCGGGATGGAACTATCGATATCGTTGTGGGCACCCATAAACTGTTGACACAGGAGATCAAATTCAAAAATCTGGGTTTGGTGATCATCGATGAAGAACATCGCTTTGGCGTGCGCCACAAAGAGAAGCTCAAGACACTGCGAAGCGAGGTCGACCTGTTGACCCTGACCGCCACCCCCATACCCCGCACCCTCAACATGGCCATGTCGGGGATGCGCGATCTCTCCATCATCGCCACCCCGCCTGCCCTGCGCCATCCGGTCAAGACCTTTGTCAGTCAATGGAATGACAGCCTCATCATCGAGGCCTGCCAACGGGAGTTGAAGCGCGGCGGACAGATCTATTTCCTGCACAATGAGGTACGCACCATTGAAAACATGGCTGAACGGCTCGAATCCCTGCTGCCCGGCATTCGACTCCAGATTGCCCATGGCCAGATGCGTGAACGGGAACTGGAAGGGATCATGCGCGACTTCTACCACCAGCGCTTCAGCCTGCTGGTCTGCACCACGATCATCGAGAGCGGCATCGACGTACCCAGCGCCAATACCATGATCATCAACCGGGCGGACAAATTGGGGCTGGCCCAACTTCATCAGATACGCGGCCGTGTTGGCCGTTCCCACCATCGTGCCTATGCCTATCTGCTGACACCTCCGCCGGGAAGCATGACGGCGGATGCCAAAAAACGTCTTGAAGCCATTGAATCCCTTGAAGATCTTGGTGCCGGCTTTACCCTGTCCACCCACGATCTGGAGATTCGCGGTGCGGGTGAGTTGCTGGGCGAAGAGCAGAGCGGCCAGATCCAGGAGATCGGCTTTTCACTCTATACCGAGCTACTCGATAGGGCGGTAGCGGCGCTTAAGGCTGGCAGACAACCGGAGTTGGACAGGCCGCTGGACCACGGTACGGAGATCGAACTCAATATCCCCGCCCTACTGCCGGAAGACTATCTGCCCGATGTCCATTCACGTCTGGTCCTCTACAAACGCATCGCCAGCGCCAAGGATCGGACCGAGCTGCGGGATCTGCAGGTTGAGATGATCGATCGCTTCGGACTGCTGCCCGAAGCGACCAAGAATCTGTTTGAAATCACAGAACTGAAACTGCGCGCCCACCCCCTGGGTATTCGTAAGATCGAGGCCGGGCCCAAAGGGGCGCGACTGCTGTTTGATGAGAACCCTAAACTCGATCCGGCCGTATTGATCGGCCTTATCCAGAGCCGGCCCAATACATACAAGCTGGATGGGAGTGATAAACTACGCTATATCGCCGATCTCGAGGTGCCCGACAGGCGGGTTAAAAAAATACACACCCTGCTTGACAGCCTGATAGACTGATGTGGTTCACCAAAGGATGGCATGCATATTGAAGCCGCTACTGGCGTACTTTCCAGTATCGACCGAAGAATATACTAGGGCCTGTTAACAAGGTTTACCAGATGAGAAGGTTCCGGGAAAAATCAAGCGTTCTGCTTATAGGCGCACTCATGATGCTGCCAATGATGTTACCCGCAGCGGGCGCAGACAATGACAGCGCCCCCGTTTGGTATCAATTTGAGGTGCTGATCTTCCAACGCATTGCGCCAGGTGCCGGCTCCACTGAGGGATGGCCCGATGATCCAGGGAGACCGTCGCCAAGCAATGCGGCCTGGTTCACAAAGGGACAACCTCTAGAGAATAATAAACCCGTTGCCTTTCGTGCCTTGCCCGCTGAGGAGAGATCCCTGAATGACGCCTGGCGTCAAATGCGAAGATCCCGTGACTACCGCCCCCTTTACCATGTTGCATGGCGTCAGCCGATGGAACATCCCGATAAGGCCAAACAGATCCAATTCTCTCTGTTGCCTGCAGATGGCGCAAAGGCCTCGGATTTCAATCCACCGAAACTCGAAGGCACCCTGAAATTCAGCATCAAACGCTATCTGCACCTGGATGCAGATATTGTGTTACATAGAAGCGCCGGTGGAGGCACTGCGCGAGCGAATGATGATAACTTTGGTTTCACGCCACGCTTCCAACATTATCGGATGCAGGAGAGCAGGCGCATGCGCAGCGGAAAGCTCCACTACATCGACCATCCGGTGATCGGCCTGCTGACGATCGCAGAACGCTATGAGCCGCCACAACCCGAAATCGTTGAAACCCCTGTGCCGGTTCCGACAATAGTTCCGCCGACCCAGACCCGGCCGCAGGGGCAATTGGAACAAAAGCCCACCACCCAGTAGCACCGCGGCTTGTTTCCAGTTCCCACACTCCTGAGCGGGAACTCATGCCTCACTTTAGCGGCCTATCGTATGCATTCCCACGCTGGAGCCTGGGAACGAGACAATATCCGTCCCGGTTTCGTCGATAGCGCCGCCAACGCAGGCACGAGGTCAGTCAAAGCAGTATCCCGTAACCCAATAGTCTTCAGGAGGGGTGCGTGGTAGCTACTCCATGGAGTGGATTGCAGTGGCCATTTCCTCTGCTATCTGACCCAGCGCACGATTGGCGGCAACCACACTGGCTTCAACGCCGCTACCCTGCAAAGGCTCTTCGATTGCAAGCCGTTGCATCTCCATAAGCCTGTTATCGCTACTCCTGATCAGACTCCAGCGCAGTTGCAGCCAAATCCTGTCGCCTTCACGCTCGAAACGATTGACAGTCATCAACACCTCGTAATCCGGCCTGACAGTCCCATGCCATGGATAGGCGATGACCTTCATATCAGTCAGCTTTTGTCGCATCGAATGAGTAACCACCTGGACGATATTCTCTTGCAGTGAGCCTGCCCAGTGATCGAATTCATGCAGCTGCAACCGATGTCGAGTCTGGCGCTCAATGATTTGCGGGCGGTCCAGGTAGGCCGCCAATTTTATCGGTCCGATGCCCAATAACGGCTGCCCGGGCAGAGGTATCAGGGAGATGGTCTCGGTTTTGCCCGGCTGGCCATCGAGGCGATAGAAACGGGTCGATTGGGACGAGGTCCCGGCACAGCCTGAAATCAACAGCGCAAGAAAAAGCGCGATAATCGCAATTTGCGCACCAGGTGTAGATTGCATTACTGTTTCCCCCTCAATAAGGCTTCGGGATGGCGTTCCAGGTACTCCGACATATTTCGAATGGATCTTGCCGCCGCACCCAGTTCACGCAGGGCGGCGGTCAGTTCGGTCATGACCGGTGAATCCTCACTGAGCACCTTATCCGCTGAAGAGGCCACCTGCCCCAGCTGCGAGAATGTCCCCTCGCCACTGGCCATGGTCTGCTCCCAACTGGCAAACACCCCGGCCAACCTGCCTTCGGTTTTCGATATCAACTGCTGTGATTTGACCGCGGTTCTGGTTACCTCTGTAAGCATTTCCCGCGTTTCCTCAAGGGCATGTGTGCTGTCGTCTATGAGTTGAGGCGCAACCTGATACAGCTGTTGGGTGATATTATCGAGACGCAGTGTTATCCGGATCAGAGACTCTTTCAAGCGCTCAAACTCACCGTCGGCGGCCATCTCATCAATACTGTCCAGAATCCCTGACAGGCGCGTCGTAATCCGCTCAATGGGCATAGCCTCCAATGCGGTGGCGATTCGTTCCATATTCGATTGAATGGTGGGGATCTCCCGGTATTCCGAGTTGGTGCTCACCAGTCGAACCGGCGTGCCGGGATGGAAATCGAGTTCTATCTCCAGTTTTCCGGTCACCAGGCTTTGCAGATTGAGTCTCGCCCGAAGCCCCTGCTTGATCAGTTCATCCAATCCGATCAATACACCGCTGCCTGTCTGTACACCATCGATCCCTACCCGCGTATCGTCGATACCGATGATGACGGGAATCCTGAATTCGCCGCTCTCCTTGAAATAGGTGATCGACATCGACTCGACCTTGCCTATCCTGACGCCCCGAAAATTCACCGGCGAGCCGACCTGAAGCCCTTTGACATCACTCTCGAAAAACAGAATGAAGCGTGTGGATTGATGAGACAGATTGCCGTCGGAGAGTAGAAATATTGCACTCAATCCCAATACCAGCGATGCCAGAACGAAGAGACCGATGAGGGTTGGACTGACCTTCGATTGCATACTATTCAGATTCCTGGAGTTGATGAGGCATCCGCGCCCCGGGTCAGAAATGCCTGTACTCTGGGATCATTGCAGCTTTGCAGCAGATCACCCGGGTTGCCATGAGCAATCATGGTCTTGCATTCGGAATCGAGAAACACCGAATTATTGCCAATAGCGAATATGCTAGCCAATTCATGGGTCACGACCACGATCGTGGTGCCGAGACTCTCACTCAACTCGATGATCAAGTCGTCCAGGCGTTTCGCGCTGACAGGATCGAGCCCGGCGGACGGTTCATCGAAGAACAGCAATTCAGGGTCCAGCGCCATCGCTCGGGCGAGTCCGGCCCGCTTCTGCATACCACCACTGATCTCAGCGGGAAGATAGTCCTCAAAACCCTTGAGACCTACCAGTGACAGCTTATAAGATGCCAACTCCCGCGCATGCGCCGTGGACAGATCCGTATAGGTCTCGATCGGCAGTGAGATATTTTCCACCAATGTCATGTTGCTCCAGAGGGCACCACTTTGATAGAGCACCCCCATTCTTCGCATCAGGTCCTGTCGCCGTTCCTCATCCAACTGCCAGAATCCGTGGCCATGATAGTAAATTTCGCCTTTTGCCGGCTTTATCAGTCCGATCAAATGACGCAACAGGGTACTCTTGCCACACCCACTGCCGCCCATGACGATAAAGATATCACCCTGCCCGATTGTAAAGTTGAGATCACGCTGGATCACGAAATCACCATATGCCATGGTCAGATCTCTAACCTCGATATGGGATGTTGCCGGAGTTTTGACAGATGCAGCATTCATCGCCATCGTTCATATCCCCAATTGATTGAAGATCAATGTTGATATGGCATCCCAAATGACAATCAGCAGTATCGCCGTCACCATTGCTGAAGTTGTTGCATGTCCAACCGCCGAAGAGTTCCTGCCGCTCTGCAGTCCCCGCAGGCATCCCGACATGGCGATTACAATGGCAAACAGTACACTCTTCACCGTGCCGACCGCCAAATCGCCCCAACCCATGGATTCCCGGGTCTGAATCAGATATTCGATCAGCGAGATATCCAACACCCAGACACCGACCATCAACCCCCCAAGAATCGCCAGCATGTCAGCCCAAAGGGTAAGGAATGGCAGCATAATCAACAGCGCCAAAAACCGCGGCAGCACCAGAAAATCCACTACAGAGATGCCGAATGTTTTCAATGCATCGATCTCATTGTTGACCTGCATGGTACCAAGTTGAGCCGCATAGGCAGAGCCGGTTCGACCGGCCATGATTATGGCGGTCATCATGGCCCCCATTTCTCTTACCGATCCCAAGCCCACCAGATTGGCGACATAGATCTCAGCACCGAACATCTGCAGTTGTATGGCGCCCACGAATGCAAGCACCGCCCCGACCAGCACACCGATCAGACTGACGATGGGGAGAGCCTCCGGACCGGCTGCCTGAAGGAAACGCAGAAAGTCGATAGTGCGAAAATTCGCCCTGCCGGAGAGCAGTCGCAACAGAGAGAGCGTCAGTTCACCGGCAAACCGCGTGAACAGCACCGACTCCCGCCAGGCCTTCAGCGTCATTGCTCCGATACGATAGAGCCATGAATAGGACGGTGACCGACGCCGTGCACCTTTGCGCTCAGGGACATCCTGAGCCAGTTTCAGCAACCTGCGGACCCCTTCCGGCAATCCCTCGGTATCAAGCTGCAGATCCCGCTGGTGGGCATAATCATGCAGATGCAGCACGAGACTCAGAAATTGACTGTCCCAGCGAACAAGCTGGCCGGTATCGAGTGAAATCGCTTCAAGCCCTCTATGATCAGTCAGTTCCTGAATTACCCCCTGCCACTCGAACCTCACATCACGCAGTGTCCAGGAACCCCTAAAAGAGAGCACCGCCCGGCTCTCAGATGGGTATGAAATTGTCAGCGATTCATCGGACACGTATAGGTTTCCAGGTAGGTTTGGCGTATCTTCATATCACATATGGTACTGCAGCCTAACGTCAACAGCTTCAGCTAGGGCCTGTTAACACTAATCCAATCGACTCTGCTGGAGCTGTTTTTTCACCCGGCAAGGCAGAGTGAGCGAGGTTTAGCCGTGCTAAATGAGCGAATGATAACGCGGCTGGGAGGAAAAACAGCCCCAGCCCTTCGGGTTGCGCCCCGAAGGAAGTGCCCTTGGGGTGCGCCCCGAAGGAAGTGCCCTTGGGGTGCGCCCCGAAGGAAGTGCCCTTGGGGTGCGCCCCGAAGGAAGTGCCCTTGGGGTAGGCCTGAAAATGCGCCACTCGGCGTTGCTCGTCGCTCATTTGGCATCACCAAACCTCACTCCTCGCGCCCGTAGGAAGCGCCCTTGGGGTACGCCTTGATTGGCGCATTTTCAGACACAACAGCGCCGATTGGATTAGTGTTAACAGGACCTAGTGTACATCAGGAGCAAAACCGGGCACATTTGAGTTTGTTACATTTAATAAAACCTGACTTTCTGTATATCAATAATAATTTCGGAAAAGCACTATGCCAAAAATCCCAACTCAACCTCAGCACAGCGGAATCGCACTTATTGTCGAGGACGAAGTGACAAACCGTATGATTCTCAAGGCATTGTTAAAAAAACACGGTTACAATGTGATTGAGGCCGAGAACGGGGTTGAGGCCATACAGCATTTCAAAAAACAGAGTCCGGATATTATTTTCATGGATGTCATGATGCCGGTCATGGATGGCTATGAAGCCGCTTCCGAAATCAAACGCCAGGCAGGTGACGAGTTCGTCCCCATTATCTTCCTCACAGCCATGTCCGATGAAAAGGCCCTTGCCCGTTGTGTCGAGGTCGGCGGCGATGACTTCCTCTCCAAGCCGTACAGTTTCACAGTGCTATCAGCCAAGGTTAAGGCCATGGAGCGCATCCGCACCCTACATCAGGACACCCGTATGCTCTACAGTCGCATGCAGCGTGACGAGGAAATTGCCGAACAGGTGTTCAGCAGTGCTGTCATCGCCGGCAATGTGGCCCTCGAGCATATCCGCAGCCTGTTGAAACCTGCCAGCGTATTCAGTGGCGACCTGATGCTGACAGCGTTCGCCCCATCTCACGATCTGCATGTCCTGCTGGGTGACTTCACCGGCCATGGATTGGCCGCAGCGCTGGGCGCACTGCCGACCTCCGAAGCATTTCGCTCCATGACAGCCAAGGGGTTTGCTCCCCAACAGATACTCTTCGCCATCAACAACAAACTGCATGATCTATTGCCGACAGGGATGTTCTTGGCTGCCCAGTTCGTTAAGATCGACCACCAGCTGGATCATATCTCTATTATCAATTGCGGCATGCCGGACTGCTACTTAATCGAGAATGAGAGTATGCGTCTTAAGTATGAAATAGCATCAAAATCCCTCCCCTTGGGTATCGCTCCGGATATCGATTTCAGGGATGACTTTCATCACCTGCGGGTCGATGAGGGTGACAGGGTTATTCTAGCAACTGATGGCGTTACCGAAGCGCGTGATTCGAACGGAGAATTGTTCGGCCAACAGCGGTTTATTGAGGCCATCAGGAAGAGCGGCAGCAATTCCTACATAATGGACAAACTCGCCAAGGACCTTGAAGCATTTTGCCAGGACGCCCCCCAAGATGATGACATCAGTGTTGTCGAAGTGCCGCTGATCCGCGAGCTGCTACCTGGCTGGGAATCGGGGTCACACCATTTTGTAACTGGCGGGGATATACCGCAAAACCTGTTTTCCCATGACCAGCCTGACTGCATCGAGTTTCAGCTCATTCTTTACGGTACTCAACTGCGTCAGGCCGATCCTGTACCTATACTTATCAACTACATTCAGGAGACAGCCGGACTGCATGAGCATCGGCGCCCGTTATTCACCATCCTCACCGAACTCTATATCAATGCCCTGGATCACGGTGTACTGCAATTGGATTCCTTGCTTAAACAGGGGGAAGATGGATTCACCAACTATTTCCAACAACGGGAGCAGCGCCTGGAGGCATTGACAGAGGGACAGATACGCATCCAATTGAGAATTCACCTAAACAACAATAGTGGATATATTGTGATAACGGTGGAAGACAGTGGGCATGGGTTCGAATTCAAGACATTGTCACAACATGTGACAAATGAGACCCTTTACAGCGGGCGCGGAATAATGCTGGTAAAATCGCTGGTCAAGCAGCTTCAATTCTTTGAACCAGGCAACAAAGCAGAAGCTATTTACGTATGGGAGGATAAACCCTAAGCCCTTGCTAGGACTGGTTAACACCAATATGGCAAAAACACTCGTATTCGATAGATCGGATGACATAAGAACACCGTTTCTCAGAGGTATCCTGACTCGTTCTCTGACCGATGCCGGGCTTGCTTTTGAAACAGCGTACCAGCTCTCATCCGATATTCGGCAGCAGATCAACAACGTTGATGAGATAACCACCGAAGAGCTGCGCAAAATAGTTTTGTCTGAACTGCAGAAGATGGATGAAAAAGAGGTTATAGAGAACTACGAGACCATCTATCCTGCCACCACGAAGATCTTCGTACGTGACCACAAAGACAACCTCATGCCTTTCTCTATGATTGAGCATAGGCGCACACTCGAATCCAGCGGTCTCGGCTCTGACAAGGCAGCCTACATTACACAGAATGTCTATAAAGAATTAGCTGAATCGTATCAAGATGCCGTTGATAGCAGCACAATTGGAAGACTGACTTACGATAAACTGAAACAACACTACGGCAAAGAGGCTGCAAAGCGCTATCTGGTATGGGTTGATTACAAACATACACAACGTCCCCTGATACTCCTGATAGGCGGCACCACCGGTTGCGGCAAGAGTACTGTCGCAACCGAGGTGGCGCACCGGTTGAATATCATTCGGACTCAATCCACCGATATGCTCAGGGAGGTAATGCGTATGATGGTGCCGATAAAGCTTCTCCCTGAACTGCATACCTCCTCATTTAATGCCTGGCGTAAAATTCCCGGCTCTGATGACTCCAAGGAACCGCCTGAAGAGAGAATGATCCATGGCTTCATACACCAGGCCGAGCTGGTATCCGTCCCCTGCGAAGCCGTGATACAGCGTGCCTTGAATGAGCAGGTCTCGCTGATACTTGAAGGTGTTCATGTCTCCCCCGCCCTGGTGAAGCGGTTCAAGGATGAAAAGAGTGCCGTTATCGTTCCGATCATGCTGGCGGTATTGAAGCAGGACAGACTGAAACACCAATTGAAAGACCGGGGCGTCAGCGCCCCTGTGAGAAATGCCCAGAGTGATTATCTTTCAAATTTTGAATCGATATGGATGCTCCAGTCACACCTGCTTTCCGAAGCTGACAACAATGCCATCCCGATCATAATGAATGATGATAGAGATAAAACAACGGATCGCGTAATGCGCTCAATTATCGAGGTGTTACAGAAGGATTTTCATGCTAAGGTTGAGGACGTTTTCGGCACAGAATAACAAACCCGCATTCCTCACCGGGCGGACCATACTAAATTGGAATAATCATAGACATTAAGTATGTTACTACTTTTCAGGGAATGGCGGCCATACGATAGTCTGCCCTGCTTAGTTTTGAAACCATCAGGTCGAAACACCGGTAAAATGCAGACTAGTGGAGCAAACCCTTGTTGACAACCCAAAAAGGAGTGATGATCATCCTTGACGGTCTTGGCGATCGGGGAATACCTGCATTCGGTGGCAAAACACCGCTTGAAGTGGCCGATACGCCGAACATGGACGGATTGGCGAGCGCGGGGCAGTGCGGTCTTGTCGATCCCCTCTTCCCCGGCATGCCGGTGGGTACGCATACCGGCATCTGTCTCTTATTCGGGCTATCCAAACAGCATACAATGAAATTGGCGCGGGGTCCTATCGAGGCATCCGGAGTCGGTCTGAACAATAACGATCAGGCGCTCTATTTCCGCTGCAATTTCGCCACCTTGAAAAAGCGTAAGGATCGCTACGATATTCTTGACCGCAGAGCGGGCAGGATCAACACGGGCACTGAATCCCTGACTGCGGCGATAGGTCAGGTCGAATTGGGTGATGGCATAATAGCCAGCCTGCACCCGGCAACCCAACACCGAGTCGTATTGCAAATGGAGGGCTGCGGCCTCTCCCATGACATATCCAACACCGATCCCGGCAACCAGTTCAAGACCAAGGGCCTGCTCACCTGCCTTGCCAATGACCCATCGGACAGCGCAGCGGTGAAGACCGCCAGTGCGGTGAATCGATTGATGGAGATCATTTATGAGAAGCTCTCCGAACATCCGGTAAATCGCCAAAGAATTGATAATAACCTACCACCCGCCAATGGCATTATCTGTAGAGGACCCGGTACGCTACCGAAAGTCAAACCCCTGCTTAATCAGCTCAAGCTCAAAACCGCAGTGATATCCGGAGAGAGTACGGTACTCGGGCTTGGCAGGTTATTGGGTTATGACCTTTTTACCCATGACCGTTTTACCGCCGACCACAATACGGATTTGCATGCCAAGGTAAAAACCACCATAAGCGCACTTGATGATCACGACATGGTCTATCTGCATATCAAAGCCACCGACATCTACTCACATGATCTCGATCCCACCGGTAAACGGGAGATGTTGTTGAAAATCGATGATGCCATAGCCCCGCTGATCAATGATTCCCTGGTGATTGCCATAACTGCCGATCACTGCACCGATACCAACACCGGCCGTCATACCGGAGATCCCATACCCAGTCTGATCTATAATCCTCGCGGCAGAGTGGATGGTTGCCTGGAATTTTCCGAACTCGCCTGCAATACCGGCGGTCTGGGACGCATCAATAGCAGCGGCTTTCTGCTATCCATGCTTGACCAGATGAATCAATTGGAGAATTTCAGACCGAAAGACAGTGTTTTTATTCTCTGAATCGCGCCATGCAACCATGCAATAGCCGTAAGCTATAGCTGAGTCCGGCAAAAAAATATTAGCAAAATATTTAATGGTAATCTGCTGGCAAGGTCGGTCGGGATGCCTATACTTTATAAAAAGTATGGAATGCGATATCCACCCAACCTGACTATAACTATTGCCATGTCCCAAGCCGATCAAGTTACCATCGACACAAACAGCCAGACCGGCAATGAGGTTGAACCGGTCTCCGACATCGATCTTAACGATCCCAGTCTCTATCTGAACAGGGAGCTGACCTGGCTCGCTTTCAATCAGCGGGTGCTGAATGAGGCCGAGGTGGAAAAAAACCCATTGCTGGAAAGGGTTAAATTCCTCGCCATCGTCAGCCGCAATCTGGATGAGTTTTTCATGAAACGCATAGGCGGTCTTAAGCAGCAACTTGCTGCAGGCCTCACCGCTACAACGGTGGACGGCAGGACCCCACAGCAACAATTGATCGAGTGCCACACAGTAATATTCGAGATCCAGCAGGCGCAACAGCGTATCTATCATGAACTGCAGACCGCACTGGAGGAAGCCGGAATTCGTATCCCCCAATACGAGGCCCTGGACGCGACCCAACAACACAACCTCCGTGAACATTTTCAGCAGAACATCTTCCCGATGCTGACACCATTGGCGATGGATCCGAGCCATCCCTTTCCCTTTATCTCCAACCAAACGCTCAACCTGTTGGTCACACTCCGTTTTCCCAGTGGCTACGACCTGCATATGGCGAGGGTAAAGGTACCGGTCAGCAAGGATGTCTCGCCACGCTTGATCCAGGTGGATGAGGATTACACTTTCGTTACCCTCGACAACCTGATCGCAAACAACCTAGATATGCTGTTTCCCGGCATGAAGATTGAATCATGCGATCTGTTCCGGGTCACACGAAACGCCAACCTGGAGTTGGACCAGGAGTCGGCCAGCGACCTGTTGGAAGCCATTGAAACAGAATTGCGTGAACGTCACTTTGCGCCGATTGTAAGATTGGAGGTCTCTGCGGGAATGAGTCCCACGCATCGCGGGATGCTGGCTGCAGAACTTGGTCTCGATGAGGAGCAGGATGTATTTGAAATCAATCGTATGATGGCTCTTCGAGACCTGTTTGAAATCGCAACCTTGAACATTCCAGAGCTCCGCAGTCCACCCCACTACCCATCCGATCACCCTCAGTTGGCGCATGACCGACGCAATATCTTTCATATCATCAGAGAGCATGGTTCTCTGTTGCTGCAGCACCCCTATGAGTCCTTTACCACCACAGTGGAGCGTTTCCTGCGCACGGCGGCAGAGGATCCCAAGGTTCTGGCGATCAAGATGACCCTCTATCGCACATCCGCCGAAGGCAATGTACTCGACTCCCTGATAAAGGCGGCCCGCAACGGCAAGCAGGTAGCGGTACTGGTAGAACTCAAGGCACGCTTCGATGAAGCCGCCAACATACGCTGGGCGAGACGTTTGGAACAGGCAGGCATCCATGTCACCTATGGTGTTCTGGGGCTGAAGACACACAGCAAATTGATCATGGTGATCCGCAAGGACTACCCCCAGTTGCGTCGCTACTTCCATATCGGTACGGGTAATTATCACGCTGGCACCGCCAGGCTTTATACGGATCTGGGGGTACTTGGATGCGATGAGGATACCGGTAAGGATCTGACAGAGCTGTTCAACTATCTGACCGGCTATTCACCGCCTCCCAGCTACCGTAAGATTCTGGCAGCTCCCTATAACTTAAAACAGTCACTTGTGGAAAAGATCGAACGAGAGATCAGACTGCATGACGAGGGACATCCCGGGCATATCCAGATGAAGATGAATGCCCTCGAGGATCACGATATCGTCAAGGCCCTCTATAAGGCCACCCAGGTTGGGGTCAAGGTTGATCTTATCGTCAGAGATACCTGCCGTTTCCGTCCCGGCATTCCCGGGCTGAGCGAAAGCAGCAGCGTAATCAGCATAGTCGGGAGATTCCTGGAACATGCGCGCATCATCTACTTCCTCAATGGTGGCGACGAAGAGTATTTCATCGGTTCCGCCGACATGATGCAACGTAATCTGATGCAACGGGTAGAGGTACTGACCCCGGTGGAATCACCGGCACTGCGCCAGGAACTGCGTTTGATTCTCGATGTGCAGCTGGGTGACAAGCATAACGCCTGGGATATGCAGTCCGACGGCACCTACCTACGGCGCATACCCGACAGCGGTGAAACTTCACTCAACTGTCAGGAAACGCTTATCGGTGTGGTTGAACGGCGTTTGGATGCAGCCAAGAAACATCGGGAAAAACGTATACGCGAGAAGCTCATGAACCATTTCAAACAGCGTCTCAGAAACAATCAGGAACTGTCCTGAGCATCTGCAGTGCGATCATCCTGATTGGCGATTATCCGCCGTAGAACCACTTGATGTATGCGTCGCAGGGATGCGTCCTCAACCCGCACCTCAAAACCGTCCAATTCGAATTTCTCATCCTTTTCGGGGATCCTTTCCGTGTGCTTGAGCAACCATCGATTGATGGTATCGGTTGGCTTACCGGGGATATCCATATCGTAATGCTCTTCAACGACACGTAGTTCAGCGGTACCTTGCACCAACACCTTGCCACCCCCCAAGACCATTAAATCATTGGGTTTTTCATCAGTCTCGTCATATATCTCACCCACCAGCTCTTCCAACATATCCTCTAACGAAACCACGCCGATCATAGCACCGTGTTCATCGACTACCACCGCCAGATGAATGCTTTTAAGCTTAAGCTTGCGCACCAGCTCATCGATAGTTGTATTGGATGGGGTGTACAGGGGTTCCTGACCCAGGTCGGAAATGGGGATGTCCAACTCACCGGATACGATATTCTTGATCAGATCACGCACCAGCACCATGCTGACGATCTCATCCGGATCCTCCTTGTAGAGGGGAATGCGCGAAAAGTTCTCCCGCATGATCTCGGGCAGTACATCACGCAGCGAGCGCCGACCGTCAATGCGGAATACCTGTCTTCTGGGAGTCATGACATCCTCGGCCTTCAGATCATTGAAATTGAAGATGCGCTCAATCATTTCCCGTTCACCGGTATCGATGACTCCCTCTTCCTCACCATGCTCAATCAAGGTGATTACCTCGTGCTCCGTCACCAGCGGATCATCCATGGCTTTGGTCGACGATTGCACCCAGTTTGTGAACTGCAGGAACAACCACACCAGTGGGTAGATGAGGCGCATGAAACCGACGATCAGCGGGGCGATAAATAACGAGATGCGTTCCGAAAACCGGGTGGCCAGGCTTTTGGGCGTTATCTCGCCGAAAACCAGGATCAGGATGGTCAACACACCCACGGCGATACCGGGTCCGGTGTCACCAAAATAGTCGGTTGCAATGACCGTTGCCATCGCAGACGCCGCGATGTTGACCACATTGTTGCCGATCAGGATAGTAATCAGCATGCGGCTCGGATCTTTTTTCAGCAGATAGAGGGCTTGAGCGCCCCGCCTACCCTCTCTGTACAAGGCTTCCGCACGAGCCATCGACAGGTTTATCAAGGCAGTCTCTGAACCAGAAAAAACGCCGGATAGCACCAGCAGCAGCGCTAGAATAAGGTAACTTTCCACGAAGTGTCTTTAATGTATCTCGCCCGTTAAGGCCCAGCCTGTGATTATCACTGGTAAGACATTGAATCACAAGTATGCGGTACCGCCATTTAATATATTCATTCACTGCTGTCCCATTAACTGAGATTTAGGAGGCCCAGGTTATTCACATTTCGATAAAATAAAAGCGCAAACAAATCATTGAATCAAAAGGAATAACCAGGCCATGTCACATAATAGCACGGTATTTGCGCAACTGCTGAAACTGATTTCGAGACATGAATTTGAAACACTGGCAAAAGAACATCATACAGGCAGGGCTTTTCGTAAAAACTCCCGCTGGAGCCAGTTCGTGGCAATGATGATGGGACAACTTTCCGGTAGAAACAGTTTGCGGGATATGGTTGATAATCTCGGGGCACAGGCGCATCGTCTTTATCACCTGGGTAGTCGTTTGATTAGGCGTTCGAGTTTATCTCGCATCAACAATGACAAGCCTTACACGCTTTATGAAGAGTTGTTTAGCAAACTGTTGACGCGATGCCAGGCAAAAGCACCATCGCATGATTTCCGTTTTAAGAATCCACTGTATTCCCTGGATGCCAGTATCATTGATTTATGCCTGTCAGTTTTTCCATGGGCTGAATTTCGCACGACAAAAGCGGCAGTAAAATTACATGTTGGACTCAACCATTCAGGTCATTTACCCGAGTTCTTTGCTGTCACCGAAGGCAACCAGCATGAAGTCAATATTGGCAAGCTGATGAATTTTCCAAAAGGCAGTATTGTGACCTTCGATAAAGGCTATAACGACTACGAGTGGTATAATCAACTGAATAAAAAAGGCATTTTCTTTGTTACACGTCAAAAGTCCAATGCAGTTTATCGGGTGATATCCCGCCAGCCAGTGATTAAAAGCAAAGGACTGACATCAGATCAAATCATTGAATTTACCGGGCCAATCACAGCAAAGAAGTGTCCAATTCAGTTGCGTCGTATCGGTTACCGCGATCCTGAAACCAGCAAGCATTATGTTTTTCTGACGAATAATTTCAAGCTGGCTGCCAAAACCATTGCACAGATTTATAAGGCTCGTTGGGATATTGAGTTGTTCTTCAAGTGGATCAAACAGAACCTGAAAATCAAATCATTTGTCGGTACCAGTAAGAATGCTGTGATGACGCAAATCTGGATTGCTTTGTGTGTTTATTTGTTGCTTGCCTATATCAAGTTCCAGTCGAAAATCCGAAAAAGTGCTCAACAGATATTGCGATTATTACAGATGAACCTGTTTGAAAAACGAGACCTGATGGCGTTACTACGAGGAGACCCAATCAATGACAAAACAAATGATTGCAATCAACTGGCTCTACTGTAAAAGTTAATGGGACAGCAATGATATTCATTATATTCCATGGCGCAATACTACCCAGTAAAAAGGTCAAAATATAAGTGATATTCTTCATGTATAACATCACTGCTGTCCCGCTAACTTTCAAAGCAAAGCCATCTGATTATTATCAGGTTGGCCCTCGCGGGGTGGATCACCTCGCAGCAATGCCATCAGATCCCGTTTTTCAAACAAATTAAGCTGTAGTAATCGTAATATTTGTTGCATGCTTTTTTGCAACGTCGACTGGAACTTGAGAAAGGCCAGTAGCAAATAGACACACAATGCAATCCAGATCTGTGTCATAAGCGCATTTTTGCTGGTACCCACAAATGATTTGATTTTCAGGTTTTGTTTGATCCATTTGAAAAACAATTCAACCTGCCACCTTGCCCTGTATATATCGGCAATCGTTTTGGCAGCAAGCTCGAAATTGTTGGTGAGAAACACATAACGCCTTCCGGTCTCCGCATCCCGATAGCCGATACGACGTAATGGTACTGGGCACTTTTTGGCAGTCTGCGCACCTGTAAACTCAATGGTTTGGTCGCTGGTCAATCCCTTACTTTTCAACACTGATCGACGGCTTACCGTACGGTACTTTGCATTGGCCTTCAGGCGAGTGACAAAAAATATCCCTTTTGCTGTCAGTTGGTTATACCAAGCGTAGTCGTTGTAACCCTTATCAACCGCCACGATACTCCCCTTGGGGAATTTCAAGGCACGCCCGACAGTTACATCGTGTGCCTTACCCTCTGTCACCGTCACAAATTCCGGCAAATAGCCCGAGTGGTTCAACCCAACATGCAGTTTTATCGCTCCTTTCGTCGTGCGAAAATCAGCCCAGGGGAAAACAGACAGACATAAATCGATCGTCGAAGCATCCAGCGAATAAAGTGGGTTGCTGAAACGAAAATCATGACCAGGAACCACACCCTGACAGCGATGCAACAGCTTTCCAAACAAAGCTTCATACAGCCCGTATGGCTTACCATCATTGATGCGGGATAAATTGGAACGTGACAGTTTTGCACTACCGAGGTGATAAAGACGATGGGCTTGCGCGGACATACTGTCAACGATGTCACGTAAGCTGTTTCGACCTGACAGTTGCGCCATTGCCAGGGTTACGAATTGCGACCAACGTGAGGCTGTTCGGAAAGAACGGCCTGTATGGTGCTGTTTTGCAAGGGTCTCGAATTCATGTCTCGGTATTAGTTTCAGAAGTTGTGAAAACACAGTATTATGGTGACTCGAGGCCTGATTTCCTTTTTGTTTCTCAATGGTTTGTGGTGAACTCATTGTAACAAAACAAACTGGTCTTCAGGCCTTCTTATTCTCTCCTTAACGGGACAGCAGTGGTATAACATATAATTGACATTACAGTATAAGCACGGGCAATAAAATTATCCGCACAACAATCCCTGAACTCAAGATATGAGCACCCATTTCACAAGGAGATGGGCGTTATTCAGCCCCGATCCAGCAGTCACTTCCACAAGATAGTATTTCGGCCTGCTGGACTATTGTTGACAGGCCCTAGCTTGGTGCACAGATAGATGCAACGGATACTGATGGTAGAAGATGAACCCGAGGTTCGGGAATTGATTCGATTTATCCTCGAACCCAAGGGATATCGGGTTGATGAAGCCGATAATGCCCAAGATGCCCGTCGCCTGTTATCCCAGCGAAACTACGACCTGATCCTGATGGACTGGATGCTACCCGGCAGATCAGGACTCGACCTGACCAGAGAGTTGAGACAAATGGCCCGGTCAAATACACCCCCGGTCATTATACTGACAGCCCGGTCTGAGGAATCGGACAAAGTTAAGGGCCTTGAAAGCGGAGCTGACGACTACATCACCAAGCCCTTTTCACCTCGAGAGATGTTGGCCCGCATCAAGGCTGTATTACGCAGGAACCGCGGTGATCAAACAGAGAGGGGGATCGAGTTTGCCGGCCTGAGCATCGAACCCAGCCATCATATCGTCGCCATTGACGGCACCCCACTCCACCTCTCACCGGCTGAATATCGCTTACTCTACTTTTTCATGACTCACCCCGACCGGGTCTTTAGCCGAAGCCAGATCCTGGATCAGGTTTGGGGTGTCACCGCCAGTGTGGATGAAAGAACGGTGGATGTGCATATAAGACGCCTGCGAAAGCAACTCACCCCATCGGGACATCACAGTTTTCTCCAAACCGTGCGCAGTGTGGGATATAGATTTTCACCCGGCAACTCTCAACTTAAACGGCCATCTTCGTGAAAGGCTATCTGAAAATCGAAATCAATCATCTGCTGGGAAGCCTGCTGATATTTGTGCCTATCGGGTATCTGCTGCAGCAGATTCCCACCGCGATCGCGGTGGCATTAGTTGCCTATTTCGCTAAACACGGTTACTACCTGATCAAGCTCGCCTATCAGATCAACCGGAGTTCGCGGATCGATCCACCCTACCCTGCGGATATCTGGGGACTGATCTATAAAGAGCTCTCGAGGTTCCGCTCCAGAAGCCGAAAACGTAAGAGAACACTCAGCCGCTTCGCGTCACGATTCAGAAAGGTAACCAGCTCCATACCCGACGGACTGGTATTACTGAATAAATCAGCCGGTATTGAATGGGCGAACCCGGCGGCCGGCCAGTTGTTGAATATAAGCTGGCCACGGGATGAAAACAGTTCTTTCACAGAACAGATCAAACATGAAAATCTTACGGAGTATCTGAATAATCCGGATTACTCAAAACCCCTCGAAATCCCTTCCCCAACCAATAAAGCCGTGATCATCTCTCTCCGTGTTACACCATTCGGTGGTAAGAAGGCCCAGCGCCTGGTGGTCGCGAGAGACATCACAGAAGTCTATAAGCTCAACCAGACCAGACGTGACTTTGTCTCCAATGTCTCGCACGAACTCCGCACCCCCCTCACTGTTATCGCGGGGTACCTGGAAAATCTTTCCGACAATGATATGTTGCCGTTTCAGGAGCGTCCCTTTACTCTGATGCTTCAGCAGGCGGACAGAATGAACAGCATCATTACCGACCTGCTTACCCTTTCCCGACTCGAGCTTGGACATGCTCCATCCGCCGATAAGCCGGTCGCCGTACCCGATCTACTACGTAAAATCATCGACCAGGCACAGCTGTTGGCGGAGCAAAAGGGTGGTTATACGATCAATCTGGATGTCGACGACAACCTATGGCTGCTGGGTGAAGAGAGTGAATTGATGAGCGCATTCTCGAATCTGGTCTTCAATGCCGTTATCCATACACCCCCCGGCACTGAGATCACCGTCACCTGGCTGCGCCTGGAAAACGAGGCCTGCCTGACAGTCACTGATTCCGGGCCGGGAATCGAGGAGCGCCATATACCTCGATTGACCGAACGTTTCTACCGGGTCGATAAGGCGCGATCACGCCAATCCGGGGGCACAGGACTGGGACTAGCCATTGTCAAGCATATTATCGGTCGACATGCTGGCGAAATAAGAATAGCGAGTCAGTTGGGAGTTGGCAGCAGTTTCACCTGCTCTTTTCCGGAAGAATTATCGCTTGGTAATCCAGTCACGATTTCTGCCGGGCGGGATGTCTCGAGACAACCACCCAGTGACCAACCTGAACGGTTGAACTCATCGCCGGAATAATTGAGTGGCAACGAGTATAATAACGGCGTAAATAAAGAAACGCCATTCACCGAAACTTCAGCCGATGGAGATTCTACTCCGCCTGTTCAGTGGTGTTTTCTGTGTAGGACTGATTCACGCGATCCCGCAACTCCTTACCGGGCTTGAAGTGAGGGACATACTTACCGGAAAGCGCAACTGTCTTACCCGTTTTGGGGTTGCGTCCCATCCTTGGCGGCCGGTAGTGGAGTGAATAGCTCCCAAATCCGCGAATCTCAATTCTCTCACCCGATGCCAGGGACTGGCTCATGTACTCAATCATGCACTTTACAGCCAACTCTACATCACGATAGGCAAGATGGCTCTGCTCCTTGGCAATAATCTCAATCAGTTCGGATTTTGTCATTCTTGTCAGTTCTCCAATTTGCCGATGACTCAGGGCCAGCACTTAATGTGCGGGCCCTGATTCCTCGATTCGGAATCTATCGAATTCGACTCCTGGCTCTACTCGCCTTGATTATCCATCTGCTCTTTCAACAAATCACCCAATGTCGGTGCACTGGTCGCCGCATCACGTGCATAACCCTTGATAGCTGCCGCCTCTTCATCCGCATCCTTGGCTTTGATAGAGAGCGTTATAGAGCGGTTCTTACGATCCACACCGATAAATTTCGCTTCTATCTCATCCCCTTCCTTAAGGACACTCCGTGCATCCTCTACACGGTCACGTGACAGCTCAGAGGCTCGAAGATAACCGTCAACACCCTCAGCCAAGTTTATCATCGCACCCTTGGCATCGACCTCTACAACCCTACCTTTAACGAAACTGCCTTTCTCGTTGGCAGCCACAAAAGTTGAAAAGGGATCCTGTGCGAGCTGCTTGATACCTAATGAGATGCGCTCCCGTTCAGGATCGACAGAGAGGACAACGGTTTCCACTTCATCGCCCTTCTTGAAGTTGCGAATGGCGTCCTCACCCTCATCATCCCAGGAGATATCGGACAGATGGATCAGTCCATCTATACCGCCATCAAGTCCGATAAAGATACCGAAATCGGTAATCGACTTGATATTACCCGTAACGTGGTCGCCCTTTTTGTGGGTAGCGGCAAACTCATCCCAGGGATTCGGCTTGCACTGTTTAATACCGAGCGAGACACGACGTCTCTCCTCATCGATATCCAGCACCATGACTTCCACCTCGTCACCGAGGGAGACTATCTTGGATGGGTGCACGTTCTTGTTTGTCCAGTCCATCTCGGAAACATGCACAAGACCTTCAACACCCTCTTCGATTTCCACGAAACATCCGTAATCGGCAATGTTGGTAACCTTGCCGAACAGACGTGTGCTTTCCGGATAACGACGCGCCAGTGCAACCCACGGATCGTCGCCCATCTGCTTGAGACCGAGCGAGACACGATTACGTTCACGGTCGAATTTCAATATCTTGACGTTGATCTCATCACCGATCTCAACAACTTCAGAGGGGTGCTTGACACGCTTCCACGCCATATCGGTGATATGCAGCAGGCCATCGATTCCGCCAAGATCAACAAACGCGCCATAATCGGTGAGGTTCTTGACCACACCTTTTATCTCTTGACCTTCCTGCAGATTTTCGAGCAACTTATCGCGCTCTTCACTGTACTCCTGTTCGACAACGGCACGGCGTGAAACCACAACGTTGTTGCGTCGGCGATCGAGTTTGATCACCTTGAATTCAAGGTCTTTACCTTCCAAATAGGCGGTATCGCGTACAGGACGCACATCGACAAGTGAACCGGGAAGGAATGCACGGATATCATTCAATTCAACCGTGAAGCCGCCTTTAACCTTACCGTTGATACGTCCGATAACGGTCTCTTCCGCCTCGTGCGCCTTTTCGAGCACCTTCCAAGCCTGATCGCGCTTGGCTTTTTCGCGGGAGAGTCTGGTGGCGCCAAATCCATCTTCAACGGCATCCAGCGCGACCTCTACCTGATCGCCGATCTGGACTTCAATATCGCCTTGTTGATTGAGAAATTGGTCGCGGGGTATCACGCCTTCTGATTTCAGGCCGGCGTTAACGATAACAGCTTCCGGCGTGATATCCAGGACGGTACCGATAATAATGGCGCCACTGCGAAGCTGGGTACTGGAGAGACTCTCCTCAAATAATTCTGCAAAACTTTCGGTCATGGGATTGAGTTTCCTGCAACACTAGGTTGCACAGGCTGGACGAAAAATGTAGTGGTATTTTTGTCCGCCAGGTTGTTTAGGTTAAAAATTAAGCCGGTAAAACCGGCCGCCATTCTTGACTGATGAATCAGATGATTAGCTTTGAATATCGGACAGGGCCGCGCTTACTATCTGCATCGCCCGCCCATAAACTTCATCGATAGTCATCGCCGTCGAATCCAACTGGTATGCTGATTCCGAAGCGACGAGTGGCGCCACGGCACGTTTGCTGTCGCGCTCATCCCGTTCTCTGATCTCCTCAGTAAGACGGGCGAGATTAACACCTAACCCCTTTTCTTTCAACTGTTTATAGCGTCTCTGTGCCCGTTCCTCGGCACTTGCCGTGAGAAATATCTTGACCTTGGCTTGAGGGAAAACCACCGTTCCCATGTCGCGTCCATCCGCAACCAGACCGGGTGACCTGGCATAGTTGCGCTGCCATGCCAGTAATGCTTCACGAACCTGAGGGATGGCAGCCACTTTGGAAGCGGCATTGCCTATGGTTTCAGTACGTATGATCCGCGATACATCCTCCCCATCCAACAGCACCCGCCCTTGATCGAATGACAACGGCATACCTTTAGCCATATCGGCGATTTTATCCACATTTTCCCCACCGATACCAGCGCGTTCGACCATTAAACCCAAAACGCGATAGATCGCACCACTATCGAGAAAATGCCAACCCAAGGCCTCCGCGATGCGCTGTGCAAGGGTTCCCTTACCCGATCCCGACGGCCCATCCACCGTAATGACCGGCACCCTGACCACTATTTATTCACCTCGGCAATCTGCAGTCCCATATCCGCCGCAGAAGGTACGAAACCGGGAAACGAGGTATTGACATTGGCGCAGTCGGCAATCTCAATGGGGCCCGCCGCCCTCAATCCCGCCATCGCAAATGACATTGCTATTCTGTGATCGCCGTGACTCTCCACTTTACCGCCCTGCAGGGTGCCTCCCTGTATCACGATTCCATCCGGCATCGGGTCGGCCTCGATACCGAGTCTCTGCAAACCTTCCGCCATGACCTGGATACGATCGCTCTCCTTGACCCGCAGCTCTTCTGCGCCCCGTAAACGCGTCTCACCCCGGGCACATGCCGCCGCCACGAAAATCGCCGGAAATTCATCGATTGCCAGCGGCACCAACTCCTCGGGTATATCGATGCCATGCAATTCTGTCGCCGCGACCCTTATATCGGCAACCGGTTCACCGCCGACCTCTCTCTCATTGAGGAGCTCTATCTCGGCGCCCATCAACTTGAGGATCGAAATCACACCGTCACGGGTGGGGTTGGTGCCCACGTGCTGCAACACCATCTCCGATCCCTCTGCGATAGAGGCTCCGACGAGAAAGAAGGTTGCCGATGAGATATCCGCGGGTATGTCGATTACGCAGGCACTCAATCGCCCCCCGCCAGTCAGACATATCCTGTTGCCATCGCGTCTCACCGGATAGCCGAACCCCTGCAACATACGCTCGGTGTGATCCCTGGTGGGCGCCGGTTCTGTGATACAGGTTTCGCCCTCCGCACAGAGGCCTGCCAACAGCAGTGCCGATTTGACCTGGGCACTGGCTATTGGCAATTGGTAATCGATCCCCTGCAAGGGAGATTGGGGATGAATCTGCAATGGCGCAGTGAAAGCCTCAGTCGAACCGATGCTCGCATTCATCCGCGAAAGCGGATCGATGACCCGTTGCATGGGTCGCCCCGACAGGGAACTGTCACCCGTCAGTGTCACCGCCATGCCCTGCCCGGCCAGCAAACCGGTCAGCAGGCGCATTGATGTCCCTGAATTTCCCAGATCCAGCGCACCATCAGGGGCCTGCAGCCCATGCATGCCGACACCTTGAATGGTCACCCGGCCCTGGGTCGGTCCATCGATGGCCACCCCCATTTGGCGAAAAGCATTCAAAGTGGCAAGACTGTCTTCACCTTCCAGGAAACCTGTTACCTCAGTAACGCCATCAGCCAACGAACCGAGCATGATCGACCTGTGGGAGATCGATTTATCGCCAGGCACGCGCAAGCTGCCGATCAGCTTGCCGCCGGGTTGTATTCGATAATTGATTTGTTGTTGCAAGTTAATACCATTCGTTTGCAGTCGCTGAAACCATGAACGATCGGGTCAGCGACACTATATTTGCCTTATCCGTCAGATGCCTTTTGGATTAGTGCTAACTGGCCCTAGCTTTTGTTGACTCCATCCACGTATCTGTCCCTTGCCTTTTTCGCACGTTGAAATATCTCCAGCAACCCGGCTTCATCACCACTTTGCAGTAGTTCCGCAAGCTCATGCAGCTCATCGGCAAAGTGCGTCAACATTTCATTCAGGTAACTCTGATTGGCTATACAGATGTCGCGCCACATCACAGGATTGCTTGATGCGATCCTGGTGAAATCCCTGAAGCCGCCTGCGGCAAAGCGAAAGATTTCATCATTCTCTTTCATTCGCGCCAGGCTATCGACCAAGGTAAATGCCAGCATGTGAGGCAAGTGACTGGTTGCAGCCAGTACTTCGTCATGGTGCTCAACGGTCATCTGTACCACATCAGCCCCGCACTGTTGCCACATCCTTTCGACACGCAGCAGTGCATCCTTATCCGTTTCCTGCAGTGGCGTGAGTATGACTCGGCGATTACGATACAATTCGGCAAATGCCGCCTCAGCCCCACTGCGTTCGGTTCCCGCAATGGGATGGCCAGGAACAAAAAATCCGGGAATTTCGCCGAATACCGCTTTGACATCGTTTACCACACTGCACTTGACGCTGCCGGCATCGGTTACCACTGCATGATCCGCGAGCTGACCGCGCATGCCGCTCAGGGTGTCGCGCATTGCACCCAAGGGTACTGACAACAAGACCATATCGGCGCCTTTAACCGCCTCACCTACATCATGCGTGTAGTGATCGATCACGCCCAGGGATTGCGCTTTGATCAAATTGGCTTCCCCACGGCCACAGCCAACCACTTCCTTCACCACACCCTCTTGCTTCAGGGCCAGGGCAGCAGAGCCGCCAATCAGACCGACTCCGATAATCGCAAGCTTATCAATCACCGTTTTAGTACCTTCTTCAGCGTCGTCAACAGACGATCGTTCTCCTCTTCCAGCCCGATAGAGATGCGCAAATGGTTGGGCAATCCGTAGTTGGCTATCGGTCGAGTGATACATCCTTCGCGCAGTAATGCCTGATCGACCCTGGAGGCATCTTCACCAACATCGACGGTTATAAAATTAGCCACTGAAGGAATATAGTCGAGCCCCAATGCTTCGAAGCCCTGCCGGTACTGTTGCATACCCTTGTTGTTGAGTGCAATCGAACGCTGGATGAACGCTTCATCATCAAGCGCGGCCAATGCCGCCGACTGCGCCAGGGCATTGACATTGAAAGGCTGTCGCACCCGATTCAACAGATCGGCGATGGCGGTATTCGATAGCCCATATCCGATACGCAGGGATGCCAGTCCATAGGCCTTGGAAAAGGTGCGGGTAACAATCAGATTGGGAAAGCGCTGCAGCCATGCCGCGCCATCCGGAAAGTCACTCTCCTGAACATATTCGAAATAGGCTTCATCAAGCACCACGATGAGATGCTCCGGCAGCTGAAGCAAAAACGAGTACAGCTCTGTGTCAGTCAGCCGGGTACCGGTTGGATTATTCGGATTCGCAATCCAGATAACCCTGGTCTTGGGTGTGAGCATTTGCAACATCCGATCAAGGTCGTGGCCGTATGCCTTGGCAGGGGCAACCCTCAACCCGGCACCGACAGCCTGACTGCTGATTGGGTATACAGCAAAGGCATATTGCGAAAACAGGGACTCGGTATCCGGCGAAAGAAACACCCGTGCGACCATATCCAGGACATCATTGGAACCGTTGCCGAGGGTAATGCAGGCGGGATCCACGGCATGCTTTTCGGCAAGCCGCTGACGCAGTCGATAGCCCCCGCCGTCGGGATAGCGGGATAACTCAGGCCCACACCGGCTCAAAGTCTCGATGACCTTTTCGCTGACCCCCAGGGGATTTTCGTTGGACGCCAGTTTTATCGAGTGGGTGATACCCAGTTCGCGCTCTAACTCAGATATCGGTTTACCGGGCAAATAGGGCTTCAAGGCCTCGATACCCGGTGCGGCAAGCTCAAGAAAGGGGTTTGTCTGATGTGTCATCGTGCTGCTCGAAAGATGAATCAGCGGCTATATGACTGCCTTGGGATAGGACCCGAGGACCTTGAACTGGGTGGCCGCCTGTTCAATCTCACACAGGGCCGCGGCGAGATTGTCATCGCTTCTGTGCCCCTCCACATCGATGAAAAAAAGATAATCCCAGCGCCCCCTGCGGGATGGGCGTGATTCGATGCGCGTCATGCTGATTCCATGTTCGGCAAACGGCGTAAGCATACTGTGCAGACCACCCGCTTTGTTATGGGTGGAGAACATGATACTGGTTTTGTCTTCTCCACTGGGCGGTGAATCCTGCTTGCCGATTACCAGAAAACGGGTCGTATTGCCGGGTTCATCCTCAATGTTCGATGCCACAACACTGAGCTGGTAGATCTCACCGGCCGCCTCTCCCGCGATGGCGGCGGCATCGGCTATTTCGGTTGCCAGCCTGGCGGCCTCTGCATTACTGCCGACAGCAACCCGCTCAACATGGGGGAGGTGCTGATCGAGCCATCCCCGACACTGGGCAAGGGATTGGGCATGGGAGTAGACCACCTTGATCTGCTCCGCGGGGTTCCCACGGCTGAGCAGCTGGTGATTGATCGGCAACGAAACCTCACCGCAGATCCGCAGTGGCGAATTGACGAAAGTATCCAGGGTGTGGGTGATCACGCCCTCGGTGGAGTTTTCCACCGGCACTACACCGTATTGGCAGGCACCGGCTTCGACCTCGCGAAAGGTATCCGGTATGGAGCCCATGGCTGTGGTATGAACAGCATGGCCAAAATGCTTAAGCACCGCTTCCTGTGTATAGGTTCCATCCGGCCCAAGGAAGGCGACATTCAAGGTCTGTTCCAACGCCAGACAGGCCGACATGATCTCCCGGAACAGCCTTGCCATCTCCGCATCCTGCAGCGGTCCCCGGTTTCGATCCTTGATACGCCGCAATATCTCAGCCTCACGTTCGGGACGATAAAAAGCTGTCTGCGGATCCTCATCCAATTTGATGCGCGCAACCCCCTGGGCCGCTGCCGCCCGCTCACTGATCAGCTGCTGCAGCTGCAGATCGATCTCATCGATTCGCTGTCGGATGGCACTCAGTTTCGCATCATCATTCATTGATTGGTCCTAGGGCCTGTTAACACTGATCCAATCGGCTCTGCGCCCGGTTTGGCCCTACTCTTCACCTGACAATGAGCGTACCGATAATACACCATCGATGGAAGCCAACGTCCGCAACAGCTCAGCACTGGGTAGCTTGTCCACATCCAACAGGGTGACCGCGATATCGTCCCGGGACTTGTTGAGCATATCCAGGATATTCAATCCCTCATTGGCCAGATCGGTGGAGATCTGCCCCACCATATTGGGTACATTACTGTTCACGACGGCGATACGGAAACCACCGTTTCTCGGCAGATTTATGCTGGGGAAGTTGACTGAATTGGTGATATTGCCGTTTTCCAGGTAGTCACGAACCTCCTCGGCCACCATGATAGCGCAGTTGTCCTCCGCCTCCTTGGTTGAAGCCCCCAAGTGAGGCAAGGTAATCACTCTCGGATGATCCTTCAGCAGATTGCTGGGAAAATCGCACACGTATGCATAGAGTTGGCCACTATCCAGGGCGGCCACTGTGGCTTCATCATCGACAATCCCGTTACGGGCAAAATTGAGCAGCACCGATCCAGGCTTCATCAGCCTCAACCGCTCGGCATTGATCATATTTGCAGTGGCATCCGTCAACGGCACGTGAAAAGTCACGAAGTCCGATTTGGAGAGCAGATCATCCACGCTCAAGGCCTGCTCCACTTCCGAAGCGAGTTTCCATGCGCTTTGAACGGTTATGGTGGGATCGTATCCGATCACGTTCATGCCCAAGGCACGACAGGCATTGGCAACCTTGACGCCGATTGCACCAAGCCCGATGACCCCCATGGTACGTCCCGGCAGTTCAAAGCCGACGAAATTCTTCTTTCCCGACTCCACCTGTTTGGAGATAACACCGTCATCCCCTGACAACCCTGTAGTGAAGCGCCAGGCCGGACCCAGGTTTCGAGCCGCCAGCAGCGCACCGGCCAGCACAAGCTCTTTGACCGCATTGGCATTGGCGCCCGGCGCATTGAAAACCGGAATCCCCAACCCGGTCATCTCGGCCACCGGAATGTTGTTGACACCGGCGCCGGCCCGTCCGATCGCCTTCACCGTTTCCGGGATCTCCATGCCATGCATTTTATGGGAACGAAGCAGGATCGCATCCGGGTGAGTGATTTCGGAGGCGACTTCATAAGTATCACGGGGCAGGCGATCAAGGCCAGCCACGGAGATGTTGTTCAATGTCAGTATCTTGTACATGTTGTTATCCGTTGACCCGTTCAAACTCAGCCATGAAATCGATAAGCACCTGAACCCCCTCTTCGGGCATGGCGTTATAGATACTGGCGCGCATCCCACCCACGGAGCGATGGCCCTTAAGCGTCTTGAGGCCGGCCGCTCCCGCCTCTTCGATAAATTTTCCATCCAGTCCGGCGTCGACCAATGTGAATGGAACATTCATCCAGGATCGGCTGTCGGGTGATACCGGATTGGCATAGAAATCGGAATCGTCAATGGCATTGTAGAGCGCCTCCGCCTTACGCCGGTTGATCACAGCCATACCGGCCAGTCCACCTTTTTCCTGTAGCCATTTAAATACCAAACCCGCCAGGTACCAGCCATAGGTCGGTGGCGTGTTGTACATGGACGCATTGTCGCTATGGGTTGCATATTGAAACATTGCCGGTGTATTTTCGACGGCATTTCCTATCAGGTCCCCACGTACGATGGCAATGGTCAAACCGGCGGGTCCTATGTTTTTCTGCGCACCGGCATAGATAATTCCATACTTCGAGACATCGATCGGCCGTGACAGGATGGTTGAGGAAAAATCGGCAACCAGTGGTATATCAGCCGTCTCCGGCACATAGGGAAACTCTACCCCCTGGATGGTCTCGTTAGGCGTGTAGTGCACATAGGCGGCGCCAGGGTCGAGATTGAGTTCCGACTGACCAGGCGTGGTGGTGAACCTGGTCTCTTCCGTACTGGCTACCAGATTCACAGTCGCAAAACGCTTGGCTTCCGCAATCGCCTTTTTCGACCAGGAACCGGTATTGATGTAATCAACTTTGGTATTTTCCCGGGTCAGATTCAGCGGCACCATGGCAAACTGGCTCGACGCACCACCCTGGAGGAACATCACTTTATAGTTGTCAGGTATCTGCAGCAAGGCACGCAAGTCGGATTCCGCCTGCTCAGCAATGGACATGAACTCCTTACCCCGGTGGCTCATCTCCATAACCGACATCCCGCTGCCGCGCCAATCAAGCATCTCTTCCCTGGCCTGCTGCAGAACCTCTTCCGGTAACATCGCGGGACCGGCACTAAAGTTAAAGACTCGTGACATCTATAGCCTCTCAAAATGGTGAATAGTTTGGAATTTCATCAATCAAATATTCTGTGGGCACCGGCCGGGGAATACACAGTCCGAAAACAATCACACTCAACCGCATTGGGTTTCTTCCCTGCACAAGCGAAGCATGCACATATCTTCACGGGATGAAGGCTTGAGATGTTCAATCGTCCATATCGGTTTGATCCGGATCCACATCGTCGTCTCCATCGGTGTCGAGATTTTCTACCCGCTCGACCCCGATCAGGCGTTCATCGCTGCTGAGACGAATCATGATCACACCCTGGGTATTACGACCCATCTGTGAAATTTCGCTGACCCGATTCCGCACCAGAGTGCCGCCGTCGGAGATCATCATCACTTCGTCTTCATCGACCACCTGTACGGCGCCGACGACAGCGCCGTTCCGCTCCGAGGTCTGAATCGAAATGACACCCTGGCCTCCCCGGCCGTGCACCGGATACTCCTCGATGGCCGTTCGTTTGCCGTAACCGTTTTCTGTAACGGTCAATACATCACCTTCGGCGGCAACGATCAGGGAGACGACCTGATTTGCCTCTTCCAACCGGATACCCCTGACACCACAGGCGGTCCTGCCCATCGCCCTGACCTTGGATTCGGAGAATCGAACCGCTTTACCACTGCTGCTGAAAAGGAGAATATCCTGTTCACCGTCGGTGATGGCAACCCCGACCAGCTTGTCCCCGTCACGCAGGTCGACGGCAATGATGCCATTGGCCCTGGGCCTGGAGAATGCCTCCAGCGAGGTCTTTTTCACAGTGCCGGAGCTGGTCGCCATGAAAACATAACGATTGGCCTCGTATTCACGTACCGGCAGGATGGCATTGATCTGCTCTTCCTTGTCCAACGGCAGCAGGTTGACAATCGGTTTGCCACGGGCGTTGCGCCCGGCCTGGGGCAGTTCATAGACCTTCAACCAGTAGACCTTACCCATGTTGGAGAAACAGAGAATGGTATCGTGAGTGCTGGCAACGAACAGCTTGTCGACGAAATCCTCATCCTTGGTTGCGGTGGCGATCTTACCCTTACCCCCCCTTCGCTGGGCCTGATAGGTACTCACCGGCTGTGCTTTTGCGTAGCCCGCATGGGAGAGGGTCACCACCACATCCTCTTCGGTGATCAGATCCTCGAGCGTAAGGTCGAGACGGTTTTCGATGATCTCGGTACGGCGCTCATCGCCATACTGTTCACGTATTTCAAGCAGTTCTTCCCGAATCACCTGCATCAGTCGGTCGGGACTGCCGAGAATATCGAGAAGATTGGCGATTTTATCCAGCAGCTCCTCGTATTCCTTGATGATTTTATCCTGCTCAAGGCCCGTTAAGCGATGCAGTCGCAGATCGAGGATGGCCTGAGCCTGCACTTCGGTCAGACGATATCCCTGCTCGGTAAGGCCGAACTGATCAGACAGGTCCTCAGGCCGGGTACTGGCGGCGCCCGCACGCTGAAGCATTGATTCAACGGTTTCAGATTGCCAGTAACGGGCCAGAAGTGCGCTCTTTGCCTCCGCCGGATTGGCCGCCTGTTTTATCAATTGAATGACTTCATCGATGTTGGCCAGCGCCACTGCCTGGCCTTCCAACACATGGGCCCTGTCCCGTGCTTTGCGCAGCTCGAACAATGTGCGCCGGGTCACCACTTCGCGGCGGTGACGGATGAAGAACTCAAGCAGTTGTTTGAGATTGAGCAGCCGTGGACGGCCATCCACCAGTGCCACCATGTTGATGCCGAACACACTCTGCATGGCAGTCTGTTGGTAGAGATTGTTGAGTACCACCTCCGCCACCTCGCCCCGGCGCAGTTCGATGACGATGCGCATCCCCTCCTTGTCCGACTCGTCACGCAATTCGGTGATACCCTCGATCCGTTTCTCCTTCACCAACTCGGCGATCTTTTCGATAAGGCGCGCCTTGTTTACCTGATAGGGCAGCTCATTGACGATGATGGTCTGCTTGCCGTTGCTGTCATCCGTCTCTATCTCGGTGCGGGCACGCATATAGATCCTGCCACGCCCGGTATGATAGGCCTCCTTGATACCGCTGGCGCCATTGATCAGGCCCGCAGTGGGAAAATCGGGGCCTGGAAGATGGGACATCAGCTGATCGATATAGATCTCCGGATCATCGATTACCGCAATACAGGCATCGACTACTTCGGAAATATTGTGCGGCGGCACATTGGTTGCCATACCGACCGCAATACCGGCCGATCCATTGACCAACAGGTTGGGAATCCGCGCCGGTAAAACGGCCGGTTCCCGTTCCGTTTCATCGTAATTGGCAACGAAGGCGACCGTCTCCTTGTCCAGGTCGTCCAGCATGGTGTGGGCGATGCGCGCCATACGTACTTCGGTATAACGCATCGCCGCGGGGGAGTCCCCATCCACCGATCCGAAATTTCCCTGTCCATCGACAAGCATATAGCGCATGGAAAATGGCTGGGCCATGCGGACGATGGTGTCGTAGACGGCGGTATCGCCATGGGGATGGTATTTACCGATCACATCGCCCACGATACGCGCCGATTTCTTGTAGGGCTTGTTCCAATCATTACCCAGTTCATTCATCGCATAGAGCACGCGGCGATGGACAGGCTTGAGTCCGTCACGCACGTCGGGCAGTGCGCGGCCCACGATTACGCTCATGGCATAGTCCAGGTAGGATTGCCGCATCTCGTCTTCGAGATTGACTGGGAGTACTTCTTTGGCGAATTCGGTCATCTGGCTCGTTGTCTTTTGCGATCGCCCCCACTAACACAGTGGGGCGTCAGAAAAAGCGCATTGTACCATAGCCCCCCTACACTGTGCTGTATAAAAAACGCCTGAAATCCGTTTTCAGAGGCTCTCAGGCGCATTAGCCATCATTTTTCCTATCTTTTTCTCATTTGGCGAAAGAACAACGCCTCTTTCTGTGACAATCGCATCAACCAATTCAGCCGGAGTGACATCGAACACGGGATTCCATACCCCCGCACCGTTCGCGGCAATCCGGCGCCCCCCGCAGGAGAGCAACTCATCCTCACCCCTGACCTCGATAGGTATCTCACTGCCACAAGCGATGCCCATATCGATGGTTGAGGTAGGCGCCGCCACCATCACCTTGACGCCGTGGTACTTGGCTGCCACTGCCAGGCTGTATGTGCCGATCTTGTTCGCCACGTCACCGTTTGCCGCGATCCGGTCCGACCCTACAATGATCCAGTCGACGCCCCCTTGGGCCATGCGATGAGCGGCCGCCCCATCGGCCAGGAGCGTGACAGGTATACCGTCCTGCAACAGCTCCCAGGCGGTCAGGCGCGCTCCCTGCAGCCAGGGCCGGGTCTCATCCGCGAAGACCTGCCGAATCAGTCCCCGCTTATGGGCGGATCGAATCACCCCCAGCGCGGTACCGTAACCGCCGGTGGCGAGGGCACCGGCGTTACAATGGGTGAGGACACCGCTGTCGAGATCCAGCAGGGAGGCGCCCAGCTCCCCCATATGCCGGTTTGCCTCGATATCCTCTTTATGGATCGCCAAGGCCTCTTGCAACAGGGCATCCCCGGGATCTCCGGCTTCAGGCAGACCCATAATCAGCGCCTCCATCCTGCCCAGCGCCCAAAAGAGATTTACCGCGGTTGGACGGGATCGTTTAAGGCGTTCAAGGTCGGCCTTGAGAGCCCCCTTCCAATGCTCTGCGGATGACCGGAAGGCCATGCCTCCGGCCAGAACCACACCATACGCTGCGGTGATGCCGATTGCCGGCGCACCGCGCACCACCATGTCAGTAATCGCCCGGGCGGTTTCGGCCGCGTTATTCAATTCCAGGAAGGTCACCTCGCCGGGCAGCTTGCGCTGATCCAGCAGGAACAGATGTCCATCCCGCCAAACGATCGCGTCGTCGGCCGTTACCTGAGTGATGTATCGGGAGAGATCCATAATCAGCCACTGTGAAAAGTCTGTTGCTTGTTAAATATTCGGGATACCGACTGCTAAGCCGTCGTTGCATTTATTCCGGGTGCACGTGTAGTGTCTCACAATATTCATTGATAACAGAGATAAGACGATGCCTGAACAGGTCGATCTACTCATCCATGCCGAATGGATCATTCCCGTGGTGCCTGAAAACCTGGTGCATACCAGCCATACGCTGGTGGTTAACCGGGGTCGCATAGCCGCCATCTTGCCCACCGAGCAGGTTGCGTCCCAATATCAGTCGACACAGGAAACCAACCTGCCGGGTCACGCGCTGATACCCGGCCTGATCAATACCCATACCCATGCGGCGATGGCCCTGCTCAGAGGACTGGCCGATGACATGCCGCTGATGACCTGGCTGAACGAGCATATATGGCCCGCGGAGGCCAAATGGGTCAGTGAGGAGTTCATCCATGACGGCAGCCAGATGGCGGTTGCAGAGATGCTCCTGGGCGGTACCACCTGCTTCAACGACATGTACTTTTTTCCCGATATTACCGGACGGATTGCGAACAGTGCGGGTATCCGGGCGGTACTCGGCCTGATCGCCATCGATTTCCCCTCCGCCTGGGCCAGTGACGGTGACGACTACCTGCATAAAGGCCTGCAGGTACACGATCAGTTTCGCACCAATCCCATCATTCATACCGCATTCGCCCCCCATGCCCCCTACTCTGTCGGGAACGGGATATTGGAACGAATCCGCATCCTGGCGGATGAGCTTGAGATACCTGTCCACATGCATGTCCACGAAACCCATGATGAAATCGTGCAGGGCCTGCAACACCATGACACCCGGCCGCTGGCCAGGTTGAACGAACTGGAACTGCTGTCGCCTGCGCTGGCAGCGGTGCACATGACCCATCTTGAAGGTGATGAGATCGAGCTGTTCGCGGCCAGTGGCGGGCATGTGGTGCACTGCCCCGAGTCGAATCTGAAGCTGGCGAGCGGGTTCTGCCCGGTCGCTGAGCTGATGGAAGCGGGGATCAACGTGGCGCTGGGCACTGACGGCGCAGCCAGCAATAACGATCTGGATATGTTCAGTGAGATGCGCAGCGCCGCCCTGCTGGCCAAGGGGGTGGCGAATAACGCCAGCGCGCTGCCCGCCGCCAAGGCGCTCTCGATGGCGACCATCAATGGCGCCCGGGCGCTTGGCCTGCAGCAGGAGACAGGATCACTCGAGCCCGGAAAGTCGGCGGATATGGTGGCCGTAAATATGAACCGGGTCAACACCCTGCCAGTCTATCACCCCATTTCGCAACTGGTTTATGCTGCTGGGCGCCATCAGGTCAGCCACGTTTGGGTGGCGGGCCGTCATCTTGTCAGCGAAGGCAGACTGACCACACTGGATGAGCGACAACTGATCGCGCGCAATACATATTGGCGGCAACGCATTTTTTCCTCAGATAGCGGTATCAATTGAATCAGCACCCTTACAGATATCCTCATTGTGCATAATGTAAAAAAAAGCGCGGCATGAGCCGCGCCAAATCTATTCAGGCAATATTCACGTCACAATCTATTCCCGGTTTTCCCCTGCATCGGGAGGAGTTTCCGACATTTCAACAAAGGCTCCAGTCATATCCCTCATGCACTGTTCAATATAGGCATCCATATCCTCCGCAAGAACCGAATCCTCCTGTGCAAACTTTCTGCAATCCGCTTCGTATTTCATGTATTGTTCTTCGTCCGCTGCTGAAATTGCACTTGTTGCCAGGATAACCGCAAACAGTAATACGACAAAAAATCTTTTCATATTCATAACTCCGAACATATATATGGGTTGATAAACTCAACATTGCTAATGACTCAAATTCCATCCTGGTATTCAGCTGTCGCTATCTTCCCCATCGCGACTTCGTTTTCTGCGATTGTCATCCGAATTTCTATCCGCCTCCACCAATTCATCGATGCATGCCCGCACATACTTTTCTTGTTCAACGGATTCAACTCTTTCAGCCAAAGCACTTTGCTTACACCAGTTGCGATACTCTTCACCGACTTCCCGCTCTTTTGCAGTAGCAACTGTCAGGAGCGGCATCAGAAGCGCAAATATTAAAAAGGGTTTAATCTTTTCCACGGTAATAGTTTCTCTGTTTCAAATCTGTTTCGTAATGACTATTTACACCGTGCAATTCAACCAAGTACAACAAAATATATCCTGATTACCCCTAAACCTCAGCCATTCTCAAGAGGCGATATGGCATAGGTGGAGTGCGAAGAGCGGCAAAAAGCAATCGTTCAATCATGGCGGGTAAATCGAAACGGCGGTTAAACCGATATTCGAACTCAGCAAGATAACGCGACACATGTTTATCTCGAATCGCATGAAAAGTACCCAACAGACTGTTTTTGACATTACCCAACATCGTGTTTACCCATTTGAAGCACGAATACTGGACACTTTGGCGCCCACCACCCGTCACCATGGGGTTATGATGGCAATCAGCGGTTGTCACGCCACTAAAGCACCAAAGCCCATCGGTAAAGACTTCGCTGCCAGGCATCAAGCAGGAGCGGGCGTAGCGGGCGATTTCACGTTTGCGGAAGCCCCTTACACGACGCAGTTGAATTTTCATGGGCCTGCCGTCCCGCGTCGTCTCAACAGCAGCTACGAAAGGGATTTTGTTGCGCGACCCACGACCACGCTTACCGGCTTGCTCGCCTCCGAGATAAGCATCATCCAATTCGATGCGACCGGCCAGTTTTTTTCCACGCTCACGTTCCATCATCACCTGCATCAACTTATGCTTGAGTCGCCAGGCCGTATTGTAGTTCACCCCGATTTCGCGGGAAAGTTGCAGCGCCGAGATACTTTTCTTGCGTTGGGTCAACAGATAGATCGCAAGAAACCACGTTCTCAGCGGCAGCTTGGTGCCATGGAAGATGCTGCCGGCGGTCAGGGAAGTCTGATGATGGCACTTGTGACATTGATATATCTGACGCTTTTTGAGTTCACAGCCTGTTGTGTTGCCGCACTCAGGGCAGACATAGCCCGTCGGCCAGCGCAAATCATACAATGCCTGTCGACACTGATCCTCGGTCCCATATTGTTCCAGAAAATCGCGCAAACCAAGACCTTTTTGAAATTGAATAGTATTTCTCGGCATGATGAAATCCTCTTTTATTCAGTAGGTTCCATTATGCTTGCACCACAGGCTCAATAGCTGAGCCTCATGAGTAATCAGGAAATATATTGATCGTAACGATTAGGTAATGAATTAGACAAAAAGTGCTTTCAGGAGCCATTATCAGGATGAATTGTTTCATTCACGGTACAAGGCAATGTACGCTGACGAGGCCATTCATAACTCTATTGCTACGAGCTTGGCTGAGAACGGATGGTGTATTTACGATAATTTTCTACCCACCACCATAACAGAAACACTCTCTGAAGAGCTTCTCGAGTACGTGCAAAAAGGAAAACTAAGGCAGGCCGGCATTGGCCGCGGGCAAAGACGTTGTATCGATCCTGAGCAACGTAGCGATTGGATCAAATGGCTGGAATTTGACAATGCCACACCGACGCAGCTGGTCTATCTTGAAGCGATGAACCGTCTACGGCTTTCTCTAAACCGTTCACTCCAGTTGAGCATCGTCGATTACGAATGTCATCTGGCATTATATCCTGCGGGTGGCTTTTACAAAAAGCACTCTGACCAGTTTAAAGATCAAAAAACCCGCCTCCTGACATCCATTCTCTATCTCAACCAGATATGGTTTTCCGATTTTGGCGGACAACTGCGTCTCTATACCGATCCTTACAACGATAATCAGTATGCAGAAATCCTCCCCATAGCCGGACGCATGGTGACCTTCTTAAGCGCCCGTTTTGCACACGCTGTTCAACCATGCAATCAGAATCGCTTGAGTATCACAGGTTTTTTTAAGACCAGCATGCCTATAGTCTAGCCCGATTGGCACAAATCCAATCTACTCAACCATGAGACACTTCACTGGGCCAGCATGGTACTACCTTATTGCTCCACCTGTTTCAGCGACTCCAGAATGGACCGCAGGCTTTCACTTATCTCATTGGCCGGTTGATATATCGCAAAAGCCGCCCTCTCTATGACTGGGGCATTTGCCACGCGGAAAAGACGCCTGTCCCTCAGCTCTTGATCTATCATCTGTTCCGCAAGATAGGCGGTGCCACCAGACCTCATCATCAGATCCATAGCCAAAGTACCTGATGTCAATCTTGCTGCAGGAGGAGGTATTTCCGTGAAATACTCAGCATGCTGCAGGGCGAAAAGGCTCCCCCAGTCGACCATGAAGTAATCCTGCGCCATGGCTTCATCGATACTGATCTTTTCCTGTGTTGAAACAAGGACAAGGGGGATATCGGCAATCTCACGTACAATCAGGTCAGAGATGGCTGGCGGTTCGAACAGGATTAGCATGTCCAACAAGCCGTTGACAAGACGGTCGATCAGCCATTCAGACGGCTGTACTTCGATATTGAGAACCATACTCGGTCGTGTTTTTCTTATCACTACCGCCCAATCCCTGATCAAAATGCGCCACAGATCCAAAGAGCTGCCAATGGCAATGGTTTCAGCGCCCTCCTCACTCAGGGCGATCTCGTTTCTGGCGCGTTCCCAACCGTTTACGATCGTCTCTGCATGGCGCACGAGTCGCATACCTGCAGGTGTGAGCTGTATATCGTTGCGACGCCGATGGAAGAGCTCTACACCAAGCTGCGATTCCAAAAGCTTAATGCGGGCACTTACTGCCGATTGAGTGACATAGAGGCTGTTTGCCGCCTTACCGAAGTGGCGTGTTCGTGCAACCTTCAAAAAGGTCTTCAACAGAGCGATATCCATCTATCTCCCAGCGCGACGGGCAATGTCAAACAAAGTGCAAAAGGGATCTACTTATACCATCCGATCTGAAACTCAAGGCCATAGATTCGTTTGATAATTATAGTGTCATAGTCACTGCTGTCCCATTAACTGAGATTTAGGAGGCCCAGGTTATTCACATTTTGATAAAATAAAAGCGCAAACAAATCATTGAATCAAAAGGAATAACCAGGCCATGTCACATAATAGCACGGTATTTGCGCAACTGCTGAAACTGATTTCGAGACATGAATTTGAAACACTGGCAAAAGAACACCATACAGGCAGGGCTTTTCGTAAAAACTCCCGCTGGAGCCAGTTCGTGGCAATGATGATGGGACAACTTTCCGGTAGAAACAGTTTGCGGGATATGGTTGATAATCTCGGGGCACAGGCGCATCGTCTTTATCACCTGGGTAGTCGTTTGATTAGGCGTTCGAGTTTATCTCGCATCAACAATGACAAGCCTTACACGCTTTATGAAGAGTTGTTTAGCAAACTGTTGACGCGATGCCAGGCAAAAGCACCATCGCATGATTTCCGTTTTAAGAATCCACTGTATTCCCTGGATGCCAGTATCATTGATTTATGCCTGTCAGTTTTTCCATGGGCTGAATTTCGCACGACAAAAGCGGCAGTAAAATTACATGTTGGACTCAACCATTCAGGTCATTTACCCGAGTTCTTTGCTGTCACCGAAGGCAACCAGCATGAAGTCAATATTGGCAAGCTGATGAATTTTCCAAAAGGCAGTATTGTGACCTTCGATAAAGGCTATAACGACTACGAGTGGTATAATCAACTGAATAAAAAAGGCATTTTCTTTGTTACACGTCAAAAGTCCAATGCAGTTTATCGGGTGATATCCCGCCAGCCAGTGATTAAAAGCAAAGGACTGACATCAGATCAAATCATTGAATTTACCGGGCCAATCACAGCAAAGAAGTGTCCAATTAAGTTGCGTCGTATCGGTTACCGCGATCCTGAAACCAGCAAGCATTATGTTTTTCTGACGAATAATTTCAAGCTGGCTGCCAAAACCATTGCACAGATTTATAAGGCTCGTTGGGATATTGAGTTGTTCTTCAAGTGGATCAAACAGAACCTGAAAATCAAATCATTTGTCGGTACCAGTAAGAATGCTGTGATGACACAAATCTGGATTGCTTTGTGTGTTTATTTGTTGCTTGCCTATATCAAGTTCCAGTCGAAAATCCGAAAAAGTGCTCAACAGATATTGCGATTATTACAGATGAACCTGTTTGAAAAACGAGACCTGATGGCGTTACTACGAGGAGACCCAATCAATGACAAAACAAATGATTGCAATCAACTGGCTCTACTGTAAAAGTTAATGGGACAGCAATGTGTCATAGTAATAAAGAAAATTTGTCGTGACGACAAATATTTTTTGCTATCAAATTTTCTTTTCTTGGGTTTAATTTCTCAATAACTTGATATTTGCACCCTGCTATGAATACCTATATCGACGAAGAACTATCCATCCTCGATAATTGCGACCCAGAGATCGAATCAGCTATCATAAAAAATAACCCGTCTGCGCTCAATGCGAGGCGAATGATAGAAAGGCGCAGAGAATTATTAGAGTTACGAGAAGTGTTAGATGATCCACTATTCGATATGGATTTCGGTTGAATCAGAAAGAGCTGTTTTCACCCTTACGACACTTGTTAATTCCAATTCATCTGTTCAATGTGCATCCTGAGTTGTTCCGCAGTACGAAACTTTTTTGTGATCGGGGAACATTTGAGCCCACAGCAAATCTCTTTGATCTCAGCACACTGTTTCGCGTAGTGCCTTTGTCCACCTAAGGTATCATAAAAGATCCGTATCAGATCGACCACGTCCGCTCTTATATTCGACGCGCTGGGTTTGCCCCAGTGAAACAGATCAAGCAACTTGAGTTCGAATGAAAGTCCATATTTCTTCAGAATAATATTTTCAAGATGCAGGTCACCGTGGTATTCGCCATTCAAGTGTATGCATCCGATACCCTTGGCAAGAGCGTGCAACAGGTGGATGGCCTGAAAAGGGGTTAAACGTCTTCCCGGCTGGCGTTTGAGAAAATCCGAGAGAAGTTCGCCCTGAACATACTCGGAGACGAGAAACGAACTCGTCTCGCCATTCAGTTGAATCCTCTCCTGGGTATGATAATGGATGACGATGCCGCAGTGCCTCAGCTTGTGCAGTTTTCGGGCATAAAACTTCAGCGCTCTGTCTTTCACATTTCTGTTTGGGTAGAAAAATTTAGCGGTGCGTTCAATCCCTGTCGCCGTCTCTATGATCAGATAGACCTCGCCTTCCCAGCCCGCCCCAAGGCGCTCCAATATCTTGTATTTGCCAGCCAAAAGCGTGCCAGACGTGAAATTGAAAATACCGGACTGGTGCATCTTTGGTTTGACTTCTCCCGATATGAGGAAACACCATTCATTTGTGGCGCAGATCTTATACCAGAAACAGCGTCGCCAGTCCCAAGAAACAGAATAATCCGACGACATCGGTGACCGTGGTCAAAACAACGGATCACACCTATGCGGGATCGATTTTTAATCTGCACACGGTCAGCGGATCAGTTATACCGGCGACTGCAGCAACAATCAGATTCGCTGTCATGGCCACACCAAGAATCAGGCTGATCCTGGTATCCCGGAACCAGAGATATAAAAGCAGTCCGACCACCATCGTTCAGTACCAATATGGTAATCGCATTATAAACCACTCAGAGAGTGTTCGAGGTGCTGATTTTGCCCTGGGTGACACCACGGATGATCAGGGTAAGCGTCTGACTTCCCGCAATCCCTCCCATGCTGGCAACGATCGGATGAGCACCGCCAAGGCAACGGTCTCGTCCAGTGTCACTTCGAACAGCCCGATCACCCAGGGACTACCAAAAAAGCCGTCACCAGATTGATGCCCAGCCACGAGGCACGACTACTGGTGCGCAGCAGAACAGGAGCAAACAGGTCCTCCTCGTCCTCTAAGCCCGCCGCGCCAATGATCTGGTGACCCGCCATCTCATCCATGACATCGATAACATTATCAACTGCCACGCGTCCGATCAGTCTATTGTCTTCGTCAGCAACCTCAACCGAGACAAGATCATAATCGAGAAACTGCCTCGCCAGTTCCTTCTGCGGCCGGTTTGGCGAGACATGGATGACATAGCCGACCATGGCCGCGAAGACGAGAACTTACGGTTACTGGGTCAGCAGGGACGATCTTGCGACCTCACCCAGGCAGGCCAGAATCTCACCGGCCGCTTCTTCAGGCTCCTGTTTCCACAGCAATGCCCGCAAATTGTCGGGAATTGACTCCATAAGATAAGCGACCTCGACAGGCTCCATCGACTTCAGGAGCTGTTTCAACCTGAATGTATCAGGCTCGTTCAGCGTGGAGGCCAAAGTATCTATCATTCCATCTTGCGGGTAACTCAGTGATTCAATGCCGATCAATACAGATAAACACCTGCTAACTTTGGTTTGGGTGTTGGAATACTCTGAATAAAATCTAATTATTCAATAAATCTCGTGTTAGGTATAGAAGGTGCTGTGGCGGTGCCTGAAGCGTAATCCTTACAGGGAATCGCACCCTTAGGAATGTTATCTTCCACCGTAAATCTATCGATTGTCACTGTTTATAGACCCCTAATTCCCGTGGTGATACCATCCCGCCAAAGGGTTATTAAAACCACTTTGATTACTATTGCGGTATCTATGAGGGATTATTGACCAGCCGGATCGCAGTATAATGATGATGAGCAGTAGGACTTAACCCGAAGATGAAGACAAGCCGGATTAATGTTGACCAAGCAGAAATCAGCAAGTTTGAAGACCTGGCGTCCCGCTGGTGGGATCCGAACAGTGAATTCAAACCCCTGCACGAGATCAATCCGCTACGCCTGGAATATATCCGGCGCCTCGCCCCTTTAGAGGGTAAACGGGTGCTCGATGTGGGCTGCGGCGGTGGAATCCTGTCCGAAAGCATGGCTGCCTGCGATGCTCAGGTAACCGGCATCGACATGGGTGAGGCTCCGCTGCAGGTTGCCAGGTTGCATCTGCTGGAGTCGGGGTTGGAGATCAACTACGAACGCATCCCGGTCGAGCGCCTGGCGGAAGAGCAGCCGGATCACTACGACATAATCACCTGCATGGAGATGCTGGAACATGTACCCGATCCAGCCTCGGTGGTGAAGGCCTGCGCCCAACTGGTCAAGCCAGGGGGCAAGCTGTTTTTCTCCACCATCAATCGCAACCCGAAATCCTATCTGTTTGCCATCGTGGGCGCCGAGTATGTATTGAAGCTGTTACCCAAGGGGACACACGATTATGCCAAGTTCATCCGTCCTTCCGAACTCAATAGCTGGCTGCGGAAGGCCGGCCTGACCAGCAACGGTATGATCGGAATGGGTTACAACCCCCTCACTCAGATCTACAAGTTGACTGGTGATGTGGATGTCAACTATCTGGTTGCCGCCACCAGAGAAGCGTGATGACAAGCCGGGTGCCGAATGTTGGCCACTGGTAGAGACCGCAATGACAATCAAGTGTGTCCTGTTCGACCTTGACGGCACCTTCGCCGACACCGCCGCAGATCTCCATTTCGCGTTGAATCGGGTGCTTGCCCAGGTTGGCCGGGAAGAGATTTCATTCGAAAAGGTACGCCCTGCCGTGTCTCACGGCAGCCGGGCTATGTTGAAGGTGGCATTTGACATTGAACCTGAGGACCCGGGTTACATTGAACTGCAGCAGCAGTTCCTGCATACCTACGCCGATAATATTGCAGAATTCACCAAACCGTTCGACGGCATGGAGAGTTTGATCGACGAACTCGAGGCACGTGGAATCCACTGGGGCATTGTCACCAATAAACCCGCTTGGCTGACAGATGCCTTGATGCAGCAACTTGGCTTGAGTCAGCGCGCCAGTGCCATCGTCAGTGGTGATACCACCTCCCACGCAAAACCACATCCGGAACCTATTCTATATGCCTGCCGAAAGACGGGTATAGATCCGGCTCAGGCACTCTATGTCGGTGACGCTGTACGGGATATCGAGGCTGGCCGCAATGCAGGCACCAAGACCCTGGTCGCACTGTTCGGCTATCTGGACGAAAGCGACAATCCCCTTGCATGGCAGGCGGATGGTCAGATCAGGCATCCGCTGGAGATACTCGACTGGCTGTGAATGCGGGTCTGTTGAGAATTCTCAATGTCGCTTGAGGCCACTGGCAGCTATAATGCACGCCCGGACAACAGCCAACCATCCCATGCAAGACTACAATCCTGATAAAAATCTCCTCAAGGAGCGCATTATTCTGATAACCGGCGCCGGTAGCGGTATCGGTCAGGCAGCGGCTAAAACATTTGCTGAACATGGCGCGACCATTGTGCTGCTGGGACGCAACGAACGCAGACTGGAGGAAACCTACGACCAGATCGATGCCGCCGGATGGCCGACACCGGCACTGATTCCCTTCGATCTGGAGAAGGCGCCGAAAGAGGATTACTATGCCCTGGGGGAGAGCCTCTATCAGGAGTTCGGCCAACTGAATGGCCTGCTACACAATGCAGCAAAACTTGCGCTGTTGAGCCGAATCGACGATTTCGATCCAGAGACATGGAACAGTGTCATTCAGGTCAATCTGAACGCGGCCTTTCTGCTGACCCAGGCCTGCCTGCCCCTGCTGCGTAAGGCGGAAGACGCCTCCATCCTGTTCACATCCGACCAGGCGGGTCGAAAAGGCAGGGCCTATTGGGGTGCCTACGGGGTATCCAAATTCGCTGTCGAAGGATTGATGCAGACACTTGCCGAGGAACTGGAAAACAGTCAGATACGCGTCAACAGCATTGCCCCCGGCCCGACGCAGACCTCATTGCGCGCCTGGGCCTATCCCGGGGAGGATCCCACTACCCTGCCGCAGCCCGACCATATAATGAGCAACTATCTCTATCTGATGGGTCCGGAAAGCAAGGCCATACATGGTCAAGCGTTGTCAGCACCTGCGGAGACACAGGCTGATATCGGCTCGACCTGACGATTTGATCTCTGCTGGAAGGACACTTGAATAGGGCCAAAAAAACAGATCCCGGCATTTGCCGGGATCTGTTTTATTGTGAGGTTTCGGGGTCGCTACAAAAAACAGCTTTGTAAACTAGTCACTGCCCAATGCCGGCGCCTGTACGTTCAAAAACTCTCGGGCCACCATATCCCTGTAACGCTTTAATATTTGCCTCTCATGATCATTTCTTGTCGTCTTCATCATATCGATGGACTGGATCACTTTCAGCCGTTCCTTCTGAGTTATTCCGCTGGTTAATTTTGGCATCTCGTCTCTCCCCGACTTATAAGACCAGCATATCCTTGTCTGCAATTACCTGATATCAGATTTGACTGGCAAACTTGTAGTCTTTTTCTGATTTAAACCTCTTTTCTCTTGGCTTCACAGGATATGTCCTGGTAACTCTCATCTTAGACAAGAAACACTTCTATTGTAATACCCGAGTGTTAAACTATGTAAATACAGCAAGAAAATGCATCAAGTTTATTTCCCAATAAACTGATTATCGGATTGATTGGCCTGACATACACGTCCAATCAACTTCGAGATTTCCCAGGGATATTCAGAAAACACTATTTTTTCCGCACCTTATCATCCTCCGACACCACCAAGGTATAGTTGTCCTGCCTCACCCCCTGGAGCAGCATATCGACATCATCCTTCGGCACATCGACCATCTGCAATGCGATGGCGCCCAGACGCAGACTGCTCTCCAGCGCTTCAGGAAAGGCGTGGCTTGCACCTGCGTTGAGCAGATGACCGCAAGCCTCGAGGTCGCGTGCCCTTGAGACTATCGGGATGTGTGGATATGTGTTGCGCACATGGGAGATGGTGCGTAAGGCAAGCGTCCCGCTGTCGATTGTCAAAACAACCAAAGAGGCGCTCCCCACATTGGCGGCGTCGAGCAGATCGGGATCGCTGACATCTCCGTAGTAGACCGGAAGGCCATCCTTCTTGCCCTGGGCGACACGGTCCGGACGGGTATCAAAGACGACAACCGGCACACCGCTGGTATGCAGCAGTACCGCCACTGTATGTCCCACTCGTCCATAGCCGCCGATAATCACCCGCCGGCCCTCCACCCCCTTATCCGATGGATAACGCAGATGATCGGTTTTGGTCTTGACACTATCCAATCGCTGCACCAATCGATCGCTGACACGTATCAGTATCGGGGTCAGCAACATACTGACTGAAATCACACCCACGGCAATTACGAAGGTGCCCTCATCGATCACATTCAGCGCTTTTGCCGCCGCAAACAGAACGAAACCGAACTCACCCCCTTGCGCGAGAAAGAAACTGACCCGTATCGCTATCTGCTTGGAATAGCCGAAGCCAAGGGCGAGCAGAAACAGTACAAGCAGCTTGATCGACACTATGACCAGAATGTGTTGAACAAAGACCACCAACTCTTGCGAAATGGCATTGAAGTCGATCGACATACCCACGGCGACAAAAAACAGACTCATCAACAAACCTTTATAAGGTTCAACGAATGCCTGTATCTGCAAACGATAACTCGACCCCGATAGCAACATACCCATGACGAAGGCGCCCAGGGCCATGGAGAGACCCACCTGATCCATGACCCAGGCAGCCAGAAAGACCGCCAGCATGACGACCAAGAGGAATCCCTCCCTATTGCCCTGTTTCGCCAACTGGTTGAGTACAAATGGCAGCACATAACGACCGACGACCACCACCATGGCAATCATGCCGATCTCGATCATCAACTGTTGCCAGGCAGGGATTTCGGCAGAGACACCCCCCGTCTCGGAAAAGATGGGCACCAGCGCCAGCAGCGGCACGATAGCCAGATCCTGCATCAACAGGATTGAAAAGGCGGTCATGCCGTGCCGGCTGGCGATCTCGCCCCGCTCCTGCAGGATCTGGATCACAAAGGCGGTCGACGATAGCGCAAAGGTGAGCCCTATCAACAGGGAGAGTAACCAGGAGGATTGCCATTGATAGAAAAAATAGAGCGCCAAAATCAGGCCTGTCAGGATAATCTGCAGCAGTCCCAGGCCGAAAACCTCTCGGCGCATGGCCCACAAGCGCCGCGGTCTCATCTCCAGGCCGATGATGAACAGCAGCAGTACCACGCCCAGTTCGGTGAAATGCCTGACATCCTCGACATGTTCCGTCACATAGGGACCGGGAGAATAGGGGCCGACAACTATACCGGCCACGAGCAATCCCAGAACAGACCCCAACCCCAAATGCTTGAACAAGGCCACGGCAACCGATGTTGCGATCAACAATAATAAAGCTGAAAACAGAAATGTATCGAGATGCATAGAACCTCGTCACCAGGACCTGTTGACACTCATCCAATCGGCCCTGCGGAGGCTGTTTTTTCCGGCAAGGCAGAATGAGCGTTGTTTAGTTATTCTACATGAGTGAATGATAGCGCCAGCGATTACAGCATCAATTTTGCCCGCTAACTCATTTTATTTCGACAACTCATTATCTCATGCAACCTTACTTTAACCGACAGCTCATGGGGATACACCGGATTAACCGGCTATCCAATCTAATATACAGGGGTTTAACCCTACAAAGTGATGGGGTATCCCCACTTTGTATTCCCGGTCATCTGCGCTAATTTCAAACTTAACAGAAACACAAGGTGGGAGGAGAAGATGATCCGTTTCGATGCCAATGCTGTTGTTCATATCAATGAAGACCTTTCTCATGATCAGATACAGCATATAGAAAAAAGCCTCTCCGGAGTGAGGGGAGTCGTGAGCGCATGCACTCACATCAAGACACCTCACCTGATGGTGGTTGACTACGATCCACAGACTATCCATTCCAGAGACCTGCTCTCCCACTTCCAGCAAAGTGGTGTGCATGCATCACTGATCGGTGGAATTTAGCGTACCGGGGCCAACCATCTCAAACGGAATGCCGTGGCTGGCCGGCAGCGCTGGCGTTTTGTGAGCAGGTTGGGATACTCTAGTCTGATGCAAAATCCCAGACGATTGAATATTCCGCTGGAAACCCTGTTAGAGGCGAAAAAGTGCAGTAAGCAACACGACTGTCTCACAGATAGCGACTATACATTGTGCGGCATCAGCTTAACCGCCGATAACACGTCAAGAATGATTTGCGGCAAGGGCAGCGATTGCCCCTACAGTTCCCAACTGGGCAAGGAGATCGTCTGCACCTGCCCGGTAAGGCACGCCATTCACAGCAAATACGGCATTTAAACTTATCTGCAAATGAATAGGTTCAAGGGTTTCCCGCCACAGACACTCCCCTTTCTTGAAGCACTGGCACAGAATAACGATCGCGCATGGTTCGCTGACAACAAACAGCAATATGAATCTGCCGTCAGGGAACCGGCACTCGCATTTATTGAAGAGATGGCGCCAAAACTGAATGGCATCTCAAACCAGTTTCGCGCAATCGCCAAAAAAACCGGTGGTTCGTTGATGCGTGTCTATCGTGATACCCGCTTCTCCAAGGACAAGACACCCTATAAAACCAATATCGGCATTCAATTCAGACATAGCCTGGGTAAGGACGTGCATGCTCCGGGTTTCTATCTTCATATAGAACCAGGCAACTGTTTTCTCGGCGCTGGCATATGGCACCCCGATCCCAAGACACTGGGAAAGATCAGAAACTTTATTACAGACAATCCTGCCGCCTGGCAGGCAGCACTAAGTGAGAAACCATTCCGCAAGCACTTTCAACTCGTGGGTGACACCTTGATCAGGCCACCGAGAGGCTACCCTGCCGACCATCCCCTGATAGAGGACCTGAAACGTAAAGACTTCATCGCGCTCAAGGCATTTGACGGTGATGAGATTGACAAACCATCGTTCTGTAATTTCGTTACCCGGGGTTTCAAGCAGACCGATGCACTGATGCGCTATCTCTGCGAAGCGGTCGAGGTCAACTACTGAGCTCAATGTGGCCGCAAATGGACGCCAATCACCGCTAATCTCCGCTGAATCCATTTGCAGATATTCCGATGGATATAATAGTCCGTCTAGGCGCGCAATCTCTGTCGTATGTCCTCTTTCGCCTGTTGCAGGATGGAGTCTTTATCCACGGACTCCAGGATCTGTTGCACGATCGTCTTCGGCCCACCGCTCCCCCAGGAGCGCCCCTGGGCAAAGTAGCGCTGGGTTGCCTTTCCGACGATATAGGTGGTGTAGTAACCCATCGCCCCCTGGGCCGCCGCAGTAACCAGGGTCGAGAGGCCGGCACTGCCCGCCTTGAGGGCGCTGGCGGCCACATTCACGGTCCACACGGTGGCCATCAGCAGCGCCATCTGGGCACCGATGGTTTTTATCAGCTCCCCCGCCTCTCCCCGGGAAACCGACATTCCATAGACGCGGGCCAGGTGCATGACCATCGAAGCGTCCAGGGCCAGGGCCGCCACCAGATCGGCCACCGGTATCGGATTCAGCGCTACCGCCACCCCCTTGCCGAGACAGTAGCCCCGTATCACCCGCTCTGCCACATCCTGGCGCACCTTCACGATACGGCCTGCAACCTCATCGCTGAGTTCACCGGCGAACAGGCTTGCATTCAGGGCGGAGAGCACCATTCCCTCCCGCTCGATCAGCTGCCAGAGACTGCCGGCCAGCCGTGTCACATCGGGTAGCGGGCGTTTGCGGATCTCTCGCTCCCGACCCTGCTCGTCCGTTTGCAGATATATCCGCTCTGCGGGGTACGCCGCGGCAGGTACGATATAGGGAGCAGCGACCACATCCAATAGTTTTTCCCGCAGGCTGGAGAGCAGAAGCTCCAGCTCTTCAGCGGTATAGCGATCGGATTTGTTGAGCACCACAAGGATCGGACGATTACGCTGATGCAGGGATCGAATGGCCTGCAACTCGGTTTGTGTCAGGTCGCCATCCAATACGAACAGCACCAGATCGGCGCGACCCGCCACATCCTCCGCCATCCGCTCGCGCTCCTCGCCGCTGATCTCGTTGATCCCGGGGGTATCGATCAGAAAGACCCCACCGGCCTCAACCTCCTGCCAGGGCGCCATATCGCTGTGACGTGTTTCACCGTGCAGGGCGCTGACGGTAAACCGATCCTCCCCCAGCAGGGCATTCAACAGCGCCGACTTGCCGACACTCACCCGGCCGAAGACCGCAATATGCAGATGGCGATGCTCCAGCTTGTCGAGCATCGCCTCGACCTGCATGAAGTCGTCTTTCAGACTGTCACGGACACTATTCGGCAGGCGTTCATCCTCGAGCAGCTCGCGCAGGTTCTCCCTCGCCAGATGGAGATGGTCTTCGTCATGCTCCCCTTTACCGGGTTCACTCTTTTTTTCTGAACTCTTCCACAGCCAGCCGGGCAAAATATTTTGCACGGCTTTCCAGATCTCCACTCAGCGCCTCCTCGAAATAGTCCAACGCCTCAACGGTCTTGAGCGTTCCACTCTCCTGCAGGGTCTTTACCACGGCCCTGCCCAAGCCTTCGAAAATCAAGCCGTAGGCAACGGCATGAATCAAACCTCCCGTCACTGTTCCCACACCGGGAAATGCCTTCAATACATTGCCGGTCATGGCCAACAGCAAGGTCATGCGTTTGCCCACATTCTGACTGGCCAGGTCGATAAAGTGTTCAACGTCGACCTCGCGGGCCTTCACCTCATACAGGGAGGTGAGGGCCTTCACCATCTGCACGCCCAGATAGCCCTGTATCAGGACATCGGTACCGGGGCTGATCGCCGCCATGGCGCCCACCATCGCCTTGCCGGTGTACTGTCGCACCAGCTTCTCGCCTTCCTGACGACGATGGGTCTGAGTCGCCAGGTGAAGCTTCTCGCCGCCCAACCGCACCAGACTCTCATCCCGCCGTGCATCGAGCCGCTCCCCCTCGTTTTCGATTCGAAGCTTGATCGCACCCGTCAATTCCCCGATCTTTGCTGCCCTGTCACGCAGCTCGTACCGCTCCGCGCCGGAATCGTCGATACGCGTTACCTGCTCTTTGCCCCCCGCCTGAACCGGTATGACTTCAATCTCCGGCAACCGTTCTCGAAGCCTGGTGAGAATAGCCTTGAGATCCTCCTCGCTGTAGCGGTCCTGTTTGTTCACGGCCACGATCAGCGGGCGCTCGAGTGCCTTAAGCACTTCAAGCTCTTGGTATTGATCACGGGTCAACTCCCCGTCACAGACATAGATCACCAGATGGGCGCGCCTGGCCTCCTCGCGGGCCAGCTGCACATGCTCAGGATCGGTGTCGAGGATACCCGGGGCATCGGTCAGTTGCAGAGTGACACCTTCGTCATCGGCATAGTGATAGTGGGCGACACGCCGGGTAGTGCCGGCGCGGGGATCGACTTCAATATCCTCGGCAGCTGCAATTGCCTTGATAAGCGCACTCTTGCCCGCGGACACGGCACCGAAAAAAACCACATAGAGCGTCTTTTGCGCCGCCCGCCGGTCAAGCTCCCGCAACTCCTGGCGCGCCCCGGCCGTATCGATCCCCTGGGTCTCCGCCTGCTGCAGCGCTTCGGTCAAAGTCTCCCTGTCCCGCGGCAGTGAAGCCCCCGACATTTGCTCTGCAGGTTTGCGTTTTGCCGGTCGCAGAAGCAGCCAACTCAGGATCGAGACCAGTAGCGCGAAACCGAACAGGCCGATGGCGTAGACCACCAACAAGGCGGGAGAGAGTTGATCGAGTATCTGCCACACACTGAGCGCCGATTCGGTCAGCTGCAGCATAATCAACAGCGCCAGCAGCAAAAGAAACAGTAACGCCACCAACAGCAGCAGACGTAATATGCGCTTTTGCGAAGTGGGAACCTGTTGCTCTGTCATGGCTGTAGATACGGGTAGAAACCTTCCGGCATAATCCTGATCGAACAGAATACGGTAGAAACTGACGTTAAACCAGCCATGGAGCAGAGATGATTCACCTCCCCAAAGCCAGGGATGCCTGGAACAGTCCCGGATTCGATCAGGCCCTTAAGGATGAACTGGAAGCGATCGACGGGGATCAACTTCCCCTGCAACAAGGCCTAAGCCTCAGCAGCATGGTCAGCTCGGAACCCTTCGGTGCAATCGTCATCGATAGTGAGGAATATACAGCGTTCATTCGCTGCAGGGTCTCGATCATCTATGCCGGCATCATCGCCGGCTGCAGCTGTGCCGACGATCCCACGCCGCTTGATACACAAACGGAATATTGTGAACTGCTGCTGGAGATCGATAAGGGAACTGCTGAGACCAGGGTGAAGTTGATTGACGAGAGCCACTGACCAGACTGCAACAGCACACACTCCATTACAACAGACACTCTCAGATAGTTGATGTTAAGAGGGTTGCGTACTTCATCAGAACAACGTTATCAATCATCATAATCGGCCTGAACATAATCCGCCGCCTCGGACCAGTGCAAACTGATCTGACCGAATTTCTCCACCCTGGGCAGAATGATCTTCGCCTGCAGCGAGTGTACATGAGCGGCGATCTCATGAATCTTTTCATGGTTCGCCTGCATCAGGGAGATATGCGGCCGTATTCCGTCGGCTTTCAGGTAGGCCAGCACTTTATAGGCGGTCTCATTACAGGCGAAATTACCAAGCAGCGTGGTGATCCCCAGCGCCGAGATTTCACCGAGAAAGTGACGCGCCTGCTTAAGGTTTGAGGCCAGTGAGGGGAGATTGAACTCTATGATCAAGCCGGTGCCTATCAACTGCATATTGCGCAATTCCGATCTTAAGAATTCGAGAACAGTTTCGTCACCGGCCGCATGGGCGGACAAGCGAATGAGCAATTGATTTGCGTTACCATGAAGCGCTGCTTGCCCAAGCATTTTTATCGCATTATGACATATATATTTGTCGAGCAGATTACTCGCTCCATGACGTTCGGCGGTCAGATAGATATCATCCGAGATCAAAACGATATCGGTCGCCGGCGCCGGTATCTGTTCACTGATCTCCTTGCCTATTTCGTGGGATGCGCTGAATTTGTGCTCATGGAACTCTATCAGTCCCGCCTTCAGGGCATTGAGAAACTGTTGCTTCTGGAATTCATCGGCGGCCTGTTCACCGGATTCTTCGCCGGCGGTCTGCTCATGATAGCGCAGATATCCGTCATGCTCCTCGCGATAGGCCTGCAGCGACGCCGCCTCTCCCCTGGCAAGATGAAGATAGGCGTCCAGCTGTTTTGCATCGATCAGTTCCAGGCCGACACCGAAACGATGCCCGCCCCCGGATGCCGGATCGCCGGCAAGAGCTTCACTGAGTTGTTCAGAGAGTGCTGAACCGATCTCTTCGATCTCCGCTTCTGTTTTGCGATGAACCAGAACACCCAGACTTTGCCCCGCGGTTCTGGCGATAATGTCCCGTTTACCGAACAGTGCGCCGGCCAGATCGGCGACATCCAGCACAAGGTCGTCGATCGCCTCACTCTCATCACTGCTGAGGTGTTGCTCCCGGTCGGCAAGGGTAATGGAAAACAGTGCACCGGCCGTCTCTCCCTTTTGCATCGTTTGGTTGCTGAGATCGATCTGCTGCAACAACTCCCTCCTGTTGCGCAATCCCGTGGAGTGATCGATGTGTCCCTTTCGGCCTGCCGTGAAAATCTCTTTGGCTCTGCTGATGCGTGTTTTAACGGTAGCCAGCAGATGCTGCGGTCTCACCGGCTTGGTCAGAAAGTCATCAGCGCCCGCATGGAGAGCAAGCAACTTCTTTTCCAAGTCATCCTCTCCGGAGAGAAAGACGATGGGTATTGTCAACGACTCACCCCTCTCGCGTATCACCTGGGTCAACTCAATCCCGTTCGCACCCGGCATGTAGAGATCCATAAGGATAAGATCCGGTTGAAACTGCTCCACTGCTTCCATCACACCCAGCGGATCGGTAATCGCCAGGGTTTCCAAACCGCCTTTGCGTAACAGTGTACTGGCGAATTTCGCCTGGGATTCATCATCCTCGACCACCAAGACCCGATTATGGGGTTTCACATCAGGAGAGATAACCTGCTTGAGATTCAACATCAGATCGGTGATGTTGATCGGTTTCGAAAAACAATGGGTAGCGCCCGATCGCATGGCCTCGAGACGAATTTCAATATCACACCGATCCGAGAGGAAGATCAGTTCGGGCCGCTTCTTCTTCTGCGTACGCAACTCATCGAGAAGTTGATTCACCTCACCCATGTGCTGTACGTGCTCTGTATCGACAAGCACGGCCTTCGCCTTCTCATCAGCCGTCGCCGCGCGCAGATCTTCAACGCTGTGGACGTTTAAGACACGCCATCCATTCTTCTGTATGGCTGCGCTGATTTGATCCTTGACGCTATCCTCATGATTCAGATAGATCACTTGACAGGATGACTGCATTGCCGTCTCGACACCGCTGGGCGCCTGGGAAGCGGTTACGGCAGCCTTCAGCGCTTCGAGGTGTTGATTGAGGCGATCTATCTCTTCTGCATCGGGTTGCGCATCTTCCTGAAAGATTTCGTTGATCGCCTGATCGATGACCTGGGTAGTTTTATTGACATTGACCAGGCCCGCCTGGCGGCTCTTTCTTGTCATTTCATTGAGATGGCGCAACACCGATCTCACCCCCGATGCGTTCCACATACCCGAGGGCAGCACCGGCCAATTCACCTCGATATTGGCGAGGATCTCTGGGAGCTGTTGCTGCAGATACCTATTGTGTGAGTCCCCAGTGGCAGTCATCTTTTATTACCCTGATAACTATTCCTGATTACCCCTAAACCTCAGCCATTCTCAAGAGGCGATATGGCATAGGTGGAGTGCGAAGAGCGGCAAAAAGCAATCGTTCAATCATGGCGGGTAAATCGAAACGGCGGTTAAACCGATATTCGAACTCAGCAAGATAACGCGACACATGTTTATCTCGAATCGCATGAAAAGTACCCAACAGACTGTTTTTGACATTACCCAACATCGTGTTTACCCATTTGAAGCACGAATACTGGACACTTTGGCGCCCACCACCCGTCACCATGGGGTTATGATGGCAATCAGCGGTTGTCACGCCACTAAAGCACCAAAGCCCATCGGTAAAGACTTCGCTGCCAGGCATCAAGCAGGAGCGGGCGTAGCGGGCGATTTCACGTTTGCGGAAGCCCCTTACACGACGCAGTTGAATTTTCATGGGCCTGCCGTCCCGCGTCGTCTCAACAGCAGCTACGAAAGGGATTTTGTTGCGCGACCCACGACCACGCTTACCGGCTTGCTCGCCTCCGAGATAAGCATCATCCAATTCGATGCGACCGGCCAGTTTTTTTCCACGCTCACGTTCCATCATCACCTGCATCAACTTATGCTTGAGTCGCCAGGCCGTATTGTAGTTCACCCCGATTTCGCGGGAAAGTTGCAGCGCCGAGATACTTTTCTTGCGTTGGGTCAACAGATAGATCGCAAGAAACCACGTTCTCAGCGGCAGCTTGGTGCCATGGAAGATGCTGCCGGCGGTCAGGGAAGTCTGATGATGGCACTTGTGACATTGATATATCTGACGCTTTTTGAGTTCACAGCCTGTTGTGTTGCCGCACTCAGGGCAGACATAGCCCGTCGGCCAGCGCAAATCATACAATGCCTGTCGACACTGATCCTCGGTCCCATATTGTTCCAGAAAATCGTGCAAACCAAGACCTTTTTGAAATTGAATAGTATTTCTCGGCATGATGAAATCCTCTTTTATTCAGTAGGTTCCATTATGCTTGCACCACAGGCTCAATAGCTGAGCCTCATGAGTAATCAGGTAACTATTTATAAATCCAACTCAGATAGCACTATGCATAACCAGCATAGATGCCTCATCACCGTACATATATGCGGCCTGATCCCACTATCTTATTACGGCTATTATATGATCATCTGAAGTATTTTCTACAGTTGACTGAAAAATATAGAAAAATCCTTAATAGATATCATCCCGCTCTATTCCATTGGTGATATAAACATACTTTTTTAATCAACTATTTTTATAGGAATAATGATGATTATTATTTCTATTTTTGTTATCAGTTATTCAATTGGGTGAGCCGATATGAAAAAGCACCAGACACCGATGCTTGACCAGCTGGAGAGTGGCGAGTGGCCCAGTTTCATCACCGGTATAAAGCGCTTGCGTGATCATCACAGCGACCCCCGCATTCGTGAAGCCACCAATGACCTGCTGGGACAGTTGGAACACTCTTATGAGACGATCAAAGGCTACTGGGAAGGGGGAACCGTCAGTGTCTTCGGCTATGGCGGCGGGATCATCCCGCGCTTTTCCGAAATCGGCCACCTGTTTCCGAAATCGAAGGAGTTCCACACCCTGCGGGTTCAACCGCCCGCGGGCAACTACTACACCACCGATTGCCTACGGCAGCTTGCCAACAGTTGGGAGAAGTGGGGTTCGGGCCTGGTCACCTTTCATGGCCAGACGGATAATATCATGTTCATCGGCGCCACTACGGAGAACACCCAGCAATTTTTCGATGAGATCAATGACTATGGCTTCGATCTGGGAGGGGCCGGTCCCTGTGTCAGGACGGCACAATCCTGTGTCGGCTCCGGCCGATGCGAACACTCCTGTACCAATGAGCACGATATCCACCGTAGCCTGGTCAATAACTTTCTTGACGAGATGCACCGCCCCGCCCTGCCCTACAAATTCAAGTTCAAGGTCTCCGGTTGTCCCAACGATTGCATGAACGCCATCGAACGGGCCGATTTTGCGGTAATCGGCACCTGGCGCGATGAGATGCAGGTGGATCAGGAGGCAGTGCGGGAATATGTCGCCGACAAAGGGCGAAAGTATCTGGTGGACAATGTGATCACCCGCTGTCCGACACGCGCCTTGTCCCTCAATGATGATGACACCCTCAATGCGGACAACCGCAACTGCGTACGCTGCATGCACTGCCTGAACGTAATGCCGAAGGCCCTCTCTCCGGGAATTGACCGCGGCATCAGCGTGCTCATCGGCGGCAAGCGCACACTCAAGATAGGCGACCGCTTCGGCACCGTCATCGTGCCTTTCATGAAGGTGGAGACGGAAGCGGATTATAAGCGTTTGGTGGAACTCGCCGAAGAGGTGATCGATTTCTTCGCCGAGAACGCGTTGGAACATGAGCGTATCGGCGAGATGATCGAGCGCATCGGCCTGGCCAACTTTCTCGATGCATTGAATATCGAAATGGATCCCAACATGATCGTTCATCCGCGGGAAAACTCCTATATCCGAACCGACAATTGGGAGCAAGAGGCCGCTAAGTGGACAGCGCGTAAAAACAACGGCGATGCCAATGCGGCCTAGGATGCCAGCCTCACAACGCAGAATCCCCATTGAAAGCGGTTGTCCCGACGGGATGCAATATATGCATCCCCTGATGAGGAAAAACTTCGGACAATGGAAATACCATGAAGATCCCAAACCCGGTGTGCTGAAGCATGTAGCCCATGACGGCGATGAGATCTGGACAGTACACGCGGGCACGCAACGTATACTCGACCTGTTCTCCCTGCGCAAGCTTTGCGAGATCGGTGACCGCTACGCGGATGGCCATCTACGCTTCACCATTCGCAGCAATATCGAATTCATGCTGGCGGACGGCGCCAGGGTTGATCCGCTGATCGACGAGCTGGAGCGCAACGGCTTTATCGTCGGCGGCACCAGAAACTCCGTTACCTCGATCTCCCATACCCAGGGCTGGCTCCACTGCGGCATCCCCGCCACCGACGCCTCGGGCGTGGTGAAATCGATGATGGACCAGCTGATCGGTGAATTCCGCGCCTGGAATATGCCGAACCGGGTCCATATCACCACCTCCTGCTGCCAGATCAACTGTGGCGGACAGGGGGATATCGCCATCAATATCCAACACACCAAACCACCGAAGATCAACCATGATCAGGTGGCGAATATCTGTGAACGCCCCTCGGTGGTCGCCCGCTGTCCGGTCGCCGCCATTCGTCCGGCGATGGTGAATGGCAAACCTTCCTTGGAGGTCGATGAACGCAAGTGCGTCTGCTGCGGCGCCTGTTATCCCCCCCTGCCCACCGATGCAGATCAATGATCCGCAACACTCGAAACTGGCTGTCTGGATCGGCGGCAATCACTCCAATGCACGTGGCAGACCGAGCTTTCAGAAACTGGTGGCTGCAGGCATCCCCAACAATCCACCACGCTGGCCGGAGGCCACGGCCGTTGTGAAGCGGATACTGGCAGTCTATCGGCAGGATGCAAAGGATTGGGAACGAATCAACGATTGGGTGGAACGCATCGGTTGGCCGCGTTTCTTCGAACTTACCGAACTGCCGTTCACCAAATTTCATATCGATAACTGGCGCGGCCAGCAAAAGAGTCTGAATGCCTCGAGCCATCTGCGTTTTTGATGATGGTCGTGAGGGATTCAAGCCGCGAATGAACGCCAGTCACCGCTAAATTTCGCAAATGGTTTGATTGGCATCTCCCATAGATTCATCATCAAGCCCCTGTTAAACCCCCATCCGTTACCGCAACACGCTCGGGTAGACTAGAATGAGTTGTGTTCGATAAATTCCATGTTGTAACAACAATAAGACTCTAACCTATGACCGCCAAAGCCATCCCCATTGAGCGTTTGCGCAATATCGGTTTGATCGCCCATATAGACGCCGGCAAGACCACCACTACGGAACGCATACTCTATTATGCGGGTCGCACCCATCAGTTGGGCTCGGTGGACAGCGGCACCACTGTCACCGATTGGATAGATCAGGAGCGCGAGCGTGGAATCACCATTGCGGATGCAGCCGTCTCCGCATTTTGGAATGATCATCAAATCAACCTTATCGATACACCCGGGCATATCGACTTTACCGCAGAGGTGCAGCGGGCTTTACGGGTACTGGATGGGGCTGTAGTGGTGTTTGATGCCTCCCAGGGCGTGGAACCTCAAAGCGAAACGGTTTGGCGGCAAGCGGACCGTTATCGCGTTCCCCGCCTCTGTTTTATCAATAAAATGGATCGCATCGGCGCCGACTTCAAGCATGCGGTCAATACCATTCGTGAGCAGCTCGGCGCCAACCCGATCCCCCTACAGCTACCCCTGGGCGCGGAAGCGGATTTCGAAGGTGTGATAGATCTGATCAGCATGCAACTCATCCGTTGGCACGATGAACTGGGTGCACACAGGGAGTATGAACAGATACCGGCACAACACCTGGCTGATGCGGAGTCTGCCCGTGCAACAATGATCGAGCAGATCGCTGAACAGGATGACACGTTGCTGACGATCTGGTTGGAAGGCGGTGAGGCCGATGAAGAGATGATCCACGACGCCCTGCGTCGCGCCACGCTGGAGAATGCAATCGTGCCTGTCCTTTGCGGCAGTGCACTGAGAAACCGGGGTGTTCAACCTCTGCTCGACGCACTGATCCGCTATCTGCCTTCCCCCCTCGATATCGGTGAAATCCAGGGCGTTCACCCGGTTAAGGGTGAAGCGATCATGCGCGCCCCGAGTAATGACAGCCCCCTCTGTGCACTCCTGTTCAAGACCGTCACCGATCCCTATGCCGGGCGCCTCTGCTATGTCCGCGTCTACTCCGGCAGTTTGCAAACGGGTGCCATGGTGCTCAACCCGCGCCACAAACGCAACCAACGGGTTGGACGGCTGGAACGGATGTATGCCGAACATCGGGAGGATATCGAAGTCATCCATGCCGGAGACATTGCCGCCCTGTTGGGTATGAAGGACGCAGTCACCGGCGACACTCTCTGCGACCCAAAACATCCATTGTTACTCGAATCGATCAGTTTTCCCGATCCTGTCATCAAGATCACGGTAGCGCCGATTACAGCACAGGACAATGAACGCCTGGCTGATGCCCTGCACCACCTTGCGGAAGATGACCCCACCTTCAAGGCCGAAACCGATGAAGAGACCGGACAGACGATCCTCTCCGGCATGGGCGAGCTACACCTGGAGGTACTGCTGGACAGGCTGCAACGCGAGCAAGGCGTCAATGTCCGCACCGGCAATCCCAAGGTGGCCTATAAAGAGACCATCACCCAAACCGCCTCGGGGGTAGAAGGCCGCTTTGTCAGACAGACAGGAGGCCATGGACAATACGGCCATGAGGTCATCGAGATAACACCGGGGGCGACGGGTTCAGGGCTGCTATTTGAAAACCGGATCAGCGGTGGCGCAATCCCCGCCGCCTATATCCCGGCAGTGGCGAGCGGCATCCGTGAGGCGGCCCGGAGCGGAGTCATCGGCGGCTATCCCGTTACCGATATCAAAGTAGCCCTGACTGACGGTTCCGAACACAGCGTGGACTCCAACCCCATGGCCTACCAGATAGCAGCGGGCATGGCACTGCGCAACGGCCTGGAGAAAGGCGTGCCGGTTTTGCTCGAGCCGATCGTTCGATGTGAGGTCATCACCCCCGAGGAACACCTGGGCGATGTGCTGGCGCAATTGGCCAATCGGCGCGCCGAGATCGACGGCGTCTCCGACCGGCCGGGCCAGATCAAGGCGATTCGTAACCAGGTACCCCTTTCCGAGATGTTCGGCTACGCGACCGAACTGCGCTCCGCAACCCACGGCCGCGGTTCATTCACCATGGAGATCGACCATTTCGCAGCTGTGCCGGCAGCGGTTATGAAATCTTTGGGGCGCTAGCTGCTGAGTTGGCAATGGCGAGAAATAACAAGCCGCGAATGGACGCTAATCACCGCAAATAATTTTTTCCATAACCGACAACACACTATCCGGTAAACGCTTGATTTGAATTCAGATAGGCCAGTTCGTCTGCTGTGCTCTCACGGCCCAATAGCGCATTTCTGTGGGGAAAGCGGCCGAATCGCCGTATCAGCGCTCGATGCTGTTTGGCCCATTTGAGATTGTCATGCAGGCCCGCTGATTCGAACAGCAAAACCGATCTATCCTGATCGGTGATGGACTCGCTGTGCATGAACGGCAGGTAGAGAAAAGCCCGCCATTCACCAGGCATCTGTCTGTCGAATCCGGCATCGATGGCAAAACCGGCCAGGTCACGGGACTGCTGTTCCGTGGAAAAGGCTTCAGACTGGTGGCGGAACATATTCAAGGGAAATTGATCGAGAAGGATGACCAATGCAAGGCAACCCTCTTTTGTTCCTTTCCAATGATCCAACTCGCCCTTGCGCCCTCGGTGCCAGAGTCTCAGATAGCGATCTCTGATCTCCTGATCGAATTCCGCCGTTGAATTGAAGCGCAGCGGTTTAACCCCAATATTTCACGCATTAAAAAGGCAAAATCCTGATACTTCGATATAATTCAGTTGCTTACACTGTAATCGAAAGGATTTTGCCTGTGACAAACTGTACCCAGACTGCCTTTGATTTTCCAGCCCTAAAACGCCGTAAGGTTCAAGCCGAGTTTTCCGGTGGCGATATCACCTCGGACGGCGGCGTGTTGCTGCTGCGTGAGATCGACAGGCGTCTGGGATTGCTCGAGGCGGTTGATGCGGTCATCCCCGACCCGCGAGATCCCCGCTATATTGAACACAGCCAGTTGAGCCTGTTGCGCCAGCGAGTCTATGGGCTCTGCCTGGGTTATGAAGATCTGAACGACCATCAGACACTACGCACCGACCCGGCCCTACAGAGCTCGATCGAACGCGAGGAGGTACTGGGCAGCCAGTCGACACTTTGTCGGCTAGAGAACCGGGTCGATCGCCGGGTTGCCGTTGATGTCCACAACCTACTGCTCGAGCAGTTCATTGCCTCATATGATGCACCACCCGATGAGCTGATCCTGGATTTCGACGCCACGGATGATCCGGTGCATGGCCGCCAGGAAGGCCGCTTCTTTCACGGCTACTACGATCACTACTGCTTCCTGCCCCTGTATGTCTTTTGTGGCGATCAACTGCTGGTGAGTTATCTGCGGCCCAGCCGGATCGATGCGCCCAAGCATGCCTGGGCGATTCTGGCGCTGTTGGTCAAACGCCTGCGCCGGGCTTGGCCTGAAGTGCGTATCATCTTTCGGGGCGATAGCGGCTTTTGCCGTCACCACATGCTCAGCTGGTGCGAGCGCAACGCTGTGGGCTATATCGTGGGCATCGCCAAGAATGACGCCTTGCTGCGGTGTATCCGTGAGCCCATGCAGTGGGTTGAGGAACTGGCGAAGCGAACCGGCATGAAGATGCGGGAATTCTTTCAGTTTCACTATGCCGCCAGCACCTGGAAGACGCGTCGCAAGGTGATCGCCAAACTGGAGGTCACCGACAAGGGGCCAAATCCACGCTTCATCGTCACCAACCTGGCCGGCGACAAACAGCGCCTTTACGATGACCTCTACTGCGCCCGTGGTGACATGGAGAACCGAATCAAGGAGCAGCAACTGGGGCTGTTCGCCGATCGCACCAGCGCGCATTACTGGTGGGCCAATCAGTTTCGTCTACTGCTGTCCAGTCTGGCCTATGTGCTGATGGAGGCCATCCGGCGCCTCGCGCTGAAGGGCACGGAACTGGCGCGTGCACAGATGACCACGATCCGGCTCAAACTGTTCAAGATCGGGGCGGTCATCATTCGCAACACGCGACGGATCCGCTTCCTGCTCTCCAGCACCTATCCCTATCAGGCGCTGTTTTTCCAGGTGGCGGCACGACTCAAGCCGGGATAGCCCGGCAGAGTGCTGCCCCGGCACGTTGATCAACAATGGGGGTAAGGGGGAGTCTGCCCGGAGGGTGGAAAATCAGGGCTTGATAGAGGTTTGGTTCCCAGTGAGGGCAAACCATCCAAGCTTGGCCATATCACCGGCTAAATTTAAAAACGGATGAAACATGCGGGTTAAACCGATATTCGAACTCAGCAAGATAACGCGACACATGTTTATCTCGAATCGCATGAAAAGTACCCAACAGACTGTTTTTGACATTACCCAACATCGTGTTTACCCATTTGAAGCACGAATACTGGACACTTTGGCGCCCACCACCCGTCACCATGGGGTTATGATGGCAATCAGCGGTTGTCACGCCACTAAAGCACCAAAGCCCATCGGTAAAGACTTCGCTGCCAGGCATCAAGCAGGAGCGGGCGTAGCGGGCGATTTCACGTTTGCGGAAGCCCCTTACACGACGCAGTTGAATTTTCATGGGCCTGCCGTCCCGCGTCGTCTCAACAGCAGCTACGAAAGGGATTTTGTTGCGCGACCCACGACCACGCTTACCGGCTTGCTCGCCTCCGAGATAAGCATCATCCAATTCGATGCGACCGGCCAGTTTTTTTCCACGCTCACGTTCCATCATCACCTGCATCAACTTATGCTTGAGTCGCCAGGCCGTATTGTAGTTCACCCCGATTTCGCGGGAAAGTTGCAGCGCCGAGATACTTTTCTTGCGTTGGGTCAACAGATAGATCGCAAGAAACCACGTTCTCAGCGGCAGCTTGGTGCCATGGAAGATGCTGCCGGCGGTCAGGGAAGTCTGATGATGGCACTTGTGACATTGATATATCTGACGCTTTTTGAGTTCACAGCCTGTTGTGTTGCCGCACTCAGGGCAGACATAGCCCGTCGGCCAGCGCAAATCATACAATGCCTATCGACACTGATCCTCGGTCCCATATTGTTCCAGAAAATCGTGCAAACCAAGGCCTTTTTGAAATTGAATAGTATTTCTCGGCATGATGAAATCCTCTTTTATTCAGTAGGTTCCATTATGCTTGCACCACAGGCTCAATAGCTGAGCCTCATGAGTAATCAGGTTAGTAAATAAAGGAGCCCATAATGGATTTAACTTCTCTGTTAATTTTTCTGGCAATCGGTGCGGTTGCGGGTTGGCTGGCGGGCACCATTATGAAAGGCGGCGGTTTCGGTCTGCTCGGCAATATTATCGTTGGCGTGATTGGGGCATTTATCGGTGGTTGGGTTTTCGGACTCCTCGGACTTTCTGTTAACGGGCTGATCGGATCATTGATTACTGCGGTAGCAGGCGCGGCAATATTGCTGTTTATCGTTGGATTGATCAAGAAATAGCCACCCTCCCAATCCATCGGGTTACAGGCTGATTCATATCAGCCTGTTTTCCGATGCAGCCATATCGGCATCCATGCAAAGTGCTTCCGCAATGGCGCAAGCTGACTGGGTATGTCCGTAATCGTGTCATTCGACTCCTGCCTACCCTGAACTGAACAGATCGATTCATCTCGTCGCTGAACAAGCCTTTCCTGAATATAGCAACTGTGCGATCAAACGGATTGGTCAGTCATCATCCATTGTCAATACGGGATCGAAAAACAGTGTGCCTTAAACAGGCTATTTGATATCCTAACTTCATGCTGAGAACACTATTTCCCGTAATATTGCTACAGCTGCCTGTCTACTGCCTGGCGGGACAGTTCGAGGATAGACTCGTAGCTGCGGCAATGGAACGCACTGAACATACTGTCAGATACGACGGCTCTTACATACCAATCGCATATCCTAATGGCGATATACCGAACAATATTGGTGTCTGTACCGATGTATTGATCCGTTCTTATCGGGCACTTGGCATTGATCTACAACAGTTGGTTCATGAGGATATGGCATCGCATTTTGATCTCTACCCCTCACGGCGGATTTGGGGTCTGATAAAAACCGACAAAAACATCGATCATCGGCGTGTGCCGAATCTACAACGTTTTTTCACACGTCAGGGAAAAAGCCTGTCCGTAACCCACCATGGGAGTGACTACAAACCCGGTGAAATAGTGACCTGGATGCTGCCTGGAAACCTGCCTCATATCGGTATTGTCAGCGATAAGATCGGTCAACGGACAGGGTTGCCTCTGATCATCCACAACATCGGTTCAGGCCCAAAACTGGAGGATATGCTATTTGACTATCCGATTACCGGCCATTATCGCTATTCACCCCGGGATTAGTGTTAACAGGCCCTAGTAGGATTGGAATGTCTCAAATCTGGTGCAGGGTGGGTAACAACCAGCTGTAGGCGAACCACATGACAACAATAAGTGGCAACCCTACGCGGGCAAAGTCGGAAAATTTGTAGTTTCCCGCACTCATGACCAACAGGTTGGTCTGGTAGGCCATTGGCGTCGCATAGCTCATATTCGCACCGAACAGCACCGCCAGTACGAAAGGCTCCGCCGGCAGTTGCAGGGAATTTGCAATACTGATGGCAATGGGTGTGCCGATAACCGCCGCTGCATTATTGGATACCACGTTCGTTAATAACGCCACCACCAGGATCAGGCCGCTCAATACCACAGTTGATGAGGCGCCTTGGGTGGCATTGAGAAACAGGTGCGCCAGAAAATCACTGCCCCCGGTCATCAGCAAGGCGTTACCCAGCGCCAGACTTGCAACGATGATCAGAATCACCTGTGCGTTCAGTGCACGACCGACATCACGCCAGGAGAGGCATCCGCACAACAGCATCAGCAATACCCCGCCAATCGCGCTCACGGCGATGGGCAGGATACCGAATGCGGCCAACAGGATTACGCCCAACATTATCAATAGTGAATAGGGCGCCTTCCTGGTATGGGGCAGATCGGTGGTGGAATCGAGCACCATCACGATGGACTGCTGTTTCAATTCGTTGATATGGCTCCTTTTACCCTGTACCAGCAAGACATCGCCAATCCTCAGATTGAGATTCCCCAAACCTTGCGGCAACGCCTTGATACGCTCATTGGCTCGGTGAATCGCCAAAACGACGAGTTGATAGCTGTCGGCAAAGCGAACCTCATTCAGGGTCCTGTTCTGCAACGGTGATCCCCGAAATATAATCGCCTCCGCGAGTTGTTGGTCATGGGCCTGTAGCGGATGGTCTTCATCGACCTCGTCGCCTGCGGAGTAGAGGGTCGCACCAAGCTGCTGTTCAAACTCTTTCAGATGCGCGGGCGTATCATGCACCAGCAGCCTGTCACCCGGATAGATCACCGCATCGGGCAGGGGCATTATGTAAGTTGTCTCACTGCGCCGAACTCTGTCTACATTCATGACATTGTGAGTAAGCGCTATCGCTTCCGACAATTTCATACCCGCCGCCGTGCTATCTTCCTTGATGACCAATTGGGCAGTAAAGACCCTTGGCGAGCTATCCGCCAATACCAGCTCGCGTTTCGGCAGTATTCGCGGTGCGATAAGCCAGAGGTAGAGCATTCCCAACGCGTTGGCGATAAGTGCGGGCACAATGAAATCGAACATTTCCATCTTACGCAATCCCAGGTCTGCCGCCACACCAACCACCAACAAATTCGTTGAAGTCCCAATGGTTGTACTCATACCACCGATCAGGGTTGCAAAACCCATCGGCATCAGCAGAGATGATGCATTGGCATTGGTCTGTAGTGACACACTGACCAGAATCGGCAGCAGCAGTATGACGATCGGTGTATTGTTGATGAATGCGCTGAGAATTCCCGCAATCAGCAGGGTTGCCAAAAACGACAGGCCCGGACTGACACTCCACAATCTCGCCAATACTCTACCCACCGGCTCAAGCGCACCGGAACGCACCAATCCATGCCCAGCCACCATCAATGCACAAACGGCAATTAAAGCTTCATGACCGAAACCGCGGAAAAAATCGATTGCGCTGATCTTCCCAGCCACACCTTGATAGGGAAATAGTTCGAATCCCACTGCAAGCAGTGTCAGTACCAATAGTGATGATGTCTCTAAGGGGATCTTTTCACGACTGAAGAGTATTAATGCAACAACGGTGAGCGATAAGACCGCCAGGGCGTGTGGATTCGTCACTCCATTATCTAACATGGATCAAACCTTTTTTGGCGAGTATAGCTGCATTCTATGGAAGAGGTTTACAATAAAACAAAAAAATCGGGTATTTGAATCCATCTGGGTAAAGTTCACTTAAACTTTTTCTCACTGCTGTCCCGCTAACTTTCAAAGCAAAGCCATCTGATTATTATCAGGTTGGCCCTCGCGGGGTGGATCACCTCGCAGCAATGCCATCAGATCCCGTTTTTCAAACAAATTAAGCTGTAGTAATCGTAATATTTGTTGCATGCTTTTTTGCAACGTCGACTGGAACTTGAGAAAGGCCAGTAGCAAATAGACACACAATGCAATCCAGATCTGTGTCATAAGCGCATTTTTGCTGGTACCCACAAATGATTTGATTTTCAGGTTTTGTTTGATCCATTTGAAAAACAATTCAACCTGCCACCTTGCCCTGTATATATCGGCAATCGTTTTGGCAGCAAGCTCGAAATTGTTGGTGAGAAACACATAACGCCTTCCGGTCTCCGCATCCCGATAGCCGATACGACGTAATGGTACAGGGCACTTTTTGGCAGTCTGCGCACCTGTAAACTCAATGGTTTGGTCGCTGGTCAATCCCTTACTTTTCAACACTGATCGACGGCTTACCGTACGGTACTTTGCATTGGTCTTCAGGCGAGTGACAAAAAATATCCCTTTTGCTGTCAGTTGGTTATACCAAGCGTAGTCGTTGTAACCCTTATCAACCGCCACGATACTCCCCTTGGGGAATTTCAAGGCACGCCCGACAGTTACATCGTGTGCCTTACCCTCTGTCACCGTCACAAATTCCGGCAAATAGCCCGAGTGGTTCAACCCAACATGCAGTTTTATCGCTCCTTTCGTCGTGCGAAAATCAGCCCAGGGGAAAACAGACAGACATAAATCGATCGTCGAAGCATCCAGCGAATAAAGTAGGTTGCTGAAACGAAAATCATGACCAGGAACCACACCCTGACAGCGATGCAACAGCTTTCCAAACAAAGCTTCATACAGCCCGTATGGCTTACCATCATTGATGCGGGATAAATTGGAACGTGACAGTTTTGCACTACCGAGGTGATAAAGACGATGGGCTTGCGCGGACATACTGTCAACGATGTCACGTAAGCTGTTTCGACCTGACAGTTGCGCCATTGCCAGGGTTACGAATTGCGACCAACGTGAGGCTGTTCGGAAAGAACGGCCTGTATGGTGCTGTTTTGCAAGGGTCTCGAATTCATGTCTCGGTATTAGTTTCAGAAGTTGTGAAAACACAGTATTATGGTGACTCAAGGCCTGATTTCCTTTTTGTTTTTCAATGGTTTGTGGTGAACTCATTGTAACAAAACAAACTGGTCTTCAGGCCTTCTTATTCTCTCCTTAACGGGACAGCAGTGACTTTTTCTAAAGAAAATACAAAATCAAACGATTTACTGTTCTAACCGCAGTGTCATCTCAAACTCATAGCATGTCTGAAAGTTTTTAACTTGCATCTGCATTTCCATTAATTTGCATAAAATTGAGATAAAAAGTAAAAAAATAGTGATTTTATACATAATTAGAGCTTTAAGAGTTGTTCTTATATTAAAGTGCAACTATATTGTGCATGTTTGTTCAATCACTAAGGAGTACCAATGGCCTTAAAGAAAACTGTGAAAAAGCGTCGTAGAGCAAAAAGAAAAGTAGTTTCAATGGAGACTATTGTCGAAGCTCTACAGGCTGAAATCACCTTATCCTCTTCCAATAAACGCGCCCTGAGCAGATTGAACTCAGCCGGAAAAGCTGTAGAACGCCAGGACAAGTTAGTGGAAAGTACCGGTGAAAGAGTAACCAAGGCACGCGCTGCCGTTGCCAAAGCGAAAACCCCGGTCAGCAAGGAAAAGGCTAAAGAGCGTCTTGCTGCTGCCCAGGCCAAACTGAAAGAGGTCAAGGCGGCCCGCACAGCTGCTGCCGCCGAGCAACGCAAGGCAGAACGTCTGGCCAAGGGTCTCTATACGGCGATGCAGAAAGCGCGCGGCAAGATGGTTAAAGAGTTTGAAAAAGCGGCGAAATCACTCGAAAAGTCCGTTGACGAAAGGACCCGTCGTCGCCGTAGAAGCAAGAAGAAAGCAACTTCCTCTGCATAAACTGCCGGCTCTTAGGTAGTTATTGTTACGACTCTGTCTTGGTAAACCCGCCAAGGCAGAGTATCCGGCCCCCTGCCCTCTCTTCCATCCGGATTCTCTTTTCAACAGAATTGCGAATTATCATTTTCACCGTCTCTACCAGCAAGAGAACGGAGGCGGAGACCATGATGATTCGAAGCCATATTGAAACCTGATTACCCCTGAGGCTCAGCTATTGAGCCTGTGGTGCAAGCATAATGGAACCTACTGACTGAATAAAAGAGGATTTCATCATGCCGAGAAATACCATTCAATTTCAAAAAGGCCTTGGTTTGCACGATTTTCTGGAACAATATGGGACCGAGGATCAGTGTCGACAGGCATTGTATGATTTGCGCTGGCCGACGGGCTATGTCTGCCCTGAGTGCGGCAACACAACAGGCTGTGAACTCAAAAAGCGTCAGATATATCAATGTCACAAGTGCCATCATCAGACTTCCCTGACCGCCGGCAGCATCTTCCATGGCACCAAGCTGCCGCTGAGAACGTGGTTTCTTGCGATCTATCTGTTGACCCAACGCAAGAAAAGTATCTCGGCGCTGCAACTTTCCCGCGAAATCGGGGTGAACTACAATACGGCCTGGCGACTCAAGCATAAGTTGATGCAGGTGATGATGGAACGTGAGCGTGGAAAAAAACTGGCCGGTCGCACCGAATTGGATGATGCTTATCTCGGAGGCGAGCAAGCCGGTAAGCGTGGTCGTGGGTCGCGCAACAAAATCCCTTTCGTAGCTGCTGTTGAGACGACGCGGGACGGCAGGCCCATGAAAATTCAACTGCGTCGTGTAAGGGGCTTCCGCAAACGTGAAATCGCCCGCTACGCCCGCTCCTGCTTGATGCCTGGCAGCGAAGTCTTTACCGATGGGCTTTGGTGCTTTAGTGGCGTGACAACCGCTGATTGCCATCATAACCCCATGGTGACGGGTGGTGGGCGCCAAAGTGTCCAGTATTCGTGCTTCAAATGGGTAAACACGATGTTGGGTAATGTCAAAAACAGTCTGTTGGGTACTTTTCATGCGATTCGAGATAAACATGTGTCGCGTTATCTTGCTGAGTTCGAATATCGGTTTAACCGCCGTTTCGATTTACCCGCCATGATTGAACGATTGCTTTTTGCCGCTCTTCGCACTCCACCTATGCCATATCGCCTCTTGAGAATGGCTGAGGTTTAGGGGTAATCAGGTATTGAAATATCAAGTCCACGGGCACCGAACAAGATCTGCAGATGGGGTTGATAGTGAAATTCATCTAAAAAGACCAATGATACCGATGGTTGAAATCGTTGAAACGAATGCAATACGCCACTACAGATTTGCTGTCGGCAACGGTGCGTCCGAATCCATGGGCAAGTGACTCATAACATTCAGCTCCGGGGGTTCAAGTGCCAATACCAGGGTCACCGCTGTTATCATGTTGACTCACAGGATCTGTGCAGTCGTTAGGGTCAGTAAACGAAACCCAAGCACAATAGAGGTCAAGATGACGGAGGCGGTGAACATCCCCGTCATATGATCGTCCTGCAGCGCTGCACCATAGAAGAAGGTAAACCGTGTGGTCGCCGGATTACCGGCAATCATCAGGACATAGAAAAGAACGTTGTGAAATACGCTGTAACAGGGCCTCGACATCGACGGCATACCAAGGCGTCAGGGTCGAGTCAGGAATGGCATCATGGGTGCGCACAGTTTATCATCCCGCTAAACTCAACATCCGGTGTGACCTAAATACGCCAATGCGACATGCGACGTTACACGGCGTCTCCGGTGGTCAACGATAATTTCAGCTGACTCACTTGCGCAATGCTCATGCACTCAAAATCACATGTTATCAATTATAATAGATCCGACTGAGGTGCGGACGGTGATGAGAACCACTGACATTCATATCATCGATAATGGTGTGCTACTGACGCGCAGTTACGAGGAAGCGCTTAGGTTCCACCGGGGTAATGCTTACTGGGGCTGCGCGTTTGCCTTCAGAATGTTGCAATACGCGGCACAACTGCTCTCCCGGGAGAAGACCTGGGAGCGGCAGGATCTCACCATCGAGAGCGGACATCCCGGGCCTGGCGTGAGAGATACGATCGAATATGTCACCGGTTGCGTATCCGCTGGACGTTTTCAACTGACCTGCACTACCGGCGAGATCCGTTGTGTAAGTGAAATGGACTACAGCTGGCGGGTAAACGACGGCAAGCAGTATATAAAACTGAGGCTGGCGGACGGCATAGTCTCATCCGAGTTTCTTCAACTGCTCGACATCATCAACCGGAATGAGGCCAATGAGCATCACTATGAGCGCCTGGAATCACTCGAAAAGGCCATGGCGGAGAAGATCTGGTCACTTGATCTCGCCCAGGCCTTTCCGGATGCACGGCTTATTAGGTCCTGTTAGGGCCTGCCGGTAAGGATTCCAGCTTTTCATCGACATATATAACTGGGCTTGATCAATGGATGCTTACTGAGGATCCGAATAGGCACACATTCAGGGATGACACGTAATAAATTCGCTATATTCTATAATTCCAATTAATTATCAGCACCTTATTAATAGTCGAGAAATTGACTTAGTTATTGCTTTATGCCCCATCTTTGTCATATTCTTTTGACCCAGATCAATAAAAAACTGATTTAGATCAATATTAGACGCCAGGCAGTATCGGCCGTCAGAGCTAACTGCGGGATGGCAAATGGTCTTTAGAGCACCACAAAACAGTAACGGTGATGAAGCTGTACTCGTCGTCCAACCCAACAGAAGTCTGACCTGGAACCAATCCAAGTGGCTATTTCTGTTGCTTGCGTTGTGTATCGGCCTGGTCGGTCTCTATTTCCTTTCGCTTGGCGCCTGGTTGGTCCTGCCCTTCACCGGGCTTGAGATCTGCATTGTCGGCATTGCCATCTACTGTCACAGCTTTTGTGCCCATTCGCAGGAGATCATCCATATCGATGACACCTATGTGAGGATCAGTGACAACCGCAACCGTCAGGCAGTTAAGTGTTTTCACAAGGCCTGGCTGAAAATCATTCAGAACCAAGATCCCAAAGGCTGGTATCCAAGCCGTCTTTTGATCGGGTCTCATGGCGAATATATCGAAGTAGGCAAAAATCTGTTGGAAGAGGAGCGCGAAATGCTCGCCAACAATCTTAGAAACGCAATCGAGGGCTTCTGATCGGCATGCATAATAATCAAAAGACAGAAACACGGAACTTTAAACCCGACGCTATTTGCAGAGTGATTCTGACCAACCGTTCACGCCTACCCGGATTTTGGCTTTTTGCGCCACTGTCCCTGGTAATGGGCGATGCTGCGGCTGAATACGGTCTCAATTTTCCCGAACCAGCAGCCACTGTGGCCCAGGAGATCTTCGATATCCATATGATGACGATGGGCATCGCCACATTCCTGCTGATAGTCGTCTTCGCGATCGTCTTCTACTCGCTCTATTTTCATCGCAAGAGCCGCGGCTACGAAGCCGACCAGGAGTTTCACAATTCATGGTTTGGCAACTGGTCCTGGGTTATCGTACCGGTGATGGTGTTGGGTGTAGACCTGACCATTGCAGGTAAGGCGGATGCGGTTTTGAAAAAGGTCTGGGATGTACCGAAGGAAGAGAACATCATGGACGTAAAGGTGACCGGCCACCAGTGGTGGTGGGAGTTCGACTATCTGGATCACGGCATCAAGGTGGAGAGTCGTTTTGTACGGGCAGAGGAGTCCGGGGACCACTATCTGCGGGAAGTCGACAACCGCCTGGTCCTGCCCACCGGAGTCAAGATCCGCTTTCTTCACACCTCTGCGGATGTCCTCCACGCTTTCTGGGTTCCTGAGCTGGCGGTGAAGAAGGATGCCATTCCCGGCTACGTCACCGAGACCTGGGCCGAACTCAACCGGGAAGGTGTCTTTCGCGGCCAGTGCGCAGAAATCTGCGGCACATGGCACTCCCGCATGCCCATCGTTGTGGAGTCGGTCTCACAAGAGAAGTTCGCGGCATGGGTAGACGATCAAAATGCGATCAAGCTGGCTGCCGCGGCTGAGGCAAGCGTCGATAAGACCTGGAGCATGGACGAACTGATGGCCAAGGGCAAAACGCTATACGATACAAAATGCGCGGCCTGTCATCAGGTTACCGGTGTAGGCCTGCCGCCTGCCTTCCCGGCGCTAACCGGATCGGCGATTGCCACCGGGTCCATTGCCGATCATCTGGATATCGTCATCAAGGGTAAAGAAGGGACCGCGATGCAGCCTTGGGGTTCACTTAACGATCTTGAGATCGCAGCGATCGTGACCTATGAGCGCAATGCCTGGGATAACAAAACGGGTGATGTCGTGCAGCCTGCAGACGTCAAACAGGCCAGATAGAGGAGAATTCAAACATGGGTACAACCACTCTGACCCTTGATGAGGCACACCATCACGAGGCGCCGAAAGGCTGGAAACGCTGGCTCTTCAGCACCAACCACAAGGATATCGGTACCCTCTATCTGTTTTTCGCACTGATTATGCTCTTCCTCGGCGGCGCCAGCGCCATGCTGATCCGCATGGAGCTGTTCCAACCCGGCATCCAGCTGCTCGATCCAGATCTGTACAACAACCTTGTAACCAACCACGCCCTCATCATGATTTTCGGTGCGGTAATGCCTGCAGCCGCGGGTTTGGCCAACTGGATGATCCCGATGATGATCGGCGCCCCGGACATGGCCCTGCCACGGATGAACAATCTCAGTTTCTGGGTATTGCCGGCGGCTGCGACCATGCTGATCCTCTCCTTTGTGGTGCCCTTCTTCCCAGGTGGCGGCACCCAGATCAATACCGGCTGGACCATCTACCCGCCACTCTCGGTGCAGGTTGGCATGTCGATGGACTTCCTGATCTTCGCCATCCACCTGCTGGGTATCTCCTCGGTACTGGCTTCGATCAACATCATCGTCACCCTGCTGAACATGCGTGCGCCGGGGATGACCCTGATGAAGATGCCGATGTTCTGCTGGACCTGGCTGGTCACAGCCTTTCTGCTGATCCTGGTAATACCTGTCTTGGCCGGCGGCGTCACCATGCTGCTGTTCGACCGCCATTTCGGCACCAGTTTCTTCGATGCGGCCGGTGGCGGTGACCCGGTCCTGTTTCAACACCTGTTCTGGTTCTTCGGACATCCCGAAGTCTACATCCTGCTGCTGCCTTCCATCGGGGTACTCTCCCATGTGATACCGACCTTCGCGCGCAAGCCGCTGTTCGGCTACAAATCGATGGTCGGCGCCATGCTCGCCGTGGCCACCATCGGCATGGTGGTATGGGCGCATCATCAATACACCGTCGGCATGTCCCTGGGGGCGGTCACCTATTTCATGATCGGCACTATTCTGATCTCCATACCGGTGGGCCTGATGGTTTTCAACTTCATCGCTACCATGTGGCGCGGCGCCATGACCTTTGAAACCCCGATGCTGTTCGCGGTCGGTATCGTCCTGATGTTCACCTTCGGCGGTTTGAGCGGCGTCATGCTGGCGGTGGTGCCTGCCGATATGCAGTATCACGACAGTATGTTCGTCGTCGCGCATTTCCACTACGTGTTGATGCCCGGCGCGGTATTCGGCCTGTTTGCCGGTGTCTTCTACTGGCTGCCGAAATGGACCGGACACATGTATGACGAGAAGCTGGGAAAACTCTTTTTCTGGACCAACGTCATCAGTTTCAACATCACCTTCTTTCCACAACACTTTCTCGGCCTGGCGGGAATGCCGCGCAGGATCGTCGACTACAACATGATCTTTACCGAATTTAATGTGGTATCGAGCATCGGTGCGATGATCTTCGGTCTCAGCCATCTGCTGTTTCTCTACATCATCTTCAAGACCATCCGCGGCGGTAAGAAGGCTGAGGGCAGGTCCTGGGAAGGCGCCAAGGGTCTCGAGTGGGAGCTGGACTCTCCACCGGCCTTCCATACCTGGACGGTTGCCCCTCAAATCAAATAGGAGCCATGAGGAGTTATGCGTATTCCTGACTATCAAACAGCCGAACTGAGGCGTAAGAATGTACGCCTGGCCTGGGGACTGGCCGGACTTGCACTGTTCTTTCTCGTGACCTCATTCCCCTTCTGGACAGGTATCTTTCGAATTGTCGGCACACAGGCGATACAATGAATCAAAGGGCACCGGACAAGCATCGCAAGAACCGCCGCACAACCCTGCTGCTGTCCGGACTGGTCGTGGCGATGTTTGGTTTCGGTTTCGCTCTGGTGCCCCTGTACAATCTCTTCTGCCAGATCACGGGAACACAGTCACTTTCCCAACGTAGCCAGATCGGCCTGTCCACTGCCACCTCCGAGCGGGTGGATCAGGTCCGCTGGGTCACTGTCAAGTTCGACACCACGGTCAACCCAAACCTGCCCTGGGAGTTCGTTGCCGAGACGAATAAGATGCGTGTCCATCCCGGTCAGACCTATGAGGTCAATTTCCACGCCCGCAACCGCAGCCATAGCGCCGTTACCGGGCAGGCCATACCAAGTGTGGCGCCCTGGCAGGCGACACCCTTTTTCAGCAAACTGGAATGTTTCTGTTTCAACAAGCAGAGACTCGACGGCAGTGAAAAGACCATCATGCCGCTACAATTCATGGTTTCGACGGAACTGCCTGCAGAGATCAACTCGTTGACACTCTCATACAGTTTCATGCGCCTGAAAGAGGCGGACAGCGACGAGCGGGAGAGCGCGCTTCCGCCGATGATTGCGTCGGCCCCGGATCAATAACAACCAGAGCTAGCAAAGCAACCACTATGACTATGACAAAAAGATCAACATCGAGAGGAGTACCAGCATGTCGGTAAAGGAGCACAGCGGGGATTATTTTATACCCGACCCCAGTCCCTGGCCTATTATTGGCATGGTTTCACTGCTGACTACCCTGTTTGGTGGAGTTCTGGCCATGAATGGGGTCGCCATCGGCAGCTATATAGTTACCGCCGGCCTGCTGCTGTTCTTCTTCCTGCTGTTTGGCTGGTTTCGGGATGTCATCGGCGAGAATCTGAACGACTGTTACAATAAACAGGTCGATACCTCTTTCCGCATGGGCATGTTCTGGTTCATTGCCTCGGAGGTCTTTTTCTTTCTAAGCTTTTTCGGCTCGCTCTATTATATCCGCAATATCGCCCTGCCCTGGCTCGGCGGCGAAGGCTACCTGGGGGTAACCAATGAGCTGCTCTATAACGGATTCGAGGCAGCATGGCCCTCCCATGGTCCGGGTGAGCTCGGCGGCGATTTCCAACCGATGGGGGCGTGGGGCATTCCGGCGATGAACACCCTGATCCTGCTCTCCAGCGGCGCCACCATCACCTGGGCTCACTGGGGATTGAAACTCGATAATCAGAAACAGCTGGTCTGGGGCCTGATCGCAACCATTGCCTTGGGCCTGCTGTTCGTAGCCCTGCAGGCTTATGAATATGGACATGCCTATTCAGAGTTGAACCTCACTCTGGAATCGGGCGCATACGGTTCGACATTTTACATGTTGACCGGATTTCACGGTTTTCACGTTACCATGGGTGCGGTGATGTTGATGGCAATACTTGGACGCAGTATGAAGAGCCACTTCAGTGCCCACAACCACTTCGCCTTCGAAGCGGTTGCCTGGTACTGGCACTTTGTCGATGTGGTCTGGTTGGGGCTCTTTGTCTTTGTGTACTGGCTCTGACCACCTATTGCGGCAATAGGCTGTGCGGCTGGAGAAGACCGAAGTAGTAACCAACCATGAGCAGGATGAACAGCAGAAGCGACAGGACAACCCGAAGGGTCAGCGCGCGTACCACGCGGGTACTTTCGTTCCTGCCATCATCCTTGGCCATATAGTACATCCCCTGAAACAGACTGAAGATAATGAAGGCCAATACCAGCAACACCGGTAGCTTGAATATGATGTCCATGATCTCTCCCGATCCGGATTTGATAAGGTTAGCCTGCCGATACTGCACTAACAGGAACAGATAATTCCACTATAGCCCTTATGACCAGCAACACCCGTCAATTTCGCGCCCAGGCAATCCCTACAATAATAATGGTAATCCTGACGCCCCTCTTTATCGGACTCGGTCTCTGGCAGCTGGATCGTGCCGAACAGAAACGAAATCAGGGTTCATCGCTGGAGATGAGGCGTAAACAGCCTCCTGTCTCGCTGGATGGTCCCCACCCGGATGCCGAGCAATTGCGCTTCCGCCAGGTGGTGGCACGAGGACGCTATCTCATCGATAAAAGCGTGTTGATCGAAAACCGCAAGCATCGGGGTAAGACAGGTTTTCATCTGGTCACTCCCTTGCTGCTCCAGGGGAGCGGCAGGACGCTGCTGGTCAACCGGGGCTGGATTGCCCATGATCAGATTGATCAAGCCCTGGCTGCAGTCGATGTCGGTGAAACACTCACCGTCCAGGGTGAAGTCAGGATCCCACAACCACCCGCCATCGAGCTCAAGCAGCAGGGTGCAGCAAGTGCGGACACCACGCCTCGTTGGCCATTTCTCACGCTGGAGCACTTCAGAGAATGGTCTGGCTTGGATATCGCTCCTTTCGTGGTGCTGCAATCTCCGCAGGACGCCCATGGTTTCGTCCGTCAATGGCCCCACCCACGCATCAGTGACATAATGCATATCGGCTACGCCATTCAGTGGTTTGCGTTTGCCATCATCACCCTCCTGATCTGGATTCGTCTATCGCTGCACAACCGCGACGCAAAAGAGGTTGCGGTATGACCAGTGTTGCAGACAGCACCGCCAAACCGCGCACGCTCGCCTCTCTTTGGGTATTGATCGCATTGTTCGCGCTGCCGATGATCGCTGCCTGGGTGTTCTTTCTCAATCCGCAGTGGCTGCCGGCGGGGCGTACCAACAATGGCGAATTGATCGATCCGCCGAGACCTGTTCAGTCACTTGGATTGCAGACAGCGGATGGCGAACGGTTTGACTGGCAATCCTTGCATGACATGTGGGCCATGACCCTGATCAGCGAAGGTGGCTGTGATGCAGCCTGCATCGAGATGTTGATCAAGGTACGCCAGATCCGCCGCGCCACCGCTGCGAATCGTCAGCGTATCGCCCGCTTGCTGATCCTGATGCCCGACCACACCGGCCGCCTCGATCTGCCCAACATGGGCGGACTTGAGGGCACTGAGCTGCTGATCGCGGACAATGGACAGCGCGCCGCCCTCGAGTCCCTGTTTCCACTACAGTTGTCGGAGCAGGCTATCCCCATCTTTCTCATCGACCCCCGGGGTGATCTGATGATGAAGCACGACACTACGAAGATCAGCTCGAAAGAGATCCTGCAGGATCTGGAAAAACTACTTAAAGCCTCGGAAAACTGGGCTCAAGGAGGTCGCTATGGCCATCAGTAATGTTTCTGCACAGCAAGTCGGTTTTGCCTGGCGCCACTATTATGAGATGACCAAACCCAAGGTCGTCCTGCTGATCGCCTTTACCGCCCTGGTCGGCATGCTGTTGTCGCGGGAAGGTCTAGTGCCCTGGCAGCCGCTTCTGTTCGGCCTGCTCGGTATCTCCCTGGCGGCTGCCTCGGGTGCGGTGATCAACCATGTCATCGACCAACGTATCGATGCCATGATGGACAGGACCAGTTGGCGCCCCATACCCAGCGGGCATATGGACACCCCTCACGCAATCAGCTTTGCCCTGTTGTTGGGCGGCCTCTCGATGTTGCTGCTCTATCTCCTGGTCAACCCGTTGACGGCACTGCTTACCTTTTTCGCCCTGATCGGTTATGCCGTGATCTACACCCTCTACCTGAAACGCAATACTCCGCAAAACATCGTCTGGGGTGGATTGGCCGGGGCGGCACCCCCGTTATTGGGCTGGTGTGCGGTTACCGGTGAGGTCACTATTGAGGCCTTTCTGCTGTTGTTGATCATATTTGTCTGGACACCGCCCCATTTCTGGCCTCTGGCGATACACCGCCGCGACGATTACGCCAAGGCCGACATACCCATGCTGCCCGTTACCCATGGCATCGACTTCACCAAGCAGCAGGTTTTGATCTATGCCATCATGCTGCTGGCGGTCTCACTACTGCCCTTTGCGATCCGGATGAGCGGATATCTCTACCTTATCGGTGCGTTTGTGCTGGGGTGTATCTTTGTCTACCATGCCGTCAGACTGCTGCAGAGCAAGGAACGCGATCACGCCATGAAGACCTTCGCCTTCTCGATTCTCTACCTCAGTCTGCTGTTCACCTTGCTACTGGCCGATCACTATTTAAGCCTGTTGTCGCCATCGGGCATCGCAAGCTGATATCGGCAGGGCCTTCTGGAAATCCGTATAGGTACGGTTTGCCGTCCTTAGCACGATACAGCGCCCCGTCCCATTCCCATGTTCTGCGTGGGAATGCATACATCAGTTGAGCGAACTATGGGCTCCCATGAAGAGCTAGACCGTCACGTACCAGTACAGGAGCGTGGGAACGAGGCCATTAAGATACAGCGTTCTGAAGGATATTGATCGACCATGATGGGGCAAGCCTCACCCCAGACAATTTCAAAGCTTGCCTTGACCCTACTTCGTCAGATAGTGTCTTACGATAAGCTGCGGTATTCAGCGGCAAGACATGAATATCATCTGTGATGGTTCATTCTAGGCAGGAAAAGTACGGGTGAAAACGCTTATCGAAAAACTTCTTCGCGCGACAACCTCTCTGATAAACCGGGTTGCACGGCTTTACCATCCCCGGACCCTGCGGGAAAAGGGTTGGATTTGGGGCGGCATGCTCGGCGTTATCACCCTTTCCGTATTGCTTTTTCTACTCGGACTCTATTGGAGCAGCGTGCCCGAACCCTTCGATGTACGCAACAACACCCACAGCATGCTGCAGGAGATGAGCCTGAAACCGGTCACCGGTTCCTATACCACCGCCGCCCTAGTCACTGTCACGGAAACCCTGTTGCAAAAACCGGGAGGTTATCTAAGTAATGACATCACGCCGCCGAGCGTTTTTCTGGACAATATTCCCAACTGGGAGTTCGGTGCCCTCACCCAGGCCCGCGATCTGGCCCGCTCGTTACGCAATGATATGAGCCGCTCTCAATCCCAGTCGTTGGAAAACGAGGACCTGGCCATCGCCGAGCCTCAATTCAACTACAGTAACGACTCCTGGATATTCCCTTCGACCGAGGGTGAGTACCGTAAGGGTCTCGAGGCGCTCAGACGCTATCTAAGCGGCCTCTCCCAACAAGGCGAGACGAGCACCCAGTTCTTTGCCCGCGCCGATAATCTGCGTGACTGGCTGGCGATAGTCGAGAAACGTCTGGGAAGCCTATCCCAACGCTTGAGCGCCAGCGTGGGGCAGGAGCGCATCAATACCGACCTCGCGGGCGACCCTGACGCCGCACAATCGACCGCCACCTCGGACAATGTCAGGGTACAGACACCATGGCTCCAAATAGATGACGTCTTCTTCGAGGCCCGCGGCGCCACCTGGGCCCTGATTCACTTTCTGCATGCAGTAGAGATCGATTTTCAGGATATATTGAGGAAGAAAAATGCCCTGGTGAGTCTGCGTCAGATCATCCGCGAACTGGAAGCCACCCAGGGCTCCATCAGCAGTCCGGTGGTATTGAACGGCAGTGGATTGGGGATCTTCGCCAACTACTCGCTGGTCATGGCCTCTTACATATCACGGGCCAATGCGGCAGTCATCGATCTGAGAAGTTTACTGAGCCAGGGGTAGGGTCATTTAGCGGTAAACCGTTTCCTGATTTTTGCTAAAAGCTTACTTAATTCCTTACGCATTTTTTTAGGTTTTTTACCGTGTTTATCGGAAATCTTGACGAAACGATCCTCGTATTTCCTGGCCCGAACACGCGTTTTCCTGTTGGTGTCTTCAAGTTTCTTACGCAGCTTCCTCTTCCTCAGCGCCTCGATCAATTCACGATCGCGCTTGGCGAAATAGATATCCTCTTCCGCCTGTCCCTTGAGCCACAGCTTGTTGAACGAGTCGGTCATGCAAACCCCCCGTCTGTTACCGTCCCACCCGTACGAGGATGCTGAAAACCTCCCTGTTTAACAGCGCAAGGTGTCACCGCACCGGCGTCATCCCGTAGGATCGAAGAATGGAGACAAACTCCTGCAACGCCTCCACTCCGCTCGCCTCCGCCTGGGCACACCATAGACTCAGGGCTTCAAGACGTTTCTCGTGGCTGGAGGCCTGCTGTTCCCAGATCGCCTGCAGCTTCAATTTGAACTGATAGACCTTGTCCAGAGCCGCATTGGTATCGAGAATCTCTTTCAGCTGTAACAGATCGCTATCGCTCAGCAGCATACTGTCCCGGCGCACCAGACGCTGGGCACTGCGATATAGACGTCGCAGCGGACGTTGGGCATGCCTGATCTCATATCTGAACACCGGCTTCAACACCTTGCGACGATAATCACTCAACAATTGCAGCCGGTTGACCGTCAGCGCCTTAATCGCATCTATGTCAAGTTGAGAACGCTCTGCAATCAAGGCGCGCTTGGGTGCAATCTTGAGCACTCTTGCCAATCGTAAAAAAGTGAACAACTTGATATAGAACCAGCCCAGATCAAACTCCCACCACCGGTTTGACAGCTTGGCGGAGCTGCCGAAGGCGTGATGGTTGTTGTGCAACTCCTCTCCACCGATAAATATTCCCCAGGGAACAATGTTGGTCGCCGCATTGGGGATCTCGAAATTTCGATAGCCCCAATAGTGGCCGATACCATTGATCACCCCCGCAGCCCAGAACGGTATCCATATCATCTGGATAGCCCAGACAGTAATGCCTGCAGGGCCCAGCAGTATCAACTCAACGACAAACAGCAGCGCAATGCCCGAATAGTTGTAGCGTGTATAGAGATGGCGTTCCAGCCAATCGTCCGGTGTTCCCTTACCGTAACGTTCCAGGGTCTCCTGATTTTTTGCCTCCTGCTGGTAAAGCTCTGCACCCTGCCACAACACTTTACTCAATCCCTGGATCTGGGGACTGTGGGGGTCCCCCTCCATTTCACACTTCACATGGTGCTTGCGATGGATCGACACCCATTCACGGGTCACCATACCGGTCGTCAACCAGAGCTAGAATCGGAAGAAATGGCTCAGCACGGGATGTAACCAGAGCGCCCGGTGGGCCTGATGACGGTGAAGAAAGACTGTCACCGAAACGATGGTGATATGGGTGAGAACCAGGATCAGAATAATAAAATCTGACAGTGATAAATCGAATAAGCCATTGAGTGTCATGAAAAACCTGCTGGCATCATTGATGCGCTACCAAATATGGCAAGTGTGTGATTGGTAGTCGCCGTAGAGCCCCGTCGCACTAACCTGTTAGTTGGTACGGCAGGCCCCCGGCACAGATCCGTACGTGCGCTACTAACGCATACGGCTCCTACATCGAGTCAAACGCCAAAGCGCTCTGACGGATATGGGTGGAGTACACGGGAACTGGGGATGAATCGTTTGATTAGCTTTTTGGCTTTCTCCCAACTCATACCTTTTCCCTTCTGACTACGCCGACGTAATGCCTTCATCCAAGCTCTGCACACTTCTCGTCGAAACGCACTTAACGACTTGTGATTATCCGGCACTGCAAAGTAATTGTAGTAGCCTTGTACAACTCGTTTTAACCACACCCCAACTTTGTAAGGATGACGATGCCTTGTCCGCATCAGAGTCTCTTTTATTTGTCGGAGTTTGCTTCTCTGCCGTTTGCTGTTGATCTGCCTTAGCAATTTATATCCGCCGTCACTACGACGCTTTGAGCACAGATGCGTAAACCCGAGAAACTCAAACACTTCGGGTCTTCCTGCACCGCGTCCTCGGCGGTTGCCATCGGCAAATCGGCCAAACTCGATCAGCCGGGTTTTCTCCTCGTTCAGGCTCAGTCCAAACTTCGCCAAGCGATCCTTGAACGCTTCAAGGAAGCACTCACCATCGCTTCGGTACTGGAACCCCAGTACACTGTCATCAGCATAGCGCACAATGTACACCTCACCTCTGGCTTCCTGTTTACGCCATTGGTGCGCCCACAGGTCTAAAACGTAGTGCAGGTAGATATTACCTAACATCGGTGATATCACTGCCCCTTGAGGTGTCCCCACCTCCGTCTTATACCATTGCCCCTCTTCCTGCACGCCACTCTTGAGCATCCGCTCGATCAGGCGCAGCAGGCGTTTGTCTGCAATCTTTTCCTTCAACATCCTCATCAACCAATCCTGCTCGATTGCATCAAAGAACCCCTTGATATCCGCATCAAGCACCCAGCTGACCTTACGAGTAGTGACCGCCATGTAGACCGCATCCAGCGCATCGTGTTGACTGCGTCCAGGTCGGAATCCATAGCTGAACCCCAGAAACTCTCTTTCATAGATCGCTTCCAGCAACCAGACCACCGCCTGTTGCACCACCTTGTCTTCGACTGTCGTGATGCCAATCGGGCGTTTCTGGCCGTTCGCTTTAGGGATCCACTGCCGTAATACCGCTTGGGTTCGGTAGCGTTGGGTATGTAGACGCTGAACCAGCTCTTCGAGGTTCTTCTCCAGTTCCTCTCCGTAGCCGGACCAGTCAACCCCATCAACTCCGGGCGCAGCATTGCGCTTGAGATGGCGGTACGCCTCCCCAAGCAGCTCTACATCCAGGTGATGGAACAGGTTATTGAATTGCAGCTCAGGCTTCCGTTTCGCCGCTTCCCGTATCCGCATCAGACCCGGTCGTGTCTCGATCATGCTCTGTGTCATGCAATCACACCTGTCGATTCGAATTTCTCTTTGTCAGGCCCCTTTGCTCCACAGTCTCCGCCAGTACAATCAAGCTTTCTTCCTTGTGCTCCATCATGCTTTTGTTCGTCTGTTTCTTCACTACTATGGGCCTGTCCGACTTCCCGTCTCCGTCAGCGTCTGGGCTTACTTTAAACTCCCCAGACCCGGCCTCCCCTCGGATTGTGGATTGGCCAAAGGCGGGATCTCCCGAGTTCCGTACAAGAGACATCGGCACATGCATCAGGTCTATGACTCCGGAGCGCCGGCCGGATACCCGCTTAACGTACCCGTTCGTGTTGTCTTCCCCCTCACCCAACAAGGTCGACACGCTCATTTATATATTTCGGAGCTCAATACTGAGCCTGCACTTTCCCCTGTCAACGCTTAACCTTGTCCTCGCGGATGGCGGTCCATGACTCGGGGCCCCGGTGGTTCGCTACACCTTTCCGGGTAGAGGATTTTCACCTCCAATCTCTTGCCGATTTAGCTCGGCGCACAAGGTGTCCCCATTCACTACCGGATCGTCGCCGGATACTGTGTTCAGCGAGAATATTCCAATAGTATATACACTGTATACCGGTTTGCAGACCCCTGCGGTCTAGCCCCAATATTTCACGCATTAAAAAGGCAAAATCCTGATACTTCGATATAATTCAGTTGCTTACACTGTAATCGAAAGGATTTTGCCTGTGACAAACTGTACCCAGACTGCCTTTGATTTTCCAGCCCTAAAACGCCGTAAGGTTCAAGCCGAGTTTTCCGGTGGCGATATCACCTCGGACGGCGGCGTGTTGCTGCTGCGTGAGATCGACAGGCGTCTGGGATTGCTCGAGGCGGTTGATGCGGTCATCCCCGACCCGCGAGATCCCCGCTATATTGAACACAGCCAGTTGAGCCTGTTGCGCCAGCGAGTCTATGGGCTCTGCCTGGGTTATGAAGATCTGAACGACCATCAGACACTACGCACCGACCCGGCCCTACAGAGCTCGATCGAACGCGAGGAGGTACTGGGCAGCCAGTCGACACTTTGTCGGCTGGAGAACCGGGTCGATCGCCGGGTTGCCGTTGATGTCCACAACCTACTGCTCGAGCAGTTCATTGCCTCATATGATGCACCACCCGATGAGCTGATCCTGGATTTCGACGCCACGGATGATCCGGTGCATGGCCGCCAGGAAGGCCGCTTCTTTCACGGCTACTACGATCACTACTGCTTCCTGCCCCTGTATGTCTTTTGTGGCGATCAACTGCTGGTGAGTTATCTGCGGCCCAGCCGGATCGATGCGCCCAAGCATGCCTGGGCGATTCTGGCGCTGTTGGTCAAACGCCTGCGCCGGGCTTGGCCTGAAGTGCGTATCATCTTTCGGGGCGATAGCGGCTTTTGCCGTCACCACATGCTCAGCTGGTGCGAGCGCAACGCTGTGGGCTATATCGTGGGCATCGCCAAGAATGACGCCTTGCTGCGGTGTATCCGTGAGCCCATGCAGTGGGTTGAGGAACTGGCGAAGCGAACCGGCATGAAGATGCGGGAATTCTTTCAGTTTCACTATGCCGCCAGCACCTGGAAGACGCGTCGCAAGGTGATCGCCAAACTGGAGGTCACCGACAAGGGGCCAAATCCACGCTTCATCGTCACCAACCTGGCCGGCGACAAACAGCGCCTTTACGATGACCTCTACTGCGCCCGTGGTGACATGGAGAACCGAATCAAGGAGCAGCAACTGGGGCTGTTCGCCGATCGCACCAGCGCGCATTACTGGTGGGCCAATCAGTTTCGTCTACTGCTGTCCAGTCTGGCCTATGTGCTGATGGAGGCCATCCGGCGCCTCGCGCTGAAGGGCACGGAACTGGCGCGTGCACAGATGACCACGATCCGGCTCAAACTGTTCAAGATCGGGGCGGTCATCATTCGCAACACGCGACGGATCCGCTTCCTGCTCTCCAGCACCTATCCCTATCAGGCGCTGTTTTTCCAGGTGGCGGCACGACTCAAGCCGGGATAGCCCGGCAGAGTGCTGCCCCGGCACGTTGATCAACAATGGGGGTAAGGGGGAGTCTGCCCGGAGGGTGGAAAATCAGGGCTTGATAGAGGTTTGGTTCCCAGTGAGGGCAAACCATCCAAGCTTGGCCATATCACCGGCTAAATTTAAAAACGGATGAAACATGCGGGCTAGATAAACATTACACTTATGTCCGGTGCTCGGCCGAATTGCATAAGCCATTATAATTAAAGGGGAAGTCGGTATTTTTTTCATTAACACACACGGCAAGCATACCCCATCTGGATAGAACGGCTTACTCAGAAGGCATTTAAGCGGTTAACCACACCCATGAATTTAATTCTTTGGTTACCATTCATCCCAGGTTCGGCCAATCGGTAACTTGCTTAGATTTTTCATGATTGGCGATCAATTTCGGCCTTTTCTTATTTCTCGCAAACAAGCGGCTATCCAAATACTGGACCCTGGGGCCCGCTAACACTAATCCAATACGCCCTGTTGTGCCTGAAAAAGCGCCAATCAAGGCGCACCCCAAGGGCACTTCCTTCGGGGCGCACCCCAAGGGCACTTCCTTCGGGGCGCACCCCAAGGGCACTTCCTTCGGGGCGCACCCCAAGGGCACTTCCTTCGGGGCGCAACCCGAAGGGCTGGGGGTGTATCGGATTAGCCCGGATATTTCATCCATTTGCCGATACTGGCACGAGGAGAAGGCCGGGACGAGAAACAGGATGATACCGGCTCCAAACGCCCCGATTTCTGGCTGACAGGCACAGCTTCCCCTTACCCCGTTATTTATCAACGTGCCGGGGCAGCACTCATCGCGTGCTATCCTGGCTCCAGCCGTTCGGCCACACTGAAGAACAATGCCTGGTAAGGAAAGACACTGGAGAGCAGGAAGCGGACACGCCGGGTATTGCGTATCACCACCGCACCCACTTTGAGTAGTTTAAGCCGCAGCGTGCCGACCTGGGTCTTGGCCAGTTCTGTACCCTGTAAGGCCAAGCGGCGAATCGCTTCCATCAACACATAGGCCAGGCTCGACAGCAGCAAGCGAAACTGATTGGTCCACCAATGATGTGCACTGGTGCGATCAGCAAACAGCCCCAGCTGTTGTTCCTTGATGCGGTTTTCCATCTCGCCCCGCGCACAATAGACGTCGTCGTAAAGGGTTTGGGCATCGCCGTTGAGGTTGGTGACGACAAATCGGGGATTACGCCCTCGCTCACTCACCTCCAGCTTGGCGATCACCGCGCGTCGACGGCGCCAGCTGCGTGCACCGTAGCGCAGGCCAAGGAAGACGCGTTGCTTCTGTCCGTTGGCCTTGAAGCATTGCTCGACTGCAGTGAAGTCTTCCTCGATCATCCGTTGCAGGCGGTGGTTGCGCGCCAGGCCTACGATGTAGCCAATGCCATGGCGTTCACACCAGCGCAGCATGCGGTGACGACAGAAGCCCGAGTCGGCTCTCAGGATGATCCGCACCGCCGGCCACGCCTGACGCAAGCGTTTGACCAGCAGGGCGAGGATCGCCCACGCATGTTTCGCCCCGTCGATCTTGCTCGGGCGCAAATAGCTGACCAGCAGTTGTTCGCCGCAAAACACGTACAACGGGAGAAAGCAGTAGTTATCGTAGTAACCGTGGAAGAAGCGGCCTTCCTGCAGGCCGTGAACCCGGTCATCGGTGGCGTCGAAGTCCAGGATCAACTCCTCGGGTGGCTCGGCAAACGAGGCGATGAACTGCTCGATCAGGACCTGATGGATCGCGACAGCGGTTGCCCGATCTGACCGATTCTCCAAGCGACAGAGCGTGGGTGAACTGCCCAGTGCCTGATCCTGTTCCACGGCCGTCTGAAAGGCCAAATCTTGTCGCAGACTGTCGTGATCGTTGAGGTCTTCATGGCCCTGGCACAGGGCATAGACCCGCTGGCGTAGTAGAGAAATCTGATCATGTTGCACATAGCGGCCATCGCGCGGATCAGCGAGAGTGTCATTGACGGCTTCAAGCAATCCCAGCCGTCGGTCCGCTTGTCGTAGCAACAACACGCCGCCATCACTGCTGATATCACCACCGGAAAAATCCGCTTCAACCTGGCGGCGTTTTACCGCTGGAAAAGCAAAACGACCTTGGGTACATTCTGTCACAGGCAAAACCTCGTTCAATTTCAGCCTAAGTAACTGAATTCTATTGAACTACACGGGTTTTACCCTCTTTATTTGTGAAATATTCGGGTTAGTGTTAACAGGCCCTAAGTCAGGGAGAGCAGGGCCGAGACCAGCAGTTTCGAATCGTAGTAGGGTGCGCTGCGTCTACTGATAAGCGTTGTATCGATTACCTGAATATCAAGTTCCTCGACAAGCTTTGCAGAGAGTTTCGATGGATATTGTCCGTTCCTACTGTCGAGGAGTATGAAATTCAATTGCCTTCCTCTTGCGGTATTACCCGACAAATTTTTTCGCAAATAGTGCATCAACCGCCGCACCGCATCGTTCAGATTCATGCCCAGCTGTTCCGGATCTGCACCCAGATTTGGTACGTAGACCTTAGGGCAATCATTTTCCGCTATCGAGGCCCCGACACCTTGGGGCAGAAGATTGGCCACCAGACTGGTGTAAAAACTGCCGGGGGGATAGACAATCAACTCCGCTTTTTGTATCAGCTTATGGTTTTTTTTGCGTAATTGCGATTTCACCGGTGTGTATTTATCCAAGCGTCTGGAGAGGGATATCTCTTTCACCGGACTCTCGAGGGGCGAAACCTCTTTGCCGGTCAACATATGTTGGCCGACTATACGACTGCCATCTTCCAACTCTGCCGTGAGATGGAATTTATCATTTACGACCGCACGCACCAGCCCCTGAACCCCCAACAGCTTTTCGAACAGAAAGATGATCGGGTCGAGATGTTCATGGTTATTGAGATAACCGCCGCTGAGAATCAGATTACCGATGCTGGCTCCACGCAGATCAAACTTTGCCGGCATGGCGTCATAGAAATAACCCAACTGATAGCGGATGATACGCCTGATGGGATTGTTTACCGGTTCCACCAGCGGGTGTCTGCCTCTGATCATTGACTCGAGCTGATGTAGCAGCTCACCCTTCTCTGCCTTGAGGGGAAAACGGTAGGTCAGTAGCTCATAGACCTCCGGATGTCCGGTCACTGTTTCATCCGCCAATGCAACGAGTCGACTGCGCAAATCTCCAATAGAGGGCATGTCGAATGCCTGACGTAGTTTGGCGGAACTGCCGCCGGAGTCGAATGGGGTTACCAGATGTATTGAATTATGGGTGTAGCCTTTCAACACCCGGCTAACGTCGTTGAGGGCGCTGCCACCGCTGAAGAAGAGCATCCTCGGTCCGAGTTCAGGACTTTTTTGATAACGGCTGATGCGGAGCGGATCGGGTATGCGTACGGTGCGTGTAACAAAGATGTCTTTCATGAAGTGCCCATTCGATCAGCTACCGATAGTTGAGCAGAATATTGTCTCCAATTATTCGCCAACCGAACTAATTATAGTATGGAACAACGACTGAAAAAGAGTAATTTATTGTGATTGAATATTTAACCCACGAATACCGTCGGTTTATTCCATGTGTATCATTGCGGCTATGCTCTGGTATGTGGCATGAATCAGTGACATGATGTGATGATGAACGGTTCGGCGAAGGTGATCAACAGCATCCACAGTGATCGGGAAAAAACCATCGCAATGGTGGTATATGCGCTGCAGGCCCTCTCTTTCCTGTTCGTCATTACCTTTCTGATTGCCGTCATTATCAACTACGTCAAGCGCGACGATGTCAGGAACAGTTGGCTTGAATCACACTACAGATGGCAGATCCGCACCTTCTGGTTCAGTCTCCTGTGGATAGTGATCGGCTACCTCACAACCTTTATCCTGATTGGCTACCTGGTGCTTATGATAAATATGGTGTGGTTGATCTATCGCATCATCAAGGGCTGGCTGAGACTCTCCGAGGGACGTGAGATGTACGGCATGAGCCATCACAGAACATAAGGTATCATGCATAATCAGCATCCATCAGCGATGTCACAGCAGCGACATAAAGAAGCCCTGATTCGAGGCGCAATCTGGGCGTTGATCGGACTGCTTTACGCCATGCTGTTTGTCTTCTCGGCCACTTTCTCCGTTATTCGCGGCTTGCTTATACAACCCACGATCACCAAGTCACCTATACAGTGGCTGAGTATTGTGGGCAATCAGGATATTTTTACTGCCAGTCCGAGTGGATGAAACCCCATTCCGGGTGATCCACCCGTTCGTAGGTATGGGCGCCGAAGGCATCCCGCTGGGCCTGGATCAGGTTTTGCGGCAACCGGTCGGTCCGGTAACTGTCGAAATAGCTGAGACAGGCGCTCATCACCGGAACCGGGATCCCGGCACCGCAGGCAAAACAGACCACTTTTCGCCAGGCAACCTGCAACCCTTGTAACTGAGCTCCCAATGCAGGATCGACCATCAGATTTATCGGTTTCGGGTGATTGGAAAAGGCGCTGCGGATGGGGTCGAGCAGCCGCGCCCGGATAATACACCCTCCCTTCCAGATACGCGCGGTTTCCGCCAGATCGATTGACCACTGATAGCGCTCCGAAGCGCTTTGAATCAGATCCAATCCCTGGGCGTACGCAGTAATCCGAGAGGCGTATATGGCACCGTGGAGATCCGCCAGCAAGGCTTCCTTTTCAGTTGTATCGCTGACTTCAGGCCCATGTAGCAGTGGGAATGCCGCCACACGCTGGGCTTTCATTGCAGAGAGCAGCCTGGCATCCACTGCGGCAGCGATGCCGGGTACCGCCACACCCAGCTCGAGTGCGGCCTGTACTGTCCAACGGCCGGTCCCCTTCTGCCCTGCCTTATCCATTACCAGACTCACCAGGGGTGAGCCGGTATCCCGATCCACAACCTTCATCACCTGGGCGGTCAATTCCACAAGGAAAGATTCCATCGGGCCTTGATTCCAACTATCGAACCGCTCGGCCATCTCATTTTCACTTAGCCCCAGACCACGATGCATCAGGTCATAGACCTCAGCAAGCAGCTGCATATCCGCGTACTCGATCCCGTTATGGACCATCTTGACGAAATGGCCGGCCCCGTCCGGCCCCACATGAGTGACACAGGCACCCGCCTCGGTCTGGGCGGTAATCGCCTCAAACACCGCACGAACTTCCGCATAGGAGTCGCTGGAACCGCCCGGCATCATCGAGGGACCGTGGCGCGCCCCCTCCTCACCACCGGATATGCCGACACCGACGAAGTGAAGCCCTTTCTCGCGCAGATAGCTTTCCCGGCGCCGGGTATCCTCAAACCATGAGTTACCGCCATCCATGATGATATCACCGGGCTCCAGCAACGGTATCAACTGTTCGATCACCTGATCCACCGGGTCCCCCGCCCTGATCATCAGCAGGACCCTTCTTGGCCGCTCCAGCAGGTCTATAAAACGGGCCATCTCTGGATCCCCGCCAAACCCCTTACCACGATGCTCATCTAAAAACTCAGTGATTGCGGCGCTGCGGCGATTCCACACCGCAACCGGAAATCCCTTCTCTTCCATGTTAAGCGCCAGATTGCGTCCCATGACACCCAGCCCGATCAGGCCGATATGAAAATGTTTGATTTCAGGCATGGTCTGTTCCTGTCAGTTAAGGCCTGTCGTCTCCAGCCTCTAGAAACCCAGTCTTTGACCTTCCGGCAACGCACGGGCCGCCTGGATGTCCATCAACCAATCCCCGTCCAATGCGATGGCTGCCGGCACGCTGCGATCGACCAACGCCCTACGTACGGCATCCGCCTTCTCCTCACCCTGGACCATAACCAACAGATATCTGGCGCTTTGAATAACGGGTGGGGTAATCGTCAGCCTTTGTAGCGGTGGTTTTGCGGCAATCGCAGGCATTACGCGTCGCTTCTCTTCATCCAACGCGGCCGACCCGGGGAAGATCGATGCCGTATGACCGTCATCACCGACTCCCAGGAGAAGGATGTCGACCCTCTCCGGCAAAACCAGTTCGTACACTTCAGCCGCCTTGTCCGGATCCTCTTCGCCGCACATGCGATAGACATTCATACCATCGGGCCTGTCACCATCCGGAAACAAGCTGCGCATAACCGTGGTGTAGTTGTTCTCCGATGTGTTCAACGGTACACAACGCTCATCGCCGAAATAGAGATCGATGCGCGACCAGGGTATATCCTTGCACATCGCCAGGCGCCGGTAGATAGGCAGAGGAGTCGCTCCACCGGCCAGCATCAGGTGGCATCGCATGGATGACTCAAGCACCCGCTGGATTTTGTCGCCTATCCACCGCTCGGCCTGAGCGGCAAACTCAACCGGATCGACAATGAATCTATCCATCAAATAATCTCCCGCCATTGCCGGCTGTAGCGATCCATCAGTTTTTCCGCCTCATCGGGGCCTTCGCTGCCCTCGGCATAGAATACTGGTTGACGTTTTGCCGCGCTTTCCCAGTGATTCAGAATGGGGGTCACGAAACGCCAGGCGAACTCCACCTCATCACGTCTGGCGAACAGTGTGGCATCCCCTTTCACCGCGTCCAGCAGCAATCTTTCGTAGGCATCTTTGATGGGATGGGTGTAGGTCTCGGAATAACTGAAGTCCATCTCCACCGAACCCACCTCCATCTCACCACCCGGCCGCTTGCTGGATATTTTAAGGGCCATGCCCTCATCCGGCTGGATACGGATGGTCAATACGTTCGGCTCAAGATCCTGACAGACATCATCGCGTCCGAACAGGCATAGCGGCACTGGGCGGAACACCACAGAGATTTCTGTCATTCGCCGCACCAGATGCTTGCCGACCCGAAGAAAGAATGGAACCCCCTGCCATCGCCAGTTATCGATATAGCATTTAATGGCGGCGTAGGTTGGCGTCCGCGACCGCGGGTCCACGTTCTCCTCATCGCGGTAACCGCGATATTGACCAAAGACCAGATGCTGCAAAACCTCCTGGGATGAGAATTGACGCAGTGAACGCAATACCTCGACCCGTTTATCCCGAATATCGTCAGCGGCGAAAGAGACCGGTGGTTCCATGGCGCAGAGGGAGAGGACCTGCAGCAGATGACTCTGTACCATATCCCTTATCACGCCAGTTTTGTCATAGAATCTACCCCGGCCTTCCACACCGATGGACTCGGCCGCAGTGATCTGGATGTGATCGATATACTTTCGGTTCCACAGGGGTTCGAAGATGGTGTTTCCCAATCGGGCCACCAGGATGTTCTGGACCGTCTCCTTACCCAAATAGTGGTCGATCCGGTAGACCTGATCCTCCTGCAATACTTCAGCGACGATCCGGTTCAGTTCGCTTGCCGATTCGAGATCCCGGCCATAGGGTTTTTCCATGATAACCCTCGTCCAGGGTATTGCCTCACCTCCAGATTGCAGTAACCCGGCTTCACTCAGGCGATGCAGTATCACCGGTGCTGCGGAGGGTGGTGTGGCGAAATAGAATAGACGATTTCCTTCGCTGCCGATTACTTGCTCGATAGCTTCCAATGCCCCGCGCAGGGCAACATAACCTTCCGGGTCTTCAAAATTACCTTCCACATAGCTGATGCGCCTGCTGAATGCCTGCCAGACACCGTCATCAATGGGTTGAGATCGCGAGTGGCTCTTCAGGCCGTCAAATAGGATTGCGCGATACTGTTCATCACTTTGAGGCCTGCGACTGTAGCCGATAACGGCAAAACGCTCATCCAGTGCCTGTTCGTGCACCAAATTATAGAGTGCGGGTATGAGTTTGCGTCGAGTCAAATCACCAGCAGCACCGAATATCACCAATACACATGGCTCTAATCGATCTGCCTGCAGAAACAGTTCATGCGCGTTAAAACGTTGATGTACCGGAATATCGGTGGACGTCATATTACCCGCCTTTGGGTTTCTGTTATTGTTTTGCTCTATCTTATAGCATGTTTAAATGCAAGGCTTGCGTTAATAATGGATTTCTCTCTCCCGATGCATCGGCAATAGCTCATAGTACCGGGGTGGGCATTTCATCTTCCAATAGTGCTGCTGCGCATGAGAATCAGGCATCCAGTCATATCGGTTCTGACTTGCGGCCCGACATTGGAAACCTGGGGAAATCGCGAAATATCCCACATTTTTTATGAGTATTAGTTTAGCTCGCCATTAAAAATGTTCCCAAAACCGTTGTATAATTAATATACTTTCGAGAATAAAGATGAATGAAACGATTTTTATCACTTAACTATCTATATTATTTTTGGTTGGTTTCCCATCTTTAATAAATCAGACTATTGATCAAGCTATTCGACCCATTGGGCGTACAATCGGCGTGACCAACGCCATCGGACTTGCAGGGATACACGCACCGTCAACGACCCTCAATCGTGGGGATGTCGCTTCATCTCACAATGCCTAAACACTTTTTTTGTATTTTTTACAGTTCAGGTACAACACATTGCATCAAGATATTAAAATTGGCGTATTTGTCGACGCAGAAAATGTCAGATACAACGGCGGATACCAGCTGCGCTACGACATCCTGAGGATGTTCGCAGCGCGATATGGCGGATCCCTTCTCAGGCTCAATACCTACATAGCCTTCGACCAGGAACGCGCCAAGGAGGATCCCGAGTATCGTCGTCGTGCCATGACCTATCAGCAAATGGTCAGAGAGTACGGCTGGAAGGTCATTGTGAAGAATGTCCGCCGCTATACGGATGAAGAGGGAAACGTCACCACCAAAGCCAATGCAGATCTGGATATGGCCGTTGATGCCATGTTGCAATCGGAAAAACTCGACCTGCTGCTTCTCGTCACAGGTGACGGCGATTTTCTGCAGGTCGTGACCGCCCTGCAGGATCGCGGCTGTCGTGTGGAATTGCTTGGATTCCGCAATGTTTCGCAGGAATTGCGCAGACTTGTAGACGATTACTATTCGGGTTTTCTGATCCCCGATTTGCTGCCGATCTCGTATGAACCGCGCAATGATTGGGGAGAACCGGGTTCCTGTGTCCGGGGGGTCTGTGCGAAGTGGTTTCCGGAAAAGGGTTATGGCTTTTTACGTTTTCTCAAACGCATCGATCCTAATATGTGGATTATCGATCCCCGCCAGGAGGGCTCTCCTTACGAAAGTGTCTTTTGCCATGCCAATGAACTGGCTGACGAAGTCACGGATGAAGTAATGTCAAATCGGGACTCCATACTCGAATTCTATATCCAAAAGAGTGATAAGGATGACGGCTACGTGGCCAATAATGTACGCCTGGTACCGAGCTATGGCGGCACGGGACTCTAGGGTCTGTTTACACTTACCCGGCTACAATCGTCCTACACTATAAATTATTTACGGGGATCTACCGGGCAACTACAGTGAATTTAATCCTTAACTCGGATCGAGGATAATACGGTAGCTTCCGGTTGAACCCGCAGCGCGAATTATAGTGCCGCTGCGTAAAGGATATTTCCCGGTTTCGCGATCGGCGTAATAGAGCTTTAACGACTCTTTAATCACCGGAAAAGCCAGCTTTTCCCAAGGTATCTCCTGTTCATCGAATAACCTGACCTCCAGGCTCTCCTCCCCCGCCGCAAAATCGAGATCGAGCAACCGGCTGCGAAACAACAGATATACCTGGTTGATATGTGGAAGATTGAATAGCGTATAGAGCCCCTCCACTTCCACCCGCGCACATGCCTCTTCCAGGGTTTCCCGGGCGGCGCCTTGTTGACTTGTCTCACCATTTTCCATGAACCCCGCCGGCACGGTCCACAAACCGTAGCGGGGCTCTATGGCGCGGCGACATAAGAGGATTTGCTGCTCCCACACGGGGATGCATCCAACGACGATCTTGGGGTTTTGATAATGAACGGTACTACAGATGATACATACATGTCTTGGCCTGTTATCACCTTCGGGAACCCTGACTTCGACCTCTGCGCCGCAGTGGCTGCAATACTTCATTCTTAAAATCCTAAGGCCTGTTAACACTCATCCAATCGGCCCTGCCGGGACTTTTTTGTCCGGCAGGGCGGCATGAGCGACGGGTAGTTATACTGCATATGCGAACAATAGCGCTACTCGGCGTTGCTCGTCGTTCAGTTGAAATCACCATACCTCTCTCCTCGCGCCCCGAAGGAAGTGCCCTTGGGGTGCGCCCCGAAGGAAGTGCCCTTGGGGTGCGCCCCGAAGGAAGTGCCCTTGGGGTGCGCCCCGAAGGAAGTGCCCTTGGGGTGCGCCTTGATTAGCGCTTTCACAGGGGCAACCGAGCCAATTGGATGTGTGTTAACAGGCACTCAGTCACTATTTTCACCGATTGTTGAAAGTTGCGTCCAGAGTACTATCGTTCATGGGCCGTTAACAGCTTCCAGCCAGCAATTCCTGATATGATGTCAGACCTTTTAAATCCTCATCAGAGTATAACGAGGGCTCAGAATCACATAATGCAGGAGTCAAGACAGAAAATGCCGGAACAGACCCCAGCGGCCAATCTCAATGAAGCGATCGCAGCCATTGACCTCGGTTCAAACAGCTTTCACCTGATTGTTGCGCGGGTCATCGATGGTCATCTGCAGATCATCGACAGGATGAAAGAGACGGTCAGGCTCGGTGAAGGGCTGACTGCAGACAAGCATCTCATGCCCCACGTTGCGGAGCGTGCCCTTGAGTGTTTACGAAGATATGCGCAACGTCTACGTCCGTTGCCGGCTGAAAATATCCGTGTCGTCGGCACCAATACCATGCGCCAGATCCATCTTGATGACAACTTTCACGGTCTGGCCGAAAAGGCATTGCTGCATCCTATTGAGATCATCGCAGGACGAGAAGAAGCACGCTTGATATATCTTGGTGTGGCGCATGGACTTGCCGCAGGCGATGAAACGCGGCTGGTGGTCGATATCGGCGGCGGCAGTACTGAGTTGATCACCGGTCAAGGTTATCAATCTCATGAGCGGGAAAGTCTTCATATGGGGTGTGTCAGTATAAGCCGCAGGTTCTTTACAGACGGTAAGATAACGGCACAAGCCATGCGCGATGCGGAGCTTGCCTGCAGCTTGGAGATTCGTCCGGTGAGGTATGAATTCAGAGATGGAGATTGGACCCGGGCAATCGGCAGTTCGGGCAGTATTAAATCGATCGGTAATGTAGTCCTGCAACAGGGATGGAGTGAAACCGGGATCTATCGAGAATCGCTGGAGCGTCTCAAACGAACATTGATTGAAGCCGGCAGCATCGACAAGCTCGACCTGAAGGGTTTGTCTGAAGAGAGAAAACCGGTATTTGCCGGAGGTCTGGCTGTGCTATCGGCCATATTCGATCAGATCGACATCGAACATATGGAAGTCTCCTCCGAGGCCTTGCGCGAAGGCTTGATATACGACATGGTCGGGCGTAATCAACAGGAGGATGCCCGTGAGCGGACCCTTAAGACGCTGATGCGTCGATACGACGTGGATCAGGAGCAGGTTGATCGGGTGGAGACTACAGCCCTGGCGCTACTGGAACAGGCCAAAAGGCCCTGGAATCTGCAAGAACCGCGTCATAAAGCAATGCTCTCATGGTCTGCCAAGGTGCATGAGATGGGATTGACCGTATCCCACAGTCAATTTCAGAAACACGGCGCCTATCTGCTGGAAAAATCCGACCTTTCCGGCTTCTCCCTGCAGGAACAGAAGGTTCTCGCTGCCTTGGTCAGAGGACATCGACGGAAATTTCCAGCAACCATATTCGGGGCACTACCCGAGGATGTGGTGAGCTGCACCAAACAGCTCTGCATTCTGTTGCGACTTTCGGTACTGACCCATCGTGCAAGATCCGCCGCGGCAAAGCCCGTGCCGCGACTGGAGGTGGAAGATCACAAGATATCACTGGTTTTTCCCGAAGAGTGGATTGCACACCATCCGTTGACTCGCAAGGAACTGGAACAGGAGGCGGACTATCTGAAATCGGCGGGTTACCTGCTCAGGTTTTCCTGAAGCAGGGGTTGTATTGCGCCGAGCAACTCCTCGACGCTGGATCCATGGGCCATCCTGCGTACCAGCTTGCCCTGACTATCGATGATATAGGTGTCTGCCGTGTGATCGACGACATAGGGTTCGCCATCCTTTTTGTTCACGATACGGTATGCGCCGCCATATCGTCCGACGATATCGTCAATCATATGCTTACTGCCTGTCAGACCGAGTATTGAAGGATGGAAATACTCCACATACTCCTTCAAACGTTGCGGGGTATCCCGTTGCGGATCGACACTCACAAACAGCGGTTGTATCCGATCTCGATCAACATCATTCATTGCCGACAGGGCTGTACTCATCAGGGCGAGATTGGTCGGACAAATATCCGGACACCAGGTATAGCCGAAATAGAGCAGTACGACTCTGCCACGGTAGTCGCTCAGACTCACTGGGCCGCGATAAGAGGTTAAGGAAAAATCTCCACCTGTCGGTTCCGGGGCAATCCTTGGATCGAAAATAGCATGCTCGTCCTGAGCGACCGGACTCCAGAACAAAAGCAGCCATATGAGTACACCACCCGCCAACACGATGGCCGTATAAAGTGCTGTTCTTTGCATTGCTAAAACTCTATCACCTGAATACTGTGGTCAAACTGCATCCCGTCCGTCCCGGTGATCAAAAACCTGTCAACAGTCTCTGGCAGTTAGTGTATTGCCACTGACCATCATTGCGGCAACCGAACAGACCGACTTGGCTGCCGGATCAGTGGATAACGGTGGCAATGATGCATGGTGTTTACAGGTCAATCATTGATATATGGCAAATCACTGGATTTGCCTCAGATACGTCGACCGAGGATGGTCACTCCGTTGCTTGCGGGGGTTCTTCCCGCGATGCCCCGGACACCAGTTGTAAACTCTGATCCATCAGTTGACTGTAATCTTGAAGCAGCGAGAGCAGTTGACTGTCTTCCTCATCGATTTCAATGCTCTGCAGCTCTTTTTCCTCCGACACGCCATATTTCTTCATGATCCGTTGCGTTACATGCGACAGGCCCTGATCCAAGGTAGAGGCCTTGCGACGAAGGTCATCCACCAGGAAGTGGGCCCTGATGGAGTTGACACGATCAGTTTCATGCATTGAGATCAAACGTTCGATATCGGATTGCGCTTTTCCAATACTGCGTTCGATGTTGTGAATCTCCCTGACATCGAACTTCATATTCATGCGTACGCTTCTCATTTGCATGCGTAATTGCGGCGCCAGCTGTTGCATGGCCCTCAAGCGCTCAATCATACTCATGAGGGTAATCTCATCAAGAGGCTCGAAATCAGCCGCGCTCACGGGTTTCGACCAGCCACTGGCCAAAACCAGGGCGAAGACCAAAAAAAGCCACTTACTACTAACTTACCCCTGTATAAACATTTGCAATTCCACGTCATTCTTAGATCTCGATTGTCATATCTCAGCCAAATCCCCTTTCTTTTCCAGCCACTTCTTACGATCAGACGCCCTTTTCTTGGCAAGCATCATATCCATAATACGGTTTGTGTTATCACCATGTTCTATCGTCAACTGTATCAGGCGCCGGGTATCCGGATGAATAGTCGTTTCACGTAGCTGTAGAGGATTCATTTCACCCAGACCTTTAAATCGCTGCACATTGATTTTGCCACGTAATTTCTCCGCTTCAATGCGATCCAACACCCCCTGCTTTTCCGAGTCATCCAAAGCATAGAAGACCTGTTTTCCCACGTCGATCCTGTAAAGCGGCGGCATGGCTATGTAGACATGCCCCTGCTCCACAAGTTGCCTGAAATGACGCAGGAACAGGGCACATAAAAGAGTTGCAATATGCAGTCCATCTGAATCCGCATCGGCAAGAATGCAGATCTTACCGAATCGCAGGTTTGACAGGTCGCTGCTGCCGGGTTCAACACCGATGGCAACGGAAATGTCATGTACCTCCTGCGAGGCCAGCACATCACCATGCTCAACCTCCCAGGTGTTGAGGATCTTGCCCCGTAACGGCATGATCGCCTGAAACTCCCGGTCTCTCGCCTGTTTTGCCGATCCGCCGGCTGAATCACCCTCTACCAGAAACAGTTCGCTTCTTAGCGGATCCACCGAACTGCAATCCGCCAACTTCCCAGGCAACGCCGGTCCCTGAGTCACTTTCTTTCTGGCCACCTTGCGTCCGGCTCGCATCCGGCTCTGTGCCGATGAGATCGCCATCTCGGCAATCTGCTCGCCCATATCCGTGTGTTGATTCAGCCAAAGACTGAATGGGTCCTTGACCACCCCGGAGACGAAGGTGGCACACTCCCTAGAAGATAGACGCTCTTTGGTTTGTCCGGAAAACTGAGGGTCCTGTAATTTGACGGAGAGCACATAGCAGACCCGATTCCATACATCTTCCGGCGTCAGCTTGACTCCGCGGGGAAGTAGATTCCTGAATTCGCAGAACTCTCTGACCGCGTCCGTAAGACCTGTGCGCAGACCGTTCACATGGGTTCCGCCCTGGGAGGTGGGAATCAGATTGACATAGCTCTCGGTCACCAGTTCACCGCCTTCCGGCAACCAGAGGACAGCCCAAGCGGCAGTTTCGGTATTTCCGGACATCTCGCCCACAAACGCCTGTTGCGGAATTTTTGCCATGCCCTGCAAGGCATCCAGCAAGTAGTCTCTCAACCCGTCCTGGTAGATCCATGCCTCCTTCTCACCGCTCTTCTCATCGAAAAATGAGACTTTCAGACCAGGACAGAGGACCGCTTTCGCCCTGAGAACATGGCGCAATTGACGCGTAGAGAAGCGCGAGGAGTCAAAATAGCCCGGATCCGGCCAGAAACGCACACGGGTGCCGGTATTATTACGGCCCACTTTACCGACGATCTCCAGATCGGAGACCTTATGACCATCGGCGAAGGCCATATTGTACTCCTTGCCGCCCCGTCGTACCCATACCTCCAGGTGCTTCGAGAGCGCATTGACGACAGACACGCCAACACCATGCAGACCGCCGGAGAAACGGTAACTTTTGTTGGAAAACTTGCCGCCGGCATGCAGTTTGGTCAGGATCACCTCGACCCCTGGCACGCCCTGCTGGGGGTGGATATCCACAGGCATGCCGCGACCGTCATCCACAACCTCCAGCGAACCGTCCTTATGCAGCGTGACGTCGATCGATTTGGCATAACCGGCAACCGCCTCGTCAACACTGTTGTCTATAACCTCCTGGGCAAGATGATTGGGCCGGGTGGTATCGGTGTACATCCCTGGTCGCTTTCGAACCGGTTCCAGACCGCTGAGGACTTCGATATCAGAAGCGTCGTAACTACCACTCATCTTTCTCTGTCGATCCTATGCTAATGGTTATCAACGGCGGGAGTTTACACATCTGGAAGAGTGCTGGCGAGTCTCAACCGGATCACCCCTCGTTCCGTAGCAGATCCAGTGTATCTCCATCATTGACCGGCGTATAAGGGGTAGGGTAGGTTACTTCTGATGCCCCGGCATCCCGGGAAGCCTCCTACCAAAGTGATTAAAGAAAGTGCCAAGAAAACCCAAAACACCCACCTTCGAAGAAGCGATGAAAGAGCTGGAAAGCCTGATAGACTCTCTTGAGCAGGGCGATTTGTCGCTCGAGGCGTCACTGAAATCATTCGAACGTGGGGTAACCCTGACCCGAATCTGCCAAGCATCACTGCAAGAGGCTGAACAGAAAATACGCATCCTCAACGGTGAGACACGAACATCCGAGCTGGAATCCTTCACCGATGACAATGAATGACGGCCTGAAGGCCTTCACCCTCAAATGCCAACAGCGTGTGGAGCAGGCCCTTGACCGAATTCTACCCCCCTCCACCACCCTGCCGACACGCCTGCATGAGGCGATGCGATACGCCACCCTGAACGGCGGCAAGCGAATCCGGCCCCTGCTGGTGTATGCAGCCGGTCAGGCACTGAATATCTCCTGGGAAAGACTCGACACCCCTGCCACCGCTGTCGAACTGATCCACGCTTATTCCCTCGTTCATGACGATCTGCCTGCAATGGACGATGATGATTTGAGACGGAATCAGCCAACCTGTCACCGCGCCTATGATGAGGCGACGGCAATCCTGGTGGGGGACGCCTTGCAATCCCTGGCCTTCAAATCCCTCTGTTGCGACCCGTGCATGCAGGCAGACGCCCGGATCAGGCTCTCTATGGTGGAAACCCTTGCACGGGCCAGCGGTTCTCGCGGTATGGCGGGAGGACAGGCCATCGACCTGGAGGCAGTGGGGAGGGAACTCAACCTGGCGGAGTTGGAGAATCTGCACATACATAAAACCGGCGCATTGATCCGTGCCGCGGTACGCTTGGGTGCCCAGCTCGATCCTGACGCCGATAAGGCCCTCACCCATCATCTCGATCACTACGCCAAGTGTATTGGGCTGGCGTTCCAGATTCAGGACGATATCCTCGATATCGAAGGCGACACTGAAACTCTGGGAAAGACCCAAGGCAAAGATCTGGTCCAGGAAAAACCGACCTACCCTTCGCTACTCGGACTCGCCGGCGCCAAAGAGAAGGCACAAGAACTCATACAGGAGGCATTGCAGAGTCTGGATGCCTTCGATAATGAGGCAGATCCGCTACGTTGGCTAGGCCACTATATTACTGCTAGAAAACACTGATTTTAAAACTATTAGCTTGATGTGGGGGATCTTGCCTGAAGCGCAGCCAGCTCCAGCGAGCTGGAACCCTGCCTGACTTCCACAACATAAGGCTATTTGACGGTAATTGAGTGCATTGTCAACTGGGATTGCTAACCAATTGTTATATAAATGGTTAACAAGAGCCACTGAGACATCCCTGTAAACACCGTCGGTTTGACTCTAGGTACGGATTTTAGGGATAATTGTACGTTCGACCCGGTTGATTCCAGGGAAATGATCACAATCCGGCCCTGAATCCGATGGTTCGGTTGCAAATACCTGATGTTCTATCAGTTGTCCCCGACCTGTGGTGACGATACCCTTGAATCAACACTTACCATACGCCTTCACCTCAGGGTGAGGCAGGAATAATGAACATGCTCGACAAGACACCGCTTAGCGGTTCTCAAATAGCCGATGTACAGAATTCGGCCGATACGCGCCAGATCGCCATCAACAAGGTGGGTATCAAAGACATTCGCCATCCTATGAGAATCAGGGACCGCAGTGAGGGCGAACAACATACGATTGCCAACTTCAATATGTACGTTAACCTTCCGCACAACTTCAAGGGCACCCATATGTCCAGGTTCGTGGAGATCCTGAACAGCCATGAAACAGAGGTTACCGTCGAATCGTTCAAGGATATGCTGGCCGAGATGACCGAAAGACTCGAAGCGGAATCGGGTCATATTGAGATGAATTTTCCCTTCTTCATCAATAAAACGGCGCCGGTCTCCGGTGTAAAAAGCCTGCTCGACTACGATGTAACGCTGATCGGTGAAATCCATGGGGGCAAACCGGTCATTGATATCAAGGTTGTGGTTCCTGTTACCAGCCTCTGTCCCTGCTCGAAGAAGATCTCCGACCGTGGCGCCCACAACCAACGCTCTCATGTCACCGTGCAGGCAAGGACCGTCGGTTTTATCTGGATCGAAGAGATTATCGACATGGTGGAGGAACAGGCCTCCTGTGAACTCTTTGGCCTGCTGAAAAGACCTGATGAGAAATATGTCACCGAACACGCCTACGACAATCCGAAGTTCGTCGAAGATATGGTGCGGGATATCGCGGTGCAATTGAATCGTGAACAGCGTATCAGCGCCTACACAGTTGAGTCGGAGAATTTTGAATCCATCCACAACCACTCCGCCTACGCCCTGATCGAGCGGGACAAGACATCCGATCCGGTATAACCCCGATCAGCCGCTCACCCATACATGCATGTCAGAAACGCTTTTCCAACAGCAACACGGTCCCCTGGTCCTCCATTTTGACCCGGTTGAGAAAACTCATACCCAATAGCACCCGTGCGGGACCATTGTTGTCGATGATGAACCCTCTGACATTACTGAGGCTGATATCACCGACCTGAACCCTATCGAGCATGACATCGTACGCAGCTGCGCTGCCACTGGCGGTATTGACTACAATCCGCTTTCCTTTCAGTTTGTAGGCTATACCCAGGCGCTTGGCCTGGTTGGCATGCATGGCGACGGCCGTAGCGCCGGTATCGATGAGAAAATTGACCGTCCTGCCATTGATCGTACCCACTGTGGTATAGGCGCCTGCTTGATTTCGCCATACCTTGGCCGTCACCATTTCGGGTTTGGTAAAGCGGGTGGTGATATGCCCGCCGAGGAGATACGTTCGACGTTCTCCATCCACCTCCAGTACCGCCTCCTTGCTGCTTGCTGAGATGAGCCGCACACCCTCGGGAGAGGGCTTGTCGAGTTTCAGCAGCCTTCTGACGCCGTCAATCGTCACCATCGCCTTATCGGTGAACAGCGCTTCCACGACTACCCGGTCAACCGCAAAGGCCTGGCCATGGTAGGTAGCGGCCAGAAACAGTAACATGAAACAGCCTTTTCTCATGAGAACCATCCTGTCAGATTAAGCAGAAAAACAGCGCCTGCTGTATAGAGTCCGGCCAACAGATCGTCAAGCATGATACCCAATCCGCCCTCCACCCTATGGTCAATCCAGAAAATAGGCCAGGGTTTGAGGATATCAAACAGGCGAAAAAGCATAAAACCGATCACAATCCATAGCCAACCGGATGGAGCGAATGTCATCCCGACCAGGTAGCCAACGATTTCATCCCATACGATACCACTATGATCATGCACCCCAAGGTCTTCAGAAGTACGTTGACAGATCCACAGACCGGCTAGGAATGCCAACAGCACGAAGAGTATGTAGAGTGGCAATGACAACGGCTGCAACAGCAGGTAGAGCGGCACCCCAACCAGGGTGCCATATGTACCGGGCGCCTTGGGCAGAAGTCCACTGCCGAAGCCGAAAGCAAGCAGATGCACCGGCTTGCTCATGTCAGGGGACGCCTTATCTTCATTCATCATTCGGAGCCAACCCCGGTAGTGGAACTGAACCCATACTCAATCATCTCCATCTGATCTCGAAAAATGCTCGTAACCGGCATGCTCAGGTGACCATGATGACCCATCCGGCAAGAGACAACGCAAATCCGACTGCGCATCAATCACACCGACACGCGTCATGGTTACACCGATTCGTCGGGAGATCGACGCCACCTGATCCCGGTGTACAGGTGGCAGAGTAAAACAGAGCTCATAGTCGTCACCACCCGCGATGATGAGCGACCAGTCATTTGATTTTTGGAGAGAGGCGGCGACCGAGGGCGACAAGGGTATCCTATCGAGGTCCACGCTGGCGCCAACCCCGCTCGATTGCAAAATATGGCCGAGATCCGCCGCCAGTCCGTCTGAGATATCGATTGCACTGCTGGCGAAACCGCGCAGGGCGATACCGGCCTCGACCCGGGGGATGGGCCGGTCGAGACGCTCCATAAGCTGCGGCATGTCTTGCCGATCGCCCCCGTCACGCTTACAGACCAGTGCCAATGCGGCATCGCCAAGAGTACCTGTGACATAGATATCGTCCCCCTCCTGTGCACCGCTGCGGCTCAACCCCTCACCCATGGGCAACAGACCCTGAACCTGTACAGTGATACTCAATGGCCCCGATGTGGTATCCCCCCCCACAAGCTGGAGATCATAGTGTGCCGCCAGTTCGCTAAATCCGCGGCAGAATTCGCTGATCCACAAGCCATCGACCCCGGGCAGCGTCAACGCCAGGGTCGCCCACGCCGGCTCGGCCCCCATCGCCGCCAGGTCACTCAGATTGACCGCCAGCACCTTGTGACCAAGATCCGACGGCGAAATGTCGGGAAAAAAGTGCACACCGGCAACCAGGGTATCCACGCTCACGGCCAGCTCCATTCCCTGCGGTACCCGCAGCAGTGCGGCATCATCACCAATGCCCAGCGCCACGTCCTCGCGTTGTGACGTCATGCCGGCAAAATAGTCGTTGATAAGGTCGAATTCAGAGATGTCGCTACGCTTACTCATTGGATGGCTGGCTATTGTCTCCAGTAAATTGCCAGTGTAACTTTCAGGGTGTTGAAGAAAAAGAGCATCATTCTCCTCGGGAGAGATATCTGTTCATCCACCTGCAATCGGGTGCGATGGCGGGCGTCTGCTCAAGACATGCAGACGCCCGGTTAAATTTCTCATCTACATCGCGATTACCGCTCTCACACGTATCCTGACCATCGATATCGAGGGGATGCCTGGCAATACGATACTGACCGTCACCGGTGCGATATTGACGTTGACCCTCGCCATCCTGATCCTGCGCGATACCAATACCAGGCTGAAAGAAGATAACGAATAATACCGTTGGAGTTGTCGAAAAACAGATATGCGGTATGGATATAAGGATGAAGAATGGCGATGGTACTGCTATCGGGCAATCCTAGCTTCGCCCCACATTGACCTCAACGGAACGTACCTTTCTAGCCACCTGGTCGAGCACGCCATTGACGAACTTATGGCCCTGTTCCGCGCCAAACACCTTGGCCAGCTCCACTGCCTCATTGATTACCACACGATAGGGAATTTCCGGCTTGTGGCTCAGTTCATAGGCACCTAATCGCAGAATCGCACGTTCGACCGGATCCACACTTTCGATGGCCCGGTCCAGGGTGGGCTTGAGCAATTCATCCAGTTCCACCAAATGGCCTGGCACGCCTTTCATCAGATCCTGGAAGTAGGGAATCTCGAAACTGTTGAGATCCTGTTCCTCGAGAAATTGATTGATGATATCAGGGATATCCTGACCGGCTATCTGCCACTGATAGATAGCCTGTACCGCATGCTTGCGCGCCTGCTTGCGTTTTTCACTCATCAACCAATCTGACGCAAGAGGTTGACCATTTCAATAGCAGACAGGGTTGCCTCTGCTCCCTTGTTCCCTGCCTTGGTGCCGGCGCGCTCGATAGCCTGCTCAATCGTGTCCACGGTCAATACACCGAAAGCGATTGGAACTCCGTGTTTCAGCGTAACCTGCGCCATGCCTTTCACACACTCACCGGCGACGTAGTCGAAATGCGGTGTGCCCCCGCGTATCACAGCACCCAATGCGATAATGGCGTCATACCCGCCCTTCGCCGCCAATTTCTCCAATGCCAACGGCATCTCGAATGCACCCGGCACCCGTACAAGGGTAATGTCGTCTTCACTGGCGCCATGTCGCTTCAGGGTATCCACGGCCCCATCCAGCAGACTTTCAACAATGAAGCTGTTGAAACGCGCCACCACCAGACAGAAGCGTGCATTCTCGACAGTCATTGCCCCTTCGATTGTCTTTATACTCATCTATCACTACCCTGAAGTTGAAACTGATGTTTACCGTTCGCCTCTAAACTATAGCCAGAGTCCATTCATTACAACGTATATTTTTACGATCCTGGCGTCTCACCGCCCTCTTTGTCGCTATATAGAGCCGATTGGCCGCAGCCGCCGATCGCATTCGCAATAGGCGATCTACGGTTCACCCGCCACGTATTCGGTAACCTCCATATCGAATCCGGAGAGGGCATGGATGCTCTTCGGCGCACTGAGCACCCGCATTTTTCTCACCCCGAGATCGAACAGTATCTGTGCCCCGACACCATAGGTTCGCAACTCCTTGCTGTTGTCTCGCTTGATAAACTTCTTCTGCGAGTTGTCGAGAGCCTGCATGTCGATCATTCTCTGCACCATCTCTCTGGCCGTATCGTGATTCCTCAGCACCACGATGACACCCTCATCCTCCTTGCCGATCATACTCATGGCATTTCGCAACGGCCACCCGCATTCACTGATTTTAGCTTCGAAGAGATCACAGAGACTGTTCTGCATGTGGACCCTGACCAGCGTCGGCCGGTCGGCGGCGGGATGCCCCCTGACGAGTGCCAGGTGGAGTTCGTTGTCCACCATATCCTGGTAGGCAACCAGTCGAAAATCGCCGAATTGCGTGGGAAAATTACACTCACTCACCCGTTCGATAGTGGTCTCGTTTTTTATTCTGTAGTGAATCAGATCGGCAATGGTCCCGATCTTCAGTCCGAAATCTGCAGCGAATCTCTCCAGATCGGGACGGCGGGCCATGGTTCCGTCCTCATTGAGGATCTCAACGATAACCGAAGCCGGCGAATGACCCGCGAGACGCGACAAATCACAGCCCGCCTCTGTGTGACCCGCACGCACCAGTACGCCACCGGGTTGCGCCATCAGGGGAAAGATATGTCCCGGCTGGACAAGATCCTGCGGTTTTGCATCTTGGGCCACGGCTGCTCGGATGGTAGTGGAGCGGTCTGCTGCGGAAATCCCTGTAGTGACCCCATCCGCCGCCTCAATGGACACCGTGAAGTTAGTGGCGGAAAGCTCATCATCGGTAGTGACCATCAGTGGCAGCCGCAGCTGGCTGCACCGCTCCTTGGTGAGAGTCAGACAGATCAAACCGCGTCCATAACGGGCCATGAAATTGATGGCGTCCGCTGTCACGCACTCAGCCGCCATCACCAAATCGCCCTCATTTTCACGATCCTCATCATCCATGATGATGACCATCTTCCCCCGCCTCAGGTCGTCAATGATCTCTTCTGTGGTGTTAAGCGTCATGTACTGCCCATGAAGTTGTGTTCAAAGTTAACCGCTTATTGTAACAGAGCAATCTAATCAGGGCATCTGAAATTCATCCACCAGGTTCCTGTGCATTTATTCCAGGTGGCGGGGTCAATTGCCGGTCAACTCCTCCCATGTGATCTATTTGTGATGATTTCGTGACCGGAAATGGAAGTCAGAGGTACAGACTCTGCATACATAGTAAAAATACCGCCCTTATCTCAAAGAGGAGAAGATCATGAAAAAAACCCTGACCGCCATTGCCGCATCCGTCGGCCTGCTTATCTCTGCAAACACCTTGGCAGACGGAAGAGAGATCAGTATTGAGGTCACGAATCTGACAAACGCCATCTACTTCACGCCATTGCTGGTAGCGGCCCACAACAGCAATACCCATCTGTTTGAGATCAGCGCACCAGCCTCCGCCAATCTGCAGGCTATGGCCGAAGGCGGCAACATCGATGGTCTGATAGGCGATCTGGAAGCAGCCGGCGGCGAGTATGTCGCCAATCCGGCTTCCGGCCTGTTGGCGCCGGGCGCCAGTGCCGAGGCGGTCATCGACAGGCCAAGGAAGAGAAACCGATACCTCTCGATCGTGGGCATGCTGTTACCCACCAATGACGGCTTTGTCGGCCTCGATGGGTTGAGAATCCCCAAGAAAAAAGGGACTTACACCTACTACTTGCACGGTTATGATGCCGGTACCGAAGCGAATGACGAAATCATTACCGGCGGCGGCGCTCCGGGTACACCTGGAATACCGGCCGATCCCGGTGGCAATTCAGGGAGTGGAGGCGTTGCCTCAGTGGCAGCGGATCACAATCGGACAGTCCATCTGCATCGGGGCGTGATCGGTGATGACGATCCATTGGGCGGCATAAGCGACCTCGATGCCAGGGTGCATACCTGGCAGGGCCCCGTGGCCCGTTTGGTGCTGCGCATCAATGAAGACGACTGAATCGGCAGCCTAACCTCGAATAAAACCGCGCTTCTTAAGCAGTGTCTCGGTCACCCCCGAGACACTGCTTTTTGTCTCCTCTCCACCCAACGCCAGGCGCTCCAGGTAGCGGGCAACCAGATCGACTTCAAGGTTGACTTCACTGCCTGCCCGGTAGTTATCCATAATGGTCTGTCTCAGTGTATGGGGGACGATATTCAAATCAAAACCGGAGCCCTCCACGCCGTTCACAGTCAGGCTTACACCATCGACACAGATCGATCCTTTATGGGCAATATAGCGCGCCAAGCCTGCCGGCGCTTCTATCCTGAAACGTATCGAGCGGGCGTCATCGCGCCGTTCCGCTACACGCCCCACACCATCCACATGACCACTCACCAGATGCCCCCCCAGGGGGGTACTCAGGGTTAACGCCTTTTCCAGGTTCACCGGACTCCCGGGTTGCAGTTTCTCAAGCGTGGTGAGTGAGAGTGTCTCCCGTGATACATCGGCGCTGAAACCCTCTCGCGACAAATCGATCACTGTCAGGCAGATACCGTTGGTGGCGATGCTGTCACCCAATGTCACATCGCTCATATCGAGCTGACCGCCGTTGACCGTCAAGCGCAGATCACCCTGTCTGGTCTCAATGCCGGCAATAGTGCCGACTGCCTGGATGATGCCGGTAAACATGCTCAGCCCCCGGTTTCACTAAGTTTTGCAGTAATGCGAATATCGGTTCCAACCTGACGTAAATCCGTCACCTGCAAAGCGATTCGATCGGCCATTCGCGCAATACCGGGGAGAAGGAAGAGGCCTCGTCCCTTGTTTCCCATCAGATGCGGTGCCTGATAGATTATCAGCTCATCCACCAGACCCTGTTCCAGCATCGCGCCGGCCAGGGTCGCCCCCGACTCCAACAGAACCTCATTGATCTCCCGTTCTCCCAGAAAGCGTATTACCTGGTGTAGATCGAGTCGCTGTTTGTCTCCCGGCAGCCTCACTATTTGTGCGCCGGCCGCCTCCAGTGCGGCGCCATGGACCGGTTGCTCGTCACTGCAGATAATCAGTGTGGGTCCAGGCAAACCGAGCATTTTTGCGTCCCCCGGTGTAGCAAGTTCAGGATCCAGCACTACCCGAACCGGGTGTGGTATCGGAACCCCTTTTTCAAGACCCAGCTCCATTGCGGACAAGCGGACATTCATAGAGGGATCATCGGCCAGCAGGGTCCCTACGCCCGTGAGTATGGCTGCACTCTGAGCCCGCAACCTTTGCACATCCACCCGGGCCGCGAGCGAGGTTATCCATTGGCTCTCACCATCAGCCATGGCTGTGCGGCCATCCAGACTCATAGCCATTTTACACCGTATATAGGGCAGCCCATGGATCATGCGCTTGATAAACCCCGGGTTAAGTGCCTCCACCTGTGACCGCATCACTCCCTCAGTGACCTGGATGCCGGCTCGACGCAACAGTTCCAGGCCTTGCCCCGCTACCAAGGGATTCGGGTCACGCATCCCCACCACGACGCGTTTCACACCCGACTCAATAAGGGCCTCAGTGCACGGGGGTGTCCTGCCCTGATGGCAGCATGGCTCCAGGGTTACATAGGCTGTCGCCCCACTGGCGGCCACACCTGCTTTTGCCAGGGCATTACGCTCGGCGTGGGGTTCCCCGGCACGCCGGTGGTAACCTTCGGCAATGACCTCACCCTGTTTGACGATCAGGCAGCCGACACGGGGATTTGGGTGGGTGCTGTACCAACCCCGCCTGGCAAGTTGAATGGCCCGCGCCATAAAGCGTTGGTCGAGGGCACTGTTCAACGCTTCTTTTCCTCGTCACGCAACAGTTCAAGCTGTCGCCGATGCTCTTCAGGACTCGGTTGTTGCTCCAGCTTTTCGATCTCTTCGCGAAAGGCATTCACGTCTTCAAATTTTCGATATACGGAAGCGAACCTGACATAGGCAACCTGATCCAGCCGCTTCAACTCATCCATAACCAGTTCACCAATCGCCAGCGAAGCGATCTCCCGCTCACCACCCGCCATCAATTTTCGGGTGATGTGGTTGATTGCCGTATCCAGGTGCTCGGCGCTCACCGGTCTCTTTTCCAGTGCGCGAGCCATTCCCGCACGAAGCTTGCGACCGTCGAAATGAACCCGACTGCCATCCTGTTTTACCACCCAGGGAAGGTTGAGTTCCGCCGTCTCGTAGGTAGTGAAGCGCTCCTTGCAGACCGTGCACTCGCGACGCCTGCGAATCTGATCACCCTCTCCTGCAAGTCGGGAGTCGATAACTTTTGTATCCTGAGCCCCACAGAATGGACAACGCATCTTTATAAATTTTGAATTTTGAATTTTGAGTTTCGAATTTTAATGCTCACTCTGCACGCACCTACATCGCTTAATAACCGTATGAAGCATGCGCATTGCATCCAGCATTCAGCACTCAAAATTCATCATTAATCCCTATAAACAGGATATTTGGCACAGATTGCAAGAACCTTTGCCCTGACTTCATCGATAACCGCCTGATCACCCCGACTGTCGATCACATCACACATCCAACCCGTCAATTCCACGCAATCCTTTTCGCTGAAACCACGGGTTGTAACCGCAGGCGTGCCGACCCTTATCCCCGATGTCACAAATGGCGGCTGAGGATCATTGGGTACCGCATTCTTGTTCACAGTGATATTCGCCGCACCCAGCCAGGCATCGACATCTTTACCGGTCAGGCCTGCCTCGATGAAACTGACGAGGAAGAGATGATCATCCGTTCCCTTGGAGACCACATCATATCCCCGTTCCATGAAGACCTTGGCCATGGCACGCGCATTCTCGATGACATCCCGTTGATACGCCTTGAATTCAGGTTCCATCGCCTCCTTGAAGGCCACGGCCTTGGCTGCGATAACATGCATTAACGGGCCGCCCTGCGTGCCTGGAAAGACCAGAGAATTCAACTTCTTTTCGATTTCCAGATTGGCCTTGGCCAGGATCAACCCGCCACGCGGTCCACGCAGGGTCTTATGTGTGGTGGTCGTGGTGACATCCGCAATCTGTACAGGATTGGGGTAATGTCCGGCGGCTATCAGGCCGGCAACGTGGGCCATATCGACAAACAGATAGGCGCCCACTTCATCGGCAATATCGCGAAATCGTTGCCAATCGACCACCCTTGAATAGGCTGAAAAACCGGCCACGATCATTTTCGGCTTATGCTCTGTGGCCAGGCGCTCGACTTCGTCGTAGTCGATTTCACCGCTATCGGGATTCAATCCATATTGGATTGCATTATATATTTTTCCGGAGAAGTTGGGCTTGGCGCCATGGGTCAGATGACCACCATGCGCCAGACTCATGCCGAGTATGGTATCCCCAGGCTCACACAATGCCATATAGACCGCTGCATTGGCCTGGGAACCGGAATGGGGCTGCACATTGGCATAGTCCGCACCGAACAGCGCCTTGGCACGATCGATGGCCAGCTGCTCGGCAACATCGACATTTTCACAACCGCCATAATAGCGCTTCCGCGGATATCCCTCCGCATATTTGTTGGTCATCACTCCACCCTGGGCCTGCATGACCCTTGGGCTGGTGTAGTTTTCTGATGCTATGAGTTCAATATGCTCTTCCTGGCGCCGCTCCTCCGCCTCTATGGCTGCCCAAAGTTCGTCGTCATAACCCTGAATCTGCATGCTTTTTTTGAACATCTCGTTCTCTCCGGCCATAGTGGAAGGGCGGAAATATATCAAAATATCGGATCTGAGTCCTGTGCTATTGAGAGCGGCCTGATCGATCAAACCATCCCTATGGGAGGGATTTACATACCATTGCCGAGAAGCGAGAGAAGACCCGATTGTTTGACCAGCACAATGATGTCTTCCCTCATTCCCATGACATGAATGAGTACGATACCGACGAACAGCAGAAACAGCAGGACAACGACAGATACAAAACCACTGATTTCAAGCCGCCGCTTCATCCTTACATCATCCGTCATTATTCTCGTTACCTGACCCAGAACAGGAAACTCCAACTCCGCTCTGAGTGTGCGCATATCAAAATAGACGGGCTTAATTGTCGACAGCAGGAATGCCAGGCCTCCACCAATGCCCAACGCACCCAGCAGGACCAGGGCGGACAACAACAGTCGTTTTGGACCGACGGGGAGTATGGGAACCTTGGGCGGCTCAACAATTCTGAATTTTAGATTGTCGCCGGCCTCATCGGCCTGTTCCGACATCCTCGCCGATCCGAGCCTTTGCACCAATTCCTGGTAGTTCTCTTTATTGATGGAGTAGTCACGGTTCAGCCGGGTCAACTCCGCTTCAACTTTAGGCAGGGTATCCAGTTTCTTTTTGAGTTCATCGACTCGGGCTTGATACTCATCATGACGCAGCCGAATCGTCCTCAACTCGACCTCTGATTGGCGATAGGAGAGTTTCAACTGCTCTAACGCCGTAGACACTGAACTCGGTGCACTAAGCGCACTCGCCGCCACGGGCGGCGCCGCAGCCGCCTGCCGCTTCAAATCCTCAATGGTTTCCTTCAACTCCTGAACATCCGGATGCTCCTCCGTATACCGCAGGAGCAGTTCATCCAGGCGTGTCTGCATCGCGAGCAGACGCTGTGCCGTCGGTGAATCGGCATTTGCGGATACACCAAGACTGGCTCTCCTCTGCTCCTCTTCCGCAAGTGTTGTCGTGTATTGCCGCTTAAGCTCGTCACGTCGAATCCGGGCCTCTTTGAGTTGCAGCTGAATCTCCTCAAGTCCCGTCCTGGCCTCTTCAAGTCGTTGGAATATGCCAGCCCCTTCCCGGGGCAAGGTATCGACATTCTTGCGTTTGAATTCGGTCAGTTTGTTTTCGGCCTCGACAAGTCTGGTTTCATATTCCCGAATCTGTTGTTGCAGAAACTTCTGTGCGGCATCCGACTCGATACGGGTATCGCCCAATGCGCTCTCGACAAAGATGTCGAGCAATACCTGTACCACTTTTTGCGCCATGAAACGGTCACTATAGATATATCTGATGGTATAGAAATTCTCCGTTTCACGAGTACCTGGAATACGTCGTCGATCGACATCGATTACGATGGTTTTCCTTAGCCAGTCTATAAGTTGTTCGCGCTCTTCATGGTTTGTAGCGAGGTGATCCAAGTCTGTTTGGAGTATCAGCTTTTGTAGATTCTCATGACTCAGCAGGGTTCTGGTCATCAAGTGCAGACGTTGATTCATGTCGTTTTGCACCGCCAGACCCTCGAGAAGCGGCCGCAGCACGCTCTCGGTATCCACATACACCTTTGCTTCGGATTCATATTTATCAGGCAGAATGAATATTGCCGCCCAGCCAATCAAAGCAACTGCCCATGCGACTGCAACCGCCGGCCATCTAAAGCGCCATGCCGACCGAATATAGTTCTTTATCTGTAAAATAATATCGTTCATTTACCTGAGTTGAGTATGCAATGGTTAACAGCGCTTCCACTCGATTCCATAGCCAAGCCTGATTTTGTTATTTTTCCCTGATGAATCACCGTCCCTGGAAACTTCATCCTTATCCATCCGTTCAGTCTATATAGTCCAACACAGCTAATCCAGCTTTAGATACCATTCAATTCATCGGTATGGCAACCTGTTGATTTCACTCCTTTCCAACCCGCTTTGTCGGAATTATCCCGATACGCAATCCATCGGTGGGAGGGAAATCCGACATATACCCTAATTTAGCGTACAACGCGCTCCGCTTGGGTGCTTGATCGGATCTGCACCCGCTATCAAGCCCTCGCCTGACGGACCCTCCCCGGCAGCCAGGCAAACCCGCCGGCCAATCTATTAAATTTTAATTTAAAATCAATAGATTGAATATAAAAAGAGATCGATGACAACACATTTTCGGTGGGTTATTACCCACATTTAAGCTATATTATCCTACGAGAGGCATGGCCTCTCATGCCTGATGCATCTGACAGACAAGTCGGCAGTAATCACCCAATAGACAACACGGCATCAAGAAAGGTCAGACACCATGAATGGCAACTTGAAGTGTGTTGATGGTTTGTACTATCCGGAGTTCCATGCCGGCTGGGGTGGTTGTGCCGAAGAGTTGTTTCACTATACATCAAGGTATTTTGTCTGTACTCAGGCTTTTCTAAGGAACCTCGCGGATCAACGCCAATTCAATATGTCCGGTTACCAGGCCAACAATCTGAGCAAAACGCAACGACACCTGATGGCTGCGATACTTGCTTGCGAACCAAACCTGCAATCCGCCCGAGGCATTACCCAGATAGTCCGATCTGTAATCAATGGTGAGACCGCCATCAGTGAAGCCCTTGCCGAGACCTATAGGGAGTATCTGAATGTGATACCGGAGGATGTGGAACTCATCTATTCTTGCCGGGCTCATCATCACAACCAACCGGATGTCGCCCCCCTCGATCCCTTCCTGAATCTCGCCGGTCGCTTGAATCTGCCGGTAGCGGTACACCCACATCATCTTGAGGTACCGTTGAAGGCACTGGCGCAGCACCTCGACTCACCCAACTCCTCCCTGCGTAACAGCCTCCAGGAAGCGATTCTAAATCTCCACTTCGCCGGTTATGCACTCAAGAATCATCCAGGATTGACCCACAAGTCCGCACGCAAACTGGGAGATGAACACTCTCTCTGAAAACCGGTTTGGTTCAGGCACCGATCGGGTAGCGAAACAGAGGTCGCAAATGAGTGCCGGTCACCGCTGACAACACATAACTGGACTCTGCTCGCTGCAGTGCCTTCAATCCACCCAGACCCGGGCATTGCGAAACAGTCGCAGCCATGGGGCGTCCTCGTCCCAATCATCCGGGTGCCAGGAGTACTGAACCGTACGGGTGACACGCTCCGGATGCGGCATCATGATCGTCACCCGGCCATCCTTGTTACAGAGCCCCGCGATCCCTGCGGGAGAACCGTTTGGATTGGCCGGATAGCGGCTTGCCAATTCACCGCTGTTTTCGAGATAGCGCATCACCGTGAGTTCAGCTGCATCCTGTAGATGCTGCGGATCGTTGAACTCGGCGCGCCCCTCGGCATGGGCCACAACGATCGGCACTTTGGAACCGCTCATTCCGTTCAATAGGATGGATGGTGTGTCACAGATCTCCACCGTTACAAGTCGCGCCTCGAACTGCTCGGATCGGTTACGCACGAAATGGGGCCAGTGATCGGCGCCCGGAATCAGTTGATGCAGATTGGAGAGCATCTGGCAGCCGTTACAGACACCAAGCGCGAAGGTATCCTGGCGGTTGAAAAAGGCTTCGAACTCATCCCTGGCCCGACTGTTGAACAGGGCGGACTTGGCCCAACCCTCTCCCGCGCCCAATACATCCCCATATGAAAATCCGCCGCAGGCCACCAGGCCTCTGAAACCACTCAGGCCGACACGACCCTCGATGATATCCGACATATGCAGATCCACACACTCGAATCCGGCGCGGTGGAAAGCCGCCGCCATCTCCAGCTGCCCATTGACGCCCTGCTCACGCAATATCGCCATTGGCGGCCTGACGCCGGTGGCCACCATCGGTGAGGCAATATCTTCATCGGGATCGAAGCTGAGTTTTATCTGGATACCGGGATCCGCCTCAGCGATACGATCATACTCCTCCTGAGCGCAGTCAGGATTGTCGCGCAATGCCTGCATCTGACGCGTGGTCTCCGACCAGGCCTGTTGAAATTCTACCCTGGCGGCACACAGCACCTTTTTTCCGGCCCGTGTGAATTCAATCCGGTCATCACCGTTGAGGGTTCCGATCACATGGCTGCAGCGTCCGAGCCCATCATCGCTCAACATCTTCAGTACTTCATCGGTATCACGGTGAGGCACTTGTATCACCGCCCCCAACTCCTCACTGAAGAGTATGGCAAGGTCATCGTCCCCCAGATCATCGATCTCCACACTCACACCACAACGACCGGCGAATGCCATTTCACAGATTGTTGTGAACAGTCCGCCGTCCGAACGGTCATGATAGGCCAATATCAGATCGTTCTGGTTGAGTTCCTGAATCAGTGCGAAAAAGCGTTGCAAGGCATCCGGATCCTCCAGGTCGGCACCATGGTGGCCAATCTGTTGATAGACCTGGGCCAACGCGGTGGCCCCCAGGCGGTTCTTTCCCTTTCCCAGGTCGATCAGAATCAAATCGGAATCCCCGGCATCGCTACGCAACATCGGTGTTTGGGTGGACCTGATATCCATCACCGGGGCAAAGGCGGAGACGATCAGGGAAAGGGGTGCAGTCACCGCAAACTCCTGGTCACCCTCATGCCACACCGTCTTCATCGACATAGAATCCTTACCCACCGGGATGGCGATACCCAAGGCCGGACACAACTCCATACCCACCGCCTTCACCGTTTCATAGAGCTTCGCGTCCTCCCCGGGATGTCCGGCCGGCGCCATCCAATTGGCGGAGAGCTTGATATCGGACAGTTTTTCGATTCTCGCCGCCGCTATATTGGTAATCGCTTCACCGATCGCCATGCGTCCGGATGCAGGGGCATCCAGCAGTGCCAACGGAGTCCTCTCTCCCATCGCCATGGCCTCACCGGTGTACCCCATCAACCCGGAGGATGTCACTGCCAGGTCAGCAACCGGGACCTGCCAGGGCCCCACCATCTGATCACGATTCACCATGCCGGTGATCGAACGATCGCCGATAGTGATCAGGAAAGTCTTGTTGGCCACAGTCGGCAGCTGCAGCACCCTCAGGGCAGCCTGTTTGAGATCGACGCCGGAAAAATCGAGCTGCTGTTTTTGAAAGGTCTTGCGTCGCACATCCCGCAGCATGCGCGGCGGTTTCCCGAACAGCAGGCTCATCGGTATATCGATGGGATTATTGTCGAAATGGGCGTCACCCAAAACCAGATGCTCCTCATCCATCGCCTCGCCGACGATAGCATAGGGACAGCGTTCACGCTCACAGATCGCCTTGAATTCATCCAGCTTATCCACATCGATGGCCATGACATAGCGTTCCTGGGACTCATTGCACCAGATTTCCATCGGTGACATTCCGGGATCGTCATTCGGCACTGTGCGCAGCTCGAAACGTCCGCCTAATGCGGCGTCGTGAACCAGCTCCGGCAAGGCATTGGAGAGGCCACCGGCGCCCACATCGTGGATAAACAGAATCGGATTGGCGTCACCCCGCACCCAACAAGCATCGATCACCTCTTGACAACGACGCTGCATCTCCGGGTTTGAGCGCTGGACGGATGCAAAGTCGAGATCCTCCGCAGAAGTACCACTCGCCATGCTGGAAGCCGCGCCGCCGCCAAGACCGATCAGCATGGCCGGTCCCCCGAGAACAATCAAGGGTGACCCACTGGGAAAGCCGCCCTTTTCGATATGTTCGGCGCGGATATTCCCCAAACCACCCGCCAACATGATCGGTTTGTGGTAACCCCGCAGCTCCTCTCCAACCGGCCCGGGCACCCGGGCCTCATAAGTGCGGAAATATCCATTCAGGTTCGGGCGGCCGAATTCATTATTGAATGAAGCGGCGCCGACCGGGCCCTCCAGCATGATATCCAGTGCGGAAACGATGCGGCCAGGTTTGCCATAATCGACCTCCCAAGGCATTTCACCATCGGGAATACGCAGATTGGAGACTGAAAAACCGCACAGGCCCGCCTTCGGCTTGGCGCCCTTTCCCGTCGCCCCCTCGTCACGAATCTCACCCCCGGATCCCGTGGCCGCCCCCGGATCGGGAGAGATCGCCGTTGGGTGGTTGTGGGTCTCCACCTTCATCAGAATGTGGATCTCCTCCTGGCCGAAGCTGTAGACATTGGTTTCCGGATCAAGCACGAAACGCTCTGCGCTCGGACCGCTGATGACAGCGGCATTGTCCTTGTACGCCGAAAGGACTTCAGCCGGCGAACTGTCGGTCGTATTGCGAATCATCTCAAACAGAGATCGCTGCTGATGCTCTCCGTCGATAATCCAGTCTGCGTTGAATATCTTATGCCTGCAGTGTTCTGAATTGGCCTGGGCAAACATCATCAGTTCCACATCGGTGGGATTACGTTGCAGGGACTGAAAGCTCTCCACCAGGTATTCGATCTCATCTTCCGACAGTGCAAGGCCCAACTCCGTATTGGCATTGTGTAACGCCCTCTCCCCACCCCCCAGAATATCCACTTGGATGTAGTGCTTAGGCTCGGCCCGATTGAATAGGCAGGTCGCATCCTCAGCGTCCGACAGCACAATTTCGGTCATGCGGTCACGCAACTGTTCGGCCGCAATCACATACTGTCTACTGTCAAGACCCCTCTCATCCAGGGTCAGATAGAATGCCAAGCCGCGTTCCAGGCGTTGTATTTTCTGTAACCCGCAGTGGTGGGCGATATCGGTGGCCTTGGTAGACCAGGGCGAGAGAGTGCCGGGTCGCGGGACCACCAACAAAAGTGTGCCATCATGCCGGATATCAGGCATGGCAGGCCCATAGCGCAACAGGTTGTCGAGCACTGCCCTCTCTCTCTCATCGAGGGACTGGTTGACATCGGCGAAATGGAGATACTCCGAGCCAACACCCACTTTTCCGTTTAGCAAACCGGAGAGACGTTGGGCGAGTTTCTGTAGACGAAATTCAGAAAGGGCTGGTGCGCCACCGAGAATCAACATTGGGCCTTTATCCTGCAGGTCGGAAAAAGCACAATGATACTCGAAAAACACCAATTAAGAGAGCGCCGTAATCCATGAGTAACATACTGATAGCCATCTCACTGATCATCCTCCTGGCACTGGGCGTCGCCGCACTCTTTCTCGCCGGCGGCAGTCACAAGTCCTCATCCGCGGAGGATCCCAGCGAAGAAGATTAAGGGCTGTTGAATCCAATCCAATCGGTTGTGCAAATTGTTACATTGTGAATGAATTGATTTTTCTCAATGAAACATAAGTCTGTGGATGGTGAAATAGTGCCAAGTCAGCCGGAACTGCATTGTGACGGCGGCTTATCTCCTCCATCCTCCTTTGGTATAGCCACTTCGGCCTGGTGTCGGAGTGGTTTTTTTTCGCGATCGCCCTCACCACTTATGATATCAACGTGGCAACCATACATGTCGTGCTGATAATACATCACACATTGACCCTTATCTGCCGTACATCTTGATGGAACGTAACAGGCGCTCGGCGGTGCCGTGCTTAATCTGTTCCCAATCGAATCTCCAATCCCAATTGCCCTCAGTGGTGCCAGGCGTGTTCATCCGATGAGCCCCATCAAGGGCCAGCACATCCTGGAAAGGGATAACCGCCAGATTCGCCCTGGAAGCCAGGGCAGCACGAACCAGAGGCCATGGCATGGCCTCTCGCGGCTTGCCCAGATAGTCATCGACAAACTCGCGGGTTCCATCATCAAGCCCCCTATACCAGCCCAGGGTGGTGTCATTGTCGTGGGTTCCGGTATAGACCACCGAGTCTCGGGTGTGATGGAACGGGAGGTAGGGGTTATCCGCCCCTCCGGAAAAAGCAAACTGCAGGATCTTCATGCCGGGCAAATGATAGGCCTTGCGCAACGCATCCACCTCCGGTGTGATCACGCCCAAATCCTCTGCCACCAGCTCCAGATCCGGCAGATCGGTATAGAGTTGTTCGAACAATCTTTCGCCGGGGGCCTCCACCCACCTGCCATTGACCGCCGTCTTTTCCTCCGCCGGTATCTCCCAGTAGGCTTCAAAACCCCGAAAATGGTCGATACGCAAAAAATCGAACAGGGTTGACTGAGCCCTGAGGCGTTCGATCCAGAATGGAAAATCATCCGCTTCCAGCCTTTCCCAGCAATAGAGCGGATTACCCCAGCGCTGCCCGGTCTCTGAAAAATAGTCGGGAGGCACACCGGCAACCACCCTTGGATGACCATCCCCGAGCAGATCAAAGAACTCACGATGGGCCCACACTTCAGCACTATCATGAGCCACGAAGATGGGAAGATCGCCAAATAGCAGTACCCCACGCTCATTGGCATAATGCTTCAGATTCATCCACTCGGTGAAAAACAGATATTGTTCGAAACGTATAACGTCAACGGTTTCTGTAAAGCGTGCTCTTGTCTCTGCAATCGCCTGTGGTTCCCTGTCCCTCAGGGTAGTATGCCAATTCCACCAACAGCCCCCCTCTTCCTGGTGCAATGCCTGGAACAGGACATAATCCTCAAGCCAGTGCTTCTGCTCTGCTACAAAGCGCTGGTAATCGTCCCTGTCAACCTTATCGGCGCGTTCCTTAAACCCTTCCCAAGCCAGTTTTATGGCATAGCTTTTCACTGCGTCGGAGAGTACATCCTCGCTTTCGGGTATGGCTTCAAGCCAACCCTTTTGCAGAGGCAGCTCCAGACTTATCAGGCGGGGATTGCCGGCATAGACGGAACTGCTCTGATAGGGTGAATTGTCATGCATGGTGGGCCCGATCGGCAGAATCTGCCATACGCTCACCCCCGAGGAGACCAGGAAATCGACGAAATGATAGGCATCCCTGCCCAGATCCCCAACCACACCCGGCCCGGGAAGGGACGTGATATGTAAAAGAATGCCTGCCCGGCGACGGGTCAAAATCTGATGGACTGGCCGAAAACTTTCTTCGGCGACATTATTCATTCACGTGTCTCATCACATCAATCATTTTTCTTCATAACCCCACCCAGGGATGGATTACCACTTCCTACGGCGAAGACTTGAGATAGATAGTCGGGTTTGGGTTCTCCCAGCAGGTCGAAAAGGTAGGAAAGCTGGCTGCGAAACAGCTGTTCGAAATCACTGACGGTTTCACCTGGATTATAGTCTCCAGACCACCAGAACCAATCAGACCCCTCACAAATCGCTAACTGTTTTTCCAACTCCGCCAGCTTTCGCTTGCTGAATTTATTCTGCGCCAATACGTTATCATATACCTTCTTCGCATCCCCCAGCAGATCCCAGGCGCGATTCTTGTCCTTGTCTCCGATCCAGGTAGTGAAGGTACCGTAAACCCAACTGCCCGCCACCAGTTTCGAGAGTCTGGGAGGAGGCTGCCGTTGACGATCCAACACTTCTGAAAAGGTGGTTAGAGCTAACCGGGGATGTTGTGATAGACGTTCGTACATGGCCCGTAGAAAGTAGCTTCCATTGTAGGGGTAGTATTCCCAGGCGTTCTCCCCGTCCATGATTATCGAGACCACGGCATCGGGATTGTCCTGACAGGCATCGGCGATATTTACTAGATGGTTTATCAAATCCCCCACCGCATCGTCGGAATGCCACTCACCGTAGGTGAATCCGATCAGATCGGAGAGGCCATCGTCCCGAAAGAACATGTTCAGATGGCCCTCCTGGACACAGTAGGCCGAATGCACCCAATTGTCGGGAAGGGGTGAATCGCCGCCTCCGGCCATCAGGCTGTTATTCAATACCTGTTGCCCGGTGGCTGCCCATTCAAAGCCCTCCTCCTCCAGCATCTTCAGGGTCGCCTCACTGACCCCACCCTCTGAAGGCCAGCACCCTTTTGGCTTAAAGCCAAAATAGTTCTTGAATACCTCGATGCCTTTACGCATATGCCAACGAGCCCGGGATTCACCACCTGGATACTCCTCCAACCCGGGCATAGCAATCGTCGGCAAGGCCTCTTTGGCGGCATTTATATCTGCCAGCAGGGGAATGATCGGGTGGGCGTAGGGTGTCACCGAAAGCTCTACCTGGCCCTGATTCGCCAGTGTTGCATAACGCTGGGTGAGGTTGCTCAAAATCTCCCAGATCAACTCGATCATACGACGCCGGTCGTCCTGGTCGAATCCATGCCCCTTTGCCTGCAAGGACCGCACCCTGATATCGTTCATCCGCTGGCATTCGCCGACCCAGGCCAGATGGTACCAGATCAAAAGATCGACCAGATATTGATCGTTGAAATAGGCAATCATGGCCTCATTTTCCAATGCATGCTTGGCCAGCGCCGCCAATTCACTGAAATGTTTGAAACGGCTGATGAGTCGGTTTTCGTTGGCCTTGATACAGGCGGAAATAATTGCCTTGCGGGATACCGTATCCACCGGAAGCCCCGGTCCGGCGAGCGCCGCCAGTAACGGATCGCGAATCAACGTACCTTTATTCAGCCATGCCTTGATCTGGGTGGCATAGTCATCGATCTGTTCCAACAAAACAGGGGCAAAATTCACCACCGCCTTGGCATCCGGCGTGTGTTCCAGATGGGCCGCCATATCAGAGTAGTCTTTGATGCCGTGCAGATAGACCCAGGGTAACAGGTACTCACTATCATCCGGCCCCTTATAGTAGGGCTGATGCATGTGCCAGCATAAGACAACCTGCAAACGGTTGTCCGGATCTATATCATCTGACATGGTGGATTACCTGGCCTAACATTTCCGGCGTCACCAATACGATACCCTTTTCGCTGACATAAAAGCGTTCCGCATCCAGGTCCGGGTCCTCACCGATGACCGTGCCCTCCGGTATATCGCATCCACGATCGATCACCGCCTTGCTGATACGGCAGTTGCGTCCGATGTTAACATCCGGCAAAACAACGGTTTCATTCACTTCACTGTAGGAATTGACACGCACATTGGAAAAAAGCAGTGAATTCGTTACTTTGGCGCCCGATATGACGCATCCGCCAGAAACCATGGAGTCAACCGCCATGCCTCTACGCTCATCGTCATCAAAAACAAACTTTGCCGGCGGCAACTGCTCCTGATAGGTCCAGATCGGCCAACTCCGGTCATAGAGATTGAGGGGGGGTGTAACGCCAATCAGCTCCAGATTGGCCGTCCAGAACGCATCAATCGTACCCACATCCCGCCAATAGGCCTGCTTGCCGCTGGTGGCATCTCTGAAACGATAGGCCATCACACGGTATTTCTCGATCACTTTGGGTATGATGTCCTTGCCGAAATCGTGGGATGAGTTGGGCGTATCCGCATCTTTAATCAACTGTTCAAACAAGAACTTACGGTTAAACACATAGATTCCCATCGAGGCCAGAGCCTCATTCTCCTTACCTGGAATCGGCTTCGGATTGGCGGGTTTCTCATGGAAATCGACCACCCATCCGTCACTATCCACCGTCATCACACCAAACTCTTTGGCACTCTCCAGATCGACCGTGAGGCAGCCAACGGTCATATCGGCGCCGGATTCCACATGTTCGGCGATCATGGTGCCGTAATCCATTTTATAGATATGGTCTCCCGCCAGGACCAATACATAGTCCGGGTTGTGGCTGCGGAGGATATCCAGATTTTGGTAGACCGCGTCAGCCGTACCCTCGTACCAGCTGCTTTCGATGCGCTGCTGGGCCGGGAGCAACTCCACGAATTCACCAAATTCACCCCGCAGAAAGCCCCAACCACGCTGAATATGCAACAACAGTGAATGGGCTTTGTATTGCGTCAGCACCCCGACCTGGCGAATACCGGAATTGATACAGTTGGAGAGGGGGAAATCGACGATCCTGAACTTCCCTCCAAAGGGCACCGCAGGCTTCGAACGCCATTTAGTCAGGTGCTTGAGTCGGGAACCGCGTCCACCCGCCAGTATCAGGGCAAGCGTATTGCGAGTCAGCCGGCTGACGAAACGCGGACTCTGTTCAGTCATCGATTACTCCTCCATAGCCAAGGCTGGCCGAAAATTACTGCAAATCCTACTCGTAAGTAGCTAGCGCCTGTTAACACTCATCCAATCGGCCCTAGTTTAATTATGTGCCCCGCTCTCAATTGAGTATCAACCTGTTGATGAGACGGAAGTGTTGGTATGTTAACATCATGTCCCCTTCAAGGCGTACCGTTCAAAGCAGGTTTCTTAAAGTCTATGATGAGTAAAATTCCAGTGGCGTTGAAACGGATTATTGATGCCCGTCACCATGATCCGTTCGAGGTGTTGGGCAGACATGTCCATGGTGACGACTGTCGCATCAGGGTATTCATGCCACAGGCCGAAAAAGTCACTTTGGAGGATGGACAGCACCCTTTCAGGCGTCTTCACGGCACCGATTTTTTTGAGCTGGAGACAGCGGCCGACATGGTCGATGAGCACTATCGGCTGGAGTGGCAGGACAAATCAGGGCAGATCCGAAAAGCCTACGATCCATACTGTTTTCCGCCCCTTTTGCCGGAGTTCGACCTCCACCTATTCAGCGAAGGCAAGCACCGTCATGCCTACCGCTTCTTCGGCGCCCACCCGTATGAAACAGTCGGGATAAGCGGAATACTGTTTGCCGTCTGGGCGCCGAACGCCGCCAGAGTTTCCGTGGTGGGTAATTTCAACCAGTGGGACGGACGGGTTAACCCCATGCGTTCAAGGGGAGGCTCCGGCGTCTGGGAGCTGTTCATTCCCGAACTGCAGCATGGCAGTTTGTACAAATTCGAAATCCGCACTCAGGACGGACACATCTCACTGCGTACAGACCCCTATGGGAATTTTTTTCAATGCCGCCCTGACACAGCGGCCATCGTGGTCTCTGACAGTGACTATGAGTGGGGTGACGGGGAGTGGATAAACAACCGAGCCACTTCCAACTGGCAACAGGAACCGATGTCTATCTATGAGGTCCATCTGGGTTCCTGGCGGAGAGACGACCAGGGAGGATTCCTGAACTATCGCGACCTAGCCCACCAACTTACCGACCATGCCAAACGGGTCGGTTTTACCCACATCGAGCTTTTGCCCATAACCGAGCACCCCCTGGACGCCTCATGGGGTTACCAGACAACCGGCTACTTCGCCCCTACCAGTCGATTCGGCACACCTGATGACTTCCGCTATTTCATCGATTATATGCATCAAAACGGCATCGGCATCATCCTCGACTGGGTCCCCGCCCATTTCCCCCGTGATCGATATGCCCTGGCCAGATTCGATGGATCTGCACTGTATGAACATGAGGACCCCCGCAAGGGTGAGCACCGGGATTGGGGCACTTTGATCTTTAATTTCGGCCGCAACGAGGTACGAAATTTCCTCATCTCCAGCGCCATCTACTGGCTGGAGGAGTTTCACATCGACGGCTTACGTGTCGATGCGGTTGCCTCCATGCTCTATCTCGATTACTCCCGGGAACCCGGAGACTGGGTGCCCAATCAGTACGGAGGACGGGAGAATCTTGAGGCGGTTGACTTCCTGCGGGAACTCAACAGCGTCACCCATGACTTCCACCCGGGAACACTGATGATCGCGGAGGAGTCCACTGCCTGGCCTCAGGTGTCGCGCCCGACCTGGCTGGGGGGACTGGGTTTCAGCATGAAGTGGAACATGGGCTGGATGCACGATACGCTCTCTTACACCTCTCAGGATCCAATCTACCGCCACTATCACCACGATCTGCTGACCTTCGGGCTTCTCTATGCCTTCACCGAGAATTTCGTGCTGCCCTTTTCTCATGATGAGGTTGTCCACGGCAAAGGTTCGATGATCGACAAAATGCCCGGGGATGAGTGGCAAAAATTTGCCAATTTACGTCTTCTCTATACCTATATGTTCACCTACCCCGGGAAAAAGCTTCTGTTCATGGGCAGTGAGTTCGCCCAGGGCCGCGAATGGAACGATAGCGAGGCCCTGGACTGGTTCCTGCAGGAGCACCCCTCCCACATGGGGATAACCGCGCTTCTGACCGATCTCAACAAGCTCTATCGAGAACAGCCGGTACTGCACCAGATTGAATTCGAGTATCCTGGTTTCGACTGGATCGATTGTCATGACAGCTCACAGTCGATTCTCAGCTATGTGAGAAAAGATCGGGACGGTAATGAAATACTGATCATCCTGAACTTCACTCCGGTACCGCGCGAGAACTATCGGATAGGCGTCAACCACCCCGGGAACTATACGGAGATCTTCAATTCCGATTCTGAATTTTACGGGGGCAGCAACATGGGCAACGGTAGCGGATTGGTTTCCGAGGATAATCCCTGGATGGGGCGCAGCCAGTCGATAGCATTGACCCTGCCGCCTCTGGGAGCGATCCTGTTACACAAGCAAGAAGATTGAAGAAAAACACCTCGACATTGAAATGAAAAAGACTGACTACCGCTTTCTATGTCGATGGAAATATGTAATCAACCCCTGAGTGGAGCTGTCGTGACGGGAGGACTGCTGTTCGTCCAACAGCTCAGGCAAAATCACGCCAGCCAGCTGTTTCCCCAATTCCACCCCCCATTGATCGAAGGAGTTGATCCGCCAGATGACGCCCTGGATGAAGATCTTGTGTTCATACAAAGCGATTAGGGATCCCAGTCGTGACGGTGTTATCTGATCCACAAGCAGGGTATTTGAGGGTCTATTTCCGGGAAAGATCCGATGCGGCAGAAGATCCACGATCTGCTCAGGTTCCAGGCCTGCCTGTTCCATCTCCTCGCGTGCTTCGGTACGTGTCTTACCACGCAACAATGCCTCAGTCTGCGCCAGACAATTGGCAAATAGTTTCTCGTGATGATCCCCTGTCTCGTTATGGCTGTTGACCGGAATAATGAAGTCGCAAGGAATGAGCTGCGTTCCCTGATGGATGAGTTGGTAGTAGGCATGTTGCCCGTCGGTACCGGCCGTACCCCATACAACGGGACCGGTAAGATAATCGACAGGCCGTCCGAAGCGGGTGACGCGCTTACCGTTGCTCTCCATATCCGCTTGTTGCAAATAGTCTGGCAGATACCTGAGATACTGGTCATAAGGGAGAATCGCATGGGTGCGCGTTTTGGCAAAATCGATATACCAGATACCCAACAGCGCCATGATTACCGGCATGTTTTCAGACAGATCGGCATGCAGGAAATGTTGATCCATTTCATGGGCGCCTTCCAGCAGTTCATAAAAATGCCGCATGCCGATTGCAATTGCGATGGGCAGGCCAATCGCTGACCAGAGTGAATAGCGTCCGCCAACCCAATCCCAGAATTCAAACATATTGGCGGTATCCATACCGAATCGAGATACCTCCTCAGCATTCGTCGAAACAGCAACGAAATGGCGAGCCACGGCCGCTTCATCATGAAGTTCATTCAACAACCATTTTCGAGCAGTTACCGCATTGGTCAGAGTCTCTTGTGTAGTAAAGGTTTTTGACGCAATGATAAACAACGTGGTTTCCGGGTCCAGGGCACTAACGGTATCAACTATATGGGTGCCGTCCACATTCGAAACGAAATGCATCCTCAGATCTGGTTTCTGATAAGGTTTGAGCGCTTCACAGACCATCAGTGGTCCCAGGCTGGAGCCGCCGATGCCGATATTGACCACATCGCTGATCGGCTTTCCTGTATAGCCTTTCCAATCACCGCAGCGCACCGATTCGGAAAATGACTCCATTCTCTGCAGTACGGCATTGACAGAGGGCATCACATCCTCACCGTCGAACCAGATGGGTTGGTTGGAACGGTTCCGCAAGGCCACATGCAGCACCGCTCTATTCTCGGTGATATTCAATCGTTCGCCGGAAAACATTCGGCGGCGCCAACCGTCAACATCGACAGCCTGCGCCAACTCCAGCAGAAGATTCATCGATCTTGCGTTAATCCGGTTCTTTGAATAATCGAGCATGATCCCGCATTGCCGAATAGACATCTGCTCAGCTCTCTCCGGCCCCTGTTGAAACAGGTCACGCATCTGGAGTGGTTCGACCTCGGCCCAGTGCTTTTCGAGGGCCATCCATTCGTCTGTCTGATTTATCTCGGTCATGATCTAAATGCGTTATATATTTGAATATTGGTTCCAGTTTTTATACAAAAGGCGGCGGATATAGCAAGATACCATATGACGTATCGTAAAGCTGTGAAGGTAAATGATAAAATAGCTCAACAAAACGACTGTCGATGCAGAATCTGCCGACTTAAGCGCATACCTGTCAACAGCCCTAAAAAATAAGGACAATAAAAGGCCATGAAAATCCTCTTTGCCAGCAGTGAAGCCACACCGTTAATCAAAACAGGTGGCTTGGCTGATGTTGCAGGTAGCTTGCCTGCCGCACTTAATAACATAGGCCAGGATTGTCGCCTGATTCTCCCTGGTTATCCAGATGTTCTGGAAAAAGCGGACAATCTACAAAGCCTGGCACAACTGGAAATTACTGGCGAAACTTCGCCGGTCCGAATTTTACAGGGGCGCTGCGGTCCTCACAGGGTACCGCTGTATGTGATCGACGCACCCCACCGGTTCAACCGTGCAGGTAATCCCTATCTATCCCCTGAGGGTATGAACTGGCCCGATAATGCGGAACGTTTCAGCCTCTTCTGTCATGCGGTGGCAGAGTTGGCCTTAAACCGGATAGATCACGACTGGCAGCCCGATGTTGTACATGCGAATGACTGGCAGACCGGTCTCATCGCACCATTGCTCTCCACACAGGAAAATCGGCCCGCAACCCTGTTTACAATCCACAACCTGGCCTATCAGGGACTCTTCGATCATGCCACCTTTCTGCGCCTCGGGCTCCCGGATGAACTTTGGTCATACCGTCATCTGGAGTTTCATGACCAGCTCTCATTTATCAAAGGGGGAATCGCACTCTCAGACCGGGTAAACACGGTCAGCCCCAGCTATGCCGCAGAGATAAAGACAGCCGAGTTCGGTTATGGTCTTGAGGGACTGCTAAACCATCGCAAAGACCATTTCAGCGGGGTTCTCAATGGGATCGATTACCACGAGTGGGATCCGCTTAACGACCGGCATATCGATACGCCCTACTCCGCTGAAAGCTTTGCTGACAAGCGCAACAATAAACTGGCATTGCAACAGGAATACGGACTTCCCGAGGATGAGAATATACAGCTATTCGGTTATATCGGCCGATTGGTTGATCAGAAGGGTGTCGACCTGATACTCCAGGTTCTGCCCGGCATTATGGATGCAGGGGCTCAAATGGTCATGCTGGGATCGGGCAACAAAGATCTTGAGCACGCACTGGAGAAAATCAGCAACCGCTATCACAGCCGTGTCGGTGTGTTTATCGGATATGATGAAGGCCTGTCACACCGTATCGAGGCAGGGTGCGATTCATTCATCATGCCCTCCCGCTTCGAACCCTGCGGATTGAATCAGATGTACAGCTTGAGATACGGTACTGTCCCCATCGTTCGTCGCACTGGCGGTCTCGCCGACACCGTGGTTGACGTCAATCCAACAACCCTCGTGAATGGCAACGCAACAGGCTTCGTCTTTGACAATGCGGACGGCAGCAGCTTGTGGGGGGCCGTGGAACATGCAATCAATTTTTATCGACGCTCGGCCACGGACTGGGAAATCCTTGCCAGAACGGGGATGCAGCAGGATTTCAGTTGGGAGGCCAGCGCTCAACACTATCTGGAACTTTACCAGACTTCCATCGATGAGCCTGGCCTCTAGGGCCTGTTAACAATTCCCGCAATACCTCATGGGGCGGCAAACACCTCGATCTCTGCGAGCCCCACATTAAGTGTTGCAGGACTGACCTGGTCTACAGTCAATCGCAGGCTGGTTACACTTCGGGGTGTTATAAAAATCTCAGTTGCACCACCGCTGTTATCAAGGGTACCAACAGCAACAGTCGATCCGTCGCTAAAGGTCAATGTGCCTGACACTATCTGGTCACTTCCATTAGGTCGGTCATAGAGCAGGATGCGATCAACGGTTTGTGCACTACTCCATGCCAACTCTATCCACGCACCGGCGCCCTCGCCAGTGGTCGCCCATTCCCGGGTATGATCATTCGGATACCCAGAGGGAACGGTATCGACCGCTTTATCGGCGATCTGGCTGGTTGATGTATTCTGTGATGATGCCGTAACAGACGCAGTCGGCGCAACATTGATGTTTTGCAGGGAAGTCACTGTGATATTCACAGTGTCAGGCAGACTGCTATCGACAGCATCATCCACAACCAGCTCAAACACCAGCACTTCGCTCTGGGTCAGGCCCGACGGCGCGACAAAACTGGGTCCCACTGTCGTACCGCCGGAAAGGGTGACTGGTATACCGGATACCTGAACCCACTGATAATTGATCGGATCGCCATTCGGGTCACTGCTGGCGGAACCATCGAGATTAACTAAATCACCTTCCAATACGGACTGATCCGGACCAGCATCTGCAGTAGGTCTTAGGTTAACGCCATCATCACGAGTACCGTATACCTCGATTTCCGCCAGTCCGATATTAGTACTGGCGGAACCGGTTTGCTCCACCGTCAAACGCATGCTCGTCACAGTGCGCGGAGCAAACACGACCTCTGTCATTCCGCCTGCGTTATCGAGTGCCCCCACAGCCACATTAGATCCATCGCTGAAGCTCAAGAGTGCGGTCTGGATATGATCCGCCCCGTTCGGTCTGTCGTAGAGGACAACCCGATCGATGGTGTAGGCATCACTCCAGTTCAGATCGAGCCATGCGCCAGCGCCTTCACCCACAGTCGCCCATTCACGAGTGTGATCAACAGGATAACCAGTCGCAACACCATCAATCGCCTTTACGGCGGTTTGTGTGGTCGATGTGTTTTCAGAGGATGCCGAAACAATCGCACCAGCAGCAATATTGCTATATTGATTGCTTGATACCGTAATGGTTACGGAATCCGCACTACTCACCAAACTACCGTCACCAACAACCAGCTCGAAAACCAATTGTTCATTCTGCAGAAGGCCGGTTGGTGCAGTGAACGTTGGATTGATCAGCGTGTTATCCGATAAAAGCACACTGCTGCCTGATACCTGCGTCCACAGGTAATTCAACGGATCGTTATTGGGATCATTGCTTCCCGATCCGTCCAATTGGACAGATGCGCCTTCCAGTACGATCTGATCCTGGCCGGCCTCCGCCGATGGCGGCAGGTTGACGCCCGTGCCCAGTGAACCAAACACCTCTATTTCTGCCAGTCCCACATTTATCGTGGATCCGCCCACCTGGTCTACAGTCATCCTCAGGCTATTGATATATTTTGCCGGGAACGAATAGGTCGTTACCAAACCATCATTATCCAACGGACCGATAGTCAGCGTTGAACCATCACTGAAACTGAGATTTGCCGAGCTGATTTGATCTGCTGAGTTTGGTCGGTCATATAACACGATCCGATTGACTGCATAGACCTGATCCCAGGTCAACTCGAGCCATGCACCTGTTCCTTCCCCTGAAGACGCCCATTCACGGGTGTAGTCAATGGGCCACCCTGTAGCTACACCATCGATTGCCTTCTGTGCAGTTTGAGTTGAACCGGCATTTTCTGACGATGCGGTAACGCTGCTGGCAATCGGTGCAATGTTTTGATCCAGGGTTTGTACTGTCACCTCAACATGATCCGGAATAGTGGAAAAGTTGCTGTTAGACACCACGAGCCGGAAACGCAATACGGCATCTTCCTGCAATCCGCTCGGCGCAGTAAAAAACGGGGTTTCAGAAGTCGGATCGGACAGAATGACGCCAGGTCCGGATAGCTGTGGCCACTGATAGGCGAGCTGTGCACCTTCTACATCGAAACTGCCACTGGCATCGAGTTGGACTGTCTCACCCATCTCCACTGCAATGCTTGGCCCGGCATCCACGACCGGAGGAGTATTCGCCGTTAAAGGATTTTCAATCCAAAAAATCTCATCTTTATGAATGAATTTACCGAGAAACCCTTGTATACCACCTTGCGTATCATGCGAAGCGATGGCGTTGATCTTCAGATTGTTTGACAGCAATGTGACCTGCATTGATAGAGGCACATTCAGACTCTCTCTGTCGGCCCAGTCCAATGCAGTTTGATTCAAATCGGGAATCTCGACATGGAATGTGGTCGGATCCAGGGGTTCTGGCCAGATAGACGGTTGCGATGACCATACTACGGTCTTGTGTAGACTTGGCGTATAGGCAGGATCCGCGGCAAAGACGTTCTGCAGCCCCAATAGGATCAACTCATAGGTTGTGGAGTGATCTGTATGATTATCGAATTCCGATGTAGTGAATATGTGATCCGGTCGATACGTGTCGATTATGCTCGTTAAATCACTGATGATATTGAAGCGGTTGTAGTTGGCGGGACTGCCGAATTGAAAGGTATGGTAATCCGTTCCGCCCAGCCCCCTGTTTCCATAGGTTGTGGATTGACCGGAGGCGGTCGTGTAGACATCGGTTTCATCGGGATAAAACCGGTAGATCAGATCGAGACTGCCGTCGGGATAGCCAAGAAAAATCAGATCGCTTTCTGTTGTCCCCAGAAATCCGACCTGTGCATCGACCGCCTCTGATTGTCTGACCAATCCTTGAGCGATACCGGAAATATCGCCATTGGTCACATAGACGGCTGTGACCTGTTCACCACGATCCACCGCATCGGCTATGACACCTGAAGCAGTGATAATGTCATCGTCAGGATGGGGAGCGACAACCAGGATGGAAGCCATGCCCATTTGCGGAAGCGATAGGATGGCCAGCAAAAAATATGCAGTGCATAGTTTACGTGCAGTGAATACAGTCATTTAAAGGTCCTCCTAAGAACCTTTTTTAAGACGAATTCAAGACTCACTATTTATGCGTGCATGCATGCAGGTCTGTTGCCTGCTGCCTATATAAGGCAATTACTATGCCATTTGGTTTTTATGTCAGAATTATCAATGCGTTGTTAGAAATGGCATCCAAGCGTCATATATGAAATGCAAACAATTGTAAAAAAGTCCGACGACTATCCTTAAGTGCTTGATCCAACCATCAATGCAGCGATATTCGGACAGCTTTTTGGGATGCGATGAAATTGTTTGTAGTGCCGGTTGGGAAGCCAGGCTTTCCGGTGTGATACGGCAGCGTCTGTTTGGATGACGCTGCACTATGCAGCCACTCCGCACGTCGGATTCGGAGAGGTAATAGGTGGTGGTTAGTGGAATGAGGCCCTAAGCAGCCTGAATAGGGATAGTATCGCCAGTCCCGGTTACCCTGTTCTCTTCATCGAGATAGACCAAGGTGGGTTTAAATGTGGACATCTCATCGCCATCCAGGCCGGCATAGGCGCAGATAATGACTCGATCTCCCGGTTCAGCCTTGTGTGCCGCCGCACCATTGACGGAAATCACGCGCGATCCCGCCTCCGCAAGTATGGCGTAAGTTGTGAAACGTTCGCCATTGGTCACGTTATAGATCTGTATCTGTTCGTACTCATGGATACCCGCCATCTTCATCAGATCGGTATCAATGGCACATGAGCCTTCATAATCAAGCTCGGAGTGAGTCACACATGCTCGATGTAGCTTGCACTTAAGTACTGTCAGCTGCATGGATTTCGTGCCCTATTCTGGATGAATGTCTATGTTAACCATTGTCCCGATTCAGATCGACCCAAGGCTGCCCGAACATGGGAACGGCCAATTATCCGCAATCTTGCCCCACCTATCAATAAAAATATGTTGCTATGCAGCATTTAGATTATCTATCAGTCGTGTAGTTCCCATATATGCAGCCGCCAGAATCACTAAATTCTGTTCATCCCCAGCGGGGGTCGTCAGATCCCGTGCCTGACGAATAGTGAAATAATCCGGCCGAAAGCCTGCAGATCGCAGCAGATCGAGACCATTTTCCTCCAGAAGACCGTAATTCCGTTCACCATCCCTCAATAACTCTGCGGTTTTCTTGAGGATTTCGAAGAGTTGTGGCGCCTGCTTCCTCTCATCCGCTGAAAGATAGCTGTTGCGGGAGCTCTTGGCCAGTCCATCCGCCTCTCTGACAGTCGGCAATCCTAGGATTTCGACAGGTATCGCCAAGTCGGCAACCATACGCCGGATCACCATTAATTGTTGATAATCCTTCTCCCCGAACACCGCTATATCCGGTTGTACATAGTTGAAGAGTTTGCAAACGACTGTAGAGACACCGACAAAATGGCCCGGACGGCTGGCACCACAAAGGATATCGGAGATTTCGGGCACCTCCACCCGGGTTTGCGCCTGGTTCCCCTGAGGATAGATGGTTGTCACCGACGGGGCAAAGAGCAGATCCACACCGGCCTGTTCAAGTATGCCCTGATCCTGTTCCAGGGTACGGGGGTAACTTTCATAATCTTCGCCCTCGCCAAACTGCATTGGGTTGACAAAAATGCTCACCACACTTCGATCACAGCGGTTTCCGGCCACTTCAACCAGCGCCAGATGCCCCTCATGCAGATTTCCCATGGTGGGCACAAATCCGATTTTCTCGCCGGCCCTGCGCCAGCTTCCAATGCGTTTACGCAATGTTTCAACGTCGGTAATCGTCTCCATCCCGCGCCTCATTTATAACTGTGTTCAGCCGTTGGGAAATCACCCGATTTAACGGCATCCACATAGGCCTTGAGTGCTTCTTGGATGGTCCTGCCGGATTGTAGAAAGTTCTTCACGAAACGGGGTGGATGCGGATTGATACCCAGCATGTCATACAGCACCAACACCTGCCCATCACAATCGGGGCCTGCGCCAATACCGATCACAGGTATGCTCAACTCGGTAGCGACCTGCGCAGCCAACTGATCCGGCACACACTCCAGAACCAGCATATCGACGCCCGCATCCTGCAAAAGTCTGGCGTCTTCACGGATCAGGCTTGCATCCCGCTGTTCCCGCCCCTGCACACGATACCCACCAAGCTTATGTACGGATTGCGGTAACAGGCCAAGGTGTCCACAGACAGGGATTCCCTGGGATGCCAGCTGGCGAATCGCCTCCAGCTGAGGCGTACCACCTTCAAGTTTGACCATATGGGCACCGCCCTCCTTCATCAGCCTGCCCGCGGATTCCATGGCCAAACTCGGAGAGCGATAACTCATGAATGGCATATCTGCCACCAGCAGGGAGTTTTCCCTGGCTCTTGCCGCATTGCGTGTATGGTAGATCATCTCATCCAAGGTCACCGGCAGGGTACTCTCTTGCCCCTGGATCACCATACCGAGAGAATCACCGACGAGAATCACCTCAACTCCCGCATCTTCAATAAGACGGGTGAAGCTGGCATCGTAGCTGGTCAATACACAGATCTTCTCACCGGCAGATTTCATCTCCAGCAAACTTCTGACGGTTATATTTTTTTTGCTCATATTGTCTCGCTAAGCTCACTCAAAACTGGCCCGTACCAGGGCCTGTAACACTAATTCAATCAGCCCTAGAATTATAGGTACGTCAACACCAACAATCACTACAATGTTAAGTGTCTCAACGCTTAAGATTTGTGGTAGACCAGGCAGTCGGAATCAGTATATAGCTTGTTGACACTGTTCGTGAAGTGTTTGCAGTGGGACCATCCCCAGGGCTTGTCAACTGAGATAACAGCCCTGTTTCAGAGGGAAAAGCCGGTAAGATTCAAATAGCGGCGCCTATCCGCACCGCTTTCACAGATATGCTCCAGCAGCAATTGAAAGTGTTCCTCATTTTGCAGTGGATTGATCTCGGCAGCATTTACGATCAGTATCGGTGATCGATCGTAATAGTGGAAGAAATCGGCATAGGCATCACAAAGTTGTTGTAAATAACCGGACTCGATTTTATGTTCCACCGGTCTGGCGCGCTGTTTGATACGTTTCATCAGCACATCAACAGGCGCCTGAAGATAGACGACCAGTTCAGGTGGCGGCGCCTCCAATGTCAGTCGCTCATATACCTGCTCATAGAGTTGCAGCTCATCGTTGTCAAGATTGATTTGTGCGAAAAGGCGATCCTTTTCAAGCATAAAATCTGCGATCAGGTATTGCCGGAACAAATCGCCCTGTGACAAATGATTCCATTGACGACTGCGCTGAAACAGAAAAAAGAGTTGCGCCGGCAATGCGGCCTCCCGCGGATTATTGTAGAAACGATGCAGAAAAGGGTTCTCTTCCGCCCCTTCAAGTAACATCTCACTGCCAAAATGGTTTGCCAGTCGATGTGCCAGACTGGTCTTTCCAACGCCGATCGGCCCTTCAACAACAATGAAATTTGGCTTTTCAATCCAATCGTTCAATACCCTCTCCCGACAGTATCCGCAACATATCCTGCAACCTACCCATGCCAGGTATGTCCATACCGATCGGAGCTATCTCACTTAACGGCCACAGGACAAACGCCCTGTCAGCCATCTCAGGATGGGGGACCCGCAGGCGGGGTGTGTCGATCATCGCCTCACCGAATATCAACAGATCGAGGTCAAGGGTACGCGGTCCCCAGCGCTCAGTTCCACGAACCCGTCGATGGGTCTGTTCAATCGCCTGCAGTTGATCCAGCAGTTCATCGGCATCCAGTGTGGTTGCCAACGAAGCGACTGCATTGATGTAATATGGTTGGTTCTGTGGGCCAACCGGTCGTGTTTTATACAATGATGAATGCGCGAGCAAGGTCGAGTGCTTTAATGCAGTGAGTTCCCGCAGTGCAGTCTCAACCTGTCGGGTGGGATTGTCCAGATTACTGCCCAAACCAATATAGGCAATTACTGATTGAACCTTACTCATCGCCCGGATTGTTGCTCTTGTTTTTACTGGATCGCCTTTTCCTGTGACGTCTTCTGCCACGCCGACTCTGCTCGGTCATACTTTGCTTTTGCTGACTATTGGCACGCTGGAATTCGGTCCACCAATTGGAGAGTTCGAGTTCAACTTCACCCGCCTCGGCGCGGAGCAGGAGAAAATCGTATGCCGCGCGAAATCTGGGATGGCTTAAAAGACGATAGGGTCTTTTTCCCTGGCGTTGCTCAAAGCGTGGTTGCAATTGCCAGATATCACGCATCGGATAACTGAATCGCTTGGGTATGGATACATGCTTGAGCTGGTCACTCAGGACATCGTTGGCCACTGTCTGCAGCGCCTCCACAGGTTGAACATCCTGTGCCAGCAGCGCCTCGTAGCCAAGCCTTACCGGCTCCCATAACAACACCGCAAAAAGGAAGGCCGGGGTGACAGATTTATCCTGCTGTAGGCGTGTATCGGTATTGTTCAATCCCCGATTGACGAAGGTAATGGAAAAATCGTGATCTTCGTGGGAAAGCGCCTCTTCGGTCGCTGGAAAGAGTTGCCCAAACAGTCCGTAGTGGCGTAGCTTCTCAAAGGATTCCAACGCTGAACCACCGAGGAAGAGTTTCAACACCTCTTCATAGAGCCTGGCTGAAGGTACATCCTTCAGCAGTGGCGCCAATCTTCGCATTGGGGATTCAGTTGCCGGATCGATGATAAATCCCAGTTTGGCGGCAAATCGCACAGCTCGCAGCAGACGCACCGGATCCTCCCTGAAACGACTCTCCACATCACCCAGCAGACGTATCACTCCATGCTGAAGATCCGACATGCCATCAGCGAAATCTATCACCGTAAAATCACCTACATCATAGTAGAGCGCATTGATGGTGAAATCCCGTCGCTGGGCATCCTCATCAAGGGTACCGTAGACATTGTCTCGCAGTATCATACCGTTCTCTAACTGGCGCTCTCCATCCTGAGAAGGCTGCCGGTTACTGCGAAATGTTGCGACTTCTATAATCTCCCGACCGAAGTAGACGTGGGCAAGACGAAAACGTCTGCCAATCAATCGACAGTTTTTAAAAACCGACTTGACCTCCTCCGGCAGGGCGCTGGTAGCCACGTCGAAATCCTTGGGTTCCCGGCCAAGTAGCAGATCACGCACACCCCCACCCACCAGGTAAGCCTCGTAACCGGCACTTTTTAACTTCGTGAGGACTCTTATCGCGTTTCGACTGATATTCGCACGGGAGATAGTGTGATCATCCCGCGCAATGACGGTAGGCATCTCTGAGCCTCTTCTATCCGATCCGGCAGGGAGAGTGGAATTGCTGATCAATCCGGAGAACTTTGATTTCAGCCACTTGGCAGCTTGTTTCAAGGGTACGACCACTGAACTATTTTTTTAACCAGGTGATTGAGCCTGGCAACCAAGTCAGTATAATACCGCCTTTCGTGAGAAACTGCTCCCTTCGTCTAGTGGTTAGGACGCTGGCCTCTCACGCCGGTAACAGGGGTTCGAATCCCCTAGGGAGTACCAGCTGGAAAAATGGCCGCCGCAATGCGGCCTTTTTTCACAATTCCTTTGATAACCCATTGAGATACATACGAAAATCATCACCAAGCTCCTGATGTGACAAGCCATATTCGACAGTCGCCTCAAGATAGCCGAGCTTACTTCCGCAGTCATAGCGCTTACCTTTCACCCGATAGGCCCGAACCTTTTCGTACTTCAACAACTCGGCAATGGCGTCAGTCAGCTGGATTTCGCCTCCGGCGCCCCGTCCAGTCTCCTTGATCAGCTCGAAGATGCGAGGCGTGAGGATATAGCGGCCGACCACTGCAAGGTTGGATGGCGCATCCTCCGGCTTTGGCTTTTCCACAATGGAGGTCATGATCGCAGTCTCGCCATCATCATTCTCCACCTCCACGATACCGTATTTGCCAGTCTCCTCTTGTGGTACTTCTTCAACCAATATCACACTACATTGGTAACGTTCATAAACCTTGGCCATCTGTGCGATAGCACCAACACCATCTTCGCCACGGATCAGGTCATCCGCAAGGATGACCGCAAATGGTTCATCCGCCACCACCGGTTCTGCACACAAAACCGCATGCCCAAGCCCAAGGGCCTCCGCCTGTCTGAGATAGATGCAGCTCACATCCGCTGGCAGGACATTTTGCACCTTCTGTAACAGCGTGGTCTTCCCTGCCTCCTTCAGTTCACTCTCCAATTCATACGCCTTGTCGAAGTGATCGGGAATGGAGCGCTTGTTCCTGCCTGTAACAAATACCAGAGATGTTACGCCTGCCTCCTCCGCCTCCTCAGCGGCATATTGAATCAGCGGCTTGTCGACTATCGGCAGCATCTCTTTGGGGTTGGCCTTGGTCGCGGGTAGAAAACGGGTGCCCATCCCGGCAACAGGAAAAACCGCCTTGCGTATCTTTTTCATTACCACTCCTATAGGTCCTTATATATATAAACGTGCCATTCAATTACCCGCGCACAGACGAACCACCAGATTCAATATGGCACAAGGCATCCTAACATAGAGGTTCCTTGAAAGGGTCCCATATATAAAACTGAACAACCTAGGGCCTGTTAACACTATTCAATAGGCTCCAGCCATCGGACTTTCACAGGTTGGCTGCAATCTCCAGATTGATCGACTGCAGTGCCTGGATGGGATCGGCAGCGGCGGTAATCGGCCTGCCCACCACCAGGTAACTCGACCCGGAAATTATCGCATCCGCGGGAGTCATCACGCGCCGTTGATCGTCCTGGATCGCTTGCTTGGGGCGGACACCGGGGGTGACAAGGAGAAAATCATGCCCCAGATCCCCACGCAATATTTCAGCTTCCCGGGGAGAACAGACAACACCATCCAACCCTGACTGTTGTGTCAGCTTCGCCAGGCGTGAGACATTATCCGCGGGATCGCCGGAAAAACCGACCTCATGAATCTCCTCCCCGGTCAAACTGGTAAGAATGGTAACCGCAATCAGGAGTGGACGATTACTTCTGGACTCCAGACGTTCCCTGGCTGCCTCCATCATTCTGCGGCCACCAGACGCATGTAGATTCATCATCCACACACCAAGATCTGCCGCCGCATCACAGGCTGCCGCCACAGTGTTTGGAATATCATGAAACTTCAGATCGAGAAAGACCTCATAACCGCGCCCCCTCAACACCTCGATGAAAGAGGGACCGATGCGTGTAAACGTCTCCTTGCCCACCTTGAGTCGGCAGAGTGAGGGATCCAAGCGATCGACAAGAGCCAGGGCTCTATCCTGCCGCGAATAATCGAGTGCCACAATGACCCTGGAATCACTGCTGTTCATGTATATTCCACCTTCTATCTGAATACGGGATCCGGGGATTCGGATCGATTGTCATGTCACTGCGTTGGCATTAAAGCTGCGCGTCAGCCCCTGCTGGGGTTTTATTTCGCCCCATCTCTTGCAGCTGGGACAGTGCCAATGCAGTTTTTTTGCCGTGAAGCCACAGTGATCACACTGATAGGCCGGTTGTTTTTCCAATAGTTTCATCACGGATATCAACAGCACCTCCAAAGCCTCCTTGGGACTCTCCTCGCTGCGCTGCAGATTCAGTCTCACTAAACGCTCCAGGCCTTTTAGATCAGGCGCCTCTTCCAGATGTCTGAGCATGGCATCCACAGCCGCACTCTCACCCTCTTTTTCGACAATCATCTCGGAGAGAATCATCATTGCTTCCGTGCAGTGGTGACGCTGATACAACTGTTGCAGGTATTCGAACAATTCATGCTGTCTGCCGAGTTGCTTATAGCATTCGACAAGCCTGGGCAGAACCTCGGAAAGATAGATGGGTTCGTTCTCCTCGACCTGCTGCAGCAACTTTACCACCGATCGACAATCACCCCGGGTATAATCGATCTCGGCCTGCAAAAGTAAAGCGCGTACATTGTTTCGTTGAACCTGTTGAGCACGCTTGAGATAACCTTCCGCAGCGGAGATATTCTGCTGGCTCAACATCTGCTCAGCCAATTCACAATAGAAGTGGGCAACCGCATTCGGTAGTGACGGAAAGTGGGACACAGAGATCTTATCAGCAACATCAAGGCATCGTTGCCACTCTTTCTCCTGTTGATAGATCTCCAACAGATAAATGTAGGCCTGCTCGTTGTAGATTTTGAGTTCGGTTAATTCAAGGAACAGGTTTTCGGCACGATCGAACAGGCCTGCCCGCATATAGTCTTGACCCAATTCAAGCAAGGCCTGGGCTCGCTGCTCGCGATTCAAACTGGGTCTGGCTATCAGGTTTTGATGAATACGGATAGCTCGATCCACTTCACCCCGCCGACGAAACAGGTTACCCAAGGCAAGATGGGTCTCTACCGTATCACTATCCACATCCAGCAATTCGATGAACAGATCGATTGCCTTGTCGGGCTGTTCGTTCAGCAGATAATTGAGGCCTTTGAAATAGACCGGCGCGATCTGCGGTTGCTGCTTCTGTTTTTTTCTGGACACACCGCGCCGTGCCGTATACCAACCGGAGGCAGCGGCTACAGGCAGCAACAAGAGCAGCAGCTCAATCACCGGACACCTCAACAACCACACCGGCAGCGTAATGCCGATGATGGGTTACTGCTTGGGTTAAGGCATGGCATGTAAAGAACATTGCAACCCTCACTGCTCCTTCAAGGGTAAGGCGCGAAGATTGTTGACCTCTTCACTCACCATTTGACTGCGCCTTTTAAGTGAGTGTATTTCCCGCTTAAGACCCAATACTCTACCCATTCCGGCCAGGACACCCAAGATCACACCCAACCCCAAGGCGATGGTCAGTATCAATGACAAAGGGAGGTCCCGACGACCAAAATAGTAATTAATTTCTACAGGGTCTGCATTGAGTACAGTGAAGACCGCACCCAGCATCATGATCAGTATGACTATAAAGAGTTTTATGAATCGCATCAGACGTTCCGTAGTTCCTCCTCTCAGACACCCATTCTCGCCTACTGCAGTCCAGTTTGAAATAGCCAAAATGTAAGAACAGGGGTATAGATGCGGCAGTTTTGATCAATAACCTATCAAATAACGATATTGAGAGGGTATCCTGGAGATAACAGGGTTCGTATCCTGCTTTTTTCACGGCATAACCGCGAATATCCTCACAACAGAGGAATTCGTCGTCGGTAGGTGAGCGAAGGTTGGATGCTAGGCGTAGGTATCCAAAAGGCCATCACCACCCATTATCCATGTTTGACCTTGTTCCCGAGTCTGGTCAGGGCTCGACGAATCACTGCCGATCGTACCGTTACTGTCAGGTCCGGCTCTCCTGTCATGGGCCGATTCACCTGCCTGTTGCTGTCCCACATCCACATTGGCGAGATTGAGATTGATTTCACCAAACAGCTCCCGTAGTCGCGGAATCGAGGCCTCAAGGGCTTCTCGCGTAGGCGCTTGAGGGGCGACAAAGGTGACGCTGGTCTGATCATTCTGCAGTGAAATCTTTATCTCCAGCGGCCCAAGTTGGGGTGGATTCAACTTGATTTCCGCCTGTTGGATGTTCTGACCGACCATCCACTGGATTCGCTCTCCCACCGCTCTGTCCCATCCCGCCTGACCGACGGGAATATCCAGAGGCATGACGATAGATGGCCGCATACCCGTGGATGAGTTGACCGGCAGTTGCAGTGAAAGTGCGGACAACTGCCCGGTGCTCTCTACAGATCGTCCAGAATCCAACAGCTGCGCACCCACTTCACGCAGCTGCAGTTTCAGTGGCTGAGACTGACCGTTTTCGATCAGTCGCTGGATCAGGAATTCGGGTTGCATCAATTGTGGTTGTGACTTAAGCGGCTTCAGTTGTACCGCACCATCCAGCGCCGGTTCGGCCAATGCCGCCTGCTGTTGGGATATCAGAAGCGGCAAAGGCTTGCCGTCCAACTGGAGCTGCAGCGGCAAAACCCCGCCATCCCGAGGCGTTATAGTCTGTGGTTGAAGGGGCTCTGCTGTTGACGTCGCAAACGAAAGAAACAGAACGCCCTGTTCACCCTGAGCCATCAGCATTTCCTGTAAGGCCTGATCGAATGTAGCCCCTATAATCTCCCCATTTGCACTGATCTGCGTGACAAGGTCGCCCCCTTCTGCGGGGATTGGGGATTTGAGCTTATCCCCCTGAATCTGGGGCATGAGTGCTATCTGTACCATGGCTAAACCTGCTGTTGTCGCTTTCAGTCGACAAGATAACTGCAGGTTCCGGGCCAGGTTCAGTGCAACCCACCCTTCTTGGCCCATTTTTCATTTACCCTCGAACCGGAGGAGCAGGTGGTATTGCGGCCTAACGTATAATTGCTTCGCCGGTGGAGCTTAAGAATCGGAATTTTACGGAATCCGTTAACTGAATGGCCCTAGAGGGCAAAATCCTGCGGTGTGGCGCGGCGCCATTGCGCCATCTGCAAACGCCAATCATCATCACCGCGAGTAAACATCAGTTGTAAACGCAGCAACTCCCCGTGCCACTGGGAGAGCGTCATTTCCGTCTCCTGTGGAGACCCGGCTAGTCCGGCAAAGAGCACCACTTCGGCCTGGTTCTCCGAGCGTATATCGATCTGATCAATCGTTGAGATAATGTGAATCGATTTGTGACGCATGAAATAGCCCAGCAGCATTGCCTTCAGCTCCCTGAAATCCCGTCCGCTCTCATCCCTATAAGCCGGATCGACAAAGGTCATTGCCGAGGAGAGATCCCGCGATTCGAGATAGGTTTCAGCCTCGCTGATGACATTTCGGAGCTGCTCCTCCGGACTCAAAGGAGCATCACTGCAACCGACAGACAGTAAGCTGACAATGATCAGTAAGATACCGAGACTGCGTTTGTTCTTCATTCCCACAAACTATTTCAGGCTCAACACATCCTGCATGTCGAACAATCCCTTCTCCTTGCCTACCACCCATCCGGCAGCCCGGATGGCGCCGCGGGCGAAATTCATCCGGCTTGATGCCTTATGCACCACTTCGACCCGTTCTCCCTCCATGGCGAACCAGACGCTGTGTTCACCGACCACGTCCCCTGCGCGGATGGTCTCGAAGCCGATAGTCTTGCCATCCCGGGGACCGGTCTTTCCCTCCCGACCATAGACGGCGCACTCACTTAAATCCCGACCAAGGGTATCCGCAATCACTTCACCCAGTCTCAGTGCCGTACCGGAAGGAGCATCGACCTTGTGCCTATGGTGGGACTCGATAATCTCCACATCCGCTTCATCGCCCAAAACCCTGGCCGCCATTTCGACCAGCTTGAAGCTGAGGTTGACTCCAACACTCATATTGGGTGCGAACACGACCGCAATACCATCGGCCCCATCCCGCAATGTCTGCTTTTCTGCCTCATTCAGGCCAGTGGTGCCGATCACCATACGCTTCCCCGCTTCGCGGCAGATCGCCAGATGGGCCATGGTAGCTGTGGGAGTGGTAAAGTCGATCAGCACGTCGAAATCATCAACGACCGCTTTCAGATCCGCTTGCAGGGAGACATTAAGATGGCCGATACCCGCCAGTTCACCTGCATCCTGGCCGATCATCCGGCTTCCCTTGCGCTCCGTCGCAGCTCCCAGAACCAATCCCTCAGTTTCGCTAACCGCCGTTACCAGGGATCTGCCCATGCGTCCCGCCGCGCCAACCACTGCGATTCTTGTCATCCGATGCGCCCCTTCTAGATTTGCTTTAAAAGCCCATATTTTCAAAGAACTTTTTCACTCCATCAACCCAGCCGGTGGAATGAGGGCTATGCTTCGCACCACCCTTTTTCATGGATTCGTCGAGTCGCTTGATCAGATCCTCCTGTTCGGCGGTCAGTTTGATTGGTGTCTCGACCAGCACCCGGCACATCAGATCACCCATGGGCCCGCCACGAACCGGCTTGACACCCTTGCCGCGCATCCGGAACAGGCGGCCGGTCTGCGTCCCCGCGGGAATCTTCAGGATCACCTTACCATCCAGTGTGGGCACTTCCAGCTCACCACCCAGGGCGGCCACAGCGAAGCTTATCGGTACTTCACAGTAGAGATGATTGTCCTCACGGCTGAAGATTTCGTGAGGCTTCACGGCGACCTGTACATAGAGATCACCGGGTGGTCCGCCATGCTCCCCAGCCTCACCTTCACCGGCCAGGCGGATACGGTCACCGGAGTCGACACCAGGCGGCACCTTCACCGACAGTGTCTTGTGCTCCTGTACGCGCCCCTTACCATGGCAGTTAGGACAGGGATCCTCGATCATGGTCCCTTTGCCATGACAGCGTGGACAGGTCTGTTGAACAGAGAAGAATCCCTGCTGCATGCGTACCTGGCCATGGCCGCCACAGGTATCGCAGGTCTTTGGGGTAGTCCCTTTCCGGGCGCCGCTACCGGCGCAAACATCACACTTCACCAGAGTCGGCACCCTGATCTTGACCGTTGTTCCAGCGACTGCGTCTTCCAGTGAAAGTTGCAGGTTGTAGCGCAGATCGGCTCCGCGATGCACGCGGGAGCCGCCACCGCCGCCACGTCCCCCGCCAAAGATGTCGCCGAATACATCACCGAAGATATCTGAGAAATTGGCGCTGCCGCCACCAAAGCCGCCACCCATGCTGGGATCGACACCGGCGTGCCCGAACTGGTCGTAGGTCGCCCGCTTTTGCGCATCGGTCAATACTTCGCAGGCTTCCTTGGCCTCTTTGAATTTCTGTTCTGCTTCGACAGTGGCATCCCCGCTGTTCCGGTCCGGATGATATTTCATGGCAAGGCGTCTATAGGCCTTTTTGATATCGGCCTCACTGGCATTCTTGTTGACGCCTAAAACTTCGTAATAATCGCGTTTAGCCATGGTTTTTTATCTTTTACTACTGTTATTTGTTGAGATACATCGTTCGTCCAGCTGTCTGAATAGAGCCTGTCAACACTCATTCAACAAGCGCTCGTTTCATGCCCGTATAACGCCAAAACCGCACATCGGCAGGGCTGCCGATGCGCGGTTTGCAGGACTGGAATCCTTGATTAGTTTTTGTTGTCCTTAACCTCTTCGAACTCAGCGTCGACAACGTCATCCCCGGCAGCATCAGAGGATGCTTCCGCCCCGGACGCGCCCACATCAGCGGCCGCCGCGGCTTCACCCTCCGCACCCTTCTGGGCGTAGAGCCGCTCCGCCATCTTACCAGAGGCTTCCGCCAGCACCTTGGTCTTCGCTTCGATGGCATCCTTGTCATTGCCTTTCATGACCTCTTCGAGATCCTTGATTGCACCCTCGATCGCCGCCTTTTCACCGGCTTCAAGCTTATCATCGCCCAGCTCTTCCATCGATTTCTTGGTGGCGTGAATCATGGTATCCGCCTGGTTGCGGGCGCCGATCAGTTCGTGGAACTTACGGTCCTCATCCGCATGGGCTTCAGCATCCTTGACCATACGATCGACTTCATCGTCACTCAGCCCGGAAGAGGCCTTGATGACGATCGACTGCTCCTTGCCGGTCGCCTTGTCCTTGGCGGAGACATTGAGTATGCCATTGGCATCGATGTCGAAGCTGACTTCGATCTGCGGTACCCCTCTCGGTGCAGGCGGGATATCGCTCAGATCGAAGCGTCCCAGGGATTTATTGGCCCCCGCCTGTTCGCGTTCACCCTGCAATACATGCACGGTTACCGCCGTCTGATTGTCGTCCGCCGTGGAGAATACCCGCGAGGCGCTGGTGGGAATGGTGGTGTTCTTCTCAATCAGCCTGGTCATCACGCCGCCCAGGGTTTCGATACCGAGGGAGAGCGGGGTCACATCGAGAAGCAGTACATCTTTGACATCACCGCCCAGTACACCGCCTTGGATCGCTGCGCCAATGGCGACAGCCTCATCCGGGTTGACATCCTTGCGAGGTTCTTTATCAAAGAACGCCTTCACCGCCTCTTGCACCTTAGGCATCCGGGTCTGGCCACCGACCAGGATCACCTCATCAATCTTGGAGGCTGCAATCCCGGCGTCCTTCAGGGCAATCTTGCAGGGTTCGATGGTGCGTGTCACCAGATCTTCCACCAGCGATTCCAGCTTTGAGCGGTTCAGCTTGAGGTTCAGATGCTTGGGACCACTTGCATCTGCCGTGATATAGGGCAGGTTGATATCGGTCTGCTGGCTGGAAGACAGCTCGATCTTGGCCTTCTCAGCCGCCTCTTTCAGGCGCTGCAGCGCCAGGGGGTCGTTCCGCAGATCAAAACCCTGATCCTTCTTGAATTCATCCACCAGGTAGTCGATGACTCGCATATCGAAATCTTCACCACCGAGGAAGGTGTCACCATTGGTGGAGAGCACCTCGAATTGATGCTCGCCATCGATTTCTGCGATTTCAATGATAGAGATATCGAAGGTGCCGCCGCCCAGGTCATAGACCGCCAGGGTCTGATCACCCCGCTTTTTATCCATTCCGTAGGCCAGCGCCGCGGCTGTCGGTTCATTGATGATGCGTTTCACATCAAGGCCGGCGATACGACCGGCGTCCTTGGTCGCCTGACGCTGGGAATCGTTGAAATAGGCCGGCACAGTGATAACCGCCTCTTTCACCTCTTCACCCAGGTAGTCCTCAGCGGTCTTTTTCATCTTCTGCAGGATCTTGGCGGAGATCTCCGGCGGCGCCATCTTCTTGCCATTCACCTCAACCCAGGCGTCACCATTGTCCGCCTTGACGATTTTGTAGGGCACCATGTCCACATCACGCTGCACCACATCATCGTTAAACATCCTTCCAATCAAACGCTTAATGGCAAACAGGGTATTTTGCGGATTAGTCACAGCCTGACGCTTGGCGGACTGGCCGACCAGGATCTCACCATCATTGGCATAGGCAATAATGGAAGGCGTGGTGCGGTCACCCTCACTGTTTTCAATCACTTTCGTGGAACTCCCCTCCATCACTGCTACGCAGGAGTTGGTGGTTCCCAGATCGATACCGATGATCTTACCCATGATGTTTGTGTCTCCGAGATCTTGTATTGAAAATATTTAATTCTTTGCTGACTGTCCCTAATGTGGGGTCAAGTAGCCGCGATTCAAGCCTCTTCGTCTATCGCCGCCCCGGATCCGGCTTTGGAGACCATCACCATCGCCGGACGCAGCAAACGGCTGTTCAGCAGATAGCCTTTTTGCACCACGGCCACCACGGTATTGGGTGCGACATCATCGCGCTCCTGTATCGACATCGCCTGATGAAATTCCGGATTGAACGGCTCACCATCAGGATCAACCTGCTCGATACCATGCTTTTGCATGACATCAACCAGGAGTTTCAGGGTCAGTTCGGTGCCTTCACGAAGTTTATCCACATCGACCAGCTCATCCTGGGCGGCTTGATGGCCCAACTCAAGACTGTCCCACACCTGAAGTAGATCCGTGGAGAATTTCTCCAGTGCAAATTTATGCGCATTTTCCAGGTCCCGCTGGTTACGCTTGCGGATGTTTTCCAGTTCCGCACGGGTTCTCATCAGCTGATCCCAGTGATCATCCGCCTTGGCCCGCGCATCTTCCAGCAGTTTGGTCAGCTCTTGTTGATCCTCTTGTGAGTTGTCTACTTCTTCGGTCGTCTCATGCTCGCTTTCCGGTTCAGCTTCAGCTGCTTCCGTCTCATCTACGGCTTCTGCCTGATTTTGCGCTTGATCCTTTTCAATCACTTCGTTTGACCTCTATATGGATGGAACAGGACTACGCCCTACGGCGTACAATCCTCTGTAAATGGGGATGATCAGTGGTTTTTCAATACGGCGCCGAGAATTTTTGCCGTGATATCCACCACCGGAATGACACGCTCGTAATTCATGCGGATAGGTCCGATGACACCCAATACACCGACCACCTCTTCATTGACTTGGTAGGGAGCGGTGACCACTGAACACCCATTGAGCAGTTGATACCCTGACTCCTCACCGATGAAGATCTGCACTCCTTCGGCATCCAGGAACTGGTCCAGCAGATGTAAAATCTCTCTCTTTTCTGTAAAGGCGTCGAACAGCTTTCGTAACTGTTCGAGACCTGATAGTTCGGCAAACTCCATCAGGTTCGTCTGGCCGGCGATGACACAGTCCTCTTTGGTTTCGCTGGCATTGACCATCTCACCCGCCATGGTCAGTGCCTGGGTCATGACCTGGTCAAAATGATCCCGAGCATCGTTAAGTTGCTGTAATACCCGCTGACGCACAAGTTCCATCTCATATCCGGCGAAGGATTTGTTGAGGAAATTGGCAGCCTGATCGAGTTCTGCGCGTGTGAAGTCACGGTGAGTATGCAGAATCCGGTTGTGTACCTCACCGTCTTCGGTGACAAGAATGGCAAGTACCCGGCGATCGGAGAGAGGAAGAAACTCAATCTGTCGAAAGTTGTTCTTGTCCTTCCGGGTCAGGGTCACCACGCCTGCCATATGGGTGACGCCGGAGAGGAGTTTAGAGGCGGATTTCAAGACATCACTACTCTCCTCCCCCCCTACCATAATTTCCTTTCGTATCCTCTCAACCTCCTGATTATTAAGATTTTGCACCGTCAACAACGAGTCGATGAACATCCGATAACCGGTTATTGTCGGCACCCTGCCTGCAGAGGTGTGGGGAGATGAGACCAGACCCATATCTTCCAGGTCGGCCATCACGTTGCGGATCGTGGCGGGACTCAGATCAAGGCCGGTATCTTTCGCCAGAGTGCGGGAACCCACAGGCTGGCCATCGCGGATATAGCGCTCGATCAGCGCCTTGAGGAAGTGCTGGGCACGCTCGTTGACAACGCTATCACTGACCGATTTGTTTGCCACCTATGGGAATCTCCGAAACCGTTGTTAGCACTCTATCCGAATGAGTGCCAATTGATAAGGAAATTAGCAACTCACATCGGGGTAGTCAAGCATTGCGATGCTGGATATGGAATGCTTGGATTGCCCCTATCGGCATGCTAACGTTGCGTATCCCTATGCCAAATCCGTACCGGTCAAGCCTTACACGATTTTAATTCGATGTCAGATAGCAGATACAGACGCTTCCAAAAGATTGGATTAATCGGCAAGCATGGCGACCCCACGGTAAAGGAAACGCTGCTTACGCTGTATGAGTTTCTGCTAGCCCAGAACAGGGAGGTCATATTCGAAGAGGCCACCTGCCGCCTTCTGAAGGGGAAACCGCTCACCAGCGTCCCTCAAATTGAACTGGCAAGCCACAGTGATCTGGTCATCGTCGTCGGTGGTGACGGTACGCTGCTGCATGCAGCCCGGGTGCTCGCCAGTCAGAATATTCCCATCCTGGGTATCAACTTGGGCCGGCTCGGTTTTTTGGTTGATTTATCACCCGACCAGATGACAAGCAAGCTTGAGGAGATTCTTAACGGTCAATATGAGCAGGAGTGCCGCTTCCTGCTGGAAGTCAGCATGGGCGATGAATCCTCACCCCATCAAAATATCCTCGCGTTCAATGATGTGGTACTGCACAAGTGGAATATTGCCCGTATGATCGAATTCGAGACCTACGTGGATGATCAACTGGTCAACGACCAGCGCTCCGACGGACTCATCGTTTCCACCCCGACCGGATCCACGGCCTATGCCCTCTCCGGTGGCGGCCCCCTGCTCTATCCCACGTTGAACGCCGTGGCGATGGTGCCCATCTGTCCCCACACCCTGAGTAATAGGCCGATTGTGGTGGACGGTGACAGTACGATAGAAATTCATCTCCACCCGGCTCACGCTGAGGATGTGCAGATTACCTGTGACGGTCAGGCTACCTTCCCTGCAATGCCCGGAGAAGTGATAAAGATCCGCAAGGCTGTGCACCAGGTGCGTCTGATTCATCCACAGGGCTATGACTATTACAGTATTCTGCGCGCCAAATTGGGCTGGTCGGAAAACCCGAAAAACAATCGATGCTGATTGAGATACAGGTCCGCAATCTGGCGATAGTATCCAGTATGGAGCTCGAACTGCTGGATGGCTTGACCGCGCTTACCGGCGAGACGGGGGCCGGGAAATCCATTTTAATCGACGCATTGGGGCTGGCGCTTGGCGAACGTGCCGACAACGGCCTGATCAGGGCCGACAGCGACCGCACTGAAGTTACCGCCGTCTTTGACTTGAAAAGCCTTCCGGAGGCATCCCAATGGCTGAAGCATCAGGAGCTTGACGAGGCGGATGAGTGTATCTTGCGCCGTAGCCTCAATCGGCAGGGTCGCTCCAAGGCCTACATCAACGGCCGCAATGTTCCCCTGCAACAGTTACAGGAACTGGGTTCCCATTTAGTGGAGATTCACGGACAGCACGCCCACCAATCCCTGCTCAAGAACAGCCATCAGCGCAGATTGCTGGATGCCTATGGCGGGCTCCTCGAACAGGCGCAACAGCTCGCGCAGCAGTATCGGCGTTATCAATCGGAATTGAACAAGTTGGAGAGTCTGACCGACGCGGCAGAGGAGCGGGCTTCCCGCATGGATCTGCTTAGATATCAGGCCAATGAATTGAACAGTCTCAATCTTTCACGCGACGAATGGCTCAAGCTGGAGCATGAGCACAAACGACTGAGCCATCAGGAGCAATTGGGTGATACCTGCAGGGTAATCATCAGTGGATTGGATGATGAGCAACTGGCCATGCGCAGCAGACTCTCCAGCTATGTGGAGCGTCTCTCCGAAGCGGCACAGCTCGACGAGACCCTCAGCGAACCACAACAGTTGCTTGACAGTGCCCTGATCCAGGTGGATGAAACCCTGGCGTCTCTGCGAAATTATCTGAATGATATGGAGCTCGATTCCGCAGGCCTGCAGCAGCTGGAGGAACGATTGAGCGCGATTCACGACATGGCACGTAAATATCGCGTCAAACCGCAGCAGTTGACAGACAAACTATCCGATATCGAGAAGGACCTGAAATCACTGGAAAGCAGTGAGGTTGAATTGGCGGAACTGACGCGGATTGTGGATCAACAACGCGCCGCCCACCTGGAGCTGGGGAGAGAACTCAGCGCAAAACGCAAAGATGTGGCGCAACGCCTCAGCGGCGAGATCACCCAGGCGATGCAAAAGCTGGGGATGCCCGGGGGTGAGTTTAAGGTCTCGCTGCGTGAACTGCAGCAAGACCAGGCCACCGCCAATGGATTCGAACAGGTGGAGTTTATGGTATCCGCCAATCCGGGCATGCCTCTTCAGCCATTGAGCAAAGTCGCATCAGGCGGCGAACTTTCCCGCATCAGTCTCGCCATTCAGGTTGCCACCATCCGCTGCGGCTCAACCCCCACCCTGGTGTTCGATGAGGTGGATGTGGGCATCGGTGGCGGGGTGGCCGAAATCGTCGGTCAGATGTTACGCACCCTTGCCGACAATCGGCAAATTCTCTGCGTTACCCATCTGCCACAGGTTGCCGCCCAGGCCATGCATCACTTTCAGGTGCAGAAGACGACCCAAAAAAAGACCACCTGGACTGCGATTGCCAAACTCCGGGAGGAGGAGCGGATACAGGAGATCGCACGAATGCTTGGCGGCGTTCAGATCACGGAACAGACCCTGGCACATGCCCAGGAGATGATAAACATAGCATCCGGTCCAAACTAACTGAAGCCGGTCATCACTCAACCCACATTACATTTGGGATTGCCGCAGTGCCCATAGATGATCAGCGAGTGATCCACCATCTCGAAGCCATGTTTTTTGGCGATTTCGTGCTGTCTCTTCTCAATGGTGGGATCGATAAACTCCTCGACTTTGCCACAGACCACGCAGACCATGTGATCATGATGGCCGCCCCGCTCGAGCTCGAATACCGCATGGCCGCCCTCGAAATTGTGACGTGTGACCAAACCTGCGCTCTCGAACTGGGTCAAAACCCTATAGACAGTAGCCAGGCCGATCTCCTCTCCATTGTCCAGGAGTAGCTTATAGACATCTTCAGCACTGACATGTCGTTGATCGCAGTTTTCAAGCAGCTCCAGGATCTTGACCCTGGGGAGTGTGACTTTGAGACCGGCTTTACGTATATCCTGGTTATCCATCCAAGTTCTCCAGCCTAAAAAATACAGGGCTGCTGATTCGCTGTGAATGCGTTAATATTGTGGCTGTTTTCGGATTGTACTCGTAATGAAAAAGATTCTCATCATCATTTTCTCACTCCTGCCCATGCTCACTGGCTGCAGCTCCTGGGAGGAGTTCTCTCTGGTCCACTCGCCGGACATCGAGCAAGGGAACATCATCACGCCTGAGATGGTTGCCTTACTGGAACCCGGCATGAGTAAACGTCAGGTGCGATACGCCCTCGGCACACCGATGTTGATCGATGTCTTCCATCAACAACGCTGGGATTATCTGTTCACCGTCAAACGAGGTAACGAACCGATGGAGATCAAGCATTACAGCCTCTATTTCGAGGGTGACCGACTGTCACGTTTCGGTGGAGATATCGAGCCCGCCAGTGACAGCGATTCCAATCTGGAGAAAAAAGAGCTGCTTGTCAATGTACCCGATTATGATGGTGATCTGGGTATATTGGAAAGACTCTGGCACTCGCTGGGTTTCGGCAAAGATGAGTAGATCAGGCCCTGACGATCGCCAAATCCGATAGGTTTTGGGCTCGAAAAAACATGATTGCCGTTATATGCCTGTCATTGGTTGTCGGTGTTCACTAACAGCCAGTCACATTCTCGAGGCTCTACCTTTTCTCCCCACCACCTTTGCGCATCACCTTGCCTTCCGCCGCGCGTTTCTTGCGGGCCTCCTTCGGGTCGGCGATCAGTGGACGGTAGATCTCCACCCGATCACCTTCACTCAGAACCGTATCGAGTTTTGCCGCCTTGCCGAAGATCCCAATCTTGTTTGCCTTGAGATCGATCTCTGGAAACATCTGCAGGATTCCGGAGGTTTCGATTGCCTGCTCAGCCGTTAATGGCTGTGCCGATTCGATCGATAATATCGCCTGCTCTTCAAGCCTGCCGAATGCAACTTCAAATATCATTTCACACCATTTCCGTAGACCTCATCGGCCCGTTTACAGAAAGCATCTACCAGGGAATTGGCAACCTGACTGAAAACACGGCCGAATGCGGCATCGATCAATTTTCCGGCAAATTCAAATTCCAGCAACAGCTCAACTTTACAGGCCCCGGGCTGGAGCTCGGTAAACTGCCAACCGCCATGCAGCTTGCGAAACGGGCCTTCCAATAACTCAATCTCCATCTTTTCGTTCTCCACCAGATAATTACAGGTGGCAAAACGCTGTCGAATGCCAACCCGCGAAACCTCGAGCTCACCACACAGCTTTTCCGCCGAGCGGGAGATCAACCGGCTGTCGCTGCACCAGGGAAGGAAATCCGGGTATGCCTCGAAGTCACAGACCAAGTCATACATCTGTTGTGCGGAGTGAAGCACCAACGCGCTCTTACTGACAACCGGCACCTTCAGAGTATTCCTATGGCGTTGAGAAAGACCACGATCACCGCCAGGGGTGAAATGTATCGAATAAGCGTCCACCAGATTCTATAGCCGGCAGGCCGCATGGCGAACTCATCACGGCTGGATTCCTTTTTCATCAGCCAACCGCTGAATATCGCTATCAGCAAACCGCCCAGAGGCAGCATGATGTTGGCCGTCAGGTAGTCGAGCAGGTCGAAGAAGGTCTTATCGAAAAATTTTACATCTGACCAGATATTGAATGAGAATACCGTTCCAAGGCCCAGAACCCATGTCACCAAACCCAGCCATACAGCTGCCCTTATCCGGGTCATATTGCGGTTCTCCACCAGCCAGGCGACGGCAGGCTCAATCAGCGAAATAGCCGAACTCCAGGCCGCAAACACAAGCAATACAAAGAAGAGTGTGCCAAAAAACTGCCCACCCGGCATGGCGCCAAATGCGATAGGCAGGGTCTGGAAGATCAAGCCCGGGCCGGCTCCCGGTTCCAGACCGTTGGCAAATACGATTGGAAATATGGCCATTCCGGCCACCAATGCCACCAGGGTGTCGAGCAGGCCAATCAAGATAGCCGAACCGGCAATCGAGGCCTTTTTCGGCATATACGAGCCATAAACCATAATGGCCCCCATACCCAGACTGAGGGTGAAAAAGGCATGCCCCATGGCGACCAATATGGGACTGCCGCTCACCTCACACTGCTCCACACCATCCACAACCCGACAGCTGTGCAGCAATTTATAGAAATCGGGAGTGAAGAGAAAATCGAGTCCCTGGATGAAAAAGCCGGTATTCATGGCATAACCGACCAACACTACCAGCAGGATAAAAAGTGCAGGCATCAGATAGGTCACGGCCTTTTCCAGGCCCGCCTTGACCCCTTTGGCCACGACGAACATGGTCATCAGCATAAACAGCGTGTGCCAGGCCATGAGGCGCTCGGGATCCCCCACCAAACCGTTGAACAGGCTCTGAACACCACCTGCATCCACCCCGTCGAATCCCCCAGAGGCCGCCCTGACGACATAAGCGAGCGCCCATCCGGCTATCACGCTGTAGTAAGAGAGGATCAAAAAACCGGCCAGCACACCGCTCCATCCGACCAGAGACCACTCCCTGCTGGCGCCCTCCTCCGCACTGAGGGTGGTCATGGTATTGATCGGGCTCTGCCTGCCCCGTCGGCCCAGCATGACTTCCGCCATCATTATCGGAATGCCCACCACAGCGATACAGAGCAGGTAGATGATGACAAATGCGCCACCGCCGTTTTCACCCGTTATATATGGGAACTTCCAGACATTACCCAGCCCGACGGCCGAACCGGTTGCAGCAAGAATAAAGATCAGTCTCGAGGACCATTGACCGTGGATCGATTGTCTTTCAGCCATGAAACCCGCCTTGTCTATTGCATATAACGCACAATCAACACCATGCTATACGCATGAAAGTGCACCATTTTCCGTAAAATACCATCGTTTAACAAGCCGCCTCTGGTGAGAACCTCCCGTCACGATTAAAATGACCGCATGGCTAAAAAAGCGAAAAAGAAAAATTCCGGTGGCGCCACAATCGCGCTGAACAAAAAAGCCAACCATGACTTTTTCATCGAAGAGCGCTATGAGGCGGGCATCGCCTTGCAGGGTTGGGAGGTGAAAAGCCTGCGCGAGGGTCGGGTACAGATCAAGGAGAGCTATATCACCATCAAAGAGGGTGAGGCCTTCCTGTTTGGCGCCCATATCGTCCCACTGAGCACTGCATCCACCCATATCCACCCGGACCCGACCCGCACCAGGAAACTGCTGCTCCACCGCAGTGAGTTGAACAAGCTTATCGGCCTGGTCGAGCGTAAAGGCTATACCCTGGTACCCACAGCCATGTATTGGAAAAAGGGCTTGGCGAAGCTGGAAATCGGTCTCGCCAAGGGCAAGAAAATGCACGACAAGCGCGCCACGGAAAAAGATCGTGACTGGAAACGGGAAAAGGAGCGCCTGTTCAAGAAAGGTTAGGATTCTGTCTCCATGGTATACAAGGAACTAACCACTCACTTATAATGTCTATTCACTTACCGTTTGGGGGCGACGTAGGCTTCGACGGGGGTTGCAAAACCTAAAGTGCATGCCGAGGCGCAGAGTACCTCGTAAATCCAACTGCAAACTTATAGTTGCCAACGACGACAACTACGCACTCGCTGCTTAATACCCAGTAGGGTGCCGTCTGACTGGAGCCGTGCCTATGCGTCCAGCTTTTCAGGCGTCATATCTCATGGGATCGCATCGAAGCTCGTCCGGGGCGGAGATGTTAAAACCTTACCGGGATCGCTTGTCACATACCCTGCCCATCGGGTAGTGACCGGTTAAACACAATAGACAGGGCTAAGCATGTAGAACTCTGGGCAGAGGACTCACGGACGGCGGTTCAAATCCGCCCGCCTCCACCAATAGGGAATCCAACAAAGTCCATAAGCCAGCATAATTGCTGGCTTTTTTATTACTCGAATGTCCGTTACCGTCTAGCCCGCATGTTTCATCCGTTTTTAAATTTAGCCGGTGATATGGCCAAGCTTGGATGGTTTGCCCTCACTGGGAACCAAACCTCTATCAAGCCCTGATTTTCCACCCTCCGGGCAGACTCCCCCTTACCCCCATTGTTGATCAACGTGCCGGGGCAGCACTCTGCCGGGCTATCCCGGCTTGAGTCGTGCCGCCACCTGGAAAAACAGCGCCTGATAGGGATAGGTGCTGGAGAGCAGGAAGCGGATCCGTCGCGTGTTGCGAATGATGACCGCCCCGATCTTGAACAGTTTGAGCCGGATCGTGGTCATCTGTGCACGCGCCAGTTCCGTGCCCTTCAGCGCGAGGCGCCGGATGGCCTCCATCAGCACATAGGCCAGACTGGACAGCAGTAGACGAAACTGATTGGCCCACCAGTAATGCGCGCTGGTGCGATCGGCGAACAGCCCCAGTTGCTGCTCCTTGATTCGGTTCTCCATGTCACCACGGGCGCAGTAGAGGTCATCGTAAAGGCGCTGTTTGTCGCCGGCCAGGTTGGTGACGATGAAGCGTGGATTTGGCCCCTTGTCGGTGACCTCCAGTTTGGCGATCACCTTGCGACGCGTCTTCCAGGTGCTGGCGGCATAGTGAAACTGAAAGAATTCCCGCATCTTCATGCCGGTTCGCTTCGCCAGTTCCTCAACCCACTGCATGGGCTCACGGATACACCGCAGCAAGGCGTCATTCTTGGCGATGCCCACGATATAGCCCACAGCGTTGCGCTCGCACCAGCTGAGCATGTGGTGACGGCAAAAGCCGCTATCGCCCCGAAAGATGATACGCACTTCAGGCCAAGCCCGGCGCAGGCGTTTGACCAACAGCGCCAGAATTGCCCAGGCATGCTTGGGCGCATCGATCCGGCTGGGCCGCAGATAACTCACCAGCAGTTGATCGCCACAAAAGACATACAGGGGCAGGAAGCAGTAGTGATCGTAGTAGCCGTGAAAGAAGCGGCCTTCCTGGCGGCCATGCACCGGATCATCCGTGGCGTCGAAATCCAGGATCAGCTCATCGGGTGGTGCATCATATGAGGCAATGAACTGCTCGAGCAGTAGGTTGTAGACATCAACGGCAACCCGGCGATCGACCCGGTTCTCCAGCCGACAAAGTGTCGACTGGCTGCCCAGTACCTCCTCGCGTTCGATCGAGCTCTGTAGGGCCGGGTCGGTGCGTAGTGTCTGATGGTCGTTCAGATCTTCATAACCCAGGCAGAGCCCATAGACTCGCTGGCGCAACAGGCTCAACTGGCTGTGTTCAATATAGCGGGGATCTCGCGGGTCGGGGATGACCGCATCAACCGCCTCGAGCAATCCCAGACGCCTGTCGATCTCACGCAGCAGCAACACGCCGCCGTCCGAGGTGATATCGCCACCGGAAAACTCGGCTTGAACCTTACGGCGTTTTAGGGCTGGAAAATCAAAGGCAGTCTGGGTACAGTTTGTCACAGGCAAAATCCTTTCGATTACAGTGTAAGCAACTGAATTATATCGAAGTATCAGGATTTTGCCTTTTTAATGCGTGAAATATTGGGGCTAGTATTGTCCGGTAACAGCTGACATATTTGGCAGTAAGTCTATCGGTACCCCCACTTACCGCGAAGGGAGTTGCCGTCAATGCCCCTCACTGATACCTCAATTCGAAACGCCAAACCCAAGTACAAACAGTACAAGCGCACAGACGGTGGCGGACTCTACCTCCTCGTATCTCCCAAGGACGGGAAATGGTGGCGTTTTGACTATCGCCTCAATGGAAAGCGCAAGACGCTATCAATGGGTGTCTACCCAGATATCAGCCTAAAAGATGCAAGAGACAGCAGGGATGAAGCTAGAAAGTTGGTTGCAAAGGGTGTCGATCCCTGTGAAGTCAGAAAAGCGGCCAGGATTGCTCAGTCCGATGAGGATAGCTTTGAAGCTGTAGCACGTGAATGGTGGAGTAAACGAGAACCTAATTGGTCGAAAACACACTCATCACGAATACTGCTGAGACTGAATAAAGTGGAGTTCCCACAGTACCCCTCTCAAATCAAGCAGTATCTGATTTAAGAGAAATTCAACCACTAACTGAACGTGGAAAGTAATTATTTCCAGGCATCCGATCGCGCATACCTTTCAGTCAGTAATACAATCGTTCTGGGCAGGAATCTATTTCCTAAGGACTTCGAACAATGAATTGACTGAGCATTATCAACAAGCAATCACACCCATAGTAAGCAACACTTCATTGGCATCTGTTACTCAATTATATTATCGTAACTAGATCATAAATAAGGAAAACTTAATGCATACTAGCAAGGATGCACAGTGACAACACCGCATCACGCCAACAACGTCGTCAACGCCAGGAAATCTTTGATGTAGAAGACGATATCGAGGAGAAGCGCGACCAGCTCATCGAGGCCCTGGAACGCCGCATGAAGCAGAAGACCCTGGTCCATTTACTCTTTCGCATCCGGTGGGAAATCGTGTAATATGTCGATTATACAAGCAATTTTCGACACATCAGACCAATCTGTCGACTCAATCGACATATCGGGATAATATGTCGAATAATCACAACACTTTCGACATATGAAGCCATTCATCCCCGAAGAACCCTACAACGACCTCCCCCCGCTGCCACCTGTCGCAGAGCTGGAAACCCGTGGTGTACTGAAGCTCTGTATCGAAGCGCGAGCCGAACTGGCCGAGCTCAAACAGCTGGGCGAAAGCCTGCCCAATCCGGCGGTTCTGATCAATGCCATCCCGCTGCTGGAGGCCCAGGCCAGTTCCGAGATCGAGAACATCGTCACCACCTCCGACCAGCTCTTCCGCTTTGCCGAGGCAGGCAATAATCAGATCGATGCCGCCACCAAAGAGGCCCTGCGCTACCGGACGGCCCTGTATCAGGGCTATCAGATGCTCGACAAGCGTCCACTGGGCACCAACATTGCAGTGAAGGTCTGCAGCATCATCAAAGACACCCGCCTCGACATCCGCCGAATCCCCGGCACCCAGCTGATCAATGACCGATCTGGAGAGGTGATCTACACCCCGCCGGAAGGCGAAGCGCTGCTGCGGGACAAACTGGCCAACTGGGAGCATTTCCTCCATCAGGAAGAGAATCTCGACCCCCTGGTGCTGATGGCGGCGGGACACTACCAGTTCGAGGCGATCCACCCCTTTACCGATGGTAACGGCCGTACCGGCCGCGTACTCAACCTGCTCTATCTGGTGGAACAGGGGCTGCTCAACCAGCCGACCCTCTATCTCTCCGGGCATATCAATCGCACCAAGGCCGACTACTACCGCCTGCTGCTGGAGGTCACCACCCAAGAGCGCTGGGAAGACTGGCTGCTCTACATGCTGGATGCGATTCGGCAAACCGCCACCTGGACCGGCGAAAAGATCCGCGCCGCCCAGGCCCTGCTGGAACATACGGTGCTGCATGTGCAAAAAAACGCCGGCAACATCTACAGCCGCGAACTGGTCGAGCAATTATTCGTACAGCCCTATTGCCGTATCGCCAACCTGGTGGACAACGGCATTGCCAAGCGCCAGACCGCCTCGGTCTACCTCAAGCAGCTCTGTGATGTCGGCGTATTGGAAGCTCACAAAGTGGGCCGTGAGAAGCTGTTCCTGCACCCCAGGTTTCTGGCCCTGCTCACCCACGACAGCAACGAATTTGAACGCTATCCGGTGTAACCAAACAACACTGAAGAACTGAGATTTAAAACCCATGGCCTCAAGCGAAACCAAGAAACAGAAGTTCATCACCCTGCTGCATGAGCTGTTTCAGCTCAACCAGCCGGAACTCGACTTCGGTATCTACCGCATCATGCATGCCCGCAAGGACGACATTAACCGCTTCGTGGAACGGGACCTGCCCAGGATCATCGCTGACGCCTTTCAGGGCTTTGAAAACCAGGACAAGCAGTCACTTGTCTGGTTGCCCATGCGGTTCGCAGAAAGTGATGAGTTCTATCGAACGATTTTTCTTCAATTGTTCGAATGTACACAGCACATATACAGGAACAATATGATAGGCAATAAACTGGAACTGAGAACGCCGGATGAGGCTGAGATCATCTATTACGAGGCCTTTATGCGTTGTGATCGGCAATTGATGGCGGCACTGTGGGCCGATGGGGAGGTGGTCTGTATCCATCCCGGCGCCGGCGCAATTGTCGGCCATGAAAAGGTGGTGCGCAGCTGGTCGAATATCTTTCGTGGTGCACAGCGTCCAGATATCAGATACCAAGTGGTTAAAACCGCACTCTCGGACGACCTGGCGGTACACCTTGTGACCGAGGAGATTTCAACCGGCGATCAGGCATACGCATTGATATTGGCCACCAATGTCTATCAAAAGTTCGAGGGTGGCTGGCTGATGGTCCAGCATCATGCTTCAATGGTCCAGGCGGGACGATCCCAGCATACCCTTCAATAATCCATCAATCCCGGGTATCCATGGATCCATGCCGGCCTTTCTTGTACGGCTGGAATAAACAACCGCATTATAGTTTCGTAGACGATGAGGTGGAATGACTGGAATATCCGTGACCCATCAATCGGATATTCCGCCAACTGCCGCACAAATTCCGAGTATCACACCTGCCTGGTCAGACTCTAACCTACCATTCAATCCGTCGAAATCAGCACGATAACAGGGCGTTCGGCAATCATGCGTTTGCAAAAAGTTAGTGATGGCTGATCAGTACATTCTCCAGTTTGTTGACATCCAGAAAACGCTGATACATACGAATCATTTCCCTGTCGTGATCGTTGACCGGCGGCGTGTGTTCAGAGATCCTTTTTTCATAGTAGTCACGTCGATCATCAGACGAGATAGCGAAGAGTTTCACGTAGTTCATGTTCGCCTCCAGGTAGTCTTTTCTCGTACATTAGGCGGGATTGAAACTACTAAACAAATCTTAAGACTTGCTGAAGATCGAATATCAATATTGGAGGGGAAAAGTAATTTGTGATTAATTTCACACACTACCGCACACTTCACCCTGGCTATGGCAAACGGGTAGCGTGCAGTGTCATAAACAAGCCGATTATCACTTCCCTTTTACAGGTGAATGGCCACTTTCCAGTCAGGAAAGCGGTCTTCGAGGCATATAGGCAGACCGGGATATAAGTAACTTTTAATAAGGCAATATCCTAACTGTGCAATGATCACAGACCGTGGGGGATTGCTTCAGCAGTTGTCCCTGCCATATTCATCCGAAAATCTGACGATATCGTCCTCGCCCAGATAACTGCCGGTCTGCACCTCGACGATCTCAAGCGGGATCAAACCGGGATTGGTCAATCGATGCTTAGTGCCTAACGGGATATATACCGACTGATCCTCTGTCAGTAATATCTCCTTCTCCCCTTTAGTGATTTGCGCCGTACCCTTGACGACCACCCAATGCTCTGCCCTGTGATGGTGTTGCTGCAGTGAGAGACTGGCGCCTGGATTGACGACAATACGTTTGACCTTGAAGCGATCGCACTCATCCACCGTCTCGTAGTTTCCCCACGGCCGGTAGACCCTGACATGACTGATGTACTCGCATCTGCCCGAAGCCTTCAACTCCTCCACAATCCCTTTTACATCCTGCACATGAGATTTATCCGCCACCAGGACCGCATCAGCGGTTTCAACGACGATCACATTATCAAGACCAATGCCGGCGATCATCCGGTTCTCGCTGCGTAGATAGCTGTTGCTGACCCCTTTTGTCAGCACATCGCCCTGGAGCACATTGCCATTGTTTCCCTCCTCCACCGAGACATCCGCCAAAGCCGACCAGGATCCAACATCGCTCCAACCGGCATCCATGGGAACGACTACGGATTTCGCCGTCTTCTCCATCACCGCGTAATCGATCGATTCCGCGGGACAGGCGTTAAAGGCCTCCCTGTCGAGACGTAGAAAATCCAAGTCGGTTTTTATCAGCTCGCATGCCCGGGTGGTAGCCTGCAGGATATCAGGGTGGAACTGTTCAAGCTCATGCAGATAGGCATCGGCACGGAACACGAACATCCCGCTGTTCCAATAGAAATCACCCGAGGCCAGATAGCCTTTCGCCGTTTCCAGATCGGGTTTCTCAACAAACTCGGCAACCGGAAAGGCCCCGGAGGATAAGGATGCATCCTGCTTGCGGATATAGCCGTATCCGGTTTCAGGTTTATCGGGCACAATGCCGAATGTCACCAGGCTACCGTCATCCACACTCTCTAAGCCTTGCGACATCGCCATCACGAATTGCTTATTATCTCGAATTACATGGTCGGAAGGCGTTACCACCAACACTGCATCCTTGTCCTTTGACAAGGCATAAAGTGCGGCACAGGCGATAGCAGGCGCAGTATTTCTACCGACCGGTTCCAGCATAATACCAAGTGATGTCATATTGAGCTGACGCATCTGTTCCGCAACCATAAACCGATGTTCCTCATTGCAGACAATTAGTGCATCCGCTGCACCAGATATGCCTGACATACGCTCCAACGTCTGCTGAAAGAGGGATTTTTCATCGGTGAGCGGGATAAACTGTTTGGGATAGGCGCTTCTGGAGAGAGGCCACAGCCGGGTGCCCGATCCACCTGATAAAATGACAGGGATAATCATCGTGTTCTCCAACCTTCGAGAAGGTTTATGCAGATTTTATTCATTTCTTGTGCTCGCGCCTCGCTGACAGATTCAGTATAACAACGCATTTCAGGCGCGTTCCCTGATGGCCGTATGTGCACGATATCACCATCGAAAAAGGTAATACGCACACCATCGGTATGGTCTATTGTTGAAACGCCGCCGAATGTGTTCTTGAACTCATCCTCAGCAGTCTGTTTATCGGCGGCGGGCTCACCTGTTTGAAAATGCGCCAAAATACGTTGGCTGAGCTCAGTGGGAAATGCCTTTAATCGGTCACTGTAGGTATAACGTGGCGGCAGCTGCCGAACTAATTCCGATATCCTCAAACCTTGTCGTTTCGCATGCAGCAGTATGCTCAGGATGACAATCATGGCATCGCGGGTAGGCAACGGAGCAAGTTCACCACCATCAAGCAGCAGGCTGTCGGCAGTGAGAAATCCGCCATTGGCTTCATAGCCAACCACTGCTTTCCTGCCTTGCCGCAACAGGGACTGCATCGTTTCGATGACGAAAGGCGAGCCTATCCGGGTACGTTTTACACCGGCGAATTTACCTGATAACTCAAGCGCACTGTTACTGCTGACAGGGGTCACGACCCAGGTGGCTTTCAGATAGTCGGCGCACAGAATACCGGCAACGTCACCACGCAGCCATTGACCATGTTCATCGCTTATCAGGGGGCGATCACCATCACCATCAGTGGAAACGATGGTATCGAGGGCATGTTCCTTGGACCACCGCCTGGCCAGCGCCACATCCTCGGATCTGATGGCTTCCGTGTCGACCGGTACAAAGGTATCGGAAAATCCCAATCGGACAACCCTTGCCCCCAACCCCTCAAGGATCCGCACCAACAGTGAACGGGCCACGCCGGAATGTTCATATACACCTGCATACAGACCCGACAGCGCATCACGCCCGATGCAGTTCAGATACCGCTGGACATAGAGCTCACTGGCCGAATCATCCACCTCAGGTAGCCGCGGTGATTGTACAAACCGATCCCCATCAAACAGGGATTCGTCAAGCACGATCAGCTGTTGCCGAATCCCCGCTTCATCCTGTTTAAGAATCTCGCCATCCGGCCTGTTGAATTTGATACCGTTACGGTCACCAGGGATATGGCTGCCGGTCACCATGATGGCCGCTATGCCCTGATGCAGACCGTACAACGCAACAGCAGGTGAAGGTATGAAGCCGCAATTGACAGGTATGTATCCACATTCAACAACCGCCTTGCACACAGCTGCCATGATCTTTGGTGTACTTGGACGAAGATCACCTGCGAAAGCCACGGAATCACCCGTTGAGATCATACCCTCGGCATTCAGGTAGTTGAGAAAGGCGCAGGTGTAGGCAAAACAGATCCGGTCCGTCATTGCATCCACCAGACCGCGGGCGCCGCTGGTGCCAAACTTCACACCCGATTGTTCCATCAACGTGGCGATAGAGAGGTTCTTATTATTCATATCTATCGATAGTTACTCAGTCCGATTGAAAAATTGAGATCATGAGTAAGCAATATTAGGCGATTTTCAGGGATATGGGGCAGGCCACAGACCGATATAGACAATCTGCAGCATATCACAGCCTGCAGTGGATGCTATTTCTTGTTGTAGTATTTTTTAAAAAGCAGCTTTGCAGACTCACGATTGAAGCTGGTGATCCTGTGATCGTTGATATCGGCAGCTGACCGTTGATGTTCCGATGCAATGGACGGTTGTTGATTGAATGGATACGTGCCTTGAGCCGCAGGCGTCTCGTCAGGCTGTTCTACGGCAGCATGCTTATCCTTCAGTACTTTGGCGACCAGGGCACTATCCAACAGCAGTTTCTGATCGGCAAACCCATACACAAGCGAGGTATCGCAAAGGGTATTGATGATACGCGGGATGCCATGACTGGTCTGATAGATAAGTTTTATCGCATTGCGGGTGAACAACGGCTTGTTACGCCCGGCAAACTTGAGACGCTGAAAGATATAGTATCGCGTCTCATCTTCATTCAGTGCTTGAAGATGGTAATCCACCGAAATACGCTGCTGAAACTGGAGCAGATCCCTATGCTTGAGCAGTGACCGAAGCTGCGGTTGCCCCACCAGGATTATCTGTAGTACCTGGTGCTTGTCCGCATTGATATTGGATAGCAGTCGCAGCTCCTCCAGCACATCAGGTTGAAGATTCTGCGCCTCATCTAAGATCAGTACAGTTCTTTTATTGCTGGCATACTGGTCGATAAGAAACTGGGTGAAGAGATCGTACAGGCCGACTTTTTGTGTTTCCCTGTAATCGAGGTTAAAGGCGAAAAGCAGCCATTGCAGCAGCTCCCCCATATCGTGATGACTGCTGCTGACGAGTCCGATGGTAATGTCTTCATCAAGCTGATTGAGCAAGTGGCGAATCAGGGTAGTCTTGCCACTACCGACCTCGCCTGTAACCAGGGTAAAGCCCGCCTGGCTGACCAGGCCATACTCCAATGCGGTATAAGCGGCACTGTGCTTTTTCCCTAATACCAAAAATTCGGGATCCGGGAGCAGGCTGAATGGCTTCTCGGTTAATCCATAAAACTTTTCATACATCCGTTCTACAATCCCTGGGCTTATATCTTTCCATCAATGGCTAGTCTTTCTATTGTCTCATGCCGCCATATGATCGGGCAATGCCTATTCCGGCGCCAAAAAACCATTGTAAGGCTTTGATTTTACATGACATTCAACCATCCAACATACAACCTGGGGAAACAATGCATGAGCCTACCACCAACCCCAAAATCAAGCCAGACTACCCCACCTGGCGTTGAACTTGTTGACCAGTCAGCTAAATCGATCAGCCATGCACTGCTGTAACGAATCCTGCCAATCGGGCAGCTGCAGACCAAACGCCTGATTCAGCTTGCTGTTGTCGAGCACAGAATAGGCAGGACGTTTCGCGGGTGTCGGATAGTTCTCCGTCGAGGTCGGCTGCACGTTGCAAGTGACATCCATCAATTCCAATATGCTCTGTGCAAAGCCAAACCAACTGGTCTCACCTGCCGCGGTCAAATGATAGATGCCCAGTGTTGGGGCTGTCCCCTCGGCAGACATCCGCAGTTGATGCACGATCTGTGCGGTGGCTTCCGCTATCATCCGGCTCCAGGTTGGCGCGCCGATCTGATCATCCACCACTGAAAGCTGTCCCTTCTCCCTGAACAGGCGCATCATGGTCAGCATGAAATTATGACCATAATTGCCGTATACCCAGCTGGTACGCAACACCAGGGCATCAGCACCTGTCGCCAGAAGTCGTTGCTCACCCTCCAACTTTGTCTGGCCATAGACACTGAGTGGCGATGCCGCATCCTCTTCCCTGTATGGTCTGTCGCTGGTACCGGAAAAGACAAAATCGGTCGAGTAGTGGATTACTTTGGCGCCCAGTTCCGCGGCCAGTTGGCCAAGCAATTCAGGCGCATCTGCATTCAATCGGCGGGAGAGATCGACCTCGGTTTCAGCCTTGTCCACCGCCGTATGGGCCGCTGCATTGATAATGTAATCGGGTGCAATCTGCCTTACAGTTTCCCTAACGGCCTTTGCATCCAGCAGATCCAACGGCAAACCACCCTGTCCAGAAAGGGTTGTATTGACAACCTCGCTTATCAAACCCAGCGTGCGCTGCAGCTCCCAGCCTACCTGACCATCGCTACCCAGAAGAAGTACCTTCGGTTTATTGTCAATCATGCTGTTGATTGCCTGTCAAGTTGATAGGGTGGCAGCTGCTCCTCGGAGATCTCACTCAATAAAGGGGCATTACGGTCCTTTTCGGCCAGCACCGGGCTTAACGTCCCCGGCCACTCGATGCCGATCTGCGGGTCATCCCAACGTATGGAAAACTGTGTTTCCGGATGATAGTAATCAGTGCATTTATAGGTGAAGATCGCATCCTCACTCAACACCAGATATCCATGTGCGAATCCAGCAGGTACGTAGAGCTGATGGTGATTTGTTTCCGACAGGTGTACGCCGACCCATTGACCAAACCAGGGTGATCCCTGACGCACATCCACAGCGACATCGAACACCTCGCCACGGATAACCTGCACCAGCTTGCCCTGGCCATAGGGATTCTGGATATGCAGGCCGCGTAATACGCCCTTTTGGGAATAGGCCTGATTATCCTGCACAAAATCCCTGGGCACACCCAGTTGTTGATAACGTTCAGCCTGCCAGCTCTCCATAAACCATCCCCGTTGATCGCCAAAACGCTGGGGATTCAGCAGCAGCACTTCCGGGATCTTTGTCGGTGTCACATCCATAGCTACATCTTTCTCTCACACAAACTGAGCAGATATTGCCCATAACCATTCTTACTCAGTGCATCACCCATACGCTTTAGCGCCGTGATGTCGATCCAATCCTGACTGAATGCAATCTCTTCCGGACAGGCTATCTTCAAACCCTGCCTTAACTCAATGGTCTCGATAAAATTACTGGCTTGAATTAGACTCTCATGGGTCCCGGTATCGAGCCAGGCGATACCCCGTCCCATCTTCTCCAACTGCAGCGAACCCTGGTCGAGATAGAGTTTGTTTAGGTCCGTAATCTCCAGTTCGCCTCGCGCAGATGGCTTCAGTGAGGCCGCCAGCTCACTGACCTGCTCGTCGTAGAAGTAGAGTCCGGTAACCGCATAATTGGATTTAGGATCAGCCGGCTTCTCTTCGATGCCGATTACCTGGCCATCCTGATCAAACTCAACCACGCCATAACGTTCCGGATCCTTGACCCAATAACCAAAAACCGTTGCCCCAGTGGTCATTGAAGCAGCACGTTTCAGTGATTCCGCCAAGCCATGTCCATAGTAAATGTTGTCGCCAAGAATCAAACAACAAGGCTCGCCGGCGATGAAATCCCTTCCAATGATAAAGGCTTGGGCCAATCCTCCGGGCTCCGGTTGTACCGCATACTGGATGGTTATACCCCACTGACTTCCATCACCCAGCAGCCCCTTGAACAAGGTGGCATCCTGTGGTGTGGTAATGATAAGAATCTCTCTGATTCCCGCCAGCATCAATGTGGTTAGCGGGTAGTAGATCATCGGCTTGTCATAGACAGGCAACAGCTGTTTCGAGATCGTCAGGGTGAGTGGATGAAGACGGGTTCCCGAACCACCGGCCAGAATAATACCCTTTTTAATCTGTTTATCCGACATTATCCCTGCCCCAAGCGCTCACCGCGGTAACTGCCGTCCATTACCCTTTGACACCAAGTCTCATTGTTGAGATACCAGGAGACTGTCTTTTTCAGACCTGTTGCAAAGGTCTCATCCGGTGTCCATCCCAGCTCATGATGCAGCTTTGTAGCATCGATGGCATAGCGCTGGTCGTGTCCCGGTCGGTCTTTGACAAATATTTTCAATTGAGTGTGGGGCCTGAAGGGTGAATCGAGCACCAGTTCGTCCAGCAGAGCACAAAGCATATCGATAACTTCGAGATTGCTCATCTCGTTGTTGCCCCCCACATTGTAGACCTCACCCGGTCTGCCCGCCTCGAGCACCCGCCAGATCGCCCTGCAGTGATCCTCCACATAGAGCCAATCCCGCACATTGCTGCCATCTCCATAGATGGGCAGATCCTCCCCCGCCAGCGCCTTTTGGATAAAAAGCGGGATCAGCTTTTCTGGGAATTGATAGGGACCGTAGTTGTTGGAACAGTTGGTCGTAAGCACCGGCATACCATAAGTGTGGTACCAAGCACGCACCAGATGATCCGACGCAGCCTTGGAGGCTGAGTAGGGGGAGTTCGGCGCATAGGCAGTGGTTTCAGTAAATTTCCCTTCATCGCCCAGAGAACCGTATACCTCGTCAGTGGAGACATGCAGGAAACGAAATGCCTCTGCCTCATCAGACGCCAAACCAGCCCAATAGGTACGTGCGCACTCCAGCAGGTTAAAGGTACCGCCAATGTTGGTATCGATGAATTCCGCCGGTCCGTCTATGGAGCGATCCACATGACTTTCAGCCGCGAAGTTGACAATTGCAACAGGTTTGAAGCGTTCGAACAGACCTGTGACCAACTCCCTGTCCTGTATCTTTCCCTGAATGAAATGGTGACGGGGATCCTTCATGATTGCCTGGAGCGTATCCAGGTTGCCCGCATAGGTGAGCGCATCGAGATTTACCACCTGAACGTCCTGTTTGTTCAAAAGGTGATGCACAAAATTTCCACCGATGAAACCGGCTCCGCCGGTCACAATGATCGTCTGCATCCTAATTTTGCCAATATAAACAATGAATTAGGCTAAGCGCCCAGTGTATCAGATGTGGCATTATACAGAGTGCTGGTATTCCTAACATCATGTTTTTTTTGATAATTATTATTAAGTATCGGAATAGTGCCCCGCATCAGGCGAGATCAGGTTACCTATTGAATCTTATTCAAGAGCGCTTTCGCCGCTTCGATACCTTCAAAAGATTTCTCTGCCGACAAGGCAGTCTTGACATGTCGCTTGGCGCTCTCTATTTCACCCCGCTGGTAATAGGCCACCCCGAGATGATAATCGATATCCGGGAGTCCGGAACCTTTCCTAGCCGCCCGCTGCAGAACAGGAATCGCCTTGTCAATCTCGCCTCGTCGGATGCGCACCCATCCCAGGGTATCCAGAATGATAGGGTTTTCCGAGAGCTCGAAGCCCTCGACCAACTGCAACGCCTTATCCATCCCACCCTGGTTTGTATCATCCTCGAGTAAAAGCATGGCCAGATTGTTGGAGGCCAGCAGGTGCTTGGGATACTTTTCCAGGATCCCTTCATAGACCTTGATTGCATCCTGCCTGCGATCGATGCGGGAGTAATGATTCGCCAGATCGACGCCTAATACCGGATCGCCCGTCTTTTCGAAGCCCTCCTCCAACACCCCCAGAACGCCCTCCGGGTCGCCCTTGAGAGTATTGAGATTGACCAGGTTCCGATAGGGAACCGACCACTCCGGACGCAGTATCATGGCCTTTTTGAAGGCCTCCTCAGCAAGATCCCACTGTTTCTGCGAAAGGAGCACCTCGCCCTTGAGATTCAGGGCTGCAAAATGTTCGGGATTGGCCTCCACAACCCTCTCGATCCGCTGCAAGGCATCCTCCGGCTTCTTCAAAACAAACAAGCCTTTTGCCAATCCAATCAGGGCCTCGATGGAGTTGGGCTTCAATTCAAGCACTTTTTCAAAATCCGCGATGCTCGAGGAAGCCATGTTGCGATTCAGTTGGGATACCCCCCTGTAGTAATAGCCAACAGGACTCTCCGGGTGTTTCGAAATCAAGAGCTCGGCTAGATTAGCCACTTCGTCCCAGCGCTTGTTTTTCTCCTGAACCAATGCCAATGATTGCAATACCTTTATATCGTCAGGAGCGAAACGACGCATCTTCTGCAGAATTCCAACGGCCCCATCGAATTCCCGGGTATTGATCAACAATTGCACCAGTTCGAAATTGGCAGCCGCCTCTTCGGGCCGGATCCTGATCGCATCCTCTAGACTCTGTTTTGCCAACGCCGTCTCACCCTTCTTGAGGTGGGCCCGCGCCTTCAGGCGATAAGCCTTGACATAGCTGGGATCCTCCCGCAACAGGGTGCGCAGGTCCGCAATCCCCTTATCGGGATCGTCACTCACCAACGCCAAACCAGCCCTGACGAAAAGTGCATCCTTGTATTTAGGATCGGCTTCCAGGACCTCCTCCAATAAGACCGCGGCATCATCCAGGGCCCGTTCCTTGATCATCGCGCCCGCCTTGATGGTTCTGGCAGCGAGTCCATCCGCCGATCTTTCGGCCAGCTCAATAACCTGGGAGAGGGTTTTATCGGCCTCAACCTTGCGTCCGTCGGCCAGATAGTGTCGCGCCAGCTCGAGTTTCAGTTTGGTATTATCAGACGCTTCGCCGGCATACTGTTCCAGTATCGTCTCGGCCCGATCCATCGCTCCCTGGTTTTTATAGAGTGCGATCAGTGCAAGCTTAGCATCCAGATTGTCGGGCAGATCGGTAATTGCCTGTTGCAGCACCAGTAGAGCCTGGTCATTCTCACCCTGTTGTTGGAGATAAGTGACCAGATGTAACCGGTTTTCCAACTCATCCGGCTTGGTTTTGATCAAGTCTGAGAGTAAGCTAACAACCGCATCATGCTTGTCTGCCTGCGCGTAGAGACGGGCAAGCAAAAGGTATGACGCTGCCCGATCGACATGCTGCGCTAGTGAATCCTTCGCAATACGAATCGCTCGAGCCAAATCGCCCTGATCCGCGTAGAGTGACGCCAGCAAAGAAGCGGCCTCGACATTCGCCGGATCAGTTTCAATAACGCCGAGGACATCATCGATGGCACCATCCGTCTCTCCCATCTTCGCCTTGATAAAGCCCTTGAGCACCATCGCAGAAGGATCATTCGGTTTGACGTTCAATGCGGCATCGGCTGCAGTGAGTGCCTTTTCGTTTTCACCGGCAAGCGCAAAAATAGTTCCAAGATGCACCTGAGCATCCACATGCATTGGATCGAGTTCTGTGGCCCTTAAATGGGGTGCATAGGCCTTGGACCAATTCTCATCCTTCTCTTCGATCTGCCCAAACATATAATAGGCATTGGCGTCTTTGGGATCGATTTGCAGCACGTTCTTGAATTCAAGACGCGCCTTGGTGAAATTACCCTGATTAAACAGCGTCATACCGCGATCATAATATTTTTGCTTCCGTTCCTCCTTATTCGCACAGGCAGCGACAAGGAACAAAGATAAGCCAACGAGAACCAATGAGATGTATTTTTTCCTTGGGAATAGAATTCGCAGATTCATTTTCATGTACACATTCCTAATTGTTTTACAACAATCCTGCTTACTCGTATCATCCGCAGGCTAACCGAGTTTTTTCATCTAAATCTATTGATTAATGAACTATTTGTGAAATCCTTAACATAAGGTTTCCTGATTACCCCTAAACCTCAGCCATTCTCAAGAGGCGATATGGCATAGGTGGAGTGCGAAGAGCGGCAAAAAGCAATCGTTCAATCATGGCGGGTAAATCGAAACGGCGGTTAAACCGATATTCGAACTCAGCAAGATAACGCGACACATGTTTATCTCGAATCGCATGAAAAGTACCCAACAGACTGTTTTTGACATTACCCAACATCGTGTTTACCCATTTGAAGCACGAATACCGGACACTTTGGCGCCCACCACCCGTCACCATGGGGTTATGATGGCAATCAGCGGTTGTCACGCCACTAAAGCACCAAAGCCCATCGGTAAAGACTTCGCTGCCAGGCATCAAGCAGGAGCGGGCGTAGCGGGCGATTTCACGTTTGCGGAAGCCCCTTACACGACGCAGTTGAATTTTCATGGGCCTGCCGTCCCGCGTCGTCTCAACAGCAGCTACGAAAGGGATTTTGTTGCGCGACCCACGACCACGCTTACCGGCTTGCTCGCCTCCGAGATAAGCATCATCCAATTCGATGCGACCGGCCAGTTTTTTTCCACGCTCACGTTCCATCATCACCTGCATCAACTTATGCTTGAGTCGCCAGGCCGTATTGTAGTTCACCCCGATTTCGCGGGAAAGTTGCAGCGCCGAGATACTTTTCTTGCGTTGGGTCAACAGATAGATCGCAAGAAACCACGTTCTCAGCGGCAGCTTGGTGCCATGGAAGATGCTGCCGGCGGTCAGGGAAGTCTGATGATGGCACTTGTGACATTGATATATCTGACGCTTTTTGAGTTCACAGCCTGTTGTGTTGCCGCACTCAGGGCAGACATAGCCCGTCGGCCAGCGCAAATCATACAATGCCTGTCGACACTGATCCTCGGTCCCATATTGTTCCAGAAAATCGTGCAAACCAAGACCTTTTTGAAATTGAATAGTATTTCTCGGCATGATGAAATCCTCTTTTATTCAGTAGGTTCCATTATGCTTGCACCACAGGCTCAATAGCTGAGCCTCATGAGTAATCAGGAAAATTTTTATTGACACTATTGCAGAATGAGGCGAGCAAACCAACTTGCATACCGGCGCAAGAAGTGAAATAGACATCAGCATCGGCTCTAGCCAAGGCTGCCCAAGTGCCTGTCCACCTAGGATAAACAAAACGGATTAAGGGCAGCCCTTCGTTGGGCTTGTAGGTCTTGTAGGTTTTTACGCCCTGCCAGACTGCGCCATCCTCTTGGCCATAATCTCCCACCACCATACTGACTTTATGACCGCACTCAACCAAAGCTTTCGCGATAAGGGTCATCTGGACTTGCGCACCTCCCACACCATACTGATTGTATTCACGAGCTAATACTGGAAGGTTGTCCTGCCCCAAAAAGCAAATTTCCATTTTTTTACTGCACCATATTATGTTGCTGAACTATAGTTTGAGAATCACCACACCCATTTTGCTTTTTTGCAACAGAAGAATACATCCCCAAGGCAATACCAAAGGCCAACCACACAAATGCATGTGGAAACCACGGCACAAACCGTTGACCTGAAACGCCTTGTACCAGCACCACTACGACCGCCACCATAGCCCCTTCGAAGAAAGTACGCCAGAATGGATCGGAATGGTATCTGTGAAGTGACCTGAACGTACTCCACATCTTGAACCAGAAGGCAGCAACCAGAATCGCACCAAGAACACCAAAGTCGAGTAATACCTGAAGGTAAGCACTATGTGGATGCCCTACTACATAATATGGTCTGTTTAACTCTGACCAGAGCGTCGAAGATAATCCGTGCCCCCAGATGGGACTGTCGAGAAATTCTGGAAATAGTGGAGCCCAGATGCCTTCCAATCTCCCAGCAGTTATCGCATAGGTATCTCTGTTTTCAATGCCTGTAGTAGCTCGCTCAAAAAAGACATCGGGCAATAACAGAACAATGATCGTCACGGCCGTTAGCGCCAGCAAGAAATCCGTAAATCTTCGCCTTGAGATGAGTAAATATGAACCCACTACAATAAGCCCTAGAAAAGCGCTCCTAGAAAAACTCAGTGCAGCGGCAGCACCGCCCGACAAGGCAGACAAGGCAAATACCCAACGGGCTGTAATTGACCTCGCTCCCAGAAAAGAAAACAGCATCAGAACGAAACCAAGGTTACAAAGGTGCCCCAAGTCATTCGCATGCATTCCGATCCAGGACAACATTTTGCGCGATTTCGAACTCGCCATCTCGGTCAAGTCCATCCCAGAGGTAAGCTGGTAACCAACGATGACCGATCCTAATATCCCGAGTGCGACAGCCGCTGCCATCACCAGCCTTCGAGCTGAACGTTCATCTTGTATTGTGACAGCACTCAGCAGAGCAACAACGACAATAATCAGTGGTTTGAATAACTCCTCAAGAAGATATTTTTTTGGTGTTAGTTCATTCATCCTACCATCACTAGATGGTAATGGAGGCGCCATTTCAATATAGAACAGCCCTGCAGTAGCACCGGCAAGAAGCAAGCCAATGTAAATGAAGAAGATCACAGGTAGACGGGGAAAACGTACAGATGCCGGCCGTATTGCCATCGACAGAAAAACTGATGCAATGGTCGCAGCAAGGATGATATTGAGTGGATTTAACCCGGTGATACCTAGTATTTGTCTTGGCATAATTTCCGTTGCCGAGAAAGGCAGTAATATGACAGACAACCAGACACCGGCTCGAGGATTCAACACGGCGATAGCACTACCCAATAGCGCCAGGAGAAGAGGGAACCATGTAACGATCATTTGTTAGACAAATCCACCGACATTGTTGCTCTGGCAATCTCAAGCATCGGACCATATGTCATCAATACACGGATCGTACATCTGTACTGCCGATCATCAGGAATATCTAGGAACTATCGCTTTCATTTTCAGCCGTCATCAGATCCAGTTCTTTGTACATTGCTTAAAAAAAAGTAACTTTCTATCACTAATTGAAACTTCCTTTTTCCTCCCTTAGCACCATCGGAGCCCGACGTCCTTTCATCCATCAGTACAGCATATGCACTTTTTTATCCAGGCTCATGATGGCCACAGGCCGTGTATAGATCTGCCCATAACCAGACTTACCGCATCCAATCTGACTTCTTCCAAGTACATCTTTCGGGGAGTCACTGTTTTGTTTTTCTTTCTCAGTTGAATCAGTCTTACTTAACTGTTTTGTACCAGACCATTAGACCACCCCATACTACATTGAATAAGTTTCAAAAAATGCTTAACTTAATAGTAACTTCCATAAGTTAACTCACTACCTTTCCTGATTACTCATGAGGCTCAGCTATTGAGCCTGTGGTGCAAGCATAATGGAACCTACTGAATAAAAGAGGATTTCATCATGCCGAGAAATACTATTCAATTTCAAAAAGGTCTTGGTTTGCACGATTTTCTGGAACAATATGGGACCGAGGATCAGTGTCGACAGGCATTGTATGATTTGCGCTGGCCGACGGGCTATGTCTGCCCTGAGTGCGGCAACACAACAGGCTGTGAACTCAAAAAGCGTCAGATATATCAATGTCACAAGTGCCATCATCAGACTTCCCTGACCGCCGGCAGCATCTTCCATGGCACCAAGCTGCCGCTGAGAACGTGGTTTCTTGCGATCTATCTGTTGACCCAACGCAAGAAAAGTATCTCGGCGCTGCAACTTTCCCGCGAAATCGGGGTGAACTACAATACGGCCTGGCGACTCAAGCATAAGTTGATGCAGGTGATGATGGAACGTGAGCGTGGAAAAAAACTGGCCGGTCGCATCGAATTGGATGATGCTTATCTCGGAGGCGAGCAAGCCGGTAAGCGTGGTCGTGGGTCGCGCAACAAAATCCCTTTCGTAGCTGCTGTTGAGACGACGCGGGACGGCAGGCCTATGAAAATTCAACTGCGTCGTGTAAGGGGCTTCCGCAAACGTGAAATCGCCCGCTACGCCCGCTCCTGCTTGATGCCTGGCAGCGAAGTCTTTACCGATGGGCTTTGGTGCTTTAGTGGCGTGACAACCGCTGATTGCCATCATAACCCCATGGTGACGGGTGGTGGGCGCCAAAGTGTCCGGTATTCGTGCTTCAAATGGGTAAACACGATGTTGGGTAATGTCAAAAACAGTCTGTTGGGTACTTTTCATGCGATTCGAGATAAACATGTGTCGCGTTATCTTGCTGAGTTCGAATATCGGTTTAACCGCCGTTTCGATTTACCCGCCATGATTGAACGATTGCTTTTTGCCGCTCTTCGCACTCCACCTATGCCATATCGCCTCTTGAGAATGGCTGAGGTTTAGGGGTAATCAGGAAAAAATATTGTTGAATACTTGGCCTCCGAAGATCCATATCGACAAGTAGAACTGAATGATTTACTTCCCGCGCCAGGCTGATGGCAAGATTTATCGATGTAAGTGTTTTACCACAACCCTCATTTGGACTAGTGATAGCCAGCGAATTCCAATGATTCGCCTTAAGTCTCTGAAGCAGATGGGTACGCAACACCTTGTATTGATCTGATATTGGGTCATTAGTATCACCGATAAATACCCGTTTTTGCCTTAAATTGTCCTTAGATATTTCAACCAGTTTGGTCTTGGTATAGTTTATTTTCGATGAAAATTCGGGGTCCGGTACCTTACGTACAATTGTTCGACTGTTGCCTCTCTTCTGTATTGATGTTTTGGCATCACGAGAACGCTCAAGTGCTTGTTTTATCTTCTCCATACACTTCTCACCTATGAATCAGTCTCATCTTTCTAATCAATCATGTGCCACGTGAGCAACTATATATGCTTACGAAATTGAGTAATCACTATGGCCCCGCTTCTATACCAAGTTTTCTCAGTACTATGTACAAAATCACATCCAACGGTTTATAAAAAACGTGAACAGATACCAGTATCACACCAATTGCAGCAAGTAGACCTGAGATAGTCATGGCGACACTTGTATATCGTTGTCGACGGTCGTCACTACATTCTATATAGGGTATTACCGCCAATGGCGGTACTTTCGTAATGGCCATGATGCCTTTACTTCCATACACAGCCTGATCCATGCTCTCTCTGACAACAACGTTGCCAAAACCTCCAGTAAAGCTGAACACAAAACCCAGAAAAAGAATTGCTATACGGTTTGGCTTATCAGGCTCTTCAGGTAACTGAGGAGGTTCAATCAGTGAGAAACGTTCGCCTTTGCGCTCACGCTCTAGTGATTCTGCCAGCTGAGCTTCAAGCTGCTTGGCTTTGACCTCTTGGTACTTAGCCAGAGCATTTTCATAACCGCGAGTGAGATTTCGGTACTCTCGCTCTACCTGAGGGCTTTGCATCAGTCGGTCTTCAAAATCTTCGATCTTACCTCACTGCTGTCCCATTAACTGAGATTTAGGAGGCCCAGGTTATTCACATTTTGATAAAATAAAAGCGCAAACAAATCATTGAATCAAAAGGAATAACCAGGCCATGTCACATAATAGCACGGTATTTGCGCAACTGCTGAAACTGATTTCGAGACATGAATTTGAAACACTGGCAAAAGAACATCATACAGGCAGGGCTTTTCGTAAAAACTCCCGCTGGAGCCAGTTCGTGGCAATGATGATGGGACAACTTTCCGGTAGAAACAGTTTGCGGGATATGGTTGATAATCTCGGGGCACAGGCGCATCGTCTTTATCACCTGGGTAGTCGTTTGATTAGGCGTTCGAGTTTATCTCGCATCAACAATGACAAGCCTTACACGCTTTATGAAGAGTTGTTTAGCAAACTGTTGACGCGATGCCAGGCAAAAGCACCATCGCATGATTTTCGTTTTAAGAATCCACTGTATTCCCTGGATGCCAGTATCATTGATTTATGCCTGTCAGTTTTTCCATGGGCTGAATTTCGCACGACAAAAGCGGCAGTAAAATTACATGTTGGACTCAACCATTCAGGTCATTTACCCGAGTTCTTTGCTGTCACCGAAGGCAACCAGCATGAAGTCAATATTGGCAAGCTGATGAATTTTCCAAAAGGCAGTATTGTGACCTTCGATAAAGGCTATAACGACTACGAGTGGTATAATCAACTGAATAAAAAAGGCATTTTCTTTGTTACACGTCAAAAGTCCAATGCAGTTTATCGGGTGATATCCCGCCAGCCAGTGATTAAAAGCAAAGGACTGACATCAGATCAAATCATTGAATTTACCGGGCCAATCACAGCAAAGAAGTGTCCAATTCAGTTGCGTCGTATCGGTTACCGCGATCCTGAAACCAGCAAGCATTATGTTTTTCTGACGAATAATTTCAAGCTGGCTGCCAAAACCATTGCACAGATTTATAAGGCTCGTTGGGATATTGAGTTGTTCTTCAAGTGGATCAAACAGAACCTGAAAATCAAATCATTTGTCGGTACCAGTAAGAATGCTGTGATGACACAAATCTGGATTGCTTTGTGTGTTTATTTGTTGCTTGCCTATATCAAGTTCCAGTCGAAAATCCGAAAAAGTGCTCAACAGATATTGCGATTATTACAGATGAACCTGTTTGAAAAACGAGACCTGATGGCGTTACTACGAGGAGACCCAATCAATGACAAAACAAATGATTGCAATCAACTGGCTCTACTGTAAAAGTTAATGGGACAGCAATGATCTTACCTTTACATTCCTCTCTCATGGTTTTGAGGGATGTTAACTCACTCTCAGTTGCTCTAAGCTGCGTTTCCAGCTGTAAGTAGGCCGGATTGTCTGATTGAGTTTTCTTTTTCTTCCCATCACGATTGGTGTCGAGCTCTTTTTCAAGTATCTCGATCTCATCTTTCATCTTGATCAAGGTGGGATGGTCATCAGTATAACGTGTTGCAAGTGACAGATATTCGGTCTGCAATGCTCTTAGCCTATCTTCTGTACCCACCACCCTGTTACCGCTAGAGTTGTAGAGGTCTGTCGTGGGGCTCATCTGCGCCAATTCTGAATGAAGGTAGATTTTTCGTTCTTCCAGGTTTCGGATTTGCTGAATTGTTTCAGACAATTCCCGTTCGTTGCGCTCCATAAGTTGGATATTGAGCTGCTGAAGCTCCGGCAGATTATTGACGTGTTTCTCTTTAAAATCTGCCAATGATGCTTCTAACTCATTTATCTCTAGGTTGAGTCTGTTGGCTTCAGCACTTAAAAATGTTGATGTTTCTAAAGCTGACTGTGTGCGTTGCCTGAGATTTTCACCGAGGTAGAGTGAAACGAGTTCATTGGTTACCTTTTGGGCAATCCGTGGTATTTTATTGCTGTATGCGAGTGTGAATGCAATGGTCGCTGTGGTCGGGCGACCGCTACGCGGGTCAACCACTTCGGCGCTGATCATTTCCAGCTCTATATCTTCCTGCAAAGCTTCTACCAACAGCGTGGTACTGGTGTCTTCTCTTTCGTCCGCATAGAGCCTGTAATCATCAATGATTTTACCCAGGTTTTCAGTCGTCATAACACGCTGACTGATTATCTGGATACGCTCACCAGCGTAAGAGGTTACGGTCGAGCGGACAAGTTCGCTCGGTATCTCTTGCTGTTCAATCAGAATTGTGGCTTCAGCACGATAGATGGATGGAAGTCCGAGTGTAAGCCCTATGCTCAATAGCAGTATGATCACAGCTGGAACGATCAGCTGCATTTTCCGTCGTTTCAGAATGGCCAGATAATCGCCGATTCCTAGTAACTCTTCCTCTTCCATTGTCCGTGTCACAAACTTTCCTGATTACCCCTAAACCTCAGCCATTCTCAAGAGGCGATATGGCATAGGTGGAGTGCGAAGAGCGGCAAAAAGCAATCGTTCAATCATGGCGGGTAAATCGAAACGGCGGTTAAACCGATATTCGAACTCAGCAAGATAACGCGACACATGTTTATCTCGAATCGCATGAAAAGTACCCAACAGACTGTTTTTGACATTACCCAACATCGTGTTTACCCATTTGAAGCACGAATACCGGACACTTTGGCGCCCACCACCCGTCACCATGGGGTTATGATGGCAATCAGCGGTTGTCACGCCACTAAAGCACCAAAGCCCATCGGTAAAGACTTCGCTGCCAGGCATCAAGCAGGAGCGGGCGTAGCGGGCGATTTCACGTTTGCGGAAGCCCCTTACACGACGCAGTTGAATTTTCATGGGCCTGCCGTCCCGCGTCGTCTCAACAGCAGCTACGAAAGGGATTTTGTTGCGCGACCCACGACCACGCTTACCGGCTTGCTCGCCTCCGAGATAAGCATCATCCAATTCGATGCGACCGGCCAGTTTTTTTCCACGCTCACGTTCCATCATCACCTGCATCAACTTATGCTTGAGTCGCCAGGCCGTATTGTAGTTCACCCCGATTTCGCGGGAAAGTTGCAGCGCCGAGATACTTTTCTTGCGTTGGGTCAACAGATAGATCGCAAGAAACCACGTTCTCAGCGGCAGCTTGGTGCCATGGAAGATGCTGCCGGCGGTCAGGGAAGTCTGATGATGGCACTTGTGACATTGATATATCTGACGCTTTTTGAGTTCACAGCCTGTTGTGTTGCCGCACTCAGGGCAGACATAGCCCGTCGGCCAGCGCAAATCATACAATGCCTGTCGACACTGATCCTCGGTCCCATATTGTTCCAGAAAATCGTGCAAACCAAGGCCTTTTTGAAATTGAATGGTATTTCTCGGCATGATGAAATCCTCTTTTATTCAGTAGGTTCCATTATGCTTGCACCACAGGCTCAATAGCTGAGCCTCAGGGGTAATCAGGCAAACTTTTATCCAGCCAGGGATTGTATCATATCAAGAAGCTCTTAGAAGAAAAGCGAATATTCACTTCTTCAATTACAGTAGCTCTCCTAAATTATATTATGTAATTTCCTGCCGTATTTTGGTCTAGATCACGTACTCCAAATCAACAACACTTTCAGACCTTGACAGTACTGAAAATGAACTTGCTTAATAACAGAATTGATTATCCCTATTTGTGTTGTGATAAAACCGTTTCCCTGAAAGTGTAAAATCGTATACAACCAAGCAAAATAGTAGCTAACGGGGTCTCATGCTCAATGAACAAATGGCAACAGTCAGGCTCATATAGATAATACTACACTTAAGCTGTTGAAAACTTTGATCAATAGGATAAATTTAAACAATACTCATAATACAGATGATTCATCTGGGCTTAATAGTAACTGTAAATCAATACGACACATAACTATTAATTGATCAGCATTCAATTAAAATGCAGCAGTATGGAAACGGATTAAGCAAAATGTTAATTCTTTACTTCTTTTTGACTGATCCATCTTTACCATCAAATTGTTCCTCGTACTGACATATTCTCAAATAGGGCGAAACGCATCAGACTAAATGGTAACAATCGAATAATATATTACCTGATTACCCCTAAACCTCAGCCATTCTCAAGAGGCGATATGGCATAGGTGGAGTGCGAAGAGCGGCAAAAAGCAATCGTTCAATCATGGCGGGTAAATCGAAACGGCGGTTAAACCGATATTCGAACTCAGCAAGATAACGCGACACATGTTTATCTCGAATCGCATGAAAAGTACCCAACAGACTGTTTTTGACATTACCCAACATCGTGTTTACCCATTTGAAGCACGAATACTGGACACTTTGGCGCCCACCACCCGTCACCATGGGGTTATGATGGCAATCAGCGGTTGTCACGCCACTAAAGTACCAAAGCCCATCGGTAAAGACTTCGCTGCCAGGCATCAAGCAGGAGCGGGCGTAGCGGGCGATTTCACGTTTGCGGAAGCCCCTTACACGACGCAGTTGAATTTTCATGGGCCTGCCGTCCCGCGTCGTCTCAACAGCAGCTACGAAAGGGATTTTGTTGCGCGACCCACGACCACGCTTACCGGCTTGCTCGCCTCCGAGATAAGCATCATCCAATTCGATGCGACCGGCCAGTTTTTTTCCACGCTCACGTTCCATCATTACCTGCATCAACTTATGCTTGAGTCGCCAGGCCGTATTGTAGTTCACCCCGATTTCGCGGGAAAGTTGCAGCGCCGAGATACTTTTCTTGCGTTGGGTCAACAGATAGATCGCAAGAAACCACGTTCTCAGCGGCAGCTTGGTGCCATGGAAGATGCTGCCGGCGGTCAGGGAAGTCTGATGATGGCACTTGTGACATTGATATATCTGACGCTTTTTGAGTTCACAGCCTGTTGTGTTGCCGCACTCAGGGCAGACATAGCCCGTCGGCCAGCGCAAATCATACAATGCCTGTCGACACTGATCCTCGGTCCCATATTGTTCCAGAAAATCGTGCAAACCAAGACCTTTTTGAAATTGAATAGTATTTCTCGGCATGATGAAATCCTCTTTTATTCAGTAGGTTCCATTATGCTTGCACCACAGGCTCAATAGCTGAGCCTCAGGGGTAATCAGGATATATTATTAATGATTGGGCAATAGGACTGCCAAACGGTTAACCCCAATATTTCACGCATTAAAAAGGCAAAATCCTGATACTTCGATATAATTCAGTTGCTTACACTGTAATCGAAAGGATTTTGCCTGTGACAAACTGTACCCAGACTGCCTTTGATTTTCCAGCCCTAAAACGCCGTAAGGTTCAAGCCGAGTTTTCCGGTGGCGATATCACCTCGGACGGCGGCGTGTTGCTGCTGCGTGAGATCGACAGGCGTCTGGGATTGCTCGAGGCGGTTGATGCGGTCATCCCCGACCCGCGAGATCCCCGCTATATTGAACACAGCCAGTTGAGCCTGTTGCGCCAGCGAGTCTATGGGCTCTGCCTGGGTTATGAAGATCTGAACGACCATCAGACACTACGCACCGACCCGGCCCTACAGAGCTCGATCGAACGCGAGGAGGTACTGGGCAGCCAGTCGACACTTTGTCGGCTGGAGAACCGGGTCGATCGCCGGGTTGCCGTTGATGTCCACAACCTACTGCTCGAGCAGTTCATTGCCTCATATGATGCACCACCCGATGAGCTGATCCTGGATTTCGACGCCACGGATGATCCGGTGCATGGCCGCCAGGAAGGCCGCTTCTTTCACGGCTACTACGATCACTACTGCTTCCTGCCCCTGTATGTCTTTTGTGGCGATCAACTGCTGGTGAGTTATCTGCGGCCCAGCCGGATCGATGCGCCCAAGCATGCCTGGGCGATTCTGGCGCTGTTGGTCAAACGCCTGCGCCGGGCTTGGCCTGAAGTGCGTATCATCTTTCGGGGCGATAGCGGCTTTTGCCGTCACCACATGCTCAGCTGGTGCGAGCGCAACGCTGTGGGCTATATCGTGGGCATCGCCAAGAATGACGCCTTGCTGCGGTGTATCCGTGAGCCCATGCAGTGGGTTGAGGAACTGGCGAAGCGAACCGGCATGAAGATGCGGGAATTCTTTCAGTTTCACTATGCCGCCAGCACCTGGAAGACGCGTCGCAAGGTGATCGCCAAACTGGAGGTCACCGACAAGGGGCCAAATCCACGCTTCATCGTCACCAACCTGGCCGGCGACAAACAGCGCCTTTACGATGACCTCTACTGCGCCCGTGGTGACATGGAGAACCGAATCAAGGAGCAGCAACTGGGGCTGTTCGCCGATCGCACCAGCGCGCATTACTGGTGGGCCAATCAGTTTCGTCTACTGCTGTCCAGTCTGGCCTATGTGCTGATGGAGGCCATCCGGCGCCTCGCGCTGAAGGGCACGGAACTGGCGCGTGCACAGATGACCACGATCCGGCTCAAACTGTTCAAGATCGGGGCGGTCATCATTCGCAACACGCGACGGATCCGCTTCCTGCTCTCCAGCACCTATCCCTATCAGGCGCTGTTTTTCCAGGTGGCGGCACGACTCAAGCCGGGATAGCCCGGCAGAGTGCTGCCCCGGCACGTTGATCAACAATGGGGGTAAGGGGGAGTCTGCCCGGAGGGTGGAAAATCAGGGCTTGATAGAGGTTTGGTTCCCAGTGAGGGCAAACCATCCAAGCTTGGCCATATCACCGGCTAAATTTAAAAACGGATGAAACATGCGGGTTAACAGCCTTTATCTCACCCATACGTAGAGACAGGGAAAACGTGCGCCGATTATTTCAGGCGGATGATTTCATCGAAGTCTATGTCAAGGCATCGATCGAGACCTGTGAGTCACGTGACGTGAAAGGACTCTACAAAAGAGCGAGAGCGGGCGAGATCCCCGATTTCACAGGTATCTCATCACCTTATGAGATACCGGAAAAGCCGGAGATCGTCATTGATACGGAGCACCGGGAAATCGCTGAGTGCGTCGATTCATTGTTGGAATCGCTGGTATCACTCGATGTGATTCCTACTAGGGTGGTGTGATTGAAGAGATCCACGCATTCCCTCGCTGGAGCGAGGAAACGAATCGAACCGGAGTATGGGAGCGAGGCGTCACCGCCTGCCCTATTCCCCGCCTTCGTGTAATACGATTTCAACCCGCCTGTTGCCGAACCGTTTATCCAGCTCTTCATGTTCATCTGTCGTCGATTTCGGTACCGGGCCCCGACCTTCGACCTGAATACGCTCAGAGTTGATGCCCCTTTCCGTGAAGTAGTTGGATACTGCACTTGCTCGCTCTACCGACAGGTGCATGTTGTAGATGGGATCACCGCTTGCATCCGTATAGCCGGTAATGGTCATTGTGGACGCCTTGTTGAGGGAGAGGACGATATAGAGGTCATTCAACATCTCCTTGAGCTGATCGGGTATGTACGGATTATCGAATTCGAAGTAGATCTGAAACTTCCGGGTAGTGGGTATGGTGTCTATTGTTTCCTTTGTGCCTTCACCAATTTCGATTTTCTGGTATCTCGACTGGGTTGCAATATAGTCTTTACTGGCCTTTTCAACGGGATCCGCCGCCACGATTGTCGATTCTCTGTTTTCCGGGGATGGGCTCATTTCAACTTCACCCTCAACATCTGATATCGCTTCTGTTTGATCCGTATCCGCATCAACGATTGCAATATCTGGCTCTGCACTGGTTTCGACTTTCTCCGGCACTGTTTCGATGGCATCGGGTTCTGCCGAAGTCTCGATACCGGACTCCGCATCGGTCTGAAGGGGCAGGCTTTCATCCGTTTCAGGTATTTGTTGCGCATTCCCAGCAGAGGGCAGGTCTGTCTCACGCCCATCTTCTGCAGGGTTGATCATCGACTGCAGCTTGTCGACTGTCCCATTCCAGGCCTGATCAATGCGCTCAGGTTTGATGACAAACAGTGCCAAAAAGAAGAACCCTGCCAACACAAGAAAGAAAATATTGCGCAACGATTTACCAAAGGTACCGGTGAACAGATCATCAACCTCAAGCGTCTCAGCCGTGTTGATCAATCCCCCCTTCTCATCAATTTCGTGTTTACGCCTTTCTGCCTGCATCGATGGCAGGTTGAGGATATCCTCTGGGTTGGTTTCAGTGTTCTCTGCAGACACATCTTCAACTTTGATATCGCCCTCTTTGAGTAAGATCGATGTCAACGCATCCATATCAGACTCATTGGCGTGAGCCTTTGCGGATGTTTCGGATGCTTGCTCTGTGGTTATCGGTTGAACAAGACTTTCTGCTTCATCATTTGAGAGCGCTACATCAGACTCATCTGAAGAGGGTTTCTCCTTTTCGGATGAGAAGTCAGAGTCAACCAGATCCTCTCCATAGGGATAGAATTCCGATATATGCTCTGCATCCTCTGTTTCGGTCACGGAATCTTTGGCCTCCTCTGTCTCCGGTACGATACTCGACTCAACACCTGCTTCCAGCTCGGTTTCAGATTCACCTACCTTCTCTACCACTGACTCTGGCGCTGCAACAGGCTCAGTCGCCAACCTGGCCTCACTCTCCTCCAGCAAGCCAGTATCGGGTTCCGTAATGACGGCACTCTCACTGTCAACAGTGTGCGGACGCTCAATTCTCTCTATCTCTGGGCCAGGTTCGGCTGGCTCTGACCGGGGGCTTTCCAGCTGGCCATATTTATCCTTGAATGTGGTAAAGGAGTCGCCACTCTGAATGGACAGTCGCTCCTCGTCAAACAGCTCTCTGGCGACAATCCATACATCATCTTCCGTCAACTCATGCTTCTCCTCCAATGCGCCGTAGAGGAGTAACCGACTGACAATGTGATTGATCTTTCTCGGTATGCCATCAGACAAATAGTGTATGAGCGGAAAAATCGCCCCATCGAACACTGGATCCTGATTCCAACCGACAATACCGAGTCGATGTTCGATATAGCCCTCTGTCTGTTGCAGATCCATGGTTTCGATTTGACAGCTAGCAATCATCCGCTGTCGAATCTGTTCCATTTCCGGGCTCAGAATAAGCGACCGAAGCTGATCCTGACCGATGAGAAATATCTGGAAGAGCGGGTGACTCCCGCTTTGAAGATTGGAGAGCAGACGGAGCTCTTCAAGACCATTCAGGGTAAGATTCTGAGCCTCGTCAATGACGATGACGGCCCGCCTGCCCGCCTGGTACTCTTTGGTGACAAAATCCTCGATACTCGTCAGCAGGGTGGCCTTATTAAAGCTTTCAGCAGGTAACCCATACTCCAAGGCCACCTTTCGCAGCAGTTCTTCAGCCTGCAATTGATTGGTAACCAGGTTGATTGCCAGAATTTTCGATTTGTCTACTTCCGACAAAATGTCGCGAATCAGTGTTGTCTTGCCTGAACCCGGCCTGCCGGTGACCATGATGAAACCTTCACCCTGCTCCAAGGCATATACCAGGTATGACCACGCCTTCAGGTAGTTCTTATGTGCGAACCTGAACCGCTCATCGGCACTCAACCGGAATGGATTTGCCTCTAATTTGTAATACGATTCAAACATTTAGTAGCTACGCACAATTTACAACATGATCGCAAAGGAGAAAGCTGCTGATATTCAGCATACACTTATGTTTTAGTTTACAACCGACCTGCCCGCTTATCCTGATTGGCATAAAACCGCCGCAGTATATCACTACAAACCACAGCCTTAAGAGAAGGCCCAATATATCATCATGGACAAGTATCGACATGGAAGCATATGGCAATACCACTGCTCTCTTCAGTATACGGTTGAATCGTTAGACGGTAATTCCGGACGCCTCAATCTTGACAAAAAAGGCGTTCAAAGGGATTTCAATTCGACTCGTGAGAGTCCGGGTGCACTCCCCCTACAAGCCAGGTAGGAGTGGCAACGGTCAATAAACGCACTGGTGCTTTTCGGCATGGAAACCCTGGCCCTGGCGATGTGGGTAATGAGACCCACCCCATCCTTGATCAGCCGATGGCCCTCATCTGCTTCCCAACAGGCCAGACAAGAATCATTATTTCTCTCTAACGGCCCGATTTGCATGAGTTTTTCACCGGCGACCGCAAATTTGGGCCAGACATCGAATATGATTGGGTCGGTGCGCAGGGTTTCGCACTTGAGTTTCGCCGCCCCTGCAAATTGTCGTGTGGACTCTTCGACGCCCTTGAAGAAATGGCTATCCTGGAATGCCTCGATCATCGCCTCCGAGATATTGTCGATATCGTGCATGGATTGCGCAATCTTTATATACCGACTTTCATAAAACGATTCTATAGGAATTGTGAATGCACGGAAGGGTTCCCCCCAAAGCTCGTCAATGCCCTCATCGCCGCTGCGATGCTTCACCAGATTACCAAGTTCCAGTGCCTCCAACAGATACTGACCACACTCATGCAGCATTTCCCTGCCTCTACCACTCTTTATATTCTCATCCTTCAGTTTTACCAAGTCTCTGAATATATCCGTGCCACGGTTGAACAGAGCTCCGGCCAACATTGCACCCTTCACACGTTTCAGATCCGGGTCGTCCTCCTCCTCATACGCCTTTCTGGCCTCTTCCAGCCTGTCGCCGGGCATGTTGATGCCATGCTCGACATGGTTGAATAATCGACGGGTAAGCGCCTCGATTAAGTGCTTTTTCGTCTCCAGGTTATCTTCCATCGGCACATAGTGCTTTATCCAGTATCCGTCATAGAAGATACAGGTCTTGCCGTCGATATCCCGGATTGTGCCGTTGGGTGTGTTGTCTGGATTGTGCATTGGTAAGTCCTAGAGCCCGTCAAGACTAACCCAGCCGGCCCTGCCGGCAATAATGTTTACATCCTGTAAAGCAGTATGTGCGATGTGCAGTGTCGATACATGAATGAATGGCAATGCCGCTGGACGGAAAAACTGCCCTGACCCTGCAGGTTATGCCTGAAATGATATCGATCAGCATTGCTAGCCGTTCATCCGAAATCACCCAACTACTCTCCTCACACCTTGGTCGGCGCTGTTTCAGTTGCAACAGAGCCGCTTGGATTAATGTTAAAGACCCAAACATCATCTCTGAGAAATTTTGACCCTATATACATAGTTTTGTCACATAGAATATGGCTGTGGGGGGAAATAAATATTGTCCTAGCAGTTTTTTCTGAAAAGTCCAATTTTTTCCCGCTGGTCGGGATGAATCAAAACCACTCGCCAGATACAAAAATGCATAAGTTCAGCTATTTATCAACCGCTGGAGTTCAGGGTCAGATCACTTCCAGCTGCCTGACCAGTGAAGCCAACTGTTCGTCTTCCTCCAGGGCACCTTCCCAGAATTCATAGACAACCTGCTGCTCACCTTCACCGACGACCAGCTTTGCCTGAAACGCCTGTCCATCACCCGGCTTTGGATGCTCGCTGAATGACCTAAGGGATGTAACCGCATGCTGAAGTTCAGACTCCTGATGTGTAGTGAGTTTTCCTGATCGGGGCTTCTGTGTCGCATAAGTACCTGTATGGACTGTATAATTTCCATCTCCATCAATTTCTATACGAAATGAGTACTCTTCTTCACCTGTGACTTGGTAGTTAATCGGAATCATGCCAAACTCCTGAAGATGGTCTGTCATCTATGATAAATTTTGCGCCTATATGCTTCATATTGAAAGGTTTAAACCCGATTTTTATCGATCTATCGGTTGAGCCGGATCAGAGACTGATCATTATTCCGATTGTGACCGGTATATCCCATTAACATTTGTTGAGAGAGACCATGACAGATGAATCCGTTGCTATCGTGACCGGCGCCAACCGCGGGCTTGGATTGGAGACCAGCCGTCAATTGGCCAGGCTTGGTCACCATGTTCTTATGACCAGCCGGAATGAGGTCGATGGACAGGCCGCTCAGCAGATGCTGTTAAACGAAGGTCTGGATGTCTCCTACCACCCGTTGGATGTTCGCAGTGAAGCCTCCGTACTGGCTGTGGTGCAACATTTCCGGCAACATCACAAACGACTGCAGATCTTGGTCAATAACGCAGGTATATTTCCCGACCCTTCCCCAGAGGATTCAGCAAGCAGTATCTTCAATGCCGAAATCGAGAACGTTCTCAATGGCTTCGATACGAATACGCTTGGTCCGTTAAGGCTTTGCCAGGCACTCATTCCGCTTATGGATGGAGAAGGGTGCGTGGTCAATGTCTCATCCGGCATGGGACAACTCAGTGAAATGGGGGGGTGCTGTCCATCCTATCGGTTATCGAAGACAGCGCTCAATGCATTGACCCGGATTTTCTCCGAGGAACTGAAGCCGACGCAGATAAAAATCAATTCCATATGCCCCGGTTGGGTGCGTACAGATATGGGAGGAAAAGAGGCAACCCTGTCTGTTCCTGAAGGTGTGGAAGGTATAATCTGGGCGGCCACCTTAGCGGATGATGGGCCGAGTGGAGGTTTTTTCCGGTTTGGTAAACCCATTGAATGGTAGTCCGACTGTTACCTGGTGCGGCGGCGACAATGTCTCAGTTACGGTGCAACTCCAATTCATCGACCCGTGTCTTGAGATTATCGACCTCTCTACGCATCTCATTCAGTACCGCTTCCAGCTGCTCGATTCGAGAAGCTTGACCTGCCTCCTGATCCCCTTCCATGCTATCCGGCACGTTCGATTCACTATCTTCCTCCACATCGCCGCAAAACAGATGTGCATAGCGCGATTCGCGTCTGCCGGGTTCACGCGCAAGACGCACTACAAAAGGCCCGTCCGCCCGTTGCATCAATCCGTTCAGTACCGACTCGACCTCTTGTACCTCGGAGAATTGGCACAATCGATTGGTACGGCTGCGTAATTCGCCAGGTGTCTGCGGCCCCCTCAGCAATAACACGCAGATTAGCCCCAGCTCCCGGGCTGAAAATTCAAGCGCGCCAAAACCGGTGTTGCAAAATCGATGTTGATATTTAGCCACGCGACTGCCAAACCCGGTTCGATCGCTGACAAGGTGCTTTTTCTTCAACTCATCGAGCAGATTCTGAACCTCTACCTCTTGCAACTGCAGCACGGGATCACGGCTGCTTTTCTGGTTGCAGGCATTGGTGAGAGCCGCAAGAGAGAGTGGATACTGGTCAGGCGTGGTGACCTCTTTTTCAAGCAGGCAACCCACTACCCGTGCCTCTAAAGGTGTGATCTCTACTTTCATTTTGCCGTTTTTCGGATATGTGATCGAATTATGCTTTTTTAATTGAATTCAGAGCGACTGTTGGTTTGAACGAATCATGTCATGAATTTCAGTTCTGCAAAAGTCTTTACCGTACTGACAAGCATGAATTTCATTTACAAGCTGAATCTAACCGCACATTGCTTCGAATCATCGAACGTGTTGCACCATATTGTTACAATTCCGGCAATGAAGGATCGCCTGTTCATAAAGCCATGAATCAGTTCAAGCCCACCATGTCCCGACTGTTGCAACCTGCCGCAGATCAGCGCTTGGTGAGCTGGTTGTTTCTGCGTTTGCTGGCCCTTGTCTATCTGGCGGCCTTTGCCTCCCTGTCGGTGCAGATCACCGGCCTGGTTGGTGAATCAGGCATCCTGCCGCTAAGTGAACATTTCACCCTGGCTGGGGAACATTATGGGGAGAGAGCCCGGTTTTGGTTTCCATCCATCTTCTGGATAACAGGAACCAGTGACCTGGCTCTAAAGAGCGTGAGCCTGCTGGGTATTCTGTTTTCATTGATCCTGCTGTTTGGTCGTTGGCAAAGATTGACGCTTATACTGCTGTTTCTGCTCTATCTCTCGCTTTATCACGCCGGGCAGATTTTCACCAACTTTCAATGGGACACGCTGTTGTTGGAAACGGGGTTTCTCGCAATTTTCTTAGTGGGTGGGGGAAATCTGTTACTGATATTCTTGTTCGATTGGCTGTTGTTTCGATTGCGTTTCATGTCCGGCGTCTTCAAATTGGTCAGCAACGATCCATCCTGGTCAGGTTTGACGGCCCTTAACCACTACTTTGAAACACAACCACTACCACATATCGGCGCCTGGTACGCCCATCAGCTGCCGGAACTGTTCCTCAAAGCCGGCGTGATTCTGACACTGTTCAGTGAGCTGCTGGTACCCTTCCTGATCTTTTTTCCGCGTCGTTTCCGTTACTTTGCAGCCGGCGCCACTATCCTGATACAACTGCTGATCATCGCTACCAGCAATCACAATTTCATCAACCTGCTGACTATCATTTTGTGCCTGTTTCTACTGCACGATCCATTGTTGAAACGGATGCTTCCTGCCTCACTCCAAGAACGGATTGAAACGCCTGTTCAATCACCAGGACGATTACGGACAGCACTTATCGCCACCGCTTCGCTACTCATCGTGCCAGCCAGCCTGATCAGTTTTGGCGCTAATCTTGTACATACCCAGGCAGTGCCAACAGTGATTCAGGACTTTAGTAAAACTGTGCAACGGTTCGGTATCGGCCATATCTTCCACATCTTTCCCACCATGCAGACCGAGAGACATGAGCTTGTCATTCAGGGATCGAATGATGGTCAATTGTGGCAGACCTATGACTTTAAATATAAACCCGGTGATCCAACCCGGGCACCCGGGATAATCATCCCCCATCAGCCACGACTCGACTGGATGATCTGGTTCGTACCCACTCAACAACCGTTACAAATGAATTGGTTCGGCCGCTTTGTAGAACGGTTGCACCAGGGATCGGAGACAGTCACGGCACTACTGGAGCATAATCCCTTCCCCGGTGGCCCTCCACGGTATCTTCGGGTGGACAGCTTCGAGTACCGCTTCACCAGCGTCGAAGAGCGGGAGCAAAGCGGTAATTGGTGGCATATGGAGTATCAGGGGTTCTTCCCACAGGTGGCGCCGAGGATACCCTAGGGACATACACTCATCAAAGGAACTTAATTAGGGTGGTTGGAACTAACCCGCCCCAGTTGGTGATGGTATGAGCCCGAGAGGATCTCTTCCGCCCTGGAGACCATGTTCCTGATATCGAGGATGGTCGCCTCAATGGGAAACTGCTTGATACCGTAGACCTCATTACCCTTGAATTCAGCTTCGAAGCCGCAGCTGTGGCTTATCAGGCTAAGATCGGCATCGATATTCCAACCATCATTTTGATCAATCTGAAGCATCGAAATCGTCCTTTTTCGAAAAACACCATTTGAAGTAGTTTTATTGGATACTATCACCAAAAACATAGGGCGTGGCTAAGGAGTCGTCGGTTTGTCGGCTTAACGGTAGGAAAAAGTGGATGAGCTGACTGGATGATAAAACCCTACCAGATATCACTGGTTGATAGCATATGCCTATTTTATACTGACTTACGCCTTTACTTCCCAGGCAGCCCAATTCAATACACTGTTTTCATTGGAAATGGTTGATTCAATATCCTGGCACCCAAGTGACACAAAGAGAAAACCATGATGGTAAAACTTTACGGCATACCTAATTGCGATACGATGAAAAAGGCCCGTCGATGGCTGGGTGAGCACGGCATCGCCTATCAGTTTCACGACTATAAAAAAGTCGGGGTCGATGAAAAACTGCTACGCTAATGGGTCGACAGGGTTGGTTGGGAGGCCCTGCTCAACCGTCGCGGTATGATGTGGCGTAGACTGGACGATGGCGTGAAGGCTGAAATCAATGAAGAGAATGCCATTCGCGTCATGTTGGAAACCCCATCAATCATCAAACGGCCGGTACTCGAGACAGATAAAACGCTGAGTGTGGGATTCACGCAGGAGGCCTATTCCAAGCTATTCAGTTAGGGGATGAAATCCTGTCCGTATCGGTAACCTACTCTCCTACTCACCCACAATCTCTGTATAATGGCCCGTTTTTCGGTTTCCTGAGGTGTAGCATGATCAAAATCAATGAGAACTATAAGAAACTCCAGGCTTCATACCTGTTCTCAGACATTGCAAAACGTGTTGCCGCTTTTCAGCAGGCCAACCCCGACAAGCACATAATCCGCCTGGGTATAGGCGACGTCACCCGCGCGCTGCCGGATGCCTGCATCAAAGCCTTTCATGCGGCCATTGACGAAATGGCCAATGACGCCACATTCCATGGATATGGCCCTGAACAGGGCTACGACTTTCTGCGGAAGGCGATTGCCGAGGGCGATTTCCAATCCCGGGGCTGCAATATCGAAGCTGACGAGATCTTTGTCAGCGATGGCGCCAAATGCGACTCCGGCAATTTTCAGGAGATATTCGCCAACGACATTCGGGTCGCTATTCCGGACCCTGTCTATCCGGTCTATGTGGACACCAACGTGATGGCGGGAAGGACGGGGGAAGCCGAAGCGGGACGCTACACGGGTCTCACCTACCTGGAAGGCACCCGGGAGAACGGTTTCATCCCCGATCTCCCAAGTGCGCCGGTTGATCTGATCTATCTCTGCTTCCCCAACAATCCGACAGGTGCAACCGCCACCAAGGAACAGCTGAAGCAGTGGGTCGAATACGCCAAGAACAACAAGGCCCTGATCCTGTTCGATGCCGCCTACGAGGCCTTTGTGCAGGATGAACGTCTTCCTCGCTCAATCTACGAGATTGAGGGCGCCGAGGAAGTGGCTGTGGAGTTCCGTAGTTTTTCCAAAAACGCAGGGTTCACCGGAACACGTTGCGCCTACACCGTCGTACCCAAGGCTTGCAAGGCATTTACAGCATCCGGGGAAGCGGTCTCGATCCAGGAACTCTGGAACCGTCGCCATACCACCAAGTTCAATAGTATCTCCTACCCCGTCCAACGTGCCGCCGAGGCTGTCTACAGCGAAGAGGGACGCACGCAGATAAGCGAGCTGGTGGGTTACTATCTCAATAATGCAAAATTTATCCGTGAACAGATGGAGGGCCTGGGTTATAACTGCATTGGCGGAGAGAACTCGCCCTATATCTGGATCGACGCCCAGGGCGACTCATGGGACCTCTTCGATATGCTGCTCAATAAGGCAGGTGTGGTCTGTACCCCGGGCGCCGGTTTCGGCAAATGTGGGGAGGGTTATATCCGCATCAGTGCATTCAACAGCTTTGAGAATGTACAGGACGCCATGAAAAGAATCAGCGGAGCCCTATAGTGCCCATCTCAGCAGAACTGTCCAATCGTCTCGCGGGATCGCTCGAGGAGATCGTCGAACACTTTGGCACTCCGTTTCATCTCTACGATGAAAAGGGTATCAGAGAGAACGGCGAAGCACTTATCCGGGCCTTTGCGGAGGTTGACTCCTTTCGAGAGTATTTTGCCGTCAAGGCACTGCCGAATCCTACGATTATGAAGATCATGCAGGATCTCGGTTTCGGTTTCGATTGCAGCTCTATCGCTGAGCTGTTACTGAGCCGACAGATCGGTGCCAGCGGTGAACAAATCATGTTTACATCCAACAACACCAGCGCGACTGAGTTCGCAGTGGCGGAGGCGGATGGAGGTTGCGTGCTTAATCTTGACGATATCTCCCTGATCGACAAGGTACCGCAGATGCCGGAACTGATCTGTTTTCGCTACAATCCGGGAGAGCGGCGCAGCGGCAACAGCATCATCGGCAACCCGATCGAAGCAAAATATGGTGTCGCTCACGATCAGCTGCTTGATGCCTACCAAAAGGCCAGGCAGCGGGGGGCCCGCCGCTTCGGACTTCACACCATGCTGGCATCCAACGAACTCAACCACGCCTATATGGTTGAAACCGCGCGCATGCTGCTGGACAGGGTCGTCTCGCTCTCTGAGAAACTCGGTATCAATTTTGAGTTCATCAATATCGGTGGCGGTCTGGGGATTCCCTATCGTCCCCAGGAAAAACCTCTCGATATTGTCAGTATGGGACGTGAGATCGCAGATCTGTTCCGCTCCTTCAAGGCGCATCACGGTTATGCACCCAAGCTCTTTCTCGAAAGCGGGCGCTACATCACCGGTCCCTACGGCGTACTGGTTACCCGCGCCATCAACCGCAAGGAGATCTATCGCACCTATGTAGGGGTGGACTCCTGCATGTCTTCATTGATGAGGCCGGGCATGTATGGCGCCTATCACCATATCTCGGTGCTAGGCAAGGAGGGTGAACAGGAGACTGTGGATGTAGTGGGGTCGTTGTGTGAGAACAATGACAAGTTCGCCGTTCAACGTCCATTGCCGGCTATCCAGGATGGCGATATCCTCATTATTCACGACGCCGGCGCCCATGGCCATGCGATGGGCTTCAATTACAACGGTAAGACGCGACCCAAAGAACTACTGTTGCGTAGTGACGGCAGTGTGGATCTGATTCGTCGGGAAGAGACCATCGATGATATCTTCAATACGCTGAACTTTGAGCCTGACCGGTTTATACCCGGTTGAGCAACCGCAATCCCAGGCATGTCACCCATCTTGATTACTACGGTTTCCACGCTACTTCGCGGGAACCGATACCTTGCTCTGCTGCCTCGCTGACAACTGCATTCCCACGCAGGGGGTGGGAACGATACCAAACAGCGACCGGCAATCACGAATAACAATCCCTAATCGTGCCCAGATCATTGATATTTCTAAAAAGTCCTTTAATTCTAGTATGTTGCAATTAACCATAATTTGTGTAGTGGTTCTCAAATCGGCGCAATAAACCATTTCTATACTCAAGGTTCAATACCCTATACCGCTGTCCTCATACATAGCATCGAGTGGTCAAAAAATAATCAAACCGGGAGATAACCCATGGAGTTAATCGCTGTCATTACCACCTTCATACTGATTGGCTTGTTTTTGTTGTATAGGCACACTCTGTTCACCCCAGCCAAAAGCAACAAGATCAATATCGAAAATTTCCAGGAACAGATCGAAACGGCCCTGAATCTGCCCCGTGATTCAGAAGAGGATTGGCAAAATGAACCTGCCACCGAATCGATGCTCCAGGAGATGGCGGATCGGGGCATCTGGTTGGATCAAAAACTGACCAAGGGCCAGGCCATGAATATCCTCGGTCTGTTCACACCGCCCGACGGCAGGCAGGTTGATATCCTGAAACACTTCAATATCCCCTACTCATTCAAGATGAATCAGACCATGGCCTACTATCTGATCCGGGAACTTTTCAAGGATCCGGCAAAGGTTACCGAGTGGAACAACCGTCCACCCACCACCACCGTTCGCCAGGGCCTGCTGTTTATGGAAGGGAAGTTAATCAGCGGCATGACCCATGTCGAGGCCCAGAGCAGGCTCGACAAGCTGGGTATGGAGCGCCCGGATCAGTACCGGGAGTGGAAACAGATCGACCGACTGTTTCTCGAAACCAATAATCCGGAAGTGCGGGCGAAATACACGGTTCGAAAAATCACCTGGAAGCGCTTTTTTGAGAGCTATGACGCGGTAAAAGCGACAGGAATCAATCCGCGTGCAATGAGTGGCGAACACATCATCGAATACACGCTGAGACAGGATGACAGCATCGTCGCACATGCCAAGGTTCGCGAGGCGATGCAGCCTGCTTCCTCCTGAACGAAAAGATTGCTTCAGCCGCTTAATCCGTTGACAGGGATGTCAATCGGCCCTTTCGATCATGCATAGACATCGATACCGAGGACTTCACTGACATAGTCCCTCTCCCGGTCTGTTTGCACCGACTGGTATGAAGAGAGTGCGCGCTGTTTTCGAGGGTCGTCGCTGACTTGAGTGAAGGTTGGTCCCGATCGCTGACGTTGTAACAACTGTTCCGCCCGTTTCACTTGCTCCACGCTGTGTAGTGTGGGCGCGATTTCGGCGACCTGGGAAGCCAGCGGCAGGGTTTGAGTCATCCGAGCTGCACTCTCCCGCTGCTGTTCCAGCGAGGCGGTCATGGACGGCAATGTCAGAGAATGGGATATCTGCATTGTTTGCTCAAAAGGCTAATTCGCCGGCTTATCCTCAATTCGAGACTGATTCCACACTGTAACCGGCTTCAACGACCGCCTCGACCAGGGACGCCTGATCCGCGGTACCGGTAACCAGGGCCTGACCCTCTTCCAGACTGACTTCCGCATTCACCACACCAGGTTGGGCCTGTAGCGCTTTGGTGACGTTCATTACACAGTGGGGGCAGGTCATGCCGTTAACTTTCAGCGTGATACTCAAGAGTGCCTCCTTCGAGGATTGAAAAAAACGTAATCTGTTGGCATTGGTGACAACGGTTACCGACGAAAGTGCCATCGCCGCACTGGCGAACATGGGCGGTAACAACCAACCCGTGAGTGGATAGAGCACGCCCGCTGCCATCGGAATGCCTATCACATTATAGATAAATGCGCCAAAAAGGTTCTGTTTGATATTCCTTAATGTTGACCTGGATAATGCAATTGCGGTCGAAACATTGAGCAATGAGTCGCCGACCAGGGTGATATCCGCGTTTTCTATGGCCACATCGGTACCACTGCCTATGGCAAAGCCGGTGTCCGCCTGCGCCAACGCAGGGGCGTCATTGACGCCATCACCCACCATTCCTACTCGACAGCCCCGTTGCTGTAATTCCTTCACTACTTCGAGCTTCTCTGATGGCAGGAGTTCACTGTGGACCTCGTCTATCCTTAATGCCCTGGCCACCGCTTCCGCGGTCGCGCGATTGTCTCCGCTGCAGATAACCACCTCAACCCCTAGTTTCCTGAGGGATTCCACTGCCGCCAGACTGTCATGGCGCAACGGATCCTTGAGTATCAGCAGCCCCATGAACATCCCATCGCGCATCACCCATACAGGTGTACCCGCTTGATCGGCCTCTCGCTCGGCGTGGTCCAGCAGATCCGAAGGCGGTGTAAGATGGTTTGCGCTGAGGAGCTGATTCCCGCCCAACTCCACCGACAACCCGGCTATACGCCCTTCCACACCCTGACCCGGATGGGAGTCAAAGGACTCTACGGGGAGCAGTTCAATCCCGGTCTGGTGTGCATAATCGACAATCGCCTCCGCCAGTGGGTGTGATGCATATGATTCAACACTGGCCGCGAGCGTGACGAGTTCACTCCTCTCCACACCCGGGACAGGAAAGAGCGAGGTCACCGTCGGAGCACCCCGGGTAAGCGTGCCGGTCTTATCGACGACCAGGTGGGTCAGCGCACTTGCCCGCTGCAGCCCTTCGCTGTTTCGGATCAGGATATTCAACTGGGCGGCTCGACTGGTCCCCACCATGATGGCAATGGGTGTCGCCAATCCCAGGGCACAGGGACAGGCGATAACCAATACTGCGATACTGGCGGTAAGGGCATAGGGCAGAGCCGGCGCCGGAGCCAGAATCATCCAAACGAAGAATGTGATCACGGCGATCACAACAACCACTGGCACAAAGATCGCGGAGACCTTGTCCACAAGACGGGCAATGGGGGGTTTGCTCATCTGGGCCTTGCGCACCATCGCGATGATATGGGCAAGCGTTGTCTCCTCTCCCAGCCGGGTCACCCGATAACGCAGATTGCCGTTGCGGTTTATCGTGCCCCCGGTGACAATATCACCCGGTTGTTTGCTTACCGGCAGCGATTCTCCGGTCAGCATCGACTCATCCACCGTCGATGTCCCCTCGATCACCTCACCATCGATGGGGATGCGCTCTCCAGGCCGCACCTGAATCCGGTCGCCCACCCGCAGCAGTGAAACCGGGACGGCCACCTCCTTCCCTTCGTGGATGACCTGCGCAATCTTCGGCGCCAGTCCCACAAGGGAGCCAACCGCTTCACTGGTGGTGCGTTTGGCCCGGGTCTCCAGCACATGGCCAAACTGGAGGAAGGCGAGAATCAATACGGATGCGTCGAAATAGAGCTTATCCGTTCGCAGCAGCCCTTCCGGCTGAATCACAAGAAGCAGTGAGGCGAACCAGGCCGTTCCTGTCCCCAATGCCACCAGCGTATCCATATTGGCAGAGAGATGCCTGGCCTGTTTCCAGGCACCCAGATAGTAGTGGCCACCGCTGAATCGCATGATGATCAGACACAGGATCGAGATACCCAGCCAGAAACTCTCACCCCCGGACTCACTCAGCCGCGGAGTATGACCAGTCATTTCAGCCGCCATCAGGCTAATCCCCACAACACCGGCAAGCAGCGCCCGCTGCCAGGCGCGCCTGACTTCAGCCGCCGCCGCAGCGGCCTCCTCCTCATAGGGGTCGATGAACGGTTCCACCAGGCTTGCTGATATGCCCGCCTCACCCAACCGGATCATCAGTTGTGCCGGATGCAGCGTGGTCTGAATGCGCCAAACACCCTTCTCCCGATGCAGGCCGGCATTCGGGTCGAGTGCCTCAAACAGTTGCGATAAGCGGGCTTGCTGTTCATCTTCGGCTAGACCGGTGATCTCTAACAGCAACTCATCCGGTGTCTGATGAGTAACGTCAAGGCGGGCATTGTAACCCTGATCGATCACCGTGCTGACCACCCTCTCGGGATCACCGCCGATCACCTGGGCACGTTTTTCCACCAGGTTGACCTGCGCCTCCGAAACGCCATCCACCGAACGGATGGCCCGCTCCACCGCGGCTACACAGCTGGCGCAGGTCATATCATCGATGGTCAGGGTATAGCCATCAGTCAGCGTCGGCGCCGCCGGGTCGCTGTGATTCTGAATATCTGTGGCTGGTGGCGGACAATGTGTTGCGGTATCGGCAAGCGGCTGCGCATCGTACCCGGCCTCCTTGATCGCAGCTATAACCAGATCGGGGTTTCCCCCGAGGATCCTGGCGCTGTTGGATGCCAGGCTGACATCCACCTGCGCCACATCCGGCACGCTGGCAACCGCCCTCTCCACCGCAGCCACGCAGTGCTGACAGGACATGCCTGTAATCGACAGTTGATAGGGAAGCGCTAACGGCGACGTTTCCGTTTCAGCTGGCTGATCTGAACGCATGGTTGGTAGTGAGGAACACACGGTGCACTGATTAAATCGGGAGTCTGGTACACCGCCTTTTCCCCTGTTCCTCACTCTATCCGGGAGGCCACTTCATATGGCGGCCACCCAGCAGGTGCAGATGGATATGGAAAACCGACTGCCCGGCGTCCTCGTTACAGTTGATGACCGTACGATAACCCACCTCATCAATCCCTTCCTCTTTTGCCACCCTCTGCGCTGCCAGGATGAGCTTGCCCATCAACGCCTCATCATCAGATTCGAGATCGTTGAGGGTGGAGATATGCCGTTTGGGAATGACCAATATATGGATCGGGGCTTGTGGACTGATGTCCCGGAAGGCCAGCAGTTCTTCATCTTCATAAACCTTGTCGGGTTTAATCTCGCCATTGACAAACTTACAGAAAAGGCAGTCGCTCATACTCTCTCCTCAAAATTCCGATCGCCCGCGAAAGGCGTGCGCCAATGTTGCACCATCCACATATTCCAACTCCCCGCCCATGGGAACGCCCTGGGCGATTCGGGTTGTTTTTATCTTGCGGGTCTCCGCCATGTCATGAATATATTGCGCAGTCGCTTCGCCTTCAATTGTCGGGTTGGTGGCAAGAATAATCTCTTTGACCTCGCCCTCGGCAAAACGCTCATCCAGATGATCAAGTCCGATCTCCTTCGGACCTATGCCGTCCAGGGGCGAGAGATGGCCGCCTAGTACAAAATAGCAGCCCCGGTAATCGATGGCCTGTTCGATCATGGCCTGGTCGGCAGGTGTTTCAACGATGCAGAGCTGTGTCGGGTCCCGCTGCGGGTTGGCGCACAGCCGACACAGCGCGGACTCACTGAGGGTACGGCAGCGAGAACAGTGTCCGATACTGTCCATGGCTTGCGCTAAAACCCTTGACAGCTCCCTGCCTCCATCGCGATCCCTTTCCAAGAGATGATAGGCCATCCGCTGCGCACTCTTCGCCCCCACACCGGGGAGGCATCTCAGAGCGGAGATCAACTGCTGCAGCAGTGAGGGACTAGGCATGGCAAATCCCGTTTAAAAAATTCATATCGCTTCAGAACGGAAGTTTCATCCCCGGGGGCAATCCCAAGCCGGCCGTCAATCCGGACATGCTTTCCTGCATCTTCTGGCTGACCCTTTGCGAGGCGTCGTTCAGCGCCGCAGCGACCAGGTCTTCCAGCATCTCCTTGTCATCCGACATCAGGCTGTCGTCTATTTCGACCCGGCGCACCTCATGTTTGCCGTTCATGGTGACCTTGACCAGTCCGCCACCCGACTCACCGGTAACCTCTTCCTGCGCCAATCGCTCCTGCGCCTGCTGCATTTCAGCCTGCATCTTCTGCGCCTGTTTCATTAAGTTGCCTAAACCGCCCTTCATGGATTTAACCTCATCTCAATCATGTATCGCCCCCATCATCAGTACCGGGGGTTCGATGTGTAACAACCAAACTCGGTCCTGGAAATCACTTTAAGACACGGATAATTACCCATAAATATCAGTGTGTTAATTTGATGTTCTCAGAGACCGCCAAAACCTGGCCGGTGTTGTTTGTCCTCAACCCCCCGGCTCATCCACCGGCCTGACGGAATCGGTCAGGAGACGCGCCGAAAAACGCTCCTCCATCTCCCGTACCAAGGGATCATTCATCATCGCGGATTCAGCCTCTTTTTGACGCTCCTGCCGTTCCCGTTTCTGACGCATCGCCGGCGTCTCATTTTCGGGGACCGCCTCCGTGATCAGGAGTTTCATCTCTTTTCCCAGGATCCGCTTAATGCTCTCCAAAAGGCGCTTTTCCGATTGACCGACCCGTAGCTGCTTCATTGAGGCATCGAGGGTCAGGCGCAGTGTCTCCCCATCCCAGCTGTCAAAGGTACAGTTGTGGGCGAGTTGGCTGGTGATACCACCCAAATCCATTGTATTGACGAAGCCACCCCAATCGGAGGGATCCGCCGCAGATGGATTGTTTGCGGGCTGCACACCGGTTTTGACATCCGCCCTCTTCCGGTCAGCAGGATTGCCGCCCGGTACGCCACGGCTCTCGGCTTGCGAACCGCCTGATTGACTGGATACCGCTTCAGGCTGATCCGGCCTGAACGCCAACAGTCGGAGTAGAACCATCTCAAAACCGCTACGCGGATCGGGTGCCAGATCCAGCTCTTTCTGCCCTAACAGCACAATCTGATAATAGAGCTGCACATCCTCAGGTGAAATCGCCTGTGCAATCCCCCGCAGGCGCTGTGGATCATAGGCCTCGTCAGGTTCATACTCCGTCACGATCTGCAACATCCCGATCTGATGCAGCATGGCCAGCAGCTCATGCAGGGCATTGCCGAAGTCGGCCGCTCGTTCGGCCATCTCCGCCACCAGGGACATCACACCCTGTCCGTCCGATTTCGCCAGCGCCTCAAGCAGAAGATAGATCTGATCCGCACCGATGGTGCCGATCATAACAGAGACATCGGATCCTTTGACCTCTCCCCCACCGAAGGCGATGGCCTGGTCGAGCAGGCTCAACCCGTCACGCATACTGCCATCGGCCCCTCTGGCGAGCAGGGAGAGGGAGAGTTCATCGTGGAGAATCTTTTCCTGTTGCAGTATATGGCGCAGCTGTGACTCGATCTGCTCCCTGCTGAGGCGCTTGAGGTTAAACTGCAGACAGCGTGAGAGTACGGTCACCGGCACCTTTTGCGGATCGGTGGTGGCCAGAATAAACTTAACATGTGGAGGCGGCTCTTCAAGAGTCTTCAGTAAGGCATTGAAACTACTTGCCGAAAACATGTGGACTTCATCAATCAGATAGACTTTGTAGCGTCCCCGTACCGGTGCGTATGGAACATTTTCCAATAGCTCCCGGGTTTGGTCCACCTTCGTCCTCGATGCGGCATCAACCTCAAGCAGATCGACAAACCGCCCTTCATCGATCTCACGACAGGCATCGCACACACCACAGGGAGTTGCACTGATCCCCTTTTCACAATTCAATGATTTGGCGAAGATTCTTGCCAGGGTTGTCTTACCCACACCGCGCGTTCCGGTGAACAGATAGGCGTGATGCAGCTGCTCTCGTTCCAGCGCATTGGTAAGCGCTTTCACCACATGTTGCTGACCTACCAATTGGCTGAACAACTGGGGCCGCCATTTACGTGCAAGTACCTGATAAGACATTTAAACGATTCGTCATCCGCAGACTGAAGATGGGCAGTTTAACCCGAATCATCAGTGGAATCACTGCCGTTTGCGGACTAACCCCAATATTTCAAGCATTAAAAAGGCAAAATCCTGATACTTCGATATAATTCAGTTGCTTACACTGTAATCGAAAGGATTTTGCCTGTGACAAACTGTACCCAGACTGCCTTTGATTTTCCAGCCCTAAAACGCCGTAAGGTTCAAGCCGAGTTTTCCGGTGGCGATATCACCTCGGACGGCGGCGTGTTGCTGCTGCGTGAGATCGACAGGCGTCTGGGATTGCTCGAGGCGGTTGATGCGGTCATCCCCGACCCGCGAGATCCCCGCTATATTGAACACAGCCAGTTGAGCCTGTTGCGCCAGCGAGTCTATGGGCTCTGCCTGGGTTATGAAGATCTGAACGACCATCAGACACTACGCACCGACCCGGCCCTACAGAGCTCGATCGAACGCGAGGAGGTACTGGGCAGCCAGTCGACACTTTGTCGGCTGGAGAACCGGGTCGATCGCCGGGTTGCCGTTGATGTCCACAACCTACTGCTCGAGCAGTTCATTGCCTCATATGATGCACCACCCGATGAGCTGATCCCGGATTTCGACGCCACGGATGATCCGGTGCATGGCCGCCAGGAAGGCCGCTTCTTTCACGGCTACTACGATCACTACTGCTTCCTGCCCCTGTATGTCTTTTGTGGCGATCAACTGCTGGTGAGTTATCTGCGGCCCAGCCGGATCGATGCGCCCAAGCATGCCTGGGCGATTCTGGCGCTGTTGGTCAAACGCCTGCGCCGGGCTTGGCCTGAAGTGCGTATCATCTTTCGGGGCGATAGCGGCTTTTGCCGTCACCACATGCTCAGCTGGTGCGAGCGCAACGCTGTGGGCTATATCGTGGGCATCGCCAAGAATGACGCCTTGCTGCGGTGTATCCGTGAGCCCATGCAGTGGGTTGAGGAACTGGCGAAGCGAACCGGCATGAAGATGCGGGAATTCTTTCAGTTTCACTATGCCGCCAGCACCTGGAAGACGCGTCGCAAGGTGATCGCCAAACTGGAGGTCACCGACAAGGGGCCAAATCCACGCTTCATCGTCACCAACCTGGCCGGCGACAAACAGCGCCTTTACGATGACCTCTACTGCGCCCGTGGTGACATGGAGAACCGAATCAAGGAGCAGCAACTGGGGCTGTTCGCCGATCGCACCAGCGCGCATTACTGGTGGGCCAATCAGTTTCGTCTACTGCTGTCCAGTCTGGCCTATGTGCTGATGGAGGCCATCCGGCGCCTCGCGCTGAAGGGCACGGAACTGGCGCGTGCACAGATGACCACGATCCGGCTCAAACTGTTCAAGATCGGGGCGGTCATCATTCGCAACACGCGACGGATCCGCTTCCTGCTCTCCAGCACCTATCCCTATCAGGCGCTGTTTTTCCAGGTGGCGGCACGACTCAAGCCGGGATAGCCCGGCAGAGTGCTGCCCCGGCACGTTGATCAACAATGGGGGTAAGGGGGAGTCTGCCCGGAGGGTGGAAAATCAGGGCTTGATAGAGGTTTGGTTCCCAGTGAGGGCAAACCATCCAAGCTTGGCCATATCACCGGCTAAATTTAAAAACGGATGAAACATGCGGGCTAAGGCAACGAGCAAATCTGAATAACAAAACGATTAAAGTATCCATATGGATGAACGCTAACCCCAATATTTCACGCATTAAAAAGGCAAAATCCTGACACTTCGATATAATTCAGTTGCTTACACTGTAATCGAAAGGATTTTGCCTGTGACAAACTGTACCCAGACTGCCTTTGATTTTCCAGCCCTAAAACGCCGTAAGGTTCAAGCCGAGTTTTCCGGTGGCGATATCACCTCGGACGGCGGCGTGTTGCTGCTGCGTGAGATCGACAGGCGTCTGGGATTGCTCGAGGCGGTTGATGCGGTCATCCCCGACCCGCGAGATCCCCGCTATATTGAACACAGCCAGTTGAGCCTGTTGCGCCAGCGAGTCTATGGGCTCTGCCTGGGTTATGAAGATCTGAACGACCATCAGACACTACGCACCGACCCGGCCCTACAGAGCTCGATCGAACGCGAGGAGGTACTGGGCAGCCAGTCGACACTTTGTCGGCTGGAGAACCGGGTCGATCGCCGGGTTGCCGTTGATGTCCACAACCTACTGCTCGAGCAGTTCATTGCCTCATATGATGCACCACCCGATGAGCTGATCCTGGATTTCGACGCCACGGATGATCCGGTGCATGGCCGCCAGGAAGGCCGCTTCTTTCACGGCTACTACGATCACTACTGCTTCCTGCCCCTGTATGTCTTTTGTGGCGATCAACTGCTGGTGAGTTATCTGCGGCCCAGCCGGATCGATGCGCCCAAGCATGCCTGGGCGATTCTGGCGCTGTTGGTCAAACGCCTGCGCCGGGCTTGGCCTGAAGTGCGTATCATCTTTCGGGGCGATAGCGGCTTTTGCCGTCACCACATGCTCAGCTGGTGCGAGCGCAACGCTGTGGGCTATATCGTGGGCATCGCCAAGAATGACGCCTTGCTGCGGTGTATCCGTGAGCCCATGCAGTGGGTTGAGGAACTGGCGAAGCGAACCGGCATGAAGATGCGGGAATTCTTTCAGTTTCACTATGCCGCCAGCACCTGGAAGACGCGTCGCAAGGTGATCGCCAAACTGGAGGTCACCGACAAGGGGCCAAATCCACGCTTCATCGTCACCAACCTGGCCGGCGACAAACAGCGCCTTTACGATGACCTCTACTGCGCCCGTGGTGACATGGAGAACCGAATCAAGGAGCAGCAACTGGGGCTGTTCGCCGATCGCACCAGCGCGCATTACTGGTGGGCCAATCAGTTTCGTCTACTGCTGTCCAGTCTGGCCTATGTGCTGATGGAGGCCATCCGGCGCCTCGCGCTGAAGGGCACGGAACTGGCGCGTGCACAGATGACCACGATCCGGCTCAAACTGTTCAAGATCGGGGCGGTCATCATTCGCAACACGCGACGGATCCGCTTCCTGCTCTCCAGCACCTATCCCTATCAGGCGCTGTTTTTCCAGGTGGCGGCACGACTCAAGCCGGGATAGCCCGGCAGAGTGCTGCCCCGGCATGTTGATCAACAATGGGGGTAAGGGGGAGTCTGCCCGGAGGGTGGAAAATCAGGGCTTGATAGAGGCTTGGTTCCCAGTGAGGGCAAACCATCCAAGCTTGGCCATATCACCGGCTAAATTTAAAAACGGATGAAACATGCGGGCTAAACAACTTCAAGGATGAAAAACCAACAATCTGTTTAGGGTTTTCATGGATTCGGCCATGCAGCGGAACACAAACAGACTGCTGGCCTTGAGCGTCGTCAGATTCGGCAAACAAGTCTCTGCGTTGTTTATATCTGCCATAAGGACCGGCAATGACACGGATAGCTGATCCAATATCGCTGCCTCTAATCAAATCGTCCCCTGCACTGGATTCTGGGGAGGGTGAGTCTATAGTCTGTCATCTTCTCGAGCCGGCCTTCCGGATAGCCTATCGGGGGACTCTGCATATCGATGCCCGTGGCTGGGAATCCCAAGCCAAGACCTTCTATGCGCATGCGGTTGCCAGAACACCAAAGGCACTCTGGTTACATGTTCAACGAATCAATTTACTGGCAGGCATGGCGGATCCCGATATTCATGCTGCGCTCGTCGATCTTTTTCTGGTACTCGATGGAAAAGGCGCTGCCTTGTGCAAGCGCTTGCTTGCGTTGGCCTATCCCCTGTTGCAGCGCGAGGCGTATCGGCAATTGTCGGACCATCTGCTGGCAAATCGATCGCATGACAACCTCAGTTCTATCGGCTCTGTACTCAGTTCAGGCCGTACCGGCCATGAGCAGCTCATCCTGTTCGAGGAGTCGGCAGACGATGCCCGGACTGACCCCCTGCAAATCGCATCCGAACAGCTTGCGTTTGGACAAACCGATTTAGCGCGGAAGACCCTGGAAAGTGCAGTTTTGGCCGCGCCGGAACGATTGGAGCTGCATCATGCCTTAATCGAAATCTACCGCCACTCCCGAATAAAAACTCAGATCGCGCACTTTCTACAGCTTCTTGAAACAGTATCGAATCCAGCACAAATAGCATGGCAGGAACTATTGCATGAAATCGATAAAGACCATGACAAATCTGGCTGAACCGTCACTCGGTCCGACACGACTGGCCGCAATCGGGATGGACCAGCGACAACGCAACGCTCTGCATATGATCTTTTCGAGCCGATGCAACAAACGCTATGTGCTGACGGAAGAGGCCTCCTCGGAGATCTGTATCCTCGACCTGGACTCCTTTGGCGGTGATCAAAAGTGGAAAGAGTTCCGTGAACGCCGCCCGGACTGGCCACTGATCCTGGTATCGATCAACAGCCTCGAGATTTCAGACCGGCATACTTTGTTCGTACAAAAGCCGATCCCTGTCGAGCGCCTGATTGCAGCGATTGAAACCCATCGCCGCAACCTGGCCAGGGTAGATACGGAAAATGGGCCGGCAATCGATGATATTCACTGCAACGATATGAAACCCATCCCGGGCGAGGTTCCGACACGGGGAAAAGCTGTCTCGACTCGCCGGGCTGCCTTGCTCATGAGCGAATCCCAGGAACAGGTGTTTGTCGGTACCTCACCCGATATCGATCCGGAAGACCCAGATCATGTAGATAAAATTTTCTATACGCCAGAGCACTATCTGCAGGGTCTGGCTCAACAGGCGTTGAACCAGGCCGTGCGCTATAACCAAAATATCAACATACAGGGTCCTTGGCCGGAGATCACCCTGGGCATCGTCAGCAATAAGATTTGGGTATCGGCTTCGGACAGACAACTTCGCCCCTATAGCACAATGCCCGATACCACGCTGGAGGTACAACTAAATCCGGTCAAGACCGATTGGAAACCTCCAGCCGATGCGACTGAGCATTCATTCCAGTCTTTCATCTGGCAACTTGCCCTATGGGCATCCAGAGGCCGGATACCCGCTGGTACAAATATCCACCAACCCATCTACTTGCGACGCTGGCCCAATTTCACCCGGCTGATCATCACACCCTATGCCATGCCCATCGCGGCCCTTTGGGCGGAACAACCAAGATCACTGCTCGATACGGCCAGTGCGTTGAATATCCCGCAACGTTATGTATTCGCCTTTTACAGTGCCGCCAGCGCCGTCCAACTGGCAGGTGAAACACGACGTGCCGTGGATACCCTGATCGCCCCCCCTGCAGTCCGCAGGTCAAAACTCAGGGGGCTGTTTGGAAGCCTGCTGGACCGCCTCAGGGGAGGAAAAAAGGACCATGAATGACCATAAAATCATCTTCAGCGGCCCGGTCGGCGTCGGAAAAACCACGGCCATCGGATCGATCAGCGATATCGAACCCGTCATAACCGACGAGAAGGCCAGCGATATGACGAAAACCCAGAAACCGGGCACCACCGTCGCTATGGACTACGGCATGATATCTCTCGACAACCGGGAGCGCATCCATCTGTATGGCACCCCCGGGCAAGAGCGCTTTAATTTTATGTGGGAGATCCTGACCCAGGGCGGCATCGGTTTGATACTCCTGATCAGTAATAACAGACCCGACCCATTCTGCGACATGCATTTTTTTCTGGATGCCTTCAAACATTTCATTGGTTCTACCAAAGTGGTTATCGGGGTGACACAGATGGATCTCAGAAAGAAGCCGCGACTGAAGGATTATTACCTGCAGCTTGAAGACAGCGGTTTGAAGGTTCCGATATTCGAAGTGGATGCGCGTGTAAAGAGAGACATCTCCCTGTTGGTGGAGGCGCTGCTCTATTCTATCGATCCCGGATTGGAAGGTTGATATGTCCACATACAGACTCATCGATAGGCGCTTTGCGTTACCCACGCAGCCGGCGCCTTTCATGCAGCATCTCAACAAAACAGCGATCCTATACACTCTCTACTCTGTGCACTACTGCAACATGAAGCTACTCCGGAGCTGACACAACAGGCGTTGGAGCAATGGACGGGACTGGCAGGTGCAGATGCACAAGAGGCGTTGTATCGTGCACAAAGTCTTGGCTGGGTAGAAGGTTACAAGAAACCTCACTCTGCCCAGCCCGGCACATTGGAGGAGTTACTCCCGAACCTTCTGCCACCACTATCCGATTGTGGTAAGGCACTGCTGGCAGATAGCCACGGCTTTCATGTGTCAGCTTCGGGATTCACTCATGAAGCGGCAATCGAATTATCGGCTTTGAGTGCCGATATCGCCTCTCTCGACAGCCGACACAAGGCATTGACTCATAATAACCTGCGCCTTCCTACCAGCGCATGGGCATTAGTCGATGCCGCAGGAAACAGCCAGTTGGGATTTTGGCCCCTGTATGTCGATGAGCAGCGATTTGCACTGGCATTGCAGGGCATACCCCGCTTCAACAAACCCGAATTTACATCCCTGGTATGGACGCTAAGCATGCGTTATTCCAGTAATAAAGGGGAACCACAATGAATCCGGTGCTTGAGGGCGGCGTCAAGCACCGGAATCGATCATATCTGAGAAGACAAATGTATGCTTTCAGGATTTTCATGCCGCCAGCGGATCAGCCTGTACGGAGCTTTACCCGGATAACAGGCAACTATTTAACTTGCCATGCCATTTCAAGGAGACATGATCATGCGCGCAGATATGCTCAACTCAATACTCAGTGAACTCAATGGAACCTCTGCGGATATCGAGGCCTCGGCAGTCATCTCTACTGACGGTCTGATTATGGCCTCTCAGTTACCACAGTCCCTGGATGAAGACCGTGTAGGCGCCATGAGCGCGGCCATGCTTTCGCTTGGTGATCGCACAGCTCAGGAGTTGGCGCGTGGTGAATTGGATCAGGTCCTGGTTAAGGGTGGCGATGGCTATGTATTGATGGCCCATGCGGGCCCCGAGGCCGTGGTTACGGTGCTGGCAAAAACCAATGCAAAATTGGGATTGATCTTTCTCGACGTCAAACGCGCTGCCGAGAGCATTGAAAAATTAATCTGACCTGCGGGCAGTGTACAAGATTCCACCATAATTGCTGGAAAGTGTAGCCCTTCAAAAAAGTTAACACGGACGGGGAAACGACTATCCATCGTTAGATATCAACAGGGAATTGCGATCATGAGTGAAAGCGCTTTCTTTCTTAGACGCATGAACGACCATATCCAGTATTTGGGCAAATTAAAGGCGACCTTGGAAGACAAGGGAGACTTCCAGGGGAGTGATCATCATTCATGCGAACTCGGACTATGGCTCGATAGTGACGGCCCGACACAATCTTCAGCTATCAGCGGAGAAGCCCGTCGTATTTTCGATTCCATCCTTGAACCACATAAACAATTTCACCAAGCAAGCCAACACGCCCTGGACTGCAAGAAGATCGGTGACAAGAGTGGTATGGAGGAGTCAATGACGGAGATGTTCAAGCTGTCCGCCATACTTGTGGACATATTGATGAAACTCGACACAATGAGCCACTGATCGACCTGTCTCTCTGTGGTGCCGATCAGATTAGTGTTAACAGGCCCTCGTCTCCCTGATAGCGGCAATCAGTTCACTGAACTCTTCATCATCAGGTGGTTCGCCACCGACGCACCAGGCGTGGATGACAGGATCGGGGAAACCCAATAGCTGGATGAAGAGCCGCTGCAACCGGGGCGAGAGCTCGGAGTAATGCTGTTCCAGAAAGGCTTCCAACAGTACATCCAACTCAAGCATGCCCCGACGGCACTGCCAGCGGAGTCGTTCTATGTTCGACAGGTCACTATCCTGAATATTCATGCCATTCACCAAATGAATGCGGATTCAGATGGCATCCTTCAACATAATGGCCTTGATATGACCAATAGCCTTGGTGGGATTCAGTTCTTTCGGACATGCCTCCACACAGTTCATGATGGTATGGCAGCGAAATAGCTTATAGGGCCCCTCAAGCTTGTCGAGCCGCTCCTCTTTAGCCTGGTCGCGACTATCGGCCAAAAAACGGCATGCGCTCAATAATGCTTGCGGTCCAAGGAATTTGTCAGGGTTCCACCAGAAGGAAGGACAGGACGTGGAACAACAACCGCACATGATGCACTCGTAGAGACCATCGAGTTGATTTCTCTCTTCCGGAGACTGGAGGATCTCCTGTTCAGGCAAGGGATCCTTGCGGATCAGCCAGGGATCGACCTGCTTGTACTGGGCATAGAACTGACTCATGTCCACCACCAGATCACGGATCACGGGACGACCGGGAAAGGGCCTGACAACCACCGGTTCCTTCAGTTCCGCCAATGGTGTAATGCAGGCAAGTTTGTTGCTGCCGTTGACATTCACGCCATCAGAACCGCATACACCCTCGCCACAAGAGTGCCTGAAGGTAAAGGACTCATCCTGTGACTGGATGGCCAACAAGGCATCGCGCAACATCATTCCCTGACGTTGCTCAACCTCGAAATCCTGCATATAAGGTTCTTTGTCTGTTTCAGGATTATATCGGTAGACACTGAATTTCATTACAAATCCTCGTTGCTTCGAGTTTTTAGTTTTGAGTGATAAGTTTTGAGTTGTGGTATTCGCTAAGCTGATGACTTTATCGTTACTATCCGTAATCGAGCACCACATCAACTCAAAGTTAAAAAAACCAAAACTCTTCAGTAAACTCTTTCTTTCGGCGGAAAACTCTCAACGGTCAAAGGCTGAGCCCGAACACCTTTGTAATCGAGCCTGTCATTCTCCTTCCAGTAGAGCGTGTGTTTCATCCAATCCACATCATCGCGTTTCGGATAATCGGGACGTGAATGGGCGCCACGACTCTCCTTGCGGTGCAAAGCGGATACTGCGATCGACAGTCCCACATCGATCAGGTTCTCCAGCTCCAAGGCCTCGGTACGATTGGTGTTGAAGGTGGAGGAGTGGTCCGTCAATCGGACTTCACTCAATTTTTCCCGTAACTGTTTCACCTTTTCGACACCGTCCGCCATCATATCCTCGACGCGGAATACGCCGGCATGATCCTCCATGGTCTTGCGAAACTCGTTGCGCAATTGGCTTACCGTGATACCGTCACCCTTGGCATCCCAACGCTGCAACCGCGACACGGCCTTCTCCACACTTGCTTCGTCAAGTGGCCGATGGGCAGTGTTGTCTTTCACATACTCGATGATGTTGTGCCCCGCAAGGCGTCCAAATACCAGGATATCGAGCAGGGAGTTGCCACCAAGTCGATTGGCGCCGTGCACCGATGCACAGGCACACTCACCGGCCGCATACAATCCCGGCAGATGATCGCCGTCGTCATCAGCGGTGGGCATCACCCGACCGAAGCGGTCGGTGGGGATACCGCCCATCACGTAGTGGGCAGTCGGAAATACCGGTATCGGATCTTTGACCGGATCGACACCGGCAAAGATCGTGGAACTCTCACGGATACCCGGCAAACGCTTGGCGATGACTTCCTCACCCAGGTGGTTGACCTTAAGCAATACATGATCGGCTTCAGGACCGACACCATTGCCTTCACGCACTTCGGTTACGATGGATCGCGCCACCACATCGCGACTGGCGAGATCTTTTGCGTTGGGGGCATACTTTTCCATGAAACGATCACCATCTTTATTGATGAGATAACCGCCCTCACCTCTGACACCCTCGGTGATCAACATGCCCTTACCTGCAATGCCGGTGGGGTGAAACTGGAAAAATTCCATGTCCATCAACGGCAGGCCGGCACGTAACGCCATCGCCATGCCATCACCTGTGTTGATATGTGCGTTACTGGTGGTCCTGAAGGCCTGCCCGCAGCCCCCTGTCGCCAACAGCGTGGTCTTTGACTCGATCAACAACGGCTCTCCGGTTGCGATGTTCAACACCAAGGCGCCCAATACATATCCCTCATCATCCCTGACCAGGTCAACTGCAAAATACTCGTCATAGAAATGGGTCTTGGCGCGGATATTCTGCTGATACAGGGTGTGTAAGATCGCGTGGCCGGTGCGGTCGGCAGCGGCGCAGGTTCGTGCAGCCTGTTCACCACCGAAATTCTGACTCTGACCGCCAAATGCACGTTGATAGATCTTGCCGTTGGTCAGACGGGAGAACGGCACGCCATTGTGCTCCAGTTCATAAACCGTGGGAATCGCTTCACGGCACATATACTCAATGGCATCCTGGTCACCGAGATAGTCCGAGCCTTTCACGGTATCGAACATGTGCCAGTGCCAGTTATCCGGCAGGACGTTGGCCAAGGCGGCATTCACCCCGCCTTGTGCTGCGACAGTGTGGGAGCGTGTAGGAAATACCTTGGAGACTACCGCAACCTTGAGGTTTGCATTGGCAAGTTGCAGGGCCGCATTCAAACCCGCACCGCCGGCTCCCATGATTAGTGTATCGAATCGTTGCTTTTCCAGTGCCATCTTATAGTTAAGCTTTGTCTCAGGCGGCAGTCGCCGTAAAGATAATTTGCAGAACCCATATCGCACAGCCGACCAGGACAAAACCAGCCAGCGTCAGCACTGTCACTCTGATTGCTGTGGGGTGGATATAGTCGATCAATACATCACGGAAACCGACCCAGGCATGCAGCAACAGGGAGGCGAAAAAAAGCAGGATCCCCAGCCCAACCAAGGGTTGCGCAATCCATCCCTGCCATGCGAGGTAATCCTGCGGCGGACTGGCGATCATGTGCTGCAATACATAGATGATGAACAGCAACAGATAGATTGCTGTTGCACGCTGAAGAAACCAGGCCCTCAGGCCAGTCGCACGACGGCTCATGACAGACCTCCCATTAGAATCAGCGCCAACGCGGGTGCAACCAGTGTCACCGCCCATGCGGTTTGACGAAACAGCGGTTTTTCAACGCCGATATCGACATCGATCAGCAGATAGCGGATACCGGCAAGAAAATGATGCATCAGCCCCCACAGGAAGAGAAACAGAATCAATTTCACAAAACCACTGGCGAATAGCCCTTTGGCATCGGCAAACCCTTCCGGTCCGCTGAGCGAAAGATCAAGGAGATATATAAGAAGGGGGATCGCCAGCACCATCACCACGCCGGTAACGCGATGAATGATCGACATGATACCGGCCATGGGTAATCGTATCTTAAAAAGATTGAGAAAGACCGGTCTCGGATTCGTCTCTTGCATGTTTCTCTTTTCCAATACTGTTCATGTTAAATGAGATCAGAGTCGAACTGCATAGGGCTCTGAGGATAACCTGCACTGCAATGTAATTGTACCGATTCACTCCAAATAATACCGCATCATGATTCAGTCCTTGCGCATCATGCAACTGGCGCGTACGGAAGCGAGTGCAGTCATGTTCAATAAACCACGTACACTGATACTGGGTGTCGCCACATGGGCCGATTTCGCACAGCCTATCAGAATCGGCCCGATAGCGATCCCATCACCGAGCACTTTCAACATATTGAATGCCACATTGGCTGCATCCTGATTAGGCATGATCATCAGATTCGCCCGGTCCCTAAGCCGTGATTTGGGGAAGCGAACAGAACGTAACTGTTCAGACAACGCCAGATCGGCATGCATCTCACCCTCGATTTCCAGCTCGGGCATGCTTTTGCGAACCATTGTCAATGCTTCACGCATCTTAACCGCTGAAGCAGAATCGTGACTACCGAAGTTTGAGTGGGAAACCAGCGCAACCTTGGGCTCGATACCGAACCACAATACCTCTTCAACACAGAGCGAGACGATTTCGGCAATATCCTCTGCCGAGGGGTCCTCCTGTACATAGGCATCCGCCATGAACAGCGTACCGGACTGTAATACAAGGGCATTCATGGAGGTGAGTTTATTGATGCCGTTCTCGGTGCCAATGATCTCACGCACATAGTCGATATGGGTCCAATACCGGCCTACCGTGCCGCAGATCATGGCATCGGCATCGCCTGCTGCCACCACCACGGACGCCAGTACAGTATAGTTTTGCCGCAGTATATTACGCGCCTCCTTGGGTGAATAGCCCCGCCGCTGAACCTGATCGAACAAGGTCTCGGCATAACTTTCGAAGCGGGGATTATCAAATGGGTCGAGGAGTTCGAAATCGGCCCCTTCCTGCATCCTCAAACCAAGGGAGGCGATACGCTTATTGATGATCCCACGCCGGCCAATCAGGACAGGTATGGCGATTCCCTGATCAATCGCCTGTTGAGCCACCTCGAGGATACGCTCCTCCTCACCCTCGGCATAGACCACCCGCCGCAACTCATCACGCGCCCGCTCAAACACCGGACGCATGGTAATACTGGTGCGAAAGACCCGCTGCTGCAAGCGGTTACGATAGGTCTCCAGGTCGGCTATCGGTCGTTGCGCAACCCCTGACTCCATTGCCGCAACCGCAACAGCATAGGGGACGTTTTCCATCAAACGCGGATCAAACGGTTTAGGGATCAGATACTCCGGACCAAACTGCAATTGTTGGCCGCCATAGGCGGAACGCACCACATCAGAGGACTCCACGTGAGCCATCTCGGCAATCGCGCGTACACAGGCCAATTTCATATTACGATTGATCTCGCTCGCCCCCACGTCGAGGGCCCCGCGAAACAGGAATGGAAAACAGAGAACATTATTGACCTGATTGGGATAGTCAGTACGGCCCGTCGCCAGGATCGCATCCGGCCGGACTGCCTTCGCCTCTTCAGGCATTACCTCCGGGGTCGGATTTGCCAGCGCCAGGATGAGAGGATCGGACGGCATCTTCGGTAGCCATTCCGCTTTCAGCACACCGGCTGCGGATAGCCCCAAAAATATATCGGCCCCTTCCAGGGCCTGCTCCAGGGTACGATGAGGGGTATCGGCGACATAGGCATTCTTGTAGGGATCCATATCACCGGTCCTGCCTTTATAGACCACACCGGCGACATCGGTGACGATGATATGCTCCCTTTTCATCCCCATGTCGATCAGCAATCCGAGGCATGCCAGCGCAGCCGCACCCGCACCGGCGGTCACCAGCCTGACCTCCTCGATCGCCTTACCCACCAGCTTGAGACCGTTTAGGATTGCGGCACAAACCACAATCGCAGTGCCATGCTGATCGTCATGGAACACCGGGATATTCATGCGCTCCTTGAGCGCCTTCTCAATAATGAAGCAATCGGGCGCCTTGATATCTTCCAGATTGATGCCACCGAAGCTGGGTTCCAGCCGTACCACCGTTTCTATGAAACGTTGGGGATCCTGTTCATCGATTTCGATATCGAAGACATCGATATCGGCAAACTGCTTGAACAGAACCGCCTTGCCTTCCATCACCGGTTTGGAGGCCAGACTGCCGATAGAGCCGAGACCGAGAACCGCCGTACCATTACTGATGACAGCCACCAGATTGCCCCGGGCGGTATAGTCCGCCGCTTTATTGGGATCCGCTTCAATCTCTTCACAGGCGACAGCTACACCAGGTGAATAGGCGAGCGCCAAATCTCTCTGGTTGGCCATCGGTTTGGTGGCCTTGATCTCAAGCTTGCCTGGTTTGGGAAAGCGATGATAGTCGAGCGCTGCCTGTCTCAACTCTTGAGGCATAAAGCGATTGTCCTCGATTCAGGTGGTCAGTGATTCAGTAGAGTGTAGCCGAGGGTTAAACAATAGTTGAGCTATAGTATGTATTGAGCAGCTCAATACTAAACAACAGTGCTATTAATATATTGACATTAAACCAGTAGCGAGATGGATTGTCCAGTTTTGATGGTACTGGGGTAACAACCCATTACCACTTTTTGTCATCGGTGACATCCCAACGGCTGGCTGCAGGCCATCATTCGCATGTAGTCGGCCTATTGCCGAGATTGACAACGCTGGTATGGAAGTTTTATGTCCTGCCTGGATCCATCCGGGGATGGCTGCGAATGATCTGCGCAAGCTCGTGGACGAATGCAGAGGCTACCCGGCGACGCCCATTTTCATTCAAATGTCCGCCGTCATCGGTGTACTCCCCGATCAGCGAATAATGGGTCTGGCCATCCATTTTGAACGCCTCCCTTTTACCATCGGGATAGGTGGATTCGCTTGCCGCAATATCCACGATCTGTGATTGAGTGTAGTGGGTGCGCAGTAGACGATTGAATAGGTTGCGCTTGATATTGTCCAGTTTACTGTTGTTGGGTCTTCCCAGAAGTTCCCTTATCCCGACCCCCAGCCCGCCGGGAGAGTGTCTGAGCGGCACCGTGGCATGGATAAATGTAATCTCGGGATACCTGTCTATAAGATCATCCATGGTTCGTTTGAAATCTTCGAACAACTTCGTCACATCAGAATCACGGTTGATATCGATATAGCAAAATTTCAACAGCGCGTAATCGATCTTTCCCGTCAGTTCCTGATCGAGAATCCTGCCAAAATCGACACATTTACTAAGCGGATCGGTATTCCTACCCACCGCGGCATGCAGCAGACAACCGGAGGCACCACCGACCTCAGCACTATTCTCCGTTATATTCAGATCGATCTCTTGATAATCACCTGATAGTTCCTCTATACCGGCGATAATGTTCTTGCCGACGGATTGATGCCCAAAAAAAACCCTTGCGTCTGCCAGGGTTTGCCAATCCCGCTCCAATGTCTGCGGCACTATTGATGCCTCCTATTGATGACTGGAATAACAACCATTAAAAAACCTGATTACTCATGAGGCTCAGCTATTGAGCCTGTGGTGCAAGCATAATGGAACCTACTGAATAAAAGAGGATTTCATCATGCCGAGAAATACTATTCAATTTCAAAAAGGTCTTGGTTTGCACGATTTTCTGGAACAATATGGGACCGAGGATCAGTGTCGACAGGCATTGTATGATTTGCGCTGGCCGACGGGCTATGTCTGCCCTGAGTGCGGCAACACAACAGGCTGTGAACTCAAAAAGCGTCAGATATATCAATGTCACAAGTGCCATCATCAGACTTCCCTGACCGCCGGCAGCATCTTCCATGGCACCAAGCTGCCGCTGAGAACGTGGTTTCTTGCGATCTATCTGTTGACCCAACGCAAGAAAAGTATCTCGGCGCTGCAACTTTCCCGCGAAATCGGGGTGAACTACAATACGGCCTGGCGACTCAAGCATAAGTTGATGCAGGTGATGATGGAACGTGAGCGTGGAAAAAAACTGGCCGGTCGCATCGAATTGGATGATGCTTATCTCGGAGGCGAGCAAGCCGGTAAGCGTGGTCGTGGGTCGCGCAACAAAATCCCTTTCGTAGCTGCTGTTGAGACGACGCGGGACGGCAGGCCCATGAAAATTCAACTGCGTCGTGTAAGGGGCTTCCGCAAACGTGAAATCGCCCGCTACGCCCGCTCCTGCTTGATGCCTGGCAGCGAAGTCTTTACCGATGGGCTTTGGTGCTTTAGTGGCGTGACAACCGCTGATTGCCATCATAACCCCATGGTGACGGGTGGTGGGCGCCAAAGTGTCCAGTATTCGTGCTTCAAATGGGTAAACACGATGTTGGGTAATGTCAAAAACAGTCTGTTGGGTACTTTTCATGCGATTCGAGATAAACATGTGTCGCGTTATCTTGCTGAGTTCGAATATCGGTTTAACCGCCGTTTCGATTTACCCGCCATGATTGAACGATTGCTTTTTGCCGCTCTTCGCACTCCACCTATGCCATATCGCCTCTTGAGAATGGCTGAGGTTTAGGGGTAATCAGGTTAAAAAATGAGTAACAATATAGCGACTGCTGAGCCACGCTTTATTCATTTTCAATATTCATCCGGTGCCCGTTCTCATCAGTCACATGGCCAATCGCCACTCAACCCAACTCCTGATAGCCGCGCCGTAATAACTGTTCTGTTGTTTTCCAGTCGATACAGGCATCCGTGACCGATACGCCATAGTCCAGACCGCCCTTGATATCCTGTCGACCGGCGTTGATATGGCTCTCCAGCATCGCCCCAAGAATATAAGACGGTTCACCATCACTTCTCGCCCGACAGATCTGCGCTATGAGATTGTCCCAAACCATAACCTGACGTGTGTAGTTTTTTCCGCTATTGGCATGCGAACAGTCGACCATCAATCTCGGATTGAGGGCCTTTGATCGCAGCATTTCTGCAGCCTTGAACACATCTTGTTGATCATAATTCGAGCCTTGACTGCCACCCCGCAGGATCAGGTGGGTATCACTATTGCCCGTGGTTTCAACGATTGAGGTTTCACCCTGCTCGTTGATGCCCAGAAAGGTATGCGAGCTGGCGGCGGACAACATGGCATCAACCGCAACCTTGGTGTTACCGTCGGTGGAATTTTTGAATCCCACCGGCGCCGACAGGCCGGATGCCATCTGGCGATGGGTCTGACTCTCTGTGGTGCGTGCCCCAATCGCCACCCAACCGAGCAGATCACCGATATATTGCGGTGTGAACGGCTCGAGTATCTCGGTGGCCGTAGCCAATCCGAGACCATTGATATCAAGCAGCAGTTTCCTCGCCAGGTGTAAACCCTTACCCATATCGAATGATCCGTTCATCTCCGGATCATTGATCAAGCCTTTCCAGCCGATTGTTGTACGGGGCTTTTCAAAATAGACTCGCATAACAATATACAACCGGTCACTCAGCGCATCTGCCAATGGCTTGAGTCTTTGAGCATAATCCATGGCCGCAGACGGATCATGGATCGAACAGGGCCCGACGATAACCAATGGGCGTTGGTCATCGCCGGCTATGATGTTATGAATGGTGTTGCGCACCTCGAGCACATGCTCATTGAGGGTGTCACCAATTGGCATCTCCTGTAACAGATCGAGAGGACGAATCAATCTGTGGGTGCTGAATACCCGAATATTGGATACCCGGCTATCAATTATCGGCCGCTCAACCGTCATCACAAATACCTTTGGGCGCTGCTTGTAAAACTCTAGCAATGGACTTGCGTCAAGTTTCGATTATTAATGGCTTACATTGACAGATTAGTTGATTGCATAGGGAAAATACAATCCGGGAAGGGGGCATTTATAACCCGGATATGTTTGTGGAGGGATTGCCCGCGGGTTGTCTTGGCCTGGGCTTTCATTTGGCAATCTCCGCCAGGCGCGCATTCAACAATTTCAACAGATCATCAGCGGCCAATTCGATCTCCAGGCCCCGTCGCCCGGCGCTTACGAAGAGCGTGGGGAAATCGATTGCGGAACGGTCTATCAGGGTTAACAGGCTCCTTTTCTGGCCCAATGGACTGACGCCACCCAAGACATAGCCGGTGCTTCGCTCCACTTGCTTGGCATCGGCCATGGCAACTTTCTTCACATTCACCGTTTTTGCGAACGCCTTCAGATCAAGCTGCGACGAGACTGGGACCACTGCCACAGCCAATTCCCTACCATCCAGCCTAACCACCAGTGTCTTGAATACCCGTTCAGGAGGAATACCAAGCTTTTCAGCCGCTTCCATACCATAGGATGGATGCGCCGAATCGTGTTCATAAGCATGGGTCTGAAACCAGATCCCCGCCTTTTTCGCAGTGTTGACTGCTGGTGTCATTTTGATTGTATAAAACCGGCAACCCGATGTGTGACATACATAATCAGTACAACCGCCGCGGCAAACAGATAGAGCCCGGCATGCAGTTCAATCTCAGCAATTACGTCCAATTTTACCGTAACGATCATCACTGCAACCACCATGACATCCAACATTCCCCAACGTCCGTAATCGTGCATCATCCTCAGGATTCGGATATATCGGGTCGAGTTGACTTCACGCAGTTGCAGCAGCAGAAACAACAGCAGAATCTTCAAGATGGGCAGTACCACGCTGAACACCCCCACCAGAATAAACAGAAACCAGTGCCCCCTGTGCAGCAACTCGAGAATACCCGATATGACTGAAAACGAGTTGGCGATAAACAGAAACTTGGTCAACGTCAGCATGGGCAAATAGAGGCCCGCAAGCAGCAGACATGTGGAAAGAAACAGTAACCAGCGAAGCCATCTGGCAGAATGATGCGGAATCACCGCAGGCATTGTCTCATCCTGCTCCTGCATTATTCATGGCTCGCATCAAGATCGGAAACCTGAGGGCCTGTTATGACTAATCCGGCGGGCTCTACTGGGGACACCATTGACACTCCGTATCCATGCGCTTGCGCAGGTTCGAAACCAAATAGCTGCCGGCAACATAGCAATGGGCAACAAACAGGGGTATAGCCGTGATGATCACCGGTAACGTTTACCCCGGTGCTCAATCCAACCGCCCTTCCGCCTGCCCTGAGGATCATGATGGGTCCAGTGCACCACACCCCCCCTATCATTCCACTCATAAATACCGGAAAACTCAATACTGTCGCCTTTATCAAGCGCATCCACTCTCGGCGCGAGATCGATATTGTGCGCGATCAATACGGTATGGCCGGAATCCAGACGAATGATGAACCGTTGATGCCTGCTGCCGTCAAGATCATCCGCAAGCAGTCTTATCACCTCTCCTTCACCCCTTACCCGTAGATCCTTTGCCCGCTGCCGAAAGGCGCGTGTAATCTGATCATCACCTACTGAATGCTCCGATCCATCGGGAAGTCCGACCGGGGAGTTTCCCGCTTGCTGTAGCAGTCCGAAATAACCTGCGAGAAGGATAACGAGAACAGCGGCAATTTTTTTCAACAGCGACAAAATCTCTCTACCCGTTTTCAGTTGGCTCGCCTGCCGGTGACATATCTACCGTCAATGAAGTCGTCAAAAAACTCCTTTATCAAGGGGTGATCGACAGGCTCTGTACTCATATCATTTGTCAGATTGCGTTCTGCCACATAGGTTTCGTTATTGGCGCTGTGGACCAGCACCCGATACCAGGGCTGATCCTTTGGTGGCCGGGTGCGGGCGACCTGATCATACCACTCATCACTCAGCATGAATTTTGCATCCACGTCCACGATGACTCCGCGATAGTCGAATAAGCGGTGGTAGACAAGTTCGCCGACACCGAACTTGGCTTTAGTCATCTCTAAATCCAAAGTCATCAGGGGCAACTCCACGGTGGATAGACAGGGCTACTTTATCATATCCATTCATCGACCTGATCGAAGATGGTTTGAATGCCCCCGGTTTGGTCGATCGGTTGAGAAAACCCACCTGCGTCACACTGTTATGCGGATTCCATCTATGCTGATCAAACAGCTCCTGATATGATCGCGCACGTCTGACATTAATGGGATTGCTGTCATGGTGCTGGCCAACTATTTCACTGCCAAGGGTAACCAGATCAAGTTCACGCGCGACCAAGCCAGTCGATTTGCGAAAGAAATTGCTAACGATTTCAATCCGTTACATAATCCTGATGCAAAGATGTTTTGTGTACCCGGCGACCTGCTCTTTTCAGTTGCCCTCGACTACCTCGGACTGAGCCAGCATATGCATTTCACCTTCTCCGGCATGGTGAGAGATAATGCGGTGATCTTCCCCGACGGCGATCTATCACAGATTGATGTAGTGGATGAAGAAGGCAAGCAGTACATCTCAATCGAGCGTGAAGGGGATACCACCCATGATCCGCAACTGATCGGATGCCTCTCCAGCCGTTATGTCGCTTTCTCGGGCAAGGCGTTTCCCCACATGCTCGTGCCACTGATGGCTGCAGAGGGGGTTATGATAAACCCAGCACGGCCACTGGTTATGTACCAGAGCATGGAGATCTGTCTTGACCGCCTCGACCTAAGTGATCCGAAGCTGGAATCCACCGGCTCTTATTTGGATACACAGGGAAAAAAGGGTACGGTCCGCCTCGACTTTCGGTTCATGGAAGGGGGAATCGAGGTTGGGCGCGGCGCCAAATTTATGGCTTTAAGGGGACTGCAGCCCTATCAGGATGACGTCATGCAACATGTGATTGCAGAGTATAATGACTACAAACGGGCCTACACGGCAGATTGAAAGCTAGACCGGGACGCTCTCTATTCGGTCCTGTTGATGGTGGCGGGAAGTACCAGCCACACCCCGGCACACGATGCCACTGCTGCCGCTGCTCCCTTCCGGGCCTGACGGGGTTCACAGCTTCTCGTTGCGGGGGGACCGATACCTACCGCCATAAGAGCTGGGGATTATACCCATAATTCCGGGCCATAAAAGCTTGAATCCCATTATTTGTCAATTACAACCAATCACCAGACCTCTATCGATAATTATCGAGCGTAGCTCTGGCCAAACATTGTCCAACAGAACGGGCTGGGCCAGGTCATTGGGATGGACGCCATCGGCTTGCATGAGCTGTTTATCCAGGGCCACATCCTGCAAAAAGAAAGGCACCAGTGGAACTGATTCCGCTTCGGCGACATCATAATAGACTTGGTGGAAGGCATTGACGAAATCCTCGCCATAGTTCGCCGGCAAGCGGACACCCAATAGCAGCACTGAGGCATTGGCCTGTTTGGCAAGACGCACCATCTGTTGCAGATTGTGCCGCATGGTTTTGATCGCGATACCACGCAAACCGTCATTCCCGCCAAGTTCGATAACGACGATATCGGGCCGGTGATTGGCCAGAAGCGCCGGAAGTCGGCTCAGCCCACCCTTGCTCGTATCACCGCTGATACTGGCATTGACTACGCTGAAGGAGTCACAATGCCTCTCGAGACGCATTGTCAGGAGTGTCACCCATCGCCGCTCGGTGGTGACACCATACCCGGCACTCAAACTGTCACCAACAACCAATATTTTGGGCATCGCCGCACTCAGCGCCACAGGCCATGTCAGAGATAAAACAAATAACAGCAGTGGGATCTTTTTCATGTTGCAACCATCATCCAATCAACACCCTGTGACCGCAAGTGGTCTGGTGAAGTTCGTCGAGACAGCTGCAGGCCGGATAGATATCCTGCAGCGGATCGACCTGGAGGTATCACCCGGCGAGGCAGTGGCGATCCTCGGCGCTTCGGGTTCGGGTAAATCCACACTGCTGGGACTGCTGGCCGGTTTGGACCAGGCCTCCGCCGGTGAGGTCAGACTGTTCGACACTCCCTTGAGCGGTTTGGATGAGGATGGTCGTGCCGCGCTGCGTGCCGGCAAGGTGGGCTTTGTTTTCCAGTCATTCCAACTGCTCTCCGGCATGACCGCCCTGGAGAATGTCATGTTACCCCTCGAACTGGCGGGGCATCAGGATCCCGAACAGGCGGCCAAGGCCGCCCTGTCACAAGCCGGACTGGCACAGCGCCTGCACCACTACCCTTCCCAACTTTCGGGAGGTGAACAACAGCGAGTGGCGCTGGCGCGTGCATTTGCCCCGGATCCCAGAATTCTGTTTGCGGACGAACCGACCGCCAACCTGGACGCCCATACCGGAGAACGGGTGGCCGATCTGCTGTTCAAACTGCAGGAACGGAGCCAAACCGTACTGATTCTGGTGACCCACGACGAGATGCTGGCCGGTCGCTGCGATCGTCGCCTCTTTCTCCGCGACGGCATGTTGGAGAGCGAAGCTTGAACTCACTCCGTTTTGCATTGAGATTGCTGCGCCGGGATTGGCGCGCCGGGGAGCTTAGGTTACTGGCCATTGCGCTGGTGATCGCCGTGGCCTCGGTGACTTCGGTGGGTTTCTTTACCGACCGCATTGAACGTGCCATGGCACGCCAGGCGAGCGAGGTGCTGGCGGCCGATCTGAGGGTCGAGAGCAACCAGCCTCTGCCCGGGATTCTTCTTCAGGAAGCTGAACGAAGACAGCTCGCCCATGCTACGACCCTCAGCTTCCCCAGTGTCATCCTGCATCGCGACTCGACCCAGCTGGTCCAGGTCAAAGGGGTCTCCGACACCTACCCATTGCGTGGTCAGATGCGGGTGCGTGACAGCGTGACTGGAGCGGACCGTGTTGCAGATACGGTACCGGCTTCGGGAGAGGCCTGGCTGGAGGAACGCCTGCTGCCTCTGCTGGATGTCGCTATCGGTGATGAGATCAAAGTGGGAAAAAGCAGTTTCAGGGTCAGTCGCATCATCGTCTATGAACCGGACCGTTCGGCCAATCTGTTTCAACTGGCGCCCAGGTTGCTGATCCCCATCGGCGATATAGAGGAGACCGGCTTGCTGGGACCCGCGAGCCGGGTCAGGCACTACCTGCTGATAGCCGGTCCCCCTTCTGAGATGAGCGACTACCGGTATTGGGTGGAAGATCAGAATATCGGCGGTCTACAGGTTGAGGATATCCGCTCGGCCCGGCCGGAACTGCGTAGTGCTTTGGATCAGGGGGGGCGCTTTCTACGCCTTGCCGCCGCCACAGCCATCCTACTGTGCATGGTGGCCGTAGCACTCTCCAGCCGCCGTTTTGTGGAACGGCAGTCGGACAGCAGCGCCCTGCTGAGATGCCTTGGCGCCAGCCGCCGGCAGGTCACCCGGATATTCATTCTGCGACTGTTGAGTCTCGGGCTGATCGCCAGCCTCATCGGCGTATTCACCGGATTGGGCGTGCAGACCCTGCTCATACGACTGATCGGCCACTGGTTCACCAGCCAGATCCCGGCGCCAACGGCCTGGCCCCTGGTATCGGGCCTTATCACCGGCATTCTGGTGCTGATCGGTTTCTCTCTACCCTCCATCATTCGCCTCGGCGAAGTGCCTCCTTTGCGTGTGTTCAGACGTCACCTGGACGCTCCACCCATCAGCTACAGGCTGTTTCTCATAGCTGCCCTGCTCTCATTGAGCATATTGCTGATATGGCAAATCGGCAATGACGAGATGGCCTTGCGCCTGATTTCCGGTCTCCTGGCCGGACTGATAATTCTGTTCTTGATTTCGCGCCTGTTGGTCTTTGTACTGGCGCCGTTACGGCATCTTACGGCCGGATCATGGCGCTATGGACTGGCAAGCCTGTCACGCAATCCGGCCACAACCACCATGCAGTTGACCGGTTTCGGTTTGGGCTTCACAGTGCTATTGCTGCTGGCGATTGTCCGGGTCGATCTGTTATCCAGTTGGCAGGGCGCGCTTCCCGACGACAGTCCCAACCAGTTTCTGATCAATATCCAGCCCGATGAGGTCGAAGACGTGCGTGATCTGCTGGCCCGGGGCGGCATCATGACGAATGGACTGTTTCCCATGATCCGCGGCCGTCTGGTCAGTATTAATGGGGATCCGGTCAGTCGCGGCGATTACGACAACCCCAGGGCTCAGCGGCTTGCAACCAGGGATTTCAACATAAGCCATGCAACTCAGCCTCAGCACGACAATAATATCGTCTCCGGCCGTTGGTGGTTGGAATCGCAGCAGAGTGAATCATGGTTCTCGGTGGAGCTGGGATTGGCGGAGACTCTGGGGATACCCCTCGGCGCGGAGCTGGAGTTCGAGGTTGCCGGCAGACGCGTTGTGGGCCGCGTAGAAAACCTGCGTTCGGTGGAATGGGACTCGTTCAATGTCAATTTCTTTGTTATCGGCACACCGGGATTACTGGCCCAACAACCGGCCACCTACATCACCAGCTTCTATCTGCCTGCCGAAAAGAGGCAGGTCCTGCACAATCTGATCCAACGTTTCCCCAGTATCACGGCACTGGACGTCACTGCACTGATGAGACAGGTGCGTACCATTATGGATCGCGGAGCCCTGGCGGTAGAGTCGGTTTACCTGTTTACCCTTGCCGCCGGACTGATCGTACTCTACACAGGCATTCAGGCAAGCCATGAACTGAAGGTACAGGAAACCGCCGTATTACGCACACTTGGCGTCAAACGTAACATCCTGCTGCTCTCCACCCTGCTGGAATTCGCGCTGCTCGGTGGGTTGGCGGGCCTGATATCAGCTGCATTGGCCAGTGCGATCAGTTATTCACTGGCAAATGCGGTGTTCAATCTACCCTGGGAACTCAATTTTTCGATGTGGGTTACCGCCCTGCTGGGAGGCGCGGTATGTGTCGGTATCGCGGGTACCCTGGCCAGCCGGTCGCTGCTCAATACCCCACCTCTGGCGACTATGAGAAAAGCATGAATTGGAGACGTTACGCAGTCGCCGGGAACTCTTGGTATCCCTCTTGAAGAGCACGGCACCAATGCGCGCCATCGAAAGAGAAGCAGTGCGCCAATATTACTTGAGGCGAGGATCGATCCAGTCAGGACAATCTCATTGATAGCTGACTGGTTTCAGCAATCAATGCAACGACAAGAAGCCGTTATCAAACACACCCGAAATACTCTTGACCGTTGCCAACCGTGTCTGTTCGCACAGAGCCTTCACTTCAGGATGGCAGTACGGTGTATCAAGCAGAAGCCTGAATATCTGTTGATAGATATTGTTTTCTGAACTGTTGCCCCCCTGAAACAGCAACAACTCCATCTCAGTCTCTTCCGTCCTGTCCTTGAATTCAGGATAGACGTTAAGCAGTTTGCTTGGACCCAACAGACAATATGCGATACCCCAGGCGGCGGAGCAGATAATGCTCTCAGAGACAATATGGACAGGCTGTCTATACTTTCTCGATACCGATGTCACTTGTTGATGCACTATCTGCAAAAGTTGCCTGGCAAGATCAGGTGGAATCTCACTCAACTCCAGTCCGACCGAAAGCAGATGGTTGCAAAGGAGTCTTTTCTCCAGATTTTTTCAAAAAAAATTAAACATTTACCTGATTACTCATGAGGCTCAGCTATTGAGCCTGTGGTGCAAGCATAATGGAACCTACTGAATAAAAGAGGATTTCATCATGCCGAGAAATACTATTCAATTTCAAAAAGGTCTTGGTTTGCACGATTTTCTGGAACAATATGGGACCGAGGATCAGTGTCGACAGGCATTGTATGATTTGCGCTGGCCGACGGGCTATGTCTGCCCTGAGTGCGGCAACACAACAGGCTGTGAACTCAAAAAGCGTCAGATATATCAATGTCACAAGTGCCATCATCAGACTTCCCTGACCGCCGGCAGCATCTTCCATGGCACCAAGCTGCCGCTGAGAACGTGGTTTCTTGCGATCTATCTGCTGACCCAACGCAAGAAAAGTATCTCGGCGCTGCAACTTTCCCGCGAAATCGGGGTGAACTACAATACGGCCTGGCGACTCAAGCATAAGTTGATGCAGGTGATGATGGAACGTGAGCGTGGAAAAAAACTGGCCGGTCGCATCGAATTGGATGATGCTTATCTCGGAGGCGAGCAAGCCGGTAAGCGTGGTCGTGGGTCGCGCAACAAAATCCCTTTCGTAGCTGCTGTTGAGACGACGCGGGACGGCAGGCCCATGAAAATTCAACTGCGTCGTGTAAGGGGCTTCCGCAAACGTGAAATCGCCCGCTACGCCCGCTCCTGCTTGATGCCTGGCAGCGAAGTCTTTACCGATGGGCTTTGGTGCTTTAGTGGCGTGACAACCGCTGATTGCCATCATAACCCCATGGTGACGGGTGGTGGGCGCCAAAGTGTCCAGTATTCGTGCTTCAAATGGGTAAACACGATGTTGGGTAATGTCAAAAACAGTCTGTTGGGTACTTTTCATGCGATTCGAGATAAACATGTGTCGCGTTATCTTGCTGAGTTCGAATATCGGTTTAACCGCCGTTTCGATTTACCCGCCATGATTGAACGATTGCTTTTTGCCGCTCTTCGCACTCCACCTATGCCATATCGCCTCTTGAGAATGGCTGAGGTTTAGGGGTAATCAGGAACATTTATATAACATCCTCCTTGTCATCGCATGATTCTGGAAAAACCTTCCATTGCAACACCATCCACAGATTGAAGCGTGTGGTCATCTGCAGACCTCCACCCTTACCATGCATAATCGTTAAAATACTAGCGAAATATGCTTAAGACATGCTTAACGCATTGTAAAAAAGACCTGACGCCGATTCCCTGGAATAAGAGATGGTGATATCACACTGTCTGCCTGTTAACCTTTGCCCAGACACTATAACGACAAGCCTGGCAACACCGGGAAGATACAACGACCAACTGGAGGAACATGAATGCTCAGTATGTTGAAATGTAAGTGCTTGATAGGATATCTCTGGACCAGCGCCATCATCGCAGGTCTACTCACCATTATATTTTTCACCTTCATCGATCCGATTAATGTCGCCAAGCTTTTGGAACTGGATAAAGATGGCGCCATGTTCGAAGTGAAGGTCTATGCCTCGATCTTTACATTCATATGGTTCACATTGAACGCATCCACCTATCTCAGCCACTACTTCGGCCAACTTTTAAGGTTGTTGGAACAAGAAGAGCAGCAAAAGACAGAGAGGGAGAGCAAATCCGACAGCGACACCCATTTGGAAACCAGCTAGGCATCAACGATGGGAGGTTGGACGGACTCACCGGCCCATTTCATCAGGTACAGGTGGGGCCTCTAATATGCCTTCGACAGAAATGACTGGCAGCCGGTTTAGCTTAGGGCCGATTGGATTAGTGTTGACATGCCCAAGTGTCGTACTGTTATCGCAGACATCGCAGGTGAGATCCGTTTAGGCAGCGCGTGAAACCTCATTCAGGCATATTGGGCGGATCAAGATCGTCCAGCGGTGGCTCCTCTTGCAGACTGGTTTGCCACTCCCGCAGCATCTCCACATGCCAGCCCTCCTCCTCGACCATCTCCAATGCGATCCCTCGCACCTCATCGCTCGGTGTGTTGTCGGCAACCTGCTGGTAGAAATCCCTGCCACGGGTCTCGTTGAACAGCGCGATCTCCATCGCCTGGGTAATGGTCATCATGTAGCTCGCCTCTTCCATACAGAACGATTCCGGTGAAGAGGGGCACTTCCACTTGAAATCCCACGGCGTTATCTTCGGCAGTTCGATGCCTGCAGTACGCTCATGCACCTCTTTTGCGTGCTGCCTGCTATAGTCCCCCAGCTTCCTGAACAGCTCGGCAACCTTGAGATTGTTGTGTATCTCCATGCTGTCCGCCAGCTCATCATAATGGTCGCTGGAGGCCTCCTCCAGCTCAAGGGCATGCACCAGAAACTCTCCCACTGTATCAATCACTATCTCTGGATTATCACTCATATACAAAACTCCTCCTCTAAGAGACCCAGTTCTGTAACCTGCTTGTTTTCAGGCTGCCAGACTGGAAAGGGAGAGGCGTATATGATCCCTGTCGCCTTGCCCTCATCCGCCTGTATGATCTGCGCAGCCTTGATCCTGTCTTCAGTGGGCACATCGTTGATAAAGGGGTGAACGACCTCTTTCCATCCCCGTTGATCCGGACGAAAGGTCACACAACCGCTCAATACCTGGACGAATGCGAAGCCTGGATACTCGATCGCTTCGACCAACAGTCGGGTCATTTCCGCCGGTTCGCCCGAGTATCCCCGGGCGATAAATCCGGCCCCGGCCGCCAATGCGATGGCCGCCGGATTGAAACGGGGTATACCCGTACCATGGGGTGTCATTTTACTCTGGGTCCATGTCGGCCTTGTTGTCGGGGATGCCTGGCCTTTGGTCATGCCATAGACCTCGTTATCCATCACGATGTAGGTCATGTCCATATTGCGCCGGCAGGCGTGCAGAAAGTGATTGCCGCCAATTGAGAAGCCATCACCGTCACCCCCGGCAGCCACAACGGTCAAGTCGGGTCTTGCCGCCTTGAGTCCTGAGGCCGCCGCCAGCGCACGACCATGGATACCATGGAAGCCATAACTGTCTATATAGGCGGGCAGGCGAGAGGAACAGCCGATACCCGAGACAACTGCCACACGCTCTTTTTCCAGCCCAAGATGGGCCATTGCCTTTGTCAGGGCCGCCAGGACGGCAAAATGCCCGCAACCAGGACACCATACCGGTTTAATGCCCGATTTGTAGTCCTTCGCCTTCATTGCTGGTACCGGCATTTTCCACACTCCTCGTAGCAACAGATTAAAGGAAGCGCTGCATATTCCTCAGCTTCCCAGTCGAGATTCACTCAAGCCCATTGCATACTCACTCATCCTTAGCGGTAAGCGACCTGATAATCCGCCCGGAACGGAGAGGCAAGGGCCCCGGTTGCGCCAGGGACTCTGCCTGCTTGGGCAACACACCCTGGGCACGCAGATAGCGAAAAAGCTGGCCACTGTGATTCTGTTCAACCACAAGGACTCTGTCTGCCCCGCCTATGGCCCGGCTCAGTTTCTGCTTCTGCAATGGGGCAAGCAGACGGATTGCAATGATCCTGATCTCTCTGCTCTGCCGCCGTAGTTTGTTTCTCGCTTCCTTGACCACACCTGTGCTCGATCCCCAAGTGATGATACACGCATCCCCTTGCCCCTCGATCTCCGCCCAATCATCGCCATAATCGAATTCCTCAAGCTTGTTCAGGCGCTTGTTGAGTTGCTCTCGATGATCGACCGCCATGCTAGAAGGTGTACCGCGCTCATTGTGCTCCAGCCCATCGGCTGTATACATGCCCCCCGGGGTACCAGGAAGCGTCATCGGGGAGATACTGTCCGCTGTAACCCGATAGCGCATATAGTCGTCATCGGGCGCTTCCTCTATCGCACGCCGCCAGGGCATATCCGACACAGGAGGCGTCTCGATAATCGCCTGTGACTGTCCCAGGGATTGATCTGAGAGCACCAAGGAAATTGTCTGCAGATGTTCCGCCAGTTGCACGGCCCATTGGGTGGTGAAGACACAATCGCGCATGGAGAGAGGGGCAAACACCAGATGTGGCGCATCGCCATGCAGACCATAGAGCGCGATATCGAGATCGGCCTGTTCCGACTTGGTGGGTATGCCGGTCGATGGTCCGCCTCTCATCACGTTGACGACCGTCACCGGGGTCTCACTGACCAGCGCCAGGCCCAAGCCCTCGACCATCAGGCTTAAACCGGGACCCGAGGTGGCGGTGAGAGATGGCACGCCACCAAACGAGGCGCCGATAATCATATTGATGGAGGCCAGTTCATCCTCCGCCTGTAACAGCGAGCCACCCAGTTTTTCCAATCGCGGTGCCAACCATTCAAGCATCTCGCTGGCCGGTGTGATTGGATAGGCCGCAACGAACCTCACCCCGCCGCGCAGGGCACCGACGCCGCAGGCCTGGTTGCCAGTTATACTCCAAACATCGTACCTATCCCCCGGCGGCAATGGCGCCTTGACAGGACGCCGGTCATGATTGTAGCCAAGACTCAAGGCCCTTAATGCGGATTCCACCACCTCCCCGCCCTTTCTCTGCAGTATCTGTTTGACGCTGGCCTCCAAGGCTTCGAGCTGCAAACCGCAGGCCATCGCCATTGCCCCCAACGCAACCATATTGATACGACCCTCAGGCAAACCGGAGGCAAACACCTTGAATGGAACCTCCCTGATTTCAGCGCCGTTACTGCGTAATTGCGCAGGCACATCCCCGGCGGCAGGATCGCAGAGAATCAAACTTTTATCCGTAAGCGGAATTTCATCGGCAAAACGATCTATATTCAACCAGTCAAGCGCAACCAGGAGATCGAAGTGATTCCCCATGCATTCCACGGGGTCGGGACTGAAGCGAACCATTGCCGCAGACTCACCGCCGCGAATCTGCGGTCCGGCCGATCGTGTCATCAAACCCAGATAACCAGCACGCGCGGCCGCCTCCAAGACGATTCGTCCAGCCGTTACCGCGCCACTTCCGCCAGAACCTGTGATCGCAACCGAATAACTGTTATTCGATTCAGATACCTCGCTATTGTTATTCATTAATGATCAACACTTCGATTCGCCGATTGCTCTTCCGTCCTCGTTCAGTTTCATTATTGGCCACTGGGCGGGATTCGCCATAGCCGATTGCCGTAATATGATTCCTGGCGACACCGCCGACTTTTTCCAGGAATGATGCCACTGTTTCAGCACGTCGCTGTGAAAGCTGTTGATTGACATCCGCTCCACCCACAGAATCGGTATGCCCCGAGACAACAACGTCCGGATTCGGAAAGGACTTTACAGCGGTTACAATCTTGTCGAGCAAGGCAAAATTTTCCGATTGGATTTCACTTCCGCCACTGGGAAAGTTAAAGGCGCGCAGTTCAAGCAGTACATTGTGTCCCTGCCTGTAGACATTGGCCTCGTAAGCTGAAAAAAGATCCTGAATCTTGTCGAAACGCGCTTGTGCTTCACGATTCTCCCGTTCCACCGCCTCGAGCCGACTCTGTAAATCCATCCTTGTCGCCCGTTCAGCCTGCTGTATCTCTGTATAATTGACCAGTTTGTTTCGCAATGCTGTGACCACCTCATGGTTGGGCTGGTCAAAGTGCAATTCATCTCCAGTCGGTTCACTAATCAGGCTGATCTGTTTCTGGTACCAGAGAATGATCTCCTCCATGGTGTATTCACGGCGTTTGAAGTCTTTGATCATTTCCGTGATCTCGACACTGCGTCTGGCCAATCGACTGGCCTGCAAGGCGTGATTTTTAGCCTTTTCTCTCTGTGTCCTGTTGGTCTCCAGGACCGCAACCGAGAGCGCCAACTCCTCGAGGGCGCGTTTCAGGGTCTTTGGTGAATATTCATCCGCTTCACTTTCGGTGGCCTGGGCAATATCCTGACGGGCGTTTTCTGTGGCATCTTGTTTCAGGGCATCCAGTTCCACATCCGAGTAACCCTGCAACATTTCGGGCCGCCATTTCTTTGCATCCTCGATATCACCCTTTTCAACCAGGGTGGAGGCCTTGCGCAATTTTTCATCGAGCAAATCGAAGCGCTCCTTCAGCATGGTATCGGCGCCCGCAGCGACTGCCAACTGGCGTGCTTCGAGCACTTCGCGCATCAGTCGCTTGGAGCGGGTTGCATCCGACTCCGCCTTATCGAGAAGTCGATCCACCTCGGCCACCTTCTGCGCCACCCCGGCATCGTTCCTTTTCTGGCCCAGCACAATTGCTTCCGCCAGCTTCGATTGCGCTGCGGCAAATCCCACAGGCGCAAGATCGAACAAATCGTTCACCCTATCCTCGTTCATACGGCTCTGGAGATGTGAAATCCGTTCATATTCTTCGAATACCTGGGATCTGGAAAGGGTCGGGGTCGAAGCGCAACCTGAATAGAACAAACTCACCAAAATGAGAGACAACAACCTCAGCCTTATCGCCATAACCCGCTTCTCCTCAGAATAGGCGCATCTATTAACCAGGCACCCTAGGGCCTGTTCAGCCGCTCCAGCCGCCCGCCATGCAGTTGACAGTCTACCAGATTTCGGCCAGCCAGAGACGCATGCGAAGCGTCAGCGGCAAGGTAAAACCAACGCTAGCCCGCATGTTTCATCCGTTTTTAAATTTAGCCGGTGATATGGCCAAGCTTGGATGGTTTGCCCTCACTGGGAACCAAACCTCTATCAAGCCCTGATTTTCCACCCTCCGGGCAGACTCCCCCTTACCCCCATTGTTGATCAACGTGCCGGGGCAGCACTCTGCCGGGCTATCCCGGCTTGAGTCGTGCCGCCACCTGGAAAAACAGCGCCTGATAGGGATAGGTGCTGGAGAGCAGGAAGCGGATCCGTCGCGTGTTGCGAATGATGACCGCCCCGATCTTGAACAGTTTGAGCCGGATCGTGGTCATCTGTGCACGCGCCAGTTCCGTGCCCTTCAGCGCGAGGCGCCGGATGGCCTCCATCAGCACATAGGCCAGACTGGACAGCAGTAGACGAAACTGATTGGCCCACCAGTAATGCGCGCTGGTGCGATCGGCGAACAGCCCCAGTTGCTGCTCCTTGATTCGGTTCTCCATGTCACCACGGGCGCAGTAGAGGTCATCGTAAAGGCGCTGTTTGTCGCCGGCCAGGTTGGTGACGATGAAGCGTGGATTTGGCCCCTTGTCGGTGACCTCCAGTTTGGCGATCACCTTGCGACGCGTCTTCCAGGTGCTGGCGGCATAGTGAAACTGAAAGAATTCCCGCATCTTCATGCCGGTTCGCTTCGCCAGTTCCTCAACCCACTGCATGGGCTCACGGATACACCGCAGCAAGGCGTCATTCTTGGCGATGCCCACGATATAGCCCACAGCGTTGCGCTCGCACCAGCTGAGCATGTGGTGACGGCAAAAGCCGCTATCGCCCCGAAAGATGATACGCACTTCAGGCCAAGCCCGGCGCAGGCGTTTGACCAACAGCGCCAGAATCGCCCAGGCATGCTTGGGCGCATCGATCCGGCTGGGCCGCAGATAACTCACCAGCAGTTGATCGCCACAAAAGACATACAGGGGCAGGAAGCAGTAGTGATCGTAGTAGCCGTGAAAGAAGCGGCCTTCCTGGCGGCCATGCACCGGATCATCCGTGGCGTCGAAATCCAGGATCAGCTCATCGGGTGGTGCATCATATGAGGCAATGAACTGCTCGAGCAGTAGGTTGTGGACATCAACGGCAACCCGGCGATCGACCCGGTTCTCCAGCCGACAAAGTGTCGACTGGCTGCCCAGTACCTCCTCGCGTTCGATCGAGCTCTGTAGGGCCGGGTCGGTGCGTAGTGTCTGATGGTCGTTCAGATCTTCATAACCCAGGCAGAGCCCATAGACTCGCTGGCGCAACAGGCTCAACTGGCTGTGTTCAATATAGCGGGGATCTCGCGGGTCGGGGATGACCGCATCAACCGCCTCGAGCAATCCCAGACGCCTGTCGATCTCACGCAGCAGCAACACGCCGCCGTCCGAGGTGATATCGCCACCGGAAAACTCGGCTTGAACCTTACGGCGTTTTAGGGCTGGAAAATCAAAGGCAGTCTGGGTACAGTTTGTCACAGGCAAAATCCTTTCGATTACAGTGTAAGCAACTGAATTATATCGAAGTATCAGGATTTTGCCTTTTTAATGCGTGAAATATTGGGGCTAGAGAACCTGACTCTGCCATCACCGCCGATAATGTAGCTGGTCGGCACACCCGTGACCCGCCAGGCACTCGACAGTTTACCATCGGGATCGTTAATGACCGGGAATCGGAGTTGATTTTGCCTAAGGAATTCTGTGACATCATTCTCACTGCCGGACTGCATAGCGACAGTGACAACCGGATAGTCCTTCGACAGGGATTCGATCCCCCCCGATTCGACTTTGCATATCGGACACCAACTGGCCCAGAAATGAACCAACAAAGGCCGTTCCGTGAATTTACCAATATCCAACCACTCGCCTTGCAAGGTATGCCCTGAAAGGGCAGGCGCAGGACCTTCGGCAAGATCCCTCGTCTGCCAAAGGTGAATCAGAGATAAACCAAGGAGCAGAGCTGCAGCACTTATAATTCGTGACGCCAATCGCCTGCCTGTATTGGTGGGTCTGTTCTCAGGTGCGGACATGGACTCGGATTCAGATCATCCGTTCAACACAGCTCATACATCGACTCGAATGCTTGACGGTCAACGGCATAGCCATCCATTCCCTGCTCATCGTTATACACCACATAGTCACCGGCTGAGTATCGGGTTTCACCTTCCAGGGTTTTTATGACGCCGTCCTGTTCAGCAATTTCCGCCCACACTTCAGCGGTCTTTACAAAGCGGCCAGGACCGGTCTCGGTATAGGTGTTGGCAAAAGTATCGACATCCACCGTATAGATATCACCCCCGTTATCGACCAGCCAGTCCCCTGGTTTGCACCTTTGCATTCCACCCCATTTCCGGTAGGTAAATCCATCGGTGTCAAGATCGAGCCTGACAGCGGATACGGCGGCACCCGCTTTCTTCCTGTATCTCTTTCGCCTGTTCATGATGGGTTGACTAGGGCCTGTTAACACTAAAGACTCGGAATAGTTGGATCAGTAGGCCGTTGTCTACCATACATCGGCTGGAATATGAATGCCAATCCTGCCAATCTGGATTTGGTTCTCCTTGCCGGCAGAATTCACGGATCGTCACGCAACGGCGGTTTGACACAACCTATGAACGACTCGCATTAGCTTTATACCCGCTGATATCCTCTCGTGTGAACGGGGTATTTAATGGAGGACGGAATTCAGCCGCCAATCATAATCAAGGAATGAAATATCGATTTTGCCTGCGCGGAGGCGTTGTACATCTTCGGCCGACAAACCAAGTTGTTGGCTATATTCCGCAAAAAAGCCGCTTAACGAATGATAATCCTTCCAACCCTGTTCAAAATCGTCATGATACCACTTGAATATGGATGACACCTCGAGGCGATCATCGCTAAAACGATTGCGTGTTTTATCTGCAAGGAACAGCGAAGTCTGCTCACGCAACTGCATCTCAAGCCGTTTACCGGTATAGGCCTCTCCACGCAATGCCGGACAGCCTATGCTGGCGCAGTTGACTGCGAAATGAATTCTGGGATCGTTATATTGATCCTTTTTACGGATCATTCCATGTTCGATGTCATCGAGTGACCTGTCTTCGCCGAACAGCTGGATAAACGCCTTCTTCCATGGTGAACTGAACAACCCTCCCAAATCCTTGATCGATGAAATCTTAGGATAAGCGGTTAAGATCAATTCCACTGTCCAGGCATTGTAAGCATTGATCAAAAAGGCCAGTTGTTCGGATGCAGGCCATGTCTCGAACGTCTCTTTATCAACCTCTGCCAGTAATGTTAAATACCGTTTCAGCCGCATACGCTCGGAACTCAAACCCTGATAGTCCACCACGGTAGCCACACCACCTCTTTGCGGCACGACATGCTGTTGCAGCAATGTGTTCCAAATACCATGATCGAAGGCAAACGTATCCGTTGCCGATATAAACATCAAGCTGAAAATCACGACTGATACTATCTTTCGCATTACCTCATTCAGCCTCTCTTCTGATCCGAGGATTAAAGTGTAATCACCTGTTGTACCGGCTCATTGCCGGCAACTCAGGCTGTATCTATTGAAATCCCGGGACTGGCATCAATGATACTTTAAGACTCCGAGCTTGACCGGACAGTATTTAGTCACTCACTGTACGGAGAAAGTTCGAATAGTCCTGCAAGGCATCGAAACGGGCGGCTTACGATAAAGCCGCCCTCGAGTTGTCATTGCATTCGTGTAATCGTCACATGCGCTACCGGATTATCGAAACGGTGCGACTCGTTCAATGCAGAACCGCTCAAACCATCGTCACTCGTAACCACTCCAGGATGACCGCCGACGCTGTCTCGGTCGTCGCGAGCCGGGTTATAGCCCTCACCACCCGCCGCCGGACCCGGTACTGTGGATGCCAGTTCAGAGTTCCCCTCGGTGCCCGCATCATAGGCGGAAATGAACAGTTGTTTACTAGAACCCGCCATCATGTCCGACACATCGACCGCATTTAACCCGGTAAATGCATCATTGGTGTTGACCAGCATGGATGCGAAGGAGAGCGCCAGACCATTCATCTGATCGGCCTCGATAATGAGACTTTCGTTTTGTCCAGGCGCGATAACACCGCCTCCACTCATGGTCGCTGTGGAACTGCTGGCCGCCTCCGATAACAACTCCGTGTTATCTCCCCCCTCGGCCAGAAGTTCAAGTCCATCGCCGGCGCTCGAACCCACGCTCCACATGGAATAGGCACTGTCATGCAATACAACGACCAATGGAGAGAGTGGTTGTGCTGCCGTCAAATTTGTCACCCTTAACTCATAACTAACACGGCCAGATTCATCGTCGTCACTGTCATCATCATTATGGTTACAGCCTGTGAGGATAAGTGGGCCGGTTACAAGTAAGGCCAGGGTTGCCGATTTCAGCATATCCATAGCAATCCCCCTAATTCACCGTGATGACTAAATGCGCGACAGGATTCAACCAACGATGCACACTGCTGTTGAGATCACTGACGCCTGCTGTTTCATCGCTGTCGCCCAACACGCCGCGATGGATATGAACATGGGCATTCGTCTCCGCCGTCGTAACGCCGGTTGCACCAGTGCCGTTCTGACCGCCTGGATCCGCAGGCACACCCGCAACACCCGGCGCACCGCCACCATTGATGATTTCATCATTGGCTTCCGTACCGGCATCATAGGCATTCAATTGATACCGGTATGTGCCTGCAGCGCTCGGAATAGATAGTGAGTCCACACCGACAAAGCCATCGTTGGTCGGTAGAATCATCGCGGTAAGTGAAAGGTGGTCATTTGACTCGGAGTGAGTGAGATCGAAGGTAGTGGTTGCCCCCGGCGCCAATAACCCGCCGGCTGGATTTTCAACCGACTCCGCATTTACCGCAGCCATGTCGGCTGATATGCCGGAAATATCACCACCTTCAGCCATTGCCTGCAGGTTCGTGCTGGCCGTCGTCCCCAGCTGAAAGATATGATTACCGCCTGCATGCGCCGCCACCAAAAACGGTGTGAAATAACTGCCATGCGTCAGATTGGTAATCGAAATTGTCAGATCCTGCGCGAGCGTCGGTGTAGTGGCAAATGCACCAGCGAGCGCCAGCATAGTTAACTTGTTCCGCATTCTCTTATCCTCCAGTAACCATGAAGAACAATTGTCTGTACAGGGTTTATGATGGAGTGATAAATTCACGGGTGTATCTCGTGTTAATCACGAAAGTGTCAATTTCAGCCTTGCATAAATGAAACATAACCCGGGTTTGTAGCAAGCTGAATCCGGATGTGCGATGTAGCGACCGAAATACCGCTGGCAAAACTGGGTATGCCCCGGGTATCCGATGCGGTTCCGGTGCTGATCCAATACATGCTATCTAATGGTGAATTGAGCGATGGATTAAACGCAGGCAATTTTCGGCATACTCATCGATCGTTGATGCCGGTTGTTTATATTTCCATGGCTTCAAATAGCGTTCCTGAACCATGGTCAATACCATGGTAGCAAGAAAGTCCGCCGGGTAGCCCCGCTCTGGTTTCTGCTGTAGACGCACAATCAGCCTCTCCAGCTCCGCCACCTGGGATCGTTCGAGGTTTTTGGAATCTTGCTGGTGTTTGATTGGCAGACTACGGGTTTCGAAATAGAGAAAATAGAACCAGGGTTGCAGCAGCAGAGATGCGTATAGATAACCTTTGACCATCACTTCCAGGGCAACAACGGGATCGGTCTCAGCCCTGGCCTTATCAACGATATCTTCACACACAAGGGTAACCGCATCTTTGACGATGATTGCGATATTGTCCTTGTTGGTGATCGTCAGATAGACACCCCCCATGCTCAGACCGGTCTCGGCCAGGAGGTCTCGCAGGGACATCGCCTGAAATCCGATTTTGGGCACCAGTTTAAACGTGGCACGGAAGATCTTTTTCAGATTCCTGACCGCGAACTTCTCTCGCCTGATCCCTATAAGATTATGATTTCGTTCAAAAAGTAATGCATATAATCTGTCTTCTTCGTAGTCGAAGCACTTTTTGAAGTCTGAAAATGTCAACGCCCTCGCAGGAATGAACTCAATTGTCATAGAACGGCTGATAGGTCAATTAGGTGAAAATCGTTCTTGACATGGGATTGTAGCACAACTAATTTATCATTAAAAACGAACGCTCGCTCTTTTTTTGGGTCATAATACCTATACGGGACCCTGGTTTCACATACACTTTCGGCGGGAGATGCAGCAATGATGACAAACTTTGTTTTAGTCGCGATCGCAATAGCCACGATGTTGTTCCTGGCCTATCGTGGATACAGCATCACCGCAGCAACCTACTCAATGGCCACGCTCTCTTTGATATCCGCCGCAGTGACAGGTTTCGGCCTGTTGACCTGGCTGTTCACCGGCATATTCCTTGTATGCCTGTTGTTTACAGTTCCCTCGCTGCGCCTGCGGTTCATTTCCAAGCCCACACTTATCACCATGAGACGCATGATGCTCCCACTTTCAAATACGGAGAAGGAAGCGATAGATGCGGGAAACGTCTGGTGGGACGGAGAACTATTCAGTGGCAAGCCGGATTGGCGTCGACTGCTTTCCGGTTCCAAACCCGTATTGAGCGACCGTGAACAGGCCTTCCTCGACGGCCCCGTCAACGAACTTTGTCGCATGGTGGACAAGTGGCGGATCAATCATGAATTGAACCGGCTGCCCGAGTCGATCATCGACTACGTTCGCGATCACGGCTTTCTCGGCATGATCATACCGAAACGTTACGGCGGCCTTGAATTCTCGCCGGTTGCACAATCCGAAATCCTGTTGCGCCTGAGTAATACCGGCAGTGGCGTCAGTTATCTGGTCGGTGTACCCAACTCACTCGGACCGGGTGAGCTGTTGATCAAATACGGCACTGAAGCACAAAAGGATTACTACCTCCCCCGTCTCGCCAGCGGCGAGGAGATACCCTGTTTTGCCCTGACCGGTCCTACCGCCGGCTCAGATGCCACATCGATACCCGATACCGGCACGGTATGTAAGGGTGAATGGCAGGGAGAGGAAGTGATCGGAATGCGGCTCAACTTTTCCAAACGCTATATCACGCTCTCTCCCATCGCGACACTTGTCGGACTCGCCTTCAGACTGAAGGATCCGGATAGTCTGATTGGCGACGTGAAAGACTACGGAATCACCTGTGCGCTGATCCCGCACGATACACAAGGGATGCAGATCGGACGGCGCCATCTGCCCATCGGCGATGCTTTCCTGAATGGCCCCATTCAGGGAGAAGACGTTTTCGTTCCACTGAGTTTTATCATCGGCGGTCCTGAGATGGCCGGTAAAGGCTGGCGCATGCTGGTGAATTGTCTATCGGTGGGACGCGCAGTCACCCTGCCCACCACCGCCGTGGCGGTCAGCAAACGTTCGCTGCTCGGTACCAGCGCCTACACCAGCCTGCGCAGACAATTTGGCATTCCCATTGCGCAATTCGAGGGTATTCAGAAACCACTGGCGCGTATTGCCGGTCTAAGTTACATCATCGATGCCGCCAGACTACAGACCATTCAGGCCATCGTCGAGGGCAACAAACCGAGTGTGGCATCCGCAATTTTGAAGTACCACACTACGGAGATGGCCAGGCAGTGCGTAATCGACGCCATGGATATCCATGCAGGTAAGGCGGTAGTCAAGGGTCCGAAGAACTATATTGCCGACATGTATGAGTCAATGCCTGTGGCCATCACCGTGGAGGGCGCGAACATCCTCACACGCAACCTGATGATCTTTGGACAGGGGGCGATCAGGTCGCACCCCTATGTCATGCAGGAGATGACATTGGCCCATGCCGAGGATAATCAAGAGACACTCGCCAGGTTCGATACCACGTTGACTGCCCACACCGGCCATTCGATCAGCAATTTCGCGCGTACGCTGACCATGGGTCTCGGCCTGTCGCGGGAGGTGGTGCCGAACGGAAACCTGCACCTGCTTCCCTATTATCGCCATTTCAACCGGCTCAGCAGCCTGTTTGCAATGATCACCGATGTAGCCTTGCTCAATCTGAATGCTAAGCTGAAATTCAAGGAGATGCTTTCGGCACGCCTGGGCGATCTGTTGAGTATGCTGTTTCTCGGCAGCATGGTGATCAAGCAGCATGAAGATAGCCAACACCCGGAAGAGGAGTGGCCGGTGGTGCAGTGGGCCCTAGACCATCTCCTCCACCAATATCAGGTCGCATTCGATCAGCTGATGGAAAACTGGCCAAATCGCTGGGTACCCGGTGTACTGAAACGTCTCGCGTTCCCGATTGGCCGCCGCTACTCAGCGCCGAAAGACAGCCTGGAAAAGTCGGTTGTTGAGCTGATCACCGTTGACAGTGCAACCAGAATCAAGATGACCAGCGGACTGTTCCTGGAGGTTGCCGCGAACAATCCGCTGGCGGAGGTCAACCAGGTTTTTCTCGAGAGTCTAAATCTGCAACCGATTCTCAAACGGCTGAACCATGCATTGCGAACAGGCGAATTGGAGAAAACTGAAGATATGGAACTTGCCGATGCAGCCCTTCAGGCGGCAATGATAACCGAACATAAAGCAGAACAACTGCGGCGTTTTGACCGTCATTTGATGGCGATTATCCATGTTGACGATTTTGACGAATCGGAATTGATCCGCACCCCATACCACAAATACGGACAAGATGATCAACAGCAGATCACTGGATGACCTCCGCTTGTATAGTGGAGATCAGCCGGAGGAGAGAGGCTAATGAAATCAACCGCTCAGCTAACATCTCATAAAGTGAGCAAAGCAATCATCGGCATACCGGCATTCAAACGGGTGGCCATACTTGGAGCCGGTGTAATGGGAGCTCAGATAGCGGCTCATTTCACCAACGCCGGTATTCCGTCACTGTTGTTCGACCTCCCCAAAGAGGGCACGGACAAAAGCGCGATTGCCAAACAGGCAATCAAGGGCCTGATGAAACAGAAGCCGGAACCGTTAGCTGTGACGACAAACGCCACCAGGATAATCCCGTGCAACTACGACGACGACCTTGAAAAACTCACCGATTGCGATCTGGTAATCGAAGCGATAGCGGAAAAAATGGAATGGAAGTCCGACCTTTACCACAAGGTATCAACCTATCTCGGTGATGATGCGATACTTGCCAGCAACACATCGGGCCTCTCCATCACAGAATTGGCAGAATGCCTGCCCGACAATCTGCGCAACCGTTTCCTCGGCATCCATTTCTTCAATCCACCGCGCTATATGCCACTGGTTGAGTTGATAGCGCAACCACAGACATCACCCGAAGTTGTCGATACCATTGAGAGCTTTTGCGTAGCCACTCTTGGGAAAGGGGTGGTCAGGGCCAGGGACACGGTAAACTTCATTGCCAACCGACTCGGGCTTTTCTCCATGATGTCGACCTTCCACCATGCACAAAGACTCTCATTGAACTTTGAAACCGTCGACGCGCTGACCGGAAAATCGATCGGACGGCCTAAAAGCGCAACCCTGCGCACCGCCGACCTGGTGGGGCTCGATACCATGCGGCACGTTTTACGCAACGCTGCCGAACACCTCGGTGATGACCCGTGGGTATCGATCTACAGGATTCCGGACTGGCTCGACACCCTGATTGAAAAAGGCGCCCTCGGCGCCAAGACCAAGGCAGGCGTGTATAAAAAACAGGATGGTGAAATCCTGGTATACGAACCTGCAGACGACAGTTACAGGAAGCGTAAGGTAAAGATCCCCGGAAAGGTGGAGAAGTTACTGAAGGATTACAGGAACCCCGAACGCCTGGCAAAGCTAAGCGCCATCAACGATCCCCATGCCGAATTCCTCTGGTCGATTCAGCGCGATGTATTTCACTATGCCGCCTATCTACTGGACTCGATTGCCGATAATGCCAGGGAGGTTGATATGGCGATTCGCTGGGGCTTCGGCTGGCAGCAGGGTCCGTTCGAGATCTGGCAGCACGCCGGTTGGCGGCGTATCGCCGATTTGATCCAGCAGGATATCGATGCGGGCAAGACCCTTACCGGCGAACCCCTGCCGGCATGGGTCAATAACATCGAGGCGATCCATACGTCAAAGGGCTCATGGTCACCTACCGACAATAGCTATCATCCCCGCTCCAGGCTCCCGGTCTACCAGCGTCAGCGCCAGCCCGAGCCGCTGGTTGGCGAACAGGCCGCCCAGCATGAGGTATTGTTCGAAAACGACTCGGCACGTTTCTGGCTAATCGATGGTGATATCGGTGTACTCAGCTTCAAGACCAAAATGCATACCATCGACGACGGTGTGCTGGACAGCCTGAATCAGGCCGCAGAACTGGCGCAACAACAGCTCACCGGCATGGTGATTTGGCAACCGGACGAGCCGTTCAGCGCGGGCGCAGACCTGAAGTCATTCATGCCGGTTGCCATGAAGAGCATACTGCCGGGCAGCAATGCCCTGGACAACCTGCTGCAGAAGTTCCAGCACAGCTGTATTCGCATGCGTAAATCCAATATCCCGGTGGTTGCCGGGGTCCAGGGACTGGCACTTGGCGGCGGTTGCGAATTGATGATGCAGTGTGACCGGGTGGTCGCAGCGCTGGAGAGTTACATCGGCTTGGTGGAGGTAGGCGTCGGCCTCATACCCGCCGGCAGCGGCTGCATGGAGCTGGCCAGACGTGCTTCCATCAAGGCGGCCGGGAATGACACATTCGAGGCACTCAAGGATATTTTTGAAACCGTCGCGATGGGCAAGGTGGCCACCAGTGCCGAACAGGCCAAGGTATTCGGCTTTCTGCGCGAAAGCGATATTGTGGTCATGAATCGTCATGAAGTGCTGCATGCAGCCATTGCCCAGGTTCGCGCCCTGAGTGCCGCCAACTACCGCCCGGCCATCGAATCACCGATTCGGGCCGGAGGTCGGGCCGCCATCGCAAACTTCAAGGCGGCGATGACCAATATGCACGCCGGCGGTTTCATCTCTGACTACGACATGAAAATCGGGACCCTCGTCGCCAATGCACTCTGTGGCGGCCCGGTGGATGCAGGTACCGAACTGACTGAAGGCTGGTATCTGCGCTATGAGCGTGAGGGTTTTCGCGCTTTGCTGAAAAGCCCCAAAACACATGCACGGGTCAAGCATATGCTGGATACCGGCAAGCCCCTGCGGAACTGAGCGAGGAGAGCGCTATGAGTGAACAGGCCTACATTGTGGCAGCCAGGCGCACCCCCGTCGGCAAGGCCCCACGAGGCGTATTCCGACAAACCCGTCCTGACGATCTGCTCACCCATGCGATTCAGGGTGTGCTCGGCGATTGCCCCGGTCTGCCGACTGAACAGATCGAGGATGTAATCATCGGTTGCGCCATGCCGGAGGCTGAGCAGGGCCTGAACGTCGCCCGTGTGTCCAGCCTGCTGGCCGGGTTACCGGACAGCGTACCGGGCGTCACCATCAACCGTTTCTGCTCATCCGGCCTGCAGAGTATCGCCATCGCAGCGGACAGAATTCGCCTCGGCGAGGCAGACATCATCGTCGCCGGCGGTGTCGAGAGCATGAGCATGGTACCGATGATGGGCAACAAGGTCGCCATAAATCCGGCGGTGTTCGAGGATGACAATGTGTCTATCGCCTACGGCATGGGCGTCACCGCGGAAAATGTCGCCGAACGCTGGAAGGTCAGCCGCGAAGATCAGGATAGCTTTGCCCTGCAGAGTCACCAGCGTGCGCTGGCGGCGATCAATGCCGGTCATTTCGAGCGGGAGATACTCCCCTATCTGGCCAGACAACACCTGCCGGACGAGGGAAATACAATCCGAATCCTTGAGCGCCCGGTAAAGAGTGATGAGGGCCCCCGTCCCGACTCCAGCCTTGAAGGCCTGGCCAAACTGCGCCCGGTGTTCGCCGCCAAAGGCAGCGTCACCGCCGGTAACAGCTCGCAGATGAGCGACGGCGCCGGCGCCGTGGTGGTGATGAGCGAACGGAAAATGCGCGCCTTGAATCTCGAGCCGCTGGCGCGCTTTGTGGGCTACAGCGTTGCCGGGGTGCCCGCGGAGATCATGGGCATAGGCCCCAAGGAGGCGATACCCAAGCTGGAAAAACTGACCGGCGTCAGCCTCAACCAGATCGACTGGGTCGAGCTCAACGAGGCCTTTGCCGCGCAGACCCTGGCCGTGATGCGGGAGATGGATATGGATCCGGATAAGGTCAACCCACTCGGTGGCGCCATTGCCCTTGGACACCCACTCGGTGCGACCGGCGCAATACGCACGGCGACCCTGCTGCACGGGATGCAGCGTACCAATAAGCGCTACGGCATGGTAACCATGTGTATCGGCACGGGGATGGGAGCGGCCGGCCTGTTCGAACGCTGCTGATAAACAGCAGATGCCCGGCCGGCACCGATGGGACTGGCATCATGCGACAACATCTGCCATAGACAGTGATCAGGTATCCCCATTTCAGGAGAACGCTGTATGAGTGGTGAGACACAAAGCAGACCTGGCATGACTCCGGAAGAGCGTGTCACGTCACTCTGGAGACGTTTTGGAAACAGTGCCTTGGGCCGGCGTATCTACAGTCTGCTATTCGGACGGATGGTGCCCTATACCGGCACCATCCGCCCCGTTATCGAAGAGATATCACCCGGTCGAGCAAGGGTTACCCTGCGGGACAGACGAGTTTTGCGCAACCATCTCAATTCGATTCATGCCATAGCACTGGCAAATATCGGCGAGCTGGCAAGCGGTCTTGCTCTGATTGCCGCCATGCCCAAATCAACCAAAGGTATCGTTACCCGGCTCGAGATCGATTATCTGAAGAAGGCCCGCGGCGACCTCACCGCGATCGGTGAAGCACAGCTGCCGGAGACGATAGGCGAACCCACCACCCTTCTGGCCCATGCAACCATCTGGGATCAGGAAGGGGACAGTGTTGCGAACCTCACCGCCCATTGGCAGTTACGTCCCAGGGACATGCCATGAGCGACAATCCGCCTCAGGAGACAGCATTTACACGACATACCGGTATCCGGGTACCGATCATCTGTGGACCCATGTACCCCTGTTCCAATCCCGAACTCGTCGCCGCCGCATCCGAGGCCGGTGGTATCGGTATCATCCAGCCGGTCGCCATGACCTTTGTCCATGGTCACGATTTCCGCGAAGGAATCAGACTGATAAAAAGCCTCACCGACAGACCCATCGGCATGAACGCCCTGATCGAGAAGTCCTCCAGAAAATACCACGACAGGATGGTGGAGTGGGTCTCGATTGCGTTGGACGAAGGCGTGCGTTTCTTCATCACATCCCTGGGCAATCCGCGCTGGGTGGTCGAACGGGTGAAGGCCTATGACGGCATCGTCTACCATGATGTCACTGAGCGTAAGTGGGCCTTGAAGGGACTCGATGGCGGAGTTGACGGCCTGATAGCCGTCAACAACCGGGCCGGCGGACATGCCGGCGCCCTCTCCCACTTGCAGCTGTTGGATGAACTGGGTGACCTGGGTGTGCCGCTCATCTGCGCGGGAGGTATCGGTAACGAACAACAGTTCGCCGAAGCGATCAGGCAAGGCTATGCGGGCTGCCAATTGGGCACGCGCTTTATCGCTACTGAGGAGTGCAACGCGGCAATGCCCTATAAGCAGGCCATCCTCGATGCCGACGAACGCGATATCGTGCTCAGCAATCGAATCACCGGGGTTCCCGTATCGATCATCAAAACACCCTACATAGAAAAAATCGGCACAAAGGCGGGGGCTTTCGCCCGCTGGATGTTGAACGGCAACAGAACCAAACACTGGATGCGCATGTTCTATACCCTGCGTTCCGCCTTCCAGCTGCGTCAGTCATCCCTCGACGAGAAGGGTGAAATGGAATTCTGGCAGGCTGGCAAGAGCGTTTCCGGCATCCACAAAGTCGAACCTGTCTCCACAATTATCGGCCGCTACGAAGCCAAGTTGCGAGGCATAAACAACTGACCGGCAATTCCTATGGTTCCCGCGGTCTAAAGAAAGGTTGTGGTAAACCGATATACTCTATCATCATCCCGCACTGGATTTGTGACCATTTACATGTCAATAAAGCCATCCGTTGAAAAGAAAAATATCCTTTTTATTCTCAATAAACTCATTTACCCGGTTTGTATAACCACCCTGCTGATCTCCTGTGGAGGCTCCGGCTCAGGAAGCAGTGGAGGTAGATCGGCGGAAGATCACTACCTGAGCCTGGACGAGGCACAGCGCCAGACATACCAGATGAGCCCAATTCAGGTTGACGGCACGATTGTCGATGAACTCGGTGTACCATTGAACAATATTACGGTTCATCTCGGTTCACACACTACAAAGTCGGATGCCGACGGCAGGTTCAGCTTGGAACAGGCACCTCGCAGTAATGACTATTTAAAGCTGGAGGGTGATGGGATCAGGCCGACAATCATAGCGGCCTACCTACACCACCCCCTGGGCAAAAGCGCAGTTGAACTACCGACTGTTGTGGCGCAGTCGGTCAACGCCGATGAAACGCGCCTGCTGTTCGGTGGCGACGTATCATTCGCACGTCGATTCCTCGACCCGGAAGAGACAACCCCGTTGACACAGGTACCCGCAAGCAACGATGCGGCCCTGATTCAAAGCGATGATCCCTTGCCGGGAAGTCGGGACGCATTACGGTTTGTGTGGACACTATTTGAATTATCCGACTACCCGGTGATCAACTTTGAGAGTCCCGCGCTCTCCGAGCCGACAACCCCGCACCCAACCAAGGACTTCGCCTATTTCTCTCTACCGGAATCGCTGCATGCATTGGCTGAGATCGGCATTCAGTGCGTTTCTCTGGGTAACAACCATGTTTTCGACTACCTGCAGTCGGGCCTCAGCGACACCCTGGCCGCATTCGATGCGGCTGGCATCGAATACTCCGGTGCGGGGGCCACCCCGCAAGCGGCCTTTGCACCGCATCGGGTGGATCTGTCCGGCACACCCGTCTCGCTGGTTTCGGCAACCTCCGTATCCGGGTCACAACACGACATACTCTACGTAGCCAACGAATCCCAGGGGGGTGCTGCGGATTTGCGAGACAGCGTTCGCGTCAGCGATACGATAGGCGGAGAGTCGGACTCGGGAATGTTCGTGATTGCCCAACTGCATACCGGCAAGGAGTACACCTTTTCACCCAGTGACTACTCCTATGGGAGAATGCAGTTGGCAGTCGATGCAGGCGCCGATCTGGTGATCGCCCACCATCCCCATGTCGCACAAGGATTCGGTTTCTATAACGATAAGTTGATGTACCATGGGCTGGGCAATTTCCTGTTCGATCAGGATCGTCATGAAACCATGCTCGGCATCCTGGCCCAGGTCGATGTGGTCTCATCCGAGATCGCCCGAGCCAGAGGCATTCCCATCTATCTCGAAGACTACCGCCCACGCCCGATCAGCGGAGCCTTGGCTGACCGTTTTCTGCGCCGTCTTGCTGAATATTCATTCGGCGAAGGCGTCACTGTTTTCCCCTATCTGAACGAAAACTGGATCCGACCGCCGTCACAACAGCCAACCCTGAAACAGCACAGCATCTCTCTCGAGATGACTGTGGATGATTCAGGTTTGGCAGTCATCGATCTTCGTCACCTGGCCCCCGCGGAGAGCTCGCTGGCCGAGATCACTACAAACGCGAACGGGTTGGCTGTTCAGAGCGGCCGGGATATTTTACTGTACGGCGATTTCGAGGATTACGACATCGATAGTGACCAATTCGAAACAGCCCGTTGGGATAGTAACGGTGAGACACGCTTCGCCTGCCAGGCCTGGGCCTATCAGGGTGTCCAGGCGATGTGCATAACCCGTGGCTCGACCAATGAGAATGATAGTGTCGTCGCTTTTCGGAACCGGGTGCGGGTGACGGGTGACGCAATCGACGAGGCCAATAAAGACCTTTCACTCATCGGATATCTAAAAGGTGAAAATGCCGGCCGGATCCAATTAGTCACACGCTACCAGGCAAGTATAGGTTCGGGTGAATTTGGTGAGGAAATAGCCTATACGCACAACGGTGGAACATTTGACTGGCAACCGTTTTATGCTGACTTGAATATGCCGGAAGACCGGCCCGAGTTCGACAGTGACAAACGATACAATCCCCGTGCCTTGCGACTGTTCATACGTCATTCACCCATGGACGAGGGTATCGGTTTGGCGGTTGCGGATGAAATCGCGGTCGTTAATTGGGAGACACCGGAATTTCTGTCCGGCAGCCTCAGCTACGGCACACCGCATGCGCGTGATTTCCTACGGGTGAATGGATCGCCCGGCAACTATGTTTTGAATCTGACATTCAACCGATATCAACCCGCTCAATTGGAGTGAGCAGGCTGTATTGCCCTTGACAATCCTCAGAACCGGTAGTGTCAGGATGAGGTGGTGCAGATTGAGGGGAACGCCAGGGTCTATTGTCAGTCCGTTGAATCGACCGGTAGAGGGTATAAGGATTACCGCGCCCAAAAAAGATAAACCCCGGTAGTAGTCCCGGGGTTCACCATCAGTCTGAGCCCGTGATAACGGGCCCTTTAAACAGACCAGCCGATCAATTGATCGATTGGTAATAGTCGATCAGGATCTGCGCCACCTCGGGGCGGGAGAACTCCTTCGGCGGAGCGATACCCTGACCCAGCATCTCGCGCACCTTGGTGCCGGAGAGGAGTACGAAATCCTCTTTCTCGTGATCCGGGGCTTCACACATCATCACAACCTTGTCCAACTTCTTCGACCAGGCAGTGTGGTCGGCCTTGAAGATCTCGATTTCCAACGCACCTGCAGGCACCTCATCCTCGAAGATGGTCTGGGCGTCGAATGCACCGTAGTAGTCACCCACACCGGCATGATCGCGGCCGATGATGAAATGGGTGGCGCCCATGTTTTGCCGGAAGTAGGCGTGCAGCACCGCCTCACGAGGCCCGGCGTAGAGCATATCGAAACCGTAACCGGTCACCATGGCGCTGTTGGGCGGGAAATAGAGCTCAACCATCTTGCGGATCGCGGCATCGCGCACCGGCGCCGGAATATCGCCGGGCTTCAGCTTACCCAGCAGCATGTGAATCACCAGGCCGTCGCAGCCGAGACGATCCATGGCCATGTGGCAGAGTTCCTCATGGGCCAGATGCATCGGATTGCGGGTCTGGAAGGCAACGATCTTGCTCCAGCCACGTTCCTGAATCTCGTTGCGGATCTCGACGGCAGTACGGAATGTATCCGGGAAATCGGCCTGGAAATAGGAGAAGCTGAGGACCTGGATAGGGCCGGAGATCGCCACCCTGCCCTGGCCGTTGAATGCCGCCACGCCAGGATGGTCACTGTCGTCGGTGCGATAGACCTTGTCGGTCATGATCGCCATCTGTTCGTCACTGACTTCCTCGATATTCTCGATATCCATGACGGCCAGTACCGGATTACCCTCCATGTTCGGATCTCTCAGCGCGATCCGTCTGGCATCACCGATGGAATCTGTGTTCTCCAGCAGGCAGAGCACAGGCACCGGAAAGAAGCTGCCGTCGGTAAGGGTCATCTTTTCGGCTGCGCCCATGGCGTCGGCCACTGTCATGTAACCTTTCAATGGATTGAAATACCCTGCCCCCATCATCACCGCGTTACCGGCGGCCTGAGAACTGATCACAACCGACGGCAGGGATTCAGCCTCGTGTGAGAGCTTGTGATGGGTTTCGGGATCGTAGACAAACAAAGGTTGTAGTTCTGAGGAACCGACTGGGTTGATCATGACTTTTCGTCTCCTTCGTTGATCGCTTAATTAATTGACCGGCCCAGTCAGCAACTGCCAAGCCTGCCCTAAGCCTTCATTTTGAGTCGGTTATCTCATCCGCCTTGGCGGAAAAACCTCAAGCAGGTTTCAAAGGAAAATTAATAACCAACCGTTTTTATTGATAATATTTGAGATATTTCGTGTAACGCATATTTCAAACAGGCAGTACACTACCACAACGAGGAGTTATCCAACCCCAGTAATTTTTTATGTGCTCAGCAAAATATCTGCTTCCCCGGATGCATTGTTACCTCAACGCCCTACCCCGGATTAACGGTGAGGAGATCGGGGAGCCCGCTGCTGCGTCGCATGGGGTGTGTGACAGCTGCATCGAAGATCGCATCATCCCCGATCAGGGTGAATCTCTGCCTCGATCGGGTAATCGCCGTGTAGACCAGTTCACGGCACAAGACGGCACTCCTTTGATCCGGCAGTTGTAATACAACCTCCTGAAACTCGGAACCCTGGCTCTTATGTACCGTCACCGCATATACCGTTTCGCAATAAGGCAGTCTCGATGGTGAAATCCAACGCACCTGACCGTCACTCCCCTGGAAGGCTACCGCCAGTTCATACTTCCGTTCAGGATGCGGCAGGACGATGCCGGTTTCACCGTTGTAGAGATCGAGTTGATAGTCATTGCGCGACAGCATCACCGGGCGTCCCGGATACCAATCGTCGTGATTCTCAATCTGTCCCGCCCGAATCAGCTCCCGGGTTATCGCACCGTTCAATGCATTGACGCCAAAAGGCCCCTCGCGAACTACGCATAGCAGGCGAAACTCGTACAACAGGGCGAACAGCGATGCCACCGGCGCCCCTGATCCGACCGCCTTGAACAGCTTTCCAAAACGACTTGCAACCAGCCTTGCCACATCACCGCCCGGATCCAAACGGCCCAGCACTTTCCCTCCATTGTGGAGCAGCTGCCGGGCCTGTTGCGCATCACCCCTGTTGACAGCCTTGGCCAGCTGCCCAAGCGGACTCTCGGGATCGAAACGGTAGCTCTGTCTCAGTTCGATAACACAGTTTTTCAACTCACTGGCGGACTCCTCCCCTGCGGCCACCGGTTGCATCGTGATCTCGCTCAATTGCCGCGCGAAATCATCATCCGGCCCATCGCATCCGATACACAGATCACCCATCACCGAACCTGCCTCCACCGAGGCCAGTTGATCGCGATCACCCAACAACACCAGTCGCGCAGCATGAGGCAAGGCATCCAGGAGCTTGGCCATCAATGCCACATCGACCATCGATGCCTCATCCACTATCACCACATCAAACAGCAGGGGATTGTCTCGATGGTGGCGAAAGCCTGTACCCGAACGGTTCATACCCAGCAGACGATGCAGGGTCGATGCCTGCTCCGGTATCGTCGCCAGCTGTTCTTTCGAGAGGGCCGTCGATGCCTTGGCATGCCGGATCGCCTGTTGCAGACGTGCGGCAGCCATCCCTGTGGGCGCTGCCAGGGCAATCCGCAACGCATCTCCCCCCGGCTGCAGCCGCAGCAGCGCCAGCAAACGAAGGACGGTTGTTGTCTTGCCGGTGCCGGGTCCACCGGAGATGATGGTGAGGGGCCGCAGGATCGCAGTGGCAACGGCAACCTTCTGCCAATCGGTGGCATCGGCGCCATGCAGCGGGAACAGTGTTGCCAAAATCTTCTTCGCCCGCTCCCGGTCAATCACCTGATCGACACTCCTGGCACGCTGCAACAACGCGTCTCCCAAGCGTCGCTCATAGACCCAATAGCGATGCAGGTAGAGCCGGTTCCGGCTATCCAGAATCAAGGGTTGCCAGTCACCGGGAGCACCGATGATCCCGCTATCTCGTAACTCGACTCTCCACTCTTCCAGCCCGGGGGCCTGAACCGTCATCTCCGCTTCGTCGAACAGCGCTCTTCCCGCAAGCTCGCCGAGATCGAGGCAGACATGCCCATCGCCGGTGGCACGACTGGTGAGTGCAATCGCCAGGGCGAGGGCTGGCGAAGGGGCATCGGCCTCTGCCATCAGATACTCGGCAAGATGCAGATCGAGATCGTCGAGCAGATTCTGCCGGTGGAGCGAGCGTAACAGGCTATCAGGGCGACTCATCGCTGCGCGCCTCTATCAGTCGGTCCAGGGCCTCGATGAAGCCTTGCGAGGGTCTTTCTGCGAACACCCCCAGGCGAGCGCCGCTCCGGGGCTGCATACCGCGCAGAAACAGATAGTAGACACCACCGAAATGTCGCTCATACCCATAGCCGGGCAGGCGTAGTTTGAGATAACGATGCAAGGCCAGCGAGTAGAGCAGATACTGCAGGGTATAGTGGTGCTCGATCATCGCATTCTTCAAAGCCCGGGGGTGGTAGTCACTGCAGCTGTTGCCAAGCCAATTGGACTTGTAGTCGGCCAGATAGAAACATCCGTCGTCTTCGAAGACCAGATCGATATAGCCCTTCACATAGCCATCCACCACACCGGCATGGAGATTCGCCAGACCGTCAATCAGCCCTTCGACGTGCGAGAAATGGTGATGCCGTGCAAGCGCCATGACCGCCTTGGGCTGCAGTGACCTCGCGGGGAAATAAAATTCCATCTCATTCAGCCGCTGTCCCGACCCGATTCGACTCAGGGTCAATCCATCGATATTGAGCGGCGTCTCAACAACCTCTCTCATCCACTGGACAACAACACCCTTCCAGCGGGTATCGATGGCATGAAACATGAGTTTCTCCTCCACCATCAGCTCCACCGCCTGCCCATGGGGCTGCATGAAATCGAGCTCCTCCAGAATCGCATGCAGACAACTGCCGGGTCTTGAGCCACGCGGAAAGCCATGCACGCTGAAACCCCGGTGGGGATCCTGAGGCTGGTTCAGAATTGTCGTCTGGATGTCGTAATCCGGTCTATCCTCATGCTGCCCCGCAACCAGCGAAGAGAAACTGGCCACACCGCCAACCGCTGAAATGGATGCTGAAAAGCGTCTCGGCGGTTGCAGTTCCGGCGGCACTGGCAGGGTGAGTTGCGCCATCTCCGCAGCATGGGGTAAAGGTGTGATTTCGATGCTACCCCGGGCGGCTGTGGCCAATACCCGCAACACCTGCTCATCTCTTTCGGGATTCAAGGCCTTGAGCTGTTGTCGCCACTGCGCCAGGGTCTGCGGACAATCGGCTCTATTCGTCGTATGCAATATCCAGCCAAGTGCTGAATGCCTGCTCTGCTTCAACCAGCCCCATGGGAGATAACAGCGATAACGGGGACGCGTCAAAGCTACATACAGCAGGCGAAGATTTTCCGCAAAAACCTCCTCATGGAAATAGGCCAGGTTGTCATGAAAATCCTCTGAGCCAAGTTCGAGCACCGCCGTATAGTCTTGATTCGGATCGTGAAACAAAAAGGGTTTGTCGTCACTCCCGGCTTCACTTTGGTCCCACAAAAAGGGGCAGAAAACAATATTGTATTCCAACCCCTTGCAGTGGTGCAGGGTATCGACCTGCACCAACTTGCCGTCACTCTCCAAGCGCAGCAGATGCTCATCATCCTGGGATAGGGTCCGGCGCTGGCGGGCAAACCATTTAACCAATCCCTCCATACCGGGACGTGCCGTGCCGTCATATTGCTGCAGCAGTTCCAGAAGATGGTAAAAGTTGGTCAGCCTTCGTTCTCCGTCGTGGAACTCAAGCAATCGATTCTCTATCCCCATTTCATTGGCGAATGCCTTGATCATGACGATGAAACCGTTATCCCGCCAAGCACGATGATGATGAAAGAAGCGGTTGAACAATCCGTTTTGCAAATCTTCTTTACGATTCATCTCATCAATGGCGGCGCCATCCCAGCCCAGCATCGGCGTAGCCAGCGCGGCACGGATCAGACGCCCCCTGTGAGGCTCCAACAGGGCGAGCAGCAGACGTTGCAACTGCTCGGCCTCCTGACTCCAGTAGACACTCTGCTGATTACTGTGAACACTGGATATACCATACACCCTCAAGGCCTGTGCAATACGGGAGGCCTGTTCATGGGTCCGCACCAGTACGGCAATATCACCGCCGCATAGAGACCTGTCCCCAATGCGCGCCTTGCCTTGCGAGGCGAGTGTCAACAGACGGGCAATCTCCCCGGCGGTGGCATCGGCCACAGCCTGGCGGATCTCTTCGATCCCTGTCCGCTCACCGAAGGTAAGATGCCAGATCTGAAATGGCGCCTCACTGCCATCCGCAATCGTGAGGGAAGCCATCTCCCTGTCGCCAGCCGCGACCGCTTCAAAACCGATGCGTGGCTCGAAGAATGGCCGATGGGAACTGCCGAAAAGAGTGTTGACAGCCTGCAACAGCCCAGGTGTCGAACGCCAGTTGATGTCCAGTGTATGGTGTTTGGCGCCTGTCTCGTCTCTGGCGCGCAGGTAGGCGAACAGATCGGCACCACGAAAACTGTAGATCGCCTGTTTTGGATCCCCTACCAGAAATACCGGTTGCCGGCTGTTGAGATAGATCTGACCGAGAATCCGGTACTGCAGCGGATCGGTATCCTGAAACTCATCCACTAATGCAGCAGGATAGCGCCGGCGCAACAGTCCGCTCAAACGGCCGCCGTTGTCCGCCAGCAAGGCGGCGTGCAACTGCAGCAACAGGTCGTCGTAGGACCATTCCCTGGCCTCGGCCTGGCGTCTCGGCAACTCCTCCAGAAGATAGTCATAGAAAGACTTTTGCAAGGCCACGAATGCCTTGTCGAAGGCATCGGCGCACGCTTCGACACAGGCCAGATAACGGGAAAACCGGTTGAAGAAGGGATGCCGGGGAGCCGCTTGTCCAGGCTTGATCGCAGCCTCGATACTCTGCGGCGTAAACCGTTCGGCCTTGTCGAAGGGTCGTTGAAAGACCGTGGCCTGCAGCCATTGGTCCATTTTCGCACCCCAACCCTCTAGCCATGCCCGGCGGTAGAGATTTCCCTTCATCACCTGTGTGTCGCTGAGTAGCGCGAGGATGGTATCGCGTTGCTCCTGCCACAACGACCTGACTTCGGACTGGAACTGATTGGCCTGCCGCTCCAGCGACCCAATGCCTTCCGGCCAATCACAAGCCCGGACCTGCAGGTAAGGCTTGCCCAGCGCGGGACGCATGCGCTGGAGCAATGCCTCGGGGGTATCTATCCGGTCACGCAGGGCCTGAAGCAGCTGACCGGGGAGCTGATTGATTTCACGTCGCCAGTAATCGTCAGCAATCTGCAGCAGTCGATCAGCCTGGTCCGTTACCAGATTGGTATTGAATGCCTGCCCGGTCTCGAAAGCTTGTTCAGTCAGTACGCGCTGGCAAAAGCCGTGGATGGTATAGATCGCAGCCCTGTCGAAGCCGGCAATCGCCAGATCGAGACGCCTGCGGGCACGCGCCTTGTCCTCTATGTTGTGAAGGATGGCGTGCAGCAGGGGATCGGCACTAGTGCCGCCATCCGTCAGCGACCGCGCATCGATCAGGCGCTGGCGAATCCGTGTCTTCAGTTCTGCCGTTGCCGCTTTGGTATAGGTCACCACCAGGATCCTCTCCGGACTATGCTCCTGTTCCAGCAGCAGCCGCAGATAGAGGCCGGTCAAGGTATGGGTCTTTCCGGTGCCGGCGCTTGCCTCCACCAGATTGAAACCCTGCAAGGCCACCGATTCGATACGCATACTCATCCCTGCCACTCCAGATGGTCCATCAATGGTTGCAGGAGCTCCCTGCTGGTATCGAAGAATGTCTGATCGAGAGCGGGCCGGTCCGGCCGCAACAGGCGCTGGTAGGGCTTATCCGCGTCACCTGGCTGAAACCGGTTGCCAAACCAACGCTGCCGCGCCGCCTTACGGGCCACCTCCTCACCACCTCGCTCAAGTTTTTCCTGATAGATCCAGGCGGTTGCGGGGAAGAACGACAACGGCAACCGCAGACCCTGGCGATAGCGCCGGATCAGCGTCTCAAGATGAACCATCGCCTTCTCCACGGACCTGTAGTGGCCTGTTCTGTCCCCCTCGAGCAGACATGTGACTGGCGTCACCCCAGGCGGACTGAGTGCATTCAACAACAGATGTCTAATCCAATGCCTGACCATCTGGTAGGGGTAGAGGCGATCCGTGCTATAGATAAGCAACCCCCCTGTGGTGACATCGTGAAGGTGGCCGACCAGATGGTGCTCATCGAACTTAAGATCAACCTCCAAGGGTTGCAGTTGGTCGCCGCCATCGAGCGCCTGAATGCGTTGAACCATTGCCGCTGCACGGCGCTGCATCTGCCCAAATGTCTGTTCACCGGTCATTCCGTGCGGCAGACGTCCCCGAGCGCGTAATTGTTCATACAATGCTTCCGGACTCTGGTCCGCCAGCATAGACTCCACCAGCTCATGTTCCAGTGCCAGCCTATCGAAACGCGCCAGGGTGAATGGTTCCCGCTCCTCGGGAAGCTGCTCCGCCTGTTCGAGGTCGAGATTCAGGCGGATATCGGCAAATCCTTTCAGCGGATTGGTGAAGAAGTGGAGAAACCGCTGCAAATCGATCAGCCCATCCACCTCTGTTTCGACCAGGGGCGTCGCGACCAGAGGAAGCTCATTGCGACCCCCACCACCAACCCGCATTGCCGCCTCGTACATCTCCGCCGAATAGCTGAAGAGGGTGCTGTCAGCAAGAAAATAGTCCCGTGAGAAGGGCTGTAAAGGGTGATCGGAAATGATCTCCTTCATACCGGACTCAGCCACCATCTGTTGCAGAGAATCGCACAACTCATCCACCACTACGGAGGGTGGACGCAGGGTATTGTCATGCTGGCTGCGTCCGACGTAACTGATTAAAAGACGATCCCGTGCAGAGATCAGCGTCTCCAGGAAGAGGTAGCGATCATCCGCTCTTCTTGACCGATCTCCGCGACGAAAGGCTCTCGACATCAGATCGAATCCCAACTCCGGTTGCTGGCGGGGAAAGGCTTCATCGTTCATACCGATCAACGCGATCACACGAAAAGGCAGGCTTCGCATGGGCGCGAGGGCACAGAAATTAACGCCACCGCCCATAAAGCCCCGATCCACTGAAACATTCAACAGTTCCTGCAGGCGATATCGGATCGGTGCGATCGGGATCCGCTCCTCGATTCCCGCTTGCTGCATCTCCTGCGCCAATGCATGAATAGCCTCTCTGACCGACTCGAGTTGCACTTCACTCTCTTCATCGGAAGAAAAGAACTGCTCCGTGAGCCCGATCAGGAAGTTTACCCACGCCTGCGATGACCGATCGATCAAGAACTGATCTTCCAGCGCGAAAAGGGCATCACAAAACGCCAGCAGTCCGCCGAGCCATTGACCCTCCGACCCCTCCACCGCATCCAGTGGATAGTGGTGATGCCAAAGCTCTCCCGCATCTCCCTGCATTGCATAACCCAGCAGAAGTTGCCACAACCCTGTCCGCCAGGTATTGCTCCGTTCCGCCGGCAAGCCAAGGGAATGCTTGCTCTCGCCATCACGTCCCCAATGGACAGCAGCCTGATTCAGCCATTGAGTCACCCGTTCGACACCCTCTTCATCCAATCCGAAGCGACGACGAATGGCCGGATATTCCAGCAGATTGAGCACACTGCCGACCGGGTAGCGGGATCCAGGGAGTTGAACTATTTCCACCAGAGCCGTGGCCAGTGGATTGTTCTGTAGCAGACCGCCGCCGCTGATCCTGAAGGGTATCTTCGGACGGCTGCCCGGCGTTGAGAAGTGAGCCTTGACCAGAGGCCCATAACGGTCAATATCCGGTGTCATCACCAGAATATCCGACGCTGTCAGATCCGGCAGATCCTGCAACAGCGCCAGGAGTTGATCGTAGAGCACCTCAACCTCGCGCATCGGGCTGTGGCAGCGATGGAGCGTAATGGAACCGTCCGTTGAGCATCCGGATTGCGGCTCACTCAAGGTCAATATTTGGTCCTGAATTTGATGCAACAGCAGACCGTCATGTTGCCTTCGGTAGAGCTCCTCACCCCCTGGATCCATCTCGTTGACGGCAGCGAAAAAGTCTCGCCCCTGCCGACCCATTGTGGCAAGCAACGGATTGCCAACTTCCAGGTAGAGCGCCTGTTCCCGCGACTGCAGGGCCAACTGTGCCTGTTCACTGGGTGAGACGATGTCAGCCCAGTGGGCCTCACAGGGATTTAGCAGAAAAAGATGAACATCAATCAGCGATGCGACGTGTCGAATGATCTCCAGGTAGCCTGGGGAAAGGGTGGGAACACCAAATATAAACACCCTCGGAGGCAGGATCCGCTGAAAAGAGGTTGTCGACATCCTGCTCAACTGAAGTTGCAGGCTCACCCAATGAACCGCATCTTCCTCCGTGAGACGGCGCCAAAGACCGGCCTGCCATCCATCACCTTCGGTAGCCGCCTCTCCCTGTTGCCATTTGAGAATCCAGTCTGGCCGATAGATCAGGTATCGATCGAACAGCATGGCCAGCTGTTGCGCCAACTGAAAGCGCTTAATATCGTCGGCTCCAGCCAGATAGCCGGCGACCGAAGGGTCTGTCAATTTCTCATCGACCTCCCGGAGCAGGCTGTAGATACGCCACGTCAGACGTTTTGGCTGATAACGATCATAGTCAGGCACATCCGGCAACAGGGCGTGGAAAAGCTGCCATATAAATGCCGCGGGCAGCGGAAAAGAGAGATTGGCGCAAATCCCCAGATGACCGGCGATTCGCAATGAGAGCCAGCGGGCCATGCCCGGGTGTTGAACGATCACCTGCTCCTGCTGCAGAGCCTCACCCGCCGGTTCGGCTAGCAGCCCGGACAGGCGCGCTGCAAGCGATTCAAGATGGTTTGATTGGTAGAGCCTCAACATGAGGCCGTATTCTAACCTGTTTGAGACTCAATCACTGAGTCCGTGTCCTGAATATACCACCGCAACAGGCAAACCGCCCTATTGCCTGGGACCTGCTGACGGGGAATCGTTAATGGGGTTGGCTTTTCAACGGCCTGACTTTCGGTCCCAACACCACATCCATGATCTCACCAACCCTGTGTGGCATTTGTTCCATTACGGCCTCCAGTTGCTCAGGCTCCAGATCGGTTTGTCTCCAAACCACAGGGTCCACCAGTTCAACGGTTTCGTACCACTCGACACCGCTGATTTCGGCGTATGCCAATAATGCGGCGAGGGAAAGCAGGGAGGTCTCCAGCTTAAAAACCTGCGTGGATGCCGGTCGATGGTGGTGTGCAACAACGGAAACGATGCTCTCGGGCAATTTCCACTTCCTCAACAAGGCTTCACCGACATCCATATGAGTAAAACCCAGGACATCATTCTCAGCATCCGGCAACAGGGTATCGTCGCCGCCGGTTATCAAGAGAATGTCTCTCGCCTCTTGCGGCATCTTCAGGTAGATCGCCAGTCGGCCGATATCGTGCAACACCCCCATCACGAATAGGCGTTCGCTGTGCAGTACGTTACAGCGCTTGGCCAGTTCAGCCGCAATTACCCCGGCTGTTATCGAGTAACGCCAATATTCGGTCATGTCCACGAGATCTCCCGGAATACCGGTAAAAATCCGGGCCGCCGTGGTGGCCATCACAAGATTTCGCAGCTCGCTCGTACCAATGATCGTGATCGCCCTGGAGATAGTCTCCACCGGAACCTTTAGATTGAAAAATGCACTGTTCACAAGCCGCAACAGACGGGCAGACAGATCCGTATCTTGGGAAATAATATCACCCAGGGTTGCAGCCGAGTAGTTCGGAGCATCGAGCAGGCGATTTACCTTGACACAAACGTCAGGCAGCGAAACCAAGCTTTCGATCTCGATCACAAGTTGTTGAGGGGTCATGTTTTTCACCTCAGGACACCACATTCAATATCACAATCTGCCAGGTAATAATTCACTGATATACAAGGGATATTGTTGTACTGTTCCACTTCGGACTCAGCTATTATGCTGGCTTGTATACAGTGTCGGCCATGGTATATACCCATTGTTATCGACATTTATATCGGATTCTTGACCTCCACCGGACGTGGACGGAGCTGTAAACATGCCTTTCTACATTTTCAAGGTTTCAGCCGACAACAGTCTGCAATACCTCGACGAAGAGGAAAAGTACAAATCCGCCAAGGAAAAGGTGAATAAACTACGTGCTGCGCATGCCCGGAGTGACGACACCCGCTATCGCATGGTGTTCGCCAACAGCGTTGGCCAGGGGGAACTGTTGCTCTCGCCGACGGAATCGAGCGAGCGAATCATTGGAGACGATTGAGATGTTGTTATACGTCGCGACCCGACGGTGTCTGTATCGGGAATGTGAGGATTTGTAATAAAACCATGGGGAACAAGGATATGAGAGGCATTAGATTGTTCATCTTAGACACTCTTCGTGCTACTCTTTAGCTATTGTAAATGCAGCAAACTCTAGAAAAATCAAGTTTCAGCAATACCACCTCTTTTTGGGTATCGCCACTGATTCACTTAAGGATCCTTTAGACGTGTCAATACAGGATAGAAGAAACAAATACCAGAGTCAGTTTCAGCCAGTGCTGAATCGCTGTAAGGACACGGTAATTGTCTACATAAACGCACTCCTGACAGAACTCTTCAACAACTCCGATAAGGCACTTACCAGTTTTGCCCAAAAGGCCGAGACCAACGAGATTCAAAATCGCTTTTTCGAGGCCATGGCAATGATCCGTAACAGACATGGCCTGGTCGAACACGAGTTTCGGGAACTGCTGAGTGAAGGATTCGATAAGTTCTGGCATGACCAGCCTGAGATCGACGGCTTTTCCGATCTAACCGAAGACACGGAACTGGAACTCGTCGATCATGAATCCATGGATGTCTCCACCGCACTGGAAAACATGATCAGCCGCACGGTGGGGCACCATCGTTCCCAGCTGTATGCGCTCGGTCAGAGACTGAGTGTAGTAAGTGGTGGGCGAAGCGTTAAACACAAGCAGATCCCTTCCGGCCCCCATCATCTGGCCCATGCTTTCAGCGAAGCTATCGATGCATTGGGTTTGGAAGCTCGGATCAAGGTCATCATCCTCGCCCTGTTCGATAAATATGTACTCAAACAGCTGGGATCGATCTACGATGACTTCAACAACAGCCTGAAAGAGGCTGGAGTTCTGCCTCACTTAAGACCGGCGATCCAGAAATCGCCGGATGCTAAGGGAGGGCCATCGGCAGAGGATGGGGAACATCCTGAACAGCAACAGGAACAAACCCAGGAAGAGTTGGGCGAGGAGCTGTTCGGATCGATTCTGGATATGATGGCCAGCCGGCGCCGCACCTCACCGGAGAAACTTGCCGCCAAGGAGGCGTCTGCAAAGGCTGCCGGCCGGCGGCCTGGAAGCGCACCACCCGCCACGCAAGAGAATCTGGTCACCGCCCTGAGCAACATCCAACCGGCTCAGCGTTCCGATATGATACCGGATGTCAACGCGCCCGGTGCGGGTATCTCGAACATCGAGATCGATGAACAGTTCCTGATTCGGGTGAAACACACACTGGCCGAAGAGCGTCATAAGCTCTATAACGAGGTCGGTGCTGACCGCCTCGAGGCTGCGGATGAGGATACTATCGACCTGGTGGGCATGCTGTTCGAATATATGTTGAATGATCCTGTTCTCCCTGCCGTAGCCAAGGCCTTGATCAGTCATCTGCACACCCCCTACCTGAAAGTTGCGATCATTGATCGCAAACTGCTGACCGACAGCAATCATGAAGCACGACAACTGCTCGATTCTTTGGTTGAAGCCGGCAGCCACTGGATCGACGAACGCAATCTGAAAAGGGGTATCTACCCCGATATGCAGAATGTCATTGACCGAGTGCTGAAAGAGTTTTCCGATAATGTCAGTCTGTTCGGCACACTGCTGGAGACATTCAAGAAGCGTATGGATGAGTTCAGGCGCAAGTCTGACATTCTTGAAAAACGCGCACAGGATTCCATCAAAGGCAGAGAAAAGCTGAACGTTGCCAGGCAACGTGCGTCCCAGGAGATGAGAGCACGCTCTTTCAGTGAAAACCTCCCTCATCCTGTCAAGGAGTTCCTGGAAAAAACCTGGGTAGACAAACTTGTCTTTGTCCTGCTGCGCCATCCTGACGGTGAAATGAGCGAAGACTGGAAAGAGGCGCTTCGCATCGCGGATGAAATCGCCTGGACGTTTGAACCCAAAGATCAGAGTGAACGCGAAGAGTTGGAGAAGACGCTACCGGATTTGAGAAAATCGATCGAGGAAGGCCTGGCTTCCCTGGGTGGATTCCATCAGGAGAAGAGCCAGGTTCTTTTCGGTCTGCTCAGCAATGCCGAAACAGCATCCATGGCTTCGGAACAAGCGATGAAATCGGCTAAGACCTCCGATACCGTGGTACCGATTTCAGACAAGGCCGCATTGAAAGCGGAGCCCAGCAAACCTGTACCCGTCCCTGCCGAATCAACCACTAAAAAGGACGATGAAGAGGAGATTTCCGAAGACGAAGAGGCAATGATGGAAAAATTGCGTAAGATCAAGTTCGGCACTTGGTTCGAGATTAAGGATTCGCAGAGCGGTGAATTGCAAAAGGTTAAACTGTCGTGGCTAAGCCCATTGACCGCTTCATGTATGTTTGTCGACAGAGCCGGCGTTCAAACCGCCATCAAGCCATTAAGAACTTTGGCTCAAGAGATACTCAAAGGTGAGTCGACAATCCTCGAAGACAGCAGTGACCCATTTGTCGAGAGAACACTGCATGCGATCAGGCGTATGCTCCAGCGCTCCTTGAAAACCACAGATGATATAGCAAGCGAACTCATCCAAGATGATGAGGATAACGAAGGTAAAGAGGTCCGCTAAGGACACAGGAAATGATTCATGCAAGAACAACGTCATTCCCCACGTAAAGTAGCCAACGAAGTACTGATCATTACAGATCAAATTACGGGCAGTCACATCGGACGTGTGGTCAATATCAGTGCTGAAGGACTGATGCTGTTAAGCGATGAAGCCATGGTTACCGGATCTGTTTATCAACTCGATCTGATTCTTCCAATCCCGAAAAACGATCAAGAGAAGATCTCATTTACCGCGGAAGCTGTATGGTGCACCGAGGCTTCCCAACCCGATAGTTTCTGGAGCGGTTTACATATCAATGACATCAATCCCGATGATGTATTGATCATCGATGAGCTCATCCTCGACTGGCATTCAAATTAGGGCCTGTTAACACTAATCCAATACGCCCGGACACAATCCGAGAGCGGCCATTCGGATGAATCTCCGCCTCACCTTTGCAACCGCTCTGATGATCACGGTATGGGCCGTCATGTCGACATGGTTCCAACCGTCGCCGACCCCGACTGTCGAACAACTGCTGCCGCCTCAAATCCTTGCAAAATCGAAACAGATTCGTGATTCGCTGAACAGTCATGCGCAATTCGCACTGCTGAATCTCCCGGCAGCACTGCAACTGGCATCGAGAAAGCGGCTCCTGAAACAAATCCACGAATCGCTCCCAGATCTGCGGATACTCTGTATATCCTCACCGCCCGCGAGCGATCCATCCGACGCCGTCCGACTCACCCTGACAGCTTGCAGCAACGGTGAACAGGATCGTTCCGATACAATCCTTTTCTGGCGCAGTACTTCCAAATATCAAGCGGAGGCTCATGTATCGCTCTACCACGTGTTGGAGACAAAGCTTGCTGAAAATCTGACACCCGTCGCGGTCAAACAGAGCCAGCTGTTTGCACCCGAATTGGTTCGCGGCGCATCCTGGCGAGCCGCCACCGACGATCTGGTTCTCATTGCCCCCCTGCTGGGCATTATCATCATTGCAGTCCCTTTGCTTGCATTCAGATCGTTGGCGGCGCCGGCATTCATTTTTCTAACGGCCAGTGTGACAACCACAACTACCCTGCTGTTGTTCAATCTAAGCCTGCATGGCGGTTTCAACGCCTTGCTGCTTGCGGTGATACCAATAGTCTGGGCAGTATCCTCGATGGATGCGGCACATCTGGTCGAACGCATCGAATCCCATCGCAGACGTGGCTTGTCCCGTTGCTTCCAGCGGGCTGTTCGCGAGCTGGCCGCTCCCTGCGCAGTCACCACGGCGACGACGTTTATCGGATTTGGGGCACTTGCGCTGCAAGGCGACTCCCCGCTGTTGCGCAGTTTCGGTTTGACCGCAGCCGCCGGTACACTGCTCGCTATTGTGTTTACCTTCCTGCTCGGTTGGCTGCTGCTGAATCATGAGAATACGGCGCACTCACATCGATATACCATCAGTCCTATAGCCACCATGTGCCATACGCTTGTCAAAGCCGCTCTCCGGCGCCCCTTATCAATACTGGTATTGTGGATATTGTTTGCCGCATCACTAACCCCCTTCGCCACTCGGGTTACGACCGAAACCCCATTCCCGAATATCTTTTCCCATGGTCATCCACTGAGCGTAACCACCGAGAAACTGCAGCAATCTCTAAACAGTGACTTACGTCCCTTTACCATCTATTTGGCCGCGGAAAAACCCAGTGGTAAAGACAGGAAGCGTCTGTTGCACGCCTTAAGCGCCACCACCGATTACCTAACTAAATTACCTGAATCACGCCTTGTCTTGCCCGCCGCGATTGTAGAAACGGTTTGTGATCAGCCGTGTCTCGTCGACACCACACGTTCGAATCAATGGAAAGAGCTGATTGACGACAGCGGCGTGGTGCGAATGGATGTCTTCTTCTCATCCCTCGACCAGGCACGGCAAAGGGAAATCGTCGCCTGGCTGGAAAATTTCGATCGTACCATGCTGGGTCACCACAGACTGGTCTTCGATGGTCCCGGTTATCTCTATCCGGCGGTGGAATCGCTCGGTGTGTCGGGGGCGGTCAACGGCTTACTCTTCTCGCTCACCGGTGTGTTGCTTCTTCTCTGGCTGGTGTTTCGCCGGATCAGCCTTGTGGCCCCCGCTCTGCTTGTGACCCTGTTGCCGCTTTGGCTCGTTGTCGGCTGTATGGGAGTGGCCGGCATCGACTGGTCACTTGCCTTGCTGGGGGTTCCGGCAATGCTGTTCGGCCTCGCGGTCGACGATTCCATTCATCTTCTGTGGCACCGCAAATCACCGGCATCGCTGAATCTCATCCTGCGTCGCAATGCCCTCAGGAGCGGTGCGGCGCTGACGACGACAACGGTGATGTTGTGTCTCAGTGTCGCCACTTTGAGCCTCTCCTCACTTCAAGCCAACCAGGAGATAGCTCTCCTGCTGGCTTTCGGTATGGCTCTTGCCCTGCTGATGGATCTGACACTCCTGCCCGCAGCCATCAACTTGTTGAGACGCAAATCACCTCGATAACCGCAGTAAAGACTACCGCTCCTCCTGCACTCTTCCTTACCTCTATGGTTGCACCGGGCGCTGCGCTCGTACTGGCGCTCATGGCGTTGACGAGGGCTGAAAACACCCCGTCATGCGGTGTTTCGGCACCGTCTACGCTGTAGATCAGCGTTCTCAGCCCCGTCGAAGGTGTAATTCCCTCCGATGTGAATGTGTTTCCGGCTGAACTGCCGCTGACCACCGCCCTGAATCGCAGGTGATAGGTGGTACCCTGATGGGCCGCCTTGATCTCCTTGCGGTAGGTGCCCGCCACAGGAAAACCCTCACCAACGCCGAAACTGCTGTTATTGAAACCATCGGCGCAAATACCGGCGTTGCCGAACAACACCAGATCAGTGACATTCGGCGCATCTGCCGGATCGAGGTCAATGGCCGAAAGGCTTATCTCATCGGTGTTGTCGGATGGATTCCAAAAGCCCTCGAGACCGCACTTCTTGCGATAGATATCGCTGTCACTGCCGTTGAAGGGAACATCAAGATAGAGCAAGGTGCCTGACTCCAACGCAGTTCGCAAGGCAGAGATGGCGCTGGCGTCAGTCAGGATATCCTGCATCGGACATGGTGTGACACTGGAAAAGTCCTCGGTCTGCAGTACCAGATTGCCTGAAATGCTCGCGTTGCCATCACCGGCGGAATCACCCCCACTATCGCCACCAGCGTCCCCACTATCACCTCCTGAGTCACCGCTGTCCGTAGTGGTTCCGCTATCACCATTGTCATTGTCATCATCACCCGGGCATCCACTTAATATAAGTGCAACAGAGAGCATCAAGAGCAGTTGCAGCAACTTTTTCATCATCCACCTCAGCCTTAAGTCTGTGATTCAATGTTCTGTTTTTCTACCACTAACCCTACAAACCCTAGCATGGATTTTCAATTCTCCAACTCAATACATGATTGCGCCAGCCGATCCGCCCACCGTTCGGTGGGGAAGGCACAATACGGAATCCCTTGGAAGAATCCCGCCTTTTTCATAATCGCCCAGCTGAATGAGGGCAGGCCGATCAACGGAATATAGAGCGGGCCGAGCAACAGAGACTGTCGGTAGTGGCCATACTCATGATAGAGCAGCGTGTCGCCGCTGGCTGTTGCCTGATAAAACAGAAAGGGCCCCAAGCTGACACCACCCTGCAGCTTGTTATAACGTATGGCGCGTACCCCCTGCCATGCGCCAATATCTTCTGCCTCCCTGTCCAGCAAGCCCCTCACTGCAACCAACCAACAACATCCCATCAGCGTCTGCGGCAGACACCATGTCCAGTTCAGCAGATTCGAGAGTTTTTTACCCATTCGTTGTGAATTGTGTTGTTCAGCCCTTGAGCCAGGAGCACAAACAGTCGTTGGATCGGTGGAATTGCCTCAGACAATTCGGGGCTCGTTGACACTGCAGATCCTTTAAATACTGGGCACCGCCTTGAAGGTTCTGTTCAGGGTCATAGGAGTCATTGACGCCGTAACGATTTGCGGTAGCCGGCATCAACTGCATCAATCCGCGCGCACCCTTGCTGGATATTGCTTTCGGGTTGTAGGCCGACTCGACCATCACCACCGCGTGCAGCAATCCCGGATGAAGGTGGAGCTGTCGGGCAACATCATCGATTATCGGTGTCAGCTCAGCCTTGTTTTTGCGTAGACGCGCCAAACTGTAGTTGCTTCGACTATTGCTTTTCTTCTTCCCGCTACGCCACAACAGACGATAGTTGCCCTTCATGGGCTTATCGGTGAAATGGATACTACCGCCACTACCCCGATACTTATAAATCTCTGCACTTACCGACATAGGCACGCAGAAACAGACTGCCATCAGGAGCAGCTGCCTCAAAGCATGTTTAGCGCTGATTGATCTTGGTTTCACGCAATCCTTTCCTATGTCGATCTAGGGCAATTGTCGGCAAAAAACGGATAAACTTGAAATCAAATGAATCTCCGGTTCATGCGCCGCAACATTTCTTATATTTCTTGCCGCTGCCGCAGGGGCATGGATCATTCCGGCCGACCTTCGGCTGCTGGCGTTTCTCGGTTTTCGGCGCCACAAGCTGGCCGTCAACAAAATACCAAACGCCGTCCTGTTTGAGAAAACGGCTGATTTCATGATGCGGCCTGACCATCCCCCCCTCTTTATAGGTGGCGATAAACTCCACACTCGCCTCTTCGTCGGCCTCTCCTCCACCTTGAACATCCACAATCTGCAGGCCCAGCCATTCGGCATTCTCCGCCCATCGCCGTGTGGCTTCAATATCGTGATCATGACGATGATCCGGGTGCAGGGATTGATGTAGGAAATCCGCCTTTCCGGCGCCAAACGCGCTGTAACGCGCACGCATCAGTTTCTCGGCTGTATCCGCCTTTGCTGCACCCTCATGGATCGGTCCGCAACAGCTCTCATAGGCGACACCAGATCCACAGTAACATCCAGCCATGTTCTCCTCCGCATGAATAATTATTAAGTGGGAACAATAACATAGCACCTCTTTAACACCAAGGGGACGATGGCTGCCTGTGATTTGAGCCAAGATCTCCCGCCACGACGGTCTTGGCGATAAACGGCTCCCGCCTTGGGCGCTGGCGTACCCTTGCGGCAAGCGAGTGATCAGGGCCTGGTGTCCTCTCTTCAGAACGAAAAAAAGGTGGGTGAAGACCCACCTTGAAGGCCTCTCTCATTGAGGCTGCAGACTGGAAAAATGGAACGATTCCACACTGAGTCCGCCTCTATTCAGTTAACCGGTATAGGCATTCTCTAAAACCATTCCAACGCAGCTAACGCTAATAGCATTCCGTGACCATCTGATGACAGTGGGGGGTCGATAGGAATATTTGACCTGGAATCGAAATGATGGGGCTGGGATTAGAGTCCCATCTCTTTGATACGCTTCAGTAGACGTTTGACCGAGACGGGATAGGCGGTTCCCAGATCCTGGGCGAACAGGGAGATGCGCAACTCCTCCAACCCCCAGCGGATCTCCTCGATGCGATCGTCAACCCGTCCTCGCTGCCTGCACTGCTGATCCCATTGCTCCCATCGCTGTTGCAGTTCCGCCATTTCATGCATGCGCTGCCGGTCTCGTGCCGCGGCATGGGTCAGTTTGTCGACCCGTTTCGAAATGCCCTGAAGATATCTGGGGTAGTCACTGAGCCGTTCATCCGGCACCTGTTGCAGAAAACCACGATAGACCAGACGCTCCAGCTGATGCTGCATATCCATTGCAGAGCTCATCCAGTTGACCTGGGTGACCGCACTTATCGCTTTTCTGGTTTGATGGCTCAGTTCCAGTATCTCCAGCAGTTGTTGACAGCTGCGGTTCGCCTGCTGCATCAGTCTTCCCCGCCTGCCGCTCAAACGCTCTTCAAAACACTTACCATCGCGAATCTCCGGGAGTTGGTTGAGAAATGTGCGATCGACGATGAACGATACCAATTCATCTTCGAGATCCCGACGGTCTCCGTCTTCCCGATCTTTCTCCACAGCGGGCACCTTGGCGTAAAGCAGGCGCATCCGGTCGAGCTGGTCGAGGTTTTTACGCAGATACCGCATCTCCTTGGGCATTTTCAACATTATCAGCCGTCTCACCCCCTCCTTATGGGAACGCAAGGCGCTGCTCTCGGCATCGAGCAGACGAATCGCTACGCTCTCTCCTTCATCCACCAGGGCAGGATAGCCCTGGAGTGTAATTCCACCCTGTTCAATTCCCAACTGTTTCGGCAGCCTGTCGAAATCCCAATCCTTCAGACCGTTGCGTTCAAAACCGGGGGAGTTGAGATGCCGGTGCCGCGCCTGCGTCTGACCCGCATGCCGCCGCTTCATACCTGCCAGATCCCTGCCCTGCTCCAAGGTGGACCCACCCTGATCGACAACCCGCACCCGCATGCGCAAGTGAACGGGAATATCCTCCTCAGTCCATGCATCTTCGGGAACATGGACTCCGCTGAGCTGTTTCAATCGTTCTCCCAGTACCTGTATCAGGGGCCTGTCACTGCCCGGCAAATCGGCAAGACAGGCGTCGGCAAATTCGGGAACAGGTACGAATGAACGCCTTAGAGATTTAGGTAATCCGCGGATCAGGGAAATCACGCGTTCTCTCAGCAATCCGGGCACCAGCCACTGCAGACGCGCCTCGGTGATCTGATTCAGTACATCCTGTGGAACAATCAGCGTAAGGCCATCCTGCGCACTCCCGGGATCGAACTGATACTCCAGGGGTAGTCGCATACCATTGATATCGAGATGATCGGGAAACTGCTCACTGGAGATCCGTTGCGAACCGTCCATCATCAGATCGGACTCATCCATGTATAAGCTTTTCGACTGCTGCTTGGACTGCTGTCGCAACCATTTTTCAAATCCTGGTGCGGTTGAAATGCCCTCGGGTATCCGCTGATCGTAGAAACTGTAGATACGTTCTTCATCCACCAGAATATCCCGCCGTCTCGATTTGGCTTCCTGGTCATGAATGGCCTCGATCAACGCCTGATTGTGACGCCAGAAGGGCGCCCGAGTGTGAAAGTCCCCGTCCACCAACGCCGAGCGGATGAAAATATCCCTGGCGACCACCGGATCGATAGGTGAGAAATTGATCTTGCGGCGCGGTATCAGGGTGATACCGAACAGAGCGACTTTCACATACCCGGCAACCTGACCGCGTTTTTTCTCCCAATGGGGTTCAGAGTAGCTGCGTTTCACCAGGTGTCCCGCCGCTTTCTCAACCCATTCAGGCTGAATCACCGCCAAGGTTCGCGCATAGAGTTTGCTGGTCTCCACCAACTCGGCCGCCATGACCCACTTCGGCTGCTTTTTGTAGAGAGCTGAGCCGGGATGAATGAAAAAGCGTGTATTCCGTGCGCCCAGATAATCATGGCTGTTGCTCTTTAAACCGATATGACTCAAAAGACCACTCAATAAAGCCCGATGGATCTCCTCATAGCCCGCCTCGGCACTATTTTCACGCAGCCCCATCTCGTGCAGTTGTCCGCGCAATTGTTGGTGTATATCATGCCACTCCTGAACCCTGTTCCAGGAGAGGAAATGCCGCTTGCACCAACGGTGAAATTTGTTTTTCGATAGATGTTTTCTCTGCGTCTCGGCCTCCTCCCAGAGTGAAAGGTAACTCAGGAAGTCAGACTGCTCATGACGAAATCTCGCATGGGCCTCATCCGCCAACTGCTGCTTATCCACCGGACGTTCACGCGGATCCTGCACACTCAGTGCGGCTGCAATCACCATTACCTCTTTCATACAGTGGCTATGGGCCGCGGAGAGGAGCATCCTGCCGATACGCGGATCCACAGGCAGCCTGGCGAGCTGCTGGCCAAGACGGGTTATCCTGCGATCGCCGGCGACCGCGCCGATCTCTTCCAGTATCCGGTAGCCATCCTTGATGAGACGATGATCGGAGGGGTCGATAAAGGGGAAGTCACTGATCTCACCCAATCCAAGCAGTTTCATCTGCAGGATGACGGAGGCCAGATTGGTACGTTGTATTTCCGCTTCGGTAAAGGGACGACGGGACTGGAAATCCTCTTCCGTGAAGAGGCGGATGCAGACCCCGGCGGCGAGACGGCCGCAGCGGCCTTTGCGCTGATCCGCCGAAGCTTGGGCAATGCGTTCCACAGGCAGGCGTTGCACCTTGCTGCGATGACTATAGCGACTGATGCGCGCATAGCCGGTATCGACAACATAACGTATGCCCGGTACCGTCAGTGAGGTTTCAGCCACATTGGTGGCCAATACGATACGCCGGCTCGTATGGGGCTTGAACACCCGGTTCTGATCCTCAATGCTGAGTCGCGCATAGAGCGGTACTACTTCGGTGGCGGGAAGTCTGTGTTTGCGCAAGGTCTCTGCTGTCTCGCGTATCTCCCGCTCGCCACTCAAAAAGATCAATATATCGCCCCGGTCGATCAGCGACAGCTCGTCAACTGCATCCACGATGGCCTGCTGTAGCGGGTCATCGCGTTCGTTCTCCCCCCCCTCAACCGGCGGTCGGTAACGCACCTCCACCGGATATGTGCGGCCCGAAACCTCTACGATGGGTGCATTATGGAAATATTCGGAGAATCTCTGAGGATCTATGGTCGCCGAGGTGATGATCAGTTTCAGATCGGAACGTCTGATGCAGAGCTGTTTCAGATAGCCCAGCAGGAAGTCGATGTTCAGACTGCGTTCATGGGCTTCATCGATAATCAAAGTATCGTATTGATTGAGATTGGGGTCCTGCTGGATTTCAGCGAGCAGTATTCCATCCGTCATCAGTTTGATATAGCTATGGGGACCGACACGATCGTTGAAACGCACCTTGTAGCCCACCGCCTGACCAGTGGTGGAGCCCAGTTCACTCGCCACGCGTGATGCCAGTGTCCTGGCGGCGACCCGGCGCGGCTGTGTGTGACCGATATATCCCGACAGGCCGAGATCGAGGTCGAGACAGATTTTGGGCAGCTGTGTCGATTTACCCGAACCGGTCTCACCACACAGCACGACCACCTGATGATCCTGAATCAGCGCCTTGATCTCATCGACCCGCCGGCTGATAGGCAACACTTCGGGATATGTGACTTGTGGCAGATTCTCGCGGCGTTGCATCAGGCACTGCTGTGACGACCGGATGGATTGCCAGAGCTTCATCAGCCCTTGTGCACAATCCCCTCCACTGGCTTCACGTTTCCTCAGACCGCGAAGTTGCCGATAGAGGCGGTGCCGATCCCGCAGCATGCAGTGCCTGATCTCTAACGGATCGGGAAAATCATTGAGAGTCGCGCTCACGATAACACTATGGAGGAGTCAAATGCTGCTAATATGTTGATGAAATGATCGTCAAAAGCACCGGCCAGGCGCCATGGGCTTTATCCTGACACTATATGAATCGTAGTTGGTTTCTGCATTCCCACGCTGGAGCGTGTGATTAGGGCCTGTTAACACTAATCCAATACACCCTGTTGTGCCTGAAAAAGCACCAATCAAGGCGCACCCCAAGGGCACTTCCTTCGGGGCGCGAGGAGAGAGGTTTGGTTATTCCAAATGAGCGACGAGCAACGCCGAGTGGCGCTTTTTCAGGCGCACCCCAAGGGCACTTCCTTCGGGGCGCAACCCGAAGGGCTGGGGCTGTTTTTGCACCCAGCGGCGTTATCATTCGCTCATGTAGCATAACTACACCTCGCTCATTCTGCCTTGCTGGGCACAAAAACAGTCCCAGCAGGGTGTATTGGATTAGTGTTAACAGGCCCTAGTACCGTATTGTGTGTCAATATACCACACCGATAAACGTCGGGTTCCTGCGCGGCAGGCCGCACCCTACACCTTGGGATTGGATCCATCCAGATTATGATGGACTTCCAGCACCGCACGGTGGGACAGGCCCCACCGAATAGCAGCCGAGTCGAAGTGAATTCAGCAGACTGTTAACAGGTTTTGGATCAATGACCACCACCCTTCAGCACTGTCACCATACCTTCGATCGTATCCTTGGCATCACCGAAAATCAGTGATGTGTTGTCCTGATAGAACAGCAGGTTGTCGACACCTGAGTAGCCGGGATTCATGGATCGTTTGAGGAAATAAACCTGCTTCGATTTCGCCGCATCCAGTATCGGCATGCCGTAAATCGGGCTGGAAGAGTCTGATCTGGCTGCCGGATTGACCACGTCATTGGCACCCACCACCAGCGTGACATCCGCAGTGGGGAATTCCGGGTTGATCTCATCCATCTCGAGGACGTGGTCATAAGGAATGTCCGCTTCGGCGAGCAACACATTCATATGTCCAGGCATACGCCCGGCTACAGGATGAATAGCAAACTTTACCGTCACATCCCGCTCTTCAAGCAGTTCCAACACCTCTTTCAAGGCATGCTGCGCCTGGGCCACCGCCATCCCGTAACCCGGCACGATGATGACCTTGTTGGCATCTTCCATCCAGTAGATGGCGTCCTCTACCGAAGCTGACTTGACACCCTTCTCGGCAGCCATACCCACCGCGCTGGGCGCGCCATCCGACTCACTGCCAAAACCACCGAACACGACATTGATGATGGAACGATTCATGGCCCGGCACATGATGAAGGAGAGAATGGCGCCCGAAAAACCGACCAAGGCGCCGACAATGATCAGTAACAGATTTCCCAGGGTAAAACCCGTCGCCGCAGCAGCCCATCCTGAATAACTGTTAAGCATGGATATGATAACCGGCATATCCGCACCACCGATGGGAATGATCAGCGTAAAACCCAGTATGAATGACAGCAGGGTGATCAATACCAGCGAGGTCATACTTCCTGTCATGCCAAAGTGGACGCCGAGCAAGACCGTAGCGATTGCGATAGCTGCATTCAAGGCATGCTGTCCCTTGAATTTTACCGGCGCCCCGCTTACCAATCCCTGCAGTTTTGCAAACGCCACCACTGAACCGGAGAAGGTGATCGCACCGATAATGATACCCGCCGATAACTCCCCCATCATGACCGGGTTGAGGGTACCCGCGGCATCGTGGTTGAGATAGGTACCGATCGCCACCAGTACCGCGGCCATACCTACGAAGCTATGCAGCGCCGCCACCAACTGCGGCATGGCGGTCATCTGCACGCGGGCAGCCAGTACCGTACCAATCACCGCGCCGGCGATTACGCCGACCAGGATGAAGCCGTATGACTGCACTTCATGACTGAACAGGGTGGCCAGGATGGCTATGGCCATACCCGCCATGCCGAGATAGTTTCCGCGCCGCGCCGATGCCGGATGGGTAAGGCCTTTAAGCGCCAGAATGAACAGGATTGCTGAAATCAAATAGGCAATCGCTTGGGTATTTGCTGATATCTCCATCGGTCAGGCACTCACTTATCTTTTTTCTTGAACATGGCCAACATCCGGTTGGTTACCAGGAACCCGCCAAAGACGTTGATCGAAGCCAACAATACCGCGACAAAGCCGAAAATCTCAGCAGCGGTACCTGCTGTCTCCAGGCCGGTCACCAACAGGGCACCCACGATGATGATCCCCGAAATAGCGTTGGTCAGCGCAACCAAGGGTGTATGCAGCGAGGGGGTTACCCCCCATATCACCCAGTAACCGATAAAGCAGGCAAGAACGAAAACATATAATGCAACCAGTGTGTCAGGCATGGGATCACTCTCGTATAGGTTGTTTTTGTGACATGGAGCTGACTTAAGACTCGGATCTCAGACGCATAGCCTGGGTGATCTCATCTTCCTCAAGATCCTTCAGCTCCAGGCCGCCTTCACCCTTCTCCACCATGATATTGAGCAGATTCATGATATTTCCACCATAGAAGGCACTCGCGTCAGAAGCCACCATGGAGGGGTAATTGGTATGACCGACAATCGTCACACCATGCTTTACAACCACCTTGTCGGCCTCGGTCAAGGGACAATTGCCACCTGTCGCCGCTGCCAGATCGATCACCACCGATCCGTCACGCATATTCTTGATCACTTCCTCGGTAACCAATACGGGTGCAGGACGGCAGGGAATTAAAGCGGTGGTGATAATGATATGCGCCTTGCTCAACTCATCAGCAAGGGCTTGCTGCTGCTTCGCCTTGGCTTCTTCCGATAACTCTTTGGCATAGCCGCCCTCACCGGAGCCGCTCTCGCCGATATCGAGTTCAATGGCCTTGGCTCCCAGGGATTCGATCTGCTCCTTTGTTTCCGGACGGACGTCATAGGCGAGCACATCGGCCCCCAGTCGTCTTGCCGTTGCGATCGCCTGCAGACCTGCGACACCGGCACCCAATACCACAAATCTGGCCGGCTTTGCCGATCCTGCCGAGGTCATCATCAAAGGCAAAAAACGTCCGTAGTGGAGTGCGGCTTCAATCACTGCGCAATAACCCGCGATATTGCTTTGCGAAGAGAGGGCATCCATAGCTTGTGCTCTGGATATTCTGGGAACTCTCTCCATCGCAAGATAGACGATCTCTTTCTCCAGAATCGTATTCAGCGTTTCATCGAGTTCGCAGGATTCAATATGAGCGATCAGTATCGATCCCTTGGGGAGTTCAGCGGCCTCGCTCGCCGAAGGCTTGCGCACACGTACCAGGATGTCGGCACTCAATGCATCTTCGGGAGCGACTATCTCAGCGCCTGCGTCCCGATAATGTTCATCGGTATAATCGGCGTTTTCGCCGGCGCCGGCGGAAACCTTGATAGTAAAACCTTTATTAATCAGTTTCTTGACGATTTCCGGTGAAAGAGCGACACGCCTTTCCCCCACCGCTGTTTCTTTCAATAGGCCTATTTTCATCGTTTTTCTACTCAGCCAAATTTAGGTCGTATTAGCACTTTGTCGAGCGCGCATCATTATCCAGACTAATGCCTTGATTCACAAGATTAGACAAATGTCACAATTCCTGCCTGCCCCGGATTCCCCTGAAACAGAAAACCGCTCCAGAATAAACACTATATTTCCTTTACTTACAGAATGTTAGATACACTTTAAATGACTGATTGCAGCTATTCTACATTTCTCTCATCCAACAAAACCGGCTAAACGCTGGCGGGAAGAGAATATATATTTTGGGAATATTTTCACATTTTTAGTCAATCAGATAATAGCTTTGCATGCCGAACCAGGGGCTGAACAGTAATTTTCCGGTAAGAATCGGGCAACTCACTCTCATTTGATCCCATTCAGCTGCGGGTGCAAGAGAGTTACTGGCGGTAAACGGTCGCCCCCGGTAATTGCAGAAAACCGTCAGAAGTAGGCATATATCAAACGGATGTTATCTATTTCGGATTGGTTCTTAATAATAAGTACCGTAGTAATTGTCGCCTTTGACTTCCCGACTCTTGTTGAGTACCAAACCGATTGCCTTGTCGCTGTCCAGACGACTCAGCGTATCCTTGATCGCTTCAACAGGTGTCCCTCCAGCTTCAACCACGACAAGGACCTGTCCCATGTGCTGGTTTAGGACGATTGATTCACTGGTTGATAGCATGGGGGGAGAATCGAAAATGATGATCCGGTCCTGATACCTTACAGCCACTTCATTCAGGAACTCCTCCATCTCTTTGCTGGCGAGTAGCTCCGTCGACTTTTCCGAGCGTTTTCCGGCAGAGATTACTTTTAGCCTTGGGATTTGTGTTTCGAGTATGACATCACCAACGGTACAGCTTTTATCTTCAAGCAGATCGATAAGTCCCTTTTCCTTTTCGATACCAAGCAGCGTACTCAAGGAGCAGCGCAATACATCACCATCAATCAGGAGCACGGTCGAATCGAGTTCCGTAGATATGCTCAAGGCGAGATTCATTGCGGTAAATGTTTTGCCTTCCGACGGCAATGAACTGGAAATGGATATCAGATTGCCATGCTCAATCGGCGCAGCACCCTTGCCCAGGGCGTTCATAATAACCGGGCGCTTTATAATTCGATACTCTTCAGAGAGTTGCTTATTGCCGGAATGGGGTACGATATATCCCACTCGGGACAGTGATTCGTAGTCCAGATGTATCTTCTTGGCACTACTTCTCGCGACAGGCTCCCTGCTGACAGGAATAGTGGGTTCGGCAGATTGCTGTCCACCCGCAGCAGGTTTGACAGACGCTGTTTGCTCCAGTACCGGTTTGGCTTTTTCTATCGTTTTATCACGATTTGTAACATCCGTTGTCTTGGCTGATTCGTCCGCAATACCTTTATTCGATTTGGTTTTCGCTAAACGCTCAATGGCTTTCTCAATGCTGCTCATCTAAACCGCTTTCCTGTGATTGATGGGTATTAAAACCATGTTTCCGGGATAATCAGTACGTCTCCAGGCATCATTTTAACATTAGCAGATATATCCCCATCTCTGATCAAATCGTCAAGGCGGACTCGATACTCCGTTGTTTTTCCGTTTACCTTCCTGACCACCTTTGCTTTGTTACCCGCTGCGAAATCGGTCAAACCGCCCACAGCGATAATGACATCGAGCAAGGTCATACCATCCCTGTAGTTGATCGACTGCGGTTGAGAAGCCTGGCCAACGACACGCACCTGTTCAGTATACCGACCCACAAACTCTGTCACGCTGACCGTCACTTTCGGTGATTTAACGAATTTGGAAAGTTTGGCTTCAAGGGTTCTGGCCAAGTCAGTCGGCGTTTTCCCACTCGCAGGCAGATCCTCCACCAGGGGGGTAGTGATCATACCATCCGGACGGACCACCACCTGAGTCGAGAGCTCGCTGTCTCCCCATACGAAGACATTGAGCGTGTCTCCGGGTCCGATTACGTAAAGCGGCGAATCCGGCCCAGCCACTGTGGTGGGGACCTGATTTTCTGGAGATGTCATCTCGGGTGGGCTTGCACATGCCGCCAGCATGATTGTCGAAAGAACCCAGAGAAAACCCAGTATTTTCTTGTAACCTATTGATAACATATTGCTTTCCTGATATCCAATGATGTTAACTTGAACTATTTTAACCCTTAATTTGAGATATCTCACTCAAAAGCTTCTTTGCTTCCTCTGATTCGGGGAAGTCCGCATGGTCTTTGCTGAGCGTCACCAACACCTCTTTCGCCGCTTTCACATTGTCCGACTCTGCAAGCATAACAGCATAATGATAAAGAATAGACGGGCCTGAGGCCGTATCCATAATCGGTGACAAAATTTTCAAAGCCGCAGCCGTGTCTCCCGATCTATGGGTCAACCAGGCATAAGTATCCACTACCGACTGAGTGGCGTTTCCTGAAATTTCATAGGCAAGTTTCGCTTGATCAAGCGCTTTTTGAGGGTCCTGATCAAAATTCAGCAGCGCAGAATTGTTAAGGGCTACTATATTTCGCGGGTTCACCTCCAGCAGATCACTATATAATTTAAGTGCTGCATTCATTTTCCCCATTGTCTGATAGACGATCGCCAGCGCCAGCTGTACCTGCTGATTGTTCTTATGAGATCTCTTCCAGCTGGTCAACAGGTTGATCGCACTCATCGAATCTCCGTTCTTGATATACAGGTCTGACAGCTGCTGTATCAGGATAAAGGGGGATTTGGGTGTGGCATGCGCTTTCAGGCTGTTGATCGCTTTATCTATATCTCCCCTTGCCTCATGATAGTTGGCTTGAAGCGTCGCACCCACAAGCCTGGTGTTATCGTTATCGAGCAGTTGCTCTATTATCGTTTCAACCTGTTGATAATTCCTATCCCGCAACTCCAATTTGTAACGCAACAGTTTGCCTTTAACGGATAATAGCAACTTACTGTCCAGCTTTTGCAGGGTGGTTCTTGCAGCCTCTAGCCCCAATATTTCACGCATTAAAAAGGCAAAATCCTGATACTTCGATATAATTCAGTTGCTTACACTGTAATCGAAAGGATTTTGCCTGTGACAAACTGTACCCAGACTGCCTTTGATTTTCCAGCCCTAAAACGCCGTAAGGTTCAAGCCGAGTTTTCCGGTGGCGATATCACCTCGGACGGCGGCGTGTTGCTGCTGCGTGAGATCGACAGGCGTCTGGGATTGCTCGAGGCGGTTGATGCGGTCATCCCCGACCCGCGAGATCCCCGCTATATTGAACACAGCCAGTTGAGCCTGTTGCGCCAGCGAGTCTATGGGCTCTGCCTGGGTTATGAAGATCTGAACGACCATCAGACACTACGCACCGACCCGGCCCTACAGAGCTCGATCGAACGCGAGGAGGTACTGGGCAGCCAGTCGACACTTTGTCGGCTGGAGAACCGGGTCGATCGCCGGGTTGCCGTTGATGTCCACAACCTACTGCTCGAGCAGTTCATTGCCTCATATGATGCACCACCCGATGAGCTGATCCTGGATTTCGACGCCACGGATGATCCGGTGCATGGCCGCCAGGAAGGCCGCTTCTTTCACGGCTACTACGATCACTACTGCTTCCTGCCCCTGTATGTCTTTTGTGGCGATCAACTGCTGGTGAGTTATCTGCGGCCCAGCCGGATCGATGCGCCCAAGCATGCCTGGGCGATTCTGGCGCTGTTGGTCAAACGCCTGCGCCGGGCTTGGCCTGAAGTGCGTATCATCTTTCGGGGCGATAGCGGCTTTTGCCGTCACCACATGCTCAGCTGGTGCGAGCGCAACGCTGTGGGCTATATCGTGGGCATCGCCAAGAATGACGCCTTGCTGCGGTGTATCCGTGAGCCCATGCAGTGGGTTGAGGAACTGGCGAAGCGAACCGGCATGAAGATGCGGGAATTCTTTCAGTTTCACTATGCCGCCAGCACCTGGAAGACGCGTCGCAAGGTGATCGCCAAACTGGAGGTCACCGACAAGGGGCCAAATCCACGCTTCATCGTCACCAACCTGGCCGGCGACAAACAGCGCCTTTACGATGACCTCTACTGCGCCCGTGGTGACATGGAGAACCGAATCAAGGAGCAGCAACTGGGGCTGTTCGCCGATCGCACCAGCGCGCATTACTGGTGGGCCAATCAGTTTCGTCTACTGCTGTCCAGTCTGGCCTATGTGCTGATGGAGGCCATCCGGCGCCTCGCGCTGAAGGGCACGGAACTGGCGCGTGCACAGATGACCACGATCCGGCTCAAACTGTTCAAGATCGGGGCGGTCATCATTCGCAACACGCGACGGATCCGCTTCCTGCTCTCCAGCACCTATCCCTATCAGGCGCTGTTTTTCCAGGTGGCGGCACGACTCAAGCCGGGATAGCCCGGCAGAGTGCTGCCCCGGCACGTTGATCAACAATGGGGGTAAGGGGGAGTCTGCCCGGAGGGTGGAAAATCAGGGCTTGATAGAGGTTTGGTTCCCAGTGAGGGCAAACCATCCAAGCTTGGCCATATCACCGGCTAAATTTAAAAACGGATGAAACATGCGGGCTAGCCCGGATATTTCATCCATTTGCCGATACTGGCACGAGGAGAAGGCCGGGACGAGAAACAGGATGATACCGGCTCCAAACGCCCCGATTTCTGGCTGACAGGCACAGCTTCCCCTTACCCCGTTATTTATCAACGTGCCGGGGCAGCACTCATCGCGTGCTATCCTGGCTCCAGCCGTTCGGCCACACTGAAGAACAATGCCTGGTAAGGAAAGACACTGGAGAGCAGGAAGCGGACACGCCGGGTATTGCGTATCACCACCGCACCCACTTTGAGTAGTTTAAGCCGCAGCGTGCCGACCTGGGTCTTGGCCAGTTCTGTACCCTGTAAGGCCAAGCGGCGAATCGCTTCCATCAACACATAGGCCAGGCTCGACAGCAGCAAGCGAAACTGATTGGTCCACCAATGATGTGCACTGGTGCGATCAGCAAACAGCCCCAGCTGTTGTTCCTTGATGCGGTTTTCCATCTCGCCCCGCGCACAATAGACGTCGTCGTAAAGGGTTTGGGCATCGCCGTTGAGGTTGGTGACGACAAATCGGGGATTATGCCCTCGCTCACTCACCTCCAGCTTGGCGATCACCGCGCGTCGACGGCGCCAGCTGCGTGCACCGTAGCGCAGGCCAAGGAAGACGCGTTGCTTCTGTCCGTTGGCCTTGAAGCATTGCTCGACTGCAGTGAAGTCTTCCTCGATCATCCGTTGCAGGCGGTGGTTGCGCGCCAGGCCTACGATGTAGCCAATGCCATGGCGTTCACACCAGCGCAGCATGCGGTGACGACAGAAGCCCGAGTCGGCTCTCAGGATGATCCGCACCGCCGGCCACGCCTGACGCAAGCGTTTGACCAGCAGGGCGAGGATCGCCCACGCATGTTTCGCCCCGTCGATCTTGCTCGGGCGCAAATAGCTGACCAGCAGTTGTTCGCCGCAAAACACGTACAACGGGAGAAAGCAGTAGTTATCGTAGTAACCGTGGAAGAAGCGGCCTTCCTGCAGGCCGTGAACCCGGTCATCGGTGGCGTCGAAGTCCAGGATCAACTCCTCGGGTGGCTCGGCAAACGAGGCGATGAACTGCTCGATCAGGACCTGATGGATCGCGACAGCGGTTGCCCGATCTGACCGATTCTCCAAGCGACAGAGCGTGGGTGAACTGCCCAGTGCCTGATCCTGTTCCACGGCCGTCTGAAAGGCCAAATCTTGTCGCAGACTGTCGTGATCGTTGAGGTCTTCATAGCCCTGGCACAGGGCATAGACCCGCTGGCGTAGTAGAGAAATCTGATCATGTTGCACATAGCGGCCATCGCGTGGATCAGCGAGAGTGTCATTGACGGCTTCAAGCAATCCCAGCCGTCGGTCCGCTTGTCGTAGCAACAACACGCCGCCATCACTGCTGATATCACCACCGGAAAAATCCGCTTCAACCTGGCGGCGTTTTACCGCTGGAAAAGCAAAACGACCTTGGGTACATTCTGTCACAGGCAAAACCTCGTTCAATTTCAGCCTAAGTAACTGAATTCTATTGAACTACACGGGTTTTACCCTCTTTATTTGTGAAATATTCGGGCTAGATCCCCTTTCTTAGTCTGCAGATCGGCCAGTTGCAAATAGGCCATCTCACTGTCCGGATTATCATCCAGCAACTTTTTAAAGGTTGACTCTGCCTGATTATAGTGGCCTGTCTGCTGATCGATCATGGCAAGCAGTGAGATGATGGCTGGGTTGTTACTCTGCCGAAGCTGCTTGTCATCAAGATAAACTGCGGCCTTATCCGGCTGTTTCCTTCTTAAGTAGTATCTGGCCAGAATGACCCGAGGCAGCCATGAATCCTTACCTGTTTCAACAGCTTTCTCCAACCATGCCAGTGCCTCTTTTTGGCTTCCCGAACGTTCGCTGATCTGTGCCAGCAGCATCATCGCATTGACATTGCCCGGTTCTCTGGCGAGGACCAGATTGAGCCTGTCGCTTCCAGCCATCAAACGACCGTCCTCAAGATCCATCCTTGCCAGCGCCAACTGGCCAGGGATGAATTCGGCACTTTTGCTGACTGCATCAGCCAAGTACCGCCTTGCATAGTTTCTGTTCCCCGAATTGAGCTCTATCATGGCCCGCAGATAGAGATCTCTAGGACGTTCACCCTCACGTGTCAGAAGCTGATCAGACAGTTTCCGTGCAGAGTCGAAATCCTGTTTCTTGATATATGAAAGGATCAATAGCGTATCTCTGTTCGACGACGCTCCTTCCCACTTGTCCTCCAACTCGGATATAGCCTCATCGACAGACCCATGATTGATATAGAGTCGAGCCAGTTCCTCACGAATGCGGGTGTCACTGGGATTCACATGCGCGGCCTTTTTTAGAAACTCGATCCCCTTGGAATACTCCCCCGATTGACTGGCCGCGAGACCTATCATGGTCAATATCTGATCATCATTGCTGTCGGCTCCGCCAGATTCAAGCAAGGCCAGAGCCTCTTTCGGTTTATCCAATCGCAACTTGATTTCACCAAGAAGCTTTCTGGCCTGTAGATGGGTTGGCACCTGATTGACATATCTCGTCAGCAGGATATTTGCCTGTTCCAAATTGTTTTCAGAAAAGTGCAAAGCGCCAAGCAAGAGGGTTGTCGGCAGGTGATTGGGCATAACTGAATGCGCCTGAGACAACTTGGTAACTGCACTCTCGTAATCCTGCTTCAAATAATCATACAAACCTGAGAGATAGGCAACATATGGATTTTTTTTGTATTGAGCCTCTAACTCTCGAATGTATACACCGCTATCATCTAATCTCTTCAGGTGAAAAAGCAAATGGGTGAGATTGACTTTGATTATGTACGCATCTTGCTTGGAATCATCTTCGCCTATCAGTGACAGGGCACCTTTCAACAGTTCAACCGCCTTACTGTGATCCTCCAGTTTTACATGCAAAGATCCCAGGTCACGCCATACCTTATAGTTCTTTTCATCTATCTCCAGTGCACGCCGTAAATACTCCAACGCCTCAGTATCATCGTTCCTCAAACTTGCCGCTTTCGCCAACGACCGCAATGCAGTGACACTTTCCGTATCCTTCCCAAGCATTTTTTCGGCAAGTACCGTTCCCTTCTCCAGCTCTTCCACACTGAGATAAGAGTGAGAGACAACACCCCACACCCGCATAGGTTCGATGCTGTCAAATCCCCCTTTTTCGTACATCTCTACAATCTCTTTATGTTTCCCTTGCAACTCCCAGGAAGACATTAAGATCAGTTGCACATCGGCCGTAGGCGACTTGTTGCTTAAAACTGTTTTTATCTCTTTTTCCGCAGAAATCCCATCGCCTTTTTTCAAGTAACTTCTGGCCAGTAATTGTCTGGCATCGGTATTTTCAGAGTTATTCTGAAGTATTTGCTTGAGCTCAATAATCGCTTTCGAATAGTTTCCGCCTTCATAACTGGTTTTAGCGGAAGCCATGACTTCACTGTCATCTTTACCGACTGTGCATGCGGACAACATAAGCTGCAGCACGATTACAGATAGTAATACCCAAATGTTAACTTGCCTTACGTTATTCACTGCCCTTGTCATTTCATAACCACCATCAAATGCAGTCGTATTGAAAACACTCCGCAACTCCGGAATCGATCTATTTTAGACCGTATTTATTCACCAGGTCATATAAGGTTGGCCTGCTGATCCCCAGTAGATCAGCCGCCTTTGATACATTTCCACCAACGAAGCTCATGGCACGTATTATCGCTTTTGCCTCTGCCTGCTCCCTGACCTCTCTCAAATTGACCGGCATCAAATCCTCGCTCCCTTCGGTCAATTGCAGTTCACTGGGAGTAATCATTTGGTCATCAGCCATAACCACAGAACGTTTTATTCTGTTTTCAAGCTCTCTGACATTCCCTGGCCAGCTATAGCCCTCGATGGCTTTCAATGCTTCCTTAGTGAATCCGCTGACTTTCGAAGTGTTCTGCTTCGCATATTTTTTTAAAAATGACCAAGCCAGCAGCACCGCATCACCCGCACGCTCCCTTAGTGGTGGTATATTGATAGAGATTTCACTGATTCGGTAATAGAGGTCCTCGCGAAACTCACCCTGTGCTATTTTCTCTTCCAAATCCTGATTGGTTGCGCAGACCACCCGGATATCCACAGGTATTTCCTCCCTGCCGCCAACCCTCTCGATTACCCTTTCCTGTAGAAAGCGCAGCATCTTCGCCTGTAAACCCATGGGCATATCGCCGATCTCATCGAGAAACAGGGTTCCTCCATTTGCTGTCTCAATCTTTCCTACCGTCCTTTTCGAGGCACCCGTAAAGGCACCTTTTTCATAGCCGTAAAGCTCGCTCTCCAAAAGATTTTCCGGTATCGAAGCACAGTTTATAGCGGCAAATTTCTCATCGCCTCTGTCGCTCAGGGCATGGATGGCCCTGGCAAGCACCTCTTTACCGGTCCCACTCTCGCCCAATAGAAGTGCTGTTATATCCGTCGGGCTTATCTTCTCTATTATCCTGCATACTTCAAGCATTTCCGGACTGTTTGCGATAACGCCGTCCAGGGGTGAATTGCGTTGCATGTTATGAAGCCTGCGATTCTCATCTTCCAGGCCATGTACATTGAATGCGCGTTCGATGATAACCCGCAATACATCAGGGTCTATCGGTTTCTGATAAAAATCATAGGCGCCCAATTCTATAGACTTCAAGGCATTCTCACGATCGTCATTACCCGTCACCACTATGACTTTTGTTTGAGGAATTAAATTCAATATTTCCTGCAATGTGGAGAATCCCTCGCTGACATTGGTCGGGTCGGGCGGCAAACCGAGATCAAGGGTAACCACAGGCGCTGATGTCTTCCTCAGACAGTTGATGGCACTCTTCCTGTCACCGACGATATGCACCTCATATCCGTCAAAACTCCATTTGAGTTGACGCTGGAGTCCCGGATCATCCTCAACTATTATTAGCGATTTCATCTGGTTAGTAGCTTTACTCACAACTACGCCTCTGCCGTGGTCGATATGTGATTATTGATTGCTTGTCCCGCAACCTCAAGCGGTATACTGATCTCGAACTTAGTTCCAACACCCTTAACGCTCTCCACCTTCATCTTGCCATTCAGGGAATTCACGTACTCCCTGGTTTCATAGACTCCAATTCCCATCCCGGCATTTCCTTTTGTCGTTTGAAACGGTCGAAACAACCTTCCCTTAATGAACAGTGCATCCATCCCAACCCCATTATCCTCAATCGTAATCACTGCATAGTTGTTGACCCGGTCCACGGTCACATCGACCTTACCATCTTCCTGCGACGCTTCCTGTGCATTTTTTATCATATGCACCATGATGGCGGTGAAACGGTCCTTATCGGCGATGATTTTCAGGAAATTGGCATTGATCGTAAGTCGCGGCTTGGGCAAATAGGCATAAAGTTGATTAACAGCCTGGGCAACCGATTCTTCCACATAAAATTCTTTCCTGATTACTCATGAGGCTCAGCTATTGAGCCTGTGGTGCACAGCATAATGGAACCTACTGAATAAAAGAGGATTTCATCATGCCGAGAAATACTATTCAATTTCAAAAAGGTCTTGGTTTGCACGATTTTCTGGAACAATATGGGACCGAGGATCAGTGTCGACAGGCATTGTATGATTTGCGCTGGCCGACGGGCTATGTCTGCCCTGAGTGCGGCAACACAACAGGCTGTGAACTCAAAAAGCGTCAGATATATCAATGTCACAAGTGCCATCATCAGACTTCCCTGACCGCCGGCAGCATCTTCCATGGCACCAAGCTGCCGCTGAGAACGTGGTTTCTTGCGATCTATCTGTTGACCCAACGCAAGAAAAGTATCTCGGCGCTGCAACTTTCCCGCGAAATCGGGGTGAACTACAATACGGCCTGGCGACTCAAGCATAAGTTGATGCAGGTGATGATGGAACGTGAGCGTGGAAAAAAACTGGCCGGTCGCACCGAATTGGATGATGCTTATCTCGGAGGCGAGCAAGCCGGTAAGCGTGGTCGTGGGTCGCGCAACAAAATCCCTTTCGTAGCTGCTGTTGAGACGACGCGGGACGGCAGGCCCATGAAAATTCAACTGCGTCGTGTAAGGGGCTTCCGCAAACGTGAAATCGCCCGCTACGCCCGCTCCTGCTTGATGCCTGGCAGCGAAGTCTTTACCGATGGGCTTTGGTGCTTTAGTGGCGTGACAACCGCTGATTGCCATCATAACCCCATGGTGACGGGTGGTGGGCGCCAAAGTGTCCAGTATTCGTGCTTCAAATGGGTAAACACGATGTTGGGTAATGTCGAAAACAGTCTGTTGGGTACTTTTCATGCGATTCGAGATAAACATGTGTCGCGTTATCTTGCTGAGTTCGAATATCGGTTTAACCGCCGTTTCGATTTACCCGCCATGATTGAACGATTGCTTTTTGCCGCTCTTCGCACTCCACCTATGCCATATCGCCTCTTGAGAATGGCTGAGGTTTAGGGGTAATCAGGAATTCTTTTGATTTTGTTGATTCGAACCTTCCCTGCCTCAACTGGGTAAGCAATCGTCCCATTTTACTGACTGCATTGCCAATCGTTTTGACCGCATCATCCATAAATTCAGGATTGTTTTTATGCCGTTCGGCATTCTTTACCACCAATTCCAATTGGGCAATCAGGTTTTTCAGGTCATGTACCACAAACGCTGAGAGCCTGTTGAATGCCTCGAATTGATTGGCCTGATTCAATGCCTCTGAGGTTTGTAACAATGCAAGATAACTGCCCGCCTGCTTCGCCGCAGCCTTGATCAGATCCCTGTCCTCCCAGTTGACCGATTTGGTTAGCTTTGGCTGTGTCAGTAAGACAAAGCCAAGAAGCTGTTCGTGGTGTTTGACGGGTATGATCAACCAGGCATTGTCAATAGCGATAAGCTGGTCATCAAGCTTCAGGCTTTCATAACGCTCTGGGAACTGTTTGTATTCATGGACGTCGATAATCCAGTCACTGTTGGAAAAATATGTCACCAATGAATCACTTGAATCGAATAGGATATTGTTTGCTGACACTTGCCAGTGACTGACACACTGGTAACTGCCAGCATTATCCGACATCCAGAGGTATCCCCCACCTGCATCGATTGATTCAGAGATCGCCTGTATCACCCGGATACGGATCTCCTTACCCCCTCTACCGTTGGAGAGTGTCTGCACAACCCGCAACCACTCATCACGCCAGTCATACTTGTAGCTGAAGAAGTGTTTGTTGACAAAGACCTTCCTGATTACCCCTAAACCTCAGCCATTCTCAAGAGGCGATATGGCATAGGTGGAGTGCGAAGAGCGGCAAAAAGCAATCGTTCAATCATGGCGGGTAAATCGAAACGGCGGTTAAACCGATATTCGAACTCAGCAAGATAACGCGACACATGTTTATCTCGAATCGCATGAAAAGTACCCAACAGACTGTTCTTGACATTACCCAACATCGTGTTTACCCATTTGAAGCACGAATACTGGACACTTTGGCGCCCACCACCCGTCACCATGGGGTTATGATGGCAATCAGCGGTTGTCACGCCACTAAAGCACCAAAGCCCATCGGTAAAGACTTCGCTGCCAGGCATCAAGCAGGAGCGGGCGTAGCGGGCGATTTCACGTTTGCGGAAGCCCCTTACACGACGCAGTTGAATTTTCATGGGCCTGCCGTCCCGCGTCGTCTCAACAGCAGCTACGAAAGGGATTTTGTTGCGCGACCCACGACCACGCTTACCGGCTTGCTCGCCTCCGAGATAAGCATCATCCAATTCGATGCGACCGGCCAGTTTTTTTCCACGCTCACGTTCCATCATCACCTGCATCAACTTATGCTTGAGTCGCCAGGCCGTATTGTAGTTCACCCCGATTTCGCGGGAAAGTTGCAGCGCCGAGATACTTTTCTTGCGTTGGGTCAACAGATAGATCGCAAGAAACCACGTTCTCAGCGGCAGCTTGGTGCCATGGAAGATGCTGCCGGCGGTCAGGGAAGTCTGATGATGGCACTTGTGACATTGATATATCTGACGCTTTTTGAGTTCACAGCCTGTTGTGTTGCCGCACTCAGGGCAGACATAGCCCGTCGGCCAGCGCAAATCATACAATGCCTGTCGACACTGATCCTCGGTCCCATATTGTTCCAGAAAATCGTGCAAACCAAGACCTTTTTGAAATTGAATAGTATTTCTCGGCATGATGAAATCCTCTTTTATTCAGTAGGTTCCATTATGCTTGCACCACAGGCTCAATAGCTGAGCCTCATGAGTAATCAGGAAGACCTTTAACTTTGAACGCAGGTTACCCGAAAACAATACCGTGATGAGAAAGATGACTCCTGCGAATACAAAGGCAACCTGAGTCGCCTTACCCCAACTTCCCCCGTAAAAGCGGATGTAATAGCCAACCGCCGCCATCGTCACCAGGTAGGCCCCTGCGGCAATGATTGTGGTGGCATGAAATACCACCTGTTTCGAGACAAAGACGCGCACGGACCAGCTGGGATTTCTCGTTGCCGCAATCGCCACAAAAGGTACAGCGAGCGCACTGGTCAGTCCCCTCGCCTGCCACAGCGTGGTATCCACCCGATTGAACAACAATGCTTCAGCGTAAAGGAAAAAATCGTAGACAAACAGGACACCCATCCCGAGATAGAGATATTTGACGGCCCAACGCATCTCAGGTCTTGTGCTGCGATAGAGTTGTTCGATCAGGGTCAGTCCGACTATGGCGAATCCCAGATAACCCACTAACGGGTAACTTGCAAAGCCCTCTGTACCAATCGGCACAGTGAAGAGTTGGGATATCGGCTCGACCACAATCAGTATGGTTGATCCGATGAGTATGGCGATTGGAATGTAAGCCAGATTCCGTAGATTTTTGCCGCAGGCCTTTTGCAAATTAAACAGTAGGCGGAACAGGAAAACGAACCATGCAATATTTCTTGCTATCTCCAAGATTTGATAGGCAGTTCTGGTGAGGACGGATTCGTCCACTTGCAATGCGACAGCCGCCAGCGCCCAGCATGCTGTGGTCACGGAGGCAGCCAGCAAATAGATCCCCTCTATTCGCCCGCGCCAGCTGGTCACAAGCATCACACTGAAGAGCAGGAATAGTGTGGCCGATATGGCATAACCGATGATTCCGATACTCAAGCAGCTAACCCGCATGTTTCATCCGTTTTTAAATTTAGCCGGTGATATGGCCAAGCTTGGATGGTTTGCCCTCACTGGGAACCAAACCTCTATCAAGCCCTGATTTTCCACCCTCCGGGCAGACTCCCCCTTACCCCCATTGTTGATCAACGTGCCGGGGCAGCACTCTGCCGGGCTATCCCGGCTTGAGTCGTGCCGCCACCTGGAAAAACAGCGCCTGATAGGGATAGGTGCTGGAGAGCAGGAAGCGGATCCGTCGCGTGTTGCGAATGATGACCGCCCCGATCTTGAACAGTTTGAGCCGGATCGTGGTCATCTGTGCACGCGCCAGTTCCGTGCCCTTCAGCGCGAGGCGCCGGATGGCCTCCATCAGCACATAGGCCAGACTGGACAGCAGTAGACGAAACTGATTGGCCCACCAGTAATGCGCGCTGGTGCGATCGGCGAACAGCCCCAGTTGCTGCTCCTTGATTCGGTTCTCCATGTCACCACGGGCGCAGTAGAGGTCATCGTAAAGGCGCTGTTTGTCGCCGGCCAGGTTGGTGACGATGAAGCGTGGATTTGGCCCCTTGTCGGTGACCTCCAGTTTGGCGATCACCTTGCGACGCGTCTTCCAGGTGCTGGCGGCATAGTGAAACTGAAAGAATTCCCGCATCTTCATGCCGGTTCGCTTCGCCAGTTCCTCAACCCACTGCATGGGCTCACGGATACACCGCAGCAAGGCGTCATTCTTGGCGATGCCCACGATATAGCCCACAGCGTTGCGCTCGCACCAGCTGAGCATGTGGTGACGGCAAAAGCCGCTATTGCCCCGAAAGATGATACGCACTTCAGGCCAAGCCCGGCGCAGGCGTTTGACCAACAGCGCCAGAATCGCCCAGGCATGCTTGGGCGCATCGATCCGGCTGGGCCGCAGATAACTCACCAGCAGTTGATCGCCACAAAAGACATACAGGGGCAGGAAGCAGTAGTGATCGTAGTAGCCGTGAAAGAAGCGACCTTCCTGGCGGCCATGCACCGGATCATCCGTGGCGTCGAAATCCAGGATCAGCTCATCGGGTGGTGCATCATATGAGGCAATGAACTGCTCGAGCAGTAGGTTGTGGACATCAACGGCAACCCGGCGATCGACCCGGTTCTCCAGCCGACAAAGTGTCGACTGGCTGCCCAGTACCTCCTCGCGTTCGATCGAGCTCTGTAGGGCCGGGTCGGTGCGTAGTGTCTGATGGTCGTTCAGATCTTCATAACCCAGGCAGAGCCCATAGACTCGCTGGCGCAACAGGCTCAACTGGCTGTGTTCAATATAGCGGGGATCTCGCGGGTCGGGGATGACCGCATCAACCGCCTCGAGCAATCCCAGACGCCTGTCGATCTCACGCAGCAGCAACACGCCGCCGTCCGAGGTGATATCGCCACCGGAAAACTCGGCTTGAACCTTACGGCGTTTTAGGGCTGGAAAATCAAAGGCAGTCTGGGTGCAGTTTGTCACAGGCAAAATCCTTTCGATTACAGTGTAAGCAACTGAATTATATCGAAGTATCAGGATTTTGCCTTTTTAATGCGTGAAATATTGGGGCTAATCCTCTATAGCGATTTCCACACAGACATGCAAATGAACTTTTTACCTGCATTGGTGTACGTATTATCCTGAATACTTATTTGCACATTCATTTACAGTCACCCCGCACAAACAGGTGAATGCATTATTATTCAATAAGTTAACATTAATAGTGATTATCAGGATAGGCAATGGCCAATCAATAGTATATGGGATGGTGAACTGATTCACCTCTTCGAACCGGATTTACAGATGAATCTAGATTCCATAACGGATTCCCTCGATAATAGCCCACCATCATTACCGATATATTTTTTTGCGGATTTGAAACCATGACATTAAATGCAGCACGTAGAGCAACTCCCTCCTTGCCGGTTCAAGCCAAAACCGGATATGAAACAAGAAATTATTTGAAATTCAAGGGCTTCACCCTAATAGAGGTGATGGTTGTCGTAGTCATACTCAGCATCCTCGCGGCAATTGTCGTACCTAAGATCATGGACAGGCCGGAACAGGCCCGAATCACCAAGGCAAAGAGTGATATCCGTGCATTGGAGGCCGCTCTCAACCTCTATCGACTCGACAATATGATATATCCCACAACCGATCAGGGCCTTGAGGCGTTGGTAAGCAAACCAACCGATTCACCGGAACCGAGGAATTGGAAAGAGGGTGGATATCTGGATCGATTACCCGTCGATCCCTGGGGCAATCCCTATCTCTTTCTCAATCCGGGCACCCATGGCGTGATCGATATCTACTCCGCGGGGCTCGATTCCCAATCGGCCGATGACGACCTAGGGAACTGGAATCTGGAGTGAAGGAAAGCCACTCAAACACCGCCGCAGACAACCAGCGGGGATTTACACTCATCGAGGTGATGGTGGTAGTCGTCATCATCGGCATCCTGATCAACTTCGTCACACTCTCTTTGGGCCGCAGTTCGCCGCAAGACCAGTTAAAGACGGAGGCCCAGCGGCTATCCAATCTGATCGGGCTGGCAAGTGAAGAGGCCCTTTTGAGATCAGTCTTGATCGGGGTTGACATCAGTGAGGAAGAGTATGGCTTTCTGCGCCTGGAAGAGGGATCGTGGCAACCAATGGAGGACAACCTGTTTCGTTCACGCCAGTTGCCGGAAGGTATGGAATTCAGAATCGCCTCCTCGCAGCAATCCGGAGAGGATGATGAGGAGAACATCCCTGAGATCATTTTACTCAACAGCGGTGAGATGACCCCCTTCGAAATAAAGCTGAGTTCCGACCGGCTAGAGAGCTACTACAGGCTGACTGGCAGTGAGATGGGGGAGCGCACACTCGATCATGTCTCGCCCTATTAATCTTTCCCGCACCGGCGCATTCCAGGCTCATAACCCAAGAATCCGGGGCTTTACCCTGCTTGAGATCCTTATCGCCTTAGCGATACTGGCGATCGCATTCGCTTCGATCATCACGGTTGCAGCCAACCAGTCCGTCAACGTCGGTTATTTAAGGGACAAAACCCTGGCGCACTGGGTGGCGCTGAACCAGATCACCGAGTTACAGGTTGGCAACAAGTGGCCGGCAACCGGGAAACAGCAGGGTGACGAAGAGATGGGCCTGACTAAATGGCATTGGCAACGAACCGTCAGCAAAACCCCGGATGACCGGGTTCGCAAGGTGGAAATAGCCGTGTTTCGCAACAGGGGGGATGACGAAGCTGTAACGCGGCTTGTGAGTTTTCTGCCCCAACCGATTTAAGTAAGCAATATGAACCACCACTCTCGAAGTCACGGTTTTACTCTGCTGGAACTACTGATCGCCATAACGATCTTCGCTATTCTCGCGACATTCGTCTATTCGGGCCTGAAGGTTATTCTCGACACGGAACACCAGACCAGCCAGTACGGTCAACGTATCGCCAAGCTCCAACTCGGACTCAATCTGATGCAGCGGGATATTGAACAGTTAGTGGGTCGACCGGTGCGCGATCAATACGGTGATCAGCAGCCTGCCCTGAAGAGTGGCGGTATATCCGGCATCCTGTTGGAACTTACCCGCGGGGGCTTTTCCAATCCGATGCAGTTGTCACGCAGCAATCTTCAGCGTGTCGGCTACGTCCTGGAGGATAACACCCTCTTCCGTCTCACCTGGCCTACCCTGGACAGACCCCGGGAGAGTGAACCTCACCGACAAAAACTGATCGAAGAGATCTCGTCGCTGGAACTGGTCTTTTATGACAAGGCATTGCAGGAGAAGCGGGAATGGCCACCCCGGACAACCGGGGAGGCGGACGAGGACCCAAGTCTACTGCCGGTCTCTATCGAACTGAGGCTGGAACTCGAAGACTGGGGTACGATTCGGCGACTGTTCCGTGCGAAACAGCCTGTACCGGTTGAGAATGGGTAAGGTCACATGCCAGGCATAACCGCTCACAGATCGGTGCATGAAAAAGGTGTTGCCCTGATCACCGCCATCATCGTCGTTACGATCGCCTCCATCGCTGCCGTGGCCATGACCCATGAACTGCAGTTGAACATTCGCCGCAGCAGTAATATTTTCGCCGCCGACCAGGGCTATCTCTTTACCCTGGGCAGTGAAGCCTGGTCGCGGGGAATGCTGATCAGGGACCTAAACAATAACAAGCAGGATGGAAACTACGACGGTCTTGACGAAGACTGGGCCCAGGAGCTTCCGCCAACCCCTGTCGAGGGCGGCCAGGTACAGGCGGTCACAACCGATCTGCAAGCCAGATTCAATCTCAACAATCTCTATCTGAAAATGGACGCGAGCGATGAGGATAAGCAGTCAGTTGGTGAAAATTTAGCCCTTTTCCAGCGTCTTCTGGTGATTTTGGAGTTACCCGAGTCGATTGCGCAAGCCGCTGCTGACTGGTTGGATGAGGATGTCAAATCGCTCTACCCCGATGGTGCGGAAGATATGGAATATCTCAATTTGGATCCACCCTACCGTACCGCCAACGGAGCTATGGCCAGCCCAACCGAACTGAGGCTCATCAAAGGCGTGGACCGAGAGGTGTATGAGAAACTGGCCCCCTATATCATAACCCTGCCGGAACAGACCAAAATCAATGTAAACACTGCCGATGCATTAATCATCCAGGCATTGGTTGAAAACCTGAACGAAGCAGATGCAGAGCAGTTGATCAGTGACCGGGAAGATGACCCGTTCAAACAGCCAAGTGCATTTATAACGAGACTAAAAGCACTTTTGGATGAAAATAAAGTAAACTCTCAAAAAGTAACCTCGTTAATCTCTGTTGAGAGCCAATATTTTCAAATGGAGACGGTTGTCCGGATGGAAAGCAGCAGCCAAAGATTAGTCAGTCAAATGTATAAGGGTGAGAAGGATGTTGTTGTCATTTCCCGGACCCTCGGAGCTTTCTAATGGCTGAACGCCTGGTAGTTCAGTGCCATGACAGCGACTGCAGCAAGGTCAGTTGGCTGGTCAAGGGCGGCGCCAATCCGCAACCGGCCGAAGGGACCCTGGCGGATGCGGCGAAATTGGCGAAGGGCCGACGTACCCTGGTTTTTATTCCCGCCACCGAACTGCTCATCACCGAGGTCCGGATCCCGACCAGAAACCGGCAGCGTCTGATTCAGGCGATACCATTCTCCCTTGAGAATGAATTGACCGAGGATGTCGATCAGCTCCATTTTGCCGCAGGCAATATCGACAGCGATGACATCACCCCTGTCCTGGTCATCGCCAGGCAGAGACTGGACCGCTGGCTGGAGACCCTCGAAACAGCGGGAATCGAACCTATCGCCATCTATGCCGATCTGCTCTCTCTACCCTACGAGAACGGTGCCTGGACCCTCTATCAGGACAGCCGGATTCTGAATGTCCGCACCGATCGAACAAGGGGCTTCAGCGCCGACGCCATCAACGGCGAGGCATTACTCAGGCTTGCCCTGCAGCAAAACAGCGAGCATCCGCCTGGCAAGATCGATCTCTTTCAATCCCCTGACTCCCAGGACCTGATCGATATTAACCAGTTCGACGGCGACTATGAAATCAGTACGAAACGACTCGATGCCCATGCCGAGTTGACCGCCCTGCTGGCCGATAATCTGATCGATAAACAGCAGGTCAACCTGCTTCAGGGTGATTATCTGCGAGTCGTCAAGCTGACGCTGCAATGGAAACGCTGGCTTCCCGCCGCCGTGCTGGCGGCGGTATTCATTGGTCTAACCCTGCTGATGAGCATCCAGCAATACCGCCACTACGAACAACAGAGTGCCGCACTCGACAAACAGATCAGAGAGACCTTTCAACAGGCCTTCCCGGAAGTAAAACGCATCGTCGACCCGAAGGTACAGATGGAGCAGAAACTGAAGAGCTTGCGCCAAGGAGATTCCGGCAGTTTCCTGCAATTCACCAGCCTCTTCGTACCTGCCGCTTCGGTCATAAAAAGCAGTCCAAACACCACCCTGGAAAGCATAAGTTTCCGGGATGGCAAACTCGATCTGCAATTAATCATCAAGGAGCTGCAGGCATTGGAGAATTTGAAGCAGACTATCGAGGCCAAAAAACTCGCGGTTGAGATCCGCTCGGCCAATGCCACCGGCAACCAGGTCACTTCACATCTACGTATCAGTGGAGTGAATCCATGAAGAAGTGGTGGCAGTCAAAAACCCCTCAGGAGCACATGGCCCTGATTATCGGCGCTGCAGCCATCTTACTGTTGCTTGTCTATCTGCTGTTGTGGCGCCCGTTCAATCAGGCCCTGGACAAGAAGGCACTGCTGGTCGAGAGTCAACAGCTCACGCTGAACTGGATGCAGGACAACCTCGATCTGGTCAAAAACCTGCGTAGCCAACAGCGGGGAAAAAGCACCGGCAGTAATGAGGCGCTGCTCACCCTGGTTGCTAGAACGGCAAAGAAAATCCGACTGAGACAACAGATCCAGCGCATTAAACCCCAGGGCGACAATGCCGTTCAATTATGGATCGAAGAGGCGCCATTCGACACTATCATCAAATGGCTGGGGCAGCTGACGCAAACCCACGCCATCGAGATCGACTCCCTGACGATCGACAGACAAGACAAACCGGGATTGGTCAATGCACGACTGGTCCTGCAGCGGGCAGGGGGAGCTTGATGCGCTGGTGGAGTTTTCTATTGATCGGCTTGGGTGGTTACCTGATTTTTCTGCTTGCAGGGACCCCGGCACAACACATCATAGGCTGGGCACTGGCCGAGAACGGTAAACTGCCCTTCTCTTACGCAACCATTAAAGGGAGCTTGTGGCGCGGTAAAATGGAAGCCATCAATTATCAGGGAGTGCCCCTTGACAAGATTAAGTGGCGCTTCGCACCGAGCGGCCTGCTTCTCGGCAGGATAAGTTTCGATCTTGAACTGCGGCACATGAATAACAAAATCGATGCCAATGTAGCCCGCACCCTGGGTGGTATCCAACTGAAGAATGTAGAGGGTCAACTCCCGGCATCGATAATTACCGACATGGCGGACCTCAACCAGATCAGTGTTGAGGGGGATGTTGAACTCAATCTGAGTCATGTCGCCATCGGGACTGAACGCGTTACCTCGGCTGAGGGAGAGATCAAATGGCTCAATCCGGCTCTGCTTCGCCCCTTCAGCCTCAAGGAGGGCAATCTCAAAGCCGATGTGACGACTGACGATAACGGCAATATCAGTATCAAGATCAATGACCTGGGCGGGGGCACCTCGGTGGATGGTGAACTGAGTCTCAGTAACGAAGGAAACTATAATCTGAACGGCGCGATCAAACCTGGCGCCGGATCGGACCCCGGTTTGAGCAGCGCATTGAAGGCCGTTGCAAAAAGCCAACCCGACGGTAGTTATCGAATCAGTTTCAGCGGTAGTCTATAGGTATTTTCTGTGATCGGGTGCAACTATCGAGGCCGATTCAGACCTGTATGCCAACGCCCCATCATCTGCTAATATATAATGCATTATATATTTACCATAAACCCATGATGAATAAAGATTTTCACCATCCACATCTGATCCTGCCCCAAATCACACACCCGCAGGTGCCGCGATTCGGGTGCGAGACTTCGATGGAACCGATTCAACAATGAGTATTTTGCCAACCCTTTTCATGGATAGACAGCACCCGCGCACCGGCCTGTTCTCACGCCTTGCCCTCATGCTGTGCACCGTCGCCCTGTTTAACCTTTCGTGGATCCCACTTGGCCACGCGGAACAGATTACCCTCAATCTGAACAATGCCGACATAGAGGCCCTGATCAAGACGGTCTCCGAACACACCGGAAAGAACTTCGTCATCGATCCCAGGGTGAAGGGGAAAGTGACGGTCATATCAGCCCACCCGATGGATCGCGATGAGTTCTATCAGGTGTTCCTCTCGATCCTCGAAGTGCATGGTTTCTCAACCATCCCCAGCGGCGATGTGATCAAGGTGGTCCCCGACGTGAAGGCCAAACAGGGCGGGATTCCCACGGTCAACGCCCTCGGACAACTGCCTGGGGATCAGATCGTCACACGCATCATCCAGGTCAAGAACGTCACCTCCGCGCAACTGGTACCGATCCTGCGGCCCCTGATACCCCAGGAGGGCCACCTAGCCGCCTACCCGGACACCAATGTCCTGATTATCTCCGACCGCCGTCAGAATGTTGACCGGCTGATGAAGATCATCGATCAGATCGACCGGGTCAGCGACAGCTCGATCGAGGTGATCACGCTGCAGCATGCCTCCGCTTCCGAGGTGGTACGCATCCTCAACGGACTACAGACCCCCGCGGCAAAGGGTCAGATGAATGCCACCAAACTGGTCGCGGACGAACGCACCAACAGTGTGTTGATCAGCGGCGATCCGACGGCCAGATTACGCTCGCGGGTAATCATCGAGCACCTCGACACCCCTTTTGACAACGAGGGCAACGCCCAGGTCATCTACCTGAAATACGCCAACGCCACAGACCTGGTGCAGGTATTGACGGGTGTCAGTGAAAATCTGGACGAGACCAAGCAGGGGGGCGGCAAAACGGCGGCCAAGGGAAAACCCACACTGCCGATCAACATCCAGGCCGATGAGGCCGCCAACGCACTGATCATCACCGCGCCGCCCGATCAATTCAGAGCCCTGCAGGCGATTATCCGCAAACTCGATATCCGCCGGGCTCAGGTCCTGGTGGAGGCGATCATCGCCGAGGTATCCTATGACAAGGCGAAACAGCTCGGCGTGCAATGGATCGTCGATGGCAGTCCGGATGACAAAGGCCCCATCGGCGTCATTAACCTGGGCTCGCCCAGAATATCGGATATTCCAACCTCAGCGGCCGCCGGAACCGGGGTTTCGCTCGGCCCCGGCACCTCTCTGGGTTTTGGAAGATTCAACAGTAACCGCATCAATTTCGCCGCCCTGATCCAGGCCCTGGAGAGTGACTCCACCTCCAACATCCTCTCCACGCCGACGATCACCACCCTGGACAATCAGGAAGCTGAAATCGTAATCGGCCAGAACGTGCCCTTCATCACCGGCTCTTACAGTTCGACCGGTGGGGTCAGCAACCCGGTAAACCCCTTCCAGACCGTGCAGCGGGAGGATGTGGGCCTGACCCTCAAAGTGAAACCGCAGATCAACGAGGGCAACTCGATTCAACTGGAGATCGAACAGGAGATATCCAGCATCAACGCCTCCGCCAGTTCCGGCACCAGCGATATCGTCACCAACAAGCGGACCATCAAGACCGTGGTCATGGTGGACGATGGAAATACCATCGTGCTGGGCGGGCTGATCGAGGAGGACCTGCAGCAGACTGAAGAGAAGGTGCCGGTTTTGGGCGACATACCCTTGCTGGGCGCCCTGTTTCGCGCCAACAAGACAACCAAGATAAAACGCAACCTGATGGTCTTTCTGCGTCCGGTTGTAATCCGGGATGACGCCATCAACACCCAGATCGCCAGCGACAAATACAACTTCTTCCGCGCCCAGCAACTCAGAATGAAGCAGGAGGGTATCAATCTGATGTCGGATGAGGAGATGCCGGTCCTGCCGCCACGCTTCGGCACCCTCGCCCCGCCATTTGATGATGAAGAGCTGGAACCCGAACATTGATCGGAGAGGAACGAGGCATGTCTGAGAACTCCTCACCCACTTCGCAGATGGTCGACGAGCTCACTGCAGATTCGGTGCTGCTTGATGAAACCACGCAGACACCGGTCCAACTGCCCTATGCCTTCGCCCGTCGTCATGGCGTTGTCATCGTCAGGGACGATCAGCAGAATCAGCTTCAGCTGGTACATAAACCGGGGGTCTCGCTCGGTGTGCTCAATGAGGTACGCCGACTCTTTTCGCAACCCTTGATCTACACCCAGGTCGATGAGGAGACGTTGGAGAAACAGCTTTCTCAGATCTATGAAGCGGGTTCGAAACAGTCCAGCCAGATCATGGAGACGATGGGCGACGACATCGATCTCGACAATGCGGCACGGGCACTGAACCAGCCTGAAGATCTGCTCGAAAGCGACGACGACGCCCCGATCATCAGACTGATCAACGCCCTGTTTACCGAAGCGATCAAGGAACAGGCCTCCGACATCCATATCGAACCCTACGAAAATCGCCTGGTCGTGCGTTTCCGCGTCGACGGCGTATTGCGTGAAGTCCTCACCCCGCCGCGTACCGTGTCGTCTTTTCTGGTCTCACGCATCAAGGTCATGGCCCAGCTCGATATTGCCGAAAAGCGCATCCCGCAGGATGGACGAATCTCCCTCAAGGTAGGCAACCGTCCGGTGGACGTTCGCGTCTCCACTCTCCCCTCCAGTTATGGCGAACGGGTGGTTCTGCGTCTGCTGGACAAGCAGGCGGGACGGCTCGATCTGGAGCAACTCGGCATGTCGAGGGAACTTCTGCTGCAGGTCGATCCGGGCATCATCAAACGACCGCACGGCATATTTCTGGTCACGGGCCCCACGGGCTCGGGTAAAACCACGACCCTGTATGCGGCCCTGAGCCGACTCAACACCCAGAGTCGTAATATCGTGACCGTCGAAGATCCCATCGAATATTACCTCGACGGCATCGGCCAGACTCAGGTTAACAACAAGGTCGATCTCACCTTCGCGCGCGGTTTACGCGCCATCTTGCGCCAGGACCCGGACGTGGTGATGGTGGGTGAGATCCGGGACCTGGAAACCGCCCAGATTGCCGTGCAGGCCAGTCTGACCGGCCATCTGGTGATGTCGAGCCTGCATACCAATACCGCCATCGGCAGTATTACCCGTCTTCGCGACATGGGCGTAGAGCCCTTTCTGCTCTCATCCAGCCTGATCGGCGTACTCGCTCAACGCCTGGTGCGCACCCTTTGCCCGCACTGCAAGTTACCCTACACGGCCAGTGAAGAGGAGTTGCAGATGTTGGAGCGTCCCCCAACCGAGGAGATTACGCTCTATACCTCAACGGGGTGCGAGAAGTGCCATAACCATGGCTACCTGGGCAGGACGGGTATCTATGAACTCATCACCATCGATGAGACACTGCGCAACCTGATCCACAAGGGCAGCGGCGAAATCGAAATGCTGGAGCATGCCAGAACCATGAGCGACAGTATCCGTAAGGATGGAATGAAGCGCGTACTCAGTGGCGATACCACGATCGACGAAATCATCCGCGTTACCCAGGAGGGTTGATCAACCTTGGACGCCTTTGAATACGTAGCACTCGACCCGACAGGGAAGGAGCGACGCGGCGTACTGGAGGGTGACAGCCCGAGACAGGTACGCCAGCAATTGCGCGAATCAGGCCTCACGCCACTGACCATCGATGTAGCAAGCGGCGCCACTCAAGAAAGAAAAAGCAGCCTCTTTCAGCGCCATATCAATGCCATGGAGCTAGCATTGATAACCCGCCAGATGGCGACCCTGCTAAGGTCCGGCCTACCGTTGGAACATGTGCTGAAGACAACCGCGTCCCAGTCCGATAAGCGTCACGTGGAACGCACCCTGCTGGCCGTAAGAGCAAAGGTGCTGGAGGGTCGTACCCTGGCGGATGGCCTGAGTGAATTCCCCAAGACCTTTCCCGAGCTTTATATCAAGACTGTTTCGTCAGGTGAGCAATCGGGGCACCTCGAAGTGGTACTGGAACGCCTGGCCGACTATACGGAACAACGCCAGCAGATGCGTCAGAAGACCATCTTCGCCCTTTTCTATCCGGCACTGTTGACCATCGTCTCCTTTCTCATCGTGGTTGGCCTGTTGACCTATATCGTGCCTCAGGTAACGCGAGTGTTCGAAACCATGCAGGCAGAACTTCCCTGGATCACCCGGGCACTGATGACCACCAGTGACGTCTTCCGTACCTACGGTGTCCCTATCTTTGTACTGCTGCTGCTGCTGCTCGGACTTTTGATCAGTTATCTGCTGAAAAAACCCGGCCCCAAACGCTGGTGGCACCGAATGATGTTACGCATCCCTTTGGTCGGTCGTCTGGTTCGCACCTCCAATGCCGCCCGCTTTTCCCGTACCTTAAGCATCATGGCAGCCAGCAGCGTGCCGATCCTGGACGCGATGCGTATCGCATCCCAGGTGTTGACCAATCTGCCCATGCGCAATGCCGTGGAGGAAGCCACCTCCCGGGTGCGGGAGGGCACCAGCCTCTACCGGGCCCTGGAAAAGACGGGCTACTTTCCACCCATGACCCTCAGCCTGCTGGCGAGTGGTGAATCGAGCGGCAACCTGGAAGGCATGCTGGAGCGGTCGGCGGATATCCAGGAACGCGAGATCGAGACCCTGGTCTCGACCATTCAAGGATTATTCGAACCAATACTTATCCTGGTGATGGGTGGTATTGTACTGGTTATCGTGCTGGCCATACTGCTTCCTATCTTCGACCTCAATCAACTGGTAGGCTGATGCCATGAATATCCACCCACGACTGAAATTCACCCTTCTGTTACTCGGCATGCTGCCAGGTCTCATAGCCTTGAACGGTTGCAGCACCACACCCGACAGTGCGCAGATGGACGAAACCGCGGCCATTCTCAAAGAGGCGCACCTGGCCTATAACATCAAGGCATATAAAAAGGTTTTCCAATTGATCTTTCCACTTGCCGCCGCCGGCAACGACAAGGCGCAATATGCCTTGGGCTACCTGTTCTATCACGGTTTGGGCGTCGAGAAGAGTGACCGCCAGGCCATGCATTGGATTCAGCAGGCGGCAGCGCAGGGCAACAAGAAAGCGCAGAGGGCGTTGATACCGAACAACTGAAGAGGCCGATTGCGGTGCGGCAAGCCGCACCCTACATTTCCACTGACCCTTAATCCCTCACTCCCGTGCGGGAATGCAGATCTCCGCGATAAATGAAGCACAGGATAGGGGTTCCCACGGAGGATCGTGGGAAGCGGAATAAACAACAGATTGTCCGTCAGATGACCTTGGAAAAACTCCCCTGCGACTGCTTGCTGCTGAGATAGGCATCGAACTGCATACAGATATTTCTGATCAGCAAGCGCCCCCTCGGCAGCACCTTGATCTCGTCATCATCGATGCTCAGCAGGCCATCCGCAACCATCCCCTGCAACGATTCGATCTCGTTGGCGAAATACGCTTCAAACACAATATTCCAGTGCTTCTCCACATCCGCCATTGAAAGGGAAAAGTGGCAGATAAGTCGGGTAATCACATCACGCCGCAACCGGTCATCCCGGTTCAGTTCCACCCCGCGGAAGACCGCCAGCCTGCCGCTGTCGATGCGCTGGTAATACTCATCGAGACTGCGCATGTTCTGCGCATAGCTCGGACCCACCATACCGATCGAGGTAGCCCCCAGGCCGATCAGATCGCAATCGGCATGGGTCGAATAACCCTGGAAATTGCGATACAGGGTACCGTCCTCCTGCGCCAGCACCAGTTCATCATTCGGCTTTGCGAAGTGATCCATTCCAACGTAGACATAACCGGCCGCCGATAGCTTTTCGATGCTCATCTGCAGGATATCGAGCTTTTCCTGCGGGGGCGGCAGCTCCTCCTCGTTGATGCGCCGCTGCGGTTTGAAGCGCTCCGGGAGGTGGGCATAGTTGAATACCGAGAGCCGGTCAGGATCGACCTCGAGAATCTGATCCAGGGTGCTGGAGAAGCTCTCAACGCTCTGGAAAGGCAGCCCATAGATGAGATCGATGCTGATGGAACGAAAACCCTCATCCCGGGCGGACTGTAGTACAGTCAGGGTTTCATCCTTGCTCTGGATCCGGTTTACCGCTTTCTGCACCCGCTGATCAAAATCCTGCACACCCAGGCTCATGCGATTGAAGCCCAACTCACGCAGCAGCTTGATGGTATCCCCTTGCGCCTCCCTGGGGTCTATCTCGATGGAATACTCACCCGTATCATCGTCCAGCAGGGTGAAGGCCTTGAGTGTCTGGGCCACCAGTTCGCGCATCTCGTCATGGCTGATGAATGTGGGTGTCCCTCCTCCCCAGTGGAGTTGGGTCACAACTCTCGAAGCGTCGAACAACTCCGACTGCATGCGCAGTTCTTCATGGAGGCGGGCGAGATAGCCCGCCGCCAGGCTGCGGTCCTTGGTCGCCACCTTGTTGCAGGCACAGTAGAAGCAGACCGTGTCGCAGAAGGGTATGTGGAAATAGAGCGATAGGGGATTGGAGGATTCGTTGCTCTCCCTTGCGATCCGCTTGTATTCCTCCTCGTTAAACCCATCATGGAACTGAACCGCTGTGGGGTAGGAGGTGTAGCGCGGACCGCTCTGATCATATTTGGCGATCAGCTCAAGATCGAATTGTGTCGAATGATCCATGAATGAATTATCTCTAATAGTATTTGATATTACACCGGGCGGGCGGCAAACAGTCGTCTACTCCATATCCACTTCTATGCCCTTGCGATGTGTTTCATTGATCTGACGTAACAAAATGGCAAAGGGAATATCGTCGCCATGGCGGTTTACCAGTGACATAAACGACAGGTCTTCGCGGCCGAAGTGATATTCACCCTCCTCCATCTGGCGGTAGAGGGCCTTGATGCCCTCCTCCAATGGCTCGAGGAATGACGGATACCGGCCCATCTCATCCATCTGATAGTCGTAGCAGTCTCTAAGGTCGTCAACTTCGAAGACGGCCTGCTTGACCCACTCCACATACTCTTCCGCACTGCGCGCACGCTGTAAGCTCATCTGCTGTCCAGTCTCTCATTAATCCGAATATTTCGTCCGATCACTGTGAACATACCCTTCGCCTATTCTGCCAGATCAGCCGCCGACAGCAGAAATACCCCCTCCCCACCACGCTCGAAATCGAGCCAGACAAAGGGGATTTCCGGGTAGCTGTCCATCAGTAGTTGGGCACTGTTTCCAACCTCGACGATCATTATACCCCGGGGGGAGAGATACCTCTTCGCCTGTTTCAGTATCCGTTGGACAATCTCAAGCCCGTTTTCATTCGCCTGCAGGGCCAATACCGGTTCATGCCGGTACTCATCAGGAAGACCCTCCATTTCGGCCGCGCCTACATAGGGAGGATTGGACAGGATCAGGTCATACTTTTTAACCGGCAGCTTCTCGAAAAGATCCGATTGATGGAGCGTCACGCGCGCCTGCAGACCATATTCAGCAATATTCCGCTTCGCCACCTCTAAGGCACCGGTGGAGATATCGGCCAGATCGACATGACTTTCGGGAAGATAGGCCGCCGCAGCGATACCGATACAGCCACTGCCGCAGCAGAGATCAAGAATCCGCGGTTCCGCTGAAGGCCCCAGCCAGGGTGTAAACCCCTTTTCAATCAGCTCTGCGATGGGTGAACGGGGGATCAGCACCTGATCGTTGACATGAAATCTCATACCGGCAAACCAGGCCTCCCCCAACAGGTAGGGGAGCGGCACGCGTTCATCGATCCGGCGCTGTATCAACCCGACCACGCGTTCACATTCATCGGCCGTCAATCGGCAGCTGAACCAGTTTGCAGGGAGATCGGGGGGGAGATGTAGTGCGCCCAGGACCAAGGCAGCGGATTCATCCAATGCATTGTCGGTACCATGCCCAAAAAACAGATTTGCCTCTGAGAAGCGACTGGCGCCCCAGCGAATGAAATCTGCAATGGATATAAGTGTCTGCACGGAAGCAACTGGCCGAAAAACCGTGAATCATAACCGATTCGGCAAGCAAGTTATATGGTGTTATCCCAATACGCCACGGGGTGGCAGGCCAATCGGCCTCCACCCCGGGAGTGAATCAATTCCATGCAGAATCAGGCGGCCTGAGAGCTGGAGTCGCCTACGACCGTTAACGGTGCTTCCTCTGAATCTTCACCCTTGTTCAGGTTTCTGCGCACCAGATCGCCGAGTGAAATGTTTGCCAGGAAATTGAATATCTCGCTGCTGAGATCATCCCATAGGGTGTGTGTCAGACAGCGGGCGCCGCCACTGCAGTTCTGCCTGCCGCCACAGCGGGTGAACTCCACCCACTCATCGACCGCACAGATAATGTTGGCGATTGAAATCTCATCGGCGCTTTTACCCAGATAGTAGCCGCCGCCAGGCCCTCTGACACCGCGTACCAGATCCTTGTTTCTCAAAGCAGCGAACAGCTGTTCCAGATATGACAGTGAGATTCCCTGATTTTCGGATATCTCAGCCAGTGTGACCGGACCGTTTTTGCCATTTAGTGCAAGATCCAGCATAGCGGTAACCGCATAACGACCTTTTGTTGACAATCTCATTGGTTTTCTCCAGTGGTACTCTTTACATTACCCAGTAAATCACTTGGTAATTAGACTAGAGTAACTAAGTAAATTAGTCAACTTTTATCGTAAAAAAATTCGTAATAAATTGGGGTATTTATTATTTTTTACCGTTTAATCTTATAGTTACAGTCATTCAGGAAACGATTTGTCCCTGTATGGTGAGCTTGAGAGGAGGCTTTTTTCATAATCTTCGATCGCCGGCGTCTCTCTGGAGAGAAAATCCCCGATACTCAGACTGAATTGCGGATCACCGATCCAGTGGTAGGAGCGGGTCTGAACAGGCAGAAAACCTCGCCAGATCTTATGCTCCCCTTGTGCGCCCGGCTCGAAACGCTGCAATCCGTGCTTGATGGCATACTCGATACCCTGATAGTAACAGGTCTCGAAGTGGAGGCTGTCATAGTGATGCAAAGCGCCCCAGTGACGGCCATAGAGCACCGACGGACTGCGATAGAGCAACGCACCGGCAATACAGGCCGCACCATCATAGGCCAGGATCAGGACTACTTGCTCCCCCAGGCTGCGGCCCACCTCACGAAAAAAACCGCTATTCAAGGTAGCGAGGCTATAGCGCTCCTCGAAGGTCTTTGTATAGAAACCCGCAAACAACTGCCACTCACTATCCGAGACCTCATCACCATGCAACACCCGAAACCGTATCCCGGCATCCATCACCTTCCGCCTCTCCTGCCGGATGTTCTTTCTGCGCTTCGCCGTCAATCGGGCAAGAAAGTGATCGAAGTCCTCATACGCTTGATTGTGCCAGTGAAACTGCACACCCAGGCGCTCCAGCATGCCCATCGACCTTAGCAACGCCCCCTCTTCCCGGGTGGTGAACAACCAGTGCATCGAAGAAAAACCGGATTCGATCGCCAGCTGCCTGGTTGCAGTAATCATCACTCTTCGCAGTTGGCCGGCATCCGCGTCCGGAGCAACCAAAAGCCGCTCACCGTAAGCGGGGGTATAGGGAATCGCACTCACCATTTTAGGGTAGTAGCGCATGCCGCTTCGCTGATAGGCGTCTGCCCACGCATGGTCAAAGACGAATTCGCCATAGGAGTTCGTCTTGATATAGAGCGGGGAGAGCCCGACCATACGCTCATCATCACGAATCACCAGATGACAGGGCATCCAGCCAAACTTCCTGCCTACACAATCATGATGCTCCAGCGCGGCATGAAAGGCGTACTTCAGGAAGGGATTATCGTCGCGTACCAACGCATCCCACTCGGTTTGCCTCAACTCATCGATGCTGTGGTGAAATTCAACCTGCATGGACCGCCCTCTAACCCGCATGTTTCATCCGTTTTTAAATTTAGCCGGTGATATGGCCAAGCTTGGATGGTTTGCCCTCACTGGGAACCAAACCTCTATCAAGCCCTGATTTTCCACCCTCCGGGCAGACTCCCCCTTACCCCCATTGTTGATCAACGTGCCGGGGCAGCACTCTGCCGGGCTATCCCGGCTTGAGTCGTGCCGCCACCTGGAAAAACAGCGCCTGATAGGGATAGGTGCTGGAGAGCAGGAAGCGGATCCGTCGCGTGTTGCGAATGATGACCGCCCCGATCTTGAACAGTTTGAGCCGGATCGTGGTCATCTGTGCACGCGCCAGTTCCGTGCCCTTCAGCGCGAGGCGCCGGATGGCCTCCATCAGCACATAGGCCAGACTGGACAGCAGTAGACGAAACTGATTGGCCCACCAGTAATGCGCGCTGGTGCGATCGGCGAACAGCCCCAGTTGCTGCTCCTTGATTCGGTTCTCCATGTCACCACGGGCGCAGTAGAGGTCATCGTAAAGGCGCTGTTTGTCGCCGGCCAGGTTGGTGACGATGAAGCGTGGATTTGGCCCCTTGTCGGTGACCTCCAGTTTGGCGATCACCTTGCGACGCGTCTTCCAGGTGCTGGCGGCATAGTGAAACTGAAAGAATTCCCGCATCTTCATGCCGGTTCGCTTCGCCAGTTCCTCAACCCACTGCATGGGCTCACGGATACACCGCAGCAAGGCGTCATTCTTGGCGATGCCCACGATATAGCCCACAGCGTTGCGCTCGCACCAGCTGAGCATGTGGTGACGGCAAAAGCCGCTATCGCCCCGAAAGATGATACGCACTTCAGGCCAAGCCCGGCGCAGGCGTTTGACCAACAGCGCCAGAATCGCCCAGGCATGCTTGGGCGCATCGATCCGGCTGGGCCGCAGATAACTCACCAGCAGTTGATCGCCACAAAAGACATACAGGGGCAGGAAGCAGTAGTGATCGTAGTAGCCGTGAAAGAAGCGGCCTTCCTGGCGGCCATGCACCGGATCATCCGTGGCGTCGAAATCCAGGATCAGCTCATCGGGTGGTGCATCATATGAGGCAATGAACTGCTCGAGCAGTAGGTTGTGGACATCAACGGCAACCCGGCGATCGACCCGGTTCTCCAGCCGACAAAGTGTCGACTGGCTGCCCAGTACCTCCTCGCGTTCGATCGAGCTCTGTAGGGCCGGGTCGGTGCGTAGTGTCTGATGGTCGTTCAGATCTTCATAACCCAGGCAGAGCCCATAGACTCGCTGGCGCAACAGGCTCAACTGGCTGTGTTCAATATAGCGGGGATCTCGCGGGTCGGGGATGACCGCATCAACCGCCTCGAGCAATCCCAGACGCCTGTCGATCTCACGCAGCAGCAACACGCCGCCGTCCGAGGTGATATCGCCACCGGAAAACTCGGCTTGAACCTTACGGCGTTTTAGGGCTGGAAAATCAAAGGCAGTCTGGGTGCAGTTTGTCACAGGCAAAATCCTTTCGATTACAGTGTAAGCAACTGAATTATATCGAAGTATCAGGATTTTGCCTTTTTAATGCGTGAAATATTGGAGCTAACCGCCCCGATCGTAAAATCGCTACCTGAACACTCATTGTAGCCAGCGATCAAGATCATGGCCCGATAGACACCCCGCTAACCTATGACTCTCATTTGACGCTCACATCAGCTAACATGGGTATAAAATCAGAGTTCGAATCGACAACGATATATTTGTCAGTAATTGTTCCTGTAAAGTGCCTGTCAACAGGCCCTGATAGGGATACTGGGCGTCCACTTCAACCAAACAATGAGGCGATGGTGGATCTATGTGTGGCAGGTTTTATCTCGATGTGGCCGCTGAGGAACTGATCGAATATTTTGGCCTAGCTTCTTCACCGCATATCAGTCCGCATTACAATATCGCACCCTCTCAGCAGATAGCTGCCATCAAATCGAAAGGCGATGTCAGGGTATTGGTCCGCTTGCATTGGGGATTGATACCTTCCTGGGCAAAAGACAAAAAGTTCGCTTACCGCACCATCAATGCCCGCGCGGAGACCATCGATAGCAAACCGTCATTCCGTACGGCTTTCAAACATCGCCGATGCCTGATCCCCGCCAGCGGATACTTCGAGTGGAAGGCGACCAACAGGGGGAAGCAACCCTACTGCATCACATCAGACAACGGAAAACCCTTCGCCTTTGCGGGCCTGTATGAGCATTGGGAAAGCAGCCAGGGCGAGAAGATCGATTCATGCACCATTGTCGTTACGCAAGCCAAGGGCGGTATCGCAACCATCCACGACAGAATGCCGGTGATTTTATCCCCCGACAACTATGACGCCTGGCTCGACAGGGAGAGCAAAGATCCGCTCATCCTGAAGCCCCTGTTGCTAGCCAATGGATCAGATAACACTCGCCTCTTTCCTGTCAGCCGCAGTGTGAACAATCCTGGAAACAACTCGCCCGACAATGTCGAACCCACTAAAGCAAAGGCATCTTCCTCATTGGCGGATGGGTAGGCCAGGTTGTGATAGGGGCAAGATTTCCCCGGATTGCCAGCGCAGGGGGAGCGCAAGTTCAATATGAAAACTGTTGCCATAGAGCAACCATGGCTCATGTTGTCATGGCTAGGAGCTGTAAAATCTTGTATCGTGTCAGATTAAACCTGAATTTTTGTCTACTGTATCAATTATAATTTCACCTTCCATCCGGGGAGAAGAGACAGATGGACTGGATACTGATAAGCAAGCTATTCCTGATCCTGCTACTGATCATCGGTAACGCCTTTTTCGTGGGATCTGAGATCGCCCTGACTTCCGCCCGACGTAGTCGTATCAAGCAGCTGGCCAGTACAGGCAACAAGTCCGCCAAGATCGTCCAAGTGCTCCACAACGAACCTGAGAGGTTCTATTCGGTCACCCAGATCGGTATCACCCTTGTGTCGCTGGCCCTGGGCGCCATCGGTATGATCACCCTAACCCAAGTCATGGATCCCAGCATCGAGGCGGCTTTCGGATGGTTTGGCCAAAGTGAAGAGATATTGGGCTGGGCACACACATTCTCTTATATAATTGCCTTTATCATCATCTCTTTCCTGCACGTGGTGGCGGGCGAACTGGCACCCAAGGTGCTGGCCTTCCACAAGGCAGAGGCCATGAGCCTGTCCGTGGCGTGGATCATCAACGCTCTCCACACCATAATGCGCCCCGTTATCTGGGTCATGAACCATTCTTCCAATGGGCTGCTCTGGTTGTTCGGTCAACGCGACCTTGCCGCCCATGGTGAAGGACACTTTTCCATGACCGGTGATGAGATCCGAACCATTCTCAGTGCCAGTGAGCAGGAGGGGGCTCTCGACCCCCAGCTGACTATGATGCTGAGAGGGGTGTTCGACCTGGATGATCACACTGCGCGGGACGCCATGATTCCTCGTACGGAAGTAGAGGGTGTCCCGAATACCGCCACCGTGGCCGATGTACTTGACCTCTTCAAGGAAGAGCTGCGCGAGCGCTATCCTGTCTACGAAACGTCTCTCGACAATATCGTCGGCATCGTGTCCATGAAGGAGCTGCTGAACAGACTGGCCTCAGCGGAGAGCCCGGAGTCATCCGCCAGCATCATCAAACTTCCGGTAGGCGAAGTGATGATGCCGGCCTATTTCGTCCCTGATACCATGCGCCTGAGCTTGCTGCTCAAGGACTTCACCAGCAACCGTCGGCAAATTGCCATCGTGCTGGACGAGTATGGCGGTACCGAAGGGCTGATCACCCTGGAGGATATCCTCGAAGAGATCGTGGGTGACTACGAGGATGAATTTACGCCCAGGCACCGTCACATTAAGATGGAGGACAAGCAACACTTTATCATCAATGGCGGAGTCCGGGTGACTGAGCTGGAGCCGAAATTGAACTTCCCCTTCCCCACCGGCGATTACGTGACCATGGGAGGACTCATTCATCACAGCCTTGGCCGGATCGCGGAAGTCGGCGACCTTGTCCAGCTTGAGGGGGCCTTATTGGAAGTCCTGGAGATGGACAACCACCGGATCACCAAGGTGTCGTTCCAACACCAGATAATGAAAGAGGAGCCGGAAGAAACGGAGCCTCAGGTCGAAGAAGAAAAAGCTAACCAATCTTTTTTGAAGGGGTCATCAGAGAAAGTCCTCAAGGACATAAATGACCTGCCGGAGGTAGAGGAAGTAGAAGCAGCGACGGAAAAAGAGACAAATTCCAATGTAAAGGTGGTTTAGATGGCATGAAACCATGCAATATCAGGCAGTCAGGATTGTGATGGTTTCTCTATATTTACTGATCATGGAATAACTCATCTCTCGCCACAGGGAAGTCGGCCTTCTATGACGTTTCCGTCCGTCGGCTCGCTGTTTTGCGCTTAGGCCTCCTTCAGACATCCCCTCACAGGCTTGCCATTACCCTCGGCTAGTAGCTGAAGTCAAATATATGAATTGACAGGGAATCGGTCTCAGAGAGGGACACTATGCAGTTTATCGATCATCGACCGTGGTTCTGCTACAGGGGACTTACACCCCATCAGTTCATGCCCATGCTGGACGTACACAATAAAAATCAGCCGACCGCTAAAAAAATAAATGGGTCAAGTCTGTACTTATATGTATTTGCTCTCCCACACGTTTATTTACATGTGGTGAGACGCTGTTGCCAAGCAATCGCCTACGATACCGTGCAATAGATACCCACGCCGAACAATCTGCCTGTCTCTTGTAATGAAGTGTGAACAGTCCTAACAATAACTCGCCTGAAGATATAAAACCTATCTGATAGCCAAACCGATAGTCAGCTATATGAAATTAGTAGGGATGGAGTGAGTGTGATCTGGTGCCCGGGGCCGGAATCGAACCGGCACGACCCGAAGGTCGAGAGATTTTAAGTCTCTTGCGTCTACCAATTTCGCCACCCGGGCGGAGTGGGTTTTTTTGATAGCTTTCACGGCAAGGAGATGGAGGCTGAGCCCGGAATCGAACCGAGGTCCACGGCTTTGCAGGCCGCTGCATAACCACTCTGCCACTCAGCCCAAAAAAGCGATTCTATCACCTATCGTTGATGAATCGAATTATTAAGTACGCCCCGGTACGAGCACGGCATACTTTAAACAAAAAAAAGCCCCGGGTTGTGCCGAGGCCTTCTTCAACTTGGAGCGGGAAACGAGATTCGAACTCGCGACCCCAACCTTGGCAAGGTTGTGCTCTACCAACTGAGCTATTCCCGCTTGATCCAGGAAGAGCGTATTGTAGCTACAGTTCGTCGTCTGTCAACCTTTTCCTGCCGGCGCGGCATGGGGTTCGGGGTTGCGCAGGCGGGTATCACGGATAGGCCCGGTAGGGTAGCGTAATGGTGATCTCACCCTCGTTTTCAGTCCTCTGCATCCCACTCACATCCGCGTCCCACGGCAGTCTGAACCGGCGGCGCATCGAAGAGGAGGATGAGACAAAGCTATAACCCCTTTCGCTGCGGTTTTCCACGCGGTGGGCCTCTATGTTCTCTACCAGCAGGGAGCGTCCATCCACACTCACCTGTATCGCCTCAGGTGAGTAGCCTTGCAGGAAGATCCGCAAATGGTACCCCGAGTCATCCCGATCCTGTCTGAATCGGACACCTCGCTGTACTTGAAAGGACGATGGCGCATCCATGCCCCTGTTGTAATACCCGCCAGGATTGTAATAGCCAGGAGGTTGCGCATGCAGTTGGGCAGCGGCCGCAACCATAATCAAGACGCTGACAAGATAAAGCACGCTTTTCATCGTAAACCTCCTCTAATATTCCTATGTTTCCTACTGTTAAGCTTAGCAGTTCAATAGCTCTGAACATGCCCGGATCGGATGCCGGTGGATGATATGACCTGGTGAATCGATCAACCCGTCCCGGTGTGGCGGGGATCGACTACTTGCGTTCCAATGAACCACCCAGCTGACGCTCTCCCAACAAGCTGGGCAAGGCGGCCCGGATATAGATCACCATCGACCAGAGTGTGAGTATGGCAGCAATATAGAGCAGCACAAAGCCGACGGTATAAACAGGAATATTCCACAACGGCTTTTCGTAGATCAGCAGCAGAATGGCAATCATCTGCACCGCGGTCTTGAATTTTCCGATCAACGAGACCGCCACCATTGTCCTGGCGCCCAGTTCCGCCATCCACTCACGCAGGGCCGATATTGTGATCTCACGACCGATGATGACCGCCGCCGGGATGGCGAATGCCGGTGTCGGTTCCGACTGTACGAGCAGCAACAGAGAGACCGCCACCATCAGTTTGTCCGCCACCGGGTCGAGAAAGGCGCCGAACGGTGATACCTGGCCCCAGCGCCTGGCCAGGTAGCCATCGAACCAGTCCGTCACGGCGGCGATTGAAAATACCACGGCACAGCTGAGGCGCGCCCACTCCACGGGGAGATAGAAAAGCAGTACGAATACCGGTATCAAGACTATTCGCAACAGTGTGAGAATGTTAGGAATATTCCACATTTTTCAATCGCTAGCCCTTATCATGAAATGCGTGATAGATCTGCTCCGCCAAGGCTGTACTGATCCCCTCGACTCTGGAAATATCCTCTATCCCCGCCCTCGATAGCGCTTGCAGGCCGCCAAACTGTTTCATCAGCCGCTGTCTGCGTTTGGGACCAATGCCCGGAATCTGTTCCAGAACCGACCGATTTCGGCTCTTCGAGCGTCGCTGCCGGTGTGCAGTTATGGCAAAGCGATGGGCTTCATCCCTAATCTGCTGGATTAAATGCAATGCCGGTGAATCAGCAGGCAGTATAAAGGGTGCTCTGCGCCCCAACAAGAACAGCTGTTCCATACCGGCCTTTCGGTCTGCACCCTTTGCCACCCCGAGCAGGGTCAAACCCGAGATACCGAGATCCTGCAGGCGCTCATGCACAGCACCGATCTGACCCTTGCCACCGTCGATGAAAAGTAAATCAGGCAACGCCACTTCACCTTTTTTGACCCTGCGGTAACGACGCTCCAGGGCCTGAGCCATGGCGGCGTAATCGTCCCCCGGGGTGATGTCTTCGATATTGAAGCGCCGGTAATCGGACTTCAGCGGCCCCTGTTCGTTGAAGACGACACAGGATGCGACAGTCGACTCACCTCGCGTATGGCTGATATCGAAGCACTCCATCCGCTCAGGGATAGCCGGCAGTTGCAAGGCCTGCTGCAAGGCCTGCAACCGCTCCTCCATACCGGCCTGGGCGCTGAGCCGGGCCTGCAGGGCAAGTTCCGCATTCTTCTGCGCCATCTTCAACCAGCGGGCGCGCTCTCCACGCACCCTGCTGCTGATACGGACCCGCCGCTCCGCCTGTTGGCTGAGCACCTCCTCCAGCAGCCCCTCCTCAGCCAGCCGGTGATTGAGGATGATCTCGTTGGGAACCGGTTTTTCCAGATAGTATTGAGAGACAAACGCCTGCAGTATCGTCTCATCGGTGGCATCCCGGGGTACCGAAGGATAGAACGGCTTGTTGCCGAGATTCCGCCCTGAGCGAATGTAAAACACCTGGATACAGGCACTCCCCCCCCGCTTGGCCAGGGCAACGATATCCAGATCGCCCCCCTCGCCACTCACATATTGCCGCTCCTGAATCCTCCTTAGATGCTTGATCTGATCCCGATAGACGGCCGCCTTTTCATAATCCAGGTTGCCGGAGGCCTGCTCCATCCACGCCACCAGTTCATCGATAACCTGGCTTGTTTTGCCCTCCAGGAAAAGCGCCGCATGCTGTACATCCTCCCCGTAGGCCTGCGGTGAGATCAAGCCGACACAGGGTCCGCTGCAACGCTTTATCTGATATTGCAGACACACCCTTGAACGGTTGCGAAAAAAACTCTCTTCACATTGACGGACAGGGAACAGCTTTTGCAGCACCTGGAGGGTTTCACGCGTCGATCCGGCGCTGGGATAGGGACCGAAGTAGCGCCCCTTTCCCCGCCGTGCGCCTCGTCTGAAGGAGAGTGCGGGATAGGTATGGTCAGTAGAGAGATAGATATAGGGGTAACTCTTGTCATCCCGCAACAGAACATTGTATTTGGGCTTGAGTGATTTGATGAGATGATTTTCGAGCAGCAGCGCTTCGGCTTCCGTGTGGGTGACGATGACCTCAATCCGGGCAATCTGCCCCACCATGATCTGAATGCGCCGATTGAGACTGCGGGTAAAGTAACTGGAAACCCGCTTTTTCAGATTCCTGGCCTTGCCGACATAGAGTACATTGCCCTCGGCGTTGACCATGCGATAGACACCTGGCCTGGTGGTCAGGGTCTTGAGAAAGGCTGTGTGATCAAATTTACGCTGCATGGTTTAGAGTCTGTCAACACTGATCCAATCGGCTCTGCAGGCACTAATAATAAGTGGTACCGGTAATTTGGGATATTAACAATCTTTATCCTTGGGACGACAGACTTACGGTGAAAGCAACACCACCTGGGTAACGAATCCTCATAAAAAAGGATCGCACCGGCTTTATTCGATGGAACCGGTGAATGCGGGACACGCCAGTGATCGAGTTATCCTCCGTCGAGCAGTTTCCTGGCACGCCGAAAAACCTTTTGAAACATCGCCGGGGTGAGCCTGCGGGTTTGGGTGTTGTAACGACTGCAGTGATAGGAGTCGATCATCAAGTGCCGTTCGTCGAGCTGATGTTCCTTACCATGAGAAAACGGATAGGCCTTCTGCCTGAGCCCAAGGGCTTTGATCACTGCCTGATGGGCGATCAAACCCAGGCTTATGACAATGCTGCTCGCCGGCATATTCTCCAGTTCATGCTGCAGAAACCCGTTACAGGTGTTGATTTCACTGCCGATCGGCTTGTTTTGAGGCGGAAGACACTTCACGGCATTGGTGATTCTGCAATTATGCAGCTGAAGGCCGTCGTTACGCGAGCTGGCTTCGGGTTGATTGGCAAAACCGAACCGGTGGAGTGTCTGATAGAGCAGGATACCGGCGTGATCACCGGTAAAGGGGCGGCCAGTGGCATTGGCGCCATGCAGCCCCGGCGCCAGGCCGACAATCAGCAGTTGAGCATCATTATCGCCGAAAGGCGCGACCGGGGCGGCATGGTAGTCTGGGTAATCCGCCTTCACCCGGCCAAGAAAATCAACCAAACGGGGGCAAAGACGACACTTGGCGCCGAAGGTCATGAATGGTTTTCGGAATCCTTCAAAATGCCATGCCGATAGGCAAGGCGCGTCAATTCAACGTCATTTTTGATGTCGAGCTTATCGTATATACGTTGTCGATAGGTGCTGACAGTTTTTGGACTCAGGGAGAGAATATCGGATATTTCCAGGTTCTTATGTCCCTCCAGTATCTGCAGCAACACCTGCACTTCCCTCGATGACAGCATCTTAAAGGGATTCTCTGAATTCCCATGCCACTCCATCAATGCATGTTTCCTGGCCACATCAGACGCGATGTAGTGATGACCTTCGTAGACAGCCTTGATGGCGCGCAGCATCTCATCAGCCGGGCATCCCTTGGTGAGAAAACCCATTGCGCCCACCTCATGCAGACGGGAAGGAAAGGGATCTTCATCAAGAATGGTAAGGGCTATCACCTTCAGATCAGGTTTGATACGCAATAGCCTGCGGGTTGCTTCAATACCACCCATGCCCGGCATATTGACATCCATCAGTACTAAGTCGGGAGAGGTCTTTTGTACCAACTCGATCGCCTCTTCACCGCTTGACGCTTCTCCAGCGACATCGATATCGTGCGCCTTATCCAAAATCCCCTTTACACCGGTTCTGATCAGCTCGTGATCATCAACCAGTAGAACTTTTATCATCTCTATATCTCATCAGGTCCTTCTTGTATCTATTTAACTGGCCGGAATTACATTCCTTTGTCGCTTCAAGAGTTATCCCGGTTGTAATACATATCGACCTAATGTACCCCAAACTGCCGGTCACGGCGAGTACCCTAAGTAATTAAATCGCTTATTCCCTGTACTTTTCTCAAGTATATTCAGGTTGCAGATATCCATTTGCAACTATATGATTTTTAGTCATAAACCCATGTCCCTGCACAACACAATATTGCAACCATTTGGTGAGAAATAGGTTAATCCGCCAACGCTGCTCCAAGGTGGGATTATCGCCCCATCGGTGCAGGGGCAGGCTCGATTGCCGAAGATCCAGGACATCGATCTGGCTGGAGTCATGATAGACCCTGAGCGTCGCGTCAGGGTCGGGGTAGTCACCGACGGCATGACTGAAATAGTAGGTTAAGTGAACCAGCGATGTATATGGGGTCTGCTCCATGACTTCGAGATAGAGATCCATCCCATGCTCAAGGTTGGATTGGTATTGGCCTGACATCTCTGCAAGGCAGGGCGCCAAACGCATCAGTAAAGCATAGTTTTCCTCACTGAGATCCAGCACCATACCCACGCTTGGCCTTTTGGCCAACATTTTGTTTATGCTCCATGGGTAACCGCTTCGGTACATGATATATAGATTCAACTCCGACTTCTCTCAGTATGCAATAGTATAGCGAGACGGTAGAAGCTGGAGTATTCGACAGGCATCCAAACGTGGGGTTAATAATAAAAAACCCTGGATTGATGGCATCATCCAGGGTCATGAACCAAAACACGGATCAGGCAATACTACGCAATCCCGCGGATCTCACTGCATCCGGCATGCAGGCATCACTATACCCTGATGCGGTGATCGCCTTTAACGACCCGGCACTGTGGCTTTGCTGCGATATAACGCCCATGCCAGACAACACCAAGAGGTTGAACAAGAAATCAGGCGTTTTGCCCCTTCTGCTGCTCCTCTTCGATTTGCGCGCGAACCTCATCCATATCCAGTTCACCCGCTTTACTCAACAGTTCGCGAAATGCGGATTCAGGCAGTGCCCCCGGCTGGGAGAAGATGATGATATTGTCGCGGAATATCATCAGTGTAGGAATCGAGCGCACCTGAAAATGCATCGCCAACTCCTGCTCTTCCTCGGTATTGACCTTGCCGAAGACGATATTGTCATGATCCTCGGAAACCGACTCATAGGTAGGTGCAAAAGAGCGGCACGGTCCACACCAGGGAGCCCAGAAATCAATGATGACAAAATCGTTCTCTGTAATCGTCGATTCGAAGTTATCTTTTGTCAGTTCTACTACTGCCACAGCACGGCCCCTATATTATTCTAAAAAATTTGAATGATGGTATCAGAATAGACAACTTAATGCTTGTTGGACATCAATAGCTCTCGAAACAGGCGCATAACCTTGATTTTCGACCAGTTTGAATACAGATAAAGCAACATTCAAATGGGCAGGGATATCGGAGAGGCCGCCCATATGCACGACCTCTCCTCTGACTGTTTCAGGAAACTGACCCGCACAGATCTATCCCAAGCCTTGGAAGATCTGCTCCCGAATCTCGTCAACACCCCCTACCCCATTGATTTTCAGATACTTGCAGTCACCTGAATCCGCCGCTTTGGAGTAGAAACTGACAAGTGGCTCGGTCTGGTCATGGTAGACCTTCAGCCGGGCTTTTACCGTCTCTTCCTGATCATCATCGCGCTGTATGAGATCTTCGCCGGTGACATCATCTTTACCCTCAGTTTTCGGGGGGTTATAGATGATATGGTAGGTCCGGCCCGAGGCAAGGTGAACGCGACGACCGGACATACGCTTGATGATTTCCTCATCGGGCACATCGATCTCTACCACCGCATCGATCGGTACGCCTGCCTCTCTAAGTGATTCAGCCTGAGGAATGGTACGGGGAAAACCATCGAACAGATATCCATTGTTGCAGTCATCCTCGGCAATGCGCTCCTTCACCATGCCCATGATGATGTCATCCGAAACCAAGCCGCCCTCATCCATGATCTTCTTCGCCGCAACACCCAGTTCAGTGCCGGCCTTGACATGAGCCCGCAGCATATCTCCAGTGGAAATTTGCGGAATTTGGTACTTCTCTTTGATGTAATTGGCCTGTGTGCCTTTACCGGCTCCCGGTCCGCCGAGCAGTATGACGCGCATAGTGATACTCCTTTGGTTTGTTTTAAGGATCGGGGAAGTTTGCCACGCTCCGGCTGCCTGAACCAGTTGAGGCTATCAATAGGTGGATATAGGGCGTTTATGAAGGGGGGGTCCCTCCCCTTCGATCCGATACGGCTGGTTAAACCTTATCATTCAGGATCAGGCGATAGGCTCACTATCCCCCTCACTATCAGCCTGCAGTCAACTTTAGCATTAAACTATTAAGTCGCCTCACGAATGCGGCGGGATCATCCAGCTGTCCGCCTTCGGCAAGTTGAGCCTGATCGAACAACACCTTTGTCAAATCGCCAAATTTATCACCATCCTGTTCGCCCTCCAGGCGCTCAACCAGTGGATGTTCTGCATTGATCTCCATGATCGGTTTGGTTTGAGGCGCGTCCTGTCCAACCGATTTGAGAACCCTGGCGAGATTGGCGCTCATATCATGCTCCTCCACCACAAGACAGGCCGGGGAGTCGGTCAGGCGCTGGCTTATACGAATCTCCTTGGCCGCCTCGCCCAACACATCCTGCATACGTTGCAACAGCTCCTTATGCTCCTCTGACTGCTTCTCGCTGCTCTCCTTCTCTTCCTTGTCTTCCAGCTCTCCCAGATCGAGGGCGCCCTTGGCCACCGACTGCAGCTGCTTACCCTCAAATTCGGTAAGGCTTGTCACCAGCCATTCGTCGACCCGGTCAGACAGCAGCAATACCTCGACGCCTTTCTTTTTCAGCACTTCGAGATGCGGGCTGAAACGCGCGGCCGCGGGAGAATCGGCGGTGATATAGTAGATTTTATCCTGACCCTCCTGCATTCGGGAAACATAGTCCGCCAGGGATACGTTCTGTTCGTCCGTCTCATTGTGGGTTGTGGCAAAACGCAACAAACCGGCAATACGATCACGATTGGCATAGTCTTCCGCCGGCCCTTCCTTCATCACCTTACCGAACTCATCCCAGAAGGTCTGATACTTTTCCTTGTCCGATTCCGCCAGTTTCTCCAACGCAGACATAATGCGTTTTACATTGGCCTGCCGGATGGTGTCTATCTTGCGGTTATGCTGCAGGATTTCACGCGATACGTTCAGCGGCAGATCATCCGAATCCACCACGCCTTTGACAAAGCGTAGATAGCGGGGCATGAGCTTATCCGCCTCGTCCATGATGAACACACGCCGCACAAACAGTTTCACGCCATGTTTTTGATCCCTGTCCCAGAGATCGAACGGCGCCCGCTGAGGTATGTAGAGCAGGGCTGTATATTCATTGTTTCCCTCGACCTTGTTGTGGACGTGGGTCAGTGGATTCTCGAAGTCGTGAGAGACGTGTTTGTAAAACTCATGATACTCCTCTTCCGAGATATCGCTCCGATTGCGCATCCACAACGCAGTCCCTTTATTGACCCGCTCAAATTCCGCTGTCTCGGGCTTCTCCTCGTCCTCGCCGTAATGTTCCTTCTCCATCTCCACCGGAATGGTGATGTGGTCGGAGAACTTGGAGATGATGGACCGTAGCCGATAGCCCTCCAGAAACTCCTTCTCATCCTCACGCAGATGGAGGACGACATCGGTACCGCGGGTTGCCTTATCCACGTTTTCGATGGTGAACGAACCCTCCCCGTCCGATTCCCAGCGAACGCCATGTTCCTGGCCCAGGCCGGCCCGACGCGTCAGCAGCGTCACCTTATCGGCAACGATGAAGGCGGAATAAAAACCGACACCGAACTGGCCGATCAATTCGCTGTCCTTGGTCTGGTCTCCGGACATGGCTTCAAAAAATTTGCGTGTGCCTGAACTGGCAATGGTGCCGATAGTCTCAGCGACCTCCTGTCGGCTCATACCGATGCCGTTATCGGAGATGGTGACGGTTCCCGCCTCTTTGTCGAGGGTTACCCGCACCTTGAGTTCGGGATCCTCCTCGAACAGAGCCTCGTCCGTCAGGGCTTCAAACCTCAGTTTTTCCGCCGCATCGGAGGCATTGGAGACTAATTCACGTAGAAAAATCTCTTTATTACTGTATAGCGAACGAATTACCAGGTTGAGCACCTGACTAACTTCTGCTTGAAAATCAAGGGTTTCCTTATGAGCTTCGACAGTCATCTTTAGGTTAGAACTCCAATTGGTTTAGATTAACGATTTTGAGTCGGTGGTTTGGTTTTTTCGTCGCTTAATATGGGGATTACAACACTAATTTCAAGAACCAATTCAATTAGGGTCTGTTAACACTAACCCCAATATTTCACGCATTAAAAAGGCAAAATCCTGATACTTCGATATAATTCAGTTGCTTACACTGTAATCGAAAGGATTTTGCCTGTGACAAACTGTACCCAGACTGCCTTTGATTTTCCAGCCCTAAAACGCCGTAAGGTTCAAGCCGAGTTTTCCGGTGGCGATATCACCTCGGACGGCGGCGTGTTGCTGCTGCGTGAGATCGACAGGCGTCTGGGATTGCTCGAGGCGGTTGATGCGGTCATCCCCGACCCGCGAGATCCCCGCTATATTGAACACAGCCAGTTGAGCCTGTTGCGCCAGCGAGTCTATGGGCTCTGCCTGGGTTATGAAGATCTGAACGACCATCAGACACTACGCACCGACCCGGCCCTACAGAGCTCGATCGAACGCGAGGAGGTACTGGGCAGCCAGTCGACACTTTGTCGGCTGGAGAACCGGGTCGATCGCCGGGTTGCCGTTGATGTCCACAACCTACTGCTCGAGCAGTTCATTGCCTCATATGATGCACCACCCGATGAGCTGATCCTGGATTTCGACGCCACGGATGATCCGGTGCATGGCCGCCAGGAAGGCCGCTTCTTTCACGGCTACTACGATCACTACTGCTTCCTGCCCCTGTATGTCTTTTGTGGCGATCAACTGCTGGTGAGTTATCTGCGGCCCAGCCGGATCGATGCGCCCAAGCATGCCTGGGCGATTCTGGCGCTGTTGGTCAAACGCCTGCGCCGGGCTTGGCCTGAAGTGCGTATCATCTTTCGGGGCGATAGCGGCTTTTGCCGTCACCACATGCTCAGCTGGTGCGAGCGCAACGCTGTGGGCTATATCGTGGGCATCGCCAAGAATGACGCCTTGCTGCGGTGTATCCGTGAGCCCATGCAGTGGGTTGAGGAACTGGCGAAGCGAACCGGCATGAAGATGCGGGAATTCTTTCAGTTTCACTATGCCGCCAGCACCTGGAAGACGCGTCGCAAGGTGATCGCCAAACTGGAGGTCACCGACAAGGGGCCAAATCCACGCTTCATCGTCACCAACCTGGCCGGCGACAAACAGCGCCTTTACGATGACCTCTACTGCGCCCGTGGTGACATGGAGAACCGAATCAAGGAGCAGCAACTGGGGCTGTTCGCCGATCGCACCAGCGCGCATTACTGGTGGGCCAATCAGTTTCGTCTACTGCTGTCCAGTCTGGCCTATGTGCTGATGGAGGCCATCCGGCGCCTCGCGCTGAAGGGCACGGAACTGGCGCGTGCACAGATGACCACGATCCGGCTCAAACTGTTCAAGATCGGGGCGGTCATCATTCGCAACACGCGACGGATCCGCTTCCTGCTCTCCAGCACCTATCCCTATCAGGCGCTGTTTTTCCAGGTGGCGGCACGACTCAAGCCGGGATAGCCCGGCAGAGTGCTGCCCCGGCACGTTGATCAACAATGGGGGTAAGGGGGAGTCTGCCCGGAGGGTGGAAAATCAGGGCTTGATAGAGGTTTGGTTCCCAGTGAGGGCAAACCATCCAAGCTTGGCCATATCACCGGCTAAATTTAAAAACGGATGAAACATGCGGGCTAACCCAATCGGCCCTGCTGGGGACTATTTTTTCGTCCAGCAAGGCAGCGTGAGCGATGTGTAGTGACTCTACATGAGCGAATGCTAACGCCGCTGGACGGAAAAATAGCCCCAGCCCTGCGGGGTGCGCCCCGAAGGAAGTGCCCTTGGGGTACGCCTTGATTGGCGCTTTTTCAGATACAACAGGGCGTATTGGATTAGTGTTAACAGGCCCTAAAACGCTGAGGTGACACTGAGACTCGCGTGATTCTCCTCGTAACTATCAACGTCCGTATCAGCGTCTCGCTCGAGATGGGTTATGTCGAAACCGACTCTGCTGTCAGTGCCGAACTGGTAACTTACGCCCAACGTGGCTGTCAGTTGATCGTAGACCAAAACCTCTTCTTCGTGATCTATGCCAGTGATCTGAAAGTACCCGCTCGTTAACCGGGCAAGCCTTCTTGTCAGCAATACGCTTAACTCGATATCTTCCGTATCTCTACCGGAGCGGTCATAGAGACGTTCCAGGTAACGCCCCCTCAGGTTAACCGAAGTCCTGGTTGTCTGGTAAGTGAACTCTGTGGAAAATCGCTTGCTCTCATAAAAATCCTCTGTAATGGAGGGACTGTATGCAGCGCGCACAGTCACAGGGGATGACTCCAGAATGGGATCCCTTATCAGATTGCCAAATGCATCCTGGCGCTCGAACAGCGGCAGTGTACTCAGTTCATCGCGGGCACTGACAAAATCCTGTTCATAGCTGGCGGTCCATATAGTCCTGCCCGTTCGATGACTAAAATCGAAATAATAGTCATCGCCAAATGACCGCTCACCGACACCGAGTGCGAAACGCGTCCTGGGATTGGGTGTGTAAATAGCTCCGATACTCCATGTAGAGTCGTCTCTATCATCAGCAACCGCTAAATCATACTCCTCATAACCGGCCGAAAAGGCGGCTGACCACTGATTGGTGATTTTTTGTATCAGTTCCGCACGGAATATCTTCGTCTCATTGTCATCGTCCAGATTTTCATAGTCCACGTCGCTCTGTTGATATAAGACTTCCCATATCTGGTTTGTGAACATGCTGCCGTTCCCAAATGCAATTTCACCCCGCTTGCCTGTACTATCGTTGTCGAGATCTTCAGAATAGTCGATTCTGTCCCCGGTAAATCGAACCTCAACGACACTGAAATCACCCAGCCTGGCAGTGAAATAGGGGCTCAGCCCTACCGAATAGAAATCCGTGTCATCCTCGGCACCGGTCAAGCCGCCGATGCCTGATCTGCCGGTACTGGTGATGTTTGTCCTGTCCGCCCTCAGCCAGCCATCGAGGTAGAGATGGTTTTCGGCAATCTCCACATTTCCCTCGGTGCGCATAAAATGGACAACTTCATTGTCTTCCGTCTCGTCCCAATAGTGACGGTATTCCGGTGCATAGTTGAAATCCAGATTTGCCCTGGCCCCCTCCTTGTAAATCGACAGGGTGGGCCTGACCACCGTAATGTTGTCGCTCACCTCGTCTTCATGGGTCAGATTCGCATTATCGGTGTAAATCTGCTGAATTCCGATACTTGGGGATATCACCCAGTCAGCGGCATAGAGAGTGTCTGTATTTGCGGCCAATCCGATGCCACAAGCAAGACAGGCATAGGCAAGGGGTTTGCCCCCAAAGATCTGTTCCATATTTAAATGATTCAGCTTATTGATGATCATTTCTCACGTCCTTCATCATTCGAAATTTGGATTGACCCATTGGCATTAAAAAAAGTCAGCAGGGTCCGGGGCCAAATAAGTTCGAAATAAGATACGCAGGATAAATCAATAAGTCGTGAGATTGAGGCCATAAGCAACGGATCAGAACCCGGTCTCTGCACAGCCAATTGTGTCAGACAGTTTCCCGTATCTAAAACAGATCGGGCAGAACCCCCATAACCCATCCTGATTACTCATGAGGCTCAGCTATTGAGCCTGTGGTGCAAGCATAATGGAACCTACTGAATAAAAGAGGATTTCATCATGCCGAGAAATACTATTCAATTTCAAAAAGGTCTTGGTTTGCACGATTTTCTGGAACAATATGGGACCGAGGATCAGTGTCGACAGGCATTGTATGATTTGCGCTGGCCGACGGGCTATGTCTGCCCTGAGTGCGGCAACACAACAGGCTGTGAACTCAAAAAGCGTCAGATATATCAATGTCACAAGTGCCATCATCAGACTTCCCTGACCGCCGGCAGCATCTTCCATGGCACCAAGCTGCCGCTGAGAACGTGGTTTCTTGCGATCTATCTGTTGACCCAACGCAAGAAAAGTATCTCGGCGCTGCAACTTTCCCGCGAAATCGAGGTGAACTACAATACGGCCTGGCGACTCAAGCATAAGTTGATGCAGGTGATGATGGAACGTGAGCGTGGAAAAAAACTGGCCGGTCGCATCGAATTGGATGATGCTTATCTCGGAGGCGAGCAAGCCGGTAAGCGTGGTCGTGGGTCGCGCAACAAAATCCCTTTCGTAGCTGCTGTTGAGACGACGCGGGACGGCAGGCCCATGAAAATTCAACTGCGTCGTGTAAGGGGCTTCCGCAAACGTGAAATCGCCCGCTACGCCCGCTCCTGCTTGATGCCTGGCAGCGAAGTCTTTACCGATGGGCTTTGGTGCTTTAGTGGCGTGACAACCGCTGATTGCCATCATAACCCCATGGTGACGGGTGGTGGGCGCCAAAGTGTCCGGTATTCGTGCTTCAAATGGGTAAACACGATGTTGGGTAATGTCAAAAACAGTCTGTTGGGTACTTTTCATGCGATTCGAGATAAACATGTGTCGCGTTATCTTGCTGAGTTCGAATATCGGTTTAACCGCCGTTTCGATTTACCCGCCATGATTGAACGATTGCTTTTTGCCGCTCTTCGCACTCCACCTATGCCATATCGCCTCTTGAGAATGGCTGAGGTTTAGGGGTAATCAGGTAACCCATTGATTAATTGTGTATTCTGACACCAGGATCTGTCACACACCCGGCACCGTCCCGACAATGAATTGTCACAGAAGCCGGGGTTCCCATATGGATATGAATAACGCACCATATAGAAAAATTCGACAACGGCCGCAACGAGAAGCATATGAACATTGTCACAATCAATACTCAGCCCTACGACGATCAACGCCCCGGCACGTCGGGTCTCAGAAAAAAAGTCAAAGTTTTTCAAACACCTCACTATCTGGAAAATTTTGTACAAGCCATTTTCGACACACAGACGGATCTGAGAGGGGGCATCCTCGTACTCGGCGGGGACGGTCGCTACTACAACCGCGAAGCGATCCAGGTCATCTTGCGCATGGCCAGCGCCAACGGTGTGAAACAGGTCTTGCTCGGCAGAGGCGGTCTACTGTCGACGCCCGCTGCCTCCTGCATTATCCGCAAATATAACACCGATGGAGGCATCATTCTGTCAGCCAGTCATAATCCTGGCGGCCCCGACGAAGATTTCGGCATCAAATTCAACACTCCCAACGGAGGACCGGCACCGGAAACGGTCACTGAGGCAATCTTTCACCGGACGACTGAAATCGATGAATATCGGATTTTACAGACCCCCCCCATCGATCTGGATAAACCGGGAATAGTCAGCCTGGGTGATACCCGGGTCGACATCATCGATCCGGTCGCGGACTATGCCGACCTGATGATGGAACTGTTTGACTTTGACCGGATTCAAAAACTCTTCGATTCCGGTATGTTTTCCATGCGCTTCGACGCCATGCATGCGGTTACAGGTCCTTATGCCACGGAGATTCTTGAGGGAAGGCTGGGAGCTGAACCCGGAACAGTGATCAACGGCGTACCCAAAGTCGACTTCGGTGGCGGCCATCCCGATCCCAACCTGGTTCATGCGCATCAGCTTGTCGAGCTCACCCGCGGCACCGGTGCAGTCAACTTTGCAGCGGCTTCAGACGGTGACGGCGACCGGAATATGATTTTAGGCCGCAACTTTTTTGTCACACCCAGCGACAGTCTGGCCGTCATGGCTGCCAACGCCCATCTCATCAAAGGCTATTCCGGCGGCATCAGCGGCGTGGCGCGCTCCATGCCCACCAGCCAGGCGGCGGATCGGGTGGCGGATAAGCTTGGACTGCCCTGCTTCGAAACCCCAACAGGGTGGAAGTTTTTCGGCAATCTGCTGGACAGTCGAAAAATCACACTCTGCGGCGAAGAGAGCTTTGGCACCGGATCCGATCATATCCGTGAAAAAGACGGGCTCTGGTCGGTACTGTTCTGGCTCAATCTACTCGCCGTCAAACAGCAGTCCGTGGAGAAAATCGTCACCGATCACTGGAAGGCGTTTGGCAGGAACTACTATACCCGTTACGACTATGAAGCCATCGACAAAACCGATGCCGAAAACCTGATGGACGCATTACGGGAAAAGCTCCCCGCCCTTCCCGGTCAAACCTTGAGCGGCTACCGTGTTGAGTATGCCGATGACTTCGCCTACACGGACCCCGTAGATGGAAGCATATCTGAACGCCAGGGAATAAGAGTGGGTTTCAGCGACGGCTCGAGAATCGTATTCAGGCTTTCGGGAACCGGTACTGAAGGAGCGACTTTACGTGTCTATCTGGAGGCCTACGAGACCGATCCGTCCAAGCAGACACAATCGACCGAGTCAGTCATGACACGACTGGTGGATATCGCTTTGACCCTGGCTGAAATCGAGCATCGAACCGGGCGCACAAAACCCAGCGTCATCACCTAATAATGACTGGACAATCCATCAGCGAATCGCCTATAAACAGCTGTAGTGGAACTGCCACACACAGATACTAAAATTCGTTTTCAAATTTATTAACACCAGGAGCAACAACGTGGCCGGCAAACAGGAAAGCAATGCGAAAAAGAGCACCGCAACAAAAAAAACCAAGGCCAAGGTGAGTAAGAAAAAAGTCGCAAAGAAAAAGACAATCACTAAGAAACGGGTTGCAAAAAAAACCATGACAAAACGTAGCGCCAGAGCTTCTATCAGTCCGAGGGAGCGCTACGAGATGATAGCGACCATGGCATACTATCGCGCCGAACAACGCAACTTCGAACCGGGACACGATGTTGAGGATTGGCTCGAGTGCGAGAGTATCATCGACAGCATGCTCGGAAAATAGATGCGACTTGATCTACCACTACTTCCCGATCGGGAAGTAAAGCCTCATACCAAACCATTGAGGAGGAACAGTCGCACCCCATGATGATCCCTGTACCCCACCCACTCATCCAGTTGCGGTCATAGGTCCGTTTAAAACTGGGTAGTGGGCAGGAATTTCCAACCAAACGCTGGAGCATAGAACGCTCAAGTTTCAATAACTTGTCAATTGCAAGTGGGGCAAGCCAAGAAGAGTTGCCTGCTGTGAAAGTGTCCGGGAGGCGGTAATCGACCACTGCCGAATACCGGGAATCAGGCTGGAGAGGAACGACGCCCGGCATACATCGGATATGGCGTCCCCAAGGGGAGTCGAACCCCTGTTACCGGCGTGAAAGGCCAGTGTCCTAGGCCTCTAGACGATGGGGACAGGTCTCTGCCGGGTATCCTGCTCGGGTACCGCATGCAAAGTGGAGCGCGAAATCTACGGTACTTTCTCTACTGTGTCAAGGCCTTGCACAGCCTATTTTCCACTTCTGACGATTAACGATTCAGCGAATGTCATGCTGTATTGGCCAGCACAGGAAACGGCCTAGGTTTCAAACAACAGCCCGGCCTTTAACACCGCTGAGGATTGCTGACGACGTCTGGGTATGCCGACCAGATAGCCTTGTACGTAATCGCAACCCTGTTGCTGAAGAAAAGCCAGCTGGCTCTCGTACTCGACACCTTCGGCAATGACATCGATATTGAAGGCATGCGCCAACTGTATCATCGCGCGCACAAGGCTGGCATCGTTGACATCCGCAACGACACCGTGGATAAATTCCCTGTCGATCTTCAATAGATCAAACGGAAATCGTCGCAAGTGGCTGAGTGAGGCCTGACCGGTACCGAAATCATCCAGTGCGACTCTCACTCCTAATGACTTGGCCTGTTGCAGGAACTGGTCGGCTTCTGCCAATTCCTGTGTCAGCGTGTCCTCGGTTATTTCCAGAATGAGGCTGCGGGGCGCAATCTTTCCCGCCACCAGATTCTCGAGGAGATTACGGCAGAAGACCGGATCATTAAGCAGTCTGGCGGAAAGATTGATGGAGATGGCCACCTTGTCTCCCTTATCGCCGTGTTCATCCTGGAAATGCAGCGCCTGCTCTAAAAGCGGACCGAAAAGAGAGGTAATGAGACCCGTGTCATTCAGTGCCGTTAAAAAATGATCCGGAGTAAGTGTTCCGCGTTGCGGATGCTGCCAGCGCAGCAGCGCCTCGTAACAGAGCAACTTGCCGCTGATCGACTCAAAGATGGGTTGAAAGTGGTAGCGGAATTGTCCTGCCTCCACACCCTGGCGAACTTCGTGTTCATACTTAAGCCCCTCAGCAACGCGTTCCGTCATTTCACCCCTAAAGAAACAATAAGCTGCACGTCCGTGTCGTTTTGCCTCATACATGGCGGTATCGGCATCACGGATAAGATAGTCGGCTGAAACATCATCAAAGGGCGCCATCGCTATGCCTATGGATGCGGAGACGCACAACTCCTGGCCGGCCACCTGAACCGGCCGCTCCACCGCACGCAGTATCTTCTCGGCGAGAGGCGCCATATCTTCGCGGCTGTTGACGCCTTCAATCAAAATAGCAAACTCATCACCACTCAACCTGGCCACGGTATCGGAGCTTCGCACGATGGAAGTCAAACGTTCGGCGATACGTTTCAACAGCTCGTCGCCGGCCAAATGCCCCAGGCTGTCGTTAACCTGTTTAAAACGGTCCAGATCGAGAAACATGAGACCGATCAATCCATCCCCTCTGAGGGCAATCGCCAGGGCATGCTCAAGACGGTCGTGAAACAGAATTCGATTAGGTAGCTGGGTCAGCGCATCATGGTGCGCAACATGGTCGAGGTGACGCTGGCGGTTATGCACCTGCTTACGCATTTCACTGAAGGCATCCACTAAATCCTGTATCTCCTTCCAATTGCTGTTGGACGGTGCATTCGATTCCAAGCCACCACTGGCTTCCTGTTTCAATGCGGTGGCGGTCTGCCCGATAGGGAGCAACAAATTGCGCTTGATGAACTGAAAGGCTGCAAACAGAATCAGCAATCCCAGCATGGTCATTGCCAGAATCGATACCGACAACCGCTTTGCGGTTTGAGTGAGTTGCGTGATGCCATCCGCCGACGGGGAATCGAGAGCGAGGTCGATAAGCGAGAAGCGCTGACGCATGCTATCCAACAGCGGGGTGACCTTTTCACGCATGATATGCAGGTCCATGCGCCAGGTTGGCTTATCCATGTACACCAAGACCCGTTGGTATCCCTTCATCCAGGTTTTGTAGTGGGTCTCTATAGCCGCCAAACTATCTGATAGTATGAATTCCTCATTGTTGTATTCGAAGTGGTTTTCCAAGATATTCAATGTCAGGATAAAGCGCTGCGCAAAATCTGCTATAGCGTCATTACGCCCTTGGAACTCACTATCCTGATTGGATGCAAACAGGCCGAATCGGTTTGCCACCATCAGACGCAATTCTCCGGTCAAGCCCATCCAGAATCGTTGTAAAGCGGAAATATGACTAATCACAGCGACCTGTTGATCAAGGGGAAATCCAACATCCACCTCCTGACGTAACAGCTGAAGCTGACTGAGAATTCCCCTGTTGTGCGGATACATCTCCTCCAACATCAGATTCATGGCGGGAAACCAGCCCTCCACATCCCGTCGGACATCGATCAGATTTTTAACCTCCCGTTCCAGCGCAAGTTTTTCCTCGAGCAGACCCTCCGCCAAGTCAGCCTCATCCAAAGGCAACTGCATCAGGGAATCCTTTAGCCCCAATATTTCACGCATTAAAAAGGCAAAATCCTGATACTTCGATATAATTCAGTTGCTTACACTGTAATCGAAAGGATTTTGCCTGTGACAAACTGTACCCAGACTGCCTTTGATTTTCCAGCCCTAAAACGCCGTAAGGTTCAAGCCGAGTTTTCCGGTGGCGATATCACCTCGGACGGCGGCGTGTTGCTGCTGCGTGAGATCGACAGGCGTCTGGGATTGCTCGAGGCGGTTGATGCGGTCATCCCCGACCCGCGAGATCCCCGCTATATTGAACACAGCCAGTTGAGCCTGTTGCGCCAGCGAGTCTATGGGCTCTGCCTGGGTTATGAAGATCTGAACGACCATCAGACACTACGCACCGACCCGGCCCTACAGAGCTCGATCGAACGCGAGGAGGTACTGGGCAGCCAGTCGACACTTTGTCGGCTGGAGAACCGGGTCGATCGCCGGGTTGCCGTTGATGTCCACAACCTACTGCTCGAGCAGTTCATTGCCTCATATGATGCACCACCCGATGAGCTGATCCTGGATTTCGACGCCACGGATGATCCGGTGCATGGCCGCCAGGAAGGCCGCTTCTTTCACGGCTACTACGATCACTACTGCTTCCTGCCCCTGTATGTCTTTTGTGGCGATCAACTGCTGGTGAGTTATCTGCGGCCCAGCCGGATCGATGCGCCCAAGCATGCCTGGGCGATTCTGGCGCTGTTGGTCAAACGCCTGCGCCGGGCTTGGCCTGAAGTGCGTATCATCTTTCGGGGCGATAGCGGCTTTTGCCGTCACCACATGCTCAGCTGGTGCGAGCGCAACGCTGTGGGCTATATCGTGGGCATCGCCAAGAATGACGCCTTGCTGCGGTGTATCCGTGAGCCCATGCAGTGGGTTGAGGAACTGGCGAAGCGAACCGGCATGAAGATGCGGGAATTCTTTCAGTTTCACTATGCCGCCAGCACCTGGAAGACGCGTCGCAAGGTGATCGCCAAACTGGAGGTCACCGACAAGGGGCCAAATCCACGCTTCATCGTCACCAACCTGGCCGGCGACAAACAGCGCCTTTACGATGACCTCTACTGCGCCCGTGGTGACATGGAGAACCGAATCAAGGAGCAGCAACTGGGGCTGTTCGCCGATCGCACCAGCGCGCATTACTGGTGGGCCAATCAGTTTCGTCTACTGCTGTCCAGTCTGGCCTATGTGCTGATGGAGGCCATCCGGCGCCTCGCGCTGAAGGGCACGGAACTGGCGCGTGCACAGATGACCACGATCCGGCTCAAACTGTTCAAGATCGGGGCGGTCATCATTCGCAACACGCGACGGATCCGCTTCCTGCTCTCCAGCACCTATCCCTATCAGGCGCTGTTTTTCCAGGTGGCGGCACGACTCAAGCCGGGATAGCCCGGCAGAGTGCTGCCCCGGCACGTTGATCAACAATGGGGGTAAGGGGGAGTCTGCCCGGAGGGTGGAAAATCAGGGCTTGATAGAGGTTTGGTTCCCAGTGAGGGCAAACCATCCAAGCTTGGCCATATCACCGGCTAAATTTAAAAACGGATGAAACATGCGGGTTAGATCGAGCAGCACCTGTTCCAGGCTGAGTAATGTGTTCTCAGTATGAACCAGATTCCCTTTAACCGGCTCATTGAGAATACGCTGGAGATTATTTTCCAAGTGATTCAGTTGGGTTTGAGCATCAGCCAGGATGCCGGCGGCTACTGTCCTGGCGGTAATATTGTCAATCTGTCTTTGACTGGTGCTGTTTACCAGATTCCAACCAAGGTAGGCAAAGGTGACCAATGCCACACCGACCAAAATGGAAAGCAGGGTATAGCGGCCACGATAGGAATCAAGATCAGGTATCAGATCTTTAACACTAGACATATGCCTTGGTTTCGTTTAAGTCGTTCCATTACAATGCGTTACATCTTTTCTTATTGATTCTTCAGTATGAACTTTCCGAGTTGTTCACTACGCTATGAAACAGACAATAACGGTAGTGCATACAACCTAGCGTATGTCATATATGCAGGGAATTACATGCCGGATAATATGGGAATTTTGTAACAAATGCAGCTACGAGACCCATATTATGTTGACATCGATCAACTCAGAGCAGTTGCACACCCGGCAAATGCCGTTCAAGGAAGGAGGTTTGTCTGTGTCGATCGGTCATGAGCAGCAGAGAGTGACTCATTTCTTGTGTAACCCGCAGGGCCGGGCCTATTTGCCGCCCTGCGGGTCATCGATCGCTCAGTGGAGGCCGTTCATGTTCCGAGGCCTAGGCATTCATTGAAAAATTCCAATCTTCGACAACCAGCACTCTCGCCCAGCAGAAGATGAAATTGTCCGGGATCCTGATTGAAGCATCAGCTGACAAGCTAAATTCCATTGCTCTTTCCGCCTCTTAATAAATCAGCTTGCGAAGCGACAGGTATACGATCAAATCTCAGTCAGACTGCCTTCGAACACTATTTCTTCACTCGGTCTGTCCTTCGGTAACTGATCCGTGCTTTCAACAGAGACCTTGAAACGTTGCCGATCACTAAGGGCTGCCGGTAGATTCATCTTCATACTGCCGTCATGGGGCAAAATACCGAGGGGGTGAAGATGTCCCAGCTCATCCTCCAACCACAACTGACAGACCTTGCCTTGCGGTAACGGAGTCGGCTCTACAGCCTTTACCTTCAGAAAGGGATCGTTGTCCACCGCGCCTACCAGCCAGCCGGGTTTTAACTGATCATTCAGAACCACCATTATGCTGTCCATAGCCATATCCTGCTGACGGGTCGTCATCAGGGTCATGCCCATTACCAACACCAAAGTGGCTGTCACCATGCCGAGACTGCGCCAGAAATTCAGGCTGTTCCAAAAACCGGTGGTAGCTTCCACACGGGTGTCAATCGGATCTATCCGACTCGCGATTTGATCCCAGACAGCCTTCGGAGGCGTTACGGGTTCAATGCTGTCCAGCATGGGTTCCAGACGCCGCTGCCATGCATCAACCTCGCCCTGCAGCTGCATGTCTGTCTGCATACGCTGTTCGAATTCGATACGCTCCTGACCTTGTAAGGTGCCCAGCACATACTCTCCGGCAAGGATATTGATATCATCAATTTCATTTTCAGGCATCATGATCAAGACACCTCCTCAATTGTTCCAGACCTCGACGTATCCATGTCTTGATCGTACCCAACGGCGTTTCAGTATAGGTGGCCAGCTCATCATGGGTCATACCCTTGAAATAGGCCAATGCTATAATCTGTCGCTGCTGCTCTTTCAGCTGTTGCAGACAATTGTCCAGACGCCTTCCCTCATCGGTACGGCTCAGACCTTCCAGCGGCAGGGGATTGTTATCGGCCTGCTCCGGAAAACCCTTGTCATCACTCTCCGTCATCTCGCGCTTCTGTTTGCGAAGCAGATCCAATGCCTGATTTCTCGCGATCGCTGACATCCAGGTCAACGGGGCCGCCAAATGAGAACGATAGTTGCCTGCATTGTTCCAAACCTTGATGTAGGCATCCTGCAAACAGTCTTGCGCCAAATCCTCTCTATTTAATATACGCAGCACAACACCATATAGTTTCGCGGAAGTAATACTGTACAGACGGGAAAAAGCTATACGATCGTTCAGGGCGCAAGCCGCCAGCAATCCTTCGAGTTCCTGATTGCGTAGCCGCGCTGTTTCCTGTGGATCAGTGTCTCCATTTGCCATGGATCCCCCCAAGGGATGTGAACCTGCCACAAGATTACTGGCCTTGCGCCATGGCGGCAAGAGGTACAGGCATTCAGTTACTGCCTTGTATGTTACTGAGTTCCACACGGCAACCGGGGAAAGGCAATGTGAACTATCATGGCGATTGAGGGGTAAGCTATACATGGGCCTGGTTAATCCTGTTCCCGTGGCACTCCCATATAGCCGGAAAATTTCAGACACTGCTTGCCGTCCAACTCGACTATCTGCACTGTCTCCCCACCGCCACGACCAAACCCCTGCACCACAGCCTCCGTGGCGGATACCGGTTGCAGCGGGACTCTGATCAGATTCTCACTCAAATGCGGCGCGCGATAGTGCAGGCAAAGCACCCCATCCTGGTCACTCAATTTGAGATCCTGTATCGAGAACTCGCCATCCGGATTGATAGTCCGGTAACTGCCCAACCGCTTCTTCCATACCGACTCCCATTGATCGGATTCGACCCTGTTGCCAAGCATGATCTCGTTACCGTTCCGGTCCGCCACCAAGACATCCATGCCATTGATCTCGCGCTCACGTAGACGCAGATCACCCAATATCCGGTATCCTTCCGGTAGTTGTCGGGTACTGTTTTCACTAAGCCCCAAGCTGCCGTCTTCAAAACGCACCAGATCCAGAATTTGCTCAATGATGCAGGCACAGAGTCTGGGTTGCTCGGCATCGACCATCAGCAGTCCAAGATCCGTGGCATAGGCGCCAGAGGGTGTGTCATAGCCAGCCGGAAAACCGTTCGCAACCTGGCGTTGCGACGGTACGGGAAGTCCTCCGCGTATCGAGGCGGCAATCATGAGTATGGTTGTCGCCAACTCCCTTGCAATCCGATTGCTGTCCGCACCATTGGCCAATACGGCAATGCCCAGATCCTGTTCCGGCAGCAGCACCATTTCAGCGCCGAACAGCAGCGTGCTGCCACCATGGCGAACACGCTTCCCAATGACAGGGTGGTGCTCAATAAACCAACCAAATCCGGGTAAAATACCCAGTGAGACCTGACCATCGACAGTTTGTGGCTGAAACATCTGGCTCAGCAGCGGTGAAGGCAGCGCGGGGATTTTGGCGCCGAGCAGCGCGGTCATCAGACGGCCCAGATCCTCTCCTGTGGAATAGAGGCCTAATGCCGGCGTATCTCTTAATGGTGGCTGAGGCCGGATCTGACCGTCCAGATGTCCGGCGGATAGTCGACTCTGTAACTCCGCCGAAAGATCAAAACCACTGCTGTGCATCTCCAAGGGAGTAAACAAAGACCGCTCGATAAAATCCACATAGGCCAGACCCGAGCGTTGCTGAACCAGGTGTCCCAGCAAGTCATAACCGATATTTGAATAGCTATAGACCCGGTCAGGATCATAGGCGGCATATTCCTCGTGCAGCAGTGCCGTCACCTTGGTAAAAGGGGTATCCGTGTACATTCCCTTGCGCAGGTCGCTGGGAAGTCCACTGCGATGACTCAGCAGTTGCCGGGGTGTCAGCGGAGTTGCATCCGGCTGGTGATGCCGAATGGAGAAGCCTGATAGCTGATCTTTTAACGCCAGATCCAGGTCGATCCTGCCTGCTGCGACGAGCTGCATAACGGCAAGCGCAGTAACCGGCTTGGTTAGTGATCCGACCCTGAACAGGGTTCCCGTATCGACCCTTTCTCCGGTACGGGTGTTAGCGACGCCGAATCCTTCAAGCCAGACAGTACCCTCTCTGTCGACCAGGGCAATGCTCAATCCCGGTACCAGCTCTTCTTCCAGCAACCGGGTAATCAATTTCATCGACTCACTGCGCACACTAGCCATATCACCCTGAGGAACGACTCGGGACTGACTGGCTTGATGCTCCAGGGAGGTACAAGATGTAAGTAACAGCGCTATTATCAGCACTGAAAATAACAGGTGTATTGGCGGCACGAAACACCTCAATCTGCTGAAATATGGACAATGAAACCCAATCGACTGAGCCTTATCCCGCGAGGCACATTTAGTCGCAACTATACAACTGTTACGTCGGCTATCATGATTTGGATTCAATACATAGAGGGAAATTCAACATTTTCGTAGCTGAATCTGTAATCGCGCCTTTCAAACGGCCGATTGCGTCCAACGTTGCCACTCAGGCTCAAAATGGATTTTATATATTTTATTATTTATTTTCAGTAAGTTGCGCCTGAAACACCAAGCCAGGACGAATCAATTATTGGGTTAGGGTCAATGATAGCGCCTGTCAGCACAAGTGTATCGAATTGATCGATGTATCGCTTTAGCCCCAATATTTCACGCATTAAAAAGGCAAAATCCTGATACTTCGATATAATTCAGTTGCTTACACTGTAATCGAAAGGATTTTGCCTGTGACAAACTGTACCCAGACTGCCTTTGATTTTCCAGCCCTAAAACGCCGTAAGGTTCAAGCCGAGTTTTCCGGTGGCGATATCACCTCGGATGGCGGCGTGTTGCTGCTGCGTGAGATCGACAGGCGTCTGGGATTGCTCGAGGCGGTTGATGCGGTCATCCCCGACCCGCGAGATCCCCGCTATATTGAACACAGCCAGTTGAGCCTGTTGCGCCAGCGAGTCTATGGGCTCTGCCTGGGTTATGAAGATCTGAACGACCATCAGACACTACGCACCGACCCGGCCCTACAGAGCTCGATCGAACGCGAGGAGGTACTGGGCAGCCAGTCGACACTTTGTCGGCTGGAGAACCGGGTCGATCGCCGGGTTGCCGTTGATGTCCACAACCTACTGCTCGAGCAGTTCATTGCCTCATATGATGCACCACCCGATGAGCTGATCCTGGATTTCGACGCCACGGATGATCCGGTGCATGGCCGCCAGGAAGGCCGCTTCTTTCACGGCTACTACGATCACTACTGCTTCCTGCCCCTGTATGTCTTTTGTGGCGATCAACTGCTGGTGAGTTATCTGCGGCCCAGCCGGATCGATGCGCCCAAGCATGCCTGGGCGATTCTGGCGCTGTTGGTCAAACGCCTGCGCCGGGCTTGGCCTGAAGTGCGTATCATCTTTCGGGGCGATAGCGGCTTTTGCCGTCACCACATGCTCAGCTGGTGCGAGCGCAACGCTGTGGGCTATATCGTGGGCATCGCCAAGAATGACGCCTTGCTGCGGTGTATCCGTGAGCCCATGCAGTGGGTTGAGGAACTGGCGAAGCGAACCGGCATGAAGATGCGGGAATTCTTTCAGTTTCACTATGCCGCCAGCACCTGGAAGACGCGTCGCAAGGTGATCGCCAAACTGGAGGTCACCGACAAGGGGCCAAATCCACGCTTCATCGTCACCAACCTGGCCGGCGACAAACAGCGCCTTTACGATGACCTCTACTGCGCCCGTGGTGACATGGAGAACCGAATCAAGGAGCAGCAACTGGGGCTGTTCGCCGATCGCACCAGCGCGCATTACTGGTGGGCCAATCAGTTTCGTCTACTGCTGTCCAGTCTGGCCTATGTGCTGATGGAGGCCATCCGGCGCCTCGCGCTGAAGGGCACGGAACTGGCGCGTGCACAGATGACCACGATCCGGCTCAAACTGTTCAAGATCGGGGCGGTCATCATTCGCAACACGCGACGGATCCGCTTCCTGCTCTCCAGCACCTATCCCTATCAGGCGCTGTTTTTCCAGGTGGCGGCACGACTCAAGCCGGGATAGCCCGGCAGAGTGCTGCCCCGGCACGTTGATCAACAATGGGGGTAAGGGGGAGTCTGCCCGGAGGGTGGAAAATCAGGGCTTGATAGAGGTTTGGTTCCCAGTGAGGGCAAACCATCCAAGCTTGGCCATATCACCGGCTAAATTTAAAAACGGATGAAACATGCGGGTTAGACGGGGCGGGATGCCCCGCTAACCCCAATATTTCACGCATTAAAAAGGCAAAATCCTGATACTTCGATATAATTCAGTCGCTTACACTGTAATCGAAAGGATTTTGCCTGTGACAAACTGTACCCAGACTGCCTTTGATTTTCCAGCCCTAAAACGCCGTAAGGTTCAAGCCGAGTTTTCCGGTGGCGATATCGCCTCGGACGGCGGCGTGTTGCTGCTGCGTGAGATCGACAGGCGTCTGGGATTGCTCGAGGCGGTTGATGCGGTCATCCCCGACCCGCGAGATCCCCGCTATATTGAACACAGCCAGTTGAGCCTGTTGCGCCAGCGAGTCTATGGGCTCTGCCTGGGTTATGAAGATCTGAACGACCATCAGGCACTACGCACCGACCCGGCCCTACAGAGCTCGATCGAACGCGAGGAGGTACTGGGCAGCCAGTCGACACTTTGTCGGCTGGAGAACCGGGTCGATCGCCGGGTTGCCGTTGATGTCCACAACCTACTGCTCGAGCAGTTCATTGCCTCATATGATGCACCACCCGATGAGCTGATCCTGGATTTCGACGCCACGGATGATCCGGTGCATGGCCGCCAGGAAGGCCGCTTCTTTCACGGCTACTACGATCACTACTGCTTCCTGCCCCTGTATGTCTTTTGTGGCGATCAACTGCTGGTGAGTTATCTGCGGCCCAGCCGGATCGATGCGCCCAAGCATGCCTGGGCGATTCTGGCGCTGTTGGCCAAACGCCTGCGCCGGGCTTGGCCTGAAGTGCGTATCATCTTTCGGGGCGATAGCGGCTTTTGCCGTCACCACATGCTCAGCTGGTGCGAGCGCAACGCTGTGGGCTATATCGTGGGCATCGCCAAGAATGACGCCTTGCTGCGGTGTATCCGTGAGCCCATGCAGTGGGTTGAGGAACTGGCGAAGCGAACCAGCATGAAGATGCGGGAATTCTTTCAGTTTCACTATGCCGCCAGCACCTGGAAGACGCGTCGCAAGGTGATCGCCAAACTGGAGGTCACCGACAAGGGGCCAAATCCACGCTTCATCGTCACCAACCTGGCCGGCGACAAACAGCGCCTTTACGATGACCTCTACTGCGCCCGTGGTGACATGGAGAACCGAATCAAGGAGCAGCAACTGGGGCTGTTCGCCGATCGCACCAGCGCGCATTACTGGTGGGCCAATCAGTTTCGTCTACTGCTGTCCAGTCTGGCCTATGTGCTGATGGAGGCCATCCGGCGCCTCGCGCTGAAGGGCACGGAACTGGCGCGTGCACAGATGACCACGATCCGGCTCAAACTGTTCAAGATCGGGGCGGTCATCATTCGCAACACGCGACGGATCCGCTTCCTGCTCTCCAGCACCTATCCCTATCAGGCGCTGTTTTTCCAGGTGGCGGCACGACTCAAGCCGGGATAGCCCGGCAGAGTGCTGCCCCGGCACGTTGATCAACAATGGGGGTAAGGGGGAGTCTGCCCGGAGGGTGGAAAATCAGGGCTTGATAGAGGTTTGGTTCCCAGTGAGGGCAAACCATCCAAGCTTGGCCATATCACCGGCTAAATTTAAAAACGGATGAAACATGCGGGCTAAAGCAAAACCAACATTACCAGTTTACCGCTGCGCCGACATCAATCAGGCTGCTTCCGTATCCATCATTGAATCCACGCTGCGATTTGTGCGCATTACTCGAAAAACCTTCAGCGTAGAGGAAGGAGCTACCATACTGATCACCGATACCCGGCTGCATGGCCGTAGGCAGACTGTTCGAGTAGGACGAGCCAATGTACTGATCATGGTTGTTACCGACTACCTCATACAGATCATCATATGAAGTGGCGTACAGGTTGGCGGACAAAATCATAGTTGCGGTTGCTAATAGAATTTTCATTTTAATATTCCTCGTTTAGTTAAGTTAATGAAGCAGAATCATGCTGCGTTCAAACATCTATACGGGGAATATCGAGGATCGGATTCAAACAAAGTCAACACGTGGCGAATTTCGGTATCGCCTACCGTTCATGCAACAGTCATAAAACTGCAATATAACTGTGGCACCCTATAAACCACAGACAGATAGAGGGTAAATGCACCCTACGCGGAGAGAAGGCTATGCGCAGCGATACACACTCCTTGAGACCCTTTAGAAATCCCAGCTATATCGACTACCTGGTTGGCTGGAGATACCTCTTCAACCGGCAATACAGATCGCATGTCCACAATCGCTGGTCCGATCAACCCTGGTTTATCTCAGTGTCGGAGACGCTGGTCGGTTTAGGCAGCGTCCTGTTTTCAACCGGTCTTGCCACCATATTGATGTTCGTCATCTGGGACGTCTGGTTCAACTAGGGTCTGTCAACACCGGTCCAAGCGGGGATATATGCCTTAAAACACGATGGTCGAGCAAAAAAAAGGGGCCGTATCGGCCCCTTTTCCATTGCCCGATGCTAATCAGGCCTCTTCAACCGCCTTCATGCTCAGGCGTATACGTCCCTGTTTATCAACCTCGAGCACCTTGACTTTCACCACATCACCTTCGGTCAGCTTATCACTGACCTTCTCCACTCGTTCATTGGAGATCTGTGAGATATGCACCAATCCGTCCTTGCCCGGCAGGATGGTGACGAATGCGCCGAAATCCATCAGCTTTGCCACCTTGCCTTCATATGTCGTACCGACCTCAACATCGGCAGTGATCAGTTCCACGCGCTTGCGCGCCTCCTCACCCGCGGATTTATCCACGGAGAAGATCTTGACCACACCGTCATCCGTGATATCGACAGTAGCGCCGGTCTCTTCGGTAATGGAGCGTATCGTCACACCGCCCTTGCCGATGACATCACGAATCTTGTCGGGATTGATCTTGAACTCGATGATCCGTGGAGCATGCTCCGACATCTCGTCGCGATGGGAGTTGATGACGCTGTTCATCTCGCCAAGGATGTGAAGACGCCCCTCTTTAGCCTGGTCCAGTGCGATCTCCATGATCTCCTTGGTGATACCGTTGATCTTGATATCCATCTGCAGGGCATTGATGCCCTGTCCGGTACCGGCCACTTTGAAGTCCATGTCGCCCAGGTGATCCTCGTCACCCATGATATCGGTCAGTACGGCGAACTTGTCACCCTCTTTGATCAGTCCCATGGCCACACCGGCGACAGGATTCTTGATCGGCACACCGGCATCCATCAATGCCAGACTGGTGCCACAGACGGATGCCATCGAGGAGGAACCGTTGGATTCGGTGATCTCGGAAACCACGCGGATTGCATAGGGGAACTCGCTGATTGTCGGCATACAGGCAAGCACACCGCGCTTGGCCAGACGGCCATGACCGATTTCACGCCGTTTCGGACTACCGACTCGCCCTGTCTCACCCACGCAGAAGGGAGGGAAGTTGTAGTGCAGCATGAAGTGCTCGCGACGGGATCCCTCCAGTGCGTCGATGATTTGCGAATCGCGCTCGGTGCCCAGGGTGGTTACCACCAGGGCCTGGGTCTCGCCACGCGTGAAGAGTGCAGAACCGTGGGTTCTCGGCAAAACACCCGTTCGCACTGAGATCGGGCGCACCGTGCGGGTATCACGACCGTCAATACGGGGTTCACCATCCAGGATACGGCCTCTGACGACACGCTTTTTCAATTTCTCGATGGCCCCTTTGACCTGATCGACACTCCAGCGGGTTTCACCCTCATCGTCTTCAGCACAGAGCTTCTGCACGGTCTCCGCCACAGCCTTGTCGACGGCCGCATAACGATCAAGCTTGTCTGCGATACGATAGGCGTCACCGATACCCTGAGCAGCCTCGGCCTCCACCGCTGCGCTCAGTTCTGAATCCTCTTCCGGGGCTGCGAAATCGGCTATCGGCTTGTTGACCTCGGCCGCCAGCTCCTTGATCGCCTGGATGACGGTCTGGAACTGTTCATGACCGAACAGTACTGCACCCAGCATGACCTCTTCGGAGAGCTGGTTCGCTTCCGATTCGACCATCAATACAGCCTCTTCAGTACCGGCTACAATCAGGTCCAGATCCGAATCTGGATTGAGGCCGGTGGTGGCGGCATTCAAAATGTACTCGCCGTTTTTATAGCCGACACGGGCGGCACCGACAGGGCCCTGAAACGGCAGTCCGGAGATCGCGAGCGCTGCGGAAGTACCGATCAATGAAGGTATTTCGGGATCCACTGCCGGGTTCAGGGACATCACGGTAATGATGACCTGGACCTCACTGGTGAAACCCTTCGGGAAAAGGGGACGGATCGGCCGATCGATAAGCCTTGCAGTGAGAATCTCCTTTTCGCTCGGACGGCCTTCACGACGAAAAAAACCGCCAGGGATCATTCCGGCGGCATATGTCTTCTCCTGATAGTCCACGGTCAATGGAAAAAAGTCCCGGGCCACCTCGCTCTTCGCTTCAACCACGGTTACCTGGACCACAGTGTCGTCCACATTGACCATGACTGCACCGTCGGCCTGCCTTGCTATCTCACCTGTTTCGATGCAGACCTTATTGTCTCCCCATTGAAATTCTTTTTTGATTAATGTCACTTTTGAATCCTTGAGTAATTAATGTTTCAGGACGAATTAGCGACGCAGACCCAGACGGCTGATCAGCTCTTTATAGCGATCCGGGTCATTGCTCTTCAGATAGTCCAACAGCTTGCGGCGGGAATTGACGAGACGCACCAGACCCTGACGGGAGTGGTGATCCTGTTTGTGTTCTTTGAAATGCTCCGTGAGCTGAGTAATGCGGCTGGTCATCAGGGCGACCTGTACCTCAGGCGAACCGGTATCCCCGGGTGATCGCTGATACTCCTCGATGACTGATTTCTTGTCTGCTGCACTCATTGACATGACGTTTCTCCTCTTGGTTACGTCGTTGAATCTGGTCCCATTCAAGACCCACCCGACAATGAGTTCAGGCAGGCCGGACCGGTGAAAAATACGCTGTTAACCGGGCCATCCCCGGAAAGAGCGCATAGTATGCGCGTTCTGGGCCTTCACAGCAACCCAAATTCCACTACATGTGATGAATTTCTTTCTGCAATTCAATTTGTTACCTGCATGAGCCGTTTTGGCGCCACGCGTCCGTCATCGAGAACCTGGCCGACCCCGAGAAAATCGGTCTCATTGGTATAGAGGCGCACCCAACCGCTGGTGGGGGCATTCGGCACCAGGATCGGCTGACCCTGTCTCATATAGAAGGCGGCATCCGCTGTCAGATCGACTTGGGGCCACTCGGCCAATGCACTCTCCAACGGCAGCAGCCAATCATCCATCGCTTTAAACAGCTTTTCGGAGAAGGCGTGCCGAACCTCATCCAAGGTGACCATCGACCGGTCGTCGTAGGGACCGACTCCGGTCCGGCGCAAGCCACTGACATAAGCGCCGCAACCCAGCTGTTTACCGATATCCTCGGCGAGGGTACGTACATAGGTGCCCTTCGAGCAGTGCACATCCATTTCGAATTCGGGCAGTGAGAAATCGATCAACTGCAATGAATGGATCCGGATAGTACGGGGTTCGCGCTCGACCTCGACCCCTTTACGGGCCAGTTTATAGAGTCGCTCGCCCTGGTGCTTGATGGCGGAGTACATGGGCGGCAGCTGTTGCTGTTCGCCCAGGAAATCGGCCAGCACGTCCCGCAGCATCGCTTCAGTGACTCCGCTGGGATCGGCCCGCTCGATCACCTCGCCTTCGGCATCGGCCGTGGTTCTGGTCTCACCCAGCCTGACCCTGACCCGGTAGTGTTTATCCGCATCCAACAGAAACGCGGAGAGCTTCGTCGCCTCACCGAAACAGATCGGCAACAGACCGGTGGCGAGCGGATCGAGACTGCCGGTGTGTCCCGCCTTTGCCGCTTTATAGAGGAATTTCACCTCCTGTAAGGCTTTGTTCGATGTCATACCTTCCGGTTTGTCGAGCAGCAATACACCACTGATATTGCGCCCCCTGTTGCGACGACGTCCCATGCTTTTACTCTATCTTGCTTAATCGTGAGAAAGGATCAATCCAGGTCGGTGTGGTTTTCCTTCACCGCTTGATCAATTAAGGTGGAAAGATGCTCCCCCTGCTCCACCGAGGTGTCATAGACGAAATTCAATTTGGGTATTGAACGCAGCTTCATACGATGGCCCAGCAGCCAACGCAGATGACCGGCGATATGGTTCAACTGTTCGACACTCTCTTTCTGCGAAAGCGATGATGACATGGTGGTAAAGAAGACCTTGGCCTGGGAGAGATCCCGCACCACCCGTGCTTCCTGGATGGTCACCATTCCGATGGCCGGATCCTTGACCTCTTCCCGGATCAGTCCGGCCAACTCCCGTTGCAGTTCCGCACCGATACGATCTGTTCGTTTGAAATCACGCGGCATGGCACTTATATGTCCCGCATCACTTCAGTCCGCTCGAAGACCTCGATCTGGTCGCCGACCTGCACATCGTTGTAGTTCTTTACGCCGATGCCGCACTCCATACCGTTCTTCACTTCCGCGACGTCATCCTTGAAGCGGCGCAAGGACTCCAGAGCCCCCTCGTATATTACAATATTGTCACGCAGCACACGAATCGGGTTATTGCGTTTCACCATGCCTTCGATAACCATACAACCGGCAATCGCGCCAAGCTTGGAGTTGCGAAACACATCACGCACCTCGGCCAGTCCGATAATCTCCTCGCGGATTTCCGGAGAGAGCATACCCGTTATGGCCTTTTTCACATCATCGATGATTTCATAGATGATGCCGTAGTAGCGCATGTCGATGCCTTGCTCTTCAACCACCCTGCGCGCACCTGCATCGGCACGTACATTAAAACCGATGATGATGGCATTTGAGGTCACTGCCAGGTTGGCGTCAGACTCATTGATACCGCCCACGCCCGATGCAACCACGGACACCTTCACCTCCGCGGTTGAGGTATTTGCCAGCGCCTCTTTCAATGCCTCCACACTGCCCTGAACATCAGCCTTGACGATCACATTCAACGACTGGGTTTCACCCTCTTCCATTTGGGTGAACATCTCGTCAAGTTTGGCCGCTTTCTGTGCCGCCAAACGGGTATCCCGTTGCTTGTCATGGCGCAGTTCGGCAATTTCGCGGGCACGCCGCTCATCACTGACCACCCGGACATCATCACCCGCTTCCGGTGCGCCTGAGAGGCCGAGCACCACCACAGGTATGGAAGGGCCGGCGGTCTTGATGGGGCGCCCGTTCTCATCAAACATGGCGCGCACGCGGCCATACTCCTTACCGGATACGATCACATCGCCGCGCGTTAAAGTTCCGGACTGCACCAGCACAGTCGCCACCGGTCCCCGGCCCTTGTCCAGGGAGGACTCAACGATCGATCCCGTAGCATTGCCTTCCTGCACAGCCTTCAGCTCCAACACCTCGGCCTGCAGCAGAATCGCATCGAGCAGTTCATCTATGCCCTGGCCGGTTTTGGCGGAGACCTTCACGAACATGGTGTCACCCCCCCACTCCTCGGGAATCACCTCCTCCTGGGAAAGTTCCTGGATGACGCGGTCGGGATTCGCCTCCTCTTTATCGATCTTATTGATCGCCACAATCAACGGCACCTCGGCCGCCTTGGCATGCTGGATCGCCTCCTTGGTCTGCGGCATGACCCCGTCGTCGGCGGAGACTACAAGAATAACGATATCGGTCACCTTGGCGCCACGGGCGCGCATGGCTGTGAAGGCGGCGTGTCCCGGTGTATCCAGAAAGGAGATGGTGCCTTTATCGGTGTCCACGTGATAGGCGCCGATGTGCTGGGTAATGCCGCCCGCTTCACCCGCCGCCACCCGGCTGGTGCGAATAAAATCGAGCAGTGAAGTCTTGCCGTGGTCGACGTGTCCCATGATGGTGACCACAGGCGGCCGTTGCACAGACTCTCCGGTAGCCTGAGACTCTTCCATACTCAGCAGATCGGCTTCAATATCCTCATCGCGCTGATGGACCGGCACATGCCCCATCTCCTCGACAACAAGAATCGCCGTATCGCGGTCCAACGGCTGGTTGATGGTTACCATCATGCCCATTTTCATCAACACCTTGATGACTTCAGCGGCCTTGATCGACATCCGCTGGGCCAATTCAGCCACTGTGATGCTCTCGGGTATCTTGACTTCGCGCACGACCGGAGTAGTGGGGCGTTGAAAACCGTGTTGGCTCTCGCTGCTCGCTGCGGCAGCCGACCTGCGCTGCTTGGCGGGTTTTTTCTTACGACGTCCCTTTGCGCCATCGGCCACATGCAGCTCTTTACGCTCCAACCTTTGCTCGCCCTCAAGCTCCAGGCCCTCGCGCTTGCTCTCTTTGCGACTCTTCTTGCCACGGCCGGATTCCGGTTTGGGGGCAGGCTTCTCCTGCACCACTCCAGGCTCCTCGGCCTTGATCATTTCCGCTTCGACCACCTTGCGCGCAGCCTCCTCTTCAGCGGCCTTGCGCGCAGCCTCTGCCTCAGCCTTCTTTGCCGCTTCCTCTTCAGCCCTTTTTGCCGCCTCGGCCGCTTTTCGCGCCTCGATTTCAGCCTCGATGGCAGCCCTGGCCTTTGCCTGTTCGTCGAGCGCCTTGCGCGCCTCTTCCGCCTCTTTCGACTTACGTTCGTCTGATTCAACAGCGGCACGTTTGACATAGGTACGTTTCTTACGCACCTCCACACTGACCGTCTTGGCAGGCGCCGTCGATGCGCGGCTCAAGGTGCTGCGTGAAGCTGTCGGCTGGCGTAGTTCGCTGACGGTTTTGCGACGCAAGGTGACCTTGCTCGGCGCTGTCACACCGGCACTCTTTTTCTTGCCGTGACTTTCGCGCAGATAGTGCAGCAGTTGGGCTTTCTCCTCACCGGAGATCCTATCGTCAGGCGTCTTGGCCTGGATGCCTGCATCCTCCAGCTGTTCCATCAAGCGATCGGCAGGAATACCAACGACATTTGCAAGTTGTGCTACCGTTACTTCACTCATACATCAGGCCTCTTGAATTTGCCTTATCCATCTTTTCCTATGCTATACCTTCATACCGGACTCACATGCGGCGTAAAGCTACACAACTACTATTTTGCCTCTTCGAACCAAGGTGCCCGGGCTGTCATGATCAGCTTCCCGGCACGATCTTCATCCATTCCGTCGATCTCCATCAGATCATCGGTGGATTGCTCCGCAAGATCCTCCATCGTCACCACACCCCGACCGGCAAGTGTAAACGCGAGCTGTTTGTCCATGCCCTGCATGGTCAACAGATCCTCGGCTGGTTCACGGAACGCTTCTTCATTGGCGATGGCCCGGGTCAACAGAAAATCTTTCGCCCGGTTACGCAGCTCGTTGATCAGATCCTCATCGAACTCTTCGATGGTAAGCATCTCCTCGATCGGGACATAGGCAACCTCATCGACACTGGTAAATCCTTCCTGCACCAGTATTGCCGCCACATCCTCGTCCACATCCAGCTGCTCCATGAAGGCATCCATGAAGCCCTTGGCTTCCGATTCACTCTTCTCCGACGCCTGGGCCTCATCCATGACATTCAATTCCCAGCCGGTCAATTGACTGGCCAAGCGCACGTTCTGTCCGCCGCGACCGATGGCCTGGGAAAGATTCTCTTCGCTCACCGCCACATCCATGGTGTGTGTATCTTCGTCCACCACAATCGAAACCACGTCCGCCGGCGACATGGCGTTGATCACATACTGCGCCGGGTTGTCGTTCCACAGGATGATATCGACACGCTCGCCATTCAGCTCGTTGGATACCGCCTGCACCCTTGAGCCGCGCATACCGACGCAGGCCCCCACGGGGTCGATGCGCTGATCGTGGGCCTTGACCGCAATCTTGGCGCGCAGGCCGGGATCCCGGGCGGCGCTCTTGATTTCGATCAGGCCCTCGCCCACCTCGGGCACCTCGAGCTTGAACAGCTCGATCAACAACTCCGGCATGGTGCGGCTGATAAAGAGCTGCGGGCCGCGGGGTTCGGAGCGAATCTCATACAGGTATCCACGGATGCGGTCACCTACCCGGATCGATTCCTTGGGAATCATATGTTCACGCCCGATAAAGGCTTCTGCGTTGCCACCCAGATCGAGGAAGACATTACCACGGTCGATTCGCTTGACGACGCCGGTAACCAACTCGCCCTCCCGTCCCTGATACGCCTCCACCACTTTCGCCCTTTCGGCTTCCCGCACCTTCTGCACGATCACCTGCTTGGCGGCTTGTGCGGCAATACGACCGAACTCGATGGACTCGATCGGTTCCTCGACGAACTCACCGACTTCTATTTCGGGATACTCCGCTCTGGCGACATCCAGGATAATTTGGCGTAGCGGCGCATCCGGTTCATCCTCCGAATAGGTCTCCACCACTTCCCATCGACGAAAGGTGTCGTAATCGCCCGTGGTCCGGTCGATCGCCACGCGCACCAGAATGTCATCGCCATTGCGCTTGCGTGTAGCGGATGCCAAGGCAGCCTCAATGGCTTCAAAGATGATCCTCTTTTCGACATCTTTCTCATTGGAAACCGCATCCACGACCAGCAATATCTCTTTACTCATCAATTGTTTCCCAATTTAAATATCCGGTATCAAACGCGCCGAATCGATCAGTTCAATCGCTATCCCATGGAGTTTTCCATCTTCCTCGATCAATACCTGATTCTCAGCCACGCCCCGAAGTACACCCGTAAAACGGTGACGGCCTTCAATCTTGGTGTGGGTTTTCACCCGCACCTTGTTTCCTTGGAACCGCTCAAAATGCTCCCGTTCAAACAGGGGCCGGTCCAAGCCAGGTGAAGAGACCTCGAGCTGGTACTGCTCCTTGATCGGGTCCTCCACATCCAGCACACCGCTGATCTGATGACTGACCTGTACACAGTCATCGAGACCGATACCGTCGGCATGGTCGATATAGACCCTCAGCAAGGCCCCTCCCTTGCCCTGTCCCGTCAACTCCAAGCCGACCAGCTGATAGCCCAACAGCTCCACCTCAGCACGGACCAGGGATTTTAATTTTTCCGGAGCCGATCGCATTTCTTCACCGCAATAAAAAATGGGCTCATGGCCCATCCCGTCGTCCTCGATATCCGACACCCGGCCGGATCTACCATCCGCCTGGGCCCAGGTCGTATACTCGAAAACAAAAAAACCCCGCTGTCGGGGTTTTATTATAGTTCGTTGCGGCAGATCAAGGCGTTTCAGGGCCGATACACGTCCGCAAATTCGACGCGAAGAATAGCACAGGCCGTAAGCCTTATCAATTAGGCGTGTTAAAAGATCCTATCGCCTGTCGACACTGATCCAAAAATCCCTAAGGCAGCCAGCCGCCAGCCGCCTGTACCTGCCGGCTGCTGTCCGGTCGAGTGAGCCAGGCAACCACGGCCAGTCTATCCGCTTCGCTGGCGGAGAGTTCGGGCCAGGCAAAACGCCACTCTCCTTCCTCTGACGCCGCTTGTTGGTGACTCAATACCACAAAGCTCTCCTCCAGGGTTCTGCCCCGGTTTTCACCGCCGCCGATACGACTGGAGAGGCCAAAGCCGAGAATCGCGAAATGGGCCTCAAATTTGTCCCCCTTCAGATGGGGCTGTGGCGAGAACATAAGTGTAGTCCCCGTCCCTGGATCGACCTGCATAGTCAAACGCCCTACCTGTTCATTGGCAGGCAGGTCGAGTTCAGGCCGGTAGAACCATTGACGCCACTCCTGCCCGTTGAGGACGAATCCCGGTGTATAGACTGAGCGGATCGCACCCTGTCGACGGTGATCGCGCTGCCTGTTGCTGAAGGCCGGCGATGCGAAGCGGTCCGGCCAGCCCAAGTCATCCCAGTAATCCACATGAAACGCCAGCGGAATAAGCGTTTGCCACAATCCCGGATGCCGCTCCAGTTTCCGCAGCCAGGCATCCGCGGGGGGACAGCTGCTGCAGCCGTGGGATGTATAGAGCTCCAGCAGATTGACCCGTTCCACCGGGCTCTGCAAGGTCAGGGCCTGGGTGGGCTGAGCGACAACGGCCGCCATCAGTCCGACGCTCAGCAACAAGCCGCGCCAGCCGTTCATGCTTCCACCGGGATGAACTTCAATGCGATACCGTTGTTACAGTAGCGCAGTCCGGTCGGTTTCGGCCCATCATTGAAGACATGCCCATGATGACCGCCGCAGCGGGCGCAATGATACTCGGTACGCGGCCAGATCAGCTTGTAATCCTTCTTGGTACCCAGCGCGCCGGGCAGATGGTCGTAGAAACTCGGCCATCCGGTCCCGCTCTCATACTTGGTCGACGAGGCAAACAGGTGATTATCGCAACCCGCGCAAGCGTAGACACCCTCACGCTTCTCCTTCAGCAGGGGGCTCGTACCCGGCCGCTCCGTACCCTCTTCCCGCAGGATATGGTACTGCTCAGGCGTCAACCGTTCGCGCCACTGCGCATCGGTCAAATCTATTTTTTCGTTTTGCATGGCTCTATCATCCTGTCTGGCTAATACCGACTGACCAACAACCGGCAACAACGCTGCCGCGCCCAACAGCTTAATCAAACTTCTTCGCTTCATCACTCTTCTCCTCACACGCGCGACTCCCCGATAGACAGGAACCGCATAGCACATCTGACAGGAATTCTAGGCTGAGATTCACCACGATAGTCGGGGTAAAAACGGGGAAATCTGCTACTTCATCGATAAACCCGGTCGCTTATGGTTCTGAATATAGGTCGGCAAGATCCAGATGGGATCACGGAGTTATCACAAATGCATCACAGAAAGACCGGGTCTTCCTCTATCAGAAGCTTTAATTATTTTCCTGATTACCCCTAAACCTCAGCCATTCTCAAGAGGCGATATGGCATAGGTGGAGTGCGAAGAGCGGCAAAAAGCAATCGTTCAATCATGGCGGGTAAATCGAAACGGCGGTTAAACCGATATTCGAACTCAGCAAGATAACGCGACACATGTTTATCTCGAATCGCATGAAAAGTACCCAACAGACTGTTTTTGACATTACCCAACATCGTGTTTACCCATTTGAAGCACGAATACTGGACACTTTGGCGCCCACCACCCGTCACCATGGGGTTATGATGGCAATCAGCGGTTGTCACGCCACTAAAGCACCAAAGCCCATCGGTAAAGACTTCGCTGCCAGGCATCAAGCAGGAGCGGGCGTAGCGGGCGATTTCACGTTTGCGGAAGCCCCTTACACGACGCAGTTGAATTTTCATGGGCCTGCCGTCCCGCGTCGTCTCAACAGCAGCTACGAAAGGGATTTTGTTGCGCGACCCACGACCACGCTTACCGGCTTGCTCGCCTCCGAGATAAGCATCATCCAATTCGATGCGACCGGCCAGTTTTTTTCCACGCTCACGTTCCATCATCACCTGCATCAACTTATGCTTGAGTCGCCAGGCCGTATTGTAGTTCACCCCGATTTCGCGGGAAAGTTGCAGCGCCGAGATACTTTTCTTGCGTTGGGTCAACAGATAGATCGCAAGAAACCACGTTCTCAGCGGCAGCTTGGTGCCATGGAAGATGCTGCCGGCGGTCAGGGAAGTCTGATGATGGCACTTGTGACATTGATATATCTGACGCTTTTTGAGTTCACAGCCTGTTGTGTTGCCGCACTCAGGGCAGACATAGCCCGTCGGCCAGCGCAAATCATACAATGCCTGTCGACACTGATCCTCGGTCCCATATTGTTCCAGAAAATCGTGCAAACCAAGACCTTTTTGAAATTGAATAGTATTTCTCGGCATGATGAAATCCTCTTTTATTCAGTAGGTTCCATTATGCTTGCACCACAGGCTCAATAGCTGAGCCTCATGAGTAATCAGGATTATTTTTGTTGAATATCTTGACATCTCATCTGGGTTTGGTGTTTAAAAACACACCGTAAAGAAGCCGGAGTCGCCGTAGAGCCCCGTCGCACTAACCTGTTAGTTGGTACGACAGGCCCCCGGCACAGATCCGTACGTGCGCTACTAACGCATACGGCTCCTACATCGAGTCAAACGCCAAAGCGCTCTGACGGATATGGGTGGAGTACACGGGAACTGGGGATGAATCGTTTGATTAGCTTTTTGGCTTTCTCCCAACTCATACCTTTTCCCTTCTGACTACGCCGACGTAATGCCTTCATCCAAGCTCTGCACACTTCTCGTCGAAACGCACTTAACGACTTGTGATTATCCGGCACTGCAAAGTAATTGTAGTAGCCTTGTACAACTCGTTTTAACCACACCCCAACTTTGTAAGGATGACGATGCCTTGTCCGCATCAGAGTCTCTTTTATTTGTCGGAGTTTGCTTCTCTGCCGTTTGCTGTTGATCTGCCTTAGCAATTTATATCCGCCGTCACTACGACGCTTTGAGCACAGATGCGTAAACCCGAGAAACTCAAACACTTCGGGTCTTCCTGCACCGCGTCCTCGGCGGTTGCCATCGGCAAATCGGCCAAACTCGATCAGCCGGGTTTTCTCCTCGTTCAGGCTCAGTCCAAACTTCGCCAAGCGATCCTTGAACGCTTCAAGGAAGCACTCACCATCGCTTCGGTACTGGAACCCCAGTACACTGTCATCAGCATAGCGCACAATGTACACCTCACCTCTGGCTTCCTGTTTACGCCATTGGTGCGCCCACAGGTCTAAAACGTAGTGCAGGTAGATATTACCTAACATCGGTGATATCACTGCCCCTTGAGGTGTCCCCACCTCCGTCTTATACCATTGCCCCTCTTCCTGCACGCCACTCTTGAGCATCCGCTCGATCAGGCGCAGCAGGCGTTTGTCTGCAATCTTTTCCTTCAACATCCTCATCAACCAATCCTGCTCGATTGCATCAAAGAACCCCTTGATATCCGCATCAAGCACCCAGCTGACCTTACGAGTAGTGACCGCCATGTAGACCGCATCCAGCGCATCATGTTGACTGCGTCCAGGTCGGAATCCATAGCTGAACCCCAGAAACTCTCTTTCATAGATCGCTTCCAGCAACCAGACCACCGCCTGTTGCACCACCTTGTCTTCGACTGTCGTGATGCCAATCGGGCGTTTCTGGCCGTTCGCTTTAGGGATCCACTGCCGTAATACCGCTTGGGTTCGGTAGCGTTGGGTATGTAGACGCTGAACCAGCTCTTCGAGGTTCTTCTCCAGTTCCTCTCCGTAGCCGGACCAGTCAACCCCATCAACTCCGGGCGCAGCATTGCGCTTGAGATGGCGGTACGCCTCCCCAAGCAGCTCTACATCCAGGTGATGGAACAGGTTATTGAATTGCAGCTCAGGCTTCCGTTTCGCCGCTTCCCGTATCCGCATCAGACCCGGTCGTGTCTCGATCATGCTCTGTGTCATGCAATCACACCTGTCGATTCGAATTTCTCTTTGTCAGGCCCCTTTGCTCCACAGTCTCCGCCAGTACAATCAAGCTTTCTTCCTTGTGCTCCATCATGCTTTTGTTCGTCTGTTTCTTCACTACTATGGGCCTGTCCGACTTCCCGTCTCCGTCAGCGTCTGGGCTTACTTTAAACTCCCCAGACCCGGCCTCCCCTCGGATTGTGGATTGGCCAAAGGCGGGATCTCCCGAGTTCCGTACAAGAGACATCGGCACATGCATCAGGTCTATGACTCCGGAGCGCCGGCCGGATACTCGCTTAACGTACCCGTTCGTGTTGTCTTCCCCCTCACCCAACAAGGTCGACACGCTCATTTATATATTTCGGAGCTCAATACTGAGCCTGCACTTTCCCCTGTCAACGCTTAACCTTGTCCTCGCGGATGGCGGTCCATGACTCGGGGCCCCGGTGGTTCGCTACACCTTTCCGGGTAGAGGATTTTCACCTCCAATCTCTTGCCGATTTAGCTCGGCGCACTGTGTGTCCCCGATTTTATACAAGCAAACGCCTCATTCAAACATTGAGCGGAGCTTTTAGGGTGGATGTCCATGTAGTACTTCTACTCTCGGCTGAATCTCAGGGTCTGACCGGCGGCCAGACCCTTAACTGACATTAATGCATAATGAATCAGTATGGCTTGTGCTACAACATCGCAAAAAAAAATAGCGTTTTTAACCTTACCTGATTACTCATGAGGCTCAGCTATTGAGCCTGTGGTGCAAGCATAATGGAACCTACTGAATAAAAGAGGATTTCATCATGCCGAGAAATACTATTCAATTTCAAAAAGGTCTTGGTTTGCACGATTTTCTGGAACAATATGGGACCGAGGATCAGTGTCGACAGGCATTGTATGATTTGCGCTGGCCGACGAGCTATGTCTGCCCTGAGTGCGGCAACACAACAGGCTGTGAACTCAAAAAGCGTCAGATATATCAATGTCACAAGTGCCATCATCAGACTTCCCTGACCGCCGGCAGCATCTTCCATGGCACCAAGCTGCCGCTGAGAACGTGGTTTCTTGCGATCTATCTGTTGACCCAACGCAAGAAAAGTATCTCGGCGCTGCAACTTTCCCGCGAAATCGGGGTGAACTACAATACGGCCTGGCGACTCAAGCATAAGTTGATGCAGGTGATGATGGAACGTGAGTGTGGAAAAAAACTGGCCGGTCGCATCGAATTGGATGATGCTTATCTCGGAGGCGAGCAAGCCGGTAAGCGTGGTCGTGGGTCGCGCAACAAAATCCCTTTCGTAGCTGCTGTTGAGACGACGCGGGACGGCAGGCCCATGAAAATTCAACTGCGTCGTGTAAGGGGCTTCCGCAAACGTGAAATCGCCCGCTACGCCCGCTCCTGCTTGATGCCTGGCAGCGAAGTCTTTACCGATGGGCTTTGGTGCTTTAGTGGCGTGACAACCGCTGATTGCCATCATAACCCCATGGTGACGGGTGGTGGGCGCCAAAGTGTCCAGTATTCGTGCTTCAAATGGGTAAACACGATGTTGGGTAATGTCAAAAACAGTCTGTTGGGTACTTTTCATGCGATTCGAGATAAACATGTGTCGCGTTATCTTGCTGAGTTCGAATATCGGTTTAACCGCCGTTTCGATTTACCCGCCATGATTGAACGATTGCTTTTTGCCGCTCTTCGCACTCCACCTATGCCATATCGCCTCTTGAGAATGGCTGAGGTTTAGGGGTAATCAGGTAACCTTATGACGCAAGCCGGTACCAAGTGATTGGCCACGACACGATTAACCTAACCCGCATGTTTCATCCGTTTTTAAATTTAGCCGGTGATATGGCCAAGCTTGGATGGTTTGCCCTCACTGGGAACCAAACCTCTATCAAGCCCTGATTTTCCACCCTCCGGGCAGACTCCCCCTTACCCCCATTGTTGATCAACGTGCCGGGGCAGCACTCTGCCGGGCTATCCCGGCTTGAGTCGTGCCGCCACCTGGAAAAACAGCGCCTGATAGGGATAGGTGCTGGAGAGCAGGAAGCGGATCCGTCGCGTGTTGCGAATGATGACCGCCCCGATCTTGAACAGTTTGAGCCGGATCGTGGTCATCTGTGCACGCGCCAGTTCCGTGCCCTTCAGCGCGAGGCGCCGGATGGCCTCCATCAGCACATAGGCCAGACTGGACAGCAGTAGACGAAACTGATTGGCCCACCAGTAATGCGCGCTGGTGCGATCGGCGAACAGCCCCAGTTGCTGCTCCTTGATTCGGTTCTCCATGTCACCACGGGCGCAGTAGAGGTCATCGTAAAGGCGCTGTTTGTCGCCGGCCAGGTTGGTGACGATGAAGCGTGGATTTGGCCCCTTGTCGGTGACCTCCAGTTTGGCGATCACCTTGCGACGCGTCTTCCAGGTGCTGGCGGCATAGTGAAACTGAAAGAATTCCCGCATCTTCATGCCGGTTCGCTTCGCCAGTTCCTCAACCCACTGCATGGGCTCACGGATACACCGCAGCAAGGCGTCATTCTTGGCGATGCCCACGATATAGCCCACAGCGTTGCGCTCGCACCAGCTGAGCATGTGGTGACGGCAAAAGCCGCTATCGCCCCGAAAGATGATACGCACTTCAGGCCAAGCCCGGCGCAGGCGTTTGACCAACAGCGCCAGAATCGCCCAGGCATGCTTGGGCGCATCGATCCGGCTGGGCCGCAGATAACTCACCAGCAGTTGATCGCCACAAAAGACATACAGGGGCAGGAAGCAGTAGTGATCGTAGTAGCCGTGAAAGAAGCGGCCTTCCTGGCGGCCATGCACCGGATCATCCGTGGCGTCGAAATCCAGGATCAGCTCATCGGGTGGTGCATCATATGAGGCAATGAACTGCTCGAGCAGTAGGTTGTGGACATCAACGGCAACCCGGCGATCGACCCGGTTCTCCAGCCGACAAAGTGTCGACTGGCTGCCCAGTACCTCCTCGCGTTCGATCGAGCTCTGTAGGGCCGGGTCGGTGCGTAGTGTCTGATGGTCGTTCAGATCTTCATAACCCAGGCAGAGCCCATAGACTCGCTGGCGCAACAGGCTCAACTGGCTGTGTTCAATATAGCGGGGATCTCGCGGGTCGGGGATGACCGCATCAACCGCCTCGAGCAATCCCAGACGCCTGTCGATCTCACGCAGCAGCAACACGCCGCCGTCCGAGGTGATATCGCCACCGGAAAACTCGGCTTGAACCTTACGGCGTTTTAGGGCTGGAAAATCAAAGGCGGTCTGGGTGCAGTTTGTCACAGGCAAAATCCTTTCGATTACAGTGTAAGCAACTGAATTATATCGAAGTATCAGGATTTTGCCTTTTTAATGCGTGAAATATTGGGGCTAAACAGCATCCGTCGGCGTGCAGAATCCGTTACTGTGCAACAATCAGGGCTTCTGCTATAAATTGATCATTAGTCATTTGTTGCTGTTCTTCAATTGAGCCATCATTGTTTTCATCAAGTATTACCTGGACAATATCGGGTCCGGCCACAGTGACTTCTATTCTGTCACCTTGATAGAACACCGAATATCTTCCTGCAGATAAGATCGAATCAAAAACCACCCGCAGAGCGGGTAGCATGATGAAAGCCCCCAGAGGGGGCTATGTCAGAGTCCAGCTAATCTCATCTGCTCTTGGCGTTTCTCTTCATGCTCCTGGTTCTTAATCTACTCTCAGATCACCTGTTCATCTAACCCGACCGTACTGACAAAATACCCTCGGGCCCAGAAGTGACGCCAGGCAAAATTTATTTTCACTTGCAGATATTCTCTGAATTAGTCCGTTGTTTATTGGCACAAATCAACCTATCGATTCTCAGGCTCGTAGCGAATCACGGTTTCTTCTTCTCCCGGTTCCAAAAAACGTTTCACTATGTCAAAATTTCCACCGTAAACAAGTGCCTTTGATGGCGTAAATTTCTTGCGTCTATAACCCATATCAGTTGCATCGGATAACAGCCAAGCATAACTGAGTCCATTGTCCTCGAAAACCAATACAATGTCCCATACGCGATCCCATGTGGATCGCGGTGCCCTATATCGTCGGATAACTTCTTCCCGTCCTGGAATATTCAGCTCAACCACTTGCTGGTGTTTTGAACCATTGGCATCATACCAGCTTACATCGATACGCTTAGGAACAAGGATTTTTTTGTCTGGAAAGATAGAATATCCCCCTCCCCCAGGCATCATCGAAGGCTTGAGCTCAGTCGTTCTAAGCGATTTTTGACAAATACGATCAGGCGCGGTACACCAGGCTATGCCAAACAAACTTTTGGATCCTAGGTTGGCTGGTGATCTGATCGATAGATAATCACCATCCCATCCAGCCAATGTACCTACAACCGAGGTACAACTGCTCATCATTAATGAAATAATTATCAAGCCAATGAACAAGTGCGATCGCTTATACATCAGTATCCCCATAATTTGTGTAATCAATAGAGTATATCGATACCCCGGCTCTGGTTCAGCCAGCTATCATAGGCGCCAATATCAACAATACCTAGCGCCCCATCTCGTATGGTGCTGTGATCGATGTAAGCCTCCAACAGTAGATAGAGCGGGTCTTGCGCTGTTAAACTGCTGGCAGGACATCCTCAGAATACAACTGACCATGGTGTTGCGGCGTACCCAAATCAAGGTCACTAGGGTAGCAGACCTCATACTCGAGGTTACTGCCGGAGTCATGGAGCACTAGTTACTGACTGTCCAGTGTTCTACATATACATCACTCATCTTGATACCCGCACCCTCTGCCTGGTTGAACGTTTAGATCCATCAGTCCTTAGGCTCGTAGCGAAAGACTGTCTCAGCTTCAGCTGGTTTTAATCTACCTGATTACTCATGAGGCTCAGCTATTGAGCCTGTGGTGCAAGCATAATGGAACCTACTGAATAAAAGAGGATTTCATCATGCCGAGAAATACTATTCAATTTCAAAAAGGTCTTGGTTTGCACGATTTTCTGGAACAATATGGGACCGAGGATCAGTGTCGACAGGCATTGTATGATTTGCGCTGGCCGACGGGCTATGTCTGCCCTGAGTGCGGCAACACAACAGGCTGTGAACTCAAAAAGCGTCAGATATATCAATGTCACAAGTGCCATCATCAGACTTCCCTGACCGCCGGCAGCATCTTCCATGGCACCAAGCTGCCGCTGAGAACGTGGTTTCTTGCGATCTATCTGTTGACCCAACGCAAGAAAAGTATCTCGGCGCTGCAACTTTCCCGCGAAATCGGGGTGAACTACAATACGGCCTGGCGACTCAAGCATAAGTTGATGCAGGTGATGATGGAACGTGAGCGTGGAAAAAAACTGGCCGGTCGCATCGAATTGGATGATGCTTATCTCGGAGGCGAGCAAGCCGGTAAGCGTGGTCGTGGGTCGCGCAACAAAATCCCTTTCGTAGCTGCTGTTGAGACGACGCGGGACGGCAGGCCCATGAAAATTCAACTGCGTCGTGTAAGGGGCTTCCGCAAACGTGAAATCGCCCGCTACGCCCGCTCCTGCTTGATGCCTGGCAGCGAAGTCTTTACCGATGGGCTTTGGTGCTTTAGTGGCGTGACAACCGCTGATTGCCATCATAACCCCATGGTGACGGGTGGTGGGCGCCAAAGTGTCCAGTATTCGTGCTTCAAATGGGTAAACACGATGTTGGGTAATGTCAAAAACAGTCTGTTGGGTACTTTTCATGCGATTCGAGATAAACATGTGTCGCGTTATCTTGCTGAGTTCGAATATCGGTTTAACCGCCGTTTCGATTTACCCGCCATGATTGAACGATTGCTTTTTGCCGCTCTTCGCACTCCACCTATGCCATATCGCCTCTTGAGAATGGCTGAGGTTTAGGGGTAATCAGGTTAATCTATGTTTCAAAGCTTCAAATGGCCCGCCATAAACCAACGCTTTTGATGGTGTGAATTTTTTATTTCGGTAACCCATATCCGTTGCATCCTTTAACAGCCAGGCATATTTAAGAGGCTTATCATCCTCAAAAATCAGGACGATATCCCACTTCCGATGCCAGGTGGAACGCGGCGCTCCATAGCGTCGTATCACCTCCTCTCGCCCGGGAATATTTAACTCGACCACTTGCTGATGGTTTGCACCATCAGCATCATACCAACTGACTTCCATACGCTTCGGCACTCGGATATTGTTACTTGGTGAAACGGAATATCCACTTCCCCCAGGTTTCATCCCTGGTTTAAGTTCAACCCCAGGAAGCGATTTATGACAGATCCGGTCAGGTGTCGTGCACCAGGTTACACCGAAAACACTTTTCGTCCCCAGGTTGGCTGGTGATGAAATATTCAGGCGAGCACCGTCCCAGCCGGCCAATGTACCGGTAACCCGCGTACAACCACCCGATAGCGGCAGGGTGATCATCAAACCGACGTACAAGAGCGTTTGCTTTTTCATCTGCTTTTTCCAGTCTATGTATGATCAATACAGTGCATCGACGCCCCTGTTCTGGTTAAGCCAGTTGTCGTAGGCACTTATATCAACGGTGCCCAGTACCCCATCCTGTGCGGTACTGCGATCGATATATATTTCCAACTGCTGATAGAGTGGGTCGTCACGCTGATAAACGGGTTGATTGCCTCCTGACTCTTCCGGATCAAGCACATTCCGTTACTGTTGTGCATTCCAGTCAGGATCATTCGGGTAGCGTATCATACGGTTGATGTTTTCACGGGGATTGAATCCACAGGGGACATCTTCCATAAACTGCTGATTGAAGAATAACTGGGACTCTGCACAATCCATGCTGTCATCTCCGGCAGCGCCTGACCATGCCTGTTGGTTGGCGACATCACTGCCGTTGGCATACATGAACTCCCGGTCGGGACCGGAGAAGCAGACGGGCAATGCCGGGCAGACATCAACACTGTCGCGAACAATGGGGTTGGTTACCTCATCCCACAATTCTCTTTGTATGTAACCCCTATCCATCTCCACTTCTTCATTCTCCGCCTGCCGCACCATCCACACGAAGGCCACATCCGACAGGTCGCCCTCTGCGTAGCCATCGCCGATATCCGAGTGGGCACCGATGAAGCCGCGCTCGATGTGTGTGGCGCTGTTGGCCGTTGCCGGCGAATCGTGAATGGAAACTCCCGCGAAGTCAGCCCGCTGTTCGTTCACCGCCCCGTTTAGTTATTTTGGTAAACTTATTATCCATTTCATCTGCCTTCTTGTTTAACCAGATAAATCCTGCTTATCAACACAGATCAGAATAATTTGCTGTTTAGGATTGTTCGGGTGCATCATTATCAAATGACCATAACGAGCAGTGACATCTTGATGACAAACTTTCAAGTGAAGTTTCGACTTGCCATCACAACGAGTATATATAACACCCTTATATTCTTCCAATGCGCTTTTAATCTCATCAAATCCACCTCCCAAGACGATATTCACACCACTCAAAGGACCAAAACCATGTAGCCCGATAAATTGAAGAGGACTACCCAAGACTTCGGTTTCATTTTTTGGCGTATAAAAACCATCAACCTCAGCACGTTCCACACTCTTCATATTACGGATATCATGTAAAGTCCGCTCCATGCTCCGTATTCTTGGATCTTTTTCATGACCCTCATGAAATTTCACAGCAGGGAAGTCCACACCATAACAGGTCGTCAGATCCAATAGTGCTTCGCTGGTTATCTCGGCATAGAGGGTTTCGCCATTGGATAGGCATAATAGGAGCATTGCTATTGAGTATTGAAATCCTTTCTTGTTCATTTACAGTCCTTGGTATACACATTGAACCAATGTAGACTGGTTGCAATCCAAGCAGATCGAGTTCTCCAACTACTCGAAAGTGAAAACCGTGGGTATTCCTGATGGGTTCAACTAGTCCCTGTTGCTTTAATTGATCAATTTATTTAATGGCTTCACCTGACTTAGTCATTTCAAAGAAATTACAGGTGATAAACAATTCCATCGCTTTCATGGCTAGCATTTGATTTGACTGGTTATTCTTAACTCTGGTGCAACCATTCAAAAACAGTATTACAATTATCTATCCTGCGGAGAATTTCATTCCATTGCCCGTCAATTAGTCCGTTGTTTATTGGCACAAATCAACCTATCGATTCTCAGGCTCGTAGCGAATCACGGTTTCTTCTTCTCCCGGTTCCAAAAAGCGTTTCACTATGTCAAAATTTCCACCGTAAACAAGTGCCTTAGGTGGTGTGAATTTTCGATTTCTGTAACCCATATCAGTTGCATCGGATAACAGCCAAGTGTGAGCAATAGGCTCATCATCTCTAAATATCAGAATGATATCCCACTTCCGATGCCATGTGCTTTGCGGCGCCCCATAGCGACGGATAATTTCATCCCGCCTAGGCATGTTTAACTCAACAACCTGCTGGCGTTTTACACCATTGGTATCATACCAACTGACCTCCATTCGTTCAGGCACGCGTATATTGTTACTTGGTGAAACAGAATACCCCCCTCCCCCAGGTTCCATCCCTGGCTTCAGCTCAACCTTCGGTGATGATTTTTGACAGATCCTGTCAGGCACAGTACACCATGTTATACCAAAAACGCTTTTCATCCCTAGATTGGCCGGTGTCGAAATATTGAGGCTTGCGCCCTCCCAGCCGGCCAATGTACCGGTAACCCGCGTACAACCACCCGATAGCGGCAGGGTGATCATCAAACTGACGTACAAGAGTGTTTGCTTTTTCATCTGCTTTTTCCAGTCTATGTATGATCAATACAGCACATCAACGCCACTGTTCTGGTTAAGCCAGTTGTCGTAGGCACTTATATCAACGGTGCCCAGTACCCCATCCTGTGCGGTACTGCGATCGATATATATTTCCAACTGCTGATAGAGTGGGTCGTCACGCTGATAAACGGGTTGACTGCCTCCTGACTCTTCCGGATCAAGCACATTCTGTTGCTGTCGTGCATTCCAGTCAGGATCATTCGGGTAGCGTATCACACGGCCGATATTGCCACCGGAATCGTGCAGTAGCGGGTTACTGATTGTTCTGTGTTCCAGACTCAAATCGCCCATCTCGATACCGGCACTCTCTGCCTGGTTGACCATCCATTGCAAGGGAATATCCGGCAGGTCGCCATTCTCTGCGATACCCTGATCATTACGGTTATAGCCAGCGCCGAGATCGGAGTGAGCGCCGAGAAAACCCTGCTCGACCCGGTTTGCTGAGAGACCACCACCGCCATAGTGGCCTATGGAATCCAATGGAAACAGCGGGCGGTGTTCATTCAGGGCATAGGCTTGGGCCACATGACCGATGCGGTCAGAAATGCTGAAATCATACAGAAAGCCGCAGCTGTTGGTCGCCGAACCATCCACCATGCTTGTGCTGACGCTGTCAAACAGCCCCATAAAACGAATCGTGAAGGGTTGGCCGTACACAGGGTCATCAAACTCTCCATTAGCCTGCATTTCGAGGATGACATTGGCGAATTCGCGGGCCATGGCCGCGCCCCGGCTGAAGCCAACAATGTTGATTGACCTGTCGTCAGAATTCCTTAAATGATCCCTTAGTAAAACTATTGCACGATCTATCCTTTCCCTTGCACCTAAGCCAAAGGCACCGCCAATAACTGAGTCGACGGGCTCGTCGGTGCCAACTCCATCTATGTATACCGTTGAATTAAGACCGTTGGCATTTTCATAGTATTGACGAAAAAGCTCAACATTACTGGTAATTGCCATTCTTGGGTTGGTGCTATCACGATCTATCCAGGTACCGTCAAAGGCAAACAACAGTAAACCTAACGGGTCAATTGCACTTATTGGATTTCCAGCCACATAGGCATAGGTATTCAACCCACCCTTTAACCCTATTGGGTCACTGGTCAGGTAACGCCCTGTATTGGGGTCGTAGTCTCGCTGGTAGTTGTAATAGGTTCCACTCTCCTGATCTTCATACTGGCCGGGCAGTCTAAGATTGAGTGTAATCGCTTGTTGTTCGATCCGGATCAATCCAAATGGACTGTAGTCCGCCGACCAGACCGTTTGCTGATCTTCGTCGGTAACCGCCCTCGGGGCGCCCAGATGATCGGTATGGATCGCATAGGCGGTCTTGCCTTCCAGCTTTAGGATCGGCCGTTGTTGCTGATAGAGATATTGCGCGGTGACCTTACCGCTTTCATCGACCTCGGCCGTCAGCTGATGAGAATCGTAGAGGTAGTAGGTAACCTTGGGACGTTTTGAATTTGTGTAGGCGACTTTTTTTATCCGCTCGCCGAAGCGATTGTAAGCATACGCCGCCACCAGGATCTTACTATCTGGATGCTCGGGATCGACCCGGTAGAGTTTCACCGGACGTTGCTGATCGTCGTATTCGAAGGTACGCTCACCGATCTGTTCGGGACTACCCGCTGGGTTGTATTGGTAGCTTTCTATTTCTCCGTTTTGTTGACTCAGCAGCCGGTTGCCCTCACCCGGATTAGGGTAGTGGTTTTCCTGGGTGGTGGTGTTGCCCGCCGGGTCGGTATGTAGTTTTTGGGTGCGGTTACCCAGACTGTCGTAGTCATAGCGATAGCTGCCCAGCTGGGTCTCGGCCTGGATCAGCCTTCCAAATAGGTCGTAGTCGTAGTTCTGTAGCAGACCGTTGTAGTCGATGCCGGTGATTCTGCCCTGCGCATCGTAGTGGTAGCTGAGTTTGAGCCGACGGCTATGGTCGATGGCCGTGGTTCTGCCCAGCTTGTCGTGGTGTCGGGTTTCTCGCAGGCCGTTGCCGAATGTGAGACCGGTAGTGCCATCGCTCGCGTCCTGGTCGATCTCGCCCACCAACGTATCCGCTTTTAACCCCCACAGGCTCTTGCGGGTGATGGCGCGCAGTTGCCCCTTTTGTGTCCCTTCCCGGTAATAGTGGTAGCTCAGGACCTGACCGTCCGGCAGGGTCTTCTGGCTCAGCTTGCCTTGTGCGTTATAAGCATAGCCGGTGATAAAACGGTGGCCATCGATGTGACGACTGTGCTGGATGAGGCGGCCCTGGTCGTCGTAGGCAAAGCCCTCGTGGCTGGTGTCATCGGTGAGCTGGGCCAGGCGGCCGCTGTTGGGATCGTAATCCAGGCTGGTGGTGCCGCTGGGGGTGGTCTCTTCGATCAGGCGGTTGGCCGCATCAAATCGATAGCCTGTGATAACACCCTGGGCATCGATCTTCTGGATGTGATTGCCTGCACTGTCATAGGCATAGCGGACCTCACCGGTATCGGGGTGGCGTTGGCGGATGAGGTTGCCAAAATCATCCTTGATTAAGTCGGTGGTGTTTTCTCGGGGATCGGTCAAACCGCTGGCGCGGCCGTGCTCGTCATAGTGGAGCTGGATGACCCGGTTGCCCGGCTGGGTGACGGCCAGCAGTTGGCCGAGGCCATTGTAGTCGAGCGCGGTGGCATGGCCTTGAGGGTCCTGGACTTCGGTGAGATTGCCTGCATCGTCGTAGCGGTAGTGGGTTTGACCCCGCGGGGTCTGACGGGCGCTGAGCCGGCCCTGGGCATCGTAGAGGTAGCTCACGGTGGTGAGCAGCTGACCCTGGGCGTCCTTGAGGCGGCGTTGGGTGAGACGGCCTTCGGTGTCGAGTGCCTGTTCGAGGCGGTTGCCGTTGCTGTCTTCCAGGCCGGTGGCCCGCCCGGCCTGATCGTAGTTGAGGGTGATCTGCTTACCGTTGGGATCGGTAATACCGGTGAGATGCCCGGTGGCATCATAGTCATAGCGGACCGTCTGCTGGCCCTGGCTGACCTGGGTGACCTTGCCCCGGCTGTTATAGGCGAGGGTCAGGTCGGCCTGGCCGCTGGCGCGGATCTGTTGGGGGCGGCCATAGGTGTCGTATTGGGTGACACTGAGGGTACGACCGTCCGGGGTCTTGAGTTGCTTGAGCCGCTGTTGATTGTCGTAACTGAGCTGGAGACGGTCTTCGACATCTTCTCTCGGGCCATCGATGGCGATGAGGTTGCCGGCTGCGTTGTAGTCAAGCCGGGTGGTCCGCTCAATGGAGGTGTAGCCACCATCAGCTTCGGGGCGGTAGCCCCGCTCGGTGAGCTGGGTCGGCTGACCCTGGCGGTTGTACCGGCTATCCAGTCGGTGTTCCCCCTGGGGATTGATGCTGGGCCGGATCACCGCGCTGGGTTTCAGGGCAGTGTTGTCCGCATATTCGTAGCGCGCGAGGGTTTGCGGCGCCTCACCAGTCGCTTGTCTGGTGACCTCGGCGGTGCGGCCTTGTTCGTCATACTGGTATTGTTTGGTAATGCCATCTTTAGTAGCAACCTCGATCAGTTGCAGCTGCGCATTGTAGCGATAGCTGACATCGCCCCGGCCGCAGCTGGAGCAGCCGGGACCCTGGATGGCCGTGACCAGGGCCACGCCGTTGCGGATTTCGGTGGTGTAGATGCTGACCTTACCCTGGCTGTCGGTGACTTGGGTCTCGCCGGGGTTGCTGAAGTCGAGGCTGACCTGGCCCACCTGGTCGGCATGGGTGGAGCGGACCGCCCGATCTTTTTCGTCATATGCCCAGCTGGCGTAGCGGATGCCCCGCTCGTCGGTGATGCCGGTGAGGTTGTGGCGGTCGTGGGGGTCTTCGTAATGATAGATCCGCGTCGTGCCCTCATGCCGGGTGACCTGTTGCAGGTTGCCCACCTTGTCGTAGCGGTAGCGGGTCTCTTTGCCGCTGGGGTCGTAGAGGGCCTTGAGGCGGCCGTTGGGGTAGTGATCCAGGCTCAGTTCGCGGCCCTGGGGATCGCGCACCAGGAACAGTTTCCCCTGAGGGTTATAGAAGAGTCGCAGGGTCTGGCCGGTGGCCAGGACGATGCGTTGCAGTTGCCCTTGGGGGCTGAACTGCAGTTGCCGCCCGTCGCGCCAGTGCCAGGTGAACTGTTCGCTATTGACCCGCAGCCAGCCGTCGCTGATGCGGGGGGCGACAAAATGGTCGGGGATGTCGCTGGGCTGGAAGTGGATCACCCGGCCGTCACTCTGGCGCAGCCGGTAGCCGTCGCCGTCTGATTTGAGGCCCAGGTCGTAGCTGTGGCTCCAGCCGTGACCCAGGGGACCGGTGTATTGGCTGTGGCTGTTGTAGTGACGCTTGAACAGCAGGCTCAGGGTGCCGGGCAGCGGTGTCAGGTCGACTTCCTGCTGGTATTTGTTGCCGGTGACCACATGGATCGGGTTGCCGGTGTGGCTGCTGGCGATGCCGGCGTTCTGCGCGGTGGGGCTGTCTGTTAATCCGGGCGCATCGTTCGGATCGCATGGCGGGGGGCCCTGGTCATCACCGTCGCTGATGGGGGGCAGGTCGTCGCCATCGCTGTGGTCGCCATTGCCGCTATCGCCCGTGTCGGCGTCACCGCTGCCGTGATCGCCCGTGCCGCTATCACCCTCTCCGCTAGCTTGATCGTCTCCATCGGTCGGCGTATCCGTATCGTTGTCATCGCCGCCCTGCCCCTCGTCGTCATCCGGGGTGGCGCCGCCGTTCTGCGGATCGTCCTCGGTCGATGGCGGCGTAGCGCCACCCCCCGGCGGCATCATGTGGACATTGTTGTCGTCCCGCCAGGCGTCCGATTGCATGCGGACCGTCGCCACCGAGGTGATCGGCAGACGGCGGGCGTTGTAGTAGTGAATATGCTCAGGGTCGACCAGGCGCATCACCGCAGGGATCACCCGGTCCATCAACGGCACCTTGAGTTGATAGCCGTAGGTGACCTTGACCTTCAGCAGGTTGGCGTCCTGGATGTTGACGCCGCTGCGCCCCACATCGCGCGCGCGCCAGCGCAGGTGGCTGTTGGGGATGCCGAAGTGGACGTCGCCGGTGCGCGGATCGACGATCTCGCGGCCGAACTCGTCGAAGGCCTCGATGGTGGGGTTGATGATCTCGATCTCGGTGAAGCGGCTGTCCTGCACATCCAGGCTGGCGCGGGTGATCGCCGACAGCGCTTTTTCCGCGCTGCCGTCGCCACCGAACAGGGGTGCCAGGCGCAGGCCCAGTTCCCGGCGCATGGCGTCGCTCTGGGCATGGTTGACCGCGCCCTTGCGCACCGCCTCGAAGGTGGCGCTGTTGACAATGATTTTGGCATCAAACAGCAGCGCCGTCTGCAGCCCACCCAACCCCATCAACAGCAGTGCCGGCAGTGAGACCAGCAACTCTGTCATCGCCACCCCGCACTGCCCTTTGAACAGTCGGATCAAGTTCCTTTTGATCTGCATACGGTTCTCCTAATTCAACCGTCGCGCTTTGAACACCACTTCTTTCATCGGTGCTATATCCCTTCTCTATAGCTTCATGCTCATTATCAACCGCAGTATCCGTTTTGATCACCCGCCCACTATGATCCCGGAAATTTCCAACAGATTCTCAGTTAATCATTATGGAGTTCAACGCACTCTCCACAGCGTCCTCTGCAGCCGCTTCAAGGGTCTGCTGCATCTGATCCGTTATCTGATCCACTACTTCATCTTCAAACTGATCGACTATCTCTTCTCCCTCTTGCTCGGCATACTCTTGCAACATATGTTCGTACCGGTCGGCCTGAATTTGGGCCGCTTCACTGACACCCCGAGCCATCTCTTGCCGCAGGCCATCGGTCAGCATCCGGGCATTACCACTGGTTGATTCCAGGTGTGTTATCTGTGACCCGACAGCAACAAGCTCTGTTTCCAACTCTGCACGACGGGTAACGTCTATTGTATCGTTCAACTGATCCTGAAGTGACCGTTCCAAGCCGCGCAGTCGGGCCAGTTCCTGCTCCCGTTCATGGATATAGTGCTCAATACCGGATGCAATACCTGATGCGCCTTCTGTCAACAGGTTTTCATCTCGCAAGGTCCAGGCCATGAAACGACGTTCCAGAGGCGTGTCGGTCAGCCGTACTTCCCAATAGGGACTGGAAAGACTGGCGATTTCATACCGGCCGCTCCTTCTTGCGGGAGCATAGTCATCGGGAGGATGAAAGAAGAGCTCGCCACCGGCGATTATTGCCATGCCTTCTCCCGCCATCTGGTCTTCAGTGCCGAACATGCCTTCGCCCAGGCCGCTTCTCAGTTCATCTTCAGGCACGGAATCAGATCCCAGGCCATCAATCTTCGATGCGGTTCTGACATCGTTTTGCGGCAGTTCCACCTCCAATCGCAATGCAAGGCGGGGATCTCTATTCTGCCGGCTTAAGTTCCTCAAGTCATTGTAGGCACGTATACCGTTGTACTCAGCGTCAAGTTCTTCCTTACTATGGTTGGCGACCATTTCCGCCCGTCTGTTCTGCTGTGTATAACGCGGGCAGCCATCATCCGGATACCGCCAAGACCACCACCGGCTTCGTTCTTGGCCTTCTTCACACTCGAAATCACCGTTTACATAGCGGGAACCCCAGCCCAGGGGTAATTCCCTATGAACCCACCTTGGACCTCTGCGTGTAAATTCCAGGTCCTCTCTATGCAGTGAAAACGTATCTTTACCCTTCCACTCCCATTGCATTGAGCCGTCTTGAGTATCTGAAACCAGGTTTGTTCTACCTTCCTTTCTCAGCCATAGTCGAGTCACACCAAGATTCAATACATCTGGCGCATCGGGTATTAATTGACTCGTTCCAAGATTTCTCGTATTGGTGAATTCATCTTTCGACCGATTGACCACATCTGCTTTGCGCAGCAGTCCATCCTCATTGTCATAGCGCCTCACCAAACTTTGCCAGCCTAGCGCATTTTCGCCGAAACCGATCACCGCATAGGCCGTATTTACGTTGTAGCGCTCATCATTTTCCTCAACCACCTCCCTGACAATGTCCGGGGTCGCGGCAAAGCTCGCTAAATAGACCGCTTGCTGTGTCCTGCTCAACATACCGTTTATGCTATCTATGATGGGTATGAAGTTTTCAGCGATATTGACCGCAACATCGTCGATCGTTTCCGTTACTCTTTCTGCAGCCTCGGTATAGGATTCGACAATCGGAAAATAGTCGCCAATGGAATCGATAGTTCGAGCGAGGATATAAGCGTATTGTGTCCAAGATGTCAGACTCACCAACTGACCGATAGAAACCTGGTTGGCGACCATCGCCCGATTCGTATAGGCCTGAAAATTGAGGGCGCGCGCCTGCCAGACAAGACCACTGTAAACTGCGGCATCAGCTGTATTGATAAGACGTGATCGTTCGGAAGCCGTCTGAGCTGTATTGAAGAGCACCAGACCCAATAGAATAGTAGACATAAGAAAGGCTATGCCAAGCGGCAGTGCCTGCCCTGACTCCCTGTTAATGGCTTTACTGTTCATCCTGATAACCTTTCCTGATTACCCCTAAACCTCAGCCATTCTCAAGAGGCGATATGGCATAGGTGGAGTGCGAAGAGCGGCAAAAAGCAATCGTTCAATCATGGCGGGTAAATCGAAACGGCGGTTAAACCGATATTCGAACTCAGCAAGATAACGCGACACATGTTTATCTCGAATCGCATGAAAAGTACCCAACAGACTGTTTTTGACATTACCCAACATCGTGTTTACCCATTTGAAGCACGAATACTGGACACTTTGGCGCCCACCACCCGTCACCATGGGGTTATGATGGCAATCAGCGGTTGTCACGCCACTAAAGCACCAAAGCCCATCGGTAAAGACTTCGCTGCCAGGCATCAAGCAGGAGCGGGCGTAGCGGGCGATTTCACGTTTGCGGAAGCCCCTTACACGACGCAGTTGAATTTTCATGGGCCTGCCGTCCCGCGTCGTCTCAACAGCAGCTACGAAAGGGATTTTGTTGCGCGACCCACGACCACGCTTACCGGCTTGCTCGCCTCCGAGATAAGCATCATCCAATTCGATGCGACCGGCCAGTTTTTTTCCACGCTCACGTTCCATCATCACCTGCATCAACTTATGCTTGAGTCGCCAGGCCGTATTGTAGTTCACCCCGATTTCGCGGGAAAGTTGCAGCGCCGAGATACTTTTCTTGCGTTGGGTCAACAGATAGATCGCAAGAAACCACGTTCTCAGCGGCAGCTTGGTGCCATGGAAGATGCTGCCGGCGGTCAGGGAAGTCTGATGATGGCACTTGTGACATTGATATATCTGACGCTTTTTGAGTTCACAGCCTGTTGTGTTGCCGCACTCAGGGCAGACATAGCCCGTCGGCCAGCGCAAATCATACAATGCCTGTCGACACTGATCCTCGGTCCCATATTGTTCCAGAAAATCGTGCAAACCAAGACCTTTTTGAAATTGAATAGTATTTCTCGGCATGATGAAATCCTCTTTTATTCAGTAGGTTCCATTATGCTTGCACCACAGGCTCAATAGCTGAGCCTCATGAGTAATCAGGTAACCTTTTATCCGCAGTATCATTTAATATAGGCAGTTGACACTTTGGACCGATGCGATGACTGAAGCAATAATACCTGCTCAAGTTATTCCTAGTGCAAACTGCGAACTGCTGGATATTTCCTGAACGATGCGATCTATGTCAGATACATACTGAACAGAACACCGTTTTATAGTATTCGTTATGCTTTGGGTGATGACCGCATAGTCATAGCAACTGATAAATCCGATTGTACCTATTGGTTTACTTGAGGTTGGAAATATCTCTGCGGGTTGAATTGGGATGAGATATTCATTTTCTTCAACAGCCTGCTCAACACCGGAAACTGCGGATATGGCGATATCCTCGTTGATAACGGTTTGGTTTTTACTGCCCGTGTAATTGTGTGCCGTATATACGGCAGTATGGTCTTTGTTGAGTTGGTCGCCAATATCCGGTGGGTTGACGGAAGAGCCACCATTGTCACCGCATCCTTGAAGTGACAGTGCAAGGATAAATAGCACCGGGTTTGCAATGATCGTCGATCTTTTCATCTCCCTGTTACCTTTTTGTCGCTTCCCTTCCTTGGGTGATAAAAGAGTAACGATAATTAGTCTGGTAATGAAACAGGCGATCGATAACTACCAGCTTTTTTCAGAAAAGGATTACACAAGAGTGTGGCATACATCACATGTTTAACATCGATATATAGATGATCCAGGGCGTTAGCGATGTGGTTGCCGGGACACGGTGAATAAATGGGAACCGTCAATATATTTAGTACTTGTCGCGCAATACTGCACCATTCCCGATGCCCTGCCCGGAGCCGGAAAACCTCCACAAACCAGCCTGCTTGAAACAGAGGGCTGTTCCTATAGAGTGAGTCCGGGTTATGATCCTCCCATCCTCATCCTTTATAGCGAAAGGAGGTGTCTATGCCCGGGATCGTGATATTCCAGATGGACCTTTGGCCACGGGTCAAGGAGCAGTTCAGGCCCAAGATGTTGACTATCGACAAGATTTTGGTCGAAGTAACCTTCCCCAACAATCCCAAGCTTCAGACGGCCTTCAAACAGGATCCGCTTCTGTACCAGAAGCTGCAGGACAAAATCCGCGCCTACATGATCGGAAACGTTGTCAGGAACCTTGGCAACGTGGTGAATAAATTCGACCCTCAGGCCGTGGCTGCGGCCAAGATCGACGACATGGAGGAGATGCTCGAGATCCTGGACAAGTTTCAGGAGACCGCCAAAGGGTACACCCATGCCGCCTCGACCATGGCGGCCCGGCAAGTGGAAAAAGTGTGGATGGAACTGACCCGGACCAAGGCCGAGTACCGGAAATACAAGATCGTTGCAGGCGCGAAACTCACCGCCGGCACGGCCGGGTTAGCGACCGGTGTCGGCATGACCGTCGGTTCGACGGTGGCAACCGTCGCCTCGGGGGGCGCGGCTGCTGTCGGGACTTGGGCCAGCCTGACGCTAGGCATCATCGGTATCCTGAAATCATCGGTCGGTCTGGGCAAGGATATTTACAACCTGGCTATTTCGGCCGACACGGTGCAGAAAAAAATCATCAAGTCGCTGGAGAAACTCCAGGCACGTTATCTGGATATCATTAAGGGCAAAAAGGTTGGTCCCGGCAGGTCGAAGGCAACGGTCATGGCGACTGAATTGAACTACGAAGCCGTGAGGACGGTTTTCGGCACAAGCCAGACGACCATTTCAGAGTGCGACCGGATGACCGGACAGTTTCACGACAAGCTCAACGGTATCGATCTCAAGTCTCACGAGCTGTCCAAGAAACTGGAAAAGGTCTTGGCCGAAACAGTAAAGCTCAAGAAGCTGAAACCGAAACGCAAAGGTGAGATCGAGAAGCTCGAAAAAACAGTCCACAAGATCATCGGGAAAACCATAGAACTCGCCTCGAAGGTCAAAGACGGCCGGAAGGCCAACAAGACTTATACCGCGGCACTCGCCGAATTGAAGGCGCGCAAACCCAATACGGGGTGGCTGGAAAAAGGCTTCGGTTACGGTTGGGAACTTCTGCTGTCAGCGTCGGACCCTAAAGATATCATCGTGGCCGCTGTCGGCATCGCCACCGATCTCTCCATCGATGCGTCCGACAAGGTTGCCAGCAGAGTCATCAAGAAAAAGTATAAAGTGGGCAAGCGCTAGAAAACCGGCCGCCAGCGGCCAGTACTATGAAAAGGTCGTTCTCGAACGGGTGACCATGCTGATCTGCGCTCTGTAGCAAGACGTCCCAGGCATCCTACCCGGACATTTGGAACAGATCCCCCACAAGTATTTGGTACTTCACGCTCATTGATGATAGTGATCAGAATACTCCATGGAATACCCGCAATATCGGCATTGTGGTCAGCGACACTCCACGAAGGGACCCTAAAGGGGTAAAAAAAGCGCATGGATCGGCAGTGGTTAGTTCGGTAATACTCAACTTTCTGGTTCGCTCAATAGTTATGAATATCTGTCGGCGATATGCAATTCAATCTAAACACAGCTAATAGTCTTTGGAGAGAAGTACTTTGTACTTATGATCAGAATCACTCCGGCCAGTGTTCCCGCAAGATGGGCGGGGGGGGGGGGAAGGGTGGCCAGGATAGTTGGGTAAGCAGCGAGGTTCCGGACAAGAGTTCAATCATCAATTTGCTCATGCAGACCAGTGCTGCGACGATGACCCAAGCTGATCGGGTTTCCCGCCAATAGTGAAAGAGCGCAACCGCCAGCACTCGCCTGACTTGACAGGTGACAGATCGAAATAGAAGTGAGCGTGAAGTTGAGACATAGCCATCAGGAGTGCGGTAATCAGCACGGCACCAACCGTAAATTTGGGAAATTTCATCTTACGCTCCCATTCCCGGCCAGGCATCGGCCTGGCCGGTGATTGTCGGTTGTTACTTCGCGTTACGGCGACGTTGGCTGGCTTTCCACAACGGAACCAGGAGTAGCAACAACCATGGCCCGAAGGCTCCACCGCCACTGCTTCCGGAGGAGGGATAGGCGCGAGGCGTGCTGTACATGGGCTGCTGTTTATCCACTCTGTTGTCGACGACGGGTGCTGTGCTTCGTTGTTGCCGGGCTGCCTGTTCTTTCGCAACCCTCACCTGATTGCGGCGCTCGACGCCATAGTGCTGGAACTGCTCTTCACGTAACACCACCATCGAGGTATAGTCAGTGACCAAGCTGAACTCTTTGGCCACATCGATGATTGCCTGACGACTGTCGGCATCTTCCCCAAGGTAGTCGATCTGGTTTTGCAGGTCTTCTATCGTGGCAAATGCCCAGAGACGCTCAATTTCCGGATTGCGTGTGCTATGGCCGGGAAATTCAAACCTGGATGAATACTCCGCCGGTTGGCCGGAAACCTTGCCGCTGATGGTGACATCGGCGACTCCGTCACCCCAATAGTGACCGAACAGGATCAATTGCCTGCCTCGATACAGGGAACCGATGCGTGATGGGGTTAGATCCTTGACCTTCACGCCCCGTATCTTCACATCGATATCGTGCAGCGCTTCATGGGTGAGTTTGTCTGTGGCCAGCAACAACTGGCCGACGATGTCGTCGCTATTCGAGACGCTAATGGAAAAACCGTTGGAGATTTTGGTCATTCCTTCCAACAGCGGGCGGTTGGCGCTGTTGCCCATGACGAAACTGAAGAGCCTCACGTCATAACGTTCCAGAAGTCTGAGAAAATCCTTTTTCTCCGTGATACCCACGTTGGCGACCCCATCGGTGACCAGAATGATGGCGCTTGAGCGATCGGAATCGAGCCCTTTGATACCACGCTCCAAACCGGCGTAGAGATTGGTGCTGCCCGATGGGCCGGTGTTCTCAAGCTTGTTTAAAAAACGTCGGGCGTTGTCCGCAGTTGCCTGTACATAACCGGAAGTGAGTTCCCGGGCGTGATTATTGAACAGCACGATTTTGAAACGATCCCGATCGGAGAGATTTGCCAGCCCCTTACGGACCCCTTCCACCAGGCTTTGATATTTGCCTTTCATGGAACCGGAGAGATCGAGGACGAAAACCCAGTCGCGACCTTCGTTGATTGAGGTCAAATCATCACCCGGGGTTACCGTGAGCATAAAGGTGCCGCGCTCTTTACCAGGCTCTTTATGGGTTAGCATGTCGACACTGCCGGGCAGACCCTGTTGATGCCGCCAGTAGACCACGATATCCCTATCCAGTTTATGGACAACAGCAGATGGGGCTTGTGTCGATTCCTGCTCCGAGCCAACCTGACCATTGTGCAGAGAAACAGACCACGCTTGAGGGGATAGGGAACTCGCCGTTGCCTGTGGATGTTGAGGCAGTCGCATCTCATCGATGGGGTAGGATGAACGCAGCTTCAGATCGAAACTGAACGCTTCAGTGACAACATCGTTATAGCTCCAGAAGGCGAGACGTTGCTCATCCACACCGCCCTCTTCCAGGGGGTAGACATAGCGTCCAATGCCACTGTCCACGTGCGCGGGCTGGATGTAGACAAGTCGAATTCTGACATCCTGCTGAGGCTTGACCGGGTAGACATAACTGTCAAACGTACGGTAACTGTCTTGCTCTGTCAGGGCGGCTTCCCTGCCTTGATTGCGTTCCTGTTGATAGACTTCCTTCGCCCGTTGTTTCTCCAACACCTCTCCTGTAACCGGCTTGCCCTCGATCCAGTAGGTGAATTCTCCTACGGAAGCTTTCTCCGGTACGGGAAAAGAGTAAATCGCTTCGAGTTCAGCGTCGTTGGGATTGAAGAAAACCTGTTCGACAGAGGTCACCGCGTAACCATCCTCGATGGTGACCTCAACATGGTGCTGTCTGATTTCCAGTTGAGGGAGGTTTGCGGATTTTGGGGTCATCAGGCCTGCCGAAAATACGCTTTGGGCAGTCAGCAGGGAGATACCCACAACCAAGTATTTAAGCTGTTTCATCAAGGTGTACATAACAAAGCTCCTTTACCTAAGTCTGTTCTCTCCGTGATGGAGATATGGAAACAGTAGCGGTAAGGTTTATATATTTAAACTGCGTTATAAAAAGCTCTATTTTGATGGTCTATTAGTATCGGATTTTGATACTTTTTTAGCGGATTCATTTATGAGCTAGGTTGCTGTGTTGTTAGAAACCTTTTCGCATCGCTCCCGAGCCCCTGTGTGGAATGCATTTTGATAAGCTAAAGGTGTAGACCGAGAGATAACGGATTCCCACGGAGGACTGCGGGAACTATATAGAACTTGACCGACAACAGTGCCATGTTAGCTTTGAATGTGGTGGACGATAAAAAAAATAAAGAGCTGGATGAACGATGCATTTTGGCATCAGACTCATTTTTTTATTGCTGTGTTATTTCCGACTTGATCAAGCAATGAGTGTCAGGTTAGGGCCCATCGTGAGACCACTGCGGACATCTTGTGCAGAAAGGGGATCGAAGGCTATTCTAATCAAAGCGGGTATTTCCATTCGTCCACGGCATATCTGAAAACGAGCAGGAGCAGTCATCTTATTACTAGGTGGAGAAGCTGTTTAGCTATTAGTAGTCGTTTCATGTACTAACGTGTCGACTCCCTTAATTTGGTTCAGTTAGGCTACTTCGTATTCCAATCGGTGCAATTCTTCCGTATTTACTGACTTACGGGCTTCCCATAAATCATAGTGATCCTGCAAGGCAAGCCAGCTTTCAGCAGTACGCCCCAGGACAGCAGATAGGCGCACAGCCATTTCAGGAGAAATGTCTGCCTTGCAGTTCACCAAACGATTAAAGGTGCTCTTGTCCACGCCAAGCTCCCTGGCCACACTGGCGATAGAGACACCATCGAAGGGATCAATGTAGGTTCGCAGAATCAGCTCACCCGGATGTGGTGGATTGTGTGGTCGAATCGTCATCAGTGGTAATCCTCGTAATTCACTACATAGGCGTCACCATCTTCGAATCTGAAAACAATGCGCCAGTTCCGGTTAACGTCTATCGCCCAATGACCCTCAAGCTTCCCGGTAAGAGGGTGCAGACGGAATCCAGGGATATCCATGTCTTCTATACAAGTGGCGGTGTGTAGAAACATCAGCCTATCCCTGATCTTGGTTGCATGAGCAGGGCGTATCCCCGCTGTACTACCTGTCGTAAAGAATTTCTCTAGTCCCTTATGCTTGAAGCTTTTTATCATTGTGATCCTAGTATAATACAAAGGTGCGGAGTGCGCAACACGCAACTAATAATTAACCTTCCCATGCATCCTCAACAAGCTGGCGTTTTTCCTCGCCGACGACCTGTAGATATATCTCTGTCGTCTTGGTATCTGAATGACCCATCAGTTGAGAAAGAATATGGATGGGCAGGGGCTTCTTGGCTGTGACCATCGCCACGCCGAAGCCGTGGCGCAATCCCTTGCCGGTGGCCTGCTTGCCTTTAACGCCGGCACGATCCATAACCCGCTTAACAAGCCGGTAGGCTGTGGGCCGGCTCATTTTCCAAAGTTGAGTATCTAGACCCTTACCCTTACGTTTCAGCTTTCGTATGCCGAAGACAAAACCCGTTAGTCCGATTAGAAACTAAATCAGTAGCGGCACACTCTAGTGAACAGTCAGTTTTCAGGATACGGTACCCTGTCATCTAACCCCAATATTTCACGCATTAAAAAGGCAAAATCCTGATACTTCGATATAATTCAGTTGCTTACACTGTAATCGAAAGGATTTTGCCTGTGACAAACTGTACCCAGACTGCCTTTGATTTTCCAGCCCTAAAACGCCGTAAGGTTCAAGCCGAGTTTTCCGGTGGCGATATCACCTCGGACGGCGGCGTGTTGCTGCTGCGTGAGATCGACAGGCGTCTGGGATTGCTCGAGGCGGTTGATGCGGTCATCCCCGACCCGCGAGATCCCCGCTATATTGAACACAGCCAGTTGAGCCTGTTGCGCCAGCGAGTCTATGGGCTCTGCCTGGGTTATGAAGATCTGAACGACCATCAGACACTACGCACCGACCCGGCCCTACAGAGCTCGATCGAACGCGAGGAGGTACTGGGCAGCCAGTCGACACTTTGTCGGCTGGAGAACCGGGTCGATCGCCGGGTTGCCGTTGATGTCCACAACCTACTGCTCGAGCAGTTCATTGCCTCATATGATGCACCACCCGATGAGCTGATCCTGGATTTCGACGCCACGGATGATCCGGTGCATGGCCGCCAGGAAGGCCGCTTCTTTCACGGCTACTACGATCACTACTGCTTCCTGCCCCTGTATGTCTTTTGTGGCGATCAACTGCTGGTGAGTTATCTGCGGCCCAGCCGGATCGATGCGCCCAAGCATGCCTGGGCGATTCTGGCGCTGTTGGTCAAACGCCTGCGCCGGGCTTGGCCTGAAGTGCGTATCATCTTTCGGGGCGATAGCGGCTTTTGCCGTCACCACATGCTCAGCTGGTGCGAGCGCAACGCTGTGGGCTATATCGTGGGCATCGCCAAGAATGACGCCTTGCTGCGGTGTATCCGTGAGCCCATGCAGTGGGTTGAGGAACTGGCGAAGCGAACCGGCATGAAGATGCGGGAATTCTTTCAGTTTCACTATGCCGCCAGCACCTGGAAGACGCGTCGCAAGGTGATCGCCAAACTGGAGGTCACCGACAAGGGGCCAAATCCACGCTTCATCGTCACCAACCTGGCCGGCGACAAACAGCGCCTTTACGATGACCTCTACTGCGCCCGTGGTGACATGGAGAACCGAATCAAGGAGCAGCAACTGGGGCTGTTCGCCGATCGCACCAGCGCGCATTACTGGTGGGCCAATCAGTTTCGTCTACTGCTGTCCAGTCTGGCCTATGTGCTGATGGAGGCCATCCGGCGCCTCGCGCTGAAGGGCACGGAACTGGCGCGTGCACAGATGACCACGATCCGGCTCAAACTGTTCAAGATCGGGGCGGTCATCATTCGCAACACGCGACGGATCCGCTTCCTGCTCTCCAGCACCTATCCCTATCAGGCGCTGTTTTTCCAGGTGGCGGCACGACTCAAGCCGGGATAGCCCGGCAGAGTGCTGCCCCGGCACGTTGATCAACAATGGGGGTAAGGGGGAGTCTGCCCGGAGGGTGGAAAATCAGGGCTTGATAGAGGTTTGGTTCCCAGTGAGGGCAAACCATCCAAGCTTGGCCATATCACCGGCTAAATTTAAAAACGGATGAAACATGCGGGCTAAGTGATTCGATTAGTCCGAGATTGGGCGAATTCGGTCTATTGGTTATATTATTACATTGGCCACTACCGGCAAAGCAGTAGGAGATTTTGAAATCATCTGACAGCAGTTGTTAGATCAGATCCAGGCTGTCACAGTTAGCACTATATTCTTTCAATGTTAACTACCATTCTGAACCTGGATAATTAACTGCAAATCTAGCTTTTCTTTTTATGGACTCAATTCTTACAACACCCAAAAGATCAATCACTTTATATCACTGCTGTCCCGTTAAGGAGAGAATAAGAAGGCCTGAAGACCAGTTTGTTTTGTTACAATGAGTTCACCACAAACCATTGAAAAACAAAAAGGAAATCAGGCCTTGAGTCACCATAATACTGTGTTTTCACAACTTCTGAAACTAATACCGAGACATGAATTCGAGACCCTTGCAAAACAGCACCATACAGGCCGTTCTTTCCGAACAGCCTCACGTTGGTCGCAATTCGTAACCCTGGCAATGGCGCAACTGTCAGGTCGAAACAGCTTACGTGACATCGTTGACAGTATGTCCGCGCAAGCCCATCGTCTTTATCACCTCGGTAGTGCAAAACTGTCACGTTCCAATTTATCCCGCATCAATGATGGTAAGCCATACGGGCTGTATGAAGCTTTGTTTGGAAAGCTGTTGCATCGCTGTCAGGGTGTGGTTCCTGGTCATGATTTTCGTTTCAGCAACCTACTTTATTCGCTGGATGCTTCGACGATCGATTTATGTCTGTCTGTTTTCCCCTGGGCTGATTTTCGCACGACGAAAGGAGCGATAAAACTGCATGTTGGGTTGAACCACTCGGGCTATTTGCCGGAATTTGTGACGGTGACAGAGGGTAAGGCACACGATGTAACTGTCGGGCGTGCCTTGAAATTCCCCAAGGGGAGTATCGTGGCGGTTGATAAGGGTTACAACGACTACGCTTGGTATAACCAACTGACAGCAAAAGGGATATTTTTTGTCACTCGCCTGAAGACCAATGCAAAGTACCGTACGGTAAGCCGTCGATCAGTGTTGAAAAGTACGGGATTGACCAGCGACCAAACCATTGAGTTTACAGGTGCGCAGACTGCCAAAAAGTGCCCAGTACCATTACGTCGTATCGGCTATCGGGATGCGGAGACCGGAAGGCGTTATGTGTTTCTCACCAACAATTTCGAGCTTGCTGCCAAAACGATTGCCGATATATACAGGGCAAGGTGGCAGGTTGAATTGTTTTTCAAATGGATCAAACAAAACCTGAAAATCAAATCATTTGTGGGTACCAGCAAAAATGCGCTTATGACACAGATCTGGATCGCATTGTGTGTCTATTTGCTACTGGCCTTTCTCAAGTTCCAGTCGAAGTTGCAAAAAAGCATGCAACAAATATTACGATTACTACAGCTTAATTTGTTTGAAAAACGGGATCTGATGGCATTGCTGCGAGGTGATCCACCCCGCGAGGGCCAACCTGATAATAATCAGATGGCTTTGCTTTGAAAGTTAGCGGGACAGCAGTGACTTTATATACCTTCTGAATTTGGAATCGGTTTATCCCCTCTGTAATCCAGCAAACACACAATTCGCTCATTGCCGATCATTTCTGAACGCTTGTTTTCTCCATTTGGATTATGTTTAGTTGCAGCTCAAATTACACCGAGAAACAACATGCATTTACAATGAGATTTCATATTGCGCTAAATATTATTATTTATTACTCAGAACTAATGGCAGGGTAAAACTAAAACAAGCCCCGCCGCCTTCACTGTTGGAAGCGGTTATGTGACCACCCTGCAGTTCAACCATGCGCTGTGCGATGGCCAGCCCTAATCCGGCATGACCACCCTCTTTGCCAGCCCCGCGTTTTTTATAGAAGGGATCGAAAATATGGGGTAGATCATCCTCGCTGATGCCACCGCCGCTGTCGGTGACATTCACTACTGCCTGCTGGTCCTGTTCGGTGATCTGCAGGGTGACCCTGCCGCCCTCCTCCACATGATCCAGGGCGTTGGCGATGAGGTTGTCGAGGACCCGCTCGGTGAGGGCGAAATCGGCATTCACGAAGGGTGAGGTTTCGGGGATCTGCCAGTCCAGGGTGATTCCCGCCTGCCGGGCGCGGAGTTGAAATTTCTGAATCACATCCTGCACCAGTTCCGCCAGCGGCATCGGTTCGCAGGCCGGCTTGGTGTCCCGGGCTTCGAGCTGGGCCAATTCGAACAGCTCCTCCACCATGCGCTTCAGCCGTTCGCTCTGGTTGAGGGCGATGCCCAGGTATTCGTCCCTGCGCGCTTCGTTGAGATCCTCGCCCTTCATGTTGACCGTCTCCAGGTAGCCGTGCAGCGCGGCGAGGGGGGTGCGCAGATCGTGCGAGACCTGGGCCACCAGTTCCCGGCGCAGCCGGTCCTGCTCTTTGAGCTGACCCCATTGGTTAATAATGCGGCTTGCCATTTCGTCGAAGGCGGCGCCCAGACGATCCACTTCGTCGCCACCGGGACCTGCATCGTTTTTTACAAACTGCTCGTGCCGGGTAAAGTCGCTTTGTTGGAATGAGGACATAACCTGTGATAGGCGCTGCACACGCCGGGTGAGCCAGAAGAACAGCAAAAGACCGGAGAGGAGTCCGAATCCCAGGCTGACCGCCACGGCGCCAGCGCTGTAGCGCAGTGCATAGCTCTCCTGCACCGCCTGCTCCGCGTTGTCGTACTCCTCTCCACGCAACACCACATAGAGGTAGCCCTCAGGCATGTCGCCGGCAGGCACCGGGGTCACCGAAAAGGCCTTGCGGCGGTCGTGGGAGCGCGGGTCATCGCCGAGGAGCGGAAATCCCTCCCCGCGCATGAAGGCCTGTACCGGTTGCAGATCCACCCGCTTGCGCTTCACCTTGCCGGGATCGGCGGAAAAGGCAAGGATCTTGCCCTCCTTGTCGAGCAGGTAGATCTCGATGCTGGGATTGATGTCCATGAAGACGCTGAAGGTCTTCTTCAGCGCCTGGTCATCCATTTCACCATCGATCACCAATCCCCGGTCGGCCACGATTCTCGCGGCAAGGTCGCGGTTGAAGTGTTGGGTGATCTCCTGCAGGTAGCGCTCGGTGGTGGCGGCCGTTATCAACGCGTAGAGCAGACCGGTCACCAGGAAGAGACCGATCAACGCCAGGGATAGCCGGGAGTATAGGGTTCGAAACATTTAAGCGATATCTTTTGAGTTAAGCGTTCAGTGAGTAGGGTTGCTGTGCGATGCTCACTCCTGTTCCTCACTGAATTTGTATCCTACTCCCCAGACAGTGAGTACATAATGCGGCGCGGCCGGATCCGCCTCGATCTTTGAGCGCAATCTGTTGATATGGGAGTTGACGGTATGTTCATATCCGTCGTGATTGTATCCCCATACCTTATCCAGCAGCTGAATACGGCTGAATACGCGTCCCGGATTGCGCGCGAAATAGAGCAGCAGATCAAACTCCTTTGCCGTCAGTTCCACCGGCTTGCCATCGATCTTCACGCTGCGCTTGTCCACATCCAGCGACAGGCCGCCCCGCTCTATGATCTCCTGGCTACCGCTCGTCGTCCCGCCGCTCGGCAGCGCCTCCATGCGGCGAAACAGCGCCTTGATCCGCGCCAGCAATTCCGGAACGCTGAAGGGTTTGGTGAGATAATCGTCCGCCCCCATCTCGAGTCCCACCACACGGTCGAGCTCGGTGTATTTTGCGGTGAGCATCAGAATCGCCACATAGTCACCCGCCGCGCGCATATTGCGGCACAGGGTGAGGCCATCCGTGTCGGGCAACATCAGATCGAGAACAACCAGATGATAGCCGCCCTTGTTGAACAGATTCATCGCCGCGGCGCCATTGCCGGCGATGTCGGCATCACAACCGATATCGTTCAGGTGTGTCTGTACCAGATGAGCGATATCTGGCTCGTCTTCAACGATAAGTACTTTACGGCGCATGAGATCAGCCTTCCCCTCAGCAGTTACTCCAGATTCCATCATACACTGTTGGCGTATTGTTCACGGAAATCTCACAAATGGATCACGATCGATGAGGATCGTTTATCCAGGTCCGGATAACGGGAATCAAAAGCCCACATCGGGACGTTCATCCGTCAGCCAATAGAATTGGAACGGCGGCACGACCAATTGGTCCTTGAACAGCCTGGGCGATTCACCCGAATAGATGTCTTTCAGGTTGCCATACTCGAACATGCCCCTGTTGCCCAATGCGGAGAGTTCCATATATTGAGGCGAATCGTCGAAGTTGCACACCACCAGTACCGACCCCAGCGGGACAAAGGGATCGGTGCGCCAGAACACGAACAGATGGGGATTTTCCACATCGATCAACTCACGATTGTTGAAGTCGGCAAAGGCGGGGATTCCTTTGCGTGCGGCAATCATCTTCTTCAGACCATTGAAAATCCGCTGCTCCGGGGTACCGTGTTGATGACGTCGCTCCGCCCTCTGCCAATCGATCTTCGGCCGCTGTAGCCAGCGATTGTCACCGGCCTTGTTCTCATCATTGAGGAAACTGCGATCATTGAGCGTACCGATCTCGTCACCGTAATAGAGCAGGGGTATGCCGCCAAAGGAGCAGATCATGCTATGCATGAGCAGGATAACCTTCACCGAGCGCTCGATAGCGATATCGTCATTACTCTCGATTGCGCTTTCCAATCCCACCAGCGAGGCCAGCGAGCCGGATATTCTCGCATCCCCGGTCTTGTGATTGACTCCGAACGGCTGGCCCCGGGCAGGTGAATCGTTATATCGTCCGGTGTAGTAGTCGACCAGGAACTGGCGATGGGCGGCCGGCTGATAACCGGCGCGAACGATGTCGGCATCGTCGAAGCCAAGCCCGATGTCGTCATGACAGCGCAGATAGTTGAGCCAGGTGGCGCGGTCCAGCTTGGTCGGCAGGCTTTGAATACCCTGCCTGAGCAGTTGCGTATTCTTGGTGGCAACGGCATCCCACAACAGGGCCATATAGGTGGCGTTATAGGCGATCTCGCACTCTTTTGCGATAACCGCGTCCTCGCCGAAATACTTTGTGATTTCCACCGGCGCGACAATCGCCTCGGCGATGAACAGCACACCCGGCGCGGTAACCTGGCAACAATCCTTCATCAACTGAAGGATCAAATGCGCCTCACGCTCATTCTGACAGGTGGTGCCTATCTTCTTCCATAAGAAGGCCACCGCATCCAGGCGCAGGACATCCGCCCCCTGGTTGGCCCAGAACAGATTGTTATCGAGCATTTCGATAAACACCGCAGGATTACTGTAGTTGAGATCCCACTGGTAGTGGTTGAAGACGGTCATCACCCACTTCTGCATTGTTTCATCCCAGGTGAAATTTCCCGGTGAGGTTTCGGGAAATATCTCCGGCATGGTCTCTTCGAACATATCCGGCACGTCACGGTTATCGAAGATGTAGAAATAGTCCTGGTACTTCTTTTCTCCGGCCCGCGCGCGCTGTACCCACTCATGCTCATCCGAGGTATGGTTCAGCACCATATCCAGGATCAACAGCATGCCGCGCTTGCGTGCGGATGAGGAGAGGATGTTGATGGCATCCAGGTTACCGACACGGGGATCCACATTACGGAAATCGCTCACCGCGTAGCCGCCGTCACTGGCTCCCTCCGGACATACCATGACCGGCATGACATGCAGCATGTTGATACCCAGCTCCTGCAGATAGGGCAGCTTTTTCTCGACTCCCTGCAGGTCATCGGCAAAACCGTCCGCGTACAGCGCCATGCCGACCCACTCCTGGCTGAGGAACCAGTTATGGTCTCTCTCCCTTTCACTATCGAGCTGCTTGAGTGAGATGTGGCGCTGGATATAACGTGTCGCCATTACCTCCACCAGGTTTATCATCTGCTCCTTGAAGTCTTCCCGCTTGCCGTAGAGATAGTGAAACAACTGATGTATGACATAGAAATTGGCGCCCAGACGGGTATAGAAGTGGCGCAGGTCACGCTCCCGTATCTCGGGCTTGATCTCGTCGAGTATCTGATTCAACAGAGAATGGGATACCTGTTCATACATAGTCGTGAACCTGAAATATCAACAAAGAGTCTTATCGGCTGCGTGCCCTGGGAGTTTACCCGCTTGAACAAGCGGGCATAGTACCGCAATGAACATGGGATGGGGTAGCCGGCATGGATGCCGAACAGCGTCACAGATCGCCCTCTATCCCACAGGGTGCGGCGAGCCGCACCCTACCGGGGATTGCATCATTAGAGAGTGATGTCACCCATGAGACGCTCAGGCAAGCTGCCAGGTATCGATATAGTGACGATAGAAGGTGGAATCGTGGACAACCGCGCCGCGCTGCCCCACGATGGCCGAGGCGAATTTCTGGGCGCGCTCCAGTGTCTGCTGCAGCGGCCAGCCGAGTTCCAGGCCCAGGATGAGTACGGAGCTCAAGGCATCTCCCGCTCCCACCGTATCCACCAGATTGAGATTCACCTCCGGTTCTATACGCAGGGCGTGCTCATCGGCCGCCACGGCCAGCACCCCCCGCTCCCCAAGGGTGACCACTAAACCATCGAGGTTGTATCGTGCTCTGAAGTCAGTGGCTCTTGTCAGCAGGTCGTCACTCCCGCCATGGAGCTGCAGCAGCTCATCATCATTCAGTTTGACCCAGTCAGCTTCGGCCACCCAATTCAAGACAGACTCCCGCTGCCACCAGGGATCACGCAGATTGACATCCATGAAGATGCGTCGGGGATTGTTGGCCTTCAGCCTGTTCAGCGCTTCCCTTGCAATCGGGTTTCGCAAGCCCAGACTGCCATGGTAGAGGGTGGTCGCCTGGACATCCGCCACCCCTTCGGCAGCGATGAAGTCATAGGCCACATCGGCCACAATCTCATAACTCGGCTCCCCCGCCTCGAGTGTAATCGTCACTCGCCCTGTGGAATGCCGTTCGTCACGCTGCAGGCGCCCGGTCGCCATTCCCCACCGCCCCATCGACTGCAGGATCGCGTCACCCTCCTCATCACTGCCGATACGACTGATAAACAGAGGGGATCGGCCGAATGCCTGTAGGTGCCATGCGACATTGAATGGCGCGCCACCCAACACCCGTTCCCCCCCGGGGAAGCAGTCAAACAGCACTTCGCCAAATATCGCTATTGGGCTATTGCTCATGGTCCCGCTCATCAAACAGCCGGGAGATCAACTGCGGATGGTAGTGAGCTGCGCCTTCGAGAATGCCGGCGCTGTAGTTGCCGTTCATGGCCATGAAGCTACCCTCGGCCATGTAGAGGCTGTCGCCGTTGCCATTTTCGTCCACCAGCCGTTGCGCTTTTTGCCTGACTTCCGGTTGCGCGTTCGCCACCAGCACCGCTGGAATCGGACTGATCAGCACCTCCATGTCATTCCCGCTGTCTCCGGAAAAGACCGTCTCATTGAGGGTATAGCCCAGCGACTGTCTGAGAAAATCGATGGCATGGTACTTGGTTGCCCGCTCGGGCAAGACATCGAGCAACCCCATATTGACTGTCTCATCGACACTCCAAACCAGACTGGCAGCCACCTTTTCCCGCTGCAGGCGTGAATCCATCTCATCGAGTATCGGCTGATGCGCCTGGTCCGGGGATACATAGTAACTGAGCTTGAAGCGGTTCTGCTTTGCCTCCTCCTGCAGCCGGAGGCCGGGAATATCGGCAAACAGCTGTTTCAGATCCTGGTGCGACCTGCCCCGCCAGTCTTGACTGATATGCTCATCCCAGTTCGCTTGATGGCGCCAGTCATCCGGGGTATCGACATGGTAGAGGGAAGTACCCACATCGCCGATCACATAGTCCGGTTGCGGCAACGAATAGTCGGCGATGGCATCCCGCACCAATGACTGATCCCTGCCACTGACATAGGCCAACAGAACGGTCTCACCGGCACACAGCTGTTTGAATCTCTCACGGGCCCCTTCCGACTCCGGTTGCGGCCCATTGGGGATCAGTGTTCGATCCAGATCGGTGCAGATTAATAATCTTTGATTCATTGTTCTTCTGGTACGTTGCAGCGTTTAAGGAAATCGTAGTGATCTATCGCTTCGAGGATACCCAACGCGTGTGAGCGGCTGGCAAAATAGATCCGTTCGTGATCGATCATGTGCGACAGCTCTTCGTGGTGACGGTTGGCCACCACCACCGCCAGGGTGTTGCCCCGCATCATATCCTCATCGGCGCCGGAGCCACCCGCCACCAGGATATGCTCCAGCGGTATATCCAGACGCTGGGCCACATAGCGCAGGGCCTGTCCCTTGGAGGCGCGGGACGGCAGGATATCGAGGAACTGCCCGAAGGCGTGGATCACATTGCAGGTCAGCTCCTCCTTGTGCAGCAGGGTATTGATCTCATCCACCGATGGCGCCTTGTTGGGGTCGTAGTGATAGGCGATCTTGAAATAACTCTGCTCCTGTTTGGATTGCGGCTTGATTCCCGGCAGGTTCGCCATCACCCGGCGTACGCTCTTCGGCTGCCACAGATGATCGATGTGCTCGATCCAGAAATCATCGATTGAGAGCCCCTGGGTATAGTGGATCTTGGTGCCGAGACTGGTGATCAATACATCGGGGACGGGTATTGAGAACTTCTTCATCACCGAGAGGGCGTCATCCAGGCGCCTGCCGGTGGCGATGCCGAAGGTCGCGCACTTTCTGTTTTGCCGCACAACCTCGATAAACTGTTTGAGTCCTGATGGATTGCCGAGAAGATTCTGATCGAGATCGGTAAAGATTGAGCGGTCCCGGTAGCGATGCTTGACATGTCTCGGCGGCTTGGTTGGCAACCGGTCGTATCCGGACGGTAACGGCTCGATGCTGGAAAAGTATTTCTTGGCGTGGGCCTTCCATGAGTAGTGCTTGCGCACACCGGTCAAGCCGTTGCGTGAAAAATTCTGCCACAAGTTGTTGTCGTGCAATATCTTCAAAAGGCTGCTACGGATCGATTTCTTGTCCAGGGGATCCACCAGCAATCCATTGTGACAGTTGCCGATGATATCGACCGGTCCGCCATTCTCCGTGGCGATCAGCGGCAAACCGCTGGCGGCCGCCTCAAGCAGGGTCAGCCCGAAGGGTTCGGTCAGGGCCGGGTTGATGAAGACACCTTTCGTTAACGCCGCCAGGCGGTAGATATCGGGCACCTCTTTGGCCAGGTGGCGTTTCGGGATCGCTACATTACCGTACAGGTCGTAGAGATCGATCATCATCAACAATTCGGTCATCACCGATTGCGGACCGCTCTCCATATCACGGATATCGTCGCGATTACCGGCCACGATCACCAGGTTGGCCGCTTTCTGCAACTGGCTCGACTCACCGTACACCTCCAGCAGAGTGAGGATGTTCTTACGCTCATCGGGACGTGACAAGGCGAGGATGATCGGCTTTTCAGGCTGTTGTAGAAAACGTGCCAGGCTTTTGGCAAAGGGGATCTCATCGGCGGTGATGTCGGGTGGATGAAACTGGGTCAGATCGGTACCCGGCGGAATCACCGCCATATTCTCCGGCTGATAGTAGTTGTAGAGACTGTACTGCTCTTCTATCTCATTATGGGTGCTGGTTATGACCAGATCCGCATTGGCCAGCAGCTCCTCTTCGGCCTCGATGCGCCGGTCCATGTTGTAGCGCTGGTCGATCTCCTTTCCAGACAACCCTTTAGCCAGCAACTGATGTCGCTTGTCACGCCCGAGGGAGTGACCGGTATGCACCAAAGGGACACCCAGCAGATGGGACAGCCTGACACCGACATAGCCGGCATCGGCATAGTGGCTGTGGACGATATCCGGCATGTGCGGTTGTTCATTCAGCCAGCTGAGCAGGTTGTCCATGAAGCTGTCGAGGTGGTCCCAAAGGGTCTCTTTCATCAGATAGCCGTCGGGGCCCGCATCGACGCGTACGATCCTCGCCTTGGGAGAGAGGGGTTCGATGGTCTCGGTATAGTCATCGCTGACATCGGCATCCACCACCCGCCGTGTCACAAGATCTACCTGGGTAACCGCGTCCAACTCCGCCAGCGCCCTGGCGAGATCGACCACATATTTGGTTTGCCCCCCGGTGTCGGCATCGCGCCCGAGTTCAAGATCATGTCCGCGTATCAGGCCGTGCACGCTTATCAAACAGATATACATAGCGTATTACAGATATGAAGCAACCCTTAAGATCCATCCTTTCAGGTTATCGGTTGTCTTTTGACCTGGCGCAGATCCGTTAGTGATCCGGTTATTGCCAGGCTCCTGTCTTATTTATGCTTTAACCCCATGTTAACAAAATCAGCTGGAGATTGCTGGGCTATGGGGTGAGCTTGCTTACCTTCACTCAAACTCTTCTGCCTGAAGATTCAATAATCCGGTAGCTGCCTGCCTGTATCTTGCCAATATCCTTAAGCTAAATATATTGACGGTTATCGATGGATACGACTATTCATACAGATGCCGGATGAGTGACGCAAAGCAGAGGTGATTTGATGTCGCGCCTGGTTAGACGGACAAATTGTGGCTTTATTTGTAACCCTGGTTTAACTATAAAGAAGTTCTGAGCATACCCATCAACGGCCTTGTCGAAGCTCCATACGCCATACTATGGAGGTGAGCCACTGCGGGGAGACACAATGCCCGAACAGAAGCGATACCCGTCAAAGCCCGAGAAGGTCTATTTCTTCGGCACCTGCCTGGTGGACCTGCTCTATCCCGAAGCAGGACTTGCCGGCATGCAGCTGATCCGCAGAGAGGGCGTCGAGGTGATCTTTCCCCAGGATCAGACCTGTTGCGGACAACCGGCCTGGAACAGCGGTTACCGCAACGAAGCACGACAGGTGGCGCAGCGGCAGCTTGCCTGCTTTCCCGAAGACCACCCCATCGTGGTGCCCTCGGGCTCCTGCGCCGGCATGATGCGTCACCACTACCCGAGGATGTTTCAGGAGAGCGGCGATCGTGAACGGGTCATTAAATTCTCCACACGTGTCTATGAACTCACCGAGTTTCTGGTTCATATACTCAGGATCGACTTGAAGGATCTGGGACTACCGATCAAGGTCGCACTCCATACCTCCTGTTCGGCACGCCGGGAGATGGGGGTCGCCGGGGAACATGAGGCACTGCTCAAGCAGTTATCGAATGTGGAGCTCCTGGAACAGGCGCGCAAACAGGAGTGCTGTGGATTCGGCGGCACCTTCGCGGTCAAGCAACCGGCCATCTCGGCAGAGATGGTCAGTGACAAGGCCAACGCCATCACAGCTACCGGCGCGGATGTTTTAGTCAGTGGAGACTGTGGCTGCCTGATGAATATCGGCGGTCATCTCGACTACCGGAACGAATCGATCGAGTGCCGCCACATCGCCAGCTTTATCTGGGAACGCACCGATGCATCAGAGCGCTGATTTCCATACCCGTGTCGAGCAGGCCCTGGAGAACACCCGGCTCAAGGCGAGCTTGCGCTCCGCCATGGATGGATTGATGGCCAGCCGCAAGGCGTGTTTCCCCGATGCCGATGAATTGGAGACATTGCGCCTGAGGGGGGCGCAGATCCGTGCCAATTCACTATCAAAACTGCCACAGCTGTTACAACAGCTGGAGCAGCGTTGCATCGGCAACGGCATCCAGGTGCATTGGGCGGAGAGTGTCGATGCGGCGAATCAGATTGTGCTTGAAATCATGCGGAGCCATCAGGCAGGGCTGCTGATCAAGGGAAAGTCGATGGTCTCTGAGGAGATGGATCTGAACCGCTTTCTGGAATCCCACGGAATCGAGTGCCTGGAATCGGATCTGGGCGAGTACATCCTGCAGCTCGCCGGCGAACCCCCTTCACACATCGTCGCGCCAGCCATTCATAAAACACGTCAGGAGATAGCCCAGCTGTTCAACGAAAAATTCCCTGACATCCCCTACAGCGACGACGTGGACACCCTGACACGCAGCGCCCGCGACATCCTGCGTAAAAAATTCTATCGCGCGGATGTGGGGCTCTCCGGCGTCAACTTTGCCGTTGCCGAAAGCGGCACTCTCTGCCTGGTGGAGAACGAGGGTAATGGCCGCATGTGTACAACAGTGCCGCCGGTGCATATCGCGGTGACAGGGATCGAAAAGGTGGTGGAGAAGCTGGAACATGTCCCACCCCTGCTCAAACTGCTCACCCGCAGCGCCACCGGACAACCGATCACCACCTATTTCAATATGATCAGCTCCCCGCGCAAGCCGGGGGAGAAGGATGGACCGGAAGAGGTGCACCTGATCCTGCTCGATAATGGCCGATCGCGCATCTATGAAGACAACGAGCTGGTGAATACCCTGCGCTGTATCCGTTGCGGGGCCTGCATGAACCATTGTCCGATCTATACCCGCATCGGCGGCCATGCCTACGGCACAACCATCCCCGGCCCCATCGGGTCCATTCTGGAACCGCAGAAGGCGGGATTGGACAACCTGGGCGAACTGCCTGTCGCCTCCACCCTCTGCGGCGCCTGCGCCGAAGTCTGTCCGGTAAGGATCCCGATACCCACACTCCTCAATCGGCTGCGCTATGAGCGTGTACGAACCGACCATGACGGCACCACCCATGGGCAGGGGAGCGGACGCAGATCGATGGAGGCCACGACATGGAAGAGCTGGAGCTGGCTACACCGAACTCCGGCGCTCTATCGCCTGGCAATGACCCTTGCCACACGCCTGCGGAAAATCCTGCCCGTCGGTTTCGAGCCCTGGACCCGGGTCCGCGCCAAACCCCGCATCGCCGCCAAAACCCTGCATGAAAGGGCGCGCGAGGAGGGCTTCAATGACCGCTAAAGCCAGAGAGGCCATCCTGCAGCGACTGCGCAACAAGCAACCAAGCTTTGATACACCGAGCCGGACCGTTGCCATAAAGAACCCGACATGGCCGATGGAGGCGCGTATCGCCCGCTTCAAATCGATGCTCGAATCGGTGCGCGCCGAAGTCCATATCGTCGCTCCCGACAGCTGGACAGACACCCTGAAAACGGTAGCCATTGAAAAACAGATCGACAACCTGCTGTATGCGAAACAGGGACCGTTGGCGCAAGCCATCGAGATTGCCTGGGGCGATACGTTGTTACCCAAGCCTGTTCATAACGAGCGCCCCATCGATGAATGGAAGGAGCGGATCTTCTATCACACCGATGCGGCAGTCACCTCAGCCAGGGCCGCCATTGCCGAGACCGGCAGCCTTATCCTATGGCCTGATGAACACGAACCCCGCACCTGGTCCCTGGTGCCGCCTGTTCATTTCGTTGTGGTGGATAGCAAGAAGCTCTATAACACCTTTGCCGAAGCGGTCGAGGCTGAACAGTGGGCGCGACAGATGCCGACCAATGCCCTGCTGATATCGGGTCCATCCAAATCCGCCGATATTCAGCAGACCCTGGCGTACGGCGTGCATGGGCCGACTGAATTGATCGTGATATTGCTATCGCCCAAACAACGGGACTGACAGTTATAGGGATTTTGTAAGGTCAGAAATAGTGACCTACAGTTATTACAGTGAAGTGTATCAACATGCATTCCAACGCCCGCTTCCAGGAGCCATGTAGATTCAAAAACATAACAGGGAGGTATCGAGATGGAGCATCGCAATATAACCGGTTCAGTACCGATCGGTTTGATCATTTTCGTGTTACTGGTCTCGGGGTGTGCCAGCACCGAGCCCTATCATTTCATGGCATGGACCGACGGTAATTGCATCGACCCCGACAGCAGCGACTGCAAGCAGAGTTATTACCAGGAGCATTCAAAGTATGATCTGGCATTCGCCGAATTCACTGAACGCGGCAATGCCTTCAATGACGATTGGATAAAGCAGGTACTTGACAAGATTGGCGAGCGCCAGCGGACACAGGGCGTGGTAACCATCGTTTTTATTCATGGCTGGAAGCACAATGCCGACGAAAGCGACGATAACCTCATCAGCTTCAAAAAAACCCTGGAAGTGCTTGCTGAATCCTCGCAGCTTATAAACAGGCGCCTGGTCGGCGTTTACATAGGATGGCGCGGCAGCAGCATCGAGATGCCCCTGCTCAAGGAACTGACCTTCTGGGATCGCAAAGCCGTCGCTCAAGAGGTCGGCAAAGGCGGCGTAACCCGGCTACTGTTGGAACTGGATAAGATCGACCGTGAAAACAAAAGAAACGTATTGGCGATCGTGGGACACAGTTTCGGCGGTGCGATTACCGTTAGCACAACGTCGGAAGTGCTGACGGAAATCATAGTCAACGACAGACAGGCGCATGGCGGAAGGATCGGTGATGCGGTCATCGTGCTTAATCCGGCCATAGAAGCCAATCAAACATTGAGTATGGTTGAAGCGGCGGTAAACAATCAAAATACCAGCCCGAGAAATACACTTTTTTACTCAATCAGCAGCGATGCGGATAGCGCAACCCACTACCTCTTTCCTATCGGCCAAACCATCGGCCTGTTGTTTACCTGGCGTCAGAAGGATCTGGAAAGATCCTACTATTACGACCGACTCACCGATGAGAAACTGGTGTTGCGGGAAGAACATCTCGATGCGGCAACCACCGGCAACTTTGCACCCTACCTGACTCACAGACTGAGCATGAACAGGTCAGGCGATACACCTTATCCCTCCTTACTGCCCTGTGATGAGGTACCGGATGATTGCGCGCCTAAAGGACTGACAACGCTTGACGGCCACCCGACAATAGGCCCTCTCCCTGCAGATTATCCGTTACAGTTTATTAAAACCGATGAAACGGTAATGGCGGGCCATAACGATATTTTCAATCCACAGATCCTGACCTTCATCTACACCCTGATAGACGATGTCGTCCGCTACGCGGTTATTGACGATCCCGGCTATAAATATGACGGCATAGCATCCGGCAATATACTGTCAAGACCTGAAGATCTCAGACAACGGTTCGGACGATTTTACGATAAGATTCTGAACAAGATGCAGTACACTCCTGCGGATTAATCACATATTGTAGATTGTTATCATGCGTCGCACTGCCGAGGTTTACAGAAATCATACACCCTTGGGTGTGCGTTCTTATTTTATCTTCTAGACTTAGCCTAACGGGCCAAGTCTAAGGAGAGCGCCGACGATCACATCACCATGGCCCGCAACATCGGGCGATCACATGACCATTCGTGTTGACAAATCCGGCTGCAGTCATGATTACAGGCAGGCAGACCGCCCCTTACATCCTAAGGGTCAAGCCTATGGGTAATCAGCTCAACCAACAGCAGGATAACCGCAAGACCGAGATCACCGCTGATGCCCTGCTAAGCGTGATTCAAGGATTGATCGATGAGTCGCCGAACGGCGATCGTTTAAAACATGGTTTGAACCTGGATTACCGTCTGGAACACGACCTGGGGCTGGACAGCCTAGCCCCAATATTTCACGCATTAAAAAGGCAAAATCCTGATACTTCGATATAATTCAGTTGCTTACACTGTAATCGAAAGGATTTTGCCTGTGACAAACTGTACCCAGACTGCCTTTGATTTTCCAGCCCTAAAACGCCGTAAGGTTCAAGCCGAGTTTTCCGGTGGCGATATCACCTCGGACGGCGGCGTGTTGCTGCTGCGTGAGATCGACAGGCGTCTGGGATTGCTCGAGGCGGTTGATGCGGTCATCCCCGACCCGCGAGATCCCCGCTATATTGAACACAGCCAGTTGAGCCTGTTGCGCCAGCGAGTCTAAGGGCTCTGCCTGGGTTATGAAGATCTGAACGACCATCAGACACTACGCACCGACCCGGCCCTACAGAGCTCGATCGAACGCGAGGAGGTACTGGGCAGCCAGTCGACACTTTGTCGGCTGGAGAACCGGGTCGATCGCCGGGTTGCCGTTGATGTCCACAACCTACTGCTCGAGCAGTTCATTGCCTCATATGATGCACCACCCGATGAGCTGATCCTGGATTTCGACGCCACGGATGATCCGGTGCATGGCCGCCAGGAAGGCCGCTTCTTTCACGGCTACTACGATCACTACTGCTTCCTGCCCCTGTATGTCTTTTGTGGCGATCAACTGCTGGTGAGTTATCTGCGGCCCAGCCGGATCGATGCGCCCAAGCATGCCTGGGCAATTCTGGCGCTGTTGGTCAAACGCCTGCGCCGGGCTTGGCCTGAAGTGCGTATCATCTTTCGGGGCGATAGCGGCTTTTGCCGTCACCACATGCTCAGCTGGTGCGAGCGCAACGCTGTGGGCTATATCGTGGGCATCGCCAAGAATGACGCCTTGCTGCGGTGTATCCGTGAGCCCATGCAGTGGGTTGAGGAACTGGCGAAGCGAACCGGCATGAAGATGCGGGAATTCTTTCAGTTTCACTATGCCGCCAGCACCTGGAAGACGCGTCGCAAGGTGATCGCCAAACTGGAGGTCACCGACAAGGGGCCAAATCCACGCTTCATCGTCACCAACCTGGCCGGCGACAAACAGCGCCTTTACGATGACCTCTACTGCGCCCGTGGTGACATGGAGAACCGAATCAAGGAGCAGCAACTGGGGCTGTTCGCCGATCGCACCAGCGCGCATTACTGGTGGGCCAATCAGTTTCGTCTACTGCTGTCCAGTCTGGCCTATGTGCTGATGGAGGCCATCCGGCGCCTCGCGCTGAAGGGCACGGAACTGGCGCGTGCACAGATGACCACGATCCGGCTCAAACTGTTCAAGATCGGGGCGGTCATCATTCGCAACACGCGACGGATCCGCTTCCTGCTCTCCAGCACCTATCCCTATCAGGCGCTGTTTTTCCAGGTGGCGGCACGACTCAAGCCGGGATAGCCCGGCAGAGTGCTGCCCCGGCACGTTGATCAACAATGGGGGTAAGGGGGAGTCTGCCCGGAGGGTGGAAAATCAGGGCTTGATAGAGGTTTGGTTCCCAGTGAGGGCAAACCATCCAAGCTTGGCCATATCACCGGCTAAATTTAAAAACGGATGAAACATGCGGGCTAGCCGCAGATGAACCACACCCTCACCGTCCACCCTTTCCAACATCGGGTGGTAGTGGCTGGTGACGGCCTGCAGTGGCAGGCCCGCATCGAGCCTCACCCTCAGAGAAACCGGATTGATCGATCCATTGCGGGGATCCATGACCGGCGGTGTGATCTGGCTCGCATCCTCGACCTGATCGGTATCCAATGCCCACCCGGAATGGGTGTGATCTGCCGGGCTGTCTGACGAAAGCGGTTTCCCGGGTATATATCGTGGCGCGATCACCAACGGCAGGCGCAGTTCAAAACGGCGCTCTGTATAACGAGCCTGTTGTTGAAATTCGATCACGATCCGAATCTCTTCGCCGGGTGCTATATTGCTTAGGGAAGCAGAGAAAATATTGGCCCGCTGCTGTTTCAGGAGACTTGCACGTTGACCGTTGTCACGGGCCTGCCGATAGATCTTTACTGCCTCTCCTTTCTCCTCGATCCGCCCCTCGATAACCCGTTCACCGATCTGCATCCGGAGCCGCTCGACTGCCGATGTTTCAGGTAGTGGAAACTGATAAACACCCTCCATCCACGATTGGCTGGGATTCTTAAAAAGGTGCTCAACTCGAACCCTGGCCAGCATTCCGTTAACGTCGATCTGGACATCGGTTTTCCTGATTACTCATGAGGCTCAGCTATTGAGCCTGTGGTGCAAGCATAATGGAACCTACTGAATAAAAGAGGATTTCATCATGCCGAGAAATACTATTCAATTTCAAAAAGGTCTTGGTTTGCACGATTTTCTGGAACAATATGGGACCGAGGATCAGTGTCGACAGGCATTGTATGATTTGCGCTGGCCGACGGGCTATGTCTGCCCTGAGTGCGGCAACACAACAGGCTGTGAACTCAAAAAGCGTCAGATATATCAATGTCACAAGTGCCATCATCAGACTTCCCTGACCGCCGGCAGCATCTTCCATGGCACCAAGCTGCCGCTGAGAACGTGGTTTCTTGCGATCTATCTGTTGACCCAACGCAAGAAAAGTATCTCGGCGCTGCAACTTTCCCGCGAAATCGGGGTGAACTACAATACGGCCTGGCGACTCAAGCATAAGTTGATGCAGGTGATGATGGAACGTGAGCGTGGAAAAAAACTGGCCGGTCGCATCGAATTGGATGATGCTTATCTCGGAGGCGAGCAAGCCGGTAAGCGTGGTCGTGGGTCGCGCAACAAAATCCCTTTCGTAGCTGCTGTTGAGACGACGCGGGACGGCAGGCCCATGAAAATTCAACTGCGTCGTGTAAGGGGCTTTCGCAAACGTGAAATCGCCCGCTACGCCCGCTCCTGCTTGATGCCTGGCAGCGAAGTCTTTACCGATGGGCTTTGGTGCTTTAGTGGCGTGACAACCGCTGATTGCCATCATAACCCCATGGTGACGGGTGGTGGGCGCCAAAGTGTCCAGTATTCGTGCTTCAAATGGGTAAACACGATGTTGGGTAATGTCAAAAACAGTCTGTTGGGTACTTTTCATGCGATTCGAGATAAACATGTGTCGCGTTATCTTGCTGAGTTCGAATATCGGTTTAACCGCCGTTTCGATTTACCCGCCATGATTGAACGATTGCTTTTTGCCGCTCTTCGCACTCCACCTATGCCATATCGCCTCTTGAGAATGGCTGAGGTTTAGGGGTAATCAGGTCGGTTTTTAACATCGGGGCCTGCTGCAGCAATTGACCATCCAAGGATCTCAGCTGTAACTCGGCGGCCGCCTTATGCAGGACGTCTGCCCCAGCTTCACTCCAACCAAACACCAGTAAAATCAATAATAATCCACCGGATAATCCGGTAAATACCGCTGCCAGCAACGCCAATACCAGATCACGAATAAGTAACCTGTTGCTGAAGCAGCCGGCTCCCCCTCCCCCTGCCGGGGCATTAACAGCGCTTTTTTGCAGCACACCGCACCTCCCCTCTGATCCGCGACTTTCGAGGTGGGATTACCGATCCGATAGGCTCCCAACGGAAACTATTGCCGGTGGGTTTCTCCGGAGAGCTGTAGAAAAACTCCTCACTCAGGGGCTGCCGACGGAACCTCATGACTCTTCACCCTCGACCAAGGTAAGCTGGACCATTCTGTCGTATGCCAATCCCTCAAGATCCTGTATGGGATAGCGTGCTTCCGACTTACCCACATAGTGGACTTCCATCCGATCTTCCGCCAATCCCGAATCCACCAACAGATTGACGACGGCATCCGCCCGTCGCTTGCTGAGGGTCTTGTTATAGTCGTCACTTCCCCTCGCATCCGTGCCTGCCCGAATCTGCAGCTTCAACTCGGGGAAGGCCTGAAGCATGACAACCAGGGCCTTAAGTTGGTCGCCGATCCCTGCTTCAATCTCGGCACTGTCACTACGAAATCCAAGGCAAAAGGTATACCCCTGCTGCAGTGCCTCGACTCGGGCAGATTGCAATGCCCGCTGCCGCTGGTACAGCGCCTGGTGTTCCGCGGCAGCCAGCTGTTCTCTCTGCTGCACGACCCGGACCGCCGACAACTCTGAGTCCATTGCATCGACCTGATCTTTGCGCACCGCCAGTTCTCCGGCCATCGCACCGCCGGTCAGACCCAAAACAACCCCCGGCGCCCCACCGAGGAGAGTACCCACCACCACGCCGATCATGGAACCGGTGAACACCCCCTTTTCCACCTTTTGGTCCCGCGCTTGCGCCACCAACGGGGATTGAAACAGGACGCTGAATATTGCCATTGCCACTAACGTTTTCTTCATTTTCTGAACCTCTTAATGTTGACCCAGCGTGCCCTCCCTGGCGAACCCGTCCACTCCTGTGCTGCGCCGGTTTGCGGTACTACCGATAGCGATTTAAGTTCAACCAAATGGCAATTTACTCACCAAAATGGGACCGGATGGAGGCAGAAAGTGGCGACAATCTGTCAGCCTGAGGGTAGTATTGCAGTGAGCAGTGGGAATTAACCGATGGACAGCGGTGATTTGAGCTAAAATTACAATTTATGGATGCCGCAAAGCTGTAGGTAAACGCAAGGAATCTTCCGTAATCAAGAATGAAAACTGCCTGCTTCGCATTTTTTCTCGGATTGATGATATGTTTCAGCGAAACGGCACACTCGGTCGACCCCGTCATCAATCTTGACGTCACCCAAGAGACGCTTTCACGCCATACCTTGCGCTCCATATTCAGCATGCGCAAAACCCAATGGTCGGATGGAAAACCGATTCATGTCTTCGTGATGGGTGACAAGAGTAATCTGCATAAGCGCTTCACCAAACAACTGCTTGGCCTGTTTCCCCATCAATTACGCCGTGCCTGGAACAGACAGATCTACTCAGGTATGGGGCAGGCGCCCATCAGAGTGGGATCCGAGAGTGAGATGCGGATAAAAGTTGCAAATACCCCCGGGGCAATTGGCTATCTTTCTGAAGGATATACTAATGAGCATGTACGGACGATCAGAATTGAAAAGTAGCCGGACTGTTTGCCTGTTCGCACTGCTCTGCGTGCTTGGCCGGGAATCATCAGCTGCCGAAACTGACGTATTCGAAGGTATGTTCCAAGTCCATAGTTTTTTAACCCAAGCCTATGTCAAGACTACGGAAAATCAATTTTTCGGTGACAGTCAAGATGGTAGTTTCGATTTTCGCGAATTGGGTATAAACGCATCCTATCGGATGTCACCAAAGATAATGCTGGCAGCACAGATACTCTCCCGCAAAGCCGGTGAAATGTATGATGGCTCTCTCGACTTGGACTATGCGCATGTCGATTACACCCTGCATATGAACGAAGATGATCGTATCGGTTTTGTACTCGGTCGCAGTAAAAATACCTTTGGATTCTATAACGATACTCGTGATGTAGCTGCAACCCGTCCAGGTATATTTATGCCCCAGGCTATATACTGGGACCGGGTGCGAAACATGGTACTCTCAAGTGACGGAGGACAGCTGTACGGCGAAACCCAATCAGAGACCCACCTTTTTCAGTTGAGGCTGATAGGTGGTACAACTCCCATCGATGAAAATGTCGAGAACTCCTATCTCAACCCGATTCTGAATCCGAAAATGGACAATGATGGCATCACACTGGGAGGGAGATTGCTTTACGAATGGGATGGGGGGCGCTTCAGACTGGCTTTCAGCACTGCTTCATTGACGCTGGATGCAAAAACGGACCTGTTCCCACCCGGTGAGATCAAGATCGATTATCGGGTATTATCCGCGCAATACAATAACGGTCCATGGAGTTTCACCATGGAATACATGGAAGAACCGATTGATTACAAGGATTTCAACGGCCTGCTGGACGTGGCTGATACAACCGTTGATGGCTATTATTTTCAAGGCAACTATCGTCTTAATGCAGATTGGGAGCTTTTTGCCCGCTATGAGGAGAGCCACTATAACAAACACGATAAAGAGGGTAAGAATAGCAGCGCTATACTTGGCCCCCCTGAGCATACCTTTTTCAGTGAATTGTGGACACTGGGGATACTCTGGGAACCTACTGAACAGCTGATGCTACGCGCAGAGTTCAGTCAGGTCGAGGGCGCGATTTTCCTTTCCAACCTGGAAAACACACCCGGCGCAACTGAACGGGACTGGAATCTGTTTTCCTTGCTTGCCTCATATAGTTTCTGAACAGTCACCATGGATTCAGTCAAAGACAAGCCTGAACAGGATCACGGTAACGCACAATCCAACAAGGGTTTATTTCTCAGCCTTAAATGGAAAGTGGTACTGCTTTTCAGTCTGGTTTTGTTTATCATCAATGCAGGCCTGGCCGGCATGGGCTATCTGCAACAGCGCAAGTTATTCGATACCTATCAAGCACAGATACTTGACCAACATCACCGACAGGTCAGGTCACTTCTGGAATCCTCCATTTATAGACTGGAGCAGATAGCTTTGATGATTCCCGCATTGTCTGAAGCCGTGACAACCTCTAAAAAGTCAGCCTTAACGGAGAAACTGGAAAGATTTTTCAGGCACAGCGAGACGACACTGCAAATTGACTGGGGGCTTGAAGAGGCAGCCTATTACAGTAGTGACAACAAACTGCAATTCAACTGGCAGACCGGTGCGCTTGATGACTCTTTTTTAGAGCTGGTCAAATCAGTCAATCGCCTTGAAATACCGTTCAACACTATTTACTGCGATATCCGTTGCAGTCAATATGTTGCCGTACCTCTGTTGGACAGAGGCCAGCATGCGGGCGTATTGCTGGTAGGACAATCATTGGCTGACGTGATTATAGATTTCAATGAACTTGCGAAAGCTGACGTGGCCATCGTGAGCCGCCCTAAACAACATGAACAGCTACAAGGCAGAAATCGCTACCTGGCCAACTGGCAGCGTTACATAATCGCATCAAGCAATTTAGACCGTTTGATACCCCTTTTGCAGTCTACTGCCGACGCAATCGAAATGGAAAATCTGTTACATAGCAGATACACGACGATTTCGGATGGTGATCATTATGCCTTAAGTCTGATTCCCGTGAGTAGTGACATATCCGAATTTTCTACTGATTTCATAATAGCCAGCAACATCACCCCGGTTGTCAATCAAATCCAGCAGGCGACCACACAATCAGTGATTATCGGCATAATCGGCTTCTCGGTATCCGAACTGCTATTGGCGCTGTTCCTCTGGCAACCGATGAAACGGCTGTTGATGATTTCTGACAGTCTGCCCCTACTGGCCAAAAACGCATTTCGTGAAGTAAGAGACAAACTCTCCGTCAAGCATCCGGATCGATATAGGGACGAGATTGACATTGCCGGCGAATCAGCCATCCAACTGACGTACACTCTGGAAAGACTTCATAACGAGATCAAAACCAACACTGACAACCTTATAAAACGTGGCGAAGAGTTAGCGGTAGAACGTGACTTTCTCAATACCATAATGAACAGCGCTCAGGCGATCATCCTGACACAGAACTGCAATGGCGCCATACTCACCATCAATACCGAAGGGGGAGACTTCATCGGGATCAGGAATTATGAGCGCGGTACCCGCCATTTCTGTGATCTCTTTATGAACGTTGAGGATATTAAAGAGATGAAACATGTTATGTTACGACTGCGTGACGGCATGATCAGCTCATATCAACACGATGCGGGCTCTCTGTCTGCAGATGGCCGAAACAGAACCATATCCTGGGTTCACTCCCCATTGGCGGGTATAAACGATGACAATGAACCCGTAATACTCTCAGTGGGGCTGGACATTACAGATCGAGAGGTCGCCGAACAGCGACTTGCCTGGATGGCCAGTCATGACCCCTTGACCGAACTTTATAATCGGCGCAATTTTCAGGTCGAATTCGATAAAATACTGACGCTTGCGGAACGTTATCACCATAGTACGGCATTGATATTTTTCGATCTTGACCAATTCAAATACATTAATGACACAAGTGGTCACCAGGCCGGCGACGCCCTATTGCAGATCGTTGCCAAAAAGCTGCGGGAAATAACACGCAGTACAGAACTGCTCGCTCGCCTGGGTGGAGATGAATTCGCCATAGTAATACCAGAAACCGATATACCGGGCGCAACACAGTTCGCTGACAAGCTGTTGTCTGAGCTTAAGCAGACCACGATACCGCTGAAAGGCCATAGTCATCGTATATCGGCAAGCATCGGCATCGTCACTTATCCAGAACATGGCAGCAAGTCCGATCAGTTATTGTCGAACGCCGACCTTGCCATGTATCAAGCAAAGGAATCCGGCAGAGATCAATGGCATATCTTCTCCAGCCAAGATCAAACTCACGAGGAGATGAAAGCACGTGTCACCTGGAAAGACAAGATTGAGCAAGCCTTGGCTAAAGACAACTTTATTCTGTTTTTCCAGCCCATCATGGAAATTGCAAATGGCACTATCTCTCACTACGAAGTTCTGATCAGAATGATCGAGAGTGATGGCACTCTTGCACTACCAGGTGAATTTATCCCTGTCGCTGAGCGGACAGGACTGATTCACCAGATCAACCATTATGTTTTACGCACATCGATTCAACGATTGTCCAGCCTGAACAAGGCAAGTCACGACATCACTCTCTCGATCAATCTTTCCGGGCGTGTTATTGATGATCCAGAACTACTCACTCAACTGACACATCTTCTCAACTCCAGCGGTATCAATCCGGAACGACTGGTTTTTGAGCTGATGGAGACAGCGGCACTCGCCGATGTCAACGCGGCGATCGATCTAATGAGTGAACTTCGGGGGCTTGGCTGCCGCTTTGCCCTGGATGATTTCGGAGTCGGGTTCTCATCATTTTACTATCTCAGAGAACTCCCGTTGGATATAGTCAAGATCGATGGTTCATTCATTAAGAACCTGACCACGAGCACCAAGGATCAGGTTTTCGTCAAGGCTCTGACTGAAATGGCGAGCGCACTCGGAAAGGATACAGTCGCTGAATTCGTTGAGGATGAGGCAACCCTTAAACTATCCTGATTACTCATGAGGCTCAGCTATTGAGCCTGTGGTGCAAGCATAATGGAACCTACTGAATAAAAGAGGATTTCATCATGCCGAGAAATACTATTCAATTTCAAAAAGGTCTTGGTTTGCACGATTTTCTGGAACAATATGGGACCGAGGATCAGTGTCGACAGGCATTGTATGATTTGCGCTGGCCGACGGGCTATGTCTGCCCTGAGTGCGGCAACACAACAGGCTGTGAACTCAAAAAGCGTCAGATATATCAATGTCACAAGTGCCATCATCAGACTTCCCTGACCGCCGGCAGCATCTTCCATGGCACCAAGCTGCCGCTGAGAACGTGGTTTCTTGCGATCTATCTGTTGACCCAACGCAAGAAAAGTATCTCGGCGCTGCAACTTTCCCGCGAAATCGGGGTGAACTACAATACGGCCTGGCGACTCAAGCATAAGTTGATGCAGGTAATGATGGAACGTGAGCGTGGAAAAAAACTGGCCGGTCGCATCGAATTGGATGATGCTTATCTCGGAGGCGAGCAAGCCGGTAAGCGTGGTCGTGGGTCGCGCAACAAAATCCCTTTCGTAGCTGCTGTTGAGACGACGCGGGACGGCAGGCCCATGAAAATTCAACTGCGTCGTGCAAGGGGCTTCCGCAAACGTGAAATCGCCCGCTACGCCCGCTCCTGCTTGATGCCTGGCAGCGAAGTCTTTACCGATGGGCTTTGGTGCTTTAGTGGCGTGACAACCGCTGATTGCCATCATAACCCCATGGTGACGGGTGGTGGGCGCCAAAGTGTCCAGTATTCGTGCTTCAAATGGGTAAACACGATGTTGGGTAATGTCAAAAACAGTCTGTTGGGTACTTTTCATGCGATTCGAGATAAACATGTGTCGCGTTATCTTGCTGAGTTCGAATATCGGTTTAACCGCCGTTTCGATTTACCCGCCATGATTGAACGATTGCTTTTTGCCGCTCTTCGCACTCCACCTATGCCATATCGCCTCTTGAGAATGGCTGAGGTTTAGGGGTAATCAGGTAAACTATTGACAGAGCTTGGTGTCGCTTATGCCCAAGGATATTACATTGGCAGGCCATCCCCGGAAATTCCTGTCATTACCACACTGCCTTCATCGATAACTATATAATCCAATCCCTTTGGCTCCCCTGAATCTTAAATGATTTGAAAAAATCCGGCATGGTGATAAAAAATAGCCTGATACACTGAGTGTTTCACTGATTCCCATAAAACGTTCATAATCCCCATATCTGAGAACTGAACATACAGGATAATTGATCAACGTGGTTAGAAAGCAGATAGCCATCATTGAGGATGAACAGGTTATTAGGGAAAACTATATTGACTACCTAAGCCGGCAGGGTTATTCGGCAACTGGTTATGCCACGCGTCAGGAGGCTCTGACAGCGTTCAACAAACGCTTGCCGGACCTTGTCATCCTCGATATCGGGCTGGCGGATGACATTGATGGAGGATTCGAGCTATGTCGCGAACTGCGCAACCGGTCTAATACCCTGCCGATCATCTTTCTGACTGCACGCGACAGCGATTTCGACAGCGTTTCAGGCCTCAGACTCGGCGCTGACGACTATCTCACTAAAGATATCAGTCTTCCTCATCTGATCGCCCGGATAGGCGCACTATTCCGTCGTATCGACGCCATGCAACAAGAACAACCGGGTGAATCTCAGCTGATTCGGGGTGACCTGCAACTTGATCGTGACCGGCTCACAGCACACTGGAAACAGATCCCTGTCAACCTCACAGTCACCGAATTCTGGATGCTGCATGCCCTGGTCCGTCATCCCGGTCATGTTCGAAGCCGGGATCAATTGATGGAGGAGGCTCATATCTATGTTGACAGTGCCAGTATCACAACCCATATCAAGCGTATTCGGCGAAAATTCCAGCTGGCGGACAGTGATTTCAGCTTTATTGAATCGGTCTATGGTGCCGGCTACCGCTGGACACAATAGCGCCACCGCAGAGCCGGCGTCGATATCGATCTGTCGAGCGCAACGAGAAAAAGCAATCGGTTCACCGTGACACCAGTATGGTATTCAGATGCCTCAAAAGATGAATCTGCCTTTCACACAAACCCTACGATTCAAACTTCTGCTTGCATCATTCAGTCTGGTTCTGATTCCTTGGGCAGGCTATCACTATTTGTCGGAGATGGAGGCATCGCTTCGCCAGGCACAAGAGACCTTACTACTTAACAGGGCCGAGATTGTAGCCAATATGCTTGCAACAAACAGCAACAACTGGCTAACTGGTACGACCTCAGAAAAGCTGGTGCATAATAAATCTCTCTATGTCCATCCGCTCGCCAACTCTCCGGACCTTGATGGCTATGATGAAGATTGGCTTAGCCTGAAATCTCAATCCCGCATGTTCAGGGCCAGTGCGACAACACCTGATGCAGTCAGTTTTGAGTGGCTTGCAGGGTTTCAAGGCGAATATATTTTTCTGATGATAGAGGTAAGGGATCAGACCCTGATCTATCCTCAGTCGGAGCGGATCCTGAGTGTCGGTGATCACCTGATACTCGCGCTCCCGGGTCCCTCAGGAAAGAGCAGACAATACCGCCTTGGCACCCCGGCTCCAGGCTGGGTCAACGTGGTTGAGCACGAAAACAACCGCCAGCAGACAGCCATCCGGGGGGAATGGCAGGAAACTGCCCATGGTTACCGGGTTGAACTGCAGATACCCCGTTCAATGACTGACGGACATCTTTCCCTGGCAGTGGTCGACATCGATACACCCCAAGCAAAACCCGTAGGGATCGCCTCCACTTCAGGTTGGAACAGCAATCAAAATCTCTCCCGGCTGGTCATGCCCACCATTCAGGTAGACAGGCTTCTATATGGTCTGGAAGAGAAAAATCACCGTTACACGATTCTTAACAGACAGCGTCAGGTTATAGGACGGTATGGGTCGATTCAAACGTTCATTAAACCGAACCACACCCTGTTAAGCCGTCTGATCTCGTTACTCTCGCCCTCTGTGGAAGAGACAGGGTTAGACGCCAGGGAGGGTATGGGAAAACTGGACGGCCCGGAGATTCGTCGGTCACTCTCGGGTGAAGGAGCGATCTATCGATATAACATCACAGGCTCGAAGTCAATGATCCTCTCAGCTGCGTATCCGATTGAGATTGATCAAAATACTGTTGGCACAGTGGTTGTTGAACAGAGCACTCAAATGATACTGCTGTTACAACAGAGCGCACTCGAGCGACTATTTCTCATCAGCCTGATACTTTTCATCATCACAGGAGGAACACTGCTCGTATTCGCCTCCTCCCTGACTCGCCGTATCACCCGACTCAGCCATAAATACAATCGGGCTGTCAGTCCCGATGGCCGGATCATAGAAGAGGTCCAATCAGGCAAAGACAAGGATGAACTGGGTGAACTTGATCGGAGTTTCAGTGCAGTTCTAAAGCGTTCTGTCGCATATACAGGCTATCTTGAGTCCATGGCAGCAAGACTTACCCATGAATTCCGCACCCCATTGACTATGGTTCAGGGCTCTTTGGAGAACCTTAAACATGATAGCGACTCTCTCCAGAAATCACCCTATATCGAACGAGCGCTTGATGGTACACGAAGACTCAATTTAATACTCACACGTATACGCGAGGCCACTCGACTAGAACAATCATTACAGAACAGTGAAAAAGAAAAAGTCGATATTACTGCCTTTTTTAAATCCCTGTGTGACGGTTACGCTATTACCTACCAGCACATTGATTTTGAGTGCCATGTACCGGCCTATCCCATTTGGATCCATATATCTCCAGACCTTATCAGTCAGGCAGTGGATAAACTGATCAGCAATGCTATCGATTTCCACCAACCGAATACAGCCATACAGATCATACTGGACGACATGAACGGCAAAGCGCTCGACCTTAAGATCAGGAATCTCGGTCCGCAGCTGGCCGAAAGTGATATACCCAAACTATTTCACAACATGGAATCGAGAAGAAAAGGCAATGACAACCAGATCCATCTCGGTATAGGGCTTTATATAGTACGCTTGATAGCCGAGTTTCACCAAGGGGATGCATGGATGAACAACGAAACTGACGGTGTCTGTTTTGCAATCACCCTTCCATATACGATTTAGTACACCGATTGCAATCGAGTTGGTGGAATTGTCAGCAAGAACGCATGCGCCGAACAGATGTCAAAAGTATCGTAAATCCCGGTATGTCTATCATCCTGTCATGCCCTGTTGGAAGCAACGGGAATTAATATTATGAATAGCCAGCTGATCACAGATTTCTTTATGTGGTGCACACTCATCAATGGCGGTCTGCTGATTCTGTGGACACTGTTTATTCTTTTCGCACCTGAGCTGGTTTACAAAACGCAGAGTCGCTGGATTGCAATCTCCAGAGCGAATTTTGATCTGCTGGCCTATTTTTTCCTGGGTATTTTTAAGCTCTTCTTTATTTTCTTTAACCTGATTCCATTTCTTGCACTGCTGATCATCGGTTGATCATGGCTGTCGAGCGCGGTGAACAGAGATGCCAGGTTTACCAAATACGCCTTGAGAAACGATTGAGTTAAGCCGGTACGTCGATGTGTTTTACCAGAAAATCGGTGAATCTGGCCGCTGCCATCGACCGTCCGATGTAGAAACCCTGGGCATAGTCACATCCACTCTTGTGCAGAAACTGCCATTGCGCCTTGGTCTCCACACCTTCCGCCACCACCTTGAGGCCAAGGTGGTGGGCCATGGCGATGATTGCCTCGCAGAGCGCTGCGTCTTCGGGGTCGGTGGTTACATCGCGTATGAATGATCTGTCGATCTTGATCTTGTCCACGGGAAACCGTTTAAGGTAACTCAGTGACGAGTAACCGGTACCGAAATCGTCGATGGAGATGCCGATGCCTTGCTTACGTAAAGCACCCAAACGTGTACCGGGTTCCCGGTGTTCGTCAAGAAAGACACTCTCGGTAATCTCAAGGAAAAGCCTGGATGAGAGATGCGGCTGGTGCCTCATCAGACCAAGCATTTTTTCCAGGAAACCTTCAAACTGGAATTGGACAGTGGAAACATTGACCGATAGCAATTCCATCTTCAATCCTGCCCGGTCCCAAAGCTTTAGATCCAACGCCGCCTGCTGCAGTACCCAATCGCCAATGGGCACAATCAGACCGCTCTCTTCAGCCACCGGTATAAATTGATCCGGCCCTACACGATCCTGGTCGGGCGATCCCCATCGGATCAAGGCCTCAGCGCCCACAATCTGGCCATCAGCGATATTCACAATGGGTTGGTAGTGGAGTTGAAACTCATTTCCACGTAGAGCGTTACGCAGGGCCGCAACCAGTGAGACACGCCCCTCCGCGACTTTATTCATCTCCCAGGTGAAGAAACGGTAGGTATTGCGTCCCTCTGCCTTGGCCTGATACATGGCAGTGTCCGCATTCTGCAACAGCATGCCCGTGTCACTGCCATCTTGAGGATAGAGCGTAATACCGATACTGGCGGAAACATGGGTCTCCTGATCACCAAGTTCGAACGGCCGTGACAACTCGGTCAGTATGGCGGTGGCCACCCTGGCGACAGACTGCCCCTCATTGATAACGGGTAAGATAACCGTAAACTCGTCGCCACCCAGTCTGGATACCGTATCCATCTCTCTGACACACAGCCGCAGCCGCCGCGCCGCCTCCAGCAGCAGTTGGTCGCCTGTAGCATGTCCCAGGGCATCGTTGACATACTTGAAACGATCAAGATCGATAAAGAGCAGTGCAAGCATGGATTATTGCCGCCGGGCATAGGCCAACGCGTGATCCAGCCTGTCCAGGAAGAGATTTCGGTTAGAAAGACCGGTAAGCGAGTCAAAGTTAGCCTGGTGCCAGATCTGATCCTCATAGTCCTTGCGTTCATGAAGCCGCTGGCGGCTATGTTTACCATAGAACCAGATGGCGCTGAACCCTGCCACCCAGATCAGACTCAGACCTGCTTTGATCTCCCGCTTCTGTTCGGCAGCCGAGGAAAAGTAGTTCTTCATTGGTACGGATATGCCCACCCCGCCTCGGATATCTCCCACCTGATACCCCTGATGACGGTGGCACTTGAGGCAGCCTTCCGTTGTCACCATGGGACGTATCAGACGCAGGTAAGGCTCACCGCTGATATCAGTGAGTTCGAACTGTTCCATCTCACCTCTTTCGAACGATTCCAGGGCTGTCCTCTCCCAATCGTCCGGAGCATTATTCGGATTGAGGGGTTTAATGCTGGTGATTCTCCCCTTGACGCCGTAAAGTTCCGCATAGTCTTCCATCATCTGGCGCAGCATGTAGGCGGGATTCATCAGGGTCAGCTGGCGACCGGAGGGAGTCACCAGATCGCGTTCCGGGATATGGCTCAGGTGGGGATTGGGTTGGGTACGCTCAGTCACCGGTACATAAATCCCCCCATGAGTGGTTGCCCAGACACGAAAGGCCTGGTCCTTGTTGAAGTTGTCGATCGCCTCCTGGCGAGCCAGCTCCAACATCTCGGCATCCTCATTGCTCATCGCCCATAGGAGCAGAAACAGTACCAGTAGTGTCCAGCCGAAAAAGGCCACCCACAGCTGAATCCGCAACCTGGCTTCATCGCTTTGGACGAGAGGGATCGATTGATTCATGGACTCCCTAATCCACCTTGGGTTAGATCGAAAACATGATCCTGGATAAACACTGACTTTATCGGCAGATATTCAGTAAAACTTAAGATGAGGCATCCCATTTCCAACCGCTAGGGCATGCGCTTTGCGAAATACACGAATGGCGGCGTATCTGACCATAGAGGACACCGGCCTGGTCGATTTCTTCAGGTTTGAGGGAATCCTCAAACACAATAAATACCCGCCCTTGCCCTGTTCACGCCGATTGGCTGATAAAGGACTATGCCTTTAGCCTGAGCAGAACATGTCCACTCAGTCATGGTGGGAAATCCGGCAACTCTGCGCACCCAACCGATTCGGCCAGACGGGATCGATTATGAAACCATGGATTATCTGGTGCTAGGTGTCTGTTTTAATGCCATTTGATGATCTGTGGATATAGACCTTCGCTAGCGTTACTCTGTGTCATATCGACTCGGTTCGCTACACTCAACGGCTTAATGACATGGCAGGCATCTTTATCAGTTATCGACGGGACGACAGCCAGGGGTTTGCCGGCCGGCTGGCGGACGACCTGAGCGAGATATTGGGCTCCGACCTGGTATTTCGCGATGTGGAGATCCCGGTCGGCCACGATTTCAGTTTAATCCTGAACCGTGCAATTGCTGCCTGTGATGTGTTGCTGGTGGTGATCGGCAGGGACTGGCAGAGCAGATCCCGCAACGGTGCCAGATCGCGGCTGTTTGAGCCGACCGATTGGGTACGGACAGAGATCAAGGCGGCATTTGAACAAGGTAAACGCATCATCCCGATCCTGGTCGGGGGTGCCAAGATGAGCACCGCGACGGAACTACCGGCGGATATCTCTCAACTATCGAAAATCCAGGCCATTGAAATGAGCGACCGGCGTTGGGATGAGGATATCGAAAATCTGGTGCAGTTGCTGCAAAGGGAAGTACCCGAACTGACCGGTTCGGTGTCCTCACGTCATAGGCCGGCCGATTCACCTGCACAGGTGTTGCGTGAACTTGGTCACCGGGTTCTAGAGGAAGTCAGACAACAGAGAACACCCCAGGCTCCATCAAGGCGTACTGCGCATAGGCGGTGGCTGGGACCTGTCATGGCAATTGGCGGATTCCTGAGAAAACCGGCCACTACGGTTTTCCTCATCGCCATGGTCTATATAGGTTTCCGTTTATTCGGTGATGCCGCGGTATTGGAACAACTCGATCGTTTAGAAGCCCGATTGCTAGTCGGCTGGAATAGACTGATTGACTATCTCAACATCCAATGATTCCAACCTTCAACGGGCTTCGCAGGGTAAACCCGGTAGTTTCGATGCGTGGGCCATGGTTAGCTGATGTTTGAATTGCAGTCAACTCACCACTTCACAAAAAATGCAACCCGATATGTCGGGTTATTTTACATTCAAAAGACCAATTATTTTCATCGACTTTTATAAGCCACTGATACTTAGTTATTACTGAAATATGGCATATTTATTGTATGAATTAAATGATTAAAATAAATCCTGATTACCCCTAAACCTCAGCCATTCTCAAGAGGCGATATGGCATAGGTGGAGTGCGAAGAGCGGCAAAAAGCAATCGTTCAATCATGGCGGGTAAATCGAAACGGCGGTTAAACCGATATTCGAACTCAGCAAGATAACGCGACACATGTTTATCTCGAATCGCATGAAAAGTACCCAACAGACTGTTTTTGACATTACCCAACATCGTGTTTACCCATTTGAAGCACGAATACTGGACACTTTGGCGCCCACCACCCGTCACCATGGGGTTATGATGGCAATCAGCGGTTGTCACGCCACTAAAGCACCAAAGCCCATCGGTAAAGACTTCGCTGCCAGGCATCAAGCAGGAGCGGGCGTAGCGGGCGATTTCACGTTTGCGGAAGCCCCTTACACGACGCAGTTGAATTTTCATGGGCCTGCCGTCCCGCGTCGTCTCAACAGCAGCTACGAAAGGGATTTTGTTGCGCGACCCACGACCACGCTTACCGGCTTGCTCGCCTCCGAGATAAGCATCATCCAATTCGATGCGACCGGCCAGTTTTTTTCCACGCTCACGTTCCATCATCACCTGCATCAACTTATGCTTGAGTCGCCAGGCCGTATTGTAGTTCACCCCGATTTCGCGGGAAAGTTGCAGCGCCGAGATACTTTTCTTGCGTTGGGTCAACAGATAGATCGCAAGAAACCACGTTCTCAGCGGCAGCTTGGTGCCATGGAAGATGCTGCCGGCGGTCAGGGAAGTCTGATGATGGCACTTGTGACATTGATATATCTGACGCTTTTTGAGTTCACAGCCTGTTGTGTTGCCGCACTCAGGGCAGACATAGCCCGTCGGCCAGCGCAAATCATACAATGCCTGTCGACACTGATCCTCGGTCCCATATTGTTCCAGAAAATCGTGCAAACCAAGACCTTTTTGAAATTGAATAGTATTTCTCGGCATGATGAAATCCTCTTTTATTCAGTAGGTTCCATTATGCTTGCACCACAGGCTCAATAGCTGAGCCTCATGAGTAATCAGGAAATAAATTAATAGTACATCGAATTAACACAGCGGATTTGAGTCCGACAACCGATAAGGAGCAGTTTTGATGCAACTTAAATGGATGGCTGTAGCCCTTCTTGGCGCAATAACAACACACTCTCATGCGACGCTAATTTTCAACGACGGCAATACCCACCAAATCAGCAGCCCAATCTTCGAAGATCTACGCTTGGAGAATGGCTCTGATCTTGACATCATCCAAGGCGGTTCCATTCATACGCCGGCCGACCAGCCTGCAATCTTTATCGGCATCGGGGCCGCTTCGACGATCACGTTATCCGGGGACGCCACGGTATCAGGCGGGATCGACTATCAGGTTTGGGGCAGCGATGAGGATGCCGTCATCGTCAACGACAATGCACAGATTGTTGGCCAAGGGGAAAAGTTCAGCGGACATGGCCGGGGCGCGGTGTCGGGCTCAAGAAGAGTAGAGGTAAACGGCAATGCCAGGCTCGAAGGTGCAGACAACGGTACCCAAGGCGGTCATGCCATCGACAACACCTCTTCCGGCGCACAACTCGTCTCCATTCACGGCGGCCAAGTGATCGGTGGAGCAGGCGGACAAACCGGCGGCAACGGAATCGACGGCTGGATTGAAACCATCGGCTTGGACATGTCCGGCGGGATTGTGCGGGGAGGTGACGGCGGCAGTCAGGGAGGTCACGGGATCACGACCTTCGGCACAATCTCCGGCACGATTTCAGGGGGCATAATCAGCGGCGGCAGCGGCGCCAGCGGGGGAAATGCGATTCAATCACAAGATGGCACAGACCTCGATATCTCGGGTGGCATATTTCAGGGTGGCAGCGGGGGTCTCTACGGCGGCGATGCCATAAACAGCATTGACTTTCACAGTTCAACCATCTCCGGTGGATACTTCGATGCCGGCGCCGGAGTTCTGGATGACGGCTGGTTATTGCATCTCTCCGGCATTGGCCATTGGGGCATAACCGGTGGCTTGTTCGGTTATAACAACATCGGTAACGGATTTGGCATATTCAATAACGCGACTGTCGATATTCACGGTTGGGATCTTCAACTAACCGACAATTTACTGACCGGTTACCTCTTGGACGGCAGCTGGATTGAGACCTCCGTATCACTGGCGTACAACGAATTTGCACCGCTCGGTAATTTGAATATCTTTAATCATCAGCACGTCAGGGTTCCCGAACCCGGGAGCCTTATGCTGTTGGCGATCGGTTTGGCGGGAATTTGGGGTACCAAGCGAAAAAAGGGTGTCAGCGCCGGCCTCTGATATGAACCATCGACACCACTCCGATGGATTCTATCCGGTGTCGATGACAAAATCGGTCAAGAACAGCCTGGATGTTGAACGTGTGTGGTGATGAGAAAGGTGAACCGATAATGATAGGCGGTTCGATACCTTCACTCCCGTTCCTCTATCCAGGCAGCCTGTATCGCTTCCAGGACCCTTTCTCCCGAATGGTGGGGATCGTCATCAAAATCATCCAGGGCAACGACCCAATCACGTAAATCGACGAAATTGAGGAAGCGCGGATCAACATCGGGGTGCTTCTCGTCCAGTTCTATAGCGATATCCAGACTATCGGTCCACTTTAAACCCATCATGCTCCCCTATACGTAATCCGAATGTTCCGCACGGTCGCTGTTAAATTTAGATGAAATATTCGAGTTAATGGTTCTCTGCAACCATATTGATGGTGTATTTGGGTATCTCTATCACCAGATCCTCATCACCGATCACCGCCTGACAACTGAGACGTGACTCAGGCTCTAGACCCCATGCCTTATCGAGCATATCTTCCTCTGTCTCTTCCGCTTCTTCAAGGGATTCGAAGCCCTCGCGAACGATGACATGGCAAGTGGTGCAGGCACAGGATTTCTCACAGGCATGCTCGATCTCTATACCGTTCTGTAGGGCTGCATCACAAATCGTGGTACCGGGCTCCGCTTCGATAACCATGCCTTCAGGGCAGATCTCTTCATGAGGTAAAAATATAATACGTGTCATACCGCCGCCTATTCGAATTCATCCACCTTGTGCCCTGACATGGCCTGTTTAATACTCTGATTCATCCGTCGTTCAACATAGAATCCACAGACACTTTCGAGTTGCTCAATGGCCCCTTTAATCACCTTTTGATCATCGGCCCGGGCAACCGATTTCAATGCACCAAGCGCTTGCTCCACCTGCTGACGTTCATCAGACTCGAGTAAACGATCGCCATCCTCGGTCAAAGCCGCCTCCAGCGCCTCAATAACCCTATCCGCTTCCACCTGCTGCTCGCGCAGGCTGCGCAGCTGTTTATCCTCGCCGGCATGTTCGATGGAGTCCCGCAGCATCGATTCGATCTCATTGTCGGTCAATCCATATGAAGGCTTGACCTCGATGCTGGCCTGCACCCCGCTGCTCTGCTCCACTGCGCTGACATTCAACAGGCCGTCCGCATCGACGGCAAAGGTCACACGAATGCGTGCGGCGCCAGCCACCATCGGCGGTATACCGCGCAGTTCAAAGCGCGCCAGCGAACGACAATCGGTCACCAACTCCCGCTCTCCCTGCACGACATGGATCGCCATTGCGGTCTGGCCATCTTTAAAGGTGGTGAACTCCTGTGCTCTCGCCACCGGTATGGTGGTATTGCGGCTGATCAGCTTTTCGCTCAAACCGCCCATGGTTTCTATACCGAGGGAGAGTGGAATGACATCCAACAGCAACATCTCACTATCCGGCTTGTTGCCGGCGAGAATATCGGCCTGAATCGCGGCACCAACGGCTACCACGCGATCGGGATCGATCTCCACCAGCGGTTGTGTCGCGAACAGTTCGCCCACCTTCTCGCGTACCCTCGGCACTCGAGTCGATCCACCAACCATGACCACCTCTTGTACCTCATCCGCGCTGATCCCGGCATCCCGCATCGCCCTGCGGCAGGCAATCAGGGTCTTTTTGATCAATGGATCGATCAGTTCATTGAACTTCGACCGCAGCAGTTTTCCCTGCCACTTGCCGCCTCCATCCAATTCAACACTCACGAGGGCCTCTTCGGCTTCCGTCAGTGTCTCTTTGGCTGTGCAACCTGCCAGCATGAGGCGTTTCATCTGTGCATGATCGGCATCATCGCCAATCCCGGCCTGTTGCATGATCCACTCAGCCACCACGCGATCGAAATCATCGCCGCCAAGCGCCGAATCCCCTCCCGTGGCCATGACTTCGAAGACGCCCTTATTGAGTCTCAGGATTGAGATATCAAAAGTGCCGCCACCCAGATCATAGATGGCATGCACGCCCTCGGCACCTTTGTCCAGACCGTAGGCCACGGCGGCCGCTGTCGGTTCATTCAACAGGCGCAATACGTGTACACCCGCCAATTTTGCGGCATCCTTCGTGGCCTGTCGTTGGGCTTCATCGAAGTAAGCCGGCACAGTGATCACTACGCCGCTCAACTCACCACCCAGTGTCGACACAGCCCGTTTTGCCAGTACTTTGAGTATTTCCGCCGAGACCTCAACAGGGCTGACCTCTCCCGCCACCGTCTCGATGCGCGGCACGCTGGTGTGCTCCTGTACAAAGCGATAGGGAAGCCGGCTCCCCAGGGTTTTGATATCATCGATCCCACGCCCGATTAACCGCTTCGACGATGAGATCGTATTCAATGGGTCATCCGTCTCGGTCTGTTTCGCTTCATGGCCCACCTGCACTGAGCCCTGCTGATACCTCACCACGGACGGCAACAGATGACGCCCCTCTTCGTCGGGTAGGGTATCGGCCGTGCCGCTGCGTACAGTCGCCACCAGGGAATTGGTGGTACCCAGGTCGATGCCCACAGCCAGGCGGTGTTGATGAGGTGCCTGCGCCTGGCCCGGTTCTGAAATCTGCAGCAGTGCCATCTATCTCTCTTCCATCCGATAAGTCAATTCAACTCATCTTCCAAATCAGCTTCAACGCTCTCTGCTCCGGTGTGCAACTTCTGCAAAAAGCGCATTTTTCGCAAGATCTCGCGGGCGGCTTGCAACTGCTCTTCCGTCGGCGTTTCAAAATAGACGGCCAACTGTGCCACCAGGCTGTTGATCTGCTTATTGATCCGGCCACGCAGGTCCATGATTGCCTGGTAGGGATCGGCTTGTCCCCGAATCTCTTCCAGCTCTTCCCTCAATTCCATCTGCTGCATGAGAAAGGCCATATCCTGGGTTGATTCATTCAGGGCATCCATCTCGATACCATGCAACAACAACAGATAACTACCGCGTGCAATTGGATCTTTGAGTGTCTCAAATGCCTCATTGATGAGTGCTGCACTCTGTACCGACAGTCTCCGCTCCTGATCGGTTGCATTGGCAAAACGATCAGGATGGATCACCCTTTGTAACTCGCGATAGCGCTCGGATAGCGAGTTGCCATCAACAATATAGCTAATCGGCAAGCCGAAAAGATCAAAGTAGTTTTTCGAAAAATCCAGCATATCGAAAAAAACGGCTGCCTTAATAAGGCAGCCGTTTCATACCCTTTTTCAACCCATGCTTAGACGTTGAAACTCTCGCCACATCCACACTCGCTTTTCGCGTTTGGATTATTGAATTTAAAGCCTTCATTGAGGCCTTCGCGGGCATAGTCGACTTCAGTGCCATCCAGATAGACAAGACTCTTGGGATCGATCACCACCTGGACTCCCCGGTCTTCAAATACCTGGTCGTCCTCCTGCAGCTCATCCACAAACTCCATCTCATAAGCCATGCCGGAACAGCCTGAGGTACGCACGCTCAGCCGTATCCCCAATCCTTTGCCGCGATTGGCGAGATATGCCTGAACTCTATCGGCTGCCGCTTCTGTAATCGTAATGCCCATGTCTGCTACTCGTCGAGATTGCCGCACCTTACCGTTTACTTTGCCTTTTTATCGGAAAAGTCTTTGATCGCCGCTTTTATAGCATCCTCCGCCAATACAGAACAATGCACCTTCACTGGCGGTAGCGCCAACTCTTCTGCAATGTCTGCATTCTTTATCTCCTGCGCCTGCTCCAGGGTTTTCCCCTTGACCCATTCAGTCAGTAGGCTGCTGGAAGCGATCGCGGAACCACAACCATAGGTTTTAAAGCGGGCATCCTCGATAACCCCGTCATCGTTGACCTTTATCTGCAGCCGCATCACATCACCGCATGCCGGCGCCCCCACCATTCCGGTTCCCACACTGGTGTCATCTTTATCAAAGCTGCCCACATTACGCGGGTTTTCGTAATGATCAAGAACCTTTTCACTGTATGCCATGATCTACAACCTCTGAATGACGTTGAGCGCGCACTAGTGCGCTGCCCATTGAATTGATTTCAGATCGACGCCGTCCTTGAACATCTCCCATAGGGGCGACAGTTCACGCAGCCGCTCCACTTCTGTTTGTATTTTCCTGACGGCGTAATCCACCTCTTCCACGGTGGAAAAACGGCCAAGGGTAAAGCGAATGGAACTGTGCGCCAATTCATCTTCCCGGCCCAAAGCCCGTAACACATAACTCGGCTCCAGGCTTGCCGAGGTGCAGGCCGAACCCGATGAAACAGCAAGCTCCTTGAGCGCCATGATCAGGGACTCGCCCTCAACGAATGCGAAGCTGACATTCAGGTTTCCGGACAGCCGCTGGTCTTCATCACCATTCAGATAGACCTCTTCAATATCGCTGATACCGGCCCAGAGTCGATTGCGCAGGCCAAGGATCCTTTCGTTCTCATTCGCCATCTCTTCACCCGCGAGCCTGAAGGCTTCACCCATGCCGACGATCTGGTGTGTCGCAAGGGTTCCGGAACGCATACCGCGTTCATGACCGCCGCCATGCATCTGGGCCTCCAGGCGCACCCTCGGCTTACGCCTGACATAGAGGGCGCCAATACCTTTCGGCCCATATATCTTATGTGCCGAGAATGACATCAGGTCCACCTTCTGTCGCTGCAGATCGATCGGCACCTTACCGGCACTCTGGGCGGCATCCACATGAAACAGAATCTTTCGATCGCGGGTCATCTCACCGATCGACCTGATGTCCTGAATCACGCCGATCTCATTGTTGGCATGCATAATCGAGACGAGAATGGTGTCATCACGCAGTGCGGCTTCCAGTTTGGCCAGGTCTATCAGACCGTTGGGTTCGGGATCGAGGTAGGTCACTTCGTAATCATGGCGTTCGAGCTGTCGACAAGTATCCAGTACTGCCTTGTGCTCGGTCTTGCAGGTGACGATATGGCGCCCCTTCTTGGCGTAGAAATCCGCCACCCCCTTTATCGCCAGGTTGTCGGATTCGGTTGCCCCCGATGTCCAGACAATCTCCTTGGGATCGGCATTCACCAGGTCCGCCACCTGACGCCGCGCCGAGGTAATAGCTTCGTCGGCAGTCCAGCCAAAGGCATGGGACCGGGATGCGGCATTACCGAAATTGCCGTCCGGGGTAAGATAGCTGCACATGATATCTGCGACACGGGGATCCACCGGCGTTGTGGCCGAGTAGTCCATGTAGATGGGTAACTTCATCTCAAACTCCGACATCGTTCGTCATCAGGCGCCAGCCAGGTCACCTGATCCATCCACTAATGATGAGACATCCAGCCCCGGTAGCTCCTGATTGGGGTGATCCTGACGGTCCGCCACTTCCCGCACGGCCTGACGGTCCATCAGATCCTGCAGACTGATTTTGTTGAGATAACCGTAAATCTGATTACTGAGATCCGACCACAGATCATGCGTAAGGCAGCGCTCATTGTTTTGGCAATTGTGCGCGCCGTTACAGCGGGTTGTGTCGATATTCTCATCCACTGCAGAGATTACCTCACCCACAAAAATCTCATCTGCTCCCCTGCCCAGGCTATAGCCGCCGCCGGGACCGCGCACACTGGCAACCAGCGATCTTTTGCGCAAACGAGAAAACAGCTGCTCCAGATATGAGAGGGATATGCCTTGGCGCTGAGCGATGTCGGCAAGGGTTATGGGGCCCTCCCCGTAGTGGAGGGATAGATCCAGCATGGCTGTCACCGCGTATCGACCTTTTGTGGTAAGCTTCACTTCATGAGCTCCGTGAATATTTCCAATCGCTAATATACATTCCCAAGCAAATTAGTCAAGATTATCCCACCCGGTTTATTCGGTGGTTTTCTCTTTCTCAGGAACCTCTTCATCAAGTTTTTGCAACTCCTCAGCCGTCGAGACAATCTCGCAGGAATCCAATGCCGGCAGATTGGTCTCCTCCTCATCCACGCCAAGCCGTTTCATGGCTTCACACATCGACTCCATTTTCTTGTCCATTACATGGATATGGTCAAGCATGCAGTTGATGGCGTGCGCTACGGGATCCGCGGCATCCTTGGTCGCCCCATAGGCGTCGAAACCTATCTTTTTGGCAATCTTCTCCCGGTGGCCTTCCCGCTCCGGCTTTCTGGCGGTGATCAGCTTTCCCGGAACACCCACCACAGTTGAACCGGCAGGTACATCCTTCACCACCACCGAGTTGGAGCCGATTCTAACGCCTTCACCCACCACGATCGGCCCAAGAACCTTCGCCCCCGCACCGACAACCACGTTGTTTTCCAAGGTAGGGTGGCGTTTTCCCTTTTCCCAACTGGTGCCGCCCAATGTGACGCCGTGATAGAGGGTGCAGTCATCACCGATTATGGCGGTCTCGCCGATGACCACTCCCATACCGTGATCGATAAAAAACCGCCTGCCGATAACCGCTCCCGGATGTATCTCTATGCCGGTGAACAGCCTGGCGATGTTGGAGACCACCCGGGCAATCCACTTCAAGCCGATACCCCATAGGGCGTGAGCGAGTCGGTGAAAGACGATCGCATGCACACCCGGGTAGGTAGTGATAATCTCGAAGGTATTACGTGCTGCAGGATCCCGATCGAAAACGCTCTGGATATCCTCTTTCCAACGAGAGACTTTATCTTCACCTGTTTCCAACTGCCTACCTACGCTTGCGTGTAAAAATCCGGTGCCACATCCTTAATGGTGGCATGAGGGTAGGAGATTATCCACAATCCCGCACAAATTACTAGGGTATTTTTCCATGGACCAATGATGGGCGCCGGAATCGGTTACATAGGTCAGCGCCGCATCGACTTCCGTCCCTGCATGGCACTGAGAATCCCACGCATGATATTGATTTCATCCTTATCCGGCCTGGCCCGTTGAAAAAGGCTGCGTAGTCGACGTAGCAGCTTCTGCGACTGGCGCGGATCGGTAAAACCGATATCGTCAAGGGCCTGGGCCAGATGCTCGTGAAAGCCCTGCAGCATGTCAGCGGTCGCCAAATCCCTCTGAGTATCGGATTTGACAGTCGGATCCTGTTGCTGGGCAAGGTAGATCTCATAGGCCAGAATCTGAACCGCAGCACCCAGGTTGAGGGAGCTATAGTCCTCATTGGTCGGGATATGGACAAGAAATGTGCAGCGGTCAAGTTCACTATTGGTGAGACCCGATCGCTCTCGCCCGAACACCAGGGCGACATCCCCCGACCTGGCCTCCTTTACCAGCTTGGCGGCCGCCTCCCTGGGGGTCACGACAGGCCAGTCGATGCTTCGGGTACGGGCGCTGGTACCCACCACAAGACGGCAACCGGTCAAAGCTTCATCGAGGGATCCCGCCACGCGGGCGTTATTCAACAGATCATCGGCCCCCGAGGCACGGGACGTCGCCTCCTGATGAGGATAGTGCCGGGGTGTTACCAGGTGGAGTTGCCGCAGCGACATGTTCTTCATGGCGCGGGCAGCCGCCCCGATATTGCCGGGATGGCTTGTATCCACCAGCACGATACGGATGTTTTTCAACATAGGCGAATAAAATTCCTGACACTTCCCCAATCAAGCGGGAAAATAAACCGCGATAAAACCGGCCGTAAATGGACGTCAATCACCGCCGATAGGCGCAAATTGTACACTATTAAAGATAAAGTCGAACAATGACTTACAGCCATGATGCTATGCGCTTTTTACAATCCTGAAGAGGTTGGCCACAACGGCAGGTGCGCTATCCGTCTACATTGTCAAAGTATTTGCGGCGTTTGCGGTGATTGGCATTCAATTGCGGCCTAATCAATGGTTCTTTGTTAATTGCTTGGTTAGTCAATCAATCCCCCCGAACTGGTGCAGAACCAAAATCCTCATACGATAATTTTATTAGGTTCTCCTGATTTCTTCGGAAATGCCGGTGAATTCAGTATGAAATAGTTTGACCTCCTCGCCACTTGCTGTATCCTCGCGGCCCATGAATCCGATGCTCACCATTGCCGTACGCGCCGCCCGCGAGGCCGGACGTATCATCACCCGTAACTTCAACCGGATCGATCGCCTGACGATCAGCGATAAAGGCAGTAACGACTTCGTCAGCGAAGTCGACCGGAATGCAGAAGCCGTGATTATCAATCTGCTGCGTGAGAAATATCCACATCACGCCATTCTGGCGGAGGAGAGCGGCAAGCAGGGGGCTGACGACTATATCTGGATCATCGATCCACTGGATGGCACGACCAACTTTTTGCATGGTTTCCCCCAATTCGCGGTATCCATCGCCCTCAAGATCAAAGGTCGCCTGGAGGTCGGTGTCGTCTACGACCCGGTCAGTGAAGAGATGTATACCGCTTGTCGTGGTGAAGGCGCGTTGCTGAATGATAAAAAGATCCGGGTCTCCGGCCGCAAAGGGCTCAACGGCGCCCTCTTGGGTACAGGTCTGCCCTATCGGGACTTCAGATTCACCGACAACTATATGGGTATGCTCAAGGCCCTGATCAAGGATAGCGCGGGCGTGCGTCGCCCCGGCTCTGCCGCACTCGACTTCGCCTATGTGGCTGCCGGCCGGATGGACGGTTTCTGGGAACTCGGCCTGCGTGAATGGGACTTTGCCGCGGGGACGCTCCTGGTCAGGGAAGCGGGTGGACTGGTGACGGACATCGGCGGCGGCGAACGCTACCTTGAAACCGGTAATGTCATCGCCGGAAACATCAAGGTCCACAATGCCATGCTGAAATGCATCCTGCCTCATCTCGACAGCAAGCTGACCGCTTGAAAAGCGATTGCAAATCGCTCGATGCATGTGCGATAGCGAGCCAAATCGGGTAAGAAACTGCGCCATCCGCACAGCGTAAATCCGTTGATAGAGTCCTGTTTCATCGCCCTAGCCCGAATATTTCACAAATAAAGAGGGTAAAACCCGTGTAGTTCAATAGAATTCAGTTACTTAGGCTGAAATTGAACGAGGTTTTGCCTGTGACAGAATGTACCCAAGGTCGTTTTGCTTTTCCAGCGGTAAAACGCCGCCAGGTTGAAGCGGATTTTTCCGGTGGTGATATCAGCAGTGATGGCGGCGTGTTGTTGCTACGACAAGCGGACCGACGGCTGGGATTGCTTGAAGCCGTCAATGACACTCTCGCTGATCCACGCGATGGCCGCTATGTGCAACATGATCAGATTTCTCTACTACGCCAGCGGGTCTATGCCCTGTGCCAGGGCTATGAAGACCTCAACGATCACGACAGTCTGCGACAAGATTTGGCCTTTCAGACGGCCGTGGAACAGGATCAGGCACTGGGCAGTTCACCCACGCTCTGTCGCTTGGAGAATCGGTCAGATCGGGCAACCGCTGTCGCGATCCATCAGGTCCTGATCGAGCAGTTCATCGCCTCGTTTGCCGAGCCACCCGAGGAGTTGATCCTGGACTTCGACGCCACCGATGACCGGGTTCACGGCCTGCAGGAAGGCCGCTTCTTCCACGGTTACTACGATAACTACTGCTTTCTCCCGTTGTACGTGTTTTGCGGCGAACAACTGCTGGTCAGCTATTTGCGCCCGAGCAAGATCGACGGGGCGAAACATGCGTGGGCGATCCTCGCCCTGCTGGTCAAACGCTTGCGTCAGGCGTGGCCGGCGGTGCGGATCATCCTGAGAGCCGACTCGGGCTTCTGTCGTCACCGCATGCTGCGCTGGTGTGAACGCCATGGCATTGGCTACATCGTAGGCCTGGCGCGCAACCACCGCCTGCAACGGATGATCGAGGAAGACTTCACTGCAGTCGAGCAATGCTTCAAGGCCAACGGACAGAAGCAACGCGTCTTCCTTGGCCTGCGCTACGGTGCACGCAGCTGGCGCCGTCGACGCGCGGTGATCGCCAAGCTGGAGGTGAGTGAGCGAGGGCGTAATCCCCGATTTGTCGTCACCAACCTCAACGGCGATGCCCAAACCCTTTACGACGACGTCTATTGTGCGCGGGGCGAGATGGAAAACCGCATCAAGGAACAACAGCTGGGGCTGTTTGCTGATCGCACCAGTGCACATCATTGGTGGACCAATCAGTTTCGCTTGCTGCTGTCGAGCCTGGCCTATGTGTTGATGGAAGCGATTCGCCGCTTGGCCTTACAGGGTACAGAACTGGCCAAGACCCAGGTCGGCACGCTGCGGCTTAAACTACTCAAAGTGGGTGCGGTGGTGATACGCAATACCCGGCGTGTCCGCTTCCTGCTCTCCAGTGTCTTTCCTTACCAGGCATTGTTCTTCAGTGTGGCCGAACGGCTGGAGCCAGGATAGCACGCGATGAGTGCTGCCCCGGCACGTTGATAAATAACGGGGTAAGGGGAAGCTGTGCCTGTCAGCCAGAAATCGGGGCGTTTGGAGCCGGTATCATCCTGTTTCTCGTCCCGGCCTTCTCCTCGTGCCAGTATCGGCAAATGGATGAAATATCCGGGCTAGGGCCTTTTGGCGCTTGTTTGATCGCCGCTATAAACCGCAGCTGTAGATTTGCATCAGCCTGTTAATTCCCATCCTCAAGAATCCGGTTCACAGATTCAATCAAACCACCTGAAAGCCTCTCAAGATTAGCCAAACGTAACCGTTAGCTGGTGTGAATGCACTGAAAAAACAGTGCCTCTGCAAGAACTGATTATTGCGTAGTAACGTTATTCATATGGAACGGCGAACATGGAAATAGACCAAAGAAAGAGAAAAAAACTGAGTGACCATGCCCTGGAAATGATCATGCGTGACGTATTACACGGTATGCGGGAGTTTTCACTTGAAATGCAAGCGGATACGGCGCCTGCAATGGCCTCCACGGATGACCATGGATTATCCTCGGACAGTATTGAAAGCGTACTACGATCGAAAAAGGGATAGCCTCCTGAAACGGAGGCCGTCACTCAAGGCGCCTCTTCCTGAGCGCCATCACCTTCTTTCTGCACCGGCATCAGATCCGCACGGCTGACACCCATGAAAAGCACAGAACTACTTGCAACATAGATTGATGAGTACGTGCCGATCACCACACCCACGATCAACGCCAGGGCGAATCCATGGATGATCTCACCGCCAAACAGGAACAGTGCGGCCAAAACGAGCAGGGTGGTGCCTGAGGTTATCAGGGTTCGGGAAAGGGTTTGGTTGACAGATGTGTTGATGATACTCACTGCCTCGCCCTTGCGGATCTTTCTGAAGTTCTCCCGAATGCGATCAAATACGACGATGGTATCGTTGAGTGAATAACCGATAACCGCTAATACGGCAGCCAGAACCGGAAGATCGAACTCCACCTGGAACAAGGCGAAGAAACCAATCGTGATCAGTACGTCATGCACCAGGGCGATCACTGACCCAACGGCAAAACGATACTCGAACCGCAATCCCACATAGATCAAGATGCCGATCAGGGCATACAGCATCGCCAGACCACCATCCTCGGTCAGTTCATCACCCACCTGGGGGCCGACGAATTCAACCCTGCGCAGATCGACATTCGGAGCGATCGACTGCATGGCAGTAAAGGCGCGATCGCTGAGTACCGCGCTCTCAATATCTTCCCGGGGCGCCAATCTGACCAACACATCCTTTGAGGTACCGAAGTGTTGAATCACCGCATCACCAAAACCATCCTTGGCCAGCGCCTCGCGTACAACCGGTAGCTCTACCGCCTGTGGATATCCGACTTCCACAAGAGTACCGCCGGTGAAATCAATCCCCAGATTGAGTCCGCGGACGATGATAGCGCCCAGTGAGATCAATAGCAGTATGCCCGACAGTACCAGTGCAAGATTGCGCTTGCCCATCAAGTCGTAACGGGCCTCTTTGTTTAAGATCTGCATAACAAGGTTCCTTATATCGCCAGCGCTTTTACACGCTTGCGACCATAGATCAGATTGATCACCGCACGTGTACCGATGATAGCGGTAAACATAGAAGTACAGATGCCGATTGCCAGCGTGACCGCGAAACCCTTGATCGGTCCGGTACCAAAACTGAACAACACCACGGCCGCGATAAGGGTGGTGATATTGGCGTCAATGATGGTGGAGAAGGCCTTCTCATAACCGGCCTGGATACTTGCCTGGGGCGAGTTGCCGTTGGCAATCTCCTCACGGATTCTTTGGAATATCAACACATTCGCATCCACCGCCATGCCGACGGTGAGCACGATGCCGGCGATGCCAGGCAGGGTCAGGGTTGCCTGCAGCATGGAGAGAATCGCCACAATCAGCACAAGATTCATGACCAGCGCCAGATCGGCTACCAGACCGAAAATACGATAGTAGATTGCCATGAATACCATTACCAGGGCCAGCCCGATCATCACCGATTTAAAACCCTGGTCGATGCTGTCCTGTCCCAGGCTGGGGCCGATTGTCCGCTCTTCGACGATCTCGATAGGTGCCGCCAGGGCACCTGCCCGAAGCAACAATGCCAGGTCCCTGGCCTCTTCCGTGGTATCGAGCCCAGTGGTCTGGAAACGTCTGCCGAAGGGTTCCCTGATGGTGGCGATGGAGATCACCTCCTCGACCCGTTTCTTCACCTTCACCGGCTCACCATTCACTATCCGCGTGGTGGTCCGGTTCTCGATGAAAACCACCGCCATCGGCTTGCCCACATTCTCATTGGTCATACGCCGCATACGCTTGGCGCCCACGCCGTCCAGGCTGACGAAGACCGCGGGTTGGCCCGTCTGTTGATCCAGACCCGATGAAGCATCGACAATCTGGTTACCGGTGACGATCACCCGTTTTTTCAACAATACCGGTTGGCCATCCCGCTCGTGATAAAGGTTGGAGCCCGGCGGAACACGTCCATTCACCGCATCCTCCACACTATGCTCGGTGTCAGCCAATCGATATTCAAGCGTCGCGGTAGCTCCCAGGATCTCTTTCAGCTTTGCCGGATCCTGCGCACCGGGCAGTTGGACCACAATCCGCCTGATTCCCTGTTGCTGTATCAAAGGTTCGGCGATACCCAGCGCATTGACTCGATTACGCAATGTGGTGATGTTTTGCTGCAGGGCGAACTTCTGCACCTCCTGCCTCTCCACCGGAGAGAGTGAGACAAGAACCAGAAATGCATCCCCCTCATCAATACTTTCGAGATTCAGGGATCGAAACTCATTACCGATCAGGTCCGATGCCTGATCTCGTTTCTCCGGATTATTGAATTTAACGACAACCTGTTCATTCTCACGGCTGATACGGATATATCGCAGCTTATTCTCCCGCAGCAAGGTTCTTATATCGCTGCTGTAGCGTTCCGCTGCCTGCTCGATCGCCGCCTCCATATCCACATCGATGAGCACATGGATACCGCCTCTGAGGTCGAGTCCGAGATACATCGGCTCAGCCCCCAAGCCGACCAACCAGTCGGGCAGATCGGGAGAGAGTGTTAAAGCCGGAGTATAGTTCTCGCCAAGTTCAGCGGCTATCTGGTCCATCGCCTTGAGTTGATCCTCGGAGCTCAAGAATCGTACCAGCAGCTTGCCGTTTTTCTGCGCCATGCCCTTGGCCGTGATACCCACATTGTCCAGCGCCTGCTGCACCCGTGATCCGGTCGTCTGATCAATGACGGCATCACGCTGTGCGGAGATTTCCATTGAAGGGTCCTGGTCGAACAGGTTCGGCAAGGCGAACAATCCGCCTAGCAGGACCACGAGCAAAACCATTAGGTTTTTCCAAAGTGGGTATTGGTTCATCGTACTTTCAAAATGTTAAAAACTATGTAAGAAACGGTTTGACGCAATATCGACTAGAGTTCTTTCAGGGAACCTTTCGGTAACACCGAGTCTACGGCCTGTCGGCGGATTTTCACCGCGGTTCCATCAGATACCTCCAGCAAGAGAAAGTTCTCGCCAAGATCGGTAATCTTCCCCGCCATGCCACCGGTAGTGACGATTTCATCCCCCTTGGCCAGGGCTTCAACCATCTTCTTATGCTCTTTCTGGCGCTTCACCTGGGGACGAATCATCAGAAAGTAGAGTACGGCGCCGAAAATAACCAGGGGCAGCAGCCCGGTAATTGCACTTGCTTGTTCGGTAGCGGCGGGCGCCTCCGCCAGGGCATCAGATATAAAAAAACTCATTTCAACTAACCTCTCATTCGGGCCAGACAGTATCCGTCAGGCAGATCATGCCCGGTGATAAAATCAGCGGCCGATTATGACACAGAAGGGGAAAATTAGCAGGCTTAAGTGATGTATTGGAATAATTCCATCTTATCAACTGCGCAGGGGTGCGGCAAAGCTGCTGCCTGGTATTGCAAGTCACCTGGTTAGCAAACAAAATCAGTGCTATATGGTGGGGCAAGCCCCCATCCTGCTCATTGAGATGCTCGTTCCCACGGCGAACCATGGGAACCCGTGTTGATGAATCTGAGGCTCCCTAATACCAAATCGAAAGATAGGCCTTGATTACATTGGCTGTAAATGAGTAGAGGGGCTCCTCACCGGCGACACCGCCGCGGGTGATATCACGAAAATCGTCATACTCGAACCGAATCAGGTCGAGTGAGAAGTTGAGGCTGCCATTGTCTATGAACCGCCACCTCTCAGGATGAAAATCATAACTTAACCTGATTACCCCTAAACCTCAGCCATTCTCAAGAGGCGATATGGCATAGGTGGAGTGCGAAGAGCGGCAAAAAGCAATCGTTCAATCATGGCGGGTAAATCGAAACGGCGGTTAAACCGATATTCGAACTCAGCAAGATAACGCGACACATGTTTATCTCGAATCGCATGAAAAGTACCCAACAGACTGTTTTTGACATTACCCAACATCGTGTTTACCCATTTGAAGCACGAATACTGGACACTTTGGCGCCCACCACCCGTCACCATGGGGTTATGATGGCAATCAGCGGTTGTCACGCCACTAAAGCACCAAAGCCCATCGGTAAAGACTTCGCTGCCAGGCATCAAGCAGGAGCGGGCGTAGCGGGCGATTTCACGTTTGCGGAAGCCCCTTACACGACGCAGTTGAATTTTCATGGGCCTGCCGTCCCGCGTCGTCTCAACAGCAGCTACGAAAGGGATTTTGTTGCGCGACCCACGACCACGCTTACCGGCTTGCTCGCCTCCGAGATAAGCATCATCCAATTCGATGCGACCGGCCAGTTTTTTTCCACGCTCACGTTCCATCATCACCTGCATCAACTTATGCTTGAGTCGCCAGGCCGTATTGTAGTTCACCCCGATTTCGCGGGAAAGTTGCAGCGCCGAGATACTTTTCTTGCGTTGGGTCAACAGATAGATCGCAAGAAACCACGTTCTCAGCGGCAGCTTGGTGCCATGGAAGATGCTGCCGGCGGTCAGGGAAGTCTGATGATGGCACTTGTGACATTGATATATCTGACACTTTTTGAGTTCACAGCCTGTTGTGTTGCCGCACTCAGGGCAGACATAGCCCGTCGGCCAGCGCAAATCATACAATGCCTGTCGACACTGATCCTCGGTCCCATATTGTTCCAGAAAATCGTGCAAACCAAGACCTTTTTGAAATTGTATAGTATTTCTCGGCATGATGAAATCCTCTTTTATTCAGTAGGTTCCATTATGCTTGCACCACAGGCTCAATAGCTGAGCCTCATGAGTAATCAGGTAACTTAAAGTAAATCCTATGGTGTGGCTTTGAAATGTACTCAACTCCTTGTCCCGTGCCAGAAAATTCTGCTCGTTCACACGTGAGAAGAGATCGCTGTAGAAATCGGCCGCGTTCTGAGTGTAGTAGCGATAACGGACATCGACCACCCACTCTCTCTCCAGGGGATGGGTATAGGCGAATTCCACGTTGTTGGCACTGATACCCCAGGTATCGTTGAAATAGCGATATTCACCGCTCAAGGCGGCACGATAGGGAAGATAATACTTCAGGCGCAGGGCCGGGGCGTTACTGGTGCGTGTACCCGGATACCTCTCGGGTTGAAAGCCGTATCCATTCTCACTGAGTGGATCGAGAAATCGATAGGAGCGATAGGGATTGTTCAGGTAGCCCTCGTCGGTAATTGTCTCCCAATCGATGTCGAGAATGCTCTCTTCGGTCAAAATCTGGCTGACACCGATACGGTAATTCTGCCGCTTCAGGGACTCCCCGAAATCCCTGTCTCCATTACGGCTGATATCATCATTGCCCACCGCATACCCGAGTGAGACGGTTGTGAGGTCACCGAACATGTCGTGACTGATGGAAAAGCTGCCGGTCTCGGCTTGATAGTCGCTCTCATCACTGCTGGTCAGCGCCAGGCTCATCAATGTCTTGTTGTGCAGATAATCCAGCGCCAGGCTGGTTTCCGTACGTTCCTCGGTATAGGGCGACGCCATGCTGACCACATCCACCGAGGCACTTGAGATGGAATCGATATAGTAGTTGGCATTCAGTGACACATTGCCGGAAAAGGGCTTGCGCACCAGGATCGATGGCCCATCCACTTCGACACCACCGCCATCGTAACGGTGATACATGATATCCGCTCTGTCTTCCGGAAGAACCGTAGCCTGCAATCCCGTACTGCACGTCAACAGCAGCACTATTTGCAGACCGAAAAGGCCCCGCTCTGATATCAGCCATGAGATAAACGAAGCGGGAGCCCGCAGGGTCGTGAGACTAGTTACAGCCACATCCCCCTCCGCCGCCGCCCTCGGCGCCACGTGCCGCCTCGCGGGTCTGATAGACATGGTGTCGGTAGGCGCTCGCCACAGGGTCGCGCTCAAAACTCATGATCGGATCGGCCAGATGGGCACGCTCATAGGGTTGTACCCAGGGCTCGATACTGCACCCTGCAGTGGCGAGAACGGATAGAGAGAGCAAAAACCGGCAGGTTCTGTATAGCATCGTTTTCACTTCAATCAATGGTTACTCACGCAACAGCTGACGAATCTGTTGCTGGTACTCTTCCTCATATCCGGGTTTATATCCCTTATGGAGATAACGTATCCGTCCATCCCTATCGACCATGAAGGTGCTTGGCATCGCTTTAACCTGATACTGTTTACTCACTTTGCTACGGTCATCATAGAGAATGGGAAAACTCACCGGGACGTCACGCAGCATCTTATCGGCTGCGGCCCTGTCTTCATCCACATTCACGCCCAACAGTGAAAAACCCAGGGATTGGTAGCGATCGAACAACTGCTGCAACAGTGGCATCTCCTGACGACAGGGACCGCACCAGGACGCCCAGAAATTGACCATCACTACCTGCCCTCGCAGTTCACTCAGCTTTATATTCACACCCTCTCTGCTCTTGAGCGTGAAATCCGGCGCCATGGTTTGTTGATTGGCTGCAACGGCATATCCGCAAGCCAATAGCAATACACCGGCTACGATTAGCTGATGCAATCGGAATTGAATTAGGCGTTCACTCAACATCGCTATTCCCTCAAAAGAAGTATGTCAGGCCGCCGTGCAGCTCGAAGTTGTGAATTGTCTTCGTCTCCCCCAGCAGGTCTGACTCGAACATGTGGTCCCTGACATCGAGATGCAGGGTCAGCCAGTCATTGATCAAGAGCCGATACCCCGCACCGACATTGACCGTAAACTCGTCGTCCCCGGCAAAGCGTGTACTGCCGATTCCGGCGATCAGATAGAACTGGCTGTTATAGGCATACTTACCACCCAGAAACACCTCTCCGGGAAGCAGGTTGTATCCGGCGGAGAGATTGTAATAGGTGAAGTCCCGGTCATCGTCGGCGAGCAGCTGAACATCGCCGCCCAGCTGTTCGAAACTCGTCTCCTTGGCCTCGGTCGTGCCGATCGCCGCCTCAACGAAAATCGACTCCGTAAGGTGATAGGCAAAACGGGCGCCGAAGACACCGCTGGTCCCGAAATCCTCTATGTTCATCAAACCGGCATAGATCCCTATCTCGAAATCCTCTGAATCGATCTCGGGTTCCACAATCTCCCTGCGTGCAATCTCAGGCTCAATAAGCAGATCCTCGCGCAGCCCCTCTCCGATAGGCTCAGCGGCTATGCACGGCAACGCTAACAAGGCCGTCAGAAGTAACGCTATGCTCAGAAAAAGAAACCGAGTCCGATTTTCCACTGATCAAATTCCTCATTGTCTTCACGACTGGTAAATGCGGTGTAGTGGCGAAACTCTCCACGCAGAAAAAAACGCCGCGTCAGATAGACACGCAGGCCGGCGCCTACATGGGCCGTAGTGTCGGTGCGATCCTCAGCCTGAACCAATGTCGACTTCGGCTCGGTACGAATCACACCCCCTCCCAACGTGAAAAACGGACTATAGGTCCATTCGGGAAAGGGCTGAGACAGCAGGTTGACATCAAACAGGTATTCGCTTGAGAAATCACCCAAGGCTTGAGACAGACTGAGCTCAGCGGAGAGATTTTCATTGAACGAGTAACCACCATATAAACCAAGCAGTGTGGCGCCCTCCATGTCGCCGCCATAAAAACCGAATTCCCACTCCCGGTCCCTGAAATCATCCTGTGTATAGCCGGCCAGCACGAGCCGTTCACCATCCGCTGTTTGAGTCTGTCGCATCTGCTCCAGGCTGACCCAACCAGAACGACCGCGACGCGTGTAAACCTGAAACCAATCCGTACGGCGCCTTCGAACCTCGACCCACTCCGTCCTTTCCACGACGTATACGATGGGATAGGAACGCCCCGGCCCGGTATGCATTTCAATATAGGGGGCTGTCACCTGGACCCGTTGATACTCCCCTTCTCCCGCACTGGTTGCGGGTATCAGCCAGATCAACAGCCAGCTCGTCCACAGGTACCGCTTTAACCTAAGAAGTCTCAAACTCACTCATCCAGTGGTGCCATGAAAGGGTCATTGTAATACTGTGCGCCTATGTCGAGCCATTCAGCTATCAGTCTTTTCTCCGCGTCACTCAGATAACCCGCATGCACGCCACCTGAATCAAACAGTCCAAGGAAGCGGCCATTATTTGCCGAGCCCGCCTCCATCGAGGGTCCTCCCGGCACCGGTACCGGCGCATCAGGCAGCGGAACAGGATTGCCTGATCCATCCAGGACCAGTTCACCGTTGTCATCGGTTTCATACAGCGGTTGGCCGTTTTCATCCGTTTGCGGCAGCAGAATATCAACCAGAAGACCGTCCACGACCTGCTGCATATTATCCGGTAAAAGCAACTCCCGATAGGCCGCGAAGTGGTCCGGCTCATCTTCGGATGGGCCATCACTCAGATCCAGCTGGGCATCCGGCAACACGGTCACCCCATTGTCGTCCGCGTCATGGCAGAGCGTGCAGGTATGATCGTCGATCTGGGTATCGGAGGCATCGAATACCGGTCGTGGCAGAGACCATAACGGATGGATATGTTGTTCGTAATGTATGATGGAACGACAGAACACATTCCAGTTGCCGCTACAGGCTGCGTCACTCAGGGGCGACGCTGTCTCCAGGTCGGCATACCGATAGCTGAATTCCGTATCAGGCGCTCTCATGGCCGGATCCGTCCAGACATCGGTGAACAGCAGGTCCAGGGTTGGATTACAAGCGCCGGCTCTGCATTGCAGACGGTTGCGTGTCTGCGCCATGGTCTCTCCGAAATCGCTCCACAGCTCCGGATTGGCATTCGGGAATGGCAGACCGCTACCTGTACTGCCGTTATAGACACTGGGTGGCGCGGCACTCAGTCTGCCATGGGGAAGCGGGCTGTCAGCAGCATGGCAGCCACCGCAACTCACAACCTCTCCCGGTCTGAACTGGAGCCAGAAGCCATGTGGTTGATCGATGCGTCGTCCATTAGCATCGAGTATGCCGAAACTGACGGGGACATTCGCCGGCACCTTCACCTGCACGGAACCATCGGGTTCGATCGGCGCATAGCCGATCACCTCACGCATACCGAACTGCGCGGTCGCGCCAAACGCGCTGTTTGATAACTCGAGCACATCATCATCGGGGATCGCCACCTGCTTTATGAGGCGCAGAAACCTTGCCGGACGTTGATCCGCCCGGGTCTGGGCGGGATCGGCCAGGGTTGGTATATCGGGATCGGCCGCATCCACGCCGTCCAGGTCGTAGACACTGCGTATCTGCAGCAGGCCGGCCTTGTCCGACACCAGGGTCGGGTCAAGATCGATACCCGCGGTTTTGTCATGCCGGATCGTCGGAACGGCACGCGCCACAGCGATCACGGCATCGGTGTAGATGACGCCCTCTTGCGGCTTGACGATCGGTTGCTGGGTCTGCGTATCGCCGTCATAGATATAAAGGCTGTAGAGCGGCGGCGCCGCTTCGGTATCGGGATTGGCAAGACGCTCCTCGGTGCAGGGAACGATAATATCATCCTCCAGCGCTCGGCACTGGCTCCAGCTGATGACCATCCGATCCGTTCCGTCAAACAGCGGGTAGGCGCTGCGTAACCGTCCACCGCTCGACAGACTGCCATCGGTGGTGACCTGAAGTGTGGTCGCCCGGGTCTGCGCCGGGCCCGTCAGGCCCGCGTTTTCCCAGGTGGGCTGATCATTATCCACATAGCTGGCGCTGTCTATGTAAACAAGGTCGCCACCCTCATCGGTACCGTCGAAGGGTAACAGCAACGCCAGAATACGACCATCCGGCATCTCGATCGGGCGCAAGAACTGCACCGTACCGCCCCCGGTTCCCGAATCATGGCTGTTCAATCCATACAACAGCTCCAACTCGGTGCCATCCGGATTCATGCGATAGAGATGGATGGCATCGTTGCCGTCCGCATTGTCCCAACGGCTGAACACAATCTGACCATCGGCAAGCACGCTGGGAGAGAAGTCATGGCTGCGATTGAACGAGATCTGGGTGATATCGGTGCCATCGCTGTTCATGACGTGGAGAACCATGGCCGGCTCATCAACCGATCTCTCCATGGCGAGATACTGGGGTTTGCCCTCGTCCAGCAGCCGCGCCTTGGCAAGCCGTTGCCTGGTGGAAGAGAAAACGATACGCCCATCGGGCAGATACTGAGGGAAGCGGTCGTGGCCATCTTCGGCAGTGATATCCGAGATAATGACACGTCTCAAGGATTGACCTGGAATGTCGTACTCCCAGATATTCCATGTCGGCTGATCCTCAGGCTCGGCATCCTCGATAAGGGGCAGCCTGAGGGAGAACAGCAGCTTGTTACCATCGAATGAGGCGCTGACATCACGCACATCACCTTCACCCCCGGTTACCGATCCTGTCAGGTTGATCTCCTCGGCCCCCCCCGCCGCGTAATCCTTCAGATAGAGGTCTCCACCCGCCTCGCTGACCTGACTGACACGGATATCCGTGTTGGTTGTCTCAGTAATCGGCCGCTTCACATAGGCGACAGGGTAATCCACGACAACCGGATCCTGCTCCTGGCCGCTGCCACTGCCGCATCCCTGTAAACCGAGGATGAACATGGCAGCGCATAGGCCCGGCAACGTCGTCATGGCGGCAACCCGTTTCATCTGTAGCTAGCTTCCTCCGGGAAATCTGATCGGACCATGTCTGATAACCCATCTGTGGTTAACCATGGATATGTCATCGAACACCATTCAAAACAAGCATTGACTCGTGCTATCGACTAATAAAATCATGGACTTGAGAGTCTACCTCATCACAGTCACCAATCAGTGCGCGAGTTCACACACTGTTAAAACAGAAGTCACGTATTCGCCACTTTGGATTGACAAAAACAGGGCAAGATATAGAAGGAAAGAGATGGTAAACAAAGACTCGAAGGATGCTTCGAGATTAGTCTAAAGATGGATTTAGCCCCAATATTTCACGCATTAAAAAGGCAAAATCCTGATACTTCGATATAATTCAGTCGCTTACACTGTAATCGAAAGGATTTTGCCTGTGACAAACTGCACCCAGACTGCCTTTGATTTTCCAGCCCTAAAACGCCGTAAGGTTCAAGCCGAGTTTTCCGGTGGCGATATCACCTCGGACGGCGGCGTGTTGCTGCTGCGTGAGATCGACAGGCGTCTGGGATTGCTCGAGGCGGTTGATGCGGTCATCCCCGACCCGCGAGATCCCCGCTATATTGAACACAGCCAGTTGAGCCTGTTGCGCCAGCGAGTCTATGGGCTCTGCCTGGGTTATGAAGATCTGAACGACCATCAGACACTACGCACCGACCCGGCCCTACAGAGCTCGATCGAACGCGAGGAGGTACTGGGCAGCCAGTCGACACTTTGTCGGCTGGAGAACCGGGTCGATCGCCGGGTTGCCGTTGATGTCCACAACCTACTGCTCGAGCAGTTCATTGCCTCATATGATGCACCACCCGATGAGCTGATCCTGGATTTCGACGCCACGGATGATCCGGTGCATGGCCGCCAGGAAGGCCGCTTCTTTCACGGCTACTACGATCACTACTGCTTCCTGCCCCTGTATGTCTTTTGTGGCGATCAACTGCTGGTGAGTTATCTGCGGCCCAGCCGGATCGATGCGCCCAAGCATGCCTGGGCGATTCTGGCGCTGTTGGTCAAACGCCTGCGCCGGGCTTGGCCTGAAGTGCGTATCATCTTTCGGGGCGATAGCGGCTTTTGCCGTCACCACATGCTCAGCTGGTGCGAGCGCAACGCTGTGGGCTATATCGTGGGCATCGCCAAGAATGACGCCTTGCTGCGGTGTATCCGTGAGCCCATGCAGTGGGTTGAGGAACTGGCGAAGCGAACCGGCATGAAGATGCGGGAATTCTTTCAGTTTCACTATGCCGCCAGCACCTGGAAGACGCGTCGCAAGGTGATCGCCAAACTGGAGGTCACCGACAAGGGGCCAAATCCACGCTTCATCGTCACCAACCTGGCCGGCGACAAACAGCGCCTTTACGATGACCTCTACTGCGCCCGTGGTGACATGGAGAACCGAATCAAGGAGCAGCAACTGGGGCTGTTCGCCGATCGCACCAGCGCGCATTACTGGTGGGCCAATCAGTTTCGTCTACTGCTGTCCAGTCTGGCCTATGTGCTGATGGAGGCCATCCGGCGCCTCGCGCTGAAGGGCACGGAACTGGCGCGTGCACAGATGACCACGATCCGGCTCAAACTGTTCAAGATCGGGGCGGTCATCATTCGCAACACGCGACGGATCCGCTTCCTGCTCTCCAGCACCTATCCCTATCAGGCGCTGTTTTTCCAGGTGGCGGCACGACTCAAGCCGGGATAGCCCGGCAGAGTGCTGCCCCGGCACGTTGATCAACAATGGGGGTAAGGGGGAGTCTGCCCGGAGGGTGGAAAATCAGGGCTTGATAGAGGTTTGGTTCCCAGTGAGGGCGAACCATCCAAGCTTGGCCATATCACCGGCTAAATTTAAAAACGGATGAAACATGCGGGTTAGGGGCACGTTCATCATGTCATTTCATGGCCAATGCAGAGATAGCATTTCGTTTCCTAGAAAGCCACGGCCGTTTTTCATCCTGATTATGCTATCTCTCTTCACCGTCACCGCATTGGCAGGACCGCGTGAACAGGCCAAACGCATGCACGACCGGATAGCCGGGGTACCACCAGGCACTGAAATCCTGGCGCAAATGGTCACCGAAATCGAAACCAACGGCAATCCATTGGCAGCTGCCATGATCGCCACAGAGCATCCCGATTTCTACAATGTCACACTGAAGAACTGGGCCACTCCCTGGACCAACGAGGAGATGACGCCCTTTGCTCCGCTGAATGACTACAGCGCCACTGTGATCGGAATGGTAAGGGATGATGTTCCTTTCAACCAGTTGCTCTCTGCAGACATCATCTATATCGGCAGCAACGCACCGGCCTACTCCAACAGCAGTAACGACCACTATGAGGCGATGGAGACTTTGGGCCTGAACCTCAAGAATGAGCTGCTGCAAACCACCCAGTCGAGTGTGACCGGGCTTCCGCCGGAGGGAACCGCAGGTGTCATCACCACCCGCGCGGCCGCAAGGGCGTTCTTTATCGATGGTACCAATCGAGCCATGTTCCGTTTCACCATGCTCAATCATCTATGCAAGGATCTTGAATTGATCAAGGACCCGACACGGGCCTCCGACCGGATCCGCCAGGACGCCACTCGCAGCCCCGGAGGGGACAGCCGTGTATGGTTCAACAACTGCTTGGGATGTCATGCCGGCATGGCGCCCCTGGCACAGGCCTATGCCTATTACAACTACGAATATTCCGATGATCCGGAAACCGGCCGCCTCGCCTACACACGCGATAGCGTGCAACCCAAGTACCTGATCAACAGCAGCGTCTTCAAGGACGGCTATGTCACGACGAATGACGATTGGGATAACTACTGGCGGGAAGGCCCCAATTCGGTGTTGGGCTGGGACCCGAATCTGCCCGGCTCGGGTGCGGGCGCCAAATCGATGGGCGAGGAACTTGCCAACTCCCATGCCTTTGCGGAATGCCAGGTCGACAAGGCCTTCCAGGCAGTCTGTCTGCGTCCTCCTGTGGACAGCGCTGACCGGAACCGCATCGCGGAGATCACCAGCCGTTTCAAAACCGATTACAACATGAAACGCGTATTCGCTGAAGCCGCGGTCTATTGCGCAGGGGATTGATTCAGTGAGCAAGCGGAAAAACGCACTACATATCACCCTCTCACTGTTTGCCGTCATCGGACTGCAGGGCTGTCAGGATAGCGTGAGCACCGAGACGCTGCAGCCCACCACGGTCACCACCAGCACCTATACAGGGCCGGCCGCGCGCACCTCCGATATCCAGGGTTTTCGGATCAGTGTATGGGAACCCCTGCGTGGGGAAAACCGATGCGGCTCCTGTCACAACACGGGAGGTCAGGCGCCTCAGTTCGTGCGCGAGGACGATGTCAATCAAGCCTATGAAGCAGCCAATCCCCATGTCGACAGAGAGGAGCCGGATCAATCATCGCTGGTCACCAAGGTCGCGAACGGGCATAACTGCTGGGAGGCCAGTGACACCGCTTGCGCCACTATCATCACCAGCTATATCGAATCCTGGGTTGGCGATGGATCCGGCGGTGGACGACAAATCGAACTCGGGCCGCCGCCGAACAAGGTGGTCGGCGAAAGCAAATCCTTTCCCGATGATTCCAGCCTTTTTGCAACCTACGTGCACCCGTTGCTGACAGATTACTGCGCCGAGTGTCATGTCGAGGATGCGGCCGCCCCCCAGTCACCCTACTTTGCCACCGCCGACAGCGAAATCGCCTATGCCGCAGTAAAGACCTCGATCGACCTGGATACGCCGGTCAATTCCCGCCTGGTGCAGCGTCTCATCGAACTCCACAACTGCTGGGATGATTGTAGTGACAATGCTCAGGAGATGGAGAGCGCCATCGATCAGATGGCCGGCAACATTTCGCCAACCCCCATCGATCCGGACCTGGTCATTAGCCGCGCCCTGAGCCTGCCTGAAGGAACGATCGCCAGCGGAGGCAGCCGGCAGGAGAACGACATCGTCGCCCTGTATGAGTTCAAGACAGGCAGCGGCAACATCGCCTACGACACCAGCGGCGTCGACCCCGCGATCAACCTGAGCATCAGCGGCGATGTCACCTGGGTTGAGGGTTGGGGTTTGGACTTCAGCGACGGCAAGGCCCAAGGCAGTACCGGCGACAGCAGCAAGATAGCCCAGTTGGTTCAGGCCACAGGAGAGTACACCGTAGAGGCATGGGTAGTCCCCGCGAATGTTACTCAGGAGGGGCCCGCTCGGATCATCAGCTACTCCGCCGGTACCGATGCGCGCAACTTCACCCTCGGCCAGACCCTCTACAACTACAACTATCTGCACCGCTCCAGCACTACCGACGGCAATGGCGAACCGGCCCACTCCAGCGCTGACGATGATGAAGATCTGCAGGCAACGGAACAACACGTGGTAGCCACATTCGATCCCGAAAATGGGCGACGCCTCTATGTGGATGGGGTGTTTACCGATGATCTTGACGGAACCGAACCCGGCAATCTGAATGACTGGGATAACAGCTACGCCCTGGTGCTGGGAAATGAGGCCTCCAATGACCGTCCCTGGGCAGGCAAGATACGTCTGCTGGCGATCCACAACCGAGCGCTGACGGCGCAACAGATCAAACAGAATTTTGACGCTGGCGTGGGTGAGAAATATTTCCTGCTGTTCAATGTCGCCGATCTGGTCAATCTGCCACAGAGTTATGTGATGCTCGAGGTCAGTCAGTACGACAACTACAGTTATCTGTTCCGTCAGCCTAAATTCATCAGCCTCGATGAAGGCGTACTGCCAGGCTCAATTCCCCTTGAGGGCATGCGTATCGGCATCAATGGCAAGGAGGCGGCCGTCGGTCAAGCCTACTCACGCTTGGCAATCACCATCAATGACGGCGAATACACCGCCAATGGACAACGGCTGTCGAATATGGCGACCACCATACCCTCTGAAAAGGGCGCCGAAAACGATCAGTTTTTCCTGACATTCGAGCGCTTGGGGACACAGACCAATGTCTATTCGGAACCGGCGGTGCTGCCACCGGCCGAGCCGGCGGATGGCGAACCCGCGCCGCTGATCGGATTACGCACCTTCGATGAGATCAATGCCACCATGTCGTCCCTGACCGGCGTAAGTCCCACCCTGGAGGCGGTGCAGACCACCTATACCACCATCAGGCAACAGCTTCCCTCGTCGGAAGAAATCAGCGGCTTCCTCTCATCCCATCAGGTGGCGGTATCGCAACTGGCGATTGAGTATTGCAGCGCCCTGGTCGACGACACGGCTCTGCGGGCCGGGCTGTTTCCCGGTTTCGACTTCAACGCGAACGCCAATGACATTCAGAACTCCATCTGGCAGAACCAGGTAGTCGCTCCATTGATGAGCCGCTTCATGGGTGAGCAGCTGACAACCCAACCCTCGCCATCGCTTGTCGAGGGTGAACTGATGAATCTATTGACAGGCAGTGTGGGTCTGGCCCGGTGCAGCGGCGGCTGTGATGCGGACCGTACCGAAAAAGCGACCAAGGCAGCCTGTGCCTCACTGCTCGGCAGCGCTGTCGTGTTGCTCCAGTAGGATAAAGATCCAATGGACCAGGAATATGCCCCGAACAAGCAGCCTGTGTGGCTAACCCCAATATTTCACGCATTAAAAAGGCAAAATCCTGATACTTCGATATAATTCAGTTGCTTACACTGTAATCGAAAGGATTTTGCCTGTGACAAACTGTACCCAGACTGCCTTTGATTTTCCAGCCCTAAAACGCCGTAAGGTTCAAGCCGAGTTTTCCGGTGGCGATATCACCTCGGACGGCGGCGTGTTGCTGCTGCGTGAGATCGACAGGCGTCTGGGATTGCTCGAGGCGGTTGATGCGGTCATCCCCGACCCGCGAGATCCCCGCTATATTGAACACAGCCAGTTGAGCCTGTTGCGCCAGCGAGTCTATGGGCTCTGCCTGGGTTATGAAGATCTGAACGACCATCAGACACTACGCACCGACCCGGCCCTACAGAGCTCGATCGAACGCGAGGAGGTACTGGGCAGCCAGTCGACACTTTGTCGGCTGGAGAACCGGGTCGATCGCCGGGTTGCCGTTGATGTCCACAACCTACTGCTCGAGCAGTTCATTGCCTCATATGATGCACCACCCGATGAGCTGATCCTGGATTTCGACGCCACGGATGATCCGGTGCATGGCCGCCAGGAAGGCCGCTTCTTTCACGGCTACTACGATCACTACTGCTTCCTGCCCCTGTATGTCTTTTGTGGCGATCAACTGCTGGTGAGTTATCTGCGGCCCAGCCGGATCGATGCGCCCAAGCATGCCTGGGCGATTCTGGCGCTGTTGGTCAAACGCCTGCGCCGGGCTTGGCCTGAAGTGCGTATCATCTTTCGGGGCGATAGCGGCTTTTGCCGTCACCACATGCTCAGCTGGTGCGAGCGCAACGCTGTGGGCTATATCGTGGGCATCGCCAAGAATGACGCCTTGCTGCGGTGTATCCGTGAGCCCATGCAGTGGGTTGAGGAACTGGCGAAGCGAACCGGCATGAAGATGCGGGAATTCTTTCAGTTTCACTATGCCGCCAGCACCTGGAAGACGCGTCGCAAGGTGATCGCCAAACTGGAGGTCACCGACAAGGGGCCAAATCCACGCTTCATCGTCACCAACCTGGCCGGCGACAAACAGCGCCTTTACGATGACCTCTACTGCGCCCGTGGTGACATGGAGAACCGAATCAAGGAGCAGCAACTGGGGCTGTTCGCCGATCGCACCAGCGCGCATTACTGGTGGGCCAATCAGTTTCGTCTACTGCTGTCCAGTCTGGCCTATGTGCTGATGGAGGCCATCCGGCGCCTCGCGCTGAAGGGCACGGAACTGGCGCGTGCACAGATGACCACGATCCGGCTCAAACTGTTCAAGATCGGGGCGGTCATCATTCGCAACACGCGACGGATCCGCTTCCTGCTCTCCAGCACCTATCCCTATCAGGCGCTGTTTTTCCAGGTGGCGGCACGACTCAAGCCGGGATAGCCCGGCAGAGTGCTGCCCCGGCACGTTGATCAACAATGGGGGTAAGGGGGAGTCTGCCCGGAGGGTGGAAAATCAGGGCTTGATAGAGGTTTGGTTCCCAGTGAGGGCAAACCATCCAAGCTTGGCCATATCACCGGCTAACCCCAATATTTCACGCATTAAAAAGGCAAAATCCTGATACTTCGATATAATTCAGTTGCTTACACTGTAATCGAAAGGATTTTGCCTGTGACAAACTGTACCCAGACTGCCTTTGATTTTCCAGCCCTAAAACGCCGTAAGGTTCAAGCCGAGTTTTCCGGTGGCGATATCACCTCGGACGGCGGCGTGTTGCTGCTGCGTGAGATCGACAGGCGTCTGGGATTGCTCGAGGCGGTTGATGCGGTCATCCCCGACCCGCGAGATCCCCGCTATATTGAACACAGCCAGTTGAGCCTGTTGCGCCAGCGAGTCTATGGGCTCTGCCTGGGTTATGAAGATCTGAACGACCATCAGACACTACGCACCGACCCGGCCCTACAGAGCTCGATCGAACGCGAGGAGGTACTGGGCAGCCAGTCGACACTTTGTCGGCTGGAGAACCGGGTCGATCGCCGGGTTGCCGTTGATGTCCACAACCTACTGCTCGAGCAGTTCATTGCCTCATATGATGCACCACCCGATGAGCTGATCCTGGATTTCGACGCCACGGATGATCCGGTGCATGGCCGCCAGGAAGGCCGCTTCTTTCACGGCTACTACGATCACTACTGCTTCCTGCCCCTGTATGTCTTTTGTGGCGATCAACTGCTGGTGAGTTATCTGCGGCCCAGCCGGATCGATGCGCCCAAGCATGCCTGGGCGATTCTGGCGCTGTTGGTCAAACGCCTGCGCCGGGCTTGGCCTGAAGTGCGTATCATCTTTCGGGGCGATAGCGGCTTTTGCCGTCACCACATGCTCAGCTGGTGCGAGCGCAACGCTGTGGGCTATATCGTGGGCATCGCCAAGAATGACGCCTTGCTGCGGTGTATCCGTGAGCCCATGCAGTGGGTTGAGGAACTGGCGAAGCGAACCGGCATGAAGATGCGGGAATTCTTTCAGTTTCACTATGCCGCCAGCACCTGGAAGACGCGTCGCAAGGTGATCGCCAAACTGGAGGTCACCGACAAGGGGCCAAATCCACGCTTCATCGTCACCAACCTGGCCGGCGACAAACAGCGCCTTTACGATGACCTCTACTGCGCCCGTGGTGACATGGAGAACCGAATCAAGGAGCAGCAACTGGGGCTGTTCGCCGATCGCACCAGCGCGCATTACTGGTGGGCCAATCAGTTTCGTCTACTGCTGTCCAGTCTGGCCTATGTGCTGATGGAGGCCATCCGGCGCCTCGCGCTGAAGGGCACGGAACTGGCGCGTGCACAGATGACCACGATCCGGCTCAAACTGTTCAAGATCGGGGCGGTCATCATTCGCAACACGCGACGGATCCGCTTCCTGCTCTCCAGCACCTATCCCTATCAGGCGCTGTTTTTCCAGGTGGCGGCACGACTCAAGCCGGGATAGCCCGGCAGAGTGCTGCCCCGGCACGTTGATCAACAATGGGGGTAAGGGGGAGTCTGCCCGGAGGGTGGAAAATCAGGGCTTGATAGAGGTTTGGTTCCCAGTGAGGGCAAACCATCCAAGCTTGGCCATATCACCGGCTAAATTTAAAAACGGATGAAACATGCGGGCTAAATTTAAAAACGGATGAAACATGCGGGCTAACGGTAAAGAAATCATGCGCAGAAAAGTGAAGAAACTCTCTCCTGATCTCCCATTGCTATATCCGGATCATCCGCGCCCGGTTACGCGCCGGGATTTTATCCGCCAGGGTCTGATGGCGGGATTGGGCGCCGTCACCACCCCTTCACTGTTCGGCCTGTTCGCCAATCCCGGCGAGGCCAGGGCCGCCCTCTCATCCGATCTCGAGGCCCTGAAGAATATCTGCGGCATAGATACCCTTGGCGGCGGCAAGATCCCCTTCATCTGTTTCGACCTCGCGGGCGGGGCCAATATCGCCGGCTCCAATGTGCTGGTGGGCGGCGAGGGAGGCCAGTTCGATTTCCTCACCACGGCCGGTTACAACCGTCTCGGCCTGCCCGGAGACATGGTGCCGCCCATTACCAATCCGGATACCGGCCTGAACGACTTCATCAATACCGAACTGGGTCTTGCCTTCCATTCGGACAGCGCCTTCCTGCGCGGTATCCTGGAAAAGGTCTCGGCAGGCAATCGGGCCCATATCAATGGCGCCATGATTCCAGCCCGATCGGAAAACGACACCGGCATCAATCCGCACAATCCCATGTACGCCATCAACCGCTGCGGCGCCGACGGTGAATTGTTGACACTGATAGGGTCACGCAGCTCGGATTCCGGCGGCAATTCAGTGGCCCCGGCGGATCAGATCGACCCGACAGTCCGGCCCACCAAGGTCGACCGGCCCAGCGACACCACCGGCCTGGTTGATACCGGCAAGCTTGTGGGCCTGCTCGACCAGTCCGACGCCGTTGCCGTGATGGAGGCGATACAGCGTATCTCCGATATGAAACTGAATAGCGTAAGCACAGGTATCAGCACCGATGACCTGGTCAAGGAACTGATACGCTGCGGATATGTCAAGAGTGCCGACCTGGTCGACCGTTATGGTGATCCGGCCGCCCTCGATGTCACCGCCGACCCCGATATCATCGGTCCGATCTTCACTCAGGCGGAGTTCGACAATGACGGGGAATTCCGCAAGACCGCGTCGGTCATGAAGCTGGTTATCAACGGCTATGCCGGCGCCGGCACCATCACCATGGGCGGCTACGACTACCACACCGGCGACCGGGCCGTGGGCGAGATCCGCGATCTGCGCGCCGGACGCTGCATGGGGGCCTGCCTGGAGTATGCCGCCCGCATCGGCATGCCCCTGATGCTGTATGTCTTCAGTGACGGTTCGGTCTCGAGCAACGGCACCATCGATAACTCCGCGGATGGGCGCGGCAAGGGAGTCTGGACCGGTGACAACCAACCCACCGCCGCCTCTTTCTTCCTGATCTACAACCCGGGGGGTCAACCCTTGCTGGCGGGAGCTTCAGCCGATGATCAGTTGCGTCATCAGCAAATCGGCCACTTCTCCGCCGATGGCGCGGTGGACAACGGTTCCAGCCCGGCCGCCAACAATGTCAACCAATTGGTGCTGACTGTGGCGCTGAACTATCTGGCGCTGCACGGCGAACAGGGGCAGTTCAACACCCTGTTCGGTACCAGTCTCGGCAATACCGCCATGCTGGACAGCTTGACCGCCTTCAATCCAATCGTATAACCGGGTACGGGTCTGCCTAACCCGCATGTTTCATCCGTTTTTAAATTTAGCCGGTGATATGGCCAAGCTTGGATGGTTTGCCCTCACTGGGAACCAAACCTCTATCAAGCCCTGATTTTCCACCCTCCGGGCAGACTCCCCCTTACCCCCATTGTTGATCAACGTGCCGGGGCAGCACTCTGCCGGGCTATCCCGGCTTGAGTCGTGCCGCCACCTGGAAAAACAGCGCCTGATAGGGATAGGTGCTGGAGAGCAGGAACCGGATCCGTCGCGTGTTGCGAATGATGACCGCCCCGATCTTGAACAGTTTGAGCCGGATCGTGGTCATCTGTGCACGCGCCAGTTCCGTGCCCTTCAGCGCGAGGCGCCGGATGGCCTCCATCAGCACATAGGCCAGACTGGACAGCAGTAGACGAAACTGATTGGCCCACCAGTAATGCGCGCTGGTGCGATCGGCGAACAGCCCCAGTTGCTGCTCCTTGATTCGGTTCTCCATGTCACCACGGGCGCAGTAGAGGTCATCGTAAAGGCGCTGTTTGTCGCCGGCCAGGTTGGTGACGATGAAGCGTGGATTTGGCCCCTTGTCGGTGACCTCCAGTTTGGCGATCACCTTGCGACGCGTCTTCCAGGTGCTGGCGGCATAGTGAAACTGAAAGAATTCCCGCATCTTCATGCCGGTTCGCTTCGCCAGTTCCTCAACCCACTGCATGGGCTCACGGATACACCGCAGCAAGGCGTCATTCTTGGCGATGCCCACGATATAGCCCACAGCGTTGCGCTCGCACCAGCTGAGCATGTGGTGACGGCAAAAGCCGCTATCGCCCCGAAAGATGATACGCACTTCAGGCCAAGCCCGGCGCAGGCGTTTGACCAACAGCGCCAGAATCGCCCAGGCATGCTTGGGCGCATCCATCCGGCTGGGCCGCAGATAACTCACCAGCAGTTGATCGCCACAAAAGACATACAGGGGCAGGAAGCAGTAGTGATCGTAGTAGCCGTGAAAGAAGCGGCCTTCCTGGCGGCCATGCACCGGATCATCCGTGGCGTCGAAATCCAGGATCAGCTCATCGGGTGGTGCATCATATGAGGCAATGAACTGCTCGAGCAGTAGGTTGTGGACATCAACGGCAACCCGGCGATCGACCCGGTTCTCCAGCCGACAAAGTGTCGACTGGCTGCCCAGTACCTCCTCGCGTTCGATCGAGCTCTGTAGGGCCGGGTCGGTGCGTAGTGTCTGATGGTCGTTCAGATCTTCATAACCCAGGCAGAGCCCATAGACTCGCTGGCGCAACAGGCTCAACTGGCTGTGTTCAATATAGCGGGGATCTCGCGGGTCGGGGATGACCGCATCAACCGCCTCGAGCAATCCCAGACGCCTGTCGATCTCACGCAGCAGCAACACGCCGCCGTCCGAGGTGATATCGCCACCGGAAAACTCGGCTTGAACCTTACGGCGTTTTAGGGCTGGAAAATCAAAGGCAGTCTGGGTACAGTTTGTCACAGGCAAAATCCTTTCGATTACAGTGTAAGCAACTGAATTATATCGAAGTATCAGGATTTTGCCTTTTTAATGCGTGAAATATTGGGGCTAAAGACCGCAGGTATATGCAGGCTTCTTGCATGGCTGCCATTCATCGGCCGAATTGATTAAAATCGCCGATCTGTAACTTCACCACCACCCACGAGGCGCATTGAGCAGGATGGAGCAATTGGCTCATGATTACATCGTCTGGAATGCTGACCCGACACTTCTCTCATTTGCCGGGCTCGATATCCGCTGGTATGGCGTACTGTTCGCCACCGCCTATCTCTTGGGATACCAGCTCATCCATTGGATCTACCAGCGTGAGGGACGCGACAGCCAGTCCCTTGAGCGACTTTCACTCTACCTGGTGATCGGCACCATCGTCGGCGCTCGGCTGGGGCATTGCCTGCTCTATGATCCCACTTACTATCTGAGTCACCCATTGAAGATACTCGCCATCTGGGAGGGGGGCTTGGCGAGCCATGGCGGTGGACTGGGCGTCATGTTGGCCCTCTATCTGCATAAGCGTCAGACAGCGGAATCCTACCTCTGGTTACTGGACAGGTTCGCTATCCCCACCGCCCTGGCAGGGGCCTTCATTCGCCTGGGCAATCTGTTCAACTCAGAGATCTATGGCATGGAAACCTCGCTGCCCTGGGCGATAGTATTCGAACGTATCGATAAGCTACCGAGACACCCGGCCCAGCTCTATGAGGCCATCGCCTACGCCGTCGTTTTCCTTCTCTTATTGACCCTTTATCGACGCAGCGACAGCACCGCAAGACCGGGATTCCTATTTGCCGCCTTCCTGCTTACGGTATTCAGCACAAGGTTCGCCATCGAGTTTGTCAAAGAGAAACAGGCGACCTATGCCATCGACCATTGGATAAATACAGGCCAATTATTGAGCCTTCCCTTTATCCTGGCGGGATGCGTATTGCTGATTACTGCCCTGAGACCCCTAAGGCATCAAAGCGTCGCACATAGGCCAGATTGATCATGAAATCAGGCACTGAATCGGTGGTGAGGTTTTCACCGATTGAGATATCGATACGATGGGAGTCCGCATCCAGGTGAATCGACCCCCCAACCGTCAGCATCAATGCAGTACCCCCGAGCTGATCCAGCTTGCTGTCGTAATGTGAAGAGTGGGCATCGACCTGCGCCTTGAGGTCCAACCAGTTCATTGGCCGCCAACCCACTCCCAGGGCGCCAAAAAACACAACATCCCGCTGCAGATCCTGCAACAGGTCGGCCTTACCTTTCAGCAGGAGACCCGCCTGGCCATAGATATCCAGAGGCCATTGCCACAACATTCGTCGCTCCGAGCCGCTTGCCCACAAAGCCAGGTCAGCTGCTCCACTACCCAGCAACGCATCAGCGTCTCCGCTGGGCAGTTTGAGGCTTGCGTGGAGCGCCAACCGCCTGCCACTGTCAGCAGCCGCATCCAACGCATGGGAGAGCGTGAGCACTAGATCCCCTACCCCACTCTTTTTCCGGTCGACCAGTATCTGCTCGCCCCGGTTATTTTCATAACGAAATACCAAACGATTTCTGGACCAGTCATTGCGATCGGAATTGGACAATCCAAAAATATCGTGCCAATTCTCGATCAGACCATCCATCAAACCTTCACGATGAGTCAGGAAAGGCAGTTCGATACCGACCTGCCAATCCTCCGCAATCCCCCGCTTCCATATAAACGATAACCGGTATGTTTCCCCATCCAGCCTGATCCGTTCACCATCCGAGTCGCTCTGTATGGAGTTGTTGGCGATATCCGCAGTCAACTGCAGATAAGATTCGTTGCGCGCCAACAGATGGGATGAGGCCATTGCCGGTAAACCGTAGATCAGGGTGAAGGGGTTCATATTGCGCACATGAAACGGATCGAGATTTCCGCTGTCCGCGTGTGACGGGAGAGCGAGCAGCCCAAACAGGGCGAGGTAACACCTATTCCGCAGGATGGCTATCAAGATCGACCCTCGACATTAATCGACAGGCATCCAACACCGAGACAGCCTGCACATTCAATTCAATAAATATAAATTCTTTGTAATTCATACACATAGCAGCCATGATTAACCGCTAGTCTTTAACTGACCCGGGCACTATCATTACAGTGCCTGCTGTGTGGCGAATACAATTCACATAACCTATCATGATGTTTGGGCATAAAATACCAACTTTACATTTCAACCTGTGACTATGATCGCAAACGCAACGCATTAATTCATATAGATTTACCTGATTACTCATGAGGCTCAGCTATTGAGCCTGTGGTGCAAGCATAATGGAACCTACTGAATAAAAGAGGATTTCATCATGCCGAGAAATACTATTCAATTTCAAAAAGGTCTTGGTTTGCACGATTTTCTGGAACAATATGGGACCGAGGATCAGTGTCGACAGGCATTGTATGATTTGCGCTGGCCGACGGGCTATGTCTGCCCTGAGTGCGGCAACACAACAGGCTGTGAACTCAAAAAGCGTCAGATATATCAATGTCACAAGTGCCATCATCAGACTTCCCTGACCGCCGGCAGCATCTTCCATGGCACCAAGCTGCCGCTGAGAACGCGGTTTCTTGCGATCTATCTGTTGACCCAACGCAAGAAAAGTATCTCGGCGCTGCAACTTTCCCGCGAAATCGGGGTGAACTACAATACGGCCTGGCGACTCAAGCATAAGTTGATGCAGGTGATGATGGAACGTGAGCGTGGAAAAAAACTGGCCGGTCGCATCGAATTGGATGATGCTTATCTCGGAGGCGAGCAAGCCGGTAAGCGTGGTCGTGGGTCGCGCAACAAAATCCCTTTCGTAGCTGCTGTTGAGACGACGCGGGACGGCAGGCCCATGAAAATTCAACTGCGTCGTGTAAGGGGCTTCCGCAAACGTGAAATCGCCCGCTACGCCCGCTCCTGCTTGATGCCTGGCAGCGAAGTCTTTACCGATGGGCTTTGGTGCTTTAGTGGCGTGACAACCGCTGATTGCCATCATAACCCCATGGTGACGGGTGGTGGGCGCCAAAGTGTCCAGTATTCGTGCTTCAAATGGGTAAACACGATGTTGGGTAATGTCAAAAACAGTCTGTTGGGTACTTTTCATGCGATTCGAGATAAACATGTGTCGCGTTATCTTGCTGAGTTCGAATATCGGTTTAACCGCCGTTTCGATTCACCCGCCATGATTGAACGATTGCTTTTTGCCGCTCTTCGCACTCCACCTATGCCATATCGCCTCTTGAGAATGGCTGAGGTTTAGGGGTAATCAGGTAGATTTATTGTTTCATGACGCTGCTTAGAATGATCTGGGAATCAATATCTTGAAGACATTAATCCGAAATGCACTTCTGCTGCTATGCTGCCTCGGTTTCTCTCTCTCTGCCGAGCCCTTGAGTGATAAGGGTAAGGGCCTTGATACACAGGTCGAGGATCTGAAAAAGGCTGTGATCGAGCTCAATCGAGAACTCTTCATCCTGGAGGAGGAGCTGCTGTTCCCAGGCAATACCCAGGTATCGATCTTTCTCTCCCTGGATATCGGCAACTATTTTAAACTTGACTCTGTGCAATTGCATATAGACAACAAGGAACTCACCAACCATCTCTATACCGAGCGGGAGGTGAAGGCACTGCAACGGGGCGGTGTACAACGCCTCTACCTGGGGAACATCAAGTCGGGTGAACATGAACTGGTTGCCTTCTTCACAGAGGTGGGTCCGAAGGGAAGAGATTACAAACGGGGCGCGACTGTCAGCTTTAGCAAAGGGATCGGCCCGAAATACCTGGAACTGAAAATCGTCGACAGTGTCGCCCTGCAACAGCCGGACTTTGAAATCCGGGAGTGGGAGTAATACGGGTGCTATCCGGCCTGACCTCCCGCATTCTTCTCACGCTCTCACTCGCCACACCTCTCTGTACAACTGCGGATATCACTACCGGCGAGCCTGGGGAGCTGCGTGACCTGCACTATGGCGACGCCCTGTTTCAGCTCTATCAGCAGAACTATTTTCCCGCAATCGTTCGCCTTCTTGCCGCCAGGAAACAGGGATTGATGCAGGCCTATGCGGATGAACCGGAGTTGCTGCTCGGCGGACTCTATCTGGCCTATGGCATGCCGAATACGGCAGAAGGACTGTTCAACAGAATTCTGCAAAACAGCAAATCTCCGGAAGTGTTGAACCGCGCCTGGTTACAGCTGGGCAAATCCCGCCATCGCCGGGGTAACATGAAGGCTGCGAAAAGCGCTTTAAACCAGATCGATGAAAATCTGAAGCCTGAAGCCAATGACGAAAAGCACCATTTAAGCGGACTTATCGGCCTACTGCAGAAAAACGAATCTGATGCGCTCGCTGACCTCAACAAGATTTCACAGCAAAGCGAATGGACACTGTATGGTCGTTACAATCAGGCCATCGCTTACCTGCGCAACGATCAACCGGAGATGGTATTGGCCTTGCTGCAGGAGATCGGTGGCGGGATTGATGAAAATGATGACAATGAAGCAAAATCCATCAGGGACAGGGCAAATCTTGCCTTGGGTTACCTTTTCTTGGAGTTGCAGCAACCGGCAAATGCACAACAGGCGCTACAACGTGTCCGTCTCAAAAGCCCGGCCAGCAGCCAGGCGCTGTTGGGTTTGGGTTGGGCTTCACTCCAACTGAGTCAGCAGGAGCAGGCGCTGGCCCCCTGGCAACTCCTGGCTGAACGCAATGCCAGTGATCCGGCTGTGCTGGAGGCAAAGCTCGCTATTCCCTATGTACTCTCTCAGCTGGCGGCCGAACAGCAGTCGTTGCAGGGTTATCGCGACGCCATCGCAACCTATGACGCATCGCTCACTCAATTGGATCAGCTGCTCAGCCAAGTAAGAGATGATACGTTCCCTGACAATCTGCTGATCGATAACGACACGGGAATCGATTCACCAAAGCGCTCGCTGTTGTCCTATCTTCTCTCCGGCAATGCCTTTCAGGAACGACTGCAGGACTACCGCGACTTGGGCCACATGGAGAAAAATCTTCAGCAGTGGCGGGAAAAAATCAGTTCATATCGCACAATGCTCAGTAACCAGTTGGTGGCATATAACCGAAAACTGCCTCGTGTTGATGAACACCTGAAAGGAGAGAATCTGAAACAGGTCGTTGACAGAAAAGAGCAGTTAAAGAGACTCTACGAACAGGTTGCAACAACAGAAGAACCGCCATTTGCCCTTGCCAACCAGCAGGAGAAAACCTGGATAGAGCGAATCAATAAAATCAAACGGATCATTAAACAACACGACACTGGCGGACGACTGGCTCCTCAGAAAGAGATGGCGCGCTTGATGGAAGGCATTCTCACCTGGCGGATAGCCACTGAACATCCCGCCAGAGTCTGGTCATTGAAGAAACAGATGATTGAGCTGGAACAAAGCATTGAGACGGCACATCAAAAGGAGAGCGAATTGGCCAGGGCCCGCGCCGAGGCCGAGGGGCGATTCGATGCATTCTCCAGCCGTATCGAACAACTCGAGAAGGCTCTGCCGGGGCTTCATAGGCAGGTGAAGGCACTACGGCAAGAGGAGACTGAGCTGTTGCGGGAGATGGCACTTGAAAGACTCGAACAACGGCGCAGCCTGATCAACAACTATCTCGTCCAGGCCAGATTCGGCGTCGCCAACCTGCTGGATATCAGCAGCGCAAGGGCAGGGGAGGAGAGATGAGGCTGCCACTCTCGATTTCTCTACTCGGCATCGCGCTCTACGGGTGCGCAAACCTGCCGATGTCAGGCAAATCGAAATCCGATGAACCCACCCTTGCGGATATTCAAAAGCAACCGATAAAAGTCGAAAAACAGGCACTCACCCCCACTGACCGTAACGAAGTTATAGAAAATTATCGTGCCATCCTGGAATTGAATCCCGATCAACGACTCAACAGCGAAGCGACCCGTCGTCTGGCGGACCTCGAGCTGGAGCGCAGTGAAACCAGGCTGTTGCAATCAACGGACGAGCCTGTCCCCAGCGATGCCGAGTTATCCAAGTCGATCAAATTGTATGAATCCTTGTTGCGTAAGGATCCGAACTATGCATCACGGGACCTTGTCCTGTATCAACTGGCCAGGGCATATGAGCTGAAAGGTGACATAAACACCATGATGCTGACCCTGCGCGCCCTGGTCACACAACACCCCGACAGCCCCTATTGGCAGGAAGCACAATTCCGGCGTGGCGAACATTTTTTTGTCGTACAGCAGTTCAACCGCGCCGAATCGGCATACGAAGCCATTCTTCAGCAACGCAAAGAGACACCCTACTACGATCGGGCGCTTTTCAAACATGGCTGGTCACTGTTCAAACAGCGAAATATCGAACAGGGACTCGATTCATTCACACAGCTACTCGATCGAAACCTGAAAGAGAAGGAGCAGATTGATGTCGGCAAACTCTCTCCCGCAGATCAGAAGCTGCTGAAAGAGACCATCAGGGTCATTAGCCTGACCTTCTCTGAACTCGGTGGCGCAAAGCGTATCAGCCGATATTTCGACAGTAAGGGTCACCGCAACTATGAGTACATGATCTATCAGGGACTGGGTGACCTCTACCTTAAGCAGGAACGCATCCAGGATGCGGCAGACGCCTATCTGGCCTTTGTGGATCTCTCCCCGGACCATCCCCAGTCGCCGCGCCTGTCAGTAAAGGTAGTCGACATCTATACCGAGAATGGCTTCCCCAGACGCGCCATCGAAAGTAAAAAATCATTTGTCCAACACTACGCCGTGGGGAGTGATCCCTGGAACAAACAGGATGGAGAGAATCAGGCCTGGTTGAATCAGCAATTGAGGGACTACCTGAAGGAGCTTGCTGAATACCACCATGCATTGGCCCAGGAATACAAAAAAAGCAAGGATAAGAGGATCGCTGCCCAGCAGACGGAACAAGGCGCCGAAGCTGCCCGCTGGTATCGGTTGTACCTGGATACATTCTCCGATGATCCGACTGCGGGCAGCATCAGTTTCCTGCTCGGCGAATTGCTGTTCGAATTAAAAAAGTATCCTGAAGCCGTTATCGCCTATGAAGACAGCGCATACAATCTGCCGGCCCATGACAAACAGGCTGAAGCGGGCTATGCCGCCCTCCTCGCCTACGCCGCTCAGAGTAAACAGCTGCCGGAAGACAAACGGGAGGCCTGGCGCCGGCAGGGTGTCGAGAGTGCCCTGAAATATTGCGATATCTTCCCCAAGGATCCGCGCAGAGCCGCGGTTTTGACTGAAGCGGCTGATCAGCTGCTGCAGCTCAAGCATGTTGGACGAGCCCGGGGCGCCGCGTTGCAGGTTGCCAATCAAACCCCGCCCGCCGAGAAAAAACTGCGGCGCACTGCCTGGACAATAGCCGCACACGCCGCCTTCGAGCAAAAGGACTACCCGGCTGCCGAAACCGCCTATCAACAGGCACTGAAGCTGCTACCCGGCAAAGCCAAGGAGAAAAAACTCCTTCAGGAGAGACTGGCTGCGAGCATCTACCAACAGGGTGCGGCACTACGCTCCCAGGGCAATCACAAAGGGGCGGCTCAAGCCTTTATGCGCATCGGTAAGCAGGCACCGAAAGCAGAGATATTGTCCACTGCGGAATATGATGCCGCCGCCAGCCTGATCGCTGCAGGAGACTGGGCCGGTTCGGTTAAAATCCTGGAATCCTATAAGGCCAAATACCCGAAAAGCGAGTTGATACCGGAGGTCAACAGTAAACTGGCTGTCGCCTACATGGAGACCAAGCAACCCCTCAAGGCGGCTGCGGAACTGGCGACTCTGTCCACCCAGGCATCCTCCCCCGAATTACGCCGTGAAGCCGGCTGGCGCTCTGCGGAGCTGTATGGAAAAGCGGGCAAAGAGAAGCAGGCGATTGCCGCTTACAAAAGCTATATCAAGGCCTTTCCGGCTCCGGTTGAACAAGCGATGGAGGGCGGACAAAAACTGGTTGAGCTTTACCATAAGAGAGGTGAAAAGGGTAAGCGGGACTGGTGGCTGAAGGAGTTGATCAAGATCGATGCAGGTGCTGGAAAGCAACGCAGTGACCGCACGCGCTACCTGGCGGCTCAAGCGTCTTTGCAACTTGCAGAGGCAAACATGAAGCGTTTCCAGGGTATTAAGCTGAAGGCGCCGCTGGAGAAAAATCTGAAGCGTAAAAAGCAACAGATGCAGACTGCCATCAGCGCCTATAAAAAGGCGGTCAAGTATGGCGTGGCCGAGGTCACGACCAGTGCCACTTACCAAATCGGTGAAATGTACCGGCAGTTCGGCACAGCCTTGATGGAGTCCGAGAGACCGAAGGGATTGAACACGGATGAATTGGAGCAATACGAGATTCTGCTGGAAGAGCAGGCCTTTCCGTTTGAAGAGAAGGCGATCTCGCTCTACGAATCAAATATCGAAAGAGTGTCCGGCGGTATCTATGACGAGTGGGTAATAAAGAGCTTCAACGCACTGGCAAAACTTTTACCCGGGCGCTATGCAAAACAGGAGAAGCGGGAGGCGTGGATCGATGCAATCAATTAGTATCCATTCCCGCAAATGGACAGGCGTCAGTCTTGTCTCAGGTATGATCTCAATTTTCCTGCTTCTATCGGGATGCAGCGCTACGACCACAGCGACTAAAGACAAAGTCAGGCCTGTAATCAGTGAGGTTGGGGCTGACCAATCGAGCAGTGCCGACCCGCAACTGCAAAAAAGATTCGATGCGGCTGTCGCGTTGATGCGTCAGGATAAAATCGACAAGGCGAAACTGAACCTGCAGGCATTGATCGATCAAAATCCCCGCTTGCCTGGTCCCCACATCAACCTGGGAATCATACAGCTGAATGAAGGTGAACCGGCCAGGGCCGCAGAGTCATTTACTACCGCCATTGAGTTGAAGCCGGACAGCCTGCCCGCCCATAACCAACTGGGTGTTGCACTCAGGATGCAGGGAAAGTTTCAGCAGGCGGAGCAGACCTATCGCACGGCCCTGAAAATCGAACCCGATTACCTGTTCGCTCACCGTAATCTGGGAATCCTTTACGATCTTTATCTGAGCAAACCCGAACTGGCGCTGCAGCACTATAAGCGCTGCCAGGCATTGGGCGACACGAAAGATAAGGAGATTGGCGGCTGGATTCTGGATCTCGAACGGCGCATCAAGTCATCAAAATAGCGGAAAGCGGATATGATGAAAAGGCTACATAAAAGCGTGTTGATGATAGCGATGACTGTGTTGTTGCTGTCGTCACATAATCTGCATGCGGAACAGCGTCTCGACCTGGAGGGCACGGCCATCTTCGGCAACAAAGAGTCGCCCAATATACTCTATGTAGTGCCCTGGCGTTCAGCCAAGCGCCTCACCAATATGATGCCCCCTGAAACAGGTCGCAGAGATGAGCTGTTTGCTCCGCTGGACCGTGATGTATTTCGCAGACAGATCGATTGGTACCAGACATTCAGTGAAAAACCGTAAAGAATCCATTGCATGGTGCCGCATGACTGAAACAACCCGACTTCTTGCATCAGATGTGTGTTTTTATCCACCAGTGGATGCATATATTTACAGTAAACCGATATTCAGGCGTTAAACAACGGAGAATCCTATGGAGCTCATCGACCCCATCATCCGATTTTTTCAGGAAGGCGGACTCTTTATGTACCCTATCCTGCTGATCTTTGCAGGGGGCGTGGCGATAGCCATCGAACGCTGGGTCTTTCTGACCATACAGACCGGCAGCAACAAGCGCACCTGGAGAAAGGTCCTGCCCCATCTCAATGACGGCGACTTCAAGTCCGCCATGGAGACCGCCAACAAATCCAAGACCGCCATCGGCACCATGTTGACCTACGGCCTGGCACGGGCACGTACCGCAAGGCGCCGGGACGATGTGGAGGTGGCCATGGAGGAGGGATTGATGGAGGCGATCCCGCGGATGGAAAAACGCACCCACTATCTCAGCACGCTTGCCAATATCGCTACCCTGCTCGGCCTGTTGGGCACCATCATCGGTCTGATTCAGGCCTTTACCGCCGTCTCCAACGCCGATCCCGCGGAGAAGGCGGACCTGCTGTCAGCCAGTATCTCGGTGGCCATGAACACAACCGCCTTCGGCCTGATGGCGGCCATCCCCCTGTTGCTGGTGTATGCACTGCTGCAGAGTAAGACCACCGCCATCGTCGACAGCCTGGAGATGGCCTCGGTGAAATTCCTCAGCATCTTCAGCGAACAGGCATTCAGCACACAGAGCAAGGCATGAGAGAACGGCTGAGGCGCCATCGACAGGGGGAAGAGCTGAACATTACAGCCTTCCTCAACCTGATGGTGATCCTGATCCCCTTTTTGCTGATCACCGCCGCGTTTTCCAGATTTTCCATTATCGAGCTCTATCTTCCCCCTGCCAGTGAAGGCACCCTGAAGGCGATCAAAGAGCTTCAGCTGGAAGTGATCATCCGCCCCGACAGCCTCGAGGTTGCGGATCGGGAAGGCGGCCTGATCAGACGTCTGAAGAGCACCCCGGATGGTTACGACGTGAAAGGTTTGAACGAGCTGCTGGTTCAGATCAAGGTACGCTTTCAGGATAAACGCAACATCTTCATCCTGTCGGAACCGAATACCAAATATGAAACCATGGTGCAGGTGATGGATGCCGTGCGCATGACAGAGAACTTGGAAGCCGGCACCCTCGTTCAGTATGAATTGTTCCCCGGTATTGCGTTGGGCGATGCCCCGCCGGCAGCCGCGCAGAAGCAGGACGAAGGTAACGCATCATGAAGATGTCACGCCGGGCGAAACGCATGGATCGTCATCATCGGCGAAACAAAGGCCATGCCGTACTCAACCTGGTCTCCCTGATGGATATCTTTACCATCCTGGTGTTCTTCCTGCTGGTCAATTCCGGTGAGGTTCAGGTGCTGCCCAACGCAAAGGCATTGAGCCTGCCCGAGTCGGTGGCAAGCTTGAAACCCCGCGAGACCCTGGTGGTGATGGTCAATCACAATGAGATCCTGGTACAGGGCCACCGGGTCATGGACCTTGCACAACCCTTGCCCAGCGGGACCACGCTGCCCGCCTTGAAGAGCGAACTGCAGCGTCATGCGGAGAGATCCAAAACCAGCCGCCTGGAACCCTTCAGGGGCAAGATCACCATCATGGGTGAAAAGACGATTCCCTATACCCTGCTGAAGCGCGTCATGGCGACCTGCGCCGAGTCTGAATACCCCCACGTCTCCCTGGCGGTATTGAGAAAGAGTGAAAAGCCCAATGGAGGACAGCCGCTGTGAGCGCCTCCTATCGACACTCCACCTATCTACCCTGGTACACGGCATCCGCCGACGAGCGGCGATTTCAGATCATCGCCCTGGTGGTACTCATCATCGCGCTGCTGTCAGGCGCCATCGTGCCGATGATCGAGCTGCCGGAAAAAGAACGTTTCAAGAAACAGACCCTGCCGCCCCGGCTGGCGAGACTGATCCTCGAGCAGAAGAAAGAGCCGCCGAAACCGAAAAAGATCGTCAAGAAGAAGCTGCCGGAACCCGAGAAGAAAAAACCGGAGAAGAAGAAGCCGGAAGAGAAGAAGAAACCCGAACCGCAAAAGCCGCCGGAAAAGCAGGTGGCGAAGAAAAAGCCGACTAAAGAGGACGCGCGCAAGAAAGCGGCAAGCGCGGGCCTGCTGGCTTTCGCCGATCAATTGGCGGACCTGCGCGAAGAGCGGATCGAATCGAGTGTCAAGGGTGTACAGAAACTATCGACCACCGGTAAGAAGACATACCGCAGCCAACGTTCGATCATCTCATCCGGCGTCGCCAGCGGAAGTGGCGGGATCAATACCGCGGCCCTGAGCAGTGAGACGGGAGGCGCCGGACTCTCGGGACGCCGAACGACCGAGGTGCAGAGCAGCGCCATCAGCGAGGAGACGAAAGCGGCGGCCCGCGGAAAGGGCAAAGGCAAGAACTTCAAAGGGAACCGTACCCGTGAAGAGATACAGGTGGTCTTCGATCAGAACAAAGGGGCTGTCTACGCACTCTACAATCGCGCCTTGCGGAAAGACCCCACACTGCGCGGCAAGGTAGTGTTGGAGTTGACGATAACACCTGCTGGAAAGGTGACCAGGTGCGTCATACTTTCATCCGAGCTGAACGATAAGAAACTGGAACGCAAGCTGGTGTCACGTATCAAGCTGTTTAAGTTTCCCGCCAAGGACGTAGATACCGCGGTGGTCTCCTATCCCATCGATTTTCTGCCCTCTTGATGAAACCATTATCCGCCTGCAACAGTGTTTCCCTTTGCAGGCGGTTGATGATCCCTGGTTTACTCAACAGACCTTGGTCAAATGGCTAATGAACTGTTAAAGACAAGCCGCAAATGAACGCCGATCACCGCGAATAAGCGCAAATATTTCTCTGATGAAATTCGGAAGAATGATGTGGACTATTCATAATCACCTCCTGCTGTTGATAGCGGTTTCCTGCTGCGCTCTGTTTCAACCGCTGCACGCCGCATGGATCAGTAAAGCAGAGGCGATCATGGGCACCAAAGTCAGTGTCCAGCTATGGCACCAGGACAAAAGCCGAGGCGAGGCGGCGGCTCAAGCCGTCATGGAGGAGTTTCGACGTCTGGACAAAAAACTGAGCCCCTATATCGAGCAAAGTGAACTCGCCCTCGTCAACCGTATGGCCGCAAGCGAACCTGTGGTTATCTCGGAGGAGTTTTTCCGCCTGCTCGAAACCTCCCTCGAATACTCCGCACTGACCGAAGGCGCATTCGATATCACCTTCGCCTCCATTGGGCACCGTTACGACTATCGCAAGGGAATAAAGCCAAGCGATTCGACGATCGACCGTACCCTGCCCCTGATCGACTATCGCAATATTCGACTGGTGGCGGCTAACCGCACGGTCTCGTTCGAGAAGCCAGGTGTGCGTATCGACCTCGGCGGCATCGCAAAAGGCTACGCCGTCGACCGGGGCATCGAACTGTTGCGCCAGAGAGGCATCGGGCATGCGCTGATCAGCGCCGGTGGAGACAGCCGCCTGCTGGGCGACCACCGTGGCCGGCCCTGGCACATCGGCATCCAGGCGCCGAGGGACAAGGAACGCATGGCCGCCATGCTGCCCCTTGTCGACAATGCCATCTCCACCTCCGGGGACTACGGACGCTTCTTCGAACGCGACGGTGTACGCTACCACCACATCATCAGCCCCAAAACCGGACGCTCCGCCGGAACCCTGCAGAGCGTCACCATCATCGGCCCCAACGCAACCCTCACCGATGCCCTATCCACCAGCGTCTTCGTGCTTGGCGCGGAAAAGGGAATGGCGCTGGTCAATCGTCTGGAGGATATCGATGCCGTGATCATCGACGGAGATGGGGAAATGATTACTTCGGATGGCTTTACAGATGCGGGCTCACAATAAACCTTGCACCGGATTTATTGAATGAATTTCGTGAATCATGAACATTATGGATAAAAGCACAGTTACAGATTACTTATCACGACGTAGTGTCTGAATAAAATCTCAATTAACGGTAAGTGAAAATTCTGGAATCGGCCTGGAGCAGAAGTTCAAGGGATAGCGTTGAGCGACCGCAACCGAGCTCATACAATAATTGGCTATTTGCTGCCAGACAACTCGAAACATTGTAGAAATCGTAACGACACCCCACAACACATGTTTCAGAAACGTCCGTCTCGCTTGACTTAAGCCTTACAGCTTATAGCAGTTTTATGCTCTCAACTGCGTGTTTAAGCGATGATAATACCCAACTAGCCCGCATGTTTCATCCGTTTTTAAATTTAGCCGGTGATATGGCCAAGCTTGGATGGTTTGCCCTCACTGGGAACCAAACCTCTATCAAGCCCTGATTCTCCACCCTCCGGGCAGACTCCCCCTTACCCCCATTGTTGATCAACGTGCCGGGGCAGCACTCTGCCGGGCTATCCCGGCTTGAGTCGTGCCGCCACCTGGAAAAACAGCGCCTGATAGGGATAGGTGCTGGAGAGCAGGAAGCGGATCCGTCGCGTGTTGCGAATGATGACCGCCCCGATCTTGAACAGTTTGAGCCGGATCGTGGTCATCTGTGCACGCGCCAGTTCCGTGCCCTTCAGCGCGAGGCGCCGGATGGCCTCCATCAGCACATAGGCCAGACTGGACAGCAGTAGACGAAACTGATTGGCCCACCAGTAATGCGCGCTGGTGCGATCGGCGAACAGCCCCAGTTGCTGCTCCTTGATTCGGTTCTCCATGTCACCACGGGCGCAGTAGAGGTCATCGTAAAGGCGCTGTTTGTCGCCGGCCAGGTTGGTGACGATGAAGCGTGGATTTGGCCCCTTGTCGGTGACCTCCAGTTTGGCGATCACCTTGCGACGCGTCTTCCAGGTGCTGGCGGCATAGTGAAACTGAAAGAATTCCCGCATCTTCATGCCGGTTCGCTTCGCCAGTTCCTCAACCCACTGCATGGGCTCACGGATACACCGCAGCAAGGCGTCATTCTTGGCGATGCCCACGATATAGCCCACAGCGTTGCGCTCGCACCAGCTGAGCATGTGGTGACGGCAAAAGCCGCTATCGCCCCGAAAGATGATACGCACTTCAGGCCAAGCCCGGCGCAGGCGTTTGACCAACAGCGCCAGAATCGCCCAGGCATGCTTGGGCGCATCGATCCGGCTGGGCCGCAGATAACTCACCAGCAGTTGATCGCCACAAAAGACATACAGGGGCAGGAAGCAGTAGTGATCGTAGTAGCCGTGAAAGAAGCGGCCTTCCTGGCGGCCATGCACCGGATCATCCGTGGCGTCGAAATCCAGGATCAGCTCATCGGGTGGTGCATTATATGAGGCAATGAACTGCTCGAGCAGTAGGTTGTGGACATCAACGGCAACCCGGCGATCGACCCGGTTCTCCAGCCGACAAAGTGTCGACTGGCTGCCCAGTACCTCCTCGCGTTCGATCGAGCTCTGTAGGGCCGGGTCGGTGCGTAGTGTCTGATGGTCGTTCAGGTCTTCATAACCCAGGCAGAGCCCATAGACTCGCTGGCGCAACAGGCTCAACTGGCTGTGTTCAATATAGCGGGGATCTCGCGGGTCGGGGATGACCGCATCAACCGCCTCGAGTAATCCCAGACGCCTGTCGATCTCACGCAGCAGCAACACGCCGCCGTCCGAGGTGATATCGCCACCGGAAAACTCGGCTTGAACCTTACGGCGTTTTAGGGCTGGAAAATCAAAGGCAGTCTGGGTACAGTTTGTCACAGGCAAAATCCTTTCGATTACAGTGTAAGCAACTGAATTATATCGAAGTATCAGGATTTTGCCTTTTTAATGCGTGAAATATTGGGGCTAGACTTTTCCCAGGGCGTAGCAAAATTTCCACGGGAAAGCTCCAACTGCAACCATGGCATTTCCTTACCATGCGCCTTAGTGATATAGCCTCCGGAAAAGGGCTCGTTAACGGTCACTACACCGGAAAAATGTTTTCGGAAAGCATCCTGCATGATGCTCAACCACTCATCAGGGCAGCTCTTCCCATTGACGTTTCCCAAGCACACCTGCGGACGCTCCTGGCCAGGGTCAGGACCAACCGGTGGCCCATTTGCTGCCATGGTATGGCAGTCGACAGCGAGAAGCAGGTCGGTACGCCTAGCCTGTTCACTCAGTCGCTGGTGGTAGGGGAGATGATAAGTATCGATCAGCCACCGGGCTTCTTCCTCAGTAAGCGACTCTTTCCAGATAGGCTCATTCCAGCACGTGTGCGTCTTCACCACACCATCTCTACGTAAGTCATCTTCAGTACGATTCATATCTAGCACTGCCCGTGCAATATCGGTGCTGATATAGGATGCCACCTCACTTTCCAGAGGAGCGTAAATGGCCTGAGCGAACTCATCGCCATCCTTGATGATCTGCCTTTCGGATAACAGGCATTTTTCTAGGAGTCTGGGTGGTATTGTGTGACCACCATGCGGAACGGAAATCATTAGCGGGAGGGTCACTCTTTCGGTCCTTTCGCTGAACCATCCCGCCTTGGGTCTGCTACGCCTAGAAATTTGTCATTCTCATGGAGAACCAATTGAACACACCCTAAGTAAAACGAATAAGGGTCGCGAATATCAATATCGAAGCCGTGTCGTTGGAGTAATAAAGGAATGTCATCACGCATCCGCGTCCCTTCCATCGAGACCTTTCCCTTGATGGAGCAATGCATGCGCGGTGCTTCCACTGCATCAAAAGGACTGCTCCCCTGTTCCAGTCTCAGCAGCACTTGCAGGATGGAGGAAACGATACGCTCTGAACCGGGTGAACCAAGTGTCAGCCAAGGCTTCGAGCCCTGAAAAACAATTGTCGGTGCCACTGAAGCCCAGGGTACGGCATTGGGTCGCAGGTAGTATGGATGTGTAATGTCCTTGTACTCGAAGGCGCTCATGTAATTGTTGTAAAGAAAGCCCAGCTCAGGTGAGGCAGAAAACGACCCGTACACACGCTCTATAGACTGCGTCAACGCGACTGCATTTCCGGCCTTATCCATCACCGAGAGGTGGGTGGTATCACCTTGCGTCTTGATGCGTGACTTGATTCTTTCGGCGATGCGTTTCGCATAGTCCACATGGGTAATGTCTTCACCCAGTTCGACTTCCTGGGCAAAAAGCGTTGGGTCATCAGGCCTGTCACTCCTATCCAGATTAGCCTTGCGAATAACATGGGCCAGCAGCAATGCACCTTCCGGTGTCTCTGGGTCTCGAGCCTCTACAGGAAACTGTTCGAGCAGATTCAGGGCCTCGATCAACGTGCGTCCAGCGCCAGGAGGACCAAAAGTAAACACCCGTTGATTTCCAAAATGGGTAGCCAGAGGGCGCCTTTCCACCGGCCAGGGAATCTGTGCCAGGTCATCATCGCGGATCAGGCCATCGTTTGCCTCCATGTCCTCGTGTATCTGACGGGCAATCTCTCCCTGGTAAAAATCTTCGACGCCCGACTTGGCAAGTTGACGCAAGGTATTGGCAAGGACTGGCTGCTTGAATACAGAGCCAATCGGGTAGTTGGTTTTTCCTCCCCTGAGAAAAAGATCGCCACCGGAATGTGCCTTCAGGTGCTTGATTTCGCGCTTGGTAAGGAAATGCTGTAGAGGAGAAATTCGATAGCCCGACTCAGCTGTGTCGATAGCCGGCTCCAAAACTTCAGCCAAAGACTTGGTACCGTAGTGCTGCAATGCCCAGGCCAGCACTGCCGGAGTCGACGGAACCGTCGTCGCCTTGTGACCTCGGAGTTGTTCAGCACGATCCAACTCACCAGGCGGGGTACGATGAGGTGCGCGCGTGCCCCCGTCAAGGCAGAATTTTCGTCCACTTTCGTCCAAGTGAAGCAGCATCATGGTTTGCCCGCCCAGTCCGGAGGCGGCAGGCTCGACAACACCGAGGGCGAAAGCCGCTGAAACTGCGGCATCCACGGCATTTCCACCGCTACGCAGCATCACCTCACCAGCTTCTGTGGCGATGTAATGCTGGGTAGCCACCATCCCTAGCCCGAATATTTCACAAATAAAGAGGGTAAAACCCGTGTAGTTCAATAGAATTCAGTTACTTAGGCTGAAATTGAACGAGGTTTTGCCTGTGACAGAATGTACCCAAGGTCGTTTTGCTTTTCCAGCGGTAAAACGCCGCCAGGTTGAAGCGGATTTTTCCGGTGGTGATATCAGCAGTGATGGCGGCGTGTTGTTGCTACGACAAGCGGACCGACGGCTGGGATTGCTTGAAGCCGTCAATGACACTCTCGCTGATCCACGCGATGGCCGCTATGTGCAACATGATCAGATTTCTCTACTACGCCAGCGGGTCTATGCCCTGTGCCAGGGCTATGAAGACCTCAACGATCACGACAGTCTGCGACAAGATTTGGCCTTTCAGACGGCCGTGGAACAGGATCAGGCACTGGGCAGTTCACCCACGCTCTGTCGCTTGGAGAATCGGTCAGATCGGGCAACCGCTGTCGCGATCCATCAGGTCCTGATCGAGCAGTTCATCGCCTCGTTTGCCGAGCCACCCGAGGAGTTGATCCTGGACTTCGACGCCACCGATGACCGGGTTCACGGCCTGCAGGAAGGCCGCTTCTTCCACGGTTACTACGATAACTACTGCTTTCTCCCGTTGTACGTGTTTTGCGGCGAACAACTGCTGGTCAGCTATTTGCGCCCGAGCAAGATCGACGGGGCGAAACATGCGTGGGCGATCCTCGCCCTGCTGGTCAAACGCTTGCGTCAGGCGTGGCCGGCGGTGCGGATCATCCTGAGAGCCGACTCGGGCTTCTGTCGTCACCGCATGCTGCGCTGGTGTGAACGCCATGGCATTGGCTACATCGTAGGCCTGGCGCGCAACCACCGCCTGCAACGGATGATCGAGGAAGACTTCACTGCAGTCGAGCAATGCTTCAAGGCCAACGGACAGAAGCAACGCGTCTTCCTTGGCCTGCGCTACGGTGCACGCAGCTGGCGCCGTCGACGCGCGGTGATCGCCAAGCTGGAGGTGAGTGAGCGAGGGCGTAATCCCCGATTTGTCGTCACCAACCTCAACGGCGATGCCCAAACCCTTTACGACGACGTCTATTGTGCGCGGGGCGAGATGGAAAACCGCATCAAGGAACAACAGCTGGGGCTGTTTGCTGATCGCACCAGTGCACATCATTGGTGGACCAATCAGTTTCGCTTGCTGCTGTCGAGCCTGGCCTATGTGTTGATGGAAGCGATTCGCCGCTTGGCCTTACAGGGTACAGAACTGGCCAAGACCCAGGTCGGCACGCTGCGGCTTAAACTACTCAAAGTGGGTGCGGTGGTGATACGCAATACCCGGCGTGTCCGCTTCCTGCTCTCCAGTGTCTTTCCTTACCAGGCATTGTTCTTCAGTGTGGCCGAACGGCTGGAGCCAGGATAGCACGCGATGAGTGCTGCCCCGGCACGTTGATAAATAACGGGGTAAGGGGAAGCTGTGCCTGTCAGCCAGAAATCGGGGCGTTTGGAGCCGGTATCATCCTGTTTCTCGTCCCGGCCTTCTCCTCGTGCCAGTATCGGCAAATGGATGAAATATCCGGGCTAGCTTGGATGTCCCTACGCGTTGCGGTTGGATAACTCGATGGTCACTCGGGTCGAGCAGGTCAGTATCCAGTGGGCTACGTGTCTTTCGGGGTGTCATTGCTGATCTCCCCTATTGGCCTTGACTAAGAAGAAACTCAGCCAACAGCAACGAGCGTTGTACCAAGCTGATGCGTGATACCGCCTCCTGACCGGTGTACAGGCCTCTCGCAACAGGACCCAACCCACAGACGACCGGTACCTGGGGTGAGACCAGCCCCGCCACGGAAGGCCACAAGCTGGTTTCCGCATTAATGGGGATATCCCATTCTCCGGCGACCTCTCTTAGCTTGCTTACCAAGGTAGAATTGATTCGGCGCGTGGGCATGGCCGGTCGATCAGACAACAGCGCCAATTCTACCGCTTGCTTATCCAACACCACTTGCACTGCCTGTTCCTGTTTGTCGCCAGCACGGGTGTTCGGGAAAGACGCCTGCAGTGTTGCTATAACACGGTGAGGCAAGAGCCGTGGATAGGATTCCGCCCTTATGTCCACAGCTGAAACGGCCAGTCGATTCTTCCGTGATGTGAGCTGGGAGATATCCTCAAGTGTAGCAAGTGCACGGTGCATCACTTCGTTCTGCTTGTCTGCCTGGCCCAACTTTTTGGGCTTGCCCTGGAAGAATGCACGGTAACGACGCTGACCTCGCCGACCAGTGACAATGCTGTCGTTGAGATTTCCTGGTCGCAGTACAAGTACTTCTTTAGCTTCACCAGCAGCCTGCTCAATGAACTCTGCCGACTCCACGCAATCACGCCCCTCGTCGGCATAGATCATTACACCCAGGGGAATCCCCTTCAGCTTACGCGCTACATACAATGCACGTAGCGCATACTCCAACTGTACCAGGGGACCGCGAGAAGCGCCGACACCCTCGCCATACAGCCACTCCGGGTCACGGTGAAAATGTTCGCCACCCATTATGGAGTTGAATGGTACATCGATATGGCATACCAATAGCGTACCATTCCGCATCCCTTTGGCAGACTCCCAGGTCCAGACATGGGGAGCATCGGTGAATCGGTCTACTGGCTGAAGAGCAAGCTCCTTCATCAACTCCGCGATCTTGGTCGCAGCTTGCCGAATCCCGACAGGATCATCGCTATGGCTTGACAGACTCACCCATTGCTCGATGCTCTTCTCCAGCCGGTCCCGTCGTTCGGTGAGATAACGGAACACGCGCTCAGAAGGCGTCTTCCTGGTGCGCACCAGCTCCGGGGGATTCGGTGTACCGAAGTAACGTGCCGACGCAACCTCGACCAGGCGATTGACCAGCCCGGCAAAATCCAAACCCATGGCATCTGCAGCTGCCACGTACGAACCATGCTCTCCCAAACTGGGCAAACTGTTCACTTCCAACACGTAAAGATTGCCATCGGCGTCGAGCCTCATATCAACCCGGGCACAGTCATAGCATCCCAATACGTTAAAGGCTTTTCGCGCAATTCCCTGAGCCAGTTCGGCGGTTCCCTTGTCCAGGTTAGCGGGGCACTGCACCCCTACTTCCCGGCCCGACTGTTTCCGTTTGTCCTCTTCGGTATAGATATTCGGCCCACCTTCACCAAATACCAGCTCAGCGGGTTGAAAAACCTCAAGTGTTGAGCCATTCCCCAGCAGCCCGATATTGACTTCGCGCCCCTCTATGTATCGTTCCGCCAATACCGGCTGATCGTACTCTTTAAAAATGACATCAGCCGCTTCCCGCAGTTCTGACTCGTCGTTGACGATGCGGATACCAAAGGACACTGACTCGTTCTTGGGTTTAACGATCAGGGGGAATTCAAGCTCCGGCATCTCGAAAGCTGTAGCATCGAGTACGGCAAACTCCGGAGTCGGCACACCGTTCTGAACGAACAGCATCTTGGCAACGACCTTGTCGAGCGCGAGCGAATGTGCCAACGGTCCAGACCCCACATAGGGCACACCGACCATTTCAAGAATACCCGGCACATGTGTGTATCGCGCCTGACCCTGAATTCCATAGGAAAGGTTGAAAGCCATACCAGGGCGCTCGCCAACCAGAGTACGCGGCATGAACTCCTCAAGACTGTCTATCAGATCCTTGTCGCCCTCGAAAGCCTGGACTTGGTGGCCGCCTTTCTTCAATGAATCGACGATACGACGAATGGCAGCAAGGCCATATTTTTCGCGATTGGGCTGGCCAAAAAGGTTAATGACCTTTTGGGACTCACGGTTGTAGATAACGGCAATTTTCATGCGACTTTCCTGTACAGAAACAAGGAACGACTGTAAAGCCTACACGGGAGGCTGGGAACAACAATTCGGGTAAACGATTTATTCTCTGCTAAATGGCGGGAATCCGTCTACAAGAATATGGTGCGCTCTACCAGTGGGAAAGAGGGGCAGAAAGTCCGCTCCTCGCCGGTTTCCGCCATATAGACGAAGATTATGAATGTCAGCAAAGGTCGCAAAGAGGTATCGCGATGATCGGGCTGGACCCGTTTGTCTATGGAAAGCACTCGAGATGGTCGAGCAAACGGAGATCTGACGAAATTATGGCCGGTTCAGCGTCCAGGGGACGGTCGCTTCGGCTAAAACCAGGCCTTTAGCAATTGCCAATATACGCTGCCAGATAATTTTACTCTGATCCCAAACTTGTTGTTCATATCTATGGACCAATCGGCAGCGCCTCCACGGTTGACTTGACGGGGGAAGAGGCGATGGATAGGGTCTTAGCCAGAGTGATTACAAGCATCAAGCAAGCGTATGAAAACTGAGTTCACCGGCATTCACCATACCGCCTTTGCCACCCACGACATCGAACTGACGGTCAAGTTCTGGCGAGATCTGCTGGGGATGCGCCTTGTCTATGCCTACGGGTCACCCGGCTACCGACAGTACTTCTTCCTCGTTTCCGGCAATAACCGCATCTCGTTTTTCGAGTGGCATGATGTGGAGCCCGTTCGACCACGTCGACACGGTGATCCGGTGAAAGGATCGTTCATCTTCGACCACATTGCCATCGGCGTGGCCGACAAGAATGCCCTCTGGGAGATAATGTCCCGCCTGGATGCGGCAGGATTCCACTGCTCGGATATTATCGATCACGGCTGTTTCTTGTCGATCTACTCCTACGACCCTAACGGCATTCCCATCGAGTTCAGCTGTGAAGTCCCAGGTCATGATCTCTTCTGGAACCCGGTCATGAAGGACCTGGCTGCGACCTCTGGCTTTCTGACTGAGTCGAACCCGGTGCCAGGTCAATGGCCAAAACCGGAGCCCGTGAGCGAAGAGGAGCGAGTCATCGTTCCCGGGGAGGGCAAGGACTTCTTTCCGGAAATCCCCGATAGGACTCCCCAATCAACTCAGACATCGGCGTCGGAGGGCGCCATGCAGGTGCGTGATGTCATGCACCGCGGTGTCTACACCACTACAGAGAATGACACCATTCGATCGGTAGCGGAGACCATCGCAAGCGAGAAGATCAGTGGACTGCCTGTAGTTGATGATAATAACCGGCTTGTGGGCGTCATCTCGGAGAAGGATATCCTCAAGGCCCTTCTGCCCGGCTATACCCAGTTTCTAGATGATCCTGCCCAGGCCCTGGACTTCCAGGCGATGGAATCCTCATATGTTGGTGTGCTGCAGAAAATTGTCGGTGAGTTGATGTCCCCCTCAGTCATCTCCATAGAGATTGACGCCCCTGTCATGAAGGCGGCGGCACAGATGGACCTGCACGGTTTTCGTCGCATCCCCGTGGTAGACCAGGATTGCCGGCTGGCCGGGATCATTAGCCTCAGTGATATCCATCAGGCGATTTTCGTGCGTGAACTGGAAGACGCCTCTGACCGCTGAATTACCCTAACCACCAATGGGAAGACAGCTTCTAAAAGCGATGCGCTGCCGCAACAGGGGCGGAGTCAATGCCCAGGACTTTTAGAGTCAGAGTAACAACTCGGTTTAGTCCGCTCAGGTCGCAAAATAGACATTTGCTCCCCAAAGTCATTAGTCTATTAAGCAATGTGTAGATGATGCCTATACTAAGAACACTTCCCCCATTTGCCCCCCCGCTTTTCATAAAACAGCTGAGTAAATTCCTGTAGTGCCCCACTCTCGATAGCACTCCGCAGGTCGCGCATCAGCTTCTGATAATAATAGAGGTTGTGAATGGTATTCAGCCGCGCCCCGAGGATCTCGTTGCATTTGTCCAGGTGGCGCAGATAGGCGCGACTGTAGTTTGTGCAGGTATAGCAATCGCACTCCGGATCCAGGGGGCTCTCGTCGTATTGATGGGCCGCATGGCGGATGCGCACCACACCCTGATGAGTGAACAGGTGGCCGTTTCGCGCATTGCGGGTCGGCATCACGCAGTCGAACATGTCGATGCCCCGATGCACCGACTCGACGATGTCCTCCGGGGTGCCTACCCCCATCAGATAGCGTGGCTTGTCCGCCGGCAGCCGCGGGCCGAGAAAATCCAGGATACGCCAGCGATCCGCTTCGGGTTCGCCCACCGAGAGGCCGCCCACCGCATAGCCATCGAAGCCGGTCTCAATCAAACCCCGCAGGGATCGATCGCGCAACTCATCGAACATCCCACCCTGGACGATACCGAACAGGGCCGACGGATTGTCACCGTGTGCGTCGCGACTGCGTGCCGCCCAGCGCAGCGAGAGTTCCATCGACACCCTCGCCTCCTCTTCCGTTGCCGGATAGGGTGTGCACTCGTCGAAGATCATGACGATATCCGAGCCCAGCTCCCGTTGCACCTGCATCGACTCTTCAGGGCCCATGAAGACCTTGCCGCCGTCGATGGGCGAGCGGAAGGTGACCCCCTGTTCGGAGATCTTGCGCATCTCCCCCAGGCTGTAGACCTGAAATCCCCCCGAGTCGGTGAGAATCGGCCTCTCCCAGTGGGCGAAACCGTGCAGGTCGCCATGCTTGCGGATCACCCCGGTTCCGGGTCTGAGCATCAGGTGGAAGGTATTGCCGAGTATGATTTCGGCACCCAAATCAACCAGCTCCTCGGGGGTCATTGCCTTGACTGTCCCATAGGTGCCAACGGGCATGAACGCAGGGGTTTCGACGGTTCCTCTGTCGAACTGCAAGCGACCACGCCGTGATTGCCCATCTGTTTGAAATAGCTCGAATTTCATAGGATTTCTTATAAAGCTTCCAACACACCCCGGCTCACTGGAAAGCCTGGTTAGGGTGCATTGTAAAATTCTGTGATGACATTCGGGTTTTCCCTAATTAATCTTGACAGAACCATAATTATATTAGAGAATGTTTAAGTGCTGATCATTTATCAGCACTTTACACTCCTCCATCCTCCTTTGGTGGATATATTCAGCGCGGCACCCCTGCCGCGCTTTTTTTTATCTTTTGAATTCCCCGCCAGGTGTCAGGAACATCGCATCGCCATAGCTGAAAAAACGGTACCGTTTTTCAATCGCATGCTGATAGGCCTTCATGATGCGATCATATCCCGCAAAGGCCGCCACCAGCATCAACAGTGTTGATTGGGGCAGATGAAAGTTTGTGATCATTGCATCGACACTGCGAAACCGGTAACCCGGTTTGATGAAGAGTCGGGTATCACCCTGATAGGGCTCAATCGTTCCGTTACCCGAGGCCGCCTCCAGACTCCGCACGCACGTCGTGCCGACAGCCACCACTCGTCCACCCCTTTCGCGCGTATCAACAACCTTTTGACAGACTGCTTCGTCAACCTCGATATACTCCCTGTGCATGACATGCTCATTCAGGTTGCTCACCCTCACCGGTTGGAAGGTTCCGGCGCCCACATGCAGGGTCACAGTCGCAAGATCGGCCCCCATATCCTTGAGCCTATCCAACATATCATGGTCGAAATGCAAGCCCGCGGTGGGTGCCGCCACCGCACCTGGCTTCCGTGCGAAAACAGTTTGGTAACGCTCCACATCGACAGGACTGTCGCTACGATCGATATAAGGAGGCAATGGCATATGACCATGCTTATTCATCACATGATAGAAGTCGTTAGTCATGGTTCTAAGCGAATACAGATCGCCTTCTCGTCCCGTGACCTCCACTGTGTGGTCACTGTCGACCAGTTTAATGTGAGAACCGGTCCTGGGTGATTTGCTGGCGCGAATATGCGCCATCGCCAATCCCGGCTCCAGGATACGTTCAATCAATATTTCGACCTTGCCGCCGCTCAACTTATTTCCATAGAGCCGTGCGCGCATCACCCGCGTATCATTCAGCACCAACAGATCCCCAGGCTGTAGTAGTGAAGGAAGATCAGTGAACATCAGATCCTTCGGCCCCGTCTCCCCCTGTAACAATCCAAGCAGGCGACTTCCGCTACGTTGCGCATGCGGAAACTGAGCGATAAGCTCCTCGGGTAAGTGGTAATCAAAGTCGGATAGCTGCATAGCGCGCGGATAGTAGCACGTCACGTGAATGCGGTGAATCATTCACTTTTCCGCAATCTGGCAGTATTATCAACCATTGGCCATATTCTGAGTAAGGATTAGGGAGACATTCAGAGCCTCGGTCACAAACTTTGGCAATTGCAAACATCATCGAAATTGCCAGGTACATAGTTTTTGGGGATTAGGATGATCATATACAGGTTTCAGGCACCATGCCGTGCATTTCAATTGTTGGCTGTGCTGGCCTTTCCTCTTCTGTCCGGTATAGTCCGCAGCGAAATTATCCACCTGCAAACGGACCGCGGTTTGACGATTAATGCGGAATACCTTGATACGACAAGCAGTGCCTCCCCAATACTGATACTGCATGGCTTTCTCCAGACACGGGATTTCTTTACGGTACGCCGTATTGGTTATGCCCTGCATGAAGCCGGTTACAAGGTACTGCTGCCGAATCTGTCCTTGGGCATCGATAACCGACAACAAAGTCTTGCTTGTGAAGCCGTTCATGACCACTCCATACAGCAGGACACGCATGAGATCGCCCTTTGGGTGGATTGGCTCTACGATCAGACAGATCGCCCTGTTACCCTCATCGGTCATAGCGCCGGCAGTTTGAACCTGGTTTCCTATCTCGATGCCTATCCCGAATCGCCCGTTGAGAAGAGCCTGCTGATTAGCCTGATCGCATTCCTTCAAGGTCCTGTTGCAAAGGAGAATACGGCAGAGCGATTGCGCGCTAAAGACGATCTGAATCTGAATGGAGTCCGAATAGAAAGATATCGGTTGGCATATTGTGACCACTACGCCACAACAGCAAAAGACTATCTTTCCTATCTTGCCTGGGACCCGAATCGAACACTAAAGGCGATTTCAGGCATGAAGGTAAAACCCACTATAATATTCGGTGGTGGTGACAACCGTCTGGATCCGGACTGGAAGCCGCAGTTGCAGTCACATCAGGCTCACATTATAGAAATTGATGGAGCTGACCACTTTTTTGATCATGCATATGAACTTGATCTGCTTGATGGCATTGAAAAATCATTATGAGGGATTATAAACAGAGCCACCGTCCATGACTTTCAGACCAAAACCGCTATCCCTCAGTCTCTTCACGATACTCTTCGTGGTGCTTTTTCTAATCCTGCTATTTACTCTCGGTAACCTCACTTACAGGGAGTTTGAGCATTTGGATAATAAATTTCGTATCGCCAATGAACATAGTGCAGCGGTTGAAATCGAATCTGCATTATCCGAAGCCATCAGCCTGAGCAAAGAAAAAACCCGCCAGCTCGCGGCTTGGGAGGAAGTTGGGCAACAGCTCAACAACCCAACCTTTTACAGCTATTGGTACCAATACAGGGCAAAAAACATCGAACATGTATCGGCCTACACGCTCGATGTTGCGATCTATGACCTCCATGGCAATGTACTCGCTCCCATGGACACCTCAATACTGCCCCAGAAGATAGATACCGATGGTATCGGTCATTACATTCAGGTTTATAACTTCGAACCGCTAATAGTGGTTATCATCCCGGTGATGGAATCGTTGAACGGAAAGAAACTGGGGTATCTGGCCACTTTAAACAACCTATTTCCGATTCTTAAAGGCTTCAGCCACTTCAATCATATCGACCAAAGCAGTATCAGGGTTACCATCGATGAGATCGATATGATATCGAGCCGATCACTGCTGGAGAACATCGATTACAGGCTTACCAGCGCCCCCTATGCACAAGCCATCAAGCCGGTTGTCAAGCAATCTTTGCTACAGCTGGCCGGTACCGCGCTGATACTGACACTGTTGATCTTTCCATTGGCGGCCTGTCTTGTGAATCGTCCGATACTGCAAATATCGCAACAGATCGATCAGTTGCAAAGCTCACCTCGAACAGCGGTTAAACAACAAACAGTGAAACCACTGTTCATTAAGGAACTGGATAAGATACAGACATCACTGTACGCCTACCACAACAGATTAAATCAGGCGAATTCATACTTGGATCAGAAGACTCAAGAGTTGGATGATATCGTGCAGCATGATCCATTGACCGGCGTGATGAACCGCCGCGCCTTCGATAGTTACTGGAGGGAACTAACCGATGTGTTCAAGCACAGTGCTGACGAAATCTGTCTGATATTGTTCGATATCAACCACTTCAAGGCACTGAACGACACTTATGGTCATCATACAGGTGATGAGGTATTAATCGCCGTCGCACAAACACTGAAGCAAATATTGCACAGCCGGGATCAGCTGTTCAGGCTCAGTGGCGATGAATTTGCGACCATTCTCATGGGTATCCCGTCCCGCAAAGCCATGCAGATTGCCAAACAGTGTCATCTAGCCGTCATCAACTATCCCTTCGACAAGCTCGGCATCAATGAGCCTGTGCGGATAAGTATTGGCGTGGCGGACATAAAAGCGGAAAAAGGTGAAAACATCAATGCCCTGCATTGGCAGGCGGATATTGCGATACATTTTGCCAAGCGCCCCGGCTATTCCAGTATTGTACGTTTCAAACCGGAGCTAGCGGAAAACGCTCGCGGCCTCTTTTCCAATCGTACCCACACTGCGGTCTACGAGGCTGTCACCCGTGGCACCGGACTTGTCATGCACTACCAGCCGATTGTGGATTTGGAAAACGGCAAGCCCCAATATTACGAAGCCCTGGTGCGAATTGTTCATGACAGGCAACTGATCATGCCCTCTCACATATTCCCGCTAGTCGAAGCACGAAGTCTCGATCTGGACCTTGATTTCCATGTTATTGAAAAGGCGATCAGCGACCTCCGGGAGGGGAGGATCCCAGTCAATACGGGGGTTTCAATCAATATCTCCGCTCCCGCCATCGTAGAGCATGAGCTGCTGCAGCAGTTAGCCCGCATGTTTCATCCGTTTTTAAATTTAGCCGGTGATATGGCCAAGCTTGGATGGTTTGCCCTCACTGGGAACCAAACCTCTATCAAGCCCTGATTTTCCACCCTCCGGGCAGACTCCCCCTTACCCCCATTGTTGATCAACGTGCCGGGGCAGCACTCTGCCGGGCTATCCCGGCTTGAGTCGTGCCGCCACCTGGAAAAACAGCGCCTGATAGGGATAGGTGCTGGAGAGCAGGAAGCGGATCCGTCGCGTGTTGCGAATGATGACCGCCCCGATCTTGAACAGTTTGAGCCGGATCGTGGTCATCTGTGCACGCGCCAGTTCCGTGCCCTTCAGCGCGAGGCGCCGGATGGCCTCCATCAGCACATAGGCCAGACTGGACAGCAGTAGACGAAACTGATTGGCCCACCAGTAATGCGCGCTGGTGCGATCGGCGAACAGCCCCAGTTGCTGCTCCTTGATTCGGTTCTCCATGTCACCACGGGCGCAGTAGAGGTCATCGTAAAGGCGCTGTTTGTCGCCGGCCAGGTTGGTGACGATGAAGCGTGGATTTGGCCCCTTGTCGGTGACCTCCAGTTTGGCGATCACCTTGCGACGCGTCTTCCAGGTGCTGGCGGCATAGTGAAACTGAAAGAATTCCCGCATCTTCATGCCGGTTCGCTTCGCCAGTTCCTCAACCCACTGCATGGGCTCACGGATACACCGCAGCAAGGCGTCATTCTTGGCGATGCCCACGATATAGCCCACAGCGTTGCGCTCGCACCAGCTGAGCATGTGGTGACGGCAAAAGCCGCTATCGCCCCGAAAGATGATACGCACTTCAGGCCAAGCCCGGCGCAGGCGTTTGACCAACAGCGCCAGAATCGCCCAGGCATGCTTGGGCGCATCCATCCGGCTGGGCCGCAGATAACTCACCAGCAGTTGATCGCCACAAAAGACATACAGGGGCAGGAAGCAGTAGTGATCGTAGTAGCCGTGAAAGAAGCGGCCTTCCTGGCGGCCATGCACCGGATCATCCGTGGCGTCGAAATCCAGGATCAGCTCATCGGGTGGTGCATCATATGAGGCAATGAACTGCTCGAGCAGTAGGTTGTGGACATCAACGGCAACCCGGCGATCGACCCGGTTCTCCAGCCGACAAAGTGTCGACTGGCTGCCCAGTACCTCCTCGCGTTCGATCGAGCTCTGTAGGGCCGGGTCGGTGCGTAGTGTCTGATGGTCGTTCAGATCTTCATAACCCAGGCAGAGCCCATAGACTCGCTGGCGCAACAGGCTCAACTGGCTGTGTTCAATATAGCGGGGATCTCGCGGGTCGGGGATGACCGCATCAACCGCCTCGAGCAATCCCAGACGCCTGTCGATCTCACGCAGCAGCAACACGCCGCCGTCCGAGGCGATATCGCCACCGGAAAACTCGGCTTGAACCTTACGGCGTTTTAGGGCTGGAAAATCAAAGGCAGTCTGGGTACAGTTTGTCACAGGCAAAATCCTTTCGATTACAGTGTAAGCAACTGAATTATATCGAAGTATCAGGATTTTGCCTTTTTAATGCGTGAAATATTGGGGTTAGCGGCATTCAAGCCGTTCATGGCCGATTACAAATTGCTGATAGAGATCACCGAAACCGCTCTCATCACACAGCTTCAAACAGCCAGAAAGAACTTGGAAATCCTGCGTAACATGGGCTTTAGTATCGCCCTGGATGACTTCGGCAGCGGATACTCATCGCTGCGTTATCTGGGTGCCATGCCGGTTGATGTGGTCAAGTTTGATATCACCCTCACGCGGCTGGTCGACGACAGGGCGGATAACCTTATCCTAAACCACCTGGCGAAGATGATATCCGAGTCCGGGCACTTACTGGTGGCGGAGGGTATTGAATCGGCCCAGATCGCGGAACAGCTCGCCAAGCTGGGATTCCGCTATGGCCAGGGCTACTATTTCGGTCGGCCCGCACGGGCGATGGAGAAGACCGGCTCCCCCAAAGATTTCATCAATTATTCTGCATAGCCTCTAAAAATTAGGTATACTCTGCGGCTTCGCGAAGCCGGGGTGGCGGAATTGGTAGACGCAGTGGATTCAAAATCCACCGGTAGCAATATCATGCGGGTTCAAGTCCCGCCCCCGGTACCATCAACAGCAAGAACTTCAACTTTCCATGTAAATTATTACCCTGAGTGGTTAAGTGAAGCAGCCCCGTTAATTGCTCTACCACATTGTAAAAAACTGTTCACTCCGTTTGCTCTCAGATAGTTCAATACCTATGAATTGTGGAGGTATTGTCTATTTATCTGAACATCGATTTAGGAAATAATTTCCTTTTGAGAGAAGGCAGGATTTTATAACTGTGCGGGGCTGTGTATTCCAGGAACCGGGATAAAACCTCTGCCGTATATCTTGGGAATCACCACTACAGCATGAAATCTTTTTTAGATAAGCGAATCGGTATGGGGCCGATTCCCTCCGAACCCAAGTACTATCTCAAGAAAGAGCAGGTCAATGGACTCGCGGTCCTAAGGAAATTCGGTTGGCGAATCGTCTGTATCAGACGACCATCCGTATTTGATACCACTACAATTCTATCAAACAAACACACCAACAAGTTGGGAGTTCTCGGCAGTGACGGCATACTCCGATTGACGAACAATATTAAGATTCGAGATAACAGCAAAGAAAAGAGAACGAATGATCGTAAAAAAACGCGATCCTTGTAGTTCCGCAAAACCCTTAGATAGCCAAAGAGAGTCTGCTGAATAACGGTACTGCCGCTTGGTGGTTCCAAAACCATGGATTCGATAGAATAGGCTGTGGCGGAGGCGCTTTGCCCCCTTGCGTAAACCCTACCCCCTCTATCACCCACTAATGATAATCATTTTTATTTATGCGGACAATCGTGAGCGGCTGCCGTCAAACCATTGTGAGATCCGATCTCGATGACACAGGATTCAAGTCCGGCCTTGGTATTCGACGCAATTGTAGGGCAAGCCCGTTTATCGGCTTTTCCCCCTACCGCATATATATAGATTTTAGGTGTCTGTTCTGTTCAAATGTTAAGGCTGTGGTTCAAGAATGATTGAATGGATGGCAACGGCATCCAGGCCAGCCTAAAAATTCAGATAATTAAGAGAGTATGACAAGTCCGGATTCCAAACTACCCGATGAGTATTCCCAGGACTCGAAGACACTGACGAGCTCCGACAAGCTGCGTGTGGCATTAGAGATAGCCATTGCCGCGCTGATACTCGTTGCTATCTACTACCTCTTTGCGCCGGAAGAAGAGATCGATCTGGCGCCTCCTCTCGAGGAGAGTCAGATCGACCCCATTATTAGGGCTCAGATCGACTCTGCCACGGAACAGACTGCCCCGGTTGAAGATGAGGTCGATACTACTGAAGAAGCTGAAATGGTGGATCACCCTTCACCCTCTGAAAACACTGCAATTGAAGCAGAATCCGCTGCAATTGAGTTCGCCGAAGGGGGATCTGCCCGTGCCTTGATATCAAGCTTACGCTCCGGTGAAACAGCCTTAAATCCAGAACAAATCCTCAGCCAGGCGACTGCATTCAAGAATGAAGGCAAATTGACAGATGCATATCTGTTACTCTTTTATGCCGCACGAGAAGAGGATCCTGCAGCAGCCTTTTCACTGGCCAGTATGCATGATCCAAACCATTTTAATGATGGCAACCCCTTACTTGAAAATCCTGATCCATATCAAGCACATAAATGGTATTCAGCGGCAGCTGAAAAGGGTTTGACCAAGGCCGATGAGCGGCTCAGAATATTGAGAAAGACCACTGAAGAGCAAGCGAAAAAAGGGGACCTTGCAGCAAAGCGACTCTTACTGAACTGGCGGTAGCTCTTATTCAAGGATAAAACGATGGCCACTCTCAAATCGATCCTGACTCTGTTGATTGTTTTACTCTCCCCTACCCTTCTCCTTGGCGCCGCGCAGCAACACCCCCTGCTCATGGATGGTAAGGAGGCCCTCTACCAGCGCGTGCTGAGTAAACCTGGAGCTCATTTTTATAAGGAAATACAAAAGGCTAAGGGTGATCTCGCAACACCATTCAGCGCCTTCTATGTATATGACCGAAAAATAGAGAATAGCACCACCTGGCTACTACTTGGCCATAATCGGTATGGCGAAATAGCCGGCTGGATAGCGGAAAATGACACCATTCCCTGGAATCAAGGGCTGACTGTTGCATTTCGTGATCCTATAGGTAACGACCGGGTCCTGCTCTTCAATGAAAAAGAGCAGTTGAAAACACTGCTCAAGAGCAATGACAAGGAGAAATATCGACAACTCTATCAGGCTGCCGAGTCGGGTGAACTTGATGACAAATCACCGGTAATCGCCATCCAGCCAAGGACGCATATCGATATCTTGAAGGATTTCTACCTGGTACCCATCCGAGATCACGAAGATATCTATATCGGAAATGAGCAGGCACGCATGCTGCAAGTATCCAGCGTACCGCTACTGCCTGCGATAACTAGTGAACAGGCACAAACTCCCGAAAAAAAGAATGAAGAGGCCCGCAATAAGATCAAGCCTTTCCGCTCCGCCGTAGTATTCGTCATTGACTCCACCCTCTCGATGGATCCCTACATCGACCGGACACGTGAAGCGGTGCGCAAAATATATGACACCATCACCGAAGAGGACCTGACCGGCGATGTGAGCTTTGGTTTGATTGCGTTTCGCGACAATCCACAGGCTGTTCCTGCACTGGATTACTTGACACAAACCTATGTCAATCTTCAACAGGGACAGGATGCAGAAGGCTTTTTCAACCAGGTCTCGTCCCTTAAAGCCGCTTTAGTATCCAGCCGCGATTTCAATGAAGACAGCTTTGCCGGTGTCAAAGAGGCTGTCGCAGGTATCGACTGGCAGGGGCAGGATGCCCGCTATATTGTTCTGATCACAGATGCAGGCCCCCGAGAAGCAGGTGATCCGCTCTCTGGCACCGGCATGTCGAGCGCATCGCTTAGACAACTGGCCCAGGACAAAGGTATAGCACTCTCGGTCCTGCATCTTTTAACGCCAAGTATCATGGCGGATCACACAAAGGCAGAAGAGACCTATCGCGACCTCTCATATTACCCAGGCATCGGCAGTTTCTATTTTGGCGTTGAAACAGGTGATGTTGAACGATTCGGCAGAGTTCTGGATGCCCTGGCCAAGCAGATCACCGAACAGGTCAAACTGGCCGCCCTGGCAGCGGCCGGGAAGAGTATGGCTATGGAACGCCAGGCCAGGGAAAACCAGGCAACACAAGATGAAAAAACCGATCAGTTGGCCCAATTCCAGGCAAAGGTCGCCAAACTGGGCTATGCCCTGCGTATGCGTTATCTTCAACAAAAGGACAAACAGCAGATCCCCAGTGTGTTCAATGCCTGGCTGGTCGATCGGGATATCAATGAGCCACAGAGACAAACCCTCGATGTACGCGTACTTTTGACACGCGATCAGCTCAGTGATCTGCACAGCATCATGCACCAGGTTCTCATTACAGCCGAAGAGGGGCTGCTATCTCCACGCACTTTCCTCAACGATCTGAAGAGTCTTGCCGCCACAATCGCCCGGGACCCGGAACAACTTGGAACGACAACACGAGTGACCGGTGCGCGCGAAGGCAATCTGGCAGACATGGGTTTCATGCGGGAATATATAGAGGACCTACCGTACACCGGTGAAGTGATGAATCTCTCTTTAGAGAATTGGCAGGACTGGCCGGCCCGGGATCAGATCAAATTCATCAATCGCCTGGAAGAGAAGATAAACTACTACCAGGTATTGCATGATCATACAGACCTTTGGGTTTCACTGGACGGAGGACCGGTTTCGGGTGACTCCGTTTTCCCGATCGCCTTGGAAATGTTGCCCTAGTTCTCCTTCATCGTGGAACTGGAGGAGTACCCGATTTGACGACCACTGCAATCCACCCGGGCGCAACGCTGACCGGTGAAAAGGTACTCATCTATCATTTGCGTGATGTAGTGAAGACTCGAGAAGCCGAAGGCAGTGCATTCCGTCTGCGCGTACCGAGCCTGCAGATCGCGCTGGGCGAGAAAATAGCGCTCATTGGTGAAAGTGGCTGTGGCAAGAGCACCCTGCTGGATATGCTCTCGATGACACTGAAACCAAGCAATATCGGTTCATTTCGTTTCAGACCGGAGCGGGGCGCAGAACCGGTCGATATTTCAGCCCTATGGCAGAAGAATCAACTCAACAGACTGGGTGATCTGCGTCGTTTGCGGATCGGTTATGTCATGCAGACAGGCGGGCTGCTACCCTATCTGACGGTTCGGGAAAATATCAATCTCTCCCGTCGCCTGCTCGATATGCAGGATGATGGATTGGTCGACGAGCTGGCGAATGACCTGGGTATACACAGACATCTGAACAAGCTGCCTCATATGCTCTCTGTCGGTGAACGTCAACGGGTTGCCATTGGTCGCGCCCTGGCTCATCGGCCGGCCATCGTAATTGCCGACGAACCCACCGCATCGCTCGATCCCATTGCAGCCGAACGCATAATGTCACTGTTCATCGAACTTGTGGATGAACTTCATATCACTGTCATTCTGGCCAGTCATGCATGGCGCCACATCAACCGGTTGGGGCTCCGTCACCTGGAACACCACACTCATAGAGAGGCAGATGGATCGATGACTGAAACTGTTGTGAGTGGCTGATGCGTCATCGTTTTAAGGATATCATCTGGCTGGCCGGTCGAGATTACCGCAACGAATGGCAAATGTCGGGCTTCTTCATCATCGCCCTGGCAGCGGTGCTTGGACCGATGATGATCCTGTATGGTCTGAAATTCGGCATCGTCGGCAGCATGCTCAACAGCCTTATAGAAGACCCACGCAACAGGGAGGTACGTCCTATCGGCAGTGGTCGCTATGACAGCGCCTGGATCGAACAACTGCAAGCCAGGGAGGAGATCGACTTTATTGTGCCGCGTACCCGCGCCATCGCCGCCACTATCGACCTGAAAAGCCAGGCAGCGAAGCGAATCGTCTCAGTTGAGATGATCCCAACGGGCCGGGGCGATCCACTTTTGAAGGCACGAACGATCCCAAAGAGCCTGCAACAGATTGTGCTCTCGGAAAAGGCGGCACAACGGCTTAAGGTAAAACCGGGTGACGAGATCAATGGCAGTCTGTCACGCCGATACAAGGGGCGTAGTGAAAGGGTACACGTCACACTCCAGGTAGTCGATATAGCACGACACGCCAGCTTTACCCGTGACGGCGCCTTCACCAGTCTGGGCCTGCTGGAGGCTGCTGAGGACTTCCGCGATGGTCGTGCGGTCCCAGCTTTCGGGTGGAAAGGTACAAACACCACGAACAAGGAACGCACCTATCCCAGCTTCCGCCTCTATACACGCTCCATCTATGACGTCGCACCAATCAGTGATGCATTGCAAAAGTTGGGGATCGAAGTGAATACCCGGGCAGCCGACATCGATATCGTGCGCAGTATGGATCAAAATCTGAGTCTGGTTTTCTGGTTGATCGCGCTCATCGGACTTATCGGTTTCTCCTTCTCTTTGGGCGCCAGTCTGTGGGCAAATGTCGACCGAAAGCGAAAAGAGTTAAGCGTCCTTCGGCTGGTCGGTTTTCGTACTGGGGAGATAATCTGGTTTCCGGTTTTGCAATCGGCATTTACCGCCTTCTTCGGATGGCTGACAGCATCACTGATCTATCTGGCTGTCAGTTTCACTATCAACGGATTATTCATGACGCAAACAGAGGATGGTGAGACAATTTGCAGATTGCTGCCTGACCACTTTCTTGTCGCCCTACTTCTGACACTGGGATCGTCAATTGTCGCCGCATCGCTTGCAGGTTACCGTGCAGCAAACGTGGAACCATCGGAAGGGTTGAGAGAGATTTAGAGGTCCACCTCAAATTACAGCAACCCTATACCCGCTACCATATCAAGCAATACAATAGGGAAGAACGATCACAGGCCCGTAAAGATCTCTCACTACGGGCCTGTTGAATAGTTTTTTTAGTGCATTATGGAGCGTTAGATTTTCCGCCTTGCACTGATACCGATGAACCCTAGCAAAGCAGAACCGAACAACCAAGCCGCCGCAGGAAGCGGTACGGCCGATATTGTAAGGTCGTAGTCGGAGTAAATTTTGCTATCGAGCGCATTCAAGGCAAAACCTGAGAGTGTAAATACGTAACTGCCCTTAGCCAAGCTCAAACTTTCCGAAAACACCGTTCCAAGATGAAAATCCGCACCATCATTCGTGTTTGTCAGCAACATATCATCTGCCGCCATACCGGCATGAGATCCGGAAAAGATAAGTGAAAGCCCGGAAGTGGCAATATCAAAGTGAATAACGTCCGTAAAAATACCAGAATATGGCGATGGATTGTAAGTGTCTCCATTCTCCGTAAATGTACCGGCATCAATGACTGTTCCGCCAAACACACTTGTTGAAACAATGCCGACCATCAATACCAATGTGCAGAATAACCTCTTCATGATCCTCGTCCTTTAGTCCGTGAAATAAACTCCTAAATCTCATCATAGATTGTAATAGGTGGTTTACGACTTAAACAACCTAAATATTCCAACAACCGCACAAAAAAACCAATTTTTACAATTATTTTACAACTGCAATCTAGATCACACACTAATCTTTTAGTGTTTAATTAATTGTTCGAGAAATTTACTGACAATGGAACCAAACATGGCAGGTTATGCCACGGATCCGCATTCGACCGGCCCGCACCACTATTTACATTAAAAAAACTCTATCAGGTATCAAAGAAAAAAACATTGATCAATAAATAACGTGAATTTAAATTGAAGTTAAACCAATAATTAAAAAACAAATACTATCGAGTGAGTTTAGCCTGTCGCAAGCCCAAAAATGAAGAGTATTAGCAACACAAAACTAATCCTGATTACCCCTAAACCTCAGCCATTCTCAAGAGGCGATATGGCATAGGTGGAGTGCGAAGAGCGGCAAAAAGCAATCGTTCAATCATGGCGGGTAAATCGAAACGGCGGTTAAACCGATATTCGAACTCAGCAAGATAACGCGACACATGTTTATCTCGAATCGCATGAAAAGTACCCAACAGACTGTTTTTGACATTACCCAACATCGTGTTTACCCATTTAAAGCACGAATACTGGACACTTTGGCGCCCACCACCCGTCACCATGGGGTTATGATGGCAATCAGCGGTTGTCACGCCACTAAAGCACCAAAGCCCATCGGTAAAGACTTCGCTGCCAGGCATCAAGCAGGAGCGGGCGTAGCGGGCGATTTCACGTTTGCGGAAGCCCCTTACACGACGCAGTTGAATTTTCATGGGCCTGCCGTCCCGCGTCGTCTCAACAGCAGCTACGAAAGGGATTTTGTTGCGCGACCCACGACCACGCTTACCGGCTTGCTCGCCTCCGAGATAAGCATCATCCAATTCGATGCGACCGGCCAGTTTTTTTCCACGCTCACGTTCCATCATCACCTGCATCAACTTATGCTTGAGTCGCCAGGCCGTATTGTAGTTCACCCCGATTTCGCGGGAAAGTTGCAGCGCCGAGATACTTTTCTTGCGTTGGGTCAACAGATAGATCGCAAGTAACCACGTTCTCAGCGGCAGCTTGGTGCCATGGAAGATGCTGCCGGCGGTCAGGGAAGTCTGATGATGGCACTTGTGACATTGATATATCTGACGCTTTTTGAGTTCACAGCCTGTTGTGTTGCCGCACTCAGGGCAGACATAGCCCGTCGGCCAGCGCAAATCATACAATGCCTGTCGACACTGATCCTCGGTCCCATATTGTTCCAGAAAATCGTGCAAACCAAGACCTTTTTGAAATTGAATAGTATTTCTCGGCATAATGAAATCCTCTTTTATTCAGTAGGTTCCATTATGCTTGCACCACAGGCTCAATAGCTGAGCCTCATGAGTAATCAGGTTATAATAAATGCATGAAATATCTTTCGTTTCGTACTTTTCATGTCTACGCTGCCTCTTTGATCATTTACCCATTGAGGCACAGGTTGATTGAACATATCCGGGCAACCATCAATCGTTATAGAAGGCAGTTCATCGGCAGTATCTGAAGAGATTTGTATCTTACGTTTATCATTAACTGACATCCACCAGACGCCACCCCACTGATGTTCACAATTGGAATCGCGTGATTCGCGCCACTTCTGCCTTGAATTTTGTTCGAACCCAGGTTTTGACATTTCGCCTGATGAACGAGTGGTGTGATTCATTGCTCCATTGGACACGGAAGGTGGCCCAGGGCTGTCCCATCCCATCCATTCCGTATCCGGCATATCCAAATCTTCCAGTGAGAGGTCGAATTCATCGAACGCTTGCTCCGATTCGTGAACAAAGATCGCAGCATCATGTATTGCCGTAGAATCGTCAGTGGCTGATTGTCCAATGGATGACCCGACTATTTCACAGGAGCATGGCTCAACTGTCGGTGCATTGCCGCGTTTGCAAGGAAGTGTCGAGACAGCTTGTATCGGTTTTGCGGGTATATACCTCTCTTTTAAAAAAGAGATGGTTTCATTTGAATGCGGTCTCAATCGACCCTCCTCGATCAACAACTCTGCAACCAACAATGCATCATCAATACTTATCTGATGTCTGTTTTCCAATGCGGCGGCCAACAATAAACGACTCATTAAATGATTTATCAGCCGTGGCAATCCCTGAGTGACATCATAGATGATTGAATAGACTGATCTCTCAATGACGGGGTCATGCCTCCATCCCACCCGGTGAAGTCTGTGTTTTATATAACCTTCAGTCTGCTCAGCAGTCATGGTTTCAAGCTCGCACACTGCAGAAATCCATTGCTGATTTTGTTCTATACCTGCTTCACCAACCGACTCCCGTAACTCGGGATTGCCTATCAGGACCAACTGAAGAACCAAGTACCACTCCCGTTGCAGATCGGACAATAGCTTCAACTCTGACGGTGAATTCGATGTAAGAATATGAGCCTCATCAAGAAACAATATCAATCGCTTGTCTGTAAAGTGCAGGTCATTCAGATGCTGATGAATGGAAGACAGCAATGTCGCTCTATTGTATTCCTCTGCCGGCATACCTGATTCAAGCGCTATCTTCCTAAGCAACTCTTCCGCTGACAACTGCCCCATCATTATATTGATGGCGATAAACTTGTTTGGATCGAGCTTTGAGATGACATCCCTGCATAAGATTGTTTTACCTGATCCGGGAGGCCCGATTAACAAGAGAATGCCTTCACCCTGCTTCAGTGCATATGTTATGCAATCAGCAGTTCGCTGATAATTGCTGTGGGCATAGCAGAATTGTTCGTCAGCGCATAAACGGAAGGGTGTCTCATTAAATCCATATAATGATTCGTACATCTTTGTCACTCAACTTCAGGATTGCCCACTGTCACAACCAAGTGTATTAGTCTCATCGAGACAAGCAATAAGGCCGTACACTGGCCGGAAAATCAGTGTTGACGGATAAGGGCAGTAGTCACACCTTTAATCTACAAGAAAATAACAGCGTTTTTTATTAGGGTTCGGGGATGTCGGACGAATGGATGGCGCTGAGTCGCCAGACCAATTTATGACCTAGGCGACATAATGTCAGAAAAAATCCATTTTACACTCCTAAACCACTAAGTTACCGGGAGCATTTTGCAGGTCACCCGATACTTTCTCTTGTACAGCATCAATGCAGCCGGCAACTAATCCCGCACAGGCAGAATATAACACCAACTGTTAAATAGAAAAAACCCGCTGCAGGTCAATCATGCAGCAGGTTTTCTAGAAAGTAGTTTGCGACGTGGCAGATTGCTACGATCTAATTCTTGATCAATTCACAGCAGTCTTCATTACGATATTGGAATAACTGCTCATGTTATTCTGCTGATCGTATACGGATACCGCCACATAGTAATCTCCAAGATCCAGGTTATCTAACACGTAGGTAGTCCTATCACCTTCATTGATGTCGGCAACCATCTGAAGATTATCTCTCGTGGTACCAACATAGACACAGTATCCCTGAATCTCTGACAGGTTGAGGGCCGAACCATCAGTACGGGTTGTCGGCGCTACCCATCTCAGCGAAATTGAACCGGTCGTCTCCACTGTGGCATCCGGGTTTACGGTAACTGCAAATGCATTCAAGCTGTCCTCGTCGGTGCCATCTGAAACAGTAATGACAATATTGTTGTAGTCACCTACATCATCAGCTGTTGGAGAACCGCTCAAGGTACCTGTCTGGTCGTTGAATTGGGCCCAGGCAGGTAGATTTGTAACGGAGAAGGTCAGGTTGTCATTATCACTGTCCGTTGCGCTTGGCGTGAAGGAGTAGGACTCACCTGCATTTACGCTGTTTGCCGGATTGCCTGTGATTACAGGCGCCTGATTGTCTGACTGCTGCGCTTCCGTACAACGGCTGTTGGACGTAAAAAACTGTTCCGGGCTGGCCTGAGTATATCTTGCTTGAACCGTGAAGCAGTGCTGAACGCTGAGGTCCAGGCCCTGAACGGTTGCCGTAGTGCCTGCTGTACTGCTCAGGTCCTTTGAATTAACACCATCGATGAATATATTGTATCAGCCTTGCGGAACGTCATTGGCCTGACTCCAACTAAGGATGACATCGTCACCGGACACCGCTACGGACGTTAAAGACGCGGCACCAAACACCTCGGCAGGCTCACGGGTATTGGTTGTCGGTGCAGGCTTTACAGTTGTTGATGTGACAGGCGTCGATGTTGCAGGTGGCGTTGTGGTAGTGGTCGGCTCTTCAATCGATGTAGCGCCGTTTTCCGGAGGCGGTATGACGATTGTTTCGCTACCACTGGAGACAGCTGTTTCCTGATCTGGCATGTTGGCTACCTGATCGGACTCAGTCACAGCACTTCCACCACCGCATGCACTGAGAATGATACTCAATGTTATTGCTGAAAAAGCCGCCTGGTGTAATCTCATTTCGATGCCTCAGTATTGTATTTCCTGGCATAGATTACGGCAGACCCATGGATGACCTGAGGAACTGGATCACAGATCAACACGACCTTATTCACAATACCGGACAGCCAATTGCAAATAATTGATTTAATTAATAAAATATATTTTGTTTAATCTCAAATCCGTGTGACTGGATTGCTCAAAAAATAGCCAAATAACGCTCTTTTTGGGTTTGATATTACCAAGCAAAATAATCAGGATAGGCACAATAAAAAACTGCGTTCGCTTGACAAGTCAGCATCCCGCCAAAACAGCGATCAACAATCCGAATTTAACCGCCGCAACCTGTGCAGGGATCAATTACCGCAACCTTGCCAGGGGGGTATCACTTGATGCCGAATGGATTCGACACTTATACTCAGCAGCGTTTTTTAATTCGATAACAATAGGCGACGCAGTATGACGACTCCAAGTTTCAACCCACCCGTCCGTACGCTCATGGGCCCCGGCCCTTCCGATGTACATCCCCGCATACTCGAGGCACTGTCACGCCCGACCATCGGCCATCTGGATCCGGTATTTGTCGATATGATGGAGCAGACCAAGGGATTGCTTCAGTATGCGTTCCAGACAGAGAACCAGCTGACAATGCCGGTTTCGGCACCAGGATCGGCAGGCATGGAGACCTGTTTTGTCAACCTGGTCGAACCTGGCGACAAGGTCATCGTGTGCCAAAATGGTGTCTTCGGCGGCCGCATGAAAGAGAATGTCGAACGTTGCGGCGGGATTCCGATCATGGTCGAGGATGAGTGGGGCAAAGCTGTCGATCTGGCAAAGGTCGAAGCAGCGCTCGAGCAAAACAGCGATGCCGCGATTCTCGCCTTTGTCCACGCCGAGACCTCAACCGGCGCCCGTTCAGATACCAAGGAACTGGTGGAACTTGCTCATCGCCATGACTGCCTTACGATCGTGGACAGTGTTACTTCCCTCGGCGGTTGTGAACTAAAAGTCGATGAATGGGGAATCGATTCAATCTATTCGGGGACTCAGAAATGCCTCTCCTGTACACCGGGCATCGCACCCGTCAGCTTCAACGAGCGCGCCTTGGAAAAGGTACGTAACCGCAGCAGCAAGGTACAGAGCTGGTTTCTCGACCTGAATCTGGTGATGGGATACTGGGGTAGTGGTCAAAAGCGAGCCTATCACCATACCGCACCGGTAAATGCACTGTATGGCTTACATGAAGCACTCTGCATACTCCAGGATGAGGGATTGGAAAACGCCTGGATGCGACATAGCAGGATGCACAATGCCTTGAAGGCCGGCCTCGAAGCAATGGGTCTTACTTTTATCGTGGACGAAGCGCATCGGCTGCCCCAGCTGAATGCGGTTTCCATTCCCGAAGGCGTCGACGATGCAACTGTGAGAAACCGGTTGCTCAGTGAGTACAACCTGGAGATCGGCGCCGGCCTGGGCGCCTTGGCTGGCAAGGTCTGGCGTATCGGTTTGATGGGGCATAGTGCCCGAGCGGAAAATATCCTGTTGTGCGTGGGCGCTTTGGAGGCCGTACTGAGCGACATGAACGCCCCGATAAATACAGGTGTTGCCCTGGGCCGCGTCCAGCAATCGCTCTAATTCTTGGTGATAGCAGAAGTCCCACTGCTGCTCGAGCCCGAGCAGCTGCAAAACCTGCTTGGAGTGGAGAGCTTGGTGGTCATCGATTTATGCAAAGAGACCACCTATGCCCAACTCCATATTCCAGGGGCGATACATCTGGCCTACAGCCGGATTGTGGCCAGCAACCATCCCGTGCATGGCTTGCTTCCGGATAGCGATACACTGGCACGGACACTCTCTGACCATGGCATCGACAACGACAGCCATGTCGTAGCCTATGATGATGAGGGCGGCGGCAATGCCTCACGCTTGTTGTGGACCCTGGAGGCGATGGGACACCGGCACTATTCGCTGCTGAACGGAGGACTGCATGCCTGGGCCAATGAGGGTCATGCCTGCAGTCGCGAATTATCACCGCCCGCAATTGCCGATTTCACCGCTGTACCCGGTACGGATACAGTCGCCACCGCCGACCATATAACGGAACGTCTTGGTGAGCCTGACTTCGCCCTCTGGGACGCGCGCAGCTGGAACGAATATTCAGGTATCTCACGCTTCTCCAGGCATCCGGGGCATATTCCGGGAGCGGTCAACCTCGACTGGCTGGAGGTCATGGATCGCGATCGAAACCTGCGCTTAAAGGCGGAGGAAGCACTGCAGACACGGCTAAACCAATTGGGACTGGAGCAAGATAAAGAGATCGTCACTTACTGCCAGACTCACCATCGCTCATCTCTCGCCTGGTTCGTTCTGCGCCATCTGGGTTATCAGCACTGCAGGGGCTACCCGGGTTCATGGTCAGAATGGGGCAACAGTGACGATACACCTAAAGCCATGCCATGAGACGGCCATCCGGTAAACAGCGCCGGGCAGTCATACTGATTCTGGCGCTGATCACATTTTCAGTCGCCTACTATGCCGGCCATACACAAAAGAAGCATACCAGGACTCTACCTCAAATCGACGGTGTTTTGATCAATCCTCCACTTCCGGTACCGCCAGTCGATCTCAACAACCAGCAGGGCGAGCCCTTTTCCCTCAGCGATCTGCAAGGTCATTGGAGCCTGTTGATGCTTGATCCCGGCCCGGGAACAACCTCCTCAATCGCACTCACCAGACTGATTCAGGTACATAATCGCCTGGCGGCGGATCCTGATCTGCAACAGCAGATTCACTATTTCTACCTGCCCGGAAACAAGATCGAAGAAAAGGCGATATCATTCGCAACACTGTCAGACAACTTCAAGGCCTTGCATGGAGACAAGCAAAAGGTGGAGATCGCCTTTACCGCTTTCGGCGGTGCAGACAACGAAACGGAATATACACTCTACCTGATTGGGCCGGACGCGAAACTTCATGCCCTGTTTACCCGGAACAACAATACCGCTACTATCGCTGAGGATCTCAATAACCTGATCGATGCAGCGCAGTAAAGCTATGAATCAACCCGATACAGCTAAGGACACCGGCAAAAGGATTGCGCAATCCTTGTTCGTGGCTCTGCAATATCTGTTACCGCACCATCTGCTCTCCTCCTTGTTGCACAGCATTGCCCGTATCGAGCTGAAACCGGTGAAAGATCTTCTCATCCGTCAGGCGATCAAATGGTACAAGGTTGATATGCAGGAGGCGTTGGAGAGCGATCCAGCCCAATACAGGAGTTTCAACGATTTCTTCACCCGCGCACTGCGTCCCGATGCACGGCCGGTCACCCAATCGGACAATCAGGTCGCCTCGCCTGCCGACGGGACACTCAGTCAGTCGGGCGATATCGAGACGGGATTCCTGTTTCAGGCAAAGCAACACGACTACTCGCTACTCGAGCTGCTGGGCGGCGATGCAGAGATGAACCGCCTGTTCGAAGACGGCAACTTCGCCACAATCTACCTTTCTCCACGCGACTATCACCGTCTGCACATGCCCGCCAGCGGAAAATTGAAGCGTATGCTCCACGTCCCTGGACGTCTGTTCAGCGTCAATGCGGCCACCTGCGAAAAGGTACCCAGACTGTTTGCCAGGAATGAACGGGTGATCTCTCTTTTCGAGACCGATTTCGGCCCCATGGCGATAATCCTTGTCGGTGCTATTTTTGTCTCCAGCATCGAGACTGTCTGGGCCGGCACCATCACCCCCCTCCAACAACGGGTAAACAGTTGGGACTACGAACCCTCCGCCGCACCTGCCAGTATCGAGCTGGAGAAAGGCGAGGAGATGGGGCGCTTCAATATGGGATCCACCGTGATTCTGCTGTTCGCCAAGGATGCCATCGAGTGGCATGACGATTTCATTGCGGACAGCCCCGTTAGAATGGGCGAGGCGATCGCCACTGCTACCGGTGGAGAGTCATAGCCCCATAATCACCTGAAACGGACTCACGGCCTGGCCGCCTCGATCGTTGCCGAAACCACATACTCCTCTATCCCGCGTCCCGGTGCCCAATCGCGGATAAATTCTCGGGATTCGTCCTTGGGTTCGATCTTGATATCCGTGAACCCTGCCGCATCCATAATATCCTCCAACTCCTCGATCAAAGATGCATTACCCATGCATCCGGAGACCAGTTGAGGATCGTTTCTCATCTCTTGCGGTATTTCCACGGTGGCCACCACGTCGGAGATGGCCAGGCGTCCCCCTGGTTTGAGTATCCTGAAGGCCTCCCGAAACACCCGATCCTTATCCGGTGAAAGATTAATGACGCAATTGGAGATAATCACATCCGCACAGCCGTCTGCAATCGGCAGGGCCTCGATTTCACCCAGTCTGAACTCGACATTCTTATATTTCCCGCGCAAGGCGTTATTACGTGCCTTGGACAACATATCGGGCGTCATATCCACACCGATCACATGGCCCGTATCACCCACTTCGGCGGCCGCCAGGAAGCAGTCAAATCCACCGCCGGAGCCCAGATCGACCACCACTTCGCCCGGTTGCAAGGCGGCGATCGCCTTCGGATTGCCACACCCCAGGCCCATATCGGCGCCACTCGGCACCTTGGCAAGATCGTCCCGGCTGTAGCCCAGACGGGTTGAGATCAGGGTATTGATCGCCGTATCGTCCGAGACGCCGCAACAACTCGATTCGACGCCGCAGCAGCCATTCGAATTGCTGGCCACCGCCACTTCCGCGTAGGCCTTGCGCACCTCCTGACGATGACTGTCCTGGAGATCGGTCAATGATACTTCAGGTGCACCGTTGTTTGTTAAGTCTGGCATCACGCCCTCCACTATTCTCTAATTCTGCTTGCGGGATGAAAAATCCCGACAGCTTGTTCAATACCCCTGGATCGATCCAGCAATTGACACGCTTACCCTGCCGCTCCATCTCAATCAAACCCGCATAGTGGAGTGCTTTCAAATGGTGCGACAGGGTGGAAGGCGCAATCTGCATACCCTCACCCAACTGCCCGACGCTGAAGCTGATCGCCTGCTCCAGATCGCAGCGGGTGCCAGGCTGACAGCAACGACTCAATCGCTGAAAAATAAGCAAGCGGTGCGGATTACCCAATGCTTTAAACATCTCCGCAAGTTGCTTGTCATCGGATCTAATATTCGACATATTTCGAAATATAAAACAATATCCACGGAATTTCAAATCACAGCCCGGAACAGGCCATCATCCGTTTCAGCGCAAGACGGAAACCGGTGATCTATTTACAGGCTTCTGAATTGATTTGAATGGATGCCGGCAGACTCACGACCAGGAACGGAAACGCCCGGTGTCGAGATGGATGAAATTGGAGTTTGGATAGTAACCGACACCACCCGCCTTCAAGGCGACGGCACAATCCCGCAGTGTCTTAAGATCGCAGCCACAGAGCCGGATATCGATTGCCCTACCCTGCATATGCAGGCTCCGCTTCGCCACTCCTCCGCTCTTATTGCGCAACATCTCGTTAGTTTTGGGTGAGCGGTAGGCGGAGATGATTTCGAATTCACCGTGCGTGCCGACGGCCTGCTGCAGCCGGTAGAGCATATCCAGAAGCGTCCTATCCATGCGGGTTGACTCCCCAGTGCGATGATCCCTCAGCAGACTGTCGAGAATCCGCAGACTATCGACCTGGTATTCTCCATCTCGCCAATAGGTCACCGTTTCCCTCTCCCCCGTATGAGTATGGCGAAACGCCAGCGTGCGGTTCTCACCCGCGGCGAGCGCCAACAAGGGCGACGACATCAGCAGGCCCGTCATTGATGCGCAGTTGCGCAGAAAGCGACGTCTGCTGAAACCGGGACTGTCGTTGGGAGTCATCAGTGTTGGCGGCATAGATGCGACTAACCTTGGCTAGGTAACGTAACACTATTGTCGGCAGAGACCGAACAAAATCCACGCGCAGGTTAACAAATTCAGGCGGGGTAAAGCCAACCCTGTGACTCGAATCACATGAATTTGAGGCAGAATGCCTTAGGGCCTGTTAACACTAATCGGATGTGCTCTACCGGGGCTGTTTTTGTGCCCAGCAAGGCAGAATGAGCGTGGTGTAGTTATTCTACATGAGCGAATGATAACGCCGCTGAGTGCAAAAACAGGCTCTGGCTGTCGGGTATGGGGTCAGGAGCGATCGGATTAGTGTCGAAAGGCCCTAGAGCGAGGGATTCCCCGCCCTGCTCTCATGATGAGCGGTTAGATGCTCAATCCCTTCACCCATCACCAGCATTAAAGCGGTATCTCTTTGATAGATGTCGGGCCGAAAATGGATATCTCCCGCAGCGTCCACCCAACTGGTGAAGTAGGTAAGGTAGATCGGCATCGGTTTGGCGAGCGGAGCCATCTGGGTTTCACCGCTACGCAGGGCTTGCTGCAACCAAACATTCTGCGGCTGCTCTGCGTACTCTACCAGCAGTTGAGCCAACTGATCAGCTGCCTCAACCCTGACGCATCCAGAACTGTAGGCCCGATTCGGCCGCTCAAACAAACCACGGGCAGGGGTGTCATGGAGATAGATCTGGTGAGCATTGGGCATATGAAATTTTATCCGTCCAAGACTGTTGCTGCTGCCAGCGTCCTGTCTCAAGACAAAGGGAAAATTGTTTTCATGATAGTTCGCCCAATCGATACCGACCGCATCGATCTCACCCCATTCTCCCTCTGAACGCTCATAGACGCGAATCCGTTTACGTGCCAGATACTCATTGTCCTGCTGCAGCTGCGGCAAAATATCCCGCACCGCAATGCTACGGGGCACTGTCCACAATGGATTCATGACCAGATGTGTCACTTTGCTGCTGAACGAGGGCGTTTGCCGCTCCTGCCTGCCGTTCACCGTGCGCTTGTGAAACACGACCTGGTCACGATTCATGAGAGAAATCTCAAATCCCGCTGTATTGACCATCAGGTGCTGCGGCTCCAGTTCATGAGGCAGCCAGCGCCAGCGCTCAAGATTTGCCCGTATTTGTGCGATGCGTGTCTCTACCGGATCATTTAGGGCTCGCAGGGTGGCAGACCCCACGATGCCATCAGGCACCAATCCAAGACGCCGCTGAAACCGTTTAACCGCCTTCGCCAGAGTGGTATCGAAATGGTTTGGATCGGTTATCACTTCACCTGTCCGGCTCGATTCCCCTTGTAACCGCTGCCGGAGGAGTGCAACCGCAGGATCCGAATCACCCAGCCGTAAACTGTCATCGAGGTGGAGGGTTGACCAGCCCCCTTCGGCTTGGATGTCGCGATACTTCGCAAGCGCATCCTTCAGCTGCAGATAGGCGCTGTTGGTTGGCCGAAGGGCGTTGAGTAACTGTTCCAGTGCGCCGGCGGATAGTGCAGACGACAAGGCATCGACCGGATCGAAACTCTCGTTCGGAAACATCCAGAAAGGATCGAGGGATTGTGCATCATATCGCCCCAATCGCAGGTCTCTGGCCAGCCTGAGATAGCCGTCGCTGAGCAGCAGCTCGCGATTGACCATGACTTCCGGTGACGGGTCGAAGATCAACCCACGCAGATGATCCAGATGGTAATCATCGGCATTCAAACCATCCAGCTCCGCTGACGCCAGCCAACGAAAGAGTTGTCTGCCCTGCTCAGTCAGTTCGCCTTCATGATGCCAAATGAATCGATCTCGCTGCCTGTCATAAAGACGCTCAATCTGTGGCCAGTCGATTACCAGCCCTCCCTCCAGCGCCGTTTCAATCGGCACCACAAGCGACTCAGCTGCCGGTCTGATAGCGACAACGCCGGCCGCTTCGCCTCGGCTGAAAAACAGGCAGAGAAGAATGCCAATCCAGTACCTGCTTTTATCTTTCAATATTCCCCTAAACATTCGAAGCCATTGCTCGTACGGGCAGTAGAGGAGCCGATAAAACAACGATCACACTATGCCCTTGAAGTACCCGCAGCCGAAGACTCAAGCCATCGCCTGCCTCTATGCTTAAGCTTAGGTCCGGTATTGGAGATAAGACAGGTTTACCCCCCATAATTCATGGTTAGAGTCTAATCGGGCGAGATCGGACAATGGGTAAAAAATGGTTAAATATGCAGAAAGCGCGCAATATGGGAAACAACTTCCCACTTAATGAATAGCGGACGATGCCAGCCATCTGTCCGCTCAGTGAGCGGCTTGATTATCGTGTTGATTTCAAGCCCGGCCGATATGGAATGTAACCACCTGGCGTATGTCGTGCGTGCCGGTCAAAACCATCAGCAGGCGATCCAGACCCAAGGCAACGCCCGAACACTCCGGCATCCCTGCAGCCAGCCCATCAAGCAGGGCTTCATCCATCGGCATTTCCGCTTGCCGGAAAGATCGACGCCGGTGATTGTCCGCATTGAATCGCTTTCGCTGCTGACCGGCATCGGTCAGTTCCTGAAACCCGTTGGCAATCTCCATTCCGCCTATATAAAGTTCGAAGCGCTCCGCTATCGGAGATCTATCCTCCCGCACCCTCGCCAAGGCCGCCTGACTCGCGGGATAGTCATACAGGAAAGTCATTCCGTGCTGACCCAGCCGGGGTTCAATCAAATGACTCAGCAGCAGGTCGAGCCAACCGTCACGACCCTCGATGGCAAGCCGGTCCGCACCGGAAATATCCTGTTCTACGGCACATTGCCGTAAATGATCGAGATCGGCCGCATGGGGATTCATTCCGAGCCGACGCTCGAATGCTTCGGCATAGGTCAGTTTTTCGATCGACAGCGGCCGCGCCGTCAATCTATTGATCAGATTGGCCACTTCATCCATCAGCTGATGATAATCGAGACCCGGTCGATACCACTCCAGAAGCGAAAACTCCGGATTGTGGCGCCGGCCAAGCTCACCCTTACGGAACACCTTGCAGATCTGATAGATCGGACCGCTGCCTGCCGCCAACAACCGCTTCATGGGGAATTCAGGGGAGGTATGCAGATAAAGATCGAGACCCTGAACCGCCTCGGGGCCGGTATAACGGGTATTGAAACTCTCTATTGCAGGATCCGTTGCGGCAAAGCGCGAACAGACCGGTGTCTCCACCTCGACCACACCGATCTGATCAAAGAATCGACGGATATGGCTCAGCATATCCGCCCTGGCCCGTATAATTTCAATGGAGGCGGAGGGTCGCCAATCGTTCGTTTGGGCCATTAAACCGGTCAGTCTTCCTTGGCGCGTGAGACATACTCACCGCTGCGGGTATCCACCTTGATTGCCTCGCCGATCTGGACAAACAGCGGCACACGCACCACGGCACCGGTCTCTAAGGTGGCCGGCTTGCCGCCACTCCCTGAGGTATCCCCTTTCAGTCCCGGATCGGTGTCGGTGATGTTCAGGATCACGAATTTAGGCGGCTCGACAATAATCGGGGCGCCATTCCACAGGGTCACCAGACAGACGTCCTGCTCCTTCAGCCATTTGGCACTCTCCGCCACTGCAGCCTGATCGGCGCTCACCTGTTCGTAACTATCCGGATCCATGAAGTGCCAGAACTCGCCATCATTGTAGAGATACTGCATTTCAGTCTCAAGCACGTCGGCCCCTTCCACCGATTCACCCGATTTGAAGGTCTTTTCCAATACCCGGCCAGTCTTCAGGTTGCGTATTTTGACTCGATTGAAGGCCTGACCTTTGCCAGGCTTTACGAATTCGTTTTCAATAATGGAGCAGGGATCCCCGTCCAGCATAATTTTCAGGCCACCCTTAAACTCATTGGTGCTATAACTAGCCATGACATCCTCACGAAACATATCAATTGCGGCGCACATCATACCTGAGACAGAGTCCTGTGTGCAGGCGTCAGGGTGGCGAAAAGCCCTCGCCGACGGTTTCACCGACCTACCCAGTCTGCTCGAATATCTCCAGATCGAAGCGTCGGCAGTCTCCGATCACATCCGGGCCAGCAGGCAATTCTCACTGCGGGTACCCAAGGTCTTCGCCGCACTGATGCGCAAGGGCGACCCTGATGACCCTCTACTGCTGCAAGTTCTCCCACATGCCAGCGAGATGGATCTGGCCGACGGATTCAGCACCGACCCGGTCGGGGACCACATGGCCGGGCATAGCCCCGGGTTGTTGCAGAAGTATCATGGCCGTATCCTGATCATCACCACCGGGGCATGCGCGGTCCATTGCCGCTACTGCTTTCGCCGGCACTACCCCTATACCGGCGCTACGGCCACCAACAGTCAATGGCGCCACATCATCGACTATCTTGTCGCCAATCCCGCGGTAGAGGAGGTCATCCTGAGTGGCGGAGACCCATTGATGGTCAGTGACGACAAACTCGGAAGATGGCTGGCGCAACTTGAAGCGCTGCCACAGATCAAACGTCTACGCATCCACACCCGCTTACCGGTGGTCCTGCCCCAACGTATCACAGGTGAACTGCTTAGCGTTTTGAAGCGTTGCGCCATCAAAACGGTAATGGTAATCCACGCCAATCACCCCAATGAGCTGTCGCCCGCCGTCGCAGAGGGAGTGAAAAAGGTGGCGGCGTCCGGCGTCACCCTATTGAATCAGTCGGTCTTGCTGAAGGGCGTGAACGATCACGGCGACACCCTGGTCAGGCTCAGCAATCGCCTTTTTGAGATCGGTGTTCTACCCTATTACCTGCACCTGCTCGACCGGGTTGAGGGCGCCGCCCGTTTTGAGCTGGAGAAGACAGCCATCCTGAAACTGCAGCAACAGCTGCTGACCGAACTGCCAGGCTATCTGATGCCGAGAATGGTACGTGAGACAGCAGGAGAGTTGTATAAGACACCCATTCAGGATTGCCCAATTTAGGGCCTCACCCCCCATCACCCAGCGACTCCATGGGCCAGCGGGAGCGGACCGAAAACCTAAGCGACTCGGATTCCCCGGCCAGTAGGCGCCGGCAGCCGGCATAAGCGATCATGGCGCCGTTATCGGTGCAAAACTTGGGACGGGGATAGTAGGCAGCCCCTTCTTCACCCGCCATCATCGCATCGATCCGCTGACGTAATCGTCGATTGGCGCTGACCCCGCCGGCCAGCACCAGCGTCTTGATACCACACTGCCTGACGGCCCTGCGACACTTGAGCAAAAGGGTGTCGACCACCGCCTCTTCAAAGGCGCGTGCTATATCGGCCCGGGTCTGAGCCGATAGGGTTCCCCCCTCCTCACGCTCGGCCCGCTGGATGGTATTCAGGGCAAAGGTCTTCAAACCGCTGAAACTGAAGTCGAGGCCGGGCCTGTCGATCATCGGCCGGGGAAAATGAAAGCGCTCATGATCACCCTGCTCAGCCAGTTTCGCCAGTTCCGGTCCCCCCGGATAGGGTAATCCCAGGAGCTTAGCGGTTTTATCGAAGGCCTCGCCGGCCGCATCGTCCAGGGTATCCCCGAGCAGTCGGTATCGACCCATACCCTCCACCTCCACCAACTGGGTGTGCCCACCGGATACCAGCATTGCGATGAAGGGAAAGGCCGGAGGATCAGGCTCAAGCATGGGCGCCAGGAGATGGCCTTCCATATGGTGCACAGCAATTGCCGGGATACCCCAGGACCAGGCCATGCTCCGTCCCACCGATGCACCTACCAGCAAGGCACCCACCAGTCCCGGACCCGCGGTGTAGGCCACACCGTCCAGTGAAGACGCCTCGATCCCGGCATCCTGAAACAGTTGCCGAACCAGCGGCAACAGCTTGCGCACATGGTCCCTGGATGCCAACTCAGGCACCACACCACCATAATCGGCATGCAGATCGACCTGGCTGTGCAGGGCATGAGCCAGCAGACCCTTTTCACTGTCGTAAACGGCCACGCCGGTCTCATCACAGGATGTTTCTATACCTAATACCCGCATATTTGTACCACTTTTTGCTGTAAAATAGCCCTATACCTTTGCAAACCGGGGTGGCTATGAGTAAAATCTCCGCCTTTCGACCGGTCGAGAAGCTTAACAGATTCGAGGAAACAACATCGATGCCGAACGTACGCGTTAAAGAGAACGAACCTTTTGAAGTCGCCATGCGCCGTTTCAAGCGCTCCTGTGAGAAGGCCGGAGTGCTCGCTGAAGTCCGCCGCCGGGAATTCTATGAAAAGCCCACCTGGGAACGCAAACGCAAGGCAGCCGCCGCCGTTAAACGCAACCTGAAAAAGGTCTCCCGCGAAAGCCGCCGTTTCGAACGCCAGTATTGATCATCCCCCTGCCCCGCAGGAGTCAGCCAGGATGCTTAAAGAACAGATCTTAGATGACATCAAGGCCGCCATGAAGGCCAAAGAGAAGTCGCGTCTGGGCACCTTGCGTCTGATCACCGCCGCGATCAAGCAGCGCGAGGTCGATGAACGCACCGAACTGGATGATATCCAAGTATTGGCGATCCTGGAAAAGATGATCAAACAGCGGCGCGACTCCATCAAGCAGTATGAAAGTGCGGGCCGCCAGGAGCTGGCAGAGCAGGAAAAGAGCGAGATTGCCATTATCGAGACCTATATGCCCGCCGGTCTGAACGATGATGAAATTTCGGCAATGGTCGACAATGCAATCGCCGAAACCAACGCCTCGGGCATGCGGGACATGGGCAAGGTCATGGGGCTGCTCAAACCCCAGATGCAAGGCCGGGCCGATATGGGCAAGGTCAGCGGCCTGGTCAAACAAAAACTGGCAGGCTGACTCACATCAGGCCATTATCAGCTATTCTTGCCCCATGGCCGATTCCCTGTAAGGCCAGTAGGAAAACATGGCCGGTAAGATCCCCACACAGTTTATCGATGACCTTTTGAACCGCATCGACGTTGTCGATGTCATCAATCGGCGCGTACCGCTCAAAAAGGCGGGCCGCGACTTTCAGGCGCGTTGTCCCTTCCACGACGAAAAGACACCTTCATTCACCGTCAGCCAACAAAAGCAGTTCTACCACTGTTTCGGCTGTGGCGCCCATGGATCAGCCATTGGTTTTCTCATGGAGTATGAAAATCTCGGTTTTGTCGAGGCCGTGGAGGAGCTGGCTCACGCTGCGGGCCTCGAGGTACCCCGGGAGGCCGGATCCGACCAAGGCCCGGACCTGCGTCCACTGTATGATTTGATGGAGGATGCAGCCCGCTTCTACCGCCATCAACTCAAAAACCATCCCAATGCCGAACAGGCAATCGATTATCTCAAGTCACGCGGCTTGAGCGGTGAAATCGCAGCCGCCTTCGGTATCGGTTATGCGCCTCCAGGCTGGGATAATCTGCTCACCGCGCTGGGCAGGGATACCCCCGCCGTCTCCAGGCTGTTGCAGTGTGGATTGACGCAAGAGGGGGAAAGCAAAGGATACGACCGCTTCCGAGACCGCATCATCTTCCCCATCCGGGACCGCAGGGGACGCACCATCGGTTTTGGCGGCCGCACCATCGGAGATGAAAAGCCGAAATACCTGAACTCACCTGAAACCCCGCTGTTTCACAAAGGACGGGAACTCTATGGCCTGTATGAGGCGCGCAAGGCAAACGCCAAGATTGCACGGCTATTGGTGGTGGAGGGCTATATGGATGTGGCCGCACTGGCCCAGCATGGCATCCTCAATGCCGTTGCAACCCTCGGTACGGCCACCACTCACGACCATCTGGAATTGATCTTTCGCACCTGTCCCGAGGTGGTATTCTGTTTTGACGGTGACCGTGCCGGTCGGGATGCGGCCTGGAAAGCACTGCAGACCAGCCTGCCTCTGATGCGGGAAGGACGAGAGGTCAAATTCCTCTTTTTGCCCCAAGGCGAGGACCCGGACACTCAGATACGCAAAGAGGGTGCCGATGCCTTCAATGCACGCATGGAGCAGGCCCAACCTCTGTCGCAATTTCTCTTCCAACAACTTACCGATCAGGTGCAGATGGAGAGTATCGATGGTCGTGCAAAACTTGCCCAACTGGCGTCCCCCCTCCTGGAAAAGCTCCCATCCGGGGTGTTTCGCCGCATGATGTTTCAGCATCTGGAAGAGGTGGTGGGCATCAGAGACGGCCATCTCGACAAAGGCGTTCGGCAAAAAGGCCAAAACCGCCAAAGGAGTGTAGTGCCTAGTGAAAAGCAGCAACGCCCTACCCCAATCCGAATGGCCATTGCATTACTGCTCGACCGCCCCCATCTATACACCATTGCAGACAGCGTTGAAAAAGATTGGCAAAAGTGGGACGCACCCGGCATAAGCATTCTCAAACAGTTACTTGAAATAATCCGTTCCCAACCTACGCTTAACAAAGCAGCTTTGTTGGAACGATGGCGAGATACGGAGCACTTCAATCACCTCAATAAATTAGCCAATTACGGATTTGATCTGCCGGGCATGGATCAGGAGGCTGAATTACGTGACGCATTCCTCAAATTAAACGCTCAGTTTCATAAAAATTCCCGACCGCAACCGGGGAATCTACGTCCCAGCGAACTGTCTGATGATCTGCTTAATGAGCTGAAACGCCGCTATCCCGGCACTCTCAGCCAGGATGAGCAGTAAGAAACAGGGGTCTTCAGAGAAAGGCCAACGGCTGGTACAAGTATATGAAAGTGTGCTAATATGGTGAGTTCAGTCTCAGCGTTGTACACCTCGTCTGACTACAAGGTAAAAGATGAACCAGGAACAGCAGCAATCTCAATTAAAGCAACTGATTGCAAAGGGTAAGGAACAGGGATTCCTCACCTACGCGGAAGTTAATGACCACCTTCCTGAGGGCATTGTAGAGCCTGAGCAGATCGAGGATATCGTCCGCATGATCAACGACATGGGCATCACGGTCCATGAATCGGCGCCCGATCTGGAAGACAACACCCTCAGTGACTCGGTCGTCTCCGCCGATGAAGACGCCGCCGAGGCGGCAGCTGCCGCCCTGGCCAGTGTCGACAGCGAATTCGGCCGCACCACTGATCCGGTCCGCATGTATATGCGTGAAATGGGCACTGTCGAGCTGCTGACCCGTGAAGGCGAACTGCGCATCGCCAAGCGCATTGAGGAGGGCCTGCACCAGGTCTCCGCTGCATTGGCCACCTTCCCTACCACCGTCGATCTGCTGTGCACGCTGCTGGAGAAGATTGAACCCGGCGAATCACGGCTTGCCGACATCACCAGCGGCTTCATCGATCCCAACGAACCCGATGAGATCCCCACACCGGTGCAACCGCAGGATGCCGCGAGTAACAACGGCACCGGTGATGACGACGATGACAGCAGCGACGATCCGGAAAATACCGGCCCCGATCCGGAAGAGGTCACGGCAAAAGGAAAAGAACTTCGCAAGCGCTATAATTCGCTGTGCTCCGCCCTGAAGAAACAGGGCCGCGCCAGCGCCAAGTCGCAAAAAGCCCAGGATGCGGTTTCAGAGACATTCCTTGAATTCAAGCTGGTGCCCATCACCTTCAATCAGCTCGTCTCCACTTTGAGAGACACGATTGAGCGCATCCGCAACCAGGAACGCATCATCATGAACCTTTGCGTCGACAAGGCACGCATGCCCCGCAAAGAGTTTATCGCCTCGTTTCCCGACAATGAGACCAACCTCGACTGGATCATCGACCAGATCAATAAAGGCAAACCCCATTCGGAAGCCCTCAATGAGCATGCCGACGAGATCATTCGTGCGCAAAAGCGCCTTGTCGGCATTGAGAGCGACTGCCTGCTGACCATTGGTGAGATCAAAGAGACCAATCGCAAGATGTCGATCGGCGAGGCCAAGGCACGCCGCGCCAAGAAAGAGATGGTGGAAGCAAACCTGCGCCTGGTCATCTCCATTGCGAAGAAATACACCAACCGCGGACTACAGTTTCTCGACCTCATCCAGGAAGGCAATATCGGCCTGATGAAGGCAGTGGACAAGTTCGAATACCGCCGCGGCTACAAGTTTTCAACCTATGCGACCTGGTGGATTCGTCAGGCCATCACACGCTCTATCGCCGATCAGGCGCGTACCATCCGCATTCCTGTGCATATGATAGAGACCATCAACAAACTGAATCGCATCTCCCGGCAGATGATTCAGGAGATGGGCCGCGAAGCCACACCGGAAGAGCTGGCGGAACGCATGGACATGCCGGAAGACAAGATTCGCAAGGTACTCAAGATCGCCAAGGAACCGATCTCCATGGAGACACCGATCGGTGACGATGAGGATTCCCACCTGGGTGATTTTATCGAGGATTCCGGCGTGGTCTCCCCCATCGAGTCAGCCACCGCGGAAGGCCTGGGCGAAGCGACGCAAAACATGCTGGCCGGGTTGACCAGCCGGGAAGCAAAAGTGCTGCGCATGCGCTTCGGCATCGACATGAACACCGACCACACCCTTGAAGAGGTGGGCAAACAGTTCGATGTCACCCGGGAACGCATCCGCCAGATCGAAGCCAAGGCACTGCGCAAACTGCGCCACCCTTCACGCTCAGATCGTCTCCGCAGCTTCCTCGACAGCGATTGATTAGAGGATTCCAGCGCAACGACAGCAAAAACTGCAGTTATTGCGCCGGGATCTGCTACAATCCCGCCGATTCCGGGCCCATAGCTCAGTTGGTTAGAGCAGGGGACTCATAATCCCTTGGTCCTAGGTTCGAGTCCTAGTGGGCCCACCAAAAAAACTGATTGAATTTATGCCGGTTTCTGCGTCGAGATAAACCCTTTTCAAACTCCAATTCTTAACTCTGACTCTGAAATCGGCTGGTTGTGGCGACAGCAATTCGGCAATCTGAATTGGTATGGCGCCCACCAGTGATTCATTGATCCACCAATTCCCCGTCAGGTGTGACTGCGGGTAACCCGAACACCTGCCATAGTTGCATACCACCACGATAGTAATGCAGCTTTTCTGCAGGATAGCCGATACTGAGCAGGCCGCGAATTGCCGTGGGTGACTGACCACACCAAGGTCCGTTACACCACAACACCAAGGTTTTGGCTTCAGTGAAATCCCAGTTCTTGTCTCTCTTTTTAGCGCCGAACAGTATCAGTGACTCCTCCAAGGTGATCTCGTCCGCGCCCTGATCGGGATTTAGATGGGTAAAGGGGACATTGATCGACCCTGGAATGGTGCCGCGTTCATGCCAGTCAGGGGTCCTGGCATCGATCAACAGGCCACTGCCCTCACCCAGTGCTGTTTTCATGAATGCGATCAGCTCAACCTCACCGATGGTATTGACGCCCTCCGTCACTTGTATCGGTTGCGCACAAAAGGGAGGACATGGCCGCGAAGTGCGGGCAAAGTCGAACTCAAGCAGGGCGTCGGTATCCTGGTTGCGGCGTATCAACAACGCCTTGCCGGCATGTTTGACACTGAACTCCCCTATCTCGGGAGTAATCATGACCTCTAAAGTATCTGCACCGGATACGGCCGATAACGATGCCGCAAACAGGCTTAAAACTAAAACAGATATCTTTTTATTTCCCATGGGGATCATCCTGTCGATCTGAATTTCAATGGAGATTATATCAATTCACAGATCAAAACATTTGACCTCTCGACGACAGCTCACTAGGCTCAGAGGTTAGTATCGATTGCTAACGGTAAAAAACTCGATATACCAACCAAGATGGCAACAGCGAACGAAATCAAACATCTCGTTGAAAAGTTGAACGCTGCCACCGTACGCATCAAACAGCGCCTTACCGAGCGGTACCTTGCACAAATCCCGATTCAGCTGAAGTCCAAGATGGGATCCGACCCAAAATCGATCTGGTGGGGCTATTTTCCGGTAGTGCTGGTAGCCATACTGGGACTTACAATAACCATAGTGCTGTTCGTGCAATCGATGCGATGGGAAAAAAACCAGGTTGAAATCGCGTTCAGAGAGGCCTCCCAGGACAGAATCCTGGTGATCCAGCGAGAAATCAAACACTCGCTGCGTATTGTTCTCGACATTGCCAGTTTTTTTGAAGCTTCCGAAATCGTCGGTCGGCGCGAATTTCGAAAATTCGTCGGCCCGGCATTGAAGAACCAGGCCGGAATAAAGACTCTGGAATGGGTCCCTGTCGTTACTGACGAGATGCGTCAGACATTCGTCGAAGAAGCCCGGCAGAGTTTTCCTCCATTTGAGATCCTGGAAATGGATGACTCCGGCATGCTCAACAAAAGCCCGCCTCGGCTGTTCTACTACCCGATTCTCTATATACAACCCTACCAGTACAATAAACAATTGCTTGGTCTCAACATGGGGGTCGGCCCCACCGCCTCCAATCTGTTCAGCGAAGCGGAAATTACGCGTGAAATCCAGGTTTCTCCCGGTATTTACCTTAATGACGATGGTGAACGAAAGACCGGAATCATGGTTGCCGCCCCTGTCTTCTTCAATGCTGATAATGCAAACGAAGAGCCCCCCCAGGCAAACGCACCAATCAGAGGATTCGCCATTGGTGTGTTCTATATCGGTGAGATTATCGAACGCGCATTGGAGAGTCTCCTTCCCGGCGGGATAGACATCCACTTCTACCAAAGCGATGAGGATGGGGAAGGACGCCTACTCTATAGCCATCATACCCGATTGCGAGACAGTTCAACGGTTACTGATAGTGACATTAAGCAAGAAATCTCCTACGCTCAGGAGATAAATGTCGGGACTCAGCAATGGAAAATAGTGTGTAACAGCGCATCGGGCAAGTTCACGGCAGACACCTGGAGCAGTTGGGTAATCTTCTTTGGGAGCCTGGCGTTCACTCTGCTGTTCACGATCTATATCGCAACACTCGTCGGACGAGCGAGGCAGGTCAGACTGGAAGTCGAGGAGAGAACAGCGCAACTATGGGAAGTAGTGCAGGCACTGAATCAGGAGGTAATCGAGCGTAAATCGGCTGAGCAGGAGTTACAGAGGCTCAATGAAACCCTGGAACACCATATCGCCAACCGTACGGCAGAGGCTGAGCGCAGAGCTCAATACCTCGAACAGTTCGCCTACGTCACATCGCATGACCTGAAGGCGCCTTTACGTGCGGTATCGAATCTTGCCCAATGGATCGAAGAGGACCTCCATGACAAACTGGACGATGCGGCTAAAGAACAACTTGCCCTGCTCCGTGACCGCGTCAAAAGAATGCATGATCTCATAGAGGGATTGCTAGAGTACTCAAGGGTCGGCCGGAGTTCCGACCCGGAGAGCCTGGTGGACACTCAGGAGCTGGTAGAGGAGATTATCGATTCCCTCTCCACTTCTGATAGATTTTCTATCAAGATCAAAGGCAAGATGCCCACGCTGAAAACTGATCGCCTGCAGCTTATGCAGGTCCTTTCCAACCTGGTCAGCAACAGCCTGATGCATCATGGTGGAAAGAAAGGGAAGATACGGATCAAGTGTGACGATTTAGATCAATTTTACCAATTTTCAGTTTGTGATGACGGCCAGGGTATTGCGCCGCAATACCACAAAAAGATTTTCCTGATGTTCCAAACACTGGAATCAAGTGATTTGGAAAGCAGTACCGGCATTGGCCTGGCGCTGGTAAAAAAGATTGTCGAAGAGCATGGAGGCACCATAAAATTAAGATCGGAACCCGGGGAAGGAGCATGCTTCAATTTTACCTGGCCAAAAGTCAGCCCGTCGGAGTAAGCTGAGATTGAGATTCTATTCCACATACTGAGAAACAAGTATCCTGATCATGCTGAACAAAGCTGAAACAATCCTGCTGATAGAAGATGACCGAGTCGACATCATGACCGTTCAGCGCGCCTTGCAAAAAAAACAATATCAGCAACCCTCTACTGATCGCCAGAACAGGACTAGAAGCCCTCGACATGCTGCGAGGTACAAACGGCGTCAAGAAAATCAACCCCTTACCGGCACTCACACTGCTGGATCTCAATCTTCCCAAAATGAGCGGATTCGAGTTTTTGCAGGAACTGCGCAACGACCCCGAATTCGATTCACTGCGTATCATCGTGCTGACATCATCCAACGAACCGAAAGACCGTGCAGCTGCGTTTGAGTATGAGGTTGACGATTACATCGTCAAACCTCATTCATTTGATGAATTTACACGCGCTGTGGCCACCATCCTTGCACTCTGGGAGTAAACGGGCGGCTGTTTTTCCCGACAGACGGAAAACCCATCATAGTTAGGGAATCAGCAAGTATAAACGCTAAATAATGCTATTATTCGCTATGGGGCAGACAGGTTGGCGCACTCCTTGAACAGGCATCCGGCACAAGGCTCAACGCTGTCATCGGCCATTCCCCTCATAAGCATATCTCACTGATCGAGTAATGGTTTTTTAGGAATGCGCTAACTTCTATCCAGCTTTGTATCCATTTTTTGTCAGTCATATAGATTTGCTTTTTGAAAAGAATACGTAGCGAAGACAAACCGACAATAATCAAGGATGTACCATGATAAGACAATCCACAGCAGAAAGGCGCTGTCCCGCATATCCGACCATATCCAAAACAAAACAATGGGAATCGGAATATCTGCTCCCAGACAATATACCCTCTCTAATCATCCAGGTCTGGCAAGCCCGGAAAAAGGACTTTAATTCCCACGACGCATGATCAATACCAAGCTTATCCCAATCGCTGTCGGTCTTATATTAAGCACCACTGCTCAGGCTATGCGTGATCAGCAATTAGACCATTTCCTCTCCTTAAGTTTGGAACAGCTGATGGAATTGGAGATAACCATCTCTACCGATACCAAGCAGACCGTTTCGCAGGCACCCGCTGCAGTATCCGTTATCACTGCGGAAGACATCGAGGCGACCGGCGCCACCAACCTTGTGGACATCCTGGAGAGCGTCCCCGGCATACATGTCAGAGCCAGCCAGTTTGCATTCAGGCCATTGATACAAGTTCGCGGCACCAACGCCAATCAAACCTTGCTGATGATCAATGGCGCTTCGATGCGGGACCTGATGTGGGGATTCGGTATTTTCTGGAAAGGCATACCGAGCAGTATCATCGACAGAGTGGAAATAATACGCGGCCCCGGATCTGCCCTTTTCGGCGCTGATGCCTCAGCAGGCGTTATTAATGTCATTACAAAAACCGCAGGAAAGATTGAGCAAAATGAAATTGGCCTGAGGCGTGGGAGTTTCGATTCCAACACCGGGTGGCTGCAATATGGAAGCAGCTGGAAAGGATTTGATGTCGGCCTCACCATCGACCTGGCCACTACCGATGGACACGACCCGTTTGTTGCCGCAGATGGTCAGACACGACAGGATGCTGAACTGGGTAGCATGGTTTCCCTTGCACCGGACAATGCCCAATTCGGCTGGAAGAATCAGGATATCAGATTCTCGGTCGCGAAAGGCGATTGGCAATTGCGTGTAGACTACATGAAGCATAGCGACCTGAAAATTGGTCTGACAGGGGCAGGTGTTCTGGACCCTCTGACAACGGCAGAAGACAGCCGATTCAACCTCGATCTGCTCTATAACGATCCTGATTTCAGCAACGACTGGGGAATCGATGCAGAATTGCGATACCAGGATCTGGACTACACCTCAGGCGATGGTTTTCAGGAGCGCCCGCCCGGCGCATTCGACGGCGATTATCCGCAAGGGGTTATCAATCATATGCGGTCAGCAGAGCGTAGACTCAGTTTCGAGACCAGCGGTCTTTTCACAGGGGTCGATAGACATGCGCTGCGACTTGGTCTGGGCTATTCCTGGCAAGACCTCTACTTGGTCAAACAGCTGATAAATATGGGAATTGGGCCGGATGGCAATTCACTGCCGCCAGGCAGTCCGCTTGTTGATGTCTCAAACACACCGTATGCTTTCGCCCCTGAAAAGACACGCTCGATTCGGTATCTGTTTCTACAGGATGTTTGGACATTCAGTGAAAACTGGCAATTAACCGCAGGCGTCAGATATGACGATTACTCCGATTTCGGCGATACACTGAATCCTCGACTGGCTCTTGTCTGGCAGGTTTCAGACAGGTTCACTACGAAACTGCTTTATGGAAGGGCATTTCGTCCGCCATCCTTTCAGGAGTTGTTCGCTGAAACATCATTCTCAAGACCGAATCCCGACCTGGATCCGGAGCGATCTGAAACAGTTGAGCTGATCCTGTCCTATATGCCAAGTAACGATCTGAATATCGGGATTAATCTCTTTAATCTGCAGCAGTCCGATTTCATCCGCGCCATAACCCCGCCCGGAGAGAGTTACCGGCAATTCCAAAACACCGGTAACCACACAATTCAAGGCATTGAACTTGAGGCGAAATGGCAAGCTGCAAAGACGCTGAGACTCTCAGCAAACTATTCAATACGCAATCCTGACAACAACCAATTCCGTGCCATTGATGAGCCGAAACAGGATGCCTATGCGCGGGTTGACTGGAATTTCCGCCCAGATTGGAACCTGAATATGCAGACAAACTGGATCGGTGAAAGGGAACGGCGCAGCAATGACCCAAGATCACCACTCGATGACTACACCCTCACCGATACGACTCTGCGGTACACCGGACTGAACGCCTGGGAGTTCGCATTTTCAATCCGCAATCTATTCGATGAGGATGCAAGGGAATACACGGCACCTTCAGTAACCGATGACCTGATACTGCCAGAACGAAGTTTATATGCCGAGATCAAATATAAGCTCCCTGGTGGACGGTATGAGTAGAACTGGACTGATGATCTGGCAATGCTTTATGGGAACAAGATGACTTTTCAAACCGTTGTCTCGGAAATAAATATTCTGACTTATTAGCGCAGTGCTATTTGATCAATAAAACAATGGTTATGTATTTTTTGCACCATGGATAATGGACTAATCTGCCATACTGGCTCATGCGAACTGGATAGACTGAAGTGACGACAAGGCTGTTGACTCTTATAACACTCCTCTCAGTTGGCTGTATTACTTTTGCGGCATTCGCAGAGGAACAACAAGGCGAAGAGAATTTACTGAAGGCAGCCTTTATCTTCAACTTCGCCAAATTCGCTCGCTGGCCAGACGGAACATGGTCGGAGGACAGACCGTCATTAGTAATATGTTCCATTGGTTATGATGAATTGGCAAATACCCTCACTCGACTCAACGGCAGGACGCTCAGAGAACATCCTGTGCAAATCATGCAAAAACAGGAAACGGACCAATTGGATGTTTGTCATGTCCTGTATCTGGCCAGTTCGCTCAAGTATGAAGCAATTGAGATAACGGATTTACTTAAGGTTAAACCAATACTGACTATCAGTGAAATACCAGGCTTTGCCGAATCAGGCGGAATGATTGAGCTCTACCAAAAAGATGGCCGGATACGATTCAAAGTCAACCTGCATATTACCCGTGAAGCCGGATTGGATCTCAGCTCACGTCTGCTTAAACTGGCTACTGTAGTCGACAGGCCGTAAATATGTATCTGTTACGAAATGCCTCAATAAAGCACAAGCTTGAAGCCATCATTCTGGTGACGACAGCATCTGTTCTGCTGCTCAGTTTATTTTTGTTCATGATAGTTGAGATAAACTCCGCCCGGGGAGAAACCGCGACACGTCTGCAATCTCTTGCCATATTACTCGGCGCAAACAGCAGCGCAGCCATCACCTTCGATGATCAAAGTACCGCTAACGATATATTGGCCACACTGTCAACACAAAAGGACGTTGTTGAAGCCACGATTTTTCTCAATAACGGCGAGTCCTTTGCCAGATACCAATCAGAGAATTACAAATCCTCCTTGGATTTCTATGATGACAGATCAGGGATTGATTCCTATTTTAGGCTGGTTGCAATCAAGGAAGCGATCTTACTCGATGGCGAGAATATTGGTTATCTGCATATTGTCGGCGATATGAGCAGAGCCCATTCCCTCCTACTTCATCAATCACTTATGGTTCTGGGTGTATTCATTGTCTCTATGCTGTTCGCATTCTGGCTCTCCAATCGTTTTCAAAGGGTGATCTCAAGGCCGGTACAACAACTGCTTCGCTCTATGAAAAAGATCGCAGTCAAGAGAGATTTTTCCCACCGTGCCAAACGGCTGAGTAACGATGAATTGGGAAGTTTGGTCGATGGTTTTAATGCCATGCTTGACCGCATTCAGAGGCACGACAGTAAACTATTGGCATATCATCAGGATCTAGAACGCCAGGTGACCGAGAGAACGCGCCAGTTGAATACCGCAAAGAATGAAGCCTAGCCCGCATGTTTCATCCGTTTTTAAATTTAGCCGGTGATATGGCCAAGCTTGGATGGTTTGCCCTCACTGGGAACCAAACCTCTATCAAGCCCTGATTCTCCACCCTCCGGGCAGACTCCCCCTTACCCCCATTGTTGATCAACGTGCCGGGGCAGCACTCTGCCGGGCTATCCCGGCTTGAGTCGTGCCGCCACCTGGAAAAACAGCGCCTGATAGGGATAGGTGCTGGAGAGCAGGAAGCGGATCCGTCGCGTGTTGCGAATGATGACCGCCCCGATCTTGAACAGTTTGAGCCGGATCGTGGTCATCTGTGCACGCGCCAGTTCCGTGCCCTTCAGCGCGAGGCGCCGGATGGCCTCCATCAGCACATAGGCCAGACTGGACAGCAGTAGACGAAACTGATTGGCCCACCAGTAATGCGCGCTGGTGCGATCGGCGAACAGCCCCAGTTGCTGCTCCTTGATTCGGTTCTCCATGTCACCACGGGCGCAGTAGAGGTCATCGTAAAGGCGCTGTTTGTCGCCGGCCAGGTTGGTGACGATGAAGCGTGGATTTGGCCCCTTGTCGGTGACCTCCAGTTTGGCGATCACCTTGCGACGCGTCTTCCAGGTGCTGGCGGCATAGTGAAACTGAAAGAATTCCCGCATCTTCATGCCGGTTCGCTTCGCCAGTTCCTCAACCCACTGCATGGGCTCACGGATACACCGCAGCAAGGCGTCATTCTTGGCGATGCCCACGATATAGCCCACAGCGTTGCGCTCGCACCAGCTGAGCATGTGGTGACGGCAAAAGCCGCTATCGCCCCGAAAGATGATACGCACTTCAGGCCAAGCCCGGCGCAGGCGTTTGACCAACAGCGCCAGAATCGCCCAGGCATGCTTGGGCGCATCGATCCGGCTGGGCCGCAGATAACTCACCAGCAGTTGATCGCCACAAAAGACATACAGGGGCAGGAAGCAGTAGTGATCGTAGTAGCCGTGAAAGAAGCGGCCTTCCTGGCGGCCATGCACCGGATCATCCGTGGCGTCGAAATCCAGGATCAGCTCATCGGGTGGTGCATCATATGAGGCAATGAACTGCTCGAGCAGTAGGTTGTGGACATCAACGGCAACCCGGCGATCGACCCGGTTCTCCAGCCGACAAAGTGTCGACTGGCTGCCCAGTACCTCCTCGCGTTCGATCGAGCTCTGTAGGGCCGGGTCGGTGCGTAGTGTCTGATGGTCGTTCAGATCTTCATAACCCAGGCAGAGCCCATAGACTCGCTGGCGCAACAGGCTCAACTGGCTGTGTTCAATATAGCGGGGATCTCGCGGGTCGGGGATGACCGCATCAACCGCCTCGAGCAATCCCAGACGCCTGTCGATCTCACGCAGCAGCAACACGCCGCCGTCCGAGGTGATATCGCCACCGGAAAACTCGGCTTGAACCTTACGGCGTTTTAGGGCTGGAAAATCAAAGGCAGTCTGGGTACAGTTTGTCACAGGCAAAATCCTTTCGATTACAGTGTAAGCAACTGAATTATATCGAAGTATCAGGATTTTGCCTTTTTAATGCGTGAAATATTGGGGCTAGGCCGCCAGCCAGGCTAAGAGTGACTTCCTGGCCACCATGAGCCACGAGATTCGCACACCGATGAGCGGCGTCATTGGTTTCGGGCATTTATTGAAAAAAACAACTTTGAATGACCAGCAGAGAGAGTATGCAGACATCATCATCAGTTCTGCTCAAGGCTTACTTGAAATTATCGATGACATACTCAACTTTTCCAAGATGGAGGCTGGCAAAGTCACCCTGGAGTACAGTAATTTCGTTATGGAAAACCTGGTCCATGGTGTTGAGATGCTATTTGCCCCCAAGGCCCTGGAGAAAGGTATCACCCTCACATCGTCCGTTACTGATGATGTACCACCACTACTCTATGGAGACCCTGCCAAAATACGCCAGGTACTCATCAACCTGGTCGGCAATGCAATAAAGTTCACCGACGAGGGTAGCATCAGGATCAAGATAGATAAGGAAGATCAACAGGGCGATGAGGTTACAATTCGCATCACTGTCAGTGATACGGGTATCGGCATCAGCCGACAACAGCAGTCCCAGCTTTTCCAGCCTTTTCAACAGTGTGATGGCTCAATCACGCGTAACTATGGAGGAACCGGTCTCGGCTTGGTTATTGCTCAACGTCTTGTTGATCTAATGGAGGGTGAAATAACATTAACCAGCAAGCCAGACGAAGGATCGACTTTCGTTACCCGTATTCACCTGAATACGGCAAACAGGGCAGAAGGCATTGAGCAAATACCGGACATACCCAATATTACGGCAAATCTGTCTGTATCACCGGATGATATCGACAACACAGACTCGCTTTTCGACAAGTTGACTATTCTTGTTGTTGATGACAGTAATGTGAACCTGACATTGGCTAAAGCACTGCTACTCAAAAAAGGTGCGCAAGTAGTCGCGGCAACAAGCGCATCAGAGGCTCTGGAAGCAATCGACAGCCGGGAATTCGATCTCATCCTCATGGATTTGGAAATGCCTAAAATGAGTGGCATCGAGGCAACCAGAAAAATTCGTGAGACACATGATTCAAGACAGCTACCGATCGTTGCCGTTACAGCTCATGTGTTGCCCCAGAAAAAAGAGGATGTATTCGATGCAGGAATGGATGACTTGCTGACAAAACCCTATCTTCCTGATCAACTTTATAGGATCGTGAGTAAATGGACAGGGCACCTGTACAATCCGGCAGATGAGCAATTGCCCCACTCAAAGATCGATGGCGATTCAGCCATCTATGACCAACAGACGGCACTGGCCAGTGTCGCAAATGACAATAAGACTGCCGAACTGATACTTGATGAATTCCTTGAAATGCTACCAGGCTGTGAAGCCGCTTTGAAAGAGGCCTGTTCTGCGGGGGATCATATGGCCCTATACCAAACAGCCCACAAACTGGAAGGTTCGGCCAGCACGAGTGGTGCTTCTTCAATATACGAGGAAGCAGTCACCCTGAAAACGGCATTAAAGCAAAACTCAGTACAATCGGATCAGATCGACCGATGTGTCACCGCATTATTAGAGCAGACAGACCAATTCAGGCAATACTTTTCTAACAAGATAAAACATTGACTGATCTATACGATGTACAAGGCAGGTTGTTCATTCCCAATATTCTGATATCGACAGATCTTTCAGCACACCGAAATCCCGACATCAGCCGGGATTTCGGTAGGATTGAAATGGTCAAGAAACTGCGCGGTTACAGAGATCAATCCCAGTGATATCTGTTGTGGCGATGTGAAGAGTATTCATCATGATAGGCAATATAGCGATCTATGCCATTACGCATGTACTCTCTGATCAAGCGGCTGTTCTTGTCCAATTTACGCGTCAAATGGTTATACTCGCTGCGTGACAAGTAACCATCGTTCCGATACTCCCGTGATAAGCGGCGTATCTTACGATACCGCTTTTTGAGCTGCTTTGCTTCTTTGTGAGTCAGTCTGTCTCTGTCAATACCACGCTCGATTCTATGATATTGCCGATCCATTCGCTTTTCGATCTTGTACACCTTTTTATGGTCGCAATAATCTCCCCTGTGCGAATCTCCGGCATATGACGGGGCTGCCATAACAAGGCTGAGCGATACAGCAATCAGTGTAGTGCGGACAAAATTCATGGTAGTTTCTCCTGTGATCATTATTCGTCAAGACTCGACTACAGAATATGCCGTCGATGCTGAACGAAAACTGAATGGATCACTTATTACCGCCAGATCGAAAAAGTGCCAATTCGGCACTGGCAAGAAGCCACTCTATTCGTTATCCTCAGACCCGTTATCTCGATGTGTAGCGGGAACGAGATTGAATCTATAATCTCGCACCACCCCCACATATGTTTTCATTGCTCGCCGTCGCTTCGAGGGATGGATTGAATGAAGTGCATTAGAAACTGTATTTTTGGACTGTGCCTGATTGGCTGCAATCACACCGCGATGGCGGAAACCAGGTATGTTACGGATGAATTGCAACTCTCCCTGTTTGAGCTGATCAATTCCAAGGGCAAACTTCTGCAACGTCTGAATAGCGGTGCTGAACTTGAACTATTGCAACAGGAGGGGCTGTTCGTTAAGGTCCGCACAAAGGATGGCACTGAAGGCTGGACCAAGGCCGGCTTCCTTATCGAACGAAAGCCGGCACGCACTCAACTGATCGAACTCCAGCAACAACATCAAGCACTGACTTCGAGTCTGCAACAAAGTGAAGCCGATCTGAATAAAACCCGAAACGAGCTGGAGAATCTTAAACAGCAGGAACAGCAGGCCGACGCTGAACTGCAAGATCAGTTGGCGAACACGGAAGGAGTCATCGCCGCGTTGGATAGGATACAGCAGGAAAACGAGGCGCTTCGCAATAGCCAAAGCCAGATGCATTCCGCCATACCATTGAACTGGGGACTGATTGCAGCCGCTATCAGTTTTGTGCTGGGAATAACTGCGGGCATCGCATTGTTCGACTATCGCAGTCGAAAACGCCACGGCGGTTATCGCATCTATTAGCTGCTTCGCTTCAGGCAGCCGACCAGCCAGGTCAACACTCGATGGCGTATTTTTTCATCCGATAGAGCAGTGTATCGCGACTGAGCCCCAGCATTCTTGCCGCTTTACTGCGGTTACCGAGGGTTTTGTTCAATGCCTGTTCGATCAAACTGGCCTCGAGCTCATCCATATTGAGACCCTGATCAGGCAACTGAAAGCTCCCGTCGGCCGATGCGTGTTGGCTTGGGGTTGCGCGAAACTCCTGGGGCAGATTTTCCGTTTCGACTTTACGGCCGGAAAACAGGATCAACATGCGCTCGGAGAAATTCCTGAGTTCCCGTACATTGCCAGGCCAATGATAGCTGTTCAGCAATTTCATTACTGCCTTGCTATAGACCGGTGGACGAAGCTTGTAATTTGCCGCCAGTTCAGCGGTCAGACCTGAGAGAAGCAGATTCACATCACCCGGACGTTGTCGCAAAGGCGGCAATTCGAGGGGCACGACATGAAGACGGTAGTAGAGATCCCTGCGAAAGCCGCCGTCTTCGACCAGGCGGCTCAGGTCACGGTTGGTTGCAGCGATTACCCGCACATCGACGCACTGGTTATTCGCCCTACCGACGGTTTGACACTCCCCTGTCTCCAAAAAGCGTAGTAATTTCGCCTGAACCGCCAGCGGCAGCTCTCCGATCTCGTCGAGAAAAATGGTACCGCCATTGGCCGCCTGCACTTTCCCGATACTGTCATTGGAAGCACCGGTGAAAGCACCCTTGCGGTGACCAAAAAGCTCGCTTTCGGCCAGTTGCGTCGGCAGTGCCGCACAGTTGACAGTTACGAAGGGTTTGTCGCGCCGCCGGCTGTTCCGATGCAGCGCCTGTGCCAACAACTCTTTACCAGTCCCGCTCTCACCGGAAACCAATACTGTGGCATCCGTCACTGAAACAATGCGCATTGCCCTTAGCAAGGACTGAAATTCAGGGGCCTTTCCTAACATAACCGCCTCCATAGTAGTTCCACGACATTGTAAAACAGTTTGTCCATTGAGAAAACGGCTTGGGAACCCCCTTCCCGCCAACGCTGCATCCTGAAACTCCCTGACGGTTGACCGTTTGACATCTGGGGCCCGTTAGGGCCTGTTAACAGGCCCTAGTTAAACACCTCTTTTACAATCTCAAGGAATCGCTTCGCCTGTGGTGACAGAAACTTACCGCGGCGCAATACGATCCCATAGCTGCGATCAGGAAAGTACTCACCCAGCGGAATGGTCGAGATCTGCTCTTCGCCTGTAAGACAGACATCCGTCACGATTGATATACCCAGACCGATCTCGACATATTTTTTTATCACTTCCCAGCCGCCGGCCTCTAGTGTGACGTTGTAGTTGGCATTATGCTGCTTGAATACCAGATCCACCATTCTCCATGTACTCAGATGGTGTGGGGGGAGGATAAGCCCATAGGGACTGATATCATGTAGCTGAATCGACTCCTTTTTTGCCAGGGGATGGTCCAGCGGCGTAATCAAAACCGGTGCATAATTGACCACAGGCTGGTAGGTCACATCGTCAGGAATTTCCAACATCGAGCCGATCGCCAGATCCGTCTCATCCGCTCTCAACATGGCCATACCATCGCGCCCGGTCACATTGTGCAGTTTCACCCTGATCCCCGGGTAGCGTTCGGCGAATCGACGAATCGGTTCAGGCAGGATATACAGGATGGTGGATTCGCCCGCAGCGATATTCAGTTCACCGCTCTCGAGTTTTCCGCAAGAGGCGGCAAAGGTCTCCTGCAGTTTATCCATTCCCTCCACCAAGGGCTGGGAAAGCTTATAAAGGGTCTCCCCCTCCGGCGTCAGCTTGATTTTCGGCCCTCTACGCTCGAAAAGAACCGTTTCCAATTCCCGCTCAAGTGCCTGGATTTGCAGTGAAACTGTCGGCTGACTCAGGTAAACTCTCTCCGCTGCCTCACTGATCGACCCCGTCTGTGCCGCATGGCAAAAGGCACGCAGTTGCTTCAACCGGTTTTGCTTATAATGAATCTGTGGTGTTCCAGCCATGTCAGCCATCCAGTAGTATTAAGTAAATCAATACTAGATGTAAGAGCTACCAATGGCAATAATAAATAAATAGTGCTATTTATCGGATCGACTCGCAATATTACCCGAGATTTCGCTATTCTTAGCCGCTGGACCGGAATGGAAAGATTGTTCCAACACTATCTACAGGTAAATAGACAGGGGTATCCATGCAGAAGCCCCAGCTGAAACAGGACCCCATGTATCAACTTCTTAAAGAGGGGAAAGTCCAGGAGTTCAATCAACGACGAGCCGCCGGCGAGACATGCGACCTGCGGAATACAGATCTAAGAGGCACCGATTTAAGGGACATGGATGCGCGAGACCTGGATATGTCCGGCGCCTATCTGCGCCACGCAGACCTGCGGGGACTTAATCTCAGCGAAACCAATCTTGAAGGTGCAAGCATAAACAGCGCAAAGATTTCGGGCACCTATTTCGCATCGACACTCTCCGCCGAGGAGATCACACTTTCACTGGTGCACGGTACGCGCCTGCGCAATCGTTAATCCGCCAATTATCAAGCCGGACTGTTGGCTGATTATCCCTGAATCGAGATCCGGAAAGCGGACGATCAACGGGCGGTCAGTGGTCAGAGTCGATTTGGGCAAGGATGTTCCTCGCCACCAGGCGTTGATCCGCATTACCCTCCTCAAGCAGTTCATACAGCAGTTCCCTGGCCTTCTCCACTTCCCCGCTGTCTCTGTATTCCTGCACTTGCCGGAGTTTACTCTCGCCACTGTCGATCTCTGTCTCGGCCTCTTCCTGTTCATCCGTCTCGATGGCATCCAGCTCTGCCTCCATCTCCTCATCGGTCAGGGGCACGAAACGATCCGGATCCACATAGTCGCCTGCGGGATCGATATCCCTGCCGACCACATCATCCTGCTGCTTCCCGTGATACTCCTCCCCATCTGGCGCGGCCGACGCGGCCACCGCCTCATCAGGCAGATTATCGGTACGCTCCTTGGGACGGTTGATAAATCCTTTAGAAAAGATGAGGCCCAATTCGAACAATACCCACATGGGCAGGGCCAGCAGGGTCTGTGAGATGACATCCGGCGGGGTCAGAAACATACCGACCACAAAGGCCCCAACGATCACAAACGGACGTTTGTGGCGTAGCTTTTCCGGTGTGGTGACGCCCATCCAGACAAGAATAATGGTTGCAATCGGCACCTCGAATGCGACCCCGAAGGCAAAAAAGAGGGTCATCACAAAATCGAGATAACTGCCCATATCGGTCGCCACCTCGACGCCCTCGGGTGCGGTGCCGGCCAAAAACGCAAATACCAAAGGAAAGACGACAAAATAGGCAAAGGCCATTCCGAGGTAGAATAGCAAAGTGCTGGAGACCAGTAGCGGCATGACCAGCTTCTTCTCATGGCGATAGAGACCAGGGGCCACAAAGGCCCAAAACTGATAGAGGATAAAGGGTACCGCAATGAATATCGCCAGCTGCAGACTCAACTTAAAGGGTATCAGAAAGGGGTCGATGGGCTTGGTGGAGATCATCGTACTGCCTTCCGGCAATGCTGCGCGCATCGGACCCGCGATGGCGCTGTAGAGGTCATTGGCGAAAGGGAACAGCACCAGGAACACTGCCAGGACTACCAGCACCATGCGCAACACACGATCGCGCAATTCGATCAGATGGGAGACCAGGGGCTGTTCCTTGGTTGTTGTATCGGGGGTGTTCTGCGCCGACATCTCTATTACTTAGCTTTTATTGTCGGACTCTTGTTGACTTTCGAGAGCATCCTGACTCTGTTTTACCTGCGTGGCTGCCTCTTGTTTGATCTCATTGAGATCCTTTCGGGTCTCCTCAACGATCTCATGTACCGGATTGGCGAGGGTTGCCTGTTTCTCGATGACCTCCCGCAGCTCTTCCGCCTTGATCTCTTTATCGATATCAGCCTTCACATTGGCAATGAACCGGCGCCCACGGCCAAGCCACAAACCCGCCGTGCGGGCAACCTTGGGCAGACGTTCGGGACCGATCACTATCAATGCCACAAGGGCGATGATTGTCAGTTCCCAGAAACCAACGTCAAACATGGTATTTTCTCATCAATCCAGAGTGCGAAACCGGGTTTTCAGCTCTTGTCACTCTCCTTGGAGGTGACTTCACCATCGACTACTGTACCCGACTCCGATTTCTCAATCTGCTCATTGGCCTTTTTCTCTTCCTGTTTTTCACCGTCCTTCATCGCGCCTTTGAATCCCTTGATGGCCCCGCCCAGGTCGGAACCGATATTTTTCAACCGCTTGGTGCCGAACAACAGCAGGACTATGGCAAGAACAATCAACAGTTGCCAGATACTGATACCACCAAAACCCATAATCTTCTCCACTCACCGGCATTGCCGGCAGTTAATTTAAACCCGAATCAAGGCTTCAGGTTGTTTTGTGTTCATCATATCCGCCCTCAGGGGGATATATAGACCGATCAAGACTGGGATCATACCCCAGATAACAACCTTCTGTCTCCAGAGCTATTCGACCCGCTGCGCCTTCTCCTCAAGCCCGGACAGACCGAAACGGCGCTCAAGCTCCTGCAGCACATGCGCTGGACTCAAACCCTGGTGAGCCAGTAACACCAGGGTATGAAACCAAAGATCGGCGGTCTCATAGACAATCTTCTCCGGATCACCATCCTTGGCCGCCATGACTGTTTCGGTCGCCTCTTCGCCGACCTTCTTGAGGATGGCATCGAGCCCTTTGGCATACAATTTCGCCACATAGGAGCTGTCGGGCTCGGCCTGCTTTCGCTGTTCCAAGACCTCGGCCAACTGTTGCAGTACGTCACTCATGAAACACCCTCATACGATCAATCATATATTTCACGGGGATCTTTGAGTATCGGTTCCACCTCCACCCAGACATCATCCTGAAGTTCGCGATAAAAACAGTTATGCCTGCCAGTATGACAAGCAATACCGCCTTTCTGCTCCACTTCCAGCAGAATCACATCGCCATCGCAATCGATCCGAATCGCCCGCACTCTCTGTTGATGCCCGGACTCTTCTCCCTTGTGCCAGAGCTTCTTCCGGGAGCGGGACCAATAGACGGCATGTCCGCTCTCCTTGGTGAGTCGCAATGCCTCGGCATTCATCCAGGCCATCATCAGCAGCTTGCCGCCACCGACTTCCTGCGCGATTGCCGGCACCAGGCCGTCACGATCCCATTTCACCGCCTCCAGCCAACTCATAATCTCACCTCAATGGCCTGATCCCGCATATACCGTTTGGCCTCGCCGACCGAGTATTCGGCAAAGTGAAAGATGCTGGCCGCCAATACGGCATCCGCCCCTCCCTGTTTTACGCCATCCACCAGATGCTGCAGATTGCCGACACCGCCTGACGCGATCACCGGAATCGGCACGCTATCGACAATCGCCCTCGTCAGTGCATTGTCAAAACCGATCTTGGTGCCATCCCGGTCCATACTGGTCAACAGGATTTCTCCGGCGCCATAGTCACTCATGCGTTGCGCCCATTCAATGGCATCTAGCCCGGTCGGTTTGCGCCCGCCATGGGTAAATATCTCCCATGTCAGGGGTTCACCCTCGCCACTCACCTGTTTGGCGTCGATCGCCACCACGATGCATTGCGATCCGAATCGCTCGGTGGCCTCTTTGACGAACTCCGGATTAAAGACCGCGGCGGTATTGATCGCCACCTTGTCGGCACCCGCATTGAGCATGCGCCGGATATCGTCCGCACAGCGAATCCCACCACCGACGGTCAGAGGAATGAAGACTTCACTGGCCACCTGTTCGACAACGTGCACAGTGGTCTCGCGATCGTCTGAGCTGGCGGTAATATCAAGAAAGGTGATCTCATCGGCACCCTCCTCGTTATAGCGTCGCGCCACCTCGACCGGATCACCGGCATCGCGGATATCGACAAACTTCACGCCCTTGACCACACGGCCGGCATCCACGTCGAGGCAGGGGATGATACGTTTGGCTAACATGATGTCTCTAATTGTGAATAGTGAATTTTATGAAAGTTCATCCGCCAGCTTTTGGCCGCTCGCCAAATCGAGCGTGCCCTCGTAGATTGCCCGACCGGTGATCGCCCCCATGATATTTGTCGTATCCGCCTTGCAAAGCGCCTCGATATCACCAATATGAGTGATACCTCCCGAAGCAATCACCGGTATGGTAATCGCATTCGCCAGCGCAGCCGTTGCTTCGATATTGGGCCCGGACAGCATACCGTCGCGGCCAATATCGGTGTAGACAATGGCGGAGACACCGGCATCCTCAAAACGCCGGGCAAGTTCAGTCACTTCCTGATCGGTGACTTCGGCCCATCCATTGATGGCGACCATGCCGGAAATGGCATCCAGTCCGACGATCACGCGCCCTGGGAAGGCCTTGCAGGCACGGGCCACAAATTCCGGCTCCTTCACGGCCTGGGTGCCGATAATACAATAGCTGACACCGGCACCCAGATAGGCCTCGATCGTGGCTTCGTCGCGAATCCCGCCACCCACCTGAATCGGTAGCTCAGGATGGGCGTTAACGATGGAGCGGATCGCACTCCCGTTTACCGGTTCACCGGCAAAGGCACCGTTGAGATCGACCAGATGCAGACGGCGAGCGCCCTCTTCAACCCAGCGCGTCGCCATCTCCAGGGGGTTGTCCGAAAACACGGTATCGTCTTCCATGCGGCCCTGGCGCAGCCTTACACATTGGCCATCCTTCAGATCAATAGCGGGTATTAACAGCACGATTTCATTCCCATGTCTTATGGGTGCGGCAAGCCGCACCCTACATATAATTTATTAGGGCCTGTTAACACTAATCCAATACACCCTGTTGTGCCTGAAAAAGCGCCAATCAAGGCGCACCCCAAGGGTACTTCCTTCGGGGCGCGAGGAGAGAGGTTTGGTTATTCCAAATGAGCGACGAGCAACGCCGAGTGGCACTTTTTCAGGCGCACCCCAAGGGCACTTCCTTCGGGGCGCAACCCGAAGGGCTGGGGCTGTTTTCGCCCCCAGCGGTGTTATCATTCGCTCATGTAGCATAACTACACCTCGCTCATTCTGCCTTGCTGGGCACAAAAACAGCCCCAGCAGGGTGTATTGGATTAGTGTTAACAGGCCCTAGCTCGAATGCGGCTTGCCGCACTATGAATCCCCTATTAGCATGAGATTCAGTTAGGGCCTCCAAACCCATCATGTCGGATTCCAACCGATGAAGTTGCGCAGCAGTTGCAATCCGGCATCCGCACTCTTTTCCGGATGAAACTGTACCGCGAAAAGATTTCTGTCAGCGATGGCGCTGGCGAAGCGGACACCGTAATCCGTGGTCGCCGCCACCAACGCCTGTTGTTCAGGATCGACATAGTAACTGTGTACGAAATAGAAGCGGCTATCCTGCCCGATGCCCCTCCAAAGGGGATGATCATAGCCCTGATGCACCTGATTCCATCCCATATGCGGTATCTTCAATGCCTCGCCGTCAGGCGCAGTGCCCCCGGGGAAACGCCGCACCCGTCCCTCTATCAGACCCATCAGCTCGGTGCAGTTATTCTCTTCACTGAACTCCAGCAGCACCTGCTGACCCATACAGATTCCAAGGAAGGGTTTGCTCTGGGCGGCATCCAGCACGGCCCGGTTGAGGTGATGATCGGAGATTGCCGCCATACAATCTCTGGCCGCGCCCTGTCCCGGAAATACCACCCGGTCGGATGCGAGGATCAGTTCCGGATCGTCAGTGACCAAGACCTCGTCATTGCCTGCCGTTACATGTTCAACCGCCTTGGCGACAGAACGCAGATTGCCCATACCGTAGTCGATCACGGTGATACGTTGAGTCATCGTTACACCTGTGAACCGCTATAGACTACCCTTTGTAGAGGGTATTCGTTGCGCCATCCGGCGATCTGTCTCCAACGCCATGCGCAGGGCCCTGCCGAGCGCCTTGAACACAGTTTCGGCCTGATGGTGGGCATTGCTGCCGCGCAGGTTGTCGATGTGCAGGGTTACACCGGCATGATTCACCAGTCCCTGAAAAAACTCCTGAAACAGATCGACGTCGAACTCACCGATGCGTGCCCTTGCAAACGCCAGATTGTAGACCAGGCCTGGCCTCCCGGAAAAATCGATTACCACCCGGGACAGTGCCTCGTCCAAAGGCACATAGGCGTGACCGTAACGATAGATGCCCTTTTTGTCACCAACCGCTTTGGCCAGGGCCTGTCCCAGGGAGATACCCACATCCTCCACCGTGTGATGGGCGTCGATGTGCAGATCACCCTTCGCTGTAATGCTGAGATCGATCAGTCCGTGACGGGCAACCTGATCCAGCATGTGATCGAGAAAAGGGACGCCAGTATCAAAAGAGGCTTCACCCGTTCCATCCAGATTGAGTGAAACAGTAATCTGGGTTTCCAAGGTATTGCGCTCAATCTGCGCGGTACGCTGCATTATAATGACTCCGGTATTGTCCGATCAGAAATATTAGGGTCTGTTAACACCCATCCAATCGGCCCTGCTGAGACTATTTTTTCGTCCAGCAAGGCAGCATGAGCGATGTGTAGTCATTCTACATGAGCGAATGATAACGCCGCTGGGCGGAAAAATAGCCCCAGCCCTACGGGTTACCCCTGAAAAAGCGCCACTCGGCGTTGCTTGTCGCTCATTTGGAACCACCAAACTTCTCTCCTCGCGCCTTGATTGGCGCCTTTTCAGGGGCAACAGGGCCGATTGGATGGGTGTTAACAGGCCCTAACAAAACTGTGGCTGTCACTTGCATCCACCCGACTCAGCCTTACAACAGACCAGAGGCCAGCGACATACAGTCGAGAGCCTCGCACACATGAGCCCACACTCATAAGAAACCGCTTATTTTAGTGGAAAACTTCTGAAAAGACAGCGCCGGTTTACCAGCTTCCACACAAATGTCGGTGAATGGGTCTGTCTGCGGCAGCAAAACGGCACTAGGGCCTGTCAACACTAATCCGATCGGCCCTAGAAGAGCTCAGCCTCGACTTCCAGGTAAGCAAGACTGATATGCCGTCCGACGTTTCGCTGAAAATCGACCCAGTCGTGGAAGTCACTCAACGATTCAATAATCAGAGGATTCATCTCAAAATCACTAAGCCCCTCTTCATAGTGCCTTGCGACCTCACTTTTCAGGGTGCCTAAATAGCTGAGATAGGTCCTTGCTACCTCACGGCCGCCTGTCATACCGTGACCGGGAACAAAGACCTCGGCCCGGGTCCCCAAGGCGCGTTCGATAGCGGCGATATTACCTGCGAAGGTGGCGTGATCCATTCGACCCATACGTTTGTTCAGGACATTGTCACCGAGAAAAAGCACCTTGTGTCGCGGTAACTCAATCATGATATCCGAGTGGCTGTGCGCCTTCGCTTCATAATGGATGCGCATGGTCACGCCGCCAATGGTCATCTCATCGCCGTGTGCCGTGGAACGGTCGGGCGGCACCTCGACAGTGCCTGCAACCGCACCTTCCGTCATGCGCATCAGGGTGGCGAGAAAGGCCTTGCCATCACCCTTTTCCACCAATCGGCGCATCTCTTCATGACCATAGATCGCCACATCGGGAAATGCCTCGCGTATCGCCTGATTGGCAAACCAATGATCGCCGTGGATATGGGTATTGAATACTGCAACCACAGGAAGATCGCTCAATTTCCTGATCTGCCGCAGTACCATCTCTCCCGTCTGGACGCTCGATCCCGGATCGATGACGACCACCCCTTTGTCACCAACCACAAACCCCGGATTATTCATAAAACCCTGATTCTCCACCGATGGCACACCCAGCGGGCCATGTATGACATAAACTCCGTCCGCTATCCTGTCAGCGGGGTAATCTGGGACTGCGGGACCGCGTTCACCGGCGATGGCATATGAAGAGAGCAGGATTGAGAAAAACAAAAAATGGGGGAGGTACCTGATCAGCATGATATTTTTATTCACCTGTTTGCCACTGTTAAAGACACTATAGAAATCAACAACTCAACATTCCAGCCAAAACGTCACCGGACCACTATTGATGAGGGCCACCTGCATATCAGCGCCAAAAATACCGCAGGCCGCCGGTTGGTGCAGTGCTTGCGCCTTCTCAGTCAAATAGGAAAACAGACGCTGTCCCGTTTCCGGATCGGCGGCGCTGGAAAACCCCGGCCGCATACCCTTTTTGGTATCGGCCGCCAGGGTAAACTGAGGAACCAGCAGCAAACCACCCTGAATATCCCTCAGACTCAAGTTCATACGGCCGGCCTCATCGTTGAAGACACGGTACCCCAGCAATCGTTCAAGCAGGCGATCGGCTTTGCCGGTATCATCGTATTTCTGAATCCCTACCAGCACGGCCAGTCCCCGGTCGATCTCAGCGACCGGCTCACCTTCGATGCGCACGCTTGCCTCATTCACCCGCTGCAGCAGCCCGATCACGGCAACGCCTTTGCGAATCTGTCCGTTGCCTCGATCAAGGCACTGCGGATACCGGGTTCCGCCGCGGAGTGTCCGGCATCCCCGACTACTTTCAGTTCACTGTCCGGCCAGGCGTGATGGAGTTCCCAAGCGGAGGCCATGGGACAGATAAGATCATAGCGCCCTTGCACAATGACACCCGGTATACCCGCCAGCCTGTCACTCTCCAGCAACAGTTGATTGGGATGCAGGAAAGCGTGATTGACGAAATAGTGGCACTCGATACGGGCCAGACTCAAGGCTGTGTGAGGATCTGAAAAAAAACTGACCACAGCAGGGTTTGGATGGAGGCTGGCAGTGCGGCCTTCCCATACCGACCACGCCTTGGCAGCCGCCATTCGATCAATATCGTTTTCGCCGCTAAGGCGGCGGTGATAGGCGTGTAACAGGTCGTCCCGTTCCTGTTGCGGGATTGGGGCAATGAAATCTTCCCAATAATCCGGAAAGACACGGCTTGCCCCATGCTGATAGAACCAATGGATCTCCTCATCACGGCAGAGAAAGATGCCCCGGAGGACCATGCCTGTAACCCTTTGCGGGTGGGATTGAGCATAGGCAAGTGCGAGTGTCGATCCCCAGGAACCGCCGAACAACACCCATTGCTCGATGTTCAGCTGCTGGCGAATCCTTTCGATATCACCCACCAGGTCCCAGGTGGTGTTGGCTTCCAGCGAGGCATGCGGTGTGGACTGGCCACAGCCTCGTTGATCGAAGAGCACGACCCGATAGCGATCGGGATCGAAAAAACGGCGGTGATAGGGTTCACAGCCGGCCCCCGGGCCACCATGGAGAAACAGCACCGGAACCCCATCCGGCTTGCCAGCCTGCTCGACGTGGAGTCGATGGCCGTTACCCACAGGCAGCATTTGCGATGTGTACGGTTGAATGGCTGGATAGAGGTCTTTCATCAATATTCAGGCCACCATGTAGGAAAAATCCTACATCAATTAGAGAAGAATCTCACAAACAATATGTGCAGAATCCCACAGTAAAAGTTACGTTTTGTGTCATTATTAAATTGTCGTCATCAGGGATGTACACCAAGGACACAGAGCTCAGGAGAGCGCAGGGACGATTAGCTTAGCCAACCAAGCCGACGACTATAAGCCCAACTGCAGGGAATGCGGTTGGGCTTCTTCTTTTATACATGACTGACATTACCTCAGACCCGCCATTCTGCCAATCCCGATAATAATCTAAGTATCCGATCCAGGATCTGTTACCTTGCCCTACAGCTCCCGCGACGCGCGTTTGCGCTCATGCTCACTGAGGTGTTTCTTGCGCAACCTGATGGCGCCCGGTGTGACTTCCACCAGTTCGTCACCCTCAATGAACTCCAACGCCTGCTCTAGGCTGTATTGCAGTGGGGGCGTCAGTATAATTGAATCGTCTTTGCCGGCAGCCCGAATATTTGTTAATTGCTTGCCTTTCAAAGGATTAACCACCAGGTCGTTTTCCCGGGAGTTGATGCCCACTATCTGCCCCTCATAGACATCATCACCCGGCGAGGCGAAAAGCCTGCCTCGCTCCTGGAGGTTAAACAGGGCATATCCAAGCACCTTACCCTGGCCATTGGCGATTAGAACGCCGTTCTTCCTCTCGGCTATCCCCCCTTGCTGGGTGGGACCATAGTGATCGAAAACATGGTAGATCAACCCGGTGCCTGAAGTGGTGGTCATAAATTCGGTCTGAAAACCGATCAGTCCCCGGGAGGGTATGATGTAGTCGAGCCGGACTCTTCCTTTGCCATCCGGCACAATATCCTTGAGTTCACCCTTGCGCGCCCCCAGTGCCTCCATAATGCTGCCCTGATCCTTCTCCTCCACATCCACGGTCAGCTGCTCGTAAGGCTCGCAAACCTCTCCCTCGACTTCGCGAAAGATGACCTCCGGCCGGGATACGGCCAGTTCATAACCCTCACGACGCATGTTCTCGATCAAGACCGAAAGATGCAGTTCACCCCGCCCGGAAACCTTGAACTTCTCCGGGTCAGTGCCTTCCTCGACCCGCAGTGCCACATTGTGTATCAGCTCTCGCTCGAGGCGCTCCTTAAGTTGTCTGGAAGTAAGATATTTGCCTTCGAGCCCGGCGAAGGGCGAGGTATTGACCTGAAAGGTCATTGAGACGGTGGGTTCATCCACGGTCAGCGGAGACATCGCATCTACATGCTCCGGATCGCATAGGGTATCGGAGACATTGGGCGCCTCCAGGCCGCTGATGGCAATGATGTCTCCGGCACTGGCCTGGTCGACCTCGAAGCGCTCCAGACCGAGGTAACCGTAGACTATCCCTATCTTGCCGCGGTGCTGTTCTCCATCATATTTCACCACGGTGACCTGTTGATTGGGTTTCACCGTACCGCGGGTCACTCTCCCCACCGCGATCGCCCCGACATAGCTGTTGTAGTCCAGATTGGATATCTGCATCTGGAAGGGGGCGTCCGGATCGACTTCAGGCGCCGGGCAGTGATCGACGATCGTTTCGAACAGCGGTCGCATGTCGCCCTGATCCACCTGACTCTCCAGACCGGCGTAACCATTGACCGCCGAGGCGTAGATGATGGGGAAATCGAGCTGCTCGTCAGTTGCACCGAGACGGTCGAACAACTCAAACACCTGATCGATAACCCAGTCGGGTCTCGCCCCCGGTTTATCGATCTTGTTCACCACCACAATGGGTCGCAGGCCGTGCTTGAACGCCTTCTGGGTGACGAACCGGGTCTGTGGCATGGGGCCTTCCTGGGCATCCACCAACAATAGTACGGAATCGACCATTGACAGCACACGCTCCACCTCACCACCAAAATCGGCATGTCCAGGTGTATCGACGATATTGATACGATATTGCTTCCAGCGGATAGCCGTGTTCTTAGACAGGATAGTGATACCCCGCTCCCTCTCCTGATCGTTGGAGTCCATGACGCGTTCGACATTGCCAAAACGCTCACCCAGGGTTCCAGACTGTTTCAACAGCTCATCCACAAGCGTGGTCTTGCCATGGTCGACATGCGCGATAATGGCGATATTTCTTAGGTCCTCGATCACTGAAACAGCCCGTCCGGTGTAAAAAAAGATGGCGGATTATACCCTTATCATGAAAATTATCTTTTTATTTTTTATAATATATTTTAATTCAATGAGTTATAACGCATTCTGAATGGTAATAGTTATCTTCTATCGACAACCCCTTTTCATTTCATAACTTTCAGGATTACCCACAAGATCTGTGGATAACACTGTTGATAAATCCTGAAAACTACCCTCAAAAGCAGATAAGACGGGGGAATTCATTAAATCGTAAAAAAAATGAACAATTTGTCGTTAGCCTTTAAAAACATATAGTTAGTTTAATATATAAGACCTGTGCCCAGTCTTGGTTCAGGTAAATGTCTGAGTCAATCCCTCAACCTTTCTCTATGTACACAGTTTATTAATGTGATCTCAGCAAAAGCCTGTCTGTAGGCTACCTGGATGCTCCTCTAGCATGATGCGATCACAACTCCAGCTATCTCCGTGTAGATATAACCTGCTATGTGTCTATCGAGGTTATACCGCTTATTCCTCGTTATTCCCCAATTGGCACTTTTTCAGGCACGACAGTTAAGAATCACAGAAAAATTCACAGGTGCTAGTTAAACAGTTACTAATAATCAAATAGATTGGACTTCTTCTAAAGCTTGCACTCTGGGACGAATATGGACAGGATAGAGCAAGACGCAACCTGAGCAAAAATAAAGCCGGGGTTGGAATTTCAAAACCAATACCTACGAGTTGCGCGACTTAAAACAAGCAGAAAATGAAGTAGAACCATCCATGAACTCATCCGACCTTGCTCCACTCCGTGAACATTTGGCTTCGCGTGTCATCGGCCAGACCAGTTTTATCGAAAGTATGTTGATCTGTCTTCTCAGTGATGGTCATCTACTCATCGAAGGTTTGCCCGGCCTTGCTAAAACCACTGCCGTGAAGGCCCTGGCGGAAGCCATTGAAGGCGATTTTCACCGTGTCCAGTTTACACCTGATCTTTTGCCGTCCGACCTCATCGGTACCGATATCTATCGCCATGAAAAGGGTGAATTCGAATTCCGCCAGGGGCCGCTGTTCCACAATATCCTGCTTGCTGACGAGGTCAACCGGGCACCGGCCAAGGTACAGTCGGCGTTACTGGAGGCGATGGGAGAGCAACAGATCACGGTAGGTCAGACGACCTACCCACTGCCCTCATTCTTTATGGTACTGGCAACCCAGAACCCGGTTGAGCAGGAAGGCACCTATCACCTGCCGGAGGCCCAACTCGACCGTTTTCTGATGCAGGCCAATGTGGATTACCCGAATCGGGCAGAGGAGCTTGAGATTCTGGACCTGGACAGTGCCCAGCAAAAACAGAAACCGACACCACCCGACAAACCATTGACGCAAAAGAAGCTGACATCAATTCGCCAACAGGTGGCTGAACTCTACCTCGATCCGAAGCTCAACAGCTATATCGTTGACCTGGTCCAGGCAAGCCGGGATCCCAAGGCCTATGACAAGGACCTGGCCCGCTGGTGTCGCTTCGGCGCCTCGCCCCGAGCCAGTATCGCATTGGCAAGATGCGCACGCGCCAAGGCCTGGCTGGACGACGAAGAATTCGTCGCCCCCCACCACATTCAAGCCGTTGCCCCGGCCATTCTTCGACACCGCATCCTGCTGACCTTCGAAGCGGAGGCCGAAGGCATCACTACTGACGATTTTCTCTCCCGCCTGTTGGATATGGTTGCCATTCCCTAGCCTGCAGGGCGCCGTATCGCTATGAGCCTCTATCCCCATATCGATGATCTGCTGGAACTACGCCATCAGGCCCATACCCTGGGACTGGCCTCGCACCATCTGGTGAATACCAGCTTCAGCGGTCTCTATGCTTCCGTGTTCCGTGGCACCGGTCTCGATTTCGAAGAGGTGAGGGAATACCGCGAAGGCGATGATATTCGCAACATGGAATGGAATGTCACCGCACGCACCAACGTACCCCATTTAAAGATCTTTCGCGAAGAGCGGGAGCGTAGCGTTGTTCTCTGTATCGACAGAGGCCCGCACATGAGCTTCGGCACGCGGGGTACCTTTAAATCGATACAGGCTGCCAAAGCGGCCGCCCTGCTCGGCTGGGCCGCATCCAAGCTGCATGACAGGGTTGGGGGCATGCTGTTTGGCGATAATCGCCTGGGGATGCAATACTTCCGTCCCACCAAGGACCGCCGTGCACTATGGCGCCTGCTGCATGCCCTCACAAAAGAGGGCACCACGCAGCAACCGCATATTGACTGCCTCTCTGAAGCCTTGCAGCGGGCCGACCGGGGTACGGCAACCGGCTCTCTGATCTTTGTGATCGCCGACATGAACCGTGAAATCCAGGACCTGAAGCAGACCCTGGGTCGACTCTGCCAACACCATACCCTGGTGCTGATACCGGTTGATGATCCAGCGGACAGGGAGCTACCCGATATGGGACAGGTCACCTTTGTCGGTCCTGACGGTAACGCGCTGGAGATCGATACCCGCGACCATCAGGCCAGAGAGCGCTATACACAAACCTGGCATACGCGCCGACACACATTGATCCAGTTGACCAACGTCCTGGGCATACCCTTGATGCCGATTGCCACCAATGAAGAGATCCACCTGGCCCTGTCTCATGGCTTGGCGAAGCATTTTGGCAGGCGCTGAATGGACCAGTTGCGCGATATTCGAGGTATTGACCCAGCCCCCTGGTGGCCACCCGCCCCCGGATGGTGGTTGCTGCTGGTACTGCTCGTACTGTTGGCGCTGTTGATCTGGCTTTTCATCAGGTGGCGCCGGCTCTATCCGTTGGGACGATGGCAACAGGACGCGCGGCGCCATCTGCTCGCCTTGCGGCGGCGCATGAAACGCGAGCCGGCGAAACAGGTGGCCAGTGAGCTCTCCGAACTGCTGAGGCGTATCGCCATAGCCCGTTGCGGCCGGGAGGAGACCGCCGCCCTTACCGATGAGGCCTGGCTCGACTGGTTGCAGAGCAACGACTCAAGCGGTTTTCTATGGCGTGAAAAAGGTCGGATACTGCTGATACTCCCCTATGCCCCGCCTGACCGCGATGCCGACAAGAGTGATCTGGCGCAACTGATCGACGCCGCCATCCACTGGGTCAGCGAGGAAGCCTGTCATGTTTGAGTTTCATTGGCCCTGGATGGCGCTCTTACTGCTGCTCCCGCTATTGATCCGACTCTACTGGTCGCGCCCGCCGCATAGACAGCATGAATCGGTGGAGGGGATGCAGACCACCCTGCTGCATCCAAGCCTGACCCACCTGCAGGACGCCTTTCACACACGTCAACCGCGCCAGCCCTTGAGTGCCCGCCTGTATAGCTGGCTGCTCCATCTTTTATGGCTGGCGCTGGTGTTGGCATTGATGCGCCCCCAATGGCTTGAACCCTATACCGAAAATCGCACTGCGGGATATGACCTGATGCTGGCTGTGGATGCCTCCTATTCCATGAATGCCCTCGATTTCACCCTGAACGATGAACAGGTCAGTCGAATGCAGGTGGTGAAGGGGGTGGTCGCCAAGTTCATCGAGGGGCGACAGGGAGACCGCATCGGTCTGGTGGTGTTCGGCAGCAAGGCCTACGTACTCTCCCCTCTCACCTATGATCGCAAGGCGGTCAACAGCCTGCTGAGTGAAGTGATCCCCCGTATCGCCGGCGACGGGACCGCCATAGGCGATGCCTTGGGTCTGGGCGTAAAGAAACTCAGAGAGCGACCGATGGGATCCAGGGTCATGTTGCTGATCGCCGACGGCGAGAATACAGCGGGTACCATACCGCCCCTGAAAGCCGCCCAACTGGCTGCAGAGGAAGGTATTCGAATCTACAGCATAGGCGTTGGCAGCGATAAGAAGCGTGTTCCGATCATGGAGAATGGCCGCATCATCACCCGCACCGACCTGGGATTCAATGAAGCGGTCATGCGTGAGATCGCGGAGTCCGCAGACGGCGCCTATTTTCGCGCCACCGACACCGCGGCACTGGAAAAGATCTATCTGCACATCGATGAGCTGGAAAAGACCGAGGCCGAATCCCGCACCGTATTCATCCCCCAACCTCTCTACTATTGGCCACTCAGTGCCGCACTGCTGCTGTTGTTGGCTCTGGGGATCTATCCCGAAGGCAGGCAGAGGCGGCTGAGAGGGGGCGGTTATGCCTGAATCGCTGTTTCACTTTGCCCGTCCGCAATGGTTGTTCGCCCTGCTCGGCCTGATTCCGGTCCTTGGGTGGCTGATCTACAGTGTGGTACGACCCGCTAAAGGTCCTCTTCACCGCTATGCCGACGAACACCTGCTGCCACACCTGACGGGGGTGAGGGAACTGAGTGTGGATGAGCGCTGGAGTCGATTCACACGCTGGGGTCTGTTGTGGATTCTGCTGGTATTGGCATTGGCCGGTCCACGCTGGGACTACACCGATATCGAGGCCTTCTCGCCAGCCAGTGATCTGGTCATTTTGATGGACATCTCCCGTTCAATGAACGTGGCTGATGTACCGCCGTCCCGCCTGGCTCGAGCGCGCCAGGAGGTGCAGGATCTGGTTGCGCTGAACAGGGAAGTGCGTATCGGCATGATCGCCTTTGCAACCGTGCCCCATGTAGTGGCTCCGATTACCGAAGACACTCAAAGCATCCTCAACGCATTGCCGGCGGTCTCCTCCGACCTGGCCAATCTCCAGGGCAGCCGTCTGATCACCGCGCTGGAACGCACTCAGCAACTGCTCGGTAGTGAAGGCAGCAAGAGTTCAAGCAGTATCCTGCTGATCAGTGATGGAGATTTTGACGAGCCAGGACTCTTGGAGCGAATCGAGGATCTCGCGGAACAGGGCATCGTCTTGCACACAATGGGTATAGGCACAACGGGGGGTGGTCCCGTGCCTGCCCGCGTCGGCCAGAGCGAGTTGATGAGAGAGCGGAGCGGCAAGATCATTGAATCCCGACTCAACGAACCCCTGCTGCAACAACTCGCACAGGCAGGGGGCGGTTACTATCAACGTGCGGACTTTCGAGACCAGGACAGCCGCAATATTCTGAAACTTGCTATCGGCGATGCGGGCAGACCGGCCCCCACAGAGGAGAAGACCCGGGTTTGGAATGAGCGCTTTCACTGGTTGATTTTCCCCTTACTGCTATTCCTGCTATCCCGCTTCAGGGTGAGACGACCGGGAGAGACCCGGACATGAAGACCCTCTATCTCTCCGCGACACTCCTCCTGTCTGCAGCACTGGCAGAAGCCAATTGGTTTCTGAATCAGGAGCAACAGGCAGCAGAGAACTACAACCAAGGCCACTATGAGGAGGCGGCAAAGGAATTCGAGGACCCCTATCGCCGAGGGGTCGCTCACTACCGCACAGGCGACTACCAGGCTGCCAGCGAGGATTTCAGCCAGGTAGAGCGGCAGGAGGTCAAACTGGATGCCCGTTACAACCAGGGTAACAGCCGCTACAAACTGGAGGACTACCAGGGCGCCGTCGAAGCCTATGAACAGGTACTGGAAAGCGATCCGGACCATACCGATGCACGCCACAATCTGGCTCTGGCGAGAGAAAAACTGGCACAGCAACCCAAAGACGAGGAAGAGAAATCCGAGACGAAGGAAAAAGAGTCTGAGTCGAGTGAGGAACAACAGGAGCAACAGCAGTCCGGCGAAGAACAACAGGAGCAGCAGCAGTCCGGCGAACAGCAACAGGAGCAACAGCAGTCCGGCGAACAGCAACAGGAGCAGCAGCAGTCCGGCGAGCAGCAACAGGAACAGCAGCAATCCGGCGAGCAACAACAGGAGCAGCAGCAATCCGGCGAGCAACAACAGGAGCAGCAGCAGTCCGGCGAACAGCAACAGGAGCAGCAGCAGTCCGGCGAGCAGCAACAGGAGCAGCAGCAGTCCGGCGAGCAGCAACAGGAGCAGCAGCAATCCGGCGAGCAGCAACAGGCGCAGCAGCAGTCCGGCGAGCAGCAAGAAGAAGCGCAACAAACCGGCCAACGACAACAGGAAAAACCCTCGGAGGAGGGCAAGAAACAGCAGGATGAAGAGCAAGAATCCAGTGATCGGAAGGAGAGTGAAGAGCTGCAGGATGGCAGCGAGACATCGGCAGAGCAGCAAGAGATGAGTGGGGAGCAGGAACGGCAGCAGGATAAGCGTGACGGTGAGGCGTTCAGGGAAGAGCAACAGACCGAATCGGGCCAGGAAGAGCCGCAGGATCAACCGCGCGAGGGCGAACAAGCTGATGAAAAGTCTGCTAATCTCGATGCAAAGGGTGATGAGGAGGAGAAACAGACACCCGGATCACAACGCCGCGACGAACTGGGTCGGGATACCGGTGAACGCCATGTCCGCCCGGAAGACGAAGCCCGTTCCGAGGCAGTGGACCAGGTGGATCAAAGCGATCAGCCCCAGCCCCGGGAAAATGAACAAAAAGCCGATGGGGAGGGTAGTGATAAGACCCGTTTAAGCGGTGCAAACGCATTGATGGAACAATGGCTGGATCAAGTTGAGGGAGACCCGGCCCAACTGATGCAACAACAGTTCAGATTGGAAGAATATAAATACCTTCGTAGCCGAGGCGGCCGCGATACGGAGACAAGACCCTGGTGACATATCTACCTTCCAGACGATGGGAAAGCATGGGTTCGACAGGACTTGTGTTGATAACGCTGATCCTGTTGTCCGTTCATTGCCCTGCCACGGCCAATCCGTTTCCGGGCAACTCTCCTTGGCAAGGGATGCCGCCAGGGCAGTGGGATTTCGCCCCACCCGATCGACGCCAACCCGGCACGCCCACAAAGAGTCAGCCGACCGCTACGGCCCAATCACCCTATGCGGGTTGGCCTGGCCGCCAATACCCCGGATATTCACCACAGAACTACTATTCAACACCAACCCAGGCCCCTCAGATTGAAACCAAGCTTTCAATACAGAGCCCCTATGTGCAGCAGAACGTAATTCTCAAAATCAGTGTCGTCAGCCAAAACAACCTGCGTACTGCAACGCCGCACATTCCATCGAGTGACCACTTCATCCTGCAGCAGCTTGAGGATCCTGTTACCTACTCCCGTACCCGTAATGGTAAAAGGCAGATCGTAAACGATTTCTATTTCTCACTGACCCCGCTTAAAGCGGGCCTTTATCAGCTACCCAAACTGAGCATCACGGGAGAGGAGGAGCAACTAACCACATATAGCCGGGGCAACAGGCCATTCGATGCATCGATGAACAGCCCGCCACATCTTGAGATTAGAAAGACCGACCCAGATAGTACGCCCTGGCTGCCCGTGGAACAGCTCGATCTGAAGATCAAATTGCCTAGCAAGCTCAAAGCTGCCGCCGGCAAGCCCTTCACCCTGGTAACCGAAATCAATGCCGTGGGCATTGCTGGTGAACAGCTCCCCAGCCTTGAACGACAGCTCAAATCCGATGCATTCCGTATCTACCGGGAACAGAGTCGGGTGGAGACCAACCTGAACAAGAGTACCGATAAGCTCGTCAGCCGTCGCCTGGAGACTTTTACCCTGGTACCTCAATATGGTGGTGATCTGAAACTACCCCAGTTAAGCGTGAACTGGTGGAATACACGGATACACGTTCCACAAAGGGCCTCCATCCCCCTGCAGCCGATCGCTGTCAGCGGCACCCGTAAAGCAAACGGTTTTTTCAACGTCGACGAAGAGAGTACCCTGTTTCCCGCCGGCGCCTCCTCCGCATTCTGGATTCCCCTCTCTGTGGTGTTCGGTGTTATTTTCGGGTACTGGTTGGCAATCTGGATCTCCCACCGTAGAAAAGGAGACACACAACATTCCCCATTGGCGCCATTGGTCGCATTTCTACAACGCCCGATGCAACAGATGGCGCCGGCCTTTTCACCACTCAAGGCAAAGCTCCGCACCACTACCGCCGTCCTCAATCCCGCCGCCCATTGGCAACGCTGGCGTCGCAATTTGGTCGGCATGTTGCCTCTGTCAGTGCGTTTCTACTTTTGTGTCCGCTTCGTAGATGAAGAGACGGATCCGGAGGTGTGGGGCTACACTCTGAGGTTTCTCGCCAACAAACACCTCAGTCTGCCGCCTAATGTACCCTTCAGTGTCATTGGCAAGCATATCATCGACTTCCACCCCAAGGCACAGGAAGAGAAGATCCATACCCTCATACACGAGCTGGAACAGGCGATCTACGGTCACAGCAACCTTGATTTCGATCGCTGGAAAGAGGCCTTCAAACATGAAATTCGGCCCAGCATAAGATTATGGCCCCGCCGATCCAGAATAAAGAGCACACCCTCCGGATCCCTATTGCCAAACCTCAATCCGGACAAGGCCGCCAGTGGCTGATCCTTGACGGCACCGTGTCAATTATTCACGGGCCAACAGGGACACCAATTGGGTATGACCCTGCTGTGCGGCCAGATCAGCGCTTGTTTCTCCATCGTGGCTGATCAGCGAAATATCAGCACCGTGGCGGATCAGCAGTCGCGCTATCTCGATGTGACCCTCGAGGGCGGCAAACATGAGAGGCGACCAGCCGTCATGGTTGTTCCAATTAGGATCCACTCCTTGATTCAGTAACAATTCTGCAACTTGTGTGTGTCCATTCCAGGCAGCCGCCATTAAGGGGGTATTTCCATCCAGATCGGCCAAATTCTCTTTAGCCCCGTTTTTCAGCAGCGAGCTGACAATTTGATAGTGACCTCTCACGGCAGCATAAAACAGGGCAGTCCACCCCTCCTGGCTCTGCTGGTTGATTTGCGGCGCCTTGCTGATCAATAGATCAACGAGATCCTGACGCCCCGCCCAGGCTGCCTTCATGAGGGCTGTTTCGCCACTACTGCTGACACTGTCGACAGGGGCGCCCGCAAGCAGAAGCTGCAGGACTTCCTGTCGATCGCCATTGTTGATTGCAGCTATCAAATCATCGCTTGCGGGCCGGTTGGCAGCCTGCGATCCGATTCCGCGTACTGGTTTAGTTTCTGACATCTTTGTGGTTGTTTCTTCAAACGCTGCGATTGTCGACGCCTTCTCGATAGCTGCAACCGGCTGCTGAATCTGATTAGCGGCAAGGTGTACTCTGTCTTTCAATTGGCTATTCGAGGCCGTTTCAGCCGGCGTCCCGTTAATCTGGAGGTCGATTGTCGAGGATTCGGCTTCGGCGTGCTCCGACTGAACCGGTTTCAGAGGTGCCGGATCTGTGTGCAATCGTTCCTCTTCCTGGAGAGACACACGGGTCGGCGTTGATGGCAATTGACTTTCAATCCTGCTGTCAGTTTCACTCTTTACCGGCTTTTTCATTGCCAGATCGAGTTGTGACTCGGTGACGACCTTCACGGCCCTCCCTTGTCGTACCTTCTCACCCTGGTCCGTCAAAGGGTGCTGATCCGCTTTGTTCGGACTCGCTTTTTCGCTTACCCCTGATTGCTTATCACTGTCGGACAGCATTGGGCCGGGACGATCGGCAGCAAGGGTCTGTCTATCAATCTTCTCGATATCCGCTGTCATGCGTGAAGCGTCACCCGCCTGATCGTTGATTGATTCAGTCTCTTCCGGGGATTCGACTTGAACAATATCGGTGGAGTCCGCCCCCTGTATCGATTCGGAAGACAGAGGTGGCATATCACCAGCCCCATCGACATCCTGTGATCCAGACAGTGCAACCTGTGGCGGTGGCCTGTTGGATTCCACAGGACTCTCTTGCAGCCAAATCACCCACACACACGCTAGAATAATAACTGCCAGCAGACCGTCCCTCAGCCACTGAATAACGGGATGGCGTTTCATCGAATGCCGAGGTATTACCGGCATGCCGGAATCCGTTGACTGAGATAACGGCTCAGTGCCGGCACCGAACTGGATACTCGTATCTTCATCCAGCAATATGAACCTGGAAACCTCTTCGACGACCTCCCTGGTTACCTGCCGTTTGCTCAGATTTGCAGCGCAAAACAGGCAGAGATCGCAAATATGATTTATGACCCGTGGAACACCCTCGGATAGCGCGAAGATTGATTTCAACGCCTGACTGTCGAACAGGGCCGGAGCTTCGTGCCCGGCGGTTTTCAGACAATGGGCAATCATGGCGCACATATCCTGATGATCGAACGGCTCCAGGGTGAAGTGTTCACCCCAAGGAGGAGTGAAAAGCACGTGTCCCATATCGTCGATCATTTGCATCAGCTGTGGAAGCCCTGCCAAAATCAAGGTGCAGGAGACACCCTGAATTCGGTTTGAGGCATGCCAATCGAGCAGCTCCTCAAGGGTATCGTCAGCGAGATGGTCAGCCTCATCGAGAATTATGACAGGTTGCACGCCCTGACCTACAAGCGCTGCCATTCCGTTTCTGATTTGCACCGCATACTCATCGGAGAGGGTACTCTTTACCGGGATGTCAAACGCATCTCCAATCAACATCAGCAAATCGTCCGCGCGCAATTGTGGCTTATCGACGAACACCCATTGAATGTTACCCGCATCATGCACCAACAGATGCTTCAGGAAGGCTGTCTTGCCCGTACCTGGCGCACCGCTAAGCAATATCACAGGTGCCTGTTGCCGAATCGCAGCGTAGATACGGTCACGGGATTGTCGCACCGGCAATGTCAGGTAATAAAAGGCCGGATCGGGCGTGATATTGAACGGCCGCCGCCTCAATTTGAAGTATTCCTGGTACATTTGACGTAGATGTACAGCCTAGGAAGTTGCCGAGTGAGAATTCATATCCATGACACTCCGTATACGCTCTAGTTTTCGATAATGACTTCCACTCGTCTGTTTCGCTTGCGTCCTTGAGGATTATCGGAACCGTCTGGATTGGTATTGGGGACAATGGGTCTGCTTTTGCCAAACCAGGCAATCACAATGCGTTCTTTGAGTATGCCGCTAAACACCAGCGCACGGGCAACACTTTGCGCACGGCGCTTTGAAAGCGCCAGATTGAAATCATCTCCACCGATGGCGTCGGCATGGCCTTCTACAGCAATATTTCTCGAAACATATTGGGGATGGTTTATCACCTCTGCTATCTTGTGCAACTTGGTCTTGGCTTCCGGTTTCAATCGATCACTGTTGTACTCGAAAAGCAATACTTCAGGGAAGATGATCTCCACACCCCGGTCGATTTGCTTAACCTCTACTTCGAATTCCTCAATTTCCTTTACCAAGATTCGGTTTTCCAGGTTGGCACAGCCGGACAGCAAAAACAGGCCGCAGAACATAACAACTGTTTTATTGCTCTTTTTCATAGATAACCCTCTGGGTCCACAGACATGACAGTAGCATAAACTGACGACCGGACAACTCAATCCACTCCTCAATAATAGACTGAATAAAACCACATTATTAGCCGTTCCTACTTACTTGACCACTGAAGTTGTTTCACAACATTTGAATCTTGAATTTTTGTAAATTAATCAGCTCGGGCGCTTGTCGTTCAGGCAGATATTTGTGATGCATAACTCGTGTACATCTGACAGAAATACGCATAAAACGAGGTTTACATGTGAGTTCCATTGCAATATATGCCTTCCCCATATCCTGATACTCACAAATTCCCCAATCACCGAAGGCAACACAAAAAGTTCATGGCAAGTCCCCTTCATATTGGCGGTCGATCAATGGTCCTTAAAAAAAGTAATTTTTCGTAAACACTGACAGCCGTCAATAACCACAAGAGAATAGACAATTGACACTTCGATAACAATTCAAAGAGTGCGGCACTGCTCAGAACAGTGGATACAATCTGTTGGCGACATTACTCCGATAGACACTAAATCGCCCCAAGGGCTGTATAATCAACCTGCCATGCCGCAGCCAAAAAACATCTTCTCTTATCGCCCCTACTGGGCCGCCCGTTTCGGCATCTCTCCGGTGCTGCCGATGAGCAGGGCGGAAATGGATGACCTCGGCTGGGACAGCTGCGACATCATTATCGTCACCGGCGACGCCTATGTGGATCATCCCAGCTTCGGGATGGCCCTGGTGGGGCGCCTGCTGGAGGCGCAGGGCTTTCGCGTCGGCATCATTGCCCAGCCCGACTGGCAGAATGGCGAAGCCTTCCGCAGACTAGGAAAGCCAAACCTCTTTTTCGGTATCACCGCCGGCAATATGGACTCCATGGTCAATCGCTACACTGCCGATCGCCGTATCCGCAGCGACGATGCCTATACGCCCAATGGGGAAGCGGGCAAACGACCGGATCGCTCGGTAATCGTCTATGCGCAACGTGCCCGGGAGGCATACAAAGGCGTACCTGTCATTATCGGCGGTATCGAGGCCAGTCTGCGCCGGATAGCCCACTACGATTACTGGTCAGACAAGGTACGCCGATCGATTCTGCCCGACTCAAAGGCCGATCTGCTGCTGTACGGCAATGCCGAGCGGGCTCTGGTCGAACTCGCACACCGCCTGGCGGCTGGTGAGGGGATCGCTCAGATTCGGGATATTCGGGGCACTGCCTTCATGCGGCAGGGTGCGGTGGATGGATGGATCGAGGTCGACTCCACTCAGCTTGACGAACCCAGCATGAAAGCCGAGCGTCCCGACCCTTATCCGGCAAAACCCGAATGCGGCAAGGCTGTCAGGATCACACCCCATACCAGGCCACGGCAACACCCGCGTGAGCGTACCGTGATACGTCTCCCTTCTTACGATCAGGTTGTGCAGGATGAGGTCATCTACGCCCATGCCTCGCGGGTTTTCCATCTGGAGACCAATCCGGGCAATGCACGCGCCCTGACCCAACAGCATGGAAAACGGGATGTCTGGCTCAATCCACCGCCGATCCCGCTCACCACAGAGGAGCTGGACAGGATTTATGAACTCCCCTATACCCGCAAGCCCCATCCCAGCTACGGAGAAGCGCGCAACCCGGCCTGGGAGATGATCCGGCATTCCGTCAACATCATGCGCGGCTGCTTCGGAGGCTGCACCTTTTGCTCCATCACCGAACATGAGGGCCGGATTATTCAGAGCCGTTCAGAAGATTCGGTGGTGCGTGAAGTGGAGAACATCCGCGACCAAGTCCCCGGTTTCACCGGCAACATCTCGGATCTCGGCGGACCGACCGCCAATATGTACCGTTTGGCCTGTCAGGATAAATCCATCGGGTCTGCCTGTCGGCGACTCTCCTGCGTCTATCCCGATATCTGTGGCAATCTCGACACCAACCATCAACCACTGATCGATCTCTACCGGCGAACCCGCAAACTCCCGGGGATCAAGCGTATCTTCATCGCTTCAGGACTCCGCTACGACCTGGCGATACGCTCACCCGAATATATCCGCGAGCTGGTCACCCATCACGTGGGGGGATATTTGAAAATCGCCCCGGAACATACCGAATCCTCTCCCTTGAGCATGATGATGAAACCGGGTATCGGAAGCTATGAGCGCTTTAAAAAACTGTTTGACAAATACTCAGCCCAGGCCGGCAAGGAGCAATACCTGATCCCCTACTTTATCGCTGCCCACCCCGGCAGCAGTGATCTGGACATGCTGAATCTTGCCCTATGGCTGAAAGCCAATAACTTCAGACCGGATCAGGTTCAAGCCTTTCTGCCCACTCCCCTGGCAATCGCCTCAGCCATGTACCACACCGGAAAGAATCCACTGCGGAAGCTGTCACGACGCAGCGCAAACGTGATGGTGGCAAGGGGACTGAAACAGCGCCGGCTGCACAAGGCGTTTCTGCGTTATCACGACCCAAAAAACTGGCCTTTGATACGTGATGCCCTGACCCGCATGGGACGCTACGACCTGATCGGCAACGGTAAGCGGCATCTCGTCCCCAAATGGCAGCCTAAACCGGAACATGGCGCATCGGAACCTAAACGACAAAACCGGCCGGGGCACGCAAACCGGTCAAAAGGCATGAAGGGCAAAAACAGGATTATCGGCCAAGGAAAGGCCCGGCAAAGACGCAATTAACAAACACTACAGCGTCAGGCCCATGTAGAGATGTGCGGTAACAGGCAAGTAGTGTTCAACAGCTGCCTCATCGCCATGACCCAGCTCCGTCACAGCGGGTTTAGACGCCACTTTTTTATATATTTTACAATATGTTGAATACACACTAACAGAGCAACAATTTACTCCATAACCGGCTTGAAAAAAGCGGCTGACAGGACCATATTCATAGTAGGGACGGGTAGTTTTCTAAGGAGGTAAATCATGAACATCACACGTTATGACCCATGGCGCACAATGGAAGACTGGCGTCAGGAATTAGACCGTGCGTTCCACCCGCTCCTGCAACGAGATGACGATACCTCTCGCGTAGTAGGAGGCGATTGGGCACCTGCGGTTGATATCAAGGAAGAGGATAACAGGTATGTCATTCGAGCCGATATTCCGGGCGTTAAACCGGAAGATATCGAGGTCACCATGGAGAATGGTGTATTGACGATCCGTGGCGAGCGTAAATTTGAGGAGACCGAAGAGCGAGAGAACTTCAGACGTATCGAACGCTCCCATGGTATCTTCTATCGTCGTTTCTCACTGCCGGATAACACCGATGCAGAGGCTGTTGAGGCAAGCGGCAAGGATGGTGTGATCGAGGTCATCATCCCGAAAACCCAGGAGAAACAGCCAAAACGTATCGAGGTGACCCATTAAGGCATTGAGTCTTAGTAAACGACGCAGTTAATCTAATACCCTCTCTCAACAGAGAGGGTTTTTTTATAGCCTGTAAAAAGCGCTATCCACGGATACGGTGGTTATCAGGATGGTCAGGACGGCAGAGGTCAGAAGCTGAAGATCAAACCCAGATTGGTTTCGAACTGCGGAAAGGCATCACCCTCGATCTGCAGATTACAGCCGGGATCGCAGAACAGGCTCTCGTTGGCGTCGATCAGGGTACTGTAGCCGCGCATCTCGAAACGGATGCCAAGCCGCTCAGTGGGATACCATTTCAGGCCGCCGCCAACACTGAGAGAGAAGCGGGTCTCGTCGTCATAACCCCTGTGAGAGGGATTCATGAAGGTCATCCCGAGGCCGCCGGTGATATAGGGGGTGATCTTCTCCTCGTAATAGTCGAGGGAATAGACATCCACCGTACCTCCCAGGTGTACATAATGGACATCCAGACCGAAGGCGTTATCCGGATCGGTGGTATCGGCCAGCGACGAATCCTGGTGGCTGTAGAGAAATTCGTAACGGGTTGAATCGGAGGCAGCCCGACTGATGGTAAACCCCCAATCTGTGGTGTTATCGATATCCAGACGGTTGTTGTGATTGTCGAGCTCAAAGGATCCGCCAAAGCGATGTCCGGTGAAGGGGGTGAACTCAAGACCACCGGCGGCCAGCAGACTCGAAGGACCGGTGACCAACAGCAACCAAACTGTTAAAAATGAGACTCTGTACATGGTGACAAGATTGAAGTTAGACGTTTCACACCGGTAATTATTGATAAGAAACGTGAAAATTACCTGGTATCACATCACAAGTTAGTCGCCTGAAATCTTAAGTGCTTGTTTATATAGTATATTTTTTTTGATGCCTGATACCCTGGATGCTAATGAGACGGCCTGTTTGAGAGGTAGTTCCGCCATCAGTGTGATCAACATTTGCTCAATATCGACCTCAATGCGCTCCCCGGCCTCGCCCGTGGCGCCCCTGATCAGGATGACGAATTCCCCTTTTTGCTGATCCCTGTCCTGCTGCAGCCGCTCCGAAAGACTCTCCAGACTGCCCCTGAGAATGGTTTCATGCAGCTTGGTCAATTCCCGGGCGATGACCCCTTCCCTGCCTTTTCCGAACACCTCACACATAGCGGCGACTGAGTCGACCACACGGTGACTCGATTCGTAAAACACCAGGGTGGAAACCTCGTCCGCAAAGGTTTGCAGCCAAACGAGCCTTTGGCGGGCCTGTCGCGGTGGAAAACCTAGAAACATAAACCGGTCGGTGGGAAGACCGGAGGCCGAGAGTGCACAGATCAGCGCACTTGCGCCCGGCACTGGAACAACACGACCACCTCGCCGTATCAGTTCCCTGACCAATGGGAAGCCGGGATCACTGATCAACGGTGTACCCGCATCGGAGACCAGTGCAATCGACTGACCGGCATCGAGAATCTGTAACATCATCTCCAGCTTGGCGTGTTCATTGTATTGATGAAAGGCGCGTAGCGGCGTATTGATGCCGTAGTGCTTCAGCAACGGCCGCGTATGTCGTGCATCCTCTGCAGCGATGAAGTCGACTTGCTTGAGCGTTTCCAGCGCACGCTGCGAAATATCCTCAATATTGCCGATTGGTGTGGCAACAACGTAAAGTACGCCCTTTGACACAACTGTTCCTGATGTAGAATGGACACACCATCCTGCCACAGATATCAAACCATGCAAATTGATCGACTCATTCAACTGCTGCCTGTCGTATTGCTGCTCGTGTTTCAGGGGTGCACCACAGCGCCCAAAATCACACCCTCCGACCCCTTGGAGCTACCGGCACATGTCAGGCTTCAGATCGACCTGATGTTGGAGAGCGGTGATTTTGCCGGTGCCGCGCAACAACTGGAATCCTTGGCCAAGGAAAACGTCTCACCCCAGCGTGAATGGCTGTTGCTGGAAGCGGCTGACTACTGGCTCAAGGCTGACGACAAGGCCAGGAGCCATATATTGGTTGAGCAGCTTGAATCCTTTGATGGGGACCCGGACTTTGTCCTCAAATGGCGCATGCTGCGCACCGAAATCGCCGTATCCGAGGGGGATATCGAAACCGCACTCGACCTGATGGAGCCGGCGCCGGAGGAGGATGCGCCCCTTATTCTGCGTCAGCACTATCATAAAAATATGGCCGAGATTTTCCGTCTGTCGGGAAATCTGCTTGAAAGCGCGAGCGAACTCGATGTGCTCGACCTGCTGTTGGAGCAGGACGAAGAGGCCCGCCTGGCATCTCAGCAGCTGTTGGTGCAAACCTTGTCGAGCATGACCGACAATGCGCTCAGCATGCTGCAGCCCCAGCCTCCTGCCACGTTGATCGGGTGGATGGAACTGGCCAAGATCATCAAACTGCAGACAACCGACCCAACAGAACTGAGCGCTCATCTGGCGGCATGGCGGGACCGCTTTCCCCAACATCCGGCATTGCAGTCCCTGCTCGCCGGGTACCTGGAGCAACAGGGTTTGAGCAGTGAAGACCATATAGCCATTCTGCTGCCCCGCAGCGGACCCTATGCCAAGGTGGCGGCGGCCGTTCGGGATGGTTTCATGGCGGCCTGGTATCAGCAGCCTGCACTGCAAAGACCCAGCCTGCAGTTCTATGACAGCAGTGAGTTGAAAGATACCCTTCACATCTATCAGCAGGCCATTTTGCAAGGTGCGAAAATGATCGTCGGCCCCCTCAACAAGGATGCCGTCAAGATGCTGCTGAGTCTGGAGTATCTGGATTACCCCGTGTTGGCGCTTAATCAAGTCGATGATCCGGAACTCAACCACGCCAACCTGTTTCAGTTCGGTCTTGCGCCCGAAGATGAGGCCCGACAGGCTGCTGAGCGTGCCTGGCTGGAAGGTCACAGGACAGCCCTCGTACTGACACCGGGCGGACAATGGGGTGATCGCATCGCCAGGAGTTTCCGTGAGCGCTGGTCGGCCCTGGGCGGAAAGGTGATGGAACAACAACAATACAATGCTAAAGAGAACGACTTTTCCGTTCCTATTCGAATGCTGCTCAATATCAATGAGAGTGAAGCTCGAACCCATGCCCTGAAAAAACTGCTGGGGCGTCAAATGGAATCCGAATCCCGCGCACGAAAGGACGCTGACTTTATCTTTCTCGCCGCTCGCCCGCAGAAAGCCAGACAGATACGCCCTCAACTCAGATTCTTTCATGCCGGCAACCTGCCGATCCTATCCACATCCCATATCTACACCGGTGTAGCTCAGACGGAACTCGATATGGATCTGGGTAAAATCAGTTTTGTCGATACGCCATGGTTATTTGATGAGGGCCAGGGTGGGCCGCTATCCCGAAACAATCTGGAAAAACTCATGCCTGGTGTCAAGGGACGCTATGCCAGACTTTTTGCGATGGGCATAGACAGCTACAATCTATTGACTCAACTACAACATCTACAGACTCAACCGGGGCGGATGTTCAGCGGTAAAAGTGGGACTCTCTATCTGGATCAGGGAAACCGGCTTCACAGACTTCTCGCATGGGCGGACATGGAGGGGGGCTTGGCGAAGATCAGCGGCTACGCCCCTCGCATGGACCGATACAACAGCGGCGGCCAAGCCACCCTTGATCCCCCACCAACTGATAATACACTGCCGCCGGTCACCGATTACAGCCTGTCCCCGCCAGGCAGTCAGCAATGATTGCCAACCATTTGGAACATGGACAGCAGGCGGAACAGCAGGCGCTTGATTTTCTGCAAAGTCGGGGACTTAAGCTTCAGGAGCGTAACTTTCGCTGTAAAACAGGCGAGATCGACCTGATAATGCGTGATGCCGGAACATTGGTCTTCGTGGAAGTCCGCTTTCGCCAATCTAACGATTTTGGTCGTGCATTGGAGACAGTGACAACCAGCAAACAGCGTAAACTACTCGCCACCGCAAACCGTTATCTTCAGATGAAGCGCATTGACAGCGCCTGCCGCTTTGACATTGTCGCGCTCAACGGTTCGGGATCCACACCAATGGAATGGATCAAAAATGCGATTCAGATAGCCTGGTAGCCATATAAGGTGCAGCCAAATAGATGACCAACACCAAGCGAATACAAATGCTCTTTAATCAGAGTATTCAAACCAAGATCGATGCATTGCCGATGCTGACACAACCCATTGCCGATGCTGCGGAACTGATCTTCAACCGCCTGCTTGAAGGTAACAAGGTGCTCAGCTGCGGCAATGGTGGATCGGCCGGCGACGCCCAGCACTTCTCTTCAGAGATGCTAAACCGCTATGAACGGGATCGTCCCGGCCTGCCAGCTATTGCACTCACCACTGACAGCTCGACGGTTACCTCGATCGCCAATGACTCCGATTTCTCCAATGTCTTCTCACGCCAGATCGAGGCCCTCGGTCAGCCGAGCGATCTTCTGCTGGCGATTTCCACCAGTGGAAATTCCACTAATGTCAATCGTGCCATAGGATCAGCTCACGAACGGGATATGAACATTGTCGCCCTGACCGGACGTGATGGGGGCGGACTTGTGAAACTCCTGGCACCGGGGGATGTCGAAATTCGCGTTCCATCGGATGTCACAGCACGAATTCAGGAGACCCACCTTTTGATTATTCACTGCCTCTGCGACCTCGTGGACCATCAGTTACTTGGCAGCTAATGCACAACATCCACATGTTCAGCTTTTCACACACAGAGGAAGATCATGTATAAAAATTTCATTTCACTGCTCACTATCTGCACCGCCGTACTGATTCTGCAGGGTTGTGCCGCAGCCGTTGTGGGAGGGGCCGCCGCCACCGCAGCGGTAGCCCATGACAGACGCACCACGGGGACCATTGTCGAGGACCAAAGTATCGAGCTTAAGATCTACGACCTGATGTCCAAGGATTCAAGATTCAAACAGCAGAGCAGCATCCATGTCACCAGCTATAACCTGGTTGTACTCCTGACAGGCCAGGCGGCAGATCAAGCGCTTCGAAGCAAAGCCGAACAGGTGGCATCGAGTGTCGCCCGGGTTCGCCGGGTAGTAAACGAAATAGAGATCGGCAGCACATCGACCCTGGTCGAGAACAGCCGAGACGCCGCCCTGACCACAGAGGTTAAAGTCAGGCTCGCAAAGGTCCAGATTCCAGGTTTCGATCCACTCAGAGTCAAAGTGGTCACGGAACGGGGAGCGGTTTTTCTGCTGGGTCTGATTACCAAAAAAGAGGCGGATGCGGTAACGGACGTGGTTCGTCATATCAGCGGCGTTCGTCGCGTGGTGCGTGTTTTCGAGTATATCTGACCCTTGAAAGCCCATCTCAACGACAGCCTGATCAGGCAATTAAAGGCGATCGTCGGTGAAAACGGGATTTTCACCGATCCCGGCGACTGCCTGCCTTATGGCTATGACAACAGCCGTCTTCAGGCGACTCCGGAAGCAGTGCTGTTTGCGCTGGAACATGATCAGGTTGCCGCCATCACAAAGCTATGCCATCAACAGCGGATTCCGCTGATCCCAAGGGGTAAGGGAACCGGTACAACCGGAGCCACTGTGCCCCAACAGGGTGGCGTTGTCCTCTCTCTCGAGCGCATGAACCGCATCCTCGAGTTGGACGTGGACAACAGGCTGGTAAGGGTTGAGCCCGGCGCAACCAACAGGCAGTTACAGGAGTACGTCGGTGCAGAGGGATTTTTCTGGCCGCCGGATCCGACCAGTGCGGCGGTCTGTACCATCGGCGGCAATCTGGCGTATAACTCTGCCGGACCCCGGGCAGTAAAGTACGGCACGCCGAGGGAAAACACCCTCGGCCTGAAGGCTGTCACCGGCAGTGGCGATACAATCACTACCGGAGTCAGAACCACTAAAGGGGTGGTTGGCTATGACCTTACCCGCCTGTTGATCGGTTCGGAAGGCACACTTGGAATCATTACCGAGGCGATTCTCAAACTGACACCAAAACCACAGACCAAATCCACCCTACAGGCCAGCTACAGGGATATTTACAGTGCGGCGAATGCAGTCTCTTCGATCATGCGTCAACCGGTAACGCCCTGCGCATTGGAATTCATGGATGGAGCCGCACTGGCGATGGTCAGGGAGTTCTCGGATCTGCATCTCGACAGCCGGGTCGGCGCACTATTGATGATTGAGATCGACGGCGCGGAACACACTATCAAACAGGAAGCCGCCAAACTGGCTAAAGCGGCAAGCGTGGAGGGCCTGCTGGAAATTCATACCGCAGAAACCCAACAGGAGATTGCACGTCTATGGAAAACCCGCAAGGCCCTATCACCCGCACTGCGTAATATCGCCCCCAAAAAGATCAATGAAGATGTGGTTGTACCCGTCTCTCGTATTCCGGAGCTTATCGAGTCGCTGCAGAATCTCTCAGAGGAGAGTGGAATCACCATCGTCAACTTCGGTCATGCCGGGAATGGGAATATCCACGTCAATCTGCTGTTGGATCCGGATGATCCGCAACAACTCAAGGCGGGCGAACACTGCCTCAAATCCCTCTTCGATCTGGTCCTGAAACTGGGCGGAACGCTGTCCGGTGAGCATGGCATCGGGATTGTGAAACGGCAGTTTGTGGAGCGGGAGATCGATTCTGCCTCACTGGATCTGATGCGTGCCATCAAACGTCAATTCGATCCACATCAGATACTCAACCCCGGTGTAGGTTTCCCTGTTTCTGAAACATAGCGGGTTTACCAAAACCAACTAAATTCGCCCAATCCCCTGTAGGGTGCGGCAGGGTAGCACCCTCCTCTAAAAGGCTTTCTGATTACCCACAATACTCAGCCACCGATCGGGTGATCGTGAATTTTTTGAAGCAAGCCGCAAATGCTCGCAAATAGTTACCTGATTACCCCTAACCCGCATGTTTCATCCGTTTTTAAATTTAGCCGGTGATATGGCCAAGCTTGGATGGTTTGCCCTCACTGGGAACCAAACCTCTATCAAGCCCTGATTTTCCACCCTCCGGGCAGACTCCCCCTTACCCCCATTGTTGATCAACGTGCCGGGGCAGCACTCTGCCGGGCTATCCCGGCTTGAGTCGTGCCGCCACCTGGAAAAACAGCGCCTGATAGGGATAGGTGCTGGAGAGCAGGAAGCGGATCCGTCGCGTGTTGCGAATGATGACCGCCCCGATCTTGAACAGTTTGAGCCGGATCGTGGTCATCTGTGCACGCGCCAGTTCCGTGCCCTTCAGCGCGAGGCGCCGGATGGCCTCCATCAGCACATAGGCCAGACTGGACAGCAGTAGACGAAACTGATTGGCCCACCAGTAATGCGCGCTGGTGCGATCGGCGAACAGCCCCAGTTGCTGCTCCTTGATTCGGTTCTCCATGTCACCACGGGCGCAGTAGAGGTCATCGTAAAGGCGCTGTTTGTCGCCGGCCAGGTTGGTGACGATGAAGCGTGGATTTGGCCCCTTGTCGGTGACCTCCAGTTTGGCGATCACCTTGCGACGCGTCTTCCAGGTGCTGGCGGCATAGTGAAACTGAAAGAATTCCCGCATCTTCATGCCGGTTCGCTTCGCCAGTTCCTCAACCCACTGCATGGGCTCACGGATACACCGCAGCAAGGCGTCATTCTTGGCGATGCCCACGATATAGCCCACAGCGTTGCGCTCGCACCAGCTGAGCATGTGGTGACGGCAAAAGCCGCTATCGCCCCGAAAGATGATACGCACTTCAGGCCAAGCCCGGCGCAGGCGTTTGACCAACAGCGCCAGAATCGCCCAGGCATGCTTGGGCGCATCGATCCGGCTGGGCCGCAGATAACTCACCAGCAGTTGATCGCCACAAAAGACATACAGGGGCAGGAAGCAGTAGTGATCGTAGTAGCCGTGAAAGAAGCGGCCTTCCTGGCGGCCATGCACCGGATCATCCGTGGCGTCGAAATCCAGGATCAGCTCATCGGGTGGTGCATCATATGAGGCAATGAACTGCTCGAGCAGTAGGTTGTGGACATCAACGGCAACCCGGCGATCGACCCGGTTCTCCAGCCGACAAAGTGTCGACTGGCTGCCCAGTACCTCCTCGCGTTCGATCGAGCTCTGTAGGGCCGGGTCGGTGCGTAGTGTCTGATGATCGTTCAGATCTTCATAACCCAGGCAGAGCCCATAGACTCGCTGGCGCAACAGGCTCAACTGGCTGTGTTCAATATAGCGGGGATCTCGCGGGTCGGGGATGACCGCATCAACCGCCTCGAGCAATCCCAGACGCCTGTCGATCTCACGCAGCAGCAACACGCCGCCGTCCGAGGTGATATCGCCACCGGAAAACTCGGCTTGAACCTTACGGCGTTTTAGGGCTGGAAAATCAAAGGCAGTCTGGGTACAGTTTGTCACAGGCAAAATCCTTTCGATTACAGTGTAAGCAACTGAATTATATCGAAGTATCAGGATTTTGCCTTTTTAATGCGTGAAATATTGGGGCTAACCCGCATGTTTCATCCGTTTTTAAATTTAGCCGGTGATATGGCCAAGCTTGGATGGTTTGCCCTCACTGGGAACCAAACCTCTATCAAGCCCTGATTCTCCACCCTCCGGGCAGACTCCCCCTTACCCCCATTGTTGATCAACGTGCCGGGGCAGCACTCTGCCGGGCTATCCCGGCTTGAGTCGTGCCGCCACCTGGAAAAACAGCGCCTGATAGGGATAGGTGCTGGAGAGCAGGAAGCGGATCCGTCGCGTGTTGCGAATGATGACCGCCCCGATCTTGAACAGTTTGAGCCGGATCGTGGTCATCTGTGCACGCGCCAGTTCCGTGCCCTTCAGCGCGAGGCGCCGGATGGCCTCCATCAGCACATAGGCCAGACTGGACAGCAGTAGACGAAACTGATTGGCCCACCAGTAATGCGCGCTGGTGCGATCGGCGAACAGCCCCAGTTGCTGCTCCTTGATTCGGTTCTCCATGTCACCACGGGCGCAGTAGAGGTCATCGTAAAGGCGCTGTTTGTCGCCGGCCAGGTTGGTGACGATGAAGCGTGGATTTGGCCCCTTGTCGGTGACCTCCAGTTTGGCGATCACCTTGCGACGCGTCTTCCAGGTGCTGGCGGCATAGTGAAACTGAAAGAATTCCCGCATCTTCATGCCGGTTCGCTTCGCCAGTTCCTCAACCCACTGCATGGGCTCACGGATACACCGCAGCAAGGCGTCATTCTTGGCGATGCCCACGATATAGCCCACAGCGTTGCGCTCGCACCAGCTGAGCATGTGGTGACGGCAAAAGCCGCTATCGCCCCGAAAGATGATACGCACTTCAGGCCAAGCCCGGCGCAGGCGTTTGACCAACAGCGCCAGAATCGCCCAGGCATGCTTGGGCGCATCGATCCGGCTGGGCCGCAGATAACTCACCAGCAGTTGATCGCCACAAAAGACATACAGGGGCAGGAAGCAGTAGTGATCGTAGTAGCCGTGAAAGAAGCGGCCTTCCTGGCGGCCATGCACCGGATCATCCGTGGCGTCGAAATCCAGGATCAGCTCATCGGGTGGTGCATCATATGAGGCAATGAACTGCTCGAGCAGTAGGTTGTGGACATCAACGGCAACCCGGCGATCGACCCGGTTCTCCAGCCGACAAAGTGTCGACTGGCTGCCCAGTACCTCCTCGCGTTCGATCGAGCTCTGTAGGGCCGGGTCGGTGCGTAGTGTCTGATGGTCGTTCAGATCTTCATAACCCAGGCAGAGCCCATAGACTCGCTGGCGCAACAGGCTCAACTGGCTGTGTTCAATATAGCGGGGATCTCGCGGGTCGGGGATGACCGCATCAACCGCCTCGAGCAATCCCAGACGCCTGTCGATCTCACGCAGCAGCAACACGCCGCCGTCCGAGGTGATATCGCCACCGGAAAACTCGGCTTGAACCTTACGGCGTTTTAGGGCTGGAAAATCAAAGGCAGTCTGGGTACAGTTTGTCACAGGCAAAATCCTTTCGATTACAGTGTAAGCAACTGAATTATATCGAAGTATCAGGATTTTGCCTTTTTAATGCGTGAAATATTGGGGCTAGAGGTTCTCTTATTGGGTTCCCTGGAGACGGTAGATGCACATATCCCCTATATAGCTATAGATGTGGATGAGTGGAGTGAATTCATGAAGTCCTACAGAAGCCAGTCAAACAGCGCTTTTCTGCTGCGTGTAGATGAATTGGTGATAGAGCGTGGATTGAACAGGAGCGCCATTGTCAGTCTCATGGCCTCATCGCATCACCAGGGAATCATGGCTGCGAATATCCTGTCGGTTGCCGGGTATGAGAATGTGGTGGTCGAAGTCGGCAGGAAAAACCATTCCGCAATCTGTTCCGCTGCAAACGGAAGAAATCAGGAATCAAATGACGGGTATCATACCCGGTATGAATGGACCAACTCCATGAACAGGCAGGTAGGTGGCTGGGTGCATTAACGGTACCCGCCCGTACATTTCATTCAGACAAGCTGCCTGGCGTGTAGTTAAACAAGGTTTTTTCGTGATTTCCTGCGTTCCCGGTACTGCTGTACGTAGTACATAGTGGGTCCGTCATCGGGGTGATCGTTCAGGATCAGCTTGAATTTTTCATAAGCCGTGCCCCGTTCACCATGCATCCATTCAGCCAGTGCTTCAGCGAAATCTTCATGCAACTGACGTAACCTGGGTGTGGCTTCCGCGCTCATGGTGGAAACCTCGTGAATAGTGACAGAATGCTGTTTGCCGGCGACCGAGAATTGCCCCACTTCACGGGTTTCAATATTCTTGAGGCCGTTCACAACCTCGCTTGAAGCGAGGATTGCCGTACCCAACAGCTTGTTGAGATTTTCGATGCGTGATGTCGTGTTCACCATATCGCCTACTGCCCTGTATTCGAAGTGGTCGATGGCGCCTACATGGCTCATGACCAGTTTACCGGCGTGCAGACCTATGCGGGTGAAGAGCTTTGGTTCCAGGTCTGACTGTTGCAGTGAGCGATTGATCGCCAATGCTGCTTCGCAAGCCATTTGATGCTGTGACAGATCAGGTTCGGTGGAGGGCCAGATCGCCAGCATCGCATCACCCACCACATCTGAAACCACGCCATCTCTGGCCCTCACCGGCTTGAACAGGATTTCGTAATAGCGATTGAGATAAGTCTGCAGATCAACGGGTTCCATTTTTTCCGCAAATTGAGTGTAGTTCTGCGCATCGGTTGCCAGGCAGACGCCAAAAGCGGAACTGGCTGCTGTCATCGGTTCCATTTGTTGCTGTGCAAGGTGATCAATGACATCCCCGGGCAGATAGTATCCAAACAGTTCGCGCAAGCGCTCCCGACTGCTTCTCATCTGGCGATAGTGCCATGTCTGGCTCAGGATGAGCGATACCGGGGTTTGAATTACTAGTGGAACAAACCAGGGAAGCCAGATATGTTGTTGGCTGAAGAGGTTGTAGACCAGGGTGAGATAGAGAATCGAAATGAATACTCCTGCGAGAATGCCGCGTATCCCTGGCAACCAGCGGAATAACAGTGTAATACCCAATCCATAACCGAGCAGCAACAGCACCAGGCCACCATTGTTCAATGGTGCGAGTGTCTCGGATGAAAGCAGGTTGGCATAGGCAGTGGCGGCGATCTCCACGCCACTCAGGTCGAGGCCGTTCGGTTGCGAGAAGACGGTATAGAAACCATCTTTTTGTCTAGGCTGATAGGTGCCCGCATAGCCGATGAAAACAACCTTATCCCGGAGTTTTGCAAGTTCCGTTGGTGTGGCGGAAAGCGCATCGTGTATCGGAACGGTTTGAATACTCCCCGGAGGACCGTAGAAATTGAGATAGGGATGAGCATCGCCTGTGTAGAGATTCAGTAACGCCTCGAGTCGCAGTCGCTGTAGGTTTGACATCTGCGGCTGCCGACCGTAAGAGAAGGCATCAAGCAGGTTGGCCTGCAGGGTGGTATCGTCGCGAATTCGGCTAACAAGGTAAGTGTGCGACAGCCAGCTGTCTGGCGGATCCGACGCTTCACCTATGGACTGCAATAATTCATTCAACTGGCTGCCATCCGGGTCAACGAACAGCTGCAGTGCCGCGGCTGGCAGTGAAATCAGTCTGTTTTCTCCGGTAAATGTCCAAAACCGACTGACTCTGACCGGTATTTTAGGCAGGACAAAGGGGGCGATACCGACAGCAGACTCGGCAAATCTTTCGGTTGGCGGTATTAGCCTTTCAATATGCACATTCACATGCTCGTCTAAGACTCGCTGCTGCTCCAGGTAGGCCACCAATAGGACATTTCCGGCACGCTTTATAGCCGTGACCATCGCCTCATCGTGAGCTGTTTCACGTGATTTCTTAAAGAAGATGTCGTAAGCGATCACCGCGACACCGGCTTCCGTCAACCGTTCGATCAACTGGGCGTGCAGAGAGCGGGGCCAGTCCGGAATCTCCTCTCCCAATCCGAGCTGTTCCGCGGTCTGGCCATTGATTGAGATAATCACGACCTGCTCCGGGGCTGGGCGTTGTCCACGCATCTCAAATAACAGGCTTAAGCCAAAATTCTCCTCCCAAGTGGCACTGGCCGGCAAAAAATTGATAGAAATGCCAAGCATGCCGATGAGTATGCCGAAGGCAGTTGAGCGTAGGAGCGCTTCCCTATGCATTTGGTTTTCCCTGGTTTGATGAGACCGTCATCACCAGTTTGGAGGAGCATTGCGTCGATTTCGAACTGGTATGTGGCATTTTTTCTGTTAAAGTCTTACCTGATTACTCATGAGGCTCAGCTATTGAGCCTGTGGTGCAAGCATAATGGAACCTACTGAATAAAAGAGGATTTCATCATGCCGAGAAATACTATTCAATTTCAAAAAGGTCTTGGTTTGCACGATTTTCTGGAACAATATGGGACCGAGGATCAGTGTCGACAGGCATTGTATGATTTGCGCTGGCCGACGGGCTATGTCTGCCCTGAGTGCGGCAACACAACAGGCTGTGAACTCAAAAAGCGTCAGATATATCAATGTCACAAGTGCCATCATCAGACTTCCCTGACCGCCGGCAGCATCTTCCATGGCACCAAGCTGCCGCTGAGAACGTGGTTTCTTGCGATCTATCTGTTGACCCAACGCAAGAAAAGTATCTCGGCGCTGCAACTTTCCCGCGAAATCGGGGTGAACTACAATACGGCCTGGCGACTCAAGCATAAGTTGATGCAGGTGATGATGGAACGTGAGCGTGGAAAAAAACTGGCCGGTCGCATCGAATTGGATGATGCTTATCTCGGAGGCGAGCAAGCCGGTAAGCGTGGTCGTGGGTCGCGCAACAAAATCCCTTTCGTAGCTGCTGTTGAGACGACGCGGGACGGCAGGCCCATGAAAATTCAACTGCGTCGTGTAAGGGGCTTCCGCAAACGTGAAATCGCCCGCTACGCCCGCTCCTGCTTGATGCCTGGCAGCGAAGTCTTTACCGATGGGCTTTGGTGCTTTAGTGGCGTGACAACCGCTGATTGCCATCATAACCCCATGGTGACGGGTGGTGGGCGCCAAAGTGTCCAGTATTCGTGCTTCAAATGGGTAAACACGATGTTGGGTAATGTCAAAAACAGTCTGTTGGGTACTTTTCATGCGATTCGAGATAAACATGTGTCGCGTTATCTTGCTGAGTTCGAATATCGGTTTAACCGCCGTTTCGATTTACCCGCCATGATTGAACGATTGCTTTTTGCCGCTCTTCGCACTCCACCTATGCCATATCGCCTCTTGAGAATGGCTGAGGTTTAGGGGTAATCAGGAAGTCTTATAAGGTGTTTCTCGATGTGCTTTGCGATTGCCATGTAAGGATAAAGAGCGATTGCACAATATATTGTAGTAGGGTGTTTATTGAGCGTTTGTGCCCTGCAACTGTTTCCGAATAGAGAGTATATAATACGATTATGATTGAGAACGTCTCCATTTTTGAAGGTATGGCTCCTAGCGATCTGGCATTGATAGAACAGCGCATGGTGCGCCGGACCTACCCAAGAAATACCATTATTCTTTCTGAAGGGGATAATAGTGATTCACTCTACGTTATTCTGAGTGGTAGAGTGAAAGTTTATCTCAATGACGAAAACGGCAAAGAGGCTATCATCAACTATCAGGAAGCAGGCGAGTATTTCGGGGAACTCTCCCTGATAGACGATTACAAACGATCAGCTTCAATCATGACTATGGTCAAGTCAACCATGGCGATTATGTCCAAACAGGCATTTCACCAAGTCATGAAGAGCAATCCGGATATCGCCATTCATCTGTTGAAGGATATGGTGCACAGGGTGAGGACATTGACCAATGAGGTCAAGAGCCTGGCGCTATCGGATGTCTATGGACGGCTAAGCAAAACCCTTTTGAGCCTGGCAACAGAACGGGATGGTATAATGGTTATCGAGGGTCATGTCACCCAGCAGGAACTGGCAAACCGGATCGGCGCTTCACGGGAAATGGTATGCCGTATCTTCAAGGATCTGGTGAAAGGCGGATATATCACTACCGGTTCCAATCAGTTCACCATCAATAAGCAGCTGCCCGCACGCTACTGAGGCGTACTCCTGCCTTTACTCTTTGACTCGAATCACTGACGCTATCAACGGTCTGCCCTGTTTGGATAAATAGGTCACAGCATGGGTGTGAATATTTCACAGCCAATGTGATGAGCGATCCTTAACCTGTCGGTGTTGAGTGCTTATTCTCAACAATTAATGATAAGGAGTAAGGAGATGCAACAGATGAGTTTGAATATCGCTATAGGACTAGCGGTAGGCCTTTTTTCCAATCAGGTTTCTGCCGAGCTTACAAGGGTGGCGGATGTATCACTGATTAAACCGATTGCACAATTGGCATCGGTTGAACAGGAACGTCAGACGGAGGAACGCCGCTGGATCGCTTTGGATGAGAGTCAGAAGCCTGGCGCGTCAGCATATATACGTACCGATGAACAAGAGTCGAATGCCGGGCAAACGGTTTTTGATCTTACCATTCCCGGATTCTGGATGATCGCCAAACAGGGGCCTGATGGCAAGGCGTATCAGAAGATCGAGATTCCGGGTATCGGCAGCCATAATCAGTTGGGTTCCCCTGATCTGCCTTCCTACCGTTTCAGCCTGGCTGTACCCTATCGCGAAGGGGAGGTTCGAATGGTTGGCAAACCACGGCATGTACATCGATTTGATGATGTCCTGGTATGGCCGCAACCGGTTCCTGAACTTGATGGGGAAAAGGAGACAGGAATTCCTGAACAGTTCATCATGGATGAAAAGGTCTATGCGCTCAACAACGCATGGCCTGCGGGTTTTGCCCAGGAAAGCTATCGGATCGGCAGAGCATTGAGAGGCATACCCGCTATTCAGGGCGAGGCCTGGCCGGTACGGTGGAACCCCGCCACGCGGGAGTTACAGGTGGCAAGTCATATCACTTATAGAGTGGAACACGATGGCGGTGTGGAAGAGTTCGAACCCATCACCCAGGAGAGGGACCTGATGGCATCGAAAACCTTTCTCAATGGGCAATACCTCGAAGAAATTTTCGTTCCGAATTTCCGGTTTTATACCGCTGATTTTCTCTTCATTTATCCGCACAGTTCCTATGCCGACGAGTTGAAGCCGCTGGTGGATCAGAAAAAGGCCCGAGGCTTTAAAGTGACGGAAATGAATGTCGCGGATGATATCGGTGCCTCAACCTGCAATGATATACGCAACGCCATCAATTCCTGGGAGGCGGCCATACCGGTTTGGCGTGATGCCTATACCTTGCTGGTGGGCGATACCGATACGATACCCCACTGCACATCGCCAGGGGGCGATCAGACCGATGATCTGTATGCCTCCACTGATGGCGATGATCTGAATGAGGAGATCTATTTGGGCAGGTTGTCGATAGACAGCGAATCGGATCTCGCCAATCAGGTGAATAAAATCCTCACCTATGAAGACTCTCCCAGCCTGTTCTGTTGTTATGACTGTGTCGGCTTATGGGCGCACAAGGAGAATGCACCCGGAAAATACGAGGGCGCCCATGAAGCGGTAAGGACATTCGCCTATTCGGATGCACCCATCTTTGAAACATTCTACGGTTCCCAGGCGGGTGTGACCGATTCGGATGTGGCGAACCGTGTCGACAATGGAGTGGGTCTGATGGCTTATCGTGGCCATGGCAGTAAAGATGCCACCGCTACCAGTTGGAATCAGACCAGTCAGTATTTTAATGGCGGTGATGTCAACACTTTGTCGAATCCCTTGTCTCGCTCACCTGTGGTGTGGTCATTCGCCTGTACCAATTCCAAGCTGGATACCAGTGATGCCGTCGCTGAGGAGTGGATGGAATTGGCCAATGCCGGTGCCTCCTCCTATTACGGCGCCACGCGAACCTCATACACTTCTCAAAACCATGTTCTGGATGAGTGGATGTTCAAAGCCGTCTATGATGAGGGGTTGTTGACCCAGTCCCATGCCATCGAACGGGGAGAGGCGCAAATGGCGGCTTTAAGTGGATCGGATAACGCTTGGATGTATCTTCTGCTAGGTGATCCCGACATGAAGATTCGTACCAAGAATCCCTATCGGTTTGAATTGAAGATTCCTGAATTGATCGAGATCTGCAAGTTCTGCGACCTGCCGATACAAGTCTTCGACATACAGGGCAATCCGGTCAGTAACGCCTTGGTCGGACTCTGGAAGCCCGGATCAAAAGATCGGCCGAACCAGCCTGGTGAGACATGGGTAAACGGCTATACCGATCACAACGGATATGTGTCGCTTCCCTACAGCGCGTTGACTGAGGGAGAACTCTTCTACTCGGTCGAAGATGAATACGGCAACGCTGTTTTCGATAGAGTACAGGTTGTTAAATAGACCAAAAAAATAACTCGGCCTCCACTTTGGGTAGCACTCTCCGTGACAAGCGGAGAGTGTTTTTTTTCTCTTAAACGATAAAGCAAGGTTAGGATCCGGATGTAATGCCGAAGCATCTAACGCTATCCGTAAACCTTCCCTGATTACCCGCCATTCTCAGCCGTCTGTTTTAACTACTTCGCCCTCACTGAAGGCGTTATGAATGCAAGTCGCATATAGACGCATATTATGAATAGTCCGCAAATGGACGCGAATAAGTGCCGTTTTAGCGGTTTAACCCGAATATTTCACAAATAAAGAGGGTAAAACCCGTGTAGTTCAATAGAATTCAGTTACTTAGGCTGAAATTGAACGAGGTTTTGCCTGTGACAGAATGTACCCAAGGTCGTTTTGCTTTTCCAGCGGTAAAACGCCGCCAGGTTGAAGCGGATTTTTCCGGTGGTGATATCAGCAGTGATGGCGGCGTGTTGTTGCTACGACAAGCGGACCGACGGCTGGGATTGCTTGAAGCCGTCAATGACACTCTCGCTGATCCACGCGATGGCCGCTATGTGCAACATGATCAGATTTCTCTACTACGCCAGCGGGTCTATGCCCTGTGCCAGGGCTATGAAGACCTCAACGATCACGACAGTCTGCGACAAGATTTGGCCTTTCAGACGGCCGTGGAACAGGATCAGGCACTGGGCAGTTCACCCACGCTCTGTCGCTTGGAGAATCGGTCAGATCGGGCAACCGCTGTCGCGATCCATCAGGTCCTGATCGAGCAGTTCATCGCCTCGTTTGCCGAGCCACCCGAGGAGTTGATCCTGGACTTCGACGCCACCGATGACCGGGTTCACGGCCTGCAGGAAGGCCGCTTCTTCCACGGTTACTACGATAACTACTGCTTTCTCCCGTTGTACGTGTTTTGCGGCGAACAACTGCTGGTCAGCTATTTGCGCCCGAGCAAGATCGACGGGGCGAAACATGCGTGGGCGATCCTCGCCCTGCTGGTCAAACGCTTGCGTCAGGCGTGGCCGGCGGTGCGGATCATCCTGAGAGCCGACTCGGGCTTCTGTCGTCACCGCATGCTGCGCTGGTGTGAACGCCATGGCATTGGCTACATCGTAGGCCTGGCGCGCAACCACCGCCTGCAACGGATGATCGAGGAAGACTTCACTGCAGTCGAGCAATGCTTCAAGGCCAACGGACAGAAGCAACGCGTCTTCCTTGGCCTGCGCTACGGTGCACGCAGCTGGCGCCGTCGACGCGCGGTGATCGCCAAGCTGGAGGTGAGTGAGCGAGGGCGTAATCCCCGATTTGTCGTCACCAACCTCAACGGCGATGCCCAAACCCTTTACGACGACGTCTATTGTGCGCGGGGCGAGATGGAAAACCGCATCAAGGAACAACAGCTGGGGCTGTTTGCTGATCGCACCAGTGCACATCATTGGTGGACCAATCAGTTTCGCTTGCTGCTGTCGAGCCTGGCCTATGTGTTGATGGAAGCGATTCGCCGCTTGGCCTTACAGGGTACAGAACTGGCCAAGACCCAGGTCGGCACGCTGCGGCTTAAACTACTCAAAGTGGGTGCGGTGGTGATACGCAATACCCGGCGTGTCCGCTTCCTGCTCTCCAGTGTCTTTCCTTACCAGGCATTGTTCTTCAGTGTGGCCGAACGGCTGGAGCCAGGATAGCACGCGATGAGTGCTGCCCCGGCACGTTGATAAATAACGGGGTAAGGGGAAGCTGTGCCTGTCAGCCAGAAATCGGGGCGTTTGGAGCCGGTATCATCCTGTTTCTCGTCCCGGCCTTCTCCTCGTGCCAGTATCGGCAAATGGATGAAATATCCGGGTTAAACCAAAAGTTACGGTGAGACAGTCCCCGCTAGTGTCGTATTGCACAAGCTGTAGGATAGGGTCCATCCAATCTACCCTAGTGGTGAGCTAATAAACAGATTTGCGTTTATTCGCGTTCATTTGCGGACTTATAACTATTCCTGATTACTCATGAGGCTCAGCTATTGAGCCTGTGGTGCAAGCATAATGGAACCTACTGAATAAAAGAGGATTTCATCATGCCGAGAAATACCATTCAATTTCAAAAAGGCCTTGGTTTGCACGATTTTCTGGAACAATATGGGACCGAGGATCAGTGTCGACAGGCATTGTATGATTTGCGCTGGCCGACGGGCTATGTCTGCCCTGAGTGCGGCAACACAACAGGCTGTGAACTCAAAAAGCGTCAGATATATCAATGTCACAAGTGCCATCATCAGACTTCCCTGACCGCCGGCAGCATCTTCCATGGCACCAAGCTGCCGCTGAGAACGTGGTTTCTTGCGATCTATCTGTTGACCCAACGCAAGAAAAGTATCTCGGCGCTGCAACTTTCCCGCGAAATCGGGGTGAACTACAATACGGCCTGGCGACTCAAGCATAAGTTGATGCTGGTGATGATGGAACGTGAGCGTGGAAAAAAACTGGCCGGTCGCATCGAATTGGATGATGCTTATCTCGGAGGCGAGCAAGCCGGTAAGCGTGGTCGTGGGTCGCGCAACAAAATCCCTTTCGTAGCTGCTGTTGAGACGACGCGGGACGGCAGGCCCATGAAAATTCAACTGCGTCGTGTAAGGGGCTTCCGCAAACGTGAAATCGCCCGCTACGCCCGCTCCTGCTTGATGCCTGGCAGCGAAGTCTTTACCGATGGGCTTTGGTGCTTTAGTGGCGTGACAACCGCTGATTGCCATCATAACCCCATGGTGACGGGTGGTGGGCGCCAAAGTGTCCAGTATTCGTGCTTCAAATGGGTAAACACGATGTTGGGTAATGTCAAAAACAGTCTGTTGGGTACTTTTCATGCGATTCGAGATAAACATGTGTCGCGTTATCTTGCTGAGTTCGAATATCGGTTTAACCGCCGTTTCGATTTACCCGCCATGATTGAACGATTGCTTTTTGCCGCTCTTCGCACTCCACCTATGCCATATCGCCTCTTGAGAATGGCTGAGGTTTAGCCCCAATATTTCACGCATTAAAAAGGCAAAATCCTGATACTTCGATATAATTCAGTTGCTTACACTGTAATCGAAAGGATTTTGCCTGTGACAAACTGTACCCAGACTGCCTTTGATTTTCCAGCCCTAAAACGCCGTAAGGTTCAAGCCGAGTTTTCCGGTGGCGATATCACCTCGGACGGCGGCGTGTTGCTGCTGCGTGAGATCGACAGGCGTCTGGGATTGCTCGAGGCGGTTGATGCGGTCATCCCCGACCCGCGAGATCCCCGCTATATTGAACACAGCCAGTTGAGCCTGTTGCGCCAGCGAGTCTATGGGCTCTGCCTGGGTTATGAAGATCTGAACGACCATCAGACACTACGCACCGACCCGGCCCTACAGAGCTCGATCGAACGCGAGGAGGTACTGGGCAGCCAGTCGACACTTTGTCGGCTGGAGAACCGGGTCGATCGCCGGGTTGCCGTTGATGTCCACAACCTACTGCTCGAGCAGTTCATTGCCTCATATGATGCACCACCCGATGAGCTGATCCTGGATTTCGACGCCACGGATGATCCGGTGCATGGCCGCCAGGAAGGCCGCTTCTTTCACGGCTACTACGATCACTACTGCTTCCTGCCCCTGTATGTCTTTTGTGGCGATCAACTGCTGGTGAGTTATCTGCGGCCCAGCCGGATCGATGCGCCCAAGCATGCCTGGGCGATTCTGGCGCTGTTGGTCAAACGCCTGCGCCGGGCTTGGCCTGAAGTGCGTATCATCTTTCGGGGCGATAGCGGCTTTTGCCGTCACCACATGCTCAGCTGGTGCGAGCGCAACGCTGTGGGCTATATCGTGGGCATCGCCAAGAATGACGCCTTGCTGCGGTGTATCCGTGAGCCCATGCAGTGGGTTGAGGAACTGGCGAAGCGAACCGGCATGAAGATGCGGGAATTCTTTCAGTTTCACTATGCCGCCAGCACCTGGAAGACGCGTCGCAAGGTGATCGCCAAACTGGAGGTCACCGACAAGGGGCCAAATCCACGCTTCATCGTCACCAACCTGGCCGGCGACAAACAGCGCCTTTACGATGACCTCTACTGCGCCCGTGGTGACATGGAGAACCGAATCAAGGAGCAGCAACTGGGGCTGTTCGCCGATCGCACCAGCGCGCATTACTGGTGGGCCAATCAGTTTCGTCTACTGCTGTCCAGTCTGGCCTATGTGCTGATGGAGGCCATCCGGCGCCTCGCGCTGAAGGGCACGGAACTGGCGCGTGCACAGATGACCACGATCCGGCTCAAACTGTTCAAGATCGGGGCGGTCATCATTCGCAACACGCGACGGATCCGCTTCCTGCTCTCCAGCACCTATCCCTATCAGGCGCTGTTTTTCCAGGTGGCGGCACGACTCAAGCCGGGATAGCCCGGCAGAGTGCTGCCCCGGCACGTTGATCAACAATGGGGGTAAGGGGGAGTCTGCCCGGAGGGTGGAAAATCAGGGCTTGATAGAGGTTTGGTTCCCAGTGAGGGCAAACCATCCAAGCTTGGCCATATCACCGGCTAAATTTAAAAACGGATGAAACATGCGGGCTAGACTCCTGCGTACATCGATACACAATGACCTGTTACTCGATTTCCACATCACTAACGACCTCTATTTAGTCATCAAAGCCCATCTCTCCGGGATTGTCGGAGAAACTCCGAATAAATCAGAGCTTCCTCAGCAGTAAGTTACCGTCAGCCACTACCGTGCTCCATGTCCGGTCAATACCACTGGAATGGTTTGAAAAAGAATCAGGATATCCATCCACAGACTGTTACGACGAATATAACTGAGGTCGTAATAGAGCTTGTTCGCAGCGTCTTCGACTGTCTCACCATAGGGATATCGTACTTGGGCCCAGCCGGTGATACCCGGTTTTACCCGATGCCTGAGCGCATAACCGCTGATCTGTTTTTGAAAACGCGAAACAAACTCGGGTCTCTCCGGCCGAGGTCCGACCAGACTCATCTCGCCTTTCAAAACATTCAGCAGTTGCGGCAGTTCATCAATACGCGTGCTGCGCAAAACCCGACCGATAGGTGTTACGCGCACATCATTCACGCTCGCCATCTGTGGTCCTGACTTCTCCGCATCGACCTGCATGCTTCTGAATTTCAGAATATAAAATTCACGCCCCCTGTAACCAACACGAAGTTGACGATAGAAGACGGGTTCACGCCCTAATGTGCTCAGCCAAATGAGCGTCATGGCGGTAAGCATGACCGGACTCATGAACACAAGCAGCAGTACACTCATAACGATATCAAACTGTCTTTTTCCGGGTATCTTGTGCGTCGCAGCCCTGGATACGACCAATTGATTGAAAACCAGGTAATCCCTGATCGAAGCCAGTGGATTGATAACACCCAGTGAATCGGTAGTACTGATATGGTCCAGTTGATAGTCGTTGTTGAAGTCAGTGGAAACAGAGTCATATTCTCCGCTCATAGCCGTTCTCCTCACTCCTGGTTATTCTGTTATTGATCTCCTTCGCAGCCCGGCCACTATCTCCATCACTCAGTAATTTGAAGGCCTATCGAAAACGGGCGGCATGAAGATCCTGTATGGGAATATGATTTCAGATACTGACTGCCTGTAAGTATCGAAAGGAACACGTGGAATTTGTGACTTATTTACTTGTCACATCGATGCATTTTTTGTAGTAAGTATCCCCCGGCAAAGCCGGGGGCTTTATTGTGAACCGCTCGAAGCGGTCTGTAAAACGGAGCCTATTGGCTCCTTGAGCCCCTCAAAGGGGCTGTTACATCAACTGTAACTGATCAATCCTACGGTCTTCCGCTTCCTGCTGCCGTATATACTCCCGAATCACCTGCTCATCCCTGCCTACCGTCGAGGTAAAATATCCCCTGGCCCAGAAATGATGGCCAACATAGTTCCTTTTCCGACCCAGGTAGGTACGGGCTATGTGGATCGCACTTTTACCTTTGATAAACCCAACTACCTGCGATACCGCATATTTTGGTGGTATCGATATCATCATATGAACATGATCAGCCATAACATGCCCTTCCTCTATCAAACTCTCTTTCTGCCTCGCCAGCCGATGAAATACCTCTCCAAGCTCCTGCCTGATCTGCCCAAAAAGCGTCTTCCTCCGGTACTTCGGGATAAACACAATATGGTACTTACACTCCCATCTCGTGTGGCTTAAACTTTCTACTTGTCTCATGGTTTCTCCTTAGCGTGTTGCTTGGCGGCTCACGCTTTGGGGTTACTATGAGACTCCTGTTTCTGTCAAACTGTTGATGCCTCCCCAGCAGAGCTGGGGGGTCTCCATTTTTGTCTAGTCTGGAGATATCACGGAATTGGGCAGGGAGTTACGCTCACTGGACGCCTGCCGCCTGGGCGTGCGGTTGCCTGGACCCTAACCCCAATATTTCACGCATTAAAAAGGCAAAATCCTGATACTTCGATATAATTCAGTTGCTTACACTGTAATCGAAAGGATTTTGCCTGTGACAAACTGTACCCAGACTGCCTTTGATTTTCCAGCCCTAAAACGCCGTAAGGTTCAAGCCGAGTTTTCCGGTGGCGATATCACCTCGGACGGCGGCGTGTTGCCGCTGCGTGAGATCGACAGGCGTCTGGGATTGCTCGAGGCGGTTGATGCGGTCATCCCCGACCCGCGAGATCCCCGCTATATTGAACACAGCCAGTTGAGCCTGTTGCGCCAGCGAGTCTATGGGCTCTGCCTGGGTTATGAAGATCTGAACGACCATCAGACACTACGCACCGACCCGGCCCTACAGAGCTCGATCGAACGCGAGGAGGTACTGGGCAGCCAGTCGACACTTTGTCGGCTGGAGAACCGGGTCGATCGCCGGGTTGCCGTTGATGTCCACAACCTACTGCTCGAGCAGTTCATTGCCTCATATGATGCACCACCCGATGAGCTGATCCTGGATTTCGACGCCACGGATGATCCGGTGCATGGCCGCCAGGAAGGCCGCTTCTTTCACGGCTACTACGATCACTACTGCTTCCTGCCCCTGTATGTCTTTTGTGGCGATCAACTGCTGGTGAGTTATCTGCGGCCCAGCCGGATCGATGCGCCCAAGCATGCCTGGGCGATTCTGGCGCTGTTGGTCAAACGCCTGCGCCGGGCTTGGCCTGAAGTGCGTATCATCTTTCGGGGCGATAGCGGCTTTTGCCGTCACCACATGCTCAGCTGGTGCGAGCGCAACGCTGTGGGCTATATCGTGGGCATCGCCAAGAATGACGCCTTGCTGCGGTGTATCCGTGAGCCCATGCAGTGGGTTGAGGAACTGGCGAAGCGAACCAGCATGAAGATGCGGGAATTCTTTCAGTTTCACTATGCCGCCAGCACCTGGAAGACGCGTCGCAAGGTGATCGCCAAACTGGAGGTCACCGACAAGGGGCCAAATCCACGCTTCATCGTCACCAACCTGGCCGGCGACAAACAGCGCCTTTACGATGACCTCTACTGCGCCCGTGGTGACATGGAGAACCGAATCAAGGAGCAGCAACTGGGGCTGTTCGCCGATCGCACCAGCGCGCATTACTGGTGGGCCAATCAGTTTCGTCTACTGCTGTCCAGTCTGGCCTATGTGCTGATGGAGGCCATCCGGCGCCTCGCGCTGAAGGGCACGGAACTGGCGCGTGCACAGATGACCACGATCCGGCTCAAACTGTTCAAGATCGGGGCGGTCATCATTCGCAACACGCGACGGATCCGCTTCCTGCTCTCCAGCACCTATCCCTATCAGGCGCTGTTTTTCCAGGTGGCGGCACGACTCAAGCCGGGATAGCCCGGCAGAGTGCTGCCCCGGCACGTTGATCAACAATGGGGGTAAGGGGGAGTCTGCCCGGAGGGTGGAAAATCAGGGCTTGATAGAGGTTTGGTTCCCAGTGAGGGCAAACCATCCAAGCTTGGCCATATCACCGGCTAAATTTAAAAACGGATGAAACATGCGGGCTAAATGCAACATGGCTTTTTCTGACAGATCTTCGGCAATGCTGAAAAGCGAGGTCAACTCTTGATCGGAGTCGATGCTGATTTGTGAATCGACCTGATTGCCGAATACAGGTATAAACTCAGCATCCAGGTCTGGTACTTGGTTCCATGACAGCACAGCCCTCACTTTAGGCTGAGCACCGTGCCTGATGGCATGCCTGTAGCGAGCGGTCTCGAATCCACAGGAGACAAGATGATAGACCGGAAGCTGCCGCTTGATCCCCTCATCAATCGCATCGCACACCTTGAAGTGGCTCATCCCTGCCGGTTGCAGCTCATCACCATCGCCCCAATCGATAAAAAACCTGACATATTCGATTGAGCCGTGTCGCCGCAATATCCCGCTGTAGCCATCCGACTGACGAATACTGACCACCGCCATCAGCCGCGAGTCACTCGGGTTGAACGCCACACACAGCAACTCCTCCCAGTGGGTGACGGTTGAATACCTCCTAGCAACCCGCAATATCTCTCTGGGCGCCAGTTTGCCGGCAAAAAGGTTTGCCAAAAGGACATTTCTTGTCAATACCAGCTCATTTAAGCTGTTTTCTCCGCAGGCACCATTCGGTTCCATGTGATCCATCAGCAGGTCCTCAATCCGACGCTTCACCCTCTGCGGAACACTATTTCACTTCTTAAACGGCAGCTCATATGACATGACACCCCTACAGGGTGTGACTTATTCACTTGACAATCGTCCGGTCCATTTCAGTTCCTTCCTGGAAAAACACGACGAACCCTATCAAACGGCCATATTTCCTTAGGATTTGACATATTTATGCCCATCTGTGAGGGAAACAGTTGACCCGCCAGCTACCATCACAGAGAATTCGAGGTTTGTGAAAAATAGCGGCCGACAATAATCTAATTTTTGGGGTGCATCAGTGAGACTTATCGCAACCGTACTTATCTCCCTTCTCCTGCCATCCGCTGCATTTGCTGCGGCATCATCCGGAGGGGATCGTTTCGACCTGACCAACCACTGGGTCGGTTTCACCGCTATCGGTATTTTTACAGTTGCTTACCTGCTGGTGATGGCGGAGGAGTTCACTCATCTAAGGAAATCCAAACCGGTAATCCTGGCCGCCGGCTTGATCTGGGGATTGATTGCCTGGTACTACAACACACACGGCCTCCCCCACGCGGCGGAAGAGATGGTGCGCCATAATCTTCTTGAATATGCAGAATTGATGCTTTTCCTATTGGTGGCGATGACCTACATAAACGCCATGGACGAGCGGAACGTATTCGAAAAACTGCGTTCCTGGCTGGTCAGCAAAGGCTTCGGTTTCCGTAAACTCTTTTGGATAACCGGTGTGCTCGCTTTTTTTATATCCCCGGTTGCCGACAACCTCACCACCGCCCTGCTGATGTGCGCGGTAGTTCTTGCGGTGGGCGGTAGCAACTCGAAATTCGTGCTCCTGGCCTGCATCAACATCGTGGTCGCGGCGAATGCCGGTGGCGCCTTCAGCCCATTTGGCGACATCACCACTCTGATGGTATGGCAGAAATCGGTCACCACCCCCCAGGGTCCCATCGATTTCTGGGCCTTTTTCGCCCTGTTTGTCCCGTCACTGGTAAACTGGCTGATACCGGCTGCAATCATGCATTTTGCGGTACCTGATGAGAAACCCCAGGGCGGTGGTGAAGATGTCGAGTTGAAACGTGGCGCCAAGCGTATCATGGTCTTTTTCCTGGCAACCATCGTTACCGCGGTCAGCTTTCACAACTTCCTCGGCATGCCGCCCGTGATCGGTATGTTGACCGGCTTGGCCTACCTCCAGTTCTTCGGCTTCTACCTGAAAAAGACCTTTCACCTGGATCATCCGCAATTGAGCACAGAGGACCGGATCGAGATGGAGCATGACGGACAGATGGGCGACATGGTCTCGTTCGATGTCTTCAATAAGGTGGCCCGCGCCGAATGGGATACCCTGCTCTTTTTCTACGGCGTGGTACTTTGTGTGGGCGGTCTTGGCTTTATCGGCTATCTCGCGGTAGTTTCCGAAATGATGTATACCCAGTGGGGTGCGGCAATGGATCTGACCCCGGCGATGAATGCAACACCAGCAAACATTATGGTCGGCATACTCTCAGCAATTGTCGACAATATCCCGGTAATGTTCGCGGTTCTGACCATGATGCCCGATATGTCCATGGGTCAGTGGCTGCTGGTAACACTCACCGCGGGCGTAGGCGGCTCTATGCTCTCGATCGGCTCTGCTGCCGGTGTCGCCCTGATGGGGCAGGCACGTGGAAAGTACACCTTTTTCGGCCATCTTAAATGGGCACCGGTGATTGCGCTCGGATATGCCGCCAGCATTGTGGTCCATCTGTGGATCAACTCGGGTAGCTTCTGAATCAGAGCCGAAGGATGTCAGTCACAACATAAAAAGCAGCTTGGATATCGCAAAACGGCTTGAAACAGGCAGTACCGCTCAATCAATAGATCGTAGTCCAAATGCATACATGAAGAGACTGACAGTTTCGCTAGCCCTTTTCTGCGCTCTCCCCAGTCTGGCTTTGGCGAATCACATGTCGGCCAGTGGCTACAGTATGAGCGCCCACTGGGTGGGATATCTCAGTCTGACGGTCTTTGTGCTTGCCCTGATAGCGGTCACCCTTGAAGAGTTCATAGAGCTGCGCAAATCGAAACCCATGCTGTTTGCCGCAGGGATTATCTGGGGCATGATCGGCTGGTATGCCCATCAACAGTCCGGCGGGCATGCAGCCGAACACGCACTCAGGCATAGTCTTCTGCAGTATTTCGAGTTAATGCTGTTCATTTTAGTGGTGATGACCTATATCAACGCCCTGGCTGAACGACGCGTATTTCTGGCGCTGCGCACCTGGGTCGCCAACCGTAAATACAGCTATAAACATCTCTTCTGGACGATCGGTATCACAACCTTTTTCCTGTCCCCTTTTCTCGACAACCTGTCAACTGCATTGCTGATGGGCGCTGTGGTTCTGAATATGGAGCGGGATAACCAACGATTTGTCACGCTCTCCTGCATCAATATCGTGATCGCCTCCAATTCGGGCGGCGCCTTCAGCCCATTTGGCGACATCACCACCCTGATGGTATGGCAGCAGGATATCATCAGCACTAGCGGACGGGTGGACTTTTTTTCATTCTTCTCGCTGTTTTTACCCTCCCTGGTCAGCTACCTCGTACCTGCGGCGATCATGCATTTCGCACTCCCCGAAGGCCACCTCTCAAGCAGTCAGGAACAGATACCCATGCGGCGTGGTGCAAAACGCATCATGGGGTTATTCCTGTTGACGATCGCAACCGCAGTCTTTTTCCAGGGCCAACTGTCGCTTCCCGCCACTATCGGTGTGATGACCGGGCTCTCCTATCTGCAGTTTTTCGGCTACTTTCTCAAAAAAACCCATCAACCCAGTGAAGAGAAGATCACGACCACTGAATCACCCGATTTCTCCATAGTCGTCGAGAGCAGGCAGCCCTTCGATGTGTTTTTGCGCGTCGCCAGATCAGAATGGGACACACTGCTTTTTCTATGTGGCGTCATTCTCTGTGTCAGCGGCCTGGGCTATCTCGGCTATCTGACGCTGGTCTCCGAATTGCTCTATATTCAGTGGGGCGCCACGATGGCCAACATCTCCATTGGTATCGCCTCGTCCGTACTCGAAAATATCCCCACCATGTCAATAGTACTCAACATGCGGCCGGACATGTCGCTCGGTCAATGGCTACTGGTCACACTTACCGCCGGTATCGGTGGCAGTCTGCTGTCGATCGGATCAGCGGCGGGGGTGGCCTTAATGGGTCAGGCAAAGGGAAAATACACCTTTTTCAACCACCTGCGCTGGACTCCGGCAATCGCACTGGGTTTTTTCGCCGGTATCCTCGTTCACCTCTGGCTCAATGCCAATATGTTCTGACAGGTAATGATATTCCATCCCCATTGCGCCGCTGAGCTGGCCGTTTCAAGCTGCCGAAAAAGAGACTGCGAAGGGGCATCAATGAAAACCAACCGATCCAAAATACTTCCTGATTACCCCTAAACCTCAGCCATTCTCAAGAGGCGATATGGCATAGGTGGAGTGCGAAGAGCGGCAAAAAGCAATCGTTCAATCATGGCGGGTAAATCGAAACGGCGGTTAAACCGATATTCGAACTCAGCAAGATAACGCGACACATGTTTATCTCGAATCGCATGAAAAGTACCCAACAGACTGTTTTTGACATTACCCAACATCGTGTTTACCCATTTGAAGCACGAATACTGGACACTTTGGCGCCCACCACCCGTCACCATGGGGTTATGATGGCAATCAGCGGTTGTCACGCCACTAAAGCACCAAAGCCCATCGGTAAAGACTTCGCTGCCAGGCATCAAGCAGGAGCGGGCGTAGCGGGCGATTTCACGTTTGCGGAAGCCCCTTACACGACGCAGTTGAATTTTCATGGGCCTGCCGTCCCGCGTCGTCTCAACAGCAGCTACGAAAGGGATTTTGTTGCGCGACCCACGACCACGCTTACCGGCTTGCTCGCCTCCGAGATAAGCATCATCCAATTCGATGCGACCGGCCAGTTTTTTTCCACGCTCACGTTCCATCATCACCTGCATCAACTTATGCTTGAGTCGCCAGGCCGTATTGTAGTTCACCCCGATTTCGCGGGAAAGTTGCAGCGCCGAGATACTTTTCTTGCGTTGGGTCAACAGATAGATCGCAAGAAACCACGTTCTCAGCGGCAGCTTGGTGCCATGGAAGATGCTGCCGGCGGTCAGGGAAGTCTGATGATGGCACTTGTGACATTGATATATCTGACGCTTTTTGAGTTCACAGCCTGTTGTGTTGCCGCACTCAGGGCAGACATAGCCCGTCGGCCAGCGCAAATCATACAATGCCTGTCGACACTGATCCTCGGTCCCATATTGTTCCAGAAAATCGTGCAAACCAAGACCTTTTTGAAATTGAATAGTATTTCTCGGCATGATGAAATCCTCTTTTATTCAGTAGGTTCCATTATGCTTGCACCACAGGCTCAATAGCTGAGCCTCATGAGTAATCAGGAAATACTTTAATATTTACCTGATTACCCCTAAACCTCAGCCATTCTCAAGAGGCGATATGGCATAGGTGGAGTGCGAAGAGCGGCAAAAAGCAATCGTTCAATCATGGCGGGTAAATCGAAACGGCGGTTAAACCGATATTCGAACTCAGCAAGATAACGCGACACATGTTTATCTCGAATCGCATGAAAAGTACCCAACAGACTGTTTTTGACATTACCCAACATCGTGTTTACCCATTTGAAGCACGAATACTGGACACTTTGGCGCCCACCACCCGTCACCATGGGGTTATGATGGCAATCAGCGGTTGTCACGCCACTAAAGCACCAAAGCCCATCGGTAAAGACTTCGCTGCCAGGCATCAAGCAGGAGCGGGCGTAGCGGGCGATTTCACGTTTGCGGAAGCCCCTTACACGACGCAGTTGAATTTTCATGGGCCTGCCGTCCCGCGTCGTCTCAACAGCAGCTACGAAAGGGATTTTGTTGCGCGACCCACGACCACGCTTACCGGCTTGCTCGCCTCCGAGATAAGCATCATCCAATTCGATGCGACCGGCCAGTTTTTTTCCACGCTCACGTTCCATCATCACCTGCATCAACTTATGCTTGAGTCGCCAGGCCGTATTGTAGTTCACCCCGATTTCGCGGGAAAGTTGCAGCGCCGAGATACTTTTCTTGCGTTGGGTCAACAGATAGATCGCAAGAAACCACGTTCTCAGCGGCAGCTTGGTGCCATGGAAGATGCTGCCGGCGGTCAGGGAAGTCTGATGATGGCACTTGTGACATTGATATATCTGACGCTTTTTGAGTTCACAGCCTGTTGTGTTGCCGCACTCAGGGCAGACATAGCCCGTCGGCCAGCGCAAATCATACAATGCCTGTCGACACTGATCCTCGGTCCCATATTGTTCCAGAAAATCGTGCAAACCAAGACCTTTTTGAAATTGAATAGTATTTCTCGGCATGATGAAATCCTCTTTTATTCAGTAGGTTCCATTATGCTTGCACCACAGGCTCAATAGCTGAGCCTCATGAGTAATCAGGAAATACTTTAATATTTATATGATTTTAAGAGTAATTCTACATCTGTCCCAGCGACCGCCCGAGATCACCAACCATCCCTGACCAGGTACCTGTTCGTGCCATACCCGCATCTGCGTAATTGCGCAATGCAGCATACCGTGCGGGTAAAACAGAATCCGGCCAGCCGGCCCTCCCTGTTGTGCCGATGATTCGAAATGCAGGATCCATTGTCACTGGAAATCGGACATCTCCGTGTTATAGTTGGCACCAATTTTTTACCCATAACCTGGTCCGATGAGAACAATACAGCCTCTATAGAGGCCTACCGGACAGCACAATATAATGAATTAGATAAGGGAGAAGCTTATGTCTAAAAAGCATCCTGTGGTCGCAGTAACCGGCTCATCCGGCGCCGGTACAACCACTGTCAAACGCGCCTTCGAGCATATCTTCTATCGCGACGGCTTCAAGTCTGCGGTGGTAGAGGGCGACAGCTTTCACCGGTACACACGTGTGGAAATGCGAGAAAAAATGGCGCAAGGTTTGAGCCATTTTGGTCCCGAAGCCAACCATTTCGACAAGATTGCCGAACTGTTTAAGACCTACGGTGAGACCGGGGGCGGACAAAAACGCTACTATCTGCATAGCCCGGAAGAGGCCGCCGAACACAATGCCCGACTCGGTTGTGATCAGCAGCCTGGTGAGTTCACCCCCTGGGAAACCATCGATGAGGGTACTGACCTGCTATTTTATGAAGGCCTTCACGGCATGGTCGTGGATGGTGATGTGGATGTTGCCAGATATGTGGACCTGGGGGTCGGCGTGGTTCCGATCGTCAACCTGGAATGGATCCAGAAGATCTTCCGCGATAATGCTGAGCGCGGTTACAGCGAAGAGGCGGTCGTCGACACAATCATGCGTCGCATGCCTGACTATATCAACCACATTACACCGCAGTTCTCCCGCACCGACATCAACTTCCAACGGGTACCGACGGTCGATACCTCAAACCCTTTCATCGCCCGCGACATTCCGACGCCGGATGAGAGTTTCGTCGTCATCCGCTTCAGCGATCCCAAGAAGTTCGATATCGACTTCCCCTACCTCCTGTCGATGATCGACGGCTCTTTCATGTCTCGTCGCAACAGTATCGTGGTACCCGGCGGCAAGATGGGTTTTTCCATGGAGATTGTCCTGCAACCCATCATCGAACGCATGATGGATGCCCGAAACGTCTAACATCTCCAGTGAGCGGCCGCATAACCGTTAGGTTATGCGGCCCCCTTCATCCTTCAATCCGTGAAACCATATAATTCCATGCGAATCGCGGCTAGTCGTACTCAGTATCCTTCCACTTGCGCAATGCGGTAAACACCTCGCGGTGTGTGGAGAGGGTATGGCCTGAAGCCTGTTCCGCAGCCTTTATCACCGATTGCACCGAGGTACGCATGAAGGGATTCGTCATTAACTCCTCAGCAAGGTCTGAAGGCACAGTTGGAATGCCCGCCTCCCGTTTTTCCCGCGCTCGCTTGATTCGAATAGCCAGTTCCGGATTCTCCGGCTCCACCCAGGCTGCAAAACCCAAATTGACCAGGGTATATTCATGGGCACAATAGATGCTGGTATCTCCCGGCAGTGCAGCGATACGTTGCAGCGAATCCGATAACTGTTCGAAAGTACCGCTGAATACCCGGCCGCAGCCAGCCGTGAACAGGGTATCGCCGCAAAACAGCACCCCTTCGCCAAAATAGGCGATATGTCCCTGGGTGTGGCCCGGCACCTCCAACACCCGGAGGTTTGCATTCAGACCGGCGATGCGGGGTCTGTCGCCCTCCTCGAGGGGATGGGTCACACCCCGAATGGTCTCATTGGCCGGACCATAGACTTCGATGTCAGGATAGACCTCCCGCAGTTCAGCGATGCCGCCAACATGATCATAATGGTGATGTGTGATAAGGATTGCGCTGAGAGTGCAATCCTGCTGTTCCAGCCAGGACAGTACCGGACTCTCATCTCCGGGATCCACTGCGACGACTTGGGATGATGCGGGATTTTTTACCATCCATATATAATTGTCTTCGAAGGCAGTAACGCCGGTGATCTCAATCATTGGATTCCCATCAACCATAAGATTCGGTTAGGCCTGTAAACACTTATCCAATCGGCCCTAGACAACCTGCAGTTTCGTCTCCCTGTTGACTCGTTCGATGGCACTGAGGATAGCCTCGAAATCGAGACCGGCCTCGATCAACTGCTCCTGATGACTGGCATGATCCAGGTAGTGGTCGGGCAAACCCATGTTGAGGACCCTTACCTGACTTCCACAGGATGCCAGGTACTCATTCACTGCAGACCCGGCACCACCCATTACAACGTTCTCTTCAAGTGTAACCAGGATCTGATGTGTGCTGGCCAGTCGATCGATCAACCTCTCGTCCAGCGGCTTGATGAACCGCATGTTGGCCAGGGTTGCGTCGATACGTTCAGCAACCCGTTGCGCTGTTGCAAGCAGGCTACCGAACGCCAGGATTGCCACATGACTGCCGTTGCGCCGGATTTCACCCTCGCCTATCGGTAGCCGGATAGGTAGAGATGTCTCCACTTCGACACCCGGGCCACTCCCCCGTGGATAACGCACCAGGGCAGGTCCAGGGTAATCATAGGCCGTCTGTAACAATCGACTGCACTCCTGTTCATCTCCCGGAGCCATGATCACCATATTCGGAATTGATCGCGCATAGCTCAAATCAAAGCTGCCCGCGTGGGTTGCTCCGTCTGCGCCGACCTGGCCTGCGCGATCCACCGCCAGTGTCACATCGAGATTCTGTAGCGCCACATCATGGATCAGTTGATCGTAGGCACGCTGAAGAAAAGTCGAGTAGATTGCCACCACCGGCTTCAATCCTTCACAGGCCAAACCGGCAGCAAAGGTCAGGGCATGCTGTTCTGCGATCCCCACATCGAAGTAGCGTTTAGGGTACTGGCGGGCATATTGCACCATCCCCGATCCCTCACACATAGCCGGAGTGACAGCCACCAGCCGATCATCCCGCTTCGCGGTGGCGCACAGCCAGTCGCCAAATACCTGGGTGTAGGTCTTGCTGTTGCTGTGCTTCTCCATCTTGCCCGTATCGGGATCGAATGGTGTGACCCCATGGTAGACACAGGGGTCATTCTCCGCGTGCACATAACCCCGTCCTTTCTGGGTCACCACATGCAGCAGCCTGGGCCCGGACATGTTGCGCATATTGCGCAGTGTCGCCACCAGGGTTTCGAAATCGTGGCCATCAATCGGTCCGATGTAATTGAATCCCATCTCCTCGAACAGCGTACCCGGCATCACCATCCCTTTCATATGCTCTTCCCAGCGGCCGACAAGGTCACTCACCTGATGAGGCAGGTGGCTCAACGCCGATTTACCGCCTTCGCGCATGCTGGTGTAAACCTTGCCGGAGAGCAGGCGTGCAAGATGGTTGCTGAAACCGCCAACCGGTTTTGAAATCGACATGTCGTTGTCATTCAGGATTACCAGCAGGTCCTGATCCAGGGCACCCGCCTGGTTGAGGGCCTCGAAAGCCATCCCCGCGCCCATAGCGCCATCCCCGATAATTGCAACGACATTACGCTTTTCACCCTTCTGTTTTGCTGCCACGGCCATCCCAAGCGCCGCACCGATAGAGGTGCTGGAGTGGCCGGTGCCGAAGCTGTCATATTCGCTTTCACTGCGTTTAGGAAACCCCGAAACACCCCCTTTTTGTCGCAGACTCCACATCTGCCGCCCTCTTCCGGTGAGTATCTTGTGAGGATAGGCCTGATGCCCCACGTCCCACACCAGGCGGTCATAGGGTGTATTGAAGACGTAGTGTAATGCGATCGTCAATTCCACTACGCCAAGCCCGGCTGCCAAATGGCCGCCTGTCTGGGAGACGGAGTCGATGAGAAAGCGCCGCATCTCGCTCGCCAGCGGTCTGAGCTTTTGCTGATCCAGCTGGCGTAAATCTCTCGGCAGCTTGACCTTGCTGAGAAGCGGGTAAGCTTCCAGTCTGTTCGGGCGCTGTTCTGGATTGCCCCTATCTGCCATTGTTTACAGGCCTCACAAGCGTGATTAGTCGATGCTGAATGGTTAGCTATGACAACAGTTGAACTGAATAGTTGATTCTAACTCAACCAGGAACCCCGTGCATGTTGAGCGGGAAGCCTTCTGGCCATCCGTACTACCTATCCAAGACAGTAAAAAAATCACGCAGCCCTAGAGCCCATCGGTTTCCACGGACCTGGAACCAAGTACCTCGGATGATCTACACAGGCTCCTCTTTGATTTGCAGAGCCTCCGTCAGCACAAAGTCATGAAAGGCCTTTGCCGGCGGCGAGAGTCGTTTGCCCTTGCGATAGACCATGTACCAGTGGCGCTGCAGCGGGAAGCCCACCACATCGAGTACGACCAGACGACCGGTCTCCACCTCCAGCTCAATGGTATGGCTGGAGACCACGCCCAATCCCATGCCGGCGCGTACCGCCTGCTTTATGGCCTCGTTTCGGGTCATCTGCATGCCGGTGCTGAGGGGTATCGACTGTTCGGTAAAAAACCGCTCCATTGCCAGTCGGGTACCCGAACCCTCCTCGCGCATGATAAAGACCTCCTCAGCCAGGCGCTCAGCCGGAATCTTCTTCTTTTGCTGCAACGGATGTCCCGGTGGTGCGATCACCACCAACGGATTCTCCATGAAGGGTTCGTACACGAGTTCGATATCCTCCGGGGGAAGCCCCATGAGGACGATATCGATCTCGTTATCCTTGAGCAAGCCCATCAGCCGTTCGCGGTTGGTGACATCGAGGCTCAGATCGATACCCGGATATTGACGGCTGAACGCCGCAAGCAATCGGGGAGCAAAATAGTTGACCGTACTCGCCACGGCGATATTGATATGCCCGGTATCCAGCCCCTTCATGGCATCCAGGACCTCCTCCATCTCCTCAAACGTCTGGAAGATGGTCCGTACATACTGGTACATCTCTCTGCCGGCCTCGGTGAGCTGGATCTTTTTGCCGGTATGTTCAAACAGGGGCAGACCCACCGACTCCTCGAGTTGTTTGACCTGCATCGATACCGCCGGTTGGCTGAGATGGAGTTCCTGAGCCGCCCGAGTGTAGTTCAGGCGCCTGGCCACGGTGGTGAAGACTCGCATCTGTCGCAGTGTTGTATGCATGGCTACCCTCCCACATCTCTCAATCGGTCAATAACCGGCTCCCGTTACAGAGATCTCTCTCGCTATCGATTTTTCTCTAGGAGCCAAATATCAGTAAATATACCATAAATCTCGTATGGTATAAGTATTATATTATGATTTTGATTAAAAGATCTGACTTCACTTAATCGTCTGCCTTCCTATACTAGCTCCACCTTACACGAGGTAATTACTGAACGATTTTTATACTGACAGCACGGAAATATCTATTTCCAGAGACTGCATTTCAAGGCAACGCAATCCTAAATCAGGAGGAATCGCTAAAATGGCCAAGAAATATGATGCGGGCGTAAAAGAGTACCGCGAAACATACTGGATGCCCGATTACACACCGAAGGAGACTGACATCCTGGCGTGCTTCAAAGTCACCCCCCAGCCGGGTGTACCGCGCGAAGAGGTTGCAGCCGCTGTTGCCGCTGAGTCCTCCACCGGTACCTGGACCACCGTGTGGACCGACCTGCTGACCGACCTGGATTACTACAAGGGCCGCGCCTACGCCATCGAAGACGTACCTGGCGACGACACCTGCTTCTATGCCTTCGTTGCCTACCCGATCGACCTGTTCGAGGAAGGTTCCGTGGTCAACGTGATGACCTCCCTGGTTGGTAACGTATTCGGCTTCAAGGCCCTGCGTGCACTGCGCCTGGAAGACATCCGCTTCCCGCTGGCCTATGTCATGACCTGTAATGGTCCGCCCCAGGGCATCCAGGTCGAGCGCGACATGCTGAACAAGTACGGTCGTCCGCTGCTGGGCTGCACCATCAAGCCCAAGCTGGGTCTGTCCGCCAAGAACTACGGCCGTGCCTGCTACGAAGGTCTGCGTGGCGGTCTGGACTTCACTAAGGACGACGAGAACGTCAACTCCCAGCCGTTCATGCGCTGGAAGCATCGTTTCGATTTCGTCATGGAAGCTATCCTGAAGGCCGAAGCCGAAACCGGTGAGCGTAAAGGTCACTACCTGAACGTAACTGCGCCTACCGCCGATGAGATGATGAAACGAGCCGAGTACGCCAAAGAGATCGGCGCTCCCATCATCATGCACGACTACCTGACCGGTGGTTGGTCAGCCAACACCCAGCTGGCGCAATGGTGTCAGGACAACGGCATGCTGCTGCACATCCACCGCGCCATGCACGCCGTACTCGACCGTAACCCTCACCACGGAATCCACTTCCGCGTACTGACCAAGATCCTGCGCCTGTCCGGTGGTGACCATCTGCACTCCGGTACCGTTGTCGGTAAGCTGGAAGGCGACCGTGACGCGACCCTGGGCTGGATCGACATCATGCGCGACTCCTTCGTCAAGGAAGACCGCTCACGCGGTATCTTCTTCGATCAGGACTGGGGCGCCATGCCCGGCGTACTGCCTGTTGCTTCCGGTGGTATCCATGTATGGCACATGCCTGCACTGGTTAGCATCTTTGGTGATGACTCTGTACTCCAGTTCGGTGGTGGTACCCTGGGTCACCCGTGGGGCAACGCCGCTGGCGCAGCTGCGAACCGTGTTGCGGTTGAGGCCTGTGTTGAAGCACGTAACCAGGGCCGTGAGCTGGAGAAGGAAGGTAAGGACATCCTCACCAACGCTGCTGCTTCCAGCCCCGAGCTGAAGGCCGCCATGGAGACCTGGAAAGAGATCAAGTTCGAATTCGACACTGTCGACAAGCTGGACGTTTCTCACAAGTAATGACCAGTTCACTGGTGGTCGGTACCCGACCACCGGATGAACGACTCAATCAAATTCGAACAGTTAGAGGTATATACCAATGAGTGATATGCAAGACTACAAGTCAAGCCTTGGCAACGCAGAAAGCCGCAAGTTCGAGACTTTCTCCTACCTGCCTTCCATGAATGCAGACCAGATCCGCACCCAGATCGAGTTCATCGTATCCAAGGGCTGGAATCCGTCTATCGAGCACACCGAGCCAGAGAACGCCAGCGGTAGCTACTGGTATATGTGGAAGCTGCCCATGTTCGGTGAAACCGACGTCGACACTATCCTGGCTGAGTGCGAAGCTTGCCACAATGCTCACCCGAAGAACCACGTACGCCTGCTCGGCCTGGACAACTATGCCCAGTGCGCAGGTGCATCCATGGTTATCTACCGTGGTGAAACTGTCTAAGGTCTGATTTCAGGACCATGGACGAAGGGCCCCGCCCCCCAAACCTGGGCGGCGGGGCTTTTTTTTAAACAACTGATCAAAGTCAGCTGGTTTTCCAAAACCTCACCTTAGGGTTTCGGAAAATCTGCTATCAACCATTACCCCGCGGTGCCTTCGGCATCCTGGTGGTTATCAACCTGATTACAAAAAGGTAGGAAATCATGAGCGATATCAACGCAGACCAGTATCTGATCCAGGAAGAGCCTTACTACCGCTCCGTAGGTAATGAAGTCGAAATGTACCAAGCAGCCTACGATGCGCGCATGCCGGTGATGCTCAAGGGCCCTACCGGTTGTGGTAAATCGCGGTTCGTCGAGTATATGGCGTACAAGCTAAACAAGCCGTTGATCACCGTTGCCTGTAACGAAGATATGACTGCCTCCGATCTGGTTGGACGTTTCCTGCTCGACATCAACGGCACCAAGTGGCAGGACGGTCCGCTGACCGTCGCTGCACGAATCGGCGCCATCTGCTACCTCGACGAAGTCGTCGAGGCCCGTCAGGACACCACGGTGGTCATTCACCCGCTGACCGACCACCGTCGTGAACTGCCGTTGGAAAAGAAGGGCGAACTGGTCAAGGTACATCCTGATTTCCAGATTGTAATATCCTACAACCCCGGTTATCAGTCGTTGATGAAGGACCTTAAACAGTCCACCAAGCAACGTTTCGGAGGCATGGACTTCGATTATCCGGAAACCGATATCGAGACCGAAATCGTACAGCATGAAGGCGGCGTAGACACCGATACTGCCGGTAAGCTTGTACAAATCGCACAACGCTCTCGCAACCTTAAGGGCCATGGCCTGGATGAAGGCATGTCTACACGATTGCTGGTGTACGCGGCACAGCTGGTTTCCAAGGGCATCGACCCGATGTCGGCGTGTCAAATGGCGCTGGTCACCCCGCTTACAGATGATCCGGATATGCGCGACACCCTGAGTGCAGCGGTCAATACCTACTTCTGATGCGCGTGGGACGCAGAGTGCGTAATGGCGCACAGACTACGCAGAGGGTTCAATCAATGGCTCGTCTCGCATACCGAATTGCAAGAGCGCCTTTCCAGGGCATAAGCACATGGGCAGAACGCCCCTTGCGATCAGCACGCAATGATCGACGCCCATCTGCAGCATCTGCTCGGTCAACAACCTCTGCGCTCCGCCGCGGACTCTGCGTCCGGAGAGAACCATGAGCGTCGACTTTTCTGAATATATCACCTGCCTCGATGAGGGCGACCACGAGCACCTCGAAGCACTTGAGTCGTCCTACCATGAGGCACAACGGGTCATGTCTCCGCGTGGCCTGCAAAACTACCTGGAAGGTATGCGTGCCTTCTGTACGCTGGGTCGCGGCCAGGACCTGGTGCTGACCTACGTACAGGAAATGCCCGGTGTCGCCAAAGAAGTGGGTGAGGACATCATCCCCGATATCGTCGAGGCGATGATGAAATTGGCTTCGCACACCTCCGGCAGTGTCATCACCCTCATTGTGGCCAACCTGCCGCTTGCAGCCTCCCGCCTCGGCGACGCTGAGGTCATGCGCGGCTTCCTCAAGCTGTTACACCAGATGACCGGCAAGGCCCCGCGTGGCCTGCGCCCGATGATGGAGAACCTGGACGAGCTCCTCTCCAAACTGACCCTGGGCGGACTTCGCCGTTGGGTCATGTGGGGCGCACAGGCGCACCAACGCGACCTTGACGGTCAACTGGCCTACTTTGCCCTACAGACCGAGTCGGCCCGCTCCATCCTGCAGTCCGAGAGGCGCGGCACCCTGTTCATCGACAATCAACGCAAGCTGAACTTCTACTTGCGCGCACTCTGGGCACGGGCCTTTTTCATGCGTCCCACTGCAGGCGACTTCGAGTCCCGCCAGGGTATCCGTCCCTTTATCGAGCGTTTTCAGATCCATGTGCCGGATGCCTTCGATCCCTTCCGCGGCATCGATGGCATGGAGGTCTACCGCGCAACGGCAGCCCATGCTGCCGCGCACATGGTCTATACCCGCGAGCCAATCTCTGCTGAGCAACTCTCTCAGGCGCAGATGCGTATGATTGAGCTGTTCGAGGATGCCCGTGTCGAGTATCTTGCCTACAGCGAGTTTCCCGGACTGCGTAAACTCTGGCTGCAGTTCTTCACAGCCGAACCGGGTGAGAACGACGATTTAGGCAAGCCGCACGAGACCATGGATCTGATGATGCGAACCACCCGTGCCATCATGGATCGCGATTATCGCGATGAGATTGATGTCATCAACCAGGTAGCCGATGATTTCGTGACCAAACTGGAAGAGGACCCTTACAATCCACGCTTGTCCTGGATGGCCGGTGTCGATTTCTACAACAAAATCGTCGAAATCGCCAAGATCCCCAGTGTGCGTGTCCTCTCTGAGTGGCCGATCCCATATCGCGACGACAACCGCTATTTCTGGGATTTCTCAGAGAACATGTTCGAGTCCCAGGGTGTCGACTACCTGCCGACTTCGCAAAAGACGGTTCGCCGCTATGTCAGTTTGATGGAGTTCGTCAACGATCTCGACTCGGAGATGACCCACGACAACCCGGACGAAATCCTGGTGCTATCCACTGAGCTGTTCCCCTACGAAGACATGGGGGTCAGTTACAACGAGATGGAGGGCGTGGAGCCGGTCTCCGACCCCTACCACTACAACGAATGGGATTACCATGTACAGCTTGCACGTCCCGATTGGGCCACTGTCATCGAGCGTAAGCAGGGCGTCGGTGATCCCGAGATGATGGATGAGATTCTGACCAAGCACAAACCAATCGCCTCGCGTATCCGCCATCTGATTGACGCACTGCAACCTCAGGGTATCGTGCGTCGCCGGGGCTACGAAGAAGGTGAGGAGCTGGATCTTAATGCGGCAGTACGGGCGATGATCGATATCCGTCGAGGTGTCATGCCGGATCCCCGGATCAACATCCGCATCACCCGCCATATCCGCGACCTTTCGATCGTGCTGCTGCTCGACCTCTCCGAATCGACCAACGAGAAGATCGGTGATATCGCAGAGGGTGAAGAGGGTTACGAGGACCAGGACAGCATCCTGGACCTGACTCGCGAATCGGCCGGCCTGCTCTCCTGGGCCATCGACTCAATCGGCGACAATTTCGCCGTACACGGCTTTGCCTCCGACGGCCGTCACGATGTGCAGTACTACCGCTTCAAGGATTTCGAACAACCCTATGACGATCAAGCCAAATCCCGGATGGCGGGCATGAAGGGCGGCCTCTCCACCCGTATGGGTGCGGCCCTACGTCACGCCGGCCGGCACCTGACCCAGCAGAATGCACAGAAACGTCTTGTGTTACTGGTCACCGACGGCGAACCGGCCGATATCGATGAACGGGATCCCCAGTATCTGCGCCACGACGCAAAAAAAGCGGTGGAAGACCTGGCCATGCAGGGTGTCTATACCTATTGCCTGACCCTGGATCCCAATGCAGATCGTTATGTAGCCAGAATATTTGGCGAGAACGGCTACTCCATCGTGGACAATGTGGAGCGGCTACCGGAGAGATTGCCGAGTGTCTTTGCTGCGCTGACCGGATAAGCAGTCACATGGTTTTATGATTATTGTCCGCAAATGAACGCGAATAAACGCAAATTAGCTTTTTAGTGTTTAAACTCACACCCGGCACGGGAGGTCGGGTAGAACCAATCTTTGGGTGCCCTAGCCCCAATATTTCACGCATTAAAAAGGCAAAATCCTGATACTTCGATATAATTCAGTTGCTTACACTGTAATCGAAAGGATTTTGCCTGTGACAAACTGTACCCAGACTGCCTTTGATTTTCCAGCCCTAAAACGCCGTAAGGTTCAAGCCGAGTTTTCCGGTGGCGATATCACCTCGGACGGCGGCGTGTTGCTGCTGCGTGAGATCGACAGGCGTCTGGGATTACTCGAGGCGGTTGATGCGGTCATCCCCGACCCGCGAGATCCCCGCTATATTGAACACAGCCAGTTGAGCCTGTTGCGCCAGCGAGTCTATGGGCTCTGCCTGGGTTATGAAGACCTGAACGACCATCAGACACTACGCACCGACCCGGCCCTACAGAGCTCGATCGAACGCGAGGAGGTACTGGGCAGCCAGTCGACACTTTGTCGGCTGGAGAACCGGGTCGATCGCCGGGTTGCCGTTGATGTCCACAACCTACTGCTCGAGCAGTTCATTGCCTCATATAATGCACCACCCGATGAGCTGATCCTGGATTTCGACGCCACGGATGATCCGGTGCATGGCCGCCAGGAAGGCCGCTTCTTTCACGGCTACTACGATCACTACTGCTTCCTGCCCCTGTATGTCTTTTGTGGCGATCAACTGCTGGTGAGTTATCTGCGGCCCAGCCGGATCGATGCGCCCAAGCATGCCTGGGCGATTCTGGCGCTGTTGGTCAAACGCCTGCGCCGGGCTTGGCCTGAAGTGCGTATCATCTTTCGGGGCGATAGCGGCTTTTGCCGTCACCACATGCTCAGCTGGTGCGAGCGCAACGCTGTGGGCTATATCGTGGGCATCGCCAAGAATGACGCCTTGCTGCGGTGTATCCGTGAGCCCATGCAGTGGGTTGAGGAACTGGCGAAGCGAACCGGCATGAAGATGCGGGAATTCTTTCAGTTTCACTATGCCGCCAGCACCTGGAAGACGCGTCGCAAGGTGATCGCCAAACTGGAGGTCACCGACAAGGGGCCAAATCCACGCTTCATCGTCACCAACCTGGCCGGCGACAAACAGCGCCTTTACGATGACCTCTACTGCGCCCGTGGTGACATGGAGAACCGAATCAAGGAGCAGCAACTGGGGCTGTTCGCCGATCGCACCAGCGCGCATTACTGGTGGGCCAATCAGTTTCGTCTACTGCTGTCCAGTCTGGCCTATGTGCTGATGGAGGCCATCCGGCGCCTCGCGCTGAAGGGCACGGAACTGGCGCGTGCACAGATGACCACGATCCGGCTCAAACTGTTCAAGATCGGGGCGGTCATCATTCGCAACACGCGACGGATCCGCTTCCTGCTCTCCAGCACCTATCCCTATCAGGCGCTGTTTTTCCAGGTGGCGGCACGACTCAAGCCGGGATAGCCCGGCAGAGTGCTGCCCCGGCACGTTGATCAACAATGGGGGTAAGGGGGAGTCTGCCCGGAGGGTGGAAAATCAGGGCTTGATAGAGGTTTGGTTCCCAGTGAGGGCAAACCATCCAAGCTTGGCCATATCACCGGCTAAATTTAAAAACGGATGAAACATGCGGGCTAGCCCGGATATTTCATCCATTTGCCGATACTGGCACGAGGAGAAGGCCGGGACGAGAAACAGGATGATACCGGCTCCAAACGCCCCGATTTCTGGCTGACAGGCACAGCTTCCCCTTACCCCGTTATTTATCAACGTGCCGGGGCAGCACTCATCGCGTGCTATCCTGGCTCCAGCCGTTCGGCCACACTGAAGAACAATGCCTGGTAAGGAAAGACACTGGAGAGCAGGAAGCGGACACGCCGGGTATTGCGTATCACCACCGCACCCACTTTGAGTAGTTTAAGCCGCAGCGTGCCGACCTGGGTCTTGGCCAGTTCTGTACCCTGTAAGGCCAAGCGGCGAATCGCTTCCATCAACACATAGGCCAGGCTCGACAGCAGCAAGCGAAACTGATTGGTCCACCAATGATGTGCACTGGTGCGATCAGCAAACAGCCCCAGCTGTTGTTCCTTGATGCGGTTTTCCATCTCGCCCCGCGCACAATAGACGTCGTCGTAAAGGGTTTGGGCATCGCCGTTGAGGTTGGTGACGACAAATCGGGGATTACGCCCTCGCTCACTCACCTCCAGCTTGGCGATCACCGCGCGTCGACGGCGCCAGCTGCGTGCACCGTAGCGCAGGCCAAGGAAGACGCGTTGCTTCTGTCCGTTGGCCTTGAAGCATTGCTCGACTGCAGTGAAGTCTTCCTCGATCATCCGTTGCAGGCGGTGGTTGCGCGCCAGGCCTACGATGTAGCCAATGCCATGGCGTTCACACCAGCGCAGCATGCGGTGACGACAGAAGCCCGAGTCGGCTCTCAGGATGATCCGCACCGCCGGCCACGCCTGACGCAAGCGTTTGACCAGCAGGGCGAGGATCGCCCACGCATGTTTCGCCCCGTCGATCTTGCTCGGGCGCAAATAGCTGACCAGCAGTTGTTCGCCGCAAAACACGTACAACGGGAGAAAGCAGTAGTTATCGTAGTAACCGTGGAAGAAGCGGCCTTCCTGCAGGCCGTGAACCCGGTCATCGGTGGCGTCGAAGTCCAGGATCAACTCCTCGGGTGGCTCGGCAAACGAGGCGATGAACTGCTCGATCAGGACCTGATGGATCGCGACAGCGGTTGCCCGATCTGACCGATTCTCCAAGCGACAGAGCGTGGGTGAACTGCCCAGTGCCTGATCCTGTTCCACGGCCGTCTGAAAGGCCAAATCTTGTCGCAGACTGTCGTGATCGTTGAGGTCTTCATAGCCCTGGCACAGGGCATAGACCCGCTGGCGTAGTAGAGAAATCTGATCATGTTGCACATAGCGGCCATCGCGTGGATCAGCGAGAGTGTCATTGACGGCTTCAAGCAATCCCAGCCGTCGGTCCGCTTGTCGTAGCAACAACACGCCGCCATCACTGCTGATATCACCACCGGAAAAATCCGCTTCAACCTGGCGGCGTTTTACCGCTGGAAAAGCAAAACGACCTTGGGTACATTCTGTCACAGGCAAAACCTCGTTCAATTTCAGCCTAAGTAACTGAATTCTATTGAACTACACGGGTTTTACCCTCTTTATTTGTGAAATATTCGGGCTAGAACGAAAGATTCAGCAATCTATCTGCAATTTCCTTCTCTTTCGAGAGTGTAGATTAAACACTGTTACGAAATTTATACGCCCGTTTCTACTGCAGAAATAAAATCCATACTTAAACCGCTTGAGCTTTTCTTTAGGGCCTGTCGATTCATAGGGTGCTTGCCGTACCCAGGGCAATTGGGATATTGACTGGAATTAATCCAAGAAAAACCATTTGCGTTTATTAGCGTTCATTTGCGGACCTTCTACTGTTTGGGATGCGGCTTCGGAAACGGTAGCACCCGCTTCACCCGTGCTTCACAGCCACTCTCTTTGAAGCGCGCCTCCATGATATCGAGAGCCTTTTTGAAGTCGCCGATCAACCGTGTGTGCAGCTCGCGTGCCCGATCGTCATAATAGATCAAATCGATGGGGACCGGCTCGGTAAGGCTGTCCCTGCTCCATTCACGGCGGAATTTCCAGGCCAGACGGATCAGTTTGCCCCCTTCACCGTCGCGAACGGCGTAGGCCTGATTGTCGACGAAGATCACCTCACCCTCATCGACCACCGCTTGGATCTGCATCGTCCGGACCGGGATAAAGACATGTTCGTACTGACAACGCGACAGCATCAGCCGACACTGATTATAGATCGGTGACGGAATGGTCAGGCGTTCACAGGCAAGCTCCTCAGGACGAAAGAAGATTTCACTCATGCCATGACTCAGTCATTTTCTCCCAGTTCCGGATTCCACCCTTTAGACTTGGCTTCCATAACCGCCTGCTGATAGATGCGACTGTGTCTCTCCGCCAGCTCCGGCGGGAGGTTCGACACCAGATGTCCATATTTGTCCCACTCTTTGGTGACTTTGTCATAGAGGGCGTCTATCCCCTGCACTGCCCACCCTTCGCAGGTCTCTGTCTCGGGAATCAAGCCGAACACCCAGGCATCACGAATGACATTGCCGGTTGGATTCATGGCGCCGGTGGGGTCCTTATCTATACCCTGGTATCGCTTTTCTGCCATTTTTTATAACGTGCTCTTGTTGCTAGTTGCTGAGAATTATCGCCTATTTCAGGCTGGATTTGGTCTGTTAAAAATTTTATTATACCGGTTCGGTTTCAACGCGATAAAACACGTAGACACAAATAATTGGATTTAGCTGTTTTTCGCGTCAATGGCCAGATCCAGGACTGATCGTCGATGCTACAGAATCACAAGCCTATCGCTCACCCCCCAATCATAAGCTTTTTATTATTACTTATATAAGAATATTTTAGGTTTACTTATAAACCCAATAAATGTAAGGTTTGCTTACAATTCCACATATGGCTTGTGGTTTAAAGAGGTAAATCCTCTCAAACTGACAGATTCAAAAATTGGAGTAGACCAATGGCTTTAGACCAATCATCCCGTTACTCGGACCTCAGCCTGAAGGAAGAGGATCTCGTTGCCGGCGGCCAGCATATCCTGTGCGCCTATAAGATGAAGCCCGCTTCCGGCTATGGCTTCCTCGAGGTGGCCTCCCACTTCGCCGCCGAGTCCTCCACCGGCACCAACGTCGAGGTCTGCACGACCGACGACTTCACCAAGGGTGTGGACGCGCTGGTCTATCACATCGACGAAGCCACCGAGGAGATGCGCATCGCTTACCCGATCGATCTGTTCGACCGTAACATGATCGACGGCCGTATGATGCTGGTCTCCTTCCTGACCCTGACCATCGGCAACAACCAGGGCATGGGCGACTGCGAGTACGCCAAGATGTACGACTTCTTCATGCCGCCCCGCGCCATCCAGCTGTTCGACGGTCCGGCCAAGGATATCTCCGACCTATGGCGCATGCTGGGTCGCCCGGTGGTTGACGGCGGCTACATCGCCGGCACCATCATCAAACCGAAACTGGGCCTGCGCCCCGAGCCTTTCGCAGAAGCGGCCTATCAGTTCTGGCTGGGTGGCGACTTCATCAAGAACGACGAGCCCCAGGGCAACCAGGTCTTCTGCCCCTCGAAGAAGGTCTATCCCCTGGTCTACGATGCCATGAAACGCGCCATGGACGAAACCGGCGAGGCCAAGCTCTTTTCCGCCAACATCACCGCCGACGACCACGCCGAGATGATCGCCCGAGGCGAATTCATCCTCGATGCCTTCGGCCCAGACGCCGACAAGGTCGCTTTCCTGGTCGACGGCTACGTGGGCGGCCCGGGCATGGTCACCACCGCCCGCCGCTACTTCCCCAGTCAATACCTGCACTACCATCGTGCAGGTCACGGCGCAGTCACCTCCCCCAGCTCCAAGCGCGGCTACACCGCCTACGTGCTGGCCAAGATGTCCCGTCTGCAGGGCGCCTCAGGTATCCACGTCGGCACCATGGGGTACGGCAAGATGGAGGGGTCCAAAGACGACCGCAATATCGCCTACATCATCGAGCGTGACGAGTACCAGGGTCCCGCCTACAACCAGAAATGGTACGGCATGAAACCCACCACCCCGATCATCTCCGGCGGTATGAACGCCCTGCGCCTGCCAGGCTTTTTCGAGAACCTGGGCCACGGCAACGTGATCAACACCGCCGGCGGCGGCTCCTATGGTCACATCGACAGCCCGGCTGCCGGCGCCACCTCCCTGCGTCAGGCTTATGAGTGCTGGAAGGCCGGCGCGGATCCCATCGAGTGGGCCAAGGAGCACAAAGAGTTCGCCCGTGCTTTCGAATCCTTCCCGCACGATGCGGATGCGATCTTCCCAGGTTGGCGCGAAAAGCTGGGTGTGCACCAATAAGCACTGCCCGGTGAGTCAACTGGCATTTCCAAGCCCCCGCAAGGGGGCTTTTTTTCGCCAGCGGTTTGATTTACCAAAATGAACGAAAACTAGAATAGGTGGAGTCGAGCCTCACCATTTGATCTAGGGCCTGTCAACACTAATCCAATTGGCCCTAGCACAGGAATAACCCTAATTAATCAAGTAGAATATCGCAGAGATCATCTGCCTTATTTTTTGAATCTGGAGTCACCATGAGTGCCGACACCGAGCAATACCTGGTCAAACAGGAACCCTACTACCAACCTCAGGAAGATGAGATCGAGCTCTATGAGGCGGCCTACGCCGAAAGACTCCCGGTGATGATCAAGGGACCGACCGGTTGCGGGAAGTCACGCTTCGTAGAACACATGGCCTGGCGGCTTGGCAAACCCCTGATCACGGTGGCCTGTAACGAGGACATGACCGCATCGGATCTTGTCGGTCGCTACCTTTTGGATTCCGAAGGCACACGCTGGCTGGATGGGCCACTGACTGTAGCCGCCCGCATCGGCGCCATCTGCTATCTCGATGAGGTGGTGGAGGCCCGACAGGACACTACCGTTGTGATCCACCCCCTGACAGATCATCGGCGCACTCTGCCTCTCGACAAAAAGGGCGAAGTGTTGGACGCCCATGAGAATTTCCAACTGGTGATCTCCTATAACCCGGGCTATCAGAGTTTGATGAAGGATCTCAAACAGTCGACCAAACAGCGTTTCTCCGCGCTCGATTTCGATTATGCGCCATCAGCCCTGGAGGCCTCGATTATCGCCAAGGAGACCGGTATCGACGAAGACACAGCCGAAAAGCTGGTGAAGATCGGTGAGACCGCACGCAACCTGAAGGGACACGGTCTGGACGAAGGCATTTCGACCCGCCTGCTGGTCTATGCCGCGAGACTGGTAAAGCGTGACATCAAACCACGGGCTGCCTGCCGCATGGCCCTGGTCAGACCGATCACTGACGACAAGGACATTGTCGCAACCCTCGATCATGCGATCGAGGCTGTTTTTGGATAGGGCTTTTTATAAGCCTCAAATGAACGCGAACGGTTGCAAATGTACATTTCATTTTGGCTACTTAGGAAAGACGGCCTCGATGCAGCAAGCCGTACAATTCGCTTCGATCATGGATGGATGCGGCTTGCCGCCCCCTATACCCAATTCGTCAATTTGCGGTGATTCGTGTTCATTTGCGGCCTTCTGAATAAACGGTATATACAAGCCCAATGACACAACAGCGAGAGCAACTCAACTGCGGCTTCCGGGAGATCGATCCGATCTTCGACGATTGTCTGGCCAACGCCCGCCGCCACATGAGCGACGCGGGGGTTGACGCCTATCTGGAAGGGGCCTCCCTGACCTGCAAAATCGGCCGTGGCGTGGAACCGGTCATCGTGTTCCTCGAAGAGATGCCGGAGATCGCAGCCCGGGTGGGTGAGACGGTTATCTCCAAGGTCTCGCAAACCGTATGGAATATCTCGCGCAGTCCCAACGGCAAGGCGATACTCCCTTTTCTGCAGATGCTGCCGGAGGCGAGCCGCAGGCTGGGAAGCACGGAACTGATGGAGCGCTTTATCGATCTGCTGCTGGAGATGATGGAGCAGACATCCGGATCCATTCACGGTTTTCATACCACCATACCCAGTCCTTCCCTGCCGGATCTGTTGAAAAAAACCCCCTATCTGCTGAGCCAGCTGTCCTGCGAGGGATTGCGTAACTGGGTCGACTACGGGATCCGCAACTACCGTACCCATCCACAGCGCCAGATCGACTACTTCAGCCTGCAGTCCGCCGACAGCCGGGCCATCCTGCAGCGTGAACGGCACGGGACCCTGTTCGCCGACCACGAACGCAAACTCGATCTCTACCTGAAATCCCTGTGGCGCACCAAGGACCACTTCGCCCCCTACTCGGAAGGCTTCGACGAACTGCGCAAACCCATGCCCTACTACGACTCACTGGGGGTACGCATACCCGATGTGTATGACGATTTTCACGGTGTCACCGGTATCGACCGCTACCGTGCGCTGCTGGCACATGTCGCCGGCCACATACGCTGGACCGGTCATGTGGTCGCGGACAATTACAGCCCCTTTCAGCGTGTCGCCATCGAGACCTTCGAGGATGCCAGGGTCGATCTGCTGGTCACCCGGGAGTATCCCGTTTTGCGCAATACCCTCCTGAAACTGCACCCCGCACCCGGCGAGGGAGACTGTGATCCGGAAAAAGAGTCCTGCATCCGCCACCGGTTGGCGATGTTCTCCTATGCAGCCTTGAATCCGGATCACGGCTACACCAATCCCGACCTGCTGGAGTTTCTGGATCGCTTCTGTTCAGCGCTGACCGACAGTGTATCGAGCACTCAGGAGATGGCCGGACTTGCCATCTCTTATATCGCCCGCACCCGCCGTCAGGCGGATCTCTCCGCCAATGTCTATTTCACGGACACCGAAGTGAGCTACCGTGACGACAACCGCCACATGTGGATCTTCATTGAAGAGGGTGATGAGGAAGAGATGTTCGATGCGGAGCAAAAACGCAAAACATCGGACGAGGAGGTTGAGGGCCTGCCACCCCGCCATTACCCGGAGTGGGACTACAAAAGCAAGACCTACAACCCGGACTGGGTCAGTCTGTATGAGAGCCTCCATCCCCAGGGAGATGCCGGTTTTATCGATGCCCTGCTGCAAAAGCACCAGACCATGGCGAAACAGCTGAAACGCCTGCTGGATCTGCTCAAACCGCAACAATATGTGCGCATACGCTACCAGGAGGAGGGTAGCGAACTCGATCTCGACGTAGCGATCCGGTCGTTGATCGAATACAAGAGCGGCCACAATCCCGATCCACGGATCAATATGAGTCATCGCAACGATGGGCGGGATATTGCGGTAATGCTGCTGATCGACCTCTCCGAATCTGTGGACCAGATCCCCGAGGGCTGCCAGCAATCGATACTGCAGCTCAGCCAGGAGGCGGTCTCCCTGTTGGGCTGGGCTATCGAACAGTTGGGTGACAGCTTCGCAATCGCCGGCTTCTCATCCAACACCCGGCATGAGGTCCGATACCAACACATCAAAGGATATGCCGAACACTGGGACGACGCGGTCAAAGGGCGCCTGGCCGCCATGCAGGCAGGCTGGTCAACCCGCATGGGGGCCGCCATCCGCCATGCCTCGCACTATCTGAGCGCCAGGCAGGCAGATAAGAAACTGATGCTGATACTAACCGATGGGGAACCCGCCGATATCGATGTCCACGATGACCGCCTGCTTATCGAGGACAGACGCAAGGCCGTATTGGAAGCGGAACAGGAGGGCATCTATACCTACTGTATCAACCTTGACCCCCATGCCGATGACTATGTGAGAGATATTTTTGGTCACCAATTCACGATCATCGACCGCATCGAGCGGTTGCCGGAGCAGTTACCAAGATTGTTCATGGCCTTGACGAAATAGCTTAAATGCAGCTCACTCCCCGCTTCGGATATCCCTTGCCAAAAACCACGCATTAATTACACCTTTTATGCTGTCTTTCGCGAATTATCAAAATGCGACGGATCATTTATCGCCGATTCATCCTATGCATGTATAATTACTTGTTTATTTGATCTGCATTTAAGCATCAACGCATGAAACAGACTGACGATCTTCGCATCAAGGCGATCAAAGAACTGAGCCCCCCCGCTCAGATTCATCAAGAACTTCCCATCACGGAAAAGGCGGCCGATACTGTGTATTCGACACGGCAGCGGATACATCGTATTTTGCAAGAGGAAGATGACCGGCTACTGGTTATTATCGGGCCCTGTTCGGTACATGACCCTGAAGCCGCCATGGAGTATGCCCAGCGCCTACAGCCGGTGCGCGAAAGGCTGAAGGATGATCTTGAAGTGGTGATGCGCGTCTATTTTGAAAAGCCCAGGACTACGGTCGGCTGGAAGGGATTGATCAACGATCCGACCCTTGACGACAGATTCGAGATCAATTCGGGTTTGCGCCTGGCCAGGAAACTCCTTCTGGACATCAATAATCTGGGGGTTCCAGCCGGTACGGAATACCTGGACCTGATCAGTCCCCAATATATCGCCGACCTGATCAGCTGGGGTGCGATTGGCGCCCGCACTACCGAAAGCCAGGCCCACCGTGAACTTGCATCGGGCCTCTCATGTCCGGTGGGATTCAAGAACGCGACCAACGGCAGTATGCGGGTCGCTCTCGATGCAATTCGTTCATCCTCCCGCCCGCACCATTTCCTGTCTGTCACCAAGGAGGGCAGGTCCGCTATCTTCTCAACACATGGTAACCAGGATTGCCACGTTATTCTTAGAGGCGGCAGCCGTCCCAACTATGACTCAGAGAGTATCAACATTGCAGCGGAGGAGATGGAAAGCAATGGTCTGAAACCCAGGGTGATGATCGACTTCAGCCATGCCAACAGCCGTAAGCAACATCCCCGACAACTCCTTGTCGGACGGGATGTGGCCAGCCAGATTGCACGGGGAGACCAACGTATCATGGGGGCCATGATCGAAAGTTTCCTGATCGAGGGTCGACAGGACAGAATAGAGGGTGAGACCCTGACCTATGGCCAGAGTATTACGGATGCCTGTATCAATTGGGAAAACAGTGAGCCACTATTGGAAACCTTGGCCGATGCCGTCAGACAACGGCGTGAATTCGTTGCAGCGGCTTGATGTCATAAAGAAGAGAAATCGGATGATTCCAGATGCCTGAAGAAGCAATTGAGTTATTGGTATTAGGTAACACCACACCTGAGGTTGAGGCCTATCTAGATGCCTTGCGCAACAATGGCAACCCGGCACACGCCACTCGCATCGAACATGATGCCGATCAGCTGGGCTCAGCACTGAAAGAGAAAAGATCGCTGGACCTGTTGATCTACACCATAGAAAACGAAGCGCTGGACACAACACAGCTATTTGCCGTCATTGGCGCTATCAATCCTATCATTCCCGTTGTCGCCGTATGTGACACGCCCGATGAAGAGCTGCAGCTGGATCTGATGCGGCAGGGCGTCACAGACCTGGTGCAACGAAAAAATCATCCGCATCTTGTGCAGGTAATTCTTCGCGAACACAAGCATCTCAGTGGCATGCGCCGCTTGCAGCGGCTGGAGCGCCAGCTTGAAGAGGCCGAGGAGCGCTGTGACACGCTTACGGAAAGCTCTAGAGATGCCATCGCTTATGTACATGAAGGTATGCATGTCACTGCCAACCGCGCCTATCTAGAGCTGTTTGGGCTCGCCGGGGAGGATGAGATCGAGGGACTCCCCATACTGGACATGATTGCATCCGCCGAACATCAGACGTTTAAGAAACTGCTGCGAAAACTGAGTGCGGACAGCGACTATTCAAGTGAGGTGAAGACCACGTGCGTTCGCGACAACGGCACCGAATTCAGTGCAGAGCTCCATTTCACCCCCGCCAGTATAGATGGTGAAGCATGTACACAGGTCATCATCCGCGATCAATCGATCTCCAGGGAAGTCGAGGAAAAGCTGCGCCTGCTCAGTACCCAGGATGTACAGACGGGTCTCTACAACCGCCAATATTTCATTGGCCAACTGGACGAAGAAGCCAAACATCGCTTTGACCGCGGTCAAAATCCACAGACGCTGCTTTACATCACGCTGGACAATTTCACCGAAATCCGCAGTAAAACCGGTATCAAAAAGAGCGATGCGCTGCTGCTGGAGATTGCGGGGGAGATTCGTAAAATTGTCTCGAATAACGATCTTCTCGCACGTTTTGGCGATCATACCTTCACCATTCTCACTGCCAAGCAGGAGTTGGCGGCAACTGAGGAAAAAGCCCGTAAAATCTGTGACACCGTTGCCTCTCATACCTTTCAGGAAAGCGACAGCGACATCAATCCAAGCTGCAGCATTGGTGTGGTTTTCTCATCCGATGACGTACTCAGCGGCCACGATTTCATTACCCAAGCCTACCATGCCTGTGAGCACGCCCGTTCCAATGGCGGTAACGATTTCTATATCACCGACAGCCAAATTCCGGAAGACGCGCAAACTACAGCCAGTGAGGCCAATCTCAGCAATCTGATTCGCTATGCCTTCGAAAACAATCAGTTTCAATTGGCGTATCAACCCATTGTCAGCCTGCATGGCGATACCAGGGAGAACTATGCGATCACAGTCCGCCTGATTGATGAAAGCAAGGAGGAGATCCAACCCGAGCATTTTCTCAATCAGGTCAATTCACTGAACAGAATGCCGGAACTGGATCGTTGGGTCATTCGCCATGCCATCGATGAACTCGCGACACAGCGTAAACAAGGTAAAAAAATCAATTTCCTGATCAGTGTTTCCGGTGCAACGCTGAAAGATGACACCTTGTTGCTGTTCATTTGCGATTGCCTGCGGGATTACGAAGCCAAAGGCTCCTGGGTCACCTTTCAGTTCGATGACGATGAGGCCCGATCGCACCTGCATCAACTGCAGAAACTGGCTGAAGGATTGAAAAAGATTAAATGTAAAACCTGTTTGGGTCATTTCGGCTTAGCGAAAAAGCCCGAAGCCATTCTCAATAGTTTCCCCCTGGATTTTATTCAGTTTCACAGCTATTTCCTCTCCGATCTGTTCGAAAATCAAGACAAGCAGGATGCCTTGAATCATCTCAACGAAGTGATACAGGCACAAAATATCAAGACCATTGCCTCTGGTGTGGAGGATGCCAGCAGTCTGGCCATTCTCTGGTCGATCGGCGTCAACTATATTCGCGGTTATTTTATCCAGGAGCCTTCGGCATCCATCGATTACGATTTCCATACTGATTGAGATCGGCCCTTGCGGAATGGGGCAAAAGACTGAGATGCACTGTTGCCCACCATGCATTGCCCTCTCGTCCGCCAATATTGCATATCATGACTGAAGAAGCCGGCCAGAAACGGAACCGACCAAGATAGCAGTTACCAGGGCATAAATGAGTTCCAGAATGTCATCGGCCGGGACGCATCATGAATATTGTAGTTCATCGAATGCATGTCCCGTTGGATGTTATAGGTTGCGTGAGTCATCGTCTTAATGGACTTTTCCATGGAATCCATACTTGTGAGCATGGGCTCCAGGGTTCTGACATCCTGGGCCATCGATTCCACACTGACCGCCATGGTACGCACGTTGGCCGAGAGTTGGCCGACACTGTCGGTCATGGTCATGAGATTGCTCGACATGATATTCATATTGGAGTCTACGCTCAGGGCCAGGAAATGGATATCCTTGGCGAGACTGAAGATCAGGTAGAATCCATATGCCGCCAGTAATATAAATGCAAAAAGAGAAGGATAGACAATCAGTTCCCAGCGGCGTGCGCTGGTTTCGAACGCCATTGACAGGCGGTCCATCGGGTCCTGTGTGTCTTTGCTGTCTGCCTCAGCACCCCTATCATCCATCTGGTCATTCAGGGGCTTCTTGTCGTCTTTTTCAAACATACTATCTCGACCTAATACTAATTCTATGATTCCGGTCATAACGAATAGTAGCATAGCAATCGTTTATCACAATCAAAGTGTGTTGATACGCTAATAGAAACGAAGCCATATCAGCACCAGACAAGCATAAAAAAACCAGGCATTGGCCCGGTTTTTAATTTTCATTACAATTAGTTAGCCTATTTCCATAATTTTATTATGGTTTAGAACTCTCCCGTCGCACCCCGATTCATGATGTCCAGGATATAATCCTTGACCAGTGAGGCCTCCTCCTTGAGATCAGGCGGCAGCGGCTTCCCGCCATAGATCATCATGTCCATGTTCAGCGCAGTCAGCCAGAGCTTTCCCTGTTGATCCTCGATCAAGGTGATTCTGCATGGCAGATAAGCCGAATAGGCGTCAGAATAATCGAGCATCTTGGCCGCAATCAGTGAATTACAGAACAGATAGATCTTCACGAAGCGGTATTTCTCACCACTCTTTGCCTCAATATCCTTGTACAGCGGAAGCTCACCTACATTCGACATATTGTGCTCGTTGGCGACAAATTTCATGGTCTCTTCCACATCCTCCCAGGTGAGATCTTCCGCCACAGGAACCTTCCAGATGCTTGCTTCAGCCACATTCTTGGTAGACATGGTAGCCTGTGCAAATTCCATGAACATCTTACCCGCTTCAGGGTCGAATTCTTGAAACTCCTTGTTATACTTCACATAGATGGCAGCCGCGCCCATGACCACCAAAAGCCCAATCAGGGCGAACAGATTTTTTATCATCCCCATCTCTCTCTCCAACGAACAACCAATAACATAGTTTTGAGAATCCCAAACGACACAGCGCTGATGCACAATTACTGGCTGATGTACTTGGGATACAACGCCGCTGTCAGTGCATAGAACTCCTCACTGCCTTTTCCTCCCGGGTCCAGTTCATATACAGCCAGACCCTCACTGAAAGATCTGCGAAAAACCGTTCTTTGACAGAGGCGGTTTTTTATATAATCCACATCCGACAGAGATACCAGGGCTGCGGCAGCTTCATCGGATTCCCTGATCGCATGGTGGGTATCGGCCCGGTTGATGAATGCCAGCAAATCAGGACGATCACCATCCACAGCCTCATCGAGAAAATTGATAAACCGCTGAGTAGACCAGATATCGGCCTGGGAAGGGGGTACTGGAATCACTACCCGATCAGCCAGTGCCAATGCCAATTTCATCGAATCGATATCGGAAGTGCCGACATCTATCAGTACTTCATCATAACCCGCGAGTTTCTTTCTGGACAATGCTGATGCATTCTTAATGTTCAGATAGGGTTCATATCCCTCCTCTGTCCGAACCTCGGATACATCACTCAAGGTCGCCTGCGGATCGGCGTCTATGACCAGAACTTCAGCCTCTGCCATTTCCAACCAGACAGCCAGATTGAAGGTCACCGTGCTTTTGCCGGACCCCCCTTTCAGACTACCGATTACTGTGATCATACACTCCCCTTTATTATATTTTCGGTCAAGTTTGCTTGCTTTTTGCGGGAATATACAGAGTGCTTTTGTTATCTATCGTCAGCCTCTCTATAACCTCAGTCCACCGGCAAATACTGCGAAACCCTCGGCCACTCCCGCTGCCCGGCCAACTTATACCACGCCCCTTCGCCGTCGCCCCGTCCATCATACCCGTTGACACCGTATCGGTTCGGCGCATCGGGCCGCCGCATCGGATGCGGTCCAGGATAGGACATCGCCATTTGAGGTTGCCACTCCCGCCTCATAGTATCGTAATTGGCCCAATCGGGCCGCCTCCATTGATAGTTTGCTACGGGATATGATCCGACGGCATACCTATCCGGCATACCGCGATAGCGATACCTATCCCATCCCGATCGCTTTAGTGGACGGAAACGGTGTCCTGTAAAGGGACCGTGCCCTGAATATCGAGGGGCGGTATAGCCGCGGGGAACCGGATATCCGACACGATCTCCCCGCCAAAGGTATCTGCCGTTCGATTGAGCCGCCGAATACTGATTGTAGCTGTCAAGGTATCGATATGGATCATAGGGTGATGATGCCGAACCTGGCATAGGCATCCAGGACCGATCATAACCATAGCGCACCGGATCCCAGGGATTGGGACCATAATCCTGCATACCCGGTACTGCGGACCTTCGTTGTCTCTGCTGGTCGGTGTGGTTTCTGCGTTGCTGAACTTTGAGCGGACGATAGACATAATGGTTGGGCATTTCAAGCTGTGCTGGCCGATAGGTCCACCTCGGCGGAGCCTCTCTCTGCCGCTCCTGTTCCATGGGTCTGAATCTATACTGACTGTTGGGTCCATACTTCAGCTGCCCTGCACGGGCAGATTGAGCCGCGGGTCGCCAATTGAATTGCCTGGGCACAACCGCTTCCTGTGCTCCCTGGTAGCCGGGATTATGTAGTTTCGCCGGTATTACATATGCCCCGTTATCGGGTCTGTCATAAGGCGCGGCACTGGTATTCGGCACACTGGAAGCGAGGTTCTTGTGATGACCGGCATGTCCTTTCCAGGACCTGACGCTATAGGGTTGCGGCCTATGCAGAGAGAAATCGTTACCACGTGCCCAAGCAGCAGGCCATACGTTTTGTCCCGGCTGAGGGGAGAGGTCGTTCCAGTTTACATTCAGCCGGTTCTGACCCTGGATTGGCCGCCATTTACCGGCACCAGGAAAGGAGGCGCCCTCCCCTGCGGAGGTCGACGGCATCAGCATCACGGAGAATATCCCTGTAATCAGCAGTGCATACGTCTTATTTCTCATCTTGATTACCTGTTGATTTGATCCATCATCTGTCAGTTGTACAGGGATGCAGCCCAGACTCGCCCAAACCTGACTCGCCACTTTTATACGGCCCAGTGTGGGACTGGACAATAACGTGAAGACAAGCTCCATGACCTGTTTCAATTTACAACACAGTTTAGCGGTAAACAGGTCTGTACAAAACCACCCCTGCGCTGTTTTTGCATGAAGTCGATTGGAATCAGCAGATGCAGTGCAACGACAGTCACCGGTAACCCCCTATTTAGGACGGAACATCGGCGTTTGATAGGCCTCGGTAAATGCAGGATTGTGGGGGAATGGTTGGGAACGCCTCCAATTCCCGCCGCGCTTTTTATCCAGCCTTTTATCAGGACGAAACTTATAGGCCCCCTGTCGCTGAATTTCCGGTTGGCTGTGACTATAACCACCGGATGACAGAATTGACCGGTTTTCACTTCGATCCGGCTGCCAGGCTTGATTGTAGATTTCATTCCTGCGCTTAATGCGGAGCTGCTCGTCCGGGGTCAGTTCACGGAATCTGAATCCATCCATGTGAGGAGTGATGGTATGCCTCTCTTCTACCGGTCTATAGACGCCGCGGGGAAGACCTGGCGGTGTCTCGGCATAGTCGATAACCGATGACGGATAGTGAATCGACTGGTTTGAATGCCGGTCATTATCGGGTTCGGCAGATGATTCAATCAGCTTCTCTTCTTCTTCATTCAAGGGACGCCAGCGATAGCGATCTTGCTGCAAGCCGGATCTGTTTTGAGTCTGGCCACGGAACTGATAATCGGCATAGGGCTCCCTTGCCAGGACATCACCAAGACCAACCAGACACAAGAGAGAGACTAACCAGAGCAATGCATCAATACGCAAACTACCACTCCATTTCGCCAAAACGAGTATAGACCATACCGATAGAGGCAGGACCTGGTAGAATGGTGATCGACCGCCTAACGCCCGGGTTTGGCCTCACCAACCCGGTACCATAACACCTAGTGTGCAGCTGCTGTGGGCCTGTTTGTAACAATGGATTAACAAGCCAAATGCTACTTCAGCCTAATCCCTCTTCTCGCGGCCCTTTTGCGTATCGGAAATTCCGTCACATTTGAAGCCGGCTTTGGAGTCGTCTTTGTTTGCGGGGTAACGGATCCCGGCGAGCCATTACCCTTAATCCTGACCGATGCCGCTTTCTTTTTTGCCGCCTGTTTTTTCAGGGTCGAAGGGCGCTTTCTCTGCTTGGGATTGCCGGTTGCCTGTTTCCTGGAATCGCCTTTCGTCCTGCTCTTCCCTTTCTCAGCGGGCTTGACCTGCTTTTTCTTGACGCTCTTTTTCTGTTTCGCAACGGCATCAGCTTTAGCGGCCTGCTCTCTTGGCTTCAGGCCTGCTGCTGACTGATCCCCAGGTGTATCCACTGAAACCTTAGTAGAGGAGGCCGCCACTTTTTCTTTCGGACGCTGACTGGTTTTGTCAGTGGTCGTCGTAGGTGCGGCGGCAACCGGAACATCCTCGCTGCCGGATGATGAAGACCCTGTCTGGGGTGTCGTTTCGCCACCACCGCCTGAGCCGCCAGCCGTACCGCCTCCCTTTTTTACATCCGCTTGGGCATCCGGCAGCTGTGGGGCCTTGGCTTTCCGGAACAGTCCTTTGAACATTTGCCCGATCACCAGGAATATCGCCCTGATCAGATAGAACAGCATAGTGACGACAGCGATGACTTTTTGCCAAACCCTGATAGGCAGGGAGTCTTTTTTCACAGCCTCGGATCTGGCCTCGGGAGAGGCCTGCGTTTGGGCAACCGCAGTTATTGCCTCGGCTGGTTTCTTTTCACTATCCTCATCAATACTGCTTCCAGCCGGTGCGGTAGCGGCGGCCACTTCAATAATATCTTTGCTGGCGGCGATACATCCCAAAGGTATCACAATCAATGTCAACACTGTGGAGACCAGCACACCGGATGCCAAGGATATGGCCATGCCCTGGAAAATCGGATCGAAAAAAATCACCGATGAACCACACACCAGTGCGAATGCTGTAATCATGATCGGACGGGTCCGTGTCTTGCAGGCCATGATCACGGAATCGACCACGGAGGTGCCCTGCTGAACCTGATGGATGGAGAAATCGACCAGCAGAATCGAATTACGCACGATGATACCCGCCAGGGCGATCCAGCCGATCATCGAAGTGGCGGTAAATTCCCCCCCCCAGCCGACCTGGAAAAAGATGAAATGGGCGGGAATGATCCCCAACAAGGTCAAAGGAATAGGGGCCATGATCAGTGCCGGTATACGGAAGTTGCCGAACTCCCATACGACCAGGATATAGATCAAAACCAGAGCGACCGCAAACGCCGCGCCCATATCGCGGAAGGTTTCAAAGGTCACCGTCCATTCACCGGCCCATTCAATGCCGGTCTGGGAGTCGTTATCGGGCGGACCGAGCCAGTCGGGCATGATGGCAACGCCGTCAGGCGCCTTGTACTCATTTTCGGCAAGGAGATTCTGTACCTGCAGCATGCCGTATACGGGAGCCGCCAGCTTGCCACCCACTTCCGCCACGACATACTCCACATCCCGCAGATCCTTGTGGTAGATGATCGGATCCTCGAGCACCTGCTCGAAACGGCCCAGTTCACGCAAGGGTACGGTGATACCGCTGCTGGACTGGATCGGCAGATCGCCCAGACGGGTGATTTCCGATCGCTCGGCCAGGGGCACCTGCATCATGATATTGATCGGTTCATGACCGGCGCGCTGCTTGACATCGCCCAAGGGTGAGCCGCCAAGGGCCATCCCCAGATTGCGGTTGATGGTATCGACAGATATTCCCCGCCGCACCGACTTTTCGGTGTCAACGGTGAAACGCCAGTACTGATAGGGATCGCGCATGTAGTTGTCCACATCACGCAGGCTCTCTGTCCGCTCGAACATATCGGTCAGATCACTTGTCACCTGGCGCCTGACCTCCGGGCTCGGCCCATGCACTTCAGCAACCACAGACTGCAGCACCGGGGGACCCGGGGGCATCTCCACCACTGCTATCTTGGCACCCGTACCCTGGATGAGCTTACCCAGCATCTCCCGTGTCTGGACCGCGATCTCGTGGCTGGTGCGGTCACGATCGGTCTTGTCCAGCAGCTGCACCTGCACTTCCGCCTGCCAGGGATCCGAGCGCAGATAGTAGTGGCGGACCATGCCATTGAAATCGAAGGGACGGGCGGTACCCGCGTAGACCTGAACCGCCGTAACCTCCGGCATGACGCGGATCTTCTCCGCCATGCGATGGGCCAGGTTGGCCGTCACCGGCAGGGCGGTCCCCTCCGGCATATCAACCACCACGGAATACTCCGGCTTGTTGTCCAGCGGCAGCATCTTCACCGCCACCCACTTGAAATAGAAGAATGAGCAGGTGACGAGGAAGGTGCCCCACATGATCAGCTTGAACAGCCGCGCCTTGCGAGGCGACTCGATCATCGGCATCAGGATCCGTTTAAACAATCGCTCCAGCCACTCCGACTCCTTGTGTTCCCGCGCACCGGCCACCTCCAGGTAACGCATACTGGGCCTCAACCAGTGGGAGACGGTCAGATAGGGGGTGAATACGAATGCGGCAAACAGGGAGATCAGCATCGCCACCGAGCCAAGGGCCGGGATCGGTTCCATGTAGGGCCCCATCATGCCGCTGACAAACCCCATGGGCAGCAGCGCCGCGATGACGGTAAAGGTGGCCAGTATGGTAGGATTACCCACCTCCCTGACCGCATCCACGGCGGTAACCACATCGGTGGATTTCTCTTCCAGCCAGCGCCGATAGATATTCTCCACCACCACGATGGCGTCATCCACCAGGATACCGATGGAGAAGATCAACGCGAACAGACTGACGCGATCGATGGTGTATCCCATCACCCAGGCGCTGAATATGGTCATCAGCAATACCACCGGGATAACCAGCACCACGACAATGGCCGGCCTGAATGCGCGGAAGGCGCCAAGCACCAGCAGGAACACAAAACCGGTCGCGACAAACAGTTTAAAGATCAACTCGCTGACTTTGTCGTCGGCTGTCTTGCCGTAGTTACGGGTGACGCTGACCTCCACATTATCCGGTATCAACGACCCCTTGATATGCTCGACCCGCTCCTTGATGGCATTCGCCACGGTAACGCCGTTGGAGCCCTCTTTTTTGGCGATCGCCAGCGTCACCGCAGGTACGCCGTCGGCCTTGATCTCCAGGTCGCTGGCCGTACCGGTGTAGTAGCCCACCAACTGCTTGGCGTCCTCCGGCCCCTGTTTGACCCGGGCGATGTCGTGCACATAGACCGGAACGTTGTTGTGGGTACCGACCACCAGCCGGTTGATGTCTTCGACATTTTCCAAAAACGATCCGGTTACCACATTGAAATGGGTGCTACCGGTCTCAACACCGCCAGCCATTTGCTCCGCATTGGCGGTGCGAATTGTGTTGGCAACCTGGTCCAGGCTGATGCCGTAGCCGGCCAATCTTTCCGGAAAAACCTCGATCGTGACCTGTTCCCGCCGACCGCCGACGACAAACCCGTTTCCGGTATCGGGCAGTTCCTTCAGGGCCTGCAGCACGTCGTGCCCCAACATCCGCAACTGCCCGTCGTCAACATCGGGCGCCCCGTCCCGGTCCAGGTCCTTGGACCATAGGGTCAGTGTCACAACCGGCACGTCATCGATGCCCTTGGCTTTCACCAATGGCGGCATGACGCCCGGTGGGATCAGATCCATGTTGGAATCGATCTTATCGTTCACCTTCACCAGAGAGGGGCCCATCTCTTCACCCACCTCGAATTCGATGGTGACGGCGCCGCCACCCCGCTGAGAGGCTGAATAGACATGTTTCACACCGGGGATCTCCGACATGATCCGTTCCAGCGGTTCAATGGCCAGCGCGGCAACCTGATCCGCCGCCGCGCCCGGATATTGCACGAAGATATCCACCATCGGCACCGAGATCTGAGGATCCTCCTGACGCGGCGTGATGATAAGACCCAATAGTCCCATCAGCATCATGGCCAGGAAAAAGAGCGGCGAGAGAGGAGACTGGATAAAGAAACGCGCGGTTCTGCCAGCGATACCCAGATGAGCCTCGTAGTTAGGATCGGTTGAGTGGAGCTGATCGAGTTTCTCGTCGTTCTGGCTCATAGTTAATCTCGAAGCATTGATACCAAGCAGGCCCCGTCAAAGACCCTGACCCACATCATAATTGTAAGTGTTGAGAGTGCTTTTTCTTCCGTGAAAATCCTGGGAATCCCCTCATGACCTCCGCGGCTACTGACCCTGCGAAGAGGTCCAGCCGGCACTGATTCCCATAGGTGGATTGCGCAATACCCGCTCGCCCGCCTGCAGTCCTGACAATACAGTACTGTATTCTCCACCCGGAAGCTTTTCACCGACGCGAATCAGCCTCAGCATCGGCTTGCCTTCCTCTCCCACCACATAGACGCTGGGAAGGCTCCCGTTATAGCGTATTGCACTGTTCGGTATGACCGGATTGGAACGGGCCGGCGCGTTGAAGTCGGGCACCAAAACCTTCGCATACATGCCTGGCGCGGAGACTCCCTGGGGCAGGTCGAATTTGATGGTTACGGTGTGCCTTTGAGCATCGGCCATGGGGAAGATCTGTGCAACCCGAACATGAACATCGCGATCACCCACATCGAGCTCAGCACGCAGCATCATGCCTTCGTTCAAACCGGGTCGCAGGCGGCCGGGCACATCCACCACGATCTGCAGATATTCCACATCGGCATATTTCAATAGCGGTTGGCCGGGTTGCACCGTGTCGCCGACTTCTACGAACTTCTTCATGATCACCCCATCGAAGGGGGCGAGACTCTTGGCATCGCGCAGCTTGGCGTCGATGGCCCGAATCTCGGCCTGAACCCGGTAGATGGTATTTCTCGCCTGTTGAATATTGGTTTGCGAGGAGAAGATATCCGCCCTGCGTTCGGCGCCTTGATCGCGCTCCCCGAAGGCATCTTCCATCGGACGTGTAAACATCTGATCAAAGAGGTTCGGCATACCCATGCCGCCCATGGCTGATCTCGATTTAGGCGACCACAACTCGCGACTGTACTGCACGCCGGCATTGCGCAATTGGGCGTCGGCATTTGCCAATTGCGCCATCGCCGCTTCCCGTTTGGCCATCAACTCGCTGTCATCCAACTCCACCAGACGATCGCCTTCCTTGAATGTATCGCCCTCGATACCGGCAAGATAGTTCACCCTGCCAGGGAGTTGCGCAGACAGGGTAACCTCTTTGTAGGGAACCACTGTACCGCCAAGAGAGACATTGGGTACGCCCTGTGTCTGCTGCACCACGAAGTGGTCACCACCGCTCATATTGGGCTGCGCCAGCAATCCGGTCGTCACAAGGGAAAATGCACAACTGGCAGCTAGAATCCTCGCCTTCGATCTAAAACCCATATTTCACACTACCTGGTGTTGATTCACTTTAGATACGGGATATCCCGTTATCACACATCTGTCAGACACGCCCCATGACGGAAAAGCTCTTGATAAACGGCCCCGCCATACGTGGATCCTTGATCATGGATGAATAGTCGCCGACCATGAATTTCATCTTGCGTGATGTAAAAGCCATTCCGAGACCCATCATGCCGGGTGGCTTTGCTATCCACTTGTTCCATTGCTCCTCAGAGGCGCGTATATCCCAGTTCATCGTCTGGCCGCTGTAAGCCTCACCACCCACTGCCTTCCCATTTTCCACGATGAGCACACCTTTCGGGGTATCGTCACCATCGAAGCCGTAACCGATCACACTATTGAAGCCTATTTGAGACAGGGCGTCCGCCAATTCAGGTTCTGCGTTCCAGTGAGTTGCAAAACCTTTCATCCATGCCTCGGAAAACAGTTCTGCCATCTCGATCTCCTCTACAGATTATTCGACATTTTTATTCAGTTGCAGGCGAATTCCCAACCTGCTTAATAATCTGCCAGTATCTACGAAGGTGGATACCATTGCAACCGACTAAATTCATCAGAAACCACTATAAATCATTTATTTAAGAATATCAGCAAATTATAATATTACTTTTACTTTCAGTAACATAAGGCACTTCAAAACCTTACATTCCGGATTAAAGCACATACAAAAATCAAGGTTGAAATTTTACCTCGTGAAACACTTCACAAACGACGGCAATCACACGCCAAGTTAAAAAAAATCCTGATTACCCCTAAACCTCAGCCATTCTCAAGAGGCGATATGGCATAGGTGGAGTGCGAAGAGCGGCAAAAAGCAATCGTTCAATCATGGCGGGTAAATCGAAACGGCGGTTAAACCGATATTCGAACTCAGCAAGATAACGCGACACATGTTTATCTCGAATCGCATGAAAAGTACCCAACAGACTGTTTTTGACATTACCCAACATCGTGTTTACCCATTTGAAGCACGAATACTGGACACTTTGGCGCCCACCACCCGTCACCATGGGGTTATGATGGCAATCAGCGGTTGTCACGCCACTAAAGCACCAAAGCCCATCGGTAAAGACTTCGCTGCCAGGCATCAAGCAGGAGCGGGCGTAGCGGGCGATTTCACGTTTGCGGAAGCCCCTTACACGACGCAGTTGAATTTTCATGGGCCTGCCGTCCCGCGTCGTCTCAACAGCAGCTACGAAAGGGATTTTGTTGCGCGACCCACGACCACGCTTACCGGCTTGCTCGCCTCCGAGATAAGCATCATCCAATTCGATGCGACCGGCCAGTTTTTTTCCACGCTCACGTTCCATCATCACCTGCATCAACTTATGCTTGAGTCGCCAGGCCGTATTGTAGTTCACCCCGATTTCGCGGGAAAGTTGCAGCGCCGAGATACTTTTCTTGCGTTGGGTCAACAGATAGATCGCAAGAAACCACGTTCTCAGCGGCAGCTTGGTGCCATGGAAGATGCTGCCGGCGGTCAGGGAAGTCTGATGATGGCACTTGTGACATTGATATATCTGACGCTTTTTGAGTTCACAGCCTGTTGTGTTGCCGCACTCAGGGCAGACATAGCCCGTCGGCCAGCGCAAATCATACAATGCCTGTCGACACTGATCCTCGGTCCCATATTGTTCCAGAAAATCGTGCAAACCAAGACCTTTTTGAAATTGAATAGTATTTCTCGGCATGATGAAATCCTCTTTTATTCAGTAGGTTCCATTATGCTTTCACCACAGGCTCAATAGCTGAGCCTCATGAGTAATCAGGAAAAAAATTATGCATGCCGCCGAGGCAGGCATTAAGATAGCCCCACGTATCTGATTTCGATCCACAGCCTATAATCAAGTAGAAAAAATGATACCTGCGAGACAACGTAATCGAGGAGTGCGATAAACATGCATCCAGCCGGAAAGGTCATTGAGGCACGCCTGCAACACCTAGAAACCCACCTGGCGCAGGAAAACCCGATCCTCCTCAGTACGGTACAGAGTTTTCGTCAACTCGATGCGGTCGCCTTCCGGCTTGGGCTGCTGGAAGGCGACAACTCATTTGCCACACAGATACCATGGTGGCCCCTGGTTTCGATTCTCGGCACCTTCTCCGCCGGCAAATCGACATTCATCAATCACTACATCGGCACATCCCTGCAGCGCTCGGGCAATCAGGCTGTGGACGACAAGTTCACCGTCATCTGCTACAGCAAAGAGGCTACCGCCCATGCCCTGCCCGGCGTGGCTCTCGATTCCGACCCCCGTTTTCCCTTCTACCAGATGTCTGACGAGATCGAAAAGGTGGCGAAAGGCGAAGGGGAGCGTATTGATGCCTATCTCCAGCTCAAGACCTGTCCCAGTGAAAAGCTGCGGGGAAAGATCATCATCGATTCTCCGGGTTTCGATGCCGACGCCCAACGAACCTCCACATTGCGCATCACCGATCACATTATCGATCTCTCCGATCTGGTACTGGTCTTTTTCGATGCCCGCCATCCTGAACCCGGCGCCATGCAGGATACCCTGAGCCATCTCATCGAGCGCACCATCCATCGCAATGACACCGGTAAATTCCTCTACATCCTGAACCAGATCGATACAACCGCCAGAGAGAACAACCCTGAAGATGTCATCGCTGCCTGGCAGCGTGCATTGGGAGAACGCGGGCTTACAGCCGGTCGCTTCTATGCGATCTACAACCCTGATGCAGCGGTGCCTATTGAGGATGAGGCCCTGCGACAACGCTATGAGACAAAGCGTGATATCGATCTGAAAGAGATCCACAGCCGCATGGAAGAAGTTGAAATAGAGCGGGCCTATCGCATCGTTGGCGCACTTGAAAAAACAGCAAGGGATATCGAAGAGCGCAGCATACCCCTGATCAGTTCGGCTCTTGGGCGATGGAAGAAACGGGTATTGTTGGGGGATGCCGTGTTGATGGGCGGCTTGCTTCTGGCACTGCTGATTTTCTCGGTCAATGCAGGCTATTGGCAGGGTTTCAAATTTGCCCCACCCTGGCTTGAAAGCGGGATGAACACGCCCTTGCCATGGGTGATGACGGCTCTGCTGGTCATTGTTCTCGTCGTCATCCATTTTGCGGTCAGGCTGGCCGCTGCCCGCAGCCTGCTGAAAGGGCTGCGCAAACAAGTGTCCAGCGCGGGGATAAAGGGCAATCCGGTCGGCGCTTTTCTCCGCAGCACCAAGCCCTGGCGCTCAATCTTCCGCAAAAATCCCGCCGGGTGGGGACGCAAATCCAAAAGACAGTTACGGGAAGTCCTGCAGGCAACAGACACCTATATCCAGACACTCAATGACCGCTTCACCAATCCTTCCGGCAGTGAAACCCTGCTTGCAGCCGAACCCAGTTCGCCGGTCGAGGCGCCACAGGTTGCCGAGGAGAGTGCTTGACGCTTTGCGGAGGATAGACGAACCCCGTCGAGCGGGGTCACAGGAAACTTTTGCGACTGTTATGACCTTCGCATTTACAATCGTACATGGCGCGGTCAGCTTTGGAGTAGAGTTGATCAAGCAATTCACTGGTTGCTAAAGCCCGGTCGAAATCGGGAGACAGCGAGGTTATCCCGATACAGGCGGTTAGACTCAACCCCACCAGGTCGCGCCCTGTGTCGAGTTGCGCCAGCCTCTCCTGTATGCGCTGTGCCATCAATTCTGCGCCACCGATACCGGTTTCAGCAAGCATCACCACAAACTCTTCACCACCCACCCTGGCGAGAATATCGCCACCGCGTGCTTCCTCCTTCAGGGCCTTAGCAATGGCAATCAGTACATCATCACCGACCTGATGGCCCCATTGATCATTGATGCGTTTGAAATAATCCATATCGATCAGCAGTAAGCTGCAGCTCTGTTCATGCCGGACGGCCCTGGATAGCAGAGCCTCGGCTTCCGTAAAGAAGTAGCGTCGGTTATGTAATCCGGTGAGTTCATCGATAGTCAGCAGTTGTTCATAGCGCTTGCGATGCGCATCGGCCTCATTCAAGGCATCCTGTAACTCCCGGGTGCGCTTTTCAACCTCGTTCTCCAGATCATTCAGCAACCTGTGGTTGTACATGATCTGCCCGAGGCAACTACAGAACAGACTCAAGGTGTGCTGTTGCCAGGGTTCGAAGTACTCCGGCAAGGGGTGGGACGCGTTCAATACACCCAATACCTGTTTCCCCATCATGATAGGGGCACTGATCAGAGATCCGGGTATCTCACCGCCGGACAGGGTATTGATCAAAAAATCGTCGCTCTGGGAGCAGTCGCGGCAATATTGTAATTGGCCAGTGCTAAAGGCGGTGCCCGCGATACCTTCCCCGGACCTGAACTGCATCGTCTCCCTGGATTGCCTTACACGCTCAGATCCGCTGATCTGAGTGTGGGTTTCATCCAGGTTGGTACCCACTGCGCAGCGAAGCAGATCCCCCTCCATGCGAAAAACCGAACAGTTTTCAACATTCTGATAGCGTACCAGTTCATCCAGCGCCTTGGTGATCAGTTCATCTTCAGTAATGCCGTCAAGGCTGATTTGTGATAGCGCACGCAATGCAGAGAGCGAATCGAGCAGGCTAAAAAAACGCTCTCGCAAGTCCATGGATGTCTGATTAAAAGAGAGATCCATCCAATACTCCGATTATTTGGCCAACATATTTGCAATCATATGAATCTCCTCTTCCTTGTCGAGAAAATCCACCCTGATGGCATCCAACCGTTGTTTCGACACCCTGCATTTGACTTCCAGTCCAGGCAGGGGTTGTGTCAGCTTCGATTCAGTGGTTTGCGGATTCTTAATCCACTCCGCCACATTACCTACAAGCACGGCATCGCAGTGAGAGTCCGAATCAATCCCTTCGCCTGCTCCCTGTGCGATGATATGGACTACCATATCGGGCAGATGCCAGCGATGGCCCAGCCAGATACCCGCCTGACGATGGTCGATCCCGATGATCTCTGTTTCAAGTTCCAGCCGATCCCTATCGGGCTGCTGTTTCGACACCCGCAGCACCCTGGCATACTCCTCCGGAAACTCATGCACCAAGACCAGCACACCAATCTCGTATAGAAGCCCCGCCAAGTAGACCCCGTCAGCATCCGGCTGTAGTTCGTCGCAGACAGCCAGGCTGATCTGCCGGGAGAGCATGGCAATAGATAGCGAATGGCCCCAATACTCCTGCAAATCGAAGCCACTACAACCATCGGATTCGAACACACCGCTGACAGCGACACTGAATGCAAGGCTTTTGACCATGTTCAAACCGAGGACGCGAATAATCGCGTCTTCCAGGGTGAGAATCGGTTGTGTTTGGCCGAAATAGGCTGAATTGGCGAGCCCCAGAATTCTCGCACTGAGCCCTGGGTCCTGATTGATGACACCCGCCAGGTCATGCAGGGTATAACTGTCATCACCCAACATCCCAAGTAGACGGGTAGCCGTCGCCGACAGTGGCGGTAGGTACTGCAGCTTCTGTACCCTGTACTTTGCCTGATTGGGTTGTTTCATATTAACTTGTTAATCCACCTTTCTACTCAAGTTTAATAACGGCATACCCATACCGACCTTTAACCCCTCCAGCGCACTCCGAGAGAGAGTTCACTCTACTGCTTACTGACATGTGGGATTTCCATCGGTTTGTCCGAGTCGGTGCATGAGGATTGGTCGCCCCCGCCGGATCCACGCAAACCCACCGGACTTCTGTCTTGAGATGAACTGGCGCAACGAATGTGTATTTGGTACACTAAGCCATGCTGAACCAGTTCCGGAGCGATTCCAGCGATCCAGGCATCCACGTCAGACAGAGTAATGTCTTCGACCCACCGACACTGTTATGACTACCCTCACCCGGCGGTGACCACTGATGTTGTGTTGTTCACCATTCGCCAGGACGCCCTGTCTGTACTGCTGATCCAGCGTGGCAATCCTCCATGCCAGGGGATGTGGGCCCTTCCTGGGGGATTTCTGAATATCGACGAAGACCTTGAGGCGTGCGCCAAACGCGAATTGCTGGAAGAGACGGGGGTCGAGGGTGTCTATCTGGAACAGCTGTATACCTTCGGAGATCCAAAACGTGATCCACGGGAAAGGGTGGTCAGTGTTACGTTTTATGCATTGAGCCAATCCGACCATCTGACGCCCAAGGCATCCAGCGATGCGGCGCTCACCGCATGGTTCGCCATCAACCAGCTGCCGGAACTGGCATTCGATCATGCCGATATCATTCAGTTGGCACGCAAACGCTTAGTGTCCAAGTTAGGCTACACCACCATCGCCTTTCAAATGCTGCCGAAATCCTTCACGCTCAGTCAACTGCAGTCGGTCTATGAGATATTGCTGAATGAAGGCCTGGACAAGCGCAACTTTCGCAAGGGGATACTTGCCCGTAACATCATCATGGAGACAGGAGAATACTCCCGCATTGGAAATCACCGACCCGCTAAAACCTACCGGGTAATCAATCCATCCCAGGTCGAAATTATAAAATAGAGAAATGAGAACCCCATGAATTCCCAACCACTCAATCTTCCCAAGATCGTCGTCCCCGAGCACCCTCAATGGCCACCTCTCAGCGACCAGGAGAGGCAAGCCATCAAGGCCAGGATCAGCCGTAAGCTGGAACAACAAAACGCGGTACTGGTGGCTCACTACTACACCGACGCCGAATTGCAGGCCCTTGCCGAGGAAACCGGTGGCTGCGTTGCCGACTCCCTTGAGATGGCGCGTTTCGGCACAGTTCAGTCAGCAGATACACTGGTTGTCTGCGGCGTCAGGTTCATGGGCGAGACATCGAAGATCCTGAATCCGGAAAAACGGGTCATCATGCCGGATCTCGGCGCCACCTGTTCCCTTGATGAGGGCTGCCCGGCCGATCAGTTCACCGCATTCTGCGATGCTCATCCAGACCATACCGTGGTCGTCTACGCCAACACCAGCGCCCAAGTGAAGGCCCGTTCGGACTGGGTGGTCACCTCGGGCATTGCATTACCGATCGTCAAGCACCTGGCAGAACAGGGTAAGAAAATCCTGTGGGGCCCTGATCGACATCTGGGCAGTTATGTGCAGCGGGTCACGGGAGCGGAGATGTTGATGTGGCCCGGCTCGTGCGTTGTTCATGAAGAATTCAAGGCGGTGGCACTGGAACGCATTCGACGCCTGCACCCGGATGCAGCGGTATTGGTTCATCCTGAATCCCCTGAAAACGTAATCCAACAGGCTGACGTCATCGGCTCCACCACTGCCTTGATCAAAGCCGTATCGGAGATGGAGAATAAGGAGTTCATCGTTGCCACCGACGGTGGCATCTTCTATAAGATGCAGCAGATGGCGCCCGATAAAGTACTCATCGAGGCGCCTACCGCCGGTGAGGGAGCGACCTGTGTCAGCTGCGCCCACTGCCCCTGGATGGGTATGAACTCACTGCAGAACCTGGAACAGGTTCTCGATTCCGGCGGGAATGAAATTCACATCGATGAGGCGATCAGGGCACGCGCGGTAATCCCGATTAAGCGAATGCTCGACTTTGCCGCTCACCAGGGCATTGGAATGCAGGACAAAGGAAATGCTTGAAACAGTGAATCACCAGCACGAGTCTTCGATATCGGTGTCATTAACCAGGTAATCAATTATGCCGCGATCAGCTGCTGTTTCACCATGGGGTAAATGAGTTCATAAAGTCCATCGGACGCCCCATTTGATTGATGTCGCGGCTCATGAAACCGGTGTTTACAGTCATCGTGCGCATGGCCCGATTCATATCTGCGATATTCACAGTCATCAGCCCCACGTTCTGTTTCATGTTACCCACGTCAACCGCGAGCGCACCGATATTGCCGTCCATTGTGGCGATATGCTGCTCCATACTGTCCACCCGTTCCACCAAGACAGTGATCTGTTCCGTCATGATCTGGATATTCTGCGTCAACTGCCCCATGTGTTTAGACATCGATTGCAGGTTGTCTTCCATGCGCGGGTCCACCTGTTCCGTAAGTTTGTGCATATCGGTGGTGACGTTGTAGATGAGGTAGAAACCGGACAGTCCGAGCACACCGACAACCACCAGCATCGGATAGATCATGCGCTCCCAACGGGACATGCTCTTATCGAAGTTCTTGAAGAAGTTGGTCAGGGTTATCTCAAGCTTGACCATCGCCTTCTGCTCCGGCGACAGATTCTTGTATTCGGGAGAGAAGGTGCGTGGATCTTTCTCAAACATAGACTGAATACTGCCTCAAATTTTGAGCAAGCCTCTGATTTTTCCCAGAGAGGGGGTCATGCGGTCTGCGATATCTATATTTCATGATATATCAACAATTATAGACACCACCATACCCCAATAGGGAAGAAACTGCGATTATAGCTGTCGAATCCTATAGTCAGGTTTGCCTACTTAGCCCCAATATTTCACGCATTAAAAAGGCAAAATCCTGATACTTCGATATAATTCAGTTGCTTACACTGTAATCGAAAGGATTTTGCCTGTGACAAACTGTACCCAGACTGCCTTTGATTTTCCAGCCCTAAAACGCCGTAAGGTTCAAGCCGAGTTTTCCGGTGGCGATATCACCTCGGACGGCGGCGTGTTGCTGCTGCGTGAGATCGACAGGCGTCTGGGATTGCTCGAGGCGGTTGATGCGGTCATCCCCGACCCGCGAGATCCCCGCTATATTGAACACAGCCAGTTGAGCCTGTTGCGCCAGCGAGTCTATGGGCTCTGCCTGGGTTATGAAGATCTGAACGATCATCAGACACTACGCACCGACCCGGCCCTACAGAGCTCGATCGAACGCGAGGAGGTACTGGGCAGCCAGTCGACACTTTGTCGGCTGGAGAACCGGGTCGATCGCCGGGTTGCCGTTGATGTCCACAACCTACTGCTCGAGCAGTTCATTGCCTCATATGATGCACCACCCGATGAGCTGATCCTGGATTTCGACGCCACGGATGATCCGGTGCATGGCCGCCAGGAAGGCCGCTTCTTTCACGGCTACTACGATCACTACTGCTTCCTGCCCCTGTATGTCTTTTGTGGCGATCAACTGCTGGTGAGTTATCTGCGGCCCAGCCGGATCGATGCGCCCAAGCATGCCTGGGCGATTCTGGCGCTGTTGGTCAAACGCCTGCGCCGGGCTTGGCCTGAAGTGCGTATCATCTTTCGGGGCGATAGCGGCTTTTGCCGTCACCACATGCTCAGCTGGTGCGAGCGCAACGCTGTGGGCTATATCGTGGGCATCGCCAAGAATGACGCCTTGCTGCGGTGTATCCGTGAGCCCATGCAGTGGGTTGAGGAACTGGCGAAGCGAACCGGCATGAAGATGCGGGAATTCTTTCAGTTTCACTATGCCGCCAGCACCTGGAAGACGCGTCGCAAGGTGATCGCCAAACTGGAGGTCACCGACAAGGGGCCAAATCCACGCTTCATCGTCACCAACCTGGCCGGCGACAAACAGCGCCTTTACGATGACCTCTACTGCGCCCGTGGTGACATGGAGAACCGAATCAAGGAGCAGCAACTGGGGCTGTTCGCCGATCGCACCAGCGCGCATTACTGGTGGGCCAATCAGTTTCGTCTACTGCTGTCCAGTCTGGCCTATGTGCTGATGGAGGCCATCCGGCGCCTCGCGCTGAAGGGCACGGAACTGGCGCGTGCACAGATGACCACGATCCGGCTCAAACTGTTCAGGATCGGGGCGGTCATCATTCGCAACACGCGACGGATCCGCTTCCTGCTCTCCAGCACCTATCCCTATCAGGCGCTGTTTTTCCAGGTGGCGGCACGACTCAAGCCGGGATAGCCCGGCAGAGTGCTGCCCCGGCACGTTGATCAACAATGGGGGTAAGGGGGAGTCTGCCCGGAGGGTGGAAAATCAGGGCTTGATAGAGGTTTGGTTCCCAGTGAGGGCAAACCATCCAAGCTTGGCCATATCACCGGCTAAATTTAAAAACGGATGAAACATGCGGGTTAGTCGGTTAAACTTGAGATTAATCAGTTATTACCCGGGCCTCAAGCAAACAAAACATGTCTGACCTAATTCTCGATCACGAACTGTCTATCCGGTTAACGGCCTTTTTCTCAGTGTTTGCCATCATGGCGTTGTGGGAGCTCGCCTCACCCTGCCGCAAACTGAGTGTTCCCCGCTCCCGGCGCTGGTTGGCGAATATCGGTATCGTGATACTGAACACCCTGTTGTTGCGCCTGTTGTTTCCGGCAGCGGCGGTAGGCATGGCGCTGTTCACCACACAGGCCCAATGGGGGGTGTTGAATGTCATCGCACTGCCTCCTTGGCTAACTATCATCATTGCCATTCTGATCCTGGATATGGTGATCTACCTGCAGCATGTGATGGTTCACGCCGTCCCGATGCTCTGGCGACTGCATCGGGTGCACCATGCGGATCCCGACTATGACCTCACCACCGGGGCGCGTTTTCACCCCATTGAGATCATTCTGTCGATGCTGATCAAGATTGCGACCATCGCCGCGCTGGGTCCACCGGTAGTGGCGGTTGTGATATTCGAGGTACTGCTCAACGGCATGGCGATGTTCAATCACGCCAACATCAGACTTCCTACCCGTGTCGACAGAGTGTTACGCTGGCTCGTCGTGACCCCTGACATGCATCGGGTACACCACTCCGTGGAGCCCGATGAGATAAACAGTAACTTTGGTTTCAATCTCTCACTCTGGGATCGCCTGATGGGTACCTATCGTCAGCAACCCAGACTGGGACAGCAAGCAATGGATATCGGCATCGTATCTCTCAGAGACCCCTGAATAACGACCCGGCTCACGGGAATGCTGATGATCCCTTTTCTTCAGGACAAAGATGTCTACAGTATCAATAAACGGTCCTGGAAGATTGACCGTGAACCTGGAGATGCACAATAATGACTGGCGAAATGTACGACGTCTATTTCTCCGGAGCCATTATCAAGGATAATGATCCGGCGGAGGTAAAACGTAAAATCGGCGCTATTTTCAAGCTGCAAGGCGACAAACTTGATCGGCTCTTCAGTGGCAAACCGATCCCGATAAAGAAGAGCGTGGATATGGATCGGGCAATTAGGTTTCGCATCACATTTCGCGATGCGGGCGGTTTGGTGGATATCGTACCTGCCGACGCCCCACCTCCCACTGCCAAACCGACTCAACAACGCCCCCCGGCAGAGCAGGCAAAGGTTGCCGCCACCGATTCCCATCAGGCAAGTAGCGAATTGACTTTCGCGGATGGGCCCATGGAACCACCGGCTGACAGCCATTCGGATACCCCGCCCATCGCCGTTCCGGACTATGAACTCTCATCGGCACAAGGTTTCGACCTGAGCGACTGCGCACCGACAGTGGAGGCTGTGGAGATTCCCGATATCAGCTCGCTGGATATGGACAAACCCGGTATCACGCTGGACGAATCCCCGGAACCGGAGCCTCTCGAAATCGATACATCCTCATTGGAATTGGATAAACCGGGAGCGACCTTGATTGAAGAATCGCCCCCTGAACCAGCCAGAATTGACACAGCAGCTTTAAGTATGGCGCCTGCCAACCAGGGCAGCCTGGAAGATTGCCAGACACCCGTCAAACCCGCACCCATCCCAAACATCGATCACTTGAAGGTGGTACAGCCCGAACCGGCTCCATCCGAAGGCAAGGCAAAATTTAATATCTCAGACGATTGATCGAAGGGGCAGGGAATAACCTAAAGTCTGTCAACACTAATCCTATCGGCCCTGCCGTCCTTGGGGTACGCCTTGATTGGCGCTTTTTCAGGCACAACAGGGCCAGTTGGATTAGTGTTGACAGGCCCTAGAAGCCGAGATAGCTCTCCAGGGAGGAGCGGGTCGCTTCGGAAAATCCAGCGTCTTCACCATCAAGGGGACGGCCTGTATCAAGAATTCCCTCCATGGCGCCAAAGGTACGCTCCGCATAGAAACGCAGTAACAGTCGCTCTTCATCATCACTCAACCAGAGAACCATCTTGTTAGCCCTTTTGCCATTCTCAGGGTCAACCTCCCACAACCTCACCTTGAAGGCAGGCCGGTTCCAACCGGCTCTCACCAACCGTTCCTGACCCACCTTGATATGATATGCATTGAGTTTCTCGCCATTGGATGTGGAGAAATCGAGCTGGGTGCCCGGTTTCAGCGGCATACCGCGAAGACGGTGCAGAAAGCTGATGTAATCCAATGCCTCGCTGTCGTCAAAGGCAACGCGGTGGGTCTGCAATAGTTTTTCCCATTGCTCATCAGGCAGCTCTGTAATCCGTTTTAAGCTTACCGGAGGTTTGCCTGCCGCCTCGCTAGCCGACTTGCCGGATTGGTAATTATAGGCCTCGCCCTGGGTATGATCGAACCACATCAGCGCCTCTTTCTGCTCCCTTGTTTTCAGGGATTTAACAGCCACAAGAGGGTAGAGTTTGTGAGCATCCAGCCAGCTGCGATAGGTCAATCTCACAGGATATAGCATCTCGGCCTTACGGTAGGGCTCTGTGGTGAGCTGCAGGTTGGTGACATAGGCTGGATTGTCATCCACATGTCCCATCTTGCGCTCCACCGCCATGGTCATTTTCGCGATGTCCAGTTCCACGAAACCGGTCACCACGCCGCGAAATTTCAGCGTATATTCAAGATATTCCCCAAGCACCGGCGCCTTCGCCGCTTCTGATGATCCAGCGAGTATCAGCCCCAAGAGGAGGATTAGGGCTTCAATTCGCACGATCATCTTCCAATCCCCTGAGCATTATTCACTTGGCTATACTCTGCAATAGTCTGTTGGCACGTTTCTGGCATTATCCCTTATAAATGCTGAATCGCAGCTGAATGCGTCAAATTTTTGTCTCTAGAGGAGTCGGTATCATGATCAGCCCCGTCAACAGCGACAGACCCATCAACCCATCAACGGATCAGTCGGGTAGATCACACACCAGCCAGAAACCGATGGAGACCTCGGTACAATCAACGACTCAGCAATCACAGGCGACGCAGGCAGACAGCGCCGCAGCAGTTGAGGTCGATCAGGCACGTAGGCTCTTCGATATCGAGAATAACCGCGCTCAGGCCTCGGAGAACGCCTTGAACACGCCTCAACAGGCCCGCTCATTACTCGAAAGCATAGTGCAACAAATATCGACCACGCCAGTAACGACCGCCGAGGCGCAGGCCGGCAAGGCATCTGCAGATCCCATTTCGGGCGTTCTGCGAAGTGCCCCTGCTTAGGCTCTGCATTACCCTGACGGGATTGAAACTGACGCTGCCCAGCGTCACATACCTGAACGAACTCACTCTTCGAGGTGGCTAGCGGCAACTGAATTGCCGCATGAATCGACGCTACCCCTATAGATCCCGTGAACCTGGCGGGGGTTCCAACAAATCTTCAGCTACGGCCTGCTTGAGACGGGAAATTTCCTGATTCGGCCCAATAACCACCAAAATATCCCCGGCGTGCAACCGGTGCGATACACCGCTGTTGGCGAAGATCAGTTGATTTCCCAACTCCAGGTCGACCACCCCGGTGATGATCAGATTGAACTGTTTTTCCAGCTGCAGATCGTTCAATGCCACCCCCGACAATCTGGAATCTTCGGGCATCTCAATCTCGGCTATGTCGATATGCTTGCCGAATAGTGAGCTTTCGAGCATCTCGACCAGATAGGGCCTGGCGATGCGTTCATGCACACGGTGGCCGCTGATTTCGTATGGATCGATCACTTTTGTCGCGCCCGCCGCCTTTAAGCGCTCCCCGGACGCAGCTGACTCACAAACACAGACGATCTTGAGACCGGGATCGATGGATCTGGCGGACAGCGTCAGAAAAAGATTGTTCGGTTCTTGGGAGAAAAGACAGAATATCGTCTTTACCCATCTGCCTATGCCGATTTCACGCAGCTTGTCATCATTCTTGAAATCGACCACTGCGGCCTGCATTCCCTTTGCCAGCAGCGCCCCGACTTCATTCAGATCGTTGCTGTAGAGGTATGCCTCGACACCACGTTCCGCCAGTTGCATGGCGACCTCATGACCCAGTGCACCGCAACCGAATATCAGGGTGTCGAGCCGGCTCATCAGAGCGTCCCCCTTTCGAGACAGTCACGAAAGTGAACCACGCTGTATTCGTGTCCCATCAATACAAGCAGATCATCCTTTTTGAGCGTGAAATTATCTTTGGGGTTAAGGAAGAAACAACTCCCTTGCAGATCATAGTAGGCATGCTCTTCAGCCGTGCCGCATCCCGCTTCGCGTATCACACCAAAGGGTGTCAGTTTGCGGTGCCTGAAATCGATACTATCAATGCGTCGCCCGACCAATACACTCTCCTGCTTGACACGCACTGCCTCAATTCCTTCTAGAGATTGGCCGGTCAGCAATCCATAAATGGCCTCGAAAGCGACCGGTTGCCCGGCGTACTCGGCTGCGATCAAACCGAACACCTGATTGGGTGCGACGCAATAGTCGGCACCGGCACGGTAGAGTTTGGATAGATTTTCCCGATGGTTGGCGCGGGAGATGATTTCGATGTTTGGATTCAACTGCTTTGCGGAAAGGGTGATATAAACATTGACCACATCATCCCCGGTAAGGCAAAGCAACCGCTTTATACGCTTTTCGATTCCCAGACTTGATAACAACTCGGTATCTTCTCCATCTCCGACCACCGCCAGGTGGCCGCGCTGTTTGGCGATGAGCGCATTCTCATCCAGCGGATCAATCACGATAAAGGCGCGTTTGTCCCCTGCCATGCGTTCCGCAACCACCTGCCCTACCCGCCCAAAACCGCAGATCAGGGTATCGATACGTTTACGTTCAACCTCGGAATAGATCCGGTGGGCGCGAATTTCGTCGATCTTCTCGCCAAAGGCGGAGACGATGATGGAGGTGAAAAACGAGATCACGCCCAATCCGGCGATGATCAGCACCAGGGTGACGACCCGTCCTTCGGTGGTGTGCGGTGTTATGTCACCATACCCAACCGTTGACATGGTCACCAGAGCCCAATAGACGCTGTCGAAGAAGCCTGTTATCTGGGCGTCCTGCTGATCGGCCTCAAAGAAGAATATTGCGGTGGCGGCAGTGAAGGTGATGAAGGCCATAAAGATAAACAGCGTCACCAGCTCGATCCGTTTCTCGGAAAGCACCTTGACGAACTCACTGATACTGCGGGTATAGCGGAACAGCTTGAAAAGGCGAAACAGCAAGAAGATACGCAGAAACCGCAATGGCCGGTAGCTGGGAATGATCGCCAGCAGATCGATAATCGCCAGTGGTTGAACGACATATCTGATTTTTTCCAGAAAAGCCCGCCAAAGTGCGGGCCAGACCTGGAAGGGCTGATTGATGAACTCGGCACGCTCGTAGCGTTCAAGTATCACTTTGTGGCTGTCATTGAAAATCCAGAAACGCAACAGATATTCGATGATGAATATCCCGACCGCAATCATCTCGAACAGATCAGCAAACATACCCAGGTCATGCTTGACCTCATAGATCAGCATCCATACCGTGGTCAAAACAAGCAGGATCATGAAGATATCGAAATAGGGACGAATCGGCGCGCGGGGATTCTCCAACAGATTGTACACTGCTTGTTTCAGCCCGGTGTAACGGGTGGAACCCTGCATGGCATAACACTGTTTTATGACGCGATGGGAGAATGACATCTGATGGAGCTACTCACCGATTACCAATTTTCGTTAACTGCCCGAATCCACCAGAACCCTGGCGGGTTGCCGGCCAGTGTCAACAGGCCCTAAGCTTCTGGCTCTTTATCGGCAGATCTGAAAAAACCTGGAGCGAGCGTATACCTCACGGGCGTTGCCGGGAAGCCGACTCCAGTTCGATGCGTTCATTGTTGGCCACACTGACCTCCCTGCCGTCCAGGGTGACGAAATAGCGCTCTTCGATGTCGCCGCGCCTCGCCTGGTAACTGACACTTCTCCCCGTCTGGGTGTCGACCACGATTACAGTGACTACACGGGTGGAATCCTGCCACTGCACGAAGAGATAGGCCCCACTACCCGCCAACAGCATAGCCAACAGTGCATAAGCCCCCCATTTGAGCAGGGGATTCGTACCGCGTCTTGCCGCAACATCAGGCTGGCTATCATGGGTGATGGCCTGTACGCGTTGTTGTCTGTTCTTAACCACCAACCAGGCAATGGCTATAACCGTAAGGGTGAGAATCAGTTTTGTTATCATGGCGGCTAAACCCTATCACGTGCCCGCCGTCAGGCCAATCATCGACAGTCTCTGCTTGCAGCTTTGGTAGAGAACGATTTACTATCTTCCACTATGTCCGACAGATTCAACCTCATCAGTATCATCTGCCTATCCACGCTTATCGGCTGCAGCCAGCCCAGCGAACCCACTATCACCCTCGCGCGCGCTGTCCAGATCGGTGATATCGATCAACTGGAACGCAATATCCATTGGAACGCCGACATCAACAAACCTGGACCTGAGGGAATGACGCCACTGCATGTTGCGGCGACAAAGGGGAGCCTGGTGATGACCAAAATCCTGGTCAAAAACGGCGCTGATCTTGAGGTTACCGACCCTCAAGGCCACACACCACTGCTTAAAGCGCTGATTGCACGCAACACCATTGTTGCGGAATATCTATTCAAAAACGGCGCAAAACTCGACCCGAATGCCGCATTGCACGAAACCGCAAAACTGGGCAGCGCTGATCGTGACGTGATTGGATTCCTGTTACGCCGGGGCGCAACACTTGATAATACGGATACAGACGGCAATACTCCCCTCCATTCGGCGATTCTCAATGATCAGCGGGTGGTGGCAAAATATCTCATCAACCGTGGAGCCAGCCTGGATATACGCAATCGCGCGGGAATGAGCCCGCTGGCGCTTGCCATTGAGCGGAAAAATCGGGATATCGAAAGAATTTTAAGGCAATTCGGTGCGAGTGAAGCGCGCTGAAAACAAATCATCCACCGTTACATTTAGGAACAGAATTTCAAATGGCATCAACACCTGAAGAACTCAGCGTCACCTACTCGGAGGACGGCATCGATGTCGTCAAGGAACTGGACAAAGTCGTACTCTCCAAGGGAGCATGGACAACCATCATATTTCGTTATCAGGATTGGGACAGAGCCAAGCAGCAGTACGGTGCAGATAAATATACCATCCGCCGCTATCAGAAACGTAGCGGTGAATATATGCAAAAGAGTAAATTCAATATTTCCAGCAAGGATCAAGCGAAAGGAATAATCGAAGCCTTGCGGAACTGGATCGATGAATAAGCACTAGGGCCTGTTAACACTAATCCAATGCACCCTGTTGTGCCTGAAGGGCTGGGGCTGTTTTCGCCCCCAGCAGGGCGTATTGGATTAGTGTTAACAGGCCCTAAATCTCCGGCGCAATCCGCTCAGCCCAGCTCAGCAACTGTGAGATCAGGTCCCTTTTTTCCGGCATAAGCGTCGGATCCGCTTCAAGATCGTCCAGCCGTGCCAGATACTCACTGAGGGTGATACTGCCGCCGCCATCGGGCTCCTGCAACCTGGCTTCGCGATATTCCTGCCACCGCTGATTCTCCTCCACAGAAAGCAGTTCAGGCCAGTTTCTCGCCCGATACCTGAACAACATTTCAGGCAGACGCGCATCGTCAAAAACCAGGGGGAATTGAGCCAGGGAAGCCGGTTCTGCCGCTAAAATTGCATCCATGCGCTGTCGGTCATCACGGGAAAAGAATCCGCCGCTATAGAGCGCCTGATCGGGATCGCTGACCGGCTCGAAGCCGCCTCTTTTGTGAATATTCCCTATTTTGCCGATGAAATCCGGTTCAGCCAACAACCGTTGCCGATAGGCCTCACCCTGCCTCGGATCGATATGCCACCGCTTTGCCGCATCCTCTGTCAGCGTGGATAGAGGTACGACGACCGGACACTTATTGATGTGTACGGTCTTCAGTGGAATACGTCCGACGCCCTCGGGCAGATCCGCGCCAGGCGTAAACAGCCGCTCATGCAGAACCTCCTCCGACAGCCTGAACAGCGGTTCCGGATCATGGCGAAGATCATATACGATCACACCGTTGGGATTGACGGGATGCTTCAGCAACGGCACGACCATCGCGATGCAACCCAGTGCGGCCGGATACATCGATGAGACATGCAATACCGTCCGGCGCTTTTGCAGATTCAGGCGCTCCGCTATGACATTTTTCTTGCGGCTGTTGAACAGATAGTCGTAGAGTTTTGGCTGACGCTGTTTAATCAGCCGTGCCAACTCAATCGTTGCATAGACATCGGAGAGTGCATCGTGAGCGGATTCATGGGAGATATTATTGGCGGCACTGAGCGCCTCGAGACGAAAACTGGTCACACCCGCTTCATTTTGCGGCCACTCAATGCCCTCAGGCCTCAGGGCATGGGTCAGGCGAACCATATCGATGATATCCCAGCGGGATGATCCATGCTGCCACTCTCTCGCGTAGGGATCGTAAAAATTCCTGTACAGTGTGTTGCGTGTTACTTCATCATCAAAGCGAATCGTGTTGTAACCGACTCCGCACGTTTCCGCTGCGGAAAGTTGTTGATGGATACGCTTGATGAACCCGGCTTCAACCAATCCCTCTCTGAGCGCCTTTTGCGGCGTGATACCGGTCACAAGACAGGCTTCCGGCTGGGGCAGCATATCGTCACTCGGCTTGCAGTAGATGACCAGCGGGTCACCGACCGGATTCAGATCCGCGTCGGTACGCACGCCCGCGAATTGAGACGCTCTGTCGCGGCGCGGATCGGCGCCCCAGGTTTCATAGTCATGCCAATAGAAACTGAATGCCATTTGTTATATGTCCGCAAATGAACGCTATTTAACGCAAACTCAGATAAAATGAAACCAGCATAAAGGCTGGAGCCCGTCCCACCGAATATCTCTCATGATTTAATTTGTCCCAGTTCCCACTTTCCTGCGGGGGAATTCATATCTCGTCATGATGCCCTACCCGTCCTATGCGTTACCACGCGGGAGCGTGGGAACGATATGAAATAAAGAGTTGAATTATTATTTGCGTTTATTCGCGTTCATTTGCGGACTCGTTCCTCAACCTAAATCCATCAATACCCGGATATGCGTCTCGACGCTGCGCGCCAGGGCGTGGGGTTCATAGCCACCCTCCAGGACTGAAACAATCCTCCCCTCGGCATACTGCTCCGCCAAGGTCTTGATCTGCTGCGTTACCCAGCGGTAGTCCGCTTCCGTCAGGCTGACACCCGACATGTCATCCTCGATATGGGCATCGAATCCGGCAGAGACAAAGAACATCTGCGGCTTGAAATGATTCAGCGCCGGTAGCCAGTGCCGGGTGACTGCATCCCTGAATTCGGCGCTCTTTGCGGTCGCCTCCAGGGGCGCGCAAATTATATGATCGGGACTCTCTTCAATATCCGTATAAGGATAGAAAGGGTGCTGAAAGGTTGAACAGACGATCACCCTTCGATCGTCACGAAAGATATCTTCGCTTCCATTGCCATGATGTACGTCGAAATCAAGTATGGCGACTCGTTCCAGACCATACTCTTCCATTGCATGAGCGGCTCCGATTGAGGCATTGCCATAAATGCAAAACCCCATGGTGCGCATTTTTTCTGCATGATGCCCTGGAGGCCTGACACTGCAAAAGGCATTCGACAAACCCTCATTCATGATCAGATCCACCGCCTGTATAACGGCACCTGCCGCCCGTTTTGCGGCTTGCATGCTGTCAGGACTGACAACCGTATCCGGATCAAGATGAGCATAACCGTTTTGCGGCATCAATTTGTCAACCTGATTGAGATAGGCTACGTCGTGACAACGCAACAGTTGCTGTTTTGTTACCTCGGGTGCATCGTAGTGACGTAAAAAATCATACAGTTGTGCCGCCATCAACCGGTCATCGATCGCCTGCAGACGACCTGCGTTTTCGGGGTGTCCCTCACCGGTATCATGCAACAGGCAATCCGGGTGTGTTATGTATGCGGTCTTCAATTTCCAAACCTCACTTCCAATGCCTCTATTTGAGCGGGCAATACTCAGTATAAATCATTAAAAAATCACAACTTAGTTAAAGAAATTGTCATCATATACCGGTAAACTTCAAGCCCATCATGCCGCTATCGATAGTGATCGATACTGATACTTTTCTTTAGCGGTGTTGTCTGAGTTTCACACTGTGCCTTAATGAGTAATCAAGGACATCATACTCCATATCATCTTACGAAGTTCAACAGGCAGTAGATTATGCAATCACACTATTTGACGTCTCTCTTCTCTCCAAAAAGCATCGCCATGTTTGGTGCCAGCGACAGGAAGAATTCAGTCGGTGAGGTGGTATTCAAAAATCTCATATCATCCGGATTCAAGGGGGAGATATACCCGATCAACCTCAAACACGACAAAGTACAGGGTATTAAGGCTTACAAAAGTATCGAGGCAATCAGCAGGCCTGTTGAGCTCGCTGTCGTCGCCACACCGGCCAAAACGATACCCGCAATCGTACAGGCCTGCGGCGAACACGGCGTTAAGACCATGATCATTCTGTCCGCCGGTTTCCGTGAATCCGGAACCGCCGGCCGGCGTCTTGAAGACAGGATCGTTGAACTGGCAAAGGACTATGGGATGCGCTTTATCGGCCCCAACTGTCTTGGCCTGATTCGACCGGATCAAGGCATCAATATTACCTTCGGCAACAACAATGCAGCCCCCGGCAATCTGGCGCTCGTTTCTCAGTCAGGCGCAATCTGCACTGCCATCCTCGATTGGGCGGAGGTCAACGATATCGGTTTCTCAACCGTCATCTCCTCCGGTATCGGGGCGGATCTGGATTTTGGCGACTACCTTGATTTCCTGGTATCGGATCCCATGACAGACAGTATCCTGCTGTATGTGGAGGGTATAAAGGACGCACGTCGCTTTATGAGTGGCTTGAGGGCGGCGGCGCGCATCAAACCCGTCATTGTACTCAAGGTGGGACGGCATGCGGCCGGGGCGGAAGCCTCGATGTCACACACCGGCGCCCTGGTAGGCAGCGATGAAACCTTTTCCGCCGCGCTCTCCCGTTCCGGTGTGCTACGAGTGGAGACCATTTCACAACTCTTCTCAGCCGCCAAGGCGCTCTCTTCCCGCTATCGGGTCTATGGCGACAGGCTGGCTATTATAACCAATGGCGGTGGTCCGGGCGTCATGGCCGCCGACAGGGCTTCGGACCTGAATATCGAACTGGCGGAATTCAATGATCAAACAATCGATGCATTGAACAAAGTTCTACCGGATGTATGGTCCCATGGAAATCCCGTGGACATCATCGGTGACGCCCCCCCCGAGCGCTACCGTGCTGCAGTCGACATCTGTCTCAACGATCCGGGTGTGGACGGCACCATCGTCATACTGACCCCTCAGGCGATGACCGAACCGGAAGAGGTTGCCGGGGCCCTGATCGATTTGGCGGATTCCCATAAGAAACCGATCCTGACCAGCTGGATGGGGGGTAAACAGATCGAAACTGCGCGCAAGCTGTTCAAAGACGCCAGGTTACCCAGTTTTCGGACCCTGGAAAACGCAGTCGATGCCTTCTCCTACCTCTCTTCCTACCAGAAGAATCAGCGCCTGTTGCTACAGACACCCGCCAAGAGTTCCCGCCGTCACATCCAGCCCGATACCGAAGGGGCGCGCCTCATCATAGAAAGCGCTCTGTCGGAACAGCGTAAAATCCTCACCGAGCCTGAATCATTTGCCTTGCTCGGCGCCTTCCGCATCAACGCGGTACGTAACGGTATTGCACGTTCCGCCAATGAGGCATTGATACTGGCTGAATCGATCGGTTTCCCCGTTGCCATGAAGATCTACTCGCCCGACATCTCCCACAAATCCGACGCCGGCGGCATTCGACTCAATATCAGCAACGCCCAGGTTGTACGAAGTACCTACCGGGATCTGATCGAACAGGTCAAGGAGACCCGTCCAGAAGCGAACGTGGAGGGCGTGACTGTCGAGCAGATGTATCAGAGTCCGAACGGACGGGAACTCCTCATCGGTATCGTGCGTGATCCGGTATTCGGGCCGGTTATCAGTTTCGGCAGCGGCGGCACCGCGGTGGAAGTGATGGGCGACTCGGCGATTGCTCTGCCACCCCTCAACCGCAGCCTCGCCAGCGATCTGATCGACCGCACCAAGGCGGCAAAACTGCTGAACCAGTTCCGGCATATGCCGCCCGCCAATCGCGAAGCTCTCATTGATGTATTATTGCGGGTATCGACCATGGCTTGTGAACTGCCCTGGATTCATGAGATGGACATCAATCCATTGATTGTCGATGATCAAGGGGCGGTCGCCGTGGATGCACGCATACGGGTCGATTTCCCGCGCCCATCCACCGATCCCTATCACCATCTGGCAATCCATCCCTACCCGGTCAATCTGGTCAACTCCAGCCAGTTGCCCAACGGCACCAATATCGTGATCAGGCCCATCCGCCCGGAAGACGCCGACCTGGAACAGACCTTCACCCGCCAGCTCTCCGATGAAGCGAAATATTTCCGCTTCATGAGCTCGATACAGGAACTGACCCCGGAGATGCTGACACGATTCACGCAGATCGACTATCACAATGAGATGGCCCTGATCGCAGTCACCGAGGACGGCAACCATGAAATCGAATTGGGTGTCGCCCGCTATGTGATCAACCCCGACAAAAAGAGCTGCGAATTCGCCTTGGTGGTATCCGATCAGTGGCAACGCCAGGGCATCGGGCACAAGCTGATGCACCAGCTGATGGAGGTTGCCCGCGATCGCGGTCTGGAAAAAATGGAGGGCGAAGTGTTGAGCAACAATTTCAAGATGCTCGACCTGATGAGATCACTCTACTTCCACATCTCCACATCGCCGGACGACAACAGCATCAAGCAGGTAGTGATCGACCTGTAGGGTGCGGCTTGCCGCACCATTCAACTGAGAACAAAAAAGCCGCCCTGTCCAACAACAGAGCGGCTCTCTCAACAACCGGTTTACAGGTTGAATTTTCTAGATTTTCTCTTTAATACGCGCAGCCTTACCGGTCCGTCCGCGCAGATAGTAGAGTTTAGCGCGACGCACATCACCTCGACGCGTCACTTTAACTGAGGCTACGGTCGGGCTGTAGGTCTGGAATACACGCTCGACACCCTCGCCATGCGAGATCTTGCGAACGGTGAATGCCGAGTTGAGTCCGCGGTTGCGCTTGGCGATCACGATACCCTCGAAGGCCTGCAGGCGCTCACGCTGCCCCTCCTTAACCCGTACTTGAACCACAACGGTATCACCGGGGCCAAAATCCGGAATCTCACGACCCATCTGCTCGGCTTCGAGTTCTGCGATGATATTACTCATGGTCTATTGCTCCTGTGTCTGCTCCGCGTCTCCCGACGCAGCAATGATTTCTGCTAATAACTTCTCTTCTTCCACCGTCATCTGACGGTCCTGCAGCAGATCGGGGCGTCTCTCCCGAGTGCGCTTGAGTGCCTGCTGCAGGCGCCAACGCCGTATGGCGTCATGGTTACCGCCTTGCAGCACTAACGGCACAGACATGCCGTCGATCTGCTCAGGACGGGTATAGTGCGGACAATCCAGCAACCCGTCCATGAATGAATCCTGTTGAGCGGAATCGGCATCGCCCAGAGCGCCGGGGATCAGCCTTATCACCGCATCAAGAACTGCCATCGCGGCCAGTTCACCGCCGCTTAAAACATAGTCGCCTATGGACCACTCTTCATCCACATAGCGTTCTATAATACGCTCATCGATGCCTTCATAGCGGCCCGCTATCAGCAACAGCGGCTGTCGATTTTCAACAACCGTTTGTGCCCGCTGCTGATCAAACCTGACCCCTTGCGGGCTCATATAGATCACCTTCGCCTGCGGAGATGCACTCAGCGCCGACTCGATCGCCTGTTGCAGCGGCTGGTACTTCATCACCATGCCGGGGCCGCCACCGTAGGGCCGGTCATCCACCGTGCGATGCACATCCCTGGTATGGTCGCGGGGATTCCAAAGTTCGATCTGCGCCAGTCGGCGGCCTATCGCTCTGGCTACGACACCCTCCTTAGTCAAGGCATCTAACATAGCCGGCATCAGCGTCACCAGGTCGAAGCGCATCAGAAGTCAGGATCCCAGTCCACGATGACCCGGCCGTGCTCCAGATCCACCTCCCGTATGGCCTCACCCTTGGTGTAGGGTATCAACCTTTCGCGCTCACCGCGGACCACCAATACATCGTTGGCCCCGGTCTCGAAGAGGTGTGAGACGACACCCAATTCAATCCCTTGGAGATTTAACACCCGCAATCCCTGCAGGTCATTCCAGTAATACTCGCCTGATTCCAGTGGCGGCAACTGCTCACGCCTAACAGCGATATCGCAGTTCACCAATGGGGTTGCAAGATCCCGGTTGTCTATACCCTGCAGTTGGGCAACCACGCCCTTACCCTGACTACGACCTGTAACCAGCCTATGGCGCTTCCAATCATCCCCTCGCTTGAGGTACCAATCCCGGTAGCGGACGATTCCCTCTCTCGGCGAGGTGTGGGAGTAGATCTTGAGCCACCCCCTGACACCAAACAGGCCAGAAACCCGGCCCATTATTATAAACTTATCTTGTGACATCTTCTCCGTCCCCCTGCGCGGCTTTCACCCGGGACGGGAGGCTGACTGTCAGGCTGCCTGCTTAGCCGCCTGTTTCAGTAGAGCCGTCACCCGATCGCTCGGCTGCGCACCCTTGGAAATCCAGTGCTGCACACGCGCCTGATCAATTCGCAATCCCTCTTCGCCACCCACTGCTACGGGATTGAAGAAACCGAGACGTTCGATATAGCGACCGTCACGCGCATTGCGGCTGTCGGTGACCACAATGTGGTAAAAGGGCCGCTTTTTTGCGCCCGTTCTTGAAAGGCGTATGGTTACCATGATGTATCCTTAGAAATTTGCTAACACACCGGAACCTGCCGGCGGGAAACGGCGTATTATAACCAACTTTGGGCCGATGTGAAGCGGGAATCTAATTTTGAATGTTGAATTGTGATTTTTAAATTGACGTGTTCGCTGCACTCACACCTTTAGCAAACCAGTCGGGCGCGAAACGCAATCCACCAATTCAAAACTCACAATTCAAAATTTATAATTAATTCAATATCCTAACTCAAAACGGAAAGCCGCCACCCCCCGGTGGCATGCCCCCACCCGGAAAGCGCCCTGCCATCCCCCGCATCATCTTCTTCATACCCCCGCCCTTCATCTTTTTCATCATTTTCTGCATCTGCATGAATTGCTTGAGCAATTTGTTCACATCCTGCACCTGGGTACCGGAACCGGCAGCGATGCGGCGTTTACGGGATCCTTTGATAACCGCCGGGAAGGTCCGTTCATGGGGCGTCATGGAGTTGATGATTGCTATCAGCCGCCCGATCTCTTTGTCGTTCACCTGATTTTTCACATGATCGGGTATCTCTCCCATGCCCGGTAATTTGTCCAGCAGGCCGCTCATGCCCCCCATATTGGCCATCTGCAGCATCTGCTCCTTGAAATCCTCCAGGTCGAATCCCTTTCCCTTTTGGAGTTTTTTCGCCAGTTTTGCTGCCTTCTCCTGATCGACCTTGCGGCCCACCTCTTCCACCAGGCTGAGGACATCGCCCATGCCCAGAATACGTGAGGCGATGCGATCGGGATGAAAGGCCTCAAGGGCATCGGTCTTTTCACCGACGCCGATGAATTTAATCGGTTTCCCCGTGATCTGACGTATCGACAGGGCAGCGCCGCCACGGGCATCACCATCGGCCTTGGTCAGAATCACGCCTGTCAGCGGCAGTGCGTCATTGAAGGCCTTGGCGGTATTCGCGGCATCCTGTCCGGTCATGCTATCCACGACGAACAGGGTCTCCACCGGATCGAGGACCTGATGGAGCCGCTTAATTTCCCCCATCATCTCCTCATCGACATGCAGCCTGCCGGCGGTATCGACAATCAGCACCTCGGCAAACCCCTTTGCCGTCTCCTTCAGCGCCCTTTTGGCGATGTCCAATGGCTTTTCGTCACCTGAACTGGGTATAAAGTCAAGCCCCACATCCCGAGCCAGGGTCTCCAACTGATCGATCGCCGCGGGGCGGTAGACGTCGCAACTGACAACGCCGATCTTCTTTTTTCCCTGCTGCAGCAACCAGCGGCCAAGTTTGGCGGCACTGGTGGTCTTACCCGAGCCTTGCAAACCCGCCATCAGTATCACTGCCGGTGGTTGCACCGCCAGATCAAGGGCTTCGTTGGCCTCACCCATCACGTGAATCAATTCATCATTGACGATCTTGATCAGGGTCTGGCCGGGAGTGAGGCTCTTCATGACCTCCTCACCCATCGCTTTCCGCTTCACCTGATCGATGAATTCACGCACCACCGGCAGGGCCACATCGGCCTCCAGCAGCGCCATCCGCACTTCGCGCATGGTCTCCTTGATATTGTCATCCGTGAGACGGCCCTGGCCGCGCAGATTAGTGAGCACCTTGCCCAGTCGTTGAGTCAGATTGTCAAACATGATGTTTCTGGTGGGTTACGCCCGGAATGAGAATCAACAATGAGTCATGAAAAAATATGAAAATCAGTATACCAGTCCGTGGGAAATCCTTGCCATCTCTTTCACTGCAACGGGAAAATATGCGAACATCGCGGCTGATTCCCATCTGTTGATAAGGATTTACAGGACATTGATCGCCACACTAGCCATTATCGCCTATCTGGCCGCCGGCTCGATCCTGGCATTGCGACTGTTCCGCACCCATGAAAGTTCGGTGCGATCCCGCGTTCTGGCACTGGGTTTGGGTTTTCTCGGTGTGGCGCTGCACGCCATTCCCCACTATCAGAATCTGATCTCATCCTCGGGCATCAATCTAGGCATTTTCAATGCCATGTCCCTGATCGCCTGGACCATCACCCTGCTGTTGCTGGTCTCGAGCATCAGCAAGCCGGTAGAGAACCTGGGTATCGTTATCATGCCCCTGGCAGCGATCGCCCTCTACCTGGAGAGCCGATATCAGACAGTCCACTTCATTACCGACCAGCTATCCAGCGGCCTGACCATCCACATCCTGGTCTCCATGCTGGCCTATAGCCTATTCACCCTGGCCAGTGTGCAGGCTGTTTTACTCGCCATTCAGGATCATCATCTGCGACAACGCCATCCGGGTGGCTTCATACGCGCCCTCCCCCCGCTGCAGACCATGGAGAGCCTGCTGTTCGAGATGATCGCGGTGGGTTTTGTGTTATTGAGCCTGGCCCTGCTCTCAGGATTCGCATTTCTGGAAAATATGTTCGAACAACGTCTTGCCCACAAGACCGTGCTCTCGATCATAGCCTGGGTTGTCTTCGGCACCCTGTTATGGGGACGTTATCGCTTTGGATGGCGCGGACAGATGGCCCTGACATGGACCCTCAGCGGATTTGTGGTATTGATGCTGGCCTATTTCGGCAGCAAGGTGGTCATTGAGTTGATTCTCAGCTAACCGGTACGTCTACAGAACCGAATCAATCGTATGATTGTTTCAGATAGGCATTGACGGCCTCCTTGCCCAGTTTCAACCTTTTGCCATCCTGTATCACCCCCTCTCTCGCCTCGGTACAAATCGCCATTGCCTGGTTGTTCAATGCCACGATCTGCTCCAGCTGATCTTCGAAATCCCTATGTCCGGTCCGCATTTCGGGATCGGCAAAGATCGATTCCAGGATCTGCATCCGCTGCCGATCGAGTTCATCCATATCGGACCAGCATTTCTCGCCGGCGAGCCGTACGATCTCTTGACTCAACTCCAAGGCAAGATTGAGGTTCTGCGCGAGCTGAGTCACAGGCTACTCCTGTCAAAGGCTGGGGTGTTGAGCCGGTTATCAGGTGGTTTTTACCACGTCTTTGATATTTTTGGCGTTCTGAACGGCTTCAGGCATGGCATCCCAGGCGGTTTTGATCTCCTTCAGAAGTGATGCCACTTCATCGAGCGCCTCACTGTCCTGGTGTATGTTTGCCTCAAACAGACGGCGGATCATGTAGCCGTAGAGCATGTCGAGATTATTGGCTATCTCACCGCCCGCCTCGAAATCAAGGGCGCCACGCAGGGCATCGATCACGGAGATGATCCAGTTGATCTCGTTATGCCTCGCTTCATGCTCCTTTCTCTGGATCGAGCCTTTTGCATTGGAGATGCCGTCCAGGGCGCCGTTCATCAGCATCTGCACCAGACGGAAGGGGGTGGCATACATGGCTTCAGATGAAGCTGCTTGACGATAACTGTTTATTGCTGAGTTACTTACCATTATTAGACCTTCAAGCTATCCGGGTTAAGCCAATGTTGTACATGCTCAGCTGTTCTGGATGGAAGCCAGCTGACTAGTGAGAAAACTGCTGGTACTTTGCAGTATAGCAACCGTTTGATCCAAAGCTGTAAATTGGGCGATCAGTTTTTTCTCATAATCGTCCAGGCGCAGCTCCGCCCGCTCGATCTGAGTCTGCACAGTGTCCTTCTGATTGTTCAGACTTTCATCTTTGGCTTCGATAACTCCACCGACATCCAGCAACAGATCGGCGTAGTTATAGAAACGGTTTGCAAATCCTGTGGTTTCATCGGTCAGGATCTGTGACACACGATCAAAATCGTTGACCAATGCATCCGCTAAATCACTGCTGTCGAGGGAGAGAACACCCTCTCTGTCCCGAGTGATACCGATCTCAAACAGGTAGGCACTGGCGGCATCCACGGTTGCAACCTGATTGAGGACATCGACAAAACCCTGTCTCATCCTGCGCAGGCTGCTGTCGCCCCCCAATGAGCTCGCTTCCATTTCTTCGAACTTTTCCATCACTGTATTGTAGGCATCGACCAGCCCTTGGATCTTCTCCTCGATCCTGGTGTTGTCCCGGGTGATTCCGATCGAAGCGCTGCCGGCAGCCACCAGTTCGAAGGTAACCCCCGATACGGCCCCGGTCACTGAATTCGATGCACTATTGACGGTGAAACCATCTATGTAGAGCAGCGCATCCTGGGCTGTCTCCACCTGTTCGGCAAGGCCATCGCCGCCGGCACCGATATGGAATAGTCTGGAGAGGCCATTGGCGTCGGTGTTGTTGCCGTCATCGCCATCCACGAAGCTGACTGAAATGGCGTTCGCCGCACCGGTCTCCTGACTGGTGAGGATCAAGCGGCTGCCACCACTCTCGTTCAGGATGGTGGCTGCAACACCCGGATTGTCGGTGGCGCTGTTGATGGCATCACGCAGATCGGCCAGCGTATTGTTGCTGCCATCCAGGGTCAGATTCATGGTCGACCCATCGACAGTGATCGACAAGGTACCCGTACCGACTGCGGTGTTGCTGTCGGCATAGGCGGAAGAAGCCAGCTTATCCCCACTCGCCAGGTGGTCCACGACAATATCGTAACTCGACACCGCAGCGTTTTCATCGGCGCTGACGGTCACCACGGATTCGTCGCTGGTACTGGTGGAAAAAACCGCCAGACCTGTCGTGGTGGTCAAATCTTCCACGGTGCCCTTGAATGTATCGATTGCGCTCTTGATCAGTCCGTAGTCGCTGATCTGCTTATCGATCTCCTTCTCACGCGAGCGCAGCTGATCGAGCGGTCGCGACTCAATCTGCAACAGCTGATTGATAATGCCGTTCCAGTCGCTCCCGGCGCCAATACCTGAAAAGCCGATTGCCATGATTAGCTAAGCCTCACCAATTGTATGAGTACTGCGTTTAAACCCTGTCATCCAACAAGACGCCCGGTAACAGCTCGTCCTGCATCTCCTCTATATGAGAAATAACATGCAAGATCTGATCCGGGGGAATCTGCCTGACCAATTCACTGGTATCGGAATCGATTACCCGTATTACCTGGGTTCCGGTTTCCTGATCGATACTGAACTCGAGATTCCTGTTGACTATCTGCGTCAGGTTTTCGACGTTGAGCGCCAGCGCTTTGCTGTCGATAACCAGCGGTTGTTCAACATCCGCCGCCTGTTTCTTTTCCACCTCATCAGAGGTAGTCAGATTCTGCGCAGCGGGACCCTGAGCAGTCTTGGAGACATCGCGCTTATAGGCATACTCATTGGCCAAATTGTTGATTACGTTTGGCATGATCACACCCTAACCTATTTGTTCCGCTAAATCATGGGGGTGGCTGATAACGCCACCCCCATAGCCGTCCTTAACTAAGCAGACCCAGGGCCAGCTGTGGCAGAGAGTTGGCCTGCGCCAAGGCGGCCACACCAGCCTGCTGTACGACCTGAGCACTGGTCATTCTGGCGGTTTCACGGGCGAAGTCCGCATCCATGACGCGTCCGGCGGCCGCATATTGTGCCTCTTCGATGGAAGCGGCGACGCGAGAGGCCGATGACAGACGGCTCTGCAGACTACCGACGTTCGCCAGTTCTGCCGCCACTGCATTGAGGTCTGTGTCCACTGACGCGATACTGCTGATGGTAGCGGTATGGGCAGGAGCGGCTGAGGAAACAGTGATGGTCTGACCGGCGTTGGCGCCGACCTGAATGGCACCACCGCCACCGAACACTGCCGTGCCGTTGAAGGTTGCGCGAGCCAGGGCGTCTGTGATCTCGGTTGTCAGGGCATCGAATTCGGTCGACATATAACCCTGCTGGGCCGCGGTGTAGAGGCCGCTGCTGTATTGCACTGCGAGTTCACGCTGGCGTTGCATCATATCACTGACGGTCTGCAGGGTGGCGTCCGCCACGTTCCGATAGGAGATACCGTCTGCGATATTACGCTGGGCGACTGTCATGCCCCGTGCCTGGCCGGTTTGCAGCTGTGCGATAGCGAGGCCGGCGGCATCGTCTTTCGCCATGTTGATGCGCAGGCCTGATGAGAGGCGTTGTACTGCGGTTTCAAGGTTGGATTGGGTGCGACCCAGGTTTTTCTGTGCCGCGAGGGAGAATACATTAGTATTGACTGTGATTGCCATGATCTAATTCCTCTATCGAACCAACGATGGCATCTATCTAAGCGCTCTATCGTCGGTGATTTGCATTTAGCGGATATACCAACAATTTTGGTATTTACCGCCTCCGATATTTGTAGCGGCCCCCAGCCATGGAACTTTAACCCGCATCACACTTTAAATAGCTGCGCCCCGCCTCTCATCAGTCAGCGTTAGTCGTTGATTATACTTAAGTTTATGAGAATTACCGATCACCTTCCGTGAGGAAGCAATATCCTATGCCTTAGCCCCAATATTTCACGCATTAAAAAGGCAAAATCCTGATACTTCGATATAATTCAGTTGCTTACACTGTAATCGAAAGGATTTTGCCTGTGACAAACTGTACCCAGACTGCCTTTGATTTTCCAGCCCTAAAACGCCGTAAGGTTCAAGCCGAGTTTTCCGGTGGCGATATCACCTCGGACGGCGGCGTGTTGCTGCTGCGTGAGATCGACAGGCGTCTGGGATTGCTCGAGGCGGTTGATGCGGTCATCCCCGACCCGCGAGATCCCCGCTATATTGAACACAGCCAGTTGAGCCTGTTGCGCCAGCGAGTCTATGGGCTCTGCCTGGGTTATGAAGATCTGAAAGACCATCAGACACTACGCACCGACCCGGCCCTACAGAGCTCGATCGAACGCGAGGAGGTACTGGGCAGCCAGTCGACACTTTGTCGGCTGGAGAACCGGGTCGATCGCCGGGTTGCCGTTGATGTCCACAACCTACTGCTCGAGCAGTTCATTGCCTCATATGATGCACTACCCGATGAGCTGATCCTGGATTTCGACGCCACGGATGATCCGGTGCATGGCCGCCAGGAAGGCCGCTTCTTTCACGGCTACTACGATCACTACTGCTTCCTGCCCCTGTATGTCTTTTGTGGCGATCAACTGCTGGTGAGTTATCTGCGGCCCAGCCGGATCGATGCGCCCAAGCATGCCTGGGCGATTCTGGCGCTGTTGGTCAAACGCCTGCGCCGGGCTTGGCCTGAAGTGCGTATCATCTTTCGGGGCGATAGCGGCTTTTGCCGTCACCACATGCTCAGCTGGTGCGAGCGCAACGCTGTGGGCTATATCGTGGGCATCGCCAAGAATGACGCCTTGCTGCGGTGTATCCGTGAGCCCATGCAGTGGGTTGAGGAACTGGCGAAGCGAACCGGCATGAAGATGCGGGAATTCTTTCAGTTTCACTATGCCGCCAGCACCTGGAAGACGCGTCGCAAGGTGATCGCCAAACTGGAGGTCACCGACAAGGGGCCAAATCCACGCTTCATCGTCACCAACCTGGCCGGCGACAAACAGCGCCTTTACGATGACCTCTACTGCGCCCGTGGTGACATGGAGAACCGAATCAAGGAGCAGCAACTGGGGCTGTTCGCCGATCGCACCAGCGCGCATTACTGGTGGGCCAATCAGTTTCGTCTACTGCTGTCCAGTCTGGCCTATGTGCTGATGGAGGCCATCCGGCGCCTCGCGCTGAAGGGCACGGAACTGGCGCGTGCACAGATGACCACGATCCGGCTCAAACTGTTCAAGATCGGGGCGGTCATCATTCGCAACACGCGACGGATCCGCTTCCTGCTCTCCAGCACCTATCCCTATCAGGCGCTGTTTTTCCAGGTGGCGGCACGACTCAAGCCGGGATAGCCCGGCAGAGTGCTGCCCCGGCACGTTGATCAACAATGGGGGTAAGGGGGAGTCTGCCCGGAGGGTGGAAAATCAGGGCTTGATAGAGGTTTGGTTCCCAGTGAGGGCAAACCATCCAAGCTTGGCCATATCACCGGCTAAATTTAAAAACGGATGAAACATGCGAGTTAGCCCGGATATTTCATCCATTTGCCGATACTGGCACGAGGAGAAGGCCGGGACGAGAAACAGGATGATACCGGCTCCAAACGCCCCGATTTCTGGCTGACAGGCACAGCTTCCCCTTACCCCGTTATTTATCAACGTGCCGGGGCAGCACTCATCGCGTGCTATCCTGGCTCCAGCCGTTCGGCCACACTGAAGAACAATGCCTGGTAAGGAAAGACACTGGAGAGCAGGAAGCGGACACGCCGGGTATTGCGTATCACCACCGCACCCACTTTGAGTAGTTTAAGCCGCAGCGTGCCGACCTGGGTCTTGGCCAGTTCTGTACCCTGTAAGGCCAAGCGGCGAATCGCTTCCATCAACACATAGGCCAGGCTCGACAGCAGCAAGCGAAACTGATTGGTCCACCAATGATGTGCACTGGTGCGATCAGCAAACAGCCCCAGCTGTTGTTCCTTGATGCGGTTTTCCATCTCGCCCCGCGCACAATAGACGTCGTCGTAAAGGGTTTGGGCATCGCCGTTGAGGTTGGTGACGACAAATCGGGGATTACGCCCTCGCTCACTCACCTCCAGCTTGGCGATCACCGCGCGTCGACGGCGCCAGCTGCGTGCACCGTAGCGCAGGCCAAGGAAGACGCGTTGCTTCTGTCCGTTGGCCTTGAAGCATTGCTCGACTGCAGTGAAGTCTTCCTCGATCATCCGTTGCAGGCGGTGGTTGCGCGCCAGGCCTACGATGTAGCCAATGCCATGGCGTTCACACCAGCGCAGCATGCGGTGACGACAGAAGCCCGAGTCGGCTCTCAGGATGATCCGCACCGCCGGCCACGCCTGACGCAAGCGTTTGACCAGCAGGGCGAGGATCGCCCACGCATGTTTCGCCCCGTCGATCTTGCTCGGGCGCAAATAGCTGACCAGCAGTTGTTCGCCGCAAAACACGTACAACGGGAGAAAGCAGTAGTTATCGTAGTAACCGTGGAAGAAGCGGCCTTCCTGCAGGCCGTGAACCCGGTCATCGGTGGCGTCGAAGTCCAGGATCAACTCCTCGGGTGGCTCGGCAAACGAGGCGATGAACTGCTCGATCAGGACCTGATGGATCGCGACAGCGGTTGCCCGATCTGACCGATTCTCCAAGCGACAGAGCGTGGGTGAACTGCCCAGTGCCTGATCCTGTTCCACGGCCGTCTGAAAGGCCAAATCTTGTCGCAGACTGTCGTGATCGTTGAGGTCTTCATAGCCCTGGCACAGGGCATAGACCCGCTGGCGTAGTAGAGAAATCTGATCATGTTGCACATAGCGGCCATCGCGTGGATCAGCGAGAGTGTCATTGACGGCTTCAAGCAATCCCAGCCGTCGGTCCGCTTGTCGTAGCAACAACACGCCGCCATCACTGCTGATATCACCACCGGAAAAATCCGCTTCAACCTGGCGGCGTTTTACCGCTGGAAAAGCAAAACGACCTTGGGTACATTCTGTCACAGGCAAAACCTCGTTCAATTTCAGCCTAAGTAACTGAATTCTATTGAACTACACGGGTTTTACCCTCTTTATTTGTGAAATATTCGGGTTAGCTTCCCTAATTTTTCCGCAAAAGGCCTGTACGCGCATCGAATCCCCAAAGATTGGTCTCGACCGCCTGATAAGGGAGGTTGGAATGTCTGCTGCAAGAGGGGCAGGGTCTGCAGCTCGACCGGAGTCCGCGGCGCCCTGCTGCTTAGAGATAATTGAAGAGTGAAAGACCTTGCACCATGTTGAAGGTCTGCTGTGCCGCCTGCAACGCCACCAGATCCTGTTCGAAGCGACTGATCGCCTCTGCGATATCCAGATCTTCGGTCTCGGATAGCGCACTTTGCATGGTGAAGATGAAGTCTTCATTGATAAGGCGCTGTTGATCGATGGTATTCAGGCGCGCGCCGCCGCGCGCCCTGACCGTAACCATGTGTTCCTGAGCCCGTTGCAGATCCTCCATGAATGCGCTGTTCGGCGCATCCGCCTCCATGCCCGCGATAATGCCATGTACGGTTTCGAAGATGTTTCGTCTTCCGCCCGCCGCGGTCTCTATATTCATGAACACATCGAAACCGTTTTCCCGGTCCTGAACCTGTCGGGTTGCCGAGATTTGCAGGGTTCTGATACCCATGTCACCGCCATAGGCGAACACACCGTCGGCGGGATTGCCGAATGGAATGGTGTCGGCATCATAACCGGCAAAGATAAACTCACCGTCACTGTCCCGGGTATTGGCCAATGCCATCAATTCATCATTAAGCTGGCGCAGTTCTTCGGCGATGGCCTGGCGCGCGGCCGCAGAGTAGGTGTCACTCTGCCCCTGGATGGCCAGCTCCATGATGCGCGGCAACAGATCATCCACCCCCCTCAACGTGGCTTCCTGCAGCTCGAGTCGGGATTGAGCCCTGTCGGCATTGTTCTGATACTGTTCAACCTGGGTAATGGAGGTACGCAGATCGAGCACATAGGCAGCGCCGGGGGGATCATCCTTGGGTGTCAGGATGCGTTTACCGGTGGAGATCTGCATCTGCGCCCTGCTGACTGCAGACTGGCGTTCGAGCATGCTATTGATGCCCCGGTCGAACAGCATGGATGTGGAAACCCTACTCATACCTCTACCTCCTGACCGCGCCTAATAGCGTATCGAAGAGGGTGCCGGCAACCGTTATCACCTGTGCCGACGCCTGATAGGCCTGCTGAAACTGAATCAGCTTGGCCGCCTCTTCATCGAGGTTGACGCCCGATATCTCCGCCATCGCCTCTCGCGAACGTACCAGCAGACTCTCCTGGGCTCCCAGATTCAGTTCCGCGTGACGCGTCTTCGAACCCACATCCGAGACCATCTGGATATAGGTCGCATCAAAGGTGGCCGTTCCGCCCAGTAACAGATTCTGGTTTTGCAGGTTCTGCAGGGAGAGGGCATTGCGATTGTCGCTACTGCCGTTGCCGTTATTGCTGATAGTGAAACTATCACCATCCGCCGGCACGCCGGAAATAGCGAAACTGATGCCGCCGTAGGCGGTGAACTGGGCACTTGGGACCTGGGTACCGGCTATCGTCGCAGTATTGAGATTGTCGTAGACGATGAAATCATCGAAGGGATCAACACCAGGCACCGAACCGGGATAGTAGACCTCGAAGCCGCTGGCCGGCCCACCCTGATCGTCATAGACCAGTTGTATATCGCCACCGGCCAGTGGCAGTCCGGCCATGGAGCTGTTCGCCGGCTGCGTGACTCGGGCATCACCGCCGTTCAGCGGGTTGCCGTTGCCGTCAACGGCTGGCCGCACCTGCACGGGACCGCCAGCCGCCAGCCTTCTCACATCGTTGATCATAAGATCGATATCCAGGGAAGCCGATCGGGTGGGCTGGATCAGGAAGGTATCCCCGGTTATCGCACCGGCGGCATTGATATTGATATCGAGGCCGTCAACGATATTGGATCCCGCCGCCAGAGTCTGGGTTGTCCCGGCGACCAGATCCTGCAAGATAAAGTCGGCCCCATCATACGTCAGCTCGTAGCTGTTACCGGTCAGGTTACCTACATCATCGTAATCGACTGTGATGGAACTGCCGTTACCCGGCTGGGGCAGAACCTGTACCGAGCTGGAACTGAAGAGCGCACCGCCGACCAAACCATCCAGATCGAGGCCCATTTGGTGCTGGGTATTGAGCTGGTCTGCAATACCGATTGCGACCAGTCCGACCCTGTCCTGGGTTGGATCGAGAATCTCTTTGCGAAACCTGAGTAAGCCGCCGATGGTGCCGCCGCTGATCTGGTCGGTAATGATCTGGGTACCGAATGAGTAGTTGAACGTAATCTCGAGGTGGCTGGGATCGAGACCGGAGGGCTGGGTGCCGAGCGTGGCGGCAGTGGTGTCCATCACCAGAGGCTGGCCCCTGCCGATGAATACGTTATATGCCCCATCGGTCTGCTGCAGGACCTGGATATCGACCTGTTCCGACAGTTCGTTGACCAACTGGTCACGTTTATCCAACAGATCATTCGGGGTGCTGCCGTAAGCGAGCTTGATGTCCGCATTGATATCGGCGATGTTCTGCGCAAGTCGGTTGATTTCACCGACATTGAACCCGATCTGACCATTCATCCTGGTGCGGGTGTCATCGAACTGCTGATTGAAATAGTGGAATCGGTCTGCCATCGATTCCGCCTCGGTCAGTACCAGCTGACGGGCTGGAATCGAGGTGGGATCATCGGCCAGCCCCTGCAGGGCATCGAAGAAATTCTGGATGGTCGGCTGGATTCCGGCATCCGGATCCGCCACCAGGTCATCGAGTCGCCGAGCCTCCTCATAGTAGGCCCTCAACTCGGAAGAGACCGTCAGACTGGTGCGCATCTGCCCGGCAACAAAGGTGTCATACTGGCGCTGGATTTCCGAGCTCTCAACACCGGTCCCCAGATACCCGGCCGGACTCAGGAAGGGTTCTCTGGTATTGAAGTCGATCCGCTGACGGCTATAGCCCTCAGTGTTGACATTCGAGATATTGTGCCCTGTCGTGTCCAAGGCATGCCAATTGGCAATCAACCCTGAGACACCGATGGATAGTATGCTCACTTAAATCGCCTCTGTTTCACTCTTTATCGACTGCCGTAGCGATCCCTTAAGCCGGTTGAGGGCGGTCTGCATCTCCGCCCCCTGCATCACCCGCACTATTTTTTCCGCATAGTCGGGATCGGTGGCGTACCCCGCATCCTGCAGCGCCCTGAAGTATTGCGTGGCATCCCGAGTATTCTGCAGGGCGTTTGTATAGCGGGGATTCTGTTTGAGAAAGGTCACATAGTCCCTGAAACTCTCATCGTATGAGCCATAGGTGCGGAAATACTCTCGCCGGCGCACCGCGACATCCTGTTCAAACTCCAATGTTTCCTGTCTGACCCGGTCACCGCTCCAGCGCTGATCGGCCTTGATGCCGAACAGATTGTGGCTGCTTCCGCCATCCGCGGACCGCATCACATGCCCTCCCCAGCCGGTCTCCAGGGCCGCCTGGGCAAGCAATGCCTCAGTCGGCAATCCCAGCGCTTGCGCAGCGCTGTCGGCAGCCGGCCAAAGCGCCTCCACAAAGGATTCCGGTGAGTCGATGTTGACTGTCGGCCGATCTTCTGCAGCAGTTTTATCGGCTTTCACGGCAGCTGTGACACGGCCTCTTGCCAGCACGGACGGGTGCTGCCAGTATGCCTCAAGTGAGGTATTCGGCTGCGTCTTCACGGCCTCCTCCACACCAAGCTGATTACGCAGCAGCTTCGCCATGCCGAGGCCACGTTGTTCTGACAGGTGAAGGGAGAGCTGCTGGTCGTACATATCGCGAACGAATTCGCTCTGTTTGCTCTCGAACAAGCCAGTGCCGAAACTGGCCTGTCGCATCTGTTTGACCATCATCTGCACAAACAGGGATTCAAACTGACGCGCAACCTGATCAGCCGTTCCTGCCTTGTCCTCCCGCGCCTGATGCTTCAGGGCCGTGAGTCCCGAAAAATCGTGATACAGGGCGGGGGTTGAAGCGTTCATCAAATCACCAACAGTTCTGCACGCAGGGCGCCGGCCTCCTTCAAGGCCTCGAGGATGGCTACCAGGTCACTGGGAGCGGCGCCCACCTGGTTGACGGCACGCACCACGTCATCCAGGGACGCCCCCGGATTGAAGAGAAACATATGGTCCTTACCCTCTTCGGTAACCGTGACCTGACTCTGCGGCACCACGGCCGTCTGCCCGGCCCTGGCAAAGGGACCAGGCTGCGAGACCGCGGTCTCTTCACTGATACTGACTACCAGATTGCCGTGGGAGACCGCCGCCGGATAGACCCGGACCTGGCTGTTGATGACCACCGTGCCGGTACGCGAGTTGATGATGACTTTGGCCGAAGTCTTGCCGGGATTGACCTCCAGCTCCTCCAGCATGGAGATGAACGTGACCTTCTGGCCAGGATCGATCGGCGCGTTGACCCGTATCGAAGTGGCATCGACGGCCTTGGCCGTTCCGGGACCGATAGTGAGGTTGATCGACTCCGCCACACGCATGGCGGTGGTAAAATCCCCATCGTTGAGATTGAGGGTCAATAATGGCGCCTGATTGAAATTGTTCGGCACTTCGCGTTCCACGGTCGCCCCGTTGGGGATGCGCCCCGCGCTGGGGATGTTAACGGTCAGCTTGGAGCCGTCAGAGCCCTCCGCGCTCAACCCGCCCACCACCAGGTTGCCCTGGGCCAAGGCGTAATTCTTGCCATCGGCGCCTTTCAGGGGCGTCATCAACAGGGTGCCGCCACGCAGACTTTTTGCATTGCCAAGCGATGAGACAGTGACATCGATCTTCTGACCTACCTTGCTGAAGGGAGGAAGGTCGCCATGTACGATAACCGCAGCAACGTTCTTCGGTTTCATATTGGTGCCGCTGGGTATCTGCACACCCAGCTGGGAAAGCATATTCTTGAGACTGTTTATGGTGTAGGGCGAATCGGTGTCCTTGTCGCCTGTTCCATCAAGACCCACCACCAGGCCATAGCCGATCAACTGATTGGTGCGCACCCCCTGGATAGAGGCCAGGTCTTTGATCCGTTCAGCCCATGCGGCCTGGCTGGCCAACAGAATGATTGAAAACGCGATAATAACTTTGTGTACGAAAACGTTCATTGCATGACACCTCAAAAGGGCGAGAGCACACTGTTGAAGAACCGGGCCAGCCAACCCATGGAGTTGGCATCCGCCAGGGCGCCTTCACCGACGTAGGTAATGGTCGGATCGGCAATCCGCGTGGAGTCCACGTTGTTATCGGGCGAGATATCCCTCGGCCTTACGATGCCGGAGAGGCGGACATACTCGGTTCCCTGATTGATGCCGATCCGCTTTTCGCCCCTGACATAAAGATTGTTGTTGGGCAGCACCTCGATTACAGAGACGGTGATTTTGCCGTTCAGGGCGTTACTCTGGGTGGCGCTGCCGTCGCCGCTGAAATCATGACTCGAATCGAGACTGAAACCGAGCCCGACGTCTTTATTGTTGGGAACCGGTACGAAGCCGGGTACGTTGAACTGCATCGACTGACCGAACAGAGTGGGATTGGTGATGCTGTTGCTGGTGGTTTTCGCGGTGGTGGTGGTTGCCGATTTGTTTGCCTGGGTACTCTCAACCAGATTCACCGTCAGCAGATCGCCAACGCGCCGGGCCCGAATATCCTCGAACCAGGCCTGCTCATAGCCGGCCTGGTAAATAGCGCCATTACCCTTTGGGGCCGGCGGCGGCATCACGGGTCGAATCGGGGCGTAGGCGGCATCACGCGTCGGCGTGGTATTGTAGCACCCCGCCAACAGCGGCAGCATCATAATGGTTATCAGTGTGATTGTGCGCGATCTATCCATCAGCTCCGCTCCTGTCAGAGTTGCTGATTAACATAGGAGAGCATCTCGTCCGTGGTGGAGATCGCCTTGGAATTCATCTCGTAGGCACGCTGGGTCTCGATCATATTGACCAGCTCCTCGACCACATTCACATTCGAGCTCTCCAGTGCGGCCTGGATCAGGGTGCCGGTACTGTCGGTTCCGGGTATCGCGGTATTGACACCACCACTGGCATTGGTCTCGCGATAGAGATTGTCACCGATCGGCTCCAAACCCTATGGGTTGACGAAATAGGCCAGTTCGATCTGACCGATCTGGGTCGGGGTGTTGTTACCCGATACCAACGTCGAGACCACACCGTCCGAACCGATGGTCAGACTGACGGCGTTGCTTGGCACGGTCATCGCAGGCTGCAGCTCATAACCGTTGGGTGTGACGATGTTGCCGTCGGCGGTCAGGCTGAAGGTACCGTCACGGGTGTAGACGATGTTACCGTCCGGATGGAGCACCTGAAAATAGCCTTTTCCCTGGATCGCCACGTCCAATGAGTTGCCGGTCTGTACGATATTGCCTTGGCTGTGCTCCTTCTGGGTCGCCACCACACGCACACCGGTGCCGACCATCAGACCTGACGGCAGCTCGGTGTTCTCGGAGGATTGGGCTCCTACCTGCCGCAGATTCTGGTAGATCAGGTCGTTGAACACGGCCCGGTCCCGTTTGTAACCGGTGGTATTGACATTGGAGAGATTGTTGGAGATCACAGCCATGTTGGTCTGTTGTGCATCCAATCCGGTTTTAGCGATCCAGAGTGCCGGGTACATAGTCTCTTCCTCGTACTTGATTAATCGGGTGAGTCATCCGTTGCCGTGCAACGTCTCAATAAAGTCTCTATCTGAATAAGAGCAATTTACTTGCCAACATCAGCTCATGCTCATGAGCCGGAGCGAGGCGTTGTCCAGATCCTCGGCGGTCTTCATCATGTTGACCTGCATTTCAAACTTGCGCGCCAGCTCGATCATGGTGACCAGGGTGTCCGCCACATTGACGTTACTGCTCTCGAGAGCACCGGATACCAGCTCGGTTGCGGCATCCGCATCCGCCTCTTCACCCTCCAGCAGACGCAGCAGGCCATCTTCTCCCTTGAACAACTGCTCTGGATCGGGATTGACCATCTTGATGCGATCGACAATCGCCAGCGCCTCGGGTGTTGAGCCTTCCGGCAAGATAGTGATAGTGCCGTCAGGTGCGATCTCCAGGCGTTCATAGGGCGGCAAGGCGATCGGCCCGCTATTGCCGATCAGCGGCAAACCCTGGCCGTTCGTCACCAGGCCGTTGGCGTCGACCTTCAGGTCGCCACGACGGGTGTAGGTCTCCGAACCGTCAGCCGCCTGAACCGCAAAGTAACCTTTGCCTTTAATCGCCAGATCGAGGGGATTGCCGGTGGACTGGATGCTGCCTTTGTCAAAGTTGATGTCGGGGCGTTCATCCAGCGCATAGACACGGGTCGGGTAACCCTGGCCGAATACGGGCATACTGCGGAATTGATTGAGATCCTCCATGAAACCCGGAGTATTCACATTCGCCAGGTTGTTGGAGTTGCTGGCCTGTGCTATCAGGGTCTCTTTTGCCCCGCTCATGGCGATGTAAAGCATGCGATCCATGGGTTGCTCCTGCTCTTTAATTCAGTCGGCGCTATCGCTTTAACCGGAACACTGCAAAAAACAAACCAAAAAAATACTCTTGGATTGATGAGTTCGCTTCGCTCACACTTTTTTTTTATAAAAACCCGCGCGAAACGCATACAAACCAATTCAAAATCCCAAAAAAAATCGCCACTCCCGCCCCCCCGTACACTGAGGACAAAAGTGGCGACTACCCAGCCTGCTTAACGGATATTGATAACTGTCTGGGTAACGGCATCCGCAGTGGTGATGACCTGCGCATTGGCCTGGAAATTACGTTGAGCGGTAATCAGATTGACCAGCTGCTTGGCCAGATCGACATTTGAATTCTCCAGCGCACCGGACTGTATCAGCCCGAAACTGCCGGCGCCGGCCTCACCCAACTGCACATCGCCGGAGGCGAAAGACTCTGCCCAACTGGTATCGCCGATCTGGCGCAGCCCTTGATTATTGCTGAAACGGGCCATGGCGATCTTTCCCAGAGGCTCTGACTGGCCATTGGTGAAACGGGCGAACACGACACCCGTGCCATCCACATCCACACCACTCAGTCGGCCCGATGTAAAACCGTCCTGACTCAATTCATTTACGGAAAAGCCTGAACCGAACTGGGTTGATGCGCTGTAGTCAAAGGTCAGCGTGGTGATATCCGCGGCACCGCCGCCAGGGCTGAAGGTGTCGATGGCTACGTTACCCAAGGCATCCACATCACCGACACCGGTATCCAGGGCGCCAGCTGTCGTGAACTGAACATCCGCGAATGCATTGCCGCCCACAGTGACATTGACGCCATCCACAGAGGTGAAGACATTCCACTGATTATCAGCCACTTTGCTGTAGAACATGGTTGCCGTATGCGCCGTTCCAAGAGAATCATAAATCGTGGTCGCAGTGGAATGATTGTAACTCTGCGGATCCGGTGGGAATGTAAAGGTGGGCGCCGTCGGATCGAGAGTAACTACCGGCGGCAGTTCCGCCGCACTCAGATTGAGGGTTGCCTCGATATTGCTGGTGGGCTGAGGCGTGCCCGAGACCACAGGCAGATTCAGATCAGAGGTATCGCCGGTATTGAACAGAGTTCCGGTGGTACCGATACGGGGAAAGATCTGCACCCTTGAACCGGTATGATCCACCACGTTTCCATCCCGGTCCACACTGAAGGCGCCGGCACGGGTATAGGTTACGTCACCCGCTGTATCTTCCATCACGAAGAAACCCTCTCCGTTGATCGCCAGGTCCAGGTTGTTGGATGTGAATTCTGTGCTGCCCTGGGAAAACTGCTGCGCAACACGGGTCACGCGAACACCCCGACCCGGTACAGAACTGCTGACATCACTGATGGAATTGGCATAGATATCAGCAAACTCGGCACGCGACTCCTTGAAACCGACCGTGCTCGCATTGGCGATATTGTGACCGGTTACATCAAGATCGGTGGATGCCGCATCCAATCCGCTCAGAGCAATACGAAATGCCATCTCTATTCTCCTGTCTCTTCTCTATATGCAATCAACGCTTGTTGCATTGATGCTTACGTTCTATTGAATTTGTGCCACGTCATTCATGGATATCTGGCCCAGACCGCCCAAGTTGAGCTGAACACCGCCGGGCCCACCCAGGTTGACACTCTCGACCTCTGCGGATACCAGTGTGCTGGGAGCCATCTCCGCATCATCCACGTTGGCAATCGCGCTTATCTGATAGAGTCCGTCGCCTACATAGTCGCCGCCATCGTCATAGCCGTCCCAACTGAAGGCAACGTGCCCGGCCTCATGGGTGCCGAGCTGCAGTTCGCGGACCAGGGCGCCGGACCGATCGGAAATCAGCACCCTGACATTGCCCGCCGAGGAGGGAAGCACGACGCTGCCCTGCAGCGGTTCGCCATTCGCCAACGCACCGACACTGCTCTCGACCAGCACATCACGACCGACGAGATTGGCCGCCTGCAGGGCCTGATCGGAAGTCAGCGCGCTTCGCAGTTCATTGAATGAGTTATTCAGATCATCGATTCCCGACACTGTGGCGAACTGGGATACCTGAGTCGCCATTTCGGAGTTTTCCATCGGTTTGAAGGGATCCTGGTGTGTCAACTCGGTCACCAGGAGCTGCATAAAATCCTCCAATCCCAGCTGAGCCTGCTCCTTTTCCTGTTTAATGCTGTTGTTGGTCAGACCGATATCTTCATACAGGTCGTATCGATTCGTGATGGCTGTCATGGCTATCTCCTTACTGGCCCATCCGCAGGGTGGCGAGCAGTAGTTGTTTGGCTGAGTTGGCCACTTCCACGTTGCCCTGATAGGAGCGTGAAGCGGAAAGCATGTTCGCCATCTCTTCCACCATATTCACATTCGGGCGAAAGATATAACCCTCCTCGTTGGCCAGGGGATGTTCCGGCGCGTACTCCTGGACCAGCGGCGCCTGGCTTTCGACCACACCGGCCATACGCACGCCACTCGCTGCCGCATCAGGATTGGACTGATCCAGCAGGGTCTGGAATACCGGCTGCCTGGCCCGATAGGTCTGGTCGATACTGCTACTTACCGCATCGGCATTGGCCATGTTGCTGGAAACCAGATTGAGACGCAGACTCTGTGCGCTCATACCCGATGCAGCCGTATCAAATATCTTGAATAGAGACATGCTCATTCACCCTTTATCGCTTTACGTATGCCACTGATCTTGCTGTTGATGAAACTGAGACTTGCCTGGTACTCGATCGCATTGCCGCTGTACGCCACATGCTCCCTTTCGGTATCCACCGTATTGCCATCCAGAGATGGCTGCATGGGGGTGCGATAGAGTAGTTGCGAAGGAGGCACAGGGCCTGTTTCAGGTTGTATATGACGACTGTCAGTGGTTCTCAATCGAGTGGAATTGTCCATTTCACTGTTTAGAAGCGCCTTGAAATCGAAGTCCCGGGCCTTGTAGCCCGGCGTGTCGGCATTGGCCAGATTTGCGGCAAGGACCTCGGCCCGCTGCGAACGCAGCACCAGTGCCCTCTCATGTATTCCAAACAGATCGTCAAAGTTCATGGATAGCTCCACAGCGCTCTTTACCAGTGGAGATGCAGGGAGTGTGCCAAACTTGCAAACTGCTGTTTATTTAATGCGATTGCCAGCTTTACAGGCCTGGCCCATCGACGCCACATAGGGTGCGGCATCCAGTCGGAGTAGCAGGATAGAGGCCGCCAGGGCCCGCTCCACAGAGGGTGTGCTATTTCAGTGCCGGGAAAGCGAGGCCCACCCCTTGGGAAAAAACCGGTTAATCAAAACGGGAATGCGGCAAGCGGGTGCCGCAATACGGCAAGCATTGCCGTTTAGGATATCAAGCGATAAGAGATACCGCCATGACCCACTTTCATCTCAAAACGGGTCGTCAGCTGGTTGATCGACTCTGTGGACCCCAGAAACAGGTAACCCCCGGGATTCAGGGCATTGGCCATCCGATCGACGATATCCCGCTTCAGTTCATTGGAGAAGTAGATGAGTACGTTTCGGCAAAAAATCACGTCGAATTTCCCAAGACCGTGATAACTGCCCGCCAGGTTGAGCGAGCTGAAGCTGACACGGCGTTTGATCTCAGGCTTTACTTCAAGGCAACGCTCCTTTGCCAGGAAGAATCTCTTTTTCTGCTCCGGAGTAAGGCCTCTTTCAACAGCCAGACCGCAATAGAAGCCTGAACGCGCCTCATCCAACATCTTGCTCGAGATATCCGTAGCGGTAATCTGCACCGGCTTGGCCGAGGGTTTCAGGCCTTGATACTCTTCTGCGATCATGCTGATGTTGTAAGGCTCCTGACCGCTCGAACAGGCGGCCGACCATATACGGATCGAGCCCCCTCGTTTCAGGTTCAGGTCGGGCAGGATGGTCTCTTTCAAAAGGATGTAGTGGCCGATATCCCTAAACCAGAAGGTCTCATTGGTGGTCATGGCATCGATCACCTTCACCTTCAGGCGTGAATGGGCGGGTGACCGAATCAAATCAAGCAAGGCGCCCAGGGAATCGACCTGCGCCTCCTTTATAATATTATTCAGTCGGCTGGCGACAAGATACTCCTTTCCGCTGCCCAGCAATATTCCACATGCCTGCTGCAGAAATGACTTGAACGCCTCATAATCCGCCGGTGAAATCGTGGCTGACCGATGGTACATTTTTATTGAATGTTCTTTTTTAAATTATCAGAAATAGTGTTAAGCCAGGCTTTTTAGACGCTCGGTCACCCGGCCGACCAGTTCATCCGGCATGAATTTAGCGAAAAATGGTCGGCGCCCACTTTTCTCACCATGGTTTCATTGAATACCCCGCTCAACGAAGAGTGCAGAATGACATACAGATCAGACAGTTTAGGGTTTTCCCGTATCGCCGTTACAAGAGAGTAGCCGTCCATTTTCGGCATTTCAATATCGGAGATCACCATCGCCAGCCAATCATTCAGGCCACCCTCTTCAGACCACTCCTGCAGCAAGTTTAGGGCCTCGCTGCCATCCTTCGCCTGCACGACCTCTATGCCCATTTCATTTAAAACTTTTTTGATCTGATTGCGCGCCACCATCGAATCATCGACAACCAGTATCTTTAACTTACTCAAGTCGGCCCCCGTCTCCTCCAGGGGTTGCGTCAACTCCTCATCGATGCCCAAAACTTCGCTGAGGATTTTCTCCACATCAATGATCTCAACCAACTCATCATCGATATTCGTTACCGCGGTCATGTAACTGCTGCGTCCCAGGCCCTTCGGTGGCGGCAGGATATCTTCCCAGTGAGTATTGACGATGCGCTCGACGCTAGCCACGAGAAAGGCGAGTTGTCGACGGTTATACTCGGTGATAATGATGAAATAGTCCGTCACCTTGTCCATCCTGGGACCGCCTATGGCGTTACTCAGATCCATTACAGGGATGTTGTTGCCCCTGAGTGAGGCCACACCGCGAATGACCGGATTGGAACCGGGCAGTTCAGTCAGCTTCGGGCACTGCACGACCTCTTTCACCTTGAACACGTTGATGCCAAAGATCTGACGCCCCTGTAGGTGAAAGAGCAGCAATTCCAGTCGGTTCTGTCCGGCTAGTTTGGTTCTTTGATCGACACTGTCCAAGACGCCAGCCATGGTATAACACCCCACACATAGAGAAACCCATCATAATGAGTATGGCGGCTTGAACAGAGCGACCTTTAGTATTGTCCAGTCAACCTAAGTCTTTATGTGGCAGGAGAAATTAAAATCCCATCCACAGCACATAACAGACACCTGCCGGGCCATAATCCGCAGTGAAAAAAACCAACTAACCACCTGATTTCATTTGCATGGCGTCATCCGGGCGATATTCGACCAAGGCGCATTCCCCACCTGTTAAATTCACGGCATGACGATTGCATGTATTTAACCAGTCAATCGAGAGACTATTATCATGATGCATGTAGATGTGACATTTAAGGCGGTTTTGGCGATTCTCCTGTGTTCGGCCGCTACGATCAGTCATGGGGAGAGTGGGCGCCATCAATCCCATCACTCAATCGTTGCGGCGGTCAAGGACTATCTGCTGCAGACAGTCGCAAATCAGAACGAAGATGCAAAAATCGTCATCACACCGCTGGACCACCGCCTTAAATTGCGGCAGTGCGATACCCCATTGAAGACATTCAGTCCACCCGGTGGCAGTAAAATGGGGCGTACCTCGGTAGGAGTACGGTGTGAAAGCCAGGCGCCCTGGTCACTCTACGTCTCCGCCAAGGTCGGTCTTGAACTGCCGGTGGTAATCACGAAACGGGACCTTGCAAGGGGCCAGGCCATCACAACAGCCGACGTGAAACTGGAAATCTCGGATACTACACATCTATTGAGAGGCTATTATGAGTCGGTGGACCAGGTTTTGGGCCGAACATTGAAGCGCGCACTCCGCCGGGACAAGGTCGTTACACCTACCTCACTGGTAGTCCAAAAGACCGTAAGCAGAGGTGAGCAGGTCACCATTCTGGCAGCCGCAGGCGGTATCGAAGTGCGCATGCAGGGTAAAGCGATGAAAAACGGCAATCCGGGCGACCTGATACCCGTAGTCAACGTAAAATCAAAGAAAAAGCTGCAGGCAAGAGTGATTTCGCAAGGATTGGTTGAGGTAAACTGACTGCTGATCAGGGTTGCATATCAGGGAACCTAACTCGTCGGATAGGGGCTTAGCAACTTGGGCCTGTTCACACTAATCCAATCGGCCCTGCTGGGACTATTTTTTTGCCCAGCAAGGCAGAATGAGCGAGGTGTAGTTATGCTACATGAGCGAATGATAACGCCGCTGGGCGGAAAAATAGCCCCAGCCCTACGGGTTGCGCCCCGAAGGAAGTGCCCTTGGGGTGCGCCTTGATTGGCGCTATTTCAGGCACAACAGGGCCGATTGGATTAGTGTTAACAGGCCCTAAAGTAACCGTGCCGGATGTCGATATTCTATAGTAGGTAAACAGGGTAACAGAGGATGAGTCATGGCCGTTGAAATCAATAGTCTCTCTAGCAGTAATCTGAAGGGTACGGGAGACAGCGGTTTGGTGACACGGTCCGGTTTGCCGGGCGGCAAACGTTCTGCAACCTCGACAACCTCCACCCGCAAAGACCGTTTTAACATGACCGGCTCCGCCGGTAAGCTGTTGGAATTGGAGGCACGGATTGCACAGATGCCTATCGTCGATGCGCAAAAGGTCGAGGCAGTTCAGAAAGCGCTTGCCACCGGCAGCTTCACCATCGATCCGCAAACCGCAGCCGATAAGATGCTGGCGATGGAACTGGCACTCCCCTGACTGCCATGAACAATCCATCAGAAGCCTGCAGTGCCTTCATCGAAATTCTGCATAACGAAATCGAGCAGTCACAACGACTGCTCGATTTGCTGCGCACAGAATACACCTTACTGCAACAGGGATCGCCTCAAGCCTTGCAGGAGTTAACTGCAGAGAAAAGAGAGCAGCTGAAGCGGGTGGAGGCCGCTGTAGCGACCCATAACCGGTTTCTGGAGCAACAGGGATACGGTGCCGATAGACAAGGAACAGAGACCTATATCCAGCAGTGCAGCAGCAACCTTGAATCAACATCCGAAACCTGGCATCGATTCATCACTTTGCTGGAAGCATGTCATAAACAGAACGAAATCAATGGTGGTGCGGTTCAACTCAATCAACGTCATGTCTCGCAAACACTGGATATCCTCAAGGGCATCAGTCAGCGGGATAAAACCTACGGCCCCTCAGGCGAATCGAAACCCAACTCCACCTCGAAATCATTGGGAAAGGCATGAGCCTGCCTGAAGCCACCATCGGAAGCCCACATTAAATACCATCCGGGCAATCAGCAGCATCTCCTTAACTTCGGCATAGTTCCGGATACCCTAGCCCGCATGTTTCATCCGTTTTTAAATTTAGCCGGTGATATGGCCAAGCTTGGATGGTTTGCCCTCACTGGGAACCAAACCTCTATCAAGCCCTGATTTTCCACCCTCCGGGCAGACTCCCCCTTACCCCCATTGTTGATCAACGTGCCGGGGCAGCACTCTGCCGGGCTATCCCGGCTTGAGTCGTGCCGCCACCTGGAAAAACAGCGCCTGATAGGGATAGGTGCTGGAGAGCAGGAAGCGGATCCGTCGCGTGTTGCGAATGATGACCGCCCCGATCTTGAACAGTTTGAGCCGGATCGTGGTCATCTGTGCACGCGCCAGTTCCGTGCCCTTCAGCGCGAGGCGCCGGATGGCCTCCATCAGCACATAGGCCAGACTGGACAGCAGTAGACGAAACTGATTGGCCCACCAGTAATGCGCGCTGGTGCGATCGGCGAACAGCCCCAGTTGCTGCTCCTTGATTCGGTTCTCCATGTCACCACGGGCGCAGTAGAGGTCATCGTAAAGGCGCTGTTTGTCGCCGGCCAGGTTGGTGACGATGAAGCGTGGATTTGGCCCCTTGTCGGTGACCTCCAGTTTGGCGATCACCTTGCGACGCGTCTTCCAGGTGCTGGCGGCATAGTGAAACTGAAAGAATTCCCGCATCTTCATGCCGGTTCGCTTCGCCAGTTCCTCAACCCACTGCATGGGCTCACGGATACACCGCAGCAAGGCGTCATTCTTGGCGATGCCCACGATATAGCCCACAGCGTTGCGCTCGCACCAGCTGAGCATGTGGTGACGGCAAAAGCCGCTATCGCCCCGAAAGATGATACGCACTTCAGGCCAAGCCCGGCGCAGGCGTTTGACCAACAGCGCCAGAATCGCCCAGGCATGCTTGGGCGCATCGATCCGGCTGGGCCGCAGATAACTCACCAGCAGTTGATCGCCACAAAAGACATACAGGGGCAGGAAGCAGTAGTGATCGTAGTAGCCGTGAAAGAAGCGGCCTTCCTGGCGGCCATGCACCGGATCATCCGTGGCGTCGAAATCCAGGATCAGCTCATCGGGTGGTGCATCATATGAGGCAATGAACTGCTCGAGCAGTAGGTTGTGGACATCAACGGCAACCCGGCGATCGACCCGGTTCTCCAGCCGACAAAGTGTCGACTGGCTGCCCAGTACCTCCTCGCGTTCGATCGAGCTCTGTAGGGCCGGGTCGGTGCGTAGTGTCTGATGGTCGTTCAGATCTTCATAACCCAGGCAGAGCCCATAGACTCGCTGGCGCAACAGGCTCAACTGGCTGTGTTCAATATAGCGGGGATCTCGCGGGTCGGGGATGACCGCATCAACCGCCTCGAGCAATCCCAGACGCCTGTCGATCTCACGCAGCAGCAACACGCCGCCGTCCGAGGTGATATCGCCACCGGAAAACTCGGCTTGAACCTTACGGCGTTTTAGGGCTGGAAAATCAAAGGCAGTCTGGGTACAGTTTGTCACAGGCAAAATCCTTTCGATTACAGTGTAAGCAACTGAATTATATCGAAGTATCAGGATTTTGCCTTTTTAATGCGTGAAATATTGGGGCTAGCTGTAAACGTTCAAGATCCTGCGGTCGATCCAGATCCCAGAGTTGCGGCAACTCACGCCAACGCCATCCCAGACCAGCGAGGGCTTCCCTGGTCGATGCCGCCACATCCCCACCTCCCCAATGGTGTCCCTGGAAAAGATCCTTATGATAGTTATTCAGACCCAGCAGGACGTAACCTCCATCCTCTGCAGGTCCCAACACCGCATCTTCGCCATTGTCCAACCAGAGAAAAGTCTGGTGTATATGGCGAGCAGTCAAGGCAGGGCAGTCAACACCGAGAAGAGCGACATGGCGATGGCGGGTAAGCGCTGTTTTTGCCGCAAATCCCATGCGTGCACCCAAGTCATCACCCTGCTGCAGATAGATCGGCAGGTCATACTCAGCCGCGAGTTGCCGCCATAGGGGATGATCCCTCCCCGGCGTTACCCAGAGTTCCGTCGCAAACGGAGTTTGATTGCAAGTCCAGTCAACCAGCCGTGTCATGAGCCGGGTATAGAGCCGGGTTGCCTCATCCTCGCCAAGTGCAGGTATCAGACGCGTTTTCACAGAACCAGGATATGGCGCCTTGGCGAAAATCAGAATTGCACATTGATCCACGGTTCGTTCAACCCGGAACCAGGGTATAGAGCCTGGCAAGATGCTTTGGCTTGACACCTACCCAATAGGCAAAGCGCAGCATCCACATCAAGAGCATGGTGCGTACAATTCCCTTGGATTCCCAGCGGCGGCTGGAGGTTACAAGGGGGCCACGCAGGCAGACCGGGCGAGCAAAACGCTTCAGGCGTCGGCTGATCTCTATATCCTCCATCAGCGGTTGCAGGGGAAATCCTCCAGCCTGCTCAAACAGCCGACGGTGAACAAAGATACCCTGGTCACCGGTTGCAATGCCACTGATACGGGAGCGCCAATTCATCATCCGTTCAATGATCCGAAACAGGGGATGAGAACCGCTCAGCCTGATATCAAAGCGTCCCCACGATGGCTTGGAAGCGACAGCCGCCTGGATCTCACACTCCATACCATCACTTATCCGACTATCGGCATGCAGAAACCAATAGACATCTCCGGATGCATGCATGGCGCCACTATTCATCTGCTGCGCCCGTCCCGGTGAGGCATGCAGCAGTCTATCCACATAGGGTTCCATTTCGGCAATCAGACGCCGATCGCTGCTGCCGCCGTCAACCAGAATCAACTCATGACCAGCCGAGCGCATTGCCTGCAGATCGAATAGGCAGCGCTGCAACCCCTGGCCCTCGTTCAGGCAGGGGATAATGATGCTCAGCATCCGAGCATCGCTGTCTTGACGATTACTCATTCAAGGCGCCACCACAACTACTGCCTTGACCCGCGGTACAGCCATAGCAATGTTCGGCAACCTGGATCTGCAGCTCTTCGAGTTCACAATCGAACAGGTCTCTGAGCCGAGGTCGCATACTGCTATCTGTTTTGAGATGTATCTTCAACATCTGATTGAAATCACAGTCGTAAAGAAAACCGCGCCAATCAACACTCAGTAGCGAACGGCACATGACATATTCGAGGTTGCCAGGCTGATAGGCATCCCGCAACAACTGCAGATAGCTGTTGAATTCACCTTTTGACTGCAGATAACTGCCAAAACGCTGGATCGGCATATTGGTGATCGTTATCAGCTGATTGAAATGGATGCCATAACGCTCAACCAACTGCTTTCTATATTCTGCTTCGAGTGGAGCCTGAGGCGGAGGTAAACAGGGCCCGAGCGGATTGTAGACGAGATTGAGCTGTAAGCCACTCCCAGGTATGCCGTAACCCAGCCGATTAAGCTTGAGCAATGCATCGATACTTCCGGCATAACTTCCCTTGCCACGCTGCTGGTCTACATTCTCCTCCAGATAGCAAGGCAGGGAAGCGACGATTTCGACCTGATGCCGGGCCAGAAAATCGGCCAGGTCCTCCTGCCCTTTTTCCAGCAAGATAACCAGATTACAACGATCGATCACATGCACGCCCAGTTCTCTGGCCTGTTTCACCAGGTAGCGAAAGTTTTCATTCAGCTCCGGTGCGCCACCCGTAAGGTCAAGCCGCTGCAGCTGTTTTCGTTGCAGGAAAGTCAGTACATCCTCGACGGTACGCCTGTCCATCTCCTCCTTCCTTTTAGGACCGGCATTCACGTGACAATGGACGCAGGAGAGATTGCAGCGAAATCCAAGATTGACCTGGAGCGTTTCCAGCTTTCCCCGACTGATGGAGGGGAATGTACTGGGCTGTAATAGATGGGTCGTTTCAAGCATGGTTGTTCCCGGTTTTTTTACTCTAGACACCGTCCGAATCATACGTATCAAATGCCGTTACAGATTCGTTGTGTGATGCGGCAAACAAACCACATCATTCGAGGAATGAACAAGCAGATCATAACATATTGTTTCCTGATTACTCATGAGGCTCAGCTATTGAGCCTGTGGTGCAAGCATAATGGAACCTACTGAATAAAAGAGGATTTCATCATGCCGAGAAATACTATTCAATTTCAAAAAGGTCTTGGTTTGCACGATTTTCTGGAACAATATGGGACCGAGGATCAGTGTCGACAGGCATTGTATGATTTGCGCTGGCCGACGGGCTATGTCTGCCCTGAGTGCGGCAACACAACAGGCTGTGAACTCAAAAAGCGTCAGATATATCAATGTCACAAGTGCCATCATCAGACTTCCCTGACCGCCGGCAGCATCTTCCATGGCACCAAGCTGCCGCTGAGAACGTGGTTTCTTGCGATCTATCTGTTGATCCAACGCAAGAAAAGTATCTCGGCGCTGCAACTTTCCCGCGAAATCGGGGTGAACTACAATACGGCCTGGCGACTCAAGCATAAGTTGATGCAGGTGATGATGGAACGTGAGCGTGGAAAAAAACTGGCCGGTCGCATCGAATTGGATGATGCTTATCTCGGAGGCGAGCAAGCCGGTAAGCGTGGTCGTGGGTCGCGCAACAAAATCCCTTTCGTAGCTGCTGTTGAGACGACGCGGGACGGCAGGCCCATGAAAATTCAACTGCGTCGTGTAAGGGGCTTCCGCAAACGTGAAATCGCCCGCTACGCCCGCTCCTGCTTGATGCCTGGCAGCGAAGTCTTTACCGATGGGCTTTGGTGCTTTAGTGGCGTGACAACCGCTGATTGCCATCATAACCCCATGGTGACGGGTGGTGGGCGCCAAAGTGTCCAGTATTCGTGCTTCAAATGGGTAAACACGATGTTGGGTAATGTCAAAAACAGTCTGTTGGGTACTTTTCATGCGATTCGAGATAAACATGTGTCGCGTTATCTTGCTGAGTTCGAATATCGGTTCAACCGCCGTTTCGATTTACCCGCCATGATTGAACGATTGCTTTTTGCCGCTCTTCGCACTCCACCTATGCCATATCGCCTCTTGAGAATGGCTGAGGTTTAGGGGTAATCAGGTATTGTTTTATCTGGTTTTAACCAGATCACACCATGATCACCCAGGAGATCACCTGAACCATTGCACCCGTTTGGACGCCAATTTTGTAAGCCATTATTTGGTTTCTACTTATTTTCTTACCTGATTACTCATGAGGCTCAGCTATTGAGCCTGTGGTGCAAGCATAATGGAACCTACTGAATAAAAGAGGATTTCATCATGCCGAGAAATACCATTCAATTTCAAAAAGGCCTTGGTTTGCACGATTTTCTGGAACAATATGGGACCGAGGATCAGTGTCGACAGGCATTGTATGATTTGCGCTGGCCGACGGGCTATGTCTGCCCTGAGTGCGGCAACACAACAGGCTGTGAACTCAAAAAGCGTCAGATATATCAATGTCACAAGTGCCATCATCAGACTTCCCTGACCGCCGGCAGCATCTTCCATGGCACCAAGCTGCCGCTGAGAACGTGGTTTCTTGCGATCTATCTGTTGACCCAACGCAAGAAAAGTATCTCGGCGCTGCAACTTTCCCGCGAAATCGGGGTGAACTACAATACGGCCTGGCGACTCAAGCATAAGTTGATGCAGGTGATGATGGAACGTGAGCGTGGAAAAAAACTGGCCGGTCGCATCGAATTGGATGATGCTTATCTCGGAGGCGAGCAAGCCGGTAAGCGTGGTCGTGGGTCGCGCAACAAAATCCCTTTCGTAGCTGCTGTTGAGACGACGCGGGACGGCAGGCCCATGAAAATTCAACTGCGTCGTGTAAGGGGCTTCCGCAAACGTGAAATCGCCCGCTACGCCCGCTCCTGCTTGATGCCTGGCAGCGAAGTCTTTACCGATGGGCTTTGGTGCTTTAGTGGCGTGACAACCGCTGATTGCCATCATAACCCCATGGTGACGGGTGGTGGGCGCCAAAGTGTCCAGTATTCGTGCTTCAAATGGGTAAACACGATGTTGGGTAATGTCAAAAACAGTCTGTTGGGTACTTTTCATGCGATTCGAGATAAACATGTGTCGCGTTATCTTGCTGAGTTCGAATATCGGTTTAACCGCCGTTTCGATTTACCCGCCATGATTGAACGATTGCTTTTTGCCGCTCTTCGCACTCCACCTATGCCATATCGCCTCTTGAGAATGGCTGAGGTTTAGGGGTAATCAGGTTTTCTTATATATAGTGCCATCATAGTTCAAGGAGTAAAGAGTTGTTACCCTTGCCAATAGGCCTGATTATCGCCATGTTGTTCGGTCTGATGTCATTCCTTAATCTACGGCCTGGATGGATTGGTCAATGCTTGGCATGTCGATTCAAACAACTGATTTCAAATCGACGATTTAGGGCTTGATCACAGTAAAGCACCCATTCCAAAGATTCCCCATCCCCAGGCTCGGACATCAAGGAAAAACCGAAAAAATCCCGATCGGGTCCGATAGTCGTCATCACCACCATGCGCGGCCGCGAAGACAGGACAACCTTTGTTGAGATGCATACCAAATGGTTACACCGATATCGGGACTTTAGGGAGAGAACTATATATTTCCCTAATCGATAGGATCACGAACCTCTACTCAGGCACCTCCAATACGCCCGCAACACGAGCCTGATTACAACCGGATGAATTGACCTGAAACATAGCAAGGACTGTAAGGTCAATGATGAAATCCATGCCTAAGATCATCCAATAAGCCAGAACGGTTTTTTTACATATCGAAACAGAACGGCTGAATTGTTCCGGCAGCAGGACATCGCTCATTAAACCATCATGTGGATGTTGTAGTTCCGAATGGAGATAGGAATAGAGAAAACGACCGACAGCGAGGTTGCAGTCAAACCATCGCCATTCCCGTGGGTGCGGTTGTCGGCAAGCCACTACCAATTTTGGACAAAAAGTGCGGTTATCTTTTATACTCGGATTGCGAGGCAGGGGTTGCGCAGTCGGGTTGATTCGCTACGGCGGTCTTGAGTTGAAAATGTTCATTTTCATTCCGAACGGTATCGCGTCAAAAGTGTGGCAGCGCGAGGGGGTGGAATCAAATACTGCACTGAAAATACGAGTCTTCGAAGTCTCGATCCAAGGGAGGAGAATAATGAATATTCGTAAGTGGCACGTGTTACGTGCATCAGCCGAAAGTATTCATTGCGTCGTCTGTAACAAAAGACCAGTTGCCGCTGACAAAACCCACCCTTACTCACGTAGAAACCGGTGGCGCCGGCTGTTTGCATTCGCAACGAGTCTGTTGTTGCTGATCCCATTTGCCGCACACTCACTCATTCTCGATATCACACCGACAAGCACGACAGTCAACGAAGGGGACGGCATCATCCCCGGCGCTGTACGTCTTACCAGGGAGTCCAGTGATCCAACGGGTGGCTGTACAGTCGCCGGCTTCATCAGCCTTGGTGGCACCGCAACTTTTAACGCCGACTACAACTTGGGCGGCAACACGCTTGATTTTGAAGTCGATTTACCCGCCAGCGCACCATCCGCAGAGGATCCTGGGGGGGTTGTCATAGTCGATGACGCCGTCTCCGAACAGGATGAGACAATCATCATCACGATCAGTAACGCGGCGATCACCACCTTCGATTGTGCTGCCGGATTGGTGATCAATAATGCTGCAAATACGATTATTACCATCCAGGACAACGATACAACAGCCTTGCAAGCGGTCGATGATACCGCGAGCACCTCCGCAAACACATCGGTGACGATAAATGTCCTAGCCAACGACACAGGGACCGGATTAAGTGTCAGCTCGTTGGGGACCGCTTCCAATGGATCGGTCGTGGACAATGGTAATGGAACGTTAACCTACACACCGAATGCCGACTTCGTCGGTGTTGACAGTTTCACCTACACGATCACGGATGGACAGTCCGCTCTGGGTACAGCCACGGTTACCATCGACGTAGCTGCAACAGCACCCATAACCAACGCGGCAGATGATACTGCCTTCACGGTTACGGACCTGGCTGTGAGCATCAATGTGCTCGCCAACGATACAGGATCAGGGATAAGCATCTATTCCGTCGGAACCCCATCCAATGGCACGGCGGTAAACAATGGCAATGGAACGATCACATATACGCCCAACAGTGGATTCGAAGGGGTAGATTCATTCAGTTATACAATCATCGACACCTCAGATGTTACGGCCACCGCTACTGTTACGGTAAGCGTCGGAGGTACTAACTTGAGCGACCTTCCGACGCTCAACAACAACCAGCAGGCAGTCGCCGATAGCCTGGATGCGCTCTGTTCAACCGCACAGAGTGGAGAGCTTCAGGCTAAATGTGACACCATCGCTTCCTTACCCGCAGACCAGCAGCTGCAAGTGCTTGATGAGATCGTCCCCAATGATCTGGCTGCGCAAGGGAGTGTTTCCGTTGAGATCGCAATAACCCAGATCACGAACATTCGCACACGTTTAGCCGCTCTACGCAAAGGTGCGGCTGGACTGGCGATGAATGGCTTCGATCTCTCTATCGAAGGTCAGTCGATTCCCATCGGCACGCTCACCGATGCCGTGATCAACGAGCCGAGAGGCGGTGGCGCAAGCGCCGATGGAAATCCACGTTTTGGGATGTTCATTAACGGTCGAATCAATTTCGGTGATAAAGACGCCTCCGCAAACGAGTCAGGCTTCGATTTCGATACCCGGGGGATCACCGTGGGAGCCGATTATCGGCTCAACGATCGACTGATCCTGGGTGGCGCACTGGGCGTTGCGACTACCGACTCGGATTTCGACAATTCGGGTGGCAAGCTCGACAATAGAACCAGGAGCATATCGTTTTATGGCAACTTCTACCCATCGGAGCATACCTACATCGACTGGATCGCGACGGCAGGCCGGCATGACTTTGAGACTGAAAGAAACCTGTCGACCTTGTCCACTCTGACCGAGGGCGATACCGATGGAGATGAGATCGCGATTAGCCTAAGTGGTGGCGTGAACTTTAACCGAGGCTCCCTACTGTTGAACGCCTACGGACGACTCGAGCATATCGAGGTCGACATCGACAGCTATCAGGAAACGGGTGGCGGCGGCCTGGCCCTGCAATACGCAGATCAGACAGTGGAGTCGCTTACTACTGCGCTGGGCGCCCGCCTTTCCAATGTGTACAGCATGACATGGGGGGTATTGACACCCAGTGTTTATCTGGAGTGGGAGCACGAGTTCGAAGACGATGAGCGGTTAATCACTGCAGCATTCGCTGAAGATTTGACGACAACCTTCTCGGTTATGACAGATAGTAAGGATGAAAACTATCTCAACTACGGATTTGGACTGGCAGCCACGCTGCCACACGGCAAGTCATTCTTCTTCAACTACGAGTCCGTGGCAGGACAGGATGGGATAGACAACACGACGATCGACCTGGGTCTACGAATTGAATTCTAGGGCGAGTGAACACTCGTTGTGTGGATTGCTCGGTAATAGCGAAACGCTATGCATCTCAGCTTATCCTCACCTCTTGAGTTCATCCACCGCTATGAGGAGTAAAGCGGAGGCGCAAATATGGTTAAAAAAATGACTCGCATCTGGAGCAATCATCCGCAAGCTTTGGCGGGTTGAGGTATTGGGTGACAAAGGGTCGCTCCGTGTATCCGGTGTTTTTTTATGTTAAGCGCTGCCGCCACGTATCCACGCCCATTGCCATCTCACGGAATACCAGCAGATACACACAACCAGCCTCTGACTTGGGCTTTCGATTGCCTGCACCTGAATCGATGATGCAATGACTGCAACTATGGAAGTGGCCGCAACGGCTACCAAACCACACCCATTAATGTGCCTGGCTTGATGGACAGCAATGGGATGTTTGTGGCGCCTTCTACAGCAGGCGAAGCGCTGTGCATCCGACTTGCCCGAAAGCCTGTCGCACGGTAAACTATTGTTTAATTTAGAGAAATAATACTTGCCCTCGTAGCTCAGCAGGATAGAGCAATCGCCTCCTAAGCGATAGGTCACAGGTTCGACTCCTGTCGAGGGCGCCACTCAGACGATTTGAGTAGACAGATGCCGAATCGGTCATTTCCGCCATACCGTAACCTGCAACAGCTGTCGCTGGTATTCCTGCTGATTGCTCTGAGTCTCGATAGCAGCTGTCATGCAGCCATGCTGGAGGGGCAGGTCGTCGGAATACTTAGCGGCGACCGTATCACACTCAGGCCGGCGGATGGTATTTACAGAGAAATCAAACTCTCCGGGATCCGCATACCAACCCACGACAAAAACATGGCAAAGATAGCGCAACGCCACCTCAATATGTTGCTTGCGGGCCGCTTTGTCAGCGTCGAATACAATACCCTTTCCGCCAGGGGTGTTATACTCGGAACTGTTCTCCATGGGGGATCGGATACTGCCTTACGGATGTTATCCGATGGCTTGGCCGTGACGACAAACCATCCGCGGCTGCAACCTTCAAGATTGAGGCGTTACGAACAGGCCGAGGCCACCGCCCGCGCCCGCGGACTCGGTTTTTGGCAGAAATTGAGATGAGAAATTGCGAGGTGGTCTAATGGGAAAAAAAAGCGGTCAAAAGAAAAGCAAGAAAGATAAGGACAACAAAAAGTCAACCACACAGGCGAAAAAAAGCAGCAAAAAAGCGAAAAAAGGCGCTAGAGAGAGTACTGCGGTGGATCCACAGCTGCGGCTGGATATGATCGCCGAAGCCGCCTACTTTATCGCTGAAAAGCATGGTTTCGACCCGCAAAGGGCAACGCAGGATTGGCAACAGGCTGAAGCACAGATAGATGAGATGCTGAAATCCAAATATGATGAAGCGACAAGCTAGGGGCTGTTTGCGCTAATCCTTTTTCTTTTTTGCCTTTGCCTTGGACCTGGACTCTTTTTTACGCAGGCGTTTCAGGTTTTCTTCCAATGCGGCCTCCAGTGCCTTATAAACCTTGAGTTGCGCAGCCTGATACTGAGTTTCAGGTTCTCCGACCAATTCCAGGCGGGCACCGAAATAGGCCAGATCCGCTTCCAAAGAAATCGGATTCAGGTTGACCCTTAATTTGTTGCTCTCTTGTGCGGACAATTGCTTACTCTTTTCACCTGACTGCCATGTGCGGTGTCTTATAAGGTTAACGTGCGTAGCATAGAGCGCTGCCGTTTACCCTGTCTAGTGGAGACACATTCCAGCAGTGATATCTTTCATATAACACCTCTCCAATCCTTTTCATACGTCCCATTGGCGAATCACTGCAGGCACTAAACAATCTGAGACACCACACTATTTTAGCAGAGCAACGACGTGAATTGAGAAAGGGGTTGAATGATGTATTGAATCGGCCAATATTTTGTATAAATTTCAAACAGATTTTTTTTAGTATCTTCTGTCAATCTATCTGTCTGTGCTAACATTTACTGATAGGTGCCCAAAAATAAATTATCCACCGACCACCACGCTTAATGGGCTTTAAAAAAATGACCGACTATCTGGATTTACTCAGATCCACCTCTGCCTATTCAGGCGGAAATGCCGCCTTTGTTGAAGAGCTGTACGAAAATTATCTCAAAGACCCGCAAAGCATCCCGGACGACTGGCGCAAGGAGTTCGAGGGACTACCGAATCAAGCCCACACTGACACTGCGCATGAACCCATCCGCCAGCGTTTTCTCCATCTGGTGAGTGAAAAGCGCTCCGCAACCATCACCGCAGATGAAAACCTCTCGCCGGGAGCCGCAGAGCAACAGGCCTCCGTTCTACGCTATATCAATGGATTTCGCATGCGTGGCCACCAAAATGCGGATCTCGATCCCCTCAAGCTGCGCGACCCTGTCTATGTTGCCGATCTCGACCTGGCCTACCATAAGCTGGAAAAGATAGACCAAAACACTATTTACAATACCGGTTCTCTCTTCGCGCCGGAACGCCTGCCGCTGCGAGACATTATCGAGCTGGTCAAGAAAAGTTACTGCGGTAGCGTCGGCACCGAATATGGACACATTACCAGTACCCAACAGAAGCGCTGGATTCAGGAACGCATCGAACAGCGACACCTTTTCCAGCAGTTCAGCAATAAACAGAAGATCTGGCTCCTGACCCTGCTGACCGCGGCCGAGGGGATCGAAAAATATCTGCATAACCGGTACGTCGGCCAGAAAAGGTTTTCTCTGGAGGGCGGCGAGACGCTGATCCCTTTGCTGGACGATCTGATTCAACACTGTGGCAGCAATGGCATCAATGAAGTCGTCATCGGCATGGCCCATCGCGGACGGATCAATGTATTGACCAATATACTGGGTAAGCCGCCTCAGGATATTTTTGATGAGTTCGAAGGCCGTGTCACTGTTGACCCGGTGCGCCTCTCCGGCGATGTGAAGTATCACATGGGTTTCTCTACCGATATCGATACCGACAGTGGAATAGTGCATGTCGCGCTGGGCTTCAACCCCTCACATCTGGAGATCATCAATCCCGTCATCGAAGGTTCGGTAAGGGCGCGGCAACGCCGTCGCAGCGATCATGACGGTTCCAGGGTATTACCTGTATTGATTCATGGTGATGCCGCATTTGCCGGCCAGGGTGTGGTGATGGAGACCCTGAACCTTTCGCAAACCCGCGGCTACACCACCGGTGGCACGGTGCATATCATCATCAACAATCAGGTCGGGTTTACCACCAGCAATCCCATGGACACCCGTTCCACCCTCTACTGTACCGATGTCGCCAAGATGGTTCAGGCGCCAATCTTTCATGTCAACGGCGACGATCCCGAAGCGGTCGTCTACGTCACTCGCCTGGCACTCGAATTTCGCATGCGTTTTCGCAAGGATGTGGTGATCGATGTCATCTGCTATCGCCGGCTTGGTCACAATGAAGCCGATGAACCCGCCGTCACACAACCGGAGATGTACAAGAAGATCCGCAATCGTCCAACGATAAGGACCCTGTACGCAGATAAGCTGGTGCAGGAATCAGTCATCTCTCCCCAGCAGGCGCGAGATTTGGTGAATAATTATCGTGAATCCCTTGAACAGGGGATCGTGGTGGCAAGGCCTGTAACCTGCGCCCTTCGCCATCCCTATGCGGTAAGGTGGAATGCCTTTAAAGGTATCGAATGGGATCACCCGATGGATACCCGGCTCAGCAGCGAGCGTTTAGATCTGCTGGCGGAACAGCTACTGCATGTTCCGGGGGGGGTTGAACTCCATCCCCGGGTTGAGAAGATTTGGACCGAGAGAAAGCGCATGGCCAGCGGCGATCAATTCGTCGACTGGGGCTTTGCCGAAAATATGGCCTATGCCTCCTTGCTGACCGAGGGTGTCCCGGTGAGACTCTCTGGCCAGGACTCAGGGCGCGGAACCTTCTTTCACCGCCACGCAGTGCTTCACAATCAGATCGACGGCGAACCCCTGATCCCTCTGCAGCATTTGACTCGTGACCAGGCTGACTTTGTGGTCATCGACTCGCTGTTATCGGAGGAGGCGGTACTCGGTTTTGAGTATGGTTACGCCACGGCGGAACCCAATTGCCTTACCATCTGGGAGGCCCAGTTCGGTGACTTCGCCAACGGCGCACAGGTTGTCATCGATCAGTTCATCACATCGGGCGGTGAAAAGTGGGGCCTGCTGTGCGGACTGGTGATGTTCCTGCCCCACGGTTACGAAGGTCAGGGCGCCGAGCACTCCTCGGCCCGTCCGGAGCGCTTTCTCCGCCTCTGCGCCAACCACAACATTCAGGTCTGCGTTCCCAGTTCGGCATCGCAGATATTCCATCTGTTAAGACGGCAGATGCTGCGGCCATATCGTCACCCACTCGTCGTAATGACACCCAAGAGCCTGCTCAGGCACCGCTTGGCAACATCACCCAAACAGGAACTGCTGGAAGGCGGATTCAAGAATGTCATCGACGAGATTGATGATATCGATCCGAAAAAGGTCCAGCGCCTCATTATGTGCTCGGGAAAGGTCTATTATGAATTGCTGGAGACCCGCCGCTCACGCGGCCTGGAAGATGTGGCGATTATACGCTTAGAGCAACTATACCCCTTTCCGCAAGAAGACTTCGACAAGATCGTAACACGCTATAAGAACGCGAAAATGTTTATCTGGTGTCAGGAAGAACCGCAAAACCAAGGGGCATGGGATCAAATCAAGCATCGCTTCTACCCCATAGTTTCCAAGAACAGGCAGCTCTACTATGTTGGACGTTCTTCAGCGGCGGCACCCTCAGTCGGTTACCGCTCGGTACATGTCGAACAGCAGGAGACCCTGATTGACGAGGCACTCTCCGGGCGCATCAACCCTCGAATGAACTACAGGAACCAGGACTATCAATGAGCATCGAACTACGCGTTCCCCAACTTCCCGAATCGGTTTCAGACGCCACTGTGCTGAGCTGGCACAAACAACCGGGTGAACACATCGACCAGGATGAGACACTGGTCGATCTGGAAACCGACAAAGTCGTACTTGAAGTACCGTCACCGCAATCAGGCATCCTGACAACGATCCACTTCAAAGAGGGTGAAACCGTTCAGGCTGATGATATTTTGGGCATTATGGAGGCCGGAGCCGGGACTCCGTCCAGCCAAGAACAACCGTCTGAAACCCCGCAGGCAGACAGGGAGGCACCTGCCCTCTCTCCCGCAGTCAGACGCCTGGTAAAGGAGAGTGGCATCGATCCCAGTACGATACAGGGCAGCGGGAAAAACGGGCGTATCGTCAAATCCGATGTGGAAGCGGCGATCGCCGCGCAAAAGAGCGGATCTCAAAACGAGAGCGCTGTCGCGCCGGCAACTCCACTCCCCCCACCGGCAGCCGTCGCAACAGGTCGTATTGAAGAACGGGTACCGATGACGCGCCTGCGCAAACGTGTCGCGGAGCGTTTGGTTGAGGCACAACAGACCGCTGCAATCCTGACCACCTTCAATGAGGTTAACCTGAAAGCCATTTCCGATCTTCGGGTCAAATACAGAGACGAGTTCGAAAAACGGCACAATGTGCGCTTGGGTTTCATGGCCTTTTTCGTCAAGGCAGCGGTCGAGGCACTGAAACAGTATCCGATCATCAATGCAACCGTTGACGGTGATGATATCCTCTATCATGGCTATTTCGATATCGGTATCGCCGTCTCCTCACCGCGAGGGCTGGTGGTACCGATATTGCGGGATGCGGATCAGCTCAGCTTTGCCGCCGTAGAGCAAAGAATCAAGGATTTCGGCACCAAGGCCAAGGATGGATCGTTGAGTTACGAAGACCTGACCGGCGGCACATTCTCCATTACCAACGGCGGCGTATTCGGCTCCATGCTCTCCACCCCGATTCTCAACCCACCTCAAAGCGCGATACTCGGCATGCATTCAATCCAACAGCGCCCGGTGGCTGAAAAAGGGGAGATCGTTATCCGCCCCGTGATGTATCTGGCGCTATCCTACGACCACCGCATCATCGATGGCCGGGATGCTGTGCAGTTCCTGGTGACCATCAAGCAGTTGCTGGAGGATCCCAGCCGGTTACTACTGGAAATCTGATCATGCATTAACAATAATCTTGACAATTCACCACAACCAACAGAATGACCAGAATCGCACCCGACCGGCCTCTTCACCGGTCGATGCTGCATCGACAGGATTGACCATGACCCTCATCCGCCAGGAAGACCTTATCCATAGCATCGCCGATGCTCTTCAGTTTATCTCCTATTATCATCCGGTCGACTTCCTCAAAGCCATGGGAGAGGCATGGGCCAAGGAAGAGAGTCCGGCCGCCAAGGATGCAATGGCGCAGATTCTGGTCAACTCACGCATGTCCGCCGAGGGAAAGCGTCCGGTCTGCCAGGATACCGGTATGGTGGTAGTTTTTCTCAAGATCGGTATGCAGGTTAAATGGGGCGGCGAGATGTCGGTCAGCGACATGGTCAATGAAGGCGTACGCCACGGTTATGCCCATCCCGACAATGTACTGCGATTCTCCATGGTCACCGATCCACTCGGCCACCGCAAGAACAGTGGAGACAACACGCCGGCCATCATTCACATGGAACTGGTCCCGGGCGAAAAAGTTGAAGTTAAGATCGCAGCCAAGGGCGGTGGATCAGAGAACAAATCCCGCTTCAAGGTGCTCAACCCGTCCGGCTCACTGGTCGATTGGGTTTTACAGGAGGTACCCAAGATGGGCGCCGGCTGGTGCCCGCCGGGGATGCTCGGCATCGGCGTCGGAGGTTCGGCGGAAACGGCCATGCTGCTGGCCAAGGAGTCGTTGATGGAACCCATCGATATCCATGACTTGCAGGCACGCGGCCCGGCCAATCGCAAAGAGGAGCTGCGTTTGGAGATCTATGACAAGGTCAATGCGTTGGGCATCGGCGCGCAGGGACTCGGGGGCCTGACCACGGTGCTCGACGTCAAGATCAGCGACTTTCCTACTCACGCCGCCTCATTGCCGGTGGGCATGATCCCCAACTGCGCCGCCACGCGTCATGTTGAGTTCACCCTGGACGGCAGCGGCCCCGCCCTGCTATCCCCGCCTACCCGTGAAGATTGGCCTGATGTGACCTGGGAGGCCTCCCCGCAGGCACGCCGCGTCAACCTGGATGAGATCAGCAGGGAGGAGATAGCCGACTGGCAACCGGGTGAACTCATACTGCTCAACGGTAAACTTCTGACCGGGCGGGATGCCGCGCATAAGCGGATCGCCGATCTCTACGCCAGCAATCAGCCACTGCCCGAGGGAATCGACTTCCATGGCCGCTTTATCTATTACGTGGGACCTGTCGATCCTGTACGGGACGAGGTAGTAGGCCCGGCCGGCCCCACCACCGCCACACGCATGGATAAGTTCAGCGATGTCATGTTGGATCGGGCGGGTCTGTTTGGCATGGTCGGCAAGGCGGAACGGGGCCCGGCGGCTTTGGAGGCGATTAAACGTCATAAAGCGGTCTATCTGATGGCGGTGGGCGGTGCAGCCTATCTTGTATCCAAAGCGATTCGCAGCTCTCGGCTGTTGGCATTTGAAGATCTCGGCATGGAGGCCATACGGGAGTTTGAAGTGGTTGATTTTCCGGTCACAGTGGCAGTCGACAGCCGTGGTAACTCTGTTCATCAGACGGGCCCCGCCGAATGGCGGAACAAGATAGGTAAGATAGCAGTTGTACCGGAGTAGTTTGACATGACTTCTTATAAAGCCTTTCGTATCCATAGAGAGAATGCTCAACATTCGGCGGGGATTGAGGAACTTGAGTTACAACCCCTGGATAAGGGTGAAATCCTGATCCGTGTGCAATACTCCAGTATCAATTACAAAGATGCCCTGGCCGGGACTGGCAAGGCACAGATCATCAGACGCTATCCGTTGACCGGCGGTATCGATGCCTGCGGTGAAGTTGCCGAGAGCAGCGACAAACGCTACAAACCCGGCGACACGGTGATTGTTACAGGTTACGAACTCTCAACTACCGTTGATGGCGGCTATGCCGAATATCTTCGGGTGCCGGCTGACTGGGCAGTACCGTTGCCCGAGGGTCTCACCGCCTCCCAGTCGATGATCCTGGGCACCGCCGGCTTCACCGCTGCCCTGGCGCTGCACCGCATGGAGGTCAACGGCCAACGCCCGGATATGGGCCCCATACTGATCACCGGCGCCACCGGGGGGGTGGGCTGTATTGCGGTCAACATCTTCGATGGAGAGGGGTTTGATGTGCATGCCGTCACCGGCAAGGCGGATCAACAGGCCTTTCTGGAACACCTCGGCGCGCAAGAGGTGTTGGGACGTGAACAGGTCAGCACCTACCATCATGCCCTGGAACGGGGCACATGGGGGGGTGCTGTGGACAACGTGGGCGGCGAAATGCTCTCCAGCATCACCCGCAAGATCAAACCCTGGGGCAACATCGCCGCAATCGGTTTGGCCGGCGGGCATGACTTGAATACCACGGTGATGCCATTCATTTTACGAGGCGTCAGCTTGATCGGAATCAACTCCGCCGGCTGCCCCTATGAGATTCGGGAGGATATCTGGCAGCGCCTGGCCACCGACCTGCGGCCCAGGCACATGGACGATATCCTGACCCAGACAGTCTCCATAGAGCAGCTCCCGGAAATCTTTGACCAGATACTCGCGGGCAAGATTACAGGACGTACCCTGGTGTCCTTCTAGGGGGTTCAATTGGGATAGATGGGAAGGTCCGCTTCCGTAGCGGTCATGGCAAAGTCATCCAGATAGATCCATGAATCAAAATCATCCATCGTTGTGGGTATTCTAAAGACCCGGCGGCCTCCCACATCGCCCTCAGGAATACGCCAGGAGAAGTCAGGCGTCACGCCGTCGATCCACTCGGCCACCTTCACCCATGAGCCGCCAAAAGGCCTGACCCAGCCTTCGTAAGAAGCTGATATCGACGATGTATCCATATGTATTTTCACAAGGGTCCATCGATTGGGCGTAATGTTCTCGCTGACATCGGTTTGTCCCAGTTTGAACTGATTGTAGTCAGGCGCTATCAGATAGTCGGCATAGCGCAGGTCGGTGGTCGTCATATAAAGTTCACGATTGTCTGTATTTGCCCAGAATGGCTCACCCGTGGTGTGACCGAGGGAATATAACCATGCGAGGTTTTCTTGCGCGCATGGGTAACCGCCTTTACAGGGATAGATAAATTTAAAGCGGCCATCATAGGCGCTGAGCTGATCATTGATGCCTGCCGGATCGTCGTAATAGTTGGGGTAGATCCAGAACTGAAACCAGACATCAGCGGGCACACTGCCTTGCGGCGCGTTTTCATCACCAAACTGGAGATAGAAGTCGGTCTGCGAACCCAGTGAACCCGGTCGGGCTTCGATGGCGAGTACTCGGGTTGAATCGATCCCTGGAAAACTACCGGAATAACCGGGTATTTCATCTACGGTATAGAGATAACCGTTATGGCTGCCGGTAATGTTAACCGCTTTGACCTGATTCCAACCGCCTTGTGCGGTGAATGGATTGCTCTCTCCGCTGGGATCGCCGGAATAGTTTCGGTCGATCGAATATTCGAAATCATCGAAGAACGATACGGCTGTAGGCACAATGGCGCCACTATTGTCATCTGAGGCCAGGGCATGAATCGTCGTTGAAACAGAACCGGTTTCACCCTCCTGGTCTGTCACTGTCAGCGTTATCACATAACTGCCTGCCGTCGTGTAGATATGCGACGTATTGGGTAACTGAGAGGCTGCACCATCACCAAAGTCCCACTGATATCCGACGATACCGGTGTCGTCCTTGGACTCCCTGCCATCAACACTCACCTGTAGACTGACAACGCCACTGGTAGGGTCAGCGGAAATGAAAGCGATTGGTGCTTGATTCCCAGCCTGGGTGTCCGTTGAATCGCTTTGATTACCTGATGAAGAGCCTCCACAAGCCGTCAAACCGGCGATGGATAATATAAAGGCCAGATATTTGACAATGTAACAACCAACTGACTTGATAGCCATAATTCACCTGGTATCCTTCCTCCGATGGTACCGACAAACAGAGCAGCAGAATGCTCCGTTACCATCCATACTTTTTAACTAGCGACAATGATCGGCCTATTGACACGGTCTATCGCTAGTCCGGCGACCATATAGATCATCTTGGCTGCTGAGTGCCTGCCTACAGCAACTATTAATCACACACCCTGTGAGCAGAAACACTCTGGCCAATCGAGTCTCGAACAATCACATGACTGGATCCCTTAAAGTGATCTGCTTGCTCTCCGGTATATGTGTATCTCGATCATAGAACCCCATTGTACCTACCGTATTACGGTATCGTTTTATTTTGCTGCATGTACTCCATATAGAGGAGTCAAATGGTCATAATGTTCCCCGCAATGACATCGTCCATGGATATATCAGGGCGCTCTACAATCAGCTGGTGAAACGGTAATCCCTGGGTACGACGACCACCCCCTTGGGGGAAACGGAAAACCGGGCTGCGTCACGCGCTTGATCAAATCCAATACGCTCACCGGCAGGAATCACAACACCCTTGTCGACGATACAATTCTCCAACTGCGCCCTATCGCCGACCTTGACGCCATCGAAAAGAATCGAGTTATGAATCACCGCTTCATCCCCGATCAGGCACTTCGGAAACAAAATGGAACGCTGTACACTGCCACCCACGATGAGGACCCCGTTGGCAACGATGGAGTTGATAAAGATCCCCTCACTGCCTGAGATGCCCGGCACGGTCCGTGCCGGCGGATTTTGCCCATGGTGGGTACGGATTGGCCACTCTGGCTGATACAGATCCAATGACGGCACCGGGTCCAACAACTCCATGTTCGCTTCATAGTAATTGTCGATGGTGGCGACATCCCGCCAATAGCGGTCCTGGCTGACCCGCCCCGTCTCACCACCAAATTGGTAGGCGTAGGCACCGCCGGCCGCAACCATTTTCGGCAAAATGTCGTGGGTGAGATCATGACTGGAACCGCTCAGATCGTGATCCTCCTCAAGTGCTGAAATCAGGCCGTCAATGGAAAAGAGATAGATACCCATTGAAACCTGGGCAGTTGACTCACCACCGCTATCGGCTCTTTGCCGCTCATGCAGCACCCCATAAGAATTGACTTGACCATTCCGGTCCAGGTCCAAGATTCCGGAAAGACCGGCTTCTACTGAAGGGCGCTGCATGCAAGCGACCGTTACACTGGCTTTGTTCTGCACATGAAATGCGATCATTGGCGCGTAATCCATTCGATATATATGATCACCGGGCAGGATCAATACACGCTCCGCACCACTGCGCTTGAGCATGTAGAGGTTCTGGTAAACGGCATCGGCAGTACCGTCATACCAACCACCACCCCTTCGCATTTGCGGCGGAACGACGGTGATGTATTCAGCCAGCTCAGGATTGAAGAGCGACCATCCGTCTCGCAAATGCTTTTGCAGGGAGTGGGATTTATATTGAGTCAATACCAATATCCTGCGTAGCCCGGAGTGCAGGCAATTGACCAGAGGGAAATCGATGATTCTGTATTGACCCCCGAAGGGTACCGCTGCCTTGGTCCGTTCGAGCGTGAGTGGCTGCAGGCGAGAACCCTGACCACCTGCGAGGATCACAGTCAATGTCTTGTCTAGCATCATGTAACTCCGCTTTTATAATCCCCCGAGTGGAATCTCTACAGCAATGGATTAGCAAGAAACGATCCTATGGCAGGATTCTCAGCCTGATAACCGGTCCCGAGACAGATGGGAATACCAATAAATCCAGATCAGGGATTTTATTCGGTGCATACGCACCGCTTCCATCCATCGGCGCTATTGACAATAGTGCCTATGCACTCCGATAGCGCAAGCATAGCCTCCACAAACGGGAACATAAGTGACCGACCATCCAATACTGTATCGGGAAAGATACAATGGTGTTCTGTTTTTCTCTTAAATTCAATGACCTGAAAAAACCAGTCCTACTCTCTGCCGTGGTCGCCAATGGAATCCAAATAAGTGAAATCATCAATTCCAAGAACAACTTCATCTCTCTCGCAGATGAGTTGGATATACCTGTGCAACTGCAGCTGGAGTTCGAGAGCGAAATCCGCCTCAATTTGCAGTATCGGATTATTCATGGCAAGTATAGGCGGCTGCTTGCCATAGGGCAGATACATGAAGGGACGGCCTGACATGGCAATTATCATCCCACTCCACACGGACCCGGTAAAACCGTTGAACCGATAGCTGAATGGATGGCGGAGCGGGGTTTCAAGAAAACCTCCCACGCGATATCGCGGTATTACCGGGGGGGAAGGCGGAAAACTGACTGTCTCACGATTGCGTGCAAGCCACGCAATAACGGTGCTTCCTATCCGATCCGGGTTGCATCGAAACTCGGTATCAATGCACGGGATTCAGGCTAGCCCGAATATTTCACAAATAAAGAGGGTAAAACCCGTGTAGTTCAATAGAATTCAGTTACTTAGGCTGAAATTGAACGAGGTTTTGCCTGTGACAGAATGTACCCAAGGTCGTTTTGCTTTTCCAGCGGTAAAACGCCGCCAGGTTGAAGCGGATTTTTCCGGTGGTGATATCAGCAGTGATGGCGGCGTGTTGTTGCTACGACAAGCGGACCGACGGCTGGGATTGCTTGAAGCCGTCAATGACACTCTCGCTGATCCACGCGATGGCCGCTATGTGCAACATGATCAGATTTCTCTACTACGCCAGCGGGTCTATGCCCTGTGCCAGGGCTATGAAGACCTCAACGATCACGACAGTCTGCGACAAGATTTGGCCTTTCAGACGGCCGTGGAACAGGATCAGGCACTGGGCAGTTCACCCACGCTCTGTCGCTTGGAGAATCGGTCAGATCGGGCAACCGCTGTCGCGATCCATCAGGTCCTGATCGAGCAGTTCATCGCCTCGTTTGCCGAGCCACCCGAGGAGTTGATCCTGGACTTCGACGCCACCGATGACCGGGTTCACGGCCTGCAGGAAGGCCGCTTCTTCCACGGTTACTACGATAACTACTGCTTTCTCCCGTTGTACGTGTTTTGCGGCGAACAACTGCTGGTCAGCTATTTGCGCCCGAGCAAGATCGACGGGGCGAAACATGCGTGGGCGATCCTCGCCCTGCTGGTCAAACGCTTGCGTCAGGCGTGGCCGGCGGTGCGGATCATCCTGAGAGCCGACTCGGGCTTCTGTCGTCACCGCATGCTGCGCTGGTGTGAACGCCATGGCATTGGCTACATCGTAGGCCTGGCGCGCAACCACCGCCTGCAACGGATGATCGAGGAAGACTTCACTGCAGTCGAGCAATGCTTCAAGGCCAACGGACAGAAGCAACGCGTCTTCCTTGGCCTGCGCTACGGTGCACGCAGCTGGCGCCGTCGACGCGCGGTGATCGCCAAGCTGGAGGTGAGTGAGCGAGGGCGTAATCCCCGATTTGTCGTCACCAACCTCAACGGCGATGCCCAAACCCTTTACGACGACGTCTATTGTGCGCGGGGCGAGATGGAAAACCGCATCAAGGAACAACAGCTGGGGCTGTTTGCTGATCGCACCAGTGCACATCATTGGTGGACCAATCAGTTTCGCTTGCTGCTGTCGAGCCTGGCCTATGTGTTGATGGAAGCGATTCGCCGCTTGGCCTTACAGGGTACAGAACTGGCCAAGACCCAGGTCGGCACGCTGCGGCTTAAACTACTCAAAGTGGGTGCGGTGGTGATACGCAATACCCGGCGTGTCCGCTTCCTGCTCTCCAGTGTCTTTCCTTACCAGGCATTGTTCTTCAGTGTGGCCGAACGGCTGGAGCCAGGATAGCACGCGATGAGTGCTGCCCCGGCACGTTGATAAATAACGGGGTAAGGGGAAGCTGTGCCTGTCAGCCAGAAATCGGGGCGTTTGGAGCCGGTATCATCCTGTTTCTCGTCCCGGCCTTCTCCTCGTGCCAGTATCGGCAAATGGATGAAATATCCGGGCTAGAGTTACAAAGACGTCTCTGGTAGTTTTAAGCGTTATCATTCACTGATATAGAATAACCGCATTTTGCTCATTCCACCCTGCGGGACGAAAAAAGTCCCGGCAGCATTCATTGGATTAGTGTGAACAGGCCCAAGAGAGAACAATGCAAAAAACCTTCTCGCTGATGGTGCATGGCGGCGCGGGAACTATGGACAATGTCAAGGACAATAAGATGGCCTTGCGCTATCTGGAGAGCATCCGTACCGTCCTGGAACATGGCCGAGATATCCTGAATCGCGGGGGCAACGCCCTCGAAACAGTGGAGACCTGCGCATCCCTGCTGGAGGACGATCCGCTATTCAATGCCGGGTGCGGTTCCGTACTCAATGAAAACGGCAAAGTGGAAATGGATGCCGCCATCATGGATGGTCGTGATCTCTCCGCCGGCGCTGTCGCAGCAGTAAGCAATATCGCCAACCCTATACAGCTGGCCCGCCTGGTTATGGCAGAAAGCGAACATGTGATGCTGATCAGCGATGGCGCGATGAAGTTTGCAGCTCACTGCGGCATGAAACTGACACCTGATCACTATTTTTTCACCCCCGATCGCGTTCAGCAGCTGGAGCAGGCACAGCTGCATCGTCGAATCATGCTGGACCATGATGAAAGCGATGAATTTTCAGAAGACCAGAAGTACGGCACCATTGGCGCAGTCGCTCGCGACGTTGAGGGCAACCTGGCTGCGGCGACTTCCACGGGGGGTGTGGTGAATAAACGCATGGGACGGGTCGGCGATTCGCCGATTATCGGTGCAGGGGTGTTTGCCGACAACCAGACCTGTGCGGTCTCCACCACCGGGTTCGGCGAAGACTTCATGCGTACCGTCCTTGCCAAGACGGTGTCGGATGCCATGGAGTTTCTCCACTGCGACGCCAAGGGTGCGGTGGAGTATGGCATCGAGTATCTGTCACGCAAGGTCAAAGGCAGGGGTGGCATGATCGTCATCGACCATCAGGGTAACTGCGCCGCCGATTTTACGACCCAAAAGATGATCCATGGCTGGATCGAAAAATCGGGCCAGAGCTGCGCCTCTTTTTAGCCGCAAACCGGACACGAGCACACTTCCCCGCTTGCAGCTTCGCTTTCGCAAAGTCCGCACCTGAGGACCGGGAAGCGTAAAAAAAGCCCCCCGTTCCGGTGTTGGATGTCAGTTCAATCCCAAATCCGCGCGTTCAGGCAACCTTCAATCAGTGTCGCCGGTATTCGGAATCCAGCCAGCATTGGGGAAGTGGTTCCCCGGAAGGGAATTTCATCTGATCCTTGGCAAACCTTTCGGCATCCTGCATCTCCTCACCCGCGTGGAAACGTCCAATTATCTCAGTGTGATTTGGATTAAAAAGGTCTGTCAGACTCAGCACTTCCACCAGTTTTTCACTGTTCTTCTGCATTAGAAACATCGACTACCTCCTTAATAACCGGGGCAGTGGAGATCAACAACCCTGGCTGTATACTGCCTCTGAAAAAGTCTTCTATTAATAATTATGGATTAGCAAGGGCGATTTTCAACGCTACCGGTAGTGTGGAGTATCCGCTCCACACTCCTCAAACGGAGATTAAAGAAATCATCGAATGGAGTAATGGTTTTTCAAAGTTCGCGCGTGGCCAGAAATTCGATATCCGGCCAACGTTCCATCGCCAGATCGAGGTTCACCCGGGTTGGTGCCAGATAGACCAGCTGGTCATCCCCATCCAATGCCAGGTTGTCATAGGCCTTATCCCTGAATCGCTCCAGCATTTTTTCGTCCTTGCACACAATCCAACGGGTCGTAGCCACGTTGACGGGTTCCACGATCGCCTCGACCTTATACTCGTACTTCAGTCGTGCCACAGCCACATCGAACTGCAAAACACCCACGGCGCCCAGAACCAGATCATTGTTTTTCAGCGGCCTGAAGACCTGGGTGGCACCCTCCTCGCACAGCTGTAAAACACCTTTCAGCAGCGCTTTCTGCTTGAGCGGATCTTTCAATACCACACGGCGAAACAGCTCCGGCGCGAAATAGGGAATTCCTCCATACTTCAACGCCTCCCCTTCCGTAAAGGTATCACCGATCTGAATAGTGCCATGATTGTGCAGGCCGATGATATCCCCCGGCCAAGCCTCATCCACATGGCGACGCTCATCGGCCTGGAAGGTGATGGCGTTGCTGATCTGCACAGTCTTGCCGATCCGCACATGCCGCATCTTCATGCCTTTGCGGTAGCTGCCTGAGCAGACACGCAAAAAAGCAACACGATCCCGGTGCTGTGGATCCATATTGGCCTGTATCTTAAAGATAAAGCCACTGAATTTAGCCTCCGATGGCTCCACCAGGCGCTGCTGCGCCGTGCGTGACAGCGGTCCAGGTGCATACTCGACAAAGGCATCCAGCAGCTCTTTGACGCCAAAGTTGTTGATTGCCGATCCGAAAAACACCGGCGTCAGCTCACCCCTGGCATAGGCCTCCAGGTCGAGTTCATGGCTGGCGCCACGCACCAGCTCGATCTCCTCGCGCAGTTCCTCCGCCTGGCTGCCGATGAGGTCATCCAGCTTGGGATTGCCGATACCTTCTATTACCTCACCCACCTGGATCTTGCCGCCATGGGTGGCACTGAAAAGGTGGGTGGTGTCACTGCGCAGATCATAGACTCCTTTCAGACGTTTACCCATGCCTATCGGCCATGATACGGGGGCGCACTTTATCTTCAGCACTTCCTCGATCTCATCCAATATCTCCAGCGGGTCGCGTCCCTCGCGATCGAGTTTATTGACAAAGGTGAGAATCGGCGTATCGCGCAAACGGCACACATCCATCAGCTTGATCGTTCGCTCCTCGACACCCTTCGCCACATCGATGACCATCAACGCTGAATCCACTGCCGTCAGGGTCCGGTAGGTATCCTCTGAAAAATCCTCATGGCCGGGGGTATCGAGCAGATTGACGATCTCATCCCGGTAGGGAAACTGCATCACCGAGGAGGTGACGGAGATTCCACGCTCCTTCTCCATCTCCATCCAGTCGGAGGTGGCATGGCGCGCCGCTTTGCGTCCCTTGACCGTGCCGGCCATCTGGATCGCCCCGCCATAGAGAAGTAGTTTTTCCGTCAATGTGGTTTTACCCGCATCCGGATGGGAGATGATGGCGAAGGTGCGTCGCCGGCTGAGTTGTTCAAGCAATTCAGACATTGAGGCCATATTTCACTGTTAAAAGGTCGCGGATTATACCCCATTCAGGGCCACCGTAGTGACTCATCCGATCTGAGTTTCAGAAACCCATCGAGGGAAATAAATTCAGAAAGCGCAGTTATTGCGGGTCAGCGTGAAACCGTTTGCCGGTTTGTTGCTTATAATTGTGGCAGGTGGAACGATTTGGTAACGCCATGACTATCTCCCTCGGCATGTTTTCCGGCCTCGGCAATACCGTATCTGCGGTAGAGCGGACTGTACCCGGCGCTCAGGCCGCCAGCCCCGATAAAAATGCATCAGGCGGTGCCTCTGCAGACTCGGCCGCCACCCCGGCCACCCGTGACAGCACCACACAACGACCGGTCCGCGAGAGCGGGGAGAGTAGCCGGCTGACTCGGGAGGAACAGGCGGAAGTCAGGGAACTGCAGAAGAGAGACCGGGAGGTTCGGGCCCATGAGGCCGCTCACCGGGCTGCAGCGGGCGGTCTGGCTAGCGGTGGCAGCTATACATACAAGAGAGGCCCAGACGGTCGTAGCTATGCGGTCGGAGGAGAGGTTTCGATCCGCATACCATCGACCGACAATCCCAGAGAACGGGCCCGGCAGGCGGAAACGGTCCGCAGGGCCGCACTGGCACCGGCCGACCCGTCACCGCAGGATCGTCAGGTCGCGGCACAGGCCTCGGCGATGGCCGCCCAGGCACGAAGCGAAATCCAGGCCGAACAGCGTCAGCAGCTGGCGGAAAACAGAGAAAAGGCCACTGAGCGTGACGGCGACGGGGGCGTAGCAAGCACTCAAAATACGTTTTTGGGGCAACGGGCCATTGCCTCCTTTCAATCCGTTGGCAGCGTCGCCAACCTGCACAGCAATCCCTCCACTATCGACGAGATGATATAAAAAACCGCATAGCTCTAAGGTGTCTTCATCCTGCGTTCCTTGCCTGACGCTACAACTCCAGTGACATCATCAATGCATCCTCGCGGGACTGGTTACGGTCAGGATAATAATCGCGCCGCTGTCCTATCTCGACAAAACCCAGTTTCTTATACAGCCCAATTGCAGGTTTATTACCAACCCTGACTTCCAGATAAACCGTCTCGGCTCCGTGCTGGCGGGCAATCTTCAATAAGCGCCTGATTAACTTAATTGCCAATCCCTTACCTTGCCATTTGGGATCGATGCAGATATTGAGGATGTGCGACTCATCGATGACCACCGACATCACGCCATAGCCGATCACCTGCTGATCGAGATTCACCACCCAGCAGCAATAGCCGACACGCAGACAGTCCTGAAAAATCCCCAGGGTCCAGGGGTGAGGATAGACCGCCTCCTCGATCGCCATGACCTGTGGAAGATCCTCCACTTGCATGGGGCGGAGACCGAGCAGAGGATCCTGTAACTGGGCGCTCACACTCGATCCCCCCGCAATATGGAAAGCGCCAGCTGCAGATCCTGCCAGGCCTTGCCTTTCTGTTCGGGGGAACGCAAAAGATAGGCCGGGTGGTAGGTCACAACCAACGGAATGCCATGATTTCCGAAGCTGTGAATCCGCCCCCGCAGTTTACCCACGGCAATATCGGTTTTGAGTAGATTCTGCGCCGAAATGCGACCCACCGCGAGAATCACTTTCGGCTTTATCAATTCAATCTGTCTCTGCAGGTAGGGCTCACAGCTCAGGGCTTCCTCCGGCTTTGGATCCCGATTGTTGGGCGGCCTGCATTTTACAATGTTGGCAATAAAGACAGCCTCTCGCTTGTAGCCCATGGCCAGCAACATCCCATTCAGAAGCTGACCGGCTCGACCGACGAAGGGTTCGCCCTGCCTGTCCTCGTCGGCACCCGGGGCCTCACCGATCACAAGCAGCTCCGCCTGGGGATTACCGACACCGAATACGGTTTGCGTGCAACCGGCACGCAGTCCGCATGCTTTGCATCGCTTTACACTTTGCTGCAATTCCTGCCAATCGAGTTCCGGGTTCGCCCGCGCTTCCAAGGCAGCTGCCGTCTCATCTATCGGATCGGAATGAACCACACCAGTTTCCGAGTCAACCGCCCAGGCATCCTCCGCGCCCTCCCGTGACTCATCCCCCCGCCTGGCCTTGGCGGTAATCCGCCGCTGCCATAGAGTCAGACCCATGGCCTTCAGATAGTGAATCCGACGCGGCTCCTTCATGCTACAGGGGCGCAGAAGACGAAGCACTGTATAAGGCTTTTTACCACAGCAAAGCCGGCGCCGGATGGACCGATCGCGGAATTACAATTGCATGCCACTAGACATCCCCGGTTTGCGGGTGGGCCTTCTCCACCGGCTCCAGAATCTTGTTCACTGCATTGATATAGGCCTTTGCGGAAGCGATGACAATATCGGTATCGGCACCCTGCCCATTGGCTATTCTTCCACCTTTCTCCAACCGAACCGTAACCTCCCCCTGGGCATCGGTGCCGCTGGTGATGTTGTTTACGGAATAGAGCTGCAGTTCTGTGCCGCTGCTGACGATGCTTTCAATCGCCTTGAAGGCGGCATCCACGGGACCGCCACCCGATGCCACACCCAGCTCCTCCTCCCCATCGATACTCAGCGTCACCTCTGCATGGGGCGTCTCACCGGTTTCGGAGCAGACCTTGAGGGCGATCAGCTTGACCCTTTCGTTGAACGACTCGGTCTTGGCATCGGTCACCAAGGCCTGCAGATCCTCGTCGAATATCTCATGCTTTTTATCCGCCAGATCCTTGAAGCGCGAAAAGGCCGCGTTCAGCTCCTCTTCCGACTCAAAACTTATTCCCAGACTCTCCAGGCGCGTGCGAAAGGCGTTGCGTCCGGAGTGCTTGCCCAACACCATGCGGTTCTGGCTCCAACCCACATCCTCCGCACGCATGATTTCGTAGGTCTCCCGCGACTTCAGCACCCCATCCTGATGTATGCCGGATTCATGGGCAAAGGCGTTGGCGCCGACGATCGCCTTGTTGGGCTGCACCGGAAAACCGGTGATATTGGAAACCAGCTTGGAACAGGCAACGATCTGGGTGGTATCGAGCCCGGTCTGGCAGGAAAATGTATCGGGCCGGGTTCGCACCGCCATCACAACCTCTTCCAGGGAGGCGTTGCCGGCCCTTTCACCGAGACCGTTGATCGTGCACTCAACCTGTCGCGCCCCATTGCTGACAGCCGACAGCGAGTTCGCCACGGCCAAACCCAAATCGTTATGGCAATGGACTGAAAAGACCGCCTTGTCTGCATTCGGGATCCGATCACGCATCCGGCGAATCAGGTCGCCAAACTGGTGCGGCATGGCATAACCCACCGTGTCGGGTACATTCAGGGTAGAGGCACCCGCATCGATAACCGCCTCGAAGATGCGGCATAGGAAATCGATTTCGGAACGCCCGGCATCCTCGGCGGAAAATTCCACATTGTCAGTGTATCTTCTGGCCCGTTTGACCGCATGCACCGCCTGTTCGACGACCTGGTCCGGGGTCATGCGCAGCTTATGCTGCATATGAATGGGCGAGGTCGCGATAAAGGTGTGTATACGGGCTGAATTGGCCGCTTTCAATGCCTCTCCGGCACGATCGATGTCCTTGTCGAGGGCACGGGCCAAACCACACACTGTCGAGTCCTTTACCACGCTGGCCACCGCAGAGACAGCCTCGAAATCTCCCTGGCTTGCGATCGGGAAACCCGCTTCTATGACATCGACACGCAGTTTTTCCAAGGCCTTGCCAATGCGGACCTTTTCGTCCTTTGTCATGGACGCACCGGGACTCTGTTCACCGTCGCGCAGGGTCGTGTCGAAAATGATCAATTGATCAGCTTGGCTCATACTCCACTCCAGCAGGATTCAGCGCGGCAGCGATTGGCTGCCGGCCAAACGGCTTTTTTTAGGGCCCGTTAACACTAATCCAATCGGCCCTAAGATAACGATCGAATATAACCCACGCCCTACGGAATGCCAATCATCGATAATCCAAGACCCTCGAAGGGTAATGTTTGCGCGCAGGCCGCTTGCATGTAGACAAGATAGACACGACAAATATCCAAGCTGACCGGATAGCTGGCCAACGACTCAGAAACGAACAGCCCGTGAAGTGTCTTGGATCAGTGTTAACAGGCCCTAGCCGATAGCACTCAGGGTTCATCACCCCTGCGTTCGCTGGTGATTCTTTGCTCGCGATGCTTACGCAACTGGACCAGGGTCAGGACAGGCCCTGAGATCGCATAGGCAAGAAACAGTAGAAACAGCACCGTGGGCGGATGAGTCTGCACGATAGCCAGCACGATCACAACCACCACCAGGGCGATAAACGGCACCTTGCCCTGGGAGTCGATCTCCTTGAAACTGTGATAACGAAAATTACTCACCATCAGTAACCCGGTAAGGGTGGTTAAGATTGCGGCCGGCCAGCCCAGCGTATTACCGTCCATTCCATAATCGACACCCAGCCAGACCCCCCCGGCCATGATGGCTGCCGCGGACGGGCTCGGCAATCCTTGAAAGTATTCCTTATCCGTATTGGTCAGCTGGGTATTGAACCGGGCCAGTCGCAAGGCAGCTGTGGCGGTATAGATAAAGGCCGCCAGCCAGCCCAGTTTACCCAGATCACTCAATGCCCAGATGTAGACGACCAGGGCCGGAGCCAGTCCAAACGAAACCATATCCGACAGACTGTCATACTCTGCACCGAAGGCGCTCTGGGTCTTGGTCATCCGCGCCACACGCCCGTCCAGGCCATCCATCAGCATGGCTACGAAGATAGCGACGGATGCGATCTCATATTTACCGTTGACGGCCGCCAGGATGGCATAGAAGCCTGCAAACAGGGCGGCGGTCGTGAACAGGTTCGGTAACAGATAGATCCCTCGACTTCTTTTCTTCTGCTTGCTCTCTTCAGGCTCCATGGTTCCGACCCGATTTAGTAAAATATCCCCGGGATTATAACAAGGCTGACCGGTAAAAGCGCCACACCGAATGATTCCCCATTTACCCACAATATCCAAATGCAGAACTGGCTAAGTCAGCATCTGGAGCAGGGTCCCGCTTCCGCACCATCTGATGTCATGTTGCGTTTTTGAAAGACTATTTGCGTTGATTCGCGTTCATTTGCGGACTTATCATTATTTGCGTCGATTTGCGGCTTGCTTTTACAACACCCGTCATCTCAAAGACGACCCGATCCCTTCACATCGAGATAGGTGTTTACCAGCGTGACCGGCAGTTGCTGAGGCCGACAGTCCATTATCAGGGCGCCCCGGTGAGCGAGTCTCTCATGGCCCTGTTTCCGCTGCCCGAGATAGTCCATCACGGCCTGAAAGCGTAACGCTCCCTGTAGGTTGACAACCGGCGTCTGAACCACAGAATCCAGCGACGCCTCATGCAAATCCGCGATTACAACCAGATGTCTGCGCACCAGCAATGACACCGCCTTCAACAGATCGTCTCGTTCCTCGTTACGGCTGTTTGTCAAGATGACCACAAGGGCCCGTCGCCGCTGCAACATCGTCAGTTTATGCGCAGCGCCGAGATAGTCAGAGGCCTGCAGGGTGGATTCGATATCATAGGTTCGATCCAGCAGACGTCGCACCACGTCCCCGCCTTTCATCGGCGGTTGCCACCGCTCATCCCCACCAAAGCTGAGAAACCCGACGGCATCTCCCTGACGGTCCGCGACATAGCAGAGCAACAGCATTGCATTCAACGCCTGGTCGAGATGTGCGCCTGCGCCATCTTCATGGCGCATATGCCTGCCGCAATCAAGCATGAATACCAGCTGTTGGTCACGTTCATCCTGATACTCCTTGGAGATCAGGCGGCGATAACGGGAACTCGCCTTCCAGTCGATCTGTCGCAATGAATCCCCCGTTCTGTACTCCCTCAGCTGGTGGAAATCACTCCCCTCGCCGCGACGTTGCCGCCTGCGGACACCCATTTGACTGAGATGATTGTCGGTAGCCAATAAGGCGTAGGGCGCTATTTCACGAAAATTCGGGAATACGCGAACTTGGGTGAGGTGATCGACGAAGCGTATCTGCCGCCACAATCCCAGGGGAGAGCGAATCACCAGATCGGCACCGCTGAATCGCCCCTCACCCCGACGTTTAGCCAATACGCGATAGAACAGATTGAGCTGGCGATGCGCGGGGACGACGAGGGACTGGGGCTGCTGTTCCACTTCGAATCCTTGCGGATAGTGATCGTGAACCACAACATCGAGCGCAATATCCGACCGGTTGCGCAGATCCAGCTCCACGCCGGTCCAGACACCCACGGGTATGCTGGTACGGACCTTACGCAGCAACTCAGGCGACGGTAACCGGCGTAATCGCAGCAGATCAAGCAGGGCAAGCAACAACAGCAGCGGTGTGAGCAGCTTCCAGGATAGCCCCCAAAAGGGAAACCAAACCGCCAGCAGTGCCGGCAGTATCAACAGGGCCGTGGCTATTGTCAGGCGGGTTGTGGGGATCACTGGCGTGGTGCGGGTATATTTGCCAGTAGATCGTTCAGTACATCGTCCGGCTGATAACCTTCGATCTCCAGGTCGGTGGCGAGTCGAATACGATGTCGCAGAACCGGCAGTGCCGCCACCTTGATATCGTCAGGTGTAACATAGTCACGCTGGGATAAAAACGCCTCGGCCCTGGCTACCCGAAGTAGCGCTATGCTCCCGCGAGGCCCGGGACCCGCCTCGATCCCGTTCCAGTCGCGCGCCGCCCTGACCAGGCGTACCGCGTAATCGATAATCTGCTCATCCATCTCCAGTTTCGCGATAGTTGATTGCAATCGCGGGATCTCGTCCACATTCAACTGGGGACGAATGGCCGATGTATCGAGCTGATCGCCGACAACACCCCGGGTCACCTGTTTTACCATCGACTGCTCATCTCCCTCGGCGGGATAGTCGATAAACACCTTGAGCAGGAAACGATCGAGTTGTGCCTGTGGCAGCGGATAGGTACCCTCCTGTTCGATAGGATTCTGGGTCGCCAAAACCAGGAATGGGGGAGAGAGCGGGAAGGTACGGCCTTCGATGGTGACTTGCTGCTCCTGCATCGCCTCCAGCAGCGCCGATTGGGTCTTGGCCGGAGAACGATTGATCTCATCGGCGAGCAGTAGATTGGTAAATACCGGTCCCTTGCGTACCCGGAAGTTTTCACTCTTCATATCAAACATGATATGACCTGAAATATCACTCGGCATCAGGTCCGGCGTGAACTGGATGCGACTGAACGATCCCTTCACTGCCGCCGCCAGGCAGCGCACCAGCAATGTCTTGCCCAATCCGGGCACCCCTTCCACCAGCACATGCCCGGCAGAGTAGAGCGCCAGTATCACTTCATGTACAACGCGCTGCTGGCCGATTACCACACGCGCCATCTCCTCTTCCAGCCCTCTGGCACGCTGTATAAGAGACTCACTTAACCCTGCTTCCGCTACCATTGTATTGATTCCTGTCTGGGTGCAACGCGGCAAAAAGCCGTTGCAGATTTGTTGTGGTTTTGATCAGTTGACCCGTATCGCCCTGCTGGGAATAGAGCGCTCTATGTATCGAATCGGCGGTCATCCCCGTGTGGTTCGCCAACCAGCCGCAGCGGGCCTTTTGATCCATCTGTTGCAACAGAGGGTGGCTTACCAACCAGCGCTTTTCCACCTCCTTGCGCGTCGCCTCAAGCAAACCCGCGGAAGGATTCTGCCGCCAGGTAAACTCTGCAGTCGCCTGCAGATGCTCCAACAGATCCCGATGCTTCGTCATGCGCGGTGAAAGCAACGGACCGGTGGTGTACTGGATTCGCCGGATAGCGACAATTCCAAACAGTGCAATGCTGATCAGCAGATAAGGGGCAACCCGCCAGATGAATGATATCAGGGATGGCATCTGGGAATCGTATAGAAGCCAGGCGTGATCCAGATCATCGGCAAGATATGCCAGCAACAGGGCATGGTCCTTCTCACCAATCCGGTCATTGGTCAAAAAGTCGCTGTCGCTGAGAAAGGTCACGCCACCCTCGCCCCAGGGAAAACGCAACAGATGCGAATACCCGTCATCCGGTGATGCTGAATAGGTATCCTCGCTATACACACTAACCCCAATATTTCACGCATTAAAAAGGCAAAATCCTGATACTTCGATATAATTCAGTTGCTTACACTGTAATCGAAAGGATTTTGCCTGTGACAAACTGTACCCAGACTGCCTTTGATTTTCCAGCCCTAAAACGCCGTAAGGTTCAAGCCGAGTTTTCCGGTGGCGATATCACCTCGGACGGCGGCGTGTTGCTGCTGCGTGAGATCGACAGGCGTCTGGGATTGCTCGAGGCGGTTGATGCGGTCATCCCCGACCCGCGAGATCCCCGCTATATTGAACACAGCCAGTTGAGCCTGTTGCGCCAGCGAGTCTATGGGCTCTGCCTGGGTTATGAAGATCTGAACGACCATCAGACACTACGCACCGACCCGGCCCTACAGAGCTCGATCGAACGCGAGGAGGTACTGGGCAGCCAGTCGACACTTTGTCGGCTGGAGAACCGGGTCGATCGCCGGGTTGCCGTTGATGTCCACAACCTACTGCTCGAGCAGTTCATTGCCTCATATGATGCACCACCCGATGAGCTGATCCTGGATTTCGACGCCACGGATGATCCGGTGCATGGCCGCCAGGAAGGCCGCTTCTTTCACGGCTACTACGATCACTACTGCTTCCTGCCCCTGTATGTCTTTTGTGGCGATCAACTGCTGGTGAGTTATCTGCGGCCCAGCCGGATCGATGCGCCCAAGCATGCCTGGGCGATTCTGGCGCTGTTGGTCAAACGCCTGCGCCGGGCTTGGCCTGAAGTGCGTATCATCTTTCGGGGCGATAGCGGCTTTTGCCGTCACCACATGCTCAGCTGGTGCGAGCGCAACGCTGTGGGCTATATCGTGGGCATCGCCAAGAATGACGCCTTGCTGCGGTGTATCCGTGAGCCCATGCAGTGGGTTGAGGAACTGGCGAAGCGAACCGGCATGAAGATGCGGGAATTCTTTCAGTTTCACTATGCCGCCAGCACCTGGAAGACGCGTCGCAAGGTGATCGCCAAACTGGAGGTCACCGACAAGGGGCCAAATCCACGCTTCATCGTCACCAACCTGGCCGGCGACAAACAGCGCCTTTACGATGACCTCTACTGCGCCCGTGGTGACATGGAGAACCGAATCAAGGAGCAGCAACTGGGGCTGTTCGCCGATCGCACCAGCGCGCATTACTGGTGGGCCAATCAGTTTCGTCTACTGCTGTCCAGTCTGGCCTATGTGCTGATGGAGGCCATCCGGCGCCTCGCGCTGAAGGGCACGGAACTGGCGCGTGCACAGATGACCACGATCCGGCTCAAACTGTTCAAGATCGGGGCGGTCATCATTCGCAACACGCGACGGATCCGCTTCCTGCTCTCCAGCACCTATCCCTATCAGGCGCTGTTTTTCCAGGTGGCGGCACGACTCAAGCCGGGATAGCCCGGCAGAGTGCTGCCCCGGCACGTTGATCAACAATGGGGGTAAGGGGGAGTCTGCCCGGAGGGTGGAAAATCAGGGCTTGATAGAGGTTTGGTTCCCAGTGAGGGCAAACCATCCAAGCTTGGCCATATCACCGGCTAAATTTAAAAACGGATGAAACATGCGGGCTAAACCATTTGTCTGAATCGAAATCGATCTGTAACGAAACCCCGCTCCACGGCATTGTGATGGAACCAACCTCTTCCGCTTCGAAAGACTCATCCGATTCCACCACCACCGCGAACTGCTCCAATAACGGATGCCCGCGCCCCTCCTCAACGGCATTGCCCGGTGTCACAACCAGAGAGCCGCCACGCTCCACCCAATCCAACAGATCAGCCACACGGGATTGGGGAAGTGGAGGCCCAAGATCCCTGACCAGAAGCAATCCCGGCCGCGGCGGGGGTTCGACGAGGAGTTGACGGCCCGTTTGACTGCTCGCGGAGAGGCCAAGACGGGAAAGATAGCGTTCAGCGGCAAGCAGGGGATTGCGTCTTGCCTCTGCTCCCATGTTGCCTCGAACCTGTTCCGATACATACTCGAAATTATTCATAAACCATGAACCTAGCAAGCCTCCGATGAGTATCAGCACTATCAGAGCGGCTGCAATTGGCACACCGTTATTCCGCACTGCCGGCCCCGAAAAAGCTATGCCAATCACGACACAGCAGCAGCGCCTTCTCCTTTGGCGGCTGCACATGTCCATAGGCTGTTTGCCGCCACATTCCGGTCAAGCGGGAAAAGTAGGCATCGGAATCATCCTCGATCACACCGTGGACGCTGCTCAGGCACTCACCCTCAGTGGCACCCTCGGCAATCTCTATTGCATGATCATGGACCAACACCGACAAGGCGGCCCTGTAGAGCAGGCTGAATCCTCCCCTGTAATCACCATCTTCGATCAGGGAGGCGGCACTTGCGGCCGGATCGGCCGGTAAGCTTTCAGGACGCGGATCGAGTCCGGCAACCTGACTGGGAATCTGTCTGTTGTTGTTGCGCTGTACCCCCCCTCTCGCCTGTAGCAGAGAGCGGTTCTGGATAAACCAGTTGAGCAGATAGGCCAGAATGCCCGCCGCGGCCAGCCACAGGGCCACCTCGCCGTAATATGCCAGGTCATTGGCAAACCCGCCGACGAGTCGTTGCAGCCACTCGACTAGCCAACCGTTCTCCTCCTCGTCTGACTCCTTGCCTATAGTTTTCCAGTAACCAAGCTCTCGATAACGACCGAACTCATCCTCGGCCAAAACCTCATTGATCAGATCCCGAGACTCCCTGGAATCCATTGCCAACGCATCAACGGTTCCAGGTTGCATGCCAACCACTGTCAAGGCGGCGGCAAGCAGCAGCGATACCGCACCCGCCAACGGCCTGCGTTGATGATGTTGGGCCATGTTTCTCAAGCCAATCTCCAGATCCCAGGCTTCGAGCTGGCTACGCCGGTTGAGATAGAGCGCAAAACCGCCGGATACGTAGAAGGGGGCGATAAGCGACATCGCCAACAAGGCACAACCATGGTGCAGCCACTCACTCAACGGATCGGGATCGAAAATGTAACTTTGCCAATCGATCCAGAGCAGCTCTTGTGGAATCAGGCTGAGAACAAGCAAAATAAAACCCAGCCCCAATACGATTTCGAAATGAAGACCTACCAGCGTCAACCAACCGGCCGCATGGGTCCCACGACTGAGGACCCCGATACGACTGCCGCGTTGACGGCCCTTCAATCCCTCGAGAACGACCACCGGCATGACAAAAGAGCGGGAGGGGCTAACCCGGATATTTCATCCATTTGCCGATACTGGCACGAGGAGAAGGCCGGGACGAGAAACAGGATGATACCGGCTCCAAACGCCCCGATTTCTGGCTGACAGGCACAGCTTCCCCTTACCCCGTTATTTATCAACGTGCCGGGGCAGCACTCATCGCGTGCTATCCTGGCTCCAGCCGTTCGGCCACACTGAAGAACAATGCCTGGTAAGGAAAGACACTGGAGAGCAGGAAGCGGACACGCCGGGTATTGCGTATCACCACCGCACCCACTTTGAGTAGTTTAAGCCGCAGCGTGCCGACCTGGGTCTTGGCCAGTTCTGTACCCTGTAAGGCCAAGCGGCGAATCGCTTCCATCAACACATAGCCCCAATATTTCACGCATTAAAAAGGCAAAATCCTGATACTTCGATATAATTCAGTTGCTTACACTGTAATCGAAAGGATTTTGCCTGTGACAAACTGTACCCAGACTGCCTTTGATTTTCCAGCCCTAAAACGCCGTAAGGTTCAAGCCGAGTTTTCCGGTGGCGATATCACCTCGGACGGCGGCGTGTTGCTGCTGCGTGAGATCGACAGGCGTCTGGGATTGCTCGAGGCGGTTGATGCGGTCATCCCCGACCCGCGAGATCCCCGCTATATTGAACACAGCCAGTTGAGCCTGTTGCGCCAGCGAGTCTATGGGCTCTGCCTGGGTTATGAAGATCTGAACGACCATCAGACACTACGCACCGACCCGGCCCTACAGAGCTCGATCGAACGCGAGGAGGTACTGGGCAGCCAGTCGACACTTTGTCGGCTGGAGAACCGGGTCGATCGCCGGGTTGCCGTTGATGTCCACAACCTACTGCTCGAGCAGTTCATTGCCTCATATGATGCACCACCCGATGAGCTGATCCTGGATTTCGACGCCACGGATGATCCGGTGCATGGCCGCCAGGAAGGCCGCTTCTTTCACGGCTACTACGATCACTACTGCTTCCTGCCCCTGTATGTCTTTTGTGGCGATCAACTGCTGGTGAGTTATCTGCGGCCCAGCCGGATCGATGCGCCCAAGCATGCCTGGGCGATTCTGGCGCTGTTGGTCAAACGCCTGCGCCGGGCTTGGCCTGAAGTGCGTATCATCTTTCGGGGCGATAGCGGCTTTTGCCGTCACCACATGCTCAGCTGGTGCGAGCGCAACGCTGTGGGCTATATCGTGGGCATCGCCAAGAATGACGCCTTGCTGCGGTGTATCCGTGAGCCCATGCAGTGGGTTGAGGAACTGGCGAAGCGAACCGGCATGAAGATGCGGGAATTCTTTCAGTTTCACTATGCCGCCAGCACCTGGAAGACGCGTCGCAAGGTGATCGCCAAACTGGAGGTCACCGACAAGGGGCCAAATCCACGCTTCATCGTCACCAACCTGGCCGGCGACAAACAGCGCCTTTACGATGACCTCTACTGCGCCCGTGGTGACATGGAGAACCGAATCAAGGAGCAGCAACTGGGGCTGTTCGCCGATCGCACCAGCGCGCATTACTGGTGGGCCAATCAGTTTCGTCTACTGCTGTCCAGTCTGGCCTATGTGCTGATGGAGGCCATCCGGCGCCTCGCGCTGAAGGGCACGGAACTGGCGCGTGCACAGATGACCACGATCCGGCTCAAACTGTTCAAGATCGGGGCGGTCATCATTCGCAACACGCGACGGATCCGCTTCCTGCTCTCCAGCACCTATCCCTATCAGGCGCTGTTTTTCCAGGTGGCGGCACGACTCAAGCCGGGATAGCCCGGCAGAGTGCTGCCCCGGCACGTTGATCAACAATGGGGGTAAGGGGGAGTCTGCCCGGAGGGTGGAAAATCAGGGCTTGATAGAGGTTTGGTTCCCAGTGAGGGCAAACCATCCAAGCTTGGCCATATCACCGGCTAAATTTAAAAACGGATGAAACATGCGGGATAGGCCAGGCTCGACAGCAGCAAGCGAAACTGATTGGTCCACCAATGATGTGCACTGGTGCGATCAGCAAACAGCCCCAGCTGTTGTTCCTTGATGCGGTTTTCCATCTCGCCCCGCGCACAATAGACGTCGTCGTAAAGGGTTTGGGCATCGCCGTTGAGGTTGGTGACGACAAATCGGGGATTACGCCCTCGCTCACTCACCTCCAGCTTGGCGATCACCGCGCGTCGACGGCGCCAGCTGCGTGCACCGTAGCGCAGGCCAAGGAAGACGCGTTGCTTCTGTCCGTTGGCCTTGAAGCATTGCTCGACTGCAGTGAAGTCTTCCTCGATCATCCGTTGCAGGCGGTGGTTGCGCGCCAGGCCTACGATGTAGCCAATGCCATGGCGTTCACACCAGCGCAGCATGCGGTGACGACAGAAGCCCGAGTCGGCTCTCAGGATGATCCGCACCGCCGGCCACGCCTGACGCAAGCGTTTGACCAGCAGGGCGAGGATCGCCCACGCATGTTTCGCCCCGTCGATCTTGCTCGGGCGCAAATAGCTGACCAGCAGTTGTTCGCCGCAAAACACGTACAACGGGAGAAAGCAGTAGTTATCGTAGTAACCGTGGAAGAAGCGGCCTTCCTGCAGGCCGTGAACCCGGTCATCGGTGGCGTCGAAGTCCAGGATCAACTCCTCGGGTGGCTCGGCAAACGAGGCGATGAACTGCTCGATCAGGACCTGATGGATCGCGACAGCGGTTGCCCGATCTGACCGATTCTCCAAGCGACAGAGCGTGGGTGAACTGCCCAGTGCCTGATCCTGTTCCACGGCCGTCTGAAAGGCCAAATCTTGTCGCAGACTGTCGTGATCGTTGAGGTCTTCATAGCCCTGGCACAGGGCATAGACCCGCTGGCGTAGTAGAGAAATCTGATCATGTTGCACATAGCGGCCATCGCGTGGATCAGCGAGAGTGTCATTGACGGCTTCAAGCAATCCCAGCCGTCGGTCCGCTTGTCGTAGCAACAACACGCCGCCATCACTGCTGATATCACCACCGGAAAAATCCGCTTCAACCTGGCGGCGTTTTACCGCTGGAAAAGCAAAACGACCTTGGGTACATTCTGTCACAGGCAAAACCTCGTTCAATTTCAGCCTAAGTAACTGAATTCTATTGAACTACACGGGTTTTACCCTCTTTATTTGTGAAATATTCGGGCTAAACCGGCGCCATGTGAGATTGGCCGCCAGCTGAGGCAGTACAATCTTCAACCAACTGCGAAATACCGTCTTGACAGGGGTGGTTTCTGCGAACAGGCGACGACTCAACCAATACAGCAGTGTCGGTTCATATAGCGGCTTAAACCACCACAGTATCAGACCGGCCAACCAAAGCGGCAAAGGCAGCAGCGCCAAAACAACCATCATGGGCAGTGCGCTGCAAAGCCATAGGGACCAAAGTGGTATAAACCACTTCCGCGCCATGACAAAACCCAGATCGATACTCTCCCAGGCTTGCCGTGGTCTCAGCTTGATGGCAATCCTAGTGAGATCCATGCCGCCCCCTGCCCATCATTAACAGGTAGGCGATAACCACGGACCAGAGAAGGGCCGCCACAATATACTTAGTCATGGGCTGCAACTGCATGGAAGACCAGAAGGCCTCGATAAAGGCAGCCACGAGCAGCATCAGCGCCGCACCCATGACCAGCAGCAGTGCCTCTTCCGCCTGATGCTTGAGCGCCTGCACGCGCGTCCGCTGTCCTGGTGCGATCACCGCATGCCCCAGGCGCAATCCCGCAGCACCGCAAATCACGATGGCGGTCAACTCGAATGAGCCATGACCGGAGACAAATGGCCAGAAAGTATCGTGGTAACCAAGTTGCGTTAAGTGGCCGGCCAAACCACCGATCACCAATCCATTGAACAGCAGTATAAAGAGTGTCCCAACAGCAAACAGTATTCCACTGGCGAAGGTCCTGAAGCCGATCCCGATATTGTTCAGGATATAGTAACCGAACATGGTGAAATCGGTTTCGGACTCACGCTCGAGCACACGCCCCAATCGTTGATTGGTCGGATCGTAACTGCTCTCCATCTGCGCCACAGTCGTTTCGTCGATAAGCGTGTAGATCAAATCCTCCTGCTGATAACAACCTATCCCCATCAGCACAGCCGGGAGAAGAAAAAAAAGCAAAGAGATTGCGAAATAACCACCGCTACGGCGCACAGCACTGGGAAACCCGGCAGAGATAAAACCAAGCAGTCGCCATCGCCATCCCCCCTGCTGGCGATAGAACAGTGAATGTCCGCGTAATACCATGCCATGCAACTGTTCGATCAGGGCAGGACTGAATCCGCGACCACGCGCCAACGCATAGTGGCTGCAGAGCTGACGATAGAGGGCGGGAAAGCGTAACTGTTCCTGCAACGACAGACGCCGTTTGCCTTGCGGGCGTCTCAGGTCATCCATCAACGCCGCAATATGATCCCACAGGGACTGGTTTTCCGTTTCAAACTGTTGTTGTCTCATCAGCGTCCCTTGAGTATCCAGTTTGCATAGGCGTAGAGCACATCGACAGCAGCATCTCCTCTCAAACCTGTCTGTTCAGTCAACAGTTCCGCCAGCTCCCGGCGGCGTCCCAGGGAAAGCCTCTCACCTCGCTCGGCGAAGGCCAACAGGGTCAGCTGCTCGGATTCGGAGAGTTCAACGGGCGGTTTACTGGCAACCGCCTGTGGCGGCAGATCCCTTTTTTTCTGTGTATCACGATAGACCACCACAGTACCTGCCGCCAGATCGCCCAAACGCTTGAATCGCCTGTTGACAAGCATAACCAACAAACCGGTTGCATAGAGAAAGGGTAGAAAATCAGCCGTTCTCAACAGATTTCTTATCACTGAGGCACTTGGCGTCACCGGTGTGCCATTGTCCTGTATGACATGAATACCCATGGCGCGCTTACCCGGAGTGGCGCCGTTTTGAATTTCGAACACCACTGGATAAAACCATTCAATGAGAAAAAAACCGATCAGAATGACGGCCATGCCCAATCCACCCAGAAGGGACATTACGAGCACCAGAACGATATGGATTGCACCGCGCACTGCGGTATCTATCGCCCAGGCACTGGCACGCACTACCGGTCCGGCCAGACGATAATGGAGAAGCACACCCTCCGGGATTTCATAACTCAACAGGGTATCGAGTGGTTCTACGGAATCCTCTTCTGCGAGTTCAACCTGCATGGATCAGCTGTAGTAGATATCCCGGTAGGCCGAATAGATTGCAGCGATCAGAATTGGAGAAACGATCAGCAGTCCCAGGCCAAACGGGATGAGTCCCACGATCATCAACCCAATAGCAGCCAGGCTATAGAGAAAAAACGGCAGGATATTCTTCAGGCAACCGGTGAAGCTTGCTTTCATTGCCTCCCAAGCGGACATCTCGTTCAGCGCCACCAATGCCGGTGCAAACAGATAGGCCATCATAATCGGTATAAACAACAGGGCCGCGACCAGCAGACCAATCACGAATGAGGATGAGAAAAACATCATCGCCATCGCTTCAGGATCGGCTTGTTGCGCAGCCAGCTCGCCAATACTGCCAAACATCAAGGCGGCAAAACCGACTGCGAAGAGGATCATAAATATCAGATAGAAGACACCAATCATTACGGCCTGACCGGCATTGTTGGCGAATCCTGCGAACAGGTAGCTGACAGAGAAATCTTCTCCCTGGTCCTGCTCGTGACAACCTATCATCAGGCCGGCAATCAAAACCGGGGTCAATACGTTGACGACAAGGGCGCCAAGGATAGGAATCAAACTGAACACGAACGCCAAGACAAACCATATGAGTATCACCGCAATCCAGCTCACGGGCGCCTGTTTGAAATGCCACCACCCTTTGCCGATCCACTTGAGTCCGTTCCCGGCGGATACGCCATGGGGGCCTGTCATATCGCCTTCCTCCGGTTGCTCAAGCTCTGCCTCCGGCGTGGTGTAGGGATTCTCTTCAGTCCCTGCGTCAGCCATTCCCTGATCGATCTGAGCAGCCATATCAGCTTCCCTGGCCTGGGCTGCATGATATTTGGCAGCTACGATACCGCAATCCTGACAGATACCCATCTGCATGTTCGAAGATCCGCATTTGGGACAGCACCCACCGGCCGGGTTCATTGTGGGATCCAACACCTCGGTTGCATCCTCATCGCCGTTATCGAAACTCACAAGGGAGAGTTCGGATGATATTTCGGGTATCTTCGGCTCCTCCACCGGGGGTTCAGGATCGAGCTCGATGATCAGGCCCAACTTCTCAAGGGATTCTTGATATTTCTCTGCCTTCTCCAGATCGATATCCTTTTTCAAGGTCACCGGCTTGCCGCTGATAATCAGCTTTTCCGCCTTATCCGGCCCTAATTTGAATTTCTCACTGAACAGGGCTATGACCCGATCCTGGTTGGTGCCCGGTTTCAGCTTACCGGTATAGATAACTTTATAAACTTCTGACATTACCCCTCTCTCCAATAAACCCCTTTGGAAGGCAAAACCCGATGCATTCCATTCTCCATATAAACGGCAATATGCGCCTGTTCTTAAATCGGGGCAAAATCAGTCTGTACAATAATCGCGCCTTGACGATGCCATATAACTCAACCTGATTACTCATGAGGCTCAGCTATTGAGCCTGTGGTGCAAGCATAATGGAACCTACTGAATAAAAGAGGATTTCATCATGCCGAGAAATACTATTCAATTTCAAAAAGGTCTTGGTTTGCACGATTCTCTGGAACAATATGGGACCGAGGATCAGTGTCGACAGGCATTGTATGATTTGCGCTGGCCGACGGGCTATGTCTGCCCTGAGTGCGGCAACACAACAGGCTGTGAACTCAAAAAGCGTCAGATATATCAATGTCACAAGTGCCATCATCAGACTTCCCTGACCGCCGGCAGCATCTTCCATGGCACCAAGCTGCCGCTGAGAACGTGGTTTCTTGCGATCTATCTGTTGACCCAACGCAAGAAAAGTATCTCGGCGCTGCAACTTTCCCGCGAAATCGGGGTGAACTACAATACGGCCTGGCGACTCAAGCATAAGTTGATGCAGGTGATGATGGAACGTGAGCGTGGAAAAAAACTGGCCGGTCGCATCGAATTGGATGATGCTTATCTCGGAGGCGAGCAAGCCGGTAAGCGTGGTCGTGGGTCGCGCAACAAAATCCCTTTCGTAGCTGCTGTTGAGACGACGCGGGACGGCAGGCCCATGAAAATTCAACTGCGTCGTGTAAGGGGCTTCCGCAAACGTGAAATCGCCCGCTACGCCCGCTCCTGCTTGATGCCTGGCAGCGAAGTCTTTACCGATGGGCTTTGGTGCTTTAGTGGCGTGACAACCGCTGATTGCCATCATAACCCCATGGTGACGGGTGGTGGGCGCCAAAGTGTCCAGTATTCGTGCTTCAAATGGGTAAACACGATGTTGGGTAATGTCAAAAACAGTCTGTTGGGTACTTTTCATGCGATTCGAGATAAACATGTGTCGCGTTATCTTGCTGAGTTCGAATATCGGTTTAACCGCCGTTTCGATTCACCCGCCATGATTGAACGATTGCTTTTTGCCGCTCTTCGCACTCCACCTATGCCATATCGCCTCTTGAGAATGGCTGAGGTTTAGGGGTAATCAGGTAACTCAATGATTATTGGGCTAAATAATAAACTAAATATCTGTACTGCCTGAATTTACTCCCTATAATGTATTGACCATGATCAATGAATCTGCAGTTTTTTACTCGGTTTTCGACTAATAAGGTCACCGGCTATCCAATGTCTGTTGGTTGATCAGTCCCCAGAACCTCCCCGTGACAGGATCATTGTGCAGCGGAATCACCACTTGCCCCGGCAACGGCACGGCATAGAGAGGGATGACTATTCTCCTTTTCCGAGTGACTGCGCTGTATCTGTTAACACTAACACACATCCCGTATGACATACGTTACAACAAATCAAGCAAGGAAAACTCAAATGGAATCCTCAATAATGCCCTCCATTAGGGCAATTATCTCATCGGCTACCTCTTTACCCTTTCCAGCGAGACGAGGGGAACGATAGGCGACATAGACCTGTTCCGTATCTGTCTGCTTTACATAGACCGCAATTGTGAAAGGACATATGGCGATATTCTCAGGGGCCGCCTGGGCCATTTTGTGTGAAATCAGTGCACTGCAAAACTCAACAGACTCCGCTTTGGTAAATACCTCGGTGTAACCCAGGTCCGGTGCCGTGCGGTTCAACATATCACTCACATGGAGGGTGCCGCTGACCAGAAGCCCTCGCTCGACAATAGCCATCTTGATGTTATCCACAACATCTTCGAAAGGTTCCCCGGACCTGAAGACTTTTACCGCAGAGGATGAATCCGCAGGCCCATTCGCCATACAAGGACCGCTAATCAGAAACAGCGTACAGAGTGCCAGAATAACACGCATTTCATACTCCCAGGTTTGTCTGCTCACGCAGGTTGCTGCGACGATACTGGAGCCACAAAACACCTCCCATCAACAACAGGGGCGGTATCAGAAACCAGCCGCTATGCGGCTGTTTGCTTTGACTGTAGTAACCGGTAATCCGGTGATTGAAACCGGCGATCAGACCGGCTTGCTCGGCCGCGCTAAGGAAACCAATATCGATAACACGAAGCGTATCGCCATCCGGCTCGGTAATAAAGCCCATACTCTTAAGGTACCCTCCTGTATGTGATTCAGGTTTGGTGAAAATAATCTCCCGAGTCCTCATCAGACTCTCTTCATCTTCCACTTCAACCTGCAATCGCACCTTACCTCCCATCGGCAGGGAGTCGATATGCGACTCGACACCCTGCACCGGGCGCCACTCCATGGCAGGAAAAAAATAACCCTGCCAGAAGTCGGGGCGAAAAAGGGAAAAAACCACCAATAACAGTAGCGGGGTTTCCCATAAGCGGTTACGGACCAACAACCAACCCTGGGTTGCGGAGACGAACAGCAGCATAGCCAAGACGCCCTGCAATACAACAACAAGAAACTCTAACAGGCTATCGATACCGATCATCAAAAGATTGGTGTTGAAAATGAACATGAATGGCAGTATTGCGGTACGGATATCGTAATAAAACGATTGCAGACCTGTTCTGATCGGATCGCCGTTGGAGATACCGGCTGCCGCATAGGCGGCCAATCCCACCGGTGGGGTATCATCGGCCAGAATACCGAAATAGAATACAAACATATGTACAGCCACCAGCGGTATATCCAAACCATGGGCGGCGGAGAGCTGCACGATAACCGGCGCCATCAACGTCGAGACGACGATATAGTTGGCGGTCGTGGGCAGCCCCATACCCAAGATCATGCAAATCAACGCCGTTAACAACAACATCAGTACTACCGAGCCGAGGGAAAGTGTCTCGACCAACTCACCCATCACCTGCCCTATACCAGTCAGACTGACTGTACCAACCACGATACCCGCAGTCGCGGTCGCGACTCCGATACCGATCATGTTTCGCGCACCGTTCTCCATTCCCACCACCAGTGCAGTAAAACCATGCCTGATACCCATGATTACGGACCCGTCCTGGAACAGTGCCCGCAACCCCTCCTGGGTGAGTTGAATCACAATCATCAAACAGATGGAGTAGAACACGGCGGTTGCCGGTGAGAGGCGTAACAACATCAGACACCAGACCAACACCAGGATCGGAAGCAAGAAGTGGAGTCCACCCAGGAGTGCGGCAGCGACGGTCATGTTTTCGGCAGATTCCTGTTGGCGTGTTCGCAAACCGCAGCGCACTTCGCAATAGATCAACAAGCCATAAAACAGCAGAACCAATCCTGTATTGGCGTAAAAGCTGTAGTCACCGAACAGCTTGCTGACCATCGCAAGCAGCCAATAGGCCAAAAACAGAAAGCAGCTCACACCTGAAAGGGTCAACCCCCAACCCAACAACCGTTGTTTTAAAGTCAGCGCTCTACTGCGTTTCTCAGCCTGCATTCCCGCCTTGACCGCTTCGAGGTGCACCAGATACATAAGACCGATATAGCTTAAAACCGCCGGTAGAAAGGCGTGTTTGATGACCTCCAGATAGGAGATATTGAGATACTCCACCATCAGGAAAGCGGCAGCCCCCATCACTGGCGGCATGATCTGACCATTGGTCGAGGCAGCCACCTCGATGGCACCGGATTTCTCCGCACTGAATCCCACCCGTTTCATCAGTGGAATGGTAAAAGTGCCTGTGGTAACGACATTGGCAATGGAGGAACCCGAGACCATCCCCGTTAATCCCGAGGCCAATACTGCAGCCTTTGCCGGTCCTCCCCGTCGATGCCCCACCAGGGCATAGGCGACGCGGATGAAATAGTGCCCCCCTCCCGCCTGCTCCAACAGGCTGCCGAACAACACGAACAGAAAAACAAAACCTGCGGAGACACCGACGGCAACACCGAACACGCCCTCGGTCGATAACCATTGATGAGAAGCAACGCGTGCTAAAGAGGCGCCTTTGTGGGCAAGCAGATCGGGTAACCAGGGCCCGCTGAAGGTATACCCCAGAAAGCAGATTCCGATCACCATCAGCGGCCAACCCAGAGCACGCCTGGTGGCTTCCAACAGTAACGACAAGCCCAATATGGCAACAGCAATATCCAGGCTTGTCGGCGCTCCCGAGCGGTCTGACAGTGCTTCGTAGAAGAGAAAAAGATAGATGGCGCAGATGGCTGCCACCGAGGCGAGCAGCCAGTCTGCGATGGGTATGGTATGGGTAATCACCTTACGGCGCGGGAAAGAGAGATAGGCCAGAAATATTGCAAATGTCAGATGGATTGAACGGATCTCTGTATCGTTAAATACCCCGACACCCAGACTGAACGGCAGGGGCGATGCGACCCATAGCTGAAACACAGCCCACGCCAGGGCGGTTCCCAGCAAAACCTTGCGCGCAAATCCTTCAGGCCGCCTGCCGCCGAATTCGGCCGCTTCGACCATTTCAAGCTGCAGTCTGTCGTATTGGCCCTGATTCATCGAATAGGTTCAAAGATGAACGGTGCAGAAGACTCAAGTACACCGCACAGGCCCAAGCGGGTAATATATTTATAAAAGACAAGCCGCAAATGAACGCCAATCACCGCAAACACGCGCAAACTACACCAAAGGAAAAGGAGTTGTTCGAAGTCATGCAACTCAAATCCAATATCTTCCGACTCTCTACACAGATTGTTTAAACCTGTTGCAGGCTCTCTGACGGTTTGTTTGTTAGACATATGAATTGTCATACCATTTGCGAAATCATGCGGTAATTGGTGTTCACTTGCAGCTTGAATTGTATTAGGGCCTGTCAAGCCTAAATGTATGTTTACACAAGTTAAGGTTCTGCCGCATTGTGTGATTATGAAGGCGCTTAGAGCAAGCCTTTCTCTTTGTAGTAACGCAACGCACCGGCATGGAAGGGAGCGGAGTTCCCCTTCAGCATCTCCTCGGCCTGGAGATGGGTAAAAGCGGGATGCAGTTTTCTGAAAACCGCCAGATTCTCAAACACCGCCTTCACCAGCCGGTAGACAACCTCCTCATCCACCGTCTCGGAAGTCACCAGTGTCGCCTTGACCCCGAAGGTCGCGGTTTCACTTTCACTGCCCCGGTACATGCCGGCGGGAATGACTGCGGATGCATAGTATGGATTGGTGGTGATCAAGGCGTTCACCACTTCACCGCTTACCGGCACCAAATGCGTATCACAGGCGGTGGCAGCCTCTTTGATTGAAGCATTCGGATGGCCAACCGTATAGATCATGGCATCGATTTTGTTGTCGCACAGCGCTCTGGCCTGCTCGGTGGCCTTTAGCTCTGACGCCAATTTGAAGTCGCCCTTGTTCCAGTTGTATTCATGCATCAACACTTCCATGGTGCCGCGCTGTCCGGAACCCGGGTTGCCTATATTGACCCGCTTTCCCTTCAAATCGGTAAACACCTTGATATTGCTGTCGTTCCGGGCCATCACGGTAAACGGCTCGCTATGAATGGAAAAAACGGCACGCAAGGATTTGTTCGCTCCCTGCTGACTGAATTTCGAACTCCCATTATAGGCATGGTATTGCCAGTCAGACTGTGCCACACCGAAGTCGAGTTCGCCGCTGGCGATAGTATTGAGATTGAAAATCGAACCTCCCGTGGACTCCACGGAACAACGAATACCATGGCTCTTTCGGCCCTTATTCAGCAGCCGGCAAATGGCTCCTCCCGTTGGGTAGTAAACACCGGTCAGTCCACCGGTACCGATACTGGTGAAGCGTTGTTCGGCCGCAATGCCAAATATAGGCGCCAGCAATAGACACAGCGCGATGAGTTTGTTCATAGATCCTCCTGACAATTATCACACGATAGTGTACATAGACCGCAAATTTCAAAGAAAGCCCTTTACAGCCTGAGCAAAAAGCTGAGGCTGTTCCGCATATAACCAGTGACCGGCACCATGTAGCATGCGTTGCCTATAATGGGGAAAGAGTCGGCCCATGCTTTCCCTATGACTATCTCTGACGTAATCCGATTTTTCACCATGTATAAACAACACCTCGCCGGCAAAGATGCGCCTGCCGGGTTCCGGAAATCCGGTCAAATGCGATATCGACTTACGCAAAACGTCAAGATTGAAACGCCACGACCAACCCTGATGTTGCTTTACAAGATTCTGCAGCAAATACTGTCGCACACCCTTTTCGGCAACCCACCCGGCAAGCAACTGATCTGCTTCCTCTCTGTGCTGAATCCGATCAAGCGGTAGTCCGCATAATCCCTCGAAGACATTGTCGAAACCATGTTCATAGGCCACCGGCGCGATATCCGCAACTACTAGTTTTTCGATCCGCTCAGGTTGCTGCAAGGCCGACCACATTGCAACCTTGCCCCCCATGCTGTGTCCCAACAGATTGACTCCGTTTATCCCCAAACGATCGAACAGTTTCAACAGATCCCCGGCCATCAGTGTGTAGTCCATGCCATCATGGTGGGGAGAGCGGCCATGGTTACGCAAATCCGGAGTAATGATGTGAAAATCGTCCTGTAGATACTTTACAATGCCCATCCAGTTGTTGGCTGATCCGAACAGGCCGTGCAGTAAACAGAGCGTGGGCTGCTCGGGCTTGCCGAATTTACGACAATACAACTCCACAGCATGCTCGCTCATGTCAGATCATCCCCTGCCGCATGGGGACGATACAATAATTCATGCTCAACCGCGTACAGGATGCCATGGACAATCAATTGTGAACCGATCTTGTGTTTCAAGAGTCGATCGATCAGCTGCCGGCCGGGGAATTCATCTGAAAGTCGGGCTGCTTGAGCCAAAACCAGATGCGTTAAAGGATGGCTGTTCAAATCAACCCTGCGACCTCGCAGGCGACAACCCTCGACATGCTCACCCTTTCGATCCAGCATCAGCTGTGGATTAAGCGCATATTGAGTCGCCGCCACTTCAGTTGCCTGCAGGTGTGGACGGGGTTTGTCTTCACGCCTGGACACCAACAGTGTGAACTTGGGAAGAAATTTGAGACGCTCGGTGAGTTGAAAGCGTTTCATATCATCGATCGAATCGATAAGACGCAGCAACTCCGGGTTATCGATCACCTGCCGTATCTCCCAATCATTCGGCTCCAGCCAACGGATAAAACGCAGGCCTGCCGAGTCGAGGAGTCGCCATAAACCGGCTATGTCGTAGCTTTTTTGGTGAACATGCAGGCACCGGTCGGCAAACTCGATATCATCGACACCGGCGGTTCCCTGCCAACAGTTACCGTTGAAAAGAGTTGTTTCCGCCGCATCCGCCAGCGCCCTGGCCATCGACAACCGGTCCATGGAACGGCTGTCGTGATCGATGATACTCAAGGCCTGCAGGTATCGGTCCAGGGGTTGCCGGCCATAACTGCCGTCGAGCATGATGGCGATTACACCCTGCGGCGCCAACAGCCTACTGATATGCCGTAATCCCAGCAGCGGATTACTCCAAATGGCTCAATACACCATAGGACAGAATAACCTGGTAGCCACCTTCCCTCACCGGCAGCGATTCATGATCCAGCAGGTCGCATATGACGTATCGGATATTGTCTATTCCCCGTTGCTTGCTGCGATGAGTGGCCTCAGCAATGGCGACACGATTGATATCAACACCGGTAAAATCGACATCCGTCTGTCTTTCGGCAGCTGCCAGCAGATTCAAACCTCTACCGCAACCAGCCTCCAGGACATGTAATCGCCCGGATTCATCGCTGGTGCGCTGCAGGTAGCTGAGCAACAGACGCGCATGATACCCATCACAATTCACGCGACCATCCGGCGGATAGGGATAGGCCTCGTAAAACGCCTGTACCTCAGCGGTGATCTTATCCAAGGCCTAGGGCCTGTCAACACTCATCCAATCGGCCCTGCTGGAACTATTTTTTTGCCCAGCAAGGCAGAATGAGCGAGGTGTAGTTTTTCTACATGAGCGAATGATAACGCCGCTGGGCGGAAAAAAAGCCCCAGCCCTACGGGTTGCGCCCCGAAGGAAGTGCCCCTGGGTTACACCTGAAAAAGCACCACTCGGCGTTGCTCGTCGTTCATTTGGAATCACCAAACCTCTCTCCTCGCGCCTTGATTGGCGCTTTTTCAGGGGCAACAGGGCCAATTGGATGAGTGTTGACAGGCCCTAAGTCTACTTCCGTTTCTTTGGTGGCAACAGATCGGTAATCGTTCCTTCTGCCATCTCAGCGGCAAAGCAGATGGTCTCATTCAGGGTTGGATGAGGATGTATGGTCAATCCGATATCCTCGGCATCGGCGCCCATCTCCAAGGCAAGCACGGTCTCACCGATCAATTCACCGGCATTGGGTCCGACAATGCCCGCACCGAGGATGCGTTTCGTGTCCGGATCGAATAGCAGTTTTGTCAGGCCCTCGTCACGGCCTATACCCAATGCACGTCCACTCGCAGCCCACGGGAAGGCACCCTTTTCATAGGCTACACCCTGGGCCTTGGCCTCGGTTTCCGTCAAACCCATCCAGGCGACCTCCGGGTCTGTATAGGCGACGGAGGGCACGGTCAAGGGGTCGAAGCTGGCCGGCAACCCTGCGATGACTTCCGCCGCGACCTTGGCTTCATGGGTCGCTTTATGGGCCAGCATGGGTTGGCCTACGACGTCACCTATGGCGTAGATATTCGGGACATTAGTCCGCATATGTTCGTCAACGGGGATAAAGCCCGCATCATCAACCGCTACCCCCGCCGCTTCCGCATTGATCTTTTTTCCATTGGGAGTACGCCCTACAGCCACCAAGACCCGATCATAAGTCTGTGGCTTATCCGGCGCCTGCTTACCCTCGAAGGTCACCTTCAACCCGCTCTTCAACGCCTGGATATCGATAACCTTGGTGCCCAGCATGATCTGTCTGTAGCGTTTAGCGATCCGCTTTTGCAAAGGGCGCACCAGATCGGGGTCGCAACCCGGGATCAGTCCATCCTGCAGCTCAACCACATCGATCGCGCTGCCTAGCGTGCTGTAGACCGTGGCCATTTCAAGCCCGATGATACCGCCACCAACCACCAACATGCGCTTCGGTATATCGGTCAGGGCCAGGGCGCCGGTCGAGTCGATCAGGCGCGGATCGTCATTGGGAAATCCAGGGATCTGCACCGGACGGGAACCGCAGGCGATTATGGCGTCGTTGAATCCGATAGAGAGTGAACCGCCGGCTGACTTGACTGCAATCCTGTTCGGCGATTCGAAGCGGGCAACCCCATGCACCAGCTCCACCTTGCGCTGTTTGGCCAACTGCTTCAGACCGCCGGTCAAGCGTTTCACGACCTTATCTTTGCCGGCACGCAGCTTGTCCAGATCGATCTTGGGTTTACCGAAGGTGATCCCCATCTCAGCCATTTCGGCCGCTTCATTGACCACCTCGGCGGCATGAAGTAGAGCCTTTGAGGGTATGCATCCGACGTTCAGGCAGACCCCACCCAAATCATCATAGCGTTCGATGAGAATCACTTTTTTACCCAGGTCGGCAGCCCTGAAGGCTGCCGTATAACCGCCCGGCCCGGCACCCAGCACAACAACATCGGCCAGCTTATCCGCACTCCCTCTGACTGCTTCTGAGACTGGTGCCTTGGTCGGTGATGGTCTATCGTCCACTGAGTCGCCTTGAGACAACTCAAGCCTGAGGATTTTGCCGCCCATCGAGATTTTGTCACCCAGCTTGACGTGCAGCTCCTTTACCACGCCTGCATAGGGAGAAGGAATATCCATCGTTGCCTTATCACTCTCCAGGGTGATGATTGAGTCTTCAGCTTCGACCTTATCTCCTACCGCAACCAATATCTCAATGATATCGACCTGCTCAAAATCGCCGATATCGGGAAGGGTAACTTCTACGATGCCACTCATGGACGCTCCTCAATCTATTGTTTTAACTATTCTCACCATTTATAGCATTTCTACATGGAGGAGCGTAGCCAAAGGACCGAATTTATTTGCGAATGGATGATATTGACACGGCAACCGAATTGAACATATTCAGGATATCAAGATGAGCCTAACCGATTGATCTTTAAATGACAGATCGCCGTGTAACAGCCCGAAGCAAGCCACCCGGCGACTGAACATGATCCATTAAGGCCGGATTGAATGAGGGTGAATTCGATAAGGCCCGAATTCCTGCCAACTCAGGTTGTACCCGTGCTTCGCATATCCCGTTGCAACCAAGCTGTCATATCGGCAGCTGACATCGGTCTTGCATAGTAGAAACCCTGTAGATTGCTACATCCGTTTTGCACAAGAAATTCAGCCTGCGCTTTGGTCTCCACTCCCTCTGCAATCAACCCCAGGTTCAAACTTTCCGCCATTGCCACGATTGTCTTGACCAGCTTTACATCACCCGTATTCGCCGGCAGGTCACTGACAAACGAGCGATCGATTTTAAGGATATCGACAGGAAATCGCTTGAGGTAGCTCAGTGACGAGTAACCGGTGCCGAAATCGTCAATCGAGAGATTGACGCCAAGCGTTTTAAAACTTGAAAGCCAGGTAGTCGCCTCTTCGGTGTCTCGCAACAGAAGGCTTTCGGTAATTTCCAGTGTCAGCATATCCGGATCCAGGCTTGATTCCTGTAGTATCTGCTGCAGATGGCCGGCCTCCAGGCCGAGTTCACGCTGACGGCTGGATAGGTTAACCGCCAATCTCAGGTCGGAATGACCCGAGTTATGCCACCTGTTCAGTTGTTCACATGCACCTTGCAGCACCCATTCACCGATCGGACCGATCAATCCGCTGTCTTCCGCCAACGGAATGAAAACACCGGGATTGACAATACCCCTGTGAGGATGATTCCAACGCAACAAAGCCTCTATGCTGACAATCTTTTCAAATTCAGCGTCAACAACCGGTTGATAATAGATCTCCAACTCGCTACGTTGAACCGCAAGCCTCAAATCAAGTTCAAGCTGCTGCCGCTCCAGCGTGCGTTTTTGCATGGAGGCGGTGAAAAACTGATAGTTGTTCCTGCCACGATCCTTAGCCTGATACATTGCCATATCCGCATTTCGTAACAAAGAATCCGCATTTATCGCATCATCGGGAAAGATGGTTATACCAACGCTGGCTCCGATGAAGATATCACGTTCATAGAGCGTGAAAACCTTGGTTATTTTATCGATCACTTTTGTGGCGATATGGGCCACAGCATCCATATCACTGACATCCTGCAGCAATATGACGAATTCATCACCGCCAAATCGGGCGATTGTATCGGATTCCCTGACACAATCGCTGATACGTTTGGAAACGAGCTGTAACAATTCATCGCCCATGACATGACCAAATGTATCGTTAACCATCTTGAATTGATCCAGATCGACAAACAGTATCGCCAGCTTCCACTGCTCTCTCAATGCTGATCCTATTGCCTGATCCAGTCGATCTGAAAACAGGGAACGGTTTGGCAAACCCGTCAGGGCATCATAGTTCGCCTGATAAAGTATCTGCTCCTCATTCTCTTTGTGTTTGGAGATATCCGAAAACACCGCCACATATTCTTTCGCAATACCTTGCTCATCGGGTATTGCCGCTATCGACAGCCATTCCGGATAAACACTACCGTCCTTGCGACGGTTCCAGATTTCGCCGGACCAGTAGCGTTTATGCAGCACCGAATCCCAGAGCACCTCATAAAAACCATCATCATGTCTGCCGGAACTGAGAATACTTGGTGACTAACCGATTACCTCTTCAGGGGAGTAACCCGTTATGCGCGTAAAAGAGGGGTTGACGGTCTTTATCAGATTGTCGGCATCGGTGACCATGATGCCTTCCTGAGTCGTATCGAAGACCGTAGCATTCATACGCAATTGATCTTCAGCACGTTTTTGTGCGGTGACATCCTCTTTCACGGCGATGAAGTGGGTAATCTGCCCCCTGTCGTCACGCAGTGGCGATATCGATGCCGACTCCCAGTAGATCGACCCATCCTTACGCTTGTTGTGGAATATGCCGCGCCACTCCCTGCCTGCCAGCAGGGAATCCCACATCGCCTTATACTCTTCCTTGGTCTTGTCACCACTCTTGAGTATTCGCGGATTCTTGCCTACAACCTCCTCCGCACTGTAACCCGACACCTTTTCGAAACGTGGATTGACATACTCTATACCGCCATTGATATCGGTGATCATCACCGATGCGGGACTCTGCTCCAATACCCTGCCGAGTTTTCTCAAGTCGACTTCAGCCTGTTTCGATTCAGTGACATCGCTCCTGACACAGACAATGCCGCCCTCGTTGGTATAACTGTTACTTGCCAGATACCAGGCGCCATTATCGATCTGCTCCAGGTACTGGCCCATTGGCATCGACTCAACTATCGACTCACCTTCAAGACTTAAATTCTTGATGAGGTTCCCCGTAACCGATTGCAGAGCATCGATATTGACACCCTCTTTGATCCATCCCTTCAACCAGGAGTAAAACTCGCCAAAGCGTCGATTGTGCAATACCAGGCGGCCCTCTGCATCGAACAGGGCAAGTGCTTCTGAGAGGTTATCCACAGCATCATGTAGCCGGAACCATGCGCGACTGACCTCATGGTTGGCATTCTGCAAGCGCCTTATCAATTGCCAAAGACTCAATAGCAATATGATCACAAACACGAACAGGACTATGATCAGGCGTCTTTTTTTAGTGGTTTCATCAACCCGGTTTTGCTCATACCTCGAGTGAACATGTTCGAAATATTCCTGGCTTGGCACAGCCAGGTAACGTGTTTTCAAGGCCCCAAGATTGGTCAGGTCCACGATATTTGAATCTATATGAAAAAGTACCTGATTGAATTTTTGCTTGTTTTCAGGTGAAAACATTTCATAGTTTTTGAGTTGTTTCAGGGTTGAAACGATATCATCCAATTGCGAGTCGGTATAGAAAAGATCGTAGGCTAAAAGGGAGTTGAGCAGTTCCAGTACATCCTGATAAACCATAGGATCCACAGATTTCAATTCTCGCGCGACGATGGGCAGGTAGTGTATGCCGTTACGCACCACTGCTGCCTGGAATTTTATCTTTTCGATGATGGCCAGTTTCTCATCCATACCCTGCCAGTATCGTTCCGTTAGACTGGACAGTACACGATCATCCACTTCTGTCACTTTAGTGACAATCCGCTGTCGTAGATCCCTTAAACGGTTAGTGGTGCGTACCAGCGGATCATATTGGTTCAACAGAAAAGAGGTGATCTTGAGAACGTCTCGATCAAGACGTGCATCCATCTCTTTTAACTGGAGCAGATTATGTGAAAGTTTGGCGTAATTCTCGGATTTATCATCCCAATAGACCACCAACAGCAGAATCAAGGCAATACAAAGCGAGACAAGCAGGAGGCTCCGTTTGTTGTAAATTTGTTTTAGCATACTCATGGTTTCAACCTGATATGCTCTCCGACCAAGGTGTGGAGGAACGCGGCAATATCATCGATATCACTTTCCGGCAGGTCACGCCCCAATTGGTAGCGACCCATGATCCTTATCGCACCTTGCAGGGTTGTCTGCGATCCATCGTGAAAATAGGGTGGGTTGATGGCCGCCAGGCGTAAACTGGGAACTTTGAAATAGTGCTTGTCTTCATTCTGTTTGGTGACATTATAACGTCCCAGATCAGGTTCCGTGATCCCGCCATGCCGATCCTTGAAATAGTCTCCCTTCGCACCCATGATGCCGAACATATTGCCACCCACGTTGTCGCCCTGATGGCAGCTGATACAGCCGTAGCTTTTAAACAGGCGGTAACCGCGTAATTCCCTTTCGGTCAGCGCTCCATCCTCTCCTTTGAGCCATTGATCGAAGCGTGAGTTGACTGTCACCAGAGAACGTTCAAAGGCTGCTATGGCGACAACGATATTCTGCCCGGTAATGCCATCGTGAAAAAGCTCTTCAAATTTTTTCACAGTGGCTGGATCCTGGCTTAACTTGAATATAACCTCCTCCCAGTTGGAGCTCATTTCAATAGGATTATGGACCGGACCGGCCGCCTGCTCTTCCAGCGTCTGAGCCCGGCCATCCCAGAACTGAACGAAGTTGTATCGGGTGTTGTATACCGTGGGTGCCTTGATACCCCCAACGTTACCCCCTACCCCTACAGAGTTCTTCTTGCGATCGGTCCCTCCAGTCGAAAGAACATGACAACTGGAGCAGCTGATGCTGTTATCCTGCGATAGCCTGACATCATGAAACAGCTGATCCCCAAGGGACACCAGCCTCGGATCCAGATTGCGCTCGACTGTCAATGGCCCTATGGGCTCATTCTTCAATCCCGCAGCACTGGCAAAAGATATTACCAACCAAAATAATAGCAGTGTTTTCAACAGGTTATTCATACATCATTGACGCTATAAGCGACTACATTTGACATCCCTGTAGAAAAAGTCGTCTGTAGCAGTGTGGTGCGATGCTTACTACACTATGTTAGCGGTCTCTCTATGGCTAACTTTAAGCATGAAGAATCAGATAACTTTCTAAGCAGAGGATAACCTACAGCATATAATCCTAAAGGAGGAGGATGCTTGTACCCACAAATTGATGAAATTTGTCAACTTTTGTTGAGCTGCGTCAATTAGCCCGAATATTTCACAAATAAAGAGGGTAAAACCCGTGTAGTTCAATAGAATTCAGTTACTTAGGCTGAAATTGAACGAGGTTTTGCCTGTGACAGAATGTACCCAAGGTCGTTTTGCTTTTCCAGCGGTAAAACGCCGCCAGGTTGAAGCGGATTTTTCCGGTGGTGATATCAGCAGTGATGGCGGCGTGTTGTTGCTACGACAAGCGGACCGACGGCTGGGATTGCTTGAAGCCGTCAATGACACTCTCGCTGATCCACGCGATGGCCGCTATGTGCAACATGATCAGATTTCTCTACTACGCCAGCGGGTCTATGCCCTGTGCCAGGGCTATGAAGACCTCAACGATCACGACAGTCTGCGACAAGATTTGGCCTTTCAGACGGCCGTGGAACAGGATCAGGCACTGGGCAGTTCACCCACGCTCTGTCGCTTGGAGAATCGGTCAGATCGGGCAACCGCTGTCGCGATCCATCAGGTCCTGATCGAGCAGTTCATCGCCTCGTTTGCCGAGCCACCCGAGGAGTTGATCCTGGACTTCGACGCCACCGATGACCGGGTTCACGGCCTGCAGGAAGGCCGCTTCTTCCACGGTTACTACGATAACTACTGCTTTCTCCCGTTGTACGTGTTTTGCGGCGAACAACTGCTGGTCAGCTATTTGCGCCCGAGCAAGATCGACGGGGCGAAACATGCGTGGGCGATCCTCGCCCTGCTGGTCAAACGCTTGCGTCAGGCGTGGCCGGCGGTGCGGATCATCCTGAGAGCCGACTCGGGCTTCTGTCGTCACCGCATGCTGCGCTGGTGTGAACGCCATGGCATTGGCTACATCGTAGGCCTGGCGCGCAACCACCGCCTGCAACGGATGATCGAGGAAGACTTCACTGCAGTCGAGCAATGCTTCAAGGCCAACGGACAGAAGCAACGCGTCTTCCTTGGCCTGCGCTACGGTGCACGCAGCTGGCGCCGTCGACGCGCGGTGATCGCCAAGCTGGAGGTGAGTGAGCGAGGGCGTAATCCCCGATTTGTCGTCACCAACCTCAACGGCGATGCCCAAACCCTTTACGACGACGTCTATTGTGCGCGGGGCGAGATGGAAAACCGCATCAAGGAACAACAGCTGGGGCTGTTTGCTGATCGCACCAGTGCACATCATTGGTGGACCAATCAGTTTCGCTTGCTGCTGTCGAGCCTGGCCTATGTGTTGATGGAAGCGATTCGCCGCTTGGCCTTACAGGGTACAGAACTGGCCAAGACCCAGGTCGGCACGCTGCGGCTTAAACTACTCAAAGTGGGTGCGGTGGTGATACGCAATACCCGGCGTGTCCGCTTCCTGCTCTCCAGTGTCTTTCCTTACCAGGCATTGTTCTTCAGTGTGGCCGAACGGCTGGAGCCAGGATAGCACGCGATGAGTGCTGCCCCGGCACGTTGATAAATAACGGGGTAAGGGGAAGCTGTGCCTGTCAGCCAGAAATCGGGGCGTTTGGAGCCGGTATCATCCTGTTTCTCGTCCCGGCCTTCTCCTCGTGCCAGTATCGGCAAATGGATGAAATATCCGGGTTAGGGCCTGTCAACACTTGTCCAATCGGCCCTAGTACCGGTCGTAAGGAGATGCGGACCATCCTTTGTCCGGGCTGATCACTGAAAATCAGAGCAACAAACGACGAATATCACCCAATAGGGAAGAGAGATAGGTGGTAAACCTGACGCCGTCGGCGCCATCGATTACCCGATGGTCATAGGAGAGTGAAAGCGGCAACATCAAGCGCGGTTGGAAGGCCTCCCCGTCCCACACGGGCCGCATACTACTGCGTGAGACACCGAGTATTGCCACTTCCGGGGCATTCACTATGGGAGTAAAGGCAGTACCGCCTATCCCGCCAAGACTGGAAATCGAAAAACATCCGCCTTGCATATCCGCCGGCGCTAACTTGCCTGCCCGCGCCTTTTCACTGATGCTCATCAACTCCGCCGCAAGCTGGAACACACCCTTTTGACCGACGTCGCGTATGACCGGTACGACCAGTCCATTGGGTGTATCCACCGCGACACCGATATGAATGTATTTCCTGTATATCAAGGATTCGCCATCTGCCGACAGGGCCGCATTGAACATCGGCATCCGGTCAAGCGCTGCTGCGACCGCCTGCATGAGAAACGGCATCAGGGTGAGTCGAACGGACTGCCGGGATGCAGCCTCTTTTTGCGCTTGCCTGAATGTCTCGAGATCGGTGATATCCGCCTCGTCAAACTGGGTCACATGCGGTACGGTCAGCCAGCAACGATGAAGATGTGCTCCGCTGATTTTCCTGATGCGGTTCAACCCTGTTTCCTCAACCTCACCAAAGCGGCTGTAATCCACTTCCGGCCCCGCCGGCATCTCAAAGGGCGACCTGGCTGCGGCTGCCCCTTCGCCCTGCCGCAATGAGCGTTTAACGAACCTCTGAATATCCTCTTTCAGGATTCTGTCTTTTGGACCGCTTCCCTTTATCAATGAGAGATCAACACCCAGTTCACGGGCGAATCGGCGTACCGATGGGCTTGCATGAGGGGTGCCCTGCCCACCGCTCTCAACGAATCCAGCTGGAACGGGCGGTACGCGGGCCTCTTTCTCACCTGGCAGTCGCAGTGATTGTTCAGATACTGACGCTTCATTTGGCGCCGGAGCCGGCGCTTGTACCGTCTCAACCTCCTCTGCCGCCGGTGCGGGTGTAGTTACCGGTTCACCCTCTCCTTTCTGTCGGCTGGTTTCAACCTCAAGAACGAGTATCCTGTCGCCTTCTTTGACACGGTCGCCAACCTTGACCAACAGGCGCTTGACCTCCCCGGTGTGGGGGGATGGGATCTCCATCCTAGCCTTGTCACTTTCAAGGGTCAGCAGAGACTCCTCAAGCGTGACTCGGTCACCCTCTGATACCAGAATCTCGATAATCTCGACCGAGTCGAAATCACCTATATCAGGTATCAGCACATCTGTCGTATTACCCACGTGTTATCCTCTTTGCCGATCAGGCATAATCTGTTTCATTCAAACCAATCGCCGCCTTGACGCACCGCAGCTTCGGTTGCTTACAGCAGTGTTCTTGGGCAACTCACTAGACCCTGCCGGGATTGGGCTTTTCCGGATCGATCTTGTACTTCTTGATCGCCCGGCTGACCTGCTCGGGTTTGATCTCACCCTCATCCGCAAGTGCCTTCAAGGCGGCGATCAGTATGTAGTATCGATTTACCTCGAAAAACTTACGCAGCTGGCTGCGCATATCACTACGACCGAAGCCGTCAGTACCAAGCACGCTGTAGCTGGCTGTGATGAACGGGCGAATCTGATCCGCATAGCTGCGGATATAATCCGTGGCCGCCACCACCGGCCCTTTTTGGCCGCTCAGTTTTTCCGTGACATAGCTGAGTTTGGGTTCCTCTTGCGGATGTAGGGTATTCCATCGTTCGATATCCAAGCCGTCACGACGCAACTCGTTAAAACTGGTAACACTCCAAACATCAGCTGAGACGTTGAACTCTTTTTCGAGCAGCTCCGCGGCGGCAATCACTTCACGCAGAATAGTGCCACTCCCCAGAAGCTGTACCCGATGCTTATGCTTACCGCCTGTATCGAGCAGATAGAGACCACGTACAATACCCTCCTCCACACCGGCGGGCATTGCGGGTTGTGCGTAGTTTTCATTCATTACAGTAATGTAATAAAAAACATTTTCCTGCTCCTGATACATCCGGCGCATCCCGTCCTGGACAATTACCGCCAGTTCATAGGCGTAAGCAGGATCGTAACTGACGCAATTCGGGATTGTCCCGGCCACGATATGACTGTGCCCATCCTGATGCTGTAATCCCTCACCCGCCAAAGTGGTACGACCAGCGGTACCGCCGATGAGGAAACCCCGTGCCTGCATATCCCCCGCCGCCCAGGCCAGGTCACCAACACGTTGGAAGCCGAACATCGAATAGTAGATATAGAACGGGATCATACTGATCCCGTGATTACTGTAGGAGGTGGCTGCCGCGATCCAGGAAGACATGGCGCCCGCTTCGTTGATGCCTTCTTGCAGGATCTGCCCCTTTTTGTCCTCTCGATAGAACATCACCTGGTCCGCGTCAACCGGTTCATACAACTGACCCACCGACGAGTAGATACCCAATTGGCGGAACATACCTTCCATACCGAAGGTACGCGCCTCATCTGGAACGATTGGCACAACCTGTTTTCCCACCGCTTTATTTCGCACCAGCATGTTGAGCAGACGTACGAACGCCATGGTTGTCGACTGATCCCTTTCCCCGCTACCTTCCAGCAGTGTCTTGAATTCGTCCAGTGCCGGTACCTGCAGCGACTCCACTTTGGTCCGACGTTGCGGCAGAAACCCCCCCAAATCCTGACGGCGTTGATGCATATATTGCATCTCGGGACTGTCTGTCGGCGGTTTATAAAAGGGCGCGGCGCCAATCTGATCATCCGATATCGGAATGTTGAATCGATCTCGAAACGCCTTGAGTGCCGCTTCACCCATCTTTTTCTGGGAATGCGTGATGTTCTGACCCTCGCCGGCGACACCCATGCCATATCCCTTGACTGTCTTGGCCAGAATGACTGTCGGCTGCCCTTTGTGGGACATCGCCTCCGCGTAGGCCGCATAGACTTTGTGCGGGTCGTGTCCGCCCCTGTTCAGACGCCAGATATCCTCGTCGGTCATATTGGCGACCATATCGTCGAGTTCCGGATACTTACCGAAGAAGTGCTCGCGTGTATACGCACCGCCCTTGGCCTTGTACGCCTGATAGTCACCATCGACACACTCCTCCATACGTTTCAGGAGAATGCCGTTCTTATCCCGTGCAAAGAGCGGATCCCAATAACCACCCCAGATCACTTTGATCACATTCCATCCGGCTCCGCGAAACACCGCCTCCAGTTCCTGGATAATCTTGCCATTGCCTCGTACCGGTCCATCCAGACGTTGCAAATTGCAGTTAATTACGAATATCAGATTGTCGAGACGCTCACGCCCAGCCAGGGAGATGGCTCCGAGCGCCTCCGGCTCATCCATTTCACCATCACCACAAAATGACCATACCTTGCGCTCATCCGTGTTCAGGAGACCGCGATCATGCAGATAACGCATAAAGCGCGCCTGATAGATCGCCATCAACGGGCCAAGCCCCATCGACACGGTGGGAAACTGCCAGAATCCGGGCATCAACCATGGATGCGGATAGGACGAGAGGCCCTGCCCATCAACCTCCTGTCGAAAACTGTAGAGCTGTTCTTCACTCAACCGACCCTCCAGATAAGCTCTGGCGTATACACCCGGAGCGGAGTGCCCCTGAAAAAAGATCAGATCTCCGTCCCGTTCCTTGCTCGGCGCGTGAAAAAAATGGTTGAAGCCCACATCAAAAAGCGTGGCGCCGGATGCAAAGCTGGAGATATGCCCTCCCAGTTCAGTCGATATTCTGTTTGCCTGAACCACCATCGCCATGGCATTCCAGCGTATGAAGGACCTGATACGGCGTTCCATGGCGCGATCGCCGGGAAATCGCCGCTGCTTGGTTACCGGTATGGTATTGACATAGGCCGTATTGGCGCTGAACGGCAGGTAAGCGCCGGACCGGCGCGCCTTGTCAACCAAGCGCTCAATAAGGAAGTGGGCGCGATCCACGCCTTCGTTCTCGAGCACGGCCTCCAATGCATCCAGCCACTCCTGTGTCTCTTGTGGATCGGTATCGGGTCTAGTCGGCATCATTATTCTCTAACAGTTGTTTCGGCAAAAAAAAACCGTTCCCCAGCTGGAGACTATGGGCTATCTCATATGGCTAAAAGAAACTATTTGAATTGCCAATAGTTTGGATTGATTGAGGTAATATACAACAAGACGGGTTATTTTTCAGCGTTCTTTACCGAATATTTATCCAACTTAATTCCCTGTTTTTATTGTTAATTAACCATCCTCTGTCTGGCATGCCGGCTACACAACGTCTGGCAACACCCAATACTGCCAGCGGTCTTGTCACGACTTTACTGATGACAGGCAGGATGCTGCACGCATTAAAGGAGGGCCTATCGACCGGCGCATACCCATACAGCCTCCCAAAAACAAAAAAGGCGCTGCCGGTTACCCCGGAAGCACCTTTTTGGGCCTGCAGATTTACTCTGCTTAGATATCTTTGCGAGTCTCGAACACAGGCATTTCGAAAGGTTTGCGCTCCATGGCAACGTTACGGCGCTCTTCCATCATCTTCATGGCCTCTGCGCGACGGGTTTCCATCTCTTTAATCATCTCGTCACGGCGGGCCTGAGACTCTTCCATACGTTTTGCCATGGCTTCAGGCATCTCAGGTCTGGCAGGCGTCCTGTTGTCAAAACGCGATTGCATCTGTTCACGCTGAGCCTGCATCTGATCCTGGAAAGCCTTCATTTCAGCTTCCATAGCGGCACGAGGATCGGCATTGTACTTTTCCGCATACTCGCGTTGGGCCGCAACAGCCTGCTCGAATGCCTTTTGCTGCTGTTCGGCAAATGCCTTCTGTTGCTCGGCAAAGGCCTTCTGCTGCGCTTCCATTGCAGCCTTCTGCTCTTCACTCAGAGCTGGAACCGCAGGTGCATAACCATATGGCGCATAACCATAAGGGCCATAACCATAATGATTGCGATAGTTGTTGTAGCCGCGGCCATAACCGCTGCCACGTGCATGCATGTTGAAATTGAAGTCGAAATCACCAGCACCGAAACCGTCGCCAAAGAAATCGTCGCTCCAATCGTTACCCCACCAAGCGTTGACGGTTGCCGATGAGGCTGCCATGGCGATTGCCGCAGCAATGATAGAAATCTTTTTCATTTTTTCGTACCCAGAGTTTTTTAATGTAAAACCACGCTGACTGCCTATGCACGTCCATGTGCCGAGAATTCCCTGTGATTAAGTTCTAATCAATTTACTTAGCGGGAGCAGCCGGGGCAGCAGGAGCGACAGGTGCTACAGGCGGGTAGCCATAGCCATAGGGAGCGCCATAACCATAAGGTGCGCCATAGCCATAGGGACCGTAGCCATAATAGTCGCGATAGTAGTTGTTGCCACGACCATAACCGGAACCACGGGCACTGCCACTCATACCAAAGCTGAAGTCTCCGGAGCCATCACCCCAGCCGTCACTCCAACCGTCGTTATCCCAGCCACGGTTGCCCCAGCCTGGGCCGCCCCACCATGCGGAAGCGGAAGCGGAAGCTACGATCAATGCAGCAGCTGCAGAAGCTTGAACGATCTTTTTCATTATTCACTCTCCTCGAGATAGAATGTAATCATGATGTAATTTGAGAAAGCAGATACAGCGTAGCTTTCGAGATATAGAATATTAGGAATTACTTAAATTAACAAATTGCGTTTTTTAATTGTAAAAAAATTTAAATAGTCATTTTCTAATAAGCCCAGAAACCCCAAAGCGGACCGAAACAGCAATCCATGCAAATCACCCTTATCAGACCAGACGACTGGCACCTGCATCTGCGCGATGACGAGGCCATGAAATCCGTAGTGGCCCATACCGCAGAACGATTCGCGCGCGCCATCGTGATGCCCAATCTGAAACCGCCAGTCACCACTACGGCCATGGCCATGGCCTATCGAGAGCGCATACTTTCCGCACTCCCGCATAACAGTGACTTTACTCCGCTAATGACCCTCTATATGACTGATCGTCTCACCAGTGATGAGGTGATTGCGGCGAAAAAGAGCCTGATAATCAAAGGAGTAAAGCTATACCCGGCGGGTGCGACAACCCACTCAGACGCTGGTGTCACGGACATACGCAAGCTTTATCCTGTCCTGGAGACAATGCAGAGGGAGGGACTCCCACTGCTGATTCACGCCGAAGTGACCGATCCGGATGTGGATATTTTCGATCGTGAGCAGGTCTTTATTGAACGTCATCTGCATCCTCTGGCACGGGACTTTCCAGCCCTGCCCATGGTTTTCGAACACATCACCACTAGGCAGGCCGTCGATTTCGTCCGTGCCAATGAAGGCACTGTTGGGGCCACCATCACCGTGCAACATCTACTCTACAATCGTAACGCCATGCTGGTCGGCGGCATTCGTCCCCACTACTACTGCCTGCCGATATTGAAACGGCAGAGCCACCAACAGGCATTAATCGAGGCCGCAACCAGTGGTGAGTCCCATTTCTTCCTCGGAACGGATAGCGCTCCGCATCCTCAACATGCCAAAGAGTGCGCGTGTGGCTGCGCGGGGTGTTACACCGCACATGCCGCGATTGAACTCTATGCAGAGATATTCGAACGAGCCAACGCACTCGACAGATTAGAGGGATTCGCCAGCCTGTTCGGTCCGGATTTCTATGGCCTGCCCAGAAACCGGGACACAATCACCCTGGCGAAGAAAGCGTGGAAGGTCCCGGAGAGTTACCAGTTCGGTCAGGATCGGGTCGTCCCTTTGGGCGGTGGTGAAACAGTCAACTGGCAACTGGTCCGCTGAGCCGCGCTATTCGTCCCCTTCGAACAGCGACTCCTCTTCATCGAAAAAAGTATCGTCGAACAGATCGTCTTCATCCATGTGGTTGGGGCCGTCTTTGATCTGCGAATCCCTTTTCTGCAGGTAAAACTCCCTCTGGAATGCATATCGATCGACAGCCGCCTCATCCAGAACATCCCCTGCCTCGAGTAAGTCGGCACGAACATCTATGAGTCGCAGGGTCGTCAGGGCATAGTAGGTCTCCTGACTTGGATAACTGACCGGATTCATCCAGGTGTCTCCGACCAGGCCTATCAGATCACGTAGTGTGGTGGGCCCCAGGAAAGGCATGACCAGATAGGGTGTATCCCCCATACCCCAAAATCCCAGGGTCTGCCCCAAATCCTCCTTGTAGTTGGGCAAGCCCATATCGGATGCCACATCGAAAAATCCGAATATACCCAGTGTCGTATTGATACAGACACGCCCAATATCGGTCAATGCATGCTTGGGCTTGAGTTGCAGAAGATTGTTGACCGCCGACGGAACATCCGCGAGATTATTGAAAAAATTAGTGATCCCCAAATCCAACACTGAAGGAGTCACAACCCGATAGCCCTTGGCCACCGGTTTTGCCACTGCCTTATCAAACTCCTGGTTGAATTCATCGATCCCACGATTGATCGACTCCAGAGGATCCGTGGGGTGCTTGTTCTGCATGCTGGCACAACCTGTTAGAAACAGCAGCAGCAGACTGATAATGACAAACCGTTTACTCACAGCTATCAAGCTCATTGTTTGGCCGGGAATCTACACCCTGATTTGTGGGAGCATGATACACCACGACCTTACTCTTGTTTAACGCATCGGGGTGGCTAAGTGCGACATCATACCAGTCTGATAGACCGCAGGTGAAATGAAAAGTGTAAAAAATCTATAGGGGGGTTTATTGTCGCTAAACCGATCAAAGCCAACCACTGGAAGTATTGCCTATCTCCGGTCAGAAGATTGAAGTTGTTGTGGGATATATGAAAAAGTGTCGAAAAAAACACTACCCTTCTTTATCCTTAGTCGATGAATGAGATCAACTACAACAGCGCCATGGCGCAACGATTTCGCGGATACCTGCCAGTGGTCGTCGATGTGGAGACCGGTGGATTCGATTCAGCCAATGATGCATTACTGGAAATAGCCGCCACTACGATCGCCATGGATCAACAGGGCATGCTCTACCCCGCCGAGACCCATGCCTATCATCTGATCCCGTTTGAAGGCGCCAATATCGATCCCAAGGCACTCGAATTCACCGGTATCGATCCACAACACCCGTTTCGCGACGCCCTGCCGGAGAAGGAGGCCCTGCGTCTTATCTTTGCCCCCATCCGCAAGGCGGTCAAGGCAAGCGGTTGCAAAAGAGCGATCCTGGTCGGTCATAATGCATTTTTCGATCTCGGTTTCCTCAATGCCGCCGTTGAGAGATCCGGTATCAAGCGTAATCCCTTCCATCCCTTCAGCACCTTCGACACCGTCACCCTGGCTGGCGCGGCCTATGGCCAAACCGTGCTCGCAAAAGCGGCAAAGGCCGCCGGCCTCGATTGGGACAGTAGTGAGGCCCACTCAGCGATCTATGACACGCAACAGACCGCAAAATTGTTCTGCGGCATCATAAACAGATGGCAGGCACTATCGCCTGAGAAACCTTGGGTAAAAGATTGATCGACTGAAATCCGTCAGGGATTGTTTCAGCAGGAAGTCTCGATAAGCGTGCCATCGACCTCCCGGGCATTCCAAACATTTCAGTAGGGGCCATACGAAGTCCCGGTCATACCGAAAAAAGTGATTCCCGGTATGACCCAATGGCATCGTCATCAGTTGTTCTGAATAACGATATTCGGAAACTTGGCCGCATAATCCTTGGCCTGCAGAGAGAGCTTGGCCGCAGTTTTACGGGCAATTTCGCGGTAGATCTGAGAAATGCGCGATTCGGGTTCGGCAACGACGGTCGGTTTACCGCCATCGGTCTCTTCCCGGATACGGATATCGAGCGGCAGCGCGCCCAACAGATCCACTTTGTACTGGTCGGCCATGGATGAGCCGCCGCCCTGACCGAAGATATGCTCTTCATGTCCACAGTTTGAGCAGATATGGATACTCATGTTCTCCACGATCCCAAGCACCGGAACCTCCACTTTCTCGAACATCTTTAGACCCTTGCGCGCATCCAGCAGGGCAATGTCCTGGGGGGTTGTAACAATGACGGCGCCGGACACCGGCACCTTTTGCGCCAAGGTCAGTTGTGTATCGCCGGTACCTGGGGGAAGGTCCACAACCAGATAGTCGAGACTGTCCCAATTGGTATCGTTCAGTAACTGCTCGAGGGCCTGGGTAACCATAGGTCCACGCCAGATCATAGGCGTCTCTTCATCAATCAGAAACCCGATCGACATCGCTTGCATACCATAGCCCTGCATCGGCTCCAGGGTCTTGCCGTCCTTCGATTCCGGCTTACCGTTGATACCCAGCATGCGGGGCTGAGAGGGCCCATAGATATCCGCATCGAGCACCCCTACCTTGGCACCCTCTTCAGCCAGGGCCAGGGCCAGATTGACCGCCGTGGTGGATTTACCGACACCCCCTTTGCCGGATGCAACAGCAATGATGTTCTTGATGTTGTCGATCGGCTTGAGCGCTTTCTGCACAGAGTGGGCAACGACCTTTGAACTGATAGTGACCTCGACGCTCTCTACACCGGGTAGTGCTTCGACCTTTTCGCGCACGGCTGAAGAAATCTCTTCAATGCAGCCTTTTGCAGGAAAGCCCAGCTCAACTGTGATAGCAACCTTGCCACCCTCAATCTCAACGCCTTTGATCGCCTTGGCGGTTACCAGATCCTTCTCAAGGTGAGGTTCCACATACCCCTTAATGGCCTCTTTTACGGAATCTTGTGTCAATTCAGACATCGTCAGTTACTCCTGCTGCGGACTCAATAAGGGTCCGGCATATTTTCTCAAAAACTACTGGCGGTGGATTCTACACGAAAATCGAATCGATATACCAAGCATTTTGCTGGGTTTTGAGTCGGCCGCTACAGGCTTTACATGCATATGGGCTGATGGAATCCCCAATCCGGTCAGCGGCACCTGCGGCACAGCAAGGTGCCGCCAGGTTCGTTTGCGCCAAACAGCTGATGATAAAGCAGGCAGGCTATCAGATTTTCTCTATCCGCACCCTGCCTGGGATGAGGATCATTTTGGGTAATCGACTGCTCGACCGGCCGTTTGCATGATCACGTTACTGAAATCAGTCGTACTCAGACCGGTGAGATAGTGAGTGATCAGATTGATACTGAGCTGATGAGCCAATTGTACATCCTCGGCATGCGGATTTCGGGTGATGGTCATTGCGGCAATGCCATGCACACTGCTCCAAAGAGCTCTGGCAGCCAGTACGATCTCCTCCTCGGGACGGGCGGCCAATGCCTTCAACTGCTTCTCAACCAATTCGTAGCAGCGCTCCATCTTCTCCTTGTTCATTTCCGTAAGGGTCTCTTCATCCCGTGGTCGGTGTTCAAAGATCATGCGCCAGCGGTGGGGATGCTGTGCGGCAAAGTCCAGATATGCCGTACCCAGCGCTAAAAGGCAGCGTTGCGGGTAGCGGCAATCGGCCAACGCATTGATCAGGACAGCATAGAGCTGATCCAGGGTTCGTCCGTTGATCCGAAGCACCAGTTCGTGAAGATTCCTGAATACGAAATAGAGGCTGCCAACCGTATAGCCAATGGCTGTTGCCACCTTGCGCGCGGAGAGGCCGGCATAACCCTCGTTTTCAATGATTGTCTCCGCAGCCTCAAGGGCCATACACTCAATCTCCAATTTGCTGTGTTCTCCCCGTCTTCCCATGGTCACTCCTGTTTACCTTTGTGTTCCGTTGCGATACATGCTCGCTCTCGTTCCCTTGCCGAAACTGAATTCCACTATCACACTATTCGTCTATACACACAGTGATCTCATGCACAAGATTCCTATATTTAACAATGTTTTATTAAATGCTGTTTATTTTGAAATCACCGGTTGCATGGGGTGTCATATAGATAGCTGCGCCAGCTGAAATCCACAATATGCCATGGAAGGATCGGCTGTCGTGAGGATTACGGATGGTGTTTTTTATTCAGCCGTGTACAGCCTGGACGATGTTAGTCTGCTGACCAGCACAATCATCGCTAGCGAAATAAGAAATCCGGGAACGATTTCGTAAAGATCGAACAGGCCGCCTTGCAGTGGTTTCCACAGCACCACGGTCAAACCACCGCTTAAGATACCGGCCAATGCGCCCCACCGGTTCATCCCTTTCCAGTAGAGGGAGAGAAGTACCGTCGGACCGAAGGCCGCACCAAATCCGGCCCAGGCATAGGAGACCAGGTCGAGTACCCTGCTTTCGCGATCCAATGCCAGCAGGAAGGCGATCAAGGCGATGGACAGCACCGCCAAACGGCCGACCACGACCAGTTCGGCCTCGCTTGCCCGTTTACGCAACAAAAGGCGATAGAGATCGCCGGTAAAGGTGCTGGAGGAGACCAGTAGCTGTGAATCGGCGGTACTCATAATGGCGGCAAGAATAGCTGCCAGACAGACCCCGGCCACCAGGGGATGAAACAGCAGGTCGACCAAACGGATAAAAACCTTTTCCGCATCCTTCAGGGGAGTTTCAAAGATCGGAATGCCTACCAGGCCCGACAGAGTGGCAGCCGTCAGGGCGATGAACACCCAGCTCACCGCGATACGTTGCGCCTCGGGCACAAAGCCGCTCTGTTTAATGGCCTTGAAACGCGCCAGTATGTGTGGCTGTCCGAAATAACCGAGTCCCCACGCCATCAGGGAGACGATTGCGATCACGCCGAGCGGCTCCCCGTTACTGTCCGTCAAAGGATTGAGCAGTTCCGCATTGCTGCCTCCAACGGTTGACAGGAAACCTTCGAATCCACCGATTTCAACCAGCACGTAGAGCGGTATGGTCACTAGCGCCAGCAACATCAGCAGCCCCTGAAATAGATCGGTCCAGGAGACGGCAAGAAAACCGCCGAAGGCGGTGTATAGAATAATGATCAACGCGCCGGATGCGACCGCCCAAAGATAGGGCAGGCCGAATACCGCCTCGAAAAGTTTGCCGCCTGCGACAAGCCCTGAGCTGGTGTAGAAGAGGAAGAACAGCAAGATAAAAAAGGAGGAAGAGATCCTGATCAAGCCACTGGCATCGTTGAATCTGTTCGATAGATATTCAGGCAGGGTAAGCGCATTGCCTGCCGCTTCGGACGCGATACGCAGGCGAGCCCCCACCAAACGCCAGTTGAGCCAGGTACCGATCAACAATCCCAGGGCAAGCCAGAAAGACTCAAGGCCTGCCAGGTAGGCATATCCCGGCAACCCGAGCAGTAACCAGCCACTCATATCGGAGGCGCTGGCGCTCAGCGCGGTCACCCAGCTTCCCAGGCTTCTGCCGCCCAATACGAAATCGGAGAGATTTCTGGTTCGACGCCAAGCAACGACGCCGATGATCAGCAGCGTCAGCAGATAACAGAAGAAACTCAACCCGACCAATAGATCACTACTATCCATCCCGCTTTTCCCTGTTACGGATCTTGTTAAGATAGGCCTGCTTCATCGCCTCTTCAAAGGCTTGATTCGATGGATAGTCGAAGCCGAATACAGGTTGCCACAGACGCTGGTTTTCCATGCATAGATAGAAAAAGACCTCATCGCGCCAGGGCTGAAGAGATCGATAAGCGAAACTGAACATCTCTTCCTTGATCGACCAGGGATATGAGAGTTTGCCATCGCTCTCCACCATCGGCATCTGCAGTATCTTGCTGCGAAAGCCGCTGCGAGTCCGCAGCTGCCTGATCACAGGTTTAATGTAGGTCAGGGTGCCCAGTGAAACCAGTGCCACCTCATCGGCGGAGAATTGTTCCGTCAGTTGCTGAAACAGGGCCCCATAATCCTCTCGCCAATCCGCATAGTGAATCATGGGGTGGAAATGAAAGCCGACCAACGCCCCTCGGTCTGCCACTCTGCGTGCTGCATTCAGGCGATCTTCCAGCGATGCGGTAAGGCGCTCCTCATGGGCGATCAACGTCGGGGTGTTGAGAGACCAGGTACAGAGCAGATTGGGAGGCAGATCCGCCTTCATCAGGTGGTTGATATTCTTCGATTTGCTCTTCAACTCCAGGATGACATTCGGATGACGGCGAGCAAAATCGAGCAATGCGTCAAGTATCCCCCCATGGTTGCCCCACATCAGCGAATCCGATGATTGACCGGTACCGATATGATAGATACGCTCGGGATCGATCTCGAGTTTTGCCAGCTTCTGCGCAAACTGCCTGTCAAATCGCACCTCATCGCCATGATAGAAGGATTGAATACTGCAGTAACTGCAATCGAATCCGCAGTTCTCTACCGCATCCAGGGTCATCAGGTTGCAGCAGCGGGTCCGTGACGATGCCACAGGACAGGGGCCAAGAGCCAACTTCTCCCTTTCGGTGTCGATGCGTCTGATACGCTGTACAGCCTGCCCGTCTGTAACCGGTATTGGTGGATAATGTTTGGGCGTCTGTCGCAATTGCCGCCAGTGCTGCTGTATTAGCTGCAGATGTCTTTGTCGCCGTTGCTTGGGACCCAGTTTGGCTGTCTCTATCTCGGGCCAGATTTCATACAGCGGCCGCTCTCCCCACATCACCAGATCGACAGCGATATCACTGAGCTGTCGAAGCTGTTGCTGAGTAAATCGGAATTCGAGGGAGCGGTGCCTGAGGAACTGCTGGTGTTGTACATCAAGCCGGTCGATACCCGACTGGATCAGCAGCGTTTCCAGTTTCTCCTCGTAGGCTAAGGATTTCGCCTTCATCGAAACGGCTCAACGTTTGCGCGTCACGAATTGCTTGAGTCGCTGACGCTTCTGTATCTGGCGTTTGGTGAGCTTGTTTCGCTTGCCCTGGTAGGGATTGTCACCGGAACGGAACTCTATTCGGATCGGTGTGCCGTCCAACCTCAGTGCTTTACGAAAGCGACCCACGAGATATCGTTTGTAGCTGTCGGGAACCTGTTCCGTCTGGTTACCGTGAATGACGATCAAGGGTGGATTTTTACCCCCCTGGTGAGCATAGCGAAGTTTGATACGCCGCCCATGCACCTGCGGCGGCTGATGTTCCTGGACCAGCATTTCGAGCAGACGTGTCAGTTCAGGTGTCGGCAGATCGCTCATGGCGTTGGCATAGACCCGTTCTACCAGAACGAACAGGTCACCCACGCCGGATCCATGCAACGCGGATATGTAATGGTGCCGGGCAAAATTGAGAAACGGCAGTTTACAATCGATCTCACTCCTGACACTCTCCCGCTGTTCATCGCTCAATCCATCCCATTTGTTGATCACCAGGATCAGTGCCCTGCCACTCTCGAGCACATGTCCCGCGAGATTGGCATCCTGCTCACCTATACCCTGGCGGGCGTCTACCACCATCAGTACGACATTGGCCTCTTCAATCGATTGCAGCGTCTTGATGATACTGAACTTCTCTATCGCTTCCTTGATACGAGAACGGCGCCTTACGCCGGCGGTATCGATCAGTGTGTAGTGTCGGTCATTGCGGTCGAAGGGAATATAGATGCTATCCCTTGTAGTGCCGGGCTGATCGAAAGCGACGACACGTTCTTCACCCAGCATACGGTTGACCAGAGTCGATTTACCCACATTGGGACGGCCCACCACGGCGATCAGGATACCTCCACGATCCGGTGGCCCCGCATCCTCCGCAAGCGGCAGGGAGTCGAGCAGCTCATCGATGAGGCTGCGTACCCCCCGGCCATGCACTGCCGCGATGGTGTGGAGTTGGTTGAAACCCAAGCGGTGGAAATCGCTGGCAGCAATATCACCCTCCATCCCCTCGCTCTTGTTGACCGCAAGGGTGACCGGCTTACCGGTACGGCGCAGTTGTTGGGCGATCGCCTCATCACCGGCGGTACATCCCTCTTTGGCATCGAGCAGAAACAGAATATGGTCGGCTTCGCCAATCGCCTGCCTGACCTGTTGCTCCATCAATTGATCAATACCTATCTGATCGCCGCTGATGCCGCCTGTGTCCACCACCACGAAGGGATGCTTGCCCAACTTGCCGGTACCGTATTTGCGATCCCGGGTCAGTCCGGGCTGATCGGCAACCAGGGCATCCCGGCTGCGGGTCAATCGATTGAAGAGGGTCGATTTACCCACGTTGGGTCGTCCGACCAGGGCGATGACCGGCAACATATCAGCGGCTCTCGGCCTCGATCGGGTGAGCTCTGAGGGCGCTCAGGGTTCCTCCCTCATCCAATACATAGACAATTTCGTCGATCACCAGGGGTTTAAGGCGGATGGCATCGCCTCCGACTCTGATCCGGGCCAGCTGCCGTCCATCCTCCTGGGAAAGCCAGTGAACATAGCCGTCGAAATCACCCACTACAAGGGTGTCGCCCACCATTGCGGGAGCGGAGAGCTTGCGTGCATGCAGCTTTTTCTGCTGCCACAGGGTAGCTCCGTTGGTGGCATCCAGTGACCAGATATGGTCTTCCGCGTCGGTAATGAATACCTGACGCCAATTGGCGTCAAGCCCGGCATGGGAGGAGATGTCACGCCGCCACAGCACGACACCGCTGGACTCGGAAACAGCAGCCACATCCCCCTGATAAGCCGAGACGTAGAGGGTGCCCTCCACCAGCACGGGATCTGCATCGATATCGACGACCCGCTCCAACTCCGTACGTCCCTTTGGTGTGGAAATTGTCGCCTCCCAATTCACCAGACCTGAATCGAGAGAGAGCCCGACAAACTTACCACCGGCAAAACCGGCCAGCACTTGTGAATCGCTGACCAACGGAGAGCTGTCGCCGCGTAGCGTCAATACCGGGACAGTGCGGTCATATACCCAGCGTTTTTCACCACTATCTATTGTGTAGGCAGTGACGCCACCATCAGTGGTGCGGCAGACCACATTACCGTCATTAACGGCAGGCGACGAAAGGACATCGCTGCTCACACGCTGCCGCCATCGCTCTCCGCCATCCTCACCGTCCAGCAGGATCAATTCCGCTTCCAGTGTACCGAGTGCGATCAATCCATCCGCGACACCGGGACCTCCGCTGAGCGGGCTATCGGTATCCACCGACCAGTGCCGCTCCCCTGTCTCTGGATCGAGGGACGATACCTCTCCAGAGGGCTCCGCGATATAGAGCATGCCGTTGCTGTAAACAGGTTTGAGCTTGAGCAGGGTTTCATCTGCGTCATCAAATCCTTCATCCCATAGGGTCTCGATACGCAGTTCCGGCTCAAACTCCACCAGTTCGGACGGCGGATCCGCATTGTCTTTACCGCTGAAGGCGCTACAGCCTGCGAGCAGTAACGGCAAGGGCCAGAAAATGGTGTATCTCATCTCAGCCTCAAGGGGTTGTGGCAGCGAGATCGTCGAGTTTCATCTGCAGCAGATTCCGGTTGCTGACCTCCAGGGTCATGGCCTGGGTGTATGCTTCTGCCGCGGCAGCCTTGTCGCCCCTTGCAAAGGCGATATCCCCCCGGATCACGGCGAACTCACCGGCGAATCCACCCTGTTCCGATGCAACCTGTCTTTCGGCGGCATCAAGCTCTCCCTCATTCAACAGAACCCTGGCCAGACTGAGTTGCACCAATTGTTTCAGTGACGCGTTGTCCGCATTCTCACTGGCCCACTCCAGGCGGGAGATAGCAGTAGCCGCATCCCCCTCGTCGAGCTTGACCCTAGCCTCGGCCATAGCGGCGAATATGGAATAGCTGTTGTCATAGTTGCTGCGCATCAATTCCGCCTGCTTGACCGCCGACGGTTTATCCCCCCGGTCCACCGCCGCCACCATCTGATTGAAGGCCAGTGCCGCTTCGGCGCCGGTTCTATCCTTGTAGTTACCCCAGGCCTGCCAGCCGAAGACGCCACCCAGTCCAATCACCAAACCGGCAATCACTGAGGTACCGTTCTCTTTCCACCAGCGTTTAATCGCCTCGACCTGTTCTTCTTCGGTCTGATACTCACTCATAGTGCATACCTTAAATGACTCATCGTTTATCCTGTTACTCAAGCAAAGAGTGTAGTGTCCTACACTAGGGCCTGTTAATCACTGTCCTCGGTTAATCAACTCTGCAAGCCTGGTCTCCAATTGAGACAGCGCTATCTGTTCCTGCTTGCCTTCACTTCGCAGTGGTTTAAGGCCAATCTCCCGCCGTGCAACCTCGTCCTCACCGAGAACGAGTGCATAGCGGGCCTGGCTCCGATCCGCTTTCTTCAATTGATTCTTGAATGTACCGCCCCCGCAGTGACTGATCAGACGCAGTGTCGGCAGTGCGCTGCGCAACCGCTCGGCCAGCAATACGCCTTCTCGGGATGCCCTGTCCCCCATCATCACCAGGTAGACATCGGGAACTGGCAGTTGTTCGTTCAAATCGAGCGTCTCCAGCATGGCTATCAATCGCTCAAGCCCCATGGCAAAACCGACCGCCGGTGTCGCTCTTCCACCCAGCTGCCCGACTAAACCGTCAAAACGTCCGCCGGCACACACTGTGCCCTGGGCGCCCAGACTCTGCGTCACCCACTCAAATACCGTCCGACTGTAGTAGTCCAGTCCGCGCACCAGCCGGGGATTTAGCCGATAACCCACCCCGGCATCGTCAAGGCCCTGTCGAAGACGGTCGAAGTGCGCCATCGATTGATCCCCGAGATACTCCATAAGGCTGGGCGCATCCTCAATCACAGATGCCATCCGAGGATTCTTGCTGTCGAGAATGCGCAGCGGATTACTCTCCAAGCGGCGCTGGCTGTCTTCATCGAGCTCATCGAAACGTTCACGCAAATAGACGATCAGCTGATCACGATAGTTGGCCCGCTCCTCAGATGTACCCAAGGTGTTGAGCTGTAATTCCAGATCCTGCAGCCCCAAGTCACGCCATATCCTGGCAGTGATCAAAATCAGTTCGAGGTCGATATCCGGACCCGTCAGGCCGAAGGCCTCAACACCTATCTGATGGAACTGACGGTAGCGCCCCTTTTGTGGCCGCTCGTGCCGAAACATCGGCCCCTGATACCAGAGCCGCTGTGTCTGATTGAAAATCAGACCGTTTTCCAGGCCGGCCCGTACACAACCCGCGGTACCTTCCGGTCGCAGCGTCAGGCTGTCACCGTTACGATCGGCGAAAGTATACATCTCCTTCTCGACAATATCGGTAACCTCGCCAATGGAGCGTTTGAACAGTTCGGTCATCTCGACGATAGGCATACGGATTTCGGCATAGCCGTAACGGCTGAGTACCGAACGCACTCGGTCTTCGAGAAACTGCCAGAGCGGCGACTGTTGCGGCAGGATATCCTTCATCCCGCGTATGGCTTGGATCTGCTTTGCCATAGAATTCAGATTACAGGGTGTGAAATTGGACCGGTTCGAATAAAACGGTGAAGGGTAACACGGATCTGTGGATTCGATCTAGAATCGGTTACAGCCGATTCGGATCCAGATTAAATCGCGCCACCTTTCCCCGGGTAAAAGGCTTGAGATCGAAAGGTTCGCCATCGATGGTCAACTCCACACCGGGCGCATTACCCAGTAAAACGGTAAATGGACCAAGCTGGCTATCCAGTGTTCGACGTTTACCGGAACCCAGTTCGCCAAAGATACGCAGTTTACCATCCCGGTCACGCACCTCGGCCCAACAGGATTCGCTGAACAGGAACACCACCTTTCTTGACAGTAAAGGAGCCACCTCTTCGGCTGGTTCCTCCTCCTGTACCGGCACAATCACCGGACCGGACTCCTCTGTTTCGACGGGTTGCTGCAGGGTGCCGCCCGCCGGCAATGGCGGCGGATCGGAGGTCGAGAGAACTTCCTCTATCTCGATCAACACCTGTTCCGACTGTTCCACCAGTTGTTCCGTTGGCGATGGCGATTGTGAAACTTGCTCCTCAACAGCAGGCACCGGTTGCTGAATTTCCTGATCGGGGAGCGGATCCTGGATAGCTGATTCAACCTGCTCTTGCGCTGGAAGGACGGCAGGTTCCTCCAATTCGACACGGGTCTGCCACCAGAAGAAGACCAATGCGGCCATAATCAACAGAATACCCCAGGTCACATAACGCATGACCCCATGACCACTGTGCAGCTCACGACCGAAATTCTGCGTCTGCGCCCTTTGCATCTGCAGATCGTTCGAAGCTGGCAACAGACTCTTATAGGCTTCGATTACCGCGCCCTCGTTGACGCCAAGCAGTCTGGCGTATTTACGCAGGTAGCCCTGGACAAAAACGGGGCCGGGCAGGTTATCGTAATCATCCGACTCAAGGGCGGCTATCATTGCCTGACTCAAGTGCAATTGCGCTGCCATCTTTGCCTGATCCAGACCTTGCCGCTCCCTCGCCTTACGCAGTTGGGTGCCAGGTCCAATGACGACCTCCGGGGTCATCTCTGTATCGTTTTTGCTTGTGGCATTCATCGGCTTTTTTCAGCTTGGTAAAGCAACTGAACCTCAGGCGCATCCGGAAAATCCTTGAGCAGCCTTCTTCTGTATTCGGTGCTTTTGGCCATGTCTCTAAGCCGTTTCTCTACCTGCACACCCAACCAGAGAGAGGCAGCCGTGGGTTTAATCTCGCTATGGTAGCGCTCCAGATAGGCACGCGCGGAGAGATCGTTTTCCTGTTGCAGCGAGATTTCCGCCATCTTGAAGAGTGCCATGGGGTAGGTGGATTTGGCCGTCAAGGCCCGCCGATAGTAGTTTTCCGCTTTGGCCTCGTCACCTGCACGTTCAACACACAATCCGGCATTTGTCAGCGCCACCCAGGGTGTGGGATAGAGTGGATTGGCGAGGGCCTGCTCATAGTCTTCCAAGGCATCGGTATATCGACCAAGACGACAGAAATAACTTCCTCTCGCGTTTCGTATATAGGGATCGCGTGCATCCAGCTCCACCGCCCGGTCATAATGTTTGCCGGCCCGATCTATCTCACCCAATTGCTGATAGAGTATGCCGATCATGTTGTGGGCTTCAGGGGACTTCTCATCCACCTCCAATGCCTTCTTGAGTTTCTGCATTGCCACCGCTGACTGGCCATCCCGCATGTAGGCCATACCCATCTCCACATAGATCTTGGCCGGACTATTGCGTTTCTCCTGGCCCAGGTTACCCGTGGCATCATTGGTTTGCGGTTGGGTTGCACAGCCGCCCAAAAGCAGCACTGCCGGTAGTAAATAACGTAGATAACAGCCTGTCGACTTCATGAAACACCCAATTTGATGTTGCCCGTTTTCTCCATTCGCAACTCCCGGCCGCTCCGGTCTCTGACCTTGCCGACCAGTTGTCCACACGCGGCATCGATGTCATCACCGCGGGTCTTACGCGTGGTGGCGATAATGCCTGAGCGCTTTAGGCGCATGCGGAAAGCCTCCACCCGCTCTGCCGGTGATGCGCGATAGTGTGTGCCCGGAAACGGATTGAAGGGAATCAGGTTGACCTTCGAAGGTGTCCCTTCAAGCAAGCGGATCAATGCCTTGGCATGTTGCAGTGAGTCATTGATACCCTCCAGCATGACATATTCCCATGTCACTTTTCTGCGCTTGTCACCATTGACATATTCGCGGCACGCGGGGATCAACTCTTCCAATGGATATTTACGATTAATCGGCACTAATTTATCCCGTAACGCATTGTCAGGGGCATGCAGGGAAACCGCAAGACTGACATCACACGATTCCCGCAATCTTTTCAGCGCCGGTACAATTCCCGATGTACTTAGGGTAACCCGATATTTGGATACCATATAGGCAAGATCATCCTGCATGATTTTCATGGCGCTGATGACTGCGTCGAGATTGGCCAGGGGCTCGCCCATTCCCATCAACACGATATTGCTCGGCGCCGCACCCAATTTGCGACTGGCGACCCACACCTGCCCTATGATCTCAGCAACACTCAGATTGCGATTGAAACCCTGTCGGGCGGTTGAGCAGAAGCTGCAATCGAGGGCACACCCCACCTGAGAAGAGACACAAAGGGTGTTTCTTCCGTCATCCGGTATCAATACAGTTTCGATACGCTGACTATCCTGCAACTCAAGAAGCCATTTGCGGGTGCCGTCAGTAGCGGGCTGCTCATAAACCAGCTTCGGCAGCTCGACAGATGCCTGTTGTTGCAGCTGCTGACGCAGGCGTTTGGAGATATCGGTCATGGCGTCGAATTCGGTGACGCCGTGTTTATGTATCCATTTGAAGACATTTCTGCCATGAAATGCCTTGGACCCCAATTCGAGGAAATAGGCCTCCATACCCTGCAGATCAAGGTCTAGAAGATTGGTGATTTCTCTCTGGTTAGCCAAAACAGGTTACGCAAAATTGATCTATTGACACTTGGGAAGGAGAAAAAGCATAAAATAACAAAGTGTTAGTTTAGCGGCGACATGGCGGACTGGCAATCTAAACCTGCCACATGAATCCCTGGGTTCAGGTGCCATCTAAATCTGTCTTTTGACCAGGTTCACATCCTGCAACTGCTCGATTTTCGACAGCAGACGACTCAATTGTTCCATATCCCGCACCTCAACCGTAAAACGCATCCGGGCTGAATCGGTCTTACGGTCACTGCTGGTGTTGACACCGATGACATCGATATCCTCGTTGGTCAGAATAGCCGAAATATCCCGCAACAGGCCTTTTCTGTCGCTGGCAATCACCAGGAAATCCACCGCATAGCTGGTCTCCCTCTGTTCCGTACTCCAGTGCACTGTAACCAGACGGTCACTCTCTCTCTTTTTTATGGCACGGATATTCGGGCAGTCGGAACGGTGTATTGTAACCCCTCGCCCGCGGGTGACATAACCGATTATCGGATCATACGGAACCGGTTTACAACAACGGCCGATTGTGGTCATCAGGTCACCGACCCCGGCGACCACCACTTCCCCCTTGATCACCGCCTGGTAACGGTGAATTTCCGGTATCTCTTTTTCCCGCGACTCGCTCTTCGCCCGGCTGCCGAGGCCGGCGACCTGAATGGGTGACAGATCACCACGACCTATCGCCGCGTAGACATCCTCCGCATGCATCAGGTTGTGCTTTGTAGCCGCCGCCTCAAGATCAGGCTTGGCACTGATGGAGAGGCGCGTCATTTCGCGCTCCAGGGCTGCGCGGCCCAGCTCCACATGGTGGTCATAGTCGAGTTGTTTGAACCACTGCTTGACCCGATTACGCGCCTTCGATGAATGCAGATAACCCAGGTGCGGGTTTATCCAGTCGCGACTCGGGGTTCCATTCTTGGCAGTCAGAATCTCAACAGTTTCACCACTGCGTAAGGAGCGATTGAGTTGCACGATGTGGCCATCCACCCTCGCCCCCCGGCACTGGTGCCCTACATCGGTATGGATGGCATAGGCAAAATCGAGTGGCGTCGAACCCTTGGTCAGTTCCACCACTTTCCCATGTGGCGTCAAAACGTAGATCCGCGTCGCCTCAAGTTCACTCTCCGCCCCATCGCCTGGTGCAGCGCCATCCGCTCCCTCGTCCTTTCTCTCAAGCCATTGCCTCATCCAGACGATTCTTCGTTCGAAATCGCTATCCTGTTTGGCATTTTCCTTATACCGCCAATGTGCCGCCACACCCAGCTCCGAGTGAAAATGCATCTCACGCGTACGGATCTGCACCTCCAGTGTCTTATCCTCGGGGCCTATCACTGCGGTGTGAATGGAACGATAAAGGTTGGCCTTAGGCGTCGCAATATAGTCATCGAATTCACCGGGGATGTGTTTCCACAATCCATGTACGACACCCAGCGCCGCATAACATTGAGCGATGTCATCCACCAATACCCGCACCGCCCGCAAATCGAAGATCTGCTCGATATCCACCGCTTTACGCTGCATCTTGCGCCATATGCTGTAGATATGTTTGGGTCGTCCGCTTATTTCCGCATTCACGCCAACAGCCTGGAAATTTTCACGCAACAGTTCGATCACCTCTTTAATGAACTGTTCCCGATCGGTGCGCCGTCCATCCAGTTGACTGGCTATGCGTTTGTAATCCTCAGGATGGAGAAAGCGCAGCGCCAGATCTTCAAGTTCCCACTTGACTTGCCAGATACCCAATCGATTCGCCAATGGCGCATAGATCTCCTCTGTCTCATGGGCCAGGCGACGCCTCAGTTCCGGAGATAGCCTGCGTGCGGATCGCATCAGGTGGAGCTGTTCCGCCACAACCACCAGTACCACTCGGATATCTTCCGCTATACCCAGCAACAGACGGCGCAGGTTCTCTGCATGCTGTGCTTCATCCTCAGCAGAGACATCAATGGACAGATCGGTCAGCAGATCGATGCGCGTCAGGTCATCCACCATATGGGCAGTGCTTTCACCCAATTCACGCTGCAGTTTCTCAAGGGTAATTGCTGAATCCTTCAATACATCCAGCAGTAGCGCCGCCGCAACCGTTTCGCGATCCATACGTAAATCGATCAGGATCTCTGCGATGGATAGGGCATGCCTTAATTGGGTCTCCCCACTCAGAATACGCTTGTCAGGATTGGCCTTGAGGGCCAGATCCCCCGCCCTGTGCAGCATCTGCCGGTCATTTGCGTCGAACTCCGCAGGCAGCATCTCCAACCAGCGGGCAACAACCGCCGCATCGGCACCATCCCCCTCCGGCAGTCTGCTGCGGGTAGTGACCATCGCAATCAATCAAGCACGTGACTGACCAGTCCATCCGCCAATTTCGGTTCAAACCAGGTCGACTTGGGCGGCATCACTTCACCGGCATCCGCGACCGCCATCAGCTGCTCCATGCTCGTGGGAAAAAGCGAGAAGGCTACCGCCATCTCACCGGAATCCACCCGTTGCTCCAAGCCGGAAAGACCTCGGATCCCGCCGACAAAATCGATTCGATCGTCACGGCGCGGATCGGAGATACCAAGAATCGGCTCAATCAGATTGTCTGCCAGAAGGCTGACATCCAGACGCGCGACAGGATCACTCGGGATCTTCGCCGCATCGAGACGCAGGCGATACCACTGCCCATCCAGATACATGCCGAATTCACCACTCCGCTCGGGTTTTACGGCCTGATCACTGGTTTGCAATTGAAAAACCGCTTCAATGCGCGTGAGAAAAGTCTCTTTATCCAGCCCGTTCAGATCCTTCACAACCCTGTTGTAGTCGAGAATCTGCATCTGGTTGTGCGGAAAGATGACACTCAGAAAGTAGTTGTAGGCCTCATCCCCGGTATGGCTGCCATTCCTCCCTTTCCTCGAAGCCGCCACCCTTGAACCGGCGGCTGATCGATGGTGGCCGTCAGCAACATAGAGCGCCTCCATTCGATCAAATTCATGGGTCAGCCTAGCCACGTTCTCTTCATCATCCAAAGGCCAGATCTCGTGCCTTACTCCATCTGCGGCAGTGACGTCCATCTCCGGAGGGGTCTGCGATACCTCATCGAGTAGGGCTTCCACGGTCGCGGCGCTCGGACAGACCAGAAAAACGGGACCCGTCTGGGCATTCAGGGCATCGATCTGGCGCACCCGGTCATCCTCTTTCGCCGGACGGGTGAATTCATGCTTTTTGATACGGTCGTGATCATAGGCCTCAACCGAAGCAGTGGCCACCAAACCTGTCTGTTGATGCTCCCCCATCGTCAGGCGGTAGACATAGAAACAGGGCTTCTTGTCCCGGATGAGGATTCCCTCCCTTTCCATCGCTTTCAGATTCTCAGCAGCCTTGGCATAGACCTCGGGGGCATAGGGGTCGGTACCTTGCGGGAGATCTATTTCGGGCCTCGAAATATGCAGGAAGCTCCACGGACGGCCGCGGGCCATCTCTCTGGCCTCAGCCTCGTTCATGACATCATAGGGTGGCGCGGCGACATCGGCAGCCCGCCCTTCGGCAGGACGCAGTCCGGGAAATGCTCTGATCAGCGGCATGGGGATACTTCCTCAGGAATATGCGGTCGATTATCAATCGATCCGATTATGAACGAGGGACGGATTGTTTCAAAAGAACAGCTGAACAATCAAGTTGAAAAGCCTCTCCGTGTAAGAAATGGCCTACGTTGATTTGAGATCAATCCTACATTTTTTTAAGGTTAATCACTTAGAATTATAACCGTCGCATCAAGGAAGCAACGGATAGCAGACACGTACATGGATGTACAAGGATCGAACCAATTGCCAACCAATTACTGCGACACGAGATCCTGGCGCCCAAGGATAGGGTGCCAGGGTTTTTTTTGTTTATAATACAGCAATATAAGTATTACTCGACGCCACACCCAATGACTCGCCCCATGGCACATATTGAGATCTGACATCACCGCGCACGATCCTCGATGCGCCACAAGTACTGATCCGGCTGGTCAAATGCCTCCCACAACTGGCTATAGGTTTGCCCTGAATGTGGGTGGAATTCATCACCCGCCACATCAGACAGGGGCAGCAGGACGAATGCATATTTCACGATTTCATCCCGAGGCAGCTGAATAGGACCATCATCGACGATCTGATCGCCATAGGTCAGCAGATCGATGTCCAGGGTTCGTGAAACAAACCTGTCCGGTGATCGCCTTCTGCCATGACGTGCTTCCAGCTTCCGCAACTCAGCCACCAGCGCTCTCGGTGAAAGGTCAGTGTAGATCCCCACCACCAGGTTATGAAAATTATCGCCTTCAAGCCCGATCGCCTCGCTTTCATAAATGGGGGAGACCTGCAGTTCACCGAATATTGCCTCAAGATCGCGCAGGGCTCGGGGAATATGGTTCTCAGGCGCCATATTGCTGCCCAGACTCAACCAGGCATGCACACTCCCGCGATCAGTCACGGTGACCTCGTTCGATTATCACGCCTACATCCCGCGCGGCACTGACCGCGCCAACCTTGTTCAGGGTCAAGCGAACCCAAGGTACCCTGAATTCTTGCAGGACAATTCCGGCACACCGCTCCGCCAAGGTCTCGACCAGCTGAAATTCGCTCTCCCGGACATAAGAGACAAGACGTTTACTCACCGCTTTGTAATCGAGCGTATCTTCTATGTCATCTGTAGCCGCCGCTTTGGCTATATCGGCACCCATTTCGAGATCAAAAATCACCGTCTGCCTGATCTTCCGCTCCCAATCATAGATTCCGATCACGGTATCGACGCGCAGATCCCGGATGAAGACTATATCCATAAATATTGGCCATATTGTAAGTAAATGGCACATGGTAGAGGAGAATAGGCAATGAGCAAACCCCTCTCGCAGGACCAGAGTTCAGGGTATGAGCCATTCAACTGCGTCTAAACCTTGTAATATAACCGGTTCTGTAACAACATGAGCCCGTCAAAACAAGCCTGACGCATGCATCCGCCAGAGCCCGGAGGCGATAAGCCGCAACTGGTGAAATCCCGCTGGGCATATCGTTTGACAGAATGGTGTTATTATTCAAGCGTACACATGATCACTGACTCTCTACTCATACTTGGAGCCTATCTGCTGGGTTCCATTTCCAGCGCCATCATTGTCTGCCGCATCATGGGATTGCCCGACCCGAGAAGTCAGGGATCGAATAATCCGGGTGCCACCAATGTACTGCGTATCGGTGGCAAAAAGGCGGCAGCCATAACCCTGCTGGGGGATTCATTGAAGGGATTGCTGCCAATGGTTGCGGCCCATCTGCTAGGCGCCTCTACACTGGTACTCGCCTTGACCGGTATGGCGGCCTTTCTCGGTCATCTCTATCCCTTATTTTTCAGATTCAAGGGAGGTAAAGGGGTTGCAACTGCCCTGGGTGTGCAATTCGGTCTCCATTGGGGGATCGGATTGGTGGTTGCTTTGATCTGGTTGTTCATTGCAAAAGTGGTCAATATCTCTTCACTCTCAGCGCTTGTCTCAATGGCGCTGGCACCATTGATAGTCTGGGTAATCTGGCCGGAGACCGAACTGGTGGTGATGCAGATCGTAATGTCGTCGATTCTGTTTTGGCGTCACCGATCCAATATACAGAACCTGCTGCAGGGTGCGGAAGGGACCATTGCCAATCAAGATAACAGTGAAGACAAATAGGTGGAGCGATGCCGGAACTCGACATCATAGCGTATGCGAATCATATAACCTGTATAGACACCCATTATCAACGGCCCGAACTGGCTGCCTGTTATCTCGTGGAATCCGAGGGTGAAGCGGTATTTATAGATACCGGAACCGGTCATACTGTCCCCTATCTCATGGATCTCCTGGCGGCGAAAGGGATACAGCCATCACAGATAAAATATGTCATACCGACTCATGTACACCTTGATCATGCCGGCGGCGCCGGGGAACTGATGCGCAGGTTGCCCAACGCATCCCTCGTAATCCACCCCTACGGCGCCAAACACATGATCGATCCATCGAAATTGATCGCCGGTGCAACTGCGGTCTATGGCGAGGAACAATTCGAGCGGCAGTTCGGCAAGTTGACATCCATCCCCAAAGAGCGTGTCATCGAAGCACCGGATAACACGCGCCTGAGCTTCGGCAACAGGGAGTTGCTGATATTGGATGCCCCCGGGCATGCCCGACACCATTTCTGTGTCTACGACGCCATGAGCCGGGCAATGTTCACCGGCGACACCTTCGGCCTGTCATACCGGGAATTCGACACCGAGCACGGCCACTTCATCATGCCGACAACAACCCCCGTGCAATTCGATCCGGAGGCATGGCAAAGCACACTGGGGCGATTGATTGCACTGTCACCCGAGCGTATCTACCTGACCCATTACGGTGAAATCGGGAGACCAAAGGAGATGGCTGAAAAGCTGAGCCGATATATCGAAGAGTTCGCGGCCATCGCCAGGGCATCCCGTGCGAACCCTGGGGAGGAGCGGGTTGTGGATATTCGCAACGACTTGAAGGATTGGATGATGGATAAACTCAAGGCCCATGGCTGCCGCCAATCTCCCGAAATCATCGAACAAAGGATGTCAATGGACCTGCACCTGGACGCACAAGGCCTTGATGTATGGCTGACACGCCTGGAGCAGGCGTAATACGGGCAATGGCAAGTTTTGAGTTATCTAGGCCACGCTTGACTTTTCTTAGTCTCTTCTAAGAGTTGTGAAAACTAAAATGTATTGAGCGAAGCGAACCCTCTATTCAAAATTAAAGAACTCAACACTCAAAACGCCTGGAAGAGGGTGTTGAACCGCTCTGGTCCCAGGCGAATGTACAGTCCAGCCTGGAGAGCACATAGATCATGCCCTGCTCTCCATCGCCGATCATCATCGATAGTGGTGAGTGCTTGTTGAATTTGTGGTTTCGCTGGCGCAGCCAACGTTTGCCCATGCTCGGATTGGAGGGATAGGTCGTGCGCAGCGCATCATCGATACGCACAAGATATTCCACCCGCCTCATGACATCAGGGGTATCCGGTAGCGGTTTGTTGTAGCGATACTGTGTAAAATGGCGCGCCTTACCCTCTAAATCCAACAGCGCCATCATCTCTTCTGAGTGCAGGCCCCAGTTCTCGAACATATTCATCACACCTCGAGTAATGGCCAATCGTTCATTCAAGGACCTGCCTGTACTGATATCCTGAGTAGTCGCCATAGCCCGCCAATTCCCCACAAAATTACTTGGTTAAGGAGCATAGCACGATTTGCCTGCATAAACCCCGAAAAAAATCAGGGTTTATCCATAGCGCCTGCCACCATCGTTTGCGATTCTTCGGCACCATAGTGCCAGGCAGATCGACGGGAGGCAGCTTGCTCAATACCCAACCGGGTAGTGGCGGGTTGTCGCTATATCCACAGGAGACGCCCAGATTATTCGGATCATAGATTTTGATGAAGCCGGGTTGATCGAGATCGTCCGCGTAAACGATGCCGCAATAGTCTTCTTGATGTTCGCTGCGCAGCAGAACATCGATGCTATCGATGAACTTGAGAACCATACCGGCGTCAGCTGTTGAAGTCGGCGGCGGCTCGCCTATGGCGTAGATATACCACCCGCCAGCGGCATCCTGTTTCAATACCTGCCACAAGACATCCAACTGATGCCACCTGAGGGTTGAAGTGAAACTCCCCCTGAAGGCTTGCAGATAAGCGTTCTGTTCATCCACGGAAGATACCTTTTTCATGTGATGGATTATGTCATTTGTGGGCTTTGATTGAAGTACTTTAGGCGTCACTGTCGGGTTATTTACCTATCGTTACGATATTGTCATTTTTTATTAGGGCTTATAACAGCATTGGGTATAATGGAATTTTACGCCCACGGCCTGTGATATGAATAATGTTAGCAACACGCTGTTCGAGTCCGATCTAAACCTGAAGTTACTCAATCGCGGCAAGGTTCGCGATATCTATGAAGCGGATCAGGATCACCTGCTGATTGTCACTACAGATCGACTCTCAGCGTTTGATGTTGTATTGCCCCAACCCATACCCGGCAAGGGGGAAGTACTGACCAGAGTAGCCAACTTTTGGTTCAATCGCACACGCCACATCGTACCCAACCATCTCAAGGATATCCCGCTGGAGAAGATTGTAACAGACCCACGACAGCGAGAGATTCTAGGGGATCGATGGATGCTGGTGCGCAAGCTAAGACCACTGCCGGTTGAAGCAATCGTCAGAGGCTACCTGATAGGATCCGGCTGGAAGGATTACCAACAGAACGGAAGTGTATGCAGCATATCCCTGCCAGAAGGGTTGCAGCAGGCCGCCAGGCTCCCGGAACCGATCTTCACGCCTTCATCGAAGGCGGAGGTTGGGGATCATGATATGAATATTTCATTCGAGCAGGCAGAGGCGCTGTTAGGAAAGGATGTTGCCCGTCAGGTTCGAGATCTGAGTCTGGATATCTACAAACAGGCGGCCGACTATGCCCTTGAAAGGGGTATTATCATCGCAGACACGAAATTTGAATTCGGTTTGGATACTCAGGGCAGGGTCCATCTTATCGATGAAGTTCTGACGCCGGATTCATCCCGATTCTGGCCGGCAAGCTCGTATCGGCCGGGATGCAGCCCTCCCAGCTTCGATAAGCAGTTCGTAAGAGACTATCTGGAGACACTCGACTGGGACAAGACGCCACCTGGACCTGAGCTGCCCCAGGAGATAATTGATAAAACAGCGGAAAAATACAAAGAAGCGGAAAAGCGTCTGACTGGCGATTGGCGAGAAGCGTAGCTCAATAGCGAATTTTATTCGTACCGGGCTTCAATTTTTCTGTTGTCTTGCCGATTCTCTTATCAACCAAGGTAACTGTTTGTTGCGTGATTGTGATTGAAACGGAATCAACAGATTCAGCTATTGTGGTATAAATTTTGTCTGGTATGGCAGCGATCAATAGTAAATCCGCCAGGGTGGTCATCTATACCACGCTGAGATGTCCCCATTGCCAGCATCTGAAACGCTGGCTGAAGAGGAACAAGGTTCCTTTTTTAGACTTCAATGTGGGCAAACCTGGAAAAATGCAGAAACAGTTTTTTGAGATCGGTGGGCAAACCGTACCTTTGATCGTTATAGGTAAGAATAAGTTTGTCGGCTTCAATCCCAATCAACTCAAGAAAGTACTGCAGAGAGAAGGCTTGTTATAGGGGCGAGACGCAGCTACGCCACGGCGGAATGACAAAGGGGGCTTTCGCCCCCTTTTATTTCTTGATTTACCGCTCTACCCGATCAGTTGACCTTAGGATCGAGTTCACCGCTCTCATAACGATTTTGCATATCTTCCAGTGAGATCGGTACGATCTTGTCAGCCATACCCGCCGAGCCAAAGGCTTCATAACGCGCCTTACAGATCTCCGACATCGCCTTGGTGGCTTCCTTGAGGAACTTCCGCGGATCGAAGTTGGACCTGTTGTCGTGCAGATGCTTACGGATAGAGCCGGTCGATGCCATGCGCAGATCGGTATCAATATTGACCTTGCGTACACCATGCTTGATACCTTCGGCGATCTCCTCCACAGGCACGCCGTAGGTCTCACCCATATCGCCACCATACTCATTGATGATCGCCAGCCAGTCCTGCGGCACCGAAGAGGAACCGTGCATGACCAGATGGGTGTCAGGAATACGCGCATGGATCTCCTTCACCCGGTCGATGGCCAGGATATCGCCCGTGGGGGGACGGGTGAACTTATAGGCGCCGTGGGATGTCCCAATCGCAATCGCCAGGGCGTCCACACCTGTCTTCTTGACGAAATCGGCCGCTTCATCGGGATCGGTCAACAGCTGGCTGTGATCGAGCGTGCCCTCGGCACCCACGCCATCCTCTTCACCGGCCTGACCGGTTTCAAGGGATCCCAGACAACCCAGTTCGCCCTCAACGGAGACACCACCGGCGTGGGCCATTGCGACCACGGTTTTGGTCACATCCACATTGTATTCGTATGACGAGGGTGTTTTACCGTCGCTCATCAATGATCCGTCCATCATAACTGATGAGAAACCCGATTGAATGGAACGCAGGCAGACTGAGGGTGATGTACCGTGATCCTGGTGCATACAAACCGGGATATGCGGATACATCTCAGTTGCGGCAATGATCAGGTGACGCAGGAAAGGTTCTCCCGCATAGGAGCGGGCTCCGGCGGAACCCTGCAGGATAACAGGGCTTTTTGCCGCGTCAGCAGCCTGCATGATGGCATGCACCTGTTCCATATTGTTGACATTGAACGCCGGCAAACCGTAGCCGTTTTCCGCAGCATGATCGAGAAGTTGGCGCAGGGATATCAGAGCCATGATAGCCTCCTTGGTTATGTGTCTATAGTAATTTCAACTGTCGATGACCCCGCCGGACGGCGTCACCTTTTTATCGTGTCTTCAGCGAGAACATGCTCACCGACGCGCATCACTTTCATGATGTTGGTTTGACCCTCCACACCGGAGCGATCACCCTTGGTGATAATCACCAAGTCGCTTTCACGAACCTCACCGCGTCTCAGCAGTTCATCGATCACTTCTTCGTTCACCTTGTCGACATTTGTGCTGGCAACGTCGAAACTCACCGGGTAGACACCACGGTAGAGGGTGACCTTGCGTCTTGTCCGCACGTGGCGCGTCAAAGCATATATTGGGATATCGGAACTGATACGAGACATCCATTTCACTGTGGAGCCCGATTCCGTCAGTGCGGCGATCCCTTTCACACCCAAGTGATTGGCAGTATACATGGTCGCCATCGCGATCGATTCGTCGACACGGCCGAACACACTATCGATCCTATGATGCGATCGTCGTGCGGTTTGATGCTTTTCCGCCTCTGAACAGACCCGGTCCATCGCTTCGATGACCTTGTACGGATACTTACCCACCGAGGTTTCGGCAGAGAGCATCACCGCATCTGTGCCATCCATGACCGCATTCGCCACATCGAACACTTCGGCCCGCGTGGGTATGGGATTCTCGATCATCGATTGCATCATCTGGGTGGCGGTGATAACCACGCAATTCATCCCGCGCGCGGTCTTGATCAGCTCCTTCTGCACCGCTGGCAGCTCCGCATCGCCGATCTCAACACCCAGGTCGCCACGGGCAACCATAATGGCATCGGAAGACTTGATAATCTCCTCGAGGCTGTCCAGTGCCTCGGCACGTTCGATCTTGGCGATGATGCCACCGGTCCCGCCCGCCTCATCCAACAGACGGCGCGCCTCCTTCACGTCCTCTCCATTACGTACAAAGGAGACGGCTAGATAGTCGACATCGATTTCAGCCGCAAATCTGATATCGCTCCTGTCCTTATCGGTCAATGCCGGCGCAGAAAGCCCGCCACCCTGCTTGTTGATGCCCTTGTTGTTGGAAAGCCTGCCGCCGACAATCACCTTGCATCGAATCGCATTACCTTCCACCTCGGAGACCCAAAGCACAATTGCGCCATCATCCAATAACAGGGTATCGCCACGCGCGACATCCCCCACCAGTTGCGGGTAGGTCAAACCGACCCGCTGCCGATCGCCCGCATCCAGTGCACAGTCGGCATCGAGCATGAAGATGTCGTCTTCACTCAGATTGATTGAACCCGACTTGAATCGGCCGATACGTATCTTCGGTCCTTGCAGATCGGCCAAAACACCAATCTGCCGTCCACAGGCACGTGCCCGATTACGTATCCTCTCAGCCCGCTGACGCTGGGCATCATGATGATCATGGGATAGATTGAGGCGAACCACGTCCACCCCTGCATGGATGATGTCGTCAAGGATCTTTGGGTCATCCGTCGCCGGTCCCAGGGTTGCAACAATTTTTGTTCGTCTTGGCATAAAAATCCAGCTACATGCTCAACGCATGAAAAAACCGGCTGAACTGCAGCTCAACCGTTTTCGATCGATGCTCCGGTTACTCAGCTGCACGCGCTTCAAGCATTGCCACCGCAGGCAGCGTCTTACCTTCCAGGTATTCAAGAAAGGCGCCGCCCGCTGTGGAGATATAAGAAACCTTCTCGTATATGTCGTACTTTTGAATGGCGGCAATGGTGTCGCCACCACCGGCAAGTGAGAAACCGTCTGAATCGGCAATCGCCATGGATACGGTTTTGGTACCCTCGCCAAACTGATCGAACTCGAAAACACCAACCGGTCCATTCCAGACGATGGTGCCGGCCTGTTTGATGATATCAGCCAGTTCATTGGCGCTATCCGGTCCGATATCGAAGATCATTTCATCGCCTTCGACCTCACCCGCCGGCTTCAATACCGCAGGCTCATCTTCCGCAAAGTTTTTGCCTACCACCACATCGGTGGCAATCGGAATATTCGCACCGCGCAACTTCATCTTTTCGATCAATGACTGCGCTGTCGGTACCAGGTCGTCCTCGCACAGGGATTTTCCCACATTGTGTCCGGTCGCCTTGAGGAAGGTATTGGCAATACCGCCACCCACCACCAGTTGATCCACCTTTTCTGACAGGGCCTCGAGCACGGTTAGCTTGGTGGAGACCTTGGAACCGCCCACAATCGCCACCATCGGCCGGGCAGGGTTGGCCAGGGCCTTGGCGAGATTATCCAACTCGTCGGCCAGCAACAGGCCGGCACAGGCTGTCGGCGCGAACTTGCCGGCACCATGGGTGGAGGCCTGGGCGCGGTGGGCGGTGCCGAAGGCATCCATCACGAAGACGTCGCAGAGGGCGGCATACTTCTTTGCCAGCTCCTCGTTGTCTTTCTTCTCACCGCTGTTGAAGCGGACGTTCTCGAACAGCACCACCTCGCCTTCCGCCACCTCGGGCGTGCTCTGCAGATAATCCTTGACCAGACGGACCGTGTTACCGAGTTTGGCGCTCATGTCATCGGCAATCGGCTGCATGGAGTTCTCGGCATCCACCTCTCCCTCCGTGGGGCGACCGCGATGAGACATCACCTGTACCCTGGCACCCGACTTTACGCAGTACTCGATTGTGGGCATGGAGGCGGTAATTCGGGCATCCGACGTGACTTTACCGTCTTTGACGGGAACATTGAGATCGGCGCGAATCAAGACACGCTTGCCGGCGAGGTCGAGGTCGGTCAACTTGATGAAGGACATTAGGAACTCCTAGGTCGATTCTAATTTTTAAGTGTGAATTTTGATTTATGAACTCGTGACATCGTCAGTCGATGCACTGAAAGCAGGTAAATTCATATTTCAAAATTCGCCGCACTGCATCATGGGGCGGTGTTCAACCGCCCCATGTTGAGCCGTCTTACTAGGCTACGTGCTCGACCATGCGCAGCATGTTGCAGGTATAGCCGTACTCATTGTCGTACCAAGAGACCACCTTGACGAAGGTATCGTCCAGCATGATGCCGGCGCCAGCGTCGAAGATGGAGGGGGTACCGCGACCGCGGAAGTCGGTGGAGACCACCTTCTCCTCGGTGTAGTCCAGAACACCGGCCAGATCACCTGACTCGGAAGCGGCCTTCATGGCGGCACAGATATCGTCGTAGCTGGCGCCGCTGTTCAGTTCTACGGTCAGGTCGACCACGGAGACGTCGGAAGTGGGCACGCGGAAGGCCATGCCGGTCAGCTTACCGTTCAGCTCGGGCAACACCTTGCCCACCGCCTTGGCGGCACCGGTGGAAGACGGAATGATGTTCTCCAGGATACCGCGACCACCGCGCCAGTCCTTCATCGAAGGGCCGTCAACGGTCTTCTGGGTGGCGGTGGCTGCATGCACGGTGGTCATCAGGCCACGCTTGATGCCCCACTTGTCGTTCAATACCTTGGCCACCGGCGCCAGGCAGTTGGTGGTACAGGAGGCGGCGGAGACGATGGCCTGCCCGTTGTAGTCATTGTGGTTGACACCGTAGACGAACATCGGCGTGGCGTCTTTGGAAGGGGCACTCTGCACTACCTTCTTGGCGCCTGCATCGATGTGTTTCTGGCAGGTCTCCTCGGTGAGGAAAAAGCCGGTGCATTCAATGACCAGGTCGGCACCGATCTCATCCCATTTCAGGTTCGCCGGATCACGCTCAGCCGTGAGACGGATATTCTTGCCGTTGACAACCATGTTGCTGCCGTCCACCGCAACGTCGCCTGGGAAATTACCGTGCACTGAATCGTATTTCAGCATGTAGGCCAGGTAGTCAGGTTCCAGAAGATCATTGATACCAACGACTTCGATGCCGGGGAAATCTTTGGCGATAGCGCGGAACGCCATACGACCGATACGACCAAAACCATTGATACCTACTTTGATAGTCATTTCAGTTCTCCGTTTATAGCTATGTAGAGTTGTAATCTAAATTGAATCGTTCACTCACGGGTGCCCGCGGCACCCGTTCGTTTGTTATCAGGCAGAAACCTCGTCGATGGCAGCAGCCACTTTTTCAGTGGTGAAGCCAAACGCTTTGAACAGTTCTCCAGCCGGTGCCGATTCACCAAACCGGTTGATACCTATCACCTTGCCGTTGAGGCCGACATATTTATACCAGCCATCGGTGACTGCGGCTTCCACGGCCACGCGCGCGGTCACATTCGAGGGCAATACTGACTCCTTGTAGGCAGCGTCCTGTTGATCAAACAGTTTGGTATTCGGCATGGAGACGACACGTACATTCTTACCGGAATCGGCAGCGGCCTGAATGGCGATACCCACTTCCGAGCCGGTTGCGATAACGATCGCATCGGGTGTACCGTCGCAATCACTGATCACATAGCCACCCTTTGCGATATTCGCAATCTGCTCGTCGCTACGTTCCTGGTGTGCCAGGCCCTGGCGGGAAAAGATCAATGAGGAAGGCCCGTCATTCTTCTCAATGGCGGCCTTCCAGGCGACCGCCGTTTCGACACCGTCGCAGGGACGCCACACATCCATGTTCGGAATCATGCGCAAGGTTGGAATCTGCTCGATCGGCTGATGGGTGGGACCGTCCTCGCCCAGACCGATGGAATCGTGGGTATAGACGAAGATCGAGCGTAATTTCATCAATGCAGCCATGCGTAATGCATTACGGGCATATTCGGAGAACATCAGGAAAGTACCGCCATAGGGGATGAATCCACCATGCAGTGCGACACCGTTCATGATTGCGGACATGCCAAACTCACGCACGCCGTATGAGAGATAGTTACCGTCGGCGTTGCCATCGGTGATCGAGCTCGATCCGGACCAGGCGGTCAGATTCGAGGGGGTCAGATCGGCGGACCCGCCCATAAATTCAGGCAACAGTGGACCATAACCGTTGAGTGCGTTTTGCGATGCCTTACGGGTTGCCGGCGACTCTGCCTTGGCGTTGACCTCGGCGATGAATTTGGCAGCCTCCTGATCCCAGTTTGCAGGCAGATCACCGGCCATACGCCGCTTGAATTCTGCCGCGAGCTCAGGGTTGGCCTCTGCGTACGCCGCAAACTCGTCATTCCACGCGTTTTCCGCACTGGTGCCTGCGTCTTTCGCATCCCAGCCCGCATATATTTCTTCAGGTACGACAAATGGCTCGTGGGACCAACCCAGCTGTTCCCGGGTGGCGGCGATTTCATCATCGCCCAGAGGAGCACCATGGCAGTCGTGGCTACCCGCCAGGTTGGGTGAACCGAAACCGATGGTGGTCTTACAGCAGATCAATGAGGGCTTGTCGATCATTGATTTGGCCGCCTCGATCGCCTGATCCACGGCATCCGCATCATGGCCGTCCACATCGCGAATCACATGCCAGCCGTAGGATTCGAAACGGCCGGGCGTATCATCGGTAAACCAGCCTTCGGTCTCACCGTCTATGCTGATACCGTTGTCATCCCAGAAAGCGATCAGCTTGCCCAGACCCAGGGTACCCGCCAGTGAACAGGCTTCATGTGAAATACCCTCCATCATGCAGCCGTCACCAAGAAATGCATAGGTGTTGTGGTCAACGATCTCATGACCTGGCTTGTTGAATTGTGCTGCAAGGGTTTTTTCGGCCAGGGCCATACCGACCGCATTGGTGATACCCTGCCCCAGCGGTCCGGTGGTTGTCTCAACACCCGGGGCATAACCGTACTCCGGGTGACCCGGGGTCTTGGAGTGCAGCTGACGGAAACTCTTCAGGTCATCGATACTCAATCCATAGCCGGTCAGGTGCAGCAGTGAATAGATGAGCATTGAACCGTGACCGTTGGAGAGAACAAAACGGTCGCGATCCGCCCACTCCGGATTGGCCGGATTGTGCTTCATGTGGTTGTTCCACAGCACCTCTGCGATATCGGCCATACCCATGGGCGCACCAGGATGCCCCGAATTGGCTTTCTGTACTGCATCCATACTCAGGGCACGTATGGCATTGGCGAGTTCTCTTCGTGAGGACATTGACCCCTCCTGATTAGAAAAAGTTAGTAATCTGTATCTGTCGGATAAAAGTTATTGTGTGGCAAGCCACTGAATTCGCTATCAATAAACCCCATTTTCACACCCCTACGCATTGATATTTGTCGGTCTATCGGAATGTTGACCCCTATTGCATAACCGAACTCCGGAAGGGCAAAAGGTCAGCTATTCTGACCCAAGCCCCCTATCTGGGCAAAGCAGCTGACTTTACGGGGCAATAAGCTGGCTTGATGAATAAATCCTAATATCCTAATAAACAATTCAGTTTCAAGCAGTTGGCTCTTCTCTCCACTTGATGGAGCAACCCATGCTGGGTATCTGCTCCTGCGGTCCATGCCCCGTCTCGGCCACCAGTTTCATGGCTTCATAGAGATCCCGCCGCACATCTGAGGAAGCTGTCTCTTTTCGACTCTCATCCAGACGGCCACGATACTGCAGCTCCAGCGCCGCATTGTAGCCAAAGAAGTCGGGGGTACAGACGGCGCCATAAGCCCTGGCGACGGCCTGAGTCTCATCAAACAGATAGGGAAAAGGATAACCCATTTGCTCGGCAACCCGTTGCATATTTTGGAACGAGTCCTCTGCATATTCGGCAGGATCGTTCGACATGATTGCCACAGAATTGATGCCAAGTTGAGCTAACTCTTTGGTATCCCGAACAATCCGCTGCTGCACAGCCTTGACATACGGGCAGTGATTACAGATGAACATCACCAGCAGACCGCGCTCACCGGCACACTGCTGCAGGGACCAATCCCGGCCGTCGACACCCGGTAAAGTAAAAACCGGGGCGGGTGCGCCAAAGTCGCATATTGGGGTTTGTAAGGAAACCATCATTGATCCCTTTAATAATATGAATTGATTGTGGGGTGGGGCATTATGCAAAAAGCAGGCTGATGTGTAAAATCCCGATTTCTCCTGTAGCTGACACAATCTGTTCACAGCTCGAGATCCGGCATCGTGTGATACTGGAAAAACCCCTCACATACACCTGTTGAAGTCTAAGGAATTTTGATGGCAAGAGATTTTATTTTTACATCCGAGTCAGTTTCAGAAGGTCACCCAGATAAAGTCGCCGACCAAATCTCGGATGCCATGCTGGATGCTATATTACAAACCGATCCCAACCCGGACAGGGCGCGGGTGGCGTGTGAAACGCTGATCAAGACCGGTGCTGTCATCGTTGCCGGCGAGATCAGCACCGAGGCATGGATCGATCTTGACGACCTGGTCAGAGGGGTGGTGTGTGATATCGGTTACACCAGCTCCGACGTAGGTTTCGACGGTTCCACCTGCGCGGTAATGTCCCTGATCGGCAAACAGTCCGGCGATATTGCGCAGGGCGTCGATCGAACCAGCCCTGAAGAACAGGGAGCCGGCGACCAGGGGATGATGTTCGGCTACGCCACCAATGAGACTGATGTGCTGATGCCGGCACCGATCACCTATGCCCATCGGTTGGTGCAAAGGCAATCGGAAATACGCAAGGCCGGAATCCTACCGTGGCTGCGCCCGGATGCAAAAAGCCAGGTCACGCTGCGTTATGAGGACGGCAAGGTCAGCGGTATCGGTGCCGTGGTACTGTCGACCCAGCACGATCCGGATAGCGATAACGCCCATCTGCGCGAAGCTGTGATGGAGAATATCATCCAACCGGTTCTGCCCAAGGAGTGGCTGGATCAATGCCCCCAGGAGAAGATCCATATCAACCCGACCGGCAGCTTTGTCATCGGTGGCCCGGTGGGTGACTGCGGTCTTACCGGACGTAAAATCATTGTAGATACCTATGGTGGCTCTGCACGTCATGGCGGAGGCGCCTTTTCGGGCAAGGACCCATCCAAGGTTGATCGTTCAGCCGCCTATGCCGGCCGCTACGTGGCGAAAAACGTTGTTGCCGCCGGCCTGGCGGACCGCTGTGAAATCCAGATATCCTATGCCATCGGCGTGGCTGAACCCACCTCAATCATGATCGAGACCTTCGGCACCGGCAAAATTGCCGATGAGAAGATTGCGGAACTGGTGCGCCGGAACTTTGATTTGCGTCCCTACGGCATTCTGAAAATGCTGGACCTCCTGAACAGTGACCGTATCCAGTACAGAAAGACCGCCGCCTACGGACATTTCGGCCGAGAAGACGAGGGATTCACCTGGGAGCTCACGGACAAGGCAGAGCAGTTGCGGGAGGATGCCGGACTTTAAGTTCAGTCATTCTGAATTATCGATTATGAATTGATGTGCTCGCCACACTCGCGTCTCCTTTAATTCCTGGAGTCTCTTGGCGATACAAACCCGTGCGGAGCACGCTCAACAATTCACAATTCAAGATTCATAATTCATAATTAGACATCCTGACCGAGGAGCGCTGCAACGGGTGAACATCCGCCAGGCTCGGAAGGGAGGCTTGATGCAATCAACCGCGCTCACTCACGATAATCAGGAGATGACTACCATGAGTGAGTTGACCAACTACAAAGTTACCGATTCGCCAAATCAGTTCACCGACTACAAGATTGCCGACATATCACTGGCCGACTACGGGCGTCGTGAGATTGCCATCGCTGAAACCGAGATGCCCGGTTTGATGGCGATCAGGGAGAAATACGCCGTTCAACAGCCTCTCAAGGGGGCCCGCATCACCGGTTCCCTGCATATGACGATACAGACAGCGGTGCTGATCGAGACACTGGTCGCCCTTGGCGCCCAGGTTCGCTGGTGCTCCTGTAACATCTTCTCTACCCAGGACCATGCCGCAGCGGCGATTGCCGCCGAAGGGATACCTGTATATGCCTGGAAGGGAGAGACATTGGAAGAGTATTGGTGGTGCACCGAGCAGGTCCTAAATTGGCCGGACGGCGCTGCCCCGAACATGATTCTCGACGATGGCGGTGACGCAACCCTGCTGGTCCATAAAGGGGTTGAATTCGCCGATTCGGGTGCGGTTCCCGAACCTCAGGATGACGACCCCGAGGAGTGGCGTGTAATCCTCGGCGTATTGAAACGCAGTCTCGAAGAGGACCCCAAGCGCTATCACCGTATGGCGGAATCGATAAAGGGCGTCACCGAGGAGACCACAACAGGTGTCCATCGGCTCTATCAGATGATGGAACAGGGTACGCTGCTCTTCCCGGCCATGAACGTTAACGACTCGGTCACCAAATCGAAGTTCGATAACCTATACGGCTGTCGTGAATCCCTGGTCGATGGCATCAAACGCGCTACCGACGTGATGATTGCCGGAAAAATTGCCGTAGTCGCCGGTTACGGCGATGTGGGCAAGGGTTGCGCACAATCATTGCGCGGGCTGGGGGCTACAGTATGGATCACGGAAATCGATCCCATCTGCGCACTCCAGGCAGCGATGGAAGGCTATCGCGTGATAACCATGGAAGAGGCGGCGCCCCAGGGTGATATTTTTGTCACCACCACCGGCAACTTCAAGATCATCACCCACGATCACATGGCGGTGATGAAGGACCAGGCGATCGTGTGCAACATCGGACACTTCGACAACGAGATAGACATCGCCGGCATCCGCCACTATGCCTGGGAAGAGATCAAACCTCAGGTGCACCATGTCATCTTCCCGGACGGCAAGCGCATTATCCTGCTCGCCGAAGGCAGATTGGTCAATCTGGGGTGTGCCTCGGGGCATCCAAGTTTTGTCATGTCCAACTCTTTTTCCAATCAGGTATTGGCACAAATTGAGTTTTTCACCCATTCGGAAAACTACAAAAACGAGGTCTATGTACTGCCCAAAAAACTGGATGAAGAGGTAGCCCGGTTACACCTGGAAAAGATCGGCGCCCATTTGACGACCCTCACCCTGGAACAGGCCGACTATATCGGCGTGCCTGTCGAAGGACCGTACAAACCCGATCACTACCGCTACTGACAGGTGCAGTTGAACCGGAATCGACTGATCCGCTTGCCAATCTGGCGGGCAGTTCCGCCATACTGATCGCTGATAGCGCATCAGGGTGCGGCCCTGCTGCATCCTGATGTGCTTTTCCAGCGACAGAGACCAAATTAGAATTCAGTGCTAAATAGACCCAGCTATGCATACAGAACATCAACAACGAAACTTCAGCTTCGAACTCTTCCCGCCAAAGACGGAAAAGGGTTTGCAAAACCTCAAACTGAATGTAGCCGAGCTGAACACCAAGCAGCCAGCCTACTTTTCCGTTACCTACGGTGCCGGCGGATCCACTCGGCAGCGGACATTCGATACTGTAGAGTGGTTGATGGGTGAACAGATTACCACTGCTCCCCATCTCTCCTGTATCGGTGCCAATCGGGATGAAATTCTACAGATTCTCGAACACTACAAGTCGATAGGCATTCGCCGTCTGGTTGCCCTGCGAGGCGATCTGCCCTCGGGCACAGGACTGGGTGAGCTAGATGACCTGAACCATGCCAATCAACTGGTGGAGCTGATCCAGGAGACCTATCCTCGCCTCTTTCATATCGAGGTCGCAGCCTATCCCGAGTTTCATCCCCAGGCGAGCAGCCCGGAACAGGACCTGATTTATTTCAAGCGCAAGGTAGAAGCAGGTGCGGACAGCGCCATTACACAATACTTCTATAATGCCGACGCCTATTTTCGATTTCTCGACAACTGTCAACAGCTGCAGATCGATATCCCAATAGTCCCCGGCATAATGCCGATAACAAATTTCACCCAACTGGCCCGTTTCTCCGATGCCTGTGGTACGGAGATCCCCCGCTGGTTGAGAAAACGGCTTGAAGGATTCGGTGACGACCTGGAGGCAATTCGCAGCTACGGTACCGAGACCGTAATCCGGTTATGTGAACGCCTACTGGAAGGGGGAGCACCGGGACTTCACTTCTACACCATGAATCAGGCTAAACCGACCCTTGCTATCTGGCAGGCCCTATCACTGTAAACGCCGGGTTAATAACAGGCCATTGGGCCTGTTATCAATAATCCGGTTGGCCTTAGGTAGGCACAGGTTGCGGTTCTCCGGGAGAGGGTCGATTGATATTTAATGTGCACTGTTCGATGATTGCATCCAGCATCTCCGGTTCAACCGGTTTGGTCAGAAAACCATCCATACCCGCTTCAACACAACGATCAAACATCTCGTGCACACTGTTTGCAGTCAATGCATAGATCGGCATATAACGATGCTTGGGTTCGATGCTTCGATAACGCCGTGTAAATTCCAGTCCATCCATATTGGGCATACGCAGATCGATAAAGGCCAACTCATAGTCATCATCGGAAACCGCTTGCAGTGCCTCGCTGCCATCCTTGGCTATCCGCACCCTGTGACCGCGTTGGGTTAACAAGGTGGAGATCACTTTTGCTGCAATGGCGTTATCCTCGGCTAACAGTACATTGATACCTTGCTTATCCCCTGGTTCGGTATCAGCCGAATATAGATTAAGTTGCCGGCTTGATCCGATACCCAGTGCCCGCATCGCCATCCGGGCAAACTCTGATGCAAGAAATGGTTTGAACAGGGTATACTCAGGGTTTTTGATGTCACCTATATCCTGCATTTGGCCACGATATCCGGCGACGATAAGAGGCAGTTCGGGCACTACCGCGTGAGCCTTATAAAGGATCTCCTGTATGGATGTATCGTGTAATGAGTCGCAGACCATCAATAACTCAACACTGCTGTCCAGGCTGGCAAGAAAATCACTTGGACGACTGGCGGTTATCACCGTCATGCACAGTTCCCGAGCAACTGAGCTATGCATCTCCATTGCCTTGGAATCCTCCTCATAGATGAGTATGCAGCGACCCTCTAGCTGAAAAGCCTCCCACTTTTCCGCCTGACCGTCCCTCATCTGCAGTGGCAGCCTGACAGTGAAGGCGGACCCCTCGCCCAACTGGCTCACGACTTCCACCGTCCCACCCATCAGCCGGGTCAAATCACGCACCACTGTGGTGCCCAGCCCCGCTCCCTCAAAACGGCGCGCATTGCCGATATCCGCTTGCCAGAAACTCTCGAACACTGCCTCCTGGCGGTCTTGTGGAATACCGATGCCAGTATCCTCTACCTTGAGCAGAATATGAGGCTGAGTAAAAACTCCGCTGTCTTCCACCTTATCCAATTCGACACGAATGTATCCTTTATCGGTAAACTTCACCGCATTACCCAGCAGATTAAACAGAATCTGCGAAATCCGCAGCTTGTCACCAAGCAGTTCTTGTCCCACGTTTGGATCCACATGGCAGAGGAGCTCGATTTGCTTGTCATGAGCCATTTCCGCCTGGCTTGAGACAACACTCCTGACCAGGTTGCGGATATCGAACCATTCAGGCAGCAGTTCGAGTCTGTTGGCATCGATTTTGGAGAGATCGAGCACATCACTGATCAACGACTTCAGCAGATGGGCCGATGATTGAATCGAGTGGAGATACTCTTTCTGTTCCAAATCCAAGGGTGTTCCCTGCATCAGGCGGGTCATGCCGATAACACCGATCAACGGTGTACGCAGTTCATGCGTCATGGTTGTCAAGAAATCACCACGGGCCTTCTTCGCGGACTCCGCCTCCTGCTTGGCAAGGTAGAGTCGCCTTAAGAGAAAGTATTGATAGAGCGGGATCACCAGCAGTAGCAACAGGAAAAAGAAGGCATCGAAGCCATGGCTCTGCCAAGACTGCAGATAGATCAGCACCAGATTGTAAGCACTGAAATTGAGCAGGGTTGCCATCAGCAGGAGCCGTTTACCATATCTGGTCCCATAAGAGAGATAGATCCAGAGATAGATCAGGTAGAAAGGGCTGATGGCATTCGATGTCAGGACGATTGCCAGGCTGGTTGCGCTGACATCGACCACCAGCATGATCTCCTTTCTGAACGGCAAATCATGTCTGTATCCAATGTTGATCAGCACTGCCAGGAAAAAGACAAAATAGCACCCATACAGGCTCAGATAGAGGCTCGCACCAACCGGGTAGTACTCCGTGGAAGTACCCAGCCACATAAACAGAATACTGAACAGCCAAATGGCCAATCTTACCAGTGCCTGTTGGTATTCTGAGTTTGACAACAGCTCAGGATCGGAAAATTTAGCGAACATATGCGTGTCATCCCTTTCTAGACTCAAGCAACTCCATGCTGGCGCCTGTCAGCTCCCAATCAATCACAGCTGATGGGCTGGGGCTGTTTTTCAGCCCGGCAACATTATCATCCGCTCATGTTAAGACTACTGGATTTCGTTCATTCCGCATAGCTGGACGAAAGAACAGTCTTGGCATTACCGAATGGATAAGTGTTAACAGACCCTGGGGCGCCCCTCTGCACCACAGGGGTTAATATCGATGCAACATGATAACAAGAAACAGGCTCTTTTTTTACATCACGCAAGCAATTGATATAAAAGGATTAATGGAGTATGAGCCGATCACACATCAGGCTGCGACGAGCAACATCAGGTAATCAGAGCAATCTCCTCCTAAGTTCTTGCAGCAATCAGCCGATGTCTATCTTATCCGGTCCAAACCCGTCTGGCTGTCCGGAATATCAGAACCGTCAATACCCGTAACATGTAAGGCTGAAAGCGATGTACATTAAGAGGCCAAGCCAACACAACCAGGAAAACACGCCGCATCCCTCGGATCGGCGCACCATCAAGCGTCGTCACCTGATCTACTATCTGCGGGTATGGCCGATTGATCAAAACGGTGTGATGGGACATGTGGTTGATATCAATACCGAGGGCATGATGCTGATCAGTGAACGCCCGGTAAAGACCGGTGAAGAGATGCACCTCGAGCTCCGTCTGCCTGACAACGAGGGTGAACTCAGGTCCATGAGATTCAAGGCAATCTGCCGTTGGAGCGATAAAGATATCAATTCCGCTTTTTACGATTCGGGATTTGAATTCATCGACAAATCCCCGGAGGCGGGCGAGACACTGCAGAAATTGATCGAAGAGTACGGGTTTACCGATTGAGCCCCCAAAAAGTCGAAATACCCGCGATCCCCTGAGCGCCGGCAAGTCTCGCCTGCCTCAGCGAGTCTGACTGCATACCACCCAATGCGTAGACAGGTATATTGACACGATCGACCCACTCCGTGAAACGAAACCAGCCCAGAGCCTGGGCATGAGGATGTGAGCCTGTGGCCTCGACAGGTGAAAGCAGTGCATAGTCCAGCTCCAATTCGGCTGCCCGTGCCAGTTCTTCAGGGTTGTGGCAGGAAGCACCCAGCAGTCCTGCACCGGAGGGATGGTCCGCCAGGGTCATCAGTTGCCGTGCCGTGAAGTGAATCCCATCGGCCTCTTGCCGCCAATCCGCCACTCTCTCGGGCCGGTTGATGATGAGTTTGACTCCCCGTGCGTGGCAGCGGGGTAGGCAGGCGGACAGAAGCTCACGGTAACCTATATCCGTCAAGCCGTGCGCCCGTAACTGTACAATACCCGCACCACGATCCAGCGCCCTGTCCAGCCGCAGCAGAAAACCGTCCAACCGACCACCATCCCCGCCTGTAATCAGATAGCGGCTAGGTAACTGCAATGCGGTGATCACAGGACGGTCGGCAGCGGGGAAACTGCTTGGCTCCATTTCCCCAGGCAACAGCCATTTCAAAGGCTGCCCCTCGAGCCCCCTGGCCTCACCCTGATATCGCGTGACACGAAAAAACTCGAGCAGCAGGTTGCGATCGCCGTAATCATGCCTGACCCGAATCAGGGGATCACACTCGAGCGGCACGATACCGAGCTCCTCTTTGAGCTCCCTTGCCAAAGCCTGCTGTATCGATTCGCCCGGTTCGCATTTGCCTCCCGGGAACTCCCACAAACCGCCCTGGTGCAGATGATCGGCTCGCCTGGTCACGAGCACACGAGCTTCGCTGTCGAAGATGGCTGCTGCGACTACATGGATCATGGTGTGTGGGCTAACCTGCGGTCTGAACGTTTGGGGTCTGTTGATTGATCAGCATGTCTGGAATGGGTTCGCCAACGCGGCTAGCGGCTTCTCGTCACGCTGAAACCGTTGCACAGCATAGGACACCACGTCAGGTACGGTACTCAGCATTGATCTTGACATAGTCATAGGAGAGATCACAGGTCACTACCCGCGCCAGCATGTCACCACGCCCGAGCATGACACGAATGGAAAACTCATCACGACTCATCACCGAAGCCCCCGCCTGCTCGGTATATTCCGCAGCCCGGCCACCGTTGCGCACGATGCAGGTATCATCGAGCCAGATCTCGACACGGTTGATATCGAGTCCGGCAAGCCCAGCGCGACCCACCGCTGCCAGAATCCTTCCCCAGTTGGGGTCTGAGGCGAAGAGTGCTGTTTTGACCAGGGGCGAGTGGGCAATGGTGTAGGCGACATCCCTCGCCTCCCTTTCATCGGCCGCCTCTTGCACCAGGATATCCACCAGCTTGGTTGCTCCTTCACCATCGCGGACAATATCCCGCGCCAACTCCATACAGAGTTCCGTCACCTCATCTACAAACTGCTTGTAGAGACCGGATCCACGCTCAGTCAGTGGCGCAATGGTGGAAGCGCCACTGGCCATCAGCACACAGGCATCATTGGTAGAGGTATCGCCATCCACGGTAATACTGTTGAATGAGGGCTTCACCGCATCATCCAGGCAGGCCTGCAACAACGCCTGGGATATGTTCAGGTCTGTTGCCAGGTAAGCCAACATCGTTGCCATGTCGGGACGGATCATGCCGGATCCCTTGGCCATGCCTGTGAGACGCACCTGCACACCCTCGAACTCAAAATGGCGTGAACGCAGTTTCGGTCGGGTATCGGTGGTCAAAACGGCCCTTGAGGCGGCCTCCCATCCATCGACACTTAAGTCGTCAATGGCAGCGGGAAGCGCATCGTGGATGCGTTCGACCGGCAGGCTCTCACCAATCACCCCGGTGGAAAAGGGCAGCACCTGGTCCGGTTGACAGGCTGCAGTCTCCGCCAATCCCCGGCAACAGGCATGGGCGTCCTGCAGACCCCGATCGCCGGTCCCCGCGTTGGCATTTCCCGAATTGATCAGCAGATATCTCGGCGGCCTGAGGGCCAGATGTTTTTTGGCGAGCTGAACCGGTGCGGCACAAAAGGCATTGCGGGTAAACACCGCCGCGCAACTCGCCCCGTCCGCCACTTCGATGATCACCATATCATCCCTGTCGGGATATTTGATTCCTGCCGCCGCCGTGCCAAGCCGTATACCGGGGATGGCGAATTGAGTGGCGCTCATATCAACTTATACGACCATGGCACTGCTTGAATTTCTTACCCGATCCACAGGGGCAGGGCTCGTTTCTGCCGATCTTCCGACCTTCGCGAACAAACGGCTGTTGAGGCTCCCGCGCATGCTCCTCCATCTCTGCAGGTGCGGCCGCCTCTTCCGGCAGTCCCTCGAAAGTCTCGTGTTTGAACTCGAACTCATCGACCCTTGGCTGCCGCTCCTGGATTGCCATCTCCTCCGGCATCTGTACCTGGACCTTGGACAGCAGTCCCGTCACCTCCTGCTTGATACTCTCCAGCATATTGGAGAACATCTCGAAGGCCTCACGCTTGTACTCCTGCTTCGGGTTCTTCTGTGCATAACCGCGCAGGTGGATACCCTGGCGCAGATAGTCCATCGCCGCCAGATGCTCCTTCCAGTGGCCGTCGAGGGTCTGCAGCATGATCGCCTTTTCGAACTGACGCATGTTCTCGGCCCCGACCAGGGTCTCCTTGTCCTGATAGACGCCCTGCAGGATCTGGGTGATCTTCTGTTTCAGGGTCTCCTCATGCAGATCGTGATCCTCATCCAGCCACTGCTGGACCGGCCATTCACCGCCAAACAGTTCGTTCAGCGATTCACTCAGTCCGGGCACGTCCCACTGTTCCTCGATGCTATCCTGGGGTATATGGCTATGAAATACCTCATCCAGAACGTCACTGCGCAAAGCCGTGATTGATTCGGAGATATCCGAGGTATCCATCAGGTCATTGCGCTGTTCATACACGACCCGCCGCTGATCATTGGCCACATCGTCATATTCCAGTAGCTGTTTACGGATATCGAAGTTACGCCCCTCCACCTTGCGCTGGGCATTTTCGATCGCCCGCGAAACCCACGGGTGCTCGATCGCCTCGCCCTTTTCCATACCGAGTTTCTGCATCAATCCTCCCACCTTGTCGGAGGCGAATATGCGCATCAGATTGTCCTGCAGAGAGAGATAGAAGCGACTCGATCCGGGATCGCCCTGACGGCCTGAACGACCACGCAGCTGATTGTCGATACGCCTCGATTCATGGCGTTCAGTACCTATCACGTGCAGGCCGCCGGCATCCAGCACATGTTGGTGGCGCTTCTTCCAGGCCTCCTTGTGCTCATCAACTTCGGCCGGATCAGGACTGTCTCCCAGCGCCTCCAGCTCAGACTCCAGATTGCCGCCCAGTACGATGTCGGTGCCTCGGCCCGCCATATTGGTTGCGATGGTAACGGCGCCGGGTCGGCCCGCCTGGGCCACAATCACCGCCTCCTGCTCATGGTGTTTGGCATTCAGCACCCTATGTTCCACCCCCGCCTCGTTCAGAAGCCCGGAGACCAGTTCCGAAGTTTCGATGGAGGCGGTACCCACCAGGACAGGCTGCCCCCGTTTCACGCAATCCTGCACATCCTCAAGGATCGCATCGTACTTCTCTTCAGGGGTCAGATAGACCAGGTCACCCATATCGTCCCTGATCATAGGCATGTTGGTCGGTATGACCACCACTTCCAGACCGTAGATCTGCTGAAACTCGAAGGCCTCGGTATCCGCGGTACCGGTCATGCCCGAAAGCTTGTTGTAGAGACGGAAGTAGTTTTGGAAGGTGATCGAGGCGAGCGTCTGATTCTCATTTTGAATCTCGACCCCCTCTTTCGCTTCCACCGCCTGATGCTGACCGTCCGACCAGCGCCGGCCCGGCATGGTGCGGCCGGTGAACTCGTCGACGATGATGACCTGGCCGTCCTTGACGATATAGTCGACATTGCGTTGAAACAGGGCGTGGGCCCGCAGGGCGGCATTCGCATGATGCATCAGAATGATGTTGGATGAATCATACAGACTGGCCCCTTCCTCCAACAGTCCCGCTTCGGTCAGCATCTCCTCGAGATGCTGATGTCCCTCCTCGCTGAAGAAGACCTGGCGCGCCTTCTCGTCCACCGAGAAATCGCCTGGACCGAAATCGGGCTTACCCTCCTCATTGGTGATAGGGTCCTGCCGGGTCAGGCTGGGAATGATCTTGTTGACCGCCTTATAGAGCTCCGAGGAGTCCTCCGTCGGCCCGGATATGATCAGCGGTGTACGCGCCTCGTCGATCAGGATGGAGTCCACTTCATCAACGATGGCAAAATTGGGTGGACGTTGCACACGTTGCTCCGCACTGAAAGCCATGTTGTCCCGCAGATAGTCGAAACCGTACTCGTTATTGGTACCGTATGTGATATCCGCTGCATAGGCCTGCTGGCGGGAGACCGGCCTCAGATGGGGGTATCCGCCATTCTTTGCGTCATGCTCAGGATCATACCAATAGGAGGTACTGTCAGGTCCCATGCCCCCTGAAGAATTGATGACGCCAACGGTCAAACCGAGAAAATCGTAGATACGCCCCATCCAGGCGGCATCGCGCCGTGCCAGATAGTCATTTACCGTCACAACATGGACGCCCTTGGCCGGCAGGGCATTCAGGTAGGCCGCCAGGGTAGCCACCAGGGTTTTACCCTCACCGGTCCTCATCTCTGAGATTTTTCCCTGATGCAGAACCATGCCACCGACCAGCTGAACGTCAAAATGACGCATCTGCATCACCCTGCGGCCTGCTTCCCGTACCACGGCGAAGGCTTCATTCATCAGGTTGTCCAGGGTCTCTCCCGCTTCCAGGCGGGTACGAAATTCTGCAGTCTTTGCCTTTAACGCCTCATCAGAGAGCTTCCCAATATCAGCCTCCAGGGCGCTGATATGGGAGACTGTCTTTGACATGCGTTTGATCAGGCGCTCATTTCGGCTGCCGAAGATCTTCTTGAAGATGTTACTTACCATTAATCGGGGTTTCCGTCACAGATGGGAAATTTGTGGATGATACAGCAAGCGGTGGAATTGCTGAAGGTTGGGGTGAGCTGAATTGCGGCCGCCTAGCCCGAATATTTCACAAATAAAGAGGGTAAAACCCGTGTAGTTCAATAGAATTCAGTTACTTAGGCTGAAATTGAACGAGGTTTTGCCTGTGACAGAATGTACCCAAGGTCGTTTTGCTTTTCCAGCGGTAAAACGCCGCCAGGTTGAAGCGGATTTTTCCGGTGGTGATATCAGCAGTGATGGCGGCGTGTTGTTGCTACGACAAGCGGACCGACGGCTGGGATTGCTTGAAGCCGTCAATGACACTCTCGCTGATCCACGCGATGGCCGCTATGTGCAACATGATCAGATTTCTCTACTACGCCAGCGGGTCTATGCCCTGTGCCAGGGCTATGAAGACCTCAACGATCACGACAGTCTGCGACAAGATTTGGCCTTTCAGACGGCCGTGGAACAGGATCAGGCACTGGGCAGTTCACCCACGCTCTGTCGCTTGGAGAATCGGTCAGATCGGGCAACCGCTGTCGCGATCCATCAGGTCCTGATCGAGCAGTTCATCGCCTCGTTTGCCGAGCCACCCGAGGAGTTGATCCTGGACTTCGACGCCACCGATGACCGGGTTCACGGCCTGCAGGAAGGCCGCTTCTTCCACGGTTACTACGATAACTACTGCTTTCTCCCGTTGTACGTGTTTTGCGGCGAACAACTGCTGGTCAGCTATTTGCGCCCGAGCAAGATCGACGGGGCGAAACATGCGTGGGCGATCCTCGCCCTGCTGGTCAAACGCTTGCGTCAGGCGTGGCCGGCGGTGCGGATCATCCTGAGAGCCGACTCGGGCTTCTGTCGTCACCGCATGCTGCGCTGGTGTGAACGCCATGGCATTGGCTACATCGTAGGCCTGGCGCGCAACCACCGCCTGCAACGGATGATCGAGGAAGACTTCACTGCAGTCGAGCAATGCTTCAAGGCCAACGGACAGAAGCAACGCGTCTTCCTTGGCCTGCGCTACGGTGCACGCAGCTGGCGCCGTCGACGCGCGGTGATCGCCAAGCTGGAGGTGAGTGAGCGAGGGCGTAATCCCCGATTTGTCGTCACCAACCTCAACGGCGATGCCCAAACCCTTTACGACGACGTCTATTGTGCGCGGGGCGAGATGGAAAACCGCATCAAGGAACAACAGCTGGGGCTGTTTGCTGATCGCACCAGTGCACATCATTGGTGGACCAATCAGTTTCGCTTGCTGCTGTCGAGCCTGGCCTATGTGTTGATGGAAGCGATTCGCCGCTTGGCCTTACAGGGTACAGAACTGGCCAAGACCCAGGTCGGCACGCTGCGGCTTAAACTACTCAAAGTGGGTGCGGTGGTGATACGCAATACCCGGCGTGTCCGCTTCCTGCTCTCCAGTGTCTTTCCTTACCAGGCATTGTTCTTCAGTGTGGCCGAACGGCTGGAGCCAGGATAGCACGCGATGAGTGCTGCCCCGGCACGTTGATAAATAACGGGGTAAGGGGAAGCTGTGCCTGTCAGCCAGAAATCGGGGCATTTGGAGCCGGTATCATCCTGTTTCTCGTCCCGGCCTTCTCCTCGTGCCAGTATCGGCAAATGGATGAAATATCCGGGCTAGAGCCTGTTGACATCGATCATGGGGATCGATTCAATCAAATTCTGGAAAAAATTCGGAAATCGCAGATTGTAATGGCTCAGCCCGGGTTCCGCTTGTTGAGAATATAGCGAGTGGGATCGATCGTCTTTCCGTTGCGGACCACCTCGAAATGGACATGGGCGCCCGTGGAGCGACCGGTTGAACCCATCTTGGCGATGATCTGCCCCTGCTTGACCCGATCACCGACATCGACCAGGATCTCCTTATTGTGACCGTAGCGGGTAACGTATCCTTTACCGTGGTTGATCTCGATCATCTCCCCGTAGCCGTAGCGCTTTGCGGCCCAAGTAACCACACCGGCCGCCACAGCGACCACATCCGAACCGTCCTTGCCGGCAAAATCCATCCCCTTATGCATGGTGCGCTTGCCGGTAAACGGATCATTTCGCATGCCGTAGTATGAAGATATCCAACCCTTGTTGACAGGTCGCCCGGTGGGATGGAGCGACTCTTCCAGATTGGAGTTCATGATCAGATCCTCGACCAGGGCAAGTTGTTGATGGCGATGGTCGATCAATTGCTCCAGCTGTTCCATCTCCCGTAACAGATCAGGCAATGCCGATTGCTCGGTGTGGGAAGCCATCACCTCGGGACCACCCAGCGCAGGCGGTTCGTCAAAGCTGAACTCGCCTTTATCGAGTCCACCGATATTCACCAGACGCTCACCGAGCGCATCCAGACGCAAAAGTTGCGATTGCAATTGACCCAGGCGGATCGCCAGGGCATCGATTCCACCCTGGGTGTCGGATTTGGCATCCTCAAGCAATTGACGCTCCCTGGCAAACGACTGCTTCAGGCTGGCTACCAGTTGATGCTCGGGAAACTCCGTATCATTGACGCCCATCTGGTAACCAAGCCACAGCATGCCGGTCCCGAAGAGGGTGATCAATCCGATCACAAGGGAGGCACGCAGGCAGCGCACCAGCGTGCTGCAGGTCTGTCCAATTCCGCGTAAGTATATGATAGTCATTGTAAAAACAGCTGAATCTCAGGCTATATACAACTAATGTCGGTCACAAAACACCGAACTTTATCACTTTATACACAAAATGTGATGTTTTTTATCCATAAATTCTCTAACCTCGCACTATGGAACCCATATCAACAATAGTCAGCTCGGGGGCAATCCTTAGCGAATTGGGAAAACAGCTGTCAGCGCAAAGGACGCTCCATCAAAAGCTCAAACAGCTACTGCCTGCTCCCCTCGATTCGCAACTCAAGGCGGCGGTGCTGCAGCATGGCAATCTCAACCTGTTTGTCGCATCGCCGGTATGGGCCAGCCGATTCCGCTATCTGTTGCCTCAACTGCGAACACAACTACGGGCCAACGGTATTGATGTGAAACAGGTTCGCACTCGCATCCTGCCGAGCGAGTCAGTCAAACCCAGGCAAAAGAAGAGAGAACGAATCGTCCTGAGTCAAGAGGCCGGCGAGCAATTAAGGCAATCCGCGGAAGCCATCGAAGATCCATCACTACGGGAAGCGCTACTACGCATCAGTCGGCACAGGATAGAGAATCGGTAATATTTGGGGCTAGTTCCTGACACTTCCGAAACACTGATTCAACGCCCAGGAATCGCTGCGCCGGACCCGATGGCAACGAAAAGAGTCAACCGGCGCGGATAGATCCCGTTCCCCGAAGCGATTGAAAGGATCCACTTCGTCTCAGACATGCAGATATGGCCGGGGAGCCATGAAAAGGGCTGTACAGACAGCCCGATCAAGTAACGGCCGGATAGTTCGATGCGATATTCAGGAGATCGTGAGATGGGCCGGTTTCATGTATGAGATTGGAGCATCTTCAGGCTCATCGAAGGTTATCTCCTCCCAGGCATCCTGTTGGCTGATCAGCTCCAGCAGGAGACGGTTATTCAGCGCATGACCTGATTTGTGACCACTGAAGGAACCGATCAAACTGTGACCCAGAAGATAGAGATCACCGATGGCGTCGAGGATCTTGTGTTTGACGAATTCGTCTTCATAACGCAATCCATCATCATTCATGACTCGGTAATCATCGACAACCACCGCATTGTCAAGACTGCCCCCAAGAGCCAGCTCTTTCTGGCGCAACATCTCGACATCACGCAGAAAACCGAAGGTACGGGCACGACTGACCTCTCTGACGAAGGAGGTGGAGGAAAAGTCAACCGTGGCAAACTGGGAGTGTTCTTTGAAAGCAGGATGGTCGAAATCGATAGTGAAGGAGACCTTGAAGCCGTCAAAGGGCTCGAAACTGGCGCGTTTGCCCCCCTCTTCCACCTCAACCTTGCGTTTGATGCGTATGAAACGCTTGGCCTTGTTCTGCTCTTCGACACCGGCGGATTGCAGCAGAAACACGAATGGCCCCGCACTGCCGTCCATGATCGGCACCTCAGCGGCGCTGACATCGACATAGGCGTTGTCGATACCCAGTCCGGCGAACGCGGAGAGCAGGTGTTCGACTGTGGATACACGTACGCCGTCCTGCACCAGGGTGCTTGAGAGTCTCGTATCACCCACATTTTCCGCGCAAGCGCGTATTTCGACCGACGGATCAAGGTCGACACGTCTGAAAACGATCCCGGTGTCAGGGGCTGCCGGACGTAGGGTGAGGTAGACTTTTTCCCCTGTATGCAGCCCCACTCCCGTGGCGCGTATCACGTTCTTCAACGTACGTTGCCAAATCATCGACATTCAGCTCCCAAGGCTGTGACTTGCCTTTTGAAGGCCCAAAAACGGCGCATCCCACCACATGAATCTGGTTGTAGAAACAACATCCAGCCCTCAACCCGCACAAGCTGCCCGCGATCAACCAGCAATCAGGTGCTCGATTCTACACCAACTGGCGGTTATCTGGAAACACAAAATGCAACATGTTGTCTTTCTGCAACTACCGCACTTTAATCCTAGGCCCAAGATGGCGTTTTGTGAAGGCCTTAATCGGCCTGCCGACGCAGGAAAGCCGGGATATCCAGGTAATCGAGATTACCATCGGCAGTGGCTGCGGCTGATGGACGATCCGTCTGTCCATTTCGCAACACCGTCGGCCTGTCCAACTCACGATAGTCATCCGGTACCACTTGCGGGTCGTTCGCATCGACCAGCTTGACATGGGCAATCTCCTCCACCTGGGTAGGTTTGGGCAGTTCCGCCTTTAACCTTTCTCCCAGACCGGTGGCGACCACCGTCACCCGCATGTCATTCTGCATATCCGGATCGATGACCGTGCCGACCACAACGGTGGCATCATCATCGGCGAACTCACGCACCGTATTGCCGACCTCGTCAAATTCACCGATCGCCAGATTCAAGCCAGCGGTGATATTGACCAGAATGCCTTTGGCTCCGGCCAGGTTGACATCCTCCAGCAATGGACTGCGAATCGCCCTTTCCGCCGCCTCGCGTGCCCGATTGTCACCGGAGGCCTCACCCGACCCCATCATGGCCGCACCCATTTCGGACATCACGGTACGCACATCGGCAAAATCAACATTGATCAGGCCGGGACGGGTGATCAGTTCCGCGATACCCTGTACGGCATGCAGCAACACATCGTTTGCCGCCTTGAATGCATTCAGCAGACTCATCTCCTTGCCCAACACGGCCAACAGCTTCTCATTGGGAATTGTGATCAGCGAATCGGTGTTGTCGCCCAACTCCTCCATGCCTTTTTCGGCGATCTTCATCCGCTTGCCACCCTCAAACCCGAATGGTTTGGTGACCACCGCCACCGTAAGAATACCCAGGTCCTTTGCTACCTGAGCGACCACGGGTGCAGCCCCGGTTCCCGTGCCGCCACCCATGCCGGCGGTGATAAACACCATATCCGCACCGGCCAGGACCTCTTCTATCCTGTCACGATCCTCCATCGCGGCCTGCCTGCCGATTTCAGGATTAGCTCCCGCACCGAGCCCCTTGGTGATATCCGAACCCAGTTGCAGCAGGGTGCGCACTTCACTATTGCGCAGAGCCTGCGCATCAGTGTTTGCACAGATGAAATCAACACCCTCGATTTCCCCCGACAACATATGATTGACGGCATTGCCACCACCACCGCCTACCCCGATCACCTTGATCACAGCATTCTGGCTGTGCGTATCCATTAATTCGAACATTGTCTACCTCCTCGACTGTCGCGCCTAACAGAAAACTTTAAAAAACCATCTCAATACCAACGGCGCCTTGCATGGGCACCGCTTCGAAACAACTAAAAATTACCCTGAAACCAATGCTTCATACGGTCCCAAACCGCTTTCAAACCACCCTCATTGGCAAGTTCGTGTCCACCTTGGGAACGATTTCGCTGACCGAAAAGCAGCAACCCCACACCAGTGGAATAGATAGGATTGCGCACCACATCAGAGAGTCCGCTGACATATTGCGGCACTCCCAGCCTCACCGGCATATGAAACACCTCTTCCGCCAGCTCGATGACACCCTCCATCTTCGAACTGCCGCCGGTCAGTACCACGCCGCCGGCGATAACATCCTCGAAACCGCTTCGACGCAACTCTGCCTGAATCAGCGTCATCAACTCTTCATATCGCGGTTCGACCACTTCAGCCAGGGTCTGGCGTGAGAGCCTGCGCGGCGGACGTTCACCGATACTGGGGACCTCGATGGTCTCGTCGCTGGTGGCCAGCTGAGTAAGCGCGCAGGCATACTTCATCTTGATCTCTTCCGCATATTGAGTCGGTGTCCGCATTGCAACGGCGATATCGTTGGTCACCTGATCACCTGCGATAGGTATGACTGCCGTATGCCGTATCGCGCCGCCTGTAAAGACCGCGATATCGGTGGTGCCTCCGCCGATATCGACCAGACAGACTCCAAGTTCCTTCTCATCCTCGCTCAGCACCGAATGGCTGGAGGCGAGCTGCTCCAGAATCAGATCATCCGCCTCGAGGCCGCAACGGCGGATACACTTAACGATATTCTGCGCCGCACTCACCGCGCCTGTGACCATGTGAACCCTGGCCTCCAATCGCACGCCCGACATACCGATGGGATCGCGGATACCCTCCTGCTCATCAATGATGAACTCCTGGGGCAGGATGTGCAGAATCTTCTGGTCAGCAGGAATCGCCACTGCGCGGGCAGCATCGATCACACGCTCCACATCGCCCTGGGTCACCTCTTTATCCCGGATAGCCACGATGCCATGGGAGTTGAGGCTGCGGATATGGCTACCGGCAATACCTGCGTAGACTGAATGGATCTCACATCCCGCCATCAATTCCGCCTCTTCAACCGCCCGTTGAATCGACTGCACCGTGGACTCGATATTCACCACTACACCCTTTTTCAGGCCGCGCGACGGATGAGAACCAATACCGATAATTTCGATACCGCCATCCGCTTTGATCTCACCGACGATCGCCACCACCTTAGAAGTACCGATATCGAGACCGATGATGAGATTTTTCTCACTTCGTTTAGTCATTCACTTACCCGCTATCCTAGCCCCACCGGATGGGCTATCCATTTGTGCTTGCTGTTCGGTATTTGCTTGCCAGTACACCGAAAAACCATTTGTATACCGCAGATCCACGCGTTCCGGCATTGCGTCAACCTGACCTCTCAGGAAGGGGTAAAGCTGCACGAAACGGCTCAATCTCGGCATTACGTCCCGCCTGCCCAAATCGAGCAGCAACCCCTCCTCAGTCTCGATCCGCCACGATTGCCTCGCATCGACCCGGAGGCGCTTCAGTTGAAGTCCCGCTGTCTGCAGCAGGGTACGCATTTTGAGATACTCCCGGGTGATTCTGTCCGCCCTCTCCTCTTCACCGGTGAGCGTCACAAGGCCTTGCAAACGCGGCAGTCGCTTCGGTCTGAACACTTCACCCTGAGGATTTACCATGGCATCCTCACCCCAGTAGGCCAGCGGCACCTGTTCGTCGACCCTGACGGCCAGGGTATCGGGCCATATCCTGCGAACACTGGCACTCTTGACCCAGGGAAGCTGTTCGATCTGATTGCGTATCCGAATCAGATCGACAGTGAAGAAGTTACCGCTCACAGCCTGAACAACGGTCCGTTCCAGCCCCTGTTTATTGAGATATTTGATCTCACCATCGACGCTGACCACCCGCACCGGCATGACCATGGGATCCAGCAGTTGGGAGATAGCCCAACCACCCATGCCGGCAAATAGGGCAATCAGCAACAATGGCACGATTCTGATGCCGTTCAAGCGCTGCTGCCGGATGGATGGATCTGCAGATGGTTGATTGCGAACCCTACTCATCGCCAGCCCTCCCGAAACTTGTGGCGAGCACCCGCACCACCAGTTCTTCAAAATCGATGCCGGCCGCCCTGGCCGACATCGGCACCAGGCTGTGATCGGTCATACCGGGGACGGTGTTTGCTTCAATCAGCCATGGCTGATGACGCTCATCCAGCATCAGATCGACCCGGCCCCAACCACTGGCGCCAACTGCTTCGAAGGCCTCTGTGCAAAGCTCCTGCAAAGCTCTCTCCTCAGCACGATCAAGGCCGCAAGGGCAGTGGTAACGTGTAGTATCCGCGGCATATTTGGCCTGGTAGTCATAGAAAAGACGGGGTGCCTCGAGACGGATCATCGGCAATGCCCTTCCCTGCAGGATGGTCGTCGTGAACTCCTCCCCGACGATCCAGCGCTCCGCCAGAACCAGAGCATCGTACTGTCTGGCCAGTTCCCAGGCAGTGCGCAATTGCTCCACACTATCGACCTTGCTCATACCGATACTGGAGCCCTCGCAGACCGGTTTTATCATCAGGGGAAAACCCGCCGCCGCCGCATTGTCCAGGTCGCTTTCGTGAACGATCAAAACCGATTCAGGGGTTGGGATGCCCACGCCCCGCCATACCGCCTTGGTACGGTATTTATCCATGGCAAGGGCCGAACCAAGCACGCCACTGCCGGTATACGGCATGCCCATTCGTTCCAACGCACCCTGAATGACGCCGTCTTCACCGCCCCGGCCATGCAGGATGATAAAAGCCCGTTCATAGCCGCCTGCAGCGAGTTGTGTCAACACGTCGTCATCCACATCCACCGCTTCGGCCTCAATGCCCCTGCTTACAAGCGCATCCAGTACGGCTCGCCCGCTCTTCAGCGAAATCTCGCGTTCCGCAGACTGGCCACCCATCAGTACGGCGACTCTGCCAAATGCCCGTTCAGATGCACTCATGTTCAACTCGAATCTCCAATACGATGGACTTCGGTCGTCAGTTCGATGCCACTCTGCGCCGCCACTTCACGCTGCACTTCGGCAATCAGCATCTCGATATCCCGTGCCGTGGCATCTCCGGTATTGATGATGAAGTTGGCGTGTTTCTCAGATACCTGAGCACCACCCAAACGCCTGCCTTTCAAGCCGGCGGCCTCAATCAAGCGCGCGGCGAAATCACCGGGAGGGTTACGAAACACCGATCCACAACTGGGTAGACTGGTCGGTTGCGTGGCGGCACGCCGTTCCAGCAGTTGCCTGATCCGTTGCTGGGCGGCATCCACGTCTCCCGCTTCCATCTCCAATTCGGCTGCCAGAAACCACTCGCCGGATGGGCCTCTGACCTGCCGATAAGCGATCTCAAACTCCTCAGGTAAACGGCTGCGCACTTCACCGGATCGGTCAATGGTTTCGACCCTTGCCACCCGTTCCCAGGTCTCGCCGCCAAAGGCCCCGGCATTCATCGCCAGAGCACCGCCCAGGGTGCCGGGAATACCGGCTAGAAACTCCACACCGCAAAGGCCCGCCCTGGCTGCAATCCGGGCGACCTTCGCACATGCAATCCCCGATTCGGCATACAACAATCTGTCACTGCGCCATTCACTGGCCACAAGGCTGCCCTTTGTTGCAATCACAGTACCTTTGAACCCCCCGTCCCGTACCAGCAGATTGCTTCCCAAACCCAACCAGAAGAGGGGTTCCTGTGAGTCCAACTGACGCAGAAACCGAACCAGATCCTCGCGGTCGGCGGGTCGGTAAAAACAGCTGACCGGCCCTCCGACCCGCCAGGTGGTATGCCGGGAAAGGGGCTCGTCGAAAGACATTTCACCACGTAAGGATTGTTGGTTTAGCGCAGGCATCATCTGTAGTCGCTCTGGTCACGCGGACTGCTGTTTTTCGACCTGATCCTGTCCGCAGTCCGCTGCTGCCCTTCCGAAACATCGGTTGGTCTGCGCCTGACCATCGGGATACCCGGCAGGTTGGACTGCAGGGATTCACCACATCCCTGATGCAATTTTTTCATATCGATTCCAGACGCCATCACTCCACCTCCCGACACAGTCGCCGAGGCAGTTCCGCCGCAACTGAACCGATACTGCCGGCACCCACGGTCAGAACGATATCCCCATCCTGGAGCAACCCCTGCAACAGATCCGGCAACTCTTCCAGCGGTTCCACAAAGACTGGATCAACCTGGCCGCGGATACGGATAGCACGACTCAAATCACGACCGCTCGCACCCTGAATCGGTTCCTCGCCTGCAGCATAAACCTCGCTGACGATCAGTAAGTCCGCTTTCGATAAAACCTGCACGAAGTCCTCGAACTGCTCTTGTGTTCGTGAATAACGGTGTGGCTGAAACACCACCACCAGACGCCGCTCCGGCCATCCGTCACGAACTGCAGACAGGGTCGCATCGATCTCCCGCGGATGGTGTGCGTAGTCATCTATCAACATCACCTGTTTGCCATCCATGTCACAGTCGCCTCTGGTCTGGAATCGCCGACCGATACCGGCGAAGTTGCTTAGCGCAAGCTGGATGGTGCTGCTCTCAATATTGAGTTCGAGCGCCACGCAAATGGCCGCCAAGGCATTCAACACATTATGTCTGCCCGGCAGGTTGAGTGTGATCCGAACCGGTTCCTTCAGGGACTCCGCCTGCAGCGTGAATTGGGTCTTCAATCCCTCCCTGACTACATCTACCGCCTTTACATCGGCATCATCGCTGAAACCATAGGTGGTAATCGGCCTTGTGATCTCCGGTAACAGATTGCGAATCTCATCGTCGTCGATACACATCACTGTGCGGCCATAGAATGGCAGGTGATGAAGAAATTCCAGAAAGGTTTTGCGCAATCTGTTGAAGTCTCCGCCGTAGGTGGTCATATGGTCGGCATCGATGTTGGTCACCACGGCCAGCATCGGCTGCAGGTAGAGAAATGAGGCGTCACTTTCATCCGCCTCCGCGACCAGATACTCCCCATCACCCAAACGCGCATTGGCTCCGGCACTGTTGAGTCTGCCACCGATTACGAATGTCGGATCGAGGTCGGCTTCCGCCAGAATACTGGTGACCAGGCTGGTGGTGGTGGTCTTGCCGTGGGTCCCTGCCACTGCAATGCCGTAGTGGAAACGCATGATCTCCGCCAGCATCTCGGCCCTCGGCACCACCGGTATTCTGGCATCCCGGGCAGCGACAACCTCGGGATTGTCCTCTTTGATGGCACTCGATATCACGACTGCATCAGCCGATTCGATATGGCTTTGCTTGTGGCCTATTTTCAGTTCGGCGCCCAGTTCGGCAAGCCGCGAAGTGACTCCACTCTCCTTCTGATCCGATCCGGTCACCTGATAACCCAGATTGATCATTACCTCGGCTATGCCGCTCATACCCGCACCGCCGATGCCGACGAAGTGGATCCGACGCATGCGGCCCATGCTGTTCGGGGCGTATCGTTTACGTAGCTGTTCACTCATGGACCGATGACCTCCATGCAGTAACGCCCCACCCGCACGGCGGCATCCGGCTTTGCCAGACTGCGGGCAGCCACAGCCATCTCCAGAAGTTTTTTTCTGTTTGCGCAAAGACTGCCCAGCAATCGCGCCAGATTGCGCCCATCGAGGCTGTGTTGATGAATAAGGTAGGCCGCATCCACATTGACCAGAAATTCCGCATTGCGGGTCTGATGGTCATCGACGGCAAAAGGATAGGGTACGAGTACGGCGCCCAAACCCGCCGCCGCCAGTTCGGAAACCGTCAGCGCGCCGGCGCGACAGATGACAAGATCAGCCCAGGCATAGGCCTCGGCCATATCGGTTTCAAAGGCCTTCACCTCCGCATCGACCGCCAATTCCCGGTATCTGGCAAGGGTCTCATCAAGCAGTTTTTCACCGGCCTGGTGACGCACCTGCGGACGCAGTTTTTGCGGCATCAAAGAAAGCGCCTCCGGTATGCACTGATTGAGCGCCCGGGCACCCAGAGAACCGCCGAGAACCAGCAGTCTGACGGCGCCCTCATGCTCAGCGAAGCGTGCTTCCGGCACATCGAGGGAAACGATCTCCTGGCGCACCGGATTGCCCACCGTCTCAGCCTGCGCCTCGGCGCCAAAACTATCGGGAAAGGCCTCGAACACCTTGGTTGCAAACTGGGCCAATATCCGATTGGTCAATCCCGGTATCGCATTCTGCTCCTGGATCACCAGAGGTATGCGCATCAACCTGGCGGCCAAACCACCGGGACCGGTGGCGAACCCGCCCATGCCCAACACCAGGTTTGGACGGGTACGGCGTAATACGCGATAGGCCTGCCAGAGGGCCTTGCTGATAGTAAACGGAGCAGCCAGATGCCGCTTCAGCCCACTTCCGCGCACACCTTTCACCTGCAGCGTCTCAAGAGGATAGCCATAGCCAGGAATCAGTCTGTTCTCCATGCCGGAGCGACTGCCCAGCCAGGTGATGCGGCAACCTTTCTGTTTCATCCAGTCGGCCACCGCCAGTGCCGGGAAGAGGTGCCCACCCGTACCGCCGGCCATGACCATCACATGAGGCTCCATGATCGCCTCCGGTGCTTGCTTTTACCGCCTTTCTGGCGAGACTCGAAATTGATTCTCAGCAACATGGCGATCATCATGCAGGCGACAATGATGCTGTTGCCGCCATAGCTCATAAACGGCAGGGTCAGCCCTTTGGTCGGCAGTAACCCGACATTGACGCCGATATTGATGAAGGCCTGCATGCCGATCCATAAACCGAGTCCGTAGGCTGTATAACTGGAAAAGCGTTGGCCCGCCTGTTCCGCTTTGACACCAATCTGAAATGCCCGCCAGGTAATGAAGGCAAAGAGAAAAATAACACCCACTGTGCCGAGCAAACCGAACTCCTCACCTACAACGGCCATGATGAAATCGGTATGCGCCTCCGGCAGGTAGAACTGCTTCTGGATACCGTTACCCAGTCCGACACCGCTGATCTCCCCCCGGCCGAAGGCGATCAATGCCTGCGACAACTGGAAATCGGTATTGAAGGGGTCATCCCAGGGATTCAGGTAGGTCGTCATCCGCTGCCACCGGTAGGGCGAGAAATAGATCAAAGCCCAACCGGCCACACCGGCAAAAACCAACAACGTGGCAAACTGGTAGAGCACTACCCCACCGAGAAACAGCATGCCTGTGGCGGTCGCGAACAGAACCACGGTGGTGCCGAAATCGGGTTGCAGCAGGATCAGTGAACTGGTGATGATCAACAGCAGCATCGGTTTGGCAAAGCCCCAGAACGAGCGTGCGACTTCATCCTGGCGGCGCACCAGGTATCCGGCGATGTAGAGCACCATGAAAAGCTTCATGAATTCGGAACTCTGCAGATTGAAGCCGCCCAGCGGTATCCAGCGGGTCGCGCCATTGACGCTTTTTCCTATCCCGGGAACCAACAACAGCATTAACAGGCATAGTCCCAAAAAGACCAGCAACGGCCCCGCCTTTTGCCATTGAATCATCGCTATTTGAAAAACCAGGTAGGCGGAGAGCAAGCCCAGGAACATGGCAAACAGATGACGATAGACATAAAAGAAGGGCGATCCGCCCAGGCGGTCTCCCTCGGTCATCGATGCGGATGAAACCATGACCAAGCCGAAACAGAGCAGTATGGCAGCGGCCCCCAGAAGCCACCAGTCGAAGATGGGCTGCGCGACGGGATTACGGCGTGCCCGCGCGTCATGCGCCTGTGGACGTACCAGCGTATTCATGCCGGAAGCGCCTCCACCGCCTGAATAAAGGCCTCACCGCGGGCTTCGAAGTTACGGAACATATCGAAGCTGGCGCAAGCCGGGGACAGCAGCACACGATCGCCGGGTTGCGCCAACTCCGCCGCCCGCGCGACTGCCGTTTCAAGTGATGCCGCATGCTCAGTTCGCACCCGGCCAGCCAGGGCGGATTCCAGCTCTGATGCATCCCTGCCGATGAGGATGACGGCACGGGCTGTCTCTTCCACAACCGGCGCCAGGGGAGTGAAATCGGCATCCTTGCAATCGCCACCGGCAATCAGCACACTCCGGCTGTCGCCGCTTTCGGGATGAAGCCCCTGCAAGGCGGCGATGGTGGCTCCCACATTGGTGCCCTTGGAATCGTTGTACCAACGCACCTCCCCTTTATCGCAGATCCATTGGGTGCGATGGGGGAGCCCTGAAAAACTTCTCAGCGCCGCCAGCATATCATTTTGCGGCAGGCCCACAGCACTCCCCAAGGCCAGGGCCGCCAGGGCGTTCGCACTATTATGGCGGCCGGGAATTCGCAGTTCGGTGACAGGTATCAGAGGTGTATGCCCCTCACTCAGCCATTTGACCCCATCGAGCTCATGTAAACCGAAATCGTCTCCAGTCGGCGCCCCTAGAGTAAACCCGACAGTGGCCGCATCCGGCACTGCCATGGCTGCAACTATCGGATCGTCACGGTTGATTACCATGATCTCGCTGCCGCTATAGAGTGATGCCTTGGTTGCGGCATACTCATCCAGATCCCGGTAACGGTCCATATGATCGGCGGAGATATTCAACACAACCGCGGCATGGGGTTTGAGCGAACGGGTGCTCTCCAACTGGAAGCTGGAGAGTTCGAGCACGTACAGCTCCACTTGATCATCCAGCAGATCGAGAGCCGGTTCCCCAAGGTTGCCGCCCACGGCCACCCTTATCCCGGCCATGCGCGCCATATCGCCCAACAGGGTGGTCACGGTGCTTTTGCCGTTTGAACCCGTGATCGCCACTACAGGTGCCTGCACCGCTCTGGCGAACAGCTCCACATCGCCGACTATCTCCACATGCCGCTCTTTGGCTGCACGAATCAACGGCTCATCGAGCGGTATCCCCGGACTCACCACCAGTCGACTCGCGGCATGGAACACCTCCGCCTGAAAACCGCCGAGGAATATCGCCATATCGGGATAATCCTTGCGCAACGCCTCCAGTCCCGGGGGATTCTCGCGCGTGTCGGTCACTGCCAGGGACTCCCCTTGAGCCGCCAGATAGCGCGCGCAGGAGAGCCCGGTCGCCCCCAGTCCGACGATCAGGGTTTTAGCTGAATTTGCCGCTTGCTTCGTCATCAACGTATCTTCAGACTCGCCAGACCGACCAACACCAGGATGACGGTGATGATCCAGAACCGCACAATCACCCGGGGCTCGGGCCAACCCTTGAGTTCAAAGTGGTGATGCAGTGGCGCCATACGAAAGATGCGCTTGCCGGTGAGCTTGTAGGACATGACCTGCAATACCACCGATACCGTCTCCACCACGAAGACCCCACCCATGATGAACAACACAATCTCCTGCCGTACCGCCACAGCCACCACTCCGAGGGCGGCACCCAGCGCCAAGGCGCCCACATCACCCATGAAAACCTGAGCCGGGTAGGTGTTGAACCAAAGAAAACCCAATCCGGCGCCAACCAATGAGGCGCAGAAGACAATCAGCTCGCCAACCCCAGGCAGGTAGGGGATCTTCAAATAGGTGGCAAAATCAGAGTGCCCGGTAACATAGGCGATCATGCCCAGGGCGCCGCCCACCATCACGGTTGGCAGAATCGCCAGACCGTCGAGCCCGTCAGTCAGGTTGACCGCATTGGAGGAGCCGACGATGACCAGATAACTGAACAGAATGAATACCGGGCCCCAATCCAGGGATACATCTTTCAGATAGGGAATCAGCAGCGCCGTCTCCATGGTGGAAGTAGCGGTGGTGTAAAAGACCAGGGATGCACCCAATCCCGCAACCGATTGCCAGAAATATTTCCAGCGCGCCGCCAGACCTTTAGGGTCGTTGAGGACCAGCTTCTTATAGTCGTCCACCAATCCGATCAGGCCAAAGATCATGGTGACGATCAGCACAATCCAGACATAGCGGTTTTCCAGGTCCGACCACAGCAGTGTGGCGATGGCGATTGCCACCAATATCAATGAACCACCCATGGTCGGGGTTCCGGCCTTGGAAAAGTGCGTTTCCGGACCGTCATCCCGCACTGTCTGTCCAATCTGGTGAAAGCTCAGGCGGCGTATCATCATAGGACCCAGGGCCAGGGAGATCATCAATGCCGTCAGAACCCCCAGGATGGTACGCAACGTCAGGTACTGGAACACCCTGAAGCCGTTGTCGAACTGAGCAAGCCAATCGGTAAAATAGAGCAACACTGTCAGCCTCTCCCCTCATTCATCAGCCGATCCACCACCCTTTCCATAGCCGCGCTCCGGGATCCCTTTACCAGCAAGGTATCGCCTTGCCGTAGCGAGCCGGTCAGGCTCCCCACCAGTTCGTCCAGATCCGAAAAGGCAAGCGCTCCGTCGCCGAAGCTCAACGCTGCATGCCGGCTCAGCTCTCCCAAGGTATAGAGGTGGGAGAGTCCCGCCTGTTTCGCCTTTGCACCCATCTGACCATGCAGAGCAACGGATTGGTCACCCAGTTCAGCCAGATCCCCCAGCACCATCACCCGCTCGCCCGGTGCGCTGCGTAAAACATCCACCGCGGCTTCCACCGAATCGGGATTGGCGTTATAGGTGTCGTCGATGAGGCGGTAGCCGGCGGGAGTGAAACGCATCTGCAGACGGCCTGCCACTGGCTCGACACTTGCGAGTCCCCGCTCGATATCCCCGCCTGAGCACCCCATCGCCAGCGCACCCGCAATCGCCGCCAGGGCATTCATCAGGTTGTGTCGGCCGGCGAGCGCAAGTCTTACGTCAAAACACTCTGTCTGATAACTGACTTGCATGTGGTTGTAATAACCCAATTCCGTCCAGCGCATCTCGGCCCGGGAGAGATCACAGTGCACGGCCGCATGCCTCGAACTGCCGAAGCTGATCAGTCTGCGTTCGTCCAGCAGACCGCGCCAAAGGGGAAAATAGTCATCGTCGGCATTCAATACGGCTATCCCGGTGGGTTTGAGTCCGCTGAGGATCTCACCCTTTGCCCGAGCGACACCCTGCAGATCGCCGAACCCCTCGAGATGAGCGGCACCGGCATTGGTGATGAGGGCCACATCCGGGTGGGCGATCTGGCTCAGGTAGCCGATCTCGCCGGGGTGATTGGCACCCATTTCCACTACCGCATAGGCTTCATCCTGCAAGCGCAGCAATGTGAGCGGCAGGCCGATCTCATTATTAAAATTACCCCTGGTGGCCAGTACGCTTCCTTTTTGCCGCAGGATGGCGGCGAGCAGCTCTTTGACGGTGGTCTTGCCGTTGCTGCCGGTAATGGCGATCAGCGGCACGGCAAAACAATCCCGCCAGACCCCAGCCAGACGACCGAGTCCGATCCGGGTATCCGATACCTGAAGTTGGGGAATCTCAGGGTTCTGCGGTTCGCTCACCATCACTGCCACAGCCCCCTTGTCCCGCGCCTGACCGATGAAGGTGTGGCCATCAAAATTGGGCCCCTTCAAGGCGACATAGAGATCATTCTCCGCCAGGGTGCGGCTATCGGTGCTGACCGAGCTGAAACGGACATCTTCGCCAACCTGGGTTCCGTGCAGACTTTCCGCTATTTGAGAGAGATAAAGCCCGTTCATTGGGCCTCCAGCGACCACGCATCGAGTGCGGCTGCGGCCTGTTCACGGTCATCGAAATGGAGCACCTTCTCCCCGACAAGCTGGTAATCCTCATGACCCTTACCAGCCACCAGTACCAGGTCACCAGGCGATGCATGGGCAATGGCGGCATGGATTGCACGATGCCGATCGGGTTCGACCATCGCCCTGTCCGGCATCTTCAAGCCGGCCAGGATCTGCTGAATGATTTCACCGCTCGGTTCACTGCGCGGATTGTCATCGGTAATGATTACTCGATCGGCCAGCTGCTCAGCCAATTCGCCCATCAGCGGGCGCTTACCGCGATCACGATCCCCGCCACAGCCGAATACCACACTGAGCGAACCCGGACAGTGCACCCGAAGGGCCTGCAACGCCTTTTCCAGGGCGTCCGGGGTATGGGCGTAGTCGACCACGACGCCAGGTCTCTCTCCGCCGCCCAGCAGCTCCATCCGGCCGGGGATTGTATTGAGTTCCGAAAGCACCGCCACGGCACGCTGCAAAGACCAGTTCCGTTGCAACAGCACCAGCAGGACCGCCAATAGATTGGCCGCATTGAAGCGACCAAGCAGTTTCGTCTCCAGATCAGCATCGCCCAAGTGGGTTGATATCTTGATGCGCATACCCTGGGTAGTGGAATCTATCTCCAGGGTCCGCGCCCAGCCGCTGAGACCGGCAGGCAAATCAGCTGCCGGATCGAGACTGTATCCCAGCAGCTTCACCCCTTCCGCCATCGATCCGACAATGGTTCTGCCGAAACTGTCATCGAGATTGATCACCGCACTGCTGAGGTCCGGCATATGAAACAGCCTCTGTTTGGCTGCGGCATAGTTTTCCAGCGTTCGGTGATAATCGAAATGATCGCGACTGAGATTTGTGAAGATTGCGCAATCAAATGCCACAGCGGCAGCCCGATTCTGATCCAACGCATGGGATGAAACTTCCATACTCACCGCGCCAACACCCTGCGCCAGCAGTTCATGCAAATGTCTCTGCAAGGTCACCGCATCGGGGGTCGTATATCCGGTAGACTTCAATTGCCCGGGGAGCCCCACACCCAGGGTACCCATGATGCCGCAGGGGATCTCGCTCGTCAGCGCATGGGCCAACAATTGACTGATACTGGTCTTGCCATTGGTGCCGGTTATCCCATAGACGGTCATCTGACGGCTGGGATGGTGGCAAAAACGACCGGCGATCCGGCTTACATATTGTGATAAACCAGGTACCGCCAACAGGGGCACGGGCAGCTTCACATCGGCTGCCAGCTTTTTTCCATCTGCAGCGTCCGCTTCCCAAATAATGGCCGCAGCACCCCTGGAGACCGCCTGTTCGGCAAAAGCCAATCCATGATGATGTTCACCGGCACAGGCAATAAATAGCGCCCCCGGCGATACTTCGCGGCTGTCCAGGGCGATCCCGGTCACTGCACGATCATCATGCAGCGGCATGGAGACTATTCCATGCAGCAGGGATGTCAGTGTCACTCCCTCCATGATGCGCTCGGCAGCCATCATCGCCGGTCCCCCAATCGAGCCATCAGGGTATTGTTTTCATGCCAATGCTTGTCGGGAGGAATATTCAACAATCTCAGCGCACCGCTCATCACCCTTGAGAAGACCGGCCCAGCCACCAAACCGCCGTAATACTCCTTGCCTTTGGGTTCATCGATGAACACCGCCATCACCAGCCGGGGGTCGCCGGCCGGTGCGATACCGACAAAAAGGGAGAGATATTTATCCTCCGCATATCCCCCGGCCACCGATTTCTTTGCGGTCCCCGTCTTGCCGGCCACGCGATAGCCGGGGACTGCAGCCAGAGGCGCCGTCCCCTCATTGGACACCACGGCCTCCAACATCCTGACCACTGTCCTGGCGGTGCTCTTGCGCATCACCCTGACACCCTCCGCAGGCTGGTCAAGCTTCAGCAGCGAGACCGGCATGCGCAAACCGTCATTGGCCAGCACCGCATAGGCCCTGGCAAGCTGCAACGGGGTCACGGAAAGCCCATAACCGAAGGAGAGGGTCGCCTGTTCAAAACTGGACCAATCGGAGAAGTGCGGCAACCGGCCACTTGACTCACCGGGGAACTGACTATAGGGACTCTCGCCGAAACCCAGGCTTGAAAAGAGTCTCCACAAGGTCTCCGGCTGCATCGACAGGGCAATCTTGCTGGCACCCACATTGCTCGATTTACGCAATACTGTCGCCACATCGATCATGCCGTAGTTTCGGTTATCCCTGACCAGATAGCGTCCCACCTTCATCTGGCCGGGGGAGACATCGATCGGCGTATTGGGCTTGAAACGCCCCAACTCCACTGCCGCAGCCACGGTGAACGGCTTGATGGTGGAACCGGGTTCGAAGACATCGGTTACCGCACGGTTGCGCAGACTGCTGGAGCGGCGGCCACGTATTGCATTAGGGTTGTATGACGGGCTGTTGACCATCGCCAGAATCTCACCGCTGCGGCTATCCAGGATCACCGCCGACCCCGACCGCGCCTTATGCTTGCTCACCGCCGCCTTGAGTTCCCGGTAGGCGAGAAACTGCAGGCGCCGGTCGATACTGAGCTTCAGTTCCCTGCCGGGAGAGGGACTGCGGATATTCTCCACCTGCTCAACCACGCGCCCCTTGCCGTCCTTGATCACCCGCTTTGCACCGGCACTGCCGCTGAGCCACTCATCGTACGCCAGCTCTATCCCCTCCTGCCCCTGGTCATCGATATTGGTGAAGCCGACGATGTGCGACATCACCTCGCCACTGGGATAGAAACGACGGTATTCGGAAAGCAGATCGATCCCATCCAGCTCAAGGGCATCCACCCGCTCTGCAATGTCGGGATTGACACGCCTTTTGAGATAGACAAACCCACGTTCGCTGGAGAGTAATCTGCGCAGGCGATCAGGATCGAGATTCAGGGTCGATGCAAGCGCACCGATGGTTTCGCTGTCGCCCTTGATGACCTTCGGGTTGGCGGCCACGCTCTTAACCGGAGTACTGATTGCCAGCGGCTCTCCATTGCGGTCTGCGATCATGCCCCGGCTGGCACTTACCGTCATGGTGCGCAGGTAGCGCATCTCACCCTGTTCCTGCAGAAAGGCGGTCTCAAACACCTGACGATCGACGGATCGCCAGATCAGCGCAGCGAAGGCCAGTCCGATCACCACAAGCACAGTGATGCGCCGGGCACGATAACTCGGTAGCCTGATGACTTCTGCCTGGTGATTCTTTCTCTTCTTTCCGCCCGCCATGATTAGCGCCTGATCACTACAACTTCATCAAATTGGGGCAGATGCATTTTCAGTCTGTCCCGTGCCCTTTTTTCCACTTCCGAATGAGTCGCCAGGGTGCTCTCTTCCAATTGCAGGCGCCCCCATTCGATGCCGATACGCTCCCTCTCCGCCTGTAGCTCCTGCAACACGACGAAATGTTTGCGGCTTAGATATTTGCTGTAGACAACAGCTATCGCCGATGCCAGCACCGCAGCCATCAATATCGCAAACAGTATGTGCCCGGTACGGCTCAAGAGAGTCGCTCCGCAACACGCAGCACCGCACTTCGAGCCCGCGGATTGGCTGTGGTTTCATCATCACCCGGCCGTACCGCCTTGCCCACCAGACGCAGACGAGGCTGCATACTGTCCCGGGTGACCGGCACTCCCGGGGGATACCGGTCGCCTTTCGCCTGATCACGCATGAAGCGCTTTACTATCCGATCCTCCAGTGAGTGAAAACTGATCACCGCCAGTCGACCGCCGATCCCCAATACGTCGATTACCGACTGCAGCGCCCTCTGCAGCGCATCCAACTCGCTGTTGATATAGATGCGTATCCCCTGAAAACTGCGCGTCGCCGGGTGTTTGCTCTTTTCCCATGCGGGATTTGCCCTGCTCACAATGTCCGCCAATTGCAGCGTCGATGTAATAGGGTTTTGCGTCCTCGCTTCAACGATGGCCCGAGCAATCCGCTTCGCGTGGCGTTCTTCGCCATAGGCCTTCAAGACCTCTGCGATCTGTTTCATCTCGGCCTGAGCCAACCACTCAGCCGCTGAGATGCCGCTGTCGGGATCCATACGCATATCCAAAGGCCCGTCCTTAGTGAAACTGAAACCGCGCTCAGCCTGATCCAACTGGGGGGAGGAGACCCCCAGGTCCAGCAGGATGCCGTTGACCCTTCCCATCAGCCCAGCCTGTTCAGACACCTCGGCCAGCATGGCGAAGCTCTCCTGTACGATTCGAAAGCGAGCATCCTGACCAAACGTCTTCCTGCCAAATGCCGCCGCCTCCGGATCCCTGTCGATAGCCAGTAACCGCCCCCGCTCACCCAACGCATGCAAAATCTGACGACTGTGCCCGCCTCGACCGAAGGTAGCATCAACATAGATACCGGCCGGATCGATCTTCAGCGCCTCAATCGAGGGCTGAAGCAGCACTGAATCGTGGGCCTGCTTCATCAGATCGAGAGTGACTTGAACTCTTCCGGCAGATCGAGCTTGTTGATATCCACCTTCGCCAGCTGAGCCTCCTGCCGGCTGTTCCAAGCCGTCTCGTCCCACAACTCAAACTTATTTATCTGACCCACCAGGGCAACCTTTTTGTTGAGGTCGGCAAAGCGTCGCAACTCCTGTGGAAGCAGGATCCTGCCCTGGCTGTCCATATCGATTTCATGTGCGTTACCGATATAGAGCCGCTGCAGAAACCGCGCGGTCTCATCAAATGACGGCAGCGACCTGAGCTTCTCTTCAATCTCGAGCCAGGTGGGTTTGGGATAGATCAGCAGACAGTGATCCTTGTCGACGGTGATCACCAACTCGGCACTACAGGCAGCCACAAGCTGTTCACGATACTTCGTCGGTATCGCAAGCCGCCCCTTGGCATCCAGATTGAGTGATGAAATCCCGCGAAACAAGTCAGCGCCCCTTTGATGGATCGATTTTCCCTAATTCTCCATATTCTTCCACTTCAACCCATATTAGGACCCCATGCACCACCTTGTCAAGGTAAAGAACGTAAAAACTCTTTGCTGCTCAGTGGCTTAGGCGAGCAATTAAAAGCACTGACAAGAACCGGCTAACCACTTTAAATACAGCAATATAACCTTCAAACCTAAAGTGATTTATTAAGAAACGAGGATGAATCCCCCAGAGAGTGGAGGAATGTGGAGATGAAAGCGGGAGCCAGCCTGTAAGCCGGGTTCTGTCGAGGACAGCCATTCATCTGGGATGTGTGTCACCACACACCTCAAGCAACCTACCCAGGGACAGTGTGGGCCGCACTCGATATGCACCATGGCACATCCGTCCCTCTATTTGGTCTTGCTCCGGGTGGGGTTTACCCTGCCAACGCTGTTACCAGCGTTGCGGTGCGCTCTTACCGCACCATTTCACCCTTACCAACAGCCTGAGCCGATGGCGGTATGTTTTCTGTGGCACTTTCCGTAGGCTTGCGCCCCCCAGGCGTTACCTGGCACCCAGCCCGCCGGAGCCCGGACTTTCCTCTGCATCATATTCGACACAGCGGCTGTCCGGCTGACTCCCTGGCTTCACTTTAGGGGTAATTTGCCCGCCTGACAAGCCGCCTCTACATAACTCAAACCCGTAGCTCAAAATTTATGTCCTTGTTTGAATTGCGAATTCGCAATGCAGCCGCTTAAAAAACAGCCTAGTCTGCCGATATTACAGGTGATGACCTACGCACCTCAAAGGCATCGGCTTTGGCTTGAAGTTGTAACGGTATACCGAGAGTAGTTGAGAGGTAAAACCATGAAAATGCCGAATAATCCCCCGCTATCCATCGATACGCTTGTCCTGGCTGCGGCGAGTATCTGGGCGGTCTTTGTGCTGATCAGTCTCATCGTCTGACCCAACACAACCTCACCGTCCCACTTTCGATCGATAAGGAATGACTTGTCGATGGATGGTCGCTGCACCGTTAATTCACCTCTCCCGCCCGCAAAGACCTCAAGCACCAAGACGTTGGGGATCTCAGCACCATACCCGCGACAACGCGACCTCAAGTGTTGGGGTGGCGACGATTTCTCCTCATTTGTTAGCAATTTCCGCTACACTACGCAGATAAAAGCGTCTTCTACGAATAATTGACATCTATCCGAAAAGGGACCCTGGGCACCAAGCGGAAGACCGATGGCGACACACCATCACTTGGCGTTTCCGGATGGCGCATAAAAGGCAGCACCCGACCAGTCACATGACAGACAAACGAAGTAGCGACCAATCCGGCACCGCCCCCAACAAACCGCCCAAGCGGCCAGCCCGGGACTATTCAGCTCTACCGCAACGGCCGATCACACTGAAGCACAGCAAAAAAAAGAAACCGGCCAGCAAAACAAAAAAGAGCAGCCCCAACAAAATCCCATCTCCTGCCTCCAAGAAAAAGGCTCCACCCAGAAAAGCTGTGCCGCGAGTGAAAAAAAAGCCCGCCAATCAGTGGCTGCTGAAAGGGATATCCGAAACTGCGCGGCAATGTGCCCAAGAGGAAGCCAATCGTCGGGGTGTCCCTATCGGAGCATGGATAGAGCAGTTGATTTTGAGCAGCCGGCAGGTACCTGACGAATCACAGACTGATGACCAGCGGGAAGAGATCACCGAGGTCTTACACGCCATAGAGCAACGCCTGGACAAGATCGAAGAACAGAAGGGGTTCTGGAGGCGGTTCTGGGAGCAGGTGAAGGAACAGGCCAAGCCTTAAACTAAAGATTACGCACCCATCGCCCTGCTCAGGGTGAAATGCCTGTCCTCTGTTTTACATCGATCCTGAAGTCGAAAACACACGAATCTGATAGGGAGCCAATGACACCCTGACCGATCCCCCATCGTTGCGTTCCGGTAGCGACGAACACTAAAACGGCTAGCCCGCATGTTTCATCCGTTTTTAAATTTAGCCGGTGATATGGCCAAGCTTGGATGGTTTGCCCTCACTGGGAACCAAACCTCTATCAAGCCCTGATTTTCCACCCTCCGGGCAGACTCCCCCTTACCCCCATTGTTGATCAACGTGCCGGGGCAGCACTCTGCCGGGCTATCCCGGCTTGAGTCGTGCCGCCACCTGGAAAAACAGCGCCTGATAGGGATAGGTGCTGGAGAGCAGGAAGCGGATCCGTCGCGTGTTGCGAATGATGACCGCCCCGATCTTGAACAGTTTGAGCCGGATCGTGGTCATCTGTGCACGCGCCAGTTCCGTGCCCTTCAGCGCGAGGCGCCGGATGGCCTCCATCAGCACATAGGCCAGACTGGACAGCAGTAGACGAAACTGATTGGCCCACCAGTAATGCGCGCTGGTGCGATCGGCGAACAGCCCCAGTTGCTGCTCCTTGATTCGGTTCTCCATGTCACCACGGGCGCAGTAGAGGTCATCGTAAAGGCGCTGTTTGTCGCCGGCCAGGTTGGTGACGATGAAGCGTGGATTTGGCCCCTTGTCGGTGACCTCCAGTTTGGCGATCACCTTGCGACGCGTCTTCCAGGTGCTGGCGGCATAGTGAAACTGAAAGAATTCCCGCATCTTCATGCCGGTTCGCTTCGCCAGTTCCTCAACCCACTGCATGGGCTCACGGATACACCGCAGCGAGGCGTCATTCTTGGCGATGCCCACGATATAGCCCACAGCGTTGCGCTCGCACCAGCTGAGCATGTGGTGACGGCAAAAGCCGCTATCGCCCCGAAAGATGATACGCACTTCAGGCCAAGCCCGGCGCAGGCGTTTGACCAACAGCGCCAGAATCGCCCAGGCATGCTTGGGCGCATCGATCCGGCTGGGCCGCAGATAACTCACCAGCAGTTGATCGCCACAAAAGACATACAGGGGCAGGAAGCAGCAGTGATCGTAGTAGCCGTGAAAGAAGCGGCCTTCCTGGCGGCCATGCACCGGATCATCCGTGGCGTCGAAATCCAGGATCAGCTCATCGGGTGGTGCATCATATGAGGCAATGAACTGCTCGAGCAGTAGGTTGTGGACATCAACGGCAACCCGGCGATCGACCCGGTTCTCCAGCCGACAAAGTGTCGACTGGCTGCCCAGTACCTCCTCGCGTTCGATCGAGCTCTGTAGGGCCGGGTCGGTGCGTAGTGTCTGATGGTCGTTCAGATCTTCATAACCCAGGCAGAGCCCATAGACTCGCTGGCGCAACAGGCTCAACTGGCTGTGTTCAATATAGCGGGGATCTCGCGGGTCGGGGATGACCGCATCAACCGCCTCGAGCAATCCCAGACGCCTGTCGATCTCACGCAGCAGCAACACGCCGCCGTCCGAGGTGATATCGCCACCGGAAAACTCGGCTTGAACCTTACGGCGTTTTAGGGCTGGAAAATCAAAGGCAGTCTGGGTGCAGTTTGTCACAGGCAAAATCCTTTCGATTACAGTGTAAGCAACTGAATTATATCGAAGTATCAGGATTTTGCCTTTTTAATGCGTGAAATATTGGGGCTAGCACAGATCATTCAACGTCGTTCTCAGCAGCTTGGCAAAACGTTGCGTGTCACGCGCCCCATCACTACGATAGGCCAGCACGCTTTCACCATCGAGCAGCTTAGCCAGACGCCGCTCAATCTTGACAGCATCCGCATTTGCAGCAGGCAGCGCGGAGATTTTCTCAAGCGCATCGTACTGGCCGACGAGAATGGTTCTTTGACGATATTCTTCCCTTAGATTGTCCAACTCCCAGAGCAGGCCCTCCCCCGGGCTGGAGACGTCGATCAAGATCACAGCAGAAACATCAGCGAACTGCCTGACAACCGCTTGCCATATGGCCGAGTTGACACGCACCACCACCAGGCGCGGTGCGAATATCTTTCTGCTCAACTTCAGCACATCGTCTATCACTGATTTGATCTGACTCGTATCACCTATCTTTTTGGATCCTGATTACCCCTGAGGCTCAGCTATTGAGCCTGTGGTGCAAGCATAATGGAACCTACTGAATAAAAGAGGATTTCATCATGCCGAGAAATACCATTCAATTTCAAAAAGGCCTTGGTTTGCACGATTTTCTGGAACAATATGGGACCGAGGATCAGTGTCGACAGGCATTGTATGATTTGCGCTGGCCGACGGGCTATGTCTGCCCTGAGTGCGGCAACACAACAGGCTGTGAACTCAAAAAGCGTCAGATATATCAATGTCACAAGTGCCATCATCAGACTTCCCTGACCGCCGGCAGCATCTTCCATGGCACCAAGCTGCCGCTGAGAACGTGGTTTCTTGCGATCTATCTGTTGACCCAACGCAAGAAAAGTATCTCGGCGCTGCAACTTTCCCGCGAAATCGGGGTGAACTACAATACGGCCTGGCGACTCAAGCATAAGTTGATGCAGGTAATGATGGAACGTGAGCGTGGAAAAAAACTGGCCGGTCGCATCGAATTGGATGATGCTTATCTCGGAGGCGAGCAAGCCGGTAAGCGTGGTCGTGGGTCGCGCAACAAAATCCCTTTCGTAGCTGCTGTTGAGACGACGCGGGACGGCAGGCCCATGAAAATTCAACTGCGTCGTGTAAGGGGCTTCCGCAAACGTGAAATCGCCCGCTACGCCCGCTCCTGCTTGATGCCTGGCAGCGAAGTCTTTACCGATGGGCTTTGGTGCTTTAGTGGCGTGACAACCGCTGATTGCCATCATAACCCCATGGTGACGGGTGGTGGGCGCCAAAGTGTCCAGTATTCGTGCTTCAAATGGGTAAACACGATGTTGGGTAATGTCAAAAACAGTCTGTTGGGTACTTTTCATGCGATTCGAGATAAACATGTGTCGCGTTATCTTGCTGAGTTCGAATATCGGTTTAACCGCCGTTTCGATTTACCCGCCATGATTGAACGATTGCTTTTTGCCGCTCTTCGCACTCCACCTATGCCATATCGCCTCTTGAGAATGACTGAGGTTTAGGGGTAATCAGGTTTTGGATTGATTCTCTTCGGCCTTTTTATATGAGCTAAACGAGCGCCACGAAAACAGCACCCCGGCACCCAGGAAAGCGACCAGCATCATAACCAGGCCGCCGACGATCAATCCCAAGATTATGGTCATCACGAAAAAACCGATTATCTGACCAATGAACTCTTTGACTCCACCCCCACGATTGTTTGTCCGCAAGTCACCAACGATATCCCCTATGTAGTCCGTGAATCCGCCACCAAACAACCAGAGCAAACCTGTAACGATCGCTGCCAGTAAAATCCATCGCAAAAAACCGAGGATTCTTCCCTGGGTCTCAATTCCGAGCACCGGCGCGATCTCATTGTCATCCAGAGTCACCAGGCGCCACCGCTGCCCCATGGCGGATACCGCCGCAAAACTCAGTGCCTCGGTTGCCTCGTCATAGCCAAAACGGCGCAGAAAAAGCACCAGCCGCCTGCGACCCCGAATCAACCTGAGACCCAATGTCAGACCGACAACGGCAATCACCGTAGCAATGAGAAAGACAACAGCCTGATCCGATTCCATGTCAGGGAAATCCGCATTGCGTGACAGGATCGATACAATAGCGGCAATGACAAACAAGAGCGGCAGACTCGATGCCACGAGACCTGTCACGAAGAAAAGCGCTCCGAGCAGTTGGGTCCGTTTACGACGGATATTGCGCAAAAAATTATGCCGCGCTGGAGTTGTGATGATATGAAAAGACATTAAAAGTCCATTTTCAGATTTATAAATGAATTCGGTATTCCACAGGAAACCGGGGTTGTGTGCAATTCACCCTTATTCCGGCAATCCCTTCCCAACATACCCCCCCTAACCACCACCCAACTGATCAGACTCACCTCAACAGAATACCAACCACCGCGATTGATGGATTTTTTCTCGTTACCACACTCCCATCCGGAACGAGACAATATGGAGCAAAGTATCTCAATCTTTGGCTTGGTGATGATTTGGTAAACTACAATATTGTTATAGTAGGTACGAATCTCAATAATCAAAAAGTTACCTGATTACTCATGAGGCTCAGCTATTGAGCCTGTGGTGCAAGCATAATGGAACCTACTGAATAAAAGAGGATTTCATCATGCCGAGAAATACTATTCAATTTCAAAAAGGTCTTGGTTTGCACGATTTTCTGGAACAATATGGGACCGAGGATCAGTGTCGACAGGCATTGTATGATTTGCGCTGGCCGACGGGCTATGTCTGCCCTGAGTGCGGCAACACAACAGGCTGTGAACTCAAAAAGCGTCAGATATATCAATGTCACAAGTGCCATCATCAGACTTCCCTGACCGCCGGCAGCATCTTCCATGGCACCAAGCTGCCGCTGAGAACGTGGTTTCTTGCGATCTATCTGTTGACCCAACGCAAGAAAAGTATCTCGGCGCTGCAACTTTCCCGCGAAATCGGGGTGAACTACAATACGGCCTGGCGACTCAAGCATAAGTTGATGCAGGTGATGATGGAACGTGAGCGTGGAAAAAAACTGGCCGGTCGCATCGAATTGGATGATGCTTATCTCGGAGGCGAGCAAGCCGGTAAGCGTGGTCGTGGGTCGCGCAACAAAATCCCTTTCGTAGCTGCTGTTGAGACGACGCGGGACGGCAGGCCCATGAAAATTCAACTGCGTCGTGTAAGGGGCTTCCGCAAACGTGAAATCGCCCGCTACGCCCGCTCCTGCTTGATGCCTGGCAGCGAAGTCTTTACCGATGGGCTTTGGTGCTTTAGTGGCGTGACAACCGCTGATTGCCATCATAACCCCATGGTGACGGGTGGTGGGCGCCAAAGTGTCCAGTATTCGTGCTTCAAATGGGTAAACACGATGTTGGGTAATGTCAAAAACAGTCTGTTGGGTACTTTTCATGCGATTCGAGATAAACATGTGTCGCGTTATCTTGCTGAGTTCGAATATCGGTTTAACCGCCGTTTCGATTTACCCGCCATAATTGAACGATTGCTTTTTGCCGCTCTTCGCACTCCACCTATGCCATATCGCCTCTTGAGAATGGCTGAGGTTTAGGGGTAATCAGGAAAAGTTATATCAATACAGAATAAAATAACGAGGCCGTCATGAGCAGTTCATTCGGAGAGCAACTGATTCAGTTCGCGTATGCGGTGGATTACATTGATGCAACAAGTTTCAACCGTATACGGCAACTTGTGGATAACTACACTCGGAACACCCTCAACATTACTGTAACCAGGTTCATGGTCACATCACGCATCGGCAACGACATCGGGCTGATTCCACACAAGCACGCAACCATGGGGAAGTACAGTACCATGCCGGTTCGCGACTCACACGGACGCGTTGCCAGCCAGACGGCATTTGCCTTTCTCTACAACAAGCGGCTCTGGATTGTCAGCGCCAATCCTTCTGAACCATTACTACCAAAATGTCGCAGCTATCGTGATCTGTGGAGTAAATCCAAAGGCATTCCGAAATACATCAAACCCACCAACGACCCAATCAAGACTTCCATCATCATCCCCCTCAAAGATGAAAACGGTAATGTGTTTGGAGTATTCAATTTCGAGACGGTCGAACGATTGGACATAACCAAAGCCGCAAAACAGGAACTATCGATCATTGCAGATGCCATGGCCATTGCCTATCGAACACATTCAATCACAAAAGCCAGGAACCTGTTTACCGGCAATGCGATCGATGAACTCAATAAAATACTCCAGCACCCCCTGCCAAAGCTGACCAAGCCGAATATCTTTCTGGCCTCTTCGACCAATGCGGAAAGCGATGTAATCAGTACGATAAAAAAGGTCTTTCTGGAAAAGGAGTACCTGGACAAGTTCAATCAAATCTATTGGAAAGACATTCACCGGCCGGGAAATATCAACATGCAGCTGTTGAATGAACTCGGGACATGCCGCTACGGCGTCTGTTACCTTTCGGAGAGAATCCCCGATGCACAGCCTGCCCTCTATCAAGACAATCCAAATGTGGTGTTTGAGGCCGGAATGCTGCATGGACGCAGCGATGCCAATTCGCCAACCCCCGCCAGCTGGATACCTATTCGCGAAAAAAACTCGACCGATGCACCTTTCGATTTTGCTTCTGAACGAATGATCATCGTTCCGAGGCAGAACGGCCGACTGCAGGTATCGCAGTTTAAGACTATGTTTCGTAACCGACTGGATGCTTTGATCGGCACTAGGGCCTGTTAACACTAATCCAATCGGTCCTAGGAAATGATGAGCTGTCGAACCAGGCTTGTTTGGTGTCGTAGGACCGAACCTCTTACCTAGAAAATTCTAAACCCCGGACGTACAGGGCCGGATTACGAGATTGTGATTGATGGACCATGCACGCTTAATGATCTCTAGCTATAGCTGTCACAAACAATAAGGGGTACGGCATAGGCCGTACCCCAGACTATAGACAACCACGACTCTTCGGTTACGCTTATTTCGCTGCCATCTTCTTCGAATCGCGCTCGGCACGCATCCGTTTGGCTTCTTCAAGTATGGTATTGACCGCCGTTTTCAATGGCGCCCAGCCATACCAGTGCATGTAGTCGTTGCTGGCGTGAAAAGCGCCCTGGAAGGTCCGTTGGCGATACTCCAGCATGATCAGGTAGAGTTCCTGTTCGATGCTGGTCTTTGCCTCATAATATTGGAGTAGATCGGGCGCGTATTCCCAGCCTTCCGGTTTCTGCAAAATACCATCCTTGTAGAGCGCCTGCACAGCCGTAATGGCCTTGGCGAACTCGTGATCGGCCGCTTTGATTATCTCATCTGAGGCCTTGAAGTGTTCGTTAACGAATCCTTGTGCGTGGCACTTGTTGCAGGTCGCCTTCATCTTCTTACGCTCGACATTGAATTCCTCGGGACCCCGCGCGGCTTGACCCTGCACGACGATTTCGATAAAGCGTTCCGTGGGTTGCAGCGATGCATCGAGAATGCCGGCGGCCTGCAGAATCAACGCCCGATCAAAGGTCCACTGCGGATCGTCGTCAACATCCATATAGTGACCCGAGGGTAGTAACCCGGCCAGTTTCGTCAGCGGCTCCTTGAGCGAGGGCGCCACATCGATCAGTGCCAGCACATTCTCCTTGGTGGGGATGCGCAGACCCAGGAAACCCCATGCGGTACGCACTTCATGATCACCTTCACTCAGATGACAGGTCTGACAGGTGGGGGCACGACCACCTTCATTTACATGCCCTTCGATCTGCCACACGATACCGTGCTTGGCGGAGGTATACATCTCCCACTGGGGTTGGTCGAAGCCCATGTGGCAGTTGGAGCAGGCGCGCGGATCCATGGCTTCCGATGCCTTGAAGCTGTGGCGGGTGTGGCAGGCATCGCATTGCGCGTTACCGTAGCGATAGGTTGCCGCCTCTTTGCCGCCATCTCTCTTCACATCGCCCATATTACCCTGCGTTGCCGCAAGCAGTCCTTTCTCACCGATTTTGTGGCATCCGGAACAGCCGCGATAACCTTGTTCGGTGATTGATCCGGGCTGCCCATGCCAGGCGATCTGAGACTTCATCGCCAGCCAGGCCAGATTGTGTTTGCCGTCTCTGTGTTGACGCGCCTGTTTTTTTGTGGCATTCACCACAAATTTCCGGGGTGGGCATACTCGCCTTTTCAACATCATCCATGGTCTTATGATCCACACCGTGGCAGTCGTGGCAGCGGACCTCATCTTCCACTTTCTTGGTATTCGCATGAGGCCCTTCCATGTGCTGCTTGACGATACCCGGGTTGACGTTGATATGGCAGCCGACACAGTCGGCTTGAGCCATCTGGTCTTCATCCAGTGTCTTTGCGGGCGAGTCTGCCGCTAGAGTCAGGCCGTTGAGTCCAAAGAAAAACAGGGCGGCAACAACAGAGGATAATAGAAGTCGACGGCGTTTCATCACCTTTTCTCCAGTTAGTTTTGACTATTGCTTTTTATTAGGAACTCGCCAAAAACTGCTAGGATCAGTTCCCCGGTCCTAAGAGGAGTGAAACTGCCGGCAACCTCTCAAGTCTTGTCAAGCAAGTAAGGTTTCTTATATCGATGAATTAAAAAATCGCCTCAGGATTTTTTAATTACCTAAAAGTAATAGGGGAATTGACCGGAAAGGCTTTGACATAAGTCAAATCCTGAAAGACAGGACGGGGGTCGCGATTCAACTTTACTGTTGAGTGCGATTGCTCAGGCGCTTACTTTGCTCTTACATCTCATCATTATTATGCTGGGCCATGCAGGATTACTCGGCTGCACCTCGCCCTTCGGGTCGTATTCGCTATGCTCGGCTGTCGAACCAGGCTTTTTTAAAGTCGTAGGTTCGAATCGCCTACATAGAAACAGAAAACCCGGCGCTTTGATCCGGGCTTCGATAGTAATATGGTGGGCCCTGTAGGATTACTCGGCTGCGCCTCGCCCTTCGGGCCATGGTTGCTGCGCGCCCATGTTCAGCCTCGCTATGCTCGGCTGTCGAACCAGGCTTTTTTAAAGTCGTAGGTTCGAATCGCCTACATAGAAACAGAAAACCCGGCGCTTTGGTCCGGGCTTCGATAGTAATATGGTGGGCCATGTAGGATTCGAACCTACGACCAATGGATTAAGCGTTTCCATATAAAACAATAAGTTACTGTTAATTAAGAGAAACTTAGCGAAACGCCAAATCTGGAAAATAATCATACAAACAATAAGTTAGTGTGATTTTACGAAATCTAACGAAACTGACCGATGTACCGCTGGTGTACCAGGTCAGGTTTTGGGATGAATTTTTCCAGCCTACTCGGTGTGGGTGACTTGGAACGCCAAGTAGGCGGGAGTTCTTCAGCTCATCGACCATGGTTCGGGGTTTTACACACACTCATCAAGGACAAGCGTAGGATATAGACAAAATCGACTTGCTCCCAAAATGGGAGGTTGCTATACTTTCCCGATGAGAGTAATAGCCAGGAGGACGCTGAGGGAGTTCTACGAACTCCCCCTGTACCGGGACGCGGAAGGGCCGCTAGAGGCATGGTATGCCGAAGCGAACAAAGCAAATTGGCATAGTCATCACGACATCAAGGCGCAATACGGTAATGCCAGCATCATCAGCGATGAGACAGTGGTATTTAATATTGCAGGGAACAAGTATCGGCTGGTGGTAAATGTGGATTATGGTCGCCAGGCGCTCTTTGTGAAGTTTGTCGGCACCCACAAACAGTACGACAAGCTCAATTTGAAGTAATAGCGAGGATAGAACGATGGATATTCGCCCTATCAAAACAGAACAGGATTATGATGCGGCGCTGGCCGAGATCGAGCAACTTTGGGGAGCCGAGGCCGATACACCAGACGGCGACAAGCTCGATGTGCTGATCACGCTGGTCGAGGCATATGAGGATAAGCACTATCCTATCGATCCACCTGATCCTATCGATGCGATCTTGTTTCGCATGGAGCAGGGTGGACTTGACCGTAAGGCGCTGGAGCCATTCATTGGCAAAAGCGGACGTGTATCTGAGGTGCTGAATCGCAAACGCCCACTCTCCATCGACATGATCCGCAATCTCTGGGAGGGTTTACATATACCTCTTGAAAGCCTGATCCGGCGATCTGATCATGACCACCGTCAGCGTGCATAAAGGAAGAGGGTAGAAATGGACGATATTCTTCCATTGACATTCAATCCTAATTATATGTGATTGGCACCCGTGCTATAGGCAGCTGATATTCCAGAGCTGAACTTGCTTCCCCATGAAAAAGGTAATATGCCAAAAGCCCAGAAGGTAGATTTCGTTTCTTGGTGTCAAATACCCCCAAATTACCGAAAACTAAAAAGCTATCTTTCGCCCTAGCCCGGATATTTCATCCATTTGCCGATACTGGCACGAGGAGAAGGCCGGGACGAGAAACAGGATGATACCGGCTCCAAACGCCCCGATTTCTGGCTGACAGGCACAGCTTCCCCTTACCCCGTTATTTATCAACGTGCCGGGGCAGCACTCATCGCGTGCTATCCTGGCTCCAGCCGTTCGGCCACACTGAAGAACAATGCCTGGTAAGGAAAGACACTGGAGAGCAGGAAGCGGACACGCCGGGTATTGCGTATCACCACCGCACCCACTTTGAGTAGTTTAAGCCGCAGCGTGCCGACCTGGGTCTTGGCCAGTTCTGTACCCTGTAAGGCCAAGCGGCGAATCGCTTCCATCAACACATAGGCCAGGCTCGACAGCAGCAAGCGAAACTGATTGGTCCACCAATGATGTGCACTGGTGCGATCAGCAAACAGCCCCAGCTGTTGTTCCTTGATGCGGTTTTCCATCTCGCCCCGCGCACAATAGACGTCGTCGTAAAGGGTTTGGGCATCGCCGTTGAGGTTGGTGACGACAAATCGGGGATTACGCCCTCGCTCACTCACCTCCAGCTTGGCGATCACCGCGCGTCGACGGCGCCAGCTGCGTGCACCGTAGCGCAGGCCAAGGAAGACGCGTTGCTTCTGTCCGTTGGCCTTGAAGCATTGCTCGACTGCAGTGAAGTCTTCCTCGATCATCCGTTGCAGGCGGTGGTTGCGCGCCAGGCCTACGATGTAGCCAATGCCATGGCGTTCACACCAGCGCAGCATGCGGTGACGACAGAAGCCCGAGTCGGCTCTCAGGATGATCCGCACCGCCGGCCACGCCTGACGCAAGCGTTTGACCAGCAGGGCGAGGATCGCCCACGCATGTTTCGCCCCGTCGATCTTGCTCGGGCGCAAATAGCTGACCAGCAGTTGTTCGCCGCAAAACACGTACAACGGGAGAAAGCAGTAGTTATCGTAGTAACCGTGGAAGAAGCGGCCTTCCTGCAGGCCGTGAACCCGGTCATCGGTGGCGTCGAAGTCCAGGATCAACTCCTCGGGTGGCTCGGCAAACGAGGCGATGAACTGCTCGATCAGGACCTGATGGATCGCGACAGCGGTTGCCCGATCTGACCGATTCTCCAAGCGACAGAGCGTGGGTGAACTGCCCAGTGCCTGATCCTGTTCCACGGCCGTCTGAAAGGCCAAATCTTGTCGCAGACTGTCGTGATCGTTGAGGTCTTCATAGCCCTGGCACAGGGCATAGACCCGCTGGCGTAGTAGAGAAATCTGATCATGTTGCACATAGCGGCCATCGCGTGGATCAGCGAGAGTGTCATTGACGGCTTCAAGCAATCCCAGCCGTCGGTCCGCTTGTCGTAGCAACAACACGCCGCCATCACTGCTGATATCACCACCGGAAAAATCCGCTTCAACCTGGCGGCGTTTTACCGCTGGAAAAGCAAAACGACCTTGGGTACATTCTGTCACAGGCAAAACCTCGTTCAATTTCAGCCTAAGTAACTGAATTCTATTGAACTACACGGGTTTTACCCTCTTTATTTGTGAAATATTCGGGCTAGATACTGCTACGTTCAACATATTTGGGGTCCTATCATAAAACGCACCACTAGTGAAAGACTCGCCGTAAGTTGGTGAGAATACAACGATTTCGCGCTCTGCACCCTGCAAGGCATGAACAGTGCCAACCGTCAATTTACTTCTATTCTTCTTCGGAATTTTAAGGTCCGGCATTTCTTTGCACAAAAGACGTTCAATGGTACCAGCTTGAGGTTTAACCCCAATATTTCACGCATTAAAAAGGCAAAATCCTGATACTTCGATATAATTCAGTTGCTTACACTGTAATCGAAAGGATTTTGCCTGTGACAAACTGTACCCAGACTGCCTTTGATTTTCCAGCCCTAAAACGCCGTAAGGTTCAAGCCGAGTTTTCCGGTGGCGATATCACCTCGGACGGCGGCGTGTTGCTGCTGCGTGAGATCGACAGGCGTCTGGGATTGCTCGAGGCGGTTGATGCGGTCATCCCCGACCCGCGAGATCCCCGCTATATTGAACACAGCCAGTTGAGCCTGTTGCGCCAGCGAGTCTATGGGCTCTGCCTGGGTTATGAAGATCTGAACGACCATCAGACACTACGCACCGACCCGGCCCTACAGAGCTCGATCGAACGCGAGGAGGTACTGGGCAGCCAGTCGACACTTTGTCGGCTGGAGAACCGGGTCGATCGCCGGGTTGCCGTTGATGTCCACAACCTACTGCTCGAGCAGTTCATTGCCTCATATGATGCACCACCCGATGAGCTGATCCTGGATTTCGACGCCACGGATGATCCGGTGCATGGCCGCCAGGAAGGCCGCTTCTTTCACGGCTACTACGATCACTACTGCTTCCTGCCCCTGTATGTCTTTTGTGGCGATCAACTGCTGGTGAGTTATCTGCGGCCCAGCCGGATCGATGCGCCCAAGCATGCCTGGGCGATTCTGGCGCTGTTGGTCAAACGCCTGCGCCGGGCTTGGCCTGAAGTGCGTATCATCTTTCGGGGCGATAGCGGCTTTTGCCGTCACCACATGCTCAGCTGGTGCGAGCGCAACGCTGTGGGCTATATCGTGGGCATCGCCAAGAATGACGCCTTGCTGCGGTGTATCCGTGAGCCCATGCAGTGGGTTGAGGAACTGGCGAAGCGAACCGGCATGAAGATGCGGGAATTCTTTCAGTTTCACTATGCCGCCAGCACCTGGAAGACGCGTCGCAAGGTGATCGCCAAACTGGAGGTCACCGACAAGGGGCCAAATCCACGCTTCATCGTCACCAACCTGGCCGGCGACAAACAGCGCCTTTACGATGACCTCTACTGCGCCCGTGGTGACATGGAGAACCGAATCAAGGAGCAGCAACTGGGGCTGTTCGCCGATCGCACCAGCGCGCATTACTGGTGGGCCAATCAGTTTCGTCTACTGCTGTCCAGTCTGGCCTATGTGCTGATGGAGGCCATCCGGCGCCTCGCGCTGAAGGGCACGGAACTGGCGCGTGCACAGATGACCACGATCCGGCTCAAACTGTTCAAGATCGGGGCGGTCATCATTCGCAACACGCGACGGATCCGCTTCCTGCTCTCCAGCACCTATCCCTATCAGGCGCTGTTTTTCCAGGTGGCGGCACGACTCAAGCCGGGATAGCCCGGCAGAGTGCTGCCCCGGCACGTTGATCAACAATGGGGGTAAGGGGGAGTCTGCCCGGAGGGTGGAAAATCAGGGCTTGATAGAGGTTTGGTTCCCAGTGAGGGCAAACCATCCAAGCTTGGCCATATCACCGGCTAAATTTAAAAACGGATGAAACATGCGGGTTAAACGGGGTTACTATACCTACCAATTTCCAGAGCGGCCTTCTCAACCCGGTTGGACACATGCTCACGAGCGCCTGGAAACGGGCCAGAGTGAGAGTAGGATTACCCCAGGTGCGGGTCCATGACTTGAAGCACATGTTCGGTCGCCGGTTAAGGGCGGCAGGTGTGAACTTCGAGGACCGGCAGGACTTGCTGGGGCACCGGTCGGGACGGATCACGACACACTATTCGGCGGCGGGGATTGACCAAGCTCATCGAAGCGGCGGAAAGTGTATGTGATCGCGGTGAAGGAAAACCGGAGCTGGTGGTTTTGCGACGACTGAATGTTGGCTAAAGGGTCACGCAAAACTCACGCAAACGAAAAAAGGGTTAGCGTTTTCTATCACGCAAATCCTTTGATAATGGTGGGCCATGTAGGATTACTCGGCTGCGCCTCGCCCTTCGGGTCGTAGTCGCTGCGCTCCTACGCTCAGCCACGTTAAGTGGCTGTCGAACCAGGCTTTTTTAACGTCGTAGGTTCGAATCGCCCAGGTAGATAGAGAAAACCCAACACTTAGGTCCGGGCTACGAAAACAATATGGTGGGCCATGTAGGATTCGAACCTACGACCAATGGATTAAGAGTCCACTGCTCTACCAGCTGAGCTAATGGCCCATGAGCTGTCGCCCCCATGTGAAATGGAGTGCTTGCGAAAATGGGGTGGACGATGGGTCTCGAACCCACGACCGCCGGAACCACAATCCGGAGCTCTACCAACTGAGCTACGTCCACCATTGACCTTTTCTATCCGGCTGCAACATTGCAACCTGTCCTGCAGACTTGGCACGCCCGGCAGGACTCGAACCTGCTACCCTCGGCTTAGCTTACCAACTACGTCTTTCGACGCCCCCGCAGGGTTTGTGGTCTGGACTATCTCTTCACCGTCTCAGGTGTCGCACGTATAGTCTCTACGGATCCCCTCTGCATCTGTCTTGACCTGCGGTCCCAGACAGATCCGGTTGCCTATCCAGCATAATACGGCTGGTTCAACCAAAGGTTTCCTCGGGATTGCCATCAGCACAACCTGTTAAGGTTTCCCCGATACAGTGCGATCCACTTTATGAGTTGCATTCCTCATAAAGGCTCCTGATTGCACATAACCTGGGCCATGTGCGCTCAAAGGCCGATGCTCTATCCAAATGAGCTACGGGCGCAGAAAACTGGTCGGGGTAGAGAGATTCGAACTCCCGACATCCTGCTCCCAAAGCAGGCGCGCTACCAGACTGCGCTATACCCCGAAAATCATCCCAAAAGTATATCCCTACACCCTGGGTGAGCAAAGGGGGTGAATAATACTGACGATGCCCCTTCAGGTCAATGGTGGCGGGCATTGCGCACTGACAGTTCGTTCAGCTTTCTGTATCATCCCCACCCTGATTTCAATATGACACCCGGGAACATCCATGAGTGCGCAGATTCTCGACGGCAAGGCCATCGCGGCCGATCTCAGGCAACAGATCAAACGGAGCGTTGAACAACGCGTGGCGGCGGGCTTGCGACGACCCGGTCTGGCGGTGGTTCTGGTGGGGGACAATCCCGCATCCCAGGTCTATGTGGGGAATAAGCGAAAGTCCTGTGACGAGGTCGGGTTCCACTCCGTCTCTCACGATCTTCCAGCCTCGACCACCCAGGAGGAACTGTTGGCGCTGATCGATCGGCTGAATGAAGATGAAGCGATCGACGGCATTCTGGTGCAACTACCCCTGCCGGAACATATCGATGAAGAGGCCGTCATCGAGCGCATACTGCCGACCAAGGATGTGGACGGCTTCCATCCCTACAATGTCGGGCGCCTGGTGCTGCGCATGCCCCTGCTGCGCTCCTGCACCCCCAAGGGGATCATGACCCTGCTGGCGAAAACCGGCCAGAAACTGGAGGGACTCGATGCGGTCATCATCGGCCAGTCCAACATCGTCGGCCGTCCCATGGCCCTGGAGCTGCTGGCGGCGCGCTGCACCATCACGGTCTGCCACAGCCGCACCAAGGACCTGGCGGAGAAGGCGCGCAATGCGGATATCCTGGTGGTCGCCATCGGTCGCGCGGAGTATGTGCCGGGGGACTGGATCAAACAGGGCGCCATCGTCATCGATGTGGGCATGAACCGCAATGAGGACGGCAGGTTGGTGGGGGACGTGGATTTCGAGTCGGCGAGTGAAAGGGCCAGCTGGATCACACCGGTACCCGGCGGGGTCGGACCGATGACCATTGTGACTCTGCTGGAGAATACCCTTCAGGCGGCGGAGCTGCACAGCTCGGCAAAATAGCTTCATCATGGTCAAACGGTGCGGCTTGCCGCACCGAAAAACTTATCCCCTACGCCAGGTGGTACCTTGGGGTCCGTCTTCCAGAATGATGCCGGCAGCTTGCAGGTCGTCGCGGATACGGTCGGCTTCGCCCCAGTTTTTCTCCGACCTGGCATCGATACGCGCCTGGATCATCGCTTCTATTTTATCGTCCGATAGCGTGTCCTCCCCCGCTGGCGCACCGCCCCGCAGATAGTCCTCGGGATCGTCCTGCAGAATGCCCAGCATCCCGCCCAGCTCTCTCAGCACACCGGCCAGACTGGCGGCGGCGCTCACATCGTTATCTTTCAGGCGGTTGATCTCGCGCGCCAGGTCGAACAGCACCGCCAGCGCCTCGGGAGTATTGAAATCGTCATCCATGGCATCGCGGAATCGACTGACATAACTTTCACCACCAGCTGCCGGCGCCGCGGGAATACCCCTCAATGCGGTATAGAACCGGGTCAGTGCGGCACGGGCATTATCCAGATGCTCGGTGTCGTAGTTGAGCGGCGAACGGTAATGACTGGTAAGGATGAAGTAGCGAACCTCCTCGGCCCGATAGTGCTCGAGGATCTCTCTCACGGTGAAGAAGTTGCCCAACGATTTGGACATCTTCTCGTCGTTGATGCGCACGAATCCATTGTGCATCCAGTATTTGACGAAGGGATGTCCGGTCGCACCCTCGGATTGGGCGATCTCGTTCTCATGATGCGGGAAGGTGAGGTCCGCACCCCCGCCGTGGATATCGAAGCTGTCGCCAAGGGCCTTGGTGGACATGGCTGAACACTCGATGTGCCAGCCGGGACGTCCGCGCCCCCAGGGAGAATCCCATGCCGGCTCGTCCGGTTTTGCCCCCTTCCATAAAGCAAAATCGAGAGGGTCCCGCTTGGCATCTCCCGGTTCCACCCGGGCACCGGCGCGCAGATCCTCGACCGATTTACCGGAGAGTTTGCCGTAGTCGCTGAAACTCCGCACATCGTAGTAGACATCGCCGTTATCCGCGGTGTAGGCATGTCCATTTTCGATCAGGCGGGTGATCATCGCCAGGATCTCCTCCATGTACTGGGTCGCCTTGGGCTCATCCGTGGGTCGCAGCACGTCCAATGCATCGGCATCCTGGTGCATGGCCCGAATGAACTCCTCGGTAAGCTCGCTGAAGGGCACACCCCTCTCATTGGCCCGGTTGATGATCTTGTCGTCGATATCGGTGATATTGCGGATGTAGCTTACCTCGTAGCCACTGGCCTGCAGGTAACGATAGACCACATCGAATACCACCATCACCCGCGCATGTCCGAGATGACAGAGATCGTAGACCGTCATACCACAGACATACATGCGAACCATACCGGCCCGTAGGGGTTGAAAGGTCTCTTTGCGGTTGCTGAGATCGTTATAGAGCTTGAGCATAGTGGTTCACATCAACAGGGGAGTAAGTGCCGCGCATCTTAACGAAAAGCGGCGTTTTCCTCAAAGCTCGGCAGCCGGCCCCATCCAATCGCCAGAAGCTGTAAAAATCGTTAGCCAATCCACAGTGAAACACTCTGACAATAACCATGCAAAGTGTAAACCTTCTTTCCGGTAGGGAATTAATCGTGCAATGACCGCTACCACATATCATTGGATATTCAATCAATCGAATTCACTAAGCCAATGAAATTTAGCAATAAAGAAATTCCGGCACATATATTGCGGGTTATGTGGCCTTGTCTCTAGCAGACTGCAGCACCCCAATCGCCTCATTAGATAACCGGAGACCGACAGATGGCAGCGCACGATTTCGATTTTTCAGCAGTGGAGAAACGCTTGGGCGTATCACGCAGGACCTTTCTCAAGTTCTGTACCGGTGTAGCGGCATCCCTCGGCCTATCATCCAGTGCCGCCATGGCCATGGCGCAAGCGGTAGCCGATCCGAAAAAACGCCCGCCCGTTATCTGGCTGCATGGGCAAGAGTGCACGGGACCCAGCGAGGCCCTGTTGCGTTCCGAACAACCTTCCCTGGAACATCTCATTCTCGACCTGATCTCCCTCGACTATCACCAGACCCTGGACACCGGTGCCGGACATCAGGTGGAGGAGATCAAGAAAAAGGTGGTGCAGGAGAACAAGGGTCAATACCTGCTGGTGGTGGAAGGCGCCATCCCTCTCGCCAGCGACGGCATCTTCTGCAAGATCGGCGGCGAGACCATGGTCGACATCACCCGGGAAGCGGCGGAGCATGCGGCCGCCATCGTCGCATTCGGCTCCTGTGCCAGCTGGGGCGGTGTGCAGTCGGCGGAACCCAATCCCACCGGCGCGGTGGGTGCGCCGCAATTTCTATCCGGCAAAACTGTGGTGACCATCCCTGGTTGCCCACCCAATCCGGCCAATTTTATCGGTACGGTACTCTACTTCGTGACCTACGGTAAGCTGCCGCCCATCGATGAGAAGGGTCGTCCGAAGTGGGCCTACGGCCGCTTGATCCATGAAAATTGCTATCGCCGGCCCCACTTCGATGCCGGCCGCTTCGCCGAGGAGTTCGGTGACGAGGGACATCGTAAGGGCTGGTGCCTCTACAAACTCGGCTGCAAGGGCCCCGAGACCTACAACAACTGCCCGAGCCTGGAATTCAACAATGTGGGCGGCGGTGTCTGGCCCATCGGCGTCGGCCACCCCTGTTTCGGCTGTTCCGAAGGGGGCGTCGGTTTCAACAAACCCCTGTTCAGCCTGGCCGACGTGAAGACCCACACCCCACCCAACATGTTCCCCGACATCGAGGACCGCGAAGGCACCGCCGGCTTCTCTCCCGGTGCGGCGGCCGTTGCTGGTGCTGCCGTCGGCCTGGCGGTCGGCGCCACCGCCATGGCGTCAAAGAAGCTGGACGGTAAAGAGCAGGACGGGGAGTAAGGGGGCACCATGAAACGCAGAGACTTTCTCAAGGCCTCCCTTGGCGGCGGCGCAGCCCTTTTGGGCGCGGGCAACGCCGAGGCCCGAGGCAACCTGGAGCCGGCGGAAGAGGCCATCGGCATGCTCTACGACTCGACGTTGTGCATCGGCTGCAAGGCCTGTGTCAGCAAGTGCAAGGAGGTCAACGGCATGCCCCCGACCCCACTGGGCGAAGAGACCGCCTGGGACTCAGCCTACGACCTGTCTGCTCAAACCCTCAATGTGATCAAGGTCTACAGCGACGGCGAGGGTGAACTGAAGGATGCGGTGGAAAACGGCTACGCCTTCGAAAAACGCAGCTGTATGCACTGTGTCGATCCGGGTTGTGTCTCGGTCTGCCCGGTGACCGCCATGCGGCGCCATCCGAAGACCGGCATCGTCACTCACCATCCCGATGCCTGCATCGGTTGCCGTACCTGCATGGTGGGCTGTCCCTATAACGTGCCCCAGTTCGACTACGACAACCCTTTCGGTGAGATCCACAAGTGTCAGATGTGCAATCAGGCCGGGGTCGAGCGCATCGACAAGGGTCAGATGACCGGCTGCGCCGAGGTCTGCCCCACCGGGGCCACCCTGTTCGGTTCGCGTAAGGCTTTGCTGGAAGAGGCCAAGCGTCGTATGACTTTGAAACCCGGCGAGATCTACAACTATCCTCGCGGTGATGTGCGCAATCCCGACAGCCATCACGAAAAGGCGGTGCCCGAATACCGGCAGCATGTCTGGGGCGAGAAGGAGGCGGGCGGCACCAACGTCCTGCACATCTCCTCCATTCCCTTCGACAAACTCGGTATGCCGCCGCTGCAGGAACGCTCCTACGCCTCCATCTCGGAGACGGTACAGCACACCCTCTACAGCTATATGGCTCTGCCCGCCATCGCCCTGGCAGGGCTCACCTATGTGGTGCGCCGTAACACCGAAGACGAGGAAGGAGACGACTCATGAGCAGCTACCAACCCCTCAAACGGCCGGTCGTCACCCTGCCGTTCATCATTCTCGGTGTCGTCACCCTGATCGGTTCCTACTACCTGGCCCAGCGTTTCATTTACGGCATGGGGTTAGTCACCAATCTCAACGGCGGCTATGCCTGGGGCGTCTGGGTAGTCTACGACGTGGTAGTGGGCACCGCCCTGGCCTGCGGCGGCTACGCCCTCGCCATCACCGTCTATATCATGAACAAGGGCAAGTGCCATCCGCTGATGCGTCCCGCCCTGCTGGCCAGCCTGCTCGGCTACGGCCTGGGCGGCATCGGCGCCATGATCGATATGGGCCGCTATTGGCAGTTCTACAACATCTTCACCCCCTGGCACATGAACTTCAATTCGGTGATGCTGGAGGTCGGCCTCTGTGTCGCCACCTACATCCTGGTGCTCTGCATCGAGTTTGCCCCCACCCTGCTGGAGAGGTTCGGCGCCAAGGGGCTGATCAAGGCGTTGAACAAGGTGCCCTTCATCTTCATCGCCCTCGGCGTGCTGCTGCCGACCATGCACCAGTCCTCCCTCGGCTCCATGCTGATCGCCATGGGCTACAAGGTGCATCCGCTCTGGCAATCGCTGCATCTGCAGCCCCTGCTGGCCATTCTAACCGCTCTGACCATGGGCTTCGCGGTGGTGGTTTTCGAGGCATCCTTCAGCAGCGTCGGCTTCCGGCGTCCCTCCGAAACACCTCTGCTGGCGGGTCTGGGCAAGGGGATTGTCGCTCTGATCGCAGTCTACCTTGGGTTCCGCTTCGGCGAGATCCTATTGAACGGCAAGCTGGGGCTTATCTTCGCCGGTGACCTGGGCAGCCTGATGTTCCTGCTTGAGACGGCCCTGTTCGTCTTTCCGCTGGTGGTGTTGAGTTCGGCCAAATACCGGGGACAAGGCCCGCTGCTGCTTTGGGCATCGGTCTCCATGCTATTCGCCGGCTCGCTCTACCGATTCAACGCTTTTCTCATCACCTACGATCCGGGTCCGGGCTACAGCTACTTCCCCTCTGTCCCGGAGATCATGGTCACCGCCGGCATGGTGGCACTGGAGATCATGATCTTTCTGTTCGTGGTGAAGAAATTCCCCGTGCTACACAACGCAGACTCTGCAAGATCCTGAGGAGATTCCATCGTGACAACACGTATAACTGTCGACCCGATAACCCGCATCGAAGGCCACCTGCGCATCGATGTGGAGGTGGATGACGGCAAGGTCAGCAAGGCCTGGTCGTCCGGTCAGATGTGGCGCGGCATTGAAAAAATCCTGGTCGGCCGAGATCCCCGTGAGGCCTGGACCTACACCCAGCGCTTCTGCGGCGTCTGCACCACGGTTCACGCCATCACTTCGGTACGTGCGGTGGAGAACGCCCTCGACCTGGAGGTGCCGGTCAACGCCCAGCTGGTCCGCAACATCATCCAGACCGCCCATGCGATACAGGACCACATCGTCCACTTCTACCACCTCTCTGCGGTGGACTGGGTGGACGTGGTCTCGGCGCTGGATGCCGACCCGGTGGCCACCGCCAAGCTGGCGGAGAGTCTGTCGGACTGGCCTCTCAACGGCCCCCATGAGATGAAGGCGGTACAGGAGCGGCTCAAGACCTTCGTCGGCAGCGGCCAGCTCGGTCCCTTTGCCAGCGGCTATTGGGGCCATCCGGCCATGAAGCTGCCGCCCGAAGTCAACCTGCTGGCGGTGGCCCACTACCTGCAGGCGCTGGATGTGCAGAACTACGCCAACAAGGTCGTCGCCATCCTCGGCGGCAAGAGTCCGCATATCCAGAATGTGGCGGTGGGCGGGGTCAGTAACTCCATCGGTCACGACGCTCCCTCGGTACTCAACATCGAGCGCCTGATGCTGATCAAGGGTTTCATCGACAAGCTGGACCACTTTGTCAAATCGACCTACCTGGTCGACGTGCCCGCAGTGGGCGCCTTCTATCTCGACTGGGCCGGCATCGGCGGCGGCGTCAACAACTACCTGACGGTGCCCGACTGTCCCCAGGACGCCAAGGGCACGGTCTTTGACCTGCCCGGCGGTTACATCGAGAACGGCGACATCAACAGCCTGAAGCCGATCACCACCTTCGGCGATGCCTACTTCCGCGACGGCGTGGCGGAGAGCTCAAAACACGCCTGGTACCAGGGCGGCGACGCACTCCACCCTTGGGTGGGCGAAACCGAACCCGAGTACACCGACTTCCAGGACGACGGTAAATACTCCTGGGTCAAGGCCCCCACCTTCTACGGCAAGCGGGCCGAGGTAGGTCCCCTGGCAGACGTGTTGGTGGGTGTGGCCAGCGGTCACGAGGGCTACAACCGGTACCTCAATCAGGCGCTGGACATCCTGAAAACGGTCTCCCTGAATCCGGATATACCGCTTTCGGCGGTCAACTCCACCATCGGCCGCCATGCCGCCAGGGCGGTACGCTGCGCGGTGATGATGGATACCTTGAAGTCACAGTGGCAGAAGCTGGTGGACAACATCGGCACCGGCGACCTGGACACCTTCAACGCACCGGTTTTCCCCAAGGGCGAAATCAAAGGCGCCGGCTTTCACCAGGCGCCCCGCGGCACCCTCTCTCACTGGGTGGTGATCGAGGATGGCAAGATCAAGAACTATCAGGCAGTGGTGCCCAGCACCTGGAACGCCGGACCCCGCGACGCAGATGGCGAGATCGGTCCCTACGAGTCCTCTCTGATGGACAATCCGGTGGCCGATCCGGAGAAGCCTCTGGAGGTATTACGCACCGTCCACTCCTTCGATCCCTGCATCGCCTGCGCCATTCACATGGTCGACACCGAGCAGCAGGAGATCGTGCGGGTCAAGGCTCTGTAAGCGTTACGGCAGGGGAGTTCACGGCATGAAAAACAGTGTAAAGAAGACCCTGGTGATCGGTATGGGCAACGTATTGATGCAGGACGAAGGCATCGGTGTCCGGGCCGTTGAGGAGCTGGTTAACCGCTACCATATTCCCAATGGCGTCGAGGTCGTCGATGGCGGCACCACAGGCATGGAGCTATTTGAACCGATGCGTCGGGCGGATAACCTGATTATCGCCGATGCAGTGAATACCGGGGCACCCCATGGCAGCCTGGTTCGCATTGCCAACGATGAGATTCCCGCCTTTTTTCAGACCAAGCTTTCCAACCATCAGCTCGGTGTCTCCGATCTGCTGGCCCTGCTTTCCCTAAAGGGCGAAACGCCGCAACAGGTCACCATCATCGGTATGGTGCCGCATTCCCTGGAAAACCGGCTCGGGCTGACTGCGGAGGCCGCAGCAGGCCTGGAGGCCATGGTGCAGATGCTTGTGGATGAGCTGGCCTCGCTGGGCATCGAACTCGAACCCCGATCCCAGGTGCGCAGTGGGCACTGGAAACGTGAGGCTGAGTTCGAGGCTTCGGCGGGTCTAATCAGCTAAGTTTTTGGTCCGCAAATGAACGCGAATAAACGCAAATGTTACATATAGAGTGCAGCTTGTCGCACCCCGCGCTTAGTACGAGGTAAATGGGAGAGCAGAACCCCAACCCACACTCAAAATATTTGCGTTAATTAGCGTTCATTTGCGGACTTATTCAAGTTAAAGAGGAAACTTCTATGTGCGTAGGCATCCCGGCACAGGTGATCGAGGCAGGCGATTTTATCGCCCGTTGCCGCACCCGTAACGGCGAGGAGCAGATCAACATGATGTTGACCGGTCCGCAACCGGCCGGCACCTGGCTGCTGACCTTTCTCGGCTCCGCGCGAGAGATTATCGATGAAGAGGATGCGCGCAACATCGACAAGGCACTGGACGGACTCAGCGCCATCATGACTGATGACGTTGAGATCGACGTCGACCACTATTTTCCCGGACTGGCAGAATCCTGACAGCCGACGATTCATCGGGGTGAACAACATGCACGACCTACCACAGCTGACCAGCCTGATTGAAAAGACCTTTACCCGTATTCAGGAGGAGCAGATGCAGGGTATTCCCCTGCTCAATCCCGTGCTGCATGTCGCGACAGTCGGTTTTCAACACTATCAGGGCCGCAGCATCGGCATCGTCATCACCCCCTGGATGATGAATTTGATTATGTTTCCAGCCGAAAACGAGGATTGGAACGAGATGGAACTGGGCCACAAACAGCCCCACCGCCTCCCTGCCAATCAGTATAAATTCATGGTCAATGAGATTGACGGTATAGGTCGCTGCCAGACCCACTCGCTCTATTCACCGATGCACGAGTTCGTCAATCAGCAGCATGCAGAGGCAGCCGCCAGAAGTTTCATGCAGACCTTGATGGTCGAGGTCGAAGAGCCTGATGAAGATCCCTATGACGAGGAGCTGCTCGGGCGAATTCTACGCGGAGAAGAGGAGGTCGAGATCGACGTCGACGGTTATGCCATCGCCGAACAGGTTTCAGAGACAGCCGAAGAGAGTCGGGAGTCGGCGATTTCCCGTCGGGAGCTACTGCGCGGTATCACGCATCGGGAGACCTGACCCGGCTTTCGCCGGGGGGTCCCGATACTACCCATCAAACCTTGAACTGATCGACCATCTTATCCAGCTTGGCGGAGATCCGGGCCACCTCTTCACTCTCCTTGAGTGTGCGGCAGGTCCCCTCGGTTGTCTGGTGGGATACTTCGTTGATGGCGATGATGTTCTTGTTGATCTCACTGGCCACGGAGGTCTGCTCCGCTGCGGCGGTGGCGATGACGGAATTCATATCACTGATCGACTCCACCGCGCTTGCGATCTGCGCCAGGGCCTCACCGGCTCGATCGGAATCAGTGACACTTTGATCAGCCTCCTTCTTGCTCCCGTCCATCACCTTAACCGCCTGGTTGGAGGCGGATACCAGCTGCTCAATGATGTCCTGAATCTCGTGGGTCGCCTCTTGAGTGCGCTGGGCCAGGTTTCGCACCTCATCGGCAACCACCGCAAAACCGCGACCCTGTTCACCGGCCCGGGCCGCCTCGATGGCCGCATTCAGGGCGAGAAGATTGGTCTGTTCCGCGATGGCAGTGATCGACTCGGAGACCTGGCCGATGCTTTGCGTACCCTCTGCAAGCTGACGTACGACCACCGCGGCATCATCCACCCGATTCGCCAGTCGCTTGATTGATTCGGATACCTGGGCGACCACATCACTGCCGTCTCCCGCGTTGGATCTCGCCTCAACCGCCGCCTGCTCGGCGCCGGCGGCATTCTTCGCCACCTCTTCCGCGGCGAGGGTGAGTTCACCAATGGCCACGGTCAACTGACTCGTCTCTTTTTCCTGCTCATCGACCCCGTCACGGGTCGTCTTGGTGACCTGGGCCAGCTGCTCGGCGGAGTTCGCCAAACCATCCATTGTCTGAGCCAGATCGGTGATGGTGGGTTGAAACTTATCCAGCATGGTATTGACGGCCGTTCCAACCTGGTGAAACTCATCATTGGCTCCAAGGGATACGCGTGGACGCAGATCGGAATCCGCGCCGATCTTTTCCACGGTCTTTTTCAATCCATAAAGCGGTTTGATCACCACCTTGCGCATAATCGTGTTTATGATGACCAGACCAGCCAGTAAAACCAAAAAGTTGATAGCTGCGCTGAACAGCAGCTCATTCTCGATCGCCTTGTCCCTTTCGGCAAGAGAGAAGGTCAACCTGCCTGCACCCAGGACCGTCCCTTCCGGCAAGGCATGGCAGGTAAGGCAGTTGGTGCCGTTGCGGTCCGCCACCGCGGCAAATGGCTCGATGATGGTAACAATGCGATCACCCTTGACCTCTTCCACCTGGATGATCTGTTCACCATTCAATGCCCGTCTGTCCAGGTCATCCAAGGGTTTCTCATGATCGAATCCCTCGCCGAATGTCTTGTTTACCGCCTCTCCGCGCAACATGCGCACTTCGAGCACCCCGTCCCGCTTCTCGATTTTCTGCTTCAACATCTCCCTGTTACCCATGGTCCCGGTAAACATCATGGCATTCATACTGTCGAGATAACCGTTCAATACGTCGAAAATCTGATTCTCCGTCAACCTTAGCAATCGATCCTTTTGCTGTTGCGCAGAATAGACGGTGACAACCGACATAATGAGAATGAAGATCAGGGCCATCGGAGTGAGAATTTTCCACTGAACCGAGATGTACTTACTCATGGTCAAACCTATTATCAAATGAAACAAACTGTCTACATGTATCTATTTCTCGGCAATTCTCAGAAACTCTTGAGTATTTTTAAACAGGCTACGGGTAGAAGGCGGCGCGGCACCCATTTTAAGGCGTATTTCTATCAAAAACCCTCACAGGCACATGAAAATCAAAGTAAATCAGAAAACCACTCACATCCCTTTGTGACACGGCATACCGCCGTTGTGGGTTTTTCATCATGCCGTCATATACATTGCTAAAGAATCCGGGAAGCCTCCCGACACAGTGTATGTGGATTAAGCAGGGTCATCTGCCGGAGAATCGTATCCCGGTAAGACCGGTAAAACAGTTTTGGAGTTTTCTGATGCGCAAAATCGCTATTGTTTCAATGATAGTGGCAACACTCTTCAGCCATGCCGCAGCAGCCGATCAAACCCTGGCCATGCGCTCAGGGTGTATGGGCTGCCACAAGGCCGACGCCAAGCTAGTAGGCCCCGCCTTCAAGGATGTAGCCGCAAAATATGGCGGCGAAGCAGGTGCCGTCGACCGACTAGCGGCAAAGGTAAAGGCTGGAAGCACCCCTGGCGAACCTCTGAATTGGGGTACTACGGCCATGCCGCCCAGCCAGGCGAGTCTAGACGATATAAAAGGTGTACTCAATTGGGTGATGGGAATGAAGTAGGCGAGGTGTTTACACGGATTCACTCATCATGCACATGGTAGTATGCAGTTTAAAAAATTGTCTTCCTGGTACTGGAAGAGCAGTGTCCAAGATATTTTTTAGGTTGGATATACAGAAGTGGATCACTGTGTCTGTAAACAGTTGATCCTATAAATTTCTCATTAAGGAGCAGATCAATGTCTAGAAGCACGACACTCTTACTTTCATCAACACTCTGCACCTCCCTGTTGATGGGTTGCAGCGCCGGACCTGCCCCGGTGAGTTTCAAGTCAGAGGCCAAACCATTGGTTGAAAAATATTGTACCGAGTGTCATCTACCCGGGGGGGCCGGTGCCGAGGCCAGCGGTTTTATCACCGACAGTTATGAAAGCCTGATGAAGGGAACAAAATTTGGACCCGTGGTGGTCGCCGGCGATCCGCTCTCCAGCTCATTTTATCGCCTTATCGCAGGGAAGGTCGATCCATCGATCCGCATGCCCCACGGCAAGGAGTCGCTTAGCCCCAATATTTCACGCATTAAAAAGGCAAAATCCTGATACTTCGATATAATTCAGTTGCTTACACTGTAATCGAAAGGATTTTGCCTGTGACAAACTGTACCCAGACTGCCTTTGATTTTCCAGCCCTAAAACGCCGTAAGGTTCAAGCCGAGTTTTCCGGTGGCGATATCACCTCGGACGGCGGCGTGTTGCTGCTGCGTGAGATCGACAGGCGTCTGGGATTGCTCGAGGCGGTTGATGCGGTCATCCCCGACCCGCGAGATCCCCGCTATATTGAACACAGCCAGTTGAGCCTGTTGCGCCAGCGAGTCTATGGGCTCTGCCTGGGTTATGAAGATCTGAACGACCATCAGACACTACGCACCGACCCGGCCCTACAGAGCTCGATCGAACGCGAGGAGGTACTGGGCAGCCAGTCGACACTTTGTCGGCTGGAGAACCGGGTCGATCGCCGGGTTGCCGTTGATGTCCACAACCTACTGCTCGAGCAGTTCATTGCCTCATATGATGCACCACCCGATGAGCTGATCCTGGATTTCGACGCCACGGATGATCCGGTGCATGGCCGCCAGGAAGGCCGCTTCTTTCACGGCTACTACGATCACTACTGCTTCCTGCCCCTGTATGTCTTTTGTGGCGATCAACTGCTGGTGAGTTATCTGCGGCCCAGCCGGATCGATGCGCCCAAGCATGCCTGGGCGATTCTGGCGCTGTTGGTCAAACGCCTGCGCCGGGCTTGGCCTGAAGTGCGTATCATCTTTCGGGGCGATAGCGGCTTTTGCCGTCACCACATGCTCAGCTGGTGCGAGCGCAACGCTGTGGGCTATATCGTGGGCATCGCCAAGAATGACGCCTTGCTGCGGTGTATCCGTGAGCCCATGCAGTGGGTTGAGGAACTGGCGAAGCGAACCGGCATGAAGATGCGGGAATTCTTTCAGTTTCACTATGCCGCCAGCACCTGGAAGACGCGTCGCAAGGTGGTCGCCAAACTGGAGGTCACCGACAAGGGGCCAAATCCACGCTTCATCGTCACCAACCTGGCCGGCGACAAACAGCGCCTTTACGATGACCTCTACTGCGCCCGTGGTGACATGGAGAACCGAATCAAGGAGCAGCAACTGGGGCTGTTCGCCGATCGCACCAGCGCGCATTACTGGTGGGCCAATCAGTTTCGTCTACTGCTGTCCAGTCTGGCCTATGTGCTGATGGAGGCCATCCGGCGCCTCACGCTGAAGGGCACGGAACTGGCGCGTGCACAGATGACCACGATCCGGCTCAAACTGTTCAAGATCGGGGCGGTCATCATTCGCAACACGCGACGGATCCGCTTCCTGCTCTCCAGCACCTATCCCTATCAGGCGCTGTTTTTCCAGGTGGCGGCACGACTCAAGCCGGGATAGCCCGGCAGAGTGCTGCCCCGGCACGTTGATCAACAATGGGGGTAAGGGGGAGTCTGCCCGGAGGGTGGAAAATCAGGGCTTGATAGAGGTTTGGTTCCCAGTGAGGGCAAACCATCCAAGCTTGGCCATATCACCGGCTAAATTTAAAAACGGATGAAACATGCGGGTTAGTGAGATGGAGATCGCCACTGTGGAAAACTGGATTACCCAAGGAGCCGGTAACAACTGACCTCTTATAACCCATCCTGATTACCCCTAAACCTCAGCCATTCTCAAGAGGCGATATGGCATAGGTGGAGTGCGAAGAGCGGCAAAAAGCAATCGTTCAATCATGGCGGGTAAATCGAAACGGCGGTTAAACCGATATTCGAACTCAGCAAGATAACGCGACACATGTTTATCTCGAATCGCATGAAAAGTACCCAACAGACTGTTTTTGACATTACCCAACATCGTGTTTACCCATTTGAAGCACGAATACTGGACACTTTGGCGCCCACCACCCGTCACCATGGGGTTATGATGGCAATCAGCGGTTGTCACGCCACTAAAGCACCAAAGCCCATCGGTAAAGACTTCGCTGCCAGGCATCAAGCAGGAGCGGGCGTAGCGGGCGATTTCACGTTTGCGGAAGCCCCTTACACGACGCAGTTGAATTTTCATGGGCCTGCCGTCCCGCGTCGTCTCAACAGCAGCTACGAAAGGGATTTTGTTGCGCGACCCACGACCACGCTTACCGGCTTGCTCGCCTCCGAGATAAGCATCATCCAATTCGATGCGACCGGCCAGTTTTTTTCCACGCTCACGTTCCATCATCACCTGCATCAACTTATGCTTGAGTCGCCAGGCCGTATTGTAGTTCACCCCGATTTCGCGGGAAAGTTGCAGCGCCGAGATACTTTTCTTGCGTTGGGTCAACAGATAGATCGCAAGAAACCACGTTCTCAGCGGCAGCTTGGTGCCATGGAAGATGCTGCCGGCGGTCAGGGAAGTCTGATGATGGCACTTGTGACATTGATATATCTGACGCTTTTTGAGTTCACAGCCTGTTGTGTTGCCGCACTCAGGGCAGACATAGCCCGTCGGCCAGCGCAAATCATACAATGCCTGTCGACACTGATCCTCGGTCCCATATTGTTCCAGAAAATCGTGCAAACCAAGACCTTTTTGAAATTGAATAGTATTTCTCGGCATGATGAAATCCTCTTTTATTCAGTAGGTTCCATTATGCTTGCACCACAGGCTCAATAGCTGAGCCTCATGAGTAATCAGGTAACCCATTGTTCGACACGTAAAAAGCCATGCCAAGCCGCATGGCTTTTTTTATTTGCTGCGACAAAGCCCTGCCCGGTCATGCAGACACGCCCCTGCTCTCCCCCTTTTTAAGCCGTCATCGAACCGTTATGATGCACCGACCGGATAGCACTTACCATGAGGATTCCATGAAAAGATCAACACATACTTCACTACCCTGGCTGCTGTTTATGACCTTGTTATCCGTCAACGCATGGGCTGACAATGTACAGGTATCGATGAAGACATCAATGGGCGAGATCGAATTGTCGCTCGATAAGGAGAAGGCACCACAGACCATCGAAAATTTCGTGCAGTATGCTAAGGATGGTTTCTATGACGGCACAATCTTCCACCGCGTCATCAAGGGCTTCATGATCCAGGGCGGCGGTTTCACCGAAACCATGCAAAAAAAGCAGACCCGCGACCCGGTCGAAAATGAAGCCAAAAACGGTTTGAAGAACAGACGCGGCACGATCGCCATGGCCAGAACTTCCGCGCCGCACTCAGCAACCGCCCAGTTCTTTATCAACCACAAAGACAACGACTTCCTCGATTATCCCGGACACGATGGATGGGGTTACGCCGTGTTCGGTGAAGTCACCAAGGGGATGGAGGTAGTGGACGGCATTGCCCAACAACCCACCGGCGTCACGGGTGGCATGCGAGACGTGCCCAAAACACCCATCATCATCGAGAAGGTTACTATTCTCGAGTAAACCGTTTCTCACCCAAGTTATTGCAAACAGGACATTTCATGATCACATTAACGACAAATCTCGGTCCCATCGTCATTGAACTGGACGAAGAGAATGCACCGAAAACCTGTGAGAATTTCAAACAATATCTGCAGGATGGCTTTTTCGACGGTACGATTTTCCACCGTGTAATCGACAACTTCATGATCCAGGGTGGTGGATTTATACCCGGCATGATCCAGAAACAGACCGGCGGGCCGATTGAAAACGAGGCCAAAAACGGCCTCTCCAACGAGATCGGCACCATCGCCATGGCGCGTACCATGGAACCCCATTCGGCCACCGCACAGTTCTTCATCAACGTGGCCAATAATAAATTCCTCGATCACCCCGGTCAGGATGGCTGGGGCTATTGTGTTTTCGGCAAGGTGATCAGCGGCATGGACGTGGTGAATCAGATCAAAGGGGTCGCCACGGCTACCCAGGCCGGACACCAGGATGTGCCGGTAGAGGATATCGTCATCGAGAAGGCTGAAATCACTGAGTGACCCAACAGCTGTTTATCTCGGATCTGCACCTATCCGCCGAACGGCTGGATACGGTGCAGTTATTTATCCGCTTCCTATCGGAAAGAGCGCCCAAGGCCGACCATCTCTATATCCTCGGCGACCTTTTTGATGTATGGATCGGAGACGACCATGAGGCGCCGCCGATAGCCGAGATCAAACGGGCCATGCATCGACTCAGGCAGGCAGGAACCCGATTGTGGTTGATGCATGGCAACCGGGATTTTCTCATTGGTGACGGTTTTTGCCGGGAGACAGGGGCCGTACTCATGCAGGACCCGACCCTGGTGGAGCTGAATGGCAAGCCGACCCTGTTGATGCACGGCGATCTTTTATGCACCGACGACCAGGCCTATATGAAGTTTCGCCGGGAAGTCCGTAACCCTGACTTTATCAACCGTTTCCTCTCCCAATCGATTCAGCAGCGGTTGGACCTGGCGAAGACCTACCGGACCCAAAGCGGTGAGGCCAAGTCACTGAAACCGGAATCGATCATGGATGTCAACCGGGACACAGTGGCATCCTACTTCGTTGAATATCAGGCTGATCATCTGATACACGGCCATACCCATAGACCTGCTGACCATGTCATTGAATTGAAGGACAAACGCCATTACCGACATGTTCTGGCCGAGTGGCATCATGATCATGGCGGACTGGTTTGCGTGACCCCTCAAGGATTCCGCAGAGAGACATACAGCTAGCGCAGCTTCAAGTCCCCGTCATTCAATGCCCGCCATCGGCTGCCGTTTATACTCCGCAGGCAAACGAAACAGGCTGGAGTCGACCCTATGCTGATCGGAGAAATTCAACAGGCGTTGCTGGTTGCCCATTCGATCCCACACACGGACGGGAAGTCCCTTCTGCAACAACAGGGTCGGCGCGAAGACATGGATTGCGTCTTCACAGGAATCGCGATACTCGGCTGGAATGGCATTCAGGCTCAAGTAGTGCTGGTTTGCCAGGAGAGTCAGATAATCCTGATAGACCCTCAAGGCCTCTGTCATCAGGCCCGGCGCAAGGATCACATTACGGCAGATGTCATTATTCACAATCAGTTGCCAGTGTTGCGGTTTGCTGTCACCGATCTCCGGCCCGTCAAAATCGACGAGCCGTTCTATTTTCAATCTCATCTCGTGGGGGATCTGCACTCGGCGGGTTTGCGGTTGAATCACCAGAATCGACCGCTCTTCCGGGGTAACGCTGTAGATTACGCCGGCTTCCCGGTCATAGAGTATGTATCCGTCAACTGCTTTTTCCTGTTCGATACGCAACATCTTCGGCGTGATCAGCAACCGGTTCGTCACAACATCGCCGTTTGCGTCGCGGGCGGCATAGAGCAGAAGCCCGACTTGAATCTCGTCCGCTGACGCCACCTTGCCCTGTAACAGCGCTGACATCAGTACCAGCCAGATCAGGCATAGTGTAATCAGCCGCCTGCGCATAATGCCTCCAGACGTTGCAACTCCTGATTGCTGAAACCGGCCTCCCGTCTCGCTTCATGATGCAGTGGGCATCTGATTTCGCCGTTGAGAAAATTTTCCAGCAGATCGAAATAGGTCTGTTCCGGTTGCAGCCCCCGCTGCTCGCAAAGATAGTGAAACCATCGGCTGCCGCACTGAACATGCCCCACCTCCTCGCGCAGAATGATCTGCAGCACCGCCGCTGTTTCATGATCACCGACGGCTTCGAAACGGCGCATGATCCCGGGGGTCACGTCCAGGCCCCTGGCCTCCAGCATGCGCGGCACCAGGGCCATTCTGATCAATGGATCGTGAGCCGTTCTCCGCGCCATCTCCCACAAGCCGTTGTGGCCCGCAAAGTCACCGTAATCCGCACCGCCGGCACGGAGCCGCTGACGAAGCAGGCGAAAATGGTAGACCTCTTCCCGTGCTACCCGAATCCAGTCGTCATAGTAGTCACGGGGCATCTCCGGGAAGCGCTGCACCGCATCCCAGGCCAGGTTGATGGCATTGAATTCGATATGGGCAATGGCATGGATCAACGCCAGACGGCCCGCTTCCTTTCCCAAGCCGCGTCTCGGCAACTGGCTCGGATGGACCAGTTCCGGTCGATGCGGACGACCCGCATGCGTGATTGTCTCACAGGGCGTCCAACCCTCTGTGACCAGTTTACCGGACACCCAGGCATCCGACGTCACCTCCGAGCGCTGTAGTTTCTGATCCACCACATCGGATAAAAGACACTGCCTGGCCCGCTGAAAAAGAGACTGCTCTAAACCCATTTCACACCCTTAAACCTATCACCAGATCCATCACATTGGTGCCGGTGGGGCCAGTAGAGATGAGATCTCCACTGACCTCAAGAAAGCGCCCCGAATCGGCATTCGCAAGTGCACGTTCAGGCGTCTCTCCATGCAGTGCAGCCCGCGCCACCGTTCCACCATCCACCACTGCCCCGGCATCCTCGGTCGGACCATCGCTGCCATCGGTACCTGCCGCCAGCAGATAACAATCCTGGGCAGCGGCCAATTCCCGGGCCGCAGCCAGGGCAAGATGCTGATTTCTGCCTCCCTGCCCAGGATTCGGCGGCAGGGCGACCGTCGTTTCCCCTCCCCATATAACAATCCCGGGCGGCCCCTGCAACAGCTCTTGCGCCAAAGACTTGCCCCGGGCGGCGGCATCCCCGCTGAGAAAACCTTCCTGCAGTGAAACCCTGTAGCCCAGGCCGGAGGCATATTCGGCAGCCGCCTCCAGGGCCAACTGCAAATTGGCGACGATCTCCAGCCTGGGCTGCGATGCGCTCATCGTGATCCGCGGCCTCTCCCGCCGCTGCAGTCTATCCTGCAGCCAGGATGGCAGGGATAGCGCCGCCAGGCGCTCAGCCAGGCTCTCATCCGGGGTAAGCAATCCCGACCCGATTGTGGCCGGATCATCGCCAGGCACATCTGAAATGATCAATCCTACCACCTGGTTCTGCTCCAGGTGGGCGAGCAGCCCACCTCCCTTTATGCGCGAAAGAGCCTTGCGTACCGTATTCATCTGCAGGATATCGAGACCACTGCCCAGCAACCAGTCATTCACCTGCGCAAGATCTTCCAGGCCCACCCCGTCGATTGTCATCTCCACCAGGCTCGAGGCGCCGCCCGAGATCAGAAACAGCAGAGGCAGTTCAGATCCGTTCGAAATGAAATCCAACAACTTGCGACCGGCCTGCAGACTGCTCTCATCCGGTATGGGATGCGCGGATTGATGGGTAAGACAACCGTGCCGCCGGCACCAGGTCGAGTCGATATGCCCGTGTTTGGAGATGATCAATGCCTGATCGATCCTGTCATTCAACACATCATAGGCACCGTATAGCATCGATTGGGCCGCCTTACCGACGGCGATCACCCTCAGTGGACCCGGAAACGGGTTTTGCTTCAACCAGTTCGATACCGATACCCGGCCCTCCACCCGTTTCAATGCGGCTTGATAGATCGCTATCAATGAACTGCGATAATGCGCTCTCTGTTGCAATGATGACATTTACAAGCCTCCCGGGAGTGGCGGAAAATGGAAGGATTTATGGCGAGGTCCACTTGGCTGGGGTACACTGTCACACCTGAAATCGCGGGCCCACAATGGCTGATTTTTGCAAGTAATTGATTCAAATAGCGGAATAGATCGAAAACAGTTGTTGGATCGAGATGCATCGATTTTTTTCGCTCACTGGGCATCAACGCTGCAATCCATCCCATTGACCTCGCCGCATTTAGTGACTGATAACCAGATTCTATATCGCCGGGAGCAGAGCGTTGGGAAGCATACAGTTACGTCGAAACTTCAGCCGTAATATCCTGATACGGATGATACTCCTCTCCGCTGTGATCGCAGCACTCATCGTATGGAAATACGAATTCATCAACGATGTCTATTTCCGCAATCAACTCACCAGCACCGGGTTGATCATCAACGGCACCATCATCGGTCTGTTCGCCATCGGCGTCCTGCGCATGATCACCATCTTCCTCCATTATGTGGCGGAAGAGAATGCCCTGATTCGATTCCTGCGCAACCTGCGTGAAGGCGAGCAGGACCCGCTGAAGCGGATCCATAAAAAGGCCATCATAGCCAACCGCTACCGGACCATGCTGGGCTTGCACAAGGCGAACTGCCCGATCAACCATGGATCCCTGGCATCCACCCTGGTGGCGAATGAGAGTACCCGTAACAGCCTGCCCAGGTTCATCAACAACATTCTTATTCTGACCGGTGTCTTCGGTACTATCGTCTCCCTGTCGATAGCCTTGATCGGCGCCTCCGACCAGCTCGCCACCTCGATCAATGTAAGCGGTATGGGCCTAGTGGTCCACGGCATGTCCACGGCGCTCTCAACCACCATTACCGCGATCATATGCTTCATCTTCTTCGGTTATTTTCATCTCAAACTGGGTGATGTCCAAACCAACCTGATCAGTGCGGTTGAGCAGGTCACCGTGAATGAGCTGATTCCACGATTTCAGGTTCAAACCGACAGCGCACTGTATGAATTCACCGGCCTGGTGCGCTCCCTGCAGGAGCTGGTCAACCAGATGGAACAGTCCCAGCAGACCTTTGAAGCCGTTGAACAACGCATCCTGGAAACCCTGCAAGGCTACGAAGAGAAGAGTGATGCGCTGCATAACGACATGGCGGAGCTAAAACACGTACTGAAGCGTGGTTTCCGCCTGCATGAGGATGATTGATCCCGATGGAAAATAACTTCATCGATCTCCGTCTCAATCAGCAGGGCAATCAGGGGGAAGACAGCTTCTGGCCCTCTTTCACGGACATCATGACCGTTATCGTGATGATTTTCCTGCTGGCGATGGTGATCCTGTTGTTGCGCAACATGGAACTGCTCAGCCAGCTCAGGATGTCCATCGCTTCGGAGCAGGAAGCATTGGAACTCGTGCGCACCACGGACGAACAGAACGAAACCCTGGAAGAGCGGTTGATAGCCCGTGAGCATGAAATCACCATGTTACGCATGCAGCTGATGCGGATGACCGAACGCTCTGAAGAGCAAGAGGCGGCGATCTCAAGCCAGCGCTTTCAGATAACCAACCTCAGTCGTGAAAGGGATGAACTCGATAACAAGACCCAGGTGCTGACACAAGAGCGTGAGCTGTTAACCACCCAGGTGACACGGTTGAACCAGGAGACCGGCAGGCTGCAGAACCAGATCAGTGAATCCAACCGCAATATCGAACGTCTCCGGCTCGATCTGGAACAGGCCGCTGCCCGCCAGGAAAGTACACAACAGGATCTTGAACAAATACGCATAACACTGCGGGAGAAAGATCAGGAGCTACTGGCCGCCCTGACACGTACCCAGGAAGCGGATGATCAGTTGATCGACCTCAAACAGGACTATTCAAAGCTCAAGATTCAATACAATAAGTTGTTACGACCGGCCCGTACCGCAAAAGGCAAAACGGTGGTCGAGGTACGCTATACCAAATCCGGACAATATTTTCGCATCGATTACAAAGGGCCTGAAGACAGTAGATTTTCGTCCATATCCCGCAAGCAACTGGAACAAAACCTCAGTCGTTTGAAACGACAGGAGGACAATCTCTACGTCAAGGTCATCATCCCCAAGAACAGCGGTCTTTCGTACAATGAAGCCTGGTCGTTTACCAACCATATGCATCAAAACTATGACTACTACTACCAGGAAGATGCGGAGAAGGAGCGGATTGTCGAATAGCACTGGATGATATCGACTCCCATCCGTGACAATTGACGCCACCTCATGACCGCCACAAGACCGCCCGGGACTCAACTGATGCAGATTTGACTGAAAGGAATTTAATCATACCCACAGAGTCAAATCGATGTAGACACCCCAATGCCATGGCTAGATGATTTACATCATGACCAAACGCTACAGACTCATGCCCCTTGGCTTCCTCGGCATTATCCTGTTTACCGGGTGTGCCTCTCATGTCCCTAAGGTTATCGGCACGCCGCCGGCGGGAGATATCCGCGTGGACGAGGTGCAACAGCATAAACAGCAGTTCGCGAATGCAAAGATCCGTTGGGGTGGCGACATCATCTCGGTCGAGAACCTGGCACAGGAGACCCGGATCGAAATCCTCTCCCGCCCGCTCGATGATGAGGGCAAACCCAGAGACGACAGCCGCAGCATCGGCCGTTTCATCGCACGCATCGAGGGATACCTGGAACCGGAGGAGTATCCGAAGAACCGGGAGATCACCATCACCGGCAGTATTGTTGAAGTTGTGCAGAAACCTGTCGGCGACTACCCCTACCCCTACCCGGTTGTCGCGGTAGAGGCCTATTACCTGTGGCCGGAAGAGAAGGTCTACGCCCATCCCTACTATTACGACCCCTTCTACGACCCGTTTTATTACCCCTACTGGCGTAGATACCCCTACTACTACTGGTGACAGACCCGATGCGCTGGTTTTTCATCTTGATCACGGCGGTCCTACTGCATGCCTGCAGCAGCAAACCGGCCATCCCTGCTGCCGACCGAAGCCTCACCCCACTGAGGGCCGCCTCTTCTCAGCCTTCAGACAGCAGCAGCCTCCTGCAATGGGGTGGTGTCATTATCGAAACCAGGAACCTGCGTGAGACCACGGAGATTCAGATTCTGGCCTATCCCCTCGATGAAGACGGTCACCCCGACACGGATGCCAACTCCATCGGTCGTTTCATTGCACAACAGCCCGGCTATCTCGAACCGGTTGAGTATGCCGTTGGCCGGTTGGCAACGGCGACCGGTAAGTTGTCGCAAGTCCGCCAGGGCCAGGTTGCCGATAGCCGATACCCATTCCCGATTTTAATGTGCGATGAGATCACACTCTGGCCCGAGCATAAATCCAGGCCAAAGCCGCGCATACGCTTTGGTTTCGGCGCCAGTTCCGGTGGGGGAGGCTTCGGCAGTATCGGAATCAGCTTTTGAGTATGCCCGATAAAAACCAATTGATCGGTAGGAGATCCCTCTAATAATCACATCTTTTTGGCGACCTGGTTACGCAGATAGACCGGCAGCGCAAGCTCCGGCGCCACGGCCAGCCCGGCAAGGCAATCCTCAGCCGCCAGTGAAGCGATATCACGGGCACTACAGTGAATCTCGGCTTTGAAACCCAGTAAACGAGCCTCCAGGCGCCGTTCCAGCTGTTCACCATAGGCGCCCCACCCGGAACCGACGCCATACCACCCGCCGCCGTCGGGCATCTCAACCTGTTGCGCGGATCCCACCTGCTCCGGTATAGCGGGTACGACCAGCTCCTTTTCAGCAACCCGGTATCCGGCCCAATAGATTTCTCCCATCCTGGCGTCGAAGGCAGCGAGCAGATTTCGCTCCCCCTTCTCCCGGTAGGCCCGTTGCGCCAACGCCGCCAGGGTCGAAACGCCGACCACCGGCAAGTCAGCCGCAAAGGCGATCCCCTGAATCACGCCCGTTGCAATCCGAACACCGGTAAATGAACCTGGACCGCGTCCGAAAGCGACCGCATCCAGGGAGGTGGGCGACAGACCGGCTTCCCGCAGAAGATCGTCAACCATCTCGAGGATCAGCTCACTGTGGCCTCGGGGCATGATTTTGTAGCGGATCGACACTTCACCGCTGAGATATAGAGCCGCCGAACAGGCTTCGGCAGCCGTTTCTATCGCAATCAATTTCATCTTTTCTGAAAACTCTTACACCTCAATGCAAATATCTGACATTTTGTAGGAGTATTATTCCCAACCAGTCACTTGCATATGCATAATGCATTGTTTTCAAAGAATTTAATGCACAATCAGGCAGGTGTCGGATTAGTTTACACCAATATATCAAAAAAATAGCAGATATTCATATCATATTGAATTTATTAGGTAATATATTTTTGGCACGGAATCTGTATTAATAAAAACAGCAACAGTGTATTTAAGGATTAATTTGAAAATCCGTCATGAACATTAAGCAGACTCTGCTCAAGACAAGTGCAATCATAGCTCTCTGTGCCTTCAGCACCACATCGAGCGCTACCGTCATGAGCATCGGTGACATGGTTTCCTTCAGCTTCAGCAGCAACGACTCAGTCAGTGATCATTTCACAGGTACAGATGAACTGGGAAATAATATCAGAACAGTGGTCAGAGATGTCCAGACGGTCTCGATGGATCGGTTCGACGGCTCACTCGGGCAGTTGCTGGACGTGAATATCTGGTTTGAAACGGATTGGGATCTCGGTTCCGTGGTGCGTTCCTACGACAGTCGCTTCAGAGGCGTCGCCTCAGGCGCCGGCCGCTCTGTCAGCAACCAGGCGGTTCGCCTGATCGATCCGAACCGGGAAGTCGAAAGAAACCACGAGGCCACAAGGAACACCTGCCAGGATCTTCTCAGCTGTGTCGACAGCAGCGAGGAAAGTGGTACGTTCAACGATGCATTCGATCTGGCAAGTTTCAGCTTAAGCGACTTTATCGGACCCGATCCCCTGGATTTCAGGCTTGTCCGGACATTGATTGCGGATTTGACCCGCTGTGGCCCATATGACAACTGCGTACAACGCACCAAATTCAATTCCTGGAGTGGCAACATCTTTGTCAGCTATACCTATGATGACGCACCGGGACTCATAGATGAAGAAGCGGAAGTGAATGTACCCGAGCCCTCAACACTGGTACTGCTGGGAATGGGACTGCTAGGTATCGGTGCCTCACGCCTTGGCAGAAAAAGAAACGGCTAACAGCGTTTTCTTTCCTCACGATGATGACGCCCGCTCGATGCGGGCGTTTTTTATTCCACAGTTTGTTCACCCGTGATTTCATGTTTATGAAACCGCTCCTGAAGGCCCTGCAGCAGATCCCATAGAACAGGAATGATAAACAGTGTCAGCGCGGTGGCCGTGGCAAGGCCGGTGACAAATGTGGATGCCATGGTTCCCCAGATCAGCGAGTAACTGGGAAACCCTATCGCCATCGGCAACAATCCAAGAGATGTCGTCAACGTAGTCAGCAGAATCGGGCGCAAACGGATATGGACACCCTCGATAATCGCCGCACGACGGGAGAGCCCCTTGCGATACCGTTTGTTGATGAAGTCGATCAGTACCAGGGCGTCATTGACCACAACCCCGGCCACGCCGATCACGGCGATGAAACTGTTCACCGTGAAGAGTGATTGAGTCACCAACTTTCCGAATACGACGCCGATCAGTGCAAATACGACAGCCGACAGAATGATCAGGGGCTGTAGATAGGATTGAAACTGCGTTGCCAGAATCACATACATCACCAGCACCGCAATGATGAAGGCATATGCCAGAGACTCGAATGATCGCTGGGTATCCTCATGCTCACCGCCAAAGGTTACCGTCGCACCCGGATAACGATCACGAATCGTCTCGAAGCGATCCCTGACCAGGTTGACGATCGCCGGGGTCGATGTGGGCGCGCCTTCTCGAATATCCGCCTTCAGACTGATCGCCCGTTGACCCTGATAGCGCTTGATCTCACCGGGTTCATTATAGGCCTCCACGCGCACCAGGTCCGCCAGATAGACAGGGTGTTCTGCATCCTCCACCACGGGTATATAGAGTGCATTCTCAGGATCCTGTAACGCATCGGAATCGATCCGAAGTTTCAGGTCCACCTCTTCATCAATATGCCGGTACTTACCCAGATAACGGCCGTCGAGCACGCTCGCCGCAAGTCTTGCTACCTGACTGTTGTCCAAACCGAACTCAGCCACCCTCTCCTGTTCGACCCACAGGCGGAATACACGCTTGTGAACCCCGCGATCATCATCAAGACCGATCAAATGGGGGCCGATATCCGGCGAATCCAGCATATAGGTCAATAACTCCCCGGCCAGGCCCGAGACCGCCTCCACGTTCGCTCCCACTACCCGCACATTGATATCCTTGCCGCTTGGAGGACCGTCATTTTGCGGATGGACGTGAAGTGTATAACCATCCGTCTCATGGATCGGCTTCAACTTCTCCCGCATACGATCCAGGTGGACAAGCGGATCGTCAAAGCGCTGTTCGGAAGCACTGGGCATGGTTACCATCACCGAACCATGATTGTTGCCATACACGGGTTCATAGTCCTCGTTGAAATAGAGACCGGCCAGCCCCGCGGCGGCACTCGCCATCCCCGGCCCGTCCTCCATGACAGTCTCAGCGATACGCTTGACGCGCTCATCCACCTCTTCAATCGAAATATTGCTGGGCCCTACGATATCGACGTAGTAGAGCTTGTAGTCGTCGGGAAAAAATTGAATCCTGATCAGCGGCACCTTACCACTCGCGGAAAGTGCAAGGATCATTACCGATACGGCAAACAGCAAAGAAACAACCAGTACGGACAAAAGGCGAAACCGCAGTGTCAGCGACAACAGCCAATCGGTAAACCGTCGTACAACCCGCATCAAGCTATTGTCCCGCTCCGGCAAATCAACGGCACTCTGCTTACGCGGCCCGAAATCCAGGTAGTGAATGGGCAGAATCAGAAGACACTCCACCAAGGAGGCGATAATGGCGAAGCTCACCGCCTTCGGCACCAAGGCAAAAAACTGCCCTGTGGAACCCGACATGATCAACATAGGCAAAAACGCGGCCACGGTGGTCATGGTGGCCGAGATCACCGGCAGCGCCACCTCAGCCGTTCCGTTGATTATCGCCTCACGAAGAGGCTTACCCTCCTGCACGTGACGATAGATATTCTCTGTCACGACAATCGCGTCATCCACCACGATACCGGTCACCAGCACGAAGGAGAACAGGGTGATCTCATTCAGACTGTTGCCGGTAAGGTACATGATCAGCATGGTGATCATGAACGAGAACGGGATACCGACAGTCACCAGGCCGGCATTCCGAACTCCCATGAAATACCAGATGATCAGTGATACCAGGATAATACCGACCAGCATGTTCATGCCCAGTGTGGTCAAGCCATCCTTGATATAGATGGTCGAATCCTGAGTCAGCACCACATCCACACCCTGAACCTCCAACGGGGGACGGAATTCGTCGATCAAGGCAACCACCTGATCGCGAATCTCCATCGCGTTCCCTTGATCTGACTTGATCACCTTCAATCCCAATGCGGGTTTTCCATTCACGGATGCAATCGCAATCGGATCGCGATAACCCATGCCCATTCCGGAGGCCAGATCCTGGATACGAACAAGACTGCCATCCGCATCTCTGCGAACCACGGTCGATTGCACCTGATCGAGGGAATGAAACCGTTCGTCCAGTTTTATCAGGTATTCACCGCTGTCATTGGTGTACTTGCCGGCCGGAATACTGAGATTGGCGGCGCGTAATGCGGACGCTACCTGATCGAAACCTATACCGATCTCACGCAGTTTCTGTGGATCGAGATAGATATGAAACTCTTGTGTCTGTTTGCCGGAGAAATCGACCTGCTGCACATGGGGAATCTTCAGCAAGCGAGTCTTTATCTCCTCGCCCATCAATGCCAATGCGCGATTGCTGTGATCACCCACCAGGTTGATGGTTATAACCGGCAACCAATCCTGCACCTTGGCATTCAGCAGCGAAGGAGGATCCACACCCTGCGGCAACTCACTGACGATATTGAGCACTTCGAATCTGACTTCGTTATAGAGTGCGTCATAGTCGGAATCGTCTACGAATTTAAGACGAATATTTGAACGCCCGCTGAAAGAGGTGGAGCTTATCCACTCCACATCATCGACCTTTTCCAAGGCATCTTCGATTTTCCTTGTCACCAGACTCTCAACCTCCACGGAGGAGGCGCCCGGATAAACAGTGGAGATGATGACCTCGCCAAACCCGAAATTCGGATAACGTTCTGCGGGAAGCGCAAACAGAGAGATGAAGCCGACAACGATCAGCACTACAAACATCAGATTGTAGAAAACACGCTGTCTAAGTGAAAAAGCGACAACCTGGCGCATGGATCATTACTCTTCGTTAAGCCATGTGCTGATCTTCCCTGCAAAATGCCGGACCAGCAATCTGCGTCTATTCCCCACCGCTGGCACGCCGAAACAGACTAGCCGCATCACTTCGCCATCGGTCTACATCAGCCCGGAGCGGTCATGACGGATCACTCATCCTCCATTGAATGATTCATCACCAACTATCCGATCAATATTGACCATGCGGAACACTATATTATCAACCGGCAGATCAACATGACCAAACCTGTGGCGGATAATGATAAAAACATCACAACCCCTCTGATATCCAAGGTTTTTTATCGAATTCCATGATACCTACCATGAGGTATATTCCGTATTGACTGCAAATAACATATGAAAATTCGGCTATACAGTTCTTTACAATTCACGCCTGCTTAAGCGAATACCCCACATCATCGACAGTTACGCATAGTCAAAAAATGAAGCTATACTGTTACAGCCAACAACAAAACTAACAATCATGAATGGCCGCTGCAATATTGAAAGGGTGTTGCAGACATCATCTACTGCAGATTAGAAACGACACCACAACTGCAGGGAGCTTGGAGGAGCTGTATTTCACCGGATAAGATCAAACATCGCTCTCTGTCTGTGGATCAGGCCATCATGCATGAGGTTAGAGAGGAGAGCATATGTGGATCTTTTATAAACATCTCCCATACGGAGTATCCTCCAAGGAGATCAGGAAAGCCACAATGAGGGGCGCCCGATCCGGTTGGTCTCTGATACCGGCAAAAAAGAATAGCACCATCACACGATCGAAAATAATCCGAATCATGGATTTAAATACGGATACAGTGGAGTATCACGCCATCGTGCAGGTAGAGTCGCCCAAACTGGCCGACACCATCATCGAAAACCTGGACGGTAAAACCGTGAATGGCTTGTTCCTCAAACCACATCGCTATCAGCGGAGGTTTCCCAGCCGCGACAGGCGTAGCCCGACACGGGCTTCGAATCATGGTGAAGAGCGACGAACAAGTGACAGACGCAGGAGTAAAATAATCATGCGGGTAGTGGAGATCGTCTAGTTATCCCACTGCAACCACTCACGCTGCGGCTATCGACTTGAATCGCCGCTGCACCTCTTAGGGCCTCATAGTTCTGCCAACAGCTCCACCAACACCCGTCCATCCAATGACTGCAGGGCATGGCTGACGGAGAACAGCCGTGTCTCGGATCGCCCGCTCAGGGCTTGAATATTGTTCATGTCCTGGCTGAAGGCGGGAACCAGTTCATCGCCCATGCCCACCGGACCGGTACGCACTATCGAGACATAACGGATCGAGGGATGGGGCTGCCGGTTCAGCCAAAACAGCAGATTGCCCGGCCGTTCCGGCACCAGATCCAGCAATACCGCCCATGAATCGCGTACCACATCATAGAGTTCGCCGGTGAAGAACTCTTTGATGACGCTAATGGGAAATGGATCGTCGGTCTCATCCAACGCCTCGACTGCACGCACTGTACCCAGATGGGGGGATGCGATGGTGATCAATGCCTTGGGAGCATCCACGCCTCCCTGCACCAAGGCCATTCTGGCGATCACACCACCTGCGGAGTGCCCGACCAGGATAATCGGTTCCTCAGGATGTTGTTGAGCCACCAGGCCCAGCATGTTTCGCAGCATGTCAGCCTGTAGCCCCACCGGCCCCATCGATGGCAGTTCAACGGTATAGAATTTATTCGCCGCTGAACCGGCAGGTGCGGGCAGCAACCCTCTTGGCGTGATGATGCCGGCCGGTTGCCAACCATGGCTCATCAGTGCCGCATTCACGCCACTATGCTGCCAGGAATAGGCACTGCCCAGATAGCCGTGCACCAACACAGCCACATCTGCCGTGAGAGGGAGACTGGTCAGACTCAATACCAGTGACAGGATCAATCGCTTCATATCAACCTCCGAATGGAATATTCCATTAAGCCGCGCTGTGACGGCAAACACACGGAAATCACTAATCTTATTATATTAGTCTTTTCTGAATTTCCATGCCAGACCAAGGCTATCAATATCCTTTGGGGGAGGGCTAACTGGATTTAATGGAGGCGCGGCACGACGCTGGACAGGCTTTCACCGGGGTAGAAAAGGCACCCACTCCGGCAATGCCTCAATTCGCTCAAGCCATCCACAAACGGCGGGATAGGGCTGCACCGAGACCCCTCCTTCAGAAGCCAACGATACATAAGGATAACAGGCGATATCGGCAACGGTGACATTTCCACCCGCCAACCAGTCGGCATCCGCCAGCCGCTCTTCCATCGCGGCCAGGCCGGCCCGTCCATCCTGTTGACACTGCGCCAAATCGAAGGGCCGGCCCAGCACCAGCGTGGCACGCGCCCGCGCCAGACCATAAAGCAATTCATTTTCCGACACCGCCAACCATTGCATGACGCGGGCCTCGGCCACCGGATCGGTCGGCAGCCAGTCCCGGTCACCATAGCGCCTGGCGAGATATACCAGGATCGCCATCGAATCCCAAACAATCAGGTCGTGATCCAGCAATACCGGCACTTGTCCACGGGGATTGATCTGTTTGAACTCAACCGTCAGTGTCTCCCCCTTCAGCACATCGGTGTCGATACGCGCATAATCGAGGCCCAACATGGAGAGCAGCAGCCGCACCTTGTAGCAGTTTCCCGACCTGGGATAGTCGTACAGTTTCAGTTCAGACATGGCTATGTAACCTGCAGTTGTGGGTTTGTATAGTTTAGACACTGTCAGACCGGACGACAGGCAGACATGCCAGACAATGCCCGTTTCCTGTCAACTCCCCAACGCTAGCCGCCAAGCTTACCGTCTCCCCGCAATACGCGATGACAGGGAATCAGAACGCCGATCCGGTCGCCGTACAGGCGGAACCCGCTGAACGCGCCGCCTTCGGCTTGTCCAATAGAGCGCAGCTGATCGAATTCATCCATCCGATTCTTGTCGTTCTATCCGAATCATCCTGGCACTTTGAGAATCTGTGTTCGTATGATCTTCTAAACCGCTTTTAGTGGAGCCCTGCCCGCCATTAGAAAGAGAAAAATCGGATGCCCCCTGCTCCATCCTATGATGCTCTCCACAGAATATGCCATTCTATCCAGAGAACATGTGTTTATTTATCGATCCATCACAGCCAGCATGAATACCCAACACATCGCAGCGGGCATGAAAGCACTGAGCCTGGTCGATCCGCAACTCAAACAGGCATATGCCGAACTGGGCCCGCCATCCCCCCGCATCCGACCAAAGGGATTTGAGACCTTCCTGTCGACGATTGTCAGTCAGCAGATATCAACTGAAGCGGCACGGGTGATCATGGGTCGGTTGAAAGATTGTCTGCCCGAGTTGTCCGCCGGCGCACTGATAGCGACTGAGGAGCGGGTCTTACGTGACGCCGGCCTGTCATTCCGCAAGATTGAATACGCCAAAGGCATGGCGGAAGCCGTGGTGTCGGGCGGATTTGATATCGACGGTCTGGCTGCGATGAGTGATGATGACGCGATAGCCAGCATCACGGCAATCCGGGGATTCGGCCGCTGGAGCGCCGAGATCTACCTGATGTTCTCACTGCGACGACAGGACATCTTTCCCGCCGACGACCTGGCCCTGCGCGTCGCACTGGGCCGACTGAAAAACCTGCCGGATAAACCGTCGGTCAAACAGGCGCAGGAACTGGTCGCCCATTGGTCGCCCTGGCGAAGCGTGGGTTCGCTGTTTTTATGGCACTACTACCGTGGCGCTCCCACATAAGCGGACGGAATCAAGTCGGTGAATCTCTACCATAGGTATACGAGCAACAGACCTATCGCCGCAGGAAAGGCCTGAATCAACAGGATCTTTCTGCCGGCGGTTGCCGCACCGTAAACACCGGCAAGCAGCACACAGCTCAGAAAGAATATCTTCACGCCCGCGCCATCGGCGCCCAGGATAACCCCCCACAAAAGCCCGGCAGCCAGAAAGCCGTTGTACAAGCCTTGATTGGCGGCCAACACTCGCGTAATCGCCGCGCGCTCTCTGCTATGACCAAACACACGCAGGCCCACCGGCTTGTCCCAAAGGAACATCTCCAGCACCAGAAAAGCGATGTGCTGAATGGCGACCAGGCCCACCACGATGTCTGCGATCACCGGCGCCCCCTATTCGGCATGCAGTCTACCCACTGTATTCGCCAGCTTACGGCCAAGCGCCAGGACAGCTTCCTGTTTGCGCCCGTCCACCAGCGATCCATCATCATTGAAGGCCTTGAACGCCTGTGGAACGGTCTGCTGGTCAGGCAAGACCGTAACGCCGATATTGGCGAGCAGCATCCTTAAAAAAACCAAGCCGCGAAGCCCGCCCAAGGCCCCCGGAGATGCAGCCAGGATCACGGCCGTCTTACCTCGGAAAGCCGCCAGCGGCGGCTCATCTTCCGATGTGGCGCGGGATGCCCAATCGATAACGTTCTTGAGCAATGGACTGAACGCGCTGTTATATTCCGGAGACGCGATAATGAAGCCATCGTGATCCATCAGAACGCTTTTAAATTCAAGTGCATTCTCCGGAATCCCCTGTTCGCGCTCAAGATCCTGATTGAAGAGCGGCATCGGGAAATCCGCCAGATCGATCCGGGTAACATCCGCCCCGACCGCCTCGGCCCCCGACGCGGCAATCGACAGGATCTTTTTGTTGAAGGATTCTTTCCTGCTGCTGCCAGCGAAAGCGAGAATTCTTGGCGCCATACAACCCCCTTGGGAATGCCTGTGTATTCGTCTCCGGACGGGACCTGATGAAATCAGTGTAGCGCTACTTCCACCACCTGTAACCGCTCATCGACTGCATCGGCAGCGAGGACCATGCCAGGCACCCATTGCCGGCTGATTTTTGCTCCGCTCATTTCATCCCTGAACTACCCGATCCCCCATCATCCATTAGGCTTAGGTGGTAAGCTGTGACGAAATCCGGCAGCCTCTACCCGGACCTGTCAACCGCCACAAAAAATCGTCTCCGCCATATGGACCTGCACAGATGAAGCGACATTTCTCCGCAGCGCATCCGGAATCATTGGCCGAGCTGCTGCTGGCCCGGGCACGACGGGTAGTGCTGGTCGGCCCGCCCGGCATCGGCAAGAGCACGCTGGCAAATGCCCTGGCGGAATCGCTGCACAAGGCAGGCAGACCGGTCCACTGTCTCGCGGCGGACCCGGGGATGCCGGCATTCGGTATCCCGGGCGCGGTCAATCTGGGCCTATGGAAACAGGACGCGTGGGAAGTAATCGACCGCGCGGCTGTCTGCACTCTCGACGCCGCCCGCTTCCGCCTGCCGCTGATCGAGGCCGCCGGTGGTCTGGCCGGCCAGGTGGAAGGCGGCATACTGCTGCTCGATACGCCCGGGGTTGTGCGGGGTGTGGCGGGGGCTGAACTGCTGACATCGCTGGCGCACCGTGCGGATGCGGATCTGGTGATGGTGTTGATGCGCGAGGGACAGCCGCTCCACCTCGGCCAGGAGCTGCAGGCGCTGGCCGCCGAGGTCGTGACGGTGGAGGCGTCGGCGTCGGCGGGACGGCCGGGAAAGGGCCTTCGCGACCGGCAGCGAACCCGCCGCTGGGACGACTATCTGTCCCATGCGAGCGAGGTGGAGATCGACCTGTCCGAAGTCGCCGTCCTGGGGACGCCGCCCCGCCAGGCGTCCGAAGCCTGGGTGGGCAAGCAGGTGGCGTTTCTCGATGGCGCCCGCACGGCCGGCATGGGTGAGGCGGTCGGCATGGAGGAGGAGAGACTCCGAGTCCTGCTGCCGCCGGATAACCGGCAGACAGGGGTTATCCTGGTGCGCGACGCCGTCCGGGACGAGTCGGGATTGCTGATGACCGGCAAACGCTTCGCGGAGAGCGTGGTGCGTTACCTCCCCCCCTCCGACCTGGTGCCCGACGACAGGCTGCCGCAGGATAGCGGACCCCGGCCCATGGTGCAGACCCCCAGCGCAACCGCAGTCCTGATGAACGGGGTGTTCGGCGACCCGCAACTCCATCTCCGCCTGGCGCACCAGCGGCGCAGCCTGCTCTTCGACCTGGGCGACGGCGCGCGGCTCCCGGCGCGGATCGCGCACCAGGTCAGCGACGTCTTCATCAGCCACGCCCATATGGATCACATCTGCGGCTTTCTCTGGCTGCTGCGATCGCGTATCGGCGAATCGGGAAGATGCCGGCTCCATGGGCCACCGGGGCTCGCTATTCAGATAGCGCATTTGATCAACGGCATCCATTGGGACCGGATCGGTGATCGAGGCCCCCGATTCGAGGTCGCCGAGCTGCATGGCGAGCGACTGGTCCGCTTCAATCTGCAGGCGGGTGCGGCGGGCATTCGGCCGGACGGCGGGACAGCGATCGAGTATGGCATCGTCGTCGATGAGCCCGGATTTCGCGTGCGCGCCGTCACCCTCGAGCACGGCATACCCGTCATCGCCTACGCCTTCGAACCGATGCCGCAGGTCAATGTGCTCGAGGGGAAGCTCAGTGAACGCGGGCTGCAACCCGGTCCCTGGCTGACCAGGCTGAAGCAGCTGATGATCGAACAGCGGCCGGATGAGTATCTTTCCCTGCCGGATGGAACCAGCGAGACGGTCGGCGCCTTGGCCGCCGCCCTCACCCAGACCACGCCCGGCTGCAAAATCGTCTATGCCACCGACCTGGCCGACACGCCCCGCAACCGCGCCCGACTCACCCTGTTGGCCGGACAGGCGCACACCCTGTTCTGCGAATCCCCGTTCATGCAGCAAGATGCCGCGCAGGCCCGGCGCACCGGCCACCTGACCACGACCGCCTGCGCGGAGATCGCCAACAGCGCCGCTGTGCGTCACCTGATTCCGTTCCATTTCTCCCGCAGGTATGAGGACACGTCATGGCGGGTGTATGACGAGATCGCGGCGAACTGCCCACATGTCGTGATACCGGCCGCGACGGACGGCGCGCACCGCGAATGACGCTGCACAACCGAACCTTGCCGGCAGCTGGAATATATCAGGGAGATCACCCGCGGGATAAAGGACTACTTTCCCGTTCCATCCACCGGGCCGGGTTTGATCATTAATGCAAACGGGATCGCAAGCGGGCCGAAAGCCGCACCCAGAACCGCCCACAATACCGGCCTGCCGCCACGCGATTTAGCGATCTGGTGACAAATGAATATGCTGGCGATATTTATCGCCAGTAAAACATAGATAGCCATTAATCTTAGGGCCTGTTAACACTAATCGGATGTGGTCAGTCGGGCCTGACAAAACGAAAATAGGTAAATTGCTGCGCTTTGTTTGCCGGCGTTATATGCATCTCGTTTTTCTCTTCCACCAACTCGAACGCCGCGCCCAACTCACGCGTTAGTTTTGATGCATCATATTGCACGATATCCCGACCGCTGCACTTTTTCGTGCCGCCGATCGCAAACGCTGCGATAATCAGATGGCCGCCCGGTCTCAATGCCAGCTTCAATGCCTCGATATAGGCGTCCCTGTCCGATCTATCGGTCAAGAAGTGAAACACAGCCCGGTCATGCCAAAGCGAAAACCGGTGGGGCGATCTGAATTCTGTAATATCGGATTCGAACCACTCGATTTTACCTGCCGCATCTCCCAGTCGCTGTTTAGCCACAGCCAGCGCCCTGTCGGAGATATCCAACACAGCCAGGTTGGTAAAACCTTGCCGGTACAGGTGATCGACCAGTACCGACGCACCACCCCCTACATCGATGATCGCCCCGTCCCTGGCGACCCGGCAGTGATGGATCAGTTGCAACGACAGCTTCGGTTCAGTCTGATACCAGCTCACTTCCGAGGGGGGTTTATCCCGATATATGTTTTGCCAGTGCTTTTTTCTGTCGATCACTTCAACCCGGCCTCCAATCAATGCCCTGGACAACCCTCCGGAAGCGTCGTCTGCACCGGGATCGGTTGACGAACGACAGGAAACCTGTGGCAACCCGTTCCTCCGGGGTATTCAATGCTTCCTAGGAGTGATTACAGCTCCAAGTACGGGGCTTCAGGTTAAAGTATAGAGCCAGACCGGCTTTTCCATCGCAGGTATCGCTTCAACCGCGATCGATCAATAGCGAAACGACCGCAGCACCTCATAGCCCAGTTCCGGCTTCCAGCCCCAGGAGTAGTTGCGCAGATCATAGAGCGCCGCCCGTTCCGCTTCGGCGGCCTAAAATAATAAAGGCCGGGTAAAGACCCGGCCTCTCATCTGTTGGCAATTCTGCCTTGTTAGTAGCCAAGAAACAGAACGCGATTTCCGATTTGCGGAAGGAATTGTAGCACACATGCCTGATTTTTTTAAAACTTATGAGGTTGTTGAGTTGTAGTTAACGTGATTTCTATTTGCAAGGCCAAAGACCGGGGCCAGCGGATCAGCCGGGGTGCCATCCGAAAGTATCGGCTTCAGCGCAATGCTTTTTACAGCCGATCCGCCGTGTTCTCTTCAAGGGGTGTCCAAGACCACATGCTGAGAATGCCCGGCGCTTCCCATTCTACAAAACAGTTTGATAAAAAGGGAGTTTTTCATGAGATACCGCCTCGGACTAGATATCGGCACTCACTCGATCGGCTGGGCGATCGTCGCGCTGGATGATGCGGACCCGCCCAGGCCAGCGTCGCTGGTGCGGATCGGATCGAGAATCTTTCCTGACGGGCGGGATCCCCAGTCCGGCGAATCCCTGGCGGTCAACCGGCGGGAGCCGCGTTCCCAGCGGCGGCGGCGCGATCGTTTTCTGCGCCGTCAGCGAGCCTTTCTCGACCATCTGATTCGCTACGGACTCCTGCCACAGGAGGAGAAAGCGCGTAAAGCGCTGCAACCGCGCGACCCCTACACCTTACGCAATAGGGGTCTGGACAGCGCACTTTCACTCCATGAGTTCGGACGCGCCCTGTTCCACCTCAATCAACGGCGCGGCTTCAAGAGCAATCGCAAGGCCGACCGCAAAGCGGGGGAGTCGGGCAAGATCAAACAGGCCGCCGACCGCTTCGCCACGGAGGAGCTCTCCCGCTACCGAACCGTGGGCGAGGCGCTCTACCACCGCTTACTGGCGGGCAGGGGCAGCCGCGCCCGGTTGCGGGGCAGCGGCGTCAAGGCGGCCTACGATTTCTATGTCACCCGCGAGATGGTCGCCGACGAGTTCGACGCCCTGTGGGAAAAACAGCGGACCTACCATCCCGAACAGCTGCACGACCAGGCCCGGGCGACGCTGAGGGATATCCTGCTGCGTCAGCGCCCCCTGAAATCCCCCCCCGTGGGCAAGTGCTGGCTGGAGCCAAGCGAGGCCCGCGCCCCCCTGGCCCTGCCCTCATCCCAGCGCTTTCGTCTCTATCAGGAACTCAATCATCTTCGCTTGATCGACTTGTCCACAGGTGAAGAACGCCCTTTGAGACGAGACGAACGAGACGACCTGGCTGCTTATCTCTCCGCCCGCGCAAAGGCCAACTACCAGGCCCTGCGGCAACGTCTCTTCGGCAAAGAGAACCGTGACGCCTTTGTCTTCACCGTCGAACAGGGCGGCCTGCGCAAGGAGCTCTATGGCGACACCAGCACCCACCGCCTGGCCAACAGGAAAGGCTTCGGCAAGGCCTGGTTCGATCTGCCGCCGGCCGCGCAGGACGCCATCGTCGAACAGTTGTTGGAAAACGAAGACGAAGCAGCGCTGACCCATTGGTTGAAACAGCATTACGGTCTCGATCAGGCAGCGGCGGACTACCTGGCCAGTGTCACGCTGGATGAAGGCCATCTGCGCTTCGGCCGAACGGCCATCGGGCGGGTGTCGCCTCATCTCAGTGAAGGCTGGAACGAGGAAGCCGACCAACCCCTCACTTACGATCAGGCCGTCAAAGCGGCCGGCTACGAAGACCACCGGGCGGCGCAGGAGAAAGGGCAGAGAGAGCGTCTACCCTACTACGGGGAGATCCTCTGGCGCCACACCCAGGAGATGCCCAACGCCACCGACCCGGACGAAAAGGAGTACGGCCGGATCACCAACCCCACCGTGCATATCGGCCTCAACCAACTGCGCAAGCTGGTCAACGCCGTCATCGACCGCTACGGCCCGCCGGCGCAGATCAGCGTGGAGCTGGCACGGGAACTCAAGCTCAGCCGCGAGCAGAAGCGGCGCGCCAACCGGGATAACGTGGAAAACCGCGAACGCAACGAGATGCTGAACAAAGAGTTGCTCGAGGCGTGGAAACAACGGCCCACCGCCGCCAACCGTCTGCGCCTGCGCCTGTTCAAGGAGCTTGGTCCGCTTGCGCCGCGATGCGTCTATAGCGGCGAGTTGATCAAGCCGACCCTGCTCTTCAGCAACCACTACCAGATCGACCATATTCTGCCCTTTTCCAAAACCCTGGACGACAGCTACAACAACAAGATCCTCGCCACCCGGGAGGGCAACGCGGCCAAGGGCAACCGGGACCCCTATAGCTACGCCGCCGATACAGCCGGCGTCGATTGGGAGGCGATGCAGGCGCGGGCCGAGGCCCTGCCCTACGAAAAGCGCAAACGCTTCAGGGAGGAGGCCTACACCAAATGGCTGGGGAACTTCGCCGAGTTCACGGGGGAGGACGGAAAAGGCTTTCTCGCCCGGCAGCTCACCGACACCGCCTATCTCTCCCGGGTCTCGCGCCACTATCTGCAATCGGTCTGCAGGCGGGTGGACGTCACCCCCGGCCGGCTGACCGCCCTGATCCGGGGCAAATGGGGCTTGAACGGCCTGCTGAATGAGGGGAACCGGAAAAACCGGGACGACCATCGCCACCACGCCATCGACGCCGCCGTCGTGGCGGTCACCGACCGGGGGCTGCTGCAACGCATCGCCACCCGGGCGGGGCGGGCGGAATCCCAGGGGGACGAGCGGATCTTTGCCGACCTGGATAAGGAGATGCCCTGGCCCGACTTCCGCCAGACACTGGACAAGGCCCTGGCCCGCTGCGTCGTCTCCCACAAACCGGACCACAATCCCCAGAGCCAGCTGCATGAAGAGACCGCCTACGGCATCGTCGACGGCCCCACCGACAAGGGCGTCTACACGGCCCGCCATCGCGTCTCCCTCGCCAGCCTGAAGGGACCGAAGGATCTTGCCCTGCTGGAGAGCGCCGGGCTGACGCGAAGGCTGGAAAAACAGCTGGCGGGACTGGACGGCAAGGCGTTTCAGGCAAGGCAGGCCGAGCTGCAGGGCCGTGAGGACTACCCCAACAAGGTCCGGCTGCTGCGCAAGATCTCCGGCGTCACAGTACCACTGAAAGGTACGGCCATCAGTCCCGATCGCAAGCGCAGACCCGCTTACCCGGCCAAGCTCTATAAAGGGGGCGCCAATTACTGCTACGAACTCTTCGTCAACGAAAAGGGCCGCTGGGACGGCGCGTTGATCACCAGCTTTACCGCCAACCAGCCCGCCTATCGGGCATTCATGGGAAATCATGAACGGTTTCGCCAGCAGACGTTTGACGGCATGCCCCTGCTCATGCGGCTGATCCGTGACGACCTTATTGCTATTGAAGAAAACCCCGGCAACAGGCGTATTATGAGAATCGTTCTGTTGACTGAAGGCAAAGTAGTCATGGCAGAACATTTTGAAGCCAATGCCGATGCCAGAAACCGCGACAAACAATCCACATTCAAGTATTTGACCAAATCGCCCGATAAATTGCGTAAGCTCCGCGCCCGCCGGGTCTTCGTCGACCTGCTGGGTCGGGTGAAGGACCCTGGTTTCAAGGGGTGAGACCGATGACGGATAGAGGGAAGTCCGATGCCGGGACGCATCATCGAGATCGGCGAGAGCAACCGCTACCTCTCGCTCAAGCGCGGCTTCATGGTGATAAGCCACCGTGGCGGGGAACTGGCGCGGGTGCCGCTGGACGACCTGGCGGCGGTCATCGCCTCGGGTCACGGCACCACCCACTCAAGCAACCTGCTCGCCGCCCTGGCCGAACGGGGGGTGCCGTTCGTGCTCTGCGCCGACAACCATCTGCCGGTGGGTATGCTGCTGTCGGTGGACGGGCACTTTCAACAGGCCAAGCGCATCGACGCCCAACTGGCCAGCCGACGCCCCCAACGCAAAAGACTCTGGCAGACCCTGGTCAGGGCCAAGCTGAAGATGCAGGCGGCGGCGCTGCGATCACTCGGCCGCCCCCATGCACCGCTGGCCGCCCTGGCAGTCAAGGTGCGCTCCGGCGACCCGGAGAATGTCGAGGCCCAGGGCGCGCGCCGCTACTGGCACCTGCTCTTCGGCGGCGATTTCCGGCGCGACCGCAACGGCGGGGATCACAACCGGCTGCTCAACTACGGCTATACCATCCTGCGCTCCGCCGTCGCCCGAAGCGTCATCGCCGCCGGGCTCCACCCCAGCCTGGGGCTGCATCACCACAACAGCTACAACGCCATGCGCCTGGTGGACGACCTGATGGAACCCTTCCGCCCCCTGGTCGATCTGCGGGTTCACGCCCTGGTGCAGGCGGACCGCCTCGACCTCGACCCCGACGGCAAGGGCAAACTGGCGCACCTGCTCTTCCACGACCTGGAAACCGATGCGGGCACCACCCCGGTCATCAGCTGCCCGCACCGGCTGGCCGTCTCGCTGGCGCAACACTACCTGGGTGAGCGCCGCTCCCTCGACCTGCCGCTGCTGAAGCCGCTGCCGGACCTCTCGGTCTTCGCGCGACTCCCATGAGCCAGCTCTCGGCATACCGGCTTATGTGGCTCATGACCCTGTTCGATCTGCCGGTGACGACAAAGGCCGAACGCAAGGCGGCCACCGGGTTTCGCCATTTTCTGCTCGACCAGGGCTTCGAAATGGCGCAGTATTCCGTCTATATGCGCCTCTGCTCAGGCAAGGAGCAGGCGGAAACCTACTGCCGGCGGATCCGGGAGAACATGCCGGACGGCGGGCGCATCGACATCATCACCATCACAGACAAGCAGTATGAAAACATCGTCAGTTTCGTCGGCAAGGTCAGACAGAAGCGGAAAAATCCGCAGCAATATTCGCTTTTCTAATCAAACTGGCCTGTTTTTTCATGACCGGAATAGGAAAAATCCCGGTAAAGACCGGGAGTTGCGTACATCGGAGTCTATCAAATCGGAAATCGCGTACCAGCTACAACACTGCTGGCTGTCGATTTGGTATCCCCAGTAGTCTATCAAATCGGAAATCGCGTACCAGCTACAACAATACCAGTCGGGCAAACGTTCTTATTCAAAGTCTATCAAATCGGAAATCGCGTACCAGCTACAACGCTGCAAGTCGTGCATTCACTATCAGCTGAAGTCTATCAAATCGGAAATCGCGTACCAGCTACAACAGTTCCATTCACTGGCTGATTGGTTTTCCTAGTCTATCAAATCAGAAATCGTACACCAGTCTATCACTATCCATAGCTCATTAAATGGTTGGCAATCCCGCTTTAACCCGCTACGCTATGCCGGTCCGCAGGACGTCTTTCACGACATCGGATCTCTTCAGGGCCTGCGGCAAAGGAAAACATCATGGACCGATTCAAGGAGTAGCAGTTACCATGTCTCAAAATCTAATCTCTGCGGAGTTCACTGCCGATGAGCAGGCCGCCGCACTCGCCGCCATTCAGCAACTCCAGTCACTGCCCTTTCTCATCGGGCTCAGTAACGGGGAAAAACGCAAACTCAACAAGATGGGCGACAAGAGCCTGGCCTTCGTCGACCGCGCGCTCGGCATCGCCAGGCAGAACCCCGAGATGCTGCCTGGCAGTTTCGACCTGGAGGAGCTGGAGCGCGACGTATCGCTCTATCATGCCATGCTGCCGATCAAGATCGCACTCTCCAAGCTGAGCGAGTTGATCGACAGCACCATGATGGCGGTCGGCAGCGACGCCTACAACGCCGCGCTGGAGGTCTATGCCTTCGCGAAGATGACCGGCGGCGTCAGCGGCCTGGAGGATCTGCGCAACTCGCTGGGCAGCCGCTTCAGGGGCGCCGGCAGCCGCAACAATGCGGAGACTGGGCCGTAACCGCAGAACGGTTGACACCCTGAACGACCGGGTGCTGAACACCCGGTCGTATCAGGGCCCGTTAACACCAATCCAATCGACGCTGCTGGAGAGTAAGAATATGGATTTGCGTTTATTCGCGTTCATTTGCGGACTTGTAACCATTTGCGAACATTCGCGGCTTGCTTAAAAAAAACGTTTACGATCGGCCGGGTATCGCGGGTAATCGGACGCCTTTTACCTGTTTTTCCCCTTCTCTCACTCGAACCTGCCCGGTATAGGGTAAATACGGCGCGACGGACCATCCCTTTCGCTCGAATGAGATTCAGTTCCGCGCCTTATCGGGTCACGCCGTCCCATTGGTGATTCCAGACGATTCGCCATCGATTCTATTCGCCCCGCTGTCGTCTTCTCGCAAATCGGCGTTGACTGAAATCGAGTCAATCACGGCTCCTATTGCATCGTCGACGGGCCGCATCGGCCCGACAGCGGGTGCAGTTCAACCGATGCCGGGCCGTTCAATGCCGATGGAGCGTTTCGGTACGGCGACATGGGGTCGAACAGGGTTGCGTCCGGGTATATTTCAAGCCGCATGGAACAAGATAGCGCTTCTCCTGAGCCTCATCGCTGATCGACAAATGACGGGACAGACTGAACGGATGCTTATCGGACAGGCGGTTCACACCGGGCCGTGACTCGGATCGATGCGTTTTCGCATCAATAGCGAAACGACCGCAGCACCTCATAGCCCAGTTCCGGCTTCCAGCCCCAGGAGTAGTTGCGCAGATCATAGAGCGCCGCCCGTTCCGCTTCGGCGGCCGAGCGCGGGCTGTAGCCGCAGCCGTAGCTGGTGCGGGTGCGCCCCGTCATCGTGGTATAGGTGGTCTTGACTATGACCATGTGGGCATGGCGCAACCCGCTACTGGCCTGGGCGTGCACGTCCTGACCTTTCTTGCGGTAACCCTGTTCGATCAGCTTCTGTTTGGCCTTGCGGATGGCCGACTCGACGCTCTCGTCCGGTGCGGCCACCCATTCGATGGCCAGGGAGTCGCCGAGACGCTTCGCCACGGCACAGCCGGCGCCCGCCATGGCGCCGCCCGCCCAAACCAGCGTCATCAGTGTAAGCAGGAACAGGGTGACCGCACCGCGTTCAACTGCCGCTCTGCATCGATTCCAGTGTTTCCCAACGCTCATAGGCCTGATCCAGTTCCAGTTGCACCACGGACATTTGCTGCTGAAGCTCTGCGACCCGTTCCCCCTGGGTGCGATAGAGGTCCGGATCGCCCAGACTGGTCTGTAGCTCGTCGAGCCGCGCTTCCAGCGCTTCGATCCTCTGAGGCAGCGCGTCGAGCTCCCGCTGGTCCTTGTAACTCAGCTTCTCACTCTTCTTTTTCGGCCTCTCCGGAACAGACTTGACCCCGCTCCCGCTCTTTGGCTTCGACTCCGCCGGTTGCCTGGCCCGGGCATGGGCCTCCCAGTCGCTGAATCCACCGACATATTCCGCCACCCTGCCTTCACCCTCGAAGACCAGGCAGCTGGTCACCGCATTGTCCAGAAACTCCCGGTCGTGACTGACCAGCAGCAGGGTTCCCGGGTAGTCGGAGAGCAGCTCCTCAAGCAACTCCAGGGTCTCCACATCCAGATCGTTGGTCGGCTCGTCGAGCACCAGCACATTGGCCGGTTTGGTAAAAAGCTTGGCCAGCAACAGCCGGTTGCGCTCACCGCCGGAGAGTGCCTTCACCGGGCTTCTGGCGCGTTCCGGGGTAAACAGGAAATCCTGCAGATATCCGATGATGTGCCTGCTTTTTCCACCGACCTCCACCTTGTCGCTGCCGCCCCCCACATTATCCTGTACAGAGCTCTCCTCATCGAGCTGACCGCGAAGCTGGTCGAAATAGGCCACCTGCAGCTGGGTGCCGAGTTTGACCCGGCCCGAATCGGGCCGCAGTTCGCCCAGCAGCAGGTTCAACAGGGTTGTCTTGCCGCAGCCGTTGGGGCCGATGACGCCCACCCGGTCACCGCGCAGGATGGTGGTGGTGAGATCCCGCACCACCGGCTTCTCCTCCCAGGCGTAGCCGATATCCTCGACCTCCACGACCAGCTTGCCGGAACGCTCTCCCGCATCGATCCGCATTTTTACCCTGCCCTGCCGGTCGCGCCGCTGCTGTCGCTCCTGGCGCATTGCCTTAAGCGCCCTGACCCGGCCCTCATTGCGGGTACGCCGCGCCTTGATGCCCTGACGAATCCAGACCTCTTCCTGGGCAAGCCGTTTGTCGAAACGCTGATTGGCCTGTTCCTCCGCATTCAGCAGTTCCTGCTTGCGGCGTAAAAAATTGGCGTAGTCACCCGGCCAGTCGGTCAAGCCGCCGCGATCGAGTTCCAGAATCCGGGTGGCGATGCGGCGCAGGAAGGCCCGGTCGTGGGTGACGAAGAGGATCGCGCCCGGATAACCGAGCAGAAACTCCTCCATCCAGCGGATGGCCCCGATGTCGAGGTGGTTGGTGGGTTCATCGAGCAGCAGCAACTGCGGTTCCGCCACCAGGGCCTGAGCCAGCAGGACACGCCTCTTCAGGCCTCCCGACAGCGCACTGAACCGGGTACCGGCATCCAGACCGATTCTGGATATGACTGTCTCCACCCGTTGCTCCAGTTGCCAGCCCTCACCGGCCTCGAGCGCGTGCTGCGCCTTCGACAGGGATGACAACAGGCTGTCATCGCCCGTCTCCGCAAGCTGATGGCTGATTTTGTGGTAGGCCTTGATCTTGTCGGCCAGCTGACCGACGCCGTCCGCCACCACATCGAAGACACTCCCCTCGACCCCATCCGGCACCTCCTGGATCAGATGGGCGATCCTTGTCCCGCTGCTTACGACACGCTCCCCGTCGTCCGGCACGACACTACCCTGAATGACTCGCATCAGGGTTGACTTTCCGGCCCCGTTACGGCCCAGCAGCGCAATCCTCTCCCCCTTCTCGATGTTGAGATCGATACCATCCAGTAACGGCCGGTCGCCATAACTGAGATACAGCCTGCGCAAGGTGATCAGCGGCATCGAAATACCCGGGTGGAATCATTCATGACATCTCTCAATTAAAAGCTTTAGGCTAGGCCCTGTTAACGCTGATCCAATCAGCCCTGCTGGTAAAAAACCAAACGTTATGTGATTATCGCCATGTTAATTAATCGGTGGTTATATTTATATCCTGCATGGTTACCAGGATATGGAAAGACACCCATTCCAATCCAACAATATCTGCATCATGGACGGGCTATCAAATCACTATTTGGGACGCGGGCCAAGTAGCGGGAGACGATAACTTATGAAGACCAAGATTCTGCTGAAAGAGGCAGATATGCCGACCCATTGGTATAACATCGTGGCTGACATGCCCAACCCACCGGCGCCGATCCTTGCCCCCGACGGCTCTCCGGTAACGCCGGATGCGCTCAGCGCAATCTTTCCTGACGCCATTATCGAACAGGAGGTGAGCGCGCAACGCTGGATCCCTATTCCCGATGAGGTCCGTGAAGTGCTGCGTCTGTGGCGGCCGTCCCCCCTCTATCGCGCCGAGCGTTTGGAGATGGCGCTCAAGACTCCCGCCAAGATCTATTTCAAGAATGAAGCGGTCAGCCCGGCGGGATCGCACAAACCGAATACCGCGGTCGCGCAGGCCTATTACAACAAACTTCAGGGCATCAAACGACTCGCCACCGAAACGGGGGCGGGGCAATGGGGCTGTTCCCTGGCCCTTGCCGGGCAACTGTTCGATCTGGAAGTCAGGGTCTACATGGTCAAGGTCAGTTATCAACAAAAACCCTATCGCCGTTCGATGATGCAGACATGGGGCGCCGAGGTCTTTCCGAGCCCGACCGACATGACCCAGTCGGGGCGCCATATCCTGCAACAGGATGCCGACTCTCCCGGGTCATTGGGTATCGCCATCTCCGAAGCCGTCGAGGAGGCTGCCGGCCGGTCGGATACCAACTACGCCCTGGGTTCGGTGCTCAACCATGTATTGCTGCACCAGACCATTATCGGCGAAGAGGCGAAAAAGCAGCTTGAACTTGTGGGGGATTATCCCGATGCGATCTACGCCCCCTGCGGAGGGGGCTCGAACTTCGGCGGTATCGCCTTCCCGTTCTTTGCCGACAAGGCGGCAGGCAAGGAGATCGATCTGGTCGCCGTTGAGCCGACCTCATGCCCGACGCTGACCAAAGGCGTATACGCTTATGATTACGGCGATACGGAGGGCCTCACGCCCTTGACGAAGATGTATACGCTGGGCCACGATTTCATGCCCCCGGGCATCCATGCCGGGGGGCTGCGCTATCACGGTGATTCGGCCCTCGTCAGTCAGCTCTACAACGAGGGGCTATTGAGCGCGGTGGCCATCCCTCAGCTGGAGACCTTCGAAGCCGGCGAACTGTTTGCCAAGACCCAGGGCATCATTCCCGCGCCGGAGTCCTGTCATGCGGTTGCCGCCACCGTTCGGGAGGCGAAGCGTTGCGCCGAAACGGGTGAGGCGAAAACCCTGCTCTTCAACCTGTCCGGTCATGGGCATTTCGATATGAGTTCCTATGACCGCTACTTCAAAGGGGAGCTGGAAGACTTCGACTACCCGGATGATGCGATTCGGGCATCACTCAGCCATTTGCCGAAGGTGGGTTGAGCGGCGCTTAAGGGCCTGGGAGTTACGCCCGCTGCGACTCCCAGGCGATGCGTAACCGGTTCAGGTCGTGGCACGCCTGATCCCAGTTCAGATCGTCCCCGGAGTGCTGCAGCTTCTCGATCAACTGGTGAATACCTGCGACCAGGGGCTGCAGGCGTTCCCGCTCCTTCTGCCTGTTGCCTTGCTGCTGCAGGCTGAAGATGCGGCTGTTGACGACCTCCACCAGCAGCTTGAGATTGTCCCGCCAACGCTGGTAGCGCGTCTGGTCATGGAGAGGCATGTTGCGCACAAGCACGGAAACCGATTCTGCATTGAACAGTGAACGGTGGCCGAAATCGATGATTTTGCCATTGTCATAAAGGCTCTCCATCATCTCCTGGTCCAGCATGCCGACTTCACCCGCGTGGGAAAAGTAGTGTCCGCTCTCCACCAGTCTGACTATCACCCTCAAACCGAAACGATCAAAGGTCTCCAGCAGGCCCTCCCCCAAGGTCCGCAAATCATCGCAGTCGAGGCTGTTATCGATAAAATCGGCGAGCAGGTTCAGTTCGAGACAGGCTGCCAGAGACGCCTCCATCTCCTCCTGGGCAAGGAGGGCGCGCTCCCGGGCCGCTTCGAGATCATGACGGTTATTGAGGGCAATGCGAATCTTGGCCAGCAGTTCATCCACATCATAGGGCTTGGTGACATAATCATCGGCTCCGGCCTGATAACCGGCAAGGCGTTCGCTGAGGCGGGACAAGGCCGACACGAAGATTATGGGGATCATGGATGTGACGGGATCCGCCTTCACCAGGCAGCACACGGTCAGACCATCCATCAACGGCATATCCACATCCAACAGGATAAGATCGGGTGTGCTTTGCGCCACCTGCTCAAGGCAAGCCTGGCCATCGGCCGCCAAAGAGACCCGATAGCTGTAGCTTAATATCTGATCCAGGCTTCGCAGATTCTCCGGTTGGTCATCGACCACCAGGATATGTTGCGCTGAAGCCTTAACCGGTTCGGTTGTCATCACCCTCCTCCTTGTACGGACTCCCGCTATTATTGCAAGAATTCCAATGACATGTCCTGTTGTTTACTGATGAAATACGCATGCCCGCGGCCGCTTTCCAGATCTTGCAAGGATTCGATTGCCGACCCCGGCACGCCGGCACAGCGGTCATCGTCAAGAAGCCGGACCCTAAGCAAGAATTCACCCACGCTCACGCCCCCGGATTCCCTTTTGCCGGCCGAAAAGCCGCCCGCCGGAAGGCTCTATCCACACTCTTTCCGATCTGGTATTGTTGACTAAACTACCCTGTTTTTCAACGCTTATACGGGTGATGACGGTTCATCCCTTATGGACGAACATTGCAATGGTTAAAAATGTCACTTTCACGGATGCCAGGGATGGTGTAGCTGACTGTCTGAAGTGCTCCCTGCGCGAGTCTGTGCTGTTTGCCAATCTGGAAGAGAAGGATTTCGAGAAGCTACACGATCCTATCGATCAATATACGCTACCGGTCGGCTCAACACTCTACCGCGCCGGTGATAAGGGCGAACGTATGTATACGGTGCGTTCGGGGGTCCTGAAGCTTGTGCAGTACCTGCCTGACGGCAGCCAGCGGATCGTCCGCCTGATCCGATCCACCGATATTACGGGATTGGAGTGCATCGTAGGCGAAACCTATCAGCATGACGCGGTCGTACTTCATGAGACCGAGGCCTGTGCCCTGCCGGTGCGTGTAGTGGAGAGCCTGAGCATGGAGAATCCCGCCCTCCACCGGGAACTGCTCAATCGCTGGCAGCGCGCCCTGAAGGAGGCCGATGCCTGGTTGACCGAACTCTCCACAGGGTCCGCCAAACAGCGGGTGGCCCGTCTGCTGTTGCGCCTCGTCAAGGATACACAGATGAGCGAATGCAACCTGTTCGCCCGGGAGGACATGGGCGCCATGCTGGGCATCACCACCGAGACGGCCAGCCGTACGATCGCTGAATTCAAGCGCCAGAGCCTGCTGGTCGAAACCAACACCAACCATTTCCTCCTGGATATCCCGAATCTGCAGAGAATCGCGGAAGATTGACCTTTTTCAATGCCTGCAGCAATCCGCTATCTTATTCTGCCCTCCTGACTCATCAGGCAAGGGAGAGGTAAGTTGAAACAGGTCGTCAAGGAGGTCGGGATTCCGATCTTCAGCATTGAAATGGACTTTTCGGAATGCAGATTCGACACAACCGAAGAGATTGTTACTTTTCTTGTGGAACAGGTGAAGTCACATAAGGCTGCACGCTATATCACGACATTCGATCACCTGAAACACACCTCGGAACTGGCGGAAGGCATTGTCGCTGAGCATATCGTCGCCGCATATAATATTGTCTTCTGTTTCGGCTTCAGCCTGCAGGATGCCGAGCAGTTGGCCACACGGCCCCGCTCGCTCGGAGTCTGTGAAACGGACAACCGTGTCACGCTTTCGTTTATGGAAGCCCCCATGCCGGTTGCGAATGCACTCATGGAGCAGTGGACGAGATCCCTGCTGAGCGATGAGCGCCACTCCTCTCAGCATGCCGCATCACAAGGTCGTCAGGAAGATCTGCAACTGCACTCTTAACTAGGGCCTGTTAACACTATTCCAATCGGCTCTGTTGCGCCTGAAAAAGCGCCAATCAAGGCGCACCCCAAGGGCACTTCCTTCGGGGCGCGGGGGCGCACCGGCACTTGACAGGCGTTCCTACCGTTACGACTTTCACGCCCCGCCGGTCATCCGGGGAGCCGGCCGTTACATCTCCATCTCCAAATCGTCGATGATAGTATCGATACCGGCCTGCGCGCACGCCTCATCGGTTTCCCCGGACGGCGCGCCACTCACGCCCACGGCGCCAAGCAGTTGACCTCCTGCCTGAACGGGCAATCCACCGGCAGACATGACCAGGCCGTCGATTTGGCCGATGGGTGTGTTTGCACGACTCTTCAGTACTGATGTCGCGGCATTGAAATTAGCCGCCGTAAAAGCCTTCATGCGGCTGATCGGCACCGTAATCTGGGCAGCGACTGTGTCACGCATGACCGCCTGTACCGTCCCGTCCCGGTCAACTACAGTGACGCCGATCTGGATACCCTGTTTACGGCATGCCTCAATCGCACCCAGGGCGATCCGGTTCGCCGACTCCAGCGCAAGGCGTTTGACACTGACACTCGGTGCGGCTTCATTCGCCACCACACCCATCGAGATGCCGTAGCATAGGGATACGGCTATCATCACTCTCTTCATCGTTTCCTCCGGTATGTTTGTGTTGTTTGCGATCCCCTTCCATCGATTTCGATCTAGGGCCGGGATAGGGTGATGAAATCAGAACTTCATCGCTTTTTATCAGTAGTGTTCTTTGACATAGTCATCCACCAATGCCATGAATTGCCCTGATATATCATCGCCTTTAAGCGTAGTCACCTTTTCACCATCCACATACACCGGCGCCGACGGCGATTCGCCGGTTCCCGGCAGGCTGATACCGATATTAGCCTGTTTGCTTTCCCCAGGCCCGTTCACCACGCACCCCATCACGGCCACCGACATTGCCTCGACCCCGGGATGCGCCTTGCGCCACTCCGGCATCATGTCGCGCAAGCGGTTTTGCACATCCTTGGCGAGCTGCTGGAAATAGGTGCTCGTGGTGCGGCCGCATCCCGGGCAGGCAACCACCATTGGCGTGAATGCACGAATGCCCATCGACTGCAGCAGTTGCTGGGCGACAATCACCTCCTCGGTTCTCGCCCCACCGGGTTCCGGGGTCAGTGAGATGCGTATGGTGTCGCCGATACCCTCCTGCAGCAGCACCGCAAGGGCGGCGCTGGAGGCGACGATACCCTTGGAGCCCATCCCCGCTTCGGTCAACCCCAGGTGGAGCGCATAGTCGCATTCAGCCGCCAAGGTTCGATAGACCGCAATCAAGTCCTGGACACCACTCATCTTACAGGAGAGTACGATACGGTCGGCCGGGAGCCCCACTTCCTCGGCACGCTGAGCGCTCTCAAGGGCCGACACCACCATCACTTTATGCACCATCCCGACACTGTCGAGAGGTTTTTCGGCCCGGGTATTCTCATCCATCAGACGCGCTACCAGACCTTTGTCCAGACTCCCCCAGTTGACGCCGATACGCACCGGCTTATCAAAGCGGCAGGCGGTTTCGATCATGCTGGCGAATTGGCTGTCGCGCTTCTCGCCGCTGCCGACATTACCGGGGTTGATGCGGTATTTGGCCAGTGCCTCGGCACAAGCCGGATGGTCCCTGAGCAAACGATGGCCGTTGAAGTGGAAATCGCCGACCAGCGGTACCGCTATACCCTGGCGCGCCAGGCGATCGCGAATCTCCGGTATCGCCCCGGCCGCCGCCTCATTGTTGACAGTCAGTCGCACCAGTTCCGAACCGGCCCGGGCGAGCGCCTTGACCTGTTCCACACTGGCATTCACATCCGCCGTATCGGTGTTGGTCATCGACTGCACCACGACGGGATTGCCGGCACCGACCCATACACCACCGACCGGAACACCCCGGGTAATGCGTCTGTTTATTGGCACAGTCATCGCCTCACTTCCACCTGCCGAGTGCACAGCATATCAAATTCACCCAATGGTTATATTACTCAGGCGCCCTATAAGATAGCGGTCAGGGTCTCAAGGGTGCCTGAGACAGCCCCCTGCTTGACCCTGGCTGATACCCACAATCTTCAGCCTCTGAATCGGTGACCTGGTAAGAGTGGGATGTACAAGTAATCCGCGAATCGTCGCGAATGTTTTTATGTCCGCAAATGAACGCGAATATATTAAATTATCGTACAACAATGTATGGCACAGACCCTAACTTACCGCCTCCATACAGGAGCGTCAAAAACACCGGATTTGCCTTCATTCGCGCACTTATCAAGATTTGCGTCTATTTGCGGCTTGCTTTTACAACACCCGCCGTGAAGGAGCGGCGGGTTGAGAACGGATAACTGAGAATGGCGGGTAACCAGACAACCCCATGATAATTAGGGTTGGACCTGGGAACGAAATTATCGAAACGGGATTTCAAGGATTGTTGCCGAAAGGCGAAAAAGCCCGGTTTCAGACCGGGCCTCTCCTTTCCGCGATGGCAAGAGACTATTTCAACTTCCCAATACCCAGCATCTTGAGGATGTACTTCTCATATATCGGCTCAGTGGTCCCTTTCTTCATCTTGCGGATGAAATACTTTTCAAAGGCAATCTTGGCCATGTGCACCCACTTGCCTTTTTTGAACCAGGCTACATTACGGGGCGGGATTTGCGGTAATGCGACAAAAGCGGCGCCGGTATCTCCCATGTCGGCAAGACAGACCGCATTCCAGGTGGCCAGGGTCGTACCCTCCTTGCCGGCCAGTTCATCCGCGATGTTGTGAACGATGGCGGTCACCATCGACTCAATCATATAACCGGTCTTGGGCGCCCCGGTGGGGACCGCGGTCGCTTCCACGGGCGGGATGGCGATACAGACACCGGCGCCGAATATATTCGGATATTTTGGGTTACGTTGATGGTCGTCGACAAAAACGAAACCGCGGGGATTACACAAACCCTCAACGTTGGCGACAGCATCGACACCCTTGAATGCGGGGATCATCATCGAATAGGTGAAATCCAGCTGATGCTCCTTCAGTTTGTGCCCGGAATCGTCAAACTCCTCGACGACCATCTTGCCCTGTTCGACCTTCGTTACTTTGGCGTTAGTGATCCAGTTGATATGGTGGTTGCGAAACTCACTCTCGAGAAAACCCTTCGAGTCCCCGACACCGCCCAGGCCCAGATGTCCGATATACGGCTCGGATGTCACGAATGTCATCGGTACTTTGTCTCGCATCTTACGCTTTCGCAGATCCGAATCCATGATGAAGGCGAATTCATAAGCGGGACCGAAACAGCTGGCGAAGGGCATTGCGCCGATAACCACATGACCAGGGTCATCCAGCAGATCCTGGTAGGCGCCATAGGCCCTTTCCGCATGATCCACAGTACAGATCGATTCAGTGAAACCGTCCGGTCCCGAACCTTCAACCTCTTCGAAAGCAAGCCGGGGGCCGGTTGCGACAACAAGGTAGTCGTAGTTGACGCTGTCTCCGCCGTCGAGTGTCAGCTGATTTGCATCGGGATCGATTTTATCGACTCGCTTGGAGATGAAATTGATACCTTTGCGTTCCAGGTGAGGACGAATATCGAAAGTGATGTGTGATCGATCGCGCCAACCTACAGCCAGCCAGGGATTGGACGGCACGAACTGGAAATACTCCCGTTCATTGATCATCGTGATCTCATGTTCACGCCCCAGCTCCATGCGTAATTCGTAGGCACAGGGCATACCCCCCGTACCAGCACCCATAATGACGATATGCGCCATTGAACAATACCTCCATCCTCTCCGATATTATGGGATTGCGGTAAAGCCGGGAGAGGAGGCAAAAACCGCTTTTGACAAAAACCCTAGGATTATAACCAACTTACTGAAAATTAAAATTATTTAAGTATTTTGCGATGAGCTAATATTGACAGGATTTCAGACCTTTTGTGTGAGCGGCAGCCGAAACCAATCTGTAATATCATGCTGGGATGCGATGGAAAACCGATCGCTCAGGTCGGGCAACTGCTGAAGCACCAGCTCAGTCACCAGTCCGGGGGAGTTGTTCTTCTCACTCAGATGGGATGCCACCACGTGTTGCAGCCGGGACGTTTGTAAACGCTTCAGCAGCCCAACTGCCTGGTGATTGTTCAAATGGCCATGGGACCCCCCGACTCTTGCCTGTAGACTGGGGGGGTAGGGCCCATTCGCCAACATCTGCGAATCATGATTGAATTCAAGCACCAGACTGTCGCATGCCTGCAGAATACCTGCGATATGCGGCGTTATATAACCTGTATCCGTAAGTAGTCCCAGCGTGCCTCCCCCGGCGCGAAAAAGAAATTGGCAGGGCTCTCTGGAGTCATGAGGGACCGGATAGGGGGCCACAGCCAGGTCGCCAATGGACCACCGCCCGGTATGGCTGTCAATCTGGTGCAGCGTGGGCAACTTACCGTAATTGGCGCCATGGAACGTCCCCGCAGTCATCCATACCGGAATACCATAACGCCTGGCCAGGGGCCCCAGGCCCCGGACATGGTCCGTATGCTCATGGGTGACAAGAATAGCGGTCAGAGAATCCGCCTCAATGCCCAGCCCGCTCAGGCGACGCTCGATTTCGCGGGCTGGAAACCCGCAATCCACCAGAATTCTGACTGACGCGGTCTCGATAACCAGGGCATTTCCCTGACTGCCGCTACCCAGTATGGCAAATCGTAACGACACGCCTCAGCGAATCTGTTCGTGTATCATAGTAAGAATTCTTCCGGCCGCCTTGATGTCGGCTTCAGCACCATCCTGGTCTCTGATCCGTACCCGTGTTCTTTCATCGAGTTCCGAGAGTTTGACCTGGTATTGAGTCTCTTTATCGATACTGTCTTCATCATCCCGCCAGAAAGCCAGCTTTGAAAAGAACCCCTTGTCTTCCTGGCCGGCGCCCGATAACTCGCTGTAACGAACGAAATAGATGCCGGATGAGCGATCCCGGTCCTCCACCGCAAATCCGACACGATCGAGTGCAACGCCGGTCAGTCGCCATGCGCGGGCAAAGCCCTCATTGATCCACAGCTCGGAGCGTTCCCCGGTTTTAATCAATTTGGAACGCCGTTCCCGCCCATCTCCCCGGGCCAGGGCCTGCTCCGCATTCTCATTCGCCATCCCGAGATAGACCATGATACTGCGTAGCATGGCAGCCTCGATACCCGGATCATTGGGCCGGGGGGTCCAGTAGGTCGTGTCGGCATTACCGCTGAAATCCTCCTTCAGCTTCTCCTCCATGCCCCGATGAGTCAGATAGAGTTCGGTGGTTCCGCGCGCAAACCCTTTCTCCAGGCGTACGCGAAACTGGTCGCGCGTAGCCGATGAATAGATACTGCCCAGGGTCTTGCGAAAAAACTCGGTAATCGGGCCTTGCTTAATATCGGCACGACTCTCGAGCCAGTCGGTTTTCATGACACCGATGGTCGGATCCTGCTCCACCAGCAGGAGTCCGGTACTGCGCCAAAACTCGACGACTTTCGACCACACGTCCTGCGCTTCCGCATTGATCACAAGCCAACGCTGATCGCCGTCACGCTCAACCCTTATATCGCTGAATTCCGGCAAAACCTGATCTTTCACAGCTAGGGCCGCACCCCCGCCGCCGCCTCGTTTATTGGCATACTCCTCATACGATGCCCCGGCGCCGGGTATCGCCATGGCATCCTGTATTGACGAACGACTGAGGTCCGGCGGCACCTCGAGGTCATCAACCGTCTCCTTCTGAGAGCGGTAGACACGTTCAGAGTCGGAAAAATAGCCGCCTCCGGAACTGCATCCGGTCAGCGTGAAGGCCAGAGAAATGATTATCAGAAAAGCGAAAGCTGATTGCATGTCTAAGAATATCGTCTGGTAATTATGTGTTGCCTATGACAATGGAAACGAGCGATAAGTTTGAAACGGAATCACTATACATTGACGAAGACACAATGAGGCCATTCAGGTACGCACGGTCCGTACTGAATACCCACCTGGTGAATGCTCATAGAATTTCGGCCTGATGCATTGCCTGCAAAACCTCATCTTCCGCCGAAGGGCTGAGCCACGTCAGCGGCAACCGGATCCCACGATTAGCCAACCCCAGTTTCATCATTGCCCATTTCACAGGAATGGGGTTGGATTCGATGAACAACGCACTATGCAATCCGGCCAGCTTCGCATCGATCGCACGCGCCTCTTCATCTCTGCCGGCCAGAGCGGCGACACTCATTTCGCGCATCAGGCGCGGAGCCGCATTCGCGGTCACCGAGATGACGCCGTGTCCGCCCTGTAACAGGAACTCACAGCCAGTGGCGTCATCGCCGCTGTAATACTCAAATGAGTCATCACAAAGCTCACGCAGCCGATGCAATCGCGACAGATCACCGGTTGCCTCCTTGACTCCGATGATGTTCGGCACCCGCGCCAACCTGGCGATTGTCTCAGGCAGCATATCGCAGGCAGTACGTCCCGGCACATTGTAGAGAATCTGGGGAATATCAACCGCTTCGGCAACCGCTTTATGGTGTTGATAGAGCCCCTCCTGAGTGGGTTTGTTGTAGTAGGGGGTCACCAGAAGGCAGGCATCCGCACCCGACTCCTTGGCGCATTGAGTCAGAGTGACGGCTTCCCGGGTCGAGTTCGCACCGGTACCCGCAATCACAGGCACCCTGCCGTCGACATAGTCGACCACCCGCCGGATCACATCGCAATGCTCCTCTTCGTCCAGGGTGGCGGACTCGCCGGTGGTGCCGACTGCGACGATCGCGTCGCTGCCTTGCCGGATATGAAACTCCACAAGCGCACGCAAAGCGGCATCATCCAGGCTGCCGTCCTCCATCATGGGAGTGATCATTGCTACCATACTGCCGTGAAACATCGCCCCGCACCCCGATTCATTGAATGATCGGCAATGGTATCCTGTGGCTTGTGATGATGACAAGTAGCATGGGAAAAGCGCCCCCGGATAGTCGTAAAAATATCGCTAGACGCAGATAACAGGTGTTACACTCTATGCTTAATTCCCAATAACCATACGACACTAAGCAATTTTTATGTCTACGCCAAAGAATTATCTGGTCATCTCAGCACTTGGAAAAGATCAGCCTGGGATCGTCAAAGCCCTTTCGAGAAAGATACTTGATGAAGGTTGCAATATTACCGACAGCAGAATGACGGTATTGGGGGGGGAATTCGCCATCCTGCTGCTGATCGAGGGTCCCTGGAACACCCTGGCGAAACTTGAATCCGCCGTACCCGAACTACAGGAGGACCTGGGACTCACCATCATCTGCAAGCGTACGGAAGGCAAGGTACGCAGCAGCAACCTCCTGCCTTACATGGTCGAAGTGGTCTCCATGGACCACCCCGGTATTGTCAATCAGTTGGCTGAATTCTTCTCTGAGCGCAATATCAATATAGAGGACATGGTAACCAACAGCTATTCGGCGACCCACACAGGCACCCCCATGTTTTCGGTACACATGAGTGTCGGCATACCCTCCGAAATCCACATTGCCGCCCTGCGGGAAGAGTTCATGGATTATTGCGATGCCTTGAATCTGGATGCCGTCATAGAACCCATCAAGGGCTAAAGAGGAAGCTGCGTATTATGCCTGCCATCACCATCGGAAACCCCGTGCCCGATATAGAGCTACCAGTTACCGGTGACAAGCACATCAAACTCACCGACTTTCACGGGAAACCCATCGTTCTCTATTTCTACCCTAAAGCCAGTACTCCGGGCTGTACCCAGGAGGGTCTGGATTTCAGCGCCTTGATTGCGAAGTTCAGACGCCAATCCGCCATTATCCTCGGAGCCTCCAGGGACAGCCTGAAGGCCCAGGAAAATTTTAAGCAAAAACAAGGATTTCCATTCGATCTCATCGCCGATAAAGAGGAGAAGCTTTGTCACGCATTCGACGTCATAAAAATGAAATCGATGTATGGCAGGCAGGTACGCGGCATAGAACGCAGCACCTTTCTGATCGACGAGAGTGGATATCTGCGCCGGGAGTGGCGCAAGGTCAAAGTCAAGGGGCATGCAGAGGAAGTCCTGGACACCTTGAAGGCGATGCGAGCCGGAAAACTTGCCTGAGCATTATCGTTCCCATTCTCAATCAGCGAAAACACCCAGCTCCGTGGTGGTGGGCAGTCCGTTCACCACTTTAACCGGGTTGGCTTTGCTATCCAAACCAGGGCCTGTTAACACTAAGATAAACCAATACGCAGATGTCAGAAAAACGATCCAACAATACCCGTCTTTTCGTCCTCGATACCAATGTACTGATGCATGACCCATCCGCCCTGTTCCGCTTCAAGGAGCACGATATCTACCTGCCGATGGTGGTGTTGGAAGAGCTGGATAAGGGAAAAAAAGGTATGTCTGAGGTTGCGAGGAATGTCCGCCAAACCAGTCGTTTCCTCGATGAGTTGATGGGCAATGTACCTCAATCCGCCATTTGCGACGGCATTCCTCTTAACACCCTGCAGCTGAATGGCGGCACCGAGTCCCTCAGCGGCCATCTTTTTTTCCAGACCAAGCCAATCAGCGGTGACCTGCCCTCGACACTGCCGGGCAATACACCCGACAACACAATACTCGCGACAGCCCTCAGCCTGCAGTCGGAATACCCGGAAAGAAAAATCATACTGGTATCGAAGGATATCAACCTGCGCATCAAGGCTGCCGTGGTCGGCATTCATGCCGAGGATTACTCCAATGACAAGGTCCTGGAGGATGTCAATCTCCTCTACAGCGGCATGGAGAGTCTGCCGGCGGGTTTCTGGGAGCAGCACACCAAGGAGCTCGAGTCATGGCAGGAGGAGGGTCGGACCTTCTATCGGATCGCCGGACCCGATACTGAAGCCTGGTATCCCAGCCAATGCCTGCATCTGCCGGGAGATGAGGGCTTTCAAGCCATCGTCAGGAAGAAAGAGGAGAACAATGCAACCATTGAACTGATGGAGGACTTCACCAATCCCAAGCACGCGGTGTGGGGCATCACGGCACGCAATCAGGAGCAGAATTTCGCCTTGAATCTGCTGCTCGACCCCGAGCTCGATTTCGTCTCACTGCTGGGCACGGCCGGCACCGGCAAGACCCTGCTCACCCTGGCTGCCGGCTTGGTGCAGACACTTGACCTCAATCTCTACCGCGAAATCATCATGACCCGGGTTACAGTACCGGTAGGCGAGGATATCGGCTTTCTACCCGGCACTGAAGAAGAGAAAATGACGCCCTGGATGGGCGCGCTGATGGATAATCTGGAGGTTCTGACCCAGACAGAAGGGGGTGAATGGGGACGCGCCGCCACTGAAGATCTGCTGCGTAGCCGGATCCGTATCCATTCCCTCAATTTCATGCGGGGCCGTACCTTCTTAAACAAATACATCATTCTCGATGAAGCCCAGAATCTGACCCCGAAACAGATGAAGACACTGGTCACCCGTGCCGGACCCGGCACCAAGATCGTCTGCCTCGGCAATGTGGCCCAGATCGACACACCCTATCTGACAGAAACCACATCTGGCCTGACCTATGCCGTCGACCGCTTCAAGAACTGGCCCCACAGCGGACATATAACCCTGCAGAGGGGGGAGAGATCGCGGCTTGCGGATTACGCATCCGAGAATCTATAAGCCGATATGGAGGATAGGGACGCCCACCCTGACCAGCGAAAAAGGGTGCAGATCAATAATTGTTGGATAGGAAAAGTGACCTGGGCGATAACAGCCTTAATGAATACCACCCCGATCAATGATTGTCTTCAGTTCAGAAATGGTCCTACGGTATACATCGGCAGTTTGGTTGTAACTGCCGACCAATCCCGAGGTATCATTCTGACGCCCCTTGAACTCCAGATCCCGGGCCAGAATGGAGAGCTCCATCGCCCCCACGTTGGCACTACTCGATTTTAACGGGTGGGCTGACTTCACCAGGGCATCCATGTCATGATCCTTCACGGCATCCCGTATACCATGCATGAGCCCGGGCGCACTTTTTAGATAGCTCTCGAGCACGGAAACGAATTCGTCCTCCATGATCTCATACAACTCCTCCAAAACGGTGCGGTCTATCATGCCACTGACTGGCATACTGCTGCCTCCTTCGCTCTGCAAGCCTTCACTCTGTATATCGATTGATTCCATCGATATCTCTTCACCACCACTGACCTGTTCCACCACCAAGCGTTCCTCACCCTGGCCGATCATCTCCTCCATGGGCAGCCACTGGCGCAACATATTCTCAAGTTGAGCCGGTTTGACCGGCTTCGAGAGGTAGTCATCCATGCCGACCGCCAAACATTTTTCCCGATCCCCCGCCATGGCGTTCGCAGTCATGGCGATCACCGGGGTGCGCATCAGTCCATGGGTAGCCTCCCTGTCCCTGATCGCCTCAGTCGCCTCATAACCATCCATGCGCGGCATCTGGCAATCCATCAGGACCACATCGAACTGTTCCTGATGCATGACCTCCATCGCCTCCATGCCATCATTTGCCGTTATCGGCGAAAGTCCCGCCTTCTCCAGCATTTTCCTCACTACCGCCTGATTGACCGGGTTATCCTCAACCACCAGCACACGTCCTGCGAGTTGGGTGTGCTGCATCAATGCTTCGCGGTCCTCCTCCCTCTCGCTCCCCGCCTGCCTGATACTCTCCTCGCCACCCTGTTTGTCGAGCCAGTTCAGGTGATCGTCAGGCAACCGTGGAACCGGAACCTCTTCGGGTGTGGTGGATACCGTCGATATTTGCTCCACATCGAAGATTCTATACAGACGCTGTTTGATATCCTTGCTTCTGCCGCTACTGCTCAAACACTCTATCGACAAGCCTTCGAGCGTTTCGACGCTCTCTTCCGGAACATTGATCGCCAAAACATTGACATCTCTCATGTGGGCAATCTCACGTGCGGAATTGACAACCTGAAGCAGATTAACACTGGCGAACTCAGCATCGATCACGAGCAGTTCATAGCGCCAACTGGCACCCAGATTTGCTGACGTTTTCAGTTTGGATAGCGCGTCATACTGGTCATCTGTTTGCTCCAGTATCATCCCCAGTTCTTTTAGAGAATTCGCCAATACCCTGATTTCAGATTTATTTTTCTCAGCCACCAACAGGGTGCGGATATCATTGAGATTTCGCCGGCTGGAAGGAATCTCCTGCAGTGACTTTCTCATCGGCAGAATAAACCAGAAATAGGATCCCCTTCCTATCTGAGACTTCACGCCGATCCGCCCCCCCATCAGTTCGGTCAGGCGTTTACAAATAACCAGGCCCAATCCAGTTCCACCATGCTTTCTGGTGGTCGATGCATCAGCTTGAGAAAACGGTTCGAAAAGACGCTGCACGTGTTCATCCGACATCCCCATCCCGGTATCCCTGACGGCAAACAACAATTCCACCTCTGTTCGTGTCGACTGACGGCTGGAAACCTCCACGGAGACTTCGCCCTTCTCGGTGAATTTTACTGCATTACTGACCAGATTGGTCAGGATCTGACGAAGCCGGATTGGATCTCCGCGCACGGTTCTCGGCACATCCCGGGCAATATTGTAAGTAAGCTTCAAACTGCGCCGATCAGCGGCGTTTTTCATCAATGACGTCACCTGACTGACGACATCCTTTAGGGTGACATCAATAAACTCCAGATCCAACTTGCCCGCTTCGATCTTGGAGAAGTCGAGAATATCGTTGATGATACTGAGCAGCAGCTGGGAAGAGTTGAGCGCTGTGGTGACAAAATGCTTTTGTTCACCATTCAGTTTAGTCTCCAACAGCATTTCAAGGATCGGCAGGATGCCGTTCAGCGGAGTCCTGATTTCATGACTCATCGTTGCCAGGAACTCTGACTTGGCGAGATTTGCGCTCTCAGCCGCCTCTTTGGCCAGGAACAGCTCCTGCTCCACTGTTTGTCGCTGATCATTCTCCACGATCAGACGGCTTCTCATTTCGCTGAGCTCGGTTTCGGAAGCGACCATGCGTTCATGCAGCAACACGCGGTTAGCGGCAAGCAGCAGAAAACCCTGCTGATACACCATCATCCAGGCCGATAGTATCAACAACGCCAAGGCATAGGCGATCATCCCGATCATTAATTCATCGGATACGAGATCTTCGTTGCCAGAAATGCTGAGAAACACGAGTGTGGAAGCGGTCAGGACGAAAATGATGCTGAAAAAGGTATCTATGGTCAGCAACAACGCAGTAAGGAGAAAAACCGTACCGATCAATACCAGATCGATGACCAGGTAATCGGTCTCCATGGGACGGGTCAGCAGATGGATCAGTGCGACGGCCCATAACAATCCCAGCATAAAAATGCCGGGCAACAGCGCATAGCGCCACATCTGTATGCGTTCCAGGGCACTTCTGCGGGCGATAAAGGTCAGCACGGTCTGACCGACCAGGACCGCCGTCAGCAAGCCACCCCAGATCAAACCCAGCGGGATTTCCCAGGCCCTGTTAAGATAAATGAAGATCAGTCCGGCAATAAGGTTGGCAATAATAAGCGTGGTACCGTTTGCATATAACAACCGTACCCGCTCCTTTTTTATTTTGATCGCTTCTTCGTTTGGATCCGTCATGCCCGATTGCCCGGGTTATTAAACCCCCACCATTTGTGCATAAATTACCATATTAAGCTTGAACAAGTGTAGCAAATCTGTGCAATTAAAGCCTGTTGCCGCACTTGTTTCTGCGGCGTCACCAATTATAGTAGAGTCGAATGATCTTCTCTTCGTCAGCGACAGTGAGACATTCGACCGTCACTCAAACCTGAGTCCGCCATGATAACCGACCCTGCAGTCATAGATGAGCTAATCAGACAGTTTCACTTTTTACAGTGCGCCGATGCCGATTTCGTACGGCAATTTATTGGCGGTACAAAAGTCATACATCTGCCAGCTGATCAACCGATATGCCAGCAAGGCATGCAGTGCAGCCACCTGGCACTGGTGATCGAAGGTACCGCCAGGATCTATAAGATCGGTGAAAACGGCAGAGAGATTACCCTCTATCGGATTGGTCCCGGGGAAAGCTGCATCCTGACCGCCTCCTGTATCTTGAGCCAAAAGCCATTCCCGGCTTTTGCGGTCAGTGAACAGCCAATACAGGCCGTGATCATATCGACTTCCGATGTCGTTCGCTGGTCAAATAATGAGCAGGCCTGGAGAGACTATCTGTTCCGGCTTATCAGTGAAAGGCTGAGTGATGTGATCAGCGTCGTCGAAGAGGTCGCTTTCCGGCGGGTGGACCGCAGGCTCGCAGGCTACCTGCTGCGGAATAGCGACAACGGCAGTAGCCGCATGCAGGTGACACATCAATCGATTGCTTCCGATCTCGGCACTTCCCGTGAAGTGGTGAGTCGAATATTAAAGGACTTCGAGCAACAGGGTTTGATCTCAATCACCCGGGGTGCAATAACCCTGGAGGACCGGGATCATCTGAATATCAAAAGCACTGAGTAACGACTCAACCGTACATGGCAGTGTGTGACTTTGTCACATACTATGCTGATTGCTCCAGGTATGCTCAATCCTCAACGACGCCGGGATGCTCGTAGCACATCCATTTAGTGGGGGCGTATCGCTTTTGACCAGTCAATAAATTAAGGAGCGGATCATGACTCAAAATATCGGCAGTATTGAACGAATAATCCGAATCGTCGCAGGTTTGGCGATTCTCGCCTGGGGGTTTCTTCTGAGTGACCCCGTCAACTGGTGGGGCGCAATCGGTGCGGTTCCCCTGGTCACCGGCCTCGTCTCTTTTTGTCCCCTGTGGACACTGTTCGGAATCAACACCAAGAAGACGGCCTGAAACGGCCAGGCGATAGATTTACCCTAACCCTGCAGCCCTGGCGCAAGCTAGGGCCTTTCAATCACCTCTTCCTCGATTCTCTTCGGCCAAGCGACCAAAACAGCCTGTACCAATGTGGCCAGGGGAATTGCGAAAAAAACACCCCAAAAGCCCCAGAATCCGCCAAACACCAGGATGGCCACTATGATCGCAACCGGATGCAGATTGACCACCTCTGAAAACAACAGAGGCACCAGCACATTGCCGTCCAGCGCCTGGATGACGAAATAAGCCACGGCCAGCCAGGCAAAGTCACTGCTCCAGCCCCATTGAAACCAGGCGATGAAGTGTACAGGGATGGTGACAACAGCCGCCCCGATGTATGGAATGATCACCGAAAGCCCCACCATCATTGACAGCAGAAGGGCATAGTTCAATCCAAGCAATCTGAATGTGACGAAGCTGACCGCCCAGATGATGACGATTTCCCAGAACTTCCCCCTGACATAGTTGGCTATCTGTTTGTCCACATCGTTCCAAACCGTACCTGCAAAGCGTCGATGCCTGGGCAGATACATCACAAACCAATCGATGATCAGGTGTTTGTCCTTCAAAAAAAAGAACACCAGCAGCGGCATCAGAATGAGGTAGACGATCAATGTGATCACACCGACGACCGAGGCGAGGGACCAGGTGACGGCCTGTTGTGCAAATGAGGCTATCTCATTCCTTATCTGTTGGATAAGCTGATCGACCTGCTCCTGTGGAATCAGATCGGGATAGCGTTCCGGCAGTTGCATCAGTGCCTGTTGCCCCATGGAAATCATGATTGGCAACTGCTGCAGAAACTCTGTCACCTGGTTGGACAGGAGCGGCATCAGGCCAAACATGACCAGCGTGACAAACAACAGGAACAGGACAAATACAATCAGTACCGAGGGAAATCTTGGAAATGAGCGTTTCTCCAACTGAGAGATGACGCCCTCCAGCAGATAGGCAATAACGATGCTCGCCAACACCGGGGCCAGCATATCCCCCATGGTGATGACGACACCAAAAAAGAGCAGCAGAAAAAGCGTCAGGAAGACGATCTGAGGATCGGAAAAGTAGCGCTTGAACCAATTTGTTACAACCTGCATAGGACTACCTACTCGAAGGCACAACCGAGGGTCTGTTAACGATCATCAAGATAAATTTGGTAGTGCCGGGCAAACAGTGCCTCCAACTCATCGATGACCGATACGGCATCACGTCCCTGCATCATATGAGCCATCATCAATGACGACGTTTCATCGAGCAGCCGTTCTCTTTCGAGCATGAAATAGCTTTCTGAAAGACGCTTGATGGCCTTCACAACAGACTCCTCCCGAGGCCGCTCGATCTGCTTCGGTTCATGAGCCCCCTCATCCTCCGGCTCACTCTCGACGCTCTCCTGACTCGACAGAAAAGCGGCAAAAGAGAGCAGGGTCTGTCGTTGCTGAGAGTCCAATCGATCGAAGAGGTCCAGCAACCGCTGCTGGTCAGCCGCTAGTTTCTGCTGTTTAGGAACAAAATGCAAAATGATTCCGTCCTCTGCGTCGTTGTCGATAAGACAACTCTGTAACAATGACCGGACCGCTAGTGTATTGCCATACACTAGGGCCAATTGGATTAGTGTTAACAGGCCCTAGAGCTGCTCCTCGGCGTGATCTTCACAATAACCTCTGGCAAAGTCGAGCAGTTCCTCCATGGCGCGCAGCCGGAATTTCTGCTTTTGATGAACAAAAGAGAAAGGACGCTCCAGCTTCGGCACCAGATTGATGGCGCGCAAGGTATCCAGTTTCAACTCTTTCTGGATAGTGGCACGGGAGACCACGGAGACCCCCATCCCCGCTTCAACCGCACCTTTCACCGCTTCCGGGCTGCCCAGTTCCATAGAGATGTCCATCGCAGTATCGCAGGAGTTGTTTTCAAGATATTCATTGATCACTTCCCGGGTACCCGACCCCTCTTCCCGGCAAATAAACGGGTATTCAAGAAGTTTCTGTATCTCTAACGTTTCAAGATTGGCCAGGTCATGATTGGGTGGCACGATCGCAACCAGATGATCCTCACGACACATCTCCACCACCAGATTCTTATTGCCGACCGGGGCTTCGACAACACCCAGGTCGATTGTGTTGTTCTCGACCATCGAGACGATGCCTTCCGAGTTAGAGACCCGCAAGTGGATGGTGACCTCCGGGTAACGGGCACCGAAATCACCCAGTAGCGCGGGCAGCATATATTCGGCGATCGTTGTACTGGCGCCAATTGTCAGTGCCCCTCTGATTTCACCCGTCATCTCACGAACGGAATTTTCCATATCGGCATAGAGATCGAAAATCCGGTCAGCATACTCATACACACGTTCACCGGCCTCTGTCAGGCTGATGCGATTATGGGTACGGTCAAACAGGCGGGTATTGAAATACTCCTCAAGCTGGCGTACCTGAAAGGTCACGGCCGGCTGAGTCATATGCAGGGTCTCCGCCGCTTTGGTGAAACTTAGTAGACGCGCAACCGTATGAAAAACTTGTAATCTTCGATCCGCCATTGTATTTATGGTCCTATCAACCAGCCTTTAATCTAGATAAACTCAATTTATACCATATCTCATCAGGCTATGGGAGTTGTTAAGGCAAACTGACAGGGATGAGGCGATATTGGATGAAATCGTTAAGGAAAGCACCGCTCAAGATGTATATTCAGGACTTGAAAACATGGTGATTCGATGAAAAATCCTCTAGCCTCACAGAATTAGTCCCAATACAGCCCAAATGGGTAGGTCTATGTCGCTACAGAACGGCATGCTCAACGACAAGTATGCAGGGGTGATCGGGACTGGTTTACAATAATTGATAATCACGATGGAGGACATATGCGGACACACTATAAGAAAACCCTTCAGATTTCTCGGCTGGCGCTGGCCTGCAGCGCCGCCATGTTGGGCATGAATCAGACAGCCCAGGCATCAGGATTCGCGGTTCCCGAGTTGAATACAACCGGCCTCGCCCTCTCCAATGCCATGGTTGCAAACCCTGATTCCCTCTCAGCGATCGCCTACAATCCTGCAGCAATGGCATTTCATACGGGCAGTGCCTTGGAGCTCGGCCTGCTGCTGGTCGTGCCCGACCTGAGTGTCGATACGGGATCCGGAACCGTCGACAGCGAGGCAAACGACACCGTAGCGATTCCTGCCCTTACCGCCTTTACACAGCTCAATGAAACCTGGTCTCTCGGCCTTTCCGTCAACGCGCCTTTTGGATTGGAGACTGAATGGCCAGCGGGAACATTCGATGCCCAGTATCCGCCCGGTACCACCATACCGACACAGAGCAAGCTGGAGATTGTCGCATTCTCCCCCAGTGTGGCCTACAAAATAAACGAGAACGCCAGCCTTTCCGGTGGTGTCGACTACTATTGGATGCGCGAAGTCATCTTCAACGGTGATATCAATGCCGGCATGCCGGGTTCAAATCCCTCAGCCGACCTGGAAGGTGACGGTCGCGGTGTGGGCTTCAATCTGGGATTCATGGTCGACCAGGGCAGGTGGAGCTTTGGCGGCAGTTACCACTCAGAGGCGAATATTCCGGTAGAGGGCACGGTCGAACTGCCGGCGGGTGCGCTACCCTCTTTCCTGACGAACAAGGTAAATGCCGATCTCAAATTACCCTGGCGTCTGCAGGTCGGGGTCAGAAACCAAGCTACGGACAAACTCGCCATTGAGTTCGATGTCACGCGAACAGGCTGGAGTTCATTCGATAAACTCGTCGTCGACCAGGATCAACTGGGCACCAATATCGTCACCAGTCTCAACCAGTGGGATGACGCCAATGCCTACCGGATCGGTATCAGCTACGATTTCACCCAGGCAACCCAACTGCGCATCGGATACACATTCGATGAAACGCCGCAGGATGACAAGTTTTACAGCCCACGCATACCCGATGCGGATCGCCAGCTCTTCAGCCTGGGAGTGGGGCACACCCTAAGCAACGGCTGGACCATCGATGCCGGTTACATGTATGTCAAATTCGATGACAGAACGCTGGATATCGATCCAACATTCGTTCATGCGGCACCGGATGCCGGCGAAACCAACGGCACCAGCGCCGTCAATGGTGACTATGAATCGAGTGTCCACCTGTTTGGCATCGGCATTAAGAAACACTTCATGTAAGCAGACACGTTTTCTTTAACATCGAGCCCCGAGTACCCGCTTGGGGCTTTTTTTTTTACCTTTTCCGCAGATCGATACAACGTAAAAGAAAAGCCGCAAATGGTATGACAATATGCGTGGTTACCAAGCAATCCATTACCTTTTTAATTAAATCAAGAATTCTAAGATTTCAGAATCCTTGGCATTTGGTTTGATATTCGTTGGCCGGTTTCCTTGGCAGACAATTTGCGTTTTATTTGCGGTGATTAGCGTCCATTTGCGGCTTGTTCTTTCATCTGCCCCCCAAATCAGGGTTAGAATCTTTTTTGCGCCAAAAAAAAAACGCCGCCCTTGTGGGGCGGCGCCGTGACTGCATTTTACAACGGATTAGATGTAAAGGCAGATATCACTGGTACCTGCAAATTCAAAGAAGCGTGCGGCACCCGCATATTCGATACCGTCTATGAACTCGCTGGTGTTCATCTCAAACAGATCGACCGTCATTTGACAGGCAATCAGCTTGACTTCGGCTTCCTGACAAAGCTCGCGCAATTCGGTGAGATCCGCTACCCCTTTGGATGCCATCTTTTTCTTCATCATACCGGTCATCATGCCCTGCATTCCCGGCAGAGCCAGACCCAGTACCGGAAACCACTTATCCATGCCCATCGGCATCGGCATACCGGGATTTCCCAGCGGCGTCACCTCCAGGTCGAGATTCTTTTTCAGAAGCTGCAGGCCATAGAAAGTGAAAAATATTTCAGTGTCATAGCCAAGAGCGGCAGCGGTGGAGGCCAGAATAAACGGAGGATACGCCCAATCAAGGGAACCTTTCGTTGCGATTATGGCTAATTTTTTTTCGTCTGACATTGTGTTGTCTCCTGAATAACTCCAATCAGGCCTTCTTGATCAGAAATTCAAATTTACCGCCGACCTCTTTAGACTCCATCAACTCATTGCCGGTCTGGTTGGCGAACGCCTCAAAATCCTTCACTGAACCTGGATCGGTAGCGATGATGTGCAACACTTTGCCGGATTCCATACCATTCAGGGTTTTCTTAGCACGCAGAATAGGCAGTGGACAATTGAGCCCGCTTGCGTCCAGTTCTTGATCAAAATCTGCCATGGTATGACCTCCAGCTATAATCTTAATGTGGTTACGTTTGTCGTTAATAAACAGACGGACCTTTATATGTCATGCGTCTGACAAACGCAAGTGACCGGGCGGCCCGAATGTCAATGAATACTGCGCTATCACCGATAGCCAGTGTCGATAACTAACTCGCCAGTCTGGCGGCCAGTTGAAAGCCCGATCTTGCCCAACCCAATATGCCGCCACGCAGATTGATTGCGTTCTGGAATCCCTGCTGGGCCAGATAGGCACATGCATGATAGGAACGCGCTCCGCTGTGACAGTAGAGAATGATCGCTTTATCTTTCGGCAAATCGCTGATTTTCAAAGGTATTAGATGCATCGGCAGATGTTCTGCGTCTGGCAGCACCCCCTGAGCGATTTCACCCGCGCTACGGATATCCAGCAGCAGGAAGTCATCGCCCTCGTTGATACGGGCCTGTAGATCGTGAGCATCAATTTCCTGAATCATCACTTGCCGTTTCGCCTTTTCAAAACTAATAACAGGGTTAATTAGTATATTAATGTGTTTAAATATTGCAAGTTATATTACCTCAGTTAAGCTTAGGTTTTTCAGGGTGATTGAGTCATGATAGAGTCACGGTCAATAAAACCAAACTCGTCAATTATTACACTATCTGGTTGTTTTTATTATGGAATTTTTCCCTATTTTCCTCAATCTGAAGAATCGCTCCTGCCTGGTCGCGGGTGGTGGGGCCATTGCTGAAAGAAAAACGGCGCTGCTGCTGAGATCGGGTGCCGACGTGACTCTGATCTCCCCCGATCTATGCCACAACCTCACCACCTGGCGTGATATGGGACGATATACACACCTGGCCAGAGAGTTCCGGGATGAGGATTTGTCAGGGCAGCATCTCGCCATCGCGGCCACCAACGACTCCGCGGTAAACCGACACATAGCCGAGATAGCCGGTAATCTGCGCATACCGGTCAATGTGGTCGATCAACCGGAATTGTGCAGTTTCATCGTACCCTCAATCATCGATCGCTCTCCGGTTGTCGCCGCAATCTCCACGGGTGGCGCCTCACCCGTCCTGGCGCGTCTGATCCGCTCCCGTCTCGAATCCTTGATACCTGCAGGTTATGGCCGCCTGGCACAACTCTGCAATCGCTTTCGACAACGGGTTAAGGAGCGCTTCGCAGAACCCGTGGAGAGACGGCTGTTCTGGGACCGCATTCTCCAGGGGGGAGTTGCTGAACGGGTATTCTCCGGTCATGACGACGAAGCCGACCAGTTGATGGAAAAGGCACTGAGCATGCCCATTTCACCCGATGAGACGGGAGAGGTCTACCTGGTCGGCGCCGGTCCCGGCGACCCGGATCTGCTGACTTTCCGCGCGCTGAGATTGATGCAACAGGCAGACGTGGTTATCTATGACCGCCTGGTGGCCAAACCGATTCTCGATATGACCCGTCATGACGCAGAGCACATCTACGTCGGTAAAGAGCGTGACAAACACACCATGCGTCAGGAAGAGATCAACCAGCTGCTCGCAAAACTCGCCAAGCAGGGTAAGCGGGTGTTGCGGCTGAAAGGTGGAGACCCCTTTATATTCGGACGCGGCGGCGAGGAGATCGACACCCTGGCCGCAGAGGGGGTCCCTTTCCAGGTTATACCAGGCATAACCGCCGCTTCCGGCTGCGCCTCCTATGCCGGCATACCCCTGACCCACAGAGACTACGCCCAGTCGGTGACATTTGTTACCGGCCATCTGAAAGACGGCAGTATGAACATCAACTGGGAAATACTGGCACAACCGAATCAGACCATTGTCTTCTATATGGGTCTGGTTGGCCTGCCTGTCATCTGTCGGGAACTACAGAATCATGGCGTCGGCGGGGAAATGCCGATCGCATTGGTTCAACAGGGCACAACACATATGCAACGGGTATTCACGGGGACGCTTGACACGATTATGGATATCGTCGAACAGGAACATCCAAAGCCGCCAACCCTGATCATCGTCGGCCGTGTAGTGGAGTTGCAGGAAAAACTTGCATGGTATGAAGCACCGCCCCATTCGGAACAGGGCGCCACCTCGCCGGTCGACTATTGAACATGCCAGTCGCTCGAACGTGAGGGCTAATGTAGGGTGCTGCTTGCCGCACCAGTTGCCTGCTCAAACAGCAGAATGGCAGGATTCTTCAGAGTGTTTCGGTGTTGCAAGCGCCACCTGGTCCCTGCAGGGTAGGCGTTATTAGATCTTTGGCCTGAGCTGGTCCTCGCGCAGCTTGGGTGTGAAATAGTCATCGGCCTGCTCGATTTCGACCGCCTTGCCCTGCCTGTCCACAAGAGGTTGTTCATAGTCGTTCCAACCCCGAAGACCGGTTTTCAGAGAGACTACCTTCTCATAACCCAGTACATGCATGGAATATGCGGCGAGTACACTGCGATAACCGGAGCGGCAGACTACGACGATTTCACGCTGCCGCGCATTCACCAGTTCCGGAACCGTCTCCTCATAGTCCCATTCGCAGGCCGATTCGAGAATACCTCGGGGCACGGCGAGCGAACCATCGATATGCATCGCATCATACTCATAGGGTTCACGCACATCGACAATCAGTAACCCGGGGTTGTCCTGCATCCGTTCTTCCAGATCCCAAGGCATTATCTCTTTGACATCAGTGAGACTATCACTGATCAAGTTTAAGAAGTTTTTCATCTATCTTTCTAGGGCCTGTTAACACTGATTCAATAGGCTCTGCTGAGACTATTTTTTCGTCCGGCAAAACAAGGGAACCTCGGATTGGTACGGGGGTTCCTGCCGCATAGAGACGTTCCCGATTTTCCCGCGTTTGAAATGATTGAAATTGTAAATGACAGAAAAACCTGTTTTTTGTTTTCATGCCCTGATAAATATCATGCATGGCACAGGTCAAAGTTGTCCACGAGAACAGAGATTCTGTTCTACTGCGATCACTGCTGCCTCAACCCTGGAATGGACCTCCAGTTTACGCAGTATCGCTTTTACGTGTAGTTTTACCGTACCGTCAGAAATACCCAGATTGCGGGCGATGACCTTATTGCTCTGACCATCGGCCAAGTGGCAAAGGATCTCCCGCTCCCGGGGCGTCAGCTCATCCAATGAAGAGGTCTGTGGCGAGCTGCTTTGACTTTCCCCCTGCACCGCCTTAGCCAACACGCCGGTCAGCTCCTTTGCGACAACCGTCTGTCCCTGTTTGATCTGCTGCAGCGCATCAATCAATTCATTGGGTTCCATATCCTTCAGCAGATAACCCTGGGCGCCGTTTTGCAGGGCCTCAATGACATCCGACTCCTCACGGCTGGTCGTCAGCATGCTGATTGGCATATCCGGATAGTGCTTACGCAGCACGCTCAACACCTCGGTGCCGGTCATGTCAGGCATACGCATATCGAGAAGCACCACATCCGGACGCTCCGTCGCCACAGTCTCGATCCCCTTCAGGCAATCGCCAATGGCGATGACATCGATGCCACGACGCTCCAGCAGCTCCTGCAAGCCGATACGGAAAAGGGCGTGGTCATCTATCAATAATACCCGCATCTTGTTTCACCTCTGTAGACTTGCTTCATTTTTATCGTTGCGGATCACCAACTCCACCCGGGTACCCTCACCGGGTTCACTCTCGATCGACAATTCACCACCGACTCGCCTGGCCCGCTCCTCCATAATAGATAGCCCGATGTGTTCTCCAGGATTTCCCTGCGGCACCGCTCCCTCAAAACCCACACCGTCATCTTCCACCAGAATCAGATAACTACCCGGACTGCGACAACGTAACAAGACGCGGATTGTGTGGGCTTTGGCGTGTTTTCGAATATTGGCCAACGCTTCCTGCACAATTCGCAGCGCCTGCATCTCCTGGCTGGTATCCAAATCCGTTTTAAGGCAATCGGGTTGAAAGAAGGCAGGTATGCCTGTCTCCTGGTTGAAACGCTCCACCAGCTTGCTCAGCGCCGGCACCATCCCCCGTTGGTCAAAGGGAGCACGGAAGCTGTTGATCAGCTCCCTTAACTCGTCATGGGCCTCGTCCAACCCGTTGTGAATTCTTTGCGTCTCCTGGATTGCCTTCTCGGAGATCGGATCGTTTTGCAGCGTTTCCTCCAGCATACGTACCTGAAAGCGCAAGCTGGCAATGGTTTGCGCCAAAGAGTCATGCAGTTCATGGGCCAATGAGGTTCTCTCTTCGACGATCGACAAGCGCCTCGCTTCCGAGTCAGACCGTTGTTTGGCGACCGCCATACCAAGATGACTGCCAATGGTGTTCAGGATATCAAGTACATCCTCCCGGCCGTCGTAGATGCCGGGTTTGTCCACATACAGATGATAGAATCCAAGAACGTCACCGTGATACCACATAGGCACCGATACACGCTCAACCTCATTCGCCCCGTACATGGTCCGGTTATTTCTGCGGGAGCAGACACGGGCGTCCTGGCTGCAGAGAATATCACCCGGTGACAGTGCGATGCCGCACTGACAGAGTTTTATCGGCAGCATCTCCTGTTCATTGTAGAGCCTTCCCTGCAGATCGATACAGCCGACCTGGCGTACCCGGTCATCCTGCAAAACTAGGTGCACGGTGGCTGAACGGGCGTTTACCATGCGCTTGAAGACACCCATATACTCCAACAGCAGCTCGTCAAGATTTTCCGACTGATTGATACCCGCCGCCACATCGTATAACACTTGCAGGGAGGTGGTCTTCTGGGCAAGTCGTGCTGTCTGGCGGGCCACCCGAACCTCCATATCCTCGTATATATCGGTAAGCTCCTCGCTGAGACTATCGATATCGCGGGCCATGCCGCTGAGCACACCGGTCTGTTCATGACCCTTGCTGGCAACCGGTTCTCCCTGACAGACCTGATTGACGAATTGTTCCAACGACGATAATGGATGCAATAGTTGACTGCGAAGGCGTATCAGAACCAATATCAGGGAAAAGAGTGTCAACACCGTGCTTAACAGCAGTATAACCTGCAATGTGGAACGTGCCTGCTGATAACTGAACATTATCAATACAGTAAACAGGCTTGCCACGACACTGCCACCCAAAATCGATATGGGCAGGAGCAGGTTACCGGTAAACAGGATTCTCAGGCTTGGCCAGTGCTTCGAATCGATCAAACCCTCGATCCAGGTTAGTTTGTCTTGCGGACGATCACTACCCCCGGCAATGTCAGGGACTTTGTTCATCGACAGCTGTTCCTCTTCGACTTGCATAGACAGACTCTATCACGAACCCGGAATTACGGTCAGTTCGACCCGCGGGTTCGCCTCATCACCTCTTCCAATCTGACCACACGCCAGGCAAACAGTGCTTCACCCAGTGCCTGCCCCTCCAGTCCGGAACGGACCAGTTCCTCGGGTATAGGCGAACCCAGGAGTTCAGCCGAATATTCCAATTTGGGTAACAGATTTTCCACGCACTGCGGCCATAAACCTTGCGATGCCGCAACAAAGCGGTGGAATCGCACGGGTTGCCGCTTTGGATTGAGGGTCGCCACGAATCGGAGTATTTTCTCAGCTTGTTCCGGTTCCTGGGAGAGTCGATGGAGTCGCAACAGGTCGTGCAGTAACCGCCGATCCGCCTTTTCGATGCGCAGTTGCCGCATCCATTGATCCGGCTGTGCGAGGCGTGAGACGGTATCGAACAATGCCACGCCACACCGAACTACGGGATCTTCGCTCTCATTTGCAACCCGCTTCAGCGGCGTCGTAAATTCGTCCCTTGTCTCTTCTTCATGGCCACCTGCAACCATCCCTTCAGCCAGCTCTGGAAGCAACCGCTGCAGCGCTCCACAGCGATGCAGGACTTCAAAAAATCGCCAGGGCTGCGGGGTTGAGAATGCACCCTTCATCTCCCGCCATATGCGCTCCGCATTCAAACTCATCAGATCATCTGAAAGCGCCATCTTTTTCATCAGGGCATGGGTACCGTGCGCCACCCGAAACCCCCAACAACCCAGCTTGGCGGCGAATCGCGCAATCCGCAGCAGACGCACCGGATCCTCGGCAAATGCGTCTGTAATATGACGAAGCAGGCCACTGTCGAGATCATCACGGCCGCCGCAGATATCGATCAAGTCTCCACGCTCAGTCATCGCCATGGCATTGATGGTCAGATCTCTTCGCGACAGGTCCTGTTCAAGCGTGATATGCGGGCCATATTCGACCTGAAAACCTTTATAACCCGTCGCTGTCTTCACCTCGGTGCGCGCCAAGGCATACTCCTCACCGGTTTCGGGATGCAGAAACACAGGAAACTCACTGTCGGCACGCCGAAAACCGGCGTCCAGCATTTCATCAGGGGTTGATCCGACCACCACCCAGTCACGCTCATTAACCACCAGGTCCAATAGCCGGTCACGCACCGCACCACCGACCAGGTAGATCTTCATTCATGCCACCCGTGGATATACCCTTCCCCGGACTGGACAGACATCACACCGACCGGCACCCGCATCCGCGGGGCGCGATTGTGTACATCAGATTGGTAGTGAAGCTTTATCACGTGACCGAATCCGTGGTGGTTATCATTTCCAACGCCTGTCTCTCTTTTTGCTGCAGCTGCCACATCTGAGGATAGAGACCGCCCATCCCGAGTAGTTCATGATGCTTGCCCTGCTCCATGATGCGCCCCCCTTCCATGACCAGAATACGGTCGGCATCCACGACTGTGGAAAGACGATGGGCGATCACCAGGGTTGTATGGTGCTTCGCCACCTCTCCCAGTGTCTCCTGAATAGCCTGCTCTGTCTTGGTATCAAGCGAAGAGGTCGCTTCATCGAAAACCAGAATGCGCGGTCGTTTAAGCATTGCACGCGCGATGGCAACCCGCTGCTTTTCACCGCCCGACAGTTTCAGTCCGCGCTCACCCACAACCGTCCGGTAGCCGTCCGGCAACTGCTCAATGAATTCAGCGATGTGCGCTATGCGCGCAGCTTCTTCGATATCTTCATGACTGGCATCCGGCCGGCCATAGGCGAGATTATAGAGAATCGTATCATTGAATAGCACTGTATCCTGCGGCACGATGCCAATCACTGAACGCAGACTGCTGCGGGTGACATATCGAATATCCTGACCATCGATCTTGATGCGTCCGTCGGTAACATCATAAAACCGGAACAGGAGTCGGGACAGGGTGGATTTACCGGCCCCACTATGACCCACCACGGCCAGCTTCTCTCCGGCAGCTATCGTGAAATCGACTTTATGCAGAATCTCCCTTTCCGGTTGATAGTGGAAATCAACCTGTTCGAACCTGACTTCCCCGGCAACCAGTTACAGCTGTTTGGCATCCTTCGCATCGGTTATCTCAGCCTGCTCCTCGAGCAGTTTGAAGATGAGATCCATATCGGCAAGCGAGTACTTGATCTGACGGTAGACCATGCCTAGAAAGTTAAGCGGTATAAACAGTTGCAACATAAACGCATTCACCAATACCAGATCTCCGATCGACATACTCCCCTTCACCACACTGTCGGCGGCCAACAGCATAATGAAAGTTACCCCGATGGCGGTGATTCCGCCCTGGCCGAAATTCAACAGAGACATTGAGGTCTGGCTCTTTACTGCGTTGTCCTCCCATTGTGAAAGCGTTTCATCGAAGCGCCGCAACTCCAACGGCTCGTTGCCGAAATACTTAACTGTCTCGTAGTTGATAAGGCTGTCGAAGGCTTGATTGTTGGCCTGTGAATCCAGGCGGTTCATGGTATGCCTGAACTCCATGCGCCACTCGGTAATCGCCAGCGTAAAGGCGACGTAGACCGCGACTGTGCCAAAGGTGATGAAGGTAAAAATGACCTCATATTGGCTAAGCATGATCACTGCCACCAGGCCGAATTCGACCACCATGGGGATGATGCTGAACACCAGATAGTTAAATATCGTGCTGACAGAGCGCGTACCCCTCTCCAGATCGCGACTGATCGCACCCGTCTGACGCTGCAGATGAAACCGCAACGACAGTTCATGCAGGTGGGCAAGCACGCGGTTGGAGAGATTACGCATCGCACGATATCGCACGCGTGCAAAGATGGCATCCCTCAACTCGTTGAACAACGAGCTGCCGAGACGTAGCGCCCCATAGCCAAGCAGGAGAAAAAGCGGCAGTACCAACAGGGTTTTATCACCCTTATCCAGGGCGTCGACTATCTCTTTCAATACCAGCGGGATACCCACATTGGCCAGCTTTGCCAGCACCAGACATCCTAAGGCAAGCAGGGCCCGTCCACGGTACTCCCACAAAAATGGCAGCATGTTACGAAGATTGTGGTAGTCACGCCGGTCTTTGTGGACCTGAGGTTGGCTTTTGGATGAGTGGACCATGCTAATATTGGGAAAAGAGTGGATTGGAAGCGGAATTTTATCGAAATTAGTGCCAGTATGCGCTTTCACCTGCGGTTTTTCTGGTTTTAAGCCCTTTCACACCATTTAAAATCGATTAAAATCAGCGCCAGCAGGAGCGATTGATAGCAACCAAAGCCCCGTTTCATACACCAGGGCCAGCCTGGCAACCCCAAAACAGATACAGTTAGTGATTATCGATGAGTGAAGATTGCAGTTACAACGAACTTTACCCCCTGCAGGTACTGGATGACAGTATGGAACCGGAGTTCCCCGAAAAATGCATTATCGTTGTCGAGCCTTCCGAAGTTTGCGCTACCGGTGCTTTCGTTGTGGCTGAAGCCCAAGGCGAGCGCTGGTTCCGCCAATATATATCAGAGGGGGAGTCAGCTAAAAGACTGGTTGCACTGAAATCGGGTTATCCCGACATACCTCTCAAAAATGGCGAGTTCAAGATCATTGGCGTAATCGTGCAGCGTAACCTTGGACGCAAAGTCAAACACTACCACCCCTACGTACCCAACGGCATACCCCCTAAGCCGGTCGATCCGGCCTGAACAGCGATTTGCTGATGAGTACCATACCCCATTGCCTGAGCACACCCGGCATCGCGCTCCTATCAATCCTGCTGGCTGGTTGTTCGCAGTCGTCAACCGAGCGTGCGCATGGCAAGCAAGTCAAGGATGAAGATAAGACACATCTGGTAGCCGTCGAAGTTGTCGAGCTTCGGACATTGGGCCCCGTCCATGAACGAAACGGCACGCTGAAACCCCGTCAGACTGTTCGAATATTCAACCAGGAAGAGGGCAGAATAACCAAACTGCCATTTTTTGAAGGCGACAGTGTGGTTGACGGCGAGACCATCGTCACGCTGGATGAGGAGCTGCTTAACTCGGAATTGGAGAAGGCGGTGGCCACCGCGAAACAGATGCGGTTAAACCTCAAACGCCAGGAGGAATTGGCGAAACGGCTGGCGGTATCCCAGGACGAGCTGGCGCAGGCACAGACAGATCTCAGCGTAGCCGAAGCGGAGAAAAGGGTGTTGCAGACAAGGCTGGGGTATACGCGTATCAGCGCTCCCTTCGCCGGCGTTGTCAGTGAACGCCTGGTGGAGCCCGGGGATGTGGTGCCTCGCCACACCCACCTGATGACAATCATTAATCCCGACAGCCTGATCATCAGGATCCTGGTCTCTGACTTGTTGCTGCCCCAGCTGAATAGCGATGATCCGGTCACTGTACGGATAGATGGCCTTGGCGAACATCCCTTCAACGGCAGGATTAACCGGATCTATCCTGAACTCGATGAAAAGACGCGCATGGGAACGATCGAGGTTGTTCTTGAACCCATCCCGAACGGCGCCCGTTCAGGTCAACTCTGTCGGGTCATGCTGCAGACCGCGACACAGGACCGAATCACTGTCCCTTTCAATGCACTGCAACGCGATACCGGGGGAGAGTTTGTCTTCCGGCTGGATGAGCGGCAACAGGCGCAGCGGGCACCGATAAAGAGCGGCATGCGGATTGCCGACAGGATTGAAGTCGTACAGGGATTGGAGACGGGCGACCGGATTGTCACCAAGGGATTCCTGGAGCTCGAACCAGGCATGAAGGTAGAACCCGTAAATTGACCGGTTGCACCATATCCCTCCGGCAGCCAGGCGCAATACTTCCAGCAAAACATTTCCTATACTAAAGGGAAATGCCGGACTCTCACACATGATTGCACGTGTTGGTGAGGTTCGGCCATAAACGTTAAATTCAATAAATAGACCAATCGCCATTAACAAGCGCAATAACGCTTTGAAATGGTTATCTCCGGCATACAATATTCAAGCGCGGATATGAGAGGGAGTAATCATGAATATCGATCTCGCGGATATCACTCTACACGTGGATGAAACGCTGGATAGCGACGGCCTCGCCCAACTGGAAGACGCATTTCGCGTACGGGATGGCGTCGTCTCGGTTCATAACGACCCCAAGCGACCGCATCTGTTTGTGATTGAGTACAATCCTGAACGGGTAAACAGTCAAGACCTGTTGGCGATAACCCACTTTCAAGGACTGCATGCCGAATTGATCGGTCTCTGACAGGCGCGGTTGATCTCGAATCCATCACCCCTCCAGGCGCGTTGCATGGAAAGGGCACACCATTCCCTGCGTGACGCGCCCAGCGGATAATGGCCGCTCGTCAGATTGAAATCACCGAACAACATGGGGGCACTGCACTAGAGTTGATTCCGGTAAGCCCCCGCTGCCCGGAACACAACCCTTCACGTTTTCCGCGCATGGCATCAACCGGGGATTTTTTGTCGGATGCTACCCCGGCGGGCCATAATTTTGCCGGATCCATAACGGGCCTGGAGATTGTAACTCCCCTGACCGACTATGGTGTTTGAAAAGGATGCGGGAATGTAAATTCCGACTTGGCTCGGAATCACGTATATTCTCAGCCAAAGAGATAAAAGAGCGATCTGTCAGCCCTTACCGGTGATATGTAGAAACTAAAAACAGTCGGAGCTTGAGGAATGCAAAGAGTAACCATAGTCGGCTGCGGTTTTGCGGCACTGACCGCTATCAAGACCATTCGGTCCAAGAATAGATCGATTGAGATAAACGTCGTCAGTCCCAAGGCGGAATTTCACTACCTTCCAGGTTCGATCTGGATTCCATCAGGTATACGCGAACCCGATGATCTCATCATTCCTCTGGGGCCTTTTTTTAGACGCATGCAGGTAGAACACCATCCTGCCGAGGCCACCGGACTCAGTGGTGATGGCAGGATCCTGCAAACCACTGATGGTGAAGTTGATAACGATGGTCTGATCATCGCTTCGGGAGGCCGCTTCATAAAAAAACTGCCTGGAATCGAAAACGCCATAACACCTTGTGAAGGCATAGCAGCTGCCATGAAAATCCGTGATCGCCTCAGAGCGTTGGATGGCGGTGTCATTGCCATTGGATTTTCCGGCAATCCCAAAGAGCCAAGTGCGATGCGTGGCGGGCCGATGTTCGAATTCCTGTTTGGCATCGATCGTCAATTGAGGCTCGAAAATCGGCGTGACAGGTTCAAACTCATATTTTTCACACCAGCGGAAAAACCTGGCCAACGGCTGGGTCCCAAGGCTGTTAGCGGATTGATCCAGGAGATGGAAAAACGAGATATCAAAACCCATCTGGGACATAAAATGGTGGAATTCACTGCGACAAGCGTTGTCACTGAGGGAGGCGGCTTCGATGCCGACCTGATACTCTTTATGCCTGGCATGACCGGTAATCAGTGGTTCGACAATACTGAATTACCACGATCATCCGGAGGTCTGATCAAGGCCGATGCCAATTGCCGGGTCGAAGGCATGTCCAGCGTCTATGTTGCGGGTGACTCAGGCAGCTTCCCGGGCCCGGAGTGGATGCCAAAACAGGCCCATATGGCTGATCTTCAGGCTACGGCAGCAGCCAAAAACCTGCTCGCTGAATTCAAGGGCGATACACCAAGCGAAACCTTTAAAGTGGAGCTTGTATGTATTGTAGACAGCCAAACCAGTGGAATGCTCGTGGCAAGAACTGAAAATAGAAACATCGTGATGCCGAATATGACTATCTTCCATTGGCTCAAACGACTGTTCGAATGGTGGTACTTACGCCAATATCGCTAGCCATACATTGTGCCCGACACTTCAATGCGGGCGATAAACACGAATTCAGCAGGGAAATATTAAAAAAAAACGGTTTTTTAGACTGAACCATTCAATTGACATGGAAACCGTGTTATGACTGCAGGATATGGCAGGAAGATGTTTTTTCTGGGTAGACAAGGAATGAATGGAGTTATGAGTGGTGCAACCAATCAATGATGCTGTCTCTGAAACTCAACTGAAAGAGCTGCTGTTACATGAAGAGCGAAAAAGCGAACGCTATGCCAATTATGCCAGGTTATTGCTGACGTTTCTCTACTTTGCGGTAGGTTTTGGCATACGTCAAGAGCTACCGGCACACTCATTCAATGCCATTATTTCGGCATCACTCATCAACCTCATTTACGGAATCTATGTCTTCTTTAAGCTGAAAGACCCAAACCCACCCAGCTGGATCAGGTACCCGTCTGTCAGTATCGACATCCTGCTGCTATCCATCGTCATCTATAGTTTCGGCACATTTCGCACCTTCAAGACAGAAGCCTTTCTTCTGTATTTTCTTTGGATTGGCCTCTCGACCCTGCGATTTTCTCCTATGCTGACCCTGACCAGTGGTTTGCTCAGTATCGGCGCTTACCTGTTGATCGTTGCCCTCGCCATCCATGATCAAACCATCGTACTCGGGACCATTACCGAAGAGTTCGTTTCCGAGCGTGTCAGCAACGTCAATATTATTCTCAAACTCGTCTTTCTTTCGGCCTTTGTTGTCCTGGCGGTATACATTGCAAGAGTATTCAGGCTGATTGCGTCAAAAGCACTCACAAAACAGATTCTTCAGGCACAGAATGCCGAATTGAATAATGCTCTGGATAAGCTGCGGGAGACGCAAAAGCAACTTGCGCAAAAAAACCGCGAGCTGGCCACACTTTCGGAGATCGACGCCCTCACCCAGCTCTATAATCGGCGTAAGATCGATCAAATCATTGAAGAGTACCTGGTCGAGACGAGTCACCGCCCATTTCCACTCGCAATGATCATTCTCGATATCGATCGCTTTAAACACTATAACGATCACTATGGACATCAAGCCGGTGACGATGTGATTCGAGGTATAGCCCATGCCCTGGCAACGTCGGCCAGGGGTAATGACAGCATCGGCCGCTGGGGAGGTGAAGAGTTCATCATCATCTGCCGGGACACTGATTTGGATACAGCACTCAAGATTGCCGAACGCCTGCGAACGACTATCGAACAGGCTCAGTTCCAGGTGGATGAACCGGTAACCTGCAGCTTTGGTGTCACCAGCTACCGTGTAGGGGATAATGCCGACTCTCTTATAAAAAGAGCGGATGATGCGCTTTACGCTTCAAAACAGCTGGGCAGGAACAGGGTCAGCCATAAATAACTTCCGTTATTTGCAAGACACGACCGTCATGGTTGTGTAAGAGGCGCGCTTCAATCACTCAATGAAGATTGAGCAGTCACTGATTGTTCATCACCGGCCGATCAGTCGATAGACCGATGGTATCAACAACAGAGTAACGAAGGTGGAGAAGGAGAGCCCGGATATCAATGTCACAGCCAGAGGTTGCAACATTTCCGATCCCTCCCCCAGCGCCAACGCCAACGGCGTCATTCCGGCAACCGTTGTCAGTGTAGTCATTAGAATCGGTCGCAACCTGAGCTGAGCCGCTTCTTTTATGGCAGTATTCTTATCCTGTCCCGCATCCCTTCGCAATGCGATATACTCAACCATCACGATAGCGTTGTTCACTACAATTCCAGCCAGCATGATCAGTCCCAGCCAAACCGGCATGGAGATTGGCAGATCCGCCCAGTTCAATCCTATTCCGACACCGATCAAACCGAAAGGTACACAAAACATGATTATCAAGGGATTTCTCAGTGATTCATACTGAACCGACATCACAACCAACACGAGAAAAAGCGCCAGACAGAGCAGCAGAATTCCATTGTCTCGCCCTTTTTTCATAACCTCCACACTACCTCCGTAATTTATGGCGTAACCAGTTGGCAGATCCATAGATGCAACAATGCTTCTCACTTCCGATATCGCCTCTGGTAATGACAGATCACCACCCAACGATGCGCTGACTTCAGACATTCTCTGTTGCTGGTCTCGCCTGATTGTCACGAAGGATGGCGATAACTCTATCTTGGCCAACTCCCCTAAGCGTATCGGCACTGAGGGATCGGTCTGGCTGAATATGACGATAGATTCAAGATCGGCGGGAGTAGCGATATCCGAATCCATCAACCTCACTCTTACCTGTATACTTCGCCCCCCCCTCCAGGTAATCCGTGACCACCTCACCACTCAGAGCCAGACTGACGATTTCTCCCAGTTCATCCACATCGATACCGAAATAGGCTGCCCGCTGACGATCCACCGAGACTATGATCTCCTGCGTAATATCATCACTGCTGCTCTCGACATTGCTTAGCCCGGATACTTTTTCAAGCCTCTCACTGACCTCCACCGCAAGCTGGCTCAGAACATCCAGATCCGGCCCCTTTATCCGCACACTGAGATCATCGTCACCCCAATTTAGCCGGATTCCACGTACACCCTGTACCCTCATACCCATCCACAATCCGGGCAATTTGGCCTGTTTGATCTCTTTGTTGACACGGTCGACCCAGGCCCGACTACTGATTTGTCTCATACGGGCGGGTTTTAAGATCACCTTGATACTGGCCCTGTTGACTGATTCGTAGCGCGAACGACCAAATACGAACCCACCTATCTGAGAGTATATGGATTCCGTTTCCGGCTGGCGCCTTATTATCTCTTCGAGTCTATACACCAGATCATCCATGCCTTTCAAATTGATACCGCGATCTGCAACAAGCCTTATGCTGATACGACCCTCATCAATCTGCGGCAGGAATATCTGCTTCTCCGGCACCAGCTTGAATATTGAGACTGCAAGCAACAACACAAATACAACCAGAGGCAGCCACGGTTTCCGCAGTAAAATCTCAACCAAACCGGAGTAGCCGGTCTGCAGTTGCAGCATCAGATTATCAATTGCCCGCCTTAACCGATCTTTAAGGCCAATAGACAACCTGCCGGAAAGTGCCGGCACCAGAGTCAAGGCAACGATCATTGAGGCCAAAATGGCGGCAGAGATGGTAAAGATCAACTCACGAAAAAGCAGCCCGACAAGGCCGCCGACAAAAAGAAACGGCAAAACGGCCACCAGGTTGGTAGTTGTCGAGGCTACAATTGCACTGTTTACCTCACTTGCGGCATAGCTGGATATTTGAGTGGCCTTTTCTTTTTTAGACTTCTCCCTTTGGTGACGATAGATATTTTCCAACATCACTATGGTGCTATCCACCAACATACCGACACCTAAGGCCAACCCTCCCAAGCTCATGATATTAAGCGTCAGGCCGGCACTAGACATCAGTATGAAGGTAACGAGTATGGCGATCGGTATGGCGCACCCAATAATCAACATGCGTCTAATACTGCCTAAAAACAGATATACAACCACCATCGCCAATACCGCACCAGTCATTGCCGAACTGATGGCATTGTCGAGTGCCCGCCGCACAAATCGGGCTTGGTCATCGACAGGGTGTATTTGAATATCCCTGGGTATCAGCGTCTGATCTTTAAGCTCCTCCAACCTGGACGTAACATGATCGACCACATCAACCGTATTTGCGGTAGGCTGCTTTTGTATCGATGGCTTTATTCCAGGAAGACCATTGAGGCGAATGCGCATTCGTTCATCTTCCGCACCGTCAACCACCTGAGCAACCTCCGATAACCGAATCAGGGTGGTTGTATCATCGTCCCCTACGCGTCTTAACGGTAACTGCAGAATATCATCCACAGACCGAAACCGACCTGCAGTCCGGCCACTGATTTCGGCCTGCTCAGTGATGAGCCGCCCCCCGGCTGTCTCGACGTTCGATACCCTAAGGGCATCCGTCAGGTCGGATAGGTGCATACCTAAACCGGTCATGCGCTGCTGGTCCGCATAGATATTGATCTCGCGCACCAACCCTCCGCCCACTTCAACGGCGGCAACGCCCGGCAGATTCAAAAATGATTTACTGAACTCATAGTCCACCCAACTGCGCAGCGCCACTGGATCGCGCAGAGATGAGCTGATGACGTATTCCGCCACCGGCAGTTGGGACGGATCATGCTTATAGATAATCGGTGGATCGATACCGTCCGGCAGAAAGCGCTTGGCACGATCCAAACGTGTACTTGCATCTTGAAGTGCCTGGTCTATATCCGTGCCATACTTAAACGCCAGATCGACCTCACTACGCCCCTCACGTGTTCTCGAACCAATATGGATCGCATCTTCAGTTATCGAAAGTTGTTCTTCCAAATGGCGTGTCACCTGATCTTCCATAATCTTCGCAGGCACACCGGGATCGATCACCCTGACCGCAATTGACGGGTAAACGACATGTGGAAGAAGGTCCACACTGAGACGACCAAGCGCCATGAGGCCCAGCACCATGAATGCGAGTGTTATCATCACCACACCGATCGGATGGTGTATTGACCAGCTGGCCAGACCTCTGCCTAAGGCTCTTTTCATACTAGGGCCTGTTAACACTCATCCAATCGGTTGCCGGGTGCGCCCTGAAGGAAGTGCCCTTGGGGTGCGCCCTGAAGGAAGTGCCCTTGGGGTATGCCTGCAAAAGCGCCACTCGGCGGTGCTCGTCGCTCATTTGGATCTTCAAACCTTCACTCCTCGCGCCCCGAAGGAAGTGCCCTTGGGGTGCGCCTTGTTTGACACTTTATCAGATGCAACAGCGCCGGGTATTCAACTTCACACAGCCTATGAATAGGCCTTGAAAAACTGCTTTGCGGCCCGGCCGCTTTTTGCCCCTCCACGCGCCATTGCAAACTGCTTCGCCGCCTCATGGAGCGCTTTGCGATCCCCGCTGTACTCAGGAAAATAGCTATCCACTATCTTCAGGTAACCATGCCAGTTCACCGGATAGAATGAGAGCCACAGACCGAACCTGTCTGACAGTGCCAGTTTCTCCTCGGTAGTATCACCCAAATGGAGATCATCCCCCACCATCCTTGCTTCCCGGTTTTCACTCATGAACTCAGGCAGAAGATGACGCCGGTTGGATGTGGCGTAGATCAGCACGTTCGCGGGAGGCGCTTCTATGGAGCCATCCAGTACACTCTTCAATGCACGGTAGGACGCCTCGCCTACATCAAAGGTCAGATCATCGCAAAACACAATGAATCGTTGCGTTAACCCTCTGATTCCGTCTACGATCTCCGGCAGTTCGATCAAATCGTTTCTATCGACCTGGATCAGTCGCAGATCCTGCCCCCGGTATTTATTAAACACCGCCTTGATGAGTGAGGATTTACCACTACCCTTGCCTCCCCACAACAGCGCATTGTTGGCGCCCTCTCCGGAGAGGAAACGTTCCGTATTGCGTAACAACTGTAACTTTTGATCATCAATGCCAACCAACTGATCAAGCCCTATTTGATCGATATGTTCAACGGCTCTGAGATCGCCTCTGCGCGGTCGCCATATAGCCGCAGCTGTTTTGCTCCAATCGATCGACATGGGGTCCCCCTGCAGGTTGGTTATATTATCTTAGGGCCTGTTAACACTAATCCAATTGGCCCTGTTGTGCCTGAAAAAGCGCCAATCAAGGCGCACCCCAAGGGCACTTCCTTCGGGGCGCAACCCGTAGGGCTGGGGCTATTTTTCCACCCAGCGGCGTTATCATTCGCTCATGTAACGTAACTACACCTCGCTCATTCTGCCTTGCTGGACAAAAAAATAGTCCCAGCAGGGCCGATTGGATTAGTGTTAGCAGGCCCTAGCCCATTGTGAAATCACTTCCTCTATTGTGCAAATCGGCCAGTGATCCGGTTTGATGTAACAGCAATAATTTACCGCCGCCCCGTAAAAAAAACGACATATTGTGTAAAACACTGACAGCCACACAGACCCTCAAGTTATTCTCATTCACGCTGGTTTGACAACCACCACGCAATTACGGCCTTGTGCTTTTGCAGCGTAAAGCGCGTCATCGGCGCGTCTCAGACATGCCCCCATACTCTCACCAACCACATAACCTGTCACACCGAAACTTGCGGTCACGGCAATTTCGTTATGCCGATGAACCATGCATGCGGCAGCCAGTTCAGCGCGCAGCCGTTGCGCCAGATTTTCCGCTTCGGCAAGTTCGCTTTCCGGGGTTAGTATCAGAAACTCCTCGCCACCCCAGCGACCCAATTCATCGGACTCCCGAATACAGCTCTGCAGCTTATTAACGCTGTGTTTTAATATCTGATCACCGACGTCGTGACCATACCGGTCATTGACTTTCTTGAAATGATCAATATCCAACAATATGACGCAGAAGCTCTTTGAACCTCTAGCCGTGAGCGACATAACCTGCTCCAGCCGGTTGCTTATCGCCCTTCGATTAAGAATCCCAGTAAGGTAATCAGTGCGTGAGGTCTCTTCCAAAATCCGCTCGATTTTTTTACGCTCGGCAATCTCTCGCAACAGCTTTTCATTCGCCTGCACCAGTTCGGCAGTACGAGTCTCCACCTGCTGTTCCATCTCGTTATGAGCCCTGCGCAGGGATATCTGGTTGGCATCGATCTGCTGCTGGTTGAGATGAAGACGGCTCGACATTTGGTCGAAGGAGAGTGACAGCTGGTCAAGTTCATCACCATATGTTTCATCGCCGGCATCCTTCTCCGCAGGTGCTATCAATGCAAAGCGAGTAGTCAGGTTGGTAATACGCTTGGTGAAGTTAACAGACAACAGGCGACTGAATAACATCGCTAAGGTTACCGAGAACGCTAGGGAAAGGACACCGGCAAGCCGGATCTTTTCGAACTTGCTCTGCACCTCATCCGCCCGCATATCCAGCCCCACCAGATAATCATCCTCACCACCATGGAGAGGGGAATAACCTGACAGAAAAAAACCCCATTTATCCTTTGTAATGCTCTCATCAACCGATGGGCGCATAAAACCCTCCATCAGAGCAGGAATGTCATGGGCATACTCCTCTCCCGGCATGGCAGGATCCTGCAGGTCCGAATCGATAACGAAATATACCCTATTTTCCAGTCTGCGCATTATGTAAATAAATGCGATATCCGGATTGGCTTTAACGAACTCGCGCAATGCAACTACATTTTTTTGTATGCCGGATGCCCCCTGTCCGATTTATTTCGAATCTGATCCAGGTTCTCGGTATCCAAACCCTTACTGATCAACGCCGCACTGTTCTTCAACCGGGACTGAAGAGCATTCATCAGGTTTTCGGTGGCGCTCTGATAAAAATAGGTACCCACACTGCCCGAGACAAGAACGATTGCAGCAAAGTGGCTGAAAAACAGCTTTGTTTGTATGGTTAGTCGCATGCCGGATGGAGTTTGCAGAAATGACGCCTCCGATTGGTCGTGTCGTCTATCGGAAGATGATGACCCTGCTGGAAACAGAATAAGACCACTCTCAATGTCAATTGTGTGAGAAACCGATAGATAACGCCTATAGTAGCTAAGATTATTCTACCTAAAAAGTATATCGGACGAATTCTTAACCATTTCTCACAAAGCGACAAACAAGCACAGCGCCGATTGGCCACATGAGCTTGGCTCCAGCCTGAATGGTAATTGCAACCGATAACAGGATGAAACCTGGACAACAAAAAGGTCGGCAGTGCGCGGATGTATGGTTTGTCAATCACCACTACCATCCTGAAGAAAAATAGAGGCTACCCACTCACACCCTGAACCGGTTTACAGATGTGTCCAGTTCCTGGGCAAGCAGGGAGAACACATCTCCTTGCCTGGTGGCCTGTTTCGCTCTAGCGGCAGCTTGTTCAGCCACCTTGTTGATTGAGTTTATCCCATCATCAACACCTAAAGGGACATTCATATTTTTCAGCAATGGGAGAATAAGTTGCACCACTTTGGCGAGATCGACACAACGTCTGGATTATATTATTGAATTAACCTACTGGAAATCGATTTGTGTTAACAATCCTTTGATGGCTTGCCAGCATTGACATGAAAGCAGCTGACCTTATGCGTCTCAGTGAAGTGTTTCTCTTCAGGATAGGCTGAAATACAATTCGCTTCAGCTTGCGGACAACGCGGATGAAAATGGCACCCACTGGGCGGTGTGACCGGTGACGGTGGTTCTCCCGGCAATTGAATCACTGTTCGCTGCCTGCCGGGATCGGGTACAGGAACAGCTGAGAGCAGTGCGCGCGTGTAGGGATGCCGAGGATGTTTCATAACCTCATCGGCCCGCCCCCTCTCCACTATTCTGCCCAGATACATGACTGCAATTTCGTCAGCCATATAGGCCACCACGGAGATATCGTGAGATATAAACAGATAGGAGAGCCCGAGCTCACCCTGCAATCCCTTGAGCAGATTGAGGATTTGCGCCTGTACCGAAAGATCCATCGCACTGGTCGGTTCGTCACAGACAATCAGGCGTGGCTCCACCGCCAGTGCCCGCGCCACACAGATCCGTTGCCGCTGGCCTCCTGAAAATTCATGAGGATATCTATCGGCGGCCGATGCCGGCAGACCGACCTGCCGCAGCAGGGACTCGACACGCCACCTCAGCGCAGCCCCGCTATGGGTACCTTGGGCAAGGATGCCCTCGGCAACGATATCAGCCACCCTCATCCTGGGATTCATCGATGAAACCGGATCCTGGAAGATAATCTGGATATCACCGCGCAGCCGTCTCAGATCTCTCCCTCGCATGCCGCTAAGCGACTTACCGTCGATTACAATTCGCCCCCGGGTCGAGTCGATGAGTTTTAGAATCGCTTTGCCCAGCGTGGACTTACCGCAACCCGACTCGCCGACCAATGCCACCACCGATCCCCGGGCGATATCCAGATCGACACCATCCACTGCCTTGAGCTGACCGACCACAGATTGCAACAACCCCTTACGGACAGGAAAGTGCACCCGCAGATTCTCGACCGATAACAGGGGTCTACCATCGCTGTCCGGCAAGGAATGATGTGACACGGGATCAGCATCACTCACATTCAGCTTCAACATCTCATCCCTGTAGAGCAGGCAACGCACCCCGGAACGGTTTTCTCCCGGCAGCCAGTCCGGTGTCGTCTCATGACAGGCCTGGCTGCTCCGATCACAACGCGCAACAAAGCGGCAGCCGATGAATTCGCTGCCCAAGGCCGGTACGGCGCCTCCGATCACGGCCAGCTTTTCACCCGGACGCCTGCGCTCGGGCAGTGAAGCGAACAGCAAGCGACTGTAGGGATGCCTGGGATCACGGAAAAAAGCGTCTATCTCGGCGCTCTCGACGATCTGACCCGCATACATGACAGCAACTTGATCCGCCATCTCGGCCACCACACCCAGATCGTGCGTAATCAACAGGATCGACATGCCCTTTGTCTGCTGCAAGTGCTTCATCAGATCCAGAATCTGGGCCTGCATGGTGACATCGAGGGCAGTGGTGGGCTCATCGGCAATCAGAAGTTTGGGATTACCCGCCAGCGCCATTGCAATCATCACCCGCTGTTTCATCCCACCGGAGAGCTGATGGGGATAACGATGGACACAGCGCTCCGGATCCGGAATTGCAACAGCATGCAATAACTCGATCACACGCTGGTTGACCGCACGCTTCATCAAATCATCGTGCAGCGTCACCGCTTCGGCAATCTGCCGACCGATACTCATCAACGGATTGAGCGAGGTCATCGGCTCCTGGAATACCATGCCCATCTGCCCCCCACGCAGGCGCCGTATCGATTGCCGATCCAGATCCACCAGATCGAGACCGTTGAAATCGATCCTTCCCGCCTCGATGCGGATGGAGGGTGGTAACAATCGCATCAGCGACAGCGCAGTCATCGACTTGCCGCAACCCGACTCGCCTACCAGAGCAAATGTCTCACCTTGCTGAATCTCAAGGTCGAGATCCTCAACAACACGCAGCCTGCTGTTTGCGCTTTTCAATGTGAGCCGCAGACCGCTGATCTTCAGCAAGTGATCGATCATGGCTGGATCAGACCGGCACCCTCGGTACCGCAGCGATCAGCTGTTGCGTATATCGATTGCCCGGACGATTGACAATATCCTCGGTTCTCCCCTGTTCGACGATCTTGCCCTGGTACATCACTGCTGTGCGATCACTGACATACTCCACCACACCGATGTTGTGGGTAATGAACAGCAGGGTAAGCCCATGCTTGGCTCGCAGATCCAGCAGCATGCGCAAGATTTCCGCCTGCACGGAGACATCCAGAGCACTGGTGATCTCGTCACAAACGATGAAAGAGGGGTTCAGGGAGAGCGCCCTCGCAATACCGATCCGCTGCCGCTGACCGCCGGAAAATTCATGCGGGTAGCGCCACAAGGTATCCTCCTCCATCTGTACCTGATCCAGCAGGTCTCTCGCTATCTCGATACGCGCTTCCTGATTTTCACCGATCCCATGGACCTTCATCGCTTCAGTCAGAATAGCGGCAATACTCAAACGCGGGTTGAGGGATGATATGGGATCCTGAAAGATGATCTGCATATGGCGGCGAAAACGCCTGAGCTGCGACCTGTTCATCTCTGTGATATCGGTATCATCGAATGCCACACGACCGGCGGTGGGTTCGGTCAGGCGCAGGATACCCCGCCCCAGAGTCGTCTTGCCGCTACCCGATTCACCGACCAGCGCCAGAATCTCTCCGCGGGGTATCTCCAGATCGACACCGTCCACCGCGCGCACCTGATCGACGACCCGCCGCAGCAACCCCTTTCGCACCGGAAAATGGATCTCCAGCCGGGAAAGCCTGATCAACGGCATCTGATCACCATGCTGTTCATGAGGCTGGTTACGGGCCAGATTCTCCGGCAGGGCGGCAATCAATGCCTGAGTATAGCTATGGCCGGGGCGGTGAATTATCTGCTCGGTGTCACCGGTCTCGACCAGTTTGCCCCGCTGCATGACACCGACGCGGTCGGCAATCTGGGACACTACACCGAAATCATGGGTGATAAACAGAATTGCCATACTTGTACGCTGCTGCAGGGTCTTCATCAACCGCAGGATCTCACGCTGAACCGTGACATCCAACGCCGTGGTGGGTTCATCGGCGATCAACAGGTCGGGCTCGCAGGCCATGGCCATGGCGATCATCACCCGTTGACGCTGCCCCCCCGACAGCTGATGGGGAAAGCTGTGGACCCGGGTCTGCGGATCGGGCAGCTGTACCGCCTCCAGGGATTCCAATACCCGTTGCCATGCCTCCCCTTCGGAGAGTTCGGGAAAGTGGAGTCTTACTGCCTCGAGGATCTGTTCGCCGATGGTAAAAACGGGATTCAAAGAACTCATGGGTTCCTGGAAGATCATGGCGATCCTCCCTCCCCGCACCTGCTGCATCTCAGCCTCGCTCAGGCCAGCCAGATCCACCGGCGTTTCCCCCTGTGCATGAAAGTGGATCTCACCCGTATGTCGTTGCAGGTTGGATTTCGGCAGCAGCTGCATGATTGAAAGTGCAGTGATCGATTTACCGCTGCCCGATTCACCAACCAGGCAGAAAGTTTCCCCACGTGCAATTTCGAAGCTGACCTCGTCAACGGCCTTGATGGTACGTCCCTGGTGCTGAAACCAGGTATGGAGCTGTTTCACCGACAGTAACATCAGCCCGACTTGCTCAGATAGGGATCGATGGCATCTCGCAACGATTCACCGATCAGGTTATAGGCAAAGACCGTGAGAAAGATGGCGCCGCCGGGAAAGGCCGCCATCCACCAGTTGAAGCGGGATGACTGTACCGCCTGATTGAGCATTTCACCCCAGGAGGGATCATCCACCAGGCCAAGCCCGAGGAAGCTCAACGTCGCCTCGGCGAGAATCGCCGATGCCACGCCGAAACTGGCCGCCACCAACACCGGACCCATGCCGTTGGGCAACATGTGACGAAACAGAATCGAAGACAGCGGCAGGCCCGCCGCCTCGGCCGCCTGGACAAAGTCCTGCTTGCGCAGACGCAAAAACTCGGCGCGCACGTAGCGGGCGTAGCCCGGCCAGCTGGTGATACCGATGATCACCATCATGATATAGAGGCTGCGACCGAAGAAGGCGACAAAGGTCAATAACAGAAACAGGGTCGGCACAGCCTCGAAAATCTCCACCAGACGCATGCCGAGGATATCCACCACACCGGAGAAATAGCCCATCAGGCCGCCGATAATGATCCCCAGCAACATGGCGATCCCGGTGGCCACAAAGCCGATGCCGAGGGCGATCCTGGAGGCATGGACCATGCGACTGAGCACATCGGCCCCGTTCTGTTCGGTACCGAACCAATGGGCTCGCGAAAGTTGCGAAAGGGGCGCCTCCAAACCGGTATCGCCCCGATCCCTCTGGTAATCCTTCGGAGAGAAGGGAACCGGTGCGTAGACTACCCAGTCATATTCACCGGCGGCATCCGCAACCCGATACTGCTCATAGATAACCAGTTGCTGAGGCTTGACCCAGAGGTAAGCGAACAGCGCCGCCACCACCAGCACGGAGAGCATGATCAAAAACTTGCGCAGCAATGTGATCTGCCAGGGATAGAGCGACAACAGGGTGATGAAAGCCACTAGAAAGAGCACATCGACCGGCTGCAGATAGTTCAGTACCGGACTGCTGATCTCGCCCTCATGACTGAGCAACAGCGGGAAGCTGCTGGCAAGGAAGGGGGCGAAAACACCCACCAGGGCGAGGATCCCCACCCACAGCAAACCCAGGCGTGCGCCCCAGCGGATAAAGGTCTGGCCGAGAATCCTGCGCCAGTAGCTCTGTCGCCTCTTCGCAGTCCTACTCATAGCTCACCCGCGGATCGGCCAAGGCATACAAAATATCGGCCAGCAGATAACCCAACAGGGTCAGACAGCCACCGATAAGCGTGATCGACAATACCAATTCACGATCCCTGGTCTGCACCGCCTCCACCGCCAGTTTGCCCATACCCTCCATGCTGAAAATGCTTTCCACGATAACCGAACCCGCCAGCAGGCTGGGCAGCAGACTGGCAGCCACGGTGATCAGGGGAAGCAGGCTGTTGCGGAAAACATGTCGCCACAGCACCACTGCTTCCGCCAGCCCCTTGGCCCTGGCGGTGCGTGCATAATCGGAAAGCAGGTTTTCCAACACCGCGGTGCGGGTCAACTTGGCAAGGCCGGCAAAACCGCCATAGGCGAGACAGATCACCGGCAGTGCCAGATGCCAGAGCCGATCCAGCAGAAATCCCCTCACCCAGCTTCCCTGCATCCAGTAGACCGCGAGCAGAAGCCCCACCAGGAGACCGGTGCTAAGGAATCCAAGCTGTCGCAACAGACGGTAGTCACTGCTTGCCAGCCAGGCGGAAAGCAGTGCGAAGATGGCTGGAATGCCGATCCACAATGACAGGGAACGTTGCGCCTCAGGCAATTGATAGACCATTGCGGTTCCCAACAATGCCCAGACAAGACCGAATGCGATCTCCCTGAACGGTCGCAAGGCAAGACGTCCCAACGCCAGAAAGAGCGAGAGCGCAAGCATAACCACCATGAACAAAAGGGCTATATCCCACAGGTTGGACCAATGGGGCATGAACACCTGGTCGAGTACCAGTCGATCGCTCAAACCGGCGGTGGGGAACCAGCGCCAATACTGCTCATTGGCGAAAAAACCGATCATCAGCACACCTGCAAGCATGGTCGGCACCGACCAGAGTGCGAGCATGATCATGCCGCTGCTGACATCGAAGGAGCGTCCCCGCTCGACTGCCGCGCGCACGCCGACCAGCAGCGCCAACAGATAGACGATCGGGATACTCAGAACATTCAATAGGATGGTAATGGGCACTCTTTCCGAGAGCAGCTCTGTGACCGGGCGCCCATAGCGAAAACTGCGCCCCAGGTCGGAGCCTTTGGTGAAGGAGAAGCCGCTCATCCGATTCTCTTCATCGAAGGTAAAACCGATTGGCGAGACATTATTCAACCAACGAAGATATTGCAGATAGGGGGGATCATCCAGCCCGTAGAGACGATTGTAATAGGCCTCGATCTCTTTCTTCGCCTCCGGGTCCAGGTTCTGCCCCTCCACCAGACTCTGGGCGCTGATGCCACCGGGCGATGCGGCCATGACCACGAACACCACCAGGGTAATGCCCAGCAATGTGGGCAACATCAACAGCAGACGTCGAAGCAGATAGGTCAGCATCTATTGGGTGTATCGCTGCTCAACGATGGGGACATAGTTCTCAAGAGGCACTTGTCCCAGGTTGAGGCCGACCTTGGTATTGACCACGTTACGCAAGCGCCGGTCGATGAACACCAGGCTCTTGCTCCGCCTAAGAAAGGTATAGGGCTGGTCGTTGAAGAGATGGGCCTCCGCCTGACGCCACAGAGGCATGCGCTTCTTTTCATCAACGGTAGCCCGCGCGTCCTCGATCAGGCGATCCAACTCCGGGTTGCTGTAGTTGATGAAGTTGTTCCCGCCTCCCGCGATCTGACTGCTGTGAAACATCTGATAGAGATCTGTTTCAAGACCGCTGCTCCACCCCAGTGTAATGGCGTCGAAATCCCGCTTCTTCATCAGATCGAGCATCACCGACCACTCAGTGGGCTTCGGCTGCAGCAGGATACCGGCACGGGCCAGCATATCCTTCAGAAACAACACCATTCGTCCGGTATCCTCATTACCCTGAAAATAGACCAGCTCGAATTCGAATGGCCTGCCGTCGCTGTCCTCGAGGATACCGTCTCCATCACGGTCGGCATACCCCGCCTTGGATAGCAGCTCAATCCCCTTTGCCTGATCATAGTTGCGCGGCGTAGTGGCGGGATCGTGCTGCTTGCTGCTGGCGCTGAATGGACTCACAGCGACCTCTGCATAACCGAGATAGATCTCATCGACAATGCGCTGACGATCGATCAAATAGGTCATCGCCTGCCTCACCTCAGTTTTTGCGAACCGTGTCGGCCCATCGTTACGCAGCTGATTCCAGCCAATATAGGAGTAACCCGCCACCGGACTCATATACTCCCAATGCTGAGCCTTATCACCTATCTGCTCATCATCGATCAACTGCTGATATTCCCGTGGCCGCGAACCATAGGTATCGATCTCACCGTTGCGGAACGTGGTGAGTCGCGCGCTGTCGTTTTCGATCACACGCCAGATAAGCCGGTCGAAGGCCGGTTCCACAGGCCCCCAGTAACGGGGATTTCGACGCAGCTCCACGCCTCCTTTATCCGGCGCCCAGCCCTTCGGGTCTTCAAGACGATAGGGACCTGAACCCAACAACAGCCCCTTTGATTGGTTGAAGCCGTTGGGATCCTCAAAGTAGGGCTGGTAGAAGTGTTTCGGCATGATCTCCATACCCCCGGCCAATGAAAGTGCATTGAAGTAGGGTTCGGCAAACTGGAACTTTACCGTCAGTGGATCGATGGCCTCCACCGATTCGATTTTCGCGTAATAGGCCCGCTCCCGCGGCGCCTGAATCGCCTCGGTCATAATAAACTCAAAGGTAAAAACCACATCCTCGGCCGTCAGCGGCAAACCGTCCGAGAACTGCAATCCCTCTCGAAGCTTGAAGATAAAGGTAAGACCGTCCTCGCTGACAGACCAATCACGGGCCAACAGCCCCTGCCACTCCAGGCTATCGGGATTGCGGATCAGTAAGGTTTCCAGAATATAACTCTGCACCTGCGACGAGTAGACGTCCTGTGAAATAAACGGGGTCAGGGATTTCAGGTTGACACCGAATGCCTGCACCAGCCAGTCCCCCTGACTGTAATCGGGCTGCTGGGTAACGGCATAGGCCCGCTCGAATGCCGTGGGCATTTGGCCCTGCTGAGACGAACCGCTTTGTTGCGCCGGACTGACCCCCTGTTGGAAGCGCTGATCCAGGCTTCTGACCTGACCTGTTATCTCCCGGATATCTCCAGCCTGCTCACGCATCAACTGTTCCATGCGAGACATCTTCTGCCATTGCCGGTCGACCATATACATAACCAGGACGATGGTGATCAACACCAGTGCAAGACCACCGAAATAGAGAACATCCCGACCGTTTAAGCGTCGCTGCATGAAGTTACTCCTGTGACCCAGGATAAATAATTAAAAAAAACAGGGCCTGTCAACACTAATCCAACAGGCCTTAGAGAGTCTATTATGCTTTCCCGGGACTTGAAAGAGTAAGCAATCCTGTGTGATGTGAACAATGAAGAAACTGGGTATGGGTTTTCAAGTAGCCCCGTACACATCACCTGCACTTTTCGCTGAAGATAAATTCCGGTAAGTTACGTAGTTTAACTCTAAGTGAGTCTGTCTATATGCCAGTCCCCGTGCATATATCGATAACTCCTGTAAGGAATTGTTCCATGGGCTTTTTACAAAACAAACGCGTACTCATTGTCGGCATTGCCAGTAACCGCTCCATCGCCTGGGGTGTTGCCGAAGCCATGCACCGCGAAGGTGCCGAACTGGCGCTCACCTATCAGACGGAAAAACTTAAAAAACGCGTCGACGATGCTGCCGAAAAGTTTGCCGCAGACATTGTCATGCCCCTGGATGTCACCAGTGACCAACAGATCGCAGACCTGTTCGGCACCCTGGAAAAACAGTGGGGTCATCTGGACGCCATCGTGCATGCGGTGGGGTTCGCACCCCGCGACCATTTGGAAGGTGGCTATCTTGACAATCTGACCCGTGAGGGTTTCGCGTTGGCTCACGATATCAGTTCCTACAGCTTTGCCGCGCTCGCCAAGGCCGGACGACCATTGATGCAGGGTCGAAACGCATCCCTGGTCACCATGAGCTACCTTGGCGCAGTACGCACGGTCCCCAACTACAACGTCATGGGAGTGGCGAAAGCGAGCCTGGAGGCAAACGTTCGTTATTTGGCCGAATCACTCGGCCCTGAAGGCATCCGGGTCAATGCTGTATCCGCAGGCCCGATCAGGACCCTGGCTGCGTCTGGGATCAAAAACTTCAAGGGCATGCTCGACGAGGTGGAGAAAAGAAATCCATTACGCCGCAACGTCACTATTGAAGAGGTGGGCAATACCACCGCATTTCTCTGTTCCGACCTTGCCTCGGGAATCACCGGGGATATTATCTATGTAGACTCGGGATACCACATTCTCGGCACCGCTTGATGCCGAGTCGAAACCGACCTATTCGCTATCGGTGTTCAGCAGGATTTCGATATCCGCACGGGATTCCAGATCGGTCAACACCATTTCATAGTGATCCCTGCCCAGCATGCGACGCAGGCTCTCCTGCTGTTGTAGATTGCTCTTATCGTCAGCGCTACCCTCTATGACAGCCGTCAGCAGATAGACGGCGAAGTCTCCACCGGCAAGCCGTGCAGTGCCTGGCGATGATCCGCCGGCAGCCGGCTTTGCCGTGCGGAAAAGCGCACTCGACAATCCCGGCGGGATTTGCCGGTCATTTCGATCCACCGTCATTGGCCCGGTCACGGCATAGCTTTTGGCAACATCCGACAAGGGCGCACCTGCGGCCATCTCAGCCATTCGTTTCTCTGCCTCGGCCTGGGCCTGCTGTTCGGCCTTTTGCTGCTGCAGGGTCTCGGTGATCTGTTGTTTCACCTCATCCAGCGGCAGCACAGAGGACTCCTGATGATCAAGGACCCGCAGCACCAGTGAGCTGGTGCCATCGATCTCGATCAATTCACTGTTGTTATGCTCTTTCAGCACGTCGTCACTGTAGGCTGCCGTCCTTACCTTGGGATTGGCGAATACACCTGCACCCTGTTCCCGGGTTATCCAGTCACTCTGCTGAATACTAAGCTCCAGCGCGGACGCGGCAGATTCCAGACTGTCCGGGTCCTCATAGCTCAGATCGGCAAGCTGCTCCGCCAGTTCAAAATAGAGTCGCTCACCCTCGAACTTGCGATAGGCCGCCTCTACTTCAGTCCGCGCCTCTTCAAACGGTTTGACAGTCCCATCCTTGATCCCTGTCAGCTTGATCAGATGGAAACCGAAACTGGTACGTACGGGCTCGCTCACCCCACCCTCCTGGAGGGTATAGACAGCGGACTCAAAGGCCGGGTCCATAATACCTTTTCCAAAGTAACCCAAATCACCGCCCGAGGCTGCGGAACCCGGGTCCTGGGAGTTCTGTTTGGCCAGTTCCTCGAATGATTCACCGTCACGCAGTCTTTCGGCCAAGGCATCGATCTTTGCCTTCGCTTCATCCACTGTCGATTGATCCGCATCGGCAGCAGCCAGAATCAGGATGTGGCTGGCCTGGCGCTGCTCTGGCAGACCGAACTCATCCTGATTGTTCTCATAGTAACCGCGAAGACGCTCTTCATCGACATCAATGGTGCCGCCTGCGGTCCCGGCATCCAACAGAATATACTCGACCTTGACCTTTTCAGGCGAAATAAAGGCGCTTTGGTTGGCTTCGTAATAGGTCTTGATTTCATCATCGGAGAGTTCATCACTCAGTTTGAAATCACTGGCGGGAAGCACGAAATAGGATAGTTCACGGGTCTGTTTCAATAACCTTTGACTCTCATTGAGTTCTTTCGGAGTGACGAAACTACCTGCATGAACCGCCTGTGACAGCTGTTCCGCAACCAAGGCGCGACGTACGCGATCTTCGAAACCGGCGGGCGAGAGCCCCTGTAAGCGCAATGCACGTTCATAGGTCTGCTGGTCATAGCGTCCATCCTTTTGAAACGTCGGCATACTCAGTATCGAGGCCTGGATCATGTTGCTTCCCGCACGTAATCCCATCCTGTTGGAAGTCTGCTGCACCAGTTCATCCCTGATCAGACGGTTTAAAACCTCTTTGCGCATCCTGGCGTCATCGAACATTTCCGGACGATAGGCTGCACCGAGCTGCTCGCGCAGTTGCTGACGAAAGCGCTGGTACTGATTATCCAGGGTGCGTTCGTTGATTTCGGCACCGTTGACTGTTGCCGCAATAGGTTCGGAACCGACTCCCAGATAGGACTGGATTCCCCAAAGTGCGAATGGAATCGAAATCAATATTACGATCGCCCATGCGATCCAACCCTGCGCTTTATCTCTGATAACCTGAAGCATGACCAGTGACTCACTTATTTACACCTGAGGTAAATTGACCAGGTGCCATACGTCTAAAACAAAAACGGGGTATCTGCCAGATACCCCGTTGATGATCAAAGTTGGCGGAGCGGACGGGACTCGAACCCGCGACCCCCGGCGTGACAGGCCGGTATTCTAACCAACTGAACTACCGCTCCGATTTGGTGGGTGCTGCAGGGATCGAACCTGCGACCCTCGCCTTGTAAGGGCGATGCTCTCCCAGCTGAGCTAAGCACCCTGCTAGTGGGGTATATCGTCAATCGGTTAGAGATACCTCACCTGAAGGCGCGCTAGTTTATTGCATCCTTCAATGCTTTACCAGCCTTGAATGACGGGATTCTTGAGGCCTTGATTTTAATCGTCTCGCCAGTTTGAGGATTGCGGCCTTCGCGAGCGGCCCGTTCCTTCACTGAGAAGGTGCCAAATCCTACCAACGATAGCGTATCACCCGCTTTCATCGCTTTTGTTACTGCGTCAACCATACCGTCGAGCGCACGCCCGGCAGCCGCTTTGGAAATGTCCGCAGATTCCGCCATTGCCTCAATTAGATCGGCCTTATTCATTAATCATTTTCCCCTGTGATGGTCTGGGCGGAATTACCGCCTTTAGAAGCGTTATGTAATGGCCCGCTTGGAGCCCGAAACGCCAGAATTTATACCGGCTGCCAGATACCCTGTCAAGCAACTCAGAAGACCTATTCTCAACATTTGTTACTGTTGTGACAGAGATATAGCATCTCGAATCATACTAGTGCTTGGTCGGCGCACCCCGTTTCTTGACCTCGTCGCCATCCTGCTGTTGTCCGCTTTTAGTCGGTGTCGCATCCGCCGACTTTCCCTCTTTCGGTTGCGGCATCTCCTTGAGTGCCACTTGCAACACTTCATCGATCCAGCGGACCGGTCTGATATCAAGATTTTGTTTAATATTCTTCGGTATATCAACAAGATCTCGTTCATTCTCTTCGGGAATGATAACCGTTGCGATACCTCCACGATGAGCGGCAAGCAGCTTCTCTTTGAGTCCGCCGATCGGTAAAACCTCACCTCTCAGGGTGATCTCACCCGTCATTGCCACATCCGCCCGAACCGGTATTTTTGTCAAAGCGGATACCAGACTGGTACACATACCGACACCTGCGCTGGGGCCGTCTTTCGGCGTCGCACCTTCGGGCACGTGGATATGAACATCGCATTTTTGGTGGAAATCCTCTTCTAAAGCGAGAGAATCTGCACGACTCCTGACAACAGTCATGGCCGCCTGAATGGACTCTTGCATGACCTCGCCCAATTGACCGGTATGACTGAGCCTGCCCTTACCAGGCATCAATGCCGCCTCGATGCGCAGCAGTTCACCTCCCACTTCGGTCCAGGCCAGTCCGGTAACCTGCCCGACCTGATCGTGCTCATCCGCCCGGCCATAACGAAATCTTTTAACACCCAAATAGTCTTCAAGCTTCTTGGGTGTAACGGTGATCTTGCCTTTTGGTTTCTTCAGCAGAATATCCTTCACCACTTTACGGCATATCTTGGCAATCTCCCGTTCCAGATTTCGTACACCCGCTTCGCGTGTGTAGTAACGGACGATATCGCGTATCGCGGACTCCCTGATGATGAGTTCATTGGGCTTCAATCCGTTATTCTCCATCTGCTTACGCACCAGATAGCGTTCGGCAATACTGACCTTTTCATCTTCGGTATAACCGGACAGCCTGATCACTTCCATGCGATCGAGTAACGCCGGAGGGATGTTCAAGGTATTCGCGGTCGCAACGAACATTACCTCGGACAGATCGAAGTCGACTTCGAGATAGTGGTCATTGAACGTGTGGTTCTGTTCCGGATCGAGCACCTCCAGCAGGGCCGATGCCGGGTCACCCCTAAAATCCATCGCCATTTTGTCTATCTCGTCAAGGAGAAACAGCGGATTACGGGTCTTGACCTTACTCAGGTTGTTGATGATTTTGCCGGGCAATGCGCCGATATAGGTACGCCTGTGTCCACGAATTTCCGCCTCGTCTCTTACCCCGCCCAGGGCCATGCGGGTGAATTTGCGATTGGTGGCACGGGCTATCGATTGACCCAATGAGGTCTTACCGACACCGGGAGGCCCCACCAGACAGAGTATCGGTCCTTTCAGTTTCCGTACACGTTGCTGCACCGCGAGATACTCAAGGATACGCTCCTTGATCTTCTCCAGACCGTAGTGGTCTTCATTCAACACCGCGTCGGCCGCACCGATATCGTTACGTATCTTGGTCCGTTTCTTCCAGGGCAGACCGACCAGGGTATCGATATAGTTACGCACCACTGTGGCTTCAGCAGACATGGGGGACATCAGCTTGAGTTTGTTCAACTCATTGGTTGCCTTTTCCTTGGCCTCCTTGGTCATACCGACGGATTCTATCTTCTTGGTGAGATCCTCAATCTCGTTCGGCGCATCCTCCATCTCGCCGAGCTCCTTCTGAATCGCCTTCATCTGTTCATTCAGATAGTACTCGCGCTGATTCTTCTCCATCTGGCGTTTTACGCGGCCACGGATCCGTTTCTCCATCTGCAGGATATCGTTTTCACCCTCCATCAATCCCATCAGATGTTCCAGACGCTCGCGTACGTTGGGCATCTCAAGAACATGTTGTTTCTCTTCCAGCTTCAATGACATATGTGCAGCGATGGTATCAGCGAGACGACTGGGATCATCGATGCTTGAGAGTGATGTGAGCACCTCAGGGGGCACTTTTTTGTTCAACTTGACATACTGATCAAACAGGTTGGTGGCCGAGCGCATCAATACCTCGCTCTCCCGGCCCGCAACATCGATCGTGTCAGTCAGGGTTTCAAGCCTGGCGGTAAAGAACTCATCCGTATCAACGAATTCCGTGATACGCGCTCTCTCTCCGCCTTCGACGAGCACCTTGACAGTACCGTCGGGCAATTTAAGTAGTTGGAGTATGTTTGCCAGAGTGCCGATTGCATACATATCAACCACATCCGGATCATCCACATCAGCGCTCTTTTGCGCTGCCAGCAGAATCTGCTTATTGCTCTGCATCGCCGAATCCAGTGCCTGGATCGACTTATCACGGCCGACAAACAGAGGAATGACCATATGGGGATAGACGACCACATCGCGTAACGGCAAAACCGGCACGAGATTATTCTGGCTGATCGTCTTCATGGAATCTGTGTACTCGTGGCCCATTAAATTATCCTCATTTCGGCAGTCTCTCTGCCTAAAAACCTTCAACCTCAGGTATGACAGTCAGTACAGGGATTTGATACTGGCGGGTAACTGCGTCCAATCCGCATCCATCTATTTCGGATCAACACTATAAAGGACATATATAAGGGTGGAATCTGGATGTTTCAAGCCTGTAATGCAATGAATAGCGCAGATACATACCCTCTGGTGACCAACATACCCAATGGATATGTCATGAATTCAAGAACATACCAGCATCTGTCAGTCAATCCGGCCGTTCAGACTTCCGCATGCAGGACAGACCACTATTTTTGTGATGTTATGCTAATCGGATGCGGCGATCTGTTTGTCGCTGTTTTCATAAATCATCAGCGGTTCAGACTCGCCGGCGATCACCGCCTCATCCACCACGACCTTCGTCACCTCATCCATAGAGGGAAGATCGTACATGGTGTCAAGCAGTACTTGTTCTAAGATGGTGCGCAATCCCCGTGCGCCTGTCTTGCGAAGCATGGCTTTACGGGCAATGGCGCGCAGTGCGTCTTCACGGATCTCGAGCTCACAGCCTTCCATCTCAAACAGGCGGCTGTACTGCTTGGTCAGGGCATTCTTCGGTTCGGTGAGGATCTTCACCAACGAGGCTTCATCCAGCTCCTGCAGCGTGGCCACAACAGGCAGACGACCGACGAATTCGGGAATCAGACCATATTTGATCAGATCCTCGGGTTCCACATCGACGATGATGTCACCGATGGAGCGTGAGTCGTCCTTGCTCTTTACTTCCGCTGAAAATCCGATACCACCCTTTTCGGAACGGTCTTTGATGACCTTTTCCAGTCCGGCGAAGGCACCACCGACAATAAACAGGATATTCGAGGTATTGACCTGCAGGAACTCCTGCTGGGGGTGCTTGCGCCCACCTTGGGGGGGTACGGAGGCCACCGTGCCTTCGATCAGTTTCAACAGGGCCTGCTGTACACCCTCACCCGATACATCCCGGGTAATCGAGGGGTTGTCTGATTTTCGGGAAATCTTGTCGATCTCATCAATGTAGACTATGCCTGTTTGGGCCTTTTCCACATCATAATCACACTTTTGCAACAGCTTTTGGATGATGTTTTCCACATCCTCGCCCACATAACCCGCCTCGGTGAGGGTAGTCGCATCGGCAATCGTGAACGGTACATTCAGGAGTCTGGCAAGCGTCTCGGCCAGGAGGGTTTTGCCCGAACCGGTGGGCCCAATCAGCAGGATATTGGATTTGGCCAGCTCCACATCACTCTCTTTACCGATGGTGTCGAGGCGTTTGTAGTGGTTGTAGACCGCGACCGATAGCACCTTCTTCGCCCGATGCTGGCCGATGACGTATTGATCCAGGGTCTTTTTGATCTCGTGAGGCTTGGGAAGCTTGTTGATACTCTCTTCCCCGGGATCCTGCATCTCCTCGCGGATAATATCGTTGCAGAGTTCGACACATTCGTCACAGATGAAGACGGAAGGCCCGGCGATCAGTTTGCGTACCTCATGCTGGCTTTTGCCGCAAAAGGAGCAATACAGCAGCTTGCCGTCGTCGCCTTTTCCGCTCTCGTCACTGCCCATATCTCACTCCTCGAACCGAAATCAACCCGCTTTTAACCCAATCATATCTAACTGCGCATAGATGGCAAGGTCAGAGTCACGAAACTCTGATCTGTGTATCAGGCCTTCGATACAGTCGCTAACCGCCCTCGGAGACAGGTTGTTCAGTCTGCCGCCCCTTCACGATTCCTCAGTACAGAATCAATCAGGCCGTAGGCTACAGACTCCTTGCCTCCCATAAAATTGTCACGTTCGGTGTCCTCCCCGATCTTCTCCAGACTCTGACCGGTATGCTGGGCCAGGATGGAGTTCAAACGCTCCCGCAACAACAGAATCTCTTTCGCATGAATCTCTATATCTGTCGCCTGTCCCTGGAAACCGCCCAGGGGTTGGTGGATCATCATACGGGAATTCGGCAGGCAATACCGCTTTCCCTTTGCGCCACCCGCCAATAATAACGCCCCCATGCTGGCTGCCTGACCGATACACATGGTACTGACATCAGGACGGACAAACTGCATGGTATCGTAGATAGAGAGGCCCGCAGTGACCGATCCTCCAGGTGAATTGATATAGAGGTGGATATCCTTGTCAGGATTCTCCGACTCAAGAAACAGTAGCTGGGCAACAACCAGATTGGCCATATGGTCTTCGACCGGCCCTACCAGAAAGATAACCCGCTCCTTGAGCAGTCTCGAATAGATATCGAAAGAGCGCTCACCCCTGGCTGTCTGCTCAATGACAATCGGTACCAGACCAAGGTTTTGTGCATCCGGCATTCCTGATGAAAACTGTTCGTTCATAGCTGCTTTTTTTTCCTCAGGGTCAACCCTGCTCTGTCAACGCGGCGAATGTGGTCTCATCATCCACCACTTCCACCTGCTCTATGACCCAGTCGACTACCTGGTCTTCCAAAACCACGTTCTGTACCGAAGCCAATTGTTGCTGATTGCCATAGTAGAACTTGACAACCTCTTCCGGCTGCTCGTAGCTGGCCGCATACTCCTCAATTGTCTGGCGTACACGATCGTTATCGACCTGAATCTCGTTTTGTTTAATGATCTCGCCAATCAACAGGCCCAGGGTCACACGCCGCCTGGCCTGATCTTCAAACATCTCACGGGGCAATTCAAAACCACCGGCTCCCTGTCCCATCTGTTCCCGAGTCTGTTTACGCAGCGCCTCGATCTCCTCCTCGATCAGCGCCTTGGGAATGTCGATCTTGTTCTGCTCGAAAATAAGATCCATCGCCTGACTCTTTATCCGAGCCTTGACACGCTGTGAAAGTTCACGCCGCATGTTTTCCTGGATATCTTCCTTCAGTTTATCCACGCCTTCACCGGCACCAAAGTCCTTGGCGAAATCATCATCGACTTGGGGAAGCACTTCCTCCGCAACCTCATTCACCTCGACTTCGAACGTTACCGGTTTTCCCGCCAGCTCTTCCACCCGGTAATCCTCGGGAAATTGCAGGTCAATGGAGCGTTTCTCCTCTTTGACCATTCCCACCAGACCGCTCTCAAAGCCCTCGATCATGCGTTTGGAACCGAGCACGAGATCCACGTTTTCGGCACTGCCACCCTCGAACGCCTCCCCATCGACCAAGCCCTTGAAGCTGATCTTCACTTGATCACCCTCGGCAGCGGCACGGTCTACGTTGTTCCAGGTAGCACGCTGTTTGCGCAGTTTTTCGATCATATCCTCGACATCCTGCGCGGTGATCTCGGCAACGGGCTGCTTGATCTCTCCCGTGAGCTCGGTCAATTTGATATCAGGCATAACCTCCAGGGTGGCCACATAACTGAACAATCCCTCTTCGGTGCTCTCCTTGGGCTCGATCTTCGGCATCCCCGCGGGTTGCAGCTTCTCCTGCTGGATCGCCTCCTGGTAGCTGCTCTCGATCATTTGACCATAGACCTCCTGCAGGACCTGGCCACCGTAATTTCGGCGCAACAAGTTCATAGGTACTTTTCCCGGACGAAAGCCATCCAGTTTGGCGGTTCGACCAATCTGCTTCAGACGCTTGGTGACCTCCACCTCGATCTGCTCAGCCGGCAATTCGACCGTAACGCGTCGCTCTAGCCCTTCACCCGATTCCACCGAAACTTGCATGGTTCTTCTCCTGACAGCCTTGATCTGTCACTATATATTTGTAAAAACTGGAAATATCCTGGAAATTGCAATTGGCAATCACGAGGAAAAAACTGGTGCGAAAGGAGAGACTCGAACTCTCACGGGTTGCCCCACAGGAACCTAAATCCAGCGCGTCTACCAATTCCGCCACTTTCGCTTGCAGCTTGGACGCGGTAAAAAACACCATAGCCCCGCTGTGAACTGACCATTATAGCGATGAACGGTGGAAGTCTCCAAGCCAATTGCTTCTAAACAGCGTTATCCGCCTACTGCCACTGGCCTGAAATCATGCTGTCCCGCTTTGTTGCTGTGATCTATCCATCATGCAATCAGACGGCCTTGTTGAACCCATGCGGCGGATACCACCATACCTGCTGCGTGGGATGTCGCTCAACTGTTGACCTCAACCCTGTCGACACGTTGAAATCCACGAGGAAGCTTACCTCCCCTACGTCCACGTTCACCTTGATAACCGTCCAGGTCTGACGGCTTGAGAACGATATACCGTTTACCTGCATGGGCGGTAAGGCTGGCACCTTGGGGCACCACTGCCAGAGCGACCACGAACTCCTCCCTCGAAGCCAGGCGCTTGGCGGGAATACCGATAATCTTGTTGCCCTTGCCACGTGCGAGTTGCGGCAGTTCGGAGAGAGGGAAAACCAGCATGCGGCCCTCATTGGAGATAGCCACGACTCTATCATGGCTATGGTCCGATATGACGCCAGGCTGCAGAACCCGGGCTCCTTTCGGCAACGACAACAGGGCCTTGCCGGATTTATTCTTGGCCAGCATATCGGATAATTTGACCCGAAATCCATACCCCGCATCGGAGGCGAGCAGATATTCCCCATCAGGATCGCCACCGACAACGGCCATGAAAGTCGCACCGGCAGCCGGTGAGAGACGGCCGGTCAGGGGTTCTCCCTGACTGCGGGCGGAAGGCAGAGTATGGGCCAGCAGTGAATAGCTACGCCCGTTGGAATCGACAAATACCGCCTGTTGATTGCTGCGCAAACGCGCAGCGGCCAAAAAATTGTCACCCGCCCGGTAGTTGAGTGTCGCCGGATCTATTTCATGGCCCTTGGCGGTACGCGCCCACCCCTTTTCGGACAACACCACGGTAACCGCCTCGCTCGGGGTCAGGTCGGTCTCCGCCAGCGCCTCCGCCGATTCACGCCGAACAATGGGTGAGCGGCGCTGATCCCCATACTGTTCAGCATCGGCCTTGAGTTCCTTGCGAATCAGGGTACGCAGCCGTTGGTTGGAACCGAGAATCAATTGCAGAGACTTTCGTTCCTGCTCCAACTCATCCTGTTCACCGCGAATCTTCAGCTCTTCCAGCTTGGCCAGATGGCGCAGTCGCAGGTTGAGGATCGCTTCCGCCTGAGTCTCCGAGAGGGAAAATCTCCTTATCAACTCGGCCTTGGGATCCTCTTCATGGCGGATAATGGCGATCACCTCGTCGATATTGAGGTAGGCGATCATCAGGCCCGCGAGGATATGCAGACGATCCAACACCTGGTCCAACCGATACTGCAGACGCCTGCGCACTGTTTCGGTGCGAAACTGCAACCACTCCTTGAGCAGGGAGCGAAGATCCTTGACCGCCGGTCGTCCGTCGATACCGATCAGGTTCATATTCACCCGATAGGTCCGTTCCAGATCGGTCGTCGCGAAAAGGTGCGACATAACCCGCTCCACATCGACCCGGTTGGAGCGCGGCACGATGAGCAGGCGGGTCGGATTCTCATGATCCGACTCATCTCGCAGATCGTCGACCATCGGCAGCTTTTTCGCCTGCATCTGGGAAGCGATCTGTTCCAGCACCTTGGCGCCGGAGACCTGATGCGGCAGGGCAGTGATAAGAATATCACCGTTCTCCCGTTCATATCGGGCACGCATACGTATCGAACCGCTGCCGTTTTCATAGATCTTCAACAGCTCATCCGCCGGTGTGATGATCTCGGCTTCAGTGGGGTAGTCGGGCCCATGGATGTGCATCATCAATTCAGCAACACTTGCCTTTGGCGACTCCAGCAGGTGGATACAGGCACTTACCACCTCCCGTAGATTGTGGGGTGGAATATCGGTTGCCATGCCGACTGCGATGCCGGATGTACCATTGAGCAGCAGGTTCGGCACTCTGGCGGGCAGGATCGACGGTTCCTTGAGGGTGCCGTCGAAATTCGGCACCCACTCCACGGTACCTTGACCAAGCTCTGAAAGCAGCAGCTGGGCGTAGGCGGTCAACCTCGACTCGGTGTAACGCATGGCCGCAAACGACTTGGGATCATCCGCTGAACCCCAGTTACCCTGACCGTCGACGAGCGGGTGTCGATAGGAGAAGCCCTGCGCCATCAACACCATCGCTTCGTAACATGCAGTGTCGCCATGGGGATGGAACTTACCCAGCACGTCACCCACGGTACGGGCCGATTTCTTGAACTTTGCCGTGGCACTCAGCCCCAGTTCCGACATGGCGTATACGATACGCCGCTGGACCGGTTTCAGACCGTCTCCGATGTTGGGCAGGGCGCGGTCGAGAATCACATACATGGAGTAGTTGAGATAGGCCTGCTCGGTAAACTGGCTCAGCGGAACCTGTTCAATTCCCTCAAGGCTTTGGTCGATTGTGTCAGACATATATTGTCCTATCTGATTCCGGATCACTGACTTGGAAAGCGAGGCCAGATGATACGGAAAGCTGTGAAGTTAGGGAATAGCTTCGACGAGGGCGTCGGTTAGCCGCTGCAACAATCCCAGAATCAGAGAGACCCCCCTCCCGCCGACATCAATCTGACGGGAGACTCCGCCAGCGAATGTCAGAGGGGTATCTTTCGGCCACATCCGATATTGGCGGATAATTTGGATAGTGATATGCATTTCGGGCGACATCCGCCCCTCGCCATGATTTCCATCAATGAGTATCATTCCTCTATTCCGCATCTACAGACCGATCGGCTTTCAGCCGGGGCTGAAGTGCTGACCGGCAGACACCACACAGGAAAAACGATGAGCAACCCATATACCACACCGCAAGATGCCGAAGACGCCTACTACGACGCTATAGAAGAGAAGGATATGCAGGCATTCATGGAGGTCTGGGAGGCGTGTGAAGAGGTACTCTGTCTATTGCCGATGATGGCCGCGCAAAGAGGTAAAGATGCGATCAGAAAGCTTTGGGAACCACTGATGCAAAGTGATGTCAGCCTAGACATTCAGACCAAACATCTGGCATGGGTCGAAACCCCCGAGCTTGCTATCCACCTGATTGAGGAGCTGGTGAAAAGCCCCGGGCAAGATGAGCCACAAGCTGTCTACGCCACCAACATCTTCCGCAAAACCGGAGAGGGTTGGCGAATGCTGATGCATCAGAACTCACCCACGCCTCCACCTCCCGGCCTGCATGTTCCGGGGATGGAGATGTGATGGAAAACCATAAGCTGGTCATACCCCAACATCTCAACCAATACGGCTACCTCTTTGGCGGTAATCTGCTGCAATGGGTGGATGAATACGCCTGGATAGCCGCGGTTCATGACTATCCCGGGCGACGATTCGTCACCATCGGCATGGATCGCGTGGAATTTCATCACAGTGTGCGAAAGGGGACCATTCTTCGCTTCGATATTCAACAAAGCCACAAAGGGCTGACATCCGTGCAATACCTGGCCCAGGTGTTTGCCCAGGATCCTGAGAGCGGCAAGGAAGAGAGTGTCTTCACCACCACGATCACCTATGTCTGCCTGGACGATCAGGGGAAGAAGCAGCCCATTTGATAAACGCTCTAATGATAAAATTGCCGGTATTGCCGCTCAGCTAAGGGTGTCACCCGTCAATCATCCTCAGCATCGGGTAGGGCTGCCTTACGAAACACCGGCAGATCCGGGCTCTGCTCTTCCTCGAGCTCGACCTTCTCGATTTTCTCGAAGCGATTGGTGATCTTGCGTGCTGAGATATTGACGTCACTGACATCCTGGTGGGCCTGGCCGATATGCCTCGCCAGGTTATCCATGCGGTTTTGAAAACGACCGAAATCCTTCGACAGGGCGCGCAGATGATCCTGGATGATATGCACCTGCTCCCGGGTGGCCGCATCCTTGAGTACGGCGCGGGCGGTGGTGAGAATCGCCATCATGGTGGTCGGCGACACCAGCCAGACCCGTTTGCGGAACGCCTCCTCCACCAGATCGGGGAAGTGGGCATGGATCTCAGCGAATACCGCTTCCGCAGGGATAAACATCACCGCCCCATCCGACGTCTCTCCTGGGATGATGTAGCGGGAGGCAATATCCTCCATGTGTTTTTTGATATCGTTGCGGAACCGCCGTTGCGCCTGAACACGCTCCGTTTCCGCCAGCCGGTCATCCAGCATGCGCTGATAGGACTCCAGTGGGAACTTGGCATCGATCACCACATTGCCCGTGGGATCGGGCAGAAACAGCACGCAGTCCGCCCGCCGGCCATTGCTCAAGGTGTATTGCAGGGCAAAACCCGATTCCGGCATCACATTGCGTACCAGCGCCGACAGCTGCACCTCACCGAAGGCGCCGCGGGAACGTTTATCCGCAAGTACTTCCTGCAGGCTGACCACATTGGTGGAGAGTTCAGTGATCTTCTTCTGCGCCTCATCGATACGGGTCAGGTGTGTGAGTACTTGATTGAAGGTCTCCGTGGTCTTCTCAAAACCCTCGTTGAGGCGCTTCTCCACCTGGCCGCTTATCTCCTTGAGCCGACTGTCAGTTGTCTCTGTCAGACCCTGCACCTTCTTTCCCAGATTGTCAGCGTGCTGGGTCAACGCCTCAGCCACCTGTTTACGCACCTCGCCCATCCCGGATTGCAGGGTTGCATGCTGCTGTCGCATGGTCTCCAGTTGACGTTCGTCGAAGGCCTCGCGATGCCGCACCAGAGACTGGGCCAGGGATTCCCGCAGCTCACCAAGTTTCTCCTGCTGTTGCAGTCTGCCCTCTCCCAGGCCCTGTGTAACCGCTTTTTTCAATCCTTCGAACTGTTCCAGCAATTCAAGCCGCAGACGCCCGGCACCCTCGGAAAGGTGCTGTTGCATCTCGCCATAGCGTCGCTCCATGCCCTGATAGAGTTTGTCTGACCGTTCCATTTGGGTCTGCTGCATCCCGTGCAGCAGGCGCTGCTGGGCCAGCGTGCCACGGGCGATCCGCTCGGTCATCAGGTCGCGCAATTCACTCTGCTCCCGGGTGTAGTGGCGTTCCTGCGCACGCAGTGATTCCAGCAGCGACTGATGATGGTGAATACGGGCGCGCTGTTCACGCTGCTGGGTATCGAGCAGCCGCGCCAGCCAGTAGAGCACCCAGCCCAGCAGCAGTATGAGGCAGACGAATCCGAGGATCAGCAATAACTGCAGCAGGGTCGAAGCTTGGGTAAACCATTCCATGACAGAACTATACCCCATCCGGTGACTCAAAACCTGAGTCCGTGCTTGCATCCGAACAGTGCAGACATTACCTTTGCCCACCAGTCAAACCCCATAGATACACTGCTGGACCGATCTCACATGCGCATACACCTGATGACATTGGGCTGCCGTCTCAACGAGGCGGAGATGGAGACCTGGAGCCGCGACTTTCAGGCCCTTGGCCATGCCATGACAAAACGGATGGAAGAGGCTGACCTGCTTGTGGTGAATACCTGCGCCGTGACCGAAGAGGCGGTGCGGAAATCGCGTAAGCTGCTAAGTCGCAGCAGCCGGCAAAATCCGGATGCCCGTCTGGTGGTCAGTGGCTGCTATGCATCATTGAATCCCGATGCCGCGGCGGAGATAGAGGGTGTGGATCTGGTGATAAACAATCAGGATAAAGGACGGCTGGTGGAGATGGTCAGCGAGAGACTCGATCTTAGCGTGATGCCCCAGCGCGCAACCGAACCGGACGCCACAGGCCTGCTCTCCCGGGGACGCCAGCGCGCTTTCATCAAGATCCAGGACGGTTGTCGCTATCGCTGCAGTTTCTGCATCGTTACCCTGGCCCGGGGTGAAGAGTGCAGTCGCCCGGCCGCAGAGATCATTGCCGAGATTAACCAGCTGCAGAACCAGGGGATTCAGGAAGCGGTACTGACCGGGGTCCATATCGGTGGTTATGGCGCCGATATAGATGCTTCCATTCCCGAATTGATCCGCCGGATCTTGCGGGAGACGGATATCCCCCGCCTGCGTATCGGCTCCGTCGAACCCTGGGACCTGCCCAAAGATTTCTGGACCCTGTTCGACAACCCCCGCTTCATGCCTCACCTGCACCTGCCACTGCAGAGCGGATCGGACAGTGTTCTGAGACGTATGGCCAGGCGTTGTCGCAGGGATGAGTATCGCCGATTGGTCGATCAGGCCAGAGAACATGTTCAGGATATCAATATCACCACCGATATCATCGTCGGTTTCCCCGGTGAGACTGAAGAGGAGTGGCGGGAAACCCTCGAATTCGTCGAAGAGATCGGTTTCAGCGACCTGCACATCTTCGCCTATTCCTCCCGTCAGGGCACCAAGGCCGCCAGCATGCCGGGGGCGCTCAGTCGGGAAACCAAGCGGCAACGCAGTCAAGCGCTGCATCAGCTGGGTGAGCGATTGAAACGAAAGGTGCTGCAAAACCACCTCGGCCATACCCTGCCGATCCTGATCGAGAGCGGTGATGAGCATGGCTGGGGAGGTTACACTCCCAACTATCTGCGGGTAAAGGCAACAGGGCCCGGCGGAGTCGATTTGAAAAGCCGCATCGTCGAGGTTTTGATAAGCGGTATCGATGAGGTGTCGTTGCAGTTACAGGGGGAGGTCCGGAACATAGAGGTCGAGCGCACCCCGGGAGAATGAAAAGACAGTCTGAACGCAGCCGAAGATACGTTCAGACTGTTGTCCGTAGACTCACCAGTTGTAAGTTGTACCCACCCCGTCGACGGTAACGGTATATGCACTGCAATTGTCGAAACTGGCCGTTGCGAAGGTGCCACTGCCGCCACTCAGGGTAAGCATGCCACTGCCGGGAACGGCTTCCGCGCAATCGTAGGTGAGTGGCTGGGAGGTTGTCACATCGACCCGTCCGTGATCCGGATCATAGAAAGTCATACTGACATAGAACCCGGAAAACTCACCGCCGCTTACCGATAGATCCTCCACACGATAGACCCTGCCGTCGATACCGGTGAAATCCGATGTCATGGAGCAGGCCGCAGAGGCGCTGGAGATATTGCTGCAGGCAAGGGTCAGGTTGATCGCCTGTGATTCACCGATGTAGGTGACAGTGACATTGAAAACCATGCGCAAACTGTCGGTACCGGTATTGGCGCTGAATGTAACCGCGCCGTTGACCACCAGTGTGCCGCCCTCCATGTCACTCAGGGCGCAATTGGTGAAGATTATGCTGCCTTCGCTCTCGGCCTCATTGGTATCCGCAACAGCGCGGCCGCCCGCATCACAGATCTCCGCCGTCAAGTCGGTCGTTTTGGCGGCATTGGGACTTCGCAGCCGGTCTATCCACCGGGCAATCCTTGGGGCCACTTCCATCAGCTTGGAAGCGGATGTCTCCTGTGGACGCATCGCAACTTCCGACAAGGCATCCGATACGACCGCTTGTTGTGTGCCTGAAGCCGCTCCTGTGGCAAGGTCCTTGGCATTCGATGCATCGATGGCGGCTTCCGCGGTCGAGCCGGTGTAGGTCGAACCACCCGTCGAGTTGGAGCCATCGCTATCGCCACCGCCACCACCGCCGCATCCCTGTAGCAGCAGTAGCGAAAAAAGCAGACTGATTAAACGAATCGATAAGTGCTTCATGATTTTATTTCCTATATCATTCCCTATTAGGGCCTGTTAACACTAATCCAATTGGCCCTGTTGTGCCTGAAAAAGCGCCAATCAAGGCGCGAGGAGAGAAGTTTGGGACTCCAAATGAACGACGAGCAACGCCGAGTGGCGCTTTTTCAGGCGCAACCCGAAGGGCTGGGGCTATTTTTCCGCCCAGCGGCGTTATCATTCGCTCATGTAGCATAACTACACCTCGCTCATTCTGCCTTGCTGGACAAAAAAATAGTCCCAGCAGGGCCGATTGGATTAGTGTTAACAGGCCCTAAGTCCATGAATTATATATGGCTTTAACCCTCCGTACCCGGAGTCGGCGAAAGCACTTTGTGTTTTTTTTACCGGAGTCACAAATGAATCGTATTCAGAGACTGCTCTCATCGGCCTCACGCTGCTGCCTATCCAGTGCATTCACCAGATAGGCGAGGTTAATTCCCAATTTGCGAGTCCAGGTCAATTCGACACGCCAGGGCGATAGGGGTAGCTGCCAGCGATACTTCAGTTCCCCTTCACCCCGTCGCACGGCACCGATTTTTCCCGCCTTGTTTCGTGCATATTTAGGCAGATAGCTGATATCCCGATGCTTGCCGTACTTATCGTTCAGCGTACGTTGCAGCCTTTGCAGGGTTACCTGATTCGAAGGATCATAGGTCTTCAGCACTTTGTAGATGCGGCCTTGAAAGGCCATCACATAGATCCGCTCGCGGTCCTTGGTATAGATGATGCCGGCGCGATCGCCATTGACGATGGGATCCATATCGACTGGACGCTGCTGCAGCAGCCGGTCCATGCTTCCCCCCAGGCAATAGTGTATGAAGACCCGTTTCAGGCATCTGTCATTTACCTCCTCGGCAGGGAGCACAACGGAAGCGAGGCTGAGTAAGATCAATACTATCCATTGCGCTATCACTTTCATTTCCTACTGTTTCGTTAACGGAATGGCCAGGGAGTCGATGAATGCCCGCATTTCACGGTAGTGACTCCCTTTCCAATATATACGTCCACACCCATCACAACGCCAAAAATCATTATAGTGCCGACGGACGCGGCCTGGCAGTTGATCCTCGATACGCGACTTATCCACTGCCGTTATTTGGCCGTTGCACGCCATGCAGCGGGTAAACGGATTGTACATGCCTGCCAATTGCAACCGTTGTACCAGCTCTATCAATTGCCGCCTCGGTCGGGTTGCATGTATGAAACAGCCGCGCGTTACGACTCGATGCATCAGTAAATCTCTATCACGGGTCAACAATACCCGCCCCTGCTCCACTGAGATCCGGACCAGGTTGTTGTCGCCGGTATCGTTGAAAAACAGGCAATCGAAACCGAGCAGTCGCAGATATCGCGCGAGTTTTCCCAAGTGTGCATCGGCAATAAATCGAAGCGCGCGCAACGGACGGGATCGAAGACGCAGCAGGGGAGTGATATCCATGGACTCAAACACAGGATAGATGCTGATACAGTCATCCGGTTGCACTGCGTAAGTAAAATCGACCGACTCCCCGTTGACCAGAATCACTTCCACTTCGGTGTGGGGCACACCAAGATTCTCTATCAAATGCTTGACACTCAATTTCGGCCTGAAATTGTATGCGAAGCTGTGCTTACGCAAGGCTTGCGGCAGAAAATCATTGAGCTCTTCATAAAACCGCAGACTGACCTCTGGCATCGACTTCACCCGAGTGCAAAGGTTAGGGCCTGTTAACACTCATCCAATTGGCCCTAAGGTATCAATAATCGAAATCGGCCCAGACCGGGCAGTGGTCTGAGGGTTTCTCCATCGCTCTGACATCGTAAGCGATGCCTACATCGGTACAGCACTCGATCAACGGGGTGGTGGCCAACACCAGATCGATGCGCAGCCCTCTTTTCGGTTCACGCTCAAACCCCCGACTGCGGTAATCGAACCAGCTGAAAAGGTCACTTACGTCCGGTTTGAGGGTACGAAAACTGTCCTGCAGTCCCCAGGATTGCAATGCCTTGAGCCAATCGCGCTCCTCCGGCAGAAAACTGCACTTACCCGTTTTCAACCATCGCCTGGCATTATCCTCACCAATACCTATATCGCTGTCGAGCGGCGCCACATTCATGTCACCGATAACCAACAGAGCCTCACCGGGATCATGCTCGCTTTTAAGGTAATCGAGAAGATCGGCATAGAAGCGACGCTTGGCGGGAAACTTAACCTCATGAGTGCGATTCTCACCTTGAGGAAAGTAGCTGTTGATCACGGTCAGAGGCTGACCCTTTGGCGAGTTGTAGCGACCGACAATCAATCTGCGCTGGGCATCCTCGGCATCCCCGGGAAACCCCTTGGCGACGAGAATCGGTTCTGCCTTGGAGAGCAAAGCCACGCCATAGTGGGTCTTTTGGCCATGGTATCCAGCCTTGTAACCAAGCCCGTCGATCATCTCAACAGGAAAGTCCGCATCCTGCACCTTGGTCTCCTGGATGCCTATGATATCCGGATCGTAGACAGCCTTGAGCTGACTCAACTGATGCTCGCGTACACGGATGCCGTTGGTATTGAATGAGGCGATTTTCATAAGGGCCAGTCAATACTCAACCAATCGGCTTTGCCGGTACTGGTTTTTCGTCCGGCAAGGGAAAAATGAGCGATGTATGATTTTTCTATGTTCATTTCGAATCTCCAAACTCCTCTCCTCGCGCCCCGAAGGAAGTGCCCTTGGGGTGCGCCCCGAAGGAAGTGCCCTTGGGGTGCGCCCCGAAGGAAGTGCCCTTGGGGTGCGCCTCGATAGGCACTTTTTCAGGGGTAACAGGGCCTGGCTACAGCACCTCACCAGTCTCTTTTTCACCCATTTCATACCCATGCCGGTAGGCCTTTCCCCATGGCAGCAATTCGTGGCCGGCAATCAGCGATCTGTCAACGACAACACCAGCGGCCTCCAGTGGTGCAGAGTAACCCAATTTTTGCATCGCCTCGACCATACCGTCCGCATAGCCCCGGTTGTACCAGAGTTGCAGCTCGCTATCATTTTCAGTCAAGGATGCGGTTCCCGCATACAGATCCTGAACCACCCGCAATAGTCGCTGAAATATCTCCTCACTCATAACGACTCATAGCCTTACATCTATGCTGTGTTTTATCATGGCACACCCAGTCAGACGGGGCCAGGAGCACAAGCCTAACATGGGATGGGTATCGTATCTGACTGACAGGGACAGTAAAGATACCGCCTATCCCTGGACATCAGCGTCATGTAGCCCCGAATCTTTCCGGGTTTTTCCCTGAGTATACAACGGTTGTAATTGATCCCGACACTGGCGATCATTGAGGCGTTAACATGATCCAGGTAGTAGAGTCAGATGTTGATTACGATCTCCCCCGCAAAAACCCTCGATTACGAGACACCGCCGGTTACCACGACCCATAGCAAACCCGCATTTCTGAAACAGTCACGCAGTTTGATCGACAACCTGCGAAACTACTCGGCCATGGACCTGGCCGAATTGATGAAACTCAGCATGAAGTTGTCGGAACTCAATTTCGATCGTTACCATGACTGGAAAACACCCTTCACCCTGAAGAATGCCAAACAGGCGGCGCTGGCGATGAAGGGGGATGTCTACGGTGGACTGGATGCCGAAACACTAGACAAAGAGGGCTTCAAATTCGCCCAACGTCACCTGAGAATCCTCTCTGGATTGTACGGCGTGCTGCGTCCCCTCGATCTTATGCAGCCCTATCGCCTGGAAATGGGAACCAAGCTGCCCAACGAGCGAGGCAAGGATCTTTACGCCTTCTGGGGGGAACAGATCACGCAGGCCATCAACAAGGATCTCAAGGCCCAGGGTGATGACAACCTGATCAACCTGGCCTCCAACGAGTATTTCAAATCGATCAAACCAAAGCTGATCCAGGGCCGCATCATCACCCCGCAATTCAAGGATAAAAAGAACGGCACCTATCGCATGATAGGCGTGTTCGCCAAGCGCGCGCGCGGATTGTTGAGTCGTTATATCATCGACAACCGTTTGCAGGATCCCAAGGAGATGCAGGGCTTCGACTGGGACGGTTACCGTTTCAACAAACGACTCTCCAAGGAAGACCAATGGGTGTTCACCCGCGGCTGATCGACGCCCACAGCCACTTTGACGATGCCAGCTTCGGTGCTGACCGAGAACAGGCCCTGCAACGCGCCCATAACGCAGGCGTCCTGGAACAGATCATTCCTGCCATCAAGGCAGCGTGGTGGCCAAGAATTAAACAGCTATGCGAACAGCACAGCGGGCTCTATCCCAGCTATGGCCTTCACCCGATGTATCTCTCCGACCATCGCGATGAACACCTGACCATGTTAATGGACTGGATTGAACAGGAACACCCCGTAGCGATCGGCGAATGCGGTCTCGATTTCTTCATCGAGGACCCCCAACCGGCACTGCAGCAACACTATTTTGAACAACAGCTCCAGGTCGCCGCGGAACAGGGTTTGCCGGTGATCATCCATGCACGGCGATCGGTGGAAGAGGTGATCAACACCCTGCGCCGCTTTGCAGGTTTGCAGGTTTGCAGGTTTGCAGGTTTGCAGGTTTGCAGGTTTGCAGGTTTGCAGGTTTGCAGGTTTGCAGGTTTGCAGGTTTGCAGGTTTGCAGGTTTGCAGGTTTGCAGGGCATGGTGCACAGCTTTTCCGGCAGCGAACAACAGGCTCACCGGCTGCTCGACATGGGATTCTATCTGAGCTTCGGCGGCCCGATCACCTACGACCGGGCCAAACGGCTTCACCGCCTGGTCAAATCACTGCCGCTGGATGCGATCCTGCTGGAGACAGACTCGCCCGACCAGCCCGCCAGCCATCATCGGGGAGAACGCAACGAGCCTGCCTTCCTTCCCGAGATCCTGCAGACGGTGGCCCGACTGCGCAATCAACAGCCGCATCTGATCGCAGAGCAGACAGCGGCCAACACCAGAAGGCTATTCAAAATCCGATCACCCCACCCCTGACCCCTGACTGCTGGCTGCTAACCACAACCACCCAAAACATGACTCCGTCCCCAAGCCCCGCTATCATGTGCCTCATTTTTATCAACGGCCATTCAATATAAGTAAGGAGAGTGTCAAATGTCACAGAAAGGGATTCTCGTTACCGGTGGTGCGGGTTATATCGGCAGTCACACAGCCCGTCAGCTGGGTGAGGCCGGTGAGAAGCTGGTTACCCTTGACAATCTCTCCACCGGCTTTCGCCAAGCCGTTCTGCATGGTGAGCTGGTCGTCGGCAATACAGGCGACCCGGATCTGGTGAAACACATACTCAATGAATACGACATCGATACGGTCATGCATTTCGCCGCTCACACAATCGTCCCCGAATCGGTGGAAAATCCACTCAAGTACTACGCCAACAACACCTGCAATACCAGGAATCTGCTGGCCTGCTGTGCCGAGGCCGGGGTCAGGCATTTTGTCTTTTCATCCACGGCGGCGGTTTACGGCATACCCGAATCGGGTATCGCCTACGAAGAGGCGCCCACCAATCCGATCAATCCCTATGGCACCTCGAAACTGATGTCCGAAATGATGTTGCGTGATCTTGCTGCCGCCTCCGATATGCGTTATGTCGCCCTACGTTACTTCAACGTGGCTGGCTGCGACCTTGAAAGCAGGATCGGCCAGTCGACGCCGAAGGCGACCCTGCTGACCAAGGTGGCCTGTGAAGCCGCCGTGGGCAAGCGTGAGGCGGTCTACATCTTCGGTACGGGCTATCCCACCAGGGACGGTACCGGGGTACGCGATTATATTCACGTGGAGGATCTGGCGGACGCCCACGTCAAGGCCCTTGAATATCTGCGCAATGGCGGCGAATCGACCACCCTCAATTGCGGTTACGGCCATGGTTACTCTGTGCGCGAGCTATTGAAATCAGTCGAAACCGCCAATGGATCACCCCTTAACATCATCGAGGCGGCGAGACGTGCGGGCGACCCGCCGGAACTGGTGGCAGGGGCCGAAAAGGTGCGCGAGGTACTGGGCTGGACACCACGCTACGATGACCTTGCGACCATTGCCAGCTCATCCCTTGCCTGGGAGAGAAAACAGCTGGACGCCCCCTGGTCCAATAACTGACGGGTGCCGTTACTGTTATGGAGCTGATACAGATATTCATCCTTGCCGCATTGCAGGGATTGACTGAATTTCTGCCGATTTCCAGCTCCGCTCACCTGATCCTGGCGCCCATCGTCACCGATTATTCCGATCAGGGACTTGCCTTCGACGTGGCAGTGCACGTTGGAACTCTGGCCGCGGTGGTTGGCTATTTCCGTCACGAAGTCGTCTCCATAAGCAGTGACTTTTTCCGCGCCTGGTTTAATCCCGCGGCCCGATCCAGAGAGTCCCGCCTGGGCTGGATGATCATCATTGCCACCCTGCCTGTCGGGATGTTCGGTCTGCTGATGAAATCCCTGGTGGAGACCGATCTGCGCTCACCCCTGGTGATTGCCATTACCACCATAGTCTTCGGTATTCTGTTACTGGTTGCCGATCGCATCGGCAAGCGTCAACGGGATGAGTATGATATCCGCTGGCTCGATGCACTGGTGATCGGTCTCTTTCAGGCACTGGCCATCATACCCGGCACCTCCCGCTCCGGTTCGACCATTACCGGCGGGCTTTTTCTCGGACTGAGCCGCAGAGCCGCATCCCGCTTTTCATTCCTGATCTCGATTCCCACCATCCTGTTGTCAGGTGGATTGCTGACCCTGGAGCTGATACGCAGCGATACACCCGCCGACTGGCTCTCACTGAGCCTGGGGGCCGGGCTCGCCTTTATCACAGCCTATCTATGCATCCACTATTTTCTGCGCTTTATCGAAAAAATCGGTATGTTGCCCTTTGTCATATACCGTTTGATTTTAGGTGTATTGATCCTCCTGTTTCTGGTCTGACCGAAAAACCTGACCCGTTAACCGGACGCCAAATATCGAGTACTCTATATGCATTGAATGTCATATCATCTAAACATTGATCACCGCTTTGATAGAAGTGTCACTCATGCATCATCACTACCTATCCATGGAAGAAGGGTTCATTATGATTAAAAATCTATTCCTCACCTCATTGATCAGCCTGATCGTCGTAAGCTGCGGCAATGATAATGATGTCGATATCAAGGAGTTTGACGTTTCCGTCTCTACCGAAGATCTGGAAGATGGCCGCGCATCCATCGACCCGGCGATCAATGGCGGCAGGTTCGATCTGATCTGGAAGGTCGACGACAACGGCGCCTTTGGCTATACCGCACGATTCTTTCTCAGCGTGAACAGTAATCTCGACGAATCTAACGACATTCAGTTTGGGTTCGCCAATTGTGACGCCTTCGGATCCTGCGACCATGATACGCGTAATGACGAGGAGTGCTTTTTCAGCAACGATCTGGTGATGTACTGCGGTGACGAGGACGATGCCACCAGGTTCGATATCGACGAGATCGTCGACAGCCTGCCCATGGATGCCTACATCATCATCGAGGCATGTACCACCTTTGACTGCGATACTGAGGAGCATCCTGTCCGGCTTCAGTAACTGCCTGGCGCATGCTGAGAGACCAAGGATGACACCCTATCGAACTGACATGATAACCGCTATCGGTGACATCCTGGCGCTAACGATTCAATACCGCCCCGTACGATAAGTAATGATCGGTTTTTAGTCCGCAAATGAACGCGAATAAACGCAAATGGCTAGATAAACTATTGCTGTAACGCTGAGTATCCAAGCAACATGCCTTGTTGACTCGACTGAGCACACAGTTCATCCAGCAGAAACCCGCAGTTTTTATGTCTATAAAACCCTTTGCGTTTATTCGCGTTCATTTGCGGACTACTTAATCTCAGGTCCCCTTTCCACCCATAGCACGTTTATTTAACCGGCTGTTGTGCGATAATTGATGGTTTTACGCCTGATAAGCAGACGAGTTGGAAACGAGATGAACCAGACAGCCCGCAAGATCCTGATCACCAGCGCCCTGCCCTACGCCAACGGTCCGATCCATATCGGCCATCTGGTGGAGTACATCCAGACCGACATCTGGTCGCGCTTTCAGAAGATGCGCGGGCATCAGTGTACCTACGTCTGCGCCGACGACGCTCACGGCACACCGATCATGCTGCGCGCCCGTCAGGAGGGGATCGAGCCGGAGGTCCTGATCGCGCGGGTGGCCAAGGAGCACCAGGCCGACTTCGCCGACTTCCGTGTCGACTTCGACAACTACCACTCCACCCACTCACCGGAGAACCAGGCCTGCGCCAACACCATCTACGAACGCAACCGGGATAGCGACCATATCGTCAAACGCACCATCACCCAGGCCTACGACCCGGTGGAGAAGATGTTCCTGCCCGACCGCTTCATCAAGGGTACCTGTCCCAATCCCAAGTGCGGCGCCGACGACCAGTATGGTGATAACTGCGAAGTCTGCGGCTCCAGCCACTCACCGGCAGAGCTGAAGAACCCGGTCTCAGCCATCTCCGGCGCGGTACCTGAGCAGCGCGAATCGGACCACTACTTTTTCAAACTGGCCGACTTCGAAAGCATGCTGAAAGAGTGGACCGGTGGCGGGCATGTCCAGAGCGAAGTCTCCAACAAGCTGGGCGAGTGGTTCGAGGCCGGGCTGCAGGAGTGGGATATATCCCGTGACGCCCCCTACTTCGGTTTCGAGATCCCCGACCACCCGGGCAAGTACTTCTATGTCTGGCTCGACGCACCCATCGGCTACATGGCCAGCTTTCGCAACCTCTGCGACAAGACCGATGGGCTCGACTTCGACGAGTACTGGGCAGAAGGCAGCGAGACCGAGCTCTATCACTTCATCGGCAAGGACATCATCTACTTCCACACCCTGTTCTGGCCGGCGATGCTGCACGGCGCGGGTTTCCGCACCCCCAGCGCGGTCTACGCCCACGGCTTTCTCACCGTGGACGGGGCCAAGATGTCGAAGTCCCGCGGCACCTTCATCAAGGCCCGCACCTATCTGGATCACCTCAATCCTGAGTACCTGCGCTACTACTTCGCCGCCAAGCTGGGTTCCGGGGTGGACGACATCGACCTCAACCTGGAGGACTTTGCCCAGCGGGTCAACAGCGATCTGGTGGGCAAGGTGGTCAATATCGCCAGCCGCTGCGCCGGCTTCATCAGTAAAAGGTTTGACGGCAAGTTGGCGGATCAGGTTACCGAGCAAACCCTGTTCAACGATTTCGTCAACGCCGGCGAGGTCATTGCCGAACACTACGAGAAGCGGGAGTTCAGCCGCGCCGTGCGTGAGATCATGGCCCTGGCCGACCGGGCCAATCAATATATCGATGAACAGAAACCCTGGGTGGTGGCAAAAGAAGAAGGGAAGGAAGCGGTGTTGCAGGCCATCTGCAGCGACGGCCTCAACCTCTTCCGCCTGTTGATCGGCTATCTGCGGCCGATCCTGCCCAGCACCGCCGAGTTGGCGGAGGCCTTCCTGCAGATCGTGCCGTTGACCTGGGAACAGCTGAGAACGCCATTGACTGGACATCAGATCGGCAAATTCAAACCGCTGATGACCCGGGTCGATCCGAAGCAGATCGAAGCGATGCTGGAGCACTCGAAAGAGGATCTGACGGGACAGGCACCTGCCCAGACGGCCAAACCTGCAGCTGATTCTCCCCTGGTCACAGACCCCATCGCCGATACCATTCAGTTCGACGACTTCGCCAAACTCGACCTGCGAATCGCGCGCATTGCCAAGGCAGAGCACGTTGAGGGGGCCGACAAGCTGCTGCAACTGACCCTCGACCTGGGCGGCGAGACCCGCAACGTCTTCGCCGGTATCAAGTCGGCTTATGCTCCGAACGATCTGGAAGGCAAGCTCACCGTGATGGTGGCCAATCTGGCGCCACGCAAGATGCGCTTCGGCATCTCAGAAGGCATGGTGTTGGCGGCCGGACCCGGCGGCAAGGAGCTCTATATCCTCAACCCCGACGAGGGGGCGCAACCGGGGATGCGGGTTAAGTAAAGGTAAGCCGGGTTATGTAATACAGTCCCGAAAGACTGCTTAACAGCCAACCCGCCAATCAAAAATCATTTACATTGATCTGTGGATTTTTGGCAAGTCTTCGCAGTGGCAACAATCCACCGATCGTCCTGACTATGTTGTACAACCATGCCTTTGCATATTTAGCTGGTGTACGCATGAGCAGTAATGCAGGCAAGATCACCAGGTTGGAAAAACAGGCTGCAACGATTACCAACGCACTCAACATACCAAAGCGGGCAATCGGTTCAAAGCCGGATAATACCAGCACTCCCAGTCCTAGAAACAGTACCAGACTGGCCGTAGTAATCGGGATGATTTTGTGTTTCATCGCACAGCGTACCGCCCATACCGGGTTTCTGCGCACGTTCAAGGCAGAACGATAACAGACCATAAAATGCATGGCATGATCGATACAGATACCCAGCGCAATAACTGCGATCATAGACGTCGCAGCATCCACTTCTATGCCGCAGCAGCCCATCACACCAAATAGCAGAACTATCGGAAATCCATTTGCGACTGTTGCGACCAATCCAGCCTTATAGCTTGAAAACAACAGCGACACCACTGCCAGAATGGCGGCCAACATTAACACCAGTGATGTCAGCATACTTTGTGACATAATTTGATGGGCTTCGTAGGATGAGATCGTTGAACCAGCTAAGGATACATTCAGTACTGGATCAATCTGTTCATCAAGAAACGCCTTCAGCTCCACCAACGCCCTGTGCACCTCCTCCGATGCCGCAATCCCGTGGCGGACGGTAATCGCCGTGCGGCTGAAATCCTCCGCGACCACGGAGCGCATTTTTTCATGTCGATAAGGCTGGTTAAGCCTTCGATTATATCATCGTCCAGAGGCAGTTCATTACCATACCCATCGTTCATAACACGGTTCAGTAACACTAGATAATCTACCAATGACACAGAGTTGTGGAAAAAAGTATATGCTTCAATATAGGTCTGGATTTTACTAATCTCATCCAGGTGTCGACGCTGGTTGAATGTACCCTCGCTGCTTCCATCCAGGACGATAATGAAGCTTTCTGTTCCATTCATGTGGCCTTCCAGCGACTCAATGCGTTGCTTTACTTCTGAACCGTCAGAAAAATAGTCGAGAAGGTTATTATTGAAATTCAGATTCAAGCCATTCGAAAGTGACACCGCCAATATCACACATGTAATTGCGAATAGCTTATTTTTACCTGATTACCCCTAAACCTCAGCCATTCTCAAGAGGCGATATGGCATAGGTGGAGTGCGAAGAGCGGCAAAAAGCAATCGTTCAATCATGGCGGGTAAATCGAAACGGCGGTTAAACCGATATTCGAACTCAGCAAGATAACGCGACACATGTTTATCTCGAATCGCATGAAAAGTACCCAACAGACTGTTTTTGACATTACCCAACATCGTGTTTACCCATTTGAAGCACGAATACTGGACACTTTGGCGCCCACCACCCGTCACCATGGGGTTATGATGGCAATCAGCGGTTGTCACGCCACTAAAGCACCAAAGCCCATCGGTAAAGACTTCGCTGCCAGGCATCAAGCAGGAGCGGGCGTAGCGGGCGATTTCACGTTTGCGGAAGCCCCTTACACGACGCAGTTGAATTTTCATGGGCCTGCCGTCCCGCGTCGTCTCAACAGCAGCTACGAAAGGGATTTTGTTGCGCGACCCACGACCACGCTTACCGGCTTGCTCGCCTCCGAGATAAGCATCATCCAATTCGATGCGACCGGCCAGTTTTTTTCCACGCTCACGTTCCATCATCACCTGCATCAACTTATGCTTGAGTCGCCAGGCCGTATTGTAGTTCACCCCGATTTCGCGGGAAAGTTGCAGCGCCGAGATACTTTTCTTGCGTTGGGTCAACAGATAGATCGCAAGAAACCACGTTCTCAGCGGCAGCTTGGTGCCATGGAAGATGCTGCCGGCGGTCAGGGAAGTCTGATGATGGCACTTGTGACATTGATATATCTGACGCTTTTTGAGTTCACAGCCTGTTGTGTTGCCGCACTCAGGCAGACATAGCCCGTCGGCCAGCGCAAATCATACAATGCCTGTCGACACTGATCCTCGGTCCCATATTGTTCCAGAAAATCGTGCAAACCAAGACCTTTTTGAAATTGAATAGTATTTCTCGGCATGATGAAATCCTCTTTTATTCAGTAGGTTCCATTATGCTTGCACCACAGGCTCAATAGCTGAGCCTCATGAGTAATCAGGTATTTTTATGTTTCAGAATCAACTTGGATAAAGCATTGCTCAGCTTTTCAAACAATGCCGTCCCGCGGTGCCGATCCCGTTTGTGTCTTGTCATCCTGGCACCATAAAGTTTCCTGATTACCCCTAAACCTCAGCCATTCTCAAGAGGCGATATGGCATAGGTGGAGTGCGAAGAGCGGCAAAAAGCAATCGTTCAATCATGGCGGGTAAATCGAAACGGCGGTTAAACCGATATTCGAACTCAGCAAGATAACGCGACACATGTTTATCTCGAATCGCATGAAAAGTACCCAACAGACTGTTTTTGACATTACCCAACATCGTGTTTACCCATTTGAAGCACGAATACTGGACACCTTGGCGCCCACCACCCGTCACCATGGGGTTATGATGGCAATCAGCGGTTGTCACGCCACTAAAGCACCAAAGCCCATCGGTAAAGACTTCGCTGCCAGGCATCAAGCAGGAGCGGGCGTAGCGGGCGATTTCACGTTTGCGGAAGCCCCTTACACGACGCAGTTGAATTTTCATGGGCCTGCCGTCCCGCGTCGTCTCAACAGCAGCTACGAAAGGGATTTTGTTGCGCGACCCACGACCACGCTTACCGGCTTGCTCGCCTCCGAGATAAGCATCATCCAATTCGATGCGACCGGCCAGTTTTTTTCCACGCTCACGTTCCATCATCACCTGCATCAACTTATGCTTGAGTCGCCAGGCCGTATTGTAGTTCACCCCGATTTCGCGGGAAAGTTGCAGCGCCGAGATACTTTTCTTGCGTTGGGTCAACAGATAGATCGCAAGAAACCACGTTCTCAGCGGCAGCTTGGTGCCATGGAAGATGCTGCCGGCGGTCAGGGAAGTCTGATGATGGCACTTGTGACATTGATATATCTGACGCTTTTTGAGTTCACAGCCTGTTGTGTTGCCGCACTCAGGGCAGACATAGCCCGTCGGCCAGCGCAAATCATACAATGCCTGTCGACACTGATCCTCGGTCCCATATTGTTCCAGAAAATCGTGCAAACCAAGGCCTTTTTGAAATTGAATGGTATTTCTCGGCATGATGAAATCCTCTTTTATTCAGTAGGTTCCATTATGCTTGCACCACAGGCTCAACAGCTGAGCCTCAGGGGTAATCAGGTAAAGTTTTAAAAGCACGGAAAGGAGGATGACTGTAACAAGGAAATTGACCAGTAGTCCGGTCGAGGCCACCCAACCGAATTCACACAGCATGGCAATGGGACTCGTACCGATTGCCACAAAACCAAGATAGGTGGTAATAAAGCTCAGCACTACCGCCAAGCGCAGACGTCGCACCATGTATCGGATGGCAGCACCTGCACCAATGCCTGAGCCGTGTCCTTTCAGGTACTCAAAAACAAGGTGTATATCCTCAGTTGAGCCGATTATTACAATCAACACCGGCACCATTGAGGTCATGATGGTAAGCGGGATACCGAAGAACGCCATGGTACCGAGTAACCAGATGATGCTGATAATAGAAGTTAAAATCGGTAGCAATGCCATTACCGAACTTCGAAACATCAACGTCAGAACTGTAAACAGCAGCGCCAGGCTAAGCGGAATCAACAATATGAAATCATGCTGGATCGATCTGCTAGCCTGTTGCCCAATATAGTGTATGCCAAGCTGGAAGAGCTGGTCGAAGCTTTCCTGATAGGGTTCCAGGAGATTCTCGATCTCGGCCGCAATCCGGTAGGCAGAACCGTGTTTCAGCTGATCGGCATCCAACTCAACAGTGAGTACCATCATTTTGCCGTCTTCAGATAGCAGATTTCGATATACCAATGCGTTTGCACGGGCATCGCCGATAATCCGATCGATCTCTTCGGGAGTCGGGTCAATGCGGTGAATGAAGGCATCCATGTGAACAGTTTTGTCTTCTACTCGTGGATTAGGTGTATTGAAAAGACTTTCAATCCTGTTTACAAACGGTTGGCCTTGCAACTCTTGAATGATACTGTTGACGACACGCAGGCTCTCCTCCGTGAACAACTCTCTATCCTCGATAACAACTAGAGCCATATTCTCGATGTCCTGTTGAAACTCATCAGACAACAGGAGGGAGTCATCGTTGGCGGTTGCCAATGAACGCGGGGAAACATCAATTTGCAATGATGGCAGCTGGATTGCTGCCCACAGTGTAATCCCGCCGAATAACAGTAAAATCCATACTGCATACCGGAGTGTCAACACGGTCGCCTTGCGCGATAATGACACCCATTTTAATTTGCTCAGCAAAGTTGCTCGTTGACCGACACCATGCATTTGAGATTTTCCCTATAATGGTGTGATAAATGACTTGAATAGAAGAATAACGGCGACAGGTATCAAAAGGATTTCGCGGCATGAATCAATTTGTAGAAATTGTTTCCTGTTAAAGAAACAGGATTGAAACACCTAGCACCCCAGGGTTAGCGGGTTGAAATAATGATGATGAAATTATAGATTGGTCATACCCGGAACAGCTTTAGCAACATCAAATCCAATATTAAAAAAACCTTTCATGCATTCAACGATTTACTGTTAATTGTTCCTATGGGAAGTCAATCGACTTAAGATAATTATCCATGAGCAAATCAGGGTAAAAAAGGTCTGGAGTTTGTCAGTATCTTCAACCCTCTGCTATTTTTGTTTTAATTGTTTCAAACACATATCCCGTCGAGTTGGAATTCTGCATAATCGGATATAGATAACAATCAGGGTTCATCATGACTGAAGGCACCTCCTTGCTCGTCGTGGATGACGAGCCTGAAATTTGCGAGATTCTGCTTGAGTATTTCGAACAACAGGGCTTTAAGGTAGTCAGTGCCTACAGTGCCGAACAGGCCCGTCCGCTAATCGATATAAAAGCCCCCGGAGTTGTCATTCTCGATATCCGTATGCCTGGTGAGGACGGATTGTCACTGGCACGCTGGTTGCGTGACGTTCATCCAAATATAGGCATCATCATGCTGACGACCGCCGCCGATGTTATTGACCGTATTGTTGGTCTCGAGATCGGAGCTGACGACTATGTTGCCAAACCCTTCGACTTACGCGAGCTGCTGGCCCGGGTCAAGAGTGTGATACGCCGCCGACATCAAGCAGACCCAAACGAGATTGCAGAAGGCAGAATACGAATTGGAGTATGCGAACTCGACCTCGGCATGCACAAACTGTTCGACGATTCCGGATGCGAAGTACCTATCACGGCAATGGAATTTGATCTATTGCGTGTATTCACAGAACATCCCAATCGTGCCCTGAACCGAGATCAAATCATGGAGCTCGCCCATCATCGTGACTGGGATGTGTATGATCGTTCCATAGATCTGCGCATCATGCGTCTACGACGCAAAATCGAACGTAACCCGGAAAAACCGGATACGATCAAAACCGTTCGCGGCGTCGGTTACATGTATGTTCAATAATGGATACGCCAAATAAATTTATTCAGGACACAACAAGTTTCTCCAGCGAAAAGGCGCCAGTGAACCGCTTATATGCGCGCTACCGTCGGACTTTGTTCATCGTTGTCCTGCCACTGTTCGTGATTATCACCGTACTTGCCGCAAATCAGTATCATGACCAGCAAGAACAGGTGGTCGCCAACCTCAGGCAAACCACTTCGAGTTATGCTTTTGCACTTGATGGCATCGCCAAGCAAGCCAATGATCACGTTCTGCAATTGAAGGCTTGGTCGGAAAACTATCTTACCAGCCCACCAAGCCATCCCAGTGACCTGCGTAATCACTTCAAGCCCAAATTGATCAATGGCCAACTGGATGCCTACACCTTGGATGGCGTACCTAACGATAAGCGTGCATTTGTCGGTCAATTGGTATGGAATGGCCAGGATCCGCGCCAGACAGGTATAGGTGATGTCAGTATCGACCAGGCATTGGAATTTTTTCCCTAGCCAGGCTTACACATAATGTCTCCGATTATTTTCAATGGTCCTATTTCTTTTCCACGCAATTGAATTCAGTCGCAGTCTATCCCTGGTTCAGTACTGAAGAGATCCTTGCAGCCAGTGGCTTGACCTCTTTGCGGGAATCTATTGATAAGTGGTTTGAATATGAAATCTACCAGGCGGGTACACCACAAAAAAACCCTGAACGCAAAACCTACTGGACCGCACCCTATATCGATGCCGGCGGAACCGGTGCAATGGTCTCCCTGGGTGCCCCTGTCTATCTTGATAATGAGTTTCACGGCATTGTCGGAACCGATGTAAAACTTATCACCCTGGAACGTTTCCTGAAGAATTTAAAACCCACCACTGGTCGCTTGCTGATATTAAACAAACAACATATGTTACTGGCTGATTCCAACAGTGCACCACCCGACACAATCATGTCGGCAGCGGAGCTGTTTCCCGATGTATTCAGCGAACAGCGGAAACATAAGCATTTACAGGATGGCCAAGAATATCGGGATACTAACGGCCATATTCTGGTTGCACAGCAAACCCATCATGCACCGTGGATTCTGATCTATCTGGTCAGCCATAACGAAATTCTGGCGCTGTTGATTCCCCGTTTATTACCCTACGCAGTCATACTCGCCACTCTGATAGCAACCCTGTTTATCGCGATTAATATTTTACGCAAACACTACATCACACCGGCGCTGAGCCTGGTGGAGTATATACATGACGCTTCGACAAACCCGACAATGCAAGAACCCTCATTACCAAGTCTGTGGCAAAAATGGGCGGATCTCATTTCCAATACATTCAAGGCAAATCATCGCGCATTACAGATGGTCAGGGAAAGTGAAGAACGCCTGCAACAAATTTTGAATAATTCATCTTCAGTCGTTTATGTACGTGATGTCGAGGACCGCTTCATCCTTGTCAACCAGCCATTCTTGCGATTACTGGATACCTCCTATCAAGAGGTTATGGGTAAAAAACTGCATGATGTTTTTCCACAAAAGACAGCTGATGAATTTCGAGCCAACGACCTGCAGGTCATCGAACGCAATACGGTACTCGAATTTGAAGAAACTGTTACCTTCGATGATGGCTTGCATACCTATATCTCCAACAGGTTTCCGTTGTATGACAGTAATGGCGATATTTATGCAGTCTGCGGTATTTCCACTGATATCACCGAGCGCAAGCGAGCTGAAGAAGCGTTGCGTCAGTCAGCACTTGGGATTTCCAAGGCGCATGGCAAAGACCTGTTCGATACCCTGGCCTCATACCTGTCACAGGCAACAAATACCGACTATGCCCTGATCGGTGTTCTGGAAGGCAAGGATCACATCCGCACGCGTGCGTTATACGCTAAGGGAAAAATACAGGACAACATCACCTACCCGCTGCAGGGCAGTCCCTGCAACAATGTCATAGGCCAGAAATTCCGTTTTTATTCCCGGGAAATACAGCAACTGTTTCCTGAAGACGAGCTGCTGGTCGAGATTGGTGCCGATAGTTACGCCGCGATCCCTCTTTTCGATTCCGTCGACCGGGTCCTTGGTCTGCTCGCAATTCTCGACTGCCGACCGATGCGCAATCAGGCATTGACCGAATCCTTGCTGAAGATCTTTTCAGGCCGTGCCGCCAGCGAGCTTGAGCGCGAGCGTACCGACCACGAGCTCCGCGAATCCGAAATCAGCTACCAGGAAATATTCGAGACATCCGAAGCCTGCATCTTTGTCCACGACATCGAAACCGGTGCCATCCTCGACGTCAATGAACGCGCCTGCAGCACCTATGGTTATAGTAAGGCGGAACTGCGCAATATCGATGTTGGTCAGTTAAGCTCAGGGGTGCCTCCCTATACGCTTGAAGATGCAGCCCGCCTGATCGAGCGCGCGATCGATGGCGAGAAATTGCATTTCGAATGGCACCGCAAAAACAGAGATGGCAGCCTGCATTGGGATGAGGTATACCTGCGCCGTGCATCAATCGGCGGACAGGATCGCATCCTTGCCTTCACACGCGAGATCACCGCGCGTAAGGAAGCCGAGGCTGCGCTTCAGGCGAGTGAAGAACAGTATCGTTCCATATTCCAGGCCACAAGTGATGCATTGATCCTGTGGGACAACACTGGCCAAATGGTCGATGCCAATCCGGCTGCCTGGCACATGGCCGGTTATAGCAAACAGGAGTTTTTCTCTAAACCGTTCAGTGAAATCATCCATCCAGATTCGATGGACGCCTATAACCGATATCGTACAAAAGCACTGGACAATAAGGCATCGAGTATCGAAATCCGCGCAATCCATAAAGACGGCGCGGTGATCGACCTGGAATCACGCAGCATTCCAATGCCCTATCGCGGCCAACCCCACCTTTTGTCGATCACCCGTGACATCTCTGAGCAAAAAAGGATAGCCGAGGAATTGGCGCGTCAACGTGAAGTGTTGCGACAGAGCGAAAAACTGTCGGCAATGGGCGAGCTGCTAGCCAGCGTGGCGCATGAACTCAACAATCCGCTGGCCATCCTGATGGGACGGACTGCACTGCTTGAATCCAAGGTCAGCGACGACACCATCCGACCGGATGTAGAAAAGATACACATGGCGGCGGAGCGTTGCGGCCGCATCGTACGTACCTTCCTCTCCATGGCGCGACAAAAACCGCCGGAGCTAACCCTCGCCAGTCTTAACCAGGTTATCACCAGTGCGGTAGACCTGATGGCCTATGCGCTGCGCACCGCTGACATCGCTCTGGTGATGGATCTGGATGAGGATCTGCCCGAATCACTCATGGATGTCGATCAGATAGGACAGGTCATAATCAATCTACTCGTCAACGCTCAACACGTACTGGAAGAGTGCTCATGGCCACGTAGGATTTCGATTACAACCGGGCAGCAGGATAACCGTCTCTTTTGTCGCATCGGAGATAATGGACCGGGTATTGCCGAAGAGGTCAAACCACGCATCTTTGACCCCTTTTTCACAACCAAGGATGCTGAGATAGGTACTGGAATCGGCCTCTCGGTCAGCCAGGGCATTGCCCGCGATCATGGCGGTGAGCTCTGCCTTGAAGCAAGCGAACAGGGGGCCGTCTTTTCGTTATGGTTGGACTTGAAGCTATCCGACAAAACCGAGACTAAGCAACCTGATATAAATGGCGCGCAACCAAACCTGCAGGAACATATCCTGATCGTTGATGATGAAAGCGAAATTGCCGAATTGCTAGAGGAGATTTTGACATCAGCTGGACTCATGGCCACCCAGGTCAACAGCGGGCGTAAGGCATTGGACTGGCTGGGAAACCATCAGTGCGATATCCTGCTATGCGATATTCGCATGCCGGATATGGACGGACCGGCACTCTGGCGTGTCTTACAACAGGATTATCCCGAACTTGCTACGCGCACTGTATTCATTACCGGCGACACCCTGTCGGCGAGCATATCGCCTTTTCTCAGGGCAACTGCGCGGCCCTGGCTGGAAAAGCCGTTTACTCCGGATCAAGTATTGGAGCTGGTCGCCCGTCTTACCGACTAGAACTACACACAGACCATGCCACGTTTATCCCCCGCCGTTGCCCTTTTTTTAAGTTTATAAAAAAAAGGAAGAACCATACTACCTCCACAGCTCTTTATCAACAAACTCGCTATTCAGCAGATACTCTCAATCTTTGACGGCAGAAGTTTTGCTTAGAGAAGCGACGATACTCTTCATATCTGTAACGACAAGAAAAGCCCCACAAATACATAACATTTGCGGGGCTTGTATGTGGCCTGTTCAACAACACGAAATGACCACTAAATCATCTTTTCCATCCCGCAGTTCTTTGTCTGCTTAGCCATACCAAACACCTCTCAATATTTGTAGGATGCCACCACCCTGAAGTGGTTCTGGGTCAGATCCTTACCCTCGATACCGTCGTATTCGCTACCCCGGTTAGCCAGGAATGCTTTAAGCATGACGTTCTTCTTGGGCTTATAGACAACCACGATATCCGCCTCGTAAGCATCCGTCTGCGGTGCCACCATCCCCGGGCCGCTGAGACCCAACACCTTGCGTGGCGCGGAGGTCTCCGATTCGCCATAGTTGGCGTAGCTCACCTTGATTATGAGATTATTCAAAATCTTGTATGAAGCGCCGATTTTGTACGCATCGACATTCTTACGGTATTCATTTCGGGAGAAGATTGAACTGGTGTAGGCAGGATCGCCACCCCAGGCGTTCAGCATAGCTGTATCGCCACCCGAGCTGTTGACAGCGGCATAGACAGACCACTTTTTACTACCCAGAGCGGCCTTGAGCCCAAACAGATCGAAATCGAGAACGCCGCCCAATTGATCACCTGTCTCCTGCTGATTAAGGTACTGCCCCGAGAGTTTCAGCTTCATCCCATCCAGGGGTATCATGGTGTCGGCGTGCAGATAGACGTTATTGGCGATGTCATCCACATAATAGTCCCAGAGTCCAATCTTGGTGTTTTCCCAACCGGTGTAGACCGCATTCGCCACCGTGATTCCATCGGTATCCTGTGCCCCGCTGCCGAATGTAGCCGTACTGATTTCATGAAATTCCGCCTGTCCTATCAAGCTGGATTTAATTGCGGCACCGGCGGTTTTTGTCCCTTCTCCAATCAGCCCGAAGTCGGTCATGGCGCGGGAGCCAAAAGACATCTCAGTAATTTGCGCTACACCCAGCTCAAATCCTTCAATGGCACTCGTCGATGCACCATAAGCCCTGTAGAAATTCGGTATATTGCTGTAGGTGGTGGTGGTCAGAGGGGTTGCATAACGCTGATTACCGCCAATCAGGGTAAATTTTTCAGCGTCGTATTTTAGGTAGAGCTCGCCAAGATGTGATTTTGTGGAACCGTCATCGGTCACAAACATGCCCCGAGCAACACGCTCCGTGTCAAAATCGGTGATCCCGAATACATCGCCGTTGGCGTAGAAACCGACACCGGCTTTCAGATTGTTCCATGCCTGGCTCTCATACTTCAGCTTGAGCAAGTAGGAGGTGCCGTTGTTTGGATCATACCCATTGTCCTTGGCGGACAGGATGGACATACCCTTGATCAAAACGTCAAGATTGCCCAGATCCTTACCGTCAGACGTTATGCTGACCGCCATGGCCGAATTCACATACAATCCCAGCACTGCCGCAGATGTACATGCCAGTCTCTTCATGCTTAACTTCATTACTCCTCCCATCTGTCTTTAACCGATGAAAACCCTTGGCGTCTCCACCAATCATTAATAATTCAGAGATAGCCCGTATGGGCATCAGTGATGTCATGGGTGTTCCGCAAATGCCAGTCCGAAGATACCCGGACAAGCGCAGTGACCCCGCCTTGAAGCGCGGACAGCCCTTTGACTCAAGCCCGACTTCATCAGCCGTCATGCATTACTTTATTGTTATTGGAATAGCGGGATGCCAAGTGCAATTACCCACTGTCAAGACCGTTCCGATCGACTGTGCAGTCGGTGTTGCCTCCCTATGCAGGCATAAAATTACCGATATAAACATGACGGAACAAGAGGTTTTTTCGTACGAATTCGTACATTGGCTGGAACTTCTTTTAGCTTTGTGATTTCAATGAATTACGAAACACATCAACAATATTTCAACGAAACCCGACAAGTGAGTGCCACTGGGATCCGGGAATGAGCTGCCTGGAGGGGACGGAGGATACAAAGCGGTGAGGTTAACTTCTCTTGTTGTCCAATCCCGAGAGCAGTAATCGCAGCTCATCCAACGCTTGCTGAAGACGGGCACGCTTGGGAGTGGCTTTTCGATTCATACATTTACCTGATTACCCCTGAGGCTCAGCTATTGAGCCTGTGGTGCAAGCATAATGGAACCTACTGAATAAAAGAGGATTTCATCATGCCGAGAAATACCATTCAATTTCAAAAAGGCCTTGGTTTGCACGATTTTCTGGAACAATATGGGACCGAGGATCAGTGTCGACAGGCATTGTATGATTTGCGCTGGCCGACGGGCTATGTCTGCCCTGAGTGCGGCAACACAACAGGCTGTGAACTCAAAAAGCGTCAGATATATCAATGTCACAAGTGCCATCATCAGACTTCCCTGACCGCCGGCAGCATCTTCCATGGCACCAAGCTGCCGCTGAGAACGTGGTTTCTTGCGATCTATCTGTTGACCCAACGCAAGAAAAGTATCTCGGCGCTGCAACTTTCCCGCGAAATCGGGGTGAACTACAATACGGCCTGGCGACTCAAGCATAAGTTGATGCAGGTGATGATGGAACGTGAGCGTGGAAAAAAACTGGCCGGTCGCATCGAATTGGATGATGCTTATCTCGGAGGCGAGCAAGCCGGTAAGCGTGGTCGTGGGTCGCGCAACAAAATCCCTTTCGTAGCTGCTGTTGAGACGACGCGGGACGGCAGGCCCATGAAAATTCAACTGCGTCGTGTAAGGGGCTTCCGCAAACGTGAAATCGCCCGCTACGCCCGCTCCTGCTTGATGCCTGGCAGCGAAGTCTTTACCGATGGGCTTTGGTGCTTTAGTGGCGTGACAACCGCTGATTGCCATCATAACCCCATGGTGACGGGTGGTGGGCGCCAAAGTGTCCAGTATTCGTGCTTCAAATGGGTAAACACGATGTTGGGTAATGTCAAAAACAGTCTGTTGGGTACTTTTCATGCGGTTCGAGATAAACATGTGTCGCGTTATCTTGCTGAGTTCGAATATCGGTTTAACCGCCGTTTCGATTTACCCGCCATGATTGAACGATTGCTTTTTGCCGCTCTTCGCACTCCACCTATGCCATATCGCCTCTTGAGAATGGCTGAGGTTTAGGGGTAATCAGGTACATTTAAGTACAAATTCGGCAGTGGCAATCGCCCTCTTGCTGCGCGGGTTGTTGGGACAGCTATCCAGGTTGAGGTATCTATCCAGCGTTCGAGTTGTGGGGGTGGACTTGTCTATATAGACTGGCCATATCCTACTCCCCTCTGCCAATGCCAGCTTGGTTTTACCGAGGTCGTGTTCCCAGCATGCAAGGGCTGAGTGCATCACCAACACGACCCTCTCTTTCAGCAACTGCCGCTCAATCTCATGAGCCGGCCCATCGACAGGTTGAACATCGGCATCGGGTCCTGCTGAATCACTGGAACTGACACGCGCGAGCTCAAGAATTGTGCCCAGCGACGCTTCGACGGCCTGCAGGCGCTGCTCGTTCTGCTCCATGCTGTTGACGAGTATTTCAGTCAGCCTTTCACCCTCATCACCGGATATCGGCCGCATGACGATCGTCTGCCTGATCCCGTCGGATACACTCACAGGATTAATGACGGCATCTGCCTCGAATTCTTGACCATCCTTTGTCGCACACACCAGTTGCTGATGCCGTACCTGATCCGGTGGATAGATCTGACCCAGTTCACTGATAGTCTCCGCCCCAGGAAAGAAATCAGCAAGATCAAGCTGGCTGATCTCCTCTTGCGTATAGTGAAAAAGCTTCAGCGCCACCTGATTGAAATAGATGGCTTCACCCTCCTCGGCGAAACAGAGAATTGCGCTGTCGTCTAGATCGAGAAGTTGCTCGAGCTCACTGTTACGGACGCGTATCTGCCCGGCCATTCTCTCGAAACCCTGAGCAAGGGTTGCGAACTCAAGCAACCCCCTCTTGCTGACGTGCACATCCCTTTTCCAGTCAGCCACCTGTCGCATGCCATCAACCAATCTGTCCATCGGCACAAACAGAAATCGATGAAACATCCAAAGGGCGATTAACAGAATACTCAACGTGATCAGGATAATCCCGGCCGTGGTTATCACTTGGGTGAAACCCATTTCTTTCAGCAAAACGCTGACATCCTCGTAACCGACAATCTTGAATACAGGCCTGCCCGAGGAGGTATGGAGCTTGTATTCAACCGGGAGATGTTTCTCATCTTCCAACTCGGTGCCGGCAGCGGCATTGCTATCGGTGATGTCGAAAATTCTTACCGGCGTTTTTGTGAGACGGCTGACATCGGGAAGATTGAAGGCCGGGTCGACGACAACTTCGAGATAACCCACGGCACGCAGTCCTCCCACCGGCACGAGGGTTGAAAAGAGAGGACCCACCGGTGAATACCAGAGTGCGTCAATCGCCTTCAGGCGATCGATGTTTTTTCTCTGCACCAGTTTGGCCGCCATGTAAGGCGGAAGATGGTTTTCCAGCCGCTGCTCACCCAAATCGCTTTGCACCTGCAACACCAAGTCCAGGCTATAAAGCCTCAGCTTTACGAGATTGATCTCGGCGAATCCTGCAAAACCGCTGATAAACGGATCATTCAATACCTCTACCACATCTGAAATTTTCTCTGTATCGCGGGGCTGGCGAAGCGCATCTATCAAACGGGAGTTGTGGCCAAGCTTCATACCCAGATCGAAAGCATGGCTACTGATCTCTCTGACCACCTCCTGTGAGGCCACTTCCATTACCCTGGAGAGACTCTTGATCTGCGCATCGAGTGCCGCCTGTTTGAAATAGGAACTCGCCAGCAGAGAGAGCAGAATGGAGAAGATACCGACCATCACGTAGATGGCGACAGTTACCGTCTTGATCGATAAGCTCTCAATACGCATGTGACCGGTCGTTTATATTTTTACCTGACTCCCCCTAAACCTCAGCCATTCTCAAGAGGCGATATGGCATAGGTGGAGTGCGAAGAGCGGCAAAAAGCAATCGTTCAATCATGGCGGGTAAATCGAAACGGCGGTTAAACCGATATTCGAACTCAGCAAGATAACGCGACACATGTTTATCTCGAATCGCATGAAAAGTACCCAACAGACTGTTTTTGACATTACCCAACATCGTGTTTACCCATTTGAAGCACGAATACTGGACACTTTGGCGCCCACCACCCGTCACCATGGGGTTATGATGGCAATCAGCGGTTGTCACGCCACTAACCCGCATGTTTCATCCGTTTTTAAATTTAGCCGGTGATATGGCCAAGCTTGGATGGTTTGCCCTCACTGGGAACCAAACCTCTATCAAGCCCTGATTTTCCACCCTCCGGGCAGACTCCCCCTTACCCCCATTGTTGATCAACGTGCCGGGGCAGCACTCTGCCGGGCTATCCCGGCTTGAGTCGTGCCGCCACCTGGAAAAACAGCGCCTGATAGGGATAGGTGCTGGAGAGCAGGAAGCGGATCCGTCGCGTGTTGCGAATGATGACCGCCCCGATCTTGAACAGTTTGAGCCGGATCGTGGTCATCTGTGCACGCGCCAGTTCCGTGCCCTTCAGCGCGAGGCGCCGGATGGCCTCCATCAGCACATAGGCCAGACTGGACAGCAGTAGACGAAACTGATTGGCCCACCAGTAATGCGCGCTGGTGCGATCGGCGAACAGCCCCAGTTGCTGCTCCTTGATTCGGTTCTCCATGTCACCACGGGCGCAGTAGAGGTCATCGTAAAGGCGCTGTTTGTCGCCGGCCAGGTTGGTGACGATGAAGCGTGGATTTGGCCCCTTGTCGGTGACCTCCAGTTTGGCGATCACCTTGCGACGCGTCTTCCAGGTGCTGGCGGCATAGTGAAACTGAAAGAATTCCCGCATCTTCATGCCGGTTCGCTTCGCCAGTTCCTCAACCCACTGCATGGGCTCACGGATACACCGCAGCAAGGCGTCATTCTTGGCGATGCCCACGATATAGCCCACAGCGTTGCGCTCGCACCAGCTGAGCATGTGGTGACGGCAAAAGCCGCTATCGCCCCGAAAGATGATACGCACTTCAGGCCAAGCCCGGCGCAGGCGTTTGACCAACAGCGCCAGAATCGCCCAGGCATGCTTGGGCGCATCGATCCGGCTGGGCCGCAGATAACTCACCAGCAGTTGATCGCCACAAAAGACATACAGGGGCAGGAAGCAGTAGTGATCGTAGTAGCCGTGAAAGAAGCGGCCTTCCTGGCGGCCATGCACCGGATCATCCGTGGCGTCGAAATCCAGGATCAGCTCATCGGGTGGTGCATCATATGAGGCAATGAACTGCTCGAGCAGTAGGTTGTGGACATCAACGGCAACCCGGCGATCGACCCGGTTCTCCAGCCGACAAAGTGTCGACTGGCTGCCCAGTACCTCCTCGCGTTCGATCGAGCTCTGTAGGGCCGGGTCGGTGCGTAGTGTCTGATGGTCGTTCAGATCTTCATAACCCAGGCAGAGCCCATAGACTCGCTGGCGCAACAGGCTCAACTGGCTGTGTTCAATATAGCGGGGATCTCGCGGGTCGGGGATGACCGCATCAACCGCCTCGAGCAATCCCAGACGCCTGTCGATCTCACGCAGCAGCAACACGCCGCCGTCCGAGGTGATATCGCCACCGGAAAACTCGGCTTGAACCTTACGGCGTTTTAGGGCTGGAAAATCAAAGGCAGTCTGGGTACAGTTTGTCACAGGCAAAATCCTTTCGATTACAGTGTAAGCAACTGAATTATATCGAAGTATCAGGATTTTGCCTTTTTAATGCGTGAAATATTGGGGCTAAAGCACCAAAGCCCATCGGTAAAGACTTCGCTGCCAGGCATCAAGCAGGAGCGGGCGTAGCGGGCGATTTCACGTTTGCGGAAGCCCCTTACACGACGCAGTTGAATTTTCATGGGCCTGCCGTCCCGCGTCGTCTCAACAGCAGCTACGAAAGGGATTTTGTTGCGCGACCCACGACCACGCTTACCGGCTTGCTCGCCTCCGAGATAAGCATCATCCAATTCGATGCGACCGGCCAGTTTTTTTCCACGCTCACGTTCCATCATCACCTGCATCAACTTATGCTTGAGTCGCCAGGCCGTATTGTAGTTCACCCCGATTTCGCGGGAAAGTTGCAGCGCCGAGATACTTTTCTTGCGTTGGGTCAACAGATAGATCGCAAGAAACCACGTTCTCAGCGGCAGCTTGGTGCCATGGAAGATGCTGCCGGCGGTCAGGGAAGTCTGATGATGGCACTTGTGACATTGATATATCTGACGCTTTTTGAGTTCACAGCCTGTTGTGTTGCCGCACTCAGGGCAGACATAGCCCGTCGGCCAGCGCAAATCATACAATGCCTATCGACACTGATCCTCGGTCCCATATTGTTCCAGAAAATCGTGCAAACCAAGGCCTTTTTGAAATTGAATGGTATTTCTCGGCATGATGAAATCCTCTTTTATTCAGTAGGTTCCATTATGCTTGCACCACAGGCTCAATAGCTGAGCCTCAGGGGTAATCAGGTATTTTTATAAGTGGACTATTCAGTGACTGCAGGTAATCGCTTTTCCAGCCACTCCTTCCATCCACCGCGAAACCAGAAAATTTCCGAATAGCCCCATTTGACAGCTTTTGAAATTGCATCGGAACTCCGTTGACACCGGATGCCGTTGCAATAGATAAGCAGGGGATTTGTCTTGTGCGGAGACACCGCTTCAAGGTCGGCAGGTGTAAGTGTCGTGTTGAGGATGTTATAGGCACCCTCAATATGTCCCTTCATATATTCAGTCTTCTTTCTTGCATCAATAACAACTAGATCTGGATTGGTCAGTATCAGTTCGATCGTCTCTTCAGCAGTGACGACCGTTGCTCCCGGTAGGCTATCCGGCACATAAGGCTTGTCATCAGCAGATAACGCCATAGTAAACATGAACAGTAGTAATACGAATAATCTCACGTTACCCGGTTTCCGCAGCCCCCAACGACGAGCCCGACATCTATGGTTCTTGAGTGACAAAGTAGCAGCGTCATGTCATGATATCGCAAAATGACGATCGAGACAGTTGCGTTGCATCATCCGGTGTAGACGATATCTCATAGGACTCGTGACTGTCGGTGAGGCAACAGTCTACTGATGCCTTTCCCCTTCAATACGCAAATTTTTCACCAATTAAGTGTCCTGTGACTTCAGGTGCACCTTGAATGCTGGGAACCCATCCTCAATGTGTTGATAAAGGAGGGTTCATTCAGGGCAATGATGCGTATATGGCGGTGCGCCGATCCCCCAACCGGCTTCCCTGCCAGCTGCCAGCCACCGTCGGCTATATGATTGCCTGGCAAAGTCATCCTGCGGCTCGGGTTTCCGGACTGAGCAACGACATCACCTATGCTTTATATGCCGGCCCATTCACATGCAACAATCATGCCACAGTAAATTATAATCTGTAATTTAGTTGTGTCGGCGGTGAGTGATAGGTTCAGAACAGTTCATCGAAATCAGATAACGCCCCTTTACCCCTTCGCCGCTTCCAGCGCCTGGCTGATATCGGCAATGATATCGTCCACGTGTTCGATGCCGATGGAAAGGCGTACCATGTCCGCGCTTACCCCCGCGGTTGCCAACTCCTCTTCGCTCAACTGGCGATGGGTGGTTGTGGCGGGGTGGCATGCCAGGGACTTGGCATCGCCGATATTAACCAGGCGCAGGATCATCTGCAATGCATCGATGAAACGGGCGCCCTCCTCACGGCCTCCCTCGATACCGAAGCTGAGGATGCCGGATGCCTGTCCCTTGGTGACTTTTTGGCAGCGTTCGTAGTGCGGACTCTCCGGCAGGGCCGCATAGTTGACCCACTTCACCTGCGCCTGCTGCTTCAGGTATTCCGCCACTGCGAGGGAGTTTTCGCAATGGCGTTCCATACGCAGCCCCAGGGTTTCCAGGCCCTGCATGATCAGAAACGCACTGTGCGGGGAGAGCGCGGCACCGGTATTGCGCAGCGGCACCACCCGGCAACGACCGATATAGGCGGCCGGGCCAAGCGCCTCTGTATAAACGACGCCGTGGTATGAGGGATCAGGTTCATTCAACATCGGAAAACGCGCCTTGTTTCCCACCCAGTCGAATTTGCCCGAATCGATGATCACACCACCGGCCGTGGTGCCATGACCGCCGATATATTTGGTGAGCGAATGGACGATGATATCGGCGCCGTGATCGAAGGCACGGCAGAGATAGGGGGTGGCCACCGTGTTATCCACGACCAAAGGAACACCGTGACGATGGGCAATCTCGGCCAATCTGTCCAGATCCACCACGTTACCCGCGGGATTGCCTATGGATTCGCAGAACAGGGCCCGGGTCCTGCCGTCAATCAGCTGCTCAAGCTTCTCATAATCGTCGAATGAGGCCATGCGCACTTCGATCCCCTGACGCGGGAAGGTATGCGCGAAGAGATTATAGGTGCCCCCGTACAACTGACTGGTACTGACGATATTATCACCACTGCTGGCGATACATTGGATCGCATAGGTAATGGCCGCCATTCCCGACGCCAATGCCAAGGAGCCGATACCGCCCTCCATCTCGGTCAGGCGCTACTCCAGCACCGCCGTAGTGGGATTCATGATACGTGTGTAGATGTTGCCGACCACCTTGAGATCGAACAGGTCGGCGCCGCGCTGAGTGTCGTCGAATGTATAAGAGGTGGTTTGATAGATGGGAACCGCAGCTGCCTTGGTAGTGGGTTCCGATTGATAGCCTGCATGTAGCGCCAATGATTCTAATTTCATATTCACTCCTCATCCTCTATTTTTCGTTATGGCCTGTTTTTCTGACAGGCGCCTGTTATCAGTCACTGCGGACAGGCGAGGTAATATTGGCCCAAGACTACATCTAAATTATTGGAATACCCACCCATCGTGAGGGTTTCAGGCCTGATGTTATGGCCTGAAACACTATTTTTTCGTCATAAACCGCGCCATTTGCGGCATATCAATGCGGTAAACGGTCTGGACACGCATAGTATCGTGAAATTACCTATTAGACACGAGTTGTAACCAATTAAACAGCCGCTTATCCTTACGCCAACACGTATTGACAGTTAATTTTATGCAAGAATACGCCCTAATCCTGATCAGCACCGTGCTGGTGAACAACTTCGTCCTGGTGAAATTTCTGGGGCTGTGTCCGTTCATGGGTGTCTCCCGCAAGCTGGAAACGGCAACCGGCATGGGGCTGGCCACGACCTTCGTACTCACCCTCTCCGCTATCTGCTCCTATCTGGTGAATGAGTATCTGTTGATTCCCCTCGGTTTGGAATTCCTACGCACCATCGCCTTTATCCTGGTGATTGCGGTTGTGGTCCAGTTCACCGAGATGGTGATGCATAAAACCAGTCCCATGCTGTACCAGGTGCTGGGTATCTTCCTGCCACTGATAACCACAAACTGCGCGGTGCTTGGCGTGGCCCTGCTCAATACCCAGGAGCAGCATGGTTTTATCGAGTCCGCACTCTACGGATTCGGCGCCGCTGCGGGCTTCTCTCTGGTCCTGGTACTGTTTGCCGGTATTCGTGAACGGGTTACCGTTGCGGATGTCCCTGAACCACTGCAAGGAAACGCAATCGCATTGATCACCGCCGGTTTGATGTCCATGGCCTTTATGGGCTTCGCGGGACTGGTCGCCTCGTAAGGATTACGTATCAATGTTAGTTGCCATCCTTACTGTTTCCATCCTTGCCGCCCTGTTCGGCCTTCTGCTTGGTTATGCCAGCATCCGGTTTCATGTGGAAGGAGATCCGATTACCGATCAGATAGAACAACTGTTACCCCAGACCCAATGCGGTCAATGCGGTTTTGCGGGATGCCGCCCCTATGCGGAGGCCATAGCCGGTGGCGAAGCGGAGATCAATCTTTGCCCACCCGGTGGAGAAACCACCACGGTCGCACTCGCCGACCTCCTGGGGCGGGATCCCATGCCCCTGGATGAAACTGTTGCACTGGAGAAACCGAAAGCCATCGCATTGATCAAGGAGGAGGAGTGCATCGGTTGCACCCTTTGCCTGCAGGCCTGTCCGGTAGACGCCATTATCGGGGCCGCTAAACAGATGCATGTCGTTATCTTTGACGAGTGTACGGGTTGTGAGCGCTGCCTGCCGCCCTGCCCTGTCGACTGCATTGTGATGCAACCGATAGCAATGAACACGGGAAATTGGCGCTGGCCCTTCCCACAAAGCGGCCTGGAGGAGATTGCAACTCCCGACGCACTCAGGAAGGCAGGCTGAATCCCATGTATGTTGAATCGAAAAAAGGCAAGACCCGGAAGCTGTGGCAATTTCATGGCGGCCTGCACCTGCCGGAGAAGAAAGAGATCTCTTTGGATAAGCCGTTGCAGCAGGCCACATTGCCCGGCCGATTGGTGCTGCCGTTGCAGCAACATATCGGTGTCCAGGCGCAATCCCTGGTCACCGTCGGAGAGAAGGTACTCAAAGGACAGATCCTTGCCAATTCTAACGCCCCGGTCTCCGCGCCTGTGCATGCACCCACCTCAGGTGTGATCATCGAGATAGGCGAACATGTTGTCCCCCATCCTTCAGGGCTGACCGGTCAATGTATCGTCATCGAACCCGACGGCGATGACAGCTGGGTGGATCTACCTGAACCATTGACCGATTTTAAATCTGTGGATGTTCGGGAGTTACGCCAACGCATCCGCGAGTCGGGTATCGTGGGTATGGGTGGCGCCACCTTTCCATCCGCGATAAAACTCAATCCGGGCAAGCCCATCAAGACCCTGATCATCAATGGCGCCGAGTGTGAACCCTATATCACCTGCGATGACAGGCTGATGAGGGACTTTGCAGGTCGCGTGATGGAGGGAGCGCGTATTTTACAGCACATGCTGCAGAGTGAAGAGTGTCTGATCGCCATCGAAGACAACAAACCCGAAGCGATTCTCGCTATGTTTCAGGAGTTGCGGGATGAAGAGAATATCGAAGTGGTGCGTATTCCCACACTCTATCCCAGTGGCGGCGAGAAACAGCTGATCCGGATCCTCACCGGGCGCGAGGTACCCACTTCCGGCCTTCCTGCCCAAGTGGGTGTAATCTGCCATAATGTCGCCACTACCGCAGCTATCGCAGATGCAGTGCTCGAAGGCCGGCCGTTGGTTTCCCGTATCGTGACGATCACCGGCGAGGGGATTCGTGCGCCAGGTAACTTTGAAGCCCCGTTGGGTATGCTTGCCGGGGATCTTATTGCCCAGGCCGGCGGCTATATCGAACAACAGCCGCAGCAACTGATTCTGGGTGGCCCCATGATGGGATTTGACCTGAACACTGACCAGGTCCCCATCACCAAGGGCGCCAACTGCCTGCTTTGCCCAAGCGAAGAGGAGAGTCCGCCACCGCAACCGGCCCGGGCATGCATCCGCTGCGGACGCTGTGCCGATGTTTGTCCAGCCAATCTGCTGCCGCAACAGATCTATTGGTACAGCCGGGCCAAAGACCTGGAACAGGCGCAGGATTACAACCTGTTCGACTGTATCGAATGCGGCTGTTGCTCACACGTATGCCCTTCTCATATCCCGCTGGTCCAGTACTATCGTTATGCCAAGGCGGAGAGCTGGGCGCAGGAGCAGGAACGCCGTGAATCCGAGCACGCCAAACAGCGGCACGACTTCCGGGTCTCACGCCTGGAGCGACTGGAAGCGGAACGTAAAGCAAGGCTGCGTAAAAAGAAACAGGACCTGAAGAGTAAACCGCCGGCGAAGAAGAGGGAAGAATCCAAAAAGGAAGCCAGCGATAAGGATGCCAAGCAAGCTGCCATCGAAGCGGCCATGAAACGCGCAGCCGAGAAAAAGGCCAGGCAACAGCACAGGCCAAAAAATACCGATAACCTGACATCCGTCCAACAGGCGCAGATCGAGGCAGTGGACAAGAGACGCCTGGTTGCCCGTGAGGAGAAGGAGCAACACAAGGAGCATCCCGAATAATGGAATTCCATACTACAAGCTCTCCCCATACCAAACGCATCAACAGGGTAGATAAGGTGATGCTGCAGGTCGTATTGGCGCTTTTACCCGGGATTATCGCCCTGATTTTCTACTTCGGCTGGGGCGTGCTGATCAATATGATACTGGCTGTCATCGCCGCAACCGCTTTCGAGGCCATGGCGATCAAACTGCGCAAGCGCCCTGTGACGCCGGCACTGTTGGATCTAAGCGCAGTTGTCACCGCCCTGCTCTTTGCAGTTGCCATCCCGCCGCTGCTGCCCTGGTGGCTGGTTATTCTTGGCATGGCCTTCGCCATCATTATGGTTAAACAGATGTATGGCGGCTTGGGCTATAACCCTTTCAATCCCGCCATGGCGGCCTACGTCCTGTTGCTGATCTCCTATCCGGTGGAGATGACCAGCTGGCTGCCTCCTTTCATACTGGCGGAGCAGCAGCTCAATCTGTCACAAATCCTGGCATACAAGTTCACCGGCGCACTACCTCAGGCGATAACACTGGATGCCATCACCATGGCCACGCCATTGGACCAGATGCGTACCAATCTCGATCTCAATCGCATGATCAGCGAGATCCGGCAGAATCCCTTGTGGGGTGATTTTGGCGGTCTCGGTTGGGAGTGGATCGGCAACTGGTTCCTGATGGGTGGGATCTGGATGGTCTACAAGCGCACCATCACCTGGCATATACCCCTGGCATTTCTCAGCGGATTGGCCGGCATGGCGGCCATCTTCTGGTTGTTCGATGCAGAGAGCTTTCCCTTTCCGCTGTTTCATGTTTTCAGCGGCGGAGCCATTCTCGGTGCCTTCTTTATCGCAACCGATCCCGTCACCGCTTGCACCACTCGAACCGGTCAATTGATCTACGGCGCATCAATCGGAGTGCTGGTGTATATCATCCGCACCTGGGGAGGCTATCCGGATGCCGTGGCTTTTGCCGTGCTGCTGATGAATATGGCAGCACCGACCATCGATTACTATACCCGCCCGCGAACCTACGGACATGGTGAGGTGAGGCGTGAATAACCGACATGCAATACTGATTGCAGCCGCAATCCTTGCATCATTTGCGGTTTTAGGCACCTCGCTGGTGACCATGACCCATGCGTTCACCAAAGAACGCATCGAATTGAACGAACGTGAAACCCTGTTACGCTCGCTGCATGCACTTGTGCCGTCTGAGAGCATTGACAACGATATGATCTCCGATGTCATCACAGTCAGCGCAAAAGATTCCCTCGGCCGGGATGAGACAACTGTCTATCGCGGCCGCAGACAGGAACAACCGGTGGCCGTTGTACTGAACACTGTCGTACCCAACGGGTACAGTGGACCGATCAAACTGCTGGTGGCGGTCCGATACGACGGTACGCTGGGTGGCGTAAGAGTGATCAGTCATAAAGAGACCCCCGGCCTGGGTGACAAGGTTGAGGAATCGCGCTCAGACTGGATATACAGTTTCAACGGCAAATCGTTGCACAATCCGCCATTGAAGAAATGGGGCGTCAAACGGGATGGTGGCGTATTCGATCAGTTCACCGGTGCTACCGTAACACCACGCGCCATAGTCCAGGCCGTGAAGAAGACACTGCTTTATGTAAGGGATCACAAAGATGCGCTTTACGATCGATCCCCAACAATAGGGCATAAGGGATAAGCTATGGCTGAACAAAGATACCGTAATCTCATCGTTGACGGGTTGTGGCACAACAACCAGGCACTCGTCGCCCTGCTTGGCCTGTGCCCCCTGCTTGCGGTGAGCAATACAGCCATCAATGGCCTTGGCCTGGGGCTTGCAACGACAGCAGTCCTGATTGCTTCCAATACGACAGTCTCTCTGATACGCAGCTTTGTACGCCCTGAAGTACGCTTACCTGTATTTGTCCTGGTAATCGCCTCATTCGTCACCGCCATTGAACTGAGTATGAATGCCTATTTCCATGAGCTGCACAAGATACTCGGCATCTTCATTCCCTTGATCGTAACCAACTGCATCATCATCGGTCGCGCAGAAGCCTTTGCTTCAAAAAACAATCTCTCTCATTCCCTGGTAGACGGTATAAGTATCGGTATCGGATTCACCTTGGTGTTGGTTACGCTTGGCGGTATGCGCGAACTGGTGGGGCAGGGTACACTGTTCGATCAGGCGCATCTGATGTTTGGCGAGACCGCACAGGGATTCACCATCAAGATCGATAATTTCCCCGGTATGCTGATAGCAATACTTCCACCCGGTGCATTCATCGGACTGGGACTCTTGATTATGGTTAAGAATCTAATCGACCAACGCCTCGCTGCCCGGGCAATCGAGAAAGCCGAGCATCCCGAAGGCAGCGAGGAAATAGCAAGCTAGCCACGACAAAGTGAATTCCGATGATCGTAACTAGGGCCTGATGTGAACTCATTAGCGGACATTTTCCATACTCTGTTTTGAAGTAGGTCAATCGCAACATGCGTATTCATCGATTCTTCACTTCTCATCCCCTGCAGATTGGTTTGCAGATTACCCTCGAGGAAGAACCGTCACACCATATCAACCAGGTGCTGAGACTTCGTGCCGGAGACAATGTTGCACTGTTTAACACCGACGGTGAGGAGTATGGCGCAACACTTACTCGGGTCAGCAGACAAAAGGTAACCGCCACAATCGGCGAACCAATCAGGCATGAAGCGAAAAGCAATCTGGCGATTCACCTCATATTAGGCATCTCTCGAGGCGAACGCATGGACTTCGCAATACAAAAGGCGACCGAACTCGGTGTCAACCGAATTACACCTGTCTTTACCGATCGTTGCGTCGTCAAACTGAATGAAACAAAGAGTACCCGCCGACTGGCACATTGGAGACGTATCGTTATCAATGCCTGTGAGCAGTCGGGACGATGCCGTATACCGGCTGTCGACAAACCGGCGGAGTATGGAAGCGCATTGAGTAGTAAAGAGGGTGCCACGGCGATTTTACTGGATCACCGCAGCCGGCTTACCATGCATCAGATCGATGCTCCCCAAACCAGCCTCTCAATTCTCATCGGCCCCGAAGGCGGACTGACAAACAGTGAACGCCAACTCGCCATCCAGAAGGGCTTTATCGGTGTTCGGCTGGGTCCGCGTGTGATGAGAACAGAGACTGCGCCATTGGCAGCTATTGCCGCGGCACAGACTATATGGGGTGATTTCGCCTGTTGAGGTTAGAACTATTGATACTATAAAGGCTGCGACTGCTGCTAAAATAGTTCAGCATATTTCTGCTGGAGAATCCCGTGGATAAAATCATCACCATAGAAAAGATAGCACTACTTGTACTACCGTCCTTCCTGATACTGAACCATGCTATGGCCGGTAAATTTTATAAATGCACCGACGAGAATGGTGAAATTCAATATCAACAAACTGCTTGTAACTCTACTATCAAACAAGACACCGTCCACGTCTATACAGGGTCAAAATACCATTCTCAATTGGGATCCACACTAATGAGTGATGCCGAGTATATTGCACAAGAAGATGAACCAGCGCTGATAAACAGATTTAAGTTCCAATCCGAACTCACCCAGGTACTGAGCTTACTATCACCGATTAAAATGGCGGTGATGGAATTCTATATGATGAATGGTAGCTGGCCGGAAACACCGCAGGCAATGGGCTTCAATCAAGACAACCTCAAGAGTTCTCAAATTAAGCAGGTACTGATGGGAGACAAGGGCGCAATAGTAACCTGGTTGAACAGTAATTTCGGCAAAGAAAAAAAGCTTGTACTTGCACCTATCCCTGTTATGGATGGCACCAACTTCGAATGGCAATGCTTGGCAAACTTTCCTGCCCAAGCTATGGAACTGTCTGGCAACCGCCTCTGTGAATCAAGAACATCCTATTAGCCCACCTCCAGTTAGACGCCTCCACGATGTCGATTTATTCGTCTAATCAAGTCATGCAAACTCAGCCGATATGCGGCGTCTCAAGGTAGGTGGCAGACTGCATCTCTTTCAGGCGGCTTGCGGTTCGATTGAATTCAAATGCCAAACGTGTACCGGCATAGAGTCGTTCCGGCAGTTCTTCAGCGCTGATAACCAGCTTGACCTTCCGGTCATAAAATACATCAACGAGATTGATAAAACGACGCGTGCGATCATCCCAGGTGCCGTCGAGACAGGGAATACCTGAGATAAATACCGTATGGTGGCAACGCGCCAATTCAAGGTAGTCGTTTTGCCAGCGGGGTGGACCACACAAGGCATTGAAGTCGCACCAGATCACGCCATTTGCACGCTTTAGAAATCGGATCGCCCTACCCGGAACCGACAAACGCCCGCCACTCTCCACATCTCCGCACACCAGGCGATCAAACTCCTGCTTCATCTGTTTCGCCGCATTGTCACCCAAAGGCGTGTGATAAACGGTTGACGCTTCGAACAGCCGCAGCCTGTAATCATCATCCCCCATTAACTCAATCACATGATTGTTGCGTTTAATAATTTCGATGGCGGGAAGAAAACTGTCCCGTTGCAACCCCCCCGGGTAGAGTTCATCAGGATGTCGATTGGAGGTTGTCACCAATATTATTTCGGATTTTTCCAATGCTTCCAGCAGGCCACGCATCAGCATGGCATCACCGATATCGATAACGTTGAATTCATCGAGACACAATACCTGCATGCGTTGCGCCATTTCGGCAGCAATCGATTCCATCGGCGCGCTTTCACCTTCGCGATGCTGCAAACGCTGATGAATTTGGCGCATAAAGCCGTGAAAGTGATGGCGTTCGATACCGGCTTCCCTGGTGTATTGAAAAAAAAGATCCATCAACCAGGTTTTACCCCTGCCAACCCCACCCCAAAGGTAGATGCCCTCGACAGATACATTCCGCTTAAACCAAGACCAGCCACTGGATCTTGTTTTCCTTCGTAACTCTCCGGCAAGACGTTCAAAGGAAGCGACTACTATCTCCTGATGAGGATCAGGTTCAAATCCGTTTTTTTGCAGTATTTCTATATAGCGCTGATGTAGAGACAAGGGTGCGGAATGAGGACGGGTGTCAGTTTACGACATCTAAAACTTGTCGTTCGATTTCATCCAGGTCAGGAATCATTGCCGGATTCATATCCAACTCCACCCGCTGTTTGATCAGTGGATCGAGTTCATCTTCCGAATTGAGCGGAATGACGTTGTCGGCACTTACTCTGACAAGGCTCGGGATGGCTTGCACCACCAAGCCTATATGGGTGAGCTTTTGTTGCTGGTTCAGCGTATTCATGACCATGATTCTGCCGCGGTGTCCGGGTATGACGACCCGCGCACCCAGCATACCCTCGAATGAGACAATGGGAATAACCACACCGCGCCAGATAGTGCTCCCCACAAACCAATCAGGCTTTCCCCGTTCCACAGACTCGGGTTCCTGATAACCTATCACTTCGGCAATGACTGCATTTGGCAACAGGAGTTGAAGCTCATGGAGTGGAATGAGGACACTTCTGACCTCCTTGACAACGGCTCGGCTCATAATCTGCTTTCCGCCAGGACCTCGTTGATATTATCCAGCAATTCACTCTCCTGGTATGGCTTACCAAGGCAACGCTTTACACCCAAATCCATGGCGCGCTGCCGATGCTTATCACCCACCCGGGACGAGATCATAATGATCGGTAAACCATAGTAGTCGACAGAGTTATCGATATGCCGCGCCAGTTCGAATCCGTCCATTCGCGGCATCTCGATATCCAGCAACATGATATCTGGCACCTGTTCCTGCAACAGTGCAACTGCTTCGACCCCGTCTTTTGCCGTGACAACTTCCATATCGTGGCGTTCCAGCAAGCGGCTGGTGACTTTACGCACGGTAATGGAATCATCCACCACCATAACCCGTAACTGATCCTCTGCCCGCTTTTTCGGTGCCTCCTTGGTTATACTCAGCGGGGAAGCGGCATGAGTGGCATCCATACGCACTAGGGCAGCAAGATCGAGTATCAATGCCACCCTTCCGTCGGCAAGAATAGTACCGCCGGTGATCCAACGCACACTGCCGACCTGCTTACCAAGCGACTTCACCACAACCTGCCTGCTGCCAAGCAGTTCATCGACCTGCAATGCAGCCTGATGTTCACCTGTCTGCAACAGCAGCAGGGGCAGCCAGCGCGTCGCTTCCGGTATCTCGTGCTGCCCGACTCCCATCATGCGACCGAGATAACTGACCTTGTAGTTCTTACCACCGTAGCTAAATCCTTCACGCCCCCCCTCATAACAGGCCATCAGCTCTTGACGACGAATCCTCACGACGCCTGATATGCTGCCATGGGGAATCGCATAGATCTCTTCTCCCGCGCGAACCAACAGGGCATCGGAGATTGCAAGGGTCAGTGGCAATCTAATGATAAAACTGGTGCCACGGCCGGGTTGTGAATCGATCTCCAAAGACCCACCCAGCTGCTTGACTTCACTGGTTACCACATCGAGACCAACGCCTCGTCCTGATATCTGAGTAACCTCTTTGGCAGTACTGAATCCTGGCAACAACACGCACTGAATCAAGTCATCATCACTAATCTCGGCATTGGCATCGATCATACCCTGTTCCAGGGCACGTTTGCGGATCGCCTCGATATCCAATCCTCTCCCATCATCAGAGAGTGTGATGAGTACATCGGTCGCCTCGCGATCGAGATAGAGGGAGATTCTGCCCAGTTCCTGCTTACTTGCCTTCTGACGATCTTCAGGAAACTCGATACCATGGGAAACCGAGTTACGCAGCAAATGCTCCAGTACCGGTACCATGCGGTTGAGGATGCTGCGATCCAATTCCCCTTCAACGCCAAAACACTCAAGATTGGCCTTCTTGCCCAAGTGACCGGCGGTCTGACGAACCAGGCGCTGCATCCTCGGTACAAGTTGAGCGAACGGCACCATGCGTGTGCGCAGCAACCCGTCCTGGAGATCAGTGGAGATACGCGACTGTTGCAACAGTAATGTATCTGTTTCGCGTTGCAGGTCTCTCAGCGACTCGTTGATATTCCCCAGGTCGTTGACTGTCTCCATCAAGGCCCTGGAGAGCTGTTGCATGGTGGAAAATCTGTCCAGTTCGAGCGGATCGAACTCGGTCCGATCACGGTCATCCTCATGCTCCCGTTCCCAACGGTAGATGATCTGTGCCTCGGTTTCGATTTCCAGGTTTCTCAATTGATTATGCAGACGTGAAACTGTCTGCTCCAACTCCGACAGGTTGAACCCAAGCACGCTATTCTGTTGTTCGAGTCGTGCCCGGTAGATACTCACCTCACCCGCATGATTGACCAGGCGATCCATGAGATCCGCATTGACACGCACCTGTTCCTTGGTGGGCTTAAAGCTCTCCTCATCCTCTTTCTTATCCGGCTCAAGCAGCTTCGCAATCTCATCGTTGAACGGGAGTACTGTCGCCGACTCAATGATTTCTTCAGCCGCCTCCGTCTCTTCGCTGCCTTCATCCTCCTGTACTTCCTGGATCGGCTCCACCAGGCCCGTATGTGAAGGCGTTGGTTCGCCGCCAAGCAGATTCTGCAGCTGATCGACCTCGCTATCAGAGGCAGGCACTTTACCGGATTTCGCAATTGTCTCGATTTGCTGGGCCAGGTGGTCGATGGCGTGTCTCACTGCATCGGTGACCGTATCGATCGGATCAATCTCTTTTTCGACAATGGCCGTCATCACCGATTCTATGGCATGACTCAGATCGCCAACCGGCATAATGCCAGCCAGTCGTGCACTGCCTTTCAATGTGTGCAGATTGCGTTGCACGCCATCGATGGCTGTATGGTCTTCAACATCTTCAAACCACTGCTGGTAACTGTTTTCGATATACTCAATGAATTCCTTTGCCTCTTCAATGAAGATCTGCACCAACTCATCATCTTCACCGACATCAAGCAGTACTTCATCATGCGCAAGCGTGAATGATTCATCCGTCAGATTGCTTGCTTCCTCGTTGACACCATCAAGATTGAAGCTCTCGAAAGGTATCACCAAATCTTCATCGTCATGGGCCGATTCAGCAACTGCATCAGCACCCCTCTCAGACTCTTCCAACTCCTCCTCAAGGTTCGGATCTATGAGCTCTTCTATGGAATCCTCTTCCAGTGACGCATTATCGATGATTTCCTGGATCCGCTCGACCATCGGATCAGCTTGATGAACCTTGCCGGTACTGGCGACATCATCCGTTTGAGTGGCAATCAAATCCAGTGCCTGGCGCACAACAGCAAACACTCTATCTGATGTGTCCACCTGCCCCCTGACTACTCCGTTCAGCAAAGACTCCATGGCATGACTCAGATCGCCCACTGGCTCGATGCCGGCAAGACGCGAACTTCCCTTGATGGTATGCAACGCCCGCTGCATTCCATCCAGGCCTGTATGGTCTGCCCGGTTCTCACGCCACTGGTTATAATTGTCCTCCAGGGTTTCCATCAACTCCCGTGATTCCTCAATGAATATCTCAACCAGCTCCGGATCCTCGCTCACCTCGAACAGGTCGCCATCATGCAGAAAGCTCATTGGCTCATCATAGTATGAGGTGGTATCCACCGCTTCTGTCAGCGGAGAAGCCAAACCCGACTCTTCTGCCTTTCGCAACTCTTCTTCAAGGGCGTCATCATCGATCTCGGTGAGGTCCAGCTCCTCCCCAAGCACGTTGTCCTCGGGCAGTGGCAGCTCCTCCTCAACGGCGTCATCCTCGACATCGATTAGCTGGAGTTCCTCTTCAAGGTCGTCATCCTCAACCTCGACCAGCTGCAGATCCTCTTCAATGGCCTCATCCGCGACTTCAACCTGATCTACCTCATTCAGCCCGGCGCTTGAGAGAGGCGCCTCCAGGCTGGATAGCAGTTGAGATGAGATGCGCACGTTTCCGCCCGATTCGGCATCATCGATTTGTGTCGCCAGGACATCCAGGGCCTGGCGAACCATATTCTGTAGCGAGGCATCCGGTTTAATCTCTTCGCGAGACATGCGTTCGAAAAGGTTTTCCAGGCCATGGCTCAGATCCCCTATTGGGTTGATTCCTGCCAACCTGGAACTCCCCTTGAGGGTATGCAGGGAGCGTTTGAAATCATCCACGACTGCAGTGTCGAGAGGAGACTCAGTCCATCCGTTATAGTGTCGTTCGAGATTGTCCAGCAGCTCCCGTCCCTCTTCGACAAAGATCTCAATCAGCTCATCATCTCCCTCAATCTCAAACAGTTCCTCATCGAGCTGGTAGCTGGCCAGATCTATCAGGTTTGATTCAATCGCATCCTGAGTTGGAATATCGGCTGTCCCGGGCAGATCAATCTTTACCTCGCCAGGTTGCGAATCTTCATCCGCAGGGAATGGTATGATGGCGTCATCCGTGATCGGTTCAACAGGTTCCTCGATTTCCGATTCTGACGTCAGCCCCCCTACAACCGTCTCCCCAGCTTCCTCAACAGATTGATCAACTTCAGACGCCGGCTCCAGATCGTCAGTTTTTGAACGGACCTCTTCCTGTTCAGGCAGTGTTTCGACGGTTACCCGCTCCTCACCCTCAATTTGCGCACGCGCACTGCGCAAACCGTTAAGGTAGGTATCTATATGAGGTTCGGGCAGATTTTCTTCAGGTAACCACTCGAGCAGCTTCCTAATATAACCAACACTGCCACCGAACAGTTCAAGGATCTCCTCATCGACAACCATTTGCTGCTCATGCAATGCCCTGGCATAGTCCTCCATCGCATCGCTGAGCATGGCGATTGGTGAGATACCCGCCATATGGGCACTGCCGTGCAGGGTATGGCAAGCACGCACCACCTCTTCCGGTATCAGTATCTCCGTCTTCGCTTTTCTGGCCCCTTTGATGAACTGCTCGATCTCCAGTATATGTTCCTCGGACTCTTCACCGAAGACATCAAGCAACTCCGAATCTATCTCGATCTCTAAATCGGAATCGGTGAATTCCTCAAGCAACCCCTCTTCGGCCGCCTGTTCCGAGAATATCTCTTCGGCATCTATTCCGGTATCTGTCCCGGAGACTGCAGCTTCAGCACTTGGTTCATAGTCCTGGTCGGAGACTTCAGATCGATCAGTATCAACTTCCAGACTCGACAGTTCGTCGAGAAAGGTATCGAATCCCTGTTTTGATTCTGTTTCTTCTGCATCTGTCGCTTCTTCGTACTCTTCTTCAATCTCAACCACCGGTGTGGCGGTTTCACTCAAGACATCCTCAGAAACTTCAGATGGCTGGGTATCTATTTCGAGTGCATCTTCCTCTGCCGGCTCTGCCTCAACGCTCTCCATTTGCTCCGGATTGGCGACAGGCATGGGCTTGCCATCAGCCAAGGCATAGGCTTGGCGTTGGATAAGTTCAACATCCAGGTCCGGATATACACCCTTTTCCTGGCAACTGATCAATTCCGGCAGTGAATCGGTGACTCGGTTCAATAGATCCATCATGTCAGGGTTGACCTTGATGGTCTCGTCGATCAGGCGGTTCAACATGTTTTCAACCGCCCAGGCCAACTCACCGATAACTTTCGCGCCAACCAGGCGTCCGCTTCCTTTCAGCGTATGAAACGAACGCCGGAATGTTGCCAGCGCCTCTCTGTCATTCTGATCTCGTTGCCACCGCGGAAGATTTTGCTGGATTGCCTCCAGCTCTTCCCGCGCCTCTTCCGTGAAGATTTCAAGGATTTCAGGATCGATATCCTCCAGCACGGGCTTATCAACAGATGCGATTTCCGGTTCCTGCTCGATTTCAAGCGCTGGTTCCTGAGTTTCAGCCTCTTGTGCAGGTGCCGAGTCCATGGACTCTTCAGAGATGATTTCCAGCTCAGGCTGCGGCTGCTCTATCTGCAGGCTACTGGCACCCAGCTCCAGATCAGAGATATCTTCCTCATCGAGCTCATAGCCCTCTGTATGATCGGCCGACTCTTCGAGATTGATGTTTTCGGACGGTTCGGTATAGGTCGTGATCTCGACACCGCCCAGATTCTGCAGATCATTCAATGCAGACTGGGCGATTGCCAGTATCTCCTGACGATCACCGGCCCCGTCCACCAGTGTCTCCAGATAATACTCGATACTGCTGACCACATCTGCAAGGGAGTTGAGTTGTTGACGGACAGGTATGTGTTCATCATCGATCAGGTAGGATTGTACAAACTCTCCCGTGTGATACATCAGTTCAGCGGCATCACGCAGGTTGAGCATGTTCAACACCCCCTGAACCCGCTTGAAACTCTCATAGACGCTATCTAAAACCGAGCTGTTATCCGTTGCCTCGGTAAAGCTGATGATCGCTTCCTTAGACTTGGCGATCTCTACTTTCGCTTCCCTGACCGTCTGTTTGATCAGATTCTGGTACTCACCTTCCGGAAGACTCTGCACCCGATCGTCATCGGTCGACCCATCCCCTTTTACAGGTTGAAAGGTATGCAGGGTGCTGAGCGAGGATTCCACATACAAAATGTCTCCCGCCATCTCCATGAGTTCGAACTCTTCAGGTAGCACTTCCTGCTCAACGAAATTCTTTACCTTGTCGGCTTGACGGTTGAGTCTCGATCGCAATGCACCCTGGCCGATCATGCCAAGTGTATCCGCCAGTTTCCGAATGGGGGCCTCCAGATGACCCAGCATTTCCATGTCAGGCTTTTCATCCCTCATGAACAGATCGAGTATATCTTTGATGCGGGTCAGTTCACTGCCAACCGCATCCTTGATCGACTCAGCCAATTCAGCGTTGGAGCCGGTCAAGCCCAACCTGCCCTCGGTCAGTTCAGCCTCACTGGGCATGACGGAATCGAGGTTATAGGCATCCTTGATCTCTTTGATCAGGCTATTGTCCGATTCCGCCCGGGCAATATAATAGAGCAGGTTCTTCAAGAGTGCTTCCGGCGGTGTCTCGACCAGCGCCTGCTCACCCAAGTCGATAATCGTCTTCATCTTGCGATCGAGACGGCTGAACAACTGTTTAACGGCAATTCCCGGGGCAATCGATCCCTCGATCAGACCCTGCATCAGACCCTCGGCAACCCAGAACAGATGGTGTACCGGCTCTGTACCCGCATGTTGATGAAGCGTGGCGAAAACATCCCGCAACAGCGGCCAGCCGTGAATGGTATCCCGTTTGCGATACCAACTGAGCAGGCCCAAATGGTATTTCTGCCTGATCTGCCGGGCGTACATCGGCAACTCAGCATTCGCTTCACCGGTTGCCCGAGCCGTGTCGATTTCAGGTTTGAACAGTGCCGCTTCCGACAGCAGTGGAGCATCCCGCACCGCACGCAGATCATTCAGCAATGGCAGAATAATCATCGGAATATCGGCATCACCGCCCTGCAGCTTCTCCAGATAGTCCGGCAGTTGAATAAGTGCCAGCATCAAGGCTTCGGCCGCATCCTCCTCTTGTCTGACCGTACCCTCCGCCATGTCCCTGACAACCAGTTCCATCTCCTCGGTGAGCATACTGGGGCCATACACCTGAACCATCTGCAAGACACGGGCAATCTGATACAGATGATCACCACATACAGCGAGCGAACTGCCGTCTCCGGGTTGCTCCACATAGGCCTCAAGGGCCTGCCGGGCATGGCGAATGGAGATGTCCAACTCATCCTTTACCCAATTCAGAGCACCAAATTCTTGCGCATTACTCATACTTGGCGCACTCCAATCAGGATGGTTGTTGGGATGACTATGGCAACTCGCATCTGCATTCGCATCAATCGATGATCTCGGTCACTAAGAAGGTAACCGGAAACCAGCAACGGATTTCTGCAGCTGATCAGAAAGATCAGCCAACATGCCAATCGAGTTGGCCGTTTGATGCGCGCCTTCCGAAGTCTGATTGGTGATCTCCTGAATAACACTCATCGTATCCTTGACAGTCACCGACTGACTCGACTGATCCTGTGCTGATGATGCGATCTTACCCGTCAGGTCAGCGATATATTGGGATACGCTCTCAATCTCCTTCAATGCCTCACCGGCATCCTCGGCCAGAGTCGCTCCCTTGACCACACCTGAGGTGCTCGCCTCCATAGAGGTGACTGCCTCGTTGGTATCCGCCTGAATGGTCTTAACCAGTGCCTCAATCTGTTTGGTGGCATTGATTGAACGTTCAGCAAGGCGTTGCACCTCATCCGCAACCACCGCAAAGCCGCGACCCGCTTCACCGGCCATGGCCGCCTGCATGGCTGCATTCAATGCCAGGATATTGGTCTGATCCGCGATATCATCGATCAGTTCGACGATATCACCGATCTCTTGCGAACTCTCACCCAAGCGCTTGATACGTTTCGAAGTCTCCTGGATCTGTTCACGAATATTATCCATACCCGAGATGGTTTTGCGTACAGTATCAGCACCGGTACTCGCGATCTCCACAGAACGTTTCGCGACCTCCGCCGATTCGGTCGCATCCTGCGACATCTGATCGATAGCCTGGGTCATGGTCTTGATCGAATCATTCGCCTGAGTGATCTGCTCTGCCTGATGCTCACTCGCCTCGGCGAGATGCATGGCCGTGGCGCGACTCTCCTGGGTCGCACCAGAGACCTGCTCAGAGGTGCTGTTGATGGTTGTTACCAGTTCACGCAGCGCCTCGATCGCATAGTTGATGGAATCGGCAATCGCGCCGGTAATGTCTTCTGTTACGCTTGCCGTTACGGTCAAGTCGCCATCCGCCAGATCACCCATTTCATCGAGCAGCTGGAGGATAGCTTTCTGATTTGCCTCATTCTGTTTCTTGCTTTCCTGCTCCCGACGCTGGGCATCCATAATCAACTGCACGCCCAACAGCACCAGAAACAGCACCGCTGCAGCACCGAACACGGCGATCATTACGGGTCCTGCCTTTAAGCCGAGAACGGAGAAACGACCCGGAGATTCGCCAAAGGCCGCGATCAGTTCTTCCGCTGCATTACTTACATTGTCGGATGAATTGTTGACCACGGAAGCCGCTTCAAGGGCAGGCAACACGTCTGGAATATTGCTGATAATCTCGGTGGTATTGTCGTTGATGGTGGCGAACAGCGTGGAGACATCCGTCAGTCTCTGCTTGGCGATCTTGTCATCGACCTTGGCGATATCCAACTCTTTGTCACCATTCAGCAGCCCCTGCAGGATACGGCCGAAGAAATCGGCATCGCGGCTGAACTGGTCGATCGCCGCGGCGGTCTCCTGCCCACCTTCAAGCACCAGATTGACGTTTGAGTTGATGCGCTGAATCAACATCTCCTGCTCGGTGGCGATATAGATCTGCCGTCTGGGAGCGTTACTGCTGATCAGCACCTCAACCAACTCTTCCGACAACTCCTGCAACTGGGGAACAAACTCGGATACGACGGCGGAGAACTCATCGATCGCAAGAATATTCTCTTGCGCTTTCAGGATTTCATCGATGTTTCCCTGTAATTCGAGCCAGTTGTTCTCCAGATTCCGCACCTTAGGCATTACCTCTACGGGCGAAGCCGGGAGCCCCTGGCTTTTTGTACCGTTCTTCAGCTCCCACATGATGTTGTCGAAGCGGTCACGACTCTTCTTCAGCGGCGCAAACGACTGCAATTCACCGCGAGCGGCGGATATGGCATATTTTGCGATTCGCTGAGCCAGCACCTGCTGCTCGGCAGCACGGATCAGGTACTGCTCGTCGTAGGATTCACGCTGGGTCGTGTGCAAGAAGGTTACGAGTGCAAGGATTAGACTCACCAATACCAAAATGGCTAATATGGTGATGACCTTGTTGGAGGGCAACGTACTACCCGCGCGTCTACCTTTCATTCTGAATTCTCCCGAAAGCTAAAACCCATGTCCTCATCCGATGTTCACCATTGCATCAGGTCGCGGCAATCTGAAAGCCCGGGTCTTCCGCTAGAGCCGAGAGACTGAAAACCGGCCATGTCATGCCATCCTGATCAAATTCGAATTGAACATATTTTGAAAATTTGTCGTTGACGAACTGCGTCTTTCTCGCGGTCTCCCTGGCAAAGTGACGCATACCCACCATTTCCCCGACCAACACCCCGGTCAAACCGCTTCCCAGGGTAATTACAAGCACTCGACTGCGCCTGCCATGCCGGGTTTTCATGCCGATCAGATAGAGCTGCAGATCAACTACAGGAATCAATGTCCCACGGACGTTCGCCACTCCCATCATCCAAGTCTTTGAACCTGGTACGGGTGTTAAGGAAGCGGGATGATTGAGGATCTCCTTGACGCCACTCAATGGCGCAACGAAACGGTGCTCCCCCACATAGAACATCACACCCTCCCAATAGCTCTGAATCAGCTTCTGTTGCGGCAGACCATAGGCCCTATCTCTACAACGCTGTTCCAGCTCCGCAAGGAGCCCCACCACAGCCTGTGGTGTTTCTACAGAGGAGGCAGGCGCAAGGGTTGTATCAGACATCGATCAACGCCTTGATCTTATGCAATAATTCTGCAGGAGCCACTGGTTTTACCAAGTATTCCGTGGCACCTTGGCGCATTCCCCAGTTTTTATCTGTCTGCTGCCCCTTGGTGGTGACCATAATGACAGGTATGTTTGCCGTAGACGCATCATTCTTCAGCTGTCTTGTGGCCTGGAATCCATTCAACACCGGCATCACTACATCCATGAGGATGATATCGGGCAGTTCCTGCCTGGCTACGTCGACGCCTTCTTGACCATCTTTTGCAACAAGTATTTGATATCCCTGCTTTTCCAGGATTTTTTTGAAGATATGTATTTCAGTGGGTGAATCATCGACCACCAGAACCCTGGCCTTTGACTGACTCGATACCGGTACATCACTTTCGACGGATTGTTCGCGGCCCTTGCGAAATATATTTTTAATCATCGTCTTTCTCTATCCGGTGGTTTTCTGCCTTATCGGCTGATGTCAAAATGTCTTTAAAAGTCATGCTGCATGCTTGACATAGCGTTTGATCGCCCCGAGTAACTCATCCTTTGTGAACGGTTTGGTCAGATACTGTTCCGATCCAACGATACGCCCACGCGCCCTGTCGAACAGTCCATCCTTACTCGAGAGCATGATCACAGGAATTTTCTTGAAGACATCATTGTGCTTGATCAGCGCACACGTCTGGTAGCCATCGAGCCGCGGCATCATAATATCGACGAAAATCACATCCGGATGATGATCGGCAATCTTTGCCAATGCTTCGAAACCGTCTGTAGCAGTTGTGACTTCGCACCCTGCCTTTTTCAAAAGGCTTTCAGCTGTCCTTCGGATTGTTTTACTGTCATCGATGACCATGACTTTGACACCAGATATGTCCATCTCATTATCATCACCGCTCACATCAAAATCCTCATGTCACGGACCTAGCCCCAATATTTCACGCATTAAAAAGGCAAAATCCTGATACTTCGATATAATTCAGTTGCTTACACTGTAATCGAAAGGATTTTGCCTGTGACAAACTGTACCCAGACTGCCTTTGATTTTCCAGCCCTAAAACGCCGTAAGGTTCAAGCCGAGTTTTCCGGTGGCGATATCACCTCGGACGGCGGCGTGTTGCTGCTGCGTGAGATCGACAGGCGTCTGGGATTGCTCGAGGCGGTTGATGCGGTCATCCCCGACCCGCGAGATCCCCGCTATATTGAACACAGCCAGTTGAGCCTGTTGCGCCAGCGAGTCTATGGGCTCTGCCTGGGTTATGAAGATCTGAACGACCATCAGACACTACGCACCGACCCGGCCCTACAGAGCTCGATCGAACGCGAGGAGGTACTGGGCAGCCAGTCGACACTTTGTCGGCTGGAGAACCGGGTCGATCGCCGGGTTGCCGTTGATGTCCACAACCTACTGCTCGAGCAGTTCATTGCCTCATATGATGCACCACCCGATGAGCTGATCCTGGATTTCGACGCCACGGATGATCCGGTGCATGGCCGCCAGGAAGGCCGCTTCTTTCACGGCTACTACGATCACTACTGCTTCCTGCCCCTGTATGTCTTTTGTGGCGATCAACTGCTGGTGAGTTATCTGCGGCCCAGCCGGATCGATGCGCCCAAGCATGCCTGGGCAATTCTGGCGCTGTTGGTCAAACGCCTGCGCCGGGCTTGGCCTGAAGTGCGTATCATCTTTCGGGGCGATAGCGGCTTTTGCCGTCACCACATGCTCAGCTGGTGCGAGCGCAACGCTGTGGGCTATATCGTGGGCATCGCCAAGAATGACGCCTTGCTGCGGTGTATCCGTGAGCCCATGCAGTGGGTTGAGGAACTGGCGAAGCGAACCGGCATGAAGATGCGGGAATTCTTTCAGTTTCACTATGCCGCCAGCACCTGGAAGACGCGTCGCAAGGTGATCGCCAAACTGGAGGTCACCGACAAGGGGCCAAATCCACGCTTCATCGTCACCAACCTGGCCGGCGACAAACAGCGCCTTTACGATGACCTCTACTGCGCCCGTGGTGACATGGAGAACCGAATCAAGGAGCAGCAACTGGGGCTGTTCGCCGATCGCACCAGCGCGCATTACTGGTGGGCCAATCAGTTTCGTCTACTGCTGTCCAGTCTGGCCTATGTGCTGATGGAGGCCATCCGGCGCCTCGCGCTGAAGGGCACGGAACTGGCGCGTGCACAGATGACCACGATCCGGCTCAAACTGTTCAAGATCGGGGCGGTCATCATTCGCAACACGCGACGGATCCGCTTCCTGCTCTCCAGCACCTATCCCTATCAGGCGCTGTTTTTCCAGGTGGCGGCACGACTCAAGCCGGGATAGCCCGGCAGAGTGCTGCCCCGGCACGTTGATCAACAATGGGGGTAAGGGGGAGTCTGCCCGGAGGGTGGAAAATCAGGGCTTGATAGAGGTTTGGTTCCCAGTGAGGGCAAACCATCCAAGCTTGGCCATATCACCGGCTAAATTTAAAAACGGATGAAACATGCGGGTTAGATGACAGCATTAGCAAAGTGAGCCTTGAGGGTATTATCACCGATTACATAGACGACGGTAATTTCATGATATCGGGGATAGTCGTTGATGCTTCCTCAGCCCTCTTCACACCACCCAGCCTGACCTTGGGCAATGGTATCAAGGTTGAAGCAGAGGGACCGATCGTCAACGCCACCCTGCAGGCCTTGAAAATCGGTGCTCGTGGAGGTGACAACGACATTGAGATCGATGCCCATGTCGGTAGTGTGTCCAATCTCGATAATTCGATTACCTTGAATCTAAGCAACGGCAGCGTTACCGTCTTCGTCGACAGCCGCACACGCATGGAAGACAAGACCAAGGCCGTCGAATCACTCTCCCTGAGCAACCTGGGCAGCGGTGATTTTCTCGAGGTGCGTGGTTTGCTGGATAGCGGCAATCGGGTGATTCTGACAGAGCTGAGACGTGATAATACCGATGATCTGGTTCTGCAGGGTCCTGTTGAGGATTTCGTCGCCAACAGTTCCGTTACCATTCTGAGGGTAACGCTCTTCACCTCGGCAACCACCCAGTTTGAAGATATCAATGATTCAACAATCAGTGCCGACAGCTTTTACAACAGTCTGACTGTGGGTTCACTTGTCAAGATCAAGGATGAGGAGCCGGGAGACGGCACCGCCGATGAGGTGGAATTCGAGGATTGAGGGATGATGTGGGCGGCAGTTTGCCGCCCACCGACAGTTTTGGGAATATTACTCAGGCTTCACCGTTAATACCAATAGAAACCTCGCCATCTGAAATACCCCCGATTCAAGAAGCAACGGCGAGTCCGGGCCTTGGGCCATATTGCGTGATTGAGTGGAGCAAAACTATGCATAAATCAATGGGCTTCCTGCTGGGGTCCCTTCTTGCGGTGCCGCTACCCACATTTGCCTTCCACTGCCCTACGGACATGAAAAAGATAGATGCGGCATTGACCTCCAATCCAAACCTCAACCCGGAACAGTTGGCCGAAGTACACAAGCTGAGGGCCGAGGGTGAAGCCTATCACCGAGCCGGCCGGCATAACGAGTCTGTCCAGGTTCTGGGCCAGGCGATGAAAATACTTCGGATTAAGTGACGACTGTCCGAATAGCCAGTTATACTTGATCGATGGCGGATAATTTTTCCAAATTGCTGATCGAGAATATCCCACACCTGAGGCGCTATGCGCGTTCACTGACCAGGGACCGGCATCAGAGCGAAGACCTCGTGCAGGATTGTCTCGACCGTGCATTGAGCCGGATGTCTCAGTGGCAGAGCGACACCAACCTGCGCGCCTGGCTCTTCACCATCATGCACAACCTTCACGTCAGCGGCCTGCGTGGCAGGCGCCACAGCAGCAACTGGGAATCCCTTGACCAGTCGGAGACCGCAGATCAGCGACAGTCAGGCCAGGAAGGCATGATACAGATGCGTGACCTTGAACACGCACTGTACCGGCTCAGCGACGAACAGCGGGAGATCCTTATGCTGGTCTGCGTCGAGGGCATGCGCTACGAAGAGGTCGCGCAGGTTTTGAATATCCCAACCGGTACGGTGATGTCCCGGTTACACCGGGCTCGCGAAGCCCTGCGCCAGATTTTGAAAGGCGAGGAGCCGGCAAAACTGAGGCGTATCAAATGAAACAGACCCTCACCCCAAAACAGGAGCAGCTGCATGCCTACGTGGATGGGCGGCTTGATAACGAAGCCAGACGCGATGTCGAGAGCTATTTGGCTGAGAATCCCGAAGTGCGTCAACAGGTGGATGAGTATCAGCAGATAAACAGTCTGCTCAAACAGATCTATGATCCGATCCTTGATGAACCAATTCCACCCACCCTGCTCCGACTGAGAAGACCTCGTTGGAACATACGCCATATCTTGCTGCAGATGGCCGCTGCAGTATTACTGCTCTCAATCGGTCTGTTTTCCGGGTTTTATCTTGGTGTGAACCAGACCCTGGTCCCGATCACAGCCGAGAGCGAACCCGATCATGTAGTGATCGAGGCATTCATGGCCTATGCAGTTTATACTCCCGAGGTACGTCACCCGGTCGAAGTCACAGGTGATGAACGCGACCACTTGGTCAGCTGGCTCAGCAAGCGGATGGGACGTCAAATCATCATACCTCACCTGGAAGCCCACGATATGCAACTGCTGGGAGGAAGGTTGATTTCATCCGACGACGGGCCAGGCGTCCTGTTGATGTACGAAAACGAGAAGGGACAACGCATCATCCTATATGCCTGCCACTCCGATGAGAACAGCAGCGCCTTCCACTTTGCCAAGCAGCAGGACGTATCAATCTTCTATTGGGTAGACGATGCCATCAACTACGCCATTGCCGGTGAAATGAAAAAAGAGAAACTGCGCCCCCTCGCTGAGTCGGTCTATAATCAGCTGATTTTCTGATCATTTCCGACGCTGTAACACTGTACAGCCCACTCATGCACAGCCCTTTCAGACAATAGAATGGAGAGAAGAATTGGATTTTAAAATTCTTGCTACGGTTTTCACCGTTGTTTTCATTGCGGAACTTGGGGACAAGACCCAGTTGGCCACCATGCTTTTTGCCGCAGACAAAGATGTAAGCAAATTCACGGTATTTATGGGGGCCTCCCTAGCGTTGATCCTTGCATCCGGAATCGGGGTAGTGGCCGGGTCCTTGCTATCGCAATATATCAGCGAAAAACATCTCCATTACATCGCCGGATTCGGTTTTGTTGTAATAGGCATCTGGACACTCGTAAAAGCATGAGTTGAATGACCAACCGATAATTTCTATCCGCTTGTCTTCAATTGAAAGATGGGTATGGATTCAGAAGATTTGTGATTACATGACGCATACAACATACCCGGCTCTGCCGGGTATTATGTAACTTATTGATTATATGGTAGCAAGGGGCAGATTCGAACTGCCGACCCCAGCATTATGAGTGCTGTGCTCTAACCAGCTGAGCTACCTTGCCAGAAGGTTGTGAAGGGCGTGGAGTATACTGTTGCCATACCCCCCTGTCAATATCAGACGTTAAATCGGAAGTGGATGACATCGCCATCCCTGACCACATACTCCTTGCCCTCGGAACGTAGTTTACCGGCTTCTCTCGCACCCTGCTCCCCTTTACAGGCGACAAAATCCTCGTAGGCCACGACCTCGGCACGAATAAAGCCCCGTTCGAAATCGGTATGGATGACACCGGCCGCCTGCGGCGCCGTGGCGCTGACAGGGATGGTCCAGGCCCTCACCTCTTTCTCACCGGCGGTGAAATAGGTTTCAAGGCCCAGCAGTTTGTAACCTGCCCTGACCACCCGGTTCAAACCCGGCTCATCCAGCCCCAGGTCAGCCAGGAACTCACCTCTTTCCTCTTCATCCAGCTCGACGATTTCAGCTTCGATAGCGGCACAAACCGGTACCACCTCCGCGCCTTCGCCAGCCGCCAAGGCGGATAAGGCATCCAGATGAGGATTGTCTGTAAAACCATCTTCCGCCACGTTGGCGATATAGAGCACCGGTTTGATCGTGAGCAGAAACAGATCGCGGAGCTCCTCCCTTTCATCGTCGTCCAATTCCATGCCGCGAACCGGTTTCGCTTCGTTCAAGTGGTCGCGCACCCTCTCCAGCAAGGCCTTACGCGCCAATATCTTCTTGTCACCGGTCTTGGCCTGCCTGAGGCTTTTCTCAAGCGCCTTCTCAACCGACTCCAGATCGGCCAGGCCCAGTTCGGTGTTGATAACCTCCACATCGCTGATCGGATCGACCCGGCCGGCCACATGCACCACGTCACTATCCTCAAAACAACGCACCACTTGTGCGATGGCGTCTGTCTCGCGGATGTTGGCCAGAAATTTATTACCCAATCCCTCTCCATTTGAAGCCCCGGCGACCAGTCCCGCGATATCCACGAACTGCATGCTGGTGGGGATGACGGCTTGCGGGTTGACTATCGACGCGATCACATCCAGGCGGGCATCCGGCAGGGGCACCACACCGACATTGGGATCGATGGTGCAAAAGGGGTAGTTTTCCGCCGCGATTGTCGCCTTGGTCAAGGCATTGAACAGAGTTGACTTACCGACATTCGGCAGACCCACGATTCCGCATTTGAATCCCATCTGGAACGACCCCTGGAAAAAAAAGGGGCAAGCATACCGGAAAGGAGGGCCGATGGGCAGCCCTCCGCTATCAATACCGGCGCCCTGCTTTATGAACCGCTGTCAGAAAAACAGCGCTGCGCCGAGATCAATAACTACTGAATGACGAATAATTTACCGAAATTGGCTATTCGCAGCACATCCTGCACTGCCTCGTTACCGTTTTTTAGAACCACACCGTCGGTATCTTTGGCGCTGTGCTCACGAAGCTGCAGCAGCATGCCCATCGCGGAACTGTCCAGATACTCGGCATTGGTCAGATCCACCACATAATTTTTTTCACCCTTGGGGAAGGCCTTATAGGCCTGCATGAACGCCTGATGGGTGGAAAAATCAAACCGCCCGGAGACTACTATGGTGACGCTTTTTTCATCGGAGGAAAGCTCGCTGGATATGGACATTGTATCTCCTTGCCACTTGTATGCATGCTTTAAATAGCGTCATGTATCAGCCAAGCTTTACCCGGAATCGCCCGCAAGCAACTCCGTTGCCAGTGCCTGAAACTCCTTCGCCGATTGACTGCCTGGCTTGTATTCGAAAATTGTGCGCCCGATGCCCGGACATTCTGCAATCACTGCCGCTTCCCGTATTGGGATCTTGATCAGCTGATCGGGAAAGTGCTTGCTCAGCTTCTCAGAAACCTCCCTGGAGAGCCGTCTGCGGGGAAAGTAGCGATTTAATGCAATCCACTTGCGCAACGGTTTGTCCAGGTAGGGTTCGAACTTCTTTATGGTGATCAGCATCTTGGCCAATCCGTTCAATGACATGTGATCACCGCTTACCGGAATCAGCGCTTCATCGGCGGCAAAGATGGCGTTCGCCACCAACAACCCCGACGAAGGTGGACAATCGAAGAGGACAAACGCCTGGTCATCCAACACACCGTCCAGCGCCTGCTTCAATAGCCGGGCCCTTGATGCGCCTCCGTCATGCAGATACTCGATCTCTTGTAAACGATTGCCGGCGGGAATCAATGTCAGCATATCCCTGATCCCCTGTTTCACCGAGGCCGGATCCTGCGAATTCAACATCACCTGATCGATCCCCTTCGCAGGCGCGCGAAAGATACCATAGCTGGACGCCAGCTGACCCTGCGGATCCAGATCGATCACAGTGACCCTGTGACCGGCAAGCGCCAGCGCATGCCCCAAATTGGCGGTGATCGTGGTCTTTCCCACGCCACCTTTTTGATTGATTAACCCCAATATTTCACGCATTAAAAAGGCAAAATCCTGATACTTCGATATAATTCAGTTGCTTACACTGTAATCGAAAGGATTTTGCCTGTGACAAACTGCACCCAGACTGCCTTTGATTTTCCAGCCCTAAAACGCCGTAAGGTTCAAGCCGAGTTTTCCGGTGGCGATATCACCTCGGACGGCGGCGTGTTGCTGCTGCGTGAGATCGACAGGCGTCTGGGATTGCTCGAGGCGGTTGATGCGGTCATCCCCGACCCGCGAGATCCCCGCTATATTGAACACAGCCAGTTGAGCCTGTTGCGCCAGCGAGTCTATGGGCTCTGCCTGGGTTATGAAGATCTGAACGACCATCAGACACTACGCACCGACCCGGCCCTACAGAGCTCGATCGAACGCGAGGAGGTACTGGGCAGCCAGTCGACACTTTGTCGGCTGGAGAACCGGGTCGATCGCCGGGTTGCCGTTGATGTCCACAACCTACTGCTCGAGCAGTTCATTGCCTCATATGATGCACCACCCGATGAGCTGATCCTGGATTTCGACGCCACGGATGATCCGGTGCATGGCCGCCAGGAAGGCCGCTTCTTTCACGGCTACTACGATCACTACTGCTTCCTGCCCCTGTATGTCTTTTGTGGCGATCAACTGCTGGTGGGTTATCTGCGGCCCAGCCGGATCGATGCGCCCAAGCATGCCTGGGCGATTCTGGCGCTGTTGGTCAAACGCCTGCGCCGGGCTTGGCCTGAAGTGCGTATCATCTTTCGGGGCGATAGCGGCTTTTGCCGTCACCACATGCTCAGCTGGTGCGAGCGCAACGCTGTGGGCTATATCGTGGGCATCGCCAAGAATGACGCCTTGCTGCGGTGTATCCGTGAGCCCATGCAGTGGGTTGAGGAACTGGCGAAGCGAACCGGCATGAAGATGCGGGAATTCTTTCAGTTTCACTATGCCGCCAGCACCTGGAAGACGCGTCGCAAGGTGATCGCCAAACTGGAGGTCACCGACAAGGGGCCAAATCCACGCTTCATCGTCACCAACCTGGCCGGCGACAAACAGCGCCTTTACGATGACCTCTACTGCGCCCGTGGTGACATGGAGAACCGAATCAAGGAGCAGCAACTGGGGCTGTTCGCCGATCGCACCAGCGCGCATTACTGGTGGGCCAATCAGTTTCGTCTACTGCTGTCCAGTCTGGCCTATGTGCTGATGGAGGCCATCCGGCGCCTCGCGCTGAAGGGCACGGAACTGGCGCGTGCACAGATGACCACGATCCGGCTCAAACTGTTCAAGATCGGGGCGGTCATCATTCGCAACACGCGACGGATCCGCTTCCTGCTCTCCAGCACCTATCCCTATCAGGCGCTGTTTTTCCAGGTGGCGGCACGACTCAAGCCGGGATAGCCCGGCAGAGTGCTGCCCCGGCACGTTGATCAACAATGGGGGTAAGGGGGAGTCTGCCCGGAGGGTGGAAAATCAGGGCTTGATAGAGGTTTGGTTCCCAGTGAGGGCAAACCATCCAAGCTTGGCCATATCACCGGCTAAATTTAAAAACGGATGAAACATGCGGGTTAACGCAATTCGTCGCATGCCCGTCCTGTCCGCCGCTGAGGGGAATCCTGCCGCCATCACCGTGTAAGAGACCCAACCGCCTTATGTCGACACTCCGGATTGATCCACGAATCGGCCGGCGAGGCGTCATGATTTCAGAGGTTCTTGATCTTAAAAGAAAAATACCAATATCAACCAAGCTATCGACCCGGGAACCCAATTCTTTAGAAACCGACCCGGCACAGCGATTTCAGGAACTGCATAGCGATTTACGCAATCCATATCATGGTTAAGCAGTATCTGCCCCATATTTCTCACCTAAAACAGTCAATCCTCAGGTAAACTAGTAACTGTTAGCGCGAATGTAGTTATGCCTTTGAAATTGTTATTAACATTGTTGATGAGCATGTGCGCCCTGGGCATCGCCAGGGCGGTCACTTTTGATCTGCCTTCCGAGGGAGATGGTGTGGTGGGACAGATCTTTATGCTGACCACGCGCTATGAAGAGACATTCTCCGATATCGCACGCACCTATGACATCGGCTATCGGCAGATGGTTGCGGCCAATCCCGATGTGGACCCTTGGCTGCCTGGAGAAGGCTTGGAAATCGTCATACCCCAGCAGTATATCCTGCCCCCGGGACCCCGTAAGGGATTGGTCATCAACCTGGCGGAACTACGCCTCTACTACTTTCCGCAAGACCGCCCCGTGGTAATCACCTATCCGATCGGCATAGGCCGAGAGGGTTGGAGCACCCCTACCGGCGAGACCCGCATCATCGGTAAGAAGAAGAACCCGAGTTGGACTGTGCCGGAATCGATCCTTCAAGAGCATGAAGAGGATGGTGATCCACTGCCGCCCGTGGTACCACCCGGACCCGATAACCCATTGGGAAATCGCGCCATCTACCTGGGCATGAACGGCTATCTGCTACATGGCACAAACAAGCCTTACGGTGTAGGGATGCGGGTCAGTCACGGTTGTATCCGCCTCTACCCTGAAAATGTCGAACACTTTTTCGAGGAAGTGGATATTGGCGCCCCGGTCAGAATTATCGACAAACCCTTTAAAGCCGGCTGGCGGAAGGGTGAACTCTATGTCCAGGTACATCCGCCATTGTCCGAATATGTCGAACAGCGGGGCAACAACTACACCGAGCTGGTGAACGCGGTGATCGGAAAGTTGGGCGAGGATAAGCGCCGGCCGGACTGGGATCAGCTGCACAGTTTCATTGAACAGAAGACCGGCATACCCATGCCGCTTTACCTGTGGCGGGAGAATGCCGTCGCGGACGGCAATTAAAAAACCCCGGCAGGCGTTCTGCCTGCCGGGGTCTCAAAACCCACTCATCGCGGGTTATATCGTCGATCGGCGCCGGTCTTATTTGGCCATTGCCTTCTCAGACATACGGCCACAACGCTCGCTACAGGCTTCAGCGGCGTCTTTGGCGGAGTTGGCGGCCTTCAGAGCAGCATCAGCAGTACCCTGAGCGGTGGCTGCATCCAGTTGCGCCTCTTTAGCTGCTTTCATGGCGGCATCGGCGGCAGCCTGTGCGTTGGCGACGTCCTCTTGCAGACCGTTGTTTGTCGCACAACCTGCGAACAAGCCAACAGTAAGAATCATTGCGGCGGTTTTCATCATGGTGGTTTTCATAATTACTCTCGATCTCTCTACGGATTACTTATTACATTGTGTGCAAAAGCTACACACCCCTTCTACCTGGTCGCGCTGTTGTAGAGCTTCCCAAATAGGCCCTGGAATAATCCGTATGCACGGCCAATTCGGGATACGCTTCCCCAAGGCCCCTCAACAAACAGTCCTCTACCTGTCAAACCGAAGGTAAAGGTTTCAACCTATACCGGCATGACAGTGGTCGCTGCTGGCTCCCTATCTTGCTGCATCCACAAGAACCAGGCGAAGGAGTAGCAGCATCTGGCACGAAAGCTTGAGCTAAAACTCAAACAAATTCAATGGCAAGTTTCCAAATTTAAGAACTTTTTTCAATTTTTTCCCACAACTTCGCGGCTTGTTTACTCTCTATTTTGAGAACTCGTCTGCACTACCCGGGCCAATCCCAGGCCTCGGGGATCGGAGGCCGCTTCAACCTTACCCTCACGCTTGTCCCACAATATCGCATGCATGTTCCCATATTGGCGATCGAGAGGCTTTAGATTGTGACCCATTGCCGTGAGTTGATGTTTGAGAGAATCGCTGAATGCATCCGGTTCGAACTGAATCATGTCGGGCAGATATTGGTGGTGAAAACGCGGCCTTTCCACCCAGCTGTTCGGTCCCTTTCCGTCAGCCATCTCCAGAATACCCAGCAATACCATGGTAATGATCCTGCTGCCGCCAGGGGTCCCGAGAATCGCCACCCGCCGATCATCCTCGACGAAGGTCGGCGTCATGCTCGACAACATACGTTTTCCACCTGCAATGGCGTTCGCCTCACCGCCGACCAAACCATACACATTGGGCACGCCGGGACTGGCGGAGAAGTCATCCATTTCATCATTCAACAGCACCCCGGTACCCGGCACCACGAAACCGGAGCCGAAGGGATAGTTGATGCTGAGGGTGGCCGCCACCCGGTTTCCCTGTTTCCCTCCATATCGAGTATGGAGAAGTGGGTGGTGTCCCGCCCCTCCGGCGCAGGCGGGATGTTACCCACACTCGGACTGGCGCGGTTAAGCTGAATATCGCGTGCCAGTCCGGCCGCATACCAGGGATGCGTCAGGGCATCCACGGGGATCTCGACATAGTCAGGATCACCCAGGTAATCGGCGCGATCCCGATAGGCGCGTCGCATCGCCTCCACCAGCAGGTGGGTGCGCAGCGGTTCATCCCGGGACTGCAGATCGAAACCCTGCAGGATATTCAACATGGTCATCAGGGCTATGCCTCCCGATGAGGGAGGCGCCGCGCTGGTGATCTTCAATCCCCGGTAGCGACCGACAATCGGTTGCCGTTCGACCACCCGGTAGCTGGCCAGATCCTCGAGGCTCCAGATACCGCCTGCCGCCCTCACGCCATCCACCAGGCGTTGGGCAGTCTCGCCCTTGTAGAAACCATCCGCCCCATGCAGGGCGATCCTTTCCAGGGTCTCCGCCAAATCCGGCTGCTTGATCAGGGTACCTTCCACAGGCACCTCGCCCCGCTGCAGAAATTGCTCGGCCGAAACGGGATGGTCACGCAAGACAGCCAGGCGCCAGCCCGCCATTCTGCGGTAGTGGCTGTCGACCTTGAATCCCTCCCTGGCCAATCTGATCGCCGGCCCCAGCGAGTCGGCAAGCGACAGGCGTCCGTAGTGCCGAGCCAAATGGGCCAGGGCAGCAGGTTCACCGGGGATTCCGGCCGCCAGCGCCCCATCGATCGAAAGATTCGGGATAACCTTTCCCGCTTGATCCAGATAGAGATCGCGATCAGCTGCCAGGGGGGCCCGTTCGCGACCGTCCAGCATGGTCTCGAAACCGTCACTGGCTCGATGCAGTAACCAAAAGCCACCGCCTCCGATACCCGAACTGAAGGGTTCGACCACCGCCAGCACCGCACTCACGCCCACCGCCGCGTCGAAGGCATTCCCCCCGGCCCGCAACAGATGATGGCCCGCTGCGGTAGCCAGCGGGTGGGCCGTGGCGATGGCGGCAGACCCGGGTCTTTCAGCCGCCGCCGGCTGAAAACAGATGAAGAAGAGAAAAATAAGGCCCCACGTGGGAGCCTTTTTAAATACGAATGACCGCATCGATCGTGTGACTATTCGGATTCGCCGGTGATCTTGAGGTATTTGGCGTACAACTGCTCATAGCTCTCCTCATGATCGGGGTCCTTGGGAATACAGTCCACCGGACACACTTCGACACACTGTGAGGTATCGTAGTGTCCGACACATTCGGTACAGAGATCCGGTTCGATCTCGTAGATCTCATCACCCTGGGTGATGGCACCATTTGGGCATTCAGGCTCACAGACATCACAGTTGATGCACTCGTCAGTGATTATTAACGCCATATCTTTACTCTCCTAACAAAATCACAAGATTAGAATTCTATTCATCAGCCGTGAGGCGACATCGATCGCGGGTCCGTTAAATCCTGTATCACCCGGGGAATTCGTTTCAACTGTAGCGTTTACTCAGGGCCGCCTGCACATCCGGATGGACAAACTCTGTGACATCCCCGCCCAATGAGGCGATCTCCCTCACCAATCCGGATGAAATGAATGCGAATTGCTCAGCCGGGGTAAGAAACAGCGTCTCGATATCAGGCGCCAGGCGACGATTCATACCCGCCAGCTGGAACTCGTATTCGAAATCGGAGACCGCACGCAATCCTCGCAGAATCACGTTTGCTTTGCACTCCTGCACGAAATCAACCAACAGATTGTCAAATACGCGTATCTCAACATTGTGTACGCCCTTCAATACCCTTTCGACCAGGTTCTTTCGCTGATCCAGGTCAAATGCCGGATTTTTACCGCTATTCTTAGCGATGGCCAGAATGACATGATCAAAAAGGTCGGATGCCCGCCTCACCAGGTCACTGTGACCGTTGGTGATGGGGTCGAAGGTTCCAGGATAAACGGCAGTTATCATAAGCTCACGGTCTGGGTAAAAGGCATGATATTACCAGAAACCAAACCTATGAATGATAATTATCAGCCCGGGAGCGGGGCATAAGCCAGGCCATAGTGCACCTGACCGGCTGATTTCTGTTTCTGCAACTCCCAACCTTCGGGCAGGGCCGGCATGTCGCGGGAAGCGGTATCTTCCAAGTAGATATGGGCTTTGTCCGCCAGCCATCCCATACTCAGCCGCTGGCACAAGGGTTCCAGCAAGTTACCGACGAAAGGCGGATCCAGGAAAACGATATCGAAGGGTGTCGCATCCTGCTCCAGCCATTGCAATGCATCCGCCCTGACAACCGAGACCTGATCGAGACCCAGTAGACGCTTGTTCTCAGCCAGCTGTCTGACCACCGCCATGGCGGTATCGAGCATCACCACCTCGGATGCGCCACGGGAGGCGGCCTCCAGACCCAAGGCACCGCTGCCGGCGAACAGATCGAGGCAACGGGCGCCCTCAATATAGGGCTGCAACCAGTTGAACAGGGTCTCGCGTATGCGGTCTCCTGTCGGTCGCAAGCCCGGCAGGTCGGCAAATTGCAGTCGCCGGCCACGATGCATGCCACCGATGATTCTTACCTGAAAAGCCGTTTGAGGTGACTTCACATTGCATACCTTGTACTTATCGCATCACTTGCTGCTATCAGCGTCTGATTGTTTGGAGACTTGAGCCAAAGGCGTGATGCGTCCTACCTGCACCCTGACCAGCCGGTCGGGATCGATCCGGCGTTGGAATGCATCCTGAATCTGTTCGCGGGTCACGGCAGTCACCCTATCGGTGAAGCTGTCCAGATAGTCGAGAGGCAGATCGTAAAAGCCGATCACCGCCAGGTACTCCACGATCTTACCGTTGGAAGCGATGCGCAGCGGAAATCCACCGGTGATATTCTGCTTCGCCGCTTCCAGTTCCTTTTCTGTCGGCCCCTCTTTGATAAAGCGCTTAAGGGTTTCCCTGACGACCTGCAGTGCCTCGCCGGCCTGATCGTTCTTGGTCTGCAGTCCCATCTGGAACAGCCCGATCTGGCGCATCGGCAGGAAAAAACTATAGACACTGTAGCTCAAACCGCGCTTCTGCCGAACCTCATGGCTGAGGAGAGAGACCAGGCCGCTGCCACCCAGGATGTGATTGCCCACATAGAGAGTGAAATAGTCCGGGTCGCCACGGCGCATGCCAGGCTGTCCGATGTAGAGATGGGACTGGGTTGAGGGAAAGGGAATCTGATCATCGACAGCGGCCTGCAGTGGTCTGACGGGAGGCAGTTTCGGTATCGCTTGCCCCGGTTCAAGTCCGCCTGTCACCCTATCCGCAATCGACTCGGCCTGTTGCCTGCTGACCGCTCCGACAATCGCCACCTGGGCATTCTTTGCCACATAGAGCCGCTTGTGGGTAGCCACGATATCCTTACGGGTTATGGCCTTTACCGACTCGATGCTCCCCCCGGGATCACCGGCATAGGGATGATCCCCGAAGACCAGCTGATAGAGCCGTTTTTTGCCCAGGCTGCCGGGGGACTGCTCATCCTGGACCAGGCCCGCCAGAATGGACTGGCGTTGCCGCTCGATATCTTCATCGGTAAAACGGGGTTCGGCGACCACCGCAGCCAATGTCTCAAGGGTCGTGGAGAGTGCCTTGGATTCAGTCAACGAGCGCACCGAAACCCATGCCATATCCCTTAGCGACCCGGTTTCGAGCTGTGCCCCCACGCCCTCGATACGTTCGGCGATCTGGTAGGCGTTCCAATCGCCGGCGCCTTCGCTCAACAGGCTGTTGGTGAATGAGGTGACGCCCTGTTTGCCGCCATCTCTCGCGCTGCCCGCATCGAAGACGATGCGCACATCCACCATCTCTATCTCGGGCGCTTCGACAAACAGCACCTTTGCCCCGTTTGCCGTCTGCCAGGTCTCAATCTGCGGCGCGGCGGCTGCCCAGCCAGCCAGCAGCAGACCACTGCCGAAAACCATGTACCTGATGCAAACATTAGTGAGCATGTGCGATCCCCTTACCTGTGGGTTTGGCCAGCGAATCGCCCAGTGGCAGTGGCTCCAACACCGCAACGCTGAGGTTATCCTCGACCAGATACTTCTGCGCGACCTGCCTGATCTGCTCCGCCGTTACGGCCTTTAAGTGATCCACATAATCATCCGCCAGACGCCAATCGAGTCCCACTGTCTCCAGTTGTCCCAACAGCATTGCTTGATAGAAAACCGAATCCTTCTCATACACCTTGGCGGCGATTATCTGATTGCGTACCCGTTCCATTTCATCCTCGCTGACCAGCTCCGATTTGAACCGTTCAACCTCCTTCAGCAGGGCCTTTTCAACCACATCGACGGTTGAATCCGGGGCCGGCACCGCATCCATCACCAGCATCCCCGGGAGTCGGGAAAAGGCGCTGTAACTGGCATCTGCCGCAACCGCCAGCTTGCTGCCGCGGATCAGGTTGTTGCTGAGACGGGCGCTGCTGCCGCCGTCCAGCACATAGGCGAGCATCTCCAGGGCGTAGGGCTCCCAGGCCTCATCGGCCTTGCCCACCACAGGTGTTTTATAACCCAGCACCATATAGGGCTGCTTTGCTGGCACCTTGACCGTGATCCGTTTAGTGCCGCGCTGGGCCGGCTCCATACGCGGTTTGGGTCGCGCCACCTGTTCCGGCTTGAGGGGACCGAAATGGCGCCGTGCCAGTGCGATTACCTTATCGGGTTCCACATCACCCACCACTACCAGGGTGGCGTTGTTCGGCGCATACCACTTGCGGTACCAGACCTGCAGATCCTCCACCTGCATGGAATCCAGATCCGCCATCCAGCCGATCACGGGATTGCGATAGGGGGAACTCTCATAGGCACCGGCCAGAAACCGTTCATAGGTCAGGGACTGGGGCTTGTCTTCGGTGCGCATCCGTCGCTCCTCTTTAACCACCTCGACTTCCTTTGCAAACTCTTCGGGAAGCAACAGCAGATTGCGCATACGATCCGCCTCGAGTTCGAACGAGACCTCCAGCCGGTCGCTCGCCATGGTCTGAAAATAGGCCGTATAGTCTCTCCCCGTGAAGGCGTTTTCATCCCCGCCGTTGGCTGCGATGATGCGGGAAAATTCACCGGGCGGATGGTTTGTGGTGCCCTTGAACATCATATGCTCAAGAACATGGGAAACGCCGGTGATACCACCGAATTCGTAACTCGATCCCACCTTGTACCAGACCTGGGAGACCGCGATCGGGGCACGACGATCCTGCTTTACGATCACCTTCATGCCGTTATCGAGCTGCTGTTCCACAATACCCGCCTGCGCATAACTCACGCAGAACGCCGACAACACCAGGCCTGTGATTAATCTTCGCATTAAATACATCCTCTCTTTATATATGGACCCATGGCACTGTAGAATAACGTCCTCGATGATCCCGGGCATTTTTTCAGAGGCCATCGGGATTGTCCAAACAACAACTATGAACCTGTGATCCTCACAGAGTTCCAACACCGGAGTTGGTAAAACGCCGTATGTTCGGATTTGGCAAGCGCAAGAAGCAGGAACTGCAGGGTAGTACAGCCCCCCCGCCGGAAGAGGAGCGACGCAGTCTCTTTTCGAGACTGCAGGAGCGCCTCTCACGTACCCGCCACAACCTCACCGACGGGCTGGCCAATCTGCTCCTTGGACGGAAGACTATCGATGATGAGCTGCTGGAGGAACTCGAGACCCTGCTCCTCACGGCCGATGTGGGTGTCGAGGCAACCAGCCGTATCATCAACGATCTGACGGAACGGGTCGATCGCAAGGGGCTCAGCGATCCGCAAATGCTGATGCAGCTGTTGAGACAGCATCTCAGAGAGATTCTTCAGGCATGCGGAAATCCAGTTAGCCAACGCAGCGGTGACAAGCCTCTGGTGATGATGATGGTAGGCATCAATGGTGCCGGCAAGACCACTACCATTGGAAAGCTGGCGCGCAAGTTTCAGTTGGATGGCGAATCCGTCATGCTCGCCGCCGGTGATACCTTCCGCGCCGCCGCAGTGGAACAGCTGCAAACCTGGGGCGAGCGCAATCAGATCCCCGTGATCGCCCAGCATACGGGTGCCGATGCGGCTTCAGTGGTATTCGATTCACTACAGGCGGCCACCTCGCGCAAGATCGATGTCCTGATCGCCGACACCGCGGGACGTCTGCACACCAAATCCAACCTCATGGAGGAGTTGGCGAAGATCAGCCGGGTGATGAAGAAAATCGATCCGGAGGCCCCCCATGAAGTACTATTGGTGGTGGACGCGGGTACGGGACAGAACGCCGTCAATCAAGCCATGCAGTTCAACCAAACCGTTGGCCTGACCGGACTGGTGATCACCAAGCTGGACGGCACGGCAAAGGGCGGTGTGGTTTTTGCCATCGCCGACAAGGTCAAGGTGCCGATCCGTTTCATCGGCGTCGGCGAAGCCATAGACGATTTACGTGAATTCGACCCGGATGAATTTGTAGACGCCCTGTTTGAAAACTAAACACGAAACCACCAGCACCTTGATTCACTTCGACAATGTCAGCAAACGCTATCCCGGGGGCCATACCGGCCTGAGCAATGTCAGTCTGCGCATTGAGGCTGAAGAGATGGTGTTTCTCACCGGCCATTCCGGCGCCGGCAAGAGTACCCTGCTGAAACTGATCGGCCTGCTGGAGCGGCCGAGCAACGGACAGCTGCATGTCAACGATCGTAACCTGACCCGTTTGAAGAGCCGCCAGATCCCCTATCACCGCCGCGATGTGGGAATGATCTTCCAGGATCACAGACTGCTGCATGACCGTACGGTGTTCGACAATGTGGCGTTGCCGCTGGTGGTGGCCGGTGTCGGCCATAAAGAGATCGGGCGCCGGGTCCGGGCCGCCCTCGACAAGGTAGGACTGCTGTACAAGGAACGCAATGCGCCGGTTACCCTCTCCGGAGGAGAGCAGCAGCGGGTAGGCATTGCCCGCGCAGTGGTCAGTAAGCCTCCCCTGGTGCTTGCGGACGAGCCCACCGGCAACCTCGATCCGGAACTCTCCGAGGAGATCATGGCGCTGTTCAAGCAGTTTAACCAGGTCGGCGTGACCCTGCTCATCGCCTCCCACGACATCGACCTGATCAATCGCATGCAGAAGCGTGTACTCACACTGAGCAAGGGACAGCTGGTTGGCGACACCCGGACGGAGAGCGGCAATGTCTCTTAAAAAGCTGCTATTGAGTACGCCGAAGATCTGGCTCCAGCGGCATGCCCAAGTGGCCCTCGCCAGCCTCGGCAGATTAGTGAACAACCATCTTGCATCATTGATGACCTGTGCCGTGATCGGCATAGCCCTCGCGATGCCGGTCGGCCTGCACGTGCTGCTCGGTAACCTGCAGCATGTCAGCGGCGCCTGGGACAGCGGCGCCAGCATATCGCTTTTCCTGAAACAGAGCGTTTCCGATAGAGAGGCGGCATCCCTGGCGGATAAACTGCGCCGGCATCAACGCATCGAGACCGTGGAACTGATCACCCGGGAGGCAGCGCTGGATGAGTTCCAGCAACTCAGCGGTTATGCCGAGGCCCTGGAAGCCCTCGACAGCAATCCCCTACCGGCAGTGCTGATCATCCTACCGAAGGCGGAATTCACTACGGCTGAGACGGCACAACTTCTGGTACGTGAGCTGAAACTCCTGCCCGATGCCGACATTGTGCAACTCGACCTGCAGTGGGTGCGAAGACTGCAGGCGATCACGGTCATCGCCCAAAGGGCGGTTGTGGTACTTGCCGCATTGCTCGGCATGGCGGTGCTGCTGATTGTCGGCAACACCATTCGCCTCGAGATCCAGAATCGTCATGCCGAAATTGAGATCACCAAGCTCATCGGCGCCACCAATGCCTTCATTCGTAGACCCTTTCTCTATACCGGCTTCTGGTATGGTCTGTTCGGGGGCATCATCGCCTGGCTGCTGATCGCTGTCGCCATCACCCTGCTGAGCGGACCGATCGCCAATCTGGCCAATCTATACGAAAGCAGTTTCAATCTTGCGTCGTTCGACATCGCGACCATCGCCTCGCTCCTGCTCGGCAGCAGTCTGCTGGGACTGACCGGCGCCTGGTTGGCGGTTGGCAGGCATCTCAGCGCCATTGAACCCGGTTGATCTCCGTCTCGATCCCACGCTCCTGCGTGGAAACTCGTACCTCGTTTCTACTCCTCCACCTGCCTATGCATTCCCAAACGGGCGCATGGGAACGAGAATCACGCTCCAATTGGAGCAAAACCAGGCCATGCAATTTAACTTGTTGTTTTTAAGGTAATTTACCCCCATAGACCAGTGGGAACTTTTACTTCCACTCTTGGTCATACTAATCGATTGGCACTCCTCTTCAGAGAGTGCTAATATTCAACCAGCCGTTATTTGAGGGGATACTCGATGAGCAATGAAAACGCACTGACAGCACTGCCGTCAGGCAGTATGGATGCCTATATCAGCGCCGCTTTCCAACTGCCCATGCTGAGCGCCGAGGAGGAGAAATCCCTGGCGGTCAGGCTGCGTGATCACAAGGATCTCCAGGCTGCTCAGACACTGATCACCTCGCATATCCGCTTCGTCGTTCGCATTGCCCGCAACTACAGCGGCTATGGCCTTGCCCTGCCCGACCTGATCCAGGAAGGCACCGTCGGCCTGATGAAGGCGGTCAAACGCTTCGATCCCGATATGGGTGTGCGCCTGGTCTCCTTCGCCGTCCACTGGATCAAGGCAGAGATTCACGAGTACATCCTGAAAAACTGGCGCATCGTCAAAGTGGCCACCACCAAGGCCCAGCGCAAACTGTTTTTCAATCTGCGCAGCTCCAAGAAGCGTCTGGACTGGTTCTCCAAGGAGGAGGTCAACGACGTGGCTCAGGACCTGGGCGTCAAACCCGAAACCGTAATGGAGATGGAATCGCGTCTCTCAGGCAAGGACATCGCCTTCGACGGCCCCATGCAAGAGGATGATGATCAGGTGACTGCGACACCGGCCGGTTATCTGAGCGACATGCGCATGGAACCCGCATCTCTGCTCGAGTCCTCGGACAGCGAGTCGCAGATGAAACAGCGTCTGGTCAACGCCATGCAGGATCTCGACGAACGCAGCCGGGAGATACTGCAAGCCCGCTGGCTGGGCGATAAGAAATCGACCCTGCATGAACTGGCGGAACGTTTTCAAGTCTCGGCGGAACGCATTCGTCAGATCGAGAAAAACGCCATGACCAAGCTCAAGGCGAACCTTGCCTAGACTGGCAGCCAGATTGTGCATAATTCGTCGTTACCCGTCAGGGTAACGACACTCCAAATACATAATCCCTTCCAAAGGACCCCCTACACCCAGGGCACCCCCAGCTTCATGACATGGGTATGAATCTATACGGTATGGCTTCATCGATATGATGATAGGAAACTCCGGTAAATGGAGGCCATGATGGTCTATAAAGATAGTGATGACGCGTTTTCTATAGACAGGTGACAACTTCAACGGCCAGTTTAGTTAGAAAAGAGAACCCACCTGACAGGGGAAATTTGAAGAAAATGCCGGCACCTTGGCAAGGCATTGGATAGATGCATTGGGTTTCTTTAAGATGCAATAACGGAAGACGGCGAAATTCTGAGCCCTGAAGCTAAATTGTGATCCATGATGACTAACCCCAATATTTCACGCATTAAAAAGGCAAAATCCTGATACTTCGATATAATTCAGTTGCTTACACTGTAATCGAAAGGATTTTGCCTGTGACAAACTGCACCCAGACTGCCTTTGATTTTCCAGCCCTAAAACGCCGTAAGGTTCAAGCCGAGTTTTCCGGTGGCGATATCACCTCGGACGGCGGCGTGTTGCTGCTGCGTGAGATCGACAGGCGTCTGGGATTGCTCGAGGCGGTTGATGCGGTCATCCCCGACCCGCGAGATCCCCGCTATATTGAACACAGCCAGTTGAGCCTGTTGCGCCAGCGAGTCTATGGGCTCTGCCTGGGTTATGAAGATCTGAACGACCATCAGACACTACGCACCGACCCGGCCCTACAGAGCTCGATCGAACGCGAGGAGGTACTGGGCAGCCAGTCGACACTTTGTCGGCTGGAGAACCGGGTCGATCGCCGGGTTGCCGTTGATGTCCACAACCTACTGCTCGAGCAGTTCATTGCCTCATATGATGCACCACCCGATGAGCTGATCCTGGATTTCGACGCCACGGATGATCCGGTGCATGGCCGCCAGGAAGGCCGCTTCTTTCACGGCTACTACGATCACTACTGCTTCCTGCCCCTGTATGTCTTTTGTGGCGATCAACTGCTGGTGAGTTATCTGCGGCCCAGCCGGATCGATGCGCCCAAGCATGCCTGGGCGATTCTGGCGCTGTTGGTCAAACGCCTGCGCCGGGCTTGGCCTGAAGTGCGTATCATCTTTCGGGGCGATAGCGGCTTTTGCCGTCACCACATGCTCAGCTGGTGCGAGCGCAACGCTGTGGGCTATATCGTGGGCATCGCCAAGAATGACGCCTTGCTGCGGTGTATCCGTGAGCCCATGCAGTGGGTTGAGGAACTGGCGAAGCGAACCAGCATGAAGATGCGGGAATTCTTTCAGTTTCACTATGCCGCCAGCACCTGGAAGACGCGTCGCAAGGTGATCGCCAAACTGGAGGTCACCGACAAGGGGCCAAATCCACGCTTCATCGTCACCAACCTGGCCGGCGACAAACAGCGCCTTTACGATGACCTCTACTGCGCCCGTGGTGACATGGAGAACCGAATCAAGGAGCAGCAACTGGGGCTGTTCGCCGATCGCACCAGCGCGCATTACTGGTGGGCCAATCAGTTTCGTCTACTGCTGTCCAGTCTGGCCTATGTGCTGATGGAGGCCATCCGGCGCCTCGCGCTGAAGGGCACGGAACTGGCGCGTGCACAGATGACCACGATCCGGCTCAAACTGTTCAAGATCGGGGCGGTCATCATTCGCAACACGCGACGGATCCGCTTCCTGCTCTCCAGCACCTATCCCTATCAGGCGCTGTTTTTCCAGGTGGCGGCACGACTCAAGCCGGGATAGCCCGGCAGAGTGCTGCCCCGGCACGTTGATCAACAATGGGGGTAAGGGGGAGTCTGCCCGGAGGGTGGAAAATCAGGGCTTGATAGAGGTTTGGTTCCCAGTGAGGGCAAACCATCCAAGCTTGGCCATATCACCGGCTAAATTTAAAAACGGATGAAACATGCGGGCTAACCCAAGCGAATAGCCAAGGAGAGAGCCCTCTTGCACCATATCATGTTTGATGTTGATGGAACGCTGGTAAGATCATACGAGCTTGATGAAGTTTGCTATCTCGAGGCGGTGTATGAAGTTTTAGGTCATCATCTAGATACTGACTGGACCAAGTACTCTCATATAAGCGACGCCGGTATTCTTCAACAGTATATTATCGAAAATGGACTTGATGCCGGGGGAAACAGCATACGCACTGAAGTAAAAGATGTCTTCACCAGCAAAATTGCCAGCCACCTCAAGAAATATCCGGCACAGCAGGTACCTGGCGCTGCAAAATTTATTGCCGAGCTGCGCCGACTGGAAAATTTAAGCTTGTCGGTTGCCACCGGCGGCTGGTACGAAACCGCTCTAATGAAATTGGAATCAGCGGAAATTGATGTTGCGGGCATCCCAATTGCATCCTCAAACAATCATTATTCACGAACCGAAATAATGAAAATCGCCAAAGAAAAAGCCGTTGGCAAAAATAAAGTTCCCTGTACGTATTTTGGAGACGGGGAATGGGACAAAAAGGCTTGTGAAGAGTTGGGCTACAACTTTGTGCTGGTGGGAAACAGGACAAATCATTTTCAAAATATCATGGATTTCAAAAATGCAGAACAGGCGATGGAATATATCGGATTATAACTCGGCATTGGCTACAGCGACATGAACCTCATAGACCGTTTCAACTCGTTCGCTGCAGATTTCGAGGCTTGCATTATCGATGACCATTGGGACCGACTTGAAAAACACTTTGCCGAGAATGCCACCTATTGGAACGTTGGCGGACCTGATCCAAAGATCATGGGCCGACAGTCAATCATCAATTTTCTAGGGCCTGTTAACACTAATCCAATCGACTCTGCTGGAGCTGTTTTTTACCCGGCAAGACAGAATGAGCGAGGTTTAGCCGTGCTAAATGAGCGAATGATATCGCTGCTGGGTGGAAAAACAGCCCCAGCCCTTCGGGTTGCGCCCCGAAGGAAGTGCCCTTGGGGTAGGCCTGAAAATGCGCCACTCGGCGTCGACGGCTCTTCGTTTTCGAGATCAAGTATGATTGACAGACTAAAGAACCAGAAAGGTGACATCCGGACATGGCAAACGCATATATTATCGGACATATTACAGTACGCGACTCAGACAAATGGTTGGAATACCGCAGCAAGGTCCCGGCCACTCTGGAATCCTGGGGTGGTGAGTTGGTCTTCAGAGGTAAACTGTCCTCAGTACTTTCAGGGAGCCATAATCACAGTAATACCGTAGTAATACGCTTCTCGGATTTGAAAGCCTTGACCGGCTGGCATGCTTCTCCAGAGTATCAATCGCTTATTCCTCTCAGGCAGGAGGCCGCTGAGATGGATCTGCTTGTATTTGAAGAATAGAACGCAACGGTTAGCCATCGCATCGTTTAAGATACCGTTCAGGCGCCGGGTTATCACAAGTCTCATACAGGAGTCGGCACTTGGCAGAATCAAAACCTCTTCATAGTCTGCTGGAAACGCTTCCCCAGATTGGACGTGTCGAGTGGATCGGGATCAGACCCTCACGGAGAGAGGCCATGATAACCCTGCAATCTGTCCAGTTGGCGGTGGGCAGGGGGCTGGAGGGGGATCGCTTCAAAGGCAGTGCCGGGAGACCCAGGCAGGTGACCCTCGTACAATATGAACATCTGCAAGTGATTGCCGCCTGTCTTGGCGTGGAATCCATCTCTCCCTCCCTGTTACGGCGAAATATCGCCGTTTCCGGCATCAATCTGCTGGCATTAAAAGACAAGACCTTCCGGATCGGAGAAGCGATGCTGGAATACAGCGGTCTTTGCCATCCCTGCAGCAAAATGGAAAGGCAGCTCGGATCGGGTGGATATAACGCCATGCGGGGCCACGGGGGCATTACCGCGAGGGTCCGTACAGCCGGCCTGGTGAGTGTCCATGACAGGGTCTCGTACCCGGAGACTGTGCTATCGGAAGCGAAACAGATCGGTCGCTACAGCGGTTGACGAAAGACCGATTCCACTTCGCTTACTGCCACACCCTTCCGTGCCCCGAGAGTGCAGGAAACACCTCTCTTCATGGCTGCATAAAAAAATACTTGCGCTCTTTACGAATATGCATACAATCCCCGCCACTTCAATTATTCTCAGAGGATTTATGGAGCATCACTGACCGTGCGCCAACCCTCACGGCGGCGCCGGATGAATTTTCTTCCCGTCGTTTTTGAGGACCGATAAATGGAGCACATTACGTCTGAAACGCTGGATGGCGTGATCCAGCTGCCGGGCAGTCAGCCAGCTGTCAAAACCGGGTATTCCTCAGGTTCAGAAACCGAGGATCACTTCGTCACCCGCGACGGCATTCGTTTTGCCGGCACCCATTTAATACTCGATTTTTGGGATGCCAAGCATCTCGACGAACTGGATACAATGGATCGAGCGATAAGGGAAGCCGTAAGCGTATCCAGCGCTACCTTGCTGCATATCCATCTCCATCACTTTACCCCCAATAACGGGATTTCAGGCATCGCCGTGCTGGCCGAATCGCATATCAGCGTACATACCTGGCCGGAGCGAGATTTCGCCGCATTCGATATCTTCATGTGCGGCAACGCCAAACCTGAGATGTCGGTACCGGTTTTGAAACAGCATTTCTGTCCGGGATGCGTAGAGATCACCGAGCATCTACGCGGTATAATCCGCAAGTAACCGCCATATCGGATGTTGATTGCAATGAAAGAGTTTCAGGAAACCCTGTACGATGCGGTATCGCAGAATTTTCGCATCGATAAGCTCTATTTCGAGCATAAAACAGACCATCAGCACTTGATGATCTTCCATAACGCGGTACTGGGCCGGGTCATGACCCTTGACGGCATCGTGCAGACCACTGAAAGGGACGAGTTCATCTACCACGAAATGATGACTCATGTGCCCATACTGGCGCACGGCAAGGCACGCCAGGTATTGATAGTCGGTGGTGGTGACGGAGGCATGTTACGCGAGGTCCTGCAGCATGCAACGGTCGAACAGGTGACGATGGTGGAGATAGACGCGAAGGTCATCGAAACGGCCAAACAATATCTGCCGAACCATTCCGCCGGTGCATTCGACGATCCACGCGCCAAGATTGTCATCAGTGACGGTATCGATTTCGTGCGTGAAACAGAGCAACGCTTCGATGTGATCATCACCGACAGCACCGACCCGATCGGTCCCGGCGAGGTCCTCTTCTGCAATGACTTCTATCGCTATTGCAAGGCCGTCCTGAATCCCGGCGGTGTCATGGTCACCCAGAACGGCGTGGCCTTTTTCCAGCTCGACGAGGTCACAACGACCCATCGGCGCATGAAACGGAGCTTCGCCGATCAGACATTTTACAGTGCCGCGATACCCACCTACTATGGCGGTGTCATGACCTTTGCCTGGGGCAGTCAGGATAAGGCCCTGCGCGAGGTTGGTCTGGCGACGCTGCAGCAGCGGTTCGAACAGTCTGCCATCGAAACCCGTTATTACACGCCGGAGATCCACCGGGCCAGTTTCGCCCTGCCCCGTTACATTCGGGACGCCTTGAAGGATGCCTGACCGGTGGGCGGTCGACTCGTCAGGTATGGCGCCAGCGAAGAGCAGAAACACTATTATAAGTCACTGGTCGCAAGGTACGGTTCGCCGCTGCTGATTATCAGCCGAAACAAGCTGATCAATCAGTATCACAAGCTCAAGGAGTTTCTGCCTGGGGTATCGTTGCACTATGCAATCAAGGCCTTTCCGCACCGGGAAATACTCCGCATACTGGCCGACCAGAGTTGCCATTTCGATGTCGCATCTGAAGGCGAAATCGAGTTGCTCAAACCCCTCCAGGTGAGTGGCCGAAAGACCATCCATACCCACCCGATCAAAAAATCGTCAGACATCAAGGCCGCTCTGCGTGGCGGCTCGACAACCTTCGTCGTCGACAATATCGATGAACTCAGGAAGTTGCTGATTTATCGCAATCGTGTCGGGGTGCTGTTGCGAGTCAGCTTCCGCAGCCCGTCAGCCAGAGTAGACCTGTCGCGTAAATTCGGTTGTACCATCGAACAGATCGAAGGGATTGTTCACAGAGCGCGTCGACTGGGAATCCATATCCGTGGTCTATCCTTTCATGTCGGTTCGCAAAGCCTGAAACCCGATATGCATGTTGAGGCCATCAGGCAGTGCGGTAAATTGATCGAACAGATCAACGGCGAAGCACACCATCCGATGAACGTATTGGACATTGGTGGCGGTTTTCCGGTTGACTACACCGGTTTACACTCCGCTGGGGATAGCTATTTCGCACCTATCCGCGAGGCATTGGAAAACCTGCCGGACGACCTGGACCTGATTGCCGAACCCGGCCGCTTTCTGGTCGCGCCCGCCGTAACGGGCATCTCCAGCGTGACCGGGCTGGCCCGGCGCGGCGACTATCAATGGTACTATCTCGATGACGGAGTCTACGGATCCTACAGCGGTCAGATCTTCGACCATGTCCACTACCCTCTGCAGATTCTCAGTGACGAACCGGAGCGCGAACCGGCAATCCTGTCCGGTCCGACCTGTGACAGTATCGATATCGTCGCCGAAGATATCCTTCTACCGAAGCTGAAAGCGGGCGACCTGGTGATCGGTCACATGATGGGGGCCTATACCGCCGCGACATCAACCCGATTCAATTCACTCGATCTCGCTCAGATCGTGCTGGTTGATTGATTACAACACCCTATTTCCCGGTCGTCATTGCCACAACCTTCTCCGATGACGCGGGGGAACAGTCCGAAAGCGTGCGGTGGCTGCCGAACAGGTCCTGAGGGGGAAATACCGGCGTCGCTGTTTATCTTCATGATTCCGCGTTTAGAAACAGTCAGCGCCCCCCTCATTGCGCCATTCACCTGTTCCCCGTTAGACTGCTCACCCCCCCAAGGAAAAGGAGATACAGGGCCTGTCATGCGCAAAGTAGAATGGTTATTCCTGGCGATGATGTTGTGCCATCACAACCAAGTCCAATCAGACATTCTGGATCTTCCCCCCGAGACGCCCAACAACTTTGTACCATTTACCCTTAGTTCGGAATGTCCCTCTTTCGGGATAGACAAATTTTTCGGGGCGATAGCGGAGAGGGACGAAATCAATGTCTATACCAGTGTCTATCAGAGCGGTTTTGTGGCTCCGTGTTACAACAACAGTGTGGAAGTCGGACCATTCGCTTCGGGCAGTTACACGATTAATTACTACACATCCGAAAATGGAGGACCCTTCCTGCTACATGATTCTCAAAATATCAAGATCGCCAAGGTCAGTGAAAATGAGCCTGCCTCAGGCCGTGTCATCATCAGCGGTGAGGCGGCTGAGGATCAAGTGGTCGCAACCAGTCATACAGTCAGGGATAGCAACGGCATGGGGGAGATCCGCTATCAATGGCACCGCAATGGCCAGCCTATCCCCGGGGCGATATATGACAGCTATCTGCTGACGGACGATGATGTCGGTCATGACATACATTGCGTCATCAGTTTCGAGGATGGCCTGGGGGTCACTGGATTGCGTCCAACAGCGGCCCATCGAGGTATTCCGCAATTCGATCCGCTGTCGGCGACTCGAGGCGGGGAACCTCTCCCAGGCATGGCGCCGGCAGCCAGGACTGCAGCGTGATGATGTTTTCTTCCAAGGCCTGCATCCGCGGATCGACCAGATTCGCAACCCAACCTTTGAATGGGACCCCGCTGTTGAGCATGCATTCGGCCGTCATCAGGGCGTGATTGAGACAGCCGAGCCTGACACCAACCACCAGTATCACCGGCAGATCGAGGGTACGGACCAGATCGGCCAGGGTGATGCTGTCGCCTAAGGGCACGTGCCATCCGCCGACTCCCTCCACGACCACTCTGTCGGCCATATCCTGCAGCTGGTTATAGCCTTGCATAATCTCATCCAGCCTGATCGGCTGACCCTTGGCCATGGCGGCGAGATGCGGGGCAATAGGGGGTTGATAGACCAGGGGATTCACGGAGGAATAGGGAATCTCAAGGCTGCATTGGGCTTGTATCCGCAAGGCATCCTCATTGCGTAATCCATCCTGGGTCATGTCCGCGCCCGATGCGATAGGCTTCATCCCCAGCACCGACTCCCCTTGCTGCTGCAGGTTGTGCATTATCCCAAGGGTGATCTCTGTCTTACCGCAACCGGTATCGGTACCGATAACAAACAAACCGCCGCTCATCCCTGTCCCCTCCTTGCGATCCCGATTTGATCCACGGGAATGGCAGTCGCACCATCGATCTGACGCTGTTGGGGCGCCCAGGCATGTCCGTAAACCACTTCATAACTGGCCGGTAACCTACCGTCCATGCGAAAAGACTCGTAGGCCTCGTACATTGCCCGCAATCGCCCTTTTCCGGTCAATCCCCGCGGCCTGTTACGGGTCACATTATGCGCACCCAGCGTCTTCAGATCGCGCATCAGCGAAGACACATCATCGTAGGTAAGCCGCATGCGATCCACATCCACCACCGGTTCCGCCAGACCGGCCCGTACCATGGCATCACCCACATCATGCATATCAGGAAAGGGGCTGACGTGGCTGTGTCCATCCACGTGTGACCAGCTCTTGCGCAGCTCCCGCAGGGTGCCGAGACCGAAGGTGGAGAACAACAGCATACCGTTAGGACGCAAAACCCGCAAAAACTCGCTGAAGGTACCCTGCAGGTCATTGCACCACTGCAGGACCGCATTGGAAAAGATCATATCCACGGACTGATCGGCCAGCGGCAGCTGTTCCGCATCGCCGCAGATGCAGACGGGCCTCCTCAGCCAGCCTCCCCGTTTACGCACCTGGTGCAGCATCGGCATGGCGAAATCGAGGGCGATGGTGCGCGCCTTCTTGTAGTGCTTTTTCAATGCCAGTGTCGCTTCACCTGTCCCAGCACCCACGTCCAGCACGACCCGGGGCTGGTGACGGATGTATGTCAGCCTCTGCAGCATACGCCTGCCGATCTCCCGCTGAAGCTCAGCCACTTCATCATAGTGGGAAGCGGCACGGGAGAAGGCTGCTCGCGCCTGCCGTTTGTCGATGGCGCCGGTTTGTCCTTTATCCATGCATCGACTCCAGACTGCGAAGTATCAGCTGACGGGTCTCTTCCGGGTGAGAGAGGAATGGAGTATGCGCTGCTCCCTCCACGATGTGCATGGACGCTCCGGGCAGCCACTGGCGCAGATCATCGGATGCCTTTGCCGGCGCCAGGGTATCCCGGTTGCCGTAGATCCAGGTTGTGGGGCAGCTGAGGCTGGCCAGTTGTTGTCGAAGATCGACAGATTTCAATAATTCCAATCCAGAGCGCAAAGCCTCCGGCAGCGGATCCGGCCGTTCACGTAATAGGGACTTGAGTCGCTTCAACATCTGTACCGCGTGATCACTGCGCAACATCTGCAGGGCAAGAAAACGCTCCAGGGTCTGAACGTGATCTTTACGCAAGGCCTCGATGAACTGATCGAGGGTCGTCGGCGACATGGCATATTGCCAATCCATGGCCTGGATGAAACGCGGCATACCGGCCAACGCAACAACCCCATCGATACGTGACGGCGCCAGCAGGGCGCACTGCAAACAGAGCATGGAGCCGAGTGACCAGCCGATCCAGACAGCCCGGTCAGGTGCCGCATCGAGACAGGCACGGGCCCAGGCGGTGAGCGCTTGCCGACCATCGAATGGACTGTTGCCATGGCCCGGCAGGTCAATTCGGGTAACACGGTAGTCGTCCGCCAGCCGGGCGGCGAAATCCGCCCAGACGGATGAGTTCATGCCCCAGCCATGGAGCATCACCAAGTCCGGTCCCGCACCAAGACTCTCCGCCGCCAGCTTCATTCCACCACCAGTGGCAGTGTGGACAGGGCATCCAGCAGACGATCCAACTGCCGGTCGGTATGGTTGGCGCTGAGGGTGATGCGAAGCCGAGCGCTCCCATCCGGTACCGTCGGCGGCCGGATTGCACTGACCAGTAGACCCTGCTTTTCAAGCAGCCGGCTCCAGGCCACGGCCTGGCGGGATGATCCGGCCAGGATCGGCTGTATCGGGGTGGTGGAATCCAGCAGGGGCAGGCCGATCTGTCGCACCGATTGACGAAAACGGGCAATCAGATCCCGCAACCGCTCGCGCCGCCAGGTCTCTTGCCGGGCAAGACGCAGGCTGACCAGGGTTGCTTCCGCCAGTGCGGCCGGTGGCGCGGTGGTATAGATATAGCTCCGGGCGTGCTGAATGAGTGTCTCGATGAGCTCCTCGCCGCCGGCGACAAACGCGCCGTAGGTACCGAATCCCTTACCCAGGGTCCCCATCAATATGGGTACGTCGTCACAGTCCAGATCGAAGTGGCTGAGAATGCCGCCGCCTTCTTCACCCAGCACGCCGAGGCCATGGGCGTCATCCACCATCAACCAGGCCTGATGACGACGCGCAAGCTCGACCAGGGACGGCAGGGGGGCCAGGTCGCCGTCCATACTGAACACACCGTCCGTGGCGATCAGCGCCTGACCCTCTTCGCTGCCCTTCAACTGGCGGCGCAGGCTCTCCGGATCGGCATGCCGGTAGCGGTGCATCCTGGCCCGGGTGAGTTGACCCGCATCCAACAGGGAGGCATGGTTGAGACGATCCCCGAACAGCCTGTCACCCCGCTTCAGGAGGGCGCTGATCACGCCAATATTGGCCATATAGCCGGTTGAAAAAAGCAGCGCCCTGGACCTGCCGGTATACTCCGCCAGCGCCTCTTCCAATCGATGGTGGGAATTGCTGTGACCGGTAATGAGATGTGCCGCACCGCTCCCCACACCATAATCCCCGGCAGCACGCTGCATCGCCTCTACCACTTCGTGGTGATTGGCCAAACCGAGATAATCGTTGCTGCAAAAAGCGGTCACCCGCCTACCGTCAACCACCAGCTCGGGCTGCTGCGCCGTCGATACCACCCGGCGGGACCGATAGAGCCCATCGTGACGGCGTTTTTGCAACGCTTCAGCCAGCCCTTTCATCAACGTGTATCCTCGGATAGGAAAGCAATGGGACTCTAACCGGCCTTTGCCTGGCTGCAGGAAACCTTGGCGGCCTTGACCTCGGTCTCCTGCAGCTGCTCGGTCCTCATTCCCAGCCGCCGGAGCAGTCGCATGTCTCTGTCCGCCTCGGGATTGTCTGTAGTCAGAAGGCGCTCGCCATAGAAAATCGAATTCGCCCCGGCGAGGAAACAGAGTGCCTGCATCTCATCACCCATCTCCGTTCGACCGGCGGAGAGGCGCACATAGGAGTGCGGCATCAACAGTCGCGCCACCGCGATGGTGCGTACAAACTCGAAGGGATCGAGTTCCTCCGCGTTGTAGAGGGGTGTACCCTCGATCTTTACCAGCATGTTGATCGGCACCGACTCCGGATGGCGGGGCAAATTGCACAACTCGCGCAACATGCTGGCGCGGTCCCGCCGCGACTCACCCATTCCCAAAATCCCGCCGGAACAGACATTGATGCCTGCATCCCTGATGTGGGCCAGGGTATGCAGCCGATCATCGAAGGTGCGGGTGGTAATCACGTTGCCGTAAAACTCCGGTGAAGTATCGAGATTGTGATTGTAGTAGTCGAGACCGGCGTCGCGCAGGCGATTCGCCTGTGCCTGGGTCAGCATGCCCAGGGTCAGACAGGTCTCCATGCCCAGATCGTGAACGGCCTCCACCATAGCGACCACCCGCTCCAGGTTCTTGTCGGTCGGATTTCGCCAGGCAGCCCCCATGCAGAATCGGCTCGCACCCTTCCCTTTCGCCGCCTCTGCCGCCGCCACGACATCTTCCAGCGGCATCAGTTTTTCCGCTTCCAAGCCTGTGGCGTTTTTCTCACTCTGGGAACAATAGCCGCAATCCTCGGCACAGGCGCCTGTCTTGATGCTGAGCAGACTGCTCATCTGTACCTGATTGGGATCGAAATTGGCCCGGTGTACACTCTGTGCCTGAAACAGGAGATCATTGAACGGCAACTCGAACAGCGCCTCTATCTCGTCCAGACTCCAGTCGTGGCGTAAAATTGATTCGGTCATGATGATCCAGCCCGTGTGTATGATTAGTGCGGCGTACAGCGGAGGGCCTATGGTAAGGATTGTCCGCTCTCTGTCAACCAAGGATGGCCATGAAAGTCGACAACTGTATAAATTATGTACGATCCCTTCTCTATCCCAGGAGTTGCATCCTGTGTGGCGCCGAGGGTGACTTTGAACACCACCTTTGTCGCCCTTGCCAAAATTCCCTGCCCTTCAATTACCACGCCTGTCCCCGCTGCGCCCTTCCGCTTCCGCCACATGCGCCATCGACGCAATGGTGCGGACGCTGTATCAGACGACAACCGCCCTTTACGAACAGCCTCACCGCCCTCACATACGAGCCCCCGGTCAATCGGCTCATTGGCATACTCAAATTCCAGCAAAAACTCCATCTCGCGGAACCCCTGGCCGGATTGCTTATGGAACGCCTGGGTGAGAAGCATGAGCGGCCCGATATCTTGCTTCCCGTCCCGCTCCATCCCCTAACCCGCATGTTTCATCCGTTTTTAAATTTAGCCGGTGATATGGCCAAGCTTGGATGGTTTGCCCTCACTGGGAAGCAAACCTCTATCAAGCCCTGATTTTCCACCCTCCGGGCAGACTCCCCCTTACCCCCATTGTTGATCAACGTGCCGGGGCAGCACTCTGCCGGGCTATCCCGGCTTGAGTCGTGCCGCCACCTGGAAAAACAGCGCCTGATAGGGATAGGTGCTGGAGAGCAGGAAGCGGATCCGTCGCGTGTTGCGAATGATGACCGCCCCGATCTTGAACAGTTTGAGCCGGATCGCGGTCATCTGTGCACGCGCCAGTTCCGTGCCCTTCAGCGCGAGGCGCCGGATGGCCTCCATCAGCACATAGGCCAGACTGGACAGCAGTAGACGAAACTGATTGGCCCACCAGTAATGCGCGCTGGTGCGATCGGCGAACAGCCCCAGTTGCTGCTCCTTGATTCGGTTCTCCATGTCACCACGGGCGCAGTAGAGGTCATCGTAAAGGCGCTGTTTGTCGCCGGCCAGGTTGGTGACGATGAAGCGTGGATTTGGCCCCTTGTCGGTGACCTCCAGTTTGGCGATCACCTTGCGACGCGTCTTCCAGGTGCTGGCGGCATAGTGAAACTGAAAGAATTCCCGCATCTTCATGCCGGTTCGCTTCGCCAGTTCCTCAACCCACTGCATGGGCTCACGGATACACCGCAGCAAGGCGTCATTCTTGGCGATGCCCACGATATAGCCCACAGCGTTGCGCTCGCACCAGCTGAGCATGTGGTGACGGCAAAAGCCGCTATCGCCCCGAAAGATGATACGCACTTCAGGCCAAGCCCGGCGCAGGCGTTTGACCAACAGCGCCAGAATCGCCCAGGCATGCTTGGGCGCATCGATCCGGCTGGGCCGCAGATAACTCACCAGCAGTTGATCGCCACAAAAGACATACAGGGGCAGGAAGCAGTAGTGATCGTAGTAGCCGTGAAAGAAGCGGCCTTCCTGGCGGCCATGCACCGGATCATCCGTGGCGTCGAAATCCAGGATCAGCTCATCGGGTAGTGCATCATATGAGGCAATGAACTGCTCGAGCAGTAGGTTGTGGACATCAACGGCAACCCGGCGATCGACCCGGTTCTCCAGCCGACAAAGTGTCGACTGGCTGCCCAGTACCTCCTCGCGTTCGATCGAGCTCTGTAGGGCCGGGTCGGTGCGTAGTGTCTGATGGTCGTTCAGATCTTCATAACCCAGGCAGAGCCCATAGACTCGCTGGCGCAACAGGCTCAACTGGCTGTGTTCAATATAGCGGGGATCTCGCGGGTCGGGGATGACCGCATCAACCGCCTCGAGCAATCCCAGACGCCTGTCGATCTCACGCAGCAGCAACACGCCGCCGTCCGAGGTGATATCGCCACCGGAAAACTCGGCTTGAACCTTACGGCGTTTTAGGGCTGGAAAATCAAAGGCAGTCTGGGTACAGTTTGTCACAGGCAAAATCCTTTCGATTACAGTGTAAGCAACTGAATTATATCGAAGTATCAGGATTTTGCCTTTTTAATGCGTGAAATATTGGGGCTAAGACTTCGCGCACGGGGATTCAATCAATCCGTCGAAATCACACGGGTGGTGGCCCGGCAATGCCGGCTTCCATTCGACTGGCGGCTCTGCCGGCGTGTCAAGGAGACCAAGGCACAGTCGGAGTTGAGCGAACATGAAAGGCGCAGGAACCTGCATAATGCATTTCAGGTATGTGCCGATGTCAAGGGAGCCCATCTGGCGCTGGTGGACGATGTCATCACAACAGGGGCGACCGTCACCGAACTCAGCAAGATACTGAGAAGAGCGGGAGCAGAGCGGGTCGATGTCTGGGCAGTTGCAAGAACACCTAAATCATAAAGCCAGCAGAAACCTAGGACCTGAAAAAGCATCACTCGGCGTTGCCCGTCGTTCATTCGGAGTGACCAAACCTCTCTCCTTGCGCCCCGAAGGAAGTACCCTTGGGGTGCGCCCCGAAGGAAGTGCCCTTGGGGTACGCCCTGAATGGCGTTTTTTCAGGCCCTAGTTGCCAATGGGCAGCATGAAACGCTCCCCCATATGCTCCATGACAGCCCCCTGTGGCAGTATCTCCAACACCCTCGGTCCCTCTGAGAGATAGTCCCCCTCGCGATACTTCTCCATATTGATCAGTACATACCGCTTTGCCGGTCGCTGATCGTAGCTATGTATATCGATATTCATGGAAGGCAGATTGGCGACAAAGCCACTCGGCATCTCGTGCAAGGCTTTTGGCGGTCGCGGCGGCGGTTGCGGAGGATCGGGCTCCACCACCTGTGGCATTTCGATCTCTTTCGCTTGTGATGTTGCGATGACCGGCTGCGGTTCAATGGCCGCCTGTGGTGAACTGACGGAGGTAACCGGAACAGAGCCGCCGACCGTCCCCCCGGTGCCGGGTAGCGTCTGTCCAGCGGGCGCACGTTCCTGCACACCACGCTGCGGCACGGGTTCTGTGCTGGAGACGGGCGGTCCATGCTGTTGCGGTTGCTGCGACCACCAACTGTTACTCCCAAGATAGATGCCGGTTCCGAGCAGTATCATGGCCAACATCACCATCATCAGCCACCCCAGCCGATGAGATGCGGTCGATGTCGGTTGCTCCGCGTCGGGGTTGATTTTAGGCACTTCCCCCAGCTTGTGCTGGCGTTCAGCCTTTTTCAGCGCTTCGAGAATCAGGGACATCTCAACCTCCCGCCAGATCTTGGGTTGAGATCAGGACCGGCGTCCCCGCCGGGATAGCCAGATTGTTCAGATAGATCATGGTCTGTTGACCGGCCACACCATCCGCCGCCAATCCCTGCTGCTGCTGAAACGCCTTTAAGCGGTCCTCCAATTCGGCATCAAAACGGTCCAGACCCTCGATCGCAGGCGGTTCGATACCGTCCACTCGCTGCAGGCGTTTACGCAACCAGGTAACCGCGTTGCCGGAAGAGCCCTCGCCAATCAAGGCGATCTCCGCCAGGGGGCGCCACAGCAATATGTACTCACCGGTCCAATAGCGCATCAGCTCAGTGCGGGAAATGACCCCCTCTTGCATACCGCTGTCAACCAGCAGCCACTCATCGTCCACATGTTTCAGCAACAACAGGCGCCTCTGCTTATCCTGTTTGAGTTGCAGCAGCAGCGGTCTGTTCATACCCAGCAGACCCGACCATTCCGAGGTCGATATCAGACAGCGCAAACCAAATGCCCGGACCTGCCGGCAAGGAGGTAGGGAACCCTGAAACTGTTTGGCGGCATGCCAAAGGCCGAGCAATGTCTGATACATATCCACACGACGCTGCGGTTGGCTGAACAGCTTGCCCAGCCTGAAGTCATCCGCTGGCGACTTCGATGCGTCGGTCGAGGGTAGCGTCTGCGGTGAGCTGGAGAGATTCTGCTCGGCAATCTCCTGCTGCAGGGATATTGAGACGCTCTCATCCCGATCGGTTTTCCTGTCGGACAGCGCGGGCATTTCCACACGCTGCGAATCTTCAACAACGGCGGGCAGTTCCGGGAGTGCCGGTTCCGGTATGTTTGCCTTTTCACGGGGCACAACAGCTTGATCGAGACCTGTCTGGCTATACCAATAACCCATTGCACCCAGCAGGATGATCAGTAAGGCACCACCCCAAACCCATCGTCGATTGCCTAAACGCTTCCCCTTGACCTCCCGTGCAGCCCGCCATACCAGCCTGACGCCGGCCCGCTGCCTGCCGGATGCATAGATCGCCAGCAGGGCACGTTCGCAGATGGCGTTGATGACCCTCGGGATACCGCCTGAAAAACGGTGTATCAGCCGCAGCGCCATCGGCGTGAACAGATCCTCGCGAACCCCGGCAACGGCAAGCCGGTGGGCGATGTAACGACCTGTCTCCTGCGCATTCAACGGCAACAGATGGTAACGGGCGGTGATACGCTGATCGACCTGCCGCATCTCCTTGCGCTCCAACATCTGCTGCAGCTCCGGTTGTCCGACCAGAATGATCCGCAACAGTTTATGCCGGGAAGTCTCCAGATTGGTCAGCAGACGCACCTGCTCCAATACCCGCGGACTGAGATTTTGCGCCTCATCCACCACCAGAACCGTGTGTTTTCCCTCGGCATGGGTGCGCAACAGATGCCGGGTCAGAATATCGATGAGTATTTTCAAGGAGTAGGGCGGACCCCCATATTCAATACCCAGTTCATCACAGATGGTGGCGATGAATTCCCGCCGGGAGAGGCGGGGGTTGAGGATCAGCGCGATGTCCACTTCATCCAGCTGTTGCGCCAGCAGGCTGCGCAGCAGCAGGGTCTTGCCGGTCCCCACCTCGCCGGTAAGGAGTACGAAGCCGCCATTCGGACCGGTGCCGTAGATAAGGTGGGCAAGGCTTTCTTCGTGACCCCTGCTGAGATAGAGATAGCGGGGATCAGGGGTTATCGCGAAGGGATTTTCATCGAAACCGAAGTCGCTGAATTTCATGCCGTGCCAGGGTGGCTAATCACAGCCATCCTCGGCCTCCCCCTCGTTCTGCTCTGCTATCTCTGTCGCCAGTTCCAGCCATTTGATAGCCTCCTTCTCATCGATGTCGACGCCCTTGCCCGACAGATAGATCTGTCCCAGCTCATTGGCCGCCCTGTAAGAGCCGTTGTTTGCCGCCTCTTTCAACCATGTGATGCCCTGATCCGCATTCTGTTCCACTCCCTTACCGAAAAGATAGAGCATACCCAGTTGATACTGGGACTGGATATGATCCCTTTTCGCTAAACGTTTGAAGCCTCTATAGGCCTCATGGTATTCACCATTGGTCATGGCATCCATGGCGTCTTCGAAGTCGGCCGCCGGGAGATCCCCAAACACCAGTAAAAGTAAGGTTAAGATGAGCCCTGATTGAAATTTCATAATGCTTGATTGCTCCTTGATCAGGCTATTCTGACACAGCAGGGCATGAAATCCACACATGTAACGCAGTTTAAACTTTTCGGTCCGATATCGATCTGATTGTTGATAGATGCGATCATGCTGCACACTCATCGACCCAGTGTTAATTTGGTAAATTCAGGAAACCGATATGCAACGATTCTTTATTCTGTTACTGCTGTTGTTTCCGGGGATTCTGACAGCAGCTGCAGCGCCCCTGATCGGCCCGTCATGGCTGCATGACAACAGAGACAACCCAGACCTGGTCTTGCTCGATCTGCAGGACAATCAGAACTACCTGCGTTTTCACATCCCCGGATCGATCAACACAACTTACGCCCAGTGGCGGGTGGAAAAAAAGGGTGAATTGAAGAACATGCCCCCGGTGCCGGTACTTGAAAAGCTGATCGGTTCGCTGGGCATAGACAACAACAGCCATGTGGTCCTGATCTCCCTGGGCGCCAGTGCCGGGGACATGGCCGCAGCCGCAAGAGTTTACTGGACCTTCAAGGTGCTCGGTCACGACCGTGTCTCGATCCTCGATGGTGGCTTGGTCGGCTATGCGGAGAAACGCATCTATCCCCTGGAAAAGGGAAACAACCAGCGAAAACCCACAAAATTTGCCGCCAAATACCGTAAACAGATGAACCCGACGGCCAAAGAGGTCAAATTGGCGCTCAATAACGGTACCCAGATCGTGGACAACCGCACCAGAGCCGAATATCTCGGCATCTATGGCGGTGGCGGCAAGGAGCGTGCAGGCCGACTGCCACAGGCGCTCCACCTCAACTATGACTGGCTGACGGTGAATGGCAGCGGCAGACTACACACCGCAGACAATCTGCAACGCATCTATGCCTCGAGCCGGGTTGCGTTGAACGGGGATCAAATCAACTACTGCCATACCGGCAACCGGGCTGCCCTGGGCTGGTTCGTCTCCCATGAAATCCTCGGCAACCGTCAAGCCAGACTCTATGACGGCTCCACCCAGGAGTGGTCTGCCGATCAGTCACTGCCCATGGAGCGGCAGGTCAAATTGAGCTATTGACCGATCATAGCGCCGGGGATGCAGCACGAGCATGCCAATGCCGCAGGGGGTGGCATAGCGCATATACCCTGCGGCAGCTCTGTGGACAGCGTTCGAGACAAGGAGTAGCGACCTAATGTCTATCAGGACAACCATTATCCTGTTCGGCCTGATGCTTGGCCTGAGCTCCCCTGCCCACTGTCAAACCTACCGAGTCGAGAGGCCACCGCAAATGGAGCAGAAACTCAAAGCAGCCTATCTCAGCAAAGGCATCTCATATCGTCCGCGCACAGAACACTTCAATGAGGACGGTTCACCACGATACGTCAATCGCCTGATTCTCGAAGACTCCCCCTATCTGCTACAGCACGCCCACAATCCTGTGGATTGGTATCCCTGGTCGGAAGAGGCCTTCGCACGTGCAAAACGGGAGAATAAACCGGTCTTCCTCTCCATCGGTTACTCCACCTGCCACTGGTGCCATGTGATGGAAAAAGAGAGTTTCGAAGATCCCGCCATTGCCGCCCTCCTGAATGAGCATTTCATCCCGATCAAGGTCGACAGGGAGAGCCACCCTGATGTGGACCAGGTCTATATGACCGCGGTGATGCTGCTGACCGGTCATGGCGGCTGGCCGATGTCGAGTTTTCTCACTCCCCAGGGCAAGCCATTCTATGGCGGCACCTACTACACCCCGCAACAGTTCACTTCACTGCTGCAGCAGATATCGCGTCTTTGGCGGGAGCGTCAAAAGGAGGTGGAAAAACAAGCCGGACAGGTGGCATCTGCAGTTGAGGCCAGCAACAGCCTCGCGGGAGAGGCCAAGGCGCTTGACAGCTCTGTCATCGGCAGTGCGGTGGACAGCATGCACAGCACATTCGACGAAATCCAGGGTGGATTCGGTCAGGCCCCAAAATTCCCGCGTGAACCCTGGCTCTATCTGCTCCTCGACCAGGCGGAGAGAAGCGACGACAGGCAGGCGTTGCAGATGCTTGAAACAACCCTTGACCAGATGGCCCGCGGCGGTATCTATGACCAGGTAGGGGGTGGCTTTCACCGCTACTCCACCGACTATGAGTGGTTGGTCCCCCACTTCGAGAAGATGCTCTATAACCAGGCCCATCTAAGCCGTATCTATCTCTCGGCATGGCGCCTGACCGGACGGGAACAGTTCCGACGAGTGGCCACCCGGACCCTGGATTATGTATTGCGGGAGATGACGCTCCCCGAAGGCGGGTTCTACTCCGCCACCGATGCCGACAGCGAGGGTGAAGAGGGCCTCTTCTTCATCTGGACCAGGGAGCAGATATCGGCAGCCCTGGCGCCACAGGATGCTGCGCTGGCCAACAGCCTGTACGGGGTGACGCCCCGGGGTAATTTCGAAGGGCGGAACATCCTCCACCTCAACCAGGACCTGGAGGAGTATGCCGAAGAACACGATCTCTCCATCGACTCCCTCAGAACACAGGTCGACCGCATAAACAAAAAACTGCTGCAGGTTCGAAGCAGACGCTCTCCTCCCTTGCGGGATGATAAGATCGTTACCGCCTGGAACGGCATGATGATCACGGCATTCGCCCAGGCCGCACGAATTCTGGAAAATCCCGAGTACCGCAAGGCCGCCATCAAGGCAGCGGAGTTTAACTGGCAACACAACCGACGGGGCAAGGGCATGCTGTGGCGGGTTCATCTCGACGGCGAGTCCTCAATACCCGCGACACAAGAGGATTACGCCTATCTGGCCGAAGCGCTACTCCACCTCTACGACCTTACGGCAGAAGCCAAATGGCTGCAGCGGGCCGAGGAGATGGCCCATGCATTGACTGATCGTTTTTTCGATACCGATGAAGGCGGCTTCTTTATGAGTGAGGCTCAGAGTGGTATCACCGCCATGGGTCGTCCCAAGGATGAGGGCTCGGACAATGCCATGCCTTCCGGCAGCTCCGTGGCGATCCACGTCCTGCAACGCCTGTGGCAGCGTACCGGCAAGCTTGACTATCGCCGTCAGACGGATGCGTTGATCGCCCGCTTCGCCCCTTCAATCGAGCGCAATCCAACCAGCTACGGCTATCTCCTGACCGCCACGGCCAGCCACCTTAATGGGGAATTGGGGGGACTGGCCTACGCCGCCCAGGGAGGTATCAGAATCGAGGGAGCGGTAGCGTTAAGCTCGAATCAGCTGCTTTTGAGCGTCGATATCGATATCCCCGACGGCTGGCATATCAACTCCAACCAGCCCATGGCGAAAGACCTGATAGCAACCCGATTGAAGCTGTCGGAGAGGGTGCAAGGATGGCGGATGGGGCCCGTCACCTATCCCGAGGGAGCGCGCCATGTCCTCGCCTTTCAACAACAGCCCCTCTCTGTCTTCAGTGGCAAGGTGCGTTTGCAGGCCCTGGTTTCAACCGAAGAGAGCAGCCCCACCGCACCCTTGACACTACCAGTGGAGATACGCCTGCAAGCCTGTAACGACCAGGTCTGTCTGGCGCCGGAGACGGTCACACTGAGTCTCCCCCGGCCCCGTCCGTGATCGACAGGGGCCAGGACACAAGACATGTCCGGGAGCGAATCAGTCCGCCGCGCCGAACAGGCGCTGACACTCCTGGTTCGAGCGGATCAGGCTATCCTCGATGGAGACCCCGGAAAACCAGTTGCCGGTCAATGCCAGGGAACCACCCTGCAAAGCGTTGTCGATCCAGGAAATCCGCTCATGGTGACCCAGGCGCAATGCAGGTAAGCGATTGCTGCAACCGACATGTGACTCGACGGCCTGCATGTCCAACCCCAAAACCTCGCTGATCCTGGTCATACGGCCGGCCTCATCCAGCCCGTTGGGCCGAAAGTGGAAGGTAAAGGCCCGGTAGGTTTCATCCGGCACCGGATCTCTCGAAACCACGGAGTAGAAATCATCATCGACACCGATGATGCCGGCCAGAGGCGGCAATCTGACCCGATCCGCTCTCACAAGCACGGCATGGCTTTCGATTGAGGCCATTTCGATCTCCTGCAGACGTGCAGCAAGATCCGGCATCGACTCCAGCATAATTTTTGCCGCCACATCAGGCGCTACCGCCAGGGCAATATGCTTGGCCTGAATTGCGCCATCCCCGGTTACCGCCTGGTAGCTGTTATCGCCCTTTTCCAGCCTGATGACAGGACTATCCCGGCGTATCTCAAGCCCGGATGCCATACCGTCAATAAAAGATTGCAGTCCCTCAGGTCCGGTGTAGCTGCGGACAATCTCTTTACGGCGAGGTTTCTTGCGAAACAGGGCATCTGCGGGAAAATCGGCGGCTGGCTGGCAGACAACCGCGTCCAATGCGGGGCCCAGCACCTGCTCAAAGTTACGCTGTCCCATGATATGGCCAAAATAGTCCGCAACGGTGCGTTCCGCCTTTTTGCTCAGCCACAGGCGCGGCAAGGCCCCGAGAAGCTCCAGGTAGTTCAATCTGGATGGAATGGAGGTCAACCGGTCACCGGTCTGGAGCCGGTAGCGTAATTTCCGCTTCGGCTGCAGGTCGCCAAGTTGCCCGCTCTCTTCAAGCAGCTGCAATAGATTCCCATAGCTGTTGTAGCAGGTATGTCCGCCCAGTTCCGCCCAGAACCTGCCCTCGTCAGTCTCAAACCTGTGACTGTTGATGGCGCCACCGATGTGACTGCCCGCCTCGAGAATCAGTGGTTCGATACCCCGGCGTTTGGCCATACGCGCCATGCCCAGGCCGCTGATACCCGCGCCCACCACCAATAGATCAACAACTCCATTGCTCATCGCACAACCCTGATCACCTATCAAAGAAAAACCGTGCCAGGATCCCTGGACACGGTTTCATCACAACATGTACTGTCCGACTCACGGAGGATCCGTGCGCCCAAACGCACGCCTCCCGCTGTATGATCGGTGAGAATTCTAGCCGCAGCCGCCACCTGAAGAGGAACCACAGGTGCCGCAACCACCCCCGACGGGCTGTAGATTGTTAAACACAAAACTGGCATTGCCATCGCCCTGATCGATGAAATCGATCTCGACGCCGCGCAGGTACTGCAAAGTGCCATCATCGACAATCACCTTGAAACCGTCACACTGGAGTATGCCGTCATTTTCATTGATCGCATCGCTGAAGGTCATTCCGAAGCTGATACCGCTGCAACCACCAGGGGTTGCGAATACCCGCACGCCCTCGATATTGTCATCGACCTGTTGAAACAGTTCGCCCATTTTTGTCTGTGCAGTGCTGGTCAGGGTTAAGTCGCTTTCGCTTAGGGCATTTAAATTCATGCCGTGTCTCCTAAAATTCAAGATGGTCGTATTGGCGCAATATTACCAAGAAATGGCATCGGCATGCCAATTAACATAGAAAAAAAGTTGGTTTTTTATGGGTGTTTGGCGGCCGATTACAGAAATGATGCTGCAGTGTGCTCAGGTCGCCAACTGGTTTCGGGCATTCAGGTCGTATAAATGGCGCTCGGCATCAAGCAGATGCTGTCCCCAATGCAGGTGGAACCCCAAGTGCCAACCCTCGACAGCCCTCTGTGGATGCCCATCGAGCATATTGAGTCCACTTTTAAGCTCACAGTAGATATCCGTCAGGTCATCCGCCAGGCTGCCGCTCATGCTCTGACCGTCGCCGGCCACATCATACTCCATCCAATAACTGTCGCGTTCACCCAACAACTGCCGCAGATAGGTATAAAGCTCAAATCTGGCATCCAGGTCAGCCGCTGTGTAGTGACAGTTTCGCGGGGTCGGGAGATTGAGTGCCGCCACAGCCGCATGCAGACGTGGCAGCAGGCCTGCAACCTCTTGCAACCACTGGGTATTGCCTTCCTGCAGACTCTCTACCAGTTCACAATAGTTGCGTGCCAGTGCTTGAAGTTCTTCTATTTGTGGACTCATCTCTCATTCCCTCACAGTCTGACTCGACGGGTGTCTACAATCTGCAGACTGTAGCCACTGATCTGCCGATAACCGAATGACTGCTTAATACTACTGTTTCAATTGCTTCACACACCCTGAGTCTAGCAGTGATAGCGCTCAATCCTAGGAAAAACCCTTAATCCATCCAGCCGTTTCAATTGAAAAAATATATCTCTCAAGGGGTGGGGCGGCATAGGATATCCTTTTTTTGGACCACCACAACCCCCCTGACAAGGGTATCCATAAGAAAAACCACACAGATATTAAAAAAGGATACAATTCCCTCATGCATGTTAAATCACCTCGATTACCTGTGGTTTTAGCCATTGGCGGGCATGATCCCGGGGGGGGTGCCGGAATTCAGGCCGATATCGAGTCCATCGGGGCGAATGGCTGCCATGCCGCTACTGCGCTCACCTGCGTAACCGTACAGGACAGCTGTAACGTCAGTCAGTTGGTTCCTATTCCCCCCGCAACGCTGGCGGATCAAATCAGTGCGACCCTCTCAGACTGCCAGGTTGCCATCATCAAGATCGGCCTGCTCGGCAGCCTGCCAGCAGCTGAGGCGGTAGTTGAGCTCCTGCACGGGCATCCAACCATCCCTGTGGTGTTCGATCCGGTCCTCAGGGCGGGCGGTGGCGGTGAACTCGCCAATGTGAGATTGATCGACTATATCCGGCAGACCCTGATCCCACTGTGCCGTCTGATCACACCCAACATACCCGAGGCCGTGAAATTGACCGGCAACGATGGATTGCCCGACCTGGATACCGTAGGCCGTCAACTGCTCGGCCTCGGTGCAGACGCGGTATTGATAACCGGCACCCACGAACCGGATGAGAGAAGGGAGATCACACACAGTCTCTACCAGAGCGGCGCCTCCCCAATCCACACATCCTGCAGGCGGCTGGCCGGCGTGTTTCACGGCTCCGGTTGTACCCTGGCATCCGCCATCGCGGCCAGAATGGCCGCGGGTGAAGCGCTGCAGGTCGCGGTAGCGCAGGGGCTCGAATACAGCTGGTCGGCATTGACCCATGGATTCGAGACGGGAAAATGCCAATCCATCCCGGGACGGCTCTTCAGAATTCTACGGCACCATGACGAGAGATGAGCGATCCGGCTTACGGGGTCTTTACGCCATTACCGATGCGCAACTCAGTCCCCAGCGTCATCTCCTGCAACACGTGGAACAGGCGCTGCTTGGCGGCGCCGCCATCATTCAATATCGGAATAAAACAGACAGCGCCTCCCGGCGCCTTGCCGATGCCACGGCCATACGGCGCCTATGCAGCGTTCATGCCGCACGCCTGATCATCAATGATGATATCGAGCTGGCAAAGCGGGTCGGAGCGGACGGTGTTCACCTGGGAGCTGAAGATGATTCACCCGGGCACGCCCGCACGATATTGGGTGAGGATGCAATCATAGGCGTCTCCTGCTACGACCGAATCGATCTCGCCCACAGAGCGGCCGCTTCCGGGGCCGACTATATTGCTTTCGGACGTTTTTTCCCCTCGCGTGTAAAACCCGATGCGGTGCAGGCCCATCCGGAGCTGTTAACGATCGCCAAAAACACATTCAAACTCCCCCTGGTTGCCATCGGTGGGATAACGCCGGAGAATGGCGCCCCATTGATCCGTGCAGGGGCAGTCATGCTGGCTGTCATACACGGGGTGTTCGGACAGACGGATATTCAAGCCGCCTGCCGTCGACTGACAAGACTATTCGAGCCGGAGGAGGAATCACGATGAGCCGTTCCCATGACCTTTTTACCCAGGCACAGAAGCATATTCCGGGAGGTGTCAATTCACCGGTCCGGGCCTTCCATGGGGTGGGCGGCGAACCGGTCTTTGTCGACTGTGCCGCAGGGCCGTATATCTATGATCCGGATGGCAATCGATATATCGACTATGTCGGCTCCTGGGGGCCGATGATCCTCGGCCATTCACATCACGATGTTATCGAAGCCGTGGCCTCGGTGATCAATAAGGGCCTCAGCTTCGGCGCCCCCACCGAGCTTGAGAACCAGATGGCGGAGAAGGTTTGTGGACTGGTGCCGAGCATGGATCTGGTCCGCATGGTCAGCTCCGGCACAGAGGCCACCATGTCGGCGATTCGACTGGCCCGAGGTTTTACCGGACGCGACAAGATCATTAAATTCGAAGGCTGTTATCACGGCCATTCGGACTCACTGCTGGTGAAAGCCGGTTCCGGGATGCTGACATTGGGCGAACCCTCCTCCCCCGGGGTGCCCGCCGCCCTGGCTGAACACACGATCACATTGAACTTCAATGACAGCCAACAGGTACACGATACCTTCAATCGGCTTGGTGACAAAATCGCCTGCATCATTGTTGAACCGGTGGCCGGCAATATGAACTGCATCCCTCCTGTTCCCGGCTTTCTGGAAACCCTGCGCGAAGTCTGCGACAAGCATGGAACAGTATTGATATTCGATGAAGTGATGACAGGTTTCAGGGTCGCTCTGGGCGGTGCGCAGGCACACTACGGCATCACTCCCGATTTGACCACCCTGGGCAAGGTGATCGGTGGCGGTATGCCGGTTGGCGCCTTTGGCGGCAGACAGGATATCATGCAAAAGATCGCCCCCCTGGGACCGGTCTATCAGGCGGGCACGCTCTCCGGCAATCCAGTCGCCATGAGTGCCGGTCTGAAGACACTTGAACTGATATCCGAGCCCGGATTCCATGACCGGCTATCGGCTAAAGTCGAAAAACTGGTCGAAGGCATCATGCAACAGGCGAAGGCAGCCGGCGTTCCGCTGGCTGAAAATCATGTCGGCGGTATGTTTGGCCTGTTCTTCAGCGACAACGCCTCGGTTAACGATTACGCCGATGCAACCGCGTGTCACCAGGACCGCTTCAAAGCCTTTTATCATGCAATGCTGGAACGAGACATCTATCTGGCGCCATCCGCTTTCGAGGCGGGATTTGTCTCTGCCGCCCATAGTGACGAGGATATCGAAAACACTATCCATGCCGCCGGAGAGTCATTCAGAACATTGGATTAGTGTTAACAGGCCCTAGGAATATAGATACAGCAGGTTCCACACCTGCCGACCGCCATTCAATCGTTTGTGCGAGCCGCTATCGATGAGTGAGTTTTTCACCCCCCTGCTGGCATGGATCGGAGAAAACCCTCTCTGGGCAGGTTTGACGGTCTTCATCGTAGCCTTTTCCGAATCGGTCGCCATTATCGGCCTGATCGTGCCCGGTGTGGTATTGATGTTCGGTTTCGGCGCGCTGATCGCCACCGGCATCCTGGAATTCTGGGCCGTATTTTGGTGGGCCGTCGCCGGCGCGGTGGCGGGGGATGGGCTCAGCTTCTGGCTGGGGTACCATTTTCAGGACCGGTTGCGAGACTTCTGGCCATTCAACCGACATCCCGCCACCTTGCGACGGGGTATCACCTTTTTCCAGCGTTATGGGGGTAAAAGTGTGGCCCTCGGCCGGTTCTTCGGACCCGTGCGCGCCATCATCCCCCTCGTCGCAGGCATGTTGGGGATGCCCCCGCTGCGCTTCGTAGCCGCCAACATTCTCTCGGCGCTGGTTTGGGCTCCGGCATACCTGTTGCCCGGTATCGTGTTTGGCGCCTCCCTGGAACTCGCATCGGAGGTTGCTTTCCGGCTGGTCGCCCTCATGATATTGCTGCTGTTTCTGGCCTGGGCCCTGTTTTTCCTGGTCCGAACACTGTTCAGGTTGATTCAACCCCATGCCACCACCCTGGTCCAGCTGGGCTTCGAGTGGGGGCAGTTGCATAGAGGTTTCAGGTCGATCTCCCGCTCCCTGGCTGATCCGAACCATCCCGAGGCCCGCGGACTGGCATTCCTTGCAACCCTATTGCTGCTCACTGCATTGCTGTTCGTTCTGATCACCGGCATAGTCTTGGATGGCTCATTGACTAAAAAGATCGATCTTCTGTTCTATAGCGGCCTGCAAAGCCTGCACACACCCTGGGGTGACCAGCTGATGGTGCTATTCACCAGCCTGGGTGATATCGGCCCGATTCTCTGGATTGCCTTGGGAGTCGCCATACTCCTGCTGCTGCAAGGTCATCAGCGGGCCTTCTACTATCTGCTGGCAGCAACCACATTCGGGATGCTGGCACCGCTGCTGCTCAAATACAGCCTGCGCATACCTCGCCCGCCGAACTCACCGGATTCCCTGGGTCCATGGTCCTTCCCGAGTGCGCATGTATTACGCAGTGTAACCCTGTACGGATTTCTCTCGATCATGATTGCCCGGACGCTGATCCGTGAATGGCGCTGGTTTCCATACAGTATCGCTGCCTTGGCAATCGGTGCAGTTGCCCTCTCAAGGCTCTATTTGGGCGCCCACTGGGCCACTGATATTCTAGGCAGCCTGACCCTGGGAATCGCCTGGATAGCCCTGCTCGGTATTGCATACTATCGTCACGTGGAAGCGGAAACCCATCCAGCCAGCCTGATCGGGACCACACTCCTGTTGCTTTTATCATGCGGTAGCTATGGCTGGTTCAATGCAGCTGAAAGATCCGCCGTCTATCAACGCACACCTGAGATCGCGCAAATCTCTCTGGAGGCGTGGTGGAACGGCCAGGCCGGCTTACCGCTGTATCGCAATGATATCTTTGGTAATAAGGACCATCCCCTGAACATCCAGCTGGCAGGCGATCATGCACAACTCGCCGCCCTGCTTAAACAGCATGGCTGGCACCGGGCGGAGATGCTGGGATGGGGCAATCTGTTGCGTCTGTTGTCTCCCAAAGCCCAGCTTGAAACCCTGCCCATACCGCCTCAGGCGCATGACGCGCGTCACGAGGAATTGGTCATGGTCAAACCCCTGTCGGATCAACGACGGCTGCTGCTGAGGTTCTGGTCGACGCCACTCAGACTCGACCCTGACGGTTTGAGAATATCCATCGGTAACGTGACACTGCAAAGCGCCGAAACCGTGATCGGCATGTTGACAATACCGCGGACGGTCCGACAATTTGAACAGCCGATCGACATGCTGAGACAAAATCTCGCGCAACTGCAGGATAGTGTCAAACTTGACCCGGGCACTCCGGTCAGACTGATTCTGAAACCACACCAATGACCAAGCTATAGATCCCCACCACACTCACGGATTAAAGCAAAATACAATTTGGTCGAAGTATATGTGTAATTTTCCGATATTACTTATAGTAAGTTATTCCCTGTCCTACAATAATAATGATACACGACGAAGGAATGGAAGCCGCAGAGTCCGTAATGTGTAAGCAATTTAAACGTCAAACCCGATATTCAATCAGGTATCTTTTCACCATACTGCTATTATGGTTAGCCGCCTCTGTGGTCTTGGCGGATACGACAGAAGTACGCATTGGTGTACTGGCAAAAAGGGGCCCTGAAAAAAGCCTGCAACGTTGGAGTGCGACGGCAGACTATCTGAACACCACCCTACCCGCCTATCAGTTCAGAACCATACCCATGGCTTTCGACGACATTCAGATCCTGGTTAAAAACCAGATGGTCGATTTCGTCATCGTGAATCCGGGAATCTATGTGAATCTTTCGGTCAAATATGGGGTCAGACGGGTACTCACCCTGATCAATAAACTGTCCCACGAAAGCCAGGTATCCAGTTTTGGCAGTGTCGTCTTCACCCTCAATGAGCTAGAGAATATTAGAAATCTGGCTGACCTGAAAGACCAGCGTGTTGCTGCGGTTCACAGCACATCTCTCGGCGGGTGGATCATGGCGCGAAGAGAGTTGCGAGTAGAGGGTCTGGAACAATGGGATTTCGCTTCGTTGCTGTTCCTCAACACCCATGATGCGGTTGTGAACGCGGTCCTGAACCGGGAGGCGGAGGTCGGCATCGTCAGAACCGACACCCTGGAACGGATGGCTCAGGAAGGTAAACTGAATCAGGATGACCTTCGTATCATTTCACCCAAGTATTATGACGACTATCCTTATGCCATAAGTACGCCGCTTTATCCCGAATGGCCATTATCACAACTACCCAGCACGCCTAAAGCAGTAGCAAAAGATGTCGCATTGGCGCTATTGAATCTTCCCCCTGATCACCCGGCCGCCGTTGATGCCAATATCCATGGATGGACAATTCCCGAGAACTATCAGGCAGTACATGATCTGTTGGCGCAATTGGAGATGCCTCCCTACGATAAAACCCTGAAATACAGATTTATCGACTCGATTGTTGATATCTTGTACAGGTACTTGTTGGTTCTGCTTGTCCTGGTAATTCTAATGGTGCTTATCACGCGACTGATTCGACTCAATCGATCACTGACAGCGCATAAGAATACCCTGGAAGAGAGCGAACGTGCGCAAATCATCACCTTTGATCAGGCCCCGGTAGGGCTAGCCCATATCAACCTGAACGGGGAGGTAGTGCGTCTTAACAACAGACTGAGCGAAATCGTCGCACTGACACCTGAACAAATCATGGAGATAAACCTCAAGGAACTGCTGTTCAGCGAGGATGTACCTTTATGCACCGCCGCCTTCGACAAACTTCGCAGTAAAGAGATAAGCAGAATCTCTACTCAAGTGCGCCTGGTTTGCGCCAATGGCGCCACCAAGTGGATCCAGCTTTCACTTTCCACCATACCCAATCATCGCAACGGCGACTACCATCTGATTGCGGTGATCGATGATATCGATCAGTATAAAAAAATTTGAGGAGGGGTCGTTACACGCCAAACAATTAAAAGAACTGATTCTGGATATCGCGGGTGACGGCATTATCGGCATCGACAACCAGGCAAATCACATTTTCGTCAACCCTGCAGCGGCGGATATGCTGGGCTTCACCATCGACGAGCTACTCGATAAGAACAGCCATGCCACATGGCACCATAGCAGAGCGGATGGCAGCGAGTTTCCGGAATCGGAATGTCCGATAACCAAGGTACTTGAACATGGCAACATTCATCGTGGCGAACAGGAAACAATCTGGCGGAAAAACGGCAAACCCCTGCGGGTCAATTACATCAGCACGCCGATCAAGGAGGAGAACACGGTTATCGGAGCAGTGATCGTTTTTCATCGTGACTCTGTTTCAAACCCTGACAAACTTGCTGTGGCGACGTCATGATTTCAGGCAGACTGGTTCGAATCTACCTACTTCTTCTGGTATTCATCACCACCTTTGGCGGCCTTGTGTTCTGGGGTATCTATCACCAAACCCTAAACACTATCGTGAGCGAGCTGAAACTCGAATCTAACATTCTCATCAATCAATTGACAAAACAGATCAGCCTCGCATTTATCGAAATTCACTCAGATCTGCTCTACATAATCGAACAACAGGAACTTCGTGATCTGAATTTGGAAAATACAACCCCGTTCATAATCGACCATATTCAGGAATCATGGAAATCCCTGGTTCTGCAACGAAAACGTTATGATCAGATACGCTTTCTCGACCACACCGGGCAGGAGCGCATACGTGTCAACTACAACAATGGAAATCCGATTGTAATTGAAGACGAGTACCTGCAATCCAAAAAGCACCGTTACTACTTTACCGAGTCCATCAACACACCGACCGGCACCATATACAGTACCCAGCTGGACCTGAATATAGAGAACCGACAGATTGAGCTGCCGCTGAAACCGACAATCCGATTCGCCTCGCCAGTCTATGGCAACAACAGTAAAACCATCGGTGTAGTCATACTCAACTACCTGGCGGATAATATCCTGAATGAGTTTCGCAGAATCTCCGCCGGCTTTGCCGGCAACGCCATATTACTTAATTGGCAGGGTTATACATTATTGAGCCCTGAGAGCGCCCAGGACTGGGGCTTCATGTTTCCCGACAGTCCCCAGACCGGAATCAATGTGCAACATGCCACTGCCTGGCACACCATCCAACAATTGAATCGCGGCCAGGAACTCAACCAGCAAGGCCTTTACACTTTCGACTCCATCAATCCTTCGGGCGACAAGTTGGATAGTTACTGCGCAAGCTGTCTCCGGGTACTCCTGCAAATACCGAAGGAACTGATCGATGCAAGATTGTGGAGGCAGCTTGCCGGCAATGTACACCTGCTTGGAACAACACTCATAATCCTGTTTGTTGTACTGGCGATTGCAATCTGGAATCGCGAAAAGCGCAAACTGAATGAACGACAGCTTCAAAATCTAAACAAACGCATATCTCATGAACATGACCTGTTCCTTAGCGGACCCAGTATCATCGCCAAGCTGCGAAATGAGCTGGGATGGCCGGTAGAGTTCATTTCCTCCAACATCACTGATTTTCTGGGTTATGAACCTGATAAATTCACCACAGGCGAATTGACATTTTCCAATCTCATCGATCCCGACTATCTGCGGCAATACTCTCAGGAAAACATCCAGGCTGACCGGGACCGTGCCACTGATTTCAAACGTAGTCCATATAAAATCATCGACCATGAAAATAAACGCAAATGGGTTCAGGACACAACCCATCTCATCCGTGACGAATTTGGTAACCTGACCCATTACTTTATCCATATCAGCGATATTACCCACCTCAAGCAGGTGGAAGAACAACTCACGGAATCACACAACTACATTCAGCGGGTAATCGACGCCATTGCCGATCCAACTCTGGTGATCGATGTCAACACCCATCAATTGAAATTGGCGAACCAGTCCGCCGTCAACCTGTATACCAACGAAAAGCAACTGAAGGAAGGTGTCACATGCTACCGCCTGACCCATAAACGCAATACCCCGTGCAGTGGAAAACACGATCCCTGCCCGATCACTGAGATATCAAAGACCAGGCAAACTGTATCCGTTGTACACAAACATTATGACAGTGAAGGCAGAGTGATGCATGTGGATGTACGCGCCACTCCGATCTTCGATGAATCCGGTGAGAAGCTGGTGCAGATTATCGAGTCGCACCGCGATATCACCGACACAGTGAAGATGGAGAAGCAGTTACAGTATATCGCTGAAACAGATCGCTTGACGCAGATCTATAACCGAACGAAATTCGATGAAGAATTGAAAAAACAAATCGCCTGGGCCAGCCTGGCCAATCAAAATTTCGGTCTGATCATGCTGGACCTCGATCATTTCAAGGATGTCAACGACAACCATGGTCATGACATAGGTGACAAGGTATTGAAGCGTACGGTAGAGCTGTTACTCGGACGAATCCGCAAATCAGACATCCTTGCCCGCTGGGGTGGTGAGGAATTCATGGTCATCGCCCCCCAGATACAACAGAATGATATGCTTTTGATGGTCGAGTCTCTGCGGGAGGCTATAGCGGGAATCGATCACGAACAAGTAGGAACGGTAACAGCAAGTTTCGGTGCGACCATACTTACACCCAACGACAATATTCAATCCCTGCTCAAACGAGTGGACATGGCGCTCTACCGTTCGAAAAACAGCGGTCGCAACCGTTGCACTATTCTTTAAGGGCTTATTCCAACAATCAGTGACGACTGGTTTGCAATTCAACTGCAAAGCTATTCGAACAGACAACAAATAGAGTAACCTGATTACCCCTAAACCTCAGCCATTCTCAAGAGGCGATATGGCATAGGTGGAGTGCGAAGAGCGGCAAAAAGCAATCGTTCAATCATGGCGGGTAAATCGAAACGGCGGTTAAACCGATATTCGAACTCAGCAAGATAACGCGACACATGTTTATCTCGAATCGCATGAAAAGTACCCAACAGACTGTTTTTGACATTACCCAACATCGTGTTTACCCATTTGAAGCACGAATACTGGACACTTTGGCGCCCACCACCCGTCACCATGGGGTTATGATGGCAATCAGCGGTTGTCACGCCACTAAAGCACCAAAGCCCATCGGTAAAGACTTCGCTGCCAGGCATCAAGCAGGAGCGGGCGTAGCGGGCGATTTCACGTTTGCGGAAGCCCCTTACACGACGCAGTTGAATTTTCATGGGCCTGCCGTCCCGCGTCGTCTCAACAGCAGCTACGAAAGGGATTTTGTTGCGCGACCCACGACCACGCTTACTGGCTTGCTCGCCTCCGAGATAAGCATCATCCAATTCGATGCGACCGGCCAGTTTTTTTCCACGCTCACGTTCCATCATCACCTGCATCAACTTATGCTTGAGTCGCCAGGCCGTATTGTAGTTCACCCCGATTTCGCGGGAAAGTTGCAGCGCCGAGATACTTTTCTTGCGTTGGGTCAACAGATAGATCGCAAGAAACCACGTTCTCAGCGGCAGCTTGGTGCCATGGAAGATGCTGCCGGCGGTCAGGGAAGTCTGATGATGGCACTTGTGACATTGATATATCTGACGCTTTTTGAGTTCACAGCCTGTTGTGTTGCCGCACTCAGGGCAGACATAGCCCGTCGGCCAGCGCAAATCATACAATGCCTGTCGACACTGATCCTCGGTCCCATATTGTTCCAGAAAATCGTGCAAACCAAGACCTTTTTGAAATTGAATAGTATTTCTCGGCATGATGAAATCCTCTTTTATTCAGTAGGTTCCATTATGCTTGCACCACAGGCTCAATAGCTGAGCCTCATGAGTAATCAGGTAGAGTAATATCTGCCCCCGGCAGAGTAAGTATCCCCCGGCAAAGCCGGGGGCTTTAGTTGTGAACCGCTCGAAGCGGTCTGTAAAACGGAGCCTATTGGCTCCTTGAGCCCCTCAAAGGGGCTGTTACATCAACTGTAACTGATCAATCCTACGGTCTTCCGCTTCCTGCTGCCGTATATACTCCCGAATCACCTGCTCATCCCTGCCTACCGTCGAGGTAAAATATCCCCTGGCCCAGAAATGATGGCCAACATAGTTCCTTTTCCGACCCAGGTAGGTACGGGCTACGTGGATCGCACTTTTACCTTTGATAAACCCAACTACCTGCGATACCGCATATTTTGGTGGTATCGATATCATCATATGAACATGATCAGCCATAACATGCCCTTCCTCTATCAAACTCTCTTTCTGCCTCGCCAGCCGATGAAATACCTCTCCAAGCTCCTGCCTGATCTGCCCAAAAAGCGTCTTCCTCCGGTACTTCGGGATAAACACAATATGGTACTTACACTCCCATCTCGTGTGGCTTAAACTTTCTACTTGTCTCATGGTTTCTCCTTAGCGTGTTGCTTGGCGGCTCACGCTTTGGGGTTACTATGAGACTCCTGTTTCTGTCAAACTGTTGATGCCTCCCCAGCAGAGCTGGGGGGTCTCCATTTTTGTCTAGGGCCTGTTAACCCTGGTTCCGAAATTATTTGCGCTGGTGGCTGGCATGGAACATGAAGTCAGGCCAATGCAATTGAGAAAACCGGATTAGCGCAGTAAATCATGAGGTAACAAGATGAAGAAAACGACCTGTCTTGCAGGCATATGCCTGACTGGATCCCTTCTCACCGGCTGTAGTGACAGTAACGATTTCAAACCTGTTGCAGGTATGGACGGCATGGATATCTACGCCAACGCCTGTACCAGTTGCCATGGTGAAAACGGCAGCGGAAAATTTGGCTTTTTGTTGAAACTGACCGGCACCGACAGCAACACGGAAGAGATCGTCGACAAGATCCGCAATGGTGGCCACATCATGCCGGCATTTCCGAATATCGATGCTCAGCATGCCGGGCTTGTTGCCGCCTATATCAAGACATTGTAGCTCCCCACCTGGGCATCAAACGATGGTCGATATCCAGCTGATCGAGAATCCGGCCGACCATGAAGTCTATGATCTCCTGAAGCGTTGCAGGGTTGTGATAGAAGCCGGGGTTGGCCGGCATGATAACGGCCCCCATACGGCTCAGCTTCAGCATATTCTCCAGGTGAATCTCTGAGAAAGGCGTCTCCCGCACGACCAGAATAAGCTTGCGGCGCTCCTTCAGCACGACATCAGCCGCACGTTCCATGAGATCGTTACTCGCACCACAGGCAATGGCCGACAAGGTGCCGGTGGTACAGGGACAGACCACCATGGCGCCGGGTGGATTGGATCCGCTCGCCACGGGCGCCATCCACTGTTGTCTACCGAATACCCGCAATTGACCCGCTCTTGCATTGAATCTTTCCAGCAACAGTTTTTCCATCTCTGCAGGCTGTCCGGGCAGTTCCAGATCGCTCTCCATTTTCAACACGATCTGACCGGCCTGGCTGATCATCAGATAGATATCCCTGTCTGCCGCGATCAGCGAGTCGAGAAGACGCAAAGCATAAGCGCTGCCGGATGCGCCGGTGATCGCCACAGCGATGGGGGCTTGGCTCTTTTCCATACGGATATTCCCCTGATCAATGGATAACAAGTTGCGGAAAGGTTAGCCGCGAATTAACGCCGATCACCGCAAATAAAGGTAAATGTTCTCTTTGAGGATAGTGTCGGCTAGCGATTTGCAAACCGGGTACCGAACGATCCGAAACCCTGCATAGGCTGTCTCCCGCAATGGCTGATTGGGTAATCGGTTGCCTGACAGCTATGTGCATAGTCATACCCTTTGCGAAAATTTTCCGTGATCGGCGTTCATTTGCGGTAGACAAATGGTCCTGTTTCGACAGATTTGTGTTGAGTCGATCAAGCTACTCGTAACGCAAGCGTTATTGTATGTAATGACTGGATTTCAGGGCATCCAGCAGACGCTGATGTATCGCCTCAAAGCCGCCGTTGCTCATCACCAGTATATGGTCTCCCGGCCGAGCCGTTTCCACGGCAAGGGAGACCATTGTCGCGGTATCGCTAAAGAGTTCAGCCCTATCCCCCAGAGAAGCCAGTGCGGCAGCGGCATCCCACTGCAGATCGTCCGGCATAAACATCATCACCCGATCGGCGGCCCGCAGCGCATCCGCCAGGCGGTCAGCATGCACACCCCGTTTCATGGTATTCGATCGGGGTTCCAATAGGGCGATGATTCGTGCATCGCCAACCTGTTTGCGCAAACCATCGAGGGTGGTCTCTATGGCTGTTGGATGATGGGCGAAATCATCATATACACGCACCCCGTTCACCTCTCCACACAATTCCATGCGTCGTTTGACGTTCTTGAAGCCGCTGAAGGCCTCGATGGCGGCCCCTGGCCGCACCCCGGCATGGCGGGCAGCGGCAAGCGCCGCCAGGGCGTTGGCGACATTGTGATTCCCGATCAGTTCCCAACTGACACGTCCCTGCATCTCACCCTCGCAGACAACATCGAAACTGTGGCCATCGGCGGTGGTATGCTCGGCATGCCATCCCGCTTCGATCTCCGGATCGAAAAACTCCAGGGGCGTCCACACCCCCATATCCAATACGTCACTAATATTACCATCGTTCAGCGGACTGATGATCAATCCTTCGGCGGGAACGGTCCTGACCAGATGGTGAAACTGGCGCTGTATCATAGCCAGATCATCGAATATGTCGGCATGATCGAATTCAAGGTTATTCATGATCAATGTGCGTGGCCGATAGTGGACGAATTTGGACCGCTTGTCGAAAAAAGCGGTATCGTACTCGTCCGCCTCGACCACAAAGAACGGAGAGCCACCCAAGCGGGCGGATAGGCCGAAGTTCTCCGGAACACCGCCGATCAGAAAACCCGGTTGCAGGCCAGCCTGCTCGAGGATCCAGGCAAGCAGACTGGCGGTACTGGTCTTGCCATGGGTCCCCGCCACCGCCAACACCCAACGCCCCTGCAAAACATGCTCCGCAAGCCACTGGGGTCCGGAGGTATAGGGCAATCCCCGATTCAGCATCGCCTCCACGGCGGGATTGCCGCGAGACATGGCATTGCCCACCACGACCATATCGGGCGCAGGTTGCAGGTGATCCGCCTCGAATCCCTCCATCAGATCAATCCCCGCCCGTTCAAGTTGTGTACTCATGGGAGGATAGACATTGGCATCCGAACCGCTGACCCGATGCCCCAGAGTTCGCGCCAGCAGTGCTATTCCACCCATGAAAGTACCGCAGATTCCGAGGATATGTATGTGCATCAGACAGCTACCGGAAACAGATGACTCATGATACTCCAGGCCATGAGGGTATAAAGCAGTGCAAAGCCGATACCCAGGTTCAGGCTGATCTCGAACGCATGACGAAGAATGTGGCCAAGTACCACGATGCTCCAGACGAACAGTACCAGCAACAATAGTTCCGACTCGCTCGATTCACTGCGATGCCTCCATACCACCAAGGGCAGCGCGAGAAGGCTCAACAGCAGACCGCTGAGCAGCATCGCGCTGGCTGTCTGATTGAAACGCGGCAGCCGGCTTCTCATACTCAGGGCCGCCGTGAGCACACCCAGCATCAGCGCCAGACCGAACAGGTTCTCCAAAACGGCACGAAACAGTCCCAACCGCCCATCCAAAACCATCGCGGTACCGACCAACAGGTTCAGTAGTATCAATAACCAGAGTAGATGGACCGAGGCAGGTATATCCTGGGGCGCACTGCGTAACAGGCAGAGATCGACCGCACTTTTCAACAGGGCCATCAAGCTTGCAACCTCGCTTCACTTATCGATCGGCGGTCACACTCACCGTTCTTTTTCTCGAGGCTCTCTCCCTCATCAAGCGGGTGACAAACTGACGAGGAACAGGCCGCAAATGGACGCCAATCATTGCACACTATCGCGAATGGCATGACTACCATTCTAGGGCCTGTTAACACTAATCCAATACGCCCTGCTGACAGTTTGTGTGTATTTATATTCAAACCTCGTTACCGAGTGTGCGGTCGACCGCCAGCGGATTCCATGCCTGACACACCGGCATCACCTCCAAGGCATTTACGTTAACGTGAGGCGGAAGCGAAGTCACCCAATAGACGATCTCGGCGATATCCTCGGCACAAAGAGGATGGGTATCGGTATAGACATCCCCGGCCTTCTGCGCATCACCCTTCATACGCACCAGGGAGAATTCAGTTTCCGCCAAACCGGGTTCGATGTTGCTGACTCGCACGGGGGTACCCAGCAGATCGGCACGCAAACCCCGTGAGAACTGCTGAACGAAGGCCTTGCTGGCACCGTAGGCATTGCCGCCCGGATAGGGCCAGCTGCCCGCCACCGAACCGATATTCACAATATGACCACGTCTCCTCGCCACCATTCCCGGCAGAATCTGGCGGGTCATACCCATCAAGCCTTTGATATTGGTGTCGACCATGGTCTCCCAATCATCAAGGTTGGATTCATGGGCCGGTTCCAGACCCAGAGCGAGTCCGGCATTATTCACCAAAACATCGATTTCCCTGAAATCATCCGGGAGTTGACCGACGAATGACTCTACGCCTTTTCGATCAGTTACATCCAATTGATGCACATGTACACGACATGACGACGGGAGTGACGACACCAATGTCTCCAGCCGCTGCAGGCGCCTGGCGCATAACACCAGGTCACTGCCGGCGGCGGCGAATCGACGCGCACAAGCCTCACCAAATCCGGAGGAGGCGCCGGTTATCAAGATACATTTCTTCATCATATTTTTAATGTAGATTATCTAAAAAACGGGCTGTGTCAGGGGCCTATACTGAGTCATGAAACCATCCTTGAACACAACCATGCGCAATCGAAACAACCTTCCAACCATAATCCACCATACTGTTGGAGTACATCTTATTCTACTGTTTTGCCTGATCGGCTGCGATAGATCCACGTCGACGCGTCCAGCAGCCTCTTCTGAGTGGAGTACGGATGAGATGGTGATCCATCAGCTGCATGAATTGATACGTTATGAGGAGCTGGAATATCAACAGCGGCTTGATGAGCTGGACGCGCTTTCACTCCCGAGACCTGCCGCAACGATCCCCGAGCATTGAATACCGGCAGGGAAATCCCGCGATAATCGTGAGCAGCATCAGAGCAAGCACGGAAAGATTACCGTATTTTGCATAGGGTGTTATACCCTCCAGGGGCAGAATCTCCCCCTTTAAAACATCGACCTCCAACAGCGGTGACGCCACCAGGATGTTACCGCCCGGTCCGATAATGGCTGAGATTCCCGTATTGGTGGAACGCAGCAGATAGCGTCCAGTCTCCAACGCCCGCATCCTCGCGATCTGCAGATGCTGATAGGGCGCCAGTGACTTGCCGAACCAGGCATCATTGCTGGCATTGATCAGATATGCCGCTTCCGGCAGTGCCTCGATCATCTCGCTGCCGAAGGCGTCTTCATAACAGATCGAAAGTCCCGCGGAATAATCACCGACACGCATTATCGGCTTGGCTTCCTCCCTCGTACTGAAATCCGACATCGGAATGGTGAACAGATCGACCAGCGGCCAGAGTATGCCCTTCAATGGCAGATACTCGGTGAAGGGCACCAGATGGCGTTTATAGTAGTGATCGCGCTCCTCGTTACCCAGGGCCACCATGGCATTGAAATAATGCTTCCGCTCCTGGTCCATCTGCACGACTCCGAATACCAGGTGCGTCTGTTGTTTTTTAACCGTGTTTTCAAGGGGCCGGATAAAGGCGTCATCCACCTGGAACTGAAACGCCGAGACCGCCGTCTCGGGCCAGACGATAAGATCACGATCAAAGTTTTCCTTGGTCTTGTTGGCGTACAACACCAAGCTGGGCAGCAACTGTTCAGGCAGCCATTTTTCCGCTTGCGGTATATTTCCCTGAACCAGGGCAACCCTGATTGGCGCGCCTATCGGTTGAACCCAGTCGATCCTTGTCCCCATCCAGCCCGCCACCCAGATCAACACCGCCGCGCTCAGATAACCGAGCCGAAAGCGCGTGGGGGTTGTCAGGGAGAGCAACAGGCCCGTTGTAACAAGCACCATCCAGCTGATCCCCAACACACCCAGCAGCGGTCCATATCCCGCCAGCGGGGAATCGATTTGCGAATAGCCTATCTGCAACCAGGGAAAGCCGGTCAGAAACCAACCCCGCAGCCACTCCAGCAGCACCCACAGAGCGGGATAGAGCAGTATCAGCGATTGACTCCGGGTAGTCCGGAAGCGCCCCGCCAGCCAACCCAGGCAGGCATAATAGAGCGCCATCAGGGCAATGAATACAAAGGTCACAACAAGCGGAAAAAGCCAGCCGAGATCCCCGAACTGGGCGATACTGACATGCAGCCATGATACACCACTGCCCATCAGGCCCAGTCCATACATGAAGCCTGTCTTGGCACAGAGATGCGGTCGCTCCAGCCACAACACAAAAAGCACGGCGGGCCCGCCCAGCGCCATAATCCAGATATTGAACGGCGCATATGCCAGCGTCGTGATACCACCTGCCGCCAGGGCCAGAAAATGTGGATAACGCAGGAAAACCGGTAGCGTTTGCTTTAAGCTTATCGGCAAGACCAGATCCGTTTGTTATGCCGGTTTGGAAACAGGCGTGGCAGAATCAAGATTCACGTTTCATCACACCTCATCTTTGTAGGGATCAGTGAAATGCAAGCTGTGCAGGATATCGCGTTCCAGCTGCTCCATCCGCTCAGCTTCAGCAGTGTTCTGGTGGTCATAGCCCAGCAGATGCAGTACCCCGTGAACCACCATGTGGGCCCAGTGAGCGCGTGGATCCTTTCCCTGTTCAACCGCTTCCCGCGCCACGACCTGAACACAGATCACCAGATCTCCCAGCAGCGGCAGGCGTACTTCGGCGGGGGCCTCAAACGGAAAAGAGAGTACATTGGTGGATCTATCCTGACCCCTGAAATCACGGTTGAGTCGGCGGCTCTCCTCTTCATCAACCAGGCGAATCACCATTTCCATGGGATCGTGATCCTGTGGCAACGCCGCCTCCACCCATCGCCTGAAATCATCCTCCGCGGGCAGGTCACCGGATGCCGCCGCGATCTGCTGTATCTCCACCATCAGCTTGCCCATCGGGTCAACCCTTGCGGTCAAACTCATCGTAAGCGCGTACAACCCGCTGTACCACAGGATGCCTCACCACGTCCCGGGCATTGAAGAAGGTAAAACTGATCCCCTCCACATGGGCCAGCACTTCCGTGACCTGACGCAGCCCGGACTGTTGACCACGGGGCAGATCGATCTGTGTCACATCCCCTGTGATCACCGCGGTTGAACCAAAACCGATACGGGTGAGAAACATCTTCATCTGTTCCGGCGTGGTGTTCTGCGCCTCGTCCAGAATAACGAACGACTCATTCAGGGTGCGGCCTCGCATATAGGCCAGGGGGGCGATCTCTATGACATTGCGTTCCACCAGCTTCGCCACTTTTTCGAAACCGAGCATCTCGTAGAGAGCGTCGTAGAGCGGTCTCAGATAGGGATCTATCTTCTGCGCCAGATCACCGGGCAGGAAGCCGAGTCGTTCGCCCGCCTCCACGGCGGGCCTGACCAACAGGATACGCCGAACCTGATCACGTTCCAGCGCGTCCACCGCACTGGCGACGGCGAGGTAGGTCTTGCCGGTACCCGCCGGTCCGACGCCGAAATTGATATCATGGGTCAATACCTTGTGCAGGTACTCTTTCTGATTCGCCCCGCGCGGCCGAACCAATCCGCGCCTTGTCTTGATCACAGTCTCAGGCAGATCGTTGGTGGACTTCTGCTCCAACAGCTCATCCACACCCGCCTCCTGCAGATAGAGGTGGACCCGTTGTGAATCGAGTATTTCGCTCGTGGTGGCGCGGTAGAGATCCAATATCACCCGTTCGCCCGCCTGAATCGAAGGGCGCTCCCCGATCAGGCGGAAGCGATTTCCACGATTGTTGATCTCGATGCCAAGGCGGCCCTCTATATGGCGCAGATGTTCATCAAGTTGACCGCACAGATTGGCCAGCCTTTCATTGTCGGCGGGTTCGAGGAGCAGATCCAGGGATTGTGGATGTTCAGCCAAGCGTCAGTCCTAGGCGTTTGCCGCTCTATCGTTGGCGGGCTGCAACCACTCGCCCCTTAAGGAATTCGGTAGCGCTTCGGTAATCCGCACCTCGACAAATTGACCGATCAATTCAATGGGGCCATCGAAATTCACCACCCGGTTGTTCTCGGTGCGTCCCGCCAGTTGAGCCGGGTTCTTCTTCGCCGGCCGTTCCACCAGTATGCGTTGTACAGTACCGACCATCCGGCGACTGATACGTTGAGCCTGGCTATTGACCAACTGCTGCAAACGCTCCAGCCGCTGCTGTTTGAGCGCCAACGGCACATCGTCCTGCAGGTCGGCTGCCGGGGTGCCGGGGCGGCGACTGAAGATGAAGCTGTAGGAGTGGTCAAAGCCAACCTCTTCGATCAGTCGCAGGGTTGCCTCGAAGTCCTCCTCGGTCTCGCCGGGGAAACCGACGATAAAATCGGATGAGATGGTGATATCGGGCCGAACCTCGCGCAAACGGCGGATCTTGGCCTTGTATTCAATGGCCATGTGGCCCCGTTTCATCATCGCCAGTACACGATCGGAACCCGATTGCACCGGCAGGTGGAGAAAGCTGACCAGCTCCGGCACCTGGCCGTAGACTTCGATCAGCGAGTCCGAGAACTCCACCGGGTGAGAGGTGGTGAAGCGAATCCGTTCAATCCCCTTCACCGCCGCCACGTATTCGATCAACAAAGCCAGGTCGGCCTCGTCGCCGTCCGTCATTTCGCCCCGGTAGGCATTGACGTTCTGCCCCAGCAGATTGATCTCACGTACTCCCTGGGCCGCCAGTCCCGCCACCTCGGCGATGACGTCATCAAAGGGTCGGCTGATCTCCTCGCCGCGGGTGAAGGGAACCACGCAATAGGTACAGTACTTCGAGCATCCCTCCATCACCGACACATAGGCCGTGGGCCCATCGGCGCGAGGCTCGGGAAGCCGGTCGAATTTCTCAATCTCGGGAAAGGTGACATCCACCACCGGTGTGTGCTCACGCCTGGCATGTCGAATCATCTCGGGTAGCCGGTGCAAGGTTTGAGGACCGAACACAATATCGACATAAGGCGCCCGCTGGCGTATCGCCTCACCCTCCTGGCTCGCCACACAACCACCGACACCAATGATCAAAGCGGGATTCTTCTCCTTCAGGGGACGCCACCGGCCCAGCTGTGAGAATACCTTCTCCTGCGCCTTCTCGCGGATGGAGCAGGTGTTCAATAGCAAAACATCGGCTGCTTGGGCATCCTCGGTCAGTACCAGACCCTCACCCACGCGCAGGCCGTCCGCCATGCGTGACGAGTCATATTCGTTCATCTGACAACCGAAGGTTTTGATGTAGAGTTTACCGGCCATATCGAATCCAGTGTCAATCGGGGTCGCTATATTATAGCTTTAACGGGAATCTTTCATCCGGGTCAGCCTTCCGCGTCCAAACAGTGCCTGTGGATATTATGAAATGCCGGTTAATCATCACCTTCGGAATAAGCAGTGGGCAGGCGCACCTTATACGCGCTGTAGCAGATCGCGTATTCTGTCACTGTTGCGCGCCGCCTGATAGGTGAGACGCTGCCGTTGCGCGGTCACAACGGCTGCCAGTTCGGCAACGGCAGTATCGAAGTCATCATTGATAACGAGATAGTCGAATTCCGCATAGTGCGACATCTCTTCCACAGCCTGATTCATACGCTGTTGAATGATCGCTTCACTGTCCTGCCCCCTGGCATCCAGACGCTCCCGCAAGGCGTGGTGATCAGGGGGCAGAATAAAGATGGAAACCGCTTCCGGGAAGTGTTTGCGCACCTGTCTCGCACCCTGCCAGTCGATCTCCAACACGGTATCGTGACCGGCCCTCAACTCGGTGTTTACAGCCTCTTCGGAAGTACCGTAATAGTTACCGAATACCTCGGCATGCTCCAAAAAGCCACCCTCACCCGCCATCCTAAGAAACGCTTCCTGGGAGAGAAAGTGGTAATCGACTCCATCCTGCTCGCCGGGGCGAATTTCCCGCGTGGTATGGGAGACGGAGACATGCAATCCTTTATCCAGATTGCGCAACGCCTTCAGCAGGCTGGTCTTACCCGCGCCGGAGGGTGCGGAGAGGATATAGAGGGTACCCTGAACCGTCATCGATGCTGTTCCCATAACGTCTTTCATCCGATCACTTGTTTGATGTATCACTATGTATGAGGCTTATTCTATATTCTGTATCTGCTCGCGTATCTGTTCGATCAACACCTTCATCTCCACCGCGGCGCGGGTCACATCGACGCTGGTCGACTTGGATGTCAGCGTATTGGCCTCACGGTTGAGTTCCTGCATCAGAAAGTCGAGTCTTCGCCCGATGGGTTCATCCGCCGTCAACACCCGCTCCACTTCATCGAGGTGGGTTTCAAGGCGATCCATCTCTTCATCCACGTCGAGGCGTTGCGCCAGGATCACCATCTCCTGCTCCAAGCGGGTCTCATCCATCTCATCCAATACCTCTGAGAGGCGTTCACTGATCCGGTTTCGAAAACCATCCAGCACCTCCGGCATCAGGTCGCGCACCTGCTCAACCTGCAGCTTCAGGCTACGGCAGCGCTGCAGGATAATCTCACCAAGGCGTTCCCCTTCCCGCAGGCGATTATCGATCAGGCTGTCGATGGTGGTCTCCAACAACGCCATTGCCTGCTGTTTAACCGGGGTCAAATCCTGTTCGTTCTCTTCAAGCACACCAGACCAGCGCAGCAGGTCTCCACTGCGAAGACTCTCATTCAGGCCGGTTAAATCGGCTATTTGCCGTTCCGCATTCACGAGTTGATGGACCATGCGTTGGTTGACACTCAATCCCGCTTCCGCCACCCCGCCCGGTTTGAATTTCAGGCTGATGTCAAGCTTGCCCCGCCCGAGCCTGGCATTGATGTGCTCCCGTATCATCGGTTCAAGCACCCTCAACTCCTCGGGCAAGCGTAAAAACATCTCGAGATAGCGATGATTCACTGAGCGGATTTCCCAGCTCAGGATACCCAGGTCACCCCGATACTCCTCCCGCGCGAAGGCTGTCATACTACTGATCATATAGTCCTGCCTGAGGTCTCCTGATTAATCTGGGGAGGGTATGCAATCACCATCCCGATGGCTCACGATATTTCATGGGCTATGGCATGATACCTGACAATGGGGCAGCTGACATTGCCTCGATTACAGAATCCGCGATCCAAGCCGCTATGCTTGGGTATGGGCGGCCGAGTCAGCGTGGCAATATATCCTCAGCGTCGTCATATCAACCGTTTTTTTGAAGAAAATCACTTTTTTACCGGTCTCTGGATCAAAATTCTCAATCTACCGAAGTATTTCTGAAATATGTCCTTATAATCAGTGTGATGCTCATCCTATCTTTGACAGCTAAACATTTTCAACGGGGACTGCATGGATAAGCTCCGAGACAGTCTGACGGAAGGTACTGAAATCGACTGCTACGTGATCATGAAGGTGGTCGCGAGCGGTGGCTTCAGCCTGATCTATCTGGCCGAAGATGAAGATACCCAGGATGAGGTCATCATCAAGGAATTCCTGCCCAAAAAGCTGGCGAAGAGAGGGGACAACGGCAAGGTGATCCCCCTGGATGACAAACAGGCCGATAATTTCAATCGCAGCCTGCGACTCTTCTATCAGGAAGCCAAGGTCCTGGCCTCGCTGCGTCATTCCAATATCGTGCAGGTAAGAGGTTTCTTTCTTGCCAACAACACCGGCTATCTGGTGATGGATCATGAGCGCGGCAAGAACCTTGCCAGCTACATCAAGAAGCGTAGCGGCAGTCTCAGCACGCGCTTCCTGATGACCGTATTCCCACCGATACTCGATGCCCTCAACCTGATCCATTCGCGCAACCTACTGCATCTGGACATCAAGCCGAGCAACATCCACCTTCGTACCGGCGGCAACCCGCTGCTGCTCGATTTTGGCGCAGTGCATGAAGTGCAGAATGAGGGGAGTCGGACGGGGCGCGTGGTCACGACAGGTTTCTCTCCGGTCGAGCAATATTACCAGTCTGGCAATGTCGGACCCTGAAGCGACGTGTATGCCATCGGCGCCAGTATGCGCGCCTGCCTCGACGGCAAAGCACCGCCATCCGCCATCGAACGCCATGCCAAGGAAAAATTGAAACCCGCGGCCAGGATCTACCGTCGCCGTTATCCGGCAAGCATGCTGGAGGCGATCGACTGGGCAATGGAGGTCGAGTATGAGAAGCGGCCCCAGAATGCCGGCGAACTGCTGCAGGCACTGCGGGTCGATAAGATCGATAGTGATAGCGCCATTTCGAACCTGATCAGTGAGAAGAGGGCGATTTCGTGAAATACGAAACGGCGCAATACACCCTGCTGGGAGACCGTACCATGAATCAGGACCGTTACCTGATCATGGAGGCGCCTGATGCCATCCTGCTGGCACTGGCGGATGGCATGGGTGGCCACCCTAAGGGAGAGATGGCTGCACAGATATTAATGGATAATGCACGCAAGGCATTCCTCACCAGCCGCAAACCCATTGCCAATCCACGCTTTTTCCTCTCCGGACTGATGGAGATGAGTCATCGGGAAATCCTTGAGTTCGGCAGCAAGCAGGAGCCGCCGATAGAACCCCGCACCACAGGGGTGCTATGCCTTGTTCAGGAGGATAGCGCCTATTGGGCACATATCGGAGACAGCCGTCTCTATATTATGCGCGATGGGGTGATCCATCTCCGTACCGACGACCACTCTTATGTGGAACATCTGCGTCAACAGGGGCTCATCTCTTCGGCACAGGTACACACGCATAAATTCCGCAACTATGTAACCCGTTGCCTGGGCGGCACCAACAACCGACCGGTCGCGGAACTCAGCGGACCGCATGAAATCAAGGAAGGTGATGTGGTGTTGCTCTGCAGCGATGGCTTTTGGGGACCGCTGGCAGAGCGCCCGATAGTCGATACCCTGTACAAAGATCAGGCGTCGTTGGTGAAAAAAGTTGCCCAACTGGCCAACAACGCCGCAGCCACAAGCCACCCCGAGAGCGACAACGTCACAGTGGTCGCTTTGAAATGGCGGGAGAATGAAGCCAATTTGGCACCCGCCGATTTCAGCCTGTCCGTTTCACGCAAGAAAAGGGATCTGCTCAGCACCCCTACCGAGCAGGTCGATGTGACGAAAGCCATCAAAGACCTGCGCAAATTTGTCGACGATATCGATATTGAATAGTCCCGGCAGGGCCGATTGGATAAGTGTTGACAGACCCTAGTCGGGAGCACCGCCAGTGTCGTTCCCCTTACCGGGCTGTTTGACCAGCCGGTAAGCGAAGAGTATGAGAAACGCACCCGCGGTGGCAGTAAGAATACTGGGGACACTCAGTCCGGCGGTACTGCCCAATCCGAGGAATGAACCGATATAACCGCCTACCATAGCGCCAGCTATCCCCAACAATGTGGTTATTATCAGACCGCCACCATCCTTACCAGGCATCAACCACTTAGCCAAAGCACCTGCGATCAGTCCAAGCACTATCCAGGAAATTATACCCATAACTAATCCTCCCCTATCATCTTACTGTCGTCGTGGGTTCCTTCATGCATAACCTTAGGGCCTGTTAACACTAATCCAATCGCCCTAGATTCAACTACAGTGATTTTGCGGAAAAGGTATCACACTGTTTTAAATCACCACCCTGAAAACCGATCTTGAACCATTTGACACGCTGCGCAGAACTGCCATGGGTGAAAGAGTCCGGACTGACATAGCCCTGCGACTGTTTCTGCAGGCGATCGTCACCGATAGCGCTCGCCGCATTCAATCCCTCCTCGATATCCCCCGATTCCAGTAATTGGCGTGAACGGTCAGCGTTATAGGCCCAGATTCCCGCAAAACAGTCTGCCTGCAGCTCCTGGCGGACAGAGAGCTTATTCCCCTCCACCTCGCTCAGTGAGCGTTTCGCCTTTTGTACCTTTTGCGAAATCCCCAGCAGGGTCTGCACATGATGCCCGACTTCGTGGGCGATCACATAGGCCTGGGCAAAATCACCGGGCGCCTTGAAGCGATTTTTCAAATCACTGTAGAAAGAGAGATCGATGTAGACCTTGTGATCGCCGGGACAGTAGAACGGCCCCATTGCCGCCTGACCGAAGCCGCAGGCTGTCTTGGTGGCACCGCGAAACAGCACCAGGTTCGGTTCTTCATACTTGCTGCCCAACTGACTGAAAAGCTTATGCCAGGTATCTTCGGTATCGGCCAATACCACCGAGACGAAATCGACCAGATTCTTCTCTTCCGCGCTTTGCTTGACCGGACCAGCCTCATGGGTGGAGAGATTCTCCTGTCCGCCGCCCCCTCCCAGGATGGATCCGAGATTGCCACTCATCAAGGCATAAGCGCCAATCGCCAGAACCGCGACCATACCACCCTTGAATCCGAGCAGCTTGAACACCGCGGGCAGCAGATTGAGCAGACCGCCACCGCCACCAAATCCGCCCATCGGGGATGGCGCGCGCATACCTCTGCGATCCTCGATATTGTCGCTTTTTCGCTGACCTCTCCAACGCATCTGTCAACTCCCCAATCGTGAGTAGGACCCGTTCGTCCCAGAGCCAACCCCAGACTGCCGAGGCCTCAACCCAGGAATCAGTTCGGTACGATCCCTGACGAAAACACTATCCGTGAACATCACAGACTCGTCGATTCGCCAAATCCCGGCAGGCATGTTAAATAGCGTGGCCGGGATATGGATTTATGACCAATCGTTGGCTGAGTCTAACCGAAAAAGTGATGCATGACAGTCGAGAATGTTAAATATTTGTCAACTCGCGACCCGGGAAAAATGATGAAGACAGACAACAAGATCCTGCTTGGCGGCAATGGCACCCAGCAAATCCTGCTCAACGCAGGCATGGCGAATCGACACGGTCTTATCACGGGCGCCACCGGCACCGGCAAGACAGTCACCCTGCAGGTACTGGCGGAGTCCTTTTCTCGCCTGGGTGTGCCGGTATTTACCGCCGACGTCAAGGGTGATCTGTCGGGCCTCGCGGGTAGCGGCAAAACACACCCCAAAATCACGGAGAGATTGGAATATATCAAAATCGAGGGCCATCAATTCGAGCCCTGCCCGGTACTCTTCTGGGACGTCTACGGGAAACAGGGACACTCAGTGCGTACCACGGTTTCCGAGATGGGACCGACCCTGCTGGCGAACCTGCTGGAGTTGAATGAGACCCAGGAGGGTGTATTGCAGATCGCTTTCAGTCTGGCTGATGACGAGGGGTTGTTGCTGCTCGACCTGAAAGATCTGAGATCGATGCTGAATTGGGTTGCGGACAACAGCAAGACACTGGAACGGGAATACGGCCGTGTCTCCAAGCAGAGTGTCACTGCCATTCTGCGTAGGTTACTGGTCCTGGAAGAGGCCGGCGGCGAGGTCTTTTTCGGCGAACCCGCGATTCAGATTGAGCACCTTATGCAGACTGACTTTTCGGGCAGGGGCGTGGTCAGCATTCTCGATGCCACCACCCTGTACCACTCACCACGCATCTATGCCACCTTCCTGTTGTGGCTTCTCTCCGAACTGATGGAGGAGCTGCCGGAAAGGGGTGACGCCGATCTGCCGGAGTTGGTCTTCTTTTTCGATGAGGCGCATCTGCTGTTCAGCAGCGCACCCAAGGCACTGCTGGAAAAAATCACCCAGGTTGTCAGGCTGATACGATCCAAAGGGGTGGGGGTATTCTTTATAACCCAATACCCCAACGACGTACCGGATGAGGTGATAGGTCAATTGGGCAATCGCATACAGCACGCCTTGCGGGCCTTTACCCCGCGGGACAAAAAGGCCGTCAAGGCTGCCGCTGAAACCTTCCGTGAAAACCCGGCCTTCGACACCGTGGAAGTGATCAGCAATCTGGGGGTGGGCGAAGCCCTGATCTCCACCCTGGACAAAAAAGGCGTACCCAGTGTGGTGGAACGGACACTGATGTCCCCTCCCCGCTCTCAATTCGGACCGATCGGTCAGACCGAGCGGGAAAAGATCATCAAACGATCACCCTTCAGCACCATCTATAGTGCGGAGATCGACAGGGAATCAGCCTATGAAATGTTGAAGAAACGAGAACAGGAGTTGATCAAGCGACGGGAAGCGCAGGCCAAGAAAGAAGCCGAGGAGAAGGCTCGGGAAAAGGCCGGCAGAAGTAGCCGTGGTTCCCGGCGGCAGAGTGTCGGCGAGGCCTTCGCCAAGTCGGTGGCGCGCGCCATTGGATCGAAGCTGGGACGACAGATCGTTCGTGGCATCCTGGGATCAATCATCGGTGGCCGTGGCTGACATCACCATCACTGAAATAATCTCGCGAAAAAAATGTAGGGTGCGGCACAAGCCGAATTGTGACAATTTTCTTGAAAGGCTGACAACACTGCCGCTTTCACCCATAATGTCGCCCCCGATAGTCACTGCGGTTTTATCGAGTCAGGCCGGAACACGATAGTACAATGGAGTCGATTCTCTGATGAGACCATCCGCACGCCAAGCTGACGAACTGCGACCGATCACCATTGCGCGTCAATATACGAAACATGCCGAGGGATCGGTCTTGGTCAGCTTCGGTGACACCCAGGTAATCTGCACCGCCAGCGTCGAGGAACAGATACCGCGTTTTCTGAAGGGTGCCGGCCAAGGCTGGATTACCGCTGAATACGGCATGCTGCCCAGGTCAACCACCGATCGCATGGGACGAGAAGCGGCCCGTGGAAAACAGGGAGGGCGCACCCTCGAGATACAGCGTCTGATCGGCCGCTCGCTGCGTGCCGCAGTGGACCTCGAGCGTTTGGGCGAAAGAACCATTACCCTTGATTGCGATGTAATCCAGGCCGATGGCGGGACCCGAACCGCATCCATTACCGGTGCTTGCGTCGCGCTGATCGACGCCATCAATCACACACGCAGTCACGGGCTGCTGGATGATGATCCCATGCTGAACATGGTCGCCTCCGTCTCAGTGGGTGTCTACAATGGCGAACCGGTGCTCGACCTTGACTATGCCGAGGACTCGAATGCCGAGACTGATATGAATGTGGTGATGAATGACCAGAGTGGATTCATCGAGGTCCAAGGCACCGCTGAGGGTGCGGCTTACAGCCGTGATGAATTGAACGCCATGCTGGACCTGGCCCAGCAAGGCATAGCGCAGATAATCCAGATTCAGAAACAGGTTCTCAACGACTGAACAGGATCAGAATGCAAGCTTATGGAAACCAATGCATAAATAATGGATAGCCTGATTTTAAGGATATTTCTCCAACAATGGGAACAGGTAGACAGGAATGAGTGGACAACATACAGGCGAGAAAATTGTTCTGGCCAGCAACAATGCGGGCAAGGTTCGCGAAATCAACCAACTGCTTGCCAGTGAGCAGATCACGGTCGTCGCACAAAAGGAGTTTAATATTCCGGATGCGATCGAAGATGGACTCAGCTTTGTTGAAAACGCCATCAAAAAGGCACGTCATGCGGCAAGCCTGAGCGGGTTGCCCGCCATAGCCGATGACTCGGGTATCGAAGTGGATGCCTTGAATGGCGCACCCGGAATCTATTCCGCCCGTTTCGCCGGCCCCGGCTCGACAGACGAGGCAAATCTACAGAAACTGCTGGATCATCTCAAAGATATACCCGAGGCGCAGCGCAGCGCCAGATTCCAATGCCTGCTGGTCTATATGCGACACGCCGAGGATCCGACACCGATCATCTGCCAGGGCACATGGGAAGGACGTATACTGCACCAACCGCGGGGAGAAAACGGGTTTGGTTATGATCCGATCTTTTATGTCCCCACCCATGACTGCAGTTCTGCAGAACTCGCGCCGGAAGTGAAAAACAGCCTGAGCCACCGGGGACAGGCCCTCAAGATACTGCTGCACGCGTTGAGCGGCTGACCAGTGCGGTGCATATACGCTGCCGATTGTTTGAAAATTTTTGTGTCTTTTCCTGGCTTCTCCTGTTGGGAAGCGCCCCACTATCCTATGCTACAGGCTGGTCTGCCGCCTTTGCGGGAACCCGCGGACCAGGATTTCGCAGCACGCGAAGAAAAAGAATTCTGCGATCGCTACAACCCAACAAAGAGGACGTGATATAGCATCTTAAGGTTGCCTAAGCTTGAATTGTCGGCACATCGGTCTGTCCGGCCTGTATCAGATCATTTTTCACCGTACCGACAGGTTGCCGAATCACAGATCGCATAATAATTCCCATAAAGGAGATATCACATGTCAGTCGCAAAAGTTACTGAAATCATCGCTTCATCCAACAAGGGTTTTGATGATGCCGTCACCAAAGGCATCAAACGCGCCAACAAGACACTGAAAAACATCAAAGGGGCCTGGGTCAAGGATCAACAGGTATCCGTCAGTAACGGCAAGGTCACTGAGTACCGCGTTACATTGAAGGTCACTTTCGTATTGAAAGACTGACCCGCTATCCGGCCGGATTTCCAGGGAGGAGTACACCGAAATGAATTTAGTTAACATACGATAGGAGAGTAGACAATGGGGCTGTTTGATTTCGCCGCAAATTTAGGAAAGAAACTGTTTGGCAAGGATGACGATCCTGCTGAAAAGATAACGCAGCAGATCGAAGCGGACAACCCGGGCATCAAGGACCTGGATGTCAGTTTTGATAACGGCAAGGTGGTATTGTCTGGCAACGCGGAAAGCGCCGAAGCCCTGGAAAAGACGGTCCTGATCGCCGGCAATGTCAAGGGTGTCAGTGAAGTCACCGCCGATGCTGTCACCGCACCACAACAACAGGCCAAGGTGGAGTACTACACGATTGAGAGCGGCGATACGCTTTCTGCAATCGCCAAGCGCTTTCTCGGCAAGGCGTCCGATTACCCGAAAATCTTCGAAGCAAATCGCGAGGTCATCAAGGATCCCAACCTGATCTACCCCGGCCAGAAGATCCGTATACCGCTGGATTGATTCAAAGCGTCGATCAAGCGGCATCAACTAATCGGTTGAATCCCCGGCCCGCCGGGGATCGCCGATTCATACCAACACCCCTGATCCCAATCTTTCAGGACCCGTTAACACACATCCCAATCGGCCCTAGCCCGAATATTTCACAAATAAAGAGGGTAAAACCCGTGTAGTTCAATAGAATTCAGTTACTTAGGCTGAAATTGAACGAGGTTTTGCCTGTGACAGAATGTACCCAAGGTCGTTTTGCTTTTCCAGCGGTAAAACGCCGCCAGGTTGAAGCGGATTTTTCCGGTGGTGATATCAGCAGTGATGGCGGCGTGTTGTTGCTACGACAAGCGGACCGACGGCTGGGATTGCTTGAAGCCGTCAATGACACTCTCGCTGATCCACGCGATGGCCGCTATGTGCAACATGATCAGATTTCTCTACTACGCCAGCGGGTCTATGCCCTGTGCCAGGGCTATGAAGACCTCAACGATCACGACAGTCTGCGACAAGATTTGGCCTTTCAGACGGCCGTGGAACAGGATCAGGCACTGGGCAGTTCACCCACGCTCTGTCGCTTGGAGAATCGGTCAGATCGGGCAACCGCTGTCGCGATCCATCAGGTCCTGATCGAGCAGTTCATCGCCTCGTTTGCCGAGCCACCCGAGGAGTTGATCCTGGACTTCGACGCCACCGATGACCGGGTTCACGGCCTGCAGGAAGGCCGCTTCTTCCACGGTTACTACGATAACTACTGCTTTCTCCCGTTGTACGTGTTTTGCGGCGAACAACTGCTGGTCAGCTATTTGCGCCCGAGCAAGATCGACGGGGCGAAACATGCGTGGGCGATCCTCGCCCTGCTGGTCAAACGCTTGCGTCAGGCGTGGCCGGCGGTGCGGATCATCCTGAGAGCCGACTCGGGCTTCTGTCGTCACCGCATGCTGCGCTGGTGTGAACGCCATGGCATTGGCTACATCGTAGGCCTGGCGCGCAACCACCGCCTGCAACGGATGATCGAGGAAGACTTCACTGCAGTCGAGCAATGCTTCAAGGCCAACGGACAGAAGCAACGCGTCTTCCTTGGCCTGCGCTACGGTGCACGCAGCTGGCGCCGTCGACGCGCGGTGATCGCCAAGCTGGAGGTGAGTGAGCGAGGGCGTAATCCCCGATTTGTCGTCACCAACCTCAACGGCGATGCCCAAACCCTTTACGACGACGTCTATTGTGCGCGGGGCGAGATGGAAAACCGCATCAAGGAACAACAGCTGGGGCTGTTTGCTGATCGCACCAGTGCACATCATTGGTGGACCAATCAGTTTCGCTTGCTGCTGTCGAGCCTGGCCTATGTGTTGATGGAAGCGATTCGCCGCTTGGCCTTACAGGGTACAGAACTGGCCAAGACCCAGGTCGGCACGCTGCGGCTTAAACTACTCAAAGTGGGTGCGGTGGTGATACGCAATACCCGGCGTGTCCGCTTCCTGCTCTCCAGTGTCTTTCCTTACCAGGCATTGTTCTTCAGTGTGGCCGAACGGCTGGAGCCAGGATAGCACGCGATGAGTGCTGCCCCGGCACGTTGATAAATAACGGGGTAAGGGGAAGCTGTGCCTGTCAGCCAGAAATCGGGGCGTTTGGAGCCGGTATCATCCTGTTTCTCGTCCCGGCCTTCTCCTCGTGCCAGTATCGGCAAATGGATGAAATATCCGGGCTAGCCCCAATATTTCACGCATTAAAAAGGCAAAATCCTGATACTTCGATATAATTCAGTTGCTTACACTGTAATCGAAAGGATTTTGCCTGTGACAAACTGTACCCAGACTGCCTTTGATTTTCCAGCCCTAAAACGCCGTAAGGTTCAAGCCGAGTTTTCCGGTGGCGATATCACCTCGGACGGCGGCGTGTTGCTGCTGCGTGAGATCGACAGGCGTCTGGGATTGCTCGAGGCGGTTGATGCGGTCATCCCCGACCCGCGAGATCCCCGCTATATTGAACACAGCCAGTTGAGCCTGTTGCGCCAGCGAGTCTATGGGCTCTGCCTGGGTTATGAAGATCTGAACGACCATCAGACACTACGCACCGACCCGGCCCTACAGAGCTCGATCGAACGCGAGGAGGTACTGGGCAGCCAGTCGACACTTTGTCGGCTGGAGAACCGGGTCGATCGCCGGGTTGCCGTTGATGTCCACAACCTACTGCTCGAGCAGTTCATTGCCTCATATGATGCACCACCCGATGAGCTGATCCTGGATTTCGACGCCACGGATGATCCGGTGCATGGCCGCCAGGAAGGCCGCTTCTTTCACGGCTACTACGATCACTACTGCTTCCTGCCCCTGTATGTCTTTTGTGGCGATCAACTGCTGGTGAGTTATCTGCGGCCCAGCCGGATCGATGCGCCCAAGCATGCCTGGGCGATTCTGGCGCTGTTGGTCAAACGCCTGCGCCGGGCTTGGCCTGAAGTGCGTATCATCTTTCGGGGCGATAGCGGCTTTTGCCGTCACCACATGCTCAGCTGGTGCGAGCGCAACGCTGTGGGCTATATCGTGGGCATCGCCAAGAATGACGCCTTGCTGCGGTGTATCCGTGAGCCCATGCAGTGGGTTGAGGAACTGGCGAAGCGAACCGGCATGAAGATGCGGGAATTCTTTCAGTTTCACTATGCCGCCAGCACCTGGAAGACGCGTCGCAAGGTGATCGCCAAACTGGAGGTCACCGACAAGGGGCCAAATCCACGCTTCATCGTCACCAACCTGGCCGGCGACAAACAGCGCCTTTACGATGACCTCTACTGCGCCCGTGGTGACATGGAGAACCGAATCAAGGAGCAGCAACTGGGGCTGTTCGCCGATCGCACCAGCGCGCATTACTGGTGGGCCAATCAGTTTCGTCTACTGCTGTCCAGTCTGGCCTATGTGCTGATGGAGGCCATCCGGCGCCTCGCGCTGAAGGGCACGGAACTGGCGCGTGCACAGATGACCGCGATCCGGCTCAAACTGTTCAAGATCGGGGCGGTCATCATTCGCAACACGCGACGGATCCGCTTCCTGCTCTCCAGCACCTATCCCTATCAGGCGCTGTTTTTCCAGGTGGCGGCACGACTCAAGCCGGGATAGCCCGGCAGAGTGCTGCCCCGGCACGTTGATCAACAATGGGGGTAAGGGGGAGTCTGCCCGGAGGGTGGAAAATCAGGGCTTGATAGAGGTTTGCTTCCCAGTGAGGGCAAACCATCCAAGCTTGGCCATATCACCGGCTAAATTTAAAAACGGATGAAACATGCGGGCTAGCCGTAAACAACGGCCGGCAGCCAGGTTGCCAGTTGCGGCCAGTAGGCCAACAGACCCAGCATAATCAGCTGAATCACTATGAACGGCGCCACGCCACGGTAGATGGCGCCCGTGGTCACCTCCCTCGGGGCGACACCACGAAGATAGAAGAGTGCGAAACCGAATGGCGGTGTCAGAAAGGAGGTTTGCAGATTCAAGGCGATCATCACGCCCAACCAAACCGGATCGAGCCCCATGGAGAGGAGGATCGGACCGACGATCGGTACCACGACGAAGGTTATTTCGATGAAGTCGAGGATGAAACCGAGCAGGAACATCACCAGCATGACGACCACCATGGCGCCGATCACACCGCCCGGCAGATCGGTCAACAGTTCAGTCACCAGTTCGTCACCGCCGAACCCACGAAAAACCAGGGAAAAGAGGGAGGCGCCGATGAAAATCATGAACACCATACTGGTGACCTTGGTGGTGCCGCTCATCACATCCATCAGGGTCTTCAAAGTAAACTGGCGCTGGCCGAGCGCTAGTAATATGGCCCCTATGGCACCGACGGAAGCCGCCTCGGTGGGGGTAGCCAGGCCGCCGAGAATGGAACCGAGCACAGCGACGATCAGTAACAGGGGCGGCATCAGCACCTTGACCACTCGCATCAGGAGTTGCTGCTCCTGTTCCCGCTCAGCGCGGGGAATGGCAGGCACCGACTCCGGTTTGACGAAGGCGACGATTACCAGGTAGATAAGATAGAGCATCACCAACAGCAGACCCGGGATCATCGCACCGACGAACAGATCGCCAACGGAAACCGTATCCGGGGAAAAGATCCCCATATTCAGCTGCGCCTGCTGGTAGGCGGCGGAGAGCACATCGCCCAGCAAGACCAGAATAATGGATGGCGGAATTATCTGGCCGAGGGTACCGGCGGCACAGATAACGCCACTTGAAATCGCCGGATGGTAGTTGCGTCTCAGCATGGTCGGCAGCGACAGCAAACCCATCGTAACCACCGTAGCACCGACAATGCCGGTACTTGCCGCCAGCAGCATACCAACCAGGGTTACCGAAATACCGAGCCCACCCCGCAGCGGACCGAACAGGGCGGCCATGGTATCGAGCAGATTTTCCGCCACCCGGGAACGCTCGAGCATGACCCCCATGAAAACGAACAGCGGCACCGCGATTAAAGTTTCGTTGGTCATGATGCCGTACAGGCGATTGGGCAGGGCCTGCAGGAAGGCATCGTCGAAATAGCCGTTCAGGCTGCCGAACCAGGCGAATGCCAATGCGGTGCCGCCGAGGGAAAAGGCAACCGGATAGCCCAGCAGCAACACCAGACAGACCACCAGAAACAGTATCAACGGCAGATACTCAGCCATCGTTTCCCGCCTCCACCTGGTCAACCCGGCCCATCAGGCGTGACAGGCTGCGGATGACCGTACTGATTCCTTGAATCAGCAACAAACCCGCCATCATCAGTATCAGACTCTTGAACAGATAGACCCCATCCAGGCCCCCGGCCTCCCTGGAACCCTCTCGTAGCGACCAGGACTGAACCACATAATCCCAACTGATCAGAAAGATAAAAAGACACACCGGCATCAAGAGCAAGAGGCTGCCGAGCATATCGATCCATGCCTGTCTCTGCGGTGAGAAACGCTGGAAGAAGATATCGACCCGGACATGTCCTTCATGTTTCAGGGTATAGGCGGCACCCACCAGAAACAGCGCCCCATGCATGAACGTGACCGATTCCTGCAGCCAGATCCAGCCCAGGTCGAAGACGTAACGCAATACGACTACGGCAAAGGTGACCAACACCATGAACAGGCTCAGCCATGATATGGTCCGCCCCATCCATTCATTGATGAGTTCGAAGAGCGAGGCAATCCGTTCGAGTAGCGATATAACGCCTTTCATGAAGTGTTTCGAACCGTTACCAACGCATCAATATCCATTGTGGTACGGAAATATTGGTGGGGTCGGTGGAACGGGAATCGAATTCACCATCTCCATCCCGATCGACCATGTAGTAGGGTGGACCGGCGTCGGGCTGGACCTTTACCATATAGAGCTGGCCATTGATCCGGTACTCATAGATAGTCCCCTCCTCCCGCTTGATAATCGTTACTTCGGGTTCGATCACCTCACCGTCGACGACCAGTTCGGGCAGGGGTACCTGTGGAGGCTCAGGTGCGCCCTGCCGCTCCTCCGCCGTTAATGCAGCGGAATTCAGCACCAGACTGAGCAGCGCCGGAATGATCGCATAACTCTGATTAGACATCTTCTCCCTCCTGGGAGGTGCATCAACTTCTAGCCGGCTGTTCCCGGCAACACCGGAGACCCCCTATACAGAGTCTATCAGCCCGCGTGGTTAGAGTTCGAGCAGAATCTCCTGCTCCGCGGGCGAGGGTTCAAAACGGCGTGTCTCGTAATGGGCGAAAATAGCCTCCACCACCTCTTTAGGCTGATTACAGACCTGCACCAGATCGAGATCCTCGGGGCTGATGGTACCCGCCGTACACAGGGTATCACGGAACCAATCGAGCAATCCCTGCCAAAACGCCCCGTCAACCAAGATGATCGGGATCTTACGGGTCTTGCCGGTCTGAACCAGCGTCAGTATCTCCGCCATCTCATCCAGCGTGCCGAAACCGCCCGGGAGTACCACATAGGCCGATGCATGTTTCACAAACATCACCTTGCGGGCAAAAAAGTGGCGGAAGTTGAGGGCAATATCCTGATAGGGGTTCCCGGCCTGCTCCATCGGGAGTTGGATATTCAGGCCGATGCTGGTGGATTTCCCCTCGAAGGCCCCCTTGTTCGCCGCTTCCATGATCCCGGGGCCGCCACCGCTGACCACTGAGAATCCACTGTCGGACAACAGCCGTGCGATCTCTTCCGCCAGGGCATAATGGTGATGATCACGCGGGGTGCGTGCGGAGCCGAAAAAACTGACCGAAGGACTTATCTGAGCCAGCTGCTCAAAGCCTTCGACGAACTCCGCCATTATCTGGAATACCCGCCAGGACTCTCGGGTCAGCTGACGTTCATTGCCTCCCCTGGGGGTGCGGCGCCGGTCTCTTGTCATCGCCATCAGGTGTTCACTCGTTCTCGTTTTATACAGCGACATGAAGTACGCATCATAGCAAGCAAGACATCCTGTTGAAATGGACCCCGTCACTGCGTAACCTTCCGCCTTTCGATTTCAATCCCTCTAACCAGGAATACCACAAGACTGCAACCCATGTCCGATCTCAATCCGCGTCAACAAGCAGCGGTCAACTATATCGATGGCCCACTGTTGGTGCTCGCCGGAGCGGGCAGCGGCAAGACGCGGGTGATCACCGCCAAGATCGCCCATCTGATAAAACGTTGTGCAATCGATCCGAGATCTATCACCGCGGTCACCTTCACCAACAAGGCAGCGAGGGAGATGAAGCAGCGGGTGGCTGGCATGATAGGCCTCGAAAACGGTGCGGGCCCGGCCATCTCCACCTTCCACACCCTGGGCCTCAATATCATACGCCGGGAGTTGAAGCGACTGGATTACAAGGCCGGCTTCTCCATCTTCGACCAACAGGACAGCGACACCCTGCTCAAAGAGCTGCTGCGTAAAGGAAACCTGGGAGATGAGTCTGAGCTCAATACAATCCAGTGGGCCATTTCGAGCTGGAAAAACGACCTGATAACCCCTGAACAGGCACTGAGCGGCGCAGAGGACGATTTGCAGGCCGGGAAGGCGCATCTCTATGCCGCCTATCAGCGAAACCTGAAGGCCTTCAATGCCGTCGATTTCGATGACCTGATTCTGCTGCCCGTGAGCCTTTTTAGACAACATCCGGATGCCCTCGAAACCTGGCAGAACCGGATCCGCTATCTGTTGGTTGACGAGTATCAGGACACCAACCAGGCCCAGTATGAACTGGTCAAGCTACTGGTCGGTGTGCGTGCCGCGTTCACCGTTGTGGGTGACGATGACCAGTCTATCTATGCCTGGCGTGGCGCCCGCCCGGAAAACCTGGCAAAGCTGCAGTCCGATTTCAGGCAATTGAAATTGATAAAACTCGAGCAGAACTACCGCTCCAGTGGACGTATCCTGCGTTCGGCAAACCACCTGATCAGCAACAATCCCCATGTGTTCGACAAGCGGCTCTGGAGCGATCTCGGCCCGGGCCCGGAATTACGTGTGCTCGAATGCCGCAACGAGGTGCAGGAGGCGGAGAAGGTGGTCTCGGAGATCATCCACCTGAAGTTCACGGCAAATGCCGTCAACAGTGATTTCGCGATCCTCTATCGCGGCAATCACCAGGCGAGGCAGTTCGAACAGGCGCTGCGCAGTCATAATATCCCCTATTTTCTCAGCGGCGGCACCTCGTTCTTCGCACGCACCGAGGTGAAAGATGTCATGGCCTACCTCAGACTGCTGGCCAATCCCGACGACGACAGCGCCTTTCTGCGGATCATTAACACACCACGCCGGGAGATAGGTTCCAATACCCTTGAAAAACTCAGCGCCTATGCCCGCCAACGGGAAACAGGCCTGCTACCTGCCTGCCGCGAGTTGGGCCTGCAGAGGGTGTTGAATCAGCGCGCTTATGATCGCTTACAGCAATTTAACCGGCTGATAGAGGCACGCGCGAGGGAGGCCGAGAACAGCCCGGTGGTGGCGGTCCGCGGCCTGGTGCGGGAGATCGATTACGAAGATTGGATCAGGGCCAACGCCAGCAGCGACAGCGTGGCGGACAGGCGCATGGAAAACGTCAACGATCTGTTGGAGTGGATCAAGGCCCTCTACAACGGCGAGCTGCAGGAGAAGAGCCTGGAGGAGATGGTCAATCACCTGACCCTGATGGACCTGCTGGAGCGGCAGAATGAGGAGCAGCAGCAGGACCAGGTCCACCTGATGACCCTGCATGCCGCCAAGGGACTTGAGTTTCCCCACGTCTTCCTGGTCGGCATGGAAGAGGAGCTGTTGCCCCATCGCAGCAGTATCGAGGAAGAGAACATCGAGGAGGAGCGCCGCCTGGCCTATGTGGGCATCACCCGCGCACGACGCAGCCTGACCCTCACTTATGCCGCCAAACGCAAGCGCTTCGGCGAGATGATCCCCTGCGAGCCGAGCCGCTTCCTGCAGGAACTACCAGAAGAGGACCTCAGCTGGGAGGGCCGCAACAGCCAACTCAGCCAGGAGGAGAAACAGCAACGGGGATCGGCACACCTGGCGAATCTGAAATCCCTGCTTTCATAACAGGCTGTATGAGGCCATTTTTTGATAAGTGTCCGCAAATAAACGCTAATGATAATATTTATTACTGTGTAGCTCTTCCATGCCAAGCGTAGCTGCCCGTCAATTGATCATAACAATACCTGATTACTCATGAGGCTCAGCTATTGAGCCTGTGGCGCAAGCATAATGGAACCTACTGAATAAAAGAGGATTTCATCATGCCGAGAAATACTATTCAATTTCAAAAAGGTCTTGGTTTGCACGATTTTCTGGAACAATATGGGACCGAGGATCAGTGTCGACAGGCATTGTATGATTTGCGCTGGCCGACGGGCTATGTCTGCCCTGAGTGCGGCAACACAACAGGCTGTGAACTCAAAAAGCGTCAGATATATCAATGTCACAAGTGCCATCATCAGACTTCCCTGACCGCCGGCAGCATCTTCCATGGCACCAAGCTGCCGCTGAGAACGTGGTTTCTTGCGATCTATCTGTTGACCCAACGCAAGAAAAGTATCTCGGCGCTGCAACTTTCCCGCGAAATCGGGGTGAACTACAATACGGCCTGGCGACTCAAGCATAAGTTGATGCAGGTGATGATGGAACGTGAGCGTGGAAAAAAACTGGCCGGTCGCATCGAATTGGATGATGCTTATCTCGGAGGCGAGCAAGCCGGTAAGCGTGGTCGTGGGTCGCGCAACAAAATCCCTTTCGTAGCTGCTGTTGAGACGACGCGGGACGGCAGGCCCATGAAAATTCAACTGCGTCGTGTAAGGGGCTTCCGCAAACGTGAAATCGCCCGCTACGCCCGCTCCTGCTTGATGCCTGGCAGCGAAGTCTTTACCGATGGGCTTTGGTGCTTTAGTGGCGTGACAACCGCTGATTGCCATCATAACCCCATGGTGACGGGTGGTGGGCGCCAAAGTGTCCAGTATTCGTGCTTCAAATGGGTAAACACGATGTTGGGTAATGTCAACAACAGTCTGTTGGGTACTTTTCATGCGATTCGAGATAAACATGTGTCGCGTTATCTTGCTGAGTTCGAATATCGGTTTAACCGCCGTTTCGATTTACCCGCCATGATTGAACGATTGCTTTTTGCCGCTCTTCGCACTCCACCTATGCCATATCGCCTCTTGAGAATGGCTGAGGTTTAGGGGTAATCAGGTAACAATATATCCCGGCGAGGGTGAGACACACCGCACGACAGGCACATTGAGAGCATTCGCGTTCATTTGCGGACTGTAAACTGTCTCAGTGGGTGAGCACCCAGCTGACGATGGTGCGGATATTGTCATCGGAGACATGGGCATTGGGCGGCATCGGCACCTGGCCCCAGGTTCCCACACCACCGCTTTTCACCTTGCCCGCCAGCATATCCAGGGCAGCGGCGTCACCTTTGTACTTGGCGGCGACCTCTGTGTAGGCGGGACCGACCACTTTGGTTGCGACCTGATGACAGGCCATGCAGCCGGACTGGGTGGCCAGGGCCAGCGCATCGCCACCCGCGGCAGGCGCGGCTTCTGCGGCTGGTGCGGCTTCAGCAGCGGGGGCCTCGGTTGCCGGGGCCTCTGCAGCAGGCGCCTCAGCGGCAGCGGTCTGGGTTGCCGGCGCGGCAGCGGGTTTGGCCTCGCCCGCCACGCTCACCTTACCGATGGGGGCGATTCTTTCGAGCACATCCGCCCGCTCCTCGGCCATAAGTTGACTGGTTAGTCCCGCCAGGGCGATGAGGACAGACAGGGATACGGCTTTAATCTTCACGGGCTCTTCCTCCGTTGTTACTCTTGAGGCCAGCGGCCTGGGCTGTTTGCAAAACCCGACAATTATACCCACAGGCGGCAAAAAGTTCGAACCGACACTATCCCGGGCTGTCATCTTTCTGATTCGGGGCGGTCGATTATGGGTTGGACGCCGCCGGCGCCTGTCGTTACACTACGCTTCCTATTCAGCGCCCGTAGCTCAGCTGGATAGAGTACCGCCCTCCGAAGGCGGGGGTCACAGGTTCAAATCCTGTCGGGCGCGCCATTTCCATCAAGGGACGGATATTCCCCGACAGCCGGCAAATCAGCGGAATCAAGCAAAAACCGCATTCAGCGTTACGCGTTCAGGACTACCCGATAGTACCCATTTTGGAGGCGGATTTGTTTAATAAGGGTGTATTTCTTGATGCAGGCTCCGTAGACCCTGGAGACATCGTCTGGCCGCCACTCAAAGCCATGGCCCGCCATTGGGGCTGGTATCAGGCGACCGCATCCCGACAGACAATGGAACGGATCATCGATGCCGAACTGGTGATCAGTAACAAGGTGGTGCTCGATCGCTCCCATTTGGACGCCTGCCGAAATCTCAAGCTGATCTGTATCGCAGCGACCGGCAGCAACAATGTGGACCTTGAAGCGGCCGCCGAACACGGCATCGCTGTAACAAACGTAACCGGCTATGCCACACCCTCGGTGGTGCAACACGTATTTTCACTGATCCTCTCTCTCACGACTCAACAACAGCACTATCAAAGAGCGGTTGCAAGTGGCGACTGGCAGCGGTCAAGCCACTTCTGCCTCCTTGACTACCCCATCCGGGAGTTGTCGGGTAAATGCCTGGGTATCCTGGGCTACGGTGAACTGGGCCGAGGGGTGAGCCGGTTGGCCAAGGCCTTCGGTATGAGCGTGGTGGTGGCTCAGCGACCCGGCAGCGGACCGAATCCCGACCGAATACCCTTGGATGAGCTGTTGCCCCAAGTGGATGTACTTTCACTGCATGCCCCCTTGGCACCGAACACCCGCAACCTGATCGGCGCCCGCGAACTGGCCTTGATGCAGCCTCATGCCCTGTTGATCAACACCGCCCACGGTGGCATCGTCGATGAAACGGCACTGGCGGAAGCATTGGTCAACGGCAGGCTTGGCGGGGCCGGAATTGACGTGCTTGTCGAGGAACCGCCGATAGACGGCAATCCGTTGCTCAACCCTGAGATCCCCAATCTGATTGTCACGCCCCATATCGCCTGGGCCAGCCGTGAAGCAAGGCAGCGGCTGGTCGATGACGTGGTCGCAAATATCCAGGCCTTCCTGGCCGGTGAAGTCCGCAATCGCGTCGTATAGCACCGAGATTCTGAACCTGCATGGAGATATGTCAGGTCAATATTATTATTTAGGATATCAACGTGCATAACCTGCGCAGCCCGGGACCCGCCTACTTTCAGCCATCACAGCATCCTCTTGCATTGCGATGATGCCAATAAGCTTATACTTGGTCCAGATAAGCGGTTTTTCCCATCTAAACTTGGTATATACAACATTAGAATAAAAGAACTGTTTCCTACTTTGGTGAGAATGTGTGAACCTACGATTCAGACTCAATCTTATCGTAACACTGGTACTGTTGATCATTCTTGTTATCAGTGCCATACAGGCGGTCAATAACGCACGGGAAAACGTCCGTGCCGAATTGGCGTCAGCAATGGTGTTTGCCGCGCATATGCTGGCGGCGGAGCTAAGGCATGTTTATCAGACCGAGGAGCTCAGACAGCAACAGCCCGCCCCATTCAAATTGGATCGGTTGGTAAATGTTCGTCATCTTCAGATCGCTTTTTACGACCTTCAGAATAACCTGGTTGAAAGTAACGACATAACACCCCCGGAAAACGGTGACACCACTCCTGATTGGTTCAAACAACTGATGCAGACAGCGTTACGGGACATAACCAAGAAACGTCTGCCCGTCTATGTCAATACGGCCAAACAGGGAGAGCTTGTCATCAGTCCGGAGCCGAACAGCGAAATTGCGGAAGCGTGGGAAGAAACCAAAATGTTGCTGACGATGATTTCTCTGGTATTCCTGGCTGTAAACATAATGGTTCCTGATTACTCATGAGGCTCAGCTATTGAGCCTGTGGTGCAAGCATAATGGAACCTACTGAATAAAAGAGGATTTCATCATGCCGAGAAATACTATTCAATTTCAAAAAGGTCTTGGTTTGCACGATTTTCTGGAACAATATGGGACCGAGGATCAGTGTCGACAGGCATTGTATGATTTGCGCTGGCCGACGGGCTATGTCTGCCCTGAGTGCGGCAACACAACAGGCTGTGAACTCAAAAACCGTCAGATATATCAATGTCACAAGTGCCATCATCAGACTTCCCTGACCGCCGGCAGCATCTTCCATGGCACCAAGCTGCCGCTGAGAACGTGGTTTCTTGCGATCTATCTGTTGACCCAACGCAAGAAAAGTATCTCGGCGCTGCAACTTTCCCGCGAAATCGGGGTGAACTACAATACGGCCTGGCGACTCAAGCATAAGTTGATGCAGGTGATGATGGAACGTGAGCGTGGAAAAAAACTGGCCGGTCGCATCGAATTGGATGATGCTTATCTCGGAGGCGAGCAAGCCGGTAAGCGTGGTCGTGGGTCGCGCAACAAAATCCCTTTCGTAGCTGCTGTTGAGACGACGCGGGACGGCAGGCCCATGAAAATTCAACTGCGTCGTGTAAGGGGCTTCCGCAAACGTGAAATCGCCCGCTACGCCCGCTCCTGCTTGATGCCTGGCAGCGAAGTCTTTACCGATGGGCTTTGGTGCTTTAGTGGCGTGACAACCGCTGATTGCCATCATAACCCCATGGTGACGGGTGGTGGGCGCCAAAGTGTCCAGTATTCGTGCTTCAAATGGGTAAACACGATGTTGGGTAATGTCAAAAACAGTCTGTTGGGTACTTTTCATGCGATTCGAGATAAACATGTGTCGCGTTATCTTGCTGAGTTCGAATATCGGTTTAACCGCCGTTTCGATTTACCCGCCATGATTGAACGATTGCTTTTTGCCGCTCTTCGCACTCCACCTATGCCATATCGCCTCTTGAGAATGGCTGAGGCTTAGGGGTAATCAGGTAATGGTTTATATTGTTGTATCACACGCACTGAGACCGATTTCACATATCACAAAGGCTTTGTCCGACATTGAGTCAGGGCAGCTTGGAACGCGTCTCCCAATCTTCAAGCTTCCTGAAATGGCTGGTATCAGCCACAAGTTCAATACGATGGCATCGACATTGCAAAGCAGCATCCGGGATAACCATCGCCTGACCCAGCAGATCATTACCCTGCAAGAGGCAGAGCGAAAAAGTCTTGCGCAAGAGCTACACGATGAGATAGGTCAGCATTTGACAGCGATACATGTTGACGCATCAGTGATACAGCAATCCAAGGATCTATCATCCAGTATAAAAAGCGCCCAGGCAATCGATGAGGTTGCGTGCCAGATGATCGTGATTCTGAGAAGCATGTTGAAGCGCCTGAGACCAGGTGGCCTTGATGAGTTAAGCTTCATTGAAGCGCTGCAAGAGCTCATCAATTCCTGGCAGGAAAGGCATTCGCAAACAGGTCTCACATATCATATACAGGGACTTTTTTCCGCACTTGACGAAACCATGCAGTTGACCCTGTACCGTATTCTGCAGGAATGTCTGACAAATATAAGTCGTCACTCAAAGGCCACTGAAATCAGGATTGAATTGAAGGAATGCGCGACAACTTATGAACTTGAGGTCGCAGATAACGGAGAGGGTTTCGACATGTCGGAGCAAAGACCCGGTTTCGGCCTGTCAGGGATGCAGCAACGGGTCAACAGTGTGAATGGTCTGATCGATATCAATAGCAGACCTGGAGAGGGTGTGATCATCCGGGTAAGCATCCCTAAGCAGGGAGAAGTCATGTGAGTCAGACCATCAACGTCCTGCTGGCGGACGATCACGTCGTCGTGAGGTCCGGGCTGACCAGACTACTGGAACAAAACAGCGACATGATCGTGATAGGTAAAGCTGAGAATGGCGAGCAAGCCTACCGGCTATACAGTGAATCCATGCCTGATGTACTGGTTATGGATGTGTCGATGCCCGGCATGGGAGGTCTCGAGGCTTTGAGACGAATCATAGGGCGTTGGCCCGATGCGAAGATTATCATGTACAGCATGCATGAAAACATCACCTACGCAATCCAGTCAATGGCAGCCGGCGCCATGGGATATGTCGCAAAATCAGGGTCTACAAACGATCTGATAACTGCCGTGCGGCAGGCAAGTATTGGGAAAAGTTTTTTAAGCGCGGATATGGCTCAGAAAGTAGCCCTGCATAGTGAGACCGGTGATCATGATCCCACGCAAAGACTGACAACCAGGGAGTTTGAAGTGTTCCGTCTGTTGGCAAAAGGCAACACTGTTGAGGGCATAGCCAGTCACCTGGATATTGGACACAAGACCGTCGCCAATTATCAAACGAGCATCAAACAAAAGCTCGGCATCAACTCCCCAGTCGAGCTGGTTCGACTCGCAATTAGATATGGAGTCATACCGAATGCGTAGAAATCACTCCCAACTCATGCGGCATAAATCAGAGCCTGTTATCCGGCCCTGGGGAGTTAACGCCGAAAACCGGTTTCCATCGTAAAAAAATCCGGATTCAATGCACTCAGGGGTTCGCGCAGTTTTTCGATCTCGGAGGCAGGCGCATGAATCTCCAGCCGGGTGATATCAGCGATCTTCAGGGCCTGATCCAGCAGTGCGCTCACGTTATCGAGATGTGCAAGTATCCCCTCTGCATCGATATAGCCTTCGCGGCAGTGTGCCTGCATGCCATTGAAACTGAAACCGTAGTGCATACATCTGGGCTCTGTCCTGGTTTTCTCCACAAACTGCTCACCAAGGTCACGAAACTCATCGAGTTTTCCTTCGTGAATTTTGAAGTACGGGACCAAGGTACAGCAGGGGTCGTTCAGTGCCATGGCTGTTCTCCTTCGACGGTTGTCGTCTGCTTATGCCTGCAACAGGCCCTAATTATCCGCAATATCTCATCATTTCGGCGCGGCAAGCCGCACCCTGCGTGACTTATCCTTCGAAATCGTAACGCAGAGTCAAGCCGGCATAGACATCCCGGTCAGGCGCCGGTTCGAAATAGCGTCCGCCAAAAGCGTTGATGCGCACATTCCCGTTGTATTGCTTATCGAACATATTATTCACACCGACGAAGGGTGAAATCTCCCAGGGTCCGATAAATTTGCTGTAGCCGAGACGCAGGTCGGCCACGGTATAGGAATCATTGGTGACCGTATTCGCATTATTGGCGTAGATCTCATCCACATAGAGGGCGGTGAACTGGCTGTATAACCCGTTGGGATGAGTATAGGTGAAATCGGCGCTGAGTAGATTTTCGGGTACACCGGGAATCACATTGCCGCTGAAATCGTTGCCGTTGTCATCGATGAACTCATCAAACTCAAAGTCAGAATAGGTATAGGCCAGGGTAGCGATCAGGTATTTAATCGGTTCAAACACCAACTGAGCCTCCAATCCGTTGCGTCTCGATTCACCCGCGTTCTCATAGAATTCGGTATCATCAATCTCAAAAGGAACCAACTCGTCCGTGACATCCATAGTGAACAGAGCCAGGTCATAACGGACCTCGCCCCCCAGCACGCCCTTGACGCCGATTTCATAACTGGTGGCAACCTGTGGATCGAGCTCCTGGTTGAAGCCGGCACCGTCGGGATCACGCAGCTCGACGGCCGTGGGCGATTCGAAGGAGCGTGAAATATTGGCGTATAGATTGAGTCCGGGCCTGGGTGTGAAGCGCAGTCCCAGGGTCGGGCTGAACTTACGGAAGCTGCGATCGCCGGAGTCGTCGCCATTACTGAGAAAGTTGTCATCGACATCGAAGTCAAGACGATCGTAACGCCCACCCAATGTGAGCTCCATCTGTTCGCTGATACTGTATTCGTTCTGTATGTAGAAACCGATACTGTCGACCTGTTCGTCCTGGTCCTGAATCTTCGTGCCCAGGCTGTCGCCCGCCAGCAGAAATCGCTTGCGCTCATCCTCCTGACGATCAACATCGACTCCCAGCGTAAGCCGGTTGGCGTGTCCCGAGAAGGGAGCGGTATGGGTATACTGTGCTCCACCACCAAACGCAAAACGATCCAACAGAATGCCATGACCGGTCGCCCCGATAGGCAGACGGTTGGCAAGGTCGCGGGAGACATAGTAGTTGCGCACGCGCAGCTCACCGCGCTCACCCAGCGGCCTGTCATAGACAAAACCGAGCCTTGTCTGCTCCAGCTTCTCGCCGGAATCGAGGCTGAGATTGCGGGTCCATGCCTGGGTCGGATCCTCGTCGGCCAGGGCCTCTGTCAGGCCGCCGGGATCGTCGGCCTGGGGCGAGTCAGTGTAGTTGAGTACGGTGGTGAGGCGGCCGCCGCCGGCGAAATCGAAGCCGAATTTACTGTTGAGGGCACTGAGCTCGGTGGCACTGTGTTCACGATAGCCGTCATAACTCAGATCAGAGATGTTGAGCAGATAGTCGAAGCGTTCATGCTTGCCGCCAAACTTGAGTTGGTGCTTCTGAAATCCATCTTCGCCAAAGGTTGGGCGAAAGGAGATGAAAGGGGTTTCGGGCGGCTCCTCGGACTCGATCAGCAACGCACCTCCCGAAGCGTTGCCATAGAGGGAGGAGACGGGCCCGCGAATCACCTGCATGTTGCCGATTGAGCCGATATCGATACTATCCACGTTGGCCTGGCCGTCCGGCAGGGTTTCCGGGATACCGTCCACCAATACCTTGATGCCGCGGATACCGAAGGCGGAGCGGGCGCCGAAGCCGCGGATGGAGACACGCAGATCCTGGGCGAAGTTATAGCGGTTCTGCATGAAGATACCCGGCACCTTGGCAAGGGATTCGTCCAGACCCAGCTGCGGCTCGGCAAACTGGATCTCCTCCTGCTGCACGATGCCGACAGCGGCGGGAACGGTCTCCAGTGATTTTTCGACCCGTGTGGCGGTAACCGAGATGTCGTCCAGGGCGGTCGCTCTGCCGACTTCATCGGCAATGGCGACGCTGAACCGGAAGGTAATGAATATTAATACGGCTGCTGTTAGGGTTTGACGAACATCAGGCATCGTGATTGACTCCGATAGAATGGACGGCTTGTATATCCTTATAAATAATCCAGTTGTCTTAGTGGTGCCAAGGGATATTTTCCCGACAACTACCGACCGGGGGTTCCCATGACCCTGACACATCGCCTGATATTGCTGGTGATCGTAATCGTCATGAGTATGCTCGCCAGTGGCGCCTACTATGCGATTGACGCCACGCGCGACAATATTTCCGACGAGATCAAGTCGAGTGCCCGCCTGACCATGCAACTGCTGACCGCAGCCCTGATCAGCGGCACTGCCGAGAACCAACCGGCGGAGCAGCAGATCCTGATCAGCCACCTTCAGCGGCTGAACGATATCCGCCACCTCAACATCGCAGTGGTTCGTGGTGACGGCACGATCATCTATCCATTCAGCGAACGCCAACAGGCACGCCAACTGAGTGTGCCCGGATGGTTCATCGATCTGGTGAAACCGCCCCCGGCGGAGTATCGCAAGCGAATCGCCAGCCCTCTGATCGGTACCAGCGAGATCGTTATCCTGGCCGATCCCACCGATGAGATCCAAGATGCATGGCGAGAAGCGCGCTCGATCGTTCTGCTCATCGTCTCCTTCACCATTCTCTGCATCATTCTGATGGCCATCATCATCCGCCGTTCGCTGCAACCGGTAAACGAGATCAGCACCGGTCTTGGAATCATTCAGTCGGGAGACTATGCCGCCCGTCTGCCCCATTTCAACCTGCCCGAACTCAATCGCCTGTCTCAGCAGTTCAACCATATGGCGCAGGTGCTGGATGAACAGCAGAGAGAAAACCGACAGCTGAACAAGCGGCTGCTGTCGGTACAGGAGTCGGAGCGTCGTCACCTGTCGCGGGAACTGCACGACGAACTGGGACAATCCATCAGCGCCATCAAAGCGATGGCGGTGACCCTCAAACTGCAAGCCGACGGAAAAACGGAGAGCGCCAATGCCATCATCGGTGTCTGCAACCATATGTACGGCGTGGTGCGGGACATGATGAACCGCCTGCGACCGGCAGCCCTGGAGGAGCTGGGGATGGTAACGGCAATAGAGCGGCTGGTGGACGGCTGGAACGACCGACAAGAGGAGTGTTTCTGCGCCCTTGCAATCAGCGGCAACTTCGATGGGGTTGACGAGGATACGGCGATCACCCTTTATCGCATCGTGCAGGAGGCGCTGACCAATGTGGCCAAACATGCCGCCGCGGAAAAGATAGAGATTCGACTCGAGCGGAATACAGAAGGTTTGATCGCTTTGTATATACGGGACGATGGACACGGCTTCGACCAAAGCAGCAGACACAAGGGTATGGGATTGCTGGGCATGCGCGAGCGGGTCGAGGCACTGAATGGGAAAATCTCCCTTGCCAGCGAGCCTGATCAGGGTGTATCAATCGATATTCATCTACCCTTTACCCAGAAGACCGGCTGACAGAGGCAATTGCAGATGAATCCAATCCGGGTACTGTTGGTCGACGACCATGCTGTGGTGCGGGCAGGCTACCGCACCCTGCTCGACGGCATACCCGACATCAAGGTCGTCGCCGAAGCCGAGCGGGGTGAAGAAGCCTGTCAGCGTTTCGCCGAGCTGCTTCCGAATGTAGTGGTGATGGATCTATCGCTACCCGGCATCGGCGGTCTTGAAGCGACCCGCCGTATCATCGCCCGAGACAGCGAAGCGGCGATACTGGTATTCAGCATGCATGACGACACAGCCTTCGTGGAAAAGGCGCTGGCCGCCGGTGCGCGGGGTTATATCACCAAGAACAGCGCCGCCGAGATCATGGTCGATGCAATTCGCGCGGTGGCCTCGGGCCAGGCCTTCATCGATCATGAACTGGCACAGAATCTGGCCCTGCGCCGGGCCGGCGGAGGCGGGGAGATATTCGATTGCCTGACCACCCGTGAATTCCAGATTTTCAACCTCCTGGCCCACGGTAAGACACCGTCAGAGACCGCCGGCGAACTGGCGCTGAGTTATAAGACCGTGGCCAACTACACCACCCAGATCAAGCTCAAACTCAATGTAAAGACCTCCACGGAACTGGTACACCTTGCCATTCGACATGGGATCATCGACCCGGTCAGCGAATAGTTTTGATTGGTCCGCAAATGAACGCTAATAGACGCAAATCTTACTTTTAAATGTAGGGTGCGGCAAGCCGCACCCTACATTTGTTCAAATACAGACTCAATGCGTGAATTAGCTGACAATGTTTAACGGTGTCACGTGTGACACTGTTCAAATTTGTTCTTTTTTGGTACGGGAAAATTTCCCGAAATTCCGAGAAAAGCTCCTCTTCAACTCAGGGTCTGAAGGGCATATAAATTCTCTCAAAGCCGTCAACAAAATTTTGAGCAAACGACCATGCACGCAGTTCCGCTTCGACAGACAAACCACAAGAGGTTGCTGTTCATCGCCTGCCTCGTCCTGACGGGCTCCGGGACAGGGTGGGCGGATAAACGCTTACCGTCGATCGACGTCATCAGCACCACCCCGCTGCACGGGGTCGAGATCGAACGCACCCGCCTGCCGATGCATACCGAGATCGCCACTGACGATGATCTGCGGCAGCTGCAGAGCCTCGATCTCTCCGAGTTTCTGAACCAGCGATTCGGCAGCGTCTTTTTAAACGAGGCGCAAAACAATCCCCTGCAATCGGATCTGCTCTATCGGGGGTTCGTAGCCTCGCCCCTGATCGGACTGCCCCAGGGCATGTCGGTCTATATGGATGGGGTGCGCATCAATGAACCCTTCGGCGATACCGTCAATTGGTCGGTGATTCCCGAGTCCGCCATTGCGGGAGTCAACCTGATGTCGGGTTCCAATCCCCTGTTCGGGCTCAACACCCTGGGCGGCGCCCTCTCGGTACGCACCAAGAATGGCTTCACCCACCCCGGCGCCGAGATTGAGATCACCGGCGGCTCGTTCTGCCGCTATACCGCCCAAGCCAGCATCGGCGGCAACCGGGACAACATGGGTTACTTCATCACCGGCAACTACTTCGATGAAGACGGCTGGCGAGATTACTCACCGTCGGAATCGAAACAGCTCTTCGGCAATCTGGCCTGGCAGGGAGAAGCGGGATCCCTCGAGCTGACCCTGAGCCTGAGCGACAGCAACCTGATAGGCAACGGAGCGCTGCCGGCGGATCTGCTGGAGGAGGACCGGGAGACGATCTTCACCCGTCCCGACATCACCGACCAGGAAACAACACTGCTGCGCCTGGGGGGACAGCGCTTTCTGGGGGACGAGGTAGTGCTGGAGGGTGCGGTCTACTACCGCAACAGTCAGATCGACACACTGAACGGTGACGATTCCGATTTCGAGGCGTGCGAGGAGAACGTAAACGCAGGCTTCATCTGTGAAGAGGAAGAGGACGAAGAGGAGCTTGTCTTCGATCAGGATGGCAATCCTATCCTGGCGGATGACGAGGTCGAGGGCGGTACCGTGAACCGCTCGGAAAGTGATCAGGACACCTTCGGCCTGAACCTGCAGACAGCCTTTCTGCAACCCCTGGCGGGTAGGGAAAACCAACTGATCGTGGGCCTTGTGGCGGACCGCAGCGAGGTGGATTTCGCCTCCGACACTGAACTCGGCAGCCTCGACGACAGCCGTAAGGCGATCGGCAGCGGCATCTTCGTCGAGGAGAGTTTCACCGAGGTGGAGACCGAAACCAAGAATCTCTCATTTTACTTTACCGATACCTGGTCCTATAACGAAAAGCTTGCGCTGACCCTCTCCGGCCGTTGGAACAAGACCGAGATCGAGCTGCGCGATCAGCTGGGCACAGCCCTCAACGGGGATCACAGCTTCAGCCGCTTCAATCCGGCCGTGGGCCTCGCCTACGACCTGAGAGAGGGTCTCAACCTCTACGCCGGCTACAGTGAATCAAACCGCGCCCCCACGGCCATGGAATTGACCTGTGCCGATCCCGAGGATCCCTGCCGCCTGCCCAACGCCTTCCTCTCCGATCCACCGCTGGATCAAGTCGTGGCCAAAACCTGGGAGGCCGGTGTCCGGGGCTCCCGCGCAGGGCTGGCGTGGCATGTCGGGTTATTTCAGACAGTCAATGAGGATAACATCCTTTTCATCAGCGCCGGCGCCCTGACCAATGAAGGTTTCTTCGACAACGTAGGCGAAACCCGGCGCCAGGGCATAGAACTCAGCCTGAACGGCAGCCTGGCCGACAACCGGCTCGACTGGTTCCTGAGCTATACCCGTCTGAAAGCCACGTTCGAGGATAACCTGACCATCGCCAGTCCCAACAATCCCTTTGCGACTGATGGTGAACTCGCTGTGCAGCCCGGTGACCGTCTACCCGGACTGCCGGAGAACCTGCTCAAGGCCGGCCTGACCTATCGCATAACATCCAAGTTCTCACTGGGCGCCGATCTCCAGTACAGCTCGGATATCGTATTGCGTGGTGACGAGGCCAATCTTGATGAGGAGATCGACGGATACAGTGTGGCCAACATCCGGGGCGAATATGCGGCCACCGAAAACCTCACATTGTTCGCCAAGGTGGATAACCTGTTCGATACCGAGTACGAAACCTTCGGCCTCTATGGCGAGGCCGACGAGGTACTGGGTGACGATTATGAAGATCCGCGTTTCCTCTCACCCGGCTCGCCACAGGCATTCTGGGCGGGGCTCAGTTACAGGTTCTACTGAGTTAAGGCAGTCAGGGTCGATTGGATGAGTATTAACAGGCCACTGTTCGAGTACCCATGGAGGTGCCAAGTGTCATAGGAAATAATTCCGAAAGATTGAGTTTCTTGGGGTTGATAACCTGCCCCTGCCTTTGCAAGGGAATGGATCGTAACTCAGGAATAAAGAGTTTGTATCCTCGGTATGGGCCGACTGATCGGTTTTGGGTGAGTGGACCTCAGGGTCTACAATCAGGCATCATCCAAATATGATCTCGGCCCTTGTTTTTTCCGGGATTGCAGTCGGAGGCTTTGTGGAGTTTGTAAAACAATATCTCGATATCTTCATCTTTGGGCTGCTCGGCCTGATGAGCTTCGTCATGGTCTGGTTCGTCATCGAACGCTACCTTTTCTTCGCCCGAATCAGTCTCGCCGACTATGACCACCCGGACACACTCAATATCGTGCTTACCTCGCACCTGACGACCATTGCCTCCATCGGCGCCAATGCACCCTACATCGGCCTGCTCGGCACCGTACTGGGGATATTGATCACCTTCTACGACCTGGGTCAGGGCGGCAATATCGAACCGGCGACGATCATGCTCGGACTGGCCCTGGCATTGAAGGCTACCGCCATGGGGCTGGTGGTGGCGATTCCGGCAATCCTCTTCTACAATGCCCTGCTGCGCAAGGTCGACGTCATCACTGAACGTTGGAAGCGGTTACAACGATCATGAAACGCATCGACACTGTCAACGTCATCCCCTTCATCGACATAATGCTGGTGTTGCTGGCGATTGCGTTGACCACCGCGACCTTTATCTACCAAGGCAAAATCACCCTCGATCTGCCGGAGGCCGAACACGCTGAAACGCTCAGCGATATGGAGGGTGTGGAGATTGCCATCGACGCCAGTGAGCAGATCTTCTTCAATCAGATTGCGCTAGACAAGGATGCCCTTGGAGAACAGCTGAGCAAGCTCTATGAACAAACTCCGGTCGTTCTCTACGTTGACAGGTCGGTACGCTTCGAACGTTTCGTGACAGTCGTTGATCTTCTCAAAGCGAATAATCTGGAGACGCTCTCTATCGTTGCCCGCGGCGGTCGATGAGCACCCATACACCGGCATTCCTCATCTCCGCCCTGATCCATTTGGGGCTGCTGGCGCTGGTATTGACCGGCGTCGCCCAGCTACCCAGCGATAGCGCCGCGGAAACACGGCTGGCAGTACGCCTTGAGATGTTTCAGCCACCCCCTCCTCCACCCGAACCGGAACCCGAACCCGAACCTGAACCTGAACCCGAACCTGAACCTGAGCCTATCCAGGAACCAGAGCCTGTTGTGGAGCTACAACCGGAGCCGGAAGTGGTCGAGCCGCCACCGCCCAAGCCCAAGCCAAGACCGGCCCCCAAGCCGGCACCGAAACCCAAGCCCATGCCTGAGCCGAAGCCCAGGCCCAAACCACCGCCAGTGGAGCAACCCATCGAACCACTAAAGCAGCCGCCGCTACCGGTCGCACCTGCCGTCGATATGGGCCTGATCCGGCGCCTCGAGGAGGAGTACAAGGCCGCACTGCGCAAGGCGATCGAAAACAACAAAGGTTATCCCCGCCGGGCCGTGCGTCTGCGTCAGGAGGGTGAGGTATTGGTGGGGTTCACCATCCGCCGGGACGGTGTCATCGGGGCCTTGCGAATCGTCGAGAGTTCAGGCAGCAAATTGCTGGATACAGCCGCTCGTCGAGCGGTTGAGAAGATCAGCGGCAGATTGCCCTTTCCCGAGGAGTTTAAACGTGATCAATGGGAGTTCACCATTCCCATCAAATATGGGCTTCGCTGAACTGGCGCCAAACCTGTCTCGATCCCGGGTGGTCGCAGAATCGATGTTTGAAGTTAACATTTATTTCATTGTGAATTGGTACCCGCACCTGCAGGAGAACGATTTACACTCGAGGATCAATGAACATGCGGGGATCAATCACTGGACTTGGCTAAACAGGGCAATTATCCTTGCTGGGGTCAGGGTCTGCCCATACTCTTGCAGGGATAGGATGAAGAGATAGACCCTTACTGGAGCCGACGGGGTGCGGTTTTATAATCCCCGTGTCCTACACCGCTCCTCCAAGTCTGGAGTGCCAGGTTGACCAAACTGAATGAAGTAGTTAAGAACAGAGCAGGCATGTACTGCTTTCCCGACGGCTACCAACCGCACATTCCGCACAAGTGTTGCATGCGCCCGTGTGTGGTATTAGAAAATGATGTAACTATCCGATCATAGGATTGTGAGAAAAGTATGGGCAACAGTATCATGCTGGTGGATAGCTCCAGTGCCGCTCGCGAAGTACTTACCCGGCGGCAGCAGACAGCCATGCCTGAGATCATCATCACCAGCTGCGCCAGCGCCACCAAGGCCCTGGAACTCATTGAACAAGACCGTTATTCGTTGATAACCACCGCCTTACTGCTTCCTGACATGGACGGCTTGGATTTCTGTCGCAGCATCCGCTCCAGCAAGCGTAATCGCTATACTCCCGTCATCGTGGTCTCCTCTGATGCCGATCAGCGTCTGCTGCACGAAGGCTTTAATGCAGGCGTTACCGATTATTTTGACAAGGCTCTCGGCTTCAAGGCCTTCGGACAGTTCATCAAATCATTCATGGAACGGAACCCCGATCTCTGTGGCCGCATCCTATACATCGAGGACAGCATGACTGCCGCCACCGTTACCCGACAGATATTGGAACAGCACGGCATGGAGGTGCTGCACGTCACCTCGGTGGAAGAGGCTCAATCCCTGCTTGAAAGCGCCCGTACTCAACGTGCAAAAGGTTTCCTGATTACTCATGAGGCTCAGCTATTGAGCCTGTGGTGCAAGCATAATGGAACCTACTGAATAAAAGAGGATTTCATCATGCCGAGAAATACTATTCAATTTCAAAAAGGTCTTGGTTTGCACGATTTTCTGGAACAATATGGGACCGAGGATCAGTGTCGACAGGCATTGTATGATTTGCGCTGGCCGACGGGCTATGTCTGCCCTGAGTGCGGCAACACAACAGGCTGTGAACTCAAAAAGCGTCAGATATATCAATGTCACAAGTGCCATCATCAGACTTCCCTGACCGCCGGCAGCATCTTCCATGGCACCAAGCTGCCGCTGAGAACGTGGTTTCTTGCGATCTATCTGTTGACCCAACGCAAGAAAAGTATCTCGGCGCTGCAACTTTCCCGCGAAATCGGGGTGAACTACAATACGGCCTGGCGACTCAAGCATAAGTTGATGCAGGTGATGATGGAACGTGAGCGTGGAAAAAAACTGGCCGGTCGCATCGAATTGGATGATGCTTATCTCGGAGGCGAGCAAGCCGGTAAGCGTGGTCGTGGGTCGCGCAACAAAATCCCTTTCGTAGCTGCTGTTGAGACGACGCGGGACGGCAGGCCCATGAAAATTCAACTGCGTCGTGTAAGGGGCTTCCGCAAACGTGAAATCGCCCGCTACGCCCGCTCCTGCTTGATGCCTGGCAGCGAAGTCTTTACCGATGGGCTTTGGTGCTTTAGTGGCGTGACAACCGCTGATTGCCATCATAACCCCATGGTGACGGGTGGTGGGCGCCAAAGTGTCCAGTATTCGTGCTTCAAATGGGTAAACACGATGTTGGGTAATGTCAAAAACAGTCTGTTGGGTACTTTTCATGCGATTCGAGATAAACATGTGTCGCGTTATCTTGCTGAGTTCGAATATCGGTTTAACCGCCGTTTCGATTTACCCGCCATGATTGAACGATTGCTTTTTGCCGCTCTTCGCACTCCACCTATGCCATATCGCTTCTTGAGAATGGCTGAGGTTTAGGGGTAATCAGGAAAGGTTTTGACCTGGTAATCACCGACTTCCATCTGAAGGGTGAAATGACCGGCGGCGACCTGCTCTATTTCCTGCGGGTACGCATGCACTACTCTCAGCAGGAACTGCCGGTACTGGTCACCACCGGCAACGATGAGACGCATACCCAGGTGGAGGTCTTCAATGCCGGCGCCAACGACTTCGTCATCAAACCTCTGGTGGAAGAGGTCGTCATGGCACGCATACGCTCACTGTTGCTAGTCAAATATCAGTATGACGCCCTGCTTCTTCAAACGGCGGACATGGAGAGGATTGCCACCACTGACGCCCTTACAGGCACTCGCAACCGACTCTATCTGGTGGACGAAGGCCAGCGATTTCTCTCCAGCATCGAAAACGGCTGGGTAATGATTATCGATCTCGACCACTTCAAGCGCATCAACGATACCAACGGCCACCTGATGGGCGACAAGGTGCTGATGGCACTGGGCAGACTGCTGAACCGCCGTTTCAATGACGGTTTACCCGCCCGTTTTGGCGGCGAGGAATTTGTCGTAATCGCCCATGGTCCCGAAATACCGGCCCGCGCCGAAGATCTGCGTATAGCAGTGGAAAAGCTCAATCCTGTCGGCATCGGGGTCACAGTGAGCATCGGTCTTGCCTGTGTGGACGACCACCCCGGCGACGACCTCAATACCCTTCTCGGCCATGCCGACAAGGCCCTTTACGCGGCCAAGAATACCGGGCGCAACCAGGCCTTTGTCAATAGCCGCGGTGATAGCGTTAAACCGGCTGCACAAGAGATTCGATTTTAAAGTGTAGGATCAGGGCAGGTTATACTGATCATATGCATTGCCGCTTCGCCCATCCGCCAGGGACAGAACGATGAACGTCGTCGGCATCGATGGTTGTCGCCGAGGCTGGTTTTTCGTTCAACTCTTGGGCTCGTCACGATTCAGGCTGGGCGTGGTCGAGCACCTGCAGACACTACGCAATACCATCACTGCTTCCGATCTCACCCTGATCGATATACCGATTGGCCTGAAATCGTTAGGGGAGGAAGAACGAAAGTGCGATCGTGAAGCAAGAAGGATACTGGGTCCAAGGGCATCGAGTGTCTTCCCCGTCCCCTGTCGTCAGGTGCTCGATTGCAAGAGCTACCAGGAGGGGAGCACCGTCAACCATTCGGTGACCGGTAGAAAACTATCTCGACAGAGTTGGGGAATCGTAGCAAAGATCGCTGAGGCGGACCGGCTGATCCGTGAACTGCCGGAACCCGGAAAATTGAGAGAGATGCACCCGGAAGTCTGTTTTTGCACCCTCAACAACGGCCGGCCGATGGCCCACAACAAGAAGGGACCGCCGGGTCAAACGGAACGGTTTGCACTTCTCAAACGCTATCTTCCCCATATCCAAACGATCGTAGACGAAGCACGCCATGGCTGGAGAAAAAGGGATCTCGCAGATGATGACATCCTCGACGCACTGGTTGGCGCGGTAAGCGCATCGTATGCGGAAAGACTTGTCTCTTTACCCACTATGACAGAAAAGGACCAACTCGGATTGATCATGGAGATCGTGTTTGTATACTGCAATATATGTCCCAACGACTGATAATGCATGTCGACCTGGATGCATTCTTTGCATCCATCGAGCAGCGAGACCACCCTGAGTATCAGGGACGCCCGCTGGTCGTGGGCGCGAAACCGGGCAAACGCGGGGTGGTCGCCACCTGTTCCTATGAGGCCCGGCGCTATGGTGTGCGCTCCGCCATGCCGATCAGCGAGGCTGTCCGTCGGTTGCCGCCGGAGACGGTCTATCTGCGTCCCCGCATGACCCGTTATGGAGAGGTTTCGCGGCAGATCATGCAGGCCCTTGAGAGTATCTCCCCGACAGTGGAAAAGGTCTCCGTGGACGAGGCTTTCCTGGATATCTCCGGCATGCAGCGCCTGACCGGCCCCCCTGAGGTGATCGGACGCCGCGCCAAAGCGGTTATCCTGGAGTGTGTGGGATTGACTGCATCGGTTGGTATCGGACCCAATCGACTGATTGCCAAACTTGCCTCCGACTACCGGAAACCCGATGGCCTCACCATCGTACTGGCGGATCAAGTACAAGCCTTCCTCGATCCCCAACCCCTGACCGTCCTGCGTGGACTGGGGGCGAAGAGCGCCCCGGTTCTCCAACGAATAGGCCTGCGGACGGTGGCCGACGTGCGTCGTCTATCCCTGCTGGAATTGAGGCGTCACCTGGGTGACCTGGCCGGCACTAAAATCCATGAGCAGGCCCATGGCATCGCCTCGGACAGAATTCACCTCGACAGTGAGCGCAAATCAATCTCCAAAGAGACCACCTTCAACGAAGACATCACCGATCCGGAGATAGTGCGTGATAGCCTGCAATGGGCGGCGCAGGAGGTGGGGTATATTGCCCGCCGTGAGGGCCGCAGAGGGCGTATTGTGACCATCAAAATCCGCTTTCAGGGATTCGAGACCCATACCCGAAGCCGGACCCTGACGATGCCGACATCGGCGGACCGGGAGATCTTCCAACAGGCATGGGAACTCTACCGTGCTGAGCGCTGGGAGGGCCGAGCGGTGCGCTTGATCGGGCTGGGAATCGGCGGTTGGGAGAACGATACCTCCCGTTTGATGGATCAAGGCGACCTGTTCGACGAGATGGAATCCGAGACCGATTCCAAACAGGATCGTCTCTACGAAACATTGGATTCGGTCAGTGAAAAGTTCGGCAGGAAATCGGTGCGGCTCGGTATTCGGCGTCGAAAAGATTGAGTGTCGCTTAGGTTCGGCAATTCACTGCAATCCGTCCGGATGTGATAGCCAACATGATCCCTGTCACACTCGATAGTGAAAGGGAAACTCATCCGGCACTGCAGGAGTGCCTGCAATCCAGGTATGCCTCCTTTCCTGCCAAGGGCGGAAGATTGTCCACTATTTTTACTGACGGCAGACATCCTTGTGGATACAACATTGTCGAAAAGATAACGTACTTGCCCTTGATAATTGTATTTGTGGTGACCTGAAGATTTAGGAAATCTCCAAATCAATCGCAGGTTCACTTGATGTCTTTATATGTTCATAATATTTCCTGATTACTCATGAGGCTCAGCTATTGAGCCTGTGGTGCAAGCATAATGGAACCTACTGAATAAAAGAGGATTTCATCATGCCGAGAAATACCATTCAATTTCAAAAAGGCCTTGGTTTGCACGATTTTCTGGAACAATATGGGACCGAGGATCAGTGTCGACAGGCATTGTATGATTTGCGCTGGCCGACGGGCTATGTCTGCCCTGAGTGCGGCAACACAACAGGCTGTGAACTCAAAAAGCGTCAGATATATCAATGTCACAAGTGCCATCATCAGACTTCCCTGACCGCCGGCAGCATCTTCCATGGCACCAAGCTGCCGCTGAGAACGTGGTTTCTTGCGATCTATCTGTTGACCCAACGCAAGAAAAGTATCTCGGCGCTGCAACTTTCCCGCGAAATCGGGGTGAACTACAATACGGCCTGGCGACTCAAGCATAAGTTGATGCAGGTGATGATGGAACGTGAGCGTGGAAAAAAACTGGCCGGTCGCATCGAATTGGATGATGCTTATCTCGGAGGCGAGCAAGCCGGTAAGCGTGGTCGTGGGTCGCGCAACAAAATCCCTTTCGTAGCTGCTGTTGAGACGACGCGGGACGGCAGGCCCATGAAAATTCAACTGCGTCGTGTAAGGGGCTTCCGCAAACGTGAAATCGCCCGCTACGCCCGCTCCTGCTTGATGCCTGGCAGCGAAGTCTTTACCGATGGGCTTTGGTGCTTTAGTGGCGTGACAACCGCTGATTGCCATCATAACCCCATGGTGACGGGTGGTGGGCGCCAAAGTGTCCAGTATTCGTGCTTCAAATGGGTAAACACGATGTTGGGTAATGTCAAAAACAGTCTGTTGGGTACTTTTCATGCGATTCGAGATAAACATGTGTCGCGTTATCTTGCTGAGTTCGAATATCGGTTTAACCGCCGTTTCGATTTACCCGCCATGATTGAACGATTGCTTTTTGCCGCTCTTCGCACTCCACCTATGCCATATCGCCTCTTGAGAATGGCTGAGGTTTAGGGGTAATCAGGTAACTCTTAAACCCTTCCACACTAATGACTTGACCCACCAATGTGGTTCGCGAAACACGCTACGCCAATCGCAATGGTCCCCCAAAGCTTGTTACAACACCACACCGCATATCCGGGTGGCGGATGATTTTGTGCTGCTTACCCAGCAGTCCACTTTTACAGTGACCGCTGCTCTGCATGAAATCCCGGTTTACCTACCTGATTCTCCCTTTAGTACCCGATGTTGATACGATAATGTTATTGTTTTCCAGAACCGCTTCATTACCTGAGGGCGGAATATTGCCTTCCATTTCAACCCGCGGAATTTCAACAATTCCCTGCAAGCTGCAGTAATCTATATCGCCTGACTGGACAATAACTTTAAGTTCGCCGTGAGGATATGAATCCGAGCTTCCCTGGAAACCCATGAATCCGCTCTGCCTACCCATAAATGGATACAAATTGGCAGTTGTACATAATTATCAGACATTTACTATAGGATTATACCGACAGGTCAGAACCCGGACAGTGTGAGGGCGGGTCGCTGTGACTGATACCAGCCGGCCCATTGCAGATGGGCGTAACCAAAACGATGACAGGAGGTTGCATGTCCAAATCGACCATACAGAAACCAGCCGCATCTCTCCTCGTCTGTCTCAGCCTGATGGCGCAGCAATCCCCGCTACAGGCTGAGGGACAGACCCACCGCTACGATCATGTGAAACTACACAGCAGTGCTTCGGCTGAAGTTGAGAATGACACCCTGATCGCGGTCCTCTATGCACAGAAAGAGGGGAGTGACCCCGGTTCGCTGACTGATAGCGTCAACCGCCTGATATCTCAGGCCGTTAGTGAAGCGAAGGGCAGAGAAGGCATCAAGGTGCAGACCCTCGGCTATCAGACTTCGCCAATCTACCGGCAGCAGAGGCTGACCGGCTGGCGTGTACGCCAATCGATCCGCCTGCAGAGTACCCACAGCGACAGGCTGAGTAAACTGCTGAACCAGCTGCAGTCTACCCTGGCTCTGGACTCAATCAGCTATGCAATCTCGCCGGCGCAAAGGGAACAGGTGGAGGAGTCGCTGACGTTGCAGGCAATCGACGCCTTCCGCAAACGCGCCGACCTGGTGACGAAACAGTTTGGACGAAACGCATATCGCCTGGTGGAACTATCGATACAGGCATCGGACCGGCCGGTTCAGCCCTTGCGAATGCGCGCCAACATGATGGCCCTGGAGGGGGCATCCGCCGCCCCTGCACTCGCTGCGGGAAGTCAGACACTGCGCATCGAGGCCACCGGCACCATTGAGTTGCAGTTAGACCGGTAACGACGCCCCTGAGTCGCTGATAACCGATCGGACCGTCTCTCAAGGAAGCTTGAACTACCCTCGGAGACCGACGATCTCTCCCGCCTGGATACAAGAAATCATACGCTTCGCCGCCAATCGAAATCTGTTATAGATCAATCCGGATTTAATCCAGCGCCTTATAACCAAGCACCGCCCCAGATTATACAACCTATGGCCGGGACAGCACCGACAGTAAGATCTATTGCAACGATGCCTATGTTTTCTCACAGGATTTAACATTTTCGTAACCTTTTAACCTTTGATTTTTGCGATTATCGGCCGCTATAGGCATATCTGGTCTCAGAAAAACCCGTAGTCGTTAACTTTCTTTATCCGAGAATCCTTATGTTTGGCATATCCAATAAGAAACAGATCTCCCGATTACAACAGCAGTTGGAAGAGAAGAGCGGTCAGGTCGAATTGCAGGCCGCACAGATCTCCACACTCCAGGAAGAGAATGCACAACTGCATCAACGGATTGAACAGGAATCGAAAGAACTGCATCTGCAGCAGCAGTTACTGGGGAATTCCTCCACACTGAGCGACTCTTTCAGTGAGCTTCAGCACTCTTTGATGCATACAGCCACGAACATGAAAGATGAAAAGGTGAATGCAATCCGCGGTTCTGAGATTTCAACCCAGGCGATCGCCAGTGTCGAGGTCATGCACAGTGAAATCGACAGTGTCACCCAGATCTCCAAACAGAGTTCCGAAAGCGTTGATAAACTGGGTACGATTGCCGATAACATCAGTAATTTCGTCAGTATCATTCAGGGCATATCGGAACAGACCAACCTGCTGGCATTGAATGCGGCAATCGAGGCAGCGCGTGCCGGCGAGATGGGAAGGGGATTTGCCGTGGTCGCCGATGAAGTTCGCAGTCTGGCCGGGCGTACACGGGAGGCTACAACGGAAATCGCCGCATTGGTTGACACCATCACGCAAGAGACAAAGAAATCGATGGATACCATGTCACCGATGATGGATGTAACCCACAATTTTCAGAATCAGGTCTCGGATTCCATCGCAACCATCAAACAGCAATTCGAGCTTTCGAAATCGATGGAGGAAACCATCTCCTCAACCTCACTGCGGACCTTCGTGGAGCTGGCGAAGTTTGATCATCTGGTTTTCAAGTTCAGCATCTACAAGGCCTTTCTCGGTCTGGCCGAACTCCCCGCCGACACGCTCTCTGATCACAGGAGTTGCCGCCTGGGCCAGTGGTATTATAACGGCGAAGGGGTATCTTGCTTCTCAAGCCTTCCCGGTTATCGTGAAATCGAAGCACCCCATCAGGACGTCCACAAATACGGCAAACAGGCCCTGATCCACCTTGAAAGCGGGGATAAGCAGGCCAGCATCAACAACATCGGCATGATGGAAGAGGCCAGTATGCAGGTCATATCGAACCTTGAGGGACTGGCACTGTCTGGCGAGTCAAATGCGCATATCCTGTGCACTGATGATGCACAATGAAAGAGACGGCCATGGCAGACATCTTTTGAGGCCGTTATAGCTTACGACAAATTGGTTGGCTCGAGCTTTGATGTCTCGACTTTCGAGAGGGCCTCGGCCCTCTCGATCATTTTTTCCACAATGGCATAGATACCGACATGCCTGCTCGGACTCAGATGTTCCTGCAGCTTAAGTCGCTTGAACAGAGCGTCCACGTCGATCTCATGAATTTCACTCAAGGTACGATGGGATAGCAGGTCTATCAACAGCGCCAACACTCCCTTGATGATCGCGGTATCACAATCGCCTTTGAAAAAGATCAGCGCCGGATTGCCTTCATCCCGATGCGCTGAGACGTGAACGGTGCTCATACAGGGCTTGACCCAGTTCTCTTCCACCTTCAAAACATCCGGCATGGCGGGCAACGCCTCCCCCAGTTCAATGAGGTATTGATAACGCCCGTCCCAATCGTCGAAAAACTCGAAGTTTTCCACGATCTCGTCGATTTCACTCATCCCGTTCTCCAGACCTTGAGGCGGCTGTTTACACACTGAAAGACTCACCACAACCACACTGTTGCTTGATATTCGGATTGATAAAATCGAAACCCTCATTGAGCATATTCGCCTTGACATAATCCACTGTCATACCGTCGAGCATCGGCAGGCTCTTACTATCGACAACGATTTTTACGCCATGGGATTCGAACAATCGATCATCCTCCGCCACCCGTACCGCATAGTCGACCACATAAGCGAAACCTGTGCAGCCGCTCTTTCTGGCACCCAGGCGCAATCCAATTGCGCCATCTCTAAGAGACAGCATCGATTTGACATGCCCGGCGGCGCTCTCGGTCAGTTGAATTGCCATAACACACCTCTAATCAAGGCAAACAAGTATTGAAACGGACCCTGGTTGACCACTCTAACCCCAATATTTCACGCATTAAAAAGGCAAAATCCTGATACTTCGATATAATTCAGTTGCTTACACTGTAATCGAAAGGATTTTGCCTGTGACAAACTGCACCCAGACTGCCTTTGATTTTCCAGCCCTAAAACGCCGTAAGGTTCAAGCCGAGTTTTCCGGTGGCGATATCACCTCGGACGGCGGCGTGTTGCTGCTGCGTGAGATCGACAGGCGTCTGGGATTGCTCGAGGCGGTTGATGCGGTCATCCCCGACCCGCGAGATCCCCGCTATATTGAACACAGCCAGTTGAGCCTGTTGCGCCAGCGAGTCTATGGGCTCTGCCTGGGTTATGAAGATCTGAACGACCATCAGACACTACGCACCGACCCGGCCCTACAGAGCTCGATCGAACGCGAGGAGGTACTGGGCAGCCAGTCGACACTTTGTCGGCTGGAGAACCGGGTCGATCGCCGGGTTGCCGTTGATGTCCACAACCTACTGCTCGAGCAGTTCATTGCCTCATATGATGCACCACCCGATGAGCTGATCCTGGATTTCGACGCCACGGATGATCCGGTGCATGGCCGCCAGGAAGGCCGCTTCTTTCACGGCTACTACGATCACTACTGCTTCCTGCCCCTGTATGTCTTTTGTGGCGATCAACTGCTGGTGGGTTATCTGCGGCCCAGCCGGATCGATGCGCCCAAGCATGCCTGGGCGATTCTGGCGCTGTTGGTCAAACGCCTGCGCCGGGCTTGGCCTGAAGTGCGTATCATCTTTCGGGGCGATAGCGGCTTTTGCCGTCACCACATGCTCAGCTGGTGCGAGCGCAACGCTGTGGGCTATATCGTGGGCATCGCCAAGAATGACGCCTTGCTGCGGTGTATCCGTGAGCCCATGCAGTGGGTTGAGGAACTGGCGAAGCGAACCGGCATGAAGATGCGGAAATTCTTTCAGTTTCACTATGCCGCCAGCACCTGGAAGACGCGTCGCAAGGTGATCGCCAAACTGGAGGTCACCGACAAGGGGCCAAATCCACGCTTCATCGTCACCAACCTGGCCGGCGACAAACAGCGCCTTTACGATGACCTCTACTGCGCCCGTGGTGACATGGAGAACCGAATCAAGGAGCAGCAACTGGGGCTGTTCGCCGATCGCACCAGCGCGCATTACTGGTGGGCCAATCAGTTTCGTCTACTGCTGTCCAGTCTGGCCTATGTGCTGATGGAGGCCATCCGGCGCCTCGCGCTGAAGGGCACGGAACTGGCGCGTGCACAGATGACCACGATCCGGCTCAAACTGTTCAAGATCGGGGCGGTCATCATTCGCAACACGCGACGGATCCGCTTCCTGCTCTCCAGCACCTATCCCTATCAGGCGCTGTTTTTCCAGGTGGCGGCACGACTCAAGCCGGGATAGCCCGGCAGAGTGCTGCCCCGGCACGTTGATCAACAATGGGGGTAAGGGGGAGTCTGCCCGGAGGGTGGAAAATCAGGGCTTGATAGAGGTTTGGTTCCCAGTGAGGGCAAACCATCCAAGCTTGGCCATATCACCGGCTAAATTTAAAAACGGATGAAACATGCGGGCTAATCTGCCGTTTTGCAAGCGACTTTCTACAATTTCAAGTTTTCAGTTCTTTGTTTTTGAATGGGAAAGACAAGCGGGGCCCTGTCAACTCAAAACCTTTCAGCCGCTTTCATGATTCTCATAATCTCTTGCCGATAACCAGCCCTGCCGCATAAGCAACAAGGTTTCTTAAAGTAGTCCCAGCTGAAATTTAGCTTCATCACTCATCCTCTCCCGGCTCCAGGGAGGCTGCCACACCAACCTTATGGTGGCATCGGTGACGCCCGGCACTGCATCGATCACTCTGCCGACTTCGTATGGCAGTGTACCCGCCACCGGACAGGCGGGTGCCGTGAGGGTCATATCGACTTCGACCTTGCCCTCGGCGTCCACTTCCAGGCGATAGATCAATCCCAGATCGTAGATATTGACCGGTATCTCAGGATCGTAAACAGTGCGCAGGGCCTCTATCAACGCATCCCGTGTGGGTAGTGTTCTGCTGCCGGCTTCGTTGATTTGCAGTCCTCTCATCTGTGTATACCGTCACTTGTCGTTTCTGTACGAAAAGCCTATGAAAATCAAAACCGCATCCGCTGTTCCAGATCGTTCCTGATCTCTACACGCAGGGAGTCTGTGACAAACCTGTCGATAATTTCGCCGGCAAAACCGAGACACAACAGACGCCGTGCCCGATGCGCATCCATTCCCCGCGAACGGAGATAGAAGAGTGCCTGATCATCCAGCCGGCCCACACTAGCACCATGGCTGCACTGCACATCATCCGCGAGGATAACCAACTGGGGCTTAGTGTCGACTTCGGCCTTGCTTGATAGCATCAGATTGGCGTTGTGCAGATGCGCCTCACTCTTCTGCGAATCGATCCCGACCCGGATCAAACCGTCAAATACCGCTCTTCCCACGCCATGCAGGATACCTTTGAAATTCTCTCGACTTCGGCAATGGGGCACGCCGTGATCCACATCGAGATGGAAATCCGTCAATTGACCGTCACCGGCCACATAGATGCCGTCGGTTTCACATTCCGCACCTTCCCCGGAGAACCGTTGATGGAACTCGGTGCGTGACCATGCACCGCCCAGTGCCGCATTCACACCCAGATAGCGGGCATCCCGTCGCAAACTGACATAGAGGCCGTACAGATGATAGGCATGATCGCTCTCCCGCTGCACACGCTGGTGCCTCAGGGTCGCACCCTCAGCCAGGTTGATCTCGCAAACGATATTATTGAAGTAGTCGTGGTCATCATCCACCGACAGATAACGCTCTACCAGGCTGACCGAAGCACCCGCATCCAACTCGACCAGGTGGCGTATCTGTTGTGCATGCCCGTCTCTCTTGCCGGTTGTCATATGCAACAACTCAATGGGCCGCTCGATCACAACACCTTTCGACAGCTGAATCACAGCGCCGTCCTGTTGGGTCGCCATATTCATGGCGGCGAAGGCATGATCCCCCACTCCGGACAGACAACCCACCGACCTGAGCACCGACTGATCACCTGTGGCCATGGCTGCGCGCAGGTTTCCGATCCTGAATCCTGCCTGCTCAATGCCCGTCGACAGCCCGGGGTGGTAGATACCGTCCACGAACACCAGACGCCCCGCTACAGGATCCTCGAGCATACGATCGATGGCGATGTCCCGGGATGAATCCAATACTGAAGGGGTCGATATAAACCCCTTTTGCAACAAACCCTCCACACCCGTATATCGCCAGGCCTCCTGGCGGGCATGGGGAAGGCCGAGCTCAGTCATGCGCGCCATCGCAGCCCGTCGCTGTTCGATGAGCCAATCCCCATTGTCATGCACCAGACTCTCGATGGTGCGTTGCGCGGTCTCCCGGTAGCCGTGCATATTCATGCCGCATCCCCATCAAGCAGCCAGCCATAACCCTTCTCTTCAAGCTCCAACGCCAACGCCTTGCCTCCGGAGCGGATAATGCGGCCCGCCACCAGCACATGGACGAAATCCGGCTGAATATAATCAAGCAAACGCTGATAATGGGTTACCACCAGCAAGGCCCTCTCTTCTGAACGCAGCATATTCACGCCATCCGCGACTGTTCGCAGGGCATCGATGTCGAGACCGGAATCCGTCTCATCCAAAATGGCCAGCCGCGGTTCCAGCATGGCCATCTGAAGAATCTCGTTGCGCTTTTTTTCACCCCCCGAGAACCCCGTATTAACCGAACGCTTGAGCAGTTTTTCATCCAGCTTCACCTGTTTGGCTTTGGCGCGTACGAGCTTCATGAAACTGACTGCATCGATCTCCTCTTCGCCGTTTGCCTTGCGTATCGCATTCATTGATTCCCGCAAGAAGCTCATGTTGTTCACCCCGGGCAGCTCAACCGGATATTGCATAGCGAGAAAAAGACCTCTGCGCGCCCGTTCTTCAACCTCCAGTTCGAGCAGATTCTCACCCATATAACTCACACTACCGTCAGTCACATGATAACCATCCCTTCCTGACAGGATATGCGCCAAAGTGCTCTTTCCCGATCCGTTAGGCCCCATGATGGCATGCACTTCGCCTGCATTGATCCGCAGATCGATCCCATTCAGGATCGTTTTGCCTTCCACGCCGGCCCGTAAATTCTTTATCGTCAACATCGGAAACCTCTCATCCATCTCAACCAACCGCCCCTTCCAGACTCACGGCAAGCAACTTCCGAGCCTCAACGGCAAACTCCATCGGCAGCTCGTTGAAGAGCTCTTTGCAGAAGCCGTTAATGATCATCGACACCGCATCCTCATCCGAGAGGCCACGCTGACGGCAGTAGAACAGTTGATCCTCACTCACCTTCGAGGTTGTGGCTTCATGCTCCACCTGGGCAGTGGGATTCTTCACTTCGATATAGGGAAAGGTATGGGCGCCACAACGATTACCGATCAGGAGGGAATCGCACTGGGTGTGGTTTCTCGCGTTTTCCGCCTTCGCCGCAATGCGTACCAGACCCCGATAGGCGTTACTGCCCTGCATCGCCGATATACCCTTGGATACGATGGTGCTGCGGCTGTTCTTGCCCACATGGATCATCTTGGTGCCGGTATCCGCCTGTTGCCTGCCCTTGGTCACGGCCACGGAATAGAACTCACCCACACTGTCATCCCCACGCAGGATACAACTGGGATACTTCCAGGTAACCGCAGACCCTGTCTCAACCTGGGTCCACGAGATGTGTGAACGGTCACCCCGGCAATCCCCCCGTTTGGTCACGAAGTTGTATATGCCGCCACGGCCCTCACTGTCGCCCGGATACCAGTTTTGCACCGTTGAATATTTGATCTTTGCATCTGTCATGGCCACCAACTCCACGACTGCCGCATGGAGTTGATTCTCATCCCGCATCGGTGCGGTACAGCCTTCCAGGTAACTGACCTGACTACCCTCTTCGGCGACGATCAGGGTACGTTCAAACTGCCCTGTCCGCGCCTCATTGATACGAAAATAGGTGGACAGCTCCATCGGACAGATCACACCCCTGGGTAGATAGACAAAGGTTCCGTCACTGAACACCGCGCTGTTCAAAGCGGCAAAATAGTTATCCTTAAAGGGGACCACCGATCCCATGTAGCGCTGCACCAGCTCCGGGTATTCGCGTATCGCCTCCGACATGGAGCAGAAGATCACACCCGCTTCAGCCAGTGTCTCCCGGAACGTGGTCGCCACCGAAACGCTGTCAAAAACCGCATCCACCGCCACGCCGGCCAGCGCCTTCTGCTCGTCAAGGGGAATCCCCAACTTTTCGTAGGTGGCCAGCAACTCCGGGTCCACATCGTCAAGGCTGGCAAGTTGCGGTTTTTTCCTCGGTGAGGAGTAGTAGGAGATTGCCTGGAAATCGATAGCGGGATAACGGATGGCAGCCCAGTCCGGTTGCTGCATACTCAGCCAATGGCGATACGCCTGGAGGCGCTTTTCAAGCATCCATTCCGGTTCGTCTTTGCGTGACGATATGGCACGGATAACCGACGCGTCCAAACCTGGCGGCAGCGTATCCGAATCGATCCGAGTGACGAACCCCTCGGCATATCCGGTGCTTATGAGATTCTCCACACTGCTGTCTGTCATACCCATGTCTCATCTCCCCTGCGGTATGCAATTGCGGCTGTTACAGTAAAGGAAATTGGGTAAACAGATTGCGGGAATAGATTCATTTCTTACTGCCCCTGGCGAATACCGGTCGACTGCCGAAACCAATAACACAGTAATATAGTCAGGTATTATAATTTGCAAGGGCTATACCCTAGCCCCAATATTTCACGCATTAAAAAGGCAAAATCCTGATACTTCGATATAATTCAGTTGCTTACACTGTAATCGAAAGGATTTTGCCTGTGACAAACTGTACCCAGACTGCCTTTGATTTTCCAGCCCTAAAACGCCGTAAGGTTCAAGCCGAGTTTTCCGGTGGCGATATCACCTCGGACGGCGGCGTGTTGCTGCTGCGTGAGATCGACAGGCGTCTGGGATTGCTCGAGGCGGTTGATGCGGTCATCCCCGACCCGCGAGATCCCCGCTATATTGAACACAGCCAGTTGAGCCTGTTGCGCCAGCGAGTCTATGGGCTCTGCCTGGGTTATGAAGATCTGAACGACCATCAGACACTACGCACCGACCCGGCCCTACAGAGCTCGATCGAACGCGAGGAGGTACTGGGCAGCCAGTCGACACTTTGTCGGCTGGAGAACCGGGTCGATCGCCGGGTTGCCGTTGATGTCCACAACCTACTGCTCGAGCAGTTCATTGCCTCATATGATGCACCACCCGATGAGCTGATCCTGGATTTCGACGCCACGGATGATCCGGTGCATGGCCGCCAGGAAGGCCGCTTCTTTCACGGCTACTACGATCACTACTGCTTCCTGCCCCTGTATGTCTTTTGTGGCGATCAACTGCTGGTGAGTTATCTGCGGCCCAGCCGGATCGATGCGCCCAAGCATGCCTGGGCGATTCTGGCGCTGTTGGTCAAACGCCTGCGCCGGGCTTGGCCTGAAGTGCGTATCATCTTTCGGGGCGATAGCGGCTTTTGCCGTCACCACATGCTCAGCTGGTGCGAGCGCAACGCTGTGGGCTATATCGTGGGCATCGCCAAGAATGACGCCTTGCTGCGGTGTATCCGTGAGCCCATGCAGTGGGTTGAGGAACTGGCGAAGCGAACCGGCATGAAGATGCGGGAATTCTTTCAGTTTCACTATGCCGCCAGCACCTGGAAGACGCGTCGCAAGGTGATCGCCAAACTGGAGGTCACCGACAAGGGGCCAAATCCACGCTTCATCGTCACCAACCTGGCCGGCGACAAACAGCGCCTTTACGATGACCTCTACTGCGCCCGTGGTGACATGGAGAACCGAATCAAGGAGCAGCAACTGGGGCTGTTCGCCGATCGCACCAGCGCGCATTACTGGTGGGCCAATCAGTTTCGTCTACTGCTGTCCAGTCTGGCCTATGTGCTGATGGAGGCCATCCGGCGCCTCGCGCTGAAGGGCACGGAACTGGCGCGTGCACAGATGACCACGATCCGGCTCAAACTGTTCAAGATCGGGGCGGTCATCATTCGCAACACGCGACGGATCCGCTTCCTGCTCTCCAGCACCTATCCCTATCAGGCGCTGTTTTTCCAGGTGGCGGCACGACTCAAGCCGGGATAGCCCGGCAGAGTGCTGCCCCGGCACGTTGATCAACAATGGGGGTAAGGGGGAGTCTGCCCGGAGGGTGGAAAATCAGGGCTTGATAGAGGTTTGGTTCCCAGTGAGGGCGAACCATCCAAGCTTGGCCATATCACCGGCTAAATTTAAAAACGGATGAAACATGCGGGCTAGAGAAATACTAAGGTAATCACTGATGTAGAATCGGGTGGGCTGAAAATAACTATCAAATACAATAAGTAATTACATTCATTACCTATTTGCAGGGACACCATACCCCAGTGGCACAAGGGTTTCCCGGTACACAGATCAAGCTTCGATGACGCTTTTCACACCTTCTGATATGAGTTTTTCATAGAGGAATTTCTGTTTACCGTCGACCTCGATACCCATACCGCTGAGCATAACAAAAAGATCGTCGATAATGATTTCCGATATGTGCCGTTGGTTGTGCAGGGAGGCGTCGAGATCGTTGTTCATGGCCAGCATACAGGCAAGCGCTCCGATCACCTGCAGCGTAACCTCATCCTTGACAACAATAGGCTTGGATTGAGGCTCTGAATCCGGACGCTGTATACCGTAAGTATCACAGACGCGATTCAAATCGTCGTGGTTGAAGTGCATGTCGGCAGGATAGTTGAACTCATTTTCCATATCGCCCTTCCCGTCGCCAATGAGCAGCTCTTCGTCAAATACCAGAAACTTCTGAAACAGGTCATCACGAACGACACCGTTAATAGTAATGTTATGATCGATGATGGCACTGCTGTAGGTGACCGGCAGTTTCTTTTTCAGCTCGTTGACATCAGTGGCGTAGAGCTTGAGATAACCGTCCACATAGACCCTGTCAAAGGTTCCGCGCTCCACCTCGACAGATGCGAACCCGTTGAAGTGGAAATAGAACTCTTCAAGTTCATGCAGAAAACGACTGTCACCGACGTAGTCACAGGCCTGTTCCCAGCTGTAAAAGACGCCTTGTTCATTCATATTGATTTATTCATCCTTTATCGGTCAGATTCAGCTAATCCTTCCCCTTTTTTAGATCAAATTCAACACTCGACAAGATTGACCGCCAGCCCCCCCCTCGATGTCTCTTTATATTTTGTCTTCATATCCGCGCCGGTCTCTCGCATGGTTTTTATGACTTTATCCAGTGAAACAAAGTGCGACCCGTCTCCCCGTAATGCCATGCGCGCGGCATTTATGGCTTTTACCGCGCCCATGGCATTACGTTCGATACACGGCACCTGCACCAGGCCACCCACCGGATCGCAGGTCAAGCCAAGATTGTGCTCCATTCCTATCTCCGCGGCATTTTCAACCTGGCGCGGCGTGCCGCCCAATACCTCGGCCAATGCACCCGCAGCCATGGAACAGGCAGCACCGACCTCACCCTGACAACCCACCTCGGCACCGGAAATCGAGGCATTCTCTTTGTACAGGATACCGATCGCACCGGCACAGAGTAGGAATCGGATCACACCATCATCCGTTGCTCCCGGTGAAAAACGCCAATAGTAATGGAGTACCGCAGGAACAATTCCGGCTGCCCCATTGGTGGGAGCGGTCACCACCCGGCCTCCGGCGGCATTCTCCTCGTTGACCGCCAGAGCAAACAGATTGACCCAGTCCATGGTGCCGAGCGGCACCTGATCGAGTTCCGCATCGTTACTGAGCTGCCTGTAGAGACGTGGAGCGCGTCGTTTAACCTTTAACCCACCCGGCAGCACCCCTTCAGTGGTGCAACCCCGTTCCACACATTGTTGCATGACATGCCATATCTGCAGCAAACTGTCGCGTATCGTCTGCTCACTACGCCATGACTTTTCATTCTCCAACATCAGCCGGCTGATGGAGAGCCCCTGCTCGTCACAGACCCGCAACAACTCTTCGCCACTATGAAAAGGATACTTGAGTAGGGTTTTATCCTCGCTGATGACAACCTCGCCTCGCCTATTCTCCTCAATGACGAAACCACCTCCAACGGAATAAAAATGGTTTTGTAAAATCTCCCTCCCCTTGTCGTCGAAGGCCGTGAACCGCATACCGTTGGCGTGCAGTTTGAGCTGTTTTTTCCGATGAAACTGAAGATCACCCTCCATATCGAAGCAGAGCCGCAGTCCACTGCCCAGCACCACTGATTTCTGCTCGCGGATAGCATCGATACGCTGCGGTATGGCCTGGACATCCACCGTTGAGGGGGACTCTCCCATGAGTCCGAGCAATAGCGCCTTATCCGTCCCATGCCCCTTGCCGGTGGCTCCCAATGACCCGAACAGCTCTATCTGAATTCTGTGTGTAACCTTTAGCAGGCGCTCATCCGACAGTTTTTCCGCAAATCGCTTGGCCGCCAGCATCGGCCCCACGGTGTGGGAACTGGAGGGGCCTATGCCGATTTTGAAGAGATCGAAAACACTCACTGCCATGTCAGCCAACTCCCGACTGATTGAATGCATTTTTCTTTGATATCGACCGTTTTAAACATCATTCAGTCCATAGTGATTGTTAGGCTCTGCCATCGACCGCGTACACAGCCGGCCTGAGTTGCGGACGGTATCGCCGGTTATGCAGCTGTATACCATGGTAGGCTTTTGAAGTTGCAACGTACAGATCGACAGCCTCTGTCCCTGCATGGTCTTTATCGAGTGTTCATGTGGCGGGCTATGTCCATATCGCTGTCTATGACATGATCGATAAGCCAATACTTGAGTGAAGTCAGGGTTTCTATATCGAGCCTGCGTTTCCCCTCTTCTATCTCCCTTATCAAATCACTCAACTCAGCCTGCAGCAGTGCATGTTCCCGATGATGACTGCTGACCAGGGGATATTCATGATTACGCATAAAGGCCTCCTCATCCCTGAAATGCCGCCTGGTCTCCTCCTGAAGCTGCAGCACCAGCCGCATCGCACCACCGTCATCCTTCGACTCCGACTGTTGCGTCATAACCGAGTCCGCCACCTGATTGACCAGCTCAACCAGATGCAGATGTTGCTGATCGATTTCATCGATCCCCAGATACCAGTCATCCCGCCAAGTAAGAAATCTCTTCATTGGTCCGCCACCGATCTATTGCACTGCCCCGTATTAATCAAAGATTCCACTTGCAACCTTCTAACTGATATTCATTCACCGGCATATCCATGATGATACTGAGGATACATACGCCTGCTCAGCTGTTTTGTTTCCGTAATGCGAGGATCTTGTTGTATCCCGAAAATGCCCTACCTTAGGGCCTGTTAACACTAATCCAATACACCCTGTTGTGCCTGAAGGGCTGGGGCTGTTTTTGCACCCAGCGGCGTTATCATTCGCTCATGTAGCATAACTACACCTCGCTCATTCTGCCTTGCTGGGCACAAAAACAGCCCCAGCAGGGTGTATTGGATTAGTGTTAACAGGCCCTAGGGTTTAAATCCTTTTGCCACTGCTGTCCCATTAACTGAGATTTAGGAGGCCCAGGTTATTCACATTTTGATAAAATAAAAGCGCAAACAAATCATTGAATCAAAAGGAATAACCAGGCCATGTCACATAATAGCACGGTATTTGCGCAACTGCTGAAACTGATTTCGAGACATGAATTTGAAACACTGGCAAAAGAACATCATACAGGCAGGGCTTTTCGTAAAAACTCCCGCTGGAGCCAGTTCGTGGCAATGATGATGGGACAACTTTCCGGTAGAAACAGTTTGCGGGATATGGTTGATAATCTCGGGGCACAGGCGCATCGTCTTTATCACCTGGGTAGTCGTTTGATTAGGCGTTCGAGTTTATCTCGCATCAACAATGACAAGCCTTACACGCTTTATGAAGAGTTGTTTAGCAAACTGTTGACGCGATGCCAGGCAAAAGCACCATCGCATGATTTCCGTTTTAAGAATCCACTGTATTCCCTGGATGCCAGTATCATTGATTTATGCCTGTCAGTTTTTCCATGGGCTGAATTTCGCACGACAAAAGCGGCAGTAAAATTACATGTTGGACTCAACCATTCAGGTCATTTACCCGAGTTCTTTGCTGTCACCGAAGGCAACCAGCATGAAGTCAATATTGGCAAGCTGATGAATTTTCCAAAAGGCAGTATTGTGACCTTCGATAAAGGCTATAACGACTACGAGTGGTATAATCAACTGAATAAAAAAGGCATTTTCTTTGTTACACGTCAAAAGTCCAATGCAGTTTATCGGGTGATATCCCGCCAGCCAGTGATTAAAAGCAAAGGACTGACATCAGATCAAATCATTGAATTTACCGGGCCAATCACAGCAAAGAAGTGTCCAATTCAGTTGCGTCGTATCGGTTACCGCGATCCTGAAACCAGCAAGCATTATGTTTTTCTGACGAATAATTTCAAGCTGGCTGCCAAAACCATTGCACAGATTTATAAGGCTCGTTGGGATATTGAGTTGTTCTTCAAGTGGATCAAACAGAACCTGAAAATCAAATCATTTGTCGGTACCAGTAAGAATGCTGTGATGACACAAATCTGGATTGCTTTGTGTGTTTATTTGTTGCTTGCCTATATCAAGTTCCAGTCGAAAATCCGAAAAAGTGCTCAACAGATATTGCGATTATTACAGATGAACCTGTTTGAAAAACGAGACCTGATGGCGTTACTACGAGGAGACCCAATCAATGACAAAACAAATGATTGCAATCAACTGGCTCTACTGTAAAAGTTAATGGGACAGCAATGTCCTTTTGCCCTTTTCAGAAATCGCTGCAAATAGCCGAGCCCTCCATCTTCATGACGATAGGCCGCATACAACTTCCTATTGATGCCTTGACTCCCTAAATGTAGCGCTTTCAGAGGCAACTCCGCGCATACTTTGACGGCCAACCAGTCCGGTAAAGTACAGATGCCACGATTATAGGCCACCATCTGCAGCATAATCTCGAATGATTCAATCTGCTTCTGTTTTATCGTTCTCACCGCCGCCGGCCATAGGAACAGGGTGAGGATGTCCAGACGCTCCGGCGTCACCGGAAAAGTGATGAGGTTCTCCTGCGCCAACTGCTCCGGCTTAATCCACGATGCTTCAGCCAACGGGTGGGAACCGGATACCAAAAGCATCAACTCATATTGGAAAAGCGTTTCGAAACCAAGCCCGGGCTGTTCCACCCTGTCCGGAGTGATCAGTAGATCGATATGACGATTCAATAGCCCTTCCAGCCCGGCAAATTGAAAACGGTGAAAAATATCCACCTCCACATCCGGTTCACGACTCAAGTAGTCAGCAATAACGTCCTTCAACCATTCATAACAGGGATAGCACTCCACTCCGATACGCAATGTCCCCTGTTTTCCTTCGGCCAAGGCTTTTAAGGTCTGTTCCGTCTGCTCTAGAATGGGCAGAATTTCATGCGCCGTCTTCAATAACTGTATGCCGGCACGGGTCAGCCTCAACCGGCGCCCCTGCCTCTCCCATAGTTCAACACCCAGCTTTCCCTCTAAAAATCGTATTTGATGTGAAAGCGCAGACTGGCTGAGAAAAAGTGCATCGGCTGCGGCCGTGAGCGTTCCATGACGCTTCAGGGCAGCGATGATCTTGAGGTGGGTCAGCTCTATCATATATGAATCATATTCATACTTCATAACAATACCTGATTACCCCTAAACCTCAGCCATTCTCAAGAGGCGATATGGCATAGGTGGAGTGCGAAGAGCGGCAAAAAGCAATCGTTCAATCATGGCGGGTAAATCGAAACGGCGGTTAAACCGATATTCGAACTCAGCAAGATAACGCGACACATGTTTATCTCGAATCGCATGAAAAGTACCCAACAGACTGTTTTTGACATTACCCAACATCGCGTTTACCCATTTGAAGCACGAATACTGGACACTTTGGCGCCCACCACCCGTCACCATGGGGTTATGATGGCAATCAGCGGTTGTCACGCCACTAAAGCACCAAAGCCCATCGGTAAAGACTTCGCTGCCAGGCATCAAGCAGGAGCGGGCGTAGCGGGCGATTTCACGTTTGCGGAAGCCCCTTACACGACGCAGTTGAATTTTCATGGGCCTGCCGTCCCGCGTCGTCTCAACAGCAGCTACGAAAGGGATTTTGTTGCGCGACCCACGACCACGCTTACCGGCTTGCTCGCCTCCGAGATAAGCATCATCCAATTCGATGCGACCGGCCAGTTTTTTTCCACGCTCACGTTCCATCATCACCTGCATCAACTTATGCTTGAGTCGCCAGGCCGTATTGTAGTTCACCCCGATTTCGCGGGAAAGTTGCAGCGCCGAGATACTTTTCTTGCGTTGGGTCAACAGATAGATCGCAAGAAACCACGTTCTCAGCGGCAGCTTGGTGCCATGGAAGATGCTGCCGGCGGTCAGGGAAGTCTGATGATGGCACTTGTGACATTGATATATCTGACGCTTTTTGAGTTCACAGCCTGTTGTGTTGCCGCACTCAGGGCAGACATAGCCCGTCGGCCAGCGCAAATCATACAATGCCTGTCGACACTGATCCTCGGTCCCATATTGTTCCAGAAAATCGTGCAAACCAAGACCTTTTTGAAATTGAATAGTATTTCTCGGCATGATGAAATCCTCTTTTATTCAGTAGGTTCCATTATGCTTGCACCACAGGCTCAATAGCTGAGCCTCATGAGTAATCAGGTAACAATATGATCATTATATTTTCATAATACGCCTCCTTACAATAGCGCTCTGGTAATAACGAAATCTCAGAGCAAGGACTATGGTCACAACACATCATCTCGGACTGCCCCGCATCGGCACCAAGCGACAATTGAAATTTGCCCTCGAGGCCTATTGGCGGGGGGAGCTTGACCGGCGGGAACTGGAACGGACGGCCCGTCAAATCCGCCAGGACAATCTGCTGTTGCAGTCTCGACTGGACATGCTGACAGTGGGAGATTTTTCGCTCTACGACCAGGTATTGGATAGCAGTTTTCTATTCGGCAATATCCCATCCCGTTTCCGGCAGGAAGGGGGGATCACCACCCTTGATGACTATATTCAGGTTGCCCGGGGCGCCACCAACCCGGATACGCCGCCTGAGGCTGCTGCTGAAATGACCAAATGGTTCGACACCAACTACCACTACATCGTACCGGAATTTCAGCACGCCACGGAATTCCGGTTGGCGATCGATACACTGCTCACGCAAATCACCGAAACCGGCGCTGACCCCCAGCGGATTAAACCGGTTATCATTGGTCCGGTCACCTATCTTTGGTTGGGTAAAAGCAAGGACGGTAGCGACAAACTTGATCTACTGCAGCGCTTGCTGCCCATCTATGCCGATCTTTTGACTCAACTTGCAGCGGCTGGTGTAAAGTGGGTGCAGATCGACGAACCGATAATGGTGACCGAACTCAGCGCAACCTGGCAACATGCCCTGCGCAGCAGTTATTACCAACTGCAAAGCAGTCCGGTCAAACTACTGCTGACCACCTATTTCGGTCAGTTGCGGGAAAACCTGCAACTGGCATGCGAGCTGCCCGTTGCCGGGCTGCATATCGACGTGAGCCGGCAACAGGAGGAGGTCAACCGGATTATCGATTGGCTGCCCGTGCATAAGATCCTGTCCCTGGGTATTATCGATGGTCGGAATATCTGGAAGAGTGACCTCAACGCTATTTTGGCGTGGCTGGAGCCGATCCATAGCCGCCTCCGGCAACGGCTATGGCTCGCTCCCTCTTGCTCACTACTGCACGTTCCGCTCGACCTGGAATGTGAACAAAGACTCGATCCGGAGATCAAAGCGTGGTGCAGCTTTGGCAAACAGAAACTGACTGAGCTTGAACTCGTCGCCACTGCCCTCAATCAGGGGCGAGACAGCGTAACAGCCGAACTGGAGAACAACGCCAACGCTCTGCTCACACGCAAGCGATCTCAACGGGTGATCAAGCCGTCCGTTCATCAACGTATGACGGAAATCACCCCATCGATGGCGCGACGTCGAAGTCCCTATGAGGTCCGCAGCCAGGTCCAGGCGCAGAGATTGAATCTGCCACACTTCCCCACCACCACGATCGGCTCCTTCCCCCAAACCGGTTCAATACGTCAATGCCGCAGAGATTATCGTAACGGCAAGCTGACCTGGAACAGTTACAAAAAGGCCATGAAACAGGAGATCGCCTACTGCATCCGGCAACAGGAGAAGATCGGCTTGGATGTGCTGGTGCATGGTGAACCGGAACGCAACGACATGGTGGAATATTTTGGCGAACAGCTGGACGGCTTTGCCTTTATGGAGCACGCTTGGGTGCAATCCTACGGTTCACGCTGCGTAAAGCCGCCGATTATTTACGGTGATATCGAGCGTCATCACTGCATTACCGGCGAGTGGACAGACTATGCACAGTCCCTTACGACAAAACCTTTGAAAGGGATGCTCACCGGCCCGGTCACCATGCTCAATTGGTCATTCGTGCGCGACGATCAGCCCCGCGCGGCCACCTGTCTTCAGCTGGCGCTCGCCTTGAGAGACGAGGTGCTTGACCTGGAACGGGCCGGGATTGCAATCATCCAGATCGACGAGGCGGCATTGCGGGAAGGACTACCCCTGAGGCGCAGTGAATGGCAGGGTTACCTGGAATGGGCCACCCATGCATTCGGAGTATGCGCCAACGGCGTGCAGGATTCGACCCAGATTCATACACATATGTGCTATTCGGAGTTCAACGACATAATCGGGGCAATTGCCGCCATGGACGCGGATGTAATCACCATCGAAACATCCCGTTCGGACATGGAGCTGCTGCAGGTGTTTGAGGCATTCGACTACCCCAACGCAATCGGACCGGGTGTCTATGACATCCACACTCCAAACATCCCATCCCTCGATGAGATCCTGACGCTGATGCGGCGGGCAATGCAGCGGATCCCGGCAGATCGACTGTGGATCAATCCCGACTGCGGTCTCAAGACCAGACGCTGGCAGGAAGTCGTACCGGCGCTTGAAGCCATGCAGCGGGCCGCAGGTCTATTGCGCGAGTCATCCGCTTAAGCGATTCAACTTGAAGCCACATCATGATCCGCTTCATGGGTCAAGGATTGGCCGTTTGTTTGCCATCGGCTGGCATAGATCATCTTTTTCGTCTATGTTTTATGGATCAAAAGGCGTAAGAACTCAGTTCGACCGCATCATGTATAAATGCCAAGATAACAACGAGAATGGCGCATTATCACTACAGCATATAGTGTGTTAACAATCGGCTTCATGTTCCGGTTGTTCATTTCGCACCGGTGTCAACGGGATCGTCACACCGTCACATCCAGACGCAGAGCGATACTGGAGTAGAGAAAGGATAAGAGTAATAAAATTCAAAATAGCCGTAAGAATAACCTCTCACAAGGCATTCTTTTCTCGGCGTTGAAAAGCCTTAGCTAGCGGATCATACGATGCTTTACGAAAAACTCCATAAAATCGAACAGATCATGTTTGACGCCTTGGCACTGGGACTGGTGCTCTTCTACTCCTACTCCGCAGTTTTGGAACCCGCCGCCACCCAGTACCATCGCGGCATCTATATCATCATCACCTATATGCTCGTCTTCATGCTCTACCGCACACCCACTGTCTGGGGCAGGGTGTGGGATTATATACTGATCGCGGCGTCCATCGGGTCGATCGGCTACTGGATTGTCAATTTCGAGGCCATCAACTATCGCGCCGGCGCGGAGACCGAACTCGATAAGTGGATTGCCATGGTCGGTGTGCTGATAGGCGTCGAACTTGCCAGGCGGGTAGTCGGCAGCGTATTTGTGATTATCGGTGCGATCATGCTGCTCTATGGCGTGTATGGCGAGTACGCCCCGGAGATGATATCGCATGCGGGGGACACCTTCCCTGACCTGTGCACCAGCATCTTTTACAAGAGCGATGGCGTGTTCGGCATCATGGCCAATGTATTGGCGACCTATATCATCCTGTTCGTGATTTTTGGCGCTTTCCTGGAGAGAAGCGGCGCTCAACGCTTTTTCATCGATTTCCCCCTTGCCGCGGTCGGTCACAAGATCGGCGGTCCGGCCAAGGTATCTGTCATCGCGTCAGGACTGTTCGGTTCCATCTCCGGCAGCGCCATCGCCAACACCGTATCCACCGGCGCCTTTACCATTCCGATGATGAAGAAGGCCGGATTCAGACCCCACGTGGCGGGCGGCATCGAACCGGCCGCCTCCATCGGCGGTATGTTCATGCCGCCCATCATGGGAGCCGGTGGCTTTATCATGGCCGAATTGACCGGCGTACCCTACTCCACGATCATGCTGGTGGCCATCTTTCCGGCCCTGATGTACTTCTTCAGTGTATTCGTCATGGTCCACTATGAGGCCAAGCGGTTCAACATCGTGGGTGAAAAATCGAAAGAGAGCGCCAAGGAGATACTCAAAAAGGAGTGGTTCTATGTCCTGCCGCTGGTCATTATCACCATCTTCATGTTGCTCGGTTACTCGCCCGGCTATTCAGCCATCCTCGGCATCGTTGCCTGTATCGTCGTCAGCTGGTTCCGCAAGGGCACACGCATCGATCTGAAAGGTTTCCTGGAAGCGTCCCGCGCCGGCGCTGAATCGAGCTTGAAAATCGGCGCCACTGTGGGCGTGATCGGTATTATTATCGGCGTACTCACCTACAGCGGGCTGGTGCTTACCTTCGCCGACATCGTCATCGAGCTTGCGGATGGCAAACTTTGGCTGACCATCCTGTTGATCGCCCTGGCCTCGCTGATTCTCGGTATGGGTGTTCCGGTCACTGCAGCCTATCTGATTACAGCGGTAGTTGCGGTACCGGCACTTACCGAACTGGGCGTCAACCCGATTGCCGCCCATATGATAGTCTATTGGCTGTCGCAGGACTCCAACATCACACCGCCGGTCTGTATCGCCGCTTTCGCCGGCGCCACCATCGCCAAGGCGAATATGTGGAAGACCGCTTTCACCTCATTCAAATTCGCCAAGTTTCTCTACCTCGGTCCCTTCCTGTTTGGTTATGTACCCGGCTTTTCACTGGATGGCACAGCGAAGGATATCGCCGTCACCTTCATACTGATCCTCATCGGCACCTACGGTTATGCTTGGCTGCTCAGCGGCATCTGGCTGGATTGGTTCAAGAAATCACCGGAAAAGACCTGATAAGCGAGATCGGATATGCCTAATAGAAAACTACCCCGTATCGGCTATAAAAAGATCCTTTATGTCACCGATCTCTCTGAAGAGGGCCGCCTTGCCTTTCCTCATGCCGCCAGTCTGGCGCATACCTACGATGCCGCACTGACCGTCTTCCACGTGGTGGAATCCCGTGAGTTCGAAAAGTTTCTCGAAGGCTACTTCAATGAGGAGCTTTGGAACGAGATCAGAAACCGCAACGTGGAAGAGGCCAGGGAGATCCTGGTGAATCGGAAACGCAGCGACACCTCGATTAAAGAGGGTATCGAACAGTTCTGCGAAGAATGCATGGACAGCAGCGACGATTCACCCTATGTAGCCTACGACGTGGTCGTCGACATTGGTGAACCGGGTGACAGAATCGTGGAAAAGGCCCACTCCGGCGGCTACGACCTGGTGGTCATCGGTAAGCGTGGCCAAGGCATTCTGCGTGGCGGCCTGATGGGAGACACCGCACGTCGCGTCACCCGCCACTCCAAGGTGCCTGTCATGGTAATACCCATTCCGGAATGACCCGCATGCCTTAGGAACCGGTAAGTGATACGACCGGCAGATAGATGAATATGAGGCCTTTCGTCAGCTACGCCGTTCACTCCCCCGAATCCAGCACTAGCCTGTCATCGCTTTGGAATTGTGGGGTGTCGCCGTCATCTCAAGAATATTGCGTATCGATTGAGTCAAATGGTAAATCGTATTGATCGAAGTACCCGATTCACCCTTGTGGTGCTCCTTCAGCAACCTTTCCGCCCGCTCGGATATGCCCCTGTTGGGTCGCGATATCTCACGATATTGTTCCGTTAGTAACTCCCTCCTTGCCGCGATTGCGTTCAACAGCTCCTTTTCAGCCTCTCCAAGCGATTGATTCTTTTGCCCGTCACCCGCCGTGATGACCTTCTTAAGCTGCTCACAGACATCGGCCTCTTCCATCGACATCTTCCACCAGGCTATAAAACGCGCCTTATGGTCGGCCATCGTGTTGACCGACTCGGCCATGGAATTGACCTCGTCCCGCCCTTCGGGGACAAACGACATCCGTTCCGCTGGTTCCTCATACGCCAGTTGATCCAGTATACCCGCCATTTTCCGCAGTGGATGGACAATACGCAATGTGATGGTAATGGCAAAGAATATTCCCAATAAAACAGCACCGGCTACAATCCACGACATCAGTTTCTCATTCTCTCTGGACGTGAAATTGATATCCGACGCCATCTGATTCATCGTTTGGTTGGCGCTGACCACATTGTCATCCACAAGGCCGGCAATTTCGGCCACCGCCTTTTTCATCTCCTCAGTGACCTGTTCAATTACCCCGTTTTGCTCTACCAGTGCCAGGAAGTCGGTTTTATATTTTGCCAATAAACCTCCAAACATGGCTTTATCCTTGATGGAGATGCCAGACCCCTCGACCTGGGCATTGATAAGCTCGAGTTCGTGGAGCGCCATGTCCACATAGACCTTGTCACCCCTGAGCAGGTAGTCCTTTTCCCGTCGCCTAAGTTGCAGAATATGTTGTTCCAGGTCGGGTATATAATGACCGTTGATGAGTGCTTCGAGCCGGTGGGCTGCCTGCCGAAACGGCCCCTTACCGCCTGCAACCTTTTGCTTCGCAAGCACATCACGCGCGTAGACCGCAAAAGTGTCACGGTAGGTATTGATCTCCCGCAAAAACTTTTCCTGTAGCGGACGCTCCAGCTCCGAGTCGGCTAATTTCCGTTTATACTCCTCGATAAGCTGAAATACCCCGTCACGGTATTGCGCTTCACGCCGCAGCCCGAGATCCTTCTCTCCTCGACGTATTTGCAGTAGTTGTAAATAGAGGTTTCCCACTTTAAAACGGCCGGCCATTGCTTCCAGCTCATGCACGGTATTACGAAATGCCCCTTGCAGACCTGAATTATGATCCAGTCCTTTTGTTCGCCAGGCGTCAGCAATCATCAGGAATTGCTGATTGTAGGCATGACTGAGCTCAGAGATTCGACTCGACGTATTAGCGGCGGACTGATCGATTTTCCCCAGTTCTTCTGCATACCGGAGTACATCCTGCACATGTCCGCCTACCTCCTCCACACGCGCTTCGCTGCGATCGATAAGAAACAGCTTTTCTACCCGGCGCGCCTCGAGCATGCTGTTTTCGATCTCCAGCGCATAGCTCTTTTTTGCGCCATAGACATCCTGGAGGCGCTGGTAGTCAGCCAGCGATTGCTGCAGTATCGAGTGATACTGCCAAATTACGCCAAGAAACAGCAGACCCACCAGACCAAATCCGAACCCTATCTTCTCCCCAATGCGTAACCTGCTTGCAAATTTACCCATATCTTGCCTCTTGGTGCCTTATATATTTACCATCGCCACCCCTCGTTTCAATGACCATAGCAATCCTTTATGACAGTTCTGTTACAGTTGTTGGCAAGAAGCGGATGGACCGTGAGCGAAAATCGTCATATTCGCTTATCATTCTCGGCCAGCACCTTGAATACCATGCATTTTCAGTTATTGGGTCTATAGTTAGGGATAATAATTAGAACAGTGGCGATAAAACTCGATGCTCTCTTTGCTAAGAAAACTCTTCAGGTCGAAACAGCATTACGAGTCGAAATACACCTCCCAGGAACTCGACAGCCATATCGACTTGGCGGTAAATAACTTCGATTCGCGTATCAAACTGGTTTCCGCTTATCGAAAAAAACTGTTACCCGCCGTCGATACGGCCCTCGGCCACATCGACAGACTCATCACACAGATTCCTGGGCCGATAGAGATCAGCACCAAGGCCTTTGCAAGCGATCCCAGGGTCTACTCCTATTTCGGTTCTTCCGAGCAGATGGAACATCTGTTCAGCCACTCCAGGGAATTCCGCGCCTTCGCGAATGAGCCAGGCAGTTTTTCTCTATCCCATGGTTATGCCCTGATGCTGATGAGCCGCCATGAAAAGACTGTACTGGGCCATACCATGAAAGGCGATATGGTGCAAAGCGGTATCATGCAGAGTGTAATCAACTTTTCCGATCATAAACTGGTCAAACCGGCGGAATCGGAGGCGTTGGTACGGCTGGATCTGCGAGAAAGGGCCTTTCAGCAACTTGTTGCCGAAGCGGTATTGAAAATCGCCCGTCAAACGGAAAAGAAAGCCGACCTGGAACGAGAACGGGTTCACCTTCAGATGTCACTCAGATCACTACAGGCCGAACATGGGGCACTCGACTTTGTCTCCGAGGAATCGAAACTGACGCAGGAAAAACAGAGTCGGTTGACCAGACGACTCGCCGATACGGAACAAAAACTCGCAAAATCCTCACGAGGCCTGGAGAACATCAACGACTACCTTGAACTGTTGATCGATGTTATCAGTCAGCCGGCCGACTACTGCGGTCTGACCAATAAGAGCGACTGTCTCGAACGACATAATGTGAAAGTCACGGCAGAATCGGGCAACGAAGTTCCCTATGCGGAAATCAGGATCGGAGAACTGAAACGATATGGCGTCATCGTGAAATACCCGTTGAATGAAGTAAAGAATAAGAGCCGTATCGCCAGCAAGATGGAATCGATATACGGTAATTAAGGCACGTGTGAGTCCACGCTCAGTGAAAGGTTCTTTCGAAAATGCTACAAGCCCAAGCTACCGCCCAACAAGGTTGAACTTGAAATCACTGAGCGTACACATATTGAAAACTTCAAACTGACTCAAGCAGCAATCTATGCCATGAGTAAAGCCGGGCGCCAAACAGAAAACTCACCGGCACCGATCCTGGGCCATTGACAATTCGACGCGATGGAATCACACCTTCCTTTGGCTAGCCCGCATGTTTCATCCGTTTTTAAATTTAGCCGGTGATATGGCCAAGCTTGGATGGTTTGCCCTCACTGGGAACCAAACCTCTATCAAGCCCTGATTTTCCACCCTCCGGGCAGACTCCCCCTTACCCCCATTGTTGATCAACGTGCCGGGGCAGCACTCTGCCGGGCTATCCCGGCTTGAGTCGTGCCGCCACCTGGAAAAACAGCGCCTGATAGGGATAGGTGCTGGAGAGCAGGAAGCGGATCCGTCGCGTGTTGCGAATGATGACCGCCCCGATCTTGAACAGTTTGAGCCGGATCGTGGTCATCTGTGCACGCGCCAGTTCCGTGCCCTTCAGCGCGAGGCGCCGGATGGCCTCCATCAGCACATAGGCCAGACTGGACAGCAGTAGACGAAACTGATTGGCCCACCAGTAATGCGCGCTGGTGCGATCGGCGAACAGCCCCAGTTGCTGCTCCTTGATTCGGTTCTCCATGTCACCACGGGCGCAGTAGAGGTCATCGTAAAGGCGCTGTTTGTCGCCGGCCAGGTTGGTGACGATGAAGCGTGGATTTGGCCCCTTGTCGGTGACCTCCAGTTTGGCGATCACCTTGCGACGCGTCTTCCAGGTGCTGGCGGCATAGTGAAACTGAAAGAATTCCCGCATCTTCATGCCGGTTCGCTTCGCCAGTTCCTCAACCCACTGCATGGGCTCACGGATACACCGCAGCAAGGCGTCATTCTTGGCGATGCCCACGATATAGCCCACAGCGTTGCGCTCGCACCAGCTGAGCATGTGGTGACGGCAAAAGCCGCTATCGCCCCGAAAGATGATACGCACTTCAGGCCAAGCCCGGCGCAGGCGTTTGACCAACAGCGCCAGAATCGCCCAGGCATGCTTGGGCGCATCGATCCGGCTGGGCCGCAGATAACTCACCAGCAGTTGATCGCCACAAAAGACATACAGGGGCAGGAAGCAGTAGTGATCGTAGTAGCCGTGAAAGAAGCGGCCTTCCTGGCGGCCATGCACCGGATCATCCGTGGCGTCGAAATCCAGGATCAGCTCATCGGGTGGTGCATCATATGAGGCAATGAACTGCTCGAGCAGTAGGTTGTGGACATCAACGGCAACCCGGCGATCGACCCGGTTCTCCAGCCGACAAAGTGTCGACTGGCTGCCCAGTACCTCCTCGCGTTCGATCGAGCTCTGTAGGGCCGGGTCGGTGCGTAGTGTCTGATGGTCGTTCAGATCTTCATAACCCAGGCAGAGCCCATAGACTCGCTGGCGCAACAGGCTCAACTGGCTGTGTTCAATATAGCGGGGATCTCGCGGGTCGGGGATGACCGCATCAACCGCCTCGAGCAATCCCAGACGCCTGTCGATCTCACGCAGCAGCAACACGCCGCCGTCCGAGGTGATATCGCCACCGGAAAACTCGGCTTGAACCATACGGCGTTTTAGGGCTGGAAAATCAAAGGCAGTCTGGGTACAGTTTGTCACAGGCAAAATCCTTTCGATTACAGTGTAAGCAACTGAATTATATCGAAGTATCAGGATTTTGCCTTTTTAATGCGTGAAATATTGGGGCTAGCCAGACACCACAGCCATACGCTCCCGCCTTTAATCCGCACTTCGAATATGGCGTAGGGCTGATATAATCCTTTTATACGCCACCGACCGATATTTTTTTCACGCTGCGCACTGAAACCGGAGGCAAGCAATAGTACCGTGGCGCCAAGTGATCGGGTACGCAGCGATTTGAGGTAACAAAATGCCAACCCTCTGGGAAAAGGTGACCCGCGAAGCCAAACTCATCAGTCTGCCTGAAGCCTACTTAAGACTGAAATCGGTGGTCGAGCGACCCGACTACGAGATTACCGAAATAGCCGATGCCGTCAGTACGGATCCGGCATTGACGATCCGAGTGCTCAAACTGGTTAACAGTCCCTATTTCGGCCTTGCCGGCCGAATAGAGACCGTGATAAGAGCCGTAAGCATGCTCGGCGCCCAGCAGATCCATGATCTGGCGTTGACAACCTGCGTCGCCCACGCATTCCGTGGTATCGATCCCACCCACCTGGATATGCGTAGTTTTTGGAGAAGCAGCGCGTTCAGCGGACTTGCCGCCCAACAGCTCGCCAAGCGACGGGGGGTGCTGAATAGTGAGCGACTGTTTGTCGCCGGCTTACTGAGTGACATCGGCCACCTGATCCTCTATCAAAGCGTTCCCCAGGAGATCATAAGGGCCGATAACCTGGCTCGAGAACAACAACTACCACCAGTGGAGGCCGAACGCGAATTACTGGGTCTGGATTATGCCCGGGTTGGCGCTGTCCTGATGCGACAGTGGCAACTGCCGGACTCCCTGATCGAAACAACCGAATTCCACCCCGAACCCCTGCGCGCCAGAAAATTCCCTTTGGAGACCTCTATCGTGCATATCGCCGTACTTCTATCGAGGTCATGGAATGAAAACCAACCCTTTGACCAGGGGACGCTGCAACCTCATCCATCGGCATTGGACAGCGCCAATGTCTCATCTGATATCTGCCTCGAAATTTCGGAAACCGTCGAATCTGAGGTCGATAAGCTATTGGAAACACTCGCACCACTCGGCAAGGCCTCCTAGGGCCAGTCATCACTGACCCCAACGGCATAGCCCTGACTGTCAACGCACAGGTTATCGATTAACCTGAAATGCATTGTCATGATGTTATCGATCCGTTCAGAAACTCACCTATAGTACGTGCGCATGCGATCGGCTAGAATCAGCAGATTCAATCCCACCTGATGTCAAGAGGAATCCCAACGTGTTTCGCAAAGAGCTCAAAGTCCTTGACTGTACCATTCGCGACGGCGGTCTGATCAACAACTACCATTTTACCGATGATTTCGTAAAGGCGGTCTATCGCGCTGCCTGTGATTCCGCCGTGGATATTATCGAACTGGGCAAGAAGCTCGCCGTCAGTGAGGAATACAGTCGCGATAAATTCGGCAAATGGAACTTCTGTGACGATGATGATCTGAAGATGATCATCGACTCCCATGAATGTGAAAACCCACCTTTGATCGCGGTGATGTTCGATATCGGCCGGGTGGATTTCAATAACCTGAAACCCAGAGATCAAAGTCCGTTCGACATGGCGCGTGTGGCCTGTTATGTCCCCGACATCGACAAAGGATTAGACCTGGTCAAACGCTCAAAGGACATGGGGTACGAAACAACCATCAATATCATGGCCTGCTCTGCCGCCATTCGTACCGAGTTGATCGAGGCCCTCAACCAGGTTGAGGAGACCGCTGAACTTGATTACCTTTATCTCGTCGACAGCTACGGTGCATTCTATTCCGAACAGGTGACCGATTACCTGAATCTCTACAAGAAATATGCGCCAGGCAAGGAACTGGGATTCCATGCGCACAACAATCAACAACTCGCCTTCTCCAATACCCAGCAGGCGATAATCGACGGGGTAAACCTTCTCGATGCAACCATCAATGGCATCGGTCGCGGCGCTGGTAACTGCAACCTTGAACTGCTGCTCAATTTCTTGAAAAACCCCAAGTTTGATGTCGAACCCATATACAAAGCGATCCAGGAGGAGTTCGTCCCTCTGCGCAAAGAGATCGAATGGGGATTCAATGACATCTATGGCATCAGCGGACACCTCAATCAACACCCGCGCGCCGCCATGAAGCTGCGCGCGGACAAGAAGAATCGCGATCGCTGCTACGATTTCCTGATTGAATCAAGTCGCCTGGATGAAGGCATTATTTCTTGAATAAAAGCCATCGAGCGATACAACTCCCCTACAACCAAAAAGTGTCGGGGAGCCAGCTATTTCACTACCATTTCCTTCTCTCGCTAACCCTTCAGATAGATGGCGCCGAGTTATCGGCCTTGTCGGATCGTACATCAGGTTGACCTGTACACTGTCCGCACTCTCATTCAGGGTACCCGGCGCAATGGAGGGGTTGTCCACCTCGACAAAGCTATAGATCAGGTTCGACCGCCATTTGCTGCTCCATTGATGACGATAGGCAACAAAACCTGCAACCGACTCGACGGATTCGAGATCAGCTGCCTTTACGGATCAGACATGCCGCTGCCCGAATCCGCATGCCCCATAATGACGAACGAAACCGGCAGTGATTACCCTTGCAGTTACAGCCATTTCTCACTTTGCGCCACTGCAGGGACGAGCAATTTACAAACGGATGATTTTTCCATGCTAATATTTATGCTGAGATAGAATTCACTAATGATACGGAGGGGGAGATGGGAACAACCCGCGACATAGTCGTATTGAGCGCAGTACGTACAGCCGTCGGCGGATATGGCGGCACCCTTAAAGATATTGCTCCGTGCGAATTGGCGGCAACCGTCATCAAAGAGGCGGTCGCACGTGCCGGGGTTGATCCCGATACTGTCGGACATACCGTATTGGGAAACGTTATCCACACAGAACCGAGAGATATGTATCTGTCCCGTGTTGCGTCGGTAAACGCGGGCCTGCCGGTCGATACCCCTGCATTCACCTTGAACCGCCTGTGCGGCAGCGGTCTGCAGGCGATTGTCTCAGCCACCCAGCAGATTGAAACCGGCCATTGCGATGTCGCTATTGGTGGTGGCGCCGAGTGTATGAGCCGCGCCGGGTACACTTCAGTCAACCAGCGCTGGGGCGCGCGCATGGGGGACAGCAAAATTGTCGACATGATGGTAGGCGCACTCACGGACCCCTTCGAGAATGTCCATATGGGGATCACAGCGGAGAATATTGCCGAGAAGTGGGGAATAACCCGTGAGGAACAGGACCAACTGGCCGTCGAAAGCCATAAACGCGCTTCAACCGCCTGGCAAGAAGGGCGTTTTAAAGATCAGATTGTGCCAATCGAGATCAAGTCCCGCAAAGGCACCATACTGTTCGAAAAAGACGAACACTTTCGTACCGATGCCGATATGGGCAGCATGGCCAAGCTACGCCCCATTTTCAAGAAAGACGGCACAGTCACGGCTGCAAACGCCTCAGGCATCAACGATGCCGCATCAGCCGTTGTGTTGGCGGCGGCGGAGACGGCCCAAGCCATGGGGCTCAAACCGATGGCACGGCTGATAGGCTACGCTTTTGCCGGTTGTGACCCCAAATACATGGGCATAGGTCCCGTACCCGCGGTCAAGCGGCTTCTGGAGGATACGGACATGTCAATCACCGACTTTGATGTATTGGAGGTCAATGAGGCCTTTGCGGCCCAGGCCCTGGCTGTGATTAAAGATCTCGATCTTCCAATGGATAAAACCAATCCCAACGGCAGCGGTATCTCCCTGGGCCACCCCATCGGAGCGACCGGTTCAATCGTCACAGCCAAGGCGATCCATGAACTACAGCGTACCGGTGGACGCAATGCGCTGGTCACCATGTGCATCGGTGGCGGTCAGGGTATCGCAGCAGCCTTCGAGCGTATCTGAATAAGCAATAAATCAACAATCAAGCAGAGGAGATGATCTATGGGACGTGTAGCATTAGTGACTGGAGGAACACGCGGAATTGGTGAGGCAATCTCTGTGGCATTGAAAGATGCGGGTTACACGGTTGCCGCAAACTTCGGCGGCAATGAAGAGGCGGCCAAGGCATTTACTGAACGTACCGGCATCCCCGCCTATAAGTTCGATGTCGGCGATTTTGATGCGGTAGAGGCTGGAATCGCAAAGATTGAAGAAGAGATCGGTCCAATTGAGGTTCTGGTCAACAATGCCGGCATTACCCGAGACGGCACCATGCATAAAATGAACTTTGAAAAATGGGACAAGGTCATCCAGTCCAATCTGGCCTCTTGCTTCAATGCCTGTCACGCTGTCATCAGTGGTATGCGTGAGCGGGGGTTCGGCCGCATCGTCAATATCGGCTCTGTCAATGGCCAGGCCGGACAGTATGGACAGGTCAATTATGCGGCGGCGAAATCAGGTATTCATGGTTTCACGAAAGCCTTGGCCTTGGAGGGCGCCACCAAAGGAATTACCGTCAACGCTGTGGCGCCGGGCTATGTAGCAACCGACATGGTGCGCGCAGTACCGGAGGATATTTTGGCGAAAATCATCAAGACAATACCGGTTGGGCGTCTCGGAGAACCGGAAGATATTGCCCGATCCGTGCTGTTCCTGGTTGCTGACGATGCAAGCTTCATCACCGGATCGACGCTTTCCGTGAATGGGGGTCAACATATGTATTAAGGATTCACCCCCTTAATCAAGAAGCTACTAAACAGACAAGGAACAGGCCGTAAATGAACGCCAATCACCACATAGCGACAAGCGCCAATGATATGACGATGTGCATGGCTACCGCTGAAGCCATTTAATATTCCACTAGCGTTGGTTTGCCTATATGAGCGGCGAAATAATGCCGCTTACATGATTGGTTTTATGATTATTCACGCTAATCCAGCTGGTTCCGCTGTTCCGTCAGTTCCTTCTCCAGTTGCTGGCTTAGCTGCTTAGGTGATCCTCCGTGCCTGGCCAGGAGATGATAAGCGACAGGTACGATATAGAGGGTAAACAGGGTCGCGGCAATGACACCCGAGAGGATCACAGTGCCTATCACAGTACGTGTCTCGGAACCCGCACCGGCTGATAGCAGCAATGGCAGGGAGCCCGCAGCCGTGGTTATACCGGTCATCACGATCGGGCGGAATCGCACATGGGCAGCCTCTATCAGGGCATCTGAATATACCTTGCCCGCGTCTCTGAGCTGATTGGCGAATTCAACGATAAGGATACCGTTTTTTGCCGCCAGTCCCACCAGCATGATCAAACCTATCTGGCTGTAGATATTCAGCGTCTGGTCTGTCAGATAGAGGCCCAGTAGCGCCCCCGCCATGGCTAAGGGCACGGTCAACATGATAACCAATGGATGCAACCAGCTCTCGAACTGTGCGGCAAGTACCAGATAGACCACCACCACACCGAGTATCAGCACGAACACCACGGAACTGCCTGCGGTCTTGTAGTCCCTGGACTGCCCCTTATAGTCGATGATGGCATGGGCGGGCAGATGCTCCCGCACCAATCCCTCAAGGTACTCCAACGCCGCACCCAAGGCCAACCCCTGTTTCAGATTGGCCTCGATAGTCAGGGCGCGCACGCGATTATAGCGATTCAGGCTGATCGAGTCGGCGATCTCCCGCAGCGTCACCAGATTGGAGAGCTGCACCAGCTGACCGCTGGCTGTGGAGCGGACATAGAGATGATTCAGATCTGTGGGAGTACGCTGATCGCTGCGCTCACCTTCAAGAATGACATCGTACTCCTCCCCTTGCTCGATATAGGTCGTTACCTTGTGCGAACCGAACATGGTTTCCAGGGTACGGCCGATGGTCTCGACGGTTACGCCCAGTTCCGCCGCCCGATCGTAGTCGATATCCACCTTCAACTGCGGTTTGGTCTCCTTATAGTCCCAGTTGAGACCCACTAAACCCGGATTGTCTTGCTCGATCTGTTGCAACAGCCTATCCCGCCATTCCGCCAACTCGTCATAGGTACCGCCTCCAATCACAAACTGGATCGGTTTCTGTATGCGTCGGCCAAAGCCCTGGCGCATCACCGGGAAGACCTTCACACCGGGAAGATCGGACAGGTTTTTTCGCAGTTCATTCATGATCGTCCAGGCACTGCGGCGCGAGTTCCACTCATTCAGCACATTGATGACGATACCGCCGTTGAAGATCGCGAAGTTACTGAATCGCCTGGGTGCCCTTACCAGCAGGCGCGTGATTTCGCCGGACTCCACATAGGACATCATGCGCCGTTCGATCTCATCCATATATTCCTTCATGTATTCATAGGAGGCGCCCTCCGGACCGTTGACGATCAGATAGAAGGCGCCCCTGTCCTCCTTGGGGGCATACTCATCCGGTATCTGCTGCAACAGCCAGTAAGCCATCGCCACGATACCGGCGAACAACAACATCAGCCATACATGGCGCATTGCCACATGCAGTGTCTTGATATAGATATCCCGGACACGACCAAACAGTCCGTCCACCCATCGACTGAGGCTTGCCCTGCCGACATTGCCGGCAGGCAGGATCTGGGATGCCAGCATGGGTGACAGGGTCAGGGTGACCAGACTGGAGAAGCCGACCGCTGCGGCCATGGTCAGGGCAAACTCTGAAAAGAGCCGTCCGAGATCACCCCCGAGGAAAGCGATGGGGGTGAACACGGACACCAACACTACGGTGGTTGAGATCACCGCAAAGGCAACCTGCTTGGCGCCGCGAAAGGCCGCCACAAGCCTTGACTCGCCATACTCCTCCATACGACGATGGATATTCTCCAGCATCACGATGGCATCATCCACCACCAGGCCGATCGCCAACACAAGGGCGAGCAGGGTCAGTATATTTATGGTGAAACCGAGTATCAGCAGCACCAGAAACGTGGCGATCAGTGAAACCGGCACCGCCACCGCCGGAACAATCATTGCACGCACGCTGCCGAGGAACAGAAAGATCACGGTAACCACCAAAAGAATGGCGATAAACAGGGTCTTGTAGACCTCGCTGATAGCTCTTTCGATGAATACGGAGCTATCGAAGCTCTGCTTGATCTCCATACCCTCGGGCAGGCTGGTATTGACCCGCTCCATCTCTGCCTTGGCCGCCTCGGCCACGGCGAGGGTGTTGGCGGTGGACTGCTTGATGATACCGATACCGACCATCGGCACGCCATTGCCGCGAAAGAAGGTACGTGTCTCTGCGGCACCCTTTTCAACCCGGGCCACTTCACCCAGCCGCACCAGATAACCGTCATCACCCCGGGCGAGCACCAGCCTGGCGAAATCGTCAGCGGAGTGAAAAGTCCGGTTCACCCGTACCGTGAACGCCCTGTCGACCGAATCGATGCTCCCGGCGGGCAACTCCAGATTCCCGGCGCGCAAGGCCTGCTCCACATCGGTTACCGTCAAGCCGCGTGCCGCAAGGGCCTGTCGGTCGATCCAGATACGCATGGCAAAAGTCTGGCCGCCGCCAACCCGCACCCGGGCCACGCCGTCGAGCACCGAAAATCGGTCGACCAGGTAGCGCCGCGCATAATCGGACAGTTCGGGTACGGTCATCCGGTCACTGACCAGGTTGAGCCACATGATGACATCCTCGTTACTATCGACCTTCTGGATCTCCGGCGGCTCGGCTTCCATCGGCAAATTGTCCAGAATGGCCGATACCCGGTCACGCACATCATTGGCGGCACCGTCTATGTCCCGCTGCACGTCAAACTCGATGGTGACCGCGGAGCGTCCATCCTCGCTCACCGATGAGATAAAACGGATCCCTTTGACACCGGCGATTCTATCCTCGATCAATTGGGTGATACGCGTCTCCACCACATTGGCGGCCGCACCGGGATAGATCGTCTCCACTGAAACGATCGGTGAATCGATATTGGGGTACTCGCGCAACGGTAGCTGATCGAAGGCAACCAAACCGAAGGCAATCAATAACAGCGAGAGGACGGAAGCGAAGACCGGCCTTTTGACTGAGATGTCGGAAAGGATCATGGCTTGCCCTTGGCGGCCTTGACCAATGGCTTGAGTAAGGCATCGATGGCAACCTCGCCTTTCTGCATGCCCTTGATACGCACCTTCCCGCCGGCCTTGGCCTTATCCGTGCCATGGGTGATGACACGCTCCCCCATCATCAACCCGCTGACCACCTCAACCTCGCCGGGGCGGCGTGATCCGATGGATATTTTCCGTTTCTCCACCCGATTCTCTTCACCCTCGACGACGAAAACAAACTGATCGCTACCCTTTGGCATAAGCGCAGACTCGGGTATCAGCAGGGTACGGCGGGGATTGTGCATGAGTTCCACGGTCATCAGCATGCCCGGCTTCAACAACCTCTCCGGATTGGCAATCATCGCTCGCACCAGGACCGAGCGATTGACCGGATCGACCCGGCTATCCACGACCTTCACTTCGCCCTCGAAGATACGATCCAGGAAGGCCCGACTGCGGGCGCGAATCAGCAGGCCGGGTTGCAGAGCCGCGAGATAGACGGATGACACGGCGAATTCCAGCTTCATGGTGGTGTCATCGTCCAGGGTGGTGATGGTATCGCCGGTTTCCACCAATGCGCCGACACTGATGTTGCGCAGACCGATGACACCCGAAAAGGGCGCTGTGATCAGCCGATCCGCAAGGCGGGATTCGATGGCCGCCAGGCGGGCGCGAGCGGTATCCACTTCGCGTCGTCTCTGATCGAGCAGTGACTGCGCCTCGATTCCCTGAGATTCGAGCCGACTGACCCGGTTATATTGGCGCTTGGCCTCATTGAGGGTGGCCCTGGCCTCCTGCAACAGGGCATGCTCCTCACGGTTTGTCATCTCCACCAACACCTGTCCGGTCTCAACCCGTTCACCGTCATCGAAATGAACCGCGCTGACCGTCTCCGTCACATTCACTGTCAATTCGACCGATTCATTCGCTCTGAGTGTACCCAATGCCTCGATCCGCTCGATGAAATCATCCTCGAGGACTTCAGCAACGATTACCAGGGGGGCCGGCTTTTCCGCACCCCAGCCGGACGTGGAAGTCAGTATCAAAAACAACAGGCATGGCCAGACCAACAAACCATTGGCGGAATATTTTCCACTCATGGAAGTCGCAAGCGTCACGTCCGCATTGTTTCTTGCCCGAAAGAAATTGGCGGCAGAATCCCAACTGATTGTCTCAGTCAGCACCCCTTTGAATTTTGACAGTGCAGTGGCTATTGAAAGTCTATTCACTATATCCCTCAGTGGGAGAGGTTTTATTGATAATTGGGTTTGATAGCATTTTGAAAGCATACCTGCCGGTCGAGTTCCATGGCGGCACAGTGCGGGTCAGAATACTCCAAACGCTTTTTAGGACCCGTTAACAGCCCCCCTAAACTTGACAAGGATATAATGACAGCTGTCGATCGAGTAGCTTAAACATGTGATTTAGCAATATCAGGGTGGATGGAGTGTCGTGACAGCTGCATTGGTATCAGATCTCATCCCAAAGGCCGGGCAAGGGATTCATCCACCCTCTCTTTTTTCAGTGCATGATTATCACAATTCAGGCACCCGGTTAATATTTACCCGATGCTGCGATGTGACGAATAGTCGGTCAATTGCGCCAGATCATACAGATATACCAATCTCAAGGTATGCTAATGCGCACTGTTTGACTGTGGGCTTTATACAGCACACCTGATTTAATTCCTCAGAAGGCATAGAATTCCGAGCAATGACAATGGGATGGCTTGTATTCACAGACCTTGACGGCACACTATTGGATCCCAATAGTCACGATCACCATCAGGCACTTCCCGCGCTGCAACGACTCAGAGAACGGCATATTCCGGTCATTCCCGTGTCAAGCAAGACCCATGCTGAACTTGCTGTTTTAATGCAAAGACTCGGACTCGAAGGGCCCATGATCGGTGAGAACGGCGCCGTTATCATCTATCCCGGCGAGGCCCCGCAGATCGCTCCTCCGGGCTATCTGCAGATCCGTGATTTTCTTGTCGACAGCCGGACAAATCCCAGCTACGACACCCTGGGATTAGGGGACATGACCGTGGATGAGGTCATGGCATATACCGGACTGGAAAAGGAGATGGCGCAGCTCGCCATGCACAGACTCGGTTCAGAGGCGTTTTTCTGGCAAGGCAGCGAATCCGGACTAAGTCAGTTCCGGCTGGATGTCACCCATGCAGGTTTGCGACTTTTACAAGGCGACCGATTCCACCACCTGTTGGGTGATACGGACAAAGGCAAGGCAATCGGATATGTGGCCAGACATCTGAAGCGGAACGGCTATGCAGTCACCAAAACCGTAGGCCTGGGTGACAGCAACATTGATCGTGAGATGCTGCTGGCAGTCGATATTCCGATCATAGTACGCAAACCTGACGGCACGCATATCACACTTGAACAACGACCCGATGCCACGATCACCGAGCTGCCCGGCCCTGCTGGTTGGAATCAGGCGATTCACAATCTGTTACAACAGGCATGAGACCTGAGCATGGCAGCCTAGGGGTCCTCCCATTGAAGAACTGGAGCGGAAATACGAGGTCTCCGTAAATGGCCAGGCACAGGATCATCGAATTGATCTATGACACACTCCCATTGACTTCCAACCAATGCCTGATGCCGGGTCGGCACAATTTCCGTGGGGAAACACCGGTGCGGATTAATGGCCCACCGAACCAAAAAATCTTTTTATGAACAATTAGTTATAGGAACCGACTATATTCAATATCTCTTAAGTATAAAAGAGTTGATTTATATCAACATCAGGCTGAAAAATCACCGGTTTATCCTGCTATTTTTAAAAGACAACAACAACAAAAACACGGCAAAATGCACACCAAGGAGACCGACATGAGGCTTGAACACCCCGATATAGCCGATCCGCCTGAGGCGGTAAAAGCTAACAGGACCATCGAAGTAGATGGTCGGATGATCGCCATTGATGATGAAGGTTATCTACTCGACTTCGATGACTGGAGTCCTGCAGTGACTGAAGCTTTGGCAGAAGCCGCTGGTGTAAAACTGACCGAAGAACATTGGTTGTTGATCGATTTTCTGCATCGTTTTTACAAAGAGTATGAGATCGCACCGGAGATACCGATCCTGGCGCGCAATCTGTGCAAGGACCAAAACGATTGCCGCTGGACCAAACGCTATATTGAGACCCTATTTCCCGGTGGCGCAAAGATGGCATGCCGTTTCGCCGGCCTGACAAGGCCTGTCGGGCGCAGCTGCCTGTAGTCGACTGACCTTCGCAGTCTGGCGTTACCCGACAACATGAGCCGTAGTGACACAGGGGCGCCTTGCTCAGGGTTTACTGTACTCTTTCCAGGCGCTGTGAACACTGATTCATCCGGCTCTGTCGTGCATGATAAGACACCAGTATCGGCGTGGTATAGTTTTTGAACCACCCAACTGAACTACGGACCACACAGGGCGGCGCCTTTTTCAGACATGCCCCAAGGGCACTTCCTCCGGGGCGTACCCCGAAGCACTGGAACATTTTCACGCCCAGCGGTGTTACCATTCGCTGATGCCACTTTGTTGGTTGAAAAACTGCTCCGCTAGTACTAATTGGATTCATCCCAGCCGGCCCTGATCAATCGGGACACAAAAAAACCTTGGACCATGACGCTCAAGCCGCAAGTCGCCCTACAGCCCACACACAACCCAGACCGTCCAAGGCAACACACCATCCCGGCCGCGCTGCTGTGTTTGCTTTTTTCCTCTCTGCCGCAAGGGGAAGAACTGGGGCAGGTAAGCACCAAATTCCGGGTGGTAGGTCCAAACGATAAGATCATCATCGAGGCCTTCGATGATCCGGCCGTTCCCGGTGTCACCTGTTATCTGAGCAGAGCTAAAACAGGAGGCGTCGGTGGCGCCATCGGTATTGCAGAGGACACTGCAGACGCCTCAATCGCCTGCCGACAGACAGGTCCGGTGAAGCTGGCCGCGGACATTCTGAACAAATCACGGGATGGTGAAGAGGTTTTCAGACAACGCACATCCATTCTGTTCAAAACGATGCAGGTTGTCAGGTTCTATGATGATAAACGCAATACCCTGGTCTATATGACTTACAGCGATAAACTGGTGGATGGTTCGCCGAAAAACAGTATCACAGCGGTTCCACTCTATCGACCGGCGCCACTCCCGGCACCCGTCCCGTACAGCCAATGAACCAACCGCTGCATACCGGTCGCCTGGTGCTGACACCGGAAGATCCCTATCTGCTGCCTGATGACCCTGATGCTATCCTCACCAAACTGCATGAGATAGGTTTGATAGAAGGAGCCCTGGAGAGCGGAACTGGGTATCTGCTGGGGGAACATTTCATGCAGCTGGTGACCTTCATGGGGTGCTCTCCCTATATCCGGTTGCAAGCGGATGCCTCTGGCGAACCATTCTGCCACCTTTTACAAGGCGGCCCTTACCCCCGCCCCAAATTGCTTTGCGGCACAAACACCCAGCCCCCTCGTTGCGAGGCCTGCCGCAAACGATTGAGTGAGTGGCGTGACAGTTTCGAATCCTGCCTGACGGGTAATGAAGGCTGCAAGGTCGGCTGTCCCCATTGTGGTCACCGCCAGGATCCGTTTACCTACGACTTCCGGCACAGCGCCGGTTGTGGACGCCTGTTTCTATTTGTGGAAAACATCTTCCCGCAGGAAGCGATCCCATCCCCCACACTGCTCACGGCTTTGAAGCTGGTTTGCATTGGGCATCCGTGGCGCTATTTCTATCAGCAGATATGATCTCCGGGTTGAACATCCCGGGCTCTGCCCCCTGGGCTCAGATATGTTGCCGGCGCTTTAACCCAACTGACAACGGTTTTTGCCGGCCTTCTTCGCCTCATAGAGGGCCTTGTCCGCCCTTAAAAACACGCTGTCGATTGAACCACTCCCGGTAAAGGGTGCAATACCGCACGAGATGGTCACCGGAACCGGTTTTCCTGCTGAATGAAAGCCATTGGTCTCTACCGACCTGCGCATCTCGTCAGCCACTTTCAATGCCTCGCCACCTTCGGTACCGCAAAGCAGGCAGACGAACTCCTCGCCACCATAGCGGGCAATAAAGTCAGTTACTCTGAGACGTGATTGAAGACTCTTTGCGATGACCCGCAGGGCCTTGTCTCCGGCCTGATGACCAAAGCGGTCATTGATCGATTTAAAGTCATCGATGTCCCAGACCAGCATGCAGAGGGGGGCGTTGAATCGCTTCCAGCGGGCATACTCTTGCTCCACCCGTTCTTCGTAGGCCAGGCGGTTGGGTAGTCCGGTCACGGCATCAATCAGCGCCAGATGATGGGCCTCGACCATGCGCGAGCGCAGTTCGCTGGACTCCTTCTCCAGTTTCGCCAATCGATGTTTCAGCTCCTGCTCACTCTCTTCGGTTTTTTGGTGCCACTGTTTCTCTTCCTGAAGGTAGTCATCGATATTACTCTGGATAAGGCTCAAGCGTTCACGCACGGCCGTTTTCAACTGTTGCAGATCGGTCGCCGCCTGGACACTCTCACCCAGATCACCGACATGGCCGGTCACCTTCTCGCTCAAACTTCTACCGTGCTCGATAATCTGATTTCGTCCATCGTGGGCGCTTTGCAGATGCACACCCAGATCCTGCAGGCGCTGGGTCAGTTCTTCCAGAAAATCCTCTGCCTCCTTGATCTCCATCTGAACCTGACCATAGGATTTTGCCGAGAGTTCGAGCAGATCACGCAGGACTTCCGACCAGGCATCGGTTGATGCCTTTCCGTCGAGACGCCGTTTTAATTGATTGATTTCATCTCCCCAATGTCCCGGCCAAGAGGCCTGCTCCAATAAATTGAGCAGAATATCATTGGGTTTCAGTCCCTCCTCATGTTCACCCTGAGCACTACCCAGCAGACGTTCGAACAAGCCTGTCTTTTTCACTTTTACGGGCTGGTCTCTGCTCAAGAGCTGAACCAACCGGGAGAACTGACCGATCTCCATCTGTGACGGATCATCGGCCAGTTGATGCATTAACCCAGCCGCTTCCTGTGCCTCTTTTTTGTTTAATTGGAGGGAATCGAGCAGCTTGATGTAGCCGCCCGTCTTATCGACATCCTCTTCACCCGCATCTTCCGAGAAGTGGAGCAATCCATCCGACAGAGCGTTCAGTTTACTCTTCAGTTTATCGTTGACACCACCGCGGACAGCGTCACGGACACCCTTCAGGTGTGGGTCCAGGCGGGAATCGAAACCGCTGGCTGCAAGGGTCAAGCGTATGATGGTGCGAGTCAGTAACTCTTCCAGCTCGCGGTTGGCTTCATCCTCGCTTTCATGTTGACGCAGCAGATCTTCGTATCGCTCTTTCCAGTCTTTCTCATTCATCGCTTATCGCCATTCTCGCGAGAGTATGTAAAGCGTAATCTTAATGCTGTCAGCAACCAAATCCAGGATTGTCGAGGAAATCCCTCATGCGGCCATGGGCAGCACCACATCTTTCGGCAATTCGATCTCCAGACTGACCGGCAAGTGGTCCGAGTGTGCATAGTTGAGCACTTCCGACTTGGCCACTTTCAGGGTGGGCGAGGCCAGGATATGGTCCAGCTTGCGACTCGGGCGCCAACTGGGGAAGGTCATCATGTCGCAGGGACTGCCTTGCAGGTTGGTCCGTTCGATCAGGTAGCGAAATTCCTCGGAACTGCAGCCACAGTTGAAATCCCCCATCAATACCAGATGTGAGTAGTGAGATACCAGATCGCTGACATAGGAGAGCTGGCGCAGACGCGCCCGACGGCCCAATGCCAGGTGCATCATACAGATACCCAGAGGCTTTTCGTTGGTCTCAAACTCCATCAATACGGCGCCGCGACCTGGCAATCCGGGCAGTCGGTACTCTGAAATGATGCTCGGTTCAACCCGGCTGAGCACACCGTTACTATGTTGAGCCAGCTTACCCAACTTTCGATTCACCTGCCGGTACCAGTAGGGAAAGCCCGCATGCTCGGCCAGATAGGCGGTCTGATCGATAAAACCGCTGCGCAGACTGCCTGAATCGACTTCCTGCAGCCCCACCACATCGAAATCCTTCAACAGATGCGCGATCCGATTCAGGTTCCCCAGCTGCTGCTTATGCGGCAGCATCTGTTTCCAGCCACGGGTGACATACTCATGGTAGCGCCTGGTATCGGCACCGGCCTGTATGTTGTAGCTGAGCAGGCGCAGTCTGTCTGTACCGTCCAGCATGGACTGATTCTGAATGATTTGATTGTGCATCGTTGTTCTGGCGCGTGTTTTGATTATTACCTCGACTGCTCTAGTCTTTACGGCATCACCGGTTTAAAACTTGAGCGTCACTGCACAAGTTGTTACTACAATAGCATGCAAACGTAAAAAAAAGGCGGCCATAAGCCGCCTTATTGTATCGGATATAGGTACCGAAAATGGCGATTACCTGCTCAGACCCTGTACATACTGGGCAACCGCTGCCATCTCTTCGTCACTCATACGGGATACAACTCCCTGCATCATCTTGCTCGCGTCGTTGGTGCGCTTGCCGTCACGAAAATCTTTCAGCGCCTTTTCCACATAGGGAGCATGCTGACCTGCTATGGCTGGAAAGTTAGCTTGCGGGTTGCCTGATCCTGCAGGGCCGTGGCAGGCCATACAGGCAGCCACGCCGGTCTCGGAATTGCCAGCCCGATAGATCGCCTCACCGGCACTGACCTTGTCCGCCGCAGCCTCACCGGTCTGCCGTGGTTGACTGGAGTAGTAGGCGGCCAAATCTGCTATATCCTGGTCGGAGAGCGGCATTGCCATCGGTGACATGGTTTGATCGACACGGGCGCCCGATTTAAAATCCTTGATCTGCTTCTCGATGTATCTTGGAGACTGTCCCGCAATTTTCGGCCACAGGGGATTGATAGGGCTATTCCCATCAGCGCCATGGCATCCTGCACAGATTGCAGCCTTGTTTTTTCCCTCATCTGCATTCCCGGCGGCATGGGCCAGATTGAAACCGATGCCAAGGGCGATAGTTGCGGTTATGAACCATTTATTCATGATCAATCCTGCTCTAAATTCTGCTGGATATGTTGAAATTCCGAGCTTTGCTGCTCCACCTTCCCATGGGCGGAAACCTCAAAAGCCACCAAAAAAGCTGCGAAACTATAGCAGAATTCTCTAATAAAGGTCAAAATCAGACACGCCAACTCGACATAGGTTCTATCTATGCAGAAAGACCCCGACCAAGCCATCGTGAAGCGCTGCTACGCGGTTATCTACACCCCCAGCCAACGCCGCAAGCGCTTCCCGGAAAACTGCGTACAACCGTTCGCCAGCGCTGAAGATGCCCTGGCAGCCGCCTCAGAGCAGAAAGACCGTCACGCAGCGGAGGTGATGGGGCCTTCACGCTCGTCCGAAGGATTTCGCCTCTATTACCTGTTGAGATGGTTATAGTCACTGCCCCATCCCCCATGAATCCCGATCACACCCTGAGCTTACCCATCTCCTGCTCGATCGCCATGCCATCCAGGGTTTCGAAATCCGATCGACTGAAGGTGGTAATTCCGCCGGCCAGTTCATACCAGGCAAAACCATTCGTCCAGGGCGCATGCTGATAATGACCTTGCCGTTTGCGTGAGAGACAGTAGAGCCGGCCTGGCCGAAAGATCAGATTATAACCGGTCTTCCGTTCATGCAGTGTCCGTATATGCGCCCAGGCGGCAGCTGCGGAGCTGAACACCTCACACGTCAGGGGGTAGTGCATTCTACCGCCATTATGATGCCAACACGCCCTTTCAATGGGCAAAGGAGATGGGCGCACATAGAATTGAAAATGAAGGTGATTGACGGAAGCGTAGGCGCCATAGCTGTTGTAGGCGATACCCAGCCCCGGCAATCCTGACCCCAACTCCTCTGCCAGAGACCAGACATAGTCATGGTAGCCGGCACTCAACAGCTGTGGATGTCGCGCACGCCTGTCCGGTACCAGCAACCCATGCAGTGGCGCGAAGGGGAATTTATTATACAGCAGTTCGACCTCATTCCCCCGCAACTCCCCCGCCCAGAGGACTTCTTTACGAAGATAGGGCTTATTGAAGTTGAATCCGTTCGGGTCGAAGGGACGACTGATTCCGTGCACGGGCTGCCGGCTCATACGGGAGGGCCGAAATGCCCGAACATGATTGAACTGCAGCTCCCACTCCCCCGATTCGCGAAACTCGGTGGCCTGTATACCCTCAAATCCGATCGCCATCAACTTCAGGAAGACCAGTTGATCATCCTCGGCGCCAGCCAGTTCACGGCCTTCGCTCAAGGCTTCCCGGCAGTATACGGACAGGTTATCGAAACGGTGCGCCAAATCCCGCTTGAGTATCTGATAGATATCGATGTCAAAACAGGCGTTGGCATGCACCAGGATATAGCTGCCGAGACCGGGATTGCGCAGCAACCGCTGCAACCCGGAAGTGAATGCCTGCTTCAGTACCTCAAGGGAATTAAAGGGAGGCGCAGTAATCAACTATCAATGCATATGGCCCTGGTGGCCATCCTGTTTCATGCGCATCTGCAATTTGCGCACCGTGGTATCCACTTGCAGGCTCGATCCATCCTCGAAGATCAGGGTCAACGGCACCTTCTCATCCGGGACCAGTTTCTGCTTCAGACCGATCAGCATCAAATGCAGCCCACCGGGCTGCAACTTGACCATTTCGCCGGCAGGAAGATCAATCTTCTCCACCTTGCGCATACGCATCATTCCCTCTTCCATGGTATGGGTATGCAACTCCACCACTTCAGCGGCAGGACTGCTGGCAGCCGTCAGGGCACTCCCCTCTTTACCCATATTGTGCAATCCCATGAAAGATGCAGAGTTCGGCTGACCGGGCGGAACAGCCCTGACATAGGGGTCGTCCACCATAATACCATCAGCGACATTGCCCGCGACAGCTGCCTGGCCGGCACAGATGAGAAACAATCCGACTAGAAAAAAACGTTTGAAACAGGACATTATGCTGAACTCCTCGTGCGTACCACTATCTTCAATCAATCTTCGACGAAAGCAGCCGTATATGGCTGACTCAAAGGCTGACGAGAATGACATCAACGCCTACCCCGAGGCAATCCAAATCGAAGTGAATTATGTCAATTCATGGCATTTATAGGCCATTTGACACAAGCCGTGTCATTTGACCCATTCCGATAGATCGCGATTTCTGATTTTATGTACAAAAAAAAAAAGCGCCTGGCACTGGAACAGGCGCTTTTTCCGGCATCCAATATGGATGGACGTTTTGGATCAGAGCGTCAACAGCCAGTCAACGATGACCTTGATGTCTTCATCACTGACATGCGCATTAGGCGGCATAGGTACAGGACCCCATACACCGGATCCGCCTGCCTTAACCCTTGCGGCCAGCATCTCAGCGGCGCCTTCCTGGCCCTTATACTTGGCAGCGACCTCTTTATAAGCGGGTCCGACTACCTTGGTTTCAAGTTGGTGGCAGGCCATGCAGCCACGTTGAGTCGCAAGTGCTACAGGATCAGCGCTAGCAGTTGCCACGGCGCCCAGGGACAGAACTGTCGTGCTGGTTGCCAACAACATCATCTTGATCTTATTCATCAGTTATTATCCTCTAAATTCAAACAGTTATCACTCACACACCTGAAGGGATGAGCATTACCCTTCCCTTAAACCCGGCGGATTATAAAGTAAATAGACCACCATTGGCTATCAAAGACAATTATCAATCAGGTTAGTTTACATTAAATCACAACACACCCTACCCCATAGACAATAACTTAACGACACGCTTGTAGTCATGAAATTCCATTTATTAATCAACTTGTTACGAGATCAAACAAATCAATGAGCACCATCCTTGTCTGCCAAATGGGCCAGATAAAGCGCCAATCCAAGCAGGGCGATGCCACCCGCAAATTGCAGGAGATCCATGGGCGTGGTGAATTCCATGCCCAGCGCAAACTCAAAATAGCGCACCACCAGTATCATCATCACGACCTTCGCCAACCGGCTCTTGAGATCATCCAGACTGGTGATCATCAGAACATTCGAGGCGCTCTCAGAGTTCTCAGCGTAATCGATTTTACTGATGAACAGTTCATATAGGCCGAGGGAGAAGATCAGCAGCACCGTAGCCAACAGATAACCGTCCACGATCTCCACCACATGGGTAACAGTGGAGGATCGCAAATCGATCCGTTGCTCTGCACTCAGCGAAGGGGAGGCGTAATCTCCGAGGTGAGAGATCATGTAAACAGCATCCACCGAGGCCATATAGAACATTGCGATGGCCGCAACCATGCTTGCCACAACGGCAGCCAGGACTACAAGCCTGCTGCTCCAGAGAATCTTTTCAAACTTCTTTTCCACAATTCACCACACTCAGTTTGTCGTCGGACTATTATTCCCAGCCGCCGCCCAGACTCAAGTCTTTTTACCGCCCCAAAACCATCCGCAGACCGCTTAACGGACAACGACGCACTGGATCAAAAACAGCGAAATGATATCATCTGCCTCTTTTTGCCAGGACCATACCCAAATGCCAGTTTTCTTACCCGGCCAGCGCTGGATCAGTGATAGCGAATCGGAGCTGGGTTTGGGCAGTGTCGTTGAGTGCCGGGATCGCACTGTCTCCATCCATTTTCCCGCAGTGGGAGAAACCCGGGTCTATGCCCGACAAGGAGCTCCCCTGACGCGGGTCGCCTTTTCGGTCGGAGACAGGGTTGAGAGCCGTGATGGCGAAACGCTGCTGGTCTCCCGCGTGATCGAGAAGAACGGCTGCCTGAACTATCTGGGAGAAGATCAGACCGGCAGGCAGGCCACACTGGCGGAAGCGGATCTGAACGACTCACTGCGTATCGACCAACCCCAGCAACGCCTCTCCGCGGGCCAGATCGATCCACCCCACTGGTTCAATCTGCGCTATCACACACTGCGCCGGTTTGGACGACATCTGCAGTCACCCATACTCGGCCTGGGCGGACCCAGGATCGATCTGATCCCTCATCAACTGTATATCGCCCACGAAGTGGCCAACCGGCCAAACCCACGGGTGTTGCTGGCCGACGAGGTGGGACTTGGCAAGACCATCGAGGCCTGCCTGATACTGCACCATCAACTCATGACAGGGCGCTCAAGCCGAGCCCTGATCCTGGTACCCGACCCCCTGGTACACCAATGGCTGGTGGAACTGTTACGGCGTTTCAATCTCAAGTTCCGTATATTCGATGAAGAGACCTGCCAGGCCATCCAGGATTCGGGACAGGCCGACAACCCCTTCCACGCTGAGCAGCTGGTGCTCTGCAGCCTTGATCTTTTTCATCACAATACTCAACGCCTCAGCCAGGCCCTGGATGGTGGCTGGGATATGCTGATTGTGGACGAGGCACACCACCTGACCTGGTCAGCCGACGATCCCAGTGCCGAGTATCTACTGGTTGAGGCCCTGGCGCTCAAAACACCGGGAGTACTGCTTCTGACAGCCACGCCGGAACAGCTGGGGCGGGCAGGACACTTCGCCCGTCTGCGACTGCTCGATCCGGATCGCTACTATGATTTGCAGGCGTTTCAGGAAGAGGAACACCACTACCAGCCTGTTGCAGAGGCTGTCGAGCAACTGCTCCGGCACAACAGGATAACGAAGGCGGCTGCAAGTCAACTGTGGGATATTCTGGACGAAAGTGAACAACAACCCCTCCTGACCCTGCTCGAAGAGAACGATACCGATGAGGCACAGCGGGATACGGCCAGGGAAACTTTGATCTCAATGTTACTTGATCGACACGGTACCGGCCGTGTGTTGTTTCGAAACACCCGCGCCGGTGTCAGCGGCTTCCCTAAACGGGAGTTGCACAGCTACCCACTGCCCGTGCCTGTGGAATATGAGGGGGCAGGGATAGAAAGCGATGTTCCTGCGGAGCTGAGCCTCACCCCTGAACGTTTACATGCCGACCGGGGACACCCTGCCTGGTGGCTTGTCGATCCCCGGGTTGCATGGGTGATCGAGCAGCTGAAACAACATGTTTCCAGGAAATACCTGCTGATCTGCGCCCACGCGGAGACCGCCATCGAGCTGCAAGAGGCCGTCAGGGTGCAGACCGGGATCGGCGCCGCCCTGTTTCACGAGGGGATGAGCATCATCGAGCGTGATCGATCCGCAGCCTGGTTCGCCGACCCGGAGGGGGCCAGGTTGATGATCTGCTCCGAGATCGGGAGCGAGGGTCGAAACTTTCAATTCGCCCACCACCTGATCCTCTTCGACCTACCTCTTGATCCGGATCTTTTGGAGCAACGTATTGGCAGACTCGACCGGATCGGCCAGAAAGAGACCGTACAGATTCATCTCCCCTATCTGGAACCGGGTCCGCAATCGGTACTGCTGCATTGGTACAGGGATGGATTGGATGCCTTCAGCCACCCGGTGCCTGGCGCCCATGAACTGTTCAAACAGCTAAGTCCGGTACTATGGGAATCACTCGAGGGTATCGATGGGGAGGGTAATCTGGAACGGCTCCTGGAAGAGACGCGACAACTCAGGACGGCGACCCAACAGCGCCTGCAGCAGGGTCGCGACCACCTGCTGGAATTGGGCGCCTGCCGTGAGCCCACTGCCGGCTGGCTGGTCAAGGAGCTGCGTGCGCAGGACCGATCCCATCATCTGCGCGACTATCTCGAGCAACTGTTCAACAGTTACAACATCGACACAGAGGAGCTGGGATCAGGCTTTATTCTGCGTCCCGGGGAACAGGTTATCGCGGGCCAGCTGCCCGGCCTGCCAAGCGAGGGGATGACGGCTACCTACAATCGCAGCGATGCCCTTGCCCATGAGGAGCGTCAACTGTTGACATGGGAACATCCCCTGGTCAGCGGGGCTATGGAACATGTCATCGGTCAGCAGACCGGTAACAGCACCGCTCTCGCCTGCAAGCACGCCAAACTGAAAGCGGGACAGCTTCTGTTGGAGTCCCTGTTCGTAGTCGGGTGTCTGGCTCCGCGCAAACTGCATGTCGCCCGATTCCTGCCACCGACACTGATCCGCATCCTGCTCGATGCCAACGGCAAGCGATGGGATCAACTGATCGGTTGCGACGATCTGCTGGAGAGTGCCCAGCCTCTGGAGACACAGACCCTGCTACCGGTCATCGATAGCTACCGTCAACAAATAAGAGCAATGGTCGAGCAAACTGAAACCGCAGCCCATCACAGCATGGAGCCGCTTAAAAACAGTGCCGTCAATGGAATGATGGAGCACTACACGGAAGAGATACAACGGATGATGGCACTCAGGAAACACAACCCGGGGATACGCGAGGAGGAGATCCGCCTGATGCAGGATCAGGGCCTTGCACTACACAAGCATCTGCAGGCCACCAGGGTGCGTCTGGATGCAGTGCGCCTGATTGTCACGTTGTGACCCGAAACCGTTTACGTAAATGGCTAGCCGATTACCCGTCATGCCCAGCTATCTGCTTTAGCCTACTTCACTGTCACCGAGGGCGCTGTGAATGCAGGCCGCAAATATACGCGAATAGACACAATCTTAGCCCCAATATTTCACGCATTAAAAAGGCAAAATCCTGATACTTCGATATAATTCAGTTGCTTACACTGTAATCGAAAGGATTTTGCCTGTGACAAACTGTACCCAGACTGCCTTTGATTTTCCAGCCCTAAAACGCCGTAAGGTTCAAGCCGAGTTTTCCGGTGGCGATATCACCTCGGACGGCGGCGTGTTGCTGCTGCGTGAGATCGACAGGCGTCTGGGATTGCTCGAGGCGGTTGATGCGGTCATCCCCGACCCGCGAGATCCCCGCTATATTGAACACAGCCAGTTGAGCCTGTTGCGCCAGCGAGTCTATGGGCTCTGCCTGGGTTATGAAGATCTGAACGACCATCAGACACTACGCACCGACCCGGCCCTACAGAGCTCGATCGAACGCGAGGAGGTACTGGGCAGCCAGTCGACACTTTGTCGGCTGGAGAACCGGGTCGATCGCCGGGTTGCCGTTGATGTCCACAACCTACTGCTCGAGCAGTTCATTGCCTCATATGATGCACCACCCGATGAGCTGATCCTGGATTTCGACGCCACGGATGATCCGGTGCATGGCCGCCAGGAAGGCCGCTTCTTTCACGGCTACTACGATCACTACTGCTTCCTGCCCCTGTATGTCTTTTGTGGCGATCAACTGCTGGTGAGTTATCTGCGGCCCAGCCGGATCGATGCGCCCAAGCATGCCTGGGCGATTCTGGCGCTGTTGGTCAAACGCCTGCGCCGGGCTTGGCCTGAAGTGCGTATCATCTTTCGGGGCGATAGCGGCTTTTGCCGTCACCACATGCTCAGCTGGTGCGAGCGCAACGCTGTGGGCTATATCGTGGGCATCGCCAAGAATGACGCCTTGCTGCGGTGTATCCGTGAGCCCATGCAGTGGGTTGAGGAACTGGCGAAGCGAACCGGCATGAAGATGCGGGAATTCTTTCAGTTTCACTATGCCGCCAGCACCTGGAAGACGCGTCGCAAGGTGATCGCCAAACTGGAGGTCACCGACAAGGGGCCAAATCCACGCTTCATCGTCACCAACCTGGCCGGCGACAAACAGCGCCTTTACGATGACCTCTACTGCGCCCGTGGTGACATGGAGAACCGAATCAAGGAGCAGCAACTGGGGCTGTTCGCCGATCGCACCAGCGCGCATTACTGGTGGGCCAATCAGTTTCGTCTACTGCTGTCCAGTCTGGCCTATGTGCTGATGGAGGCCATCCGGCGCCTCGCGCTGAAGGGCACGGAACTGGCGCGTGCACAGATGACCACGATCCGGCTCAAACTGTTCAAGATCGGGGCGGTCATCATTCGCAACACGCGACGGATCCGCTTCCTGCTCTCCAGCACCTATCCCTATCAGGCGCTGTTTTTCCAGGTGGCGGCACGACTCAAGCCGGGATAGCCCGGCAGAGTGCTGCCCCGGCACGTTGATCAACAATGGGGGTAAGGGGGAGTCTGCCCGGAGGGTGGAAAATCAGGGCTTGATAGAGGTTTGGTTCCCAGTGAGGGCAAACCATCCAAGCTTGGCCATATCACCGGCTAAATTTAAAAACGGATGAAACATGCGGGTTAGTGGTTTGATCCAAAAGCTTAGGTGAGACAGTCAATCGGAAAAGGGTGTTGTACAAACTGTAGGATTGGGTCCATCCAATCAACTTTGCTGAAGAGTTAATAGATAGATTTGCGTTTATTCGTGTTCATTTGCGGACTTAGAACTATTTTGCGAGTATTTGCGGCTTGCTTGCAAAGATCACGATCACCTGATCGGCGGCTGAGTATCGTGAGTAATCAGGTAACTGAATAAAGCGGGCAGCCGGGAATGGCAATGAGTGAAGCGATAGTTGTATGCTGAGCCCGTCTACTCGAAGAGTTTCTCGATGGGGTATGGCCGGCAGATCCCATAACCCTGGGCGTAATCGATCCCGATATCCTTCAGGCGATGCAAGACACTGTCGTTTTCCACAAACTCCGCGATGGTCTCCAATCCCATGATATGCCCGATCCGGTTGATGGCATCCACCATCGAATCATCGATCAGGTTATCGAGCATCTCTTTGACGAACGCCCCGTCAATCTTCAGATATTCCACCGGCAGATGCTTGAGATAGCTGAAAGATGAGAGGCCGCTGCCGAAGTCGTCCAGGGCGAATTCGCAACCGAAACGCTGCAGCGTGCGCATGAAGTGCTCGGCTGAGGTCAGATTGGAAATGGCCGCGGTTTCGGTGACTTCGAAACAGAGCATCCCCTTTGGAATGTCATAACGTTTCCTGATTACTCATGAGGCTCAGCTATTGAGCCTGTGGTGCAAGCATAATGGAACCTACTGAATAAAAGAGGATTTCATCATGCCGAGAAATACTATTCAATTTCAAAAAGGTCTTGGTTTGCACGATTTTCTGGAACAATATGGGACCGAGGATCAGTGTCGACAGGCATTGTATGATTTGCGCTGGCCGACGGGCTATGTCTGCCCTGAGTGCGGCAACACAACAGGCTGTGAACTCAAAAAGCGTCAGATATATCAATGTCACAAGTGCCATCATCAGACTTCCCTGACCGCCGGCAGCATCTTCCATGGCACCAAGCTGCCGCTGAGAACGTGGTTTCTTGCGATCTATCTGTTGACCCAACGCAAGAAAAGTATCTCGGCGCTGCAACTTTCCCGCGAAATCGGGGTGAACTACAATACGGCCTGGCGACTCAAGCATAAGTTGATGCAGGTGATGATGGAACGTGAGCGTGGAAAAAAACTGGCCGGTCGCATCGAATTGGATGATGCTTATCTCGGAGGCGAGCAAGCCGGTAAGCGTGGTCGTGGGTCGCGCAACAAAATCCCTTTCGTAGCTGCTGTTGAGACGACGCGGGACGGCAGGCCCATGAAAATTCAACTGCGTCGTGTAAGGGGCTTCCGCAAACGTGAAATCGCCCGCTACGCCCGCTCCTGCTTGATGCCTGGCAGCGAAGTCTTTACCGATGGGCTTTGGTGCTTTAGTGGCGTGACAACCGCTGATTGCCATCATAACCCCATAGTGACGGGTGGTGGGCGCCAAAGTGTCCAGTATTCGTGCTTCAAATGGGTAAACACGATGTTGGGTAATGTCAAAAACAGTCTGTTGGGTACTTTTCATGCGATTCGAGATAAACATGTGTCGCGTTATCTTGCTGAGTTCGAATATCGGTTTAACCGCCGTTTCGATTTACCCGCCATGATTGAACGATTGCTTTTTGCCGCTCTTCGCACTCCACCTACGCCATATCGCCTCTTGAGAATGGCTGAGGTTTAGGGGTAATCAGGTAACGTTTAATTCGGTCAAGGATCATCTGCAGGACATCTTCGTCACACAAAGAGTGGCCCGACAAATTGATAAAGTAACGCCCTCCCCTAGCGAGACACACCTCCCGGTTGTCCACTATATAGCGTATCAATCGATCGATCACCCAACGATCCACGTTCGGCATCAGACCGAACCTCTCCGCTGCCGGTATAAAGGCCCCGGGAAGGATCAATTCACCCGACTCATCCAGCATGCGAATCAATACCTCCACATGCTCTGCCGCTTCGTTGTTGATCGATTTAATGGGCTGTACATAGAGGGTGAAACGGTCTTCATCCAGCGCACTGCGTATATGGGTTACCCATTTCGCTTCACCGTGCCGCCTGGCGGCAGAACTCCCAAGAGGGTCGTAGATATGGATTTTGTTCCTGCCCTCCTCCTTGGCGGAGAAGCAGGCCGAATCCGCCAAACTCAAAATCTGTTCCAGATTATTGCTCTGATTGTCTATCGGCACCATGCCGATACTGACACTTTGCGAAAAGCTCTTATCTCCATAGACAAAGCGAAAACCCTGGATTGAAAGACGAATGCTGTCCGCGATGCGTTCAGCCGCCTCGACAGAACACTGGGACAACAGTATGCCGAACTCATCTCCGCCCAATCTGGCCAGCAGATCGCTGTTGCGGATGGATCGTTTGATCAGACTGGCCAGTTGACGCAGCAGCTCGTCCCCTGCAGCATGACCACAGTTGTCATTGACGATCTTGAAGCGGTCAATATCGAGATAGAGCAGGCAATGCACGCACTCCTCTACCGCGGGCCGTTCCAATAAGCTTGTCAATTGACGGTCAAATTCGGTTCGATTGTAGAGCCGCGTCACCGGATCGTGGCTTGACTGCCAGCTCAGCTGCGCCGCCAGCTTTCTTGATTGGCTGGTGTCTTTGAGAACCAGCACGATACTCTCCAGATTGCCCGCTTCATCCTTGAGACGGGTAATCGACTGCTGCACCGACAGGCTCGGGCCTTCCCTGTGTTTCAATACCAGCTGCGCTCCTTCGCAGTCGATAATCCTTTCAAGCGGAAGCGGATCCTTATCCATAACCGATTCATCGAAGACCCGATATACCTCAGTCAACCGGCATCCCACCATCTGCCGGTTGGAGTAGCCAGTCATACCTTCCGCAGCCAGATTGGCAAATTCGACCCTACCTGCCGCATCGAGCAGAATAACCGCATCTTCCACCGAAGAGAGCATTGCCCGAGTCCGTTGATCCGCCATGGTGTTGGTAGCCAGCTTCTCGTCCTGGAGCAGGCTCGAGTCGATTTCGCTGATCTGCACCAGACAGTAACCCGGATGCATCATCAGCGGCTTGACACTGACCCGAATAAAATATTTTTCATCGACTCTGAATAGATGACGGGTACCGGTAAGGGAGAAATAGGTCTGCAACGAACCATCGGACTGGGTTGCCTGCGCAGCAGTGAGCACCATTTTCGAGAAGCGGGGTCCCGTCAGCTGCGGGATAAGTTCTTCAAGCGGTTCTGATAGCGCCTCTTGATCCGTCTTTCCGGTAATGTCAGATAGATGCCGATTCCAGGCAACCACCCGGCGATCGGTATTTATGAGGCAGAGCCCAACATCGCAAGCGTCGATCACTTCCTGCAGCTGCAGCATATCACTGTGGCTGAAAACCCCTGTCTGCAGCGCCTCTGTTGACCCCTTCCCCTGCACGACCTTACCTCTTGAAATCACTCTATATCGTAGTCATAAATACTCAATGAGATATGCAGCGGCCGAGTCTTTCAGCGCCTGGTCATCAGTTCCTGAAACTATCCGCCGTCTCAGGCGATTAGCAATGACAGGAAACATCAGGTCATTGTCCTTATTATTCCGCATATGAAGACCTGCCAGTAAGCAGGTTGACTTGATATAGGATCGGCCGACCCTTACTGGAACTTTAATCCACAATGGTGAACCAGGGATTAGAGAAGTGAGCAGCAGATGGTTAGGTTCTGTCAGCAGACCCTAAAACAGTTCGATCTCTCGTCGCTTCAGTGAACGATACCCTCCCGGCGCGAGAGACAGGTCCAATGACAGTCCTCCAATCGACTGCCGGTGCAGCGCCACGACACGATTTCCCAGCGCCGCAAACATCCGCTTCACCTGGTGATATCTGCCTTCGGTGATCGTCAGGTGCAACTCAAGCTCCGATACCCTCTGAATGGTTGCCGGTTTTGTGGGTCGGCTTTCGCCCTTGAGCAACAGGCCTGCACCCACGCTAGAGGCCTGTTCCACCGTCATCGGCTCAGCGAGTGTGACATGGTATGTTTTGGGGCAGTGATTCGAGGGAGCGGTGATTCGATGCGACCAGTGACCGTCGTCGGTAATCAACACCAATCCCGTGCTATCGATATCGAGCCGCCCTGCGATATGCAGCGCATTCCGCTTGGGGACGTGGAACAGATCCAGAACCGTCCTTTGACTTGGGTCGCGGGTGGCGCAAACCACGCCCAGGGGTTTGTTGAGCATGAAATAGCGCGGCAAAGGCGGGGGCAGCAAGCTGTCATCAAGGACCACCTCGGCCTGCATATCCACCTGGCTGGCGGGTTGTGTGACGCGAGCGCCCCCCACACTGACTCTGCCTCCCCGGATGATGCTGCGCGCCTGGGACCGGGTCAGATCGGTGGTTTGGCAGAGATAGCGATCAAGTCTCATAGCTCCTTATAGATCTCACCACCCTGGTGTTTGAACTCCACCGCCTTCTCCTGCATTCCCTGTTGCAGTGCCTGATCCTCGCCAACCCCTTGGGAACGGGCGTATTCCCTCACATCCTGGGTGATCTTCATGGAGCAGAAGTGTGGCCCGCACATGGAGCAGAAATGGGCCACTTTATGGGCCTGGTGGGGCAGGGTCTCATCGTGAAATGCCATCGCCTTCTCAGGATCGAGGCTGAGGGCGAACTGATCGCTCCAGCGAAACTCGAATCGTGCCTTGGACATGGCGTTATCCTGCAACTGGACACCGGGAAAGCCTTTCGCCAGATCCGCGGCATGAGCGGCGACTTTGTAGGTAATTATCCCTTCGCGAACATCCTCTTTATTGGGCAACCCCAGGTGTTCCTTGGGTGTCACATAGCAGAGCATGGCGGTACCGTACCAGCCGATCTGAGCAGCGCCGATTCCGGAACTGAAATGGTCGTAGCCGGGGGAGATGTCGGTGACCAGGGGGCCCAGGGTATAGAAGGGCGCTTCGAGGCAGTCCTGCAGTTCCTTGTCCATGTTCTCCTTGATCATCTGCATCGGCACATGACCCGGGCCCTCGATCATTACCTGTACATCGTGTTCCCAGGCAATCCTGGTCAGTTCGCCCAGGGTCTCCAGTTCGCCGAACTGGGCGGCATCGTTGGCGTCGGCCAGGCAGCCGGGACGCAGACCGTCACCCAGGGAGAAGGCCACGTCGTAGGCCTTCATGATCTCACAGATCTCCTCGAAGTGGGTGTAGAGAAAGTTCTCCTGATGGTGGGCCAGGCACCATTTGGCCAGGATCGAGCCGCCGCGGGAGACGATGCCGGTAACCCGCTCGGCAGTCAAAGGGACATAACGCAGCAATACGCCGGCATGAATGGTGAAATAATCAACCCCCTGCTCCGCCTGCTCGATGAGGGTATCGCGCATAATCTCCCAGCTCAGCTCTTCCGCTTTGCCGTTGACCTTCTCCAGCGCCTGGTAGATGGGCACGGTGCCGATCGGCATGGGGGCGTTGCGCAATATCCACTCCCGGGTTTCATGGATGTTGTCGCCGGTGGAAAGGTCCATCAGGGTATCGCCGCCCCAGCGGGCCGACCAGGCCATCTTCTCCACCTCCTCCTGTATGGACGAGGTAATGGCGCTGTTGCCTATATTGGTATTGATCTTGACCCGGAAGTTGCGGCCGATGATCATCGGTTCCAACTCGGGATGGTTGATATTGGCGGGAATGATTGCCCGTCCGACCGCCAGTTCATCGCGCACGAACTCCGGTGTGATTTCATCGGGGATACGGGCGCCGAAGGGCTCTCCCTGATGCTGACGCAGCAGTTTGGCATAACGCGGATCATCACGCAGTTCCTGCAGGCGGCAATTTTCCCGGATAGCCACGAACTCCATTTCGGGGGTAATGATTCCCTGGCGGGCATAGTGCATTTGGGTGACATTTTTCCCGGATTTCGCCCGTCGCGGGGCATGAATATGTTCGAAACGAAGATGGGCAAGGGCAGGGTCATTCTGCCGCACCCGGCCGTATCCCGAACTGGGGCCGTCAAGCAGCTCGCTGTCGCCACGCTCCTGAATCCAGCCGGAGCGGAGGTCGGGCATCCCCTTGAGCAGATCTATCTTATGGGCCGGATCGGTGAAGGGGCCTGATGTATCATAGACAGGGATCGGCGGATTCTCCTCGGTCCCAAAGCTGGCGGCTGTCGCCTCCTGGCTGATTTCACGCATGGGCACGCGGATATCCGGGCGGGAGCCATTGACATGGATTTTGCGAGATTTATAGAAGGGGCCGGTCACCGCCTCGGAAAGCGTGGCGGTCTTTTTAATGAAATCTTCAGGGATTACGCTCATGCTTGAAACCTCGCTGCGGCAGCGGCGAAGATGAGCCCAGTAAGGTTTCAGCTTCCCTCCGCCGGTATTAACCGGATCAGGTAGTAAGGGTCTTTCTCAGCCCAAGACGGCCACCCGCCACGGACACCCCCAGCCTGCCAATCCGCGCAGTATAACCCGATTCCACAGCGGTGAACCAAGATTAAGCGGATGGCGGTTCGACAGAACACGCACAGTAATGGCGGTAATCATTCCAAGCCAGCCGTCCACATTACAAGATAAGCTTTATAAACAGTAAGTTATCTCTACAAATAGAGCCGGCCATTCAATCCGGAGGTCAGATACCTGTATCGAAATACCCCACAGAGTGACGGAGTCTGGCCCGCTTGATCGGATAAAATCGCTCAGGAGAATCTTGCCCGGAGGTAATAAAATACGTAGTCTTAATCCTCTGCCGCATTAAACCATATTAATAACCAGGATATTTTCATGATGGCAAGCAGCTTCGAGAAAGCACGATTCAACATGGTGGAACAGCAGATCCGTCCCTGGGAGGTACTCGATCCGCGCGTACTCTCGCTGATGGAATCTCTTCCACGGGAACATTATGTTCCGCAATCCTACCGGGATCTGGCATATGCCGATATCGAGGTCCCCATCGGACAGGGGCAGCACATGATGTTCCCCCGAATCGAAGCCAAATTGATGCAGGCCCTGGCCATCCAACCGACAGACAAGGTACTGGAAGTGGGTACCGGCAGCGGTTACCTCACAGCCTGCCTGGCAAACCTGGCTCAAGCGGTGGTCTCCATCGACTTCCACAATGAATTTACCGAGCAGACCATAGAGAAACTCGGACAGCAAGGTATTCGAAATATCACCCTGATCAACGGAGATGCCCTTGCCGGCCCGCTGGAACAGGGGCCTTTTGACGCGATAGCCGTCACCGGCTCCCTGCCCACCAGTCAACAGGCTGAAGTCTTCCGTCAACAGCTGAATGCCGGTGGGCGACTTTTTGTCGTCATCGGCACGGCACCGGTGATGGAGTGCATGTTGATCACCCGGCATGCCGATAAGATCTTTCAGGAAGAGAGCATTTTGGAAACGGAGCTGACGCCGTTGATCAATGCACCGGCACCCGTGGTGTTTGAGTTCTAAGCTACCAACCTGTTGCTGCTCCCCGGTTAAATTTCGCAGCACAGCGAATAACTATAAAAGTGAGGGAGATCATGTCCAAGAGCAAGTGTGAATTACCGTTGACTCATGCCAAAACCAGTCAACTGTTGATCATCAATACTCAGGAGAGGCTTACAAAGGCAATGCCAAAGCCCGACCTGGACCAAATGGTTACCAATATCGTCAGACTCAGCCAGGCGGCAAGTGCGCTGGAGGTGCCCATCATCCTATCCGAACACTATGGCAAGGGGCTTGGCAACACCCTGCCGCAAATCGCCAAACACCTGCCGCCGCACACAAAGGCAAAAGACAAACTGACCTTCTCCTGTTGTACCGCCCCGGGATTCGAAGAGGAACTGACAGACAACGGCAATCGGAAACAGGTCGTAATTGTCGGTCTCGAAGCCCATATCTGTGTCCTGCAGACTGCATCCGGGCTGCAGCAATGGGGTTATCAGGTGTTCGTGGTTGAGGACGCCGTCTCTTCACGCAATCCCCATCACCGAAAAAACGCACTTCAACGGATGCGTTTAAATGGCGTTCAGGTCACTAACAGTGAATCGGTTGCGTTCGAGTGGATGGGGGACGCCAACAACCCGAAGTTCAAAGAGGTCTCTCTGCTGTTTCGCTGAATTGACAGAGAACGAAGACAATGGATGAAAGATACTGAAGCCAATCTGCGATTACAAAATCATTGCCTGATTTCCCACGCCTCGACATGTCCTTTGCGGAGTTTGAATAATGGGTGTGGCTTTATGGTTGATGCGCTTCTTAAAGCCGCGTAGGCAACAGGGTCCCGCTCGCTTAGCTTTTTCAATAAATGCCTGAATTCATAGTTTATTTGACCCTCTGTAACATACAACCGGGTACGCACGCTTTTATTGAGGATTTTACTTTTATCGAATTTGTAACCACGTTTTTCGGCCTCACCGGCAATTTGCCGTAGATAGGTCGCAACGGCTCCAAGCGGATTTCTTGATGCCTTAAACCTGGTGAGTTGAGGATGGTTGGCATAACCGACGGTGTTACCCTGCAAAACCTTTTGTGCCAGCAGCGCCTCTCTCCACAATGCCACCAAACCTTTTGAATCCAGGTACTTTGGATGGATTGACCAGAGCCTCATGTCATGCTGACCAGTTCAGTTATGAAACCTGTCAGCTCCAATCCGAACAGCCCTGGTTCAATACATGGTATTGCCATTCTTGGTCTCACTATGCTGTAAGGTAATACGCTATCGCATTATGATTATTTGTTTCCGAAGCTCGCATCTTACACACCCCGCAGAACAGACAGTTCGATTTTCACATATCCCATTGCTGCCGCAATCGTTTTTTATCGTTCCATAGCCGCCAGTTTGACGCCCATCGCAAGGAACAATCCGGAAAATACCTTCTGTACCCCTTGAACCATGCCGGGCGACCGCGAAACATATTGACGCACTTGGTTCGCCAGGACTCCGTAACCAACAAAGACAACCAGGGTCATAGCCATAAAAATTGCGCTTGATGCCAGCATGTATGAGATAGGTGATGACGCACCGCTCGGAACGAATTGCGGTAGAAATGCAAGGAAGAAAATCGAGAGTTTGGGGTTCAAGATATTGATCAATATAGCCTGCATGGCAATTTTTCCATAGCTATCGGTATCTGGCTTGCTGTTGAAATGTATGGCGCCGGATTCATTCCACATGCTCCAGGCCAGATAAACCAGATAGCATACCCCCAGAAACTTAAATACCTGAAACGCCAGGGCACTAGCGTACAATATGGCCGCCAACCCGAACACGCTGGCCAACAAATGAGGCACGATTCCAAGGGTACAGCCAAGCGCGGCGAAAATACTCGCGCGCCACCCTTTGGTCAGGCCCGTGGAGACGGTATAGAGCACACCGGTGCCCGGTATCATTACCACAATCAGAGAAGTTATCAGAAACTCTGTGACGAACATAAGCCATACCAATCATGCGGCCTTAACACTAATGGCAATGGGATATAGGGCATAAGGCAAAGTTCGCTCCCGGCATCTTTTGCGAAATTCACCCGGCTAAGTTTTGACATCTTGAAACAAACCCATCCACTGCACTTCGATTATGGACTTTTTTTCTCCTGATGTGGAGCATGAAAGCAGCAGTTACCGCTCTCGGAGGAGCAGCGTGTAATTCCTTTCCGGTCCATAAAGGGCGATATATCGTGCCATGCATTCAACTTTTCCCTTTAGAATTCAACCAATATCGATAATGCAATGTTGTTTTTAAGATGTAGACGATATATGTCATCATTTAAATGTATAGCTTGCCACCAATCAAATTAACGCATCCTTAAGAACACTATGGGATTAACCTCCAGGAGAAATTGCGCCTGGATCGTGTACAATCCCGTTGAATGCTGGAAACATCTCACTAAGGTTGCAAGATTATGGGAGAACACAAACAGAAACCGGGAAGCGATCGGCTCGCCTGGGAGAAACAGCGTGACAGCCTTAAGAATCGATGGGTCATCGTCGTGGTGGTATTCTGGGTGACCGCGCTGATCGCCGCAGCCATGTACGTGGTGAACAAACAACTTGATTTCATCCTGACATCCATCGCACTCGGCATGATGGTGTTAGGTGTATGGCTGAAGTCACGCTACCAGCAACATCTTCGCCAAGAGCCTGACAATAAGGCATAACAACATTGAGGTTGATTGCTGCAGATGTCTAAAATCATCAATTTAGGATGTAGTGTCTCGGATATCCATCGTCAGTATGCCGAAATACATGGCGCTCTTTTCGGCATTACTTCATACCGCATGATTCTCTACGCCCTGAAGGGTAAAACGAACTCGCTGTACAGCGATTATGAGCAAAGACTGAATACACTGCAGGATGAACTTGCAGGATTGGTTGAGCAGATCAGTAGTGTCGCCGAAGATGATCTGCCTTTAAGAAATGCGGCCGAACTTCAACAAACATTGATTGACTATACGCAAACACTAAAACAGGCAATCAGCCAGCTACGCTCAATCTGCGGTTATCTCAAGAGTGACGAGGAGGATTACCGCTCGACCAAGGAAAGCGACCAACCAACATTTAGTCGGGATAAGGTCGATTACGACTACACGATAAGGGAACTTGAGCGTATCGGCACAAAACTCAACAAGCTGTTTTCAACCTACTAGGGCCTGGTAACACTAATGCAATGCGACAGCGAAGGCAAACCAGGCGCCGGTCAACCTCAGTGTGAAGCTATCGTCAATGCTATTGGTGAAGCGTGATAGGGTAAATCTCGACATCAATCATATGGAGTGAATAGATGGTTATTCGTCACAATTGACGAACCGCAAACAGAACAACCAATACCTCCGTTGCAATAACATACTCATTTCAACCGATCCTGAAGCAACACTTATTGGACTGGTTATGACTTCTCCAGTACCTTGACTTAAAGAACAAAAAACAGAGATTCACGTATCCAATGCAGATCGTCTGCTGCTACGCACAATAATTTTTGTAGTAACCTCACATTTTGGAACTGTTCTCTACACCCATTATTGACATCAAGGTGGCTGGATGAAAAACCGACGCGTTCTCCTAGACAGTGAACTCTCTCCTTTGGTACTTGACCTCTTCCAGGAGGCGAAATTCGAGGCTGATATCATCTCGCCGAAAAAACGCATCCTAAGGCCGCTGCTGGAGCTGGGAGACTATTCGGCCGTCCTGGTCCGCAGTAAGGTTTCGATCAATTTCGAAATGTTGGAATCCGCCGGCAAACATCTCAGGGTGATCGGCGTATTCGGCGATGACATCACCAAGATCGACATCGCGGATGCCTCGCGCAATGGGATTTTGGTCAAGGTCACTGAATATGGCAACAGCTATGAAGTGGCAAACCTGGCTGTTCGCTTAATGGTAAAACTGATCAGCAGGGCCTTCCGCACGCGAGATTCCAAGAAGGCCTTGATAGTGCAGAACTTATCAGAGCTGGAGAACGATGGATTGACCGGCTTCGAATTGGCCAATCTCGTAATCGGTCTTATCGGATGTGGAAACGTTGCCCAGGTTGTAGCCACGGAAATACGCCCTCACTGTCAACGAGTGATCGGCTATGATTCACATCTCCGTACCGTCTATGAAAACTTCCACCAGCGCTCACCGCTTGAGAAACCGGTGATTGAATACAATCAACTGAGCGAGGTGCTGGAACACTCCGATGTGATCAGTATTCATACCGCAGGCGAGGAGAAGGTATTCAAGGGCAAGGAACTCTACTTTGCCAGAAACCGCCCGTTTATCGTAAACACATCGCGTAGCGGTAACATCGATTATTCCGCATTACTCCAGGCGTTGCTGGAGAATCGCGTAAGAGGTGCGGCCATTACACTGCCCAAAGAACAGTTGAGGGAGAAAAAACTGCCGGAATGGGTGCAACCCTTCCTTAAGCACAATAATGTCATCATAGCGCCTTGCGCCGGCTTGCCTGCATCGGATACCAGGCGCAAACAGGCACGCAGACTGGCGCAGTCACTCATCGATTATGTGGATCATGAGGATTTGTCCCTGGCAGTGAATCCGATGGATGTGGTTGTCTGGAAACGTGAACCTCGCTATCCACTCTCGCGAGGAAAAACCCGTAGTACGGTGCCTATCTTTTGGAGCCGGTAATCGACGTCCGCGCTCTAACGCGGTTCAGGTCTTGTGAGAAGAAAAGCCATAATTGATACAAACAACGCGGTTAGTCCCGCCATAACCCATGGACTGCTGATTCTCAGGTACATGACCACCCATGCTGCGATGAGCAGTATCACAGCCGTAACTTTACTGGAGCGTGAAATGGCCCCTTGCCGCTCCCAATCAACCAATAGCTTTCCAAAATGCGGATGAGCGTAGAGCCAACGATGCAGTCGCTCTGATCCTTTTGCGGCAAACCAGGCGGCCAACAGCAGAAACGGCACCGTTGGCAATCCGGGAAGAATGACGCCAATCACCGCGAGCGCCAGAAAGAGATAGGCAAGTATCAATGCAGCCCAGCGGGTCAGGTCATTCATGTGATCAATATTGAGTCCGATAATGCGTGGATGACGTATATGCGGGGTTACTGAATTTTTTTGAATAAGTGCAATCTACACCATTTTCTCTTGCACCGATCCAATCCTTATAACGTGCCATTGCGCTTCTTCGTGTCGATTGGTTGTGATTGTCCACAATTTCATTCGCGCCAGTATTGCGGTTGATTTAATACTTTTGCACATTGAATCTTTCCCTTAACCCTCCCGATAATCCCTTTTTTCAGCTCCAATACCATCCAGGCATCTGCATTTTCCCCAGCTATCGGATAGGGAGCTTCAAACCCTATAATTCCGGCTGCTCTGAAACCATAGCGTGGATAATATTTCGGATGCCCAAGAACAAACAGCAATTCCACGCCTGATTTAGTTAATCGTTTTGTCCCCTCATTAATGAGTTGAGCCGCAATTCCCTGGTTTTGAGCTTCCGGCAAGACCCCTAACGGCGCCAGTAGCTGTGCCGAAACAAATCCGGCAGTTTGTGTCACCAATGCGTTTGTATAGAGCACATGACCGACAATCCTTCCGTTTACGATAGCCACCAGCGACAACAATGGAAATGCTGTTTCGTCCTTAAGCAAATCATTAACCAATCCTGCAATTTCCGGGCCTTCTTTTTTTCCAAAAGCCTGGATATGTACGCTTTCAATTCCGAGTTTATCAGCCTCTTTGGACTCCCTTATTTTCATGGTGCTATTATTGGGCCTGTCCAGTTACTCCTAGTGTACAAACGTTCGCTTGAGGTTTCATTAGTACGCCTTGCAGTGGCAATCAGGTATAGTTGATTTCATTCACGATACATGGCCGATGTGATGAATTCGCCAAAAGACTCACACCAAACAATAACACTATTGTAACCAGACGGATCTATACCAGCCGGAACATCTACTGCGAAGTTCTCGAATGTTTTTACATCACCCACACGAACCATAGCAGTCTTCAAACGATTGAAATCATCTTCGGTCTCAACATATTCAGGAGAAAGATAGAGCTTGTAGTCTGGGCCAGGTGCAAGTTTGCCCATGAACGTTATAAATTCTTTACCAATCGCAACCGTACCTTCTCCCCAATGGAAAGCATCGCTGCCTTTCAGATCCCTGCGAAATGATGTGGTATACCTGGCTTGCGAAGACATTGCCTTTATCTCGGATTCGCTGGGAGCAGGAGGTGCGGTAAGTATAGGCAACGCGTAGATGCCGACACCGACCCCTAATACACCCACTATGCAGTGTGTTGCTATAAGTATTGCAATGGTACGTATGCTCATAATAATTCCCACGATGCAGGTTTTTACACAGATCCTGCCCGAAAAATGTCCACACTCTTAACTCAACCGTCCGTGGAAACGGGGCAAAACCCTTGGCCCTTCAAAGCCTGCCGGATTGTCCGCCTTGAGTGATCCCTGTTGTATACTTATATTCGGTTCAGGCAACTGCCACCAGGTAGACAGCAAACAGACCATCTTCATCGACCCAATGGCGAACCTGGATGAATCCGTTTTCTGTGACCAGTTTGATAAACTCCGTCGGTGAGTATTTATAGGAGTTTTCGGTGTGCAGTGTTTCGCCTTTTTTGAATTTGAAGCGGTGACCGTTGAGGTGAAGCGTTTGTTCTTCAGTGCTCACCAGGTGCATTTCTATGCGCCCCTCTTGATCGTTATAGAAAGCTAGATGTTCGAAGATTTCGGGATCGATATCAGTGCCCAGTTCCTGCTGCATGCGCTGCAGCAGATTCAGGTTGAAATCCGCGGTCAAGCCCGCTGCGTCGTTATAGGCGGCGTTCAACACCCGCTCGCTCTTTTTGGTGTCTACGCCGATCAGCATCATGCCCCCGCTACCCACTGTATCGCGTACCAGGCGTAAAAACCCGCCTGCTTCGCTGGGGCTGAAATTACCCAGGCTGGAACCGGGAAAAAAGAGTAGGCGAGGTCCGTTGGGGACTTCGCGGGGAATCGGCAATGAGTGAGTGAAATCGACACAGGCGGCATGGATGTGCAACCAGGAATACTCCACCGCCAAGGCCCTGGCATTCGATTTCAGATAGTCAAAGGAGATATCCATCGGTACGAAGGCGCTCGGCCTTAACGCATCGAGCAGCAGGCGTACTTTTGCGGCGCTGCCGGCGCCCGGTTCGATCAGCACTCGCCCGGTTCCGGTCAGGGTTGCTATCTCCTCCGCGAGGCTCGACAGCATACGCCGTTCGACGGTAGGCAGGTAGTATTCCGGTTGTTCGCATATCCTGTCGAACAGTTCCGATCCTCGTTTATCATAGAAGAATTTCGGCGGGATCGATTTGTCCGATTTGGAGAGACCCGTAACCACCGCGTCATAAAGGCTTAGCGCCTGGGGCTTATGATCGTAAAAGGTAACATTCTCCATCATGCGTCCTCCGCGAGCCGCAGGCCGGTAAAGGCCCAGCGTTCATCCGGATAAAAGAAGTTACGGTAACTGGCGCGAGCATGGCCTGCGGGCGTCGCGCAACAACCACCTTTCAGCACCATCTGGTTGGACATGAATTTACCGTTGTACTCCCCCATTGAACCGGCCAACGGCTTGAATCCGGGATAGGCGGCATAGGGCGAGGCTGACCAGGTCCAGAGGTCGCCAAACCACTGCCCCATCTCCCCCGCCGGCGCGGGATGAAGCTGATCCCGATCGATGAAGTTGCCGCTCAACGGCTGTTGGGACAGCACGACCTCCAGTTCACCCTCCAGCGGCAGACGCTTGCCCGACCAGCGGGCGTAGGCATCCGCCTCATAGTAGCTGAGATGACAGACGGGTTCGTGAGGATTCAGTGGGCTCAGCCCACCCAGAGCGAACTGCAGCCACTCATCCTCTTGCTGCTCCCAATAGAGCGGATGCCGCCAACCCTCGCGCTGCAGCAAAGCCCAACCGTCGGAGAGCCATAGCGCCGGATCGTCATAGCCGCCGTCTTCCATGAACACCCGGTATTCACCGTTGGTCACCAGGCGATCGGCAAGCCGAAAATCGGACAATAATAGAGCGTGCCGTGGTGTTTCGTTGTCATAGGCGAAACCCTCATCCTCTCCATGACCGATTCGGTGAACGCCACCCGCCTGTTCCACCCAGCGCATCGCCCTGGCGTTGCCGGTGGCGGTCTGCAGATCGTCCCGATAGGCCGGCTTCAATGGATTCGACCAGAAGTTGTGCTTCACATCCATCAGCAGCAGCTCCTGGTGCTGCTCCTCATGGTTGAGCCCAAGGATGACCCGGAATGCGAGTCCGCTCCAAGCCTCCTCATCGATGGTCTCCATCAACTGCATCATCTGTTCGTCCACATGGGCACGGTATCGGTAGACATCGTCCACTGTCGGGCGTGACAACAGACCCCGCCTGGGTCTGGGATGCATCATGCCGTGGGTGTAGTAGTAACTGTTGAAGATATAATCGAACCGGGGATCAAAGGTCCGGTATTCGGGATTGAAGTGAGGCAGCACGAAGGCCTCGAAAAACCAGCTCACATGGGCGATGTGCCACTTGGGCGGGCTGGTCTGAACGATGGATTGGATTTGAAAATCATCCAGCTGTAGCGACTGACAGAGGGTCTCGGAAAATCGGCGGACACGCTGAAACTCCGCAACTATCCGATCACGACTGCTGTTTATTGTGATAGCAGTGTCCATATCAATATCTCATTCTGATTTTTTTATGCTGCTGGAGATCCGATGCATGCCATGCCATTGGCAGCTCAAGCCATCAAGCCCGCACCATGTAAACGTAACTGCTGAAGATATACAAGCAACAATCTATAGGGTTGATCGTGCGTCAACAATTCCGCATAGGGCAGTACCGCACCGACCCAGCCATCCATATGCCAATAGGCACCCTGCTTCAACTCAAGTTCCATCCAATCGGCGGGTTCAGGGTAGGCGGTCACATAAAAATAGGCATCCGGAATCGATTCATCGCCAGCCACAAAACCGAAGTTCATCTGCTCGTCGGCATGCTCAGCATCCGCAGGATCGACACCGGGGATCAAACGGCCGGTGAACCAATTCAAGGCAAGATCGAAATGGTGCGGAAAGAGTTGTACGGGACTGGTCTCCTCCCTCAGTCCACCCTTGAATGCCTTGAATGCACCATCCACCCAATTGATAGCCTGACGATAGCTTTCAACCGCCGCAACATCGTAAGGCAAAGTCGATTCATCCCCGTAGTCGCCTAACCCGCATGTTTCATCCGTTTTTAAATTTAGCCGGTGATATGGCCAAGCTTGGATGGTTTGCCCTCACTGGGAACCAAACCTCTATCAAGCCCTGATTTTCCACCCTCCGGGCAGACTCCCCCTTACCCCCATTGTTGATCAACGTGCCGGGGCAGCACTCTGCCGGGCTATCCCGGCTTGAGTCGTGCCGCCACCTGGAAAAACAGCGCCTGATAGGGATAGGTGCTGGAGAGCAGGAAGCGGATCCGTCGCGTGTTGCGAATGATGACCGCCCCGATCTTGAACAGTTTGAGCCGGATCGTGGTCATCTGTGCACGCGCCAGTTCCGTGCCCTTCAGCGCGAGGCGCCGGATGGCCTCCATCAGCACATAGGCCAGACTGGACAGCAGTAGACGAAACTGATTGGCCCACCAGTAATGCGCGCTGGTGCGATCGGCGAACAGCCCCAGTTGCTGCTCCTTGATTCGGTTCTCCATGTCACCACGGGCGCAGTAGAGGTCATCGTAAAGGCGCTGTTTGTCGCCGGCCAGGTTGGTGACGATGAAGCGTGGATTTGGCCCCTTGTCGGTGACCTCCAGTTTGGCGATCACCTTGCGACGCGTCTTCCAGGTGCTGGCGGCATAGTGAAACTGAAAGAATTCCCGCATCTTCATGCCGGTTCGCTTCGCCAGTTCCTCAACCCACTGCATGGGCTCACGGATACACCGCAGCAAGGCGTCATTCTTGGCGATGCCCACGATATAGCCCACAGCGTTGCGCTCGCACCAGCTGAGCATGTGGTGACGGCAAAAGCCGCTATCGCCCCGAAAGATGATACGCACTTCAGGCCAAGCCCGGCGCAGGCGTTTGACCAACAGCGCCAGAATCGCCCAGGCATGCTTGGGCGCATCGATCCGGCTGGGCCGCAGATAACTCACCAGCAGTTGATCGCCACAAAAGACATACAGGGGCAGGAAGCAGTAGTGATCGTAGTAGCCGTGAAAGAAGCGGCCTTCCTGGCGGCCATGCACCGGATCATCCGTGGCGTCGAAATCCAGGATCAGCTCATCGGGTAGTGCATCATATGAGGCAATGAACTGCTCGAGCAGTAGGTTGTGGACATCAACGGCAACCCGGCGATCGACCCGGTTCTCCAGCCGACAAAGTGTCGACTGGCTGCCCAGTACCTCCTCGCGTTCGATCGAGCTCTGTAGGGCCGGGTCGGTGCGTAGTGTCTGATGGTCGTTCAGATCTTCATAACCCAGGCAGAGCCCATAGACTCGCTGGCGCAACAGGCTCAACTGGCTGTGTTCAATATAGCGGGGATCTCGCGGGTCGGGGATGACCTCATCAACCGCCTCGAGCAATCCCAGACGCCTGTCGATCTCACGCAGCAGCAACACGCCGCCGTCCGAGGTGATATCGCCACCGGAAAACTCGGCTTGAACCTTACGGCGTTTTAGGGCTGGAAAATCAAAGGCAGTCTGGGTACAGTTTGTCACAGGCAAAATCCTTTCGATTACAGTGTAAGCAACTGAATTATATCGAAGTATCAGGATTTTGCCTTTTTAATGCGTGAAATATTGGGGCTAACAGTTGCCGGGCCAGGCCACTCCCCGTCAATGGGAGGGCCGCAATGATCCATCGGCATATACGCGCCGTACTCTGTCCGGCCAGAGGCATTGATGACAGCCTGCCATCACTGCCGGATAGCACCAGTCGATGGGCGGCCAAGTCAAGGATGAGTTCATAATTCTGTGCGCCGACGGGAAAGGGTGTGGTGGTCAATCCATGGGTGTAGATGCTCAGGGTAATATGCCACCAGTGCTTTGACTTCGGCATAAAATGGCTGCGCACCTTACCGGCAATAAGGGCGTATTGATGCAGGGTATCCCTGGTTGGTCGCCAAGCGGACAGAGCAAGCGCGGGAAGTTGTCTCGGCACGACAGTTTCTTGATTGATCATGGTTGCCTCACATCCGGGGTTACACAGCTTTTGTTGAGATGTTTCTGCATTCCCGATCCGGGAACGTCCTGCATGGCGTCTCTCCGCATGTGACTTCAATGAGCCGCCTGGATCGGTACTATTTCATTCCAATGAGACGCCCGCGTAGGCGATGCCGGTCAGACGGGCCATCTCACGATCGAATGTGGTGAGATCATCGGTACAGAAGCCGCTGAGATGATCGTGGCCACAGGCCCTCGCCATCACCTGCATCAACTCGGTCGAGGCGCGAAAGAAGTTGTTCAGCTGCTCCCCCCCTCTCTCGATCTTCAGACGCCGCCGCAAATCGGGTTTCTGGGTGGCGATGCCCACCGGGCAGTTGTTGGTATGGCAGGCGCGCATGCCGAGACAGCCGATGGCCTGCAATGCCGAATTGGAGAGGGCGACGGCATCCGCGCCCAGGGCCAGCGCTTTGATAAAATCGGCCGGCAGCCTGAGACCGCCGGTGATGACCAGGGAGACGTCACGCCGTCCCCGCCTGTCCAGGTAGCGCCTGGCCCGCGCCAGAGCGGGTATGGTGGGTACGGATATATTGTCCCGGAAGATCAACGGAGCCGCCCCGGTACCCCCGCCCCGGCCGTCCAAGATGATATAGTCGACACCGATACTCAGCGCGGCCCCGATATCCCGCTCGATATGTTGCGCGGAGAGCTTGACTCCGATGGGAATACCAGCGGTGGCTTCACGCACCTCGTCAGTGAAGCGGCGGTAGTCATCCACGCGCTCCCAGTCGGGGAAACGGGACGGCGAGATGGCGGCTTCGCCCTCATCCAGCCCCCGCACCTCGGCGATCCGGCCCTTGACCTTGTTTCCCGGCAGATGCCCCCCGGTACCCGTCTTGGCGCCCTGGCCGCATTTGAAGTGGAAGGCCTGGCAGCGTTGCACCTTGTCCATCGAGTAGCCGAAACGGGCCGATGCCAGTTCGTAGAGATAGCGGCTGTTGGCGGCCTGCTCGTCCGGCAGCATGCCTCCCTCGCCGGAGCATATGCCGGTACCGGCCAGTTCCGCCCCCCTGGCCAGGGCCACCTTGGCCTCTTCGGACAGGGCGCCGAAACTCATGTCGGAGACCAGCAGGGGCAGCTCCAGCCGCAACGGTTTGTCCGCATTGGGACCGATCACCACATCGGTGCCTACCGGATGATCATCCAACAGCGGCACCCGATGCAGTTGCGCCGTCAGCAGCTGGATCCGCTCCCACTTCGGCAACTCGTCCCGCGGCACCCCCATGGCGCCGACCCGGCCGTGATGGCCCACCTTCGACAGGCCGTGCTCGGCCAGATGCTGGATATATTTGTAGTGCGGTTCCTCGCTGCCGCCGTGCAGGTCCTTATACAGACCCTGATAGCGTTCCCGCTCATAGGGCTGGGGGTTATCCTCCGCCCAGGCCCTGATCTCGTCCTCGTCCACCCAGACCCGACCCTCCTCGACCCAGGCCTGGAACGGGTGCAGGCGCTCCGCCGGATTGTAGGCGCTGATCCCTGTCTTGTAGCGATAGTCCCAGTCGTGCAACCCGCAGATGAGATCCTCGCCCTCGATGCGGCCGTCCGCCATCAGCGCGCCCCGGTGGGCGCAGCGCCCATAGAGCACCGAGACCCGTTCCTCCTCCTGCCATCGAATGACGACCAGGTCGACACCGGCAGCCAGGGCATAGGTGGGTGTCAGCGGTTGCAGGTCGGACCAGGAAAGGATGGCGGTTTTTTTCATGACAGATACCTTGGTGTTATTGTTGATCGAAAGCGTGCGTCTTCTAACAATACGTCAAGAATAGAAATAGCGATTCATTTCATCAATCGACACGGAGATCCGGGAGTGTAAGTGTGGCCAATGAAGAGATGCGACGGATCTTTTACACCACCCTGGCTTCGATCCCGCCAGGCCGTTACTGCAGCTACGGCGATATGGCCAAGCTTTGTGGCGTTCATGTACGTCAGATACTGGCTTGGCTGCGTAAATTGCCGCAAGGGAGCGAACTGCCCTGGTACCGATTGATCACCGGTCAGCGACGGATCGCGGATTATCCGGGTAACGAGAGGCAGTATCGCAGACTCGCGGAAGAGGGTCTTGTCCCCGAAGCCGACGGCCGTTTTCCGGTTCATTACAGGTGGCCGGATTCCTAGGGCCTGTTAACACTAATCCACAGTTGCCCCTCCGCCATTCAAGTCACCCTGCTGATCGATATCGAGCAAAACACCAGGATCCTCCGTGGGTAACAAAATCATTTCATTGGCATATGCCTGTAACAGATGGCGTGCACCATGGTCACCCTGCAAGGCCTGTAACCGGTTTCCCCATTGTTGTCCGAAACCAACCGGATGGCCGCGGCGTCCTTGAAAAACGGGCGCGGCGATAGCGGCCCCTTGAACCAACGCCTGGACCACTGAGCGAATGGTCTCAGGCGCGATCCAGGGCATATCCGCCAACGCCACCACCCAGCCCGCCGCATCGGCACTGGCCCCTATCCCCATGGCCAGGCTCATCCCCATGCCCTGCTCCGCCTGTGCGTTTTCCAGCACACTCAAACCGAGGGCCTCGAACCCCTCGGCCAAGCGAACATCATCAGGGCGTACGATTGCCAGGGCGTTGGGCAACGCGCTAGCGAGATTTTGCGCCGCCGCCATGCCCACCAACTCACCGTTAGGGAGCGGATGCAGCAGCTTGTGGCCGCCGAAACGCTGGCCGGCGCCGGCCGCCAGCAAAATGCCTTGCATCTCAGTCATGACTCCAGGGCCTGTTGGCAGTGATCCAGTACTACACTGTGGCGAATCTCAAGTAAGAACATGTCAGCAACTGACCGGGCAGGCTATGAACAGGTATCTGGCGAGAGGGCCGTATCACTACTATCTCGACAATTCAGGAACGGCTTGTATCGTTCGCACAAAAAACAAACACCACATCCCGATCAACGTAACGACACCAAGCATAAATGCTTTCATTCGGTGCCTAACGTTATTATAGGTTGTGTGGATATAGCTATGGACATATCTTGAGGTAACGAACACCCATGCCATAACTATTCCTGATTACCCCTAAACCTCAGCCATTCTCAAGAGGCGATATGGCATAGGTGGAGTGCGAAGAGCGGCAAAAAGCAATCGTTCAATCATGGCGGGTAAATCGAAACGGCGGTTAAACCGATATTCGAACTCAGCAAGATAACGCGACACATGTTTATCTCGAATCGCATGAAAAGTACCCAACAGACTGTTTTTGACATTACCCAACATCGTGTTTACCCATTTGAAGCACGAATACTGGACACTTTGGCGCCCACCACCCGTCACCATGGGGTTATGATGGCAATCAGCGGTTGTCACGCCACTAAAGCACCAAAGCCCATCGGTAAAGACTTCGCTGCCAGGCATCAAGCAGGAGCGGGCGTAGCGGGCGATTTCACGTTTGCGGAAGCCCCTTACACGACGCAGTTGAATTTTCATGGGCCTGCCGTCCCGCGTCGTCTCAACAGCAGCTACGAAAGGGATTTTGTTGCGCGACCCACGACCACGCTTACCGGCTTGCTCGCCTCCGAGATAAGCATCATCCAATTCGATGCGACCGGCCAGTTTTTTTCCACGCTCACGTTCCATCATCACCTGCATCAACTTATGCTTGAGTCGCCAGGCCGTATTGTAGTTCACCCCGATTTCGCGGGAAAGTTGCAGCGCCGAGATACTTTTCTTGCGTTGGGTCAACAGATAGATCGCAAGAAACCACGTTCTCAGCGGCAGCTTGGTGCCATGGAAGATGCTGCCGGCGGTCAGGGAAGTCTGATGATGGCACTTGTGACATTGATATATCTGACGCTTTTTGAGTTCACAGCCTGTTGTGTTGCCGCACTCAGGGCAGACATAGCCCGTCGGCCAGCGCAAATCATACAATGCCTGTCGACACTGATCCTCGGTCCCATATTGTTCCAGAAAATCGTGCAAACCAAGACCTTTTTGAAATTGAATAGTATTTCTCGGCATGATGAAATCCTCTTTTATTCAGTAGGTTCCATTATGCTTGCACCACAGGCTCAATAGCTGAGCCTCATGAGTAATCAGGTAACTATTTGTGCAATCTCTACCTTAGCGGTAACAAACAGCATGATTGCAGCCACATAAAACAGAATGGGTAGCGCCAATAAGTTATCGTAATTATGGCTTACCTTGGCTAAGTAACCCGGAAGTTTCCCACCCCTGTTCAATTCGTAATATCGTGGATTCAAATCACCTCGCTTTACGGCTGCAAACCGAAGCTTACCGAGCCATATTCCAACACCTAACGTCAAAGCTATTAAGGCAAATACCGGTGGAAATATTAAGGCATCTCTGATTAATTCCAAGAATCGTATAATATCGATACATTGATCACCAGCCCCAAAAAAGCGCGATGAAACAACACAGCCTAGAAGCCAGTGGCTTCGAAAAATACCGCAAGAAGACCCGCAAAGAGCAGTTTCTTGATGAAATGGACGAGATCATTCCCTGGAACGAGATGTGCGAGGCAATCGCCCCTTACTACCCAAAACCGCTGAAAGCCGGCAGAAAGCCCATTGGAGTAAGTATCCCCCGGCAAAGCCGGGGGCTTTAGTTGTGAACCGCTCGAAGCGGTCTGTAAAACGGAGCCTATTGGCTCCTTGAGCCCCTCAAAGGGGCTGTTACATCAACTGTAACTGATCAATCCTACGGTCTTCCGCTTCCTGCTGCCGTATATACTCCCGAATCACCTGCTCATCCCTGCCTACCGTCGAGGTAAAATATCCCCTGGCCCAGAAATGATGGCCAACATAGTTCCTTTTCCGACCCAGGTAGGTACGGGCTATGTGGATCGCACTTTTACCTTTGATAAACCCAACTACCTGCGATACCGCATATTTTGGTGGTATCGATATCATCATATGAACATGATCAGCCATAACATGCCCTTCCTCTATCAAACTCTCTTTCTGCCTCGCCAGCCGATGAAATACCTCTCCAAGCTCCTGCCTGATCTGCCCAAAAAGCGTCTTCCTCCGGTACTTCGGGATAAACACAATATGGTACTTACACTCCCATCTCGTGTGGCTTAAACTTTCTACTTGTCTCATGGTTTCTCCTTAGCGTGTTGCTTGGCGGCTCACGCTTTGGGGTTACTATGAGACTCCTGTTTCTGTCAAACTGTTGATGCCTCCCCAGCAGAGCTGGGGGGTCTCCATTTTTGTCTAGAGCGCATGCTGCGCATCCATTTTCTGCAGCATTGGTTTGAGCTTTCCGATCCGGCTGCGGAAGAGGCGCTTTACGACTCAAGAGCCATGCGTCTGTTTGTAGGGATAGACTTGGGTGCAGAGCCGGTCCCTGACGAAACGACGATCTGCAAGTTTCGCCACCTGATGGAGCGGAACAACTTGGGCGATGAGCTGTTTCGCCTTGTCAACGTCTATCTGGCGGAAAACGGTATGAAAGTGAGTCGGGGCACCATAGTGGATGCCACCATTATCAATGCACCGAGTTCGACCAAGAACAAAGAGAAGCAGCGAGACCCGGACATGCATCAGACCAAGAAAGGCAACCAGTGGTACTTTGGCATGAAGGCGCACATTGGCGTAGACAGCCGTACCAAGCTGATTCACTCGATCGCCGTGACCCCTGCCAATGTGCATGATTCACAGATGCTGGGGGATCTACTGCACGGCGAGGAAACCCGTCTCTGGGGAGATTCTGCCTATGCAGGTCAGCGAGAACAACTAAAAGAACACGCTCCTCAGGCAAAAGACTTTACGCAGAAAAAAGGCTGCCGTAACCGCCAGTTGAGCGAAGCGGAACAATCAGCCAACCGGCACAAGTCAAAGACCCGCGCCAGAGTCGAGCATGTCTTTGGTGTAATGAAGCGCCAGTTCGGTTTCACCAAGGTGCGTTACCGCGGGTTGGAAAAGAATGCGCACTGCGTATTCACCAAATGTGCTTTAGTGAATCTGGTGCTGGCAAAGCGGCCATTACTGGCGCAATGACAGGCAAGGTGCGCCTGGATGCTGGTAACAGGCAGCAACCAGGCGGGCAAACAGGAAGACTGTCATGTTTTACGGGTGTTTTGAGTAAAAAATGATGGATCAAGGTTGAAAGGCATCAATTGTTCAGAGCTTCCTTAAATCTTGATTCATTTTGAGATTCTCTTTTTTGCAATCCAAATACAGGACACCCGTTAAACATTCCTTTCCCAACCTTTTATTTCTAATTTGGTTTTGTACAAGCTATACACACAAATACAGGACACCCGTTAAACATTCCTTTCCCAACCTTTTATTTCTAATTTGGTTTTGTACAAGCTATACAATGACGAGACGATAACTCCGCAATACAGCACGCTGACCCCGATGCCAACTCTTTTTCTGCGCTTGGGCATATGCCTTGATTCGATCGATCGCACCCAGCACTGAGAAGTAGTGCCGATTGTAGTGGCTGACACTTGTTACCCAAGCATCCGGATTTAGCCCAATACGTTCTAGGATCGGGACAAGATCATCTGGTATCGCACCTTTTTTATCCTCGCGTATCGCGCGTCCCGCAAATACAGGACACCCGTAAACAACCAAATACAGGACACCCGTTAAACGTTCCTTTCCCAACCTTTTATTTCTAATTTGGTTTTGTACAAGCTATACAATGACGAGACGATAACTCCGCAATACAGCACGCTGACCCCGATGCCAACTCTTTTTCTGTGCTTGGGCATATGCTTTGATTCGATCGATCGCACCCAGCACTGAGAAGTAGTGCCGATTGTAGTGGCTGACACTTGTTACCCAAGCATCCGGATTTAGCCCAATACGTTCTAGGATCGGGACAAGATCACCTGGTATCGCACCTTTTTTATCCTCGCGTATCGCGCGTCCAGTCCAGTCTACCAGGCGCAGGTAGTCATTCAGTTCAAAACCGATTCCCTTCGTGGAATCCTTTTCCATCGCTCCGTTAAAGGGATGGAGCATTGTGGGTTGTTCTTTGACTCCCGGTTCGGCTTTTCTTGATTTCTGTCGCTCGGCATAGGCTTCGATTCGTTCTTGGATCGAAGTGAAATCCGAGCTTTCCGGTGTCTGTGCCAATCCCACCCGGATGGGATTGAGATCGACATAGCTCATACAGGTCAGCAGTGCCCCTTCATCCAGTAAGGCCTGACTTTTGAATCGCCCTTCCCAGAATCTTCCCTTGCAGTTGTCTTCTACATTGGCGCTTATTGCCAAGTGTTCGTTCAGACACCGCATGAACCAGCTGATATCATAAAGGCGTGATCGCCATTCCCCGATCAATTCTGAGAGGGCTGCCCATTCTGCGTTACTCATCACCTCACCTGCCAGATAACGATCCGCCAACATATGGCCTTTGTATAAACGATTCCACTGTTCGATAACCTGCTGATCCGTCCAGCTTTTAGCCTTGTCCGCATCTACATGCAACACGACGTGATAGTGGTTGGACATGATGGCATAGGCGCATACATCAATGGCGAAGATATCCACTAACTCCCGCAACCGATCCAGCACCCATTGGCGCCGATGCTCGAAGCTTTGGCCTGTATAGGGATCTTCACCGCACAACCAGGCACGGCGTACACAGCGGGAAATACAGTGATAGTAAGGGGTGGCTTCCAAGCTGATTAGGGTTTCTCGGGCACGTGTCATTTCAACCTCCATGTTGTTTTGATGACCTCCAATAAGATTATCTCACGACTGGTGAGATCGCAATATTTTAAGTCGCCGTAGAGCCCCGTCGCACTAACCTGTTAGTTGGTACGACAGGCCCCCGGCACAGATCCGTACGTGCGCTACTAACGCATACGGCTCCTACATCGAGTCAAACGCCAAAGCGCTCTGACGGATATGGGTGGAGTACACGGGAACTGGGGATGAATCGTTTGATTAGCTTTTTGGCTTTCTCCCAACTCATACCTTTTCCCTTCTGACTACGCCGACGTAATGCCTTCATCCAAGCTCTGCACACTTCTCGTCGAAACGCACTTAACGACTTGTGATTATCCGGCACTGCAAAGTAATTGTAGTAGCCTTGTACAACTCGTTTTAACCACACCCCAACTTTGTAAGGATGACGATGCCTTGTCCGCATCAGAGTCTCTTTTATTTGTCGGAGTTTGCTTCTCTGCCGTTTGCTGTTGATCTGCCTTAGCAATTTATATCCGCCGTCACTACGACGCTTTGAGCACAGATGCGTAAACCCGAGAAACTCAAACACTTCGGGTCTTCCTGCACCGCGTCCTCGGCGGTTGCCATCGGCAAATCGGCCAAACTCGATCAGCCGGGTTTTCTCCTCGTTCAGGCTCAGTCCAAACTTCGCCAAGCGATCCTTGAACGCTTCAAGGAAGCACTCACCATCGCTTCGGTACTGGAACCCCAGTACACTGTCATCAGCATAGCGCACAATGTACACCTCACCTCTGGCTTCCTGTTTACGCCATTGGTGCGCCCACAGGTCTAAAACGTAGTGCAGGTAGATATTACCTAACATCGGTGATATCACTGCCCCTTGAGGTGTCCCCACCTCCGTCTTATACCATTGCCCCTCTTCCTGCACGCCACTCTTGAGCATCCGCTCGATCAGGCGCAGCAGGCGTTTGTCTGCAATCTTTTCCTTCAACATCCTCATCAACCAATCCTGCTCGATTGCATCAAAGAACCCCTTGATATCCGCATCAAGCACCCAGCTGACCTTACGAGTAGTGACCGCCATGTAGACCGCATCCAGCGCATCATGTTGACTGCGTCCAGGTCGGAATCCATAGCTGAACCCCAGAAACTCTCTTTCATAGATCGCTTCCAGCAACCAGACCACCGCCTGTTGCACCACCTTGTCTTCGACTGTCGTGATGCCAATCGGGCGTTTCTGGCCGTTCGCTTTAGGGATCCACTGCCGTAATACCGCTTGGGTTCGGTAGCGTTGGGTATGTAGACGCTGAACCAGCTCTTCGAGGTTCTTCTCCAGTTCCTCTCCGTAGCCGGACCAGTCAACCCCATCAACTCCGGGCGCAGCATTGCGCTTGAGATGGCGGTACGCCTCCCCAAGCAGCTCTACATCCAGGTGATGGAACAGGTTATTGAATTGCAGCTCAGGCTTCCGTTTCGCCGCTTCCCGTATCCGCATCAGACCCGGTCGTGTCTCGATCATGCTCTGTGTCATGCAATCACACCTGTCGATTCGAATTTCTCTTTGTCAGGCCCCTTTGCTCCACAGTCTCCGCCAGTACAATCAAGCTTTCTTCCTTGTGCTCCATCATGCTTTTGTTCGTCTGTTTCTTCACTACTATGGGCCTGTCCGACTTCCCGTCTCCGTCAGCGTCTGGGCTTACTTTAAACTCCCCAGACCCGGCCTCCCCTCGGATTGTGGATTGGCCAAAGGCGGGATCTCCCGAGTTCCGTACAAGAGACATCGGCACATGCATCAGGTCTATGACTCCGGAGCGCCGGCCGGATACTCGCTTAACGTACCCGTTCGTGTTGTCTTCCCCCTCACCCAACAAGGTCGACACGCTCATTTATATATTTCGGAGCTCAATACTGAGCCTGCACTTTCCCCTGTCAACGCTTAACCTTGTCCTCGCGGATGGCGGTCCATGACTCGGGGCCCCGGTGGTTCGCTACACCTTTCCGGGTAGAGGATTTTCACCTCCAATCTCTTGCCGATTTAGCTCGGCGCACCGGGTGTACCCGGTTTCTTTTCCTTGTGAACCTAAAGCCCTCATGCGGGACGAAGCGGCAGTTGGCGCAGACGTTGCCCCGTCGCCGCAAACACCGCATTGGCGACCGCCGGCGCTATCACCGGTGTGGCCGGTTCGCCAACCCCGGTGGGCGCTTCGCTGGAGGGTACGATATACACCTCAACCTCGGGCATCTGATCGATGCGCAGGGTCAGGTAGTCATGGAAGTTGGACTGTTCGACACGCCCCTCCTTGAAGGTCAGCTCGCTGGCCAGGGCGGCCGCCAGACCAAAACCCATACCGCCCTGCATCTGCGCCTCGATGACGTCGGGGTTGACCGGAACGCCGCAATCCACAGCGATCACCACCCGGTCCACGTAGATCACCCCGCGCCGCACCGTGACCTCCGCCACCTGCGCCACGTAGGAGTTGAAGGATTCATGCACCGCCACCCCCCGGCCACGGTTACGGCCCAGGGGTTCGTCCCACCCCGCCTTCTCCACCGCCAGGTTCAGTACACCCAGATGCCGCGGATGTTCCGCCAGCAGGGCGCGCCGAAAGGCCACCGGATCCTTGCCCGCCTCCGCAGCGAGCTCGTCCATGAAACACTCCACCGCGAAGGCGGTATGGGTGGAGCCAACCGAACGCCACCAGAGTACCGGCACCTGCAGTTGCGGCGAATGGAGGTCTATATGGATATGCTTCAGGGCGTACGGCAGGTTTGCCGCACCCTCTACCGAGGTCTGGTCGATGCCATCCTTGACCATCACCGACTCGAACGGGGTACCCGCAATAATCGACTGCCCCACGATACGCTGCTGCCACACCAGAGGTTGGTTTTCGGCATCCAGTCCCGCCTTGAGCTTGTGGAGATAGAGCGGCCGGTAGTAACCGCCCCGCATATCGTCTTCCCGGGTCCAGATCAGTTTCACCGGCGTCCCCGGCGGCATCGTCTTGGCGATATGCACCGCCTCGAGCACATAGTCGGCCTTGGGATTGGCCCGTCGGCCGAAGGAGCCGCCGGCGTAGAGCATGTGAATGCGTACCTGTTCCGGTTGCAGTCCCAGCAGGCCGGCGACCGCCATCTGATCGCCGGTGTTCATCTGTTCGCCGTTCCAGATCTCACAACCCGAGGCATCGATGCGCACCACGCAATCCATCGGCTCCATCGGCGCATGGGCCAGGAAAGGTACGCTGTATTCGGCCTCGATGACCTTCCTCGCCCCGGCCATCGCCGCCTCGCTGTCGCCCTCATTGCGGGCGACAGCGCCGGGCTGATCCGCCAGCTCGCGGTAGCTGTCGAGTATCTCGCTGGAACTCTGCCTGAACGCCCCGCTCTCGTCCCATTCCACCTGCAATGCGTCCCGGCCCTGCTTGGCGCTCCAGAAATCGTCCCCCACAACGGCGATCCCGGAAGGGATCTGCAGCGCTTGCTTGACGCCTTTGACCGCCCTTGCCGCCTTGTCGTCGAAACCACGCACCTTGGCGCCGAAGCGCGGCGGATGCGCCACCACGGCGGTATACATTTCGAGGAGTTGCACATCGATGGTGAAGAGAGCGCTGCCATCTGTCTTTTCCGCACTGTCCTTACGAGGCAGGCGCTTGCCTATGAGGCGGAATTCATCAGACTCCTTCAATAGCACTTCCTGCGGTACCGGCTGCTCTGCAGCGGCGTCCGCCATCTCCCCAAAGCTGGCGCTGCGGCCGCTCCGGGCATGGGTTATCTGACCGGCCTCGACCCGGACCTCATCCGCTTTCACCCGCCATTGCTTGGCGGCGGCCTCCACCAGCATATGTCTCGCCGCGGCGCCCGCCTTGCGCATCTGCATCCAGGAGTTGGCGATTGCGGTGCTGCCGCCGGTACCCTGGGTCTCGCCCCAGAAGAGATTGCGATAGCGTTTGGCGTCAGCCGGGGCGCCCTCCACCCTGACCTGTTCCCAGGCCGCATCCAGCTCTTCCGCCACCAGGGTCGCCAGCCCCGTATAGGTCCCCTGTCCCATCTCAAGATGCTTGGAGATCACGGTGACCTGGTTGTCACTGCCGATACGCAGAAAGGCGTTGGGTTGAAAGGCCGCTTGATCCGCAGGCGCCGCACCGGCAAAACCGGGTCCCGATCTGCGCGTATCGGCACGGGTTACAGGCATGATGCCCAGAGTCAGTCCGGCCGCGGTGGCGACCCCCGCCGCCAGAAAACGGCGGCGACTCAGATTGGTTATCCAGTCACTCCTCATCTTGACTCCCTCCCGGCGGGCTAGCCCGCATGTTTCATCCGTTTTTAAATTTAGCCGGTGATATGGCCAAGCTTGGATGGTTTGCCCTCACTGGGAACCAAACCTCTATCAAGCCCTGATTTTCCACCCTCCGGGCAGACTCCCCCTTACCCCCATTGTTGATCAACGTACCGGGGCAGCACTCTGCCGGGCTATCCCGGCTTGAGTCGTGCCGCCACCTGGAAAAACAGCGCCTGATAGGGATAGGTGCTGGAGAGCAGGAAGCGGATCCGTCGCGTGTTGCGAATGATGACCGCCCCGATCTTGAACAGTTTGAGCCGGATCGTGGTCATCTGTGCACGCGCCAGTTCCGTGCCCTTCAGCGCGAGGCGCCGGATGGCCTCCATCAGCACATAGGCCAGACTGGACAGCAGTAGACGAAACTGATTGGCCCACCAGTAATGCGCGCTGGTGCGATCGGCGAACAGCCCCAGTTGCTGCTCCTTGATTCGGTTCTCCATGTCACCACGGGCGCAGTAGAGGTCATCGTAAAGGCGCTGTTTGTCGCCGGCCAGGTTGGTGACGATGAAGCGTGGATTTGGCCCCTTGTCGGTGACCTCCAGTTTGGCGATCACCTTGCGACGCGTCTTCCAGGTGCTGGCGGCATAGTGAAACTGAAAGAATTCCCGCATCTTCATGCCGGTTCGCTTCGCCAGTTCCTCAACCCACTGCATGGGCTCACGGATACACCGCAGCAAGGCGTCATTCTTGGCGATGCCCACGATATAGCCCACAGCGTTGCGCTCGCACCAGCTGAGCATGTGGTGACGGCAAAAGCCGCTATCGCCCCGAAAGATGATACGCACTTCAGGCCAAGCCCGGCGCAGGCGTTTGACCAACAGCGCCAGAATCGCCCAGGCATGCTTGGGCGCATCGATCCGGCTGGGCCGCAGATAACTCACCAGCAGTTGATCGCCACAAAAGACATACAGGGGCAGGAAGCAGTAGTGATCGTAGTAGCCGTGAAAGAAGCGGCCTTCCTGGCGGCCATGCACCGGATCATCCGTGGCGTCGAAATCCAGGATCAGCTCATCGGGTGGTGCATCATATGAGGCAATGAACTGCTCGAGCAGTAGGTTGTGGACATCAACGGCAACCCGGCGATCGACCCGGTTCTCCAGCCGACAAAGTGTCGACTGGCTGCCCAGTACCTCCTCGCGTTCGATCGAGCTCTGTAGGGCCGGGTCGGTGCGTAGTGTCTGATGGTCGTTCAGATCTTCATAACCCAGGCAGAGCCCATAGACTCGCTGGCGCAACAGGCTCAACTGGCTGTGTTCAATATAGCGGGGATCTCGCGGGTCGGGGATGACCGCATCAACCGCCTCGAGCAATCCCAGACGCCTGTCGATCTCACGCAGCAGCAACACGCCGCCGTCCGAGGTGATATCGCCACCGGAAAACTCGGCTTGAACCTTACGGCGTTTTAGGGCTGGAAAATCAAAGGCAGTCTGGGTGCAGTTTGTCACAGGCAAAATCCTTTCGATTACAGTGTAAGCAACTGAATTATATCGAAGTATCAGGATTTTGCCTTTTTAATGCGTGAAATATTGGGGCTAGCCCGCATGTTTCATCCGTTTTTAAATTTAGCCGGTGATATGGCCAAGCTTGGATGGTTTGCCCTCACTGGGAACCAAACCTCTATCAAGCCCTGATTTTCCACCCTCCGGGCAGACTCCCCCTTACCCCCATTGTTGATCAACGTGCCGGGGCAGCACTCTGCCGGGCTATCCCGGCTTGAGTCGTGCCGCCACCTGGAAAAACAGCGCCTGATAGGGATAGGTGCTGGAGAGCAGGAAGCGGATCCGTCGCGTGTTGCGAATGATGACCGCCCCGATCTTGAACAGTTTGAGCCGGATCGTGGTCATCTGTGCACGCGCCAGTTCCGTGCCCTTCAGCGCGAGGCGCCGGATGGCCTCCATCAGCACATAGGCCAGACTGGACAGCAGTAGACGAAACTGATTGGCCCACCAGTAATGCGCGCTGGTGCGATCGGCGAACAGCCCCAGTTGCTGCTCCTTGATTCGGTTCTCCATGTCACCACGGGCGCAGTAGAGGTCATCGTAAAGGCGCTGTTTGTCGCCGGCCAGGTTGGTGACGATGAAGCGTGGATTTGGCCCCTTGTCGGTGACCTCCAGTTTGGCGATCACCTTGCGACGCGTCTTCCAGGTGCTGGCGGCATAGTGAAACTGAAAGAATTCCCGCATCTTCATGACGGTTCGCTTCGCCAGTTCCTCAACCCACTGCATGGGCTCACGGATACACCGCAGCAAGGCGTCATTCTTGGCGATGCCCACGATATAGCCCACAGCGTTGCGCTCGCACCAGCTGAGCATGTGGTGACGGCAAAAGCCGCTATCGCCCCGAAAGATGATACGCACTTCAGGCCAAGCCCGGCGCAGGCGTTTGACCAACAGCGCCAGAATCGCCCAGGCATGCTTGGGCGCATCGATCCGGCTGGGCCGCAGATAACTCACCAGCAGTTGATCGCCACAAAAGACATACAGGGGCAGGAAGCAGTAGTGATCGTAGTAGCCGTGAAAGAAGCGGCCTTCCTGGCGGCCATGCACCGGATCATCCGTGGCGTCGAAATCCAGGATCAGCTCATCGGGTGGTGCATCATATGAGGCAATGAACTGCTCGAGCAGTAGGTTGTGGACATCAACGGCAACCCGGCGATCGACCCGGTTCTCCAGCCGACAAAGTGTCGACTGGCTGCCCAGTACCTCCTCGCGTTCGATCGAGCTCTGTAGGGCCGGGTCGGTGCGTAGTGTCTGATGGTCGTTCAGATCTTCATAACCCAGGCAGAGCCCATAGACTCGCTGGCGCAACAGGCTCAACTGGCTGTGTTCAATATAGCGGGGATCTCGCGGGTCGGGGATGACCGCATCAACCGCCTCGAGCAATCCCAGACGCCTGTCGATCTCACGCAGCAGCAACACGCCGCCGTCCGAGGTGATATCGCCACCGGAAAACTCGGCTTGAACCTTACGGCGTTTTAGGGCTGGAAAATCAAAGGCAGTCTGGGTACAGTTTGTCACAGGCAAAATCCTTTCGATTACAGTGTAAGCAACTGAATTATATCGAAGTATCAGGATTTTGCCTTTTTAATGCGTGAAATATTGGGGCTAGACAGACTTATTGGCGGCCGCCTTGATGGCGGTACGAATCCGCACATAGGCCGCACAACGGCAGAGATTGCCCTGCATGGCATCATCGATCTCGGCGTCGGTGGGGTTCGATTTTCGCTCGAGCAAGGCCGCGGCCGACATGATCTGGCCCGACTGGCAGTAACCGCACTGTACCACTTCGAGCTCGCGCCAGGCCGCCTGTACCGCCTTGCCGGCGGGGCTTTTCAGGCCCTCGATCGTGGTTATCTCTTTACCCGTCGCCTCCGATACGGGCGTGATACAGGAACGTACCGGTTCGCCGTCAAGGTGGATGGTACAACTCCCGCACTGGGCAATCCCGCAACCGAACTTGGTGCCCGTCAGCCCCATATGATCACGCAATGCCCACAGCAGGGGCATGCCCGGATCGATATCGAGAGATTGTTTCGAACCGTTGATAGTGAGTTGAATCATGCTATGCCTCCGGATGCCGCTATCCCTACAGCTATCTGGTTAGGATAGTACGGCAGTCAAGGCTTAGCTACGATCAAACCGGATACAGATATTATGGATTAATCACCACCATGATTGGGGATCCATCAAGCGCTTTCAACCACCACCCTGTATGCCCTGAAGATCGATAAGCTACCCCTCGATCTGGATGCGTCACCGGCAATGGTTGGTTTTTATCTGCAGCAGAACCTGATTAAGAAAACTGTCCTGACCGCCCACTATTCCCGATAAAAATAGCTAACCCGCATGTTTCATCCGTTTTTAAATTTAGCCGGTGATATGGCCAAGCTTGGATGGTTTGCCCTCACTGGGAACCAAACCTCTATCAAGCCCTGATTTTCCACCCTCCGGGCAGACTCCCCCTTACCCCCATTGTTGATCAACATGCCGGGGCAGCACTCTGCCGGGCTATCCCGGCTTGAGTCGTGCCGCCACCTGGAAAAACAGCGCCTGATAGGGATAGGTGCTGGAGAGCAGGAAGCGGATCCGTCGCGTGTTGCGAATGATGACCGCCCCGATCTTGAACAGTTTGAGCCGGATCGTGGTCATCTGTGCACGCGCCAGTTCCGTGCCCTTCAGCGCGAGGCGCCGGATGGCCTCCATCAGCACATAGGCCAGACTGGACAGCAGTAGACGAAACTGATTGGCCCACCAGTAATGCGCGCTGGTGCGATCGGCGAACAGCCCCAGTTGCTGCTCCTTGATTCGGTTCTCCATGTCACCACGGGCGCAGTAGAGGTCATCGTAAAGGCGCTGTTTGTCGCCGGCCAGGTTGGTGACGATGAAGCGTGGATTTGGCCCCTTGTCGGTGACCTCCAGTTTGGCGATCACCTTGCGACGCGTCTTCCAGGTGCTGGCGGCATAGTGAAACTGAAAGAATTCCCGCATCTTCATGCCGGTTCGCTTCGCCAGTTCCTCAACCCACTGCATGGGCTCACGGATACACCGCAGCAAGGCGTCATTCTTGGCGATGCCCACGATATAGCCCACAGCGTTGCGCTCGCACCAGCTGAGCATGTGGTGACGGCAAAAGCCGCTATCGCCCCGAAAGATGATACGCACTTCAGGCCAAGCCCGGCGCAGGCGTTTGACCAACAGCGCCAGAATCGCCCAGGCATGCTTGGGCGCATCGATCCGGCTGGGCCGCAGATAACTCACCAGCAGTTGATCGCCACAAAAGACATACAGGGGCAGGAAGCAGTAGTGATCGTAGTAGCCGTGAAAGAAGCGGCCTTCCTGGCGGCCATGCACCGGATCATCCGTGGCGTCGAAATCCAGGATCAGCTCATCGGGTGGTGCATCATATGAGGCAATGAACTGCTCGAGCAGTAGGTTGTGGACATCAACGGCAACCCGGCGATCGACCCGGTTCTCCAGCCGACAAAGTGTCGACTGGCTGCCCAGTACCTCCTCGCGTTCGATCGAGCTCTGTAGGGCCGGGTCGGTGCGTAGTGTCTGATGGTCGTTCAGATCTTCATAACCCAGGCAGAGCCCATAGACTCGCTGGCGCAACAGGCTCAACTGGCTGTGTTCAATATAGCGGGGATCTCGCGGGTCGGGGATGACCGCATCAACCGCCTCGAGCAATCCCAGACGCCTGTCGATCTCACGCAGCAGCAACACGCCGCCGTCCGAGGTGATATCGCCACCGGAAAACTCGGCTTGAACCTTACGGCGTTTTAGGGCTGGAAAATCAAAGGCAGTCTGGGTACAGTTTGTCACAGGCAAAATCCTTTCGATTACAGTGTAAGCAACTGAATTATATCGAAGTATCAGGATTTTGCCTTTTTAATGCGTGAAATATTGGGGCTAATCCCGACAAAGACGCGCGCTGAGTTGTCCATTGAGACGGGTTAGCGTGCAATGTCTCTGCAAAGGGCGCTAAAGCCAGGGATGGCAAAAGAACCAGGTGTGGCTGCTGATGAATATTGATTACACAACTACGGTTGAGAACGTCTAAATACCCGCGGGTGTGTAGTTACTGTTTCAACGCTCCCCGTTCGTAGAACCGCCAGGCCACCAGCAGATTCAACATAACCAGTGTTGGCACGATCAAGGCCGGCGCCATAACCATGGGGAACGCCAACAGCTCGGCGAACCGGGGTTCCGCCATAAACAGGTTCATCAACCCCGCTACCGGCAAGACGATCGCAAACGCACCGACAAGATGCCAAAAGAGGATAAATCGATCACTCAGCCGCCCTGAACGGGCCAACAGGGTCACGATGACGGCGGAGACGCCGAACAGTAGATCCGGACCTCCCACAAACCAGGCAAAGATCTGTGGAAACAGATCATTCGACGCCTTCAACAAGGTACCCAGGGCAAGGATTCGGAGAATATGTATCCCGCTCAACCAATGGACCGGTGTTTCATCCACGAGTACTCTAAGGCCATCCCGCAGCGGCGCCAGCAACAACATCATGCTCACCGTGACAACAACCGGTACATAGGGCATCCAATACCCGGGCATCAGATTATAAAATGTGTCACTGCCAAACCGGCCGACACTCGACTGGTAACCGATAAACATACCCCACATCAATAATACGCCAATCAGTAATGCCAACTGATTCCGTTGGTCCGAGTTAAGTATCCCAGCCCGATGCAGTCTATTTATAAGAAACCAGAGAAATCCGAAAAGAACGGCAATCAGCAGAGGCAAGCTGGATAATTGCACAGTGATTTCCCCGGCTACTTAGAAAATGATCGTAAGGCCCATGCTCTCAGGCCATAAACAGATCATAAGACCCTCCTGGTTTCTGTCGCAGTGGCCGATGGCGTTCGTGTGAGAATCTCAAACACCCACTCTGCTATCGATCGCGGCGGCAACTCACCGAGCAAGGCAAACACCTTGTTGAGCAGTCCCGGCACTGATGTGGTTCGCCCCGTCATGGTGGCTCGATATCCGGCAAGCGCCACCCTTGCCGGTGTAAGCCTGGGCATCCAGCGATAGATCGCCATGTTGTTCGCACCCGCCTGACCGGCAAACGACGTTGTTGTGGCTCCCGGGCATAAGGCCGTGACCCGAACCCCCGTCCCAGCAAGCTCTCTAGCCATACCGCGGGTGAACGCCAGTGCATAGTGTTTCGAAGCCACATAGCTTGCCCAGTTTGAACCACCAGCAAAGTAGGCGGCCAGTGAGGCGACATTCAGAACCCGCCCGTTTCCACGTTCAATCATAGCGGGGAGAAACAGCCTGGTGAGCGATGTCAGGGTAACGATGTTCAGCCTGAGCATATTGAGCTGCCGGTCGAGATCGCTCTTGGCGAAGGGACCCACATCCCCCATCCCGGCGTTGTTGACAAGCACATCAACCTGAATACCCTCGTCAATCACTTGCCGATGCAACTCAGTGGAACTATCGTCAGCGGTCAGATCAAACGGGCATATGGTAACGCCACACCCATATTCGTTTTCCAATTGTCCGGCCGCTTGCCTGAGATCGGTCTCACTGCGCGCCGTCAACACGAGATTGTAACCGTGCATGGCGAACTGTTTCGCCAATTCAAAGCCAATCCCTTTAGAACCACCGGTAATCAATACTGTTGGTCGTTTATCACTTCTCACATCTTTTGTAGTCATTAACTTGATCTCCATATGGCTCGTCCAGTCTGCAGTTTTCTTTATTAAGGCCCCCTCATGGGGAATCCATGATTTTCTGGATGATCGGAAACAGCAACTGCTGCGACACCCGCTACCAGGATCTTTTCATTTTTTGGCGCTGAACGTTACCCAAGCTCATAGAATTGCCTTAAAATGTGTATATACACATATAATTATCCTGAGAAACTCCTCATGTAGATGCAGCACTACTCACAACAGCTGTCAGATCCTCGAGCATACGATCAAGCCGTTCGCCGCCCAGAGATGCCTTTATCCTCTGTTGCGCCTCCCGCCATAGGGGTACAGCCTGTTCCAAGTGCTTCACCCCTTTTTTTGTCAGATTAACCTCGCGCGCCCGCTTGTCGTGCCGGCTGGGTTTTACCGTCACCAGCCCGTCCCGCTCAAGGGGCTTCAGGTTACGTGTCAACGTGGTGCGATCCATTACCAATACCTCCGCCATCCTGGATATGGCAACCGGCCCCATGGCCCGGGTTACAACCAACAGGGTGAACTGGGTCGGCAGTATGCCGCTGGGTTTCATGACCTCCTCGTAAACCTGGGTCAAAGCCCTGGAAGCCTTGCGCAGATTGAACATAACGCATGTCTGGCCGATTCTCTGACACATTCCAAGATCGCAAATTAACTTTTTCTCCGGCATATATAGTGTATATACACATATTATTCCGGTGTCAAGATTTACTGCTCTTCTGAGTTCATCATCGACACACGTCAGGGTACTTGCTGAGCACCTCAGATAGCCTTTTGACATTTGGGGTATTCTGAGCCCGAGCACTTTCCGCAGACCCCATTCCACTCACCTAGCGTGAATTTTTCACTACAGCCATCACTTCCATTATCGGAATATCTCTGGTTAGATTACTCGCCTGAGAGTATTTTCATCGATGCAAACAAACATATATTTACATGGAGAATGTAATGATTTCATACACTAAACAGTCGGTAACATTTACATTGGCTGCACTATCACTGCTGTTTCATACAGCACATGCCGCACCCGGCATGAGTGAACAGCAGATGCAACAGATGATGATGCAGGCTCAAGAGGCACAAAAGTGTTTCAGTAAAATCGATCAATCGCAACTGGATGAACTCGAGGCCAAAGGCAAAAAAATGGAGGCCGACATAAAGGCCTTATGCGCTGCCGGCAAGCGCGATAAGGCAATGAGCGCCGCCATGAAGTACAGCAAGCAGATGTATAACGACCCCAAAATGAAAGAGATCCGAAAATGCGGTGAAATGATGAAGGACATGATGGCCGGCATGCCGCAACCCCATATGCCTCCGACAGTGGAGGAGCGGGAACAAGCCGGGCACATTTGTGATGACATATAATGAACATGACAAGGTAACTATTTGAGCGGCATATCCATATCCGGATCAATGCGGTTCATGCCTCTTCGGCTAAATACTTTCCACAGGTAAACAGCCGGCTCTATTCAATGGATGTAGTCGGCTGTTTCTAGACTGAATTGGGCAGAAAGAAAATGATGCGGCAATCAACAAGGCTGTCGCTGCTACGCTTAAACTTCGGTATGTATGGCGGAAGCCGCCTTAAAAGCCTTTTCTCTGGCATTCTCAATATCCGTTCCGCGTGCCAGCGCAACGCCCATGCGGCGTTTGCCTTTCACCTCCGGTTTTCCAAACAGGCGCAACTGAGTATCCGGAGATTCAAGCGCCACATCGATGTTGCCGAAACGTATATTTTCAGAGTTACCCTCAACCAACACTACAGCTGATGCGGAAGGACCATGTTGCATGATATTGGGGATGGGTAAGCCCAGGATCGCGCGTGTATGCAGTGCGAATTGCGACAGGTCCTGAGAGATCATCGTCACCATCCCGGTATCGTGCGGGCGGGGAGATACCTCGCTGAAATAGACGTCGTCCCCTTTGACAAACAACTCCACGCCGAAGATACCGCGTCCGCCCAAGGCCCCAGTCACCTGCTCGGCGATCTCTTTGGCGCGGGTCAGCGCGGCATCGGACATCGGTTGCGGCTGCCACGACTCCTGATAATCTCCATCCTCCTGACGATGCCCTATAGGCATGCAGAAACTGGTGCCGTTGATATGGCGTATGGTCAACAGGGTGATCTCATAATCAAAATCGACAAAGCCTTCGACGATCACTCGCCCAGCTCCGGTACGGCCTCCCTCCTGCGCATAGCTCCAGCTTCTCTGCACATCGTCTTCATTTCTGACGGTACTCTGACCCTTGCCAGAAGAACTCATGATCGGCTTTACCACACAGGGAATGCCGATCTCGGCTACGGCATCGATAAAATCCTCTTGGTTGTCGACAAAACGATAGTTGGAGGTGGCAATACCCAGCTCTTCCGCCGCAAGCCGGCGGATACCCTCGCGGTTCATGGTTAGTCGCGCGGCGTTTGCCGTGGGAATCACATTGAACCCTTCGGCCTCGAGTTCAACCAGGGTGTCGGTGGAGATCGCCTCTATTTCAGGTACGATATAATCCGGCCTCTCCGACTCAATCACCCGGCGCAACTCATCGCCATCGAGCATGGAAAAGGTGTATGACCGGTCGGCCACCTGCATTGCAGGAGCGTTGTCATAACGATCACAGGCTATCACTTCACAACCGAGCCGTTGCAATTCGATGACAACCTCTTTACCCAGCTCTCCGGAGCCGCACAGCAGGATTTTTGTTGCGGAAGATGAGAAGGGCGTACCGATTATTGACATGATCTGATCCCGTAATAAATTGTAATCTGTGTTTTTGACGCAGGGTTATAACACCATTATTTCACTAGCGTGGATCGATATCCAACCTTGAAATTCCACTGCTCCAACAAACAAAAGGAGCAGCAAACATAGGTTGCTGGTGGATCATCAGGCCATGTAAAACCTGCTGGACAATCGTCTTAACAACATCAAAACTGTTCGAATCCGGCGCCCACAGCGCTATCAAGTTAACCGCATAAGCCATACACAAGTCATTGGCGGCATGAATCGTATTCGTCAGATCTCCAATACTTAGGCCTGTTGTGAAGTGGATGCTTGGCTGGTTACGAAAAAGAGCAAGACGAGGTTAATGTGTCAGGCGGACTCCATATCCGGGCCGCCTGACACCCGCCGTATTCAGACAGCCAGCTTGACCGCGATCTCCCTGCCGCGACCGGCCGACTCCACGTAGTCCGACATCTTGTCAAAGTTGAGATACTTGTAGATCTCGGGGGCCATGGAATCGATTTTGGTGGCGTAGGCCATGTACTCTTCCAGCGTCGGCAGCTTGCCCATGATGGCCGACACGGCGGCCAGCTCGGCGGAGCTCAGAAAGACATCCGCTCCTTTACCCAATCGATTGGGGAAGTTGCGTGTCGAGGTGGAGACCGCCGTGGAGCCCGCGGCGATGCGCGCCTGGTTGCCCATACACAGGGAGCAGCCGGGCACCTCGGTGCGGGCGCCGGCGCCGGCGTAGACGTTGTAGATACCCTCCTCCATCAGCTGCTGCTCGTCCATCTTGGTGGGCGGCGCCAGCCAGAGTCGGGTCGGAATGGTCTCGCCTGCGGCCTCCAGCAGCTTGGCGGTGGCGCGGAAGTGGCCGATATTGGTCATGCAGGAACCGATGAAGACCTCATCGATCCTGGTGCCCGCCACCTCCGACAGAGGCTTCACATCGTCCGGATCGTTGGGACAGGCGAGCAGGGGCTCCTTGATCCGGGACATGTCGATCTCGATCACCTCGGCATACTCCGCGTCGGCGTCGGCGCGCATCAAGGACGGGTTCTCCAGCCACTCCTCCATGGCCCGGGCGCGGCGTTCCAGGGTGCGGGCGTCCTCGTAACCATTGTCGATCATCCAGCGCAGCATGGTGATGTTGGAGCGTAGATATTCAGCCACCGATTCCTCTGAGAGTTCAATGGTGCAGCCGCCGGCGGAGCGCTCGGCAGAGGCGTCTGAGAGCTCGAAAGCCTGCTCCACGGTCAGGTTGGGCAGCCCCTGGATCTCCAGGATACGGCCATTGTAAATGTTCTTTTTGCCCTTCTTCTCCACCGTCAACAGGCCGCGCTGGAGCGCCGCGTAGGGGATGGCGTTGACCAGATCACGCAGGGTGATACCGGGCTGCATCTCACCGGTGAACTTCACCAGCACCGACTCGGGCATGTCCAGCGGAATCACCCCCAGCGCCGCGCCAAAGGCCACCAGGCCGGAACCGGCCGGAAATGAGATGCCCAGCGGGAAACGGGTATGGGAGTCGCCGCCGGTGCCCACCTGGTCGGGCAGCAGCATGCGGTTGAGCCAGGAGTGGATAATACCGTCGCCCGGCCGCAGGGAGACACCGCCCCGGTTGTGGATGAAACCGGGCAGGGTGTGCTGGGTGTTGATGTCCACCGGCTTGGGATAGGCGGCGGTGTGGCAGAAGGACTGCATCACCAGGTCCGCGCTGAAGCCGAGACAGGCCAGCTCCTTCAGCTCGTCGCGGGTCATGGGACCGGTGGTGTCCTGGGAGCCGACGGTGCTCATGCGCGGCTCGCAGTAGGTACCTGGACGGATACCCTCCACGCCGCAGGCCTTGCCGACAATCTTCTGCGCCAGGGTAAAGCCTTTGCCCGAGTCTTGCGGATCGACCGGACGGCGGAACGCTTCGGTTGCTCCCAGGCCCAGGGCCTCGCGGGCCCGTTCCGTCAGGGAGCGACCGATGATCAGGGGAATTCGGCCACCGGCCTTCGCCTCATCGAGCAGCACCTCGGTCTTGAGCGTGAACTCGGAGAGCAGCTCGCCCGATTCGTCCTCGATTCTGCCCTCATAGGGCTTGATCACGATGACGTCGCCCATCTCGAGCTTCTCCACCGGACACTCGATAGGCAAGGCGCCCGAGTCCTCGACCGTATTGAAGAAAATGGGGGCGATCTTGCCGCCCAGAACCACCCCGCCCTGGCGCTTGTTGGGCACGAATGGAATATCTTCACCCATGTGCCAAAGCACCGAGTTGGTGGCCGACTTGCGCGAGGAGCCGGTACCCACCACGTCACCCACATAGGCCAGGGGCAATCCCTTGGACTTGAGTGATTCCAGGTTGGAGATCGGACCAATCGCGCCCGACTCGTCCGGGGTGATGCCCTCGCGCTCGTTCTTCAGCATCGCCAGGGCATGCAGTGGAATATCGGGACGGGACCAGGCGTCCTGAGCCGGCGAAAGGTCGTCGGTATTGGTTTCGCCGGTGACCTTGAAGACGGTCAGCTTTATCTCAGCAGGCACGTCGGGCTTGCGCTTGAACCACTCGGCGTCGGCCCAGGAGTCCATCACCGCCTTGGCATTGGCGTTTCCGGCATCGGCCCTCTCCTTCACATCGTGGAAGGCATCGAACATCAGCAGGGTGAACTTAAGCTGCTCGGCGGCCAGCCCGCCAAGCTCACTGTCGTCCATCAGGTCGATCAGGGGCTGGATGTTATAGCCGCCCAGCATGGTGCCGAGCAGTTCCACCGCCTTCCGTTTGTCCACCAGGGGACTCTCCGCCTCACCCATGGCCACCGCGGCCAGGAAACCAGCCTTCACATAGGCGGCATCATCCACCCCCGGCGGCACCCGGTTGGTGAGGAGATCGAGCAGGGTCTCCTGATCACCGGCGGCTGGGTTCTTCAGCAGCTCCACCAGATCGGCGACCTGCTGCGCGTCCAACGGCAGCGGTGGGATTCCCTGTTTGGCGCGTTCTTCGACGTGCCGGCGATAGGCTTCGAGCATGGATGACCTCGCTTCAGTTATGGGGAACCGCCATCAATGGCAGTCTCCCGATCATGGGATTCCGGTATTCACCGGAGTGTGGAATAGGAAGATAGCAGAGGTTGATCCATACGTATAATGGATTGTTCGCATATATAACATAATATTTTTGCATGCTATTATTCCTGATTATGGATCTTCAACGCCTGAGATCACTCCTGGCTGTGGCCGATACCGGTTCCATCACCGAGGCGGCAGACCGTATCGGCCTCACCCAACCCGCCCTCTCCCGCCGCCTGCAGCAGCTGGAAGCGTTTTTCGGTGCCAAGCTGCTATCCCGAGGGCGCAAGGGCGCCCAATTGACCGAGATTGGCCGTTTGGTGGAGCGCGAGGCACGGGGCCTGGTCAACCGTTTCGACCACCTGCGGGAACAGGTCAGGGCGCATCAGGGCCTGGAGGGGGGCACCGTACGCATCGGCGGCGGTGCAACCGCGGTCTCCTTCGTACTGCCGACAGCGATCGCCCGCTTTCGGCAGGAACATCCCGGGGTCCGCTTTCAACTCAAAGAGGCGGGGAGTATCGAAGTGGCCGGGGATGTGATCAGCGGCCGTCTGGAATTGGGACTGGTCACTTTGCCTGTTCAGGCCAGGGAGTTGCAGATCTGGCCCCTGATCACCGACCGGATCGTGTTGGTCGCACCCAGGGAGCACCCCCTGTCACGCCTGGGCGAGATTGACGCCAAGGCCCTCGACGGACTCGCCTTTGTCGGCTTCGAGGCTGACACGGCGGTGCGCCAGATTATCGATGCGGCCCTGCGCGACGCAGGTGTTGAGATGAACGTGGTGATGGAACTGCGCTCCATACCGGCCATCCTGCGCATGGTGGCCACCACGGGCAACCTAGCCTTTGTCAGCCGCATGGGCGTGGATACCCTGGCAGGCGTCTGCGAAATCGAAGTACGCGGACTCAACATCGTCCGTGAACTGGCGGTCATCGCCAAGCAGGGCAGTTCCCTCTCCCCCGCGGCCCAGGCCTTTTCATCATTGCTCAGAGAGGAGCAGTCTACTGCATGACGGTATGACGCCTGTCGATACCGCTTCTTCTCTCGACTCTCTGCTGTTTTCCTGCCTTGTTGATCGGTAAATGCGCAAAGATCCAGATACTCGCCATGATGATTCCGCCAGCGACCAGCAGGACGAAAAAGATCGCCGGCGCCAACATTAATAATCCAGCCAAGATGGTCTCCATCGCTCTCCTCTGGACAAAACCGCCGGTTCAATTTCAACCGATTAGACCTGAGCGCGAACGGTGCGTGCTCCCGATTAGCCCCAATATTTCACGCATTAAAAAGGCAAAATCCTGATACTTCGATATAATTCAGTTGCTTACACTGTAATCGAAAGGATTTTGCCTGTGACAAACTGTACCCAGACTGCCTTTGATTTTCCAGCCCTAAAACGCCGTAAGGTTCAAGCCGAGTTTTCCGGTGGCGATATCACCTCGGACGGCGGCGTGTTGCTGCTGCGTGAGATCGACAGGCGTCTGGGATTGCTCGAGGCGGTTGATGCGGTCATCCCCGACCCGCGAGATCCCCGCTATATTGAACACAGCCAGTTGAGCCTGTTGCGCCAGCGAGTCTATGGGCTCTGCCTGGGTTATGAAGATCTGAACGACCATCAGACACTACGCACCGACCCGGCCCTACAGAGCTCGATCGAACGCGAGGAGGTACTGGGCAGCCAGTCGACACTTTGTCGGCTGGAGAACCGGGTCGATCGCCGGGTTGCCGTTGATGTCCACAACCTACTGCTCGAGCAGTTCATTGCCTCATATGATGCACCACCCGATGAGCTGATCCTGGATTTCGACGCCACGGATGATCCGGTGCATGGCCGCCAGGAAGGCCGCTTCTTTCACGGCTACTACGATCACTACTGCTTCCTGCCCCTGTATGTCTTTTGTGGCGATCAACTGCTGGTGAGTTATCTGCGGCCCAGCCGGATCGATGCGCCCAAGCATGCCTGGGCGATTCTGGCGCTGTTGGTCAAACGCCTGCGCCGGGCTTGGCCTGAAGTGCGTATCATCTTTCGGGGCGATAGCGGCTTTTGCCGTCACCACATGCTCAGCTGGTGCGAGCGCAACGCTGTGGGCTATATCGTGGGCATCGCCAAGAATGACGCCTTGCTGCGGTGTATCCGTGAGCCCATGCAGTGGGTTGAGGAACTGGCGAAGCGAACCGGCATGAAGATGCGGGAATTCTTTCAGTTTCACTATGCCGCCAGCACCTGGAAGACGCGTCGCAAGGTGGTCGCCAAACTGGAGGTCACCGACAAGGGGCCAAATCCACGCTTCATCGTCACCAACCTGGCCGGCGACAAACAGCGCCTTTACGATGACCTCTACTGCGCCCGTGGTGACATGGAGAACCGAATCAAGGAGCAGCAACTGGGGCTGTTCGCCGATCGCACCAGCGCGCATTACTGGTGGGCCAATCAGTTTCGTCTACTGCTGTCCAGTCTGGCCTATGTGCTGATGGAGGCCATCCGGCGCCTCACGCTGAAGGGCACGGAACTGGCGCGTGCACAGATGACCACGATCCGGCTCAAACTGTTCAAGATCGGGGCGGTCATCATTCGCAACACGCGACGGATCCGCTTCCTGCTCTCCAGCACCTATCCCTATCAGGCGCTGTTTTTCCAGGTGGCGGCACGACTCAAGCCGGGATAGCCCGGCAGAGTGCTGCCCCGGCACGTTGATCAACAATGGGGGTAAGGGGGAGTCTGCCCGGAGGGTGGAAAATCAGGGCTTGATAGAGGTTTGGTTCCCAGTGAGGGCAAACCATCCAAGCTTGGCCATATCACCGGCTAAATTTAAAAACGGATGAAACATGCGGGTTAGCCCGGATATTTCATCCATTTGCCGATACTGGCACGAGGAGAAGGCCGGGACGAGAAACAGGATGATACCGGCTCCAAACGCCCCGATTTCTGGCTGACAGGCACAGCTTCCCCTTACCCCGTTATTTATCAACGTGCCGGGGCAGCACTCATCGCGTGCTATCCTGGCTCCAGCCGTTCGGCCACACTGAAGAACAATGCCTGGTAAGGAAAGACACTGGAGAGCAGGAAGCGGACACGCCGGGTATTGCGTATCACCACCGCACCCACTTTGAGTAGTTTAAGCCGCAGCGTGCCGACCTGGGTCTTGGCCAGTTCTGTACCCTGTAAGGCCAAGCGGCGAATCGCTTCCATCAACACATAGGCCAGGCTCGACAGCAGCAAGCGAAACTGATTGGTCCACCAATGATGTGCACTGGTGCGATCAGCAAACAGCCCCAGCTGTTGTTCCTTGATGCGGTTTTCCATCTCGCCCCGCGCACAATAGACGTCGTCGTAAAGGGTTTGGGCATCGCCGTTGAGGTTGGTGACGACAAATCGGGGATTACGCCCTCGCTCACTCACCTCCAGCTTGGCGATCACCGCGCGTCGACGGCGCCAGCTGCGTGCACCGTAGCGCAGGCCAAGGAAGACGCGTTGCTTCTGTCCGTTGGCCTTGAAGCATTGCTCGACTGCAGTGAAGTCTTCCTCGATCATCCGTTGCAGGCGGTGGTTGCGCGCCAGGCCTACGATGTAGCCAATGCCATGGCGTTCACACCAGCGCAGCATGCGGTGACGACAGAAGCCCGAGTCGGCTCTCAGGATGATCCGCACCGCCGGCCACGCCTGACGCAAGCGTTTGACCAGCAGGGCGAGGATCGCCCACGCATGTTTCGCCCCGTCGATCTTGCTCGGGCGCAAATAGCTGACCAGCAGTTGTTCGCCGCAAAACACGTACAACGGGAGAAAGCAGTAGTTATCGTAGTAACCGTGGAAGAAGCGGCCTTCCTGCAGGCCGTGAACCCGGTCATCGGTGGCGTCGAAGTCCAGGATCAACTCCTCGGGTGGCTCGGCAAACGAGGCGATGAACTGCTCGATCAGGACCTGATGGATCGCGACAGCGGTTGCCCGATCTGACCGATTCTCCAAGCGACAGAGCGTGGGTGAACTGCCCAGTGCCTGATCCTGTTCCACGGCCGTCTGAAAGGCCAAATCTTGTCGCAGACTGTCGTGATCGTTGAGGTCTTCATAGCCCTGGCACAGGGCATAGACCCGCTGGCGTAGTAGAGAAATCTGATCATGTTGCACATAGCGGCCATCGCGTGGATCAGCGAGAGTGTCATTGACGGCTTCAAGCAATCCCAGCCGTCGGTCCGCTTGTCGTAGCAACAACACGCCGCCATCACTGCTGATATCACCACCGGAAAAATCCGCTTCAACCTGGCGGCGTTTTACCGCTGGAAAAGCAAAACGACCTTGGGTACATTCTGTCACAGGCAAAACCTCGTTCAATTTCAGCCTAAGTAACTGAATTCTATTGAACTACACGGGTTTTACCCTCTTTATTTGTGAAATATTCGGGTTAGATATGCTCATAACAGGGTATTTCCAGACCCCTCACCAGAGCGACTGGACTCATTCCATTGATTTCACACGTTTTTATTTTTTCAATGTACTGCCGCCGCGCGCCTGCAATGGAAAGCGGCCGACGACTATACTGCTAGTTACCATCAACTCACCCCGATAACGCCATGACAAACCAAACGCCTTCGAAAAACGCCCGGGAAACCCCTGTCGACCCTTTGGCTGAGCGTATCCTCGATACCGCCGTTCGATTGGCCGAGGAGGGCTCGTGGGAATCGATACGACTGCATCAGGTAGCGGCCGAGATGGGCATAGACCTTGAAGTGATTCATCGTTATTACCGGCAGAAGGATGACCTGGTGGAGGCGTGGTACGATCGCGCGGACCGCTCCATGCTGACCGATGCCGCCCTGCCGGATTACCTCTCCCTGACCACCCGGGAGCGGCTTCATCGTTCCATCATGTGCTGGTTGATGTCGATGCAGCATCATCGCCGCGTCAGTCGGGATATGCTGATGTACAAATTCGAGCTGGGCCATATACATCTGCAGGTGCTTGGCGTATTGAGAATAAGCCGCACGGTACAGTGGTTTCTCGAGTCGGCACATCGTGACGCCATACATCTGCAACGTGTCATTGAAGAGATAGGGCTGACCAATATCTACCTTGCCAGCTTCGCTCACTGGCTGTTCGACAGCTCCAATGAAGCGGAAAAGACCAGGCGATTACTCGACCGGCTGCTGGGACGCGCTGAAGCAGTAGCGCGCTTCATAACCCCTTTCAGCAGAACCGGGCATGAAGATTTCACCCCGGCTCATGGCGAGGCTGATAGAGATACCGCACAGCGTGTCGAGGGATCGGTCCACTGAGGAGAGAATAATCACCAGCCGATGGACACTGTTACCCATGTTCTTTTCGGCACGGTCTGCACACTGGCGGTAACTCGAATCGAATCGGCTCCCGTAAAGGAGCTGCCTATGCGCCTGGCCGTTGCCGGCACCGCCGCAGCCTTCCCGGATATCGACTACCTGAGTTTCTGGATAGACCCCCTGCTGTTCCTGGCGGACTGGCATCGAACCGCAACTCACTCACTGCTGTTCATGCCTGTCTGGGCCGGATTATTGGCATCGCCTTGGATGGTCTCCCGCTGGGCAAGGAGTCGGTGGTTCACTGTCTACGCCCTGTGCGGGCTGGGGATTACATCCCATATTCTGCTCGATCTGTTGACGGTCTTCGGGATCAGAGTCTTCTATCCGTTATCGTCCTCCCTCTACGCTATCGGCACAAGCTTTGTCATCGACGGGATAGTCACCATTCTGCTTGCAGCAACCCTCCTCTACTCCCTGCGTCACCCGGGTAGAGGTGCCGCCATGAGCGGTCTGTTGCTGCTGTCTCTCTACCTGGGCGCCCAATGGGGACTCAGGAGTCATGCCCACAGGATTGTTGCCGCGCAGTTGTCCGATGCATCCGATCTGCATCTGTTGCCGCAACCCTTCTCACCCTTCTATTGGCAGGCAACCAACCGGGCCGGTGATGAGTATCGGGTCGCCTATCTCAGCCTGCTTGCCGAGGACAAGGCCGTCATCGATGACTATCGGGGTAGCACTGCACTTGAGTGGCGACAGGAAAGCCTGCTGGGAAACGATAACAGTCTCGCCCCCCTGATCGATGAGGCATGGAGTCAGCCGCTATTTTTGAAATTCAGGGAGTTTTCCCGCTTTCCAGTTTTATACCGCCTGGATAAAGAGAAGGATGAAACCTGCGTGTGGTTTACCGATCTACGTTACACACTGCCCTATCTGACACCCGCATTCCGTTACCTGATTACCCCTAAACCTCAGCCATTCTCAAGAGGCGATATGGCATAGGTGGAGTGCGAAGAGCGGCAAAAAGCAATCGTTCAATCATGGCGGGTAAATCGAAACGGCGGTTAAACCGATATTCGAACTCAGCAAGATAACGCGACACATGTTTATCTCGAATCGCATGAAAAGTACCCAACAGACTGTTTTTGACATTACCCAACATCGTGTTTACCCATTTGAAGCACGAATACTGGACACTTTGGCGCCCACCACCCGTCACCATGGGGTTATGATGGCAATCAGCGGTTGTCACGCCACTAAAGCACCAAAGCCCATCGGTAAAGACTTCGCTGCCAGGCATCAAGCAGGAGCGGGCGTAGCGGGCGATTTCACGTTTGCGGAAGCCCCTTACACGACGCAGTTGAATTTTCATGGGCCTGCCGTCCCGCGTCGTCTCAACAGCAGCTACGAAAGGGATTTTGTTGCGCGACCCACGACCACGCTTACCGGCTTGCTCGCCTCCGAGATAAGCATCATCCAATTCGATGCGACCGGCCAGTTTTTTTCCACGCTCACGTTCCATCATCACCTGCATCAACTTATGCTTGAGTCGCCAGGCCGTATTGTAGTTCACCCCGATTTCGCGGGAAAGTTGCAGCGCCGAGATACTTTTCTTGCGTTGGGTCAACAGATAGATCGCAAGAAACCACGTTCTCAGCGGCAGCTTGGTGCCATGGAAGATGCTGCCGGCGGTCAGGGAAGTCTGATGATGGCACTTGTGACATTGATATATCTGACGCTTTTTGAGTTCACAGCCTGTTGTGTTGCCGCACTCAGGGCAGACATAGCCCGTCGGCCAGCGCAAATCATACAATGCCTGTCGACACTGATCCTCGGTCCCATATTGTTCCAGAAAATCGTGCAAACCAAGACCTTTTTGAAATTGAATAGTATTTCTCGGCATGATGAAATCCTCTTTTATTCAGTAGGTTCCATTATGCTTGCACCACAGGCTCAATAGCTGAGCCTCATGAGTAATCAGGTTCCGTTATGGCATGTGTCGCCGACAGGCGCAGGCCTGGGGACTCTACCGCTTGAAGCGGTTTAGCCATAACGATCGGCAGGCGCTGCCCACCATCACTCAACATTGAACCGGATTTCACTTCTTCACGTAGCAGAATCCAACATCATCCACGCCCTGGATCGCCGAAACAAGAGCCTCGGGTTCGCTGCTCTTTGTAATGTAACCTTTCGCACCCGTTTGGAATGCCTGAATAGCGTAAGCGGCATTTTGGTGCATCGTAAAAACGAGAATGCGCGCCGCATCATGCCATTGCCGCAGCTGTCGGATCACTTCGATTCCCCCTTTACCGGGCATTGACAAGTCGAGAACGACGACGTCGGGTTTATGTTGCTTGTATTCCTGATAGGCCTCGGCGCCATCGGCTGCTTCGGCCACGACGGTCATATCCTCGTGCTTCTCGATCAGCCGGCGATATCCTTCACGAACAACGGCATGATCATCTACAAGCATCACTTTGATGCTGGAGGCGCTCATCCGGTTCTTCCGTGCGCGTTATCGACCGGGATGACAACAAGCACTCTGAACCCTGAACTCCGGTGGCTGCCGAAGGAAATCGATCCGCCGAGCGCTGTCACGCGCTCCTGCATATTCATGATCCCCATTCCGCATGGCATTTCGCTGTAGATTGAACGCGACCAACCTTTCCCGTCATCATCGATAGTCAGCTTGATGGCCCCACCATTTGCGCCCTGCGTATCCTCTGTGGAGGCCGGACCGATGCGCAACCACACGTGTCTGGCATTCGCATGTTTTGCAACATCGGTGAGGCCTTCCTGAACAATGCGAAAGATATGGATCGCGGCGGCGTCAGACAGCAGGTCGATATCCCGCGACACGTCGAGATCTATTTTTATCTTGTTGTTGGCGCCCCAACCAACTGTCAACTGCCTGAGACTTTCAACCAAACCAAATTTTTCAAGGTTCGCGGGTTTCAGGTGAAACAAGGTTACGCACAACGACTTCATCATGTTTTTTGAGATTTGAGCGAGACTTTCCGCTTCAGCTCGAATGGCGGGATTGCCCCGTTCCGTCTCTTTCTTGATGGAGGATGCCAGTGCAGAAACAGCAGTGAGGTTTTGAGCAAACTCGTCGTGCAGTTCGCGGGCCAGATGGCGTCTTTCGTACTCTTGCACATTCATGAGCCGCATCAACAGCTCAGAGCGTTGCAGCAAAGTGCTCTCGATTCTTTCGGCAAGCTGATTGGACACTTCACCGATTAGATGCAGCTCAGACAGATGAAATACCGGGTGGCGGTAGCTGAACTCGCCGGCGGAGAGCCGGTTCAGACCCGAGACCAACTCTCCTATGGGTGCAAACACGCGCGCGATAACCACATACACCAGAACGCTGAAAACCAGTATTGCCAGTCCGGTAAAAACAAACAGATATTTCATCTCACGCCACGTTGGATTGTGAAAAACTACTTCTTGGTGGAATCCAACACTGCAATGGATGCGAAGGTCCATTAGCCAAACGGCTTGGCGCCGATCTCTCGTTGATCGGAATCATCACCCGGATAATCCGGACAGGATACACCATTCAGATTCTCGTTCGGGACACCCGGACTGGAGCTGTCGTCTCTAACGATTACACTGAGCTCAGAATGGGAACGAACTACGCTTGGCCTCGCGGCGTCAAATGGCTGTTGAAAAACAAGACCCTATCGGTGCTGCACACTAATTAAAGGCCGGCTTCATACCAGTCTTTGGTTTTGTTGACGATACGCACGACCGACAGCATGACCGGCACCTCGATGAGTACGCCGACGACTGTTGCGAGCGCAGCACCGGATTCAAAGCCGAACAGCACGATGGCGGTGGCCACTGCCAATTCAAAAAAGTTCCTGATTACTCATGAGGCTCAGCTATTGAGCCTGTGGTGCAAGCATAATGGAACCTACTGAATAAAAGGGGATTTCATCATGCCGAGAAATACTATTCAATTTCAAAAAGGTCTTGGTTTGCACGATTTTCTGGAACAATATGGGACCGAGGATCAGTGTCGACAGGCATTGTATGATTTGCGCTGGCCGACGGGCTATGTCTGCCCTGAGTGCGGCAACACAACAGGCTGTGAACTCAAAAAGCGTCAGATATATCAATGTCACAAGTGCCATCATCAGACTTCCCTGACCGCCGGCAGCATCTTCCATGGCACCAAGCTGCCGCTGAGAACGTGGTTTCTTGCGATCTATCTGTTGACCCAACGCAAGAAAAGTATCTCGGCGCTGCAACTTTCCCGCGAAATCGGGGTGAACTACAATACGGCCTGGCGACTCAAGCATAAGTTGATGCAGGTGATGATGGAACGTGAGCGTGGAAAAAAACTGGCCGGTCGCATCGAATTGGATGATGCTTATCTCGGAGGCGAGCAAGCCGGTAAGCGTGGTCGTGGGTCGCGCAACAAAATCCCTTTCGTAGCTGCTGTTGAGACGACGCGGGACGGCAGGCCCATGAAAATTCAACTGCGTCGTGTAAGGGGCTTCCGCAAACGTGAAATCGCCCGCTACGCCCGCTCCTGCTTGATGCCTGGCAGCGAAGTCTTTACCGATGGGCTTTGGTGCTTTAGTGGCGTGACAACCGCTGATTGCCATCATAACCCCATGGTGACGGGTGGTGGGCGCCAAAGTGTCCAGTATTCGTGCTTCAAATGGGTAAACACGATGTTGGGTAATGTCAAAAACAGTCTGTTGGGTACTTTTCATGCGATTCGAGATAAACATGTGTCGCGTTATCTTGCTGAGTTCGAATATCGGTTTAACCGCCGTTTCGATTTACCCGCCATGATTGAACGATTGCTTTTTGCCGCTCTTCGCACTCCACCTATGCCATATCGCCTCTTGAGAATGGCTGAGGTTTAGGGGTAATCAGGAAAAAGTTTGAAGCACCAATCAGGGCCGAAGGGGCCGCCACGCAATGGGCGACACCGAAGCGACGGTTGAGCCAGTAGGCCAGGCCGGAATTGAAGTACACCTGGATCAGGATTGGCACAGCGAGCATCGCTATGATCATCGGCTGCGACAGGATCTGTTTACCCTGGAAGCCAAACAGCAACACCAGGGTTGCGAGCAAAGCAAGTAGCGAAAAGGGACCGAGTCCCGCCAGTGTGCGCTCCAGTCGTTCCGTCCCGCCTTCCCGCAGCAACCAACGACGCCACAGTTGCGCGGCAAAAACAGGAATAACGATATAGAGCACCACCGAAAGGAGCAGCGTATCCCAGGGCACACTGATAGCAGAGATCCCCAGCAACAGGGCGACAATCGGTGCGAAGGCAAACACCATGATGGTGTCGTTCAGGGCCACTTGGGTCAGAGTGAAGTGCGGCTCACCGTTTGAAAGATTACTCCAAACGAAAACCATGGCGGTACAGGGTGCGGCAGCGAGCAGGATCAAGCCGGCGATGTAACTGTCAATCTGCTCAGCAGGCAACCAGTCTGCAAAGAAACCGCGAATGAACAGCCAGGCAAGCAACCCCATGGAGAATGGCTTGACCGCCCAGTTGATGAATAAAGTGACGCCCACACCCCGCCAATGTTCCTTCACATGATGCAACGCATTAAAATCGATCTTCAGCAGCATCGGGATGATCATCAGCCAGATCAATACCGCCACAGGCAGGTTAACCTGAGCGACTTCCATGCGGCCCAGTTGCTGAAAGGGGCCGGGCAGCCAATGGCCAAGTGCGATCCCGGCGATGATGCACAGGAATACCCACAAGGTCAGGTAGCGTTCAAAAAAACCAAGTTCGCCTCCACCGGCTTTCTTTGCCGTGATTTCACCTTGCGCTGTCATGATGGCTTAAGCACACCGTGGTGCACCGGGACGATTGGACATCTGGCCCCGTACATCAGCATCGTTTCTGAAAGGTGAAAGGTTCTTCACACCCAGCAAGGTGCTATTCAGGACATCAGTGATCCATTGCGGCAAGTCGGGTTTGATTTTGTAGTAAACCCAAAGACCTTCGCGGCGGTCAACGATCAGGCCGAGTTCCCTCAGTTGCGCAAGGTGGCGCGAGATGTGGGGTTGCGCCGCGCCAATCGCATGAGTCAATTCGCAGACACACAACTCATCGTGTTGCATCAACAGTATGACGCAACGAAGGCGGGTTTCATGAGAGAGTGCTGAGAATAAATCTATTGGCATTATATTCATTTAATGGAATATATGGAATTCCATATATTCAGTCAACAGAATATTCGAATGGCGAGTAAACTTTCGGTGAAGAGACTTGGGAGTGCCACATGCTGAGTATTGGAAGCAGGACAATGCGCTGTAAGAGCGCAGGATATGTTCTTTCTAAGGACTGCGCTTAGCCCCAATATTTCACGCATTAAAAAGGCAAAATCCTGATACTTCGATATAATTCAGTTGCTTACACTGTAATCGAAAGGATTTTGCCTTTTTAATGCGTGAAATATTGGGGCTAATGCATTGCGGGGTTCGGTCAGAATCTGGACCAGCGCCTGCTCATCCAGATCGTGCAGGGCGGTGATGACAGGAAAGCGACCGATGAATTCGGGGATCAGACCGAAGTGGCGCAGATCATCCGGCTGCACCTCCTCGAACAGACGCATCTGATCGTAAGCCTTATCGGGTTCAGAAAGATCCACATGAAAACCTATGCCTCGGTTACCCGAATCGAGCCGTTTTGCGAGCAACTTCTCCAGCCCAGCGAAGGCGCCGCCGACAATGAACAGGATATTCCTTGTATCGACCAGTTGCTCGCCAGCCTGTTCCTTTCGTCCCTTGAGGTTCAGTTTGATCTTGGCACCTTCGACCAGTTTCAGCAGGGCCTGTTGCACACCCTCCCCCGAGACATCCCGTGTACCATGGGATGTCTCCCCGGCTCGCGCCAGCTTATCGACCTCATCGATATAGACGATGCCCCACTCCGCAAGTTCACGATTACCCTCGGCACTGTCCAGTAAACGGGTGAGGATGCTCTCCACATCCTCACCCACATAACCCGCCTGGGTCAGCGTGGTCGCATCAGCAATAACAAAGGGCACACCGACGATGCGCGCCAGGGTACTTGCCAACAGGGTCTTACCGGTACCCGATGGGCCCAATAGTAGAATATTGGATTTTTCGATCTCCACATCCTGCTCGTTAACCTGCATTCTCGGGCTCTCGTTTTCCATGCTGAGCCGTTTGTAGTGGTTGTAGACCGCAACAGCCAGGGTCTCCTTGGCAAGTTCCTGGCCAATGACATAGCGATTGAGTTGCTCTTTCAACTCGACCGGTTTAAGCAGATTCTGCAGAGGCTTGGCGGCGGCCCTTTTGCGTCCCCAGCTGCCGACCACCTGGGACGCCAGGCGTACACACTCTTCACAGATATGTCCCTCTTCCCCAGCAATCAGGGGGATGTCCGGACCCTGCGTCTGACCACAAAACGAACAGTGTGCTTTTGTGTTGTTCATAGGATTGACTTAAGCGTGGGAAATCTTCTGTAGATTCGCGAGCCATGCCTTCTGACAGTTTCGTCGCTGACGCTCCCGCAAGACCTCATGGACCCGTGGGGCCGCCTTGGAAAAAGATACGCGTTTCGCGGGTTTGATTTTCTCGCAAAGCAGGATATGCAAACCGATCTCTGTCTCGACAATCGGGCTAATCCGGTTCTCTTCCATACTGAACAGCATGGCATCCAACTCGGTATAGAGTTGTCCGCGCCTCACATCACCCAACTTCCCGCCTTCCATTGCCGTGGGGCATTCAGAATAGCGCCTGGCGAAGTTTTCAAAACGATTAGCGCGGCCAGCCAATTTTTCCAACACTTGTTCCATTCTGGCGCGGGCTGCGATGTACTCATTTTCCGGGTAGTCCGGATTCACAGTAATCAGGATATGCCGGGCGACACGCTGTTCCGGTGCTGCGAAGCGGTCATGATGCATCTCGTAGAAGAGGCGAGCATCGAGGTCGCTTACTTCCGCACTCCGGGAAGCCACCTTCTGCATTACGCTGTCAAACATCAGTTCCCGATAGAGGGCCTGCCGCAGGCCCATTTCGTCCAATCCGTTGGCTTCCATATCCTGGGTAAAACCCTCTGCACTCTCATAACGGGAGGCCACTTCAGCTACTGACCGATCGAGCTGCTGCTCTGAGATGATCAACCCCTCTGCTTCAGGTGATGCGAGAACCAGCGACTCTAGGTCGAAACTCTTGGTTGCCTTGTGATAGGCCTGCCTGTACTCCATCGGATCGAGTTGGCTCAGATTTTTGCTGAAGCCATTCAAGGCATTACGCAGCAGGTGATAGTTGAACTCGGGAGAGCCTTCGTGTTGTTTCTCGGCCAAGGTCATCACTCCTCCTCAAATTCTGATAACAGGAAGTCAAGGGCGGTCTCAGGAACCAGCAGGGTGCGCCCATTGAATCGGGTGTGATAAGCGGGACCATTGGGATCTTCGCGCAGTACCTTTTCGATCTCTCCCTCGTCACCGGGCAGGGCAATCACATCACCCTGAATACCGAGTGGGATCTTCGGCGTCACCTTATCCCTGAACTCGAAACGGGTGGGAATCCAGGCATCGGATTCGAGCTGCAGTTCCTGCTCCCGGCAGCCCACCATACGTCCACTGTCGATGAAATCCACCGAGTAGATCAACTGATCCTGCAGAAAAGTGCCCACATCGCGCACATAGCCGACACTGCCGCGACGCACCAGCAGGCGACCCGTCGGCTCACCTGGGTAGGTACCGTCGTTACGCAGGTTGCGGACTACCCGCACTGCTTCACCGTATTCAAACTTCGGGCGCACTCGATACCACCTGATTTGTAAGATCCAGCAACGGAACCTCCACACTGACCGGCTCATGCATGCGAAAGACCCTGAACACTTTCTCGGTCTGCGCATCCGATTTGACGAAATCACTGTAGGCGCTGCTGAGCAGTCCGGCGTAGACTTCGCGCCGTTCATTATCCCCTTCAGGCATATCATCCACATCATCGATGTAGTCGTGAAAGCGCTGCAGGATGTGCAAGCGGTTCACATGCACCACCGATGAGTCGTAGGTAATACCGAAATATTCCAGAAAATCCTCAGCGCTGCTAAGCTCATCCAGATCCAGCTCAAATTCACTCTCACTCATTACTCTTATCTCCCGTTAAGTGTCACGCCGGCACTTTGCCGGATTCGTTTTTCAATGCTTCACGCGCCACATCAAGCGAGGCCTGGGCACCGAGGCGATCTTTGGAATCGAGTTCCACAACCTTGTTGAGCCGGGCCATCGCCGACTCGTACTCACCCAACCTCAGCTCCAGATAACCGGCCCCTTTCAGTGCCAGCATGTAGAAACGGATCATCGCCATTGAGACCATCACCCCATTGCCAATCTGCATCTCGGTGAGGTTGTGCCAATCTCCCGGCAGACCAAGCCGTTTAGAGAAGACCTGCAGAACTCGTTCAGCAACCAACAAGGCATCCTCAACTCGATGCTGGTAATAGAAGTAGCGATAGAGCGCCACCAATACCATGGGGTGTTCCGGTTCCAGAAAATAGGCCCGCATCAGGGATGCTTCAGACAACATCTCACCATAGCTCTCTGCGGCTCGCTCGAGACAAGCTTTCGCTTCATCATGTAAGGGTTCATCGAAATAGAGGCTGTCACTTTCAAAATCGAGCATATCCATGGTCAGGCCTCCTGCAGTTCGACGCTGATTGGATCACAGACCTGTTTGGCGTCACACTGGTCACATTCGTCTTCAGGCACCTCACCTCCCGGCAGGCAACCATGGCTCCCGACCTTCTGCTCCAACAGGCGAATACGCTCCAACAGACAGGCGACCGCCTCGGCAACCGGATCGGGGATCAGATGATGATTGAGATCTATACCCTCGAATGAGTTGCTGGCGACACGGCTGGACTGCACCACTTTGCCGGGGATACCCACCACCGTCTTCTCCTCAGGTACTGGCGAGATCACCACTGAGTTGGCCCCAACCCTGGCATTCCTGCCGATCGTGATAGGACCGAGGATCTTCGCTCCGGCGCCCACTACCACCTGATCGCCCAGAGTCGGATGCCGCTTACCTTTGTTCCAGGCAACTCCACCCAGGGTGACGCCATGATAGAGCGTGACATCATCGCCTACCTCGGCAGTTTCGCCGATCACCACCCCGGCGCCGTGATCGATAAAGAAGCGTCGACCGATGGTCGCGCCCGGATGAATATCGATGCTGGTCCAGATCCGGCCGATATACGAGATCAGACGCGGCGGGTAACGCCAGCCTCGCAGCCACAACCAGTTAGCCATCCGATAGAGCATGATGGCATGGACACCGGGGTAGGTAGTGATGACCTCGATACGGGTTCTGGCTGCGGGGTCACGCTGGAAGACACAGGCCACATCCTCGCGGATGAGTTGCATAACAGTAGGTATTCCTGTCCCTGTAGACGGCTCTTCGGCCAACTCCGTACTATTCATTGCTGCATCCTTTCCTGACTCTCTGCGTTTATCTCGAGATAGAAACGGCGCAGTTCCTGGTCAACCGGCGGCCGTTTATTCTGCATCGCATGGCGACGCACCAGTAGAAGCAGTGTCTCTGCCTGCTGACGACTCAGTTGTATATCCATTCGTGCGTAGACATGGATGATAGCGTGACTGCCGGAGTGCTTACCCAGTACAAACTGATGATCTCTGCCCAACTCGTTTGGGTCGACCCCCTGATAGTTGAGCCGGTCTTTCATCAAACCATCTACATGAATCCCAGCCTCGTGGGTGAAGACACCGTCCCCAACCAGACTTTTCTGCCAACCGATGCTGCGTCCTGAGGCACGCTCCACCAGAGCGGAAACAGAGGCGTATCGAGCCATATCGATCTCCTGACCCTGCTGATAGAAGCGGCGTAATCCCATCACCACCTCTTCCAATGGGGCATTGCCAGCTCGCTCGCCCAAGCCATGCACCGTGGTATTGACATGGGTTGCACCGGCACGAATCGCAGCCAGCGTGTTGCTGGTGGCGAGACCGAGATCGTCGTGGGCATGCATCTCGATCTCCAGATCGGTCATGGCGCGCAGGTTGCGGATGGTTTCATAGACTTGAAAGGGCTCCATGATGCCGACGGTATCCGCAAATCGAAAACGTCGTGCACCGGCCAGTTCGGCCTGCTCCACGACCCGCCAGAGAAACTCGGGATCGGCGCGCGATGCATCCTCACCACCGACACAGACCTGCAGTCCCAGCTCCTGGGCTTCGGCAATGTGCGGGCCGATTTGATCCAGTACCCACTCACGGGAGCGCCCCAGTTTTTTGCCAATCTGCTGATCCGATACCGGCATGGAAAGATCGACACTCTGTACCCCCAGATCACGGCACTGGACGATGTCCTGGCTGTGCATGCGGCACCAGACCATCAACTCTGCATTGGAGACAACTTCGGACACCGCCTGGATCGATTGGCGCTCTTCTTCACCCATGGCCGGAATGCCGATCTCGAGTTCAGGCACCCCCAAGGCATCGAGGGACTCGGCGATCGCCAGCTTCTCATCCAATGCGAAAGAGACCCCGGCGGACTGCTCTCCATCCCTGAGGGTGGTATCGTTGATGATGACTTTGTCTCTATCAATTTTCATGTTTTGCTCCGTTTCACGAAATATGAGCAAGCAGCGTGCCATTCGACATTCTTCATGTTTTTCAATTTGTTATAAGTTATCGAATCGATGCTGTCATGTCGTATTGGTGGGTTTTGTCAGGTATGCGACAACGTAAAAAATGTGCCTGAAGAACATAACCCTGAACGACTCAAGTCCGTCGGATAATTCTGCGGGAGCGGCACTTCGCAATGAATGGAAGCTTCGCAGCGAAGCGTCCGTTCCTTCACACTCCTCAGGATGGAATATGGAGAATTATAAAAGCTCAGTTCAAATGGCTTATGAGGCTGGGTCTGGAGTTGCGGGACCCTCGGTGGCAGGATGCCACCGTGGAGCCTACAGGGAAGTATTCACGGCGTGCCCTGACAGTCTGGACCCAGCCCTGCTCTGCCCGGGTGAGCTTAGAAAATCAGGCATAGGTCGGTGCGAAGGCTTTCTCAGGCTCATCCACCGGTCCACTATCGTTCCAGTAGGGAGAGAGCTTGCGCAGCTGCGCAATGATGGGTGGCACCGCCTCGATCACCCTCTCCACCTCCTGCATGGTGTTGTAGCGCGAGAAGGAGAAACGCACCGAGCCATGGGCGGCGGTGAAAGGTATGTCCATGGCGCGCATCACATGGGAAGGCTCCAGGGAACCGGAGGTGCAGGCGGAACCGCTGGAGGCGGCAATCCCCATCTTATTCAACAGCAACAGGATCGCCTCACCCTCGATGTATTCGAAGGCGATGTTGCAAGTATTGGGCAAGCGGTTGTTGGGATCACCGGTGACGAAACAGTGAGAGACCTGTTCGAGAATCCCCTGCTCCAGACGGTCACGCATCTTCTTCACAAAACTCTTTTCATATTCCATCGACTGCATGGCCATCTCGCACGCCTTGCCCAGACCGATGATGGAGGTTGCATTCTCGGTACCGGCGCGGCGCCCGCGCTCCTGATGACCGCCCCGCAGCAAGGGACGAAAACGCACACCACGACGCAGGTAGAGCACTCCGACCCCTTTTGGGGCATGCAGTTTGTGTCCCGACAGAGAGAGCATATCGATGTTGGTCTCTTTCAAGTTGATAGGCAGTTTGCCCACCGCCTGCACCGCATCGGTATGAAACGTGACGCCCGCGGAACGGGCCATCTCGGCCATCTCCTCTACTGGAAACAGAGTACCGCTCTCGTTGTTGGCCCACATTACCGAGACTATGGCCACCTGGTCCGAAAGCAGCTTGTAGTACGCCTGCATATCCAGCCGGCCCTTCTTGTCCACCTCCAGATAATGGACAGTGTAGCCCTCCTTTTCCAGATACTCGCACAGGCTCAAGACTGCAGGATGTTCCACCACGGTAGTGATGATCGACTTGCGGTCCGGCTGCGCCTTCAGTGCCGAAAGTATCGCGGTGGAGTCCGATTCTGTGCCGCAGGAAGTAAAGATGACCTCCGACTCGTGCTCGGCGCCCAACAGCGTCTGGACCTGTTTACGCGCCTGCTTGAGGGCACGTCCCACCTTGTCACCAAACTGATGCATCGAAGAGGGATTGCCGAACTGTTCGGTGAAGAAGGGCAGCATCTCCTGCACCACTTCCGGGTCAACCATGGTAGTGGCGTTGTTGTCGAGATAGATTCCGTCAGTCATGGATCAGCCCCCCATCGCCGCGCGGCGCTGTAGTTCCTCAGACGGCAACACCTGGATGAACTCACCCAGTCCCTCGGCCAGATGCTGCTGTATACCCCCCAGGGTGGTGGCCGCCATCTGACAGCCGGCGCAGGCGCCGATCATCTTGACGAAGATATCCCGGCCATCCACTTCGACCAGTTCCACATCGCCATGATCGCGCTGCAGGTTGGGGCGGATCTCATCGAGCAATTCCTCGATGCGTTTCATACGTTGCAGATTGGTCAGGCCCGACTTGGGTTTCTTGATCTCCCCTGCCACCGCACTCGGGTCGAAGGTCTCGCCCCGCTCCGCCATCACCTGTGTGAGTATCTCCTCTATGCCCTCGTGACAGGCCGAACAGCCACCGCCGGCTTTGGTATAGTTGGTGACCTCCTCCACCGTGCACAGGTTATTGGCGCGCACCGTCTCCTCGATCATCACCTCATCGATCGCAAAGCATTTACAGACCAGTGCGCCCTCTTCGTGATCATCTTTCCACTCCTTACCGCGATAGTTGGCGACTGCCGCCTGCAACGCCTCCCTGCCCATCACGGAGCAGTGCATCTTCTCCGGCGGCAGTCCATCCAGATAATCGGCAATATCCTGGTTGCTGACATTCAATGCATCATCAATCTTCATACCCTTAATAATCTCGGTCAGTGCGGAACTCGATGCGATGGCCGAGCCACAACCGAAGGTCTGAAAACCCGCATCCAGGATAGTCTCTGTTTCACTATCGACCTTCAATGACAGCCTCAAGGCATCACCACAGGACAATGAACCCACGTCGCCCACTGCATTCGCCTCTTCCACCGCACCCGCATTGCGCGGATTAAAGAAATGCTCTTGAACCTTCTCTGAATATTCCCACATGATCTTTCTCCGATTGAATTAAGCAGAAAACGAGTTGCCGCAGCCACAACTGGCGCTGGCATTCGGATTTTCAAACTTGAAGCCACTCCCCTCCATGCTGTCGAGGAAATCGACGGTGACGCCATCCAGCAAGGGAGCGCTGGAGGGATCGACAAAGATCCTTAAATCGTTGAGCTCAAGAATGGTGTCATCGCTGTTCGAGGCCTCTTCCAGGGCCAGACCGTACTGCAGTCCCGAGCAGCCACCTCCGGTGACCGATACCCGCAAACCCTCAACCGGGGTTTCGGAACCTTTGATGAAACGGCCAATGGCCTTTTGTGCGCGTTCAGTGAATGTCAGCATGTTCGTTTACTCCATGGCAGGTGTTTTGCATATCTAATTGACAAGAGTCAAAGCAAGCCCTGTGCCATGCCATAGATATGATCGTTACTTATTGATTCATGGTTATTTTTATGGCACCCCCGCAGAGCAGGAGTATGTCGCAAACGCGACAATTCACCGCAGATGAGTCGGTAACAAACACAGACAGGAGAGAGACAATGAACTTGGATCAACTCAGCCCCGGCGATGTGGTCTACGCCGCCAGCCATATCTACAACGACGGCGGAATTCCCGGCATCCAGGATGAAGCCCTGCTGGCCGAACCCGGCGTCCGTGGCGTTATCGTGGAGACAGGACACCTGGAGGAAGCGCCGCAGCGCAAGATCTACCTCGTGCGTTTCGAGGACAGTGATCTGAACCTGGGTCCGCCCACCGGCTGTTGGCCGGAAGAACTCAGCACGACTATGCTTGACACCCAGTAGGGTTAATCAGAACTCAATAATCAGTAGAGCGAAAAAGGCCCACTCTTTCTCATCTGACCGATCCAGTTTCCGGAAGGTATCACCGGACGGGCGCTTCTGTTTCCCCGATAGAGGTAGATCCACGCCCTGCCCCACCTGGTTGGGATAAGCTTACGGTTATAGAGGACTGGATAGGCTTCGAGCCTGTCGAGATGGACAAACTGCTTTTTGTCGATCCGGTAGATCTCACCGACGATTGCTGTCGAGCCGCCATCCACAACACCCGGGTAGGCACCCAGATTTAGCATTCGGTATTGCGGCCGGGTCATATGTTCTCCACAGAACTCCGCACCACTCAGCAGATGGTGATTCACCTCTCCTTGACGCAGAGTTCCATAGACAAAAACAAGGTCGAACACAAGAATTCCTGTTTTGAGATGTAAACCGTACTCGCAATCTTCGACCGGTGGAATCTTCACATGCGCCAGCAACAAAATCCAACAGAACATTTACTGGCTTTGGCCCTCATTGAGGGTTACATTTTCACTGCATATCCATCACAAGACTATACTGATAAAGACACATTAGTCGGTTCAAACTACGATGATGGCAGCCGAAGCTCGCGCATTACTGATAGACATGGATGGTGTTCTATATGTAGGTGACCAGGTAATACCCGGTGTGCACCAAGCCCTTGATTGGCTTACCTCCGCGGGCATCCCGCACCTCTTCGTCTCCAATACCACATCCCGGCCTCGCGCCGCCTTGGTCGAGAAACTCGACCGTATGAACATTAAGGTGGATACCGGACAAATCCTCACACCGCCCGTCGCCGCTACCCGCTGGCTGGTTGACCATGTCAATGGACCTGTGGCTCTGTTTGTCCCTCCTGAAACTCTGACAGAATTCGAGCCACTCGAAATCATTGATACCAACTCAACTTCCTCCGTAGCTGCGGTGGTTATCGGTGACTTCGGCGAACGCTGGACATTCGAAGCACTCAACCACGCCTTCCGTTGGTTGATGCAGGAACCGAAACCAGCACTGGTCGCCCTTGGCATGACTCGATACTGGCGTGCCGAAGATGGACTGCGCCTTGACACCGCACCTTTCGTGACGGCACTCGAGTACGCCAGCAGTCAGCAGGCCATAGTGCTGGGAAAGCCAGCCGCATCGTTCTTCGAGGCCGCACTGAAAGAAATCGGCGCCACCGCATCTGAGACCATAATTATCGGAGACGATATCCGCAGCGACATCGGTGGGGCTCAGGCACTGGGTATCAGAGGTTTGCTGGTTAAAACCGGCAAATTCAGATCCGAAGACCTGACATGCGACATTCAACCTGCAACAGTGCTCGAATCTTTCGCGGATATACCGAGATGGTGGCAGGCTGAGGGTTATCCTGTTCAGGGTCTTGATAAATTATGAGTAAAATATTTTAGTGGTTAGAACAGTTCGCGCGCCACCAAATTAAGATTTTTCAGCCTATTACGATCATTTTGGAAATTATTACAATAGGCGGGAATCGCCCCATAGCGATCGCTCGTTATATTATCATTTTTGGGCAAACTTGAAAATGAATTCTTCCCATACTTTGTGCCTTGTTTTTTAATCCTGCACTAAAATACTAATAGTTACGTGCTAAAGGAAATGTGATATGAAAATAAAATATTACCTGATTACCCCTAAACCTCAGCCATTTTCAAGAGGCGATATGGCATAGGTGGAGTGCGAAGAGCGGCAAAAAGCAATCGTTCAATCATGGCGGGTAAATCGAAACGGCGGTTAAACCGATATTAGAACTCAGCAAGATAACGCGACACATGTTTATCTCGAATCGCATGAAAAGTACCCAACAGACTGTTTTTGACATTACCCAACATCGTGTTTACCCATTTGAAGCACGAATACTGGACACTTTGGCACCCACCACCCGTCACCATGGGGTTATGATGGCAATCAGCGGTTGTCACGCCACTAAAGCACCAAAGCCCATCGGTAAAGACTTCGCTGCCAGGCATCAAGCAGGAGCGGGCGTAGCGGGCGATTTCACGTTTGCGGAAGCCCCTTACACGACGCAGTTGAATTTTCATGGGCCTGCCGTCCCGCGTCGTCTCAACAGCAGCTACGAAAGGGATTTTGTTGCGCGACCCACGACCACGCTTACCGGCTTGCTCGCCTCCGAGATAAGCATCATCCAATTCGATGCGACCGGCCAGTTTTTTTCCACGCTCACGTTCCATCATCACCTGCATCAACTTATGCTTGAGTCGCCAGGCCGTATTGTAGTTCACCCCGATTTCGCGGGAAAGTTGCAGCGCCGAGATACTTTTCTTGCGTTGGGTCAACAGATAGATCGCAAGAAACCACGTTCTCAGCGGCAGCTTGGTGCCATGGAAGATGCTGCCGGCGGTCAGGGAAGTCTGATGATGGCACTTGTGACATTGATATATCTGACGCTTTTTGAGTTCACAGCCTGTTGTGTTGCCGCACTCAGGGCAGACATAGCCCGTCGGCCAGCGCAAATCATACAATGCCTGTCGACACTGATCCTCGGTCCCATATTGTTCCAGAAAATCGTGCAAACCAAGACCTTTTTGAAATTGAATAGTATTTCTCGGCATGATGAAATCCTCTTTTATTCAGTAGGTTCCATTATGCTTGCACCACAGGCTCAATAGCTGAGCCTCATGAGTAATCAGGAAATATTATGGCTATAACGCATTTCTTATTGAACATGCTGGAATCAAACTGGCCATTGATCCCGGTCGTGATTTATGGATTTTAAATCTTAATAGCCTGATACCTCGCAAGGAATGGAAAGAGGTTAGCCATATTCTAACCACCCATGGTGATCCTGATCATTTTTACTATGCTGTAGCAATGGCAAAAAGATCGGGTGCTAAAGTATTTTGTGCTGAAGTACTGACTGAGGATTTCCAATCCGAGGATGTAGAAAATATCTTTACTCACTGCTGTCCCATTAACTGAGATTTAGGAGGCCCAGGTTATTCACATTTTGATAAAATAAAAGCGCAAACAAATCATTGAATCAAAAGGAATAACCAGGCCATGTCACATAATAGCACGGTATTTGCGCAACTGCTGAAACTGATTTCGAGACATGAATTTGAAACACTGGCAAAAGAACATCATACAGGCAGGGCTTTTCGTAAAAACTCCCGCTGGAGCCAGTTCGTGGCAATGATGATGGGACAACTTTCCGGTAGAAACAGTTTGCGGGATATGGTTGATAATCTCGGGGCACAGGCGCATCGTCTTTATCACCTGGGTAGTCGTTTGATTAGGCGTTCGAGTTTATCTCGCATCAACAATGACAAGCCTTACACGCTTTATGAAGAGTTGTTTAGCAAACTGTTGACGCGATGCCAGGCAAAAGCACCATCGCATGATTTCCGTTTTAAGAATCCACTGTATTCCCTGGATGCCAGTATCATTGATTTATGCCTGTCAGTTTTTCCATGGGCTGAATTTCGCACGACAAAAGCGGCAGTAAAATTACATGTTGGACTCAACCATTCAGGTCATTTACCCGAGTTCTTTGCTGTCACCGAAGGCAACCAGCATGAAGTCAATATTGGCAAGCTGATGAATTTTCCAAAAGGCAGTATTGTGACCTTCGATAAAGGCTATAACGACTACGAGTGGTATAATCAACTGAATAAAAAAGGCATTTTCTTTGTTACACGTCAAAAGTCCAATGCAGTTTATCGGGTGATATCCCGCCAGCCAGTGATTAAAAGCAAAGGACTGACATCGGATCAAATCATTGAATTTACCGGGCCAATCACAGCAAAGAAGTGTCCAATTCAGTTGCGTCGTATCGGTTACCGCGATCCTGAAACCAGCAAGCATTATGTTTTTCTGACGAATAATTTCAAGCTGGCTGCCAAAACCATTGCACAGATTTATAAGGCTCGTTGGGATATTGAGTTGTTCTTCAAGTGGATCAAACAGAACCTGAAAATCAAATCATTTGTCGGTACCAGTAAGAATGCTGTGATGACACAAATCTGGATTGCTTTGTGTGTTTATTTGTTGCTTGCCTATATCAAGTTCCAGTCGAAAATCCGAAAAAGTGCTCAACAGATATTGCGATTATTACAGATGAACCTGTTTGAAAAACGAGACCTGATGGCGTTACTACGAGGAGACCCAATCAATGACAAAACAAATGATTGCAATCAACTGGCTCTACTGTAAAAGTTAATGGGACAGCAATGAGCAGGAAGATATAAAAATTGAAGGCTTACTTACAGAGCATGGACCTTTACCGATTAAACTGGCTGCTGGTTTAATACAAATGAATAACGAGGTGATACAGGCTAACCAATCTGGCAAAAAGGTATACTTAGGTCCCTTTAAGGTATTTGAAAGTAATGAAAATATACACGCTTATAGTCGCGGTACGATTAAATTATTATTGGGGTTAATAACACTGGTGAAAGAGAATATTGATTTTGCCCGGGGTTCAATCGGCTTCAAAGTAACAATAGGGAATAAAACAATCGTTAACCTGGGCGACACGATTTTAAAGAAAGACTGAAAAGGATTAAAGCCGGACGTGCTGATGTTACCTATTGGTGGCGCAGCAGCCCACAACACAATGGATGAAAAAGAAGCGCTAGAAGCCGTAAAGCTTATTGAACCAAAGTCAGTCGTTCCCTGCCACTATAATTGTGCATTTTTATGGCGCAAGAACGCCAATCCTGCAGATGACAGCATGTTTAAAGAAGAAGCAGAAAAACTTGGGATAGCTTGTCACATTATGAAATCTGCAGATGAAATTAGTCTTAAGTAAAAGATAATATTTATTTCTAAAAAATAAATTCTATCTACTAACACTTCAGGTTGCCGCTATACTTTAATACCCCCTAACAAAACGCTGAAAAATGACTACCAAACAGCAGCGGCCTTTTAACTTGGCGCTGAATGTCTGTTTTCAGTCTATTAATAAGACTGTTTTAACCCGCATGTTTCATCCGTTTTTAAATTTAGCCGGTGATATGGCCAAGCTTGGATGGTTTGCCCTCACTGGGAACCAAACCTCTATCAAGCCCTGATTTTCCACCCTCCGGGCAGACTCCCCCTTACCCCCATTGTTGATCAACGTGCCGGGGCAGCACTCTGCCGGGCTATCCCGGCTTGAGTCGTGCCGCCACCTGGAAAAACAGCGCCTGATAGGGATAGGTGCTGGAGAGCAGGAAGCGGATCCGTCGCGTGTTGCGAATGATGACCGCCCCGATCTTGAACAGTTTGAGCCGGATCGTGGTCATCTGTGCACGCGCCAGTTCCGTGCCCTTCAGCGCGAGGCGCCGGATGGCCTCCATCAGCACATAGGCCAGACTGGACAGCAGTAGACGAAACTGACTGGCCCACCAGTAATGCGCGCTGGTGCGATCGGCGAACAGCCCCAGTTGCTGCTCCTTGATTCGGTTCTCCATGTCACCACGGGCGCAGTAGAGGTCATCGTAAAGGCGCTGTTTGTCGCCGGCCAGGTTGGTGACGATGAAGCGTGGATTTGGCCCCTTGTCGGTGACCTCCAGTTTGGCGATCACCTTGCGACGCGTCTTCCAGGTGCTGGCGGCATAGTGAAACTGAAAGAATTCCCGCATCTTCATGCCGGTTCGCTTCGCCAGTTCCTCAACCCACTGCATGGGCTCACGGATACACCGCAGCAAGGCGTCATTCTTGGCGATGCCCACGATATAGCCCACAGCGTTGCGCTCGCACCAGCTGAGCATGTGGTGACGGCAAAAGCCGCTATCGCCCCGAAAGATGATACGCACTTCAGGCCAAGCCCGGCGCAGGCGTTTGACCAACAGCGCCAGAATCGCCCAGGCATGCTTGGGCGCATCGATCCGGCTGGGCCGCAGATAACTCACCAGCAGTTGATCGCCACAAAAGACATACAGGGGCAGGAAGCAGTAGTGATCGTAGTAGCCGTGAAAGAAGCGGCCTTCCTGGCGGCCATGCACCGAATCATCCGTGGCGTCGAAATCCAGGATCAGCTCATCGGGTGGTGCATCATATGAGGCAATGAACTGCTCGAGCAGTAGGTTGTGGACATCAACGGCAACCCGGCGATCGACCCGGTTCTCCAGCCGACAAAGTGTCGACTGGCTGCCCAGTACCTCCTCGCGTTCGATCGAGCTCTGTAGGGCCGGGTCGGTGCGTAGTGTCTGATGGTCGTTCAGATCTTCATAACCCAGGCAGAGCCCATAGACTCGCTGGCGCAACAGGCTCAACTGGCTGTGTTCAATATAGCGGGGATCTCGCGGGTCGGGGATGACCGCATCAACCGCCTCGAGCAATCCCAGACGCCTGTCGATCTCACGCAGCAGCAACACGCCGCCGTCCGAGGTGATATCGCCACCGGAAAACTCGGCTTGAACCTTACGGCGTTTTAGGGCTGGAAAATCAAAGGCAGTCTGGGTACAGTTTGTCACAGGCAAAATCCTTTCGATTACAGTGTAAGCAACTGAATTATATCGAAGTATCAGGATTTTGCCTTTTTAATGCGTGAAATATTGGGGTTAACGTTATTCAAACGCCCGCTCCTGGCCATGACCTGTCATTCGGAGACAGACATTGCATACCCTGACATTATTAATATCATCTACCCACCCAACACCAACTCATAGGCATAGCGCAGCAGTTCCAGTTCGATCTTAGGCAGCCCCCTGGCCTGGGTAAGATCGATGAATCGGGCATTGGCCTTTTCCACCTGCTCGAACGGCGGGTCCACGGTGGTGATGTTTGACAGTATGACCTGAATGGTTCCACCCGGGACTTCCACGCTATGCTGATATTCGGCTTCCGCCTTCAGACTGCCGGCATCGAGGCCCAATTCTCCCTCCAACTCCTGTAGCACTGCGGTTGGATGAAGTACTGTGTTGGCAGGTACCCCCTTCACAAGCTGTGCGAGTTTGGGAATGGAGTCGAAGGCACAAACACTGTCGTGACTGAATTTCAGAAAACGGGTGCGTGCGCTGGTCGCCTGCTTGTGATAGAGAATGACGCGATAGTCCATGCAGAAGGATATCCTATGAAGTCGAGGTTATTCAGGCATGGGAAGCAGCCGGGCTTCAGCCCTGATATCGGCATCCCGCCCCCAGGCATTAACGGCTTCCACAAACCAACGCTTTTTTACGGGATGGGGTTTTACTATGTCCTGCTCTACAAAGAAACTGCCATCGGCGTGGAACATCAGACTACCCTGCTTCATTCCCTTCCCATCCAACCAGTCGCCAACCAGGCTGTATCCACCATCCGCTGGATCTCTCTCCAGGCGATAGAAGGCCTCCGCCGGTGATTTGAGTATCAGTTCAGAGGCACCGAAGCCCAGATTGTGCGTTTCATCCCGCATCCTCTTGAAAATCTCGTCAGCTAGCCCCAATATTTCACGCATTAAAAAGGCAAAATCCTGATACTTCGATATAATTCAGTTGCTTACACTGTAATCGAAAGGATTTTGCCTGTGACAAACTGCACCCAGACTGCCTTTGATTTTCCAGCCCTAAAACGCCGTAAGGTTCAAGCCGAGTTTTCCGGTGGCGATATCACCTCGGATGGCGGCGTGTTGCTGCTGCGTGAGATCGACAGGCGTCTGGGATTGCTCGAGGCGGTTGATGCGGTCATCCCCGACCCGCGAGATCCCCGCTATATTGAACACAGCCAGTTGAGCCTGTTGCGCCAGCGAGTCTATGGGCTCTGCCTGGGTTATGAAGATCTGAACGACCATCAGACACTACGCACCGACCCGGCCCTACAGAGCTCGATCGAACGCGAGGAGGTACTGGGCAGCCAGTCGACACTTTGTCGGCTGGAGAACCGGGTCGATCGCCGGGTTGCCGTTGATGTCCACAACCTACTGCTCGAGCAGTTCATTGCCTCATATGATGCACCACCCGATGAGCTGATCCTGGATTTCGACGCCACGGATGATCCGGTGCATGGCCGCCAGGAAGGCCGCTTCTTTCACGGCTACTACGACCACTACTGCTTCCTGCCCCTGTATGTCTTTTGTGGCGATCAACTGCTGGTGAGTTATCTGCGGCCCAGCCGGATCGATGCGCCCAAGCATGCCTGGGCGATTCTGGCGCTGTTGGTCAAACGCCTGCGCCGGGCTTGGCCTGAAGTGCGTATCATCTTTCGGGGCGATAGCGGCTTTTGCCGTCACCACATGCTCAGCTGGTGCGAGCGCAACGCTGTGGGCTATATCGTGGGCATCGCCAAGAATGACGCCTTGCTGCGGTGTATCCGTGAGCCCATGCAGTGGGTTGAGGAACTGGCGAAGCGAACCGGCATGAAGATGCGGGAATTCTTTCAGTTTCACTATGCCGCCAGCACCTGGAAGACGCGTCGCAAGGTGATCGCCAAACTGGAGGTCACCGACAAGGGGCCAAATCCACGCTTCATCGTCACCAACCTGGCCGGCGACAAACAGCGCCTTTACGATGACCTCTACTGCGCCCGTGGTGACATGGAGAACCGAATCAAGGAGCAGCAACTGGGGCTGTTCGCCGATCGCACCAGCGCGCATTACTGGTGGGCCAATCAGTTTCGTCTACTGCTGTCCAGTCTGGCCTATGTGCTGATGGAGGCCATCCGGCGCCTCGCGCTGAAGGGCACGGAACTGGCGCGTGCACAGATGACCACGATCCGGCTCAAACTGTTCAAGATCGGGGCGGTCATCATTCGCAACACGCGACGGATCCGCTTCCTGCTCTCCAGCACCTATCCCTATCAGGCGCTGTTTTTCCAGGTGGCGGCACGACTCAAGCCGGGATAGCCCGGCAGAGTGCTGCCCCGGCACGTTGATCAACAATGGGGGTAAGGGGGAGTCTGCCCGGAGGGTGGAAAATCAGGGCTTGATAGAGGTTTGGTTCCCAGTGAGGGCAAACCATCCAAGCTTGGCCATATCACCGGCTAAATTTAAAAACGGATGAAACATGCGGGCTAGCCCTTCAATCTGCTCATACCGATCAGCAGTTGCATCAGTCATCATCGTCTCCCTCCAGCATCCCCTGCAGCAGGTCGCGAACCACATCGGCTCCCACCTGGTCCGTTGGATCCAACCGGTTCAGTACACCAAGTATCGATTCCGCATCGGTCAGGTCGTTCTGTCGCAGACGGATGAAGGCCAACGCCTTGAGACTGTAGAGAAAGACCCGCCCCGGCCCTCGTGGATCAACCCAATCGGTACTCTTCGAGGATAGACGTTTCCAGTCATGACTGAAACCACCCAGAAGGGAGGATTTGATAAGCGTCTGAAAAACCAGGTCCTGCGCCTTCTCAGTCTCCCCCTGATAGAAATGGAACTTATACAGAGCGACCAGCACCTCCAGTTGATCGGGAGCTAATTTCAGGGCTTCGATCAATGCCTCCAAAGAGCTGTCTCTGTTTGTAACCACTGCGGCCGCCCTCTGCAAATGCGCATTGACTTCAGGCGCTAGACCGAATCCAAAATGGACATAGTTACCTGTAAAATTACGTACATTGCCTGAATTCATGAATCACTCCTGAAGTATCATCCTGGAATCATCAGTTGGATCATTCAATCCCAGAAATCCTTCGACACCAGCAGCCGATCGACCGGCTTGCCGTTTAGCAAATGTTCATCGAATATGGAGGCGACATCCGCCTTCTTGACCCCGCCATACATCACCCCTTCCGGATAGACCAGTACCGAGGGACCTTCACTGCAGGGTCCGAGACAGCTGCTGGTAGTTACGTGGATCTTGTTGAACAACTGGCGCTCCTGCAGGTGCCAGTAGAACTCTTCCGCTACTTCAGCACAGTTTTTCTGACCACAGGAGGGCCTGGGATGACCCAATGTCCGGGTCTGTACACAGACGAATACATGCTTTTCTGGTCTTGGCATCGAGTACTCCGACAAGGTTGTAGTGGCAATATCTCAAGCTGCCACTGATTGGGGCTCATGGGAGAAACACTTCTTCGGACAGATACGAGCACAGGCACCGCAGCCGATACAGTCCATGGCGTCCTTCAGACTCATGACCATGGCAGTGTCATCTGAGAAGCCATCGTCATCATCGTCATAATCGTCGTAGTTATCTGCGTAATCGTCGTCATCCGCCAGGCCAACGACTTCTTCACGCTCGACAAGGTCGAACACATTCCTCGGACAGACCTTGAAGCAACGGCCGCAACCGATGCAATGCCCTTGATTGATATCCATGACGAAGGCTGGGGTGTACTCCTCACCACCCCGGGTCACACTGGTAATCACACTCATTGGTACTTCCTCAACTCAACTGGGCTTTAAGGAATCTCTAATTAAATTCAGAGGTTCCTGCGGTACAGGATGTGCAGCCATTTTCGATGGCTATAAGCCAGTGAAAATGAAGGAAACGGATAATCGCATTTTTATATCCGTGCTCTGAAAAATACAGGGATGTATTTAATCAGAGCCTCCTTAAGCTAATTTTGCTTCGGCAGCCTTGTAGGCGGCTTCCGCTTCGGCCCAGGCCTGGCATGCGTCATATGTGGCCTGCGCAACGGCGGGGATATCTTCATAGGCAGCGGGCAGGCGATCCTCCACCAAGTCGTGCAGTTCACCGGCCTTTTCGGAAGCAATGCGTTTTGCCTTCTTGGTGGCCTTCAACATGGCCTTCAATTCTTCAGGTGTCATATTGATAATTCTCCTTACAAACCCGCGACCTTGGGGTGCTGACCGATGATCTCAAGCGCCACGGACAGTAACTTGTCAGCCTCGTCCTTCATCTTCGACAGGGTAAGAAAACCAAAGCGGTGCACATCGCGCAGGGTCTTGTCCATCACCACCAACTTACCGACGGTGATCAATGCGCGACCAAATCCCTCGTGGGTAAGGTTCAGCATCGGTACCGCCATCAGGCCACACTCCTTCTCGATCATTGCGGAAATGGCGTTATAGAATGCCTTCACCCGGGCCATGGTGATCTCATCAGGGTCACCAATCACGGGGATCTCCCGCTTCCTTTCCTTGGTCAGGACAAAGGGATCAAGAATCTTACCCACCGACCAGTCGTCGTAGGTGCCATAGGTATCGACGGCACGCATCTGCCGCACCATCTCTTTGGCAAAGTCAGTCTCCAGGACTGGATCGTCATCTGTTATCACTAATGCAGCTTCGCTCATGATTAACTCCTTACAAGATTTGGCATCTCAACCCCCGCTATACGCAGCAGCCGCGGTTTGAAACGCCGCTGCGATGACAGATTCCGGGTTGTCCAACGCACGATATAAAAACCCACTGCCAACCCACCTAAGGCCAGCAGACTCTGAAAACCTTCGCTTGCACCAAACACACCGCCCAGCGCCGTGCTGGCCAGCATGAATATCAGTGGCAGCAGGTAGGCCCATACCGAAGCCCTGACCAGCAGATCATCCGGTATACCGATCACCACCCGATCCCCCGGCTTGGCTCCCAGACTGTTCTCAAGCTGTAATCTGTTACGCTTGATGCCGAACAGCTTGGAGACCACCGATGTGGTGCAACCACTGCTGGAACAGTGGGAGCAGGCGCTACGGGATTGGGTCTCCACCTGGAGACTGTCATCCCACACTTCAACCACTGTGCCTGTCTCTTCAAGCATCTACTCGTCCCAGCCTTCCGCTTCCATCTCATCGAAGCGGGACGGATCGGCAGGCAGGGTGCTGGCAATCGCTTTGGCCAGCCAACTGCTCGGCCCCTGTCTCAGTTCGTCCTGCAGCGACTCCAGCAGGTCGCTGATTACTGCGCCGGGAGAGACCTTCACCGGCTGGATACCCTTCGCTTTCAGCTGACTGATGGCCGAGGCGCCCACTGCCTGGCTGTAGATCGCTATGCAATCCTCTAGGACAGCAATCTTTGCGGCCAGCTTATCTTCATAGTGGCCCGAGGCGATGAGCAGGGGCCCCGCATCGCGGGGATGCGACCGCTGGTTGGCCACAGGAGCCCCGGGATCCTGCTCCCTTGGGTTAGCCGCGTCTCCTTGAGTCGGACCACCACCTTTGGGCTGGGCCTTACTGCGCTCCTCGGGGCGAGTGTCCATCGCCAGTTTCCCGAATTCACTCGCCTCGACAAAGCAGACCTTCTCCCGGTCCACCGCGTAGATGGCAAAAGACTGGGCCGCACCAAAGTGCTGGTCCACGTGTTTCATATCACTGGTGGCGAAGGCCACCTTCAGCGCGGTTGCCATCCACTGATCCTCAGTGTTGCAACCCACCAGTTGGAGTCGTCTCGTGAGCGTCATGATCGGCCTCCGGTTTCTGTGAGTAGATGGAGTTGTAGGGATGGATCTCTCCCTTCTCCAGGGTCAGCATGATATTGGCCAAATCGAACAGGGTCTGGCGGGTGCCGCGATAACCGATCCAGGTCTTCTGATAACCACCCAGAGTGTCGTACTGGGGAAAACCGGCGCGCAGCAGGGGGATGCCGAGACGCTGCGCACTCTCCACCCCATGGGAATTGGCGATCAACAGCTCTGCCTTGTCTGCACGGGCCATCTTCTCCAAGTCTTCCAGGTCACCGATCTTCACACATTCCGCAGCTGCCTGTTGCAGGATCGGCGCATTCACAGGCGAGACGGCCGCCACGGTCTCCACACCAACGCCCGCCAGCATCTGACTGAGGGCGACGAGTAGATCAGGATCGGCGGCCAGGGCGAAACGGGCCATGCCGAGCATGAAGTGGCAGTCGAGCATGGCATCCTGCAACTGGGCGCGCTGGCGCTCGATCTTCTGCGGTACCGGTTCATCCGAGATCTGATGCAGGGTGTTGATCAATCCATCCACTGCTTCCAAGCCCATCAGATGATCGAAACGGAAGTCGGGCACACCGGTGTGTCGATTCAGTTCATCCGCCGCCTTGTACATCGAATGACCGATCACCAGCGTGGCCACCGCATCACCCAGGGTCAGCAGTTCTGACACCACTGTGCCGCCGATGGTCAGAGGTGAAAACTCAGCCTCCCCCAGATGGCCATCGAGGGAATCGGAAAGATCCGGAATCAACACCGGTCGCAGGCCAAATGCCTCGATGATCTCTTTCAATTCTTCGAGATCACCCGGGGTGAGCGACGAGCCCACCAGCACATTAAGCTGATGCCGGCGTCTGCCCGGCAGGGTACCTGCATCCTCGGCGACGGGCACGATGGTGAGAATGATCGCCTCCACCGCCTTGGCAAAACCTGTCTCCAGACAACCGGTGTAGTCAGGTGTTGAAACAGGCACCACGGGGATGGCGTCAAACTCCGGATACTGCTTGCGAAAATTCATCACCGCCATGCGTACATCGCTGCCCTGGGTCTCGGAGAGACCGGTGGTGGGTACGCCAAGCAGCTCCGGCTGGCTCTTTTCCGCAATGGTCTTCAGGCCCTCCACCACGCTCTCTTCGGACCCCATGATCGTGGTCACCTGATCCATGGCGGTAGTCTGCAGCGGGATCGGCTCACGGAAGTGGCGCACGAAGAAGACCTTGCCGAAAGCAGTGCAGCCCTGGGAGCCGTGCAGCATGGGAATGGCCCGATGAAAACCGAGAAAGGCCAATGCTGCGCCGATGGTCTGGCTTGCCTTCAGCGGGCTGACGGAGAGGGCCTTTTTTCGTTTGATGATCTCTAACATATTCAGGCCTCCACGTTTAACTCTTGAGTTTCCATCCCTGGAGAGACACCCTGTCTCGAATCACCCTTTTCTGTCCTGCCATCCTCAACAGGGGTATTGCCGGACACAGTTTTACGACTCACCCAGGGAGGCGTCTGTCTCACCGCCGACCAGATCGGGCTGTCAATCGTCAACACCAACTGACGGGCCAGCTCCACCATGCCCGTATACCCGGCATAGCCGAACTCGCGCTCCTGGTTGATATCGAGAAAAGGGATACGCGCCTTCAACGCCGTGTACATGTTGCGTCCACCGGCAATCAGTACATCCACATCGTTGTCGCGTACGATGTTGATCAGGGCGCGGGGATTACCATCTTCCAGCATCACCGCCTCGCGGCCCATCAGTTCGCGGATACGCGCCTTGTCCTCTTCTGTGGATTTCTTGGTGCCGGTGGCGACCACCTGCATGCCCAGATCCTGCAATGCAGCGATCACCGACCAGGACTTCACCCCACCGGTGTAGAGCAACACCTTTTTACCGGCCAATTTCTCACGCCAGGGTTTCAGCTGTTGATCTATCATCACCTCTTCCCGTTCGATCAGGGCCTCGGTGCGCTTGGTCAGATCTGCATCATCGATCAGACGGGCAAAGTCTCGCAATGCTTGCGAGACATCACGCACACCGTAGAAGCTGCCTTCGAACCAGGGAGTGCCAAAAGCATCCTGCAGCTTGCGGGCAACATTGATCATCGCCTTTGAGCAGACCATCATATTGGCTTCGGAGCGATGCATGGTCTGCACCTCACGGAAGCGGGCATCACCGGAGAGGGTGCAGAGCACCCGCAACCCCAACTCGTCCAGCAGAGGAAGTACATGCCAAAGTTCACCGGCGATGTTGTACTCCCCCACCATGGCGATGTCATGTACCTTGATGCCTTCACGTTGTGCCGATTCGGGCAGCAGATCGGGCTCGCGGGTACCGCAGACATACTTCACCATCGTATCGCCGGCGATGCGGTTGCCTAGATTTTTTGTACCATAGAATCCTGCCGCATCCACTGGCACCACAGGGGTCTGCCAGCGTTCTTGAGCTGCCTTGCAGACCGCCCCCACATCGTCCCCGACCAGAGCCGGCACGCAGGTGTTGTAGACGAACACCGCAGCGGGCTGGTAACTGTCGATGGCCTGCTTGATGGAATGAAACAGCCGCTTCTCACCACGCCCCATGATCACATCCTGCTCCGTCAGGTCGGTGGTCATACCGATACGGAACAACCGCGATCCGCTGGAGCGGGTTCCCCGGTTATCCCAGGAACTGCCCGCACAGGCGATGGAGCCGTGCACGATGTGCGCAACGTCTGCTATAGGCAACAGCGCGATCTGCGCGCCGTCGAAGGCACAGCCACCTGCCGTGGCGCCGGGTTTCGGTTTGGCACAACCCGACTTCGACTTCTTGTTGTGGGCACAGGCCGGCTCATCCAACAGGGCGGCGATTTCTTTCTGCTTCATGGTAGGACATGGTGTGTTGATTGCATTAATCTGCAATACTGCAAGGCTCATGCCACTTGGTTTCTTATTGTTTTATAAGTAGTTTCTTAAGACAATCCATTGTCATAAATACGACAATTAAAGTGTAGCGAAGGATCTGCGACGTAGCGGGGAGGGAAAGATCGGCTTTCTATTGAGACTGATAGGATACTTCGTTGATCGAGATTTTTAAGCGGTTAACTCAGGAATTCCAAACCCCATAGTCGGAAAGTAGTGCTAGCTGCTTAACTTAACCATCAGATCTATGAAGCATCACTGGCTACAAGCAGTCATACCCCGTAGGGTCTCTCGCCCCATTGCCTCAACACTTTGAGATCCCTGGCAGGCAGGTAGTCATAGGCGCCCATCTGATCCCGCAATACCGCTTCCGCAAGGCTGTAGTTCGCCGCTTTGCTGCTCAGCATAATAAAGTACCAGGCAAAGGGACAACCAAGCTGGCGGTCGTAATCGTGAACGGCATTGGCCAGTTTAACACCATGCAGTGATTCGCCCGGCGGCAGATCGGGCAGTTTGTCCGGGTATGTAAAGACCGGTCTCGCGGTATGACGGCACTCCCCATCGCTGCCCATGTACTCCCGCAGTGCCATTACCCAATAATTGCAAAAGGGTCCACCTTCATTGGCGCTGCTCTGCTCCCAGTCCTGAAAAAAGCGTCGCAGACTGGAGAGCGACTGATTTTCGCGCGGCGCTTCATGCAGCAGTTTGGCGATGGAGGTGATGCGACGAAATTGATAGTAGGGTTCGCCGACAGGTTCCGGTTCCAACCGGGGGTAATCGAGGGGGTCAAGAAACTCCTCCAGGCTGTCCGGAAACCAGTCTCTCTCTACCAGAGGGCGTTCAAGGGCCTCCTGTAGCTCTTCTACCTCCAGCTGAATGAAATCCTCCGCCTTATCACCAAAAGGGGCGGTGAAGAAATGGGTCTTACCCGCCAATTGCGTGGCGAAATAGCCCTGATCCGTATAGCGCGCAATCAGTTCGTCCACATCACCGCCTGATTCCCGCTCCGCCCAATGGGCGATATTATCGCTGATCGGCTGGTATTCGGCATCTACCACACCACCCAGACGATGCCAGCCGCCACGGGTCAATGCACAGTTGAAGTCCATATCCGGCATCAACTGCGCCAACCTGTCCTTCAATGCATCTAAACCCGCTGACGCATCCGCTTCGGCACAGAGCTGGGCCAACTGTTCCGGTTTGGAAAGCAGATCATCCATCACACTGCCTCCTGCGCGAAACCCTGCTGATGTCGCTGTTGCCACCACTCGACTCCCAACTGGTGCGCATCTTCCGGCCGGGTCTCTATGCCCAATGCCCTAATGACCAATGCCAGGGTGCCGGTCACGGCGAACTCGCCATAGCGATCCCCTGCCTCACCTTCCCACACGGCACGGAAATGGTTGAGATTGAGACGTTCCGGCTTCACCTCGCTGCCGGGTTTGATGAGTGTCTCCCAGGTTTCGCGCCAGTCCTCATTTTCCAAAACGCCGTAGAGTTCCACAGCGCGGTCGGGTATACGCTCGAACTCACCCCCTTCACCTTTGCAGATCAGCGCCTTGGGTTGTTCGAGCAGCAACGCGGCCTGTTGATGGATTTGAGAAAAATTTGGATGGAACACCCCCATGACGGAGAGTGGTGCGGAGAAGGGATTGAGCATGCGCGCCACCGTATGCAACGGCGGTCTCAGACCGAAGACTTCACGGGTAGCGATCAATTCAGCCGTGAGGGGTGAGAGCTTGCTGATAGGGAGATAGGCAAAACCCTGCATCTCTAATTGTGATTCTGCTTCCCGCAGGGAACCGGCAGCCTCCATCCCCAATGCATCCAGGGCATCCGGCACGTAGACCCGTTCATCATTGCGATTCATACCATGCATGAAGACCGGATGACCACGACCTGAGACAATCAGCGCCGCCAGAATAAACCAGGGCAACTGCCTTTTCTTACCGGCATAGGCCGCCCAGTCGATCACCGGTTGCTGCCGTGTATTGCTGGTCGGCAGGCTCTCACGCAGGGCCTCGGTGAATCCAGCCACCTCTTCTGCCGTCTCCTCCTTGACCCGCATGAGCATCAGGAAGGCACCAAGTTGCTCGGGTTCTACGTCATAACAGGCGATCATCTGCATCGCCTCACGGGCCTCTTCTCTCGTCAACGGCCGCATACCATTACGGCCTTTACCCAGGACCTGTATGAATTGTGCGAATGGGTGCATCTGTTCTCCACCTCAAAATCCAGTTATTCGTCATGCAACCTTTTGTTATCTAGTATTGGGCAGTACTAACCCAACGAACTTTAAATGGCTACTCCACTTGTTGTCCCAGGCGTTTTCTTGCCTTCGCTCTCACATCTTCATCCTCATCTTCTAGCAGCAATTCCAAGTGGTTCAATGGCGCACGTTGGCAAGCGGTAAAACGCACACGCCAATCGCTGTCACGTAACAATGGAAGCAGAGATTCACTATCGATACGTTCGGCCACTACCATGCGTATCTCCGCAGCAGTGTCATCGATCATCAGACCAAGGCTCTCAGTTGGCAGCCGAGCGGCCACCGTTTTACGCACCTCACGATCCGGGTCGGTAATCATGCGAAACAGACGGCCGGGTTTGAGACGTCTGGCCACATAGTGACGCACCAGGTAGTCCTCATCATCCACCAGCTGTTCCAACTGATCGACAGGCAATCGGTCAGCCACGGTGATTCTGACCTCACGATCCGGGTCATGCAGTAATCCAGCGAGCTCGTTAACAGGCAGTCTGTAAGCCAATACCCGGCGTACGACTTCATCGGGGTCATCCAGCATCTGCAGCAATCGCTGCTGAGACAGATAGCGTGCGGAGATGGCACGGCGTTCCCAGAATTCATCGCCTGCATAGAGTTCAGCCAAGTCCGGGTTCTGGGTAAAGAAGCGCGCAATCTGCCGGCCGCTCATGGCGCGTACGCAGACGTCGCCGGGATGGCAACGTCCTCTCTTCAGTCTGTCTTCACGATGGGGACAGCTTGAGCAATCCACCGTCGGCGTAACGTCTTTCTCGTCGCTCATCTCCTTTGTGATCACTATAACTACTCGGCATCGTCATCAATCTCAGCCAGCACTACCCCTGTTGCCACCTGCATATCCTGGGTGAAACAGAGACAGTGATTTCGACTGTCTATCAAATAGAGATTGAATGCCGCCTCCTCATGGACAGGCCTGGCTGCAACCACATCGTCATCCATGCAGTAGGTGAAATGAATATCGGGAAAATTGCTGCGCAACTGTTCGACCATTACTTCAGAAACCGGCTGAGCTCCCGCCATTTGGCTGATCTGCTCGAGTTGTCGCTGAGAAATCACGCCTCTACCTCATGTTCAAGTTCATCCTGCTCAAAGCGGATGCGCTCTTCCGGCAATTGTCCCATCACCTTGGCCAGCCAGGGTGGTGCATCCTCGCCGATAACCTTTTGCAGTTCCTGAATCTCGTCCCCCGCCGGCCCTGCCTGGGGTTTCTTGATGGGATGAACACCAGCTCTCACAACCTTGGCGGCTGCCGGACCACCGATTGAGGCGATAAACAGGATCTGGCAGTCGCCAATCAGCGAGGCCCGGTAACCATTTTTATCTTCGGCCGCTTGGGTACCATCGGTATCGCGAATCTCAATCAGCCGGCTATCCGACTTGGACACCTGATAGATTAAAAAGCGTTTGCAGGATCCAAAATGGCCATCCAGTATCTCCCCTTTATTTGATGCACAGGCAACCCGGATACTGTTCGGCATCTCTCCTGCAGCATAGGGCGACACTTCCGGCATTGGTTCACTCGGCATACCGGACTCACCCTTGAGGCAGGCAAGGGCTGACTTGATTGCAGCCGAATCGATACTGCCGAATTCACCATCAGCAGCCGATTTAAGCCCCTTGACCGTCAGGCCGGAAAGATTCTTGGCGGTTGGCGGCAACCCAACCACATCAGCCAGTACATGCAGCAGACGCGCCGCATCGGTATCCGGTAACTCACGTACTGCCAGACCAATGCGCAGAGCGATCTCTGTAGAAATGGATGTAGCACTCATAACTGACTCCTAGCCAGAAAATACATTGAGAAGGGTGGGTATCGAATGACATGTATAGAACAAAGCCAAATCCTCACTTCTTCCTAACCTCCCCCTTAAAGGGGGAGGAACCGTACAACTAACAATAATGAGTACCCAATTATGCAGGGACGATGCAGTCGTCTTCCATGCAGACGTCCAGGCACTGAGCCATATCGAACTCGCCTTCACACTCGGTGCAGGTATCGGCTTCGATCATATAGACACCCTTGAAGGGCTTGATGGATTTGGTCGGGCATACCGGTTCGCAATCACCGCAGGCGGTACAGACATCTCTTACTATTGCTAAGGCCATGATAGATCTCCTACTTAGAACTTCTTCAATTCAGGCACGCTTGAAGCGCAACGTGGTCGGGAACGAGGGTCTTGGGCTGATCGGGTCGATGTAGTACCTCGAACCGTCGGTCAATTCCACCTCTCCGCCCCATTCCACTTCGGAATCCTTTTCCACCGTGGCAATCTCGTCTTCCTGGTCTTTCTTGGCGATATAGAACAGCAGACCACCATCGTCTTTCACGCGAATCATCACATTTGGCATGGATCACACCTCGCTTCATTGGATGATTCAGTAAACAACCTGGTGGCGCTAATGCGCCACCCGATTGAATTACCGAACCAGGTCGTAGTTGTAGTCGGTGGTGCCCATACCCCGGGTCTCTTCGTCGAGACGCTCAAGCACTGCATTTACCAGGGCCTTCAGCATGTACATCGCGCCCTCGTAACCCAACGTCGTATCACGGTGCATGTGGTGACGATCGAAGATCGGAAAGCCGATCCGAATCAGCGGCACCTCGTGCTCCTTACCCTTGTGCAGGGTATCGCGCTGGATGAACTTGCCGTAGGAGTTACCGATCATGAAGTCCGGCTTATTAGTGAACATCAGCGAACGGAAGTGCCACAGATCCTTGCCGATGTGAACCTCACTGCTCTGTCCGCAGGGTGACTCGGAAAGCATCTTCAGCATCGCCTTTTTCCAACGCTTGTTGGCGTGATTGCAGAGAATCTGGGTCGGCTCGGCGCCCACTTCCATGAGGAACTTGGCCATACCCATTACGAAGTCAGCATCACCGTAGAGGCCGAATTTTTTGCCGTGCAGCCAGGCGTGGCTATCGGTCATCATGTCAACCAGGATGCCGCGCTCACGGGTCAGAGACTCGGAGATCGGCTTGCCGGTCAGCTCAGAGATCTTCATCAGAAACTCATCGGTCGCCTCCAGGCCCATCGGGATAGCGATATCGGTAGCCGGATGCTTCCAGGTGTTCTTGGTGAACTTCCGGCTCTTTATCGACTGCCAGGGCTGCAGATAGAGGGTATCGATGGCGTTGGGGGCATCCTTGACCTCATCGATGGAGGTACCGCCGTCATACATGCGATACTCGCCGTCCGCCGGGGTATCGAGCACGTCGGTGGGATCGCACAGCAGACTGTAGTCCACGTCCATCTCTTCCATCATGCGTTTCATCACACGATAGTTGCCCAGGTAGGTCTCAAAGCCGGGCACGATGTTGATCTTGCCGTTGCTGCCGACCTCTTTGTCATCCATAGTGTTGAGGGTGAAGTAGCGCTGTATACCCTCGAACATGTTGTCCCAACCGGTAGTGTGAGAACCGACAAAGCTGGGAGTATGAGCGAAAGGTGTGGGGAAATCCTGTTCGATGTGACCTTCCTTCTTCGAGTTACCGATGAAGGCGTTCAGGTCGTCACCGATAACCTCGGCCATACAGGTGGTGGAGACCGCGATCATCTCAGGCTTGTAGAGTGCCTTGGCATTCTCCAGGCCGGCGAACATGTTCTTCTGGCCGCCGAATACTGCCGCATCTTCGGTCATAGAGTCGGAGACGCAGGCCACCGGTTCCTTGAAATGGCGATTAAAGTAGGTACGGAAATAGGCAACGCAACCTTGAGACCCGTGCACATAAGGCAGGGTCTTCTGAAAACCCAAGGCGCAAAGTACTGCGCCGAGAGGCTGGCAGGCCTTAGCAGGATTTACGGTCAGGGCTTCACGATTGAAGTTGATCTCCTTGTACTCTTCCGTGGTGCTCCACTGAAAGACCTCTTCGATCTTCTCCTGGGGATGCTTCTCTTCAAACAGCTCCTGTTTGTTTTTCAGGGTTTCCTTGTATTCGTCTTCACGAAACAGGGGATAACTGGGTTTGATGTCATCGACAACTTGGCTCATGATGGTTCTCCTCCCGCGCCACTAATCCGTGGACAGACGGGCCAGATAAAAATTAACTATGCGCTCCCCCTCCCCCGCCAGGGGGAGGGTTGGGATAACAAACCTGACCGATCAGGCTCCGACGGCAGCGGCTTCCGGCGCTTCCTCGCTCTTCAGCCAAGGGGCCTTGACCTTGCTCCAGCAGGGATTGTTGATCGTCATGTCCATATCCCGGGCAAAGATGGCGAAGCCGTCATAGCCGTGGTAAGGACCGGAATAATCCCAGGAGTGCATCTGACGGAAAGGAACACCCATCTTCTGAAAGATGTACTTCTCCTTGATGCCTGAGCCGATCAGATCAGGCTTGACCTTCTTCACGAACTCCTCGAACTCGTAACCGGTGACATCGTCGTAGATCAGGGTGGCGTTACCCATCTCCTTGATGGTTCGGTCGTAGTCGTCGTTATGTGCAAACTCGTAACCGGTGCCGACCACTTCCATGCCCAGATCCTCGTAGGCGCCGATGATGTGACGGGGACGCAGACCACCGACATAGAGCATGACCCGCTTGCCTTCGAGACGCGGACGATACTTGGCGATCACCGCATCATATTCGGCCTTGTACTTTTCGATAACCTTCTCTGCGTTGGCCTGGATGGTCTCGTCGAAGAATGTAGCGATCTTACGCAGGGACTCGGCAATCTTGGTGGGACCAAAGAAGTTGTACTCCAGCCACGGGATGCCGTACTTCTCTTCCATATGGCGTGAAATGTAATTCATCGAACGGTAGCAGTGCAGCAGGTTGAGCTTGGCCTTGGGGGTATTCTCCATCTCAGCCAAGGTGCCGTCGCCGGACCACTGAGCGATAACCCGCAGCCCCATCTCTTCCAGCAGGGTGCGGGAAGACCAGGCGTCGCCGCCGATGTTGTAGTCGCCGATGATGGTCACATCATAGGGTGTACCATCGAAACTCTCGTTGTCCCGATTGTGCAGCACCCAGTCGCGGACCGCATCGTTGGCGATATGGTGACCCAGGGACTGGGAGACACCGCGGAAACCCTCGCAGCGCACGGGCACCACCGGCTTCTCGATCTCCTTGGTGGTCTTCTTGGCAACCGCTTCGATATCATCACCAATCAGACCAATCGGGCACTCGGACTGCACCGTGATGCCCTTGTTGAGAGGGAACAGAGCCTCGATCTCGGTCATGATCTTGGCCAGTTTCTTGTCGCCGCCGAAGACAATGTCCTTCTCCTGAAAATCGGAGGTGAAGTTCATGGTGCCGAAGGTGTTGACGCCGGTGGTGCCCACATAGTAATTACGCCGTCCAGCCCGGGAATACTGGCCACAACCAACCGGACCATGGGAGATGTGGATCATATCCTTGATCGGACCCCAGACCACGCCCTTGGAGCCGGCGTAGGCGCAACCACGGATGGTCATCACACCCGGCAGGGACTTGCGGTTGGAGGTAATACACTTCTTGGACTGCTCCACGGCTTGGTCATTCACCGTAAGGTGCTTTTCGCGATCTTTTTTGGCATTTTCAGGATAGACTTCGAGCACCTCCTGGATGAGGGCGTCGGTCTCTTCACGTGTCAAATTTGACATATTTGTCTCCTTCTCCCGGCACCACCAATCTGTGGATACTCAGGATTTGAAAAAAACGTTCAGCTTTGAGCCGGCCTGACTGCGGCCGGCATTTACACCAAAATCTTAAGACTCGGCAGCAGCTGTCTGACCGATAATGCTCTCGTCTTCCTCATCCATGAGGCCGAAGTCCATCAGCAGGTCTTCCAGGGCGTCCATGGTGATGGGTGTTGGGATAACCAGCATTTTGTTATCGATGATCTTCTGCGCCAGGTCTCGATACTCCTGAGCCTGCTTGGCTTTCGGGTCATACTCGATGACGGTCATGCGACGGATCTCGGCGCGCTGCACCACGTTGTCGCGGGGTACGAAGTGGATCATCTGGGTGCCCAGTTGACGCGCCAGTTCCATGATCAGCTCGTCCTCGCGAGCGGTGTTACGGCTGTTGCAGATCAGGCCGGCGAGACGCACGCCACCGGAGTTGGCGTATTTCACTATACCCTTGGAGATGTTGTTGGCGGCGTACATGGCCATCATCTCACCGGAACAGACGATGTAGATCTCCTGCGCCTTGTTCTCGCGGATCGGCATGGCGAAACCACCACACACCACATCGCCGAGTACATCGTAGAAGACGAAGTCGAGGTCTTCCTCATAGGCACCTTCCTCTTCCAGGAAGTTGATGGCGGTGATAACGCCGCGGCCCGCGCAGCCGACGCCCGGCTCTGGACCACCGGACTCGACACACTTGATTTCGCCGTAGCCGGCTTTCAGTACATCTTCCAGTTCCAGGTCCTCAACCGTACCGGCCTCTGCGGCCATCTCCATGATGGTGTTCTGTGCCTTAGAGTGCAGAATCAGACGGGTGGAGTCCGCTTTGGGATCGCAGCCGACGATCATGACCTTTTTGCCCAGTTCGGCAAGACCGGCCACCAGATTCTGAGTCGTGGTAGACTTACCGATACCGCCTTTACCGTAGATTGCACATTGACGCAGTGCCATGTTGTATCTCCTTACTAGTGATGAATCAGTTGTGTTTAAACTTTGAAAACACGTACAACATCAAGGAGCAAGCAACGTGCCAAAAGCGGAATTTAGTTATAACCAACTGTCTTAACTGACTTTAATAACCATCAAGGCAGAATTATCGAGGTCGGGTTCGCTACAATTACCCAGTCATTGTATGGATGAACACAGACAAACAGAGCGAACCACAACTTGTGTGCCCTCTTATGCGCGCCTCCCGATCAATCACTGCAACCTGCCCTCGTTTATCCTCGGCAGCCTGACCTTCCAACAGCACCCTGTAGCCTTGCATCTGGATGGGGTTGAAGAACTGCACTCGGACCTGTTCAACAGTCTGGAAGCCATCGATGACAACAGAGCAAGGGCGGAGAATTTCAAGGACTACATGAGGTCGGGATTTCTGCTCGACCATCTGGACGAAGCGGGGTTTGACCCGGCCTGCAGGTATCGCCGAAGGGACAAGGCAGACTATCTGCACCTGCTGCGTGGCTGGCTTTTCGATCCCGATGGTAAAGAGGCGGCAGTGCTGAAGAGTTGGGTCGAGTCGCGATTCGGTCTGATACCACGCAATCACCATGGCCCGCTAGGTGTTTTCACATCCGATAACTATCAGGCCTACCTGGCTGCACGCTCTCAAGGGCTCTACAATAGCAATGCGCTGGAGTCACAGCTCGACCTGCTTTATACCTATTGTCAATACGAAGTACGCAGACAATTCCCTTTACGGCAGCACATTCGGCTCTACCGTGGCATCAATCGTATCCATGATCATGAAGTCCTGCAGCAACCAAACAAACGCACCTATATTTTGATATTGAATAACCTCAACTCATTTACAGGTAATCGTGAGCGGGCCGATGAGTTTGGTGACTATATACTGGAGACACAAGTCCCGCTGGCAAAGCTGTTATATCTCCCTGAACTCCTGCCTGACACCTTGCGCGGTGAGAATGAGTACCTTGTGATTGGCGGGGTTTATGAGGTCAATCTGAGTTTTATTTAACGATATAAATATTGATTATATCGACCACCTTAAGCCAAAGAGTGACTCACGAAGATACTGCTTGAAGCATTTCATTACCTGCTTGGGGATCACGCTCTCTGCGTGCAGACGAAGTTCATGTATCCTATCAGCCGTTATCTGATCATTCTGCTGTTTGGCCTGGGCTATGATCTGATGTACAGAATCATCAAACAATAGGCCTTCTCGTTTGCTTAGCACGCTGTAAACGGCCATCAGTGCGAGTTGCTCCTCAAGACCCATTTTGCATTTATTGTCGAGTATCTTAAGCATCACAGCAGTTACGCAATCGACCTGAGATGGATCAAGGGTCGCTGTCTCCGCCCATACAGCTGCAGGATGCGATGCTTCCAGTACGGCCTGGAATGAATCCAACGATATGATGCTCTGATTATTCTTCATCCGATGAGTACACACCCTTGCTGAACTCATCCATGCATTCCTTCAACATCTTTCGGTACTGCTCACAATAGTAGTCGATCGCAGAAGCATGGTTTTCCCGCGCCCCGTCAGACTCAAAGAAAAAGAAGGTGTTATAACGTGCGGCAGCATACATGAAGGCGGCACTGAGAAAAGGCATCGCCCATTCGTCGTTGAGTTCATTGGCAAGATTGATAAACTCATCCGCCACTTCGTGAAAATCGGATTCCTGCACTGGCATCACTCCAAATATTGTCATTTTTATCCGCCTGGCCGATTTCTACCAAACAGAAACTTATTAAAAAACTCACACTATTCATGCCAATTCATCTCATGGCTTTGCTCTCCAAAGCGAAAAAAAACATTCTAACAAGCGGCCTGATGTTGGTAGCACATCAAATATTTTGTATGGGAAGCGACAACCGACAGGCTCGCTTTTGGGCGACCATCCATAACAGACTGATTTGGTTTGCATTATATTATTGGCCTGTCTCTTGCTTTCTCATTATAAATATTGATTTATAACGGAGTTCGAGAAATGGCTGAGACAAGACTGCAAGATTTAATCGAGGGGGTCAGGTGTGGCCAGATTGTGCCTTATCTCGGTGCAGGCGCACTGAATGGCTCCAAAAATATAGACACTGGCGAGCCGATTCCCGCAGATAGCGGTAGCCTTATCTATGCCATGAATAACGGCAAACCCATGGCGCCAAGATTGATGTTCGAATTTGCCCGCGCCGCCATGGATGTGGAATTGAAGCGGGGACGCGGTGCGGTAAACCAGTGCCTCGACACCATCTATGGCAATACCCGATGGAGTCGTGCGCCACTGCATGACTGGCTTGCCACAATCAAACCACCATACGTCATCGATATCAATCGTGATACCCAACTCCAGGAGAGCTATAGCGACACACCGCACACACTTATTCGCGGCATCTCCCGTATCGCCGGCACCGATTACCGTTTCCGCATCCACCACTACGACGGTGTCAATTATTCGGAAAAGGAGATTGACCAGAGTCAAGTAGATCCCGACCTGCCAGTACTCTTCAAGCCAATGGGCAGCCCACTGCCCGATGCCACCTACGTTGCTTCAGATGCAGACTATGTGGACTATATCACCGAACTGATGGGAGGCTTCGCCATTCCAGATTTTCTGAAATCCTATCGCAAGGGCAAACAATATCTCTTTATTGGCTTACGCATGACACGTGATACGGAGCGCATGGTGCTATCGGATATGATCTACGCCGCCGGCGAACCCAAAGGCTGGGCGTTGATCCCAAATCCGAACGACAAGGAAAGGCGCTTCTGTAATAATCTTGATATCGAAATCATCGAAACCGATATAGAACAACTGCTCTCTGCTGCCGGGTTAACACCCTTGCCGACCCAGGTAACAGCAGTTATATAAGACATCACTGCTGTCCCGCTAACTTTCAAAGCAAAGCCATCTGATTATTATCAGGTTGGCCCTCGCGGGGTGGGTCACCTCGCAGCAATGCCATCAGATCCCGTTTTTCAAACAAATTAAGCTGTAGTAATCGTAATATTTGTTGCATGCTTTTTTGCAACTTCGACTGGAACTTGAGAAAGGCCAGTAGCAAATAGACACACAATGCAATCCAGATCTGTGTCATAAGCGCATTTTTGCTGGTACCCACAAATGATTTGATTTTCAGGTTTTGTTTGATCCATTTGAAAAACAATTCAACCTGCCACCTTGCCCTGTATATATCGGCAATCGTTTTGGCAGCAAGCTCGAAATTGTTGGTGAGAAACACATAACGCCTTCCGGTCTCCGCATCCCGATAGCCGATACGACGTAATGGTACTGGGCACTTTTTGGCAGTCTGCGCACCTGTAAACTCAATGGTTTGGTCGCTGGTCAATCCCTTACTTTTCAACACTGATCGACGGCTTACCGTACGGTACTTTGCATTGGTCTTCAGGCGAGTGACAAAAAATATCCCTTTTGCTGTCAGTTGGTTATACCAAGCGTAGTCGTTGTAACCCTTATCAACCGCCACGATACTCCCCTTGGGGAATTTCAAGGCACGCCCGACAGTTACATCGTGTGCCTTACCCTCTGTCACCGTCACAAATTCCGGCAAATAGCCCGAGTGGTTCAACCCAACATGCAGTTTTATCGCTCCTTTCGTCGTGCGAAAATCAGCCCAGGGGAAAACAGACAGACATAAATCGATCGTCGAAGCATCCAGCGAATAAAGTGGGTTGCTGAAACGAAAATCATGACCAGGAACCACACCCTGACAGCGATGCAACAGCTTTCCAAACAAAGCTTCATACAGCCCGTATGGCTTACCATCATTGATACGGGATAAATTGGAACGTGACAGTTTTGCACTACCGAGGTGATAAAGACGATGGGCTTGCGCGGACATACTGTCAACGATGTCACGTAAGCTGTTTCGACCTGACAGTTGCGCCATTGCCAGGGTTACGAATTGCGACCAACGTGAGGCTGTTCGGAAAGAACGGCCTGTATGGTGCTGTTTTGCAAGGGTCTCGAATTCATGTCTCGGTATTAGTTTCAGAAGTTGTGAAAACACAGTATTATGGTGACTCAAGGCCTGATTTCCTTTTTGTTTTTCAATGGTTTGTGGTGAACTCATTGTAACAAAACAAACTGGTCTTCAGGCCTTCTTATTCTCTCCTTAACGGGACAGCAGTGATAAGACATAGGAGAACAAACCCATGGCCCGATTCTCTCCCTGCCAGGGTAAAACCGCCTGCCGCGACAACGGCGTGCATTGCCTGACTTGCGGTAGGGACCTGCAAGAGGTCGATCGACTGCGCAGATTGATGGACCAACTAGCCACACCGGCCGTCGAATATGACTACGACAATGTGGAAGAATTCACTGCATACATCGCCCACAAACTCGACAAGACTATCGCATACAGACGTCAGGAAAGGGCACCATCATGCCTGACCTGATCGTCCCTACGGACCCCCGTTATCAGCTCGGCGTAGCCTCTATGGACGAAACCCATCAGGAGTTCATCGAACTCGTCAATAAATCAGCGAAGGCTGACAAGGAACAGTTTATTCTCATTTTCGAGCAACTTGTCGAACATACCAAAGCTCATTTTTCAGCGGAAAATCGCTTGATGGAAGAGACAGGGTTTCACGCCATTCTGGAACATAAGAATGAACACCTTCGGGTATTGGGAGAACTGAATCGAATAGGTCAGAAAGTGGCTGCTGGATCGATTCTCATGGGCCGCGCTTATGTGAAGGAACAACTGCCGGGTTGGTTTGATCTTCACGCCATCACAATGGATAGTGCATTGGCGGCACACATTCGATCAAGCCGGGTCATGCCTGTCTGAACGCCGAATGGAAACATGAACACGATAGGTACTATTCATACGGAATATTCATCGTTGAAAAACATGCCAATCCAGCCCATGGGTGCTGGTAACACTATTGGCAGAATCGTTTTGCACAAGGAATTCCAAGATGGGCTTATTGATTTGGCTGGATTTTCGCACATCTACCTAATTTATCTCTTTCACCTGTCAAATAGTTACAACCTCCTGGTCCAGCCGTTCCTGGATGATAAAGTGCATGGCGTGTTTGCAACACGAGCGCCAAGAAGACCCAATCCAATTGGTATATCGATTGTAAAAATCACATCCATTCACTGCAATGTTATTGAAATCGAGGGAGCTGATATAGTCGACGGTACGCCGCTATTGGATATCAAACCGTACATTAAACAGTTCGATAGAATTGAACACTCAAGAAGCGGATGGTTAAATTCATCGGCTGATGAAGTCAGAAACAAAAAATCAGACAACCAATTTATCTAGAGTAGGAGACTCACCCTGAGCTGATAGAGAAGCTCGGGAACAGCTAAGCTGCTCAATGCCCGACATCGTTTACGACCCACAAGCCGGTGCACCTCTAACCAAGGATTAAGGGGAAATAATTACATGGGCTGAGATTGAAGGAAGTCGATGGTCAAATTTATTCCACCGACATGCGTGTCTCATCCGGTAATGATTAATACAAAATCAGGATCATTACTGAGCTAACCCCAATATTTCACGCATTAAAAAGGCAAAATCCTGATACTTCGATATAATTCAGTTGCTTACACTGTAATCGAAAGGATTTTGCCTGTGACAAACTGTACCCAGACTGCCTTTGATTTTCCAGCCCTAAAACGCCGTAAGGTTCAAGCCGAGTTTTCCGGTGGCGATATCACCTCGGACGGCGGCGTGTTGCTGCTGCGTGAGATCGACAGGCGTCTGGGATTGCTCGAGGCGGTTGATGCGGTCATCCCCGACCCGCGAGATCCCCGCTATATTGAACACAGCCAGTTGAGCCTGTTGCGCCAGCGAGTCTATGGGCTCTGCCTGGGTTATGAAGATCTGAACGACCATCAGACACTACGCACCGACCCGGCCCTACAGAGCTCGATCGAACGCGAGGAGGTACTGGGCAGCCAGTCGACACTTTGTCGGCTGGAGAACCGGGTCGATCGCCGGGTTGCCGTTGATGTCCACAACCTACTGCTCGAGCAGTTCATTGCCTCATATGATGCACCACCCGATGAGCTGATCCTGGATTTCGACGCCACGGATGATCCGGTGCATGGCCGCCAGGAAGGCCGCTTCTTTCACGGCTACTACGATCACTACTGCTTCCTGCCCCTGTATGTCTTTTGTGGCGATCAACTGCTGGTGAGTTATCTGCGGCCCAGCCGGATCGATGCGCCCAAGCATGCCTGGGCGATTCTGGCGCTGTTGGTCAAACGCCTGCGCCGGGCTTGGCCTGAAGTGCGTATCATCTTTCGGGGCGATAGCGGCTTTTGCCGTCACCACATGCTCAGCTGGTGCGAGCGCAACGCTGTGGGCTATATCGTGGGCATCGCCAAGAATGACGCCTTGCTGCGGTGTATCCGTGAGCCCATGCAGTGGGTTGAGGAACTGGCGAAGCGAACCGGCATGAAGATGCGGGAATTCTTTCAGTTTCACTATGCCGCCAGCACCTGGAAGACGCGTCGCAAGGTGATCGCCAAACTGGAGGTCACCGACAAGGGGCCAAATCCACGCTTCATCGTCACCAACCTGGCCGGCGACAAACAGCGCCTTTACGATGACCTCTACTGCGCCCGTGGTGACATGGAGAACCGAATCAAGGAGCAGCAACTGGGGCTGTTCGCCGATCGCACCAGCGCGCATTACTGGTGGGCCAATCAGTTTCGTCTACTGCTGTCCAGTCTGGCCTATGTGCTGATGGAGGCCATCCGGCGCCTCGCGCTGAAGGGCACGGAACTGGCGCGTGCACAGATGACCACGATCCGGCTCAAACTGTTCAAGATCGGGGCGGTCATCATTCGCAACACGCGACGGATCCGCTTCCTGCTCTCCAGCACCTATCCCTATCAGGCGCTGTTTTTCCAGGTGGCGGCACGACTCAAGCCGGGATAGCCCGGCAGAGTGCTGCCCCGGCACGTTGATCAACAATGGGGGTAAGGGGGAGTCTGCCCGGAGGGTGGAAAATCAGGGCTTGATAGAGGTTTGGTTCCCAGTGAGGGCAAACCATCCAAGCTTGGCCATATCACCGGCTAAATTTAAAAACGGATGAAACATGCGGGCTAATCCAGATTATTGCCGCGATAAGCACGAGTGAATCAATATTACAACATTTGATAATATTATCCTTCACGGTCGTACCTGCCACTACATTGGTAATTGATGATTTTATGAAATCATAATACCAAAGCACTAACATTGAGAATCCTCAATCACCAATAATTATCAGCTTAGAGTTTCCACTCAATGCGAACGTATGACAATATTTAACAACTGAACCTTCTGTTCATTAGTCCCGAATGCTCCCAACACCTCTTCACCTTCGAAAGAAAGCGGGTTCACCGGCTATACCCATGGCTATATACGCCATTGACACCGACCAATTTCACTGTTGAATCTGCATCCGAACAGCACCAGTTGTTGTGTTCACGACATAAGACTCGACACTGTTATCCTCCTCCATGTAGACAACATACTGAATCTGAAACACTTTATAACAATCAATTAATTTGGTATGGAAACTGCTATGTAGCGGGTAATAAATTATTTTTGGAACAGTGTCATACCGTTAGACAAATAACTCCACTGCAACGATGTAGTGCGTGAAGCCTGAGAAGCCGTTAACCCAATAATGATAGCGATACTCGACTGGTCCGCTAAACAGAACGCTGGCGTTTGGGACGCCTATGCCGACATCTCCATACAGATGGCAGAGCTTTCACTGCTCCGTCATTGAGACAACAAGCACGGGCAAGAATTTTGGCCAACGGATTCTCCAGTCGACAGAAAACCCAAGAGGTACAGCACGATCATCAATCCACATTGCCGGACTGCTGCAGGAGGCGACGGTATAAATCTGTACTCCCTATAGTAAACACCAAGTCATTTCATAAGTGAGAAACATCCATGAAGACAACAGACAGATACGCCAGCAATTGAAGGACCACCAGATCATCCTCTATATGAAGGGTACACCGGAAGAACCCCGCTGCGGCTTTTCCGCCAAGGCGGTCACAGCCATGAAATCCACTAAATTTGATTTCGCCTATGTCGATGTATTGTCCCACCCATTGATCATGCAGGCCCTGCCGGAGGTATCGGACTTCCCGACTTTTCCCCAGCTCTTCATCAATGGAGAGATCATCGGCGGCAGCGACATCATCGAAGCCGTGCTCGCGAACGGAGAACTGATCCCCCTGCTGGAAGCCACTCCAGCCTGAAGTCATTGATCACAAGGAGACATTATGAATGAAGAAGAGATCCTAAAGCGCATTAGTGCTCTTCATCCCGACGCCATCATCGATGCGGCCGGCGAGGATTGTAATTTCGAAATCCATGTCATCAGTGAAGCTTTTGCCGGCAAGAACACCCTGCAACGGCAAAAACCGATCTTGGCGCTGTTCAAGGACGACATTCAATCAGGCAGATTGCACGCCCTTTCGATCAAGGCCAAGACACCTGATGAGCAGTCCACCCAGTCTGGGCGGGTGCAGATTAAACTTTAAACTGCTGGAGAATTATGACTGGACGGTACTTACACACCCGATGGTCTGCCAAGCTCAATTCCCATATCAGACTGATCAGGAACAACTCGATAAAGATTGATGTAATGGCAAAAATACGACCTTTGCAGACGTTAAGAGGCGTGGTTACCGAAAACGGACAAAGGACTAAACCGGTCGCGCGGTAAGGGCGCCACGATTTTAGGGAGTCAGTCCATTAACCCGTTTCACGCGGTTTCCTATGTTTAGGAATGAGGCATGTCGCCTCTACTCAACAGGGGAGCAGATCCACGACCCACACGACCCTCCCCGTCAGTCCCTTTCGTCAACGCATGCTCGAGGGCATGGCGTTACGCAAGCTCTCAGCCAAAACTCAGGTCAATTACATCCGTTGGGTAAAAAATCTTGCGGACTTTCTCAGACGTTCGCCGGATACCACCACGGTGGAAGAATTACGACTCTTTCATCTTCGCCACTCACCTGCTGGAGCAATAGGTGGACATCCGCGTCATCCAGGTACTGCTTGGACACAAGAGGCTGGAGACCACGGCACTTTACAGCCAGGTCGCCACCGGCATGCTGCGTGAGGTCATCAGTCCACTGGAGCATTTGACCCGGGAGCATCCAACACGCGACTGACCCAGCGTGGTTATGTCTCGGCCAGGATTAGAGGTCGCCGATATCTTCCGCGTCCACGGGCCGGCGTGGCGTCGTGCTCAGGCCGGTCACCTGAGCCTGGGTCAGCTCAAGGTCATGTCGGCGATCGAACGTTGCCGTAGCATAGTGCTCGGCGGTCATGTGCTGCGTTGCCCTGTCTGCGAGCAGACCCAGATCGCCTATAACTCCTGCCGTAATCGGCATTGTCCAAAATGTCAGGCCAGTGCCGCCCGGCGCTGGCTGGAGGCACGTCAGGCAGATCTCCTGAGATTGATCAGATGCAGGCCCTGGATCTATAGTACTCTAAAGCGACTGTATTTCGACTCCAGTGAGCATTGCTAACAGAGTCTGTAACGATTTTTGTATTTCGTCGAAAAGTCCCTTCAGTACATTAAAGTGATTCTTGAGAGGCTACGCGTGGTCCCAAATAGCCGAATTCAGCTGATGAACAGGAGAGACCTTATGACCGCTCAGAGTCTGCGATTGTCATCTGAACAGCATTAACCACGCATCGATCAAATAAAACGCTATCTACTGACAGCATCAACCCGAATTCCACCATCTAAGACGATTTACCCATTTGCCGCATCCTCTGCCCACGTTCTTGGATCTGCAGCCAGTCATACAGGTCACTGAGGAAGAAATGGCGATTGTCTTCGTAACTGAAGTGCATCACGACCTCGTGTTCTTTTCTGAGATAACGCCTTGCCACCTTGATGAACGGTTTTGGAATCAACCGATTGATACCCTCTGGCTTGATCAGCAGACGCACCACTTGCAGAAACAGTAGGGCAAACCTTGCACCATATTCTCCTTCACGCCCCGAGAACTGTCTAAGCTGTGTCTCGTAGGGCGCAAACAGGCGCAGATAACTTTCCAGGTCGGCGGTGTCATCGGTTTTCAATCTCGCAGACATGAGATCAGCAGCCTACTTCGGACTCGAAGCTCTTGTGTTTCTCCGCCTGCTGCAACATGCGCAGGATCTGAATATTGCTGGCCAACTCGAGAGCGCTGAAATCATCCAGCGAACGAAGCCTGATGTCTGCACCAACTCCCAGCAGGTAATCCACCCACCCGGCACGACCGTTCGAGGCGGCGTACATCAGCACCGTGGCACCGTTGTCATTTTGATTGTCGATGTCTATCCCCCGCTGCAGCAAAAGCTCGGCAATGGTATAACTGTCAGCCACACAGGCAGCCCAAAGTGCATTGGTTCCATCCATATTGCACAGATTGATAACGGCCCCGGCATCTAGCAACTCGCGAACGATCCCCAACTCACCCCGACGGCTCGCAAGTATGAGGGCAGTGTCTTGATGGTTTGCCCTGCCATCGACTGCCAGTGGATCAAATCCGTTTGCCGCCATCCAATCATGGGTCCTGTCACTCAACATTATTTCCTCCAGTCACTTCACTGATACAGACTGGCAAGATGATTGCATTTATCGTACCCATAGACAGATCGAACTTTCAGCCAACCCTAATTCCGTCGCTATAGCAATGATTATCTTAGAATTTCATACACCAGCCATATTTCTATTCACTGACCCACACTGCTGAATTGAACACATTTTGTATGGATTAAGACAATTGCAAGCATGTTATCAGACAGTTGAATTTCGTATGCGGAGCCAACTATGACAGACTATGGGGCTGACGCCAGCAGAGTCATCGACTACCATGAACGCAGCAAGCACCGCTTCGATGGCTATGCCAGGGGCCCTGAGTCGATCGATTGGGAGGCACAGCCTGATTCGTTCCGCCACTTCGGCGCTGCGCCACAATATGGACTACCGCTGCAGAAGAGTGACAATGGACCGTCCTATGCGAGCCTCATCAGCGGGCAGCATATCACCACGCAGAACTGGAGTGACACAACGATCTCCCGGTTACTGCAGTTCTCACTCGCCCTCTCCGCCTGGAAACAGTATGGGACCTCGCGCTGGTCACTGCGCTGCAACCCCTCCAGCGGCAACCTCCACCCCACCGAGAGCTATCTGCTGATTATCGGTATCGATGGCTTCGAGGATGGGCTCTACCACTACCGGGTCGATCGGCACCAACTGGAGCTGCGCTGTCGCTACCCTGATGCCAATGAGTTAACCCCAATATTTCACGCATTAAAGAGGCAAAATCCTGATACTTCGATATAATTCAGTTGCTTACACTGTAATCGAAAGGATTTTGCCTGTGACAAACTGCACCCAGACTGCCTTTGATTTTCCAGCCCTAAAACGCCGTAAGGTTCAAGCCGAGTTTTCCGGTGGCGATATCACCTCGGACGGCGGCGTGTTGCTGCTGCGTGAGATCGACAGGCGTCTGGGATTGCTCGAGGCGGTTGATGCGGTCATCCCCGACCCGCGAGATCCCCGCTATATTGAACACAGCCAGTTGAGCCTGTTGCGCCAGCGAGTCTATGGGCTCTGCCTGGGTTATGAAGATCTGAACGACCATCAGACACTACGCACCGACCCGGCCCTACAGAGCTCGATCGAACGCGAGGAGGTACTGGGCAGCCAGTCGACACTTTGTCGGCTGGAGAACCGGGTCGATCGCCGGGTTGCCGTTGATGTCCACAACCTACTGCTCGAGCAGTTCATTGCCTCATATGATGCACCACCCGATGAGCTGATCCTGGATTTCGACGCCACGGATGATCCGGTGCATGGCCGCCAGGAAGGCCGCTTCTTTCACGGCTACTACGATCACTACTGCTTCCTGCCCCTGTATGTCTTTTGTGGCGATCAACTGCTGGTGAGTTATCTGCGGCCCAGCCGGATCGATGCGCCCAAGCATGCCTGGGCGATTCTGGCGCTGTTGGTCAAACGCCTGCGCCGGGCTTGGCCTGAAGTGCGTATCATCTTTCGGGGCGATAGCGGCTTTTGCCGTCACCACATGCTCAGCTGGTGCGAGCGCAACGCTGTGGGCTATATCGTGGGCATCGCCAAGAATGACGCCTTGCTGCGGTGTATCCGTGAGCCCATGCAGTGGGTTGAGGAACTGGCGAAGCGAACCAGCATGAAGATGCGGGAATTCTTTCAGTTTCACTATGCCGCCAGCACCTGGAAGACGCGTCGCAAGGTGATCGCCAAACTGGAGGTCACCGACAAGGGGCCAAATCCACGCTTCATCGTCACCAACCTGGCCGGCGACAAACAGCGCCTTTACGATGACCTCTACTGCGCCCGTGGTGACATGGAGAACCGAATCAAGGAGCAGCAACTGGGGCTGTTCGCCGATCGCACCAGCGCGCATTACTGGTGGGCCAATCAGTTTCGTCTACTGCTGTCCAGTCTGGCCTATGTGCTGATGGAGGCCATCCGGCGCCTCGCGCTGAAGGGCACGGAACTGGCGCGTGCACAGATGACCACGATCCGGCTCAAACTGTTCAAGATCGGGGCGGTCATCATTCGCAACACGCGACGGATCCGCTTCCTGCTCTCCAGCACCTATCCCTATCAGGCGCTGTTTTTCCAGGTGGCGGCACGACTCAAGCCGGGATAGCCCGGCAGAGTGCTGCCCCGGCACGTTGATCAACAATGGGGGTAAGGGGGAGTCTGCCCGGAGGGTGGAAAATCAGGGCTTGATAGAGGTTTGGTTCCCAGTGAGGGCAAACCATCCAAGCTTGGCCATATCACCGGCTAAATTTAAAAACGGATGAAACATGCGGGTTAGCCCCAATATTTCACGCATTAAAGAGGCAAAATCCTGATACTTCGATATAATTCAGTTGCTTACACTGTAATCGAAAGGATTTTGCCTGTGACAAACTGCACCCAGACTGCCTTTGATTTTCCAGCCCTAAAACGCCGTAAGGTTCAAGCCGAGTTTTCCGGTGGCGATATCACCTCGGACGGCGGCGTGTTGCTGCTGCGTGAGATCGACAGGCGTCTGGGATTGCTCGAGGCGGTTGATGCGGTCATCCCCGACCCGCGAGATCCCCGCTATATTGAACACAGCCAGTTGAGCCTGTTGCGCCAGCGAGTCTATGGGCTCTGCCTGGGTTATGAAGATCTGAACGACCATCAGACACTACGCACCGACCCGGCCCTACAGAGCTCGATCGAACGCGAGGAGGTACTGGGCAGCCAGTCGACACTTTGTCGGCTGGAGAACCGGGTCGATCGCCGGGTTGCCGTTGATGTCCACAACCTACTGCTCGAGCAGTTCATTGCCTCATATGATGCACCACCCGATGAGCTGATCCTGGATTTCGACGCCACGGATGATCCGGTGCATGGCCGCCAGGAAGGCCGCTTCTTTCACGGCTACTACGATCACTACTGCTTCCTGCCCCTGTATGTCTTTTGTGGCGATCAACTGCTGGTGAGTTATCTGCGGCCCAGCCGGATCGATGCGCCCAAGCATGCCTGGGCGATTCTGGCGCTGTTGGTCAAACGCCTGCGCCGGGCTTGGCCTGAAGTGCGTATCATCTTTCGGGGCGATAGCGGCTTTTGCCGTCACCACATGCTCAGCTGGTGCGAGCGCAACGCTGTGGGCTATATCGTGGGCATCGCCAAGAATGACGCCTTGCTGCGGTGTATCCGTGAGCCCATGCAGTGGGTTGAGGAACTGGCGAAGCGAACCAGCATGAAGATGCGGGAATTCTTTCAGTTTCACTATGCCGCCAGCACCTGGAAGACGCGTCGCAAGGTGATCGCCAAACTGGAGGTCACCGACAAGGGGCCAAATCCACGCTTCATCGTCACCAACCTGGCCGGCGACAAACAGCGCCTTTACGATGACCTCTACTGCGCCCGTGGTGACATGGAGAACCGAATCAAGGAGCAGCAACTGGGGCTGTTCGCCGATCGCACCAGCGCGCATTACTGGTGGGCCAATCAGTTTCGTCTACTGCTGTCCAGTCTGGCCTATGTGCTGATGGAGGCCATCCGGCGCCTCGCGCTGAAGGGCACGGAACTGGCGCGTGCACAGATGACCACGATCCGGCTCAAACTGTTCAAGATCGGGGCGGTCATCATTCGCAACACGCGACGGATCCGCTTCCTGCTCTCCAGCACCTATCCCTATCAGGCGCTGTTTTTCCAGGTGGCGGCACGACTCAAGCCGGGATAGCCCGGCAGAGTGCTGCCCCGGCACGTTGATCAACAATGGGGGTAAGGGGGAGTCTGCCCGGAGGGTGGAAAATCAGGGCTTGATAGAGGTTTGGTTCCCAGTGAGGGCAAACCATCCAAGCTTGGCCATATCACCGGCTAAATTTAAAAACGGATGAAACATGCGGGTTAAGCAGGCCTTTGCTGCTGCTTGGTTTCAGTTCGGTGCACTGGCGCGAGGCATGGAAATATGGTGAACGGGCCTATCGATACTGCCAGCTCGACCTGGGTCATGCCCTCGCTGCGGTCAGCTATGCCGCCGCCCTACTTGGCTATTTCGCCACGCCATTGCTCGCGGTCGACAGTGTATCCCTGCAGTCGCTGTTAGGCCTAGATCGGAGCGATGAATTTTACCCGGATGAGGCAGAACAGGCTGACATGCTGCTGGCCCTCCACCCCACCACCGAGGCCCCTCTATCTCCTGTTAGAGAACTACTGCAGGTAACAGCCAGTGGCAAGTGGCATGGGCGCGCCAACCGGATCGACCCACATCATCTGTATGACTGGCCGGTGATCACTGAAGTCACACAGGCTACACAGCGCCCGGCTGCTGCCAACGAACAGTTTGAGCTGGAACTATGGCCTACAGCAATTCCGGCGGCAGACCATCTGCTCTCTCAACAGGCTGCACAAATACTGTTTCTGCAACGCCGTTCGGCACAGGCTTTCGACACTAGCGGCGGAATGACCAGTCCAGACTTCTTCCGCCTGCTGGACCGGCTGCTGCCGCGCAGCGATTTGCCACCCTGGTCGGCGTTTGTATGCCAGCCCAGGCTGCATCTGGTGCTCTTCATCCATGGAGTCGAGGGTCTTGCCCCGGGACTCTATCTGTTGATGCGGCGAAGGGCCACTCTGGATAATCTGAAAGCCCTATTGCGTGATGATCTGCTCTATGAACCCGTTGATGAAGCACCGGCTTATCTGCCGTTCTATCGACCGGCCCGAGCCAAGGCACGGAAGGCAGCCATGCAGTTGAGCTGCCATCAGGCTATCGCGGGTGACAGCGCCTTTTCCCTCTGCATGCTGGCGGAGTTTGAAACGGCTATTGAACAAGCACCCTGGCGTTACAACGAACTGTTATGGGAGGCAGGCATGATCGGCCAGTCTCTCTATCTCGAGGCGGAGGCAATAGGCTTGCGCGGTACCGGTATCGGTTGCTTCTTCGACGACGGCGTGCATGAGTTGCTCGGCATTCAAGGCAAGGCACTGCAGGCTGTCTACCATTTTACCGTCGGCGCGCCCATCAATGATCCTCGTCTGGCAACCCTGCCACCCTATCCGGATTAGCCTTCACCGTACAAGTTTCCTCAGGGCGATATAGTTACATCACATTTTTGTTTTGCAGCCAATGCAAGCAGTTCAAGCGACTGCTTTTCACAAGCCCTTCTGACATCCTGATCCAATGTCTTAATCCATTGCATTGGAATACTGTCCGGACCATAGACCGCCCCCGCAAGCATACCGGCGATGGCCCCGGTAGTATCGGCATCCCCACCCCGGTTGACCACATCGACCAGGATTTCTTCAAAGCTGTCGTGAGCGAAAAAGGCCTGAAACACAACTTTCAGCGTCTCCACTATCCAACCGCTCGGATTTTCGACTTTTCGCTTGTCGAAACGATAGGATCTGTGACGATCGACCAGGTCTGAGGCAATCTGCCACAGCGCCTCTTTCCGCTCTCCCCTGAAGGCGGACACCAGCATCTGCAAGACCGTTTCCGTACCTGCATCGGCGATCAGGCTGTTGTGGGTGACATGAGACTGGATGCGTGAGGCCTGCGCCAAATCCTTGGTCGAGGCATTCCAATAGTACAATGCAACAGGCAGAGAGCGCATACAGGCACCATTACCCGCATCGTATTCGCTTTCTGCCACAAATGGCTCACCAGTGGTTCTGAAATGGATGAGGCCACGTCTCACCGTATTACCTATATCCACCGGCTTGCTGCGCATCCATTCGCTAAAGGCCTGTGCAACCGATTCAGCCGCCACACCCTGACTGTCGAGAATCGCCTGTCCCAATGCCAGGCTCATCTGGGTGTCGTCCGTTACCTGGCCAGGCTTCAGGCATAACCAACCTCCACCACAGATCTTTCGATGGATCCCGTATTTTTCCTGGATCTCACGTGGCGTGAGAAACTCCGTGGTGGCGCCTAGCGCATCACCCACAGCAAGACCCAGGTAGGCGCCGACCGCATGCGCTTCCAGGGTGAGTTCAGTCTCCTGCATTGTTTCAGTCATATTCGATATGCGCTGATAACTACTCTTCTGATCCAAAACAGTTACTGTAATCAGCGCAGGCCTCGCAACTGGGTGCACGACAGGTATAGATCCCTTCGGTTTCGCACAACTGTTTGTAGAGAAACTTTTTCCACTTCATGTCCTTGACGTTACGCATCGCCAACGGCTTGAAGTTCTCCAACATCAAGTGGGAAAGCTCAACGCGATTCCATAAGCCAAGATCCTGCCAAAGATGATCGTCTCCCAGACAACCGGCAACCAGGATGCCGGCCATCCAGGTTTCCGACTGACTGCCAGAGGTACGATTCTCCATCAGCAGTTTATGTACATTCACCATCTCATCACTGCGCTCTATTTCTAACGGCCTGCCAGGATTGACCAGCTGCGTCGAAGCATGTCCGGGGAAATGATAGTGCATCATCCACTGATAATCCGCCTCCCTGAGCCCAAGCCAGTCTGGCATAGAACCCAGACCAACCGACCAGGAGGCCAGCATACGCGCCAGGGTCTCCTCGATGGGATCACCCCGGCGCGCCGCCATCAGCCTGGCATATATAACCTGAGGGGTCTCTATTGCCAAGGCGGACCTTGACATCAGAGCGCCTCGTACTCCACAACGATATCCTCATCCCTGGGAATAAACTGGCAGGCCAGGCGCCACTCGCTGGGCAGATCGTTCACAATCATATCTTCCATTTGATCCTTGCTGATCTTGCCCAGCTCACGCAGGACCTTCTTCTCCTTCTCTTCGAGGTGATAGCCCATGGGACCGCTATCGCCGACGTATTTTACTTTGATCACACAACTGCCGCAGTCACCGTCGCCGCAATCGAAATTGATCGGGATCTTGTTGGTCTTGGCAATCTTCAACACCGTCTCGGTGAAACTGCCGGCCACCGCATAGACGGTCTTATCCTTGTAGTCTGGATTGGTAAAGTTTATTAAAGGCATCTAATTTCCCCTTCTAAATAATCAAGCCGGTTTTACTTGGCAGTCACCCAGTACTTGGGCCTGACATGCCAGGCGGTCATGTCGGCTCGCCATGTTCTCCTTCAGCACCTTCTCTTCCAGCACGGAAGGTTCCGTCAGGTTGTTCCAGCCATCCGTAACATGCATCATGCAGGTACCGCAATCACCTTCCCGGCAACCGTAGATTATGCCTGCCCCGATCTTCTCGGAGACCTCGATAACCCGGGTGCCCGCCGGCACGTTGACCGTCTGCTCGATATCTTCAAACGTAACTTTTGCTTTAGCCATTTGTTTTCACCTTAAGGTTTAACATCAATAAATTTATGTTGTTATGATCTAGTCAGACCAGATCGGCGAAGTCGATGACCGCTTTGTCATCTCTCTTGCCAACCAATTCTTCAGCAATATGCCGCCCGAATGCGCGGCACTCCTCCAGCTCTTCTTCAGTGGGAATCAACTTAACTCTCAATCCCTCCTTTGGAATACGCATCTTCAGCCCCCGCATGCGATCCTCGATCATACGCACCGCCTCGCCACTCCACCCATATGAACCGAACGCAGCGCCCAGTTTTCCTTTGAGGTTGACCACCACCAATGACGACAGCAGGTCCCACACCGGCTTAACTGCATCGCCATTGATCGTGGGAGATCCAAACAACAGCGCATCCGCCTCTTCGATCAGGTTGACAAAAGGACCTGTCTCGCCGCCCTCCAAATCGTAGAGCGAAACCCTAACGCCCTCGACTTCGCCTGCGCCCTCGCTAACCTCTTCGGCCATGCGCGCGGTGTTACCGTAGGAACTCATATAGAAGATAATCACCGACCGTTCGTCGTTGCCAATCTCCCTTGAGAGGCTGGAAGTGGAGAGTTCCCGGTAGTGAGTGACATAACGTCTGGGGCGCTCGCGCAGGATCGGGCCATGGGTCGGCGCAATCTGTTTCAGCTTCAGCGGTTCGATCAGTTTCAGCGCGTCCATCACATGCCTTTTGAAAGGTCGCATGATGTGCGCGTAGTAGTAATCGAAAGAGAAACGAAAATCGCCGACCAGATCGTTGTAGAGTCGCTTGTCGCAATAGTGACAGCCGAACACATCGCCTGAGAAGAGCACCCCCTCCTCCATCAGATAGGTACACTGAGTATCCGGCCAGTGCAGAAACGGGGTATGCAGAAACTGCAAGGTACGATCGCCCAGGCTGACCTCATCACCAGTATTCACCGTAGTGTATTCAAACTCATCGGCCGAGGGCTTGAGCAACGCCTTGAGCATTGAAGTGGCGCGTTGGGAGATATAGAGCTTGGCCTGAGGCGCACGTTTCATCAGTTCCGGCAGAGCGCCGGTATGATCCGGCTCCAGATGGTTGAGCACAATGACCTTGATCTCGCTGTAGTCTACTTCGGACTCGAGGCGGGTAAAAAACTCATCACTGAAATTCTCTTTCACAGTATCTATGACCGCCACACCCTCACTGCCTTTCACCAGGTAGGAGTTATAGGTGGTACCGTTGGCGGTACTGAGAATGATGTCGAAGGTGCGCAGGGTCGGGTCGAGCGCACCGATCCAGTAGACATCATCGGCAAACTCGACGGCATCACGATGGCGGGAAACATCGATATCGTTTCTCATGCCGGCTCCTCACAAACCTGCACGTTATCCGTCATGGGACAGGACTGAAGGTCTTCATGTGGATCGAGCGATATGCCCAGTGCATCGAGTAACGGACCCGGCAGAAAACCCGACTGTCTGAGTTCGCCCTGTTGTAACAGAGGCCGACAGATCAACAACGGTTCTTTGATCATCATGGCAAGGGCCTGCCGCTCATCCAGTGTGGAGATGTCGATCTCACCCGACTTGACCTTTGGCGCACTCAGATTGAACCACTCTGTCACCGGTTTATTGGCAAAGAACGGGCGCAATCGCTCAACTGTCCAGGGCTCACTCAGCAGATCCCTGATCTCCAGTCGATGCCCCAGGCCGAGCAACACCGACTTCTGCTGCTGATTACCGAAACAGCCTGGCTTTTCATAGAAGCGAATATCGCTCATGGTGCCTCGTCATACCGATCATGCAGACTCATCAACAACGCGAATTGACGCTGCCAGACCCGCTCAGGCAGATGCACACCCAGTGGTTTGCCGGGGCTGGGTGGTCTTACACTCTGCCCGACCATGCCCTGGAACCAGCGCCTCGCCCAGCTTGACTTCGGTCGCACTAGCCGCGACTGCCCCTCTGTTTTCTGCATGACGAAATCTTTTGACATCACTTTTCTCCCCTATCTCGCCTGTATCTCAGCCATAACTTCAGCCATGCGTTCCGGCGGGATGCCGGTGAGGGACCCGGGCGGGTTGGACGCCTCTCCGAATGGGTTGAGGATTGCCCCTTCAATGGGACAGATACTGACGCACTGGGCATCCGCATGGTCGCCCTCGCATTCGGTGCACTTCTTTGCATCAATCAGGAAATGGGGACGCGCCTCATGGATCGCCTGACTGGGACAGAGCGGTTCGCAGGCCCAGCAATTGACGCAACTCTCTATGATTTCATATGCCATATCATGCTCCTGCCTGCAGTTGAGTGAAGGTCACCTTTTTCTCGGGCAGGCCCTTCTCGACCATCTCCGCATAGACTGCCGCCACCGCCTCTTCGATCTGCTCCATGGCGTGCTCACCGTTCGGTTGAATCCCCGCTTCTTCAAGCATCTCCCAAGGCTCGTAGCCGATCTTAGAACAGAGCACCGACTCGCAACCCTCCAGGGTGCGGATGATCTTTTCGAGTGTGGTCTCGGTATCACCACAGCTGTCACCCCCGTTGCAGTAGAGATCGACCTTGCGATGACCGATGAAACGCACGTCGGTCATCGAGGCCTCGTAGATCAGAAACTCCTTGGCGTGGCCGAAGTGCTGGTTGATCACCCCGCCGCCGCTGGTAGCAACCGCCATGAGCACCGGCCGAGACTCTTTCTTGAGAGTCTTGATGGATGTGAGCGCGATGAAGGTCTCGCCTGAATTCGTCTTCTGCGCCTCCCTGTTGGCTTCGATGCTGGCGTGGTATTCGGCGCGCTTCTGCATCGCCTCCTGGTAGTCGATCTCCATATGCTCGACCTTATCCATGGTGAACTCGCTGCCGCGGTCCTCGCCCAGCATACCCACCGCATCGGCCCGGCACTGACGGCAGTGACGCATCATGTTCATGTCACCGGCACACTTGTCCTGTAGTGCCTGCAACTCATCATGGGTAGGACCACGCTGTCCCATCACGCCATAAAAGGTGCCATGTTCAGCCTCGGCGATCAGTGGCATCACGTTGTGCAGGAAGGCGCCCTTGGCCTTGACCACCTTGCTCACCTCTTCCAGATGCTGATCGTTGACACCGGGGATCATCACCGAGTTGACCTTCACCAGGATGCCTCTGTCGGTGAGCATCTGCAGACCTTTCTGCTGCTGTTCGATGAGGATCTCCGCGCCCTTGCGTCCCTTGATGCGGCGGTTGTTCCAGAAGATCCAGGGATAGATTTTCGCGCCCACGTCGGGATCGATACAGTTGATTGTGATAGTGACGTGATCGATATTGTGTTTACACAGCTCCTCCACCTGCTCCGGCAGGGAGAGACCGTTGGTGGAGACACAGAGTTTGATGTCCGAGGCCTTTTCGGTAAGCTGACGGAAGGTCTCGAAAGTGCGTTCCGGGTTGGCCAATGGATCGCCGGGACCAGCGATGCCGAGCACGGTCATCTGCGGAATATTGGCCGCCACCGCCATAACCTTCTTCACCGCCTGGTCGGGCGTCAGCAGTTCGGAGACTACACCGGGACGTGATTCGTTGGCGCAGTCGTACTTGCGGTTACAATAGTGGCACTGAATGTTACAGGCCGGGGCCGCCGCCACATGCATGCGTGCATAGTGATGATGCGCCTCCTCAGAATAGCAAGGGTGATTGTGTACCTTTTCACGAATATGCTCCGGCAGGTGCGAGAGCTGGTCACTGCTTCCCCCGCAACCTGAAGAACTACAACCGCCACCGGCGGCCTCATCTGCTGCCTGATCTAGAACAGTCAATTCCATCATCGGGTCTCCCAATCAATGCCCTATCGAGGGTTTAAAACCTTGTTGGGAGGAGATAATGCAAACTGCGTGCCTGATTTTTTTAAATTTTTATCTTATTGAATTTTAATTACTATTTCCGACGGAATGAATGCAATGTAGGGTTAATGACAAGACAATCCAGGTAGGCTGTTGGCTCTTCTACAGATGGCCAAATATTGGAAATATATATAGATGAACATACGTGTATTTGGTTGAGAAACATTGAAAATCGCAGATGAAATACAGACTACTTGCTACAGTGAATATATAACTTGAAGGTAAGCGTGTAGTACTATAATCCTCGAATGTAGATTAGTTGATGTTGGGTGTTACAAACACGAGAATTGTCTACATGCATGGGGGCAGGTCTAGCATCGTAGCATCTGAAAGATTTACGGGGCCTTATCACTTAACTCTACTGCACAGACCACTCGGGTTCAGGTCTCGAGTCATATTTAGCTCCCTAATATTTCTTCGTGATTTCGCAGTAATGTGTATATCGGCATATCAACGGCCTATCCTACATTCGCTTGATCGTTTATGCATGTTTTATTATATTTATATGCATCTTTACAGGATACGAATATGAGAACGACTTTGGATCTACCCGAGGATCTGCTCAATGAGGCCATGAAGGCATCACAATCCAATACCAAAACCGCTGTTATCATCATGGCATTGGAAGAATTGGTCAGAAAATCGAAAATATCCGGCCTGAAAAAATACAAAGGTAAAATCGACCTGGAAATCGATCTCGATGAGATCAGAGACCGCCATTGATGGAGGTCTTGGTCGATACATCGGTATGGATCGACTATTTCCGGGGTGGCGCCAATTCTCATGACTTGGATTTATTGATCGACGAGAACCTGGTCGTCACTAACGACCTGATCCTCACCGAATTGATTCCCTATCTGAAGATCAAGAGGCAAACCAAAGTCATAGCGTTGCTCAATGAAATAAAAAGGCTACCGTTAGACATTCAATGGAGTGAAACCATCGAATACCAGGTCAAGTGTTTGAGAAGCGGGGCTAATGGAATCGGCACCCCGGACTTGATCATCGCTCACAACGCCAAGCAGCAAAATTGTAAAGTCTACTCCCTGGATAAGCACTTTCGACTATTGCATAAGGTCTTGAAGGTTAAGTTGCACGGGGTTGATAGTGACAAGGGTTGATCAGGAGTGTTGGGTAGAGAATCAGCTATTCGTGCACAAACGATCTGGTCAGTCACGATTAAAACACCCACATTTAGCCCCAATATTTCACGCATTAAAAAGGCAAAATCCTGATACTTCGATATAATTCAGTTGCTTACACTGTAATCGAAAGGATTTTGCCTGTGACAAACTGTACCCAGACTGCCTTTGATTTTCCAGCCCTAAAACGCCGTAAGGTTCAAGCCGAGTTTTCCGGTGGCGATATCACCTCGGACGGCGGCGTGTTGCTGCTGCGTGAGATCGACAGGCGTCTGGGATTGCTCGAGGCGGTTGATGCGGTCATCCCCGACCCGCGAGATCCCCGCTATATTGAACACAGCCAGTTGAGCCTGTTGCGCCAGCGAGTCTATGGGCTCTGCCTGGGTTATGAAGATCTGAACGACCATCAGACACTACGCACCGACCCGGCCCTACAGAGCTCGATCGAACGCGAGGAGGTACTGGGCAGCCAGTCGACACTTTGTCGGCTGGAGAACCGGGTCGATCGCCGGGTTGCCGTTGATGTCCACAACCTACTGCTCGAGCAGTTCATTGCCTCATATGATGCACCACCCGATGAGCTGATCCTGGATTTCGACGCCACGGATGATCCGGTGCATGGCCGCCAGGAAGGCCGCTTCTTTCACGGCTACTACGATCACTACTGCTTCCTGCCCCTGTATGTCTTTTGTGGCGATCAACTGCTGGTGAGTTATCTGCGGCCCAGCCGGATCGATGCGCCCAAGCATGCCTGGGCGATTCTGGCGCTGTTGGTCAAACGCCTGCGCCGGGCTTGGCCTGAAGTGCGTATCATCTTTCGGGGCGATAGCGGCTTTTGCCGTCACCACATGCTCAGCTGGTGCGAGCGCAACGCTGTGGGCTATATCGTGGGCATCGCCAAGAATGACGCCTTGCTGCGGTGTATCCGTGAGCCCATGCAGTGGGTTGAGGAACTGGCGAAGCGAACCGGCATGAAGATGCGGGAATTCTTTCAGTTTCACTATGCCGCCAGCACCTGGAAGACGCGTCGCAAGGTGATCGCCAAACTGGAGGTCACCGACAAGGGGCCAAATCCACGCTTCATCGTCACCAACCTGGCCGGCGACAAACAGCGCCTTTACGATGACCTCTACTGCGCCCGTGGTGACATGGAGAACCGAATCAAGGAGCAGCAACTGGGGCTGTTCGCCGATCGCACCAGCGCGCATTACTGGTGGGCCAATCAGTTTCGTCTACTGCTGTCCAGTCTGGCCTATGTGCTGATGGAGGCCATCCGGCGCCTCACGCTGAAGGGCACGGAACTGGCGCGTGCACAGATGACCACGATCCGGCTCAAACTGTTCAAGATCGGGGCGGTCATCATTCGCAACACGCGACGGATCCGCTTCCTGCTCTCCAGCACCTATCCCTATCAGGCGCTGTTTTTCCAGGTGGCGGCACGACTCAAGCCGGGATAGCCCGGCAGAGTGCTGCCCCGGCACGTTGATCAACAATGGGGGTAAGGGGGAGTCTGCCCGGAGGGTGGAAAATCAGGGCTTGATAGAGGTTTGGTTCCCAGTGAGGGCAAACCATCCAAGCTTGGCCATATCACCGGCTAAATTTAAAAACGGATGAAACATGCGGGTTAGAGCCAAGTACTCAGCGACAGACGATCTTCACGTTATCCATCAAATCTGTCGGACTTTGATGTTCAATGTCTGTATGCGGTAACCGATCTGGCGCGGCGTCATACCAAGCAAACGAGCGGCCTTGGCCTGTACCCAGCCGGCCTGTTCCAGGGCGGCAATGACCCGTTCCCGCTCGTCCAGGTCCGGGTCGTCGATATCCACGTTACTGACACTGCTGCCGGATACACTGGAAGGCGCACTGCTCTGCAGCCCGGTGAGGTTGATCGCATGCCGGTCGATCCTGCCCTCTTCGCTCATGACCGCTGCGCGTTCCAGGCAATTCTCCAGTTCCCGTACATTACCGGGCCAGTCGTAACGCATCAGCAGGCCTAGGGCGTTGTCTTCGATCACCAGTTCACGCCCCTGACTCTTTGCGATCTTACCTACCAGAAAGTGCGCCAGGTCGGGAATGTCTTCCGTTCTTTCACGCAGAGGCGGCATGTGGATCGGCATCACATTGAGCCGGTAGTAGAGGTCCTCACGAAAGCTACCCTCCTGCACCTCGGATTCCAGGTCTTTGTTGGTCGCCGCCACAACTCTCACATCAACCACCTGGGTCTTGATCCCACCAACCCGTTCAAACTCCCCCTCCTGCAGGACGCGCAGCAGCTTGGCCTGAAAGGCGGGACTGATCTCACCAATCTCATCGAGAAAGATAGTGCCGGCATGGGCCTGCTCGAAGCGCCCCTTGCGCTGACTGACCGCGCCAGTAAAGGCGCCTTTTTCATGACCGAAGAGTTCAGATTCCAGCAAGGTATCCGGCAAGGCGGCGCAATTCAATTTGATGAAGGGCCCGTTGGCACGAGGTGAATTATAATGAATCGCATTGGCAATCAACTCCTTGCCGGTGCCTGACTCGCCGCGCACCAAGACAGTGGTATTCCATTTCGCGACCTGGCGTACCTGATCGAACACCATCCGCATGCTGCGGTTATGGCCCATCATATTGGAAAAACCATGTTCACCACGTACCTCCCGCCGCAGGGAATCACGTTCACGCTTCAACGCCCGCTGTTCGTCTTCGACCTTTTTCGCCAGACGTACGCTCTGACCAATCAGGTTGGCCACCATCTGCAGGAACCGTTGGTGTCTGATCAGAGCACCGGGGTTACCCAATGGCTGGGCGGCCAGCACGCCAGCCGTGTGATCACCGATGGGTATAGGCACCCCGATGAAGGGCAGATCAAGGTCGTAGACACCCAGCCGGTCAAGAAAGCGATCCTCGTCCAGAATACGCCGGATCACCAAAGGTTCTCCACTCTCCATGATCACGCCGACCACTCCTTCTCCCGCTTTGTAACGGACGCTGTTGGACGGAGAGGGGTTTTCATGCAAGGCAGTCACCAGCAGATCACCGCTATGCTCATCCAACAGGCTGATCATGCCGTGACCCATTTTGCCTATATCGTTCAGTGTCTTTAATACTTCGCTCAGGGTTTCACGAAAATCGAGAGAACGGCTGAGGATCTGACCAACCCGATAGAGACTCTCAAGCTCGACCTCCATCACGGAGCCGTGCCGGCTATCCATTCCCCCACTCATGTGGTCGTCAGGTAAATGCATGGCGTGACTCTCCTCCCGCACCATTGACAGGCAATCTGACTAAAACCCGACAACCGCCATAAAAATCACCATCGATCTCCACGCTGCCACCATGATCGAGCGCCACTTCCTGCGCCATAGTCAGTCCCATACCCGCATGTCCCTTGGGATTAGTCCAACCGCAGAAAAAGGGTTCAAACACCTTCAGGCGGCGCATCTCCGGTACACCCGGTCCATTATCCATGATCTCGATCATCAACTCCTGATTGTCCAGTCGGGTCTCAAGTCGCATCTCCTGGTAATCCTGACCCAACTCATTGACTGCCTGGATGGCGTTATCAATGAGATATTTGAACAGGCCACGCAAAGCATTCGCCCTGCCTGTCACTGGTGGTAATACGGCAACCGGCCGCCAATCGATCACTACTCCGGCGGCCAGCAGTTTGTCGGTGGAGAGCTTCAATACCTCATGGATGATCTCGTTGATATTCACCTTGGAAGTCTGTTCCAGCGTAGGATTGGGCAGTGCTGCATGCAGGCTCTCCATGGCCTCGTCACCACTCTCCAGCGCCTGTTGCAATACACTGCGAAGGCTGGATTGATCAGCACTCATGCCCGGCATGGCCAGCGCCGCCTTGATGATATTCAATGGCGCCTGCAGCTTGAAGATGGTGCCAGAGATCGCTTCACGCATGGTCTGCACCATCTGCTGCTCGGCCATATTGGTACGAATCATGTTCAACCGCGCCTCATTGATGCGTTGCCGGCTCGCAGTTACCTCATTGGCAATCAGCAGCAAACAGCAACGCGACATGTTCGATGGCTTGAAGTAATTCTGCGCCGTCTCGTCAGGCTCTTCGATACGCACTCCGGAGCAGGAGAACCAGCGGGGCGATGCACTGCCGGGAGGATCGAGCCGGATATCGATATTGGTAAAGCCTTTACCGGATTGAACGTCCAGACCAATTTCAAAGCTGACCTGTTGATCTATCGCATCCAGCAGTAGATTGGCCGGTTCCACGCCGCGAAAATCACCCAACAACGCCTTGTAGGCATGATTATCAAACAGCACTTTACGCTCGGCGTCGACCATTGCCACCACCATCGGTGCCGAATCTATCGCCGCTTCGGACAAACCCTTCTGAAACTTCAGCCGCTGCTCAAGTTGGTGCATCTCGGTGATATCCCGGTGCATACCAAGGTAGTAGGTGGTCTGCCTCTGAGCATTCAGTACCGGCGATACAATCAGTTCCGCCAGATACTCTTGCTTGTCTTTACGATGATTGATCAGGGTACCTCGCCATACACGATGATTCTGTATGGTCTCCCATAAATCCTGATAAACGGAGAGCGGCGTGGAATGACTGGACAGCACCGATTGATTGCTGCCGATGATATCCTCACGCACATAGCCTGTGAGCCGCTCAAATGCGGAATTTACATAGAGAATTCGAGCAGTGGGATCGGTGATCGAGATGGCAACCGGCGCCTGTTCCACGGTTTCCAGAAACAGTTTTGGTGGCAGAAACTCTTTGGTACCCAGGGCGTCGAACGCCTCGATTATCGCTGCCGGCGTACCTTTCGGAGGCGATGCAAGAAAGCTGCTGATGGCATCGATCACCTCGCGATCGGCGGATGTGGATTTGCGCTGGATCATTGCCGGCCTTTCCTCTTAATCTAAAGATCAATCAACCAAATTAATTAAGATTGTGCAAAACCCGTGCCATACCTTCAACGACTTGAATCAACCAGGTAAACTACCGATCACTAAAATTATCTGTAACAAATACGACAATTCGAGTTCCGAGCGCTGTATTGAACCTTACAATTCTATGACAACTCGGCTACTTCATCTGCTTACCCCCTGTTAAAGAACAACTTGTCTCATGTCGTTGGCCATGGTGAATTCAGCCAGTAATTCAGTGTCATAGCGCGTCAGCATAGACCCGTCAATGGGCAACCCGGGAACACCTATACTCCGTTTGGCATATTTCTTGTTGGTTGATATCCATCTAAATGGCAAAAGATGGTCTCAATGGAGTATTTCCTCATCATTCTCTCCACCGCCCTGGTCAACAATGTGGTGCTGGTCAAGTTTCTCGGGCTCTGCCCGCTGATGGGTGTGTCGAACAAGCTCGACTCCGCCCTGGGTATGGGTCTGGCCACTACCTTTGTCTTGACCCTCGCCGCCTTTGCCAGCTGGTTGCTGGAACATTATGTCCTCATGCCGTTAGACCTGGGATTTCTGCGCATTCTCACATTCATTCTGGTCATCGCGGTAGTAGTCCAGTTCACCGAAATGGTGGTACGTAAAATCTCCCCGGCACTTTATCAGGTATTGGGTATCTTCCTGCCATTGATCACTACCAACTGCGCCGTGTTGGGTGTCGCCCTGCTCAACGTACAACAGGAGAACAGTTTTTTCGAGAGCCTGCTCTACGGCTTCGGTTCGGCTATCGGATTTACTTTGGTGCTGGTGATGTTCGCCGGCCTGCGCGAACGCTTGGCGCTGGCCAATGTGCCTGCCGTCTTCAGCGGCTCACCCATCGCCTTCGTGGTGGCCGGATTGATGTCACTGGCCTTCATGGGTTTCGCCGGACTGACGAGTCATTAGGGAGAAAAACAGCATGATCACTGCAATTATAGTCCTCACTTTACTGGGTATCTCCATGGGAACCATGCTCGGCGTCGCCGCAAAGTATCTGGCAGTCGAGGGTAATCCACTGGAAGCGGAGATCGAGGAGCTGCTGCCCGGCTCTCAGTGTGGCCAGTGCGGCTACCCAGGCTGCGCTCCAGCCGCCACGGCAGTGGCAAACGGCGAGGCCTCCGTCACTCTTTGTCCTCCCGGCGGGAAGGCGCTGGCCGAGACGCTGGCGGAAAAGCTGGGGGTCAGTGTCGACCTTTCCGAAGTGGAGGAGAAAGCGCCCGCTATTGCCTTCGTGCACGAGAACCTATGCGTCGGCTGCACCAAATGTTTCAAGCGCTGTCCCACCGACGCCATCCTGGGCGGCCCCAAACAGATCCATGCGGTATTTGCCGACGCCTGCACCGGCTGTGAAAAATGTTATGAGGTCTGTCCCACCGAGTGCATCGAGATGCGAACGGTCAAGCCGACCCTGCAGACCTGGTACTGGCCCGAACCGGCCAGGGCGGCATGATCCCAGACCCCCCGGTTGACCACTATTAACTGTAATTTAACGCTTTAAAAACATGAACTTCATTACCAATTGGGATATTCAACTGTTGAGTGAACAGCGTTACAGAGCGAAGGGCGCGCTTCACGGTGTTCAACTGAGGATTCTAGGATAATCATGGGCAGGCCAAACATCTACAAACTCTTTAGGATCCGTGGCGGGGTTCATCCGGACGACCGCAAACACTTGAGCGCCAGCCAAGCCATCGAGCAACTGCCTATGCCACCGCTGCTGCACATTCCCCTGCAGCAGCATATTGGCGCACCGGCGGAACCCTTGCTGCATCGCGGCGAGATGGTCAAAAAGGGCCAGCTCCTGGCACGCAGCCAGGGTATGATCTCCGCACCGGTACACGCTCCCACCTCAGGACGCATCATGGGGCTCGGTGGTTATCCGGCCCACCACGCCTCCGGCCTCTCGGTCAGGACCATCACCCTGAAACCCGATGGGAAAGATGAATGGATCGACAACCTTCAACCGGTGCGGGAGCCTTTCTCCCTGGAGCCTGACGAAATCGCCCGTCGAGTCGCTGAGGCCGGCATCGTCGGCATGGGTGGTGCGACCTTCCCTTCGGCAGTCAAGCTCGACCTGCGCAAGCGTTATAAGCTCCACACCCTGGTGGTCAATGGCGCCGAATGTGAGCCCTACCTGACCTGTGACGACCGCCTTATGCGTGAGCAATCCGCAGCGGTACTCGATGGCGTGCTGTTGATGTCACGGGCATTGGGTGTCGAACGGATTCTGTTCGCCATTGAAAACAACAAGCCCGAGGCACAATTCGCCATGCGCAATGCCGCGAACTCCCAGCACGCTGTGGAGGTCGTCGGCCTGCCGACCCGTTATCCCATGGGCTCAGAGAAACACCTGGTGCAGACCCTCACCGGCAAGGAAACCCCGGCCCGTGGCCTGACCGCCGATATCGGTGTCGTGGTACATAATGTAGCCACAGCGCTGGCGGTGCATGACGCCCTGCGCCATGGTCATCCCTTGATCTCCCGCGTGATGACCGTCACCGGTGGGGCTATCAAACAACCACGCAATCTACGCGTGCCCCTGGGTACACCCCTCTCCCACCTGATCGACTATTGCAGCGGATTCATACAGGAACCCGCCCGGTTGATCAGCGGCGGCCCCATGATGGGCCAGCCACTGCCCAGCACCCGGGTACCTGCGATCAAGGGCAGCAACGGTCTGCTGGCATTGACCACGGAAGAGATCCAGGCTCAGCCGGAGATGCCCTGCATCCGCTGCGCCAGTTGCGTACAGGCCTGCCCCTGCGGATTGGTACCGTTGGAGATGGCGGCCAATATCCGGGCCGGCGGGTTGGACGCCTCTGTGGGCATGGGTCTGCTCGACTGTATTGCCTGCGGTTCATGTTCTTATATCTGCCCCTCCCATATTCCGCTGGTGCAATACTTCAATTTCGCCAAGGGCGAACTGGCCGCACGGCAACGCGCCAAGCACAAACAGGGCGAGACCAAGCGTCTGTCGGAGGCGCGTACCGAACGTATGGAGGCACTCAAACTGGCCAAGCGCGAGGCGATGCTGAAACGTAAACAGGAGATGGCAGCCAAGAAAAAAAAGCAGGCTGAAGCGGCAGCCAGGGCCGAAGTATGAACGAAGAGAGCCCAGTCGCCGGACCCTACACCCACGCCAGATCGAGCATCAGCCGCACCATGGGACTGGTGATGCTGGCCCTGTTGCCCGCCACCCTGTTCGGTCTCTACCAGTTCGGTTGGCCGGCGATATTTCTCTTCGCCAGCACGCTGTTGGCCGCTGTGCTGGCCGAGGCCTTCTCTCTGCGCCTGGCCAGCAAGCCGGTACGCCCTTATCTGCTGGATGGCTCGGCCCTGCTCACCGGCTGGTTGCTGGCCATGACCCTGCCCCCCTGGGCTCCCTGGTGGATCGGCGTGGTGGGCGCACTGCTCGCAATCATCATCGGCAAGCAGGTGTTCGGTGGCATCGGCCAGAACCTCTTCAATCCAGCCATGGTGGCGCGGGTCGGTCTGCTGATCTCCTTTCCCCTGGAGATGACCCTGTTCTATTCGCCCGCCCCCCTCTTATCCGCCCAGGCCCCTGGTTTTCTCGACAGTCTGGCCATCACCTTTGGCAGCTCTGAGCGAATCGATGCGGTCAGCAGCGCCACTACCCTCGGTCATCTGAAAACCGAACTGGGCCGCGGTATCGGCCTGGAGCAAGCCAGCACCGGCGCCGACTCCCTTTGGCAATTGACCTGGGGTCAGGTGGCCGGCAGCCTGGGCGAGACCTCCGCCCTGTTGATCTTGCTGGGTGGTCTGTTTCTGCTCTACAAGCGCATCATCACCTGGCATATCCCCCTGGCCATGCTGGGTACACTGGTGCTGCTGGCAAGCCTGTTTCATCTGATAAACCCCGAAGCCTATGTGGGCCCACTGACTCACTTGATGTCAGGGGCGGCCATCCTTGGTGCCTTTTTTATCGCCACCGACCTGGTCACCTCCCCGGTCTCCACCAGGGGGCAGCTTCTGTTTGGCGCAGGTTGCGGCCTGCTGGTCTATGCCATCCGCACCTGGGCCGGTTATCCCGAAGGGGTGGCCTTCGCCGTGATGCTGATGAACGCCTGTACGCCGCTGATCGACCATTATCTGAAACCCCGCATCTATGGCCGGGACAGAAAAGGCCAGCCGCTGAACTACGCCGACGAAGGAAGCGAAACCTGATGAGTACGCCTCAGGAACCCCAATATCGTCAACGAGTCGGCTATCAGGCCATGCTGCTGGGCGGCTTTTCCACCCTGGCGACAGCCTTCCTGGTAGCAGGCAACATCGCTACCAAGGATGCGATACTCGAACGCCAGCAAGAGGATCTGCAGGATTCACTGAGCCAGGTCATTCCTGCTGATCAATACAATAACAATCTGCTGGAAAACCCGCTGCAGCTGAGCGGCCCCCAGGGCAAGCCCCTGACGGTCTATCGCGGCACCGAGGGCATGCAGATCAGCGCCCTGGCCTGGGAGGTCAGCAGTCAAGGCTATGCAGGGAAGATTCGCCTCATCCTCGGTCTGGATGCGGATGGCAGTATCCTGGGCGTACGGGTGCTGTCACACGCCGAGACACCCGGGCTGGGGGACAAGATCGAGGTGGAGAAGGACGACTGGATGCTCACGTTCAACGGGCTCTCCCTGAACAATCCGAGCAAGGAGCACTGGGGTGTAAAAAAAGATGGCGGCCGGTTCGATCAGTTCAGCGGCGCCACCATCACACCGCGGGCCGTGGTGCAGGCGATCAAAGGAGGCCTGAGATTTTTTCAGGAACGCCGCACCGAACTGCTCAATCCCCCCGTCATCACCACAGCCACCGTAGACCCGGAATAGACTATGAGCAACGACTATAAGCGTATCGTCAAAGACGGCATCTGGGACAACAACATCGTCTTCGCCCAGGCCCTCGCCCTTTGCCCTCTACTCGCGGTCACCGGCACCGCAAGTAACGGCCTGGGCATGGGTCTCGCTTCCACAGTCGTGTTGATCGCCTCGGGACTTTTGGTCTCTGTGTTTCGAGGGATTATTACACCGCAGGTACGCATCCCGGTTTTCGTCCTGATTATCGCCGTGCTGGTGACCCTGGTCGACATGTCGATGAACGCCTGGGTACACGACCTGCACAAAGTGCTCGGCCTGTTCATCCCGCTCATTGTGACTAATTGCGCCATCCTCGGCCGTGCGGAATCCTTCGCCTCACGCAACCGGGTGCTGCCTGCTCTGTTCGATGGTCTGATGATGGGACTCGGCTTTACTTTTGCATTGGCCCTGCTGGGTGCCGTACGAGAGATTCTGGGCAGTGGCACCCTGTTCGCCAATGCGCAACTGTTACTCGGTTCCTGGGCCTCTTTTCTCGAACTGGTACTGATCCCAGACTACAAGGGTTTCCTGCTGATTATCCTGCCGCCTGGTGGATTTCTGGTCTTGGGTTTTCTGATGGCCGGCAAACGTCTGACCGAGCGGGCTTTTGCCAAACGCAGCAAGATAACTGTTACCGAGATCGTATCCACAGGTTAATTTTGAAGGAGTGAGAACCTATGAACGTAGGTGTTGCCTATGCTGACAAATTCAAACAGGTCTGGCTCAAACTGGAGGTTCCAGACGGCAGTACCGTGCGAGAGGCGATAGAGCATTCGGGGATGCTCAAGCAGTTCCCTGAAATCGATCTCTGCAGACAGAAGGTTGGCATCTTCGGTAAGGTGACAAAACTGGATGCCAAGATCGAAGAGGGTACGCGGGTGGAGATCTACCGGGAGATCACGGCTGACCCGGAGCTTGTAGAGCGCCGGGATGAGTAGGAATATGTTTATGAGCAGGTATCAAAAGATGAATGACAAAGGCTGGTACATCGTTCATGCAATATTGATCAGCCTGACTCTGTCTGGCAACTTAACAGCAGGTGAGGTAAAGGTTGCCGTAGCAGCCAACTTTACCGCCGCGATGCGGGAGATAGCGCATGATTTCGAACGGGCCAGTGGACATAAAACCCTGATCAGCTTTGGTTCCACCGGCAAGCTCTACACCCAGATACTGAAAAATGCACCCTTTGAGCTGTTTCTGGCCGCCGATCGGCAACGCCCTCAACTCTTGCAAGAAAAGCAGCTTGCGCATGAGCGTTTCACCTATGCCATCGGCAAACTCGTGCTCTGGACCAACGACAGTCAACGGGAAGTCAGTGCAGCCATATTGAAGCAAGGCGATTTCAAAAAAATTGCACTGGCCAATCCGAAGACAGCACCTTATGGCGCTGCCGCAGTCAGTGTGATGCAGCACCTCGAAATGGACGAAGCCCTGATGTCAAAAAGGGTCCAGGGTGACAGTATCGCCCAAACCTACCAGTTTGTTGCCACCGGTAATGTAGAGATGGGGTTTGTCGCCCTCGCCCAGGTCGTACTGAATGATTCAGGCAACAGTTGGCAAATCCCGCAAGCACTCTATGAACCCATTCGCCAGGATGCAGTGCTCCTGGAGAAGGGAAAAGACAACCCGGCTGCCATCGCACTGCATGAATACCTGAGGAGCGAGGCTGCACATCAAGTCATACACAGATATGGCTATGCGGTTAATTAGCCTATGGAGATCGACTGGCAACCTGTCTGGCTGACCCTGAAACTGGCCACCACAACCACCCTGGTGCTGTTGATTGTGGGCACCCCTCTGGCCTGGTGGCTGGCAACATCACGCGCAAGGGGGAAAGAGATAGTCGGCAGCCTGGTGGCCCTGCCCTTGGTCTTACCCCCCACGGTACTGGGCTTCTATCTGCTGTTGATGTTAGGTCCCAGCGGACCTGTCGGAGAACTCACCCAAACCCTTGGCCTCGGCACCCTGCCATTCACCTTTGCCGGCCTGGTGGTTGGCTCGGTGATCTATTCCTTGCCCTTTGTGGTGCAGCCCATCCGTAATGCTTTCGAAGCGATGGGGGAGCGCCCCATGGAGGTTGCCGCGACTCTGCGCGCCTCACCGCTGAAACGCTTCTTTGGAATTGCCTTGCCTCTGGCGCGTCCCGGCCTGCTGACCGGCTCGGTGCTCGGCTTCGCCCATACCGTCGGTGAATTTGGTGTGGTGCTGATGATCGGTGGCAACATCCCCGGCGAGACCAAGGTCCTATCTGTGGCCATCTACGACCATGTGGAATCCCTCGAATGGTCACAGGCCCATTGGTTGGCGGGAGGCATGTTACTGTTCTCCTTCCTGGTCGTCTACAGCATGTATCAGGTAGAGAAACGTCTGCGGAGAAGCGGAGTTTGAGCAGCCTCGAAGTTGATCTAAAAGATACCCTGGGCGAATTTCAGCTGGATGTCTCATTCAAGACACCAGCGAGTGGCGTCACGGCACTCTTCGGCCAATCCGGCTCAGGCAAGACGAGCGTGCTGCGTGCAATCGCAGGCCTGGTCAGGCCACAACTTGGCAGGGTGAAGATCAACGGCGAAACCTGGCAGGACTCTGATCTTTTTATGCCACCCCATAAACGTCCCATTGGCTATGTGTTTCAGGAGGCCAGTCTGTTCCCGCATCTCTCGGTGCGGCAGAATCTGGCGTATGGCTGGCTCCAGGTGCCAGTGGAACAGCGCAAGGTGGATTATGACAGCGCGGTAGAATTATTGGGTATTGGCCCGCTACTGAAACGCGCCGCCCAGCGGCTTTCCGGTGGCGAGCGCCAACGTGTTGCGATTGCACGAGCCCTGCTCACCAGTCCAAAATTGCTGTTGATGGACGAACCCATCTCCGCTTTGGATCATGGCGCCAAACAGGCCATCCTGCCCTACCTGGAAGGCCTGCATGACGAGTATGCCATCCCCTCGCTCTACGTCTCACATGACCCCAACGAGGTCGCCCGCCTCGCCGATCAGATGATCCTGCTCGAACGGGGAAAGGTTATCGCTACGGGAAAAGCGGCTGACCTGCTGACCAGGCTCGACCTGCCGTTGGCAAGTTTTGGGGATGCAGCAGCCATCCTGGAAGGCAGTGTCTCGACCCATGACCATACCTATCACCTCACCTGTATTGCCATGCACGGCGGTTGCGTCGCGGTCAGTCGTGAGGACCTGCCCGTCGGTAAACGTGCCAGAGTCGAGATACAGGCTCGTGATGTCAGCCTGTCACTGAAGGTCCATTCCGATACCAGCATTATCAACATCCTGCCGGTAAGGGTCATCGATACACAGGACATCAATCAGAGCCAGTTGATCGTGCGCCTGGAACTGGAAGATGGCCAGCACCTACTCTCGCGTATTACCCGTCGTTCAGCAATGGCAATGGGTTTACATGAAGGAATGCATCTCTATGCACAGGTGAAGAGTGTGGCGTTGATCGCGTGAGATTTTTCCTATTATGACCATAACCTGAAGGCTTGTATGCCCCGGAGTGTTGGCATGACAACAGATAATTCTGGAATATCACTCAGACCAGACCGATAGAAGAATCGTGTCTAACTGGAGCCGAAACAGCCCCACCCTTAAAATCCAGACACGATGAAGATATAAGTCATTGATTATATGGCGGAGAGGGAGGGATTCGAACCCTCGGATCCCATAAGGGATCACCTGATTTCGAGTCAGGCCCGTTCGGCCACTCCGGCACCTCTCCTGATCGGGTTTCTGCTCACTGGCGGCTAGATATGACCAGGCGGCACTGGCCGATGCTGTGAGCCGCGGGTTATAAATTCAGTCAATTGTCTAAAATCAATGCCTCAGCTGTCAAAATAGGTTATCAAGAGACACCCATACCTCTCATGAACCGCCTCATTCTATACTATATGGGCTAGAGTTAAGTACCAGGCGTTCCATTCAGTGATTAAAAATTGCCAAGTAAGTATCCCCCGGCAAAGCCGGGGGCTTTAGTTGTGAACCGCTCGAAGCGGTCTGTAAAACGGAGCCTATTGGCTCCTTGAGCCCCTCAAAGGGGCTGTTACATCAACTGTAACTGATCAATCCTACGGTCTTCCGCTTCCTGCTGCCGTATATACTCCCGAATCACCTGCTCATCCCTGCCTACCGTCGAGGTAAAATATCCCCTGGCCCAGAAATGATGGCCAACATAGTTCCTTTTCCGACCCAGGTAGGTACGGGCTATGTGGATCGCACTTTTACCTTTGATAAACCCAACTACCTGCGATACCGCATATTTTGGTGGTATCGATATCATCATATGAACATGATCAGCCATAACATGCCCTTCCTCTATCAAACTCTCTTTCTGCCTCGCCAGCCGATGAAATACCTCTCCAAGCTCCTGCCTGATCTGCCCAAAAAGCGTCTTCCTCCGGTACTTCGGGATAAACACAATATGGTACTTACACTCCCATCTCGTGTGGCTTAAACTTTCTACTTGTCTCATGGTTTCTCCTTAGCGTGTTGCTTGGCGGCTCACGCTTTGGGGTTACTATGAGACTCCTGTTTCTGTCAAACTGTTGATGCCTCCCCAGCAGAGCTGGGGGGTCTCCATTTTTGTCTAGGGAGTAAAGGATCATTCCGGTAGTCATAATAATACCTGATTACCCCTAAACCTCAGCCATTCTCAAGAGGCGATATGGCATAGGTGGAGTGCGAAGAGCGGCAAAAAGCAATCGTTCAATCATGGCGGGTAAATCGAAACGGCGGTTAAACCGATATTCGAACTCAGCAAGATAACGCGACACATGTTTATCTCGAATCGCATGAAAAGTACCCAACAGACTGTTTTTGACATTACCCAACATCGTGTTTACCCATTTGAAGCACGAATACTGGACACTTTGGCGCCCACCACCCGTCACCATGGGGTTATGATGGCAATCAGCGGTTGTCACGCCACTAAAGCACCAAAGCCCATCGGTAAAGACTTCGCTGCCAGGCATCAAGCAGGAGCGGGCGTAGCGGGCGATTTCACGTTTGCGGAAGCCCCTTACACGACGCAGTTGAATTTTCATGGGCCTGCCGTCCCGCGTCGTCTCAACAGCAGCTACGAAAGGGATTTTGTTGCGCGACCCACGACCACGCTTACCGGCTTGCTCGCCTCCGAGATAAGCATCATCCAATTCGATGCGACCGGCCAGTTTTTTTCCACGCTCACGTTCCATCATCACCTGCATCAACTTATGCTTGAGTCGCCAGGCCGTATTGTAGTTCACCCCGATTTCGCGGGAAAGTTGCAGCGCCGAGATACTTTTCTTGCGTTGGGTCAACAGATAGATCGCAAGAAACCACGTTCTCAGCGGCAGCTTGGTGCCATGGAAGATGCTGCCGGCGGTCAGGGAAGTCTGATGATGGCACTTGTGACATTGATATATCTGACGCTTTTTGAGTTCACAGCCTGTTGTGTTGCCGCACTCAGGGCAGACATAGCCCGTCGGCCAGCGCAAATCATACAATGCCTGTCGACACTGATCCTCGGTCCCATATTGTTCCAGAAAATCGTGCAAACCAAGACCTTTTTGAAATTGAATAGTATTTCTCGGCATGATGAAATCCTCTTTTATTCAGTAGGTTCCATTATGCTTGCACCACAGGCTCAATAGCTGAGCCTCATGAGTAATCAGGTAATAATAAGTAATCACCAGCCAGTGAGATAGATGCTGCCAATACAACGAACCCTGCTGGTCTCTCTATGTCTGCTTGCCCTTGCTCTGTCCTTGGGCAGTTGCAGCATCCCACCCCCTCTGGTGGAGCGCATCAAGGCTTCCGGAGAGCTGATCGTCGCTACCCGCAACAGCGGCACCACTTTTTATGAGGGCCCTGAAGGTTTGACCGGTTTTGAATATGAGCTGGTGCAGCTATTTTCCCGGGAGTTGGGGGTCAAGGCCCACTTCATTGTTCCCAGGCACTTCGATGACCTGCTTCCCACGGTGATCGAAGGTAACGCCCATCTGGCCGCCGCCGGGTTGACCGTCACCCCGGAGCGGGAAGCAGAAATCCGCTTTGGCCCTTCCTACCAGGATATCACCCAACAGGTGATCTACCGCACAGGCAAGAAGCGTCCGCGAAAAGTCGAAGACCTGATCGGCCAGGACCTGCATGTCCTGGCAGGCAGCAGTCACGAGGAGGAGCTGCTGCGATTGAAGCAATCATACCCGGATCTGCATTGGATCAGCCATACCGATCTGGAGAGCGCCGAACTGATGCAGATGGTGCAGGAGAACAAAATCGACTTCACCATTGCAGACTCCAACGAATTTGCCGTTACCCGGCGATTCATGCCCTATCTCAAGATCGGTTTCGATCTGACCGAGCCGCAACCCCTGGCATGGGCGATGGCCCACGCGGACGATGCCAGCCTGTTTCAAGCGATGGAGGCGTTTTTTAACCGCATCCGTGAAGACGGCACCCTGGCCCAACTGATAGAGCGCCACTACGGACACGTCGGCCGACTCAACTTCGTCGAACTGCGTACCTTCGTCAAGCATATAAAAGATCGACTGCCGAAATATCAGGTCTATTTCGAAGAGGCGGCAATGGAAACCGGTATCGATTGGCATATGCTGGCCGCCATCGGTTATCAGGAGTCGCACTGGAATCCGAAGGCAAAATCACCCACGGGGGTCAGAGGGATCATGATGCTTACACGGGCCACCGCCAAGCAGATGAAGATCGAGAGCCGGCTCGATCCCGAACAGAGCATCATCGGCGGAGCGAAATATCTGCGCTTTATCGAAAAACTGCTGCCGGAAAGGATTACCGAGCCCGATCGCTTATGGTTGACCCTGGCGGGTTACAACGTGGGTTTCGGTCACCTGGAGGATGCGCGGATCCTGACCGAACACTTGGGTGACAACCCCGACAAATGGGCCGATGTAAAGAAACACCTGCCGAAACTGAGTCTCAAGAAGTGGTACTCCAGTCTCAAACGGGGTTATGCCCGCGGCAAGGAACCGGTCAACTACGTGGACAATATCCGCGCCTACTATGAGTTGCTGAAATGGCAACTGCGGCAGATGGAACTGGCGAGGCAGGCGGATCAGAACCCTCCGCACGCCCTCTCCATCAACCCCGAGGCGCTATAGCCAATCGGTCAGTTGCAAGCCGAATCCGAGACGGTGACTCTTGGCGTTATAGTCGATCAGGCTTTCACCATACCCGTTGAAGTATTGCAGATAGCCGCGCCATCGCCCATGAATGGGGAAGCTCCAATCAAGCTGCACAGTGTCACGGTTGTCACCGTCAAACAGGTTTCGCAGCATCAGGCTGAAGGTCTGGTTCTCTCGCTTGTAGATGCCCCGCAACTCATACCTGCCGAGAAAATCGTCGATATCCGGATTGTCGTCATTGTCCTCGGGTATGCGATACCATGGCTTGACGCCCACCAGAAAATTACCCCTCTCGAAGAGAAAGTTGGCATAGGCGCGATTCCAACTGCGGGACAGAAAACCGCCCTGGCCATTGGACTGATGGACCACACCATACTGTTGCAGCACATTTCTCCAACCGAACAACGACCAATCATTGGGGATCACCAAAAACAACTCTGGCTCATGCATGGTTTCGCGAAAGGGTGATGAGATATCCCTGTTGTAGGCCTGCCAGAAGGAAAGATTGGTATAGGCGGCGTAGAGATCCGCACGGCTATCGAACATAGACTCCACAACCGGCATTTTGAAGCTGAGTTGGAACTTCATCTCCACGCGATCGAATTCGGAGGGAGGGGTGTTGTAAACTTCATAATTCGGCTTGTCGTTATAGGAGGCCAACAACACATAGTTCTGTTTATGCGGCGAGAGCACGAAGGGGTTGGAACGGGTCTTTCTCTCTGCACTGATGCGTTTCTCAACCAGCGAAATACTCTGTTCTGTGACGGGAGGCAGGGCTCCGTCTTCGCTGACCGCGTGCCGCTCTAGAGGGTCCCGACTTTTGAGACAGGGGCGCTTCAACTCGCTGATGAGCATATCGTCGTCCGCATGCTGCAGCCGCTCCCAGATACAGCGTTCATAGTCCGCCAATGGATCGGCTGTTACGCGACACGGCCCCAATATCGCAAGCAGAACCATCCATAGGCTGAGTCTTGTAAGTTTGGGGTTCATGCTTGTTGCTCCCCTTGTTGTTTTGATCTTTTTTGTCGAAAGAAATCTTTAAGCAGATCCGTAGCACGCTGCTGCAGCACCCCCCCCTTCACCGCCACACTGTGGTTGAATCGATGATCCGTCGGCAACAGGTCAAAGACACTCCCGGCGGCCCCGCCCCTGGGATCGTCTGCGGCAAACACAACCCGACCGACACGGGCATGCACAATGGCGCCGGCACACATGGGGCAGGGCTCAAGAGTGACATACAGGGTGGTTCCCGGCAGTCGATAGTTACCTATCCTGGAGGCGGCATCCCGCAATGCCACGATCTCCGCGTGGGCGGTAGGGTCCTGCAGTGCAATGGGGCGGTTCCAGCCTTCACCGATGATGTCGCCTTGCGATACGACCACAGCACCAACCGGTACTTCGCCCAGGGATTGCGCCCGTTCCGCCAGCAGCAGTGCCTGCCGCATGAATTGCTGATCCTGCAGGTCCAGCTCATCAGCTGTCATCAGTCCCACCTCATGCCGGGTTGCCTGATCTACTCCCACTCGACTGCCAATATGCTTGGTAAATGGCGTAAATGCAGTTGGCTGGATGTGGCGGGCAGAGTGAAAACCATGAAAAATACCATTATCTATAATTTATTGAGCGAAGAATTCTATTTCTTTGCAGAGCGACTTAACAAGCTGATTTGAAAAAGGGTATCACAGACCGTCAAATACCACGAAAGATATCTAAAAAAACAGCATCTTAACATTTTACAATTCAACCGGAACATTCATGACCTTAGCCCTCTGGCGTTGAGGAAAGCTATGAAGGGAATGCCGGACTGGCGGCAATCGCACCGTTCGGGAGGCCGGAACCATACGAGGAACACCCTGTGAGAAACCTAACTTTTGTTTCATTTCTCTTTACCATGCTCCTCATGACTCCACCGCTTACAGCCGGCACCTACCCCATGGCACCGGCTCTCGATGTGGATGAGTGGATCAATGGTGATGGAGTTACCCTGGATGAGCTAAAAGGCAAAGTAGTGGTGATCGATTTTTTCCAGATGTGGTGTCCGGGGTGCAATAATTTCTCGATCCCGTTGGTGGCGCACTGGGAACAGCGCTTTGCCGAGGAAATTGCCGCCGGCCAACTCGTCATGTTGAGCATACATACGGTTTTCGAAGGCCACGAATATCAACGCACGAAAAACTTGATACCCTATTTGAAAAAGAAGGGTATCAATCATCCGGCTGGTGTTGATCGGCATCAAGGCAATGACCCGACACCACAAACGATGAAGTTGTTCCGCACCCGCGGGACACCGGAGATGGCCATCCTGGACAAGCAGGGGCGTATTCGTTTCCAACGCTTCGGCGGTTTCGATGTCGAGACCGCAACGACGTTGATACGTGATCTCCTCCGGGAGTGAGGCGTATAAGCAAGCCGCGAATGAATGCATATTTTGTGTTATTGACTGACCTATATGGAGACGGCAGGTTCGAGTCATTGCAATATCACTGTCATAAACTATCCTGATTACCCCTAAACCTCAGCCATTCTCAAGAGGCGATATGGCATAGGTGGAGTGCGAAGAGCGGCAAAAAGCAATCGTTCAATCATGGCGGGTAAATCGAAACGGCGGTTAAACCGATATTCGAACTCAGCAAGATAACGCGACACATGTTTATCTCGAATCGCATGAAAAGTACCCAACAGACTGTTTTTGACATTACCCAACATCGTGTTTACCCATTTGAAGCACGAATACTGGACACTTTGGCGCCCACCACCCGTCACCATGGGGTTATGATGGCAATCAGCGGTTGTCACGCCACTAAAGCACCAAAGCCCATCGGTAAAGACTTCGCTGCCAGGCATCAAGCAGGAGCGGGCGTAGCGGGCGATTTCACGTTTGCGGAAGCCCCTTACACGACGCAGTTGAATTTTCATGGGCCTGCCGTCCCGCGTCGTCTCAACAGCAGCTACGAAAGGGATTTTGTTGCGCGACCCACGACCACGCTTACCGGCTTGCTCGCCTCCGAGATAAGCATCATCCAATTCGATGCGACCGGCCAGTTTTTTTCCACGCTCACGTTCCATCATCACCTGCATCAACTTATGCTTGAGTCGCCAGGCCGTATTGTAGTTCACCCCGATTTCGCGGGAAAGTTGCAGCGCCGAGATACTTTTCTTGCGTTGGGTCAACAGATAGATCGCAAGAAACCACGTTCTCAGCGGCAGCTTGGTGCCATGGAAGATGCTGCCGGCGGTCAGGGAAGTCTGATGATGGCACTTGTGACATTGATATATCTGACGCTTTTTGAGTTCACAGCCTGTTGTGTTGCCGCACTCAGGGCAGACATAGCCCGTCGGCCAGCGCAAATCATACAATGCCTGTCGACACTGATCCTCGGTCCCATATTGTTCCAGAAAATCGTGCAAACCAAGACCTTTTTGAAATTGAATAGTATTTCTCGGCATGATGAAATCCCCTTTTATTCAGTAGGTTCCATTATGCTTGCACCACAGGCTCAATAGCTGAGCCTCATGAGTAATCAGGTAAACTATTGTTTAAGAAATTCTGCTTGCCTGTTAAACGATTCGGGAACCTCGTTTATCCCATTGTCCCGGGCATATGTTAAATAAGCATTTCGTTTATCTTTTACCTGACTATGCATGAATATTAATACGAGCATTTAATATGAACTTGGAAAGGGTAACTTTCGGTTTTTTTATCATTCTTTCATTGACCTTTAACTTTGTCTTTGTGATTGGCCATATCGACAACCCCTCACATCACAATGTATGGATACTCACAATAGCGATTTTGGTGAGCCTTATTGCAACCGGCTTAAAGCTTGGGGACCGCTCCCAGGTCGGTGCATTACTTTTGGCAGCCAGTCTGGTAGCGGATCTTCTCCTGATCACTGCACGAATATTTTGGGTGGTTTTTGAGAGCGACACAGCGATGGGGCCAGGCCCGGAATCGATGGTTATGATCGTTTCACTGGCAAGTGGCGCCCTGTTGGCGAATATCGTTTCCGTTGTCATCCTTATAGGAGACACACTGATGTCCCGCCGTTGAGGTTCAATTAATGGCAGCAACCTCAGAACTGGACCGGGTTTCCATGCTGGTTCTGCGCTATATGCGCAGGCCGATATTCGTGCTCATCCTTGTTTATGCGGTCGGAATTACGGGCATGGCTCTCATTCCCGGAAAATCCGCTGATGGCAATACCGAGTACATGAGTTTGTTTCATGCGTTCTATTTTTTCACTTATACCGCCACTACCACCGGATTCGGGGAGATCCCGAGTGAGTTTACCGATGAACAACGCCTATGGGCCATATTTTGTCTGTACATGGGTGTAATAGCATGGCTCTATGCAATCGGTTCTATTATCGGATTAATAAGAAATGCACACTTTGTTCAGGCTTTGAGTGAATATCGTTTTTCAAGAATTGTGGAACAAATATCCGATCCCTTTTTTATCATATGCGGTTTTGGCGATACTGGCAGTCTCTTAGCGCGCGGTTTAAGTGATCACCACCTCATTGGTGTTGTGATTGACCGGGATCCGGAACGCATAAAGGCTCTTTCCTTGCGGGATTACAACATCAAAATGCCTGGTTTGTGCGGTGATTCCAGCGCACCTAAGCATTTGGTGGATGCAGGTGTAAGACACCCGCAGTGCAAGGCTGTGATTGCATTGACAGGCGATGAAGAGGTCAACCTCAAAATCGCTGTTATGGCGCGGTTTATGAACCCTGATGTTCACATTATTTGCCGCTCAACTTCAGCCAAACATGAAGAGCATCTTTCGCCACTACATAACGTCACAATAATTAATCCATTTGAAATATTCGCTCAGCTGCTGAGTATGGCCATCACAGCCCCAAGACTGCATAATCTTAACAGCTGGCTGGTAAGGGCGAAGGGCGTTCAACTCGGCAAACCTCTCAAGGCTCCCAGTGACAAGTGGATATTATGCGGCTATGGGCGCATGGGAAAATGGCTACATCAGTACATGAAGTTAAATGGCATCAACCCCCTTATCATCGATCCGGATGTGGACAAGACACCTGATGATGATTCGTTCATTAATGGATATGCTGATCACGGTACGCTGCAAAGAGCAGGCCTAGCCAATGCAAGCGGAATTGTCGCGGGTACTGACAGTGACTCTGACAACCTCAATATCCTGATGAGTGCGCAGGTGATGAATCCAACCGTGTTTACCATTGTGCGCCAAAATTATCATGAGAATCAGCTTGCATTCGACGCAGCCCACGCAGATTTGATATTACAATCCAGCCTCACCACCGCCCGCCGAATACTAAAGTATTTAATCTCTCCGCATATTCAGCAGTTGATTGAGTATCTATACGAACAGGGAGAGCATCTCACAAATGAGATCAGTGATAAATTAAACTCTATCATTGGAAATAGAAAACCACACCTCTGGTGTATCACACTGGATGGCGCGCATGCACTTGCCATGATGGATTTCATTAAGCAAGGTCAACACATAGTTTTGAGAGACCTGTTACACCACCCCTCTGACAGGAGCAAAATTCTTACATGCATGCCGTTGATGATTTTCCGGGATGGACAATCCAGCATGCTGCCAAGTCTCGATGAGTCGGCATGTCAGGGAGACAGGATCCTGTTTTGCGGTACAGAACAGAGTGAGCGGTTACTCAGGTCCACTTTAAACAACTCTTACGCACTTCACTACCTGGTGACAGGTAAGGAACAGGCCAGGGGATACTTCTTCCGCTGGCTGGAAGGCAAACGAAAAGGAAAGCAAGATTTAACCACATGAATGATCATTGTCTGATACCGCTCAGATTAACCGCATTTTTCCCTACGGTGCATCTTTATAGCTACCGCCTACCCCACTCGATTGAGTACGAGCCATTATTACACCTTAACATCATTGACTTATTTATAGGGATAAGATATATACCCATGCAAAATGCCAAGCTCAGAAATTACGGCTAAACGTCATACAAAATCACCAAGTCACACAGTATCATTTTTCTCTAAACCACACCGGTTCGACAACGGTCAATACATAACGGGTTGATCTGCCACCACCCGGTAACGGTATGATGATCCCCTTGGCAGCCAAACATGAAAGATCACGGCTCGCTTTTTGATTAGAACACTTGGTGATCGCTTTATGTTTTTTGTCGTCATCACGACCTCAAAGCCCTTGCGACCCTCAACAAATGCACGCGACACCATCCTGGCCTGTCGGCAAAATAATCAAGCCAAACATTAACCTGCAGACTTCCGCGTGCCGCTTTTTCCAGTTGCAGATATTATGTTTTTTCCTGATTACTCATGAGGCTCAGCTATTGAGCCTGTGGTGCAAGCATAATGGAACCTACTGAATAAAAGAGGATTTCATCATGCCGAGAAATACTATTCAATTTCAAAAAGGTCTTGGTTTGCACGATTTTCTGGAACAATATGGGACCGAGGATCAGTGTCGACAGGCATTGTATGATTTGCGCTGGCCGACGGGCTATGTCTGCCCTGAGTGCGGCAACACAACAGGCTGTGAACTCAAAAAGCGTCAGATATATCAATGTCACAAGTGCCATCATCAGACTTCCCTGACCGCCGGCAGCATCTTCCATGGCACCAAGCTGCCGCTGAGAACGTGGTTTCTTGCGATCTATCTGTTGACCCAACGCAAGAAAAGTATCTCGGCGCTGCAACTTTCCCGCGAAATCGGGGTGAACTACAATACGGCCTGGCGACTCAAGCATAAGTTGATGCAGGTGATGATGGAACGTGAGCATGGAAAAAAACTGGCCGGTCGCATCGAATTGGATGATGCTTATCTCGGAGGCGAGCAAGCCGGTAAGCGTGGTCGTGGGTCGCGCAACAAAATCCCTTTCGTAGCTGCTGTTGAGACGACGCGGGACGGCAGGCCCATGAAAATTCAACTGCGTCGTGTAAGGGGCTTCCGCAAACGTGAAATCGCCCGCTACGCCCGCTCCTGCTTGATGCCTGGCAGCGAAGTCTTTACCGATGGGCTTTGGTGCTTTAGTGGCGTGACAACCGCTGATTGCCATCATAACCCCATGGTGACGGGTGGTGGGCGCCAAAGTGTCCAGTATTCGTGCTTCAAATGGGTAAACACGATGTTGGGTAATGTCAAAAACAGTCTGTTGGGTACTTTTCATGCGATTCGAGATAAACATGTGTCGCGTTATCTTGCTGAGTTCGAATATCGGTTTAACCGCCGTTTCGATTTACCCGCCATGATTGAACGATTGCTTTTTGCCGCTCTTCGCACTCCACCTATGCCATATCGCCTCTTGAGAATGGCTGAGGTTTAGGGGTAATCAGGTGTTTTTTTGACTCCCTCTATCGCCGCGATAAAACAGGCCGTGGCCGGATAGCCGCGAAACTGCGGAAGAGTATGGTCAGCAATGCGGCAGGACAGGACATTCCAGCCATGTAGGCCGAACTTCCGAAATTGGTCATATACGGTCGTTTACTCGCTCGAGTTAATATGGCCATTCTCTATTGACGACCCACCTGTCCTACGACCTAAGAAACTGGCAATAGTCAAGCCCTGAGCCGGGCGTTTGGTTTGTCTATACTTCTGAAGAAGCAACACGACCGTCTGCTGATACGGTGGCTCAACCGGCTAAGCGTCCTGCGATTCGGGCCACTCATCCCTGTCAATGGCAACACTTCCTCTTACCTGCATTCTCTTTCGAGAAGCATGCTTCAGGTACCTCAGGTTTGAAGCCGAAATCGCGCGTGGAAACGTCCAAGGCACACTGATCCTCCAGCATCTTCAATAAACCGCTGCCGGATGCTGCCTGCTGAGTGGCATCACAAGCCGCAATACATTGCATGCATTGCGTACAGGTAAACATTCGACGCTTAATACTGCGCGGTTTCAGGCGCATCGGACAGGCATGTTCACAGGAGGCGTCACAATCCACGCAGACCTTTGCCCGTTTGCGATCATAGGCGACAACCATCGCTTTCTTGTTCCCCATCCAGATCAGACTCTGAAAGAGGCCCAATGCACAGCCAAAACGACAGAAAAGATGCCGTGCAAAAGTGAACTCAATCGTCAGCAGCATGGTCCCCACACCGATAAAAACGAATTGGTTTCTTGTCAGGCTGGCTGTGATCAGATTGCTGTATATCTCCTTAGGCGGCAGCAGGTAGGTGAGCAGAGCAACCGCCCAAAGGAAAGAAAAAAACAGCACCGCCACGACAGTAACTATCCACCAGCGCTTATCAGGTTGAATATGAGTACCGTCACGTTGCACGTCGGGCAGCGGGTTTCTCTCCCAGATTGACAGCTTACCATGGGCTCGACGCATCAGGGAATTGATCATCTCAACCACAGAAAAGTGCGGGCACAGCCACCCACAGTAGAGACGCCCCCACTTCCAAGCGATGTAGATCCCAAGAGTCAGTAACAAAGCGAGCGGTAGAAACAGTCGAAGCATCATCTGCAACCCCATCTCCATTGCCCCAATGGTTCCTTCCTGGAACGCCGACATACCGAGTGTCCAGGGAAAACCAAACAGGATGAGGTGATTCTGAGTGAGATCGAAACGCAGTATATCCAGAGGCGGGGCTAATATGAAAAGCAGAAAGAATGCGCTTCTCCAGGCCAGGCGTCGCCTCTGGTTGATATTTTTCATCATGTTGGATAAGTCCGCTATCAAATCGTTGGATTGCTATCCTAAAGATAGACATCACACCACTGCTGTCCCATTAACTGAGATTTAGGAGGCCCAGGTTATTCACATTTTGATAAAATAAAAGCGCAAACAAATCATTGAATCAAAAGGAATAACCAGGCCATGTCACATAATAGCACGGTATTTGCGCAACTGCTGAAACTGATTTCGAGACATGAATTTGAAACACTGGCAAAAGAACATCATACAGGCAGGGCTTTTCGTAAAAACTCCCGCTGGAGCCAGTTCGTGGCAATGATGATGGGACAACTTTCCGGTAGAAACAGTTTGCGGGATATGGTTGATAATCTCGGGGCACAGGCGCATCGTCTTTATCACCTGGGTAGTCGTTTGATTAGGCGTTCGAGTTTATCTCGCATCAACAATGACAAGCCTTACACGCTTTATGAAGAGTTGTTTAGCAAACTGTTGACGCGATGCCAGGCAAAAGCACCATCGCATGATTTTCGTTTTAAGAATCCACTGTATTCCCTGGATGCCAGTATCATTGATTTACCTGATTACCCCTAAACCTCAGCCATTCTCAAGAGGCGATATGGCATAGGTGGAGTGCGAAGAGCGGCAAAAAGCAATCGTTCAATCATGGCGGGTAAATCGAAACGGCGGTTAAACCGATATTCGAGCTCAGCAAGATAACGCGACACATGTTTATCTCGAATCGCATGAAAAGTACCCAACAGACTGTTTTTGACATTACCCAACATCGTGTTTACCCATTTGAAGCACGAATACCGGACACTTTGGCGCCCACCACCCGTCACCATGGGGTTATGATGGCAATCAGCGGTTGTCACGCCACTAAAGCACCAAAGCCCATCGGTAAAGACTTCGCTGCCAGGCATCAAGCAGGAGCGGGCGTAGCGGGCGATTTCACGTTTGCGGAAGCCCCTTACACGACGCAGTTGAATTTTCATGGGCCTGCCGTCCCGCGTCGTCTCAACAGCAGCTACGAAAGGGATTTTGTTGCGCGACCCACGACCACGCTTACCGGCTTGCTCGCCTCCGAGATAAGCATCATCCAATTCGATGCGACCGGCCAGTTTTTTTCCACGCTCACGTTCCATCATCACCTGCATCAACTTATGCTTGAGTCGCCAGGCCGTATTGTAGTTCACCTCGATTTCGCGGGAAAGTTGCAGCGCCGAGATACTTTTCTTGCGTTGGGTCAACAGATAGATCGCAAGAAACCACGTTCTCAGCGGCAGCTTGGTGCCATGGAAGATGCTGCCGGCGGTCAGGGAAGTCTGATGATGGCACTTGTGACATTGATATATCTGACGCTTTTTGAGTTCACAGCCTGTTGTGTTGCCGCACTCAGGGCAGACATAGCCCGTCGGCCAGCGCAAATCATACAATGCCTGTCGACACTGATCCTCGGTCCCATATTGTTCCAGAAAATCGTGCAAACCAAGACCTTTTTGAAATTGAATAGTATTTCTCGGCATGATGAAATCCTCTTTTATTCAGTAGGTTCCATTATGCTTGCACCACAGGCTCAATAGCTGAGCCTCATGAGTAATCAGGTTGATTTATGCCTGTCAGTTTTTCCATGGGCTGAATTTCGCACGACAAAAGCGGCAGTAAAATTACATGTTGGACTCAACCATTCAGGTCATTTACCCGAGTTCTTTGCTGTCACCGAAGGCAACCAGCATGAAGTCAATATTGGCAAGCTGATGAATTTTCCAAAAGGCAGTATTGTGACCTTCGATAAAGGCTATAACGACTACGAGTGGTATAATCAACTGAATAAAAAAGGCATTTTCTTTGTTACACGTCAAAAGTCCAATGCAGTTTATCGGGTGATATCCCGCCAGCCAGTGATTAAAAGCAAAGGACTGACATCAGATCAAATCATTGAATTTACCGGGCCAATCACAGTAAAGAAGTGTCCAATTCAGTTGCGTCGTATCGGTTACCGCGATCCTGAAACCAGCAAGCATTATGTTTTTCTGACGAATAATTTCAAGCTGGCTGCCAAAACCATTGCACAGATTTATAAGGCTCGTTGGGATATTGAGTTGTTCTTCAAGTGGATCAAACAGAACCTGAAAATCAAATCATTTGTCGGTACCAGTAAGAATGCTGTGATGACGCAAATCTGGATTGCTTTGTGTGTTTATTTGTTGCTTGCCTATATCAAGTTCCAGTCGAAAATCCGAAAAAGTGCTCAACAGATATTGCGATTATTACAGATGAACCTGTTTGAAAAACGAGACCTGATGGCGTTACTACGAGGAGACCCAATCAATGACAAAACAAATGATTGCAATCAACTGGCTCTACTGTAAAAGTTAATGGGACAGCAATGACATCACACAGATAATCTAGTCACTTAGGCATGATATAGATCAAAAAAATACCGTAGAGTATTTAGTGTTTTAACCAAGACAAGGCATACCGCCCCCCCTGACTCGAAGCTTTTACCTAGAAGGAAGCTAATTTCCGGACAGGCCAAACCCTGTGTTTTATCACTCTCTTGAATTAAATGATCAAGCCATAACACCATCAACAGGTCAGGCGGGTACAAGGCTCACTTTGGTATATGGGTTTATGAAAGAAAGTGCTGCGATTGAGCATGACTAGCCCGTTTTATGGGGCCAATTATGCTGCAAATAATGTATCCGGAATTGTTGCAATCACTATGTATACTTATACATTTCTCCAACACTTCCAACGATTTTTGGATCGGGAGGTACGGCTATTTCCTTATTCTTGTCCGTATATGGCAGGCTATTGAGCACATAACGCATACAATTCAGGCGGGCTCGCTTTTTACCATCGGATCGAATGATTGTCCATGGCGCCCAAGGAACATCCGTTTTTTCAAACATGATATTCTTCGCTTCGGTAAACTCGTCCCAACGCTTTAAGCCATCCTGGTCTACAGGGCTTAACTTCCACTGTTTGAGGCGATCGGTTTCACGTGATTTAAAGCGCCGGAACTGTTCTTCTCTACTGACGGAAAACCAGAATTTGTATAATCGAATACCGTCATCGACAAGCATATGTTCGAAGATCGGAGCCTGCTTCAGGAACAACTTGTGCTGTTCCGGGGTACAAAATCCCATTACCGGCTCGACAACACCGCGATTGTACCAGGAGCGATCGTAGAGAATGATTTCTCCCTTGGTGGGCAGCGTATTGATATAACGCTGGAAGTACCACTGGCCAAGTTCCCTTTCACTGGGTATGGTCAGGGCGATAACGTGAGCCTGCCGGGGGTTCATATGTTCCATGAAACGCTTGATTGTGCCTCCTTTCCCACCGGCATCCCTGCCCTCAAAGATCATAACAATGCGCTCTCCGGTATCCCTCACCCACTTTTGCAACTTCAGCAATTCCACTTGAAGCTCTGCTTTTTCCTTTTCATACTCTTCACGACCCATTTTTTTTCATAGGGATACTGGGGGCCGATGAGCTGCTTCTTCTTGGATGCGTTCACCTTATCAACGATATGCTTGGGAACGCCTTTGTCTAATGCGGATGGTTGAAATCGTTTATTTGCCATGTATGCCTCCCATTTTCGGGTTATTGAATTATTTGTGTTTTCAATCCAGTCTTATATTTCAGGTCGACTATTTTGTTTTACTCCATCCCTGAAGTGATACAAAACTTCAATGTATCTTCATTTTTCAGGCAGAGTTGATCCTTCAACACAATATATTAGATGAGCACGATTTCAATACCGTCATGTAATACCTGATCAATGAATTTCGCTGCCATGTTTCACCCTGCAGTTGCCTGATTGTTTCAAGAACGATATATTCATGTTTCACGGCTGTCTCGTCAGTATAGCGGCTGAGTCCCCGCAAGCACGCCGGACAACCGGTCAGTCATTTAATGCCGGTTGTGTGTCATGCCGTTTTTTTCACAAGCACATCGATATCTTTATTCAGTTCTTCTGATTTTCGAAAACGCAATTGATTGGTAATATCGGGACGGCTGGTACCAAGAGTATCTGCTTCGCCATAGCGGCAATCACTCAGAAGAACGGACTTTCCCGTCAGTATTGAGGCAACCTGCCGCTGATTGTAGTGCTGAATGGGCGTATGAGATAGATCGTGGAATAGATACTCCGTCCCCTGTGCGCCATCCAGGACTACGTCCCGCTCCATCATATGTTCATGAATATCGAGCAGCCGGCAAGCTGGAAAGATCTTTTCGAACTGATACTGCAGCAGTTGATCCATACAGGTTCCGCAGGAGACCAGAACTGTCTTGATATCCATGTAGTTAAGGGTAATGGCGATACGATGAAACAGCATCCTGTTCTCGATTATAATCAGGCGTCCCCGGTCGTACAGCCCGGCTGCGGTTTGTGGATAACCGCAAAAGCGATAACCGGGCGGCATGACTGTCTCCGCACCCACTTCACGAAGCATGGCCAGGCTATGCCGACTTCACTGAACAACCGCTCAGAGCCGCAGTCGGGAAAATAGAAAATCGCATCGCTTTCCTCAGACACCTTACCAGGATTGTGTAGTATCGGTACTGAATCAGTGCCATCAGGCCGCAATGCATTGCGCAGTGTCTGCTTATGCGATGTTTAAGGAGAATAACCACAACCACCCTGCATAAAAGCAGAAAACTGGAGGCAGGATACACCGGAAATAACCTTCCATCCAGCCTCAATCGATTCAACAGCCCGTATTTCCGGTTGAATCTACCTCCTCACACTGACCTCCCGGCCTTCCGGCTGAATTCGGACAACACGCCATCAGGCATCCGATCCTTCAGTTGCTGTGCCGTGTAGACCGGTTTACCGCTGATCTTCCCCGGCCCGTTTGGCTAACGGGTTCTTGAGCCATGCATAGAAGCCACTCGGATGAACATTGAGCACCCGGCACATCGATGTTCAACACACGTTTGAGGCGCTAGTCCCAGGTCATGGCACGATAATGCTGTTCAGAGTTTCGTTCCCATTCGATCGAGCTAGGGCGTGGTTGTGCAGACACCATCCGGAAACAGCAATTCATTCATACCGCGCATGAACCAACCAATGTCATAGAGGCGTCATCGCCGATGTTCGATACTCCGGCCGGTATAGCCCGCATGTTTCATCCGCTTTTAAATTTAGCCGGTGATATGGCCAAGCTTGGATGGTTTGCCCTCACTGGGAACCAAACCTCTATCAAGCCCTGATTTTCCACCCTCCGGGCAGACTCCCCCTTACCCCCATTGTTGATCAACGTGCCGGGGCAGCACTCTGCCGGGCTATCCCGGCTTGAGTCGTGCCGCCACCTGGAAAAACAGCGCCTGATAGGGATAGGTGCTGGAGAGCAGGAAGCGGATCCGTCGCGTGTTGCGAATGATGACCGCCCCGATCTTGAACAGTTTGAGCCGGATCGTGGTCATCTGTGCACGCGCCAGTTCCGTGCCCTTCAGCGCGAGGCGCCGGATGGCCTCCATCAGCACATAGGCCAGACTGGACAGCAGTAGACGAAACTGATTGGCCCACCAGTAATGCGCGCTGGTGCGATCGGCGAACAGCCCCAGTTGCTGCTCCTTGATTCGGTTCTCCATGTCACCACGGGCGCAGTAGAGGTCATCGTAAAGGCGCTGTTTGTCGCCGGCCAGGTTGGTGACGATGAAGCGTGGATTTGGCCCCTTGTCGGTGACCTCCAGTTTGGCGATCACCTTGCGACGCGTCTTCCAGGTGCTGGCGGCATAGTGAAACTGAAAGAATTCCCGCATCTTCATGCCGGTTCGCTTCGCCAGTTCCTCAACCCACTGCATGGGCTCACGGATACACCGCAGCAAGGCGTCATTCTTGGCGATGCCCACGATATAGCCCACAGCGTTGCGCTCGCACCAGCTGAGCATGTGGTGACGGCAAAAGCCGCTATCGCCCCGAAAGATGATACGCACTTCAGGCCAAGCCCGGCGCAGGCGTTTGACCAACAGCGCCAGAATCGCCCAGGCATGCTTGGGCGCATCGATCCGGCTGGGCCGCAGATAACTCACCAGCAGTTGATCGCCACAAAAGACATACAGGGGCAGGAAGCAGTAGTGATCGTAGTAGCCGTGAAAGAAGCGGCCTTCCTGGCGGCCATGCACCGGATCATCCGTGGCGTCGAAATCCAGGATCAGCTCATCGGGTGGTGCATCATATGAGGCAATGAACTGCTCGAGCAGTAGGTTGTGGACATCAACGGCAACCCGGCGATCGACCCGGTTCTCCAGCCGACAAAGTGTCGACTGGCTGCCCAGTACCTCCTCGCGTTCGATCGAGCTCTGTAGGGCCGGGTCGGTGCGTAGTGTCTGATGGTCGTTCAGATCTTCATAACCCAGGCAGAGCCCATAGACTCGCTGGCGCAACAGGCTCAACTGGCTGTGTTCAATATAGCGGGGATCTCGCGGGTCGGGGATGACCGCATCAACCGCCTCGAGCAATCCCAGACGCCTGTCGATCTCACGCAGCAGCAACACGCCGCCGTCCGAGGTGATATCGCCACCGGAAAACTCGGCTTGAACCTTACGGCGTTTTAGGGCTGGAAAATCAAAGGCAGTCTGGGTACGGTTTGTCACAGGCAAAATCCTTTCGATTAAAGTGTAAGCAACTGAATTATATCGAAGTATCAGGATTTTGCCTTTTTAATGCGTGAAATATTGGGGATAGGGGTCTTCGCCGCATAACCGGGAACGGCGTACACAACGGGAGATACTGTGGTAGTAAGGGGTGGCGGGCGCCCTGGCGCACATGGTTATTAATGGGGGGATTACCCGCAACGCAGGCATGGCCTTTTCTGGCTGGGATTCGCTGCTTTCTTTCAGAAACAGGCATTTATCCTAATAACAGGGGGATATACGAGGAACCAGTCATTGACCTGAAGCAATTCCCCCTGATAACAAACAGTAGCTTCTGATATTTCTGATAGTCTTAATTACATAAGCCCCGGTTCTTTTTTTCAAAGCCTTTGCTGGAGGGAGATAGGGTATGCCTGATCAAAACCCGCCAAAACCTGAGGTGCCGAATGAAACCACCTACCGCTGGCATAAAATAGTCGGTCTCACATTGGCAAAGTTGCATACACCTGTCGCTGTCATTACCCGAAGACAGGATGATGCCTTCACTATCTTCTATACACATGTAACTGATGAAAATCCGTTTAAAACAGGCGATCGGATCGCGCTTGAGGGCAGTTTCACCGACTGGGTAATCAAAAATGATTCAGTATTGCATGTCAAAGACGCCTCTCAGGATGATAAATGGAAGTATCACCGCTTGATTGACACGGGGCTGGTTTATTACCTGGGTTATCCGCTGCACTGGCCGGATGGTGAAATCTTCGGAACCATCGCTGTTTATGACCACAAGGCCAATGACCAAGCGGATAAACACCCGGATCTGCTGGCCGAATTCTGCCACGAAATAGAGCAGGACCTACTGATTCTGATACAACAGCAGGCACTGCGGGCCGAAATCGAAAATAGGAGACTGGCGGAAAACAGGCTGTCTAATTTAACACCCAAGGAGTTTCATGCGCTCTGGCACGCCGCCCAGTCCGTGCTCGCCAATCGGAAATTTGAGGTTTCTGCACGTATTATCTTTGATGAGGCCTGCAATATGACGGGGGCGGTTTCCGGTTATGTGGCCCTGTTGACCGATGACGGCAAAGAAAACGATGTGCTGTTTCTGGATTCGGGTGGCCTCTCCTGCGCGGTAGACCCGAGCCTGCCGATGCCGATTCGCGGCCTGAGGGCCGAAGCCTATAAATCAGGCAAGGCGGTTTATGACAATGATTTCATGAATACCGACTGGGTCAAGTTCATGCCAGAGGGACATGTGGTGTTGAAAAACGTACTGTTTGCACCTCTCAATATCAAAGACGATACAGTCGGCATCATCGGTCTTGCTAACAAGAATGGTGATTTTACCGATTTTGATGCCTCAGTTGCAGAAGCATTTGGGGAAATAGCCGCGATTGCCTTGAGTAATTCAGGGACCCTGGATCAACTGGATGAAAACAACAGGAAACTGGAGAGTTTCAATGAAACCCTGGTTGACAGGGAGTACAGGATCATCGAGGTCAAGCAGGAAGTCAATGAACTGTGCAGGGAACTGGGACGCGAACCCGTATACAAAGACATAGCCAAACATGCTCAGTAGCCAGAGCACCCGTCAATGAGAGAATTAAAACAAATCTGGGTATGCCGCGCTGTAAACAGTATGGTCCTGTTCACTGTTTTTACAGTATTGCTTGTTGCCTGCGACGGCAAACCAGAACAAGCCGGGGATAAAGAAAAACTGTCTTTGCGGCTTGCCCTGGCGATGCAGCCGGGCAGCGCCCTGGTTATGGTTGCCGAGAACCAGGGCTTCTTCAAACAAAATGGACTGATGCTGGAGGTGTCGGAATATCCCAGCGGTAAACGGGCGCTACATGATAGTTTTTTTGCAGACAGGAGCGATATTGTTATTTCTTCAGACGTGCCTGTGGCCTTGGCATCTTTTACTGAATATCCATTCATTGTCCTAGCTTCCATATTTTCCACCAATAACATCAACCGCCTGATTGCAAGGACTGATGCCGGAATTGGCAGGCCTGCCGACCTTAAAGGAAAAAAAACTCTCAACCCAGAAAGCCTCCGCCGTACATTTTTTCCTGCATTTGTTTCTGGTGGAACATGAGATATATGAAAAAGATCTGGAGCTGTCTTATTTCAAGGCGGAGCAGTTGCCGGACAAGCTCGCTTCAGGTGCGATCGATGCCTTCTCGATGCGCGAGCCCTATATCAGCCTGGCCAGGGAAAAACTGCCGGGAAAGTATATAGTATTCCTGATTACCCCTAAACCTCAGCCATTCTCAAGAGGCGATATGGCATAGGTGGAGTGCGAAGAGCGGCAAAAAGCAATCGTTCAATCATGGCGGGTAAATCGAAACGGCGGTTAAACCGATATTCGAACTCAGCAAGATAACGCGACACATGTTTATCTCGAATCGCATGAAAAGTACCCAACAGACTGTTTTTGACATTACCCAACATCGTGTTTACCCATTTGAAGCACGAATACTGGACACTTTGGCGCCCACCACCCGTCACCATGGGGTTATGATGGCAATCAGCGGTTGTCACGCCACTAAAGCACCAAAGCCCATCGGTAAAGACTTCGCTGCCAGGCATCAAGCAGGAGCGGGCGTAGCGGGCGATTTCACGTTTGCGGAAGCCCCTTACACGACGCAGTTGAATTTTCATGGGCCTGCCGTCCCGCGTCGTCTCAACAGCAGCTACGAAAGGGATTTTGTTGCGCGACCCACGACCACGCTTACCGGCTTGCTCGCCTCCGAGATAAGCATCATCCAATTCGATGCGACCGGCCAGTTTTTTTCCACGCTCACGTTCCATCATCACCTGCATCAACTTATGCTTGAGTCGCCAGGCCGTATTGTAGTTCACCCCGATTTCGCGGGAAAGTTGCAGCGCCGAGATACTTTTCTTGCGTTGGGTCAACAGATAGATCGCAAGAAACCACGTTCTCAGCGGCAGCTTGGTGCCATGGAAGATGCTGCCGGCGGTCAGGGAAGTCTGATGATGGCACTTGTGACATTGATATATCTGACGCTTTTTGAGTTCACAGCCTGTTGTGTTGCCGCACTCAGGGCAGACATAGCCCGTCGGCCAGCGCAAATCATACAATGCCTGTCGACACTGATCCTCGGTCCCATATTGTTCCAGAAAATCGTGCAAACCAAGACCTTTTTGAAATTGAATAGTATTTCTCGGCATGATGAAATCCTCTTTTATTCAGTAGGTTCCATTATGCTTGCACCACAGGCTCAATAGCTGAGCCTCATGAGTAATCAGGAAGGAGGTTGAGTCCGGCAGTGGCCGACTTTTTGATGAAAAAGCCGTCTCAGCCTGTATAACCCTTTTCCGTGAAAAGGATTTCAAACCATTCTCTTCGGTTTGATTTGATGCGCATTCTTGCCCCGTGTCCGATTAATCCTGTTCCTAAAGCGACAACTAAAAAAAAGAATACATATTTCGGTAGTTGGGCTTAAATTATCTTCAAGGTTCATCAGCCTCAGGCCAGTAAGCCTCTGTATCTGAGATTCCTTACTCATGGCTATCTTTAACTTGCCGCTGGTCAAACTGTTTATGACCGACTGGCTGAGGCCGAGTTACATTTTTCCCGATCTGTTGGCAGGATAACGACCAGGGCCTCCCATCCACGATGCCAGTGTCCGATAAGACGTCATGATTAAGAGCTTTAGCGGCAATTCTGCCGTTCAGACACTAAGCATAGAATTACTACCACTCGATTGAATACGGGCCTTTATTCTATTTACTTTCCATGACTCACCTGTCGTTGTAGGCGGTAATATCTTGAAAATATTCCATGTTCCAGCTGTTAGCATTAGAGGTCATCCACAAACTTCTGCTGCACATAATCCGTCACTGGCCGACCTTGCCAGGCAAGGTACCCCATGAATACAGAGTAATTTTGTTCGGCATCAGCAAATGGTTTTAGCCACTTTATTTACGGTGCTCTTTTCTCCTTTCTCCAGGCAATGGCATTGTTGATCTATCTCCTGCCAGCTAAACAGATTCATGGGAATCTTATGTATGGGAGCCTGAGCAAGAGTCGTGAATTACTGTAAACCTTTTGTATCGACATACAGCTAACGTCACCAGTCGGCCATCTGCCGCATGCCGTGACCAATCTACTCATTGACACAAACAGAAGCCGGTGAAACATCCAGAGGGCTATTGCCAGAATAGCTAATGTGGTCAGAATAAATCCTTCTTTGGTTGTCACTTGCGTGAAATCCATCTCCCGCAGCAGCATGTTGACGTCCTAATATCCGATAACCCTGTATACCGGCCTTCCACGGAGGTATGGAGCGTGCATGACACCGGGTGAAGTTTTTCGTCCAGCGACACCGATCGATCGTCAGTATTGCCATCGGTGATATCCACTATCTGCACAGGCGTTTTGGTGATACGACTGACTTCTGGAAGATTAAGCGCCGGATCGACAACAACCTCTAGATAGTCCACGGCACGCAACCCTCCCACCGGCAACAGGCCAAAAGATCAAATCTATGGGTGACTGCCAAAGTACATCGGTGGTTTTAAAAAGAGAAGTTTAATTCGCAGGTTATACAATTTATGCGCAAATGTGAACGAAAAGATTGAAGTGGCTCACAATTTGTGCCAATACATTGGTTGAAAGGACCGGGTGTTTTATTACCGGGTCATGTTGTAAAAAACTCCATTATATTTGTTAGGCACGAAAATGAAGAAACTTCCTAAAAGGCTGCAAAATGCAATTTTTATTGCGATTTTTAGTATGTTATCGGGGAGTGGATATGCAGCAGGGAAAGTTGATATATGCCATATTCCCCCAGGCAACCCAAGTAATGCACACTCGATAAATGTCAGCAAGAACGCCGTTCCTGCTCATTTAGCTCATGGTGATAAAATCGGGGCTTGTTCAACTAGTGGCAATAGTGGAAGAGGTAACACATTCACTATTTGCGACGGTCGCAGCGGTGAGAACGGTAGCAAGGTAACTGTGAACCTATCCGGCAGGGTGCAATTTCAACGGATTGCGTGTGACTGACCTTATCAGGCCGTGTGCTCAGTTTTTGACAACACAGGAGTATTCTCGTGTTAAGTAGATTCTCACGAAATAATCATCAGGGCCTTACACTTCTGGAATTGCTGGTAGCAGTAGTGATTGCCGCCATACTCTTTGGGGTTGGTATACCGAGTTTTTTCAACCTGATTGCGAACAATAGATTAACCGTAGCGACTAATGAACTTGTTACAAGCATGCACTATGCTAGAAGCGAAGCGGTGACCAGAGAAATACCTGTGTCAGTATGCGCCAGCGAAGACGGCCAGTCTTGTTCAGGTAGTACTGACTGGGGTAGCGGATGGATCGTATTCACTGACATAAATGGGATGAACGGTATGTTAGATGCTGGTGATGAGTTGTTATACAGCAACTTAACCGATAGCGACAGCATCAAGATAGCAGCTGAATACAAATATGTTCGTTATTCACCAAGAGCACGGGCAATACAATAGTTAAGCACGTTATTATGCACTGCAAATGGCAGGAACACAGCTAGTCTACCCACACCAGTCAACTTTGCCACACCTGTTTTGACGTTTGAAAATGCGTATTTTATCTTCAGGCGGCTTCAATTATTTCGCAGGGAAACGGGTTTTCACCATACTGACGTACTGCATGTCAAACATTGTCTGTATCTCATCGATAAAGTTGTGCAGTCTCTGGTTGCCCATTTTCTCGACACCATAGTACCGAGATCCGGATCACCGAAATGGTCAAGGACAACCTGTGCATCGCATCCGACTTACCGAAGACGCAGAACAGAATCTCATCGACATTCTCCGCTGTATCGCACTTCATGACATTCCGGAGAATGCGGATTACATACTGAATCAGCTTGAATCCTTCCGCACGCGACTTGCTGATCTACCAGAATGAGAACATGTTCAACCAGAACTCGATCGAATCGGCGTTACACAATACCTGAAAATCCACTTCAAACCATACTCTGTCATCTACTGAGCAATCCGTCAGGACACTTTCATTCACTGCATTCTTGATAGCCGTAGAAATATGCCAGCGTTACTTCAGCGAGGACTGGTTCGTTAGCACTATTTCTGACAAATTCGATTGAGCAGTTGATTCGCTGCAAATATTGCTTTAGTTGGTATTACTTGCCATTGCCAGACATCACCTGCCAGTGCCTGTCACTCCCACTCTATTATCAATAAGCCATTTTTATCTTTTGTATTCAATGGCTTATTTTCCTGCTAAACGGTAATGCCATAAAAAATACCATGCTCAGAAAATCCTTCAAAACGCAGGCAACAATTGTCGATTTGACACTGCCACACAGCGACTCTTAGCCCCCTTTCGGCGCTTTGGCTGTCAGGCTCGCTCCTCTTTCTCCTGCAGGTAATGGAGTACTTCAAACAACTGCACGCATGCGAACCTGCAGGACCTCCCGAACGAACTTTGTCGCGGCAGTGTCACTCGTCGCGACGAGTTGTTGAATCCGTTCGCTCACATTGTCAACCATATCCAACCTGGCCGCAGCGTCCATCGCTTGGTCATAGGCCTCAACGACATCGACGTTGGACACCTCGTAACCCCACCCCTCGCTCAACCAGCGAAGAGCGGCTATGGCCGATCCGAGTGAAAATGCCGGTTCCGGGTCCAGGTAATCCCTGGCCGCCCTGGTCAGTGTTTTTGGATCACAGGGACTCCGGTTGGCCAGTTCCAATGCCAGATCATAAAGTTTGAGTTCCTTGGCTGTCGCAAACCACTTTCCCTCTTCGCCCGGGGTTGTGGCGATGAGGTCTGACAGGATCTGCGACTTGTCCTTCATTGGATAGCGCTTTGCAACAGAGCGAAACCGGGCGATGTAGGAATTGCCCACCGCAGCGCTCAATCCATAGCGCCGGTAGGCCTCCTTATGCAGGCCGGATGACATCAGTATCTGCTCGCAGGCCTGGTCGATCACTGAATCCGGCTGATTCAGGCCCCGCGATGCTTCGGCATACTGGACCGCCTCCGCCTCCCTGCCCAAGGCCAGAAGTGCTTCGACGCCATAGCGACGGTAATGCCAGCATGGGTAGCGTGGCAGTTCCAGCAACTCGAGCAACTCCCCATAGCGCCCTGTCGCCAATAGACAGGACAGGCACGGTGTCGCGCCGTGAAAATAGCTGCCCGGGTTTAGATCTGACCAACAGGATCGCAACGTGGAAACCAACTCATCCGCCCAGCGGCCGGCGACTTCCGGAGATCCACAAATCTCACCCCAGCGGTCACCAACAGGGCTGAGATAATCAACGCCGTCATCCGCCATTGCCTGCCAGAGGCGATAAAGCCATTCATCGTGTGTCTTCTCGTCGGCGGGCGCTCTGATGACAATCGGTATCAAATCGTCCAGCGTCTTGTTGACCGCTGATCCCAACGCACCACTGGAGCTATCCACGTGTTCCAGCGCCGGCCAGATCTTTTCCATCAGACGGACAGCACCCTCTGCGCCAATTAGCGGCTCTTTCTTTGCGACCTTCTTGATCTCGGAGACAGCTTCGCGAAGACGCTGGCATGCCAACCTTGACGCCTTCCAGCTATAAGCACCAGTCCGGAATCGTGCTGGGAAGGACCACTTATGCGCACTACGAACCATTGCCCTCAAACTCAGGCGGCAATCGGTTTAGCCTTCTCGATGCGTGCCCGTCGCTTTGGTGTGTTAAGCGCTTTCCACAGTTCATTGCGCTGCTGAAGATTCAACCAAAAATCAGCTGAATTCCCAAATACAGTAGCCAGCATCAGTGCGGTATCAGCCGTGATTGCACGGCGATTGGTACACAACTCATTCACGGTTTTTCGACTGACTCCCATCGCTTCTGCCAGTTGTCCCTGCGTCAGCGCCATGGGCACGAGAAACTCCTCGGTAATCATCTCACCGACACTGACGGGTTGCCGTTTTGTGATATTCATAGCCTTCACCGATAATCGTGGTTATCCAGATAGATCTCCTGGGCCTCACCGCGTGAGGCTGACCAGGTAAACACCAATCGCCATTGTTTGTTAACGCGAATCGAGTGCTTCCCGGCCAGATTCCCTCTCAATTTTTCAAAATGATTGCTCGGAGGCGACCGTAGATCGAGATCACAGGTCGCGTCATCAATTAACTGCAGCTTTCGGAACAGTCGGTCTTCGATCTCAGCGGGTATCTTCTTGCTGGTTTTATCGTCCAGATAAAAATCCCTGAGCCAGCGGTCCCGAAAACTTTGAATCAATGGCAATCTCCTTCTTATTGGGAAACTGTAACGCACCTTGTTACATTGTACAAGTAATTGACGAGGAAAGTGTAGATACAAGCTTCGCGGGGAGGTCCAACCCTCTCCCCGGTGGGGACTAAGAAAATAATTGCATTTTCAGTAAGTTATGAGGAAAGAACCCTATCAGCAGTTTCAGAAAAACAGTATTGTTTTTTTGAAACACCGTGCTGAAATTACCGGTTTCCGGATTACTCTAGAACACCTGAAAATCAAGCTCCCCGATACCATGCCAAGCTCAATTTTTATCTCATGGTATCGATGTCTGCTGCCTCGTTACACGCAAGATATACCATGAAAAATACCATTGATGATGCAGATTATATTATAAATTAGGCTAATTTTATTGTTATTATTCAATGTGTTACAAATTCAGATCACTCCCACTCAATGGTGGCAGGCGGCTTGCTGGAGATGTCATAGGCCACCCGGGAAATGCCCTGGACCTCATTGATGATTCTGCGTGACACCTCTTCGAGAAACTCGAAGGGCAGATGGGCGAACTTGGCCGTCATGAAATCCACCGTCTTCACCGCCCTGAGGGTGACGACATACTCATAAGCCCTGGCGTCCCCCACCACACCCACAGACTTGACCGGCAGGAAGACGGCAAAGGCCTGGCTGACTTCGTCGTAGAGATTGTGTTTATAGAGTTCCTCGATGTAGATGTGGTCGGCCTGCCGCAGCAGATCGGCATACTCCTTGTTCACCTCGCCGAGGATGCGCACACCAAGACCCGGTCCGGGAAAGGGGTGGCGGTAGATCATTTCGTAGGGCAGACCCAGTTCGACACCGATCTTGCGCACCTCGTCCTTGAACAGCCCGCGCAGAGGTTCGACCAGCTCCAGCTTCATATAGTCGGGCAATCCCCCCACATTGTGATGGGACTTGATGACATGGGCCTTGCCCGACTTGGCGCCCGCCGACTCGATCACATCGGGATAGATGGTGCCCTGGGCGAGAAAGGAGACATCTTCCAGCTTGCCGGCCTCCTCCTCGAAGATATCGATGAAGAGGTTGCCGATAATCTTGCGTTTCTGTTCCGGCTCGGCAATCCCGCTCAACGCCTTGAGAAAGCGATCCTCCGCATCCACCCGGATCACCTTGACGCCCATGTGTTCGGCGAAGGTGGCCATCACCTGGTCGCCCTCATTGAGGCGCAACAGGCCGTTGTCGACAAACACGCAGGTCAGCTGATCGCCGATGGCACGATGCAGCATCGCCGCCACGACGGAGGAATCGACACCGCCGGAGAGACCCAGCACGACCTGCTTGTCACCGACCTGTTCGCGCACATGACGGCGGGTGTCCTCGATGATCTTGCCCGGCGTCCACAACACCTCGCAACCGCATATCTTGAACAGAAAGCGCTCGATGATGCGTTGGCCCTGGCGGGTGTGGGTGACTTCGGGATGGAACTGCAGGCCATAGTAGTTGCGCGATTCATCGGCGATACCGGCGATGGGTGCATTCTCCGTCTCGCAGATCACCCTGAATCCCTCGGGAAGGGACTCAACGCGATCGCCATGACTCATCCAGACATCCAGCAAGCCATATCCCTCCTTGCTGGTATGGTCCTCGATATCCTTGAGCAGCCGGGAGTGGCCCCTGGCGCGCACCTGAGCGTAACCATACTCATGCCTGTCCGACGAGGCCACTTCGCCACCAAGCTGAGCCGCCATGGTCTGCATGCCATAGCAGATTCCCAATATCGGTACGCCAAGCTCGAATACCTCGTTTGGCGCCGCCGGCGCCTCATCGGCGGTTACCGTCTCCGGTCCGCCCGAGAGGATGACGCCGGCCGGCTTCACCCCGGCAAGTCCCTGATCGGGATTGTCGTAGGGGAAGATTTCGCAATAGACACCCGCTTCGCGCACGCGGCGGGCGATCAACTGAGTATATTGGGAGCCGAAATCCAGGATCAGGATCCGATGGGCATGGATATCAGTCGTCATGTCAATCGCGCCGATAGTTTGGGGCTTCTTTGGTAATGGTGACGTCGTGCACATGGGACTCGGTGACGCCCGCATTGGTGACCCGCACGAACACCGGCTTGGCGCGCATCTCGTCGATATTGGCACAGCCGGTATATCCCATGCTGGAGCGGATCCCGCCAATCACCTGGTAGATGACGCCGACCACAGGCCCTTTGTAGGGAACCCGGCCTTCGATACCCTCCGGCACCAGTTTCTCCTTTTCATTGGTCTCCTGGAAATATCGGTCGCTTGAGCCATCCTTGCCCGACATGGCGCCCAGTGAACCCATACCCCGATAGGATTTGTAGGAGCGGCCCTGGTAGATCTCCACCTCGCCGGGGGCCTCGTCGGTGCCGGCAAACATACCGCCGATCATCACCGAATAGGCGCCTGCAGCCAGGACCTTGGCGATATCCCCTGAGTAGCGCAGGCCGCCATCGGCAATCAGCGGCACGCCGGTGCCTTCCAGGGCCTTGGCAACATTCGTTACCGCAGTCACCTGGGGCACACCCACGCCGGCAACGATGCGAGTGGTACAGATGGAACCGGGACCTATTCCCACCTTGACCGCATCCGCGCCCGCCTTGACCAGGTCGCTGGCGGCTTCCCCGGTGGCGATATTACCGCCGATCACCTGCACGTCGGGATACTCCTTCTTGACCCAGGCAACCCGGTCGAGCACGCCCTGGGAGTGGCCATGGGCGGTATCCACCACCACCACGTCGACACCGGCATTGACCAGTGCATCCACCCGCTCCTCGGTACCCGCGCCGACACCCACCGCGGCGCCCACTCTGAGACGTTCATGTTCATCGCGACAGGCGCCGGGATAGTCCTTGGCCTTCTGAATATCCTTTGCCGTAATCATGCCGCGCAGCGAGAAATCGTCATCCACCACAAGCACCTTCTCGATACGGTGTTTATGCAGCAGTTGCAGTACCTCGTCGCGATTTGCACCTTCCTTGACCGTAACCAAATTCTCCTTTTTAGTCATAATGTTGCGTACCGGATCATCCATCTTTCGCTCGAATCGCAGATCCCGGCCTGTCACAATGCCGACCAACTCTTCACCGTCAACAACCGGTACCCCGGAGATATTTCTCGCCCGTGTCAGCTCGACAACCTCGCCGATACTGACATAGGGCCCAACCGTTATCGGTTCACGAATGACGCCGCTCTCATATTTCTTGACCTTGGCGACCTCGGCGGCCTGCTGCTGCGGGGTCATATTCTTGTGCACGATGCCTATACCCCCTTCCAGGGCGAGTGCAATGGCGAAACGGGCCTCGGTCACTGTGTCCATGGCAGCGGAAACCAGGGGGATACTGAGCTCAATCCCACGGGTCAGCTTGGTCCGTAGATCTACATCCTTAGGGAGCACCTGAGAGTGGGCCGGTACCAAAAGTACATCGTCGAATGTGAGGGCTTCCTCGATTACACGCATAGCATTTATTCCGGCAGGTGGGGTGAAATAAACCGGGCATTATAGGAGGTGCCGGTTGGCCGGTAAACCGTTAACCATAAATATCCTATAAATCAAAAATATAGAGTCTCGACAAAACGCTATCGCGGGCCTGGCGATCCACCCCTCACCACACATTGTCTGACTGACTCCGTCCGGCGCAAGGTTAGCCCCAATATTTCACGCATTAAAAAGGCAAAATCCTGATACTTCGATATAATTCAGTTGCTTACACTGTAATCGAAAGGATTTTGCCTGTGACAAACTGCACCCAGACTGCCTTTGATTTTCCAGCCCTAAAACGCCGTAAGGTTCAAGCCGAGTTTTCCGGTGGCGATATCACCTCGGATGGCGGCGTGTTGCTGCTGCGTGAGATCGACAGGCGTCTGGGATTGCTCGAGGCGGTTGATGCGGTCATCCCCGACCCGCGAGATCCCCGCTATATTGAACACAGCCAGTTGAGCCTGTTGCGCCAGCGAGTCTATGGGCTCTGCCTGGGTTATGAAGATCTGAACGACCATCAGACACTACGCACCGACCCGGCCCTACAGAGCTCGATCGAACGCGAGGAGGTACTGGGCAGCCAGTCGACACTTTGTCGGCTGGAGAACCGGGTCGATCGCCGGGTTGCCGTTGATGTCCACAACCTACTGCTCGAGCAGTTCATTGCCTCATATGATGCACCACCCGATGAGCTGATCCTGGATTTCGACGCCACGGATGATCCGGTGCATGGCCGCCAGGAAGGCCGCTTCTTTCACGGCTACTACGATCACTACTGCTTCCTGCCCCTGTATGTCTTTTGTGGCGATCAACTGCTGGTGAGTTATCTGCGGCCCAGCCGGATCGATGCGCCCAAGCATGCCTGGGCGATTCTGGCGCTGTTGGTCAAACGCCTGCGCCGGGCTTGGCCTGAAGTGCGTATCATCTTTCGGGGCGATAGCGGCTTTTGCCGTCACCACATGCTCAGCTGGTGCGAGCGCAACGCTGTGGGCTATATCGTGGGCATCGCCAAGAATGACGCCTTGCTGCGGTGTATCCGTGAGCCCATGCAGTGGGTTGAGGAACTGGCGAAGCGAACCGGCATGAAGATGCGGGAATTCTTTCAGTTTCACTATGCCGCCAGCACCTGGAAGACGCGTCGCAAGGTGATCGCCAAACTGGAGGTCACCGACAAGGGGCCAAATCCACGCTTCATCGTCACCAACCTGGCCGGCGACAAACAGCGCCTTTACGATGACCTCTACTGCGCCCGTGGTGACATGGAGAACCGAATCAAGGAGCAGCAACTGGGGCTGTTCGCCGATCGCACCAGCGCGCATTACTGGTGGGCCAATCAGTTTCGTCTACTGCTGTCCAGTCTGGCCTATGTGCTGATGGAGGCCATCCGGCGCCTCGCGCTGAAGGGCACGGAACTGGCGCGTGCACAGATGACCACGATCCGGCTCAAACTGTTCAAGATCGGGGCGGTCATCATTCGCAACACGCGACGGATCCGCTTCCTGCTCTCCAGCACCTATCCCTATCAGGCGCTGTTTTTCCAGGTGGCGGCACGACTCAAGCCGGGATAGCCCGGCAGAGTGCTGCCCCGGCACGTTGATCAACAATGGGGGTAAGGGGGAGTCTGCCCGGAGGGTGGAAAATCAGGGCTTGATAGAGGTTTGGTTCCCAGTGAGGGCAAACCATCCAAGCTTGGCCATATCACCGGCTAAATTTAAAAACGGATGAAACATGCGGGTTAGGACTGTTTTTCACCGGAACTGCGACTATGCGGAGACGAGCCGTCAATACTATTGGAAGGTATTTCCTGCTCTTTTCAATCCTATTAGCAGACGTCATTCAAGCCGATCAGTCGGCCAGTTTGTTAAAAGTCGGCATCTATAACAATCCACCCCTCGTCACTGTCAATCAGACAGGAAGTCCCGGTGGTCTATTCATAGAGACTCTCAACGACATCGCTTCCAAGGAGGGCTGGAAACTGCATTACGTAGCCGGCACCTGGAGCGAAAACCTGCAGCGCCTTGCCACCGGCAAGATAGACCTGCTGCCGGCCATAGCAATCAACACAGCCAGGCAACAGCAGTTTTTGTTCATCGAGCAAGGACTGGTCAGCAATTGGGCGCAGATTTTCATTCCTGAAACGTCACCGATCAAGTCTTTTCCGGACCTGGACGGGAAACGTATCGCCGTATTGCGGGACGATGTGTATATCACTGGCGCGGGCGGTCTTGAATCCCTGTGCGAATCGTTCCTCATCACCTGTGATCTCATCGAATACGACACCTATGACAGGGTCCTGCGCGCCGTCTCCATGGGAAACGCGGACGCCGGCCTGGTCAACCGCCTGTTTGGCGCTACACGGGGTCATATCTACCCCGCCATCGCCAGTCCCATTGTACTGATGCCTCAGGACATACGCCTTGCCATATCACGAAAATCACCCAGTGCCGATTATATAAAGAAACGGCTGGAATACCATTTGGCGATCATGAGAATTGATGACCTTTCAGCCTACCAAAAAAACCTGAGGACCTTATTCGAGCCGGAAACAACCATAGAAGAGAAGATACCGACCTGGATATTGCAGGTGCTCCTGATGGGCAGTCTTGTGATCATCGCACTGTTTATCCTGGCGCAGATCCTCAGCCTGAAACACAGCCGCAAGAGTCAAAAACTGATTACCCAGGAGGCACAATATCGACAGTTCTTCAACGGCGTTGCCATTGCGCTCTGCGAGGGTGACAGCTCCAGGGCCCTGATCAAACTGCGGGAACTCACCGACTCAGGCGTGAAGGATATCCGCAGTTATCTGGACAACCATCCACAGGAGCTTGCTGGATATATTCAGCTGATCCGCATCGTGAACGCAAACCCGGCCACCCTGCGGCTTTTCGCCGTCGACACTTTGTATGAACTGCAACATTGGCTGCCGGAGAGCTACACGCCTGATGTGTTCACCGCATTCAAGGAGTTTCTCATCGCAAGCAGCGAAAAAAAGCGGGTATTCACTGCGGAGATATCCATGCTTGCAGCCGATGGCAGACCGATTCAGTTGCTGATCTCTTTTCCTCTCTCACACACCATCGACGAGGCTCGCCGTATTCCTGTCTCGATCATGGACATCAGTCTGCAACGGGATACGGAAAGACAACTCTCCCTGGTCATCAAAGGCGCCACGCTGGGCTTCTGGGATTGGAACCTGACCACGAACGAATTGACGGTGAACAGCAGATGGATGGATATGCTGGGATTGTTGCCGGATGACCTGAAAGGCAATATCGAGGATTGGCGCGGCCGCCTGCACCCAGCGGATAGAGAGCGGGTGATGCCGATCATTATGCAGCATATCGAGGATGGCGTTCCCTACAACGTAGAGTTCCGAATGCGCCACAGCGATGGCCGCTGGACATAGATCGAGGGTTCCGGCGGCGCCGTGGAACATGAACCGAACAGCAACCGCCCCACCCGCGCCTGCGGCACCCATCAGGACATCTCTGATCGAAAGCGGGCAGCCGACACCATGCATACGCTAATGCGCAGTATGGTGGGCATCACCGACGGTGATTTCTTCGAGCATGTCGCACAGGAGCTTTGCCACTGGTTCGATGCCGATGGGGCCAATATCGGTGAGCTGATCGGTAACGACCGCATCAAGGCTCTGGCAACCATTGTCAACAACAAATCCATTGATGATTTTGAATACACACTGGCAGGAACACCCTGCGATGTCGTGATCAAAGATGGTGCCCAGCTCTACACACAGGGAGTGCAGGACCTGTTTCCCGGCAACGAGAATCTGGTCTTGCTGAAGGCCCAGGGGTATGCCGGCACACCTATCAAGGATCGTACAGGCAGGGTAACAGGTATCGTCTGGGTTACATCGAGCAAACCCTTGTTCATGGAACATGAATGGGTGGATGTGATGGATATTATCGCTGCCCGGGTCAGTGCCGAGATCGAACGCATGCACGCAATGGACCGACTGGAACACCAGGCCACATTCGATGCCCTTACCGAGTTGCCGAATAGACGCTTATTGCTGGATCGCCTCAGTCAGGCAAGGGCTCGCTGCCTGCGACACAACCACCGTGGCGCGGTCATGTTTATGGACCTGGACCATTTCAAGACCATTAACGACTCATTGGGACACAATATCGGGGATCTGCTGCTGCGGGAGGTGGCCATTAGATTGACTGAGCAGATCCGCGATGAAGATACTGCCTCCCGACTCGGTGGCGACGAATTCGTGGTGCTGTTTTCTGAATTGAGCGGGGACCCTCAGCTGGCGGCGCAGCAGGCCCAACAAGGCGCGAATAAAATCCTCAGGACCATATCGGAGCCTTATACGATCAGCGGCAACGAACTTCACATCACACCCAGTATCGGTATCGTGATTTTCCCGATGAACAACGAAACCGCTGACGATATCCTCAAATTTGCCGATACCGCGATGTACCGGGCCAAAGATGCCGGTCGCAATACCATCCGCTTCTTTCTTCCGGGGATGCAGCAGGCGGCAGAGGAGCATCTGCGTCTGCAGCACGACCTCAGGCTGGCACTGGCAAACGACCAGTTACTTCTCCATTTCCAGCCCCAATACAACAGCGAGGAAGAGTTGGTGAGCGCTGAAGCGCTGTTGCGCTGTTGCGCTGGAATCATCCACAACGGGGTGAGATCAAACCCAATATCATTCTTCCCGCAGCCGAGGAGTCGGGACAGATCCTGCCGATCAGCGAGTGGGTGCTGAGACATGCCCTGATGCTGAGCAAACCATGGGTGCAGGAACCGAACAATCTCAGGCGCATCGCTGTCAACATCAACGCTATACATTTTCACCAGGTCAGTTTTACCGATCAGGTCAAGACTATTTTGAGGGAGACCTCATTCAACCCGAACCGGCTGACCCTTGAGATCCATGAAAACACCCTGGCGGAAAACCTCGATGAGGCGAAACAGAAGATTCTCGCATTGAAGCAGCTTGGGGTCAGATTTTGTATCGACAGTTTTGGTATAGGCTATGCCTCCATCGCCTACTTGAGGAAGTTGTCACTGGACGAACTGAAGATCGACCGTAGTTTCATCAGGGATATCAGCAGCGATCCCAAAGACGCCAAACTGGTACAGACAATCATTACCATCGCTCATCAGATGGAGATCGAAGCTGTTGCAGTCGGCGTCGAAACAGAGCAACAACTGCAATTTCTGCGTGACAACGGCTGCAGGATATTTCAAGGTTACTACTTTGACCGTCCGTTACGACCGGAAGCGTTTGAATCCAGCATGAAGAAACAGCCAGCTTGAATACGACAATCAGCGACATTCCCCAGAGAGATATCTATACGGTTTCCCGCCTGGTGCGTGAAACTCGTTCGGTACTCGAGAACAGCTTTCCGCTGATCTGGATCAGTGGCGAGATATCCAACCTGGCTCAACCGGCCTCCGGGCATATCTATTTCAGCCTCAAGGATGAGATCGCCCAGGTTCGCTGCGCCATGTTCCGCATGAAACGCCAGCGACTGCGTTTTCAACCGGAGAACGGGCAGCAGGTTATGCTGCGCGCCAAGGTAAGCCTGTATGAAGCACGCGGCGAGTTCCAGCTGATCGCGGAACATATGGAGCCTGCAGGCGAGGGGGCCTTGCGACTTGCCTTTGAGCAGCTCAAGCAGAAACTTGCAGCGGAAGGTCTGTTCGATGCTGCTCGCAAACGAGCGATCCCCGGCATGCCAAGACAGGTCGGTATTATCACTTCACCCAGCGGTGCAGCGATTCGGGATCTGCTCACCGTTTTGAAGAGACGCTTTCCCGCATTGCCTGTGGTCATCTATCCGGTCCAGGTCCAGGGTGAAGGGGCGGCACAACAGATGGTGCATATGCTGCAACTGGCCAATCAGCGTAATGAATGCGATGTATTGATCCTGAGTCGCGGCGGCGGATCGTTGGAGGACCTGCAGGCATTCAACGACGAAAGTCTTGCCCGTGCCATTCATGCATCCAGAATTCCGCTGGTCAGCGGTATCGGCCATGAAACCGACTTCACCATCGCCGACTTTGTCGCCGACCAACGGGCACCCACGCCATCGGCGGCGGCTGAGCTGGTATCTCCCGACCAGGCAGCCTGGTTGAAGCAGCTGCGCCAGCTGGGCCAACGGCTTGACCTGATTCAGACGAGACGTTTACGACATCACCAGGAGCAGCTCTCCACACTGAGGAACCGTCTCTTCAGGCAACACCCGAGCCAACGCCTGCAACAGCGCGCTCAACGGCTTGACGAACTGAACCAGCGCCTCAGACAAACGCAGCAACTATACATCGTTAACTTGCAACACAGATTGGAAAAGCTGTGGTCCGGCCTCACGCGCCTATCCCCGCAGCAGCGCATCGAGAATCAGCGCCATCACTATCAGTTATTCGCGGAAAGGCTGCAACGCGCCATGGAGCAGAGCCTTCTGGATAGCCGAACGAAATTGAACCAAATGGCGAGGGACCTGCACACCCTCAGCCCGCTGAATACCCTGAGCCGGGGCTATGCCATCGTCAGCCGTGAAGAGGATGGCCATATCCTTCACGCCAGCAGTGAAGTCGAGCGAGGTGACCGGGTAAGTGCCAGACTCAGCCAGGGCAGCCTTGTTTGCCGGGTCGAAGATATCAACCCGGCAGCGAAAAAAGAGTCATAACTCGTCAGAGCGGATCACCATCATCTTCTCAATCTGCATATCACGCATGGTATGGGGTATGCCGCCGACGCCCATACCTGACTGGCGCAAGCCCGCAAAGGGCATCCAGTCGACACGAAAGGCGGTGAAATCATTGATCATCACCGCCGATGCGTGCAAGCGTTTATAGCCTCGCAGCGATCGCTGCAGGTTATTGCTGAAGAGCGCCGCCTGGAAGGCGAAGGGCAAGGCATTGGCCTGATCGATGGCCTGATCCATATCGTCATAGGCATAGACACAAACCACCGGTCCGAAGACCTCCTGGGTACTCACCTTTGCGTCCGCCGGTGGATTGTAGAGCACTGTCGGCTGATAACAGGTTTCCGACAAGGATTGACCGCCACAGATCAGTTCAGCGCCCTGTTCAATCGCCTCGCTGACCCACGCATGGATCCGCTCCACTTCACGGGGCCGGATCAGCGGACCTACGGCTGTCTCCTCGAGTGTCGGGTCGCCCACTCGCATACTGTTTCCTTCGGTTGCCAGGCCATCCGCGATACGGCGCGCAATCGACCGATCGGCGAACACCCTCTGCACGGACACGCACACCTGTCCGGCATGATAAAAGGCGCCCTTGGCAAGCAGCGGCAGGGCATCTTCGAGATCGGCATCGGCCTCAACAATCACCGGTGCAAGGCCACCATGTTCGAGCGCGCACCGCGTGCCTGGCGCCAAATGGGATCGCAAATGCCAACCCACCCTCGCACTGCCGATGAAACTGAAGAAATCGACCCTGGGATCGGTCACCAGCTTTCCTGCAACCTCCAGATCCGCGGTGACCAGCGCCTGCGCCCACGCCGCCGGCAGGCCCGCTTCTCTGAGTATCTCGATGAAGCGCATACAGGAGAGTGGGGTATCCTCGGCCGGCTTGATGATCACCGGACAGCCGGTGGCAACCGCCGGAGCGACTTGATGCACAATCAGGTTGAGGGGATGGTTGAAGGCACTGACGGCCACCACCACCCCAATCGGCTCGCGGTGGGTGAATGCGATCCGTCCGCCGGATGCAGGATTGACCCCCATGGGGATCTCTTCACCGGCTTCGGTGCGCAAAGTCTCGATGCAGATTGCTATACCATCGATGGCACGCGCCACTTCGATACGTGAATCGATGAGGGGCTTGCCTCCCTCTCTCGCCGCTTCCAGCGCCAATGACTCTGCCCTTTCGGCCATCAGCTCGGCGGTTCGCCTCAGGATTGCAATCCGATCCGACAACGCCAGCCATCCGTCGCGTTCATCAAACAGATTACGTGCAACAGTCAAGGCCTGCTCCACACCACCCTCATCCACGGTGTCGACGGTTGCGATCGGAGCCAGATCGAACGGCGCGGTCACCTGCATTCGGCCTGCGGATTCGATCCCGGCGGCGATCATAGGGGGGTAGTGGTTCAATGGGGACATCGAGACCTCCTTGACAGCAGGTATTGCCGGTCCAGCCAAAAAGTCTACTTGGCTATCAGCTCTTTTGCCTGTTCGACCCAGCGCTCCCGCTCGATTCTCCCCTTGAAGTTCAGCCTTTGTGAGAAATCCTCAATTTCCGCGCTACTCCAGGCTGCAATTTGGGCATAACTTTTAACCCCGTATTCCTGCAGTTTCTTCTCGATGACAGCGCCGATGCCTTTAATCATCTGGAGATCATTGGTATTTTTGGCCGCTGACCGGCTGGCCGCAGGTTTATTCGCCGCAGGTTTATTCGCCGCAGGTTTATTGGCGGTACGTCGCTTGGTTACCGGCGAAGCCTTTCTGGCGCCTTCGTCCAGCATCTTTCGCAATGCCTTGAACTCCTTCTCCAACACATCCACCCTGGCCTTCAGGGCTTTGTGATGGTCAGCGGTGGTAAATCTTTTTTTCAGTTTTTTCTGGATTTTGTCCTGCAGTGCATTACTTGACTTACTCTTCTTGGGCATCAAACTTCCCCTTTTTCATGTGGTTGTTTTTCCAGTCTAAGTATTTATTATGGAACAAAAATACTGTTTTTTCAGGAATCATGGAGCGGTTATTACCCAAGCGGACATTTCTCCGCCGAAAAATCTCGATCACTTCGGCATGCACCCGCCTGGCCTTTTTCGTATTCATCCATCAGCCGGGATTCACTCATGGGCCATTTAGACTTTATCAACCTGTTAGCGGATAGACGCAGACAGGTGTTTTATCGTCTAAAGTTCAGTTATACGATTCACCATCACATCTTGGATGGCTATAACACCAATTCATCAGAGGAGATACCGATGCTGGTAAGCGACTATATGAGTTCCACACCCATCACCGTTCAGCAAGAGGATAATTATGATCTGGCTTTCGAGATCATGGAAAAGAAAAACATGCACCACCTGCCGGTTGTAGACAATGAAAACCAAGTGGTCGGCATCGTGACACGACGGGATCTTCAACTCGCTGCCCGCTATTTCAAAGAGGCTCCGGTGGAGATCGCCGAAGTCATGCATACCCCGGTATTCACCACTTTTGCAAGCGCTCCCCTTGCCTCGGCGGCCAAGCAGATGAACGACAACCGGATCGGCTGTCTGCCGGTTATCGGCGATGACAAACATGTTGCCGGCATGCTCACCGAAACCGATCTCTTCCGTGCACTGACCGATCTACTGGACAGCTAGCAGACGGGCAAAGCTCATCCAATTTTAAAGTCACTGACTATTACCCCGGCCGTCACGCCCACGACGGCCGGTTCGCCTTCTTCGGAACAATAGCTGCCTCGGTCACAATAGACGCACGAGCAACAACTCAATAGTCGTTTGATCTTCATGCGGATACTTAGGTGAGCCATTTTCCATTTCTGCGCACACAACAACCCGATGAGGTTGCGTGCCTGTTGCATCAAGATGTCCGGATTGCGAATCAAATTCCATCCAAGGCTGAAAATCACCACTACGAGCTGTTATCAGGCCCTGCGCCGCTCAATCATCACTGTGCAGAAAAAGGTTCATCACCTTCTTGAAAAATCCGCCCGGCGCAATGGTGATCTGGGCATTCTCGTGGTTGATCTCTTCCATTGCATAGCCGGTGACTTCCACACCGGCTTCGCGGTACATTTCGCTGGAGAGTTTCAGATCGTCGGCCCATCGGGAGAGAAAATCCCCACTCGGTGCGATGTAGACGATACGCCCCACCTCCTCCTGAATCAGTTTTGATGCACAGCGCGGGCAGGGCGGATGCGTGACATAGACAGTACAGCCGGTGAGATCACGCTTGGCGAAGATCATCGCATTCTCTTCAGCATGAATGGTCAGGTTGAGCTTGCAGTCGCGGTCGCCCAACCGCTCCTGCTTATCCTCCACACCGGCTGCGAATCCGTTGTAGCCAAGTGAGATGATACGGTTCCCATCGGTGATAACAGCGCCGACCTGGGATGAGGGATCCTTGCTCCAGGCTGAGATATAGGCTGCCAGCCCGAGAAAGCGGGTATCCCATTTGGTCATTAGCGTTGATCGTCACCTGTCGGCGCAACTTTGGCTGCCGCCTCTTCCATCATTTTCTTCAATTCACCACTCTGGTGCATCTCCAGGGTAATGTCGCAACCACCGATCAGATCACCATCGATATAGATCTGTGGAAAGGTCGGCCAATCAGCATAGCGCGGCAGGTTCTCGAAGATCTCCTGATCGGCGAGCACATTGACGTAGGCGAATAGCACTCCGCAATCCTGCAGGGCAGCGGCAGCACGGGATGAGAAGCCGCACATAGGGAACTGGGGTGTACCCTTCATGTAGATAACTACCGGATTGTGCTCGACCTGCTCTTTGATTCTGTCCAAGACATCCATCGTGTATACCTCACAATATGGGTTATCGTGTCTATATGGGGTGCTTACTGTAAGATTCAAACACGATCTTATCAGGGAATTCTATCCATTTGTGCCGGGATAAAAAACCCGTAATAATCCAAGCGTACACCTTTTGACCCGGCAGGGCTTGAGAAGTTGTCGACACCGATCCAACTATGCCGGTCCGGCATGTCTGATTCGAACGGCAGGCAGCTGACAAGATCCACTTACCGTCGAATCGATGAATAGCGGTTATCCTTGGTACAGGCAAAACCACAATGAACACAACGGCAACAAGGGAATTAAACGACTGAATTAGATCGCAAGTGACGTAAAATCATTTAGTAATCCTAAGCTTAATCGGAATACAGGCTGCATAATCGGCAGGGAATTGTTATACAAACGGAAGATATCGACAACTTACAAAAAAGTGTTTCACTGCTTGAAGATCATATCGGTTTTAAACTGGAACCGATTCTCCACTATGCCCTGCAAGCAAGGGACAACTACACCCTGGAACACAGCAACAGGGTCGTCTCACTATCGGAGCGAATTGGTAAGCATCTCAATCTGCAAACGCATGAGATGAATGTACTCTCGCTGGCTGCGGGTTTTCATGATATCGGCAAGATCGGCATACCCGATAACATCCTGCTCAAGCCCGCCAAGCTCGATGGAGATGAGTACGAAGGCATCAAGGCCCATGCCAGTATCGGTGCGAATATGCTACGCACCCTGGCACACCCGCTACTCAACGAGGTCGCAGAGTGTGTCCTGCATCATCACGAACATTGGGATGGTAGCGGCTACCCGGATGGCCTGAAAGGTCATGAGATACCAGTCATCTCGCGCATTATTACCGTAGTGGACGCCTATGATGCCATGACCTCCACTCGCAGCTACCGGCGGGAGATCAGCAAACAAGATGCATTAAAGATGATCGAGTCTGAGAGCGGAAAGCAGTTTTGCCCGGATGCGGTAAAAGCATTACTGGCTGTCTCCAATGCGGATACCCTTCCCTTGAAGAAATAGACGCCAAGCAGAGATTTCCCTACTTTTCCATCCGCTCTTCACAGTAGGCCTTAGCTTTCATATTGGCGGCAACCGGATCACTCCCCTGGTCGATAAACTCCAGTGTCATCTGCTTGCGACAACCCTGGTAGTTGAAGAGTTCGACATCGACCGGATCTGAACACCCACTGACAGATACCGTCATAGCCAGTAGCAATAAACGCTTCACCCCATACTCCCTGCCTGACGAAGATTGCGTTGCAGCCAGAACTCGAACAACGCGATATGCCACAGCTTGCTGCCGCGTATTCGGGTGTGGTGCATCTCCGGCGCAGCCATCAGCATATCGATATATGACTGCTGGAAAATCCCCCGTTGCCTCGCCTCCCGGGTATCGAGTATGCCGCGCATGAAATCGAGAAACTCACCCCGTACATATTTCAAGGCAGGCATCGGGAAGTAGCCTTTGGGACGATCGATTACCGCGTCAGGGAGGATGCCCCTGGCCATCGCCTTGAGGGGATATTTGCCTCCCTCGCGCAATTTCAGCTCAGGCGGGCAGCGTGCCGCCAGCTCAACCAGGTGGTGATCGAGAAAGGGCACTCTCGCCTCCAACCCCCAGGCCATGGTCATATTGTCCACACGCTTCACCGGATCATCGACAATCAGCATGGTCTGATCCAAATGCAATACGGCGTCGATCAATGTCTCCGCATCGGGCATGCTGAGCCGCTCGGCAATCAGCTCCCGCGTATAGTCGGCGCCGCCATACTCCGCACTGACCATGCGCAAGTACTCATCGTGATCACGGTCGAAGTAGTGTTTGGCGAATCTCTCCACCGCTTCGCCATTGCGCTCCTGCATGATGCGCGAATACCAGAAGTAGCCGCCGAAGACTTCATCGGCCCCCTGCCCTGACTGCACCACCTTGATCTGCCGGGAGACCTGTTCTCCTAGCAGATAGAAGGCCACCGCGTCCTGGCCGAACATCGGTTCGGCCATGTTGTCCACCGCTTCAGGCAACCGTTTCAACACCTCGCTATTGGGCACCAGGAACTTATGGTGCCGGGTATCGTATCGCTCGACCACCGGATCGGAGTATTCGAACTCACTCCCCTTCTCTTCCGGCTGATCTTCGAAACCCACTGAAAAGGTCCTCAAATCCCTGGCGCCGGACTCCGCCAGCAATGCCACCAGCAGGCTGGAATCGAGGCCGCCGGAGAGCAACACGCCGACAGGCACATCGGCAATCTCATTGCGTTTACGCACTGCTTCGCGAAGTGTGTCGTGTATCGCCTCCAGCCACTCCCCATCCGATAACGGTACTTCGGGACGGGTGGCGGGATAGCGCCAATAAGTGCGAATGCGCTCCGTACCATTCGCTTCGATCACCATACAGTGACCCGGCGCCAGTTTGCGTACGCCCCGAAAGATGGTCAGCGGCGCCGGCACCACCCCGTGCAGGGTAAACTGGTGATGCAGGGCAACGGGATCGATGGCGGTATCCACACCGCCCGCAGCCAACAGCGCCTGGGTGTTGGAAGCGAATCTGAAACGCCTCCCGTCCTGGGTATAGTAGAGAGGTTTGATCCCGAAACGGTCTCTGGCCAGAAAAAGACGCTGTCGCTGACAATCCCACACTGCAAAGGCAAACATACCGTGCAGGCGGTCGACACAATCCTCACCCCAGGCATGGTAGGCTTTGAGAATCACCTCGGTGTCGCCACTGGAGAAAAAATGATAACCAAGCCCTTGCAGGGCCGCCCTGAGTTCCTTGTAGTTATAGATGGCGCCGTTGTATACCAGCACCAGACTCAGCTCCTGATCCAGCATTGGCTGATGTGCGTGCTCGGACAGATCGATGATGGATAACCGCCGGTGGCCGAATCCCAATGCGCCGTCGCTGTAACTCCCGCCATGGTCGGGACCGCGCTGGCGCAATCTTTCGTTCATTCTCTCGATAGCCGCCAGATCGGCAGGCCCGCCATCGAAACGCAGTTCACCGCAGAGTCCACACATAACAAATCCTGATTACCCCTAAACCTCAGCCATTCTCAAGAGGCGATATGGCATAGGTGGAGTGCGAAGAGCGGCAAAAAGCAATCGTTCAATCATGGCGGGTAAATCGAAACGGCGGTTAAACCGATATTCGAACTCAGCAAGATAACGCGACACATGTTTATCTCGAATCGCATGAAAAGTACCCAACAGACTGTTTTTGACATTACCCAACATCGTGTTTACCCATTTGAAGCACGAATACTGGACACTTTGGCGCCCACCACCCGTCACCATGGGGTTATGATGGCAATCAGCGGTTGTCACGCCACTAAAGCACCAAAGCCCATCGGTAAAGACTTCGCTGCCAGGCATCAAGCAGGAGCGGGCGTAGCGGGCGATTTCACGTTTGCGGAAGCCCCTTACACGACGCAGTTGAATTTTCATGGGCCTGCCGTCCCGCGTCGTCTCAACAGCAGCTACGAAAGGGATTTTGTTGCGCGACCCACGACCACGCTTACCGGCTTGCTCGCCTCCGAGATAAGCATCATCCAATTCGATGCGACCGGCCAGTTTTTTTCCACGCTCACGTTCCATCATCACCTGCATCAACTTATGCTTGAGTCGCCAGGCCGTATTGTAGTTCACCCCGATTTCGCGGGAAAGTTGCAGCGCCGAGATACTTTTCTTGCGTTGGGTCAACAGATAGATCGCAAGAAACCACGTTCTCAGCGGCAGCTTGGTGCCATGGAAGATGCTGCCGGCGGTCAGGGAAGTCTGATGATGGCACTTGTGACATTGATATATCTGACGCTTTTTGAGTTCACAGCCTGTTGTGTTGCCGCACTCAGGGCAGACATAGCCCGTCGGCCAGCGCAAATCATACAATGCCTGTCGACACTGATCCTCGGTCCCATATTGTTCCAGAGAATCGTGCAAACCAAGACCTTTTTGAAATTGAATAGTATTTCTCGGCATGATGAAATCCTCTTTTATTCAGTAGGTTCCATTATGCTTGCACCACAGGCTCAATAGCTGAGCCTCATGAGTAATCAGGTAACAAATTGAATCCGGATAACAATCCCACGTCCGAGCCTACACCAAGCCCTTTTATGTGTCATGCCATAACATTGCAAACGTAGTGACATTGAAACAAGCCTGGTACACAATCGTACGGGTACAGGAACAACCGGGACAAAGGCTGATGCACCACCCTATCGATGCAGGCTGTACAGCTTCAGGCAACAGTTGCCGTCCCATAAGGCGCGGTTCGACCCGCACTGAACCGCCTTGACTGGGCAGTGTGAAAAACCCTGACACACAAGCAAAAGGAAAGGATAATGTCACGGATGACTGAGACTCTGCCGACAAACCCTGGCTTGGCGCATGCACGTGAAGTGCTGCGGCATACCTTTGGTTACTCCGACTTCCGTCCGCCACAGGATCGAATCATCAGCCATTTGATCGACGGCGGCGACGCCATTGTGTTGATGCCCACCGGTGGCGGCAAGTCCCTCTGTTACCAGATACCGGCAATCGTGAGAGCGGGCACCGGCATTGTCATCTCGCCACTGATTGCATTGATGCAGGATCAGGTCAACAGCCTGCGTCAATACGGGGTACGCGCCGCATTTCTCAACTCGGCATTGGCTCCCGAGGAGGCCCATCAGGTAGAACGGCAACTCCTCCTGGAAGAACTCGACCTCCTCTATATCGCACCGGAAAGACTGCTGACACCCCGCATGCTGGATCTGCTCATGCAGTCACGGATTGCCCTGTTCGCCATAGATGAAGCCCATTGCGTATCCCACTGGGGACACGACTTTCGTCCTGAATACATACAGCTTTCACAGCTGCACGAACGTTTCCCCGAAATCCCCAGAATCGCCCTCACAGCCACTGCGGACAAAGCGACGCGCAAAGAGATCGTACAACGCCTGTCCCTGCAGCAGGCCGGTGAGTTCTTCGCTGGTTTCGACCGGCCCAATATCCGATATCAGATCAGCGAAAATGACGGCAATGCCAAGCAACGCCTGCTAAGATTCATCCGCCGGGAACACCCGGATGAATCCGGTATCGTCTACTGTCTTTCTCGCAAACGGGTAGATGCGATCGCCGCCTGGCTGCAGGAAAACGGGATCGATGCCCTCCCATACCATGCCGGCTTGGACAATCGGAGCCGTCAGCATCACCAGACCAGATTCCTGCGCGACGAAGGGGTGGTGATCGTCGCCACCATCGCCTTCGGCATGGGCATAGATAAACCCGATGTCCGTTTTGTCGCCCATCTCAACCTGCCGAAGAGTATCGAGGCCTACTACCAGGAGACGGGGCGTGCCGGTCGCGACGGGCAGGCCGCGGATGCCTGGATGATCTATGGACTTCAGGACGTCATCACCCTACGCCAGATACAAGCCTCTTCCGATGCAGACGAGAAGCACAAACGTGTAGAACGCCACAAGCTCGATGCGATGTTGGCATTCTGCGAAATCACCACCTGCCGCCGCCAGACACTCCTCGCCTATTTCGACGACCATCTCGAACGCCCCTGTGGTAACTGTGACACGTGCCTGCAACCCCCCGAGACCTGGGATGCCACTGTCGCCTCACAGATGGCTCTCTCCTGCGTACATCGGACCGGCCAGCGCTTCGGCGTCAATCACCTGATCGACGTCCTGCTCGGCAAGGAGAGTGACCGCATATCGCAATTCGGCCACCATCGGGTCAGTACTTTCGGTATCGGTAAGGATCTCACCGCCACCGAATGGCGTACTGTCTATCGTCAATTGATTGCCCGTGGCCTGTTGGCTGTCGACCTGGAGGGTTATGGCGGACTCCGCCTGGCCCAGGCAAGCAGACCGGTGTTGCGGGGCGAGAGCCGCCTGATGTTGCGCAAGGCACGAAAAATGGGTGCTAAACAACAACGCAAACAATCCCGCATTGCTGAAATCAGCGACGGCAATCAAGCCATATGGCAGGCATTGAGAAATCTTCGCCTCGAACTCGCACAGACACAAGGGGTACCGGCCTATGTGATCTTCCACGACGCAACCCTGATAGAGATGGCGGAAAAGAGACCAAGGGACAAACAGCAGCTGGCACTGATCTCGGGTGTGGGCGATCACAAGCTAGAGCGCTATGGCGATGCATTTTTATCGCTATTGAACAGCAGCCCTGAGGGTGCATGGAACCACTCCACGGATGCGGTCGATTTGCCGACCAATCCTGCCTGATCCCGTCAGAGGTCGTCTATAATGTCTAACCAGTTCTCATTTCCAGAGTCCGCCATTGATAAAAACCATAAATTCTTTGCAAGTATTGCCGGTACATAGAAGATAAAGAAGAATTTTCTCCAACCATCAAACTGAGGTACACGCATGATGGATCCTAAAACGCTCGTTAAAGATCTTGATCATCTGGTCTCCCTGCCCGATATCTGCATTCGCGTGAATCAGCTGATGGGGTCCGGCAATTACTCCTCAACACAAGTTGCCGATATCATAAGCCAGGATGCCGATATCTCCGCCCGGCTGTTGCGCGTTGTCAACAGTTCGTTTTACGGTCTGCCGACGAAGATCGAAACCCTCTCCCGCGCCATCACCATCGTCGGTGCCGACGAGTTACGGAATCTTGTCATGGCGGCCACCGCCATGCGCACCTTCACCGGCATTCCCAAGCAGCTGGTTGACATGACAGAGTATTGGCAACATTCAGTCACCACCGGGGTGATGGCCCAATCCCTGGCCAAACACTGCAGTATTCTGCACAGCGAAAGACTTTTCGTGATGGGTCTGCTGCACGATGTGGGGCGGCTGGTGATCTATCTGACGTTGCCTGAAAAAGCCACCGATATCCTCTATATAACGGGTGGCGATAACTGGGTATTGCCACAAACCGAAACCGAGATTCTAGGTTTCACACACCTGGATGTGGGCGCCGAACTGATGCGCGTATGGGGCCTGCCCGAGAGTTTCGCAGCGGTGGCCGGATACCATGATCATCCTCAGCAGGCGGGTGACTATCAACTGGAGACATCCCTGGTGCATATCGCCAAAGCTATCGCCAACGGGGATATGGTCGGTCTGAGCATCGAAGAGATGCTATGGGCCATCAACCCGTTCGCCTGGAAGATGACGGGTCTGAGCGCGGACACCGTATCGCCCATGATTGAAGAGATGGTGACAAAAAGCCATGAGGCTTTGAGCTTGATCACCCCCCAGTACAAACAAGCTCTCGCTTAACTTCAGGCAAGTCGGGTTAGGGCCTGTTAGCACACATCCAATCGGCCCTGTTGCCCCTGAAAAAACGCCAATCAAGGCGCACCCCAACCACCTCCGCCGGGTGTCTCAATGGTGACTGTATCGCCTGCTTCCGCCATCAATGCGATCTTGGCCGGCAGGGGCGTTCCGTTATGGCTGTTGACCCCCGCCTCACCGGGTTGACCACCGGCGCACCCCCAGGGTGGATGAACACGTCTTTCGGTCAGCAGCGTTACCTGAGTCGGCGCGAGAAATCTGAAACACCTGACCAGACCATCGCCCCCCCTTCTGACACCCTGACCGCCCGAGCCCCGACGTAACCCATAGCTGACGACCCTGACAGGAAAACGTGCCTCGATCACCTCGATAGGCGTGTTCAGTGTATTGGTCATGTGGGTCTGCACACCATGCAGTCCACCGCCCTGCTTTCCCGCCCCCATGCCGCCGCCTATGGTTTCGTAATAGTCCCAGCGAAACTCCCCACTGACACTCCCCATCGCCAGATTATTCATACTGCCGTGACTGGCGGCGGGTATCTCATCAGGCAATACCTGGGCGAGGGCGCCCAATACGACATCCACAACCCTGGTACTGGTTTCAACATTACCCGCGGCAACTGCAGCCGGACGTTTAGCGTTCAGCAGACAGCCCGGGGGGACATGCAATTCGATGCCCCTGAAACTGCCCGCACAGGCCGGTGTTTGCGGCGGCATCAGGCAACGAAACACATAGTAGACCGCGGCGGCGGCCACCGACAAGGGTGAATTGATGTTTCCCGGAACCTGGTCGGCGGTACCGCTGAAATCCACCAGAATCCGTTCCGGCTTCACGTCCAGTCTGACCTGAATTGGAATATCTCCATTGCCCTGACCGTCATCATCCATCAGATCCTTGAAGCGGTACTCGCCTGCCGGTATCCGATTAAGCGCCGCCCTCGCCAGGCGCTCCGCATAGGCGTTGAGCGCCTCCAGACCAAGCAGGAAGGCACTCCTGCCCCATTCGTCGATCAACTGTGCGAGCCGTTTCAAACCACTCCTGTTGGCGCTGATCTGGGCCGCGAAGTCGCCTTCAGACTCTCCAGGGTTGCGATTGGCGCGAGTGATCATGGAGAGAAAACCGTTATCGAGAGCCCCTCCCCTGACAAGCTTGCCCGGTGGTATCACACGCCCCTCCTGATCGAGGGAGCGGGAGACCGGCATCGAACCGGGCGAACTGGCGCCGATATCGGCATGGTGCGCACGGTTGACCAGAAATGCGGTTAAGCGGCCTGCGTGGAAAAGGGGTGCGATAAGGGTGACATCGGGCAGGTGGGTGCCGCCCATAAAGGGATCGTTGAGTACTACCATATCACCCTCGCGCCACTCCACCCTGGCGACAATATCCGCCATGGCGTAGGCCATGCTGCCGAGATGGACAGGTATGTGCGCCGCCTGGGCGCAAAGTTCGCCCTTGGCGTCGAACACCGCACAGGAGAAATCTAGCCGGTCGCGAATGTTGGGCGAGAAAGCGGCATTGCGCAACACCGCACCCATCTCGTCACAAACCGCCTCCAGGCGTGAGGAGAAGATACTCAATTCGACCGCGTCCATAAACCTCCAACTATTGCATTCATCCAAAACCTGGGGCCAGATTGCCTGTTATCTGATTTGCAAAGCCCGAATGTTCCAACCATGTAGTAGACATCAAACCAGGATGGGGGGATAAATAGTAAAATTTCACAATCTTTGGGTGGTTGCATCTTAAACAACACAGCTTAATCACAGACACAGGTGTAGGCGCCTGACGGTTATATTTTGCAGTAGCGGCAGGGATGCCGCGCAAGCCCCGGCAGCACAGGGAGGTGCTGTCGGGGCGTCGGAAAAATATAGCCGTCAGGCGCCGGGGTTCGACAGCTCACAAAGTGATCCATACAGCATAATGTTACTTTGCATGTATGCACACAATAACATTTTATATATCAACCATATTACCTAGCCGATAAAATCGTTATGCCACGCCAAACCCGGCTACTCAAATCCAATAAGAGTGGTATTATTTTCCCCCACAATACCCCCTGTTGCATCCCGGGATCAGCGCCGCTATAATAGCTGACCATTCTACTGGGTTATAGACCGGATCTCTCGAAAACGAGGATCACAACAAGAATTCATATCAAATGAAGGAGCACCATTCCATGGCACATGAACTACCCGCCCTGCCCTATGCAATCGACGCACTGGAACCCGTCATTTCCAAAGAGACTCTGGAGTTTCATCACGGCAAGCACCACAACACCTATGTGACCAATCTCAACAACCTGATTCCGGGCACTGAATTTGAGAACGCCTCCCTGGAAGACACCATCATGAAATCTTCCGGTGGCGTATTCAACAACGCGGCACAGATCTGGAATCATACCTTCTACTGGAACTGCCTGCGAAGCCCGAACGATGACAATACGCCCGGCGGCGCCCTGGCGGACGCCATCAATGCGGCCTTCGGCTCCTTTGACGAGTTCAAGAAACAGTTCGCCACCTCCGGCGCAACCAACTTCGGTTCCGGCTGGACCTGGCTGGTGCAGAACGAAGACGGCAGCCTGGAAATCTTCAACACATCGAATGCGGGCACACCCATGACCTCAGGCAAGAAGGCCTTGCTGACCGCCGATGTCTGGGAACACGCCTACTACATCGACTACCGTAATGCTCGCCCCGCCTATCTGGAGGCGTTCTGGAAGGTGGTCAACTGGGACTTTGTCGCAAACAACATGAGCTAAGCGCCCCGTCACCCGCCGGTATGGATCGATACCGGCGGGGTTTGATCAACGACATCCTCGCCCCACTCCCTCAACCAGCATCGTCGCAACGTTCCAAACCAAACTCTCAATTGATAAAATATATGCGGCTTTAAGTAAGCATGCTTCTGCAAAATCACGCTCATCACAGCGTGTGTCTTTCATATCGTTCCCACGTTCCAGCGCGGGAACCAGGGGATGATTTTGTAAAAAAACAATCTGTTTATTGATGCCATATCTATATTACGATAGAGGACCAATACAGTTCCTTTCAACACCGACTGCGCGGCTTGTCAAACACTTGTCCCAAGTAATCAGGGAGGCACTCTATGGCTGAGACGATATCTAAAAAAGAGATTGAGCACCTCCAGGTACAGCCCTACAGTGAAATGCGCGATGGCTTGCAGACAGGCGACCTGGTCTTCTGTTCAGGATCATATTTTTTTTCGCAGGCAGTACAGAAATTCACCAAATCCGTCTAGAGTCATGTCGGCATGATCTATAAGGATCCGACCCTGGAGCGGATCTTTGTGTTAGCCCCAATATTTCACGCATTAAAAAGGCAAAATCCTGATACTTCGATATAATTCAGTTGCTTACACTGTAATCGAAAGGATTTTGCCTGTGACAAACTGTACCCAGACTGCCTTTGATTTTCCAGCCCTAAAACGCCGTAAGGTTCAAGCCGAGTTTTCCGGTGGCGATATCACCTCGGACGGCGGCGTGTTGCTGCTGCGTGAGATCGACAGGCGTCTGGGATTGCTCGAGGCGGTTGATGCGGTCATCCCCGACCCGCGAGATCCCCGCTATATTGAACACAGCCAGTTGAGCCTGTTGCGCCAGCGAGTCTATGGGCTCTGCCTGGGTTATGAAGATCTGAACGACCATCAGACACTACGCACCGACCCGGCCCTACAGAGCTCGATCGAACGCGAGGAGGTACTGGGCAGCCAGTCGACACTTTGTCGGCTGGAGAACCGGGTCGATCGCCGGGTTGCCGTTGATGTCCACAACCTACTGCTCGAGCAGTTCATTGCCTCATATGATGCACCACCCGATGAGCTGATCCTGGATTTCGACGCCACGGATGATCCGGTGCATGGCCGCCAGGAAGGCCGCTTCTTTCACGGCTACTACGATCACTACTGCTTCCTGCCCCTGTATGTCTTTTGTGGCGATCAACTGCTGGTGAGTTATCTGCGGCCCAGCCGGATCGATGCGCCCAAGCATGCCTGGGCAATTCTGGCGCTGTTGGTCAAACGCCTGCGCCGGGCTTGGCCTGAAGTGCGTATCATCTTTCGGGGCGATAGCGGCTTTTGCCGTCACCACATGCTCAGCTGGTGCGAGCGCAACGCTGTGGGCTATATCGTGGGCATCGCCAAGAATGACGCCTTGCTGCGGTGTATCCGTGAGCCCATGCAGTGGGTTGAGGAACTGGCGAAGCGAACCGGCATGAAGATGCGGGAATTCTTTCAGTTTCACTATGCCGCCAGCACCTGGAAGACGCGTCGCAAGGTGATCGCCAAACTGGAGGTCACCGACAAGGGGCCAAATCCACGCTTCATCGTCACCAACCTGGCCGGCGACAAACAGCGCCTTTACGATGACCTCTACTGCGCCCGTGGTGACATGGAGAACCGAATCAAGGAGCAGCAACTGGGGCTGTTCGCCGATCGCACCAGCGCGCATTACTGGTGGGCCAATCAGTTTCGTCTACTGCTGTCCAGTCTGGCCTATGTGCTGATGGAGGCCATCCGGCGCCTCGCGCTGAAGGGCACGGAACTGGCGCGTGCACAGATGACCACGATCCGGCTCAAACTGTTCAAGATCGGGGCGGTCATCATTCGCAACACGCGACGGATCCGCTTCCTGCTCTCCAGCACCTATCCCTATCAGGCGCTGTTTTTCCAGGTGGCGGCACGACTCAAGCCGGGATAGCCCGGCAGAGTGCTGCCCCGGCACGTTGATCAACAATGGGGGTAAGGGGGAGTCTGCCCGGAGGGTGGAAAATCAGGGCTTGATAGAGGTTTGGTTCCCAGTGAGGGCAAACCATCCAAGCTTGGCCATATCACCGGCTAAATTTAAAAACGGATGAAACATGCGGGTTAGAGAGCGAGACGATGATAGGTGTGCGTCTGGCGCCGCTGTCCAAGTATCTGCGAGACTACCACGGCAAAAATCGCCCCTATAAAGGCAACATCGTGATTGCAAGGGTGGATCCGCCGGTTGACAAAAAAAAGCTCAACCAGGCTATCAGCTATGGGATGGACGAACTCACCAAGCCCTATGACAATTTCGAGATCATTCGAATTGGAATTCGCATCCTGTTCAAGATCAGCCGCCGCACCCGAGACCGGAAATATATCTGTTCAGAGCTTGTTTACGACTGTTTCGACAGTGTAGGGGTGCCTTTCAATCTGCGTGACGAATACGTGAGTCCTGACGACATCTGGCAGGATGATCAGGTACAGCCGCAATACAGAATCTATTAGCGCCAGTGCCGGAATAAAAATCATCGGGTAAATCCGCGCTTCCTGGCCTGTTTTTATCCGGCTATTCAGGCCCGTCGACAGTCATCACCCGGATCAGATCCGTACCACCGGTGGTTTGACTGTAGCCGCTGGTGGCAATGACGATATCGCCGCTGTTCAGCAGGCCACGCTTTCTGGCCTGCTCGATGCAAAAGGCGATCTTCGCCTCATCCGTGCTCTCCTCCTGAAAAAGAATGGGTACTACACCCCAGTTCATGCACAGCCGCCGGGGCACTCTCGGTGATTGGGTGACTGCCAGTATGGGACACTCGGGACGATGCTTGGAGATCAGCCTCGAGGTGAAACCCGTCTCGGTCAGACTGATGATGGCCGCCGCCTTCAATCGATCAGCCATATTCATGGCCGAATGACTGACCGCTTCGGTCACCACGTTGGAATGGTGGGGAATGATATGCTGCAGATAGCCATACTCACGCAGCGAGGCCTCGGTACGGATCGCCAACATCTCCATGGTCCTGACCGACTCCACCGGATAGTCGCCCATAGCCGATTCACCGGACAACATCACTGCGGAGGAACCATCCAGAATGGCGTTCGCCACATCACTAGCCTCGGCACGGGTCGGCTTTGGATTGCGCTCCATCGAAGCCAGCATCTGAGTGGCGGTGATCACCGGCTTGCCGTTACTCACCGTGATACGGATGATCTTCTTCTGCATACTCGGCACATCCGCCATCGGCAGTTCCACCCCCATATCGCCCCGCGCCACCATAATCCCGTCCGACGCCGCCACGATAGCCTCGAGGTTGTTTATTCCGGCGCGGTTTTCGATCTTGGCGATGATCGGGATATCCACCCCTTTCTCGATCAGGATTTTCCGCATCCGGTTGACTTCATCGGCATCCTGAATAAACGAAGCGGCGATATAGTCGACGTCGTTCTCGGCCGCGAAGGACAGCTCCTGAAGTATGTCGTCACGATGCTCCGGCTCCACAGCCGTCATGGAAAGCTGGGTATTGGGAAGATTGACACCCTTGTTCTCTTTCAGCACTCCGCCCAATACAACCCTGCAGCGAACCTCCCGATCGAGGATCGATTGCACGGTGAGTTCCATCGCTCCATCATCAAGTAGAATCACATCGCCGGGATTCACCTCCTGATGCAAACGCTGGTAGGTAACTGAAACCCCATGCTGATCACCGGCGCGGCCGTCGGTGAAGATGGAAAAGGCAGCACCCGAAGTCAATTCAACGCTTCCCCGGCTAATCTTTCCGGTACGGATCTCAACGCCCCGTGTATCGATCATGATTGCCACCGGTATCCGTAGATTATCCGATGCCTGACGGATACGCCCGATACGCTGGCTGTGTTCAGCATAACTGCCGTGGGATAGATTGAGCCGGGCGACACTCATGCCTGCCACAATCATCTCTTCGAGGGTTTTCACCGAATCGGAGGCAGGACCGATCGTGGCTACGATTTTGGTTTTTCGTATTGGTATTGTCTTCATCCGGTCTGCTCTTTACTTGTTAAGCGTATAAAATCATCCCAATGATCCCGATATCGATCAAGATCCTGCATGAAACCGTAATTGTGGTCACCGTTCAGTTCAAGAAAACGTCTCGGCTGATGGGCGCGTTCAAACAGCAGGCGACCATGATCGAAAGGTATGATCTCATCATGGCGGCTATGAATAATCATCACCGGGCTGTCGATGGCCGCCATTCGCTCCAGGGTATTGTAGTGATAGCGCGCCAGCCAGCGGGCAGGCAACCAGGGATAGAGTTCAGCGGCCATGTCCGGGACAGAAGTGAAGGTCGACTCCAGGACTACGCCCATTGGATCATGACGAGTCGCAAGATAGGCGGCAACCGCGCCGCCAAGGGAGCGGCCAAAGAGCAGGATCTTCTTCTCGGGCAGCGCTCTTTTCTCGGTCAGATAACGCCATGCAGCCTCCGCATCCCGATAGAGCCCTTTTTCCGACGGCCTCCCTTCACTGTTGCCATAACCGCGATAATCGATGATCAATATCGCCAGCCCCAATGCGTTGAAGAGTGCCAGGGACTCCATGCGATGGGAGATATTGCCGGCATTGCCGTGAAAAAACAGCAGTGTTGCGCGAGGTCTCTCATGGGGAATAAACCAACCATGCAGCTTCACGTTGTCTGTGGTCATCAGGTCTACCGACTCAAAACCCAACCCCACCTGGTGCGGTGTGGTGGCCACACGTCTCGACGGAAGATCGGGCAGATGAATCAGGTTGGTCTGGTTAAGATAGAGATAGAGTGCGATAGCCAGAAACAACAGCAGTACCAGGGATGCCAGCAGCAACATCTCCCTTAAAAATGCCGGCAAAGTCATGCCCTGTTTCTCGCCTCGATCAGTGCCCGATACTCATCCGGGGCCAGAATCTGCCTGAGATCGATATAGCTACCGCTTTCAAACTCCTTCAGGTGCGGCATGGCTTCCAGGATCCGTTCAGCACCCTGGACCGGCGAAAGCACTGCGCCGTCTCTTCTAGCCTGCTGAAGTCGCTGCAATGCGGGATACTCCTCGCTGTCCGCCTGGTTACAAAGATAATCCATCATATCCGATTCGATCAGGCCCGGCGCGATGGAAGCAATGTGGGTCGCCGGGAATTCGTGCGCATACAGGCGTCCCAGCATATTCAGCGCGCATTTCGATAACGCATACCCGCCCCATCCCTTATTGCCCAATATGGCCGCACCGGATGATAGCAGCAGGATTTGATCGACTTTGATATGCGATTGCAACAACCAATCCAGCACTATCTTATTCGGCCAAAGATTGATGTCCATGATCTGTTGCAACTCATCCAGTGAAGCCTTGCTGATATGTTTGATCTCACCCAATATACCGGCATTGAGCACCACCAGCTCCAGCGTCTCAATCCCTTGCAGCAGTTGCTCAAGCTTCTTTGCAATGGCGTCAAATTCGGTAAGGTCACAATGAACATCGACGATCTCACCCGGCAGATCGCAACCCCGCCGGCTGCAGCCGAAAACCCTGTAACCACGGGCCAACAACACTTTGCTGAGCCCCAATCCAAGACCACTGCTGTTACCTGTAATCAAAGCATTTTTCTTATCCATACCGAATCCGCAATATTTACATCATCCTCGCACCAATCACGGCTGGAGCGGCACTTAACATCGATCCTACGGATTTATGGAGAGGGTTTTCAACACTGACTCCAGAATCGTTCTTGCATAATCATATGCCGAGGCTTCTCCACTTGCCCGCGGCCCGGCAACGTTTAACACAGCAATTCCTTTGTCAGCGATGAATTGCTGAATCCGTTGCGCCGCGCGCCGCCTGTTCAGCTCCCCGGCATCGATCAGCAGATAGGGCTTCCTCTGCGCAATGCAGAAGGCGAGCGTTTGCTCCGTACCGCCTGAGAGATAACCGAAATAGATAATCAGTGTAGCATCGCTATCGATGACATTTTGCAGGGTGCGTTCCGTATATCCTGCATTGGCCAGTTCCGTAACAGGATAGCATTCGGGTATCACGCCATCCTCAGCCAGGCGGCCGTGGGGGCACCATCCGCCAGCCTCGACGCCATACGCTATGGCGGCATCCAATGCCGCCCTATCCACTCCCGTCTGTGCTCCTGATACGATCTTCAACACAATATGCTTACCGGGTTTTCATGCATTGCGATATTAGACGATCACAAGGAGTCTCGATCCTCATCCTCGCCCAGATTGAGGGCCTCGGCAGCCTCCCTGGCAAAGATCCGGTGAGTGGCACGGGTTGGATGGATGCCATCCCAAAACAGGTAACGCTTCGGTTTTTTACAGGCGAACGGGGGTAGATTAGGCATCACGCACGCATCAGTTACATTGTTCAAACCGAATGCATCAGGATCGCCCACGATCTCGTGCAGCGTCTGAAAAACGTTCAGTTGCGCAATCTCCAATGCGGGAAAAACCAAGCTGAGATCATCGAGTAACGCGGCCAGATTCAGGTTGAACTGCAGCGATGCCACGGCCGCCCCCAGGGCGGTACCCGGGAACAGACTATCAAGGTGTCTTATCGCCGGCGTCAGAGAGAGATCAGGGGAGTTGGCAATCAACAGCTTTGTCGCGCCAGCCCCATGCAGCGCGATGATCGAATCGGAAAGCGCGATCAGTGCATCCTGCAGAATATCATTACTGGCCTGGCCTGTGGGATCTACGGAAAGGGCGGCAACGGCGTCCCTTACATCGTTACCGCCCAGGGCGATGACATAGAGCGCATCCATCGATGCCACTCCCCGGGAATCACTGAGAAAGGCGCTCAATTGTGTATTTAGGTTGATACCGATACCGTTATCCCGAGCGCGTGCGCCGCCGACGGCATAGTTGGTCATTTTCAGTTTTTTGCCATTCTTGCCCTTGAAGGCAGCTTTCGCACTGCCTCCCACATCGAGTTTTTTGCCAGCCGCTCGACCCAAGTGGGGCCGTTACTGAAGTGATTGCCGCCTCGTGCATAGGGCGCATCCGGTATCAATAATTCATCCAGGGTCGAATAGGGTGGTTTGAGGTTGATCCCGGAGAGAAAAAAAGCATTCCCGGGATCGGAAAGACTGTCGCCGAATACGACTACACGCTCATAGGGTCTACCCCCCGCAAGGACCAGGCAGGGAATCAGTAACAGGACGATAAAGATGCCCGATATTCCGCAGCGTTGCTGTTCTCTTTTCATGTTATATCCTCCTTAGTTGGCAGAACTTTTATTGTCGAAACAGATTCTAATCCAGTTCAACCTCCTCCTCTCCTGAAACAAAGGTCAAAACGCGCCCAAAACCGTGATAATTCGTCAACGGCCGAATCTTCAAACCTGAAAACAACTTTCAGTGATGGCATGGTGAGCGAACCCAGCTTGACCGCCTCCATTTCATGCAATTGTAGAACAGCCCTCAGCCCCCGGCAGGAGATATCAACTTCTCTTCGGGCTTCATCGATCTCAATCTGGTAGTGTTGCTTGAGTGGCGACAGGCTGCGCAGAAACTCTGCCTGAGCAATTGTCATCGTCCGGCTGCTGGTGCGGCTTACCATGGTTTCTGCACCAGTCAGCGGAACCGGTCGGGATTATCCACCTGCGACCGGCGGCCAGAGAGCGATGACATCTCCATCCTGTAACCGATAGGTCTCACGTTGCGAGGGTGGCACGAACAGGCCGTTACACACAACCAGGTGGGCCTGCGAGCGGGGAACCTGGTAGCGCTCCATCAAATCAAAGATGGTTGCGCCTTCCGACAGCGTGACATTGACAGCATGATTGGCCGCACCAGACGGCAGGTACGCCATTAAGCTTGCATAGAGTTTGAATTCGACATTCACCTCGGACATACAATCAACTTACACCCTGCACGGAACCAAGATAGGCCTCCATCAAGCGGGTTGGATCCTTCATCAGGCGATCCTTCCATTCCCCCAACGGGACACGACTCCGAATCAATCCCCTGAGCACACCGATGTGCTGGGTATGCCCAAGGCTGCTGGCGCCGACAAGGCAGTCCCCGTCGAACTGCAGCTGCAGATAACGGAACTCACCCTCATCCAACAGGGTTGCCTGGTCACCACCTTCGACCCCCATCCATTGACCGAAAGAGCTGGAGATCAGGCCCAGGGTATCCAGGACATTCATGTTCAGGCTGCCCTGATGCGTGATCGCCTGGTCCTTGACCATGTTGATCGCCGCGATACGACCGTGTTCAACCGAGGTGGGCTGAATCGCCTGGACGCTATCAGCTCCGGTGGAAAAATCACGGCCCTGGGCAACATCCCCGGCAGCGAAAATATCCTCCCAACTGGTCTGCAGATGATCATTCACCAGGATACCCTGGTCGGTTTCTATACCCGATCCGGCCAGGAAGTCGATATTCGCGCGTACACCCATTGCCGTAATCACCAGGTCCGCAGCCAGACTCTCGCCACTGTCCAGGTCGACACTCAAACCACTGCCCGATTCAGAGAAACCGACAACTCCGCTGCTGGTCAGGATACACACCCCTTTATTCTCGCACCAGTTTTTCAACAGATTCCCGGCCACGTCATCCATCATGCGGGGAACCATCCGGTCGCCTTTCTCCACCACCGTAAGCTTCACGTCGCGTTCAACGAGGGCTTCGAGAATAATGCAGCCAATGAAACCCGCGCCTATCAGCACCACAGGCGATCCCCGCTTGGCGCGTGCCACGATGGCGCGGGCGTCCTCCAGGGTCCAGCAGTTATGAATGCCATCCAGATCGATACCGGGGATCGGCGGTTTCAATGGAGTGGCGCCTGTGGCGATCAGCAGGCGATCGTATTCCAGGCTGCTGCCATCGGCCAGGGTGACACGATGCTGTTCAGGATGCACCTGAGTCACCGCCATCCTGATATGTTCAATCCGATTCTGGCTATAGTGATCCTCGGTCTTTCGCAGGTAAGTACCCCGCTCATCAATCTGTTCCACCAGCAGGTAGGGTATGGCCATGCGTGAATAGGGTGGTTCCGGCTCCCCGCCGATCAAAGTGATTTGACCGGCGGGGTCCTGGCTCCTCAGTGTTTCACAGGCCGTAACACCGGCCGGGCCGGCACCGATTACGATATATCGCATCTGACATCTCCTGCCATGTCAGGTCAGGCCGAGCCGCTGACGGGTGGCATCGGTGGGCACACCATCCGCCGTCCAGCCGCGCAACTCATAATACTCGGGCAGCATCTTGTCGAGATCGTTGACACGACCTGCTGCCGGTCCTGTTTTAGCGGCCTCTTTGAGCAGCCGTTGCGGCAGGGTATCATCCGCCGCAGTCAGGCCAGCCCGCAGATTGAAATCCCTTTCCATGTTCCAAACCCTTTCACCCAGCTCCGCCAGACGCTCTGCACTCCAGTCGCCTTCACAGGCGCCATCGACCTGAGGTGCGATATCCTCCAGCGACCAGGCAAAAGTGGTAAACAGACAAAGGCCGCTGGAATCCACCGCGGCGGTAGCATCCTGAAAGGCCTTCACCAATCCGGCTTTGCCGTCGGTCTCCAGCGGATCGGTCTTCTCTGGAATACCGAGGACCTCGGAGGCTACCGTGTAACCCCTGAGATGGCATGCGCCTCGGTTGGAAGTGGCATAAGCGAGCCCCATGCCCTGTATGCCTCGAGGATCGTAGGCGGGGAACTCCATTCCCTTAACCGTCATGGATAGTTCGGGGTGCCCATACTTTTCACACAGGCGCTTGGATCCCAGCCCCAGGTCCCTGCCGAAGCCCTCGCCCTTGACCAGCGTCTCCGCACCCCAAACCAGGTTCTCGGCAGAACCGAAAGAGAGCTCCCGTCCGCCCGTGTGCTCGGTGGTGATTGCGCCGATCTTGAAGAGTTCGATCGCCGCCGCGAGGGTGCCGCCGAATGTGATCGGATCGAACCCGTCCTCGTTGCAGATGAAGTTGACATAGGTCAACGCATCCAGATCATCGACGCCGGTATCCGGCCCCAGAGCCCAGGCCGCCTCATATTCCAGGCCACCGGAACTGCCCCAATATTCGGGTTTGTTTTCAATTGAGAAGTGACCCTTGTCGATGGTGGAGATACGCCCACAGGCAATGGTGCAACCGAAACAGCCGGCATTGGTTGTCAGGTTGGGTTTGCCGTCAGAGGCGCGTTTTTCGTGCATCGCCTCGCCTGAAACCTTGTTCGCCCCTTCGAACTGCACTTCACTCATATTGCGTGTTGGGAGGGCGCCCATCTCGTTGATCACATTCATCAGCACCTGGGTGCCGTAGGTGGGTAATCCCTGTCCGGTAACCGCGTTGTCGGCAAGCACCTTTTTACCTTCGTTGACAGCCTGCATGAATTTTCCGATATCCTTGATGTTACCGACCCCATTGGTGCCGCGGATGGCCACCGCTTTGAGATTCTTGGAGGCCATCACGGTACCGACACCGGATCTGCCGGCAGCCCGGTGCAGGTCGTTGACGATCGCCGCATAGAGACAACCCGCCTCGGCTGAACGCCCGACAGCGGCGATACGCAGCATCGGGTCCTGGTGCTTTGCATGCAGCCACTCATCGGTGTGCCAGACACTGGTCCCCCATATCTCCTCGGCGGAGAGCAGTTCCGCCTTGTCGTTGACCACATAGAGGTAGACCGGTTTCGGCGACTTCCCCTCAAAGATGATCATGTCCCAACCGGCGAAGTGCATCTCGGCGCCGATAAACCCCCCGGAATTGGAACAGGCGATGCAGTTGGTGAGCGGTCCCTTGGTAACCACCGAATAGCGGCCGCTGGTCGCAGCCATGGTCCCGGTTAGGGGTCCGGTGGTCATGATCATCTTGTTTTCGGGACTGAGGGGATCGACTTGCGGGTCGATCTCCTCAACCAGATATTTGGATGCCAGGCCGCGTTGGCCGAGATACTCCTGTGCCCATTGACGATTGAGCGCCTCGGTGGTGCAGGTACCTTGAGTCAGGTTGACGCGAAGAATTTTTCCAGCCCATGACATAGCTATTTACCTCCAGATTATGCACTTGCGGCACTGCCGGCGTCGGTTTTACCCGCCCAGGCACGCATCTTTTCAAATCCTGTCTGATCCGCGTCCACATAGGTGATCGCAGCTGTCGGACAGGCCTTGGCACACGCGGGATCTCCGCCACAGAGATCACACTTGACCACCTTTCCACTGCTACTGCTGTAGTTGACAGCGCCAAAGGGGCAGGCGATGGTGCAGACCTTGCAGCCGACACAGACGGATGCATTGACAACCTTCGCACCGCTGTCGGCATCCAGCGTAATGGCGTCAACAGGACAGGCCTGCATGCACCAGGCTTCAGCGCATTGTGTGCATGTATAGGGAACAAAACGCCCTTCATGGTGGAATGTAAAAACCCTGATTCGTGATTTGGCAGGATTGAACTCACCTTCATTTTCAAAGGAACACGCCAATTCACATTGCACGCATCCCGTACACTTTTCCGCATCTATCAAAAGGGACCTGAGCATATTGTTCTCCTTCCCAACTAACATTAAGTTTTAGAAATATTTTTTGCTTAACTTGGATCTGACCACTAACCCGGCAACACAGACGCTGTAATTATTCTTGGTACGAATGATCACCTCCTCGGTAAACGGATACCAAGGCTGGTTGGGCGAGTCGAATTGGCGTAGAAGATGTTTGATCACCCACTTAGGGTTCCGCTATTTGAGCGAAAAACAGTGGGCGCACAATGCAAGGTTAGTTGGGAAATTTTTATAGATCAAATTATTCGGTTAAAAAAATCGGCAACTTAAAATTGCGGGAAAATATGGAATAATAATGACAAATAGTCATAGCTAAATGACAGAATGTCACAGTAACCATCGACTTAACCTTATACCTGCCCGGCAGTGGTTATCCTCTTCCAGTTGATACTGTTGAGATATGACAATGCCCCAGGGCACCCAGCTGCCGGAACTGCAATATTAGTTTGACACAGTCCGGTTTATTAGTCAGGATTACTAACTATGAACTTCGACGAGATCACAGAACCACTCGCCCGCCGAATCGCCGACGGGCTCACAAGACTGGCATCAGTGGCGCGCCAATTAGACTGGCAAGCAGCCGAGGCGGCTGGCTTATCTCCGACCCAGGCCGACCTACTTCGCTTTGTCGTCAGCCGGCCGCAGGGTACACGACTCACTGCCGCGGCAGCCCATTCCGGGATTCGTAAGGCGACTGCCAGTGATGCCGTCAGCGCCCTGGAAAGAAAGGCGCTGGTACGGAAATACGCAGACACTGCGGATGGCAGGGCGATCGCGCTCAAGGTCACAGCCAAAGGCAGAAAGGCCGCACAGAAATGGCCGGCAAGCTTCGAGCCCGTCATTCTGGGCCTTACCCAGAACGAGCAGCAAGTACTGTTGGGACTGGTCATCAAAATGATCAGCCAGCTTCAGCAGCGCAAGCTGATCGCGCCGCAACGGACCTGTGTAAGCTGTCGCCACTTCCGAAAGAACGTTGCCCCCGGGACCAAGACCCCGCACTTCTGTGCCTTCGTCGATGCTCCCATGGCTGACCGGCATCTGCGCGTAGATTGCCCGGAGCATGAAGCTGCCGCATGATGACGGCTTAAATGCACGCTACACACAGAGAGGTTTTTATTGACTTTATTAGTTAGGACTACTTACTTATTAAGCAATACCGTATTTTCGACATATCTGCTGTTCCGTTTACGCTAACCACCAACTCCATAAGGAGGATAGATTGATGAAAGCACACTTGTTTACTGCATTATGGGTAACGGCATCCGTTGCATTGGCGACAGAATCCAAAGTCCCCTACCCGACAGATTATCGTAACTGGCATCACGTCAAGAGCATGGTGATTGAAGAAGGCCATCCGCTGTTCAATGCATTTGGCGGCATTCATCACATCTATGCCAACGAAAAGGCGCTTGAGGGCTACCGGAAAGGACTCTTCCCTGACGGGGCCGTCATCATCTTCGACCTTCTGGATACGGTGCGCTCCGACAATACCGTCACCGAGAGCAGACGCAAGGTGCTGGGCGTGATGCATAAAGATTCTACAAAATTCACAGCAACCGGCGGATGGGGCTTCGAGGGGTTTGGCGGTGGCGACCCAACAAATCGCGTTGTCGGCGATAAAGCCGCATCGGCCTGCTTTGCCTGCCATCAACCGCAGAAAGGGCAGGACTACACATTCAGTCAACTTAGGGATTGAGGCATCATTCTGAAACAACCGGTGCTATTGCAGATTTTGCGCAATACAAAGCTGTCGAGCATCGAAATAGAGATCGGCCTTGAGGCGCAGCAAGTTCATGCCATAGTCATCTGCGCCTTCTAGGGCCGGCGAAACCAAACGCCGGTCTATCCGTTCCATGATCTCTTACGCAGCAACTGGATAAACGCTTCAGCCACGGCACTTTTTAGATTCGAACGGGTTCTGGCAATCCACAGGGTACGGTTGATACGAAGTCCCTGTATTTTTATGTGGTAGAGGGTGCCGGCATTCAAGGCATCGTCGACCGCAAAACGGGGCAGGAAACTGACATGCCCACCATGCTGCAGCATCTCCACGATGGTGTCCGTCGACCCCACTTCCATGACAATGGGCAACTGATCGACGCCGATATCCCTGAACGCCTTATCCAGGGTGATCCGCATGGATGACCGGGACTCGCGCAGCACATAGCGTAACTCCCCCAACGCTGTTACCGGCAACAGTCCACTGTCCCAAAGCGGGTGCCCCAGACCGCAAACCAGTACAAGTTCATCGTCCAGCCATTTCTGTACCAGGATCTCGGGATGGTCCGGGGCCTGCTCGAGTAATGCCAGATCGGAGAGCCCCGTCGCGAGCCGGCGTTGAATATGCCGACTGTAACCCATGCGGCTCTCTATCCTGTACTGAGGAAAGTTATCGGAGAAATTCAGCAGCAGGCTCGGCAGTAGATGTTCGCCGATTGCGAAGGTGACTTCGAGGCGCAGTCTGTTCAGACCCGACCGCAGATACTCCAGATCATCCAAAAGGGAGGCCTGATGATCGAGCACCAGCCGCGCAAAGGCGTAGACCCGTTCCCCAGCAGGGGTGAGTTCCAAATTACGCCCTTGCCGCTGCATCAAATCCGCCGCATAACAACCGTCAAGGACACGCAACCGTTTGGTCACCGCAGGCTGGCCGATGTGCAGCAGTCGGGCGGCCTCGGAAACCCCACCCTGTTCGACGACCGCTCTCAATGTCGCCAGATATTTCAGGTCAGGTAGATTTGTATATTCCATAATGGAATATTAAGACATTATTATTTATTTGAAAATACCTGAGTCTTTAGGCAGGATACGCTGATTCTCAGGCCATCTATCGGCCGTAATTGCAAAATTACGCACCATTCTAACCCGAATGCAATTCCATATAGGAATGTGCAGTGCAGCACTTTTTTCATTTGCGCCACGGGGATGGTGACACTACGAGCACCCACGAACCCTAGTTTTTTTAAAGCAGTAAACGCATGACACCATCCAACAACCAGCAATCGATGCCCAGCCAAGGCAGACTCCTCTCTCTTAAACAGCTCATTTCAAGCGCCATCTTCCTCATCGCAGCACTGTTGCTGGCCAATCTATCCCCCACTGTCGAGATCGCCTGGGTAGGCGCCATCCTGATGCTGACCATCTACCTGTTTGCCTTCGAAGTCGTCGGGGTGGATGTATCCGCCGCCAGTATTATGGTGTTGCTGGGCCTCTCGTCCCTGCTTGCACCGCTGATGGGACTCGATCAGGGGCTGGTCGATAACAGGCATCTTTTCGATGGCTTTTCATCCAACGCCGTCATCTCCATCATCGCAGTCATGATCATCGGCGCCGGCCTGGATAAAACCGGCATCATGGGCAGTGTCGCCGCATTCATACTCAAGGCCGGCGGCACCACTGAGGGCAGGATTATCCCGATCATATCCGCCACTGTGGGATTCATCTCTTCTTTCATGCAGAACGTGGGCGCGGCTGCACTGTTCCTTCCTGTAGTATCGCGCATCTCCGCCCGTTCCGGCCTGCCCATGTCCCGCCTGCTGATGCCGATGGGCTTTACCGCTATTCTCGGCGGCACCATGACCATGGTCGGCTCCAGTCCGCTGATTCTGCTCAACGACCTGATCCTCACCTCAAACAAGGCATTGTCCGCCGATCAACAGATGGAGACCTGGGGACTCTTTTCTGTCACGCCGATCGGGATCGCCCTGATTGTCAGCGGAATCATCTACTTCCTACTGGCCGGACGTTTCGTGCTGCCGAAAACCAAGAGTGAAAGCAGCACCAGCGGTACCGATCCGATGCAGTATTTCCAGGATGTCTACGGCTTACGCTACAGCCTGTCAGAGGTGGTTGTCACCGATGAGAGCGGCCTGATCGGCAAACAGCTGGATGACATCGAGACCGCATATCGGGTCAGAGTGATCGCAACAAAGCTTTCGGGCGAGGCGAACCGTATCGGTCCGGGCGCCCTGGCCCGGGACGTCGATCTTGAAGCCGGCATGGTGTTGGGAGTGGTTGCCGACCCGAGTTCTCTGGCCAGCTTCGCCGAGGTATTCAAGCTTAAAAGGCGGCCTACCCTGCGTACATTCTCCAATGACCTTGCTGCCAACAAGGCCGGTATTGCCGAAGTGGTCATACCGCCCGGCTCATCACTCATCGGCAAGAGCGCCCGTGATGTGTGGATGCGGAAGACCTATGGCCTTGCCATGATCGGCTTACACCGCAACGGTGAAACCCTGCGTGAGGGGGAGGATATACGCAATATGCCCTTTATGGCGGGAGATACCCTGGTGGTGCACACCCCATGGGACGTTCTCCCGAGGATCGAAAAAGATAAAAACTTCGTCGTCGTGACCACTGAATACCCCCATGAGGATTTGCGCCCACACAAGCTGGGATGGGCGATGCTGTTTTTCAGCATCGCGCTCTCAATGGTACTGTTTACCGACATCCGTCTCTCGGTTGCCCTGCTTACCGGCGCCATTGGGATGGTGCTGTCCGGTGTCCTCAATATCGATGAGGCGTATGAAGCGGTCAGCTGGAAGACGGTCTTTTTGCTTGCCTCCCTGATACCGCTTGGTCTCGCAGTGGAGACCAGCGGCACGGCAAAATGGATTGCGGATCAGGTGCTTTGGGTAGTGGGAGACATGCCGATCTGGATCATCCAGTTGTCGGTTGCGGTACTCGCCACCTTTTTCACCCTGGTCATGTCCAACGTGGGCGCCACGGTTCTGCTGGTTCCGCTGGCAGTGAATATCGCCATTGGCGCCGGCGGTAATCCCGCCGTTTTCGCGCTCACCGTTGCCATCGCCACATCCAACTCCTTCCTGATCCCCACTCACCAGGTGAATGCACTGATCATGGAGCCTGCAGGGTATCGCGTATCTGATTTTATGCGCGCGGGCGGCATCATGACACTACTGTTTCTGACCGTCATGATGCTGGTGATGAATCTGGTGTTTTAGGGCCTGTTAACACTCATCCAATGCAACCGTGGCAAATCCACTTTCTGAAGATTGTATGCAGAGAGCGTTTTAAGTAGTATGAGGCTCGATCCATTGCATAATGAGGAGCTGGCCAGATTGCACCACCTATAAAGGCCAGCCGAAGATAACTTATTGTTTTTCTACCTTTTTGCACCTCAGCCCACCTGGTAATGCAAGGCACGTTAACTACACCCTGATCATACAATGAATAACTCACGGATCGTCAAGCGATACAACGCCTACTACAGAGGCTGGCGCCTCGCCTTTGGCGAACACAGTGCCGACTACGATGAAGACAGGGATATCAGCTGGCTATTCGGAGAAGACCGGGCCGGTTTGATCCTCTCCTCCCGTCTGCGCAAACAGGCACAACACGAGCTGTTGGGACATCACGATGAGATCCCGCAACTGACGCTGTCTGATGATTGCTTGTTATTGAACCATTACAAACACCCACTGCAGGATGATGTGGATATGAGGAACATCCTTCGCCTAAAGGAGTTTCTACTGCGTGGAGAGGAGATGCACATGTTCCTGTGCAGCCATCTGTTTTATCCATCGAGCACCCGTATTCTCACCTTTACCAGCAGGAAACCTCTCGTTATCATGTATAAAGAGATGCAGCCTCTCAAGCTTCTTATCGAATAAACAGTCCGATGACAGCACTCTCCGGCAGCCCATCGCAATCAGCAGCTTTTCTGTTCAATTGCCGCCGCCCTTACGGTGCAGTTCACGCATGCTGTCGCTCCAATACTTACCCAGCAGCGAAAGCGATCGCAGACCCTCTTGCGTGCCGGGCTCCATCGCCAGTTTGACACCCCCCCGAGACCACCCTTGGCCGGCGGCGAGATTGCGATTTCCCGACTCATTTGTGAGAGCGCAGTGGAGAGTCCATGCAGCAGATGCTGAGTCTCCGGCCTATCGAGCACCTGTAACAGGCGCATAAGACCCTCATTGCGGGTAAGCCGGTCAAGTAGTGTGATTCCTTCACTCAATGCCGAAGCGACACGGGAAACTATATCGTCCGACAAGGCATCCCGCGCCGACAAAACCAGTGTCGCAAGTTCTGATAGCTGCTCCAGTTCCTGGGCAAGCTCTTCACGATCAACGGTGTTTGCGGGTTGAGGTGATTCAGTCTGAGCAGTCATTACCACGCCTCCTCAAAGTAGACCGCGGACGCTGGTCCAATACATTTCCTGATTACCCCTAAACCTCAGCCATTCTCAAGAGGCGATATGGCATAGGTGGAGTGCGAAGAGCGGCAAAAAGCAATCGTTCAATCATGGCGGGTAAATCGAAACGGCGGTTAAACCGATATTCGAACTCAGCAAGATAACGCGACACATGTTTATCTCGAATCGCATGAAAAGTACCCAACAGACTGTTTTTGACATTACCCAACATCGTGTTTACCCATTTGAAGCACGAATACTGGACACTTTGGCGCCCACCACCCGTCACCATGGGGTTATGATGGCAATCAGCGGTTGTCACGCCACTAAAGCACCAAAGCCCATCGGTAAAGACTTCGCTGCCAGGCATCAAGCAGGAGCGGGCGTAGCGGGCGATTTCACGCTTGCGGAAGCCCCTTACACGACGCAGTTGAATTTTCATGGGCCTGCCGTCCCGCGTCGTCTCAACAGCAGCTACGAAAGGGATTTTGTTGCGCGACCCACGACCACGCTTACCGGCTTGCTCGCCTCCGAGATAAGCATCATCCAATTCGATGCGACCGGCCAGTTTTTTTCCACGCTCACGTTCCATCATCACCTGCATCAACTTATGCTTGAGTCGCCAGGCCGTATTGTAGTTCACCCCGATTTCGCGGGAAAGTTGCAGCGCCGAGATACTTTTCTTGCGTTGGGTCAACAGATAGATCGCAAGTAACCACGTTCTCAGCGGCAGCTTGGTGCCATGGAAGATGCTGCCGGCGGTCAGGGAAGTCTGATGATGGCACTTGTGACATTGATATATCTGACGCTTTTTGAGTTCACAGCCTGTTGTGTTGCCGCACTCAGGGCAGACATAGCCCGTCGGCCAGCGCAAATCATACAATGCCTGTCGACACTGATCCTCGGTCCCATATTGTTCCAGAAAATCGTGCAAACCAAGACCTTTTTGAAATTGAATAGTATTTCTCGGCATGATGAAATCCTCTTTTATTCAGTAGGTTCCATTATGCTTGCACCACAGGCTCAATAGCTGAGCCTCATGAGTAATCAGGATACATTTTGTTATAGCTCATTTTAAACCAGTGCATCGATTTATTGGGCGCCTTCAGGTCAGGTGGATTCTCATAGTTGAACATGGCATAGGTCGCCCTATCATGACCCGCCTCGATAAAACAGTAGACCTTACCATCATAATCACGTACGGGTGTACCGATCTTGATGATCGAAGCGATGTTCTCGGCCACCACTTCGGCTTCGAAATGCGCCGCAGAACCGGTCTTGCTGACCGGCAGGTTGGTGGTATCCCCCAATACATAGACATTATCATGTCCCTCCATGGTGAGTTTGTACCGATCAGTGGGTATCCAGCCGCCATCGCCCAGCTGATCCCGTTCGATCACCGGCATTCCTCTATGCGGTGGTATGGAGATAAGCAGATCATACGCGGTCTCCGTACCCTCTTCGCTCTTTACCACCTGATTCTCCACATCCACTTCCTTGACGTTGAACAGGGTTTCATATTCAACGCCAATGCGGTCGAATTCAGGCTTTGCCCATTTGGCGACATTTTCAATTGTATGGATACGACCGATCGGATAGTGGTACTTGATGTGCACCTTGTCGCGGATACCGCGCGTCTTGAAATAGTCGTGCAGGGAGAATGTCACCTCCACCGGGGCGATCGGACATTTGTGCGGGACACCGACGACAATCGCAACCTTGCCGCCCTCAAACTCACGGAGACGTTTGAACATCTTCACGGCAGCCGCCTCGGAATAGAAGGTTTCAGAACCCTCGACCAGACCCGGCACTTCTTCAGGCACGATACGTGAACCGGTTGCGATGACCATCACGTCATACTCATGTGTCTTGCCGCTTTTTGTTGTGACCTTGTTCTGATCAAGATGAAACGCCTCGACCGGATCCACATGAAACTCAATCGAGGGCTCAAGCAGACTCTCCTGGTCGCGATACAGTTCGTCAGGCATCATCTGTCCAAACGCCACATACAGCAGGCCCGGCTGATACATGTGTTTATCCGAGGCCGAAAGCAGTGTGAGTCTGACCTTCCGACTGCGGATTTCGCTGGCCAGCCGCCGCGCAAGGTTGTTGGCCAATATGGTACCACCGCAGCCACCACCGACGACTAAGATTCTCATTGCACTCTCCTAATCCACTATTACAGGAGATCTCTGACGCTGGGTCAGACAAATCTCATTTGTTAAACCAGCTGAGCCATTGATTAACAAGTAATCAACCCACTCCTCTTCACCTACCGCTATTTGAGCTTGCGAACCTTCAGGTGCCAGACCTCGCCGACCTTCTCACTACTGATCATTTCGTGTCCGACCTTATCGATCCACTCGGGAACATCGGATGCCGTTCCATTATCGGTCGATAACAGTTCGAGGGTATCCCCTACAGCCGCCTGCTTCATATAGGTAATAAGCTCCATTAGCGGCCCGGGGCAGAAAGTGTCTCGAGCATCGATGGTTTTAAATTCACTCATTCACAATATCCTCTTGCTGAAATGGTTTGAGCCGCTATCGAATCAAAATGTGAGCAGCTGCCCGCCTTCCGCATCGTTAAGAAAGCGGGTCAGCCCTGTCGGCGGACCAAACTCGGGATCAAGACCCTCTTTGGTAATCTTCAACAGATCAAGGGCCATGGAACAGGGCAAAAGTTTGGCATCGCCCAATTCCGCCGCACTTTTAAACAACTGCTTGAACGGCGGCACACCCACTTCGTCATTCATCAATTCACCAAACCGGCCTTCCACCGGTGGATCCTGTACCGAATCCTTAATAAAGAAGGGCAATGCATTCATTGAAAAAAACACAGTAACCTGATCACCCGTGGCAGCCGCCACCGATGCGAACATTGCCGCCATCTGTAACTTTTCACGTGTTCCGGTCAAGCAAACGATGTGATAATTCTGTGACATGAAGTTGTCGCCTCTCTCTCTATTGCATTGTCACTGCAAACCAAACAATATGCCTACCACATTCATCCCTTTAGTGTTCACCACTTCTTCGATACCACGCGCTTCAACGCCTGATTACGTAAAGCGAGATCGGCAACAAGCGCTCGAAGTCGCTTATTCTCCTCCTCGAGCTGCTTCAAGCGCCTTGAGTCGTTGACTGACTGGTCTCCATACTTCGACCGCCATTTGTAAAATGTGGCATCGGAGATCCCATGCTTGCTGCATATTTCAGTGATCTTCTCATCCGACTCCTCTGCTTCTTTCAAAACAGCCAAGATCTTTTCTTCGCTGAACCTCGATCTGCTCATCACATTTACCTCGCATCCGCCAGCACACAACATATGCTTGATACCAAGCCTTTCAGGTTGCTGTTATCGCGTCATAGACTACGAGATGTCACTGATCCCCACGATGCCAACTGAAGCGCTTGATTAGCATCACACAGGAGCTATCGAGGATGTAGCCGATAGCACCTATGATAAGTACCCATGCCATGAGATGGTCGTACGAAAGACCCTCACGCGCATCTTGAATCGAGTAGCCAAGGCCGGAAGTAACACCAAGGAACTCTGCAGGAACGAGAACGATCCATGCCACACCGAGTGCAAGACGTATACCTGTAAGCACATCGAATGTAATCGCCGGTATGATAATCTGTGTCACGATATGCCAGGGTTTGGCGCCAAGATTTCGCGCTACCTTGAACCAGGCCGGATCGACCTTGGCCAGACCGGCTGCGGTTGCAAACGCAATAGGCCAAACCGATGCAATGGCTATCAGGAATATGATCGCCTGATTCCATGTTGCGAAAACTATAACCGCGATGGGTTCCCAAGAGAGAGGACTGATCATGCGCAGCAACTGAAAGGGTGAGTTGCTCAATTCACGGAACCGCTTACTGCGTCCCATCAAAATGCCGATGGGCACCCCGATGCATATAGCAATCAACAATCCACTACCCAAACGGTAACCGCTGGATGTGATTGCACTCTGTATCGTGTTCTCTTCCCATAATTCTGGGATCGCTTGAATTGCAGGTATCGGCCCAAAGTCACCGAAATGTTCAGTAGATGGATTTGAAGATATCAGGTAGATACCAAACCACCAGACCACAAACAGGATCGCGAGCCCGCCAATGAAATTCAACAATCCCCGCCAGGACGATTTCAATAGGCGTTGCGATGCATTAGCACCCATCATGCTGTTGATGATATTCAACCCGGCAGGTGCGGTATCATTACTCATTGCTTAAAAACCTCTCCAACGGGTGAACTCGCAATTTATCTCCTCGCTATGATGACTCACGATTCACCTCCACGGTGCCAACTGAATTGTTTGATCAGCAACACACAGGTACTGTCGAGAATATAACCGAGAGCACCGATCACCAGCACGATGGCTGTAAGGTGGTGGTATGACAATGTTTCCCTGGCGTCTTCTATTGAGTAGCCGAGACCGGAGGTGACTCCCAGATATTCCGCCGGCACCAACACAATCCACGCCACACCCAGCGCCAGCCGAATACCAGTAAACACATCGAAGCTGATTGCGGGCAGAATGATTTTGGTCATCATGTGTACGGGCGTAGCGCCCAGATTGCGCGCCACTTTGAACCAGGCCGGGTCGATTTTCGCCAGACCTGCGGCGGTGGCAAAGGCCACCGGCCAGACCGATGCGATTGCAATCAGAAAAATGATCGATTGATTCCAGGTTGCGGAAACTATGACCGCGAGCGGCATCCAAGCCAACGGACTGATCATGCGCAACAGTTGAAACGGTGAATTGCTTATTTCGCGGAAACGCTTGCTTCGGCCCATCAGAATGCCGATCGGCACACCGATCACTATCGCAATCAGCAGGCCCAAACCCAAACGATAACCACTTGCGGCTATCGCACTCTGAATCGTGCCGGAGGACCATAATTCGGGGAACGCCTTAAAAGTGGGAATCGGCCCGAATGCCGCGAAGTGTTCGGTGGATGGATTGATGGATATGAAATAACCGCCAATCCACCAGAAGATGAACAGGATCGCCAACCCACCAAAGAAGTTGTATAAGCCGCGCCCTGATGATTTCAGGACGCGGTACGGTCGGGATTCGCCCACCTTGAAAGATGCGGCATCTTCACTCACAGTTTAACCACCTCTACTCTGGTGTAGGGGTCGCCGGTTTTGGGCACGCTCGGGTCATCCTTCCATTTCGGATTGGCCTCGAGGGCATTCTTCACATATTCGTAGTTGACCAGGTCATCAGCCACATGCTCCGGTGTGAGCCCGTCAAGGAAACTGGCGTCGCCGGTGAGTACAGTACTCTTCAGATCTGAAACCACGAGTTCAGTGGCGGAACGGTAGGGCCAACTCTGAAAATTGATTCGGTTCATACCCCATTCCGGATGTTTGATCGCCACCGGATTGCTGTAGTAGGCGGGGTCGTAGAACAGCATTGCCCGCTCGATGACTTTCTTCGGGAACGGCAGATATTTCTTGCCGTTACGGGAGAGCATGTGCGCCATCTCCTCTCTGTTTTCTCCGAGATGGATTTGCGCAGCGATAATCGCGTTGTGCACACCCTGAGCCCAGGCTGCGCGATCAGGATCCATCGCATCGGCCTCATGCATGACCACGACACAGCATGGATGACCTTTCCAGACATCACCCGTGAAGCGCAACACCTTTCCGCCCGCCTTGATCTCGCCCAGGGCGTTGAAAGGTTCGGCCACGCAGTAACCGTCAATCGACTTGGCCGCAAGGGCCGGCGGCATCTCAGGAGGATTGAGCACCAGGAAATTGCACTCATCAGGGGCCAGTTTAGCGGTTTGCGGCCGTATCACAGGTTTGATACCGGCCTCCTTCATGATCTTTTGCGAGACGATATTATGAATTGAATACCAATAGGGCACGGCAAACTGCTTACCGCCGAAATCCTTTGGCGTATTGATACCGCTGTCCTTGTGGACGATGATTGCGGAGCCGTTGGTATGATCCCAGGCAGTGATCTTCAACGGATACTTGTTGTTGTAACGCATCCAGATCGGAATCGGAATCAACATGTGGGTGAGGTTGAACCGATGCGAGGCAAATGCCTCCACCAGGGGTGACCAACCACGTATCAGGGTCGGGCGAACGGAGTCGATGCCCTCTTTCTTGAAATAACCCAACTCATGGGCCACCAACAGCGCCGCAGCATCGGTGATCGGGATATAACCTATACGGACCACCGGATCCCATTTCTTCTCCTGGGCAAAGGTCGCTACCGAAGGAATCAGGCTGCTCATCGCCGCAAGACTACCCATTTTCAGAAAATCACGCCTATCAACGCCACTACCTAACACGTTCTTAAATAGGGGATCGTATTCCAGGACGAGATCGGGATCGTTGATTCCGTCACCGTACTTATCTATAAGCTGCTTCTGCTCATTCATCTTCGATATCCTCCGTTAGGTAATCGGATATTCCGAACTTATGCAGGGTCAGGCATGCTGCGTGACGCTGTGTGGACTTGATTCATCACCAGCATCCTTGCCGGAAGCGCTTGGGTATTCATTAGCGGCGCGTTTGAAGGCTTCCATCAGGCGTGTCCGCATTGCCTGTACATTCGGGTCGTGCCGCTCACGTGGATCGGGGAGATTGACTTCGAGCTCGTCGTAGATCTTGCCGGGAGAACCTGCCATGATCAGCGCCCGGTCCGCCATCAGGACTGCTTCATCGATATCGTGGGTCACGATCACCACATTGAAGCCGAGGCGTTTTGCGATCGATCTAACATCATGTTGCAGGGATGCACGGGTAAAGGCGTCGAGCGCCGAGAAGGGTTCATCCAGAAGCAGCAGTTCGGGCTCCATAACCAGTGAGTGCGCCAGCGCCACACGTTGCCGCTGACCACCCGACAGGTCCTGCACGTTGTTATCGGCATAGTCCTGAAGGTCGACAAGGTTGAGCGCATCGTCAACCCTGTCATGCATCCTGGACTCATCCCAACCTGCAAAGTGCAGACCGATACCCACATTCTGCGACACCTTCATCCAGGGAAAAAGATGGGGCGCCTGGAACATCATGACCCATTGCGGCGACGGCGATGTCACCAGGGTATCGTCAAGACGAACTGAGCCATCCGTCGGTTTCAGCAACCCTGCAAGAATATGCAACAAGGTAGATTTACCGCAACCGGAACGCCCGATAATGGCAATAATCTCACCCTGCTTCGCTTCCAGGTTGACCTTGTCGAATGTAATCGGACTTTTCGAAGTATAGCGATGGCTAAGGTCTTCAATCTTGATGCGGACTCCGCGTATGGACATTAACCCCAATATTTCACGCATTAAAAAGGCAAAATCCTGATACTTCGATATAATTCAGTTGCTTACACTGTAATCGAAAGGATTTTGCCTGTGACAAACTGTACCCAGACTGCCTTTGATTTTCCAGCCCTAAAACGCCGTAAGGTTCAAGCCGAGTTTTCCGGTGGCGATATCACCTCGGACGGCGGCGTGTTGCTGCTGCGTGAGATCGACAGGCGTCTGGGATTGCTCGAGGCGGTTGATGCGGTCATCCCCGACCCGCGAGATCCCCGCTATATTGAACACAGCCAGTTGAGCCTGTTGCGCCAGCGAGTCTATGGGCTCTGCCTGGGTTATGAAGATCTGAACGACCATCAGACACTACGCACCGACCCGGCCCTACAGAGCTCGATCGAACGCGAGGAGGTACTGGGCAGCCAGTCGACACTTTGTCGGCTGGAGAACCGGGTCGATCGCCGGGTTGCCGTTGATGTCCACAACCTACTGCTCGAGCAGTTCATTGCCTCATATGATGCACCACCCGATGAGCTGATCCTGGATTTCGACGCCACGGATGATCCGGTGCATGGCCGCCAGGAAGGCCGCTTCTTTCACGGCTACTACGATCACTACTGCTTCCTGCCCCTGTATGTCTTTTGTGGCGATCAACTGCTGGTGAGTTATCTGCGGCCCAGCCGGATCGATGCGCCCAAGCATGCCTGGGCGATTCTGGCGCTGTTGGTCAAACGCCTGCGCCGGGCTTGGCCTGAAGTGCGTATCATCTTTCGGGGCGATAGCGGCTTTTGCCGTCACCACATGCTCAGCTGGTGCGAGCGCAACGCTGTGGGCTATATCGTGGGCATCGCCAAGAATGACGCCTTGCTGCGGTGTATCCGTGAGCCCATGCAGTGGGTTGAGGAACTGGCGAAGCGAACCGGCATGAAGATGCGGGAATTCTTTCAGTTTCACTATGCCGCCAGCACCTGGAAGACGCGTCGCAAGGTGATCGCCAAACTGGAGGTCACCGACAAGGGGCCAAATCCACGCTTCATCGTCACCAACCTGGCCGGCGACAAACAGCGCCTTTACGATGACCTCTACTGCGCCCGTGGTGACATGGAGAACCGAATCAAGGAGCAGCAACTGGGGCTGTTCGCCGATCGCACCAGCGCGCATTACTGGTGGGCCAATCAGTTTCGTCTACTGCTGTCCAGTCTGGCCTATGTGCTGATGGAGGCCATCCGGCGCCTCACGCTGAAGGGCACGGAACTGGCGCGTGCACAGATGACCACGATCCGGCTCAAACTGTTCAAGATCGGGGCGGTCATCATTCGCAACACGCGACGGATCCGCTTCCTGCTCTCCAGCACCTATCCCTATCAGGCGCTGTTTTTCCAGGTGGCGGCACGACTCAAGCCGGGATAGCCCGGCAGAGTGCTGCCCCGGCACGTTGATCAACAATGGGGGTAAGGGGGAGTCTGCCCGGAGGGTGGAAAATCAGGGCTTGATAGAGGTTTGGTTCCCAGTGAGGGCAAACCATCCAAGCTTGGCCATATCACCGGCTAAATTTAAAAACGGATGAAACATGCGGGCTAGACAGCAACCATTAAATGAAACTATTTACCACGCATCACTATTTGTCCAAGACCTAAATCTGATTAACGCTATAGGAGTTGGCTATAGAAAGCCTCATGATTACGCAAGTCATTGTCATTATTGGCATCACACGGAGATGCACCATCACTGAATTCTGTTACAGAAATACACCAACGGTACTGAAGCGGTATAATAGATAGGCCTTGTTGCAGTCGAATATCAGTCAGCTATTTCCGGCAAAAAATCGTATTTCCATACTTAAAATGGCGGATTAATCAGGGGGCGGCAAGCTTCACCACCATTTAGCCCTGATTACCCACAATATTCAGTCACTGAATCAGTGAGCAGACCATAGCGAGGTGTACAGGGCTGTAACATAAACCCTAACCTAACGTCTTTTACAGGACTGTCACAATCACCAAACTTGCCTTCATTTGCGGACTTGTTGAATTTGCGTCTATTTGCGGTTTTCTTCTACAGCACCCTGGGCGGGGAAAAAGTCGGATGAGAGGGTAGCTGAAAATGGCGGATAACCAGGAGATTATTCGCATTTACCATGCCAAAGACCGTGAAACCGTCGATAGGAAACCATCGTCAGAAATGGTTGCGTCACCAACTGCATCCAGCAGTTGGTGATGACAACGCTTTTGTCTATTTCATGCGGTATTGTCCCATCAACCAAATCTTATCGGTGTCAAAGCTGAAACCATCTCCGCCATCCTCAAAACTGGCAAACTTGATAAGACCCAACCACTTTTTGTCAAAGGGTTTGGCAAACAACACGCCCCATTCATCGCCGTAATCGTCAACTCCGCCTATGGCGTTATCAGCTTCAAATTTGTGGTATTGAACAACCAGCTTCGATGGGCCAATCACGCTTGACATCAAACCTTTCAAAACCAAGGTGACACTGGTATCCACCAGCCCCCCTGCCGGCGTCGCCGATCCTCCGGGCGCGCCAACAAATTTATCGGTCCAACCATTGAAGGCGTGTACTGTTGCAAGAGGTGTCTGCAAGGCATTGACTCCATTTCCTTCCAGAACCTCTTGTCCAATCTTTAACACCACCGGCTTGCCCGCCACATCGAATGCGCCTCCTATTTCGATATTGGTATAATCGTTATCATCGAGATTGGAAGCGGCATCGCCACTCGGGTCCTGATTTGCCCACTCAAGTTCCGTCAACAGGGTAAAATTGTCATGCAGCCTATGTTTTCCGGTAAATCGCAAACCCCAGGTATCCGAGTCGAAATTGGTTATTCCTGGCCCGACACCGACACCTTCAGGAAAAGGCGTTCGCGGATTGTCATCGTAATCCAACAGATAACCGTATCCGCTCAACTTCCCAAAAGGCAATTTGTAGGCCACATTCAGGAAATGGGAGTTATTCATCTCATACTCCCTGAACGGTGAGTCATCGCCAAACAGCCTGTTGACGCGATCGATATAGGCATACGAAAAGCTAAGGTTGCTGATTGAACTGTTGTCAAAACGAAATGCATCGAATGATTGCAGGTTCTGCCGCCAAATAATATTACCCACCCACCGGTGATTATCATAGATAATGGACTGCCGCCCCAGTTTGAATGAAGTGTGGCCATTGCAGGCACCCGGCGCATTCGGGCAACCACCGGTTGCGCTGCGCCACCCGATGAAGGCCTCATTGATCTCTTCGTAATTATTATCCGGTATCAGCGCATGACCTTCGGCGATTCTAGAACCCGCCGGGCCAGGGGGAAAGGTTAGGTCATCGTCAACGTTTAATGCGCTATCGCTGCCCAGTCGCCTATTGAGTTCCAGCTCCAGTCGCGCCCAGAAGCCGTGGAAACGGGCTGAGGTATAGCCAAGTGCGGCCCGCAGGCTCAACAGGTCGGCATCTTCTGTACCGGCAAGCGGAGAGCCGGTGGGAATATCGTCCTCGACTTCCTCGTAACGCAAACGCAACCATACATCAGGTTTACCGGTCGTAATGGCACTGGACAATTCACCGGTTTCAGGCAATACCTTTCCTTGATGAACATTTGAAACAGCCGGCAATCCTACCGCACCAATGGCTTGTGAAAAAATGAGTATGGAGACTGCAAATAGACCTGATGCAGGCTTGATAATAGACATGCAATTCCTCCTCTGACTATGATTGGATGTGGCTGGCCACCACAGGCAGCATCGACCTGTGTGCCACCGTTAAGGAGGGAGCTACTCGCAGGCTCCCATGGAGCATCGGAAGAGAAAACACATTTCCTTTCCTGATTACCCCTAAACCTCAGCCATTCTCAAGAGGCGATATGGCATAGGTGGAGTGCGAAGAGCGGCAAAAAGCAATCGTTCAATCATGGCGGGTAAATCGAAACGGCGGTTAAACCGATATTCGAACTCAGCAAGATAACGCGACACATGTTTATCTCGAATCGCATGAAAAGTACCCAACAGACTGTTTTTGACATTACCCAACATCGTGTTTACCCATTTGAAGCACGAATACTGGACACTTTGGCGCCCACCACCCGTCACCATGGGGTTATGATGGCAATCAACGGTTGTCACGCCACTAAAGCACCAAAGCCCATCGGTAAAGACTTCGCTGCCAGGCATCAAGCAGGAGCGGGCGTAGCGGGCGATTTCACGTTTGCGGAAGCCCCTTACACGACGCAGTTGAATTTTCATGGGCCTGCCGTCCCGCGTCGTCTCAACAGCAGCTACGAAAGGGATTTTGTTGCGCGACCCACGACCACGCTTACCGGCTTGCTCGCCTCCGAGATAAGCATCATCCAATTCGATGCGACCGGCCAGTTTTTTTCCACGCTCACGTTCCATCATCACCTGCATCAACTTATGCTTGAGTCGCCAGGCCGTATTGTAGTTCACCCCGATTTCGCGGGAAAGTTGCAGCGCCGAGATACTTTTCTTGCGTTGGGTCAACAGATAGATCGCAAGAAACCACGTTCTCAGCGGCAGCTTGGTGCCATGGAGGATGCTGCCGGCGGTCAGGGAAGTCTGATGATGGCACTTGTGACATTGATATATCTGACGCTTTTTGAGTTCACAGCCTGTTGTGTTGCCGCACTCAGGGCAGACATAGCCCGTCGGCCAGCGCAAATCATACAATGCCTGTCGACACTGATCCTCGGTCCCATATTGTTCCAGAAAATCGTGCAAACCAAGACCTTTTTGAAATTGAATAGTATTTCTCGGCATGATGAAATCCTCTTTTATTCAGTAGGTTCCATTATGCTTGCACCACAGGCTCAATAGCTGAGCCTCATGAGTAATCAGGTTTCCTTTTGACTTTCCGCCGGCAACCCCAAACATCGCATGCGCCTAACTATTCACCAAGCAAACTGTCTTGTCCAAGACCAAATTCTGATCGAAACCATAGGCGACAACTATACAAAGTGCAGGGTTGAAATGAGGGGTGCTCGGCAGTCGATCTGACAAAGCAGGCAAGACTTAACTGACTCTATAGTTAATGCTTATGGGGAAGCTGAAAACAGCCGCAAACTTCAATGGATTCCACTAAGTCCGGCCTGGCTTGCTCGTTAACCCCAATATTTCACGCATTAAAAAGGCAAAATCCTGATACTTCGATATAATTCAGTTGCTTACACTGTAATCGAAAGGATTTTGCCTGTGACAAACTGTACCCAGACTGCCTTTGATTTTCCAGCCCTAAAACGCCGTAAGGTTCAAGCCGAGTTTTCCGGTGGCGATATCACCTCGGACGGCGGCGTGTTGCTGCTGCGCGAGATCGACAGGCGTCTGGGATTGCTCGAGGCGGTTGATGCGGTCATCCCCGACCCGCGAGATCCCCGCTATATTGAACACAGCCAGTTGAGCCTGTTGCGCCAGCGAGTCTATGGGCTCTGCCTGGGTTATGAAGATCTGAACGACCATCAGACACTACGCACCGACCCGGCCCTACAGAGCTCGATCGAACGCGAGGAGGTACTGGGCAGCCAGTCGACACTTTGTCGGCTGGAGAACCGGGTCGATCGCCGGGTTGCCGTTGATGTCCACAACCTACTGCTCGAGCAGTTCATTGCCTCATATGATGCACCACCCGATGAGCTGATCCTGGATTTCGACGCCACGGATGATCCGGTGCATGGCCGCCAGGAAGGCCGCTTCTTTCACGGCTACTACGATCACTACTGCTTCCTGCCCCTGTATGTCTTTTGTGGCGATCAACTGCTGGTGAGTTATCTGCGGCCCAGCCGGATCGATGCGCCCAAGCATGCCTGGGCGATTCTGGCGCTGTTGGTCAAACGCCTGCGCCGGGCTTGGCCTGAAGTGCGTATCATCTTTCGGGGCGATAGCGGCTTTTGCCGTCACCACATGCTCAGCTGGTGCGAGCGCAACGCTGTGGGCTATATCGTGGGCATCGCCAAGAATGACGCCTTGCTGCGGTGTATCCGTGAGCCCATGCAGTGGGTTGAGGAACTGGCGAAGCGAACCGGCATGAAGATGCGGGAATTCTTTCAGTTTCACTATGCCGCCAGCACCTGGAAGACGCGTCGCAAGGTGATCGCCAAACTGGAGGTCACCGACAAGGGGCCAAATCCACGCTTCATCGTCACCAACCTGGCCGGCGACAAACAGCGCCTTTACGATGACCTCTACTGCGCCCGTGGTGACATGGAGAACCGAATCAAGGAGCAGCAACTGGGGCTGTTCGCCGATCGCACCAGCGCGCATTACTGGTGGGCCAATCAGTTTCGTCTACTGCTGTCCAGTCTGGCCTATGTGCTGATGGAGGCCATCCGGCGCCTCGCGCTGAAGGGCACGGAACTGGCGCGTGCACAGATGACCACGATCCGGCTCAAACTGTTCAAGATCGGGGCGGTCATCATTCGCAACACGCGACGGATCCGCTTCCTGCTCTCCAGCACCTATCCCTATCAGGCGCTGTTTTTCCAGGTGGCGGCACGACTCAAGCCGGGATAGCCCGGCAGAGTGCTGCCCCGGCACGTTGATCAACAATGGGGGTAAGGGGGAGTCTGCCCGGAGGGTGGAAAATCAGGGCTTGATAGAGGTTTGGTTCCCAGTGAGGGCAAACCATCCAAGCTTGGCCATATCACCGGCTAAATTTAAAAACGGATGAAACATGCGGGTTAAGTGAGTGGACTGATAGACATCGCCAAAGGCCAGAACAAAAAGTATCCAGAACAGTTGGCCGCCACCACCGGGGCTATCAAACTTTTGCGCCCCGTCAGCATCGTTGAAGATCGCACCATGTTCCAGATATTCTCCGTCCAACGGCTGACAGTCATTACCAAGGGCCGCCTCTGCACTTGCAATGCTCAGTGTGGCATCGGAAAGTGCGAAGAATATATTGTTCGAACAACTGAGCATGACACGGGCATATTCAACAGAGACATTAGGCAGTACGATGTTGGCGGAACCGCTATTGGAGAACTCGCCAAGGTACAACTGGTCGAATCCGCTGTCGTGCCTATTGCAGAATGTTGCAGGTGGATTGCCTGAACTCAGACTAAGGAGTGAAAGATGTATGGTTGGGCAGCTTGTTTCGGTACCCGCGGTTGACCATTCAAGGGTATGCGAGCCACCACCCATATAGGTAGATGAACGGTTCAAATCCCCACCGGTTATCCTGAAGGGTCCTTGATCGCCATCCACCTGAATCGTGATGTCATCGTTGGCGACACCACTTTCACCATCCCTAACAGTCAGTCTGAAATTAAGTGTTCGACCGGATTGAGGCAGAGTCTCGCCGATATCCTCCTGCCGCGTCAGTAATCGACTCAATCGCGGGAAATAGCGCACCGCAGTTTGTTTAGGCAGAAATGATCTGAACAACGGATTGCTGCCGTCGGGTAGATCGGTGCCAATGGTTGACGCGTCCGTCGCACCATTAATGCCCCCCGCATCCATCCCGTCCCATTGATAGGAGAGGTTGTCCCCGTCCATGTCACTTGCCGTGCCGTCCAGCATGAAAGGTGTTGCGGCAGGTATGCTGAGACTGCCGTCATCCCCTTCCTGACCCGCATCGACACTGGGGGCGCTGTTTCCCGTGACGGTCAACTGACCGCACCGATTGCCTTCGCCATGGGTGATAAACTCGTTCATCTGCTGAATGCTGACGGCATGAAAGGTGGCGTCTGAATTGGCCTGCAGGTTCTCCTCGGCACAAATGCCGGCATAACTCATGATGGTTGATCCGCTACCCGGTTCCACGGCGGCACTCGCCACTCTGTTGACACCACCGCAGCTCGCCGTCGTGCCATTGAATGAGTGCGTTGCATTCAATTGATGGCCCAGCTCATGGGCGACAAAGTCGATATAGAAGCCGTCACTATCCGGCATAGGCGTACCGGTATAGGCCTGAGCTTTATAGATTGTGCATAGGGAACCCACGCTGGCCAATCCGCCGCCGACCGTGCCGAACAGAATACCGATGTCATAGCTGTCCGCGCCGAGCATGAAATCGAGTTGCTGCTGATTCTCGATCAGCATCAAACCGATACCGGCAGCGGTCTGGGTGTAGGGATCCGAGTTTGGATCGGTAAAGATGATGCGGTCGTTATTCCCCACCAGTTGAAACTGCACGGCCAGGTCACGGCCATAGATCTGGTTCACCCGATTGATCGTGGTGACGATTTGCGCCAGGGCGGCGCTGACAGTGCCGCCAAAAAAAGCGCTGTATTCACCTGTTGCCGCCACGGCGAGGCGATAGACCCGGCGATGTGCGCCACTGACAGTTCTGCTTGCCAGGGTTTGCGAAAACGCTGTGGCAAAATGATCACTCTCCGGTTGACCATCGCGATGCATACAGACCAAGGGAGATAATCGACCACCTTGCACAGCCGCATAATCACGCTTGTAATAACTCCGATAGCCACCTTCCCCGTCCGGATCGATATACACAGTCCCCGCCGGCGTTGTCAGCATGGCATGAAAGCCATGCGGTGTCAGATCCAGGCGCCCGCTACTGGCGGGATCGTCCACTCCCCTCACCCTGTAAGTGCGGATTTCCGGATAGCGGTGAGCCAGCGATTCGGCCATCACCGGCGACTCCTCAACGGCGTAGCGCTGCATCGATCCATAGGGCAGCGGCAGCTCAAGCTCAATGCCGGAAGCGCTTGTATCCTGCAACGGCGCCTGCAGCAGCCGTTGCCTCAAGGCGGAGCTGTCCGCCCCCAGTCGGCGATAGTAAACGGATGACAGGTCGAGACCTTTTGCCGCCGGTTCAGGTGAATCCATGTCCTGCCAGATTGCAGCGGCCGTGATTACGGGAGAAAGCAAAATAATTGATGCCAGAATCCATCTCATAGGTCTTGCCACAGATTCCTGCATCACGGATACCTTTTCACCTTAAATCATCACAACGTTTCATCGATGACAGGCAGCCCCATCGCCGGTCAGTCTTTTAACTTAGTCATCAGGATCTTGTTGACCCGCCCCGGATTGGCCTTGCCCTGGGTCTGCTTCATCACCTGCCCGACGAAGAAACCGAGCAGCTTATCCTTACCCGCCTTGAACTGTTCCACCTGCTTGGGATTGGCGGCAATCACCTCATCGATGATCCTCTCAATCTGACCACTATCCGTAATCTGCTTAAGACCCTTTGCCTCGATCACGGCATCCGCATCGCCCTCACCGTTCCAGATGGCCTCGAATACCTGTTTCGCGATCTTTCCCGAAATAGTGTTATCCGCAATGCGTTGCAGCAAGCCACCCAGCTGTTTTGGGCTGACCGGCGATTGCGCCAGATCAAGTCCGGTCTTGTTCAATGCCCCCGCCAGTTCAACGGTAACCCAATTGGCTGCTGTCTTGGCATCTCCACCGCTTGCAACCACCTCTTCATAGTAATCGGCCATTGCCCGATTCAGGGTCAGCGTCAGTGCATCCGCCGTACTCAGCCTGTATTCGGATTCAAAGCGCTGCCGCTTCTGATCCGGCAATTCAGGCATACCCTGCCTGGCCCGTTGCAGCCGCTCCTCGCCGATCTCGACCGGCAGCAGATCGGGATCGGGGAAATAACGGTAGTCGTTGGCCTCCTCCTTGCTGCGCATGGAACGGGTTTCGTCCCGGTCGGCATCGTACAGCCGGGTCTCCTGGACAACCTCGCCACCACCCTCGATCAGATCGATCTGGCGCTCCAGTTCGTAATTCAAGGCGCGCTCCATGAAGCGAAACGAGTTGATGTTCTTAAGCTCGGTACGCGTGCCGAAGGTCTCCTGGCCGAAGGGGCGAATCGAGATATTGGCATCGACCCTGAATGAGCCCTCCTGCATGTTGCCGTCACAGATCCCGAGATAGACCACCAGCTGATGGATCTTGCGGGCGTAGGCCACGGCCTCCCTGATGGAGCGCATATCCGGCTCGGATACGATCTCCAACAACGGGGTCCCGGTGCGATTGAGATCGATCCCGCTCATGCCGTGGAAATCCTCGTGCAATGACTTTCCCGCATCCTCTTCAAGGTGTGCACGGGTTATCCCGATCACTTTATGCGTGCCATCCTCCAGGTCTATGCCGATGGAGCCCCTGCCGACAATCGGCAGCTCAAACTGGCTTATCTGGTAACCCTTGGGAAGATCGGGGTAGAAGTAATTCTTGCGCGCGAATATGGATCGAGGCGCAATCTCGGCATTCACCGCAATACCGAACTTGAGCGCCATATCCACCGCCGACTCATTCAGCACCGGCAGTACACCGGGAAACCCCAGATCGATGATACAGGCCTGGGTGTTAGGATCCGCACCATAGGCGGTCGAAGCGCCGGAGAAGATCTTCGACCTGGTCGCCAGTTGAGTATGAATCTCAAGCCCGATAACGGTTTCCCACTGCATATCTTTTCTCTAAAATTGTTTGAATTGATGCATTTGACCAGTCAGGGGCCGACAACACTCACCCGGTCGGCCCAAACTCACGCAAAGCCTTCAGCCGTCTGAAGGTGCCAATCCGTCTCTGCCTGAAGCCGGTGGGCCACATTCAGTAATTTTCCTTCGGTGAAATAGTTGCCGATTATCTGCAATCCGACAGGCAACCCGCTGACCGGCCGCACCGGAATGGATATCCCCGGCAGTCCGGCCAGATTGGTGGCGATGGTGTAGATATCGTTCAGGTACATGGTCACCGGGTCATCCGTCTTTTCGCCCAGGGCAAAGGCGGTCGTCGGCGTGGTCGGACCCATGATCACGTTGACCGTTTCAAAGGCCCGCTTGAAATCGTCGGATATGAGATGCCTGGTTTTCTGCGCTTTCAGGTAGTAGGCATCGTAGTAACCGGCGGAAAGGGCGTAGGTACCGATCAGGATACGGCGCTTGACCTCTGCACCGAAGCCCTCTCCCCGGGATCGCTTGTAGAGATCTTCCAGATCCTTTGGCTCTTCACAGCGATAACCGAATCGTACACCGTCGAAACGGGATAGATTGGATGAGCACTCTGCCGGCGCGACCACGTAGTAGGTCGGCACCGCCAGGGCCGTATTTGGCAGGCTGATGTCGACCACTTCGGCGCCCAGCTGCTTATAAAGGCCGATCGCACCATCGATGGATGCCGCAACGGCGCTGTCCAGTCCTGCGTCGAAATACTCCCGGGGAAGACCGATTTTCAGTCCCCGCAAAGAGTCGTTCAGCGTAGCCGAATAGTCAGGCACGGGTTGATCGGCACAGGTTGAATCCCTGGAATCGAATCCCGCCATCGCCTGTAGCACTATAGCGGCATCCTCGGCGCTGCGGGTCATCGGGCCCGCCTGATCGAGACTTGAGGCAAAAGCGATCATGCCAAAGCGGGAAACCCGTCCATAGGTCGGTTTGAGGCCCGTAATACCGCACAGTGCCGCCGGCTGGCGGATGGAACCACCGGTATCGGTACCGGTACCGGCAACCGCAAGCCTCGCGGCTACTGCCGCAGCAGACCCCCCTGACGAGCCTCCCGGCACCCTGTCCCGGTCCCATGGATTGCGTACTGGCCCATAGTAACTGGTCTCGTTGGAAGACCCCATGGCGAACTCATCCATGTTGGCCTTGCCCAGGGTGACCGTGCCGGCCTGTTTCAGCCTCTCCACCACCGTCGCATCATAGGGTGAGATGAAACTATCCAGCATTCTGGAACCACAGCTGGTCTTCACACCCTTGGTACAGAAGATGTCCTTCTGCACCAGGGGAATCCCGGTCAGGGGACCGGCCTGCCCGGATCTGATGACCCTGTCAGCGGCTTCGGCCTCCGCCAGCGCCTGATCCGGGGTAGGGGTGATCAGGGCATTGAGATCTCCGTTCAACCGCTCGATGCGCTCGATAAAATGGCGTGTCAGTTCAACGCTGGAGAACTCTCCGGCTTGCATTGCGGCGCCCAGTTCAGCAATGGTTTTACTGTGCATAGTATGATTTGTGTCCAATGAATATCTGAGAGATTACGGTCAGACCGGTCATTTTCTCGGGGCCCGTTATTCGATGACCTTTGGCACCAGATAGAGGCCGTTTTCAGTCTTGGGCGCTACAGCCTGGTTGGCCTCACGGCAATCGCCCTCGGTCACCTCATCCGACCGCATGCGTTGGGCCATGTGGAGCGGATGGGACATCGGCTCGATGGCGTCGGTATTCGCCGCTTCCAACTGCTCCACCAGATCGAGGATGTTGCTGAGATCCTCGACATAGGCATCGATCTGCGACTCATCCAGGGCCATCCGTGCCAGATGGGCAATTTTTTCGACATCGGACTTATCTAGAGACATCCGCCTGCTACCTGCTCTGAAAAATGGGCAAATCTACCATATTCTCCGCGGCGATACATGATACTTGAACAGTAAACAGCCCAATGAAGGATACAGTTGGGCCTCCGGATCGGGCATTCACCCGTTTAGAATCAGATGATCGCTCCCGGACGGTTACCTGAGATCCACCGGGGCCTGGAAGGACATCAATTATAGGTGAAATTCTTATTATCGTTAAAAAATCAGGAAGTTAATGCATCATATTAAAGTGTGATCCAAATTCAACTTCTGAAAAGTGACAACTAGGTCTACAATTCAATTCAGGAAGGCATTGGGATATAATTCCCAACGCCAGGCACTGACAGCCCTGCCGGCGAGAATTACAGCATGGCGTTCAGCTGAACGGTTCAGATGGAAACTGCAGGTATAAAAAAATCAGCCTGACAGGCGATAAATATCAACGACATCCAGATATAGCTGGGATATAGATTAGTCAGATAAATTGATGAAAAGAATCACCCGGTAATTAATGCCCATGGACGAGATTCGCAAGACACTTACTGCATCCATTCTCAAGCTGCTCAGACCGCTGGTCAGGCTGATGCTGAGAAACGGCTTCACTTATGGAGATTTTGCCGATCTGAGCAAATGGACCTTTATGGACGTGGCATCCAAGGAGTTTGGCATCCCCGGCCGAAAACAGACGGTTTCCAGAGTATCTGTCATTACAGGGCTGACCCGTAAAGAGGTAAGCCGATTACAAAAAATCGACACCCCCGACGATAGCGCCATTGCGCACCAATATAACCGCGCCGCCAGGGTCATTTCCGGTTGGCTTCGCGATCCCCGCTTCCAATCCAAGAAAGGCACCCCGGCGCCACTCTACTTCGATAAAGGGAAGGCGAGCTTCAGTAAACTGGTCAAGGAACACAGCGGTGACGTACCACCCCGTGCGATCTACGACGAACTTATCAGGGTGGGCACTATCGCCAAGGACGAGAGCGGCAAAATCACGCTCCTCAGCGATGGCTATGTTCCGCGTACCGGTGAGACGGGAAAACTGCATATTCTGGGAACGGATGTGCAACTATTGATTGACACCATCGATCACAATCTACAGCAAGGTTCGCAAACCCCCTACTTTCAGCGCAAGGTCGCTTACGATAACCTCCCCATAGAGGCGCTTATCGAATTTCGCAATATGAGTGCGGAAATGTCACAGACCCTGTTGGTGGAGTGTGACAAGTATCTGTCTCAACACGATCGAGATCTCAACCCGGATGTCGATGGCACCGGCCGTAAACAGGCCGGAATAGGCATCTACTATTTCGAACAGGATGTAATAAAAGATGAGTAGTCTTATTCATAAGATCCTGATTTCGGCGGCAATGGGTGCTGCGGTAGCAGGACTCACCAGTTGCGGTGGCGGCGGCGGTCCACAGGTCGCCGATGGCGGCATCGGCGGCACCGGCATCACCCAGGGCAGAGTAACCAGTTTCGGCTCCATTTTTGTCAACGGTATCGAATTCAATACCGACGACGCCAGCTTTACCGTCAACAATATGGCTGCGACCCAGGACGACCTGGCGATCGGCATGGTGGTCAGCGTCAGCGGCAGCAGTGATGCTTCACGCGCATCCGGTATCGCGGACTCGGTATCCTACGACAGCCTGATAGAGGGTGTAGTCAGCAGCAACGATATCACCAATAACAACACCCTCGAGGTGATGGATCAAACCATTACCGTGGACGGGGATACGGTTTATGACAATCAGATCGATGCCACAACGCTGGAAAACCTGCCGGTCAATAGCGAAGTGGAGGTTAGCGGTTTCACCGATGGTACCGGTACCGTGTTGGCGACTCGCATAGAGGTCAAGTCGCTTGCCTGGGCAGGTGGCGAACTGGAGGTCTCGGGAGTGATCAGTGCGATTTCCGGTAATCAATTCCAGATCGGCGGTCTGGTCATCGATGCCTCGAGCATCCCCTCGATTCCGCCAGCAGGCACATTTGTCGAGGTTGAGGGCGACAGCTTTATCGGCGGCCTGTTCGTTGCCGATTCCATCGAAATCGAAGGTGACGGCAGTCGCGTGGTGGCGGAAGACGGTGAAGAGGTCGAGATTGAAGGCCAGATCACCCAGGCGCTCGATGCAAATAATCTCTTTTCCCTCAACGGACAGGTCGTGGACGCATCCGCCACCTCTCTGAGCGGGGCCGCCAGCCAACTTACGCTGGGGCGTGTCGCAGAGGTTGAAGGCGTCATGAACGACGGTATTCTATTCGCCGAAGAGATTGAGTTGAAGGCCACATCATCAGAGCGTGGAGAAATCGGTGGTCTCCTCGGGATCGGCAACGTCGATACCGCCGCCGGCACAGTGACCCTGCTGGGCCAGACTATCAAGGTCGATAGCTCCACCATCATGGAGAGCGACGTCGGTGAAAGCTCCTCCTTCACCCTGGAACAACTGATTTCCTCCGACTACCTGGAGGCAAAGGTATATATCGACAACGGCATGCTTGTAGCGAGTAAACTGGAGCTGGAAAACGCGCCGTCCAGCCACAACGCCGAGGTAAAAGGCATACCCAATTCCGTGGGGGCATCGACAATCGAGATCTTCGGTGTCATCATTGATATCTCCGGCGTGGATGACAACAGCTTCGCCAGTCAACAAATTGAGGTGAAAGGGAACTTTGACAACGGTGTGCTGATCGCTACCAGCATTAAGGAGGAGGATTGACCGGCACCCGCGGCAGGGCGAGGCTGTTCAGGTCCCACCCCTGCTGCGATTCGGTCTGCAAGGGAACGCGAGCCTGATCGAGATAGAGACCTTATTTGCAGTCACCATTTATTTGGCCAATTGTGCTCAATTGACCATCCCCATTCTTGCCCAACTCCTGTACCATTGATAGATTAACCGACTTTCGGTTTGGCCGGAGCAGGGTTTTCAGCTGACTTCCAGATCGCTAACTGCCCGCGCTTCGACCAAGCCTTTACCAATAGAGAAAAAGACAAGAGATCCATGCTGTTCCGACGCATACGTGGCATATTTTCCAATGACCTATCCATTGACCTGGGTACCGCCAATACCCTGATCTATGCCCGAGGCCAGGGCATCGTGCTTAATGAACCCTCAGTGGTCGCGATCCGCCAGGACCGCGGTCCCGGTGGTGCGAAATCGGTTGTTGCCGTGGGTGAGGACGCCAAAAAGATGCTTGGGCGAACACCCACCAACATCACCGCCATCCGACCGATGAAAGAGGGGGTTATCGCCGACTTCACCGTCACCGAGAAGATGCTGCAGTACTTTATCCATAAAGTGCATGAGAGCCGCATCATCCGCCCCAGTCCCCGCGTGTTGGTATGCGTACCCTGCGGCTCCACCCAGGTGGAGAGGCGCGCGATCAAGGAGTCGGCGGCCGGCGCAGGGGCGAGAGAGGTCTACCTGATTGAAGAGCCGATGTCAGCGGCAATAGGCGCTGGCCTGCCGGTGGACGAAGCCCGGGGCTCCATGGTGCTGGATATCGGCGGCGGCACATCCGAAGTGGCTATCATCTCCCTGAACGGAATCGTCTATGCCAATTCCGTGCGCGTGGGCGGCGACCGCTTCGACGAAGCGATCGTCAATTATGTGCGCCGCAACTACGGCACACTGATCGGTGAAGCCACCGCAGAGCGAGTCAAGCATGAAATAGGCTCTGCCTATCCCGGTAATGAGGTCAAGGAGATCGATGTAAAGGGCCGAAATCTGGCCGAAGGTATTCCGCGCAGTTTCACCCTCAACAGTAATGAAATCCTTGAGGCGCTGCAGGAACCGCTCTCAGGTATCGTGGGCGCGGTAAAGACCGCCCTCGAACAGACCCCCCCCGAACTGGGCGCCGACGTGGCGGAACGCGGCATCGTCCTGACCGGCGGTGGCGCGCTGCTCAAGGATATCGACCGGCTGCTCCAGGAAGAGACCGGTCTGCCCGTCATCGTTGCAGAGGATCCACTCACCTGCGTGGCACGTGGCGGTGGCCGGGCATTGGAGCTCATCGATGAGCGGGGTGGCGAGTTCTTTATGGTTGACTAGGGCCTTAGCGTCTGCCCCCCTGTAACCGGATGGAGACCGAATCCCATAACGACACCATTAGCTCGATGCAGGGGGCCAGTGAATTGAAAGTGGAGTCATTCAGCCATTAAACTCATTTTTACACAGGGCCCCTCGATCACCACCAGGCTGGTGGCTGCCGTGCTGCTGTCCATAGCCATCATGGTCCTGGATCATCGCTACAACCATCTGGAGTCACTACGCTCCGGACTCTCGGTACTGCTATTCCCGGTGCAATATCTCGCCTCGTTGCCCCTACTTTTAAGCGAGTCCGCCAGGGACGCCATCAATAGTCGCAATGATCTCGAGGCGGAGCTCGACAGGCTGCATGCGGAAAACCTGCTGCTGCGTGCGAGACAGCAGAAATTCGAAGCCCTGGAAGCGGAAAACATGCGCCTGAGAGGCCTTTTGGACTCTTCGTTCAAGGTTGGAGACCGGGTGTTGATCGCAGAGCTGGTGGCCGTGGAACAGGACCCGTTTCGGCAACAAGTGTTGATAAACAAAGGTAAAACCTCAGGGCTGTTCGTGGGCCAGCCGGTGGTTGATGCGAATGCCGTAGTCGGTCAGGTAACCCATATCAACCCGTTCAGCGCCAGTGTGCTATTGATCACCGATGCCGCCCATGCCCTCCCGGTTCAGGTCAGCCGCAACGGTCTGCGAACCATCGCCCTGGGTACCGGCCTGATCAACCGCCTCGAACTGCCCCATCTTCCTAACAATGCCGATATCAAGGCAGGCGACCTGTTGACCACCTCAGGCATGGGGGGCAGCTTTCCACCCGGCTATCCGGTGGCCGAAGTGATTGATGTGAGGCGTGAGCCTGGACAGCCCTTTGCCTCCGTTATCGCACAAACGACCGCCCATCTGGATCGCATACGCGAAGTATTACTGGTATGGATCCTGGATCCCGACATCGTTGCGGATTCCATGCCAACAGAGGAGGAGGAAACGCCACCGGCGTCAACTGCACCGACCGGGGAGGCGGGCGAGTGATCAGTCAACCGCAATCCCGCAACTATATCATCACCTTAACCCTGCTGATCGGGTTTATCCTGACCATCATTCCGTTGCCGGAGTGGGCCACCGCCTACCGTCCGCAATGGGTCACCCTGATCCTCATCTACTGGTGCATGGCCGTGCCTGAACGCATTGGCGTAGGCATCAGCTGGGCAACAGGCCTGCTGCTGGATGTACTCACCGGTACGCTGCTTGGCCAGCACGCCCTGGGATTCTCGGTAATCGCCTATATTATGTTGAAATTGCATCTACGAGTCCGTGTCATGCCGTTACGTCAGCAAGTCTTCACGATTTTTATCCTGCTACTCGTGGAACGTCTGCTGGCTTTGTGGTCAACGGGAGCGGCAGGCTATCCGACACCCTCGCTCTGGTACTGGATAACACCAATGATCAGCACCCTGCTATGGCCCTGGGTTTTCATTATTCTTCGGGACATGCGGCGCCGTTTTCACATCAGCTAGTTTTTTAACGCTGATTCAATCGGCTCTGTTGCGCCTAAACAAAGGTCAGTCAAAGCATGAGGAGAGGGGTTTGGTGATACTGAATGAACGAAGTCTAGCGTTGAGTGTCGCTTTTTCAGATAAAACCCGCGGGGTTGGGGCGTTTTTTTCGCCCAGCGGCATTATCATTCACTCATAGTAGAATAACTACTCAGCGCCCATTCAGTCCTGCTGGAGGCAAAAACAACCCCGGCAGTACCGATTGAATCAACACTAACAGACCATGGGAGATTCGATTGCCCCAATCCTCGATCAAGGACTATCTACATGAGAGCCAGTTGTTTCTGGGGCGCGCCATCGCCTCAGGCGCTCTTGTCCTTCTGGTTCTGCTGATCCTGGTTGGGCGCCTCTTCTACCTGCAGGTGGAAAACCACGATCACTACACCACCCTGTCCCAGGATAACCGGGTAAAACTTGAACCCCTCCCTCCGACACGCGGCCTGATCTATGATCGAAATGGTGCCATTCTGGCGCAAAACCTCCCCGCCTACAGTCTGGAGATCACCCCGGAGAGGACTGATAACCTTGACCACACGATTCAAAAGCTGAGTGAAATCATTAATATAAACGAAGATGATATCAGCAGGTTCCATCAGTTGCGCAAACAGCGCAGGCGGTTCGACAGTATTCCGATTCGGGTGCGCCTGAAGGATGAGGAGGTTGCCCGTATCGCCGTCAATCGTCACCGTTTTCCAGGTGTCGATGTCAAAGCAAGCCTGTTGCGCGACTACCCGCAAGGCTTGAAAACCGCCCATCTACTGGGATATGTCGGCCGCATCAACGAGCAAGAACTCCAGATCATCGACACTTCCAACTACAGGGGCACCAATTTCATCGGCAAGAATGGCGTCGAAAAAAGTTATGAAAGCATGTTGCATGGCAATGTCGGTCTGCAACAGGTAGAGGTCAACGCCAAGGGCAGGGTATTGCGGGTACTGGAGAATCAACCTCCGCGACCCGGGGATAATCTGCGGCTCTTCCTGGATATGGATATGCAGGCCACGGCCCTGGAAGCGCTGGGCGACTACAACGGCGCCGTCGCCGCCATCGATATCAAAACCGGCGGTGTACTGACCCTGGTCAGCAAACCGGGATTCGATCCCAACCTGTTTGTCGAGGGTATCAGCGCAAAGGCCTACCGGGAGCTGGAGCAATCCCTCGATAACCCCCTTTTCAACCGCGCCATCCGTGGCCAATACCCACCGGGCTCCACCGTTAAACCCTTCATCGGTCTCGCCGGCCTGGAGTACGACGTAGTGGGTTATCATCAGGAGAACTACTGCCCCGGGTACTACCAGCTCCCGGGAAAAGACCACAAGTATCGTGACTGGAAAAAATGGGGACACGGCAAGGTCGACCTGGAGCGGGCGATCGTGGAATCCTGCGATGTCTACTATTACGAGCTGGCACGCACGCTCGGCATCGACAGACTCTATGAATTCCTGACCGGTTTCGGCTTCGGCCAACCCACCAATATAGACCTGGACGGTGAATTGTCAGGCCTGATGCCGAGCCGTGAATGGAAACAGCAGAAACAACGTGAACCCTGGTATCCCGGGGAGACCCTGATCGTCGGTATCGGTCAGGGCTATTTTCTGACGACCCCGCTGCAGCTCGCCTCCGCCACTGCAACCCTGGCGAATCGTGGTCATCATATCCGCCCCAGAGTCGTTGACAGCATTGAAAAACCCGACGGCACACTGATAGAGAGTCCGAAGATTGTGGACGACCTTCATCAGCTCGACCCGATGCATTGGGATCAGGTCATTCATGCCATGTCGCAGGTCGTCGAAGGCGCCCGGGGTACCGCCCGCTCAATCCATACCGACCAGTATCGAATTGCCGGCAAAACCGGAACGGCCCAGGTATTCAGCGTAAAACAGGATGAGGAGTATGACGAAGAGACGATTGCGAAACGCAAACGCGATCATGCCCTGTTCATCGCCTTCGCGCCCGCTGAAGATCCCAGTATCGCCATCGCCGTGGTTGTCGAGCATGGCGGCCATGGCGGCTCAGTCGCCGCACCCATAGCACGCAAAGTGATGGATCGTTATCTCATCGGAGCACCTGATGCGGGGTAGGAACCATACCACCTTCTACGAATCACAGCCGGCGCAGGCCAGCGGGCTGCTGGCTTGGTTGCATATCGATCTTCCGCTATTGACCGGCCTGCTGATCCTGTCAGGTGTTGGTTTGAGCATCCTCTACAGCGCCGGCGACAAAGAGATGATACTGCTGCAAAAGCAGCTGATACGCCTGGGATTCGGTTTTACCGCCATGATCGCACTTGCCCAGATCCATCCCGCCAATTTACGTCGCTGGTCTCCCTTTTTGTACGCTGCCGGGGTCGTCATGTTGATTTTGGTGATCCTGTTCGGTGAGCTGGGAAAGGGTGCCCAACGATGGCTGGATCTCGGGTTTCTCCGCTTTCAACCCTCGGAAATGTTCAAACTCACCCTGCCGATGCTGATCGCCTGGTATCTGGCCGAACATCGCCTGCCGCCCAATCCTACCCGATTGATAATTGCGGGCCTGTTCACCCTGATTCCTGTTTTACTGATCGCAAAACAGCCCGACCTGGGCACCGCGCTCCTGGTGGCGACCGCTGGCACCTTCGCCCTTTTTCTGGCCGGCATCAGCTGGCGAGTGATCAGCGACATCGGCCTGCTGATGGCTGCGCTCGGACCGGTCGCCTGGTACTTCATGCACGATTACCAGCGCCAACGGGTATTGACCTTCCTCAATCCGGAGAGCGACCCGTTGGGTACCGGATACCATATCATCCAGTCGAAAATCGCCATCGGCTCCGGCGGCATCAGCGGCAAGGGCTGGCTGAACGGCACCCAGTCGCACCTGGAGTTTCTACCTGAACGGCATACCGATTTCATCTTCGCGGTCATCTCCGAGGAGTTTGGACTGGTGGGCGTGCTGGCGCTACTCTCTCTCTACCTCTTTATCATTATGCGCGGGCTCTATATCGCCACTCAGGCCCAGGACACCTTCGGCAGAATCCTTGCCGGATCACTGTCACTGGTTTTTTTCGTCTATCTTTTCGTCAATGCCGGAATGGTCACAGGATTACTGCCGGTAGTAGGTGTACCCTTACCACTGATCAGTTACGGAGGCACATCACTGGTGACCATTCTTGCCAGCTTCGGTATGCTGATGTCCATTCATACCCATAAAAAACTACTACCGACTTAAACGATCATGCAACTCATTACCCGACTCCTTCTTCTGCCCCTGTTCACGCTCATCCTGACCACACAGGCATGCGCCCACACCCAGAGGCAGACGACAGAATTCAAAAAATTCGCCCAAGAAATGGCAAGCAGGCACAACTTCGACGCTGATCAAGTGGAGCGGTTGCTGAACAGCACAACCTTTCGGGATGACATAATCGCGGCAATCACCCGGCCCGCAGAATCCAAGGCATGGCACGAATACCGCCCCATTTTTCTCAAGCCGGACCGGATTGCAGGCGGGGTCAGGTTCTGGCAGGAGAATGAGGCCCTGCTGACCTCCGTCAGCGAACGCTATGGCGTACCGGCCGAGATTATCGTCGCCATCATCGGCGTGGAGACCCGTTACGGCAAACACACTGGCCGTTACCGGGTCATCGACGCCCTGACCACACTCGCCTTCGGCTATCCGAAACGGGCGAAATTCTTTCGCCGCGAATTGGAAGAGTTCCTGCTGCTGACCAGGGAAGAACGAGTCGACCTCGAAAGCGCCATGGGATCCTATGCCGGCGCCATGGGCAAGCCCCAATTCATCTCCAGCAGTTATCGCGAATACGCGGTAGACTACGACGCCGACGGCCGGCGAGACCTGTGGAACAGCAATGCCGATATCATCGCCAGCGTTGCCAGTTATTTCAAAACCCATGGCTGGAAACCCAATCAACCCGTTACCCTGCTCACCGACGGCGGAGAGGATCTGCAATCCTTTGTCGAAGCCGGGATGAAGCCCAGCATCCAGGTAGGCAAACTGCTGGCCAAAGGCGTCCGCCCGGTGAACGGCAAATCACCCTCACCCGGTACACTGACCAGTCTGATAAAGCTGGATGCCGGTGACAAACACGAGTTTTGGCTGGGACTGCACAACTTCTATGTCATAACACGCTACAATCGCAGCAACCTCTACGCCATGGCCGTCTATCAACTGAGTCAGGAGATCAATGCCGCCAAACAGGCGGCCGATGCAGCCAAGTAGACAATGACAAGCTTGAGCATACAACTGCCTGCCAGGGTTTTGACGAAGAGCATTGTGATCGCATTCTGCGGGACGATCTTGGTCAGCGCATGCAGCACCAGCAAGGTTGGGCGCAGCCCGGCCCGGGATGGCATCAGTCACCGCCACCCCCCTCCAGCCGATATGGCAACCATTCCCGATGCGGTACCCAAGGACGAACCCAAAAGCCGGTATGGCAATCCCGAGAGCTATGAGGTATTCGGCAAGCGCTACTACACAATGGCCCACAGCCAGGGATACAATGCCCGCGGAATCGCTTCCTGGTACGGCAGTAAATTTCACGGCCAGCGCACCAGCAGCGGCGAAACCTACGATATGTATGCCATGACGGCAGCCCACAAAACCTTGCCCCTGCCAAGCTATGTCCGCGTCACCAATCTGAAAAACAACCGCAGTGTGGTGGTCAAGGTCAACGACCGCGGCCCATTTCATGACAATCGCCTGATCGACCTCTCCTATACCGCAGCCTGGAAGCTGGGCATTACCGGTGAGGGAACAGGCCTGGTCGAGGTGATCAGTCTCGATCCCGGCAGCAAGATAGCGCCGGTCAGGGCTAAACCGGTGAAACTGAGAAAAGGCAACATGCTGCCTGAGCTCTTCCTGCAGGTCGGCGCCTTCGGCAGTTCCGAGAACGCTCAGCGCCTGAAAAAGAGGCTGGAGGAACATTTACAGGCGAGTGTGCTCATAGAAGACAGCGCGCATCCGGAACGCCCGGTCTATCGGGTGCAGGTGGGGCCGATTGCCAGTGTGGAGCTTGCTGACCATCTGAGTCAAAAACTCGGCAGACTCGGAATTGCCAACCCGCATGTTGTCATTCGCTGACGGATAAATAGAATAGCGCATCACTATGCCAACGATACTACCCCTACCCATGCACCAATTGTCACCGAACAGATACATAAAAACCGTTCTGTTGTGGCTCTCCTGCCTGATAACGTTTACAACCAATGCCGCCGTCCCGACACCGCCCCCCCCGGATGTCGCCGCCTCAGGTTATCTATTGGTCGATTTTCACAGCGGCAAGGTGCTTGCCGAAAAAGGCGCCGGCAATCGGCTTGAGCCAGCGAGCCTGACCAAGATCATGACGGCATACGCGGTCTTTCGCGAATTGAAACAGGGCAATATCAACCTGGAAGACAGTGTACTGATCAGCGAGAAGGCCTGGCGTACGCCGGGTTCGCGAATGTTTATCGAGGTCGGCAAAAAGGTCAAAGTCATCGATCTGGTCAAGGGAATGATTATTCAATCCGGCAACGATGCCTGCGTTGCACTGGCCGAGCATATCGCCGGCAGCGAAGCCACCTTTGCGGAACTGATGAACAACATCGCCCGGGAACTCGGCATGACGGACACCCATTTCATCAACAGCACCGGACTACCCGACGATGACCACTACACCACGCCCGCGGATATCGCCAAGGTGGCGGCGGCCACCATCCGCGATTTCCCTGAATACTACCCCTGGTATAGTGACAGGTCTTTTGTATTCAATGATATAACCCAACACAACCGCAACAAGCTTCTGTGGCGGGACAATAGTGTCGACGGCATCAAGACAGGCCACACCGAGGCGGCGGGTTACTGCCTGGTGGCGTCCGCCCAGCGGGAAAGCATGCGCCTTATCTCGGTGGTGATGGGCACCAAGGGTGAAGAGGCCAGAGCCCAGGCAAGTCAAAGCCTGCTCAATTACGGATTTCGGTTCTATGAAACCCACCAGCTCTACACAGCAGGAGAGGTGCTCAACCGGACCCGCATCTGGAAGGGGGATAAAGAGAAACTGCCTCTCGGCCTAGGTCAGGACCTGAACGTGACCATTCCGCGTCACCAGTATCAAAATCTCGATGCCCGCATGGAGATCGAACCGAAAATCATGGCCCCTGTCAAACAGGGAGAGGTGCTCGGTCATGTCAGCATCACCCTGAATGGAGAACCGGTTACCGAAGCCCCCCTGGTGGCGCTGAAGAGTATTGCTGACGGCAATATCTGGCAGCTGATCAAAGACAGCGCACTGTTGTTGCTGGAGTGAAGACCAAATCATCATGAGCCAGGATGAAGAGACACTGTTGGAGTTCCCCTGCGACTTCCCGATCAAGGTGATGGGCAAGGCGGAGCCGGGATTTGAGGCAACGATTGTGGAACTGGTGAGCCGTCATACGGAAGCGCTCCTGGAAACCTCGGTCAACAGCCGGCTCAGCAAGGGGGGGAAATGGGTCTCTGTCACCATCACCCTGCGCGCGGAGAGCAAGGCCCAGCTCGATGCCATCTACCTCGATCTCAGCGCCCACGAAAAAGTGGTTATGGCGTTGTAGTGCCCACCGCACCAATCAATAATCCGTCAATACACTCGGAAGCGCTTGAAGTGTCCTCTCATCTCCTGGTTCGGCAACTCGGGCTGCAGCCCTACCAAACCACCTGGCAGGCCATGCATGACTACACCGATGCACGCGACGCCTCGAGCCCGGATCAACTCTGGTTAGTCGAACATCCACCTGTGTTCACCCTCGGGCAGGCCGGTAAATCAGAACATCTCCTCGATCCCGGCGATATCCCTGTGATCAAGACAGACCGGGGCGGCCAGGTCACCTATCACGGTCCCGGACAGCTCATCGCCTATCTTTTAATGGATCTGCGACGCGCCCGCATAGGCGTTCGCACCCTGGTCGGCCACCTGGAAGGGGCGGTGATATCACTCCTGGCCGGGTATGGCATCGAGGCGTATGCACGCCGCGACGCCCCCGGTGTCTATATCGCTGAGAGTAAGGTCGCCTCGCTGGGTCTGCGGGTAAGACGGGGTTGCAGCTTTCACGGACTCAGCCTGAATGTGGACATGGATCTCGCCCCATTCACGCGCATCAATCCCTGCGGTTACCCCGGGCTCAAGGTAACTCAGCTGGTCGATCAACAGATAGATGCGGACCTGGCCACACTCGGCCGGAAATTGCCTCACCACCTGGCGCAAACTTTAGGCTACACTCTGACCTTCATCGATACAGAAGTAGACCCATGAGCCTCGACAAAGACAACCTGCCGCCATCCCGCACCACACCGGAAAGCCACCAGCGAGGCAAGTCCAAACTGGCGCGCATCCCGGTCAAGGTGGAACCGCAGGAGACCCTCCCGCGCAAACCCAGGTGGATCCGCGCCAAGGCGCCGCTCGGCAAGGAGGTCAGCCGCATTCGCCGCATCCTGCGTGAACGAGGATTGAGTTCGGTCTGTGAAGAGGCCGCCTGCCCGAACCTCGGCGAATGCTTCCACCACGGCACGGCAACGTTCATGATCATGGGGGACATATGTACCCGCCGCTGCCCCTTCTGCGACGTCGCCCACGGCAAACCCAAACCCCTCGATCCGCATGAACCGGTACAACTCGCCGAGGCGATTGCCGCGATGGAACTCAACTATGTGGTCATTACCTCGGTCGACCGCGACGACCTGCGCGATGGTGGCGGGGATCATTTTGCGCAATGCATATCGGCAGTGCGCCAACGACGACCCAAGACCAGGATCGAGATCCTGGTGCCTGACTTTCGTGGCCGCATCGAACCGGCGCTTGAGGCATTGTCAGCTCATCCGCCCGACGTCTTCAACCATAATCTGGAGACGGTTCCACGACTCTATAAACAGGCCCGTCCCGGAGCGGACTATCAGGGCTCTCTCAATCTGTTACAGCGTTTCAGGCAGAGTCAGCCGGATCTACCCACCAAGTCAGGGCTGATGTTGGGTTTGGGGGAAACGCGGGATGAAGTACTCGAAGTCATGCAGGCACTACGCCGGCACGGCTGTGAGATGCTCACCCTGGGTCAATACCTGCAACCAAGCAAGGACCATCTGCCCGTCGACCGGTTTGTCACCCCGGAAGAGTTCGAGGAACTGGGCGGAATTGCGCAGGAGATGGGCTTTACCAGTGTTGCCAGCGGCCCCATGGTGCGCTCCTCCTATCATGCGGATCTGCAGGCGAATCCCTTACTCCAGGGGTAGCCGTCAGGTTCGACAATCAACCAGTGCCTGACGCATTGGGAACCGGTTGCGCCAGGTGGGAATCATAACGTTCCATCAGATAGCAGAGACAGTCCTGTCGAATGACGCTGAGGTCCTTGGTCAACATGGAGGGCATCACTGAGCGGTGCAGACAGAGTTGCCCCTCCTCAATGGTGAAATAGTCGCCAACCACCGCCTCACCCTGTTCATCCCTGACATCCAAGGCATCCAGACCTACGCCATTTATCCAGCCGAACAGCGTTCCCGCAGGCAGTTCACGAAAATTGAGATGATCGATATCGGGAGCCAGAACGATATCGCTCTTCCCCGGTGAAAAACCAAAGCTGGTAAGCGACGATATCTTGACCTGAGCCACGGTATGAAACAGATCGATATCGAGGTGACTCACGGCATGCTGAGGATGTTCCGCCAGATGCAGGCAGGCTTCGAGGTAATCCCTTGCGTGCTCGACACCGTGGGCACTGCCGACCTTGCCGCACTCCAGCGTCACCGAGGGGCAGAGATCGGCAAAGGCCATCGATTGCACCCCCTTTGGCCGTAAAAAGTAGACCACGGTACGGGAAAACAGCAGGGCCAAATGAAAAAAACGGGTATCCAATCGATTGATACAGGCGTAATGGGGATTCAGACCGGTGTTGTTGTGCACATCAACACTGGCAAACGGCTTGCGTTCACGCATGCGTTCGACAACCTGTTCCATAACCCTATGTTCAGGCGTCTCAGCCACTTCACTGCCGCACCAGATTCTGTTGTAGTCGGGCTGCCCGGGCAGCAGGCGCAATCCCTGGGCCGCCGCATTGACATTGCCGATGAACAGGCTCAGGGCCCGCGGCAGATCCCGCCCTCCCTGATAACGGGCCAGCAGGGTCCGTATAGCTTCCCAGCCGACTGTTTCATTGCCGTGCATCAGCACAGAGACGAATAACGGTTGATCTCTTCTACCGGGCAGATGAATCAGGGTCGGACCGCTCAGGTGAGCGGCGAGCTGATTTGCCTCCAGGGCCAACAGATTTTCTGGTAGATAATCGAATTCCTGCAGCATACTCATAGTTTACCTGAATCGATGAGACTGGCCCGGGTTTCTCATATCGAGGCCGCCAATCGGCCTGATAAGGCTAATCCAGCGACCACTCGTGTACCGGTTTGCCGCTCTCCTGCTGTTCGAGATAGGCCTCCATCAAGGCTTGAAAATCCATACCATGACGCGACACCCATTGACGCTGCCAAGCGGCGCCATTGATGCCACGGACGACCCGTTGCCGAATAATGCCCAACCAGTGATCAACAGAGGCGGTTTCAATACCGAGGCTCGTCAATCCCTCTCTTGCCACCCCCAGCAATTGTTCCCTGATCAACTCTCCGGCGCGGCATGTTTTCCAGTTGAACCAGAAGAGCTCCGCCTGCAGACCTTCCCGCGCCGCATTGTAGAAGTTGCTTCGCGCACGGATGAACCCCATGTCGCTTTCCGGCGATTCGTAGCGATTCGCGAGGCCGTTCACAAGACCGAAATAGAAGGCGGCGTTGGCAATGCAGTCACTAACACTCGGCCCCGCGGGTACCACGCGATGCTCAATCCGCAAATGGGGCCTGCCACTGTCATCAAAACCGATCAACGGGCGATTCCATCGCCAGATGGTACCGTTATGCAGCCGCAGGTGGGCAAGCTTCTCGGCCGGTTCATCCATCAACAACGGCAGCAGTACGGGATAGCGTTGCAGATTGGCCAGAAAATTCTCCATCATCGACTCATAAACATAGCGGATGCCGAAACTGACTCTTTTGGTCAAATCGGATGCCCCCACGGCGATGGATTGTTCAAACAAAGGTATCCGGGTTTCGTCCCACAGATCGTAGCCGAACAGATAGGGGGAGTTGGCGCTCACGGCCACCATCGGCGCCGAGGCTATTTTCGAAAGGTTGTAGAGTTTCGCCGCGCTCTTTTCATCCACCTGAAAATGGATCTGAAACGACGTTGCCGCCGACTCAAGCATCACATCATCATGTTGCAGATCCAGGGTCTCTCTACCCTCAATATGTATCAACAAGGGTCTGTCGTGTCGCAGCTTGAATACCTGTTCATTGAGGGCCTGGTAGCGATTCAGGGGGGACATGTTACGCAGCGTGAGCGCCTGTTGCTGAAGACTGGGCATAATACCGATCATGCCCATCCTGGCGCCCAGGGGATGCGCCAAACGATTGCACTTGTCCCAGACCCGCTGCAACTCTTCGGCCATCCTTTCAAACACATCTCCCTGCAGCAGTCTGGCCGTGCTGTTTATTTCGACGTTGAAGGTCGCCAGTTCAGGGACCACCAACGGCTCATCCAGCTCTTCCAACAAGGGTTGATTGAGTGGAGCCGGTCCCGCGCTCCGGTCGAGCAGACAGGCCTCGAGCTCAAATCCCCCGACGGCCCCTTCCGAAGTGAACACACCCGCGTCGAACCACTCGGCCAGCAGCTCGGTCTCTCGCTTGAGACGGCGCTGAAACTCGGCGAAATCGTGCGCAGAGAATTCACTCGATTCTATTTCCTGTCCCATGGTTTCTCCATTGATCCAAAACGCCAGTGTTGAACAACGGCCGTTTGCATGCCATCGATGGGGTTGAGGCTAATGCGTTCGGATCCAGTTGTCATCGACATCACGATTCACTGATGGCGTCAGGCCTGTCCTGCATGATCAATTGTTCCAACCGAGTTAGCCTTTGAGGTGTACCGATGTCCATCCACAGGCCGTTGAAGCACTCACCCGATACATGTCCCCTGTCCATGGCGGCTCTCAGTAGCGGCCCCAGCGGGAACGCTTCAGGCCTGCAGGATGCAAACAGTCGCGGATGGTAGACGCCGATCCCACTGAAGGTCAGCCGCCGCTCACTGCCTTGACTTACCCGACCTTGTTTCAGCTGGAAATCCCCCTGCCGGTGGTGGTCGGGATTGGGCACCAGCACCAGATGCGCCATATCTTTCTGTTTCAGGTTCAAGCCTGAAAAATCGAAATCACACCAGATATCGCCATTCAGCACTAAAAAAGGTCTCTCTCCCAACAAGGGAAGCGCATGATAGATCCCCCCTCCGGTCTCCAATGCCGCGGATTCAGGAGAATAGCGTATCTCTACCCCCCAGGCAGCGCCATCCCCTAGTTCAGCTTCGATCATCTCCCCCAAGTGGGCATGATTGATGATCAGCTCGTTAAAACCCGCCTCGGCAAGCCTTTCGATATGGTGAACGATCAGGGGCTTGCCGGCGATCGGCAGGAGCGGTTTGGGCAGCTTGTCGGTCAGGGGCCGCATACGTTCGCCCCGACCGGCGGCCAATATCATGGCTTTCATTTTTTTCAGTGGCTAGTTAGCTTGCTAACAATGTAACCGGTTCTGGTTAAATGCGCATCCCCGCATGACGGGAACAGGCGTCTGCCATCCAAGTGCGGCCATATGACGACTAAAATCCACACTCAAAAATAGTAGCTCGGCAGGGTAGATAAATGGCACAAAAAGATGATGGGCGGTATGGCGGGAAATCAACCCGCGTTCCCTGGATGATAAATGGGTTATTGAACCGGTGAATGGCCTTAATTCACCTTTTTTACAAGCCACAGGTTACAGCAAAGGCGTATACAAGAGACAAGAGGGGGTTTATCGATATTAGACGCAGATTGACAAAGTGATGGCTTAATATGTGCCAATAAACCCGCAGACGCCGGCAGTCGCTAACCCTTCATCGCCTCGAAGAACTCGTCGTTGGTCTTGCTGACCTTCAACTTCTCGTAGAGAAACTCCATGGCCGCAAGCTCATCCATGGGATGGAGTATCTTTCTCAGAATCCGCATCTTCTGCAACTCATCCGGCTTCATCAGCAGCTCCTCGCGACGTGTGCCGGATCGGTTGATATTGATGGCGGGAAAGATACGTTTCTCGGCAATTCGCCGGTCCAGGTGGACCTCCATATTGCCTGTTCCCTTGAACTCTTCGTAGATTACGTCATCCATCCGGGATCCGGTATCCACCAGGGCGGTGGCGAGGATCGTCAGGGAGCCCCCCTCCTCCACATTACGGGCGGCGCCAAAGAAGCGTTTCGGCCGGTGCAGCGCATTGGCGTCGACACCGCCGGTCAGCACCTTGCCGGACGAGGGCACGACCGTATTGTAGGCCCGTGCAAGCCGCGTGATCGAATCCAGCAGGATAACCACGTCATGCTTATGCTCAACCAGCCGCTTGGCCTTTTCGATAACCATTTCAGCGACCTGCACATGCCTCGTGGCGGGCTCGTCGAAGGTACTTGAAATCACCTCGCCCCTCACGGAACGGGCCATTTCGGTAACCTCTTCCGGGCGTTCGTCGATGAGTAGCACCATGACATAGCATTCGGGATGGTTATGGGTGATCGACTGGGCGATGTTCTGCAACATCATGGTCTTGCCCGCCTTCGGCGGCGATACGATCAGACCACGCTGTCCCTTGCCGATCGGTGCGCAGAGATCGATGGTGCGCGCGGTGATGTCCTCCGTACTGCCGTTGCCTATCTCCAGGTGGAAACGCTGGTTGGCAAACAGGGGGGTGAAGTTCTCGAACAGAATCTTGCTCTTGGCATTCTCCGGTTTGTCGTAGTTGACCTCATCGACCTTGAGCAGCGCGAAGTAGCGCTCACCATCCTTCGGCGGGCGGATCTTGCCGGAAATGGTATCGCCGGTGCGCAGACTGAAGCGCCGGATTTGACTCGGTGAGACGTAAATATCGTCCGGTCCCGCAAGATAGGAGCTATCCGCCGATCGAAGAAAACCAAACCCATCCTGCAGGATCTCCAATACCCCGTCGCCCAAAATACTTTCGCCTTTCTTTGCATGGGCCTTGAGAATAGCAAATATCAGATCCTGTTTACGGGTCCGTGCCATTCCCTCGATTTTCATCTCGGTAGCGAGGTTAGCCAGATCGGATACCGGCTTTTTCTTGAGTTCAGTCAGATTCATAATTTTTCAGGCGTTGTTCTATTCTGGGAAATCCGTTAGAAGGGAGATTGGCCACACAGGGCAGTTTGAGGTTACTGGTTGATTCGCTAATCAGGCGCTGCCGGACGAAACGAGGTGGTCTACAGAGAACTCTGTTTGGCAGACAGCGACGGCACATCCGGCGCCTGAGATTTTTTAAAGGTTACTATCGATAAATGCCACGAGTTGCGATTTAGAGACAGCGCCCACTTTCGTTGCCTCAACTTCACCATCTTTGAACAGCATCAATGTAGGAATTCCACGAATGCCGTAGCGGGGTGGTGTGTTGGGATTTTCGTCAATATTCAATTTGACCACTTTTAGTTTGCCATCATACTCATCGGCAATATCATCCAGCACCGGCGCAATCATCTTGCACGGACCGCACCATTCCGCCCAGTAGTCGATCAGCACCGGCTGCGTCGACTGAAGCACTTCTGATTCAAACGAATCATCTGTTACATGAACAATCTGCTCACTCATAGATTGAGGATCTCCAACTGAATGATCGGGGATTGCCGAGCGGAGTCATCCCGCTTCATTAATTCTCGCTATGAATCCAGAACGGCACCGTGAGACAAGCTTTAAAGACAAATCGAGGGGGGCATCTGGACAGGACTGATTATTCAATCCCAAAACTGATCATATTTCAAGGCCTAATTATAAAAAAAACGGCGGCCATTCCACTCTATTCGCTTTTTTACACTTCAAGTGCACTCTTCCAGCAGCGACTCAACCTGGCACAGGCGGGCAATGGAGACCATGGATTCCGGTACACCGGTGAAAACAATCCTGGCATTTCGCTCGGCGGCCTGCGCCATCCATTCCAGCACCAGCGCCAATCCTGCGCTGTCGGCATGTTCGACCCGGGAGAGGTCGACCTCCAACGCCTCGACCGCGGAGAAGAGTTGTTTGGAGTGCAGCAACAGCTCTTTGACGCTGGAAAAAGTCATCTCACCCTGGACATGAAACCGGAAGGCCCCATCCCGTTCAACTTTCGTGATAGTCATAGGCTAAAGCTCATCCTTGATGGCGTTTTCTTCCGCCTTGCTGAACAGAAATTGACCGATAATCTCCTCCAACACCAATGCGGACTGGGTCATCATCAATTCACTGCCGCCCTGCAGGCTCTCCAGACTGCCCCCGGGATCGAGCCCGACGTATTGCTCACCCAGCAATCCGGAGGTATAGATCTTGGCGATACTGTCATCGGGAATCTGACTGTACGCCGGATCGATGGACATGGTAACCACCGCCTCGAAATTCTCCTGGTCATAACTGATGCCGACCACCCGGCCGATGCGCACCCCCGCCATGGAGACAGGGGACCTCACCTTGAGCCCGCCGATATTGTCGAACCTGGCCTTCACTTCATAACCTTCGCCGGCGGTTATGCTGGCCAGATTGCTGACCTGCATGGCGAGAAAGAACAGCGCGATCAGTCCAGCCGCCATGAAGGCGCCAACGGTTATCTCCAATCCTCTTGTATTCATGACTAATCTCCGAACATCAGTGCCGTCAGGACGAAATCCAACACCAGTACCGCCAATGCGGAATGGACCACGGTACGGGTGGTCGACTGACTGACACCGGCAGAAGTGGGGATGGTGTCATATCCCTGGAACAGGGCGATCCAGGTACAGACGAAACCGAACACCAGACTTTTGATCACCCCGTTTATTATATCCTCGTTCCAGTCTATCTTGGCCTGCATCTGGCTCCAGAAGGCACCCTCGTCAACCCCCAGCAGTCCGACACTGACAAAGTAGCCGCCGATGATGCCCACGGCGCTGAACAGGGCGGCCAGCAACGGCATCGAGATGAACCCTGCGTAAAACCGCGGTGACAGAATCCGGCGAATAGGGTCGACCGCCATCATCTCCAGGCCGGATAGCTGCTCGGTGGCCTTCATCAGGCCGATCTCCGCGGTGAGGGCGGAACCGGCGCGCCCGGCAAACAACAGGGCGGTGACCACGGGACCGAGTTCCCGCACCAGGGAAGCGGCGACCATCACCCCGAGACTGTCCTCGGCGGCGAATTGGGACAGCACGTAATAGCCCTGCAGACCAAGCACCATGCCGACAAACAGGCCTGAGACAACGATGATGGTGGTGGTCCGCACGCCGATACTGTGGATCTGGGTGATCAGCAATCCCAGGCGGGGCAGCAGACTGGTGATGCCCGCCAGGATTTGAATCAACAACAGGTGTCCGCGTCCGAGACGTTCCATCGCCGCCAGCCCCAGGCGGCCGAAGCGGGCCAATGCATCGAGCACTATTTCGCCCCCCGCATACTCAATAGGTCCTCATTCAGGGTGGGTGCCGCATAGTGAAAATGCACCGGACCGTCGGGCAGCCCGCCCATGAACTGCTTCACCGCCGGCGATTGGGACACCCCGAGGGCCTGCGGTGTGCCGGACTCGATCACCTTGCCCCCGGACAAGACATAGATCATATCGGATATGCCGGCGGTCTCCTCCACATCGTGGGATACCAGGACGCTGGTGAGCCGCGCTGCATCGTTGAGGCGCCGCACCAGCTGCGCCAGCACCCCCATGGAGATCGGGTCCTGGCCGGTAAAGGGCTCGTCGTACATCACCATCATCGGATCCAGGGCGATGGCCCGGGCGAGGGCCACCCGGCGCGCCATGCCGCCGGAGAGTTCGGACGGCATCAGCTCCCGGGCGCCCCGCAGACCGACCGCCTCCAGCTTCATCAACACCAGGCGCCGGATCATCGACTCCGGCAGGTCGGTATGCTCGCGCAGCGGATAGGCGACATTGTCATAGACATTCAGGTCGGTCAGCAGGGCGCCGCTCTGAAACAGCATCCCCATGCGCATGCGCAACCGATAGAGCGCCCTGCGGGAGAGCTTGTGCACATCCTGACCATCCACCTCGATCGTCCCCCGGCTGGGACGCAACTGCCCCCCGATCAGCTTCAGCAGGGTGGTCTTGCCGGTGCCGCTGGGCCCCATGATGGCGGTCACCCTGCCCTGGGGGATGTCGATATCCACCCCGTTGAAGATGGCCCTGTCACCATGGGAGAAGTGGAGATTGCGGATTTTGACCAGTGGTTCGTTACTGTTCACTGTCGCCTTCTAACTGGAGGTCCCTGTGGATGATTAAAGTTCAGGGCATTGTGGCTGTGGTACATAGGGGCGTCAAGCCAAAGTGAAGAGATTTACCTGTATTTAAATCACAAACCTCGGTGAATAAAACAGATCATTGACATCCCATACAACACTACCCGTTGGAGGAGGGACGCACGATATTTAATTTCCATCTATCTTGGCACCGCAATCCAATTAAAAGTTACTGAAACAATGAAAAGCAGAGTTACCCAAGAGACAATATTATTCGCATATGAGACAGCATGGCTTGGCGTTTCCTACATCCCTGTAGGTCAACCGAAGGAAATAGAAAACCGTATTTCCTGTTACCGCGCTCTGATTTTGCCCGGAATGGCGCTAATCAGAAAAGCTAAAAAGGCGCCCGGGTTTCAACACCACCTGGCGTTGAAACTATAATCGTTAATGGACCAATCCCATCGGCTGGTATGATGAACCAGAACTCATCGAATCCATTCGCATCATCTGTTCGGGCATTGAAATTATCATTCGGCACCGTATATGACTGATCTATGCTACCTTCTTCGAGCTCAGCCGAGATAGCAGTTCCCGCAGGCATGATCTGACCATTTCTAGCACCTACTATTTCGAAAGTTACCGTATTGCCTGGGGACACGGTGCCGTCAACCAGTGTAATTGAGGGACGACTCTCAGCCATAATCATGAAGGTTTGATCACGTACACTAATATTCTTCTCACTACTGCAAACAGGTGAAGTGGTAGGCGTGACACCGTAGCAAACTCCAGGATCTTCACCCGCCGCCACTGCCGCTTCCGCCGCTGCCACAGCAGCTGTATCACAGCAAAGTACGCCATTGTAGTCGGGATCGCTGTCGGCATCGTCATAGATACCATTGGTGTTGAAATCCACGAACTCCTCGTAGGTTGGATGCTTCTCACCGTCCTCGTTATCATCCCTGAAGGCCTCGGGAATGTTAGAGTATGCGGGATCTCCAGCATCCAGAACACCGTTGCCGTTGGCGTCGATGAAACTCTCCTCCCCCAGCATGGTGGCGAGGACCGTGAACCGCCCCGCCATGCCATCAGGCACATCATTCTCCTGGGGTCGTGGGTTCGCACTCGTCCAGTTGACACTGCAACGGCCGTTTACAATCTGGCATTGAGATTGGATCTGCCCGGCCTCAGTGGTGAAATAGACAGATGTACCGTCTGGAACCGGATTGTTGAAATGGTCGGCGGCATGAACCGTTAGCGCAATTTCCACACCATTAATATTCCAGGTTTCCGGATTAAATACCTCAGGACCCAGGGTCATACTGTTTCCTGATTACCCCTGAGGCTCAGCTATTGAGCCTGTGGTGCAAGCATAATGGAACCTACTGAATAAAAGAGGATTTCATCATGCCGAGAAATACCATTCAATTTCAAAAAGGCCTTGGTTTGCACGATTTTCTGGAACAATATGGGACCGAGGATCAGTGTCGACAGGCATTGTATGATTTGCGCTGGCCGACGGGCTATGTCTGCCCTGAGTGCGGCAACACAACAGGCTGTGAACTCAAAAAGCGTCAGATATATCAATGTCACAAGTGCCATCATCAGACTTCCCTGACCGCCGGCAGCATCTTCCATGGCACCAAGCTGCCGCTGAGAACGTGGTTTCTTGCGATCTATCTGTTGACCCAACGCAAGAAAAGTATCTCGGCGCTGCAACTTTCCCGCGAAATCGGGGTGAACTACAATACGGCCTGGCGACTCAAGCATAAGTTGATGCAGGTGATGATGGAACGTGAGCGTGGAAAAAAACTGGCCGGTCGCATCGAATTGGATGATGCTTATCTCGGAGGCGAGCAAGCCGGTAAGCGTGGTCGTGGGTCGCGCAACAAAATCCCTTTCGTAGCTGCTGTTGAGACGACGCGGGACGGCAGGCCCATGAAAATTCAACTGCGTCGTGTAAGGGGCTTCCGCAAACGTGAAATCGCCCGCTACGCCCGCTCCTGCTTGATGCCTGGCAGCGAAGTCTTTACCGATGGGCTTTGGTGCTTTAGTGGCGTGACAACCGCTGATTGCCATCATAACCCCATGGTGACGGGTGGTGGGCGCCAAAGTGTCCAGTATTCGTGCTTCAAATGGGTAAACACGATGTTGGGTAATGTCAAAAACAGTCTGTTGGGTACTTTTCATGCGGTTCGAGATAAACATGTGTCGCGTTATCTTGCTGAGTTCGAATATCGGTTTAACCGCCGTTTCGATTTACCCGCCATGATTGAACGATTGCTTTTTGCCGCTCTTCGCACTCCACCTATGCCATATCGCCTCTTGAGAATGGCTGAGGTTTAGGGGTAATCAGGTACTGTTTTGATCGGAAACACCGGTGGAGATAATCAAACCGTCCGACTGGCTGGAGATCAGTGGGTTCTCAGCCAAAGAGGCGGTGACCCGAACCGCCGTGGGGATCGTACCGGATTTGACATCGGTTCCCACCAATCCATTGGAATCGCTGACTGCTGTCTCCGCCCCTTCAGGAATGTTGGCTCCACCAACATCGGTGCTCAATGAGAAATTAACCGTTTGTTGAGGCACCGGATTACCGTTCTGATCCAGCACTCTGAAAGATACTCGGGAGACCTCGGTCAAGCCCACACCCCGCAAACCGATGAGGGAGGGCTCCGCAGAGACAAACTCTAACGACCCGATCTCGGCGGGCTGTACAGTGATGGTGCCGGTCGCCGTAGTAGTATCGCCATTAATGGTAACTGTAGCCCGTACGGCGTCAGCCCCGGAACAGCCCTGGGCAACATAGGTTGCGGTCACCACCCCACCGTTGGCTTCCACCGGTGTACTTATAGTCGCTAATCCGGTCGAGAAACAGTCCATGTTGAAGGATACACTCGCATCCTCCTGATAAAGATTGCCCGCCGAATCGGCGAGGGTTGCCGTGACCGTTGTCTGACCACCCGCCGCAAGTGATGTCACTGCGATGTCCAGAGTGCCCGCATTGAATGATGCCCCCGAACCACTGCCGATGAAGATATCGGCCCCACCGGTGCCGGCATCATCGATCGTGTCGCCGTCAGCCGTATCCGAAGTGGATGTATCCCATGGCACATCGGGGTCGCCGCCACCGCAGGCGGCGAGCAGCAGCATCAGAGACAAGGCGGTTAATAAGCGGGCTAAACCTGACATGGCAAACTTCAAAATCCCATAGGAAACAGTCCATTAAGGATGGAAACTTAGACTAATTTCTTAATAGTATACAATCAATCGGGTATTGCAAGTGATTATAAGCAATCACCCGGCTGTTTTTTCTCCCCGATACCGACGCACTTCACGCTTTTACCAAGGAACCAAAAACCAGCCATGATCCTACGACCACGGCGTCAGTAAACTAGCGGCAGCTCTCCCCGCCTCTTTAACAATGAATCATACAATCCTGACAGGCATCACATACTCGGTCGCCGCCGATAATCAATCCACCAGCAGGCGCTCGACCACTTTACCCTCGATCAGATGGGATTGCAGGATCTCCTCCAGGTCCTCGCGGTCGACAAAGGTATACCAGACCGCCTCGGGGTAGACCACCAGCACGGACCCCTTGTCGCAGCGGTCAAGACAGCCCGCGGTATTGACCCTGACACCGCCCGGCCCCGCAAGTCCCAGGGCCTTGACCCGACCTTTCATGTAATCGCGCATCGACTTCGCCCCATGCTGGGCGCAACAGGGACGGCCATCGGTACGCTCATAGACACAAAAGAAAAGATGGTGGCGATAGTAGGACATGGATCAAATAAAGTCTTTAGGGCCTGTTAACACTAATCCAATCGGCCCTGCTGGGACTATTTTTTTGCCCAGCAAGGCAGAATGAGCGAGGTGTAGTTATGCTACATGAGCGAATGATAACGCCGCTGGGCGGAAAAATAGCCCCAGCCCTTCGGGTTGTGCCTGAAAAAGCGCCACTCGGCATTGCTCGTCGTTCATTTGGAGTCACCAAACCTCTCTCCTCGCGCCCCGAAGGAAGTGCCCTTGGGGTGCGCCTTGATTGGCGCTTTTTCAGGCACAACAGGGCCAATTGGATTAGTGTTAACAGGCCCTAAGACACACGGGCGATGATACAACGACGATTAACCGTTATGATAGGGCCTGTTTCATCAATTCCGGCCCCGCGCAATCTAACCGTGACCCCTGATCAGCTGCTGACCGAAGCGGACCGCTGTGTAAAGTGCGGCCTCTGCCTCCCCGAATGCCCGACCTATCAGCTGCTTGCCAACGAGGCTGACTCGCCCCGCGGCCGCATCAGCCTGATACAGGCCCTGGCTGAGGGTGAGCTCGAACTCGATATGGCCGTCGAGACCCACCTTGACCGCTGCCTGGGGTGTCGCCGTTGTGAAATCGTCTGCCCGTCAGGGGTCAGATACGGTCAGTTGCTGGACGCCGGCCGCAGCCTCATCACCAAACGCAAGCGAGGCAGGCCATTCATGCGATGGCTCTTTACTCAGTTGGCAGAGCCGAAACGACTGGCACGCATCAGTCGCCTTTACCGGTCAATGAAACAGATGGGGGTTACACAATTGTTTACCGCCTTGCTGCCTGACAGATACAGACGTCTGCCAGAACTGGGCAAACAACCCACTGGCGCTGCCGTCATCCAGCCCGGACTCTATCCCGCCGATCTGCCCAAGGGAAGGCTGATCCAGCTTTTCACCGGCTGTGTTTCCACCCAGGTGGAGCAGACCGTTCTCGAAAGCGCGCTGGCGCTGCTGCGACGGCTTGGCTATGCGGTCGAAATACCGCAGACACAGTGCTGCTGCGGCGCCATGCATCGGCACAACGGATTTGAGGGAAGCGCGGAGCGATACTGCTCGACCAACCGGCAGCAAACCGCAAAGAGTCATGCCCAAGCCCTGGTTACCCTGGCCAGCGCGTGTCAGCTTGAATTACAGGAGCAGCAGGCCAGTGAAATCCCTGTAGTCAGCCTGACGGATCTCCTGCTTTCCCTGCCGGATAGGGAGATTCCCGCCCTGAAACCCTTTGCGGGTAGAGTGGCGGTGCATACTCCGTGCAGCTGTCGTGACGACGGAGACATGAGATTGCTGAAGAGAATCCCCCAGACCGAGATATTTCCTTTGGCAGACAATAGCGTCTGCTGCGGTGCGGCAGGGAGCTATATATTTACCCAACCTTCACTCTCAACCGCATTGGGCAAGGCGAAAATCGAGAAATTATACGCCTGCCAAATCGATATCCTCGTCACCAGCAACACCGGTTGCGCAATGCAGTTGCGCCAGCTCATCGCCGATGCCGGGCTGCAGGTCCGGGTCATGCACCCTATCGAGCTTATCTATCGACAATGGCCCGACTGATGCGCTAAAAAGGATTAATCACTACGGTTGTATCCCATTGAAGAAAAAAGCTATGGTTTCAGGGCCTGTTAACGCTCATCCAATCGGCTATGTTGTGTCTGAAAAAACGCCAATCAAGGCGCACCCCAAGGGCACTTCCTTCGGGGCGCGAGGAGAGAGGTTTGGTTACTCCAAATGAACGACGAGCAACGCAGAGTGGCGCTTTTTCAGGCGCAACCCGAAGGGCTGGGTCTATTTTTCCGCCCAGCTGCGTTATCATTCACTCATGCAGAGCACTACACATCGCTCATGCTGCCTTTCTGGACAAAAATAGTCCCAGCAGAGCCGATTGGATGAGTGTTAACAGGCCCTAGTATGAAAGAGCGAAGATTCAATTCCGCCGACCGCTTCATGATCGGCATCGACAGCGCCCTGCGCACCCTGTTCGGACGGCCTCAGGTGACTGAGCGCTCCAATCCGGCCGCGACCATCGATGAAGCGGAGATGAGCGAAAAGGAACGGGATCTGGCTGCACGTCTGATGAGGATCAACCATACCGGCGAAGTTTGCGCCCAGGCCCTCTATCAGGGACAGGCATTGACAGCGAAACTGCCGCAAATCCGCGATACCATGGAGCGTGCGGCACAAGAGGAGAATGACCACCTGGCCTGGTGCGAAACCCGCCTCAGTGAATTGGATAACCGGAAGAGTATGCTCAACCCATTCTGGTATGCCGGCTCATTCATGATCGGCGCAGCTGCGGGACTGGCCGGTGACAAATGGAGTCTTGGCTTCGTTGCTGAGACCGAACATCAGGTTGAGGCCCATTTGAATGACCATATGCAACGTATTCCGGCACAGGATCTGAAGAGCCTCGCCATACTCGAGCAGATGAAAGAGGACGAGATCCATCATGCCACGGTGGCGCTCGAGGCTGGCGGCGCGAATCTGCCCGCCCCCATCAAAGCTGCGATGAAAGTGACGTCGAAATTGATGACTAAGTCGGTGTTCTATCTCTGAGGACGGCGGTGTTTTCTAACCCGCCTTGGGTACAACCTCGGTGACCTCGCTTTCCACGACCTGGTGCCGATCAACCAAACTGACTTGCACTGCCAATGTCAGACCAAAGCCGATCATGACCAACACCACGACCACGGCGAAGAAGTCCGGTTTACGATGTTGATGATGCCTGTTCATTTACCTTGCAAGCCTATTCAATGACTTATTTAAGATTATTCGTGCAGTTTTCCAACCTGACTTAGCCCGCATGTTTCATCCGTTTTTAAATTTAGCCGGTGATATGGCCAAGCTTGGATGGTTTGCCCTCACTGGGAACCAAACCTCTATCAAGCCCTGATTTTCCACCCTCCGGGCAGACTCCCCCTTACCCCCATTGTTGATCAACGTGCCGGGGCAGCACTCTGCCGGGCTATCCCGGCTTGAGTCGTGCCGCCACCTGGAAAAACAGCGCCTGATAGGGATAGGTGCTGGAGAGCAGGAAGCGGATCCGTCGCGTGTTGCGAATGATGACCGCCCCGATCTTGAACAGTTTGAGCCGGATCGTGGTCATCTGTGCACGCGCCAGTTCCGTGCCCTTCAGCGCGAGGCGCCGGATGGCCTCCATCAGCACATAGGCCAGACTGGACAGCAGTAGACGAAACTGATTGGCCCACCAGTAATGCGCGCTGGTGCGATCGGCGAACAGCCCCAGTTGCTGCTCCTTGATTCGGTTCTCCATGTCACCACGGGCGCAGTAGTGGTCATCGTAAAGGCGCTGTTTGTCGCCGGCCAGGTTGGTGACGATGAAGCGTGGATTTGGCCCCTTGTCGGTGACCTCCAGTTTGGCGATCACCTTGCGACGCGTCTTCCAGGTGCTGGCGGCATAGTGAAACTGAAAGAATTCCCGCATCTTCATGCCGGTTCGCTTCGCCAGTTCCTCAACCCACTGCATGGGCTCACGGATACACCGCAGCAAGGCGTCATTCTTGGCGATGCCCACGATATAGCCCACAGCGTTGCGCTCGCACCAGCTGAGCATGTGGTGACGGCAAAAGCCGCTATCGCCCCGAAAGATGATACGCACTTCAGGCCAAGCCCGGCGCAGGCGTTTGACCAACAGCGCCAGAATCGCCCAGGCATGCTTGGGCGCATCGATCCGGCTGGGCCGCAGATAACTCACCAGCAGTTGATCGCCACAAAAGACATACAGGGGCAGGAAGCAGTAGTGATCGTAGTAGCCGTGAAAGAAGCGGCCTTCCTGGCGGCCATGCACCGGATCATCCGTGGCGTCGAAATCCAGGATCAGCTCATCGGGTGGTGCATCATATGAGGCAATGAACTGCTCGAGCAGTAGGTTGTGGACATCAACGGCAACCCGGCGATCGACCCGGTTCTCCAGCCGACAAAGTGTCGACTGGCTGCCCAGTACCTCCTCGCGTTCGATCGAGCTCTGTAGGGCCGGGTCGGTGCGTAGTGTCTGATGGTCGTTCAGATCTTCATAACCCAGGCAGAGCCCATAGACTCGCTGGCGCAACAGGCTCAACTGGCTGTGTTCAATATAGCGGGGATCTCGCGGGTCGGGGATGACCGCATCAACCGCCTCGAGCAATCCCAGACGCCTGTCGATCTCACGCAGCAGCAACACGCCGCCGTCCGAGGTGATATCGCCACCGGAAAACTCGGCTTGAACCTTACGGCGTTTTAGGGCTGGAAAATCAAAGGCAGTCTGGGTGCAGTTTGTCACAGGCAAAATCCTTTCGATTACAGTGTAAGCAACTGAATTATATCGAAGTATCAGGATTTTGCCTTTTTAATGCGTGAAATATTGGGGTTAGACCCTGTTCACGTTACTGTTCAATTTTCAGCCATTTTATCCTTTTACTTACTAAACACTGATCAGTATCAAACCAGTCTGCCGCACAGCACTACTTGGCATCCTTATCCTGACTCTCCTTAGCACCCATTTCAGAGAGCAGGGCGGACACCTTTTCATGCTTGCCCCTGTTCGACAGACCAAGTGCCGTATTGCCTGCCTGATCGGAGGCGTTCACATCGACACCACGTTGCAACAACAAACGTACAATCTCGAAATGTCCAAATGCCGACGCCTCCATAATCGGGGTAATCCCTCTGCTATCCGCCAGGTTGGGATCCGCGCCCGCGGCCAGGAGCGCCTTGACGCTCTTCAGGTTGCCGTTGAAGGCCGCGATATGCAGGGGTGTCCTGCCGGAAGGGTTGGTGCCGTTGGCATCGGCACCCTGCGCCAGGAGATCATTGATGCGAACGACATCCCCCAACATGGCGGCCGAAACCAGCGCCTGGGATTGTTGTGTTGATTCCGCCGACCAGCAGACGGCGCTGAACAACAGCAGCAGGACTGTCAAACTTACACTTCTCACTCGCTGACACTCTAAATAGGTAACTTAACCCCATTATCGGCACCGGCATTTAATTCTTAACCCATTGCACTAAATCCATCCCCTCAGTAACCTTGCAGTATATGAAGTCGTAAACATGCCAGAGCAGAGTCAACACGTATATATGGAAAAGGAATCACAGCACCAGATTGACGTTCAGGTCGAAACCCGTTACGTGGAATCGCAGTCAATCCCCAATGAAGATCGCTTTGTCTTCTCTTACACCATAACCATACGAAACGACGGTCAATCGAGTGCGCGCCTGTTGAACCGGCATTGGATCATCACTGACGCCAACGGCAAGGTACAGGAGGTCCGAGGTGAGGGCGTGGTGGGCGAACAGCCGCAACTCAATCCCGGTGAAACCTTCCGCTACACCAGCGGTACCGTGCTCGACACGCCGGTAGGCAGTATGCAGGGGAGCTATGACATGATCGATGGCCAGGGCAACCACTTCGACGCCCTGATACCACCCTTCTCCCTCGCCCGTCCGGGCAGTCTTCATTAACAAACCACAACCGACTGATCTGTAATCGAACCACATAGTATAGATAACCATGGCTCTGCAAGCTCAAAGTGAACTGCTTTGGTTAGGTGGCGGCGTTGCCTCGCCGCTCATTCTCAGCGGACTCGACCCGGTCGCTGACCGCTATACCTGGTTTCTGGAAACCCTGCCCGTGATGATCGGATTGCCACTCCTCTATTACACCCGGCATGACTTTCCCTTGACCATCCTGGTCTACCGTCTACTTGCGCTGCATGCCGTCATACTGATCATCGGCGGATACTACACCTATGCCGAGGTGCCCCTGTTCAACTGGCTCAGAGACAGCTATGAACTGTCGCGCAATCACTACGACCGGATTGGGCACTTTTTTCAGGGATTCGTCCCCGCCATGCTGGCGCGGGAGATATTGTTGCGACGCTCACCCTTGAAGCCGGGTCGTTGGTTGTTTTTTCTCTGTGTCTGTTTCTGTCTCGCTTTCAGTGCATTCTATGAGCTGATCGAGTGGTGGGTGGCGCTGATGAGTGAACAGGCGGCAGAGGCGTTCCTGGGCACCCAGGGCGATCCATGGGACACCCAAACGGACATGTTTCTGGCCCTTATCGGGGCCATCTGCGCCCAGCTCCTGCTGGTAAAAATTCACGACAGGCAACTGCTTCGACTCGGGGCGATCTGATGTCGATCTATGCCATTGGCGACATTCAGGGATGTTATGACGAGCTGCTACGGCTGCTTGAGAAAATCCGATTCGACCCATCCAGGGACAAGCTCTGGTTTGCGGGAGATCTGGTCAATCGCGGCCCCAAATCATTACAGGTGCTTCGCTTCGTGAAGTCACTGGGTGATCAGGCAATCACCGTACTGGGCAATCATGACCTGCATCTGCTGGCGCTCTCCCAAGGCAATCGCAGCCACTATAAATACGGCAGCCTTAAGGATATTCTGGAAGCGCATGACCGGCAGGAGTTGATCGATTGGCTGCGTCACAGACCCATGATGGCCCACCATAAAAAAAAGGGATACAGCATGGTGCACGCCGGATTACCGCCGCAATGGGATTTAACCACCGCCATGAAATGCGCCCGGGAACTGGAAAATGTCCTGCGCGGCCCCAAGTTCGGAAAATTCTGCCGGGTCATGTACGGCGATCAACCGGACCTTTGGTCGGAGAACCTCGAGGGTATGGATCGACTCCGTTTCATCACCAACTGTTTCACCCGTTTACGCTATTGCAGACGGGACGGTCGTATCTCATTAAATGAGAAAGGTCCCCCTGAAGCGCAGAACAACGGCGCGATTCCTTGGTTCGAGGCAGCAGGACGGCTGACGAAAAATGACCGCATCATTTTCGGCCACTGGTCTACCCTGGGTTACCGCCAGAGCGCCAACATCTGCTGTCTGGATAGCGGTTGCTTTTGGGGGGGTGAGCTCACAGCGCTGCGGCTGCGTAAAAACAGACCGGCAAAACCCTATCAGATCTCCTGCCCGATCAAACGTTGACGCGATTCAATACAACAAAGGTATAGGCAAACTGATTACGCTCATCCGCTGGATGGGAATCACGACTGACCTCTTGCCATTCACTCCAGTCTATTTCAGGAAAAAAGGCGTCTCCCGCCACATCAGCCGCCACCCGCGTCAAATAGAGACGGTTGGCGCGCGGCAGCATCTGACGATACAGGCCTCCGCCTCCGACAATCATGACTTCCGGTACTTCACCAGCGACTTGCAGCGCCTCATCCACTGAATGAACGAGCTCACAACCTACCGCCCGGTAATCCCGCTTGGCGGTGACTACGATATGGCGTCGCCCGGGAAGGAGACCGGGAAGAGACTCCCAGGTACGGCGTCCCATGATGATGGGCTTGCCCATGGTCAGCGACTTGAAATGCTGGAGATCAGCGGGCAGTCGCCAGGGTAAACCGTTATCCACCCCGATCACACCATTACTGGCCACCGCTGCGATAAGGGAAATCAACGGCTTCATTCAACCTGCCCTGCCGACACTGTTATCCCTGGTGCGGCGCAGTGGGATTGCAATCCGGCTGGCTCTTTGCTCAAGACTGCTCACTAGACCGCCACCGGCGCCTTGATATGGGGGTGGGGATCGTAGTCAACCAGCTCGAAATCCTCGAAACGGAAATCGAAAATCGACTTTACCGCCGGGTTGATTTTCATTTTCGGCAGTTTCCGGGGTTCACGACTGAGCTGGAGATCGACCTGTTCCAGGTGGTTGCTGTAGAGATGGGCATCACCGAAGGTATGCACAAACTCACCCGGCTGAATTCCTGTCACCTGGGCCACCATCATGGTCAGCAGTGCATAGGAAGCGATATTGAACGGCACACCTAAAAAGATATCGGCACTACGCTGATAGAGCTGGCAGGATAGCCTGCCCTCGGCCACATAGAACTGAAAAAGGCAGTGGCAGGGAGGCAGGGCCATATGTTCCACCTGTGCGGGGTTCCAGGCCGAGACAACCAGCCGTCTAGAGTCGGGGTTTTCTCTTATCTGCCCGATCAGTTGACTGATCTGGTCGATACGTCCCCCGTCCGGTGCCGGCCAGGAACGCCATTGATAGCCGTATACAGGGCCCAGATCACCATTTTCATCCGCCCACTCATCCCAGATGGTTACGCCGTTCTCCTGCAGATAACGGATATTGGTGTCGCCTTGCAAAAACCACAGCAGTTCATGAATGATGGAACGTAGATGGAGGCGTTTGGTGGTCAATAGCGGGAATCCGTCATCCAGATCGAAGCGCATCTGATAACCGAATACACTCCGGGTTCCCGTACCCGTCCTATCCTCTTTGTCGACACCGTGATCGCGTACATGGCGCATCAGATCGTGATACTGTTTCATGCTGACGCTTTCCGGTGAGTTACAAAAACAATTCTCATCTCGATATCCTGCTGGAAAATAAAGCTAACCATGGCTGTTCTTCGGCCTGTAGGCCAGGTAGAACAGCAAGGCACCGAACACCATCATCGGCAGCGTCAGAAGCTGCCCCATGGTCAACCAGTCGAATGCGAGATATCCGATGTGCTGGTCGGGCATGCGAACGAATTCGACCATAAAACGAAATATCCCATAACAGAGCAAAAACAGCCCGGAAACCGCCATTCTCGGCCTTGTTCTGGCCGAGAAGATCCACAGGATCAGGAATAGCGCCAACCCCTCCAGGAGGGCCTCATACAGTTGACTGGGGTGGACAGGGAGCGAGTACTCCGCATCCAAGGGCAATCCTAGCCGCATACAGAGTCCATCCGCCACGCCACAGGGAACACGCATTCCCCAGGGCAGATCAGTGACGCCGCCCCACAGCTCCGCATTGATAAAATTACCGATCCGGCCGGCCCCCAAACCGATGGTGACCAACGGCGCGATGAAGTCGGTCGCCTCAAAAAACGTGCGGCCATGTTTATGGGCAAAGTACCACATTGCCAGCAATACGCCCAACAGGCCACCATGAAAAGACATACCGCCGTTCCACACCTTTATCAGGATCATGGGATCTGCCAGAAATCCGTTGAGGTTGTAGAAAAGGATATATCCTATACGCCCCCCCAGCACCACCCCGAGCACGATATAGAAGACCATATCGTCGACCTGATCGGCGTCCCATATCATACCCGGCCTTCCCACCCGGCGACGACCCAGCCACCAGCCTCCGAGAAAGCCGATGACGTACATCATTCCATACCAGTGGATACTCACCGGCCCCAGGGTTATCAGGGTGGAATCGATAACTGGATATGTGATCATGGGGGTGCATGGTATCACAGGAACGGCGTTCGCCAATGTGCCGGGAAATCGTAAATCCTCAATTTCATGGCACATATTACGTGCTAGGATACTGTGAATTTGGTCACATTTTCCCGATGTACTGGAATTAATTTCGCAAGCGTCATGACGGACTTCTACAAAGTGTCAAGTTTTCCTGATTACTCATGAGGCTCAGCTATTGAGCCTGTGGTGCAAGCATATGGAACCTACTGAATAAAAGAGGATTTCATCATGCCGAGAAATACTATTCAATTTCAAAAAGGTCTTGGTTTGCACGATTTTCTGGAACAATATGGGACCGAGGATCAGTGTCGACAGGCATTGTATGATTTGCGCTGGCCGACGGGCTATGTCTGCCCTGAGTGCGGCAACACAACAGGCTGTGAACTCAAAAAGCGTCAGATATATCAATGTCACAAGTGCCATCATCAGACTTCCCTGACCGCCGGCAGCATCTTCCATGGCACCAAGCTGCCGCTGAGAACGTGGTTTCTTGCGATCTATCTGTTGACCCAACGCAAGAAAAGTATCTCGGCGCTGCAACTTTCCCGCGAAATCGGGGTGAACTACAATACGGCCTGGCGACTCAAGCATAAGTTGATGCAGGTGATGATGGAACGTGAGCGTGGAAAAAAACTGGCCGGTCGCATCGAATTGGATGATGCTTATCTCGGAGGCGAGCAAGCCGGTAAGCGTGGTCGTGGGTCGCGCAACAAAATCCCTTTCGTAGCTGCTGTTGAGACGACGCGGGACGGCAGGCCCATGAAAATTCAACTGCGTCGTGTAAGGGGCTTCCGCAAACGTGAAATCGCCCGCTACGCCCGCTCCTGCTTGATGCCTGGCAGCGAAGTCTTTACCGATGGGCTTTGGTGCTTTAGTGGCGTGACAACCGCTGATTGCCATCATAACCCCATGGTGACGGGTGGTGGGCGCCAAAGTGTCCAGTATTCGTGCTTCAAATGGGTAAACACGATGTTGGGTAATGTCAAAAACAGTCTGTTGGGTACTTTTCATGCGATTCGAGATAAACATGTGTCGCGTTATCTTGCTGAGTTCGAATATCGGTTTAACCGCCGTTTCGATTTACCCGCCATGATTGAACGATTGCTTTTTGCCGCTCTTCGCACTCCACCTATGCCATATCGCCTCTTGAGAATGGCTGAGGTTTAGGGGTAATCAGGCAAGTTTTTGAACGCTGCGCCGCTACCACGTACAGGTGATGCAAACCCACATCGGCATCTTAACGGGAAGGACCATGAGCTACGTACACGCACAGAAATTTGAAACATACATACCGCGGGAAATGGATACTTTAGGCTCTCGACTACGCAGGAAAAGACGGGAAAGGGGTTGGACCCAGGAGGAGCTGGCGCTCCGTGCAGGAACCAACCAGGCCGTGATACAGAAAATCGAGAATGGCAAGAGCCTTCGTCCCAGAAAGATCGATGAGATCGCACAGGTTCTGGACGTCAATCCCGCATGGCTGATGTTCGGTGAATCCTCTACCACAGTGATGGACGACGAGGCGGTTGAAGTTGCCAAGGCATGGCACAATCTACCCGAGCCTATTCGCAGCCGCATCAAGCGAAATATCTTCGAACAGGTTCTGCTCCACTCCAACAAGAAGTAGCTCAACTTCTAACCGGGATGCACCCGCGCATCCCGGTTGACAATCCCCCATCAACCGCGTTACCAAAAAGCATACGACCAGTTCTGCTCAGACTCACCCTTTTCCTTCTTAATACTTCCTTTTTTTATCATGCGGAAAACCGTGGAAAGACAAGCCGTGAATGGACGCGAATCACCGCAGATAAACGCAAATCAGTCGCCTTTTTGCCACTGCAGGGTAGCCGTATCGTCACTCGCTCTTGCATCCACCCAACGCTCCCCCTCCGCTGTGGTCTCCTTCTTCCAGAACGGCGCCCTGGTCTTTAGATAGTCGATAATGAATTCACAGGCCAGGAAGGCCTCTTTGCGATGGCGGCTCGCCACCGCCACCAGCACGATGGGTTCGGTGGGCGACAAGGCGCCTACGCGGTGGACCACACGGCAATGCTGGATCTCCCAGCGGCTGTTTGCCTCATCCACAATCTTTTGCAGGGCACGCTCTGTCATACCCGGATAGTGTTCGAGGTACAACCCTTCCACCCTGTCACCCTCGTTGATGTCCCGCATCAGGCCGATAAATGTCACGACTGCGCCGATGGAGGGATCATTACCGCGCAACAGGTCCACCTCATGATTGGGATCAAGAGGATCAGCCTGTATGGATACGCTATTCAACCTTCAACCTCCGGTCACAGGCGGAAAGAAGGCAACCTCGTCACCGGCCTTCAGGGGTGTATTTCTGTCGGCCAGCTCTTGATTGACCGCCATCATCACCCTTTGATCCTCGGCAAAGAGTCGGGCCCACACATCTCCGCGCCCGCACAAGGCCTCAAGAAGATCGCCGATGGAGGATAGGCCGTCCAGCGCGAGCTGCTCGGACGCAACACCGAGTTCCTCGCGGAATCGGGCAAAAAAGAGGATCTGAATCATGTCATCAACTCATTGTAGGGTATGAAATCCACAGGATCACCCGGCTTAATGGCGGTAAGCGGTGGCAATACGGCAAGTCCGTTTGCCCACACTACGGAGCTTAATACACCGGACGAGCGATTGGGGTAGAGTTTGACGACCGCCTGCCCTTGCCCGTTCAGCTCCAGACGTCCGCGGGCGTACTCCTGACGCTTGTCGGTGGCGGCCTTCTCGAATGCGGCAATGACACTGACAGGTTTGGGACGGACCTCACCGGTCAGTCCCTGCATGCGCAGAATGAACGGCCTGGCGAAGAGGGAGAAGGTGACAAACAGCGAGACCGGATTCCCCGGCGCACCCATAAAAGGTGTCTCCCCGATATAACCGAACGCCAGAGGTTTGCCCGGACGGGAGGCTATTTTCCAGAGTTCCAGCGACCCCAGCCGTTCCACCGCGGGCTTGACATGATCCTCCTCCCCCACGGAAACGCCACCCGACGCCAATACCAGGTCAGCCTCCCCGGCGGCGCGGGAGAGGGCATCGCACGTCGCCTCGAACGTATCTTCCACAATCCCGAGCTGAATCACTTCGCAACCCAATCGTTGCAACATACCGCTCAAGGTAAATTGATTGGAGTTGTAAATCTGCCCGGCCTTCAACGCTTCTCCTGGCATCACCAGCTCATCGCCGCTTGAAAAGACCGCCACTTTCAGCCGACGAAACACCGTCAACTCCGCCACCCCCACCGAAGCGGCCAATCCCAGGTGCTGCGCGTCAAGCCTGGTGCCCGCCGGCAATATCTCCTCGCCCTGCAGAATATCCTCTCCCGCTTTGCGGATATTGGCGCCTGTCGCAGGACTTTCCATGATCACGACCTCTTCGCCATCGATCCTGCAAACCTCCTGTATGACCACCGCATCGGCGTTTTCAGGCACCGGCGCACCGGTAAATATGCGCGCCGCAGTCCCAGCTTCGAGTGACGCCCCAACCGATCCGGCGGGAATGCGTTGAGCGACATGCAGCCTGACCTCATCACTTTGGAGATCATTGCTGTTGACCGCAAAACCGTCCATGGCGCTGTTATCCCAGGGTGGAACGTCAACCTGACTTTTAACCGGCGCCGCCAGTACACGCCCCAAAGACTCATCCAGGGCCAGTGTCTCATGCTGCGTAATGGGTTTGACCTGATCGAGCAGGAAGGCCAGCGCCTCATCGACCGGTTTCAGCTGAGCTTGATGGCTATCGCAATCACCCATCTTAACTCTCCAACAAACGGGGAAACATTTGCGCGAAATTACAAGGCCGGGTACGTATATCAAGCTGGGATTTCAAGATTTTATCCCACCCTGTGCGGCAAGCCCCGGTGGAACCGGGCAGGCAAAAAATCAGTGTGCCGTTGGCCAGGCCGGCGATCGCCCTGGACTGCATCGAGGAACTGCCGATCTCCTCCAGCGAGATTGCGCGATAGAGTTCACCGAAACCCTCGATGGATTTATCAAACAGCGGCTGCAGTGCTTCCGGGGTGCTGTCACGCCCGGTAATACCGGTACCCCCGGTGGATATGATCACATGCACATTCGAATCGGCTATCCAGGCTGAAACCACCGCGCGCATCTGATAAACATCGTCTGGCACGATACGCTTGTCAACCACCTGATGGCCAGTATCCAAGGCCCTTTCCCTTAGGGTCCGGCCTGACTTGTCAGTCTCTTCCGTACGGCTGTCCGATACTGTCAATATTGCAAGATTAAGGGGTACGAAATCGCTCTCTGTAAAATGTCCGGACATAGCTTTTCTCTATTTAAACTTGTAATCAAAGGCCTTTTCGAAGCGATGGCCAATCTCACCCGGCGATACATAATGATTCTGTGTACCCGCCTGCTCGACCTTGATCGCGCCCATCAATGCAGCGATTCGGCCGGTTGTCTCCCAATCCATCTCATTCATCAGACCGTACAACACGCCGGCACGGTATGCATCGCCACAGCCGGTCGGATCAACCACTGCTTTCACCGGTGCGGCAGGGATGGAAAAGACCTTATCCTTGGTGATGATTTCTGAGCCCTCTCCGCCACGGGTTACGATAATCGCCCGCACCATCTGCGCCAGCTGTTTCAGGCTTTTTCCGGTACGCTCCTGCATCAACATCGCTTCATAATCGTTGAAGGCGAGCCAACTGGCCTGGTCGGTGAAGGTCATCAGGCTATCGCCGTCGAACATGGGCATGCCTTGACCCGGGTCAAATATAAACGGCACGCCTTTCTCGGCAAATTGGGCGGCATGTTCAATCATACCCTGCCGGCCATCCGGCGATACCATGCCCAGTGTACAACCATCGATCGTTGAGACATCTATTTGGTGGGCCTGGTTCATCGCTCCCGGATGAAAGGCGGTAATCTGGTTATCATCCTTGTCTGTGGTGATATAGGCCTGCGCAGTATAGTTACCGGGGACTTCCAACACCTGCTCACGGCTGATACCACACTCATCCATCCATTTTGCATAAGGGGCGAAATCGTCACCCACGGTACCCACAGGTTTACCCTCGCCACCGAGCATCTTCAGATTGTAGGCAATATTTCCGGCACATCCTCCAAACTCCCTTCGCATGTCGGGCACCAGAAAGGAGACGTTCAGGATATGCACCTGTTCCGGCAGGATATGATGCTTGAAATGGTCATGAAAGACCATAATGGTATCAAAGGCGAAAGAACCACAGATCAAGGCCGACATGATTACTCCTTGCCGATATTGGTTTTTTTAAAAAACCAACCTGATTACTCATGAGGCTCAGCTATTGAGCCTGTGGTGCAAGCATAATGGAACCTACTGAATAAAAGAGGATTTCATCATGCCGAGAAATACTATTCAATTTCAAAAAGGTCTTGGTTTGCACGATTTTCTGGAACAATATGGGACCGAGGATCAGTGTCGACAGGCATTGTATGATTTGCGCTGGCCGACGGGCTATGTCTGCCCTGAGTGCGGCAACACAACAGGCTGTGAACTCAAAAAGCGTCAGATATATCAATGTCACAAGCGCCATCATCAGACTTCCCTGACCGCCGGCAGCATCTTCCATGGCACCAAGCTGCCGCTGAGAACGTGGTTTCTTGCGATCTATCTGTTGACCCAACGCAAGAAAAGTATCTCGGCGCTGCAACTTTCCCGCGAAATCGGGGTGAACTACAATACGGCCTGGCGACTCAAGCATAAGTTGATGCAGGTGATGATGGAACGTGAGCATGGAAAAAAACTGGCCGGTCGCATCGAATTGGATGATGCTTATCTCGGAGGCGAGCAAGCCGGTAAGCGTGGTCGTGGGTCGCGCAACAAAATCCCTTTCGTAGCTGCTGTTGAGACGACGCGGGACGGCAGGCCCATGAAAATTCAACTGCGTCGTGTAAGGGGCTTCCGCAAACGTGAAATCGCCCGCTACGCCCGCTCCTGCTTGATGCCTGGCAGCGAAGTCTTTACCGATGGGCTTTGGTGCTTTAGTGGCGTGACAACCGCTGATTGCCATCATAACCCCATGGTGACGGGTGGTGGGCGCCAAAGTGTCCAGTATTCGTGCTTCAAATGGGTAAACACGATGTTGGGTAATGTCAAAAACAGTCTGTTGGGTACTTTTCATGCGATTCGAGATAAACATGTGTCGCGTTATCTTGCTGAGTTCGAATATCGGTTTAACCGCCGTTTCGATTTACCCGCCATGATTGAACGATTGCTTTTTGCCGCTCTTCGCACTCCACCTATGCCATATCGCCTCTTGAGAATGGCTGAGGTTTAGGGGTAATCAGGAAAACTAATGAAGCGTGAGTGTAAAGCGACATTTAAACCTTACACACCAGCGATGTAATTTATCCAGGACAGATGACAACTCAGCGCTGTCGATATACGGATTACTCAAGCTTCAATCTATCTCGACTCTCGATCCCACACAGCAATGTGGGAACGTTGATTGAGCATTAATTCGCGTTTATTTGCGTTCATTTGCGGACAAACAAATCAATCCAATGCTGAACGTCTATTCATCTCCTCTCCAGGCGAGGTCGAGTTCCCGCGCAGCACGCACGTCGTCGAGCCGCCTTACCGGCATGCTGTGGGGCGCTTGTATGACAAGCTCGGGTTGGGTTTCAGCCTCCTGCTTGATGCTTGTCATGATTTCAACAAAATTATCAAGCTCCTCCTTCGCTTCGCTTTCTGTGGGTTCCACCAACAGACACTCCGGGACCAGCAAGGGAAAATAGGTGGTTGGAGCATGCACGCCATAGTCAAGCATGCGTTTGGCGAAATCCATGGTATTGACCCCCAGCTCCTTGGCTTGCCGCTTCAGGGTAAGAATGAATTCATGACTGGCGCGACGTTCGGGATAGGCGGCATCGAAGCCTGCATCCATCAAGCGCCTGAGCAGATAGTTGGCGTTGAGCGTGGAAAACTCCGCAACCCGGTGCATACCTTCGCGTCCCAACAGGCGGGCATAGACATAGGCGCGCAGCAACACCCCGGCATTTCCAGCGAATGCGGAAAGGCGGCCTATGGATGCGGGTCTCTCCTTTTCCGTCAGCCAGCGGTAGTCACCACCGTCCAAGTCGACCATAGGTACCGGCAGGTAGGGTTCGAGACGTTGACTGACCCCCACCGGGCCCGCACCCGGGCCACCTCCGCCATGCGGAGTGGAAAAGGTCTTGTGCAGATTCATGTGAATGACGTCGAATCCCATATCACCCGGCCTGACCTTGCCCAGAATTGCATTCAGGTTGGCGCCATCGTAATAGAGCAGGCCACCCGCGGCATGTACCAGCCCGGCAATCTCCTTGATACGCCGCTCGAATACACCCACGGTGGATGGGTTGGTCAACATTATACCGGCGGTCTGGGGACCCAGCGCCGACTTCAACGCATCCACATCGATATCCCCGTCGGCTCCGGTGGGTATCTCCCTGGTCTTATAACCACACATCACTGCCGAGGCCGGATTGGTGCCATGGGCCGCATCCGGCACCAATATCTCGCTACGCTGCTTATCGCCTCTGGCATCATGGTATGCGCGAATCATTGCAACACCGGCAAACTCGCCTTGAGCGCCTGCGGCAGGGGTCAGGGAGACCGCGTGCATACCGGTTACAGTTTTGAGTATCTCCTGCAACTCATAGAGACAGGCCATGAAACCCTGGCTGTGCGTCGCGGGCGCCAAGGGGTGTCTGCCGATCAGCCCGGGCAGGCTTGCCAAGGTATTGCAGGCCCGCGGATTATATTTCATGGTGCATGAACCCAACGGATAGAAATGGGTATCGATTGAGAAATTCTTCTGCGACAGACGGGTAAAATGGCGTACCGCCTGCATCTCGGAAACTTCCGGCAGGCGTGGTTGCGTTTCACGCCGCAATGCTGACGGGATACCTGATAGCTCAGCCTGCTCCCGCGGCGCCTGTGCTGCCGCCCGACGCCCCTTTCGTGAATGCTCGTATATCATATCGCCACCATTACCAATCGGGTTTCAGCTGACAGGGGGTCTCCACCTGGGATGCGATTATCCGCTCCAGCTTGCTCCGATAGTTTTCCAGATCACTGTCCGTTCTTAACTCAGTAGCGCATACCAAAATCGCATCGCCCAATTCGGGATAATCATCACTGAGGTCAAATCCACCTAGTACATTATGCGCCGCCAGCGCGCGCAGCGCCTTCTTTGCAGCAATCGGCAGACGCACCACTCGTTCATGAAACACCGCACCACTGAACACGCTCTCGACACCGTGTAGTGATGTCAGCGCATGAGTCAGTTTATCGGTATTGGCATGGCTCGCGCCTGCCACGCGCTGCAGACCCTCACTACCCATGAGAGTCATGTGGATGGTGGCGGCGGTTACCATCAAGCCCTGGTTGGTACAGATGTTGGAAGTCGCCTTTGAACGCCGTATATGCTGCTCCCTCGTCTGCAGTGTGAGGGCATAACCGGGTTTTCCATCCATATCCACTGTCTTACCGATAATACGGCCGGGCATCTGACGCACCAGTTTTTGCGTGCAGCAGAGGAACCCGAAATAGGGTCCCCCGGAAGCCAATGGCGCTCCCAGCGGCTGCCCCTCTCCACAACAGATATCCGCGCCCTGCTCGCCCCACTCCCCAGCCGGCTTCAAAACCGTCATGGCGAGCGGATTAACCACTGCGATCGTCAACATACCGTTTGCGTGCGCCCAATCCGTCAACTCATCGACCGCCTCCAACACGCCGAAGAAGTTGGGTTGCGGGATGACCAACGCGGCATAGTCCTCACCGCTATAGCGCTCCAGTTCCTGTTTATCGAGTTCGCCACTCTCACTGTCATATGCCACCTCAACCAACTCGATCTGCTGGTTTTGTACTATCGTACGGGTTACCTTGCGATAGGCCGGATGCAGGTTGTGAGGGACGAGAATGCGTTTTGACTTTGATTTGCGATTCGCTCTGACTGCCATTAAAACCGCTTCAGCCAGGGCTGAGGCGCCATCATAGAGGGATGCATTTGAGACATCCATACCGGTTATTGCCGTCATCATCGACTGATATTCATACAGCAATTGCAAGGTCCCCTGGCTCGCCTCAGCCTGATATGGCGTATAGGCGGTATAGAACTCGCCCCGGGTAGTCAATTCCCAGACCGCCGCCGGTATGTGGTGATCGTAGGCACCCGCCCCAATGAAACAGAGGGGCTGTCCATCGGTACGGGCCCGCGCCTGCATAAGGCGGGAGAGTTCCATTTCCGTTATTCCTGCTGGTATCGTGTTCAGTTCTCCGCAGCGCAACTCCTTGGGTATCTCATCAAACAAGGCCTCGATATGCTCGACCCCGATGGCAGTCAGCATCTCTTGAATATCTTCTTCTGTGTGGGGGATGAATGGCATAGCTGTCTCGTTTGCTAGGGCCTGTTAACACTCATCCAATCAGCCCTGCTGGGACTATTTTTTTGTCCAGCAAGGCAGAATGAGCGATGTGTAGTTATGCTACATGAGCGAATGATAACGCCGCTGGGCGAAAAAATAGCCCCAGCCCTTCGGGTTGCGCCCCGAAGGAAGTGCCCTTGGGGTACGCCTGAAAAAGCGCCACTCCGCGTTGCTCGTTGTTCATTTGGAATAACCAAACTTCTCTCCTCGCGCCTTGATTGGCGCTTTTTCAGGGGCAACAGGGCCGATTGGATGAGTGTTAACAGGCCCTAAACATATCTCAATCTGCCGGCGAGTCCACGACTCGCTGCAGAGATGATCGATACAAACCCTGTATCATTCCTCTTCGGCGATCACCGCGTCATAACCATCGGCATCGAGAAGCTCATCCATGCTGCCAGTGTCCGTTACTTTCACCTTGAACATCCAACCGCTACCGTAGGCATCTTCATTGATGGTTTCAGGCGCCCCATCGAGGGCTTCATTAATAGCGATGACCTCGCCCGTTACCGGGCTATAGACATCGGAAGCGGCCTTAACCGATTCAACGACCGCGCAGTCACCGCCGGCCTCGACCTGGGAACCCACTTCAGGCAGATCGACAAAAACAAGATCACCCAGCAGCTCTTGTGCATGGGCTGTGATACCGATGGTATAACTGCCATCGCCTTCATCCTTAACCCATTCGTGGGATTTGGCGTAGCGTCTGTCAGTAGGTGTATTGCTCATATTTCTTACCTTCAAGAAGATTAGTTACAGATTCAGCCCGAGCTTGATTGCATTCCGGATTACAAGTCGATGACGGCCTTGCCGTTGCGTACAAACGGTGGTTTGACCACATGCGCCTTGAGTCGTTTTCCACGCATCTCAACCTCGCAAGTCTCACCGATATCGGGCAGGACCCGGGCAAAGGCGATGGATCGCTCCAACGTTGGGGCAAATCCGCCCGAGGTGATCTCACCGACCTCCCTCCCGGCATCGTACAGCTTCAAATGGTTACGCAGCACCCCACGTCCGGTCAATACCAAACCAACGAAACGCCGCCTATTCGGATCATTGCGCTGTCGCTCCAGCGCCGATCTGCCGACGAAATCGCGTTCCGACGGGTCCCAGGCGATGGTCCAACCGAGCCCGGACTCCAGGGGCGAGGACTCCTCGTCCATGTCGGAGCCATATAGATTCATACCCGCTTCCAGGCGCAGTGTGTCCCGAGCGCCAAGCCCGCATGGCTCAACACCCGCATCGCGCAATTGCCGCCAAAAGGATGCCGCCTGATCACCTGGCAGCATGATCTCAAAACCGTCTTCACCGGTATAACCGGTTCGGGCCAGGAACCAATCGCCATCGGCAACCGCATTGAACGGTTTCAGCTCAGCGCCCGCCTGACGCAGATTATCAGACATCAGTGGCAGCGCTTTTGATCGCGCATTGGGACCCTGTACGGCGATCATGGCAAGATCGCGGCGGGGTGTGATGTTCACATCATAGGTTTCGGATTTCTTCGCCAACCATGCCAGGTCCTTCTCCGTGGTGCCTGCGTTCACCACCAGGCGATACCAGCTGTCATGCAGATAGTAGACGATAAGATCATCCACCACGCCACCCGTTTCGTTGAGCATACAGGTGTAGAGGGCCTTGCCCTTTTGCTTCAGCTTATCCACATCGTTGGCCAACAGATAGCGTAAAAGTGGGTTAACGCCGTCGCCTTTGATGTCGACCACCGTCATATGCGATACATCGAACATACCCGCGTCACGCCGCACCTGATGATGCTCCTCCAATTGGGAACCATAGTGCAAAGGCATATCCCAACCGCCGAAAGGTACCAGTCGGGCCCCCATTGCCTGATGCGTATCGTAAAGTACAGTCTGCTTAGTCATCGCCTTCTCCAGGTCCAAAACGTAAAAAGGGGCGGCGCGGATGAATACCCATCCGCGCCGCCCCTCTGTCCGAAACCTGAGAGTTTGGCGCCGCTGTTGTTTGTTTCGGCATGGTGATAATCACTAATTACCGCCTGTCCAAACAGCACTAATGAGCGCCTGCCCCTTCGGTGGGTGTCGTCACACCGCTCTCCAGAGTCGACCTAAATCCCCCGTCGGTTGACCTTTACAGGGTGACTTCCCCCCACGGTCCTTTTGCCTGAGCGATTCCGGGCGGGATTGCGCCTTCGGCGCCGGCTTGGACCGGCCTCTCCCACGGGGGTGGATCGAGATGACGACTATACCTTGCCGCAAACCGCTTGCCAATCTCGAACAACCTTATGGGCGGTCCCGTTTCACCACCGATCAAGGATTTGCAACAAATTTCAACCGGCTTCACCCAGGTCCTGTTCAGGCGTGATTCACAGGATTGCGGCGGCGACTGAGGGGTTAGTGTTAACAGGTACTGGGTAGCGTCCCACACTAGTGCATTCGGACTCTGGCAAGGGAAGGCAGTTCACCACTCATCCCCATGGCACGACGAATCAGCTGATGCTTGATGAATCCTGACCGATTCGCCACATCCAGACCGAGGTTGCGAATCAGTTTAAGCGGCATCACGTCGTTGCTGAAAATGCGTTTGAAGGCGTCCATTGCGGCCAACATGGCCATATTCGGTCCCTTTCTGGCCCGCTCATACCGTCTCAATGTGGCGATAGAACCGATTGCTCTGCCTGTGCGATAGGCGTCAATGACCACATCAGCGAGGGTCATGGCATCCATGAATCCGAGATTGACCCCCTGTCCCGCCAAGGGGTGCATCGCATGGGCCGCATCACCCACCAGGACAAATCCGGGCAGGCAATAGGATTCGGCGTGTCCAAGACGCAGGGGAAAGAGGCCGCGTGGTCCAACATCGATTATCTCACCCAGAACAGCCTCACTGGCGCGGGTCAGTTGATCACAGAACAGCGCATCGGAGAGCGCTACCAATTCGTCTGCCTGCTGCGGTGATGTCGACCATACAATGGAGCAGCGCCCATCATCTATAGGAAGCAGTGCGAGAGGTCCTCGCGGCATAAAGCGTTGTCTGGCCATCCGCTGATGATGGCGTGATGGTTTGACCGTCGCGACAATCGCATGTTGATTGTAATCCCACCCTTTTGTACCGATACCCGCCATCTCACGCAACTGTGAATCGCGACCGTCTGCAGCCACGATGAGTTTAGCTCTCAATTGCTCACCATCGTGCATGACGACACCCGGAATTTGATCCAGCTGCAACTCCGCGACACCGGCGGGATAACGTAAAGTGACATTGGGTAGTGTCTCAAGTATTTCCCATAGCGCCAACTGGGTGACGCGGTTTTCCACAATATGGCCCAGATCGGATTCTCCAATTTCAGACGCGCTGAAATGAATTCGACCGCTACCCTCCGCATCCCATACCTCCATATCGGTGTATGGGCTTACACGCATCTCAGCCATTCTCGGCCAGGCACCTAGATTTTGAAGCATGCATTGTGATGCACGGGTCAATGCAGAGACGCGAAGATCGACTTCATCCTCTGGCCAGCTACGTTGAGGCTCTCTCGTTTCAAGGATGCAGATGTTCAATCCGGCATCAGCGAGGGCACAGGCCAATGCGGCCCCCACCATGCCTCCGCCCACGACAATCAGATCGTACATTTCTTTAATCAAGTGATATTCCCCGCGCCAATCTTGGCAATCGCCCGTTCAATCCCATGAATTGACGCGCCACCAGGTGTTTCATACTGGGAACAACATCAAGGCCCACCATACCCAGATTCCGAACCAGTCGCAGCGGACCGAACGGATTGGCGAAAAACCGTGCCAGGCTATCGGTGATCATGGCAACACTGTTCTGATCCTTTTTGCGCCAATTTGCATACGCCTTCAATAATTCGATATCACCCGGATCATGCCCCCTCTGCGCGGCATCGGACACCAGGTCCGCCAGCACAGCGACGTCTCGCAGACCGAGATTAAAGCCCTGCCCCGTTACCGGATGGATCGCGTGAGCGGCATTTCCGATCAGGGCCACGCGGGAGCTGACCTGCTCAACCGCCTGTCGTAAACGCAGTGGATAAGCAACCCGTTTACCCAATTCATACAGACGACCGAGACGATAACCGAAACGGTCCTGCAACCTGAGCAGAAAAGCATCATCCCGCAAGGCCATCAGTTCCGCAATCTGGTCATCTTTTGCCGTCCACACCATGGAAAGGCGATCATCACGCATGGGCAGCAGCGCCAGGGGTCCGGTATCGGTGAAACGCTCATAAGCGATTCCTTGGTGCGCTTGTTCAGCACGCAGATTGGCAATGATCGCGGTCTGGCCGTATGACTTCTCTTTCAGGGGAATCGACAGAAACTGCCTAACCAGGGAATCACCACCGTCTGCAGCCACCAGCAGACGCGCGCTCAGAACCTGCTCGCCGTCATCCTGGCCGATTCGCACTTCAACATCTCTGTCCGATACCGCAAAACTCTTCAGTCTTGCCGGACAGATCATTTTTATGGCGTCATGATTCACCAGATCCTGCAACAAAGCCTGGCCCAGTGCGCGTGCGGTTACCACATAACCCAAAGCCTCGACTCCTTCATCCAGGTGATTGAGTCGGGTAAAACCAAAGTGGCCGCGGTCCGAGATATGGACATCCAATATCGGCTCGGCGGCGACCTGAATGTCATCCCAAACACCCATTGCCTGTAAGATGATACGGCTGCCCCAGGAGAGGGCAAGCACTCTGTCATCGAAACTGGGCTGAACCGAGGAGTCGAACGGCCAGGCTTCGATGACACCGATCCTCAATCCCTGTCCACTGACCGCATGCGCCAGGCTGGCGCCCACCATACCGCCACCGACGATCAGAATATCAAAACTATCTGCCATTTCATGCCGCCATAATGGCCTCAATCTCAGCCACTGTCTTTACAATATCCTTGGTCAAGACCTCGCAGCCGTCTTTGGTGACCGCCACATCGTCTTCAATACGGATACCGATGTTCCACCACTTCTTGGCCACACCCTTGGAGCCGGCGGGTATGTATATACCGGGTTCGATCGTCAAAACCATGCCCGGTTCCAATAAACGCCAGGTTCCGTCGACTTTATAATCACCCACATCATGAACATCCATACCGATCCAATGCCCGGTGCGATGAGGAAAAAAAGCCTTGTACTTCTCTTCGCGAATTAATTTAGCCGGTGTACCCTTAAGTATTCCCAGTTTGATCAAGCCCCTGGTGATGGTCCGCACCGCGGCATCATGGGGATCGTTCCAATGATTACCCGGCCTTACCTTGGCGATCGCAGCCTCCTGTGCCGCCAGCACCAACTCATACAACTCTCGCTGTGGCTTGCTGAAGCTGCCGTTTACCGGATATGTGCGGGTGATATCAGAGGCATAATAGTCCACTTCACAGCCGGCATCGATCAGCAACATCTGCTTGTCGACAACCTTATCCATGTTATCAATGTAGTGCAGCGTGCAGGCATTTAAGCCGGCACCGACGATCGGGGGGTAGGCCTGGGACTTGGCGCCCTGATGCGCACACTCACGCACAAACTCAGCTTCAAGCTGATACTCCCACAAACCCGCTTTACAGACCTGCATCACCCTTTTGTGCGCGTTGGCGGAAATCCTTGCAGCCTGGCGCATGACCTTCAGCTCGGATCGACTCTTGTATAACCGCATTTCGTGCAGATAGTGATCCAGCGCAATGATTTCGACCGGCCCCTGAACGCCGCTGCGCGCCTCACAGCGAATGGTGTTGATCCACTCAGAGAGTCGTTTATCGAACTTTGCGTTACAACCCATGATGTAAAAGATGCGCTCACACTGTTCAAGCATACGCGGCAGAATGTCATCCAGATCTCCGATTGGAAAGGAATCATCTGCTCCATAGTCATCGACAGCGCCTTCCTGCCCCGCTATGGCCCCATCCCACTGCTCCTTTACCGGATCGCGCTCCCTATTGAAAAGGATATACTCCGCCTGCTTTCTTCCCGGAATCAGGACCAGTACGGCCTCCGGCTCGGGAAAACCTGTCAAATAATAGAAATCGCTGTCGGGCCGGTAAGGATAGTGCACATCTCTGTTGCGAATCAGCTGCGGCGCCGTCGGCAGTATGGCAATACTGCCCGGCCCCATCATGCGCATCAGTTCACGTCGCCGCCGTTTGAATTCACTCTTCACCATGGTCGAGCTCCCGAACTTTCGCCAGGTCTCCCCAAATAAGCAAGGTCACCACTTTCAGGAACTCCTGTAGTTCTGCATAAGCCTGTTCAGTCGCTTCACCCGACTCGAGTGACTCATAGTCGAGCCGGGTGAAATGGGTAATATCCTGTAATGCCTCTCTGGCATCACCTTCGAGTTGCTGATCCGTGACACCCGACATGCCCAAACCATACAGATACCCTTGACACCATTCACTCAGGGCCTTGGCCCTTGCGGAAATGGGTTGAGTATCATCCGGAAGATAGGGCATGAAAGTCAGATCATCATTGCCAATCTTGTCACGAGATATATAGTAAAGTTCACCAATCATCTCTCTGGCCTCGCGCGCCAACAGATCCTCTTGAGGCCAATCCTCGAACAGCGCCGTCATCCAATCGATGTGGCTTTGTATGGTACCGGCACACACCAGACCACAGATCACGCCATGGATCTCGCTGGCACCAAGATCAAGGCCGATTGAGCTCAACGTCCCAACAAGACGTGAATAATCGGGCATTTGGCGATTCTCAATCATCTACATTTTCCTCTATGATTAAGGGCCTGTTAATACTAATTTGATTGCCACTGTGGCGCTCGAAAAAGCGCCATTCAAGTCACGAGGAGCGTAGTTTGGTGACTCCAAATATGCGACGAGTATATCGGGCGGCGCTTTTTCAGGCGTATCCCGAGGGCACTTCCTTCGGGGCTTGACCCGAAGGGCCAGGGCCCTGTTTTTTTACCTAGCGGCGTTATTAGCCGCTTAGGTAGATTCACTATACAACGTTACTTCTTCCTTGCCGGATAAAAAACAGGATCTTGGCAGTGACGATCAAATTTGTGTTAGCCGGCCCTAGAAACAAATCATAACATGCAGATGTAGAGATTGACCCGCCAGTATCTGACCACTATATTGTTTGCCATGACTGAGAAAGAGACACAAAATCCGGCGGATTTGGACCTGCGTAAGCTTGAAATCCGGGTTGAAGAGCTTATACGGGCCTGCTCCTACCTTAAAGATGAGAATAAATCACTGCGTGCCAGACAGGATAACCTGGTATCCGAACGCGCCGCGCTCATCGAAAAGACAGAGCTGGCTCGAGCCAGGGTTGAAGCCATGATTACACGACTGAAATCCATGGAAACACCCCAGTGAGCAACGATCGATTGCCTGTAACAGTCAATATCCTAGATAAAGAGTACCGTATTTCCTGCCTGCCGGAAGAACGAGAATCCCTTTTACAAGCCGCTGCCTATCTCGATGGCCAGATGCGCGAGATCAGGCAGAACGGGCGTATCATAGGCACTGAACGGGTTGCTGTTATGGCGGCGCTCAATATTGCCAATGATCTGCTCTCCAGCCAGCAAAGCAAGGAAAACGGCTCGCAAAACATATCGCGTCGTATAAAAAATCTACAAGAAAAGATTGAGATTGCACTCAATACAACCAATCAACTGGAACTTTGATCAAAATAGGTTTAGCCTAGAGGTATGACATCCCCTGCGGTGTTCGTAAGCAACCAGGGTATTTTCTTGAGCCTAACATCTACCCAGGGAGCATGATGAAAGGGCCGGTGTGCATGTCCGCATCCCAGCGGGAAGCCTGAAGCCCTTCTGTTGTTCCCACTTGAACCCTCTGGTTCAAGAACAGCGGTTTGCGACGGCACAGGTGGGGGATGTCTCTTATACAACCCCGCTCAAACCATGCAAACCCACCATATCCGCCGTCAAATCAAGGCTCACCGGCAGCAGCTGAGCCCGCAAACACTCAAGCTCCATAGCCGAAAGGTCCTCCGACTGGCTGCAAACTACAAGCCCTTCAGACATAGCCGCCGCATCGCTTTTTATATCGCCGTACGGGGTGAAATGGATCCGTCACCCTTGTTGCAACTCGCACTGGATACTGGCAAATCCACTTTTTTGCCCGTGCTGCGAGAGCGGCCATCCCGTGGGTTATGGTTTGCGCCTTTTACATCTCGCTCGAACTTCACAACAAATCGATTTGGTATTCCTGAACCGAATCACAATCATAGCAAGCTGATCATGCCATGGACTCTTGATCTGGTGTTCGTACCCCTGATTGCATTCGATAAAAAAGGCAATCGATTGGGTATGGGAGGTGGATACTATGACCGGACATTTGCATTTAAAAGAAAACGCAGCCATCTAAAAGGCCCCACACTGGTCGGTCTGGCGCATGAGTTTCAACAGCAATCACAGTTACCGGTAATGCCCTGGGATATACCACTCGATGCTGTCATAACAGAAGCGGCAATATACAAGTTCAAATAGCAAAAACATATAAACTTGACGTTTAGATCATCATATTTAGACTCATCGACAGCCATCCACATCACTTAGCAAGTGTTGCATATCAACAACGATTTGAAATAATTGATAAAAGATTACCATCTATTCTGGATTTTTTTAAAAGCTGAATTATACTCAGTTCATCTATTCAGGTAGTTCTCTCGGGAGGGAATGTAAATGGCGAAGAAAAAGGCCGCCAAAAAGAAGGCAACTGTTAGACGTTCAACCACAACCAAGAAGGCAACCGCAAAGAGAAGGGTCGCCAAGAAGAAGGCAACGACTAAGAAGAGAGTCGCAGCCAAGAAGAAAGTAACGAAGAAGAAGGTGGCAACCAAAAAGAGAGTTGCCAAAAAGACAGCAAAGAAACGTGTAGCTAAAAAGAAAGCTACAACTAAAAAGAGGGTGACCAAGAAGAAGGTCGCTAAGAAAAAGGTGGCCAAGAAGAAGGTCGCTAAGAAAAAGGCAACTAAAAAGAAGGTCGCCAAGAAGAGACCTGCGCGCCCCAGGAAAGTGACGCCGCGTAAGAAAAGAACAGCCAGATAAGTCTGTTGTTTCTTAACTATACCAAACCCCGCCCTGCGGGGTTTTTTATTGTCTGCGCCATAGCCCATCACCTGTACGGCACCACAATAAATTACCTGATTACCCCTAAACCTCAGCCATTCTCAAGAGGCGATATGGCATAGGTGGAGTGCGAAGAGCGGCAAAAAGCAATCGTTCAATCATGGCGGGTAAATCGAAACGGCGGTTAAACCGATATTCGAACTCAGCAAGATAACGCGACACATGTTTATCTCGAATCGCATGAAAAGTACCCAACAGACTGTTTTTGACATTACCCAACATCGTGTTTACCCATTTGAAGCACGAATACTGGACACTTTGGCGCCCACCACCCGTCACCATGGGGTTATGATGGCAATCAGCGGTTGTCACGCCACTAAAGCACCAAAGCCCATCGGTAAAGACTTCGCTGCCAGGCATCAAGCAGGAGCGGGCGTAGCGGGCGATTTCACGTTTGCGGAAGCCCCTTACACGACGCAGTTGAATTTTCATGGGCCTGCCGTCCCGCGTCGTCTCAACAGCAGCTACGAAAGGGATTTTGTTGCGCGACCCACGACCACGCTTACCGGCTTGCTCGCCTCCGAGATAAGCATCATCCAATTCGATGCGACCGGCCAGTTTTTTTCCACGCTCACGTTCCATCATCACCTGCATCAACTTATGCTTGAGTCGCCAGGCCGTATTGTAGTTCACCCCGATTTCGCGGGAAAGTTGCAGCGCCGAGATACTTTTCTTGCGTTGGATCAACAGATAGATCGCAAGAAACCACGTTCCCAGCGGCAGCTTGGTGCCATGGAAGATGCTGCCGGCGGTCAGGGAAGTCTGATGATGGCACTTGTGACATTGATATATCTGACGCTTTTTGAGTTCACAGCCTGTTGTGTTGCCGCACTCAGGGCAGACATAGCCCGTCGGCCAGCGCAAATCATACAATGCCTGTCGACACTGATCCTCGGTCCCATATTGTTCCAGAAAATCGTGCAAACCAAGACCTTTTTGAAATTGAATAGTATTTCTCGGCATGATGAAATCCTCTTTTATTCAGTAGGTTCCATTATGCTTGCACCACAGGCTCAATAGCTGAGCCTCATGAGTAATCAGGATAAATTATAAATTATACCTTTAATATCATATAGTTATAAATCACGCGGGTACTTCAAAAACAATAAACAATGTTAACGACATCACTCGATAGCTACTGCCTCATGAGTGTGGCATACGTTACGGGAGATCATAGGGTCAACACCACATTCCATAGACCAAGCAGATCCGGCATACCAATCATGATGGTGAACCTAGCTGGCACCCGCGAACAACTTGTAAGCTGGATTATCGGTTTCATCCCAAAACGGATAGTTGAGTTTCTTTAAGCGCCTAAGGAGGGTATTTCTATCCGCTTTCGATAACTGTATACCCATAAGCACACGTCCATAGGCGGCGCCATGGTTACGATAGTGGAACAGACTGATATTCCAGTCGGCACCCAAATTATTCAGGAAATAGAGCAGTGCCCCCGGTCTTTCGGGAAACTCGAATCGTATCAGCTTCTCTCCCTCAAGACCCTGGGCATGCCCACCAACCATATAACGGATATGCAGCTTGGCCGTTTCGTTGTCGGTCATATCCACAATGGAATATCCCTTATCAATGAATCGCTGGAACAATGCTTGCCTTTCCTCGTCACCGTTGCTCAATTCGATGCCAACAAAGATCTGTGCACGACTTGGATCACTGTAACGATAATTGAACTCAGTGATGCTGCGTTTTCCTATCAGTTTACAGAAACGCAGAAAGCTACCTGGCTGTTCAGGTATTTGAACAGCGAACAGCGCTTCTCTCCGCTCTCCGAACTCGGCACGTTCAGCCACGTGTCGCAGTCGATCGAAGTTGATATTCGCACCACTATTGATGGCTATGAGGTTTTTGCCGGTGAGCCCCTCGCGCTTCACATAGCGCTTTAACCCGGCAATCGACAAGGCCCCGGCAGGCTCAGCCGTGGTACGGGTATCATCAAATATATCCTTGATTGCGGCGCAGATTTCATCCGTGTTCACCAAGATCACTTCATCCACCACCTGTTTTGCGATGCGATAGGTCTCCTTGCCCACCTGCTTTACCGCAACACCATCCGCAAATATCCCCACCTGCTTGAGCTTTACACGCCGCTTTGCAGCCAAAGCGGTATATAGTGATGGTGCGTCTTCAGGCTCAACACCTACAATCTTCACATGAGGATAGACATATTTGATGTAAGCACCTACACCGGCAATCAAACCACCCCCGCCGACAGGGACGAATACCGCCTCGGGCGGTGACGGATGCTGCCTCATCAGCTCCATTCCAATCGTTCCCTGGCCTGCAATGACCTCTGCGTCATCGAATGGATGTATAAAGGTCAATCCCTCTTCCTGGGCAATTGTCTGTGCACGGGAATAGGCCGCATCATAGGAATCTCCGGCGAGGATAATCTTCGCGCCGAAACTCTTTACCGACTGCACTTTGATCGGTGGTGTCGTCTTGGGCATCACGATCAAGGCCTGGATCTTCAGTTCTTGCGCCGCCAGGGCAACACCCTGGGCATGATTGCCGGCTGATGCCGCGACCACACCCTGGCGTTTGATCGTGTCCGGCAGGTTAACCATTTTATTGTAGGCACCGCGCAGCTTGAACGAGAATACCGGCTGCAGATCCTCTCGTTTGAGGAAAACATGATTATCGAGTCGTGTCGAGAGGCGATTAGCTCTGTCCAGGGGGGTCTCCCTGGCGACATCATAGACACGGGCGCGTAGTATTTTCTCTATATAACGTTGTGGCATGAACTCATCCGATAACAGACACCCTTGATGACAATGGTATGGCAACAGCCTGTATCCCACCAGTGGACCTGACTTTCTTCATTGGTATGGTTATTATTACGCACACTCGAAGAAAAAGCTTTGGTAACACAATACCAACCCTGTATTTTGGGCCAATGCGTAGTTACTTATCCAGATTATGGGGCTGACGCAGAAAATTATCGACCGATCTTTGCCATCTGCCGCCCATAATTTACTTTTTGGATCTCTAATCTGAACTGTGATAATGACGTTGTTCGGTGCGGTGATTATTTCTGCGGTCCAGTTAAATGACCGCAGCAGGAGAATAGAATGAATGCAGACGATCTTAAGAGACAGGCCGCGGAGGCCGCGCTTGAATATGTCAAAGGCGGCATCATAGGTGTCGGTACCGGTTCAACGGTTAATCACTTCATCGACTATCTGGCCGGCATCAAAGGTAAGATCGAAGGCACAGTCTCGAGTTCGGAGGCATCGTCGGAGCGCTTGAAGAGTCACGGCATCCCCGTATTGGACCTCAATGCCGCGGGCGAGCTGGATATCTATATCGACGGTGCAGACGAATCGGATCACTATCTTAATCTTATCAAGGGCGGAGGGGGTGCCCTCACCCGAGAAAAGATCATCGCAGGGGCGAGTAAAAAATTCATCTGCATAGCGGATGAAAGCAAATTGGTCGATATGTTGGGCTCTTTTCCACTCCCGGTCGAGGTTATTCCCATGGCCCGCAGCCATGTGGCGCGGCAGCTGGTTAAAATGGGCGGTACCCCTATCTGGCGGGAAAACTTCGTTACCGATAACGGCAACGTCATCCTGGACGTCCATAATCTTGAGATCATGAAGCCCAGGGAGATGGAAAATGCAATCAATGCCATTGCGGGCGTGGTCACGACCGGTATCTTTGCCATGCGCGGTGCCGACGTACTGATTTTGGGCACCGAACAGGGAGCCAAGACAGTAGCGCCAAAATAGGCGTAACTGAACGGCGCCAAGCCCCGAGAACAGAGCAGCCCGGCCTATGCCTCGCTCTCCTTTACCGGTGGAAAACGCTCGTCAAGCGCAACCGACGGCCCATCCGCGGTTACGATCCTGGCGTGACATCGCCGCAGTTCGCGGGGTGATTTGACGCCGCAAGAGTGGGCGATGACGCCGACCTCATGCACCAGGTGGCCCACATAGTTCGCTATGCGCTCAGCCTTCACCGCAGGCACCAGCCCCTGCTGCAGTTTTGGATCATGGGTCGTGATGCCGGTGGGGCATGTATTCTTATTGCATTGCAAGGCCTGAATACAGCCCAGCGCAAACATGAAACCACGGGCAGAGGTGACGAAATCCGCTCCTACACACAACGCCCAGGCAATATCCGCAGGCGTTATCAGCTTTCCCGAAGCAATGACTTTGATGCGTTTCCTCAGACCATGCGCATTGAGTTTGTCCACTAAGATATAGAGACTCTCCCGCAATGACAGTCCGACCGCATCGATAAGCGGCATCGGTGCCGCGCCCGTCCCGCCATCACTACCATCGAGGGTAATGAAGTCCGGTCCATACTCCACTCCCCTGGCTTTGATATCCTTGAACAATCCATCCAACCAATGAGGGCCGCCGATCACGGTTTTGAACCCAACCGGCTTTCCCGTGACATCCCTTACCCGCTTGATCATATCCATAAGATCGTTGTTGCTGCATATATCGATATGCCGGTTTGGGCTGATGGCATCCTCACCAAGGGCGATACCCCTTATCTCCGCGATCTCCCGGGTAACCTTTTCAGCAGGCAGAATACCGCCCTTACCCGGCTTTGCACCCTGGCTGAGTTTGATCTCAAACATCTTTATCTGTGGAATTCGCGCGACTTCACGGAGTCTATCGTCGCTAAGGTTGCCAGCCAGATCACGCACGCCATTCTTCGCAGTGCCGATCTGAAACACGATATCCGCACCACCTTCGATATGATAGGGAGAGACGCCTCCTTCACCTGTATTGACCCAACTGCCAGCTCTCTTTGCCCCCATTGAGAGTGCCAATACAGCCGGTTTCGACAGCGCCCCATAACTCATTCCGGAAATATTGAACAACGAATCGGTGGTATAGGGATGGTCACAACCCTCACCAATGGTAATCGCTCCGGACGGCACTGCGTCCTCTCCCAAGGTCGGGAAGGGACAGTTGACGAACAGAATCGAACCGGGACGACGGATATCCCGGGTTGAACCGAAGGCAACCGTATTCGGCAAGTCTTTGCATGCCCGGTATACCCAGGCCCGCTGGGCACGGTTGAATGGCAGTTCCTCCCGGTCCATGGCAAAGAAATACTGCCGAAAGAACTCACCAAGGTGTTCAAAAAAATAGCGGAAATGCCCGATCACAGGATAGTTGCGGCGAATCGCTGTCTTGGTCTGAGTAATGTCATAGATATAGGTAACGATGACCGCAATGAGCAGACCGGCCAGCAGCAGAAGCAACACGATGGCGAAGACCTCCAGGATACCGTACAGGAAGCCCCCATTTGTAAGACCGGTTTCATTCATATCAACCCCCTGCAATTTCACTGACTGTAGTAATCAAGCTATTGAGCAAGATGAGATCTGATTGAAACTACAACCTACGGGGCTCCGGTCAGTGTCCGCTTTCGGGCTTATGCATTAGCGAATGGTTACCGCGATCGTGCTCCATCACGGGCATGGCTGACACAAACTCTTTAAAAACCTTCCTTGATGGTATCCACATATGGACTTTCGGCAGACTCTACGAGATCAATCCCGAAGTTTCATCCTTGATATCGGCATCGATTGCAGGAACTTAATCCACGCATTGGATGAATATTTTCTGTTTCGACCATAAAATAGCCGCCAATTACAGTAAATGAGTTGTGGGAACATGCACTTTAAAAACATATGGCGGCAATTGATTTTAATCGTAATCCTGCTCACTGCGGCAAATTCAGGCTGGGCTGAGGAGGCTTCGGAAAAGACACCAGAACCCGCAGTCAGCGTCAAGGAGGCCATTCCGGAAAACCTGAAATCGCCCCGCGCCACCATGGAGACCTTCCTCCACGCCATGAACGATATCAAACGTGGCGCGCCGGACAGGATAGAGGCGGCGGTATCCACTCTCGATCTTTCCGATATCAACCCAATCGTGAGAAAAGAGCGGGGGCAGGATCTGGCCTGGATGCTGCTGGAGGTGCTTGATCGCACGCAGATTATCAATATCAAAAAGATACCCAATCGTGTCGAGGGATCGAGGTATCTGTTCAAGCGCTATGAGAGGGGTGAGGTGTCCATTTCCCGCACCGATTCCGGACGATGGCTTTTCGATCGCAATACGATCAACAGCCTGCCGCTCATCATGGATGAAGTCGCAACCACAGAACGCGTCAGTGGCAAGGACGATGAAGCCTCATATGTCCCCTGGCATATCCGCTTGCGGCAAAAGGTGCCCCTACCACTGAAACAATCCACTTTCCTGCTGCAAAACTGGCAATGGATCGGTCTTCTACTGACAATCCTGGCAGGCGTCATCATCGACAAGCTCGTCACATTCTTCCTCAAAACCAGCGTTCGCCGCTGGCGCAAAGGCACCCGCCATGACGAGCTCAAAGAGATATCGGAGGATATCTTACGCCCCCTCGGTCTGATGGCGATGGCTATCGTCTGGTGGGGCAGCATCAACCTGATGGGCCTGCCCGAAAGTGTCATGCTGGTGTTGCTGTTGGCGGTAAAGTTCCTGGCCAGTATCTCCGGGGTATGGGCCGCCTATCGACTGGTCGACCTGGTCTCCGCTTATCTGCACAAACAGGCAGAGCTGTCAGCCAATAAACTGGATGACGCACTGGTTCCGCTTATACCCCGTACCCTCAAGGTATTCGTCACGGTAATCGGCTTTGTATTCATTGCCGACAACCTGAATATCGACATCTCGAGTCTGCTGGCAGGTCTCGGGCTGGGTGGTCTGGCATTTGCCCTGGCGGCAAAGGATATGGTGCAGAATCTGTTCGGTTCGGTAACAGTGCTGATGGACCGCACCTTTTCCGTAGGTGACTGGATCGTTGTCGACGATGTGGAAGGAACCGTCGAACGAATCGGGTTTCGCAGTACCCGGGTCAGGACCTTCTACAATTCGGTGGTGACGGTGCCCAACTCCAAATTCATAACCGCCACGGTGGACAACATGGGTGAGCGGCGCTATCGACGCCTATCGTGCAAGTTGTCACTCACCTATGACACACCACCCGATCGTATCGAGGCGTTTTGCGAAGGCGTCAGAGAATTGGTAAGGCAGCATCCGTATATGCGCAAGGACTACTACCATGCCTATCTGAATGAATTTGCCGCTTCATCTCTCGACGTGCTGTTGTATGTCTTTTGGGAAACGCCGGAATGGAATACCGAACTGCGGGAACGACATCGCTTTATGCTCGATATATTGCGCCTGGCGCAAAGACTCGGAGTTGAATTCGCCTTCCCCACCCAAACCCTCTATATGAAGAAAGAGGATGAGACCGCCGACTCAATATCTGAGATGGATCAGCAGCAGGCCTTTGCACTGGGCCAATCCTACGCCAAATCCATTGTTGCAGAGACTACAGGTACCGGCACCAAGCCACCGCCCGTGGTCTTTCCGCCCATATCGTGAACTCGGGCCTGTTAGGGCCTGTTAACACTCAGCTCACAAGCAGCCTGTCCACAAGCTGGGTCAAACGATCCAGCGCACCGCGGTTCCGCTCAACCAACTCCCTACCCGCTTCACCCACACGACTACGTTCACTGGCGTCACTGAGCCAACGGCTCACCTGATCGGCCAGCGCCTCGGCGGAATCGATCTGAACCGCCGCCTGGTGTTGAAGAAACAGCTCGCTGATTTCACTGAAGTTGAACATATGAGGACCAAACACAACAGCGACACCTTGGGCGGTCGCCTCCAGTATGTTATGGCCGCCATGGGGAACCAGGCTGCCACCGATAAAAGCAACGTCCGATGCACCCAGGAAAAGGGTTAATTCACCCATTGTGTCACCAAGAAAGACGGCTGTATCATCATCGCAGGGTCGTTGCTGAGTACGCTTTACGAGTTTAAAACCAGCCTCTTCAGCCAGATGTCCGACCCGTTCGAATCGTTCGGGATGGCGGGGGACCAAAACCAACAGCGCTTCGGGAAGATGCTGTTGAACGGTGGCATGCGCCTGCAATATCAATTCATCTTCACCCTCATGGGTACTTGCTGCGATCCATACCGGTCGTTGCCCCCCCCACTCACGCCGCAACACATCGACCCGTTCCAACAGACTCCCCGGCAGATGTACATCGAACTTGATACTACCCGTCACCTCGATCTTGTCGGGTTTCGCACCCAGCGTGTAAAAACGCTCTGCATCCGCCTCCGCATGAGGGGCAATCACGGTAAGGTTACGCAACGCCTCACGAGTCAAACCAGCGACCCGATGATAGCCCTGGGCAGACCTGACTGAAAGTCTGGCATTGGCAAGCAGAGTAGGCACACCCTCCAGTTTGGCGTGGCAGATCAGATTGGGCCATATCTCTGTCTCCACCAGTATCAGCAGCCGGGGCTGGAAGGCCGTCAAAAAGCGCTTTACCACCCATGGCAGATCGATCGGCGCATAAAGATGGGTCACATCATTGCCAAACAGTGCCTTGACCCGGTCCGCGCCGGTGGGTGTAGTGGTGGTTATAAGCAACGGCATGTCGGAGTAGCGGTCAAGAAGACGCCCGACCAGTTGGGCAACGGCGACCACCTCACCCACCGAAACCGCATGCACCCAAATACCGCCCTGCTCAATAGGTGTATCGAAAATACCCAATCGCTCCAGCCAACGCTGTCTGTAGGCGGGCGCCCTGAAACCACGCCAATAGAGCCGCAGGAAATAGACCGGGACCAGCAGTGTAAAAATGAGTGTATACAGATACCGCATCGACGTTCCGTCTCGGTTTGTTTATTCCAAACTCTCAAACTGGTCGCTGAACTGATGGTGGCAGAGTTGATAATAGACGCCATTTTGATCGATCAATTGTTGATGCTTACCCTCTTCAACCAGTTCGCCGTCCTGAATCACAAGGATCTTGTCTGCGTGCTGAATGGTGGAAAGGCGATGTGCGATCACCAGTGTCGTTCGTTCCTGGGTCAAGGTCTTCAAGGCTGCCTGTACATACCGCTCCGATTCGGTATCCAATGCCGACGTCGCTTCATCGAGCAACAGGACAGGCGCATCTTTGATTAGCGCCCGGGCTATGGCCAAACGCTGACGCTGCCCACCTGAAAGACGAACCCCATCCTCACCGATCACGGTATCGAATCCATCAGGCAGGCGTTGAATGAACTCCAGAGCGTAAGCGCTTTTAGCCGCCTCGACGATCTGCTCATGGCTGACCTCGCCGACTGCGCCATAAGCGATATTCGCCGCCACGCTATCATCGAACAATACCGAATCCTGACCGACATAAGAGATCTGCCTGCGCAAACTGATCAGACTCAACTCCTGTATGTCGATACCGTCAATCAGGATCCGCCCACCGGTTGGAGTATAAAAGCGGGGGATCAGGTTGGCGATGGTTGTCTTACCTCCCCCGGAATGACCAACCAACGCAACCGTCGAACCAGGCTCCATCTCGAAACTGATCGGCTTCAAGGCATCCTTATCCATAGCGGGATAACGGAAAGAGACCGCATCGAATGAGACTCTTCCCTCGACATTTTCCAATGAAAGGGTACCGTTGTCGGCTTCGGGTCGCTCATCCACCAGGCTGAACACGCTCTCTGCCGCCGCCAATCCCTTTTGCAGCGGCTGATTGATCCCGGTGAGCCTTTTCAACGGTGAAAACAGCAATCCGATGGCCACCATCAGAGAGACGAAACCACCAACGGTCAACTCCCCGGCTGCGGTCTGGTGGGTACTGACATAGACCAATGCCGCTATCATCGCGGCACCGACAAATTCAACCAAAGGCATGTGCGCGGAACCGGCCACCTTGCTTTTCATGTTATAGCGGCGCACCCAATTCGCGCGTTCCAGAAATCGCCGCTGTTCATAGGGCCGACCTTCAAATATCTTTATTACCTTGTGGCCCCTGATCGACTCCTCGAGAACCTGGGTCATCACTCCCATGGTCTGTTGCAAGGCCCGATTCACCCGCCGCAGCCGTATCGCCAGATAGCGCACCGCGACAACAATGATCGGCATTGCCATAAATACGGCCAGGGTCAACAACCAGTTGAGATAGAGCATGTAGGCGAGAAGACCGATGATTATGATCGTATCCCTGACCAGGGTCGTCAGCACTTTGGTCGCCGCCATGGTCACCTGATTGGCATTGAAGGTCACCTTTGAGATCAGGCTCCCGGTGGCATGCGCATCGAAATAGGGTGTCCCCATGGTCAGGATTCGCTCAATCATCATCCTACGCAGATCCAGTACCACCTTGCCGGCAACCCACTCGAAGGCGACTCCACTGATGAAGTTCATGATGCCACGGATGGAGAAGAGCAGAATCAACAGGATCGGCGACCAGAAGATAATCGCCGGATCCTTTTCCACGAAACTGCCGTCGAGCATCGGCTTCATCAGCCAGGGGATGGCCGGCTCGGTCAATGCCAACACCACCATGGCGGCCAACGCACCGCTGAACTGGCGCCAATAGGGACGCACCCGCTTTAACAGTCGCAGATAGAGTTCGCGACCTGTCATGCCGGGGCCGGATGGTGCGCCGGTCTCATTCTGCATCGCGCATGGCCTCGACAATACGACTGGTGGAGACACCTTCGAGGTATTCGAGAACCTTCACTTCACCGCCGTTATTCACTACGCAGTCATAGCCGGCTATCTCTTGCGGCCGATAATCTCCGCCCTTCACCAGAAGGTCGGGTTTGATGTCACAGATCAATGACTCGGGTGTATCTTCGCTGAACGGCACAACCCAATCCACCGATGCCAGGCCGGCCAACACCGCCATCCGCTGTTTGATACTGTTGATCGGCCGCCCTTCGCCTTTCAGGCGCCTCACGGAATCGTCATCGTTAACGGCAACCACCAGACGGTCACCCAGTTGCTTGGCTTGCTGCAGATAGCTTACATGCCCCTCGTGTAGAATATCGAAACAACCGTTGGTCATGACTATCTTTTCACCCTGGTAGCGCGCCTCATCCGTAGCCTCGCGCAACTGATCCCGGCTCAGTATGGTATGGAAGTCCCCCTGCCTGCGCAGGGCGCCCTTCAACTCACCAAGGGAGACGCTGCCGGCGCCAAGCTTCGCCACCATCAGGCCAGCGGCCACATTCGCCAACCCGGCTGCCTCTTGGATTGGCATGCCGGCGGCCATGCCGGCGCCCAGCACTCCGATCACCGTATCTCCGGCGCCTGTCACGTCGAACACCTCACGGGCACGGGTAGGCAGGTGTAACGGCGGGGCATCCTCATCGATCAACAGCATGCCGCGCTCGCTAAGTGTGATCAGCAGGGCCTTCAGGTTGAGCTTCTCTCGCAGCTCAACGCCTTTGTCATTGAGTTCCTGGTCCGATCTGCAGCGACCCACTACCGCTTCGAACTCCTTCAGATTGGGGGTCAGCAGAGTGGCGCCCCTGTATTTGGAGAAATCCCCACCTTTCGGATCCACCAGGACAGGTATGTTCCGCTCATTGGCGGCATTGATCAGGCGCTGTGGCTGTTGCAGGGTGCCCTTGGCATAATCCGATAGAATCACCAGCTCGGAAGCGGGCAGTTGCTGCAGCCAGAGCCGCTCGAGCTCGGACAGATCACACTCCCATAGCGGCTGCTCGAAATCGAGTCGGATCAATTGCTGGTGTTGGCTGATCACACGCAGCTTGGTGATGGTGGGCAAACCTTTCTCCACCTGCAGATGACAGGTCACGCCAGCCTGTTCAAGATGTTTTGCCAGGGCGGTGCCCGCCTCATCCCCGCCCACCAGGCCGCACAGACCCACCCTGACGCCCAGGGAAGCCATATTCAGCGCCACATTGGCGCCACCGCCTGGGCGCTCTTCACTATCGCTCACATGTACCACAGGCACCGGTGCTTCGGGGGATATCTTGGCGGCGGAGCCCTGCCAATAGCGATCCAGCATCAGATCGCCTATCACCAGGACATGCGCTTGACTAAAGTCGGGAAGATGAAATTGCATCAAACAGTTAACATATCAGCTGGGTTACGGATTAAGCGACATTATACACTGAGTGTGTTTCCGGCAAGAAAATTGCCGCCAAATGATATTTGAGGCAACGTATCCACCGCTCAATGACATATCACCTGCCCGAAGTAAGCCGGTGCGGTATACCCCACCGGAATATATTGACCATGGAACCTGTGTTTCGACATCCAACAGGGCCTTTTAGCCTGAATAAGTACAGTTCTTTACTCAATGGGTATTAACGACATATCAGTGCATAATAAACAATCGACGCAATAAAGGTAACAAGCTGATTCCAGGTTGATGTACAGCAGCTGATGGCAACAAAGCGTAAACACTCCCCCTACTCCCCACGCTACTGGTCCACATGGGCGGGTCTGGGCGTATTATGGCTGGTGAGTCAGTCCCTTCCCTATCGGCCGGCTTTACTCATAGGTCGTCTGATCGGCAAGCTGGTTTACCGGTTATCAGCCAAACGTAGACATATCGCCGCCGTCAATCTAAGCATCTGTTTTCCCCGGATGAGCGAAGCCGAACACGAAGCGCTGCTGCGCGAGCACTTCCATTCCTTGGGTATCGGCATCGTGATGATAGGATTCGCCTGGTGGGCAAATGATGACAAACTGCGGTCGCTGATCGATATCGAGGGAATTGAACACCTGCAAAAGAGCCTGGACAGAGGTAAAGGCGTTATATTATTGAGCGCCCATTTCACCGACCTGGAGATTACCGGAAGGCTGCTGAGCCTGTTCCAACCGATAGCGGTGATGTACCGGCCACATGAAAACCCGGTCATCGAATGGGCATTCAGTCGAAATCGTCGCATGCGCTTCGAAGCGGCGATACCGCGCAACGATATACGCCAGGTGTTGAGTACGCTGAGGCAGAATCTTCCTGTTTGGTATGCCCCGGATCAGAGTTTCAAAGGACGTAACAGCACCCTGGCGCCATTTTTCGGTGAACCGGCCGGCACCAATACAGCCACATCCCGCCTGGCAAAGATCAGTGACGCCGATGTCATTCTGTTCAGCGGCTTTCGTAAGCAGGACGGCAGTGGCTACCGCCTGATCATACATTCACCTTTGACCGACTTTCCAACCCGGGACATAGTACGGGATGCCACGCGCATCAACGGACTGATTGAGAAGGCCATCGATTATGCGCCTGAACAATATCTCTGGATACATCGGCGCTTCAAAAAACGAAAAGTGATTCCGGACCCCTACTAGGGCCGGTCAACAACCCTTTTTTACATCCCCCTGTGGCGGCTATACTAACGCCTTTTCCCAGGGCCTGTTCTGTAGATGCCAGCAATCAGCGTAATCATCCCCTCCTATAACCATGCACGCTACATTGCGCAGGCGATCGAGAGCGTGCTCCGGCAATCATTCAGTGACTGGGAACTGATAATCATCGATGATAACTCCGATGATGACTCATGGCGTGTAATCAACAGTCATACAGACAAACGAATCCATAGTAGCCGGCACGAACAAAACCAGGGCGCCCACAACACCATCAACGAGGGGCTGGCGCAGGCCAAGGGAGACTTCCTGACAATACTCAATTCGGATGACATCTACAGTCGAGACAGACTGCTGCAACTCCATACCAAAGCAACGCAGGAAAGTATCGCCTTCCTGGCAACCGGCGTGCAACCGATCACCGCCGATGGCACACCCATGGCAGACCCGGACAGCCACTGGAATCAATGGTACACAGGATTGCTCGACAACTATCGGGAAAACAGCCAGCTGCTCACCGGTCTGTGCAAGGGCAATCTGTTGATTACCACATCGAACTTCTTTTTCAGTCGCGAAATATACGATAAGCATGGCGGTTTCGCCGATTATCGCTACGTGCACGACTATGAATTTGTCCTGAGGCTGATCTTTGCAGGCTACAAGACTGCCCTGCTGGCCGACAGCGCACTGGTGCAATACAGAATACACGATACCAATACCATCCAGGATAATCCCGTCGCGGCCAATATTGAAACCGCTCAGCTATTGAGTGACTCAATCCCTGAAATACTTGCCCACTCCAGGCAGCACAGCGACAAAAATCTGCCGCTCATCGCAGAGCAGATAGGTTGGCTGGGCGACAATCTGCAAGCCGCCGTCAATCAAAGAGAAGCGTCCTATAAGCAACATATCAATCTGCTGACGCAGCAAATCAGGCAAACAGAAAAGAATTATCAACAGCAGATATCCGCCATCTATAACAGCACTTCGTACCGACTGGGAAACAGGATAGTAAGTCCCATACAGCGCCTCCGAAGCCGGGTGACACGGTTCCTGAACAGAAACGCCCATCGCATACACGATATAGCAGAGACCAAGGCGGTCATCCTTAAAAACCGTGCGCGGCTCAAATGTGTCTCTTTCGATATCTTCGACACTCTGCTGGCCCGCGTTATCGAACCCCCTGAGGCGGTACAGATGGCGGTATGCCGTGAACTTGCGGCGGTCTTGGGCGGAGACCATAGCATGGAAAGCGTATGGCAGGCCCGACAGAGTGCGGAACAGCATTTACGTGCGGCAGCGCGTGAAAACAGCGGTGACGGAGAGTGCCATTTCGACGACCTGGTATACGACTGGGTAAATGAGCTGGATTCCGACACTCCCAATGACCGGCTTGCTACCCTGATTCATAAAATCGAGGTAGAGCTGGAGTGTCTTGCGCTCTACGTCAAACCGGACATGCTTGAATTGCTGAGCTGGATCAAACAGCACGATCTCAAGGTCATCGCCACATCGGACATGTACCTTGGTGAACGGCATATCCGGGAGATCCTGAGCGAAAAAGGGTTAATGGACCGGCTGGACGAAATCCATGTCTCTTCAGAATCAGGCCTATGCAAACACTCCGGCAAACTGTTTCAACATATTTTGGAGCAACATCAATGGCAGCCGGAGGAACTGCTGCATATCGGAGACAATCCGATCTCCGACTGTCAGGCGCTGCTGGCGCAGGGCGGGATTGGACTGCACCTGCATGAAAAGCATGAATTGACGCGGCGCAGGCATCAAATACTCCATCACGAGATGTGTCACTACGGCGGCCCCTGGCCCGGCATGTGGTTCTCGCAGGTATACGATGCGCTACTGTCGCAACAACAGGGCAACCAGGTTGAACCCGGCTTTTTCTACCATTATGGGCGCCATCGGCTCGGCCCCCTTTTCAATATCTTCATGGCCGGCTTGACAGAGGCTGTCAGACGGGACCGGATAGACAAACTCTATTTCGTTGCCAGAGACGGGTTTATCTTCCAACAGCTCTATCCCTTGTGGAAGGATGATGATTGCCCGCAGGGTGATTATCTCTATGCGTCCAGAAAAACCATTATGGCCGCATCGATCAGCCAGGGCATGACCCTCGATCAGGCGCGCATGGCGCTGTTCAATCCAAAACAGCAGGGCCTTCTGTCGATACTGAAAACCTTTGGCCTGAAAGGGACGGAGTTCGAGTCACTGGCCCGTCGCCACGGTTTCGAGGAGATGGATCAGCCTCTCACAGACCATCGGGACAGACGCCTGAAGGATTTTCTCGATGACCCTGAAGTACAGCGCAAAATCAGTGCATACGGCAGCCTTTGCCGGGAGCGCCTTGAACGCTATCTGGAACAGCTGGGATTCTTCTCCCACGATACTGTCGCCTTTGTGGATATCGGATGGAACGGGACGATCCAGAAGTATCTCAAGAGCGCGTTCGGCCATCGGGACGACTTCCCTAAGATGTCCGGGTACTATTTCGCTTTTGCCGGCAAGATACATAAGGAATTCGGTGAGGATAACAGAGTCCATGGCCTGCTGTATCAGGCCGATAATGACCCGGAGGCATTTAAGACAGCCACCGAATTCGAAGAGCTCTTTGAACAGGGTGCACGCTCTCTGGAAGCCACCACCACAGGCTATGCGGATGATGACGGGATGATAGCGCCGATACTGAAGCCAAGTGACAGCGCTGACCGAGTGGCGGAGATACAATGCAATGAATCAATCAAACAGATACATGCCGGTGTACAGTCGAGCACCGAAGCATTTGTCAAGGCTTACCGCCTGACGGGCGTGGACTTCGATCAACTGCGCCCTTACGGCTTCGCGCTCCTGGAACGGGCCATCATCTATCCCACAAAAGATGAAATTGAGCATATTACAGGGCTTGCCCATAGTGAAGACTTCGGCCATGAGAACATCTTGAACCTGAAATCACCGCCCATCAGGCTTGGTGGCCTGCTGTTACACCCGCGCGCCGTGTGGCGCAACCTACTCAATGCGCCCTGGAAAGCAGCCATGTTTGCCGATCTTCCCACCCATGCATGGAACTTCATGTTCAGAGTCTTGAAAGTGGTGAGGCATTCGTGAAAACGGCAAGACGCACCAACGAACGTGCCGGATCGAGCAACAGCTACCTCGGTCCATCAAGAGTGCTTGTCTATGCCTTGCCCTTCCTGCCACTGCTCAAAAGGGGAGTGCCATTCTGGCCTGGTTTGACGCCACTGCTGCGCTACTACCGTAAATGGATCGCCCTGCATATAAAAAACCGGCTTATCTGATTTGGGATTGAACTTAGGGCCTGTTAACTCCCTCTCCCTCCGGGAGAGGGCTAGCCCCAATATTTCACGCATTAAAAAGGCAAAATCCTGATACTTCGATATAATTCAGTTGCTTACACTGTAATCGAAAGGATTTTGCCTGTGACAAACTGCACCCAGACTGCCTTTGATTTTCCAGCCCTAAAACGCCGTAAGGTTCAAGCCGAGTTTTCCGGTGGCGATATCACCTCGGACGGCGGCGTGTTGCTGCTGCGTGAGATCGACAGGCGTCTGGGATTGCTCGAGGCGGTTGATGCGGTCATCCCCGACCCGCGAGATCCCCGCTATATTGAACACAGCCAGTTGAGCCTGTTGCGCCAGCGAGTCTATGGGCTCTGCCTGGGTTATGAAGATCTGAACGACCATCAGACACTACGCACCGACCCGGCCCTACAGAGCTCGATCGAACGCGAGGAGGCACTGGGCAGCCAGTCGACACTTTGTCGGCTGGAGAACCGGGTCGATCGCCGGGTTGCCGTTGATGTCCACAACCTACTGCTCGAGCAGTTCATTGCCTCATATGATGCACCACCCGATGAGCTGATCCTGGATTTCGACGCCACGGATGATCCGGTGCATGGCCGCCAGGAAGGCCGCTTCTTTCACGGCTACTACGATCACTACTGCTTCCTGCCCCTGTATGTCTTTTGTGGCGATCAACTGCTGGTGAGTTATCTGCGGCCCAGCCGGATCGATGCGCCCAAGCATGCCTGGGCGATTCTGGCGCTGTTGGTCAAACGCCTGCGCCGGGCTTGGCCTGAAGTGCGTATCATCTTTCGGGGCGATAGCGGCTTTTGCCGTCACCACATGCTCAGCTGGTGCGAGCGCAACGCTGTGGGCTATATCGTGGGCATCGCCAAGAATGACGCCTTGCTGCGGTGTATCCGTGAGCCCATGCAGTGGGTTGAGGAACTGGCGAAGCGAACCGGCATGAAGATGCGGGAATTCTTTCAGTTTCACTATGCCGCCAGCACCTGGAAGACGCGTCGCAAGGTGATCGCCAAACTGGAGGTCACCGACAAGGGGCCAAATCCACGCTTCATCGTCACCAACCTGGCCGGCGACAAACAGCGCCTTTACGATGACCTCTACTGCGCCCGTGGTGACATGGAGAACCGAATCAAGGAGCAGCAACTGGGGCTGTTCGCCGATCGCACCAGCGCGCATTACTGGTGGGCCAATCAGTTTCGTCTACTGCTGTCCAGTCTGGCCTATGTGCTGATGGAGGCCATCCGGCGCCTCGCGCTGAAGGGCACGGAACTGGCGCGTGCACAGATGACCACGATCCGGCTCAAACTGTTCAAGATCGGGGCGGTCATCATTCGCAACACGCGACGGATCCGCTTCCTGCTCCCCAGCACCTATCCCTATCAGGCGCTGTTTTTCCAGGTGGCGGCACGACTCAAGCCGGGATAGCCCGGCAGAGTGCTGCCCCGGCACGTTGATCAACAATGGGGGTAAGGGGGAGTCTGCCCGGAGGGTGGAAAATCAGGGCTTGATAGAGGTTTGGTTCCCAGTGAGGGCAAACCATCCAAGCTTGGCCATATCACCGGCTAAATTTAAAAACGGATGAAACATGCGGGCTAGCCCGAATATTTCACAAATAAAGAGGGTAAAACCCGTGTAGTTCAATAGAATTCAGTTACTTACACTGTAATCGAAAGGATTTTGCCTGTGACAAACTGCACCCAGACTGCCTTTGATTTTCCAGCCCTAAAACGCCGTAAGGTTCAAGCCGAGTTTTCCGGTGGCGATATCACCTCGGACGGCGGCGTGTTGCTGCTGCGTGAGATCGACAGGCGTCTGGGATTGCTCGAGGCGGTTGATGCGGTCATCCCCGACCCGCGAGATCCCCGCTATATTGAACACAGCCAGTTGAGCCTGTTGCGCCAGCGAGTCTATGGGCTCTGCCTGGGTTATGAAGATCTGAACGACCATCAGACACTACGCACCGACCCGGCCCTACAGAGCTCGATCGAACGCGAGGAGGCACTGGGCAGCCAGTCGACACTTTGTCGGCTGGAGAACCGGGTCGATCGCCGGGTTGCCGTTGATGTCCACAACCTACTGCTCGAGCAGTTCATTGCCTCATATGATGCACCACCCGATGAGCTGATCCTGGATTTCGACGCCACGGATGATCCGGTGCATGGCCGCCAGGAAGGCCGCTTCTTTCACGGCTACTACGATCACTACTGCTTCCTGCCCCTGTATGTCTTTTGTGGCGATCAACTGCTGGTGAGTTATCTGCGGCCCAGCCGGATCGATGCGCCCAAGCATGCCTGGGCGATTCTGGCGCTGTTGGTCAAACGCCTGCGCCGGGCTTGGCCTGAAGTGCGTATCATCTTTCGGGGCGATAGCGGCTTTTGCCGTCACCACATGCTCAGCTGGTGCGAGCGCAACGCTGTGGGCTATATCGTGGGCATCGCCAAGAATGACGCCTTGCTGCGGTGTATCCGTGAGCCCATGCAGTGGGTTGAGGAACTGGCGAAGCGAACCGGCATGAAGATGCGGGAATTCTTTCAGTTTCACTATGCCGCCAGCACCTGGAAGACGCGTCGCAAGGTGATCGCCAAACTGGAGGTCACCGACAAGGGGCCAAATCCACGCTTCATCGTCACCAACCTGGCCGGCGACAAACAGCGCCTTTACGATGACCTCTACTGCGCCCGTGGTGACATGGAGAACCGAATCAAGGAGCAGCAACTGGGGCTGTTCGCCGATCGCACCAGCGCGCATTACTGGTGGGCCAATCAGTTTCGTCTACTGCTGTCCAGTCTGGCCTATGTGCTGATGGAGGCCATCCGGCGCCTCGCGCTGAAGGGCACGGAACTGGCGCGTGCACAGATGACCACGATCCGGCTCAAACTGTTCAAGATCGGGGCGGTCATCATTCGCAACACGCGACGGATCCGCTTCCTGCTCTCCAGCACCTATCCCTATCAGGCGCTGTTTTTCCAGGTGGCGGCACGACTCAAGCCGGGATAGCCCGGCAGAGTGCTGCCCCGGCACGTTGATCAACAATGGGGGTAAGGGGGAGTCTGCCCGGAGGGTGGAAAATCAGGGCTTGATAGAGGTTTGGTTCCCAGTGAGGGCAAACCATCCAAGCTTGGCCATATCACCGGCTAAATTTAAAAACGGATGAAACATGCGGGCTAGACCATTTGCGATAATTTGCGGTGATTGGCGTTTATTCGCGGCTAAACAATAGTGAATGGACTAAACGGTTATGAAGTGAAGGGGATCAACGATGTTCCAACAGGTAGCGGTAGAGCTCCACATAGGCCTGCATGATGGTATCCCGGGCGAACTCTCTTACCGCCCTCTGGCGACCGTTCTCAGCCATTCCCTGCCTGAGTGCGTCGTCATTCAATGCCCGTTCAATCGCCTGTGACAATGCCAGTGCATTTTCACACTCGAATATCAGCCCATCCTCTTCATGCCGCACCACCTCGCTTGCGCCCATGGAGGCCGATGTCACCAAGGGCTTGGCGTAACCCCAGGCCTCGATAATGACATTGCCGAATGGCTCGGCGTATGTGGAGGGAAATACGATCAAGTCCGCAAGGCGATAATAGGCATCCGGATTGAGCTGCCAGCCGGCCCAGACGATTCGTTCATCGATAGCGGACGCCCTGGCCTGATCGTGCAATGCCTGTTTCAGCGGGCCGTCACCCAAAATCACCTGCCATACGGGACGTCCGGCCACTACAGCCGGCAAACCGGCAAGCGCATCGAGGAGGAATCGATGCCCCTTGAAGGGTACAAACCTTCCCGGGGTCATCAACACCCAGGCATCTTCAGGAATGCCGAGATCCCTCTTTAAGCTTTCCGGCGGCAGCCCCGGCACGGGAAGTTCGGCAAAATTATAAAGGTGGAAGACACGGTTTTTCGGCAGTCCCGCCTGTAACAGGTAGTCGCAAATACCTTTGGTGTTGCCGATCCATGCATCGGCATGTCGATAGCCGTCCACCTTATAGTATCCGCCGAGCCGGGCAACGTGTACCGTATTGCCCGCGGGCGAAAGATGGGTCAGTCGTGTCGCTCTGCCCATATAGGTTTGTACAATATCCGGTTGCAACCGCCTGACCAGTCGTCTCACTTCGAACCGCGACAGCGGATCCCATACCGTACGCATGGGAAGCGCATGTCGGCTCAGGCCTGACCAGTGGTCCCCATCGAGTTCATGGCCACGGCGTACAGCGATTTCCGTCGGATGCCCCAGCTCTGCCAGAGCCAGCGAAAAACGCTGAAACCAGCGTTCCGCGCCGCCAAAGGATTTACTGCCGATCAGCTGGAGCGAATGTATCCCCGACATTGTTAGGGCCTCACCTCAGGGAGATCCAACAGAACCCTATAGACAGCCAGATTCCCCAACACCATCTGCTCCACGGAGAATCCGCGCCGCATCTTCTCCCTGCCGGACTCACCCATGCGCCGGCGCAGCTCCTCGTTATCCAGCAACTGATAGATTGCGTCAGCCAAGGCCTCATCACTGCCCGGCGGCACCAACAGACCGTTCACCCCATCCTCAACCGCCTCCGGCATGCCGCCTGCTTCAACAGCCACGATGGGCAGGCCGGCGCTTGCCGCCTGCAGCAAGGCAACACCCAACCCCTCCATCAAGGCCGGATGCACCAACAGGTCGAGACAGGGCAGGAGCTGTGGCAGATCATCGCGAAAACCGGCCAAGGTCACATGCTGTTGGAGCTGCAATGCCTCGATCTGTTGTTCAAGCACCTCACGCAATGGCCCCTTGCCGAACACCAACAGATGCAGATGAGGAAATGACTGTATCAGCCTGGGCAGCGCATGCAACAGATAACGATGCCCCTTGCGGGGTATCAATTGTGCGGCCACACCCATGACCAAGGCATCCTCGGCCAGACCAAACTGCGCTCTGAATCCGGCCCTGTCACAGTGCTGCTGATAGAGATCCACGTCAACGGCACTACGTACGCAGACCAGCTTTTCCGCCGGCACACCCTCCTGGCTCAAGACATCGGCAATACCCTGAGATATGGCTATTACACGGTCATAGAGGCGATATTTCGCCATCACCAACAACGGGTGCTCGGGGTTGTCGACGCGTCGTGACAGTACTGAATCAATCCCGCACAGGCGTGACGCAACTCCACCCAGGATATCGGCTCCGCGTCGACTGTGAATATGCACCAGATCGGGGTTAGCGTCCTGGATGGCGCGCTTGAGTCGAAAGACCAGTCCCAAATCGAGATCCCCGCCCATGGGCATCTCCTCCACCGCAACGCCAATCTCGCGTACCGCCTCCGCCACCGCACTGCCGCGCGGGCAGACCAAGTGTGATTCGACACCATGGTGCTGCAGGCCGGACAACAGATAAACGACCTGCCTGGCGCCACCATAGAGATGCATCCCCGCCTCGATGTGCAGAACCCTCAACTCACCCTCCCATCGAGACCGGCCAGGCGGGACGCGTGACGCATCACCTCCGTGACCTTGATATCCCGCATACAGTCGAATGATCCGTTACAGGTGGGTTTGCGTTTACAGGGTGAGCATTGCCGTGGATGATAGATCACCGCTGCATTCGCGTGCGTTGTATCGAGGTAGGGCCGGGTCGAACCAAACAGGCAGAGAGTGGGACGATTCATCGCTATCCCCATATGGGTCAAACCGGTATCGACGCCGATTATCAGCCTGGCCCTATTGATCAGGGCGGCCGCCAGGCGCAGGGTTGTTTCACCCGTCAAATTAATCAGACCCTCCTGGTTCCGCCCTCCAATCACCGATGAAGACGACCTGTCACCCAGCCCACCCAGCATGACTACGGGCAACTGCCATCGCTGTCCGACTGCAGCCAGCAACTCATTCCAGGAACTGTTGAACCAGTGCTTTTGCGGCCGGGTGGTGAAAGGACAGATCGCGACGAAACCCCGCTCAAGCCCATGTGCCGTCAGCAAGGCATCCGCCTGGGAGTTATCCTCATCACTCAGGCCGATGTGCATCTCGAACTCATCCACAGGCAGTTCGAGCTGTTGAGCGAAGTGGCGATATTCGGATGCGATGCGCGTTGGCTCCCCGCCCTTCGCTATGACCTGATCCATCAGCCACTGACTACCCTCTCTGGAACCCAGACCGATACGGTGTTCGGCACCTGACAACCAGGTCAGAAAGCCACTTTTCATCAAACTTTGCACATCCAGCGCCACATCGAAACGATGCGCCTTCAATACTTGTCTGAACTGAAGGATCGCCCGCCACAGATCCAACCAGCGTCGCTTTTTGCATTGACTTTCCCACGCCTGCCTCGGCCAGACGAGAACCTGGTCCAACTCCGGATGGCACTCCAGAAGGTCTTTCGATTCCGCCTGCACCAGCCAACTGATGCGCGCCTCTGGATATCGGCGCCGTATGGCATGTATCAAAGGCGTGGCAAACACGATATCACCGATGGCACTCAGGCGAACGATCAGGATCGACGGATTCTCAAGATCAGACAATTTCACGGTATTCTGGGTGGCGGATGACCAATTTCTGCGTATAGTCCCGTCAGGGCCTGTTAACATGCAGCCAATCGGCCCTGAATTCCGCCTATAGTACAAGCTGGCCGGCGAATGTGTTAGCGTTAGCTGTTAGCTTAAAGTTTCAACGCATGCAGAAAGTCGACAATCCCGAGCTGATCTATCTGGGCCGCAGCCGGTTGCACCGCAACCGCGCCAATCTGATCCAGACCTTGCATACGGTCGCCGCCCTGGCGGAAATCGGGGTAAAGACCCGTCTCTACCTGCCTCCCTGGCACAAGCCGGTTACACCGCAGCAGCGATGCGAGGAGATGGGGATCTCGAACACACCCGATATTCGGGGTGTTCAGCTACTGCACCGTCGTTGGCCGACATCTCTTTTCCCACGTTTCTATAAACGCCAGCTGCGCAGGGCCCGAGCGGTCTTTGTTCGCTCACCCGAACTTAGCCTGGGATTGGGCGCGCAAGGTATCTCCCACCACTTCGAGGTGCACACGCTGCAACCGATGCATCAAAAGGGGATGTTAGACACGATCATCGATTATCATCGCCGGAGACTGATCGGCTGCCTGATTCCGATCAGCCAAAGTGCAGCGACGGCCCTGGTGGCCGCGGGTGCCGATGAAACGCGCATCCATGTCAGCCCATCCGGCGTCGACTTGCGGCGCTTCGAGGAAATCCCCGACCTTGACCCGGAACGTCTCGCCAGACCCAGGATCATCTATCTCGGTAGAATCAGCAGGGATCGCGGCCTGCAGATCCTGAGCCACCTGGCAGCGAGCGGCAGTGGCGAACTGCGCCTGGTGGGTGATTGCGAGGATCGACTGACGGAATTACCCAATCTTCATCATCAACCAGCCGTTCCCCACCGGGAGGTGGCATCACTCTATGCCGAGAGCGAGCTGGTCGTGCTGCCCTACCAACAGTCATTGAGCCATGCCGACGCGATCAGCCCGATGAAACTGTTCGAGGCGATGGCCGCGGGTAGGGCGATTGTCGCCAGCGACATCCCGCCCATCAGAGAGATCCTGGAACATGGCCGGAATGCTCTGTTGGCGCCCCCGGAAGACCCGGCGGCCTGGGAAGTGGCGGTAAAAACACTTATGCACAATCACCGGTTGGCAGGTAAACTTGCGCAGCAGGCGCGGCAGGATGCCGCTGCCTACAGTTGGACCAACAGAGCGGCAGGCATTGCCCGCGCGATCGGTCTGAGAAATTGATATGTACAGGTCCTAGATTATGCTGGAGATATTTCGGGCCAGCCTTATCCCGATACACGCACCCACAACAAAGCTTGAGCGGATCGGCAACTGGATCGGCCTGATCGGCCTCTATCTGTTCTCGTTCTTCGCCCTGTTGAGCATCGCGGGCGCCAATCTGGGGCTGGGCCTGATGATTATCGGTTTGATGCTGTCGAGGCAGGCATGGAGAGACCTCTTGTCCCAGTCCATCACCTGGCTCTGCCTCCTGACCATCATCTATATCCTGGTACGCGCCTACTGGTCCATCGGGGAGATCGCCGCCGAACAGAAGACCCAGCTGAACCAGGCCAGGGACTGGATTCAACTGTTTCTGTTTTTTATTCCGGCCTGGTGGCTGAGCCAATCGGCCTATCGCATCCCGATCAGCATTTCCCTGATGTTCAGCGGATTCGCGCTTGGCATGATCACAGCCCTGGATGGCGAAACCCTGACGCAGACCTTGCAAGGCGTACGCACAGGGCTCCACTTCGGCAAGCCCATCATCCTGGGTTTTGACTGCGCAGCGGCGATACTCGGTTTAATGGCGCTGGGTATGTACTGGATCGACGCTAAACACAGCACTACCCGGCAGCGGATCGCGTTGCGCTTGGGCCTGACCTTGCTGGCGGTACTGTTTTTCACCCAGGGTCTTATCATCAGCCAGCCCAGGGGGGTCTGGCTGGCGATGCTGTTTGCCCTGCCAATACTCTTTTTGACCCTGCGCTTCGCCGGTCCGCCCCGTCAACACAATCCAATCCGGCTGCGCTACCCTATTATCGGTCTGATAGTGGTTGCCAGCGTTATCCTCAGCGTGAACTGGAACACCATCAGCCAGCGCATCGCCAGTGAAAGCAGCGAGTGGAGCGCCATCGTCAACGAGGGGCTCGAAAACGCTCCCCTGGGTTCTTCCTCCTATCGCCTCCATCTGTGGCAGTTCGGTTTGCGGAAGTGGCTGGAGAGACCCTTATTCGGATGGGGTCCCGGCACAACCCACGCCCTGGTTGAGGCGGAAAACGACATCGCCCTGCAAGATCCCCCGGGTTCCAGTTTCGATCATCTTCACAACTCCTATCTGGAAGTGGTCTTTCAGCTGGGTATGCTGGGTATCGTACTGGTAGCCCTGGTCAGCGGCGTAATGATCTCTAAACTGATGGAAAGTTACCGGCGGAAAAGAGTCTCGATCTATTTTCTCGCATTCCTGATGAGTAATTTTATGCTCATCGCCATCTACAGCCTGACCGACTTCAGACACCTGCACTGGAACTGGCGGTTTTACTGGTTGATCATCGCCGGCGCCACGCTCGCCTTCGGACTGGCAACATACCGTCCGACCAAACGGCGGGGAGAACATGAGCAGGCAGGCTGAGGTGCATCCGGACCTGTCGATTCTTGCATCATTCTCCGGTGAGGGTGGTGTGGAACGCATGGTGCTGAATCTTGTGAATGCCTTGGCCGAGCGTGGCTTGCATATCGATCTGCTGCTGATCAAGACCCGAAGCAGGCATCTGGATGAGGTTCATCCCGCGGTCAACCGCATCGATCTGGGTACGCGTCACACCGCCACCAGCCTCATACCCCTCACCCGCTATCTGAGAAGGATAAGGCCTCCCTGCCTGCTCGCGGCAAAGGACAGGGCCGGACGCATGGCGGTCATCGCCCGCGCCCTGGCGGGGGCCTCAAATACCCGACTGGTACTGCGTCTGGGCACCAACCTGACTGCCGCATTTGCCCATAAGTCACGCTGGCGGTTGTTTTTACGTCAGCAGCCGATCCGTCTGCTCTACCCCCACATCGACCGCATCATCGCGGTATCCGAGGGTGTCAGGCAAGATACCCTGGCGATTTCCGGCGTCGATCAGAAAAAGGTTGTGGTGGTCCGCAACCCGGTCATCACATCCCGCATGATAGAGGCGGCGTCAGCTCCGGCACCGCACCCCTGGGAGAATGGGTCCGAAGACCCCTTGATTCTCGCTGTCGGGCGTCTCACGCTGCAGAAGGATTTCGCAACCCTGTTGCGCGCCTTTGCGGATCTTCGCAAACACCGGCCCTGCAGGCTCGTCATCCTGGGTGACGGACGCCAGCGGGAAAACCTGCTCACCCTAAGTAATGAGTTGGGCATCGATAAGGCGCTGGCGCTACCCGGTTTCACCACCAATCCCTATAGCTATATGAAACGGGCCGACCTGTTTGTGCTCTCTTCCCGATGGGAAGGCTCTCCGAATGTATTGACCGAGGCCATGGCGCTGGGCACCCCTGTGGTATCCACCGACTGCCCCAGCGGCCCGAGTGAACTGCTCGACCGTGGGCGCATTGCACCACTGGTCCCGGTCGGCGATTGGAAGGCGCTCTCCCAGGCCATGCTGAGCGTGCTCGACAACCCGCCTGAGTCAACCCTTCTGCGCGAGTCCGTAGAGGAATACAATGCACACCGGAGCGCCGGCCGTTATCTGGAAATCATGGGCCTTGCCAAGGCCTGAAAGGGCCTGTTAACTGGCCTTAGGCCATAAGAGACATATCGATGCTGTTGTCAGTCAAATACAACTTTCTGTTTGTGCATATCGCCAAAACCGGCGGTACCAGTGTACGTGCGGCCCTGCAATCCCTGCGCTGGCGCGATCCCTGGTATTACCCCATGTTCGTCTGTTCGCGCCTCAGCCACCTCAGCGGCCATCGGCTTGGCAGCAAGTTCCCCAGACACGCACGCATCGTCGCCGCCAAGGAGATGCTGCCCGAACCATTCTTTAAACAGCTCTTCAAGTTTGCGATTGTGCGCAATCCATGGGATCTGCAGGTCAGCTCCTACCACCATATACGCCGCGAACGCCCCCATCTGATTGCCCATATCGACGACTTCGGGCAATTCATGCACTGGAAACTCGACCCGGAAAGACCTTATCAATACCATGTCGATACTTCGATTCAGTCGCAGCTCGACTATTTGATCGATCTCGAAGGTAAAGTCCTGGTCGATTTCATCGGCCACTACGAGAATCTGAGCGACGACTTCAATACCATCACCCAGCGAATCGGTGCGCCTAACCTGAAGCTGCCTCACAAACGCAAGGCGATGGACAGAAAAAAAGACTACCGAAGCTACTACAGCGACGAACTGGCCGCACTGGTGGGAGACCATTTCCGCAAGGATATCGAGGGGCTGGGATACAGCTTCGATCCATGAACAAAAATCGAGTCAATCTGGGGCCTGCTGACACTAATGCAGCTTGATTGCCGGATCGATACTCCGCCGCAGCATGCGGGCAAGGGTAGTCAACCCTGTACGCCACCACCCGAACAGGGTCAGCTGATGCATTTTGTAGAGGGAGAGATAGACCCAACGGGCAATCCAACCACTGACCCGAACGCTGCCGGTGATCGCTCCCATCAGGCTGCCAACGGTGCTGTAGCGCCCAAGGGTAACCAGGGAACCGTAATCACGGTAGTCATAGCGCTTGTTGAACGATTGGCCCTTGATCCGCCTCTCAAGCGCCTTGGCAGCGAATGATGCCTGTTGGTGGGCCGCCTGGGCGCGGGGCGGCACCAGATCACCCTGTTCATTCATGACACAGGCGGCACAGTCGCCGATGGCATATATGCGATCGTCCTCTTCCAGCGTCAGATCCCCATTGACCCTTAGTTGATTGATACGATTGGCTGCAAGACCGAGCCTGCCAAGGAAGTCCGGTCCCTTGATGCCTGCCGCCCAAACCTTGACAGCGGCCGGGATCACCTGTCCGGATGCAGTGTGAACCCCCTCTGCTGTCACCTCGGTGACCGTTTCGGAGAGATGCACCTGAATCCCGAGCCTCTCCAGCTCCAGCCGGACCTGACCTGAAAGCTTCTCTGGCAGGGCGGGTAAAATACGCGGCCCCGCATCGAGGATGTGCAGCCGAACATGCCGGTCCGGTTCAATGATCTCGAAACCGTACTGGGCAATCTGGCGAGTAACCTGATGCAGTTGCGCCGCCAGTTCCACACCCGTGGCACCGGCGCCAACGATAGCCACGTCCAGTTGCCCTTCCTGCAGGGGTTCATGCTGGGTGTTGGCACGAATCAATGCCTCCAGCAGCTGTTGCTGAAAGGCGCTTGCCTGGGACTTGGTATCAAGCATCAGGCAGTGCTCCAGGACCCCGGGAATGCCGAAATCATTACTCACGCTGCCGACAGCGAAAATCAGGTAATCATATGCGAAGCTGCGACTCGGAATCAGCTCCTCACCCTTGTCATTGTGGAGTGGGGCAAGAATCACCTTGCGCCCAATCCGATCCAGGTCGCTCATTACGCCAAGACGAAAGTGATAGTGATTCCAGCGGGCGTGGGCCAGGTATCCAAGGGCGTGCTGGGCCGGATCGAAGGTGCCTGCCGCCACCTGGTGCAGCAGTGGTTTCCAGACATGGCTTCGGGTTGCATCGATCAGTGTCACTTCCGCCCTACCCGGTTTGCCTAACTTCCTGCCGAGCCGGGTGGCAAGTTCCAGGCCGGCGGCTCCGCCGCCGACCACAATAATCTTCGGTGTCTCCGACATCGCTGGCTCCAAATATGATAAGTAAATTTGAACTGGGCATTTACTCAGCTTATGGATATAGACTTTAGCAGGTTGCCCTGTCCCTGTCTCAAGATATGACTGTACGCTTAGATCAAACGTGACAATCTAACCCCAATATTTCACGCATTAAAAAGGCAAAATCCTGATACTTCGATATAATTCAGTTGCTTACACTGTAATCGAAAGGATTTTGCCTGTGACAAACTGTACCCAGACTGCCTTTGATTTTCCAGCCCTAAAACGCCGTAAGGTTCAAGCCGAGTTTTCCGGTGGCGATATCACCTCGGACGGCGGCGTGTTGCTGCTGCGTGAGATCGACAGGCGTCTGGGATTGCTCGAGGCGGTTGATGCGGTCATCCCCGACCCGCGAGATCCCCGCTATATTGAACACAGCCAGTTGAGCCTGTTGCGCCAGCGAGTCTATGGGCTCTGCCTGGGTTATGAAGATCTGAACGACCATCAGACACTACGCACCGACCCGGCCCTACAGAGCTCGATCGAACGCGAGGAGGTACTGGGCAGCCAGTCGACACTTTGTCGGCTGGAGAACCGGGTCGATCGCCGGGTTGCCGTTGATGTCCACAACCTACTGCTCGAGCAGTTCATTGCCTCATATGATGCACCACCCGATGAGCTGATCCTGGATTTCGACGCCACGGATGATCCGGTGCATGGCCGCCAGGAAGGCCGCTTCTTTCACGGCTACTACGATCACTACTGCTTCCTGCCCCTGTATGTCTTTTGTGGCGATCAACTGCTGGTGAGTTATCTGCGGCCCAGCCGGATCGATGCGCCCAAGCATGCCTGGGCGATTCTGGCGCTGTTGGTCAAACGCCTGCGCCGGGCTTGGCCTGAAGTGCGTATCATCTTTCGGGGCGATAGCGGCTTTTGCCGTCACCACATGCTCAGCTGGTGCGAGCGCAACGCTGTGGGCTATATCGTGGGCATCGCCAAGAATGACGCCTTGCTGCGGTGTATCCGTGAGCCCATGCAGTGGGTTGAGGAACTGGCGAAGCGAACCGGCATGAAGATGCGGGAATTCTTTCAGTTTCACTATGCCGCCAGCACCTGGAAGACGCGTCGCAAGGTGATCGCCAAACTGGAGGTCACCGACAAGGGGCCAAATCCACGCTTCATCGTCACCAACCTGGCCGGCGACAAACAGCGCCTTTACGATGACCTCTACTGCGCCCGTGGTGACATGGAGAACCGAATCAAGGAGCAGCAACTGGGGCTGTTCGCCGATCGCACCAGCGCGCATTACTGGTGGGCCAATCAGTTTCGTCTACTGCTGTCCAGTCTGGCCTATGTGCTGATGGAGGCCATCCGGCGCCTCGCGCTGAAGGGCACGGAACTGGCGCGTGCACAGATGACCACGATCCGGCTCAAACTGTTCAAGATCGGGGCGGTCATCATTCGCAACACGCGACGGATCCGCTTCCTGCTCTCCAGCACCTATCCCTATCAGGCGCTGTTTTTCCAGGTGGCGGCACGACTCAAGCCGGGATAGCCCGGCAGAGTGCTGCCCCGGCACGTTGATCAACAATGGGGGTAAGGGGGAGTCTGCCCGGAGGGTGGAAAATCAGGGCTTGATAGAGGTTTGGTTCCCAGTGAGGGCAAACCATCCAAGCTTGGCCATATCACCGGCTAAATTTAAAAACGGATGAAACATGCGGGCTAAACTACAATCAGCATCACTATACTTAACACCGGTTTTTAACCGGCATTCAATATCATGACTCACCGTTTTTACATGGTTGATGTTTTCGCGGAGCACCCTTACGCGGGGAACCAACTCGCGGTCTTCGTCGGTACAGGCCCGCTACCTGGCGAAACGATGCAGCAACTCGCTGCAGAGATGAATTTCTCCGAAACGACCTTTGTTACCTCTGATCCGGAGACTGATGGCGGATATCGCGTAAGGATCTTCACCCCGGCGAGGGAGATAGCCTTTACCGGGCACCCGATTCTCGGAACAGCTTGGGTAATTCGCCATCATGTTGAGCCTGAGCTGTCTACACAGGTACGTCTCAACCTGTCCGTGGGACAAGTCTCGGTCACCTTTGAGACAGATACTGATGGAAGAGAGGCTGCCTGGTTTCGGGCGCCGCCAATGTCGCTGGAGGCGACGACGCCTCTTGAGCCGGTCGCGGCAGCGCTCGGCCTGTCACCACAAGAGATCGATACGAGAGCACCTATCCAAGTGATCTCCGCAGGCACGTCGGCGATGATTGTTCCTCTATCCACGCTTGATGCGCTTCGTCGGAGCCGGCTGAATCTCGAGGTGTTTGCCCCGCTGTTGGCACAAGGTTACCCGGCGCTTGTCTACCTCTTCTGCAGCCAGACCCTTCACCCCCGGAATGACCTATCCGCAAGGTTCTTTTTCGAAGCACATGGAGTAAGAGAAGATCCGGCGACAGGGAATGGCGCGGCTTTTCTCGGTGCTTATCTATTGGCGCACAAGCTCTACCCTGAATCCGATCTTTCACTACGGATTGAACAAGGTCACGAAGTCCGTAGACCGTCATTGGTCATGTTACGCGCGCGAATACTAAACGGGATTCCTGAGGTGACCGTGGGTGGTCGTGTCATCCCGACACTGCGGGGTGAGTTGCTTTGAATGAGGGATGCGGTGCGAATACAGTCAAAAAGGAACCTGATTACTCATGAGGCTCAGCTATTGAGCCTGTGGTGCAAGCATAATGGAACCTACTGAATAAAAGAGGATTTCATCATGCCGAGAAATACTATTCAATTTCAAAAAGGTCTTGGTTTGCACGATTTTCTGGAACAATATGGGACCGAGGATCAGTGTCGACAGGCATTGTATGATTTGCGCTGGCCGACGGGCTATGTCTGCCCTGAGTGCGGCAACACAACAAGCTGTGAACTCAAAAAGCGTCAGATATATCAATGTCACAAGTGCCATCATCAGACTTCCCTGACCGCCGGCAGCATCTTCCATGGCACCAAGCTGCCGCTGAGAACGTGGTTTCTTGCGATCTATCTGTTGACCCAACGCAAGAAAAGTATCTCGGCGCTGCAACTTTCCCGCGAAATCGGGGTGAACTACAATACGGCCTGGCGACTCAAGCATAAGTTGATGCAGGTGATGATGGAACGTGAGCGTGGAAAAAAACTGGCCGGTCGCATCGAATTGGATGATGCTTATCTCGGAGGCGAGCAAGCCGGTAAGCGTGGTCGTGGGTCGCGCAACAAAATCCCTTTCGTAGCTGCTGTTGAGACGACGCGGGACGGCAGGCCCATGAAAATTCAACTGCGTCGTGTAAGGGGCTTCCGCAAACGTGAAATCGCCCGCTACGCCCGCTCCTGCTTGATGCCTGGCAGCGAAGTCTTTACCGATGGGCTTTGGTACTTTAGTGGCGTGACAACCGCTGATTGCCATCATAACCCCATGGTGACGGGTGGTGGGCGCCAAAGTGTCCAGTATTCGTGCTTCAAATGGGTAAACACGATGTTGGGTAATGTCAAAAACAGTCTGTTGGGTACTTTTCATGCGATTCGAGATAAACATGTGTCGCGTTATCTTGCTGAGTTCGAATATCGGTTTAACCGCCGTTTCGATTTACCCGCCATGATTGAACGATTGCTTTTTGCCGCTCTTCGCACTCCACCTATGCCATATCGCCTCTTGAGAATGGCTGAGGTTTAGGGGTAATCAGGAAAAGGAAAAACGGAATTTATTCCGTAGGAAACCCCATCGCAGAAAGATAGCCGGCGACACTGTTTTCCAACCGATACTCCTCCACAGCCGCCAATATCTCGGATTGCGAACAAGGATTATCCAATTGTTGCGCCATCGCTTCCGCCAGTGCAGTGGCATCGCCCGGTTTCACTAACAGATCAGCGGACAAACCACCCAGCAGTTCAGATGGACCGCTGGGGCAGTTAGTAGCGACCACCGGGATTGCGGCAGCCATTGCCTCGATTAGCACGACCGGCATACCCTCCCATAGAGATGAGAGTACGAATAGGGACGCATTTTTCATGTAGGGATAGGGGTTTTCTACGAAGCCTGGCAGACTGACCCGGCCTTCCAGCCCATGCCGGCTGACCTCCCGCTCCAGCCTTGCCCGGGCCTTCCCTTCGCCAAGTATTAGTAAGCGGCAGTCGTAGTTATCTGACAACTTTGCAAAGGCACGGATCAGGGTGGTGAAATCCTTGCGCCTGCACAGCTCGCCGACCCCCAGAATAACCCGCGGTTCCCCATGCCTGAACCAGGGGTGGTCCAATGGCTGATCTAACCGCTGTTGGAAACCGGGAGTAATAATCGGACTAGGGACCACCTTGATAAACTCCCTGGGAAAACCGATAGTCGATGCGAAGTCATCAGCCGCACCCCTGGATGGTGTTAAAACGGCGTGTGCGCGTCGATAGAGATAGCGCATCGAATTGCGTTGCACAAAGCGATCGAAACCACCCCTACTGGCAAGGTTGACACTCACCGTGGTACCGCTGCGCAGGGCGAGGCGTGTCTTTCCACCGGTCAGCGCATGGGCCAGAATTGCCGTTCTGTTGACCCGATCCTTATCGCTAAGCAGCACGTCTGGATTTGTCCGTCTCAGATAACCGATAAGTTCGGGCAGCGCTGAATAGACATGCCGAGCCTTGAACTCTATGATCTGCAGATTATCCGGCTGTACTCCATCGAGATAGGGGCCGTGGTTCTCTATCTTCAGCAGATCCACCAAGTAGCCTGCCTGCGCCAGGCCAGGCAGCAGGTTCTGTGCAACCCGGTCCACACCGCTGTGCCCCGATGTCGCCAGAAAACAGGTTATGCGCCGTTTACTATCCACCAGCGGCCTCCGGCGTCCTTAAACCAAAAGCAGCCAGATAGCTGCGTGCGCTCTTTTCCAGGGTGTAGTCACTGACTGCCTGCTTGAGGCGTACCGGATCCAACGGGTGTCTGAGGACTTGCAGCATAGCCTCAGCCATTTTCTCCGGATCACCCGTGGGCACCAATGGCGCCACATCGCCCCCACGGGTGACCTCATGGGGGCCCGATGGGCAGTCGGTGCTGACGCAGGAAGTACCCAGCGCCAGCGCCTCGGTCAGCACATTGGGCGATCCCTCCCAGAGTGATGAGAGAACAAACAGCTTTGCCCGCTTAAGATAGGCATAGGGATTATTCACGAATCCGGCAAGACGAAAATCGTTAGCCAGACCCAACTCCTGGGCCAGACGCAATAGAGGCCTCTCCTTGTTGCCCTGACCGAGGATCATCAGTCGGCAGGGTAACTGTTTTCGTACAATGGCAAAAGCACGTATCAGGGTTGGAAAATCCTTCTGCCTGCGCAACCCCCCAATACCGAGAATCAGCGGGGGCAGATCCGGTGCCAGCCAGTCATCGTCAACGGACATCTCCGCTTGCTGATAAAGCTCCGGCGTGATGGTCGGATTCTTGATGACATTGATCTTATCCAGCGGAATATGACTGATCTCCACCACTTCATCAGCCACCCCTTGGGAGACCGCAACCACACCATCCGCCCTGCTGAACAGTGAAGCCAGTCGTCGTTTCTTCATCCAGCGGCGAAGCCGATGTGTACCGCGCGCTTTCATTCTCGATAGCAGGGCTGTCCCGGGACGCAGAAAAAAACGGGTTCGACCGGCATGGCGCTGTTTCGCCTGTAAAGCCACCTGGTCATCCAATATCTTCGCGGAAAGCAAAATATGCGGATCATTATTCCTCAGGTAGTCTATCAGCTTCGGTAACGCCGCCTTCTGCCTTGACACCTGAAACCTGATGATCCGCACTTCCGGCGGCAACAGGTGCAGGTAGGGGGCATCGGTCTCTTTGACGATGAAATCGACCCGGACACCGATAAGCGACAATCCACGGGCGATATTGACCATCATCCGTTCCACACCGCCGTCGCCAAACTTGAGAATGAAAAGGCATACATGCGGCATGCTCAGGGGAGTATCACGCATTCGACCGCCAGTTTGGGATAACCATCAAATTTCTCGGTATGTTATGTGTAGGAATCTAATTATTCCATATACAACGGGATGGCATATAATTTATCATCCTTGGTGAGTCGCATACATCATACAAAGGAAAATAGGAGAGATTATATGGTGCTGGAAAACCGGAAAGGAAACAAACCGATCCCCGAAAACCTCAATGAAGTGCTCAACAATCTCCAATTGCTGGCGCTGCAAAAAGCGGAAGGATTCGGCTGGAAACTGAAATTCGTGCGCAGACCCCTGTTCCAGGAGGTCGTTCCTGTGATCACCGATCCGGCCGGCGATAAAATCGGCATATTGGAGCGAAACGGAGAGATCAATATGCACCCGGATACCAAGATCAGGCAATAGCGGTATCTATCAGGCAGAGCTATAGCCCAATCCACCTCCGTAGATCAATTGTAGGCACAACCCCCTCCACCGCGGATATTGCAGGCGCCGTCTGTACCGATGCAATCTGTGGCGCAGCCGCCACCGTTCACGCCGCCGGCCCGGTTGGGTGATAGCGTACAGCAGATTCTGTACTCAACTATTCGATTTCACTCAACATGCGCCTGGCTTCCTGTCCTACGGTATTCTCAGGACCCAACGCTATCGCCTTGTTGAATGCCGCAAAAGCCGCCTCTTTGTTTCCCGTTTGTGCCTGCACGAACCCCAAAGTCAACTGTATACGCTGGAAGTCGGGCTGCTTGGAGGCGCCGGTTTGCAATACCTCCACCGCACGTTGAGATTGTCCTATATAGAACAGCGACAACCCGAGATCGTTATAGGATTCCACATCGTCCGGGTTTATCTGTAATGCACGCTCATACAGTTCAATCGCCTGTGGATACTCCTTCCGCATAAAGTAATCATCCGCAAGACGGGCTATCAATGCCGGGTCATCAATTGCCAGGGCTTCGGAAGAAGGTTGGAATTTTACCGCCGGCTGCATGACAGCATCGAACGAACCCGCTTGCGGATGGGTCGCGGGCGAGGCAGCAGGGAGCTGACTGATCGTCACGCTTGTATTTTCATAGTAACTGCGGGTAATCGCATAGACCAACAAGCCGTATGTGACTTGTGCAACGATAATTACCAGCCAGGCCAAAACACTGAATTTAGGCATATCGAACTGACCATCGGTTGTGATTCAGGGTGAACTTGAAAATAATTCTCGGAAACCCGCCAAGGTTTGGCAACACTGATTCTCAGAGCGTAATGTGACGGGAATCAATATAATTATCGCTCTTTTATTAGGGCCTGTTAACACTAATCCAATTGGCCCTGTTGCGCCTGAAAAAGCGCCAATCAAGGCGCGAGGAGAGAGGTTTGGTGATTCCAAATGAACGACGAGCAACGCCGAGTGGCGCTTTTTCAGGCGCAACCCAAAGGGCTGGGGCTATTTTTCCGTCCAGCAGCGTTATCATTCGCTCATGTAGTATAACTACACCTCGCTCATTCTGCCTTGCTGGACGAAAAAATAGTCCCAGCAGGGCCAATTGGATTAGTGTTAACAGGCCCTAAGGCCAATAGCTTATCCAGCGGCTTTTCATGCTCCTCGATGCGGGCGGAATCGAGCCATGCATAGGGTGGAGATTCATTCACATCCAACCAGTCACCGCCCTGCTCTCCCTTATTGATGATAAAGTCGTTGAGCTTGGCCGCCGTGTCACCATCAGGCAATTCAATGAGTCGCTTGCCCACTCGTTTCTCCCAAAGATCAATAGCGGCATTACTGAGACAGCCTGGATCGACCGGATTGCCGAGACAAAGCTGTTTGACCGGGTTGCGAATATAGTAATCAACCAATCTGGCGGCATTCTTGGCCTTTTCACCCTTGGGACCGGCATCAGCGCAAGGACACTGCTTGTTCGCCTCTGTGATTTCCATCGGCAGGGGCATCTGAATGCGGTAGGCATAGGGCGACAGGTATCGCTCCTCACGAAAACTGCAATCATCTTCCGGCATACTGCACTGCAGGGCATCATCCCGCAATCGACTCAAGTCCGCCTGCACCAGATCCTGAAGGCTTTTCAGTTGTTTGATAGCGTCTTCATCACTGTTCAAAGGGATAAGCAGTCCCTCCCCATTTAGCGCCTGAAACTTATCCGATTGGTCGAGGATATGTTCGATATCCTCATACAGTTTCAAATACGCCGCCCAATAATCGGCAAGCTGATCAAGCTCCGACAGATCGAGCGGAATAGTTCGTTCCGGCCAATTGGCAAGGGCCGAATAAGGCATCAAGGTAACACGATAGTAGGCCGGGTAGTCGCCGGCTTCGGTAGTGATTGTATCGAGTTTTGTCAGCAAGTCCTCCTTCGATGCGGGAATCCTGTCCTTTCGCCCGCCCGACTGGTAGAAACGCATGCTGACATTTTTGCTTTCAATGGATCCTACTTTTTTACCGTTGGCGCTCGCTTTTACATTCACACCCCAACCGGAACCGCTGAAACTGGCGGATGCCTCCTGACTCTCCTTCTTGCTGCTCGTTTTGACTGTGATGACCGCAGTCAGGCGTGCCCCCCCATATAGCGCCGCTACATAAGAGTCACCGCAATAGTTTAGAAAGGCGGTCAGATCGCGCTTCTTCGCAAGCCGCAGTGCCTCTGAGGTCAAACGGATGGAACCTGCATCCGGCAGCGTCTTTCTTGTCTCCGGATCCTTGATTTCGCCGCGACTGCCGGGCAAGAGTGGTGTTGCATAGCGAACTCCATTGTCCACCGACACATTCAACACAAAGTTGGAACTGAAACTGTTTATTTTCGTATTTTTCGCAAACTTTGCGCTACCGCTTGCCTTGTAGGCGATGGTCTTCACCGATGCGGCGGCTGAAATATTCATGCTTTGCATCAGCTGACGACTGTCGGATACCTCGGTCATGGTCATATATTTGGTCTGACCCTTATCCTCTTCGATGGAATACTCGATGCAGACATTCGGCTGTGGTAAGCCTTCATCTGAATCCCAGCCCCATCCGACATCGACGCCAGTCTCCGGGTAGTTGGCCGAAACAGGCTGGGCATGCCTGCGCTCAGTGATCTCCACTGTTTGTTCATAGTCAGCGTTTGAGTCAGGTAGGCTCTGCTGATTCTCTCCGCTCTGCTGGCAGGCTGCCATAAATAACGAAGATACCAGTACTGCTATGCTCCGTCTCAGAATATGACCGGTTGAAGTGAAAGCCATACATCTTCCCCTTGAGATCCCACCAAACCCATGCGCAACGTTTGAACACCATATGCAGGATCGAGTATAGCCCAGGCTATATCATGCAAAGTCCCGTAAAGACTTGCGGGTAGTGTGTTAATGCGTATTCTGAAATTTTCTATGCAGAATCAAAGACCGCGAATAGACCCATATAATCGCAAACAGAAAGCACCCGTAAAATCTGCCGGTTTTAAGCTGCCGTCCGTTCGCCATAGCGAGGTCAATAACGGTAGGAATTGTAGCAGATACCTGTCTTTACCAGGGAGCGGCGCAAACCGGCACCCCTATATCTAATCGCTCAGCTGATAGCGGGTCCCGCAATAGGGGCAGACAGCACTGCCGGTCCTTTCAATCGGCAGATAGACCCGTGGGTGTAATCCGGCCAATGCCTCACCTGGTCTTGGACAGCTCAAAGGCAAATCATTTCGTGTGACCTTTTGCGCATCTTGCTGTGTTGCTTGAGTCTCTGTTTGCGTCATCCTCAATACTCCTGATCAGACATATGCGAGCCATTCCGGGTGGAATGCAAGACGCCCGTGAACCAGATCGAAATAGTCCTTTTGCAATATATTCGTGATCGGGCCACGACCACCGTTGCCGATCGGGCGATTATCCACCTCACGTATCGGTGTCACCTCCGCCGCGGTGCCGGTGAAGAACGCCTCATCCGCAATGTAGACCTCGTCCCGCGTTATCCGCTTTTCGATAACCTTGTAGCCCCGCTGCTCAGCCAATTCGATGACACTCTTTCGCGTGATACCGTCCAGTGCCGATGTCAGATCCGGGGTGTAGATAACGCCATCCCGCACAATAAAGATATTTTCACCGGAACCCTCCATGACATAACCCTCGGCATCCAGCAGCAAGGCCTCATCATAGCCGTCATGCAGGGCTTCCTGAAGCGCCATCATGGAGTTCATATAGTTACCGTTCGCCTTGGCCCGGCACATGGTGATGTTGACATGGTGCCGGGTAAATGAGGAGACGCGGATGCGGATACCCTTCTCCATATTCTCGGCCCCGAGATAGGCGCCCCACTCCCATGCGGCCACCATGCAGTGTACCTTGAGATTGTCGGCCCGCAGCCCCATCCCCTCGGAACCGTAGAAACACATCGGCCGGATATAGGCTGAATCGAGATCATTCTCCCTGACCGCCGCTATTTGTGCCTGATTGAGGGTTTCACGATCAAAGGGCATCGGCATATTCAAGATATGTGCGGAGCGAAACAGCCGGTCGGTATGGTCTTGCAGGCGGAAGATGGCCGTGCCCTTTTCTGCGTGGTATGCCCGCACACCTTCGAAGACCCCCATGCCATAGTGCAGGGTATGCGTCAGGACGTGAGTCTTAGCTTCACGCCATGGAACCATCTTGCCATCCAGCCAGATGACACCGTCACGGTCTGCCATTGTCGACATCATTGGAACATCTCTCGTTCAGTTTTTTTGTTTTGCATAAGACAGGACCAGATGCCCTGTACCAACGCCCGCTCTTCGGCGAGTTTTTCAATCTCGACCAGAGCCGGCAGATCCTGCAATGCGCTGCGGTGGTAGGCCGCGCGCAGTACCTTGTAGATCCCCATCATCCGCTCAGCCGAATAATCGTTCAGCAGACCGAGCTTGCTCATGGTCTCCAGTAGACGAATGTTGTCTGTCCACACCAGGAGTTCGGGATAGTCGTGCGCCCACCGGAGGACCGTGTATTGAACCATAAATTCTATATCGACGATACCGCCGGTTCCCTGCTTGAGATCAAACTGATCCGGGTTGCTCTTATCCAGGCTGGCCCGCATTTTCTCGCGCATCTCCACTACTTCACCCTGCAACCGCGCCGGATCCCGCTGCCTGCCGAGCACCTGGCGACGGATCGTTTCGAAGCGGTCATTGATCCGCTTGTCACCCGCCACTACCCGCGCCCTCACCAGCGCCTGATGCTCCCAGGTCCAGGCACTGTTGCGTTGATAGGTCTCAAATGTCTCAAGCGAACTGACCATCATTCCGGAATTGCCGTTGGGCCGAAGCCGCATATCCACGTCATAGAGAATGCCGGAGGGCGTCCGTGTGGTCATGATGTGAATAAAGCGCTGCGCCATCCGGGCATAGAAGACATCCACGGAGACCTGCTTTTCACCGTCCGTGAAGGCGTTCCTGTCGGCGCAGCCATGCAGGAAAACCATATCCAAATCGGAGCCGAAACCCAATTCAATACCACCCAGTTTGCCATAGCCGACAACCGCAAAACCGGTCTCATCCCGGGACAGCCCTGGGGGCCGGCCATGGCGCCGCACCAGCTCCCGGTAGGTGAGTCGAATTACCTGTTCGATGACACTTTCGGCAGTCCAGGTCAGGTAATCACTGACCACCATCAAAGGAATCTGCTCGGCGATGTCGGCCGCCGCAACCCGCAGCCTGTTACTCTGTGCGAAGAGACGCAGCAACTCCATCTGGCTCTCCAGGTCATCCTCGTCGATACGGGCAAGCTGATCCGCCAATTCCACATTGAGTTCAGTACGCTTCAGCGGGGAGTAGAGACGCCTTGGATCTAGCAGTTCATCCAACAGGATAGGGTGCCGGGTCAGCATATTGGCGACCCAGGGGCTAACCGCCGTCAGTTTGACCAGTTGTGAGAGTACCAATGGATTCTCAACCAGCAGCGCAATGTAGGCGGTTCGCTGGGTGATCGCTTCGAGCAGGCCGGTCACCCGATGCAGTGTATCGTCAGCCCACTCCGATTGCCCCACGGCCTCCAGCAGCAACGGCATCAATTGATCGAGTCGTTCCCGTCCCTTGGTACTCAGTCGACGGTAGGCATGGCTGCCACGAAATGTATGCAACTGCCGTAACGCCTGTTCACTGTTACTGAAACCTGCTGCCCGCAGGGCTTCAATCGCCTGCTCTTGATCTACACTGTCCTGCCAGACCCCGGTAAGTGGTTGAGTCTCCTCGTCACTCGATGTCTGCGGCGCGGCGAACACCATATCGAACTGTTCCTGAACGCGTCTGCGGTAGTGCTCAAGCTGGCCGGAGAAGTCATCCCAGCAGGTATATCCCATGGATCGGGCCAAGCGTAGCCTGCCTGCTTCATCCGCCGGCAGGAGATGGGTCTGCCTGTCCTGCCATGCCTGCAGGCGATTCTCCACCAGGCGCAGGTATCGGTAGGATTCACTCAACTCCTGCACCGCATATTCCGGCAACAGCCCCCGCTCCTGCAGGCATTGCAGCACAAGCAGGATGGGCCTGATCTGGAGCTCCTTGTCCCGGCCACCGCGAATCAGCTGAAAGGCCTGACCGATGAACTCAATCTCACGAATACCACCGGGACCAAGCTTGATATTGGCCTCCATGCCTTTTTTATGCAGTTCATTGCTGATCAACTGCTTCATCTCACGCAGGGATTCAATCGCTCCAAAATCGAGATACCGACGGTAGACGAAGGGGCGCAACAGAGCCATCAACTCATCGCCGGACGGCGAATCACCCGCCACCACACGCGCCTTGATCATGGCATAGCGTTCCCACTCCCGCCCCTGCGAGCCGTAGTAACTCTCCATGGCGGCGAAACTCATGGCAAGGGGCCCGACACTGCCAAAGGGACGCAGCCGGGTATCCACCCTGAACACAAAACCGTCACCCGTATGATTGTCCAACACCTGGACCAGACGTTGGCAGAGGCGGATAAAAAACTGCTCATTGGTGAATTGCCGTGGACCATCGGTTTGTCCGCCTTCCGGATAGGCGAAGATCAGATCGATATCTGAGGACAGATTGAGCTCCCTGGCACCCAGTTTACCCATTCCAAGGACCACCAGCGATTGCGCTTCACCCGCCTGATTTCGAGGTGTACCCATCTGATCACAAAACCAGGCATAGAGCTTCTGCAGCGCCCGATCGATACAACTGTCCGCCAGTGCGGAGAGATCCTCCAAGGTTTCATCCAGCGGCGCCAATCCGGCCAGATCCCGCCAGATTATGCGCACCATCTGACGGCGACGAAAATCTCTGAGTGTTTGTGAAAGCCCCGTTTCATCGCTGACACTCTTCAACACCACCGCAAGACGCTGCGATATTTCGCCTTCGCTGAAAGAGCTGTTCAGATCCCCACTCCGATAAAGATCCGGCAGCAATTCCAAATAACGCAGCGCACACTGCACCACATAATCGCTTGCCTCCCATACCTTCAGCGCAGCCTGATGAAATTCGGCCTCCTGGGGTATCGGCAGTCCCGCTTCATTCAGTTTCTGCTGCCACTGCCGCCACTGTTTTTCTGTCTCTTGTTGCAGATTCACACGCAAAACCATGTCAGATTCAGGGTGGTAATGTTTCTATCATCCAATGCTGCACAGGGTATCATCCGGTCATCTCTCGATATTATCTGATTTTACCCGTACCTATTCCCACTGTTCTGCCAGTCTAACAGTTTTTTTCCGGCTTAATGTTATGAAATCCCTGATTGGATCAAAGCTTCCTTAAGCGGAATCATGAGACTGCGCTCCCAGGGCCTGTCAACACCAATCCAAATCCAAGCCCCTCTCCGTTGCGTATAACAATCAGGCAATACACCATACAGATGGTACCCGGGATGGACTGGATCAGTTTCTTTTCAATGCAGGGTGTAGCGGCACTCTCAGCACTGTTTATCTTCGTCATAGGCTGTGCTGCATTGCTGGTTGTCATCCTGTTCATCATCGACCTCTCACAGACCAGGGACGCTATCCGCCATAATTTTCCGGTAATCGGCCGCTTTCGATCCCTGTTCAGCCGTCTGGGCGAGGCTTCCATATCACCCAATCGTCATCCCGAGATATCCAACTTTTCAGAGTTATTGGACTTTATCAATCTTGTGCGCGACCTCTCCGGCAAGCCGGTTGGTTTCAAGACCGTGGTCGGAGCCCATACCTGGTTAGAAGAGATGTGTGAAAAGATCCATCAATGCGGCATTGCCTGCGCACCGGACTTCGTCACCATCGATGGTGGCGACGGCGGCACCGGTGCGGCACCGATGCCACTGATGGACAGTGTCGGGCTGCCCATCAAGGCGGCTTTGCCGAAAGTAGTCGATATCCTTCAGCGATATGGCCTGCGCGATCGCATCAAGGTGATTGCATCAGGCAAGTTGATCACGCCTTCGGAAACCGCCTGGGCATTCTGCGTTGGCGCGGATTTTGTCACCTCGGCACGCGGCTTTATGCTTGCGATAGGTTGCATCCAGGCCTTGAAGTGCAATAGAAACACCTGCCCCACAGGTATCACCACCCACAACAAGCGTCTTCAACGGGGACTCAATCCACAACAGAAGGCGCTGCGAATAAAGAACTTTGTCGATAAGATTCACTACGGCAGCGGGCTGATCGCTCACTCATGCGGCGTACCTCATCCACGGGCGCTTCGGCGCCACCATTGTCAGATTATTCAGGCCAACACTCAGCCCATCCCGCTCGATGAGCTCTATCCAACCCAGCAAACGGCAGCGCTGTATCGTACCGATCTATGAATGACAAGGCCCGCTGAGCAAACATAGAAGCCTCAGCGGGCCAGGTTGTACACAAAGATCAGTTCAGTTTGCTTTGAATAGCCTGCATCATGCGTACGATCTCTTCAGAGAGGGGACCGACCCGCTGATACTCTCTCTCGGCAGCCTGCATATCACCCCTGTTCTTGAGGTCGGCTATACGCTTGATCAATTCATGCAGCTCTCTATGCGGCTTTTCTATCTGGTTTATTTCGCTGATATGGGACAGCTCTTTTCGCCCCACATTTTCGTACCACACGCCAAAACCGCAAGCCTTGTGATTATAGGCGACCCGTTCATCCAAGGACCCTTTGCCATCCAGAAATCCCCGCAGTTTGGTCTTCCAGCTCAGATGCGCGGCCATCGCCTGCTGCAACTGATTGGAGTGAGCATCCCCGGTATTGAAATCCGACAACAACTTACCCAGCAGGTCGACCTCTTTCGACATCGCCTCACTCGCATCATAACTCTTGGCCGAATCCTGGGAGGTCGCTTCAGCCACATGGGTAATGTCGACGATATTGCGATTGATATCCTCCGCCACTGCACTCTGCTCCTCGGCTGCGGTTGCAATCTGGGAACTCATCTGAGAGATGGTATCGACGACCCGGGTTATCTCCTCGAGGGCCTCATGCGCACGGCCGGCCTGATCGACACTCTCGGCAGCCTGTTGTTGGCTGGTCTCCATAACCGTGACCGTCTCTCTGACACCTGTCTGCAGGCTTTCGATCATCTCCTGGATCTCCTCGGTGGAGTCCTGAGTGCGCTTGGCCAGGGTCCTGACCTCATCGGCCACCACGGCAAAACCCCGTCCCTGCTCACCGGCACGGGCCGCCTCAATGGCTGCATTCAAAGCCAGCAGGTTGGTCTGGTCCGCGATTCCGCGTATGACATCGAGCACCGATCCGATTCGCTCACTGTCCTGTTCTACATGCTGCACCGTCTCTACCGCCCTGCCCACTTCGGAAGCCAGAGAATTGATGCTGCTGGTTACTGCATTCACTACGTCCCGTCCGCTGTTGGCCTGCTGGTCGGCCTGCCGTGCAGCCTCTGCAGTCTGGGTGGTATTCTGCGCCACTTCATGCACCGTCGCCGACATCTCTGTCATCGCCGTCGCCACCTGCGTTGTCTGCTCATGCTGCTTGGTGATGCCGTCCCGGGTATGCTCGGCCAGTGTGGCGAAATCACCAATCCGGATACTCAGATTCGCAGTCGCACTGGAGACCTTCTTGATCATTCCCTCGGTCTTCTCGGCAAAAAGATTATAGGCCCGTGACAGCCGTGTTACCTCGTCAGATCCCGACTCCTCCATGCGCACGGTAAGATCACCTTCAGCAGAGGCAATTCCTTCCATCGCTACGGCGGCATCGCAAATCGGTTTCACCACTCCACGACTGATCAGCCACACCATCGACCCGATTAGCAATACGGAGAACAGACCCAACCCGATCACCATCATCATCAGATTCGACATGGAGTCCGCGAAATAGCTACGATCTTTGGCCAGCACCAATACACCGATGGACTCACCTGAGTAGTTCTTTACCGGTGCCGCATAGTAGGCGACAGGCTTGCCGTCGAGTTCGCCCTTGTCGAAAATGTGCTTTTCGGCACCCAAACCCTTCAGCTGCTGCATACCGACAAGGTCATTCCCCGCCATGGTGGTGGCAAACCTATCCATCGTGCCGTTGCGGTTGATGTGGAGCTCCATGTCGATCCCATGATTTTTGGAATACTCGTCGAAAAAAGACTGGCCGAAAGACATGCCGAACTCCACGGTTCCCACATGCTGACCATCATGACTGACAGGCACCAATCCTCGCACACCGAGACCGGCAACTCCCACCTCCAGGCCCTGTATCGCCTTTTTACTCTTATTACCTTCCACCACGGTGAGACGGAAAGAGGAAAGATCATCGCCAAACTTGGCCGGCTTGTGAACCCTCAGAAAAGAGATGGCCGACGGTTCATGAAACTGAAACTGTCGCACGCCATACTCTTTTTTCAATACCTGGAAGCCAGGCACGAAGAGCTGTTCCAGCGCGGTGCGGTCACGCTTGGCGAAATAGCTCTGAACCTCGGGAATACCGGCAACCAAGGCACTCATTGCCTTGGCGAGACGCCCTTCAGACTCGATCCCCGCCACTACGGTTTTAAAGATCTCCTGCATCTCATTCTCTTCCGCCGAGTGCAGTGCACCACCCATGAAGTTAAAGGCGGCCGAGAGGGTGATCGCGAGAACGATAACAACAGCCAGGACTGTGGCGATGACAAACCGCGGTGTGATACCTATATTCCTGAACATGACTTTTCCCCGATAGGAAGACGCATCCATCCGTCAAAAACAAAAATCCTCAACCAATACAGATAACGGCACAAGCGGGAAAATATTTACTCGCACAATGCAAAAAGCCCCACGCCTGTAGAGGCGTGGGGCTTTTGACAGGTTATCTGTCTGTGGGACGGATTACATCATGCCGCCCATGCCGCCCATGCCGCCCATATCACCCATTGGCGGTGCAGCGGCCCCGTCCTTCGGCTCTTCAGCCACCATGCATTCGGTGGTGATCATCAAGCCGGCCACGGAGGAGGCATTCTGCAATGCATAACGGGTCACCTTGGTCGGATCGAGGATACCCATGTCCATCATATCGCCATACTCGTCGTTGCTGGCATTGAAGCCGTAATTACCTTCTCCGCCGCGTACCTTGTCGAGCACCACTGAGGGCTCGCCACCCGCATTGGCGACTATCTGACGCAACGGCTCTTCCATGGCGCGACGGGCAATCGCGATGCCGACATCCTGATCGTGATTTTCTCCGGTCAGTTTATCGATCGCCTGCAGCGCGCGCACCAGCGCGACACCGCCGCCGGGCACGATACCCTCCTCGACGGCAGCGCGCGTGGCATGCAGGGCATCCTCGACACGCGCCTTTTTCTCTTTCATCTCGACTTCGGTGGCGGCACCGACCTTGATCACGGCCACACCGCCCGCCAATTTGGCTACGCGCTCCTGCAGCTTTTCGCGATCGTAATCGGATGAGGTCTCCTCGATCTGGGATCGAATTTGCTCGACACGGGCCTTGATATCGCCCTCTGCGCCTGCGCCGTCGATGATGGTTGTCTCCTCTTTGGAGATGGTCACCTTCTTGGCGTTGCCCAGATCGTCCAAAGTGGCCTTCTCAAGGGAGAGGCCGACCTCTTCCGAAATCACGGTACCACCGGTGAGGATTGCGATATCCTGCAACATGGCCTTGCGACGATCGCCGAACCCGGGGGCCTTAACCGCAGTGACCTTGACGATACCGCGCAGATTATTGACCACCAGAGTGGCCAGGGCCTCGCCCTCCACATCCTCGGCGATGATCAACAATGGCTTACCGGCCTTGGCCACGCCTTCAAGCACCGGCAGAAGATCACGGATATTCGAGATCTTCTTGTCATGCAGCAGGATATAGGGGTCTTCCAGTTCGGCCGACTGACTCTGCTGATTGGTAACGAAATAGGGTGAGAGGTAACCGCGATCAAACTGCATGCCTTCGACCACATCCAGTTCATTCTGCAGCGCAGAACCCTCTTCCACGGTGATGACACCCTCTTTCCCCACTTTCTGCATCGCCTCGGCGATGATGTCGCCGATGTTGACATCGGAGTTCGCAGAGATGGTACCGACCTGGGCAATCTCCTTGTCATCGGAGCATGGGCGGGAGATCCTCTGCAGTTCCTCCACGGCCGACAATACAGCCTTGTCGATGCCACGCTTGAGATCCATCGGATTCATGCCCGCAGCGACCGCCTTCAGGCCTTCGCGCACCATGGCCTGGGCCAGGACGGTTGCGGTGGTGGTGCCGTCACCGGCAACGTCAGAGGTCTGCGAGGAGACCTCTTTCACCATCTGCGCACCCATGTTTTCAAATCTGTCGGAGAGTTCAATCTCTTTGGCCACGGATACGCCGTCTTTGGTCATGGTCGGAGCGCCGAAACTCTTCTCCAACACCACATTGCGCCCTTTCGGACCCAGGGTCACCTTGACGGCGTTGGCCAGAATATTGACACCCTTAATCATACGTTGACGGGCGTCATCACCAAATTGTACTTCTTTTGCACTCATGTCTTAATTCCTTGGGTATATGTTGAGAATCTTCAACAGGCCTTGCCTGTCGCATTCTGTATTCGAAAGTTCAGGGTTCAGTCTTCGATCACACCCATGATGTCTTCTTCACGCATGACGAGAACTTCCTCACCACCCAGCTTCACTTCTGTACCGGAGTATTTACCGAACAGCACCTTATCCCCGACCTTGACGTCCAGCGGCCGATTCTCACCGCTTTCGGTGACCTTACCGTTGCCGACAGCGAGTATTTCACCAAGAACGGGTTTCTCGGTAGCCGCATCAGGGAGCACAATGCCTCCCGGGCTGGTGCGCTCCTCTTCCTTACGACGAACGATCACGCGATCGTGCAGCGGACGAATATTCATCGACTGATTCTCCTCAATAAATTGTTTTCTGAAAAATCGATATTGGGTTCTTTGTTACCGGGCAAGGCTGTTAGCACTCACCAGAACTGAGTGCTAATAATAGAGGGAAAAAGCTGTTAGTCAAGGCTGCCAGAGGAGATTTTTAGCGGCAGATTGCCACCTATCCAGCACGTTTAGCCTAATCTGTGTGATAATTACCGTATTTACACTACTACTATACAGCACGAGGCAGATCATGAGGCAAGCCAAACAGGGTGACACCGTCCGCATCCACTACACCGGCACACTGGATGACGGAACCCAATTCGATACTTCGGTAGATCGGGAGCCATTCGAATTCACCCTTGGCGAAAGCGCGGTAATACCCGGTTTCGAAACGGGCGTGGAGGGTATGCAGGTCGGTGACCAGAAGACGATCCATATTCCCGCCGATAATGCCTATGGTCAGCGTAACGACGCCCTCATCGAGAAGGTTCCGCTGGAGCACTTCCCCGATGATCTGAATATCGAGGTCGGCATGCATCTTCAGGCGCAAAGCCCGAATGGCGAACATTTCAATGTGGTTGTTACCGCGCTCAGCGACAAGGATGCGACGATCGACGGTAATCACCCGCTGGCAGGAGAAGCTCTGAACTTCGATCTTGAACTGCTGGAAATCGTGTAATCAACAAATTTATTACACGTACAACCAGTGTCTTCAACAATTTAAATACAGCGTGAGACTGGGAGGCTGACATGGCTGAATCGAAAAAAAAGGCGCCAAGCAAAAAACCTAAAAAAATCAACAATAAAGTATATGAAAAGGAGCTGTTCAAGCTGCAGCTCGAACTTGTCAAACTTCAGGAGTGGATCAAACATAAGGGCCTGAAAGTCGTCGTCATCTTCGAGGGTCGGGATGCGGCCGGAAAGGGCGGTGTGATAAAGCGGATCACCCAACACCTCAGTCCACGTATCTGTCCCGTGGTCGCCCTGCCCGCCCCCACGGAAAGGGAACAGACCCAATGGTATTTCCAACGCTACGTACCTCATCTGCCCGCTGCCGGCGAGATGGTGCTGCTCGATCGCAGCTGGTACAACCGGGCAGGCGTCGAGAAGGTGATGGGATTCTGCAGCGAGGATGAATATCAGGAATTCATGCGTTCCTGCCCAGAGTTTGAGCGCATGTTGGTACGTTCCGGTATCATCCTAATCAAATACTGGTTCTCCGTATCCGATGAGGAGCAGGAGCGAAGATTCCAGAGCAGACTGGAAGAACCTCTCAAGCGCTGGAAGCTGAGCCCAATGGACCTTGAGTCCCGTTCCCGCTGGCTGGAATACTCAAAGGCGAAAGATGAGATGTTTGCCCATACCGATATCAAACAGGCGCCCTGGTATGTAGTGAACTCCGATATCAAGAAACACGCCCGGCTGAACTGTATCGCCCATCTCTTGAGCATGATCCCCTACAAGGACTTGACCCCCGAACCTATCGAACTGCCTCATCGCGCCCCCGATGTAGGCTATGTAAGGCCACCGATCACCGACCAGACATTTGTCCCGGAAATCTATCCCTAAACGGCAATCCGGTCCCATCCCGGCACACGCCGGGATGTGTTAGGGCCTGTTATTCATCATCCTCGCGCTTGAATTCACCTTCGATCACCCGCCTCTCCGGGCTTCTGTTCGGTCCATTGGGCGGCGGCCCCGCCGGACCCATGACGCCACCCTGTTGCAATCCCAATCTAATCAACCATCGCCGCACGGGGGGAACCAGAAACACGAAACCCACCACATCGGTGATAAAACCCGGGAGCAGCAGCAGGAATCCACACACCAGCAATACCGCGCCCTCCATCATCTCAAAGGCCGGCACTTCCCCGCGATCCATCGAGCCACGCACTTTGGAGAGGGTTGAAAAGCCCTGTGTCCGCACCATCCAACCACCGAGCAAGGCAGTGAAAACGGTCAGGAAAATCGTCGAAAAAGCACCGATCTGGGAACCCACCTGGATAAGAAAGTAGAGCTCCACCAGCGGAATGCCTACAAACAACAGCAAAAAGAGTAACAGAGGATTCATAGTGGAAGAGCTTACGCGGGGAGTCAGGCCCATACAAGACTCCAAGCCTCTTAGTCGGATTCACCTTGCCGGCAGGCCATATTGCTCTGGACAAGGGTTGAATTCAGCACTCTGGGGGTAATTGATTTCAAAAAATATTCATGTTCTTATCAAACTTGACGACATAAAAGAAACCAGAGTGCAATAGCACAATTCAAGCTATTATTATTATCTGTTCGTTAAAGGGAAAGTGATGAAAATGAAACTATCAGCCAATCTACACAGAACACCTGGCTTTAACGCCCTGGCCGCCATAGTGGCGGCCGCCTTCATCGGCCTGAGCGGTTGTGAGGCGACGATGCCGAAAATGGGAGGATCATCCGGACACACGGTGACCGGTGCCGCAGGCGGCGAAACCTCGGAGGGCGCGAATAGCGCGTTGGAAAGCTGCGATGAGACACTGGGCACGCTGGCCGTGGCTGAAGATCAGTCCGCCCCCTGGTGGGCCACCTACAGGCATCGCTATCCCACACTGGGCACCACTGTCCCGGTTCTGCGCACAATGATCCAGCAATCCAACTGTTTCGTTGTCGTCGAACGCGGCAGAGCGATGAACAACATGATGCAGGAACGCGCCCTGATGCAGTCCGGGGAAATGCGCCAAGGGAGTAACTTCGGCAAGGGTCAGATGGTTGCCGCCGACTACACCATGAATCCGAGTATCCAGTTCTCAGAAAAGGGCACCGGTGGCGTCAAGGGCATTGTCGGCGGCTTGTTCGGATCCGTTGCCGGCGCACTGGCGGGCGGTTTGAAGTCCAACGAGGCCGCCACCACCCTGCTGCTGGTGGACAACCGCTCAGGGGTGCAGGTTTCATCCTCCGTGGGTAATGCCAAGAACTTTGACTATAACCTGTTCGGCGGCCTGTTCGGCGGCGGCGCTTTTGGTGGCGCAGGCGCATTCACCAACACCCCGGAAGGCAAGGTGATTACCGCAGCCTTCGCCGATTCCTTCAACCAGATGGTCAAAGCGCTGAGAAACTACAAGGCACAGACCGTCAAGGGTGGCCTGGGCAAGGGCGGACGCCTGAAAGTCGGCAACTGAGCCGATCACCGCCTCTGATCCAGAGGCCCACCTGCAAAGGCGGCCATTGGCCGCCTTTTTCATTTCCGCATCAGAACCAAACCCGGCCAATTGCATATGGCTTGATGCATCACGGCAATCGTAAAGCATTTGGGAATCACCCTCCCAGCAGACACCGACTGCTCCGTTGCGAATTTTGCCAGTTGCATGTGGATAGTGTATTTTCCGCCAATGCCGACACCACTCCTCTTGATTCTCTGTACCGCACCGGACAGGGAGACTGCACTTAAGCTCTCCAGGTCTTTGCTGGAGCAGAGGCTGGCAGCCTGCGTCAACCTCTCCCCGCCCGTAACCTCCTTATACCACTGGCAGGGAAGAGTGGAAGAGTCCGAGGAGATCCTGCTGCTGATCAAGACAACAAAACAACAATACAGCAACGTGGAGGCAACGCTCCGGGCACAACATCCCTATGAACTTCCGGAAATCATCGCAGTCCCTGTAGAGCAGGGGCTGGGGGATTACATCGACTGGGTGGAGAGATGCACAAAAAAATAGACTTGCTGACGATGTTCCTGATGCTGCTGGTGTTATCCAGCCTGAGCATGGCGGCCTGGAACAAGGAAGACCTGTTGTTGCCCGACCAGGCCTTCCAGATCTCCGGCCGCACCGACGGCACGGAAAAGCTCCTCGTAGAATGGCGTATTGCCGACGGCTACTACATGTACCGCGACAAGATCCAGTTCGACAGCGACACTATAGGCATAGAAATCGGAGAACCGAAACTATCGCAAGCCAAGATAAAGAACGACGAATTCTTCGGCGAGGTCGCCGTCTACCGCAATAAGGCCACTGCGGAAATCCCGATTCGTCGCATGCAGGGATCCCAGGAGACACTATTGTTAAAGGCCCGCTCTCAGGGCTGTGCGGACCTGGGAATCTGCTTTCCGCCGCACATGCAGGAGATACGACTGGCACTGGAGCCGATGACTGCCGGCAAGCGTACCGCAGCTGTCGCTGAGCCGTTGTTCGACATCGGCGATTCAGCTTCGAATCAATTGTTTGACAACGATATCGAAGATGACCTGCTGGATCCGGAAGAGGCCTATAAACTCTCGGTAACCGTCGAGGATGGAACCCATCTCCGCCTCTACTGGAGTATCGCTGAAGGGACCTATCTCTATCACGATAAGGTTACGCTTTCCTCAGGTGAGAACCAGGGAATTGCCCTGGGTCAGTTCACACTGCCTGATCCGGAGATCAAGCAGGATACGGTAAGACCCGATGGCACCATTGGCGAAGTTGCCGTTTACCACGACGAGATAGACCTCATCCTGCCACTGGTGAGAAGCAGCGCGGAAGAAACAGAGATCACCTTGAACGTGGGTTATCAGGGGTGCGCCGAGATCGGCGTGTGCTATCCGCCTATAAACAAGCAGTTCACCCTCACACTACCAGCCATCTCCGAGGCTGAGGCTAACGAAACCGTAAGCCCCACCGGCACCCCACCGGCCGCGTTCTCCAATGAGCCGATCTCTGAACTGGACGAGATCACCGAAACCATGAAAGGCGGATCGGTCCTGCTTATCATCGGTCTCTTTTTTCTACTTGGACTGGGATTGGCATTTACACCTTGCATCTTTCCCATGATTCCCATTCTTTCCGGTATCATTGCAGGACACGGCGACAAGATCACCACACAAAAGGCCTTCATACTATCACTGGTCTATGTATTGGCAATGGCGATCACCTATACCATTGCAGGGGTTCTGGCCGGCATGTTCGGCGAAAACCTGCAGGCCTATTTTCAGAACCCATGGATACTCAGCGCCTTTGCCTTGGTCTTTGTCCTGCTGGCCCTGTCGATGTTTGGTTTCTATGACCTGCAACTGCCCAGCAGCCTGCAGAGCCGTCTTACCGAAGTCAGCAACAGGCAACAGGGCGGCTCCCTCACCGGGGTTGCCGTCATGGGATTTCTCTCTGCCCTGATAGTAGGCCCCTGTGTCGCACCACCGTTGGCGGGTGCACTTATCTATATCGGCCAGACCGGTGACGCGCTGCTGGGAGGCTTGGCCCTGTTTGCCCTCAGTATGGGCATGGGAACGCCGGTGATTGCAATCGGCACCTCCGCCGGAAAGCTGCTGCCGCGCGCCGGCAGTTGGATGGATGCCGTCAAGGCCGTATTCGGTGTCGCCCTGCTGGCTGTCGCCATCATCCTGCTTGAACGTATCATCCCGGCCGATATCGCTATGCTGCTCTGGGGCATCCTGTTCATCGTCTCCGCAATCTACATGGGAGCCCTGCGCAATCTGGAGATCGAGGCAAGTGGTTGGCAGAAGCTGTGGAAAGGTCTCGGTTTCGTGTTTCTGGTCTACGGGACATTGATGCTGGTCGGTGCTGCTGCAGGCGGCAAGGATACCTTGCAGCCACTTCGCGGGCTTGCCATAGCCGGAGGCTCTGGCAGTGCCCAGGGTCATCAGGAACTTCAATTCAAACGCATCAAAAGCCTGGATGACCTGCAACGTGAAGTCGCCTTTGCCAGCAGTCAGGGGAAACCGGTGATGCTGGACTTTTATGCCGACTGGTGTGTCTCCTGCAAAGAGATGGAGAAATACACCTTTTCCGATCCACAGGTGATCGATACGCTCGCCAATACACACCTGCTGCAGGCCAATGTCACCGCCAATGACGACATCGACCAGGCATTGTTGCAGGGGCATTTCGGCCTGCCTGGCCCGCCTGCCATCATCTTTTACGGCAGTGATGGACGGGAGCGCAAGAATTACCGGCTCGTGGGGTTCATGCCCGCCGAGGAATTCAACACCCACGCAACCAGAGCAACACAGTAATTTGCGGCGATCTTGGCATGTACTGCATTGAAACTGGACAAAGTCGCGCTGATCTTGCAGAATCTAGCGATTCATAACCCACCCTCCTGAATCCCTGTGATGGGGAACGGCACCAGAAACAATAGCTGGGGGGGGGGTGTGGACGTATTTCTCTGCCCCGGAATATTTGGATAATGGCAAACATCCTGGTACTGAATGGCCCGAATTTGAATCTGCTTGGCAGCCGGGAACCCGGTCACTATGGTCATGAGACACTGGACGCCATTCGCCAGCGCCTGGAAAACCGAGGCAGAGAGTTGGGATTCGACATTGACTTCCGCCAAAGCAATGCGGAACACGAACTCCTGGCGTGGATACATCAGGCAAAACAATCGAATGTCTGCTTCATCATTATCAACCCGGCTGCATTCACCCATACCAGCGTGGCGCTGAGGGATGCATTATTGGGAACAGGCATACCCTACATAGAGGTCCATCTCTCCAACGTGCACGCTAGAGAGGAGTTTCGCAGACACTCCTATTTCTCTGACAAGGCCGAAGGTGTCATTACCGGCCTGGGTGCGGAGGGCTATGAACTCGCCTTGCAGGCCGCCGCCAAACGGCTCAACAAATAATTTTTAGAGACAGGTCAACATGGATATTCGCAAAGTAAAAAAACTTATTGAGTTACTCGAGGAGTCAGGCGTCGCGGAGATCGAAATACATGAAGGGGAGGAGTCGGTCAGAATAAGCCGCCAAAGCTCGATACCCTCAACGATAGCCATCCCCAGCATGCCGCCTCAGGTTGCAGCAGCTCCGACGCCCGCACCGGCGGCGGCACCTGCCACTACCGGCGCCCCCGAACCGCAAGCCGCAACCGAGGAGATTCAGGGGCACAGCGTAAACTCACCGATGGTGGGCACCTTCTACCGCTCACCCTCGCCCGGCAGCAAGCCGTTTGTGGAGGTGGGCCAAACGGTCGCTGTGGGTGACACTCTGTGTATCATTGAAGCGATGAAGATTCTCAACCAGATAGAGTCCGACAAGGCCGGTACCGTTAAAAAGATACTGGTTGAAAACGGTCAGCCCGTCGAATACAACGAACCGCTATTCATCATTGATTGAGTGAAACCATGATAGATAAGATCGTAATCGCCAATCGTGGTGAGATAGCTTTGCGTATCCTGCGCGCCTGTAAAGAACTCGGCATCAAGACAGTTGCCGTACACTCCGAGGCTGATCGTGACCTGAAGCATGTGTTGCTTGCCGATGAATCCGTATGCATAGGTCCCGCTCCCTCCAGCGATAGCTATCTGAATATTCCAGCCATCATCAGCGCCGCCGAAGTCACCGATTCGGTTGCCATACACCCGGGATATGGTTTTCTTTCGGAAAATGCCGATTTCGCAGAACGGGTGGAAAACAGCGGCTTCATCTTTATTGGCCCCAAGGCCGATACGATCCGCATCATGGGCGACAAAGTGGCCGCCATCGAAGCCATGCGCAAGGCCAATGTGCCGACAGTGCCGGGCTCGAATGGTCCGCTGGACAACAATGCCAAACGCACTAAGGATGTGGCGAACGAAATCGGTTATCCGGTCATCATCAAGGCCGCCGGCGGCGGTGGCGGCAGAGGCATGCGAGTGGTGCATACTGAAGCAACGCTGCTGAATGCAGTCGCCATGACCAAGGCCGAGGCCGAGGCCGCATTCGGAAACGGCACTGTGTATATGGAAAAGTTCCTCGGCAATCCCCGCCACGTCGAGTTTCAGGTCCTTTCCGACACCCATGGCAATGCAATTCATCTTGGAGAGCGCGACTGCTCCATGCAACGGCGCCACCAGAAGGTGGTGGAAGAGGCGCCTGCACCCGGCATTACCGAACAACAACGCAACGATGTGGGTGAACGATGCGCCGAGGCCTGCCGCCAGATCGGCTATCGAGGAGCGGGTACGTTCGAGTTTCTCTATGAGGACGGCGAATTCTACTTCATTGAGATGAATACCCGGGTGCAAGTGGAGCACCCGGTCACCGAACTGATCACAGGCATCGACATCGTAAAACAACAGATTCTCATCGCCGCGGGGGAACCCTTGAGCTACAAACAGGATGAGATCCAGCTTCAGGGCCATGCGGTGGAGTGTCGAATCAATGCCGAGGACCCGGAAAAATTTCTTCCCAGCCCCGGCGCCATCAGTCAACTCCATACCCCCGGTGGCCCAGGTGTTCGTGTCGACACCCATATTTACAATGGCTATAGAGTACCCCCCTACTACGACTCCATGATCGGCAAGCTTGTCACCCACGGAGAGACCCGTGATTCGGCCATCGCCAGGATGCGTATAGCCCTGCAGGAGATGGTGATCAGCGGCATCAAGACAAACATACCACTGCACCTGGATATCATGCGTGACGCCGCCTTCAGAGAAGGGGGCGCCAACATCCACTACCTGGAAAAGAAACTGGGGCTGTAATTGAAGAGTTTTGAGTTGTGAGTTATGCGTTTTTGGTTGCGAAGAGCTTATCCCTCAACTAGGGCCTGTTAACACTAATCCAATTGGCCCTAACTCATAACTGAAAACTCACAACTCAATAATATGTGGTTGCAACTCTCAATCGACTGCAGTGAAAACGAGGCCCCCCTGCTGGAACTGGTCTTCGAGAACCTCGGCGCCCTGTCTGTCACCCTGGGCGATGCCGGTGATCAGCCGCTGCTTGAAACCCCACCGGAGTCGACCCAGCTGTGGCAACATACCCAAGTCACCGCACTGTTCGAGGGAGACCAGGAACCGCTGAAGCTGCGCAATGCCCTTGCCTCGGTCCTCGACCCCGAAATGGTCGGCAGACTCCGATGGGAACGCATAGAAGACAGGATCTGGGAACGGGTTTGGTTGGATCATTTCAAGCCCATCTCATTCGGACGGCGTCTGTGGGTATGTCCGGCAGGTGAATCGATCGATCAACAGAATGCAGTAGTGATCAAACTCGATCCTGGACTGGCTTTCGGTACCGGCACCCACCCCACCACTGCGCTCTGCCTGGAATGGCTGGACGCTCAGGATCTGACGGGAAAGCACATCATAGACTACGGTTGCGGCTCCGGCATCCTCGCGATCGCCGCACTGAAACTCGGTGCGTCCTCCGCCGTTGCCCTCGATCATGACCCTCAGGCCTTGATAGCCAGCAGAGACAATGCGGAGAAGAACGGCGTTTCGGATCGTCTCCTGACATGCCTGCCGGATGGACTGCCAAATGGGACGTTCGACCTGCTGGTTGCCAATATTCTCGCTGCCCCACTGATCCAACTGGCCCCCGATTTTGCACGGCTCATCCGACCCGGCGGTCGGTTTGCCCTCTCCGGCATACTTGCAGGGCAACAATCCGAGGTGGCGCCCGCCTACCAGGCATTTGCGTCCCTGGAGGCATCAAAACGGCAACAGGAATGGCTGCTGTTGAGCGGAACAGTCAGCTGTCAATAGTGCTGCGACCAAAAGAACTGCAACCTCAAGCCGTTTAAATCATCCATGCATAACGCTATATTCAGGGTTCATGATCACGCTTCCCCGCAATAAGCGAACAGTCATAACCAGGTCTTGCGGATACCACTAAAATCAGTCCCAATTTGCCACAAAGGACTTGCCTGCCGTTTGGCTTCGGTCTAACGTAGAGGTGTAGAACGGTGACCTGAAATGCAACCCCAACCCAAGGTTCGTCACCGCACAATTGGATAGCGCAAGGAATTTGTTCCCTTGCTCCACTGAAGATACCCATTGAAGACATAAAAAGGCCTGTATCGCCTTTGCCATTACAACAGCCAGACTTTAATTAAAGCAGAGACAGAAAGTATTCCGCCACATGTTTACCCAGTGCCAACACTGCCTGACCATGTTCCGCATCACGCCGGAACAACTTAAGGCTGCCGACGGAAAAGTACGCTGCTGTCAATGCAACAATGTATTCAACGCGCTGCATAAACTTATGGGGTCTCCCACATCATTCACCAATGATGATGATTTACAGGAGGAGTTGGCGGAAATTGACCAGAATGGAGGTCCCGCAGCCCCACAACCATCGAATGGGGATGCAACCTCGGATGGGCTTGTTATAGAATCGAGCTTGGTCAGTGACAGCGAAGTCGAGAAGTCACTTGATGCCTTGGCTGATGAAGAGCCCCCCGTCCAGCAAATGGGTGAAGAATCAATCCTTGAAGTGGATGAGAATAGTTCTGAATTCGACAGCCAAAACCAATTCCTTCTTGAGCGTGATGACGGACTCGAAACGGAACCGGATTATTTTGCCGCTGGCACCGAATCGCAAATGTCCGAACTACTCGATCGGGATTCCGCCTCTCTGCTTCTCGAAGAAAATGGTGTGGATAATCGGTTGGCAGAGGTTATTTCATTCGATAACCATGACAAGGAATCTCTAGCTGAACCAGAATCAAGCATATCAATCGAAGAACCGATTACCGGTACTGACCCGGCAAACCCGGTCGAGGTACCGGCCGATGAGGAAGAATCGACGGGCACGGCCGATGAATATCCCGCTGAGGAAAAATCGATACCATCAGACGAGAAGCCCGAGCAAGAGATAGCGCCGGAACCCCTACCATTGGAACAGGATTTCATCCCCATCGCGGAGGAGTCTACACAGTCACAGGACTCGCTGGATGAGGAGACCCGCTTTACGTTTGAGGAGGAGCTTGAAAGACCGCAACCCAGCCGCTACAGAGGCTATTGGATTATCGGCTCATTACTCCTGTTGCTCCCCCTCTGCGGACAGATCACATGGTACTTGAGGGACAGCCTCGTCTCTCACTATGCCGGAAGGCAGATTCTACAGGGCGTCTGCCACCTGGCGGATTGCGAGGTGCCCGTACGCCGTGATACCGAACAGATAATCATCAGTGATCGGGCCCTCACCGCTCACCCTGAAAAGGAGGGTATTTTGTCGCTCAAACTCGAGATGGTGAATGCAGCGGCCTTCCAGCAACCCTTCCCAAGACTGCAGTTAAGCCTCTACAACGATATGGGCAGAATCATAGCAAGACGCACCTTCCTGCCGGATGAATACAAGGCCGATCAATACCAGTCCAACCCGATGATGCCAAAATTAAGAACCATGCATGTGGAACTCGAACTGCAAGACCCGGGCAATGAAGTTACCGGCTTCAAATTCGACTTCCTTTAACGGCTTCAGTCAGTCGGATCATTGCAGACAGCCACTATTCTTCCACTATACCGGTTCCTGCTGTCAGGCCCTGTCGGTGAGTAGCGTATGGCACTGTCATTCATATGGAAAAGTGCCGACGACTCCATCTGACGTTACTCCGGATATCCCTATACGCCACTCTTTGGAACGAATGTCTCATCTTAGTAATCCAGCCATGCCTTGTTAAAACTGTATCCATCCGGATTCATAGCCCACCAGTCGCCACAATAGTTCAAACCACTGCTGTCCCGCTAACCCCAATATTTCACGCATTAAAAAGGCAAAATCCTGATACTTCGATATAATTCAGTTGCTTACACTGTAATCGAAAGGATTTTGCCTGTGACAAACTGTACCCAGACTGCCTTTGATTTTCCAGCCCTAAAACGCCGTAAGGTTCAAGCCGAGTTTTCCGGTGGCGATATCACCTCGGACGGCGGCGTGTTGCTGCTGCGTGAGATCGACAGGCGTCTGGGATTGCTCGAGGCGGTTGATGCGGTCATCCCCGACCCGCGAGATCCCCGCTATATTGAACACAGCCAGTTGAGCCTGTTGCGCCAGCGAGTCTATGGGCTCTGCCTGGGTTATGAAGATCTGAACGACCATCAGACACTACGCACCGACCCGGCCCTACAGAGCTCGATCGAACGCGAGGAGGTACTGGGCAGCCAGTCGACACTTTGTCGGCTGGAGAACCGGGTCGATCGCCGGGTTGCCGTTGATGTCCACAACCTACTGCTCGAGCAGTTCATTGCCTCATATGATGCACCACCCGATGAGCTGATCCTGGATTTCGACGCCACGGATGATCCGGTGCATGGCCGCCAGGAAGGCCGCTTCTTTCACGGCTACTACGATCACTACTGCTTCCTGCCCCTGTATGTCTTTTGTGGCGATCAACTGCTGGTGAGTTATCTGCGGCCCAGCCGGATCGATGCGCCCAAGCATGCCTGGGCGATTCTGGCGCTGTTGGTCAAACGCCTGCGCCGGGCTTGGCCTGAAGTGCGTATCATCTTTCGGGGCGATAGCGGCTTTTGCCGTCACCACATGCTCAGCTGGTGCGAGCGCAACGCTGTGGGCTATATCGTGGGCATCGCCAAGAATGACGCCTTGCTGCGGTGTATCCGTGAGCCCATGCAGTGGGTTGAGGAACTGGCGAAGCGAACCGGCATGAAGATGCGGGAATTCTTTCAGTTTCACTATGCCGCCAGCACCTGGAAGACGCGTCGCAAGGTGATCGCCAAACTGGAGGTCACCGACAAGGGGCCAAATCCACGCTTCATCGTCACCAACCTGGCCGGCGACAAACAGCGCCTTTACGATGACCTCTACTGCGCCCGTGGTGACATGGAGAACCGAATCAAGGAGCAGCAACTGGGGCTGTTCGCCGATCGCACCAGCGCGCATTACTGGTGGGCCAATCAGTTTCGTCTACTGCTGTCCAGTCTGGCCTATGTGCTGATGGAGGCCATCCGGCGCCTCGCGCTGAAGGGCACGGAACTGGCGCGTGCACAGATGACCACGATCCGGCTCAAACTGTTCAAGATCGGGGCGGTCATCATTCGCAACACGCGACGGATCCGCTTCCTGCTCTCCAGCACCTATCCCTATCAGGCGCTGTTTTTCCAGGTGGCGGCACGACTCAAGCCGGGATAGCCCGGCAGAGTGCTGCCCCGGCACGTTGATCAACAATGGGGGTAAGGGGGAGTCTGCCCGGAGGGTGGAAAATCAGGGCTTGATAGAGGTTTGGTTCCCAGTGAGGGCAAACCATCCAAGCTTGGCCATATCACCGGCTAAATTTAAAAACGGATGAAACATGCGGGCTAAACAGAGTATGCGCCAACTTGATTTACGACTATCACTCAATCCATAAATACAGTGTTCCATCTATCCCGCTCCTTGAGATCGTGCATATGGGATCCCTACTTATTGATAAACCATCATCATGCTGATTTCAGCACTTATATTGTGAGCACTCTCAAGGCGCCGGTAAAATCCAATTTCGTGATCACGCACACACTTCAATTCTTTGTAACCAAATCCTTAAACTGGCTCTTGAGATAGTGGTGATTCAGGTGAGTTTCTTTATTTCTAAATGGATATACAGAAGGGTTTGATATCACCGCATTGGCGGTGTCGATTCAAACGTTGCTCAGCGTTCAATTCCATTGAAAAGATTCCTGCTCGTCTCACAGCAAGACGAGATTATCCCGATGGATGAGCTCATCTTCATCCACATAGCCGAGCAGTTCCTCGATCCGATGACTGGGCTTACCCATGATCCGCAAGGTCTCCTGGGCATTGTAATTAACCAGGCCACGGGCTATCTCGCCACCGGTCCGGTCAAGACAGACCACCACTTCGCCGCGGGCAAAATCTCCATTCACGCTACACACGCCGACGGCCAACAGACTACTGCCCTGCTCACGCAGTACACGTACCGCGCCATCATCCAGGACAAGGCTACCGCGCGGCTGTAGCTGACCGGCCAACCACCGTTTTCTTGCCGCCTGGGGCTCCTGCACCGGCACCAGCAGGGTACCCACCGTTTCGCCTCGACTGACCGCCTCCACAACCCTGTTGCGCAATCCGGAAGCGATCACTGTCCCGGTGCCCGAACGGGCCGCCAGCCTGGCGGCCCGCACTTTGGTAACCATACCGCCAAGCCCGAGTCCACCGGCACTCCCTCCTGCCACGGCATCGAGTTGAGGATTATCGACCCGGGTCTCATGTATCAGACTGGCTGAAGGATTAAAGCGTGGATCCGCATCAAACAGACCCTCCTGATCGGTCAGTAACACCAATAGATCGGCCTCGATCAGGTTCGCCACCAGGGCGGCCAGGGTGTCATTATCCCCAAAACGGAGTTCATCGGTGGTCACGGTATCGTTTTCATTCACCACCGGTACTACGCCCAGCTCGAGCAGGGTGCGCAGTGTCGAGCGGGCATTCAGGTAACGGGAACGATCATTGAGATCGTTACGGGTCAGGAGGATTTGCGCCGTATGTAGTCCATACTTTTGAAAACAGGCCTCCCAGGCATGCACCAGCCCCATCTGGCCGATCGCCGCAGCCGCCTGCAGCTCGTTCAGATTATGTGGACGGTTACTCCAGCCCATACGACTCATACCTTCCGCAACGGCACCCGATGAGACCAATAGAATCTCATGCCCGGCATGCCGCAGGGCCGCCATCTGCTCGACCCAGCCGGAGAGAACACCGTGGGAGAGCCCTTTACCGTCAGCGGTAAGCAGCGCACTGCCGATCTTTATCACCCAGCGCTTGGAAGTCGCGATCTTTTCCCGGGAAATCATCTATCTGTCACCGTTAAATTTTTTCCTGATTACCCCTAAACCTCAGCCATTCTCAAGAGGCGATATGGCATAGGTGGAGTGCGAAGAGCGGCAAAAAGCAATCGTTCAATCATGGCGGGTAAATCGAAACGGCGGTTAAACCGATATTCGAACTCAGCAAGATAACGCGACACATGTTTATCTCGAATCGCATGAAAAGTACCCAACAGACTGTTTTTGACATTACCCAACATCGTGGTTACCCATTTGAAGCACGAATACTGGACACTTTGGCGCCCACCACCCGTCACCATGGGGTTATGATGGCAATCAGCGGTTGTCACGCCACTAAAGCACCAAAGCCCATCGGTAAAGACTTCGCTGCCAGGCATCAAGCAGGAGCGGGCGTAGCGGGCGATTTCACGTTTGCGGAAGCCCCTTACACGACGCAGTTGAATTTTCATGGGCCTGCCGTCCCGCGTCGTCTCAACAGCAGCTACGAAAGGGATTTTGTTGCGCGACCCACGACCACGCTTACCGGCTTGCTCGCCTCCGAGATAAGCATCATCCAATTCGATGCGACCGGCCAGTTTTTTCCACGCTCACGTTCCATCATCACCTGCATCAACTTATGCTTGAGTCGCCAGGCCGTATTGTAGTTCACCCCGATTTCGCGGGAAAGTTGCAGCGCCGAGATACTTTTCTTGCGTTGGGTCAACAGATAGATCGCAAGAAACCACGTTCTCAGCGGCAGCTTGGTGCCATGGAAGATGCTGCCGGCGGTCAGGGAAGTCTGATGATGGCACTTGTGACATTGATATATCTGACGCTTTTTGAGTTCACAGCCTGTTGTGTTGCCGCACTCAGGGCAGACATAGCCCGTCGGCCAGCGCAAATCATACAATGCCTGTCGACACTGATCCTCGGTCCCATATTGTTCCAGAAAATCGTGCAAACCAAGGCCTTTTTGAAATTGAATGGTATTTCTCGGCATGATGAAATCCTCTTTTATTCAGTAGGTTCCATTATGCTTGCACCACAGGCTCAATAGCTGAGCCTCAGGGGTAATCAGGAATTTTTTGGGGAACCGCTCTCAACCCTCTATCAGCTTCGCAGAGGATCCCAGGGGCCATCCTCTCTCTCATCATCAATCAGCCTCTCATCCTGCCAAATAGTTTCCAGCCGTTGCATGAGGGCACCGGTGAGAGTTTTTACCCCCTCTCCTGTAACGGCGGAGATCCCATATACAGGTCCCTCCCACTGAACGGCCTCGAGCAGCTCTCTACGCCGTTCCCGGAACGCTTCATCAGGCAGTAGATCCTTTTTATTCAGTACCAACCATCGCTCCTTGTCCATAAGCTCCGCTGAATAGCGTGACAACTCCTGTTCGATCTGCTTCACCTCGGCGGCACAATCCACACTGCCGTCCAAGGGAGCAATATCCACCAGGTGCAGTAACAGACGTGTGCGCGACAGATGCTTGAGAAACTGCAATCCCAGGCCGGCGCCCTCTGCCGCTCCCTCGATTACACCGGGTATATCCGCCACTACAAAACTGCGTTCGCTCCCCAGACTCACCACACCCAGATTGGGGTAGAGGGTGGTAAAGGGGTAATCCGCCACCTTTGGCCGGGCACTGGAGATACGGCTGATCAGACTCGATTTTCCGGCATTCGGCATCCCCAGCAGGCCCACATCCGCCAACAGGATCAGTTCAAGATGGAGCTCCCGCCGATCCCCCGGCGTACCTTGTGTGAACTGCCTCGGGGTACGATTGGTGCTGCTCTTGAAATGGACATTGCCGATCCCCCGTTCACCCCCTTTCGCCACCAGAAGCTGCTGCCGATGAATCATCAACTCACCCAGCAGTTCGCCGGTCTCCTCATCCAGCACCCGTGTTCCCACTGGAACCCGTATGAACAGATCCTGCCCTTTACGCCCGCTACGCTCACGCCCCATGCCATTCTGTCCGCGTTCCGCCTTGTGGGTTCGTTGGGTACGAAAATCGACCAGGGTGTTCAGGCCGCTGTCGGCGACCAGGTAGACACTACCGCCGTTGCCGCCGTCACCCCCGTCCGGCCCACCCTTGGGGATATATTTCTCACGGCGAAAACTGGCGCAACCATCACCTCCGTCACCGGCTAGGACTTTAATTTTGGCTTCATCGACGAATTTCATGATTCAGCTTACCTTCACGCAAACCCTATTCGGGAACAGCTGAAAACCACATGCCAGGCAGTCCCTACCGAAGTAGACGGGTCCAAAAACTAAAAAGCCCCGTCGATCGACGAGGCTTTATGTGGCTCGGCTACGAACCGGCCTACTCGGCGACAACGCTCACATATCTGCGATTGCGTGGTCCCTTCATCTCGAACTGAACCTTTCCATCCGCTTTCGCAAACAGGGTGTGGTCCTTTCCTATACCGACGTTGACACCGTTATGGAACTGGGTGCCGCGCTGGCGAACGATGATGTTACCCGCCTTGACTGACTCACCGCCGTAGATCTTTACACCCAGGCGTTTGGATTCTGAATCGCGACCGTTTCGTGTACTGCCGCCTGCTTTTTTATGTGCCATCTGACTCTCTCCTCAGCCGCTGATGCCGGTCACTTGAAGTTCGGTGTACCACTGCCGGTGCCCCTGGCGCTTCATGTGGTGTTTACGACGGCGGAACTTGATGATCTTGACTTTCTTGCCCCGGCCGTGGGATTTAACGGTTGCCGTAACTTTCCCGCCATCCACATAAGGCGTTCCGACCTTGACGTCATCACCGTTGGTGATCATCAGTACTTTGTCCAGCTCGACGGAGGCACCCTCATCAGCGGTCAGCATTTCGACCTTGATGGTGTCGCCCTCAGAAACACGATACTGCTTTCCGCCGGTTTGAATTACCGCATACATTGCTTGAATCCCCGAAAAAATAGCGTTATGCCCCGCCAGACATCCGGGCGAGGTAAAGAGCGGGAATTCTACCTACAAGGCCCATGCCGGTCAACCACCTTGAGCAGGACCACCTCCCGGGCGCGATCCTATCACCTGGCTCCCTGGCCAAGGCATCCCTTCATCGAGAAACCTGTTCGGTACAGTGAGATTTCGATTGGCTGGACAAGCGACCGTCCAATCACTTTTATGAACCACTAACTATCTGATGAAAAACGTTTTTCAGCCTCGATAAAGATTCTCTTCACTTGTGGAAAGTGTTGTTTGATCATGCCGTCCATGCCGCCAATCGCCCGCTCCACCTCATCCGCAGAGACGCTGTCCCTGAAATCGACACTCATGTTAACCAGCACAAAGTCCGGACCCATATGCATGGTCAGCACCTCGTTGACGTACTCTACCACGTCGATATCGTTTGCCATTTCCCGTATACCCTGCACGACAGCCTTGTTGGCGCTCTCGCCAATCAACAATCCCTTGGTCTCATAGGCAAGCCAGACGGCGGTACCAACCAGGATCAAACCGATGATGATTGACGCTGTCCCGTCGAACAGATAGTTACCGGTTATCTGGGTCAACGCAACACCCGCGAAGGCAACGATGAGCCCCAGCATTGCCGCTGTGTCCTCGAACAGAACCACGAATATAGAAGGATCCTTGGCACGCTGCACTGCCTCCAGATAACCCCATTAACCTTTGGCACGGGAAAATTCACGAAATGCGAACAGCCAGGCAGCCCCCTCAAACACCACCGCCAGTCCGAGTACAATGTAATTGATCAGGGGATTGGCGATCGGTTCAGGATGCTGAAGGTGCTTTATGCCTTCATAGATGGAGATGCCCCCGCCCAGCGCAAAGATCAGAATGGCGACGATAAAGCTCCAGAAATAGATCTCCTTGCCGTGCCCGAACGGAAAGGCCTCATCCGCCGGCTTCTTTGATCTGGCGATCCCGTACAACAAGAGTCCCTGGTTGCCTGTATCGACCATTGAGTGGATCCCTTCCGACAGCATCGCTGAACTTCCGGTAACGAACGCAGCGGCGAATTTAGTGATGGAGATCAATGAGTTTCCAATCAGTGCCGCATAGATGACCTTTTTTGAGCCCGATGCCATTTATTCACTCCCAATAAGATGCCTAACAACTCCCATCGACACGGTCCCAACCACGTCGGCTTGGCCAGTATAGCCATTCATGATCGACGTGGACTACTGCAAGGAGATGGCGAACCCCATAAGCGTATGCCAAATAGTCATTTTATTCTCACACGACAACCTCAATGTTACATTTCGTTAAATATATGGCTATTAATTAATCAAGGTCGTCCCAAATAGGATGCCTCGATAATCAATAACCATAAAAGAGTCTCTCTCATCTACACAGAATGAAGGTTTGACTTGCGTGAAACGGGAGATGAGCAATTTAAAAAGTAGCTAACCGGGTGATTGTGGGGATCGATGTATGACATATGAAAAACGTACTGGCGAGCGGGCAATTCCGGGTAATTTAAAGGATATCTTGACTGAGCTGCAGATGATGTCCCTCAACAAGCTTTCGAGTTTCGGCTGGGAGTTGTTCTTTGTTCGCCGCCCGCTTTTTCAAGCGGTCGTACCTGTAGTCAGAAGACATGACGGGATACAAATCGGCGTGCTTGAAGCGGACGGTCGTATCAACATGAAGCCGGAGATTGTTCTGCGGAAAACTTAATGAACTGTCGTAAAAATAATTATTGGGACTGACTATCCGTCGCAGAATCACTCCTGGTGAAGGCGCCGACAAACTCAAATGCCCGCTGCTTTAACCAACCCTCTTTCTGCCGTTTATTCAGGGCCTGAAGTTCCAGTGCGGCACGTTCGTGGCTAATGCGTTCATTCTGTAAATCACGGTATATGCGATTGGCCAGTTTACGCCGGCGTATTGCGTCACCTGAGTCGAGGAATGCTTCAACACCATCCAGCAATTTTGCCAACAGTCCCACGCTGCGGCCCGCGTCCATCTTTTTCCGTATCGCTTTCATCGCCTCATCCAGGTTGGTGAGAATCACTCTAAGCTCTGCCTGAAAGAGTTCATTCTGGGCAAGTTTTTTATGGCGTACCCGCTCAATCGTCTGTTGCACGGTATGTTCGCTCAGCTGGCCGAAATCCTTGAAAATCGACAGGTTGTGCAAACCTTCCCGGGCTATCGCAGGATCTTTGGCGTCGAGTTGCGCACAGTAATCATGACATAACTCCCAGGCCTGCCAACGATAGACAAAATCGAGACCCGTACCCTTGATATTCTGGATCCCCATTACCCGGCTCTTCAATCCGGGGGGGGTCTTTTTGACGATCTCCCTTATCACCTGCTCGCCACTGCTATGGGGATCCTCTATGACTGTAAACTTGCTCCAAAACCAGCCTGAAAGCTGCTCCTTGAATATCTGTTCCAGTTGCTTCGGCGGACTGGCTCCCTGCTCGATCTTGTCCACCAGTTCCTGGTACTCATGGTAGCGTTGAAGGAGTTCCTGATGGAAACCCCGGATCTCTTCAGCCTGTGCACTGGCATCTGTCATCGACAGACTTTGCTGCAGCCCTTCGGGATCGCACCAAAGCCGCTCAAGCTCTGCGAGAGGCATCTCCCCGGCGAAGTCGGACAACAGACAGCCCAAACGCCCCTGAATGTGCTCGGGTCGGTAGGGGAGGCGGAAACGGCGCGCCATTTTTTCCACTACCCGAAGCGGTTGTTCCTGTTCACCGCCCCGATCGTCGAAGAGAGAGATATCCTTTTCCCACTCCTCTCAGAGATCCCGAATGTAGCCCTGCAGTCCGTCCAGGTTGGTGCCGATTAAAAAGTGATGATCGGCGGCGATATCCTCTACCAGAATGGCGGCGAAAACCTGTGACCGGGGCTCCCGGTCTGCACGATTGTTGACTACTGTCGCAAGCCAGGTATCAGGATCCGAATAGGGATCCTGGTCGGCGAAGCCGGTTCTCCGCCAGCTGCTCAGACACCCGAACCGCTCATTTGCCGACATGCCGTTGACGAACTCCAGTCTGCGCCCCCTGACCGTTGCAGTCGGTGATGCCTTGAGCACACCCAGGTCAGGGACGACACGATCCGCCATCTCCTTGAGGGCATAGTCGGTTTCCAACCCGAGTTCGTCCGCGAGTTCCAGCACCAATGCGATTGTTATCGGGGTGTTCCTCGTAGGGGAAGCGCTGCAGGATGTCCGGCGGAAGCAGGCCCGACTGCAGCCAGCCCGCTGTACGCAAACGGGTCTGTTTTTTTGCGCGGCGCTGCGTAGGATCGGCAGCATCTGAGCCTCAGTCGTTATCAATACGCTATTGTGTGGTATGAAGTTCGTCATCACTTCCGGAATGTTATAACCCGCGGGTCCCTGCAGATCCTCATGATCGGGATAGGTATTGGTGATGGTGGAAATATCGTCCTTCATCCACTGCTGCTGCAATATACCGACATAGGAAGGAGTCAATCCCATGCATTCCCAGAGAAACACATCGATATTAAACCGTTGCCCAAGGCGCAGCAGGTTTGCCTGTTCCCAGATGGTCGCCTTGTCATAGGGACGAAACAGCATCATCTCCCGTAAGCGGCCATTCGGGTGGGCATGCAGGAACATCGCCTCGCAACCGGTTGTCTTCGATATCACCGAATAGCCTTTGGCGTTCACCAATGCCGCCTTGAGTCGCTCGGTGCCCGACTTGCCGCGAGTGCCCCAGCCACCGATGACCAGCGGCATCGAACCCCGGGCCGATCTGATGCGCGCATTAAGATAGAGATGCCGACCGAGCATCCCCGCCACTGCTGCAACGAGGAACAGAAGCAGTTGTTTAATATTGTTCTGGTAGACTGAGTAGAAATAGTCCTGAAGTCGTCCAAAAGTATCTTGCAAAGGGAGAGGAATGAGCGTTATAGCGGGGAAAAATCGCTCCACGGCCGGATCTGCGCTCCAGCCTCCCGCCCCATCCCGAGAACTCTTTCGAGCCTCACAAACCGTATCCGGGTGGTTGGAGAAACGCAGGGTTATCCCGAGGCGCCGCAATGATTCGACATAGCGAGTGGGCGCCAACCGCTCCCCTTCCTGCCAGTTGCGCAGTTCGGCATATTCCGCAAAACGCAGGGTCAGCAGGATTCTCGAGACCATACGGCGCACAATCGAGTCGGGCGGGGATACCTGAGTAACCTCCTCCGCACTGTAGAGCCACAGCGGCTTACCACGCAGCAGGCCGGCATCCAGTGCCGATATCACCTCATCCACCAAGGGAAGATAGGGACGGCGTCCACTCTCTGCAGGAAGAAAGAGCGGCTCCCCCGGAACCCGGGTCTCTGCCAGCTCGGCCATTATCGATGATGGGGCGTGTAAACTGCCTCGATAGACTCGCCCGGTGGTGTGGGGGAAACCCTGGCGTTTGTCTGTCGCGGGTCGCCATAGCTCATGCCACAACCGCCAGCTTCTGAAACCCAGCCTGGCGCCCCGTCGCAGACGTGGTCCAAACATACCGGATTCCAATTCCAGGTCAAAATCCTTCTGCGCCAGACAGGAGAGCGTTCTACCCAGGGTGTCCCGGTCCACCGCTTTCAACAGGCTGTTCCCGAGACGGGTTGCCCGGCTCGGTTGTATGGTTTCGATACGCCGACGCAAGGCATCCGCCAGCTGCCTTGCCTGAGGGGTCTGCAGCAACCAAATCTGTTCCTTCGCCTGGGCGCTCCAGCGGCGCACTGAAAGATCGTCCGCACTGCGATGGAGCTCAGCCAGCAGCGGGGAGAGCCTGGCGTACCACCGGCATGCGAGCGCCCACCGCTCCGCCTTATCCAGATCTGTGTAGATATCCAGCATGCATTTCAGTCCCACGCGCAATACGAATTGCTCCTTCTCCGAGCTGAGCGATGCATGCAGCTGCTCGAGTATGGTCTCGAACAACTCCTCCCGCCGCATCAGGGCGCAGAGACCCACAAGGGTTGCCGCACGCACCCGGGGTTCCTCATCCTGCAGCAATAACCGAGGCAGAACTCGGTCCACGGTTTCCTTACTCGCATGATGCATCGCTTCAACAATCAATTGACGTACTGCCGGGCTGGGATCATCCTTCACTGTCATCAGCAGCGGCTCAAGCTGCGGTGAATCCGGGATCTGCTGGCCAAGCAGCCGCATGGCGTGTCGGCGAACAAACAGGTCATCACCCTTCCCCAGGCTCTGCAGGCGATGCTCCAGGGCAGAGATCAACGACTCGGTGGAGAAGGTCTGCAGCAGGCTCAATGCAGCACATTGAATCCAGACCTCTTGACGGCGCTCCAGCGCGGAACGGTAGATATAACGTAAGGAGGTATCGTTAACCGCCTTCTCCTGGAGGTTGTGAGGCAGGCTGCTCACCGATGCGGCAAGGGACTCGAATGCCGCGATTCGCACCCGCGGATCGCCATCGTATGCCAGCAGCGAACGCAACAGCTTCTCCAGCTGCAGTTGACGCCAGGAGACAATGCTCTGCTCACCTGCCGAGAAGCATTCAATATAGTGCGCGGCGATGACTCCAAGTCGTCCAAGGGTAACGACAAGCTCTTGCTCCGCTTTCCGATAACGGCGTTCATAACGCTCCACCATGGCGTCATAACCGAACCAGCGGGAGAAGGCCCTGCGATCTCTGTTAAGCTGGCGATGGGTCGCCCCGAGACGTTTGGCATACTCCAGAATGTGCGCCTGTTTTTCGCGATCGGTCGCTGCATGGTTGTGTCGTTGGGAGAATTCGACAAAACCCGCGCGCAGACCATCCATCCGTTCCAGCTTTTCCGTAATCCAGAACACCAGGTACTCAACCAGCAAACGGGCACGTACGTTCTCTTCTGTGATCGCAACCCCTTCCATGCGTGGCTGATGATCGAGCCATCCCTGGAAACCGGATTCCAGCCGATCGATCAATGGCCGGTCAACCGCCAGCCATCGAGTGTGAAATCCCAATTCCAGTAAGTTGCGTACGGAGCCGACGCTCATTGCCGAACCTCGCCGACAGGAAAGTGGCGCTCTAACTCATGTCGGCTGCGTATGGGTTCAAATGAAACCGAACCGGGGCGGAAATCACGATATATTCGCCCATTGGCACGATGATGACGCAGGCTCAGGAACAACGAGGTATCTCCGCTATCCAGTTCGTGGTCCAATTCGAAACCCAGACGCCAACCCGCTTGCAGCGATGTCCAACGCTGCCAATCGAGGCGCAACTTCAAGTTGTGCTGTTGCTCTTCGTCAGCGCGGTCATCGTCATCAAAATAGTGACGCCAGCGATAGCGCACCCCCAGCCCCAAATCGCGCACCAGTTGATCTCCACTCAGGGTGACGTCCGTATAGTCGGGTCTAAACGGGTTTAACGCCTCGTTGGTGGTCAACGCCAGGGAGGCGCGGATGCGTGTGTCGCGCCAGGGATAGTGGCTCAATGCATCACTTAGCCTGAGTCCACGCTGATGGTCATTTTTGTAACGGGTATAGATATCCTGGTCCACATATTCGCTCAATCCCTGTTCGAGGTCATTCAGACTGAGCCAGCGTTTGAATAGACCGAAGCTGGGTCGATGATGGGTCTTGCTGGTCAGCCGGCGGTACTGGGAAAGTTCCGCCTTCAGCAACAGTGACCATTCAGTACCGATCATCTGTTTTGGCTGCTGCAGAAACAAGTCTCGGCCCAGCGCCAGGTTGATGGCATGAAAGCTACTGTCCCAATGGAGATCGCCGAAAACGCCCAAAGTGGTTCCGCCTATATCCCGGATCCTCGCCAACACTCCCGATTCCAGATAGCGATCGGCATATTCCTGAAACAGGCGATGGCCGACACCCAGCTCGAAAAACCGCTCGGATCGATCGGCTGAGCGGTCTTCATCGAGATTGCGCCGGCTGACCAGACGACCATAGTACTCCCAGGTTCCATCTTCTTGACCCAACATCGGCTGCAGCTCCCTGAGCGATAACGCTTCGGTCTGCGAAGAGGGTAATTCATCTACGGTCGGCATTTCGGCTTGAATGAGATGCGCTTCACGCAAGCGGCTTTGCCAGGGTTTTAACAGGACACGCTGACGGAAGAGACGGTAATAGCTCTCCTGTCGACCGCTTCTCGGTGGTAATTGCAGCGCTTGCCAGCCAGGCTGTATAAATAGAAACCGGCTGATAGTCTGTCCTTCGACCCGTTCATCGATCCGCAACCAGGCCGGCCCCTCTAGCGCCAGTTCTAAAGGTTCATCGACAGTGGAAACCTGATAGGCCCGTTCGTAGAATCGTTCCCGGCCAGCACCCGACGATTGTCCTTCATCCCGGATAGCGAAGCGCAGGATCTGATTTTGCAGCGGATTGAGCATCTGCACACGCAGCACGTGCCGTCCCTGAGGAACCGATATATGTATGCGCTGGCTTGGATGGTCGGGTGTAAGCCGGATAAGATGGTTTTCGCCATCATCGAGACGATAGCTGATCTGCAAATCCCTGGCATCGATATAGCCGATCTCTTCCAACTTGAAGTTCAGGGCGACAGCCGTGGCAGAGGTTGGATTCCGTAATGCGATATTGACTCGCTGACCGCCATAGATAAAACGTTCGCCTGCCAGCAATGGCTCGAGCAACGCGCTGCGCACCCTCGAGCCGGGACTCTCCGGTTGAAATGTTGTCAGTCGCATAAAGCGTAGGCCGGCACTGGAGACAATCCCGTCCACCGGCTGCCAACGATAGTTGCGTCTCATTCTGCGTATTATGCTCTGCAAGCGGCGATCGCTTGCATGCGCGTGGAACAGAACCTCGGCCTGCGCCAGGAATGACGCGGCCTTTTCAGGCTGCTGTTCCGCCTGCCACAGCCATTGTGCCATCTGTTGGTAATGCTCATCCTGAACGACCGCTGCCGTATAGAGCTGGCGCGGTATACCTAGCCCGCATGTTTCATCCGTTTTTAAATTTAGCCGGTGATATGGCCAAGCTTGGATGGTTTGCCCTCACTGGGAACCAAACCTCTATCAAGCCCTGATTCTCCACCCTCCGGGCAGACTCCCCCTTACCCCCATTGTTGATCAACGTGCCGGGGCAGCACTCTGCCGGGCTATCCCGGCTTGAGTCGTGCCGCCACCTGGAAAAACAGCGCCTGATAGGGATAGGTGCTGGAGAGCAGGAAGCGGATCCGTCGCGTGTTGCGAATGATGACCGCCCCGATCTTGAACAGTTTGAGCCGGATCGTGGTCATCTGTGCACGCGCCAGTTCCGTGCCCTTCAGCGCGAGGCGCCGGATGGCCTCCATCAGCACATAGGCCAGACTGGACAGCAGTAGACGAAACTGATTGGCCCACCAGTAATGCGCGCTGGTGCGATCGGCGAACAGCCCCAGTTGCTGCTCCTTGATTCGGTTCTCCATGTCACCACGGGCGCAGTAGAGGTCATCGTAAAGGCGCTGTTTGTCGCCGGCCAGGTTGGTGACGATGAAGCGTGGATTTGGCCCCTTGTCGGTGACCTCCAGTTTGGCGATCACCTTGCGACGCGTCTTCCAGGTGCTGGCGGCATAGTGAAACTGAAAGAATTCCCGCATCTTCATGCCGGTTCGCTTCGCCAGTTCCTCAACCCACTGCATGGGCTCACGGATACACCGCAGCAAGGCGTCATTCTTGGCGATGCCCACGATATAGCCCACAGCGTTGCGCTCGCACCAGCTGAGCATGTGGTGACGGCAAAAGCCGCTATCGCCCCGAAAGATGATACGCACTTCAGGCCAAGCCCGGCGCAGGCGTTTGACCAACAGCGCCAGAATCGCCCAGGCATGCTTGGGCGCATCGATCCGGCTGGGCCGCAGATAACTCACCAGCAGTTGATCGCCACAAAAGACATACAGGGGCAGGAAGCAGTAGTGATCGTAGTAGCCGTGAAAGAAGCGGCCTTCCTGGCGGCCATGCACCGGATCATCCGTGGCGTCGAAATCCAGGATCAGCTCATCGGGTGGTGCATCATATGAGGCAATGAACTGCTCGAGCAGTAGGTTGTGGACATCAACGGCAACCCGGCGATCGACCCGGTTCTCCAGCCGACAAAGTGTCGACTGGCTGCCCAGTACCTCCTCGCGTTCGATCGAGCTCTGTAGGGCCGGGTCGGTGCGTAGTGTCTGATGGTCGTTCAGATCTTCATAACCCAGGCAGAGCCCATAGACTCGCTGGCGCAACAGGCTCAACTGGCTGTGTTCAATATAGCGGGGATCTCGCGGGTCGGGGATGACCGCATCAACCGCCTCGAGCAATCCCAGACGCCTGTCGATCTCACGCAGCAGCAACACGCCGCCGTCCGAGGTGATATCGCCACCGGAAAACTCGGCTTGAACCTTACGGCGTTTTAGGGCTGGAAAATCAAAGGCAGTCTGGGTACAGTTTGTCACAGGCAAAATCCTTTCGATTACAGTGTAAGCAACTGAATTATATCGAAGTATCAGGATTTTGCCTTTTTAATGCGTGAAATATTGGGGCTAGGGCCTCGGCGTTGATTGTATCATCGCCGCCGATCGTCTCACTCTGAATAGCCTGCATGACGCTGTCGGATATGGCGCATCCCTTAAGCCAATGGACATCCTGCCCTGGAAACGGATTGTGCGGGTTGAAATCGTCAGCCGCACCAGGCTTTCCGCCCGGATCATAGACCATGGGTTCGGGGAGTACTGACAATGGCCGCTCGGCGGATAGGGCTTCGACCTCAATCAGCTGTGGGCGGTCATGGGGCGCAACTCTTAAATGATGCCTGCCGGGCCCGATCGAGTACTCGAACCGATGCGTTCGCCCGGGGAACATCCCGCCACGCGACAGCCTCACGCCCTTTGTCACGCTGTCGCCATTGATGGGAAAACGCCTCAAGCTTGATCCATCTGCGACCAGCAGCCAGTCATCCACCGGAAAGTCGATATCCTCGTTGTGCAGCAACCGGGTATTGATGCGCAACGTGCGCGGCCCCTGCACAACCAATTCGACAGGTGAGGATGGCGAGGCCCGGAATAACCTGAAGGTCTGAGCCTGATCGGGCACATTCAGTAGTTCAACACCGTCAAACTTGACGATGTTGTTGCTGAGTGAGCGCCACTGCCGCTCCCCTGGCAGCTCCTCCCACCAGGCCGCCCAATCCTCAAGCAAGGCCTGTTGATCCAATTCCGGATCTGTCAGATCGTTTCGAAGTGCGAGGCCCTGCTGCAAGGCCGCATTCAACGCTGTTCCCCGCGGGCCGGCATTTTCCCACGCCGATAAGGCCGCTTTGTATCGACCTTGCCGCTGATGGTGGTAACCGCGCCAATAGGCCTGCAGCTGGGGATCGGCGAGCGTCTTCAAATTGGCATCGAAGGTACGCCACCAGTCGGCGGAATAGGCGGCATCCAGCATGCTTCCTGACGGACGCCGGTCTGGCGGAATTGAAAGCAGTATCTTTATGGCCCATACCGCTTTACCCTGTTTCAGCAACATCCCGGCCAGCCTTGCCAATCGGACTGGCTGAGGATCGAGGATGGCATGGGTTACCAGCAGATTGAGGAGCCCCTGATCATCCCGGTTCTGCACATAGATCTTTTCCAAAGCAGCGGCGGCCTGTTCCCTCAATTGCGGATCCGCTTCATGTATCAGCATACCCCGCAACAACTGTTCCGAGAGATTGCCCTCACCCATGGCTGTCAGCGCGGTTACTCTCTGCATCAGGGCATATTTACGCTGCCTGTCACCTGTATAGGGGATGATATCGCTCCAGGCCTCCACGGCCCTGATCCAATCCTGATCACGCATTGCCTTCTCTGCAAGGTGCAATGAGCGTTTCAGATTACCCGCGTCAGTTGACGACAAGCGTAAAGCGGGCATGGGCCGCTCGATCCTGGCCACAAAGGTGGCATAGCGGGCATAGAGAAATCTAAGCAGGGGTAACCAGTCGTTCAACAGGGCCTCTTTTTGGCTGCCGCTTTCATCCCCCGGGAGGGTGTCCAGCAGCGTGGCAAGGCGAGACTGGGATTCAGCCAACCGCGGGATGGCCCCCATACTCTCACGCATCAACCGATCGTGTTCCACAGCATCCAGGTCGCTGATTAAAAACAGGTATTCAGCCTCGTTTGTCGCCAGCTGCCCCGCTACGCGCATCCCCAGGGCCATGTCCAGTGGCTGCGGATCATCTGCCGACTGCCATATGCGCAGCGTTGAAATCTCCGCGGGCAATGGCATCTCCAAGTCCGCAACGGATGTGAGGACAGGAAAACCGGCCGTCTCCCTCGGTGAGAGTCTATGCGCCGCCGTGGAGGCATCCGGCCAGTAGCTCGCCTCCGGCAGCGGCAATCCGGATTTCAGCCTGAGCCTTCTTGGCGGCTCATCATCGAACTGCAGAAACAGCTCACCCTGATTGCCGTTCCGATAATCGCTGACTAACAGCTGCAGACGCGAGTCATGGCGCCTGTTCGGCAGCGTATAGCGATAGGCCCGGTCTTCTCTCTCGGGCAGGGTCAGGAAGATTCTCCCGGTGACCCCTTTTGCCAGACTGTCCGCCAATGTTTGCGGTATCAACAGGGGCGCTTGCTGATCCCAACGAAGTCTGGATTTAGCCGGCCAGCGCACGGATACAACCCCGCTATCCGGCATCGAGACCGGCAGCAGTGGCATAAAGTAACCGTGCCGGCTATCCATGGCTCGCGCCTCAGCGGCGATTTCCGGCAACAGTCGCTCGTCTTCCGATAAACGGAGAGCCGCCTCCAATGCCGCCGAGCCGCCTCCGCTTAGTCGGTTATCCCGCGCAAGCATACCAAGCCGTGTGATCTCATCGGATGCTGATTCGTATCGGCCGGGTATATCCGCCGGCGCCTTTGGCCGATTTTCCGCCACCAGGAAATCACCCTGTTCCGATCCGCCCCGCAGCCGCAGCAGGAGCGGGGCGCTGGCTCCTATCCTCAGGCGGTGACGGCCCTTGGGAATGTCGAGATAGCTGCGATTGACCATTCCCAGGACGCTTTCGCATCCATCCACACGCCATTTCCGGTACAGGTTGGCGCGACCGTATTGATGCCGGGTTTGGATGTTGACGCCATCCAGCTCCACATGAAGATGATAGATCTGCCGGGGTTCGCTGCCGATTGTTTCATAACGCAGCCAACTCTCCATTTGCAGCCGTTGCGGTCCCTCGAACTCGGCCTCGATCTCCTGTGTGGGCCCCACCCTCCAGACAGATCTGGGGGTCGGCTCTTCGGGACCCTGCATCTGCACAAGTTCTCCCTTTATATCGGGCTGCGAACGGAGATCGGCCAGATTCGGCAGGCTTGGCGAACGGGATATGAAAAGCGCGACTTCGATGGGGTCGGAATAGTGTCCCGGCCGGCTCAAACGAACCAGCCTGTCACCTCCATTCGACGGCTTCACGCCCCAGTTGCTTCCTATTCCTGCCTGCATCGGCGTCTCGAGAAACAGTGCGGAGCCGTTTGAGAGTTCCAGCCGCAACTCCCCTGCAATCCATGGATCACCTATCTTTATCAGGCGTAACCCCTGTCTCACCGGCAGTCGGATCAGCATCTCTCTGCCCGGCTGCAGTCGCACCGTGTGCAGACCCTCGTCTCGATTGTAACCGGGCCTTTCCCCTCCCAGCCAATGGGGGAGATGTTCCAGGTTATCCCAGTATTGAAAGGGAGTAATACCATCGGCACGATGCAGGTGGCGCCCCTCCTGGGCAAATACGGTCAAGCAAAGACAGCTCCATCCGAACAAGAGCAATAATTGCCGGGATCGCATCAGTGCTGCCTCCCGTAAAGACAACCAATCATCTTCCTCATCAATGCGCAATCGCTCAGCAGTGCATGACGCGCAGCACTACTCAGTTCTAAATGCATAAAACCCAGATGGTCATACTCCCGCAGTTTTGAGCCGATCTGGTTGGTCGTAGCCCCAAGTTCATCGACATCCCGGGGAAAGAGCCCAACCTGTTCGTCGAAATCCGATGCGAGACACCGGGCAAGGGCTTGGACTTTCCCTGAGGGACGTCGCGTGCCATCGCTGATGATCACTTGACTGTTACGCCCCGGATCACTGTTTCTTTTGGCGCTATCGAAACCATGAATCTGGATCACACGGCTATCCGCAGAGAGCAATGCCGCAGCCTCGGCAAGCGCGGTAAAGTAGTTATCACCATTACGCACCAGATCCGCAGCCTTCCTATCGCCACCTTTATTCTGCGCATAACGGGGAATGGTATTAAATGCCGCAATACGAAAATCGCCAAGCCGCATGAGGGCGTAACCGACATTGCCTGTCTTTTTGTCATGGAACCGATGAGGTATCTGCAACAGATTCAAGGGACCCGACGCCGTGCGAATCATAAACAATCCACGACCCTCACACCGGGAGGGGTGTTCTTTCAGGACCACTATGCTCTCTCCATCCAGCTCGACAGGCAACCAGTCGAAACCCAGGGCTTTCCATTGCGAGCGCATGGCATTGTGATCCGTTATCCCTCTCAGGATTTTCGAGAAGAGTATGCGAACCCGGCTCAGCTCCTGCCTGCCTGGCCGGTGATAGGATTTACAGGGCGGCGCCAATAAATACCCCTCAGGTTCACGCGTCTCCGCATTTGCGCTCGGCGCCAGGAAACAGAACGACAGCAGAAACAGTGTTACCCCTCTCATCCCCGCTCCACAAACAAATCGGTCTTGACCGGCTGACCAGGATTGAGCCGGTAAAAGGAGAGATAACCCTCTACGCCTGGCGATGGTTCGATATGAATACGATATTTACCAGGCTCCAGATCCTCTCCCAACGGAAGAAAAAAACGCACACCGGCCGAAGCATGCCGCGATTGGGCGCCCAATACCGGGACCTTGTCACCATCGCCTATCCGCAAATCATAGAATCGATCTGAAAAGGTCCAGGCGGTTTGAGGTTTCATGGAATGCCCCACTCCGGCAATCTTGATGCTCAGACCTGCCCGGCTGGGTCGGGACGTGCTGAAGAACTGCCCCGTCAACACCTCTTCCCCGGCTGACCGTTTATGGTAAACAAACACCATGCCTTTCGATTCCAGTCTGTTGCTGAAACGACGCAGTCGAGGCTGTCCGTCAACCTCGGTATGATTGATGAACCACTGTGTCTCGCCCGACGATTCCAGACGCAATCGGTACACGCCGGGGTCGATCGCAGGCAGACGAATCTGACCCTGGGTTGCGGCAAGACTGGTTTGGTAAAACAACCTTTCGTCAAGAAACAGTGACAGCCTTTCTCTTTCCTGATTACTCATGAGGCTCAGCTATTGAGCCTGTGGTGCAAGCATAATGGAACCTACTGAATAAAAGAGGATTTCATCATGCCGAGAAATACTATTCAATTTCAAAAAGGTCTTGGTTTGCACGATTTTCTGGAACAATATGGGACCGAGGATCAGTGTCGACAGGCATTGTATGATTTGCGCTGGCCGACGGGCTATGTCTGCCCTGAGTGCGGCAACACAACAGGCTGTGAACTCAAAAAGCGTCAGATATATCAATGTCACAAGTGCCATCATCAGACTTCCCTGACCGCCGGCAGCATCTTCCATGGCACCAAGCTGCCGCTGAGAACGTGGTTTCTTGCGATCTATCTGTTGACCCAACGCAAGAAAAGTATCTCGGCGCTGCAACTTTCCCGCGAAATCGGGGTGAACTACAATACGGCCTGGCGACTCAAGCATAAGTTGATGCAGGTGATGATGGAACGTGAGCGTGGAAAAAAACTGGCCGGTCGCATCGAATTGGATGATGCTTATCTCGGAGGCGAGCAAGCCGGTAAGCGTGGTCGTGGGTCGCGCAACAAAATCCCTTTCGTAGCTGCTGTTGAGACGACGCGGGACGGCAGGCCCATGAAAATTCAACTGCGTCGTGTAAGGGGCTTCCGCAAACGTGAAATCGCCCGCTACGCCCGCTCCTGCTTGATGCCTGGCAGCGAAGTCTTTACCGATGGGCTTTGGTGCTTTAGTGGCGTGACAACCGCTGATTGCCATCATAACCCCATGGTGACGGGTGGTGGGCGCCAAAGTGTCCAGTATTCGTGCTTCAAATGGGTAAACACGATGTTGGGTAATGTCAAAAACAGTCTGTTGGGTACTTTTCATGCGATTCGAGATAAACATGTGTCGCGTTATCTTGCTGAGTTCGAATATCGGTTTAACCGCCGTTTCGATTTACCCGCCATGATTGAACGATTGCTTTTTGCCGCTCTTCGCACTCCACCTATGCCATATCGCCTCTTGAGAATGGCTGAGGTTTAGGGGTAATCAGGTTCTCTTTTACCGCCCTGCCTGAGATAGACCAAACTGGGTGTTACCGTTTCCCGGCCAAAAACCGAACGCAGGCGAACCTGTTCGTCGCGCCCGCTCACAATTGGATAAAACAGGCTTGCCATCGCTTCTTCGCGTAGCGGAAGCTGTGAAGCCCGTTCCACCAATAGATGGCGTCCCCGCCACTGCCCCTCGGGGCGAAACTCTTCCCATTCATAGCGTCCGGCAACGATATCCGGATCATCCACGGGGGGGCGGCGCTGAATGTTCAACGCCGCGGTTCGAAGCCCGTCCACCAATTGTCGCTCATCATCGGGCGTCAGAATGAACCAGGCCGGTTGATGATCCGTATCCTGCAGATCACGGTAGTAATCCTCAGGAATACGCACACGCCTGACAAGATTCATCGGTCGGGTATAGGCATTTACCCAGACTTGAGCATGACTCCTGAGCTCGATTGCGGCGATGTCGCCGGGCAACCTGAAGTAGAAGCTGATCGGCTCGGTGATAAGTTCGTTGAACGCGTCTCCCGCCAATCGATCATACAATGAGGACGTTGCCAGCAGTGTCAGCTTGCCATGCCTCAACACGTCACCCTTGTCATCCAGCAAACGATATTCCACCTCTGTTTCCTGCCGTTCATCAGGGGTTGACGTCGATCTCCGTAAATCAATACGCAGGGGGGTGTCTTGCGATGCCATATGCTCCAGGGTGTAGCGTATCGGTTGCTCCGCATCGAGCGTATAGAGTCGCAGATAACTGAGATCGGGTGTGATCTCCTGCCATCTGGCATCCAATTGTCGATAGGCCCGCATTACCTGTGGACCAGAGGCTTCAATCTCCAGCAAGCCACCCTCGTACTCCTGCTGATAGGCAATCCTATCCGGGGTCCAGTCATGAGTCGAAACATCCCGTTTGTCCAGGCTTCGCCCATACCAGTGGATATGTATGGGTTCCTGTTGCGGTATGCGGTCACGCCTCACCGGCGTGAACTCCAAACGTACCCGTGACCGGCCTTCCGGCAACTGCACGATGCCCCGATGCCATTCATCCATGTAGAGACCGGCGGGCAGTATCTCCTGATCCAGCGGCTCCCCAAGATCCCCATGTCGAACGAACAGTTTATGTACCCGATAATCCCTCCCCTGCACCCCTAACCCGCATGTTTCATCCGTTTTTAAATTTAGCCGGTGATATGGCCAAGCTTGGATGGTTTGCCCTCACTGGGAACCAAACCTCTATCAAGCCCTGATTTTCCACCCTCCGGGCAGACTCCCCCTTACCCCCATTGTTGATCAACGTGCCGGGGCAGCACTCTGCCGGGCTATCCCGGCTTGAGTCGTGCCGCCACCTGGAAAAACAGCGCCTGATAGGGATAGGTGCTGGAGAGCAGGAAGCGGATCCGTCGCGTGTTGCGAATGATGACCGCCCCGATCTTGAACAGTTTGAGCCGGATCGTGGTCATCTGTGCACGCGCCAGTTCCGTGCCCTTCAGCGCGAGGCGCCGGATGGCCTCCATCAGCACATAGGCCAGACTGGACAGCAGTAGACGAAACTGATTGGCCCACCAGTAATGCGCGCTGGTGCGATCGGCGAACAGCCCCAGTTGCTGCTCCTTGATTCGGTTCTCCATGTCACCACGGGCGCAGTAGAGGTCATCGTAAAGGCGCTGTTTGTCGCCGGCCAGGTTGGTGACGATGAAGCGTGGATTTGGCCCCTTGTCGGTGACCTCCAGTTTGGCGATCACCTTGCGACGCGTCTTCCAGGTGCTGGCGGCATAGTGAAACTGAAAGAATTCCCGCATCTTCATGCCGGTTCGCTTCGCCAGTTCCTCAACCCACTGCATGGGCTCACGGATACACCGCAGCAAGGCGTCATTCTTGGCGATGCCCACGATATAGCCCACAGCGTTGCGCTCGCACCAGCTGAGCATGTGGTGACGGCAAAAGCCGCTATCGCCCCGAAAGATGATACGCACTTCAGGCCAAGCCCGGCGCAGGCGTTTGACCAACAGCGCCAGAATCGCCCAGGCATGCTTGGGCGCATCGATCCGGCTGGGCCGCAGATAACTCACCAGCAGTTGATCGCCACAAAAGACATACAGGGGCAGGAAGCAGTAGTGATCGTAGTAGCCGTGAAAGAAGCGGCCTTCCTGGCGGCCATGCACCGGATCATCCGTGGCGTCGAAATCCAGGATCAGCTCATCGGGTGGTGCATCATATGAGGCAATGAACTGCTCGAGCAGTAGGTTGTGGACATCAACGGCAACCCGGCGATCGACCCGGTTCTCCAGCCGACAAAGTGTCGACTGGCTGCCCAGTACCTCCTCGCGTTCGATCGAGCTCTGTAGGGCCGGGTCGGTGCGTAGTGTCTGATGGTCGTTCAGATCTTCATAACCCAGGCAGAGCCCATAGACTCGCTGGCGCAACAGGCTCAACTGGCTGTGTTCAATATAGCGGGGATCTCGCGGGTCGGGGATGACCGCATCAACCGCCTCGAGCAATCCCAGACGCCTGTCGATCTCACGCAGCAGCAACACGCCGCCGTCCGAGGTGATATCGCCACCGGAAAACTCGGCTTGAACCTTACGGCGTTTTAGGGCTGGAAAATCAAAGGCAGTCTGGGTACAGTTTGTCACAGGCAAAATCCTTTCGATTACAGTGTAAGCAACTGAATTATATCGAAGTATCAGGATTTTGCCTTTTTAATGCGTGAAATATTGGGGCTAACGGTCCAAGCGGTTTCCAGCGATTACGCAGCAGATTACGCCGCTCCTCCGCCAGAAGAAGTTCAGGATTGTAGACCGAGCCGCGTGCAAGCCTGATCCGCTGGGAAGAGGTCAGCTTGCGCCATGCCGCATCAAGCTTGAGTTCCGTATATTGTTCCGGTTCATAACTTCGCACGGCAATTGCCTGCAATGGCGCATCCATGGCCTTCACTTTAAGCATCAATTTCGCCGCAGACTCGATCAGTGGCATGATATGCACTCGACTGTCAGTGGGAACCCTTTCCGCGGCCAGAAAGGCATTCTGATTCACCACCTCACCGCTCGCCATGTCACGATACTGCCGGATCCTGGTGCGATGATAGAATTCGCCGCTTTCCAACTCCCGACCAGCGCCATCAATCAAGCGATAGTCCAGTGCATACAGCCATCCCTCTTCCGGTGCCTCGACGAGGGGCCTGTCGACGATGGCATTCGTCACGATACGCAACATATCGGCGTGTCCGGTTAGCGGAAACACAGTCCACTGACCGTCGTCAAGACCGTATGCGATACTGCTGCGTGTATCGGTGAGATTTCCACTGAGTCGCTCACCCTTACCCAGCCCCAGATCGATACGCAACGTGGTTACCGCGACGTAATAGGCGCCGGCGGCAATCAGCAACAGCAGAAGAAATCTGCCAAGCAGTCTCACAAGGCGCTCTCCCACGTCAACAGCGCCATGCGGCTGTCAATGAAACCCTGGATATCACTACGGGAGAGTAATTCCTTGTCAGCAATGAAGACTGAGCGTACATCCCGTGGATTAAGGTTGGCAATCAGGCGTAAACCTGCTTCCCGCTGAAGACCGATCAGGAACGATTGACGTGAGTTGAGATCGATCAACCGCTGCCACCTGTATTCAGGCCAGTCGTTCACCAATCCGCTGAGCGCCACCACATTCTCACTCTCCAGATAGCGACTCAATTGCTGCTGAAGCATCGATGGCAGTGGAGCAGGAGATGCAGAGTAATCGAGACCCGTCAAATAGTCGTAGAGATCGGCCTCCCGTGTCTGGATGCCCACAGCAGCAAAGCGTAACAGCTCCTGCCTGTTCAGACCTTGCTGACGGTAAACGGAGCGTGCGCTTGGGCTGAGCCAGAGGGCGACAAAGCCTTTGTTGCGGGTGGCATTGATATAGAGGGATTGCGCCACACTGGCAATCTCGTATCCGGCTGCGTCCTGATCTCCCTCGACAAAACGATAGCTGATTCCTTCCAGTGCAAGCTGCTCCAGCACCGGACTGACAAGCGTATCGGTTACACCTTGCGAGCTTGGTGTTTCGATCTTTGAGATCAGGGCGTTCGCATGCTTGAGCTCCCCACGCCCCCTGCGGCTCAATGCGCGACTGTGTATCACCAGCAGCGGCGTGTCGGCGGCCTCTCTTAGCCCCAATATTTCACGCATTAAAAAGGCAAAATCCTGATACTTCGATATAATTCAGTTGCTTACACTGTAATCGAAAGGATTTTGCCTGTGACAAACTGTACCCAGACTGCCTTTGATTTTCCAGCCCTAAAACGCCGTAAGGTTCAAGCCGAGTTTTCCGGTGGCGATATCACCTCGGACGGCGGCGTGTTGCTGCTGCGTGAGATCGACAGGCGTCTGGGATTGCTCGAGGCGGTTGATGCGGTCATCCCCGACCCGCGAGATCCCCGCTATATTGAACACAGCCAGTTGAGCCTGTTGCGCCAGCGAGTCTATGGGCTCTGCCTGGGTTATGAAGATCTGAACGACCATCAGACACTACGCACCGACCCGGCCCTACAGAGCTCGATCGAACGCGAGGAGGTACTGGGCAGCCAGTCGACACTTTGTCGGCTGGAGAACCGGGTCGATCGCCGGGTTGCCGTTGATGTCCACAACCTACTGCTCGAGCAGTTCATTGCCTCATATGATGCACCACCCGATGAGCTGATCCTGGATTTCGACGCCACGGATGATCCGGTGCATGGCCGCCAGGAAGGCCGCTTCTTTCACGGCTACTACGATCACTACTGCTTCCTGCCCCTGTATGTCTTTTGTGGCGATCAACTGCTGGTGAGTTATCTGCGGCCCAGCCGGATCGATGCGCCCAAGCATGCCTGGGCAATTCTGGCGCTGTTGGTCAAACGCCTGCGCCGGGCTTGGCCTGAAGTGCGTATCATCTTTCGGGGCGATAGCGGCTTTTGCCGTCACCACATGCTCAGCTGGTGCGAGCGCAACGCTGTGGGCTATATCGTGGGCATCGCCAAGAATGACGCCTTGCTGCGGTGTATCCGTGAGCCCATGCAGTGGGTTGAGGAACTGGCGAAGCGAACCGGCATGAAGATGCGGGAATTCTTTCAGTTTCACTATGCCGCCAGCACCTGGAAGACGCGTCGCAAGGTGATCGCCAAACTGGAGGTCACCGACAAGGGGCCAAATCCACGCTTCATCGTCACCAACCTGGCCGGCGACAAACAGCGCCTTTACGATGACCTCTACTGCGCCCGTGGTGACATGGAGAACCGAATCAAGGAGCAGCAACTGGGGCTGTTCGCCGATCGCACCAGCGCGCATTACTGGTGGGCCAATCAGTTTCGTCTACTGCTGTCCAGTCTGGCCTATGTGCTGATGGAGGCCATCCGGCGCCTCGCGCTGAAGGGCACGGAACTGGCGCGTGCACAGATGACCACGATCCGGCTCAAACTGTTCAAGATCGGGGCGGTCATCATTCGCAACACGCGACGGATCCGCTTCCTGCTCTCCAGCACCTATCCCTATCAGGCGCTGTTTTTCCAGGTGGCGGCACGACTCAAGCCGGGATAGCCCGGCAGAGTGCTGCCCCGGCACGTTGATCAACAATGGGGGTAAGGGGGAGTCTGCCCGGAGGGTGGAAAATCAGGGCTTGATAGAGGTTTGGTTCCCAGTGAGGGCAAACCATCCAAGCTTGGCCATATCACCGGCTAAATTTAAAAACGGATGAAACATGCGGGTTAGCACAACCTGATTGACCAGACTGAACATATTCACCACATTATCCAAACGGATAATATCCGCACTGCCGTCTGTATTGGCGCCCGGATGCGAACCGGCCAGCAGCAGCGCCTTGGCATTAAGGCGTTGAAACAGTGAAACCCCATACTCGAAACTGTTTAGCTCATATAAGGGACGTGGCACTTGAACCAGATAGTTGCTGCTCTTGCTGAGCCGGAATACATAGGTGCCCCAATAACGTCTTTCTCCGCTGTCTGACTCAGCAAGGATTAAAAAGTCCTCCCCGGTGGATTGATGCCGGTAGCGTATCAGGTGATAGTTCAAAACACCCGCGGCTTCCTGAATGCCACGCAACTCTTCCAAACCATCCTCCGTCCATTCACCCTCCAGGTAGGATTCAACCGACACACTCAACAGCGGGGTAAGCACTTCGGCATCGAAGAAGAGCAATTCCTCCACCTTTGGGATAACATACTTATCGCTCCCTTGTTCCGCTATCCGATCTTTTCTTGCCAGGATCCAGTCTTGCAGAAAACCATCGATACGCTGGGATCCCAGGACCAAGGGCGGTGCTTTGCCAAAGCCTACGGACCGGGACCGTACCGAACGAATGCCGCGCTGATTGAGCAGAAGTTCCGCGAATCCCCTGCGACTGACTTCACGCTGACGGTTATCGAAGGGGGCGTCCCGCCATTGAATGTGCTATGATCCCGTGAGCCGTTTCAATGCTGTCAAATCGAGATCTGACGGCAGATCGACATGCACCCACAGCATATTCTCCGGTTCCTCGGGGAGATCTTCATTTAGTGAGTATTTTTCCGTTTCGATGGCTGCGCTCAGACGCATGGTCTCCCGGGTGTAGCGTCTTACCTGCAGAACATCTCGTTTGGCGAACACCGAATGAAAAACATGAAAGAAACTTTGCGGATTTGTCAGCACATCCGCAGACCGGTCCGGATGTAGAAAACGACTGCTGCCGGCAACCGCCAGGCCGCGGACGCCTAGCAAGTCGAACAACTGCAAGCTGGCATCGAGTGCGCCGTGCTCATCCAACGGGGCCGGCACTTCGACAACCATTCGGCTCCTGTAATCGGACCTAAGCAGATAGAAGCCCCATCCTCGCACAGGCCCTTGTTCTCTTAAATAATCCTGATTACCCCTAAACCTCAGCCATTCTCAAGAGGCGATATGGCATAGGTGGAGTGCGAAGAGCGGCAAAAAGCAATCGTTCAATCATGGCGGGTAAATCGAAACGGCGGTTAAACCGATATTCGAACTCAGCAAGATAACGCGACACATGTTTATCTCGAATCGCATGAAAAGTACCCAACAGACTGTTTTTGACATTACCCAACATCGTGGTTACCCATTTGAAGCACGAATACTGGACACTTTGGCGCCCACCACCCGTCACCATGGGGTTATGATGGCAATCAGCGGTTGTCACGCCACTAAAGCACCAAAGCCCATCGGTAAAGACTTCGCTGCCAGGCATCAAGCAGGAGCGGGCGTAGCGGGCGATTTCACGTTTGCGGAAGCCCCTTACACGACGCAGTTGAATTTTCATGGGCCTGCCGTCCCGCGTCGTCTCAACAGCAGCTACGAAAGGGATTTTGTTGCGCGACCCACGACCACGCTTACCGGCTTGCTCGCCTCCGAGATAAGCATCATCCAATTCGATGCGACCGGCCAGTTTTTTTCCACGCTCACGTTCCATCATCACCTGCATCAACTTATGCTTGAGTCGCCAGGCCGTATTGTAGTTCACCCCGATTTCGCGGGAAAGTTGCAGCGCCGAGATACTTTTCTTGCGTTGGGTCAACAGATAGATCGCAAGAAACCACGTTCTCAGCGGCAGCTTGGTGCCATGGAAGATGCTGCCGGCGGTCAGGGAAGTCTGATGATGGCACTTGTGACATTGATATATCTGACGCTTTTTGAGTTCACAGCCTGTTGTGTTGCCGCACTCAGGGCAGACATAGCCCGTCGGCCAGCGCAAATCATACAATGCCTGTCGACACTGATCCTCGGTCCCATATTGTTCCAGAAAATCGTGCAAACCAAGACCTTTTTGAAATTGAATAGTATTTCTCGGCATGATGAAATCCTCTTTTATTCAGTAGGTTCCATTATGCTTGCACCACAGGCTCAATAGCTGAGCCTCATGAGTAATCAGGTAAATAATAGTAGCCCTGACCGTCATGCAGCAGTTCATATCCTACCTTCTGAAATTTCACCAACGCCTGCTGCAGACTGTGTTCGTTCCCTGACGACAGATAGTCTTGCAACTGCGTCAAACCTTCTGAAAACCGCTCAAGTTCAGAGGTCAAGGGAAGCTGAATTTTATTCTGACTCTGAGGCTGATAGAGCCGGACCCTGTCTTCGCGTACCCTATCCAATATAGGCGGTTGACTATTAATCAAGCGTTGCGGATACACCGCACCGGCATGCGCTGCCAGTTGGATATCCGGCTGAGGCATTAACGTCAGGGCAAACCCGATTGCGCTTGCCACGGCCACACCCACAAGAGAGGTCTGCAGTGTTGCTCTGGTCAATCGCACGGCGATATCTTTGTCATGCATCTTCATCGCCATCAAGGTCGCCAAAAGATAACCGAATGCATAGCTATCCGTAACCTTGACCTCCGGCATCAGCCATAGAATCAAATAGCCGAGAATGAGCTTGTATACAAATCCGATATTGAAAAACAACAGTAGTTTGCGTCCCCCTTCAATGGAGATTTTCTTGAAGGGTTTGGTCTTTAAAAGCAGATGCGCGATGCCCAGTATCAACAAGGCTTCAAAGAAAGAAGCCAGTATTTTGACCGGCTGATACCATTGCAAGGCCAACAATGAGGGAATCATGATGCCACTGAAATCCCAACCATAGAGTAGGTTCATGCGAGATGCGACGAAGGCTGTGGTTATCAGGATGATATAGGCCTTCGGACTGGCCAGTATCGAAGATGCAATATCTTCATACATGTAGTTCAGATTACTGACCGTAAAGTTGGTGACCTCCATTAACCCGTAGCGCACGATCAGATAGGTGACAACCAGATTGCCCGCTAACGGCAGAATCCCCATGCGTAGACCACTCTTCCAGAATTGATTGGCGATCAATGCAATGATAATGAGGCCGAAACTGTGCAGATTGTTGCGATAGTCAAAAGCCACATCGAATCGATCCACAAACCATTCACCCAGACCGGGTAACAGCCAGCCGTCGAACAGCACCCTTACAAGCACGCTTATCACGATTAAGGCGAAAAACCTGTCCCGACCAAATAGCTGGCTCCAATATCCCAGACGCGAAAGGAGTTCGGAAAAAAACCAGACCAGAAAATAGGTAATGATGCTCTCGATGATGATGATCGCCGCAGCCCACGGCTTGATGATCATCAGTGGAACGAGATAACCCGGCACCACCAACCCGGATAACACCCATCCGAAGCGCAGATTGAAGAATGCCACGACGGCCACACCGATCCAGACCGTGGTGATAACCGAACTGGCGAGTCCGCCCTGAGGAAAAAGTGGCAGGGGAAATATATCCATGCGATTATGCAGACGTCTCTGTCAGCCCGCGTAACTGTGATTTAACCGAATGCACGCAATTTGATCTCAATATTCGTACCGACCCCAAGCTCACTGGATGCTTCCACAGTCCCGCCCCAACTCTGGACACGATGCAATGCATTGCGCAACTGTGTGTAACCTTCAGTGATTCCATCATCTTCAAAAAGAAATTCCTGGAATCTGTCGTTAGGCATACCGAAACCCTGGTTGTAGAACTTATATCGAATCCACTCCTCCTGTTCCTCAACAATGATATGAATGGTACTCTCCTCCGATGCATCCTTGATCAAGGCATCGAGTACCGAGGCCGTTACATCATGCAGCAACTCAGGTTCGGCCAACACCAATGACAGTTCGTCCGGCAGTTCGGCAACGATTCGTATATCCGACACTTCCACATGCCCGCTTATCTCTTCGATATTCTCTAAAATAGGTTGTCGACCATCGATCGGAAAAAGCTGCAGCGACATAGTGCCTATCTCTTTGTTCAAAAAGGCAGTTGCTTCCTTCAGCATCCGGTTTTCACTTTTGATGTGGTCGACAACCTTGCCAATGGTATCCGCCCGACCCTCCGCAGTCACCTCACTGCTCAATTGAATTGCATTGTCCAGCCCCCGTCCGATTCGCTGGCTGAGATGCTGAATCAATGTTTCCTTGTGGCTATAGAGCCGATGAATCAGGGAAACGTCATCAAGTTCGAACAACACACCAAGCAACTCAAATGGTGTACTGTCCGCGGCAGTACGCGCACTCGTTTCATCGTAATTAAGCGCCCGCATTCTGAGAAGAAAGCGCTGATTTGGCAATGCGGCCAATCGGGCCGGCACAACCAAACTTCTGCGTTCCATGACCACTTGACGAAGCAGATCCTGACATGCCTCACGGCCAAAGTTTGTGAGTACAGACATAAGATCGAGGGCAGTGTAGTCGAAGGCGGGAATATCGGCATCCGCCATCAACTGCTCCAGATGGTGATTGATCTGCATGACCCGGCCAAACAGATCATACAGTACTGTCGCTGTCTCCAATCCGTCGAATACACTTTGCTGCACCGAAAGCCGCCGCTCCATCAGGTCGAGCGCCTGATGAACATCTTTATGCACCACTTCACCACCTTGAAGACTCAGGTACTGGCTCAATATTCGAGCCTCTTCCGCTTCCTTGTTCAGCCAATGCCTTCGGTGATACAGCAACTCGGCGATCTGATAACTGAAATCCTTGGCCATACTCTCCATTTGCTGGCGTGACTGGATCTTCACCATATCCACACCGAATGCCCAGAATCCGAGAATCTCGCCGGAGTAGATCAAAGGCACCAGATATTGGTCCTCCGTTTCCAATTCACTCTTTTCAAGATAGGTCTTCTCGATGCGGATGGGGCCTCCGGCTGCGATTGCCGTGCTGTAGGGTGTGCGTTCGTAATCGCGACGACGTTCATCGATGGAATCCAGGGAACAGCGCAAGGCCTGGATCTCCTTGACGCGATGATCGGCCTCTACACGTTCGAGAAAGATCAGGCGGGTCAAAGAGAGCGTCTGATCCACCATAGCCTCCAGCTGCTCCCAGTGACGCGGTGTATCGTAGAATCTCGGTGGCAACGCGCTCTTGCGCAACCGGGAGGACATCTCGGCGAGCATGGTGCGCATCTCCAGCTCCATCCGTGCAGATTTCTCATGGGAGATCCATAAAAACATCACACTCTGCGCCATGACAAATTCCAAGACAGGCAGCCAGTAGTACAGCAACCACAGCACCAACCAGCCGAGAGTCATGTAGACGGCCAAAGACAAGATGGTGATCCAGACACCCTCACGGATCATGAACCACTGATAGATAAAGACACTGATCAGGGTTATCGCCGTCAACCACAGCAGCACTACCCAAGCAGGCAGTTCCTTAATCACCCGCTTCCCAAGCAGACTGTCCAACATGAAACCATGAAACTCCAAGGCCGACATGGGCCGCATATTGGAGGTGACCGGGGTATAGATACCGGGCGTGGAAGGCATCATGGGCCGGCCGAAAACGACAGAGCGATCCGCGATTAACTCCTCGATCAGGTCACCTGCAAGGAGACGCTCGAAATGAAGCGTAGGGAGCGAATACCGCCCCTGGTTGAAGTTGATCAGAAATCCCCGCTCAGCCACCGACGGCGTTTCGAAACCGCGTTCCCTGGCAGCCACCACAGCAATGGGTTCCTGCATACTCCCATCCGCGAATCTTTGCGTCGTGCCATGCCTGACTATACCTTGGGCCGACTCCGGCAGATTAGCCACACCGTGAACGATTCCCCTGCTTGATTCCGGCCAAGGCTGCAAATACAGTTTGTCCGGATCGTCCGGATCCTGAATCAGATAACGACCCAAAACAAGATTTGTTGTGTCTGCGAACTGATCAAACTGATCCTGAGCGTTAATATCCGGTGACAACACCAACACCTGGGCAGCCTTAAGCCGGCTCAATGCATCCAATACCTTACGCCATTCGATGGCGCTGGGCGCACTACTCTCAGGCAATTTGACCAATACCACGCTTGGCTGGTAACTACTCTCGGCGCTGTATGTGACGAGCCTGTCATACAACCACCCAGAGAGCCCGGAAAATAGACCAATCTGACTCATCGCCCAAATTGAAATTACCGTCACAACCGCAATGATTAGCGCGCGGTATCTAGCTGTAAACCAATTTTGTGTCATGTTTTAACAGCTATTCAGAACGAAAAATGCACCATGGCCAGTAAGTTGTTGAAATGCCGCTTCCCAAGGAAACAGTCACTCAAGCGGCAAATTCAAGAGAAACTCTCTTCATATCATGAATCATATCGGCAATTTGTGAAATTCTTAAAATTTAACTGTAATTCAGAGTATAAAACCATGTTTCTAGATTTATTTCATATAAATTACACGTAACTTACTACACATAAAAGTAAAAACTTATTTCATTCACACCTCAGAACCGCCAATTTCTCACTATTTGTTACCCGCCATGGTCCTGCTCCAGACACTCGGATCAATTCGATCCTGCGGCTTTCCCAAAAAAATCAGGCATGGGGCGATTTGCTTAAAGTCTCAGCAAATCGCATGGTCAACCGGATCGAACGTCCCTGCAGATGCTGTAATCCCTCTCTCCGGAATCGATCACATAACCCAAACAAATCTCTTAATCTCAATCCCGTTCTGCCGACAAGAGGAGTGACACTCTGTAAAGGGTTGTCGGTTGTAATATGGTATTGAGGCGATATAATTCATCAGCGTTCGTTTCACTCCAGAAACAACAAAAATACAACAAGTTACAGCAAGGTATGTGATGAGTGCCGAACACAATGAAAATCAACAGTCACTCCCTGACGGGGTGATGCTGAATGCCTATCCGGACAGTATTGGTGGAAAACTCTCCGATATTGTCGGCGTATTGAAACGGCCGGAACTGAGGGACGCATTCTCGCTGTTCTACATCCTGCCCACTTTTTTCAACAGCGATCTCGATCGCGGCTTCTCCATCATCGACTATAACCTGAATGATGAACTCGTCTGCAAGCAGGATCTGAAGGAGTTGAGCAACCTCGACATCACCTTCAAATTCGATCTTATCCTCAATCACCTGTCTGTGGCATCACCACAGTTCAAGGATCTTCTGAAACATGGCGACAAATCTGAGTACAAACACTTCTTTGTCGATTGGAACGAGTTTTGGCACGCTCACGGCCAAATGGGAGAAGAGGGTTACGTCATTCCAAAGGAGGATTTCTTAAACAAGCTGTTCATGCGTAAACCGGGATTACCGATTCTAAAGGTCGGTTTTCCAGACGGCTCACAACGGCCCTACTGGAACACCTTCTATCAACAAGTCAACTACAAACCGGTGAGTGCCACAGATTTCACCGGCATTCAGGGTGTGACCCATGAAGCCGCAAAATCCATAGCGGCAATCGTAAATGAGAACATCGGGGTGGAGACGGATGCGAATCAGTTCAACCTTGACGGCTATGCCCATTACAAGAATGAGATTCTCTCCGTAGTTGAACGCAACCGATCCTACCTGGGACAGATGGACCTTAACGCCAAGTCAAAGAAGGTCTGGCATTTTTATGAGGAAACGCTGAAAAAACTCAAGGACTATGGAGCGAAAATCATAAGGCTTGACGCGTTTGCGTACTTGCACAAAGAACCCGGGGAGAGCAATTTCTTCAACCGGCCGGGGACCTGGGATTACCTGGAGAGACTGAAACAGTTGGCCAACCGTTATGGTTTAACCATCTTTCCAGAGATCCATTCAGAATATGGTGCGGGACTGCATGAAGAGGTGGCGGAAAAGGGATATCCGATCTACGACTTCTTTTTCCCTGGGCTTGTTATCGATGCCCTCGAAAATGTCAATAACAGACATCTGCTTAAATGGATTGGCGACATTCAGGACAAAGGACTGCAAACCATCAATATGCTCGGGTGTCATGACGGCATACCTTTGCTCGACCTCAAAGGCAATGAAAATAATGGCGTCAGACGCGACGGACTACTGGATGACGACAAGATTCAAACGCTTATCGATCGCATTATCGAGCGCGGGGGCAGGGTAAAAAATCTATACGGTCCGGATGCCAAGAAGATCGCATACTATCAGGTCAACGCAACCTTCTTCAGTGCGCTTGGCGAGGATGAAGACAAGCTGCGACTCGCGCGTGCGATTCAACTGTTCATGCCAGGCATTCCTCAGGTCTGGTACCTCGATCTGTTTGCTGGTAAAAATGATCATCTTGCGGCAGACAATGGAGGAGCTGCAGACCACAAGGAGATCAACCGTACCAACCTTTCACTGGAAGCCGTCGAATCCGGCCTGCGGAAACAGATCGTCAAAGACCAGATTGAACTCATTCGCCTGCGTAACTGCTCTGAAGCCTTCAAGGGCAACTTGGAAATATATCCCACCGACTCCCATCTTCTTCACTTAAACTGGAAACATGCTGGTGTAAGCACCACGTTGAAAGCTGACTTGCGCAGTTGCCGTTTCACTATAGAACACAGCAATAGTGACGGAAGCATCAGCCACTTGAATTTCTAATGGTCCGCCATATACCCCTGTACTAGGGCCTGTTAACACTAATCCAATGCGCCCTGTTGTGCCTGAAGGGCTGGGGCTGTTTTCGCCCCCAGCGGCGTTATCATTCGCTCATGCAGCATAACTACACCACGGTCATTCTGCCTTGCTGGGCACGAAAACAGCCCCAGCAGGGTGTATTGGATTAGTGTTAACAGGCCCTAGGACCTGACAGACACTATACCGCCAGTGAAGGAGTTTCGCTCAGGCAGCAATGCAGCAAGTTCCGCTGCGGGCAGCGGATGGCTAAAATAGTAGCCCTGCAATTCATCGCAACCGTATTGCTCCAGGCATGACACCTGTGACTCACTTTCAACACCTTCCGCAATAACCTCCAGATTCAGCCGTTTTGCCATATTTATGATAGTCAGAGTGATCTCTCTGACATCGTCATTGGATTCTATTTCCCGGATAAAGGAACGATCGATCTTTATCCTGTCCAAGGGAAAATGTTGCAGATTGCTCAACGATGAATAGCCGGTTCCAAAATCATCTATCGCCAGCTTCACTCCCAGCCCCTTCAGGGCGCGCATTACAGCCTTTGCTTCTTCAAGATTCTGCATCACTGCACTTTCTGTGATCTCAAGTTCGAGTTGAGAGGGATCGAGACAACTCTTTTCGAGTGTCGCGCACACTTCGGCAAACAAATTCTGATCAACCAGTTGCAAGGGTGATAGATTGACCGCTAACCGCAAAGGTCCGAGACCGCACTCGTTCCATTGCTGCATTTGCTTACAGGCTGAAAACAATACCCAACTGCCGATCTCCTTTATCAGACCGGTGTGCTCGGCCAGTGGAATAAAGGTACTTGGATAAACCAGGCCAAGTTTTGGATTATGCCAACGCAACAATGCCTCGACACCGATCATGCGACTACTTCCCGCAATTATCTGAGGCTGATAATAGACTTCGAACTCATCCCTTTTTATTGCGGAGATCAAAGCCTGCTCTAGCTGTGAGCGTTGTTCCACCTCCTTTGCCACCTGTATCGAATAGATACAGGTTTTAGACAACTGCCCGACGCGGGCACTGAACATAGCCATACTGGCATCACGCAGCAATGCATTGCCATCCGGACTCTCATACGGCCATAGACTGAGTCCCATACGTGGCGTCAGGAAGATCTGAGATTGCTCGAATTTAAGTGGTTCCTGCAAGACATTGAGTAGATTGTTCGCGATCTGTCGTGCACTCTCGGCGTCGTTCAGGTTTCCTACCAGGACAGCAAAATCATCACCATTGAGATGGACGACCATATCGTCACTACGAATTGCATTGCGTAGTCGCTGCGCTATGGCTATCAGCAGCAGATCGGTTGCCGAATGCCCTGCAAGTCCACCAGCCGAGTCGGACCACTGGATATTGATAATTATAAGTGCGGTAATCTTGTTATCGCGCCGATCCACTTTTCCCAGTCGATTTAGCCTGTCTTCCAAGGCATACTGGTTTGGCAGATCAGTGACTGCATGGTGCAGCGCCTGGTGGTGCACCCGGTCGCTGAGGGAACGATTGACACGTCTCGCATGCAGATGGGAAAAGACTCCCCAGAGAGGGAACCCCAAAATCAGGGATGCCGTCACGGCCATTGGCGGAAACCACAACTGCTCTATCGACATTACCATACCGGCCGCAACAGGCACGCCAATGACCGCCGCCAGGAAGATAATCATTGCCACCGGAAAACTTGCATTGAACATGAGCAGTGCGGCGATTGCCGTAATCAGGACGGTCAGTAACCGATAGTGGTTTCTGTCTATCTCTCTTATCAGGGTCCCCTGTAGTAGCCCACTCAATACCTGGGCATTCAGTACGACACCCGGCATTCGCTGATGAACAAGCGAAACCGGCGTCGACATGACATCCCCCAGCCCGGTTGCGGTCGAACCTATGAGAACATACTTACCCCTGATCGAGGAGGCCGCCTCATCATCATTCAAAACAACATGAGCCGAGAGCAGCTTGACTGCTTCGGGATTGGGATCGAAGGGAATCAGAAAGCGTCCCTGCCGCAGCCACCCTACATGCTCCACCTGACGGCCGAGTTGTAGATCGTTTTCAGGCAGTGGGTTTACATCTGTCACCTGCAATAACGCAAGTGAGAGCGCCGGCCAATGTGCATTGCTGATACCGGCATAGAGATAGAAACTGCGGCACAGGCCATCTCTGTCTATCTCGAAATCGACATGCCCCAACCCGGCTGCAGCCTCCGCCAGCATGCTCAACGGTAACACTTCTGATATCGGCAGCTCGGTGCTCGACTTACTCGGCGCCACCACAAGCACCGTTCTACCATTGCGATCGATGGCTTGAGCAAACAGACTGTCTGCCTGCAGATCGACGGTATCGGATTCGGCAAACAGGATATCGAAGGCGACGGCTTTTGCGCCCATATCGGTCAAACGGTCCAGCAATTGCCCATGCACACGACGTGACCATGGCCAATGACCCAGATTGCGCAGACTGGCATCATCGATGGCGACGACCACGACTTCGTCACTGATTTGGTTTCCCTGCAGGTTGAGGAAGTTATCGTAGATGAGAAGGTCAAAACGCTGAACAGCGGCATTTCCGGACAAAAGATAGGCGAGCGCAACCAGCGAGATAACCAGGAATACACCCCGCCTGTTTAGCTTTTTTACCAGCGGGTGGACCATCTTGCTAAATGAAGAACAGGCCTAGAATGAAGAGCACCGGGACGGCCCATACACCCTGATCGCGCGGCGGTTCGATTTGCTGCACGCTTCCCCATGGCCCCTCGTAGCCATCCATGTCGATGGCACGCACCCTTAAGTAGAGAACCTGACCCTGCGGTTGATCAAAACTGATCTCCGGCTGATCGGTAATCCGGTCAAGCTCAAGCGTACTGAAATCGCTATCGAGGGCAATCTGCACCTGATAGCGTTGTCCGGCAGCGCCCTCCCGCCATGAAGCCGTCATTTTATCATCTGCCGCCTCGATCGAGGGGTCGACAGCATCGAGCGTGGGTTTGAGTTGCCATGAACGCACCACACCAGGCGGTCCCGACTCGTTGCCAAGAATCGTGGTAACGCGCCAGTAATAGGTACCCGGTTCGGTGATCTGATCAGTTTGGTACCGGGTATCTTTCAGGTCGTTTACCCGATGCATTATCTTGTCAAAGCCCTCATCCATGGCAATCTCCAGCAGATACCTGTCGGCAGTTTCAGATTTCGTCCACTGCAATTCCGTGCCACCGCCCCGTTGAACCGCCCCATCCGGTGGACTGATGGAGATCGGCGGCTGCGGTTGCGCGTCGACTAATACCGAAGCCACACGGCTGACACCCTCCAGTCCATTGGCATCGATACCGCGGACCCTGACCCAGTATCTGCCATCCGGGAGTTCGGGTAACGGAAAAGTGGTCTGATCCGACAGTTGATCATGTGCAAGAACAGCCAGATTCTCATCCCTGCCGATCTCGATACGATAGTTTACAGCTTTATCAATAGCGCCCCATTCCAAATGCCAGTCGATGAAACGAACCACCTCCGGGATCTGCTTGAAATTGGGGGGTGGCAGCAACTCCATGGGTGGAGTCGGCGCCCTGCCTTTCTCAACCCGAGTACCGAACCCGGCAGGAATCAAGCGTTGTTTGTCGCCACCGCTCACCTCGACCTTTCCCTCCAAAACCTCGATATTCGAGGTGACGCCGTCTCCGGTTACTGCCGTGCGATAGACGGTACCACGCACCGCGCTTATCGCCGAGGGGGTATATATCTCAAACCGGGAACCGGGACCCACAGATGGCCGTATCCGTGTCTGTAAACGCCCTTGGATCAGATGCAGTCTGGAATCGACCATACCGGTATCGCCATGGGCACTGAGATGGTCAAACCGCATCTCGCTATAACTGTGTAGTGTCATGGCGCTGCTGTCCGCAAAAAGGATGGCGGCGCTGCTCTTGGGCCCTGTCCGCAAGATATCGCCTAGATGTATCTGAGTACCGGATTTGAGTGACGCAGTCTGGGAGCCGTCGGCGCGAATAAGCTGAACCTGGCCTTGTAAATCCGCAAGCCGCGCCGGCACGGCATTGCTTCTTATCCACTTCATCGGAACACGCAGCCAAGAGCCGGGCTGTAGGCGTTTCGGGTTTTTAATATTGTTCAGTTTCTGCAGCTTCTTAAACCGCAGCACGTTGTCCAAGTACTTTTCGCTGAAGTCCCAGAGATTGTCCCCCTCCACCACGGTGTAGATCCACTCCGCACTATTTGCCTGGGACACAAATACACAAAGCAGTATTGCCGCCACGAGAGCCCGGGCTTGATATAGGTATGACATCAATGAGTATCCCTTGATCCCGCTCAGTGAGGTTGCTGGACTGGGGTTTGCGGTATTGTCATTTACATGCATATCGATCTTGGCCTTCTCAAATCCATTATACCTGCCTAGGCGCTGGTCCAATTCATTCTAATATTCTTGGGCTTTCATTATACGTGATTTGCAAGTCACAAGAGGCCATTGCACAAATCATTGTTTATCAGCGCATTGCCTGACTTCTGACAAAACCACCGCGCCAGATGATCTAATAGCACATATATAAACAACAGAAAAGGAAGAGAATTAAATTCCAGCCGCAGTAACCGTATTTAGCTGATCAGACTATCGGCGGGGATATTGCCATCAGCATCAGCCGAATCTGGTGACAATGGACAGAGACTGTCTTGCGGTTGAACGACAATGTACGCCACCTTACACTCAACCAGTCGAGTGTCAGTGACTTAACTCCATTGATTCGCTGCATCTCCCCGAAGCAGTCCATCCACTCGAACATGGGTAGTGGATCGAGTGATGGAGCGCTCCAGGTGCTTGATTTATTTACAATAGTTGACAATTCACTTCCATAATAAGCGATCGAGAGAGACAAGGCCGCCTCCATGGCGAATGAGATAGAGCATAGCCAGCGCCCACCACATATGCACATTCCAGGCATCCGGGTAGACAAACAGCTGGATCACGGCAGTCATGATCAACAATGAGAGGGCCGCAAAGCGGGTGAAGAGACCAAGCACCAGCAAAATGGGAAACAAGTGTTCCGCATAAGTCGCCATGTGGGCAGCGATATTCGGTGGAATAAGCGGCACTCCGTATTCATGCTCGAACAGCAGAAAGGTGGAATCGGAAATATCCAGAAAACCGGACACCTTGCTCCTCCCGGACGACCAGAAAGTGTAGGCAATGGCCCCTCTGGCCAGCAGCGCGATCCCCCACTCCGGGATGGATCTGCCGATAAAGTCGAAAAGCCGCTGCATTGTATCGATGAGTGCGTTCATGGGAATCAACCATCCTAAATGTTATCCGTTATTGATCGTATTGTTATTACGTAGAAACAGGTCATTCAGATTCTAAAAAACCGCCGACCAATCCAGAGAATTCATAAAAATCACAGTGCACAGAATGTACCGTCGAACAGATATTGGGTAAAAAAGGCGTTCAGGTCGAATTCCGCTTCCGTTTCCGCTGCATGGCCGTAGGCCTCGGCAATGGTATCAGCCGCTGCCAGCCTTTGAAGAAAAGTCAGGGCGCCAGGGGTCACTCCCCTGATCTCAACCTCTGCCTTGGGGCGTATCACGACGATTTGCGAGCCACCCTCATCAAGCGAGACGGTTTCATCCGCCCGGTTACCCTGATTGGCCGACCAGATACGATAAACGGGATAACGGGATCCAATACAGTGTATAGAAGGATGTGGCCTCAACCGGAGATTTTCCAGTTCATCCGGAGGTAGTTTGGCGACCTGCCGCTGTTCCAATGGCGCAGCATCATCGGCATGATAGGCGGCGGTCCACGCATACTCCAGTCTTGCCACATCCGACAGGTAGGGCAGTCCGGAAAGTTCGGGCACCGCTGCAAGGAATTCGGGAAATCGCTCACCGTACAGCAGCAGTGCCCGATCCATGGGGGGATATTCGCGCACATAGGCTGTGGCCAGCATACGAAAGGCTTCATCCCCAAGCAGACGCTTGATGACCGGATACATATCGGCAAGGGCATCGCCGTTTAAAACGATGAAGTTGTTACGATAGACATTGAACCGCTGTATTTGAAGACCGTCGTCCACAATCTCATCAAGCAGCGCCTGAGCCGGGGGCTCCGATGAACGGAGGCCATCGCAAAACAGCTGTTGCAATTCAGACAGTGGCTTCACGGTACTGCTCACTGGCTGTCCTGATAATCTCTTCGGCAAAGCAAACCTCTTTGAAGAGTTCAGGAAACTCAGGGATGTTGCTGTCCCATTCGATCAGTGTCGGTACCGTGCCGTTGCCGTTGATATAGTTCTCATACAGCCGCCACACTTCACTGCAGACCGGCGAGCCATGATCATCCACCCGTAGGGTTGAACCTTCCAGGTCCTGGGTTGAATGTCCTGCAAGGTGTATCTCCTCCACCATATCGTGTGGTACCGCCGACATATACTCATCCAAAGACCAGCCATGGTTGCTGCAGGAGACGAAAACGTTGTTGATATCCAGGAGCAGGCCGGCGCCGCTTCGCTTGGCGGCCTCGACATAGAACACCTGTTCCGGTATTTCGTTCTGTTTGAATTGTAGATATGTCGAAGGATTTTCGATAAGTATCTTCCTGCCAAGAAACTCCTGTACCTGATCTATATGTTCGACAATCAACTTCAATGTGGTTTCCGTATAGAACAGCGGAATCAAATCATGGGTATACCATTCATAACCATGGCTCCAGGATAGATGTTCCGAAACCAGTCCCGGCTCAAATCGCTCCACCAACGACTTCAGGCTTTTCAGGTGTGCGGTATCCAGCGGCAGATGGCTGCCGAGTGATGTTCCGACACTGTGCAGGGAGACCGGATAGTCGGCACGGATACGCTCCATGTAGTGCAGCGGCGGACCTCCACGCCCCATGTAGTTCTCCGGATGAATCTCGAACCAGCCGATATCCGGCTGCTGTTCGATAATCGCCTGATAGTGCTTCGGCTTCAATCCGGCCCCGGCCCTGACGGGTACCGGGGCTGCCACCGATTGCAGTGAATTATATTTCATCGGTTTTCGCGTTAGGTTTTACTTCGCTTGCAGGCTGCCGCCCACGATCTTTTCACAGGTACCTTTCAGCACAAGCATCCAGGCATTTCCCTGAGCATCGACCGTCGAGGTACCCGCGCAACTGGTACCCGGCCCTGCCGCACAATCATTCTTTCCCGCTTTGGCGACACCGTAGCACTTCTCGGTATCGGCGGCATTTGCCACGCTCATTGGCGACAGTGCCAATGCTGATGTTATGGCGCCGGCTACAATTGCGCTGGTGGTCGTTTTTTTCATTTCTCTCCTCCTAATTTCACGACTGTATAAATAGTCAAATAGATAATGGCGAAGTACAGATTACTTTCGCCCTCGGCACTATTGTACTTCAAAAAATACCACCCAATTTATCAGCGAGTGGTAGTCTCAACATAAGCTTAACTTTGTTTATTACACCTGTCCTCATATAACCATCTATTTAAATCATATAGTTACGTAATTCTCACATATCAAGATCAGGTGTTGCGCCAAGAACGCCGAGTGCAATCGTGATACTCTCTTTATCTATTCGTTATAACCTTACCTGATTACTCATGAGGCTCAGCTATTGAGCCTGTGGTGCAAGCATAATGGAACCTACTGAATAAAAGAGGATTTCATCATGCCGAGAAATACCATTCAATTTCAAAAAGGCCTTGGTTTGCACGATTTTCTGGAACAATATGGGACCGAGGATCAGTGTCGACAGGCATTGTATGATTTGCGCTGGCCGACGGGCTATGTCTGCCCTGAGTGCGGCAACACAACAGGCTGTGAACTCAAAAAGCGTCAGATATATCAATGTCACAAGTGCCATCATCAGACTTCCCTGACCGCCGGCAGCATCTTCCATGGCACCAAGCTGCCGCTGAGAACGTGGTTTCTTGCGATCTATCTGTTGACCCAACGCAAGAAAAGCATCTCGGCGCTGCAACTTTCCCGCGAAATCGGGGTGAACTACAATACGGCCTGGCGACTCAAGCATAAGTTGATGCAGGTGATGATGGAACGTGAGCGTGGAAAAAAACTGGCCGGTCGCATCGAATTGGATGATGCTTATCTCGGAGGCGAGCAAGCCGGTAAGCGTGGTCGTGGGTCGCGCAACAAAATCCCTTTCGTAGCTGCTGTTGAGACGACGCGGGACGGCAGGCCCATGAAAATTCAACTGCGTCGTGTAAGGGGCTTCCGCAAACGTGAAATCGCCCGCTACGCCCGCTCCTGCTTGATGCCTGGCAGCGAAGTCTTTACCGATGGGCTTTGGTGCTTTAGTGGCGTGACAACCGCTGATTGCCATCATAACCCCATGGTGACGGGTGGTGGGCGCCAAAGTGTCCAGTATTCGTGCTTCAAATGGGTAAACACGATGTTGGGTAATGTCAAAAACAGTCTGTTGGGTACTTTTCATGCGATTCGAGATAAACATGTGTCGCGTTATCTTGCTGAGTTCGAATATCGGTTTAACCGCCGTTTCGATTTACCCGCCATGATTGAACGATTGCTTTTTGCCGCTCTTCGCACTCCACCTATGCCATATCGCCTCTTGAGAATGGCTGAGGTTTAGGGGTAATCAGGTAACCTTATTACAAAAAGACCTTCTTAAAACCATCAATCTACTACTGTTGTACCTATACGTTGGTCAATAGAAGACAGATTCACTATCTGTCCCATAAGTGAATTTAACCCCGGCAACCTGTGGAGATCATGTTATGAAGGCTTCTGGGCTAATGGTGAAATGTTTGGAAAACGAGGGTATCGAATATGTCTTCGGTGTACCGGGTGAAGAGAATGCCGACTTCATGATGTCGCAGGAACAGTCCGGTAAGATAAAATTCATATTGACGCGCCATGAGCAAGGCGCAGCATTCATGGCGGAAATCTACGGCCGTCTCAGCGGCAATCCCGCTGTCTGTCTGGGTACTCTCGGACCGGGGGCCACCAACCTGATCACCGGTGTCGCCGATGCCAATATGGACCGGGCGCCGGTGTTGGTTTTGACCGGACAGGGTTCCACCGCCCGCCTGCATAAAGAGTCACATCAGATCATGGATGTGGTGGAGATGTTCAAACCCGTCACCAAATGGGCCACCAGTATTTACAATGCAGTGACCATCCCCGAAGTGGTGCGCAAAGCGGTGCGCATTGCACGCACCGAAAAGCCTGGCGCTGTTCACATCGAACTCCCTGAGGATATTGCCAAACATCAGGTTTCGGCAGAACCGCTGGATCCGCGACGGTTTCGCCGTTCGGTGGTGGACGACAAGATTCTCGATCAATCCTTTGACTTGATAACTCAAGCCAAGCGGCCTGTCATCATAGCAGGCAATGGCGCAATTCGCCGCCGCGCCGCCAAACAGCTCCGCCTCTTTTGCGAGAAAACTGGCATCGGCGTTTTGAGTACCTTCATGGCCAAGGGCGCAGTCGATATGGATGCCGATTACTGTCTCTACACGATTGGACTTGGCAGCAAGGATTATCCGACCCTGGCTATCGATGAGACCGATCTGGTAATCACCCTGGGTTTCGATATGGTCGAATACCACCCGCGACTATGGAACCCCCACAAGAACAAACCCATCATTCAAGCCGATTTCCTGCCTGCGGAGATCGATGAGTATTACCATCCTCAAGTCGAACTGGTGGGTGATCTCGCGCATACCTTGTGGATGCTGAATCAACGTCTGACGACCCATGGCATTCCCAAGTACGACCTGGCCCAGCAAGCGGAAACCCGGCGATTGATGCAGAACGAATTGGCCGAACATGCCATCGACGACACTTCGGGGACGATACGTCCACAAAAGATGTTATGGGATATCCGTCAGGTAATGGGGCCGGAGGATATCCTTCTCTCCGATGTCGGCGCCCATAAGATGTGGATTGCAAGGCACTACCACTGCCATCAACCCAACACCTGCCTGATACCCAATGGCTTCTGCTCCATGGGTTTCGCCCTGCCCGGCGCTATCGCCGCCAGCCTGGTGGCGCCACAGCGACGTATCCTCGGCATTTCAGGTGATGCCGGTTTTTTGATGAACGTCCAGGAAATGGAGACTGCGAAACGGCTGCACAGCAATCTGGTCATGTTGATCTGGGAGGATCATGCCTACGGTCTGATCGCCTGGAAGCAGGAGAGCGAATTTGGCCGGCATACAGATCTGTCATTCGATAATCCCGATTGGATGCAATTAGCCGGCGCATTCGGCTGGCACGGTCATCGCGTTGAGCAAAGTAACCAGTTTGCGGACACTTTGGAGGCAGCATTCAGGCAACAGGGTCCGAGCCTGATCGTGGTGCCTGTCGACTACAGTGAGAACATGGCCCTTACACGACGCCTGGGTGAGATGACAGAACCCTGCCCGGTCGCCAGTTGATATCAGAAAGCCGGAAATTTGGTTTGCGCACAACAGCCACACGTTGGATAAATAACAGGTGGAAAGAACAAAGAGCGGAGTTCGACAATGATGACAGCAGTCACAGAAAGCTGGGTATTCACCATATTCGAGATACTGTCGGTTATGTTTGTTTTCCTCCTCGGAATGGGCGTGCTCACATTGATCATACTCTACATCATCGATATCACCCAAACTCAGCAGACCATCCGACGCAACTACCCGGTGATCGGTCGATTTCGCTATTTCTTCGAACATCTGGGTGAATTTTTCCGCCAATACTTCTTCGCCATGGACAGGGAGGAGATGCCTTTCAATCGGGCGGAACGCTCCTGGGCCTATCGGGCCGCAAAGAAAGAAAACAACACCATTGCTTTTGGATCGACCCGGGATCTGCGGCCAACCGGCTCCGTACTCTTTGTCAACTGCCCCTACCCGACCCTGGGCGAGGATGCGATACCGGCGACGGAGGTGGTTATCGGTCCAGGTTGTGAAACACCCTACGTAACCGACTCCCTTATCAATATCTCAGGGATGAGTTTTGGCGCCTTGTCGGTACCCGCGATACGCGCTCTTTCAGGCGGCGCCCGGCAAGCGGGATGCTGGATGAATACCGGCGAGGGGGGGTCTGTCACCCTACCACCTCGAAGGCGGTGCGGACCTGGTATTTCAAATAGGCACAGCCAAATTCGGTGTGCGCGACCGGGCAGGAAACCTCTCTGACGAACGGCTTACGGAGATTGCCGCTCATGACACTGTACGCATGTTTGAAATCAAACTCAGTCAAGGTGCAAAGCCGGGGAAAGGCGGCATACTGCCTGCCGCTAAAGTCACTCGTGAGATTGCGCGAATTCGCGGTATCGAAGAGGGCCGGGATGCAATCAGCCCCAATCGACACCCTGATATCAATTGCGCGGATGACCTGCTGAACATGATCGAACGGATCCGGCGTGTTAGCCCGCATGTTTCATCCGTTTTTAAATTTAGCCGGTGATATGGCCAAGCTTGGATGGTTTGCCCTCACTGGGAACCAAACCTCTATCAAGCCCTGATTTTCCACCCTCCGGGCAGACTCCCCCTTACCCCCATTGTTGATCAACGTGCCGGGGCAGCACTCTGCCGGGCTATCCCGGCTTGAGTCGTGCCGCCACCTGGAAAAACAGCGCCTGATAGGGATAGGTGCTGGAGAGCAGGAAGCGGATCCGTCGCGTGTTGCGAATGATGACCGCCCCGATCTTGAACAGTTTGAGCCGGATCGTGGTCATCTGTGCACGCGCCAGTTCCGTGCCCTTCAGCGCGAGGCGCCGGATGGCCTCCATCAGCACATAGGCCAGACTGGACAGCAGTAGACGAAACTGATTGGCCCACCAGTAATGCGCGCTGGTGCGATCGGCGAACAGCCCCAGTTGCTGCTCCTTGATTCGGTTCTCCATGTCACCACGGGCGCAGTAGAGGTCATCGTAAAGGCGCTGTTTGTCGCCGGCCAGGTTGGTGACGATGAAGCGTGGATTTGGCCCCTTGTCGGTGACCTCCAGTTTGGCGATCACCTTGCGACGCGTCTTCCAGGTGCTGGCGGCATAGTGAAACTGAAAGAATTCCCGCATCTTCATGCCGGTTCGCTTCGCCAGTTCCTCAACCCACTGCATGGGCTCACGGATACACCGCAGCAAGGCGTCATTCTTGGCGATGCCCACGATATAGCCCACAGCGTTGCGCTCGCACCAGCTGAGCATGTGGTGACGGCAAAAGCCGCTATCGCCCCGAAAGATGATACGCACTTCAGGCCAAGCCCGGCGCAGGCGTTTGACCAACAGCGCCAGAATCGCCCAGGCATGCTTGGGCGCATCGATCCGGCTGGGCCGCAGATAACTCACCAGCAGTTGATCGCCACAAAAGACATACAGGGGCAGGAAGCAGTAGTGATCGTAGTAGCCGTGAAAGAAGCGGCCTTCCTGGCGGCCATGCACCGGATCATCCGTGGCGTCGAAATCCAGGATCAGCTCATCGGGTGGTGCATCATATGAGGCAATGAACTGCTCGAGCAGTAGGTTGTGGACATCAACGGCAACCCGGCGATCGACCCGGTTCTCCAGCCGACAAAGTGTCGACTGGCTGCCCAGTACCTCCTCGCGTTCGATCGAGCTCTGTAGGGCCGGGTCGGTGCGTAGTGTCTGATGGTCGTTCAGATCTTCATAACCCAGGCAGAGCCCATAGACTCGCTGGCGCAACAGGCTCAACTGGCTGTGTTCAATATAGCGGGGATCTCGCGGGTCGGGGATGACCGCATCAACCGCCTCGAGCAATCCCAGACGCCTGTCGATCTCACGCAGCAGCAACACGCCGCCGTCCGAGGTGATATCGCCACCGGAAAACTCGGCTTGAACCTTACGGCGTTTTAGGGCTGGAAAATCAAAGGCAGTCTGGGTACAGTTTGTCACAGGCAAAATCCTTTCGATTACAGTGTAAGCAACTGAATTATATCGAAGTATCAGGATTTTGCCTTTTTAATGCGTGAAATATTGGGGTTAGCGGAAAACCTGTCGGCTTCAAGACCGTAGTCGGGGCCTATGGCTGGCTGGAAACGTTGTTCGAAACGATTAACAAAAGAGGCCCGGCATGCGCACCCGACTTTATCACGGTTGACGGAGCAGACGGCGGAACGGGTGCAGCTCCAATGGCGTTGATGGATTATGTGGGATTGCCCCTCAGCGAAAGCCTGCCCATGGTCATCGACATGCTGTGCGAATATGGCCTGAGGGAGCGTGTCAAGGTTGTCAGCTCCGGCAAGCTGATTACCCCTGCAGGGGTAGCCTGGGCATTAGCTGTCGGCGCCGATTTCGTCGCGTCCGCCAGAGGGTTCATGTTTGCTCTGGGTTGCATCCAGGCATTGCAGTGCAATAAGAACACTTGCCCGACAGGTATCACCACGCATAATCCGAAACTCCAGCGCGGACTGGTATCCAGCGACAAAGCCGTACGCGTGGCCAACTATGTAAAGAACATGAACTATGAGGTCGGCCTCCTGGCACACTCCTGTGGCGTACGGGAGCCGCGGGAACTGAAACGCTTTCACGTCAGGATAGTGATGGAAAATGGGAAGTCCATGCCGCTGGATCTCCTCTATCCACCAAAATCTCCTGCCTCAACCTGATTGCGCCTGCAATCATCGTATCGCAAATTGGGGAAGCGGCAGCCGCTGTTAAGGAGATAAAAAAAGCCATAACGGACAGGGCAGTCAGAATACCGGGATCAATCAGGAAGCTTGGATTACCTCGGTTATCAAGCCTTGTCGAATCCAGCCTTTAAGCAAACCCGCAGCCCGCATCGATACTCTGTCCAGATCTATCTGGCTCGCCAGAAATTCACATGCATCTTCGAAGGTGGCACCGTTACGCAGAGAATCGAGGGCCAGCTGCTCGTCCTCCTCTAGGGAACGGAATCGAGTGATCAGGTCCTGGCGCCAGATCAACCAACCGTCAAAACTTTCCTGCGAACGAGTCGGCTCAACTTCATGTGGCGGATCTGCGGTGAGCGCCTTCCAAATAGTCGGTGCATTCCATTCAAGGTCGATTCGTTGCACGCAGGGGCAAAACCCAAATCTCAGCATCGGCCATGCATCAGCTGGTATGGATGCCATATCCTGCTCCGTGACGAGTTCACAATCCGTGGCATCGAATGCCTGTCCCAATGTCCATTCAAACTTTGCCAGTTCCGGTAACCAGGCTAAATCATGGTTATTAGGATTTGTGTCCGTTTGCTCGCTTAGATAGTCTGGAAATCGGCAACCGAAATCGCGAAGACTGAAAAAACGTGAAGGATGTTGTCGTATGTACCCTTCTGTGAGGAGATCGAAATGATCACTGTCGATTGCCATGCTGACGGCGGGATAGTCATTCGTCAGCACCTCTTTCAAGCGCGCGATATAGGCATTCGCATATACGGAAAGCTGGTAGTTTGCAGACGCGCGACCCCCTCCGTTTACCCATGAGATCCGCTTTTCATTTCCAGGTTCCAGGATAAAATTCTGAAATCGGGACTGTAATTCACCCAAGTGTTTCATTGTCGACACGCTTATGCAACCTGATCTTCAATAATGGCTTCACCGATATGCCGCACGCGATCAAGCTCCTGCAGCAAATTCGCAAGTGGCGGTATATTGTCATCGCGTTCGATCATTGTGCTGACACGGCCAAAGCGCTGAATAGCCTCGGCATACAACTCATAAACCGGATCTGCGATAGGGTGATCATGGGTATCTATGATCAGGTTTTCCTCTTGGGTATGACCTGCCAGATGAATCTGATAGATACGTTCACTGGGCATCGCCTGTACGAAATCAGAGGGATCGAAGTTATGGTTATAGGCGCTCACATAGATATTGTTGATATCCAGCAACACAAGACAGTCGGCGCGCTCCACGACCTCGCGCAGAAACTCCCATTCACTCAATTGAGATTCACTGTAGCTAATGTAACTCGATACATTCTCCAACAGCATCTGTCGCCCCAGATAGTCCTGCACTCTGTTGATACGCTCTACCACATGATCAAGCGCCTCTTCGGTATAGGGCAAGGGCAACAGATCGTGCAGATTCAGTTTATTCACACCGGTCCAGCAGAGATGGTCGGAAAACCACTCGGGCTCCACCCTTTCTATCAGCGCCTTGAGTTTTTTCAGATAGGTATAATCCAGTGGTTCAATACTGCCGATAGACATCGACACGCCATGCATAACCATTGGATAAAGCTCGCGGATTCGTCTCAAGTAATGAAGCGGCTTGCCCCCGTCCACCATGTAGTTCTCGGATATAATCTCAAACCAGTCAACATCCGGCTTCGACTCGAGCACGTCATCGTAGTGTTGTCTACGCAGACCCAGTCCATAGCCGAGAAAAGGCCTTTGACCATCTACAGATTCGTTCACAAGGCTCCCCCCAGGGATATTCAGTCAATTTGCAACCCGGGAACTGGCAACACTATACCTGGATAGTGCGCCAGTCCGGACACATCAGAACTAACCCTTTGGCTTTTCGGTTGATCCACCAATATCCTCACAGGCTTTCTTTGACATATTCACAAAGCCCTGGCCTTTGCACGAGGCTTGTCCTTTACAGGCATTATTGGCAGTCTTACAGTCATTATGACCTTTACATTTGTTGACACCATAACAGTGTACATTCGCGTCGCTTCCCGCCTGTACCTTAGCTACAGGTGCTATGGAAAACAGAGAAGCGGCACCTGAGGCCATTGCGATCGAGGCAAACTTTCTGCGAGTAATCATAGATATCTCCTTCGGTTTTTAATCATATCTGTTATTAACACCAAGGCCTTGCCATAGGCGTGATTCAATTCTTGTGAATAAATATCACGTAAGTATCACGGCAAAGTAACAATAGTTTTCACGCAACCTATGAACCGGAAGCGGCAATTCCCATGCTATTACCGTGGTTCTGGCATATGGTCACCGGATACAGAAAGGTAATTGCTTGATCGCTTATAGTTATTGGGCAAACTGGAGACACTGCCGCTTGAGACGGATCTGCTATCTTGAATAGGTAAATGAATAGTTCGAGGGCCACGCAATGAGTTTATATGAACGCTTTTACAGGCGACCGATCATTACCTTCATCGTCCTGATCGCATCCGGCCTGACATTCGGTGCAATGACCGTCAATATTTTTCGCCTGTTTGCCGCCAACTGGAATTTCATCTTGACCTATGGACTCTTGGCTTTGCGTGAGGGTGCGCTAACACAGACGCTGGAACTATTGATAACCGGTATGCTTTCAATGGTATTTTTTCTGCTATTCAAGTTTTGTGAAAAAATTTCCTGATTACCCCTAAACCTCAGCCATTCTCAAGAGGCGATATGGCATAGGTGGAGTGCGAAGAGCGGCAAAAAGCAATCGTTCAATCATGGCGGGTAAATCGAAACGGCGGTTAAACCGATATTCGAACTCAGCAAGATAACGCGACACATGTTTATCTCGAATCGCATGAAAAGTACCCAACAGACTGTTTTTGACATTACCCAACATCGTGTTTACCCATTTGAAGCACGAATACTGGACACTTTGGCGCCCACCACCCGTCACCATGGGGTTATGATGGCAATCAGCGGTTGTCACGCCACTAAAGCACCAAAGCCCATCGGTAAAGACTTCGCTGCCAGGCATCAAGCAGGAGCGGGCGTAGCGGGCGATTTCACGTTTGCGGAAGCCCCTTACACGACGCAGTTGAATTTTCATGGGCCTGCCGTCCCGCGTCGTCTCAACAGCAGCTACGAAAGGGATTTTGTTGCGCGACCCACGACCACGCTTACCGGCTTGCTCGCCTCCGAGATAAGCATCATCCAATTCGATGCGACCGGCCAGTTTTTTTCCACGCTCACGTTCCATCATCACCTGCATCAACTTATGCTTGAGTCGCCAGGCCGTATTGTAGTTCACCCCGATTTCGCGGGAAAGTTGCAGCGCCGAGATACTTTTCTTGCGTTGGGTCAACAGATAGATCGCAAGAAACCACGTTCTCAGCGGCAGCTTGGTGCCATGGAAGATGCTGCCGGCGGTCAGGGAAGTCTGATGATGGCACTTGTGACATTGATATATCTGACGCTTTTTGAGTTCACAGCCTGTTGTGTTGCCGCACTCAGGGCAGACATAGCCCGTCGGCCAGCGCAAATCATACAATGCCTGTCGACACTGATCCTCGGTCCCATATTGTTCCAGAAAATCGTGCAAACCAAGGCCTTTTTGAAATTGAATGGTATTTCTCGGCATGATGAAATCCTCTTTTATTCAGTAGGTTCCATTATGCTTGCACCACAGGCTCAATAGCTGAGCCTCAGGGGTAATCAGGAAAAATTTCCTGATTACCCCTAAACCTCAGCCATTCTCAAGAGGCGATATGGCATAGGTGGAGTGCGAAGAGCGGCAAAAAGCAATCGTTCAATCATGGCGGGTAAATCGAAACGGCGGTTAAACCGATATTCGAACTCAGCAAGATAACGCGACACATGTTTATCTCGAATCGCATGAAAAGTACCCAACAGACTGTTTTTGACATTACCCAACATCGTGTTTACCCATTTGAAGCACGAATACTGGACACTTTGGCGCCCACCACCCGTCACCATGGGGTTATGATGGCAATCAGCGGTTGTCACGCCACTAAAGCACCAAAGCCCATCGGTAAAGACTTCGCTGCCAGGCATCAAGCAGGAGCGGGCGTAGCGGGCGATTTCACGTTTGCGGAAGCCCCTTACACGACGCAGTTGAATTTTCATGGGCCTGCCGTCCCGCGTCGTCTCAACAGCAGCTACGAAAGGGATTTTGTTGCGCGACCCACGACCACGCTTACCGGCTTGCTCGCCTCCGAGATAAGCATCATCCAATTCGATGCGACCGGCCAGTTTTTTTCCACGCTCACGTTCCATCATCACCTGCATCAACTTATGCTTGAGTCGCCAGGCCGTATTGTAGTTCACCCCGATTTCGCGGGAAAGTTGCAGCGCCGAGATACTTTTCTTGCGTTGGGTCAACAGATAGATCGCAAGAAACCACGTTCTCAGCGGCAGCTTGGTGCCATGGAAGATGCTGCCGGCGGTCAGGGAAGTCTGATGATGGCACTTGTGACATTGATATATCTGACGCTTTTTGAGTTCACAGCCTGTTGTGTTGCCGCACTCAGGGCAGACATAGCCCGTCGGCCAGCGCAAATCATACAATGCCTGTCGACACTGATCCTCGGTCCCATATTGTTCCAGAAAATCGTGCAAACCAAGGCCTTTTTGAAATTGAATGGTATTTCTCGGCATGATGAAATCCTCTTTTATTCAGTAGGTTCCATTATGCTTGCACCACAGGCTCAATAGCTGAGCCTCAGGGGTAATCAGGAAAAATTTTGATCGACCGCATAAGCAGCCACACTTTTTCCCTGGCACGCATTGCGGACAAAAAGAAGAGATAAGATACTGCGGCATATAATAGAGTGAGTTAACCCCCGCTTCATACGGTAAATACCGGAATATCGTGTTACTTATGTTTATCCCGCCGGTTTAATTTGAAGTTATAGTGGAATCTTTTCTGTGCTTACCGCAGCAACGAATATACGATGAATGAGAGGTGTTGATAATATTATTTTTCCAGTATCAGATCCGATTTGGGTTTTGAGATACATAACAGACAGTAACCACGCCCAGGGTTGATGGCCGGCACTTGAGTATATTCGACTTCACCTTGGACAAGCCTGGTACGACAGGAACCACACTCTCCCGCCCGGCATAGAGATTCGACTTCAACACCCCTGGATTCAGCGAATTCCAGCAAGGAGTCATGTGATTGGATCCAACGATAGCACTTACCACTCTCGCTAAAGTCAATGGTCACATCCAATGCATGTTCAGTCGGCGGCCTATCTATTACCTCATTACAAACGTCATTTAAATAAGCGGATGATTCAACAGTAGAACTCTCGCCGGAATCAAGCAGTGTCTTATCTCGCCGCAGCAACACACGAATCCCCACCGAGAAGATAGCGAGAGCTAATATGGCTGTAATTATAACTAAATCGCCCATTACCATATTCCTATCGATAAGGCCTGATATAGGACTGACTGTCCTGAGTATGCATGGAACAGCTTAAGTAACAATGAAGAGGCCTGTGACAAGGATCACGGATAGACGAACCTTATAGCCTGCATCACTGCTGTCCCATTAACTGAGATTTAGGAGGCCCAGGTTATTCGCATTTTGATAAAATAAAAGCGCAAACAAATCATTGAATCAAAAGGAATAACCAGACCATGTCACATAATAGCACGGTATTTGCGCAACTGCTGAAACTGATTTCGAGACATGAATTTGAAACACTGGCAAAAGAACATCATACAGGCAGGGCTTTTCGTAAAAACTCCCGCTGGAGCCAGTTCGTGGCAATGATGATGGGACAACTTTCCGGTAGAAACAGTTTGCGGGATATGGTTGATAATCTCGGGGCACAGGCGCATCGTCTTTATCACCTGGGCAGTCGTTTGATTAGCCCGCATGTTTCATCCGTTTTTAAATTTAGCCGGTGATATGGCCAAGCTTGGATGGTTTGCCCTCACTGGGAACCAAACCTCTATCAAGCCCTGATTTTCCACCCTCCGGTCAGACTCCCCCTTACCCCCATTGTTGATCAACGTGCCGGGGCAGCACTCTGCCGGGCTATCCCGGCTTGAGTCGTGCCGCCACCTGGAAAAACAGCGCCTGATAGGGATAGGTGCTGGAGAGCAGGAAGCGGATCCGTCGCGTGTTGCGAATGATGACCGCCCCGATCTTGAACAGTTTGAGCCGGATCGTGGTCATCTGTGCACGCGCCAGTTCCGTGCCCTTCAGCGCGAGGCGCCGGATGGCCTCCATCAGCACATAGGCCAGACTGGACAGCAGTAGACGAAACTGATTGGCCCACCAGTAATGCGCGCTGGTGCGATCGGCGAACAGCCCCAGTTGCTGCTCCTTGATTCGGTTCTCCATGTCACCACGGGCGCAGTAGAGGTCATCGTAAAGGCGCTGTTTGTCGCCGGCCAGGTTGGTGACGATGAAGCGTGGATTTGGCCCCTTGTCGGTGACCTCCAGTTTGGCGATCACCTTGCGACGCGTCTTCCAGGTGCTGGCGGCATAGTGAAACTGAAAGAATTCCCGCATCTTCATGCCGGTTCGCTTCGCCAGTTCCTCAACCCACTGCATGGGCTCACGGATACACCGCAGCAAGGCGTCATTCTTGGCGATGCCCACGATATAGCCCACAGCGTTGCGCTCGCACCAGCTGAGCATGTGGTGACGGCAAAAGCCGCTATCGCCCCGAAAGATGATACGCACTTCAGGCCAAGCCCGGCGCAGGCGTTTGACCAACAGCGCCAGAATCGCCCAGGCATGCTTGGGCGCATCGATCCGGCTGGGCCGCAGATAACTCACCAGCAGTTGATCGCCACAAAAGACATACAGGGGCAGGAAGCAGTAGTGATCGTAGTAGCCGTGAAAGAAGCGGCCTTCCTGGCGGCCATGCACCGGATCATCCGTGGCGTCGAAATCCAGGATCAGCTCATCGGGTGGTGCATCATATGAGGCAATGAACTGCTCGAGCAGTAGGTTGTGGACATCAACGGCAACCCGGCGATCGACCCGGTTCTCCAGCCGACAAAGTGTCGACTGGCTGCCCAGTACCTCCTCGCGTTCGATCGAGCTCTGTAGGGCCGGGTCGGTGCGTAGTGTCTGATGGTCGTTCAGATCTTCATAACCCAGGCAGAGCCCATAGACTCGCTGGCGCAACAGGCTCAACTGGCTGTGTTCAATATAGCGGGGATCTCGCGGGTCGGGGATGACCGCATCAACCGCCTCGAGCAATCCCAGACGCCTGTCGATCTCACGCAGCAGCAACACGCCGCCGTCCGAGGTGATATCGCCACCGGAAAACTCGGCTTGAACCTTACGGCGTTTTAGGGCTGGAAAATCAAAGGCAGTCTGGGTGCAGTTTGTCACAGGCAAAATCCTTTCGATTACAGTGTAAGCAACTGAATTATATCGAAGTATCAGGATTTTGCCTTTTTAATGCGTGAAATATTGGGGTTAGGCGTTCGAGTTTATCTCGCATCAACAATGACAAGCCTTACACGCTTTATGAAGAGTTGTTTAGCAAACTGTTGACGCGATGCCAGGCAAAAGCACCATCGCATGATTTCCGTTTTAAGAATCCACTGTATTCCCTGGATGCCAGTATCATTGATTTATGCCTGTCAGTTTTTCCATGGGCTGAATTTCGCACGACAAAAGCGGCAGTAAAATTACATGTTGGACTCAACCATTCAGGTCATTTACCCGAGTTCTTTGCTGTCACCGAAGGCAACCAGCATGAAGTCAATATTGGCAAGCTGATGAATTTTCCAAAAGGCAGTATTGTGACCTTCGATAAAGGCTATAACGACTACGAGTGGTATAATCAACTGAATAAAAAAGGCATTTTCTTTGTTACACGTCAAAAGTCCAATGCAGTTTATCGGGTGATATCCCGCCAGCCAGTGATTAAAAGCAAAGGACTGACATCAGATCAAATCATTGAATTTACCGGGCCAATCACAGCAAAGAAGTGTCCAATTCAGTTGCGTCGTATCGGTTACCGCGATCCTGAAACCAGCAAGCATTATGTTTTTCTGACGAATAATTTCAAGCTGGCTGCCAAAACCATTGCACAGATTTATAAGGCTCGTTGGGATATTGAGTTGTTCTTCAAGTGGATCAAACAGAACCTGAAAATCAAATCATTTGTCGGTACCAGTAAGAATGCTGTGATGACACAAATCTGGATTGCTTTGTGTGTTTATTTGTTGCTTGCCTATATCAAGTTCCAGTCGAAAATCCGAAAAAGTGCTCAACAGATATTGCGATTATTACAGATGAACCTGTTTGAAAAACGAGACCTGATGGCGTTACTACGAGGAGACCCAATCAATGACAAAACAAATGATTGCAATCAACTGGCTCTACTGTAAAAGTTAATGGGACAGCAATGAGCCTGCATGTGAATTCTGACCATGAGCCACACTGTTTACAGCTGATTAAAGCATGTATTTTCGGAGATAAGGGGCGTCCAGCGTGCGCCGGCGTCAGTAATCGGGACGATGCATTTCGCACAACCAGAGTTAAACGGTCAGTCAGTATTTGAGAATATTGGAGCCGGCGAGAGGATTCGAACCCCCGACCAGCTGATTACAAATTTCCTGATAAAACAGTATGTTAATGATATTTAAGGATATATGAGAATAGTTAAGCGAAGTCTAAAGCATTCTAGAAACAACAAGTTAGGCTATTTTACGCAAGGTTGTGAAAAGTGACGGGTGTACCGCTGGTGCACCGAGTTTTCACCATCCTGGATCTTCAAGTAACCACACTGACCCAGCCGATGAGTCTTGCCGAATACGGTTGACCCTCGCTTGCAACCCAACGGTGCCGGATCTCTCTATCTAATAGTGACTCCATACTCTTAAGCATCTCTGGAGATGAGCTGCCACCTTGCACACCAGGGGTTGCTGCTAGCAAATGGTTCACTTGCCTCTCCCAGCCGGGCACCCTGTGACCATCATGCTTCATACCCAGTTTGATTATCGAACGGACGGCTTTACCCTTTTCGTCGTGCGTCTCTACCAACCAAATGCCTAAAGCACCGGTTTGGCCATCTGGTGATATTACAGCGACCGACAATTGATCGCTGGGGCAATCGCGCCATGTTTCCATCATTTGGGAGATGATGGGATGATCCAACCCCACCAGTTCAACGGAATCGTCCTCGTTGGCCTCATCCCGATCGGTAACGAAGGCGCTCCTTGTCTGCCGTTGGTTATCATAGAGCCAGTAGGCATTTTCAGCCCCCTGTTCAAGCACCCCTCCCTCCAGGGAAGCGGCCTTTGCCACGAACTCCACCAGCCTTTGCATCGCCTCACTGGTATCGGCTAGAGGCGCATAGTCATCCAAGCTGAAGCGGTCGAGATCCTGGAACAGCTCAAATACCGCGTCTTTCGCGGCAGCCGCATTGTCCATGGCGGCATTCAGCTCAAGCCTGGTCCGCTTCAGCTCTGGGTCTTGTAGCGCCTGGGCGTAGAGTTGCTGGTAGTTGATGCGTTCAGACAGTTGTCCAAGAATTTGGGCGCGCAGGTCCTCACCGATATTGCCATGCTCATCCACCTTGCCCACGGCCTTGGCAATATCCTCCAGCTTCTCATCCAGCAGCAGGAATATCTTGCCTTCGATGGTGTCACCCAGCACCAGATTGTAAACCTGGGCCGTATCCTGCTGACCGTAACGGTGTATCCGACCAATCCGCTGCTCTACATCCATCGGATTCCAGGGCAGGTCAAAATTGAACAAGATACGGGCATGTTGCAGGTTGATGCCCTCTCGACCCGCAGCGGTGCAGATCATCACTCTGGGGCCAGAGGCCTGCTTGAAGCGCTTTTCAGCTGCCAGTTTACTGCCATGGTCACCGCCTTTGAGCACTACCACACCTTGTCCAGGGTAGGCCTGCTCGATCTGTTCACCAAGCATTTCAACAGTACCCAGGTACGTGGCAAAGATCACAACTCGTTCTTGTGGGTTCTGCTGCCACAAGGTACCCAGGGCGGTGAGCAGTTTTTCTACTTTGGTTTCCCGCATCTGGGGAAAGAGCTGCAATAGACTTTTGATACGGAATCGCTCTTCTGGCAGCGCATAAGCCACAGCATTCATGGCAGCATCTTCAGCAGCGGAGGTCTCCAGCTCGTCAGCAAATTCGTTTGAAGCCAGGGCCAGCTGATCCTCATCCATTTTCTTCAGTAAGCGTCGCTTCAGATCATTGTGGATGCGCTCGATTTCCAGGTCTGCCATGCGACCCTGTCCCAAGGAAAATTCGGTGCGAATCAGCTCGCGGGCCTCTTTATATGCCTCGTCACGGGCGTCGATATCCAGACTGCCATCGTGCATGAGGCCTTCCTGTACCGTCAGCGCAATTAAGCGTCGCCGCAGTGTGCGGTGAACGGCAGCAAAGCTGGAAGCGGCGATCTTTTGAAAGATCGTCATAACAAACCCAAGCGCCCGGCCTTTGCCGCCCTGTTTCTTGGCCAGTGCAAAGCCATCCGCCAGGTACTCGTTCAGCGCCTGGTAGAACCTTCGCTCGTAGTCCGACATGACAAAGGCTTCGGTATGCACCCAGCGGCGGGCAAACAGGGTACTGCCATCTGCCCGGCAGGCATCAGCCTTGGTACGACGAAAAATATATGGGTTCAGACGATGGCGCTCTTCCACCATCTCCTGCTCATTTTGAAATAGGGTTGGGTCCAGCAACTGAATCAGTTTCCAGAACCTGAAGTGATCACCCTGGTGTGGTGTGGCTGACAGCAAAATCAGATCCCGAGAATGATCCCTAAGCACTTCGGCCAATTTGAAGTTTTCGGTCTTTTTGGTTTTACCCCCGGATTTATAGGCGGTCAGGTGTTGGGCCTCATCAAATACCACCAGATCCCAGCGCGGCGCCTCCATCAGTTTCTTTACGCGAGCCTTACGCTTGAGGGTATCGATGCTGGCAATCAACAGGTTGTGCTTCACAAAGGCATTGGTGCGGCGGTCGCTGACATCACCCTCTCGGCCGAACACCTCAAAATTCAGATTGAACACTTCGTTCAATTCCCGGTGCCAGTTATTGACCAACCCTGCCGGCACCACCATCAATGCCCGGTTCAATTCTCCTCTACTGGCTAGTTCACGAAGTATCAGCGCCGTTTCGATGGTTTTACCCAGACCCACTTCATCGGCAATCAGAAAGCGGCGCGGGCTTGCCATGGCAACACGGTGCGTCAGCACCACCTGGTGTGGCAGTAAGTCTATCTTGGCTGATGTCAGTGAGCTGGCACTGACCAGCAACGGCAGCTCATGCGCCTGCCAGCTTAGCCACACCTGTATGGCGCGCTCCTCACTGGCCACCACGTTACTGACCACGGTTTCATTGTGACCCAGTACCGGCTTCAGTGCCGTAAGGGGTACTTGCCGCTCCCCAGCCGGGAAGAACACACGAGCGTAATCATCGGCCGCACTGATAACAACGCCCTGGCCGAAATCGTTGTGGCTGACGCGGGAGCCGGGCTGTAGATCGGTTAGTTCAGACACGCAGCAACTCCTATTTCGGTTTCGGCGAGTGCAGGCAAAGCAAATATCATCTTGTCACGCCTCCAGCTGATAAATGCTGCGGAGGCTTACCAATACCTCTTCAAGAGTGCTAGTGACACCGAAATCTTTAAGACTCAGCCCCTCTTCAGCCGCCATCGCGGCTAAGAACTCCGCCATATCCCGCTTGATGGAATCGGCCACATCGACCCGTTGATCAGGCGCAAGCAACACAGACAGACGAAAGACATCATTGCGATGTTTTTTAATGGCCTTGCTGTCAATCCCCTCTCCCGCCACCTTGCGCTGGGTAAGATCGAGCCAGGCTCTGGCTTTGAAGGGAAGAATATACTCAGCGCCCAATATCGGTACATCGTCGATCACGGCTTTGCCATTCTGAATACACTGGTAATAATCGTCATCCAACAGAATGGCTGACAGACTCGAAATTTCCTCATCGGCAGGTATGGGCGTTAGATGAGCATCCTCTGTGAGATCCAATTGATCCGGCACTCTGGAGAATAGCTCCAACATATAAGGGAAGCCTTCGGTCTCTGGCTTGTCGAACCGGTAGAACTGCTTATTGCCCGTGCTTTTCTGCTGATTCTGGTAACCTCCGGCTTTTACGAATTCCCAGAAGTGGGCGATAAACGCGGCATCAAGGGCTTCCGCGCACAATACAATATCCAGATCCTTGGTAGCCCGGAAATCCACACCCGCCTCTTCCATGACCAGGTAGCAAGCCACTCCGCCAATCAGCACATAGCTATCCTTAAAATCCTTGAAATGCTCTCTGAAGATGTCTAGGCCTTTTACCATGGCAACCTGCTCCATACCTGTTCCAATAAATTTTCCCGCGCCATTTCAACGCGCTCATCCGTGTTCGTTGCAAAGCTCAACCAGAGTGACAACGGGTCAACCCACGATTCACCTGGCGTAATGACATCCGGGTTATAGGCCCACAGCTCCAACTCCGTCGCCTCCCGGTCTTTGCGGAAATAATCGTTGTCATCCGAAACCTGGCTTGCCAATACATGCACATTCTCACGCCTCGCCAGTGTAGACCAGGCATCGGAGGTAATCGCCCACTGGCTGGTACCGGTCTCCGCCAGCGCGGTGTAATGGGCCAGGGCGGATTCTCCGGCCATGCGCCCCTGGAAATCCACCTTCTTCCTATCCCTATCCCGCCAAACTACCCAAATCCGCTTGGTGACCGGGCTTTTCAGCACGGGTTGAGCAGCCTCCCACAGGTCGTGGCCGCTAGTGGGAAAGCGCAGGTGTTTTTCCCGCCCCACCTTCTCGGCCACGGCCAGTTCCCGGTCAGTCAGCTCATTGATGGCACGGGTGATGGTCATGGGGCTGTAGCCCAGCATACGAGCCAGATCCTTCGCGGGAAGACCGGAACAGTCGCGGTGCAGGATCTCCCTTAACACCACCACCTGGGCTGGGGCGCTCAGATGGGCCGTTTCGATTTGCCGACCAGGTTTGAAGTACTCCCGCAGGTCCACCCCCAATGCAGGCAGATAGAGCTGGTTACCCGGCACCAGAAAGGGCACCCGCTGCTCGATCAGCCGCTTGCGGTTATAGGAGCTGACGGCCGCAATCAGGTAGATGACATCGCCCTTAAAGTGCTCGCTCACCGCCTGCCAGTGCTTGCGCACTACCGCCGGGGTCTCCCCTTCCGGAGTACTGGCCAGCATCAGCAGGCAGGGATTTCCAAACAGCTTGGCCTGATAATAGGTGTAGGGGGTTTGCAGGAAGAAGGGCAATCGGTCGGCCTCGGACCAGGGCTTGGCCCAGGCACCACTGATGGCCTCTTCGCCCAGCACATCCAGCAGGTACTGCCTAGTTTCGGTGAGTACGGTATCCGCAACCATAGTCGGGGCACCCTGATTAATATCTCAATAAACGCACACTAACATTATTGATGATATTGTGCAATTTATATGTTATTTATTATTCTCTCCGTTCGATACCCCAAACACACTTAACCAGCCGATCAGACACGAGCTGGGCTCAGGCTCATGAAATCCGGTGGTGATGCAACCCAATCCATTGAGCTTTACCGCCCACAGTGATTTCGATTCGCCGCACGCCATTCTGGGCACCGTTCCAGATACACCGCCCCAGGGCCAGGCGCTGGCCCTTGTAGGGGCCGTCCAGATACCATTCGTAGGCGTTATCGCCAGGCACCTCGTACCACCGTTTTTCATCCGCCATCCAGAAGATCAGTGAAGCCTGACCCTCAAAGCAGTCCTGAAAATCCAGGATCTTGCTGTACACCTGCTGCTCGATCCAGTGTTCGGCCTCTTCAATGGGCAAGGCATCCACCGCCACGTCCAGGCCGGCAATCATCAGGGCGGATTCACCCACCCAGGGGATGTCGCTTTCCGGCCAGTCCTGCTGTTGCAGCTCGAAGAAGCGGCGCAGGCTAATCACCTGTGAGGCGGCTTGCAGTTCCGCCAGGGCGTGACCACTCCAGAGAATGTTAATGCCCTTGCGTTTCCATACATCGTCGGTCAGCGGTGAATTCACGGTGATGCTCCCTATTCCATATCAAACAGCGTCAACTGCTGCTGTACGATCTGCTGATTGTTGGCGGCCCATGTGCTATAGAGCTGGCGGGCGGTAGTGGCCGCATTGCGCATTTCACTACTGCCGCCATTGGCCACCCACCAGTTCAGCAGATCACCCAAGGCTGGATGCGGCTTGAACTCACTGTTCAGCAGCTTTCTCACGTTTATCCCGCTATCGGCAAAACAGGCCCCCACCAGAACCATAGCCTGATCCAAATCCCGGTGCAGGTTGTGAAACTTGGCGACGCGCTCCTGGGCAAACGCCAGCGGCGATACCCAGTGGAACACCTTGCGCTTTTCCTCTGACCAGCCCCGGCAGACAAAATCACTGGGACCGATACCGGTACCCCGCAGGTACTTCTGCATCTGGTCGCGGGGCACTTCCAGGGTTTGATGAAAAATACGCAAGAACTGTCGCGAGATAGGCTCGCACTTCACCGGCGTGCTGCCGCTCTCGCCTTCCGCCTGGTCGTCCAGCAACTGGTTAATGCCCACCAGCGCCTCTTTGACCGTAAACTCACGGCCCTCTTCCACATAGACCTGACCATAGTGGCGGGAGAAATATTCCAGCGCCTTTCCTCGCTTGATCACCTGAATATCGGCCTTGGGCAGGCCCTCATTCTGGTGATGCTCCAGAATGCTTTGAAGCTGACGCACATCCGCCAGAATCTGGCGTCGCAGGCGTGCCCAGGAGATTTTACGAGGGGCTTCGATACGTTTTCGGCAGACGTGGATAATGTCGTATTCGATGGTCTGCGAGCCAAAGGTTCCGGGTTTTGCGCCTTGTCCTTTAGTTTCATCGCTCCTGATGGGATATGTAGCTTCCAGGTAGTAACCTGCATTAAATAAGCTTTCCAGTACATCCAACCAAGGCTCATCTTCACTGTGATGGAATGTAAAGGACAGAATGCCACCGGGCTTAAGCTTTCGACCCGCCTCACGCCAACACTCTGTCAACACCTTTTTGTAGAAAGCGTCAGAATCTTCTGGATTTCTTGCACGGTTTGCTACGGCCTCAAGGGTTTTTGGTGTGTACTCAGCGGAAAAATAATCCGGGTACTTTGACGCTAATGGCAGACGCAGCCAGACATAAAAGAAGTCCGCTAATTCAGAATAGTGAAGGAGACCACCAAAAGGTGGGTCGGTGATAACAAGATCGAGACTACTGTCTGAAATATAGGTCAGTTCTGTCGAGGACGCACAAGCAACTACAGTACCGGGCAGGACCACATCATTGGGCTCCACTTTCTCACTTTTTCCTGAAACCAGGGCACCCAGTTCACTTGATTGGTTTCTAAGCGCCTCATTGGAGACCAGCTCCCAAGGTTTTTTAGCCCACTCAATACCCTGCAACGTATTTGCTCTACAAGAAGCCCAGTTCCCCCGGCCCAGATCGGCAAAGACGGAATTTTCAACCACAGTGGATTTAGCCCCAATATTTCACGCATTAAAAAGGCAAAATCCTGATACTTCGATATAATTCAGTTGCTTACACTGTAATCGAAAGGATTTTGCCTGTGACAAACTGTACCCAGACTGCCTTTGATTTTCCAGCCCTAAAACGCCGTAAGGTTCAAGCCGAGTTTTCCGGTGGCGATATCACCTCGGACGGCGGCGTGTTGCTGCTGCGTGAGATCGACAGGCGTCTGGGATTGCTCGAGGCGGTTGATGCGGTCATCCCCGACCCGCGAGATCCCCGCTATATTGAACACAGCCAGTTGAGCCTGTTGCGCCAGCGAGTCTATGGGCTCTGCCTGGGTTATGAAGATCTGAACGACCATCAGACACTACGCACCGACCCGGCCCTACAGAGCTCGATCGAACGCGAGGAGGTACTGGGCAGCCAGTCGACACTTTGTCGGCTGGAGAACCGGGTCGATCGCCGGGTTGCCGTTGATGTCCACAACCTACTGCTCGAGCAGTTCATTGCCTCATATGATGCACCACCCGATGAGCTGATCCTGGATTTCGACGCCACGGATGATCCGGTGCATGGCCGCCAGGAAGGCCGCTTCTTTCACGGCTACTACGATCACTACTGCTTCCTGCCCCTGTATGTCTTTTGTGGCGATCAACTGCTGGTGAGTTATCTGCGGCCCAGCCGGATCGATGCGCCCAAGCATGCCTGGGCGATTCTGGCGCTGTTGGTCAAACGCCTGCGCCGGGCTTGGCCTGAAGTGCGTATCATCTTTCGGGGCGATAGCGGCTTTTGCCGTCACCACATGCTCAGCTGGTGCGAGCGCAACGCTGTGGGCTATATCGTGGGCATCGCCAAGAATGACGCCTTGCTGCGGTGTATCCGTGAGCCCATGCAGTGGGTTGAGGAACTGGCGAAGCGAACCGGCATGAAGATGCGGGAATTCTTTCAGTTTCACTATGCCGCCAGCACCTGGAAGACGCGTCGCAAGGTGATCGCCAAACTGGAGGTCACCGACAAGGGGCCAAATCCACGCTTCATCGTCACCAACCTGGCCGGCGACAAACAGCGCCTTTACGATGACCTCTACTGCGCCCGTGGTGACATGGAGAACCGAATCAAGGAGCAGCAACTGGGGCTGTTCGCCGATCGCACCAGCGCGCATTACTGGTGGGCCAATCAGTTTCGTCTACTGCTGTCCAGTCTGGCCTATGTGCTGATGGAGGCCATCCGGCGCCTCGCGCTGAAGGGCACGGAACTGGCGCGTGCACAGATGACCACGATCCGGCTCAAACTGTTCAAGATCGGGGCGGTCATCATTCGCAACACGCGACGGATCCGCTTCCTGCTCTCCAGCACCTATCCCTATCAGGCGCTGTTTTTCCAGGTGGCGGCACGACTCAAGCCGGGATAGCCCGGCAGAGTGCTGCCCCGGCACGTTGATCAACAATGGGGGTAAGGGGGAGTCTGCCCGGAGGGTGGAAAATCAGGGCTTGATAGAGGTTTGGTTCCCAGTGAGGGCAAACCATCCAAGCTTGGCCATATCACCGGCTAAATTTAAAAACGGATGAAACATGCGGGCTAGCCCGAATATTTCACAAATAAAGAGGGTAAAACCCGTGTAGTTCAATAGAATTCAGTTACTTAGGCTGAAATTGAACGAGGTTTTGCCTGTGACAGAATGTACCCAAGGTCGTTTTGCTTTTCCAGCGGTAAAACGCCGCCAGGTTGAAGCGGATTTTTCCGGTGGTGATATCAGCAGTGATGGCGGCGTGTTGTTGCTACGACAAGCGGACCGACGGCTGGGATTGCTTGAAGGCGTCAATGACACTCTCGCTGATCCACGCGATGGCCGCTATGTGCAACATGATCAGATTTCTCTACTACGCCAGCGGGTCTATGCCCTGTGCCAGGGCTATGAAGACCTCAACGATCACGACAGTCTGCGACAAGATTTGGCCTTTCAGACGGCCGTGGAACAGGATCAGGCACTGGGTAGTTCACCCACGCTCTGTCGCCTGGAGAATCGGTCAGATCGGGCAACCGCTGTCGCGATCCATCAGGTCCTGATCGAGCAGTTCATCGCCTCGTTTGCCGAGCCACCCGAGGAGTTGATCCTGGACTTCGACGCCACCGATGACCGGGTTCACGGCCTGCAGGAAGGCCGCTTCTTCCACGGTTACTACGATAACTACTGCTTTCTCCCGTTGTACGTGTTTTGCGGCGAACAACTGCTGGTCAGCTATTTGCGCCCGAGCAAGATCGACGGGGCGAAACATGCGTGGGCGATCCTCGCCCTGCTGGTCAAACGCTTGCGTCAGGCGTGGCCGGCGGTGCGGATCATCCTGAGAGCCGACTCGGGCTTCTGTCGTCACCGCATGCTGCGCTGGTGTGAACGCCATGGCATTGGCTACATCGTAGGCCTGGCGCGCAACCACCGCCTGCAACGGATGATCGAGGAAGACTTCACTGCAGTCGAGCAATGCTTCAAGGCCAACGGACAGAAGCAACGCGTCTTCCTTGGCCTGCGCTACGGTGCACGCAGCTGGCGCCGTCGACGCGCGGTGATCGCCAAGCTGGAGGTGAGTGAGCGAGGGCGTAATCCCCGATTTGTCGTCACCAACCTCAACGGCGATGCCCAAACCCTTTACGACGACGTCTATTGTGCGCGGGGCGAGATGGAAAACCGCATCAAGGAACAACAGCTGGGGCTGTTTGCCGATCGCACCAGTGCACATCATTGGTGGACCAATCAGTTTCGCTTGCTGCTCTCCAGCCTGGCCTATGTGTTGATGGAAGCGATTCGCCGCTTGGCCTTACAGGGTACAGAACTGGCCAAGACCCAGGTCGGCACGCTGCGGCTTAAACTACTCAAAGTGGGTGCGGTGGTGATACGCAATACCCGGCGTGTCCGCTTCCTGCTCTCCAGTGTCTTTCCTTACCAGGCATTGTTCTTCAGTGTGGCCGAACGGCTGGAGCCAGGATAGCACGCGATGAGTGCTGCCCCGGCACGTTGATAAATAACGGGGTAAGGGGAAGCTGTGCCTGTCAGCCAGAAATCGGGGCGTTTGGAGCCGGTATCATCCTGTTTCTCGTCCCGGCCTTCTCCTCGTGCCAGTATCGGCAAATGGATGAAATATCCGGGCTAGTGGTCCGTGCTCATCCTGCCCAGGTGCACCTTTCAGCCAGTCCGGATGTACCAGCAAAGTCAAATCAATCTTTTTGTTCTTGCGGGATTTTTTCAGCAGCCGTGAAGATTCACCCTTTACTGCTGCAACTTCATCCCGGTGTTGCTGCTGACAGTGAGGGCAGGTGTAATAACCCTCGTCGTCCATAATGGCGTATGGCTTTTCGGTATCGGCAACCACCAACGGTACGTCCGGCGCCATGCGGGCTTCCTGCCGTTCGATATCAAACGTCTCGTGGCAGTAGGAGCAAGGAATATCCAACCAGGTTTTGACCGACAGAGTTTTTACCGCCACCACCGGGCTGTTCATCAATGGCGTGCGATGGCCACAGCCTGGCGCGGCACAAGGCCCGTGCTTGGCCCAGAAGGTGTAAATCACCCCGGGGCCTTCGTAACTGTAATCTTTCCGCTCTTCCGGCTTCAGGGCGAGCGGATCGAAATCTCCCCCCATCTTTTTACCGCTGGGCAAGTGGGTCCAAACACCTTTTTCCCCATCGGGTCCTTCGCAGGCGTAGAAGGGTATGATCTGGGGTTTGACTTCGCGCTCAATGTGGTCGAAGAGTTTGTTCACTTCTTCCAGATTCACATCGGCCAGTTCGTTCTTCACCACCAGCCAGGCTACCGGGTTGAGGTCGTTGCCCACCATCTGCATGCCTAGCCGTGCCCCTTCGACCAGGGTGGTGCCACCCCCCATGAAGATGTCGGCCACTTTCAACTTACGGAATGCTTCATTCTGCTGGTGGTTGCCGTAGTAGCTGCCCCAGACCAGTTTGGCGGCTTCAGCCGGGTCGTCCGGTGCCTTGGTAGCGGCGGCAATCAGGGTGGAGCGGAACACGCTGGAGCGACGGCGAGCCCACCATTTGCTCATCTGGTAGATGGGCTTGCCGGCGTTGCCCTCGATCTGGGCAATCTGGTTGATGGGCAGGATGGGGAAATCCACTTCGAGACAGGTTTTCGGGCGGTTGGGATCACTGAAATCGACCGACTCCAGGTACAGCTCCTTACCTGCTCCCACGGTTTCAGCAACTTGCTTGGCGATGATCTCGGCTTTGGTTGGCGCCTTGGTTTTGGCCATGTATTGATTGATCCGTTTGTTGTATTCGTTAGCGTGATAGCTCGATAAAGGGTACGGCGATTTCCAGCAGCGACAGCCCACCATGGGTCAGCGAGGGGTAGCCGCCAGGACTTTTCCATTTGCGTCGACCCAGTACCAGTTCATACCGGCCATGCTGGCTCTCAATAATTTGCGTGAGCGGTGGTACCCAGTAGTGGGGCTTATCCCCCGGCTCTACCTGGGTGGCACGGCCGGATTTGAAATTGCTTTTCAGGTAATCGCCCTGCTCCCGATTGCTGACATCGGGAAACAGCCCCGAGTGGGCGTAGCCATGATCGGCAGTAATCACCAGACGCCTGCCGGTGGTGAGCTTTTCCACCAGCAACCAGAAGTCATCAGAGCGGAGCCGGGCGGCGGCAGACTTTGCAAGTTTACGATAACCATTATCGTCGGCCAGGTCATGCATTTCACTATCCGGCCATTCGTGCCAGAAGATAATATTGGGATCGGCTTTTATCAGGGCGGCGCAATCAGCAAAGGGCAGATCTGAAACGTCAGTAACCGCGCCGGGGAAATCCGCACTATTGCCTTTGTTGTTCGCCAAGCTGGAACGCTGGCCGTATCCCAGCGCCTTGGCAAAGGGTGTGGTATCGCCCGGTATTTCTGCACCAGTGACGCATTGTGTGTGGACGGCATATCCTCGCTCATTGGCTTGTTCCAGCAGCCAGGGCAACTCACGCAGGGAGAGTGCGTCGAGAATCAAGATCGCTTTCCCCTGAGACCGATCAGCCCAGAACCGTTTCAGTGCCTGGCTGGTACGTGGGGCGGTTGCTTCGTACTGCTGCCACAGCTCCCAGGCACTGCCGGAGAGGAGGTTATCCAGTTTGGCGCAGGCACGATCCCGGTCGGTGGTTTGGGCATCGGCAATATCCGCTCGTAGTGCGGGGGAGAAACGCTGCCAGAGCAGATCAAACAGCGCCTGCCAAGCTTCGCCAGCTGGCAGGCTGAACAGTTGATCCAATTCGCTGGTATCCATTGGCGTTCCCATTTGCATGGCTTATTCCTTGGGTTCTTCCTTATCCATCTCCAGACCATAAGTGAGGCCGTCCGGGAGATTCTTGAGTAATTTCTCCAGCTGCGCACCGCTTAGATCGCTGACATTGAGACTCAGGTTGTGCAAGGGTGTACCGGCATTGACGCCCCAGGTTTCCAGCTTGCCCAGCAAGCTGAGTGCGGACGTGGCAGGCGCTTGCAGGCGCTGCTGGCGGCCACCGCCATCAAATAGGCCGACGCCTGGCATGGGCGGTTGGCCTGGGACCGGTGTGACTGGCGAGGTTCCCGGTGTCGGCTCTGAGACGCCAGGGGTAGTAGGCACCGTTCCACCACTGCTCACCGTGGAACCCGGCTGGTGCAGGGTGGTCTCTTCCAGTTGCCGACCGGAACCAAGCCGGCCTCGCATACGCCGCCAGGCATCGTCTTCGGTTTCGCCAGGGTTGCGCTCCATCATCTCACGCCCTAACAGATTGATGGCGACTTTGCCTTGGGCGCATACGCGGGTGACCAGCTCTTTCTCTTCAGTCTCACCCAGCCAGGGGATACAGGGTTGACCGCCGCCCATGGGCTCTTTCAGTTGGCTCAGCAGGTCAGCAACCGAGCGGTTGGTATTTGCAGCGTCGGTGATGACGCTTTCCAGTTCTTCTGGGATAAACAGCTCTCGTTTGATGATCTCTTGTATGGCTGGAACGATCTGCCCGCCATCGGTGTTGTGGCCGGTGGTGAGGAACACGCATTTTTCCGGCTGGCCAAAGTTCCACTGATCCAAGATGGCAAAGCGGTCAAAACGGGTCTTTAGCTGATCACGTAGTTCCTTTTGATATTTCAGATGCAGGGCAGAGTAGGCGCTATCGCCTTTTTTCCATTGATCAGCGAGGTGTACGGCTCGTGCCAGTACGATCAATGCCTTGTCGTAAAAGACATGCTCTGTACCTTTTTTTGGCAACAAAAACCGCACCGTATTGCGGTGTTTACTGACGAACTCCCTCAGCCATTTGCCGAGATCCGCATCGGTGGCACCTGGGCTGGGTATGACAACTACTGGAATGCGGTTATCCCAGTTCTGGGGTTGGTCGCGCTCATCCACTTCGGCCCATGGGTCTTTATCCCAGCTCCTTTGGAGGACAATTACCCGATTACCCTGGGACACACCTTCCGCACCGGCCAGTACATAGCGGATTTCATCCGCGAGATGGGCCAGGTCGGCACCGTTATCAAACAGTCGGTCGTTTTTTGCGTGGGCCATCAGTTTGGCCTGGGGATTCTCTTCATTGAGAAACACCAGGCGGGAGCCCTTGCGGTGAATATTGAAGCTGTTCTCTTCAATCAGAGCCAACTCGGCCTGAAACTGGTTGTCATCTATGGTCTTGTCGCGAGTGATATCGACTTGCAGGACGTGCGACTCAGCACCGGCCTGGTTTTCCAGGGACAGAGAGCGTAACCAGAGTGAGCTGAGCACCTCTTCCAGATGCGGCACAGACTGCCCGGTTGCCAATACAGCCTGCTCGACTGCCTCTTTGTTGCGAAGGGCTTTAGTACGCAGATCCCGGTGCATGGTGTTTGCGACGGAATCCAGCAGGGAGGCGACGCCGCTTTTATCATTGGTCAATAGGAAGTCTGCGGCTGTGATCACCGGGCTTTTTTCACCGGATGTCTTGAATACATCCACCAGAATGCGCAACAGATCGCGGGTCTCCTGGGTATCGGTGGCGATAAGCACCTGATCGTCAAGAAGCTGCATCAGCTCTGGCGAATAGGGCCAGGCCTCGATGAAATCGCGTAGCTTGGCCTCATGCTCAGAGCCGGTTACATGATTAAGCCGGAGAAATTCATTCAGGTGTGTACGAAGCAATGCTTCTATGTCAGCGGGCTGAATGTGAAGGCGGTTTTCGAAGATGCGATAGAGCAGTAGGCGTTGGCGATCACGCTTGGCCTGGGGGCCTTTAAAGTCAACGCGAATAGGGTTCACCCGGTAAATCTGTTGTGCCGCATCCGATGAACCGTCACGAACCGAGACCACCAGGCTCAGTAGTTCCGGATTGTTTTCGGCAATCTGTGAAAGGATCTGGATAAAATTGAATGCCCAGGTCCTCCACGGATACTGCTTTGTATTGGTCAGTCCTTCGTACCAGGTTTGAAACTCATCCAGTATCAGGGTCGTTGGCTGCTCCTGGAATAGCTTCAGCATCAGATCATAACCGGGCACTTCGGTCTTTTTGTCGCCCTGGTGTTCCCATATCCCCTGGATCACTTTACCGTGCGGATGCTGGTCGAAAAGCAAATCCCAGAGAAATTTATACTGATGCAGCTCCATGCTCTGGGCAATGACCTGCATGCTGGTGCGCAGTTTGATCCGTCCAAGGAGCTCATTTTTTGACGAGGCTGCCCACTCCTTACACCAGGACTCTCCGACAGCCGGATCTTTCAGCATATGGGAAATGGCCGCCATCAGGTGTGACTTACCCTGTCCCCTTGCGCCGATAATAACCACCGGGCGGGCCTGACCTGGCTGTATGGCCTCGATGGTCTTTAATAGATCGACCGACGGATAGGTGATATTCAAAAAATCCTTTGCTGAGCGATCGAGCGCTCCAGTTCCCCGGCTGTTGGTGAAGCTGATCATGGTCCCGCTGAGGCGGCGGCCAGTGAATTCCTCGCGTAATTTCAGTCCCAGCATGGGAGCTCCTTCTGCTTTCGTATCATTCTGTATTTATGAGGTTTTTTTGGCTTGATTACTCATCCACTCAGCAATCCTGGCCCGTTCGAAGCGCCAGGTGTTACCCACCTTGAAGGCAGGTATTTCCCCTTTATTTGCCAAGCGATAGATAGTGCGGTCAGTAACCTTGAGGTACTCCGCCACCTCCTTGATGGTCAGGATTTCGCTCTCCACTGGCGGTTATCCCCTGTGCTTGCTGGTAATTTATGACAATATAGTACAAGGGAGGTCAACAAAATCATAGGGTTACCCCTCACTTGAACGAATTTAATTCAGGATTGGCAAGGCTCCTGCTGGTGGGAGTAGAGCTACTGGAGCTGTATCCGATGAGCGAATCGGGACCAAAAGGTCGATAGCGCTGCACTCCATGAAAAAATACAGCGATTTAGAGAGGCGGATGTAATCTGAGAATTTTAGCGGCTAAAATATAGTCCGAGCCAGAGCCGCACGGTGGCATGAAGAGAAGGGATATTTACTTTCTGAAAACCGATTCTCCATCTGCATCTTGAATGGCCGATCTTTCGGAACGCCGACGCTTGATTTCCGAGCGCATCCAGGCACTTGACTCCTTTGCATCCTTCAGTAGGTTCTCAGCTTCCTCTAGCGTGAGCAGACGAGGAACTTTGCCTTCGTTCTTCTTTTTCTTCTTCATTTTAGTTACCTGGAATTTTAGCCGCTAAAATTCTTATGGGCTAAATAGCCTATGCCCGATATCAGTCTTCAACATGAAAACGCCATGGTTTCGTCAAAGGACTCATCTTCGTGGGCACTATCTATTGCATCTTCATATGACAACGCATCTTCAAAAAATGCTCCACAGCGTTCCGCCTCTTCCACACTAAAATCCGTATAAAAGCCAGGCACCAAACTCACATCCGCGAGCCGTCGCTGAACAGGCATTCTACGCATCCTTTCTAACTCGTGCTTTGACAATTCATCTATTACTTGGATACGAATACCTAGCGCATCTAGTTCACTTTCAACCAAATCGTCATTCATACACATGTCTATAAGATTCCATGCACAACTCGCCTGAGTGGCAGGGTAATTCTCAACATCAACCAAGGCTTCCGGTTGCACTTCATTAATCAACCGATAAAAGCTGATAGACCATACAAAATCCACAAGCATCCTATTTCCTTTATCGATATCACGAATCGCGCGGGAAACTTGTTTTGTTATAAAGTGAAGCGGCATATGAGAAAGGCTTTTGTTGTAGTCTCTGATGATTGCAATCAACTCGGACACATCGCCCCACATTGCCACCCATAGTTTCGACGGCCCTTCGCTAAACAGTGTTTTCACTTGATCATCCATGCACAACAAACGGTCAAGCTGTTTATCTGTTATAGGACGCTCGCCATAAAAGAATGGATACCAGAATCTAGACGATTCTGTATCCACACCCTTCAAACCCTCCTCACCTTCAAACCGACTGAATGCTTCGTCAAATAGCTTAGCGAAATTATTTACGCTTTTAGCGCCGATGCTACTCGACAACATATTCATGAGTGAAATTGTTCGAGTACAACTCCTCTGGCGCTCCATCGAAGTCATTGCTTTCTTATCCATAGGGCAAAATGTCCGTGTAAATAATACCAATGAATCTTACCCGTTAGATTAACCCAGCTTCACGTAACTTTCCATTACATCATGTAACCAACGAGTGAAGACGTATGACAATCGAAGAATCTCTAGTTGAACGTTATGGCGTGTTAATGACCATAACCAATCTCGCAGATGTTTTAGAAAAGTCACCCGAAGCTTTGCGCTACTGCCTTCGTTCTAATAACGACTGCTGGACCAAATTCAATGGCACAAGACTTAAAATCGGTCGCAGGGTTTACTTTCGCACAATCGAAATTGCTCAACTGCTGGAAAGCTAAACAAGCACCTTCATGAGCATAAAAATGATGAGTCTCGTTTGGGAACACTACCCAGCAGGTGGCGGTGAACTACTTGTTGCCCTTTCCTATGCCGACCATGCGCACGATGACGGCACAGGTATACGCCCTAGCGTTCCCTACACAGCGGAGAAGACTCGGCAGAGCAAAAGAGCTGTTCAAATGCATCTGGCAAAGATGCGAGAAACCAGGTGGTTACTCACCGTTCGTCATTCAGCCGGCGGACGAGGGAGGGCAACAGAATATCGGATCAATCCTAACTGGATAGAAAACCCCGCAAATTTTTCACCCTTTTTTGAATCCCATTCGGACCAGCATTCCGATACAAAAAAGGATGCAGATATTTCACCCATTTCAAAACCTGAAAGGGTGAAACTTAGAACAGAAAAGGGTGAAAAATCCGACAGTAAAGGGTGCAAAGCTTTTGCACCCCAACCATCAAGAACCGGTATAGAACCTACAACTACCCACAAAGCCGATCAGAATCACGTAGTTGTAGACGATTTGATCTGGCCTTCCTCACTGAACAAAGAGGCAATTAAGGAATCCGCATCGCTGTTACTGAATCACTGCCCAGATGAATATCAACAACTAATCCTGGATGAAATCGCTGGATTAGCAATGAGAGGAACAGTTAGGCATCCAATCGGGCTCCTGAGGGCGCTGATTGAAGCGGCTTGCCAGGGCACGTTTGTGCCAGCAGCCGCCCTGGAGTTCCATCAGCAACAAGAAAAGAAAAAGAAAGCCGCTGAGCGCACTAACAGAGACAAAGAGCGCCGACGTATTGAATCAAGCCCAGAGGCCAAACGACGAAACAAGCAACAGTTATCTGCCATACGGAAAAGTCTAAAAGGAAATAACAGCGATGGAACAAATCACCGAAGAAAAAACTCATCAAGCAGAGCCTGACGCATCTCAAGACCTCGCGTCGTGGCTCATAAAACGTCACAAAGGCACGAGTATTAAGCGCTGTGAGTATTTGGCAGTCTTTCTATCAGCACGGCCTGATGTCATTGAAGCCCGAACGGCCGGATACTCCTTCAAGACTATTTGGGAGCATATGCACGAAACCGGGAGGATACCGTTCCGATACGAGACCTTCCTGAAATATGCTCGACAGCATATCACCAACGATTACGAGCCAGCAGACTGATGATCGTGCTGGAACACAACAACCGCACCTCTCGTTCGCTGCAAGTGCGCAGCCGAATTGCAGCAAGCACAGAGCTTTCCGCTATTTTCGGCCATTTTCTCACTGCAAGTACGCTTTTATCGCGCTACTGCGCGGTAATAGTGCGTCAACAGCGAAAAGTACGCCAGCGTAACAGCGTGATAATGACCACGAAACTGGGGGCAGGATGGGTGAAGTTAGCTAACCGGGCAAGCCGATCAACTAACTTCACTGACACTTATTCGCACCGGGGTGCTCAACGTGGACATCCTGCTCTGCGAGACCAACCCGCCATCATTAAGAGGACCACTAAAATGAGACACAAACTTTTAGCCGCTAAAATTTTTTCGATTGCCATTTTTCTTGGATTTTCACTTTCTGGGCAGGTACATGCCGGAATCCCCGTGATCGATGGGGCCAACTTGACCCAGAACATCACCAACACCATCGAGAGTGTTGCGCAAACCCTCAAGCAGATCGAGGAGTACAAAACGCAGTTGGACCAGTACGCGAATCAGCTACAGAACACGATGGCCCCGGCCATGAACATCTGGGATGACGCCACGACAACGATGAACAATCTGCGTGGAGCGATCGATACCCTGAACTACTACAAAACGCGCCTGGGTAGTTTGAAAAGCTACTTGGATAAATTCGGGGATCTAGATTACTACATGAGTTCGCCTTGCTTCGACGGCAGCGGCGGTTGTACGGCCGCCGAGTGGGCGAAGCTCGAAGAGACCAGATCGCTGGGCTATGAATCTCAGCAGCGCGCAAACCGCGCATTGTTCGAGGGCCTTGACCAACAACAGGACGCGATAGAGGACGACGCCAGGCAACTGGAGCGGCTTCAGTCTGCGGCCACCGGGGCAGGGGGCCAGATGGAGGCCATTGGTTACGCCAACCAGCTCGCCAGCCAGCAGGCCAACCAGCTCTTGCAGATTCGGGGGCTGTTGATCGCTCAACAGAATGCTGTGACCACACGGATGCAGGCTCAGATGGCGGAAGAAGCGCGTCAACAGGCTGCGAGCAAGCGATTTCGAAACAACGGATTTATTAAGAGCACTTCCCCCAAATCCTGGGGAGACATATAGGGAGATAGAAAATATGACTATTCAGAAATTGTCGATGATTGCGTTTCTCACACTTGCAGGGTGTTCACAAGAGCAGACAACCATGCCAGAAGTGAACATCGAGAACTGCAAGCGCGAAAACATCATGGCCCTGGAGCCGGAGAGTCTCCGAAAGGAGTTCGCATCGAAATGCACTAGAGAGAACCCATTCAAGCCGAGCAAAGCCCCCAAATCATGGGGCGACATATAAGGAGCAAACCCAAAATGAAAAACTTTAACAAAATCCCGGCGTTAATCATCTTCTCGGCAGTGATTGGCTTACTGTTGTTAACAACGGATGCAAGTGCCGCCATTAACAATGATGGCATCATGGATGAGGTCTTGAGTCGGTTTCAATCTAACGCGAGCTCATGGGCAAGCATATTTGAATCGGCCGCAACCCGCCTGTTTTGGACATTGGTGCTGATCTCGATGGTGTGGACGTTTGGCATGATGGCATTGCGGAAGGCCGACATCGGCGAGTTCTTCGCTGAATTGGTACGATTTACGGTTTTCACCGGATTCTTCTGGTGGCTATTGATCAACGGGCCTGCTTTCGCACGATCAATAATCAATTCGCTCAGACAGCTAGGAGGGGCTGCCGCAGGTCTGAGCGGATACAGCGCTAACTTTACGCCATCAGAGGTTGTGGATATCGGCTTCATCATGCTCGGCAAAACATTCGCAGAATCGTCTTTATGGTCGCCAATTGATAGTGCGTTTGGTATCACACTTGGCCTTATTGTGCTGGCGATGACTGTCATGATCGCAGTGAACGTACTTATGCTTTATATCTCGTCCTGGATCATGGCCTACGGCGGTATCTTCTTCCTGGGATTCGGCGGGTCCCGTTGGACCTCTGAGATGGCGATCAACTACTTCAAAGCGGTGTTGGGGCTCGCTGTCCAGATAATGGCAATGATTCTAATCATTGGGATCGGCGTGTCATTGATCAACGACTATTACACAAAAATGCAGGCTGGCATTGAACTGTCAGAATTGGTCGTCATCGCCGTAGTGATTTTCACGATATTGTTGTTGACCACCAAAGTGCCGCAGCTACTGTCCGGAATCATCACCGGTCACGCACCTGGTGGTATGGGGATCGGACAGTTTGGGGCTGGCGCTATGCTGGGTGCTGCTGGAACGGCTGCTGCTGCAACCACAATGGCGGGTTCAATGATTTCGTCCGGAGCTGCCGAGGTAGCCGGGGGGATGTCTGCACTGAAGGCGGCCTTCTCAGCTGCAAATACGGGATCTTTTGGGGGTGGCGGTGAGATGTTAGCAGCGGCTTCTGATATGGCCGCTGGAGGAGCTGACGGCGGGTCAGACTCCAGTGGTGTTTCTGGGGAAATACCCTTTGGAAAACCAGCCGGATCTTCCAGCGATGTATCCGGAGGCTCTGCTGCCTCTGTATCTCCAGATACCCAGGGTGATCAAACGCCAGGCAATAGAAGTTCCGATTCAACTGGAGGGTTTCTCTCCAACTTGGCTCAGGGTACCGCAGATGTAGCAAAGGCAAAGGTAGGCTCTGTGGTTGAATCGGCCAAGGAGCGGATTGCAGACACTACAGGCGGTCGCATAGCGGATGCGATTCAGGCAAGGGCCGCAGACTCTGCTTCCTCATCTCACGGCAATAGCTTGGAATCTACCGATGAGACTGAGGTTGATATGGCAGCGGAGATCGCTGCCTTTGTTGGGACTGATACCAAACAGTCCTGAAGCGCGCCGGTCGGCTCTTCGACAACCGACCGGCACTTCCACTCAACACCTGATAGGAGGTGAAAAATGGCAATGCAACATAATATCGAAGCCGGCCAAGTGATGCACCAGGCGGCCAGTCAGCTTCTGGATATCGATTGGATCGATCAGGAGACGGCCCGGCAGATTTCGCCAATAGCGGAAGCCGTCGCAAACATGGTCACGATTCTGTACTACCAGGCAGAAACGGGGCTGGCCAGCAGGGATGACTTTCTGGAGGCGCAGGATACATTGCGCCAGGCGATGCCTTTTCCGGATCCTGCGTAGTTTCAGATATTCGACCTTGACGAGGCGGCCTCTTGTGCCGCCTTTTTCGCTGTTGGTGCCGGCAGCGGTTTGTTGGAATCCAGTCTGTCGGCCCAGTCTTGGACGGCCTGGTGATCGACCACGCGATTGGCCCTCACGTCGGCCATGGCGTTGCGAGTCAGCTGATCTCGCTTATCTATCTTCATAGTACACCCATGTTTTTGTTTTCTGCCATTCCGAATGTCGAAGTACTATTTCTGCTTAACTGGCCTCTTTCTCATACAACTTGTACGCATATCTCCCCGCCAATTACTACAACCATAGAATGGACCATAGGGGCCTTTTGTGATTAACTTCATGTAACCAGTCCCACATTCAGTACAGGTATCTGCTTCAAAATAGCAGTCTGGATTGGCGCAGCGATGCTGGTGACCATCTGTTGTTAAAGGCGCCATATCACAGACGGGACAGGATTCCGCCATACCATCGCAATAGGGATAAAGCGAGCACCCGTAGAAATCTTTGTATTTTCCTTGGCGCCGCTCCAATACCCCATCCAGGCAGGTTGGGCAGCGCACCGTCGAGATAACGGCTTCAGCCAGCTGGTCCCGATCAAAATTCACGTCGTAACCATCTTGTGCCAATTCACTAATAAACAGTGACTCTTTACCAGGCTGAGTCAGCAACCATACACTATTTCGCGCCCTTGTAAGCGCCACATAAAAAAGGCGCCGCTCTTCGGCAAATTGAAATGTTTCCAACGTAGGCAAAATTCGTTCAAGTATCGGGTCCGTCTCCATCATTGACGGAAACCCTTTTTTCCCTTCAATTACATCCAGGAGGATCACGTAATCCGCCTCCAGACCTTTGGAGCGATGTGCGCTATGGAAACCTATATCCAAACTCGGATGCTCTCGTTGAAGCTGTTTTAGATCGTCAGGCTTACTGTCGTTAAAGCGGGCCAACAGGAACACTGATACCCTATTGCCTGCCGCACGCTTGACAACCTCTTCCAATGCCTGCTGCAAGGCTGCATCTCGATCTGGTTTACTTATAATGCAAATCTCGGTGCGCTCGCTATTGGCATGGGTGCATATCGTCTTTCGTAGCTGGCCAGGATTTGTCTGTACAAAGCGCGAGGCAACGTCGCTGATACGATTATTAAACCGAAATGTCTTATCCAGATCTACCCGTTCAGTGTGGCCGAAATGCTCCTGGAATTTTGTTGTCAGTGTCACATCGCTCCCGGTAAATCGGTAAATGGCCTGCCAGTCGTCACCTACACAAAACAGCGCACAACCAGGCACCTTGTCACGCAAGGCCTTTACCAATGCAGCACGAGCAGGCGATATATCCTGAAACTCGTCTACCATAATATAACGATAGGCTGGCTTAGACTCACCATTCTCGACATAGGCCGTAGCCTTTTTAATCATGTCATTAAAGTCGATAGTTTTACTCTTTTCTAACGCATCCTCATAACGTTCCCTGACCACTTCGAAAACATGGAGGAACACACCCAGTCTGGCGTCATTCCAACTTCCATCTAGTTGATTACGCAATTCCCGCACGGTCCAGGGACTACCCTTAAATACAGTCAGAAAATCGTTGAGCAGCTTAGAGAATACCTTATAGCTACCCAAATCACGTATTGCATCAAATGGTTTTTCTTGAATAACGGTCTCGAATTCCACGCCGCGCATTTCACAATGGGTACGCAACCGCTCTTCAAGGAATTTCAACAGATTGCCTTCTCCTCTTTCGTAACTGTATGTCTCAATTAAAGAAGTACCATGCTCACGATGTAACTCACGCTTCCATTCGATATCTTTCCAATACTTTTTCTTATCGATGCCATGTGCTGTGTTATTGTTACGATCCACACCATAGTGCTCGATATATACTTCGAGATCGGGAAGATAAAAGTCAGGCCTGTATTGCGCGTGTTTAGCGGTAGCTGTTTCATACTCGTACTTATTTTCGTATATGTACTCGATGCCGTTCATGTAGAGATAGTTGGCAATCTCCAGCTCGGCAAAGCTCTTCACCACATCACCATTAAGTGATCGGATCTCATGTTTTTTCAAGTACCTTAAATATTCACCAAAGTTCTTGAATTGCAGATCATTAGGTATAGGTAGCAGATAATTACCGAAAAATTCACGAAGTGCATGAAGGAACCGCCTATCAGCCTGAAGCTCTTCAATCCCTTCATCGATAAACTTAGAGCGCTTAACATCATCTTGCGCCAACACCGAAACCGCCATACGCTTTCCCTCTACGGCACCAATAATTTTGCAACCAAGAGAGTGGAAAGTCTCCGCTTGCACTCCTTCCATACCGTTAATGCCAAATACGCGCTCTTCTAGTTCCTCGCGTGCTTTTTTGGCAAAAGCCAACATAAGAATCTCGTTTGGCTTAGCCAAACCCGCTTTGACCAGGTATGTTGCCTTCGCCATCATAGTACTGGTTTTTCCAGTACCCGCGCCCGCCAATACAAGGATATTATCTTCATCGACAATACAGGCTTTACGTTGTTGTGGCGTCAGTGGGTGGCTCTCTAGCGAATCAAACAAGGGAGAGAAATGGCTTTCCTGCACCGCCAGCAAACGGTCGTTCAAAGTGTTACGCCATGCATCAGGAGCATCAAGAAAAGCCTTCATTTCAGATACTCCATCCGGCACTGCCAATCCCAGCAGCGCACAATCATCCAAATGCGTCAGAACAAAGGTATGTAATTTGAAATCATGAAAAGCATCATTTAATTCACTGGCACGTAGGTAGCGATTCCTCTTTTGCAATGCCATAAATGGAACCATTGCAGCATTTACTGCTTCAATCGCAGGCATAAGTTTTTGCCGCCAGTACGACTCACGATGGTCCCGATAGACTTCCACCAGGCCAGAAGCTGCTGCAAACGACAGGCGCTGTGCAATAACCTCGCCGCCAACAACCAACCGGGAACCTAGCAAAGTGGGCGAAATCAATACCGGTGTCGATATAGTTGAAAATACACATACCCGTGACTTGCCAAGCAATGGCTTGATCACAATACCTTCTTTGGTGATGTCAATCCGGCTGATGCCGGACCATAATGCGCGTCCTAGCCTATTATTCATTCGAAATCTACTGTTTTAGTTTGGGTACTATACAACTCGCCTCAAATGAGAATTAATAGGATTCATTTACTTGGGGTCGCCTCAGAAAACGGCAAAAATCATTCGCTAAGGCTGTACTGATGCAGGAACTTACATAGTTTGTTGCTTTAAAACACCACCTGCATCAGCTTGATCACGAACCATCTCTTTTGCGAGTTGTATTGCCTCTGGGTCTCCCGGTCTATTCATCTTGATGCCCTATTCGCTGCTCGAGCGGTCTTCATTATTAGTGACTTTGTATCGATCGATTAAGAAAGCAATAATGTCATCATCACTCAGCCCTAGTCTCTGTTTATCACGCACTAAATCTTTGGCAAATTCCGACACTTTGCCCCCCGCTCCCTCGACTATTTCAAGTGCTTGCCGATAATTTTCCGGTAAGTCGTTAACAATCATTCTTCAGAAACCTGATATTCCGCTCCATTATCCGGAGTTATTTTTCCTGTACCATTACACACGCGGCACTTTTCAAACCCTCCGGGCCGCAAAGGGTGAGGCCATCCGCCCCCTCCTCCACACATAGGGCACTCTTCTTCAGTCTGATCATTCTCCATCATATTATCTTCGTCAGCCATAATGACCTCCTCATTCTGACAACTGAGTCAGCATACCGCTATCCGATAGTCCTGCTAAGATCGGAGAATGCCAGTCACCAATAACATCTACTCGTTTTTGGAGTAATAATAATAGTAATAATATTCTTATTATTACCTATCGGGCTACTCTCTAACAGCAATAGCTACCCCAATTTCTCTACCAGGTCTTCTGCCCTCAGATGTGTATATCGCCTCAGCATCTGCATTGATTTATGGCCACTGATAGCCGCCACCTCCTGGTCGCTCAACCCCTTCTCAACCAGCCTGGAAACTGCTTCATGGCGAAGATCGTGAAAACGGAGGTCGCTAATACCTGCTCGCTGGAGCGTGTTAGACCAAACCTTGCTGATCGTATAGGGTCGGCGCTTCTTATCCTTTCCGGGCTCTCCATAGAAGATCAGGTCAACACCCTTGGGTCTCACGGGGTGCGCAATGGCCTGGCGTAGAACCCTTGTCGCACGCCTCGACAGCGGCACCGTTCGGGCGCTGCCGTTTTTTGTGGCATTGAGGCGAACGATGCGCCTTTGCAGGTCCACTTGGTCCAATGTGAGGGATAGGATCTCTCCCTGTCGCATGGCCGTATAGAGAGCGACCCGGACAGCCCAGGCCAGCATGGGATTCGAATGCCGATCACACGCTTTGAGCAGCCTCTTAGCTTCATTCCAGCTGAGCCGTCTGTTTCTTCCCTGCCCCGGACTGGGTTTCCGGATGGCGGCGACCGGGTTGGCGATCAGACCGAGCCCCCATTCCCGTATTGCCACCGTGTAAAGGTTACTCAGCAACGCAAGCTCCAGCCGGACGGTAGACGCGGAGAGGGGCCGGCCTGTTTTCTTGCTGATAGTGTTTAGGCGAAGATCGCGGTAGTCCGCAAGGATCTTGGGATTGAGGGCGGCAAGGGCGTAGTCACCCAGATGCTTCTTTAGCGGCTTCGCCCTGCCTGGCTCCCTGTTCGTGGAGTTGGCGCCCTTCTTCGTAGGGGTGATTTCACGCAGGTAGAGGTCGAGCGCTTCTTTTACGGTTGTGGTTTCGGCAGCACGGCGGGAAACGAACACGCCTCGTGCCATCTCATCCTCGACACTGCGCGCCCAGTCCTCAGCGTCTTTCTTAACCCGAAAGGTTTTGACCGTGGTTGGCCAGCCCTTGCGACGAACAACGGCTTTCCATCTGCCTGACGACCTCTTGGTTATTGTCGCCATCAATCCTCCCTAAACGTACAAGCCAGGAACCCCGAAAACTTCGGAGTGTACCAATATTGTACCGCTGAGGGAGATTTAGACCAACGGATTAGCGGAATATCATCCTAACCCATTGAAATACATGGAGCCGGCGAGAGGATTCGAACCCCCGACCAGCTGATTACAAATCAGCTGCTCTACCAACTGAGCTACGCCGGCTGGAGAGTGCGAATTCTATGCGTTTCTGTGTCTTGTGGCAAACTTAACGGCAAGCCGTCTCATTTGATTCGAGATCAGGAAATTTGGCGAATAGGTCATTCCAACCCTTTTTGCTATCGGACGTAGGTGTACCTTCTTGAAAATAGAGCCAATATTTGGTTTTTTGGCGATAGCGTGGCTTGATAATCGCTTCATAACCGAGGTCAATTATCTCATTTTTCCGTGCCTCAGCACGCTCCTCGTTACGGAACAGGCCGAGTGATATGGCATGTACAAGTTCACCACTGGTAAATCGCCACAAATCGCTCACACCGTCCCTCTCCAGGCGATTTGAGATTTCGATCGCTTCCCGCCTGGTGGTTTGCGGGGGGATTAAAACCCAGACACCCGCCTGTTCATTACTGGTCTCCGACTGCAACTCCGGTTTCAAACCCAACGCCCGCAAACTTACGGAGACGATCTCAGCGTCAGAGCGACTTTCCAGGTAACCGATCGTTCGACATACCGGCATCACTTCCGCTGCCGGTATCTCAGCCACGGCATTTTCACTTACTGGAATGTCAAACTCGGGTTCGGCGGGAGTCTCAGCTTCTGCAATGGGGACCTCAGGCAGAGGCTCTGCAATCGGTTCGGCAGGGGTCCTACCCTGCAAAGACAGCTCAGCATCAGGTGTCTTAGTGCGATCATCAGATGAGTCCTGTTGTACCCGCTCGGCATCCGGATCGTTCACACCGGCAAGTACAACATCATCGGTAGCGTTTGGCTCAGTTTTCAACGCCGCAATCTCTTCATAGAGATAGAGTTCACCCACATCCGGCAAGCCGTTATTAAGGTTTTTTTCTGCCTTCTGAGGGTAGATTAGGATAAACATCCCCAAATTCGCCAGCAGCAGAATGAAAAAGAGCCATTTCATAACAATACTTTATCTGTTGTGTTCATTTCGCATCCTGTGGTGGAGTCATACAGTGCATGGCCTACCCCGCGTGACCAGACTGTAAGCGCAACCCGTTCAGAACCAGGCCATGGACAACCTGGTGGGACACTTCAAGGTGGCGTGTCAACAATTCCGCATCGCCACCTGTAACAACGCAAAGGACATCACCCAGTTCCCGTGCCTGCAGTGTTTGATACAGCTTTTCCACGGTCGCACATTGAGCCACAATGGCGCCCGTAAGGATGCCGGATGCTGTATCGGTAGCGAAGCAATCGCCAATCTCACCGGAATCATAATGCGGGATATCGGTATTTTGTCTCAGACAATGGGCAAATATCCGCAATCCCGGCAAGATGATACCACCGATATGTCGTCCCTCTCCGTCCATGGCATCGATCGTTGTCGCTGAACCGCAGTCTACGACAATCTGGGGTGATTTCGAAAGGGCACGCGCCGCGATGAGCGCCAACCAACGGTCGACGCCCAGTTGACCAGGCTGGTCATATCCGTTTGTTACTCCGTGCCCCTGCTGCTTTGTTTCAGCGAAAAACGGTATTATCTGCCAATGCCGTTCAATCCAGCTCAGTAGTTTCGCATCAATATCCTGTTGGCGCACACTGGCGATATAGACTGCTTCAGGCTTCTTCAGTTTGAGCCAGGCCTGTTCAATCGCTGCTGGGAGATTGTGTGATTCCTCCTGATGCAGGATATCAACGTGCAGATCCTCCTCGGTTGCCCATTTGATGGCCGAATTGCCTATATCAACATAGAGTTTCATCTTCTTTCATCAACCAGTTGCCGAAGACTCACCTCACCGGCGTGAAATGACTGCTCCTTGCCATTGCATCGCAAGCGGATCGCTCCATTCAGATCAATTCCCAAATGTTCCCCCGCGTGGACCTGGCTATGGCTGCGAATTTCCACCTCTCGACCCAATAGCAGATCATGCCTATGCCACTCATCAAGAAATGATTGCATACCATCGGACTGATACTGCCGTATGACATCTCTCAGATGTAGGATCAACCTACATACCAGTTCGTTGCGGGTCGGCCAGGTGATATTTGGAATAGAATCCAGATCGATCCACGGTTGATCGATATCACCACCATGAATGCCCAACCGGGTATTCAGACCGACACCGATAACAATCTGCGAGGGACCACTGGCCTCCCCTGTTATCTCCAGGAGAAGACCGGCCAATTTTTTGCCTCGCCACAATATATCGTTAGGCCATTTAAGTCCGGCCTGATCACAATTCAGCTCATGCAACAAACGCACAATCGCAATGGCCGAAGCCAGGCTGAGTCCCGCAATCTGCATCGGCGGATGTTCGAAACGCCACAACATTGAGAAATAGAGGTTTCTTCCGAATGGTGAGATCCACTTACGGCCATGCCTGCCCTTACCAGCCAGTTGCTGTTCCGCCAGGCATACGGTCCCTGACTCGGCACCCGAAGCTGCCTGTTTCATCAACCAACTGTTGGTTGAATCTATAGAGGCGTGCAGAACCAATGCCGGTGGCGCCTCGCTATCGTTATCGCTCAGCAGTTTAAGAATGACGTCATGATTCAGAAGATCAAGCGGTTCACGCAAGCGATATCCCCTCCCTGTCACCGCATCGATCTCGAGATTGTATTCCTCCTTCAATTGTTTGAGTTTTTTCCAAACTGACGAGCGCGTCACGTCCAACAGACGCCCCAACTCCTGACCTGAGTGAAACCGTCCATCCGCCAATCTATGAATTAAATCATGATGCCGGTACATGGCCCTTTAACCAGTTATTAAGACGCTGCTGCTGAATGCTGCCGGGATGTTGGGGGAGATAGATGGTACAGGTATCGGCCTCAGCTGGATATGCAGTGAAATGGATAACCTTCAACTCGTCCCTGCGAAACACATGCATCTCAATGGATACCTCCTCCTGTTGCCTGGCGATATACTGTTCCATCTGTTTTGCATTCATACTCAACCCGTCTACGGCAACGATCTCGTCACCCGCCGCCAACCCTGCCTGCTGAGCTCCTCCACCGTCAAACACCTGCAAAATCCGAATCCTCTTTTCCAATTGTTTCCATTTAGCACCCAACACCGGATTGGCTGGAGCGGCCTTTGGCGGTTCTGTCACCACCCCGCCCTGATCCTCACTGGATTTAGCGGGAAACAGATGAAGTTCCACGGCAAACTCGGCCAAGATCTCGGCAAGTGGCAACTCCTCTGTTGAACGGACCCCAAGATCAAACAGTGGCTGCAGATCCAGGGATGTCACTTCAACCACAAGTTTTTCAAATCCATCCTCCAGAACACCCACTGAGCGACGACCGTATCGTTGCCACATCTCGCGCATCACATGGTCAAGTGAACATGAGTTGTCACTCTGCAGGCGTATGCTCAGATCGAGCAGCAGGGCGAACAGGGCGCCTTTGGCATAGTAACTTACGATTGCATTGGGCGCGTTCTCGTCCTGTTTGTAGAATTTTGTCCAGGCATCGAAACTCGACTCCTCCAGGGTTTGTTTATGTCTCCCGCTGTTTCTCATCACACGCGTGATTGTTTCCGCCATCATTTCAAAGTAGGCCTTGCGCTCAATCACGCCGCTCCTGACAAGGATCAGTTCATCGTAGTAGGAGGTGATCCCCTCAAAAATCCATAACTGACGGGTGTACACCTCTGCCGCAGTCCCCTGTTGCAAAAATACTTCCGGTGTTATCCGCTTGACGTTCCAAAGGTGGAAATACTCATGACTGCAGAGTGCCAACAGTTTTCGATAACCGGCTGTGACGCCTTCATCGCCCAGTTTTGGCAGATCGTCCCTGCCAATCATAAGGCTGGTGGAGTTACGGTGCTCCAATCCCCCATAACCATTACCGACCACTTGAAGCAAAAAGAGATAACGCGATATCGGCAATTCACCGAACAGTTCCACCTCTTCATGGCAGATCCGACCTAAATCACTGCAAAACCGCTGCAATTCAGCGTCATGTACACCGCTGACCACCAATCGATGCCGTTGATCATTCACCAGGAAGTCAGCATCGGTAAAATGTCCTGCCTCAATGGGATAGTCGATCAGCGCTTCATAACAGTCACAGAGGTAGGTACCAAATCCTGCTTCATCGATATACCCCACCGGCATTGCGGTAGCCAGACGCCACTCTTCGGCATAACTCTCCCCCGGACGATCAATACTCAATCTGCAGGGCTCATTTTCAAAGCCAGCGACGCCTAAAAACAGACAGGGTCCATTGATATATGCTTGTTCGGTATCGAAATACGCAGTTCTGACGGTCAGTTCCCAAGCATAAACCGTGTACACGATACGCAGTTCACCCGCCACCGGTGAAACACGCCAACTCTGCTTGTCAAGCTTGACCAGCTCAATAGGCTCACTTCCCGACAATGCCTGGATGGAAACGATATTACGAGCGAAATCACGCACCATGTAACTGCCGCGTATCCAACCGGGAAGGTAGATTACCTGCCCATTGGTATCGGGCTGCTCCAGGATCAGCTCGACTTCAAACAGATGCGCATGGGGTGATTTGAAGCTTAGCCTGTACTCAATCATTACCTGTCCCACTGCATGACTGCCTGTTCACCTTTTCGATTGACCGGACGCGCAATCAAACCGGCATGGTTTGCACTGATCTGGTAATGAGCACCTGCTTCAATCGGCATATACACCGAACTGCCGTACATTGTATCAACCATGCCGAAATGATCGGTCAGGTTGGCGATTATACTGTCGATAATCTCATAATCCTCATGCAGATTATAAACCCTGATAACGCTATTGCCCGGTACGGCATTTCGTCCCGACAGCGCATCCAAACGCACCACCGGATCCTTTCCAAGCAACACAACCCACGGTTTCCATTTAATAAAACGCGCATCCAACCGCCACTCATCAGCTGAAAGAGCATAGATTCCGTGCCTACCGTTGACCGTCAACCCCAGGGATGCGGTTCCGGCGTCAACAGTAACGATCTCAACCTCAGCCAGTACACGCTCCTTGGTCAACTGAATATAGCTCTGAACATTAAACAGCAGCAAAGAAATAAAGGTTGCAACCAGCAGGACAATTAGACCCAGCAAACCGTTCAGGCCCGCCGCAATGAGCTTCCTTTTGAAAACAAGTTGGCGAACCGCCAATCCAGTCAGCAGGAAACCGAAGACAAGTAGCGCCAGTGAGAGAACCATAATCTTTTAAAATGCAATACGATTTCACGATCAACGAGATTACAATCTAACACGTTATCGTTAAACCCGGGCCAGGGAACCTATACTGGTTCACATCGAGACAAAAAAAAACCCCGGACCTTCCGGGTCCGGGGTTTTGCTGTAAAAACCTGGCAGTGTCCTACTTTTACATGGGGAGACCCCACACTATCATCGGCGCTATGTCGTTTCACTTCCGAGTTCGAGATGGGATCGGGTGGTACCAACACGCTATGTCTACCAGGTAAACTGTCGGAGTCGCTCCCTAGGAACGACTCAGCATTCGGTTAGATCGCAAGGCTATATCTATGGGTGTTGCGTTTGCTTGAACTCAGCCCAAAATATTTGGGTGTTATATGGTCAAGCCTCACGGGCAATTAGTACTGGTTAGCTCCACACATTACTGTGCTTCCACACCCAGCCTATCAACGTTGTAGTCTTCAACGGCCCTACAGGGACCTTAAAGGTCCAGTGAGATCTCATCTTGGGAGGGGCTTCCCGCTTAGATGCTTTCAGCGGTTATCCTGTCCGTATTTAGCTACCCGGCAGTGCCACTGGCGTGACAACCGGAACACCAGAGATACGTCCACTCCGGTCCTCTCGTACTAGGAGCAGCTTCCCTCAAATCTCAAACGCCCACGGCAGATAGGGACCGAACTGTCTCACGACGTTCTAAACCCAGCTCGCGTACCACTTTAAATGGCGAACAGCCATACCCTTGGGACCGACTTCAGCCCCAGGATGTGATGAGCCGACATCGAGGTGCCAAACACCGCCGTCGATATGAACTCTTGGGCGGTATCAGCCTGTTATCCCCGGAGTACCTTTTATCCGTTGAGCGATGGCCCTTCCATACAGAACCACCGGATCACTAAGACCTACTTTCGTACCTGCTCGACTTGTCTGTCTCGCAGTCAAGCACCCTTATGCCTTTGCACTCGTTGCGCGATGTCCGACCGCGCTGAGGGTACCTTCGTGCTCCTCCGTTACTCTTTGGGAGGAGACCGCCCCAGTCAAACTACCCACCATACACTGTCCCTAACCCGGATAACGGGTCGAGGTTAGAACTCCAAATATATCAGGGTGGTATTTCAAGGTTGGCTCCACGAAGACTGGCGTCTCCGCTTCAAAGCCTCCCACCTATCCTACACAAACATATTCAAAGTCCAGTGCAAAGCTGTAGTAAAGGTTCACGGGGTCTTTCCGTCTAGCCGCGGGTACACTGCATCTTAACAGCGATTTCAATTTCACTGAGTCTCTGGTGGAGACAGCGTGGCCATCGTTACGCCATTCGTGCAGGTCGGAACTTACCCGACAAGGAATTTCGCTACCTTAGGACCGTTATAGTTACGGCCGCCGTTTACCGGGGCTTCGATCAAGAGCTTCGTCCGAAGACTAACCCCATCAATTAACCTTCCGGCACCGGGCAGGCGTCACACCCTATACTTCCTCTTTCGAGTTTGCAGAGTGCTATGTTTTTAATAAACAGTCGCAGCCACCTGGTCACTGCAACCCTCTTCTGCTCCGAGAGCAAGTCTCTTCACATACCAAGGGCGTACCTTCTCCCGAAGTTACGGTACTATTTTGCCTAGTTCCTTCACCAGAGTTCTCTCAAGCGCCTTGGGATTCTCACCCTACCCACCTGTGTCGGTTTAGAGTACGGTTACTTATTACCTGAAGCTTAGAGGTTTTTCCTGGAAGCATGGCATCAATCACTTCGTCTCACATGGAGACTCGTCATCACGTCTCAGAATTGCCGGTCCGGATTTACCTAAACCGACTCCCTACACGCTTAAACCGGGTAAACCAACACCCGGATGACCTAGCCTACTCCGTCACCCCATCGCAGTAATAAATAGTTCCGGAATATTAACCGGATTCCCATCGACTACGCATTTCTGCCTCGCCTTAGGGGCCGACTAACCCTGCGCCGATTAGCGTTGCGCAGGAAACCTTGGGTTTTCGGCGAGGGGGCCTCTCACCCCCTTTATCGTTACTCATGTCAGCATTCGCACTTCTGATACCTCCAGCATGCCTTACAGCACACCTTCGCAGGCTTACAGAACGCTCCTCTACCATGCGTGCAAGCACGCATCCGCAGCTTCGGTACATGGCTTAAGCCCCGTTAAATCTTCCGCGCAGGCCGACTCGACTAGTGAGCTATTACGCTTTCTTTAAAGGATGGCTGCTTCTAAGCCAACCTCCTAGCTGTCTATGCCTTCCCACATCGTTTCCCACTGAGCCATGATTTTGGGACCTTAGCTGGCGGTCTGGGTTGTTTCCCTTTCCACGACGGACGTTAGCACCCGCCGTGTGTCTCCCGCGATTACACTTCCACGTATTCGGAGTTTGCATCGGTTTGGTAAGCCGGGATGGCCCCCTAGCCGAAACAGTGCTCTACCCCATGGAGTGAGACGCGAGGCGCTACCTAAATAGCTTTCGAGGAGAACCAGCTATCTCCGGGCTTGATTAGCCTTTCACTCCTATCCACAGCTCATCCCCCCATTTTTCAACATAGGTGGGTTCGGGCCTCCAGCGCGTGTTACCGCACCTTCACCCTGGCCATGGATAGATCGCCCGGTTTCGGGTCTACTCCCAACGACTGAACGCCCTATTAAGACTCGGTTTCCCTACGCCTCCCCTATACGGTTAAGCTTGCCACTGAGAAGTAAGTCGCTGACCCATTATACAAAAGGTACGCAGTCACCCCCGAAGGGGCTCCCACTGCTTGTACGCATACGGTTTCAGGTTCTATTTCACTCCCCTCTACGGGGTTCTTTTCGCCTTTCCCTCACGGTACTGGTTCACTATCGGTCGGTAGAGAGTATTTAGCCTTGGAGGATGGTCCCCCCATATTCAAGCAGGATATCACGTGTCCCGCCTTACTCGATTTCACTGCGAATAGGTTTTTGTGTACGGGGCTATCACCCTGTATCGCCAGACTTTCCAGACTGTTCCACTAACCACATCGCAGCTTAAGGGCTAATCCCCTTTCGCTCGCCGCTACTGAGGGAATCTCGGTTGATTTCTTTTCCTCCGGGTACTTAGATGTTTCAGTTCCCCGGGTTTGCCTCTCGCACCTATGAATTCAGTACGAGATACCTGTCTTACGACAGGTGGGTTTTCCCATTCGGAGATCTCCGGATCAAAGCCTGTTTGCTGGCTCCCCGAAGCTTATCGCAAGCTACAACGTCCTTCATCGCCTTCTACCGCCTAGGCATCCACCATATGCGCTTAATCACTTGACCATATAACCCCAAAAATTCTGGAGTCCGGTCGTACAAATGCAACATACCCAAATAACTAAGTTTGAGAACTTAGATACTCATTTAGATATTGGATGTCTCACGACATCCGCCTATCTGCGATCTAACCTAATTTTTAAAGAGCAGTACTTCGATAATACGAAGTGGCTAGCGTTGTCGCTAGACACTTAGCACTAACGGCCTGAACCGTTCAGCTGTATTGGTGGAGCCAGGGAGGATCGAACTCCCGGCCTCCTGCGTGCAAGGCAGGCGCTCTCCCAGCTGAGCTATGGCCCCTGAAGAGTCAAATGGTTCTGAATAAATATGGTGGGTCTGGGAGGATTTGAACCTCCGACCTCACCCTTATCAGGGGTGCGCTCTAACCAACTGAGCTACAGACCCAAGTCACTCAGCGCAGTACAGCTGCTTAGCTGTTTTACAGGTCTGTATCTGCTTCAACATCGGCTAGGTAACTTGTGTGGATGCTCCGAAGATCCGGGCAACTTTTTTAAAGGAGGTGATCCAGCCGCAGGTTCCCCTACGGCTACCTTGTTACGACTTCACCCCAGTCATGAATCACAAAGTGGTGAGCGCCCCCCCGAAGGTTAAGCTACCCACTTCTTTTGCAACCCACTCCCATGGTGTGACGGGCGGTGTGTACAAGGCCCGGGAACGTATTCACCGCGACATGCTGATTCGCGATTACTAGCGATTCCGACTTCATGCAGTCGAGTTGCAGACTGCAATCCGGACTACGACCGGTTTTCTGAGATTAGCTCCCCCTCACGGGTTGGCGACCCTCTGTACCGGCCATTGTAGCACGTGTGTAGCCCAGCCCATAAGGGCCATGATGACTTGACGTCATCCCCACCTTCCTCCGGTTTGTCACCGGCAGTCTCCCTAGAGTTCCCACCCGAAGTGCTGGCAACTAGGGACAAGGGTTGCGCTCGTTACGGGACTTAACCCAACATCTCACGACACGAGCTGACGACAGCCATGCAGCACCTGTCACTGGATTCCCGAAGGCACCAAACTATCTCTAGTAAGTTTCCAGGATGTCAAGGGCTGGTAAGGTTCTTCGCGTTGCATCGAATTAAACCACATGCTCCACCGCTTGTGCGGGCCCCCGTCAATTCCTTTGAGTTTTAACCTTGCGGCCGTACTCCCCAGGCGGTCAACTTATCGCGTTAGCTGCGCCACTAAACCCTTATAATGAGTCCAACGGCTAGTTGACATCGTTTACAGCGTGGACTACCAGGGTATCTAATCCTGTTTGCTACCCACGCTTTCGCACCTCAGTGTCAGTATTGGTCCAGGAAGCCGCCTTCGCCACTGATGTTCCTCCGGATATCTACGCATTTCACCGCTACACCCGGAATTCCGCTTCCCTCTACCATACTCTAGTGAGGCAGTATCAAATGCAATTCCCAGGTTGAGCCCAGGGCTTTCACATCTGACTTACCAAACCACCTACGCGCGCTTTACGCCCAGTAATTCCGATTAACGCTTGCACCCTCCGTATTACCGCGGCTGCTGGCACGGAGTTAGCCGGTGCTTCTTCTAAAGGTAACGTCAAGACTCGAGGGTATTAACCTCAAGCTTTTCTTCCCAATTGAAAGTGCTTTACAACCCGCAGGCCTTCTTCACACACGCGGTATTGCTGGATCAGGGTTGCCCCCATTGTCCAATATTCCCCACTGCTGCCTCCCGTAGGAGTCTGGGCCGTGTCTCAGTCCCAGTGTGGCTGATCGTCCTCTCAGACCAGCTATGGATCGTCGCCTTGGTAGGCCGTTACCCTACCAACAAGCTAATCCAACGCAGGCTCATCTAATAGCGCGAGGTCCGAAGATCCCCCGCTTTCCCCCGTAGGGCGTATGCGGTATTAGCTCGAGTTTCCCCGAGTTGTCCCCCACTACTAGGCAGATACCTACGCGTTACTCACCCGTCCGCCACTCGTCAGCCGAGAGCAAGCTCTCGCTGTTACCGTTCGACTTGCATGTGTTAAGCATACCGCCAGCGTTCAATCTGAGCCAGGATCAAACTCTTCAGTTTAAGTTTGATAGCTGCTTATGGCAGCCAATCCTTTTGACTCGAGATTCTCGGATAGAATTACTATCTTTGAATGCTCTCTGTCGATCTTTGGTTACCCATGACCAACGGAGCACCCACACAAATTACCTAACCTGATTGTTAAAGAGCATCTCGGAATTTTCTTCCGAGAAAGACCGCCTATTTTAAAGGACCCTGTACTTGTGTCAAGAAAATTCTCAATTTTCTTCAAGTCGCCGGGGCCTCCCGGTCCGTTCGAGAGCGCGTATTCTACAGCCCGATTAGTCATTGTCAACAACTAAATCCAAGCACTAGAACCGAGGCCCTCATGGCTTCCGAATCGGCTTCTTCAAGCCCCCCGAAAGAGTGGCGCATTATACGGAGTTCACCCCCTCCGTCAACAACTTTCAGATGGTTTTTCAGGAGATCTGTAATTACCTTGCAGGACCATCTCAATATCGAGCCGGGTAATGCTGATTTCTTCGGTCAATTCAAGGGTAACCAGCCCTCCGAAATGGATTGCAGCGGAGGGCAGGGGGAAAGATCCGGGATCCGTCAACGACTAATGCAGACTGATGCGGGCAAATCTGCGCTTGCCTACCTGATATACATGGGATGGCCCTGCCACCACAGTAAGGGTGTGATCTGTCACTCTCTCTCCGTCAATGCGCACCGCACCCTGCTTTATCATACGCATAGCCTCGGAGGTGCTCTTCACCAATTCGGCGTCTTTCAGGAGATTGGCGATGGGATAACCGCCATTGGATGCTGTAAAGTTGAACTCGGCCATCTCATCGGGCAACTGACCTTTTTGAAAACGGGCAACGAAGGCCTCGTGGGCCTTAACCGCCTGCTCCCTGGAATGAAAGCGTTCCACCAACTCTTCGGCAAGCCGGATTTTCACATCCCGTGGATTGGCTCCCCGCTCAATCTCTCTTTTCCACGCTAATATCTCCGACATCGGCCGAAAGCTCAACAACTCGAAATAGCGCCACATCAGTTCATCTGAGATCGACATGACCTTACCGAACATCTCCTCGGGGGCATCCGTGATGCCTATATAGTTGTTGAGGGACTTTGACATCTTCTGCACCCCATCCAACCCCTCAAGGATTGGCAGGGTGATCACTACTTGCGGCTCCTGCTGATAGGCCTCCTGCAGTTGACGCCCCACCAGGAGGTTGAACTTCTGATCCGTGCCTCCCAGTTCCACATCGGCCTTCAACACCACGGAATCGTAGCCCTGGATCAACGGGTAGAGGAATTCATGCACAGCGATGGCCTGGCCACCGGTATAGCGCTTATTGAAATCATCCCGCTCCAACATCCGCGCCACCGTATGCTTTGCCGCCAGCTGGATCAGATCCACTGCCGACATCTCTCCCATCCAGGAAGAGTTGAACAGGACGGTGGTCTTGGTGGGATCAAGAATTTTGAAGATCTGATGCTCATAGGTCTTTGCATTCTCCACCACCGCTTCCCGTGTGAGTGGTGGCCTGGTAGCGCTTTTACCTGTGGGATCACCGATCATGCCGGTGAAGTCACCGATCAGAAAGATCACCTCGTGCCCCAATTCCTGGAACTGTCGAAGTTTATTGATAAGGACAGTGTGCCCGAGGTGGAGGTCAGGGGCCGTGGGATCAAACCCTGCCTTGATCTTCAGTGGTGTGCCCCGCTGCAGCTTTTTAATCAACAGATCTTCAGGCAGTACCTCTTCCGTACCTCGTTTAATAAGTTCCAGGGAACCAGTGACATCGGTCATTTACTAAATCTCTAAAATTAAGACAATGGCTGCACACTCTACTAGAAGCATCTGATAAAATTAACCATTGTATAGTGTTATGCGCTACTATCCATTATGTGATCAGGCGCTGTATTCTATCGTCAAGGGGCCGATACAGAGTATATATTGCCGTATTATTCAATCATGCAAGACTTTAAATCCTACACATTGGAGAGAAAACCGGCGCGCGGCCTACTCGGCCGAGGCCTGGTGTTTGCTGCGGTTATACTCCTTCTCCTTGCCGCAGGAACCCTCTACTTCAGCCTGTCATCCCACCAAACCACCGTGGATGACACCTCCCCTTCCTCTGAACAGATTGAAAAAACAGACCAGAAGAGGATTCTACCACTACAATTACCCGGCCAATCCAGCAGAAAGCCCGCCACTCCCGATTCACCGGACCAGTCAATCAGCTTCATCAGGCAGGCGGTGGCCGTCGAGGCCGAGCCGGTTATCGAGACTGACATCCCGGCTGTAGCAGTGGTACAGGAGACAGCGCCTGAGTCCCATACACTGACCTACGAGATTCAGAATGGCGACTCCCTGGCCAGCATATTTAAGAAGCATGATCTCAGCGCCAATCTGCTGCACCGCATTGTCCACTCCAGTGACACTGCAAAAAAACTGACCGATATTCGCCCCGGAGAGATCCTGCACGTGGAGCTGGACGGGGAACAGAATTTTCTCGGTCTGCGTCTCGAGCAGAGCAAGATCGACAGTCTCCAGATAACCGCCGTCGAAGACGGGTTTAAGGCAGCCGAACTGAGCAGAGAGGTGGAAGTAAGGACCAATCACATCAGCGGCACCATCGAGAACTCTTTTTACCTCGCGGCTAAGGAGGCCGGTCTCTCAGAAAAGCTGATCATGCAGATGGCGGGTATCTTTGGTTGGGATATTGATTTCGCCCTGGAGATCCGCAGCGGCGATCGGTTCACGGTCATCTTTGAGGAAGACTATCTTGACGGGGAGAAACTACGCGACGGTCCCATTCTGGCCGCGGAATTCGTCAATCGGGGACGCTCCTACCGAGCCCTGCTGTATACAGACGATACAGGTCGATCTGATTACTACAGTCCTGATGGCCGCAGTATGCGCAAGGCCTTTCTTCGGGCTCCGGTCGATTTCAGGCGTATTTCATCGCGCTTTACCCGGGAACGATACCACCCTGTACTGGGTAAAAAGCGCCCCCATCGGGGGGTCGACTATGCGGCGAAAACCGGTACGCCGGTGAAAGCCGCCGGTGATGGAAAGATCATTCACCGAGGCAAGAAAGGCGGCTACGGGAAGACCGTCATCATAAAGCATGGGCAGACATACACTACCCTGTACGCACATCTTTCCCGCTACAACAAGAAAGCCAGGAAAGGAAGCAAGGTCAAGCAGGGACAGACCATCGGATATGTGGGCAGTACCGGGCTCGCAACAGGCCCGCACCTACACTATGAATTCCGCCTCAATGGCGTGCACAGGAATCCTTTGACGGTGAAGCTCCCTGCAGCCAAGCCTATCGCAAAAAAATATCGTGAAGACTTTCAATTGAAGATACAACCCCTGCTGAGGCAGCTTGAGTTGATCAATCGCACCCTTGTTGCAAATGCCCAATGAATCAGTGTTTGTGGGACTCATCTCAGGCACCAGTCTGGATGGCGTGGACGCCGTGGTTGTCGACCTCTCCAGCAATCAGCCCCGCCTGATAGCGAGTCACATAGAGCCTTATCCCACTCAAATCAGAACCTCACTGCGGACCCTTTGCCAACCTGGCGACAATGAAATCGACCGCATGGGGGAACTCGACAAACAGGTTGCCGTCACCTTCGCAACCGCTTGTCGTACCGTATTGTCAGACACCGGCATAACGCCACAACAGGTAACCGCCATTGGGAGCCACGGCCAGACCATTCGTCACCGTCCCGACGCGGAAAATCCTTTTACCCTGCAGATCGGGGATCCCAATACTATTGCGGAACTGACAGGCATCACCACGGTTGCTGATTTCCGCCGTCGTGACATGGCGGCAGGCGGCCAAGGCGCACCACTTGTACCTGTCCTCCATCAGGCGCTGTTTCAAAAGCCCGGAATAAAGCGGATCATTTTGAATCTGGGCGGAATCGCCAACATCACCTGCCTGCCCGACAATAATGCAAAACCGGTTACCGGGTACGACACCGGACCGGCGAATACCCTGCTCGATCGCTGGATAGAAAATCACCGGACCGTCTCGCTGGACCACCAGGGCGCATGGGCAAAAAGCGGCCATATCGACGATAGCCTACTGAATGAGCTGCTGTCCGATCCCTATTTTCAACAGCCTCCGCCAAAAAGCACCGGCAGAGAATATTTCACCCTTGATTGGTTGCTGGAGAAACTCACCCGTCACCAGCTCTCAGCCGTGGATGTACAGGCAACCCTGGTTGAACTCAGCGCCGCCACTATTGCCCGGGCAATTCTTGATGAGGGCTACAAAGAATCTGAGGTTTTGGTGTGCGGTGGAGGAGCTCGCAATCTCTATCTGCTGGAACGTTTAGGCAATCGACTGCCGAGTGCCGTGATACTGCCGACATCTGCTTACGGTGTGGATCCGGACTGGATCGAAGCCATCACATTCGCCTGGTTGGCGAAACGCACCCTCAGTGGACTTAATGGTAACCTTGCTTCCGTCACAGGCGCTGAACGGAATGTGATTTTGGGTGGTATCTATCCCGTCCGAGGGGCCGATCGGCATCCACCCCTGTAGTATAAGACGAGACCGGTCAGCCACATTTCCATCGACCGAAGTTGTAGCCGGGGCCTGTCGACAGCCTCTCCGGCGTGCGTGTGGACAGCCGCTCCAATTGAAATCAGCAAAAAAGATGAATAAATGCCCTGCGTCAGAGAATTAGAAGTTATTAATTCTATAATGTATATAAACGCGATAGCCTTTTGAACTCCATGCGTACAGCTTCCATCGACAATCGAAACTTTATACTGCGCCGATTGCATTCACTATTCGGTCTCCTGCCCGTTGGCGGTTTCCTGATCTTCCATCTGTGGGAAAATTCACAATCCCGTTTTGGTCAGATCCATTACAACGAACAGGTCGTGGGCTGGCTGCAAAGTCTCAATTATCTGACATTGATGGAGATCTTCGTGATTGCCTTGCCGCTGCTGTTTCATGCAGGATACGGTTTGGTCATTATCCACGGAGCCGAAGGCAACTGGTATCGCTATCCCTGGCTGCACAACCGTTTTTACTGGCTGCAGAGGATTTCCGGTATCGGCATCCTGCTGTTCCTTGTATTGCATGTGGGTTGGACCAGGATTTGGGGCATATGGCAACCCGAAATCAAAGCCGATCTGTTCAGTCATATGCAGTTCCTGCTTGCTAATCCCATCACCTTTCTACTCTACCTGACAGGTCTCCTGTTGGCAGTCTTCCACTTGTGTAACGGGTTGTGGACCATGGCAATCAGCTGGGGGCTCACTACAAGTGTCGATGCCCAACGTCACTGGTTCTATTTCTGCATGCTGCTTGCCCTGACACTGAGCGCCATGGGCGTGCACGGTATGCTGGGATTCATTGCATGAAAAGACCGCGTAAAGTCATCGTCGTCGGTGGTGGACTGGGCGGCCTGTGGTCGGCATTGCGGGTGGCGGAAGCCGGATTTCAGGTAGAGATCTTCTCCCTATTCGAGGTCAAGCGTTCACACTCGGTATGCGCTCAGGGCGGCATCAACGCCTGCTTCGACACCAAAGGCGAACGAGACAGCGTCTGGCAACATATCGTCGACACGCTGAAGGGTGGCGCATACCTGGCCAATCAACCACCGGTAAAGTCGATGTGTGAACAGGCACCCGGCATCATCCGTACTTTCGAACGCTTGGGTGTTACCTTCTCCCGCACGGCAGAGGGATTGCTGGATCTCCGTCTTTTCGGCGGTGTCAGGAACCGGCGCACCGCATTTGCCGGTGCCAGTACGGGACAGCAGCTTTTGTACGGTGTCGATCAAGAGATCCGCCGCATGGAGTCCCTGGGGCGTGTGCAGAAATATGAGTGGTGGGAGTTCCTCTCCCTGGTAAAGGATGGACAGGGTACCTGCAAAGGAATCACCGCGATGAACCTGCGCACAATGGATGTCAAACATTTTCGTGCCGATGCGGTGATTCTTGCGACAGGAGGTATGGGGCAGGTATTTGGCCATCGATCCACCAATTCCACCAACTCCACCGGTGCGGCAGCATGTCGCGCATACCGGCAGGGGGCCTGGCTTGCCAACACGGAGTTCTTCCAATTTCACCCGACCGCCATGCTTGGCGACGACAAGACCCGCTTAATGAGTGAAGCGGCTCGTGGCGAGGGCGGGCGTATCTGGGTGCCGAAAGATCCCCAGGAGAAGCGGCGTCCAGGCAAAATCCCCGAAGCAGAGCGATTCTACTTTCTCGAAGAGTGGTACCCGAGCTATGGAAACACGGTACCACGGGACGTGGCGTCCCGTGCGATCTGGAAGGTGGTGCATGAGATGGGATTGGGTGTATCCGGGGAGGATAAGGTCTACCTCGATCTGACACATCTGAATCCGGGATTCATTGAGCAACGACTGCATGCGATCCTCGATATCTACCGCAAATTTCACGGTACTGATCCGGTACACGAGCCCATGGAGATCTACCCTTCGGCCCATTACGCCATGGGCGGGCTCTGGGTTGATTTTGAGAAGGGTCAGACCAATGGCGGCATAAAACCTGGAAGCCCACGCAATCACGCAACCAACATCCCCGGCCTCTACGCCTGTGGCGAGTGCGATTACGGTTACCATGGGGCCAACCGGTTAGGTGCCAACTCGCTTCTCTCAGCCTCATTCAGTGGCCGGGTTGCCGGCGAAGCGGTTGCAAACTACCTGAGGGGTCTGGAGGATGAACTGCTGAGTGTACCCGAACGGTTCTACCTGGATGAGATCAAGCGACAGCAGTCGATTAACCTGAATCTGGCATCAAGCGACGGCAGTGAGAATCCCTACACATTACATCGTGAGCTTGGAGAGATCATCTCGGGACAGGTAGGCGTCGTACGGGATAACACGGTTCTCAACACTGCCATTGATTCACTGCAGGAACTTGAGCAACGCAGCCACTCAGTCAAGCTGGATGCGAGCAATGAATGGAGTAATCAGGGTTTGATATATGTCCGTCAGCTGCAGGAGATGATACGACTCGGTGCTGTCATTGCCGGTAGTGCGCTGGCCCGGGATGAGTGTCGAGGCGCTCACTTTAAGCCGGCTTTTGAACTGCCGACACCGAAGGATGCCTACCCGGGCGATCCAGCCTATGAAGCCTATCGCGAGCGCTGGAAAAAGCAGAATCATGCGTAGTTGAAGACAACTGTCGCTGAATATTCGAGAGACGGTCCCAGAATCAGCTTTCGTGAGATAGACCTTTCGGTCCTGCCACCGGAAGAGCCGCGGGACTACCGCTGAGGATGTCATGATGGGCAAAACAATCGATCTGCAGATTCGTCGGCAAGACACCCCATATAGCCCAGCCTATTGGCAGTCATTCTCGATACCCTACCGCGAGGGCCATAACATCGTCTCAGCCCTGATGGTGATCCGCGAACATCCGCTCACGCAAGAGGGCCAACTCGTCGATCCGGTCGCCTGGGAGTTCAACTGCATGGAAGAGGTCTGCGGCGCCTGCTCAATGGTGATCAACGGGAAGCCTAGGCAAGCCTGCTCCACACTTATCGATTCCCTCGAGCAACCTATAAAACTCGAACCCTTGGGTAAATTCCCCGTAGTGCGGGACTTGATGGTCGATCGCAGCAAGATCTTCAGCGATCTCAAGAGAGTACGTGCCTGGATCGAAATTGACGGTGCCTGGGACATCCATCAGGGCGTACCCCGCATTTCACCGGAGACATGGAAGGAGAGCTACCTCTACAGCCGCTGCATGAGCTGCGGTTGCTGCATGCAGGCCTGTCCGCAATATGGCATGGAAAAAGAGTTTGTCGGTCCCGCCGCCCTGGCAGCGGTCCGACTGATGAACAACCATCCCACCGGCAGCTATCATCGACAACAGCGCCTGCATGCCATCATGGGCGATGGCGGGCTCAGTGATTGCGGCAATGCGCAGAACTGCGTCCGGGTCTGCCCAAAACGGATTCCACTCACCACCGCTATCGGCGAACTGGGGCGTCAAACCACCCTGCAATTGCTTAGCCCCAATATTTCACGCATTAAAAAGGCAAAATCCTGATACTTCGATATAATTCAGTTGCTTACACTGTAATCGAAAGGATTTTGCCTGTGACAAACTGTACCCAGACTGCCTTTGATTTTCCAGCCCTAAAACGCCGTATGGTTCAAGCCGAGTTTTCCGGTGGCGATATCACCTCGGACGGCGGCGTGTTGCTGCTGCGTGAGATCGACAGGCGTCTGGGATTGCTCGAGGCGGTTGATGCGGTCATCCCCGACCCGCGAGATCCCCGCTATATTGAACACAGCCAGTTGAGCCTGTTGCGCCAGCGAGTCTATGGGCTCTGCCTGGGTTATGAAGATCTGAACGACCATCAGACACTACGCACCGACCCGGCCCTACAGAGCTCGATCGAACGCGAGGAGGTACTGGGCAGCCAGTCGACACTTTGTCGGCTGGAGAACCGGGTCGATCGCCGGGTTGCCGTTGATGTCCACAACCTACTGCTCGAGCAGTTCATTGCCTCATATGATGCACCACCCGATGAGCTGATCCTGGATTTCGACGCCACGGATGATCCGGTGCATGGCCGCCAGGAAGGCCGCTTCTTTCACGGCTACTACGATCACTACTGCTTCCTGCCCCTGTATGTCTTTTGTGGCGATCAACTGCTGGTGAGTTATCTGCGGCCCAGCCGGATCGATGCGCCCAAGCATGCCTGGGCGATTCTGGCGCTGTTGGTCAAACGCCTGCGCCGGGCTTGGCCTGAAGTGCGTATCATCTTTCGGGGCGATAGCGGCTTTTGCCGTCACCACATGCTCAGCTGGTGCGAGCGCAACGCTGTGGGCTATATCGTGGGCATCGCCAAGAATGACGCCTTGCTGCGGTGTATCCGTGAGCCCATGCAGTGGGTTGAGGAACTGGCGAAGCGAACCGGCATGAAGATGCGGGAATTCTTTCAGTTTCACTATGCCGCCAGCACCTGGAAGACGCGTCGCAAGGTGATCGCCAAACTGGAGGTCACCGACAAGGGGCCAAATCCACGCTTCATCGTCACCAACCTGGCCGGCGACAAACAGCGCCTTTACGATGACCTCTACTGCGCCCGTGGTGACATGGAGAACCGAATCAAGGAGCAGCAACTGGGGCTGTTCGCCGATCGCACCAGCGCGCATTACTGGTGGGCCAATCAGTTTCGTCTACTGCTGTCCAGTCTGGCCTATGTGCTGATGGAGGCCATCCGGCGCCTCGCGCTGAAGGGCACGGAACTGGCGCGTGCACAGATGACCACGATCCGGCTCAAACTGTTCAAGATCGGGGCGGTCATCATTCGCAACACGCGACGGATCCGCTTCCTGCTCTCCAGCACCTATCCCTATCAGGCGCTGTTTTTCCAGGTGGCGGCCCGACTCAAGCCGGGATAGCCCGGCAGAGTGCTGCCCCGGCACGTTGATCAACAATGGGGGTAAGGGGGAGTCTGCCCGGAGGGTGGAAAATCAGGGCTTGATAGAGGTTTGGTTCCCAGTGAGGGCAAACCATCCAAGCTTGGCCATATCACCGGCTAAATTTAAAAACGGATGAAACATGCGGGCTAAAACGCCGTAAGGTTCAAGCCGAGTTTTCCGGTGGCGATATCACCTCGGACGGCGGCGTGTTGCTGCTGCGTGAGATCGACAGGCGTCTGGGATTGCTCGAGGCGGTTGATGCGGTCATCCCCGACCCGCGAGATCCCCGCTATATTGAACACAGCCAGTTGAGCCTGTTGCGCCAGCGAGTCTATGGGCTCTGCCTGGGTTATGAAGATCTGAACGACCATCAGACACTACGCACCGACCCGGCCCTACAGAGCTCGATCGAACGCGAGGAGGTACTGGGCAGCCAGTCGACACTTTGTCGGCTGGAGAACCGGGTCGATCGCCGGGTTGCCGTTGATGTCCACAACCTACTGCTCGAGCAGTTCATTGCCTCATATGATGCACCACCCGATGAGCTGATCCTGGATTTCGACGCCACGGATGATCCGGTGCATGGCCGCCAGGAAGGCCGCTTCTTTCACGGCTACTACGATCACTACTGCTTCCTGCCCCTGTATGTCTTTTGTGGCGATCAACTGCTGGTGAGTTATCTGCGGCCCAGCCGGATCGATGCGCCCAAGCATGCCTGGGCGATTCTGGCGCTGTTGGTCAAACGCCTGCGCCGGGCTTGGCCTGAAGTGCGTATCATCTTTCGGGGCGATAGCGGCTTTTGCCGTCACCACATGCTCAGCTGGTGCGAGCGCAACGCTGTGGGCTATATCGTGGGCATCGCCAAGAATGACGCCTTGCTGCGGTGTATCCGTGAGCCCATGCAGTGGGTTGAGGAACTGGCGAAGCGAACCGGCATGAAGATGCGGGAATTCTTTCAGTTTCACTATGCCGCCAGCACCTGGAAGACGCGTCGCAAGGTGATCGCCAAACTGGAGGTCACCGACAAGGGGCCAAATCCACGCTTCATCGTCACCAACCTGGCCGGCGACAAACAGCGCCTTTACGATGACCTCTACTGCGCCCGTGGTGACATGGAGAACCGAATCAAGGAGCAGCAACTGGGGCTGTTCGCCGATCGCACCAGCGCGCATTACTGGTGGGCCAATCAGTTTCGTCTACTGCTGTCCAGTCTGGCCTATGTGCTGATGGAGGCCATCCGGCGCCTCACGCTGAAGGGCACGGAACTGGCGCGTGCACAGATGACCACGATCCGGCTCAAACTGTTCAAGATCGGGGCGGTCATCATTCGCAACACGCGACGGATCCGCTTCCTGCTCTCCAGCACCTATCCCTATCAGGCGCTGTTTTTCCAGGTGGCGGCACGACTCAAGCCGGGATAGCCCGGCAGAGTGCTGCCCCGGCACGTTGATCAACAATGGGGGTAAGGGGGAGTCTGCCCGGAGGGTGGAAAATCAGGGCTTGATAGAGGTTTGGTTCCCAGTGAGGGCAAACCATCCAAGCTTGGCCATATCACCGGCTAAATTTAAAAACGGATGAAACATGCGGGTTAGGGATCTGTTCGGCAAGAGCTGAGGGCCTCATCCCCGCATCATCACGATCATCCATCAACAATTGTGAAAATGTTGCATCGTTGGCAGTTACGGTGACCTGATATTGGTAGCATAACCAATTGGCTGACGGAGACCACAGGAGATAAATGATGATTCGAAGCACACTTTGTTGCCTTGTCGCAAGCATGGTCATGCTACAGGCATGTACCACTGTCGATCCCTACACAAGGGAGGAGAAGACATCCAAGGCAACCACTGGCGCGATGATCGGGGCAGTCGCCGGAGCTGTTCTGGGTATTGCCACTTCCAAGGATAAAAAGAAGCGCAAAGAGCGCGCATTGAAGGGTGCGGGAATCGGTGCGATCGCCGGAGGCGGTGTCGGTTACTATATGGATGTACAGGAAGCCAAGCTTCGTCAACGCCTGGAAAACACCGGTGTCAGCGTAACCCGTGATGGGGACAACATCATCCTCAATCTGCCCGGCAATATCACTTTCGAAGTCGATAAATCGGATGTGAAGCCCAACTTTCTTGAGATACTCGGCTCGGTCGCCCTGGTGCTGCAGGAATACAAGTCGACCATGATAGAAGTGGCAGGCCACACCGACAGTACTGGCTCGGAATCCCACAACCAGATGTTGTCGCAGCAACGCGCCCAGTCGGTTTCCAACGCCTTGGTTGAAAACGGTGTGGAAGGCGTCCGTATCGATACGGTAGGCTTTGGCGAAACACGGCCAACCGCGTCCAATAAAACAGCTGCAGGACGGCAACAGAACCGCCGTGTGGAATTGACCCTGCTACCCTATGCCGAGGGTTAATCAAAAATCACAAGAGACTGTCCCACAAGCGCCCGCATACCATGGAGTGGTGATGCGGGCGCCGGGTTGGAAAATGATCAGACAGAGAACGAGGAGCCGCAGCCGCAGGTTGTTGTTGCATTGGGGTTGCGGATGATGAACTGGGCACCCTGCAGGCCTTCCGTATAGTCAACCTCGGCTCCCATCAGATACTGCATGCTCATGGGGTCCACCAACAGGGTTACACCCCCTGTCTCGACCCTGGTATCGCCATCGTTTTCATTCTCATCGAATGAGAAGCCATACTGGAACCCGGAGCAGCCCCCACCCTGTATATATACACGTAACATCAGGTCAGGGTTACCCTCTTCAGCAATCAGTGAAGCGACCTTGGAGGCAGCCGCTTCGGTAAAGATGATAGAATCGTTGTATGTATCTGCGCTAGTCATGATGATGGCCCTGCTCTCTCCGGCCTGGTATCCCAGGCGGGTCTAATAGTTGCCAAACCTAATACGGTTTGTCGCGGTAAATTATATGGAAGTATGCAATTACCGAGAAAAACAGTCAAGTATTGTTCACGAACCAACCCTGTTACGGCTCAACCCTCAGGGGTAATCACCTTCTCCCCATCACTCACCACCGTCTCCTCCTGCTGTGGCTTCCCATCATACGGCAGCTGCGGGGGATCCTGCTCAGAGGCGTGAATCAGTTTACCGTTGACCTCCGCCCCCATCGCCATCTCCAGCATGGCGTAGGTCAGGGTGCCGGTTATTCTTGCCTTGGGCGCCAATTCCACTCGGTTGCCTGCGATGACATCCCCGACTACCGTGCCGTTCAACATCACATTGCCTACCCGGACGTTGCCATCTATGGTGCCCAATTCACTCAATGTCAGGGTCGCTGACGGATCCTGTGGATCTGACAGCACATCGCCCCTGATCACACCATCCACATGCAATCCATTGCTGAAGGTGATATCACCCTTGATTTCAGTGCCCGAACCGATCACTGTCGTAATTCGAGGTGACCGGAATTTTTTCTTACTCTTACCAAACATAGTGATTTTTTCCTTTCTACATCAGGATATTGGTGACCAGTTATAGGCTTCACTCACAGGTTTCAATTTGGAACTGCTCGGCTTGACGTCGATCTTGATGGTTGCGGGTTCGAAACCTGTCGGTAGATGCAGCCTGCCTTCCACATTCTGGTAGTAGCGAAAACGCATCTTATGACTGCTGAGTTTTTCATCCGACAACTCATCCAGCTTTAACAGCTTGGCCTGACCATCCTGCAGTCCCATGATTGACAACTCGATCCTTCCCTTCACGACAGTACCGCTGTTTATTACCTGGCTGACGGAAAATTTATAGACAAACTGCTGCGCCTCAAGTCCCGCCTCCAACTTGAAATTCTGTACTCTAAGCACTTGCTGTTTGGATGAGGTGGAGACTATGCCACGCAGAAAAGTCAGCTCCTCCTCCATCTTCAAGCGCTCATCCTGCAGCTTCTTGATCTGCTCACGAATCGCATGCAATGTCTCTCGGTCCACTTCGGCAGCCTGCTTCACCATGGCCAATTGGCGCCTCAGATCATTGCGTTCCTGCTCCAGGGTCTGCACATGATCCATGCCCGATTGCAGCCGGGCAAAGCCCTGGGCAAGACTGCTACCTCCCTGTTTGTAGGCCATCCAGGCCACCCCGCTCAGCAACAGCAGCAGCAGGCATAATCGAATCCAGCGTGGCACACCCTCGTTGGCGCCGACAATCTTGGGTACGCGATATTTCTTGATGTCTACCATGAACTCAAGGTAGCAGAGCGACCTGATTCAAACCACAATCTTCGTTCAGGTCAAACATCAGATTCATATTCTGCACCGCCTGTCCCGCAGCGCCCTTCACCAGATTGTCGATCACTGAACTGACCACCACCACATCGCCTTCCCTGGGGGGGTGCACTGCGATGCGACAGTGATTCGCACCTTTCACGCTGCGCGTCTCCGGATGGGAGCCTGGCGGCATTATGTCGACAAAACAGTCCTGCCGATAACGCTTCTCGAAGAGTGCCTGCAGATCAACCGAGCGATCAGTCAACCGGGCATAGAGGGTTGCCTCGATACCACGAATCATCGGCACCAGATGGGGCACGAAGGTCAACCCCACCGGCTCGTCAGTGACCCGGCTCAAGGTCTGTCGGATCTCCGGTTGATGACGATGACCGGGAATGGCATAGGCCTTGAAACTCTCACCCATCTCACCCATCAGCATGGCAACGTTTGCGGATCTTCCGGCACCGCTCACACCCGACTTTGTATCCGCAACCAGGAAGTCGCACGCAACAAGGCCATTTTCAATCAATGGAAGAAAACCGAGCGCAACGGCAGTAGGGTAACATCCCGGATTGGCCACCAACCGCGCCTCACGTAGAGTCTGACGATTCAACTCCGGCAGACCGTAAACCGCCTCAGACAGCAGCTCCGGGCAGGCATGCCGCATCCCATACCACTGCTCCCACACAGCTTGATCGGCGATCCTGAAATCAGCGGCCAGGTCGATGACACGTACGCCTCCCGCCAGTAATTCCGGAACCTGGGTCATGGCAACACCATTGGGTGTAGCGAAAAAGACCAGGTCACACTCACCAAAATGTGCCGTATCAGGCGCTACAAAAGAGAGATCCGTAAGGCCACGCAGATTCGGGAAGAGATCGGCGACCGCCCTCCCCGACTCCGCACGCGAGGTTATGGCGGCGAGTTCGCATGATGGATGGGCCACCAGCAACCGCAGCAATTCAACACCGGTATATCCGGTTCCACCGACAACACCAACCTTTATCATATTCAAGGCAACCTGTTTTCTACAGCCAATGAATATTTACATCACCTTAGGCCCAACAAGAGTGTGGTGCTGCGGTAAATATTCACAAACTGGATTAATGTTAAGACGGCTATCATAAGGCTTGGTTAATAAAAGAAAACCTGATTACCCCTAAACCTCAGCCATTCTCAAGAGGCGATATGGCATAGGTGGAGTGCGAAGAGCGGCAAAAAGCAATCGTTCAATCATGGCGGGTAAATCGAAACGGCGGTTAAACCGATATTCGAACTCAGCAAGATAACGCGACACATGTTTATCTCGAATCGCATGAAAAGTACCCAACAGACTGTTTTTGACATTACCCAACATCGTGTTTACCCATTTGAAGCACGAATACTGGACACTTTGGCGCCCACCACCCGTCACCATGGGGTTATGATGGCAATCAGCGGTTGTCACGCCACTAAAGCACCAAAGCCCATCGGTAAAGACTTCGCTGCCAGGCATCAAGCAGGAGCGGGCGTAGCGGGCGATTTCACGTTTGCGGAAGCCCCTTACACGACGCAGTTGAATTTTCATGGGCCTGCCGTCCCGCGTCGTCTCAACAGCAGCTACGAAAGGGATTTTGTTGCGCGACCCACGACCACGCTTACCGGCTTGCTCGCCTCCGAGATAAGCATCATCCAATTCGATGCGACCGGCCAGTTTTTTTCCACGCTCACGTTCCATCATCACCTGCATCAACTTATGCTTGAGTCGCCAGGCCGTATTGTAGTTCACCCCGATTTCGCGGGAAAGTTGCAGCGCCGAGATACTTTTCTTGCGTTGGGTCAACAGATAGATCGCAAGAAACCACGTTCTCAGCGGCAGCTTGGTGCCATGGAAGATGCTGCCGGCGGTCAGGGAAGTCTGGTGATGGCACTTGTGACATTGATATATCTGACGCTTTTTGAGTTCACAGCCTGTTGTGTTGCCGCACTCAGGGCAGACATAGCCCGTCGGCCAGCGCAAATCATACAATGCCTGTCGACACTGATCCTCGGTCCCATATTGTTCCAGAAAATCGTGCAAACCAAGACCTTTTTGAAATTGAATAGTATTTCTCGGCATGATGAAATCCTCTTTTATTCAGTAGGTTCCATTATGCTTGCACCACAGGCTCAATAGCTGAGCCTCATGAGTAATCAGGAAAAAGATTAAAACGCATCATCCGGAATCCGCACCCAGCCCTCCATCAATATCCGTGCACTGCGGCTCATCACCACCTTTTCAACAATCCAGTTGCCGTTCTGTTCGCTGGCTGCGGCGCCTACCTTGAGGGTGCCGGAGGGATGCCCGAAGGTGACCGCTTCCCGCTCGCCGCCACCGGCGGCCAGGTTGACCAGGGTGCCGGGGATGGCCGCCGCGGTGCCGATGGCGACAGCGGCTGTACCCATCATGGCGTGGTGGAGTTTGCCCATGGAGAGGGCGCGCACGTTGAGGTCGATATCGCCCGCATTGATCGCCTTGCCGCTGGAGGCGGTGTAATCCGCCGCAGGTGCGACGAAGGCCACCTTAGGGGTGTGCTGGCGGGCGGCTGCCTCTTCCACCCTGTCGATCAGTCCCATTTTGATGGCGCCATGGGCACGGATGGTCTCGAATCGCTCCAGGGCCGCCGGATCGCCATTGATCGCCTCCTGCAGCTCGATGCCGCTATAACCGATCTCGTCAGCGTTGAGAAAGATGGTGGGGATGCCTGCGTTGATCATTGTGGCCTGGAAACCGCCGATGCCGGGCACTTCCAGCTGGTCCACCAGATTGCCGGTAGGAAACATGGCCTCCGAAGGGTCCACAGGGCTCATGAACTCGATCTTCACCTCCGCCGCCGGGAAGGTGACGCCATCGAGTTCAAAGTCGCCGGTCTCCTGCACCCGGCCGCCGGTGATGGGTACATGGGCGACGATAGTCTTCTCGATATTCTTCTGCCAGATGCGCACTACTGCGATGCCGTTTTCGGGGATGCGACCGGCATCCACCAGGCCACTGGCAATAGCGAATGAGCCGACAGCAGCGGTGAGGTTACCGCAATTGCCGCTCCAGTCGACAAAGGCTTTGTCGATGGCGACCTGACCGAAGAGGTAGTCTACGTCATGATCGGGCTTATTACTCCTTGCCAGGATCACCGTCTTGCTGGTGCTGGAGGTGGCGCCACCCATGCCGTCGGTGTGCTTGCCGTAGGGGTCGGGACTGCCGATCACTCGCAGCAGCAACCTGTCACAAACCTCTCCCGGGACCTGGGCGGCCTCGGGAAGGTCCTGCAGATTGAAGAAGACACCTTTGCTGGTGCCACCGCGCATATAAGTGGCGGGGATTTTGATTTGGGGTTTATGGGTCATGGGTTTGGTTGTTCCTTCTCCCCCTCTCCCCCGGCACCTCTCCCGCGAGGGGAGAGGGGATTCAGAGAGGTGAGAATTTGTGTTAAGACGAATTCGGTGCTGTTTAGGATGTCGTGGTTCCAGAAACGGAGGATCTGGTAGCCCTGTTCCCGTAACCAAGCATCGCGTCGAGAATCAGTGGTGCTTTCGTTGTGCTGGCCACCATCGCATTCGATGATCAGTTGCGCGCCAAAGTGCACGAAGTCGACGATGTATGGACCTATTGGCTGTTGGCGACGGAATTTCTGCCCTAACAAGCGATGAGCCCGCAGGTGTTTCCATAATAGACATTCGGCGTCTGTCATGTTCTGGCGCAACGCCTTGGCGAAGTCTCTTTGATCCATATGCATCCTCCTTGACGCAAAATTGATTTCTCTCCCCGTAAGATAGATACCCCTCTCCCCCAGCCCCTCTCCCGCAAGGGGAGAGGGGAGGTGGAGATTCTGTCGGCCTCTCATGAGGTGGGTTTGATTGGATGATATTTTCACTACCTGGGGTACCGTTGTGTCAGTGTATTCCCCCCTCTCCCCTTGCGGGAGAGGGGCCGGGGGAGAGGGGGGAATTAACATCAACCAGCCCCAGCATCCAAAAAGTCCCGCGCAAACCGCTGCAACACACCACCAGCGCCGTAGACCGATACCTCCTCCGCGGTATCCAGCCGGCAGGTGGCAGGAATCTCCACCCGCTCTCCGTTGCGCCGATGCATCACTACAGTCAGGTCGGCCCTTGGCATGGGATCACCTACCACATCGAAGGTCTCGGTGCCATCGATACCATAGCTGTTACGGTTCTCACCAGGCTTGAACTCCAGCGGCAGCACGCCCATGCCCACCAGGTTGGTACGGTGGATACGCTCGAAACCTTCGGCCAGGATCGCCTCGACGCCTGCCAGGCGTACTCCCTTGGCGGCCCAGTCACGGGAAGAACCCTGACCGTAGTCGGCGCCTGCGACGATGATCAGCGATTGTTTGCGTTGCATGTAGGTCTCAATCGCCTCCCACATGCGCATAGGCTCACCCTCCGGTTCCAACCTGGCCAGGGAGCCCTGTGTCACTTCACCCTGGTCGTCCCGGCACATTTCGTTAAGCAGCTTGGGATTGGCGAAGGTGGCGCGTTGTGCGGTGAGGTGGTCGCCCCGATGGGTGGCATAGGAGTTGAAGTCCTCCTCCGGCAGACCCATCTTGGCCAGATATTCACCCGCCGCGCTGCTCGGCAGGATGGCGTTGGAGGGCGAAAGATGATCGGTGGTGATGTTGTCGCCCAACACCGCCAAAGGACGCATGCCGCTCAGGCTGCGCTCACCCGCCAGGGCACCCTCCCAGTAGGGTGGACGGCGTATGTAGGTACTTTGCGGCCGCCAATCATAGAGCGGGCTCTCCGCCTGCTCCCGGTCATCCAGATCGAACATGGGCTGGTAGATCTGGATGAACTGCTCCGGCTTCACCGACCGGTTGACAATAGCGTCGATCTCCTCGTCGCTGGGCCAGATGTCGTTGAGTGTGATCGGGCTGCCATCCTTGTCGCGACCCAGGACGTCCTGCTCAATGTCGAAACGCACGGTGCCGGCGATGGCGTAGGCCACCACCAACGGCGGCGAAGCGAGGAAGGCCTGCTTGGCGTAGGGGTGGATACGGCCATCGAAGTTGCGGTTGCCGGAGAGCACCGCGGTGGCGTAGAGGTCCCGGTCGATGATCTCCTGCTGGATCTTTGGGTCGAGAGCGCCGCTCATGCCGTTGCAGGTGGTGCAGGCATAGGCGACGATCCCAAAGCCGAGTTTCTCCAGTTCCGGCAACAGGCCCGCCTCTTCCAGATAGAGCTTGGCGACCTTGGAGCCCGGTGCGAAGGAGGACTTCACCCAGGGTTTGCGGGTGAGTCCCAGTTGATTGGCCTTGCGCGCCAGCAGGCCGGCGGCCACCACGTTGCGTGGGTTGGAGGTGTTGGTGCAGCTGGTAATGGCGGCGATGATCACCGCCCCGTCGGGCATCACACCCGGCTTCTCCTCCCAGGCACCGGCAATGCCACGCTCCACCAAAGCGGAGGTGGGCAGGCGGCGGTGGGGATTGGAGGGTCCCGCCATGTTGCGCACCACGCTGGAGAGATCGAACTCCAGCAACCGTTCGTAGTCGGCGGCTTCAAGGGCGTCAGCCCAGAGACCTGTGGTCTTTGCATAGTTCTCCACCAGGGCCACCTGCTCGGACTCGCGACCTGTCAGCTTCAGGTAGTCGATGGTCTGTTGATCGATATAGAAAAGACCCGCCGAGGCACCGAATTCCGGAGTCATGTTGGAGATGGTGGCGCGATCGCCAATGGTAAGGCCCTCTACCCCCTCGCCGAAAAATTCGAGATAGGCTGAAACCACCCTTTCCTGACGCAGGAATTCGGTCAGGGCAAGCACGATATCGGTGGCGGTGATACCCGGCCGGCGCTGGCCGGTGAGATTGACACCGACGATCTCAGGCAACCGCATCATTGAGGCACGGCCCAGCATCACGTTCTCCGCCTCCAGGCCGCCGACACCGATGGCGATGACACCGAGGGCGTCCACATGGGGGGTATGACTGTCGGTGCCGACGCAGGTATCGGGAAAGGCCACGCCGTCACGGGACTGGATCACCGGCGACATCTTCTCCAGGTTGATCTGATGCATGATGCCGTTACCGGCGGGGATCACGTCCACATTGTCGAAGGCGGTCTTGCACCACTCTATGAAATGAAAGCGATCCTCGTTGCGGAGATCCTCGATAGCCCGGTTCTTCTCGAAGGCGTCCGGCTCGAAGCCGGCGTGCTCCACCGCCAGTGAGTGGTCGACGATGAGCTGGGTAGGCACCACCGGATTGACCTTGGCCGGCTCTCCCCCCTTGTCGGCAATGGCGTCGCGCAGACCGGCCAGGTCGACCAGGGCAGTCTGCCCCAGGATATCGTGGCAGACCACCCGTGCCGGATACCAGGGGAAGTCCAGATCGCGCTTGCGCTCGATAAGTTGCTTCAGGGCGTCTGTCAGCAGGCTCGATTCGCAGCGTCTCACCAACTGCTCCGCCAGTACCCGGGAAGTATATGGCAGTCGGTCATAGGCGCCGGGCTGGATAGTCTCGACCGCCTCGCGGGTGTCGAAATATTCCAGGTCGCTGCCCGGCAGGGGCTTTCTATAGTTTATGTTCATTGAGTTCTCGTTCGATGCGATAGCAGGATAGTTTCGAGTTATGAGTTTTATAGGTTTGAGTCTCGGTGTGCGCTGCGCACACGTTTTTTTAAAAAATCCACGAGCGTAGCGAGTACCGACAACTCAAAACTCATAACTTAAAAACTCAAAACTAATCCTCAGCCTCTTTCTTCGATCGGCACCCAGGCCCGGTTATCCGGTCCGGTATAGTTGGCCGAGGGGCGGATGATCTTGCCGTCTTCACGTTGTTCGATCACATGGGCGCCCCAGCCGCTGATGCGGGAGATGACGAACAGAGGGGTGAACATATCAGTGGGCACTCCCATCTGGTTGTAGGAAACGGCGGAGAACCAATCCAGGTTGGGGAACATCTTCTTGATCTCCCACATTACCGACTCCAGGCGGTCGGCGACGCTGAACATGGTCATGTTGCCCGCCTCCTCTGAGAGCTCCTTGGCAACACGTTTGATCACATCATTGCGGGGGTCACCCACAGTGTAGACCGGGTGGCCGAAGCCGATGACGATCTCTTTGCGACCGACCCGCTCGCGGATATCAACCGCCGCCTCGTCTGCAGTGCGGTAACGGCTTTGGATACGGAAGGCTTCTTCGTTGGCGCCACCATGCTTGGGGCCGCGCAGTGCGCCGATGGCCGCGGTTATCGCCGAGTACATATCGGAATTCGTACCGGCCACCACGCGCGCGGTGAAGGTTGAGGCGTTAAACTCATGCTCAGCGTAAAGTACCAGCGAGGTGTGCATGGCGCGTACCCAGGACTCTTTAGGCTTCTCACCATGCAACAGGTGGAGGAAATGACCGCCGATGGAATCGTCATCGGTCTCTACGTCTATACGCTTGCCGTTGAAGGCATAGTGATACCAGTAAAGCAGGGCCGAGCCGGAGCTTGCCATCAAGCGGTCGACGATGTCCCGCGCTTCTGAGGCAGGGTGGGTCTCCTTCTCCGGCACACAACTGCCCATCACCGAGCAGGCGGTACGCATCACATCCATCGGATGGGCGGAAGCGGGGATCGCCTCCATGGCCTGTTTCACCGCCTGGGGCAATCCGCGCAACGATTTAAGTTTGGTCTTGTAGGCGGCCAGTTCAGCGGCGGTTGGGAGTGCGCCGTGAATCAACAGGTAGGCGATCTCCTCGAACTCCGCCTTCTCCGCGAAATCGAGAATGTCGTAACCGCGGTAGTGCAGGTCATTACCGGTGCGGCCGACGGTACAGATTGCGGTGTTACCGGCAGCGGTGCCGGAGAGGGCGACCGACTTTTTCGCCTTGGGAAGGATTTGATTGGGTTCGCTCATTGGGAAACCTCCTCTGATGCGATTGATAATTGGATAGTGTTTTTACAAAACTGGTTTAAGCGAGTGGCCGCAAATGGACACCAACCATTGCGAATGGCGCAAATGATATACATTGCTCAGAAAAAATATTTGCTTTCATTTAGCAGTGATTAGCGTTATTCACGACATGAATCATTGACGTTAAGCCGTCTCCTCTGAAGCAAACAGCTGGTCCAGCTTCTGTTCGAAATCGTGATAGCCGAGATAGTCGTAAAGATCGGAACGACTCTGCATCAGGTCAACAACCCCTTGTTGCGTCCCCTCACCACGTAGGGATTGATAAACCTTCAGTGCAGCTGCATTTGCCGCGCGGAAAGCACTCAGGGGATAGAGGGCGATACTCACACCCGCAGATGCCAGCTGATCTGTTGAAAACAAGGGAGTAGCGCCAAATTCAGTGATGTTGGCCAATACCGGAACCTTAACCGCCGTTACGAATTCCCGATACTGATCGAGGTCATTCATTGCCTCAGGGAAGATCATGTCCGCTCCAGCCTCGACACAGGCGCATGCTCTGTCAATGGCAGACTGCATACCTTCTACGGCAAGCGCATCGGTACGCGCCATGACTACAAAATCATCATCGAGCCTGGCATCCACCGCGGCCTTGATTCGGTCGACCATCTCATCCTGGGTGACAATCGCCTTGTTGGGACGATGACCACAACGTTTTTGCTGCACCTGGTCTTCGATGTGTACGGCAGCTGCGCCGAACTTATTCATATTGCGTATGGTGCGCGCAATATTGAACGCCCCTCCCCATCCGGTATCTATATCAACCAATACAGGAAGATCGGTCACCTCAGTCATACGACGCAGATCAGTCAGGACATCCTCCATCGTTGTGATACCCAGGTCTGGGATACCGCAGGAGCCCGCAGCAACACCGCCCCCCGAAATATAGAGGGATTGAAACCCCGACGCCTCCGCCAGCCTGGCATGATAGGCGTTGATGGCACCCACACACTGCAAGGGCTTCTCTTGTTCGATGGCCGCGCGAAAACGTGCGCCTGGATTTTGCTGGTTGGTCATTTCGTATCCTCAACATGAAAAGTTTTGAGTGTTGAGTTTTTATGTTTTGAGTTGTGGTGTTCGCTATGCTCTCTTTTTCTAACTCAAAAACTTACCTGATTACTCATGAGGCTCAGCTATTGAGCCTGTGGTGCAAGCATAATGGAACCTACTGAATAAAAGAGGATTTCATCATGCCGAGAAATACTATTCAATTTCAAAAAGGTCTTGGTTTGCACGATTTTCTGGAACAATATGGGACCGAGGATCAGTGTCGACAGGCATTGTATGATTTGCGCTGGCCGACGGGCTATGTCTGCCCTGAGTGCGGCAACACAACAGGCTGTGAACTCAAAAAGCGTCAGATATATCAATGTCACAAGTGCCATCATCAGACTTCCCTGACCGCCGGCAGCATCTTCCATGGCACCAAGCTGCCGCTGAGAACGTGGTTTCTTGCGATCTATCTGTTGACCCAACGCAAGAAAAGTATCTCGGCGCTGCAACTTTCCCGCGAAATCGGGGTGAACTACAATACGGCCTGGCGACTCAAGCATAAGTTGATGCAGGTGATGATGGAACGTGAGCGTGGAAAAAAACTGGCCGGTCGCATCGAATTGGATGATGCTTATCTCGGAGGCGAGCAAGCCGGTAAGCGTGGTCGTGGGTCGCGCAACAAAATCCCTTTCGTAGCTGCTGTTGAGACGACGCGGGACGGCAGGCCCATGAAAATTCAACTGCGTCGTGTAAGGGGCTTCCGCAAACGTGAAATCGCCCGCTACGCCCGCTCCTGCTTGATGCCTGGCAGCGAAGTCTTTACCGATGGGCTTTGGTGCTTTAGTGGCGTGACAACCGCTGATTGCCATCATAACCCCATGGTGACGGGTGGTGGGCGCCAAAGTGTCCAGTATTCGTGCTTCAAATGGGTAAACACGATGTTGGGTAATGTCAAAAACAGTCTGTTGGGTACTTTTCATGCGATTCGAGATAAACATGTGTCGCGTTATCTTGCTGAGTTCGAATATCGGTTTAACCGCCGTTTCGATTTACCCGCCATGATTGAACGATTGCTTTTTGCCGCTCTTCGCACTCCACCTATGCCATATCGCCTCTTGAGAATGGCTGAGGTTTAGGGGTAATCAGGTAAACTAAAAACTCACATCTGGTTAATTTTCCAGCAACATTCTTTCCACGTTTCTACGTGAGGAACGAATGTGCTGGCGCATCAAAAGCTCCGCCATTTCAGGGTCTCGAGAGGAAATGGCATTCAATAGATAGTGGTGTTCATCATAGGCCTGACTGGAGCGCTTACTGCGCATCCCGAACTGGTAACGGTACATACGCAACAGATGATAGAGATCGTTGCAAAGCAGACCGATCAGGTGATGATTTTTGCTGCCTTGAACAATACGGTAATGGAAGTCGAGGTCACCCTGCTTTTGGAAATACGCCTCACCATGCTGTTCTTCAATCTGCCGTCCATGCTGATCCAACAGCAGCTGTAGCTCCTCTATCTCCTTATCACTCATATTTTGCGCCGCCAATCTCGCAGCCATCCCCTCTAGGGCTTCACGTACCTGATAGATTTCAATCAACTGTTCGTATGAGAGCGTCACCACTCGAGCACCCAGGTTGGGTTTACGCTCAACCAGCTTTCTTGCTTCAAGTCGCCCGATCGCTTCTCTCAATGACCCTCGACTGACGCCGTGCTGTCGAGCGAGTTCCGGCTCACTGATCTTGCTTCCAGATGGAATCTCACCTTCAACGATGGCGCGCTGAATCGTATCGAAGAGACGATCTGTTAGAGTGATTGTGATCGGATCGTTCTTTTCCACTCGCGACTGACTCCGCATAAATATCTCGTATTGTCGACAATATTCATCGTCACTAGGCAAATATTGGCTAAAATATAGCCTAATACACTCATTATGTCGACACTTTAGTGAATATTGTGATATTGGTGCCCCACCCGATTGCTTCCGTGATGAGGTAGAGCACCCTCTCTAAGCCAATCTATCCCTTTTATTTGGCATAACCCAGGGTTTGTAAGGAGGACGAGATTTCGTCCAGAATCGCAGGATCATCGATCGTGGCGGGCATCTTCCACTCCTGTCCGTCGGCGATCTTCACCATTGTCCCCCGCAGGATCTTTCCTGAGCGTGTCTTGGGCAGACGTTTAACAATGGCGATGTGCTTAAATGCCGCAACCGGCCCAATCTGCTCTCGTACCCGCTTCACCAATTCAGCAGCCAGCTCATCTGCAGAACGTTCGACACCCGACTTCAAAACAACAAATCCCAAAGGCAATTGCCCCTTCAAGGCATCGGATACGCCTATCACAGCACACTCCGCCACATCGGCATGGCCCGCCAATACCTCTTCCATCTGACCCGTGGAGAGGCGATGTCCCGCCACGTTGATAACATCATCGGTACGGCTCATGATCCACAGATAGCCATCTTCATCCTTATACCCGGCATCACCTGTCAGGTAATACCCGGGATGTGCGCTCAGATAGGAGTCTATGAATCGTTGTTCGTTATTCCAAAGGGTTGGCAGGCATGCAGGGGGCAAGGGCTGTTTGATTACGATATCCCCCATCTCACCTGCAGGTTTTTCGACACCCTGATCATCAAGCACACGTACGTCATAACCCACCATGGATACCGTTGGAGAGCCGGCCTTTATCGGAAGTGGTTCAACTCCCATGGGATTCGCGGCAATCGCCCAGCCTGTCTCGGTTTGCCACCAATGATCGATAACCGGTTTATCGAGCATGGTTTCAGCCCAGTGAAGCGTGTCAGGATCGCAACGCTCACCCGCAAGAAACAAGGCATCCATGCAGCCGATATCATACTTCGACATATAGGCGCCCTGCGGATCCTCTTTTTTGATTGCTCTGAACGCGGTTGGCGCAGTAAACAGCACTTTGACTTTATACTCACTGATCATTCGCCAGAATGCACCAGGATCGGGAGTACCGACCGGCTTGCCTTCGTATATGACGGTGGTGCAACCGGCTAACAGAGGGCCGTAGACGATATAGCTGTGGCCAACCACCCAGCCGACATCGGATGCCGCCCAGTAGACGTCACCCGCCTCAACATTGTAGATATTCTTCATCGACCAGAGCAGTGCAGCGGCATGTCCACCGTTGTCACGCACGACGCCCTTGGGCTGGCCTGTGGTACCAGAGGTATAGAGGATATAGAGAGGATCTGTTGCCTCAACCGGAACACAATCGACGGGATCGGCCTGTGCCAATGACTCTTCCCAATCGAAATCCCGACCATCCTGCAGTTCAGCCGCCAATTGGGTCCGCTGTTTGATGATACACGTGGCAGGTTTATGCCGCGCAATCTCAATCGCCTCATCAAGCAGTGGTTTGTATGCGACCAAGCGACTGGGCTCGATACCGCAGGATGCGGAAAGTATCATTTTAGGCTGACAATCATCGATCCGTGTTGCCAGCTCTTTTGCCGCAAATCCACCAAAAACAACCGAATGAATAGCGCCGATCCTGGCGCATGCCAACATGGCAATGGCCGCTTCCGGTATCATCGGCATATATATAATGACCCGATCACCCTTCGCCACACCGTGGGACGCTATCACACCTGCCAGTCGGGCTACCGTATCCCGCAGTTCGCTGTAGCTGTAGGTGTGCTTCTGCTCTGTTACCGGACTGTCGTAAATCAATGCCGGGCGATCACCATCTCCCGCCTCCACATGGCGATCCAATGCGTTATAGCAGGTATTGAACATTCCGCCACTAAACCAGCGCGGCGAAGGTTTGGCCGATTCATCCAAAACCTTATCCCAATGCTTATACCAGTGCAGACCCTTGGCGACTGTACCCCAGAATACCTCTGGGTCATTCAACGACTGTTGATAGATCTCGGCATAACGTGACATGTGTGGGAGCTCCTCTGGTGTTATCTTATCTGATTAAGTGTCGACATATTTTGTTGTATTATGCTGTTAGAACCTATTTTATAGTAAATTTTTTATAATATGTCGACACTTTTTTGTAAATTTCTTATTTTCACCCTATAAGGCTATGCACATAAAAGCCCCAAACAGGTCAGGACCTGAAATGATCGGAAAGCGATATCCGTTTGATTAGATTAAATAAAAGAAAGAATTTTCCGGACTGAACTTAATATGCACTAATCATGGCGTGGTGAGAGATTTGGTGATTCCAAATCAATGACGAGCAATAACGAGTGGCACTTTTTTTCTGGGTACGCTATCTGATTGCCTGTACTTATATCGTATTTGATTGGCAACTCTATTGAGCGGGTAAAATTGTAATTTGGCTGCAACACACGAATATCCGCCTATTGTGCAGAGACAATCGGCCCGTGATATGGGCGCAGAAGAGCGGCTGCTTTAGGACGAAACGGCGGGGATTGGAAGTATAAAAAAACTGACAAAAAAAACGGGGCCGATAGGCCCCGCTTCTCAACTCGAAATAGTCTTGTGAACTATTAGAAGTTGTGGATCAGACCAGCGAAGAATGCATCAGATTCAACAGCGGTCTCGTCTTCTTCATAAGAGGTGAAGCCGACGTGAGCTACGGTGCGCTTGCTCATTGCATGCTCGTAACCAACGCTGTACTGAGTAACCTCGTTCTCAGGATCCGCAACAGGCATACCAACGTTCACATTAGGAGTGAAGCCTGGTATCAGTGCTGTAACGCCACCATTGGTGGAATCACCCATCAGGAGCTGAGCCTTGATCTTGCCGGCGCCGCCGACTTTCACGTGACCGCTCAGACCGAGGTAATCAGGATCGTCCACACCGTCGAGGTCCAGATCCATGGAAGCGAACATGACACCAGCCTGCCACATTCCGCCGTTCCAGATTGCGGTAAGACGCAGCAGTGAAGGCTCAGCATCTACCGCAGAACCGAGGTCATAGCTGTTGTAGGCCAATGAAGCGAAGAGCGGACCGTTGCTGTAGAGACCGGCCAGGGAGAAGTGATCGGCAGGACTGTCCAGGTCGAGGTCACCTCTTTCACCGGAGACCAGCGCGCCGACGAAGGTCAGGCCGCCCATAGCGGGAGAGACGTATGCGATGACGTTCTCAAGGCGGTCATCGCCAGGAATCACGTTGGCAAGGTCGCCGTTCGGCAGATCGCCGAACTCGTCGAATTTACCCTGGGACATCTTCATTGGGGTGTCATGAGTACCCAGCAGAGCGGTACCGAAACCACCGGACAGGCCGATGAACTGGTTACGATCGCCAAGACCGTCAGCGCCGTCATCATTGTGGACTTTGAATTCGAAGTGATAGAGAGCCTTGAGTCCGCCACCCAGGTCTTCGCTGCCTTTCACACCAACGCGAGAGTGGATGCTGTCCACGCCCCAAACGTCTTGATCGCCATCATCAACATTTTCGATGATGAAGTGTGCTTTACCAAACAAAGTGGCATCAGCCATGACTGCGGCAGGAGCCACCAGTGCAGCTGCAATTGCCAGAGAGAGTACTTTTTTCATTGAGTTAACTCCGAGAATTGATGGGTAGAAAATTGACTACGATGCGAATATTAGTCAACAGCGTGGCAAATTGCAAGTGTTTCTTTGCAAAAAAGACACAGAAAAAATAGCTGTTGTAAATTTACGACACTAACTTTAAAGCAAGGCTCAAAAAACAGAACATCAATAGATTACCTGATTACCCCTAAACCTCAGCCATTCTCAAGAGGCGATATGGCATAGGTGGAGTGCGAAGAGCGGCAAAAAGCAATCGTTCAATCATGGCGGGTAAATCGAAACGGCGGTTAAACCGATATTCGAACTCAGCAAGATAACGCGACACATGTTTATCTCGAATCGCATGAAAAGTACCCAACAGACTGTTTTTGACATTACCCAACATCGTGTTTACCCATTTGAAGCACGAATACTGGACACTTTGGCGCCCACCACCCGTCACCATGGGGTTATGATGGCAATCAGCGGTTGTCACGCCACTAAAGCACCAAAGCCCATCGGTAAAGACTTCGCTGCCAGGCATCAAGCAGGAGCGGGCGTAGCGGGCGATTTCACGTTTGCGAAAGCCCCTTACACGACGCAGTTGAATTTTCATGGGCCTGCCGTCCCGCGTCGTCTCAACAGCAGCTACGAAAGGGATTTTGTTGCGCGACCCACGACCACGCTTACCGGCTTGCTCGCCTCCGAGATAAGCATCATCCAATTCGATGCGACCGGCCAGTTTTTTTCCACGCTCACGTTCCATCATCACCTGCATCAACTTATGCTTGAGTCGCCAGGCCGTATTGTAGTTCACCCCGATTTCGCGGGAAAGTTGCAGCGCCGAGATACTTTTCTTGCGTTGGGTCAACAGATAGATCGCAAGAAACCACGTTCTCAGCGGCAGCTTGGTGCCATGGAAGATGCTGCCGGCGGTCAGGGAAGTCTGATGATGGCACTTGTGACATTGATATATCTGACGCTTTTTGAGTTCACAGCCTGTTGTGTTGCCGCACTCAGGGCAGACATAGCCCGTCGGCCAGCGCAAATCATACAATGCCTGTCGACACTGATCCTCGGTCCCATATTGTTCCAGAAAATCGTGCAAACCAAGACCTTTTTGAAATTGAATAGTATTTCTCGGCATGATGAAATCCTCTTTTATTCAGTAGGTTCCATTATGCTTGCACCACAGGCTCAATAGCTGAGCCTCATGAGTAATCAGGATAGATTATAAAAATTAGTTTAAAGAATTTCTAGGAGTTTATCTGTTTATTCCTGAGCGCTTTACTCAGTTATTGTTGCGGTAATTTTAGCCCGGAAAGAGCAACAACAACACAAGCCGTAACACCCTGTCAAGTCACTGAAAATCAGGGGATTATATTATGATCGTAACAGGCAACATAAAAAACTGGCATGAATTGTCTGATTGATAGGATAACCTTGTGGCCTGTTGCCAATCATCCAAGCCCCTCTGGCGCATCTTAACAAGTGCCACCCAAGGCACGAGGAGTGAAGTTTGGCGATACAAAATGAACAACTGCAACATTCAGTGGGGTTTTTCAAGCAGCTTTCAGGTATGGCAAGACCCGGACCCGGATAAATTCACCAAGCTCTTGCAGCGGTACGGAATCGGTTTTCAGTTGGGTGATATAGCCGAGTGTTCGCGGAATCTCTTTCAAATAGCCCGGCTTGCCGTCGCGCCTGTATAACCTGGCGAATATCCCACTCGCTTTGAGATGACGCTGTACACCCATCAGATCAAACCATGTCAGAAACCGTGTTTCATGCTCGGAACGTAAACTTCCCGACTGAAGCGCAAGCTCGTAATACCCCATCGTCCAGTCACGAACCCGCTCATCCGGCCAGTTTACATAGCAGTCACGCAACAGTGACACTAAATCATAGGTAACCGGGCCTATCACCGCATCCTGGAAATCGATGATTCCTGGATTATGTCGTGCCGTTACCATCAGATTGCGTGAATGGTAGTCACGATGCACACAGACCTGCGGTTGCTGCAGAGCGTTATCCACCAGCAGTTCGAATACCCGCTCCAACAACGCGTATTCTTGAGGTGTCAAAGAGAGACTCAACTCCTGCAGCAACAGCCAATCTCGAAACAGCGCCATCTCCCGCATCAACAGGGCCCGGTCATATTTCGGCAGGCCATCACGCGGCCCACACGCCTGCAGTGTGGCCAATGCACCCAAGGCATCACCGTAGAGCCTGTCGACGGTTTCCGGCGACAGGCTGTCAAGATAGGGCTCGGTGCCGAGATCCTCGAGCAGCAGAAAACCCTGGGTGAGATCCCGCGCATAGATATGCGGTACATTCAAACCGATTGACTCGAGGGCTTCCGCCACTTTTACAAAGGGCCTGGAATCCTCTCTATCCGGAGGGGCATCCATGGCGATATAACTTTTTCCATTTTCGATTAAACGAAAATAGCGGCGGAAACTTGCGTCGTTGGAAGCAGGCTCGAATGTGTAATCCGATAACTCTGGCAATGACACCAGCCACTTTTTCAATTGTTCTATTCGTTGTGGCATCGTTTTCTAATCAGTCTGCAACTTTGGCATGAGGCAATCCGGCCAGCCGGGGTCTGAGATTGTACCAGAAGAGGCTTTTATGAAATCAGTTATCTGTCGTTAGGGCCTGTTAACACTAATCCAATCGGCCCTGCTGGGACTATTTTTTTGCCCAGCAAGGCAGAATGAGCGAGGTGTAGTTATGCTACATGAGCGAATGATAACGCCGCTGGGCGGAAAAATAGCCCCAGCCCTTCGGGTTGCGCCCCGAAGGAAGTGCCCTTGGGGTGCGCCTGAAAAAGCGCCACTCGGCGTTGCTCGTCGTTCATTTGGAATCACCAAACCTCTCTCCTCGCGCCCCGAAGGAAGTGCCCTTGGGGTGCGCCTTGATTGGCGCTTTTTCAGGCACAACAGGGCCGATTGGATTAGTGTTAACAGGCCCTAGGACTGCATTATCCTCCCCGGCGCTGAAACGGGAAGTGACACGCATCCTCATATCATCCGCAATGAGATAGAAACAGGGGAGTGCGAGCAGTATCAATACCGTCGCAAACAACAGCCCGAACCCAAGACTGACCGCCATCGGCGAGAGAAATGCCGTCTGCCCGGTGGCGAAAAAGATTAACGGAGAGATACCGAGAAAGGTGGTTGCGCTGGTCAACAGTATCGGTCTGATACGCACCCGTCCCGCTTCCACCAGAGCCTCTTTACGTTCCCATCCCTCGCGTCTCAAGCGCTTGGCGAAATCGATCAGGATCAATGAATCGTTGACCACGATTCCTGTCAGCGCGAGAAAACCGATCAGGGACAGGAATTGCAGATGAAAATCGAACATCACATGTCCCACGATGACGCCGATAGCGCCGAAGGGGATTGCGAACATCACCACCAAAGGATCAAGCAGCGATCTGAACAGGGCGGCCAATATGAAAAAGATTATCGCCAAAGCGATCACGCCTGCTCGCTGCATACCGATAATCGACTCTTCGGCCTTTTTCTTCTCTCCGAGGAAGATGAGGCGCTGACCTTCAGCGAGCAGACTAAACTCAGTGGTTATCCTTTCCAGCACCTGATTGGGCGTAGTGACCTTCGGATCGACTTCCGCGGTGATAGTGGCCAATCGATGAGGATTTCGCCGGTTGATACTGTTGTAGCCTCTGGCCTCCACGATATCCGCAACATCACCCAGGTAGAGGGTGCGCCCGTCATCCAGGGTAATGGGCAATCGCTCCAGGGCGCCGGCATCGCGGCGCAGTTCATCATTGTAGATCAACCGAACGGGTATGCGTTTGTCACGCCAGCTCACGTGAGCCAGCTTCAAACCAAGAAAACCGGTGCGTACCGCATTCGCCAGTTCTGTCTGGGTAAGTCCCAGGCGGCGTCCACGCTCATTGAGCTGATAACGATATTCCAGCTTGCCCGGATCCATGTCCTGCCTGGCATCCGAAACACCCGGCATACGACTGAGAAAGGTGCGAATCGTCTCTGCGGTTTGACTGATGCGATCGACCGACTCACCCACAACGCCGATCTCAATATCAGCACCCGCAGGGCCTCCCTGGGTACGCAGAATGGACATGCGCTGTATACCCGGTATCTGTTGCAACGCCTGGCGTACATCTTCTATGACCGCTTTTGAACTTCGCTCGCGGCTGCCCTCCCAGGAGAATTTCAGACTCACCAGCGGTGATATCCAGCGTTCGATAAAGCCACTGGGTTTCTGCTGTTTCAGGTCGACAATCAACTGAATATAACGGCTACCGATTTTCACCCTGTGAAAGTCTATGAACATCACCCCCACATTGCTCAGCAAAGTCTCCAGTTCGTCTTCTTTCAGTGTTTGCATCAGCGTCTCTTCAAGCTTGTCCGCCAGACGCGATGCATCATCGATGCTATAGGTACTGGGTGCTTCCACATTAACGAAGAACTGTCCCACATCCACATGACTGAAGAGCAGAAAGGGAATACGGGTCTGGGCAAATACAATCGTGATCGCCAGCACACCGATGCTCAACATGGCCACCGGATAACGATAGTCGAGGCACCTTCGCAATAGCCGGGTATAGCGGCGATTCAATGCACGCCAATCGATTCGTCCCGGTTTTCGCTCTCTGGCGGCACGCAGGAACTCCTTGGCATGGGACGGCAGCACGCCGAAGGCCTCCAGCAGGGAACCCGCCAGGGAGGCGCTGACCACCACCGGTATCACCGCAATGAATGCACCCATGGTGCCGCCGATGGCAAACATCGGCATGAAGGCGGCAATGGTAGTGGTGGTCGAGGCCACCACGGGCCAATAGACCTCCTTGGTGCCCAGGGCAGCCGCCGCTGCCGGGGATTCGCCCATTTCCAGATGGCGATAGATATTCTCATTGACGATGATGGCATCATCTACGATCAAACCCAGCGCAATCAGAAAGGCAAACAGGGAGACCATATTGATGCTGTAACCCAGCATATGCAAGGTAATCACGGCTACCAGGAAAGAGACCGGAATACCGAGTGCAGTGATGAATGCGACCCGGAAATTGAGCATCAGGTAGAGCGCCAACAGCACCAGGGCAAGCCCGACAATTCCCGATGACTTGACGGTGTCGAGGCGGTTCTTCACATACACCGAGAGATCGTTGAAGAGCCCCAGACTGACCCCCGCCGGCAGTGTCGCCCTATGCTCCAGGACAAATTCATTCACCCGATTCGCCACATCAATGGTGGATGCCTGGCTGGTCTTGTTGATGGTCATGTTGACGGATGGCTCGCCATTGAATCGACCCAGAGTCTGGGACTCCTCCAGACGCAGCTGTACCTGCGCCAGATCGCCCAATCGCAGCTGCCCGCCCCGTTCATCATGACGCAGCACGATCGCCGCCATCCGGTCGGGGTCGGGAGGTACTCCCATGCCCCGCAAGCGTATATCGCCTCTGGATGATTTAAGGGTGCCGCCGGGAAGATCGCGCAGGTTGTTCCGCAAGGCATGGGCAATCTGATTGAGTGAGACGCTCAAGGCCGCCATCACCCGGGGATCGACTACCACCCAGACCTCCCATTCACGATCACCGGCGGTACCTACGGATGCGACACCCGGCAGTTGGATCAGTTGATCCTTGATCTCCGTGGCGATGCGATACAACTCACCCCGGGAGATGCTACCGTAGAGGCTGACCGAAATGACCGGAAAGCGGGTCTCGAGCCGCGCCAGTTCCGGTTCCTCCGCCTCGTCAGGCAGATCATCCACCTGATCGAGAGCGGTTCTGACCTTGCGCATGAAATTGTCAACATCGGAACCGCTTTTCAGCTCGATGAGGATACTTGAACTGCCCTCGCTGCTGGTGGAGCTGACGACATCGATGTCACCCAAGCCATCCAGTTCCTGTTCAATGGGGAGAGTGACCTGACGCTCCATCTCTTCCGGCGAGGCACCCTCGAACACGGTGGTGATCCTGACCTTATCCTGTTCCACCACGGGAAACATCTCTTGCGGCATGGCGTACCAGGAGATCACTCCCGCCAGTAGTATGATCACCAACATCAGGTTGACCATCAGGGGATTTCGGATGGAAAAATCGATCAAGGCAATTTCCCGCCGGGTTCGACCTGAACCTCGATATCGTGGCTGAGCACTTCCACATCCCGGGCAACCAGCAGATCACCCTGTTTCACCCCCTGCAGTAATAACTGCAAATCACCCTGGCGTATACCGGGCACCACCTGTCTACGCACCAGACGACTCCCTCGCACCAGAAAGACATAGTGCTTACCCTCCTCCCGCATCATGGCGGAGACAGGCACCACCAGGGCATCCTTTCTGGGACGTAGGGGCAGATCCACCCTGCCGAGCTGCCCAGGCAGCAATCCCTGCCCCGGTATCCTGATTCGCAGGGGATGGGTATGGGTCTGAGGGTCCGGATCGATCTGCAGGGCTACCAGTTCACCGCCCACATCGCGACTATCCACTTTCACACTCAATGGTTGCCCCAGAGACAACGCGGCAGCGACATCGCCACTCACCGCCATCTCAAGCTCCAACATGGCGTCATCGATCAATTCAAGCACCGGATTGTTGCCCTGAACATAGTCGCCCTCCTCAACCGTGACACGATTGATCCGCCCATTGAAGGGCGCCAGCAAATGGGTGCGTTGAAGATTACGCCGAGCCCGGTTGTTTGCCGCCTCCTGACGGGTGAGACGGGCCTGATTGCTCCGTTGACTGAAAACGAGGCGGGCCTCTTCACTCTGCAGATTGATCAACTGCTGGCGCGCGCTCTCCCGGGTTGAGACCGACGCCAACGACCCCTTACCCAGTTTCTCCAGGCGCTGATACTCCCGCTCAGCCAGCTGTCGGTTCTCCCGAGCCAGTTTCAGCAATGCCCCATCCCGCTCCAATGTGGCCCGTGTCTCGGTCAACTGGGACTCTGTCTCGCTCAATGCGTCCCGATAGTCCTCGTTATCCAGTCTCAGCAGCAGATCCCCCTGGGATACGGACTCGCCGGGCTCCACTTCGCGTGCACTCAGTTCACCCGCCACTTCGAAACGCAGAGACGCAATCTGCCGTGGGCGCAGCACACCGGTGAAGGGCACCTTCGGCAGCAGATCCCGCAGTACCACTTCCACCACCTCGACACGGGTGATACCGGGCTGCTTCATCTCCACATTGGCCTCGGGACGGGTCATAAACAACGTCACGACGATGGCGACAGTGCTCATCAGGATAGCCAGGGTGATTAGAAAACGTCGTCTAACTGCGGTCACAAGTGTTACCAAAGATCAGGGGTAATTTGAAGTAATGCAGATTCTATGCGATTTTGTGCAGGGTCGCGTGATGAATTATCAATGCCTTCCATAAGTGAGTTCGTAAAACACTATTGGTTCCCCGAGCCACATCACCAGAACAGAAACATCAATCAGCCAACTCGATGCCACCTCGTCCACGCCCGCTTTACCTTTATCTCAGCCTGCTGATACCCCTGGTTACGACAGCGGAAGAACGGCTGCCTATCGACCGGGGACTCAACTGGGATTATTGTGAACGGTCGCCTGGCGAAAGCAATCTCTCGGTACCCGCACCACCCCTGGAAAACCAGTATCTTCAGCTTGCGGCCGACAGTATGGAGTTCGACCAGACGACCGGCTCGAGTCGGCTCGCCGGATCAGTACAGCTGTGGCGCCCGGACGGCTATGCGGAGGCCGACAGCATCAGCCTCGACCACGAAAACCGGGTCGCTGAACTTTTCGGCAATCTTTTTATTCAGCAAACAGGGCTGCGCGCCACCGCGCAACAGGGCTACCTGGAACTTGATGACGATCGGGGTTGGTTAAGTGACAGCGAGTTTCGTCTGACGGAGAATTACGCCCGAGGCAGCGCGGCATTGATCACCCTCACGAGCAGAGATCAGTCACACTATGAGAAGGTTGTCTACTCAACATGCCCCCCCGACAGAAACGATTGGAGCCTTGTGGCCTCTGAACTGGCGATCGATATGGCCAAAGGCTGGGGTAGCGCACGTCACGCCCGGCTGCAACTGGCCGGCCTGCCGGTACTCTACATACCCTATTTCACTTTCCCGGTGGACGAGCGGAGAAAAACCGGCCTTTTAATACCCTCGATCGGATCATCCAATCGTCTGGGGAGTGAACTCACCCTGCCCTATTATTTCAATATCGCCCCCAACTACGACGCCACCCTGACACCGCGATTAATGAGCAAGCGCGGCGTTATGCTGGGTGGAGAATTTCGCTTTCTCGATGAACGGCAGCACGGGGAGATCAGTGGTGAAATACTGCCGGACGACAAACAGCACAGTCCGGACCGCGACGACCGGCGCAGCGCCTTGCGATTTTATCATGTCAGCCGACCCTTACCCGGCCTCACCACCCGCATCGAAACCAACGCGGTGAGCGACAATGAATATCTGGAGGATTTCGGCACAGGCCTGGCCATCACCAGCACGCGCCACCTGGAGCGGGTCGGAGAAGTCCGTTACAACCTGGGCGGCTGGAACCTGCTGGGCCGCATACAGAGGTTCCAAACGGTGGATGACTCCCTGAGCGAGAGCCAACACCCCTACCGCCGTCTACCCCAGCTGCTCGCCCGTTATCGGGGATCTACCAACCCACTCGGCATGAAGATCGGCTTCGGTGGCGAATACACGCACTTCAAGCATGATACCCTGATCAATGGTGAACGGCTCACGCTTCGCCCTTCGCTGAGTCTGCCGTTGCGTCGAAGCTGGGGCCATCTGACTCCCAGGTTGAGCCTCAACTATGCCGCCTACAGGCTGGATGAAGATGACAATCCGACTGATGATAAACCAGACTATTTTGTACCGGCCTACAGTCTCGATGGCGGCCTGGTATTTGAACGCGATAGCCATTGGTTCGGTACTCCAGCGTTACAGACGCTTGAGCCGAGACTGTTTGCCCTGTACGCACCTTTTGACGATCAGTCGGATATCCCCGACTTCGATAGCGCCGATCTCAATCTCAGTTACACCAATCTGTTCAAAGAGAACCGCTTCAGCGGCAAGGACCGCTTCGGTGACGCCAGGCAGATATCTGCAGGGCTGACTACCCGTTGGTTCCAGAGCGGCAATGGCATGGAACGACTGCGTGCCAGCATCGGTCAGATCTACTACGGCAAAGAGAGGGAGGTACAGTTGACCGGGACCGCGGAGGATGACCCCTCGTCCGCCATGGTGGCGGAACTCTCGTCGAGATTGGGAGACCATTGGCGCACCACACTGACCCTGCGCCACAACCCCCACCTGGAAGATGACCAGATCGATAGAGGCCGCTTCACACTTCGCTACAGCACACCGGAGCAGGAACACATAAATTTCGATTACAATTTCAAACGTGACTCCATCGAAGATCTTGATTTCTCCTTCTATTGGCCCTTCAATCACCAATTCAGCCTGTTTGGGAAATGGAAACACTCATACCTTTATGAGCGAAATATGAATAGAATACTTGGCCTGGAATACGGCGGTCGATGCTGCTGGAAACTTCGTACCCTCATCCAGCGCTATGTGGCCAATGAAGATAAAAATGAGGAAGAAGAGACGAAATTCATGCTGCAGCTCGAGCTGCGGGGTCTGGGAGCACTGGGCCATACGGTAGACAAAACCATGCAGGAAACGATTTATGGCTTTCACAATGAACGGTAAATGCAATGTATCTTAATCAGTACCTCGTCGGCACAATTACAGGGCTGATGATGCTGCTGCTCGGTCTGCCCCTGCATGCAGCGGTGAAAGAGCTTGACCACATCGTGGCGCTGGTCAACGACGATATCATTGCCAAGAGCGAGCTCGACAGCCGAACCGGGGAACTGCTCGCCCAACTTGCGCAAAAGCAGACCAATCTGCCTCCGATGCGCATTATTCACCAGCAGATGTTGGATCGAATGATCACCAAGCGACTGCAGTTGCAAGCCGCACATCGACTCGGGCTCAGTGTCGACGACGCCACGGTGACCAAGGCGATCACCAATATTGCCGAGACCAACCGGATATCACTGCTGCAGTTGCGCGAAACCCTCGAGGCGGACGGCATCAACTTCCCCCTTTTCCGCGAACAGCTACGGGAAGACATACTGATCAACCGTTTGAAACAGAAAGAGGTCATCAACAGGATTGTGATTACCGAGCAGGATATCGAGAACTTCCTTGCGCGGGAGGTGGGCACCAGCCGACAGCGCTCCGCTGTCCGTCTGCTGCATATCCTGATCGCCACACCGGAAGGCGCTTCGCCGGAGGATGTGCAACAGGCGAAACAGAAGGCCCGGTCTGTCTATGATGAACTTGTGCAAGGCGCCGATTTCAGTGAACTGGCGATACGTCTGTCGGACGGCCGTCAGGCCTTGGATGGGGGCGACCTGGGATGGATGGAGGTATCCCGAATCCCCAGCCTGTTCACCGGTGTAATAGATGGTATGGAGGCTGACTCTGTCAGTGAGCCGATTCGCAATGCCTCCGGTTTCCACATCATAAAACTGGCGGAAGTCAAGGGGGGCAACAAACTGATCATCAACCAGACCCATGCCCGCCATATCCTGGTAAGCACCAATGAGATAGTCTCTGACAATGAGGCCCGGCAGCGGCTCGACACCCTGCGGGAACGCATCATTGGTGGTGATTCATTTGAGGCGCTGGCCCGTTCCCACTCCGATGACAAGGCATCCGCGATCAAAGGCGGCGACCTGGGATGGACCAGCCCGGGCGATCTGGTAAGCCAGTTCGAGGAGCAGATGGACGCCCTGGCGATCGATGAGATCAGCCAGCCCTTCAAGACCCCGTTCGGATGGCATATCGTTCAGCCTCTCGAGCGGCGTCAACATGACAACACTGAAGAGGCCTTGAAGAACAGGGCTCGTCAGGCGATTCAAAAACAAAAATCGGAAGAGGCCATCGACCTGTGGCTGCGCCGTTTGCGCGACGAAGCCTATGTCGAGGTTTATCTGGAAGAGTAGGAAATATCCCTTGATTTCACGTCTAGCACTCACCCCTGGCGAGCCTGCCGGCATTGGCCCGGATCTTTGTGTCATGCTGGCACAGAAACCATACCCGGAAACCGAGATCATCGCCATTGCCGATCCGGTGCTGCTGCAGCAGCGCGCCGAACGCCTGGGCATACCCCTGGAGCTGATCCCTTTCGATGAGCAAAAACCGGCTTCCTCACTGTCACCGGGCAAGCTCAGATTTCTACCCGCCAGACTCAATCACGAGGTTGTCTGCGGCCAGCTCAATCCCGCCAATGCAGAGTACGTACTCGACACATTGCGGATGGCAACCGATGGCTGCCTCAAAGGATATTTCGATGGCATGGTCACAGGCCCGGTGCACAAGGGGGTCATCAACGATGCCGGCCTCTCCTTTACCGGGCATACCGAGTATCTGTCCGCCTTGTGCGAAGATGCATACCCGGTAATGATGCTCGCCACACCCGATCTCAGGGTCGCCCTCGTCACCACCCACCTCCCCCTGTCCGCGGTGAGTCGGGCCATAACCAAACAGCGAGTTCAACAGGTCGCCAGCACACTGCACAACGATCTGCAAAGGTGTTTCGGCATCGCGCAACCACGCATTATGGTGTGTGGACTCAACCCGCATGCGGGAGAGCAAGGATACCTGGGAAGGGAAGAGATCGAAATCATCCAGCCGGCATTGGCCGAGCTGAACAGTCAGGGAATGCAACTGATCGGCCCGCTTCCCGCCGACACCATCTTCACGCCTGTTCACCTGCAGCAGGCGGATGCGATACTGGCCATGTACCATGATCAAGGCTTGCCGGTTTTGAAACACCTGGGATTCGGCAATGCAGTCAATATCACACTGGGATTGCCTATTATCCGCACCTCTGTCGACCACGGTACCGCACTACCGCTGGCAGGCACCAATCAGGCAAGCCTTGGAAGCCTTCAATACGCCGTCAAGATTGCGGAGACAATGGTTAAAAGCCGGCCCAGGGTGGGATCCGGGAATTGACGCATGGGGTACCGGCTCAGTCGTCGGGATTGATGGGCTGGGTATCGATCTATTCGAGCCCCTACTCGCCGGCGATCATCATGCGGTCGATCAGCCAGGAGCCGGTCTGAATGCTGCTGCGGGTCTCCACATCGCTACCCACTTGCAGCAAACCCATCAGCATTTCACGCATGTTTCCGGCAATGGTGATCTCTTCCACAGGGTATTGTATTTCACCACCCTCCACCCAAAAGCCGGCGGCTCCCCGGGAGTAGTCGCCGGTGACCATATTGACGCCCTGCCCCATCAGTTCAGTGACTACCAACCCCCTTTCCATCGTCCTGAGCAGACCCTCCCGGTCCAATTCACCGCTGTATATACGCAGATTCCTCACACCTCCTGCATTGCCCGTGGTCCGCATCCCGAGCTTTCGCGCCGCATAGCTGTCGAGCACATAGCTGTCGAGCACACCCTGGCGTACGAACTCCCTGTTGCAGGTCGCCACACCCTCATTGTCATAGGCTGCGCTGGCCAGCCCTCTGGCCAGACGGGGTTCTTCATGGATTGTGACGAATTCGGGAAACACAGGTTTGCCCAGATGGTCGAGTAGAAAACTCGCCTTGCGGTAGAGTGCGGAACCCCGAATGGCACCAATAAAACTGCGCAACAGTCCCACCGCCACATCCGCCTGAAACAGTATCGGCGCCTGTTGTGTCGGCAGCTGTCTGGCATTCAACCGCGCCAGGGTCCGTTCCGCAGCCATCCTGCCAACCGCCTCCGGTGTATCCAACCGTTTCGATTGGCGAGACAGGGTATACCAGTAGTCACGCTGCATGCTTTCATTCTGTTTGCCAACCACAGCACAGCTCAGGCTGTGTCTGGACGAGGGATAGCCGCCCATGAAACCATGGGTATTGCCGTAAACATGCAGGCCGTCATGGGAGTTCAGCGAGGCGCCTTCCGAATTGACGATACGCGGATCATGATCACGCGCTGCGTCTTCACAACGGATTGCAAGCTCAATCGCCTCCTCAACGCTCTGCTGCCAGGGATGGTAGAGATCGAGGTCAGGGTTGTCGGACGCCATCAAATCCGCATCGGCCAAGCCGGAGCAGGGATCCTCCGAAGTATAACGGGCAAAATTGCAAGCCGCCTCCACCGTCTCCTTGACCGCCCGCGGACTCAGATCAGAGGTGCTCGCGCTGCCCTTGCGGTGGCCGAAATAGACAGTCACACCCAGGCCGTTGTCACGGGTATGTTCAATGGTCTCCGTTTCACCGAGACGCACCGTCAACGAAAGCCCGGCATTACTGCTTACCGCTGCCTCTGCAGCCGTTGCCCCAAGACGCTCAGCCTCACCCAGCAGGTCCTCGACCAATTGCTGCAATTCCCCTTTGCGCTTTTCCATATCGATCACTGCTCAGTACCCCCGACAATCAACTCATCCAGCTTGAGCGTCGGTTGGCCGACCCCCACAGGCACACTCTGTCCCTCCTTACCGCAGACACCGACCCCGGCATCCAGTTTCAGGTCGTTGCCGACCATGCTGATACGGGTCATGGATTCCGGGCCATTCCCTATCAAGGTCGCTCCCTTCACCGGCCTGGTTGTCCTGCCGTTCTCAATCAGATAGGCCTCGCTGGCGGAAAAGACGAAACGGCCGGAAGTGATATCGACCTGGCCCCCACCGAAGTTGACTGCGTAGAGCCCCCGGTCAACAGAGGCGATAATCTCTTCCGGGTCATGGTCGCCGGGCAACATATAGGTGTTGGTCATGCGCGGCATCGGCAGATGGGCATAGGACTCGCGTCTACCGTTACCGGTCGTGTCGACCTTCATCAACCTGGCGTTGTGCTTATCCTGCATATAGCCCTTGAGGATACCATTCTCGATCAATACCGTGTTCTGACTCGGCGTGCCCTCGTCATCCATATTCAGCGATCCCCGTCGTCCCGGAATGGTGCCGTCATCCACTACGGTACTACAGGGTGCCGCCACCTGCTCTCCGATCCGGCCGCTGAAGGCGGAGGTTCCCTTGCGATTGAAGTCGCCCTCAAGGCCATGGCCCACGGCCTCATGCAGCAGAACGCCCGGCCAACCCGGGCCCAGCACCACAGGCATCGCACCGGCGGGCGCATCCACCGCATCAAGGTTGACCAACGCCTGCCTGACTGCCTCCCGGGCATAGTCCAAGGCACGCTCCTGATACAGAAAATAGTCGAGACCCTCGCGCGCACCGCCTCCACTGCTCCCCTGTTCCCTGCGCGAACCCTGTTCCGCAATCACATGGACATTGAGGCGGACCAGCGGCCTGACATCAGCACTGAGGGTACCGTCGATGGCCGCCACCAGCACCACATCATGGGCACCCACCAGACTCACAATAACTTCCTTTACCCGTGGATCCTGCTTTCTCGCCTCCTGATCCACTTGCCGTAACAGATCGACCTTTTCCACCTCGCTCAGCGTGGGCAGGGGATTGACCGGCGCATACAACTGGCGTGGCATCGGCGTACCCGAAATGCGCACTGCCTGATCGGCGCCACTGCGTATTATCGCCCTGGCTGTTCGCGCCGCCTCCTGAAGCGTAGGCAGCTGCAGTTCATCGGAGTAGGCAAAACCGGTCTTTTCACCGCTGATCACCCGGATACCCGCACCCTGCTCTATATTGTGCGCCCCCTCTTTGATAATCCCGTCCTCCAGGACCCATGATTCCAACCTGCTGGATTGAAAATAGAGATCCGCCGCATCGATACCGGCTCCTGTCAATTCCCCAAGCATGCGGTCAAGATCCCGTTCTGCCAATCCCACGGGGGCTAAGATTGTCTCTTGCGCTATTTGAATCAGATCGGACATGTTATTCCTGGCCCCGCGGGCCGCTGCTTAGTCTTGTTTAAGTCGCTGCAGAATGCCGCTCCCGATTCAATCCCGAATCGAACCGGAAAGATTCGTATCAGGTTCATTTCATTGCATGTCGGGAGTATGAGTATGTTGTGGCTTAAGCAATCGCTCCGTCATCGGGGCAATGGTCCTGTACGCCCTTACAAACGTAGATGGTCTATTGTCGGAAAAGTGCGACGTATGGTCTTCTGGTATTCGTGATCAAGTTCCACGCAAACAAATCCGGTTCCTCTTGGCACCTGGGTCAGTACAGTACCCCAGGGATCGACAATCATGCTATGGCCATGGGTTTCGCGACCGCTGAGGTGATAACCGCCTTGTGCAGCAGCAGCAATAAAAGCGAGGTTTTCTATGGCCCTGGCCCTGACCAGGGTCTCCCAATGCGCCTTACCCGTCATTGCCGTGAATGAAGCCGGCACCACAAAGATCTCCGCACCCTTTTCCATCAGTCGACGAAACAGTTCAGGAAAACGCAGATCGTAGCAGACCGCCACCCCCAAGATGCCGAAGGGCGTATCCACCGTCACCACCTCTTCACCCGGCTCTATAGTATTGGATTCCACGTAGCGCTCATCCGTCTCCACTATATGGACGTCGAACAGATGTATCTTGTCGTATCGAGCCACCTGATTGCCGTTACTATCCATGATCAGACAGGCCGCCCGTACCTTGCCGCCCTGGCTGGCGCGCATGGGTATGGTGCCTCCCACAACCCAGATGCCATAGCGTTGCGCCATCTGACCGAGGAACCCTTGCAAGGGACCGTCATCATCCTCGCACAAAGTCAGCATATCCCGGTCGTGCTCCCCTTTAAAGGCGAAATTTTCCGGCAACACCACCAATCCGGCACCCGATTCGGCTGCTTCACCGATCAGTCTCTCCGCCTCCAGCAGGTTAGCGCTGACGTTGGGGCTGGAGGCCATCTGTATCACTGCAACTTTATTCTTCTTACCACTCATGTAAAACTCTTCGGTCAGTTTCTGGCCATCCTGAATCTATGCTCCATTCTCGAGGATAGCATCATGAACCTTGATGCTACCAGCGATCTCTTGCGTAATCCGCCGCCATACTGAGTGCCTCTACCACGCGTTAGATGTGGTATTCAGTACGGCTTGCCCACTCATTCACCCGGCATCTCCGGCATTAATGCCCTTCCGCGCGTATTCTCTTGACTCTTGTTGACCTGGATAAACTGGGGCTCATCCCAGCTGCCGGTGACCTCATAGGTGCGCATGGCAATCCGATCAAACAGCCGGCCTATCAACTTTTGAGTCATTGCCAGCGCCACACCTGCGGTGGGATTAATCGCCAGGGTACCCAGCAGTGGCAGGGTGGCACTGACATTAGGTGTGACTACAACCTTTTGGACGTAGGACCGGGTCGCCAAGCCGGTGCGTCCGCGCACGTCGACAACCGCAGCGGTGCTCTTCATGACCAGATCCGAGGTGTAGGCATCGCCATCGTTGATCGTGAAATTACCTTCGATCGAGTCGAACGCCAACCCTTTGGAGAAGAGATCCGAGAAATCAAGCGCCAGACGCTTGCCTAAGGCGTTGAGACTGAACAGGCCGATTAGTCGGCCGACCCCAGGATCGACATTATTCACCAGTCCTTTATCCACCTTCACCGATATACTGCCGTAGAGCTTTTCCGCCCCCATCTCCAGTGGCGACGTGGGCCAGTAGAGCTCTGCCTTGACATCAGTGGGAGCCTGCTCGATACCGGTAGCGATTCCCAAGGCGTGCTGGAGGTCACCCAGGCTGTTGGTATGCAATTTCAGATTCAGTGAGGTACTGTGACCCTTGGGTGTCAGGCGCCAATACCCCTGTCCGGCCAGATCAACCATGTCTCCGACCAGTGCCAGGCTGTCGACAGTGATTCCATCGGCCTCCTTTCTCCAGGTGATATAGCCCTTACCCATCGGATTATCGTTGATGTAGAGGTCTTCCACCGTGAGATTGACGGCGGGCACATCCCTGGGATCGAGGTCCGTCACCTGGCGCTGCTCATCCCCTTGCCCGGTAATCCCTCTCGCCAGTTCCTCAAGGTCGAATTTAATATAATCAAAACGACCGAAGATCGGTTGCTGATCGAGTCGACCCGGCACTTGCATCATGCCCTGAGCTGTCTCGGATGTCAGGTTGATCCGATAGCCGTCCGCATAGTTTTTGTAGGTGAACCGGGTATCGGGACAGGCTGTGCCCAGTGCTATGAGCTCGTCCACCCGCAAATCCATGGTAATGGTTGGCGGACCACCCCGGCCCGAAGCAGCTTGCTGTGCGACCCAGCTGATCCAGCTGTCCGCGTTCAGCCTCTCCAGATGGCCGCTCATGTGGAAGCCTTCCACATCCTCCAGCGACAGTGCTTCCTGGGAAAATCCGATAGCGGCAATCCAGGGTTTTTCCCGCGCCTCGAAAAAACGAAACAAGGCATGGGTTTTTTCATCATACCGGACTCTCAACTCCGTGGATTCGTCACGGCGCAAATCGGCGCCCATATCGAATTTCACCTTTGACTCGGCTGGTTTACCGAGGGGTTTCGGCATCGTTATCGATATTCCCTGCAGGTCAGAACTGAGATTCAGCCTGACCGGCACCTGGCTCTCGTGATGGGCAATCCTGACTTCGACATCGCCCTCACCGACACCCAGAAAATGATCGAGCTTCCACTCCGGAAACTGTTGTTTCAGGCGCGCCAGATTGATGGGCATGCGGGCCTTCACCCGGGTCCAATGATCGCCCTCATGACTGTAGGGTATGACATCCAGGTCAATTTCGTCCCCCAACAGCCTGGCCCTAATGCCTTTCCCCATGACTCCTGTACGGTTGAATTGAAGTCTGCCGCTGATCCGGTCGATCGTGAGATCGGCCTTCTTGATGGTAATCGCGGATTGATCAAGACCGACCGCGCCTTCTATCTTCAACTGATCCCGACTGTTGAGCGGTATCGCCAGATCGACCCATGTCTTGGTCGCCCCATCCACCTCCACCGCATCGACGAAAGCATGAAAATCACTGCGCAGCGGGGTATCGCCCAGAATCGCCATCAGGTCCTGCAATGAACCGGTTGCCGTTCCTTGAATCTTTACAGGAGAGGCCTCCTTCAATCTTTCGATTTCAATTGCCACATCCTGCAGCTGACTGTTTAGCAGCATGCCCTCCTGCAGTATCACCTGTAATCCGTTATTGACAAAATGGACCTCTGCCACCCCCTCCGACAGCCGCGGCCATTGGCTCATATAGTCGAGAATCAGGTCCTCGACACCGAACCAGACCTCGAATCGGCCTTGATGCTGGAGGAAAGGAAACTCACTGAGTGGACCATAGAGTAGAAAGCTACCCGATTTCACATAGCCGCTCACTACCGCCTTATCGAGCCAGGAGACCAGTTCGTCAGGCATAATCCCAACAGGAAGATAGTCACTTTTTCGCGAACCATCCGCATCCCAGAAATCGGATTGCATATCTATGAACAGGTCCTTGCCGGTGAAGGGTATCTGCAGATCGATGCGGGAGAGCGTCTTAACATCCGGGGAACTCATCTGCACATGATCGCTGTTGAGATGCAGTCCCTTCTCGAGATCAAATTTCCATGCGAAATCACCCATTGCGCGTCGTGCATGCAGAGGCTTGCGGAACAGATTCGGTGAATCGAGCATCAGATTGCTGCTGTCGACGCTCAACCAACCCCCTGCCTGGTCGCCATCGAAGGCCAGTTTCAATCCACTCACACCTGGTACATCCTGCCACGGCTGGTGCGCATAGCCATCGACCTCCCCTTTCAAATGCCAGGTGAGGTCACCCTGACGGGGCTTGAGAAACCCAAACTCGAGATGACTCAGTCTTCCCTGAGGAGACAGCCCTGCGAGTGCCGCATGCAATGCTGGATTGGGTAGTTTCTGGATCGCTAAAAAGTCATTCAACTCTTTCAATGACAGGGCATCCGCACTCAGTTCAAAACGCTTCTGCTGCTGTTCCAATAGCTGCCAGGTGATCCGCACCTGCTCGGTTGGCCATTCCCCATGGGCTTGCTCTATATCAAGCTGGTCGAGCTCCAGATGCCAACCATCATGCAAACGTTTCCATTCAAGCCCGGTGGATAGCCGCGCCAAAGCGAAAGGCTCAGTGCGTCCCGGTCCCGTAATTCGAAAGTCGCTCAGCCGGCCTTTTCCGCGCAGATTCTGCAGCTCGCCCTGCTGGAGATCACCCCACAGCTCAACCTCAAGTTCACCCTCGTCAATGGTATAGGAGGGAGGCATCCACTCAGGCAGCCGCCCCCCTATCACCAGCCCTTCGCATCTGAAATAGAATTCACCGCTCATCGCCAGCGATGACGTATCCTTTTGCAGCAGATCGGCGATCAGTCGAACCGACTCCTCCCCACGTTTACCGATACGTGTGCTGAGTGAGAGTTGGTGGCGCAGTCCGTCGTTGCGCAGTTCCAAATTAACCCCGGAGAGTCTGAGCGGAGGCTGGTCGGGGATGGCGCTTTTCAGGTGGATCTCGGTATCCAGCAAACGCAGTTGATTCTGTCCCAGCAGGATGGCCGCCACGGTATCCGGATCCCCCTCGCTCACGCCACCCATACCCTGTAGTGCCACGCTGCCATCCGAGAATCGTTCAAGCTTCAGCTTGGTCCCTATGACAGTGGCTTCGCCCAGTCGCAGACGACCTGATATGAGGCTTTCCAATAGCTGTATGTTGACCAATACCTCCGGGGCATACAGCAGGGGTTCACCGCCCTTCGCATCGAGCACGCTGACATCGGTAAATTTGAGTGCCAGATGAATACCCTTCACCTGGGCCTTCATATCGCCGACCTTCAGATCAACACCCGCCCCCTCTTCGGCAACACGCTCTATCTCCCGCCGATAGGGATCGAGATCGATGAGGGGTACAATCAGGCGCAATGCGCTGATCAACAGGGCAGCTGCGATCACCAGCCAAGCCAGGGATTGCCAGAACCTGGCGTGAAGATACTTAGCGACTGTCAGCATCTGAAGGGTAGGTGGGGACAGACATCACACCAGCACGACGTCATAGTGCTCCTGGGTGTAAAGCATCTCCACCTGCAGCTTGATTGGGTGTCCGATAAACTGCTCCAGCTCCGCCAGATGAGTGGATTCCTCGTCCAGGAGCCTGTCGATCACCTCTTGTGATGCCAGCACCAGCAGAGACTCCACATCGAATTGGCGCGACTCCCGGAGAATCTCCCTGAAGATCTCGTAGCAGGTTGTCTCAGCCGTTTTCATGGAACCCCGGCCACCGCAGCAGGGACAGGGTTCGCAGAGTACATGTTCCAGGGATTCACGAATGCGTTTACGGGTCATCTCCACCAGCCCAAGAGAAGAGACCTCGGTGATTTGCGTACGCGCATGATCATGAGCCAGGCACTTCTCCAGGGCACGCAATACCTGTCGTCGGTGTTCGGGATCAAGCATATCGATAAAATCGATAATAATGATTCCACCCAGGTTTCTCAGACGCAGATGCCGGCAGATGGCTTGCGCCGCCTCCAGGTTTGTCTTGAATATGGTCTCCTCTAAATTTCTATGGCCTACGAAGGCCCCGGTATTGACATCGATAGTGGTCATCGCTTCGGTCTGATCGATCACCAGATGTCCACCCGATTTGAGCTGCACCTTGCGTTCCAGGGCCTTCTGAATCTCATCTTCGACCCCGTACAGATCAAACAGCGGCCGCTGACCCGGGTAATACTCGATAAACTGTTTGATGTCGGGGATGAATTTCTGCGCGAAGGTGATCGCCTTTTGGTGGGTCTCCTTGGAATCGATACGCACCTTCTCCACATCGGGACCGACCAGGTCGCGAAGCGAGCGCAGGGGTAGCGAGAGGTCTTCATGGATCAACTCGATACCATTATGCAATTTGCTCTTCTCCTGAATCGACGACCAGAGACGCGCCAGGAATCGCATATCCGCTTGCAACGAGAGCTCATCGACGCCCTCGGCCGCGGTACGGGCGATGTAGCCACCGGATATCTCCCCCGCCTCGGCCACTTGGTTCAACAGTTCACGCAGGCGCTGGCGTTCATCCTCGGCCTCGATTCGCTGCGAAATGCCCATATTCCCCAGTGAAGGCATAAATACCAGATGGCGTGAAGGTATGGAGATATTGGTCGTCAGGCGGGCACCCTTTGTGCCGATGGGATCCTTCAGCACCTGCACGATCACATAGTCGCCTTCGCGCAACAGTTCATGGATGTTGTCCGTCTTGGGCTTGTCGGTTGTTTCCCCTATATCGGATACGTGCAGGAACGCCGCCCGCTCCAGACCGATATCGACAAATGCCGCCTGCATACCGGGCAACACCCGGCATACCTTGCCCTTATAGACATTGCCGACCAGACCACGCTTGCCGTAGCGTTCGATGATCACCTCTTGCACCGCACCGTTCTCGATTACCGCAACCCGAGTCTCGGGCGGTGTCACATTTATCAATATCTCTTCACTCATACATCAATTACGCCCTTATTTTCATTATCAAATTGGATGCCGCTGCGGCTAAGTAATTCCGCTGTCTCGAACAGGGGCAATCCCATCACCCCCGAATAACTCCCATGCAACATACTGACAAAGCGCGCCCCACCCCCCTGGATGGCATAACCCCCTGCTTTATCGGCAGGTTCGCCCGTAGCCCAATAGGCTGTCATTTCCGCCTCGCTCAGCACCCTGAAGCTGACCTCGCTGCGACTTAGCTCCATTTCAATACCCCGCCAATCCAGCGCCACCGCGGTATAGACCTGATGGGTCCTGCCCGACAACTGTTTCAGCATCCACAACCCATGGTCTCTGTCCATTGGCTTACCCAGCACCCTGTTCTCAACCACAACGCTAGTGTCAGCGGCCAGTACCGGCAAAGATTCACACCCTGCGGCCAGGCCGGCCCCCGCCTCTGCCTTCTCCCTCGCCAGGCGCATCACATAGGCTATCGGCTCTTCATCAGGCCGCTGCTGTTCATCAATATCGATCTCGAGCAGGGCGTGGCTGATGCCGATCTGGTTCAGCAATGCCCTCCGGCGAGGCGAGCGGGATGCCAGGTAGATGACAGGATTCTCCTTCATAATGGGCAGTTTCCTCTTGATGACATCCAATTTTTTTGTACTTTTTATCTTAATCCCGAACGGCTGCAGCTGTTCATATCGGGATTTTTATTGCAGCCGCCCTCTGCAACCGGTGTTGCACACACTTCAGGCCACTACCCCGCCCGATGGTATGGATGGTTGCGTATCATACTCCAGGCCCGATACAGCTGCTCGGAGACCACCACTCTGACCAGGGGATGGGGAAGGGTCAGGGGAGACAGGGACCACCGCCCATCCGCCCGTTGCAGACACTCTGGCGCCAATCCTTCAGGTCCACCCACCAGCAATGCGATATCGCGGCCACCCGACATCCACTGCTCAAGCTTGCCCGACAAGCGCTCCGTACTCCAGGCACTGCCGGTGACATCCAGCGCCAGTACCTGGCAGCCCTTGGGGATCGACTTGAGCATCCGTTCGCCCTCATCGCGCATCGCCCGTGCAATATCGGCGTTCTTACCACGATGGCCCGGTGCGATCTCGATCAGCTGCAAGGTACATTCAGCAGATAACCGGCGTGCATACTCCCCATACCCCTCAGCAACCCAGCGTGGCATGCGGTTTCCCACGGATATCAGATAGATATTCATAGGTGTGAATTGTACGGGATTCTACGACATCTTGGGCGTGCAACCTCCGGAAACTGTTAAATGGTCGATTTTTTAGTCCGCTGATGAACGCTGATGTTCAAGCACAGTCATTCGCAGGCATGTTGCGGGACCAATAGTTGTTTTCAAATCTGCTGGCAACACACAAGAAATGCAGCCACCTCATTCCATGCAAGCATATGATAAATAAAAGATATTACGTCAGCGCACCTGCTGATACTGCATACCCAGCAAGCCAGATACCACGCTACTCTGTGCTGCTATATATATTTGCGTTTATGCGGGTTAATTTGTGGACTGAATTTTTCAATCAACCACTCTCCCTCATTAGCGGAACAGGGAACCATCGTGCCTGCGGACGATTTACTGTATCCTTGCCCGTCATGACTGATAAACACCTTACCAATATTGGCTTCGACAGCTTCGATCTACCCGAATCCGTCCTGCAGGGCATTCGTGAGGCCGGCTTCGAATACTGCACCCCTATCCAGGCCGAGAGCCTGCCCATCGCCCTTGCCGGCAAGGACCTGGCGGGACAAGCCCAGACCGGTACCGGCAAGACGGCTGCTTTTCTGATCGCCACGCTGAACCATCTACTGCGGCATCCAGCGCATGAGGAGCGTAGGGTCAACCAGCCCCGCGCCCTGATCCTGGCCCCGACCCGCGAACTGGCGGTACAGATCTACAACGATGCGCAAGCGCTTACCAAATATACCGATTTCACCTCGGCGGCAGTCTTCGGCGGCACAGGCTACGATAAACAGCGCAAGCAGCTCGAGTCAGGGGTCGATATTCTGATCGGCACACCCGGTAGATTAATCGATTACTACAAACAGCACGTCTACGACCTCAAGGCGATCCAGGTGCTGGTGCTGGACGAGGCGGACCGTATGTTCGACCTCGGCTTCATCAAGGATATCCGCTACATGATGCGCCGCTGTCCTCCACCCCAAAAAAGACTCGGCATGCTCTTCTCCGCCACCCTATCCTTTCGGGTGGACGAGCTCGCCTATGAGCATATGAACAACCCGCAAAGTGTGGAGGTGGCACCGGAGCAGGTCACTGCGGACAAGATCACTGAAACCTGCTACATGACCGCCAACGAAGAAAAAATCCCGCTCCTGGTCGGTCTGATGCAAACCATGACGGAAGCGCGGACAATCGTCTTTGTCAACACCAAGCGGATGGCGGACAAGGTCTGGGGATTCCTGCAGGGCAATGGCATCGACACCGCCGTACTCTCCGGCGACGTGCCGCAGAAGAAACGCCTGAGTCTGTTAAAGCGTTTCCAGGAGGGTGAGCTGGCGGTGCTGGTAGCCACCGATGTGGCGGCCCGCGGACTGCATATCCCGGATGTCACCCACGTGATCAACTACGACCTGCCGGAGGACGCCGAGGATTACGTGCACCGGATCGGCCGTACCGCGCGGGCCGGCGCCAGCGGCGATGCCATCAGTTTCGCCTGCGAGACCTACGCCTTCTCCCTGCCCGACATCGAGGCCTTCGTGGGCCATGCCATCCAAACCCAGACCGTCGACCCGGCACTGCTGGCGGATATCGATCCCAACAGCAGGGTCTATCCCAAAAAGGGCTCGCGTCAACCCCATCGCGGCAAAGATGGACACAAAGGGCACGGCAAAGGGCATCACCACAAGAGCCACAAACCCAAGGACGGCGAGAAACCGAAGAAGCGGCGCCGGCGTCGTCACGGTCCCAAACCGCCGCAAAGCGGCAATAAAGAATAACCCCCATGGACGGCAAATGCAGTCGTTGCCTCAACTCGAAATGCTGTACCTACACCACGGAGGCCATCGGCGTCGCCCCGAGATCCAAGGCGGATTTCGAGCACCTGCTGTGGCAGGTCTCTCACCAGGGTGTTGAGATCTACAAGGACGAGGACGGCTGGTTTCTTCTCTTCCAGGGCAGCTGCGAACACCTGGGTCCGGAGGGTGCCTGCGGTATCTACGATCAACGGCCACAGATCTGTCGTGACTACGACAATGACTGGTGCGAGTTCGATGCCCCGGCGGAAAACGGCTTCCAACTCTACTTCCGTAACTATGCCGAATTGCTGGCATACTGCAAAAAGCGCTTCAAGACCTGGGGACGTTGATTCAGCCGAGGGCCCAACACGGGAACTCTCCCCGGCATATCTACACTAAACGCACACTACCACAGTACTGTTTTTTCATCTGATGCTTGTATAATGCGCGCCTCATTATTACAGCCCTTTACCCGATATTGGTCATGACTCTCAATTCAGTGACATTGCGCGACCGGTTTGAACAACTGCGTTCCAACAAGCTGTTCGAAACCTTTGTCATTCTGGTCATCGTCATCTCTGCCCTGATGATCGGCGCCAAGACCTACCCCATACCAGCTGCTGCAGCACAGGTATTGCGTATCATGGATGTGGGGATCACCCTCTTCTTTCTAACCGAGATCATCATCCGCATGGTGGCGGAAAAGAATCTGAAGACCTTCTTCAGCAAGGGCTGGAACATCTTCGACTTCCTTATTGTAACCGCCAGCCTGATCCCGGTGGACGATAGCGAAGCTGCATTGCTGGGACGCCTGCTGCGGGTGTTCCGCGTGTTGCGGCTGGTCTCGATCATTCCCGAATTGCGCATCCTGATGAACGCCTTCGTCACGGCAATTCCGCGCATGGGTTATGTATCACTGCTGATGTTCATCATTTTCTACATCTATGCCGCCATGGGCAGCATGTTCTTCAGCGAGATCAACAGGGAGCTCTGGGGTAACATCACCATCGCCATGCTCACCCTGTTCCGCATCGCCACATTCGAGGACTGGACCGATGTGATGTACGAAACCATGGCGGTGCACCCCCTGAGCTGGTCCTTCTACCTCTCTTTTATCTTCATCGTCGCCTTCGTCTTTCTGAACATGATGATCGGCATCGTCCTGGAAACCCTGCAGCGGGAGCATGAGCAGTTCGCCCGAGACAGTGGCGAGGGTGAAGCGGGAGAGGTGCACCGGATCAATGCCCGTACCGAGGAGATGGAACAGCGGCTGATCCGAATGGAGGCGATGTTGAGACAGTTAGGGCCTGCCAATGCTCAACCAAGCGGAGCGATACAGGATACAGAACGAAACAGCGCCAAATGACATGCAAAATTCCCATTGATCTCTTCATGCCACTGATTCACTGCAATCGAGCAGCTGTCATACTGCACAGCAAACCAGTGTTACCGCGATTAAGGGATCGCCGGAATAATTTCACCATCATGCGACGATGTCTCTCCCGAGCCGCCGATGAAGATCGTTTGGCTGTGCTCCGCACGATTGTTCGTTCCATCCAGGAATACCGCCCTGCTGCCCAGACCGCCATTATCAAAACCGCTCAATATGGTTGAGTATGATCCATTGCCCTTATGGTCATAACCGCTGCAGATGGTGACATGGGTTGCATTGGCATAACATTCCTGGCCGTTAAGTATGGCGCCATATTCACCCGTTAGGTTATTGGCAACACCGTTGACGATTCCGCAATAACTGGCATAGCTGTGCCTGATACCCAATATGAGGTTATGCGATCCGCTACGTTCAACTGTCCCTTCCGTGGTGGGTTCGTTATACCCGAGAATAAGATTACCTCTACAGTTGACACTCTGGGTGTTGCCCTCACCGTTAACAATCTGCAGATTGATGCCGGTTAAGCGCGCGGTTACACATTCATTCTGATCGTGGAACGAAAGATAGTCGTTAAGCCTACCGACGCCGCCTGCTGATAATCCTTCGAGTGAAGACTCCAGCTCCTCGATACGCGCTTCCAATTCTTTAATTCTATTCCAGATTCCGGGAAACAGTATTCGTCCAAACATGATGATTCTCCTTTATCTATCCATTTATCAATTATAAATAAACGGCCATCCCATCAATTTATCCATATCCGGTTTTTTGTGCGTGGACAGGCTGCAGTATCAAATAACGTCCACACTTAAATTATAGTTTGCATCGATGCTGCAGCTATTGCAGGCATGGATAAACAGTAATGATGTGCAAAATTAACTTGATTCATCGGCAGAATATCTCTCATTGCCGCCATTCATGCCAACGTCATCACAACCACTAGATGGTACAGCGCAACCCGGTCATGATTTCAGAAAAGTCATGAATAGCGGAATACTCCCCTATCTCTCGCGGCGGCTCCTTGGAATCGGGCTTGAGCATGGCCAATAACCAGCGAATGCCATATGCACTGGCCGACGCAAGCACGGATAGACTATCGTCCACGAACAGGGTCCGCTCCCTGTCGAATGGATGAAGATTCTGCAGCCGGTTCCAGAATTCGGGATGCTCCTTGGGCAGACCCAGCTGGTGTGACGAGATGACCTGGTTGAAGAAACCCGCCAGACGTGTCCGTTCCATCTTCAACGCCAAGGTCTTTTGGTGGGCGTTGGTCACCAGGATACGTTCCTTGCCTGCACACATCAGTTGATCGAGAAAATCGATGACATGGGGATGCACCGCGATCAAATGATCCGCCTCTTCCTTGAGCAGGGTGATATCGAGCTCCAACTCACGGCTCCAGTGATCGACACAATACCACTCCAGTGTCCCTTCTACGCTTTTGTAACGGGCCAACAACTCATCCCTGGCCTGCTCCAAAGGTATGCCCTTTGCCTCGGCATAGCGTGAGGGCACATGTTCCAGCCAGAAATGGTTGTCGAAATGAAGGTCCAGCAGGGTGCCGTCCATATCCAGCATGACAATATCGATTTGGTTCCAGTCGATCATCGTTTACAGTTATACCTATGCATTTGATCTGTTTACTGCTCCTCTCTCTATTACCGTGGTTTGCCGGCGCGGAGGAAGAGCCGTTTAAATTCCCCGATGAAGATATTGAATCAACCATCGAGGCGGTCAATGAGGGCGATTTGGAGTTCCTGCTGACACCACCCGCAGAATCAGTTCACCACCATATTAACCGGATTCGGATCAGTGAGGGTAGCCTGCATGACGGTTGGGTCGAGTTACAGCAGTGCCACAGGCATCTCGATGCCGTTCCACGCCTCGAGATCGTCTATCACCCACAGCGCATTCGACATATCAAGCTGCTCAGGGCTGAGAATATCGGTACAAGCCGGGTGATCGACTCAAGGATCGAGCTTCGGGATGTACGCCATGGCGCATTACTCTGTCTCCAGGCCGAGAGCCATTCACTGCATCGGTCAGGCCCGCACAGTTATCAACTGCGCAATGGTCCCTATATGCGCAGATTCCTCGACGGTTATTTTCCCATGCAGCTGACTTTGCAGGTTGACTATCCTGCCGATAAGATCCGTTTCATCGCCATGCGCCCGCTTCCCCTCGATAGCGGGTACGCTCGGCTGCGTGACGACAGAATCTATTGGAATGGCTGGTTCCAGGGTAAGCTGTTTACCGAAATAGATTTTCAACGATTAGAACCTGACAACAAGCCATAGAAGACCACTGATAGCTATGTCCAAACTGCCCACTATCCATTCCCGGCAATTGATCGCTGAGACCCGGCTGTTCCGTGTCGAACAGTTGCAACTTGAATTCAGCAACGGCCAGCAGCGCCAGTATGAACGTTTGCTCGGGGGTGAGCGGGGTTCTGTTCTGATTGTGCCGATGCTTGACGATGACACGGTTCTGCTGATCCGCGAATACTCCGCCGGCAGCAATGACTACCAGCTCGGCCTTCCCAAAGGACGCATGGAGGCGGGTGAAGACCCGCTGCAAGCGGCAAATCGTGAAATCCGCGAGGAGATCGGCTACGCAGCCCGCGACCTGCGTATGATAAAAACGTTTACTATCGCCCCTGCATATATCCGTCACCAGACCCATGTTATTCTTGCGCAGAATCTATATCCGGATAAACAACCCGGTGATGAACCTGAACCGATCGAAGTAGTACCCTGGCAACTGTCGAAATGGGATGAACTGATCGCCCAGGCGGATTTTAGCGAGGCCCGCTCTATCGCCGCCCTATATTTAACCAGGGATCAGTTAGGTACTGTTGAAGCCAACCCAAGCAGACCGTAGCATGAACATACCCGTCACAATCAACGATTTGTTGCAACTGGCCCACCAGGCTGGTGATGCCATCCTGGCCATCTATAACACTGATTTCATGGTTGAAAAGAAGCAGGACAACTCACCATTGACCGCAGCCGATACCGCGGCGCATCGTCTTATTGTTTCCAACCTTGAACAACTCACCCCGGAAATACCGGTGCTCTCTGAAGAGTCATCCGAGATCCCGTTTTCCACCCGCCGGCAGTGGCAACGCTATTGGCTGATAGACCCCCTTGACGGGACCCGGGAATTCGTCAAGCGAAATGGTGAATTCACTGTCAATATCGCCCTCATCGAGAGAAATACCCCAATCCTGGGTGTCGTTCATGCACCGGTCCTGGGTACAACCTACTATGGCATTCATGGCAGCGGCGCCTGGAAACAGGAAGCTGACCATACGCCCAGGTCGATACGGGTCGTGGATCGATGCAAAAAACCTGTCCGGGTTGCGGGCAGCCGCTCACATGCCGGCGATTCGCTACAGCGGTTCCTGGAAAAACTGGGTGCGCATGAACTGGTGAGTATGGGCAGTTCTTTAAAACTCTGCCTTGTTGCGGAGGGCAGAGCCGATATCTATCCGCGTCTCGGCCCCACCTCGGAGTGGGACACAGCCGCAGCCCAGGCCGTTGTAGAGGCGGCAGGAGGGAGGGTGACCACCCTCGACCTGCAGCCCCTTGAATACAACACCAAGGATTCACTGCTTAACCCGCACTTTCTGGTCTTTGGTGATCCCGACCGGAAATGGTCCGATTATCTTTGATCGCGTAACTGGGATCGGTTCATTGATCGATATCCTTCACGGGGAACGCCTTGGCGAAGGCCCTCAATTCTTCCACTGAGGCATCGTTGGAAGATAGGTTGATCATGCCCGGTGTCATTTTGAGTCCGATCATGATCTCGTTGCGCGATCCCTGTTCCATCACCATGCCGGTGTATCGGCCCAGCCGAATCTTCTTACCTCCGCCAGCCAGACCCATTTGACTGAACATGGCAGCCATACCCCCGCTGCCGCTGTTGTAGCTGACTTTTATGGCTTTGCCGTCCTTGGTGTATGTGGTCTCGATAATGGAAAAACCCATGGTTTTTTGCTGATTTATCTCGCCACGCATCCATCCGGCGATCTCCTTTGCGAACTTATCGCTTTTGCGGCTTTGCTGGATCTGCTCGAGTGAGTCCAGACACCACTTGGCCTCCTCAACGGCACCCGCGATATCATCCTGTTGATACAGTTCAGCGGCCTGTTTGCAGTACTCGGCAGGATCGCCATCCACAGCCGCATATAGCGGAAACGCCAGCAGGCTCATAATTGCCAGATGCAAAAGGTACTTATTCATCCTACTCCCCCAAAAATAGTTGTGTGGTGTGCAAACCGTAAAACGAGGTATATATTCTTCTCACAACCAACCGGTGTGGTTTCAATTTACTATGCTGATCTTTATATTTATCCTGAAATATTGTAGCGTTTTATATATCAATATTATAACAACTGGCCGCTTCTCCAGCCGGGTTAAGCGTCTAAGCGGCTTATTATGGCGTTTGGACCAATAAAATTAAGCTCCGGGCAACAACTATCACCCTGGTGAAACATGCCCATGAACAAGCTACTCCGCAACACCGCAATTGTTGTTTCGATGCTGGCGGCGGCATTCAAGCCAAACGCCTTTGCCATCGACTACAAAAGTGATGTCTATGCTTTTGACGACTTCCCGCTTGAAGAGTTATTAAAATACCCCGACTGGTTCAAGAAAAGTTTTCTCGATCTGCCCGACGACCTCGAGGAAGCGGTACAGAACGACAAGCGTGGCCTGATTGTCTATTTCGGTCAGAAGCGATGCGCCTATTGCAAGATGCTGCTGGATGTGAATTTCGGCCTCAGCGATATCAACACCTACACCCGCAAGCATTTCGATATCGTACCGATCGATATCTGGAGCACCGAAGAGGTCACAACCTTGAATAAGGAGGTGATCACGCAGCGGGAGTTTGCAATGCGGCAGAATACCAACTTCACCCCTTCACTGATCTTCTACGACAAACAGGGAGATGAGGCATTACGCCTGCGCGGCTATTATCCACCCTACCAGTTTCGCGCCGCCCTCGAATATGTCGCCGATGGACATTACCAAAAAGAGTCATTCCCCGACTATCTTGCGCGGGGTGAATCAGGCACCGCTTTCGAACCGGGGGATTTAAACGAAGAGGACTATTTCATCCCGCCGCCGCACAATCTGGATCGCAGCCGCTTTCCGGGCCAACGCCCATTGCTGGTCTATTTTGAACAGGGCAACTGTCACGCCTGTGACGTACTTCATGGGCAACCGCTCCGTGACCCGGCCATCGACAGGCTGCTGCGCGGTTTTGATAACGTTCAACTCGATATCGGCGAGAAGACCCCCGTCATCACGCCCAGCGGTGACAAGACAACGGCCTATCAATGGGCCAAGGACCTCGGGCTCTTCTACACCCCCTCGCTGGTTTTTTTCGATGAACAGGGCAATGAGATCATTCGCGTCGACTCTGTCGTCCGTTTCTATCGTCTGCGCAAAGTCATCAATTTCATCACCAGCCGAGGATATGTCGCCGAACCCAATTATCAGCGCTGGCGCGTCAATAGCGGCTTCTAGTCTCAAGATGCACACCGCTAAGCCGATATGACTGACCAGTTGATCTGTGTGCAGCACAATGGACCTGAAAAAAGAGAACCGACTCCTCCACGCACGCCTTCGGGAGTTAACCCGAAAGGCGCAGGAGAACCAGGAGACACTGGGGCGTTTTCATGCCCGAGAACTGGAGCTGTTGGGCGCCGAGACGCTGCCTGAACTCCTTAGCTGCATGACTGAAGGACTCAAAACCTCCTTTGAGATCGAATCCCTTCATCTAATGCTGCACGATCCCAATCACGAAATCCGACATCTGCTATATAAAAACGGCCTGGATGAGAAGGCCTTTCCGTTACTCGAATTCGTCGATGACATGGTTACAGTCAATCCTCGATTTCAGCGACTGCGCAGTCCCTGGCTTGGTTCTTTTTTAAGCCCTGAGTATGACTTGCTATTCTCTGATCCTGCGGGCGTCAAGAGCATAGCCATACTGCCCATGGTTCGACACAACAGACTGATTGGCAGCATCAATCTGGGCAGCAGTGAACAGAGCCGCTTTTCGCGCCAGCTCGCCACCGATTTCCTCGCCCGCCTCGCCACCATATGCAGCGTCTGTTTGGAGAACACTGTCAACCGAGAACATATCTTGATCAGCTGCCTCACCGATCCATTGACCGAACTTCACAATCGCCGTTACCTGGATCGGCGCCTCGATGAAGAGCTCGCCCGTGCCGGTCGCTATCGCCAACCCTTAAGCTGCCTGTTCATCGATGCCGACCATTTCAAACAGATCAACGACACCTACGGCCACCAGGCAGGCGACACCGTTTTAAGAGAACTGGCAAACCGCATCCGTTCCCAGCTGCGCGCCAGTGATATCGCCACCCGGTTTGGCGGGGAGGAGTTCGCACTGCTGCTTCCCCAAACCTGCCTCAACGAGGCATTGATGCTGGCTGAACGGATCCGCATGGAAGTCAACTCCCAACCGATCCCGCTGGACAATGGCTCAACACTGCAATTGAGTGTATCGATCGGAGTCAGTGAAACCCTGCCTTTATCGAGCAAATCCCAACAGAAGGCCGATGGGGAACGGCTCCTGGCAAATGCCGACCAAGCCCTCTATACGGCAAAAGCCAATGGCCGAAATCGCATCGAATATCACCACACCGACAAAGCGCTTCCCAATGAAATCAATTCCAGCGAAGGGTGAGTTTCAGGCCCTTTTTCGCATGATTGATGATCAATCATCGACCTGTTTATGACTGCCATCGCAATAGGGCGGATTTTTTGTCTGTTTACAGCGACAGAGCCAGGCCTCACCGTTCTTATCCGCCTTGAATCCAAGTGGTTCGATCCCAGTACCCTGATGTGAGCCGTCACAGAAGGGTTGGCCGGATGAACGTCCGCATGCGCACCACCAGTACTCTTTGCCAGCGACAAGATCCACATCGATAGGTTGCTTTGCGGCTACTACAGGTTTGCCCATATCATTCTCCTCTTTTTTTAAGGCTGGGACCGATTTACTGGCCCATAGGGTCGTTATTCGGGAGTGTAAATCACCTGATTATTTATATCTTCATTGGTATTAACCCGGCAACACCCTTGATTATTATCTGTTAACCTCTCCCCGGCGACGGATTACACTACCCGACCGGCGACACTATAAATCGTTTACAGGCTCCCTGGAAGGGGTTTTGCAGCACCCGCACGCAGGCCTGTAACTAACTGTTATTAATACAAATAATTACCAAATAAGCATGTTGGATGCGATGTGCACATTTACTGAGACGCACAATGACGCGATCTCGTCATAATGCTGTAACATGCGGCGTTAAACTATTACGCCAGTTGACAAACGATTAGATGAGTTACGGGGTAAACCTTGGCTCGATCGCCTGACGAGGCGATAAATCTGTCAAACTCGCCCATATGAGACCACTTCAGCGAACATGAGTGAAAATTTGGACTGGATCGACTTCGACAAACAACATGTATGGCACCCCTACAGCGCCGTCGGCTCCGACTTGCCGGTTTTTCCCGTCGCCTCAGCGGACGGGGTACGGCTGAGGCTGGCGGATGGACGGGAGCTGATCGATGGCATGTCATCCTGGTGGTGCGCCATCCACGGCTATAACCACCCGGAATTGAAACGGGCTATACAACAGCAACTGGATACCATGCCCCATGTCATGTTCGGGGGTCTCACCCATCAACCCGCCGTGGCACTGGCGGAAAAACTGATCGAAATCACCCCCGGCCCACTACAGACCGTCTTTTTTGCCGATTCCGGATCGGTTGCCGTGGAAGTGGCGATGAAGATGGCCATTCAGTACTGGCACGACAAAGCGCTGCCGGAGAAGCAGCGCTTTCTTACTATCCGCAGGGGGTACCATGGCGACACATTCGGCGCCATGTCCGTGTGCGATCCGGATACCGGCATGCACAGCCTATTCTCGGGGATCCTGCCGCAGCAACTCTTTGTCGATGCACCCGGCTGTTACTTCGGCCACCCCTGTAAGGGGGACGGCGCCAAGGCGCTGAGGAAAAAACTCAGGAAACACCACTCGCATACGGCCGCCGTTATCCTGGAACCTATCGTGCAGGGAACCGGTGGCATGCGTTTCTACTCCAGTGAATATCTGAAAGAGGTGCGCAGACTCTGCGATCAATATGGCGTGCTGCTGATCCTCGATGAGATCGCCACCGGATTCGGCCGCACAGGCAAGCTCTTCGCCTGCGAACACGCCGATATCTCCGCCGATATCATGTGTGTCGGGAAATCACTCACTGGCGGCACCATGAGCCTGGCGGCAACCCTGACCACTGAAGAGGTCAGTAAAACCATCAGCCAGGGCGATCCCGGCCTGTTTATGCATGGACCCACCTTCATGGCCAATCCCCTGGCCTGCAGCGCCGCATTGGCCAGCCTGAATCTGCTGCTCGGCTCCCCATGGCAGGAACGGATCAAGCAGATCGAAACCGGTCTGCAGCAAGGGCTGGCACCCTGCCGGGAGCTACCACAGGTCAATGAGGTGCGTGTGCTGGGCGCCATCGGGGTAGTGGAGATGAAGAAACCTGTGGATATGAAACAGGTACAACCCTGTTTCGTCGATGCCGGAGTGTGGGTCAGACCCTTCGGCAAGCTGGTCTACCTGATGCCTCCCTACATTATCGACCAGGATGATCTCAATACCCTGACCTCGGCGGTTGTCAAGGTCGTTGAGAAGTGTCCGATCTAGCGCCTGCTGACACTCACTCAATTGGCCCTATACGGTAGCGGCCGATCAGTATCCGGCGTTCAGCCGGGGAGAGACGATAACCCGGTCGATGTGTTGCTGAAATTCGATACGGTCACGCATACTTGGGGAAAGATGGACATCACCGTTCTCGTCCACCAACATCACCTCGTTTATACCCATCTGTGCGGCAATGCCCTCCCACTGCCCGAGACCGGCGACACTCAAGGCGGTGGCAGCGGCATCGGCCAGCCCACCATCCATACTGATCACCGTCGCCGAGGCCACGTGCTCCACCGGATAACCTGTTCGCGGATCGAGAATATGGGCATAGCGTATCCCTTCATACTCCCTGTATCGCTCATAGTTCCCTGAAGTAAGCACACACTCACCATCTGACACCTTGACTGATGCGATCACCCCTTCTCCCAACGGATTGCGGATACCGATCTTCCAGGGCCGGTCACCATGCCGACCGGAGACACAGAGATCCCCACCTGCATTGACGATGGCGTGGGCGATACCGGCCCGCTTCAACTGCCGTACCGCCAGATTCAAGGCATATCCCTTGGCGAAGGCTCCCAGATCCAAAACCACTGCCTGATTGGAAGAGAGAATGCGATTCCGTTCAAAGGTAAGCTGGGCCATGGTGGGCGCCGCCTCGATCAATGACGCAATCCTATTGCCATCCGGCGGAGGCCCTCCCGGGGGTTCATCGCTATGAAAACCCCACTCCGCTATCAGTCCGCCTATCGCAGGATTGAAAAGATGATCACTCTGCTCCGCATACCGTTTGGCCCGAAGCAGTAATTCCGCCAGCTCAGGGGAGACGGTCATGGCATCGCCCCGCCCAATGGCCCTGTTGAGACGAACAAGCTCGCCATCTCCCTTCCAGGCATGCCACTCCCTATGCATACCCTGAAATATCCGCTCCAGACCCTGTACCGCAGCGTCGAACTCTGCCGGGTTATCGGTATAGGCCTTGATATCCAGCAGGGTGCCGAACACCAGCAGGGTCTGCTGATGATCCCGAGGCGCTCGTTCACAGGCGGCAATACCAACCAGCACAACAATCATCAGCAATATACGACAGCTCAATTGCACTTTGTAACCTTCGGATAGCTGGTCATCTGAAGCGCAACTATACCCATTCGAACGGTGCTTGTGCAGCTGTTTAACGCAAGCCGGCATTCAGAGTATGGCCTGCCCTGACTCAATCTTGGTATCTTAGGGCCTGTTAACGCTAATCCAATTGGCCCCAATATCCGGCGTTGCAAGACCGTATCCCACGACTCTGCGGACACAAAGGCTGAACGGCTATTCCTCGCCGCCAGTCTGATTATAGGTTTGCAACAGGGATAACGCCTGTCCAGACGAAACCGGCTCACAATAGAGCGTACCTTGGACCTCATCACATCCAAGCCTGGTCAATACCATTCTCTGGTTTTCGGTCTCAACACCTTCGGCGGTGACTCTCAGACGCAGCCCCCTGGCCAGGGAAATGATGCCGTTAATGATGGTCTGGTCATATTCAGTCGGCAGTGTCTCTTCGATAAATGAGTGGTCTATCTTGATTGCGTCGATTGGCAATACTCTGAGATAGCTGAGCGATGAAAAACCCTTGCCGAAATCATCCAGTGTGAAATGAATACCGGCCTCGCTCATTGCCTGCATGACCGGCGTGGTTTGACTGTAATTTTCCACCAGTGCGCTTTCGGTTATCTCGAGTTCCACATAGCTGGGATCAATGCCTGTTTTTTCACAGCATTCAAGCACCTTTTGAGTGAGTTTCGTTTTGCGTAACTGCACGGCTGAAAGATTGACGGCAACTCGGAGATCAGAATAACCCGCGTCATGCCAATATTTCAGATCCAGGATTGCCTGTCTCAACACCCATATTCCCAGTTTATGTATCAACCCGGTACTTTCCGCGACCGGAATAAACTCTGATGGAGGTATCAAGCCGACCTTTGCGTGAGGCCATCGAGCCAGCGCCTCCATACAAACGATGCGTCCACTCTTCAGATCGAATTTCGGCTGGTAGACCAGTTCAAAGTGAGAGCGAACGATCGCCTTGTGCAACTGACTCTCCAACCAGACCTTGTGATAGGCATCCCGGTTGATATCGGGTGAGAAGAAGTGGATGTTGTTGCTTCCCTGTTCCCGCTTGGCGGCAAACCGGGCCGAACTCGCCTTTTGCATCAGACCCACGGGAGTGTCGTCGTCATGCGGATAGAGTGCGACACCGACACTGAATGATACAAACAACTCCTGGTCACTGATTTCAATCGGCTTTTTCAAACCTTGCAGAATACGCCGGACAACCCAGGTAATCGATTCGATATCGTTTACGTCCGTCAGAATCAGTGCGAATTCATCATTATTCACACGGGATATGGTGGATGACTCTTTATCATCCTGCTCGTCAATGACCGCGACAGTATCGGTAACCCGCAAGGTATCGACCAGCCTGGCCGATATGACCTTAAGTATTCGATCGCCATTGGTGAAACCGAACGCTTCATTGATACTGCTGAAATCGTCAATATCGATTGATATCAGTGCCGCAGATTTTTCATATCGCTTACATCTGGCGAGAACCTGAAGTATACGATCAGAGAAGATGAACCTGTTGGGCAGGCCTGTGAGCTCATCCCTTCCTTCACGGCGTTTTATCTCTTCCCGACTGTATTCGAGTTCCGACTCGAGATTACGCACCAGGTCCTCCAATCTATGCAGCTCGCCCCGGAGAATCTTTTCCGCCTGGCCATCGGTCAGGCTTACACTCAGCTCCTCATCATCGCGCTCCGCTTTTTCCCTCGCCCGCTCCTGCTCCGTCAAATCCGGCTCCCAGGCGATGACACGGTTGCGTCCCTGTTCTTTGGCCAGGTAGAGGGCATCGTCTGCATTATTGATCAGCAGCATCGGATCATCCGCATCCTGCGCTCTCAATGCCAGACCAAAGCTTGCCGTCACTGTCCGTTTGTCGGTAAACAGGTCATGACCCTTCTGTTGAATCTCATTTCGCAGCCGTTCCGCCAGCACCATCGCCTCTTCCTGATCCGCATGCGGCATGACCAGTGAAAACTCCTCACCGCCATAGCGGCCGACAACATCTTCAGGCCGCGAATTGACAATCAGGGTTTCGGCGATAAATTTAATCACCTTGTCGCCATTGGCATGTCCATACTGATCGTTGATCGATTTGAAATGATCAATATCGATCATCATGAAGACCAACCCGGTGCCCTCTTTGACAGCGGACTCGAACAGCGCATCGTACTTCTCGAAGAATGCACGCCGGTTGTAACACCCAGTCAATGAATCGCGGGTGGCCAGCAGTTCAAGTTCCACGGTTTTATCCCGCAACGCCTTCTCTGAAGTACGCAGTTTTTCAAGTGTCGACTGAAGTTCCCGGTGCTTTTTCTCCAAGTCGGTCATATCATCGAAGGTCGCCAGCACACCTCGCGGCCTGCCCTTGCCATCGAAGATCGGAGCGGTATTGACCGAAAATGTACGTTCGTTCTTGTTCACCAACTGCAGATGCATAGGGATCCCCGTTTTTCGCTCCATGTTCTGCATACTGGTACGCCATGGAAAGACATCCGCCTTGATCCCCTTCTCCCTTTTACGCCATGCCAACTCGTCCGCCCGCAGACCGATCAAGGCATCTTCTTCGATGTTGACCTTCTCGGTGAAGGAATCGTTGGCCAATATGATCTGGTCTTTTTCGTCCAGGATGATCAGCCCCTCGGAAAGCGCATTGAAGGCGGAACGGACCCGTTCGGGTATTACCGCTTTAGGGTCGAGTTCACGCAGGGTCCGCTTGATAAAGATCATGTAGAGGACAAACCCCATCAGGGCAACGAACAGTAACAGTCCGCCAAGGGTGCCCAGAGGAAGGTCGCTCTCCCTGTTCAAGGGAGCGAATGCCACCTCCAGGGTACCCCAGCGGCTCCTGTTGGTCAGGATCGGCACCCGCACATGGGTCGAGGTGGATTTATCCAGCGGCACGTCCACCCAGTGTTTCTCATGATCGCCGGCAATCAGGGAAACACCCCGATTATTACTCAGCGAGACGGAGAGGACATCATCATTCCGCTCCACCACCGTCTCAAGGGTTGTGCGCAGAATCTCGAGGTCATTTTTAGAAGCGGCGGAGGAAACCTGCACCGCCAGCGACTCGCAAAACTGTTTTCTTGCCTGCAGAGCCGTCTTGTCTTCGTCCGGAACAAAGCCGATCAAGCGCCCGAGAAGAAGAATACTCAGGGTGAGCATTACCAGCCCTATGGTGATCTTGATCGTCGGACTGATTCGGAACATCATGAATCCTTACTAAAAAAGATAGATCGATTTTTTCCGGGCTTTTTCTTACGATCAAACAGTTTGGCCAGTCGTTTCTCGTCAGGATCGTCCTCTGGCGGATGATCCTGATCCTCATCACGCCGCTTGGCATGCGCCGAAAGAACAGGCAGCGGATCGATCTGCCGCCACAGCGGCGTAAACGACAGCAGACTGGCCGAAAGCACGCCGGCGCGCAATAGCCAGGCCACATAACCGGCGGATAACGCCAGGGTACTGAACGTCGCGCTTTGTACCACTATCCTGTCATTCGATGTCTGCTGCCCCTGATGTTCTGACATCTCACTGTTCATGGAATCGAGCAGATGCCATATCGCCTCAGGCACCTCGATCAACTCACCGATGCTGGTATCGAATGCCGGCAACTCATCGGGCGCAACCGGCACCGGAGTCAGGCGGGCCTGGTAATAGTCGTAACGATAGCTATTGTGACCGTCCCCTGAAAACAGGGAGGTGGAAAGACGCTCGATGGCGGGGTGTTCGATATCGTCAATGATAACCCGAGTCCGCTCTTCGATTTCGGTCGAAAGCGATGCCTCCTGATCCTCACTGCTCAATTCCTCTGAAACAGCATCGACATTAGTGGGAGGCTGCTGCAACGTTCCGGCTTTATCCGTTGCAGCCTGAGATTCAACAGGTTCCTCAGGGTCCAGATCAAAGATAATATCATCAAGATAGGGCCGTTCCGGTTCAGGGGGAGGTTCGACCACCCTGTTCAATGCAATTCTGAATGTATGCAGGGAGTAGGAGCCGTCTTCGCTGGTGGCGCGCACCGTGATCTCGAACTGCGAGGCATCCCGGTTCTCGACGGTCGATGCCAGGGTAATGGTGCCGCTGGCCGGATCGATAGCAAAAAGTCCGTTTGAATCATCATCCAGACTGTAGGTGATTTGATTTTGGCTACTATCGGGGTCTTCCGCCCAGACAGTGATACCGACACCGTCATCGAACGAATCGGAAAGCGAGATCGCATCAGGGGCATCCTCCACGTCCATCAGCAAACCCACATCGAACTCATCCACATCCGTAACCTCGATCGTGAAGGATTGGCGGTCCGTTCCGCCATTGCCGTCCGATACCAGCACCTGAACCTGATACAGGTTATCCTGATCGGCATCGAGTGGGTTCTCCATATCCGGCGCATGGCTAAATACCAATTCACCACTCATGGGGTCGATGCTGAACAATCCCAGATCGGCGCCCCCATCGATTGTGAATGTGAGCGCATCGTTCTCAGGATCATCGGCGGTAACCATGGTTACCAGAGTGGCATTTTCCTCCAATGAGAGTAGTACATTTTCATTCTCATCATGACTGGTTATGACTGGCGAGTCGTTTACCGAAACAACGTCAATCTCCACCAGGTAACTGTTGTTCCCGCCATTGCCATCGCTTACGCTATAGATAAAGCTGTCGGCGCCATGATAGTCGGCATCAGGCGTATAACTGAATCCACCATCTACCTCGACAGTGACAACGCCATGCACAGGATCGGTCTCAACTTGATAGATAATCGGATCCCCATCGTCATCCACGGCGGTCGGAAGATTGCCTGTGTAAACAGTGTCCTCTAAAACAGTGATTACGATGTCAGAAGCCACTGGGTCCTGATCTGAGACCGGCGTAACATTGATGATCACCGTGGCATCCGCCGTCTCACCGTCGTTGTCCGTCACCCGATAGGTGAAGCTGTCAGTGAAGTTCTCCGAGCCGTCGTGTGTGTAACTAAAGGTCCCGTCACCATTGAGGGTCAACGACCCGTTGGTCGCATCCGTAACGAGTGAAACGGTCACCGGGGTATCGCCCAAGCCGGTGTCGTTGTTCAGGACCGCGCTGAAGCCACCATCGAGGGTGGTGGCGGTGCCGCCCTCGGCCACGCTGATACTGTCGGCATTGGCAACAGGCGTTTGATCGGAGACCGGCGTGACATTGATGGTGACCGTGGCATCCGCCGTCTCGCCGTCATTGTCCGTCACCCGGTAGGTAAAGGAATCGGTAAAGTTCTCACTACCGTCATGGGTATAGCTGAAGGTGCCGTCGCTGTTGAGGATCAAAGACCCGTTGGTCACATCGGTCACCAGAGAAACCGTCACCGGCGTATCGCCCAGACCCGCATCGTTGTTGAGGACCGTGCTGAAGCCACCATCGAGGGTGGTGGCGGTGCCGCCCTCGGCCACGCTGATACTGTCGGCATTGGCAACAGGCGTTTGATCGGAGACTGGAGTGATATTGATAGTGACCGTGGCATCCGCCGCCTCGCCATCGTTGTCCGTCACCCGGTAGGTAAAGGAATCGCTGAAGTTCTCCGAGCCATCATGAGTATAACTGAAGGTGCCGTCGCCATTGAGGGTCAGCGACCCGTTGGTCACATCCGTAACGAGTGAAACGGTCACCGGGGTATCGCCCAGGCCGGTGTCGTTATTCAGCACGGTTGTAAAACCACCATCCAACAGTGTGGTTGTGCCGCCTTCGGCGACTATGATGGTATCGGCATTGGCGACCGGCGTGGCATCACTTACCGGGGTGACGTTGATCGTCACCGTGGCATCCGCCGTTTCGCCGTCGTTGTCGGTGACGCGGTAGGTAAAGGAATCGGTGAAGTTCTCCGAGCCGTCGTGGGTGTAGCTAAAGGTGCCGTCGCCGTTGAGGGTCAGGGTGCCGTTTGTTACATCCGTGACCAGAGAGACTGTCACCGGTGTATCGCCCAGGCCGGTGTCGTTATTCAGCACGGTTGTAAAACCACCATCCAACAGTGTGGTTGTGCCGCCTTCGGCCACGCTGATACTGTCGGCATTGGCGACCGGCGTGGCATCGCTCACCGGGGTAACGTTGATCGTTACCGTCGCATCCGCCGTCTCGCCATCGTTGTCGGTGACGCGGTAGGTAAAACTGTCGGTGAAGTTCTCCGAGCCGTCATGGGTATAGCTGAAGGTCCCATCGCCATTGAGGGTCAGCGACCCATTGGTCACATCGGTCACCAGTGAAACCGTCACCGGTGTATCGCCCAGACCCGTATCGTTGTTCAGGACCGTGCTGAAGCCGCCGTCGAGGGTAGTAGCGGTACCGCCTTCAGCGACAGTGATACTGTCCGCGTTGGCCACTGGCGTTTGATCGGAGACCGGCGTGACATTGATGGTAACCGTGGCATCCGCCGTCTCGCCGTCATTGTCCGTCACCCGGTAGGTAAAGGAATCGTTGAAGTTCTCCGAGCCGTCGTGGGTGTAGCTAAAGGTGCCGTCGCCGTTGAGGGTCAGCGACCCGTTGGTCACATCTGTAATGAGTGAAACGGTCACCGGTGTATCACCCAAGCCGATGTCGTTGTTCAATACGGTACTGAAGCCGCCATCGAGTGTGGTGGCGGTGCCACCTTCTGCAACGGTGATGCTGTCAGCGTTGGCCACGGGGATCTCTTCGCTGACAGCGGTGACCGTTACACTAAGCGCTTGCGTATCCACCCCGCCGTTGCCGTCATCCGCCTCGACGGTCACTTCATAGATGTTGTCGGTATTGGCGTCGGTGGGAGTCTCGAAGTCCGGCGCGGCGATAAAGGTCAGTACGCCGGTGGAACTATTGATAGTGAACTTATCCGCATCGGCGCTGGCCGGGTCGATGCTGTAGGTAAGCGTATCCAGATCAGTGTCGGTGGCGGCGACAGTGGTGACTGCGGTGGTGTTTTCATCAATGTTGATGTTGGCCGTGGCGCCACCGTCGTTGGAGGTGATGACGGGGTCACTGTTGACGGCGGTTACAGTAATGGTGAAGTTATCACTGTCCTCTTCAGTGCCGGCAGTACCGGTCAACCCAGGATCATTTCCCGTGTTACCCAAATCGCTGGTGACGATGGTGAATGTGACATCGCCGGAAAAGCCCAAATCGGGATCGAAGCTGAGCGTCAGCAGGGCGGCGTTGATATCGGCCAGAGTACCGGTGAAAACCATATTGGCATCATCCAATCCGTCGCCTGCCGAGAAAATCAGGCCAGTAGTATCACCCAGGTTCAATAGGCCACCAGCGCCTACATTGAGCTGCACCTCCATCATACCGCCGTCATGATCGACATCGTTGATCTGGATTTGATTAATGCCTGTAAAATTGAGTGTCGTATCCTCGTTGATCGATACCGAAGCCGGAGTGGTGTTGACTGGTGCATCATTGACCGGGGCGATATCCACCGTCATCTCTGCGGTGCCTGAACTGATATCGCCGGTTCTTTCATAACTGATGAGCTGCAGATTATCGTAGTTGGCCTGTGTTGCCACGCCTACCAGGCGAATTTCTAAATTCTGTCCGTCCAGTGCCCCTAAACCGCTTCCGTCGATCGACAGCGTCGCGCTCACAAGTTCACCTCTCACGAGTGCCGAATCTGTCTGATCGATAAAACCCAAACGCGTAGCGCCGGCCCAAAGCTCTACACGATATTCCGGGGGTATGGAATTGCCGACGTCACCACGCCAACCGATCTCAAGCGTCAAGTCGTAGTTATTGTTCGACGAGAAAGTGGAGCCGAGCGTCTGGCTCAGCGTCGCTCCGACATTGGTATAGAGTGTATTGTCATGATCGAGTGGAAAAACATCCGCATCCATATTCTGCGCACCGGCATCGGCACCTGAAGTGGTCCAACCGGTAGCCGAGTACAGCCAGGTACCCTCTGTCAATGCATCCGACTCACCACCCGGATTGTTAATGCTGATCGCCGTGGCATGGACTACCCGATAGTCAAACTGCGCGTAGTCCTGCAGCCCATTGCCGACACCTGGAGTCGGAGAGCCGTCATCCCCCCATTCATCGGCATCCGGTGTGAAACGCAGAAAAGCGGCATCAACGGTATTTTTGGTAATGGTTTGCCCAAGGCTGATCGAAGTCCATACGTTGCCGTTGAAATACTCCAATTGCCCGTCGGCGGGCAGGGAGGATATAAGGATGCCGGTAGCGTTTGTTATCGGTGAATCAACATCGGAAACAGTGAAATCACTCCAGGAGATTACATAGGCCGTATCTTCGGTACCGGCGACCGATCCTCCGGTGGATACGGGGGCATCGTTGGCATCTGTGACCGTCACGGCGATATCCTGCACATCCGTGCCGCCATTGCCGTCGCTCACTTGGACCTGCACATCATAGACATTATTACCACCAACGTCAGTCGGGGTTTCATAGTCCGGCGCAGAGATAAAGGTAAGTTCACCCGTTGAACTGTTGATACTGAACAGGGCAGCATCTGCCCCGCCGCTGATGGAATAAGTGGGGGTATCGAGATCCGGATCGGTCGAGGTAACGGTCGTAACTGCGGTGGAGTTCTCTGCCACATTGATATTAGCCGTATCGCCACCACCATTTGAAGAGATTACGGGGGGATCATTGAACTGCGCCGACGGATCGGTGATCGTGACGGTCTGATCGGCGAACTGCAATTCTTCGATATTAATCAGTGTGTCGGTGCCATCTGGTGATCCATCACGTGTATCGGAAACGACAAGCTCGCTGGTCCCCGCATACCAGGTGATATCGTAATCGGCGCGACTACCAGAAAAGACAGCCGTATCCGTACCGGCGCCGCCATCGAGATAGTCGTCTCCCGCGCCACCGGTGAGGGTGTCGTCACCGGGCATGGTTGCCGAAGCGGTGATCTCGTTCAACTGGATGTCATCGACGCCGAAGTAGTAGACGTTACCGGAATATGAAGAGGTATTCGTCAGAACAATTTTAAGTGCTGTGCCGTCGGCGGCGGCATAGGCATCGCCATCAACGGAGATATTGATGTCCGTCCAGCTATCGGTGGCAGGCTCGGTGCCTGTAGCACTGCCGATCAGTGTTCCGCCGGCATAGAGCTGAATGGAATAGGTGTTGCCGTCGCCGCTGCCAGCAATAAGGGGATTGCCGAGTTTCAGCGACAGTTCGTAATCCTTGCTGCTGTCGAAACTGCTGGCCAGTGTCTGGAAAATCTGGTTGTCTTCGGGAATAAACAGGGCATTTTCGCCTTCAGGTGTTTCACTGGAAAACACGGAGGTATCCGGATTCCCGATGAAGGCTTCACCATAGCCGTGAAGGTCGAACCAGGCCGCTGGAAGCGTGTATGTCCAGCCACCATCTGCAAGCGGGGGATCTTCAAATCCGGCATCATCGATGGTGACCGGCTGACTGGTTGTGCCGCTACCGCCGATACCATCGCCGATGAGAATATCGTCGCCGGCTCCGCCGTCGATCGTATCACCACCGCAGGACAGGACTTCATACATGCGGACATTGTCGAGTGCCGTTGTCCGTATTGTGTTAGGCCCATCCTCATCGAAACGGAGGGTATTGGTGGCGTCACCGGAACCGGCGACCACGTTATATGTATAGGATTGCAGTGTATTGCTGGTCGGATCGATCGTTTCCAGCAAGGCGCCGTTCCAGTAGACATGCAGCAATCCATCGCCGTCTCCTGTCAGACCGGCGTCAAATGACAATTGATAGGTTGTGCCATTTGTCAATCCCGCAACCGCTTGCTCTATAATGGAAAAATTCACCCCATCCGGAGTCATGTCAATATAGTAGCTGCCGTCGGTGGCGATGACCCCGTGGTTGCCGCTGAGTTCGAAATCCCAACCGGCGCCGCTGACATCCGTCCAACCTGTGCTGGTATTTTCAAAACTGCCATTGACGATGTAGTTGGTGGTGCCGAGCGAGGAGCCGCTACCGCCCAGCCCATAGATCAAATCGTCATGACTGGTACCGGTAATCGAGTCCAAGTCACCGGTGCCGGTCTTGATCGTCATCACTTCGTCATAGGTCGGGGCGCCACTGTCGGTCACCCTTACGGTGATGTCGTAGGATTGCGCCGTGGAAGTATCCGGTGCACCGGTCCAGAACAGCTCGCCGCTATCGGAATCGATCGAGAACATGCCGCCGGCATCATCGACGAGGCTGTATGTTACAGTGCCTCCTACAGGGTCTGTTGCGATGACCGTCCCGGCCAACAATCCTGTACCAACGCCTGTCGGCAGATGCACGTGATCGTAGATCTTGACATCGTCCAGGTCGCCACCGAACATTCTGCCCGCATCAAGATCATACCTGGTCCCAAGATAGATATTGCCGCTGGGGTTTAAACCGCCTCCACCGCGCGTGTCTGTATTCTTCACCACACCATCAAGATAGACGGTCGAACCGACGCCAGCTTCAACTGTCAGTGTATAGGTATGCCACTCGCCATCGCCGACAATGGTACTGATATCGAATTGAAGGGCGAATTCATCCAAGGTGTCGTCGGCATCGCGTATGACCGTACGCAGCACATTGGGGTCTGAGCCATGCGAGGCTTCGTTGATGAAAATATTCAGGCTATTGGTCGTGTTGATATCGCCATGGCTGTAGATATACTGGAACAGTGAACCCGTATTATCGTCGACCTTGAACTGGAAGGTCACCGTGAAGTCACTGTTCATCGTAACGTCAGGAATCGTTACGTAGTCGCCGGATTCATCAAATCTTAAGGCATCGCCATCCCAGCCGGTGACGGTTGTCGCATCTGTAATCGTACCATCCGCACTGCCGACACTGTCGACGGCGTCGCCATCCAACTTCCAATGATGCACAGGATCGTCGGCATCGATGAAATCGACATCCGTTGCCAGAATACCGCTCCAGTTGCGCTGACCATCCTCGCTGACAGCCACTTCAGCTTCAATGACGCCTACAGCATGCTCCAGTTCCCAGTCGCCGCCAAGACCTTCATGACCGGTAAGATCGTCCGAGGCCGCCACATCGGCACCGGTCAATCGGGCCAGGGCTTCCACCAGGGACTGGCCATCCCCGCTGGCGGCCAGGTCGCAGCCGTAGATCAGCAGATCACCCGCTTCACTGAAAGCTTCACGCCAGGACTCGATGGCGCCCGCGTTGGCGCTCAGGCTATCGAGGTTCAGGTAGGCATCGCCAAGCTGTACACCGCCGTCACTCCCATGAGAGAGAATATGCACCGCATCCAGATCCTGGTAAGCGCTGAGGATGTCACTGATCTGTTCGATGCCGTTACCGGTACTGTCGAGCAGTACGATTTCGAAACTGCGCCCATTGCCATTCTGGCTGATCAGGTCATCCACCAGGGATTGATAATCCGGCGTCGCCGGATCGATGATCACCAGTTCAACCGTCGGTGAATCGTGTTCACCAACTTGACTTGGCGAACCGACCTGCAACGCGGCCTCTATGGCCTGGATATCCCCTTTCTCTACCTCTTGCTCCGCATCGTTCGGCGTCAGATCCACGGCAATGCCCACCAGGTCGGCGGAGAGCAGGAGACGAGGCTCCAGCTCTTCACAGATCAGGGCATTGGACCGTTTTTTGGACCGCCTGCGTCTCATCGCTCGACGATCCTGGTTTCGATACCCAAGTCCGTGAGCTGTTGACGGTAGTTGTCGGCCACCCTGCGGTTTTTGAAATATCCCAGGGAGATATGTCCTTTCAACGATCCCTTGGCGATGACCCAGGTATCTTCCACACCCTTTTGCTTGAAGGTCTCCGCCTTTCGCAAGGCCTTCTTCAGCGGCAGCAGGGAGTCCTGGGTTACCAGCAGGTAGCGTGTCTGACGTTCGGCTTTTTCGCCAGCGCCACCGGTGGTGCTCACCGCTTCGGTCCTGGATCCGCCCTTCGCTTTCCCAACGGGCGCTTCCAACTCGATCGCGGGTCGGACATCTGCGACCGCATCAGCCTGCTTCATCTTCGCAGGCTCGGGTTGCCTGTCCACCATTTTGTCGAGAAAACGCACCTGGCAACGCAACCCGCTGGTGAGGCTGTAATCGTCATTCGGGATCTCCAGACGGATACGGAAGGTGCCGCTGGCCGCGTCGAGTATCGGATCGACGATCTTGACCACCGCCTGATGATTGCCGCCCACCGGCAGCTCCGGCCTGACCATCGCCAACTGACCGGTCTTGACCTTGCCCAGCATCGAGACCGGCGCGACGACTTCGACGCGCAGCGGGTTGATCTGGGCGATCTTGACGATCGGACGCTCCTCCACGGACTCGCCCGGATTGAGGTAACGCTCGACCACGATACCCCTGACCGGACTGCGTATCGTGTGGCGGTTGTAAAGCGCTTCGGCCTGCTTCAGGTCGAGTTCCGCGAGAAACTTGTTCTCTTTCGCCTGGGCCAGTTTATAGCGGGTCAGGCGGGTCTCGGTCTCGACCTTGTCGAAATCCTGAAAGGAGGAGAGGTTTTTTTCGTGCAGCTCCCTGACCCGGTTCAGCTGACGCCGACCGTAGGCGAGACTGACCTCCTGCAGACGCACATCGCTGTTGATCGATGCCTTGGCGCGGGCATATTCCAGGGCTGCCTGTTCGACCTCGGACTCGAGCTTGGCGATGACCTGGTTCCGGTCGATGCTGTCCCCCACATCCACGGAGACGGCCTCGAGAATGCCATCGATGCGGGAGCTGAGCTCCACGGTCATGAAGGGTTCAATTACACCATCGAGTGATTCGGTTCCTTCCGCAATAACTGTCGATGAAAAGAGGCAGATTATGCCCCCAGTCAAATGATGCCATTTTCGCATGTCGTTTATATACTTTCACACAGTTGCCAACACATGTTGCAAAGACTGAGGGTCCGGTATCACGAATGATTCTTATTCCTATTCAATATCAAGACTTTGCATCTATAACTTCGGCTGACATGCCGGTTCCTTGACAAGAATAATGTGACATTTCAAACATATTCCTGATTACCCCTAAACCTCAGCCATTCTCAAGAGGCGATATGGCATAGGTGGAGTGCGAAGAGCGGCAAAAAGCAATCGTTCAATCATGGCGGGTAAATCGAAACGGCGGTTAAACCGATATTCGAACTCAGCAAGATAACGCGACACATGTTTATCTCGAATCGCATGAAAAGTACCCAACAGACTGTTTTTGACATTACCCAACATCGTGGTTACCCATTTGAAGCACGAATACTGGACACTTTGGCGCCCACCACCCGTCACCATGGGGTTATGATGGCAATCAGCGGTTGTCACGCCACTAAAGCACCAAAGCCCATCGGTAAAGACTTCGCTGCCAGGCATCAAGCAGGAGCGGGCGTAGCGGGCGATTTCACGTTTGCGGAAGCCCCTTACACGACGCAGTTGAATTTTCATGGGCCTGCCGTCCCGCGTCGTCTCAACAGCAGCTACGAAAGGGATTTTGTTGCGCGACCCACGACCACGCTTACCGGCTTGCTCGCCTCCGAGATAAGCATCATCCAATTCGATGCGACCGGCCAGTTTTTTTCCACGCTCACGTTCCATCATCACCTGCATCAACTTATGCTTGAGTCGCCAGGCCGTATTGTAGTTCACCCCGATTTCGCGGGAAAGTTGCAGCGCCGAGATACTTTTCTTGCGTTGGGTCAACAGATAGATCGCAAGAAACCACGTTCTCAGCGGCAGCTTGGTGCCATGGAAGATGCTGCCGGCGGTCAGGGAAGTCTGATGATGGCACTTGTGACATTGATATATCTGACGCTTTTTGAGTTCACAGCCTGTTGTGTTGCCGCACTCAGGGCAGACATAGCCCGTCGGCCAGCGCAAATCATACAATGCCTGTCGACACTGATCCTCGGTCCCATATTGTTCCAGAAAATCGTGCAAACCAAGACCTTTTTGAAATTGAATAGTATTTCTCGGCATGATGAAATCCTCTTTTATTCAGTAGGTTCCATTATGCTTGCACCACAGGCTCAATAGCTGAGCCTCATGAGTAATCAGGAACATATTTAACAATTGATGACTCGAATTCCTAACCCGCATGTTTCATCCGTTTTTAAATTTAGCCGGTGATATGGCCAAGCTTGGATGGTTTGCCCTCACTGGGAACCAAACCTCTATCAAGCCCTGATTCTCCACCCTCCGGGCAGACTCCCCCTTACCCCCATTGTTGATCAACGTGCCGGGGCAGCACTCTGCCGGGCTATCCCGGCTTGAGTCGTGCCGCCACCTGGAAAAACAGCGCCTGATAGGGATAGGTGCTGGAGAGCAGGAAGCGGATCCGTCGCGTGTTGCGAATGATGACCGCCCCGATCTTGAACAGTTTGAGCCGGATCGTGGTCATCTGTGCACGCGCCAGTTCCGTGCCCTTCAGCGCGAGGCGCCGGATGGCCTCCATCAGCACATAGGCCAGACTGGACAGCAGTAGACGAAACTGATTGGCCCACCAGTAATGCGCGCTGGTGCGATCGGCGAACAGCCCCAGTTGCTGCTCCTTGATTCGGTTCTCCATGTCACCACGGGCGCAGTAGAGGTCATCGTAAAGGCGCTGTTTGTCGCCGGCCAGGTTGGTGACGATGAAGCGTGGATTTGGCCCCTTGTCGGTGACCTCCAGTTTGGCGATCACCTTGCGACGCGTCTTCCAGGTGCTGGCGGCATAGTGAAACTGAAAGAATTCCCGCATCTTCATGCCGGTTCGCTTCGCCAGTTCCTCAACCCACTGCATGGGCTCACGGATACACCGCAGCAAGGCGTCATTCTTGGCGATGCCCACGATATAGCCCACAGCGTTGCGCTCGCACCAGCTGAGCATGTGGTGACGGCAAAAGCCGCTATCGCCCCGAAAGATGATACGCACTTCAGGCCAAGCCCGGCGCAGGCGTTTGACCAACAGCGCCAGAATCGCCCAGGCATGCTTGGGCGCATCGATCCGGCTGGGCCGCAGATAACTCACCAGCAGTTGATCGCCACAAAAGACATACAGGGGCAGGAAGCAGTAGTGATCGTAGTAGCCGTGAAAGAAGCGGCCTTCCTGGCGGCCATGCACCGGATCATCCGTGGCGTCGAAATCCAGGATCAGCTCATCGGGTGGTGCATCATATGAGGCAATGAACTGCTCGAGCAGTAGGTTGTGGACATCAACGGCAACCCGGCGATCGACCCGGTTCTCCAGCCGACAAAGTGTCGACTGGCTGCCCAGTACCTCCTCGCGTTCGATCGAGCTCTGTAGGGCCGGGTCGGTGCGTAGTGTCTGATGGTCGTTCAGATCTTCATAACCCAGGCAGAGCCCATAGACTCGCTGGCGCAACAGGCTCAACTGGCTGTGTTCAATATAGCGGGGATCTCGCGGGTCGGGGATGACCGCATCAACCGCCTCGAGCAATCCCAGACGCCTGTCGATCTCACGCAGCAGCAACACGCCGCCGTCCGAGGTGATATCGCCACCGGAAAACTCGGCTTGAACCTTACGGCGTTTTAGGGCTGGAAAATCAAAGGCAGTCTGGGTACAGTTTGTCACAGGCAAAATCCTTTCGATTACAGTGTAAGCAACTGAATTATATCGAAGTATCAGGATTTTGCCTTTTTAATGCGTGAAATATTGGGGCTAAATGCCTCGAACTCAATCGGGGTAACTTATCCGACAAGGCGATATCGGGCTGGTTATCAGGATGGCGGGATTGGAAATAATCCCATCGGATACGGCATGATGAATGGTCTGGTGCGGCAGGCGCACCCTACTGCCGGCGTCTCAAACCCTGAACCGCTTGAGAAACATCTGCCGTACTGAACGGTACCATTGCCATCCCAATGGCAGCGGACGGTGCTCGAAGCGGACAATGACACGCTCACCCAAACGGATAGTCCGCTGATCCAGCTGCAGTCGGATCTCAAACACGGCCTCCAGGGGCCGCGTGCCATCCTCATCTTCGGGATGCAGCACGATCTTACCGCCCCCCAGGCGACCCAACGCGGGACTGGGCAGGCGCTGTCGTGATTCGGGAATATACCGCTGCAGGCTGACCGGCAGGTCGTCGGCCGGCCTGTCGGCGTAGACTGCATTTATGTTGCGGGAAAACTGCCGCACCAGGCCAATATCCTGCTGTGATACAACCACCCTGATCTCCGGCCGGCGGTCATCCAGCACATAGCCGATCAACTCACCCTGGGTTAAGAACCGGCCGGGGAGATCACCGGGTTGCTGTACCAGGAATATGCCTTCCACGGGACTGCCGAGGATAAGCCGCGACGCCTGTTCCCGCTTTTGGGAGATCTCCGTTTCAACCAGGCGCATCTCTTCCAGCACGATCTCCGCCTTGACGGTTTCATCTTCACTGACCAGGGTTTCATACTCCACTTGCAATACGTTCAGGCGTCCGGCCAGGCGTTTCAACTCTGTCTGTAGAAACGGGTCCTCCATCGCCACGAGTGGCTGGTTTCGCGCAACGGTGCTGTCGGGTGTCGCCAGCAGTTCGACAACCTCTCCTTCCGCACCCGCACGGAGTTCCGCACCATCGGGTGGAAGAATCACGCCCTCGGCATGGGTTGCATGGGGAGCGGGGATGACAAACAGGATCAACCACAGTGACGCTATGATCGATGCGGTCGCCAGCAGGGCCCGCCTGCGCCGGTCGGCGAGCTGCCTACTGGTGAAGAGATAGTTCAACTGTTTGCCCAGGGGCAGTATCACCATCCCGACCAGGGCCCAGACCGCGATCGCCTTCCCCACCAGTGGATAGCGTTCAGCCACGAACAGCATGATGGTAATGAGGATAAAGAACCGGTAAAAGAATGCGGCGATCCCGTAGAAGATGAACCAGCCGCGCTCCCAGTCGGTCTGGGCGGGCGAGTCTGTATTCTCCATACCGAACAGATAATGCTGCAGCAGATAACCGAGGTAGCGGTTGGCGCGAATGGACAGGTTGGGTATATCGATCAGATTGGCAAAGACATAGTAACCGTCGAATTTCAGCAGCGGATTGCCGTTCACCAACAGGGTCGAGAGCCCGCCGATCAACATCATGTTGTAGGCCGCGGCGTTGACCCAGCCGGGTCCGGAAGCCAACCACAACCAGAGCCCCAGAGAGGCAAGCAGCAGTTCCGCCATGATACCTGCCGCACCGACCATAATCCGCGCACGCCGCTCGCTGAAACCACTGGCTGCGGATGCGTCCACGTAGGGCATGGGTATGAGTGCCAGCAGCAATACCCCGACCTGATGGATTTCGCCCCCCCAATGCTTGGTGGCGAATCCGTGCGCCGCCTCGTGGAACAGCTTCATCAGCAGGTAGACCGCGCCCATCAGCAGCAGATTATCCGCCGACAGAAGCTGGCTGGTGACGTTACCCGTGATCTCCTGCCAGTGCAGCGCCGCCTGCAGCAACCCGCTCAGCACGATCAGCAGCCACAGTCCCATGCCGACTCGACCGAACAGCGGCTGTACCGCCGGCATCAATCTGTTCAGCACCCTGTCCGGATCCCATAAAGGGAGGCGCAGTGAAAGTGGGTTGCGCAGCTGCCGCAGCCATTGACGTGGCTGTTTGCGGCGCTCGAGAATCCTCAACGCTTCGCTATCCGGGCTATCCGTGAGCGCCCCACCCCCCTTCAGCTGCATCAGCAGGTGGATAAAGGCCTCCTGATCCAGCGGTTGACTCAGGGACTGTTGCCCCTGCTGCCAGATCATCTCAAGGGTGCGATTGCCGTCAAACCGGCCGATCAGCTTATAGGCCCCGGTCGATAGGCGAAAATATCGCTCGCTGATCGGATCCTGAAGCAGATACCAGGTCTCTCCCTGATAGCGCTGCCGGCGGATCACTACCTGCGGGTTTAGACGGGGACGCGCACCGGCGATCTGCTGCCAAATAGCGTCCATCAACCCCACCAGCGCCAGAGCTGCAATCGCAGCCAGTCGATCACACGGTGGCTGACGAGCCACATCAGGCTGCGCTTACCGGCATCGATCTTCGCCACGCCCTGCAAGCCAGGTCTCAGGTGTTCTTCCGCATCCTCCAGTTCCGCTTCCAGGGTAAACAGGTAACTGCCTTCACTGGCCGTGGAGAGAGGCAGGATGCGCTTCACGTTGAAGCCATGGTCGAGATCGGGATACCCCGCCAGGCGCAGATGACCGGACTGGCCGATCTGTACGTCGGCAATATCCAACTCATCCACCTGCAGCATGACGCGGTAACTCTCGAGAGGGGCGATCTTGAACAGCTCTTCTCCCCGCTTCAGGGGAACGCCGAGAGCCTGAGAGAGATCCCCACTGACGATGACGCCATCCAGGGGCGCTTTGATAAGGCTCCTTGCAAGTTTCATCTCCACCAGGTCGAGCTCCGCCTGCACCTGCCGGCGTTGCGCCTGCAGCACCGAGACCCGGCTGCGCTCATGGGTCGCAAGCGCCTCGCGCTGCTCCCGCTTCAACTTCGCCAGCTCGGTCCGCCATTTGGCCCGCTCGAGCTTCAGGTCCTTGTCATCCAGCTGGCACAGCAAGGCACCCTCAGCCACGATATCGCCCGCTTCGGCGGACACCTCTTGCAGATAGCCATCAAACGGAGAGGTGATGACACGCTGGATTCGCCCCTCCAGATTGGCGCGGGCATCGATATGGTAGTCAACCTCGATCAATCCCGACAGAATGAGGATCGACACCAGAGCAAGCAGACTCAGCTTCACTCCCAAGCCTTGCGGACCCAGCCAGCTTTTAAATCGCTGTTGCAGGCGGTCGCGGATCAGACGATGGAGGGGTTGCTCACTGCGCTGTCGGTGATGCAACAACAGTCCGATCAAACCGGCCGCCTGCTGACACTCCGCCTGTTCGCGCGGCGTGAACGGCTGCAGTCGATGACGCTCCAACAGCAAGCCCCCGACCGGCATGTCTGCCGTCTTCAACGGAATCGTGCAGAGTGTCGCCTGCCCCACTGCCCCCGCCAGGGCTTCCTGGCTGTGCAGCAACAGATCGCCCTGTGCTGCCGCGGGCGGATAGTGCAGCAATGCCTGCTGATCAATGGCCTCGAACATCGCTTCCTTAAAGGCACGCACCAACCCGGTTTCCCGCTTGATCTCGACGGGAGGGTATGTCGCGGCGATCTCGAGACGGCGCGCATCCCCCAGCGCCAGGGTTACCCGGTCGCAGTGGAACTGTTCGGCAAGGAGTTCCACAATCGCCGCCGACGCGAGCGGCTTCTCGGTCAAGCGTTCTACCCAGTGGGCTCCCGCCGCTTGGCTTCTGTTCGCCTGCTTCAACAACAGCTTCAACCAGCGCAGGCTCCACTGCAGCGCCTGTAACGCCGCCTTCTGTTTCTGTGTCGACCGAGCGCTCATACGGAGTGCGACAGCCCACTTCGGCTGACCCCGGGAAACCAGCGGTACTGCCATGAAATCGGATCCCTGCGCAGATCTGAAGGCGGGAACGATCAACTGCCTGCGGGTCTCGAAAGCCTTGAGCGCAACCTTCAGCAAGGCCTTTTGCGGTTGCTCGTCCTCCGGCCAGCGTACAATGCTGATCTCCCCACTCTCTGCGGCGCCTTTTTCAACCACAATAGCTGACTGAATACCGCTGACCAAACGGCACAGCTGTTCCAGCCATTGCTGTATCACTACCTGGGAGGATGAAGGCATGCTCCGCAAAACTCCTATGATTCCTAAACACTGTTTTCGGTAGTGAAAAGGATATCTTTACGTGCCGCCCTCTGAATCCGTTTCGATCTGTTGCGCAGATCAATCGATACTGCTTTGATAAATCTTACTAAAACCGGCTTCGGAAAAGCCGTTCAACCGGCGCTTGCCAACCAGAATGACCGGTACGCCCCGGCCCCCCATCTTTTTGAAATCGCGTTTGCCTTTCCGGCTGGTCTCGACATCGTACTCCACAAAAGGAATGGCGTTGCGCTTGAAGTATGCTCGGGCCTTTTTACAATAACCGCACCTTTTAGTGCTGTACATGACCACCTTCTCACGTCTATACCCGGAACCGGATATTACCTCGACTGCCGGCGCATGATAGAGATTGGGTTTCACTGTGACGGGGGTCGATTCCTCAGTTGCAGGCGGCCTGTCACCAAAATGGATCTTTCCATTCTCATCTCGCCATTTGTAGATGGCATCTGCATTGGCACTACCACCGGCAATAGCCACCAGCAGGCATCCTGACGCCATTTTAATCAATCTCATCGTCCCTTTCGCTCCAACGCCGGTTAGTGTTGTAATTCACGCAGTTTCCCTGCCACCTGTCCTGACTCAAACAGATCCGTCGCCATTTCAATACCCTTTCCGATATCATCCGTCTTGTTGCCGAGACAGAGCCTGACTCCCGCATTGTAGAGAATGGCATTGAGATGCCTGTCGTCGTTCCCGGTCAGTGCGTCTTCTACGATGCGTGCAGTCGCATCCACGCTTTCGCAGGGATGATGAGTTTGGTGACTGACGCCGTAATCGGCAGGATCGAGTGTGCACCTCGTTAGTGTGCCGTTATTGTAATCGGCAACGGCTACCGATTGCAACGGCAACTCGTCACAGCCATCCAATCCCTGCACAGCAATCACCCGCCGCTGTCCCCGTTCACCCGCAGCGGCGGCAAAACGTTCCAGGAAACTCTTGTGTGCGGCTCCAATCAACGAATAAACCGCACCCGCGGGATTGAGCATAACCTCGCAGGCGTGCAGAAACGAACGATAGAAGAGCGTCTGACGTATCGGCTTCAACCGCTCCACACCATGCAGGTAGCTTGCAGCATGCAGATGACCGAATCCTTTTTCTTCAATATCCCTCGACACCCGATCCGGATCCCGATAGGCCGGAATGCCCAATGCTTCAAGCAGGCGGGCGGTCGTAACACCGTCTTTGGGCGGAAGCCCGGTACTCGAGTGCATCACCACCGGTATGCCCGATGCGGCGGTGACTATGGCTGCCGCGAGGCTTAGATGAAGTGCGTTTTTGCGTCCATCATAGGGTCCGTTGCAATTAAGCAGACCGTCAACCTTTGGAGCAATCAAGGCGGCACTCCCTTCCATGGCATCGAGAAAACCCTTCATCTCCTCCACCCGCGCACCCTTGAAGCGCATTGCGGTGAGGAATGCCCCGACCCGGGCAGGTTGCGCCTCGGCGGACATCAGAAATGTCAACGCCTCGCAGGCCTCTTCGCGGGACATATCCTCGGCGCCGCGGGGGCCTTTGGCAGTGGCGATCAGGCGCTTGCGAAATGCCTCAGCCGCCTGGCTATTCTGTTGTTGCATGACTTACTCCTGATCGACAGACGATACATAGCTTACGCCGCAGGGTACGGCTTGCCGCACTGCATGTTTTATAGAAAGCGCTATCATGTTCAATTACAACCGGGGCCTGTCAGGGCCTGACAAACACAAAGGGAACACGCTGACAAGCCTTGAAATCAGCCGCATCCACCACGGTGCTGCTGGCCACCTCCTGACGTGCCGCAATCAGCGCCTTTTCAATGCGCCGATCGCTGATGTGGTAGCGGGGATCGAGCCCAATGCCGTCTATGTCTTCGCAGGGTTCATCGAACAACAGCCGATAGAGATCACTCATCATGTTGTAGCGGCTCGACATCAGCATATTGGTTGCCTGTTTGATCTCTTGCAGAGACTCCTTTTCATGACCGAACAGGCTGGTCGCCAACATGACTGAAATGGCATGCAGCACATCGTATTGCACATGGGCGATGAAAACGATCAGATGGCGCTGAGTCAATACAACATTCTCACGCCAGGCCCATCGGATCATACCTCCCAGCAACAGGCTGAAAAATTCCGGGACCCCCCATTCCATACCCAAACCCACCGATGCCAGGGATTCCACCAGACTGAACGTTGGATGACCGGCCAGCAGGCGCTGGGTGAGGACATTGTCCGCCACCCCGTGAAGCATCGGTACATCCTGCGCTTCAAATGATATACCGAGACCATCGAAGAGCTGGCGGTACATGACGATATGAGTGGTTGAATTGAGCAGGCCGGACAGATCCGGGTAACTGTCGATGCTGTGTGTACCCACGCCATACTCGTCGGCCAGCAGCTGCGCCAGAATGATCTGCGCCAGTTCGGACACCCGCTCGTTGAGACTGCCATAGGGGAGATCGATGAACCCTGAAAAGCGTCCCTGCGCCAGGGCCACACACTGGCGGGTGTTTTTGACCTGATTGAAATAGTTGGCGGCAAACATACTCAGTTGCGCGGCATCGAATTCACCCTTGAAGATACGTACGAAGCAGGGGTGGCTCCAGACCGGGTGCGACATGACATGCTCATGGAGTTCGAGAAACATCTCCTGCAGTGCGCCCGGCCTGAACAGGTCCAGTTCACTGAACTTGTTGGCAGGATCCCTGTCAGCAATGATTCGCATATCCTCAAACATCCGGTGCAGTGGATTGTCTGCTGACGCCAGTTCGTCTATCACTCGGGTAAAGTCTTCCAGCTGACTCTGCCTGAATTCAGCCAACACCTGCTCGGTATCCAGCGACAAAAGATTGGGGAGCGGATGCACACCGGGCAGCAGTGTTGCGGTTCCATCACCATTCACCTGCAATAGGTCCGAGAATCGCCATGGACTATCGCCGGGTATCGCGGTCGTCATATCAATCATACTCCTGGTGATACTACTCAGTCCTGACTGCTCTCAGAGTTTCCTGACTGTATTCGGTAACTGAGACCGGATAACGTCAGCCAAGACCTCGATCGCCTTTTTACGTGGAAAGGTCTTTCTGTAGACAAATTGCACCCGCCGATAGGCATCTTTAAGCTGCAGTTTTCGAGCGATGATCCCGGAATCTGTAGTCCAGCTCCCCTGCACAGCCAAGGCGGGCACCAGTGTACAGCCAAATCCCGCGCCCACCAGTTGCAGCAGGGTCTCCAGGCTAGCGGCCCGCAGATCGGCCATCTCATTGTCGATGATACCCTCCTTAATCCGGCATACATCCATCACCTGATTGGTGAGGCAATGTCCATCCGCCAGCAACAGCAGATTGATACGACCCAGATCGCGACGGCTGATCTCATCCTTGTTGTAGAGTTCATGATTTCTCGGATGGGCCAACCAGAAGGGCTCCTCAAACAGCGGCATCACCTCCAGCTCGGGCTCTTTCACTGCCGTAGCCAGGATCGCCACATCGATCTGGTGATCCAATAGCCGCTGGGTCAGCATATCGGTGATCTCTTCAGAGAGTATCAGCCGCATCTGCGGATACTGCACCTTTAGCGGCATAAGAATCAGCGGTATCAGATAGGGGCTGACTGTTGGGATGGCGCCCACGCGCAACGCACCTGCCAAAGGATCATGCTGCGCCTGGGCCAGCTGCTTGATCACATCGGCCTGTTCCAGGATCAGTTTGGCGTGTTTGACGATCTCCAACCCGATCGGTGTGGTGGAGACCGAACGATTGGTACGTTCGAAAATGGTAACGCCAAGCTCTTGTTCCAGTTTCTTGATTTGCCCGCTGAGGGTGGGCTGACTGATATAGCACTGTGCAGCCGCATGGCCAAAATGCTCGGTCTCGGCAACGGCGATTAGGTATTTCAAGTCTCGCAGATTCATGGGAGCAATCGGTTCTATCAATCACAATCCCGATATTAACCTATTCTGTTCTATCGATGCCAATGACAGATATCAACCCGTACCGGGCTGCGGAAAGATGATCGGAGAAAGTGATTCCGACTTGGCTGAGATCGATATCAGCCATCAGTTCACTGTGAAGAGACTGGAAATTTACAAAGCATCCTTGTCATTCACCAGGTGGCTTAGCGTACACGTAAACATGTGGAAGCCATGATAAGCGTATCCCAAAACGACTGGTCGGGGATGGATTGGAAGATAAATCGCTCACCCAATGCCGGGAGCAGCATTAAAATGGTTCCGACCCATATCCAGATAATCACATAGCAACCGGCTGAACAATGCTTAAGGGATTTTTGACACTACCGAATAGTGAAAGCATACTCATACCCTATTCAAGCCCCCAGTGGCGATGTCAGGCAGATGTCGATCCCCAATCAATATCAAACACCGCCCCTGAGCCATGAAGAAACCAATAATACTGCTACTCGACAACGGCTCCATACAACCCCAGGCCACTCGTAATCTGAGGAAGCTGGCTGCTGGGCTTAGCCACCTTAGTCAATACAGGGTATACCCCGTCTCCCTGCAGCAGGCCGACAGAATAGCGCCTGGCGAACTCGACGGCATCCCGGCCCAGCTGCTGGAATCCTTTCTCTCTGCCCAGCTTGGTCAAGGTATCAGGGATTACCTGGCCATACCCCTTTTTTTCGGTGCCAGCAAAGCTCTGACCTCATTCATCCCCAAGCTTGTTGATTCTCTCCAATCAATACACGGCCCCTTCCGCTTGCACACTGCCGATGTGCTCTATCCCCTGCCCGGAGGAGAACCCAGATTGGTGAAGATCCTGAAAGATCAGATTGATCCACTCATTTCAGGATCCACTCAACCACGGGTCATTCTGGTTGACCATGGCTCACCACTACCGGAGGTAACAGAAGTACGGGTACGGATCGCAAGAGAGCTAAGCAGCCTCTTACCACCTGATGTTCAATTAAGTGAGGCCGTAATGGAACGCCGCAAAGGGAGGGAATATGATTTCAATGGTGAACGGCTTGATCAAGTGTTGCAGAGGGAGGCACAGAGAACGCTTCAAACACCGATTGCACTCTCTCTTTTGTTTCTCTCCCCTGGCAGGCACGCCGGAGAGGGCGGCGATATTGCAACCATATGCGGCAATGTTGAACGGCTGCACCCGGGGCTGGACATCCGTATTAGCCCCTTGGTTGGCGAACACCCACACCTGATCGAGATCCTGCTGGACAGGTTACGATCAGGTTTGAGGGCATTGGATAAAGTTTAAACCTATACTCGGACTATACACAAAGTGATAACGTAATATATCCAGGGAATTCCCACATGACAATCAGGGCTTGTCAACACTAAGCCGATACAACTTTCGAAACTGCACCATGTCAACAGCGGCTCAAAAATCGTATGCCATCGTCTTTGCCGATATCGTAGACAGCACCCGCATGTATGAAATTCTGGGTGACAACCGCGCCAAACAACTGATCACCGACCTTGAGGATATCATCGCAGAGGTCGTAGCGGAGACCGGAGGATATGTTGTAGAAGTGATCGGCGATGAGGTGATGAGTCGCTATAACCGCGTCTCCGACGCCGCAACGGGGGCCTGCCTCATGCAGGAACGTGTGGACGCCTATGCAAAACGGTCCGGCATGAAACTGTCGGCAAGAATCGGACTCCATTTCGGGCCTGCCATTGTAGAAGGCGGCCGGATGTACGGCGATTCGGTAAATATTGCAGCACGCATGGCAGCGATTGCTCAATCGCAGCAGATCATTACAACCGAGCAGGTCGTACAAAACCTAACCGATGAGCAAAAAAAAATCGTACGTCAATTCGATAAAGTCAAGGTAAAAGGCAAGCAGGAGCGAATGGTTATTTATGATCTCCTATGGCGAAAGGACGACGTCACTTTCATACACACTTCTCCGCTGACGCAAAGCACTGTAACAAGGATACTGACCCTCCAATATGGCAACCGGCGTTTCAACTTTCTACCACAGCAGGGCAGTATGCATATCGGCCGCGACTCGAGCAATGAGATCGTGGTTACGGCCGCCGCAGCCTCCAGAACCCATGCTGTACTCGAGTACAGCCGGGGCAAGTACGTTCTTTCGGATATCAGCACCAACGGCACATACCTGACAACACAAAACCATCAATCACTCTATCTAAGACGTGAGACCATACCTTTGCTGGGCAGTGGAAAGATCGGACTGGGAGAACCCGTATCGGATAAGAATCAACATGTTATCCATTACTATTTTCAGGAAGTTTAAACAACGGCGGCCTGGCGGCAGAGGACTGTATCGACCATCATGCGGACGGAATTGAGATAATGTGTATTTGACACATATATCGAAGCATATCACCCGGTTCAATAGCGTGATTGCACAAATACAAGCAACTAAAAATGTGATCAGCCACAAGTTTTAGGGCAGGTACAGAAACCTCTTAACCATTCCTGATTACCCCTAAACCTCAGCCATTCTCAAGAGGCGATATGGCATAGGTGGAGTGCGAAGAGCGGCAAAAAGCAATCGTTCAATCATGGCGGGTAAATCGAAACGGCGGTTAAACCGATATTCGAACTCAGCAAGATAACGCGACACATGTTTATCTCGAATCGCATGAAAAGTACCCAACAGACTGTTTTTGACATTACCCAACATCGTGTTTACCCATTTGAAGCACGAATACTGGACACTTTGGCGCCCACCACCCGTCACCATGGGGTTATGATGGCAATCAGCGGTTGTCACGCCACTAAAGCACCAAAGCCCATCGGTAAAGACTTCGCTGCCAGGCATCAAGCAGGAGCGGGCGTAGCGGGCGATTTCACGTTTGCGGAAGCCCCTTACACGACGCAGTTGAATTTTCATGGGCCTGCCGTCCCGCGTCGTCTCAACAGCAGCTACGAAAGGGATTTTGTTGCGCGACCCACGACCACGCTTACCGGCTTGCTCGCCTCCGAGATAAGCATCATCCAATTCGATGCGACCGGCCAGTTTTTTTCCACGCTCACGTTCCATCATCACCTGCATCAACTTATGCTTGAGTCGCCAGGCCGTATTGTAGTTCACCCCGATTTCGCGGGAAAGTTGCAGCGCCGAGATACTTTTCTTGCGTTGGGTCAACAGATAGATCGCAAGAAACCACGTTCTCAGCGGCAGCTTGGTGCCATGGAAGATGCTGCCGGCGGTCAGGGAAGTCTGGTGATGGCACTTGTGACATTGATATATCTGACGCTTTTTGAGTTCACAGCCTGTTGTGTTGCCGCACTCAGGGCAGACATAGCCCGTCGGCCAGCGCAAATCATACAATGCCTGTCGACACTGATCCTCGGTCCCATATTGTTCCAGAAAATCGTGCAAACCAAGACCTTTTTGAAATTGAATAGTATTTCTCGGCATGATGAAATCCTCTTTTATTCAGTAGGTTCCATTATGCTTGCACCACAGGCTCAATAGCTGAGCCTCATGAGTAATCAGGTAACCATTTAACAGACTAATGCCACTTCGGATTACATATACATTGTCCATGTCCAACTTTTCACCTATTCGCCGGCAACCTCTGACAGGGCTGTTAATAACACTCCTCTGCCTCTCCCATACATTGATTGCCTGGGCCGAGCCACCTTCCCTGCCGCTTGAACAGAGTCAGCCACTCACCCGGCAACAACTGGAGCTTGCCCGCACCAACATCGATCAAGAGACCGCATTGGATGCAACACAAAAGGCCAAGATTCATGAGTTGCTCGAGCAGGCGGACAACTGGTTAGGTCAAGCTGACATGGTAAGAGGCGAGATCTCACGCCTTCAAAAACAGATTCGGGATGCACCGCAAGTAATCCGGGACCTGCAAGCGAACCTGGACCATGATGCGGATGCTGACAAAGCCCTCGAGATATTCATTCAATCTTCTGACCTTGCCGCATTGGAAATACGTATCAGCAAGGAGGAGCTGAACCTGGCCCAGGCCCGCGATCGCCAAAAGACGCAACTGGAAGAGCTTTCGACACTGCTGGCCGGCAGCAAACAGATCAGTAGTGAAATCGCTATCCGAACAGATTCTCTGGCGCAGATCCAGTCTGATATTGAGGTATTGCCGCAGAACGAACTGAAGCAGATCAGGCAGGCCAGATTGACGTCGCTGCAGGCAAGAAAAGCCTTACGTGAAGCTCAGTACGATTTGCTCACGCTACGTCTGGGAAACCTTAGCCTGCTGACCAATCTGAGCCAGGCCCAACGGGACGCGACAATAGCCCATGTCAGCCAGTTGCAGTCGAGTTTAAAACGCCTGAATCAGGCTGCTGCCGAGATAAGGGAAGAGCAGGCCAAACAGGCCCGGCAGGCGGCCGAACTGTTGGAGCAGGAAACAACCAACCTGCCGCTACCGCTTCAGAACATCGCCCAGGAAAACGCCAAAAGCCGCTCAGAACTCGAGCAGCTGGTTTATTGGGAAAAGCGTGTCTTACAGCAGTTGACGACGGCAAAGGGAAGATTGGAGCAGCTACAATCAGATTTCGAGCACAGTAAACAGCGCGTAGAGGTTGTAGGCCGAAGTGAGGCGATAGGAAAAATGTTATCCCGGCGTCACGCCGCACTGCCATCACTGAGAAGCTACAGACGTTCTTCCGCCAAGCGCAAGTTTGAAATCAACAAGGCCACAGACCGCCAGATAGAGATCGAAGAGCTGCTCCTTGAACGCGGCAGCCTCTCTGACCATGTTGAAGCGGTCACTCGGTCGATCCTGGAAGATCTGTCAGGGCAGGAGAAACAACACCTGCAGAAGCAGGCATTTTCTCTTGCAGGGGCCAGGCGTGAGGCGCTGAATGAACTGCAAAAAGCATATGGCCGCTATATCGGCCAACTCACATCCCTTGACCTGACTGAACGACAGTTACTGAATATTTCAGAATCCTACATCGATTTTATCAATGACCAGTTACTATGGATCTCCAGCAGTAGTGTGAGTCAAGTCTTCAGCCCAACCCGACTGGCATCCGGCATCGGCTGGCTTGTCTCTTCAGAGCATTGGCGGGAAGTGGGCGCCGATTTGATAACCGCCAGCCGGCACAACGTGCACTTTGCCTTCATTCTGCTTTTTACCTTCTTGTTCGTAGTCTGGAAACAACCCTTTGCACGACTGCAAATACCCAATCTTGCCAGAGCCACACGCAAGATCAGCACCGATTCCATGAGCCTTACAATCAAGGCGCTGTTCTATACACTGATAAAGGTCATGGCTTTGCCGGTGGTGATGATAGGAACAGGCCTGCTATTGAGGTCACAGCCAACCGCTGCACCATTTACTTTGGCCATGGCCACATCCCTGATCACCGTCGGTATAACACTGACTGCAGCCCTGATGCTTTACCAATTGTGCCTGCCCGAGGGGGTCGGCACACGCCACCTGCGCTGGAACAACAAGATCTGCAGATCATTGGCTCAAGAGCTGCGCTGGGCCGTTCCTGTCGGTGCGCCATTTCGGTTCCTGATTGCCCTTGGCGCGGGTGACAGCCTGCCTGCCGATGCCCTTGTCATCAGCAGTACGGCAACTATTTTGCTGATGATCGTATTCATTATTTTCACATGCCGGCTGTTGCGCAAACAAGGATCACTGATGATCTCCTGGAACAGCATCAATCCGAATGCTTTGCTGCTGCAATTGCATTTTCTATGGTTTCCTTTTTTGATCCTTATAGGAGTCGGCCTGATTTTCTCCACAGGGTTAGGTTACATGACCCTTACTCTGCGTCTACTCGATCATGTTGAATCGACAATCTGGTTTTTTATCGGGCTGTTTACCTTGAGAGAACTGCTATTGCGCTATCTTTATATCGCTGAGCGCAGATTACGCTATCAAAACGCACTGCAAAGACGAGATGAACTGCGCGCTCAAAGGGAGCAGGGGCATCAGCAGATTGAGGATGAAAGCAGTGTCATCACAACCGAAATCCCCGAACTGAATTTCGACGCCTTGAGCGAACAGGCCAAACGGCTCGTGCGCTTCGGTTATCTGCTCGGTTCCGTTATCGGCGCCTGGTTGATATGGTCGGATCTTCTCCCCGCACTGGATTTTCTTGATAACATTCAACTACCGATTAATACCAGTGAAATGGTTGACGGGATAGTAACGGAAACACCATTGACATTAAGGGACATCATCATCGGTATAGTTATCTTGATCGTCACCTTTCTTGCTGCAAAGAATCTGCCCGGCGTACTTGAGATCACCCTGTTGCAGCGTCTCCCCCTCGAATCCGGTGCGCGCTATGCGTTGACTACACTGTTGCAGTATTTCATCGCCGGCATCGGACTGATCACAGCCTTCAGCCTGATTGGCTTTCAATGGTCGAATATTCAGTGGTTGGTAGCTGCGCTGGGCGTGGGACTCGGCTTCGGTTTACAGGAGATCGTAGCCAATTTTGTCAGCGGTATCATACTGTTATTTGAACGGCCCATACGTGTTGGCGATGTGGTAACGCTCGACTCTACTACAGGCGTTGTCTCCCGCATCCGCATCCGCGCCACCACAATCACCAATTACGATAAACAGGAATTACTGATACCCAACAAAGAGTTCATTACCGGCAGGGTCATCAACTGGACATTGACCGACAAGGTCAACCGAATCATCATCAACGTCGGAGTTGCCTACGGCACCGATGTGAATAAAGCTATGGAACTGATGATCGCGGCAGCGCATGAGAACGAAAACGTACTACAGGATCCGAAACCTGTCGCCACCTTTGAGGCATTCGGTGACAGCGCTTTGACACTGCTGCTCCGTACCTACCTCGGATCTATGGATAACCGACTGGCGACGATAACCGCATTGCATACGGCAATCAACGATAAATTCTCCGAGGCCGGCATTGAAATTCCTTTTCCACAACGCGATCTTCATGTGATCAACTCAAGTCCGCTTGACGTCAATATCAATAATCCCACTGAACCCCGTTAGCGTACTGCAATGAAATAGTCAGCCGACCGACTGAACATTGGGACCTGTTAACGCTAATCCGGCCGGCCCCAGGCGGCAGGCAGTTATGGCGCAGCTCATGCGAGAAAATCAGGAATTACCGGTCAATCTAGCACCAACCCCTTCACTCTCATCCTGATGCTGCAGCATACTGACCAGTTGATCCGCCGGCAACGGCTTACTGAAAAAATAACCCTGGGCCAATTCACATCCCTGTTGCTGCAAAAAATGCATTTGACTTTCTGTTTCTACGCCTTCAGCGACCACACCAAGCCCCAGACTTTGCGCCAATGCGATTATTGCGGATGTGATCGTTACATCATCCTCATTATCCGGGATATCCTTGACAAAGGCACGGTCGACCTTCAAGTTATCCAAAGGAAGCCGTTTGAGATAATTCAGCGATGAGTAACCGGTACCGAAATCATCTACAGAGATGCTGATACCCATATCCTTGAAATCTTTCAAGGTCGTAATGGTTTCGTTTACATTACGCATGATAACACTCTCGGTTATCTCCAATTCCAGATATTTCGGATTTAACCGTGAACTTTTAAGCGCCATTGCAACCTTCACACTCAAGTCGCGTTGGATGAACTGCATACTGCTCAAATTTACTCCGATCCGAATTGGTTTGTAACCGGCATTCTGCCATTCCTTGTTTTGTCTACAGGCCTCATTCAACACCCACTCACCAAGCTCCATTATCATACCGGTCTCCTCGGCAATCGGTATGAACTCAACCGGAGAGACCATGCCCAACTCCGGCTCGTGCCATCGAAGCAGTGCTTCTGCAGAGACAATTTCCCCACTGGCAAGATCGATTTGCGGCTGATAGAAGAGTTCCATCTCATTGCAGGCAAGGGCCTTACGCAACTTACCCTCTAATTTCAGCCTGGTCGTCGCCAGTATATTCATCTGCTCCGAATAGAACTGGAAATTATTCTTGCCTACCGCTTTAGCGTGGTACATTGCGGTATCAGCATTCTTCAAAAGCTCCTCAACGTCCCGACCATCCCTGGGAAATACTGCTATACCGATACTGGGTGTAACATATACCTCATGTCCGTTCAGGTTATACGAGCGCGCAATTGCATCCTGCACCCGCTTTGCCACCAAGGCGGCCACTTCCGGTTTCTGAATATCCTCAAGCAGCACGGTGAATTCGTCGCCGCCAAGCCTCGCAATATTGCAATTCTCTAGCTCACACTCGCAGTTGCGCTCCACTAAATCGGTATCCCTGAGTTGCCCCTCCAGGCGGCTGGTTACATTTTTAAGCAGCATGTCTCCAATATCATGACCCAATGTGTCATTGATACGTTTGAATTCATCAAGGTCAAGATATAATACCGCACCGATACGCTGGTGCCGCCTGGCAACCTTAATGGCGCGGGAGACCTGCTCCTTGAATGCCTCGCGGTTTGGCAGCTTGGTCAGTGAATCGCTATATGCCAGCATGCGGATCTTTTCATCCCACTGTTTACGCTCGGTAATATCCCTGGCAAACACACTTAGTGTGAACATATCACCGATTCTGGAGCAGGAGATGGCAAGGTCGAGAGGGAATTTACGGCTATTTCTATCCCTACCTTCAACCTCCAGTCTGACACCCGTCGGATGTTCCTCAGACCCCTTGAACATGGGCTTGAGAGCATCCGTCGCCTCCACCAATGAATTATGGGTAAGGATGAGTTGAAACAGATGCAAACCGAGCACATCCTCTTCATTATAGCCGAACACCTCAACCGCCTGCTGGTTCCAACTTAGAATCATACAGTTGGCGTCAGCCGTTATCACAGCGTCAAATGCCGTATCTATAACATGAGAGAACCTCTCATCTTCCGCAGCGATCGCAGCGTTTGCCTCATCTTCCTTGAGTTGAACGATTCGCATATTTCGATATACAGCTACAGCCAAGAAAAGAATCAGTAGTGACAACATCCATATCGCCAATACATTCCTCCAGTCAATAATGTCAGCCCTTATTCTTTGGTTCACCAGTAACTCAAAAACCATGCCGTAGACTTCTATCTTCTGCCGATATTCGAAGGTACTCAGGTCCACCGCAATTCTGGCTAAATTTGACTTGCTGAAACCGGCCATTATTCCACCGTGCGTCACCTGACCCCTATCAGTAACCGGCAGCAACGATAGATCGTATGGCATGTCTGCTTCTATAATTCCATCTACTAACCGCTCAAGTTCGATACAGAGAACAGCCATACCGTTGAACATATCCACCCGCTCCTGCATCTTTTCCGGTGGATAGCGCCCGAGATAGACGGGTTTCAGAACAAAGTACTGGGATTTACCCGAACTGTTTATCACAACAGGTCCGAAGGAAATGATTTCACCATCTTTTATGGATTGCTGCAGCGCATTAAATACACCCGGCTGTCGCGTCAGGTCATAACCCAGTAAATTAGCGGAGCGCGGATCCATAGGCTCGATAAAACTGACCGGCAGATAGTAACCGCCGGTTCCGATGTGATCACCACCCAGATGACTATCAATCTTTAATCTAAAACCGACAAAACCCTGTTCCCGCATTTGCGCCTCGAATTCATCCCGTCTCTCATTGGGGATCCTCGTCATGTGCATGATTGCGCTGATAAACGGATAGGCCTTGAGCATCTCCTGGGAAAACGATGTCTGTTCAGCAATACCGAGGAAGTCACTGGAGTGGTAGAGCCCCACCAGGGAGGTTAAGACTGTCTCCAGATTGGAGATCCGCTGAACGAGCGTTCGATGTATCTCCCCGGCGCGATCGTTAAACTCATTATCAACCGTGTGCAGTTCCACCCATACCGACAACATAAGTGAAACCAACGAAAAAATCACAATCGACAGCCAGAGAACAACAGCCCGATAGCCTTTAAAGATCTTTTCCCTGGAGTTGAAATACATCATGAACTGACTTTTTTCGCCTTTCTTAGCAATGACTCCGGAAGTCTGATCCCGCTCTGCTCCAGGATTGCGTGGTTGATCCAAATATCCCATTTGCGATTGGAGACAATAGGGATTTCACTGGGTTTTGTTCCATCGAGTATTGCCAATGCCACAAATGCAGCCCATTCCCCATGCTCTTCAGGTATTTTTGTCATGCCAAGCAGCGTATATGGCATCATCCAGCCATGATTGGTCAAGGTCAGGGTTTTCGTGGATTCAACAACAAAATCCGAAACAGATTTTGTGTTCCAGTCATTGATACCCGAGTTACTGCCAATCACTACAAAATCGAATTCCTGTGCTTCCATGTATGCACTTATCCACTCCTTGGTGGTGTTTACCAGGCGATCCTCCAAAACGATGCCATGCTTGTCCGCCGCACGCTTGAATCGCTTCAGGTTTTTCCTTTCGGTCAAGGTCGAAGCACCGATATAGATTGCCCGGTGCGCACCTCCCTGTATATGTCTTGCGTTGTCAAACAGGACATCAATAGGCGCCACTTCCACCATTCCCGTGGTGTTGCTGTAGGGAAAACCGTATTCATCTACATTCCAGTTGATACCGCAAAACACAAATGGAACCTGGTGGTCCTTAAAAAAGGGTTTAATGACATACTTGGCGGCATTATCATCTGCGGTGATCACAACGTCGGGTCTCCAACGTTCGATCAGCTCCCTTGCTTTCCTTGCCGCTTTCTTTTTAGACACTTCGTCCTTGTGTCTTTTTGTATCCATATCAAACTGCTTTAACTCACATTTACCGTCCAGGGTTTTGCGTAAACCGCTCTCCACCCCGTCTGACCAGGCATACCCCGTATGGTAGGAGGAGATAAACAGACATTTATTGGCGAACGCCTTGCCGGATAGCAATGCCGAAAACAAAAGAACCAGAGTGATTAATACAGTTTTATGTGTTGTTATTACCACCATATTCAACTTACTCCATGTCTAAATAGGTTTGGAATTAATCGGACAGGATTTCCAAAATATATCGGCAGGTAATTCAAAACTTTACAAATCTGTCACTATTTAAGAATCCAAAGCATATAATTCCTGATTTATTGTATCTTGTTGTTTCACTGACAAAATACAGCCGTGGAAAAACTTCTTCAGGCAGAAATAACCTATCTTCCAACCCCCTTTTTCCGAACTATATTCCTGATAAGGTTCGGTGCATGCTCTAACTGCATGACACGTTTTCATAACCGTTCAGGGCGTGTTTCACAGATGGCAGGCAGATCATCAGCAGTGAATTAGCTGGGTTCACGTCGCTTTTTTTGAATCTACCCACCGAATCATCCCGCCACTCACGATTCAACGACTCGGCATTCCGGTAAGGAAACTCAATAAATAAGAGACCTATGGTAAACCATAGTCCATGGCCGGAAATTTTGTATGATATTCAGGTAAAAAGAGCGGACCCTAAGATCGGCTGAAGATTTTCTTCAATCCTGATCAGACTCGGACATGCGATTATCTTTAGAATCGAACCGAACCCGTTATCAGGCGACGCAATCACCTGATAACGGATGGACAATGGAAAGGCTTAAAGCTTTAGCATAGACTTCCTGCGACCCGCAATTGCCAACAAGCCTGTCATCATCAAGAGTAACACGCTTGGCTCAGGGACATTCACATTCCCTTGTTGTTCAGTTTCCGCCAGCACATCGCCATCTCTCACGGCCCAGATCCGCTGTTCATCCCAAATCGAATTGATTTCCTGAGAACCGAAGTGAAAATGGAGATACCATGCCTGATCAGAAAAATCGCTCAGGGTGCCGGACCAATACCCGCGGTATGCCAGATTGACGAAAGGATTATAGTTGGAGGATTCGGGTACCGGGTCAAACCTGTCATGTGAATAGTTGGGTGCGTAGCCAAGATTGATATAGTACATATAAGCCAGTTCACTGCTCATTCCCGTCGTATCATATCCGAGTGAAGCCGGATCATTGATTGTCGTCGGTAAACGCCAATCATCCCAGACAACACCGCGGACACTGTCTTCGTACTGCAAACCATCTACCCAGCTGACGGCATCCAGCCAGTTCATTCTCGCATAAGGGGTTGCACCTGAAGTCATTGCATAGGAAGCATCCTGCAGCCAGGTCACATCCAATACATCATCGTAGATTAATCCTGCTCCTCTATCGATCAGGGTTGCATTGACGCTCCCGGCAAAGGGCAGAAGCAAGAGGAGCATACAGAGGATAGTCGTTTTTTTCATAGTCTGTGAAATCCGGCATTACCTAAAATTCCATCTCTATATACAAAATTTATGCCATCAATATATTATTCATCAATAACAATCACTTAAATATTTTCCTGATTACCCCTAAACCTCAGCCATTCTCAAGAGGCGATATGGCATAGGTGGAGTGCGAAGAGCGGCAAAAAGCAATCGTTCAATCATGGCGGGTAAATCGAAACGGCGGTTAAACCGATACCTGATTACCCCTAAACCTCAGCCATTCTCAAGAGGCGATATGGCATAGGTGGAGTGCGAAGAGCGGCAAAAAGCAATCGTTCAATCATGGCGGGTAAATCGAAACGGCGGTTAAACCGATATTCGAACTCAGCAAGATAACGCGACACATGTTTATCTCGAATCGCATGAAAAGTACCCAACAGACTGTTTTTGACATTACCCAACATCGTGTTTACCCATTTGAAGCACGAATACTGGACACTTTGGCGCCCACCACCCGTCACCATGGGGTTATGATGGCAATCAGCGGTTGTCACGCCACTAAAGCACCAAAGCCCATCGGTAAAGACTTCGCTGCCAGGCATCAAGCAGGAGCGGGCGTAGCGGGCGATTTCACGTTTGCGGAAGCCCCTTACACGACGCAGTTGAATTTTCATGGGCCTGCCGTCCCGCGTCGTCTCAACAGCAGCTACGAAAGGGATTTTGTTGCGCGACCCACGACCACGCTTACCGGCTTGCTCGCCTCCGAGATAAGCATCATCCAATTCGATGCGACCGGCCAGTTTTTTTCCACGCTCACGTTCCATCATCACCTGCATCAACTTATGCTTGAGTCGCCAGGCCGTATTGTAGTTCACCCCGATTTCGCGGGAAAGTTGCAGCGCCGAGATACTTTTCTTGCGTTGGGTCAACAGATAGATCGCAAGTAACCACGTTCTCAGCGGCAGCTTGGTGCCATGGAAGATGCTGCCGGCGGTCAGGGAAGTCTGATGATGGCACTTGTGACATTGATATATCTGACGCTTTTTGAGTTCACAGCCTGTTGTGTTGCCGCACTCAGGGCAGACATAGCCCGTCGGCCAGCGCAAATCATACAATGCCTGTCGACACTGATCCTCGGTCCCATATTGTTCCAGAAAATCGTGCAAACCAAGACCTTTTTGAAATTGAATAGTATTTCTCGGCATGATGAAATCCTCTTTTATTCAGTAGGTTCCATTATGCTTGCACCACAGGCTCAATAGCTGAGCCTCATGAGTAATCAGGAATATTTTTGATATTGATTCCCGGGACAATTGTAAAGAACCCCGACAGGTATAGGCCGAGTTGCATCGCATGATCTTTGATTATTTGGCGGCAATCCGCTTGTGCAGCCCTCTCATCTGCCGCCGTCGTTCAATGCCATCCAATTCAACAATCCGGCCCGGATCGAAGCACCCGCTGCCGTTCCCGCGCTTTCTTCATTGCCATCAAGCCCTGCATCGGATCGGAGTTGAATCGGGATTACCTTGACTTTGCCAATGAATTTAAAGTCGCTTTTTAACCAATGCGTCAACAACTGATACTTGCCGAATCGACCGTCACTATCCAAACTCATCGTATATGTACATCGAAACATACAGCCGCCGACTACTCTCACCCTTTCACGGATTGCAACAGGTCATCACCGTGGCGGGTGGTATTGCCGAAAGCATGAATGGCTGGAACTGGAAACTCTATGTGGCCGACGAAAGCATTGTCAGCCATACCGGTCTTTCGGAAATCGTTTACGGCAGTTGGAATCCCGCCCAGGGACTCAGTCGTTCCCGGATCCGTGGCGCCATGCCATCCAGTCTGATCGAACAGATCGGCGATCAATTGCTTAATGCGGTCGAACATCTTGCTGAAGAGATACCCTTCCCGAGCATGGATACTTATGAACTCTGGCTGCTGGACGAGCAGAGAGGTCTGCCTCTTGCGCTACTCGATAGCGCACTCGCCGACGATACCCGCACGCCCTATGACAATCCCGCCTGGTACCCCGGAGGCCAGGCCGGAAGAAAATTCAGTTCTGATTCAGGCGATGCCGAAGCACTCGCCTGCCTGATCAAAAGTACAGCCGGCAAACAATCCACCGCCAAATGGATCAAGCAAAAATGTGACGGTTCAGGCAAGGACCACTCTGGCGACCACTATCCCGGCACACTCTTTCCTGCACTACTACTCCGTGATCGCTGGGAAGACTCAAACCACCAGCAACTGGTCTCTGATTTTCTGGAATGGCAGGCGCCATGGCTATTGCAGCTGCCGCTCCGTCCGGAGACTCGATCACGATTGGAGACAGCGGCCTGGGAGCGCCCCCTGGAAACCAGTCGTGTCTATCGGCTGTTTCCTGAAATAATCGATGAACAGGGCTTGACAACCACGCGCGTCAAGGCCCGCATTATGCGTGACAAGAGCCATATGCAACATGTCAACGAGCCCTTTTACCCCTTTGTCAACGAATAGCCACCATGCTTATATAAGGCTACCTGATTACCCCTGAGGCTCAGCTATTGAGCCTGTGGTGCAAGCATAATGGAACCTACTGAATAAAAGAGGATTTCATCATGCCGAGAAATACCATTCAATTTCAAAAAGGCCTTGGTTTGCACGATTTTCTGGAACAATATGGGACCGAGGATCAGTGTCGACAGGCATTGTATGATTTGCGCTGGCCGACGGGCTATGTCTGCCCTGAGTGCGGCAACACAACAGGCTGTGAACTCAAAAAGCGTCAGATATATCAATGTCACAAGTGCCATCATCAGACTTCCCTGACCGCCGGCAGCATCTTCCATGGCACCAAGCTGCCGCTGAGAACGTGGTTTCTTGCGATCTATCTGTTGACCCAACGCAAGAAAAGTATCTCGGCGCTGCAACTTTCCCGCGAAATCGGGGTGAACTACAATACGGCCTGGCGACTCAAGCATAAGTTGATGCAGGTAATGATGGAACGTGAGCGTGGAAAAAAACTGGCCGGTCGCATCGAATTGGATGATGCTTATCTCGGAGGCGAGCAAGCCGGTAAGCGTGGTCGTGGGTCGCGCAACAAAATCCCTTTCGTAGCTGCTGTTGAGACGACGCGGGACGACAGGCCCATGAAAATTCAACTGCGTCGTGTAAGGGGCTTCCGCAAACGTGAAATCGCCCGCTACGCCCGCTCCTGCTTGATGCCTGGCAGCGAAGTCTTTACCGATGGGCTTTGGTGCTTTAGTGGCGTGACAACCGCTGATTGCCATCATAACCCCATGGTGACGGGTGGTGGGCGCCAAAGTGTCCAGTATTCGTGCTTCAAATGGGTAAACACGATGTTGGGTAATGTCAAAAACAGTCTGTTGGGTACTTTTCATGCGATTCGAGATAAACATGTGTCGCGTTATCTTGCTGAGTTCGAATATCGGTTTAACCGCCGTTTCGATTTACCCGCCATGATTGAACGATTGCTTTTTGCCGCTCTTCGCACTCCACCTATGCCATATCGCCTCTTGAGAATGGCTGAGGTTTAGGGGTAATCAGGTAAGGCTATATGCTGCATGCCGCCCTGGTGCATGAACAGACACAACAGGTCTTTTTTCACCGTTCAACTACCTGCTCCAGGGCCGGGTGCATGCGCCTGATCTCTTTCAGGCCTTCGTCGATTGCCATCTCAGCTTCATCAAACTCCATCAATCCCAAGCCCGACAGGCGCGGAGCCAAGATAACATCCGGGGGGTCACCAGCCATACGACTGCGGGTAATCCTGTCCTGCATGATATTGATAGAACTGGCCAGCACTTCGTATAGCCCTGGGACATGCCGGCTCTCCCCCAATAATCGGCTCATCAATTCCTGTTTACGCGCATACAGGCTGTTCATCATCTGACCCGTGATTCGCCCCCAAAGATCGTCCTCTCTGACCTCGGACGGTTTATTGCGTTCACTGCCATTCTGGCGCAGGTGCTTGCCGAGTATGTCGCCGTTCAGATTGACGGCAATAACTATGTCGGCACCCATTGCCCGGCAAAGTGAAACCGGCACCGGATTCGCCAGCCCGCCATCCACCAACCAACGACCTTGATGTTGCAGCGGCGTAAAAAGACCGGGCAGACTGATTGAAGCTCTGACCGCCTCCATGACAGGCCCCTCACGAAACCAGATCTCCCGTCCCGTTTCCAAATCGGTCGCCACCACGCCGAGCTGACGCTTCAGGTTTTCAAATTCCAGATTTTTGACATATTCACTGATGAATTCGGTTAGCCGGTCTCCTTGAATCAACCCGCCACCCACCAGCGCAGGATCGAGAAATCGTATGATCTCCTTCCAGGTCAAGGAGCAGGTCCAGCGCTGAAGAAGGTCCAGCTTATCTGCGGCATAGGCGGCCCCGACCAATGCGCCGATAGAGCTCCCACTGACAATATCAGGCTCTATCCCCATTTCAGCAAGGCCATTGATGATCCCGATATGCGACCAGCCACGGGCTGCGCCGCTACCAAGGGCCAAACCAATTTTCATCTCCATTCGGCAACCACCCTTAACCATCCCCAGACGACAAAGCCGCCGTTATATGGGAACACTGATTATACAGCAGGTCGTGAAAGCAGTAATACGGTTTCTAGGGCCTGTTAACACTAATCCAATCGGCCCTGCTGGGGCTATCGGATTGGCGTTGACAGGCCCTAGTATTTCTCTCGCAACAGCCGAACCAGGCCGTTTCCATAGTCGACGACGATTCCGTCTTTGTCGATCGTGTGCAGACGATAGCCTTTAGCATCAAGGGTATCGCCCTCACCATAGCGTCGCATGTTTATGATGACAAAACGTTCTGACGCTATCTCGTGGTAGACATGAATCGTGGTTCTGAGCTGTTCCAATTCTTCCCGTAGACCCTGATCCAATTCCCAAATCAACGGGATCTGCTGTTGATCAGTCTGTACGGCATTCGTTGTATCGTTTATTGTCGATTCAACCGAAGCGATTAGATCCTCATTCACCTCAGGCATTGTTGCAACCTGTTCCGGCTTTTCAGCATAAGTGACTTTTTCGGCTATGGGCGCAGATAGAGGGGCGGGCTTTTCTAGCTCGGCGATAGGCAGGGTTGGCAATCGCCTGGTCGCCTGTTCCACTGACGAAGATTCAGGCATCTCCGGTATCTTCCGCTGTTGCTTTTCGCTCACAACCGCCTCAGAAATCAAGGGTCGCTGATTCGGCCGGCTGCTGCTTCGTATCCGCTCGGCAGTCGGTTCATCCTTCGGCACTGTGGGTTTTTTTTGTCTCGCTTTTTCTGCACCACCATCGCGCTCTGCCGGGGGGGGTGCTTGGGGTCGTATCGCCGGGTTTGTCATCTGTTCGGCATTGGCAGGCGTCTCAGGTTTGTCCGCTCCATCATCAAACAGAAACCAGAATGCGGCAATGATCGATATCAGCAATACCACCAGCAACAGCAACCTGCGGAAAACGGTTTTATCTTCATCGAAAACCGGCATCGTATCCGGCAGGATGTCGATTTTACCCGGCATCCTCTCCTGCGAAGCCCTTTCCAATGCATCAAGAATGGAAGACATGTCAGCCCCCCGTCCGGCGCAACACAGGCTTGGTGGAATCAACCACGCTACCGTTCAATTGAATCAATGTCTGCTTACCGACAATACCGTCCGCCAATAACCCCTGGGAGCGCTGAAAGCGCATCACCCGCTGCTGCGTCTGCAGGTCGAACTTGGTACTCAATGGATCAAAATCCGTCTCAGTCCCCTCGATACGGTCGAGCATGGATTTCAACCACGCCACATCCTTACCGGCATGTCCAATAGTCAGGCTCTCCCGACTGAGTTTGGGTGGCCGCCATAAGACGATGTAACTGCCGGTCCAGAGCTGATCGATCTCTTCGCGCGAGAAGTTGAATCGGCGGCCGTTGAGATCGAGGGTAACATTCTCATCCGTCAGCGCAGTAGCAACCACATTGTAACGTTGCCCATCTTCCATGATCAGTTCCAGCACCGCAGGCCGGTTATAGTAGGCCAGATTCTCCCACGAGCCACGACCATAGATACAGCTCAAGCCAACCTCTTGCGCCTTGTCGCAGGATGTGCGCGACTCTCCTTCAGTGGGATAGATGCTTTGCCAATAACCAAAAAGCGTGATGAAAGCACTGTTTTCATTGCCCAACATGGCACCCAATCCAGTATGATCTTCACCCAGCCTCGCCACTTCCTTATCGGCGACCGCCGTCGAAGCCAAATCTTCCACCGCGCCTGAAGCAGCACTCTTATCGGTCAGAACAACATCCGGCCGGGGAGCTTTCGCCGTTCCAGACGGTGAGGCCGTATCCAAAGAAGTCGGTGTGGGGCTTTCGGCCGCCACCGCTGAATTAACCGGCTGCTGCTGAGCGGTCGTCATGTCTGGCCGCCCGGGCAGGTTTCTCTCCACCGGTGGGCTGTCGGTCTGAACCTCGGTTGACGAGAGGGGTGGGATTAGGCGAGACAGTTGCCCGTCATTCCACGCGAGCAGCACTGCCAGGGCAAACCCAAGCAGCACGACTAAAACCCAGGACCAGGTGAGCTGGCGACGTGGACTCTCACCCAGGCCGCTTAATTCCTGGTACACCCGCTTTATCATTCCCCCCGTCACCTGCTTGGCATGATTGCCATAGGCCAACAGCATACTCCGATGACAGAGGATATTGATGACTCTGGGAACGCCCCCGCTATAGCGATAGATGTATCGCAATGCCCCGGCGTTGAACGGGGGATGCTGTGCCCCAGCCACCTTGAGGCGATGCTGAACGTAGGCGTGGGTCTCTGACTTGGAGAGTGGCGTGAGGTGATAACGTGCCGTCACCCGTTGAGCCAGCTGACGCAGCCTGTCCTGTTGCAATAGGCTTCTCAGTTCGGGCTGACCCACAAGAATGATCTGCAACAGTTTATGCTTCTGCGTCTCGAGATTGGTAAGCAACCGTATCTGTTCGAGGGACTCGTAGCTGAGGTTCTGCGCCTCATCGATAATAACCACCGTCCTGCGGCCCTGACTGTGACTTTCCAGCAGAAATGCATTCAGAAAATCGACGACCTCCTTGATGCTGTCACTGCCGACGGGATAGAGAATCTTAAGTTCATCGCAGATTGTCGCCACCAGTTCCAGCGGTGTCAGACGAGGATTGAAGATAAACGCCACATTGACCGCTCGAGGCAACTCAGCCAGCAGCTTGCGGCAGAGCAGGGTCTTTCCTGTACCGACGCCGCCGGTGAGCTGCAGAAAACCGCCACCTTCGGTAACGCCATACAATAGATGAGCGAGACCGTTGCGGTGCCTCTCGCTCAGAAAGAGATACTTCGGATCCGGGGTAATGGAAAAGGGATCCTCAGTTAGTCCGAAATAGTTCTGATACATAATGGCAGGTAGATTCTATTGCTACTTCCCCGGAGTTTAGTCACACCCAATCAGCCTTGCATACCCCGGATGGCGGCGGATATCCAGCGCTCATTGGAGCTATACCTAAACACTTCCACAGGGTTTTCGGCAAGTGAAATGAGAGTTGAATCTCAATTTGAGAAATTAGTGATTATTTTTTCCGTTTTTGCAGAAAAAAGATAAAGAAAAATCAATTAACGGTTGTCAGTAAGGGTAAATATTCTTAGGAATTTGCCGACTAAATATTTGAGTTGTAAGGTTTACTGCTCATTCTCAGATGCCCGCCCTCATACCGTTCGAGGCGTGCGTATGCAGCATGAAAATCTACCTTCGGGAGTAAAATAGTTAATTTATCACAAATGAAACAGGTAATTTATCACATATTTTGACTAATTATCTTCAAGATTGACTTGTAATATATTGATATTTTGCTAATTTCTTTATGTACAAATGACCCATTGAGTTTACCACCATGACCGGCTTATACAAGACTCGCACCTGCAGAGAATGTCCCCATCAAATCATCAACGGGATCGCCTGCGATTGGCAACCCCATGGATGCCCGATCCAGGTTGAGAAGAGACAGAATAGAAAGGCCTCCAAGACCAAGGCCTTCTTCTTGACCAATCTGCTGATCGCGGATGATTTTGACGCGGTCCGCAGCAGCAACTAGGGCCTGTTAACACTCATCCGGTCTGCCCTGTCGTGACTGGTGCCCGGCTTAAACCGACTTCAACGATCGAAGGTATAGAAAAAGTCACCCGACTGGGTACGTCCTGTTTCCGCTTCCAGCTGCCAGCGTTCCGTCAGATCGTAACGCATACGAACCTTTGTCTCGCCAGTCGCCAATTCGTTGACATACTGCAGATAGAGCCTAGGCGACAGATAGGTGCCTGCCACCAGGGCGGCCTCCTCCAGGGAGCTACCCGTCTCCACACGCAACTCTTCCAGGCCCAATTGCCGTCCCAATTCCGAAGCGATATTACTGGCGCCGCTTGCCTGTATCACCGCAAGCATGCCTGCGGTCTTACCCGATGACTCGCCGGCCGGACGGCCGGTGGCGATATAGGAAAGGATGTCGGTTTCCGACATGGAGGGGGTTGAATAGAGCTTGAGATTGGGCTTTTTCAGGGTTCCGGTAATGCGCATCCCCGCTGTGATCTCATCGATCTCCCTGGCGGCACGCACGTCGAGACCGGGATTATCCACGGGGGAATCGGCAAACAGGGCGTATCCCCGCTCGATGTTCAAATCCTGTCCGTAGGCTTGGTAGACACCTTCGGAAATACCCAGGCGCCCGCGGCCGATCACCGGACGTCCCGGCTCATCGATGATCATCAGACCGCCGGTAAGCTTGCCCCGCAGCCCGAGCCCATCGAAACTGACCCGCTTACCGAGACTCAGGCGCACCTTTGCATGCAACGGGGTATCCGGTTGCGTCTGTTGCGCCTCGTCATCACCGACAACCACCAGGTCGGAACTTTCGGAGACCGCCGTCTCCGGCAGTGCACGCGGTCTGATCCTGGCGTAGGGCAGGTGAACCTTACCTTCAAGTACACTTTTTCGCGCACTGTGCTCAAAGCTTAGATTGGGTGATAGCCTGACTTCAGCCTCGGGGATATTCACCACCAACCAATCCTTACCTTCAATCCTGTATTGCGAGGGAAAACCGTTGTCGGCATCCATTCGAGTGGTGCCTTTAAGCGATAACCTACCCTTGCCCGAACGTACGCTGCCCGCCAGTGAGATTGTCTCCAGGTCGGGCGTCCGCATACTCATCTCCATATCACGCAACTCAATGCCCAACTCCGGAATATCGATAGCACCCCGGGTCAGCTTTGCATCGCCGTCTATCCGGGGTTCCCTCAAACTGCCACCCAATGTCATATCGACCGATAACTCACCTCGACTGTTTTGCAACTGGGGTGAGAAGGCGGCGAGCATGGCCAGATTCTGGACGCCACCCTTGATCCTGCCTTGCAGGGATTGTTGATCCGGTTTCAGGTCGGTCAGATCTATCCCCGGCAACTGCAAGCTCATGGTAAACCCACCCAACTGCTGCAGCGGCAGATTGATGTCGGCGTCAAGTCCCTTCCGGTCAATGACAGCCTTTGCCGCACTATCGGAAAAATTCACCTCCTCCCGGGTGGCGCCAAGGGCAAAATCAAGCCTGCCCTCGGGAATTTGCAGGTCGGCCGTGCCGGTCATACGCCCACCGGCTTCGGTGCCGAGTTCTGCCTGCAGGGCAGCCTTTCCCACTATCCTTGTCTCAACCGGCAGAACGGGTTGCAGCAATCTCAAAGGCAGCTGTTTTGCCTGCAGCTTCGTCTTCCAGCCGCCTGCATGTTGATTGAAGCTGGCACAAAGCCTCGCTTCGCCTGACGCCAGACAGAAGGGTTCCACATCCTGCTCGGAGGCCTCCAGTCGATAGGCCAAGGCCGATTCCAGATCCCACTCACCCACTTCAGGAGATGACAGTCGGAGCCTTTGCAGGCTACCCTGCAACCTCTCTCCCTCATGCAATCCTGAGACTCCCTCAAGCGACAGCTGAGGCACCTGCTCACCTGCCAGGTCGATCTGCAGGCGATGCTGCGGAATATGTCCTTGCAGAGCGATATCGAGTGATTTCCACTGTCTGCCGAAGGCACTCAATTCTTGCGAATGCAGCGACAAGGCCACACGCTGTTCACCCGCCATCTCAAGCGCCACTTCACCATTCAGTTGCCCGACCCGGTATGCCTCCAGGCTTAGCTCACCGGCCTCGATGTCAGCCTTCAAACTGGGTGCTTGCAGGGTACCGCCCAGATCGCCCTTCGCCTGCAGCGCACCTGACAGCCCGGGCCAAAGGGAGGCTAACTCCGGGGCGTCCACCGACCAATTCAGAGCGAGCCGCTCTGCCAGGCTACCGTCGACAGCTATCCGGTTGCCGCCGGAGAGCAACTCCAGCGCATCCACGGTCAGGGCATCCTGCTTGAGTGTCAGGCGCCCTTTCCCATTCAAGGGATAATCCCGCAGCAACCCCGAGAGGCTGTTGAGATTAATTTCCGCATCGGGTCCACCCTCCGCCATCACGCCTTGGGTATCGAGATCGAATGCCAGATTACCGGGAAACATGGGATGCACCAGTGCGGGGTCGACACCCTCACCTGTCAGACCCAACTGCCAGGAAAGCGTGGGACTCCAGGTCAGCCTGCCGCTACCACCTATCTTGCCTTGCTGCAATTCAACCGACAGCATGTCGAGATCGACCTGTTCCAGCGTCCCGCTCCCGACCGCATCGAACTGCAGCGTTCCCACCTCCGGTCTGGATGCCTGCATCGCCAATTGATACACATAGGCGTCGAGCCCACCCTGTAGTTGCAGTGTGCCGCTATCGCTGCCGATATCCACCTTCTCCCCGATCAACGGCCAGCGCAACCCCCGCCACCGCAGATCTGCAGAGAGTTCGCCACCCTGCGGATGGTATTCCCCCTTTGCCGTGAGATCCAAACCATGCGCATTGCTGATGCGCAGATCCCCGATACGGATGGCACCCTGACTGTAATCCGCATGGAATTCGGTGGCGATCTCTCCGATACGGGATTCCAAAAGCTCCAGATCGGCATCGAGATCGATCGCTTCGAAACTCCCCCGGGCACTCAACCGCCCTTTTAAGGACGCCGGAAAATCCCGGGTAAACCCACCCAGTTCACCCTGTTTCAATTTCAACACGGCGTTCCACTCGGGCCTACCCTGCAGATCCGACAGCAGTGCCTGCAACTCTCCTTCGATGGGTGGCGCCAGTCGCTGTGTGATTTCGATCCGCTGCAGATCCCCGCTCACCCGCCCTTCACCAGCCAGCCTGGAACCCTCTTTCAGGGTATGCTCCCATGAGAGATCGATGGTCATCGGCAACTGTGCATCCAATCCCAGGGATCCCTGCAGCGAAAGCCGGGATGAAAATGCCTCGGCATCGAATTGAGTGATTGCCAGGCGATCCCCTTCTGTGGCGGCTGAGAGATTGAATTTATCGATCCGGACGGGATCGCCATGCTCTCCCTGAACAAGTTCGAATCCTTCCGACGAGAAACGGGAGAGTGTTACGGCAAGGGGCAACTTCACACCCTGAAAGGTTTCGTTACCGGTTTTATCGTCGGACGTTTCACTTGCGGGAAGCCGCAGACGGGTTTCCATCAATGACAACTCGGAAACATCCAGCCGCAAACCCAACAGCTGAGAGGGGCGCCAATCCAGGTAGAGCCGTTCACACCGAAACGCCAAACCATCCGCCTGTTGATAGCTCAGGCCAGTCAACTCCAGGGGCCCTGCCAGACGACCTTGTAAGATCTCGACCTGGAGTTCGCCCGGCACCAGCCGCTGGGCCAGATAGAAACTACGCCTGCTACCGTCATGGGTGAATACCAAGTAATAGACAATCGCCGACAACAGCAACAGGATCAGCAGGGTGGAGAGGGAAACATAGGTGACAATCCGTTTCATCGTCTCACCGGTCATAATTCCGGCCCCACGACGATATGCAGGCGCCATTGCCGATCATCATCGACCCTGCCATGGGCGATGTCGATCCTGACCGGGCCGACCGGTGAGCGCCAGCGGGCACCGAAGCCGAGGCCAATGGCCGTTTCCGAATCATAATCGGGATCAAAGGCGTTTCCGGCATCCAAAAACAGCGCCCCGCTCCACTTGCCGCTGATGCGACGCTCCAGCTCGACACTGCCGGCGGCAAAATAGCGCCCGCCGATGACCTCATCGTTCTGATCCCTCGGTCCCAGATCCTGATAACCGAAACCGCGTACCGTATTATCGCCCCCGGCGAAGAAGCGCTTACTGGGTGGCAGCTCTGTCAGCTCATCGGCCCAGGTCGCCCCCAGCCCCAACCGATTCAGCACCCGCCAGTCACCCTCACCGAAACCACGGATAAACTTCACCGCGCTATAGAGCTGAACAAAATCGGTGGTTGAAAGCAGGGATTCCGACGCCCCTTCAAGACGAAACTCCAGCCTGTTGCCGCGTTGGATATAGGCCTTGCCGTCGCTCTTTATTCGCAGCCAGGTGATACTGGGCACCAGCAGACGCGAGCTGTCTTCCTGTTCGCCCACCTCGAAATCCTCGTAGCTGTACTCCAATCCCAGACTGCGACGCCAGCCCCGGTTCAGGCTCACCGAATGAACGGCGCTGAGCAGCACCCGGTTGCCACTATTGGTGTCCGAGTCGAAGCGCTCCAGAGAGGCGCCGAAGCTGACAAAATCCACCGTCGGGCGCTGCAACGGCACGATATATTCCGTGCTGAGCGTGCTGAGCGGTTTCGATATCTGCAATTCACTCCGCATCCGATGGCCGTTGCGTCCCCGCCGGCGATTCTTCCAGTCCAGGGTCAGCCGCGGCCCCATATCGGTGGAATAGCCCAAACCGATACGGTAACGGTTACGCTTGTTGGGTTTCAGATTGATATCGATCGGAACCCTGTCGCCTTCTCGCTGATCACGCCGGGTAACCACCTCGACCTGCTTGAAATACTCGGTATCGACAAGGTCGCTCTGCAGCTTCAGCAGTGTCTCCTGACTGAAGGGATCCCCTGCATTGAAAGGGACAAAGCGGGCGAGGTAATCGGGATTCAAGATATCCTGGTGCATCCGCACATCCCCAAATCGCAAGCGCTTCCCACTATCCAGGTGGAGTTGGATCGACGCGGTATAATGCTGCAGATCCACGCGCAGCTGACGTTGTATATAGCGCGCATCCAGATAACCGCTCTCGATGATCTCGGCCAACAACCGCTGCTTGGACTGCTCATAGCGTGTTTGATCCAACACCTCGCCAACCGACATGGGAAAGGTCTTCGTCAACTGAGGATCATCGGCGCCATCACCGGTTAATTGAAAATTCACATCGCTCAATTTGACCGGCGGCCCCGGCTCGACATGATATGACAACCTGAATCCCTGTTCGTCGCCAGCCATGGATGCGGTGACAGTCGGTTTAAAGTAGCCGAAAGGGCGTAATGCAGCCTGTATCTCCACCTCGGCCTTGTCATGCAACAGCCGCAATCGCGCTGCGTTCAGGGATTCACGCTGTCGCTCCCGTTCCACGGAGAGATAGGCGAGCACATTCTCCTTCAGTTTTGTCTCCAATCCATCGACTTTGATCACCACGTCAAGGGCGTATAGAGGTATTGGGCACAACGCCCAGACTAAAATGAAAATTAACTGCCGCATATAACCACTGACACATATCCTGTGGATCGCCCGATCGAAGCCATTGCTGTAAAAACCTGTGTATATAGATTATTCTGGATCGCAATCATTCCTTTTATACAATACACGACCCGCTTGCGAATACTGCCAAGTCTCTCGTTAGAAACCAATCACATTCAGAAAGTTACGATAGAATCAAAACATTTGTGACTGTTTTCCGCTAAAGGTTACCAACCATGCCGATAGCTGCAACCATGGAAACGGTGCATGGGGAATCACCCACAGCTCAGGATTCGAGATGCTTGCAATAGGCTGATATGGAGGGGCAAGCGATCATCCGCGCGTTCAGGTTCATTGCCCAACCTGCTCGGCCGGCAATTGCCGTGATGTCATTAGCAGGTAGGTCATCTTATCCACAGTCAGAGGGTGGCAAAAATAGTAGCCTTGCGCCTCGCTGCATCCCTCGCCAATGAGAAAACTCTTCTGTTCTTCGCTCTCCACCCCCTCTGCCAGGACCTGAAGATTGAGGCTGTTGCCCAGGGCAATGATTGCGCGGGTGATGGCAATATCCTCCTGATTATGCGGTACATCCCTGATAAATGACTGATCGATTTTCAACCGCGTCAGAGGAAAACGTTTCAGGTAGGTCAATGACGAGTAGCCGGTGCCGAAATCATCGATTGCGAGCTCGATCCCCAAATCCCTGACCTGCTGCAGGATTGAGACCGACTTCTCCGGGTCCTTCATCAGAAATCCCTCGGTCACCTCAAACTCCAGCCACTCGGGCCGGCAACCTGTCTCGGCGAGGATGGACTGCAGCGATGTCAGCAGCTCCCTGCTGCTGACCTGTTTTCCCGACAGATTGATCGCTATCCCCAATATTTCACGCATTAAAAAGGCAAAATCCTGATACTTCGATATAATTCAGTTGCTTACACTGTAATCGAAAGGATTTTGCCTGTGACAAACTGTACCCAGACTGCCTTTGATTTTCCAGCCCTAAAACGCCGTAAGGTTCAAGCCGAGTTTTCCGGTGGCGATATCACCTCGGACGGCGGCGTGTTGCTGCTGCGTGAGATCGACAGGCGTCTGGGATTGCTCGAGGCGGTTGATGCGGTCATCCCCGACCCGCGAGATCCCCGCTATATTGAACACAGCCAGTTGAGCCTGTTGCGCCAGCGAGTCTATGGGCTCTGCCTGGGTTATGAAGATCTGAACGACCATCAGACACTACGCACCGACCCGGCCCTACAGAGCTCGATCGAACGCGAGGAGGTACTGGGCAGCCAGTCGACACTTTGTCGGCTGGAGAACCGGGTCGATCGCCGGGTTGCCGTTGATGTCCACAACCTACTGCTCGAGCAGTTCATTGCCTCATATGATGCACCACCCGATGAGCTGATCCTGGATTTCGACGCCACGGATGATCCGGTGCATGGCCGCCAGGAAGGCCGCTTCTTTCACGGCTACTACGATCACTACTGCTTCCTGCCCCTGTATGTCTTTTGTGGCGATCAACTGCTGGTGAGTTATCTGCGGCCCAGCCGGATCGATGCGCCCAAGCATGCCTGGGCGATTCTGGCGCTGTTGGTCAAACGCCTGCGCCGGGCTTGGCCTGAAGTGCGTATCATCTTTCGGGGCGATAGCGGCTTTTGCCGTCACCACATGCTCAGCTGGTGCGAGCGCAACGCTGTGGGCTATATCGTGGGCATCGCCAAGAATGACGCCTTGCTGCGGTGTATCCGTGAGCCCATGCAGTGGGTTGAGGAACTGGCGAAGCGAACCGGCATGAAGATGCGGGAATTCTTTCAGTTTCACTATGCCGCCAGCACCTGGAAGACGCGTCGCAAGGTGATCGCCAAACTGGAGGTCACCGACAAGGGGCCAAATCCACGCTTCATCGTCACCAACCTGGCCGGCGACAAACAGCGCCTTTACGATGACCTCTACTGCGCCCGTGGTGACATGGAGAACCGAATCAAGGAGCAGCAACTGGGGCTGTTCGCCGATCGCACCAGCGCGCATTACTGGTGGGCCAATCAGTTTCGTCTACTGCTGTCCAGTCTGGCCTATGTGCTGATGGAGGCCATCCGGCGCCTCGCGCTGAAGGGCACGGAACTGGCGCGTGCACAGATGACCACGATCCGGCTCAAACTGTTCAAGATCGGGGCGGTCATCATTCGCAACACGCGACGGATCCGCTTCCTGCTCTCCAGCACCTATCCCTATCAGGCGCTGTTTTTCCAGGTGGCGGCCCGACTCAAGCCGGGATAGCCCGGCAGAGTGCTGCCCCGGCACGTTGATCAACAATGGGGGTAAGGGGGAGTCTGCCCGGAGGGTGGAAAATCAGGGCTTGATAGAGGTTTAGTTCCCAGTGAGGGCAAACCATCCAAGCTTGGCCATATCACCGGCTAAATTTAAAAACGGATGAAACATGCGGGCTATTCTTCCCGGGCGAATCCCCTGCCGGTCCCACTCCGCCATCTGCTTGCAGGCGATTCGCATCACCTGCTCTCCCAGGGGTATGATCAGACCCGTATCCTCGGCCAAAGAGATAAAACGGGAGGGTAGAACGGCGCCCATTTCCGGATGCAGCCAGCGCACCAGCACCTCGACACCGATAACCTTCCCGCTCCGGGTATCGACCTGGGGTTGATAGCAGACGGCCAGTTCGTTCTGATCCAGGGCGCGACGCAGACTGGCTTCGAGAAAGATCCGCTCGAAGGCCTGTTCCGTCATGTCCTCGGTATAGTACTGGAAGGTATTCTTGCCCTCGTCCTTGGCCTTGTACATGGCGGCATCCGCATTTCTCAGCATGGTTTCGGCACTCTTGCCATCCTGCGGATAGACGCTGATGCCGATACTCGTGGTGAGAAACAGCTTATGATGATCCACCTCGATCGGTAACTCGAGTGAACCAATGATCTGCTGTGCCATGTTTGCCGCGTGTTGCGGCCTGTTCAATCCCTCGAGGATGAAAGTAAACTCGTCCCCGCCGAGACGGGCAATGGTATCGTCTTCACGCACGCTCTGTTTGAAACGCTCTGACACCAGTTTCAATACCCTGTCGCCAAAGGCATGCCCAAGACTGTCATTGATCTCCTTGAATCTGTCCAGATCGACAAACAGTACGGCCATCTGCAGCCCCGTACGCTTCGCTTTACTGATCGCCTGTTTGAGCCGCAACAGAAACAGAGACCGATTGGGCAGGTTGGTGAGGGGGTCGTGATGAGCGATATGCTGCAGATCGTCCTTTTGCTGTTTGACCTCTTCGAGCAGATCCAGGTGTTCGGTGATATCCCTGGCCACTTCAATGACGGCACGCAGACTGCCGTCGGGGTTCAACAGGGGTGACGCGACCACTTCGACCTTGCTGACGGACGCCGGGTCCTTCGATTGAGGCCGTGTCAGGATCGCTGTAGCCTGCTTGCCCGTCTGTAACACCCGGTGGACGGGACAATCCTGAATCAGGTTACCCCCCGACGGCGCCGATACGAAGGGAAGGTCGAAATAGTGGGTCATCTTGACGGGATCGGCCTGAAACTCCATGAGACGCGATTTCACACTCCGATTCATCAACTGAATCTGCAACTCCCGGTCGATCACCATGACCGAATCACCAATATTATCGATGACCCTCTGCAGGAATTCCCGTTCCTCCATGATCTGTTGCTCCATCTGCAGGCGATCGGTCACGTCATGCGTCAATCCCAGATGCTCGACCACCTTTCCATGCGCATCCGTTATCGGGACAGCATGGGTTTCCAGCCACGCCTTGCGGCCCTTGAGCCCGGTAATACTGAATGTCAGGACACCCTTTTGACCGCTGAATACCCGACTGTTCAACCTTTTGAACGCCTCACGATAGGGCGCGTCCACCACCTTATCGAGCGTCACCTCGGAAAGCTGCGACAAACCCTCGGCCTCGAGCATCTCCAATCCTGCCGGATTGATACTGAGCAATTCGGCACCCTCATCGAGGGTACTGACACAGGCCGGTTCCGCATCGATGAGACGACGAAGGTTCTGTTCACTGCTACGCAATTCCGCCTCCATGCGTTTTCGCTCGGTTATATCTTCCACGAAGGCGATCGCGGCCTTCACGCTGCCGTCCTTGCCCCATAGGGTCACCGCACTGAAATGGGTCGGGATGTTATGCCCGTCCTTGTGCCGCAGCTCTATGTCATAACTGCGGCGCTCGGTCGTACCGATCTTGGATGTCTGTTCGATAAAGACTTCTCTATTCATCGCATCGACGAATTCAAGTGGCGTCTTACCCAACATCTCATGCTTGCTATAACCCAACAGGGACATCAGACGCTTGTTGGCATCCACGGTTTTGCGCGCGGGGTCGATCAGCCACATTCCCTCCGGCGCGGCATCAAAAACCGTCCGGTAGTGGCGGGAACTCTCGATCAGCGCACTGGTTCTGATCCGAACCAATCGCCGCATATGCGCTATCACCGCCAACAGGGACAACACCATGACACCGACCACACTGAACAGAAGCAGCAAGAAGTTTCTGTCCAGCCACACCAGCCAACCGGGCAGGCGCCGATAATCCTCATACAGCATGCCGTCGATCCGGCTATTGGGTCCAATAAATCCCAGCCCCACAAAGATCGACTTGATGTGCTCCCATCGCTCCGGATTCATATAGCCGATTTCCACAAACAATGGTTGAATCAGCTCTTGTGACATCCTTGCCTCATAAAGCAGATGTTCTCGGGTCATCTGCTGGGTGTTGTACTTCCGCAGTATCAGTTCAACCATCTCCTCAACATGGTTCAGGGCATAAGACCACCCCTTCAGCGTGGCGAGCCGGAACGCCTCCACATGATCAGGCCGGGCTTCCAACTCCGACTCCGTGGTCACCAGAACATCACCGTAAAAATCGATGCCGTAGTCCTTCGGCATGATGTAGTGTGGCTCGACACCCGTCTGTCTCAACAGAAAGCCCTGGTCTGTCACGTAGGCGCTGAAGGCGTCCGTCTCACCTCGCAACAACGACTTGGCGTCGAAGTTGGTGTCGAGTCGATAATACTCGGTCGCCTCCAGGCCACCCTGCTGCAGCATCGCATGCAAGGCGGCATCCTGCTCTCCCTCGCCCAGCATGATGCGTTTGTCTGCAAGTTCGGAGATGCTATGTATACCGGAGTCGGCCCTGACCAAGAGGGCATAGGGACTATGTTGATAGATTGCCGCCAAAGCGACGATTGGGTATCCCCGGGCACGCTTGATCAATGCATCCGCACCGGACACGACAAACTGGACGTCACCCTCCAGCATGACCTCGATGGGTGAACGGTGACCGCTGTGCTCGCGTATCTGAACATCGAGTCCCGCCTGTCTGTAGAAGCCCTTTTCGAGGGCCGCGTAGTAACCGGCAAATTGGAACTGGTGCTTCCATTTCAGCTGTAATACCACCGGCTCCAGTTGTTCACTGACTTTAATTCCTTCCGCGCCGACGCCCGTATTAAACAACAGGAGCGCAAGGGGCAGCACCCAGCAGCAGATCCTCAACCTTGCCTCAATGACACTGACAGATGATTCGCACATAGACCACACAACAAACAGATGTCCCTTCCCGCAGCCTTAACAACAGCCAATCAAGCACTATATAAATATAACTGGCAGCTGATCTGATGGAGCTGAAAATCAGGACAACTCGAATAGACATGTACAAGGCGATATCGGCAGATAACCAACGGGCTTTAACAAACAAACGTCAGTGAACAGACCACCAGGGCCTGTCAGCACTCATCCTGCCGTCACTGCTGCGCTTGACTGTCCGCCCATCAAGACAGATCCAAACGCAGGGCGTTTTGAATCTGTCTGCGCATCGGCGCCGGCACACCCGCCTGTTCGGCGAATCGGCTCCAGTTTGAAACGCTACCGAGCACTTCCGCGACAATCGCCTCCGCACGGCCCCGCTTCATCGAAGCCGATTTGGCACAGGCCCTGAAATCATCCAACACAAAACTGTCCCGCTTGCCATTAAGGGTCATCTGATGAGTCGCCGTCCATAGTCCGTCAGGATTGAAACTGTAGGTCATGTCGAAGGCCGGCGACAGCGTCCAGGCACCCGATATATCCATCAAAAAGGCGATGTTCTTCACATGGTCGTCCTGATTGCGGCCGATGATATTGAAGGCCATGCGGCGAAACTGCTCCTCTACCGTCTGCATCGGCAGGCCCAGCCGGCGTATCACCATCAATGCCTGTTCATAACTGTAGGCGCCGGCGCTATTGAAATCGTAATGGGCCATGGCGCACAACGACTGCATGTGCAGTTTTTCGCCCCCATCCAGGCGATCGAACCGCTTGGTCATGAAGTGGCGTCGCCCCCCCTCGTCAAACAGCCGGGATTCGTTGATATCGATACCGCACGCCCTTGCCATCAAATAGTATGCATACTCGACGGCAGCGTAGCCTTGGGGATCCTCCAGCTCCTTATCCCGGTTACCGCTGACCCCGTCGAATTTCAACAACCAGTATTCGAATCCCTCACCGGCCGTCACCTGACCGGAGCGGACCTCATTGGTCCCCCGATTCCAGGCGATCACCGCCTTTGCCCGCGCCCCGCCGGCAGAGGTGCCGACACGCAGGATATCGCTGAGAGCCTGCTGTTTGTCGGCATCCGCAAGCGAGTGTTGCAACGCCTGCCGCTGGCCGAGTACCAGCGACGCCAACTCAACCAGCCTGTCGATCTCTATTAGGCTGGCATGCCGGGCCCCGGGACCGATCGCCGGCACATACTCAAGCGCCCCCATGCCGCGCCGGCCGGTGTAACAGAGACGCTCCACCGCATTGAAGCTGTGGCTCGGCCTGCCCTGGGAGGCCAGCCAGGCGTCGATCAGCAGATTGCCGAACCTGTCCGGCAGTGAATCCGCCAGCAGACCCGGCAGGCCGTGAAATGTCTCCCGGGGGAGTTGCGGAAAGCTGTAGAGACGCCTGGACAAAGGCATCATCATCGGTGCGACTTCGATGCCGCTGCGGGCAAAGGCCGGATCGTATTCAAACAGCGCGGTAGACTCGCCGTCCGCCAATGAAACCGCGCCTATGGTAGTTCCCCACAGACGAACCTCGGCAACCGTGACCATCACTCATCACCCCAACGCCAAGGCTTCTCCCTGTCGGCCTTTTCGCGTGGGGTAGAAGCCCGTCTGCGTACCTTGCCCTTGCGCTTCAGGAGATCCATCGGCCGCTGCGCCTGCTCAGGAAACAGCAGCTCCAGTCCGGGCAGCAGTCCCAATACCCGCAACAGGCGGATCATGCTCGACATCTGCGCCGATGCGCCCGCCTCAATCCGCTCCACGGTCCGCTTGGCGACACCCGCCTGCTCGGCCAGTAGCGCCTGGGTCATCTGCAGTGCGAGACGGCGTTGCAGGATCCGCTGACCGATCTCCGTCAGGACCGCCTCATCTGATACTAAATTTGATATCTTCATATTCGCCATTAATTACGAAATAACTGATCGATAGTAATATATATCGTAAATTATAGCGACAACCCAACGTTTTTTATTGACTCTTTATCTGCAAATATGGCGAATTATTGTTAGATAATTAATCGGTTTCGCACTATTTGGCGATTTATGGCTCAGATATATTACCTTGTCCCGGAATCCATTGACTGAACGCCAGCCCGGGGCCTTTGAACAATCCGATCAGCCAACGAGACCTCCTCAATCACTGACTCGCAGGGTAGGCTTGAGTAATGCGAACGATCGATATACACACCCACCTGCTCAACCCGGAGGTTGCCTTCGACCGGCCTTTCGACAGGGTCGCCGTACATCTCTTTGCCCGCAGGCTGGGGGTCGAGCCGCGCGCGCTGAAACAGCGACCCTACCAAACCTATATCGAAGCCATGGCCAGGGCGGTCGATGAATCCGACTACGTGGAAAAGACCTGCCTGTTTGGCGTGGATGCCCGTTTCGATGAACAGGGCAGAGAGGCCGGTCGGGACAAAACCGTGTGCGCCATGAGCGAGGATGTGTTGGCCGTCGCCGACAAATATCCGGACCGCTTCATCCCTTTCCTGTCGGTCAACCCAATGCGGCCGGGCGCCCTCGATCAGCTCGACGAATATGCGGAGAAAGGCTGCCGCGGCGCCAAGTTTCTGCAGAACTACTGGGGGATCGATCTGAACAATGAACGCCTGATCGCCTATTACGAAAAACTGAAACAGCATAAACTGCCGTTGATCGTCCACATCGGCAGCGAATACACCGTCCAATCCCACCCTAGCTATGAACGCATCGAGATGCTTGATCTCCCGCTGGCTTGCGGGGTTACAGTGATCGCCGCCCATATGGGGTTGGGCCGAATCGAACACAGGGTTTGTGCCTGGCGTAACCTGAGCAAAGCGCCACGCCACTTCGACCGCGACTATTTCAAACTGCTGGCGATGCTGACCCAGCATCGGAATCTCTACGCCGATATCTCCGCAATCCTGGTTCCCCTCCGCGCCAGGGCCCTGCGTCACCTCTCCGAACAGAAACAGGTGCATGAAAAGATTCTGTTCGGCACCGATTATCCGGTCCCGTTTACCGTACGGCACAACAGCTTTGACCTGGATGGTCCGACCCGCCGGCGGATTGCACAGATTGCGAACCCCTTCGACCGCTACGCCGCCGTGATCCTCGAATACTTTCCGGACGGCAGCCCCATCTACCGCAACCATCAGAAGCTGCTGCCTGCAGAACAATGACCGGTTAGGCCCGCTTAACGCAATAGTGCAGTGAAAAAGCCTAGCCCGCATGTTTCATCCGTTTTTAAATTTAGCCGGTGATATGGCCAAGCTTGGATGGTTTGCCCTCACTGGGAACCAAACCTCTATCAAGCCCTGATTTTCCACCCTCCGGGCAGACTCCCCCTTACCCCCATTGTTGATCAACGTGCCGGGGCAGCACTCTGCCGGGCTATCCCGGCTTGAGTCGTGCCGCCACCTGGAAAAACAGCGCCTGATAGGGATAGGTGCTGGAGAGCAGGAAGCGGATCCGTCGCGTGTTGCGAATGATGTCCGCCCCGATCTTGAACAGTTTGAGCCGGATCGTGGTCATCTGTGCACGCGCCAGTTCCGTGCCCTTCAGCGCGAGGCGCCGGATGGCCTCCATCAGCACATAGGCCAGACTGGACAGCAGTAGACGAAACTGATTGGCCCACCAGTAATGCGCGCTGGTGCGATCGGCGAACAGCCCCAGTTGCTGCTCCTTGATTCGGTTCTCCATGTCACCACGGGCGCAGTAGAGGTCATCGTAAAGGCGCTGTTTGTCGCCGGCCAGGTTGGTGACGATGAAGCGTGGATTTGGCCCCTTGTCGGTGACCTCCAGTTTGGCGATCACCTTGCGACGCGTCTTCCAGGTGCTGGCGGCATAGTGAAACTGAAAGAATTCCCGCATCTTCATGCCGGTTCGCTTCGCCAGTTCCTCAACCCACTGCATGGGCTCACGGATACACCGCAGCAAGGCGTCATTCTTGGCGATGCCCACGATATAGCCCACAGCGTTGCGCTCGCACCAGCTGAGCATGTGGTGACGGCAAAAGCCGCTATCGCCCCGAAAGATGATACGCACTTCAGGCCAAGCCCGGCGCAGGCGTTTGACCAACAGCGCCAGAATCGCCCAGGCATGCTTGGGCGCATCGATCCGGCTGGGCCGCAGATAACTCACCAGCAGTTGATCGCCACAAAAGACATACAGGGGCAGGAAGCAGTAGTGATCGTAGTAGCCGTGAAAGAAGCGGCCTTCCTGGCGGCCATGCACCGGATCATCCGTGGCGTCGAAATCCAGGATCAGCTCATCGGGTGGTGCATCATATGAGGCAATGAACTGCTCGAGCAGTAGGTTGTGGACATCAACGGCAACCCGGCGATCGACCCGGTTCTCCAGCCGACAAAGTGTCGACTGGCTGCCCAGTACCTCCTCGCGTTCGATCGAGCTCTGTAGGGCCGGGTCGGTGCGTAGTGTCTGATGGTCGTTCAGATCTTCATAACCCAGGCAGAGCCCATAGACTCGCTGGCGCAACAGGCTCAACTGGCTGTGTTCAATATAGCGGGGATCTCGCGGGTCGGGGATGACCGCATCAACCGCCTCGAGCAATCCCAGACGCCTGTCGATCTCACGCAGCAGCAACACGCCGCCGTCCGAGGTGATATCGCCACCGGAAAACTCGGCTTGAACCTTACGGCGTTTTAGGGCTGGAAAATCAAAGGCAGTCTGGGTGCAGTTTGTCACAGGCAAAATCCTTTCGATTACAGTGTAAGCAACTGAATTATATCGAAGTATCAGGATTTTGCCTTTTTAATGCGTGAAATATTGGGGCTAGCGCCAATGAACCGCGGGTACCGATGATATCCAGCAATTTTGCATCAGCTTCAGCGCTTCCCTGTACAACAGGCATGCTTCCAGGGGAAATGCACAGAACTCCAAGCTGCGCAGGTGCCGGATTCATAACAGTGATACTAGCGAGAACCCCCTGTCTGATTATTTTTCCTGATTACCCCTAAACCTCAGCCATTCTCAAGAGGCGATATGGCATAGGTGGAGTGCGAAGAGCGGCAAAAAGCAATCGTTCAATCATGGCGGGTAAACCGAAACGGCGGTTAAACCGACATTCGAACTCAGCAAGATAACGCGACACATGTTTATCTCGAATCGCATGAAAAGTACCCAACAGACTGTTTTTGACATTACCCAACATCGTGTTTACCCATTTGAAGCACGAATACTGGACACTTTGGCGCCCACCACCCGTCACCATGGGGTTATGATGGCAATCAGCGGTTGTCACGCCACTAAAGCACCAAAGCCCATCGGTAAAGACTTCGCTGCCAGGCATCAAGCAGGAGCGGGCGTAGCGGGCGATTTCACGTTTGCGGAAGCCCCTTACACGACGCAGTTGAATTTTCATGGGCCTGCCGTCCCGCGTCGTCTCAACAGCAGCTACGAAAGGGATTTTGTTGCGCGACCCACGACCACGCTTACCGGCTTGCTCGCCTCCGAGATAAGCATCATCCAATTCGATGCGACCGGCCAGTTTTTTTCCACGCTCACGTTCCATCATCACCTGCATCAACTTATGCTTGAGTCGCCAGGCCGTATTGTAGTTCACCCCGATTTCGCGGGAAAGTTGCAGCGCCGAGATACTTTTCTTGCGTTGGGTCAACAGATAGATCGCAAGAAACCACGTTCTCAGCGGCAGCTTGGTGCCATGGAAGATGCTGCCGGCGGTCAGGGAAGTCTGATGATGGCACTTGTGACATTGATATATCTGACGCTTTTTGAGTTCACAGCCTGTTGTGTTGCCGCACTCAGGGCAGACATAGCCTGTCGGCCAGCGCAAATCATACAATGCCTGTCGACACTGATCCTCGGTCCCATATTGTTCCAGAAAATCGTGCAAACCAAGACCTTTTTGAAATTGAATAGTATTTCTCGGCATGATGAAATCCTCTTTTATTCAGTAGGTTCCATTATGCTTGCACCACAGGCTCAATAGCTGAGCCTCATGAGTAATCAGGTATGTTTAAGTAGAGAATATGCAGATTTAGCTTGTTCTTCAGTAAATGCATCTATACTTGGCGCGAGAAGCTTAACCATATTATTTACTGCGGATATATCATTTTTTAATAAAAACAGAAGATGTTATTAAAGAAGATGATTGATCTTCGTTTAAATGAAAAACTTCTTTAAATTTTTTTTATTTCATTCTTTTGATCGGCGCTCATATCACCTTCGCTTTTTGCTAGTGCTACCATTAATAATGCCGTTACATCCATCGGGCTTTGAATTGAGAAAACTGGATTGGCATGATACTTCTTTGACCATTCATGCCTTCTTTTCCATGCAAATGGGTTTAGCCACCCAATATCAATACCATTATCAGACAGGCGATTAACCAAGATTAAAATGGTAATAATTGCACCTAAGGCACCTAAAACAATGTGCATTACCTATATCTCCTTTTTTGTGTGCTAACTTATAAATATACCCCAGATATGTCTGATATATCTGGGTCAATATTGTCGTGTATACCGAATTGCATCTTATTAAGTAACTGATTTACAATGCATGCACCCATGGATAAGGGCATGTATATCAACAAGAGGTAAAAAGACACATGGAAGTTGTCAAGAAACCTATGCTGCTGGAGGTCGTCCGGCAGCGAATACGTCTTCGGCATTACAGCATTCGTACTGAAAAATCCTACATTCACTGGATTCGGCGATTCGTTCGCTTTCATGACAGGCGCCACCCCAGGGAGCTGGGCAAACAGGAGATCGAGGCCTTTCTCACCCACCTTGCCGTTGATCGGAAAGTGTCTGCCTCGACGCAGAATCAGGCTTTCAATGCCTTGTTGTTTCTTTAGCGTGAGGTTTTGCAGCTTAAGATGCCGCAGCTTGATTCGGTAAGGCGCGCGAAAAAACCTAAACGGCTGCCGACCGTACTTTCGCCGGATGAGGTCCGGCAGGTATTGAGTCACCTGGATGGTAAACACTGGATTGCCGCGAACCTGCTCTATGGCTCGGGGCTGCGGCTGCTCGAATGCCTGCGCCTGCGGGTGCAGGATATCGATTTCAATCTTGCTCAGATTATGGTGCGAGGGGGTAAGGGCAACAAGGACCGTTGTACGATTTTGCCGGCGTCGGTGATCGATCCGCTGCAGGAGCATCTTGAGAAATTGCACACCATCCATAGTCGGGATCTGGAAAAAGGCTTGGGCCGAGTATACCTGCCGGTTGCTTTGGATCGCAAATACCCTAATGCCTCAAAAGAACTATGCTGGCAGTTCGTCTTTCCCGCCTCACGCTATGTCACCGATGGCGAAACCGGGCATCGGGTCAGATTTCATTTGCATGAGAAGGCGCTGCAGCGTGCGATCAAGTCTGCCGTCAGGCAATCGGATATTGCGAAACGTGCGACGGCGCATACCCTGCGCCACAGTTTCGCAACCCACCTGTTACAGCGGGGGGCGGATATTCGCACCATACAGGCCCTGCTCGGTCACAAGGACGTCAGCACCACCATGATCTATACCCATGTCATCCAAAAAGGCGGCATGGGGGTTCGCAGCCCTTTGGATTTTTTATGAAAGAGACCGCATCCTTAAATCAGCGGGCCTTGTTGTGGTTTGTGATAGTCAGCCGGATGCCGTTTGCGTGTCAGCAGATTCCTGATGTGCCAGTGTTCGCTCTCGGGTATCACATCATCGATGGTAATCTCACCGCCCTGGTTGGTGGCGACCGGTTTGCCATCCTTGTATAGAATGCGATGACCCGCCTGGGCGGTGATGCGCTTGCCGGGCGTAACGATGCCGGTGAGATTCAGCGGGTCCGCGCTGGCGATGCTGATCAGTTCATCGGCATCCTTTCTTTTACGCACCTCGCGCATCAGGCTCACCGCCTCCGGCAGTGCAAAGTGCTCGCCGGCAAAACCCTCGACGAAACGGCCGCCCCTGATCTCTCCCCTTGCCTCCAAACGGCGCAAACAGTAGAGCAGGTCGCGCCAGGGAGGCAGATCGCTCTCACGCTCGAGCAGTTTCCTGAACACCACGCCATAGCGGGTCAGCAGAGTGTGCGCGATCCGCTCGATGCGTTGTGCCTCATCCTCATGATCCATTGGCGGGCGTATCAATGACCAGCGCCCGCCAGAGGCGAGCGGGGCCTGCATTGTCGTGCGCCGCCGGCTGCGTTTGCGGCGCTTCTCCGGGGTGATCATGGCGCGCAGTCCCTGGAACTGGTCCGAATTGACCAGGCCCCAGGCGACCAGTTCGCCCAATGCGGTCTCCAGCTGGGTTTTCAGCAGACCCGTCTGCTGTAGCAGATCGTCGAAAAAACTGGCGCCCCACTGCTGCAGCACTTCCACCACCTTGACCGCGGTGGCGCTCAACCCCTCGGGCGCCGTCGATTCTGTCCGATACCAGACAGAGAGATGGGGGCGGAAGAGGAAAGCCAGCGGGGTGGTCTTGATTGCCGGATTTTTGCGTTTGTTCCGCTTGAGTCCGGTCGGATGCAGGCGCAGCCAGGCAAGCTTGCCCGAACCGCACAACTCGTCCAGCTCGCTGGAGAAGTAGGGCTGCAGCCGGGCGGGCAGGATCTCATCCTCCCAGCAGCCGGCGGGCAGGCTGATCCCTTCGAGTTGCAACATGACCCGTTCCAGCGCGGCAACGCCCTGTGCAGGATCGTCCAGCCCCTGCCAGCTGAACAGAAAGCGCATAAAGTCGGCGGGGCTCACCGGCTCGATTTCGCGACGCAGCTGTTTCAGGGTGTAGCGGTGGATACGCGCCAGCAGGCCGCGCTCGCACCACTCGACCTCGACACAACCCGGATTGAAACGACCCTGTATGAGATAGCCCTCCTGTTCCAGACTGCTTAACGCCTGTGTCACAGTTTCTGCCGGCAGGTTCAAGGGGCGCGCCAGCCGCTCAACCGTCACCGGACCAAGACACTCCAGGCGACTGCGCAGGATCTCCAACACCGCCGATTCAAATGTTGCGGCCTCATCCGCGGGCAGGGCGCTGATCGTCGGCGACAGCTCATGCGCCGGACAGATCTTCCTCATCGCCTGCAACCGCTCCGCGCTGACCCATAAAACCCGGTTCCCGTCCGAGAGTCGTGTGGCGCGTGTTTGCTGCTGCAGATCAGCCAGATAACGCCGCCATGACTCGAGATCCGCCGGGGCGATTTCGCCCTCTTCGATAAAGCCGGCGATCATCAACCCATCGTGGAGTTCGTCTGGATTGCGCGGCTGCGGCCAGGCCTCTGCCTGCACCTGCCGGATCGCCTCGGGATTCAAACGTCCCAGGTCGGCGGCGGTTTGCGGATCCAGATGGCGCCGCTGCCGGACCGCCTGTGCTCGCCGCTCCTCCGCCGGGGTGTCGTCGAGGAACGCGTAGGGTCTGGCGTTGAGAATTTCGAGCGCCATGGGCGACGGCGTCGGCAGCTCTTTTGCGCTTACCCGGATGCGTCCCTGCTCAATGGCATCCAGCACCCGCTTCAATCCATCGATGTCCATCAGTTCGTGCAGGCAGTCCCACAACGCCTGCTTCACCAGCGGGTGGTCCGGCACCTCCCGGTCACCCTGGATGTTTTCGAAACCGGCGAGCTGATCAGGGAAGACAAGCGCCACCAGGTCTTCGGCATCGTTGCGTTGGAACGGCGCGGGCACCCGCTTGCCGCCGCGCATGCGGGGCACCGCCAGGGAGATATTGGTCACCCAGCGCCAGCGGGCCGGAAACATGGGCGCGGCAAGCAGGGCCTGAACCAATACCTGCTCGACACTCTTTGATTTCAAATAGCCGGCCGGCTCCTCCAGGGGGAAGCTGTGGGTCGGCCCGAGGGAGAGGATCAAATTGTCCTCGTTGGCGGCCGCCTGCAGTTCGAAATTGAAGCGGCGGCAGAAGCGCTTGCGCAGGGCCAGGCCCCAGGCCTTGTTGATGCGGGAGCCGAATGGGGCGTGAATGACGAAATGCATGTCGCCGGTCTGGTCGAAAAAACGTTCGAATACCACATGTCTCTGACTGGGAATCACGCCGAAGAGCGCCTTTGTCGCCGCGAGGTATTCGACCAGCTGACCGGCGACCGCCGGGTCGAGACGATGTGTCTGCTGCAGATAATCCAGTGCTGTTTGCTGTCCCTTCTCCAATACGCTGTCGAGGGTTTCGCGCAGACGGGAAACCGCATGGGAGAGTTCGTCGGTGCGGCCCGGCGCCTCGCCGAACCAGAAGGGGATTGAGGGCGGCTGGCCGCGGGCGTCCTCCACCAACACCCTGCCCTGCTCGATCTTCAACATGCGGTAGGAGAAATTACCGAGCTGGAAGATATCCCCCGGCATGCTCTCGAAGGCGAAATCCTCGTTCAGGCTGCCGACGAACAGCCCCTCAGGCTGCAGGATCACATCGTAATCGAACTGATCGGGGATGGCGCCGCCATTGGTGATCGCCGTCAGGCGGGCGCTCCGCCGCGGCCGCAGCATGCCGTTGACCGCATCACGATGGATGTAGTCGCCCCGCCTGCCCCGGCGGGTGTGAAAACCGTCCGCCAGCATCTTCACCACATCGAGAAAATCCTGCTCGGCAAGATTGTTATAGGGTCGGGCGCATCTGAAGGCCCGGTAGAGGGCTCGTTCGTCCCACTCCCTGGCGGAGACCTCGGCGACGATCTGCTGGGCCAGGACATCCAACGGGTGTTCGGGTACCGGGATCCGATCGAGTTCTCCTCTGCGGATCGCATCCAGCATGGCCACCGATTCGACCAGGTCGTCGCGGCTGAGGGGAAACAGCCGCGCCTTGGGGGTGCCGGTCAGTTGGTGCCCGGAGCGGCCCGCCCGTTGCAGAAAGGTGGCGATGCTGCGTGGCGATCCCAGCTGGCACACCAACTCCACATCCCCGATATCGATACCGAGTTCCAGGGAGGCGGTCGCCACCAGGGCGCGCAGGGAACCCGACTTCAGACGCTGCTCGGCGTCGAGCCGGTGCTCCCTGGCCAGTCTGCCGTGGTGGGAGGTCACCGCCTCCTCGCCCAGGGTCTTGGCCAGCGCCGCCGCCGCGCGCTCGGCGAGCCGGCGGGTATTCACGAATATCAGGGTGGTCTTGTGCTCGGTGATGAGCTGCCCGAGGCGGCGGTAGATCTCATCCCAGGCCTCGTTGGCCATCACCGCCTCCAGCGGCGACCCGGTCAGCTCGACGGCCAAATCCCGTTCACGCAGATGGCCGGTATCGACAATGGTGCAAGCCCGCTGCAGCGGATCGTCGTGTTGCCCGGTAAGGTAGCGCGCCATCTCCTCGATCGGCTTCTGGGTCGCCGAGATGCCGATGCGCACCGGCGGCCTGGCACACAACCGGGCGAGGCGCTCCAGACTCAAGGTCAGATGGGCGCCGCGCTTGTTTCCCGCCAGGGCATGGATCTCGTCGACGATCACACTGCCTACCGTCTTCAGCATCTCGCGGCCCGAATCGGAGGTCAGCAGGATATAGAGGGACTCCGGCGTGGTCACCAGGATGTGTGGCGGGGCGCGCTTCATCATCGCCCGTTCCGATGAGGTGGTATCCCCGGTGCGCACCAGGGCGCGAATCGGCACATCGGGGTAGCCCCCTTCCAGCAGCGCATCCCGGATACCGTTCAACGGCTGTTCCAGGTTCTTGTGAATGTCGTTGGAGAGGGCCTTCAGCGGCGAGACATAGAGCACGCGGGTCTCATCGGCCAGGGGGAACCGCAACCCCGCCTGCACCAGCCGGTCGATCGCCGCAAGAAAGGCGGCCAGGGTCTTGCCTGAGCCGGTGGGCGCCGAGATCAGGGTGTTCTGCGCCGCCTGAATCGCCGGCCAGGCCTGCGCCTGAACATCGGTGGGCCCGCCGAACTGTCGCTCAAGCCATGCTGCGACTGCCGGGTGAAACTGGAACGATGACATTCCCCCATGATAGCCCTATTTTCTTGCGGGGGGCCTAATCCTATACTCGATATACTGTTTTCGGCAGACAATAAAACCAACGGTGGAGGGAGCCTTGCCATGACAACCGTAATCATTGTAATCGCCGTTCTGATCGCCATCCCACTCATCTACCTGGCCACCCTGGACGGCAGTTTCGCGATCAGGCGCTCGCTGGAGATCGCGGTCGATCAAAAGACCGTGTTCGACAAGATCCGCGATTTCCGCAGCTGGTCCGACTGGAGCCCCTGGCTGATGCACGAACCCGATACCACCCTGGTCTTCTCCGACACACCTGATCGTGAGGGGGGCTGGTACAGCTGGGACGGCAGAATCGTCGGCGCCGGCAGACTGGCCCATGAAAAATTCAGCGGTGAAGAGAAGATCGAACAACGTATGGAATTCTTGCGTCCCTTCAAGTCCGTGAGCCGCGTCTGGTGGGCGTTCGAACCCAAGGGTGAAGACAAAACCCTGGTCCACTGGAACATGGCGGGCAGCATGCCCTTCCTGTTCCGCTTCATGGCGAAGAAGATACCTGCTTATATCAGCAAGGACTACGACACCGGCCTCTACATGCTGCGCGGCGAGCTGGAAGCGGACGCGGAAGTCCCGCGCATGTCGTTTGACGGTCCGGTGGAGCTGCCGGAGCAGTCCGCCCTGACTCTCCATTTCGAGGGTCATATGGAAGCGATGAAAAAGGCCATGACGGAAGGCTTTCCACGACTTGGCCACTATGTCGATGAGCATGGGCTGACCGCCACGGGCTATCCATTCACCATCTACCACAAGGTCGATCTTAAAACCATGCACTTCGACTGCGACATGGCGATACCGGTAGCGCCGGAGACCACATCGACAGAGCTTGAGGTAAAGCGCTTCAGCGGTGGGCGCTACTACAAGACCACCCTGAGAGGCAGCTACGAATTTCTCGAACTCGCCTGGTACCAGGCCTACGCCCATCTGCAGATGAGTAAGATAAAACCCCTGCACAAGCAGGCCTCGCGGGAGATGTATGAGAACGATCCCGCCACGGTCAGCCATACTAATGAGGTCGTCACTTCGATCTATATTCCGATCAAATAGCCCGGATCGCCAATCGAAATCAGAAGCAACTCAGTGGAAGCCATACCCTATTGAAATGTGGATGAGATACTGCCGGCCCTCAGCCTATGACAACCGCCAGCCCGGTTTGTAGGCCGGGCTTGTTTTCAACCTGCATCCCCTAGCCCGCATGTTTCATCCGTTTTTAAATTTAGCCGGTGATATGGCCAAGCTTGGATGGTTTGCCCTCACTGGGAACCAAACCTCTATCAAGCCCTGATTTTCCACCCTCCGGGCAGACTCCCCCTTACCCCCATTGTTGATCAACGTGCCGGGGCAGCACTCTGCCGGGCTATCCCGGCTTGAGTCGTGCCGCCACCTGGAAAAACAGCGCCTGATAGGGATAGGTGCTGGAGAGCAGGAAGCGGATCCGTCGCGTGTTGCGAATGATGACCGCCCCGATCTTGAACAGTTTGAGCCGGATCGTGGTCATCTGTGCACGCGCCAGTTCCGTGCCCTTCAGCGCGAGGCGCCGGATGGCCTCCATCAGCACATAGGCCAGACTGGACAGCAGTAGACGAAACTGACTGGCCCACCAGTAATGCGCGCTGGTGCGATCGGCGAACAGCCCCAGTTGCTGCTCCTTGATTCGGTTCTCCATGTCACCACGGGCGCAGTAGAGGTCATCGTAAAGGCGCTGTTTGTCGCCGGCCAGGTTGGTGACGATGAAGCGTGGATTTGGCCCCTTGTCGGTGACCTCCAGTTTGGCGATCACCTTGCGACGCGTCTTCCAGGTGCTGGCGGCATAGTGAAACTGAAAGAATTCCCGCATCTTCATGCCGGTTCGCTTCGCCAGTTCCTCAACCCACTGCATGGGCTCACGGATACACCGCAGCAAGGCGTCATTCTTGGCGATGCCCACGATATAGCCCACAGCGTTGCGCTCGCACCAGCTGAGCATGTGGTGACGGCAAAAGCCGCTATCGCCCCGAAAGATGATACGCACTTCAGGCCAAGCCCGGCGCAGGCGTTTGACCAACAGCGCCAGAATCGCCCAGGCATGCTTGGGCGCATCGATCCGGCTGGGCCGCAGATAACTCACCAGCAGTTGATCGCCACAAAAGACATACAGGGGCAGGAAGCAGTAGTGATCGTAGTAGCCGTGAAAGAAGCGGCCTTCCTGGCGGCCATGCACCGGATCATCCGTGGCGTCGAAATCCAGGATCAGCTCATCGGGTGGTGCATCATATGAGGCAATGAACTGCTCGAGCAGTAGGTTGTGGACATCAACGGCAACCCGGCGATCGACCCGGTTCTCCAGCCGACAAAGTGTCGACTGGCTGCCCAGTACCTCCTCGCGTTCGATCGAGCTCTGTAGGGCCGGGTCGGTGCGTAGTGTCTGATGGTCGTTCAGATCTTCATAACCCAGGCAGAGCCCATAGACTCGCTGGCGCAACAGGCTCAACTGGCTGTGTTCAATATAGCGGGGATCTCGCGGGTCGGGGATGACCTCATCAACCGCCTCGAGCAATCCCAGACGCCTGTCGATCTCACGCAGCAGCAACACGCCGCCGTCCGAGGTGATATCGCCACCGGAAAACTCGGCTTGAACCTTACGGCGTTTTAGGGCTGGAAAATCAAAGGCAGTCTGGGTGCAGTTTGTCACAGGCAAAATCCTTTCGATTACAGTGTAAGCAACTGAATTATATCGAAGTATCAGGATTTTGCCTTTTTAATGCGTGAAATATTGGGGCTAGGGCCTGTTAACACTAAATCCAAATTGGCCCTAGCACCAGACGCTTCAACCACGGATCAATATGCCGGCGCTTCCGCCTCATAGTGAATACCGCTGCGCCCCGCCTGTTCGCGAATGGCGCTGTAGAGTTTGTGGTCCAGCGAACCCTTGGCGCCGCCGGACTTCTTCACCTCCCGTTTAAGATACTCCTTACGCCGTGCCGATAGCTCGTTGATCTCCTCCTGCAGTACCTTACGCTGTTTAGCCTTTTCAGTGATCATGGCACGCTGCGCCTGCGGCGCCATGGCGCGTATGGAGGAAGGCAGATGATCCTTCTTGATGGCATCGAGCTCAACCCGGCCGCTGGCCACATCGTCCACCAATTCACTGTCACCCAACAGATTCGATTTTCCACTCTTGAACGCATTGAAGGTGGCGCGGCGCGCACGGGATGCGACCGAGGCGGATTCATGCAGCTTGTCAGCCGCCTGCAGTTTCCGGCGCTTCTTCTCCAACACCTCATCCGATCCGTAATAGAGACGGGTTTCATCCAGCTTCTTTGAGAGAGTGGCCAGTTTCTCATCGAACGGTGTGCTGATTGCCACGGCGTTTCCGTCTTGAGAGACCTGGGCGTACTGGCCAAGACCGCCCTGGGCAATCTTGCTCCAGACCAGGCGTGTCGGGGCACTGTTGCCGGCCTGGATTGTGTTGACCACTATCCCCTTGGCATTGGCCACCTTGAGGGTTTGCGGATACTTCACGTCATCCTGGTAGTCCATGTGGGGCGGCGCATCCCCCACCAGGAAGACGACCCGATAGGCATCCCCGTCCTGGCTCCAGGAGATATTGCTGACCGCATCATGCAGCGCCTGGTTGACGCTTTCCGGGCCGTCACCACCGCCTTCGGCGCGAAAATCCATCAGCGTCGCGTAGACCGTGTCTAGATCTTCCGAGAGATCCACGACCTTTGTGACATAGTTGTCCCCCCGGTCTCGATAGGCCACCAGCCCCATCTTGATTTCCGGCGCGGGCTGCGCCTGGGCCATGGTGGAGGCGACAGACCAGATCTTCTCCTTGGATGCCCGGATCAAGCCACCCATGCTTCCGGTGGTGTCCAGCGCGAATACCACTTCGATTTTCGGGTGTTGCCGGGTAATGGCATCCACCGCCGGCACCTGGATAGGATCCGTTTGCGGCATGTCGACCGCAGCAACCTCCTTGAGTGCGGGATAGAACGCGATACCACCGGCGGTAAAAGTGAACAATGCTGCTGCAATGATTTTCGATTTCATGATCTTCTCCACATTGACTAACGGACAGTTGATAACTTGGCGAGCGCGGCTTCCGCCGTGCGATGGGCACGTTGAAAACCATCGTCTGTACCATTAACGGCGGTCACCTGTTTGCCCGCTCGCTTCCAGCTGTTGGGGATGAATACGAACAGTGCCTGGAGCAGAAAAAAGCTCCACACACCGAGAAACAGGTTGCCGGTTTGCAGCACCGCCCATACCGCCGCCGCCAAACCGAGCAACACCAGACCCATGTCAGCCAATGCCGAGATGAGACTTGAATGGAAATAGAGCGAGCGAATCAACCAGACAACTCCCAAATGGGCCATGAGATAGAACGGCAGGCTCAGCCCCATCAGCCAGATGACAACCGCTGCCGCCAACCAGACACTCACACTGCTAATGCGTCCGACCTTTTCACCGCTGCGCCGCAACAGGTAGATCACATAGAGCAAGCCCATGGCTGCTATCAGCATGCGTAGCACGAAGTCGGTGACGAAAACTGTTGTGAGTGCGCTGAAGAGCACGCCCCCACCGATAGCGGCGACCAGCGCCACACCGACGCCTTCGAAGCAACCGGGGCGTTTCATGACTGCGTCCTCCTCTGCTTTTCACGCAGAAAGGCGAGTTCGATGTCATCCTCATTGACGGCGAACTGACGCATGAAATCCGGCTCGTTCCAACTATCGCGCTCATCCTCATCACTATCGGAGCCGACAAGTAATTCCCTCTTCTGTCGCATGGACTCGAGACGCGAGCGGTTTTCATCAATACGTTTTTTCAGGGCCTCGCCCGCTTCCTGAAACTCCTGTTGTTTGCGGGCGAGATAGTTAAGATAGCGCTCCGACTCCAGCTTGCGTTTCAACAGCGTCCGGGCCAGTGCCTCGTTACCGGTATCGAAGCAGAGATCCAGCTCTTCAGTCACCTGCCCTAGCCGTTGTTCAAGTTCGCCTTGTCGCGCTGCAACCTGCTTCAGCTCCAGCTCTATGACCTTGAGCCGACGGTCGTCCTTGGTTAACGCCTCCTCCATATCACGCACCGCCTGCTTAAGTAGGATTTCAGGCTCCTCCATGCGATCGAGAACCGCGTTGAGATCGGCTCGAAACAGTTGTGATACGCGCGTGATGAGTGCCATGTCAGTCTCCTTGTGTTTGAATGTCTAAACACAGTCTAAGAATGAGACGCCATGACGAACAGACAGATTTCTGTAAAACAGCGGCAGGCGGATTTACATAGAATTTACATTTCGCATGCGATAACTTGGTAGCCTAGCAATAGATATATCGCTTTATTCTGCACCCTGTTGGGCAGTGAATATTCAATTTGCATCTGTTCGCGTTCATTTGTGGTCCTCAATCATTCGCGGACATTTGCGGCTTTATTTTTTAAGAAAGCCATGAAATGAAAAAGATGGTACAACATGAATCAGAAACCGCGCATCCTGATTGTCGAAGATGAAGAAGCTATCCGGGCAGGACTGGTCGACGTATTCGTCTACCACGGCTTTGCCGTGGACAGTGCAGCCGAAGGTCCGGCGGGACTGCGGAAAGCCCTGACCGGCACTTTCGACATAATCCTGCTCGACGTGATGCTGCCTGGAATGAACGGCTTCGATATCTGCAACCGCATACGCCAACAGGATAAGGATCAACCCATCATCATGCTGACCGCCAAGACCAGTGATGAAGATATCGTCCACGGACTGACACTGGGCGCTGACGACTATGTGGCGAAGCCCTTTTCGGTCACGCAATTGGTGCTGCGCGTACAGGCTGTATTGCGACGCGCCCGTAACAGCGCAGCCAGCCAGGACTACATTCGACTGGGTGACGCGGTGGAGATCGATATTCGCAACCTGTCAGGCAAACGCAGTGACGAGCCGCTCTCCTTCACCAGACGGGAGATGGCGATCATCGAATACCTGCACAGCCACCGGGAGCGCCCGGTATCGCGTGAAGAGTTGCTCAACAAAGTGTGGGGCTATGCAAAAAATGCCGATATCGAAACCCGCACGGTGGATATACATATCGCCAAGTTACGCAGAAAGATAGAAACCGATTCAGCGGAACCCCGTTTTTTGACCACGGTGCGGGGTGCCGGTTACCGCCTGTCGGTCGATTGAAATGGCTCGCCCCGCCCTCAACAGCCTCGACAAAAACCAGCTGCGCCGATGGCTCATGCTGTTCTTCTTCGCCCTGGCGATTCCCAGTGGCCTACTGGTCTATCAAGCCTACGATCAACTGAAGTGGGAGGCCTTTCATCGCCACCGGGTACTGGCCGAAGAGTTGGCAACGCGCATCGACAAGGGTTACGCCCAGCTCATCGAAACGGAGGAGCGTCGCGCATTTGTCGATTACAACTTTCTCATCGTTGCCGGCGATCCCAACAGCAACTTCATTCAACGTTCGGCATTGTCGAGCTTTCCTCTGCGCTCCCCAATACCCGGCCTGATCGGTTATTTTCAGGTGGATAGCGAGGGTGTCTTTAAAACGCCGCTGCTCCCCGATTCGGCACTCACCGCCAGCGAATACGGGATTCAGACCGATGAGCTTGTGCAACGGCGGGAACTTGCCGATCGCCTGCGCGCTATCCTCGGTGAAAACCGATTGGTACGCGCCGAGCAACACCAGGACAGGGAAAACGAGCTCACTGAAGCAATGATCACGCCTGAAGAGGTCCCACTCAGCGATAGTACTGGATCACTCTACACTTCAGGTAGGGAGTCGCGACGCATTCGGGATCGCAAAATAATTGATGAGGGTGATAAGGCGTCCGGGGATTACGCCATCAAGCAGGAAATTGCCGCTGGGCAGGCTGTCTTTGATCGCCTGTCGGAGCAAAAAGCGGATCGCCCATCAAAGGCGCTTACCGGTTCCAACATACTTGGCCGCGTGGAAGACCTGCAACTGGACAGCAGCTTTGAAGCCGCGCAGGCGCCGATGCGCCAGCAACGGATGGCGCCCAAGGCGAAAGCAGGACCGGCAAAACGCGCCCCGCGTAAAGAGCGCAGCGCATTGCCCGAACCGCAGTCTCCCGCCACGCAAGCGGCAACCATGACTGCACCGCCGCTGTCGAAACCGGCGCCGTTAAGGATCCGCACTTTCGAAAGCGAGATCGATCCCTTTGAAATGAGCCTTCTCGACAGCGGCCACATCGTGCTTTACAGAAAGGTGTGGCGTGACAACCAGCGCTATATTCAAGGCATGCTGGTGGAGCAAAACGCCTTTTTGAGCGGCCTCATGGAAACCGGCTTTCTCGCTACATCCCTCGCACAGATGAGTGAACTGATCACCGCCTACCAGGGCAATCTACTGGCCGCATTCTCGGCATCCGGAGGGGAGCGTTATCAGGCCGGCACCGAGGAACTTCGCGGCGCGCTCCTCTACCAAACCCGGCTCACCGCTCCCCTCAACGAGCTGGAATTGATATTCACTATCCAACATCTTCCCGCAGGCCCGGGCGGTGCTGTCATAGCATGGATCGCGGTGATTCTCTTTCTGCTTCTCAGCGCCGGTTTCTATGCCATATACCGCTTGGGCGTGGGACAGATAAACCTGATCACTCAACAGCAGGACTTTGTATCCGCCGTCAGCCACGAGCTGAAGACGCCGCTTACCTCGATACGCATGTATGGCGAAATGCTTCGCGAGGGCTGGGTGGTGGAAGATAAGAAACGCGAGTACTACGACTACATACACGCTGAGAGCGAACGGCTGACGCGCCTGATCAACAACGTGCTGCAACTCGCACGCATGACCCGAAACGGTCCGCAGGTTCAGCTAAAGCCCGTCACAGCAGGCGAGTTGATGGATCTGATAGGGTCGAAGATCGAGTCGCAGACAGCTCGCGCCGGATTCGACCTCATGCTCAGCTCTCCCCCCGACTGTGCATCTCGAACACTGCAGGTCGACCCGGACTACTTCACTCAGATCATCATCAACCTGGTGGACAATGCCATCAAGTTCTCCGCCAAGGCAGAGAAAAAGGCCATAGATATTGAGTGTCTTGCACAGCAGGACAGTAGCGTGGCATTCAAGGTACGAGACTACGGGCCGGGGATCGCGAAAGATCAGATGAAAAAGATCTTCAGACTCTTCTACAGATCCGAAAACGAGCTCACCCGCGAGACAGTCGGAACAGGAATCGGTTTGGCGTTGGTGAGTCAGTTAACCACGGCGATGGATGGGAGTGTGGATGTGGTGAACATGGAGCCGGGCGTGGAGTTTCGCGTGAGCTTTTTGTCTAAGTGAACGCTGCACTTGCCAAGATCCGAAGTACGCCTTGCAAACTAAGATCAAATCGTAACTTCTACATTTTATAATCGAGCCCCTCAGGGGGATTAGATTTCAATGACTCTATATATTCTCCCGATGTAGAGAATTCATGACATGATTCTTTACAGTTAGGCATATTTGGTACCTTTCTTCATTGGGTTGTACCATTGCTTGGTACTTTCACACCTTCTATGAATGATTGCGCCTCTTTTTTTATTTCAGGGTATAGGCTGTTTCCACGATGTGAATACGTAATAGCAAATCCAATGTCTCTCCGGATCGGATGCCTACAATATAGATGCTCATTCTGGAGAATAAGTGTTTTTATAACCCCCTTCCCGGTTTGGGCTTGTCTATCTTCAGATACATTGTACATTCGAACGCAAGGATAACCGCGAGCATCACTGTATTCGTGTGTAAATGTTTTAGTGCTAATTCTCTTAGTCTCCGCGTCACTTCGTGCGCCCTGAACTATGAGTGCTTCAAATTTTTCTTGTGAATCTGTTTGTGGTGGGTCAAATATTAAGACCTGTGCCGCGAAGCTTTCTCCTGGCTCGCTTCCATTACGGGCAAATGCCATGCCATTTGGGGAAGATTCTAGCAAATACCACCCTTCTGAATTTGGCGTTGTAATGTTGAGGACGTCTCCGTAGTAAACCATACCGGCCGGAACTGGCTCCGGTTTCCGAATTGCTGTGGGCGCAGCACAAGCCGAAAGGAAATATATTGAAAGAAAAGCTAAACCTAATGATAACGAACGATACATTATTGCTCCTGTATATATGCCTAACGAGCCTGTCGAAAAACCAGATTTCGGAAAATAGATTTCCCTATGATCAATTTTCGATAAAGCGTTTTCATTGTTTTACTGACAAATCCTCTTTTCGTTTATCTGTTACACAAAACTTTGATTTATTCCCGATCCTAAGCCCATTCCCATCCATATCGATGGATCTTCAGGATGTTGTGTAACATCATCATCAATTTCCATTGACCGTCAATTTTCCGCTTACCTCTGTAACTGAACCGCTTGATCCCGATAGCATCAGTGAGGTGACCAAACACAGGTTCCACCGTGCCTAATCGCTGGCTGTAGATATACCTGCCTCTCGGACTGTCCAGCTTTCGCTTCATCCGTTCGAGGATTCCCGCCTTCTGTTCCTGCGTGACATCCAGCGTGACATTGATCTGCCTGGGTGTATGCTGGGCCTCGTTTCTCAGGCAGCGTTTTCTCAATCCGCAGCTGTTGCAGTCCTTCTCATAGCCCTGAAACTACATGAACAGGTGGTGGCCAATTCTGGCCTGTCTCGCTTTTAACCACATCATCTTACCCGCAGGACAGCGGCAGGTCTCTCTTTTGCGATCAATCTTGAATTCACGCTGACTGAAACGCTCCTTATCTTGGCGTTTGTTTCTTTCCTTCGCTTCCTTGTGATCTTTGAACCTTGGGTCTCGAGTGCGAAAGCCAGTATCGGCAATGTAGCTGTCTATCTTTTCCGCTTCGAGGTATTCCAGCATTTCCCGGTTGTGGTAGCCTGAATCCGCTGTGAGCCTGGTCTGCTTCAGTACCTTTTGAGACGGCTTGTCTTTGAACGTCGCCTTTATCCCTTCAACAACCGGTTTGAGCAAGCCGTGCTCCTGACCCTGCCCAAAGGCTTCGGCATGCACCACTACCTGGTTCTGACTATCCACTGCCGCAACACCCGTATAGCCCTGGATGACGCCATGGCTCGTCTTCATCTTCTCGCTTTCGTTATCGGTGATGTTGCTCTTTACAGTCTTGCCGCTGACACCCTTGCGCTCAGGTTCTGATTCGAGAAACTGCTTGAGTTTGCGCGGGGTCGCCCGTAGCTTTCTGATCTGTTCTTGCTCTCGCTCATAGATGTCCGGGGCTTGCTCCGCTGTATCCTGCTCCCGATGCCGTTGCAGCATGCGCCGAACTGCGCGGTCGATTTTCTTACGTTGCTTATTTAGCTCTGCGTGGGTGCCGCTCCAGGTCTTGGAGGCGTTAGAGGGTAGCTTGCAGCCGTCAATAGCAAACATCTCTTTACCAATGAGACCCAATCGATCACAGATCAATACCACTTGCCCAAAAAGGTCAGCTAATACATCTGGAGCGCGTGAAATAAAATCAGCCACAGTGCTGTGATCAGGTTGCTGATCAGCCGACAGTGCCATGAACAAGATATTTTCACGGCAGAGGCGCTCGATCTATCGACTACTGGTAATACCTTTGGAATAAGCGAGAATGATGATCTTTAACAGCAGTTTGGGATCATAGGCAGGTCGGCCTGTGCTGTCGTTTTGATACTGTTGGTCAAATGCGCTTAAATCAAGCTCGTTATCGATCAGATAGGAGAGGGAATATTCGAAACTGCCCGGGAGGATTTGCTTCTCATAGAAGACGGGCAGCATTTTCATCTGATCGTAGTTGTAATCCTTATAACGTGCCATCTTCCTTTCTCCGTGCACCGTTACTGTCTATGAGATTTTATCGAATTTTGGGGTTTTCCGACAGTCTCAACGCCTCGGCTCACCGGAAATTTACGGCGCGGAACAGCGTATAATTTCCGTGTGCAGCTGCTTGTATGTTTCTATTCGTAATGCGTCCACAGTCGTAATATTTTGACCGTTTTTTCATTTTCTATAACCTGATAAACAATTCGATGCTGGATATTGATACGCCTAGAATAGGCTCCGTTCAGATCGCCGACCAATTTTTCATAGGATGGTGGAGTTTGGTACGGATTTCTTTCGATGATATCTAGCAGTTTTTTGGCCTTACTTTTTAGACCTGATTTTGCCATTTTTTTTGCGTCTTTTTGCGCTTGTTTCGTATAAACGATATTCCAACTCACCAATCAAGTTCCTCGGAGCACTCTTCGATTGGCGTTTCCATTCCTTCTTTTATTGATTCCCGCATTCCAGGAATGGAAAGCAAGTTTAGGGTTTCTGAAATTGCGTTCCAGTCTTCTTCAGAAATAAGCACGGCATTTGATCTTTTCCCTGTAATTACAATAGGTTGATGAGATTCCGAGGCCTCATCTATCAGGTTGTATAGCTTCGATCTCGCTTCTGTAGCATTTAGAACAGTCATAATTTTCACCTCTAAAGTAAGCGTACGCTATTACGTCCGTCTTGGCAAGGTGATTTTTAAACATAACGCCTGCCATCACCCGAGCGGAAGGAGCGCTAGCGACTGGAGCGTCGGGTGCATGGCATTGTTATGGCTTTTCATCTTCTGGCTTAAATTCGATTTTTGGTGGCAGCTCTGACATTGCATAATGTACAAACTGTTGACCTAGACCAGTTAAGTCATAGCCCTCGTTTTCATCAAACGCCGAAACCGGCGGCTTTGGACCACTACCTTTTTGCCTTCTTTGAGTAGGCTTAGGTATAAAGTTACCAAATCTGTCTACTTCCCTGTGTTGGCGAATGATTCCACCAGTACTTAGATCTCGAAATAAGAGCTTATATAAATCAGCATCTGCTGAATCCTCACGAACAGGCCCTTTACCGATTTTTCTCCATATAGCCCCACGAGATATTCCGTCACTGTTGTAAATAGCACCAATTACCTGAAAGTGCATTTCTGAGTATTGGTTAATCCAATCAATATACATTCTTACGACATCATCACTTGATACTGATGTGGCTGCTGCATTTGAAAGGATATTTCTTATGTAAACTCGTTTTTCCTCACTTTCAGCACCAGCCCATTCTCTGAATGTTTTCTTTACTAGTGACTGATATTCCTTACTTTCTATTCTTTCAGAGATTGCCTCGTCTTGAAGATCAAGACGAGCCATTATTTCCATTATTGTTTCTTCTTTTTCTTTCCTGATTACTCATGAGGCTCAGCTATTGAGCCTGTGGTGCAAGCATAATGGAACCTACTGAATAAAAGAGGATTTCATCATGCCGAGAAATACTATTCAATTTCAAAAAGGTCTTGGTTTGCACGATTTTCTGGAACAATATGGGACCGAGGATCAGTGTCGACAGGCATTGTATGATTTGCGCTGGCCGACGGGCTATGTCTGCCCTGAGTGCGGCAACACAACAGGCTGTGAACTCAAAAAGCGTCAGATATATCAATGTCACAAGTGCCATCATCAGACTTCCCTGACCGCCGGCAGCATCTTCCATGGCACCAAGCTGCCGCTGAGAACGTGGTTTCTTGCGATCTATCTGTTGACCCAACGCAAGAAAAGTATCTCGGCGCTGCAACTTTCCCGCGAAATCGGGGTGAACTACAATACGGCCTGGCGACTCAAGCATAAGTTGATGCAGGTGATGATGGAACGTGAGCGTGGAAAAAAACTGGCCGGTCGCATCGAATTGGATGATGCTTATCTCGGAGGCGAGCAAGCCGGTAAGCGTGGTCGTGGGTCGCGCAACAAAATCCCTTTCGTAGCTGCTGTTGAGACGACGCGGGACGGCAGGCCCATGAAAATTCAACTGCGTCGTGTAAGGGGCTTCCGCAAACGTGAAATCGCCCGCTACGCCCGCTCCTGCTTGATGCCTGGCAGCGAAGTCTTTACCGATGGGCTTTGGTGCTTTAGTGGCGTGACAACCGCTGATTGCCATCATAACCCCATGGTGACGGGTGGTGGGCGCCAAAGTGTCCAGTATTCGTGCTTCAAATGGGTAAACACGATGTTGGGTAATGTCAAGAACAGTCTGTTGGGTACTTTTCATGCGATTCGAGATAAACATGTGTCGCGTTATCTTGCTGAGTTCGAATATCGGTTTAACCGCCGTTTCGATTTACCCGCCATGATTGAACGATTGCTTTTTGCCGCTCTTCGCACTCCACCTATGCCATATCGCCTCTTGAGAATGGCTGAGGTTTAGGGGTAATCAGGTAAGAATTTAACACAGGAAGCGCCCGGGATTCCCGTATCACCCGGTAGCAAGGCAACCTGCCCTGTTCGTCCCGACTAGCCCGCATGTTTCATCCGTTTTTAAATTTAGCCGGTGATATGGCCAAGCTTGGATGGTTTGCCCTCACTGGGAACCAAACCTCTATCAAGCCCTGATTTTCCACCCTCCGGGCAGACTCCCCCTTACCCCCATTGTTGATCAACGTGCCGGGGCAGCACTCTGCCGGGCTATCCCGGCTTGAGTCGTGCCGCCACCTGGAAAAACAGCGCCTGATAGGGATAGGTGCTGGAGAGCAGGAAGCGGATCCGTCGCGTGTTGCGAATGATGACCGCCCCGATCTTGAACAGTTTGAGCCGGATCGTGGTCATCTGTGCACGCGCCAGTTCCGTGCCCTTCAGCGCGAGGCGCCGGATGGCCTCCATCAGCACATAGGCCAGACTGGACAGCAGTAGACGAAACTGATTGGCCCACCAGTAATGCGCGCTGGTGCGATCGGCGAACAGCCCCAGTTGCTGCTCCTTGATTCGGTTCTCCATGTCACCACGGGCGCAGTAGAGGTCATCGTAAAGGCGCTGTTTGTCGCCGGCCAGGTTGGTGACGATGAAGCGTGGATTTGGCCCCTTGTCGGTGACCTCCAGTTTGGCGATCACCTTGCGACGCGTCTTCCAGGTGCTGGCGGCATAGTGAAACTGAAAGAATTCCCGCATCTTCATGCCGGTTCGCTTCGCCAGTTCCTCAACCCACTGCATGGGCTCACGGATACACCGCAGCAAGGCGTCATTCTTGGCGATGCCCACGATATAGCCCACAGCGTTGCGCTCGCACCAGCTGAGCATGTGGTGACGGCAAAAGCCGCTATCGCCCCGAAAGATGATACGCACTTCAGGCCAAGCCCGGCGCAGGCGTTTGACCAACAGCGCCAGAATCGCCCAGGCATGCTTGGGCGCATCGATCCGGCTGGGCCGCAGATAACTCACCAGCAGTTGATCGCCACAAAAGACATACAGGGGCAGGAAGCAGTAGTGATCGTAGTAGCCGTGAAAGAAGCGGCCTTCCTGGCGGCCATGCACCGGATCATCCGTGGCGTCGAAATCCAGGATCAGCTCATCGGGTGGTGCATCATATGAGGCAATGAACTGCTCGAGCAGTAGGTTGTGGACATCAACGGCAACCCGGCGATCGACCCGGTTCTCCAGCCGACAAAGTGTCGACTGGCTGCCCAGTACCTCCTCGCGTTCGATCGAGCTCTGTAGGGCCGGGTCGGTGCGTAGTGTCTGATGGTCGTTCAGATCTTCATAACCCAGGCAGAGCCCATAGACTCGCTGGCGCAACAGGCTCAACTGGCTGTGTTCAATATAGCGGGGATCTCGCGGGTCGGGGATGACCGCATCAACCGCCTCGAGCAATCCCAGACGCCTGTCGATCTCACGCAGCAGCAACACGCCGCCGTCCGAGGTGATATCGCCACCGGAAAACTCGGCTTGAACCTTACGGCGTTTTAGGGCTGGAAAATCAAAGGCAGTCTGGGTACAGTTTGTCACAGGCAAAATCCTTTCGATTACAGTGTAAGCAACTGAATTATATCGAAGTATCAGGATTTTGCCTTTTTAATGCGTGAAATATTGGGGCTAGCCCGCATGTTTCATCCGTTTTTAAATTTAGCCGGTGATATGGCCAAGCTTGGATGGTTTGCCCTCACTGGGAACCAAACCTCTATCAAGCCCTGATTTTCCACCCTCCGGGCAGACTCCCCCTTACCCCCATTGTTGATCAACGTGCCGGGGCAGCACTCTGCCGGGCTATCCCGGCTTGAGTCGTGCCGCCACCTGGAAAAACAGCGCCTGATAGGGATAGGTGCTGGAGAGCAGGAAGCGGATCCGTCGCGTGTTGCGAATGATGACCGCCCCGATCTTGAACAGTTTGAGCCGGATCGTGGTCATCTGTGCACGCGCCAGTTCCGTGCCCTTCAGCGCGAGGCGCCGGATGGCCTCCATCAGCACATAGGCCAGACTGGACAGCAGTAGACGAAACTGATTGGCCCACCAGTAATGCGCGCTGGTGCGATCGGCGAACAGCCCCAGTTGCTGCTCCTTGATTCGGTTCTCCATGTCACCACGGGCGCAGTAGAGGTCATCGTAAAGGCGCTGTTTGTCGCCGGCCAGGTTGGTGACGATGAAGCGTGGATTTGGCCCCTTGTCGGTGACCTCCAGTTTGGCGATCACCTTGCGACGCGTCTTCCAGGTGCTGGCGGCATAGTGAAACTGAAAGAATTCCCGCATCTTCATGCCGGTTCGCTTCGCCAGTTCCTCAATCCACTGCATGGGCTCACGGATACACCGCAGCAAGGCGTCATTCTTGGCGATGCCCACGATATAGCCCACAGCGTTGCGCTCGCACCAGCTGAGCATGTGGTGACGGCAAAAGCCGCTATCGCCCCGAAAGATGATACGCACTTCAGGCCAAGCCCGGCGCAGGCGTTTGACCAACAGCGCCAGAATCGCCCAGGCATGCTTGGGCGCATCGATCCGGCTGGGCCGCAGATAACTCACCAGCAGTTGATCGCCACAAAAGACATACAGGGGCAGGAAGCAGTAGTGATCGTAGTAGCCGTGAAAGAAGCGGCCTTCCTGGCGGCCATGCACCGGATCATCCGTGGCGTCGAAATCCAGGATCAGCTCATCGGGTGGTGCATCATATGAGGCAATGAACTGCTCGAGCAGTAGGTTGTGGACATCAACGGCAACCCGGCGATCGACCCGGTTCTCCAGCCGACAAAGTGTCGACTGGCTGCCCAGTACCTCCTCGCGTTCGATCGAGCTCTGTAGGGCCGGGTCGGTGCGTAGTGTCTGATGGTCGTTCAGATCTTCATAACCCAGGCAGAGCCCATAGACTCGCTGGCGCAACAGGCTCAACTGGCTGTGTTCAATATAGCGGGGATCTCGCGGGTCGGGGATGACCGCATCAACCGCCTCGAGCAATCCCAGACGCCTGTCGATCTCACGCAGCAGCAACACGCCGCCGTCCGAGGTGATATCGCCACCGGAAAACTCGGCTTGAACCTTACGGCGTTTTAGGGCTGGAAAATCAAAGGCAGTCTGGGTACAGTTTGTCACAGGCAAAATCCTTTCGATTACAGTGTAAGCAACTGAATTATATCGAAGTATCAGGATTTTGCCTTTTTAATGCGTGAAATATTGGGGCTAGTCGCGTCTGCCGTGAAAATTTTATCTATGCCACATGGCAAGCGCTGTGGGCATTTCGCAAACTGGAGGCCATAGCATTTTAAATTTGCGCTGTCTTTTCCCCCCACGCAAAATTCATGTAACGAGGTTCTTGATAAGGAAATCGGGAACGGTTGGCCAGTGATCTAAATGGTGGCCAGGGACAGAATCGAACTGCCGACACGGGGATTTTCAGTCCCCTGCTCTACCGACTGAGCTACCTGGCCATAGAGAAGAGGGCGTATTAAACCGGGGATACCCGGTTGAGTCAAGTCCGCACCCCCGCCGGGGCCTATTGGGGGCGGTAGTCCGGCGGCAGCTCGGCGCCTTCGCCGAAGAAGAACTGCTCCATCTGCTGTTCGAGGAATTTGCGCGCACTGGGATCGACCGGGCTGAGCCGGTTCTCGTTGATCAGCATGGTCTGGTGCCGGAGCCACTCCTGCCAGGCTTCCCTGGATACGTTGTCGAAGATGCGCTGCCCCAGTTCGCCCGGATAGGTGGGGCGATCCAGCCCTTCGGCCTCACGTTTCAGTCTGACGCATTGTACGGTACGGCTCATGGGGCCTCTCCTTCGGATTGATGTTCGCTAATCGGTCTGTCGATCTCTCGCAGGATGCGGCTGACCGGTGCGGCCAGTCCACGGTCGTCGGGTTGTGACAGTTTATACCAGACCCTGGGGCCGGCATCCATGAGGCCCTTTGCAGGGTTTTTCACCGCCACCAGGACCGGCGTGATATCCAGGTGAAAGTGGGAAAAGGTATGGCGCCTCGGCCGCAGGTGGTCGCGCTCTTCCACATCACAGCCCAACACCTCCCGGCACCAGGCCTTCAACGGCTTTTCCGGCGGGCACTCGGGCAGACTCCACAATCCGCCCCAGATACCGCCGGGCGGCCGCCGCTCGAGCAGGATGTCGCCGGCGGGACCGGTCAGGATCAACATGCGGGTGGCGCGCACCGGCAGTACTTTTTTCGGTTTGGGGGCCGGATAGGGTGAAACATCCCCCTCGGCGAGGGCCTGGCAACTCTGCGCCAACGGACAGCTGTCGCAGAGAGGCTTGCCCCGCACACAACAGGTGGCGCCCAGATCCATCATCGCCTGATTGTACTGCGCGGTCCGACGGTGCGGGGTCAGTTGTTCGCTCAACCGCCACAGCTGCTTCTGCACAGCATGGTTGCCCGGCCATCCCGAAATGGCGAAGTGGCGCGCCAGGACCCGTTTCACATTACCGTCCAGGATCGGGGCATATGCGCCGAATGCGAGGGAGCATATCGCCCCCGCGGTGGAGCGACCGACGCCGGGCAGGGCCTGCAGGCTGTCGATATCGTCCGGCAGCACCCCTTGATGCCGGGTCATGACCTCCCCAGCGGCCCGATGCAGATTTCTCGCCCGGGCGTAGTAGCCCAGTCCGGACCAATGGTGCATGACCTTGTCCGGATCGGCGGCAGCCAGGGTGGGAATATCGGGGAAGCTGTGGATGAAGCGTTTGAAATAATCGATTACGGTATTCACCTGGGTTTGCTGCAGCATGATCTCCGAGACCCAGATGCGGTAGGGGTCCCGCGGTTGCTGCCATGGAAGGTCCTTTCTGCCATGGTGGCCGAACCAGGCCAGCACGCGTTGTGAAAAGCTCTCCGCCCCTTCGGGTGGAACGGTTGGGAGCGTTGTTTTAACCCGCTTCTCCCGTGCCGCCATCAGAAGAGATTTTTCAGCTTATCCTTCAGCTTGCCCTTGAGTTCCTCCGGCACCTTCTCCTCCAGCTTCTCACCGATTTTTTCGTCCACTTTTTGATCGAGCTTCTGCTTGAGTTTCGCCTTCTGCTGCTCCTCCAGGATCTTCGACAGCTGGATGGAGAAATCGGGGTCGTTCCAGTTACCCTTGATCTTGACCGGTATGGGTATGCCGACCAGATCCTCCAGTGCCTCTCCTCCCTCGCCCGCCGGTGTGTTGACGATGACCGGTCGAACAGTGTACTTCAACCGCTCCTCCAGCAGATAGGCCTTGCCGCTTCCCTCCAGGCGGATGTAGGGGGACTTGGCCAGCAGACTCTGGTTGTTCACCACACCGTTGACGATCGTGGCGCGGCCGTTGAGTTCTGAAAAATCGGTCTGTTCCGGTTCATTCAACACCATGGCGCCTTCGCCCTTCAGCTTGGCCTTGGTATCGCGGATCATCTTGGCCAGGTTGAAGCCCTTGACCGCGCCATCGCGGAAATCGAATGAGAACTGCCCGTTGAGCCCGCGCTTCAATTGCTTAACCGTATTGCCCCGGCTGGTAAGCTGCATGTCGAGATCGCCACTGCCGAGCAGGGTGTCCTTGCCGGTTAAATCGAGTAACAGCGGGCCGGAGAGAATCCTCGACACCTTCTGGGTAAGATTGATCGCCGGCCGTTCACCGGTGACATCCAACTGCACATCCCCTTTCATCAGGCCATCATAAAAACGGCCCACTTCGTGATCGAGATTCAACTTGCCATCCCGGCCGCGCACCTTGAGCAGAATCGCCTCTGCTTGCAGCCCATTGACGATCAGGCTGTCGATGCGCACGGTCCCGTCCAGCCGCAGGCCTCGTAATAACTCATTGGGAAACAGGGGCTCATTTTCCGATCCCCCTTTCGACGGCCCGCCGGGTGCCCTGCCCGGGCCGGGCTTCGGTGGAAGGTAGCGATCCACATTGATGGTGTTCAGCGCCAGATTGAACAGGTAGGCGGGCGACGCGAAATTAACCATCTCAAACTCACCCTTGAGTTTTGTCTGGTCCAACTCCACCAACAGATTCTTCAATACCAGCTGATCGGGAGAGGCGGTGAAATCCGATGACAGAAAGAGGGATTGAAGCACCTCTTCGTCCGCCGTTTCCGGAACAGGCAGCCCAAACTGGGTCATCCACTCGCGCAGATTGAACTCGGCCAGGTTCATCTCGCCTTTGAAGGTCGGATTGGTCTGGATCTCCTCACCCTGGACACGCCCGGTGAGCTTGAGTTTACCGGACGTGAACTCCAGATCGTGCAGATCCAGGATGTTGGTTGTCAGATTGACCAGCAGGTCGCCCTCCAACAGGCTCTTGACCCCCTCCTCGGGCATACCCTCACCGGTCAGATTCACCGCCAGTTGCAGATCCTGCATACTGAACACCTGCTCATCCGGTTTCACCAACACCTTGGAAGTCAGCTTGACGCCACCCTTCAACAAGGGTTTCCGGCTCGCCAGATCCATACTGAAATTCAAATCCACACTGCGTCCCGGCGCCAATTCACCGGTCTCCAGATAGATGTTATCGATCTGGTAGCGTTCACCCGTCGATTGATCGTCCCAAACCAGGTTCGCCTCCTTGATGCTCAATCCGCCCACGGTGAAAGCCATCAAACCCGCTTTGTCCTGTTGCGGGGACTCTGCCTCCACGGACTCCCGCTCACCTTCCGCTTTGCCCAGCATGTCATCCCAGTTGGTGACACCGCCCTTCGACCTGGCAAGGTTGAGCCTCAACCCCTCGATGCGCACAGTATCGACTTCCAGCAGCTGATCAATCAGCAAGGGCAGCAGGTTGACGCCCACCTCGGCATGCTTGACCGCGGCGAAGTCTCCCTCTTTGAAGCCCTTGGCGTTGCTGAGGGTCAACCCATTCAACTCCAACGCCAGCCTGGGAAAGACGGACAAACCGATATCCCCGCCGATGGTAAGGTCCCTCCCTGTCGCCTTTTTCACCTCGGCGACGATGCGGTCTTTATGGTCGTTGGGATCGACAAACATAGGGATCAGAATCACCGCTGCGATGACCAGCAGCAGCACCATTCCGATCAACCATCCAAGCACCTTCAGTGTCTTGCCCATCATCTACTCCTTATGCATTCTCTTTTGGATTCGGGCTTCCACAATTCCAACATATATCGAATCCCGCATCGATACTCTCTCCGCAAACACTACATTGCCAGGCCTCGCCACTGACCGGGGGACGATCGAAAAACGCTTCCGTGAGCCGCTTCGCCAGCGCCAGGTCACGATCTTCAAGCACCCAGAGGGTGGGAAATATATTGGCCGGCAGTTCGCCCACGGCGCCACTCAGGTGATCACCGACAATCACGGTCTCAATTCCCTTCTGCCCGAGATGATCCTTGAGCATCTGCGCCTCCACCCTGTCCGCGGCTTGATAAAGTTCTAGCATGGAAAACCGCCATCTCTCCTGAATACTATGTTATTCCGTCGGTCAAGTTCATACACGGATCGTTAATTTTTGATTCAACAGGCAGCTGCCGGCCCTCACCTTGGCCAAACCCCAGCCTTGCCCGGCGAAAAGACAAGCCTATCGAAAACCGGCGCCCGGGCATCAAGCGGCACGACAGTCAGAATAGACCGCACTATTACGCCCTGATTCCCGATGACCCGCATAGCACGCTCACGATGCGGGGCCTGTTTCATACATCGATAGCTTTAGACTACCTTAAAACCACTCCGGGTTGCCGTTTAAATCCCTACATTAGTAAGGGTTCCCGCGACAAGAACGATCAGTAGACTACACTAACAGCGACAGGCTTTCCCGCTGTTGTGGCATAATCAAGTGCATGCACCATTCGACTTAAACAGGCACCCAAATTGTTGAAATACTTGTCTCTTGTTTTGATTTTGGCGTTCGCTGCCCTTGATAACGCTTTGGCGGAGAAGGGCCAGTCGATCATGTTCCAGCCTAAACAGCATCCCTTCATGGAGCCTCCGAAAGAGGCAGATGACGAAGCCGCTCAGTGCACGCAGCTGGCAAAGCGGATCGAAGCCCTCAAGGGTAAACCGCAACGCCGCCGAACGCTATCGATTGATGTGCACGGACAAGGCGCAGATAGAGTGAATTGGAGCGGGTAACGGGAGTCGAACCCGTCTCTCTGGCTTGGGAAGCCAGGGTAATACCGATATACGATACCCGCGATTGCCGTCCCTGTCTGAATCCTTACCTCGGGCCTGCCGAGCTGCACGCAAGCGCTTGGCAAGTCTACCCTGCCACGATTTTCCTCTCATGCCGCCCTGCATGCTGACAATAGTACAATAACCCTAGGGCCTGTTAACACTAGTCCAATACGCCCTGCTGCCCTTGGGGTACGCCTTGATTGGCGCTTTTTCAGGCCCAACAGACCACATCCGATGAGTGTTGGCAAGTCCTAGACCAATCCATCGCCGTAGAGTGTTTCAACCTGTTGCTTGCAATGGGCCAAGACCTTCTGTCGCTTGATCTTCATGGTTGGCGTCATCAATCCGTTCTCGATCGTCCAGGGTTCGAGCAGCAGCGCGACCCGGCGTATCTTGGCGTAGCCGGGGAAATCGCGCAACGCCAGCCGTATTCGCTTCAGCAGCGCATTTTGCAGGCGTTCGTGCTCGAGACTGGCTGATTGCGACGGATCGAGACCATACTCATCGGCGAGCCCGCTCCACAGATCGGGATTGAGCACCACCAGCGCCCCCAGGTAGGGCTTACCCTCGCCCACCACCATAATCTGCTCGATCAGGGGATCGAGGGTGATCGCCATCTCCATATCCGCCGGCGGGATCTTCTCGCCGTTCGAAAGCACCAGGATATCCTTGATCCGGCCGGTGATATAGATATGGCCATCTTCATCGATACGCGCCTGATCGCCGGTATGCAACCAACCCTGGGGGTCGATCATCTCGGCGGTAGCCGCATGATTGTTCCAATATCCGAGCATCATCCCCGGCGTCCTGACCAGCAGTTCATCATCATCGCCGATCTTCACGGTCACACCGCGTAAAGGAATACCGACACTTTCCGGCCTGATGTCATGCATCGGATTGACGCTGATGACCGGACTGGTCTCGGTCAACCCATAACCCTGCAGCATGGGCAGCCCGAGCCCCAAAAAGACCCGGGCAATCTCCGGCGATATGGCCGCACCGCCACTGACCGCGACACGCAGACGCCCTCCCAGCTTGTCGAGTATCTTGCCGGAGACCAGTTTGCGCAGCAGGGGATGCAGCAACAGCCCGGGAAACCAGCCGCGGCGCCCCATGCGATATTCAAACTCCTTGAATCCCACGCTCAAGGTCATATTGAAGAGCATACGCGCAAAGGCGGGTTTACTCTTCAGCTGGTCCTGTACCCGGGCATAGACCCGCTCGAAGATACGGGGTACGGCAATGATCGCGGTCGGCCTGATGGTCTGCAGGTCTTCCGCCAGCTGCGGGATGGAACGGGCAAAGGAGACAGAGGCGCCGGCCATCATCGGCAGGTAGTAACCACCGGTCCTTTCAAGGGTGTGAGAGAGGGGCAGGAACGAGAGAAAGCTGTCCTGCTGATAGCAATCCACCACGGTCAGTGAGCCATGGGCGATGGAGAGCATATTGTAGTGACTCAGCATCACACCCTTGGGGCGTCCTGTGGTGCCGGAGGTATAGACAATCGAGGCCAGGGTCTCGGGATCGGCATATCGCCGTTTCAAGGGATCGCCGCGAGGCGGCAACCAGTGCTTCGCCTCACGCACCAGTTCATCCTCAACCGGGCGTGGCTGCCGCTCTGTCTCCAGCACCACGACCCGCTGCAACTGAGGCAGTTCCTCCACTGAATCGGCCATCCGGTTCCAGCGGCCGCTGTCCTGCACCAGCAACAGTTTGACCGCCGCGTCGCGCAGGATGTAGGCAATGGCATCTGCGCGATCGTCGGTATACAGAGGCACGACAACCAGTCCCAGCGAGAGGGCGGCCTGATCGAACATCACCCATTCGGGACAGTTCCTCAGGAGGATCGCGACGCGGTCCCCATCCTCCAGCGCCTCCTCCGATAGCGCCTGGCGCCAGCGCGACACCTGGCGTTCCATATCGCCCCAGGTGAGTTCGTACCACTGTTTGTTCTGCCGGTGATAGTGTCGATAAGCCACCGTGTCGGGCGTCCGGCGCGCACGCTGCAAAAACAACCCATCGAGGGTACCGGCCAATTCCGGCGATATCAGATCTTCACTCCACTTCACGAATCGACTCCAGCCATTGAGCTATCGCTCCCAGGCCCTTGCGGGGCCTCTTTTCATTTATTTATTTATTCATTTTTTGTATGCGTTTTGTATTCACTCTATCCCTGCGGCATGTGAGGATCGTTCAGCCCTGTGCCTGTTTGTGCCTGGCCGGCATCATTCAAATCCAACAGCGGGTTTTCGCCAACGCAACACATACTTTGTTGTCCCAAGATGAGGTAAAATCTTTTCCCATCACCTATCGAGACCAGACAGAGATGCAGATTTACTTAAACGGCGTGGAAAAGCAAATTCCCGACGCATCGAACATGACCAAACTGATCGAGTTACTCGATCTGACCGGCCAGCGTATTGCTGTGGAAGTCAATGAAGAGTTGGTGCCTCGCAGTACCTTCGACGAGTATCTGCTGCAAGAGCATGACCAGGTCGAGATCATTCAGGCCGTAGGTGGCGGCTGAAACTGCACCCTCGGTTCCCCGTCCCAATCGAATCAATCAGCAACCAGAACCAGACCGATGCCAAACGATACCCAACATGACAGCTTCAGCGTCGCCGGACGCCGTTTCAACTCCCGCCTGCTGGTCGGTACCGGCAAGTATAAAGATATGCCGGAGACCCGGCAGGCCATCGATGCCAGCGGCGCGGAGATCGTCACCATTGCGGTGCGCCGTACAAACATCGGCCAGGACCGGGATCAACCCAATATCCTCACCGTGCTGCCGCCCGACGAGTTCACCTATCTGCCGAACACGGCCGGTTGCTACGACGCCAAGACCGCAGTCCGGACCTGCCGTCTGGCGCGGGAACTGCTGGATGGCCACAACCTGGTCAAACTGGAGGTGCTGGGCGACGAGAAGACCCTGTTCCCCGATGTAGTGCAGACCCTTGAAGCTGCGGAAGAGCTGATCAAGGACGGCTTCGATGTGATGGTCTACACCAACGACGATCCGATCATGGCCAAGCGGCTCGAGGAACTGGGCTGTGTGGCGGTTATGCCGTTGGCGGCGCCCATCGGATCCGGCCTGGGCATCCGCAACCGGCTCAACATCCTGACCATCGTGGAAAACGCCAAGGTCCCGGTATTGGTGGATGCCGGCGTCGGCACCGCCTCCGATGCCGCCGTGGCCATGGAACTGGGTTGCGACGGTGTACTCATGAACACCGCCATTGCCGCGGCGGACAACCCGGTGTTGATGGCTTCGGCCATGAAAAAGGCGATCCAGGCGGGACGTGAGGCCTACCTGGCGGGCCGGATGCCGGCCAAGCGCTTTGCCTCGGCCTCGTCACCGGTCGATGGGCTGTTTTTCTGACCATCCCCAGAACGCCCCTGAGCTATGTCGGTTGAACAGCCTCATCGCCCCATTCGCAGTTATGTCCTGAGACAGGGCCGATTGACCGAAGGTCAACAGCGGGCGTTCCAGGCATTGTGGCCGCACTATGGCCTGACCCTGGACCAACAGCACCTGTGCTTCCCTTCACTCTTCGGGCGGGAGGCGCCGGTCACCCTGGAAATAGGCTTCGGCAATGGCGAGGCTCTGGCTCAGATCGCCGCCCGCCATCCCGAGCAGGACTTCCTGGGCGTCGAGGTGCATACACCCGGCGTGGGCCACTTGATGCTCAGACTGGCTGAGCAGGCGTCCGGCAATGTGCGCATCCTGCAGGCAGATGCCATGGAACTGCTGCGACACCATATGCCTGAAGCCGCCCTCGACCGGGTCCAGCTCTACTTTCCCGATCCCTGGCATAAACGGCGCCACCACAAACGCCGCATCGTGCAACAGGGGTTTGCCGATCTCATCCACCAGGCACTGAAACCCGGCGGGGTGATCCACATGGCGACCGATTGGGAAGAGTATGCCCGGCAGATGCAGGATGTTTTCACCCAACACGACGGTTTTCGCAATCAGGCCGGAAAAGGCAACTTCTCCCCACGCCCGGATTCACGACCGCTGACCAAATTCGAACAGCGGGGCCAGCGGCTTGGGCACGGGGTATGGGATCTTCATTTCGAGCGTAACAGTTGATGGGCAGCCTGACCTTAAAACAGTTCCAGTCACCCCTGCTCGAACCCATAGAGCTGTATATCCCGGCGGGTCACTGCACCACCCTGAGCGGTCCTTCTGGAAGCGGCAAATCGCGCCTGTTGAGAGCCCTGGCCGACCTCGACCCACACCGGGGCGAAGCCTGGCTCGACGAGCAGGAAATGGCCTCCTTCAGCGGTCCGGCATGGCGCCGGGAAGTGGGATTGCTTCCCGCCGAGAGCGCCTGGTGGAAAGATCGTGTCGGCGACCACTTCCCGCACGTCGACAAAGCCCTGCTGTCGCTTCTCGATCTATCCCCAAACGCCATGCAGTGGGAGATCAGCCGCCTATCCAGCGGTGAGCGACAGCGCCTGGCTCTGGCAAGGCTGCTTGGCAATATGCCCCAGGTACTGCTGCTCGATGAACCCACCGCCAACCTGGATCAAAAAAACATCGACCGGGTCGAGGAGCTCATTGCTGAATGGCGCCGTCGACACAACACCGCGGTACTCTGGGTCTCCCATGATCCCGATCAGCAACGGCGGGTCGGCGAGGAGTCCCGGCACATCGCAGACGGACGCCTGCAGGTAAAACGATGACACTCATAGAGCTGACCCCCCTCGACCTGGCGCTGTCCGCAATTCTGGTGGTGGTACTGGCCCTGCTGTCGCTAAGGCTCTCCCTTGGCATCGAACGTCAACTGCTGATTGCAGCCCTGCGCACGGTGGTCCAGTTGATCCTGCTCGGCCTGGTGTTGAAGTTTCTGTTCGTGCAATCCCATCCCTTGTTGATCGCGCTCCTTGTGCTGTTCATGCTCTTCGTCGCGGGCTATGAGGTCATGGCCCGGCAACAACGTCATTTTCTCGGTATCTGGGGTATGGGGGTCGGCACCCTCTCGATGTTCATCTCCTCATTTACCGTCACCCTGATGGCGCTCACGATCATCATTCAGGCCGAGCCCTGGTATTCAGTGCAGTACCTGATACCCCTGCTGGGCATGCTGCTGGGAAACACCATGTCGGGTGTGGCCATCGCCCTGGACCACCTGACCCATAATGCCTGGCAGCAGCGGCAGCAGATCGAGGCGCGACTGATGCTGGGCCACACCTGGGAACATGCAATCCGGGAGCTCCGGCGCAATGCCCTGCGCAGCGGCATGATACCGATCATCAATGCCATGGCGGCGGCCGGCGTAGTCAGTCTGCCGGGCATGATGACCGGCCAGATCCTGGCGGGCGCTCCACCGTTCGAAGCGAGTAAATATCAGATATTGATAATGCTGCTGATCGCGGCAGGTACCGGATTCGGCGCCATGGCCGCGGTATGGATCGGCTCGAAACACCTGTTCGACGATCGTGAACGACTGCGGCTCGACCGACTCAGCGCGGTTAAAAACTAGGGTGATCCCAACAGCCCCCTCCCACACCTGCTTAGGAGACTTCCCGCTCACCACGGACCAGTTTTATCACCAGCAGCACAACCGGCAGCCCATGCATCAACAGATCGAAGATATCGATAGGACGTTGCAAGGTACCCGCCGCCAACATCTTCAGCTTCTCCCATAGATGGGGCTCCGGCACGAAAGGTGCCAATCCGAGCAATAACGCCGGCAGCGCGACCATCTGCACCGGCAGCCTATCCAACCAATTAAACATCTAACCTCACCTAGCCCCAATATTTCACGCATTAAAAAGGCAAAATCCTGATACTTCGATATAATTCAGTTGCTTACACTGTAATCGAAAGGATTTTGCCTGTGACAAACTGTACCCAGACTGCCTTTGATTTTCCAGCCCTAAAACGCCGTAAGGTTCAAGCCGAGTTTTCCGGTGGCGATATCACCTCGGACGGCGGCGTGTTGCTGCTGCGTGAGATCGACAGGCGTCTGGGATTGCTCGAGGCGGTTGATGCGGTCATCCCCGACCCGCGAGATCCCCGCTATATTGAACACAGCCAGTTGAGCCTGTTGCGCCAGCGAGTCTATGGGCTCTGCCTGGGTTATGAAGATCTGAACGACCATCAGACACTACGCACCGACCCGGCCCTACAGAGCTCGATCGAACGCGAGGAGGTACTGGGCAGCCAGTCGACACTTTGTCGGCTGGAGAACCGGGTCGATCGCCGGGTTGCCGTTGATGTCCACAACCTACTGCTCGAGCAGTTCATTGCCTCATATGATGCACCACCCGATGAGCTGATCCTGGATTTCGACGCCACGGATGATCCGGTGCATGGCCGCCAGGAAGGCCGCTTCTTTCACGGCTACTACGATCACTACTGCTTCCTGCCCCTGTATGTCTTTTGTGGCGATCAACTGCTGGTGAGTTATCTGCGGCCCAGCCGGATCGATGCGCCCAAGCATGCCTGGGCGATTCTGGCGCTGTTGGTCAAACGCCTGCGCCGGGCTTGGCCTGAAGTGCGTATCATCTTTCGGGGCGATAGCGGCTTTTGCCGTCACCACATGCTCAGCTGGTGCGAGCGCAACGCTGTGGGCTATATCGTGGGCATCGCCAAGAATGACGCCTTGCTGCGGTGTATCCGTGAGCCCATGCAGTGGGTTGAGGAACTGGCGAAGCGAACCGGCATGAAGATGCGGGAATTCTTTCAGTTTCACTATGCCGCCAGCACCTGGAAGACGCGTCGCAAGGTGATCGCCAAACTGGAGGTCACCGACAAGGGGCCAAATCCACGCTTCATCGTCACCAACCTGGCCGGCGACAAACAGCGCCTTTACGATGACCTCTACTGCGCCCGTGGTGACATGGAGAACCGAATCAAGGAGCAGCAACTGGGGCTGTTCGCCGATCGCACCAGCGCGCATTACTGGTGGGCCAATCAGTTTCGTCTACTGCTGTCCAGTCTGGCCTATGTGCTGATGGAGGCCATCCGGCGCCTCGCGCTGAAGGGCACGGAACTGGCGCGTGCACAGATGACCACGATCCGGCTCAAACTGTTCAAGATCGGGGCGGTCATCATTCGCAACACGCGACGGATCCGCTTCCTGCTCTCCAGCACCTATCCCTATCAGGCGCTGTTTTTCCAGGTGGCGGCACGACTCAAGCCGGGATAGCCCGGCAGAGTGCTGCCCCGGCACGTTGATCAACAATGGGGGTAAGGGGGAGTCTGCCCGGAGGGTGGAAAATCAGGGCTTGATAGAGGTTTGGTTCCCAGTGAGGGCAAACCATCCAAGCTTGGCCATATCACCGGCTAAATTTAAAAACGGATGAAACATGCGGGCTAGGGCCTGTTAACACTAATCAAAGCTAATAAGCACAAAAGCTATTTCAACATGTACGGTGGTTCACTTCTACTTACCTGTCACTGGTATGACAAGTCGCACCTACACTAAAAAATAACGAGATCTTTTTACGCACTCACACGCAGGACCATGGAGAGTAAAAAAACATTTGCGTTTATTAGCGTTCATTTGCGGACTTTATATCATATGGCTTTATAAGGAAGCGGTTAGCACTCAGAACAGAGGGATCGATAAAGATCCGCGTCGGCCTCACTGAAACAACAGGCGATAATCTCGTCAAACGATTCGTTCCTTGCCTTCATGACACTCAGCGCCACCTCAGCCGCCTCCCGTTTCGGGTAGCCGTAGACCCCGGTACTGATGGCGAGAAAGGCTACGCTTCGACATCCCTTCTCAGCGGCCAGTGTCAGGCTGTTCTCGTAGCAGGCACGGAGTAATGCGGATTCACCCTGCCTACCGTTGCGCCAGACAGGGCCCACGGTATGGATGATCCAGGCTGCCGGAAGCTTGTAGCCGGGTGTCATTCGCGCCTCGCCGGCAGGGCAACCTCCCAAGGTTTTACAGACGGCCAGCAGTTCCGGGCCGGCCGCCCGATGGATGGCTCCATCCACACCGCCTCCCCCTAAAAGGGAGGAATTGGCTGCATTGAAGATTGCATCCACTTCCAGCTTTGTAATATCTGCCGTTACAATGCTTATCTGTCCCATAATCTAGACCTGCATGTCATATTCAACCCTCAACCTGCTGCTTGCCCTGCTGGCCTTGCTCTGGTTCTGGCGCGACAGTCTTCGGGTGCGTGAAATCGCCATACGGATCAGTCGCAACGCCTGTCAAAGCCATGGCGTGCAGTTTCTCGATCAGACCGTGGCCCTGCACCGGCTGGGAGTTCGATGGCTTCGCAGCGGACTGAAACTGCGCCGTGTCTATGAGTTCGACTATAGCCTGGAAGGCTCGGGCCGGCGAACCGGATATGTGGTGATGGTGGGCACCGATAATGTCAGCCTGCATATCGATCTGCCGGCGCAGGTCATGGCTGACCGTTCTGAACGAGACAAGGATTAAACTATTTGACCACTTTCAGGGATGGCCGTTTGCCCGGCGTGGTGGGATCGGGTTCATCGCCGGGATCGTTATCAAGATTCACCTCTTCTTCGGGAAACAGCATTCCCTGGCCATTCTCCTTGGCATAGATACCCATCACCGCGGCTGGAGGAATCAGAATATCCTCGGCTTTGCCGCTAAATCGCGCGCTGAAGCTGATCCAATCGTTACCCATTTCAAGACCTGAGACAGCGGAGGGATCCACGTTCAGGATAATGCGCCCCTCTTCCACGAACTGATCCGGCACCACCACGCCCTCTACCTCGGTGTTGACCATCAGGTAGGGTGTAGTACCGTTATCGACCAACCAGTCATAGAGTGCACGTATCAGGTAGGGTCGATTGGATGACATGTCTGGCATATCAATTAGGGCCTGTTAACAACTAACCGCGCATCTCCTGTTCGGCTTCTGAAAGACTCTTGATGAACGACTCCTTTTCGAACAGGCGTTTGGCGTAATCGTGTACGCCTTTCGCACCCGCGGGTATCTCCACACCCAGCTCCTGCAGGCGCCATAGCAGGGGAGCGATGGCGCAATCGACCAAGGTAAACTCCTCGCTCATGAAGAAGGGTTTGGCGTTGAACGCCGGCGAAGTGGAAATGAGACTTTCACGCAGTTCCTTGCGCGCCTTTGCCGCCTCTTTTTTACCGCTGAGGATGATATCCATAAGGCTGTACCAGTCGTTATCCACGCGGTACATCAACAGACGCAAGGTTGAGCGTGAAACCGGGTCCACAGGCAATAGCGGCGGATGGGGGAACCGCTCGTCCAGATACTCCATGATAATGCGCGATTCGTAGAGCTTTAAATCCCTGTCCACCAGGGTGGGAAGGGTACCGTACGGATTGAGTTCCATCACCTCTTCCGGCTCGTTGAGCGGATCGATGTCAGATACTTCATAGGTGATGTTCTTCTCCGCCAGCACCAGTCTGACTCGATGACAATAGGGGTCGGTCGGATCCGAATAGAGGGTCATCACTGAACGTTTGTTCGCAACTGCCGCCATTTATAGCCTCTCTCCAGGGTGTCCTTCATGCCATGCGGATAGTTCGCCTGGCAGCGGATTATAATGTGTTGTGAAACCAAAAAAGGCGCACAGTATAACGCAACTGTGCGCCTTTTTGGCAGATCATGTCGAAAGTGTTTTAGTGTACGTCCTTCCAGTACTCTTTCTTGAGCATGTAGGCCAGCACAAAAAATACCGCAATGAAGAGTAAAACCCACACGCCCAGGCGCTTGCGCTCCATCTGTATCGGCTCACCGATGTAGCTCATAAATGCAGTCAGATCCCGGGCGACTTGATCATACTCTTCGGCGCTCAGCAGCCCCTCGGAGACGGGTTCGAAATGGTCGAACCTCTCCACATCGTTACCGGCCGCATCCTTCTCGAGCTTGAAAACGGCCTTCTGGGCACCCTGCAGCTCCCACAATACGTGGGGCATGCCCACATCCGGAAACACAATGTTATTGACGCCGAACGGGCGCTTCTCATCCAGGTAAAAGCTGCGCAGATAGGTGTAGATCCAGTCCACGCCACGGGCGCGTGAAATCACGCTCAGGTCAGGCGGAGGGCTGCCGAACCATTCAGTGCCCTGTTCCGCAGTCATGGCGATCTTCATGGTGTCACCGATCTTGTCGGTGGTGAACATCAGATTTTCGATCACTTCGGTTTCCGTCAGACCGAGATCCCTGGCGGTTCGGTTGTAGCGCTGAAAATGGGCCGAATGGCAACTCAGGCAATAGTTGACGAAGTACTTGGCGCCACGCTGGAGCGAGGCCTGATCACCCAAATCGATATCGGCATCATCCAGATGCGCCCCACCGCCTGCTGCAAGTCCCAGTATGGGGGCCGCGGCTAATAGAAGTGCAACAATCAGCTTTTTCATTCGGTCACCCTCTCAGGCACTGGTTTGGTCTTATCCATTTTGCTGTAGATCGGCATTAAAAAGAAAAAGGCAAAATAGTAGATTGTGCCAATCTGCGCCATCAGCTTGTACAGGTCGGTGGTTGGCTGTGTGCCGAGATAACCGAGGATGATGAAGTCGATGACGAACAGCCATAGCATGATCTTATAAAGCGAACCCTTGTAACGGATCGATTTAACCGGGCTGCGATCCAGCCAGGGAAGGAAGAACATAACCAGAATGGAGGCGAACATGGCCACCACGCCGGGGAAGGCCGATCCCGCTATCGAGGGGACCGCCCGCAAGATGGCGTAGAAGGGCGTGAAGTACCATACAGGTGCGATATGCTCCGGTGTCTTCAATGGATTGGCCGGTTCGAAATTGGGATGCTCGATGAAGTACCCCCCCATCTCCGGCGCGAAGAAGACAACCACAGAGAACAGGAACAGGAAGCCCGCCACACCGGCGATATCCTTTACCGAATAGTAGGGATGAAAGGGGATACCGTCGGCGGGGGCGCTGTCACTCCAGCGATTACCCTTCGGACCCTTCTTTATTTCGATGCCATCCGGATTGTTGGAGCCGACCTTGTGCAGGGCGACGATGTGGATGAACACCAGTGCGGCCAGCAGGAACGGCAGCAGGAAATGAAGGGCGAAGAAACGGTTCAGGGTGGCGTCGGAGATGACATAGTCACCACGCACCCAGACACCCAGGTCGGGGCCGATCACCGGTACCGCCGAGAAGAGGTTGACGATAACCTGGGCGCCCCAGTAGGACATCTGGCCCCAGGGAAGCAGATAGCCGAAAAAGGCGGTGGCCATCATCGCCAGATAGATGATCACGCCGATGATCCACAACAGTTCTCTGGGCTTGCGATAGGAACCGTACATCAAACCACGGAACATGTGCAGGTAGATGACGACGAAGAAGGCGGACGCACCGGTAGAGTGCATGTAGCGAATCAGCCAACCCCAATCGACATCACGCATGATATATTCAACCGAGCCAAACGCCAGTTCTGCATCGGGTTTGTAACTCATCGCCAGCCAGACACCGGTGACAATCTGGATCACCAGCACCAGCATCCCCAGTGAGCCCATGAAATACCAGAAGTTGAAATTCTTCGGTGCATAATATTCGGCCAGATGCTCGTTCCAGACCTTGGTCATGGGATAACGGTCATCGATCCAGCCCATAAAATTTTTCATCATGCTCATCAGGCTGCTCCTCCATCGGCACCGATCAGAATTCTTGAATCAGAGAGATACTGATAGGGTGGGATTTCTAAGTTCTTTGGTGCAGGAACGCCAGCATATACCCGACCGGCCAGATCGAATTTTGAACCGTGGCAGGGGCAGAAGAAACCGCCTTTCCATTCAGGACCCAGGTCTTCCGGGGCAATTTCCGGTCGATAGGTGGGCGAGCAACCCAGATGGGTGCAGATACCGACGGCCACCAGATATTTGCCTTTGATGGCGCGTTCAGGATTTTTACAGTAATCCGGTTGTTGCCCGCTATCATCCGAAGCGGGGTCTTCCAGAATGCTATCCAATCCGCTGAGATCCTGCAGATTGCGTTCAGTACGGTGTACGATCCATACCGGCTTACCCCGCCATTTGACACGCATCAGCTGTCCGGGCTCGAGCTTGCCGATATCCGCCTCCACAGGCGCACCGGCCGCTTTGGCTTTTTCACTGGGGGCCCAGGCCGCCAGGAACGGATAGATCACAAAACCGGTGCCGACTGCCCCCACCGCACTGGTTGCAAGCGTTAGGGTACGCCGCTTCTTTAAATCAACGCCATCTGCGCTCATAGATAGACTCCACAGATACTGAACGAGCTGGATCTGGGCCAATACGGTCCGCAGCCCTATATTCAGGACATTAGAATATAGTTAATAAACCATAAAAATTAACCGAGCATTTTCCATCAAGCGGCTTTGCAGGTCAAGATGGATTCATCTTCAAAGCGCAATGGTTGATTCAATGTTACTGTCGAGTGACAATCAAACGGGATTTTCCACCTCTACAAACCGATGCTCGAGGGAAAACCTTTCGGCCAAATGCCTTCCAAGGGCCTGAACGCCATAACGTTCGGTGGCATGATGTCCCGCTGCGAAATAGTGAATACCCAGCTCTCTGGCAAGATGGACGGTCTGTTCTGAGATCTCGCCGGAAATGTAGGCATCCAGCCCTTGCTCAGCGGCCTCTTCGATAGATCCCTGTGCGGCGCCGGTGCACCAGCCGATACGTGTGAGTGGTTTATCATCGGGCGCTATATGTGTCGGTCTGCGACCGAGACGGTCACCGATGCGAAGTGCGAGGGCTTTTGCCGAAACAGGATCCGAGAGTGTGGTGTGCCAAATCAGGGAACCATCCGAAAGCGGGTCCGCCGGGATCAGGCCCAGTCTCTCACCCAACTGTCTGTTATTGCCATACTCGGCATGGGCATCCAAAGGCAGGTGGTAGGCCAGCAGCGCGGTCCGCTGTCTGAACAGGGCGCCCACCCGCTTGGCTTTCAAACCACGCAACGGCAGTTCCTCCCCCTTCCAGAAATAACCATGATGCACCAGCAGGGCATCCGCCTCCCAATCCTCAGCCGCTTCGATCAGCGCCTGACAGGCGGTGACCCCCAGCATCAGTTTTTCCACCTGTTGCCCAGCCTCCACCTGCAGGCCGTTGGGACAGTAGTCATTAAATTCATCCACCTTCAACAATTCATTACAGTAGAATTCGAGCGACAGAAGATCAATCATGGTATGTTTGCCAGAAAACGGATATCGGTTGCAATAAGCGTCAACATGATCATAACGGGTTCAGCGTTCCAGTGGTATTTCCCGGCAGGATGCGACATCCCGGAGATGGAACGCCCATGCCAGGCATTGCAGCACAGGCTGGCCGCTGTCCGCAAACACCATGAAACACCAGACTGATTCACTCAAATTCGATGCGTATACAAAAATTTCTTTCACTGCTTCTTACCGCCTTGACCGCCGGACTGGCGGGGGCCTTCGTAACCCTCTACCTGCTCCCGGAGCAGGTGGAGAAGACGGCTGCGATGAAGCAACCCGAAATATCGGCACCGGCTATTGAAACACCACGACAAAGCGGCCCCTTTTCTTATGCTGAGGCCGTGACCCGGGCAGCGCCATCCGTGGTTAATATCTTCACCGCCAAGATCACCACGGAATCCCAGTCTCTGCGTTTCCGGGACCCATTGCTGCAACATCTTTTCGGCAATATGCTGCCGGAAAAGACGCGCCAACGCCTCGACACCAGCCTCGGCTCGGGTGTGATCGTCTCGGAGGATGGTTATTTATTGACCAATCACCATGTCATCGAGGGAGCGGATGAGATCAAGGTTGTTCTGGCCAACGGCAAGAGCGTCAGCGTCAGCATCGTCGGCAGTGATGCTGAATCGGATGTGGCTGTATTGAAGATCGATACAGACACCCCGTTACAGGCGGTTCAGATCAACCAAACGGGTTCACAACAGGTTGGGGATGTCGTGCTCGCAATCGGAAATCCATTCGGTGTCGGTCAGACTGTCACCATGGGCATCATCAGCGCCACCGGCCGCTCCCATCTCGGCATCAATACCTTTGAAAACTTCATCCAGACCGATGCGGCGATCAATCCGGGCAACTCAGGCGGCGCCCTGGTGAATGCCCGCGGAGAGCTGATCGGCATCAATACCGCGATCTTCTCCAAAACAGGCGGTTCGCACGGCATCGGTTTTGCCATACCCTTCGATCTCGCCGAAGGCATCATGCAGCAACTGATCACGACTGGTCACGTAGTCAGGGGATGGCTGGGAATACAGGGTCAGGATGTATCGGAAAAACTGGCGGAGGCATTCAGCTTGCGCAACGCCGAGGGAATACTGGTGACCGGCGTCATGGAAGAAGGCCCGGCAAGTAAAGCGGGATTGCGACCAGGCGATGTCATCACCCGCATCAATGAGACCGAGATCGATAATTCCCAACAACTGGTACAACTCATCGCCAGTCACCCCCCCGGGACGCATCTGACCATCGGAGGCTGGCGTGGAAATGAGCAGATCGAATTGGAGACCGTTTCCGGGGAGCGTCCCAAACTCGAATAGGGGGGATCATTGATATCGCTTCTACCATCGGCGGCCTGACCTATACTGAAAACTGGATTCGTATTAACACGCCCTAACAGGAGCGCACACCATGAAACACGCCGAAGAGATCGAAAGGATCATCGATACCGTCGGCAAGACACTTGACAGTAAATTATCGCCGACTGAAAGAATCCACTTGCACCAGGCCTTGATGAAATCCCTGGACGAAACCCCTGCGGGCGGCAACAGGCCACAATACAAACAGGTTACGATCCTGTTATCGGACTTGCGCGGCTTCACCGCCATCGCCGAACGCTATCCACCGGAAACGGTCATCAAAGTCCTGAACCTCTACTTCTCCCGGATGTGCGAAATCATCTTCAGTTTTGGCGGTAGTATCGATAAGTTCATGGGCGATTCAATCATGGCGCTGTTTGGTCTGACCGAGCGCAAAGAGGACGACCTGGAACGGGCAATCGCCTGCGCAGTAGAGATGCAGCGGGCGATGCTGGAAATCAATTCAGAGAATAACAAGCATGGCTATCCAAGACTCTTCATGGGTATCGGCATCAATACCGGCGAGGTCGTAGCCGGACATCTGGGTTCCGAACTCCACCACGAGTACACTGTCATCGGAGACGAAGTCAATCTTGCCTCACGCATTGAGGCCTACAGCCTGCGCGGGCAGATTCTGTTAAGTGAGCGGGTCAGGGAAATGGCCCGGGCGTACATCGAGACATCCCCCCCGAATCATGTCATGGTGAAGGGCAAGCAGGTACCGGTTTCACTCTACGAACTACTGTCAACCCACCGGCCCCGCCACATGGAGGTACCTCGGGTGGAATCGCGCCGCAGTCCACGTATCGAAGTCGATTTTCCGATTGCCTTCCACACCCTGCAAAACAAGGTCGTGTCGGATAAGAGCTACTCCGGCCGTGCCGTCGATCTCAGTTACAACGGCCTGCAGGCCAATCTGCCGGTTGAGCTCGAAATCCTCTCCGATATCCAGATCACTCTCTATACCTCATTGATGAGTGAACAGAGCAGCCATATCTACGCCAAGATCCTGGACTGTGAAAAGCACGATGGCAACTGGTTGAGTCGAATGGAATTTACCGGTATTGACGACACAGGCCAGGCGGCGATCAAAAACTACATCGATCAGACCATAGGCAGGCATTAAACCCCGATCGGCAGCCGGCGACTTTTCAGTTGCCGGAAGAAGCTTGAATAGCGGTAAAGTCGCGGTTTACTCCAGATTTCGTTATCATTCTTCGTCTTTTTTCTGTTCTGGGGCTTGTTAGGGCCTGTTAACACTGAGATCCAACAATATCGCTACAGCGGTGAATCGGGAACACCATGGATAAACTGATTATTCGGGGGGGCACCCCTCTGTCAGGTGAAGTACGTATCGCCGGCGCCAAGAACGCCGCTTTGCCGATTTTGGCCGCCACCCTGCTGTCAGACGGTCCCATGCGTGTGGGCAATGTGCCTCATCTGCACGATATCACCACCACCATGGAGTTGCTTGGCGGTATGGGCGCCTCTTTGATGGTGGATGAGAAAATGGGAATCGAGGTCGATTCCAACACCATCAACAAATTCAGCGCCCCCTATGAATTGGTCAAGACCATGCGCGCCTCCATCCTGGTGCTCGGCCCCCTGTTGGCCCGTTTCGGACACGCTGATGTCTCCCTCCCCGGCGGTTGCGCCATCGGTTCCCGCCCGGTCAACCTGCATATCGAGGGATTGCGCGCCATGGGTGCCGATATCGAAGTGGAAAACGGGTACATTCGCTCCCGCTGTAAACGCCTGCATGGCGCCAGGATCGTGATGGATATGGTCACAGTGACGGGTACGGAAAACCTGATGATGGCCGCGGCCCTCGCTGAAGGCACCAGTCTGATTGAAAATGCCGCTCGCGAACCGGAGGTGGTGGACCTGGCGGAGTGCCTCAACAAGATGGGCGCCAAAATCTCAGGGGCCGGTTCTCCGAATATCTGTATCGAGGGGGTGGAGAGTCTGAAGGGAACCGAATATAACGTGCTCCCCGACCGGATCGAAACCGGAACCTTTCTGGTGGCTGCAGCCATTACTCAGGGCAACATCAAGGTACGAGACACCCGCTCGGAGCTGGTCGACTCTGTGTTGCAGAAATTGCGTGAGGCCGGGGCTGAAATCGAAATCGGTGAGGATTGGATCAGCCTTGACATGAAAGGCAAACGACCGAAGGCAGTGGGTGTCTACACGGCGCCCTATCCGGCTTTTCCCACCGACATGCAGGCACAGTTCACGGCATTGAATTCAGTCGCAGAAGGCGTCGGCATCGTCACCGAAACGATCTTTGAAAACCGTTTCATGCATGTCCAGGAACTTCAGCGCATGGGGGCGCAGATCAAACTCGAGGGAAACACTGCGATCTGTACCGGCGCCAACAACCTGACAGGTGCTCCGGTGATGGCCACCGATCTGCGCGCCTCGGCCAGTCTGGTGCTGGCGGGATTGGTGGCAGAGGGTGAAACCCTGGTAGATCGCATCTACCATATTGATCGCGGCTACCAGAACATCGAGGAGAAGCTGGCCGGCCTGGGCGGTGAAATCAGGCGTCTTCCCAGCTAGGGCCTGTTAACACTAATCCAATCGGCCCTAACAGCTGCCGGCGGTCAGCTGCCAGCCGGATCCCGCTGCCCGGTACACTGCTGGCCGCTGACCGCCACTTCATATATCCTTCCACCTCCGAAACCGTGCGAAGCGTAACCGAGCCATGAAATTTGACGCACCCATTACCATCGCGCTCTCCAAGGGGCGCATCTTCAACCAGAGTCTGCCCCTGCTGGCCCATGCCGGTATCGAACCCGCAGACGATCCGGATACCAGTCGCAAGCTGATCCTCGATACCAATCATGAACTGGTGAAACTGGTCATTATCCGTGCAACGGATGTTCCCACTTATGTCGAATATGGCGCCGCTGACCTGGGTATCGCCGGAAAGGACGTGTTGCTGGAGCATGGAGGTGATGGCCTGTATGAGCCGCTGGACCTGAAGATCGCGCAATGCCGGATGATGACAGCCGGTTACCCCGACAGGAAACAAAACAACGGACGGTTGCGGATCGCCACCAAATACGTAAAGAGTGCACAGCGCTTTTTCGCCACCAAAGGGGAACAGGTTGAGATTATCAAGCTCTACGGCTCCATGGAACTTGCACCGATCGTCGGCCTGTCAGATCTGATCGTCGATCTGGTTGAGAGCGGCAATACCCTCAAGGCCAACGGACTGGTGCCGCTCGAACATATTGCCGACATCAGCTCCAGGCTGGTGGTCAATAAGGCGTCTTGGAAAATGAAACACGGCCTGGTCATGCAGCTGATCGACGCCTTTCGGGATGCGGTATCGCAACCTACAACCTGAATAGTCAGTAGAAGCCATTATGAGCGAAATACGCAAACTATCGACCAGCGACACTGATTTCCGCCAACAACTCGACGCACTGCTTGCCTGGGAGTCGGTTTCCGACACCGCGGTGAACGACACCGTAAATGAGATCATTCAGGCGATCCGCAGCAAGGGCGACGCTGCCCTGGTGGCGTTCACCAACCGCTTCGACCGCTGGCAGGCGACACAGCCTGGCGATCTGGAAATTACGCTGGATCGCCTGCAACAGGCCTGGAATACCATACCGGCGGCGCAGCGCGAGGCGCTGGAACTCTCCGCCAACCGGATCCGCGCCTATGCCGAACATCAGATTATGGACTCCTGGTCCTACACTGAACCGGACGGCACCCTGCTGGGGCAGCAGGTAACCCCTCTCGATAGAGTGGGTTTGTATGTACCGGGCGGCAAGGCCGCCTATCCCTCGTCGGTATTGATGAATGCCATCCCCGCCAAGGTCGCCGGTGTGGCTGAACTGATCATGGTAGTGCCGACCCCCGACGGCGAACTCAATGAACTGGTGCTGGCGGCCGCCTATGTCTCCGGCGTCGACCGGGTATTCGCCATTGGCGGCGCACAGGCGGTGGCAGCCCTTGCCTACGGCACCGAGAGCGTCCCGACCGTGGACAAGATCGTCGGCCCGGGAAACATCTACGTCGCCACCGCCAAACGGGCGGTGTTCGGACAGGTGGGCATCGATATGGTGGCGGGTCCATCGGAGATCCTGATCATCTGTGACGGCGAGACCGATCCGGACTGGATCGCCATGGATCTGTTCTCCCAGGCGGAGCATGACGAAGATGCACAATCGATACTGCTCTCCCCTGATACAGCCTTTCTTCAACAGGTAAGTGACAGCATCGACAAATTGCTGCCGACCATGGAGCGACAGGAGATCATCGCTACCGCGTTACGAGTCCGCGGAGCGTTGATTCACGTCAAGGATATGGAAGAAGCGGTCGAGGTGGCCAACCACATCGCACCGGAACATCTCGAACTATCGGTGGCCGATCCCCAGGCACTGGTTAAACAGATACGCCATGCGGGCGCCGTTTTCATGGGCAGATACACTGCAGAGGCGATGGGCGACTATTGCGCAGGCCCTAACCACGTCTTGCCGACCTCGCGCACCGCACGCTTCTCTTCCCCCCTGGGGGTGTATGATTTTCAAAAGCGCTCCAGCCTGATCATGGCATCTGCGGAGGGCGCCGATAATCTGGCCAGGACGTCATCCGTCATGGCCAGGGGTGAAGGGCTCACCGCCCACGCCCGTTCTGCAGAGTATCGGTTTAAGCAAACGCAGGATTAGGCGGGTTCCATATCGCTGCCCACCACTCATATTGATTGGTAGACTGTTTCCATGAAGGCATGAAAAAATCAGGATTCTCTAACGATGAGCCGCTACTGGAGCCCCATTGTCGATCAACTCTCACCCTATGTGCCGGGTGAACAGCCGCGTATCGACAATCTGATCAAACTCAACACAAACGAAAATCCCTATGGGCCGTCGCCAAAGGTGATTGAGGCCATCAATCACGTTGTCGGCGATGGGTTGCGACTCTATCCCGACCCCGGCTCCACCGGCGTACGGGAAACGGTGGCCGACTACTACGGCCTGACTGCGGAACAGGTCTTTGTAGGTAACGGCTCGGACGAGGTGCTTGCCCATGCCTTCTTTGCCTTCTTTCAGCAATCCCGGCCGCTGCTGTTTCCCGACATCACCTACAGCTTCTATCCGGTCTATTGCCGATTGTACGGCATCGAGTACCAGACGATTCCCCTCGATAATGCGTTCAAGCTCGATCTCGAACCCTATATTCAAGCCAACGGCGGCATCGTTTTTCCCAATCCGAATGCACCCACCGGTTGTCTGTTGTCACTGCAGCGGATCGAGCGGCTACTCGAACGCAACCGGGATTCCGTGGTGGTGATCGATGAGGCCTATATCGACTTCGGTGGAGAAAGCGCGGTGGCGCTGGTGAACCGTTATCCCAATCTGCTGGTGACACAGACACTCTCCAAATCCCGCGCCCTGGCCGGCCTGCGCATCGGTCTGGCAATGGGCAGTTCAGAACTGATCGAGGCGCTTGTCAGGGTAAAGGACAGTTTCAACTCCTACCCCATCGACCACGTTGCCGCGGCTGCGGCAACCGCCTCCTTCAACGATGAGGACTATTTCAGAAAGATATGCCGCCGGATCATCGAATCCAGAGAGCTTCTAAGCAGTAAACTGCAAACCTTGGGATTTCAGCTGCCCCCCTCTGCCGCCAATTTCGTTTTCGCCCATCACCCAATGCAGGATGCGTCGGTGATCGCCGCTAAACTGCGTGAGCAAGGGGTCATCGTCCGTCATTTCCGGCAACCGAGAATCGACGGCCATCTGCGCATCACCATCGGAACTCCAGCACAGAATCAACGACTGATCGAGGTACTCGAAAGCCTCCAGCTATCCGCCTAACCCGCATGTTTCATCCGTTTTTAAATTTAGCCGGTGATATGGCCAAGCTTGGATGGTTTGCCCTCACTGGGAACCAAACCTCTATCAAGCCCTGATTTTCCACCCTCCGGGCAGACTCCCCCTTACCCCCATTGTTGATCAACGTGCCGGGGCAGCACTCTGCCGGGCTATCCCGGCTTGAGTCGTGCCGCCACCTGGAAAAACAGCGCCTGATAGGGATAGGTGCTGGAGAGCAGGAAGCGGATCCGTCGCGTGTTGCGAATGATGACCGCCCCGATCTTGAACAGTTTGAGCCGGATCGTGGTCATCTGTGCACGCGCCAGTTCCGTGCCCTTCAGCGCGAGGCGCCGGATGGCCTCCATCAGCACATAGGCCAGACTGGACAGCAGTAGACGAAACTGATTGGCCCACCAGTAATGCGCGCTGGTGCGATCGGCGAACAGCCCCAGTTGCTGCTCCTTGATTCGGTTCTCCATGTCACCACGGGCGCAGTAGAGGTCATCGTAAAGGCGCTGTTTGTCGCCGGCCAGGTTGGTGACGATGAAGCGTGGATTTGGCCCCTTGTCGGTGACCTCCAGTTTGGCGATCACCTTGCGACGCGTCTTCCAGGTGCTGGCGGCATAGTGAAACTGAAAGAATTCCCGCATCTTCATGCCGGTTCGCTTCGCCAGTTCCTCAACCCACTGCATGGGCTCACGGATACACCGCAGCAAGGCGTCATTCTTGGCGATGCCCACGATATAGCCCACAGCGTTGCGCTCGCACCAGCTGAGCATGTGGTGACGGCAAAAGCCGCTATCGCCCCGAAAGATGATACGCACTTCAGGCCAAGCCCGGCGCAGGCGTTTGACCAACAGCGCCAGAATCGCCCAGGCATGCTTGGGCGCATCGATCCGGCTGGGCCGCAGATAACTCACCAGCAGTTGATCGCCACAAAAGACATACAGGGGCAGGAAGCAGTAGTGATCGTAGTAGCCGTGAAAGAAGCGGCCTTCCTGGCGGCCATGCACCGGATCATCCGTGGCGTCGAAATCCAGGATCAGCTCATCGGGTAGTGCATCATATGAGGCAATGAACTGCTCGAGCAGTAGGTTGTGGACATCAACGGCAACCCGGCGATCGACCCGGTTCTCCAGCCGACAAAGTGTCGACTGGCTGCCCAGTACCTCCTCGCGTTCGATCGAGCTCTGTAGGGCCGGGTCGGTGCGTAGTGTCTGATGGTCGTTCAGATCTTCATAACCCAGGCAGAGCCCATAGACTCGCTGGCGCAACAGGCTCAACTGGCTGTGTTCAATATAGCGGGGATCTCGCGGGTCGGGGATGACCTCATCAACCGCCTCGAGCAATCCCAGACGCCTGTCGATCTCACGCAGCAGCAACACGCCGCCGTCCGAGGTGATATCGCCACCGGAAAACTCGGCTTGAACCTTACGGCGTTTTAGGGCTGGAAAATCAAAGGCAGTCTGGGTGCAGTTTGTCACAGGCAAAATCCTTTCGATTACAGTGTAAGCGACTGAATTATATCGAAGTATCAGGATTTTGCCTTTTTAATGCGTGAAATATTGGGGCTAAACCTCCGCCAACAACCGATCGATCATCGACGATGCCTGCCCCAGATAGCCACTACCGAAAAGGTTGAGGTGATTCAGAATATGGTAGAGGTTATAGAGGATCTTACGGGTCGAGTAGCCGGCGGCAAGCGGCCATGCCTCCCGGTAGGCATCATAGAAACGGTTGCCGAAGCCGCCGAAAAGTTCGGTCATGGCAAGATCCGCCTCCCGGTCTCCATAGTAGACGGCCGGATCGAAGATGACGGGGTCGCCCCCGCTTGTGTAGGCCATGTTTCCTCCCCATAGATCCCCATGCAGCAGCGACGGTTGTGGCTGATGATCGATGAGCACATGGAAGCGGTCCATAAGGCGTTCACCCTTGCGTTGCAGGCTACCACCGTAACCGTTCCTTTCGGCAAGACGCAGCTGAAAGCCAAGTCGACGATCGCGCCAGAAGTCGCTCCAGTTGTCACAGGTTTGATTCTCCTGCGGTGTCGAACCGATGGTATTATCCCGGAACCAGCCATAGCCGGGCTGACTGTTGCGATGCATTGCCGCCAGTTGACGCCCCGCCAGATCACTGCCGTTGCGGCCGGCATGCCCCACTTCGACATATTCCATGACCAGATAGGACTGTTTATCACTCAAACCGAAACAGAGGGGTTGCGGGACCCTGATCGTTTTGGTCTCCGCCATCGATCTCAGCCCATCCGCCTCCGCCTCGAACATATCCAGCAGGGCTGTGCGATTCAACTTCACGAAATAGGTCCGTTCACCATCCATCAAACGCACCCCGGTATTGATGCATCCGCCGCCCACATGTCTCGGCTCCGACGGATTGAACGGCTTACCTGTTGTCTGTGCGATATGTTGCGCGATGATTTGCCATTGAGTCACGACAGTGTCCCCTCCCCCCGTCCTGTATTAACCGAGTATCAGGGCCTGTTGACACAAATCCAATAGGTCCCAATTCCACCATTCCGCAATTACCGACAGTGCCAGACCCGCCATTCTCTCAGCACCCGAGGAAACAGACAAAACCCAGGTCTTGGCAAGCCCGCTTCAGAGTGGAGTTGTTGTATTCATACAACAGCCTCACCCAACATCTCATGACGGCGGGTCGAGTCTATGCGTAAGCGGTTACTGACGCGTAAAGCCTTGTTTATACACACTGCCTCTTGTGTCGCAATACAGCATCAACTGAAAACGCTTTATTAACAAATTAGAACAATCTAATTTACTATAAATACTTGTAACAATTGGTATAAATAAAAATGGTGAAAAACTGGTCAAATTAATAGGAATCCAGTTGTAACAAGGCCTTTGGTTGAATATTCTGAAATTACACACAAAGTTATCCACAGATGTTGTGGAAAATTATCGCCGCTCCCCGCAACTGCCGTTCAGATTAAATCCGACCTCGAATCTGCGCCCATGATACAGTCTCCGGCATGGCTTCAGACCCTATATTACAGATTGCCTTACCCGGTCCTTTAAGGGTGTTGTACGACTATCTGCCACCTGAAAATCCACCTCACGATCCGGCTGTCGGATGCCGCTATCAGATTCCTTTCGGGCGCAGCAGCCGTATCGGTATCCTGGTGGCGGTAAACGCCAGAAGCGAGGTTCCGCCGGACCGGCTGAAGCGGGCGTTGAGGCAGATCGATATACAGCCCCTGCTTGGCTCGTCGGATCTGCGCCTGCTGCACTGGGCCGCAAGTTATTATCAACACCCGCTGGGGGATGTGATCTTCCATGCCCTACCGGTCACATTGCGCAAGCAATCCAGCCGATCCGGAAGCAGGCAAAACGGCGTTCGTCTCACCACCTTGGGGAGAACAGTCGCTCCTGAGTCTTTACGCCGGGCGCCGAAACAACTCGCACTGATGCGGGCACTTTCGCAAACACCTGAAGGGATGGAGCGCACAATCCTGATGCAACGTTTGCAGACCTCCCGGGCGGTGATCCGAGTACTGCTCGAGAAGGGCTGGATTGAGCGCTGCCAAATCCGGGAGCCTCAACACCCCGTCACTTCGTATGCGAAAGACATCGATCTCAACAGCGAGCAGCGGGAGGCGGTCGATCGGGTATACCGGCAGCTGGGAAGATTCAGACCCTTTCTGCTCCACGGCGTAACCGGGAGCGGCAAGACTGAAGTCTACCTGCGTCTGATCGAAACCGTCGTCGGCAGGGGGCAACAGGCTCTGCTGCTGATACCGGAGATCGGTCTGACACCACAACTGTTGCAGCGCTTCCAAAAGAGCATGGGGGCAGGCGTGGCGGCCCTCCACTCAGCCCTCGCCGATGGTGAACGGGAGCGGGTGTGGCAGACGCTGCGCCGTGGTCGGCGGCCGGTCCTGATCGGTACCCGTTCAGCGGTTTTCACACCGATGCCCAACCTGGGTCTGATCATCGTCGATGAGGAGCACGACCTCTCCTACAAACAGCAGGAGGGATTTCGCTACTCCGCCAGAGACCTGGCGCTGGTGCGTGGACAGCAGTGCGGCTGCCCGGTGGTGCTTGGCTCCGCGACACCCTCTCTGGAATCCCTGCGCAATGTGGCTGAAGGGCGTTATACCCGATTGAGCCTGCCGCAACGGGTCGGCAATGCCCGGATACCACCGCTGATGCTGCTGGATATTCGCAACGTTCATCTCGATGGCGGGCTCTCACCCGCATTGATCAAGCAACTTCGACGGACACTCGACGCCGATGAACAGGCTCTGCTGTTCCTCAACCGGCGCGGTTATGCGCCGATGCTCACCTGCCACGCGTGCGGCTGGCTGACCGATTGCCCCCGCTGCGACGCGCGCATGACGCACCACCGGCAACTGCGGCTGCTATGGTGCCACCATTGCGGCCATCAGCGACGTGAACCCAACCAGTGCCCGGAATGCGGCAGCCCCGATCTGCGGCCGCTGGGACAGGGAACCGAGCGCGTGGAAGAGGCCCTGCAAAGACACTTCCCCGGCACTCCGCTGGCGCGCATCGACCGCGACTCCACCAGCCGCAAGGGCGCCTTGGAGCAGATCCTGTCACGCATCAAAGCCGGCGAGTTTCCACTTCTTCTGGGTACCCAAATGCTGGCCAAGGGCCACCACTTCCCGGATGTCACGCTGGTCGCCATACTGGATGTGGATCAAGGGCTGTTCGGTGCTGACTTCCGTGCCTCTGAACGCATGGCGCAACTGGTATTGCAGGTGGCGGGCAGAGCCGGCAGGGCAGAGCGCCCCGGCAGGGTACTGATCCAGACACGCCATCCTGACCATCCCCTGATGCAGCTACTGACCAAGCGTGGCTATGAGGCCTTTGCCGACGAGGCGCTAGACGAGCGTCGCGCGGCCGCCTTCCCGCCTTACTCCCACCAGGTATTGCTGCGCGCCGAATCGACCAAGGCCGCAGACCCGGAGAACTTTCTCAATCAGGCGGTCAAGGTCGGCAAAGCGCTGAACGGCAACGGTTCGCTTGAATTCTGGGGACCTGTACCCGCTCCCATGGCGCGCAAGGCCGGCAGGACCCGGGCCCATCTGCTGATCCAGTCCGCCCGTCGCCAGCCGCTGCATCAGTGGCTGGAAAAATGGGTTTCCGAGATCACCCGGTTGTCCGAAGCACGCAGAGTACGTTGGTCGATCGATGTGGATCCGCAGGAGATGCTGTGAGCCCAGAACCAGTCAATAACGATCCAACCGGCCCTATTGAGGGATCGAATCATCCCCCCGGATCGTTGAGAAAGTTGGCCAGATCGTCCTGGGACATATTGAATATTCCACCCTCTTGCCTGTCATGGTCAGTATCCACTTCATCCATGAAGAGCACCCAGAGCGCGCCTTTGTCCGTACCGCCGTCATCATCGAGGCTGGCGCCGACCGCCAGGTCGTTTATGCCATCCCCATCCAGGTCCCCCAATTGAGCAACAGCTGCGCCGAATTGGTCGCCGCTGTCGAGATCGCCATCGAAACCGCCCTCTGTATCGGAAAACTTCGAAGATGAGATAACCTCGCCATCGACTTCCAAAAACAGGACCCAGACGGCACCCCGTTCAGCGCCGCCGTCATCACTCTGTTTCGCGCCCACCGCCAGATCATCCGTGCCGTCACTGTTGATGTCCCCGAGATTGGCAAGCGCACCGCCAAACCGGTCGTTGTCGCTGAGCTGCCCGTCAAATGAGGCGCGGTTCTGCGATATGCGCTTCTTGGAATCAACCGTTCCGTCAGCATTCAGAAACAGGATCCACACGGCGCCCCGCTCAGGGCCACCATCATCATCGCCACTCACGCCTACGGCGAGATCGGTCGCACCGTCGCCGTTAAGATCGCCTATCTCAGTCACGGCCGTGCCGAAATGGTCTTCATCATCCAGATCACGGTCGAGGTTGCCCCCGTCAGAGGATATCTTTTGTGACGATAGAACCGTACCATCACTGTTCATAAAGAGTATCCAGACCGCCCCCCGGTCGGTTCCTCCATCATCATCGTAAGGCACGCCAACCGCCAGATCGGTGACCCCATCGTTATTCAGATCGCCGATACTGGCCAGGGCGTGGGTAAACTGATCGTTGTCATCCAGATCCCCCTCGAACCCGCCTTCGTCGTGCGAGATCTTCTGTTCCGAAAGGACTGTGCCGTCACCATTGAGAAACAGGATCCAGACTGCACCCTTGTCGGTGCCGGCATCATCATCCAGCGGGGCGCCCACGGCGATATCCAGAAAGCCATCTCCGTTCAGATCGCCGAGGGGGGCGATGGCACGACCGAACTGATCACCGTCATCCAGATCGCCGGTGAAGTCCCCCGAATCACCCGAGATCTTTTGATGGGTATCGACCTTTCCGTCGCTGTCCATGAACAGTATCCATACCGCGCCCCTATTCTCCCCATCGTCGTCATCGAATGGCGCACCCACGGCAATATCGGTAACCCCGTCAACCTCCAGATCACCGATATTGGCCAAGGCAAGGCCAAACTGATCCTGCACATCCAGGTCACCGTTAAAATTCCCCTTCTCGTCGGATATTTTTTGCTCGGAATCAACATCTGTTGAATAAGAGACCGAACAGCCTGTCACCAACAGCGCCAGGCAGAGTGCTATTGGATAGATGAGAGAGAAAGAGAAGTGCTGCGTGCGTGATTGATCCATCAAAAAACCTTTTCTATACCTACCCGGCTAATGCGAAACCGTCAAAAGCAGTAAGGATCGGAGACATATTCGAAAATAGTCTATCTCTCTGCCAAGTATATATCCTAAGTGGGCATGACCACACAAATCCGTTTGCTTTTGTTGGGCTTAGTTTAGTTTTGTATCTAAGCTTTTATCAGGGAACACCGGATAAATATACACCTCATGAAGAAGAAACAGATCTCCGATTACCGTATCGCTTCGGATGCCGATTCCATCCGACATTCGTTTCTGGATAACCTCTATTTTGTCCAGGCCCGCTTTCCGCAGGTGGCATCGCAAAATGACTTCTATCTGGCCCTGGCATGGACCGTGCGCGACCGGTTGCTGAGCAACTGGATAGAAACCGCGAGTACCTACTACCGACAGGCCAGCCGCAGTGTATGCTACCTCTCCGCAGAGTACCTGACCGGACCACACCTGCATAATGCGGTACTCTCCCTGGGCATCGAACCCCAGATACGCCAGGCGATGGCAGGCCTTGGCCTGGACCTCGATGAGATCACCGCGCAGGAACCGGAGCCAGGTCTCGGCAATGGCGGCCTGGGCAGGCTGGCGGCCTGTTATCTCGATTCCCTGGCCACCCTGCAGATCCCTGCCATCGGTTATGGCATCCGCTACGAATTCGGTATCTTCGAACAGGTGATCCGGCACGGCCGCCAGGTGGAACTTGCCGATATGTGGCTGCGTAGCGGAAATCCGTGGGAGATCCCAAGACCCGAGATCAACTTCGAGGTTGGCTTTGGCGGCGTCACGGAGCACTACACGGATGAGTCCGGCCGCTACCACGTTCGCTGGCAACCGCAACGCCATGTCAAGGGTGTTGCCTATGACACACCGATACCCGGTTACCGGGTGCATACAGTCAACCTGTTACGGCTGTGGAATGCCCAGGCCTGCGAATCATTCAACCTGGGCGCCTTCAATGTGGGCGACTACGAGCGCGCGGTCGAGGAGAAGATCGCCTCGGAGACGATCAGCAAGGTGCTTTATCCCAACGACGAACCGATGCAGGGGAAACGCCTGCGCCTGGAACAGGAGTATTTTTTCTGTGCCTGCACCATCCAGGATATCCTGCGTCTGCTGCTGCAACAGAATGGCTCACTGGATCTGCTGCCGGAGAAATTCGCCATTCAGCTCAATGACACCCATCCGGCAATCGCGGTGGTCGAGCTAATGCGCCTGTTGATCGATGTTCACGACATGGCGTGGGATGAGGCATGGCGGCTGGTGCGAAAAACCGTCTCCTATACCAACCACACCCTGCTCCCGGAGGCCCTTGAAACCTGGCCGGTAGAACTCATCAGCGAGGTTCTGCCCAGGCACCTCGAAATCATCTACGAAATCAACCGCCGTCTCCTGGAAAAGGTCAAAACCCGTTCACCTGATGATGATGCGCTGCTCGCCCGGATCTCCCTGATCGATGAAAGATACGGTCGCAATGTACGCATGGCCCACCTGGCGACTGCCGCCAGTCAGCATATCAATGGGGTGGCGAATCTGCATAGCCGCCTGCTGCGGGACCGCGTGTTGAGGGATTTCCACATCCTGGATCCTGAACGTTTTACCAATATCACCAATGGTGTCACACCGCGGCGATTTATGATCCTGGCAAATCCGGCATTGACCCGCCTGATAAACGATACGATCGGTGATGCGTGGACCAAGGATCTGGAACGTTTGCGGGAACTTGAGGAGTGGTCTGACAACCCCGGTTTTCAAGGCGCCTGGCGCGAGGTTAAATTAGGCAATAAACAAACTCTTGCGCAGACCATATTCAAGACCTCGGGTATCGAAGTGGACCCTGCAACGCTGTTTGACTGTCAGATCAAACGTATCCATGAGTACAAACGCCAACACCTGAATATCCTCCATATCATTTGCCGGTATCTGGAATTGAAGCGCGGTCTGCATACTGACGCTCCAGCACGCACCTTGCTGTTCGCCGGTAAAGCGGCGCCCGGATACTACTCCGCCAAAGTTATTATCGAGTTGATCCACGCTGTTGCCGATACGGTTAATTCCGACCCGGACGTCAGCGATAAGATGCGTATCGCTTTCCTGCCCAATTTTAATGTCAGCAGCGCAGAGAAGATCTATCCCGCCGCCGATCTTTCACAACAGCTCTCGACAGCGGGGATGGAGGCCTCGGGCACGGGCAATATGAAATTCGCACTCAACGGCGCCTTGACCATTGGGACCCTTGATGGGGCCAATATAGAGATTCGCCAACGGGTGGGTAAGGAGAATTTTTTTCTTTTCGGTCTCACTGAATCGGAGGTGGCAAACCGTCGAGCCGGCGGCTACCGGCCACGGGAGCGTTATCTGAAAGACCAGCAATTGCGCAGCGTCGTCGATGTCCTCGCCGGCGGTCTATTCTCTTCCGGGGACAGTACAAGATTCAGGCCACTGATCGATAGCCTGCTGCAACATGACCATTTTTTCGTACTCGAGGATTTTTCTACCTACCGGGCGTGCCAGCAGCAGGTGGATGATACCTGGAATGACCCGACAAAATGGACCCACGCATCGATCCTGAATACCGCCCGCTGCGGCTGGTTCTCATCAGACCGGGCCATCAAAGAGTATTGCGAGCGGATTTGGCGGGTCTCACCGGTACCGATCAAGCAAAACACTGCAACCTGATGCAGACCCATGTGCAAGCGGTACTGAACTTTTCGCCGCTGGACATAAAGCCACCACCTTATGGTGTAACGGCTTTAACTGACACCGACAAAAACAGACCGAGCAGATGGTTATCAACCTGCCGGCCTAAGTGATATGCTTTAATTCACCGTAGATAGCATATACATCTTCGTGCCTGACATCCTTGCCGGTTATCAGGAAGATGACATGACCACCGATATTCTTGGCATGACCGCCGATCCGCTCCAGGGCCCGGATCGCCAGAACGATATCAACCACATGACCCACGCTGCGCGAGTCCTCCATGAGGAAGGTCGATCACCAGGCCCGCCTCTTTGGCATCCTCATCCTTGAGTGTCTGTACGGCCCGGTGCAACTGATCCAGTCCCAACCCCCCAACTCGACAACGAGTGCGTTGATACTCTCCAGTTCCTCGTTGAACGCCTTTACAGTGTGTCCATCGGTCATTTCGTACATCTTTTCAATCCTTAACCAAAGCGACCGGTAATATAGTCTTCGGTCAGTTTATGACGGGGATTGGTAAAGATCTGATCCGTTTCGCCCACCTCGATCAACTTACCGAGATGGAAATAGGCCGTACGCTGGCTCACCCGGGCAGCCTGCTGCATGGAGTGGGTGACGATGGCGATGGTGTAGTTTTCCCGCAATTCGTCGATCAGCTTCTCGATCTTGGCGGTGGCGATGGGGTCGAGGGCGGAACAGGGCTCGTCCATCAGTATCACTTCCGGGCTTACCGCAATCGCCCGCGCGATGCAGAGACGTTGCTGCTGCCCACCCGAGAGGCCGGTTCCCGGCTGGTCGAGCCGGTCTTTGACCTCATCCCACAGGCCGGCTCTGGTGAGGGAGTTCTCGACAATCTCATCAAGATGCTTGGCATTGTCGTACAGGCCATGGATACGCGGTCCGTAAGCGATATTGTCGTAGATCGATTTCGGAAACGGATTGGGCTTTTGAAACACCATGCCGACGCTGGCGCGTAGCGGCACCACATCCAGACCGTCGTCGTAGATATCCTGCTCATCCATCTTGATCTGGCCGGTGACGCGGCAGATGTCGATGGTGTCGTTCATGCGATTGAGACAGCGCAGAAAAGTGGACTTGCCGCAACCTGACGGCCCGATCATGGAGATCACCTGATGCCTGCCGATATCGAGGCTGACATCGTATATCGCCTGCTCCTCCCCATAGTAGACATCGACGTTCCGGCAGGTAATACGGGGGTCTTCAATATAGATCTCTCCGATTGTGCCGCTACCATGTTGTTCATAGGCTGCCGGCATATCGATCCCGGCTTGAATATCCGGTTTTGCCGTTTTGGCGACTACGCCACACTCATTGACTAACTGTTCCATACTTGCCTCGCTGTCATTGGCTTACCCACGCCGCTCAAATTTCTTTCTCAGCCAGACGGCCAACAGGTTCATGCTGATCAGGAAGGCCAGCAACACCATGATGGCCGCCGATGTGCGTTCGACGAAGGCTCTTTCCGGACTGTCGGCCCAAAGGTAGATCTGTACCGGCAGTACCGCCGAGGGATCGAAGGGCCCGCCGGGGATGTCGACAATGAAGGCCACCATGCCGATCATCAGCAGGGGCGCGGTCTCGCCCAGCGCCTGGGCCATGCCGATGATGGTGCCGGTGAGCATGCCCGGCATCGCCAGGGGCAACACATGATGGGTGACTGTCTGCATCGGCGACGCGCCGACCCCGAGCGCCGCCTCACGGATCGAGGGCGGCACGGATTTCAATGCGGCGCGGCTGGCGATGATGATCGTCGGCAGGGTCATCAGCGCCAACACCAGGCCACCCACCAGCGGCACCGATCTCGGCAAACCGAAAACGTTGATGAACACAGCCAGGCCCAGCAGGCCGAAGACGATGGAGGGCACCGCCGCCAGGTTGTTGATATTCACCTCGATGAGGTCTGTCCAGCGGTTCTTGGGGGCAAACTCCTCGAGATAGACCGCTGCCGCGACACCCACCGGAAACGAGATCAGCAGGCAGATCAACAGGGTAAAGAAGGGACCATGGACAGCACCCTTGATACCCGACAATTCGGGTTCACGGGAGTCGCCGGCGGTGAAGAAGGTGGTATTGAAACGCTTTTCAATACGATCATCCGCCTGTAGCGACGCTATCCATGCCATCTGGTTGTTCTTGATGCGCCGGTCGCTCTCCGGAACGTTGAGATCGATGTGCCCCTTGATCAGCATATCCACATCGTCGTCCGCCACCAGCCAGACGCTCCGCCGGGTGCCGATCATGGAGGGGTCCCGCATCACCCGATCCCGCAGCTGAAAACGCGCGCCGGTGCTTACCAGATCGAAGAGGACCTTTTTCTCCCGGCGGGAGGTGACTTTGGGAAACATCTCCCGCAGTGTCTTTTTGATCAAACCGCCGTAGTTCGCCCGGGAGAGCAGATCCGGATCGGTCTCGCCCACGGGTGCGATCATTTCAGGATCGAAATCGACATCCAGCTTCACGTAGGTCTGCTGAAATGCGGTGTAGCCATTGGCAAAGATACTGATAAACAGGAACGATACGAAAACCAGGCCAAGGACGATCGCCCCCAGCCCCATGCACTGAAAACGTTTTTCCTGACGATGGCGGCGTTCCAGTCCCTGTTGGATCCGCACTATTGTCCCGGCGTGTTGTTGCCGCAGATTATTCATATTGTTCACGGTATTTGCGCACGATGTGCAGCGCGATCATGTTGAGCGCGAGGGTAATCACGAACAACACCAGGGCCAGGGCGAACGCCGCCAGGGTCTTGGCGCTGTCGAACTCCTGATCCCCCACCAGCAGGGTAACGATCTGGACGGTTACCGTGGTCACCGCTTGCAGCGGATCGGCGGTCAGGTTGGCGGACAGGCCGGCGGCCATCACCACGATCATGGTCTCGCCGATGGCCCGCGAAACGGCCAGCAGCAAGCCGCCGACGATGCCCGGCAGTGCGGCGGGAATGATCACCTGGCGTATGGTTTCCGAACGGGTGGCGCCGAGGCCGCAGGATCCGTCGCGTATCGCCCGGGGTACCGCGTTGATGACATCGTCCGACAGGGATGAGACGAAGGGGATGATCATGATCCCCATCACCATACCCGCTGCCAGGGCCGACTCGGAGGAGACGCTGAGGCCGAGGGTGGCGCCCATATCGCGGAAAAACGGAGCCACGGTCAAGGCGGCGAAAAAGCCATACACAACGGTAGGAATGCCGGCCAGGATCTCAAGCACCGGTTTGGCCAGGGCGCGGAAGCGCTTGCCTGCGTATTCCGCCATGTAGATCGCGGACATCAGGCCGATCGGCACGGCAACGAACATCGCGATCAAAGTAATCAAGAAGGTGCCCGCAAACAGTGGAATCGCACCGAAGACCCCTGAAGAACCGGCCTGGTCTGCCCTGATCGCCGTCTGGGGCGACCACTCCAGGCCGAACAGAAACTCGGTTACCGGTATCTGTTGAAAGAAACGGATCGACTCGAAGAGCACCGACAATACGATGCCGATGGTGGTAAAGATCGCCAGCGAGGAGCTGGAGACCAGAAAGAAGTTGATCGCCCTTTCCACCCGGTTTCGGGCACGCTGATGGCGACCGATGGAGCGCCGGGCCAGAAGCCCGCCGATGACCGCGACCGACAGGACCACTACGAACAGCGCCATATCACTGATGCGCAACAGGGAGGCATAGTGATCGGCGGCGCGCCGCATGGTTGCATCCGCTGCCCGTGAGACTATATCCCCCTGGGCTAGGTTGCGGATGTCGTTCATTACCAGATTGAGCCGATCAGGGGGAAGATTTTGAATCTTCGCCGGCAGGCCCTCCACCACCAGGGCTGTAACCACAGATCCTTCAAAAGAGATCCACATAACAAACAGCAGCAGCGCAGGCACGCCACACCAGAGCGCGGTGTGAATACCATAGTAGGAAGGGAGCGAATGGAGATCCCTGACCCGGCCGCTCACCAGACTCAGGGAGCGCTTGCAGCCCATGTAATAGGCCACTGCCGTGAGACCCAGCAGAACAATGATCAGCGTAGTCGATTGCATGCCATAGACTCCGGGAGAAAGTGGCTGCCTCCAATGTACGAGACAGCCGCTCCTTCACCCATGAAAAAGGGTGTCAGAGTTTCAGAGAGGTCTTGGCCTCAACGTCATTCTTGAACGCTTTGCGCTCTTCGGCCGGCATCGGGATCAGGCCCTTGTCGGCCAGATAGCCGTCATCGCCCCAGGCCTTGTCGCTGGTGAACTCAGCCAGATAGTTCTCGATACCGGGGATCCTGCCCATGTGCGCCCTCTTCACGTAGAAGTAGAGCGGACGGGATACCGGATAGCTGCCATCGGCGATCAGCTCGAAGGCCGGCTCGACGCCGTCGATGAGCGAACCCTGCACCTTGTCGGAGTTCTGATCCAGGAAGCTGTAACCGAACACGCCCAGGGCGCCCTTGTTGGCCTCGAGTTTCTGCACGATCAGGTTGTCGTTCTCGCCGGCTTCGATGTATTTGCCGTCTTCGCGCACCGTGTGACAGATCGACTTGTACATCTTCTTGTCCCTCTTTTTCATCGCCTTGATCCAGTCGACTTTCTTACAGCCACCCTCCATCGCCAGCTCGGCGAAGGCGTCACGGGTACCGGATGTAGGGGGAGGACCCAGGACTTCGATGGCCATCGCAGGCAGATCGCTGTTGACCTCCTTCCAGGTCTGGTAAGGATTGGCTGCCAGCTTGCCGCTGGTGGGATCCTTCGGATCCGGAACCTGTTTGGCCAGCGCCAGGAAGATATCCTTGCGGGAAACGGAGAAACGGGGCGCCGCCTTGGAGTTGGCCAGGACGATACCGTCATAACCGACCTTTACCTCGATGATGTCGTTGATACCATTGCCGGCGCAACGTTCAACCTCGGATTTCTTGATCCGACGGGAAGCATTGGTGATGTCGGGATGCTCCACACCCACACCGGCACAGAACAGCTTCAAACCGCCGCCGGAACCGGTAGACTCGATCTTGGGGGTCTTGAACCTGGAGGTCTTGCCGAACTGCTCGGCCACCACGGTAGCAAATGGGTAGACAGTCGAGGAACCGACCACACTGATGTAGTCACGCGCAGAGGCCATGCCGACAAAACCGGTCGATGACAGTGCAGCCGCTGCCGAAATCAGCTTTTTCATGTTTCTATCTCTCCTTCGTAGAGAACTCGGTAACCAGAAAACCGAGCGAATGTTGTAATCAGGCGCTAGAGAATAGGCCTTTAAGATGAATAGAAAATGAGAGAGACATGACTTTTTTGTTACATGCCGACGCAGGAGGGAATTTGACGCATTTATCTTCCCGCAAGCTTGCTCTTTCTTTATCTAGAGCCGCTTGAAATGAGGAAGAGCGTGCTTCCGGGATCAGCGCTTATTCGAAAATCGATAACCCGCTCCACGCACAGTCTGCAGCAGCTTATCCTTAGCGGTGGGTTCCAGGGCCTTACGCAGGCGCCGGATGTGGACATCCACCGTACGCTCTTCAATATAGACGTTTGTGCCCCACACCTGATCCAGCAATTGGCCCCGGGTGAAGACCCTTTCGCGATGAGACATGAAGAAGTGCAATAGCCTGAACTCGGTGGGACCAAGATCGACATCATCACCGTCAGAGGTGATCCTATGGCTCAGCGGATCGAGGGCAAGCCCGCCGCATTCGAGCAGATTCCCGGCCAACAGGGGCGATACACGCCGCAGGATAGAGCGGATTCTGGCCAGCAGCTCCCTGGCTGAGAAGGGTTTGGTGACATAGTCTTCAGCGCCGATATCGAGACCGCGAACCTTGTCATCCTCCTCGCCCTTGGCCGTCAGCATGATAATCGGGATCGATGCCGTCTCGCGGTCCTTCTTCAACCTGCCCGCCAGTTCCAGACCGCTCATGCCCGGCAGCATCCAGTCGAGCAGAATCAGATCCGGCTTGGCTTTGCGGATCTGATTGATGGCCTGGGTCGCATTTTCGACAAAATCCGCCTGAAACCCGTCCTGCTCCAGAATAAACCGCAACATTTCACCGACAGCGGGTTCATCATCTACTGCAAGTATTCTGGGGACTGTCATCACGGTATCTCTATTGACTGTGAAGTCAGCCATTAAACAGGAGGTTTGTTACACAAAGATGACAGCCGTGGAATCCACAGGGAGAATCATCCCGGGATTCTCCGGACATATTCAGGCCAGCCTCCAGTCAATCGGCCACGGCAGGTCGTGTCGGCTGGCCTGGATCAGATGACAGCCTCGCTGGCCGCCCCATCCTGATGAGCAATGGGCCGGTTACCGGATGCCGAGGCGATCACCGCATCGTAGAGTTCCGGTTGGGGCCGCCAAAACATGATACCGACCCCGTCCTTCTGGCAGTGGGTCACAATACCCGTGACTGCCCAATGCCTGCCAGCGCAGAAAAACGCCAACTCGACCATCGCCCCTGTCAGCATGGTCAGGCTGCGGGTATGCAGATAGATCCCCCGCATTGAGCAGTTAACCGCATTGGCGGGAAAGACCTGCTGCTTGCGATAGCGGATATAGACTTCCCCTGACATGGGATAGCGTTTATTGTGGCGTCTTTCTACTGACATAAACTTTTTTTCCTCAGAATTCATTGTTATAGGTAGTGTAGAAACAGGGAATGACAGCCATATGACCGGAAAATGAACCATTTCTGACCGAAAATTAGAGTCTCCCCCTCCCCTGAAAGACCCGATTCCTGGTATCCTTGCCGCCCTTGAAACCGGCAATTCCACAGACAAGATGAAGAAGCAGATTGAGCAACTGGTACAGGCGGCACTGAAGCAACTGGTCCTGGACGGCGTGATACCACAAGAGGCTATGCCTGTCCCCAAGATCGAACGCACCAAAGATAGCCGGCACGGTGACTTCGCCACCAATATCGCCATGGCGCTTGCCAGACCCGCCCGCACCAGCCCCAGGGCGCTGGCTCAGCGACTTCTCGACGCCCTCCCGGCATCCGATCTGATCGAACGTTGCGATATTGCGGGCCCAGGTTTCATCAACTTCACCCTGACCGCGACGGCCTATCACAGCCTGATACCCGCCATCATCGAGCAGGGCCACGGCTACGGCCGCAGTGAGCTGGGCAAAGGCAAGCGCATCCAGGTCGAATTCGTCTCTGCCAACCCCACCGGCCCGCTGCATGTGGGGCATGGACGCGGCGCGGCCTATGGATCGGTGGTGGCCGACCTGCTGCAGGCTATCGGATTCGCTGTGCATCGCGAATACTATGTGAATGACGCCGGCAGGCAGATGGATATCCTGGCCACCTCGGTCTGGCTGCGCTATCTCGAGCTGTGCGACGAAGCACTGACCTTTCCAGCCAACGGCTACCGGGGGGACTATGTATGGGACATCGCGGCAACCATGCACCGGGATCACGGGGAGGCCTATAGACACGATGCTGAAACCGTTTTCCACGATGTCCCGCCGGACGAACCCGCTGGTGGCGACAAGGAGGCCCACATCGATGGCCTGATCGATCGGGCCAAACAGCTGCTGGGAGACAACCGCTACCGGTTTGTCTTCGAATTGGGTCTCAACACAATTCTCGACGATATCCGCGATGACCTGGGTCTGTTTGGCGTCAGCTACGATGAGTGGTATTCAGAGCGCAGCCTGACCGAGAGCGGTTCCGTGACCCGGGCCATAGCGCGACTGCGTAACGCGGGGCATCTCTATGACAAGGACGGGGCGGTCTGGTTTCGCTCAACCGACTATGGCGATGAAAAGGACCGGGTGGTCATTCGCGACAATGGACAAACCACCTATTTCGCATCCGATATCGCCTACCACATGGATAAACTGGAACGGGGTTTCGATCGGGTCATCGATGTCTGGGGCGCAGACCACCACGGCTATGTTCCACGGGTGAAGGCGGCCCTGCAGGCACTGGGTGACGACCCCTCCAAACTCGATGTCCTGCTGGTGCAGTTTGCGATTCTCTATCGCAGTGGTGAGAAGGTGCAGATGTCCACCCGCTCCGGCCAGTTCGTCACCTTGCGGGAACTGCGCAAGGAGGTCGGCGCCGATGCCGCCCGGTTCTTCTATGTGATGCGTAAATGCGAACAGCACATGGATTTCGATCTCGATCTGGCGAAGTCCCAATCGAATGATAATCCGGTCTACTATGTGCAGTATGCCCACGCCCGGATCTGCAGCGTTTTTCAACAGGCCGCAGAGCAGTCAATCTCCGTCGAGGATGATCCAACAGCGGTCGACTACGCCCTGTTGAGCGAATCCCATGAGCAGGCGCTGATCACCAGCCTGGCCAGGTATCCGGAAATCGTGGAGGCGTCCGCACTGCATGAAGAACCCCACCAGCTGACCCACTACCTGCGTGATCTGGCCAACGATTTCCATACCTATTACAACGCCCATAAATTCCTGATCCCGGATACCGCACTGCGGAATGCCAGGCTGCAGCTCATCCTGGCTACCCGGCAGGTTGTGCGTAACGGCTTGAATCTGCTTGGTGTTTCAGCACCTGAGAAGATGTGACGGCATGGCTGACTATAAGCATCGCGCTCATAAAAAAAAGAAGAAACGCCAGCATAGCGGCAGCTGCCTGTTCCACATGTTCGGCGGTATCGTCATCGGCGCCTTTCTAATGGGCCTCGCCTGGTTGAAACTGGGACCCGGCCTCTCCTCAAACGGTGTGCCCGGCGTTCCCTCCCCACGGCCCGAGGCCGCAAAACAGGAGCCCCGCAACACACCCAAACCCACATTCGAGTTCTACACGATCCTGCCGGAAATGGAGGTTGTCATACCCGATGAGGAGATCGTGACACCGGATGACGACACCCCAGCCACACCTCCCAGTGACAGATCCGCCGCTCCGGATCAAGCGCAATACAGTTATGTTCTGCAGATGGGGTCATTCAGAAAACACCAGGATGCGGACCGTCTCAAGGCGAAGCTCGCGCTGATCGGTATCGAGGCGGAGATCCAGAAGGTGAGCATCAACAACCGTGACACTTACCACCGTGTCCGCAGCGGGCCCTATCACTCTCAGACCCGGTTAAATGCAGATCGGCATCTCGCCAAGGAGAACAGCATCAACAGCCTGGTCATCAAACTGAAAAAATAGCCCTAAGCTCAATCCATGAGGAGATCCGGCCATGAGGATGGAATCAGCCGGTTTTCCCATTGACCTTGAACCTCGTTATCAAGTCATTCAATTGATACATTGATTGCTGAATAGATGATGTGCAATCGACCGCCTCACTTGCCGCCTGTGTCGTCGAATCGGCAACCGTGGCGATGTTGGCAATACTTCGGGTTATCTCTTCCGCCACACTGCTTTGCTGTTGCGCGGCGGTTGCTATATGAACATTCATGTCATTGATACTGGATACCGATTCCACAATCTTGTCCAATGCCTGACCGGCCCCGCTACTTTGGTCAACACTGTTTTGCGCGATTTCCCTGCTCGAGGTCATGGCATTGACAGCGTCACTGGTACCTCCCTGCAGTCGCTCAATGATCTGGCGTATCTCTTCGGTAGACTGCTGTGTTCGCTTTGCCAGGGTTCTCACTTCATCGGCAACTACGGCAAAACCGCGACCTTGTTCCCCTGCTCGTGCTGCTTCGATGGCAGCGTTCAACGCAAGCAAGTTTGTCTGTTCCGCAATACCTGTGATCACTTCGAGCACCTGACCGACTTCCTGACTGTCCTGCTCAAGTTTTTTCATGACATCAGACGTCTCTTCCAGCTGATTTGCCATGTTTTCAATACTTGAAATTGTTTCGGCGACAATCATCCGTCCTGAGCCAGCCTCCTTATCCGCATTCCGGGCGGCATCAGCTGCTTTGGTGGCGTTCCTGGCCACTTCCTGTACGGTGGATGCCATCTGACCCATCGCTGTGGAGGCCTGCTCTAATTCGCTGTGCTGCAGGCGAACCCCTTCATTGGTACTTTGCAGTGTCTGTGCCACCTTCTCTGTACCGAGTTGAACATGTTTGGATGTGTCTTCCACCCTGTTTACAATCTCTCCAACGTGAGAGAGCATTGTATTGTAGGCGGTAAACGTTTCACCTATCTCATTATCGGTGTAGGTGACTGTTAACGGATTTGAAAAGTCTCCTTTCGCAACAGCCGTCAATCGCTCTTTCAACTGCTCAATATCCTTCATCAGGATTGCAGTACCGAATATGCGCCCAAACCAGACTAAAAGTACGATTCCGCCAGCCATAATGAGCGTAATTATCTGTTGCTTCCGTACCGCATCATTGGCTGCAGCGGCCATCATATTGACACCTTTGTGCATCTCTTTCAGAACCACCGGAGATTGCATGCTGATGGCTTTCAGGCCCTCAGCAGAAGGGTTTTCAAGATAGGCGTCGATCGATTTCCGATAGGTTTTCCATAATCCCTCGACATTTTTCAGCTGATCACGGACCAGAGGATCGTCAACAGCCTTTATACCGGCATTTTGATCGCCATTAAGCAGATTCTGATGCGAGCTTTCGAATAGCGCTATGGTGTTATTCACCGTATCACGGGACTCGATGGATTGCGCAGCAAGCAACGCCTCTTTCGCCACCCTCTGACTTAACATACGTTGTCTGCCAGCCACATTGATTGCTGTCGCATCAGAGCCAAGACTGGTGAAGAGAGAGACTACGGTCATCGCCGCGAAGACGAAAATCAAGATATATGATACGAAGTATTGCCTGTCTAGAGACTTAAGACCGAATACTCGCAGAATTGATTGAATTATCGTGGCTATCCAGACGTTCATTAGAACCTCCACACCACATTCCATGTCAGCGAAAATATTTAAGTAAAAAAATAGTCCTGAGGAACCCCTGATTAATTCGGATGTTCCAACGGCTCAAGGACACACCGCCATTTATCGCCGTAAGCAATTGAAAATATTGGAAACAGAAAAAATATATTTTCTGTTTCCGCGCTCCGACAATGCCAGGAATGGCATCGATCAGGACTCCCATATTGAATAGCGGCTAATCCTGGCAAAACATGAAAGACATTAACGCAGCGTCTGACAATGACATTTGATGCGTCCTGCGTCATTGGTCAGGCTTATTGATTGATGCACGATCGATGGGGTAGCAAAATTGATAACGGCGGGGTTGAGGATTTTGACTGACAAGCGGCCATCCATGACTCGTTCAGTGCCTGCTTACGATTGATTCTGTTTGCTAAGCCAAACATAGAGTTCCATCTCAGAGGGATCGCAACGATTACAACTGGTTCCGCAGGCGGCTTCGACTTTACGCTGCTCGACGCGCCCCTTGCGTATCCATTGCTGCAGCATCCCCCGCACCGCCTCGGGTTCCGCGTCCACATGCAGCGCTATCTCAGCCAGGGTTGCCTGACCGCGTCTTGAAAGGTAGTCCCTGATCGTACTGAGCATCATCGCAGGATCAAACCCCCGCCTCGGAGATGAGCTGCTGCGTACGCTGCGACCAGTACCTCAAACCGCCGATAATCACAGCCAACAACGCCAGCAGGCCGAGAATCCAGACCAATGCGCTTTGCGGATGCCGGGCATAGGTAGCCAGCTGGTAGAAGAGGCTTGCACTGATGAAGGCGACGCCGGTCGACCAGGCCACTACAAATGCTGCCCAGCGCGGCCCCGCCTCACGGCGAATGGCGCCAATGGTGGCCACACAGGGTGAATAGAGCAGTATAAACAGCAGGTAGGCAAAGGCCCCGGCCTGACCGTCGAAGCGTGCGGCCATGGCGCCAAATATCCCAACATTGATCTCCTGCGCCTCGGCTGCCGCCTCCGCATTGCCGATATCGCCCACATCCATGGCGAGAGGGTCGGTGAGCAGGTCCTTCACTCCGAGGAGGTTTTCCGGCACTGTCCCTACAGCAGCGGAGACTGCCCGCCAGAAATCAAAAGGCGGATCAACCTGCGCCACACCCGCTTCCTCGTTGGCGAGATGGGTATAGAGAGCATCAAGGGTGCCGACCACCGTCTCTTTGGCCAGAATACCGGTGAATACGCCTACAGTGGCAGGCCAGTTTTCCTGATGTATGCCCATCGGCGCCAACAGGGGTGTGACTGCTTTACTGATGCTGCTGAGCACGGAGTGTTCGGTATCCTCATTACCGAAACTGCCATCGGTGCCGATCGAATTCAGGGTGTTGATCACCAGCACCATCAATACGATCACCTTCCCCGCCTCTTTGATGAAGAGCTTGACCCTGTCCCAGGTCCGTAACATGACGCCTCTTACCGTCGGCATATGATAGTGGGGCAGCTCCATCATGAAACCCGCGCTCTCACCGGAGAGCAGGGTCTTTTTCATGACCATTCCGGTGAGAATCGCCACCACTATGCCGATGAGATAGAGGCTGAAGACCAGGTTCTGTCCATTCGCCGGAAAGAAGGCCGCGGCAAACAGCACGTAGACCGGCAGCCTGGCGCCACAGGACATGAACGGGTTCATAAGGATGGCAAGCTTGCGCTCTCTCTCGCTCTCCAGGGTACGGGTCGCCATTACCGCCGGCACATTGCAGCCGAAGCCGACGATCATCGGCACGAATGCCTTGCCCGGCAGCCCGATTGAACGCATGAAACGATCCATGACAAAGGCGGCCCTGGCCATATAGCCGGAGTCTTCCACCACTGAGAGAAAAAGATAAAGCGCGGTGATGATCGGTATAAAGGTGGCCACCACCTGAATGCCTCCCCCGGCACCGTCGGCCAGCAGCACGATCATCCAGTCCGGGACACCCAGCGACGCCATCAGATGCCCCAAACCGTCGACGAAGATGGCGCCCGCCACGCCGTCGAAGAGGTCGATGAACGCGCCGCCGATATTGATTGCAAACATGAACATCAGGTACATCACGGCCAGAAAGACCGGTATCCCGAAGAGTCGGCTCAATACCACCTTATCGATGCGGTCACTGATCGTCTTTTCTACCCGTCCATGCTGTTGGGTCACATTCTGGGAAATGGCATGGGCGTGACCGTAACGGGTATCGGCGATATGGATATCCGGGTCCTCGTCGACACGGTCCTCGATCACCTCTTGCCAGTGGTGGACCTGGCTCAGTAAACCTTCATCGGCAAAATCCAAAGCGAAGCGATCACCCTCCAACATCTTCAACAACAGCCAACGACGCTCAGAGTGGCGATACTGTTCAGACTGTTGCAGGGCAGGCTCCATCGCCATGATCGCCTGCTCCACCACCTCATCCTGGGCAAGGGCAAAACCCCCGCTCACCTCACCGGCGGCCAGATCCTGAATCGAGGCCTTCAGCTTGGTGATGCCCTCACCACTGACCGCCACTATGGGCACCACAGGACATCCAAGATCCTGACTAAGCCGTTGAGTATCGATAACCAGGCCACGTTTGCGGGCGACATCCATCATATTCAGGGCCACCAGCAGGGGTACCCCCATCTCGAGCATCTGAATTGAGAAATAGAGGTTTCGCTCCAGATTGGAGGCATCGACGATATTGACGATGAGATCGGCATCACCGGAGAGTAGATAGTCCCGGGTCACCTTCTCATCGAGGGATGTGGCATCCAGCGAATAGATCCCGGGAAGGTCGACCACATTGACCTCGGTACTGTCGATGGAGAAACGTCCCTCCTTTCTGTCCACCGTCACGCCCGGCCAGTTCCCGGTACGTTGGCGAATTCCCGTCAGGCTGTTGAAAAGGGCCGTCTTGCCGCAATTGGGGTTGCCCGCCAGGGCGATGGTCAACAGATGTTGAGAGGGGACAGACTCCGGAGAGCTCTCTTCATGGCAGGCCACGGCTGCACCTAAGACCTGTCTTCAGGCTGTTCGAGAGGCAGCATCAACAGCTTTTCGGCAACCCCCGCGCCGAGCGCCACCCTGGCGCCCTGATTAGCCACCACCACACCGGCGCCACGACGTTGTATCAACTCGATTTCAGAGCCCATTCTCAATCCTAAACTGAGCAGTCTGTGGACCAGATGTCTGCCTCCCATGATGCGTTTGATCTTGGCTCGACGCCCGATCGGCAGCCTGGCCAGGGAGATCAATTCCTCTGAAATGGAGCTGTCGGGGACCACAAACTATCCAATAATACTTTTTAAATGTTAATGATTCTCATTAAAGCAGGGATTGGCCCCGCTTGCAATCGGCAAATCACAGTATATCCCAATTATCTAATATTCCGCTTACGCAAGAGATCGATCCGGTGCGGTTTAAGAAACTCGGCACCCCGCGGTCCCATATGTTCCATGAATGCCTTTTTTATCTGCCGGTAGCGTGGCTCGTCTAACTTTAACCGGGTGTGAGTGATATCAAGAAAACGTGACTCAAAACTTTCCCAGGAGTCATACAGGCCAGGTACATTCAGGAAATACTGGCCAAGCAACTCCATATCATCCCGCTCGGAAAGAGACTGAATAGTCTTGAAGGCGAGCTCTCTGACATGCTTCTCATCATGGATCAGGCTCATCAGGGCATTGAACTCACCCTTATATACCGGTTCCGAAAAATAGGCGATGCCGCCAGGCTTGAGCACCCTGGCCACTTCGCTCATCGCCTGCGGCATGAACGCCCCGGGCACGTGGTGGAGCGATTTCAGCATCAGCACAACATCCACGCTCTGATCGGGTTCACCGATCGATTGCGCCCCTTCCAGGCGAAAGCTGATATTGCCCGCTGCATTGCCCAGATTTTTTTCATGCTGAACAGAATCGACCTCGGTCGCGATGAAATGGCAGTCAGGATGAGCCTGGGCCAGTCGGCGCGTAATCCGGGCACTGCCGCAGCCCAGTTCCAGGACCCGGCAATCGTTGAGCGGCAACAGCCGCTCCATCAGCTCCATTTCCGTGCCCGTAAGATAGGCTTCCTGATTATCCAGAACCATTCGATTTGCTGACATACCGCGACTGCTCCAGTATATTAACTGTGGACGATAAACACCCATCCTTAGACAACCAAAAGCTGAGAAGACACCCGGGGCCGGTTAACACCAACGCAATTGGCCCCCAAATCTCATCACACGCAGCACTGACGGGAACAGTGAATGAGGCCGGTCTGCGTGGAGATGCGAAATCGGGAGATTGAGGAAAACGACCTTCAGGTGACATCAGCATAACACCGGGCGGTTGAGGATGGACAGCTTGAGTCCACCTGAACAAACCATCAATAAGACAGGAATCCCGATTGTGCCCCTTGCAGGGATTGTTAACTGGTTAGACCGACTGCGTCTGCAACTCTCGCGTCACGATGCGCTGCTGATTCTATCCGTTTTGGGATTGATCTGCGGCTTTGTCACGGGGATCGTGATCATTCTCTTCCGGCTATTGGTCGAATCGAGTCAGGCCGCCATTCTTCCCGGTGGCGGGGTGGAGAACTATGAAGCCCTGCACCCCTTGATGCGATCTTTACTGCCCATTCTCGGCGGCCTGATGCTCGGATTTATTTTTCTTCGATTTGCAAAAGGCCTGCATGTACTGGGTATCCCAAGGGTGATGGAGCGTTTGATCTACCACCAGGGACATATCTCCTTGCGCGGCTTTATGCTGCAATTCTTCGGTGCCGCCATCGCCATTATCAGTGGCCATTCAGTGGGTCGCGAAGGTCCCCACGTCTTTCTCGGCGCCGCCAGCGGATCTCTGCTGGGACAATACCTCTCCCTGCCGAACAATAGTATCCGCACCCTGGTCGGTTGCGGTACCGCAGCCGCGATTTCCGCTTCCTTCGACACCCCTCTGGCGGGCGTGATCTTCGCTTTGGAAGTGGTGATGATGGAATACACACTGGTCAGTTTCATACCGATCATGCTGGCCGCTGTCAGCGCCAACAGCCTCTCACTGATCGTTTTCGAAGGGCAACGGGTGTTCGATATCGCCATCATTGAATTGGGTTCCCTGCATGAATTGATTTTCATCTTACTGCTGGGATTGGTGGCCGGTACGGCCTCGGCGGCCTATGTCAGTCTCATACAGTTTATTTCCGACAAGACCCAAAACATGGCTTTTTGGCTGCGAAATGCAGCTGCAGGAGTGTTGATCGGTCTAATAGCCCTTGCGGTTCCCGAGGTGATGGGGATCGGTTATGACACGGTCAACCAGCTCCTCTTGGGTGAGTTGGGATTTTACTTTATCGTCATACTGGCAGTGATGAAGATCGTGGCGACGGCCGTCAGCATCGGGTTAGGCATACCTGGCGGTACGATCGGACCCGCGCTGTTTATCGGTGCCGCGGTGGGCGGGATAATCGCTCCCCTGCCCGGCCTGGTGTTTGAAGGTCAAGTCTCCGACCCGGGTGTCTATGCATTGATTGGCATGGGCGCCGTGATGGGCGCTGCCCTGCAGGCGCCATTGGCCGCGTTGACAGCCATCATCGAACTCACCCACAACCCCGAAATCATCATGCCGGGAATGCTTGCGATCGTCATTGCCAGCCTGGTCAACAGCGAGCTGTTCGGAAAGTCATCGATGTTTCACACCCTGCTGGAGGCCACGGGCCTCAACTACCACACCGATCCGGTGATGCAATCCCTTCGGCGCATCGGCGCCGCCAGTTTCATGAACCGTAACTTCGTCCAGGTGGAACCGATATTGACCCGCGACACGGTACGAATCATCCTCGATAATAATCCGGAGTGGATACTGATCAAAGGAGATCAGGATCAGATGGCGCTGATGCCGGCGGTGGATCTGCTGCGCATTTTGGAACAGCAAGAGGAGGAGGAGTTCGACCTGCTTTCTCTGCCCGCCACTCGCTATGAGCTTGCGCAGCTTCGGATGCAGGCAACCCTGCAGGAGGCGCTTGAAAAGCTGGACAACAGTCAGGCGGATGCGCTCTATATCGAATGGTATGACCGAGATCACTATTGGCGCATCCAGGGAATACTCACCCGTCCCCAGATCGAATCGGCCTATCACTTTTAGTGTTGCCGTATTCATTGAAAAAATCTCAACATTGAGCGTCCAAAAAAGTCATAATATACCGATATTGCAACGCAGCTTCGTAAGAGGGGGGCAAAATGAACGAAGAAAGCAAAAACCCTGAGACCGTCTATATCGATGAGCAACCCGTCAGGCTCGACGAGCTGCTGAATGAGTACGAGCGCATCAAACAGCAGTTGGGTCAAGAGAAAAAGAGTGACAAGAAGGCAATCCGCAGATACAAGCGCGAGGAGGAGTTGAAGCCCTACCAGGCTGAGTTGATCCGACTGCAGCAATATCTGGAAAAGACCCGGACCCGAATGATCATACTTTTTGAGGGCCGGGATGCTGCCGGCAAGGGTGGCACCATCCGTCGCGTCACACGCTATATGAACGAAAAACACTACCGTGTGGTCGCCCTCGGTAAACCCACCGAGGAACAGAAAAGCCAGTGGTTTTTTCAAAAATATATCGCCCAGTTCCCACGCGGGGGGGAAATCGTTCTGTTCGACAGGAGCTGGTACAACCGTGCAATTGTGGAACCGATCTTCGGCTTCTGCTCCCAGGAGGAATATGACAATTTCATGACCGGCTGTCAGGGCTTCGAAAAAGATCTGGTACGGCAGGGGACCATTCTGGTGAAGCTCTACTTTTCGGTCACCAAGGAGGAGCAGGCGAGACGCTTCGAGCGCCGCAAGACGGATGCCTTGCGTCAGTGGAAGCTGTCGGAGATCGATGTACAGGCACAGGACCGTTGGGACGAATTCAGCAGGCAAAAATACGAGATGCTGAAGAACACAAACACCACCCATGCCCCCTGGACGATCATCCGCTCAAATGACAAGCATCTGGCCCGATTGAATGCCATGCGGGTCATCCTCAACTCAGCGCCCTACGAGCGTCTCAATCACGATATCGATTTCGTGCCCGACCCCGATATTGTGATATCCGGTTCGAGGGAACTGGAAGTGATGGAGGCGCAACGCCTGCAACGAGGCAAGTTTGATCACTGAATTCTCCCGGCACGGGCGACTTCTGTCGCCCGTTTCGTCAGACTCAAGCCGCGAACATTATCCATGCCGACAAGTGTCGAGCTGATCCTGCTTGCTCTGGTCTGGCTGATCTATTTCCTGAGTCACTCCCTGCTCGCCTCATTATGGATGAAAAGGGTATTCGCCCAATATCTGCCGACAGTGGCGCCCTGGTACCGGCTGCTCTTCAATCTGGTTGCGCTGTTACTGCTCGCCCCTCCGCTCTATATGCTCTGGTCATACCGTTCAGACCCATTATGGCAATGGCAGGGGGCCATGGCATGGCTGGCTTATGGCTTAATGATCATCTCGCTCGCCGGTTTCATCTGGTCAATGCGCTACTACGACGGCAGGGAATTTCTCGGTATCCGGCAATTGCAACGGCAGCAACAGGATGTCAATGACCTGGAACGGCTGCATATCTCCCCGCTGCACCGTTTCGTCCGTCATCCCTGGTACAGCCTGGGGCTGATATTGATATGGGCGCAGGAGATGGATCCCGCACGCCTGGTATCGGCCATTGCAGTCACCTGTTATCTAGCGCTGGGATCCCGCCTGGAAGAGAACAAGCTGCTGGTCTACCATGGCGAGACTTATCGCAATTATCAGAAACGCGTACCTGGGCTCATACCGAGACCCTGGCGTTTTCTGACTCGACGGGAAACCGAGAAACTATTGGAAGAGATGAAGACCTAGGGCCTGTTTCAGCTTCGACCTGAAGCCGTCATCCCGAGCCATCACCGCCGTCAGCGTCGGTCACCGCCAACCTGACGCACGGTGAGGCCCTGGAAATCATCCATGCCGTCCGGGAGGAGCTTCCCTACTGGTTCGGATCCCAGAAATTTTGCGGTCCATAAGGGACGGGGCCGGGCCCATATCCGTAACCCGGGCCATAACCCGGCATCATTCTCGGCGCATAGTCGCCCTTATGCATACCGCAACCCTGATGGCCCATGCCGCCGCAGCCGGTTCCTGCTCGACCACCGCGCATCATGCCCATATGGCGCCTGTGCATGGCGTGACATGCCGCCCGCTCTTCATCGCTCATTCCCTCGATGACCTTCTGATGTTTTGCCCACTCTTCATCCATCGCCTGCTGACGAGCGGCCCAGGGGGGTGTTTCTGGCATCTCGATGCCCGACTCCTCTGCGCGGCTACGCATCTCCTGATAGTGCTGCCGGCGCAAGCTATCCCGCTCTTCCTCAGTCATCGACATCATCTTTTTGCGATGAGCCATGCGCTCTTCCATGTCCGGACGCATCATCTGACCCATTTCCGAACGCCACGGCGGGCTCTCCGGCAGCATGACGCCGGCCTCCTCCGCCCGCTTTCTCAGGGCCTGGTATTGCTCTTCACGCGCCTTCCAGTGATCCCTCATGGAATCCCTGGTGATGTCGGCCTTGGATAAATCGCTCGCTGTTTCTGATGAAGCCTCATCAGCGATGGCATCGGTTGTCTCAACAGCCTCTGTCGCTTCGGCCGGCTCCACAGTATTGACAGCTGCTTCAGTCATGGCAGCCGATTCTGTCCTGCCCACAGCCACCGGCTCCGTCTCTATTGCCGGTTCGTCCTGGATAGCAGGCAAGGCCTCGTCAGCGCTCCCTTCAGCAGCAGCGCCCTCAATCCCTTCCGCCCACAGGGCTTGCGCGGGAGACATGAGAAACGCGAAGATCAGGATGAATACTTTCTTGTTGTGCATGTTTGGTCTCCTTCAGTGGTCCTTTCGAGGTACTGGCTACACGAGTTTGATCACCACCATCTTGGCATACTCGCCAGCAACAGGAAACGCGACATTCGAGGGCGCGATCTCTCCATCGCATCGCCCAAGTCATGGTCCCGGTCATTGTTGGCGTTTTCTAGCCGCGACAGTGGCTGTCATACTGATGCAAACAAGTCCTTTGGCACTGATTTCTTGTTGTGATGGTCGTTAAATCCTAAATTTCATGACAGGGCTACTCTTCAGTAGCTGGGGTGCCCTGTTCACTATTCTTGTTCTTGGCCTTGAGGGACGCAACCTTTTGTGCCAGTTCGGCCAGCACCCCCTCCATTCCCTTGCTTTTTACAAGATTGCGGAAAGAGGTGCGGTAGTTGCTCACAAGACTGACCCCGTCCACCGCCACATCATAGGCATACCAGTCATCATCGCGAAACCGCATCTTATAACTCACCGCCAGCTCCTTGTTGGCCGCCACGATGAAGGTCTGAACATTTGCCAGCTTGCCTTTCATCCGTTCCCTGCCCATACGCACGGACTGGTCGCTGTAACTGTCAATGACGGAGAAGTAGGTCTGCTCCAACAGCTCCCGGAAAAGGGTGATGAACTGTTCCCGTTGCGGCTTGCTGGCCTTGCGCCAGTTGGCGGCCAGAATCACCTGGGACATGGATTCATAATCAAAACGCTTGCGCACGATATCCTTTACCTGGTCGCGACGATCCTGCCTGCCCAAGGATTGATCTTTAAGCACCGTCAGCACTTGGTTTACGGTCTCTTCAATCCGCTCTGAAGGTGTGACATTGGCTGACGCGGAGAGACTGAATGTAAATAGAAAAATAAGGAGAAGCGTGGTTGATAGTCTGTTCATGGTTCCCTATACCCCTTGTTCCAGCCCGTTAGGGCCAGTTAACACTAATGTGACAATAAAATATTGTAAAGGTGCTTGTTGAAGTTTTGCGAACAAGGCATTACATCCCCGATATCACACCAGAAATATTCGATATTACGGAATATTATTCAAAGACAACCAGACCACAAGCTGGTTAAGCGTGGGCAAGCCGTGTACTGGTCATTCTAACCCGATGGCCGCACTGACGTCCGATAGAGCCACATAGATTTACATTCAGCCCTGTTTACTATTTCACCGTTTCAACCACGATGGAGGAATCTCCCGCACCGGATATATGCAACAGGTCCCCACCCGAGCTGAAGAAATGATCCACATCCCAGCAGATTCCCACCCGTTTGCCGGAATCCTCGGTATCGCCGGGGACAAAGTGACTGTAGTCAAGTACCCTTCTCTCCCCGCCGTCGGCCAACAGAAGACGGTAGCTTATGCGGATTTCATCCCTATTACCGCTATCGAATAACTGTGCAATGTTGTTTCTGTCCCGCTCATGTACGAGATTCAGAATCGACTCGGGATCAGGCGTAAATGCCCCTCTTTCCTGTCCGGCCATGTGAAACATCTCATCATCCCATTGGCAGACCTCATCCGACGGATCCCAACTCCATGAGCACGAGGGCAGTACTTCACTGATGAAATCGACCTGTTGACGCAGTACCTTTGCACGATGGCGATACCGCTTGGTCTTGTGTTTCAGGTTGAGCAATTTTTGCTTGAGCAGATTTTCTCTGCGCCTCAGGCGTTTGATTGACCGCCTGGTTTTACTCCGATGATGATTCAACGCCTTTTTCGCGTGCAACCTTACCGCCCAGGCGAGAAAAAGGCTCCATAACGCTAGAATAAATCCCCATACTATGGTTGTAACCAGGTTACCACCCTGTTTTACAGGAGCTTCGAGACCTTGCCAGTTGTACCAGATATCGTGCATATCCTCCGTGCTGAGCCGGTCAAGCCCTTTTTGTAGCAGACTCTGCAGTACCGGTTCCGAGAAGAGCGTGGCCACGGCCACATCAACGTCCATGTCTAGCCGCATCATCTCTTTCAGTTCATCATAACCTTCCGTGGTTGCAAGCAGATGGCTGACGCTTGCGGTATCGCCAATATAGGCCTGAGCCCTGTCGGCAATAACCGCTTTCAGCGCCTGGTCCAGGTCATTGAAGGCCATGACGTTCAAGGAAGGCAGGAGGTGGGGGATACCCTCTTCCCAGACACTTCCGGCAACCACTGAGCCCTCCAGCCCATCGAGTGCCGTGATTCCTTTGTCAACGATTCTGTCAGTGGTAAATATGGCCGCGGGAAGATTCAGATAGGGACGGGAAAAGTGGAGATCGTGAGCAGCCGTATCGGTATGCACAAGCGCACCGATCAGATCCACCTCACCTTCTCGCAACGCTTTTAGCAGAGTCCCTTGGTCGGGGAAATGGCGGATCTGCAGCTGCAGGCCCAGCCTATCGGCCAAGGCCCGCATGTAATCAGGTACCAACCCCTTGGATTGAGACCTTTCGAAATAGAGAATGGGTGGCGTCATTTCAGCCACACCCACCCGCAGAAATTGATGCTCAGTAAGCCATGCCTTTTCAGCGGGACTGAACCGAGGGGCCTGCGCCATTCCCTGGGTCGAGATAATCAACCCCAGCAGACAAAGGCCAAAAAATCGATACAACACCGTTTGAGATTCTCCGATCTGCACGCCTTTAGCCCGCATGTTTCATCCGTTTTTAAATTTAGCCGGTGATATGGCCAAGCTTGGATGGTTTGCCCTCACTGGGAACCAAACCTCTATCAAGCCCTGATTTTCCACCCTCCGGGCAGACTCCCCCTTACCCCCATTGTTGATCAACGTGCCGGGGCAGCACTCTGCCGGGCTATCCCGGCTTGAGTCGTGCCGCCACCTGGAAAAACAGCGCCTGATAGGGATAGGTGCTGGAGAGCAGGAAGCGGATCCGTCGCGTGTTGCGAATGATGACCGCCCCGATCTTGAACAGTTTGAGCCGGATCGTGGTCATCTGTGCACGCGCCAGTTCCGTGCCCTTCAGCGCGAGGCGCCGGATGGCCTCCATCAGCACATAGGCCAGACTGGACAGCAGTAGACGAAACTGATTGGCCCACCAGTAATGCGCGCTGGTGCGATCGGCGAACAGCCCCAGTTGCTGCTCCTTGATTCGGTTCTCCATGTCACCACGGGCGCAGTAGAGGTCATCGTAAAGGCGCTGTTTGTCGCCGGCCAGGTTGGTGACGATGAAGCGTGGATTTGGCCCCTTGTCGGTGACCTCCAGTTTGGCGATCACCTTGCGACGCGTCTTCCAGGTGCTGGCGGCATAGTGAAACTGAAAGAATTCCCGCATCTTCATGCCGGTTCGCTTCGCCAGTTCCTCAACCCACTGCATGGGCTCACGGATACACCGCAGCAAGGCGTCATTCTTGGCGATGCCCACGATATAGCCCACAGCGTTGCGCTCGCACCAGCTGAGCATGTGGTGACGGCAAAAGCCGCTATCGCCCCGAAAGATGATACGCACTTCAGGCCAAGCCCGGCGCAGGCGTTTGACCAACAGCGCCAGAATCGCCCAGGCATGCTTGGGCGCATCGATCCGGCTGGGCCGCAGATAACTCACCAGCAGTTGATCGCCACAAAAGACATACAGGGGCAGGAAGCAGTAGTGATCGTAGTAGCCGTGAAAGAAGCGGCCTTCCTGGCGGCCATGCACCGGATCATCCGTGGCGTCGAAATCCAGGATCAGCTCATCGGGTGGTGCATCATATGAGGCAATGAACTGCTCGAGCAGTAGGTTGTGGACATCAACGGCAACCCGGCGATCGACCCGGTTCTCCAGCCGACAAAGTGTCGACTGGCTGCCCAGTACCTCCTCGCGTTCGATCGAGCTCTGTAGGGCCGGGTCGGTGCGTAGTGTCTGATGGTCGTTCAGATCTTCATAACCCAGGCAGAGCCCATAGACTCGCTGGCGCAACAGGCTCAACTGGCTGTGTTCAATATAGCGGGGATCTCGCGGGTCGGGGATGACCGCATCAACCGCCTCGAGCAATCCCAGACGCCTGTCGATCTCACGCAGCAGCAACACGCCGCCGTCCGAGGTGATATCGCCACCGGAAAACTCGGCTTGAACCTTACGGCGTTTTAGGGCTGGAAAATCAAAGGCAGTCTGGGTACAGTTTGTCACAGGCAAAATCCTTTCGATTACAGTGTAAGCAACTGAATTATATCGAAGTATCAGGATTTTGCCTTTTTAATGCGTGAAATATTGGGGTTAGCTTCATTATATATACCTTAAACCGTTATCATGCCATGATTTTGTAACTGCTGGGATTAGGGAGCAATTATTGTCCACTCATACAGATCCGCACCCTTGGCGCCTCAGACAGGCAGCCCGCATCATCAATACCGGCGGTATTGTCGCCTATCCGACAGAGGCGGTGTATGGACTGGGTTGCCATCCCCTCGATCCCGACGCAGTATCACGGTTGCTGGCACTCAAACAGCGACCCATGGCCAAGGGGTTGATCCTGATCGCCGATCGGATAGAGTCACTGCGCCCCTATATCGGTACCTTGTCCGATGCCGGCATGCAGATGGTTCACGAAAGCTGGCCCGGCCCCGCAACCTGGCTGATCCCGGCAACCCGCAATGTGCCCTACTGGCTGACGGGAAAGCACACTACCCTGGCGGTACGGGTTACCGACCACCCCATTGCAGCCGCCCTCTGTCGCGCCTCGGGAACCCCCCTGGTATCGACCAGTGCCAATATCAGTCAGCATCCGCCGGCACGCACCCCGCTGCAGGTTCGTTTGCGCTGCGGTGATGGTGTTGATTTTATCCTGCATGGAAAGACCGGGGAGTTGAAGAACCCCACGCCAATCCGCGACGCACTGAGCGGCAGGATTATTCGGGCATGAAAAAATGAAAAAAGACCCACCCTTGGAAGGGTGGGCTTAAAGCGCTTTATTTCAGCGCCGGAGGAGGATCGAAACCATAAATACCAATTACCCTATATTGCGGCGCGAAACGGGAAAACTTGAGGAGTTTTTACCGACCACCTGAACCGGCCGAATCGCAGCAAACAACTAATTGATTAAATTATGTTTTTTTACTTCCACACAGGAGCATTTGCACCCTGTTGATAACGGTTTGCGAAAAAAAACCACCCGATTGCCCCCCCTGATTTCAGTCCTGATGGGCGGCCGCAAGGTAGTCGCTCAGATGTTCCTCGATCCACTCTCTTAGCCAATGTGTGGCCCGAGAACCATGGAAGCGTCCGATTTCATTACCCTCCACAAACAGAATCACTGTAGGAAAACCGCGCAAACGATAGTGACCGACCAACCGCATATTGTCGTCAACCTCAACCTTGGCCAGCATAACCAGCCCCTCCAGCTCCTCTATTACCCTTTCCAGAGCAGGCGCCAGGGAGATACAGGGCGCACACCACTCAGCCCAGAAATCCACAAGAACCGGTTGCTGATACGAGGCCTTCAGGACCTTCGCTTCGTAGGTTGACTCCGTTACATCGCAGATGAAGGGGGAATTGTGCTTTTTTTGGCTCATAACCAGGGCGCTTATTGCAAGGTGAGTGGTTCAGGGCGTGCATGATAGGTTATCTTAGGGGTTTGGCCCAAACTGATAGAGATTTTGTGATGTCCAGCAACTACAGCCGATCCCTTTTTCCCGCCACGCGCATGCGGCGCATGCGGCGTGACGACTTCTCCCGCCGCATGATGCGGGAGACCCAACTTACCCCTGCGGACTTTATCTACCCGGTATTCGTACTGGAGGGAAACGGGGTCCGGGAAGCGGTCCCTTCCATGCCCGGTGTCGAACGCATGAGCATCGACCTGCTGGTCGAGGAGGCGAAACAGATCGAAGGGTTGGGCATACCGGCGATGGCGCTTTTTCCGGTTACCCCCCTGTCCGCCAAAAGCGAGGACGCTAGAGAAGCCTACAATCCCCAGGGATTGGCGCAGCGGACGGTACGGTCACTCAAAGAGGCAGTGCCGGGCCTGGGCATCATCACCGATGTCGCCCTCGATCCCTTCACCACCCATGGACAGGACGGCCTGATCGATGCGACAGGCTATGTGATGAACGATGAAACCAAGCACGTTCTGGTAAAACAGGCCCTGTCGCACGCAGCGGCCGGTGCCGATATCTTAGCCCCTTCCGACATGATGGACGGTAGGATCGGTGCGATACGGGACGAATTGGAACAAAGCGGCTTCATCCACACTCGCATCCTTTCCTATGCGGCCAAGTATGCCTCCGGTTTTTATGGTCCCTTCCGTGATGCGGTCGGTTCTGCCGCCAATCTCGGCGGCGGTAACAAATACAGCTATCAGATGGACCCGGCCAACAGCGATGAGGCCCTGCATGAGGTGGCCCTCGACCTGCAGGAGGGGGCTGACATGGTCATGGTCAAGCCCGGCATGCCTTATCTGGATATCGTCAGACGTGTCAAGGAGACCTTCCAGGTACCCACATTCGCCTATCAGGTCAGCGGGGAATATGCGATGCTGAAAGCGGCATCCCGGCAGGGATGGCTGGACGAACAGGCCGTGGTGATGGAGTCTCTGTTGTGCATTAAGCGGGCGGGGTGCGATGGCATCCTTACCTATTTCGCTAAACAGGCGGCGGAGTGGATGCAATGAGTTTTGAGTTTACCTCCAGTCTGGTCCTACTATTGAGAAAACAGTTCAGAGAGGAATAGCACTTACTTAAGACGAATTTCAGAAATTTCGTCATTCCGGCGCAGGCCGGAATCCAGGAATACTGTCACCATCAAGCATTCTGGATCCCGGCCTGCGCCGGGATGACGGCGGTTCTTGGCTTAAGTAAGCGCCATTCAGTTCAGAAAGAGGTTTTTTCTCTCCCTTTAGGAAAGGGCAGGGTGAGGGGAGAAAAAAGAGACATGAGCGAAGCGAATACAACCAACTCAAGACTAATAATTAATATCAAATAACTCTGATTTATCTGCATATCTTCAGCAGAGCCAACCATCCATCAGCGCAGGAACCACAGAACCGTTATGGATAAATACGCCGTCATCGGAAACCCCATTGAACACAGCAAGTCACCGGAGATTCATCGGGCCTTCGCACAACAAACCGGCGAGCCTGTCGCATATGGGCGCATCCTGGGCAATATCGATGATTTCGCCGGCGATGTAAGGCGTTTTCTCGGCGAGGGCGGTCTGGGTCTCAACGTCACCGTGCCGTTCAAGGAACAGGCATGGCGGCTGGCGGATGAACTGAGCCCGGGTGCGCATACAGCAGGTGCGGTCAATACCCTGATCAGACTGGAGAACAATCAATTGCGGGGCGACAACACGGATGGCACCGGACTGGTAAGGGACCTCACCGTCAACCAGGGTTTCCGCCTGCAGGGAAAACGGATTCTGATGTTAGGCGCCGGCGGCGCGGTACGGGGCGTCATCCGTCCTTTGCTGGAACAGAATCCAAAACGGATAATCATCGCCAATCGAACCGCCAGCAAGGCCTATTCACTGGCAAACGGTGTATCCGCCTATGGCCAGACGGCGGGTTGCGGTCTGGATGAATTGGCGGGCATGCAGTTTGATCTGATCATCAACGGTACTGCAGCCGGGCTTGCCGGGGAGGTTCCTTCGATACCCGGTAGCGTACTGGGCAAAGGCGGATGGTGCTACGACATGCTCTACAGCAATCAGGCCACCGCTTTTCAACAGTGGGGCTATGAGCACAAGGCGGCACGTTCGCTGGATGGCCTCGGCATGCTGGTGGAACAGGCGGCTGAGTCGTTTCGACTATGGCGGGGAATCCTGCCCGAGACATCCCCGGTCATTGCCATGTTACGTGAATAGGGATTTAGCCCGCATGTTTCATCCGTTTTTAAATTTAGCCGGTGATATGGCCAAGCTTGGATGGTTTGCCCTCACTGGGAACCAAACCTCTATCAAGCCCTGATTTTCCACCCTCCGGGCAGACTCCCCCTTACCCCCATTGTTGATCAACGTGCCGGGGCAGCACTCTGCCGGGCTATCCCGGCTTGAGTCGTGCCGCCACCTGGAAAAACAGCGCCTGATAGGGATAGGTGCTGGAGAGCAGGAAGCGGATCCGTCGCGTGTTGCGAATGATGACCGCCCCGATCTTGAACAGTTTGAGCCGGATCGTGGTCATCTGTGCACGCGCCAGTTCCGTGCCCTTCAGCGCGAGGCGCCGGATGGCCTCCATCAGCACATAGGCCAGACTGGACAGCAGTAGACGAAACTGATTGGCCCACCAGTAATGCGCGCTGGTGCGATCGGCGAACAGCCCCAGTTGCTGCTCCTTGATTCGGTTCTCCATGTCACCACGGGCGCAGTAGAGGTCATCGTAAAGGCGCTGTTTGTCGCCGGCCAGGTTGGTGACGATGAAGCGTGGATTTGGCCCCTTGTCGGTGACCTCCAGTTTGGCGATCACCTTGCGACGCGTCTTCCAGGTGCTGGCGGCATAGTGAAACTGAAAGAATTCCCGCATCTTCATGCCGGTTCGCTTCGCCAGTTCCTCAACCCACTGCATGGGCTCACGGATACACCGCAGCAAGGCGTCATTCTTGGCGATGCCCACGATATAGCCCACAGCGTTGCGCTCGCACCAGCTGAGCATGTGGTGACGGCAAAAGCCGCTATCGCCCCGAAAGATGATACGCACTTCAGGCCAAGCCCGGCGCAGGCGTTTGACCAACAGCGCCAGAATCGCCCAGGCATGCTTGGGCGCATCGATCCGGCTGGGCCGCAGATAACTCACCAGCAGTTGATCGCCACAAAAGACATACAGGGGCAGGAAGCAGTAGTGATCGTAGTAGCCGTGAAAGAAGCGGCCTTCCTGGCGGCCATGCACCGGATCATCCGTGGCGTCGAAATCCAGGATCAGCTCATCGGGTGGTGCATCATATGAGGCAATGAACTGCTCGAGCAGTAGGTTGTGGACATCAACGGCAACCCGGCGATCGACCCGGTTCTCCAGCCGACAAAGTGTCGACTGGCTGCCCAGTACCTCCTCGCGTTCGATCGAGCTCTGTAGGGCCGGGTCGGTGCGTAGTGTCTGATGGTCGTTCAGATCTTCATAACCCAGGCAGAGCCCATAGACTCGCTGGCGCAACAGGCTCAACTGGCTGTGTTCAATATAGCGGGGATCTCGCGGGTCGGGGATGACCGCATCAACCGCCTCGAGCAATCCCAGACGCCTGTCGATCTCACGCAGCAGCAACACGCCGCCGTCCGAGGTGATATCGCCACCGGAAAACTCGGCTTGAACCTTACGGCGTTTTAGGGCTGGAAAATCAAAGGCAGTCTGGGTGCAGTTTGTCACAGGCAAAATCCTTTCGATTACAGTGTAAGCAACTGAATTATATCGAAGTATCAGGATTTTGCCTTTTTAATGCGTGAAATATTGGGGTTAGTCCGCTAATGTACGCAAATAAACGCAAATTTTCTTTATTAGGGCCTGTTAACACTCATCCAATCGGCCCTGCTGCAGCTTTTGCGACACACTTTTCAGAATAAGTGTGACAGGAGACGAGTGATGACGGTCTTACCAAATCATTTGGATATAACCGTTAAATTTGCGTTTATTCGCGTTCATTTGCGGACTTAGAACAATTTTGCGGGCATTTGCGGCTTGCTAGGGACTGCTGACGGATTCTAAGGCGGATCCCGATGGGCTTGAGCCAATTTCACATAATGTTCGGCATTATAAAGCATGATCTCCTTCTCCCGGTCGCTGAGCGGCCGCACGCGACGCGCAGGCTGACCCAACCAGAGATAACCGCCTTCCAGTCTCTTGCCCTGGGGAACCAGGGAACCGGCACCCAACATCGTCAGGGGCTCTATCACCGCCCCATCAAGAATTATCGACCCCATGCCGATAAAGCAATCGTCTGCCACTTCACAGCCGTGTAAAAGCACCTTATGGCCAACCGTGACACCCCCGCCGATGACCAACGGGCTGCCGCCGGGTTGATAGAAACTGTCGTGGGAGACATGCAGAATTGAGCCATCCTGGATATTGCTTCGTGCACCGATGCTGATCCGATGCACGTCGCCGCGTATGACGCACATAGGCCAGACCGAGGATTGGGATGCGATCGTCACATCACCGATTACGATCGCATGCTCATCAACATAGGCATCTTCGGCGATGTCCGGATAGTTGGTTTCAAAGCGACGCAGTTTTGACATAGCAGATAGAGGATTCAGAATTAATGGAAATCGTTACCTTCGTCCTGATAGGGACGGCCATCGCTATCCTGATCTATGGCGTCCTGATTTACAACAATCTGGTGCGCTTGAAACACGACGTCTCCAAGGCATGGTCGAACATCGATGTACTATTGAAACAGCGTCACGACGAGCTTCCGAAACTGGTCGAGACCTGTAAACAATACATGAAATTCGAACAGGAAACCCTGGAGAAAGTGATGCTTGCCCGCAGTGCCGTGAGTAGCGCCTTAAGCCAGGGCGATGTGGCTGCGGTGGGCGCCGCCGAAAGCCAGATGCGGCTGGGTCTCGGCAACCTGTTCGCAGTAGCTGAAAGCTACCCCGACCTGAAGGCCAATGAGACCTTTTTACACCTGCAGTCGAGGATAACGGGACTTGAGAACAGCATCGCAGACCGACGCGAATTCTATAACGACAGCGTCAACATCAATAACGTCCGGATCGAGCAGTTTCCCGATCTGATCCTGGCGAAACAGTTCGGCTTCAAACCGGCGGAGTTGCTGGAATTCGATGAGACTGAATTGAAAGACGTCGACATGGGTACCCTGTTCAGCTAGGGCCAAGGTTGGTGCTGGGAAATCTTGCCGGTATCGGTGATGGCTATTTCTGGTTCTGGACGCTGATTTTGACCGTGTTGACGCTGGTCGCGCTCTATTTCACCTTTCGAAACCTCCATCGAGCCAGGCTGATCGAAGACACGCCCACTTCCCTCATACGATCAGCGCCCCAGGGCTATGTGGAGTTGACCGGCGAGGCGGCGATGATGACCGGTGAGCCGGTGATTGCCCCCCTCAGCGGCATATCCTGTTGCTGGTGGCGCTACAAGATCGAGAAAAAAAGCGACAAGGGGTGGCGCACGGTACGCTCCGACAAGAGTGAGAGCCTGTTCCTGCTCAAGGATGCAACCGGTGAGTGCATACTCGACCCGGAGGGGGCCGACATCTCACCCAGCGAAAAGAGTATCTGGTACGGACCCAATGCGACACCCTCGGCCGGACCCGACCGGGGTAGCGGCACCCTGCACCGAAAAACGGAACGATTCGGTGTCCGCATCTCGACCCATCATACATTCAGCGGTGACTACCGCTATATCGAAGAGACCATTGTCCCCGGCGACCCACTGTATGCCATCGGCCTCTTCAGCTCCATCGGTGAAATCGATCGCAAGGCGATGCGGGACGACATGATCAAGGGCCGGCTGCGCCAATGGAAAGCGGATCATGCAACCCTGCTCGGGCGGTTCGACAAAAATCGTGATGGCCAAATCGATATGGATGAATGGGAATCGGTCCGCCACAGCGCCGAGCGCGAAGTCACCCGGGAGCAGATGCAGCAGGAGCAGCAGCCGCTCCATACGCTGAGCAGTACGGGTACAAACCGGCGTCCGCTGTTAATCTCGACCAAAGCGGAGTTTGAACTGGTGCGTCACTACCGCCTGCTCACCCTCGCCGCCCTTGCCGCATTCTTCACGGTTGGATCCGGCGCCGTATTATTTGTCACTCCCCGATTGACCCAACTCTGAATGTAAACGGTATTCACCATGCTTTGACAGCCGGTGTTGGCTAAAACATGCCGGAGCCCGTACAGCTAGCTGTTCCAGGGGTGGGCGATAGTGACTGTTGCCGATATCTGAGAAGAAATACATCGGATAACGCAGGGCTGAAATCGGCACCGAACTATTCCTACGGCGGCAGTGTAGTGCGAGAATGCAACAAACCGACGACCAAACAGCTATCGACAATGACATCAACAGGTTTTCAGATGCGAACCAGGACCTACCCACTTGCCCTGATGCTGCTCTTTTGCACATCCACACTGCTGGCCGACAATATCCTCACGGACGACTCCTCGGATGATATTTACTGGCAGCCGGAGGAACCCTTCAAGGAGGGGAAAACAGCACTTCCGGAGAAGATCGACCTGGACGATTTGCAGGCATTTCAGGTCGGCGTCAATGATCCCAGGTTCCAATATTTTATCGAACGGGGTTCACTGCAGACAGGTGGCGATAAGGTCACACGGTTCGTTGTGGTGATCCGCTCACGAACAGGCGCCACAAATACCTCCTATGAGGCATTTCGCTGTGGTGAAAGGCTGTTCAAGGTCTACGGATACGGCAGCGACGACAAACTATTTGCCGCAACGAAGCCGGAATGGCGGACCATCCCGAAAGATGAGTCAACAGATTATCGCGCCGCCCTGTATGAAGATCTGATCTGCAATCTGCTGACCGGCCAAAGCAATTCGCCCGACGCCATCTTTCGCGCCATGCGCGACAATCGAACACTAGCCATTGACTAATCCGGAGCCTACGCCATGAATGCCCTGATCAATATGCAAGGATTGCCCGCTTTCTCCTCCATCACTCCGGATATGGTTGAGCCTGCCATGGATCAACTGTTGCAGGAGAACCGGCAGACCATTCAACAGCTACTTGGCTCGCGGCAGGAATACACCTGGAAAAATCTGGTCGAGCCCCTGGAAAAGGCAGAGGATCGTCTCAGCCGTACCTGGTCACCAGTGAGTCACATGAACTCTGTGGTCAACAATGATGAGCTGCGTGCGGCCTATAATGCAGTGCTGCCCAAACTGAGCGAATATGCCACCGAAGTCGGGCAAAACGGCCAACTCTACAATGCCTACAAACAGGTTGCCGGAAAAGCGGGACTCGACCGAGCCCAGCGAAAGCTGTTGCAGAACGCCTTGCTCGATTTTCATCTGTCCGGTGTCGATCTGGAGGAGGATAAGAAACAGCGATTCAAGGAGATCAGCCAGGAGCTGTCCCAACTGACCACCAGGTTCGAAGAGAATCTGCTCGATGCCACCAATGCCTGGAGCAAACTGGTCACGGATGAATCGGTCCTGCAGGGGCTGCCGGAGTCGGCATTGGCGCTGGCCCGTCAAACCGCTGCTCAGCGCGACCAGGAGGGATGGCTGCTGACCCTTGAGTATCCCTCCTATCTGCCGGTGATGACCTACGCCGATGATCGTCAACTGCGTCGGGAGGTCTATGAGGCATTCGCCACCCGGGCATCGGATCAAGGGCCGCACGCCGGGCAATGGGATAATACAGAGGCCATGGAACGGATACTCGAACTGCGCCATGAACAGGCCGGCCTGTTGGGATTCTCCAACTTTGCCGATCGCTCACTGGCCAAGAAAATGGCCCGTTCAAGCGATGAGGTGATCGCCTTTCTCACAGACCTTGCCGAACGATCGCGCACGCAAGCGGAAAACGAACTGGATGAACTGCGGGAGTTCGCATCGGAGACATATGGTTTCGATGATCTGCAGGCGTGGGATATCGGATATTATGCGGAAAAACTGCGCCAGGATCGTCACAATATAAGCCAGGAGGAGCTGAAGCCCTACTTCCCGGAAACCCGTGTATTACCTGGCATGTTCGCGGTGGTGGAGCGTCTGTACGGTATTCGCATCGAAGAGACCAGGGGCATTGATACCTGGCACCCCGACGTTCGTTTCTTCGAGATCCGCGACAGCCATGATCACCTGCGAGGCCAGTTCTATCTCGATCTCTATGCGCGCCCCAAGAAGCGTGGCGGTGCCTGGATGGATGAATGTGCAACCCGCTTCTTCACAGACACCATGGACCAGATCCCGGTCGCCTATCTCACCTGCAACTTCTCACCCCCGGTGGATGGCAAACCCTCACTCTTCACCCACGATGAGGTACTGACCCTGTTCCATGAATTCGGCCACGGTCTGCACCATCTGTTAACCACGGTGGACTACCCAGCCGTGGCCGGCATCAACGGTGTCGCCTGGGATGCGGTGGAACTGCCCAGCCAGTTCATGGAAAACTGGTGCTGGGAAAAAGCGGCGCTCGATCTGATATCGGGCCATGTCGACACCGGGGATCCTATTCCCGATGAACTCTACCGGCGCATGTATAGGGCGAAAAACTTTCAGTCGGCGATGCAGATGGTGCGTCAGCTGGAGTTCGCGCTGTTCGACTTTCGTATTCACCGCGAATATGATCCCCGACGCGGTGGGCGCATCTACGAAATACTGCAGGAGGTGCGCCAGCAGGTGGCTGTCATTACGCCTCCGGCCTGGAACCGGTTTGCCCACGGTTTTTCCCATATCTTCGCCGGTGGTTACGCCGCAGGTTACTACAGCTATAAATGGGCGGAAGTACTCTCGGCCGATGCCTTCTCCCTGTTCGAGGAGCGTGGGATATTCAATGCGGATACCGGACAGGCGTTTCTGCAGGAAGTGTTGCAGCAGGGAGGCTCCAGGGACGCGATGGAGCTCTTCGTGGCCTTCAGGGGCAGAGAACCCGAGATTGAACCCCTGCTGCGCCACAGCGGCATCCTGGGTCCCTGATTTCAGTAATGGTAACGCTGCAGGGCGGAATATCTGCCCCGGCAGTACCGATTGGATCAGTCTTGACAGGCCTTGAAAAAAACCGGGTGACGCTGACGCGTCACCCCCGTCGGGTTGTTTGAATAGACCCGACCAACACCACTGATCACCGCCTCATGCACGCGATATCAACCATTTTCTGTGAGGTGACAGTTGACAGGTAAGGCAGATCAACCAGTTTTCGCTAACTCTTCCCCGAGGAATAATCACTCAGTTCTGAACTGTGCTATCGAAGAATCACGGAGGGCTAACCCTCAGCGATATAGTCATCCGTATCGTTTCCACAGACTATTTTACGATCCTGCAACGCCATATTCTGGTAGATGCTCTTGGTTACCTCACTCTCGAAATAGATTTCAACGCCATTATCCCCGTCGCCCTCGTAGAGGCAGGGATGTCCCTCTATATCGGTCACGTCACGCAAGGTAATAGGATCCAAGGTGGTTCGAATATTCATATTCGGCATCTCCGCAAAAAGTCTCTCACCACCTTTAAGCTATAGGAATACCCAGCAAAACAATCAAGTAAATATCGGGCCCTAATCAGATGAGGAAATTGGGGAATTTGCTGTGACTGCACTATTGCGACTTGACCTGACCGCTCACGATATTCAGTCAATGCAAGCTGCAAATAGGCACAGGTTTATTTACTTACCGTACAACATGCTCAACACAGGACCTATCCTGCGTCTCCATGCGGGGGAGAAAAAATGCTTAATTAGCGGGCTAAAAAAATATTCGCGACTATTTGCGGCTTGCTTTTTCACAACAACACCCTCCCCGAGGGTGAGATCCTGAATGCCGGATCTACGCAGTGGTGAAGATTTCAAAAAAGAACCAATAAACGAAACTGGCCAGCAACAGACCGAAAAACATCACCGGCAAACCGGTACGCATCCATATCACAGGGGAGATCCTGGCCTCGGGCATCCCGCTCTTTTCCGATTCGCTGACAGCGATGATGTTGGCGGTAGCACCAAGATGGGTGCCGTTGCCTCCCAGTCCCACTCCCAGGGCCAAGGCCCACCACAGAGGGGCGATATTCACACCGCTGCTCTCAAGCCCAAGGATGATCGGAATCATCGTGACGGTAAAGGGGATATTGTCGACCACAGCACTCAGGATCGCCGCCACCCACATCAGCAGCAGCCCGGTCAACATCAGCATGGCAGGGTCTTCCGCCAGCATCGCCAATTTATGGCCGAACAGATCGAGCAATCCCGATGACTCAACGCCGCCGACAATGATGAACAGCCCGGCAAAGAAAAACAGCACCGACCAATTCACCGAACCAAACAACTTCTCCACATCGGGACGCATTGAAAGAAGCGCGATACTGACACCGATAAACGAGGCGTAGGCCGGCAATAGATGCAGATTATGATGGACAAAGAACAACACCACCACAACCCCAAGGGCGAACAGAATTCTCTTCAGACCCTGTGCATCCTTGATCGCATGTGTCGCCACCAACTTCCTGGGATCCTCACCCCCGCTCCTGAGCTGATTCCTGAAAAGATACAACATCAGTCCTACAGTGCCTATCCACACCACCAACACCGGCAAACCCATGTGTACCAGGAAGGAGTTGAAACTGATATCCGCCGCACTGCCGATCATCAGGTTCGGCGGGTCGCCCACCAGAGTGGCGGCACCGCCGATGTTGGACAGCATCGCCTCCGCCATGAGATAGGGCATCGGATTGATCTTGAGCAGACGACAGATCAATACCGTCAGCGGTGCAAACACAATGACTGTCGTGACATTATCGAGGATCATGCTGATCACGCTCACCGCAAGGCTGAGATAGATCAGCAGCAGCTTGGGATTGCCGTTTGCCCAGTGGGTGATGTGCACGGCCGCGAAATCGAAGGCGCCGGTCGGTCGTAGCAGGGCCACCAGCATCATCATTGCGGCAAGAAGCAGTATTGTATTGCCGTCAACCGCCAGTATGGCCGCCTCCTGGGAGTAGAACCCCATCAACATGCCAATCCCGATCATCACCACCGCACCGAGGATGGCGGCGATCGTACGGTGCATTTTCTCCGAAAAGATCAACACATAGGAGAGCACCAGGACAATTGCCGAGGCCCACATTTCCGAGGTTATCGTCTCCATCTGCCCGCTCGTCTACTCGACGCAACACTCTTTGGTGACGACCGCCCTGGCGATACTCATCCGGGTTACCACGCCCTGGTACTCCCCCTCCTCGGTGACAAACAGATATTCTGTATTGTATTGCTCCATGATCGCCAATGCCTTGATTGCCTGAAAATTTGACGACAGCTGAATTGCATCGGGGAAGATGTAATCATCCACCTCCTCCTCCATCAGTTCATCCGCGCGCATGTGGGGGAAATCGAGATGTTCGATATCGTCACCGAGCAGATGGGCGCCGTGGATCACATCCTCGGGTATACAGCAGAGCAGAAACAGATGCCTGACGGAGAACCGACCGCTCAGTTTTCCCTCGGCATCCACATAGGGTATCCCCGGGACATCCTTCTCCACACACTCCCACATCACCTCGCCGATACACATCCCCGGACGGGCGACCTTGGTGGGTATCGATATATGTTTGATCTTCATGGTGGCGTTTCATCCATCAATGGCTTCATGGCATGCAGCATATGGGCGAAGAGGTGCCGGTTCTGCCGCTCCTCCCTTGCCAGCAGCTGTTTCATATATGCTCGCCGGGTGGGGGCGGTAAAGCAAGCGGGACAGCTATCGGGAATGATCGGCAAACCGGCCTCGACGGCAAAGGCGCCTGTTTGGGTCTCGCGGCAGTAGACCAGTGGCCGGATAATCCGGATATCTCCCGCGTCGTTGAGGTAGTGGGCCTTCATGGTGCGCAGCTGCCCTTCGTGAAACATGGACATCAACAGGCTCTCCGCCAGATCATCCAGATGCTGCGCCAGGGCCAACACGTTATAGCCCTCGCGACGGCCGGTGGTGTACATAATGCCGCGTTTCATCCGTGCACAGTAGGCACAGAAGGAGTTTCCATCCATGTTCTCCCTGGCCTCTTCCATGATGGGTTGCTCCGCATAGTGCCAAGGCACTCCGAGCCCTTCATAGTAGGCCTTGAGCGGCGCCGGATCGAAACCCTCGATCTGCGGGTCGACAGTGATGACCCCCAGCTCGAAGCGGACCGGGGCATAGCGCTTCAGATGACAGAGGATCTGCAGCAGCGAGAGGGAATCCTTGCCGCCGGAAACACCCAGAAGAATCCTATCCCCCTCACGGATCATGTCGAAATCGGCAATCGCCTTGCCGACCTTGCGCAACAGGGATTTCGGTGGTTTTTGATAATCGGTCATCCCCGCATTTTGACATGAAGCCCGCTGGCCACCAATACTGGTGATTGCATTTGCTGGCCGGATCAAGCATCTTTGCGGAATCTCAGCACTATAGAGGATCATGAGTATGGATATCTTCGTAATTGTCGTCCTGGTGTTCGCAATCGTCCTGGTGGTACTCGGTGCGAAGCGGGTGCCGCAAGGAAACGAGTACACGGTGGAGCGTTTCGGGCGCTATACGAAGACCCTGCGCCCCGGGCTCAATCTCATCGTACCGGTCATCGACCAGGTCGGTAAAAAGATGAATATGATGGAGCAGGTACTGGATGTACCCTCGCAGGAGGTCATCACCCGGGACAACGCCATGGTCACGGTGGACGGGGTGATCTTTTTTCAGGTACTCGATGCCTCCCAGGCGGCCTATGAGGTCAACAACCTCTACAGCGCCATACTCAACCTGACCATGACCAATATCCGCACCGTCATGGGTTCGATGGATCTGGATCAGCTGCTCTCCCAACGCGATACCATCAATACCCAACTGCTGACAGTTGTGGACGACGCCACTACACCCTGGGGCGTGAAAGTGACCCGTATCGAGATCAAGGACATCTCACCCCCGAGGGACCTGGTCGACGCCATGGCCAGGCAGATGAAGGCCGAGCGGGAGAAGCGCGCCGCCATCCTGGAAGCGGAGGGCATGCGCCAATCCGCCATCCTCAAGGCGGAGGGTGAAAAGCAATCCGCCATCCTGGAGGCCGAGGGCGAGAAGGAGGCCGCTTTTCGTGAGGCGGAAGCACGGGAGCGACTGGCTCAGGCGGAAGGAAGGGCGACCGAGATGGTATCCGAGGCGATCGCCAAGGGGGATGTCAATGCCATCAACTACTTCATTGCACAGCGATACACCGAAGCCCTGCAGCAGATTGCCGCGGCCGAAAACCAGAAGGTCATCATGATGCCGCTGGAGGCGTCGAGCCTGATCGGTTCCCTTGCCGGAATCACTGAAATCGCCAGGCAGTCATTCGACACAAAGACAAAAGGAGCGGATTGATGCAGTGGTTCACCCAGCTCGATTACTGGCACTGGCTGATACTTGCCGTGGTGCTGATGATCCTCGAGGTCTTCTCACCCGGCGCCTTTCTTCTCTGGCTGGGCCTGGCGGCGGGAACCGTTGGTTTGCTGTTATTGCTGATACCGGACATCACCTGGCAGATACAGATACTGCTGTTTGCCTTGCTGAGTGTCACGATCATTGTCCTGGTGCGCGCCATTCTCCAGCGCAGGCCCATCGAAACCGACCAGCCCCATCTCAATCGAAGGGGCGAGCAGTATCTCGACCGCACCTTCACCCTTCAGGACCCCATCGTCAATGGCGAGGGCAAGATCCATGTGGACGACACCACCTGGAAGATCACCGGAGAGGATTGTCCCGCCGGAACCCGGATAAGAATCTCCGGTGTGCAGGGTGTAGTATTGCAGGTCTCTCCAGTCGATTGATACACTCAGCTTGGTTATGTCCAGGCGTCTGTAAAGTCTGGTAAAAAGAGCTATTATAATTTTGGGAAGACAAACTCAAGAATCCTTTTGGTCGTACCGATATATAAAACAGGCCTGTCACTAAATTGTGCCGTAAATCGTTGAACGGGATAGGTCAGCGGCCGGGGAATTTCCACAGCTCATTCCCTTAATCAGTCACCGCCTCATGGATGAGCTGTCGCACTATAACCTGGCGGCATTCAGAGGCAACTGACATGCACACAGAGACCCACGCAATTCTATTCGTCGACAGTGATAGCAATCAGCTACAGTCCTTGAAACGAACCCTGCGCGAATTCAGGGATAGATGGCAACTCCACTATGCCGTAGATGCACAACAGGCTCTGGAAATCATGCAGCAGGCAGCGGTTGACATAGTGGTCAGTGAAACCCAGCTCGCCGGCAAGCCGGGCAGTGAACTGCTGAAAGAGATTAAACTCCACTACCCGAGTACGACGCGGCTGTTGTTTTCCGGGCAGGCGATGCGCACCCCGGCACAGGAGGTTGTCCATCATGCCCACCAGTTTATCGCCAAGCCTTGCAGTAGCGATGAACTGATTAACATCCTGCAACGGGTATTTCATTTAAGAAGTCTGTTAAACAATCCATCCATCGAGGAGATGATCAGCAGCCTGGGCACCCTGCCCAGTCTACCCTCCACCTATCAGCAGATGATTACAGCCCTGCAATCCGACACCGCCTCGGTCAAGGATATCGGCAAGATCGTAGCCCAGGATATCGGCATGTCGGCCAAAATCCTGCAGATGGTCAACTCGGCATTCTTCGGTCTGCCGCAGCAGGTCGCCTCTCCTGAACGTGCCGTAACGCTTTTGGGCATAGAGACAGTCAGCAACCTGGCGCTGACCGCCGGCGTCTTTTCGCAACTCGACCCCGATCTGACGAGGGAGTTTCACCTGGAACAGCTGTGGCAGCACAGCTTGCTCGTCTCGGGACTGGTACAACGCCTTTCCCAGGCAGCCGGGATGGATCAGCAACAGCGTCAGCTTCCGGTGATGGCGGGCCTGATGCATGACCTGGGTAAACTGCTCCTGGCCACCCATAATAGCGCAGAGTATCGACGCATCGTGCAACAGGCAGCGCGGGATAATGCACCGCTGCATGAGGTCGAATCTGAATCATTATGGTGTAGCCACGCCACCGTCGGCGCCTATCTGATGGGGTTGTGGGGACTTCCCTTCAGTGCGGTCGAGGCGGTCGCCCTGCACCACACAGCTGAAGAGCAGAGTCGCGAGCGTCCCGATTGCCTGCTGGTATACGCCGCCAACCTGCTTGTGAACGGATTAAAAAACACTCGATACAACGACTATTATTCTACAGAGCGGTTGGAGGCCCTGCTGACGGCTGATGAGTTTGGTAAGTGGAGATCCATTACTGAGGAGCACCTTAATGGAAAAGCTGCCTGAGAAGGTCCTGATGGTCGATGACGACCGCAATCTGCTCGATTCCTTCCGACGTCAATTTCGTAAACGACTCAATCTAGAAACCGCCACCAGCGGCGCGGATGGGGTCCAGGCCGTTCAGGATGGCGGACCATTTGCGGTGGTTATCTCCGATATGCAGATGCCGAACATGAACGGGATTGAGTTTCTCTCCAAGGTACATACGATTTCACCCAATACGGTACGCATCATGCTCACCGGTAACGCCAACCTGGATGTGGCCATTGATGCGGTCAATGACGGTCATATCTTTCGTTTCCTGAACAAGCCCGTGGAGACAGACCAGCTCTATCAGACAATTGCCGATGCCGTTCAGCAGTATCGCCTGATCACCTCGGAAAAGATACTCCTGAATAAGACACTCAAAGGTGCTGTCGACCTGATGGCGGATATACTCAGCATGGTCAACCCGGTCGCCTTCAGCCATTCGTCACGGATCAAACAATATGCCCATACCATCGTCAACAGTCTCTCCCTGGAAGACAGCTGGCACTACGACCTTGCCGCCATGCTGTGCCAGCTTGGCTATATCAGCCTGCCGGAGGATCTGGTACGCAAAGTCGCTGAAGGCGAGGAGTTGAGTCAGGCGGAACGCCAGCACTACACATCCCATCCCGCCATGGGGGCAAGGCTCTTGAAACACATCCCCAGACTGGAAGTCGTTTCCGAGATGGTGGAGCGACAGAACGACAATGTGGGAAAGATCGAATTCCAGGGAAAACTCTCAAATCAGAACAAGGCTATTCTCGGTGGCCAGATCTTACGTGTCGCCATTGCCTATGAGCAACTGATCAGCCAAGGCATGGATGAGCAGGCAGCGATCGATGAGCTTAAGGACAACCCGGCAAACTATGACCCGATACTGGTCGAAACCCTGGCACTGGGCTCTCAGAACCGCAAGGTTGAGGTCATGACGCTCCCAATCAATAAGCTGGAACCCGGACTGATACTCGACCAACCGATCAAGACACAAGCCGGCACACTGCTGGTGGCCAAGGGTCAGGTACTAAGCCAGGCGGTACTGTTCCGGTTATTGGCGGCAGAAGAGAGCGGGATCGTATCCGGCTCGGTAAGAGTGTTCAAGGTTACTTGACGCTAGCGGCCGTCACCACCTCTCCGTTCATCTGCCGGCATCCTTCAATCCTTGGCATTCTGATGGGGGTACTCAAACCGAGTTTCTATGCAGCGGCAAGCGCATCACGAATGTGGTGCCTTTCCCCTCCTCTGTCTCGAAAAACAGTTCCCCCTGATGTTTCCCCATCACGATATCCTGGGCAATCGCCAATCCCTGCCCGGTGCCACGTCCGACACCCTTGGTGGTAAAGAAGGGATTGAAAACAGACTCCTGCACCTCTTTGGGGATGCCGGTGCCCGAATCCGCAACCCTTACCTCCACACAACCCTCGCCGTGAGTAGTGGTAATGGTTATTTTTCCCTTCTGCTCCAGCTTGGCCGCTTCTATGGCATGCGCCGCATTGATTACCAAATTGAGCACGACCTGGGAGATCTCCCCTCCCAGACACTCGACTTGTGGCAGATTGTCGCCAAGCTTCAAATCCGTATCCGCCACATATTTCCACTCGTTCTTGCACACCGCGACAGCATTGCTGACAATCCGGTTCATATCGGCCAGGGCCATCTGCTTTGAGCCGGGATGGGCAAACTCTTTCATTGCCAGCACAATATGCGCAACCTGGCTGACGCCGGAGATCGACTGTTCTATGGCGTTGGCTGTCTCCTCCTCCAGATAGGCCAGATCGATCTCATCAACGGTCTCCTTCACTCTAGCCGCTTCCGCTTCCGCTTCCGCTTCCAACCCGGGTATATCAACGGCCTTGCGCATAAGGTTTGAGTAGTCCTTCAGCAGTGAACCCAAATCTTCGTAGGATTCCTTGATGAATTTCAGGTTGTCGCCAATATACTGAATCGGGGTATTGATCTCATGGGCGATGCCCCCCGCCAGCTGCCCCACCGCCTCCATCTTGTGGGTTTGATTCAGTTGGCGCTCGAGGTTTCTATGCTCCTCATCAGCGCGTTTCCGTTCTGAGATATCATTAAATGTTACAACCACGCCGCTATCACTCACCTCTCTGAGCAGGGGTGATACCGAGTAGGCAACATCGACCTGACGGCCCTCCTTGTGGAGAAATACATCATCGAAGCCGGTGCGGATCAATCCATCCTGCAGGGTCATATCGATTGCCGATTTGACGCTATCCTCAGCGGTGGGCTGCTTGTCTCCGTAGACCAATTCGACAAATTGGCGTCCCTCCATTTCCACACCATCCCAGCCCAACAGCCATTCACTCTCCGGATTGGCATATCGCACCGCCCCTTGCTGGTCGATAACCACAAATCCTTCGCTCATGCTGTTGGTCACATCACTCAGAAACTGTTCCTTTTCCCTCAGTTCATTCTTCGTGTGGTTCAATAGGTTGAACTGGTTCCGCAATTGCTGGATCAGTAAGACGCTGGTCAGGGAAATAAGCACGAAACCGGCCACATGCATGAAGGTCATCATCTGCTTGAACTGAAATTGCGAATCCATAATCGGTTGCGCCATCACCTTGACGCTGATGCCGCCACGCAAATCACCTACTTTTTTGCCCTCGTAACCATGACACTGGATACACTGCTCCTGCATGAATACCGGGCCGATATACCTGAAATATCCCTGCGCCTGGTCCAGGAACGGCTGAAACACATACCCGGCCCCATTCTCAAGCTGGGAAAGCGCTTCCATCTCCCAGGCTTCTGCCATATTTTCCGGATTCACCGGCTGTGCCGACACTGCTCTGTAGTGGATATCCTCCATAACCTGTTTCTTGAAAACGGCAGGATCATTGGCCATCAAGATCGGATTGATCTTGGTAAGCCTGACCATCTCGAACATAATACGTCCGCGTTCAAAGGCGATGTCTTTGACTGATCGATCGATAAGCGAGAGGTTCCACATCAAGGATGTATGGTTATAAGCAACCAAAACAACACTGGAAACAACCAGTAGTACCTGGATTGCAAAAGCCTAATCAACATTACTCCACCTATTGCAGGAGAGAGCGAGTAAGTCGGCAGGTTGTTATTAGGACCTGTTGACAGGCCCTAGGGTATCAGTACCAGCTTACCTTGCGTCCGTCCCTGTTCAATCAATTCATGGGCCTTTACAGCCTGAGCCAGCGGTAATGATTCACTGACATGGATCCGCAGGGATCCGTTGTCTATCATTTGTGCGCAATCACTTAAAATAGCGACCTGATTTGTTCTCGCTTGAGGAAGATGGCGCAGCATCGGCGTCAGCATCAAGGTAAATCCGACACGCAGGTTACGGTTTCGGGCCTCTTTCCAGTCCACCGCCGGTCCCGGGTCGAGCAGCGTGACCAGGTCGCCGTATGGTGATGTGGCGTCTATCGACGCCTTGAAGACATCCCCCCCCACCGTGTCGAGCACCACATCCGCACCTGCACCGCCGGTCAATTCCAGCACCTGGTCCACAAATCCATGTTCCCTGTACAAAATCGACTCATCAGCACCGAGGGAAGCAACAAATGCCTGCTTCTCTTTCGTGCTCACAGTGGTCAGCACACGCGCACCCGCCTGCTTAGCCAGTTGAATCGCCACATGGCCGACACCGCCGGCACCGGCATGCACCAACAGGGTCTTTTCATTGGTCAGCCGCGCGCGCCCGAACAGCGCTTCCCACGCGGTAATCAGCACCAAGGGGGCGGCTGCCGCATGGACAAAATCAACAGACACCGGTTTTTTGCAACACACCGACTCTTCGATGACGGCATACTCCGCATAATTCCCATGCAGTCCGCCCAGTCCGCCATCGCAGTACCAGATTTCGTCACCTGAGCGAAACTGAGTCACCCGGCTGCCTGTCTCAACCACAACCCCGGCGCCATCACATCCCAATACCGCCGGTGTGCCATCAGGCAGGAAGAGCCCTCTGGAACGAAGCTTGGTGTCGACCGGATTGACCCCCGACGCCTCGATACGCACCTTTAGCTGTGTTGCCGAGGTGATTTCCGGCGTTTCCACCTCTTCAAGGGAGAGGACCTCAGGCCCTCCGGTTTCTCTCATTACCACAGCCTCCATCTATCACCTCCGAATGAATAGATCATCTCCTCAGTGCTCACTCCCCCCTCTCTCGCCCAAGGGAGCCAGCAAGAGATAGAGGATCCATGCAAACCATGAGACAAAAACCACCGCAAGAATCCAGAACAGCTTCTCAGCACCATTGGTTTTTCGCGACCGCAAAATCAGCAGGATGGGCAAAAACCAGATGAACCCCGCCACCAGCAGGGCCGTGAGGCTGAGCCCCAGAATGGATGTCATAACAAATCCCTCAAATAATCAGGCTAGCCCCAATATTTCACGCATTAAAAAGGCAAAATCCTGATACTTCGATATAATTCAGTTGCTTACACTGTAATCGGAAGGATTTTGCCTGTGACAAACTGTACCCAGACTGCCTTTGATTTTCCAGCCCTAAAACGCCGTAAGGTTCAAGCCGAGTTTTCCGGTGGCGATATCACCTCGGACGGCGGCGTGTTGCTGCTGCGTGAGATCGACAGGCGTCTGGGATTGCTCGAGGCGGTTGATGCGGTCATCCCCGACCCGCGAGATCCCCGCTATATTGAACACAGCCAGTTGAGCCTGTTGCGCCAGCGAGTCTATGGGCTCTGCCTGGGTTATGAAGATCTGAACGACCATCAGACACTACGCACCGACCCGGCCCTACAGAGCTCGATCGAACGCGAGGAGGTACTGGGCAGCCAGTCGACACTTTGTCGGCTGGAGAACCGGGTCGATCGCCGGGTTGCCGTTGATGTCCACAACCTACTGCTCGAGCAGTTCATTGCCTCATATGATGCACCACCCGATGAGCTGATCCTGGATTTCGACGCCACGGATGATCCGGTGCATGGCCGCCAGGAAGGCCGCTTCTTTCACGGCTACTACGATCACTACTGCTTCCTGCCCCTGTATGTCTTTTGTGGCGATCAACTGCTGGTGAGTTATCTGCGGCCCAGCCGGATCGATGCGCCCAAGCATGCCTGGGCGATTCTGGCGCTGTTGGTCAAACGCCTGCGCCGGGCTTGGCCTGAAGTGCGTATCATCTTTCGGGGCGATAGCGGCTTTTGCCGTCACCACATGCTCAGCTGGTGCGAGCGCAACGCTGTGGGCTATATCGTGGGCATCGCCAAGAATGACGCCTTGCTGCGGTGTATCCGTGAGCCCATGCAGTGGGTTGAGGAACTGGCGAAGCGAACCGGCATGAAGATGCGGGAATTCTTTCAGTTTCACTATGCCGCCAGCACCTGGAAGACGCGTCGCAAGGTGATCGCCAAACTGGAGGTCACCGACAAGGGGCCAAATCCACGCTTCATCGTCACCAACCTGGCCGGCGACAAACAGCGCCTTTACGATGACCTCTACTGCGCCCGTGGTGACATGGAGAACCGAATCAAGGAGCAGCAACTGGGGCTGTTCGCCGATCGCACCAGCGCGCATTACTGGTGGGCCAATCAGTTTCGTCTACTGCTGTCCAGTCTGGCCTATGTGCTGATGGAGGCCATCCGGCGCCTCGCGCTGAAGGGCACGGAACTGGCGCGTGCACAGATGACCACGATCCGGCTCAAACTGTTCAAGATCGGGGCGGTCATCATTCGCAACACGCGACGGATCCGCTTCCTGCTCTCCAGCACCTATCCCTATCAGGCGCTGTTTTTCCAGGTGGCGGCCCGACTCAAGCCGGGATAGCCCGGCAGAGTGCTGCCCCGGCACGTTGATCAACAATGGGGGTAAGGGGGAGTCTGCCCGGAGGGTGGAAAATCAGGGCTTGATAGAGGTTTGGTTCCCAGTGAGGGCAAACCATCCAAGCTTGGCCATATCACCGGCTAAATTTAAAAACGGATGAAACATGCGGGCTAGTTTGGAGCCCTCGACGACAATCTGCAAGCCTTTGGCGTAAAACCCCTTTTCTCGGAATAATTGTTTCGATGCCAGTCAACATCCAAATAATCGTCACCTGGAGGACGGCACACTTGATCCGCGACAGATAGTGTTAAGCTATAGGCGACCAAATTCACCGATGCTTGGAATCCGATGACACACGTTAAACCCAATCCGGATAAGGCTTCACGGCTGCGTGCACATCAAGAGAGCCTCAAGCAATGCAGTCGATGCAATGCAATGACCGGGCCGGTCGTGACCGGACAGCCTGTCGCCTCACCCGTACTTCTGGTGGGGCAGGCCCCGGGTGCAAAAGAGGGTATGGCCGGGAGGCCGTTCGCGTGGACAGCGGGTAAAACCCTTTTCAACTGGTTCGGGCGCCTGGGTATTGACGAGGAACAGTTCCGCCGGCAGGTCTACATGTCTGCCGTCTGCCGCTGCTTCCCGGGCAAGAACCCCAAAGGCGGCGACCGGGTGCCGAATATGCAGGAGATCGAGGCCTGCAGCCGGTGGTTGCATCGGGAACTCGAGCTGTTGCGCCCACAGCTGATCCTTCCGGTCGGCAAGCTGGCAATCACACAATTCATCGAAGTGGACAAGCTCACACAGATTATCGGTCGCGTTCATTCCATACCGCTGCAAGATGGGATATGCGATGTGATACCCCTGCCCCACCCCTCTGGCGCCTCGACATGGCACAGAACAGAACCGGGGAAGAGCCTATTGCAAAAGGCCCTCGAACTGATAGGCCGGCATAGGGCCTGGAATCGCCTGCCGAAGGCTGCTGAACAGATGCATGGTTAAAAAACACAATACTGAGGAGAAATGGCATGTCGGAAGAGATTGGCAAGTTCACGATCCAGCTTGAACAGGAGGATGACTACGCATTCAGGGTAAAGTTCGATATAAAAAAAGCACCCGACATCATCATGGACGAACCCCCTCCACTGGGTGAACGCAACGGACCCAATGCCTCGCGCATGTTGGCGGCGGCGGCAGCCAACTGTCTCAGCGCCAGCCTGATGTTCTGCCTCGCCAAAGAGGATGTACCGGCAAAAAACGTCCACACCGAAGTCACCTGCACCATGATAAGGAACGAGAAAAAAAGACTACGCGTGGGCCGTCTGGATGTACGTATCACCGCGGGTGACGAACTGCTGGCCTCCAGAAAACTCGATCGCTGCATGACCCTTTTCGAAGACTTCTGCGTGGTCACCGCCAGCATTCGCGAGGGTATACCGGTTGGGGTCGAAGTGGTGAACGGCGCCGGAGACCTTCTGCACAAAGCGGAGTGACGCAATGGGCCGGGAGATTATTCTTAAGACATCACAGGATGAACCCTTCAACGCCTACATCGCCGGCGATGAGGCGGCAGACTCTGCCGTGTTGATTTTACATGAGTGGTGGGGGGTCATGCCCCATAACCGGCTGTGGGCCGACAGATTAGCCGATATCGGCCACCTGGCGCTGGTGGTCGATCTCTACGACGGCCGGACGACCGATGATCCGGCGCTGGCTGCGGAGATGATGCGCAATATCGACCAAAAAGATGCCGATCGAAAACTGATGGCCGCCGTCGGCTTTCTGCATGCATCCGGCCGGCGCGTCGCCACCTTCGGCTGCTCCTTTGGCGGCAAGGAGTCGATGCGGGCGAGCCTGCTGCAAGCAGACAAAGTCAGTGCCACAATCGTCGCTTACTGCCGCATGGAAACCGATGTGGGGCGCCTGAAAAAATTGTCTGGGTCGGTATTGGCCATCTATGCCCAGCAAGAGCGCAATTGGCCGGAAAAACAGGAGGCCTTCGAGACGGCGATGAGGGCGGCGGGCAAGGAGACCGAATCGATCGGATTCGATGCCGCCCATGGCTTTACCAATCCCACCAGTCCGCGCTATGACGAGACGGCTGACAAGGCATCCTGGGCGCGTATCGTCGATTTTCTGCAGCGGCACTTAGCCCGCATGTTTCATCCGTTTTTAAATTTAGCCGGTGATATGGCCAAGCTTGGATGGTTTGCCCTCACTGGGAACCAAACCTCTATCAAGCCCTGATTTTCCACCCTCCGGGCAGACTCCCCCTTACCCCCATTGTTGATCAACGTGCCGGGGCAGCACTCTGCCGGGCTATCCCGGCTTGAGTCGTGCCGCCACCTGGAAAAACAGCGCCTGATAGGGATAGGTGCTGGAGAGCAGGAAGCGGATCCGTCGCGTGTTGCGAATGATGACCGCCCCGATCTTGAACAGTTTGAGCCGGATCGTGGTCATCTGTGCACGCGCCAGTTCCGTGCCCTTCAGCGCGAGGCGCCGGATGGCCTCCATCAGCACATAGGCCAGACTGGACAGCAGTAGACGAAACTGATTGGCCCACCAGTAATGCGCGCTGGTGCGATCGGCGAACAGCCCCAGTTGCTGCTCCTTGATTCGGTTCTCCATGTCACCACGGGCGCAGTAGAGGTCATCGTAAAGGCGCTGTTTGTCGCCGGCCAGGTTGGTGACGATGAAGCGTGGATTTGGCCCCTTGTCGGTGACCTCCAGTTTGGCGATCACCTTGCGACGCGTCTTCCAGGTGCTGGCGGCATAGTGAAACTGAAAGAATTCCCGCATCTTCATGCCGGTTCGCTTCGCCAGTTCCTCAACCCACTGCATGGGCTCACGGATACACCGCAGCAAGGCGTCATTCTTGGCGATGCCCACGATATAGCCCACAGCGTTGCGCTCGCACCAGCTGAGCATGTGGTGACGGCAAAAGCCGCTATCGCCCCGAAAGATGATACGCACTTCAGGCCAAGCCCGGCGCAGGCGTTTGACCAACAGCGCCAGAATCGCCCAGGCATGCTTGGGCGCATCGATCCGGCTGGGCCGCAGATAACTCACCAGCAGTTGATCGCCACAAAAGACATACAGGGGCAGGAAGCAGTAGTGATCGTAGTAGCCGTGAAAGAAGCGGCCTTCCTGGCGGCCATGCACCGGATCATCCGTGGCGTCGAAATCCAGGATCAGCTCATCGGGTGGTGCATCATATGAGGCAATGAACTGCTCGAGCAGTAGGTTGTGGACATCAACGGCAACCCGGCGATCGACCCGGTTCTCCAGCCGACAAAGTGTCGACTGGCTGCCCAGTGCCTCCTCGCGTTCGATCGAGCTCTGTAGGGCCGGGTCGGTGCGTAGTGTCTGATGGTCGTTCAGATCTTCATAACCCAGGCAGAGCCCATAGACTCGCTGGCGCAACAGGCTCAACTGGCTGTGTTCAATATAGCGGGGATCTCGCGGGTCGGGGATGACCGCATCAACCGCCTCGAGCAATCCCAGACGCCTGTCGATCTCACGCAGCAGCAACACGCCGCCGTCCGAGGTGATATCGCCACCGGAAAACTCGGCTTGAACCTTACGGCGTTTTAGGGCTGGAAAATCAAAGGCAGTCTGGGTGCAGTTTGTCACAGGCAAAATCCTTTCGATTACAGTGTAAGCAACTGAATTATATCGAAGTATCAGGATTTTGCCTTTTTAATGCGTGAAATATTGGGGTTAGGCGAACCTGGTAATCCTGATTTCTCGCCTGAGTGACAATCATCGCCACAGTCACATCCAGTTCTCAATGGCTCAGCTCGGATAGCAGACGCCTGTTCCCCCAAGCCCGCAGTAACCTGCCGGGTTCTTGGCCAGATATTGCTGATGATAGGCCTCGGCAAAGTAGAAGGTGGGCGCGGGCAGTATCTCCGTAGTCACCGGCGCGGAGGTCACCTGCTGCAGGGCGAGCTGATAGTGCCCGCGGGAGTCTTCGGCCATGGATTGCTGCTGATCGTCGAAGGTATAGATACCCGACCGGTACTGGGTGCCCACATCATTACCCTGGCGCATGCCCTGGGTGGGATTGTGGCCCTCCCAGAAGGCCTCCAGCAGTGACCGGTAACTGATCGCTGCCGGATCGAAGACAACTCTTACCACCTCGTTATGGCCGGTCATACCGGTACAGACCTCTTCATAGGTCGGGTTGGGCGTAAACCCCCCAGCGTATCCCACCGCGGTCGAATAGACCCCGGGCAGTTCCCAATAGCGTCGTTCGGCACCCCAGAAACAGCCCATGCCGAACATTGCAAAATTGTACTGATCGGGAAAAGGCCCCACCATCGTATGTCCATTGACATAGTGGCTTTCGCCGGGCTGAATCGGGGTCATTCGACCGGGCAGCGCCTCATCCTGTTGCGGCATCCTGGTTTTGCGGCCAACTCCGAACATGGGCTTCTCCTGTGGCGGTTTGTGCTGAATATAGCCTCTTTAAACCCAGATCCAACCCTACAGTCCGTGACTCTATATCAATCGCCGGAGTTGGGTTATCGACCCGATTTGGGCCAGCAAGACTGATCGCCATGAAGAAGGGCAGAAAAGTCGGTCACCGCACCGGGCACAAACAGCTACAGAAGCATGAATGCAGCTGCACCCGCAACCGCCAGCAGTCCCAAACCAAGAACGACCATCATAGGTATTTTTGACTTCTGATGCTGACTCTCCAATGCCTGATGAGCCAGATGCTGGTCGAGCAGACTCTCCACTGTCTCGGTGGCCACGGAATTGGCAATTTCACCCGCCACCTGGGTAGCGGTCTCATGAACCTGAGCCTCGAGGGAGCCTTCCGTGATGACACGGATATGCTCGATCATGTCATTCTTTTCCGGAACCTGGTTCAGAATCCGTTGCTCCTGTTCCTGCAGGCGTTGAGAGATATCATCGTCCAGCTCTTTCATCTGGCCATAGATACTGGCCTCGATCAGATCCCCGACAGTACGCTGATTGAGCTGCCTGACAAACTCGTCCAGGTCCTGATTGACCTTTTCCACCACCGATTCGCGAAGCGCTTCGGTATCGACACTCTACGGCTCTACTTCTTTTAAACCTCTCTCTACCACAGAGACGATCATTGGCTCGAGTTTGCTGTCAAGATAGGCCTGTACGGTACTTTCGATACGGTCCGCGAGCGTCTCCGCAATGGCTTCTTCCGCCGCCTGACGGGCGGTTTTTTCCGCCGCTTGAAGTGCAACCTCTTTGGCGATACGCCGAACATCCTCATCGGAGAGACCGCTCTGCATCACCACGACCTCCGCTGCAGGCTCCGCCGCCTCGGCAGCGCCTTCGGCCTCGATGGCCTGTTCGGGCGCCGTCTCCGAGGTTGCGGCAACCTCCTGCTGATGCTGTTCGATAAGGTCGATGATCACACCCAGACTCTCGTCGGTCGGAGGCTTGGCCAGGATTCCAAGGGCACCGTGCTCGACGGCGGCCTGGACATACTCATCCCCCTCATTGGCCGTACACATAACCACCGGGGTATGGCTGAACCTGGGATCCTTTTTGATCTCGGTAATCGTCTCCAGACCGTCCATGCCATCCATCAAAAAGTCGACGAAAATAGCGTCGGGCGTCGACTCTTTCAGTCGCTCCAATGCCTCTTCACCCGACACCGCCATCTCAACGCCGTCAAAACCGCTTTTTTTCAGCGTTCTACTGAGTACAATGCGGGCGGATTTCGAATCATCGACTAAAAATGCTTGTTTTGACACGCTAAAAACCCTTCATCAGATCTGTTTTGCATTCTGTTTTACACGCTTCCCGGACAGGGCAAGCGAAGCTATCACTGTGTCATTGCACCGTATATACCAACTCTTTGAAAAACAAAGATAATTGTAATATTTGTTAAGCCCCCGAGGGCACCATGGTCAAGGCGCTGTTTAATCCTGATCGATTACAAGTTTAGACCCATCCTGTAATAGATCACTCGCCTGCCTACCAGCGGCGCCTTATAATTGGCGGCCGTTACAGTTAAAACCTGAGTAGCTTGATGTCATCCGCAACCTCGAATACAGCCGATCACCCTATCGAATCTCTGCTCAAGCAGCGTATTCTCATCCTTGACGGCGCCATGGGCACCATGATTCAGCGCCACAAACTCGATGAGCAGGATTACCGCGGAGAACGCTTTGCTGATTGGCCATGCGATTTAAAAGGTAATAACGATCTGCTGGTGCTCACTCAACCGGCGATAATCGGCTCGATTCACGAGGCCTATCTGGCAGCCGGAGCGGATATTGTCGAGACCAACAGCTTCGGGGCCAATCGCATCTCCATGGCCGACTATCAAATGGAATCCCTGGCCTATGAGATGAGCGAAGCCAGCGCCCGCCTGGCCCGGGAGTCCGCGGACAGATACTCAAGCCCAGACAGGCCGCGTTTCGTCGCCGGCGTCCTCGGCCCCACCAATCGCACCGCCTCCCTCTCACCCGACGTGAACGATGCCAGCCTGCGCAATATCACCTTCGATGCCCTGGTAGAGGCCTATACAGAAGCCGCCCGGGGTCTTATCGCGGGTGGCTGCGACCTGCTGCTGATCGAGACGGTATTCGACACCCTTAACGCGAAAGCGGCGGTCTTCGCCTGTGAACAGGTATTCGACGAGGACGCCATCCGTCTGCCGGTGATGATCTCCGGCACCATCACCGACCAATCCGGCCGCACGCTTTCAGGTCAAACCACGGAGGCCTTCTACAACAGTCTGCGACACGCGAAGCCGATCTCCATCGGCCTCAACTGCGCCCTGGGTCCCGACCTGCTGCGTCAATATGTGGAGGAGATGTCGCGTATCGCCGACACCCATGTCTCCGCCCATCCCAATGCGGGTCTGCCCAATGAATTTGGCGAGTACGATCTGGATGCCCGACAGATGGCGGGTTATCTGGCCGAATGGGCGGATGCCGGTTTCCTGAATATCGTCGGCGGATGCTGCGGCACCACACCGCAGCACATCCAGGCCATTGCAGAGACAATGGCTGGCAGAACGCCGCGCCAACTGCCGGAAATTGAAAAACAGTGTCGTCTATCGGGGCTTGAACCCCTCAACATTGGTGCGGACTCCCTGTTTGTGAATATCGGCGAACGCGCCAATGTCACCGGTTCCGCGAAATTCAAGCGGCTGATCCTGAGCGAGGCGTACGATGAGGCGCTGGACGTCTGTCGCGAGCAAGTGGAGAACGGCGCGCAGATCGTGGATATCAATATGGATGAGGCGATGCTGGACGGTGTCGCCGCCATGCGCCGCTTTCTCAACCTCTGTGCCGGCGAACCCGAAATCGCCAAAGTGCCGGTCATGATCGACTCATCCAAGTGGGAAATTATCGAGACCGGTCTACAGTCGGTACAGGGTAAACCCATCGTCAACTCCATCTCACTGAAGGAAGGGGATGAAGCCTTCCTGCGTCAGGCCCGCTTATGCCGCCGTTATGGCGCCGCAGTGATCGTCATGGCCTTTGACGAAACAGGCCAGGCAGACACCCAGGCGCGTAAAATCGAGATATGTGCACGGGCCTATCATCTATTGACTGAGCGTGTCGGTTTCCCGGCCGAGGATATAATTTTCGATCCGAATATCTTCGCCATAGCCACCGGTATCGAGGAACACAACAACTATGGCGTCGACTTTATCGAGGCCGTACGCGAAATCAAACAGCGGTTGCCCCACGCCCTGGTGTCAGGGGGCGTCTCCAATGTCTCTTTCTCGTTTCGCGGCAACAATCCGGTGCGTGAAGCGATCCACGCCGTGTTTCTCTATCACGCCATCAAGGCGGGCATGGATATGGGAATCGTCAATGCAGGCCAGTTGGCAGTGTATGATGAGCTGCCGGCGCAACTTCGCGAAACGGTGGAAGCGGTGGTGCTCAACACCGACCCGCAGGCGGGCGAGAACCTGGTGGAGCTGGCGCCCGATTACCAGGGTGACGGCAGGGTGGTCGAAAACAAGGAGGATGCCGAGTGGCGTTCCTGGCCGGTGAACAAACGCCTTGAGCATGCCCTGGTCAAGGGCATTACCGAATTCATCGAAAGTGATACCGAAGAGGCCCGGCAGCAGGCCAGGCAAACCCTGCAGGTGATCGAAGGACCCCTTATGGATGGCATGAACCTGGTCGGCGATCTGTTCGGCGCGGGCAAGATGTTCCTTCCGCAGGTGGTCAAGTCGGCCCGTGTGATGAAAAAAGCGGTCGCCTACCTGGAGCCCTACCTGGAAGCGGAAAAGGCCGAGTGCGGGGTACAGAGCCAGGGCAAGATATTGATGGCCACCGTCAAGGGCGACGTCCACGATATCGGCAAGAACATAGTCGGCGTCGTGCTCCAGTGCAACAACTACGAGGTTGTGGATATCGGCGTCATGGTCCCGGCGGATACCATTCTGCAAAAAGCCAGGGATGCGCAGGTCGATATCATCGGACTCTCCGGTCTGATCACCCCGTCGCTGGACGAAATGGTCCATGTAGCCAAAGAGATGCAGCGTCTCGGCATGCCTCAACCGCTGCTGATCGGTGGCGCCACAACCTCCATTGCCCATACGGCGGTCAAGATCGCCCCGGAATATGACAACCCGGTGGTCTATGTGGCCGACGCCTCCCGTGCGGTCGGGGTAGCCTCAAACCTGCTGTCTACCGAGCATCGCGATACCTATACCGCCTCGCTACGCGAGGAGTACGAAGCGGTGCGGCAACGGCGTGCCGGTATCAACCAGTCGCGCAACCTGGTCTCCATCGAAGATGCGAGAGCCAACCCGACCCCTATCGATTGGACCCAGTACACACCGGCCCGCCCCAATCTCTGCAATCCCGACTTCGAGGCGCCCGAATTTGCACAAATCGTGCGTCTGGACAAGCACAGGTCTGCCGGTAAACCCTGCGCGACTTTGCTGGTGATGAAGCAGATCCCCCTTGCGGAGCTGACAGGCTATATCGACTGGACTTTCTTCTTCCATGCCTGGCAACTCAAGGGGCGCTATCCACAGATACTCGATGATGAGACGAAAGGCGATGAGGCGAAAAAACTCCATGCCGATGCCCTGTCCATGCTTGAACAGGTAATTGACGAGGGATGGTTGCGGGCAGCGGCCGTAGTCGGCCTCTTTCCCGCAAATAGTCGGGGCGACGATATCCTTGTGTACCGGGATGAGACGGGAACCCAAACCCTGGCATCCCTGCACAATCTGCGTAAACAGGGACGACAACCTGGCGCTTCAGGTAAAAATGGCCAGTACAACGAATCGCTGGCCGATTACATCGCACCGGAGAAGCGTGGCAAGACCGACTATGTGGGTGCTTTCGCCTGCACCGCCGGTATCGGCATCGAGCATAAAATCAGCGAGTTTGAAGAGGACCACGACGACTACCATGCCATCATGCTGAAGGCCCTGGCCGATCGTTTGGCCGAAGCCCTGGCGGAGTGGTTGCACGAACGAGTGCGAAAAGAGTATTGGGGTTATGCCGAAGAGGAGTCCCTCAGCAATCAACAGCTGATCGCAGAAGAGTATCGGGGCATCCGCCCCGCTATGGGATATCCGGCCAGCCCGGACCATACGGAGAAAGAGGTGTTGTGGGAGCTTCTCTCCGTTGAAGGGCATACCGGCATCTGGCTCACGGAGAGCAAGGCGATGGTACCCACAGCGTCGGTCAGCGGCCTCTACTTCAGCCACCCCGATGCTCGCTACTTCGCAGTGGGCAAGCTGAATCGGGATCAGGTGAGTGACTATGCTCGCCGCAAGGGTCGTTCAGTGGCTGAAATGGAACGTTGGCTTGCGCCCAATCTCGCCTATGAACCCGGAGAGTGAATAGTCTGCGCAGTAAATCCCTCATTCCATTCCATGCCGGATCATTGAGGTTTCATTAATACACGATCCTGACACGGCCTGGAATGTTTTGCCTTGCCGGCCGCCTGCGATCAGGCGACATCGGCTACCGGCGGTCCGCTGGCTTCATGCACGACCGGGGACCCAAGTTCGGCAAATGAGAAGAGCTTGAAGGCGCGCTCGCCGTTGTAGTCGAGTACCCGCAGATCGTCACTTTCATGCAGATCGTTGGCTACCACATTGAAGTGGCCGCCGTAGCGCTTTTTCGCCAGATCATAGGGAACCTCATAGGCGAGAAACTTCTCGATGCCTTTGCTCGCCAGTTTTTCCAATATCAGAGGGTCTTCTATGGAGGTGTGGGATGTGAGAATCATCAATGGACCGCTTCCGGTCATCAACATAAAGGTCTTCATGACTACCTCCCTCCCGCAGGATTAAGGATTGAAGGTTTTCGTCTTTACCTGCATTAATTTTAGCTCACTCCACAATATCCAGGTTAATCATTGCGATTAACTCACTGCCGGGCAAACAGTGGTCCTATGCGCTACTTCAACTGGATATGGCCCTGTTTTTCCAGGGGGATCTTGAAGCTCTCCAATAATTCCCGGGGACCGGATGCCAGAATCGAGCCATTCAATTCATAGCGCATATCGGAGAGGCCCAACAGCGCTGCATAGAGCCCCTTGCCGGCTTCGGCCAAATCGATGGTGAGGGGGATGCTCACCACACCGCTGCCGCCCTGCGCGATATCCACAGGTTGCCGGATCAGACCCTTGCCGATCGGCGCACCGTTCAGCTTCAGATTGTAATCCAGCTGCTGCAGCACCAGGGAGAAGCTGTTCGGATTCTCCACCCCGAGCTGCAGCAACACTTCGGCCTCATTCAGGGTAAGCCGCTTGACCGCCAAAGACCTGATACTGAAATCGGGTATTTTCGGTACTGGAAAATCACCTGCATAACTGACAGGTAAGCGCAGGCTTCCGATCACCGGCATTTTGAAAGCCAATCCCATATCCAGTTGATAGCTGGCCTGATCGGCATTTCTCAATTGTCGGTAGCTCTTCAGCAGCTGCTGGAAACCGAGCCGCACCGGCACCGCTATGCGGCTTGTGGTTTGAGCCGCCAGACTCACGCCCGCAGATTGTCCGCCCTTGAGAAACGATTGTTCAAAGAGCTGCAGGTCATAATCAAATTCGGCCAAATCAATGGAGAAGGCATTCGGGTTGTGAACATCCACATCGAACACCAGATCCACACCATCAAAATCGAGACCGGTCAGCCTGATCCCCTCAACCTGAGCCGTAGGTTTCCGGCCTTCCATAACCTGACCGACCTGCTGCAGGGAGGAACTCCCCTGTACAAGCCCGATCAAAAGACAGCAGATCAGTAACGGTAGATACCTGGGCATTATCGGAAACTCCCGGCGTCCAGCGCCTTGTCAGGTTGAGATGCCCATCTTACTCCTTGAAATAGGGTATTCCACCCCACCGCCCTGGCTTGAAAAAGCGTATTACAAGAAGCGTCAGGGCCAGCAGCAGAGTCATGAGACCAGAGGCGCCGCCGCCATAATCGTCACGATAACTGTCCTCCAAAGGCAATACCGCCAGATCCCCATCCTCATATGGCCCATAATTCACTGCCAGCAGATCATTATCGCCATCGTACAGCTCGATCAGGACATCATAGTAACCACTCGGGTAACCATCCAGTAGCCGCGTCGCCACCTCATACTCATCATCGCTGACATCACCCTCAATGGGAAACAGGTCGGTTGTGTAGTAGTGGTTCCATGGCCCCCCTCCAGGCTGAGGTAGAGTCTGGCATAGACCCAGACCTCATCACCCGATGTATCCGCATCGAAAATCACCTTAATGCGATGGTAGTATCCATCGTCGTCGTCATCCCTGCTGATCACGGTCTGTGCATCGAATATGCTCAATTCACGCCCCACGGCATGCGCTGCGAAAATGCGCTGAGCCGTTGCCCGAATACGGCCTCCCGAGACGATCAATTCCTGATATTCGTCCACATCGGCCAGATCAAGCTGGATTTCGTCTTTTTCGACGCCTGCAGCGACCGCTCCCTCCACTGATTGCGAGAGCCTCGCAACACCCTCAACCGCAAGTGTATGCTGCCCAGTCGTCAGCATCACCAGCAGCAGTGTGCTCAATCGCAGCCATCCGACCTTGCTATACCTGTGCATCACGACTCTCCCGCTCAATCCCTACGGTCTCGACGATGACGAGGCTTGTCGCCATGACGATGGTTTCTGTGCCGGTCGCCGTGCCGATGGTGTCTGTGTTTGTCGCGGTGGCGATGGCCGTAACTCTCACTGCGCCGATACTCTCTGTGACGATAGTGGCGGTCTGCATGGCGATGGGAGTGGCCATGGTCATGGTAATGATTCCAACTCAAACCGAGGAATAACCCGCCCAGCAAACCGTAAGGGTAGTCATAGTAATCGTGGGCCTGTGCCGGCGCTGCAGTTACCACTGAGGCAGAGAGTGCGCTTGCCAGGATCAGTGCTTTTGCTTTCATCATGTTTCTCCATATCGAACGAGCTTATGAGTAAGCATATGGAGCCGTGGCTGAACGAAAGCTGAATGGTGTGGGACCAGTTCGGATACAGGCAGATAATAAAGACTTAGCCCGAATATTTCACAAATAAAGAGGGTAAAACCCGTGTAGTTCAATAGAATTCAGTTACTTAGGCTGAAATTGAACGAGGTTTTGCCTGTGACAGAATGTACCCAAGGTCGTTTTGCTTTTCCAGCGGTAAAACGCCGCCAGGTTGAAGCGGATTTTTCCGGTGGTGATATCAGCAGTGATGGCGGCGTGTTGTTGCTACGACAAGCGGACCGACGGCTGGGATTGCTTGAAGCCGTCAATGACACTCTCGCTGATCCACGCGATGGCCGCTATGTGCAACATGATCAGATTTCTCTACTACGCCAGCGGGTCTATGCCCTGTGCCAGGGCTATGAAGACCTCAACGATCACGACAGTCTGCGACAAGATTTGGCCTTTCAGACGGCCGTGGAACAGGATCAGGCACTGGGCAGTTCACCCACGCTCTGTCGCTTGGAGAATCGGTCAGATCGGGCAACCGCTGTCGCGATCCATCAGGTCCTGATCGAGCAGTTCATCGCCTCGTTTGCCGAGCCACCCGAGGAGTTGATCCTGGACTTCGACGCCACCGATGACCGGGTTCACGGCCTGCAGGAAGGCCGCTTCTTCCACGGTTACTACGATAACTACTGCTTTCTCCCGTTGTACGTGTTTTGCGGCGAACAACTGCTGGTCAGCTATTTGCGCCCGAGCAAGATCGACGGGGCGAAACATGCGTGGGCGATCCTCGCCCTGCTGGTCAAACGCTTGCGTCAGGCGTGGCCGGCGGTGCGGATCATCCTGAGAGCCGACTCGGGCTTCTGTCGTCACCGCATGCTGCGCTGGTGTGAACGCCATGGCATTGGCTACATCGTAGGCCTGGCGCGCAACCACCGCCTGCAACGGATGATCGAGGAAGACTTCACTGCAGTCGAGCAATGCTTCAAGGCCAACGGACAGAAGCAACGCGTCTTCCTTGGCCTGCGCTACGGTGCACGCAGCTGGCGCCGTCGACGCGCGGTGATCGCCAAGCTGGAGGTGAGTGAGCGAGGGCGTAATCCCCGATTTGTCGTCACCAACCTCAACGGCGATGCCCAAACCCTTTACGACGACGTCTATTGTGCGCGGGGCGAGATGGAAAACCGCATCAAGGAACAACAGCTGGGGCTGTTTGCTGATCGCACCAGTGCACATCATTGGTGGACCAATCAGTTTCGCTTGCTGCTGTCGAGCCTGGCCTATGTGTTGATGGAAGCGATTCGCCGCTTGGCCTTACAGGGTACAGAACTGGCCAAGACCCAGGTCGGCACGCTGCGGCTTAAACTACTCAAAGTGGGTGCGGTGGTGATACGCAATACCCGGCGTGTCCGCTTCCTGCTCTCCAGTGTCTTTCCTTACCAGGCATTGTTCTTCAGTGTGGCCGAACGGCTGGAGCCAGGATAGCACGCGATGAGTGCTGCCCCGGCACGTTGATAAATAACGGGGTAAGGGGAAGCTGTGCCTGTCAGCCAGAAATCGGGGCGTTTGGAGCCGGTATCATCCTGTTTCTCGTCCCGGCCTTCTCCTCGTGCCAGTATCGGCAAATGGATGAAATATCCGGGTTAGATAGTGGGGGACCTCTCCAGCAGACCGTTCTGATACAACGCCTGGGCGATCTTTTTACACTTCGCCGCCAAACGGCTGAGGTCACTGAAGCTGGGTATGGCGCCAATGACCAGTTCAGCCCCCCACCCATCCAGTTCGGTTTCCAGATAGATAAGCAGCTTGCTTGAGCAGCCTTTACAGGAATCGCCACACAACGCCTCGTCGGGTAGACCGAAGGGAATCTCGTTCCGCACCTGCTCGATAAGTTGGCGCATCGCGGTTTGGGTATTCGGTTTACGGTTCCTGTTCGTCACGCTAATCATCTCGAACGCCACCATCGAAGGGTTGGCATTCATGGATGGGCCTCTACATCATCCAAAATTGCGGCAAGATCCGGTCACACTGAGAGCAGAGATCGCCACATCAAATATATTACAGTAATATGGCATTTAGATGACAGTGATCAAGGCAATCCACGGCACACCGTAATAAAATCCCAAACATCAAAAAATAAGCATCAAACAAATTGTGTATCAAGTTAGAGGAGGGGGCACGACAGACGAGGCAAGAGCTCGATCAGGCTTGCGTGAAGGGAACGCATTTACCCCGAAAAAAACCGCACATAGTGGTTATACCAACTACTAGAGACCCTGATTTCCGATGTTTCAAAACCAATCTGATACACATTGTTGACAAGTTATCTAAACCTGCCGTAAGGCAGCCCTTTCATACCAACTCACACTAAATGAGGATAACTTTATGCGACCAACCAACCCCATTGCTTCCCTCCTGGGAAGCTCACCTTTCAAACCCTTGCAGATGCATATGGGTAAAGTCAGAGAGTGCATCTCGGAAGTTCCTGGCCTGTTCGATGCCCTCATCGATAAAGACCAAGAAAAGCTGAAGGCTATTAAAGAGCAAATCTTCTCCCTCGAGCATGAAGCCGACCAGATTGAAAACGACATTCGCGCCCGTTTGCCAAAGAGCCTGTTCATGCCGGTAGACCGACGAGACCTGCTCGAGCTGTTGGAGATGCAGGACAGCATCGCCGATACCGCACAGGATATCGCCGGCCTGTTGATGGAACGGGACATGTCCGTACCGGCCGATATGAGTGAGCCGCTGCGCAACTTCGTGCAACGGTGCGTCGACACCTGCAACCAGGCGGCCACTATCATCGATGAACTTGATGAACTGATAGAAATGGGATTCAAGGGCAATCAGGCCAATAAGGTCGAGGAGATGGTGGAAATACTCGGCAAGGTTGAGGACGAAACCGATGAGATGGGCATGGCGCTGGCGCGCAGTCTTTTCGCCCAGGAGGAGTCCATGAACCCGGTCTCTGTCATGTTCTGGTATCAGATGATCCAGTGGATCGGCGACCTGGCCGATTATGCAGAGAAAGTGGGTGACCGCATGCGATTACTGATCGCACACTGACAGAGAAGACCGGAAAAGTGTTTGTCCGGGATTCTGACAAGGGTCTCAAAAATCAACCGACCGTATCACGCCAAGCAATCCGCGTGAACACGGGCAAAAAAGAACATCGAGGATTCCAAAGTGGAAATCATTAGCGAATGGGGTACAGTTTTTATTGCGTTGGCCGTCATCTTCGGCCTTTACATGAGCTGGGGCATCGGCGCCAATGACGTGGCCAACGCCATGGGAACATCGGTAGGCTCAGGTGCGATCACCGTAAAACAGGCGATTGTCATCGCCGCCATTTTCGAATTTGCCGGCGCCTTCATAGCCGGCGGTTCCGTCACCAAGACCATCCGGAAGGGGATCATCGATCCCAGCAGTATTGTCGGCAGCCCGGAACTGCTGATCTACGGCATGCTGGCCGCACTGCTGGCGTCCGCCATCTGGCTGATGATCGCCTCGACCCGTGGCTGGCCGGTCTCCACCACACACTCCATCGTCGGCGCCATTGTCGGCTTCGCCATGGTGGGCATCGGCGTGGACGCGGTAAACTGGGGCAAGATCGGCAGCATCGTCGCCAGCTGGATCGTCTCTCCCCTGGTGGGCGGTTTCATCGCCCTGATCTTGATGATCAGCATACGAAAATTGATCCTGAACACGGACAATCCCTTCACGCGCGCCAAGACCTGGGCGCCGGTATACGTTTTCCTGGTCGGTTGGATCGTCTCTCTTGTCACCCTTTTCAAGGGCCTGAAACACTTGAAGCTGGAACTCAATATGTTTGAGAGCCTGATGGTTGCAACCATAATCGGCATCATTGTTGCCGCTATCGGTAAAGCGATGATCAACAAGGTGAAGGTCGATGACGAGGCTGACCGGGATTTCCATTTCGCCAGTGTGGAGAAGGTTTTCACGCCATTGATGATCTTCACCGCCTGCGCCATGGCGTTCGCCCATGGATCAAACGACGTTGCCAACGGTATCGGTCCCATGGCGGCGGTACTCTCACTGGTCGAAAACGGCGGTGATATCGCGCAGAAATCGGAATTACCGATTTGGGTACTCTTTGTCGGTGGCGCCGGTATCGTAATCGGACTCGCTACCATGGGCTACAAGGTGATGCAGACAATCGGAACCAAGATCACAGAGCTGACACCAACCCGTGGTTACTGCGCAACCCTGGCGGCAGCCGCCACGGTGGTCATCGCTTCCAAGATCGGCCTGCCGGTCTCGACCACTCAAATCGCGGTCGGCTGCGTGATGGGTGTCGGCCTGGCCCGCGGTGTTGGCGCCATCGACCTGCGCGTTATAGGTAATATTATCGTCTCATGGGCCATAACACTGCCGGCGGGTGGTATACTGGCCGCAGTATTCTTCTTCATGCTGAAGGGTATATTCAGCTGACAGACGATGGTAAACGGGAGGAAAAGCCCCTGCCATAGGGGCTTTTTCCTTTTCTCCCATTGCCTGTTGTTCTCACCTGACAGGCCAAAATACACCCAACGATTCAATACAGGCTGTATGGACTCATTACATACCCGACCTTTCGAAAGCACAAAAATCATCAAGGGGATCACTTTTCCGGGATTTGTCTCTTTCCGGCAACTGCTGATCACCGGTCCCCCCGGAGCCGGTAAGAGCACCATCATCCGTAAGCTGGGTGGCTGGTCTGAAGAAGGCTATATCGACCTCTCTCTGAAGAATTGGTGGACTGCGCAGAGCCTCTCTCTACGCCCGCGGGAGATCCATCTCGGATTCCCTTTCAAAGGCGCCAAAGAGGCCTTGGCGGTGTTCGATAAGGCATGGATCGATGCCTCTCCACCACTGGAAATCGATTTTGAGCGGATTGTGCTGCCGCCTCCCAAGCGGTTTTTCTTTTCGGTCAATTGGAAAGATCGCTACGTTTTTGAGTTCATATTGCCCGAACCGGGGGCACTGCTCAGGCAGCGAATAAAGCGGGCCAAGCTTGGCACCCATCACGTGGATGAGGCTGTCAACCTGGAAAGGATCAAAAGGCAGTTGTCGGTCTATCGCCAGATAGCGAAATATCTTCATCAACAAGGCATCTCTATCTATATTCGGGAAGGGACCGAAGGCGGACCACTGCAGATTATCGATTAGAGCAACACGACCATGAACCAAACCGGAACGAAAAATAAAAAGGGTCTTCTTCAGCTGATCAAGAGTGCCTTTGCCGGTCTGTCACAGTGCGAGGAGATCGACCTCAAGGAGTCGTACCATCTGCATGGCACGAAAGTGAAGGTGCCGATTCACTGTTATCCACTGCAGATCAATCTCCCCCCCGATGGCAAGGCGCTCCACCTCTATCCGGAAAGCCTGACCAATGCCATAGATAACAGCTGTAATTCAAACAGCTTCATTGTTTTCGATCCAGAGACCTACTACAAGCAGATCAGTGGTTTTTTCCGCGTGGGAGATGGAGAGAAACTGGTTATCGGTAGCCAGGATAAGGAGCGTCAACGAATTTTTCTCAACATGCAACCCAAATTCTCGGATTATGTCTTTTCCATCTCCAACGAGGATGGCAACCTGATATTCCGAGACTACTCCCCAAAATCGGGCAGTTGCATGTCGCCATTGCTAAAAGACAAAAAGATGATGCGAGTTGCCACTTGGCGGCGTAAAAAGCTTAAGCGTATAGCAAAACTGTTTAATGGCGAGATTGCTGCATTACAGAAGGATAGGGCTCTAAACCTCATCCAGGACGTCAACCGGATCATGGAGAATGAGGCGTTCCGCGAAAAGGACGGGGACGGCAATCCCGGGGGGGTCATTCGGCTGCCCGATGATATGGCACCGTTCATCATTGGAGACCTGCACGGAAAGGTCGACAACCTGTTGGTCATTCTGAGTCAGAATGGATTTCTCGAAGCCATGGAGCTAGGCAAGGCCTGCCTGGTGATCCTGGGTGATGCGGTACACAGTGAAGAGGAGGGCCGCTTTCATGAAATGGACAGTTCCATGCTGATCATGGATATGATCTTTAGACTAAAACAACAATTCCCCGAACAGGTTTTCTATCTGCGCGGCAACCATGACGGCTTTTCCGATGAGATTGCAAAAGGCGGAGTGGCGCAAGGCTTACTGTGGAAAAAGGCATTGAATAAAATCCGGGGTAAAGAGTACCGCAAAGAGATGGAACGCTTCTACGACCTGCTTCCATACGTCGCCTATTCTGAGCAGATGATCTCCTGTCATGCCGCCCCCCCCACCTCGAAGATAAAACCGGAATTATTGGTCAATATCAAAAGCAATACGTGGCTGATCAAGGAGCTGTGCCAAAACAGACTACAAAAACCCAACCGACCCGGTGGTTATACGAAGGGTGACGTTAAACGTTTCCGCAAACTATTCAACCTTTCTGCCGATGTGCCGGTTATCGTCGGGCATACCCCTATCACCCTGGATAACACCCTATGGAGCAATGTCGGCGATATCGAAAATCACTTTGTCGTATACGGCGGCTATGACCAGTGGATAGGCGTCATGACCCGACTGGGCGATAAAATGTTTCCGCTCACCTATCCGGTAGAACCGCTACTCGACTATATCAATTCACTCACGGAGTGAGCGGATCCCGCGATACCACACTACAATCACTCATTCTGCCTTTCTGGACACAAAAACAGTCCCGGCAGGGTGTATTGGATTAGTGTTAACAGGCCCTGGTATTGACACACCCTACCCTAAGTCGGGCCAAGTTGCTTTCGTCGCTTTTTTCCCTTTTTCAGTTTGATCTCGACAATCTTCAGTTCCGCTTTCAGGCGCTTTTGTTTGCAGACACGTTTCTCCTTTTTCAAGCGATGCCGTAAATGATCTTTCCTGTCCCCGAGACGCTTCAGAAGCTGATCAATCTTGTCCAGGTCATCCTCTCTGCCCTTCTTCCCCTTATCCAGAGACTTGAATAGACGCCGAAAGAGTTTGTCTAACTTCATATTCGTCATTCGACACAGGGAACGGCGGCAAACACTTCAAGAAACAGCTTACTCCTCCTTGATCTCTTCAGGCGGAATCACGGATTTCGCCATACGCTTGGCAAAGTAGTAGATTCGTTTTTGCTTTTCGATTATATCCACCTCCGTGGTGTAGGCGGCAATTCGATTGGGTTCTTCCGCAACCAGCCTTGAGGCCTGGTGTACGGCGGCGGACTCCACTATCCCGTTGATTTCATGTTTCATGGCGATCACGCTTTGCGCCACTCCGGTGTTAAGCTGCGAAACAGACTGAACAGCGCCATCGACCGCTTTCTTCACAACCTTGTGGAAACCTGAAAGCACTTCCTTGGTAGGTTCACTGATGGAGAAACCGTGATCGATGCGTTCATGGCCCAAAGCAACCATATTGGTCTCTATGGTGTCACCGATATTTTCCAGGTTGCCGACCGCCTCCATCAGCGAAAGAAATTCCTCGGTCTGCTGGTCCGTCATCGATTGTTTACTGATCTTGCCGAGATAGTCGATGATCTGCTCGTAGAGAATATCCACCTCATCGTCAAGCATCGCCACATCATCCAGGGATTTATGATCGCCATTGAGGATGGCGGGCATGATCCTGTCCAGCATCTCCATTACCCGTTCACCCATGTGCAGCACCTCCAGCCGCACACGATCCAACGCCAGGGAGGGGGTGGAGAGCAGTTCATCGTCCAGATATTTTGCGCTGACGGCCAATCCCTCTTCCTCCAACAGCCGGTCGGGAATCAACCACTCCACCAATCGTGCCAACTGGGCGGTGAACCAAATAAAGATAAGCGTATTCGCGATATTGAAAATGGTATGGGCATTGGCGATCTGGCGCGGGGTTTCAGCACCCAATCGCTCTATACCCGAGAGTTCCAGATGACTCGGGGAGATCATCGTCACGACTTCGGCCAACTGGGGAATGAACATGATCCACAGCACCACCCCCGCCACATTGAAGATGACATGCACAATCGCCGCACGCACAGCCTCCCTCGGTTTGCCGATCGATGCCAGCATGGCCGTTACGCAAGTACCGATATTGGCGCCGAATGCCAACGCAATTCCTGCGGGAAGGGTAATGAAGCCCTGGCTGGCCATCACGATCACGATACCGGTGGTTGCCGATGAAGACTGGATCAGGCCCGTGAATCCCGCGGCCACCAGAATGCCGATCAGTGGATTTTCCATACTGATCATCAGGTCCAAAAACGGCTGATAGGTGCGTAGTGGCTTCATGCCGTCGCTCATGATACTCATACCGAAGAAGACCAGGCCCAATCCCATCAACATGGCGCCGTAGTGCTTGATCTTCTCCTGCTTCGACGCAAAAAGCATGGTAAAGCCGACTCCAATCATCAGCAGCGCCGCCTTGGTGACTTTGAACGCAACGATCTGGGCAGTGATCGTAGTACCGATATTGGCACCCATGATGACGCCGATCGATTGCGACAACGACATCAAGCCGGCGGTAATAAATCCGACCACCAACACCGTCGTTACCGATGAGGATTGGATAACGGCTGTTACGAAGGCCCCGGTGACCGCCCCCATGAAGCGATTGGTAGTCAGTTTGGCGAGAATACCCTTCATGCGGGCGCCCGCCACGGCCTTCAATGCATCCGCCATCTGCTCCATACCGAACAGAAACAGGGCGAGGCCGCCAAACAGCTTCATCCCCATCACGCCCCATTCGATGCCAGCATCCGCACCGCCATTCGCAAGCACGGGCAGCGCCAGCAGCATACCCAGCACACCGGCCAGCATGATGATTGAGTGTTTAAGATTGAACTCAGTATTCTGGATAAGTTTATCGATAATCATGTCAGGATGTCTCTTCTTGTACTTGTAGTTCAGCCTTTACCACCAATACCGGCAACGGGCAAAGCTGGACCACGCGTTCAGCCACTGATCCCAACATTAAATGCTTGAGCCCTCTCTCGCCTTTACTGCCCATTACCACAATTGATGCATCGATTTTTTCTGCGACCTGCATAATCCGTGTAACGGGCAAGCCAACAACCAGCATCCGCTCGGCCCTTTTGAGGCGTTGTTTGGTGGTGTATTTTTTGCGAAACTCCTGGATGAATTCCTCCAGCATGGCACGCGCGGCATCTTGCATTCGGGCGAGTTTCTTCTTTTTTAGCATATTCGTGTAGTAACCCGGCATATCGCCAGGATCGTGTACGACATGTAACACGACTACCCTTACCTTGAGACACTCCGCCAACTCAAATGCCTTAAGTAGTGCCGCCTCCGATGCTACTGAAAAGTCGACAGGTACAAGGATAGGTTGTTTGCCTGTTTTATTGGCCATGACCACATTCCTCCCCCATTCAGTCGTTATAACTCAGTGATTATTTCACCCCAGTTGTCTTTCGATTCTCACTTTTAGCACAGAACGTTCATCAGACTCGATCACAGTCAGGCGGTGACCTTTCTCTTCTATCGCATCACCCTCTGACGGTATATTGCGCAGGCGGCTGACGATCAGGCCGCCCACTGTCAGCGCCTCCTCCAACGGAAAATCCACATGTAATATATCATTTATCTCAGATATCGGCGTTCTGCCGCTCACAAGGTGGCTGTTTTCACTCTCATGTTCTATGTAGTTCCGACGTTTCGGTTGGTATTCATCAAAGTCGTACCCCACATTGATTTCACCCACCACCTCCTCAAAAACGTCTTCCATGGTCAAAATACCGATCGCAGAGCCGAATTCGTCCACCACCACAGCCATATGGTCTTTCCTTGCCTGCAGCATCGGCAGTGCGCGATCGATGGTCTGCCTCGGAGACAGATAGAGTACCGGGCTGATGTAATCGGTAATCGGTTTATCCTCCAGATCGGGCGACATCAGGGCCCAGGTATCGAGGGTCAGGATACCTTTGACATTGGTAATGTTGCCGCGATAGACGGGCAGGCGATTGTAGCCATGCTTCATCACCAACCTCACCCCCTCCTTCATGTTACGCACTTCATTGATACCCACAACATCCGGTAATGGGATCATCGCTTCCCCAACCGTGGTATCGGCAAAACGAATGATTCTTCGGATCCGCTTGCGATCGATGGTCTGCATGTCAGAGGTTGAATCGGATACATCCAACAGCACCCGCAACTCCTCGCGGGTAATGAACATGTTCTGCGGCACTGTGCCGCCACCGACAATCCGGGTCGCCAATCTGGCCACGCGACTGAAGATGAAGATCACCGGGTAGAAGACATATGAGAAGAAGCGCAAAATATAGACCCATCGGCTGACCAGGCTGTCAGCTTCCTGCTGAAATACGCTTTTCGGCACCACTTCGCCAAAGATCAACAGGATGGGTGTCAATATGATCACTGAGATCAGGTCGCCGGTATTGCCAAACAGATCGATGCAGACAAGCGCACCCAGGGTTGAGATTGTGACTGTGGCGATGTTGGTACCGACCAGGGTCGTTCCCAGGATCACATCAGGTGTTTTGAACAGCCTGAGAACCAAATTCGCACCACGATTACCCAATTTCCCCTGATGCCGCAGTTTCAATTTGTCAGAGTTCACCATCGCGATCTCCGATCCGGAGAAAAACCCCTTCAACAACAGAAAGAAAAGGATCATCAGTAATTCAACGCTCCAGTTCATTTTCAACCTCCTCTGATTGCGTCTTTGCCTTCTCCTCCTGATCAGTCATGGTTGGTTCCCCAATCCCCTCCTCGACCCTCTCCTCACCCGCCATTGCCGCCTCTGACCCTTCATCCTCGACAACAGGAGGCTCCTCATCCGAGGCCACGATTTTACGCACCTGCACCTTGCTGATCCGCAGGCCCTTCACCTCCTTGACGATAAACTCATAGCCTTCGTTGCGCAGGTTATCCCCCTCTTTTGGCAGACGGTCGAAGAGGCGGAAAACCACACCCCCGATGGTTGCCATCACGGGGTCTTCGATATCGAAGTTGGTGAGATTGTAAAAGTCGGTAAGGCGCATATCGCCAGGAACGGTGTAACTGTTCTCATCCTCTTCCTGGTAATACTCCGAACCGGCCATCTTTCCGGTAATCTCACCGAAGATGAAGGTCAACACATCCTTCATGGTAACGACGCCAAGCACCTCGCCGTATTCGCCGAGTACGATGGAAATCCGGGTATTATTGGCCTGAAAATAGTCGAACATCTCATCCACCTTCTTGGTGGGCGGGACGAAATGCGCCGGTTTGATGATCATATCCAGGGTAACCTGCTCCAGATCACCCCCACCCCTGACGAGTCGCAGGATATCCTCCGAGTGGATAAAGCCGATAACGTTGTCCCAGTGTCCCTGATAAACCGGAATCCTGGGATGCTGATAACTGCGAAACGCCTCGATCAGTTCAGGTACAGGCAGATCCGCATCCAGGAAAAGTATGCGCGGACCGGGCGTCATTATCCGTGAAATATCTGCATCCAGCATGGCATGGATGCTTTCCGAATGCTTGTCACGGCTGTTTCTGAGTTTTTGCAGATCTATCCGACTGAGAGAGAAGAGGGCAGTCTCGGAGCCGGAGAAAACAGCCGACAGAGAAAGCAGGAACACTTGAAGCAGGACGCGCAGCAACAGCTCCCAGTCTACATCTGCGAGTCCAAGAGAATCGATGAGTGTTCTCAACTCTTCCATTAACTATTCCGAATCGGCTTCTAGCGGCCACGATGGGCGGACAGACTATTACTGAAGCGGGGCCTTTGAATCAGATCGCATGATTCAGAACCCCATCATCAATGGCCAGTTTAATGGGCTTGCAGTTATCGGGATTTCAAATACAGCTTCATCGGCTGTATGAATCGAAACAAACCCGGTTATTTATTAGCTCAGGATTGAAGAGACACTGTCGAAGCGATTAAGACTGCTCGACGGCTGCCCGTTTAATTCTACCTGAAATCACCAGCCCTGGTGAAATGCCAGCATGTTGCTGCCTCCCGGAACGAGCCGTTCCGATGAATCGTAGAACAGCCCCTATTCGAGTTTAACAAGAATACCTCCCTTAGCGTATAATTGTTACAGTTTTATGACAGTAAGATGACAACAGTCAACATAGCAATAGGCACCGCGACTACAAATCCTCTTCGCTTCACCACATTAAACCATGGTGCTGTCTATCGGTTGGATAGAAAGCGTGGACACACATAACTTTGATAATGCAGCCATGCTGATGGCAGCTTGAAACAGGCTCGATAATGATACGAAAAATATTTCTTCCCAGCATTCTGATCATTCTTACCTATGGCTTCTGGTTCAGTCCTGATTTCAAGGAGATAGCAGCGGGTGTCGCCATCTTTCTGTTCGGCATGTTATCTCTCGAGGAAGGCTTTAAGGCATTTACCGGCGGAACGCTGGAGCGGATCCTGCGCAATAGCACCAACCGTTACTGGAAAAGCCTCAGCTTCGGTATCGTCAGCACCACGATCATGCAGTCCAGTTCCCTGGTGTCGGTCATCACCATCTCTTTTCTCAGTGCCGGTCTGATCACCCTGGCTGCCGGTATCGGCATCATCTTCGGCGCCAATATCGGCACGACAACAGGGGCCTGGTTGATTGCCGGCCTCGGTTTGAAGGTGAAAATCTCAGCCTACGCCATGCCCATGCTGGTATTCGGCATCATCATGGTTTTCCAAAAATCTAATACATACAAAGGATTAGGCTACATACTAGCCGGCCTCGGCTTCCTGTTTCTCGGCATACACCACATGAAGGAGGGCTTCGAGGCCTTCAAATCCACCATCGACCTCACCGAATTCGCCGTTGCCGGCTATCCCGGCCTGTTTCTGTTTGCCGGCATCGGCATATTCGCCACTGTCGTCATGCAGTCGAGCCATGCCACCCTGGTATTGATTCTGACCGGCCTCGCAGCCGGGCAGATCACCTATGAAAACGCCCTTGCATTGGCGATAGGCGCCAATGTGGGCACCTGTATTACCGCTATCCTCGGCTCGCTCAGCGCCAATGTGGAGGGAAAACGCCTGGCGGCCGCACACCTTGTCTTCAATGTCATAACCGGTGTCATCGCGATTGTCTTTATCAAACAGTTCCTTTGGGGCGTGGAGACCATCAGCGCCCTGGTGGGCATAGCGAACGACGACTTCACCCTGAAACTGGCCGTATTCCATACCCTGTTCAACATCACCGGTGTATTGGTCATGACACCGATGATAAGCATGCTGGTCAATAAATTGGAAAGCATGCTGCGGGCCAAGGAGGTTTCGGTGGTGGAACCCAAATACCTCTACGATGCCACGATGGAATTTCCCGATACCGTGATGGAATCGGTACGCAAAGAAACCCTGCATCTCTACGATAATGCCCTGGAGATCATTGCCCACGGTGTCAGTCTCCACAGGCGTGATGTTTTCTCCTCGGCTGATCTGCCTGAAATCGTTGAAAAACCACATAAAGTTATCGATATCGATATCGACGAGGTGTATGGCCGCAACGTCAAGGTGCTGTACGGCGCCATCGTCAGCTATATCTCGGAAGCCCAGACCCAGATCACGCCGGAATACTCTGAAGACCTCTACTCCCTGAGACTGGCAGGCCGACACATCGTGGAGGCCTTGAAGGACGTGAAACACTTGCGCAAGAACCTGGCAACCTATATGGTTTCAGACAATGAGCATATTCGTGCAGAATATAATAAATTCAGGTTGCAAATTGGTAACATTCTGCGTGAGCTTGGGGATTTAAGGGTACAGTCCGAGGATCCGGATAACATCACAATCCTCAATCTGGACGGTCTGAAAGCGGAGATTGAAGAGATAGATGTGGTTGCCAACGGTTCGCTGGATCATCTGATTCGTGAGAACCTGATAACCGAGAAGATGGCCACATCGATTATGAATGACAGCGCCTACACTTTCGACATCTCCAAAAATCTGATCGACATGGCGGAGATACTGTTCGCCGCACGCGCACTTGATCTCAGAGAGGCGGAACAGGATATCGCACTCAACGAAGATGAGCTGGAACAGATCATCGAAGAGGTCGAGGCCGAAGAGAAAGCACAAGACAGGTAGATAACAAAGAGGTAGCCACCATGCCCCCACCAGAGAAAATCGTAAAAAAATTGATGGACCTGCTCGATGCAGGCAAAAAAAAGGACCGGGCCAAATGTGACCGCATCTCAGAACTCCTAAAGAAACTGAAAAAGCAGGAACACGTAGTCAAAGAGAAACTGGCCAACGAAAAGGACCGAACAAAACGCAAGCGCCTTTCAACCGAGGTCAAGATCATCCATACTCAGCGCAAAAAAGCGATTCGGCGTTTCAAGGAGCTTAAAAACAAGTGTTAGGTAAGCGTGAACACGCTGACGATCACTTTTTATAGTTATCCAGTGCGTCAAGCAGGCGCCGCCGAATTGCTTGACGCAGATCAGACGGTGAAACAATTTCCACATCAGGACCATATTTCAATAGATCCATCAGTAGTTCCTCAGGGTTGCCGTAGGGTAATCTCAACTCATATCGTCCATCTTCCAGCCAGCGATACTGTTGTTTGGGGTGCCACTCTTCAGAGGCCACCCACTTGGCTGCATGGGGAGTGAAGCGCACGACCGCCAGATTATTGGCTTGCCCCGAGAATATGCCATAAGTATCGGCAAAGTGGTGTTCCAGCTGTTCTTCCTCCACCTCTTTCGCAACACAATCCAGCTGCCTTGCTTGCCGAATCGAATCCATGGCAAAAGTACGTATTCCCTCACGCAAATGACACCAGGCATCCAAATACCAGTTGTCGCGATAGTGGGTGAGGCGTTGTGGAGACACCTCGCGCTCGCTGACCGTATCACCTGATCGGTTGTAATAGACGAGATGGACCCGGCGCCTGGCCGCCAAGCTTCCTGCAACGAGGGTAAAGAAAGGACTGGAGGGCCGGGCGGCCGCCCGTATCAGTCGAATCCTGCTTGAGAGTGATTCACCTCCCTCCTCCTGCTGCCGCTCCAGCAGCGTGTCGATCTTTCGCCGCAACGGTTGCAGGTGGCTCTCCAGGAGACCGGGCTGCACGCCTTCAAGTAACTGCTGAACGGTGAGTAATGCATGCAGTTCAGAGGCATTGAACCAGAGTCCAGGCAGCTCATACATCTCCCCTTCATCAGGATCGTATCGATAGCCGTTGAGTTTTCGGTCATAGACGATCGGCGCATTGAGGTAGAGACGCATCTCTTCGATGAGGCGTTTCACGGTGGCCCAGGAACATTCCAGCTCCTGTTCCAATCGATGTCTCGAAACCGGATAGCGGGCTGACTGCAGAATACGGTTGAGCTCGAAAATCCGGTCGAACCGATCCATGCAGGGTGTCACATAGATTTACCTGATTACCCCTAAACCTCAGCCATTCTCAAGAGGCGATATGGCATAGGTGGAGTGCGAAGAGCGGCAAAAAGCAATCGTTCAATCATGGCGGGTAAATCGAAACGGCGGTTAAACCGATATTCGAACTCAGCAAGATAACGCGACACATGTTTATCTCGAATCGCATGAAAAGTACCCAACAGACTGTTTTTGACATTACCCAACATCGTGTTTACCCATTTGAAGCACGAATACTGGACACTTTGGCGCCCACCACCCGTCACCATGGGGTTATGATGGCAATCAGCGGTTGTCACGCCACTAAAGCACCAAAGCCCATCGGTAAAGACTTCGCTGCCAGGCATCAAGCAGGAGCGGGCGTAGCGGGCGATTTCACGTTTGCGGAAGCCCCTTACACGACGCAGTTGAATTTTCATGGGCCTGCCGTCCCGCGTCGTCTCAACAGCAGCTACGAAAGGGATTTTGTTGCGCGACCCACGACCACGCTTACCGGCTTGCTCGCCTCCGAGATAAGCATCATCCAATTCGATGCGACCGGCCAGTTTTTTTCCACGCTCACGTTCCATCATCACCTGCATCAACTTATGCTTGAGTCGCCAGGCCGTATTGTAGTTCACCCCGATTTCGCGGGAAAGTTGCAGCGCCGAGATACTTTTCTTGCGTTGGGTCAACAGATAGATCGCAAGAAACCACGTTCTCAGCGGCAGCTTGGTGCCATGGAAGATGCTGCCGGCGGTCAGGGAAGTCTGATGATGGCACTTGTGACATTGATATATCTGACGCTTTTTGAGTTCACAGCCTGTTGTGTTGCCGCACTCAGGGCAGACATAGCCCGTCGGCCAGCGCAAATCATACAATGCCTGTCGACACTGATCCTCGGTCCCATATTGTTCCAGAAAATCGTGCAAACCAAGACCTTTTTGAAATTGAATAGTATTTCTCGGCATGATGAAATCCTCTTTTATTCAGTAGGTTCCATTATGCTTGCACCACAGGCTCAATAGCTGAGCCTCATGAGTAATCAGGTAGATTTAAGTTTCTGCGCAGGGTTGTCCGGCTCATCCAGAGACCAGAGTCTTTCCAGATGGTAGAAATCCCTCACCTTTGGCTGCATCACATGCACCACGACACCGTTTAGGTCCACCAGGGCCCATTCACCATCTTCCATCCCCTCGGTACCGAGCGGGGCTTCACCAGCTTGTTTCGCTTTGAAGGCCACTGTCTGCGCAATCGATTTCACATGCCTGTCAGAGGTGCCGCTGGCGACAACCATGATATCTGTTATGCTGGTCTTTCCCCGTACATCCAGTACCACCACATCCTTAGCTTTCATGTCGTCCAGCGCCTGCAGAACGACGTCTCTGAGTTCTTCTATTTGCATTGAGTCCTGTATCTGTTGCCTAATAAAGTGACCGGATCACCGATGGGGTGCGATTTTACCCAATCTTAAGGTCAAGCATAACCTATTGTGGCTCTTTTGCCCGATCCGTCAGGTAGAGATGATTGTTTTCAATGAGTTGCAGCACCGCCTCCGGTAGCAGAAAGCGTGGAGTCCGCCCCTCGGCAACCAAGCTACGGATCTTGCTCGCTGAAATATCAAGCTGGGTAACCGGCTGGTGCAGGATCGTGCCGCAATCCCGGGCCCTGAGTTGCGCAGGCTTGGAGACCAGACGGGCATCAAGCAGCGTTTCAACCTTTGATTCCTTGAGGCGCTCCTCCCCCGGTCGCTTCATCACAATAAGATGGGCAAGGCGCAGAATCTGATTCGGGCGATGCCAGTCGAGAAAACCGTCAAATGCATCCCTGCCCAACAACAGGCATAACGACCTGTCAGGTTGTTCTTTTCTCAAACTGGCGAGTGTATCCACCGTATAGGAATCCCCAGCACGCCGTATCTCCCTGTCGTCGACAACAAAACCCTGTTGCTGCCGGGTGGCGAGCCGCACCATTTCGAGTCTCAGATCTGCAGGTGTCTTGGGCTGATCGCGGTGTACCGCACCATGCAGGGGGATGAATCGGACCTCATCCAGCCCGACAGCCTGCATCACATCCAGCGCAGTGCGCAGATGGCCGAAGTGAACCGGATCGAAGGTGCCGCCGAAAATACCGATCATCTTCTCGCGTCTAATCAACTACGGATGTGGCCATCACCAAGCACGATGAACTTTACCGAGGTCAACCCCTCCAGGCCGACCGGGCCCCGGGCGTGGAACTTGTCAGTCGAGATACCGATTTCAGCGCCCAAGCCATATTCGAACCCATCCGCGAAACGGGTCGAGGCGTTAACCATTACCGAGCTTGAATCCACTTCGGTGAGAAAACGGCGGGCACGCGTGTAATTCTCGGTCACAATGGCATCAGTATGCTGAGAACTGTGGTGATTGATATGAGCAATGGCCTGTTCCAGGCCTGCGACAACCTTGATGGAAAGTATCGGCGCCAGATACTCTGTATCCCAATCAGCCTCGGTCGCCGGCTGACAGTCGGCAACGATCTCCCGCGTGCGTTCACACCCCCGCAGCTCAACCCCCTTTTCGATCAGCGCACCGCCAATCATTGAGAGGAGCTGTTCAGCCACCCCATCCGCCACCAGCAGGGTCTCCATTGTATTACAGGTGCCATAACGTTGGGTTTTGGCGTTCATAGCCACTGCAAATGCCTTGTCAAGATCGGCCTGGTCATCGATATAGACATGACAGATCCCGTCCAGATGCTTGATGACCGGCACTCTAGCTTCCTGGCTGATACGCTCGATCAGGCCTTTGCCTCCGCGTGGAATAATGACATCGATCGATTCAGGCATGGTGATCATCCGGCCCACGGCAGCGCGGTCGGTGGTGGCCACCACCTGTACCGCTTCCTGAGGCAGGCCCGCCTTTCGTAAACCGCTATGAATCGTAGCCGCAATTGCCTGGTTGGAATAGTAGGCCTCGCTGCCACCCCTCAAAACGGCGGCATTGCCGGATTTCACACAGAGTGCCGCCGCATCGGCTGTGACATTGGGACGTGATTCATAAATGATGCCGACGACTCCCAAAGGCACCCGCATACGACCCACCTGGATCCCGCTTGGGAGATACTTCATGTCAAATATCTCGCCGATGGGATCGGAGAGAGCGGCAATCTGACGCAATCCCTCGATCATGCTGTCGATGCGCCCAGGCGTCAGTTCGAGGCGATCCAGCAAGGCTGCGTCCAGTCCCTTCTCCGCACCCGCCTCCAGGTCCTTGCTGTTTTCTGCCATCAACCCCTCTCTGGACAAACCCAGTTCATCGGCAATGGCCTCGAGAGCCCTGTTCTTTTGCGCGGTAGTGGCGCAGGCAAGCACCCTTGAGGCCTGGCGGGCCTCCCCGCCGAGCGCTGTCATGTAGCTGGCGACATCGGAAATCTGTTTTGACATGATCGTAATGGTTGTCTCGTTAAGTACTGCCGCCAAGGTTTCGGCGGCTGGATCGATTAAACTGTTAACTTTAACAAATCTCGCACAAAATAACGCCATACTTGATCCGCTCCTCACCCTGAACCGCAGTACGGCAGGTTCTCAGATGCGTGCATCTCGAAAACCATATTCTTATTATGGGAGTATACTGCAGACCCTTTACATCTTATTGATAATTCTCAGTAATTATCTCACCGTGATATCCATGGCAAAGGCTAATAGAAGCTGATTGCCGCCACGGGATCGAATTATTGCCACTATTGATCACCAAATTACTTAAGTTCAACAAAATCCAACCGATCTATGTAGTGGGTACAGATACATATTGAGCAAAGCCTACGACCATGATCAAAACACTTCTAACCCGGATATTTCATCCATTTGCCGATACTGGCACGAGGAGAAGGCCGGGACGAGAAACAGGATGATACCGGCTCCAAACGCCCCGATTTCTGGCTGACAGGCACAGCTTCCCCTTACCCCGTTATTTATCAACGTGCCGGGGCAGCACTCATCGCGTGCTATCCTGGCTCCAGCCGTTCGGCCACACTGAAGAACAATGCCTGGTAAGGAAAGACACTGGAGAGCAGGAAGCGGACACGCCGGGTATTGCGTATCACCACCGCACCCACTTTGAGTAGTTTAAGCCGCAGCGTGCCGACCTGGGTCTTGGCCAGTTCTGTACCCTGTAAGGCCAAGCGGCGAATCGCTTCCATCAACACATAGGCCAGGCTCGACAGCAGCAAGCGAAACTGATTGGTCCACCAATGATGTGCACTGGTGCGATCAGCAAACAGCCCCAGCTGTTGTTCCTTGATGCGGTTTTCCATCTCGCCCCGCGCACAATAGACGTCGTCGTAAAGGGTTTGGGCATCGCCGTTGAGGTTGGTGACGACAAATCGGGGATTACGCCCTCGCTCACTCACCTCCAGCTTGGCGATCACCGCGCGTCGACGGCGCCAGCTGCGTGCACCGTAGCGCAGGCCAAGGAAGACGCGTTGCTTCTGTCCGTTGGCCTTGAAGCATTGCTCGACTGCAGTGAAGTCTTCCTCGATCATCCGTTGCAGGCGGTGGTTGCGCGCCAGGCCTACGATGTAGCCAATGCCATGGCGTTCACACCAGCGCAGCATGCGGTGACGACAGAAGCCCGAGTCGGCTCTCAGGATGATCCGCACCGCCGGCCACGCCTGACGCAAGCGTTTGACCAGCAGGGCGAGGATCGCCCACGCATGTTTCGCCCCGTCGATCTTGCTCGGGCGCAAATAGCTGACCAGCAGTTGTTCGCCGCAAAACACGTACAACGGGAGAAAGCAGTAGTTATCGTAGTAACCGTGGAAGAAGCGGCCTTCCTGCAGGCCGTGAACCCGGTCATCGGTGGCGTCGAAGTCCAGGATCAACTCCTCGGGTGGCTCGGCAAACGAGGCGATGAACTGCTCGATCAGGACCTGATGGATCGCGACAGCGGTTGCCCGATCTGACCGATTCTCCAAGCGACAGAGCGTGGGTGAACTGCCCAGTGCCTGATCCTGTTCCACGGCCGTCTGAAAGGCCAAATCTTGTCGCAGACTGTCGTGATCGTTGAGGTCTTCATAGCCCTGGCACAGGGCATAGACCCGCTGGCGTAGTAGAGAAATCTGATCATGTTGCACATAGCGGCCATCGCGTGGATCAGCGAGAGTGTCATTGACGGCTTCAAGCAATCCCAGCCGTCGGTCCGCTTGTCGTAGCAACAACACGCCGCCATCACTGCTGATATCACCACCGGAAAAATCCGCTTCAACCTGGCGGCGTTTTACCGCTGGAAAAGCAAAACGACCTTGGGTACATTCTGTCACAGGCAAAACCTCGTTCAATTTCAGCCTAAGTAACTGAATTCTATTGAACTACACGGGTTTTACCCTCTTTATTTGTGAAATATTCGGGCTAAGCACCCTGTTGATACTCAGTTATTGCGGTCAGCTGTGGGCGGAGCAGTTCATCTTTGATGTACCCATGTTCTCCAAGGGTGCCAGCACCTACTACATAGCGGGTAAGATCGGAGACATGCCGGAGACAGAGTTCATGGTCGATACAGGCTCCAGTTATATGACAATCAACGAGGCCACTTTGAGCAAGCTGCAGGCCAGTGGCAGTCCACGCTACTTACGGAACCTGAAGGGAGTATTGGCCAATGGAGATGAGTTGAATGTGCCTGTCTACAAGATCTGGAATGTTCGAATCGGCGATGAATGTCTGTTGAAGGAGGTTGACGTCGCGGTGTTTCCCGGCAAGACGCGTCAGATCCTGGGGTTGAGTGCACTGTCGAAGACCGCACCCTTTATTTTTTCCACCCAGCCTCCACAGCTACAGCTGAGTAATTGCCATCTGGTTAAGGCGGAGACCGGCAACCAGACTAAGCTGGCTGCCGGTATTACGGCACAATAAAGGGGATCCTACTCCCTACCGAAGTTATTTGCCTTCAGGAGCGCTGCTGGCCTCGAACGCACTGAACTCGGCCGCATCAACTTGTCCATCCTGATTCGCATCGGCGGTTTCCCAGCCCTTATAGAGCGCTTCGTGAGCTGTCGCCTCTTCAGAAGAGATGGCACCATCAGCATTAGCGTCGAGTTTGCTGAATGCATCCTCGCCGGCAACCGCTGCGGTAAGAAAACCTGCTGCTGCCAGAGCTACTGCAGAATGGAGGATAGTTTTTTTATTCATAATGTTCTCCTTAACGGAATGTAATGATTATCGATCCAAAAAGCCCTGTCAGGGCCCTCCGGTATTTCATGAGACACCGCTGGGGGAAGAATTTAAGTGAAGTCAATCACAAAAACATAACTTTAATTCCCAGCAAAAATGGGTTTTTGGCGTTACTCCTTATTTCCGCTACTTTCACTTTTGATTTCAAAGGCACTGAATTCGGCGGTATCGATTCTGCCGTCGTTATTGACATCGACAGTTGACCAATGCTTATAGAGTGCCTCGCTCACAATCGACTCTTCTGCGGAGATGAAACCATCGCCATTTCGATCCAGCTTCATGAACATGTCTTCAGCGGCTGTGGCGCCACAAACTCCACCTAATGTTAAAGCCGCAACAACTTGATTTATTAGGCTTTTTTCATCACCTACTCCTTGTTGATGTTGTTTGAATCCCAGGCCGCCAGGATAGCGGCCCTCGGGCCTGTTAACACTAATCCAATGCACCCTGTTGTGCCTGAAAAAGCGCCAATCAAGGCACGAGGAGAGAGGTTTGGTGATTCCAAATGAACAACGAGCAACGCCGAGTGGCGCTTTTTCAGGCGCACCCCAAGGGCACTTCCTTCGGGGCGCAACCCGAAGGGCTGGGGCTGTTTTCGTCCCCAGCGGCGTTATCATTCGCTCATGTAGAATAACTACACCACGCTCATTCTGCCTTGCTGGGCACGAAAACAGCCCCAGCAGGGCGTATTGGATTAGTGTTAACAGGCCCTAGGTGACAGATCTGACTACGCGGGAAGAATTAATGGCTTGACCTGGTTCACAAATAAGCGTTATGCCCATTAAAAGTCATCCTGATTACTCATGAGGCTCAGCTATTGAGCCTGTGGTGCAAGCATAATGGAACCTACTGAATAAAAGAGGATTTCATCATGCCGAGAAATACTATTCAATTTCAAAAAGGTCTTGGTTTGCACGATTTTCTGGAACAATATGGGACCGAGGATCAGTGTCGACAGGCATTGTATGATTTGCGCTGGCCGACGGGCTATGTCTGCCCTGAGTGCGGCAACACAACAAGCTGTGAACTCAAAAAGCGTCAGATATATCAATGTCACAAGTGCCATCATCAGACTTCCCTGACCGCCGGCAGCATCTTCCATGGCACCAAGCTGCCGCTGAGAACGTGGTTTCTTGCGATCTATCTGTTGACCCAACGCAAGAAAAGTATCTCGGCGCTGCAACTTTCCCGCGAAATCGGGGTGAACTACAATACGGCCTGGCGACTCAAGCATAAGTTGATGCAGGTGATGATGGAACGTGAGCGTGGAAAAAAACTGGCCGGTCGCATCGAATTGGATGATGCTTATCTCGGAGGCGAGCAAGCCGGTAAGCGTGGTCGTGGGTCGCGCAACAAAATCCCTTTCGTAGCTGCTGTTGAGACGACGCGGGACGGCAGGCCCATGAAAATTCAACTGCGTCGTGTAAGGGGCTTCCGCAAACGTGAAATCGCCCGCTACGCCCGCTCCTGCTTGATGCCTGGCAGCGAAGTCTTTACCGATGGGCTTTGGTACTTTAGTGGCGTGACAACCGCTGATTGCCATCATAACCCCATGGTGACGGGTGGTGGGCGCCAAAGTGTCCAGTATTCGTGCTTCAAATGGGTAAACACGATGTTGGGTAATGTCAAAAACAGTCTGTTGGGTACTTTTCATGCGATTCGAGATAAACATGTGTCGCGTTATCTTGCTGAGTTCGAATATCGGTTTAACCGCCGTTTCGATTTACCCGCCATGATTGAACGATTGCTTTTTGCCGCTCTTCGCACTCCACCTATGCCATATCGCCTCTTGAGAATGGCTGAGGTTTAGGGGTAATCAGGAAAGTCATTGTCTCCCTGGGAACCGTGAGGAACAGGTCACATCTGAGGTATGCCCGCCATACCCCTGGCGAGCTGTTGAAACAACAACCAGGGATCCGCAGAATCCAGCCCCTTTATTGCCTTGTCTGCAAGTGCGCAATCCGATAACAGACGCCGCCAATGATCCACCTGTCGTTGCAATGCCCTGCGCAGGATCGGCTTACGCCTGTCCCAGACACGGTGTTTGGCCATTACCCGGTCCACACCCTCGCCCAGCCTTATCTCAAAGCTCATTTCGGCCAGCAGGCGGATCTCCCGGCTTAATGCCCAAAGCACCACCGGTGCCGCAACACCCTCACCCTTTAAGCCCTGTAGAATACGGCTCCCCTTGGCGATGTCGCCCTCAAGCAGGGTATCGACAAGGGAAAAGATATCGAACCGGGCACTATCAGCCACCGCCTCGATGAGCTTTTCCGGTGTAACCACACCCTGACCATACAACAGCAACAGTTTCTCTATCTCCTGGCTGGCCGCAAGCAGATTTCCCTCTACCCGATCTGCAAGCATCTCCACCACACCTGTTTCCGGTATCAGTCCCGCGCGTCGCAAGCGCTGCTCGATCCAGGGGGCCAGCCGCTTCCCTTCAACCGGCCAGATCTGTACCACCACACCTGTCCGCTCAACCGCCTGATACCACTTGCTGTTTGCCTGCATCCGTTCCAATTTGGGAAGTGTTATCAGTAAGATGGTATCGATTGCCGGACGCTGGCAGTAGGCGCCGAGGGATTTCCCCCCTTCTGCACCCAGTTTTCCACTATTGAGGCGTAGCTCCAGCAGTCGTTTCTCACCAAACAGCGAAAGGCTTTCGGCGGCAGTGTTCAGGCTCGACCAGTCAAATCCACCAGTCTGATCCAGGACTTCACGTTCGCTGTATCCCTGCCGATGCGCTGCATGCCTTATCGCATCCCCCGCCTCTTGCATCTGTAAGGGTTCGTCGCCGCTCAACAGATAGACAGGGGCAAGCTGTTGCTGCAGATGGTTTTCCAGTTGTTCATTGCGCAGACGCATGTGGAATCCCGAATATTTCGCTATTTGATGGCTTCGAGACGACGAATGATCTGTTCCGCCATTTCATTTCGCATATCGTATTTCATCAAGCTGGTTTCACTTCTTTGACCGAGCTCATCGTCGCCACTGAAACTGAGCTGACGCAACAGATCCAGCTGCTGCTCCACGCCCGGTTCACCGCTACCCGGCACCCTGGCACGAATCAAGGCAGATAGATGCAGTTCCTTGTCCAGCGCCTTGCCGCCGGCATCCACCGATAGTACTCTGCTGGTGAACCTTTCCTCTACAACCTCGATAATCAGCTTTGCTGAGTCTTCATCACCGGCCATTACCGCACCCCTGCCCCGTAAATTGTCATACAGAACAGCGGCCAGACTCTCCCGTTTCTCAAAACCGGAGATATAGAGCCCATTCAGTGCGGGTGACAGCTGCCCATACCCCTTGAGGTGGAAACCACAGCCCGCGAAAAGGACCGATATCAGCACGCTCCAAAGCAGTCGATGGCGAATATGCACTGAACTATTTGGCAACGATATTCACCAGTTTATTCGGCACCACGATGATCTTTCTGACTGTAGCCTCACCGATAAATCGCTGCACATTGTCATTTGCCAGCGCCAACGCCTCGATAGCCTGTTTCTCGGCATCCGCAGGAACCTGTATGGTTGCCCGCACCTTGCCGTTAACCTGCACCACATAGGGCAGGCTCTCCTGTTTCAGGGCAGCCTCATCGGGTTGTGGCCATTCGCTGTCGAGTATCTCATCCCCATACCCCAGATCACACCAAAGGCGGTGGGTTACGTGAGGTGCGATCGGTGCCAGCAAGCGCAATACCAGGGATACGCCTTCTCGCAGCAGTTGATGATCCGCTGGTGCGTCTCCCAGCTTGTAGAGAATATTTATCATTCCCATACAGGCAGACACGACATTATTGAAACGCTGACGCTCGTAGTCATAAAGGGCTTTTTTCAATAACTCATGAATTTCCCGCCGTGCCGTCTTCCGGGATTCAGCCGGTTCTTCCGCTACCGACTCCGCTGCCATCGGCTCGGCGTAGATAGCCTCCGCCAACGCCCACAAGCGCTTGAGAAATCGATGCGCACCCTCGACCCCCTCGTCATTCCACTCCAGTGACTGGTCCGGCGGGGATGTGAACATGGTATAGAGACGAACCGTATCGGCCCCATAACGATCGATCAGCGACTGTGGATCGACACCATTGTTCTTTGACTTAGACATCTTTTCGATGCCGCCGATGATAACCGGTCCGCCATCCTCCTTCAGACAGGCTGAAAGCGGGCGTCCCTTCTGATCACGCTCAACCTCAACCTCGGTCGGATTATACCAGTGCTTGGATCCGTCATCCTGATCCCGATAATAGGTGTCCGCGACAACCATTCCCTGGGTCAACAGGCGCGTGAATGGCTCATCGCTCTTCACCAGACCGGTATCGCGCAACAATTTGTGATAGAAACGGGCATATAACAGGTGCAACACCGCGTGTTCGATACCGCCTATATAGTGGTCGACAGGCAACCAATAGTCCGCCCGGTCATCGAGCATGGCATTGGCATCAGGACAGGTAAAACGCGCATAGTACCAACTCGACTCCATAAAGGTATCGAAGGTATCTGTCTCCCGCTGCGCCTCTCCACCACACTCCGGACAACTGCAGGCTGAGAATGCGGGATCGTCTTTAATCGGATTGATCGTGTTTTCGTCGTAGACGATGTCTTCGGGCAGACGCACCGGCAAGTCTTCCGGCGGCACCGGAACAATCCCGCAGTTATCACAGTGAATCATGGGTATCGGCGCACCCCAGTAGCGCTGGCGTGAAACCCCCCAGTCACGCAGTCGATACTGTTTGGTCTTTTGCCCTTTGCCCCTTTCCTGCAGCCACTCCGCTATGGCATCGAAGGCGGCGGCCGACGAAAGACCGTTAAAGGGTCCCGAATCCCGCAGAACGCCCGGCTCGGTATAGGCGGCGGCCGATATATCAGGATTGGCGCCCTCGCTGGGGTAGATCACCTGTTTGATCGGAATTCCATACTCGCGGGCAAAGGCATGATCGCGTTCGTCATGGGCCGGAACCGCCATAACCGCCCCCGTTCCATATCCCATCAACACAAAGTTCGCGGCATAGATGGGTACCGCTTCACCGCTTACCGGATGGATCGCGTCTATCCCCAGCGGAATTCCCTTTTTCTCGATCGTTTCCAGATCGGCCTCGGAGGTCCCGCCCCGGCGACACTCTTCTATAAAGGCCGCGAGCCGATCATTCATTTCTGCAGCCCTCAACGCCAACGGATGTTCAGCGGCGACGGCGACATAAGTGACCCCCATCAAGGTGTCGGGGCGCGTTGTATAGACGGTCAGGGGTTCATCCGATGCATCGATATCGAATACCATCTCGACACCAAAGGAACGGCCGATCCAGTTGCGTTGCATGGTACGCACCTGCTCGGGCCAACCCTCCAGATTATCGATCTCATCCAGCAGTTCATCCGCGTAGTCGGTGATCTTGACAAACCATTGGGGAATCTCACGCCGCTCGACCGTTGCCCCCGAGCGCCAGCCACGACCGTCGATGACCTGTTCATTGGCCAGAACTGTCTGATCCACCGGATCCCAGTTGACAACGGCATGCTTGCGGTACACCAAACCCTTTTTGAAGAGCTCGGTGAACAACCACTGCTCCCACTTATAGTAACCGGGTTGACAGGTTGCCAGCTCCCGACGCCAATCGTAGCCGAAACCGAGCCGAATCAACTGGCCCTTCATATAGGCGATGTTGTCATATGTCCACCCGGCCGGAGCAACCCTGTTCTTCAGCGCCGCATTCTCCGCAGGAAGACCAAAGGCGTCCCAGCCCATGGGTTGCAGCACGTTTTTACCCAGCATACGCTGATATCGGGCAATCACATCACCGATAGTGTAATTACGCACATGCCCCATATGCAGCTTGCCGCTGGGGTAAGGAAACATCGAGAGGGAGTAAAATTTCTCTTTACTTGGATCCTCTTCGACCTCAAAGGTCTTTTCTGTCTCCCAGTATGCCTGCACCTCTGCCTCGAGGGCTGCAGGTTGGTAGTTTTTATGCATGTTATGGTCCGACTGGATAGTTGTTAAATGGATTAACCGGAAGGCATGTCCCGCAGAGAATGGCCCCGGTCCGCGCCAACAAGCTTAATATCGCGGAAGGATACCGCAGCTGGCTGCTGACAGAAAGATGTCACACCCAGATCTCGATGATTTCAAGAATCGACAGATGCGAACTCACACCCTGCGATGACCGTGCATACTCATTTTCAATCTTGGCGATCAGACTTTTTATTCGGGCCTGTTAACAGGGAGGAGGCCTAGGTGGCGGGCCTATGTAAACAGGGATCCAGGGCAGGTACATAGCAGGTCTAAGAGACCATCAATCTTGCTTCTTCCGGGGCGGAAAACATTGTTTCGATAACTTCATCGATCACATACTGCCAGGCGGCCAGGACCTCGTCATCGTATTCATCATCATAGATATTGACCGCCTCCAACAGCGCCTCTTTCCACATGTTGAAGTGCCTGCGCTGAACATTCAGGCGCTTGTGTATGCGCCCCAACATCTCGATATAGAGTGTCAACCCTGGCCGCCCCTCGGCGGTTTCAGCAAGCATGAACAGGGTCTCGCGCAACTTTTTTTTCAACTGCGCCATATCTCTGTTCTTGAAGAATCTGCTGATTTCATCGGACTGGCTGATGAATTTATCGTAAAAACAGTCGAAAAAGGCTGGCGATGAAGTCACCCGCTGCAAACTTTGATTAAATATTTCGAGATTGTGTTGATTCATATCCGACCGTCAATACCAGCCTATTGCACTACTATTTATCGGCCGTAAGCGCCCAGACATTAACCAGGGTTTGTTAATATTTCTGCAAACGGCTCTGCCGGGACCTTTTTTGTGTACTGCTAGGCAGAATGAGCGAAAATCAACACTGCTATGTGGCCGCAACCCTGCCGGTTGCACCTGAAAAGCGCCTATTGCAATTGTTATAACAGGCCCTACGGAAATGTGCGGACATGACCTCATTCTCCGTTTGGGGTCTGAATCGGCAACTAAGAATCTTCTTTTCTTCTCATCCATGATAAGTTACATCTCAAAAACGACAATAAATGGTATATTACGTACCAAAACAGGAAATTAACATATCTTATTCATTGAATTTGTTAAATTTCCACTGTGTGGCGACTGGTATTCAAACCCGTTCTGGAATAAATCATTTTTCATGGATGAGACAATGTGAGTGCCGATGCGATGAAGCTGATAATACAGATCCCCTGTTATAACGAAGAAAAAACCCTGGCCCTCGCACTCGCGGAACTGCCCAGAGAGGTGCCTGGCTTCGACCATGTGGAATGGTTGGTCATTGATGACGGCAGTACGGATGCAACCCGCCAGGTCGCCATCGATAACGGGGTCGACCATATCGTCGGTTACACCCGAAATCAGGGATTGGCAAAAGTCTTCATGATGGGCCTGGACGCATGTGTAAGGCAAGGGGCCGACGTAATCGTCAATACGGATGCCGACAATCAGTACGATGCCGGATATATCCCCAGCCTGACCCAGCCAATATTGGACGGAAAGGCGGATATGGTCATCGGCGCCAGACCTATCAAAATGATTGAGCACTTCTCGTTCACCAAGAAGGTGTTGCAACGTCTGGGTAGCAGTGTGGTAAGGAAGGTCAGTCATACCGACATACCGGACGCCCCGAGCGGTTTCAGGGCCTTCAGTCGAGATGCCGCGATGAAACTGAATGTCTTCAACGAGTATACCTATACCCTTGAAACCATTATCCAGGCCGGCATGAAGCAGATGGCGGTAACCTCGGTCCCGGTCGAAGTTAATGAAGACCTCAGACCATCCAGACTGGTCAAAAGCATCAGCAGTTACATTAAAAAGTCCATCATCACCATACTGCGGATCTTTGTTGTCTACAAACCGTTCCGTTTCTTTCTCATAACCGGACTGATCCTCTTCGGCATGGGTTTAATCCTGGGATTGCGCTTCCTCTATTACTACCTGTTCGGGGATGGAGCGGGACACATACAATCCGTCATCCTCGCCGGCGTCATGATGGGGATTGGGTTTCAAACCATACTCGTGGCTTTCATCGCCGATCTGTTGAGTGTCAATCGAAAATTACTGGAAGAAGTGCAGTACCGCATCAGAAAACTGGAATCACAACCGGACAAAGGCGAGCGGGATGATTCTAACCAAACCCGGCCCCAAGCAACCTGACCAGAATCACCAGCGGCACAAAGGCAATCAGTGTCAACAGCAGTCCATAGCCGGGGAATACAGCAGCAAGCCAGGCCAACGGCAACAACCATAACAGGTTGATCAGCAGGCCTTGCAGGATAACCCAACGGTGCGCAAGGCTCCGGGAATGTTCTGCCGACAGACCTCGATCGATACTGAGAGACTGTCTTTGTCTGGCAAGATGCTGGTAGGCGTGTTTGGCATGAGGCCGGTACCATTTTTCACCATGCGCCATACGCACACCAAGCGTCCAGGTGGCATCCACAACGAACAGCCCCAACAAAATAAGCCAGCTCCAAAGGGAAATTGGGTAGGCATTGGCCGTGTAGAGGGCAAAGACACCCAATGCATATCCGATAAAACCGCTCCCCGCATCTCCCATAAAGATCTTTGCGGGTGGCCAGTTCCAGACCAGAAAACCCGCTAAGCACGCTGCCAGAATCAGCAACCAAGCTGTCGCTTCTGAACCGGCATGGTTGAGCATCAGCAGCAAGGCTGCGCCACACAGCACGGCAATTCCCTGAAGACTGGCGATTCCGTCGATGCCGTCCATGAAATTGTAGAGATTCAATAACCAAACCAGGCCAGTCACCATCAAGGCATCGAGCCACCACCCCTCCAAGCTCAGTCCCGGCCAGAGATCTATGGCAGGCATTCGCAACAATGTCACGGCAATAACAGCCGCAATCAGATGTACAGTAAAACGCACCATGGCGGAGACGTGGCGATGATCATCGATATACCCGATCGCTACAACCAAACCACCACCCAAGAGAAGGGTAAGGTGTAGCTTATGGTCAAGATCGTCAGTGCTGAGAGAGGAGATCATCACCCCGGCAAGTAGCGCCAGATAGACCAGGACAAAGGCGATTCCACCCCCGCGAGGCGTCTCAACCAGATGGGAACTGCGATTATTGGGCCGGTCCATCAAACCACGCCGCAATGCATAGGAACGTGCCAGCCCCGTCAATCCCAGGGACAGCGAAAAACTCAGTGCCATCATCCAAAAAGCATGCAGCCACTCAGCCATTATCCAAACTCACCATTTCCGACAGCGCCCGATCCATCTCCATCACGGGCGCCCAACCCAGTCGCTCCCTGTTCTTTGACAGATCCACTTGAAGGTCTTCAGTCAACCTCGCGATCATTGAGGAGCGACCTGTCAGCCATCCACCGAAACGAAGCAGTATCAATGGCACAGGGTACAATCTGGCCCTGCAATCCATAGCATGCGCCAGTTTGCGGATCAGGTCGGGGGTCGACAGACCCTCCCCGTCAGCCGCCAGGAATATCTCACCCGCCGCATTCGGATGATCGACACAGCAATGCAGGAAATCGAGCAGGTTCTGGATACTCAAGAAACTGCGGCGGTTTGAAATCCCTCCCAGAGGCAGAGGCACGTCCCGCCTGATCAGGCGCATCAAACGCTCAAAATTCCCCTTCACTCCGGCGCCGTATACAAGGACCGGCCGCACGATGACCAGTTCCAGCCCCGTCTGCTCCACAACCCGGAACAACGCCTGTTCCGCTTCCCATTTAGAAATACCATAAGCATCTTCCGGTCTGGGGTCATCATCCGCCCTATAGGGTTCTCCATGGGTTCTTTCCCCGTTCACTTTCACGCTACTCAGATAGATCATGCGTTTAACACCGGCTTCAACGGCTTGGCGGGCGAGCGCAGCAGAGCCTTCCACATTGACTCGTCGAAACGCAGCCAGGGGATCGGATTCGACTCGCGCATCACATGCACCCGGGCGGCCAGATGAACGACGGTATCCACGCCGTCCAAGGCACTGCTCCAGTCGGTCGCGCCGTCTATATCTCCAACCGCAACCTGCTCACACAACTGCCAGTGCGGCGACCTTTGGCGAAGCACGGCCCTTACACCATACCCGCGGGAGAGCATATAACGGCAAAGGTGTTCACCGACGAATCCGTTTGCTCCCGTAACCAGAATAGTGTTCACGGTTCCAGTGCCCGCTGATAGATATTCAAATGGCGCTCAATGACTTGATGAATGGAGAACTCCGCTTCCGCCATCGCTCTCCCCTTCTGCCCCATGGATTGGCGAAGTGCTGGATCTGCAATCAAACGCCTCAGGGCATCCGCCAAGGGCCTGCTTTCTCTGGCCGGCACCAACAGCCCGTTCTCCCCTTCAATGACAATCTCGCGACAACCCGGAACATCGGTGGCGACGATAGCTCTCCCTGTCGCGGCGGCCTCCAACAGCACTTTTGGCAATCCCTCCCGGTAGGAGGGTAAACAGACGATATGAGCATCACTGTAGATTTCAGGCATATCCTGGCGGTTACCCCACCACTCGACATGACCCTCTCTGGCCCACTCCGCCAGGCGCGCGGCAGGCACGGACTCCGGATTATTAGGATCGATGCCTCCCACCAGGGCAAAGCGGGCCTTGATTCCCATTCGGTGCAACTGCTGGGCGGCCTCAACAAATTCACCGACCCCCTTATCCCACAACATGCGGCCTGGGAGAACCACCAGAGGCAGATCATCACTCTCCGTCGACATGGCAAAATTGTCCACATCAACACCTGAGCCCCGAATCAATTCAATCTTATCCTGACTAAGGCACTCTTTTTCCAGCAGGTAATCATAATCATCCCGGTTCTGCACAATGACCCAGAGTCGTTTGCGGGAAAACAGCCAACGATAGCTGATCAGTACCGCAGAACGCGCCATGGCGCTGAACCAACCTCGCGCCAGAAATACAAAACCCAGACCGGATATTGCATTGACCACAGCAGATACCTTAGCCACACGTGCGGCCAATGTACCGTACAGGACCGGTTTTATGGTCACATGATGGACGATTAACGGCTGCAACTCCCGATAAAGTCTGTACAGATTCCATATCGTCCGCAGCTCAGCCAAGGGATTCGCACCACTTCGGCTGAGTGAAACCTGCCTGTAGCTTAAACCCTCTGCTTTGATCTGCTCCACACCATCACCGGGGGGTGTGGCGACACACACATCATACCCCTGTTTCCTTGCCGCCAGCGCCAGGGGCAATCGATGAGAGAGAAAAAAACCGGCATCATTGACAACAAACAGAATCAATCGATTGTTAGGCAGGGCACGAGACATGGCGTGTGTCACCAAAATAGCGTAATTGGGTTCTCCCCAAATAGATCAGAACTGGCCCTGCATTATAACCGGATTGCAGCGGATGCCGCATGGATGCGATCGTCAACTCACGGCAACACATGAAGAACTGTGTATTCAGGCGATTGTACGCCACACGGCAACATTTAATTAACATATCGAAATGGTGAAAAGGGCTACGGCAGACAACAGCAGGGTTAGTGTTCACGCCTGACACCCAAGCCTCTCAGGAGCCACAAACGCTCCTTTTGCTCCAAAACATGACGCCACACCAGGTAGATAAAACCTGTCAGTACAATACCGGTAAACAGGAACTTCTCCAGCAGATCCTGAAACTGGGTAGCGACAACAAAAAGCGTGACCGCCAGAAGCACCGATAATCCGAATCGCACGGCTGATGCCCGACACTCGGGTATCAGCGTCAAAGACATCATATACAGTGCAAGCGCATCCAGCCATGCTCTCAGCGTCCAGACCAGGGCCGCGCCCAGTATGCCGTAGTGGGACAAGGCCCACCACAGACCAGCCAGATAGATCGGCAACTCCAAAAGATGCAGCTTGGCAGACCAATCGGGATGACCCGCCGACTGCACCAGAGAAAAAGGCACCAGAGAGAGCCCATAGAAGAGAACCCCGACAGCCAGCCACTGCATCACCTGGTAACCATTGTCAGCAAATTCCTCGCCCACCCACAATTTCAAGCCATCGAATGAGAATACCGAAATCACCAGCAGCAGAGGAAACAGGGCGATAAAGATGTAACTGAGCCCTTTGTTGAACAGTTCAGCCGAGTATTTTCGATCCTGCCCCTGCTCTATGGCCAGCGTGGTCGATTGGGCAGGCAGCAAAACGGCGACAAAGGCGGTTGGTATAACCATCAATCGAAATACGATTTCATAGGGTGTCGTATAAAAGGCCACTGCGGTCACTGACAACACCGCGCCGATCACAAAACGGTCCATGGATACCATTAACGGCACGACAATGTTGCTCACCGTCATCCACCCGCCAAAACCGAACAGCGGACGCAATTGACCGGGGTCGATTCGATAGTGCCGGCGTACCTCAGGCACGATTCGAAACATCAACAGGAAGTGAGCCAGGACTGCGATGAATCGGCCAGCAACCAGTACAGCCACAATGGGATAGAGACTGGTGGAGAATGGCAATACTGCAACCGGACCGACAAAGGTAAATATCCCCATGGGTATGCGTATGGCTGTTAATAACTTGAATTGCTGATAGGCTGCAATCACACCTCGCAGGCCAACTGTGATGATAACGAATGGAATCGACACGGAGAGGAGATAGAAGGCCTTCAGCGTCTCCTGTTGCAATTCGGACGGAACCTTCAACACCGAGCCAACCAACCAGGGTGTGAGCCAGAAGATGACAAAAAATCCGATCACCCCAAGGACAGTCATCAGGATCATAGCCGTCCATACCAGGCCGGGTATCTTGTGGTGTTGATGTTCACCTAGGCACTTTGCGACCAATACCGTCAACGCACGTCCAAGGCCAAAATCAAACAGACTGAAGTAACCGACGAACATCCAACTGATTGCCAACAGCCCAAAACGGTCTTTGCCGATGCCGTCAATCAGGATTGGTATGGTGATGATGGAGACAAGGAAAGGGACAATGATACTCAGCAAATTCCAGACGACGTTCCCGGCCAGCCGGCCGCCGCGTGTCAGTTCATTAGCTTCGGCGCTCATGATCGGCTACGATTCCGGAAAGAGAGTCATGAATCCAAGCACTCCAAAATTTCAAATCGTTACCTGATTACTCATGAGGCTCAGCTATTGAGCCTGTGGTGCAAGCATAATGGAACCTACTGAATAAAAGAGGATTTCATCATGCCGAGAAATACCATTCAATTTCAAAAAGGTCTTGGTTTGCACGATTTTCTGGAACAATATGGGACCGAGGATCAGTGTCGACAGGCATTGTATGATTTGCGCTGGCCGACGGGCTATGTCTGCCCTGAGTGCGGCAACACAACAGGCTGTGAACTCAAAAAGCGTCAGATATATCAATGCCACAAGTGCCATCATCAGACTTCCCTGACCGCCGGCAGCATCTTCCATGGCACCAAGCTGCCGCTGAGAACGTGGTTTCTTGCGATCTATCTGTTGACCCAACGCAAGAAAAGTATCTCGGCGCTGCAACTTTCCCGCGAAATCGGGGTGAACTACAATACGGCCTGGCGACTCAAGCATAAGTTGATGCAGGTGATGATGGAACGTGAGCGTGGAAAAAAACTGGCCGGTCGCATCGAATTGGATGATGCTTATCTCGGAGGCGAGCAAGCCGGTAAGCGTGGTCGTGGGTCGCGCAACAAAATCCCTTTCGTAGCTGCTGTTGAGACGACGCGGGACGGCAGGCCCATGAAAATTCAACTGCGTCGTGTAAGGGGCTTCCGCAAACGTGAAATCGCCCGCTACGCCCGCTCCTGCTTGATGCCTGGCAGCGAAGTCTTTACCGATGGGCTTTGGTGCTTTAGTGGCGAGACAACCGCTGATTGCCATCATAACCCCATGGTGACGGGTGGTGGGCGCCAAAGTGTCCAGTATTCGTGCTTCAAATGGGTAAACACGATGTTGGGTAATGTCAAAAACAGTCTGTTGGGTACTTTTCATGCGATTCGAGATAAACATGTGTCGCGTTATCTTGCTGAGTTCGAATATCGGTTTAACCGCCGTTTCGATTTACCCGCCATGATTGAACGATTGCTTTTTGCCGCTCTTCGCACTCCACCTATGCCATATCGCCTCTTGAGAATGGCTGAGGTTTAGGGGTAATCAGGAATCGTTATGAGGCCTAAACATAACTGTGCCCGCAGACCACAAAACTCCGACAGAGTGGCGTTCCAGAAAAAGATCAAACCCGCTTAAGCCCAGCGCCAACCGTGCTTGTGATAAAACACAAACGCCGACTTGGCAAACATGAGAATATGCTTGATTCCCTTTCTTGAAGCGTTGCCTCCACCATGGACAATACGCACATCTGGAACATAGGCTATGGTGGAGCGTTTGCCTATCCTGATTGACAGGTCGAAATCTTCGAAGTAAACAAAGAAATCCGGCGAAAAGCCTTTTACATTCACCAACACATTGTGTCGTACAAACATAAAACAGCCACTGGCCATAACTTCCTTACTGAGGGTACGTCCCTTTAAATCGAAACGCATCTCATATTCCTGCAGACGCTCCGCAAAATATCGCTTCACGAACCTTGGTGCAAAACCACGTAAGAACAGATCGAGAACCGCGGGATAGCGCTTGCAAAGATACTGCCTGTAACCTTCCGGGTCTTCAGAATAGGGGGATAGCAATCCGATGTTGGGATTGTGGTGCATATAATTGATCGCCTTCAGAAAGGCATCTTCGAGCACTTCCACATCGGGATTGATAACCAGATGATAGTCGCTCTGCTCATTCAGGATTACCAGGTTATGGGCGGCGCCATATCCAATATTACCGCCCGTCCCAAGCACCATCCACTCATGCGCGCCATTTTCAAAAACCTGTGATGCCAGGTGCTTAACCTGGTTCAGAATCCCACCATTGTCGACAACCACAACCTTGGCCTTGAGATCCTGCAACTCCTCGGCGGCATAGTCAAGGGACCTGACAATGCTCACAAGCGTCTCCCTTAGGGTAGGCAGGCCGCTATCATAGTAGACAATGGATATTACGAGTTTCATGACACTTCCAAGTCACATCAGGCACAAGCCGGGGGAGGAAAAACTACTGCTCTTTAGTAGTCTTTTGGCCGTTACTTTCCGCTGCCTTCCGTTTGATCTCCTGAATATTGGCCAACTGAGCACGGTAGGTATCGACCAGGCGATCAACACCACTCGGCTTCAGGTATCCCTGATTGCCCGCTGCCACGTAGGTACTATAGGTTGCAGATGCCGACATCAAGGCTGCATTGACCAACGGCAGAGGTTTACCCTCACTCTTGATTTCGTTGGCCAAGGCAATGAAACGTTCGGCCACCGCTGTAAATTCAGCAATTTCTGTTTCTTGATCAGACATCGTCATCCTCGTCGTTTACACCCTTCCAATTCAGTGAAAAATCCTCTGCGATACGGGTCAAGTTCGGATTGTAGGCTGGATCACGCTGCAACAGAGGTCCGTATTTTTCCAGCATATACTCGGCTTCACCACTGAAACGCTTTTGCTTTTCCGGTGTGTCCTCCGCACCACGGGAGGCCGATTCGTGGTGATAAAGCTCCGCATAGGGCGTCCAAAGATTATAATAACCAGCTTGATAAATCCGAATACAGAGATCCACATCATTGAAGGCAACCGCGAGATGTTCACTATCGAAACCGTCCACGGCGTCGAATACATCACGCCTCAGCAACAGACAGGCAGCTGTCACCGCAGTGTAGTTCTGAATCAGCACTGAACGCCCCATGTAGCCTTTGTTATCCTTACTCGAATATTTCATGGCATGGCCTGCCACACCCCCAAGACCCAAAACCACACCACCGTGCTGCAATCGGTCGTCCGGATACCAGAGCCTTGCGCCGACGGCGCCAATCTCGGGTCGGACGCCGTGGCTCACCATCTCTCCCAACCAGTCCGGAGAAATCACTTCGATATCGTCATTCATGAAGCAGAGCAGTTCCCCGCTCGCATGTTCTACGGCAAAATTGTTGATGGCGGAAAAATTGAAGGGATGATCATAGCGCAATACCTTGATAGCATCCTGGCTGTCGAGCTCAGTGAGATACGCCAGGGTCGCCTGATCATCGCTTTGGTTATCGACAATGATAAACTCAATATTCTTGTAGTTGCTCCTGTCACGTATGCTTTCAATGCATTGGCGCAGCAATTTTTCGCCATTACGGGTTGGAATTATTATCGAGACAAGCGGCCTGGAATCGGGCAGTTGATACCGCACCCGGATCATACCATCGATATACTCCGACTCCGTCACATCGGCTTTAAGTCCGCGAATCTCAAGATCGTCCTTAACGGCACGCAGGGCCGCATCCATTGCATAGGATTTTGCCTCTCCGCCTGAGGCGGTGCTTTCCGGTATCGCACGCCAGTGATACAAAATCCATGGTATGTGACGCACCTGCTTGCGAGGATCGATCTCCCGCAAACACCTGAGCGCCAGATCGTAATCCTGTGCGCCCTCGAAACCTTCACGCATTCCACCCACCTTCTCGACCAGGGAACGCTTGTAGACGCCGAAGTGACAGATCATGTTGTGGGAGCGCATCAGATCCGGATTGAAATCCGGTTTGAAGTAGTGGTCGAATCGCACCTCTTCGTTATTCAGCTTGTCTTCATCGGAGTAAACGATCTCGGCATGCGGATTGAGAATGATCTCCTGAGCCACAAAATAGAGTGCAAAATCAGCCAATTGATCATCGTGATCCATCAGGGCAACATAATCCCCGCTTGCCATGGAAAAGGCGGAATTCGTGGCATTCGAGATGTGGCCGTTCTCCTCCCGGTAGATGACCTTGATGCGTTTATAACGGCGTATGTATTCATCCAAAACGCGCTTTATATGGGGTCGCGTGGATGCATCATCGGCGATACACAGCTCCCAGTTCTCATAGGATTGTGCAAGCACTGAATCGAGAGCGGCCCGCAGCAAATACTCATCGACGTTGAACACCGGCATGACAATCGAGATAAAGGGCCTGTCAGGATGTTCATTGAGCTGTTCAACCATTTCAAGGGTCGGCACGCCCACAGGCTCCACATCCCTGATCCACAACGAGTAGTCATAGGTCGGTGATGATTCAGTATTCAACTGTTCGCGTATAGCCTGTAGACCACCCAGTTTCCACAGCCGTACCGCCTCCCGGCTCCAGTCGCGAATCAGGCTAGGCTCTTTCCTCAATTTCTTCAGTTCCGGTGCAAATCTACGCATTAGCCGTAATGGTTTGGTCAATGCCATGTAGGCGCGCCAACCCCGACTGTTCACGACAGCCCGAAGATCCTTTTTCGTATGTTTAAGGTCATTTTTGAGCCAAAACAGGTCATGGTTCATGGAGCGATTGCTCCTGTCCATAATCTGCAGCCGGCTCTCGAATTCACTTCTCAGGCGGCTCTCTTTGGCTAAAGCGCCATGTGCTTTCTCCATGGCCTCCCTATGCCTCACCAACTCATCGTTCAAGGTAGCCAACGCCTGCTGTTGCTCCTGCAGTATCCTGTCCCGCTCTTCCACCATCTTGAGGCGTGTCTCCGCGGTACTGCCCGCCTGATGCAACTCATCGAGCAGATTTCTATAGACCTCGACCGAGGCCTGCATCGGTTTGTCGCTGAGGGTGGGAAATTCCTCGAGGGTGACACTGCTGTCCGGGGTTGCAGAGACGATATACTGGAAGGCTGCCGCATCCGGCGTATGAAACAGCGCGAGCCCCCGTTCAGTCGCTTCAAACCCCATCCTCTCAAGCCGCTTCTCAATTTCGGAATCGGCCATATCGTGGAAAGTGTAGGTCAGCTCATTAACCCTGAAGCCGCTACGGACAAACATCTCGCGTAAAGAGGTGTAGGTAAACAGATGCAGATGGGTGCGATCAAGAAGACCCGTGTCCTCATAGGTGAATCGACCTTCCAACAGTTCGAGACGAAGCGAAGCATGGGCGCCATTGGGCAAGGAGGCGAGAAGGCTTCCCCCGTCACTCAACAGCTCGGGAAGTTTCTTGAGCAGGGCAATGGGATCGCGCAGATGTTCGAGTATGTCGGCACAGGTGATGATATCGAAACGTTCATCGCCAAGGCTCTTCAACCAGCCTCTGCCTCGCACGTCTCCGACGATGACGCGATCGCAAACCGCTTTGGCTCTGTTCGCCATACTCCGGTCGATCTCAACGCCCACTACATAGCAATTCTTCTCCCGTCTCAGGTAATCCGACATATAGCCGGTCGCACATCCCAGCTCGAGCACCCGGCTGCCTGCCGGTATCCGTTTAACCAACTGTGTATGGGAATTGTTCTCGACATTCAGATCGAGTTTAAAATCGTATTCAGCCACGTGGATACTATCGACGAATTAATTGGATTTGCTTACTTATCGGTCAGCTACTCGAACCATAGCAGAGTGTCACAGACTTAGACACGGATAAATGTTGGTAAAAGTACCGACCCGCGCCAACCGCTTCACTCAGCACTTTGCTGCTGTTGCTTTTGCGCGTACGCTTCGACTTTATCTTCATAGATGCCGGCCTTGTTTTTCTTCAGAAGCCCATCGAAGTAATCATCGCGTCGATTCTGGATATACTCACTCTTCATTGTCTCAACGATCTTATCCTTTACCTGCTCAAAGTTTAGTTTCTTTGGCGAATAACGGTTAACCAACTTGATGAGGTGATAACCAAACTTGGTCTCTACTATTTCGCTGATCTCTCCCGGTTTACGCAATGCCGCTACTGCCTCGTCGAAGGATTCAACCATCGAACCCCGGTTGAACACTCCCAGTGAGCCCTGATTCTTCAGTGTCACCGTATCCTCTGAATAGATCATGACGAGGTCCTCAAATGAGCTTTTACCGCTGTCTAGCTCTGCCTTCACCTTCTTTATAATCTCGAGCGCCTCTTCCTTGGGATGGTGCTTGGGCAATCTGTCCGTCGTGGAGATCAGGATATGTTTCGCTTCAAATCGTTCGGGTATCGTGTAGGCTTCGGGATTCCCGTTATACTGTTCCTTGGCCGCCTGTTCAAAATCAGGAATGGGTTCGGCGTCGATTTGCTTCAGTCGCTCCAAATAGAGCAGTTTCTCTCTTTGACGGCGCAGCTTGGCCTGAAACAACTCTGAATCACCGAGTCCGTTTTTTTCAGCCTCTTCGGAGAGGGCGCGAATCAGGTAGATCTGGCGCAACAGTTTCAATAACTGGTTATGGTCTGCCACGACCTTGCTCCTGGCCTCCTCCGGCCCACTCAATAACAGCGCATCCAGGTCCACATCCTTGATCTCAATGCCTCCACCGAACATCAAAGTCTCGCCGGCTAACGAGGCGACAGGCGACAGGCAGAGCGCCATTGTCAGTAACAAACAGAACTTCATAGATAACCTCTAAGATATATGCAGACAGTAAGTCGGGAATTATACGGCGGCACTATCAGCAACGCCATTGCTCTATAGACGACAACACAAGCAACCGGTTCAAAAACAATAGTTAAATCACACCCTGTTAAAAAATATATCTTCAATAACTGCAGCAACTACAAAGCGCTTTTCATCAGATTGCAACATACGGAGCTTAAACCGCCAAGCAATATCTACAGGCATAAAAAAAGGCAGGCCTTGCGGCCTGCCTTTCCACGTTTCGCTTACGCGATTCGTACTTGGTTACGGCGTACGGTTGACGCTGCGGATCAGGTCAACGGTCTCACCCAGCTGGGCAGGACCGACATCACCCGCCATGGCGGAGAAGCCGATGACCGGAACACCAGTCCACACGCCGGCCGCACCAGGGACGCCACCAACAGCCTCAACCATCGCGACAATGCTAGGATGATTAGTGTAGTCGTACTGAGCAGCTGCGCTGATGGTTACCCAACCAGCCTCGAAGCCGGGATCCAGGTTCCAGTTGAAGACGTTTGCGGCCGGTGTACCCAGAACAGACTGGTTACCGCCAGCAGAACGGTTCACTGAAACAACGTTAACCTCACGCTCCAGGGCTACGATGGTCGGCGCATTGATCGGTACCGGCGAGAAGTCGCTGGAACCGGCAACAACCTGGGCCACTTGCTCTTAATAGTCGTAGTAGACCAGACCCACTTCAACATCAGGTGTCGAAGCTTCGTATCCGGCATTGGTACAATGGATACCGGATCCAAGTGCTGTTTCCGGATAGTCGTTGGCGGGCGTGCCCAGCGTCGTCAAGGCGACAGTGGCACCATCATCGATACCGTCGTTCAAGGTACCGAAACAAGGCGCCTCGGGACCGGCACCATCCAGGTCGAGGGTCAGGACACTACCGTTGTAGATACCATGCTTACGCATCGGAAAGGTTGCGACGATATCGGTCTCACCATTGATACCGGCCTCGACGAAGTAAGGCGCGGAGATTGCATCAGCGCTGAGGACGATAGCCATCGGCAGCGGATTGGAGCCCATGGGAATCGACGGGTTCGGCGCGATGTCGTTGATGGCGCCCGTGTCCAGCTCGACCAACGGTAAGGCACCCGTGGTTTTCACGCCGGTACCCGTGTTGTTCAGCATGTTCGCAACCACCACATCACCGGATGCCAGCGAAGGCAGCAGGTAGTTGGACTGATCGTCTGACCTGTAGTGCTGTGCGACCGTGGCATAATCATCAACGTGAGTACCCTGCTCAACGAAGGCGGCACCTGTTCCGGTGTTGATCATGATCGAATAGGCGTTAAGACCACCGGTGGGCTCAACAAGACCTGCGTTCATGGTGTCTGCATAAGGAGCAGCAGGACCACCCGCATCTTGCGCAACACCTTCAGTTGTCATAGCGCCAGGCTCGAAACCATCGATATTGACCGCGCTAGCCGCACCGGCAGTCCAGGCGTCAGCGACGACCGAGCAGTCAGCGGGCATGCCCGTGTTGTCATGCAGAAGGCCTGCAGGGATGGAACGGTCACCAACAACGATAACACCATTAGCAATGCCGGTTGCATCGATCTCAGCTTCCAGGCCACCGTCAACGGCGGGCCCGGCACCATCAGCGATTACACCCATCTCGATGATCTCGACGTAACCTTCGGTCAGATCCTCATCGGTGGTGGCGGTGTAGATGTTGCGAAAGTCTACGCCAGCCTGCAGCAGGGCCTTGTCAGGATAGGTGCAAGTCTCGTCTTCGGTGATGATGTTGGCAACGGAACCGTTCAGACGGATGGTGGCGTTCCAGACATCAAAGGGTGACATGTAGACATTGAAGTCGAGCACGTCAGCCGAGATACGGGACTCACGGAATCTAACCTTGACAGCCTTGTACTCGCCCGTGGTGTTGGTGATGTTGACGTTGGTGATAAAGTTGTTGTTTACATTGTAGTAAGGCAGCAGCGCAACTTGACCTGTTCCGTCTGTATTGACGTGAGCCGCATTGACTCCGGCAGTAGCGGTAGCCATCAGCATGGCTGCAGCGATCTTAGATTTTCTCAACACAGTTGTGTCTCCTATTACTTTTGCGTGTTAACACTAAAAAACTAACTGAGCCTGTTTATGCGGCCAGCTAAAAGCCTTGAGATCAGGCGCATGTCGAGGATTATCGACCCAAACCCAAGACCGTGCAAGGGAATGATCATTCCTTTTGTGAGGGAGGTCTCAGCAACAAGTTACCTTACACTCCTAATTCTCACGCAGGGAAGTCTAACATAAATCCTCTACCTAACAAACGCTATTCTAGCAAAAAAAACAAAAAATGTTGCAAATTTACCAAAAAAGACACTAAATACATGATAATAAAAGAAATATATTTTGTTGCCTGTTGTAAATAGTGACTTGATCAAATGGGATTGTGGCTTGAAAAGCACCCGAATTTTCCAGTTATAGAGCAACTTTAATGATGTATGATCGACACCCTTAAAACATAAACTTATAACTCATTGAATTATAGGAAAATTGTAATGCATGTATCAAAAATACAACAAGTTGCCATATGTGTGGTTAATAAATCGCGGGAAGAAAACCCCAATTACCATCCCCATCTTTTACCCACTTTTCCTTGATCTGGTTGCCTGTCTCGACAGGCCCCTTCATGAGCGGATAACGGATAACAACCCTTATATCGACCACCGCAGTACAAACTTCAGCGGACTCGCAGGATACCTCCGATACCTCAGCCGATTTCCAGATTCCCACCCCTTTCACCGTCTTCTGATAGTGGGGAAACGGCGTCACCTTGCGATAGCCGGTCGACAGATATTCATAGGCGGACTCCACGCGCCCCTCTATCAACAGCCCCCAGCGCTCCTGCGCCCGTTTCGCGACGATCTCCCGATCCGACATCGCCTCATCGTGAGGCGCCATGGCGCAACCTCCCGCTATCAGGGGGATTGCCAGCAGGGCCAACCGTTTAAACCACTGTAGGCAAGCAACTCTCATAATCATAGTCATAATCACAATATTCATGTCCAATTGAAGAGGGCCGATTCTACGAGACCGCAATAACGGGTTCAATCCCTCACCATCTCCTCATACTTCGCCCCAAAACATGGGCAGCGCCGGCCATTGCCACCAGCGGCCGGGGTTGAGACGTATCCTGCGCTCGATATCCGCCACCAACAAGGCCATCAGCTCATCTGCGGGCAATGCCCCCACTTCTCGGGCCGGCAAAAAATTGAGGATCAATCCTTGCCTGTGTTCCTCGACACAAAAAGGCTGTATCAGGGCGCCGGTCTTTTTCGCCAGTTTAATCGTACCTTCGGGAAAAAAGGCCTCGCGACCGAAAAACGGAACGCCTACCAGGCCGGCGCTCCCCTTCGCATAGGGGACATCGAGCAATATGGCGAACGGTTGTTTCCGCAGCGCCTCCAGCAAAGGCCGCATGTTGGCGGCACCGGGCATCAGAAAGTCACCCCGGTAGCAGGCCCTCAGGCGGGAGAGTTTCATCTTGCGATATCTGAACTCGGGCCCGGCCAGGCCCCAAGTGTTCCGTTCTTCATCATCCCTGGCCAAGGCCCCTGTTGCAATACCGTAGGCCGCCGTGGTCACGCCCAGCATCCAGAATCGGCCCAGGTGGGCGCCGGCGAAGATCATCGGCCTGCCATCCCGTCTTGCTTCCAGGACCTGCTGAAAGTTTCTGACTTCGACGGTTTTGGCCACCTGTTCCACGGTTCTCAAGTGCGGATAGCGCCAGGTATCGAGGATCTCTCTCTGCTGCAAGCCATAGAAATAACCGGTCCACTGACGATACTGCGCCGTGGATTCGCCCGGAATGGCCCGACCCATCTGATGGGCTATCTGCTCGGCCATCTCTTTCTGCCTTGCACACTCCCATTTTCCGTAGAGACTCGCCAACCGATAGGCGATATAGGGCGGGAAACGGGACAATACAGGAAAGAGCAACCTGTATTTCAGCGCCAGATCCCAGTGCTCAAATGGCTGCCGCATGCTTCACCGGCCCCCATTGATGGGCCATTTTCACCAATCCCACCTCGCTGCTTTCGTGCCGTACCTTGAACTGGCAGCAGACCGGGCGAGAATCGTAGACGTGCAATCCGCTGCGGTCGATCAACCAGGCCTCCAGGGCATAGTCACCCGACATCAACATCAGAGGATCAAAGAGTAGACGTACACCATGGACAGTCCCGTCAATGGGCAGCAGATTGCATTGATCGATCAGGGTCGAGACACCGTAGACCTGCAGACCGTCATTGCGGATCAGCACCAACCCGATATGCACGTCATCGACCGGACGCGTTCCGATCTCCGCCCGCACATTGATCGCCAGGGCGTCTCCCTGCCTGAACAGCAGGGCGCCCTCTGCGGTATCGACACCCCCCTCGAGGGAGACATCCCGCAGGTAGACATCGCTCACCGCATCCATCTCTGCAGATAGCCGTTGCCCCGTGGGACTGCCACCCTGCCGGGAACGCACATAATCCTGATAGTCATCCACTACCGTGGCGGAATCGCCCCGGGCCATAATCACGCCATGATCCAGCCAGATCGCCTGTTCGCACAACTCTTTCACCTGATAGAGATTGTGCGAACAAAATACCAAAGTGCGCTTTTCGTCGCGAAACCCCATCATTCGGTCCATGCTCTTCTTCTGGAACAGTGCATCTCCGACCGACAGGGCCTCGTCCACAATCAGTACATCGGGCTCGATCGAGGTCACCACCGAAAAGGCAAGCCTCACAAACAAACATCCCGGACGAGTAGGATTTGACCGGCCGCATGATGGCGTCACCCAGCTCGGAAAAAGCGATGATATCGGGTATGCGGGCATTGGTTTCCGCTGCACCGAGGCCGAGCATCGAACAGGCCAGACGAATATTCTCCAGGCCTGAGAATTCCGGATGGAATCCCGACCCCAGTTCCAGGATGGCCGACTTGCGCCCTTCTATGCGCAGGGAGCCTGATGAGGGTTGCAAGGTGCCTGCCAGCAGCTTCAGCAGTGTCGACTTGCCGGCCCCGTTGTCGCCAATGACACCGAACGTCGCGCCTTTCTCGATCATCAGATCGATTGGAGTCAAGGCCTTGATCTCAGAATGAAAGGGCCTCTTCAATAACCACTCTTTGAAGAGGTCCGCGGGCTTTGCATATTGCCGATAGTTTTTCGACAACTGCTGGGCTTGAATCGCGATCACAGAAAATCCTTGGCGCGATGCTGAAGACGCATGAACAGGGCTCCGATCAGGAGAGTCAGGAGCAAACTTGCTATGGCCAATACCGCCAGACCTGAAACAGGCCACTGGTTTTCCAGGATCACGGCACGGTAGGACTGAACCAACCAGGTGATCGGATTGGCTTCAATTATAGAGCGATATTCCTCGGGAACCATCTCCAATGGATAGATGATCGGCGTGGTGAAAAAGAGCGCGGTCAGCAACATGGGTAACAATTGACCCAGATCCTTGATAACCACGGACAGGAGTGCCACCAAAGGCGCCAGCGCGAAAGTCAGCAACAGTCTCAAGGCCACCAGCAGAGGCAACAACATCAACGTAACCCCCGGGACATATCCCATCAACCAGGCAGCAACAATCAAAATCAAGAGACCGGTCACCTCCTGTACCAGGGTTCCCATCGTCGCCACCGCAGGAAAGACTGCTGGCGGCATTTGAGTTTTAAGCAGCAGGTCGCGGTTTTCCATCAAGCTGCCACTGGCCCGCAGCAAGCCATCCTGAAACGCGCTGAACGGTATCAGCGCCGCAAACAGATAGAGGGCGAAATCGCCGGTGTCTCCACCGGGCCGAAAACTGACCTTGAGTATTCCCGAGAAGACAAAGCTGTATACAAGCAACAGAAACAGTGGCTGCGCCAATAGCCAAAGCGGGCCCAGCAAGGTGCCTTTCAGCCTCAGCAGGGTATCGCGTCGCACCATCAAGATCAGACTCTGACGATGGCGAAAGAGATCTAGATAAAGCTTGAACAATCGTCTTAAACTTCCAGCAGGATGGATTGGGAGTGCATCATACAACAGTTGATTCTCAATGCCGAATCGTATCACCGCGTGGTTCGCTTAACAGGTGATGTTCGTGGTAACGTCTGTACCGAAGGAACCACACCATCTGCCGTGACAAGGACGGGCTTCCACCCGGTCAAGATTGTTCCCTGCCACGATTTTATGAGGGCAAAGTTGAGCGGACTTATATCTTTCGTACGTCCATATGTGACGACGTCAATATCCATTCTGGCGCTGTTGACGGTAACCTTTGTTGCCAATCAAAGCGCGCTTTCCGCATTCTGGCGTTTCGACGACGGCTGGCTTCTCGATTACGCCAGTCGCTTTTCTCCATCAGACTACTTCCTCAACCCGGCAATCACACGGGGTTATTCGTTAAACAACCTCACGCCGTTCAATCCTTTCATATATGACATGAACCTCTGGTTGTTCGGTGTTTCACCCCGAGGATTCTACGTCCAACACCTGGTGGTAATGGCCGGGTGCGCGATCACCACGTTTCTGTTGCTCCGCATCTGGCTCGCTCCACGCTTCGCACTCGCGGGCGCCGTTCTGTTTCTGATCGGGGCTCCGTCATTGATCGTTTCTCAACAACTGATGGTTGGCCACTATCTTGCCGGACTGATGTTCAGCATCCTGTCAGTACACGCCTATGTACGCAGCATCGAGAGAGAGAGTTGGCGGCTTGCCCTGGCCGCACTGCTGTTCTATATGTTGGCCACCGCCTGCAAAGAGATCTATGTTCCACTGCCGCTTACCTTGCTTTTCATACATAAAGGCACACCGGGCAGACGCATCATGCATGCAGCGCCAATGGTTGGCTGGATACTCTGTTATACCCTATGGCGCTATCTCGTATTGGGCAGCTTGATCGGCGGCCATGACGTCATGTCCCAGGGTAACACATGGCCTGAAAAGCTGTCACAGCTTGTTGAAATCCCCTATCTACTGTTTGGCGGCGCGCCTCTGAACATCGCCGTGATGGTGGCGGTTGGCGCGCTGATCAGTCACGCACTGTACAAAAGAAGACTCAATCTGCCGCTGACCACGGCAATTGCAGCTGCTGTTTTGCTGCCAATGGTTCCATTGCTTGAGTTTCCCGGGATCACACGACCGAATCGTTATCTTTTTCTGCCCTGGTGGTTGATTTCCGTCATTTGCGCGGTCGCTATTGCCAGCCTGCCTTCATCGAAATATCCCTATCGCACGGGCATCAGCCTGCTCTTGATAGTCGGGGTGGCCATTCATGCCCACCAGGCGCGAAGCCGTGCTCAACCCGAACTTCACGCCTTTGATACCAAATACCGCCTGTTCACTTCACGAGCACCGGATACGGTCTACTTTTCAAGCAACAAGGATGCTTATCATCAGGAGACTGTATTAAACGGCATCAGAAATGCCCTCAACCGGGCACACGGCGCAAAGCTGCAAAGAGTTGGCATACTCACCAAAAAAGTGAACCTAACCAGGCTCAACAATAGAAAGTTTTCCATTGCGCAATATGATCAATCATGCAATTGCATACGAGAGATTGAAGACCCGTTACCCGCGAATAGGAGTTCCAAGCATAGTGGGCAGCCCGGGGTGCTTGAAGTGGTCCTCTCTCCACCCTATCCTCCACTGTTCGAATATACTAATGGAGAAATCGAACACATCAGCGTGGCGGGCAACAACCTAAACATCAAAGGTTGGACCGAACTGAGCAACGAAGATCTTGAACAGCAGTTCTTGGTCGTCACGCCGGGCAGACCGGAACAGACACGGCTCACTTCAATCAAAACAGACACACAGAATAAACTCATGCAGAGGTACAGCTTCGATCTGCGCTTGAGTTATCGCGATGAGACAAAGGCAGAACTATACCGATCGGGGATCTGCCTGCTGACGAGATCCATGCTGACGCCCGTCAGTTTGATTCACGATGCCAACCATCACGGCTGTAACGGATTTCTGAGTTTTCATCGATGAGTTACTCCTCCTTGCGAAGTCTCGTTGAGAAAGCTGTTTCGTTGCAGTTTTCACGCTATTTGTTGGTTGGCATCGTTGCCTGGGTCATTGATTTCATGGTCTTCGTTTTGAGCCATGCCGCGATCGGCATCGTGTGGGCGCAGACAGCGGCAAGAATCAGCGGCGCCGTTACCGCTTTTGCGGGTCATAAGATATTTGTTTACAACAACAGAGACTTTACTCGACGCCAGCTGGGCAAACAGGCATTCGGCTATCTGCTGCTGTGGGTATTCTCATACCTGCTGAGTGTCGGCTGTATCATTTTGTTTACAGACAAACTGGGGCTCGATCCCATCCCGGCAAAACTGCTCACTGAAATTATCCTGATCGGCATCAATTACATTACAATGAAGCGGCTGATTTTTCTTTCATGAGTCGGAGAGACCCATGCTTATCTCACTGATTGTTCCCATCCACAACGAGCAGGACGGACTAGCGCAGTTCTGGCAGGCTGTCTCGACAACGTTGGAACAACCCGGCTATGCGTTTGAAGTGGTCATGGTGGATGACGGATCCACGGACGACTCTTGGCAGTTGATCTCTGAATTGACCACTGCAGGCCAATCGTCGATCAATGTTACGGCAATTCGTTTAAGTCGAAATTTCGGTAAGGAGGCCGCTATTCTGGCCGGCCTACGGCGGGCTGGCGGCAGCGCCGCCATCGTCATTGATGCCGACCTGCAACACCCGCCGAAGCTGATACCAAGCATGCTGGATATGTGGGACAAGGGAAAAACCCCGATAGTGGAAGGCGTGAAACGCAAGCGCCAGCATGAGTCAACCTTAAAGCGCGCCGGGGCCACCCTTTATTACCGTATTTTCAAGCTATCGAGTGGACTCGATATGCAGGGTGCAAGCGATTTCAAATTGCTCGACCGGCGTGTTATTGACCACTATATCAATCTGCCGGAAACCGCTCGTTATTTCCGTGGCCTGACTGCATGGATGGGATTCGATTCCGCCGCCATCGAGTTTGAACCGCCAAACAGAGAGACGGGGATGAGCGGATGGAGTATCCGTAATCTGTTGGCACTGGCCAGAACGACCATCATCAGTTTTTCATCACTACCACTCAGAATCGTCACATGGCTTGGAGTGATTGGACTTATCTTCAGTCTGGGCTTGACCACCCAGACCCTGTGGTACAAATGGATGGGGTACGCCGAAGAGGGATTCCCAACCGTCATTCTGCTGATTCTCGGCATGGGCAGTATGATCCTCTTCGGTCTTGGTTTAATCGGAGAATATATCGGAGAACACTGCTGTCCCGTTAAGGAGAGAATAAGAAGGCCTGAAGACCAGTTTGTTTTGTTACAATGAGTTCACCACAAACCATTGAAAAACAAAAAGGAAATCAGGCCTTGAGTCACCATAATACTGTGTTTTCACAACTTCTGAAACTAATACCGAGACATGAATTCGAGACCCTTGCAAAACAGCACCATACAGGCCGTTCTTTCCGAACAGCCTCACGTTGGTCGCAATTCGTAACCCTGGCAATGGCGCAACTGTCAGGTCGAAACAGCTTACGTGACATCGTTGACAGTATGTCCGCGCAAGCCCATCGTCTTTATCACCTCGGTAGTGCAAAACTGTCACGTTCCAATTTATCCCGCATCAATGATGGTAAGCCATACGGGCTGTATGAAGCTTTGTTTGGAAAGCTGTTGCATCGCTGTCAGGGTGTGGTTCCTGGTCATGATTTTCGTTTCAGCAACCTACTTTATTCGCTGGATGCTTCGACGATCGATTTATGTCTGTCTGTTTTCCCCTGGGCTGATTTTCGCACGACGAAAGGAGCGATAAAACTGCATGTTGGGTTGAACCACTCGGGCTATTTGCCGGAATTTGTGACGGTGACAGAGGGTAAGGCACACGATGTAACTGTCGGGCGTGCCTTGAAATTCCCCAAGGGGAGTATCGTGGCGGTTGATAAGGGTTACAACGACTACGCTTGGTATAACCAACTGACAGCAAAAGGGATATTTTTTGTCACTCGCCTGAAGACCAATGCAAAGTACCGTACGGTAAGCCGTCGATCAGTGTTGAAAAGTAAGGGATTGACCAGCGACCAAACCATTGAGTTTACAGGTGCGCAGACTGCCAAAAAGTGCCCAGTACCATTACGTCGTATCGGCTATCGGGATGCGGAGACCGGAAGGCGTTATGTGTTTCTCACCAACAATTTCGAGCTTGCTGCCAAAACGATTGCCGATATATACAGGGCAAGGTGGCAGGTTGAATTGTTTTTCAAATGGATCAAACAAAACCTGAAAATCAAATCATTTGTGGGTACCAGCAAAAATGCGCTTATGACACAGATCTGGATCGCATTGTGTGTCTATTTGCTACTGGCCTTTCTCAAGTTCCAGTCGACGTTGCAAAAAAGCATGCAACAAATATTACGATTACTACAGCTTAATTTGTTTGAAAAACGGGATCTGATGGCATTGCTGCGAGGTGATCCACCCCGCGAGGGCCAACCTGATAATAATCAGATGGCTTTGCTTTGAAAGTTAGCGGGACAGCAGTGATCGGAGAAATATATCGTGAAGTGAAAAGGAGGCCTTCATATATTGTGTCCGATATACGCTCTACCTCTGACCGCGGCGGAAATCCCGGTAGCGAACAGCCAACCGATACTGAACCGGCCTCAATGCGCGATGAAGATTACGAATAAGCATCACGCATTGAACTTCATACGACGATACCGATCTCAGTCCTTGTTTTGATAAGATCAAAAATAACTGCATTGAACCATTTCATGACACTCAGGAAATATTGTAACGATGAGACGTTTGAACATTACTTTATTGATTACAGTACTATGCTGTTCCCTACCCCTCTTCGCCGGTGAACTTGCTCCCGATAAACAGCAGTACAGTTATACCGTCGGCGTTCAGATCGGCAAGATGCTACGAGCCCAGCAGACTGGCGAGCTTGATATGGAGATATTTCTCCAAGCCGTCGAAGACTCTTTGCATAACAGAAAATTGAAGCTCGACGCGAATCAGATGCGCGCCGCCATGAAAAAGCATTATGCAAACATGGAAACGCAACGCACTAAAACCGCAACGAAAAACAGCGCCCAGGGCACTGCCTATCGTGAACAGAACGGTAAACGCAAAAACGTCGTGACCCTGAAAAGTGGATTACAGTATGAGGTGATGAAAGACGGCAACGGCGCATCACCACAGACCGGTGATGCGGTAGAGGTGCACTATCATGGCACCCTCATCGACGGATCGGTCTTCGACAGTTCCCGCCAACGGGGAAAACCGGCTAAATTCGGCCTGGACAAGGTAGTACCCGGTTTCAGGGAGGCCCTGCTTCTGATGAAACCCGGGGCGAAATGGAAAATCGTCATCCCACCCGAGTTGGCTTACGGTGAACGGGGGGCGGGCAAGAAAATCGGTCCCAACGAGACGATAATCTTCGAGCTTGAACTCATCAAGGTGGCGGCAAAGCCAAAATCCACCAAACAGTGAGGCGTTGCCGCAGGATTGACCGGCTTACCCCTGTTGTGAATTCAGACGCTCTTCCACGCGTTTTTTCATATTCAGCAAATCAACCGTGGAGAGCGTCTGAATAGGCTTCATACCACTCAATCGCATGGATGTCAGATAGATGGGATATCGCTCGTCGCTGATGCGAATACCGTGAATGTATTCAAAGGTTGCGGCATAAAGACCAGCGCCATACTCCAGACGGGTAAACTCCTTATCGCCACAAATCAGGGAAACAGGCTCTCTCCTGGTCATACTGGAATCGCCGATCATGGTTAGCCCGAATATTTCACAAATAAAGAGGGTAAAACCCGTGTAGTTCAATAGAATTCAGTTACTTAGGCTGAAATTGAACGAGGTTTTGCCTGTGACAGAATGTACCCAAGGTCGTTTTGCTTTTCCAGCGGTAAAACGCCGCCAGGTTGAAGCGGATTTTTCCGGTGGTGATATCAGCAGTGATGGCGGCGTGTTGTTGCTACGACAAGCGGACCGACGGCTGGGATTGCTTGAAGCCGTCAATGACACTCTCGCTGATCCACGCGATGGCCGCTATGTGCAACATGATCAGATTTCTCTACTACGCCAGCGGGTCTATGCCCTGTGCCAGGGCTATGAAGACCTCAACGATCACGACAGTCTGCGACAAGATTTGGCCTTTCAGACGGCCGTGGAACAGGATCAGGCACTGGGCAGTTCACCCACGCTCTGTCGCTTGGAGAATCGGTCAGATCGGGCAACCGCTGTCGCGATCCATCAGGTCCTGATCGAGCAGTTCATCGCCTCGTTTGCCGAGCCACCCGAGGAGTTGATCCTGGACTTCGACGCCACCGATGACCGGGTTCACGGCCTGCAGGAAGGCCGCTTCTTCCACGGTTACTACGATAACTACTGCTTTCTCCCGTTGTACGTGTTTTGCGGCGAACAACTGCTGGTCAGCTATTTGCGCCCGAGCAAGATCGACGGGGCGAAACATGCGTGGGCGATCCTCGCCCTGCTGGTCAAACGCTTGCGTCAGGCGTGGCCGGCGGTGCGGATCATCCTGAGAGCCGACTCGGGCTTCTGTCGTCACCGCATGCTGCGCTGGTGTGAACGCCATGGCATTGGCTACATCGTAGGCCTGGCGCGCAACCACCGCCTGCAACGGATGATCGAGGAAGACTTCACTGCAGTCGAGCAATGCTTCAAGGCCAACGGACAGAAGCAACGCGTCTTCCTTGGCCTGCGCTACGGTGCACGCAGCTGGCGCCGTCGACGCGCGGTGATCGCCAAGCTGGAGGTGAGTGAGCGAGGGCGTAATCCCCGATTTGTCGTCACCAACCTCAACGGCGATGCCCAAACCCTTTACGACGACGTCTATTGTGCGCGGGGCGAGATGGAAAACCGCATCAAGGAACAACAGCTGGGGCTGTTTGCTGATCGCACCAGTGCACATCATTGGTGGACCAATCAGTTTCGCTTGCTGCTGTCGAGCCTGGCCTATGTGTTGATGGAAGCGATTCGCCGCTTGGCCTTACAGGGTACAGAACTGGCCAAGACCCAGGTCGGCACGCTGCGGCTTAAACTACTCAAAGTGGGTGCGGTGGTGATACGCAATACCCGGCGTGTCCGCTTCCTGCTCTCCAGTGTCTTTCCTTACCAGGCATTGTTCTTCAGTGTGGCCGAACGGCTGGAGCCAGGATAGCACGCGATGAGTGCTGCCCCGGCACGTTGATAAATAACGGGGTAAGGGGAAGCTGTGCCTGTCAGCCAGAAATCGGGGCGTTTGGAGCCGGTATCATCCTGTTTCTCGTCCCGGCCTTCTCCTCGTGCCAGTATCGGCAAATGGATGAAATATCCGGGTTAGTTCCAGATAGTCATCGCCATCCACCAAGGGTACACGCCGCTGTTCAGTGTAATATTGTCCATCCCTGTCAATGGAGAGTTGATAGAACTCCGGCTCGAGCAACAGATCGCTTGGCGTATCCAGAACAAGATTGCGCAGCTGCTGCAGGCTGTTGAGGAAACGACGCTGCTGTCGCATGAGAAATCGGGGACTGTCAACCGCGATAGTCTGCTGAAACAGGGCTCCCTGCTCATCAAGGACATAGATTTCAGCATGCATTCTCTGGATTCTGAAGAACAGTTGTATAACATCCGGTTTATTTAACTTGTAGAGTATCGGATAGGGACTGTTTACGAGTATCTCCGGATCGAATTCGAGGGCACGGTAGGTCTGTTGCGGCAATTCCAATTCGTCGATAAGGCTCTCAAATGACTCCAGACTTTGCCAGACATATCCGGACTCAGCCTGCTTCTGTACGATAAAAAAGGCCTTCCCCATTCGGAAAACATAGCGACCATTATCGAATTCGTCACCGCTGAATCGATTAATCACGTGATTCAACAACTCTGCAACTCTCAATGCGATCTGGCCACCCCTTACACCCGAATAGCTGTAGGCGCGTATCAGAGAGCGCGGCAGGTCCCGTTCAGGCTGCAGATTGAGGATATAGCAGAGCACATCCATCAATCCCTCAGCCCCCTCGTGACGCGATACCTGTAACTCCCCCCAGCTGGTCTGATGTATCTTTTCCAGGTTCACTACCAGATTGGTGCGCGACGAAGCAAAACTCAGTGGATCGTGGCGCTCGCTGGTTAGTTGCATTCCCTCCCTGGTCAGATGTTCCATCGGATCAATGCCGATATTGATAAACAGCGCACTCAGGACAATCGATGCCGGTTTGGCGAGAGTCGCCATACCCGCAGATGGGGGCATATAGTGGGGAAAGAGGCGGCTGACGCTCCTCTGCAGTGAGAGCAGCTCATCACGCGGCAGTGCAGACTCACCCGCATCGTAGGTAATAAGGGTGACATTCCCCCAAACCTGATTGACGTGGCTCCACAACAGGATCTCGATCAGGTTATTTGAGATCTTTATCGGCCGATGTTCGATTGCCTCTCCCGCTTCCAGTTTACCGCGATATAACATCCATGCCGGCTCCCCATCCCTTGTCGGGCGATAGTGGAGTGAGAGATTCTCCTCGGTGAGATTTTTCGAGATACCGGGATTGATATGATCGATCTTCCCCGGCCGATGATCGAGCGCGGTATAGAGCTTACGCCCCAACAGATTGAGCTCATGGGGGTCGATGTGGCTCTCCCGGGCATACTTGCGGGCGAAATCTGTCAGCAACCTGTAGCTGCGCGTCAGTACCCCGACCAGCGCATTGCGTTCCTTGATGACCCTGTCTATCTTCCATTCTGACCGGGTATCCATCATCTGTAATTGTGTCTGCCCCCAGCCCCATTGTCGAGTCAGTGTCAGCATGGATCGCAAACGCCAATTATCGCTATTCCGAGAACGGCTCAGCCGTTCGCCAACCTTGAAGTAGAAACAACGGTGTGCAAGCTCCAGTCGATCGAGATCTTTGTTCTGCTTCAGATAGGCCTCGACCTGCTGATAGAGCAGAATATAGGAATCCAGTTTGTCGATATCCTTCTCGCCGTCGTAGATCGCCCGTTTCGCCTGCTGCGCCAACCAGGGCGGCGAGGGATAATGGCGGCTGTAGGCCTCCATGAGAAATATCTTCAGAATCGATTTGTAGGGTGAATCAATACCTTTATAGAGTTGCCACAGGGCTGCACCGAAGAATTCACCGGCTTGCACATGATCAAGCCCGCCCAGGTCAAAGACCTCAGCCGCCTTGACAAAGCGATTGGTGAGCAGATAGTCGGCAAATGCCTGATAGTCACCCTCTTTATCGGGTGGAACCAGCCACCATAAGGGATATCGTCCTGCGAGCAGCACCGCACTGCGATAAAACTCTTCCAACAACAGGTTATGCTGTGTAGTCCCGGTGCTCTCATGGGACAGCTTGGCTTTCTCCCCCTGCCGGAATCGTTCGGGATCGATGAGAAAGATGTGCAGTTCCAAATCCAGCTCCGCAGCGCTCTTCTCTATCTGGGCTGCCTTTTGCTGCAGTTGCTGACGCTGCTTTTCATTCAAGGCCGGGTCAAAGCAGAGCCATAGGTCGAAATCGCTACCCGATGACTGACCGATCGTGCCCGTGCTGCCCATCAGATAGAGACCATGGATGTGATACACACGCTGCGCACGCTTCTTAAACTCAAAACTGCGGCTCAGTTTGTTTGCCGCTTCCAGGGCCTTTCTGGAGGGACTGTAATCTGAGATGCCGGTGGGCGTTTCGCTGCTGACGAATCCGGGCAGCATGGGATGATTGATATGCAGCAGCAGTGGCAGAAGGTGCATGAACTCCTGCTGGCTTTTCCGCAGCTCAACCAGTATTCGCCGCAGGCGTTCACGATGCAATCGCATGAAGCGTTGACGGACGGCATTCAGCTCCTTTCTGCTGATTCCCTCATCGAAGCTGATACGTTGCGATTCGGGCATACAGGTTACTACCGATAATGAGAATACTGGAGTATGTCACAAAAGAGTTTGCACGTAGAGGTCATTTATTTCTCCAGGTCCTCTTATGCAGCGCATATACCACCGGACAACAGGTGAAATTTGCTGCGCAGGTCCGCCAACCACCTATTTAAAGTGTCCGACAACACCAGCGAGATAACGGCTGTGTAGGATACTGCTCCTTTTTCAGCGGCCTAGGCTTCGATCGACTCGATTGTCCGGGTAATCAGCCGCTGTGAATCATCACCTTTAGACCATTCCGACACTCCGACCCTCAACTCGGGAACAGGATTCCCCCCAAGATCGGACAAGGCGCCTCCACGGCACTCGTTGGCGATCTGTTGCAGCAGATTCTCACCATCCTTTATGGCGGTCTCAGGCATCACGAGAAGAAACAGCTGATCTTCGTAGCGGCCGATAACGTCCGCCCAGCGTAGGCGTTCACGCAGATACTGGGTCAATACCAGAATAGAGGTATCCGGTAATGCCCCCCCATCCTGGTCAGGATGGCTCAATCGCATTGCACCCAGAGTCAGTAGATTCCCGTAACGTCTGCTGCGGGTTACCTGCGCACTTATTGCCTGAATCGTGGCGCGTCGATTGGCCATACCGGTGAGTTCATCGGTAATCGTGAGATCCTGCACCTGTCTGCGTAATTGATCGGTCTCACGTTGCGCCAGGATCAACTGGCTAATATCCTGATAGAAATGTAATCTTAATTGGGTATTCTCACCATCCACGACCTCACGCACTTCGCGTTGCAGCCATCGTTCGCCCTCACCATTGAGTGAAAGGTGCAACATATCGGTCTCGTCAAACAGGGCATGCAGACTCTCGGGGAGTGTATTCTTGTCTTTACCGATAAGCTCATCACCGGACATATCGAGCATCGCTTCCAATGCAGGATTCATCCATCGAATACAGACTTCACTGTCTATAGCCAGCATACCAGTAGGACAGACATCAAAAAGTTCTCGGTTAAAACTGATTTCGGCCATTATTCGATTCTCTCTCTATCATCCTGATGCGCAGCCTCGCAGGCTGGCACGAGTTTCAATACAGGTTCACAGACTCAACAATGTTGAACCTCAGAATGATTGAGCGGCTGACGAGCGTAATTCTTTAATTCTTCACATCCGCAGCCGGCGTGCCGGCCTGATATGTCCATTGACAGAGAAAACCAGATTAACTATCTGTAAATTCTATGTTTTTCCTAGTCCCTGACAACTTGGGCAACACACTGAGCGCTTTGCGATATCAGTTATAGACAGCAGTAATTCGCCACTGCAGACCCTGCAGGCTTAGGTGGGCGTGCACTGGATTGTCGTCCAGGTCGCCGATGCGTAACAACAGCCTGTCGGGACCATCAAAAAATGCATAGGTCATGCGATCCAGAATACCGCCTTGCTCAGATTTTCGATTATGCGATCGCAGTTGAGCAACAACCCACTGGTTGTCGACCATGTGCTCAACCGCATCGGCGCCCATGCGCTGAATGCCGTTTTGCAACCAGTCGATAAAGCTATTCGAAACCTCCCCGATGGTGCTTTGCACGTTCTTGTTGAGTTTGCGTTTGATCTGCTCCCTAATTGAGGCCAGATCGATCATCTCACTGAGCGTCTGCTGATCATTTGTCTGGAGGGCCTGATCCAGGCGATAGACTGCGGTATAGGGCCAGATCAGGAATGCGAGGGTGATCAGAAATAGTAGTGCAAAGAAGCCTTTCATATCGCGAATAGGTCTCTGTCCTGTTATTACAGGCAATCATGTTGTTACAGAAAAATCGGGGATTGCTCTGCATGCAATCCCTTTCTCTTCTTATCAGTGCCTGGATCGACGCGGGGGGCGCTCTTCCCGGGGCTTTGCTTCGTTGACGCGTAGATTGCGCCCGCCAACCTCTTTTTCATTCAGCGCCTTGATTGCATTTTCGGCCGCCGATGAGTCCGGCATCTCGACAAATCCGAATCCTCTGGACCGGCCTGAAAACTTATCCATGATAACATTAGCACTGGAGACTTCTCCAAACTCAGTGAAGAGCTGACGCAACTCATCATCCTTAACACTCCAGGGCAGATTTCCTACATAAATATTCATCATCAAATCTCAAAATGCGTGCATGTCCCAATTCAAGCAATCAAACAATCCAATGCACAAATCGTTTGAATGCGGGCTACAGCCAGCCCCTATTCCTGCTGAAGTTGACTGTCTAAGGATCTAAATCCTAGTTCCCAGTGGTGACACTTTAGACTGTTTCATCGTTTTCTGCAGCCTCCAGTTGCTCACTGATGGCCAACCAGCGCCGTTCACACTCACTCAACTCTCTGTCTAAATCACTCTTTTCTTTAAGATTATGTTTTAAATCGTTTTTTAAAGATGGATCGTAGAGCGCCGGATCCGCCAGCACCTGCTCCAACTGTTGTTGCCTGTGATGTAGTTTTTCTATTTCCTGTTCAATCTTCAATTGTTGTGTGCGTAAAGGCTGTAGACGTTTTCGCTGCTCAGCCTGCTGGCGCTTTCTATCCTTTCTGGCCGCCGCAGTATGGCCACTCGATTGTGAGTCGACCTGGGCTCCGTTCCCACCGCTTCCGCTACGACGTTCCGCTGCCAGCCATTGCGGGTAATCATCCAGGGATCCGGCGAAGGACTCCACCTGACCACTATACACCAGCCAAAACTCATCTGTGGTTATGCGTAAAAGATGACGGTCATGGGATACGATCACCATGGCCCCCTGATAATCCTGCAACGCCTGACCCACAGCATAGCGCATCTCCAGATCGAGATGGTTGGTGGGCTCATCAAGCAGTAACAGGTTGGGGCGTTGGTAGACCAGCATAGCGAGTACCAGACGGGCCTTCTCGCCACCGGAAAAAGGGGCCACCGGTTGTAACGACTGATCATCATGAAAGCCGAACCCACCCAGATGGCTGCGCAGGGATTGCTCGCTGGCCTTGCGATCCAGTCGTTGCAGATGGAGCAGCGGAGTGGCCTCGGGATCCAATTGCTCAAGCTGATGTTGAGCGAAATATCCTATCCGCAGCTCTTGTGCCGGTGACCGCAAACCGGAGATCGGCTCGAGTTCTCCCGCCAGTAACTTGATCAGTGTCGATTTGCCTGCGCCATTCGGTCCCAGCAGGCCGATACGGTCACCCGGCGCCAGGTTGAATTGGACATCTCTCAGAATGGACTGTCCGCCATAGCCCACCTCCAGATCACTCAGCTGAAGCAAGGGGTGTGGATTCTTGTCCGGCTCGGCAAAGCTGGAATGAAAGGGTGAATCCACATGGGCAGGGGCAATCACTTCCATACGCTGCAGCGCCTTCAGGCGGCTCTGCGCCTGGCGCGCCTTGGTGGCCTTGGCCCGAAACCGGTCGACGTAACGACGGATACGGACAATCTCCCGTTGCTGTTTTTCATAGGCCGCCTGCTGATTGGCCAGGCGCGCGGCACGGGTATTCTCAAAGCCGCTGTAGTTACTGTTGTAGAGGATCGCCCGCTGATGCTCGATGTGGACGATATGATCTGTGGCCTGATCAAGGAAACCACGATCATGGGATATCAGCAACAGGGTGCCAGCGTAGTTGCGCAACCAGGTCTCCAGCCAGATCACTGCATCCAGATCCAGGTGGTTGGTAGGCTCGTCAAGCAGCAACAAATCGGAGCGGCACATCAAGGCCTGCGCCAGATTGAGGCGTACCCGCCACCCCCCTGAAAAGCGGTTGACCTGTTGTAACTCATCCCCGGGTGAAAAACCCAGTCCATGCAGCAGCTCACCGGCACGGGCCTTGGCGCTGTATCCGTCAACATTGTGGAATGCCTCGTGTAACCGCGCCAGGGCGGCTCCGTCACCGGCCGCCTCGGCCGAGCACAGCTCCCGCTCGATTTTCCGCAGTCCACGGTCACCATCGATGACATAATCGAGGGCGGAGCGAGTCAGCGCCGGAGTTTCCTGCGCCACATGGGCGATCTCAATGTTCTGGGGCAGGGAGAGATTTCCTTCGTCTGCCTGCAAATCACCCAATATCAGATCGAACAGGCTTGATTTACCACTGCCATTGCCCCCGGTAATACCGACCTTCCATCCGGCATAGAGGGCGAAGTCCATCTGCTGCAAGAGCAGTTTGCTGCCGCGTCTGAGTGTAATGTGGTCAAACTGGATCATCCCGGGACACGCTGATGATTATCTCAGGATTCGCAGATGGTCGGGGTGCAACGCTTTGAACGTCACTCCCAGCCCTTGATATCCTTCGCTTCGCCATCGCCCCCTTCCGCTCCATCAGCACCGAGGGAGTAGAGATCGTAGTCGCCGTGCTCACCGGGGAAACTGTATATATATTCAGCTCCCCAGGGGTCCTTGGGCAGTTTTGTCTTTTTCAGGTAGGGACCATTCCAGTTTTCCACCCCATCGACACGCTCCACCAGCGCCCGCAGGCCGTGATGGCTGCGTGGATAATTACCCGTGTCGAGACGATAGATATCCAACGCCGCTGAGAGCTCCTCCAACTGTACCCTGGCAGTCTTGCTTTTCGATTCACCCAGGGCATTCATCACCTTGGGGCCAACCAGCCCGGCCAACATCGCGAGGATCGCCATGACCACCAGCAGTTCGATGAGGGTAAAACCGCCGCCGCGGTTCCGGCATGGAATCAATTTCATTATCAGACTCTCTTCGCTATGGGTGGCTTCTGCCTACTTACATGTAAATAAGGAAAAAAATTATACCCGCAATCATCGACCATGGTTCGATCCGGATTTTCAGGTGGAATGATATGCATCGCTGAACGGTCATTTACGCACGAAATGTGCAGACATCGCTCTGTCCCATTAGCGCAATGGGGTAGAATAGTCTCAAATCAGCAGTCCATACTTGAATTTACAGGGCCAGGGAGTGCCTGAATGAGCAAACACATATTACCTCATCATCTACGTTCGCAAGCTGTAGCGCTGGCGCACGATGTGCTGATGGTACCGATCGCCTGGCTCTTGGCATACTGGTTGCGCTACAACCTGGAGGTGGTACCTGCCGCCTATTACGAGGATGCCCTGGTGGGTCTGCTCTTCGTCCTGCCGATTCAACTCACTGCATTTCTGCTGTTTGGCCTCTATCGCGGCATCTGGCGCTTCGCCTCTCTGCCCGATATCGTACGTATTCTGAAGGCGGTCGCGGTCGGCACCGTGGTCAGTGTGGCACTGTTGTTCATCTTCACCAGAGCGGGTGGCGTTCCGCGTTCTGTTCCGGTGATCCATGCGATCCTACTGGTGATGCTGTTGAGCGGTCCGAGACTGATCTATCGCCTGCCCAAAGACCACCGTCTCGACCTGTCACCCGGCCAACGTGTCCTGATCGTGGGTTCGGACAAGGCCGGCGAGATGCTTGCCAGGGATATCCTGCGCAATCGTCGGGGCGATTACACCCCCGTTGCCTTTGTCGACGACAAAAGACGGCGCCAGGGCCGCGAGATCCATGGCATACCGGTATCCGGCACCTGTGACGACATCCCACGGCTGTGCGAGGATCTGGCCATCGATATCGTAATGCTGGCTATCCCACCAGCCTCTTCCAGACAGATGCGGCGTGTCGTCGAGCTTTGCGAACGGGCGGATATACCTTTCAGGTCAGTGCCGCAATTGAATGATCTGATATCCGGGAATGTACAGATCAACAACCTGCGTACCGTATCCATCGAGGACCTGCTGGGGCGCGACCCGGTATCCCTCGACTGGAATAGCATCGACAGTGCGCTCTCCGGTAAGGTGATCCTGGTTACCGGCGCCGGTGGTTCGATCTGTTCCGAACTCTGTCGCCAGCTTGCCAAGATCAAGCCGGCCCGGCTGGTGTTGCTGGAGATCAGTGAATTCAACCTTTACACCATCGAAATGGAACTGCTCAGCGCCTTTCCCGACCTCTCCCTGGAGTGCCGTCTAGGCGATATCATCGATCAGCCGTTGGTGGAAAACCTATTCGCCCGGACAAGGCCCGAGGTGGTATTTCACGCCGCTGCCTACAAGCACGTCCCCATGCTGGAACACCAGCTGCGTCAGGCAGTGCGTAACAATATTCTGGGCACGCAAGTCCTGGCCCAGACCGCCGACCGCTTCAAATGCGGCGTCTTTGTTCTGGTCTCCACCGACAAGGCGGTCAATCCCGCCAATGTCATGGGAGCATGCAAACGGGGGGCGGAGATCTATTGCCAGAATCTGGATGCCCACTCTGACACAAGATTCATCACAGTACGTTTCGGTAACGTACTGGGGTCCACCGGCAGCGTAATCCCCCTGTTCCGCAAGCAGATCGAGGCGGGAGGGCCGGTCACCGTGACCGATCCCCGCATGGAGCGCTATTTCATGACTATCCCGGAGGCCTGCCAGTTGATCATGCAGTCCGTGGTACTGGGGAAGGGCGGTGAGATCTTCGTGCTGGACATGGGAGATCCAATCAAGATCAGTTATCTGGCGGAACAGATGATTCACCTGTCAGGCAGAACACCGGGCACAGACATCCTGATCGAATACATTGGCCTGCGTCCAGGTGAAAAGCTCTATGAGGAGCTATTCCACGAGAAGGAGCAGTTGCACAAAACGGATCATGAGAAGGTCTTTCTCGCCCATCATCGACAGGTTGACTGGTCTGGGCTCCTGGATAACCTCGATAAAATGAAACAAGCCTGCGACGAGTATGAGACTGGATTATTGAAATCCCTTCTAGATAAATTAGGGAAGCTCTGAACAATTGATGCCTTTCAACCTTGATCCATCATTTTTTACTCAAAACACCCGTAAAACATGACAGTCTTCCTGTTTGCCCGCCTGGTTGCTGCCTGTTACCAGCATCCAGGCGCACCTTGCCTGTCATTGCGCCAGTAATGGCCGCTTTGCCAGCACCAGATTCACTAAAGCACATTTGGTGAATACGCAGTGCGCATTCTTTTCCAACCCGCGGTAACGCACCTTGGTGAAACCGAACTGGCGCTTCATTACACCAAAGACATGCTCGACTCTGGCGCGGGTCTTTGACTTGTGCCGGTTGGCTGATTGTTCCGCTTCGCTCAACTGGCGGTTACGGCAGCCTTTTTTCTGCGTAAAGTCTTTTGCCTGAGGAGCGTGTTCTTTTAGTTGTTCTCGCTGACCTGCATAGGCAGAATCTCCCCAGAGACGGGTTTCCTCGCCGTGCAGTAGATCCCCCAGCATCTGTGAATCATGCACATTGGCAGGGGTCACGGCGATCGAGTGAATCAGCTTGGTACGGCTGTCTACGCCAATGTGCGCCTTCATGCCAAAGTACCACTGGTTGCCTTTCTTGGTCTGATGCATGTCCGGGTCTCGCTGCTTCTCTTTGTTCTTGGTCGAACTCGGTGCATTGATAATGGTGGCATCCACTATGGTGCCCCGACTCACTTTCATACCGTTTTCCGCCAGATAGACGTTGACAAGGCGAAACAGCTCATCGCCCAAGTTGTTCCGCTCCATCAGGTGGCGAAACTTGCAGATCGTCGTTTCGTCAGGGACCGGCTCTGCACCCAAGTCTATCCCTACAAACAGACGCATGGCTCTTGAGTCGTAAAGCGCCTCTTCCGCAGCCGGATCGGAAAGCTCAAACCAATGCTGCAGAAAATGGATGCGCAGCATGCGCTCTAGCCCGCATGTTTCATCCGTTTTTAAATTTAGCCGGTGATATGGCCAAGCTTGGATGGTTTGCCCTCACTGGGAACCAAACCTCTATCAAGCCCTGATTTTCCACCCTCCGGGCAGACTCCCCCTTACCCCCATTGTTGATCAACGTGCCGGGGCAGCACTCTGCCGGGCTATCCCGGCTTGAGTCGTGCCGCCACCTGGAAAAACAGCGCCTGATAGGGATAGGTGCTGGAGAGCAGGAAGCGGATCCGTCGCGTGTTGCGAATGATGACCGCCCCGATCCTGAACAGTTTGAGCCGGATCGTGGTCATCTGTGCACGCGCCAGTTCCGTGCCCTTCAGCGCGAGGCGCCGGATGGCCTCCATCAGCACATAGGCCAGACTGGACAGCAGTAGACGAAACTGATTGGCCCACCAGTAATGCGCGCTGGTGCGATCGGCGAACAGCCCCAGTTGCTGCTCCTTGATTCGGTTCTCCATGTCACCACGGGCGCAGTAGAGGTCATCGTAAAGGCGCTGTTTGTCGCCGGCCAGGTTGGTGACGATGAAGCGTGGATTTGGCCCCTTGTCGGTGACCTCCAGTTTGGCGATCACCTTGCGACGCGTCTTCCAGGTGCTGGCGGCATAGTGAAACTGAAAGAATTCCCGCATCTTCATGCCGGTTCGCTTCGCCAGTTCCTCAACCCACTGCATGGGCTCACGGATACACCGCAGCAAGGCGTCATTCTTGGCGATGCCCACGATATAGCCCACAGCGTTGCGCTCGCACCAGCTGAGCATGTGGTGACGGCAAAAGCCGCTATCGCCCCGAAAGATGATACGCACTTCAGGCCAAGCCCGGCGCAGGCGTTTGACCAACAGCGCCAGAATCGCCCAGGCATGCTTGGGCGCATCGATCCGGCTGGGCCGCAGATAACTCACCAGCAGTTGATCGCCACAAAAGACATACAGGGGCAGGAAGCAGTAGTGATCGTAGTAGCCGTGAAAGAAGCGGCCTTCCTGGCGGCCATGCACCGGATCATCCGTGGCGTCGAAATCCAGGATCAGCTCATCGGGTGGTGCATCATATGAGGCAATGAACTGCTCGAGCAGTAGGTTGTGGACATCAACGGCAACCCGGCGATCGACCCGGTTCTCCAGCCGACAAAGTGTCGACTGGCTGCCCAGTACCTCCTCGCGTTCGATCGAGCTCTGTAGGGCCGGGTCGGTGCGTAGTGTCTGATGGTCGTTCAGATCTTCATAACCCAGGCAGAGCCCATAGACTCGCTGGCGCAACAGGCTCAACTGGCTGTGTTCAATATAGCGGGGATCTCGCGGGTCGGGGATGACCGCATCAACCGCCTCGAGCAATCCCAGACGCCTGTCGATCTCACGCAGCAGCAACACGCCGCCGTCCGAGGTGATATCGCCACCGGAAAACTCGGCTTGAACCTTACGGCGTTTTAGGGCTGGAAAATCAAAGGCAGTCTGGGTACAGTTTGTCACAGGCAAAATCCTTTCGATTACAGTGTAAGCAACTGAATTATATCGAAGTATCAGGATTTTGCCTTTCCTGATTACCCCTAAACCTCAGCCATTCTCAAGAGGCGATATGGCATAGGTGGAGTGCGAAGAGCGGCAAAAAGCAATCGTTCAATCATGGCGGGTAAATCGAAACGGCGGTTAAACCGATATTCGAACTCAGCAAGATAACGCGACACATGTTTATCTCGAATCGCATGAAAAGTACCCAACAGACTGTTTTTGACATTACCCAACATCGTGTTTACCCATTTGAAGCACGAATACTGGACACTTTGGCGCCCACCACCCGTCACCATGGGGTTATGATGGCAATCAGCGGTTGTCACGCCACTAAAGCACCAAAGCCCATCGGTAAAGACTTCGCTGCCAGGCATCAAGCAGGAGCGGGCGTAGCGGGCGATTTCACGTTTGCGGAAGCCCCTTACACGACGCAGTTGAATTTTCATGGGCCTGCCGTCCCGCGTCGTCTCAACAGCAGCTACGAAAGGGATTTTGTTGCGCGACCCACGACCACGCTTACCGGCTTGCTCGCCTCCGAGATAAGCATCATCCAATTCGATGCGACCGGCCAGTTTTTTTCCACGCTCACGTTCCATCATCACCTGCATCAACTTATGCTTGAGTCGCCAGGCCGTATTGTAGTTCACCCCGATTTCGCGGGAAAGTTGCAGCGCCGAGATACTTTTCTTGCGTTGGGTCAACAGATAGATCGCAAGAAACCACGTTCTCAGCGGCAGCTTGGTGCCATGGAAGATGCTGCCGGCGGTCAGGGAAGTCTGGTGATGGCACTTGTGACATTGATATATCTGACGCTTTTTGAGTTCACAGCCTGTTGTGTTGCCGCACTCAGGGCAGACATAGCCCGTCGGCCAGCGCAAATCATACAATGCCTGTCGACACTGATCCTCGGTCCCATATTGTTCCAGAAAATCGTGCAAACCAAGACCTTTTTGAAATTGAATAGTATTTCTCGGCATGATGAAATCCTCTTTTATTCAGTAGGTTCCATTATGCTTGCACCACAGGCTCAATAGCTGAGCCTCATGAGTAATCAGGTTGCCTTTTTAATGCGTGAAATATTGGGGCTAGGCTGTGTTGTTTCATCGCGCTTTTTTGGGGCTGGTGATCAATGTATCGATATTATACGATTCTTGGAATTAATCAGAGATGCCTTAGTGCCGGAGCATGCTGAACTCGAGAAGAGAGCCAATTCAACCCACGAGGCTACTGCTTGACTGGGCAACATGCCACACCCGAAAAAACCCCACTGAATGACAAATGGCTGTCTCTCTTCAATTCATTAAATGATTTCAAATCATTGCTGTCCCATTAACTTTTACAGTAGAGCCAGTTGATTGCAATCATTTGTTTTGTCATTGATTGGGTCTCCTCGTAGTAACGCCATCAGGTCTCGTTTTTCAAACAGGTTCATCTGTAATAATCGCAATATCTGTTGAGCACTTTTTCGGATTTTCGACTGGAACTTGATATAGGCAAGCAACAAATAAACACACAAAGCAATCCAGATTTGTGTCATCACAGCATTCTTACTGGTACCGACAAATGATTTGATTTTCAGGTTCTGTTTGATCCACTTGAAGAACAACTCAATATCCCAACGAGCCTTATAAATCTGTGCAATGGTTTTGGCAGCCAGCTTGAAATTATTCGTCAGAAAAACATAATGCTTGCTGGTTTCAGGATCGCGGTAACCGATACGACGCAACTGAATTGGACACTTCTTTGCTGTGATTGGCCCGGTAAATTCAATGATTTGATCTGATGTCAGTCCTTTGCTTTTAATCACTGGCTGGCGGGATATCACCCGATAAACTGCATTGGACTTTTGACGTGTAACAAAGAAAATGCCTTTTTTATTCAGTTGATTATACCACTCGTAGTCGTTATAGCCTTTATCGAAGGTCACAATACTGCCTTTTGGAAAATTCATCAGCTTGCCAATATTGACTTCATGCTGGTTGCCTTCGGTGACAGCAAAGAACTCGGGTAAATGACCTGAATGGTTGAGTCCAACATGTAATTTTACTGCCGCTTTTGTCGTGCGAAATTCAGCCCATGGAAAAACTGACAGGCATAAATCAATGATACTGGCATCCAGGGAATACAGTGGATTCTTAAAACGGAAATCATGCGATGGTGCTTTTGCCTGGCATCGCGTCAACAGTTTGCTAAACAACTCTTCATAAAGCGTGTAAGGCTTGTCATTGTTGATGCGAGATAAACTCGAACGCCTAATCAAACGACTACCCAGGTGATAAAGACGATGCGCCTGTGCCCCGAGATTATCAACCATATCCCGCAAACTGTTTCTACCGGAAAGTTGTCCCATCATCATTGCCACGAACTGGCTCCAGCGGGAGTTTTTACGAAAAGCCCTGCCTGTATGATGTTCTTTTGCCAGTGTTTCAAATTCATGTCTCGAAATCAGTTTCAGCAGTTGCGCAAATACCGTGCTATTATGTGACATGGCCTGGTTATTCCTTTTGATTCAATGATTTGTTTGCGCTTTTATTTTATCAAAACCTGATTACCCCTGAGGCTCAGCTATTGAGCCTGTGGTGCAAGCATAATGGAACCTACTGAATAAAAGAGGATTTCATCATGCCGAGAAATACTATTCAATTTCAAAAAGGTCTTGGTTTGCACGATTTTCTGGAACAATATGGGACCGAGGATCAGTGTCGACAGGCATTGTATGATTTGCGCTGGCCGACGGGCTATGTCTGCCCTGAGTGCGGCAACACAACAGGCTGTGAACTCAAAAAGCGTCAGATATATCAATGTCACAAGTGCCATCATCAGACTTCCCTGACCGCCGGCAGCATCTTCCATGGCACCAAGCTGCCGCTGAGAACGTGGTTTCTTGCGATCTATCTGTTGACCCAACGCAAGAAAAGTATCTCGGCGCTGCAACTTTCCCGCGAAATCGGGGTGAACTACAATACGGCCTGGCGACTCAAGCATAAGTTGATGCAGGTGATGATGGAACGTGAGCGTGGAAAAAAACTGGCCGGTCGCATCGAATTGGATGATGCTTATCTCGGAGGCGAGCAAGCCGGTAAGCGTGGTCGTGGGTCGCGCAACAAAATCCCTTTCGTAGCTGCTGTTGAGACGACGCGGGACGGCAGGCCCATGAAAATTCAACTGCGTCGTGTAAGGGGCTTCCGCAAACGTGAAATCGCCCGCTACGCCCGCTCCTGCTTGATGCCTGGCAGCGAAGTCTTTACCGATGGGCTTTGGTGCTTTAGTGGCGTGACAACCGCTGATTGCCATCATAACCCCATGGTGACGGGTGGTGGGCGCCAAAGTGTCCAGTATTCGTGCTTCAAATGGGTAACCACGATGTTGGGTAATGTCAAAAACAGTCTGTTGGGTACTTTTCATGCGATTCGAGATAAACATGTGTCGCGTTATCTTGCTGAGTTCGAATATCGGTTTAACCGCCGTTTCGATTTACCCGCCATGATTGAACGATTGCTTTTTGCCGCTCTTCGCACTCCACCTATGCCATATCGCCTCTTGAGAATGGCTGAGGTTTAGGGGTAATCAGGTATCAAAATGTGAATAACCTGGGCCTCCTAAATCTCAGTTAATGGGACAGCAGTGATTTCAAATAATAAAACAGCCGGGCTAAGAAAACAGAAACTCCATAAAAGCATCAAACCAATATTTTCAGATACTGACTTTGCTCCCGAACAAAAACACAATGCGTAATATGTTCAATCGAATTACTGACCGGCTGCTACGGAGAACATGGACTGAAACACAGATACGCACGCTTGTCGGAGAGTATCGCGAGTTGTATCACGCTTATGCGACTGATGAATCCAACCGGGTCAACGCCGCATCGGGCGGGGCCGGGTCCGCACTCTTGATTTCACTCCTGGAGCAGGATGAGATCGATGGCGCGTTGGTTTGCAACACCGTTATTGAAAAAGGAAAGATTAGAGCGCATTTTTCAATTGTCACTTCCAAGCAAGAAATTCTTGATGCCCAAGGAAGTAAATATGTAGAAACCGCCTTTATGAAAGAGGCCCTGCCCCTGATTCGTCAGTTTCATGGACGCGTCGCCGTGGTTGGCCTGCCCTGTGATATTACAAATCTTACCCGGTGGATTGCAAAAGATGACGACATCACCAATAAGGTCAAGCTGAAAATCGCTTTGGTTTGCGGACATAATTCAAGGACCGGATTAATTGATGAGATCTCTGAACAGCTGAAGAAAGAGGCTGCCAGTCCGTTGCGCTATTATCGCTTTCGCAAAGGTCACTGGCGGGGCGAGTTGGAAGCCGATTTTTTGAATGGAGCCACCATCAGAAAACCATTCTCCTACTTCAGTCTTTATCAAAATCTCTACTTTTATTCGGAAAAGAAATGCCTGGTTTGCCACGATCATTTCGGTTATCAAGCTGACATTTCCCTCGGAGATGTGTGGGCCTACCGGTTTAAACAGGATCCGATAAAGAAAACGGGGGTAATAATACGCACCCAGCAAGGCATTGATTCATGGAATAGCGCGATCCGCAGTGGAGCAATCACTGCAGAAGCCCTGGAGATATGCGATATTCTGGACGGCCAGGCTCGTACCGCCCCTTTCCATTATAATGTCAGCGCGAGGAATCGCGTGGCCCCATTATTTGGCTATAAAATCCCGGACAATATCAAGGCACGGGTTTCATGGCATGCTTGGCTCACCGCGCTGTTTACACTGTTTAACATGCGCTGGAGTGAATCATCACAGTGGAACAAGTTGATATTCAAATTACCTCGTCCGCTGCTAAAAGCCTACCTCTACCTTAGAAAAGGCATCGAAACCTTACCATGAAAACCATCTCAATCATTGCAGCAACAGTGAGTGGCAACCGGGGTGCTGAGGCCATGTTAACCACCACTATCGGAAGAATACGCGATCGCTATCCAGAGGCGAACTTCAACATCTACACTTATTATCCAAAGCGGGACCGGGAACTCATCAATGATCCAAGGATTAAGGTTTACAGCGCAGATCCCTTGTACCTGGTTACTGTACTTCTACCCTGCTCACTTCTATTGATGTTGCTTAACGGCCTGCGTCTTAAAGTCATGGCCAGACTAACACCCGAATCCGTCCGCTCCCTTGGCAGTTCCGATGTCCTTATCGATCTAGCCGGCGTCGCTTTCATTGATGGCAGAGAAAAGTTTTTGCCCTACAACGTTCTCACCCTGGTGCCGGCTCTCCTACTTGACACGCCGGTGGTTAAGTTCTCTCAGGCCGCCGGGCCATTCAATAATCCGCTGAATCACTTCCTCGCCAGACATACCCTATCGAGAATCGATCAAATATTTGCCCGCGGAGCCACTACTCATCAACACTTGCAATCATTGTCACTGGATACCTGTTATGTCGAACCGGTTGCCGATGTAGCCTTTCTTCACCGGCCACAAGACATGATCAGCGTCGAAAGTCGCCCGCAACTTGCCGCTCTCAGCAACAGACTTCAGCGAGAAGACAGGGAACTGATCGGTATCTGCCCCAGTAGCGTACTGGCAGCAATGCCGCAGCGACAAGACAACAGCTACCACCATCAAATCGCAACACTTTGCCGTCAACTCCTAGCGCAAGGGTACGCCATACTTCTCTATCCAAACGCTACCCGCAAAGATGAAATGTCCAGGCTGCGCAATAATGACCTGCCCGTGATCAGAGATATCATTAACCAGTTGGATGGTGATAACCACGAATCAGCACCAATCTATTATGTTGATTTTGATGTCAATACACCAGGCATAAAACAGCTAATGAGTTATTGCAGGCTTGTGATGGTTTCCCGATTTCATGCAATGATCGCCGCACTAGCCAGCGGCCAGCCTGTTATAGTGCTGGGCTGGAGCCACAAATATCAGGAAGTGATGGATTTTTTCGGCCTTGGTGATCTTGTCTTTGACTTCAGCCAGCTTAATTCCGAACTCATGCTTGAAACGATTCGACACACGCTGCATAACGAACCATCAATACACCAAAAAATCAAGCAACAGCAGAAACACGCAAAGGCTTCCGCTTATAAACAGTTCGCCTATTTGTTTAACCTTCTGGATCAAGGCAAATCGTGCAAGTAAACATAAAAACCGCATTTAAGACTCTATGGTGGGTGGTTGTCTTAAGCTTTATTTTTTTCTTCCTGCTGGGAAATCTCCACCGCGTGGTCGACGTTGTGAAGCTTCTTCCGATTGAAATAATAGTCTACTCCCTGCTCGCACTTACCATCGGCAAACTGCTGTTGGTAGCTATCATGCACCAATCGTTACTCCACTATAAAGTCAATTTTTTGTTTTCCAAAAGTTTCAGTATCTACAACATTACGCAACTGGGCAAATACATACCCGGCTCGATATGGCAGTTTGTTGGTAAAATCGGGATGTATAAATCTGCCGGTCTCGATAACCAGACCGTACGTGACACCATCTTGCTAGAAACATTCTGGGTCGTTTTCAGCGCTTTCATCTTTGGTCTATTGCTCATCAGTTTCACGCAATATCAACTCTTGATCACACTGACTCAAAAAGTCCCATTGACCATCCTGCTGGCAATACTAGGCACTACTTCATTCCTTCTGTTGCTGCCACAGTTGAGACACCATCGTAAGAGGCTGTATGATTACTGTCGGCGATTGTTATACACGCCCCTATCCTTTATAACTTCACTGCTGATATGGCTGGCACTCGGGTTCGCTTTTTGGATTACTTTGACACCTTTCTCAGCATCCGAGATTGGTCTGGTTTTTATTATTGGGCTCTATGCATTCAGTTATGCGGTAGGATTTGCTGTACCTTTCGCTCCCGCCGGCATCGGCATCCGCGAATCGGTTCTGGTGATTGGCCTGGCGCCTTTTCTGGATATTAATACTGCGATTATCCTGGCTGCACTTAACAGGGTCTTTTATATCTTTATCGAAATTATATTAGCTGCCCTGTCGGTAACAATCTCACCGCACTCATCCGCGGACCCCTCAAAATCATGACCATAGAGCCCTGTGGTTATATGGTCAGTTTACATCGCGGTCATCCGCTACAGAGTTAAGGGCCGGTTTCCAGGCTTAGCCCGGTCAGTTTTAACGCCCATTGTTGCCGATTTTCGCAACACGGCCGGCAGTTCAAAAAGAATAAGAAAATTCAACCCGATATAGAGAAGCAGCAACGGCATAATCGGAATAAAGTGGCGGAACTGCCCGATAACAGGACTTTGGGTAAAATCATCGAACAGGGCAAGCACTCCCAAACGCGTAGCGACACCTATGACCGCAATCAAGGCGCCCCACAGCAAAAGGCTTCTATATCCCCTAAAAAGAAAGGCAAAACAGGCAATCGCAAATACCATGGTGGCAAACAACGTAAGATAGACAAGTGCGTGATTGTACAATTTACCGATTTTTTTAAAGGCATTGATTTTGAACTGGTCAACCCATAATAACGGCTGGTTACTTTGTTTCTGCTTAACCGAGTCGATGTGCAGATGCATTCCTGCTCTTTTCAAGTCAGCCCCGGGGCGAATCAATGCCTGGTCGAATTTAGTATGTTCACCACCAGACATCACCAATAGTTCGCACTGACCACCCTTACAAGGCCCTTCCACGTTAAACCGCGACAAGGCAGAATCTGCATTGTCTTTAAAGTGACGCTGCACATCCCGGCTCGACTTCAAGCTGAAACGATTGGTATAGGCAGCAAATGGCTTTGGCACAATCGCGATATATTTTTCCTGGCTATCTGAAATCAACCACCCGGAAACCGAGTATTGATCCCGGAGTGTTTTTGCTTTGATGGCGGTATTCGACAGCCTCTTAAACACCTCGAGTCTCTCTTCCGGACCATGTGAAGCGCCATAGCTAGGTAGGCGCCCGTTTAAACCTGATACCATATAATTCACGAAGGCTGGCAATTTTGCCAGATAGTCGTCTATCCTCTCTAATCTGATCGGATAGCGGAGAGGCCAGACAGTGCGCGAACAGTCCAGTTGTCCGCTGCTGCACCCCCTTTGCAACTCTTCACTGATTTCACTGTACGCAGATCTCATCTTATCCGGGCTTTGGTAAAAACCCTCAGCGGCGAGAGCATCACGCAATGCCCAGAAAATGTAACCGCCACCGATCTCGTTGCATGCCTCTGCATGCCGTTTGCACATCAGTCCACCCCATTGCTTGCCCAGACCACCCTGCAAATGGGGTTGGAACCTGGCCAACGCGGGGCTCACATCGAACATTTGAGTTAGTGACCTGTGAGTCACATCGACAAAGGGCTTTTCCCCATCAGTATGCACGCTCTTCATCAGCCTGAATGTGGTTTTAAACTCCTTAACTGCGCTGTCTTTGATTCCGAAATATCCATATTTCATATAATTCATACTCAATACCGCTGAAATTGGTATTGCCATACCCAACAGCAGCAATGGCAACGCCTTACCCATCAACAGCAGTGCTCTCTGTCTATCCGGCTGGTAGAAAAGGAGAGTAAATGCAACCGCTAGCAAGGGGTAAAGCCAAATCGTCTCTTCCCGGGAAAGATAGAGTGATGCCAAGCCCAAACCCAACAGAAACGCGTGAGACGGCCTAACACTCCCCGATACGGTTCGCATCGAAATCATGTAGTAAATACCGGCAATGACTAAAAACACTATTGCCGCATAGAACCACCCCCGCTCGACACTACCGTGATGATAGGGATTGAAAAGCAAGAGTGTAAATGGCACCAGGGCCAGAAAAGGATTGACTTTTGCCTTTATCAAAGCCAGATAGAGAATCACGCAGGCCACAATGTAGATTGCGTGCTCCATGGTCTTGAACTGCAAACCCAGTAAATAGTTTGCGGCAATATACAGAGGATAGAGCGGCGCTTCCACCAATGTCAGCTTGTCGTAATCACCCAGCCACTGACCGGACACCACACTCTCCGCCAAGCGTATGAACAATGCATCGTCATGGACACCGTGAGCATGCGCAGTTATTGGCAGACCAGCAGTCAACCAATAACGAATCAGCGCCGAGGAGACAACAAAGATAAGCAATGCGAGACCAAAGCGACCAAGCGTCCGTAGATAGATGCGATTACCCATCAGTTTGTTTTGTAATGGTCCGTTAACCATCGGTTAATCGATTGTGCATTGAGTGATAAAAGCAAGACAAGCAGTACTCCGAGAATAGAAACCGCAGCAGGAACTGCGTAGTGGGTCGGCGAATAGATGAAATCAACTCTGCTGTTGCCGCGTACCGGTACTGCAGGCATCACCCCTTTGAAAAGCGCCGGTTCCACCTTTTTCCCATTAACCAAGCATAACCAGCCGGGATACATCCTAACCGGAATGACCACCCATCCAGGTCTATCCCCAATGTACTCAAACTGCATCGAGGTGTCGTTATAAGTATTCAGCCTTAGTTGATCGTAACGGGCATCGGACAGACCACTAAGGGATGATAAAAAATAGGCACTGCCGTTGACTAGCCTGTTTTCCACCAGAACCACACCGGGTTCCAGCTCATGCACAATATATGAATTATTATCACCGCTCAATACTATCCGATAAACAAAGACATTTGTGCGTCTGTATCCACGCAATCCCAGCACCCTTTCGCTTGAACTGTTTCCCACTTGCAGCTGTAACAGCGGAGAGCTCGAAGGATAAACCACTGCACTGAGAGAAGCAGATGCACTCTCCCCTTCTACAATGATTTCCAGCTCATAGCGTCCCTTGTGCAGTAAAATCTGACTGGCGAAACTACACCTAAAATATACCTCCTCCGAATCACCTTGCAAAGAGCATGGCGCAGTTTCGGTTAGTAGTTCCGAACCCATCCACAGCTTAAGCCTAACACCAACCCTGCTATCAATATTGATACCCTCCAAGGCCAACTCTACCTCATCAAACGAGACGTGTTGGTGCAATTCGACGAGCTGAACAATCCTCTCCCCTGTCAATCTCAATCCACCACTCTCGCCTTGACTTAGATCAATCGTATCAAAAACAAGTTTTCGCTCAACTTTTCCCCCATGCATCGTTTCATCGGAACAGAGTACATACCTGACACCCAGATAGGCCAGAAACACCGGATTTGCAAAATTAACCTGGCTGCACAAAAAGGCCGATGCCGTAGGTGTTAAAAAAGGCCTGGTGATGGCCCCTTCAAGGAGCCGCTTCTCTGCCGGCGTATGAAAACCGTGGGCATACCACTCTGAAAGACCGTAGGCCGATACTACTCCCGATACGATATATCCGCGATCGGCTATCACGTTTTGCAGCGGCTCAATCCTGCCCCTGGCATAGTCGATCGTGGCAGTAGCAGGATAGATCGTATCTGCTTTTACATGACCCACCAATGATTGAAACACCCGGCGCTGGTCAACCACCTGAACGGCCAGCAGAAGCAATAAAACCATGGTGGCCCATGCCGGTGCTTTTTTGCCGAAACGCCGGTAAGCGGCTGAGAGAACCAAGGCACTGAGTAACGACAAGCCAAGTCCAATGATAAGAATCAGCCTGTTAATCATACTGGTCCCGATCAGAGGGATCTGCCTGATGTAATCCATGGGAATCCAGGCGAAGGCCAATGGCGCAATCAGCAAAACCAGCGACACTCCCCATGCATATCTCCATTCCAAACGACGCCTCAGGGTGAGCCATAGAGCCGGCAGAAAGAGTATCAGCGGTATCAAACCCACATATCCTGTCCTGCCCAGGGTTAACGGTCCCTCCCTGAACGGCTGAACATAGAGCAGCAGATCCTGGACCTTGCGAAAGGCGCTCCCCCCCCTGCGATAGCTTAGATCGAGACGCTCCAGAGACTCGTCCAGGCAATAGAGAAACAGCGCGGCCATCATTAACGACAGGAGCATTCCCGTCACACCCAACGCGCCTCTGCTAATAACCACTCGGTACGAATTCCGCGAAAACAGTGACCAACTGAGAAACAGCAGCAGCAATGCGATATAGCCATACACGGCTACCGTTGGGAATCCACCTAGAATCATCAATGTCGACGCGATGGCCAACCAGGACACATGTTTGGCATCGCCCGTCTGTGCAATGCGCACGGCGAAGAAGAGCATCCACGGAATCCAGATACTGGTATTCACATGATGCCAAAGAAACCATGAGGTGTTAAAACCGGAATAGCTGAAGGCAACCGCACCGAGCAAAGCTGCCAGACGATTTCCTGTCAAACTCGCAAACAGTAAATAGCTCCCGATAGAGACGATGAGGAGATTCACCAAAGCAGCGGCATACAAACCGACAGCTTCGTTACCGAATAATGTGTATGCGGCAAAGGCCGGGGTCAAAATCGAACGGGTAACCAATAGTAACAGAGGGTTTCCACCAAGCACGTGGGGATTCCAAAGAGGCAGTTCCCCCTGGCGCAGTTTTTCCCGGGCGTAACGCCAGGATGGCAGTTTGGCATCGAGTACATCAGAGTGCTTACGGTGCTTAACCGGGCTTTCGATCTCGGTATTCTTCCAACCTGGAAATTGGACAAGAAAATCGAAGGGCGCAATGGTTTCTCCGACGAGGGGATTCGCACCCAGCATGATGACCGCAATCAAAATCAGCGCCAGCAAGGGTGCAGAGCGTTGAGCAAGCAGGGAAAGCGGTCCGTTCATCGACTGGTTAATTCCTTTAATTGCATTGGCTCCAGTACCGCCCCGTTAAAAGCCATCAAGCAACGCTCTTTTGCCATGAAGCCGGATTCGATAAACAAACAGCAGTCACCTATAAGAGTTTTGATCCTTGGCATCCTGCTCATTGTTACTCTCCATCCACTACATCGGCATATAAGTATGGGGATAGCGGGAAACGCTGCCTTATTGGCCCCGACGACAGCAGTTATTGTAGCGATTGGCTTCGCCATTATCATCTATGCACCGGCCACCATAATTGGGATAGACAAAGCCAAACCTTCCGTGAATGTCCTAGTGACATCAATTGATGTATGCTAAACATGCAACGTCTGGGATACAAGTAACGGGAGAGAACCGGTGCCAACTCAACTGCAATTAAAAATTCTATTGTTGGCGCTACTCCTGCTCATCACCGCATGCGGCCAGAAGGGACCGCTCTTCATACCGGATAAGGAGCAGCCCGATAAAACGGCGGAAGTGCAAGGTTCATGAAACTCCATTTCACTAAAATGCACGGTCTCGGCAATGACTTTGTGGTAATCGATGCGATCAGTCAATCCATCGATTTATCGCCACAGGCACTGCAAAAACTGGCAGACAGGCACTTCGGTATCGGTTGCGACCAAATATTGCTGATCGAACCCCCCGAATCGGCCGATACCGATTTCTATTATCGAATCTACAATGCAGACGGTTCAGAAGTCGAGACTTGCGGCAACGGCGCACGCTGCTTTGCCCGATTTGTCAAAGAGAAGGGGCTGAGCACAAAATCTTCAATACCGGTCGAAACCCTGGCAGGTAAGATTTCCCTGCGACACTTGGCTGGCGGCCATGTGGAGGTCGACATGGGCGCTCCCATCTTCGAGCCTGCATTGATACCCTTTACAGCGCCACAACAGGCAAACGCCTATCTCCTGGATGTTGACGATCAACAGGTATCATTGTCTGCGGTTTCGATGGGAAATCCACATGCGGTGCTCATCGTACCCAGTGTCGATCAGGCGGATGTGGCAAAACTGGGACCGTTGATCGAGAATCACCCCCGATTCCCCCAACGCACCAATGTCGGCTTCATGCAGATCGTCCGTACCACAGAGATCCGGCTGCGCGTGTTTGAGCGCGGCACCGGAGAAACGCTGGCCTGCGGCTCAGGCGCCTGCGCAGCCGTAGCTGCCGGCCGCCGGCTCGGTCTGCTTGATGAAGAGGTCTTGGTACACCTACCTGGAGGCGATCTTGTGGTAAAGTGGCACTCAGAAGGCCAACCCGTACTTACTGAAGGTCCGGCAGAGATCGCGTACGAAGGAACCATCGACCTATGAAACAAAAAGCCCCGAAAAAATCTACACATGTGGATGAACTGGAAGAACAGGTGGTCGAATACCTGAATCACCACCCCGATTTCTTCGCCAACCACCCGGAACTGCTCGGCAAGATCGAGATACCACACGCGAGCGGTGCGGCTGTCTCTCTGATCGAGCGCCAGGTCGAGGCGCTACGCAGCCAACTTCAAGAGTCTCAACAAAAGCTCTCGAAACTGCTGGAGGTTGCGCGCACCAATGACCAACTACAGGATCGCATGCACCGGCTGACCCTGGAACTGATCGATGCGGCCACCTTCGAAGAGGTCTTGAATGCGCTGGAAGATGAGTTGCATGACGATTTCAAGGCCGATGCCGTAGAGTTGAGACTTTTCTCCGCCAGCCATATCGATGAGCACTTGGACGAGACCCTGAGTGGCCAAACCGACACATTTGAGCAGTTCTTCAGTCAAAACCAACCGATCTGCGGAAAACTCGACCAGGATCAGCTCGACTATATATTCGGTACCGAAGGCGATCGAATCGCCTCTACTGCATTGATCCCGCTGAAGAGCGAGGGTGTGCTCGGCCTGCTCGCCATCGGTAGCTGCGATGCCGATAGGTTCGCCCCTCATCATGGCACCGAATTTCTCACCCGCCTTGGGGAGATAATCAGCCGCACCCTGCAGGCCGTCTCCCTCCCCGGCATATAGTCTCCGTGTCCACTCCCAGCAGCCTGCAACTCCAGGAGTGGATAGCGCGATACTTTGACTACCTGCGGCATGAACGACGTCTCTCGCCCCGCACACTGGAGAGCTACAAACGTGATCTGAAAGCGGCTATGGCCTGGTTGGAGCAGCAACAGTTAACCCGCTGGAAAGAGATCACTCAACACCATATAAGGCACTACATCGCAACACGACACCGGGCGGGACTGGCGGCCAAAAGCCTGCATCGCGAACTCTCCAGCCTGCGCGGACTGTTTAATTTTCTTATTCGGGAACAGCAGCTTGATTCCAACCCGGCACTCGGTGTCCGTGCACCCAAGGTGCGGCATAAGCTGCCTGTCACCCTCGACCCGGACCAGGTCAATCGCCTCTTGGATATCACTGACAATTCTCCGGTCGCTGTCCGCGACAGGGCGATCATGGAACTTTTCTATTCATCCGGACTGCGCCTGGCGGAACTGGTAAACCTCAACCTGCAGGATATCGACCTCAAGGAACAGCTGGTCGAGGTCACAGGCAAGGGGGCGAAAGCGAGACGCCTGCCCGTGGGCAGAATTGCCAAACAGGCCCTTGAGCAATGGTTTGCAATCAGGCCGCAAATGGCGACTGAAGATGAGATCGCACTCTTCGTCGGAGTTCGGGGCAGGCGAATCAATCGCAGCACCATTCAGCGCCAACTCCATTCCTGGTCCATCGCCCAGGGAACACCCCGCAATGTCCACCCTCATCTGCTGCGCCACTCCTTCGCCACTCATCTGTTGGAATCGTCTGGCGATTTACGCGCCGTTCAGGAACTGCTGGGGCATGCCAACATCAGCACTACCCAGATATATACCCATCTTGACTTTCAACACCTGGCCGATGTCTATGACCGGGCCCACCCCAGAGCGAAGAAGAAGCGGGATTGAGACGGTGAATGGGATGTAAACAGCCATTACCGGGTGACGATTGCTCATCCCGCACCCTTGGGCCTGTTAACATTAATTCGATCAGCACTCTCTGCGGCGCTTTCCATGCGTGCGGACGCCGCCTGAAACAGATCGATAAACCGCTGTTGATGATGGCGTAGATATTTATCCCTTCGATAGCCGATTTTCGTCACCTCCCAGGGAAACAGGTGATTCAATTCCCGCATCCCCAGGTCTTGATCCTTTTCACGCTCATAGGCCAATTCAGCGATGATGCCGATTCCCAGGCCCTCTCTGACGTAGGTCTTGATCACATCGGTGTCTGTGGCACTCAGGACCACATGCGGCATCAACCCTGCATTGCTGAAGGTCTCATTCAGATGCCCACGGCCCGTAAACCCGACTACATAAGTGATGATCGGGTATCTACAGAGCGCTTTGAGGGTTATTTGCTTGCATCTAAGCACTGCATGTGAGTCCGGTGCTATGAGACAGCGATTCCACCGATTGCAGGGTATCGCCAACAGCGCCGGATTGTTGCTCAGCGCTTCGGTACAGATGGCAAAGTCCACTTTGTCCTGTACCGCCATGTCGACCAGCTGCTGCGGCCTGCCCTCCAATATCTGGAGCTCCACTTTCGGGTAAGCCAGACTGAACCGCCGGATCACCGGCGGCAGCACATATCGTGCCTGTGTATGGGTGGTGCCGATACGCAGGGTACCCACATCCTCGGAGACATGATCCTGACCCACCGCCAGGATATTGGCCGTATCGGCCAGGATGTTGCGTGCATAGTGCACGACCCTTTCCCCTGCCTCAGTCAAACCAACCAGTCGTTTACCCTGGCGCAGAAACAGTCTTGTGCTCAGGTTTGCCTCAAGCTGTTTGATGTGCTGGGAGACAGCTGGTTGAACCAGATGCAGACTCTGTGCTGTCCGGCTCACGCTGTAATCGTATTCAACCAGGAGCACCAAAGACTTAAGTTGCCTGAGATCCATATCAATAAATTTTATATATATGCATTATATATTATTTTACATTATTTACTGGTCTGTAGATACTCCACCCCCATGAATTCGGATACAGCCTGAATTCACTCCATCGAGAGCGTCACACGGCCATTACCCATCGGCCGTTACAACAGAAAGCGCTCATACAATGCAGCACAATAGCTCGCGCCGGTATTTTTCCGGCGACAAGAACAAGTACGCATCATCTTTTTGTTCGCCAGGTGTACGGATTCACCCAATCCGTCAGGTTCGTCCGTCTGCTCACAAGGCCGCCGGATAATCTACCTAACAGGAGAAAAGACACATGTTTCAGATCCGCATCCACGGACGCGGTGGCCAGGGGGTCGTCTCTGCCGCCGAAATGCTCTCCGTCGCCGCCTTCCTCGAAGACAAACATGCCCAGGCGGTACCGAGCTTCGGCTCCGAACGCATGGGCGCCCCGGTGGTTGCCTTCTGCCGTATCGACGATCAGCCGATACGTCTGCGCGAACCGGTACTCGAACCGGATATCCTGATCATTCAGGATCCGACACTGTTCAATGCCATCGACGTCTTCAACGGCCTCACCGAAGATGGCCATCTGCTGATCAATACCGGCAAGACCATCGAGGAGCTCGGCATCGAAAATACTGTCGAACACCTGCCCGACGGACACGTCTGCACCGTGCCCGCCACCGACATCGCGCTGACCCATGTCAAGCGTCCGGTGCCTAACGCGGTCCTGCTCGGCGCCCTCTCGGCGGTCACCGGCGTGATCAAAATCGACTCGGTGGTCGAGGCGATCGAGACCAAGTTCCCCGGTAAGGTGGGCCAGGCCAATATCACCGCGGCCAAGGTCGCCTACACGATGGCGCAGACTTCGGCGCCGCAGGAGGCGACCCATGCTTAAGCAGATCGAAGGTTCACACGGTATCGCGGAAGCGGTGGCCCTATGCCGCCCCGAGGTAATCTGCGCCTATCCCATCACCCCCCAGACCCACATCGTGGAGGACCTGGGAACGATGGTGAAGAGCGGAAGCCTGAAGCAGTGCGAGTTCATCAATGTGGAGTCGGAGTTCGCGGCCCTCTCCGTGGCCATCGGCTCCTCCGCTGCCGGTGCCCGCTCCTACACCGCCACCGCCAGCCAGGGCCTGCTTTATATGGCCGAGGCGGTCTACAACGCCTCCGGTCTCGGTCTGCCCATCGTGATGACGGTGGGCAACCGGGCCATCGGCGCACCGATCAACATCTGGAACGATCAGTCTGACTCCATGTCCATGCGTGACGCCGGGTGGATCCAGCTCTTCGCCGAGACCAACCAGGAGGCCTTGGATCTGCATATCCAGGCCTTTCGCATCGCCGAGAAGCTGAGTATGCCGGTGATGGTCTGCGTTGACGGCTTCATCCTCACCCACGCCTACGAACGGATGGATATACCCGAGCAGGAACAGGTGGACCGCTTTCTTCCGCCTTTCGAGCCGCGTCAGGTGCTTGATCCGGCGGAGCCGATCTCCATCGGCGCCATGGTGGGGCCGGAGGCCTTCACCGAAGTGCGTTACCTGGCCCACCACAAACAGATGCGGGCCCTGGAGCTGATCCCGGAGATCGCCGGGGAGTTCAAAACCATCTTCGGGCGCGACTCGGGAGGGCTCATATCCAACTACCGGACAGATGATGCGGAGACCATCATCGTCACCCTCGGTTCGGTGATCGGCACCATCGCCGATGTGATCGACACGATGCGTGATGCGGGACACAAGATCGGCGCCATATCCCTCCGTTGCTACCGGCCCTTCCCCAAGGAACTCCTGCGAAAGGCGCTGCTGGAGTGCCAACGGGTTGTGGTGTTCGAGAAATGCCTGGCGGTGGGCATGGGCGGTATCGTCGCCAACAACGTCCGCATGTCGACCCGCGGCTTGAGTACGCCTGTCTACACCGTCATCGGCGGACTCGGTGGACGCCCCATCACCCGCATGTCACTCACCGATCTGTTCGAGCGGGCGATGCAGGACGATTTGGAAGAGACCAGCTTCCTCGATATCAAGTGCGACATCGTGGAACGGGGGCTGGCGCGGGAGCAGGCGCACACCCGTCCCGGATCCGCGGCGGAAAACATCCTGCGTGAGGTGGGCGTTGTCGACGCCGCCAAGACCGCCTGAGGAGGAGTGACATGCCACATCAACAAGTGAAATTCTATCAAACCGGCACCCTCACCGTGGGCAATCGCCTGCTCGACGAGGCACAGCGTACGGTGCAGGCGACCATGGACCGCTCGAATTCCCTCGACTCCGGCCACCGCGCCTGTCAGGGGTGCGGCGAAGCTCTGGGCGCGCGATACGCCATCGATGCCGCCATGCGCGCCACCGACAACCAGCTGATCGCCGCCAATGCAACCGGCTGCCTGGAGGTCTTCACCACCCCTTATCCTGAGTCGGCCTGGCGCATTCCCTGGATGCACTCCCTGTTCGGTAACGCCCCCTCTGTGGCCACCGGCATCGCCGCGGCCATGCGGGTCAAGGGCCGGGAAAATGTGCGGGTCATCGCCCAGGGGGGTGACGGCGGCACCACCGATATCGGTTTCGGCGCACTCTCCGGCATGTTCGAGCGCAACGATGACGTGCTCTACATCTGCTACGACAACCAGGCCTACATGGACACCGGGGTGCAGCGCTCCTCCGCCACACCCGGCTCGGCGCGTACCGCCACCACCATGCCGGTGGGACCGGAACCCGGGGCCGACTTCGACAAGGGCAAGAACCTGCCCCTGATCGCCATGGCCCACGGTATCCCCTACGTGGCTACCGCCAGTGTGGACCGGCTGCATGACCTGGAAGCCAAAGTGGAAAAGGCCATGTCTATCCGGGGCGCCCGCTACATCCAGGTCTTCGTGCCCTGCCCGCTGGGCTGGGGCTCCAAGCCCGCGGATACGGTGAAGATCGCCCGGCTCGCCGTGGAGAGCGGACTCTATCCCCTGTTCGAGGCGGAGTACGGTGAAATCACCGCCTCCACCAAGATCCGCCGCAAGGTTCCGGTAGCGGACTACCTCAGACTGCAGCGCCGCTTCGCCCACACCCTGAAGAACGAGACACAGCTGGCCCGGCTTCAGACGGTGGTGGACAACAACATCCGCCGTTTCGGCCTCATCGACGAGCAGGGAGACTAAGCATGAAAAAACCCTTTGCAATTACCCTCGACGTAGGCAGCAGTCTGCTCAACAAGACCGGCTCCTGGCGTACCGACCGGCCGGTCTACCTGGATCGCCTGCCCCCCTGCAACAACGCCTGTCCGGCCGGCGAGAATATCCAGGCCTGGCTCTACCACGCGGAAGAGGGCCACTACGAAAGGGCCTGGCGGGAGATCATGCTCAACAATCCTTTTCCCGCCGTCATGGGACGGGTCTGTTACCACCCTTGTGAGGGTGCCTGCAACCGGGTTCACGTGGACGATGCGGTAGGGATCAACTCGGTGGAGCGCTTCCTAGCCCGCATGTTTCATCCGTTTTTAAATTTAGCCGGTGATATGGCCAAGCTTGGATGGTTTGCCCTCACTGGGAAGCAAACCTCTATCAAGCCCTGATTTTCCACCCTCCGGGCAGACTCCCCCTTACCCCCATTGTTGATCAACGTGCCGGGGCAGCACTCTGCCGGGCTATCCCGGCTTGAGTCGTGCCGCCACCTGGAAAAACAGCGCCTGATAGGGATAGGTGCTGGAGAGCAGGAAGCGGATCCGTCGCGTGTTGCGAATGATGACCGCCCCGATCTTGAACAGTTTGAGCCGGATCGCGGTCATCTGTGCACGCGCCAGTTCCGTGCCCTTCAGCGCGAGGCGCCGGATGGCCTCCATCAGCACATAGGCCAGACTGGACAGCAGTAGACGAAACTGATTGGCCCACCAGTAATGCGCGCTGGTGCGATCGGCGAACAGCCCCAGTTGCTGCTCCTTGATTCGGTTCTCCATGTCACCACGGGCGCAGTAGAGGTCATCGTAAAGGCGCTGTTTGTCGCCGGCCAGGTTGGTGACGATGAAGCGTGGATTTGGCCCCTTGTCGGTGACCTCCAGTTTGGCGATCACCTTGCGACGCGTCTTCCAGGTGCTGGCGGCATAGTGAAACTGAAAGAATTCCCGCATCTTCATGCCGGTTCGCTTCGCCAGTTCCTCAACCCACTGCATGGGCTCACGGATACACCGCAGCAAGGCGTCATTCTTGGCGATGCCCACGATATAGCCCACAGCGTTGCGCTCGCACCAGCTGAGCATGTGGTGACGGCAAAAGCCGCTATCGCCCCGAAAGATGATACGCACTTCAGGCCAAGCCCGGCGCAGGCGTTTGACCAACAGCGCCAGAATCGCCCAGGCATGCTTGGGCGCATCGATCCGGCTGGGCCGCAGATAACTCACCAGCAGTTGATCGCCACAAAAGACATACAGGGGCAGGAAGCAGTAGTGATCGTAGTAGCCGTGAAAGAAGCGGCCTTCCTGGCGGCCATGCACCGGATCATCCGTGGCGTCGAAATCCAGGATCAGCTCATCGGGTAGTGCATCATATGAGGCAATGAACTGCTCGAGCAGTAGGTTGTGGACATCAACGGCAACCCGGCGATCGACCCGGTTCTCCAGCCGACAAAGTGTCGACTGGCTGCCCAGTACCTCCTCGCGTTCGATCGAGCTCTGTAGGGCCGGGTCGGTGCGTAGTGTCTGATGGTCGTTCAGATCTTCATAACCCAGGCAGAGCCCATAGACTCGCTGGCGCAACAGGCTCAACTGGCTGTGTTCAATATAGCGGGGATCTCGCGGGTCGGGGATGACCGCATCAACCGCCTCGAGCAATCCCAGACGCCTGTCGATCTCACGCAGCAGCAACACGCCGCCGTCCGAGGTGATATCGCCACCGGAAAACTCGGCTTGAACCTTACGGCGTTTTAGGGCTGGAAAATCAAAGGCAGTCTGGGTACAGTTTGTCACAGGCAAAATCCTTTCGATTACAGTGTAAGCAACTGAATTATATCGAAGTATCAGGATTTTGCCTTTTTAATGCGTGAAATATTGGGGCTAGGTGACCAGGCCCTGCGCCAGGGCTGGAAGGTCGAACCGGGTCGTGACACCGGCAAGCGGGTGATGGTGGTCGGTGCCGGTCCGGCCGGACTCGCCTGCGCCTACCACCTGTGCCGTTTCGGTCATCAGGTTACCGTCTACGAGGCCTCCCCCCAGGCCGGCGGCATGGTGCGCTACGGCATCCCGAAATACCGCATGCCGCGGGAGAAGCTGGAGGCGGAGATCCAACGGATCGAGGCCATGGGTGTAAGGATCGTGCTCAATACCCGTATCGACGATATTCAGGGCTTCATGCAGGCCAACGACTTCGATGCGGTGTTCCTCGCCATCGGCGCGCAGCAGGCCAAGCGGATCGAGATCCCCGCCGACGACAGCGTGCCGGTGCTCGACGCCGTCAGCCTGTTGCGTTCGGTCGAGGAGGAGGAACATGTGGCGCTGCGCGGCCGTGTAGCGGTTTACGGCGGCGGCAACACCGCCGTCGACGTGGCCCGCACCGCCATCCGCATGGGTGCGACCCGGGTCACCCGGTGGTCTTCGAGGCACGTGACAAGATGCCGGCCCATGAGATGGAGATTCGGGAGGCCCTGGAAGAGGGGGTGGAGATCCTGCCCTTGCGGGCGATCCGGGAGATCCGGAACGGCGGCCTGCAGTTGGAACTGATGGTTGACGGCGAAGCGCAATGGCCACAACCGTCAGGTCAGTTCGAGCCGTTCGCTGCGGATGTGGTGATCCAGGCCCTGGGCCAGCAGGTCGAGACCGATCTGCTGACACCCCTGGAGGGGGTCAGGATCGAGGCAGACGCTGTACAGGTCGACCGGCAGATGATGACCGGCGCCGAAGGCATCTTCGCCGGCGGCGACATGGCGCCCTCCGCGCGCACGGTGACCACCGCCATCGGCCATGGCAAGCATGCCGCCCGCAGTATCGATGCCTGGCTCAAGGGGGAGACCTACATCAAACCCGAGAAACACGAGATCGCCGACATCGCCAAGATGAACACCTGGTACTACTCAGACGCCCCCCGCACGGTGCGGCCGATGCTCGACATCGTCCGGCGTCAGAGCGGATTCGCGGAGGTGGTTGGCGATCTGGACGAGGTCAATGCCGCCTACGAGGCACGCCGCTGCATGTCCTGCGGCAACTGCTTCGAGTGCGATAACTGCTACGGCGTCTGCCCAGACAACGCCATCACCAAGCTGGGGCCGGGCAATCGGTTCGATTTCAAGTATGACTACTGCAAGGGGTGTGGCATGTGCGCCGCGGAGTGTCCTTGCGGTGCGATCAAAATGGAACCCGAGAATATCTGATTCGTCATGTTGCCAGGGAAGGCTTTTTTCATAGAATGCCACACAATCGTTTAGTCTGTATTTGTGAGGTCATGAATCACTTTTAAAGCCTTCTCACGCTGGCGGGCGATCAGCGCCAATGGACGAAAGTCCGCTTCAAACGCACCCAATCGCATTAAAGTGCGTGACACGGGCACGCCCACCACGGCAGGATATTCATGATTGAGCTCAGCGAACAGGCGCTGGCTGTCAAACCCGGCCAGAAACTCCAGGAAATCGATCGCCAATTGAGGGTGCGGCGAATGATGAGTGACCCCGCCACCACTGATATTCACATGCACGCCAGTCTCAGGCCAGACCTGGGATACCCGGCTTGCGACTTCCCGGTCCCTCTCATTGCCGCTCTCCAGCATCATGGCAAAATAGTAGCTGTTGACCACCGCCACATCGCATTCCCCGTTCGCTAAAGCACGCACCTGATCACGACCCCCCCCCTGTGGAGGTCTGGCCAGATTGGAGATGACCCCGCTCAACCAGGCTCTTACTCTCTTCTCGCCCCAACGCGTGACCAGGGCGGCGATCAATGACTGATTGTAGACGTGCTTCAAATCACGCATGCAGACCCGCCCCTTGAGCGTGGAAGATGATAGATCCGCATAATCCCGCAATTCAAACCGGGGGACACGACCGGGGCTATACAGCAGTATCCGGGCGCGCAGGGAGAGTCCGTACCAAAAGCCCTGAGGGTCTCTATATTTAGCCGGTATCAGGCTACTGAGCAGCTGAGATTGCTTTGCCTGCAACAGCCCCATCTCCCTTGCGGCCTCCAATACACCGATATCAGCCGTCAGCAGCAGATCTGCCGAAGACGCATCACCCTCCTCAACCAGGCGCTGCAACAATTTATCGGACTTATCCTGAACATACCGGACCGCTACCCCTCTTGATGCCCGATAGGCCTGCAGGAGGGGCGCCATCAACGCCTGTTGACGGGAACCGTAGATAACCAATGATTCATCGGACGCTGAGATCGGTGTGACGAACAGCGTGATCATGAGGATTATGCAAAACCTGATCATGGTGTTTCCGGCCTGTTGCATTCGTCGTCGTAGTAGCGGTCCCGCCCATCCTCCTTCGCCTTGTAAAGCAACTCATCCGCCCGCTGCAGGAGATCTTCCAGGGTATCCGCTTTCCGATAGTGGGCGACACCGGCACTCGCCGTGATTTTCAGCTTTCGGATGGGGCCACGAAAATGCAGGCTTTTGAGCCGCTCAAGGATTCGGTGTACCAAGTGGGCCGCATCACACTCATTACATGCGTTGATGATCACCAGAAACTCTTCACCGCCATATCGGACCGGTATGTCACCCCGGCGCACCTCAGCAGCGATAGCCTTGCCTACCGCACGCAATACCTGGTCGCCCGCCCGATGACCGAACTCGTCGTTGACCTGCTTGAAGTGATCGATATCGATCATGGCCACCGAAATAGTATTCACCTGGCCGCGATCGATCCGGCTGATCTGGGCATTGGCGGTATCCTCCATATAACGCCGGGTATAGAGACCGGTCAGAAAATCGTGGATAGCCGCTGCCTTCAGATCTTTCAGATAGCGATATCTCTGGTTCATGTAAAGTGCCGTCAGAAAGAGCAGCGCGCTCAGCAGGAGGCTGCCAGTCACGGCAAAGTAGACATATTCATCCACTTCTCGGGTCGGTTTGAAAACATGCACCTCCCATCCACGGGAGTGCAACAGCGTGGCCTGTGTCAGGTACTCCGCCCCATCATCGTGCACCACCAGTTTTGAGACACCATCCCAGTATCGCTCCTCACGCATCGGCAAAAGCGTGAAAAGCGTATCCGCATAGCGCTTGAACTGGCGTATCTTCTCGATTTTTGCTGAGGTGATAGGTCGCAGACTCTTCAGGCGCCATGCGGGTTCACTGGCGAGAAAGATCACACCATCCCGGTCGGCCACCAACAGGCGCAGATCCAGGTCGGAGAAGAGCAGACCCAACTCGTCCAGAGTGACTTTGATCACCGCAACACCAATGATCCGATCCGATCCGGGATCGAGAACCGGACGGGCGACATAGTACCCCAACACGCCTGAGGTCTTACCAACCGCCACGTCACGCCCCATCAGGCCTTTTGCAGCACGTTGGAAATAGTAGCGAAAGCCGTAATTGTTGCCGACGAAGGTCTTCTCCGCTTGCCAGTTGCTGGCGGCAAGGGTATTGCCATCGAGATCCATCACATAGATAACGCTGGCACGCACCTCCTCGTTGAGTGTCTGGAGATAGGTATTCGCCGCACCGACGATCTTATTATCCCGGGAATTTCTAAGCAGGGCGCCAACCTGTCGACTTGCGGCCACTGAGACGACAAGCCTGTCATACCCGGTCAGGTAGTCCTCCAGCTTGCGCGTAAAGATCATTAGATCGTTTTCCGTCTCCCCGGCCAGCTCCGTCAATCCATGCTGGCGGGTGAAATGGGCACTGGCCCAAAGCAAGAGCGGAGCCAGGATGCCAAATATCAGCAGGATGAACAGATAGTGATGTCGTTGTCTGAATGTCATTATGTTGTCTAATGAGGTGTTACGTATCTGACGTACGTTTTACTTCTAATCTTAGAGTGTGGATCATCTATTTCCCATACCGGATCATTGCTGTCCCATTAACTTTTACAGTAGAGCCAGTTGATTGCAATCATTTGTTTTGTCATTGATTGGGTCTCCTCGTAGTAACGCCATCAGGTCTCGTTTTTCAAACAGGTTCATCTGTAATAATCGCAATATCTGTTGAGCACTTTTTCGGATTTTCGACTGGAACTTGATATAGGCAAGCAACAAATAAACACACAAAGCAATCCAGATTTGTGTCATCACAGCATTCTTACTGGTACCGACAAATGATTTGATTTTCAGGTTCTGTTTGATCCACTTGAAGAACAACTCAATATCCCAACGAGCCTTATAAATCTGTGCAATGGTTTTGGCAGCCAGCTTGAAATTATTCGTCAGAAAAACATAATGCTTGCTGGTTTCAGGATCGCGGTAACCGATACGACGCAACTGAATTGGACACTTCTTTGCTGTGATTGGCCCGGTAAATTCAATGATTTGATCTGATGTCAGTCCTTTGCTTTTAATCACTGGCTGGCGGGATATCACCCGATAAACTGCATTGGACTTTTGACGTGTAACAAAGAAAATGCCTTTTTTATTCAGTTGATTATACCACTCGTAGTCGTTATAGCCTTTATCGAAGGTCACAGTACTGCCTTTTGGAAAATTCATCAGCTTGCCAATATTGACTTCATGCTGGTTGCCTTCGGTGACAGCAAAGAACTCGGGTAAATGACCTGAATGGTTGAGTCCAACATGTAATTTTACTGCCGCTTTTGTCGTGCGAAATTCAGCCCATGGAAAAACTGACAGGCATAAATCAATGATACTGGCATCCAGGGAATACAGTGGATTCTTAAAACGGAAATCATGCGATGGTGCTTTTGCCTGGCATCGCGTCAACAGTTTGCTAAACAACTCTTCATAAAGCGTGTAAGGCTTGTCATTGTTGATGCGAGATAAACTCGAACGCCTAATCAAACGACTACCCAGGTGATAAAGACGATGCGCCTGTGCCCCGAGATTATCAACCATATCCCGCAAACTGTTTCTACCGGAAAGTTGTCCCATCATCATTGCCACGAACTGGCTCCAGCGGGAGTTTTTACGAAAAGCCCTGCCTGTATGATGTTCTTTTGCCAGTGTTTCAAATTCATGTCTCGAAATCAGTTTCAGCAGTTGCGCAAATACCGTGCTATTATGTGACATGGCCTGGTTATTCCTTTTGATTCAATGATTTGTTTGCGCTTTTATTTTATCGAAATGTGAATAACCTGGGCCTCCTAAATCTCAGTTAATGGGACAGCAGTGATACCGGATCCCAACTCAATTGATTTATCGGATATTCACCCGTACAAACCTGACACGAAGAATACCCACACGCCAACTGAGATGGCGCCTAACCATAGGCAATGCCACGATGGAAGGAAGGCCAGGCCGAGCTGTTCAAAATCACAACCGACTCATTCAGAGAGGGAAAACGAACTTCGGCCTCAACCAATAGACCATCAACGGCAATACTGTAAGGGCGATAAAGACATCCATGATCAGGGCCTCGGAAATATAGAGACTCACCGACCACAGGTTTGCCAGTTCAGTATTCAACAGGGGGATAAAACTGCTGAGCAGCACAATCATGGAGATAATGATCGCCGAACCTGTGGTGGCCTGTGTCTTGTGCAGGGCCGCCTTCCAGATGCCGCCGTTGGCCCGATACTCTTCCCGCAATCGGGAAACCATGTAGACGCCATAATCGACACCCAGCCCCATGGCGATGCTCAAAGCCACCTGTACGTGAAACGCCAGGTTTGCCGACCACTCGCCGATCGAGGACATGTAGGCGCCAAGACCGTACTGGGTCATCAGTGTGATGAAGCAGAGACCGATCAGGATAAACGCCACCACCCAAGACCTGAACATCAACAGGGTCATGATGAAGACTGTGATCGATGTCGCCACCGGGGCGTTCAGCCACTCTTTATAAGCGACATCGCGGGTCGCCTCGGTAACCCCGAGAAAGCCGCCGATCGCGGCCTTGCCCGGTATAGTGTCAACGGTGGTGATACTGCGCCCCTCTTCATTCGGTATCTGAATCGTCTCGTTACCCGCAATGCCGATTCGCAACAGATCCATTCCGGGGTCGTCCTGATGGGCGTTGATGTAGCTCTGGATATCGATGACAGTCCGGTGTGTCTCCACTGGATCCATGGTATTGACGAAGCCGACAATCACACCCTCATCCCAGTTTCGCGTATTGACAAAGCCATCCAGATCCCCGGCCCCCGCCCCGGTCACCAACATGCCATTGTATAACTGCACCGTCTCATCCGGGTCAGGCAGGTAACCCTGTCCGCCTTTGGCGCGATAGGCGTATGGAAACTGCTGTATATGAGCCAGCGTCGGTATGGCATAGAGATTCATATGGCTCAGCGGAGGCTCCAGCGGCGGTGTATTGAGGATCAAGTTCAGCGTTTTTACAAACTGCACATAAGAGAGGGTGTATCCGATATTGGGATGGCCACGCAGCCAATCCTCAAATTTCGAAAGCGCCTCGAGCACGGTCGCATCATTAAACACCCCCTGAGGGGGATCTTCCTGCTCATCGAAACAGCGCTCCGACCCGATGACCCGGCGACCCTCCCGGTCCCAGGCATCGAATCCGCAAGTTGGCAGAGTTCCCGCTTTGGAACGTACCAGAAGGTTGGCAGTGATAACACCAGGCATCTGGTGGGACAGGGTCTGCAGATCCGCGATTGGCTTCACTTCACCGCCATCTCCCAGCAGCTCGCCCAACAGGTAGTGATCCTTGAATGCCGCACGCGGATAGTGGATACCTTTTTCCACACCGGGCATGATGTCGAACTCGTCCTGGATACGGGCCACTTCAGGATCGCTTCTACCCGCCTCACCGGCCATGACTGCGGTAAAGCCGCGGCCTAATTCCGCATAGTGTGCCGAGAGTAACCAGACGGCGATCACCGCCACCACCGGCACCCATTTCCAGCGGCCCGTGATCAGGGCCGTCAGCCCTGACGCCAGGCGCAACTCCCAGCCGTGCTCATGTTCATGGCTATGGATGGTGGGGGGAAAGGTCAGCATAAGAAGAGGTATCAGTGTCGTGGTGGTCAGAATCAGCGTCGACATACCGAAGATGCCGAAATAGGCATAGGCCTTATAAAAAGAGATATCGACAAACGAGATGGCGAAAAAGCCGTGCAGGTCGGTCCCGATGGAGAGTGCCGCGGGTACGATTGTCGAACGTATCGATCGATATGCCGCCACCTCCTTGTCGCCGGTCTGTCCCAGCTCCTGCATGAAACGCCGGGTGATCTGCATTGAGTGGCCGATGCCGATGGCCAGTAAAAGCATCGGCGTCAACGCCATCATGGTCGTCAGTTTGAATTGCGTGAAGCCCATCAGTCCGAGCGTCAGGATGATCGTCATACCGACACCCAGCAGGGGCAACACTGCACAGCTCCAATGGCGGAACTCATACCAGAGAATCAGCAGGATAATCAGCAGCGAGACAGCGAACAGCCACGCCTTGTCCCGCAGTTCCTGCACCATGGTCGCCAGAAAATAGGGTTCACCGGATATGGTGAACTCCACCCGGTCACCGTAGCGCGACTGGTAATCGGCCATCAGAGCCTTCATATCGGCAATCCAGCTGAGATGGTTCTGCTTCAGTTCATTGCTGAAATCGCCGATGATAAATGTCCCGACAGGCCGGCACTGCTGATGCAACCGGGCCATGGATGCGCTGCTGATCTGGCCATCCGCCCCCACCATGTCGCACTTTTCACCGGATCTATCCTGGTAGTAGAGCAGCAGGGCCTGCAGCACCAGATGCTTCTCCAATCCCTGACGCAGATAGGCTATCTGATTGTGCTGTTCAAACGGATTGTCAGAGAGGCCGTTGGCCGGCAGCAGGCGGCGGAAATCGAGACTTCCCCCCGGATCGATGCCGATATTGCGCAACTTCGGTGAGGGCAGGCCGACAAAGTTACTGCGGTTGGCGTAATCCAGCGCAGTCACGTCACGGTAAAACGCTTGGACCATGCGAATAAACCAGGGCTGATAGATATCGCCCTGCTTAATCTTCATGCCCCACACCATGAGATTGCCCATACCGTAGGTCATCTCCGTGTAGAGATTGGTCGCAATGTAAGGGTTGGAGAGGGGGAGCAGGGAATCCGGATCGTTGCGCAGGTTGACCTTGTCGATATAAAAGGCCGCCCAGATCGTGGTGGCGAAACAGAGGGTGATCACAGCCCAGCGGTACTTCAGTACGAAACGTGCATAGCGGTCAGCATAGTTGCCGTTAGCCATCGGTCATGCAAAAGCCGCTATGGCTTCCTGGTTCTGTTGTAATTCTGCAATGTCTTTTCGGACCAGAAACTATCGGGCAGATCCACATTGAGTGAGATGGTACTGCGGGGCACATAGACCAGACTGTCCTTACCGTCCCCATGGGTGATTGCATATATATAGCGCGGGTAGGCGATGCGGGGATCCGGTTGATCCAGGGACTGCCAGTCGATATATACCGTCTTAACCTTTTCATCGCCTTTATAATAGACAGTTCGATAGAGGGCGAATGTCTCTTTATCGATATCACTGACATGGTAGTCATACCACCAATTGTGAAATTTGGTGGTGCTTTTCAGATGGTATACCGGTTTGCCTTTGTGCCCGCACTGGGGCACGGGCAGGTCGCGTGTATCGCGGGTCTGCTCCCAGCGCTGCAGCTGCATGACGGCCAGACACTCCTGCATAGCGCCTTCGCCAAGCAGTTCGTGGGTTTCATCCTCTGGCCGGCGCAGCACCAGCTCACCATAGGTCAGGTTGGTGCCGAACCAGACATCTTCATGGGAGGGCTCGTTGATACGCCTGATCTTGCGCAGTGCAGGCAGCCACATCGATATCAGATTGCCCTTTTGAGGGTCCGTATAGCGTGTGAACAGCACCCCGGTGCCCTTGGTCTTGCCCGAGGTCAGGATCGCCATCTGCTGACTCTCTATGGCAGGGTCTTGCGGAGCATTGTTGACATAGGTGTCGAAGGTCTGAACTCCAGGCACCCTGTTGCGGCTACGCATCGCCTGCGGCGCTCGATTGACGACCAGCGCAACCTCCCTGCCACTGCGCTTGCTGAGCGCATTCCTTACCAGTCCGCCATGCGCCGCGACATAGACCTGCCCGGCGATCTCATCGGCGTCCGGAGGTAATGATGGCGGACGGCCTGAATCGTCTGCCGGCGCAGTCGAGGCAAGGCAGACCGTGCAATAAACCGCTATTCTGATGGGCCTGATAGACATAGGCGTGACTCTGCCATGGATACCGGCGCCAAACAAGGAAGTGAAATCCCTAATAATTTTGAAATTCAATGACAGTGAGGCATCACTTCAGAAGGCTTGAAGGTAAGTGAAACGAAGCCTCCCAAACCTTGTGCGAATGATTCTCGGACGGCAGTCGATTTTTCACCGGCCCCCACCTCAGGTACAATCGCCACCTCATTAAATACTCTCGGGATCGGCGTGGAAAACTTCAGAGGCACTACCATTCTATCAGTCAGGCGTAACGGTAAAGTGGTTATCGGTGGCGACGGCCAGGTCTCGCTTGGCAATACCGTCATGAAAGGCAATGCGCGTAAAGTGAGGCAGCTTTACAAAGGGAAGGTCATTGCGGGCTTCGCCGGCGCCACGGCAGATGCGTTTACCCTGTTTGAGCGTTTTGAGGGCAAACTGGAGAAGCACCAGGGGCACCTCACCCGCGCAGCCGTTGAGATGGCCAAAGACTGGCGTACCGATCGGGCGCTGCGTCGACTGGAGGCGTTGCTGTGCGTCGCCGACGAGGAGACTTCGCTGATCATCTCGGGCACCGGTGATGTGATCGAACCGGAGCATAATCTGATGGCGATAGGTTCCGGCGGCAGCTTCGCCCAGGCCGCTGCCCGCGCACTGCTGGAAAACACAGAACTCGGGGCCCGCGGGATCGTCGAAAAGGGACTCGGTATCGCCGCCGATATCTGTATCTACACCAACCATAACCTCGTACTGGAAGAGTTGGACAGTAAAACCTAGATCGCTCGCCACGTACTCTGAGTCGGACCACAATTTGCGGAAATCATTGATGTCGGAAATAACTCCCCAACAGATCGTCGCTGAACTGGACAAGCACATTATCGGCCAGACTGACGCCAAGCGCGCCGTGGCTATCGCCCTGCGTAACCGTTGGCGTCGAGCCCAGGTTTCCGAGAGCCTGCGCAATGAGATCACGCCAAAAAACATCCTGATGATCGGCCCCACCGGCGTCGGCAAGACAGAGATCGCGCGACGCCTGGCCAAACTGGCCAATGCGCCTTTTCTTAAGGTGGAAGCGACCAAATTCACCGAAGTCGGCTATGTCGGCAGAGAGGTCGATTCGATCATCCGCGAATTGACCGACTCTGCTGTCAAAATGGTGCGGGAAGGCGAGATGGCCAAGGTTTCCGGTGAAGCCAGTCAGGCCGCCGAGGAGCGGATTCTAGACGCCTTGCTGCCCTCACCCTCCAGCTCGGGTTGGGGCGACAGCGAGACCAGTTCGGGGATCTCCGATGCGACCCGGGAGAAATTCCGCGACAAACTGCGAAGCGGCGGGCTCGACGACAAGGAGATCGATATCGAGGTCAACGCCACCCCGGTAGGGGTCGAGATCATGGCGCCTCCCGGTATGGAGGAGATGACCAGCCAGTTGCAGGGCATGTTCCAAAATCTGGGTAGTGGCCGTACGCGACGCCGCAAACTGCGCATCAAGGATGCGTACAAGGTCCTGAGTGACGAAGAGGCGGCCAAGCGCATCAATGAGGAGGATCTCAAGTTGCGGGCGCTGGAGATGGTGGAGCAACATGGGATCGTCTTTATCGATGAGCTGGATAAGGTAACCAGCCGTGCCGAAACCCGGGGAGCGGACGTCTCCCGCGAGGGGGTGCAACGCGATCTTCTGCCCCTGGTGGAGGGATGTACCATCTCCACCAAACACGGCATGGTCAAGACCGATCATATCCTGTTCATTGCATCCGGCGCCTTCCATCTCGCCAAGCCATCCGACCTGATCCCAGAGCTCCAGGGCCGATTACCTATCCGGGTGGAGTTGTCCGCACTCACGACCGATGATTTCACCCGCATTCTTACCGAGCCGGACGCCTCGCTCACCGAGCAGTACCAGGCCCTGCTGGAGACGGAAAATGTGCAGCTGAGCTTTACCGAAGCGGGTATACGCCGCATTGCCGAGACCGCCTGGCAAGTGAATGAAAGGACAGAGAATATTGGCGCACGCCGCCTGCATACAGTGATGGAACGCCTGCTGGAGAGTATCTCTTTCATGGCCTCGGAGCATGCCGAAGAGACCATTGTCATCGATGAGAACTATGTCGATGATCAACTCTCGCAGCTGGCGGCGGACGAAGATCTGAGTCAGTACATTCTATAGGGCTTACAGACCAGATCACCCTGTACCAACCGGGTATATCGTTTTCATCCGGGGGTAGAATGCAGACTGGCAGTTAGGGCCTGTAAACACAGAGTGAGAGTAAACCATGTCACATCCCAATCCGACAGAGATCCATCTGCACAAGCAGTCCCGTGTTCTGGAAATCAGCTTCGACGATGGCAGTAAATTCAGTTATCCCGCGGAGTATCTCAGGGTATTTTCCCCCTCCGCCGAGGTGCAGGGACATGGACCCGGGCAAGAGGTCTTGCAGGTCGGCAAAGAAGAGGTGAATATTGCCCATATCGATCCTGTGGGAAATTATGCCATCTGTCTGCATTTCGATGATGAGCACAACACCGGCATATACTCCTGGGACACGCTCTATCAGCTCGGCCTGAACTATGAGCGGAACTGGCAGGATTATCTGCAACGGCTGAAAGCAGCCGGGTATGAGCACAAAGCGCCCTCGGCTTAAACGGCAGACACTGGCGGTGGTATAGATCCGCCCGGATACGGCCCGCTTAGACAGGTATAGATTGATGAAGGATGAGAAGACCACACATTTCGGCTATCAGGACGTTCCCGTCGGTGAGAAGGCAGGCAGGGTTCGCCAGGTTTTCGATTCGGTTGCCAATAAATATGACCTGATGAACGACCTGATGTCTCTCGGAATACATCGTCTGTGGAAACGCCAAACCATCGAGCTTTCAGGCGTGCGCAAGGGACATAGGGTATTGGACCTGGCTGCCGGCACTGGAGATCTTTCCGCCAGGTTCAGCGGCCTGGTGGGTGATGACGGACTGGTGGTCTTCTCCGACATCAATGCCTCGATGCTGCAGGTCGGTAGAGAGCGCATGGAGGACCGGGGACGGGTCGGCAACTTGCATTATGTTCAGGCCGATGCCCAGCATCTGCCCTTTCCCGACAACCATTTCGACTGCGTCACGATCGGCTTCGGTCTGCGCAATGTCACCGATAAACAGCTGGCGCTGAATGCAATCTTCCGCAGTGTCAGACCGGGGGGACGCCTGTTGGTGCTGGAGTTCTCAAAGCCCACCCATCGCGCCCTGGAGAAAGTCTACGATCTCTATTCGTTCACCCTGTTGCCGAAAATCGGCAAACTGGTCACCGATGACGAGGAGAGCTACCGCTATCTGGCCGAGTCCATCCGCATGCACCCGGACCAGGAGACACTCAAGGGTATGATGGAGCACGCCGGCTTCGAACGCTGTGACTATTTCAATCTGACCGGAGGTGTTGTGGCTATTCATCGGGGCTATAAACTCTAGGTATTATCGATCGATGTTGCCCGCCATCCCTCAGATAACCCCCCTCGCAGTGACACCGGATCGCGGGAAGAGCCTGCCATGACCATTGCCGCGGCACTCTCTGCAACCCTCGAAGCGCTCTTGAATCGGGCCATTCACCTCGATCCGGAGACTCCCGCCCGGCTCACGCCCATGCATGGCAAGGTGATCCGGATGGACCTGCTGGGCGTGGGTACCCCCCTCTATCTCATCCCCGATCCCAACGGTATCCAGGTCCTGAATGATTTCGAAGGCCAGGCCGACTGCAGTTTGCGCGGTTCTCCCTTCGACCTGATGCGTATGCGCAGTACCGGAAAGCGCACGGACCAACTCTTCAAGGGCACGGTCGAGATTGAGGGTGATACCGCACTTGCACAGCAGTTCGGCGCCCTGCTGGCTGATCTTGATATCGACTGGGAGGAGCAGCTTTCGCGCGTTACCGGCGATATCGCCGCCCATGAAATAGGCACGCTGGTGAAATCTGCTATCAGTTGGGGGCGCTCAGTAAACAGAACAGCAGAACAGAATCTTCAGGAGTACCTCCAGGAAGAGCTGCGCCTGCTTCCCTCTCGACATGAAATATCCACCTTCCTCGATGAGATCGACCGGTTGCGCGATGACGCGGACCGGCTCGAGGCCCGGATACAGCGACTGAAGCGGTATCTGGATGATAAGGATAAGGCCTCGTGATTCACCCCTCCCAGGCCATCCGGCTGATCCACATTAACCTTGTATTGCTGCGCCATGGCCTGGATGAGGTCATCCTCGCCACCCACCTGTTCCGGCCGATTCGATTTCTTATCTACCTATCTCCCTGGTTCTGGTTTCGCAAGGATCGCTCACCCTATCCGGTCCGTATCCGTCGGACGCTGGAGGATCTCGGACCCATTTTCGTCAAATTCGGCCAGATCCTCTCCACCCGGCGAGACCTATTGCCCGATGACCTGGCAAATGAGTTGGCCAAGCTGCAGGACCGGGTACCGCCATTCCCGGGAGAGAAGGCCAGAGCCATAATCGAGAAGGCCTATGGCCGGCCCATCGACGAGCTGTTGGAGGCCTTCGATGAGCAACCGCTCGCCTCGGCGTCCATCGCACAGGTACATACAGCCCAGTTGAAGGATGGGAAAAAAGTGGTCGTCAAAGTTTTACGGCCACTGATTGAAAAAACCATCCGACGGGATGTGGATCTGCTCTACACCATCGCCCGGTTGGCTGAAAAATATTGGAAGGAAGGTCGCCGCCTGAGACCGGTGGAGGTCGTACAGGAGTATGAAAAGACCATATTCGACGAATTGGACCTGATGCGCGAGGCAGCCAATGCCTCCCAATTGAGACGCAATTTCATCAACAGTGACGCCCTCTATGTGCCGGAGGTCTATTGGGATCTGACCCGGCAGAATGTATTGGTCATGGAGCGTATCAGCGGCACCCCCGTGGGTGACATCGATGCCTTGCGGCAACAGGGCATCAGCATGAAATTGCTCGGGGAGCGTGGTGTGGAGATATTCTTCACCCAGGTCTTCAAGTACAACTTCTTTCATGCCGACATGCACCCCGGCAATATTTTTGTCGAACCCAACGGCCGTTACATCGCTGTCGACTTCGGCATCATGGGAACCCTGACCGAGGAGGATAAGCGCTATCTGGCGGAAAATCTGTTGGCTTTCTTCAACCGTGACTACAAACGCGTGGCTCAACTGCATATCCAGTCGGGCTGGGTACCCGAAGTGACCCGGGTCGAGGAGTTCGAATCGGCTATACGCACGGTCAGCGAACCGATCTTCGAAAAACCACTGAGTGAGATATCATTTGGCCATTTTCTGCTCAGGCTGTTTCAAACCGCCCGGCGATTTGATATGGAAGTTCAGCCGCAACTGGTGTTGTTGCAGAAAACCCTGCTCAACATAGAGGGCCTGGGAAGGCAGCTCTATCCCCAGCTCGACCTCTGGACCACCGCGAAGCCGTTTCTCGAACGCTGGATGAGCGAGCAGATCGGACGCCGGGCTTTCGTCGGCAAGCTTAAACAGAACCTGCCTGAAATTGCCGAACACCTGCCCGATCTGCCGAAAAAGCTGAATAAGATCATCGACGATGCGGCATCCGGCCGGCTTGAGCTCAAATGGAAATCTGATGAACTCGACATGCTGCGCAAACAGCTGCGACAAAACCAGCGGAATACCGTCACCACCATTGCTGGAGGGGCCATGCTGCTAAGCGGCTCTTTGCTGCTGGTATTTGGCAGTGGCGGTTTGCTGCCAATAACCCTGGCCACCGTTTTGGGAACGGGGTTGGGTGCAGGCGGAGTATTTCTGCTGATAAAAGGCTGGTTCGATACGGCAGACTGAATGCCATCGCAACCAGGCGACAGCCGCCAATTCCAACCCTTGGCGACAACGGAAATTTGATCCATCATTATCTGTAGAGCAACAATAATCGGCACCCAGATCCAAGGAGTCAGCCATGTCACCGTCGACACCCCAAGATCCCTTTGATCGTTTGGCCTCAGCCTACGATAAAATGCTGCATGAGGTACACAAAGCGGCGGAGTCCGCCCGGGAGAATACCCTTCCAGGCATCAAGGAGTACTTGACGGATGCCAGAGAGAAATTGATCGAACTGGGTGAGCTCAGCCGGGAGGAAGCGGAGAAGGTGTCTGGTTACATCGAGCGTGACATGAAGGATGCGGCCAACTACCTGTTGGAGACCGGTGAGCAGCTCTCCGCCTGGTGGCGCTTCGATGTGCAGCAGGTGGAAAACCGGCTGTTTGAAATGTTCACCGGCGTCGCCGATCAAACCAAGCTGGAGCTGGCGAAACTCGCCGAACGGGCAAACCAATCGTCACTCTATCACACCGGCGAGGTTACTGGGCCCGGAACCCTTGTCTGCACAAACTGCAACAAGGAGATACACTTCAAGAAAACCGGGCACATCCCACCCTGTTCCGGCTGCAAGGGCACCGAGTTTAAACGCTCCTCAATGTCAAAGGGTTAGCGCAGCGAACAACGAGCAGAAAACGCCGATTCGGACATTATCTTCTTGTGGTTCTAACGTAGCGGACAAGTAGAACGCGTAGTCCGTTTAGCCCCAATATTTCACGCATTAAAAAGGCAAAATCCTGATACTTCGATATAATTCAGTTGCTTACACTGTAATCGAAAGGATTTTGCCTGTGACAAACTGTACCCAGACTGCCTTTGATTTTCCAGCCCTAAAACGCCGTAAGGTTCAAGCCGAGTTTTCCGGTGGCGATATCACCTCGGACGGCGGCGTGTTGCTGCTGCGTGAGATCGACAGGCGTCTGGGATTGCTCGAGGCGGTTGATGCGGTCATCCCCGACCCGCGAGATCCCCGCTATATTGAACACAGCCAGTTGAGCCTGTTGCGCCAGCGAGTCTATGGGCTCTGCCTGGGTTATGAAGATCTGAACGACCATCAGACACTACGCACCGACCCGGCCCTACAGAGCTCGATCGAACGCGAGGAGGTACTGGGCAGCCAGTCGACACTTTGTCGGCTGGAGAGCCGGGTCGATCGCCGGGTTGCCGTTGATGTCCACAACCTACTGCTCGAGCAGTTCATTGCCTCATATGATGCACCACCCGATGAGCTGATCCTGGATTTCGACGCCACGGATGATCCGGTGCATGGCCGCCAGGAAGGCCGCTTCTTTCACGGCTACTACGATCACTACTGCTTCCTGCCCCTGTATGTCTTTTGTGGCGATCAACTGCTGGTGAGTTATCTGCGGCCCAGCCGGATCGATGCGCCCAAGCATGCCTGGGCGATTCTGGCGCTGTTGGTCAAACGCCTGCGCCGGGCTTGGCCTGAAGTGCGTATCATCTTTCGGGGCGATAGCGGCTTTTGCCGTCACCACATGCTCAGCTGGTGCGAGCGCAACGCTGTGGGCTATATCGTGGGCATCGCCAAGAATGACGCCTTGCTGCGGTGTATCCGTGAGCCCATGCAGTGGGTTGAGGAACTGGCGAAGCGAACCGGCATGAAGATGCGGGAATTCTTTCAGTTTCACTATGCCGCCAGCACCTGGAAGACGCGTCGCAAGGTGATCGCCAAACTGGAGGTCACCGACAAGGGGCCAAATCCACGCTTCATCGTCACCAACCTGGCCGGCGACAAACAGCGCCTTTACGATGACCTCTACTGCGCCCGTGGTGACATGGAGAACCGAATCAAGGAGCAGCAACTGGGGCTGTTCGCCGATCGCACCAGCGCGCATTACTGGTGGGCCAATCAGTTTCGTCTACTGCTGTCCAGTCTGGCCTATGTGCTGATGGAGGCCATCCGGCGCCTCGCGCTGAAGGGCACGGAACTGGCGCGTGCACAGATGACCACGATCCGGCTCAAACTGTTCAGGATCGGGGCGGTCATCATTCGCAACACGCGACGGATCCGCTTCCTGCTCTCCAGCACCTATCCCTATCAGGCGCTGTTTTTCCAGGTGGCGGCACGACTCAAGCCGGGATAGCCCGGCAGAGTGCTGCCCCGGCACGTTGATCAACAATGGGGGTAAGGGGGAGTCTGCCCGGAGGGTGGAAAATCAGGGCTTGATAGAGGTTTGGTTCCCAGTGAGGGCAAACCATCCAAGCTTGGCCATATCACCGGCTAAATTTAAAAACGGATGAAACATGCGGGTTAGTTCGCCTCTTCTTAACAACCCTTCTCTCCTTTTTTCTGCTTCGTTTGGTTGAATTGGCACGCTTGATCGCCGGCATCTTACGCATATTCACCGTACTGAAGCTGTCGCTATCGATAGTTGCCCGCCGGCTTCCAGGAGGAGGAGGGGATTGTGTGTAGTTTAATTTGCCCTGCTCATCGTACCATTTATACATGGCGGCCTGAGCAGGCAATGCCGGGAGAAGCAGAAGAGGTCCGAGGATTAATCCTAAAAAGCGTTTACGCCTATCCATGAAGCGTGATTCCTGTGTCACAGATCCATGTCAATTACCTTACTATTGTTGGGTATTTATGGCAAACGAATATTATTCCCAAGCAACAGAAAGCATGGCTTAGCCCGAATATTTCACAAATAAAGAGGGTAAAACCCGTGTAGTTCAATAGAATTCAGTTACTTAGGCTGAAATTGAACGAGGTTTTGCCTGTGACAGAATGTACCCAAGGTCGTTTTGCTTTTCCAGCGGTAAAACGCCGCCAGGTTGAAGCGGATTTTTCCGGTGGTGATATCAGCAGTGATGGCGGCGTGTTGTTGCTACGACAAGCGGACCGACGGCTGGGATTGCTTGAAGCCGTCAATGACACTCTCGCTGATCCACGCGATGGCCGCTATGTGCAACATGATCAGATTTCTCTACTACGCCAGCGGGTCTATGCCCTGTGCCAGGGCTATGAAGACCTCAACGATCACGACAGTCTGCGACAAGATTTGGCCTTTCAGACGGCCGTGGAACAGGATCAGGCACTGGGCAGTTCACCCACGCTCTGTCGCTTGGAGAATCGGTCAGATCGGGCAACCGCTGTCGCGATCCATCAGGTCCTGATCGAGCAGTTCATCGCCTCGTTTGCCGAGCCACCCGAGGAGTTGATCCTGGACTTCGACGCCACCGATGACCGGGTTCACGGCCTGCAGGAAGGCCGCTTCTTCCACGGTTACTACGATAACTACTGCTTTCTCCCGTTGTACGTGTTTTGCGGCGAACAACTGCTGGTCAGCTATTTGCGCCCGAGCAAGATCGACGGGGCGAAACATGCGTGGGCGATCCTCGCCCTGCTGGTCAAACGCTTGCGTCAGGCGTGGCCGGCGGTGCGGATCATCCTGAGAGCCGACTCGGGCTTCTGTCGTCACCGCATGCTGCGCTGGTGTGAACGCCATGGCATTGGCTACATCGTAGGCCTGGCGCGCAACCACCGCCTGCAACGGATGATCGAGGAAGACTTCACTGCAGTCGAGCAATGCTTCAAGGCCAACGGACAGAAGCAACGCGTCTTCCTTGGCCTGCGCTACGGTGCACGCAGCTGGCGCCGTCGACGCGCGGTGATCGCCAAGCTGGAGGTGAGTGAGCGAGGGCGTAATCCCCGATTTGTCGTCACCAACCTCAACGGCGATGCCCAAACCCTTTACGACGACGTCTATTGTGCGCGGGGCGAGATGGAAAACCGCATCAAGGAACAACAGCTGGGGCTGTTTGCTGATCGCACCAGTGCACATCATTGGTGGACCAATCAGTTTCGCTTGCTGCTGTCGAGCCTGGCCTATGTGTTGATGGAAGCGATTCGCCGCTTGGCCTTACAGGGTACAGAACTGGCCAAGACCCAGGTCGGCACGCTGCGGCTTAAACTACTCAAAGTGGGTGCGGTGGTGATACGCAATACCCGGCGTGTCCGCTTCCTGCTCTCCAGTGTCTTTCCTTACCAGGCATTGTTCTTCAGTGTGGCCGAACGGCTGGAGCCAGGATAGCACGCGATGAGTGCTGCCCCGGCACGTTGATAAATAACGGGGTAAGGGGAAGCTGTGCCTGTCAGCCAGAAATCGGGGCGTTTGGAGCCGGTATCATCCTGTTTCTCGTCCCGGCCTTCTCCTCGTGCCAGTATCGGCAAATGGATGAAATATCCGGGTTAGCTGTTTACAGTCACTACTCAAGTGGCTACTTTTTCCTGGATTTGGAACGCTTGGATTTAGTTTTTTTCGCCACAGTTTTTTTGCCGGATGAAACCTTCGCCGTCACTTTTTTCAAGCCGGTGTTCTTGGGAGCCCTCTTTTTGGCCACTCCCTTGGTGTTGACCGTCTTGTTTGCTTTTGCTTTTACTTTCGCGTGCTTTATTACCGCTTTGCCGCGTTTCTTGGCACTTACGGTTGTGCCTTTTGCCCTTTTCCCGGGTGACCGCCTTGTAGCAGCCTTTTTTGTCGCAACCCTCCTCTTTGCAGCCACTTCAGATTTCGGCGTCTTCTTTTTGCTTAGCTTCTTCTTGCTTGGCTGCTTTTTTAACGGCTTTTTCCGCCCAGTCCGATGGGTGCTTGATTTCTTTTTGACCGCATGTGATTTTGCCGCTGTCCGTGCACTCGGCTTCTTTTTGGAAGCCTTTTTCTTAACCACTTGCCTGGCTGCCGGCTTTTTTTTGCCTGTCTTCTTTCTGGCTGCCCGTTTAGTTTCCGCCTTCTTTCGGGTCGCCTTTTTTTTCACTTCCTTGTTCGTAGCAGGAACCTTGTCCTTCTTCTCCCGGCTTGCAACTGACACTGGAGCCACCGCCTTTGCGGCGGATCGGACACTTGCTTGTTCAAGTGCCAGGCTCTTATCGCTCTCCTCTGTACGCTTCCCGGCTACCGGCTGCGCTTCAATCGGGGCATCCTGAGCGGATTGCCGGCTCCCTTCGTCGATCGTCTTGCAGATAAGCTGGAAAACCTGATGGATCTCGCCATTGCCGTCAATTTTGACCAACTTACCCTGCTTCCCATAGTGGGTGATCAGAGGCGATATCAGATGGTCGAAGACATGAATTCGACTGCTGACCGTCTCTTCGTTGTCATCCGACCTTTGGTGCAGGCGTCCACCACAAACATCACACACACCATCAACAACCGGAGGGTTCCTGTAGATGTTGTAGAGCAGTCCGCAACTGCGGCAGGTGCGCCGCCCCACCAGACGCTCCATGAGGTTGTCTGTCTCAATATCGATCAGCAGTATCAGCTCTAAGGGTTGATCGATCTCGATCATCAGTTCATCGAGGGTCAGCGCCTGCAGGAGATTTCTGGGGAAACCGTCCAGTACGAAACCATCCTGGAGTTCCCTTTTCAGCAACCGCTCACGGAGCAATGCCAGAACTATGTCCTCAGTTACCACCCTGCCGGCATCCTGCAGTTCTTTTATTTCGAGACCCAGTGGCGTCCGCTTCAGCACAGCATTCTTCACCAGCTCGCCCGTCATCACTGAGGATAGGCCGTATTTATTAGCCAGCAGGTCTGTCTGTGTCCTCTTACCCGACCCCGGTGCCCCCAGTATTACAATTCGCACCCCCTGATATCTCCAACGCTACAAACAAAAAGTTGTTTTTCCTTTTATTACAGCCATTTAAGCTGGGGCTCATAGACATCTGCGATATTTTTTCGCTTTATCCGGCCACCGCCGCTACAGGTACTCCTCATGCATAATTCCACCATCAGCTCCCTTCCTCGGGTGTATGAATTAAGAAAATCCATGGCTCCATCCAAGTTTTGCATTAGCCGCCAGCTGTGAGCTTGGGTAAGCCAATCCAAGATTTCCCGCAAAGTCAACGGACTTTGTGTACTAAACAGATCAATTAGATTATTCTTCTCTGCCTCATGCAGTGACCTAATGCAGAGTGGCCTTCATGCCTGAAATTCCAGATATAACAGAATCTGAACACTGGATCATCGAAACCACGTTGACTGAACGTTACGGAGGCAAAGTTGAAACCCAGATTGCGGATGCCGAGATACGCCTGATGCCCTCCGATCGAGAGCTATCGAGCTGTCCGGTAATCTATTGGAATCAAGAGGGCTGCAATTTCATTGTTTTCAAAACCGGCAGCCGTAAATACCGCTGCCAGTTTTTCTACCGGGGCTATCAACAGTATGGCACCGGTGTCGACGAATACGACGACCTCACTGAATGCATCGTCTCCCTGCTGCAGGCTCAGGCCGATCATGCGGCAAGAGAGAGAGGTGACCTATAGAGGTCATTGATACGCACCCGGATTTTTTTTAAATAGATATCAATAAACTAAGGGGATCATATAAATGACTGCTAAAAATGCCTTCTACGCCCAATCGGGCGGGGTCACCGCGGTGATCAATGCCTCCGCTTGCGGGGTTATCGAAACCGCCCGCCAACACCCCGATAGGATTGCCAATGTCTACGCCGGACGCAATGGCATCATAGGTGCGCTTACCGAAGACCTGATCGATACCAGCGCCGAATCGGCTGAGGATATCGCCGCTCTCAAACACACGCCTTCCGGTGGTTTCGGGTCGTGTCGTTTCAAGCTGAAGAGCCTGGAAGACAACAAAAGGGAATATGAACGCCTGATTGAGATTTTCAAGGCCCACAATATCGGCTACTTCTTCTACAACGGCGGCGGCGACTCGGCCGACACCTGCTATAAAGTCTCCCAGCTGTCTGAAAAAATGGGGTTTCCGGTACAGGCGATTCATGTACCCAAGACGGTTGACAACGACCTGCCGATAACCGACAACTGCCCCGGTTTCGGTTCCGTAGCCAAGTATATAGCCGTCTCCACACTGGAGGCCTCTTTCGATGTACGCTCAATGGCCGCCACATCGACCAAGATATTCGTGATCGAAGTCATGGGCCGCCACGCCGGTTGGATCGCCGCTGCCGGTGGCTTGGTTGAGGACAACGGCATACCGGTTGTCATTCTTTTCCCGGAGGTGGAGTTCGATCAGGAGAAGTTCCTCGCCAAGGTCGACGCCAAGGTCAAGGAACACGGCTACTGCTCGATTGTGGTCTCGGAGGGTTGCCACTGGCCGGATGGTAAATTTCTTGCCGAACAGGGTACCCGAGACGCTTTCGGCCACGCCCAGCTGGGCGGCGCCGCCCCCGTTGTCGCCAACATGATCAAAGACGCCCTGGGCTACAAATTCCACTGGGCCGTGGCCGACTACCTGCAGCGGGCCGCCCGTCACCTGGCATCGGCCTCTGATGTCGAGCAGGCCTACGCCTTGGGCAAGGCGGCAGTGGAGAAGGCACTGGAGGGTAAAAACTCCATCATGCCCACAGTGGTGCGCGAGTCTTCCAGCCCATACAAATGGAGTATCGGCGAAGCCCCCCTGAGTGAGGTGGCGAACGTCGAAAAGATGATGCCGATGGAGTTCATCACTGATGACGGATTCGGCATCACGGCCGCCTGCAAGGAGTACCTCTATCCCCTGATCATGGGCGAGGCCTATCCTCCCTATACTGAAAACGGCATGCCGGACTATGTCACTATGAAAGGTGTGGCGGTACCCAGGAAACTGGATGACTTTGAACTTTAATCTAAATCAATAGGGGCTTAAAAGCCCCTTTTTTTGTTCGCCCAACCCTGCCAGAATGGTCTGCTGATCGAAACCGGCCTGACCGGACCACGTCAGGGCTCAGGTGGTGTAAATGAATTGTTACCAGAGCCCATTTCGTCTATCTCATTGGAGGATGTATAAGTGAACACAGAACTATTCTTCGCCCTAGCCTGTGCGGTTGCCGCGCTTGCCTATGGCTTCCTATCCGTAAAATGGATACTTGCGCAGCCCGAAGGCAACGAGAAGATGCGAGAGATAGCCGGCGCCGTACAGGAAGGTGCCAAGGCCTACCTCAACCGCCAATACACCACCATCGGCATCGTAGGCGTAATCCTGTTCGTCATACTCTGGTACTTCCTCGGAACCGCGACCGCGGTCGGTTTTGCCATCGGCGCTGTCTTCTCAGGTCTTGCCGGCTACATCGGCATGCACATTTCCGTTCGCTCCAATCTGCGCACGGCCCAGGCCGCCGACAACGGCATCAACGCGGCTCTGCAGATCGCCTTTCGCGGCGGCGCCATCACCGGCCTGCTGGTTGTCGGGCTTGGACTGTTGGGGGTGGCCGGCTACTACGCCATTCTCATCGCCATGGGTGTTGAGGATCCTCTGCATCCCCTGGTTGGCCTGGCCTTTGGCGGTTCGTTGATCTCCATCTTCGCCCGACTTGGTGGCGGTATCTTTACCAAAGGCGCCGATGTGGGCGCCGATATCGTAGGCAAGGTCGAGGCGGGTATCCCCGAGGATGACCCCCGCAACCCCGCGGTTATCGCCGATAACGTGGGTGACAACGTGGGCGACTGCGCCGGCATGGCAGCCGATCTGTTCGAAACCTACGCGGTTACCGTGGTTGCAACCATGCTGCTCGGTGGTCTGCTGATGGCCGATGCCGGCACAGCACCGATACTCTATCCGCTTGTATTGGGCGGTGTTTCCATCATCGCGTCTATCGTCGGTACCTTCTTTGTCAAGGCAAAGGATACAGACACCAACGTCATGCCCGCTCTTTATAAGGGTTTGATCGTAGCCGCTCTCCTGGCCGCCATCGCCTTCTACTTCGCCACTGACATGATCATGGACGGAGTCGGCGGTTTCAACACCATGCAGCTGTTCGGTTCCGCCATGATCGGTCTGGTTCTGACCGCTGCGATGGTAGTGATTACCGAGTACTACACCTCTACCGAGTTCTCGCCGGTGCGTCAGATTGCCCAAGCCTCCACCACGGGTGACGGCACCAACGTCATCGCCGGCCTGGGCATCTCAATGAAGTCCACGGCAGCGCCTGTGATTGCGGTGTGTGCCGCGATCTGGGGTTCATACGACCTGGCCGGACTCTACGGCATCGCCATCGCGGCCACCGCCATGCTCTCCATGACCGGTATCATCGTCGCACTGGATGCCTATGGCCCGATCACTGACAACGCCGGCGGTATCGCCGAGATGGCGGAACTGGATGAGAAGATCCGCAATATCACCGATCCCTTGGATGCCGTGGGCAATACCACCAAGGCCGTCACCAAGGGCTATGCCATCGGTTCCGCCGGTCTGGCCGCCCTGGTGCTGTTTGCCGACTTCACCAGCACCCTGGAGCACGCAGGCAAGACCATCAGCTTTGAACTTTCCGATCCAGCGGTATTGATCGGCCTCTTCATTGGCGGCCTTGTCCCCTACCTGTTCGGTTCCATGGCCATGGAAGCGGTTGGCAAAGCCGCTGGCGGGATCGTCAACGAAGTGCGCCGCCAGTTCCGGGAAAAACCCGGCATCATGGATCACAGCGAGAAGCCGGACTACGGGCGCGCGGTGGACTTGTTGACCAAAGCAGCCATCAAGGAGATGATCATCCCATCGCTGCTGCCGGTATTGATGCCGATCGTGGTGGCCCTCGGCATCGGATGGCTGATGGGCGGCGACGGCGACGCCGGCGCCAAGGCGCTTGGCGGCCTGTTGATCGGCACCATCGTCACCGGCCTGTTCGTGGCCATCTCAATGACCGCCGGAGGCGGCGCCTGGGATAACGCCAAGAAGTATATCGAAGACGGCAACCACGGCGGTAAGGGTTCGGATGCCCATAAGGCGGCGGTCACCGGCGACACTGTAGGCGACCCCTACAAGGACACCGCCGGTCCTGCGGTCAATCCGCTGATCAAGATCATCAACATCGTTGCCCTGCTGATCGTACCTATTCTCTAGACAAAAATGGAGACCCCCCAGCTCTGCTGGGGAGGCATCAACAGTTTGACAGAAACAGTAGTCTCATAGTAACCCCAAAGCGTGAGCCGCCAAGCAACACGCTAAGGAGAAACCATGAGACAAGTAGAAAGTTTAAGCCACACAAGATGGGAGTGTAAGTACCATATTGTTTTTATTCCGAAGTACCGGAGGAAGACGCTTTTTGGGCAGATCAGGCAAGAGCTTGGAGAGGTATTTCATCGGCTGGCGAGGCAGAAAGAGAGTTTGATAGAGGAAGGGCATGTTATGGCAGACCATGTCCATATGATGATATCGATGCCACCAAAATATACGGTATCGCAGGTAGTTGGTTTTATCAAAGGGAAAAGTGCGATCCACATAGCCCGTACCTACCTGGGTCGAAAAAGGAACTATGTTGGCCATCATTTCTGGGCCAGGTGATATTTTACCTCGACGGTAGGTAGGGATGAGCAGGTGATTCGGGAGTATATACGGTACCAGGAAGCGGAAGACCATAGGATTGATCAGTTATAGTTGATGTAACAGCCCCTTTGAGGGGCTCAAGGAGCCAATAGGCTCCGTTTTACAGACCGCTTCGAGCGGTTCACAACTAAAGCCCCCGGCTTTGCCGGGGGATACTTACTCAAGACCGCAGAGTCAATTCACCAAGGGGAGCTTCGGCTCCCCTTTTTTCGTAACGGCCCCTACCTGTTCGTACGGATAACTGACACAAAATTCACTGACCGTTAATGGGCGCCGATCACCGCAGACTAAAAACAAGCGCCATACCTGGACGAAAAACCGTTGATCAGCATCTCCTGAATTGTGGTAATTGGCATTCAAGGCTGCCATACAAATTGCTTTTCGCTCATCGGGCCCGGAAGCGCCTGTGCGGCCTGATTAGGTGCAGAAACCCGCATAATTCCACAATTCCATTGTGGACATCAGTTTGAATATTTAGCAATCTCACACTGGCTTTGGGCTAGACACCCGACGAGGTTATCCGTAATCTTCACACCTCACACGAATTCCGGCCCGCCTGCCGGAAATAATCAGCTACGATCAACCGCAAGGGTCTCAAATATGAATCTGGACCGAGTCTCCTCAGGAAAGAATATTCCTGATGAAATCAATGTCATTATCGAAATCCCGTCCAACGCCGATCCGGTCAAATATGAGGTGGACAAAGAGACAGGCGCCATGTTTGTCGACCGCATCCTGCGCACCGCCATGCACTATCCGGCCAACTACGGGTATATCCCGCACACGCTCTCTGACGATGGAGACCCCTGCGACGTGATGGTGCCCACCGCTTTTCCGTTGATCCCTGGCTCAGTGATCCGCTGCCGCCCGGTAGCCGTTTTGAAAATGACCGATGAGTCCGGTGATGACGCCAAGGTCGTTGCGGTGCCGGCGGATGACGTTTCAAGTCGCTGGAGACATGTCAGATCGGCGGACGACATGCCTGAGGAACTGATGGAACGCATTGCCCACTTCTTCGAACACTACAAAGACCTCGATGAGGGTAAATGGGTACGCGTTAAGGGCTGGGAAGGCGTCGAGGCCGCCAAACAGGAGGTCCGCAACTCGGTACAGATGTACATAGACGCACCGGAAAAACCGAACTTCTAAGCCATGAACGGCCCTTCATGGCTAACTATACTCCCCTATGTCCTGGTACCGAAGCGAGGAAGTAGCACGCGATGAAAATCTGCATTCTCTCTGACAGCCACGATCATATTCCCTTGCTGGAAGCGGCTGTTGAGGCGGCCAAGGCCGAAGAGGCGGAAGCAGTTTTACACTGTGGCGATGTGGTCGCGCCGAGCACGCTACACTGTCTGGACAAGTTTGACTTGCCGGTGCATGTCATCCATGGCAACAATAGCGGTGATCTCTATACCCTGGGGCGGCTAGCCAGCCGGGATGAGAACAATATTCACTACCACGGCATGGATGCCGCGGTCGAATTGGCAGGGCGTAATATATTTCTCGTCCACTATCCCCACTATGCAAGGGCCATGGCTGCAACCGGTGACTGGGACCTGGTGTGCTGCGGTCATAGCCATAAATTAAAAATTGAGCAACTCGTGAATGTCAAAGGCAGTGTCACCCATTTGGTCAATCCCGGTACGATCGGTGGTGTCGGTAAATCACCGGCAACCTATGTCATGGCCGACCTGGAAAATATGACCTTTGAATCGCGAGAGGTTTCTAAGCAGATTGAGCTTGACGCTGGACAATAAGACCTGTCAGCACTGATTCAGATCGGCTCTGTTCTGCCTGAAAAAGCGCCAATCAAGGCGCGGGGAGAGTCGTTTGGCAATTCAAACACTGTTGTCTATGAACGGCAGGAGCACTCATGACTGATTTCACTCACTTCAATGCCGCCGGTGAGGCCCATATGGTCAATGTCGGGGACAAGCCGTCGACCAGGCGCAGGGCCGTCACAGAGGGCCGTATCACCATGCAACCCGAAACCCTGCGGATGATTCTGGCAGGCAGCCATAAGAAGGGAGACGTGCTCGGTGTCGCCCGTATCGCCGGCATTATGGCCGCCAAGCGGGCACCGGAACTGATTCCATTATGCCACCCGCTTTCACTGACCAAGGTTGAGATCGACCTGCGTCCCGATGAGAGCGAGAATGCAATTCACTGCCATACCCACGTGGAAAATGTAGGACAGACCGGTGTCGAAATCGAAGCCTTGTGTGCGACCCAGATCACCCTCCTGACTATCTATGATATGTGCAAGGCCGTTGACAGGGGCATGATAATCAGTGACATTCGGCTGACGGAAAAGAGCGGGGGAAAGTCGGGCGAGTGGAAAAAAACCGACTAAAGTTAAAAACAATCCTGCCACACTAAGTTGTACGGCTGCGTGATCCCTGTCACAATGCCCGGATTTTCTATTGACAAATCAGACATTACTCGCGGGCATAGGGAAGCAGTTATGAGCAAATTCGTAGAATGGTCCGACGCACTCAGTGTCGGCATTGAAGAGATCGATGAACAACACAAGATGCTCGTCGAGCTCGTCAATAAGATGCATGAAGCCATTCATCAACGCCATGGCAGTGATGTAGTGAAGAGTATCCTGGGCGATCTGGCTGACTACACCAGGATCCATTTTGCGGTTGAGGAGAGCTTGATGCGAATCCTCAACTACCCTGGCTATGAAGATCATAAAGAGATACATGAAGAGCTGCTCCAGTCCGTGGCGGACCTGCAAGAAAAGGTAACCACCGGCAAGACCGCCATCGGTTTTGAGCTGATGCACTTTCTCAAGACCTGGCTGACCAAACACATCATGGAGGAGGACATGGAATATAGCGGCTTTTTCCTCAAGGCAGGCGCTCAACCCAGGTTGAGCAAGAAATCCTGGATCCAACGACTCTGGAGCAGTTGATCCAATCAGCCGCCATGGCATTTCGAGATATTGCAGCAATGCCATGAATCCCTATTATCATCGGGTCCATTTCCTGAAAAGTGCGGCCCGACTATCCCAATCCCCGACAGACAGCGGTTTCGAGGTGGCGTTTGCCGGACGCTCCAATGCCGGAAAATCCAGTGCCCTGAACGCCTTATGCGGACAGAAATCTCTGGCGCGAACCAGTAAAACACCGGGCAGGACCCAACTTCTCAATTTCTTCTCTTTGGACAGCGACCGTCGCCTGGTAGACCTGCCTGGCTATGGCTATGCCAAGGTCGCGGAATCGATCAAAAAAGAGTGGCAAAAGACACTTGCACACTACATCGAACAACGGCAATGTCTCAGAGGCATGATTTTGTTGATGGATATCCGTCATCCGCTGACAGCGTTCGATCTGCAGATGTTGCAATGGAATACCTACCATGGCCTACCGACACACATCCTCCTGACCAAGGCCGACAAACTCAAGACCGGCGCTGGCAAAAACACCTTGTTGAAGGTCAAAAAGGAACTCGGTGATCGCCCGGAGATCTCAGTCCAACGCTTCTCCGCATTGAAAAAACAGGGCATTGACGAGTGCCACCGGGTGCTGGACCTGTGGTTTGAACTGGAACCGGACTCACACACTCAGCCATCCCGCTGAAAACTGACCCGCTGGCCGCTAAAAAAAGAAAGCCCCATCAGCCTAAGGGGAGAGACTGACGGGGCCGGATCTTCCCGGATGGGGTCACCGGGAAGGATGGGTCGCAAAGGGAGGAAAAGCGACCCTCGTCGTACGACTTACAGCTAGATAGACTGGTGATTTTATATAAAGTTCAATGCGCCTGATCCCAGTTGTCGCCGACCCCTACATCCACCAGCAAGGGCACTGCCAAACTGGCCGCCGCCTCCATAAAATTCGCAATAATGTCTTTTGCTTCAATAACATAGGATTCTTCGGCCTCCAGCACCAGTTCATCATGAACCTGCATAAGAAGTCGTACGGGCGGTGTGCTGGCCTCTATCCAGGCGTCTACAGCCAGCATGGCGCGTTTGATGATATCAGCCGCACTCCCCTGCATCGGCGCATTGATCGCCGTACGCTCCGCCGCCGTCCTGCGTTGATGATTTTTTGCGTTGATATCGGGCAGGTAAAGACGGCGGCCGAAAAGCGTCTCGACATAACCCTGATCATGGGCCAGTTCCCGCGTCCGATCCATGAATGCCTGCACGCCGGGGTAGCGTTTGAAATAGAGATCCACATAGGCCTGGGCGGCGTTTCTCTCAATACCCAACTGACGCGCCAGACCAAATGCGGACATGCCGTAGATCAAGCCGAAGTTGATCGCCTTGGCGGAGCGTCGCTGCTCCGCAGTCACACGATCCAGCGGTTCGTCGAAAACCTCAGCCGCAGTAGCCCGATGGATATCCTTGCCTTCGGAAAATGCCCGTAGAAGCCCTTCATCCCCTGACAAATGGGCCATGATCCTCAACTCTATCTGGGAGTAGTCCGCTGCCAGCATCTTCCAGCCCGGTTGCGCTACAAATGCCCGGCGAATGCGCCTGCCCGCCTCTGTGCGTACTGGAATATTCTGCAGATTTGGGTCGGTGGAGGAGAGTCGTCCTGTGGCGGCCACCGCCTGGTGGTATGAGGTGTGTACACGGCCGGTCTGCGGATTGACCATCTCAGGCAGTTTGTCCGTATAGGTCGACTTGAGCTTGGAGAGACCGCGATGCTCCAGAATCACTGCCGGCAGCTCATGCCCCTGTTCCGCCAATTCGACCAACACCGATTCCGCCGTTGAGGGCGCCCCCTTGGGTGTCTTTGCAATCACCGGGAGTTCCAGTTCGGTGAAGAAGACCTCCCCAATCTGCTTCGGAGAACCCAAATTGAAACTATGGCCGGCAAGAGAATAGGCCTGCTGTTCGAGTTGGTGCATGCTCTTTGCCAACTCATCGCTCTGCTTGCGCAGCATGCTGCTGTCGATAGCCACGCCGGCTCGCTCCATCCTCGATAATACCGGTATCAACGCCACCTCAAGTTCCGTCAGCAATGACGTTAGTAAATGCTCACTTTCAAATTTCGGCCAGAAATAATTATGCAGGCGGAGGGTAATATCCGCATCTTCAGCCGCATATGGGGCGGCTAACTCCAGATCGATTTGATTAAAGGTCAACTGCTTCTTGCCTTTGCCGGCTATCGTTTCAAAGTGGATTGTCTCATGTTGCAGATAGCGCTTGGCCATGGAGTCCATGTCATGCCGTGTAGCCGTGGAATCGAGCACGTAGGATTCGAGCATGGTGTCATAGGCAATGCCTTGCATATCGATGCCGTAGCGGGCCAATACACTCATATTGTATTTCAGATTTTGACCCACCTTCTTCAGCTTTGGATTCTCTAAAAGCGGCTTCAAGTGAGTAAGCACTAACTCACGTGACAGCTGCGTTGGCGCGCCCGGATAGTCGTGACCGACGGGGACATACGCTGCCTCGCCAGGATGTAGCGCAAATGAGAGCCCGACCAGTTCGGCCTGCATATAGTCGAGACTGGTGGTTTCCGTATCGAAGGCGAACAGGCCATGGGCCTCCAGCTGGGCGATCCATCTTTTCAACGCCGGCTCGCTCAACACTGTCTCGTAGTTTACAGCGGCTTGTTCCGTTGCCTGCTGTTGCTCATCCGATTCCACGTCATCCAGGGTTGCGAGCAGACGGTTCGATCCCATCCATTGATAGTGACGCCGTAATTCAGCACTGTCCTGCTCAACCGGCCGGTAATCAGTTGGGCTCATTTCAAGGCTGACGTCGGGCTTTATGGTTGCCAGTTCACGGGAGAGCGGCAGTTGCGCCAGACTGGCGCGCAGATTCTCACCGATCTTACCCTTGATCTCATCCGCATGTGTGATCAGATTATCCAGGGAACCGTAGGTATTCAGCCACTTTGCCGCGGTTTTAGGACCACACTTCGGAACACCCGGTATATTATCGACCGTGTCACCCACCAGGGCCAGGTAGTCAATAATCTGCTCGGGCCTGACACCGAACTTGTCCATTACACCCGCCATATCGGTGGTGGTCTCTGACATGGTGTTGATCAGCGTGACGTGTTCATTCACCAGCTGCGCCATATCCTTGTCACCCGTGGAAATCATAGTCTCTATGCCCTGTTCCGTGGCCTGTCGCGCCAAGGTGCCGATCACATCGTCCGCCTCGACGCCAGGCACCACCAGCATCGGCAGGCCCATCGCCCGAATGATCGCATGCAGAGGTTCTATCTGATCGCGCAGATCGTCCGGCATGGGGGGGCGATTGGCCTTGTACTCCGGATAAATCTCATGTCTGAAACTGCCGCCGGGGGCATCGAATACGACCACCATATAGTCGGGATCGAAATCGCTGATCAAGCGACGCAGCATGTTCAGTACGCCGACAATCGCACCTGTCGGTTCACCTTGCGAGTTGCTGAGGTCGGGCAGGGCATGATAGGCGCGAAACAGGTAGGAGGAGCCATCGACCAGGACAAATGGGGATGATTTAGACATAAACAGTGGAAAATCCATATAAATTTTTGCTTGAAAATAGTAGCTACATCAAACCATTTTGTCGCCGGTTTCACAAACATGCAGGGTGACCGCATTATGTCCTACTATTTTTCTTGGTCTTTACGAAAATCTGATCTATCTTTTTAGAGCATGGACTCAATCGAGCCCCTAAAACTGATAATGCATAAAGCTACAACGAACGACCATCACCACTGGAGACGACCATGCCCGAAATGAACCCAATGGCTGTCGAGAACAGCAACACACCGGAAGGTTTCGATGAGTGGACCGAAGAGCAGGCGATTGCCTTGGCCTCGGAAGAAAATATCGAGTTAACCCGCATGTTTCATCCGTTTTTAAATTTAGCCGGTGATATGGCCAAGCTTGGATGGTTTGCCCTCACTGGGAACCAAACCTCTATCAAGCCCTGATTTTCCACCCTCCGGGCAGACTCCCCCTTACCCCCATTGTTGATCAACGTGCCGGGGCAGCACTCTGCCGGGCTATCCCGGCTTGAGTCGTGCCGCCACCTGGAAAAACAGCGCCTGATAGGGATAGGTGCTGGAGAGCAGGAAGCGGATCCGTCGCGTGTTGCGAATGATGACCGCCCCGATCTTGAACAGTTTGAGCCGGATCGTGGTCATCTGTGCACGCGCCAGTTCCGTGCCCTTCAGCGCGAGGCGCCGGATGGCCTCCATCAGCACATAGGCCAGACTGGACAGCAGTAGACGAAACTGATTGGCCCACCAGTAATGCGCGCTGGTGCGATCGGCGAACAGCCCCAGTTGCTGCTCCTTGATTCGGTTCTCCATGTCACCACGGGCGCAGTAGAGGTCATCGTAAAGGCGCTGTTTGTCGCCGGCCAGGTTGGTGACGATGAAGCGTGGATTTGGCCCCTTGTCGGTGACCTCCAGTTTGGCGATCACCTTGCGACGCGTCTTCCAGGTGCTGGCGGCATAGTGAAACTGAAAGAATTCCCGCATCTTCATGCCGGTTCGCTTCGCCAGTTCCTCAACCCACTGCATGGGCTCACGGATACACCGCAGCAAGGCGTCATTCTTGGCGATGCCCACGATATAGCCCACAGCGTTGCGCTCGCACCAGCTGAGCATGTGGTGACGGCAAAAGCCGCTATCGCCCCGAAAGATGATACGCACTTCAGGCCAAGCCCGGCGCAGGCGTTTGACCAACAGCGCCAGAATCGCCCAGGCATGCTTGGGCGCATCGATCCGGCTGGGCCGCAGATAACTCACCAGCAGTTGATCGCCACAAAAGACATACAGGGGCAGGAAGCAGTAGTGATCGTAGTAGCCGTGAAAGAAGCGGCCTTCCTGGCGGCCATGCACCGGATCATCCGTGGCGTCGAAATCCAGGATCAGCTCATCGGGTGGTGCATCATATGAGGCAATGAACTGCTCGAGCAGTAGGTTGTGGACATCAACGGCAACCCGGCGATCGACCCGGTTCTCCAGCCGACAAAGTGTCGACTGGCTGCCCAGTACCTCCTCGCGTTCGATCGAGCTCTGTAGGGCCGGGTCGGTGCGTAGTGTCTGATGGTCGTTCAGATCTTCATAACCCAGGCAGAGCCCATAGACTCGCTGGCGCAACAGGCTCAACTGGCTGTGTTCAATATAGCGGGGATCTCGCGGGTCGGGGATGACCGCATCAACCGCCTCGAGCAATCCCAGACGCCTGTCGATCTCACGCAGCAGCAACACGCCGCCGTCCGAGGTGATATCGCCACCGGAAAACTCGGCTTGAACCTTACGGCGTTTTAGGGCTGGAAAATCAAAGGCAGTCTGGGTACAGTTTGTCACAGGCAAAATCCTTTCGATTACAGTGTAAGCAACTGAATTATATCGAAGTATCAGGATTTTGCCTTTTTAATGCGTGAAATATTGGGGTTAACTGATGCGCATTGGGAGATGATCCGTTTCCTGCGCCGCCACTGCGAAGAGCATGGCGCCACCTGCAGCGCCAGACTGGTGCTTAAGGCGATGACGACACAAGTCAAGGATCGAGGCGGCAAAAGATATCTCTATACGCTCTTTCCAAGGGGCCCGGTAGTCCAAGCGTGTAAGATAGCCGGTATTCCGCTGCCACCCTATTCATTGGACCTTTCCTTCGGCAGTGTGCACTGACAAAATTCTCAACACTTAAGCTTACAAGGGGCGATCAGCCCCTTTTTTAATGCCAATCCGTTAACACTACCTGCCATCTCTTCCTCAAGATGTGGCCGCTTCGGTCGCAAGCGAAGGAAACCGAAAGATCCAGAAAGATAATCTCCACCAAGTAATCAGGGACAATAATAAGTCGGTACAGATTACCATGCTCAACTCACACTGCTTCAGATTGGATTCAGCGGATGAGGCCAATGAATGGCATACCCAGGCAACGGAACTGCTGATTCGTTACAACATTCCCATTACACCTGTCTGTTATCATGTCGCCTATGAGTATGCCTCTCAACGTCATGGCGAATTAACACGAATAGTCGATGCCCAGCTGAACAAAACCCGCCATCTGGACAGCCACTTTCTGTTTAGTCTGTTTGAAAATTTCTGCCTCGAGGGGGCTGAAAACGACAAGCTGGACGACCACCTGGCCGACCTGCACAATCTGCTGTTCAAGGTTCTCGAAGGGGTGACAAACAACTGCAGCCAAACCGACCTCTTCAGTGAGACCTTGCTGAATCAGAGCCATGCGTTGGATGCCAATCCCAGTCTCGAAGATCTGCGCGGCATAGCACAGACCCTGATGCAGGCCACCGCACAAGCCATGCAAAACAATCGCATGTTACGAGACCACCTTGAGTCGGCCGAAGAGCAGAGTCTGTCACTGCAATCCGAAGTGAAAAAGCTGCGCGATGAGATATCCACTGATGCGTTGACAGGATTGTTCAATCGGCGTGCGCTCAACAAACGTATGCATGAACTGGTCGAGGCGCACAACGGTGCAGCCACCCCTTTTTCCATACTGATGCTCGATATTGACCATTTCAAACAGTTCAATGACAACCTCGGTCATGTGATCGGGGATGAAGTTATCCGTCGTGTCGGACTGATCATGAGAGACCAGTTGCGGGATGAGGACTTTCCCGCGCGCTATGGTGGGGAGGAATTCACGGTACTTCTGCCGGGAACGGATATCAGCCATGCAATGGGCGTCGCTGAAACGATCCACCAGTCGGTTGCGAAACTGATACTGATTAAAAGAAGCACAAAAGAGAAACTGCCATCGGTTACGGTTTCGGTGGGTGCCGCCAGCTATCGCCGGGGAGACAGTCCCGAAACCCTGCTCGAACGTGCCGATCAGGCCCTTTACCAGGCCAAAGAGGGGGGCAGAAACCGGATAGTCAGCGAAACGGAAATCACCTATATGTAACCCCGTCACCGACACCAGCGCGCGATATCGGCTTTAAGCCGTTTTATATGCCGCGCACGCTCTTCATCGCTCAGATAACGCCGCTCACCGTCATTGCCTAAATTATAGATACCTGTTGCCCGAAGATGGGAACTGTAGCGGTCTTTGGCGCGCACGCAGTTCTGCTTGCGTTTTTTCCGCTCAGCCAGTTGTTTCTGTTTTGCCGCTTTCCTCTCCGCACGCTCCTCTGCATAGACATCCAGCATGCGCTGCATCTCCTTCTGCCTGTCATCTTGTCCCGCCGTCGGCTGAGGACTCTCCTGTTCCCTGATCCTTATCTCTGTGGGCTCCCCCGTCACAGGCCGGTCACTGAAGTGCACACGACCCTGCTCATCCACCCATTTATAGACCTCCGCCTGCAGTGGCAAGCCCGCCATCAACAGCACGAACAGCAGAGATTGCGTAAGCAGGCATGGTAATTTACTTTGTGTAACCAACATATGAGCAGCTCCTTGCAGATATATCTATCACCCTCGTGTCTTTACCGTTTCGCTTGTGGCGTGTACTGGCTAAATCACCGGCTTAAGGCCAGTCTACCTCAATGATGACATCTATCGTAATGAATGGCTCGTTCTGAATTGAGCATTTGTGAATGGGGATTATACCCTTCCATATACGGCTTTATGAACTACCGAAGATCAGCAGATCGATGGAACTGAACCGTTATGAGAAAGGATCTTCAATAAATAATTTAACGGTGGCCTTGAATGATAAATGACACTAACCTATCGAAAAGCGGTATGCTTTTGGAGCCATCAGTAATTTCTTTTTGTGTGTCAGTTCTGACCATCTGACGCTGCCTGAGTAATGGACAAACTGATAACCAATGATCACGTCATTCCGGCCTGCGCCGGAATGACAGGAACAGTGAAGTCTACCCACAATTTCTTCTTCGGATACATAAAAAAAGGGCGCTGAAGCGCCCTTAAAGGGAGGATCATCCAACAGATGTATTACAGGCCTGAACCTCGGTTTCCGGTGAACTCAGGATAGGCCTCCAGTCCACACTCGCCGAGATCGACACCTTCGTACTCTTCCTCTTCGCTGACCCTGATACCCATCACGATTTTAAGGATCAGCCATACCACGAGGCTGGCGCCGAACGTCCAGGCAAAGATTACTCCCAAACCGAGTAACTGCGGCCCGATTGAGGCATCGCTATTGGTCAGAGGCACCGCGATCAAGCCCCACATGCCGACCACGCCATGCACCGAAATAGCGCCCACCGGGTCGTCGATCTTGATCTTGTCCATTGTGATGATGGAGAAGACCACAAGCAGGCCGCCAACGGCGCCGATCAGGGTTGCCTCCAAAGGAACCGGTGTCAACGGCTCGGCCGTGATGGCCACGAGACCTGCCAGCGCACCGTTGAGCGCCATGGTCAGATCCGCTTTGCCAAACAGCGCACGCGCGGTGAGCAGCGCCGCCACCACACCGCCGGCCGCGGCTGCATTGGTGTTGACGAAAACTGCGGCGACCGCATTGGCTTCGCCGATATCGGAGATCTTCAGCTCGGACCCGCCATTGAAACCAAACCAACCCAGCCACAGGATGAATGTACCCAAGGTGGCCAATGGCATGTTGGCGCCGGGTATGGCGTTGACTCGTCCATCCACAGTGTACTTGCCTTTACGGGCTCCCAGCAGAATGACGCCCGCCAGGGCTGCCGCAGCGCCGCAGAGGTGTACCACGCCGGAGCCGGCAAAATCGCTGAAACCGGCAGCATCCAGGAAACCACCGCCCCATTTCCAGTAACCCTGCAGCGGATAGATGACACCGGTCATAACCACGGCAAACAGCAGGAAGGCCCAGAGCTTCATCCGCTCGGCCACGGCGCCGGAAACGATGGACATGGCGGTGGCGACGAAAACCACCTGGAAGAAGAAGTCAGACATACCGGAATAGTAGGTCTCGCCATTGCTTGCCAGCACATCCTCGACACTGTTGTCGCCACCGAACATAAAGCTAAGGTCAAGCGCCGGAAAATAGCCGTTGCCGTCCCCCGGGTACATGATGTTGTAGCCCATCAACATATACATGATGCAGGCGATGGCGAACAGGGCGACGTTCTTGGTCAGGATTTCAGCGGTATTCTTGGCTCGCACCAGACCGGCCTCGAGCATGGCGAAACCAGCCGCCATCCACATGACAAGCGCGCCGGATACCAGAAAGTAGAAGGTATCCAGTGCGTAACTGAGTTGTGTAATCGCTTCCACAATACTCTCCAAATAAATGTTGCTAGTGAGTTACAGCGCTTCGGGACCAGTTTCACCGGTACGCACACGAACGACCTGTTCCACGTCGGTGACGAAGATCTTGCCGTCACCGATCTTGCCGGTCTTGGCGGCATTGGAGATCGCTTCCACGACCTGATCGACTATGTCGTTATCGACGGCGATCTCGACCTTGATCTTGGGTAGGAAATCGACCACGTACTCCGCACCGCGGTAGAGTTCGGTGTGTCCCTTCTGACGCCCGAAACCCTTGACTTCGGTGACCGTGATACCCGCCACACCCACTTCGGACAAAGCTTCACGGACATCATCAAGCTTGAACGGCTTAATGATTGCTGAAACCATTTTCATCTGATTGCTCCTCGTATAGCCCGTAACAGAACGGGCCGTACATCAAATAGTTAACTCAAGCCGATCTGTCTTAGAAGCCTTTGCTCCAAGAGATGAAGAAACGCATATCGGAATCTTCGCCGGCAGCGTCCGTATCATCGAGATCGGTATCGGAAACGCTCAGGGTGACGTCGCCGAAATCACCGGTGGCCTTGGTCAGGTCGACCTGATAGTGGGTGTAGTCCTCAAAATCATCATCGCCATCGCCATCCGGTTCGACGAAACCGACCGTCAGGCCGATGGAGAAGTCCTGCGGCAGGTCAAAGCTGGCGCCCAGGTAGTAGTAGAGATCCTCTTCGATAACCTCGACCGCATCCTCCGCAGAGATGACATAGTTGAGACCGGCGGTGAGAAACTGCCAGCTGCCACTCACGGCAAGCTCGGTGAAATCAGATTCCGCATCGCTTGAATAGGCGTAATAGATCAGGCCGACATCATAGCCGAAGTCACCTGCCTCACCGGCGTAACCGCCATACAGGTCGAGCTCGTAATCGTCCCAGGCCTCCGACAGCCAGGTACCCGCATAGAGACCCGACTCCCCAGACCAATCGAAGCCACCGGACAATGCGGTGCTGTTGCCTGTCTGGGTCAACCCGCGCCAGATGTAGTTACTGGTGACACCGATATTGGTGCTGACTTCCGCCGCAGCGATGGACGATACTCCTAACAGCGCAACGCCACAGGCCTGGGCAAGACGGTTCATCTTCATCGTTATACTTCCTCTTAATCAATTAGAAACATGGGTTAATCAGTCAACTCGACTCATAGCTTGACGAGGCGAAACTACTGCAGTCTTCTCAGACTTCGTGCCAACTTTTCCAACCTGTTGAAATTGCAGGAAATACCCAATAATTGGTACGCATGATCCCGGCCTGTTCAGATGACCGTGCATGGTTTGTGATCACAACCGATCCCCTTGCACCAGACCTGTGCACCGGCTTGGTGCGAAATGGCCGGATCGATATATCTGCCGGTGGATCGAAGAAACAGCGCTGCTCCATCTATTCATCTTGCAAGGGGAATCTCGCCACAAAGATTATCCGGAGCCGCGCCCTCTTTCGCTGGACAAAGGGATCGTCACTGGCTATTGTCTGCCGCATGATTGATCCGAAACTTATCGATGAGCTGACGACCCGGCTCTCGGCGACAATGCCCAGCGGTATCCAGGCATTACAGGCCGATGTGGCAAAAAACATACGCGCCGCCCTGGAGTCCGGACTTGCCAAGCTCGACCTGGTGACCCGTGAGGAGTTTGAGGTTCAGCAGGCGGTTCTGGCACGCACACGTGAGAAGCTTGAGCGGCTGGAGATACAGATCAAGGAACTGGAGGATAAAACCGGCTAGCGCTTCATCAGCATCGGACCGAACGCTGTTCCAAGGAAGGAATCTATGTCACTCGCCATTCTCTATTCCCGCGCCCAAGAGGGCGTACAAGCACCCCTGGTCACCGTCGAGGTCCACCTCTCCAACGGCCTCCCGGGCCTCTCCATCGTCGGCTTGCCCGAAATGGCGGTGCGGGAGAGTAAAGACCGGGTAAGAGGGGCACTGATCAACAGCCAGTTTGAGTTTCCAGCCCGGCGCATCACCATCAATCTGGCGCCTGCCGATCTGCCGAAAGAGGGGGGGCGATTCGACCTGCCCATTGCCCTCGGTATCCTGGCCGCCTCGAATCAATTGACGACAGACCCCTTGAGCCACTATGAGTTCAGCGGCGAGCTTGCCCTGTCAGGCGAACTGCGCCCGATCAGCGGTATCCTCCCCGCGGCGCTCACCGCCCGCGACGCCGGTCGCTCCCTGATCCTGCCGCAACAGAATGCCGAGGAGGCGGGACTGGTCAACGGGCTCCAATGCTATCCCCAATATTTCACGCATTAAAAAGGCAAAATCCTGATACTTCGATATAATTCAGTTGCTTACACTGTAATCGAAAGGATTTTGCCTGTGACAAACTGTACCCAGACTGCCTTTGATTTTCCAGCCCTAAAACGCCGTAAGGTTCAAGCCGAGTTTTCCGGTGGCGATATCACCTCGGACGGCGGCGTGTTGCTGCTGCGTGAGATCGACAGGCGTCTGGGATTGCTCGAGGCGGTTGATGCGGTCATCCCCGACCCGCGAGATCCCCGCTATATTGAACACAGCCAGTTGAGCCTGTTGCGCCAGCGAGTCTATGGGCTCTGCCTGGGTTATGAAGATCTGAACGACCATCAGACACTACGCACCGACCCGGCCCTACAGAGCTCGATCGAACGCGAGGAGGTACTGGGCAGCCAGTCGACACTTTGTCGGCTGGAGAACCGGGTCGATCGCCGGGTTGCCGTTGATGTCCACAACCTACTGCTCGAGCAGTTCATTGCCTCATATGATGCACCACCCGATGAGCTGATCCTGGATTTCGACGCCACGGATGATCCGGTGCATGGCCGCCAGGAAGGCCGCTTCTTTCACGGCTACTACGATCACTACTGCTTCCTGCCCCTGTATGTCTTTTGTGGCGATCAACTGCTGGTGAGTTATCTGCGGCCCAGCCGGATCGATGCGCCCAAGCATGCCTGGGCGATTCTGGCGCTGTTGGTCAAACGCCTGCGCCGGGCTTGGCCTGAAGTGCGTATCATCTTTCGGGGCGATAGCGGCTTTTGCCGTCACCACATGCTCAGCTGGTGCGAGCGCAACGCTGTGGGCTATATCGTGGGCATCGCCAAGAATGACGCCTTGCTGCGGTGTATCCGTGAGCCCATGCAGTGGGTTGAGGAACTGGCGAAGCGAACCGGCATGAAGATGCGGGAATTCTTTCAGTTTCACTATGCCGCCAGCACCTGGAAGACGCGTCGCAAGGTGATCGCCAAACTGGAGGTCACCGACAAGGGGCCAAATCCACGCTTCATCGTCACCAACCTGGCCGGCGACAAACAGCGCCTTTACGATGACCTCTACTGCGCCCGTGGTGACATGGAGAACCGAATCAAGGAGCAGCAACTGGGGCTGTTCGCCGATCGCACCAGCGCGCATTACTGGTGGGCCAATCAGTTTCGTCTACTGCTGTCCAGTCTGGCCTATGTGCTGATGGAGGCCATCCGGCGCCTCGCGCTGAAGGGCACGGAACTGGCGCGTGCACAGATGACCACGATCCGGCTCAAACTGTTCAAGATCGGGGCGGTCATCATTCGCAACACGCGACGGATCCGCTTCCTGCTCTCCAGCACCTATCCCTATCAGGCGCTGTTTTTCCAGGTGGCGGCACGACTCAAGCCGGGATAGCCCGGCAGAGTGCTGCCCCGGCACGTTGATCAACAATGGGGGTAAGGGGGAGTCTGCCCGGAGGGTGGAAAATCAGGGCTTGATAGAGGTTTGGTTCCCAGTGAGGGCAAACCATCCAAGCTTGGCCATATCACCGGCTAAATTTAAAAACGGATGAAACATGCGGGCTATCCGGCCAGCCACCTCCTCGAAGTCTGTTCACACCTCAACAGTGTCAACCCGTTGGCGCAGTACAAAAGCACGCACGCTATCGAGGCGAGTGAAAAGAGCCGGCTCGATATGTCTGATGTCTATGGACAGAGTCATGCCCGGCGCGCCCTGGAGATCAGCGCCGCCGGCGCCCACTCGCTGCTCTATATCGGTCCGCCCGGCACCGGCAAGTCGATGCTCGCCTCCCGCCTGCCGGGAATCCTGCCCCCGATGAGCGAAGAGGAGGCGCTGGAGTCCGCAGCCATTCACTCGGTGGCCAACAACAGGGCTTTCCAACCCGCCCAGTGGCGTCAAAGACCCTTCCGCGCCCCCCATCACACCGCCTCGGCGGTGGCCCTGGTCGGCGGCGGCAGTAATCCAAAACCCGGCGAAATCTCATTGGCGCACCGCGGCGTGCTGTTCCTGGACGAACTACCCGAATTCGATCGGCATACCCTGGAGGTATTGCGCGAACCCCTGGAAAACGGCCGCATCACCATCTCCCGCGCCAACCGCCAGGTCGACTACCCGTCCCGTTTCCAGCTCATCGCGGCGATGAACCCCTGCCCCTGCGGCCACCTGGGGGACGGCAGCAACCGCTGCCACTGCACCCTCGACCGCATCACCCGCTACCGCAACCGCATCTCCGGCCCCTTGATCGACCGCATCGACATGCACGTGGAGGTGCCCAGACAGCCTCTGCAACTCGACCACCAGGTGTCGCAGACAGGAGAGGAGTCGAGCGAAATCATCCGTCGCCGGGTCATCGCAGCCCGTGATATACAACTCCAGCGGCAGGGCTGCACCAATCAGGCCCTGCAGGGATTGGACATCGTGAAGTTTGCTTCACCGGACAAGGAGGGTAACGCACTGTTGCACAGGGCGATTGAAAAACTTGGTCTGTCGATGCGCGCCTATCACCGCATCCTCAAGGTTGCGCGCACCATCGCCGACCTGGAGGCGAGCTCGAAGGTGGAGACATCACATATCAGCGAGGCCATCGGGTATCGACGTTTGGACAGGCGTTAACGCATCCAGCAAGAGCGAAGTATGCAATCAAGTAAACAGGAAAGAAGAACAGGCTGCTGACGCAACGGCCTTAATTGTAGGCCTGACAAGCAATATATAAGACACAGAGGATGGAGATGAAAGCAACGAAAACCCAGCAAGATCCTGATATGCTTAGAGACATGGTAAACGGCATTGAGGAAAAGGCTATGCTGACGGCAAAGCAAGAGGTGGAACAGCTCTTAAAAAACCTGCCTGACGACAGCAGCTACGAGGACATCCAGTACCATCTTTACGTGCTGGAGAAAATCAAGCGTGGCCAGGTATCCATCACCCAGGACGGGGAAGTCGAAGACGATGAAGCCAGGGAGCGATTGAGCAAGTGGCTAAACCCCTGAGGCTGGTCTGGTCCGATGCGGCACTCGAGGATATTGACGAAATCGCCGAATATATACATCGAGATTCGCCCCACTATGCACAACGAGTGGTCGAGGCGCTGATTGCAGCGACGGACCTGTTGCCGGAACAACCTCACCTAGGCCGAGTCGTCCCCGAACTGAGACAGCAGAACATCCGAGAGCGTTTTATCTACAGCTATCGTCTGATCTACGAGATCCACTCCGCCAAGTTGCATATTCTGGCCGTTATCCATGGTAAACGTTTGTTGGAATCCGTTGAGGACCGTTTCCCTGACGATACATCTTAATCTCCATCAAACTGCCTGTAACAATGCTCGATATCTATGCAAACTTAACTGTTAAGCGATTAACAGTTGTCCACGATTCATGACATCGTAAAAGGCGTTTCGTATTCTACTCTCAGGGGACGTGCCATAGAGAAACTAGACGCATTTAATTACTATATGTACAGACTTGACCCCTTTACTCTTTTATTCTCATCACGAGTCATGGAGTTGTCAGATTAATAAGTTATTTATCGAGTAGTAAGGTAGCAATGGCGAGGAAACTGAAGAAGCCTGCAACATCTGTCACAGTAGTCAATACTATGGACGAACTTTGCGCAGGGTCCTGCTTGGCCCAGGTAAGCAACAAGGGAATTGCTGCACCTGCGATACCGGCAATCACCATTGAGAGCACCATTGAAATGGCAATAATGCCAGCCAGTGTAGATGACTGACTCCATATCCATACCCCAAGGGATGTGGTCAGCGCGATAGCAAGGCCATTCCAAAAGCCGGCTGACATCTCTTTGACCAGTATGTGGTACCAGTGGCGGATACGTATTTCCCGAAGTGCCAATCCGCGCATGGTCACAGCCAAAGCCTGTGCGCCTGTATTCCCGGACTGTCCTGCAACTACGGGTAAAAGAACGGCAAGTGCTGTATTTGCAGCAATTGTACTCTCAAAAATGCCGACGACTGCTGCGGCAAGAAAAGCCGTCGCCAAGTTAATATGCAACCAAGGAAGACGTTTACGTACAGCAAAGCCTACACTGGAAAGCGCCCGTTCATCACGACTTACGCCAACCATAGTTTGAATGGCGGTTGTAGCCTCATCCTCAGCAGCAGCCACAAGGTTTTGATGGCGTACTGCGCCGACGAGACGGCCATTGTGATCGATTACGGGCAAATCAGTCAACTGATACTGATCCAATAACTCCACGACTTCTTCTCTTGAAGAGATCACATTAACTGATGCCTTTGCTGGGCGCATTATTTCATCAAGAGTAGTCTCTGAAGATGATGTCGCCAGATCCTGTACATCCACTGTGCCTTCCAAACGTTTATCTACGTCAACCACGAAAAGAACCCGGACACCTCTCCGGCGTAGTTGTCGAACACGATTCAAAGCCTCAGCGACAGTTACTTCCGGTTGCAACAATAAAACTTTAGGATCCATGATGCCGCCGGCGCTATCTTGCGGATAGTTTAGCATCAAAGTCAATTCTTTGGATGTCTCACCACCTATGATATCCAGATATCGTTGGCGTTTCTCAATATCGAATAGAGATAGGATAGGTATAACATGATCAATTTCCAAACTGCTAAGCAATTTTGCTGCTCTCTCATCCGGATATTGATCCAGTATCCGCATTGCCACATCAGGTGAAAGCTGGTTCCAAATATTTATCGTATCCTCATCATCCATAGATTGAAGTAGATCAGTAATCTCTTCTAACGGCATACGATCAAGAACTTTAGCGGCATCCTTAGGAAAACCGTTAATATAGTCCTTGCGTAACAATTCAATTATTGCAGTAGATGAGGTCATCTTGATTATCCTTTTATCGGGATTTTTACTTATCACGTGGGGCAAGCAATGAGCTTACAATTAGCCAAAGGATATCGGACAATGCAGTACGGGTTCTGGTAAATTCTTTCTCAGATGAAATGCTAGTCAGTAAAGAATGATCTTCGCGCGCCAAAGCATCACGCCGTAGAACACCCTGAAAAATTCCATGTCGACCTACTACGGGTAGACTGTCAAAACTGAGCCAGGCATCTAAATCCTCTGCTGAATGTAATGGTGCACGGACATTAAGCACCAAGGGGGCTTTTTTCATGAGTCTTGACAATGTTGTGCGTTCTCGATTTACGATTAGGGTCTTTAAATCAATATAGCCAAGAAGATGACGTTCATCGTTAATGAGATATATTTGTTGTGACACGCGCTGACTGCCCTCTCTTAATAGCAGCAGGGCGCTAGAGACTCGTTGTTCTGGTCGAAGTGTTACGCTATCCGGATCCACTAATGATCCGATCAAAGCTTCTGGATACCGCATCTGTAATCGCAAACGTAATGCTGCGCTTTTAGGCATCTTACTGTACAGGGTGTTGTGCCTGTCATAAATGATCCTGATTACTCATGAGGCTCAGCTATTGAGCCTGTGGTGCAAGCATAATGGAACCTACTGAATAAAAGAGGATTTCATCATGCCGAGAAATACTATTCAATTTCAAAAAGGTCTTGGTTTGCACGATTTTCTGGAACAATATGGGACCGAGGATCAGTGTCGACAGGCATTGTATGATTTGCGCTGGCCGACGGGCTATGTCTGCCCTGAGTGCGGCAACACAACAGGCTGTGAACTCAAAAAGCGTCAGATATATCAATGTCACAAGTGCCATCATCAGACTTCCCTGACCGCCGGCAGCATCTTCCATGGCACCAAGCTGCCGCTGAGAACGTGGTTTCTTGCGATCTATCTGTTGACCCAACGCAAGAAAAGTATCTCGGCGCTGCAACTTTCCCGCGAAATCGGGGTGAACTACAATACGGCCTGGCGACTCAAGCATAAGTTGATGCAGGTGATGATGGAACGTGAGCGTGGAAAAAAACTGGCCGGTCGCATCGAATTGGATGATGCTTATCTCGGAGGCGAGCAAGCCGGTAAGCGTGGTCGTGGGTCGCGCAACAAAATCCCTTTCGTAGCTGCTGTTGAGACGACGCGGGACGGCAGGCCCATGAAAATTCAACTGCGTCGTGTAAGGGGCTTCCGCAAACGTGAAATCGCCCGCTACGCCCGCTCCTGCTTGATGCCTGGCAGCGAAGTCTTTACCGATGGGCTTTGGTGCTTTAGTGGCGTGACAACCGCTGATTGCCATCATAACCCCATGGTGACGGGTGGTGGGCGCCAAAGTGTCCAGTATTCGTGCTTCAAATGGGTAAACACGATGTTGGGTAATGTCAAAAACAGTCTGTTGGGTACTTTTCATGCGATTCGAGATAAACATGTGTCGCGTTATCTTGCTGAGTTCGAATATCGGTTTAACCGCCGTTTCGATTTACCCGCCATGATTGAACGATTGCTTTTTGCCGCTCTTCGCACTCCACCTACGCCATATCGCCTCTTGAGAATGGCTGAGGTTTAGGGGTAATCAGGTAAATGATAGAACGCATCGTTGATACAGCTGCCTCATTAGGCATACGAAATAATATATCTGCAGCAACTTCATCCTCCATGCGAGATAAGATATCGGCAGCAACTCCTGGCATCATATGCATGAGTACACGTGATGCAATCGGAGGTGATATCATGGCTATGAACTCTGTCAACTCAGTTGTACTAAGTTGATGCAGACTACTTGCTGCCGCAGCGGGATGTGTCTCTAGATACGAGGTTACCAGCGGATCAGCGTTCATTCTGATCCTCCGATTCCAGAATTACAGATGCAGTTTCCATGAAGATGCGAGTGGGGATTAATGCTTGGCCGCTGTCAGTATCAAGTAAAACGGCAACAGGCGTAAGTTCCAGGATCTCCCCTTCTTGATCGCCGACTTTTACACGCAGACCAGGTTGATATTGTCTACGTAGATAGTGAGACGCCATAATATTGCGTACAGAGTCTGCAGCACCTAAACCAAAAGCAAGTGCGGTAGCACCAAAAAAGGCCGCGAAGGACAGGATAATGATATTTTCAAGAAGCCTGATATCAAGACCTAGCTGATCTAGCGCAAGCAACAGCGCAAACGCAAGAACAAGCCACCCGACCATTTGGGCCAATATTACGCCTTGCTGCATATTTCTGGCAGTTGCGTACCCCTGAACAAAGTCACGGAGACCGTCACTAATAAGCTTTCCAATAAAGAAAATTACACCACTAATAAGCAATCGCGGCAGATAGTTAAGTAGGTCCTGTAACCAGTTTGCAAGAAATACTAGTCCTAATTCATTGGATGCATTAACTATGCTAAATGCAATGATAATCCAGAAGGTCAAATTACCAACGATGGTCGATACGGACCATTTATAGTGCAGTATTGGATCTGAAGTCCCCAAATGCAACGCAGTCAGTATTCTATCCATACCCCGCCCAAAGCGGAGTATGATTAACCGGACAAGCCAAGCGCTCACCCATCCCAATAGTAGTATGACAACAGCAACCAACAGATTAGGAAAGAATGTTTGAATGGCAAGAAATGCTCGTTCTGCAGTGTTAGTAACCCAGGACGTCGGATTTGTTAGCAGTTCAGACAGCTCTGTATTTGTACCAGTTGACATATCAGTTAGTCCGCATCAAATGTCACTCAGATATTTGTTTATCGTATACGCAGCTATAGATCATGTTCTGCTATGTTCGCATAGGATCACCTGTTTTATTATATACTACTCGTTGACAAACCATTGAATATGGTTGCGATGATCTTATATATTGATTCCTGATTACCCCTAAACCTCAGCCATTCTCAAGAGGCGATATGGCATAGATGGAGTGCGAAGAGCGGCAAAAAGCAATCGTTCAATCATGGCGGGTAAATCGAAACGGCGGTTAAACCGATATTCGAACTCAGCAAGATAACGCGACACATGTTTATCTCGAATCGCATGAAAAGTACCCAACAGACTGTTTTTGACATTACCCAACATCGTGTTTACCCATTTGAAGCACGAATACTGGACACTTTGGCGCCCACCACCCGTCACCATGGGGTTATGATGGCAATCAGCGGTTGTCACGCCACTAAAGCACCAAAGCCCATCGGTAAAGACTTCGCTGCCAGGCATCAAGCAGGAGCGGGCGTAGCGGGCGATTTCACGTTTGCGGAAGCCCCTTACACGACGCAGTTGAATTTTCATGGGCCTGCCGTCCCGCGTCGTCTCAACAGCAGCTACGAAAGGGATTTTGTTGCGCGACCCACGACCACGCTTACCGGCTTGCTCGCCTCCGAGATAAGCATCATCCAATTCGATGCGACCGGCCAGTTTTTTTCCACGCTCACGTTCCATCATCACCTGCATCAACTTATGCTTGAGTCGCCAGGCCGTATTGTAGTTCACCCCGATTTCGCGGGAAAGTTGCAGCGCCGAGATACTTTTCTTGCGTTGGGTCAACAGATAGATCGCAAGAAACCACGTTCTCAGCGGCAGCTTGGTGCCATGGAAGATGCTGCCGGCGGTCAGGGAAGTCTGATGATGGCACTTGTGACATTGATATATCTGACGCTTTTTGAGTTCACAGCCTGTTGTGTTGCCGCACTCAGGGCAGACATAGCCCGTCGGCCAGCGCAAATCATACAATGCCTGTCGACACTGATCCTCGGTCCCATATTGTTCCAGAAAATCGTGCAAACCAAGACCTTTTTGAAATTGAATAGTATTTCTCGGCATGATGAAATCCTCTTTTATTCAGTAGGTTCCATTATGCTTGCACCACAGGCTCAATAGCTGAGCCTCATGAGTAATCAGGTATTGATTTGTCGAAGAATGCTACAGGAAGCTAAAATAAAAAATATTCTGAGCACTTCCGATATGCGATATCAGATTATCGGTGCATCAGCATCTGGATTAGACACGGATTCCTCTGGGGCAAGCTCTCCTGTAAAATTTTCCACACTTTCCTCTGCTACACGAATACCCTGAACGCGTGCGATGTGGAACAGCGCATCACCCTCATTGGTTAAAGGTAGACTTGTCCGCCCAATGACAATACCTCCAAAAGCGGCCTTCACTTCAAACTCCTGATCGCCAAAAGGTGATGCAATAACACCAAGTAACTGTTCTCGTTTAACCCGACTACCTAGAGGTACTATCGCACGAAATATTCCGCTTTCCGGTGCTCGAATCCAAGAAGTACTACTCGCAACAATTGGTTCATATGATTTCTTGGTTCTACCCCTAATTGCTGGCAGCATGCCGAGTGAACGCATAACATTGATAATACCTTTTACTCCAGCGCGTATTGAGACTTCATCAAACCGCAAAGCTTCTCCAGCCTCGTAAAGTAGCATTGGAATACCATATTCAGCAGCAGCTCCACGAAGTGATCCATCTCTAAGCTGAGAGTTGATCAACAGCGGCACACCAAAGGCGTGGGCTAGACTGCTCGTGACATCATCATCCATATTAGCTCGAATTTGAGGTAGATTATTTCGGTGTATAGCGCCTGTATGCAGATCAATACCATGAGTCGCATTAGCAACAATTTCTTTCATAAACAGGTTTGCCAATCTGCCAGCAAGTGAGCCGCGTTCATGTCCAGGAAAATTCCGATTGAGATCACGCCGGTCAGGAAGGTAACGGGAATGTTGTATCACTCCGTATACATTGACAATGGGAATTGTTATTAGGGTGCCCCGTAATCGAGATAATGCTTTTTGATTCAAAAGCCGACGAATGATCTCAACACCATTCAGTTCATCCCCATGAATGGCGGCGCTCACAAAGAGTATTGGACCATCTTTTTTACCCCGCCATACCCGAATGGGCATAGTCAGTGGAGTGTGTGTGTGTAATTGAGCGATGGGCAAATCTAGATTTACACGACCGTCAAGCGGAATCTTGACGCCGCCAATTGTTAATGTCGACATGCTTAACCCTTTCCACGGGTACGGGTTCTGTGAGGTTTTGCATTCTTTTCTAGGAATTCGACAATCAGGCCAGCGACATCCTTCCCCGTAGCGGCCTCTATTCCCTGCAGGCCGGGTGAAGAATTGACCTCCATGACTAACGGTCCCCGCTCAGATCTGAGAATATCGACACCTGAAACATTGAGTCCCATGACTCTCGCAGCGCGTACTGCCGTAGCTCGCTCTTTCGGTGTGAGTTTAACCAGCTCTGCAGAACCTCCCCGGTGCAGGTTGGAACGAAACTCCCCTTCCGGCGCCTGCCGTTTCATTGCTGCCACAACCTTTCCACCCACGACAAAACAGCGGATATCAGAGCCACCGGCTTCCTTGATAAATTCTTGTATGAGAATATTGGCTTTCAATCCCATGAACGCCTCTATTACACCCTCTGCGGCCTTCTTGGTTTCGGCAAGCACTACTCCTATACCCTGAGCACCTTCCAACAGCTTGATGACCAAGGGTGCTCCACCCACCATTTTGATCAAGTCCTGAATATCATCCGGTGAGTTTGCATAACCCGTAATTGGCAAACCTACGCCATCACGGGAGAGCAGTTGCAGAGAACGAAGCTTGTCGCGGGCACGGGTGATAGCAACCGACTCATTGGCTGGAAACACGCCCATCATCTCAAACTGACGTAGTACCGCCGTTCCGTAAAAGGTTATCGAAGCTCCGATTCTCGGAATCACTGCGTCATACCCTAAAAGGGCCTCACCATTATAGTGAACCTCGGGTTTAGTTGACGTTGTATTCATATAGCAACGAAGCGTGTTTATTATGTATACTTCGTGCCCCCTTTGTTCGCCTGCATCTACCAAACGACGAGTTGAATAGAGATTGGGGTTTCGGGAGAGAATGGCGATTTTCATTTTATTGGTACTTTTCTTAAATATCGACGACGTGTCTTTTTGGGTTTTCCAAATAAGTATGAAGCTTCAGGATCTACACTAAAATGACCTGCCATGGCAGTACGTCCCAACAGCATTCGAAACTTCATGGTATCCCGGTTGGTTAGTGTGATTTCGATATCCCATTCATGGTCCCCTAATTTGACGGGTGTACGTATAACGTAACGGGTCTCACGATGACCACCGGAGTCACAAACCTTCCTTTCATCTATGACCTCTGCAGTGCACCATTGCTCAAATTCCGTATTCTTCTGAAATGGATGCATCCCAAACCGGACCTTCTGTGCCCCATTTTCTCGGTAGCTTTCCACGCTAAATGCATGAAGCGCAGAGGTTCGTGCACCTGTATCAATCTTAGCCTTAACATGCTGAATACCAAGTTCAGGCAGGCTTACCCACTCCCGCCAACCAATCTGTTTTAAATCCTTGTCCATTTTTTTCACCAATAACGCCTGTATTCACCATTAAAGTAGCTACCAAAGGATCTGAGGGTGTAAAGGAAGCTGTTCTGTCGCACCTCAACCGCTGTCCGAATATATCCACACCAGCACCTAAGATAAGGGGAAAGAGTTTGTAAGCCATATGCGCCAGGGGAGCGGGGACTCGATGAAAACAGCCACAAAATCAACCGACAAAATCTACCAAAGAACTCTGGCTTTACAAGGACCACCCATAAGGATATTTAGAAACTTATGAACAAGTTGAGCAATCAGCCCAAAAAAGTGTCTTGGCAGGAAAACACCAAATCAGATTTTTTAAGAATAACCCTTCTGTCGCATTAGCAAGTTGAATCCGCGTGATCTTCTTCATTACAATTCAAAAAATGTATTTGTGCCCCACTCCGAGTAAATTGAGTTGGATCAATAGAATACCATCTATCTCGAATTAATACTTAAAGTTACAACTACTTAAACACCTTAAATCCATACTCAATAAATCCAGAGAGTAGGCTCACTGACCATCAACATACCTATTGCGTGCAAAATGCCAACATTGCCGCATAGCCAGGAATCACTCTATCAGAGTTCATGTTTTTGTAATCTTTCTCTAAAGCTATCAAATAACTCGGCCTATCGATGCGCGGTTATCACCGCATCCACAAGGTGGCGCGCACCATCGCCGACCTGGAGGCGAGCCCGGAGGTGGAGACCCCGCATATCAGCGAGGCCGTAGGTTATCGACGTCTGGACAGAGGCTAAGCGTGGATAATGGTAAAAGTCAGCGCACCAGCCCTTGCTCTACCTGGTCTCTTGTCTCCCGGCCGCTCAGTTGCTCGATCAGCTCCAGGGCGAAATCCATCGCCGTGCCCGGTCCCCGGGAAGTGATCACCCGGTCGTCGCTGATGACCCGCTCAAGCTGTACATCGACCTGGGGCAGATCCATATTGTCCAACACTCCCGGATAGCTGGTTGCTCGCCGCCCCTGCAACAGGCCGGCGCCGGCCAGCACCTTGGGAGCGGCACAGATTGCGGCGGTGAATTTACCCTGCTGGTTGAGGCGTTTCAGCATCTCATGGATGCGGGGATCCGCATCGAGATTGTCGGCGCCGGGCAGGCCGCCGGGCAACACCATCATATCGAACGCCTGATCCATGACGGCATCGAGGGTGGTATCCGGCACCAGGGTGATGCCCCGCGAGGCCTTCACCGGCCCGTCTTTAAGACCGGCGGTAACCACCTCGATATCGGCCCGTGTCAGTAGATCTGTGATGGTGACTGCTTCGAGCTCTTCGCATCCTTCGGCGAGGGGGACGAGTACGCGTGCCATAGTGGCCTCCCGCTATTGATCAATTCAGAGACAGGTACCAGCTCAATACCCTGTCGTTTTAGTTTAGGCAACTCTTCCTGGAGTACGGCCAGGGTTTTTGGGTAGGGATGGGCAATACCGATCGCATGTCCCTGCGCGCGCGCCGTTAACAGTAATAGATCCAACTGACGCCTGATTTCGACCTCTTCCTGTGTATTGTCGAGAAACACATGCCGCCGGGAAGCGGCAATCAGATTCTTACCGGCAACGCGTTCAGCGACCGTGGCATCGGTGGTTCGGCTATCGATGAAGTAGAGCCCGCTGGCGCGCAACTCGCTCATCAGCCAGCGCATGGCCGTGGGATCCCTGGTCAACAGGCTTCCCATATGGTTGTTGACCCCTGCGACATAGGGAACGGACGCAATATTGCGTTGCAGGGTCTGGATGAATCGCTCCCTCGACATAGCCAGGGTCAGTGCCCCATTGCCCAGGGGATTACCGTTGTCCGATTCCATGGGCTGGTGCAGCATGACCTCTTTATTGGTGGCGTGTGCCTTGCTCGCCAGCTGCCAGGCAAAGGGGGTTTGCGGCAGAAAGGAGTAGGTCACCGCCCCCGGCAGGGCCAACGCGCGTTCCCCCGCATCCTTCTGGTTTCCCAGGTCGTCGATGATCAGGGCTATCTTCACCGGGCTCGGTGATGCGGTATCGCCCTCATCCGCCATACCGGCAGTCATGGTTGCAAGCAGGCATATCCAGCAGATCAGTAACACAAGGCGACGCATCGCTGCCCTTTTTCCACTCAACTGGTGGTTTTCCTGCTGCGCAGAATGGCCAGACCCTTGAGCAGATTCAGCGCCTCACCCAACTGATAGTCTTTCTTGACCATATCCCGGTTCTCATCGGCCTGGCTCTCTTTATTCTCTTCGCTCTTATTCGACCCTTTCCCATTTCCATTGAGAAGATGACCGGAAAGATTTGACTCCTTGATCGGCTTGACCTTGCTATCCTCCGCCTTCGAAACGGTCAGGTCCTCCAGTTCGATATCGGGTTCGATCCCCTCCGCCTGGATTGAACGCCCGGAAGGGGTGAAGTATCTTGCGGTCGTCAACTTGACCGCGGCCGTGTCGGTAATGGGAATGATGGTCTGAACCGAGCCCTTGCCGAAGGTGCGGCTACCCATGATGACGGCGCGATTCTGATCCTGCAGCGCGCCCGCCACGATCTCCGAGGCCGACGCCGAGCCTTCATTCACCAGAACCACAATCGGTGCGCCATCGAGGACATCGTCCGGCGCCGCCTCGAAGCGTAGCTGGGAATCGCTCTCTCTCCCCTCCGTGTAGACGATCAATCCGGATTCCAGAAAGGCATCGCTGACGGAAACGGCGGCATTCAATACCCCGCCAGGATTGTTCCTCAAATCCAGCACCATGCCCAGCAGCGACCCCTCCACTTCGCCTTTCAGTCTGTCCAGGGATTTCAGCATGTCACTGGTGGTATTTGTCTGGAACTGGGATATGCGCAGATAGGCAAAGCGTTCATCCAGTAGACGGCTCTTGATACTGACCACCCGGATGATATCGCGCACCACGATAATCTTAAGCGGCTTCTCTTCCCCTTGGCGCACGATGGTCAATTCGAGCGAGGTGCCGGGTTTCCCGCGCATCAGGGCGACCGCTTCATTCAAGCTGAGCCCTTTGACCGGGGTGTCATCGAGGCGGACAATCAGGTCACCGCTGCGGACCCCCGCACGCTGAGCGGGGGTGTCGTCAATGGGGGAGATCACTTTGACGAAGCCGTCTTCCATACCCACTTCGATGCCCAGGCCGCCGAATTCACCCTTGGTGCCCACCTGCAACTCTTTATAATCATCCGCATCCAGATAGTTGGAGTGAGGATCGAGACCGGAAACCATGCCGCGAATTGCGTTCTCCAGAAGCACCTCGTCCTCAACCGGCTCTACATAGTTGGCCTTGATGCGCCCGAAGATATCGGCAAATGTGCGCAGCTGTTGCAGGGGCAGGCTCTCCAGCTCCTCTTTCGCCATTGTCTGAAATGCGCTCAGTGAGAGACTGGCACAAACTATAATCAGACCAAGACCTCGCAGAGAAGCTTGTCTTACTACTCTTATCATCTGTTTTACCTATGTAATGTGCAGCTAGGGCCTGTTCACATTCATCCAATTGACCCTAGCTCATTGATTGAACGGCTGTTTGCCCAATAACCAAAGACATCGCTGGCGTAGACCCTTGAAAAGTGTGAGTGATTGCATAAAAAGATAGTTCCTTTTGCCTGATTTTACGTCCCCAACCGGCAATTTTTCTGCCTTTTATGCGCTGACACCACTGGCTCGGGTTTTTCGGCTGTCCATTGTGCCTGATGCCGAAATAGACCCCGGATGATGTCCGGCCGCCACTGTTGCCCACCTGGGCCACCACCTCTCCCGGCTCAACCCACTCGCCCGTCTCTTTGAAGAGGCTCTGGTTGTGGCCATACAGACTCATGTAACCGTCGCCATGATCGATGATCAGCAACAACCCGAAACCCCGCAGCCAGTCGGCGAAGGCGACCCTGCCGTGGTGAATGGCACGAACCTCCTGCCCTTCCGGGGCAGCGATGAGCACCCCGTCCCACTTGAGTTTGCCCACCTCCCGTTCCGACCCGAAGCGCGCCACCAGCCTGCCGCGGGAGGGCCAGGGCAGTTTGCCTTTACGGGAGTTGAAGGGAACATGAGCGGTGGAGTCGAGGGGGATGTCGGAAAGCGCCTGCTGGATCTGTGCAAGCAGCGACCGAAGTTGCTTCTCATCCGACTTGAGACCATCCAGCTCCTCCCCTTTGTCCTTCAAGCGCTTGTTAAGACTCGCGATGATCTTCTTTCGTCCGGTCCTGGCCGCTTCAAGCTGTCGTTTCTGGTTTTGGTTCTTTGACAGCAGCTGTTGCAAACGCTGCTCCTCCTGAGCTATCTCCCGCTCGATGCTCCGTAGATGCCGCAGACTCTCTTTAATTGTGTTCATCTGCTGCACGCGGGCCGAGTTGAAATAATCGTAGTACACCATAATACGACTGACTACTGCGGGATCCTGCTGATTGAGCAGTATTTTCAACTTCTCCTGCCGCCCCATGGCATAGCCGGCGCGGAGCTGCCGCTCAAGCGAGGCACGGTGCTGATCCAGGTGAAGGCGCGCATCGGCACGCTCACTCTCAAGCCCGGCAAGACGGCGCTTCTGTCGGTTCAAACTCTGTTCCGTGACCCGGATTCGGCGGGCAAAGTCTCCAATCCGCTTCTCTGTATTTTGCAGGGCCTGGCTTTGTTGCTCCCACTTGCCATGGGTTGAGCGTAACTGTTTCTGTAGTGATTGGATGCGTTTTTTTACCTGCTCCAGTTTGGCTCTGGCCTCTTGCGCGGACTCCTCTGCGATAATGGGGTGGGATAAGAGGCTAAGCATCAATCCCAATGAGAGAGCCATCAGGCCGCTCGCCCGCCCCATCTATCAAACCTCCCGCGTAAAGTTAATCAATGGATGACCTTGCATCTCATCAGGTTGAGCCAGTCCCATGATCTTCAGCAGCGTTGGCGATATATCGCACAAGGCGCCGCCCTCGAGCAGTTCCGCATTGCCTCGGCCAACATAGACCAACGGTACCTGGTTGGTTGTATGCGCCGTGTGCGGCTGATGGTTTTCATGGTCTTCCATCTGTTCTGAATTACCGTGATCCGCAGTGATCAGCAGTTCGCCGCCTGCCAGGCGAATGGCCTGCAAAACCCTGCCCAGACAATGATCCAGGGTCTCGATGGCGAGTTTTGCCGCCTCATATTTCCCGGTATGCCCCACCATGTCACTATTGGCGTAATTGCAGATGATGACATCATGTTTGCCATTCCCAATCGCCGTCACCAGATGATCGGTGACCTCCTCGGCGCTCATTTCAGGCTTCAGATCATAGGTCGCCACCTTGGGCGACGGCACCAGGATACGCTCCTCCCCGTCGAACGGCCGCTCACGACCTCCATTGAAGAAGAAGGTGGCATGGGCATATTTCTCCGTCTCGGCCAGTCGCAATTGGCGCAACCCCTGCTTGGAGATGGTTTCACCGAATACATTACGCAACTTTTCCGGAGGGAATGCGACCGGTATCTCAAAGCGTTTGTGGTAGCGGGTGAGACTGACAAACTCACCCAGGCTGGGACTTTGCTTGCGTTCGAAACCCGCAAAGTCCTCCTCGACGAAGGCGCTGGTCAACTGACGGGCCCGGTCTGCCCGGTAGTTGAGAAAAAACACCACATCGCCATCGCCAATGGTTACCGGTTCCTGCCCGGCTGGCAGGATAGCCGTAGTCTTGACAAATTCATCGCTCTCTCCCCGTTGATAGGCCTCAAGCAGGCCTTGGCGGGCATCTTCCACCTGATAGTTCGCCTTGCCCGCCACAAGCAATTCGTAGGCCTCTTCGGTTCGATCCCAGCGGTTGTCTCGATCCATGGCGTAGTAGCGACCGGTAAGGGTTGCGATCCGTCCTCTGCCCAATTCGGCAAAAACAGTGTTTGCCGCAACGATCGAAGCCTCGGCACTCTTTGGCGGGGTATCCCTTCCATCCAGAAAGGCATGCAGATAGACATGTTCCGCCCCCCGCTCAACGGCCAGCTTGATCATGGCATGAATATGATCCTCGTGGCTGTGTACGCCACCGGGGGAGAGGAGCCCCATGATATGTATCGACTTTTGCCTGGCGACTGCCTTGTCAACCGCCTCAGTGAGGGTCTTGTTAGTGAAAAAGGAGCCCGTCCTGATCGAGCGGCTGACCCGGGTAAACTCCTGATAGACCACCCGTCCAGCCCCCAGGTTGAGATGGCCCACTTCAGAGTTGCCCATCTGCCCTCCCGGGAGACCGACAGAGGCCCCGGATGTGTTGATAAGGGTGTGGGGCTGCTCACGCCAAAGGCGATCCCAAACCGGTGTAACTGCATTGTCAATGGCGTTGGCTTCTGTGTCCTCGCTATAACCCCAGCCATCAAGGATGATCAGGGCAACCGGTTTGGGTCTCTCCGTCATTGTTCGTTCTCTGAATATCTACTACTCATGATCTGGCCAATCGCCAATTAAATCACCAATCCCCGAAGCAAGCCAGAATCCACGGGAAGTCGGGATTAGCATGCCAGAATCGCGCACTGATTAACCGGAAGATATAAAGGGGTTCTCATTCGGTGGAAAAACAGCGTATTATTGTATTAGGGCCTGTTAACATTAATCCGATGGGCTCTGTCGCGCCTTGATTGGCGCTTTTTAAGGCACAACAGGGTGCATTGGATTAATGTTAACAGGCCCTAGTTACTGGTAAAAAGGCTGGTTTCATGGAAAACAAATACGACAAAAGCACCCAACCCCTCAATCTTCAGGAGACAGAGGGGATGGAAAATCTATTTGCCACCGATGAAGACGTCGACCGTGCTTCGCGCTCACTCAAGGCCATGTCCCATCCTCTGCGCCTGAAAATCCTTTGTACCCTGGGCGGCCAGGAAGTGAGCGTACAGGATATTGTGGAGCAGGTAGGCACTTCACAGAGCAATATCTCTCAGCATCTTGCCATACTACGGGATAAGGGCATCCTCGCATCCCGAAAAGACGCCAATCGCGTCTATTACCGGGTCAGCGATTTTCGAACCCTAAAACTGATCGGGATGATGCGCGAGGTCTTCTGCACACACAGCTGAAGGCTGATTCTGTCCATTCCCGCCCCGGGCGGGCTGTCGCTGATCAAAGATGCCGAATCAATTCTCATGGTTATCGGCAATCAACCCTTAACCCTACTGCCCTCCTGTTATAAACTCTCCCCCCCTTGATAGATTAATCTGCATAAGAGGCACCAATGCAACAGCTCATCGAATTCACGATGAATCACTGGATACTCGTCCTTACGTTTGTCGTAGTGGCCGGATTCCTGATATTCAACCTGCTTGTCGGTGACAAAAACGCCGTCGATCCCGTCGCCGCCACTGAGCTGATCAACCATCAGGATGCCGTGGTGGTGGATGTAAGACCGGCAGCCGACTTCAACAAGGGCCATATCATCAATGCGATCAGCATACCCAGTAACGGCTTCGCCAATCAGATGGGTGTGCTCAATAAATATAAGGAGAAACCGATAATTATCAGCTGTCGCTCCGGTGCCCAGTCCTCTGCAGCCACCGTGCAACTGAAAAAAGCCGGATTCGAACAAGTCTACAACCTGAAAGGGGGTATACTTGCCTGGCAAAGTGCGAATCTTCCCATTACCCGGAAATCCAAGTAGCCCCACCTCATAGGAAGCAGTCATGACTGAAGCCAAACAAGACGAACAGAATCGAGAATTCGCCCTGCAGCGAATCTATACCAAGGATATCTCATTCGAAACACCGAACACGCCGGCGGTTTTCCAGCAAGAGTGGAAACCGGAGACCGGCGTAAACCTCAACACCGAGGTAAACAAACTCACTGACACCGCGTATGAAGTGACACTCTCCGTCACGGTGACCACTAAGGTGGGAGACAACACGGCCTACCTGGTAGAAGTCAAGCAGGCGGGAATCTTCAGCATCACAGGCTTTCCCGATCAGGAGATGGGTCCGCTGCTTGGCGCCTACTGCCCGAATCAGCTTTTCCCCTTCGTACGCGAAGCCATCTCCGACATTGTCATGAAGGGAAGTTTCCCGCAGTTGGTGCTGCAACCGGTCAATTTCGATATGTTGTATGCCCAGCATCAACAGGAGTTGGCGAAAAAGGCGCAGGCCCAGGCCGAGAGCGAAGCCCAACACTAGCCGAATGGTTGCTTGGTAACAGGCCCTTATGAACTTGAAGCGAATTCAGCACCATGGATGAGCCGAAACACACAACCATCGCGGTACTCGGGGCCGGATCCTGGGGAACGGCCCTGGCCATATTGCTCAGCGGCAACGGCCACAGGGTCAGTCTATGGGGTCATCTGCAAGCGGAGATCGAGGCGCTGATCCGGGACCGGGAAAACAAACAATACCTCCCGGGGGTTGGGTTTCCACCGTTGCTTCATCCTGAAATCGAACTGCACAAGGCCTTACACGGCGCATCGGAGATCCTTATCGCCGTACCCAGCCACGCCTTTCAAAGCGTTGCCTCAGAGATAGCCCCTTTGCTGCAGGCCCAGTCCGGCATCACCTGGGCAACCAAGGGTTTTGAGCCGGGAACGCAGCGGCTTTTAAGCGAGGTGGCCGCAGAACGGCTGCCCGGACGAGAGCTGGCTGTCATCTCCGGACCGACCTTCGCCGGCGAGGTGGCAAGGGGATTACCCACCGCTGTCACTGTTGCGGCCACCACAACAGCACACGCGGAACGCATTGCCGAACGCCTCCACGCCCCCTGGTTTCGTGCCTATACCAGCGATGACCTGGTCGGGGTACAGGTAGGCGGCGCCAGCAAAAACGTCCTCGCCATTGCGGCCGGCATCGCCGACGGACTCGGCTTTGGCGCCAACACCCGGGCTGCATTGATCACACGCGGGTTGACTGAGATCATGCGGCTTGGCCTCAAACTCGGCGGCAGACAGGAGACCTTCATGGGGCTTGCCGGACTGGGTGATCTGGTATTGACCTGCACCGACAACCAATCCCGCAATCGCCGCATGGGCCTGGCCCTTGCCGAGGGTCTTTCCATGGAAAGGGCCCGGTCAAGTATCGGACAGGAAGTGGAAGGGGTGCACGCGGCCCAGGAGGTCTACGCCCTGTCACAGAGACAGGGTGTGGAGATGCCGATATCCGAGCAGGTCTATCGGGTGCTGTATGAGGGATTGGCGCCTAAAGAGGCCGTGCACAACCTGCTGGAGAGGCGGCAAAAGGCCGAGGGCCTGTAACGCAACACCGGAAACCCCTCAATCCATGTCCAATCAAACTCCACCCGCGAAGCCCGCTTGACGCCAGGCCTCATAGAGAATCAACGAGACCGCGTTGGAGAGATTCAAGCTACGACTGTGCGGTAACATAGGAATGCGGATACGTTGTGTCGGTTCCATTCCGTCCAGCACATTTGCCGGCAGGCCCCGACTCTCCGGACCGAACAACAGCGCGTCACCGGGCAAAAAAGCCACATCCGCATAGCAGCGCTGCGCCTTGGTGGTGCAGGCATAGAGATTTTTCGGCGCAATCCTTTCCATAAACGCCTCGATGGTCTCATACTCCCCGACATCGGCCCACTCCCGGTAATCGAGCCCGGCCCGTCGCAGCCTTTTATCATCCAGATCGAAACCCAGGGGGTGAATCAGATGCAATTTGCTGCCACTATTGGCACACAGGCGTATGATATTGCCTGTATTCGGTGGAATTTCCGGCTCGTAGAGCACAACATGGAACACTCCTCACCCCCGGCTGGAGAAACAGAATAGATTGATGAACAATAGCGGCCCTTCAACCCTGCAGACTGCGTTCTGCGGACTTAAATTCAATTCACCCATTGTACTGCTCTCAGGATGTGTCGGTTTCGGCGAAGAGTACACAAGGGTGAGCGGTTTCAGCAACCGGGATGCCGGCGCCGTCTGCCTCAAAGGGACCACCCTGGAGCCGCGCCTGGGCAATCAACCCCATCGAGTCTATGAAACACCGGATGGCATGTTGAATGCAATCGGACTACAGAATCCCGGCGTCGATCATGTCATCAATGAGATTCTTCCCTCCCTCGATTTCACCGAGACCCGTTTCATCGCCAACGTCTCCGGCTCCACGGTGGAAGAGTATTTTGAAGTCACCCGGCGTTTCGACGACTCACCCATCGATGCCATAGAGATCAATATCTCATGTCCCAACGTCAAGCAGGGCGGTGTCGCTTTCGGTAACGATCCGGCGATGTCGGCACGCGTGGTGGAGGCTTGCAGAAAGGCGACACGCAAGCCACTGATCACAAAACTCTCCCCCAATCAGACGGATATAGCTGCCAATGCAAAAGGCTGCATTGAGGCGGGCAGTGACGCCTTCGCCGTCATCAACACCCTGATGGGCATGGCGATCGATATCGAAAGCCGTACCCCTCTGATAGGCAATAACCAGGGCGGCCTTTCCGGGCCGGCGATAAAACCGGTGGCGCTGTTGAAGGTCCATCAGGTCTATCAGGTCTGCCGCGATCACAATATCCCCATCATCGGTCAGGGGGGGATCGCCTCGGCCGAGGACGCCCTTGAGTTCATGATCGCAGGCGCCAGCGCTGTCGGTGTGGGCACAGCCCTTTTCTATAATCCGTTAATTTGTAAAACTATCAATACTGGCATAATGCGCTATATGGAACGCCACAAACTGCAGTCAGTCGATCAGCTTGTCGGGACTCTGCAGTTGAACCAACAACCGACCGCAAAATGTGGTTGCTGAAAAAGGATAGTCTTGAGCATGAGTGAGATTGTCGTACACCCCACACCTGAAATCCTGAAAAGGTTTCATCCCCTGGATCAACTCAACGACATTCAACTTGAGCTGCTTGGTCGTTCCATACAGATTCATTCAGCCGGGCGGGGACTTAAGATACTCGAGCAGGGAGATATCACGCCATTCAGCCTCTACCTCATCAAAGGCAAGTTACGGCTTCTCTCCACTGACGGCCGGGTCACTGAAATCCTCGATGACTCCCCTCAGGCACAAAGCCCCATCGCCAATTTGATTCCCAGACGCTATACCGTAGAGGCCATGTCCCCAACGGACTACCTGGTGATCGAAAACAGTCTGCTTGAGGGCCTTTTGAATAACCATGAAGGGTTTACCGCGACCGAGTTAGGCAGCGATAGCCAGATCGTGGATCCGGTACTTGCCGAGAGCAGGATGACACAGGTCCTGCTCGATGACCTCAATACCAACCGCCTGGTGTTGCCGAGTCTGCCCGATGTGGCGGTACGTGTTGGCCGGGCCATGCGGGACGAAACGACCAATGCGAGAAAACTGGCCAATATCGTCCAGACCGATCCGGCGATTACAACCAAGCTCGTGCGTGCCGCAAACAGTCCCCTCTATGCCGGCGTGACACCGGTCGACTCCTGTGCCGCCGCGATTGTCCGCCTGGGCGCCGACACGACCCACAAGCTGGTCCTGACTTTCGCGTTGAGAGAGTTGTTCAATACACATTCGAGTGTCTTGAAAGAGCAGATGCGCCGGTTATGGGAGCATAGCGTCAAGGTGAGCGCCATCAGTTATGTCCTTGCAAAAATCTCCGGTCGCTTCAATGCCGAGCATGCCCTGCTTGCCGGGCTACTGCATGATATCGGCAACGTGGCAATACTCAGCTACGCGGAAAACTATACTGAGGTCGCCAACGACAATGAAAAGCTGGCACAGGTGATGCACGATCTGCGTGGCCGCATCGGTAGCGAGATACTGCGAAACTGGGGCTTCATCGACGACCTGATACTGGTTACGGAAGAGGCGGAAAACTGGTTCAGGGAGCATGAAGGGGAGGGGGATTATGCCGACCTGGTCATCGTTTCCCAACTGCATACCTATATCGGCAGTGATAAGATGAAGCATCTGCCGACCCTTGATCAGGTCCCTGCTGTAAAACGGCTCGACCTGGGTGAGTTGACACCAAAACTCAGCCTGAAGATCCTGGACAAGGCGGAAGAAAAGATTGCCCGCGCCAAACAGATGTTGACGGCCTGAGATCTTATCCGAGCATGGCAGCCAATCCACGGGTATCGTGATTGCTGTCGAGTACGATCTTCATGGTCATGGTCAAAGGCACCGAGAGAAACATACCCACCGGCCCCAGTATCCATCCCCAGAAGACCAGGTAAATAAAGACGATCAGCGGCGACAACCCCAGGCCTTTTCCCATGAATCGCGGTTCAATGACATTCCCCACCAGGCTGTTCACCACCAGGTATCCCACAGCCGTCCATAGACTCGCCTGTGGCCCGAACTGAATCAGTGCCAGCAGTACCGCCGGCACCGCGGCGATGATGGAGCCGATATTGGGTACATAGTTGAACAGAAACGCCAGCACTCCCCAGAGCACCGGATAGTCGATACCCAATATCCACAACCAGAACCCGATCAAAATGCCGGTCAACATGCTGGTCGAGGTCTTGATCACCATATATTGCTTGATACTGGACGTGATCGCCTCCACCCTGGCCAGTGACCGTTCGGGGCTTTCCGCGTGATTTTTCAATTTTGCCTGGAATGCATTCGCCTCCAGCAGCATAAAGATCACGGTAATCAGGATCAGGAAGGCCTGGGTCAGTACATTGCCGAGGCCGCCCATCAACTTGCCGGCCATCGCCATTGCCTTCGCCGGATTGAAATAGGTCGTGATGGTCTGAACATTGAGTTCCACACCCAGAGTGGAGAGCCAGGTTACAAAGTTGGTGCTTTGCAGCTTTAAACTCTCCTGGTACTTGGGCAGGTTGTTGGTGAAGTCATCCAACGAACCGCCGACCAGCCAGGCCATCAGCACGCCTGTCACTATGATCATACCGACGACCAGTATCATCGCCAGACCGCCGGGCACGCCTTTCCCCTTCAGATAGAACAGCGGCGGCGCAGAGATAACGGCGATAAATAGGGACAGCAGAAAAGGGATGAGTAATGTGTCGGCCGCCTTCATACCCGCCACAACCACCACGAATGCAGCCATGGACAGCAGAAAACGGGATGTGGGCGATATTTGGTGTGGCTGCTCGTTCACTGCTGAATAGTCATATCTGGCGCTTGCGGGAGTGCTACTTAAATTCAGGAAGTTGGCTGTTCAAATACCACTTTTCCTGCGCTTCGTCGTAGCGCCACTCCTGCTGATCGGCGATCTCCTTTACGACCTGGCTCTCCTGAAACACAAATTGAATAACCGCGGTCTGAACGGCGCGCTTATCGCCCAGCATGGTCGGCCCCTGGATCACCTCATAACCGGTTACCCTGATATTCGCACGCCCCGGGGTTCTGTCCGTCGCAGCATGTTCCGGATCCTGAAACTTCGACACATGTTGCCCCGAACTCCAGCGCACGGTCGCCTCGTAGCTGCGTAATGTGTCTTGCAGCGTTTGCGCGCGTTTACGCTCCCCCAGGGTCTGGCATGCCGCGAGCAGGCTTATCAATGACATGATGATCAATAATCTAAGTGACAACGGTTTTTCCTCCTGAAGGCGAAACGATCTAGGGCCTGTCAACACTAATCCAATCGGCCGCTATACCACCTTGTTGGGTATCACCCCTCGCTGTTCCAGCGCCTCGATCAACTCATGAACGCACTCCTGTACTGTCCGATTTTGAGTCTCTATGGTTATCTCAGGTTTATCCGGCACATCATAGGGCGCGGATATACCGGTGAAATTCGGAATCTCGCCCGATCGCGCCTTTTTGTAGAGGCCTTTTACATCCCGCGATTCACACACCTCCAGCGGACAGCTTACGTAAACCTCGATAAAGTCCCCGTGAGGAAACAACCCTCTGGCTCGCTCCCTATCTTCACGAATGGGCGAGATAAAGGCTGTAAGGGCGATCACACCGGCATCCACGAACAGCTTTGCCATCTCCCCGATTCGACGGATATTTTCACTCCTGTCCCCGGTGCTGAATCCAAGATCGCGGCACAGGCCATGACGAACGTTGTCACCGTCGAAGACATAGGTGCGACACTCCCTTTGATGCAGCTCCTCCTCCAGTGCATGGGCCAGTGTTGACTTGCCGGATCCTGAGAGCCCTGTAAACCACAGCAGCTTGGCCCGGTGCCTGTTCATCTTTTCACGCCGTTCACGTGTGACCGTCGCTTCATGCCAGACAATGTTTTTGTTCATCACGCTCAATCCGCCACTCCAAGTCAATTGCCTACGCTACCTGTAAATTGGAAATCAGGCAAACGCCATACAAAATTCAAGCGAATTATCCACCCTCTCCAATGAAGAGGCTGTTAGAATGGCAGGCTTTTGTAACTGAATGACACAACACCATGCCCCAGACAGATCGGGAACCACAACGGGAAGTGATTCTTGGCGATAGCAAGATAACCCTTTTGGGCACAGCCCACGTATCGCGCTCAAGCGCGGAAAAGGTCAAACAACTTCTTGAGACCGGCAACTACGATGCGGTGGCGGTAGAGCTGTGTCCAAGCCGTTACAATGCGCTGATCAATCCGGACGACCTGGCGAAAATGGACCTGCTGAAGGTCGTCAGGGAGAAAAGGGTGATGATGGTGATGGCGAATCTAGCCCTCGGCGCCTATCAGCAAAGGCTGGCCGACCAGTTCAACATCTCCCCCGGAGAGGAGCAGAGGGAAGCTATCCGCCTTGCCCGGGAATCCCATCGCGACCTGCTGCTGATCGACAGGGAGATCAGCACCACACTCAAGCGGGTGGCGGGCAATCTTTCATGGTGGAAGCGGTTTGCCCTCTTCACCGGCCTCCTCGGCACCATTCTATCCAAGGAGGAGGTCTCCGAAGAGGAGATCGAGCATCTGAAAGAGGGAGATATTCTCGAGACAACCTTCGCCGAATTCGCCGAGGACCGCCAAGACCTTTACCTACCGCTGATCGACGAACGCGACCGATATATGGCCGCCAGATTAATGCAGGAGGTCGCAAGCAAAGGACATGAAGATCTGTTGGTTGTGGTGGGCGCCGGTCATATGAACGGTATCGCCAACTACCTGCAACACCCTACCGCCGCTGCTGATGAGCAGATCAGGCAACTCGAACAGGAACCCAAGCCCAGTCGCTGGCCGAAGCTGATTCCATGGATCATCGTGGTATTGATATTGAGCGGCTTTATTATCGGCTTTCAGCGCAGCCCTTCATTGGGTTGGCAGCTGGTGGTCGACTGGGTCCTGATAAACGGCGGCTTGTCCGCCCTGGGCGCCTTGCTCGCCGCCGCCCATCCGTTGACCGTCTTCACCGCTTTCTTCGCGGCACCCCTGACCTCACTGAATCCGACGATTGGCGCCGGCATGGTGACCGCCGCCGCTGAGCTGTTTCTACGCAAACCGACAGTTGCCGATTTCGCGCGTCTGCGCAACGACACCACATCATTTCGTGGTTGGTGGAAAAACCGGGTCTCCCGAACCCTGTTGATTTTTCTTTTCAGCACCCTGGGTTCGGCGATTGGCACCTATGTCGCCGGATTCAGGATTTTCGAACGCCTGGTCGATTGAGCCGCCATCCTCAATCGACGGCTGCTTCGAGCAAGTTCATGACGTCACTTATACGCTTAATCCTCTCTCGGCGAATCGCATCGCCCAACAGCCTGCCCATCAGGGTAGGATCAAGGGTTGCCGACGACACCTCTGAAGCAGCCTGGTAGATGCGCATCAGATCATGCGCCTGAGGGTAGGGGCGTTGCCGAAAACCCAGTCGTCCCTGGTAATCTGCCTGACACACCAGGATGTATTGTTGTAAGCGCTGCGGTTGGCGAAAGGCATCCAATCCAGCAAGCAGTTTCAGGACCGTTTTCGGCTTTAAATCGTATAATCGGTGCAGATATCCATGAAATGTGGCGCAACGGCAGGCCAGTTCGCGAAAACGGCTCGGCGCCTTAATACGACTGCAGATCCGTTGAATCGCCTTTACGCCACGAGCCTCATGGCCATAGTGACTCGGCAATATCCGCTCTGGGGTGGTCGCCTTGCCCAAATCGTGGGTAAGCGTGGCGAACCTGGCTTCAGGATCATCACTCAAGTCAACGGCGACCTGTAGCGCCAGCATGGTATGTTCACCGCAATCCACCTCCGGATGCCAATCCTTCGGCTGGGGAACGCCCCACAGCGCATCGATTTCCGGGAACACCCGTTGCAACGCGCCCACCCCCCGCAAGGTCTCGAAAAAGGATCTGGGCCGCGGCTCGCCAAGCGCCCCAGACAGCTCTTGCCAAACCCGCTCCGGAACCAGCTTGTCAAGTCTCCCGTCCACCACCATTTCAACCATCAGGGCCTCAGTCTCAGGCGCCACGGTAAAGCCGAAATCGGCATAGCGCGCCATGAAACGGGCGACGCGCAGAATACGGATGGGATCATCGACAAAGGCATCGGAGACATGACGAAGCAGGCGCCTTTGCAGATCCTCACGGCCACCGAAAGGATCGATCAGCCGTCCCTGCTCATCCTCCGCAATGGCATTGATGGTGAGGTCACGCCGGGCAAGGTCCTGCTCAAGGGTAACCGGACCATCGTCGGCAAAGCCGTCTTTGGCGCCATCCGCTGATCGTCGATTGCGGGCAAGCGCATACTCCTCATGGGTTTCGGGATGGAGAAAAACCGGAAAATGGCTGCCGACCTGCTGAAATCCCCGGGCCAACATGATGTCGGGATCGGCGCCTACAACGACAAAATCACGCTCCCTGGCCGGCCTGCCCATGAGCCTGTCTCTGACGGCCCCGCCTACCAGATAGGTCTGCATCAGTAGCCGCGGATTTCCTTGAGATTTTTTCGTGCGGCCTCGACTTTATTCTCCGCCTCTTTGATGCGGTCGAAATATTCGGGTTTGATGCGGCTTCTTCCGCCGCTCAAATACTGTCGATCGTCATCGCCAAGCTCCTTGGTCCGTTTCAGATCGGCTTCAGCATCCTCCAGCTCCTCGCGCGCCTTGGATAACCGCTCTTCTCGGGAAGCCTGCTTCTCCAGACGTTTCGCCCTGGCCTCTTCCATTGCCTTGCGGATGGCCGCATTGCGCTCCTCTGTATCGAGCCTCGATGCCTCGGAGGGACCCGGCTGTATTTCGATCTTCTCCACCGTACTGTCTGTCTTCGGCGGTGTATCGGTATAGGTCACATTACCCTCGGCATCCACAGACCGGTAGACATCTCCCGCTTGCAGCAGGGCCGGCAAGGCCGCTATCAACGATGCCAGAACTGTTATACGTATATCCATGCTAATCCTCGACTTCGCGGTTGATGACCCGTCTCATGCCTGAGTGTGGACTACACACACTGCAGGCACCATGATTTTGAGCAACCACTGCCCGCGTTTGGCCTGAACGTTAAGAGGCCCGTACTCATTTAGACAACTATCTTTCGCTTCATTCATGAGTCATTGAGTTCGGTCATGGCTATCATAGGGTCTTCCCGTGATTGCTCACAAGAGATAACTTCAGCAACAGCCGGCAAGTTACTGCTGTCATTTCCCCCGCGATTGGCCTACAGTCTCTCGGGATGGCCACAGTATCCTTCGCAAGATTGTGTAAATCCAGGAAGAAAACGACTGGTTTGTGCTTGTTATCGCTACATACTGGACTCTAACCCCAATATTTCACGCATTAAAAAGGCAAAATCCTGATACTTCGATATAATTCAGTTGCTTACACTGTAATCGAAAGGATTTTGCCTGTGACAAACAGTACCCAGACTGCCTTTGATTTTCCAGCCCTAAAACGCCGTAAGGTTCAAGCCGAGTTTTCCGGTGGCGATATCACCTCGGACGGCGGCGTGTTGCTGCTGCGTGAGATCGACAGGCGTCTGGGATTGCTCGAGGCGGTTGATGCGGTCATCCCCGACCCGCGAGACCCCCGCTATATTGAACACAGCCAGTTGAGCCTGTTGCGCCAGCGAGTCTATGGGCTCTGCCTGGGTTATGAAGATCTGAACGACCATCAGACACTACGCACCGACCCGGCCCTACAGAGCTCGATCGAACGCGAGGAGGTACTGGGCAGCCAGTCGACACTTTGTCGGCTGGAGAACCGGGTCGATCGCCGGGTTGCCGTTGATGTCCACAACCTACTGCTCGAGCAGTTCATTGCCTCATATGATGCACCACCCGATGAGCTGATCCTGGATTTCGACGCCACGGATGATCCGGTGCATGGCCGCCAGGAAGGCCGCTTCTTTCACGGCTACTACGATCACTACTGCTTCCTGCCCCTGTATGTCTTTTGTGGCGATCAACTGCTGGTGAGTTATCTGCGGCCCAGCCGGATCGATGCGCCCAAGCATGCCTGGGCGATTCTGGCGCTGTTGGTCAAACGCCTGCGCCGGGCTTGGCCTGAAGTGCGTATCATCTTTCGGGGCGATAGCGGCTTTTGCCGTCACCACATGCTCAGCTGGTGCGAGCGCAACGCTGTGGGCTATATCGTGGGCATCGCCAAGAATGACGCCTTGCTGCGGTGTATCCGTGAGCCCATGCAGTGGGTTGAGGAACTGGCGAAGCGAACCGGCATGAAGATGCGGGAATTCTTTCAGTTTCACTATGCCGCCAGCACCTGGAAGACGCGTCGCAAGGTGATCGCCAAACTGGAGGTCACCGACAAGGGGCCAAATCCACGCTTCATCGTCACCAACCTGGCCGGCGACAAACAGCGCCTTTACGATGACCTCTACTGCGCCCGTGGTGACATGGAGAACCGAATCAAGGAGCAGCAACTGGGGCTGTTCGCCGATCGCACCAGCGCGCATTACTGGTGGGCCAATCAGTTTCGTCTACTGCTGTCCAGTCTGGCCTATGTGCTGATGGAGGCCATCCGGCGCCTCGCGCTGAAGGGCACGGAACTGGCGCGTGCACAGATGACCGCGATCCGGCTCAAACTGTTCAAGATCGGGGCGGTCATCATTCGCAACACGCGACGGATCCGCTTCCTGCTCTCCAGCACCTATCCCTATCAGGCGCTGTTTTTCCAGGTGGCGGCACGACTCAAGCCGGGATAGCCCGGCAGAGTGCTGCCCCGGCACGTTGATCAACAATGGGGGTAAGGGGGAGTCTGCCCGGAGGGTGGAAAATCAGGGCTTGATAGAGGTTTGGTTCCCAGTGAGGGCAAACCATCCAAGCTTGGCCATATCACCGGCTAAATTTAAAAACGGATGAAACATGCGGGCTAAATTGATAGGTTAGAGATCCAGGGTTCCATATCTGACAATGCCGAGGGGAGACATTAGATATGAATGACTTTATCGAGAAGCGCGACTTTTATCGGATGGTGGTGGATGGCGAGGTCCGATACCGTATCGAAGGCGAGAGTCAGGTCTCCACCGGCAAGGTAAAGAATCTCAGCAATTCAGGCCTGCTGATGAGCTCCGACAGGGAGATGGCGCCCGGTACCAAGATAACCATTGCCATCATACCGGGTCATTCCATCACACCCCCCCTGCTGGCGGATGCAAAGGTAATTCGCAGCGATTCCGCCGAGAGCGATCAATTCAATATCGCCTGCAGTATCGACCGCATCCTGACGGAGAGCGACACCGGCCCCGATTTTCCCTGATTCAGTTTTTGTACTTCTTGTGGCAGGCCTTGCAGGCTTTGCCCGTCGTCTCCAAGGCCTTGCCAAGGGATGCCTTATCACCCTTGACCGCGGTTTCACTCAAACTCCTGGCCGCCTCTGCCAGTTTCTGGTACTTGGCTTCGAAGTCATCGAATTCCATCCAGATTTCCGGCAGCGCATCACTCTCCTCGGATTCTGAATCCTCGGGAAAGCCCGGCAACAGATTCAACCCGGTGGCGCTTGCCAGGTCATTTGCATGATGGGCAAAAACCTTTTGGTCGAACGGGATCTTGCCTTTCATCATGTTGGACATCGCCTTCATATTCCAGCCGAAGACATTCATCACGCCCTGGCGGTATTCGACCGCCCTCTCTATGTCATCGGCCCAGGCTACCGGCGATGCGCATATCAACGATGACGTCAGCGTCAAGGAAAGCATACTCCCGGCGAAACTTTTGTTTTTCCACTTCATCGAAAATCCCCCATGAATCGACATGATGATGTATTGATAAATTCTATAGTTGCAAACTGAAGGGCCATTCTTTTTTAGGCTACAATAGTCGATCTGATTGTCACCTCGCCACACGCCTCCTGACCCTGGACCGATATGCAGCCATCGCCACGAATACGTGAGATTCCTTACAACTATACGTCCTTCTCTGACCGGGAGATCGTCATCCGGTTCCTTGGCAAACCCATGTGGGAACTGATCGAGGAGCTACGGGGAACACGCCGCACCGGACGCTCAGCAAGGATGCTGTTCGAAGTACTTGGCGATATGTGGGTTATCAGTCGCAATCCCTACCTCCAGGACGACCTGCTCGACAATGAATCACGTCGAGAGGCCCTGATCGGGGCGCTGAAACATCGCCTTGATCAATTCGAAAACCGCGCCAACGGCAATCAGAAGGCCTTGACCCTGTTGCGTGCGGCACGGGAAGCCGTGAACAGCTTCGATCGGCGTTTTGACGATCTGATAGCCTTGCGCCGCCGCAGCAGGACCAATCTCATCGGCTTGACCCGGCCAGACAACGTGGATTTCAGCGGATTCGCCCGTGTCTGCCATGCCACGGACGCAACCGACTGGCGGGTGGAGATACCCTTCGTTGTGATCACCCCCGACTCCGAGCAGGAGATCGCCCCCATCGTCAAGGCATGCATCGATTCCGGATTGACGCTGATCCCCCGTGGCGGAGGTACGGGCTACACCGGCAGCGCCGTACCTCTCGATCCCCATAGCGCCGTTATCAATACCGAAAAACTCGATTTCATCGATCAGATCGAGTATCGCGCATTGCCCGGTGTCGATGACAAGGTCCCGACCATCCGGGTCGGCGCCGGCGTGGTTACACGCCGTGTATCCGAGATGGCGGAGGCAAACGGTCTCGCCTTCGCGGTCGATCCCACTTCCCAGGATGCCTCGACCATCGGCGGTAATATCGCCATGAACGCGGGCGGAAAGAAGGCGGTGCTCTGGGGTACTACCCTCGATAATCTCGCCAGCTGGCGCATGGTGATGCCCAATGGCGAGTGGCTCGAGATCGAGCGCCTCAACCACAACCTTGGCAAGATCCATGAACAGGAGGAGGTACGGTTCCGGCTTACCCGCTATCAAAGCGGCAACCATACCCCGGAAGCCGAACCAAAGATCCTCAGCATGCCGGGAAGCGCCTTCCGCAAGGCGGGTCTCGGTAAAGATGTCACCGATAAATTCCTGGCCGGGCTTCCCGGTGTTCAGAAAGAGGGCTGCGACGGCCTGATCACCTCGGCACGTTTTATCCTGCATCGGATGCCGCAACAGGTACGCACCCTGTGCATGGAGTTTTTCGGCAGCGACATCGGTAAGGCAGTCCCTGCAATCATCGAGATCAAACGCTATCTCGACAGGCACGATGAGGTTCAACTGGTCGGGCTGGAACATCTGGATGAACGCTACTTGAAAGCGGTCAAATACTCCACCAAGGCACCCCGCCATGAGCATCCGAAGATGGTGCTGTTGGCCGATATTGCCAGTGACAATGAAGAGAGGCTGGAGCACGCGGCCGCAGAGGTCATACGCATGACAGAGGCCCGGGAAGGGGAGGCCTTTGTCGCCAGCAGCCCGGAGGCGCGCCGCAATTTCTGGCTCGACCGCGCCCGCACGGCGGCGATTTCAGCCCATACCAACGCCTTCAAGATCAACGAGGATGTGGTCATCCCACTCGACAAGCTGGCCGACTACAGCCGCGGCATCGAACGTATCAACATCGAGGAGTCGATCAAGAACAAGATTCGAATCGCCGAGGAGGTTATTGCCTATCTCGCCGGTGACCACTCAATGCGCAAACCGGATGACGATTTTGAGGCGAGTGACGAAAACCGCTCCATCCTGCAGGCAAAGCTCGATCTGGCGCGGGAGGCCGTGACACATGCCCGCCAACGCTGGCACTCGCTGCTCACTCAGCTCGACGCCCCCGCCGACGCCCATGACACACTCTTCGACGAGGCTGTTCAGCGCACTGTCCAACCCGGTGACCGATTGCTCGACCTGCTGCTCAGACGCGACCTGGTCGTCTCTTACCGCAACGAAATCGCCACCCGCCTGGATGAGATATTCTCCGGGCAGGAGGTACGCCGGATCCGCCGGGCGATGCGTGATATCCACGCCCGTCTGCGGGATTCCCGCCTGTTCGTCGCCCTGCACATGCATGCCGGCGACGGCAATGTGCACACCAATATACCTGTCCACTCAGACAACTATGCCATGCTGCAGCAAGCAGACCGCATGGTTGACCGTATAATGGATCTGGCGATCTCTCTCGGTGGGGCGATTTCGGGAGAACATGGCATCGGCCTCACCAAACTGCAATACCTGGAAGCGGATAAACTCACCGCTTTCGCCGAATACAAACATGAGGTCGACCCCCAGGGCCGGTTCAATCGCGGCAAGTTGATCGAGGGGGCCGATCTGGAGATGGCCTATACGCCCTCGCTGCGCTTGCTGGAACAGGAGGCCATCATCCTCGAAGAGAGTGAATTGGGCACGCTCAACGACGAGATTAAGCACTGTTTGCGATGCGGCAAGTGTAAACCGGTCTGTATGACTCACATACCCCGCGCCAATCTGCTCTATTCACCCCGCAACAAGATCCTTGCCACCGGTCTGATCGTGGAGGCCTTTCTCTACGAAGAGCAGACCCGTCGCGGTATCTCCATGCAGCACTTCGCTGAGATGAACGATGTCGCGGACCACTGCACGGTCTGTCACAAATGCGAAAACCCCTGCCCGGTAAATATCGATTTCGGCGAGGTGACGACGATGATGCGAAAAATCCTCGTGGACCGGGGTAAAAAGCGCAGAAACCTCGGTACGGCCGCCGCGTTGACCTTTCTCAACATCACCCACCCTACCGCCATCCGCTGGCTGCGCAAGGGATTGGCGGAGTGGGGCTTCAAAGGGCTCAATCTCGGCTACACCCTGGCTGGCAAGGCCGGTATGCGCAAGCCCAAAAACCAACCGCCCAAAGCCACCACAGGAACACCAAAGCCCCAGGCAATGGTGGTGGAGATGGTGCAAAAACCGATACGGGTCGAACCCCCCAAACTGACCCTGCGGGATGCTCTGAAGCTGGAAACCACAGACTCCGTGCCGATCCTGCGCAACCCGAGAAAGGTCAATGAAGAGAGCGATGCGATTTTCTATTTTCCCGGTTGCGGTTCTGAACGTCTGTTCAGTGAAATCGGTATGGCTACCCTTGCCATGCTTTGTGAACTGGGGGCGGAGACGGTCCTGCCGCCCAGCTATCTCTGTTGCGGCTATCCGCAAAGCGCCGCCGGCCTGCACGAACGCGGACATCGCATCACCACCGAGAACCGGGTCCTCTTCCACCGTATCGCCAATACCCTGAATTACATGGATATCAAGACCGTGCTGGTCTCCTGCGGCACCTGTATGGACCAACTGCTGAAATATCAGTTCGAGAAGATCTTTCCCGGCTGTCGCCTGCTCGATATTCACGAATACATGATGGAGCGGGGGATCTCGTTAGCGGATAATCAGCAGACCGAGTATCTTTACCACGATCCCTGTCACACCCCGATCAAACACTACCCGCCGCATCAGGTTGCCAGCAACCTGATGGGCAAACCCGTACTGCTGAGCGACCGCTGCTGCGGCGAAGCGGGCACACTGGGAACCAGCCGCCCCGACATCGCCAATCAGTTACGCTTCAGGAAATCGGAAGAACTCCACAAAGGCGTAGACAGGCTACTTAAAAATGACCCGGCTGCCGCACCGCAGATCAAGCTTTTGACAAGCTGCCCCGCCTGCCTGCAGGGACTCAGTCGCTACACCGACGAAACCACCCTAAGGCCTGATTATCTGGTGCTTGAAACCATCCGTCAGCTGCATGGCGAGGCGTGGCAACAACGTTTCACCGATCAACTGATGCAGGATGGCATTGAGCTAGTATTGGTCTAGCCAGACACCATCCCGGCAGCGGGAAATAAGGGGTCGTTTCAATATTATTTGAGTGGTTCCAGCGCAATCATGTGCGCCTTACTTCTGCTACTGTTTACTCATACTCAATACAATAATAAGCATACAATAGGTGAGTCTAATGACCGATACCTTTGCGAAGGCCTGCATCAAGCATGATAAGGCACTGCGCCAGCGCGTTCACTTGCTCGGCGTGCTGCTGGGTGAAGTCCTGCGCGAACAGGTGGGCAAGGAGGTTTACACAGTCGTTGAACGATTGCGTAAAGGCTACCTGAAACTGCATACAAAGCCTGACCGTGCACTCTATAACCGCCTCACCCGACTGATCGAATCCTTACAACCGGAGATGCTCAGTGCCGTGGTACGTGCCTTCAGTATCTATTTCATGTTGGTAAACATCGCAGAAGAGGCGTTTCTGCATCGTCAACGCCGGCGTATTGCAGGCAAGGGAAGCGAGCTTTGGGGGGGGTCTTTCGATCACACATTGCGTGAATTCCGCAAGCAGGGTATTGCACCACAGCAACTGCAGAACATTCTCGATGATGCAGCCTATATACCGGTTTTTACCGCCCATCCGACAGAATCGAAACGCCTGGTCGTCATGAAACTGTTACGGCGTATATTCCTCACAAGCGAGGTGCTGGATGCGCCGAAACGCAGCCTAAACCAACGGCAAGCGGCGATTAAATCGCTCAAGACGCAAATCCAGATCTTATGGAAAACCGAAGAGGTGAGGGCGGTGCGACCCGAGGTTCGCAATGAGATACGTCTTGGGCTTTACTACTTCCAAAACAGCCTGTTTGAGGCTATTCCCCAGGTTTTTCGCCGCCTTCAGAACGGTATCGACCGGGTCTATGCCGACCATCAGGAGTATCACGGTATCCAGTTACCCTCCTTTATTCGATTCGGTTCCTGGATCGGCGGAGACCGTGACGGCAACCCCTTTGTCACGGCGGAAGTCACCCGCCTTGCACTGAAACTGCAACAGCAAACCATACTGGGTGAGTATATTCGTCGTGTCGACAAGCTGATTGCGGAGCTGACCTTCTCCGACAGATTCTGTACCCCCAACTGGTCGTTCAACGAGAGCCTCAAATCCGACAACCAACGCTGTCAAGCCTTCTTCCAAGACAATCCCAGACGCTTCGAGGATGAACCTTACCGGCGTAAATTGTTCATTGTTCGGGAAAGACTGAAACAGTCACTGCAAACCGTCGAGACGACGACAACGCCAATACAGGATTCGAATCCGGAAGCCTACACCACCGAGACAGCCTTCCAGCGTGATCTCAAGCTGATATCCCATTCATTGCTCAGTCATGGCGATGAAGATGCCGCGGAGGGTGAGCTGCAGGACCTGATCCATCTTGCCGAAACCTTCGGCTTCTACCTGGCACGCCTCGATATCAGACAAGAGTCGAGCCTGCACACGGACGCCGTGGCGGAGATTCTCCGCATTACCGGCGATGCGACCGCGTATCACAAACTGAACAGTCGGCAGCGCCTGCAGTTGCTCGACAGCGTGATTACCGAGGGTACGACACAACCGTTGCAGGTGGATAAACTCACCCAAGAGACCCGCGGCATACTTGAGGTGTTTGACCTTATCGCGGACAGTAAACGCGACATCAGTCCCCTCGCGATCGGACAGTACGTAATTTCCATGACCCACCATGCCAGTGACATCATGGAGGTCGCATTCCTCGGCAGTCTCTCCGGTCTTATCGGCCTGCAGAACGGCGCCTGGTTTTGTCAGCTTGAGATTTCACCCCTGTTCGAAACCATCAACGACCTGAAGAACAGCGAATCGATCCTCAACGAACTGTTTTCCAACACTTGTTATCGGCAACTGCTCAACGCCAATAATGATCGACAGGAAGTCATGCTCGGCTACTCGGACTCCGCCAAGGATGGCGGGATCATGGCCTCAGCCTGGAATCTTTATCAAACCCAAAAGCGTATTATCGCGCTTGCGGAAAAACAAGGTATTCAGTGCAGACTGTTTCACGGTCGCGGCGGCACGGTAGGCCGTGGCGGCGGCCCCACCCATCAATCCATTCTTGCCCAGCCCGGCAATACGGTTAAAGGGGAGATAAAATTTACCGAGCAGGGCGGGGTGCTTTCAAATAAATACAGCAATTTCGAAACTGCCATCTTCGAACTGACCATGGGCATTACCGGACTTTTCAAAGCCAGTCTTGGTGAAGTGCGCGATATCAGGGAGGAGAAACGTCAATACCTCGAAGCCCTGGAAGAGATCGCAACCATCAGCGAGCACCATTTTCGACAATTGACCGAAGGCACCGACGGCTTTCTCGACTACTTCTATGAGGCCACACCGGTTAACGAGATCGGAATGATGAATATCGGCTCACGCCCCTCGCATCGTAACAAGGGCAATCGTTCCAAATCATCGGTCAGGGCTATTGCATGGGTATTCGGCTGGGGACAGGCAAGGCAGAACATTCCCGGTTGGTATGGCATTGGCTTTGCGCTTGAGCAATGGCGCAGGCAAAAGCCGGGCCGCATGAAAACCCTGCAGGCTATGTATAGGCACTGGCCCTTTTTTCACGCGCTGCTGAGCAATGCGCAGATGGCGCTGTTCAAAACCGATATGACCATCGCCTGGGAGTACGCCAACCTCTGCTGTGACAATTCAACACGGGATCGGATCTTCAGCGAAATCGAACTCGAATACCAGCGGGCCAGGAAGCAGATTCTTAAGATAGCCCGAATAGATAATCTGCTGGATGACATGCCGGTACTGCCAAAATCGCTCAGTCGTCGCGACTCCTACCTCGACCCCCTCAACCACATACAGCTGGGACTCCTCAGACACTATCGCCACACCGATCTCCAGGAGCAAGAGGAGGAGATGTGGTTGCGTCCGTTACTGCGCTCAATCAACGCCATTTCCGCTGGACTGCGAAATACCGGTTAGCCGTATCGCAAACGATAGGATGCCCTGCAGCTGATCTTGCCATCGAACATTTCGGTCTCAGCTGAACCTGTTTGTGAAGCGGCTTGCATATTTGTGAACTCAACCATTGGTCATAACATTTCACTACTGTAGTTTTCTAACCGTGCGCCGATTATAAAAAGAAGCGATTCGGCAGATGTTGTCTGTTCGCGCAACAAACAGAAATGCAGATTGGGAATATGTTGCTGATCAAGAACAAAACTCTGGTGGTGACAGTCATAGCACTGGGAATTACGCTGAGTGCCTGCGGCGGCGGCTCGAGCAGCGATACTTCGAGCACCAACAGTACTGATCAGAACGACACTCAAGACCAGGCAGAGCAGGATACTCCGGCTGCCGGTGATGAAACCCCGCCTGCGACAGAAGAGACGGCGCCATCTGATCCGGTCCAGACAAACCAAAGGCCCACCGCTCGCGTGACTGCCTCACAACAGGTTACATCGGGTGAGACCGTGACTTTGGACGGTTCCGGCTCAAGCGATCCCGATGGAGATACCCTGAATTATATCTGGCGTCAGACCCAGGGATCATCGATCGGCTTGGTGAACGTGGCAAATCCAACCCTCAGCTTCATAGCCCCAAGCGTCGAACAGTCGAGCAGCTACAGTTTCCAGCTGCAGGTAAACGATGGCGAGCTCTCTGACAGTGCGGCGATATCCATCACCGTAACACCAATGGTGGACAGCACACCACCCACCATCGTGGCAAGAGTACCACAACAAAACGCCACGGATGTCTCTGTCACTACCAGTATCAGTTTGGATTTTGACGAGCCGCTGCTGGAATCCCTGATCAACAGTCAAAGCCTGCAGCTAAGCATCGATTCCTCCCCTGTTTCGGCAAGCGTCAGCTACGACGATCAAAACAACCGCCTATCGCTGACCCCAGATGCTGCACTGACCGCGGCAACAACATACACCGTCACCCTTGCCGGTAACCTGCAGGATCTGGCTGGCAATCCTGTGGCGAGTGTCAGCTGGAACTTCACGACGGGATCACAATACAACCTGGGAGAGACACCACAAAGCACCATCGGTCTCTGTATGAGCACCAGTGATAAGGTGATGCTGAGCCTGATCAACAACGCCAGGGCCGCAGCGAGATCCTGCGGCACCACCAACTATCCGGCGGCGCCGTCGCTCGCCTGGCACTGCAGCCTCGAACAGGCCGCTCAAGGCCACTCCACATCGATGGCCGACAACGATTTTTTCAACCATATAGGACTTGACGAATCAGATCCGGGAGACCGCATTACAGCCACAGGCTATATCTGGCGCACCTATGGCGAGAATATCGCGGCCGGTTACCCTGATGAGGAGAGCACCGTGTCCGCGTTGCTGGACAGCCCCGGTCATTGCGCCAATATCATGAACCCCGGTTTTAGCGAAGTGGGTACCGCGGTTGCTGAAAACTCCGCATCCACCTACGTCATCTACTGGACGCAGAATTTTGCCGACAGATTCTAGTGCCTGTTTAAAAACAAGCTGAAGATCAGACCGGTAAAAACCCTAATCGATCAGGCCGCGGATAGGCGCGAATCATCACAAAACAGCCGCGACTCTCCCGTTCCACCATTCCAACTGCCGCATACCTCTCTTCTCAGCCTTTTTTGTCGATTGTCTGTCAGCTTACTCTCCAACCGACACGACATGAGCCGGGGTCTGCAAATTTATTCGACCTGAAGTGATTTGACCCGTGCCTTTATCTGTTCCAACCGCGCCATCCCCTGTTCGAAAATCTCTCCGCTCGCATCGGGAATGGGCTGACTTTCCGCCTGGGTGAGCAGCGCATCCAGCTGGACCGGATCAAACAGGGTGACTGCGGCCTCGAACTCGGTCTGATCGGCACTCAACAGGGCAGGCAGCAGCTCATCCTGGGCAATCGGTGACTCGGGATCCAGAAGGTCCGCCACCAGGGGGCTTTCAAGCAACTCATAATGTGCCCGGCGAGCAATCTCTTCTTGTTCCAACTCTTGATGCGCAAGGGTGTCATTCCCCGATCCCTTCCACACCGATCGCATGATCACTTCCACCAGTTTTTTTATCGCCTCTTTGTTGGGCGTCTGATCATCAGCCAGGCGACATGCCGTTTCATAGGCCTGATCGAGCCGTTCCTTCAATCCCAAAATGAGATCGCTCTGTTCATGCGGACCTAGCGCCACAGCCTCTCCGACCAGGCCGCGTAGATCTCCGATATAGGCCACAAGCTCCTCATGATCACGGCGCTGGGCCTCCCTCAATTGCGCTTGCGTCAGCTGGCGGGCCGCCTCAGGGAAGAGGGGATTGTCATGTTTTCGCAGCAGATGGCGTTCATGCCTTCCCGGGCGCTCACTAAACAACAAACTCATATTTAACTCTGTCAAAGAAGAGGTCTAAATAGGGAGTTTTACCATGAAAAGACTGTCAATGGGCATATTCCTGGCCTACACGGCGTCCACCATCGGAAAGTCTCAGAAAAGGAGAAACAGTCCAAATTATACTCGTGGAGCGCCTGTTAATAGCTAGTTTATTGATATTAATCAGTTGTTTCTGAGTCAAGAGCAATTACCCTGCTCTGCGCAGTGTTAATGCTGCACAACGTTTACATCGAGTTGCGTGAACTTTTATGGTCAGCGTCAAACTTGGAGGACATCACCATGTTAGGTAGTGAAAAGGCAATCGTTGGAGCAATAGTCATTCTGGTACTCGGAATTGTCGCCGCAGTAATGCTTGGCTAAATGAAAAAGGGCGGTGGAGTAGCCTCTACCGCCCTGGCCTCGGCGAATCAATCGATAGGTGTTACATAACCTGGCTGAGAAACTGTGCGGTAACCATGTCCATGCTCTTCACATGCTGGTCAAACCAGGCCCGCCATTCAACGAAGATATAGTCGGCAAGCTGCTGTAATCCATGCTCCCTCAACCACTGATCCTGCACCGACTCGATGCGTGTCAGCACCGCTGCATGCTCCGCCTTATGTACAGGGTAGGGCGGAAAGGCATGGCTTTCCATCAATCTGTTTTCACCCTCGAAATGGGCGCGAGTATGCTCCACCCACTCAGCCAGCAGATGGCTGATCTGTTCACGGTCGAGAGCGCCATCAATGGCTTGCAACACCATCTCACCCAGCCGGTTGATCAGGCCGACCTCCTCCATGTGGACTTCGTTCATGGATGCCTGGGCCACACTCGGTAACTCGGCAATATCAACTACGGGCAAATGATATGGACTCACGATGGACTCTTGTAGCGGCTGTCGGAAACCGTGGCATGCTACTCGATTGACCTGTACAGACCTTTGATTTCGATCAACACTCTGTCAGATAAGCCATGGGGATCGACCGATTGTTTGTCTGCAAATGAGCCATATTCTTCAACAAATCATCGATATAGATATCATAAGGCTTAACCCTTGTATTAACTATGGGATTTGATTGCAGATATTGAAGTTCAGTTTTTTCGTACCAAATGTAGACATGATCTTTGTTTAAGATGTTTGTTAAAGAAGGCTACAACTATGTTAGGCAGTGAAAAGGCCATTATCGGCGCGATCGGCCCCATTCTGCTCGCTATTACAGCATCGGTGCTATTTGAATAAGCGGCATCGCCCGGTGATTGAACCATCTCAGTCGCCGGGTGTGTCTCCGACATCCGTCATGCAAAAAGGCTGTAGGTGCAGAATCGTCTGTTAACAACCGATGTCTGTTTCTGCATCGAATCCCGGATTGATCGCTTCATAGAGGGATGAGTAGTCTTCATCCCCGTAACCGGCATCCTGACCGTTTGTAAGAACCCTCAGCGTGGCATTTGCAATCTCACTGTTCATACCCGATGCCTCTGTCACCTGCTGAAACAGGGCGATATCCTTGATCAGGTGCTTCAAGGGGAAGTTAGGATTGCTGTAGTCGTGCTCCATGAATTTCTTCAGTTTCTTGTCGAATGTGGGCGCATAGAGGGCGCTCTGGCGCAATAACCCCATGAACTGTTCCACCTCCACACCCTCTGCGCGGATCAGGCCAAGACTCTGTGAGAATCCTACGGTAAGCGAGGCGATCAATTGGTTCATTGCCAATTTCACTGCAGCGCCCTTACCTACAGGCCCAAGGTGCTCAACCTCCTTTCCAAGCCCCCGCAGCATCAGCAGGGTCTGGTGGTATACGCTCTCTGAACCTGCCGCCATGACAATCAGTTCGCCGGATTTTGCTTCCGGAATACTCCCCAATACGGGCGCCTCGAGATAGCCTCCGCCCGCCGCCTCCACACTTGCGCCGATGTCGCGACTCTCATCGGGAGAGATGGTGCCCATCTGCAGTATCGACTTACCCTTTATCAACGGCTTCACCGGGCTATCGAACAGCACATCTTTGACCGCTTTGGCATCACTGAGGGTCAGAATCAATACCTCACCGGCAGTCACTGCTGCAGTGAGTGATGATTCCACGCTCAATCCCTCCTCTTTCGCGATCTTCAATCGTTCTTTCGAGCGGTTCCAGGCAATCACATCATGGCCACAATGAGCCAGTCTGTGGGCAATCGGAAGCCCCATCAAGCCAAGCCCCAGCAGTGCTACTTTCATCGTCTTTCCCTCACGGATTACTCTTCAGCATGGTAGACGCGACTCAGATCATGCACCGCCTCTACAAACACGCCCGCACGTTCAGGGTCGATCTCGGGATGAATACCATGGCCAAGATTGAACACATGGCCGCTACCCATGCCGAAACTGGCCAGCACCTGAGCCACCGCTTCCCTGATCCGTTGCGGTGATGCATATAAGGTACAGGGATCGAGATTACCCTGCAGGGCAACCCTATCGCCTACACGACGTCTTGCATCGGCCAGGCTCAAGGTCCAGTCGATACCCAATGCGTCACATCCGCTGTCAGCCATCTGTTCCAGCCATAATCCACCGCCCTTGGTAAACAGGATAGCGGGCACCTTACGACCCTCCGCCTCACGCTTCAATACCTGCAGTATCTGCCGCATGTAGGCAAGCGAGAAGACCTCATAGTGCTGCGGCGTCAGCACACCACCCCAGGTATCGAATATCATCACAGCCTGTGCGCCGGCATCAATTTGCGCATTCAGATAGGCAGCGACTGCATCGGCGATTTTACTCAACAGTCGGTGCATCAAATCCGGGCGGTCAAACATCATCCCTTTTACCTTTGAGAAATTCTTGGTGCCGCCACCCTCAACCATATAGGTGGCCAGGGTCCACGGGCTGCCACTGAACCCGATCAGCGGCACCCTCCCCTGCAATTCGCGGCGAATGGTACGGACGGCATCCATGACATAGCCCAGGTCGTCCTCCATATCCGGCACTGCCAATCCTTCGATAGCGGCTTCATCCCGTACCGGCCGCTCGAAATGGGGGCCTTCGCCTTCAGTGAAATAGAGGCCAAGTCCCATGGCGTCAGGTACGGTAAGAATATCTGAGAATAGAATGGCCGCATCCAACGGGTAGCGGTCCAGAGGTTGAATGGTGACTTCACAGGCCAGATCCGGGTTACGGCACAGATCCATGAAACTACCCGCCTTGCTGCGGGTGGCCCGGTACTCAGGCAGATACCGACCGGCCTGGCGCATCATCCAGACTGGGGTCACATCCACTGGTTCACGGCAGAGCGCCCGCAAAAATCGGTCATTTTTCAATCTAGCCACAGAGATATCCTTCGAAACGGTTTCGCTATAAACAGCAGCCGATTGTACACGCAAAACAGCGCCCGTAGACACTCGATGTTTAATACGCAGAATCGCCAACTCACCATTTTAGCCGTTATCCGTGTATGGGATACTATCTCCGTAAAAGCAATGCTGTAACGAGAAACCTATGACGCCCGTAAAACAGATCATCCTTGCCAAGAAAGACGCCCTTGCCTCGACCGTGGCTGAGCCGTTATCGCTGCTGGCCAGACGTTGCATTCCTGTCTGGGATGATATCGACGTACTGGACCGGGTACTGCTCGAACACATCGATCAGATCACCAACTGTGAATTTCTCTATGCCTGGGACCTGGAGGGACAAGAGATATCATCATTGATCCTACCCGGCCAGGCGGACAAAAGCTGGCGGGGGAGGGACCTCTCCAATCGCCCTTACCTGAAAAACAATCTGCCGTTCAAAGGCATCATGCTCTCTTCGGTCTACCACAGCCAATTCTCTGACAGGGAGTGTGTCACCGCGCTACAGGCCGTCAGGAGGGATGAGGTGCTGCTGGGTTTCATTGCCGCCGATTTCTCCCTCGACAAACTGGTTGCCGATGAAGACCTCATCAAGGAACCACAACATTGGCAGCAGTTCAAAGGCGATCCCGCGGTGCGTGGCACCCTGTTTATGCAGCAGAGAATCCAGAGCCGGTTGGATGAAAATATCGATTCGGTTCATGCGACCATCTATGACCTGATGACGCAACATGGGATTTTTCACTGTAAGATCCACTACTCCAGCGGCCGTTGCTCATTCTGGGTGCTCAACGATCCGTATACCTACCAGGTGCATGGCGTTGACGAGATCGTAGACCCGGATATCGTACTGGCTTATCCTCTCCACCGCTATCCGGAAAGGGCCAAAGTATCGCCACAGCAGATACGCGAGGTATTCAGCGAGTTCAAGGCTCTGCGCTTTGCCGACGAAACCATCTATCTGCGCAGCGCCTCAATCAATATCATGAATGGCATGTTGGGCCTCACCTTCTCCTGCGACGGTTCACACTACATGCCCGTGGAAGAGTTTATCGAGAAGAATCTGGGATTCTGGATCGGCGAACTTGCCTCGGACCGACAATCAGCGAGGGACTAGGGCCTGTTAACAGGCCCTAGGGCAAGCGATAGTTGTTTTGCGTCATCAGGTCGACACCGCACTCAAGGCCATCGATCCAGTTGATGAACTCATTGACAACCTTTTTACCCAGAAACGCCCGGCCGTGTTGCGGCACTATCATGTCGATATCGAGTTGACGAACCATGTTCGCCCACAGGTTGCACACTTTGTTCGAGTTCATATAGCGCCTGTGGAAGCCTTCCATATAAGGCATTATCTCCGATAACTTCTTCACCGGGGCATTCAGATCACCCGGGGGAAGATTGGCGCCGAGATCACCCGAAAAGAGGATGCGGCTGACCGGATCATAAAACTGAAAATTACCCTCTGCATGGAGAAAATGCGCAGGCAAGGCCATCAAGCGTATATTGCCCAGCTCCAGATTGATCCCCTCATCGGGAATCGGCACAACCCGATCCTGCAACCGGCCGGGGCGGGTAAAATGGGGTATGAAACGTTCCCACAATGCGGGAACCACCACCTTACAGTCGGTGCCCACCAGCCATTTATTCACCGATGCAACGATATCCGGATCCTGATGCGATGCGATGACATAGTCCAGTCTCTTGACATTCATGTAGTCACTGATGGCCATGAACAGGCGGGAATAGGTCAATTCACCGCCCGGATCGATCAAAGCCGCGTGTTGATGATCATAGATCAGAAACTGATTCGCCTGGACGGCTTCACCCGATACCAGATCTCTGAATGCCACACAGATGTGACTACCATTATTAAATAACTCAACTGACATAATCTTTGCTACATCTAAATTTCATGTGTCCAAAAGATCGGCTGGTGATAAATACAATGGCCAATATGAGACAATTATCGACAGAACTCGGAAAAGCTTAACTGGATCATAGTATATTTCAAGAAAAATCAGCCGACTATTGTAAAACCTCTATAAACCGATGGCGAAATCCGAGATGTTGTCCCATAGCTGGAACCTCTCACCCAGTGAAGCGGTTGCCCTGCAGAATAGCTTGAGACGGCAGGTCGTCGACCGAAACTGTTACCCTGAACTGCAGCGCATTGCCGGTGTGGATGTGGGGTTCGAGGCCAAAGGCAGCATCACACGCGCAGCAATTGTGGTCTTGAGTTATCCCCGACTGCAGCCCCTGGAACAGTCGATCGCCAGGCTACCAACCTCTTTCCCCTATATTCCTGGCCTGCTCTCTTTCCGGGAAGTGCCCGCCATTCTTCAAGCGCTGTCCAAACTCCGGCAACCTCCCGATATTTTTCTCTGCGATGGACAGGGTATGGCGCATCCAAGACGCTTCGGTCTTGCGTGCCATCTCGGGGTGTATACCGACATACCCTGCGTGGGTGTCGCCAAAACCCGTTTGATCGGAAACCATGCCGCTGTCCCTGCGGAGAAGGGGGGATGGGTTCCGCTGATTGACAAGGATGAGACGATAGGTGCCGTTTTACGTACCCGCACCGGTGTGAAACCTCTCTATATTTCCATCGGACACAAGGTCTCCCTGGAGCGCTCGATCGAGCTGGTGCTGGCTTGTACAACCCGTTATAAATTACCTGAAACAACCCGCGCCGCCCATCGCTTGGCATCAGGTTGATAGCAGCCGAACTCCCAATAATCTGTTCCGGGTTTTCTAGGCCCGCACCAACCCTTTTTCAACAAAGCGCCTGCAATGAAATAGTTGAAAAGGCCGTGACCAACCAGGACTACATGGTTTTCGCCTGTTGCCAGCTCCATCAGCTTCTCTGCCGCCTGTTTCGCCCGATATCGCGCTTTTGACAGCGCTTCTCCGTTCGCGGCGAAACCCAGTAACCATAACAGCCTCAACAGACCAACCCAGAACCCAGCGGGCAGTGCTATCGATCCCCTGTCAAAGTGTGGAATCATGGTTTCAGCAAACAGCGGATCCGAGAGATGTACATCGCTGATACCAAGCGCACTAGCCGACTCCAGGGAGCGCTTAAGGTGGCTGCAAACGACAATATCATGCCCTGCTATTGCATCGATTGTCATTGTGGGCGGCGCGCCCATGATGCCTGATGCGTCATATCGTTCGGCAATCGATGGCAACTCATCGGCTCTGACACGGCCGCTCAGCTGATATTCGGGCCTACCGTGTCTGATTAACGTAATTTGCATGGCAAAAGATTGTGTAAAGCCTCTCCGACACGGGCAAAGCGCCGCAACGATCTCAATAGTCAAACAGCATCCGCTTCTTCAATACCGGCTACAAAACCTATGAATAGCCTTTGAGTATTCATGCACATTCCTGGAACAGTTACCGCTACAACTGCTAAACAAGCCTATTTTCCAAAACAAATTCAGCCAAAGCCTTTCCAAGGATCCTGTGATCAGGTTCATCAAGATGAATCCCATCGACTTTACTGCTTTGTATCACCTTGCCCGCATTGAAAAAGTGCGTTGATGATTCAGCTGCAACTTTGGCGAGTTCATCGCCCAAACCTCTGAATCGCTTCTCTGCACCCCTGAACTTTTCTGCTATCGGGCCTTTAGGTTGAGTGATGCTGGGTGGTGCGACAATCAGGATTTCCGCTACGGGCATCCCTGGCTCAATGGGAGACTGCCTTATGATGTTGATCAGCTTAGCCATACCCTGTGAGGACAACCATGCACTATTGTCATGTGTAGATTGGAAATCGTTGGTGCCGAGCATTAAAACCACCAACTTCAGGGGGGAGTGCATCTCAATCACTTGGGACAGTCCTTCAGCCCCGTTTCTCCCTGGTTTGAATGGATCAGGCCAAGTCGTACGACGTCCGTTGAGGCAGTTCTCCACGATACGAACCTTTTTACCTGCCGTTAGAAGCGTATTCTCAAATATACCCGGCCAACGCCTGTCGAAAGGAAGCCTCTCTCTTGTATTGGGTATGATACCCCAGGTCAAGCTATCGGAATAAATTAATACCTGCTCCATATCCATCCTATAGAGATACGCTGACCGTATAATCAAGACAATACACGATTAGCGAGTTGATTATTCAATCAGTCAACCTTTACCTGGCAATCTTATTGTGTTTCGGAGCGTATATCCGACTATCAATCCAAATTACGTATATGTTCGATATAGTGCGGTCGATCATCCATCACCAATCTGACGCCATCGGCCCAGGCCTGCAGCCGCTCATCACTCTTATCGAACTTCAGATCACAGCGGGCCCGGCCCTGACTGTTGAGAGGGATCGGGATCATATCCCGGTAGGTGTAGACGTTCTCACCCACGTCGCCACCTTCACAGGTACAGGGACACACCGGTATATCTGATTCGAGCTCCGCGCCCTCATATACCAAGGCACCCGCCTGCCACCACCGGGTTCGTTCATCTGAACCACTCATGGTTTTAATGATAATGGCGCGTGAAAAACGTATCGTAAGGGCGCCGTTTTCAAATACGATTGATTCGACTTCACTGCCAGGCAGGTCGACTGAACTGGAATCCATAACTGTTTACCTAGGGACTGTTAACACTCATCCGATCGGCGGCCACCGACTTGAAACGATGGCCGCCTGAATCAAGCTTAAATCATAACGTCATGCTCACGCCAAGCAAACATATTGATAGCGGGTTAACAGGGCCTAGGGCCTGTTAACACTAATCCAATTGGCCCTGTTGTGCCTGTAAAAGCGCCAATCAAGGCGCGAGGAGAGAGGTTTGGTCACTCCAAATGAACGACGAGCAACGCCGAGTGGCGCTTTTTCAGGCGCAACCCGAAGGGCTGGGGCTATTTTTCCGCCCAGCGGCGTTATCATTCGCTCATGTAGCATAACTACACCTCGCTCATTCTGCCTTGCTGGACAAAAAAATAGTCCCAGCAGGGCCGATTGGATTAGTGTTAACAGGCCCTATTAAGGGAGGCGTACCAACGCTGAAAGATTTACGACTCAAGACCCCTCCAAACCAAGCTCCTTGATTTTTCGGGTCAAGGTGTTGCGCCCCCAGCCAAGCAGGCGGGCCGCATCCTGCCGTCTACCGGCGGTGTGCTCCAGGGCTATTTCTATCATTGCCGATTCGAAATCCGGTTCTGCCTCATTGAGTATGCCTTCACCACCTCCCTGAAGCCTTTTTCTCGCCCAGTCGCGCAATTGTTGTCGCCAGTCCTCAGGGTAGACGGATTGCGTGTCATTGCTTTCTTTCAATTCGCTCGGCAGATCATCAATGTGTATCTCTTGCCCGGAGGCCATTACCGTCAACCAGCGGGCCGTATTTTCCAGTTGGCGAACATTGCCCGGCCATTCCAACTGGCTCAGGTAGGCTTCTGTCTCCGGTAACAGCAACTTGGTCTCAACCGCAAGCTCCTCTGCGGCGCTTTTGAGAAAATGTTTCATCAACAACGGAATATCCTCCCGCCGTTGACGCAATGAGGGAATGTGAATACGTATGACATTCAAGCGGTGGAACAGATCTTCCCTGAAGGCGCCCAGTTTTACCAACCCTTCCAGATGCTGATGGGTGGCGGCAATGATACGTACATCCACCTTGACCGGCTCATGACCACCGACCCGATAGAACTCACCATCGGCTAACACCCTAAGCAATCGCGTCTGCAATTCCGCCGGCATGTCCCCGATCTCATCCAGGAACAGGGTACCGCAATCCGCCTGCTCGAAACGTCCCGTACGGCGCGTCTGGGCGCCGGTAAAGGCCCCGCGCTCATGACCGAACAACTCCGATTCCATCAGATCCTTCGGTATTGCGGCCATGTTCAATGCGATGAACGGTCCGGTGGAACGAGTGCTGTGACGGTGCAAGGCATGGGCCACCAGCTCCTTTCCGGTACCGGACTCACCATTGATCAATACGGTAATGTTTGATCTCGCCAGGCGTCCGATGGCACGGAATACTTCCTGCATCGCCGGTGCTTCACCGATAATCACCTTCTCCTGATCCAGATTGTCCTGAGTTGGTTTCTCATCCTCCGATATTTGCTGGCGGCATGCCCGTCTGATCTGTTGTACGGCTTCATCCACATCAAAGGGTTTGGGCAGATACTCGAAAGCACCGCCATGGTAGGCGGATACAGCACTCTCAAGATCAGAATGGGCGGTCATGATGATCACCGGCATATCCGGATAACGCGTATGAAGCAGTTCCAGCAGTTCCAATCCATCCATTCCCGGCATGCGGATATCCGAGACCACAACATCCGGCTGTTCTTTATCCAGATAGTTCAGCACCCGGTCCGCACTCTCGAAACAGGTGACATCCAAATCCGCTTTTTCCAGGGTCTTCTGCAACACCCAGCGAATCGAGCGATCGTCATCGATGACCCATACCCGGCATGATCTATCCATCTACCTGCTCCAGTGGAAGTAATACTCTGAAAACCGTATGTCCCGGCTTACTGGTGAACTCGATCAAACCCTGATGCCTGTTGATCAGGGTTTGGGAGATTGAGAGACCCAAACCCATGCCATCGCTACCCGATACCAATGGAAAAAAGACTCGCTCCTGAAGCTCCGCCGGTATACCCGGCCCGTTATCCGAGATCTCGATCGACACCACAAGGCGATGACGTATATTGCCGATTGTGAATTGGCGAAGGATTCGGCTGCTTATCCCCATGGTCCCCCTGGGCCCGGCAGCTCGAACGCCATTTCTCAATATATTGAGGAATGCCTGGATCAATTGATCCATATCCCCCTTTATGTCGGGAATGCTCGGATCGTAGTCTTTGATGATCTCCAGCCCCGGACCGGTCTCCACCCGCACCAGACTGCAGACCCGTTCAAGCACCTGATGAATGTTGACCCACTTCATCACCGGGATCTTGTTCGGCCCCAACATCCTGTCCACCAGATTCTGCAGCCGGTCGGCCTCTTCTATGATTATCTGGGTATATTCCGCCAGGGCGGCATCGGGAAGCTCTCTCTCCAGCAGCTGTGCCGCACCCCTGAGTCCTCCCAGGGGATTCTTGATCTCATGGGCAAGGCCTCTCACCAATGCCCGGCTGGCCTGGTTACGTGCCAGTAACTGCTCCTCCCGGGAAATTCTCAGCTGCCTGTCGACCTGCTGAATCTCGACCAGAAATTCATTGACATTCTGATCCAACCTTATAGGTATCACCGTGCAATCGACCATGATCTCTTTGTCTTCATGAACAATTATCTGGTGTTCCCGCTCAGTGAATGGCTGGCCGGTCTGCAATGACCTTTCTAGGTTTTCGTGAACCACATTTCCGGAACAGCTGACCAGTTCGCCAGCGGGAATGCCGATCACCTTACGGGCACTGACACCAAACATCATCTCAGCTGAAGAGTTGATATATTGCAGTCTGAACTCCCTATCAAACAGCAGAATGGCGGTACTCAGATTATCGAGCACCCGTTTCTCCATGCCTGTGATTATCTGATCAGAATTCATGGCCTAATTTGAGCAATTAGCGGGCCAACACTTCCGAGTCTGAGCATAATCTTTTCCCATCGGTAGTGACTGTCCGCTTGACCTGTTAAATGATTGATTTTAGAAGACAGAAATTCCGGTTAGGGTCACAGTCCGGCTATCCGATCACAATTTCGCGTGCTGGTACGCCATCGGGCGCGACGGCAATTCAGTACAACAAGCATTACTAAATCCAACTTATGCACCATTATAGTGCAAAGCTGGCGGACAGGCTTGCTCCTGTATCTGATTTGAGGGTTTCACAGACACCCGGCCCGGGGTCTGTTAACACTGATCCAATCGATCCAGCCAATAAGCAGGCCAAATCATTGATAATCGAACCAGAGGGTATTAGGGCCTGTTAACACTAATCCAATTGGCCCTGTTGTGCCTGAAAAAGCGCCAATCAAGGCGCACCCCAAGGGCACTTCCTTCGGGGCGCAACCCGAAGGGCTGGGGCTATTTTTCCGCCCAGCGGCGTTATCATTCGCTCATGTAGCATAACTACACCTCGCTCATTCTGCCTTGCTGGACAAAAAAATAGTCCCAGCAGGGCCGATTGGATTAGTGTTAACAGGCCCTAATTAACCGCCGGCTGGCGCAGGTGAAAGGTGAAAGGTGATGCTATTGGACTCTTTGAGGGGCTCCCCTTCACTGGTGACGATCTTTGCCTGCAAAGAGTGGGTGCCACGACTCAATTGCTGAAGGATTAGTTGAGTCTGCTTGATATCCGAATCGAGCTTGGTGCCATCCACATAGAGGTGAATCACATGGCCCTCGGCAAGATCGGGCGAGAGTGTGATGCCAACCGGAACCGAACCATCCTCATTGCGAATGGTTTCATCATCATTCGGCTGGACGATTGAAAAGGTGGCGTATTCACCTGCCGCCGCACGGGCCTCATCACTCTGTTCATCGGTCGGCAGCACGGCTGACTTCTTGCTGTCGGTGACCTTAATGCGTTGCGCATCCGGATGATAGCGTTCGGAATAGATCACCTCGCCGTCTTCGGAGATGTATTTATAGACATCCCGGGCGAACAGAGGCAATGCCATCAACAGAATCATTAACAGTACGACAATACGCATGCATAAAGAATCCTGATTACCCCTAAACCTCAGCCATTCTCAAGAGGCGATATGGCATAGGTGGAGTGCGAAGAGCGGCAAAAAGCAATCGTTCAATCATGGCGGGTAAATCGAAACGGCGGTTAAACCGATATTCGAACTCAGCAAGATAACGCGACACATGTTTATCTCGAATCGCATGAAAAGTACCCAACAGACTGTTTTTGACATTACCCAACATCGTGTTTACCCATTTGAAGCACGAATACTGGACACTTTGGCGCCCACCACCCGTCACCATGGGGTTATGATGGCAATCAGCGGTTGTCACGCCACTAAAGCACCAAAGCCCATCGGTAAAGACTTCGCTGCCAGGCATCAAGCAGGAGCGGGCGTAGCGGGCGATTTCACGTTTGCGGAAGCCCCTTACACGACGCAGTTGAATTTTCATGGGCCTGCCGTCCCGCGTCGTCTCAACAGCAGCTACGAAAGGGATTTTGTTGCGCGACCCACGACCACGCTTACCGGCTTGCTCGCCTCCGAGATAAGCATCATCCAATTCGATGCGACCGGCCAGTTTTTTTCCACGCTCACGTTCCATCATCACCTGCATCAACTTATGCTTGAGTCGCCAGGCCGTATTGTAGTTCACCCCGATTTCGCGGGAAAGTTGCAGCGCCGAGATACTTTTCTTGCGTTGGGTCAACAGATAGATCGCAAGTAACCACGTTCTCAGCGGCAGCTTGGTGCCATGGAAGATGCTGCCGGCGGTCAGGGAAGTCTGATGATGGCACTTGTGACATTGATATATCTGACGCTTTTTGAGTTCACAGCCTGTTGTGTTGCCGCACTCAGGGCAGACATAGCCCGTCGGCCAGCGCAAATCATACAATGCCTGTCGACACTGATCCTCGGTCCCATATTGTTCCAGAAAATCGTGCAAACCAAGGCCTTTTTGAAATTGAATGGTATTTCTCGGCATGATGAAATCCTCTTTTATTCAGTAGGTTCCATTATGCTTGCACCACAGGCTCAATAGCTGAGCCTCAGGGGTAATCAGGTAAAGAATAGACCAGTCACGCCCTACTAACCCCAATATTTCACGCATTAAAAAGGCAAAATCCTGATACTTCGATATAATTCAGTTGCTTACACTGTAATCGAAAGGATTTTGCCTGTGACAAACTGTACCCAGACTGCCTTTGATTTTCCAGCCCTAAAACGCCGTAAGGTTCAAGCCGAGTTTTCCGGTGGCGATATCACCTCGGACGGCGGCGTGTTGCTGCTGCGTGAGATCGACAGGCGTCTGGGATTGCTCGAGGCGGTTGATGCGGTCATCCCCGACCCGCGAGATCCCCGCTATATTGAACACAGCCAGTTGAGCCTGTTGCGCCAGCGAGTCTATGGGCTCTGCCTGGGTTATGAAGATCTGAACGACCATCAGACACTACGCACCGACCCGGCCCTACAGAGCTCGATCGAACGCGAGGAGGTACTGGGCAGCCAGTCGACACTTTGTCGGCTGGAGAACCGGGTCGATCGCCGGGTTGCCGTTGATGTCCACAACCTACTGCTCGAGCAGTTCATTGCCTCATATGATGCACCACCCGATGAGCTGATCCTGGATTTCGACGCCACGGATGATCCGGTGCATGGCCGCCAGGAAGGCCGCTTCTTTCACGGCTACTACGATCACTACTGCTTCCTGCCCCTGTATGTCTTTTGTGGCGATCAACTGCTGGTGAGTTATCTGCGGCCCAGCCGGATCGATGCGCCCAAGCATGCCTGGGCGATTCTGGCGCTGTTGGTCAAACGCCTGCGCCGGGCTTGGCCTGAAGTGCGTATCATCTTTCGGGGCGATAGCGGCTTTTGCCGTCACCACATGCTCAGCTGGTGCGAGCGCAACGCTGTGGGCTATATCGTGGGCATCGCCAAGAATGACGCCTTGCTGCGGTGTATCCGTGAGCCCATGCAGTGGGTTGAGGAACTGGCGAAGCGAACCGGCATGAAGATGCGGGAATTCTTTCAGTTTCACTATGCCGCCAGCACCTGGAAGACGCGTCGCAAGGTGATCGCCAAACTGGAGGTCACCGACAAGGGGCCAAATCCACGCTTCATCGTCACCAACCTGGCCGGCGACAAACAGCGCCTTTACGATGACCTCTACTGCGCCCGTGGTGACATGGAGAACCGAATCAAGGAGCAGCAACTGGGGCTGTTCGCCGATCGCACCAGCGCGCATTACTGGTGGGCCAATCAGTTTCGTCTACTGCTGTCCAGTCTGGCCTATGTGCTGATGGAGGCCATCCGGCGCCTCGCGCTGAAGGGCACGGAACTGGCGCGTGCACAGATGACCACGATCCGGCTCAAACTGTTCAAGATCGGGGCGGTCATCATTCGCAACACGCGACGGATCCGCTTCCTGCTCTCCAGCACCTATCCCTATCAGGCGCTGTTTTTCCAGGTGGCGGCACGACTCAAGCCGGGATAGCCCGGCAGAGTGCTGCCCCGGCACGTTGATCAACAATGGGGGTAAGGGGGAGTCTGCCCGGAGGGTGGAAAATCAGGGCTTGATAGAGGTTTGGTTCCCAGTGAGGGCAAACCATCCAAGCTTGGCCATATCACCGGCTAAATTTAAAAACGGATGAAACATGCGGGCTAAACAAGCGACTGTGTTCGCATAACCACAAAAAAAGCGCCCCCGCGGGGGCGCTCTTGCTGCACATCAAAATAAATCGAGACGCTTTACAGGCTGAAGTACATATCGAACTCAACAGGATGCGTAGTCATACGCATGGTAGTGACCTCTTCCATTTTCAGATCGATATATCCGTCGATCAGGTCATCGGTGAATACACCGCCCGCCGTGAGGAAGCCACGATCCGCATCCAGCGCCTCAAGTGCCTGGTCGAAGCTGTGGCAGACAGTCGGGATACTGGCGGCCTCTTCAGCCGGCAGGTCATACAGATCCTTATCCATGGCATCGCCGGGATGAATCTTGTTCTGGATGCCGTCGATGCCGGCCATCAGCATGGCGGCGAAGGCCAGGTAGGGGTTGGCGGTCGGATCGGGGAATCGTACCTCGACGCGGCGGGCCTTGGGGCTGGAGACCCATGGAATACGGATCGAGGCGGATCGGTTACGGGCGGAGTAGGCCAGCATGACCGGGGCCTCGAAACCGGGCACCAGGCGCTTGTAGGAGTTGGTGGAAGCATTGGTGAAGGCATTCAGGGCGCGGGCGTGCTTGATGATTCCGCCGATATAGTAGAGAGCGGTTTCTGAGAGACCGCCATACTGATCGCCGGCAAAGATATTCTCGCCACCCTTGGCCAGGGATTGATGCACGTGCATACCGGAACCGTTGTCACCCACCAGCGGCTTGGGCATAAAGGTGGCGGTCTTACCGTAGGCATGAGCCACATTCCAGGTACAGTACTTCTGGATCTGCACCCAGTCGGCACGCTCAACCAGTGTGCTGAACTTGGTGCCGATCTCGCACTGGCCGGCTGTGGCCACCTCGTGGTGGTGTACCTCCACAGGTACGCCCATCTCCTCCATGGCAAGGCACATGGCGCCACGCAGGTCATGCAGCGAGTCGACCGGGGGGACCGGGAAGTAGCCGCCCTTCACACCGGGACGGTGACCGATGTTACCGTCTTCGTATACACGCTCGGAATTCCAATCAGCCTCTTCGGAGTCGATTTTGACCATGGAGCCACTCATGTCGATACTCCAGCGCACATCATCGAGGACAAAGAACTCGGGCTCAGGGCCGAAGAAGGCCGCATCGGCGATCCCGGTGGAGGCGAGATAGGCCTCGGCACGCTTGGCCAGAGAGCGGGGGTCACGCTCGTAACCCTGCATGGTGGAGGGCTCCAGGATATCGCAGCGGATGATCAGGGTATTTTCGTCGGCAAAGGGATCGATGACCGAACTATCATCTTCGGGCATCAGGATCATGTCCGATTCGTTGATGCCTTTCCAACCGGCGATGGATGAGCCGTCGAACATCTTGCCGTCGGTGAAAAAGTCCTCATCGATCTGATTGGTAGGCAGCGTTACGTGCTGCTCCTTACCGCGAGTGTCGGTGAAACGCAGATCGACGAATTTCACGTCATTGTCTTTGATCATCTTCAGGGCTTTTACGGCCATCTTAATCTCCAGGATTTTCAGTTATTAAATGCTGAGCATAATCAGCCATTCGTAGCTTTATACAGCCGGCCAAGGATACCGGGCGCTTTGGATAACGCAGAAAAGCAGATTTCATGCCACTCGTATAAAAAGGTCTTACAATATCGATCCCAAGCAGTTCCATCGCCAATAACTAAGTCTTGAAACGCAATAAAAATTAGAGAGTTAATCTGAATCTACTGCCTCTTTCACTGGAATAGGCTTCAAGCTGACAGCAGATAAGACAGATGATGCTGACAATTAAGGCAAGAGGGCTCGCACCATTATAGTGCATACCAGTTATTTCACGCACCATAACGGTGCTGACCGAACCAGATGTGAACATCCCTGAATATCTCCGATCCCTTGACCGCCGCCTGATAATCGCTATGTAACCGCTCTGCTTGCTGAGTAGAGACGAAGCAGTGTAATGGCAAGTAAAGCTCTATATCAATGCGTCCTGAAAGATAGTGAAAAACAACGCGCGCTTTCCGGTCATAACAGGAAACGCCACTGCAGAACCGGTCGAGTGTGGCCTCTGCCTCCGATCTAAGCGGCAGGTGGCCACAGGAGGGCCCAGCCTCATCATCCTCCGGGTCTATATGGACGGTGACATCTTCCAGTACATCCACCCGGTCGATCAGTCCGTACTGGACCACTTCGGCTATTCGATGCCCCTCGGAGACACTTACCCAGGGATCGACCTGGACATGAACATCGGCCATGGCATGACCGCCCAGCTTCCGGGTCCGTAGCATATGTACACTCTTGACCCCTGAAATATCGCCGATCACTTCGCGAATCTGCGACAAAGATTCCTCTTCGAGACCCGCATCCGCCAACTCCTGGGATGCCGTCCAGCCAAGATCCCAACCGATTTTGATTATCATCAATCCGACAAGTACTGCAGCGATGGCATCCAGATAGGGAAGGCCCATCGTGGTGCCGCCAATACCCACGAACACCACGACCGAAGAGACGGAGTCGGTTCGATGGTGCCAGGCATTGGCCCGCAGCAGGTTTGAATTGATCTGGTTGGCGAAGTAGCGGGTGTAGAAAAAGAGCCCCTCATTGGCAAGAATGGAAAAGGCGGCGACATACAGGGTAAAGGTTTCCGGCTGTAACAGCTGTTCGGGTGTAAACAACCGATCTGCGGCATCCCAGACAATCCCGACACCAACCGCGATCAGAAAACCGCCCAGCACCAGGGTGCCGATGGTCTCGAATCGACCGTGACCGTAGGGATGCTCCTCATCGGGGGCCTCTTTTGCATGCCGTGCGGTAAACAGCACCAGGGCATCCGTCAGCAAATCGGATAGCGAATGCACGCCATCCGCCAATAGGGATTGGGAATGACCCAACCAACCGAATAACAATTTGACGATGGCCAATATCGTATTGGTCAATGCGCCTACTACGGCAACCCGGCGACTGACGTCATAGCGTTCTTCCCGACTCATGATTCGCCGTCCTGTACGACTTCCACTAGCACAATGTACTCCCCGTCAAGGCTGTTTGCCTCTATGACACGATGGCCGTTGATGCGCGACCACGCCGGAATATCCTTAAGCACGCCCGGATCGGTACAAACTGCCTCGACCCGGGCGCCGGCGGGAAGGCCTTCGACGGCATCTTGCACCTTGATCACCGGCATCGGACAGAGCAGACCGCGGCAGTCGATTATCCTGCGGCTCAAATCAACCACTCCTGCGGAACCTCGTGGGCCGGCATCGGCACTACCTTCAATGAACGGCTGTCGCCCGATAGATCGGTAAAACGCAGTTCAACCTCCGCCGCGTTTCGTCCCTGGCTGTAGCGGGCCACTACCCGCCCAATCAACTCGATATCCCGCTCATTGATTTCGCCATCGACCAAGGCCAGCGGACCGCCATGACTCACTGTATCGATATGCGGATAACGCTTCCGATAGCCTTTAAGAAAATTGGCCTCGCCCTCTTCACGGGCGATGATCACCTTGAAACGGTTCGATGGCCGCAGGTGTCTGCCTACCTTCAGCAGCATGATGTCATCCAACTCATACTGTTTACTCCCGCGGGCGTTCCAAAGATCCTTCAGTTTCACTGCGTACTGTTCATCAGTAAGAAAACAGCAGCCGCCGGCAGGCTGAGCATAGTCCTGAATACCGAATTGCGCCGCCAGCGCCATTTGGGGCTTACGGCTTCGTCCGGAAAAACCATAAAGCCGGTTTCGATCGACCCAGCCCTCTCTCTCAGGCCGCGTCATGGGCAGATTCCTGGCGCATAGCGGCCTTAACAACAGGCCATGAGCGCCTGATTCTTCGGAGACGATAGGCATTGTCTCCTTACGTTGCGACATCGGTCGTTGGCCGATCACCTCACCCGTGATGATGAAATCGAAATCCTTGGCCTTAATCCATTCATAGGCCTTGTGCACCATGAAAACCTTGCAATCGAGACAGGGGTTAAGATTGGCCCCATATCCATGCTTGGGGTTGAGCAGTACCTGTTTGTACTCCTCGATGATATCGACGATGTGCAGTTTCATACCCAGTTGCTCCGCAACCCAAAGGGCATTGTTCCTTTTTTCCTTCTTCTGATCCCGCTTGCGTATGGCATGCGTATGGCCTTCGACGCAGAAACCGGTGAAGAAGTTGATGCCCTCCACGTGGATGCCCTGTTCCTGGATCACGCGTGCAGCCAATAGAGAGTCCAACCCTCCGGAAATCAGTGCAACTGCTTTTCGTTGTTCGCTCATCGATATGCGCTGTTCTGAAAAGTGCGGAATTATACCTCAACTATGCGCGCTATACGCGGGATTAATGGCCTCACAATAGTTTACAAAAGCGTATAAAAAGCAACGCATGTTATAAGGATACCTGATTACCCCTAAACCTCAGCCATTCTCAAGAGGCGATATGGCATAGGTGGAGTGCGAAGAGCGGCAAAAAGCAATCGTTCAATCATGGCGGGTAAATCGAAACGGCGGTTAAACCGATATTCGAACTCAGCAAGATAACGCGACACATGTTTATCTCGAATCGCATGAAAAGTACCCAACAGACTGTTTTTGACATTACCCAACATCGCGTTTACCCATTTGAAGCACGAATACTGGACACTTTGGCGCCCACCACCCGTCACCATGGGGTTATGATGGCAATCAGCGGTTGTCACGCCACTAAAGCACCAAAGCCCATCGGTAAAGACTTCGCTGCCAGGCATCAAGCAGGAGCGGGCGTAGCGGGCGATTTCACGTTTGCGGAAGCCCCTTACACGACGCAGTTGAATTTTCATGGGCCTGCCGTCCCGCGTCGTCTCAACAGCAGCTACGAAAGGGATTTTGTTGCGCGACCCACGACCACGCTTACCGGCTTGCTCGCCTCCGAGATAAGCATCATCCAATTCGATGCGACCGGCCAGTTTTTTTCCACGCTCACGTTCCATCATCACCTGCATCAACTTATGCTTGAGTCGCCAGGCCGTATTGTAGTTCACCCCGATTTCGCGGGAAAGTTGCAGCGCCGAGATACTTTTCTTGCGTTGGGTCAACAGATAGATCGCAAGAAACCACGTTCTCAGCGGCAGCTTGGTGCCATGGAAGATGCTGCCGGCGGTCAGGGAAGTCTGATGATGGCACTTGTGACATTGATATATCTGACGCTTCTTGAGTTCACAGCCTGTTGTGTTGCCGCACTCAGGGCAGACATAGCCCGTCGGCCAGCGCAAATCATACAATGCCTGTCGACACTGATCCTCGGTCCCATATTGTTCCAGAAAATCGTGCAAACCAAGACCTTTTTGAAATTGAATAGTATTTCTCGGCATGATGAAATCCTCTTTTATTCAGTAGGTTCCATTATGCTTGCACCACAGGCTCAATAGCTGAGCCTCATGAGTAATCAGGTAAGGATATAATGGGCTCATTCTAACACCTGAATCGATTCGTAAACATCGAAAAACGTTGACTTTAATCGGAGTACACCATGGATGTCGTTCGTAATCTGGCCCTCACGTGTCTGCTTTTTCTCTCCTCCACCGCCGTATCCGCCAATGGCCTGTTGGATAGCCTGACCAGCCAATTGGGCATTACCAGCGAACAGGCTGCCGGAGGCGCCGGTGCCTTATTCAAACTGGCGAAAAACCGGCTGACCAACGAGGATTTCTCCCAGATCGCCGCCGTGGTGCCCGATATGGACAGTTATATCACCGCGGCACCCTCATTGAGCGACTCCACAAGCGGAGCCGGCGCCGTGGCATCGATGTTGGGAGGAGAGCGTGGATTGGGCAATCTGGCTGGTCTGGCCACATCGTTCAGTCAACTGGGGCTGTCACCGGATATGATCGGTCAGTTCACACCGATCGTACTCGATTACCTGCAACAGGCGGGCGGCGGCACAGTGATGGAAATTATGAAAGGAGTGCTAGCCATGTAGATCAAACCTTCCTCACAGGCCATCAATCTGTGCAACGGCCACTCTGAGGCCAATGCCATTCCAGGGCCGGTACGCAATACCCGAATCACCGATACCATCCACAACCCTACACCTGCAGACCTTCCTGCAGCCCAGCTGCGGCCCGACGCCATGACAATGCCGGGGTTAGCCATTGACTGAGAGCATCGTTATACTTACGCGGTTTTCTACCGCATCAATCGGGGTTTCGATGTGAATCAAGTGACAGAATCGAATCGAAGTGAAATCAGGACCTTTCAGGATCTGCTAATCGCTTTGCAAAACTATTGGGCAGACAAAGGCTGCGTAATCCTGCAACCCTACGACATGGAGATGGGTGCCGGCACATTCCACACGGCAACCTTTCTGCGTTCAATCGGCCCTGAACCCTGGTATGCCGCTTATGTGCAACCCTCCCGTCGACCCACCGACGGTCGCTATGGCGAAAATCCAAACCGCTTGCAGCACTATTATCAATATCAGGTCGTACTGAAACCCTCACCCAAGGATATTCAGCAACTCTATCTCGGTTCCCTCGAGATGCTCGGGCTCGATCTCAACAGCAACGACATTCGTTTTGTGGAAGACAACTGGGAATCCCCAACACTCGGCGCCTGGGGCCTGGGTTGGGAGGTCTGGCTGAATGGCATGGAGGTAACCCAGTTTACCTATTTCCAACAGGTAGGCGGGTTGGATTGTCGTCCGGTGACCGGAGAGATCACTTACGGACTGGAACGTATTGCCATGTACCTTCAGGGGGTGGAGAGCCTGTTCGACCTGGTTTGGACCGAAAGCCCTCAGGGTATAGTTACCTACGGTGATGTATTCCATCAGAACGAAGTGGAGCAGTCCGCTTACAATTTCGAGCACGCCGATGTGAATTTCCTGTTCGGTCATTTCGACCAGTGTGAGAAGGAGTCCAAAAAGTTGATCGAGCTGGGCCTGCCGCTACCGGCCTACGAGCAGGTTCTCAAGGCTTCCCACACCTTCAATCTGCTGGATGCCCGTCATGCCATCTCAGTCACCGAGCGCCAGCGTTACATTTTAAGGGTACGCGGCCTGGCCCGGGATGTGGCACAAGCCTATTATGACGCCCGCGAACGACTCGGCTTTCCCATGTTGAAGCCAACCAAGGAGGCGGCCAATGGTTGATCAGGCCCACCTGCTGTTCGAACTCGGCACCGAAGAGTTGCCCCCGAAAGCGCTGAAGCAGTTGTCTGCCTCACTCACAGAGAATTTTGCTCTCGGACTCGAACAGGCCAATCTCGGTCACGCAGAGATCGAGAGTTATGCCACTCCTCGTCGATTGGCATTGCTGATCCGAGACTGCGCCGTACGACAACCCGATCGTGAAATCGACCGGCGTGGCCCGGCGATCAAGGCCGCTTTCGACGAGGCCGGTAATCCGACCAAGGCCGCGGAGGGCTTTGCCCGTTCCTGCAAAACCACGGTAGATCAGTTGCAACGCCTGGAAACCGACAAGGGGGAGTGGCTGAGCTATCGTATTCATGAGACGGGAAAACCGGCCCTCGACCTTCTGCCGGAGATCGCAACTCAGGCGTTGAACAAGCTTCCCATACCCAAGCGCATGCGCTGGGGTGATTCCGAGGCGCAATTCGTGCGGCCGGTACACTGGTTGACATTTATCCATGGTGAACAGGTCGTACCCTGTGAAATACTTGATGCAAAGGCCGACCGCCTGACCTATGGTCATCGTTTTCATCACCCGGAAGCAATTACCATCTACAATCCTGAAGACTACAGTTCGGTACTGCAAGACCTTGGATATGTCATTCCCGGCTTTGAGGAAAGAAGAGAGAAGATACATAGCTTGGTGGAGAAAAGCGCAACGGAAGTCGACGCCACGGCCGACTTCGATCCGGAGCTGCTCGACGAGGTGACCGCACTTAATGAGTGGCCGGTGGCGATATCCGCCAGTTTTGAAGAACGTTTTCTCGAGGTGCCCCAGGAAGCCCTGGTCGCCACCATGAAGGGCAATCAGAAATATTTCCCCCTGTTCAATAGTGATGGCGAACTGATGAACCAGTTTGTCACCATTGCCAATATCGAAAGCCCGAAACCGAAAATCATCCGAGAAGGAAATGAGCGCGTGATTCGCCCAAGGCTGGCGGACGCGATGTTTTTCTGGCAGCAGGATAGCAAGATCAGACTCGAGGATCATCTGCAATCCCTCAAAAAGGTGGTCTTTCAGAACAAGCTTGGATCCATGTATGAAAAGTCAGAACGTGTAGCTGATCTTGCAAAACAGATCTCAAGCCATATACAGGGCAATCCCGATCTCGCACAACGAGCCGGATTGTTGAGCCGATGTGATCTCATGACACATATGGTTGGCGAATTTCCAACCATGCAAGGTGTCATGGGACGCTACCAGGCATTGCGAGACGGCGAGGACCCGGAACTGGCACAAGCCTTGGATGAGTTCTATATGCCGCGCTTCTCCGGTGACCAACTGCCACAGACAAAAACCGGCATCGCTATCTCACTGGCCGAAAAACTCGATACGCTTATCGGTATTTTCGGGATAGGTTTAAAACCGACGGGTGATAAGGATCCATTCGCATTGAGACGCACCGCGCTGGGTGCGCTGCGCATCATACGTGAGCACTCACTTACGCTTGATCTACGAGAACTGCTTGGTGCAGTTTCACAATCCATGTCAGGCAAACTGACTGAAACAGCAGTGGAGAATGAAGTCTATCAGTTCATGATGGACAGGCTCAGAGGCATCTACATCGATGACGGCGTGAGTGTCGATCTGTTTCATGCGGTAGCCGAAGTAGAACCCGGCAACCTGGCGGATTTCGACCGACGCATCAATGCAATGAACGACTTCAGCAAATTACCGGAAGCGGAAAGCCTCTCCGCGGCGAACAAACGCATACGCAATATCCTGAAAAAGAGCGAGGAAAAACTGGCGCAACGCGCCGATCCTGCACTCTTCCAGGATGACGCCGAGCGCACTCTCGCCAACAAACTTGATGAACTGACACCCCAGGCCCAACCCCTGTTCGAGCGCGGTGAATACACGCAGGGACTAAAAATACTGGCGGGCCTCAAGCAACCGGTAGACCATTTTTTCGATCAGGTCATGGTCATGACCGATGACATGACTGTGCGAAACAATCGCCTGACTCTGTTGAAACAACTGGAAGGTCTGTTCCTCAGCGTGGCCGACATCTCCAGACTGCAGACACAGGAAGGGCACAAATGAACCGGGACTCATACCAGGAAATGCTCGCGGAGGTAAAGGCATTCCACGAAAAACACCGTCTTCACGAGACAGGCGGGGAAGAGCTAACCTATCGTGTCGCCTTGATGGCGGAGGAACTGGGTGAGATCTCCAGTTGTGTCACCAAGGGTAAGAGTAAACAGGCATTGGCGGAAGAGGTGGCGGACCTTCTAATACTGGTCATGGGGACTGCCATCGCCGAGGATTTCGATCTCAATCAGGCATTCTGGGACAAAATGGAAAAACTCGATAGACGCGAATCCCGTATGATCAACGGTCGCATACGGGTCTCCGAATTTCGTGACATGGGCAAAAAGTAAGTGCTTACTTCTGTGAAGCTAATCATATTAGATAGGGATGGTGTAATCAATCAGGATTCGGACGCATATATAAAGAGCCCCGAAGAATGGATACCCATCGACGACAGCCTGCAGGCCATCGCCAAACTCAGCCGGGCTGGTTACCGTGTATTCGTAGCCACAAATCAGTCCGGTCTCGCCCGTGGCCTGTTCGGCATCGAGACATTGAATGCCATTCATCAAAAAATGTTTGATGCTGTGCAAGCGGTGGGTGGCAGCATTGAAGCGATACTGTTTTGTCCCCATGGACCGGATGATCACTGCCACTGCCGAAAACCCAAAACAGGCCTCTATGAGGAGATAGGCCGTCGCACCCAACACTCACTCAAGGATGTACCGGTGGTTGGCGACTCAATGAGGGATATTCAAGCTGCGATCAGTATCAAGGCAGGCCCGATCCTGGTTCGCACTGGCAACGGCGAGAAAACGGTCGAAAAACTTAGAGCAACCTATCCTCAAGTACCTGTATTTAGGGATCTCTTTAGCGTAACCGAGCATTTGATCGAACAACAAAGAACTAACCGATGATCCTTTTCAAATCCGTTCTCTATTTTGGCCTGCTGTTGATCAGCACCATTACAATTGCAACCGTCGGTACACTGATTGGTTGGGCGCTTCCGAAAAACGGCATCCATTGGTTCGACCATGCCTGGAGTCGGATCAATCTGTGGGGACTGGAACATATCTGTGGTTTAAACTACAGATTGCAGGGTGAAGAGAATATCCCCGAAGAGAGCTGCATAATCTTCGCCAAACACCAATCAGCCTGGGAAACGATTGCACTTGTCAGTCTTATACCAGGCCCGAAGTCATGGGTATTGAAGCGAGAACTACTTTTCGTACCCTTTATGGGCTGGGTAATGTACTACTTCAAACCCATCGCCATCGATCGAAAATCGGGGCGTAAAGCCGTCGAGCAGATCATCGAACAAGGAACAGAACGACTCGAATCGGGAAAAAACGTATTCGTATTTCCCGAAGGTACGAGGGTTGCCCCGGGGACACGCAAACGCTATGGAATCGGCGGTGCGTTATTGGCGGAAAATTCGGGTTATCCGGTACTGCCGGTCGCGCATAACGCAGGGGTGTTCTGGCGCCGGCGCGATATCAGAAAATACCCGGGTACCATCGATGTCCGCATAGGGCCTCTCATCCAGACAAAGGGTCTTAGTGCAGCGAAGATCAATCAAGCGGCTGAGGAATGGATCGAAACTACGGTTGAGCATCTGCCACAGAGCCGGGCTGATATATAAATTAAGTCCGCAAATGAACGCTAATTAACGCAAATAAAGAAAGATAGAGACATATAGAGTGTCGCTTGCAGTACAACTTTATTCTTAATGAGACTTCTTTAAACAAATCCTGAAAGACCTGCCTCAGCTAATAACACAAAGATATTTGCGTTAATTAGCGTTCATTTGCGGACATTTGCTGACATTTGCGGACATTTGCGGACATTTGCGGACATTTCAATTTATCAAACATCAAGATTTTCGACGGTCAATGCATGTGTCTCGATGAAGTCACGTCGAGGCTCGACCTGATCACCCATGAGGGTTGAAAAGATCTGATCGGCTGCCACTGCATCTTCAATACTGACCTTCAACAGACGTCGACTGTCTGCATTCATAGTCGTCTCCCACAACTGGTCAGGATTCATTTCACCGAGACCCTTGTAACGCTGAACATGCTGTCCCCGTTTAGCATCTTCCATCAGCCAATCCAGGGCTTGTTTGAAACTTGAAATCGGTCGTTCCTTCTCGCCCCGTTTGACCACGGCGTCGTCACTTAGCAGCCCATTCAACTGACTGCCCAATTCGACTATCTTACGGTATTCGACACTGCTGAAAAAATCGAACGGGATTAGATGTTCATTACCGATACCATGTACTTTTCGGGTCAATAATATACCCGCTTCATCGGCATCCGTTTCATCAACCCGATTCAATGTACAAGATTCCGAGATACCCAAATCTGTATTGAGCCTAGACTCTAACCCATTGATCCAAAGAGAAATTTCACTATCGCTTTCGATCATTGCCTCATCCATTTTCGGCATATAGATCAGTTTTTCAAGCAAGACACCGTCATATCTGAGCGAGAGACGCTGAATACTGGCCATCACCGCGAGAAAGGCACGTGACAGGGTTTCAAGACTCTCGCCCGTCAAAGGAGGCGCACCACTGGTAACCATTAATGATGCGTTGTCGAGGGCACTCTGCAGAAAGTAGTTGTTCAAGTCCTGATCGTCTTTCAGATACTGCTCCTGCTTACCCTTTTTCACTTTGTAAAGCGGCGGTTGAGCAATATAGATATGTCCCCTGTCTATCAGCTCCGGCATCTGACGATAGAAAAAGGTCAATAACAGCGTACGAATATGGGCGCCGTCCACATCGGCATCCGTCATGATAATGACCCGATGGTAACGCAGCTTATCGGGGTTGAACTCCTCTCGGCCAATACCACAACCCAGTGCGGTGATCAGGGTACCCACTTCTGCGGATGAGAGCATCTTGTCGAAACGGGCCTTCTCAACATTCAGGATCTTTCCCTTCAAGGGCAATATGGCCTGATATCGTCGGTCCCTGCCCTGTTTGGCGGAACCCCCGGCTGAATCACCCTCAACCAGATAGAGTTCGGAAAGTGCGGGATCTTTCTCCTGGCAATCGGCCAATTTACCCGGCAGACCGGCTATGTCCAGGGCGCCTTTGCGCCGCGTCATCTCCCTGGCCTTTCTCGCGGCCTCCCTGGCGCGGGCTGCCTCCAACATCTTACCCGCGATATTCTTGGCTTCGGCGGGATTCTCAAGCAGAAAATCGTTAAGATTATCAGCGAGGAGCGTTTCTACAATACCCTTTACCTCTGAAGAGACAAGTTTGTCCTTGGTCTGAGATGAAAATTTAGGATCCGGTACCTTCACGGACAGCACCGCAGTCAGACCTTCTCTGGCATCGTCACCCGATGTGTTGACCTTCTGTTTCTTTGACAATCCGGTTTGCTCAATATATTGATTGAGGGTGCGCGTCAGTGCTGCACGAAAACCGGCCAGATGGGTACCACCATCCCGTTGTGGAATATTGTTGGTATAGCAGAAGATATTCTCCTGATATGACTCATTCCACTGCATCGCGATCTCGACCGTCACATCGTTGCGTTCATCACAGAAACTGAAGACTTTCTCATGCAACGGTGATTTGTTTCTATTGAGGTGCTCAACAAATGCGAGAATTCCGCCCACGTATTTAAAGATATCCTCTCTTCCGGAAGCCTCTTCTTTCAGAATTATCTTGATTCCGGAGTTGAGAAAAGAGAGTTCCCTGAGGCGCTTTGCAAGGATATCGTAATGAAATTCTATATTGCTGAATGTCTTACTACTCGGCATGAAGGTAACGCTGGTACCTGTTCTCTCTGTATCGCCGATCACTTTCAGGTCAGACTGAGGTACGCCATGTTTGTAGATCTGTCGCCAGATCTTCCCTTGACGACGGATCTTCAGTTTAAGCTCTTCGGATAATGCATTGACCACAGAGACACCTACACCATGGAGTCCACCTGATACCTTGTAAGAGTTATCATCGAATTTACCACCGGCATGAAGAACGGTCATGATGACTTCTGCGGCGGATTTCTTCTCTTCGGGGTGATCGTCAACGGGTATGCCGCGGCCATTATCGCCCACGGTCACACTTTGATCAGAGTGGATAGTGACCTTGATTTCATTACAGTAACCGGCAAGCGCCTCATCTATGGAGTTATCGACAACCTCAAATACCATGTGATGAAGACCTGTACCATCATCGGTATCACCGATATACATACCGGGACGCTTGCGTACAGCATCCAAACCTTTCAAAACCTTGATATTCGATGAATCGTAACTCATATAAATTCCATGAATAGATCAGTAACCCAGGAAACGGGATCCAACGTGCTATTATACCTATAATTTCTCAATCCTTACGAACCATTTCTACAATTGAGAAGGCTTGGTCAATACAGAAAAGAGATATCTCCATGTTCCACGTGGAACAATTGACAAGCATCTGCAGAAAGTAGATTTTCAGACCTGTCTGAATCGAGTGTTGTCACAAAACTCTGGACTTTCATCGCCTCAATCAACTTGAGTAAGTTTGCGTACCTTTCATTATCCAGTTCAGAATGCAGATCATCGACTAATAGAACCGGACTTTCCCCAGTTCTGTCTTCTAATATTTTCGTCTGAGACAGCAGCATGATGGCTGCTGCAATTTTTGCCTCGCCTCTTGAAAAGATATTTTTTATCGGTTTTCCATCCTGCAATATTTTCAGATCAGACCTATGTGGCCCACAACTGGTAAAACCGCGTTCTTTATCTATTTTTCTATTTCTATCTAATGCCTCAGCGAATGAGCATTCCTCTTTCCATCCCTGCTTTACTTTCAGTGAGATAGGTTTAATCAAGCCTGTTACTTTGATTAGGGTATTGAGTGTTTGATTCCATATTTTCGTATACTCCAACATCCTCCTATCTATCTCATTACCCAATTGGATCAGCTGACTATCCCAAACCTTTATCTGTTCTTTCGATCCTCGTAGTGCATTGTTTCTCTGGATCAGTGTTTTCATATAGCTATTTACCAGAAAAGCATATTCATGTTCCACGTGGAACATCCCCCAATTTAAGAGTCTTCTCCTGTTTTTGGGATCATCCTCAATAATGCGTTGTATATTGGGTGTGATGATTGTAAGTGGTATAGATTTAGCAAGATCTGAGCGTTTTTTCAGATTGGCTCCATCTTTTCTGATCACAGTTTCGCTGACTGTTTTTTGTAAGCCGATGTGATGTCTGTTATTTGTTGCCGTCTTTAAAGACGTAAATAGATTGAGCTGCTCCTCGCCCTCTCTAATCAATCGTCCTGTTTTTAATTGTCTGAAAGAACGTGCCCTGGCAAGTAGATAGATTGACTCTAGTAGGGTTGTCTTCCCAGCGCCATTACACCCGACAATGACATTTATCTTTTTATGTGGTGATAGTTCCGCGTTGGCTATATTGCGCAGATTCTCGATCTTTATTTTTTCTATGTGCAATTTGTTGTGTTAAAAGCTTTCTGTCTGGAACTATTTCTAGATTCTCATAGGCATTACAACGTATCTGCTTTCTTCGTTTTCCTTGCCATAGATCAGTGCACTGCTGTTTGTATCCTTTAGCTCTATGATTATTGCCTCCTCTCCTATCGCATTAATTGCATCCAACAGATATCCAGCATTGAATCCAATTTTCAATTCATCACCACTGTACTGCACCTCCAGTTCCTCTTCCGATTCTTCTTGCTCTGGATTGTGTGCCTGAAGCTGTAACAGGTTTTCTTTTAATTCAAATCGTATACCGCGATACTTTTCATTAGACAGAATCGATGCACGGGTAAGTGATTGTCGAAGACTGTTTTTTTCTGCCTCGACTTCTTTGTCTGATCCAGTAGGCATTACCCGTTGATATTCCGGAAATCTGCCGTCGATCAGTTTTGATGTAAAAACAGCGTTATCAAGTAAGACGCGAATATAGCTGTTGCTCAACTCTATCTTTATGTCACTGTCATTGTTTGTCAGTAAACGGCCTAATTCCAACACCGCCTTTCTTGGTAGGATAATCTGCTGGTTTATCTCCTCTGGCGCAGCGTTCACAGCCTGGCTCATAGCCAATCGATGCCCATCGGTTGCCACGGTCCTTAAGTCACCTTTGTTTATCTCCAACAACATGCCGTTGAGGTAATAACGTACGTCTTGCTGAGCCATGGCAAATTGCGTCTTTTCAATCAGCCGATTGAGTGTTGCCTCTTTGATGGTCAGTATGTTGTTACTGGGTGTTGCCTCTTTGATGGTCAGTATGTTGTTACTGGGCGTTGGCTCTATGACCGGATAGTCCCTTGCTGGAAGCAGGCTAAGTGAAAAACGACTTCTGCCTGACTGTAGGCGTACCTTGTCTTCACTGACATCAAGTGTAATCGGTGCAGATTCAGGAAGTGCTTTGCAGATGTCCATAAGCTTACGGGCGGGCAGTGTGAAATCTGCCTCTCCCTCACATTCAACCTGAGCCTCTGTTTTCAATTCCACTTCGAGGTCAGTGGCTGTGAGCTGGACCATACCGTTTCCGGCATTGACAAGGATATTTGCGAGTATAGGTAGTGTTTGGCGTCTTTCTACGACACCGGCAATCTTCTGCATCGGCTCTAGAAGGTTTTCCCTATCTGTCTTTATCTTCATGTTTATCCACTCAGCATTTATATAATTCTTTTTTAAGAAGTAGGACTGTTATTGTTATTAGACCCCGGTTAAGCATGGGGGTAAGTTTTTAACTGTTTGTTTTTTTTATAGTATTTTTTCATTTTCTCTTGTGATTTACCCTTTTCTTTTCTTGCCTATTATCTGTTGATGGTTTGTGGATAGCCCAGCATTTAAATCTTACCCGATTTTTTCAACATTTTATCCACATTAACTGCTGAGGGTTCTCAACAGATTGGAATAGTCTTCAGAAATGCGAGGATCGCTTTCGCGCAATTCCTTGACCTTGCGATTGGCGTGGATGACTGTTGTATGGTCTCTTCCGCCAAAGGCATTGCCAATCTCTGGAAGACTGTGATTTGTCAGCTCTTTGGCAAGCGTCATGGCGATCTGTCTGGGTCTGGCTACGGATCTGCTGCGTTTTGAAGAGGTTAGATCAGATGTTCGGATTTGAAAATACTCCGCAACAGTCTTTTGAATGTTCTCGATCGTGATCTGTTTGTCATGAGCTGCAAGCATGTCACGCAAGGCATTCTTTGCGAAGTCGAGATTGATTTCACGCCCAGTAAAGGTGGCGTTGGCGATGACTCTGCGTAGCGCCCCTTCCAACTCCCGAATATTGGAGCGAATCCGCTTGCCCATGAAAAAAGCGACTTCGTTTGGCAGTTCGACATTCAACTGAAGCGCTTTGCTTTGCAGGATGGCTACCCGTGTCTCCAGATCTGGGGGTTCGATGGCGACGGTCAAGCCCCAACCGAATCGCGACTTGAGCCTCTCTTCCAGGCCGCTGACCTCTTTAGGGAAGCGATCGCTGGAGAGGATGATCTGTTGCTGGGATTCGAACAGTGCATTGAACGTGTGGAAGAACTCTTCCTGTGAGCGCTCCTTGCCGGCGAAAAATTGTATATCGTCGATCAACAGCGCATTGACTGAGCGATAGTGCTTCTTAAATTGTTCAATGGTGTTGTGCTGTAACGCCTTTACCATCTCGGCGACGAATCGTTCCGAATGAAGATAGACGACACGTGCCTGCGGATTTTTCTTCAGCATCATATTGCCTACCGCATGCATGAGATGGGTCTTTCCCAGGCCCACACCCCCATAGATGAAGAGCGGGTTATAGGCCTTTCCGGGATTTTCGCCGATCTGCATGGATGCAGCACGGGCGATCTGGTTCGATTTTCCTTCGACAAATGTATCGAATACGAAGTTTTGATTGAGGTTGCTGTCGATCGAAGGGGTCTTCTCCTCGGATGCGGTAAGCTTGTTGGAGTTAACCTGATTGTTCTGTTTCTGTGTAGGCCGTCGTTTGCTGCCGATCTCCACTTTGACGGTCGGCGGATTGCCATCACACAAACTATTCAGATGCTCTTGAATTGTATCCAGATAGTGGTTGCGTACCCAATCCAGTACGAACCGGTTGGGTGCGAGAAGTTTCAGGTGGTTTTGATCTTCAACGATTTGCAGCGGGCGTATCCAGGTGTTGTACTGTTGAGGCGATAATACCTGCTCAAGATGTTCTGTACATCGTTGCCAAAGGTTCAAGTTCTCTCTCCAGCAGCGTTGGATGAGTTGAGATCGATTCCTATAACCAGCTAACCGGCTCTGTGACGCCCTCTGGCCATACCCTTTCGAACTGCCAAGTCTACCTGCGGTTGGAGCAGTTATCTATAGCCGAATGGGAGTAGGCGTCCACTTTTTTTAGCGGATTGTCTATTGACAGGGACTGGTGTTTAGGGCTAGGCTACGCGTCTTTTTTTCGGCCATAAATTATTTTTCAATTCATTGGCGGATCTACCGGTAAGCAGCTATGAAAAGAACCTTTCAACCCAGTAATCTGAAGAAGGCGCGTACCCACGGTTTCCGTGCGCGTATGGCAACACGCAACGGCCGCAAGGTGCTGAAGGCACGTCGGGCCAAAGGACGTGCACGCCTGGCACTCTGAATATATACGCTCCTTGCCAACATCCGAAGGGACTTTTCCCCGTCGTTGCAGACTTGTTAAGCCCGGCGACTACCGTCGGGTTTTTGGTGATGGGGAACGCTCTTCCGATAGCTTGTTTCTGGTGCTGGCAAGATCCAACCAGCTTGATTGCGCACGACTCGGTTTGGCGGTTTCAAAAAAAAGCAGTCCCAGTGCCGTGCATAGAAACCGCATCAAGCGTCTGATTCGGGAGAGTTTCAGACTAAACCAGGCGCTGCTCACCGGACTCGATCTTGTGGTTGTGTCTAGACATGGCGCTGTAAATGCCGAGAATAGGCAATGTTTGAATTCCCTTGAACAACATTGGCGAAAGATGGTGGAAAAATGCGCCGCATCGTGATCTCTCTGATCAAGCTCTACCAAACGATCCTGAGCCCGTTTGTGGGACAGCATTGCCGTTTTTATCCCAGTTGTTCCACCTATGCGTTGGAGGCCTTGGAAAAGCACGGTACCCTGCAGGGGCTCTGGCTCTCTGTCAAACGAGTCTCCCGCTGTCATCCTTGGCATGAAGGCGGTGTAGATCCGGTACCCGAACCCCGAAAAAAGCAGTTACATGGATAATATACGACTGATCCTATTCTTTGTTCTCGCCTTTGTTGGTTTGCTGCTCTATCAAGCCTGGCAGCAGGACTATGGTCCGCAAAGCCAGCCGAAACCACAGAGCGCATCTACTCCGGCAAGCGCTGACACTTCGGCTGATGCCGCTGCTGTACCCACAGTAGAGGTAACGGCTGAATTGCCTGCCGCCGCCGGGCCGGAGATCGCGGATGGCTCCGCCGGATCCACCCGGGCGAAAATCGTAACCGTCGAAACGGATTTGCTTAAGCTGGAGATATCCACCCGGGGTGGAACGGTGCAGAAGGCGCTGCTGCTCGATTACCCCATATCCCTTGAGCAACCTGATGTGAAAGTTGAGCTTCTGACTCCTCGGGAGCCCGACATCTTCATCGCCCAATCCGGCCTGATCGGCAGCGAAAAAGGTAAGGCGCCCGACCACGAGGCGATATACCAGGTAAAACAAGGCCTCTACAAAATGGCTGATGGCAGCGATGAACTGGTGGTGCCATTGGTCTGGAAGCATAGTGATGGCATTCAGGTCACCAAAGAGTTCATATTCCGCCCCGGCAGTTACCTTGCCGATGTTCGTTATAAGGTAGATAACCAATCCGCGGTGGGGTGGGCAGCCAGGGATTACGGCCAGTTGCAGCGAATGGAACCGAGTAGTGACGGCAACGGTTTTACCACCTACACCTACACGGGCGGTGTCTTCTACAACCCTCAGGACAAGTACGAAAAGGTGGATTTCGATGATATGGCGAAGAAGAAGCTGAATGTCGAATCGGATCAGGGTTGGCTGGCGATGATTCAGCACTATTTTCTGAGTGCTTGGATACCGCCCAAGGATCAGGTCGAGCATTACTATACCAATGCACTCTCTGGTGGAAAATATTTGATCGGCAGTTACTCTCCCACAGTAACCGTGCCGGCAGGTGAAAGCACCACCCTGACCCGCAGATTCTATGTCGGTCCGAAGCTGCAGGATCAGTTGGAGGTTATTGCGGAAGGACTTGAACTGACAGTCGATTACGGCTGGCTCACCGTGATTGCGAAACCGATCTTCTGGCTTTTGAAGACTATCCATAACTGGGTCGGCAACTGGGGTTGGTCGATTATCATTCTCACCCTTTTGATAAAGGCGGCTTTTTTCAAGCTGTCGGAAACCAGCTACAAGTCGATGGCGAACATGCGCAAGTTCACGCCCAGGATACAGGCGATCAAGGATCGCTATGGCGATGACAAGCAACGCATTCAGGCCGCCATGATGGAGCTTTATAAAAAGGAGAAGATAAACCCCCTCGGCGGATGCCTGCCCATATTGGTTCAGATACCTGTTTTCATCGCCCTCTACTGGGTGTTGCTGGAGAGCGTGGAGTTGCGACAGGCACCATGGGTTCTGTGGATTGAAAGTCTGTCGGAAAAGGATCCCTATTTCATATTGCCATTGATCATGGGTGTATCCATGTTCGTGCAACAGAAACTCAATCCGGCGCCGCCTGATCCGATGCAGGCGAAGATCATGATGACACTGCCATTTGTGTTCACCATATTCTTTGCCTTCTTCCCTGCCGGGCTGGTGCTCTACTGGGTGGTCAATAATCTGATATCGATTGCTCAACAGTGGTATATCACGCGCAAGATCGAACAAGCGGCGAACTGATCAGGGTTTGTTGACACCATGCAGCCGGTTGATACCATCGCGGCTGTTGCGACCCCCCAGGGGCGAGGGAGTGTGGGCATCGTCCGCATCAGTGGCCCCGCATGCAGAGATATCGCCGACGCGCTGTTGGATTCTATGCCATCACCCAGACAGGCTTGTTTTAAGCCGTTTCTCGATCAGGATCGAACGGTGATCGATAGTGGTCTGGCCATATTTTTCCCCAAGCCCCACTCATTCACCGGTGAGGATGTACTTGAGTTGCAGGGGCACGGCGGTCCGGTTGTTATGGATCTGCTGCTCCAACGCACACTTCAGTTGGGCGCGCGCCTCGCACGACCGGGTGAGTTCAGCGAACGGGCCTTCCTAAACGGCAAGCTCGATCTGGTGCAGGCAGAAGCGATAGCAGACCTGATCGATGCGGAGAGCCAGGCTGCGGCTCGATCGGCCACACGTACCTTGCAAGGAGCATTCTCGAACAAGATAGACCGGCTGGTGGACTCATTGATCGAATTGCGTCTCTATGTGGAGTCAGCCATCGATTTCCCGGAGGAGGAGATCGACTTTCTCACCTGCAGTAATGTCAGTGAGCGTTTACATTCAATCCTCGATGAGATCGAGTCGACTCGCCAAAGCGCACATAGCGGCAGATTACTGAGGGATGGATTGACCCTGGTAATCGCGGGCAGACCGAATGCGGGTAAATCGAGCCTGTTGAATGCCCTGGCCGGCGCCGAGGCAGCTATCGTTACTGAAATACCCGGCACCACCAGGGATCTGTTGCGTGAACGTATCACCATCGATGGCATGCCGCTGCATATTATCGATACCGCAGGTCTGCGGGAAAGCCATGACCCGGTTGAAGCAGAAGGGATTCGTCGCGCAAAAAAGGAGATCGAGCAGGCTGATCGGGTACTTTGGGTACTTGACGATTCTACCGATCCGCATCACCTCGCCATCGATAGAGATCAATTGCCAAAGGGTGTCCCGGTTACCCTGATCCGCAATAAAATCGATATTGCCGGCAACGCTCCCGGCATATTTGAGGATGAGTCTGAGGTTGAGGTTGCCTTGTCGGCCACCCGTGGCGACGGTATCGATCTGTTGACAGCCCACCTTAAACAGTGTGTGGGTTACCGGCATCTGGGTGAGGGTGATTTTATCGCCAGACGCCGTCACCTGGACGCCCTGGAACGCGCCATCGGCCATCTCCGTCAAGGGGAGTTAAGCCTGCAACGAGACCAGGCGGGTGAATTATTGGCTGAAGATCTGCGCCTGGCTCAACAGTCGTTATCTGAAATTACCGGTGAATTCACGGCTGATGATCTGTTAGGGCGTATCTTCAGTAGCTTCTGTATCGGAAAATAGTGCCTGATTTCAGGCAGTGGGTAATTGAAGCCGTATCAATAACGATTTTTTTGATCAAGCACATTGCAGCCATGGTAAAGTCGGGGCTAACCCGCATGTTTCATCCGTTTTTAAATTTAGCCGGTGATATGGCCAAGCTTGGATGGTTTGCCCTCACTGGGAACCAAACCTCTATCAAGCCCTGATTCTCCACCCTCCGGGCAGACTCCCCCTTACCCCCATTGTTGATCAACGTGCCGGGGCAGCACTCTGCCGGGCTATCCCGGCTTGAGTCGTGCCGCCACCTGGAAAAACAGCGCCTGATAGGGATAGGTGCTGGAGAGCAGGAAGCGGATCCGTCGCGTGTTGCGAATGATGACCGCCCCGATCTTGAACAGTTTGAGCCGGGTCGTGGTCATCTGTGCACGCGCCAGTTCCGTGCCCTTCAGCGTGAGGCGCCGGATGGCCTCCATCAGCACATAGGCCAGACTGGACAGCAGTAGACGAAACTGATTGGCCCACCAGTAATGCGCGCTGGTGCGATCGGCGAACAGCCCCAGTTGCTGCTCCTTGATTCGGTTCTCCATGTCACCACGGGCGCAGTAGAGGTCATCGTAAAGGCGCTGTTTGTCGCCGGCCAGGTTGGTGACGATGAAGCGTGGATTTGGCCCCTTGTCGGTGACCTCCAGTTTGGCGATCACCTTGCGACGCGTCTTCCAGGTGCTGGCGGCATAGTGAAACTGAAAGAATTCCCGCATCTTCATGCCGGTTCGCTTCGCCAGTTCCTCAACCCACTGCATGGGCTCACGGATACACCGCAGCAAGGCGTCATTCTTGGCGATGCCCACGATATAGCCCACAGCGTTGCGCTCGCACCAGCTGAGCATGTGGTGACGGCAAAAGCCGCTATCGCCCCGAAAGATGATACGCACTTCAGGCCAAGCCCGGCGCAGGCGTTTGACCAACAGCGCCAGAATCGCCCAGGCATGCTTGGGCGCATCGATCCGGCTGGGCCGCAGATAACTCACCAGCAGTTGATCGCCACAAAAGACATACAGGGGCAGGAAGCAGTAGTGATCGTAGTAGCCGTGAAAGAAGCGGCCTTCCTGGCGGCCATGCACCGGATCATCCGTGGCGTCGAAATCCAGGATCAGCTCATCGGGTGGTGCATCATATGAGGCAATGAACTGCTCGAGCAGTAGGTTGTGGACATCAACGGCAACCCGGCGATCGACCCGGTTCTCCAGCCGGCAAAGTGTCGACTGGCTGCCCAGTACCTCCTCGCGTTCGATCGAGCTCTGTAGGGCCGGGTCGGTGCGTAGTGTCTGATGGTCGTTCGGATCTTCATAACCCAGGCAGAGCCCATAGACTCGCTGGCGCAACAGGCTCAACTGGCTGTGTTCAATATAGCGGGGATCTCGCGGGTCGAGGATGACCGCATCAACCGCCTCGAGCAATCCCAGACGCCTGTCGATCTCACGCAGCAGCAACACGCCGCCGTCCGAGGTGATATCGCCACCGGAAAACTCGGCTTGAACCTTACGGCGTTTTAGGGCTGGAAAATCAAAGGCAGTCTGGGTACAGTTTGTCACAGGCAAAATCCTTTCGATTACAGTGTAAGCAACTGAATTATATCGAAGTATCAGGATTTTGCCTTTTTAATGCGTGAAATATTGGGGCTAACCCGAATATTTCACAAATAAAGAGGGTAAAACCCGTGTAGTTCAATAGAATTCAGTTACTTAGGCTGAAATTGAACGAGGTTTTGCCTGTGACAGAATGTACCCAAGGTCGTTTTGCTTTTCCAGCGGTAAAACGCCGCCAGGTTGAAGCGGATTTTTCCGGTGGTGATATCAGCAGTGATGGCGGCGTGTTGTTGCTACGACAAGCGGACCGACGGCTGGGATTGCTTGAAGCCGTCAATGACACTCTCGCTGATCCACGCGATGGCCGCTATGTGCAACATGATCAGATTTCTCTACTACGCCAGCGGGTCTATGCCCTGTGCCAGGGCTATGAAGACCTCAACGATCACGACAGTCTGCGACAAGATTTGGCCTTTCAGACGGCCGTGGAACAGGATCAGGCACTGGGCAGTTCACCCACGCTCTGTCGCTTGGAGAATCGGTCAGATCGGGCAACCGCTGTCGCGATCCATCAGGTCCTGATCGAGCAGTTCATCGCCTCGTTTGCCGAGCCACCCGAGGAGTTGATCCTGGACTTCGACGCCACCGATGACCGGGTTCACGGCCTGCAGGAAGGCCGCTTCTTCCACGGTTACTACGATAACTACTGCTTTCTCCCGTTGTACGTGTTTTGCGGCGAACAACTGCTGGTCAGCTATTTGCGCCCGAGCAAGATCGACGGGGCGAAACATGCGTGGGCGATCCTCGCCCTGCTGGTCAAACGCTTGCGTCAGGCGTGGCCGGCGGTGCGGATCATCCTGAGAGCCGACTCGGGCTTCTGTCGTCACCGCATGCTGCGCTGGTGTGAACGCCATGGCATTGGCTACATCGTAGGCCTGGCGCGCAACCACCGCCTGCAACGGATGATCGAGGAAGACTTCACTGCAGTCGAGCAATGCTTCAAGGCCAACGGACAGAAGCAACGCGTCTTCCTTGGCCTGCGCTACGGTGCACGCAGCTGGCGCCGTCGACGCGCGGTGATCGCCAAGCTGGAGGTGAGTGAGCGAGGGCGTAATCCCCGATTTGTCGTCACCAACCTCAACGGCGATGCCCAAACCCTTTACGACGACGTCTATTGTGCGCGGGGCGAGATGGAAAACCGCATCAAGGAACAACAGCTGGGGCTGTTTGCTGATCGCACCAGTGCACATCATTGGTGGACCAATCAGTTTCGCTTGCTGCTGTCGAGCCTGGCCTATGTGTTGATGGAAGCGATTCGCCGCTTGGCCTTACAGGGTACAGAACTGGCCAAGACCCAGGTCGGCACGCTGCGGCTTAAACTACTCAAAGTGGGTGCGGTGGTGATACGCAATACCCGGCGTGTCCGCTTCCTGCTCTCCAGTGTCTTTCCTTACCAGGCATTGTTCTTCAGTGTGGCCGAACGGCTGGAGCCAGGATAGCACGCGATGAGTGCTGCCCCGGCACGTTGATAAATAACGGGGTAAGGGGAAGCTGTGCCTGTCAGCCAGAAATCGGGGCGTTTGGAGCCGGTATCATCCTGTTTCTCGTCCCGGCCTTCTCCTCGTGCCAGTATCGGCAAATGGATGAAATATCCGGGCTAACTGTGGTGCAATAGGCTGACGTAATGAACGAGGAGGCGGAATTATGTTGGGTGAACCCCATGATCTGTTACATGAATTTCCGGAATACGCCGATAAGATTGCCGAATTACGCGCCAGTAACGATGTCTTCCACAACCTGATGGATGAATATGACTGGCTGGATGCGCATATCCGCAATCTTGAGGAGTTGCACAACCCTGTTTCGGATTTCCATATGGAGGAGATGAAGAAGCGCCGGGTATTGTTGAAAGACAGGCTGTATGCCTTTTTGCATGGTTGAGTGAGGTCATCTTCGTCGCGGGCGAAACTGACGAACCTGTCGCGCAAAAGTACGCTGTTGTCTATAGTCCCTCGATTGAGGGCCATAGCGCAGCCTGATGTAGAGATCGATGATCGTCATGATCTGGTCTGCCAGATCCGGACGGTTACGGGCAGCCCGCTTTGCATAATCCATCGGACCCTCATACGCTCTGCGGGCGATGCCAAGTTTTGACAGCTTGTTACAAAAACGTTGATAGTGTTGTTGTGTCGGGGTGAGCCGCAACCTGCCCTGTCGAATGATGTTGAAAACGACAATAAACAAGATTATCGCCACCAATCCCACAGTAATCAGGCTCCATTGAATTGTCGTATAGGTATCGAAACCGAAATTGCGCATCAGGGTAAACTGGTGTTCCCGACTGTATCCGATAATCCATCGACGCCATCGGATATTGGCACTATCGAGTGCGTGAGTGAGATGACGAATCACCGATGCGGCCAATCCACCCCCATCCAGCTCGAACATGGCCGGCGCGCCCTCTTCATCGAAAGCCAGTCTCAAGGGATACTCGATCCGTTCCGGGGCCACTGCCGCGGTTGGATCGATTCTTACCCAACCCCGTCCTTCCAGCCATACCTCTGACCAGGCATGGGCGTGATATTGGCGAATAATGAAGTAGTCACCCAACTCATTGTACTCACCGCCTTGATAGCCCAGTAAGAGACGTGATGGTATGCCCGCAATACGCATCAGCTGGTTGAAGCTGGTGGCATAGTGTTCGCAAAAGCCAGCCCTGCCTTCAAATAGAAACTCATCAACGGGATTGCTCAGGTATGTCGGTGGAGAGAGCGTGTATACAAACGGATTGGTGTTGAAAAAGCGTAATGCCTGCTCAACGATCTCGCTGTCGTCGTGTGATTCTCTCTTCCATCGCGCTACCAGCTTACGTTGCTGATCAGTTACCGTGACACCGAGCTTCAATGCCCTTTGACGCAGCATCGGTGTCAGGTTTGACATGCCGTACTCGGTTAAGGAGTGAAGGCTATAGTTTTTTGGTTCAGTCACACGTTCATTGTGTACTAATTGAAAGTCATCGGTCAGTCTGCTTCGTGCAGGCGCTTCGAGCGGAACATCTAGCGCGATCAACCACTGTTCATCATGTGGTTCCAGGAAAATTTCATACTTGACCGGTTGGCTTAATATGGTCAATCGTGTTTTGATAGTGGTTATCGGCCGTTCCTTGTCCGTGTACCAGCTATATCCATCGGTATCCCACAGAACCAAACCGCGCCAATAGCGCTGCTGAGCTGGCGGTGGTTTTTGTTTGAATTCCACCCTGAACGCCACCTCCGATGATTCGATTAGATCACTGACTGATCCCGGTGTGACTCGATCGTTGAGACCCGTCCTGGCAGATGTTTCTGAGCCAAAGCTCCAAAGTGGTTGGGTGATGCGTGGAAATATGATGAACAGAATGATTGCAATGGGTAAAGCCTGGGAGGTTATCTGTATTGTCTTTAAGATGGGCTGCAGAAAATTACCTGCAGGCGTTACCCGGTTTATCTCCGTTAACAGTGCAGTAAGACAGGTAACGATGATGATGAGATAGAGTGTCAGAAGTAATGATTGGCTGTAGAGGAATTGTGTAATGATGACAAAGTAGGAGATAAATACTGAAATATAGATATCCCTGCGCTTTTTTATCTCCATTACCTTCAGCATTAACATTATTCCCAATAGCGCGACACCCGCATCTCGACCCAGCAAGGTCTGGTAGTGTGAATAGACGATAGCGATTGAGACGAGAGTAACCGCCATAAGCAACCAGCGTCCGGGTTGCAGTTTGCTTGAATAGAGACTGGCTATGCGCCATATGAACAATAGAGATAAATAGAGTGAAATGTTTAGCGGAATGTTGCTGACGTGCGGCATTAACGCCAAGCCCATGATCAGGGTAAGCTTCGACATGAAAGTCGGCGTTACCGTGTAGTCAACCGGCTGTTTCATAGTCGGTGCCGTAGTGGGCAAGCAGTGAGAGACAACGCTGTTGATGTAAGGGTCCCGAGCCGGTGGGAATCTTTTCACCAGGCATCTGCAGACTGTAAGATTGCTCATGTTCCTCAGCCTGTAAAATGAATCGGCAGAGCAGGCTGAGACGGTGTTCTGTTTCAAACGCTTTCAGCAGTTCCCAATCGAGACTGACCTGTTCACTCCTGTCACCACCAAACTGTTTGCTCAGCAGTCCCCGCTCCCTGGCCTGTGCCTTCCAGTCGATTTGACGTGGCGAATCCCCTACACGGTAGCTGCGCAAGCCTATGAAATCGTCGGCGCCGACGCCTCTGTCACCACTGTCGCTGTGACTGTAGATCGCCGTAGTTGGCGGTTCCCCCTGTTTGGCCGGTTTGGGATAGACAAGACAGCTTTGCTCAAGCTGAATATAACTCCAGGCTCGAAAAAGACCGAGTGGATAGGCGGTCTGTATGATGATTTCAGGCATTGGCAGAAGACCGCGCCGTTCTGTCTTGATCGGTAAATGCAGCTCGCCATCCGAGCCGGCCTTGACATCGATACTACCGCCAAGCAGGTTTCTGGATTTGATGGCAATCCCATATCGATCGGCCGTGCTGTCATTCATTACCCGGAGGGTGAAATCGGCGGTTTGGCCGGCAAAGACCGATGCTGCCTCACCTGGCTGTATCGTCAGGCCGAGTAGATTACGCCAGGTATGCAGTATGCCTATCAGCCAGATACCGCCGAGCAGAAAAGTCATCAAGTGACCCAGATTACTGCCATAGTTGATGGAACCGGCCAGCATCGTCATCAGTAACAGGGCCAATAGCATTCCCTGGCGGGTCGGCAGGATATAGATGCTGCGGGCTACTATGCGGACCCTGCCGCGGGACTCGGGCCGGCCGCGTCGGCGAAATCTTTTCAGCCACTGCCCCGTCGTTATCGTTGTCATCTCAAGGGATCGGCACGGAACTGATTAAGTTCATCACCAGGCTGTCACCCTGAGGCTCGGCGCTATCACCCGCCGGTTGAAGCCGATGGCCGATGGTGGCGGGCAGAATGGCCTGCAGATCTTCGGGTAAAACCATGTTGCGGCCTTCGATCATTGCCCACGCCCGCGCGCCCTGCAGGATCGCCAAACCGGCACGCGGGGAGAGACCGTGGCGGTAGTCCGGCGATGTGCGGCTGAATGAAAGAATGTCCTGGCAGTAGTCGATCAAGGCGTCCGCCACATGAATCCGTGAAACCCGTTGCTGATAGGCTGTCAGTCTCTGATTGTCCATCACCGCAGGCATCTTATTGAGCATTTGCCGTCGGTTTTCGCCGCCTAGCAGTTCTCTCTCCGCCTCTCTTTCGGGATAACCTATGCGGATGCGCATCAGAAAACGGTCGAGCTGGGATTCCGGCAGGGGAAAGGTACCCACTTGATGGGCTGGGTTTTGCGTGGCGATGACAAAAAACGGTTCAGGCAGGCAGTGGGTGACGCCGTCAGTGGTGACCTGCCGCTCCTCCATGGCCTCCAATAAGGCGCTTTGCGCCTTGGGTGTGGCGCGGTTGATCTCATCGGCCAGGACAAGCTGGGCGAATACCGGTCCGTGATGGAATTGAAAACGCTGTTCGTTTCGCTCATAAATCGACACACCGATGATATCCGAGGGCAGGAGGTCACTGGTAAACTGGATGCGTTGATAGTGGAGTCCCAGCATGTGTGCCAAGGTATGGGCCAGGGTGGTCTTGCCAACGCCGGGCAGATCCTCGATCAAAAGGTGTCCCCGCGCCAGCAGACAGGCAATGGAAAGTTTAATCACCGCCGGCTTGCCCAGTAGGATCCTCCCGGCGGCGTCGATTATCTTTTTTAGTTCAGAACTCATAGATTTCCGTGGTGTCTGCCGTATCGGCTAAAATAGCCGATTCGCGATTAAAGAAGTTCCTGATTACCCCTAAACCTCAGCCATTCTCAAGAGGCGATATGGCATAGGTGGAGTGCGAAGAGCGGCAAAAAGCAATCGTTCAATCATGGCGGGTAAATCGAAACGGCGGTTAAACCGATATTCGAACTCAGCAAGATAACGCGACACATGTTTATCTCGAATCGCATGAAAAGTACCCAACAGACTGTTTTTGACATTACCCAACATCGTGTTTACCCATTTGAAGCACGAATACTGGACACTTTGGCGCCCACCACCCGTCACCATGGGGTTATGATGGCAATCAGCGGTTGTCACGCCACTAAAGCACCAAAGCCCATCGGTAAAGACTTCGCTGCCAGGCATCAAGCAGGAGCGGGCGTAGCGGGCGATTTCACGTTTGCGGAAGCCCCTTACACGACGCAGTTGAATTTTCATGGGCCTGCCGTCCCGCGTCGTCTCAACAGCAGCTACGAAAGGGATTTTGTTGCGCGACCCACGACCACGCTTACCGGCTTGCTCGCCTCCAAGATAAGCATCATCCAATTCGATGCGACCGGCCAGTTTTTTTCCACGCTCACGTTCCATCATCACCTGCATCAACTTATGCTTGAGTCGCCAGGCCGTATTGTAGTTCACCCCGATTTCGCGGGAAAGTTGCAGCGCCGAGATACTTTTCTTGCGTTGGGTCAACAGATAGATCGCAAGAAACCACGTTCTCAGCGGCAGCTTGGTGCCATGGAAGATGCTGCCGGCGGTCAGGGAAGTCTGATGATGGCACTTGTGACATTGATATATCTGACGCTTTTTGAGTTCACAGCCTGTTGTGTTGCCGCACTCAGGGCAGACATAGCCCGTCGGCCAGCGCAAATCATACAATGCCTGTCGACACTGATCCTCGGTCCCATATTGTTCCAGAAAATCGTGCAAACCAAGACCTTTTTGAAATTGAATAGTATTTCTCGGCATGATGAAATCCTCTTTTATTCAGTAGGTTCCATTATGCTTGCACCACAGGCTCAATAGCTGAGCCTCATGAGTAATCAGGAAGAAGTTTTTACTCCAGCACCGAATACAGAGACCCATGTTTTATACCAACAGTTATGACGTGATTGTAGTAGGCGGCGGGCATGCCGGTACCGAGGCGGCACTGGCTGCAGCGCGAATGGGTGCCCGGACTCTGCTGCTCAGTCACAACATCGAGACCCTGGGTCAGATGAGCTGTAATCCCGCCATTGGCGGTATCGGCAAGGGCCATCTGGTCAAGGAAGTGGATGCCTTGGGTGGAATTATGGCCCATGCGGCGGATCTCGGCGGGATTCAATTTCGCATCCTCAATTCTCGCAAGGGCGCAGCGGTGCGCGCCACCCGCGCCCAGGCGGATCGGGTGCGCTACAAGGCGGTTGTTCGGAATGCCCTGGAGAATCAAGCCAACCTGGAGATATTTCAGCAGGCGGTGGATGATCTTCTGGTTGAGCAGGAACGGGTGACCGGTGTCGTCACCCAGATGGGATTGAAGTTTCGCGCCGATGCAGTGGTCCTGACCGTGGGTACCTTTCTCGGTGGCCGAATCCATATCGGGATGTCCAACTATGAAGGTGGCCGAGCAGGCGATCCTCCCGCCAATGCACTTTCCCAGCGACTGCGAGAACTTCCCTTTCGTGTCGATCGCCTGAAGACCGGTACCCCGCCCCGAATCGATGGTCGCAGCATCGACTATTCACAGCTGCAGGCTCAGCCAGGCGACATACCCACACCCGTATTTTCATTTCTTGGGTCGCCCGAGCAGCACCCCCGCCAGGTCAGCTGCCATATCAGCCACACCAATCGGGAAACCCATGAAATCATCCGTGGCGGTCTCTCCCGCTCACCCATGTATACCGGTGTCATCGAGGGTGTCGGGCCTCGCTACTGCCCCTCTATCGAGGACAAGATCGTACGTTTCGCGGATAAGGATTCGCACCAGATCTTCATTGAACCCGAAGGGCTGGATACCCATGAAGTCTATCCCAACGGTATCTCCACCAGTCTTCCGTTCGATATCCAGTACCGTTTGGTTCGTTCCATGAAGGGGTTCGGGAAGGCGCATGTGACGCGGCCCGGTTATGCCATCGAGTATGATTTCTTCGACCCACGCGACCTGCAGGCGACACTGCAGACTAAATACCTGCAAGGCCTCTTCTTTGCCGGCCAGATCAATGGCACCACCGGTTATGAAGAGGCGGCGGCTCAGGGGCTGCTGGCCGGAGTCAATGCGGCGCTCTACTGCCGGGAACAACCGCCGTGGACACCGCGAAGGGATGAGGCCTATCTCGGGGTGATGGTGGACGACCTGATTACTCAGGGTACCCTGGAGCCGTATCGCATGTTTACCAGCCGGGCCGAGTACCGGCTGTTGTTGCGTGAGGATAATGCCGACCTGCGCCTGACCGAAACCGGCCGCCATCTCGGTCTGGTCGATGATCGTCGTTGGGGGGCATTCTGCCGCAAACGTGATGCCATCGAACGTGAGCAACAGCGCCTGAAAGGGATCTGGCTTAGCCCCGGCGAGGTGGAACCGGCTCAGGCGGAAGCCGTCTTGGGGGGCGTGCTTTCCAAACAGGCCTGTGCCATCAATCTGCTCGCCAGACCGAACGTGGCCTATCGGCAATTGATGGGGTTGGCCAAACTGGGCCCGGGCGAATCGGACCCGCAAGTCATCGAACAGCTCGAGGTGCAGGCAAAATATGCCGGTTATATCGATCGTCAGCGGGGCGAGATCGAGAAACAGCGCACCAATGAGGCGGTTTTACTGCCCGATGGACTCGATTATGCAACGGTGCGCGGACTCTCTTCGGAGGTGATGGAGAAACTGCAGCTTCATCGGCCCCAGACACTCGGGCAGGCAGGGCGTATTCCCGGTGTCACGCCTGCCGCTATCTCCCTGTTGCTGATTCATCTGAAAAAGCGGTCTGCCTGATGGTTGATGAGATTTATGATCGTGCTGCCTGCCGGCTACGACTCGTGGCGGGTGCCACCGAGATGGGGCTGCATCTCGATACGCGGCAACAAGCCCTGATGCTGGAATTTCTGGCACTGCTGGTGAAATGGAACAGCGCCTATAATCTGACGGCGGTGCGTGAGCCCCTTGAGATGGTCGGACGACACCTGTTGGACAGTTTGGCACTCTTGCCTCACCTGAAAACCGGGCCCTGCCTCGACATGGGTACCGGTGCCGGAGTACCGGGGATACCCCTGGCGATCATGCGGCCCGATTCAGACTTCGTGCTGCTTGACAGTAACAGCAAAAAGATCCGTTTTGTGCGACAAGCCAAGCTTGAATTGGGATTGGTGAATGTCCAACCGGTGCATGCCAGGGTGGAGCAATATCAAGCCGACAGACCCTTTAAGACCCTGATTGCCAGGGCCTTTACAGCCTTGCCGAATATGTTCGCACTGAGTGCCGGCCTGCACCAGCCGGGGGTAGAAATCCTGGCCATGAAAGGGAGCATTCCAGAACAAGAGATCGCGCAACTGCCGGCCCATGTGATGACAGATGTCATCCCGCTGAGGGTTCCCTTCGAGGCGGGTGAACGCTGCCTGGTGCGGATCGGCCAGATCGCCGGATTTCATGCAAAGTGACAGAAAGGGTACCACCTTCAGCGGCACTACCGTTATGATAGGCAGTTCCTGTCATCGCGGAACCGAAATACGCCATGGGTTACATCATCTCAATCGCCAATCAAAAGGGCGGCGTCGGTAAGACCACGACCACCGTCAATCTGGCGGCCTCCCTCGCTGCCATGAAGAAACGGGTGTTGCTGGTGGACATGGATCCACAGGGCAATGCCAGTATGGGCAGTGGTATCGACAAACACAGCCTGGAGAACTCCTGTTGTGAACTGCTGCTGGGGGATTCGACCCTGCGTGAAGCGGTGCAGCGGGCGCCCGACGCCAACTTCGATGTACTGCCGGCCAATGCGGATCTGACGGCAGCTGAAGTCGGATTGATGAACAGTTCAATGCGGGAGAAACGCCTCGACCTGGCACTGGCGCCGGCAAAGGCAGGTTATGACTACATTCTGATCGATTGTCCGCCATCCTTGAATATGCTGACCCTCAACGCCCTGGTGGCGGCGGATGGTGTACTGATTCCGATTCAGACCGAATACTATGCCCTGGAAGGTCTGACTGCGCTGATGAATACGGTGGAGCAGATACAGACCCATCTCAATCAGGATCTGCAGATAGAAGGTTTTCTTCGCACCATGCATGATCCACGAAACAATCTGGCGATCGATGTCTCCGGACAGTTGCTTTCCCACTTTAAGGATGCTGTGTTCAACACAATCATCCCGCGCAACGTACGTGTTGCAGAGGCGCCTAGCCATGGCATACCGGTGTTGCTGTATGACAAGAGCTCACGCGGCGCCACGGCATATCTGGCCCTGGCCAGTGAGTTACTGAGACGGCATCGCATGCGCGATGTGCAAACCCAAACCGCCTGACGGATAGAGATATGGCGACAAAGAAAAGAGGATTGGGTCGCGGTCTCGATGCCCTGCTGGGGGGCGTGCAGGCCGAGGCCGAGAGCAAACAGACGACATCAACCAAGCACGATAATCTGCATCGACTGCCGGTGGACCTGATCCAGCGCGGTCGTTATCAGCCGAGACGGGAGTTCGATGCCGACAGCCTGCGTGAACTGGCCGACTCCATCGCCGCGCAGGGGGTGATCCAGCCGGTTGTGGTACGTCCGGTGGAGAATGAGCGCTACGAACTGATTGCCGGTGAGCGGCGCTGGCGCGCAGCCCAGCAGGCGGGCCTGGATGAGATCCCGGTGGTGATCAAGGAGGTCACCGAAGAGGCCGCCATGGCGATGGGTTTGATCGAGAATATCCAACGGGAGGATCTCAATCCCCTGGAAGAGGCGAATGCCTTAAGCCGCCTGCTGCTGGAGTTCGGACTGACCCATCAGGAGGTGGCGAAGGCCGTCGGTAAGTCACGCACAACCGTGACCAACCTTTTGCGCCTGTTGGAGCTCAACGAAGAGGTCAAGGCAATGGTTGAGAGCAGGCGCCTGGAGATGGGGCATGCCCGATGCCTGCTTGGACTGAAAGGAGAGGAGCAGACCCGGGCGGCAAACCAGGTGGTGGCCAAGGGGCTCTCAGTACGTGAAACGGAGCGCCTGGTGCGCCGCTTACAGAATCAGGAGGAGAGGCCGAAACCCGCCCGCGCCACTCAGGCGATGGATCCCGATATTCGTCGCCTGGTCACTGACCTGTCGGAGAAGCTGGGGGCCAAAGTCGATCTGCAACAGGGGAGCAAGGGTAAAGGCAAGCTGGTCATCGGCTATAACAGTCTCGATGAACTCGAAGGGATCCTCGATCATATAAAGTGAAGCAACGAAATTACCCACACGGTACACAGCCACTGAATCGGTGACTTGATGATAGTGCGTTGTATAGGAAAGCCGCAAATAGACGCGAATGACTTTATATGTCTGCAAATGAACGTAAGTGTTTTTATTTACAGTTCAACACCCACCGTGTGGACGAGCTAGCCCGCATGTTTCATCCGTTTTTAAATTTAGCCGGTGATATGGCCAAGCTTGGATGGTTTGCCCTCACTGGGAACCAAACCTCTATCAAGCCCTGATTTTCCACCCTCCGGGCAGACTCCCCCTTACCCCCATTGTTGATCAACGTGCCGGGGCAGCACTCTGCCGGGCTATCCCGGCTTGAGTCGTGCCGCCACCTGGAAAAACAGCGCCTGATAGGGATAGGTGCTGGAGAGCAGGAAGCGGATCCGTCGCGTGTTGCGAATGATGACCGCCCCGATCCTGAACAGTTTGAGCCGGATCGTGGTCATCTGTGCACGCGCCAGTTCCGTGCCCTTCAGCGCGAGGCGCCGGATGGCCTCCATCAGCACATAGGCCAGACTGGACAGCAGTAGACGAAACTGATTGGCCCACCAGTAATGCGCGCTGGTGCGATCGGCGAACAGCCCCAGTTGCTGCTCCTTGATTCGGTTCTCCATGTCACCACGGGCGCAGTAGAGGTCATCGTAAAGGCGCTGTTTGTCGCCGGCCAGGTTGGTGACGATGAAGCGTGGATTTGGCCCCTTGTCGGTGACCTCCAGTTTGGCGATCACCTTGCGACGCGTCTTCCAGGTGCTGGCGGCATAGTGAAACTGAAAGAATTCCCGCATCTTCATGCCGGTTCGCTTCGCCAGTTCCTCAACCCACTGCATGGGCTCACGGATACACCGCAGCAAGGCGTCATTCTTGGCGATGCCCACGATATAGCCCACAGCGTTGCGCTCGCACCAGCTGAGCATGTGGTGACGGCAAAAGCCGCTATCGCCCCGAAAGATGATACGCACTTCAGGCCAAGCCCGGCGCAGGCGTTTGACCAACAGCGCCAGAATCGCCCAGGCATGCTTGGGCGCATCGATCCGGCTGGGCCGCAGATAACTCACCAGCAGTTGATCGCCACAAAAGACATACAGGGGCAGGAAGCAGTAGTGATCGTAGTAGCCGTGAAAGGAGCGGCCTTCCTGGCGGCCATGCACCGGATCATCCGTGGCGCCGAAATCCAGGATCAGCTCATCGGGTGGTGCATCATATGAGGCAATGAACTGCTCGAGCAGTAGGTTGTGGACATCAACGGCAACCCGGCGATCGACCCGGTTCTCCAGCCGACAAAGTGTCGACTGGCTGCCCAGTACCTCCTCGCGTTCGATCGAGCTCTGTAGGGCCGGGTCGGTGCGTAGTGTCTGATGGTCGTTCAGATCTTCATAACCCAGGCAGAGCCCATAGACTCGCTGGCGCAACAGGCTCAACTGGCTGTGTTCAATATAGCGGGGATCTCGCGGGTCGGGGATGACCGCATCAACCGCCTCGAGCAATCCCAGACGCCTGTCGATCTCACGCAGCAGCAACACGCCGCCGTCCGAGGTGATATCGCCACCGGAAAACTCGGCTTGAACCTTACGGCGTTTTAGGGCTGGAAAATCAAAGGCAGTCTGGGTGCAGTTTGTCACAGGCAAAATCCTTTCGATTACAGTGTAAGCAACTGAATTATATCGAAGTATCAGGATTTTGCCTTTTTAATGCGTGAAATATTGGGGCTAGGGTGTCCCCGATCACCGGCAGGCGCAACAGCTTGGCAGCAACCCTACTTCAGGGAGTAGTAGTTGAAATTATCCTTGCCGACTTGATGGAAACCGGTACGGCGCTGGATCTTCCCCGCCAGCAGATTACCGTCAATGGTATTCAGGCGGGGCTTGAACGGATTGCCTGAATCGACCTTTTCTATGAGAAAATGGTGCTGGCGTGTAGCCACGGCGCCGATGTCCGCCAGCTTAATGTTTTGTACAAACTGGGGACTCCATGAACTCAGTCCGATATTTCCTCTGGGCGCGCCGACAGCGATATCCCACCTGATGGTCTTTAGCCCGGCCTTTCGATAGCAGTAGACGCAGAAAATACCGCACCAGCTTTTTTTCTTTCCGCCGACGAACGGCTGTGGACTCCAGACCTTGCTGTGGGGATCCTTAAAGTTGGCATCCTGCAGGGTGACGTTCGCGGCCTCCTTGAAAATGGTCTTAACAATATCGATACCTTTCGGCCTACCGCCTATCAGCTGTGAGAAATCCACCTTGCCGACAAGTTTACCCGCTTCCGACAAAACCCTTTTTCGCATTTCCGCATGCCTGGCCTTATCAACGGGTGGAACACCCAACAGGTTCTTCACTAATGCGATCAGCTGCGCCCATGTGTTCGGCCCGACGATACCGTCGGCAACGAGTTGATTGTCGCGTTGAAACTGCTGGGTTCTGGCGGCTGACTTTGCACCGAAGATACCGTCTGTAACCAGTTCGGGTTTAGTGGATACGGCCTTGTTGAGATATTGCTGAACCCGAATGACGTCGTCTCCTCTCGAGCCGTACTTTATTACTCGTGATAAAGTCGTTTCCATGGTCTTTCCCCAATTACACTGGTTTTGTATTGCCTAAAGTATAGGGGTGAAATCTGTACATATTTGTTACTTATTTACATTGACTTTATGTGTATTCAAAAGGTAGTGATCAAAGGATTCATCTGATTGAAATTCCATTTGGCCGTGTCATGTTATTCAATGCGGCCGATCTTGAGCCCGGGGACAAAGTCGGGGACGTTGAATTGGTGCTCGGTGAAATGTGGACAAGAACAATCATGAAGTTTTCGGCACCTGCAGATTATTATGACGATACTTACGGAGTCGGATACGAAATTTTGTGGCAGGGAGTGCCCGACTGATTGATGTGGAGTGGTATCGCGTCGTCTATGCTTTGATCTGGCATTGGATTAAGTGAACGACTGTGTTCAACACTGGAATAGGGAGAATAGAGTGATCGAGAGATTCAGGCTGGTTTCATTGTCGCTGGTGTTGTTTTTTTCGACAACTGCGGGGATGGCAAGAGATATCGACAACAATCCTCCGGGTCCTGTAGGCAGCCCCGGTACCAATTGGGAGAATCCTCCAGGACCTGAGGGTGGGCCGGGAGCCTCACCCGACCGGCGCTATCGCTATCGCACCAATCCACCCGGGCCGGTGGGAGGCCCGGGAGCCGGGTGGTATTACAAGCGGCCCTATCGCCACTACCGCTATGACAGGGATAACAATCCACCGGGACCGAAGGGCGGACCCGGGACCAATTGGGAAAACCCCCCGGGACCCAGGGGTGGTCCGGGCGCCTCTCCCAACCGCAGATATCGCTGAAACGGTCGAGGGCCGATCCAATATAGAAAAGGGCCATACGGCCTGACAATCTCCGACCGACCCATATTCCGGGTCGGTGCGGTTGTTTATCGCCGAAAAATGATGTCTCATGAAAAAATTTATGCATCTATCCTTTGACCTTATATCAAAGACCCCTTATACTCCTCCCTCCTTGCTGGTTAGGCTCATATAAAGGGTACCGGGAAACCGGAATGCAGCTTACCGGAAACAGCCAGATCCGCACTATTGTAGCGCTCCAACTTGGAGCGGCGGTGGTGGTCGGTTTGATGCTTCTGGCATTCGGTAAGACCCTTGCATTGTCAGGATTTTTCGGTGGTCTGATTGCTGCAGTGGCGAATGGCTATTTTGCCCACAGATCCTTTACGCACTACCGCGCACAGGATCCGCAAAAAATAGCCGGCCGCATGTTTGGTGCCGAAATCCAGAAGTTGATCATCACGGGATTGATGTTCGGATTGATAATTGTCACCATCACTCCGCTGAGTATTGGTGCATTATTGGGCAGTTATCTGTTCGTGCAGGTAGCGGTTCCGCTGATTGTATTGGTTATTGAAGATAGACAGCATTCATAGGTTTAAGTATGGCTGGCGACACGCTCACCTCCAGTGGATATATCAAACACCATTTGACCAACCTGACCTTCGGCAAGCACCCGGATGGTAGTTGGGGTATGGCGCATTCCGCCGCTGAAGCCAAGGAGATGGGCTTCTGGGCGATCCACGTGGATACCATGTTCTGGTCCATCAGCCTCGGAATCCTGTTTCTCTATTTCTTCAGCAAGGCTGCCAAGCAGGCAACTGTCGGGGTTCCCAACGGGCTGCAGAATTTCGTCGAATGGCTGGTCGATTTCATCGATGACAGCGTGCGTGGCTCCTTTTCCGCCCGCAACGCCCTGGTGGCGCCTCTCGCACTGACCATCTTTGTCTGGATATTCCTGCAGAACCTGATGGATCTGGTGCCGGTGGACGTGATCCCGGAACTCGCCAAGCTGCTGGGTATCCACTACATGAAGGTTGTGCCTTCGACCGATCCCAACGCCACCTTCGGTATGGCCATTGGGGTTTTCATTCTGGTTCTCTTCTACAGTATCAAGATCAAGGGTGTCGGCGGTTTCGTCGGAGAGCTGACCCTGCAGCCCTTCTCGTCCAATAACACCCTGGTCAATATCCTCTTTATTCCGATCAACTTCGTGCTCGAATTCGTCAGCCTGATCGCGAAACCCATCTCTCTCGCCCTGCGTCTGTTCGGTAACATGTACGCGGGTGAAATGATCTTTATCCTGATAGCCATCATGTACAATGCCGGGCTGATACTCGGCTTGTTCGGTGGCGTACTCCAGCTCGGCTGGGCGATTTTCCATATCCTGATCATCACGTTGCAGGCGTTCATCTTTATGACCCTGACCATCGTCTATCTGGATATGGCGCATCACGAACACTGATTTAACCTTTAACTATCTAGTTCATTAAACGGGAGACCAATAATGGAACAAGCACTGCTGTACATTGCCGGCGCGATCATGATGGGCCTGGGCGCCCTGGGTGCCGCGGTAGGCATCGGCGTACTGGGTGGCCGCTTTCTTGAAGGCGCCGCACGTCAGCCTGAACTCATTCCTATGCTGCGTACCCAGTTCTTCATCGTCATGGGCCTGGTCGACGCCGTGCCCATGATCGCCGTGGGTCTGGCCATGTACGTACTGTTCGCTGTCGCCTGATCCGGGCCACTGAGCGAACTCTCTATCATCTCGTCCAACGAGAGGTAATTCCGGGATGAACATCAATCTGACGCTTATAGGTCAGCTGCTCGCTTTTGCGGTGTTCGTGTGGTTCACGATGAAGTATGTCTGGACCCCGATCATGGGTGCGCTGGAGACCCGCAAAAAAGAGATAGCCGATGGCCTGGCCGCCGCCGAGCGCGGGCAGCACGAACAGGAGCTTGCGAAAGAGCGGGCCAAGGATGTTCTGCACGAAGCCAAATCGCAGGCAGCTGAGATCGTGGCTCAGGCGCAGAAACGGGCAGCTGAAATTGTCGATGAGTCAAAGGACACCGCGCGCACAGAAGGCGAGCGTATCCTGACCGCCGCGCAGGCAGAGATCGAGCAGGAGTCAAACCGCGCTCGCGAGCATCTGCGTGAGAAGATCGGCGAACTGGCCGTGGCCGGTGCTGAGAAGATCCTTAGAAAGGAGATCAACGCAGCGGCGCACAAAGATATCGTCAACGAGCTGGCACAAGAGATTTAAGGCGGAATCATGGCAGGTGAAGCAACCACTATTGCCCGCCCCTACGCCGAAGCGGTGTTTGCGCGCGCGGAAGAGAGCGGCAAGCTCGACGTCTGGTCCGACATGCTGAGCTTTCTCACCACGGTGGTGGAGAGCCAGGAGATGGCCCCGATCGTCGGTAATCCGCTGGTCGAGCAGGACGCCCTGGTGTCACTGCTGCTGGAGATCGCGGGCGATGAGGTCGACGAAGAGGGCGGCAATCTGATCAAGGTGTTGGTCGAGAACGGCCGGCTCAACGTGCTGCCGGAGATCGACGCACTCTTTGAAGAGCTGAAAGCGGACAGAGAGCGTGTCAGCAAAGTGCACGTCACCTCCGCCTTCGCCCTCGATGCGGCGCAGGAAAAACTCATTGCCGAAGCCTTAAAGGCCAAGTTGGGACGCAACGTCACCATCACCAGTGAAAAAGACCCCGATCTGATCGGCGGTATTCACATCCGTGCGGGCGACATGGTTATCGACGGCTCCGTCCGTGGACAACTGCAGCAACTGGCGAACGAATTGGGAATCTAAGCGAGAAGCCATCATGCAACTCAATCCATCCGAGATCAGTGACCTGATCAAAAGCAAGATCGAAAAATTCGATCTCAAGACCGAGGCCCGAAACGAGGGTACGATCATCAGTCTGACCGACGGCATTGCCCGAATTCACGGTCTCGAGGACGCCATGTCCTACGAGATGCTGGAGTTCCCGGGTAACACCTTCGGCCTGGCACTCAACCTGGAGCGCGACTCAGTCGGCGCCGTGGTATTGGGTGACTACAAGCACTTGAGTGAAGGCGACGCCGTACAATGTACCGGCCGTGTACTCGAGGTGCCGGTGGGCGAGGCCCTGCTGGGCCGGGTGGTCGACTCGCTGGGCAATCCCCTGGACGGTAAAGGCGACATCGCCGCTACAGAGACCTCTCCGATCGAGAAGGTCGCGCCGGGCGTTATCGAGCGTAAGTCGGTCGATCAGCCGGTGCAGACCGGCCTCAAGGCGATCGACGCCATGGTGCCGATCGGTCGCGGCCAGCGTGAGCTGATCATCGGCGACCGCCAGACCGGCAAGTCGGCGGTGGCCATCGACACCATCATCAATCAGAAAGGCACCGGCATCAAATGTATCTACGTCGCCGTCGGCCAGAAGAACTCCACCATCGCGCAGGTGGTGCGTAAGCTCGAAGAGCACGGCGCCATGGAGCACACCATTATCGTGGCGGCGCCCGCGGCGGATTCAGCGGCCATGCAGTTCCTGGCCCCCTACTCCGGCTGCACCATGGGCGAGTACTTCCGGGATATCGGCCAGGATGCACTGATCATCTACGATGATCTCACCAAGCAGGCCTGGGCCTATCGTCAGGTCTCCCTGCTGCTGCGCCGTCCGCCGGGCCGCGAGGCCTATCCTGGTGACGTCTTCTACCTCCACTCCCGTCTGCTCGAGCGCGCCGCCCGCGTCAATGCCGACTATGTGGAGAAGATGACCGACGGCAAGGTGAAAGGCCAGACCGGATCGCTGACCGCCCTGCCGATCATCGAGACCCAGGCGGGTGACGTCTCGGCCTTCGTACCCACCAACGTTATCTCGATCACCGACGGCCAGATCTTCCTCGAGGCGGATCTGTTCAACGCCGGTATCCGTCCGGCGATCAACGCCGGCCTGTCGGTTTCCCGTGTGGGTGGCGCCGCACAGACCAAGATCATCAAGAAGCTGGGCGGCGGCGTGCGTCTGGCCCTGGCCCAGTATCGTGAGCTGGCGGCCTTCTCCCAGTTCGCTTCCGATCTGGACGAGGCGACCCGCAAACAGCTTGAGCGCGGTGAGCGTGTCACCGAGCTGATGAAGCAGGCCCAGTATTCACCGCTCTCCATTGCCGGCATGGCCGTCTCACTGTTTGCCGCCAATGAAGGTTATCTGGACGATGTCGATGCCAGCAAAGTGGTTGACTTCGAAGCCTCGCTGCAGGGCTACATGAAGAGCAGCCAGAAGGCGCTGATGGACAAGATGAACGAGACCGGTGACTACAATACCGAGATCGAGCAGGCGCTGCACGATGCGTTGAAGGACTTCAAGGCCAACCATACCTGGTAAGCCGGGTACGTAACACGAGATAAGGTTCAGAGTTATGGCAGGCGCAAAAGAGATACGCACACAGATTGCCAGTATCAAGAATACGAGCAAGATCACCAAGGCGATGGAGATGGTGGCGGCCTCGAAGATGCGTAAGGCGCAGAACCGGATGGCGGCCACGCGGCCCTATGCGGAGAAGATGCGCAACGTCATCGGGCATCTGTTTCACGCGCATCCCGAGTATAAGCACACCTTCATGATCGAGCGTGAAGTGAAACGGATCGGATATATCATCGTTTCCTCCGATCGAGGGCTTTGCGGTGGTTTGAACAATAATCTGTTCCGCAAGCTGGTCAAGGATATGAGGGTGCATAGGGACAGCGGTACAGAGGTCGATTTCTGTACTATCGGCAACAAGGCGCTGGGATTTTTCGGCCGTTTCGGCGGTAATGTGGTCAGTCAGGCGACCCACCTGGGCGACACGCCCCACATCGAGGACCTGATCGGCACCGTCAAGGTGATGCTGGATGCCTATGCCGAGGGCAAGATCGATCGTATCTACATCGCCTACAACCACTTCGTCAACACCATGACCCAGAGTCCCACTGTCGAACAGCTGGTGCCCATAGCCTCCACCATGGAGGAAGACTTGAAGCACCATTGGGACTACATCTACGAACCGGATTCGAAAGATGTGCTCGACAACCTGCTGAGCCGATATGTGGAGTCCCTGGTCTACCAGTCCGTGGTGGAAAACGGCGCCAGTGAGCAGTCTGCACGAATGGTGGCGATGAAGGCGGCCTCGGACAATGCGGGTGAGCTGATCGACGAGCTGCAGCAGATCTACAACAAGGCGCGCCAGGCCGCGATCACCCAGGAGATATCGGAGATCGTCGGCGGTGCGGCGGCTGTCTGATGACAGCCGGGGAAAAGAATTAGTTTTTATTATTTTGAGAGTCGCCTGGAGCGGCAAGAGGAACCAGAAATGAGTTCGGGCAATGTGGTTGAAATCATCGGTGCCGTGGTGGACGTACAGTTCGCACGCGGTGAGATGCCGAAGGTCTACGAGGCACTCAAGATCGAAGAGGCGGGCCTCACACTTGAAGTCCAGCAGCAGCTGGGCGACGGGGTGGTGAGAACCATCGCCATGGGATCGACAGATGGACTGAAGCGCGGTGTCACCGTGGAGTCCACCGGCGCCCCGATCAGTATCCCGGTCGGTCAGGGCACTCTTGGCCGCATCATGGACGTGCTCGGCAATCCGGTCGACGAAGCCGGTGATGTCAAAGCCGACAAGCTGATGCCGATCCACCGTCTGCCGCCGAAGCTGGAAGACCAGGCGGCCACCACCGAGATCCTCGAAACCGGCATCAAGGTTATCGACCTGATCATGCCCATCGCCAAGGGCGGTAAGATAGGGCTGTTCGGCGGCGCCGGCGTGGGCAAGACCGTTACCCTGATGGAGCTGATCCGTAACATCGCGGTGGAGCACTCCGGTTTCTCCGTATTCGCCGGTGTGGGTGAGCGTACCCGCGAGGGTAACGACTTCTACCATGAGATGCAGGAAGGCGGGGTACTCGACAAGGTAGCCCTGGTCTACGGTCAGATGAACGAGCCCCCGGGCAACCGTCTGCGTGTGGCCCTGACCGGACTGACCATCGCCGAGAATTTCCGTGACGAAGGCCGCGACGTACTGATGTTCGTGGACAACATCTATCGTTACACCCTGGCCGGTACCGAGGTATCCGCCCTGCTGGGCCGTATGCCTTCAGCGGTGGGTTATCAGCCGACCCTGGCCGAGGAGATGGGTGCGTTGCAGGAGCGTATCACCTCCACCAAGACCGGCTCCATCACCTCCTTCCAGGCGGTCTACGTACCGGCGGACGATCTGACCGATCCCTCGCCCGCGACCACCTTCGCGCATCTGGACGCGACGCTGGTGCTCTCCCGTCAGATCGCCGAGCTGGGTATCTATCCGGCGGTGGACCCTCTCGATTCCACCTCCCGTATTCTCGATCCCAATGTGGTGGGCCAGGAACACTATAGTGTGGCCCGCGCCGTGCAGGGCACCCTGCAGCGCTACAAGGAGCTGAAGGACATCATCGCCATCCTGGGTATGGATGAGCTGTCGGAAGAGGACAAACTGGTGGTGCAGCGCGCACGTAAGATACAACGCTTCCTGTCTCAGCCCTTTTTCGTGGCCGAGGTCTTCACCGGCACCCCCGGCAAGTATGTCTCGCTGAAAGACACTATCGCCAGCTTCAAGGCGATCGTCGAAGGTGAATACGATCATCTGCCGGAGCAGGCCTTCTATATGGTCGGCGGTATCGACGAAGCCGTCGAACGCGGTGGCAAGGCCTGATCGGCTGGGAGTAGAATAGATGGCCATGACAATCCATGTGGACATCGTCAGCGCCGAGGGCGAGATCTTCAGCGGTCTCGCTGAGATGGTATACGCCCCCGCGGTTATGGGTGAGGTGGGAATCGCTCCCCGCCACACGCCGCTGGTGACTCAACTGAAACCAGGTGAGGTTCGGGTAGACACCGGGAATAGTCAGGAGATGCAGCATTTTTATGTCTCCGGCGGGATTCTCGAGGTTCAGCCCCATGTGGTTACCGTACTCGCCGATACGGCGATTCGCGCCACAGACCTCGATGAGGCGGCCGCCCAGGAGGCCAAGCGCCGTGCCGAAGATGCCATGGCGAACCGAACCTCCGAGTTCGAATACGCCAAGGCACAGGCTGAACTGGTGGAGGCAGCGGCACAGCTGCGAGCCATCGAGCGTATCCGCAAGGGTAAGGGCGCCTGATCATCCCATCCCAATAACAGGGCCTGACTCGTCAGGCCCCACGCCATACCGCTATGCCCAAAGAAATCATCCAGAACGGAAAATTCGTCTCCCTCACCTACTCCATTGCCGATCCGGATGGTAATACCCTGGAGCAGAGCGATCTTCCGGTCAGCTATATCCATGGCGGCGAAACCGAACTGATTGGCGGTATGGACCGCGCGGTGGCCGGTAAGTGCCAGGGTGACGAGGTCACTCTTACCATCCCCTCCGGTGATGCCTTCGGTGAGTATGATCCGGACCTGACCTTCACCGACGATATCGATAATGTGCCCCCGCAATTTCGACAGCTGGGTGCAGAAGTGCAGATGCAGAATGAGGCCGGTGAGGTAAAAAGCTTCTACGTCACCAAGATCGAGGATGGTAAGTTGACGGTTGACGGCAACCACCCTCTTGCAGGCAAGACACTGGTGGTCAAGGTCAAGATTCTCGAGGTTAGGGACGCGACCAGGGAAGATGCCATGTCAGTGGGTTTGCCGGGCCAATCCCATACACTGAATTGACACCTCCATACTTTCATCTCCCCGCAAGCGCCTATAGCCTGCGCTGACCTGGCGTGTGATTTTTTTACCTGGAAGCTGGTACTGCCGAATGGTATTAAGCTATCCTCGGGATTGGTTACAGCATTGAGGTGAATTGATGGATCTGGGGGCACTGATTTTGGCTGCGGGTGAAGGTACGCGAATGCGTTCCAGGCTTCCCAAGGTTCTGCACCAGTTGGCCGGGAAAGCGCTGCTTGGTCATGTGATCGATACGGCGCGCTCGGTCAATCCTGATGAGATCACCATTGTCTATGGCCACGGGGGTGAGTTGGTGCCCACTCAGCTCTCCGCCCCGGATCTGACATGGGTGGAACAGACCGAGCGCCTCGGTACCGGTCATGCCGTGATGCAGGCGCTGCCTTCTCTGCGAAAAGTCGACCAGGTACTGATCCTGTACGGTGATGTACCCTTGATCAGCGGGTCGACACTGACCGGTCTGTTGAGTTGCTTGAGAATGAGCGACCTGGCGCTGTTGACGGTCGATCTACCCGATCCCACTGGATATGGGCGGATCTTGCGTGATGGTATGGACCGGATCATCCGCATCGTCGAACAGAAGGATGCCAGTCAACGCGAGCAGGAGATTACCGAGATCAATACGGGGACCCTGGCGGTAAAACGGGAGAGGCTCGAGATGTGGCTTGCGCGACTCGATAACAACAATGCGCAAAAAGAGTACTATCTGACCGATATCATCGCCATGGCGGTAGAGGACGGGGTAAATATCCTGGCGGTCCATCCAGACAGTGAAGAGGAGGTCATGGGGGTAAATGACCGCAAACAACTGGCCTATCTCGAACGTTACCATCAACGCCAGCTGGCCGAGGGCTTGATGCACAACGGCGCCACCCTGGCGGATCCCCTGCGCATCGACATTCGTGGTCGCCTGACCACAGGACAGGATGTTTTCCTCGATTGTAATGTCATCATCGAGGGTAGCGTCAGCCTTGCGGACGGGGTCAGGGTCGGTCCGAATGTGGTGTTGAAGGATTGTTCAATCGGCGAGGGGACAGAGATATTTGCCAACAGTGTATTGGAAGGCGCCGAGATCGGCAGCGAATGCCGTATTGGCCCCTTTGCGCGGATTCGGCCGGAGAGCCGTCTGGCCGATCATGTCCATATCGGTAATTTCGTCGAGCTAAAGAAGAGCCAGGTGGCAGATGGAAGCAAGATAAACCATCTCAGCTACGTCGGTGACAGCGAGGTCGGTGAACAGGTAAATATCGGCGCCGGCACCATCACCTGTAATTACGATGGCGCCAACAAGCATAGAACGGTCATCGGTGATCGCGCCTTCATCGGTTCGGACACCCAGTTGATCGCGCCGGTGGTAGTCGGTGAGGGTGCGACCATCGGCGCCGGTTCAACCATCAGCAAAGACGCACCATCGGAAAAGCTGACCCTGACACGGGCAAAACAGATCAGCGTCGATGGCTGGCAGAGACCGGTCAAGAAGCCGAAAGCGTAACATCCAGGGGGAGTTAGAGCATGTGTGGCATCGTCGGTGGAATCGCACAACGGGATGTTGTTCCCATCCTGATGGAGGGACTGAAACGCCTTGAATATCGGGGTTATGACTCGGCCGGTGTTGCGGTACTGGATGAGCGTCAGCACATTCAGCGGATTCGTTCGGTAGGCAAGGTCGCCGCGCTCAAGGACCTGATCGACGGGGCAGCACTTTCAAGCAGTCTGGGTATCGCCCATACCCGCTGGGCTACACACGGTATGCCGGCGGAGCGCAACGCACACCCTCATATGAGCGGTGAGCGGGTGGCGATCGTACACAACGGTATCATCGAAAACTATGCCGATCTGCGTCAGGACTTGAGCGCCAAGGGTTTTACTTTCACCTCTGAGACCGATACGGAGGTCATCGCCCATCTGCTGGCGGATGTGCTGGCATCGGAACCCGATTTCATCAAAGCCATACGAAAGGCGAGCAGTAAACTGGTCGGCGCCTATGCGCTGGCCGTTGTCAGTCCGGATGATCCCGATCAGATGGTGGTCATCAGGGCCGGCAGTCCGTTGGTCATCGGGCTTGGCGTGGGAGAGAACTTTATCGCTTCGGATGTGTTTGCCCTGTTGCCGGTAACACAACGTTTTATCTTCCTGGATGAGGGCGACCTGGCTCATGTCTCGAGGGATGAGGTGAAGATTTTCGATGACCAGGGCCGTCAGGTAGCGCGTGAGGTCCGCACCTCCCGGGTTTCCGCATCGAGCGCGGAAAAGGGACCCTACCGGCACTATATGCTGAAAGAGATCTATGAACAGCCGGCAGTGATTGCAGAGACCCTGGAGGGACGGATTCATAAGGGCAAGCTGCTCGAAGATTCATTCGGTTTCGAAGCGAAACAGCTCCTGGACAAGACCCAAAACGTACACATCATCGCCTGCGGCACCAGTTACCATGCCGGTCTGGTTGCACGCTATTGGCTGGAAGAGGTCGGCGTTCACTGCAGCGTCGAGGTGGCGAGCGAGTTTCGCTACCGGCAGGTGGTGGTGCCCGAGAACACCCTGTTCGTCACGATCTCCCAATCAGGCGAGACCGCGGATACCCTGGCCGCGTTGCGTGGCGCCGAGACCCAGGGCTACCTGGGAAGCCTGACCATCTGCAACGTACCCGAGAGCTCGCTGGTGCGGGAATCCAATGTGGCCCTGATGACCCGGGCAGGCCCAGAGATCGGCGTGGCATCCACCAAGGCCTTCACCACCCAGCTGGTGGCCCTGAGGCTGCTGGTCCTTGCCCTGGCCAAGCGTCGCGGCATGAGCGCCGAAAGAGAGCGTGAGCTGGTGGAGGAGCTGCATGCACTGCCGCGCCAGGTCGAAGTGATCCTGGAGCTGAACGACGCCATCAAAGAGATGGCGAATGCCTTTGCGGAAAAGAACCACGCCCTATTTCTCGGCAGAGGCAGCTTCTATCCGATCGCCATGGAGGGCGCGTTGAAACTGAAAGAGATCTCCTACATCCACGCCGAGGCCTACCCTGCCGGTGAACTCAAACACGGTCCCCTGGCGCTGGTCGATGCCGAGATGCCGGTGATCTGCGCACTACCCGACGATCCGCTGTTGGAAAAAGTCATATCGAATCTGCAGGAGGTACGCGCCCGTGGCGGTGAACTGTTCCTGTTCAGCGATCAGAAGGTGAAGATCGGCCTGGATCGCTTCCAGAACCTGACCCTCTCCGACATCTATCCCTCCACGGCGCCGATCGTCTATACCGTTCCGTTGCAGTTGCTTCCCTATCATGTTGCCATATTGAAGGGGACCGATGTGGATCAGCCGCGGAATCTGGCGAAATCGGTGACGGTAGAGTAGCCGCATCCATATATATAATGATTGCTCTGATGTTTGACCGTTATTGTTCCAACAGGACCAGCACCGTTTTGTAGATGGTTTTAAATGTTTTCAGGCACTTTATAGGTTGTGGGAATGCGAATACGAAACTCAGCTCCGCCAAGCGGGCTTTCTCCGACAGTTATGGTTCCGTGATGATTTGTGCAAATACTCTTAGTAATGGAAAGGCCTAATCCGATACCGCCTGATTCGCGTGACCGGCTGGGGTCCAGTCGGGTAAATGGTTCAAAAATCAGCTCTCTTTTACCAGGTGGGATACCGATTCCGTCATTGGCCACCTTAATTAGGATGTCATTGTCTTGTCGTTGCCATGAGATCAGCACGTTACGTTGCGCAAAATGGCATGCATTTCGGAGTAGGTTGATTATCGCCCTTTCGATCAAATACTCGATCGCCTGAATTTCGATATCCTCTCCCTCGTATTTGATAGCGATTCGAGGTGTAATGCTTTTCTGTTTCGTAATGACTGAGCGGACCAGTTCAATAATATTGAATCTATTATATTCCCTGACCTTGTCACCATGTTGTAGCCGGGAATATTGCAGTACTTCTTTGACCAGTTGATCCATTTCTTCAAGGGCCGTACAGATATCCTCATACAATGAATCTGCGTCCATGTCGGTTTTTGCCGTATTCAGCATTTCAACGGCAAAGTTCAATCTAGCCATGGGTGACCTGAATTCGTGAGCGACACCATGCAGTAAATCCTGGTGCGCCACTAAAAGGCTTGTCCGGTTCTCAACCAGTTTGCTCAGATTGTCAGTCAGTATGTCGAGCTCACGGGCAATATCGCCGGGAGTGCCGGATTGTGTGTTGTTGAGTCTTGACGCCTTACCGTCACTGTTTAGCAGCGAAAGATTATTGAGAACATTTGCGAGTTGAACTTCAAACGGGTTAATCGCAATATACAAACCCGTGGCAGAGAGCGCAACAAGCAGTATCATTGATATAAAGTCCAGCAATTCCGAGTCCTGTAACAGAGAGCCTTTCTCTGAAAGTTCGAGTATTAAGTCAGGTTCCCTCAACTGTATTAACTGACTATATCTGTTATTCTCATCAAAGAACTCCAAGTAACCTTTACGCTTGATTTCAGTGAGTTCTGGAATGTTTATGAAATGTTCGCTTTTATCCAAAACGCTTACGGACATTTCGAAGTCTTTGGCTATGTCGCGGATTCCTTCGTAGTCGATCTCGGTGTTCTGACTGGTGTGCTGCTTTATTTTTTCACGAACGATCTTAAAATCAACATTTGGTGGGTGCATAGGATCAAATTCGATATAGCTATGCAGCCAGGATGTCAGGATAAACCAAAAGATCAATATCGGAATAATGATGGCTATACAGCGAAAATAGAGTGATTTCATGCACTATCCACGAATAAGTAGCCTTTCGACCGGACAGTTTTAATTATGATCCCGCAATTTTCGTACCCTGAGATTTTTTTACGCAGGCGGGAAATTCTGATGTCGAGCGTTCTATCCAGGCCATCGTACTTGAAATGGAATATATCATTGTATATGCCATCACGTGTTACGATTGTTCCGGCTCTTTTTGCAAGATAGACTAATAGATCGAATTCAGCATCAGTGATATCGAGCAATGAATCATCAATATATGCTGTACGGCTTTTCCTATAAATCACCATATTCCCGACATTGACGGCATCTTCGGACTGTGGATAATCCTTATTACGGCGTATTAAGGCCCTTATCCTGGCCAACAGTACTCTTGGTTTGAGCGGCTTGCCGATATAGTCATCCGCGCCAACTTCCAAACCGACGATTTCATCCACGTCTTCATTGAGCGCGGTCAATATGAGAATCGGGCCGGTATACCATTTGCGTATCTCTTTACACGCCGTCAGGCCATCAGTATCCGGCATCATAAGATCCAAGATGATAAGTTGGGGCGTATAAGTTTTCCTGATTACTCATGAGGCTCAGCTATTGAGCCTGTGGTGCAAGCATAATGGAACCTACTGAATAAAAGAGGATTTCATCATGCCGAGAAATACTATTCAATTTCAAAAAGGTCTTGGTTTGCACGATTTTCTGGAACAATATGGGACCGAGGATCAGTGTCGACAGGCATTGTATGATTTGCGCTGGCCGACGGGCTATGTCTGCCCTGAGTGCGGCAACACAACAGGCTGTGAACTCAAGAAGCGTCAGATATATCAATGTCACAAGTGCCATCATCAGACTTCCCTGACCGCCGGCAGCATCTTCCATGGCACCAAGCTGCCGCTGAGAACGTGGTTTCTTGCGATCTATCTGTTGACCCAACGCAAGAAAAGTATCTCGGCGCTGCAACTTTCCCGCGAAATCGGGGTGAACTACAATACGGCCTGGCGACTCAAGCATAAGTTGATGCAGGTGATGATGGAACGTGAGCGTGGAAAAAAACTGGCCGGTCGCATCGAATTGGATGATGCTTATCTCGGAGGCGAGCAAGCCGGTAAGCGTGGTCGTGGGTCGCGCAACAAAATCCCTTTCGTAGCTGCTGTTGAGACGACGCGGGACGGCAGGCCCATGAAAATTCAACTGCGTCGTGTAAGGGGCTTCCGCAAACGTGAAATCGCCCGCTACGCCCGCTCCTGCTTGATGCCTGGCAGCGAAGTCTTTACCGATGGGCTTTGGTGCTTTAGTGGCGTGACAACCGCTGATTGCCATCATAACCCCATGGTGACGGGTGGTGGGCGCCAAAGTGTCCAGTATTCGTGCTTCAAATGGGTAAACACGATGTTGGGTAATGTCAAAAACAGTCTGTTGGGTACTTTTCATGCGATTCGAGATAAACATGTGTCGCGTTATCTTGCTGAGTTCGAATATCGGTTTAACCGCCGTTTCGATTTACCCGCCATGATTGAACGATTGCTTTTTGCCGCTCTTCGCACTCCACCTATGCCATATCGCCTCTTGAGAATGGCTGAGGTTTAGCCCGCATGTTTCATCCGTTTTTAAATTTAGCCGGTGATATGGCCAAGCTTGGATGGTTTGCCCTCACTGGGAACCAAACCTCTATCAAGCCCTGATTCTCCACCCTCCGGGCAGACTCCCCCTTACCCCCATTGTTGATCAACGTGCCGGGGCAGCACTCTGCCGGGCTATCCCGGCTTGAGTCGTGCCGCCACCTGGAAAAACAGCGCCTGATAGGGATAGGTGCTGGAGAGCAGGAAGCGGATCCGTCGCGTGTTGCGAATGATGACCGCCCCGATCTTGAACAGTTTGAGCCGGATCGTGGTCATCTGTGCACGCGCCAGTTCCGTGCCCTTCAGCGCGAGGCGCCGGATGGCCTCCATCAGCACATAGGCCAGACTGGACAGCAGTAGACGAAACTGATTGGCCCACCAGTAATGCGCGCTGGTGCGATCGGCGAACAGCCCCAGTTGCTGCTCCTTGATTCGGTTCTCCATGTCACCACGGGCGCAGTAGAGGTCATCGTAAAGGCGCTGTTTGTCGCCGGCCAGGTTGGTGACGATGAAGCGTGGATTTGGCCCCTTGTCGGTGACCTCCAGTTTGGCGATCACCTTGCGACGCGTCTTCCAGGTGCTGGCGGCATAGTGAAACTGAAAGAATTCCCGCATCTTCATGCCGGTTCGCTTCGCCAGTTCCTCAACCCACTGCATGGGCTCACGGATACACCGCAGCAAGGCGTCATTCTTGGCGATGCCCACGATATAGCCCACAGCGTTGCGCTCGCACCAGCTGAGCATGTGGTGACGGCAAAAGCCGCTATCGCCCCGAAAGATGATACGCACTTCAGGCCAAGCCCGGCGCAGGCGTTTGACCAACAGCGCCAGAATCGCCCAGGCATGCTTGGGCGCATCGATCCGGCTGGGCCGCAGATAACTCACCAGCAGTTGATCGCCACAAAAGACATACAGGGGCAGGAAGCAGTAGTGATCGTAGTAGCCGTGAAAGAAGCGGCCTTCCTGGCGGCCATGCACCGGATCATCCGTGGCGTCGAAATCCAGGATCAGCTCATCGGGTGGTGCATTATATGAGGCAATGAACTGCTCGAGCAGTAGGTTGTGGACATCAACGGCAACCCGGCGATCGACCCGGTTCTCCAGCCGACAAAGTGTCGACTGGCTGCCCAGTACCTCCTCGCGTTCGATCGAGCTCTGTAGGGCCGGGTCGGTGCGTAGTGTCTGATGGTCGTTCAGGTCTTCATAACCCAGGCAGAGCCCATAGACTCGCTGGCGCAACAGGCTCAACTGGCTGTGTTCAATATAGCGGGGATCTCGCGGGTCGGGGATGACCGCATCAACCGCCTCGAGTAATCCCAGACGCCTGTCGATCTCACGCAGCAGCAACACGCCGCCGTCCGAGGTGATATCGCCACCGGAAAACTCGGCTTGAACCTTACGGCGTTTTAGGGCTGGAAAATCAAAGGCAGTCTGGGTGCAGTTTGTCACAGGCAAAATCCTTTCGATTACAGTGTAAGCAACTGAATTATATCGAAGTATCAGGATTTTGCCTTTTTAATGCGTGAAATATTGGGGCTAGACTTTTCCCAGGGCGTAGCAAAATTTCCACGGGAAAGCTCCAACTGCAACCATGGCATTTCCTTACCATGCGCCTTAGTGATATAGCCTCCGGAAAAGGGCTCGTTAACGGTCACTACACCGGAAAAATGTTTTCGGAAAGCATCCTGCATGATGCTCAACCACTCATCAGGGCAGCTCTTCCCATTGACGTTTCCCAAGCACACCTGCGGACGCTCCTGGCCAGGGTCAGGACCAACCGGTGGCCCATTTGCTGCCATGGTATGGCAGTCGACAGCGAGAAGCAGGTCGGTACGCCTAGCCTGTTCACTCAGTCGCTGGTGGTAGGGGAGATGATAAGTATCGATCAGCCACCGGGCTTCTTCCTCAGTAAGCGACTCTTTCCAGATAGGCTCATTCCAGCACGTGTGCGTCTTCACCACACCATCTCTACGTAAGTCATCTTCAGTACGATTCATATCTAGCACTGCCCGTGCAATATCGGTGCTGATATAGGATGCCACCTCACTTTCCAGAGGAGCGTAAATGGCCTGAGCGAACTCATCGCCATCCTTGATGATCTGCCTTTCGGATAACAGGCATTTTTCTAGGAGTCTGGGTGGTATTGTGTGACCACCATGCGGAACGGAAATCATTAGCGGGAGGGTCACTCTTTCGGTCCTTTCGCTGAACCATCCCGCCTTGGGTCTGCTACGCCTAGAAATTTGTCATTCTCATGGAGAACCAATTGAACACACCCTAAGTAAAACGAATAAGGGTCGCGAATATCAATATCGAAGCCGTGTCGTTGGAGTAATAAAGGAATGTCATCACGCATCCGCGTCCCTTCCATCGAGACCTTTCCCTTGATGGAGCAATGCATGCGCGGTGCTTCCACTGCATCAAAAGGACTGCTCCCCTGTTCCAGTCTCAGCAGCACTTGCAGGATGGAGGAAACGATACGCTCTGAACCGGGTGAACCAAGTGTCAGCCAAGGCTTCGAGCCCTGAAAAACAATTGTCGGTGCCACTGAAGCCCAGGGTACGGCATTGGGTCGCAGGTAGTATGGATGTGTAATGTCCTTGTACTCGAAGGCGCTCATGTAATTGTTGTAAAGAAAGCCCAGCTCAGGTGAGGCAGAAAACGACCCGTACACACGCTCTATAGACTGCGTCAACGCGACTGCATTTCCGGCCTTATCCATCACCGAGAGGTGGGTGGTATCACCTTGCGTCTTGATGCGTGACTTGATTCTTTCGGCGATGCGTTTCGCATAGTCCACATGGGTAATGTCTTCACCCAGTTCGACTTCCTGGGCAAAAAGCGTTGGGTCATCAGGCCTGTCACTCCTATCCAGATTAGCCTTGCGAATAACATGGGCCAGCAGCAATGCACCTTCCGGTGTCTCTGGGTCTCGAGCCTCTACAGGAAACTGTTCGAGCAGATTCAGGGCCTCGATCAACGTGCGTCCAGCGCCAGGAGGACCAAAAGTAAACACCCGTTGATTTCCAAAATGGGTAGCCAGAGGGCGCCTTTCCACCGGCCAGGGAATCTGTGCCAGGTCATCATCGCGGATCAGGCCATCGTTTGCCTCCATGTCCTCGTGTATCTGACGGGCAATCTCTCCCTGGTAAAAATCTTCGACGCCCGACTTGGCAAGTTGACGCAAGGTATTGGCAAGGACTGGCTGCTTGAATACAGAGCCAATCGGGTAGTTGGTTTTTCCTCCCCTGAGAAAAAGATCGCCACCGGAATGTGCCTTCAGGTGCTTGATTTCGCGCTTGGTAAGGAAATGCTGTAGAGGAGAAATTCGATAGCCCGACTCAGCTGTGTCGATAGCCGGCTCCAAAACTTCAGCCAAAGACTTGGTACCGTAGTGCTGCAATGCCCAGGCCAGCACTGCCGGAGTCGACGGAACCGTCGTCGCCTTGTGACCTCGGAGTTGTTCAGCACGATCCAACTCACCAGGCGGGGTACGATGAGGTGCGCGCGTGCCCCCGTCAAGGCAGAATTTTCGTCCACTTTCGTCCAAGTGAAGCAGCATCATGGTTTGCCCGCCCAGTCCGGAGGCGGCAGGCTCGACAACACCGAGGGCGAAAGCCGCTGAAACTGCGGCATCCACGGCATTTCCACCGCTACGCAGCATCACCTCACCAGCTTCTGTGGCGATGTAATGCTGGGTAGCCACCATCCCTAGCTTGGATGTCCCTACGCGTTGCGGTTGGATAACTCGATGGTCACTCGGGTCGAGCAGGTCAGTATCCAGTGGGCTACGTGTCTTTCGGGGTGTCATTGCTGATCTCCCCTATTGGCCTTGACTAAGAAGAAACTCAGCCAACAGCAACGAGCGTTGTACCAAGCTGATGCGTGATACCGCCTCCTGACCGGTGTACAGGCCTCTCGCAACAGGACCCAACCCACAGACGACCGGTACCTGGGGTGAGACCAGCCCCGCCACGGAAGGCCACAAGCTGGTTTCCGCATTAATGGGGATATCCCATTCTCCGGCGACCTCTCTTAGCTTGCTTACCAAGGTAGAATTGATTCGGCGCGTGGGCATGGCCGGTCGATCAGACAACAGCGCCAATTCTACCGCTTGCTTATCCAACACCACTTGCACTGCCTGTTCCTGTTTGTCGCCAGCACGGGTGTTCGGGAAAGACGCCTGCAGTGTTGCTATAACACGGTGAGGCAAGAGCCGTGGATAGGATTCCGCCCTTATGTCCACAGCTGAAACGGCCAGTCGATTCTTCCGTGATGTGAGCTGGGAGATATCCTCAAGTGTAGCAAGTGCACGGTGCATCACTTCGTTCTGCTTGTCTGCCTGGCCCAACTTTTTGGGCTTGCCCTGGAAGAATGCACGGTAACGACGCTGACCTCGCCGACCAGTGACAATGCTGTCGTTGAGATTTCCTGGTCGCAGTACAAGTACTTCTTTAGCTTCACCAGCAGCCTGCTCAATGAACTCTGCCGACTCCACGCAATCACGCCCCTCGTCGGCATAGATCATTACACCCAGGGGAATCCCCTTCAGCTTACGCGCTACATACAATGCACGTAGCGCATACTCCAACTGTACCAGGGGACCGCGAGAAGCGCCGACACCCTCGCCATACAGCCACTCCGGGTCACGGTGAAAATGTTCGCCACCCATTATGGAGTTGAATGGTACATCGATATGGCATACCAATAGCGTACCATTCCGCATCCCTTTGGCAGACTCCCAGGTCCAGACATGGGGAGCATCGGTGAATCGGTCTACTGGCTGAAGAGCAAGCTCCTTCATCAACTCCGCGATCTTGGTCGCAGCTTGCCGAATCCCGACAGGATCATCGCTATGGCTTGACAGACTCACCCATTGCTCGATGCTCTTCTCCAGCCGGTCCCGTCGTTCGGTGAGATAACGGAACACGCGCTCAGAAGGCGTCTTCCTGGTGCGCACCAGCTCCGGGGGATTCGGTGTACCGAAGTAACGTGCCGACGCAACCTCGACCAGGCGATTGACCAGCCCGGCAAAATCCAAACCCATGGCATCTGCAGCTGCCACGTACGAACCATGCTCTCCCAAACTGGGCAAACTGTTCACTTCCAACACGTAAAGATTGCCATCGGCGTCGAGCCTCATATCAACCCGGGCACAGTCATAGCATCCCAATACGTTAAAGGCTTTTCGCGCAATTCCCTGAGCCAGTTCGGCGGTTCCCTTGTCCAGGTTAGCGGGGCACTGCACCCCTACTTCCCGGCCCGACTGTTTCCGTTTGTCCTCTTCGGTATAGATATTCGGCCCACCTTCACCAAATACCAGCTCAGCGGGTTGAAAAACCTCAAGTGTTGAGCCATTCCCCAGCAGCCCGATATTGACTTCGCGTCCCTCTATGTATCGTTCCGCCAATACCGGCTGATCGTACTCTTTAAAAATGACATCAGCCGCTTCCCGCAGTTCTGACTCGTCGTTGACGATGCGGATACCAAAGGACACTGACTCGTTCTTGGGTTTAACGATCAGGGGGAATTCAAGCTCCGGCATCTCGAAAGCTGTAGCATCGAGTACGGCAAACTCCGGAGTCGGCACACCGTTCTGAACGAACAGCATCTTGGCAACGACCTTGTCGAGCGCGAGCGAATGTGCCAACGGTCCAGACCCCACATAGGGCACACCGACCATTTCAAGAATACCCGGCACATGTGTGTATCGCGCCTGACCCTGAATTCCATAGGAAAGGTTGAAAGCCATACCAGGGCGCTCGCCAACCAGAGTACGCGGCATGAACTCCTCAAGACTGTCTATCAGATCCTTGTCGCCCTCGAAAGCCTGGACTTGGTGGCCGCCTTTCTTCAATGAATCGACGATACGACGAATGGCAGCAAGGCCATATTTTTCGCGATTGGGCTGGCCAAAAAGGTTAATGACCTTTTGGGACTCACGGTTGTAGATAACGGCAATTTTCATGCGACTTTCCTGTACAGAAACAAGGAACGACTGTAAAGCCTACACGGGAGGCTGGGAACAACAATTCGGGTAAACGATTTATTCTCTGCTAAATGGCGGGAATCCGTCTACAAGAATATGGTGCGCTCTACCAGTGGGAAAGAGGGGCAGAAAGTCCGCTCCTCGCCGGTTTCCGCCATATAGACGAAGATTATGAATGTCAGCAAAGGTCGCAAAGAGGTATCGCGATGATCGGGCTGGACCCGTTTGTCTATGGAAAGCACTCGAGATGGTCGAGCAAACGGAGATCTGACGAAATTATGGCCGGTTCAGCGTCCAGGGGACGGTCGCTTCGGCTAAAACCAGGCCTTTAGCAATTGCCAATATACGCTGCCAGATAATTTTACTCTGATCCCAAACTTGTTGTTCATATCTATGGACCAATCGGCAGCGCCTCCACGGTTGACTTGACGGGGGAAGAGGCGATGGATAGGGTCTTAGCCAGAGTGATTACAAGCATCAAGCAAGCGTATGAAAACTGAGTTCACCGGCATTCACCATACCGCCTTTGCCACCCACGACATCGAACTGACGGTCAAGTTCTGGCGAGATCTGCTGGGGATGCGCCTTGTCTATGCCTACGGGTCACCCGGCTACCGACAGTACTTCTTCCTCGTTTCCGGCAATAACCGCATCTCGTTTTTCGAGTGGCATGATGTGGAGCCCGTTCGACCACGTCGACACGGTGATCCGGTGAAAGGATCGTTCATCTTCGACCACATTGCCATCGGCGTGGCCGACAAGAATGCCCTCTGGGAGATAATGTCCCGCCTGGATGCGGCAGGATTCCACTGCTCGGATATTATCGATCACGGCTGTTTCTTGTCGATCTACTCCTACGACCCTAACGGCATTCCCATCGAGTTCAGCTGTGAAGTCCCAGGTCATGATCTCTTCTGGAACCCGGTCATGAAGGACCTGGCTGCGACCTCTGGCTTTCTGACTGAGTCGAACCCGGTGCCAGGTCAATGGCCAAAACCGGAGCCCGTGAGCGAAGAGGAGCGAGTCATCGTTCCCGGGGAGGGCAAGGACTTCTTTCCGGAAATCCCCGATAGGACTCCCCAATCAACTCAGACATCGGCGTCGGAGGGCGCCATGCAGGTGCGTGATGTCATGCACCGCGGTGTCTACACCACTACAGAGAATGACACCATTCGATCGGTAGCGGAGACCATCGCAAGCGAGAAGATCAGTGGACTGCCTGTAGTTGATGATAATAACCGGCTTGTGGGCGTCATCTCGGAGAAGGATATCCTCAAGGCCCTTCTGCCCGGCTATACCCAGTTTCTAGATGATCCTGCCCAGGCCCTGGACTTCCAGGCGATGGAATCCTCATATGTTGGTGTGCTGCAGAAAATTGTCGGTGAGTTGATGTCCCCCTCAGTCATCTCCATAGAGATTGACGCCCCTGTCATGAAGGCGGCGGCACAGATGGACCTGCACGGTTTTCGTCGCATCCCCGTGGTAGACCAGGATTGCCGGCTGGCCGGGATCATTAGCCTCAGTGATATCCATCAGGCGATTTTCGTGCGTGAACTGGAAGACGCCTCTGACCGCTGAATTACCCTAACCACCAATGGGAAGACAGCTTCTAAAAGCGATGCGCTGCCGCAACAGGGGCGGAGTCAATGCCCAGGACTTTTAGAGTCAGAGTAACAACTCGGTTTAGTCCGCTCAGGTCGCAAAATAGACATTTGCTCCCCAAAGTCATTAGTCTATTAAGCAATGTGTAGATGATGCCTATACTAAGAACACTTCCCCCATTTGCCCCCCCGCTTTTCATAAAACAGCTGAGTAAATTCCTGTAGTGCCCCACTCTCGATAGCACTCCGCAGGTCGCGCATCAGCTTCTGATAATAATAGAGGTTGTGAATGGTATTCAGCCGCGCCCCGAGGATCTCGTTGCATTTGTCCAGGTGGCGCAGATAGGCGCGACTGTAGTTTGTGCAGGTATAGCAATCGCACTCCGGATCCAGGGGGCTCTCGTCGTATTGATGGGCCGCATGGCGGATGCGCACCACACCCTGATGAGTGAACAGGTGGCCGTTTCGCGCATTGCGGGTCGGCATCACGCAGTCGAACATGTCGATGCCCCGATGCACCGACTCGACGATGTCCTCCGGGGTGCCTACCCCCATCAGATAGCGTGGCTTGTCCGCCGGCAGCCGCGGGCCGAGAAAATCCAGGATACGCCAGCGATCCGCTTCGGGTTCGCCCACCGAGAGGCCGCCCACCGCATAGCCATCGAAGCCGGTCTCAATCAAACCCCGCAGGGATCGATCGCGCAACTCATCGAACATCCCACCCTGGACGATACCGAACAGGGCCGACGGATTGTCACCGTGTGCGTCGCGACTGCGTGCCGCCCAGCGCAGCGAGAGTTCCATCGACACCCTCGCCTCCTCTTCCGTTGCCGGATAGGGTGTGCACTCGTCGAAGATCATGACGATATCCGAGCCCAGCTCCCGTTGCACCTGCATCGACTCTTCAGGGCCCATGAAGACCTTGCCGCCGTCGATGGGCGAGCGGAAGGTGACCCCCTGTTCGGAGATCTTGCGCATCTCCCCCAGGCTGTAGACCTGAAATCCCCCCGAGTCGGTGAGAATCGGCCTCTCCCAGTGGGCGAAACCGTGCAGGTCGCCATGCTTGCGGATCACCCCGGTTCCGGGTCTGAGCATCAGGTGGAAGGTATTGCCGAGTATGATTTCGGCACCCAAATCAACCAGCTCCTCGGGGGTCATTGCCTTGACTGTCCCATAGGTGCCAACGGGCATGAACGCAGGGGTTTCGACGGTTCCTCTGTCGAACTGCAAGCGACCACGCCGTGATTGCCCATCTGTTTGAAATAGCTCGAATTTCATAGGATTTCTTATAAAGCTTCCAACACACCCCGGCTCACTGGAAAGCCTGGTTAGGGTGCATTGTAAAATTCTGTGATGACATTCGGGTTTTCCCTAATTAATCTTGACAGAACCATAATTATATTAGAGAATGTTTAAGTGCTGATCATTTATCAGCACTTTACACTCCTCCATCCTCCTTTGGTGGATATATTCAGCGCGGCACCCCTGCCGCGCTTTTTTTTATCTTTTGAATTCCCCGCCAGGTGTCAGGAACATCGCATCGCCATAGCTGAAAAAACGGTACCGTTTTTCAATCGCATGCTGATAGGCCTTCATGATGCGATCATATCCCGCAAAGGCCGCCACCAGCATCAACAGTGTTGATTGGGGCAGATGAAAGTTTGTGATCATTGCATCGACACTGCGAAACCGGTAACCCGGTTTGATGAAGAGTCGGGTATCACCCTGATAGGGCTCAATCGTTCCGTTACCCGAGGCCGCCTCCAGACTCCGCACGCACGTCGTGCCGACAGCCACCACTCGTCCACCCCTTTCGCGCGTATCAACAACCTTTTGACAGACTGCTTCGTCAACCTCGATATACTCCCTGTGCATGACATGCTCATTCAGGTTGCTCACCCTCACCGGTTGGAAGGTTCCGGCGCCCACATGCAGGGTCACAGTCGCAAGATCGGCCCCCATATCCTTGAGCCTATCCAACATATCATGGTCGAAATGCAAGCCCGCGGTGGGTGCCGCCACCGCACCTGGCTTCCGTGCGAAAACAGTTTGGTAACGCTCCACATCGACAGGACTGTCGCTACGATCGATATAAGGAGGCAATGGCATATGACCATGCTTATTCATCACATGATAGAAGTCGTTAGTCATAGTTCTAAGCGAATACAGATCGCCTTCTCGTCCCGTGACCTCCACTGTGTGGTCACTGTCGACCAGTTTAATGTGAGAACCGGTCCTGGGTGATTTGCTGGCGCGAATATGCGCCATCGCCAATCCCGGCTCCAGGATACGTTCAATCAATATTTCGACCTTGCCGCCGCTCAACTTATTTCCATAGAGCCGTGCGCGCATCACCCGCGTATCATTCAGCACCAACAGATCCCCAGGCTGTAGTAGTGAAGGAAGATCAGTGAACATCAGATCCTTCGGCCCCGTCTCCCCCTGTAACAATCCAAGCAGGCGACTTCCGCTACGTTGCGCATGCGGAAACTGAGCGATAAGCTCCTCGGGTAAGTGGTAATCAAAGTCGGATAGCTGCATAGCGCGCGGATAGTAGCACGTCACGTGAATGCGGTGAATCATTCACTTTTCCGCAATCTGGCAGTATTATCAACCATTGGCCATATTCTGAGTAAGGATTAGGGAGACATTCAGAGCCTCGGTCACAAACTTTGGCAATTGCAAACATCATCGAAATTGCCAGGTACATAGTTTTTGGGGATTAGGATGATCATATACAGGTTTCAGGCACCATGCCGTGCATTTCAATTGTTGGCTGTGCTGGCCTTTCCTCTTCTGTCCGGTATAGTCCGCAGCGAAATTATCCACCTGCAAACGGACCGCGGTTTGACGATTAATGCGGAATACCTTGATACGACAAGCAGTGCCTCCCCAATACTGATACTGCATGGCTTTCTCCAGACACGGGATTTCTTTACGGTACGCCGTATTGGTTATGCCCTGCATGAAGCCGGTTACAAGGTACTGCTGCCGAATCTGTCCTTGGGCATCGATAACCGACAACAAAGTCTTGCTTGTGAAGCCGTTCATGACCACTCCATACAGCAGGACACGCATGAGATCGCCCTTTGGGTGGATTGGCTCTACGATCAGACAGATCGCCCTGTTACCCTCATCGGTCATAGCGCCGGCAGTTTGAACCTGGTTTCCTATCTCGATGCCTATCCCGAATCGCCCGTTGAGAAGAGCCTGCTGATTAGCCTGATCGCATTCCTTCAAGGTCCTGTTGCAAAGGAGAATACGGCAGAGCGATTGCGCGCTAAAGACGATCTGAATCTGAATGGAGTCCGAATAGAAAGATATCGGTTGGCATATTGTGACCACTACGCCACAACAGCAAAAGACTATCTTTCCTATCTTGCCTGGGACCCGAATCGAACACTAAAGGCGATTTCAGGCATGAAGGTAAAACCCACTATAATATTCGGTGGTGGTGACAACCGTCTGGATCCGGACTGGAAGCCGCAGTTGCAGTCACATCAGGCTCACATTATAGAAATTGATGGAGCTGACCACTTTTTTGATCATGCATATGAACTTGATCTGCTTGATGGCATTGAAAAATCATTATGAGGGATTATAAACAGAGCCACCGTCCATGACTTTCAGACCAAAACCGCTATCCCTCAGTCTCTTCACGATACTCTTCGTGGTGCTTTTTCTAATCCTGCTATTTACTCTCGGTAACCTCACTTACAGGGAGTTTGAGCATTTGGATAATAAATTTCGTATCGCCAATGAACATAGTGCAGCGGTTGAAATCGAATCTGCATTATCCGAAGCCATCAGCCTGAGCAAAGAAAAAACCCGCCAGCTCGCGGCTTGGGAGGAAGTTGGGCAACAGCTCAACAACCCAACCTTTTACAGCTATTGGTACCAATACAGGGCAAAAAACATCGAACATGTATCGGCCTACACGCTCGATGTTGCGATCTATGACCTCCATGGCAATGTACTCGCTCCCATGGACACCTCAATACTGCCCCAGAAGATAGATACCGATGGTATCGGTCATTACATTCAGGTTTATAACTTCGAACCGCTAATAGTGGTTATCATCCCGGTGATGGAATCGTTGAACGGAAAGAAACTGGGGTATCTGGCCACTTTAAACAACCTATTTCCGATTCTTAAAGGCTTCAGCCACTTCAATCATATCGACCAAAGCAGTATCAGGGTTACCATCGATGAGATCGATATGATATCGAGCCGATCACTGCTGGAGAACATCGATTACAGGCTTACCAGCGCCCCCTATGCACAAGCCATCAAGCCGGTTGTCAAGCAATCTTTGCTACAGCTGGCCGGTACCGCGCTGATACTGACACTGTTGATCTTTCCATTGGCGGCCTGTCTTGTGAATCGTCCGATACTGCAAATATCGCAACAGATCGATCAGTTGCAAAGCTCACCTCGAACAGCGGTTAAACAACAAACAGTGAAACCACTGTTCATTAAGGAACTGGATAAGATACAGACATCACTGTACGCCTACCACAACAGATTAAATCAGGCGAATTCATACTTGGATCAGAAGACTCAAGAGTTGGATGATATCGTGCAGCATGATCCATTGACCGGCGTGATGAACCGCCGCGCCTTCGATAGTTACTGGAGGGAACTAACCGATGTGTTCAAGCACAGTGCTGACGAAATCTGTCTGATATTGTTCGATATCAACCACTTCAAGGCACTGAACGACACTTATGGTCATCATACAGGTGATGAGGTATTAATCGCCGTCGCACAAACACTGAAGCAAATATTGCACAGCCGGGATCAGCTGTTCAGGCTCAGTGGCGATGAATTTGCGACCATTCTCATGGGTATCCCGTCCCGCAAAGCCATGCAGATTGCCAAACAGTGTCATCTAGCCGTCATCAACTATCCCTTCGACAAGCTCGGCATCAATGAGCCTGTGCGGATAAGTATTGGCGTGGCGGACATAAAAGCGGAAAAAGGTGAAAACATCAATGCCCTGCATTGGCAGGCGGATATTGCGATACATTTTGCCAAGCGCCCCGGCTATTCCAGTATTGTACGTTTCAAACCGGAGCTAGCGGAAAACGCTCGCGGCCTCTTTTCCAATCGTACCCACACTGCGGTCTACGAGGCTGTCACCCGTGGCACCGGACTTGTCATGCACTACCAGCCGATTGTGGATTTGGAAAACGGCAAGCCCCAATATTACGAAGCCCTGGTGCGAATTGTTCATGACAGGCAACTGATCATGCCCTCTCACATATTCCCGCTAGTCGAAGCACGAAGTCTCGATCTGGACCTTGATTTCCATGTTATTGAAAAGGCGATCAGCGACCTCCGGGAGGGGAGGATCCCAGTCAATACGGGGGTTTCAATCAATATCTCCGCTCCCGCCATCGTAGAGCATGAGCTGCTGCAGCAGTTAGCCCGGATATTTCATCCATTTGCCGATACTGGCACGAGGAGAAGGCCGGGACGAGAAACAGGATGATACCGGCTCCAAACGCCCCGATTTCTGGCTGACAGGCACAGCTTCCCCTTACCCCGTTATTTATCAACGTGCCGGGGCAGCACTCATCGCGTGCTATCCTGGCTCCAGCCGTTCGGCCACACTGAAGAACAATGCCTGGTAAGGAAAGACACTGGAGAGCAGGAAGCGGACACGCCGGGTATTGCGTATCACCACCGCACCCACTTTGAGTAGTTTAAGCCGCAGCGTGCCGACCTGGGTCTTGGCCAGTTCTGTACCCTGTAAGGCCAAGCGGCGAATCGCTTCCATCAACACATAGGCCAGGCTCGACAGCAGCAAGCGAAACTGATTGGTCCACCAATGATGTGCACTGGTGCGATCAGCAAACAGCCCCAGCTGTTGTTCCTTGATGCGGTTTTCCATCTCGCCCCGCGCACAATAGACGTCGTCGTAAAGGGTTTGGGCATCGCCGTTGAGGTTGGTGACGACAAATCGGGGATTACGCCCTCGCTCACTCACCTCCAGCTTGGCGATCACCGCGCGTCGACGGCGCCAGCTGCGTGCACCGTAGCGCAGGCCAAGGAAGACGCGTTGCTTCTGTCCGTTGGCCTTGAAGCATTGCTCGACTGCAGTGAAGTCTTCCTCGATCATCCGTTGCAGGCGGTGGTTGCGCGCCAGGCCTACGATGTAGCCAATGCCATGGCGTTCACACCAGCGCAGCATGCGGTGACGACAGAAGCCCGAGTCGGCTCTCAGGATGATCCGCACCGCCGGCCACGCCTGACGCAAGCGTTTGACCAGCAGGGCGAGGATCGCCCACGCATGTTTCGCCCCGTCGATCTTGCTCGGGCGCAAATAGCTGACCAGCAGTTGTTCGCCGCAAAACACGTACAACGGGAGAAAGCAGTAGTTATCGTAGTAACCGTGGAAGAAGCGGCCTTCCTGCAGGCCGTGAACCCGGTCATCGGTGGCGTCGAAGTCCAGGATCAACTCCTCGGGTGGCTCGGCAAACGAGGCGATGAACTGCTCGATCAGGACCTGATGGATCGCGACAGCGGTTGCCCGATCTGACCGATTCTCCAAGCGACAGAGCGTGGGTGAACTGCCCAGTGCCTGATCCTGTTCCACGGCCGTCTGAAAGGCCAAATCTTGTCGCAGACTGTCGTGATCGTTGAGGTCTTCATAGCCCTGGCACAGGGCATAGACCCGCTGGCGTAGTAGAGAAATCTGATCATGTTGCACATAGCGGCCATCGCGTGGATCAGCGAGAGTGTCATTGACGGCTTCAAGCAATCCCAGCCGTCGGTCCGCTTGTCGTAGCAACAACACGCCGCCATCACTGCTGATATCACCACCGGAAAAATCCGCTTCAACCTGGCGGCGTTTTACCGCTGGAAAAGCAAAACGACCTTGGGTACATTCTGTCACAGGCAAAACCTCGTTCAATTTCAGCCTAAGTAACTGAATTCTATTGAACTACACGGGTTTTACCCTCTTTATTTGTGAAATATTCGGGTTAGCCCGCATGTTTCATCCGTTTTTAAATTTAGCCGGTGATATGGCCAAGCTTGGATGGTTTGCCCTCACTGGGAACCAAACCTCTATCAAGCCCTGATTTTCCACCCTCCGGGCAGACTCCCCCTTACCCCCATTGTTGATCAACGTGCCGGGGCAGCACTCTGCCGGGCTATCCCGGCTTGAGTCGTGCCGCCACCTGGAAAAACAGCGCCTGATAGGGATAGGTGCTGGAGAGCAGGAAGCGGATCCGTCGCGTGTTGCGAATGATGACCGCCCCGATCTTGAACAGTTTGAGCCGGATCGTGGTCATCTGTGCACGCGCCAGTTCCGTGCCCTTCAGCGCGAGGCGCCGGATGGCCTCCATCAGCACATAGGCCAGACTGGACAGCAGTAGACGAAACTGATTGGCCCACCAGTAATGCGCGCTGGTGCGATCGGCGAACAGCCCCAGTTGCTGCTCCTTGATTCGGTTCTCCATGTCACCACGGGCGCAGTAGAGGTCATCGTAAAGGCGCTGTTTGTCGCCGGCCAGGTTGGTGACGATGAAGCGTGGATTTGGCCCCTTGTCGGTGACCTCCAGTTTGGCGATCACCTTGCGACGCGTCTTCCAGGTGCTGGCGGCATAGTGAAACTGAAAGAATTCCCGCATCTTCATGCCGGTTCGCTTCGCCAGTTCCTCAACCCACTGCATGGGCTCACGGATACACCGCAGCAAGGCGTCATTCTTGGCGATGCCCACGATATAGCCCACAGCGTTGCGCTCGCACCAGCTGAGCATGTGGTGACGGCAAAAGCCGCTATCGCCCCGAAAGATGATACGCACTTCAGGCCAAGCCCGGCGCAGGCGTTTGACCAACAGCGCCAGAATCGCCCAGGCATGCTTGGGCGCATCGATCCGGCTGGGCCGCAGATAACTCACCAGCAGTTGATCGCCACAAAAGACATACAGGGGCAGGAAGCAGTAGTGATCGTAGTAGCCGTGAAAGAAGCGGCCTTCCTGGCGGCCATGCACCGGATCATCCGTGGCGTCGAAATCCAGGATCAGCTCATCGGGTGGTGCATCATATGAGGCAATGAACTGCTCGAGCAGTAGGTTGTGGACATCAACGGCAACCCGGCGATCGACCCGGTTCTCCAGCCGACAAAGTGTCGACTGGCTGCCCAGTACCTCCTCGCGTTCGATCGAGCTCTGTAGGGCCGGGTCGGTGCGTAGTGTCTGATGGTCGTTCAGATCTTCATAACCCAGGCAGAGCCCATAGACTCGCTGGCGCAACAGGCTCAACTGGCTGTGTTCAATATAGCGGGGATCTCGCGGGTCGGGGATGACCGCATCGACCGCCTCGAGCAATCCCAGACGCCTGTCGATCTCACGCAGCAGCAACACGCCGCCGTCCGAGGTGATATCGCCACCGGAAAACTCGGCTTGAACCTTACGGCGTTTTAGGGCTGGAAAATCAAAGGCAGTCTGGGTACAGTTTGTCACAGGCAAAATCCTTTCGATTACAGTGTAAGCAACTGAATTATATCGAAGTATCAGGATTTTGCCTTTTTAATGCGTGAAATATTGGGGTTAGCCCGCATGTTTCATCCGTTTTTAAATTTAGCCGGTGATATGGCCAAGCTTGGATGGTTTGCCCTCACTGGGAACCAAACCTCTATCAAGCCCTGATTTTCCACCCTCCGGGCAGACTCCCCCTTACCCCCATTGTTGATCAACGTGCCGGGGCAGCACTCTGCCGGGCTATCCCGGCTTGAGTCGTGCCGCCACCTGGAAAAACAGCGCCTGATAGGGATAGGTGCTGGAGAGCAGGAAGCGGATCCGTCGCGTGTTGCGAATGATGACCGCCCCGATCTTGAACAGTTTGAGCCGGATCGTGGTCATCTGTGCACGCGCCAGTTCCGTGCCCTTCAGCGCGAGGCGCCGGATGGCCTCCATCAGCACATAGGCCAGACTGGACAGCAGTAGACGAAACTGATTGGCCCACCAGTAATGCGCGCTGGTGCGATCGGCGAACAGCCCCAGTTGCTGCTCCTTGATTCGGTTCTCCATGTCACCACGGGCGCAGTAGAGGTCATCGTAAAGGCGCTGTTTGTCGCCGGCCAGGTTGGTGACGATGAAGCGTGGATTTGGCCCCTTGTCGGTGACCTCCAGTTTGGCGATCACCTTGCGACGCGTCTTCCAGGTGCTGGCGGCATAGTGAAACTGAAAGAATTCCCGCATCTTCATGCCGGTTCGCTTCGCCAGTTCCTCAACCCACTGCATGGGCTCACGGATACACCGCAGCAAGGCGTCATTCTTGGCGATGCCCACGATATAGCCCACAGCGTTGCGCTCGCACCAGCTGAGCATGTGGTGACGGCAAAAGCCGCTATCGCCCCGAAAGATGATACGCACTTCAGGCCAAGCCCGGCGCAGGCGTTTGACCAACAGCGCCAGAATCGCCCAGGCATGCTTGGGCGCATCGATCCGGCTGGGCCGCAGATAACTCACCAGCAGTTGATCGCCACAAAAGACATACAGGGGCAGGAAGCAGTAGTGATCGTAGTAGCCGTGAAAGAAGCGGCCTTCCTGGCGGCCATGCACCGGATCATCCGTGGCGTCGAAATCCAGGATCAGCTCATCGGGTGGTGCATCATATGAGGCAATGAACTGCTCGAGCAGTAGGTTGTGGACATCAACGGCAACCCGGCGATCGACCCGGTTCTCCAGCCGACAAAGTGTCGACTGGCTGCCCAGTACCTCCTCGCGTTCGATCGAGCTCTGTAGGGCCGGGTCGGTGCGTAGTGTCTGATGGTCGTTCAGATCTTCATAACCCAGGCAGAGCCCATAGACTCGCTGGCGCAACAGGCTCAACTGGCTGTGTTCAATATAGCGGGGATCTCGCGGGTCGGGGATGACCGCATCAACCGCCTCGAGCAATCCCAGACGCCTGTCGATCTCACGCAGCAGCAACACGCCGCCGTCCGAGGCGATATCGCCACCGGAAAACTCGGCTTGAACCTTACGGCGTTTTAGGGCTGGAAAATCAAAGGCAGTCTGGGTACAGTTTGTCACAGGCAAAATCCTTTCGATTACAGTGTAAGCAACTGAATTATATCGAAGTATCAGGATTTTGCCTTTTTAATGCGTGAAATATTGGGGTTAGGGGTAATCAGGAAAACTTATGCTTGACTTGCCTGCTGCCAACTGTCGGCTATCATTCTCTTGGTACCGAACCCGTGCAGCTATGGCGGTCAGAGATGCTTTACGGGCCGGCCCTAGTGCTGGGGCAGAGGGCGTAGATTTCCGTGCCAGAGGATGAGAAGGGGGTCAGGGTACTATTCAGAAAGAGGTTTTGTGTCAGCACTCTGACATTACGCGGTATTTATAGTGGAGTGATCGAAAATGAGCGAGAATGATCCAACCTATCGTCGCTATGAAGACGGTGATAATGAGCACTATGACTGGGATAGCGATGTGGTGATTCAAGGTGAGTCCTACATCTGCCCGACCTATATCCAACGCACGCCCCCCTGTCAGAATGCCTGCCCGTCAGGTCACGATATCCGCGGCTGGTTGTCGATCGTGCGCGGTTTGGACAAACCTCAAGGCGACAAGCCTTGGCAAGCACATGCCTTTGAGCGTATGACATTGGCAAATCCCTTTCCGTCAATCATGGGTCGCGTATGTCCGGCCCCCTGTCAGGAGGGTTGTAATCGCAACGGCCTTGATGGCTATGTCGGAATAAACTCCATTGAGCAGTACATTGGCGATTGGGCACGGGCGAACAATCTCGCCTTTGCCAAACCCGAAACCGATAGTGGTAATCGGGTTGCGATTATCGGTGGCGGGCCTGCCGGTCTGGCCGCAGCGCTGTTTCTGCGTCGCCTCGGTCATCGCTGTACCATCTTTGAGGAGCACAGCGCCCTTGGCGGCCAGATGGTATTCGGTATTCCCGGCTATCGCATACCCCGGGATGTGCTTGAACATGAGATCCAGCGTATCCTGGACGTGGGCGGAATCGATGTGAAACTGAACACGCGCGTGGGACGCGAGGTGAAGGTCGAGGCGTTGGAGAAAGCGTACGATGCCATCTTCTGGAGTGTCGGCACCGTGGTCGGTAAGCCGCTTCGCGTCGAAGGCGGCGAGGCCCCGAACTGTGTGGATGGGATGACCTTTCTGAAAGCCTTCAATGACGGTGCCCTGAAATATCTGGACGGGCGTATCCTGGTAATCGGTGGCGGCGACACGGCGATGGACGTGGCCGCCGTGGCCAAGCGTATCGGCGAAGTGGCAAACCTCGAGGACTCGGAACGTCCGGAGGCGGTGTTTGACGGTACCGGGAGCCAGAGTGACGACAGGACGGCCGAACGAACCGATTCCGCATGCTGGCTTGTCTATCGCCGTCCCATTGCCAAGGCCCCCTGCACCAAACACGAACTGGAGGCCTGCATTGCCGAGGGTGTGGAGATTCACGACGGATTGGCGCCACTTGAAGTGATGCTGGATGAGCGGGGCCATGCCTATGCCCTGAAAGTGCAGCCGGTCGACTGGTCCTCAGGCAAGATGGAGGCCGATGGCGAGCCGTTCGAGATCGAGTGCAAGCTGATTGTCGCCGCCACCGGCCAGACAGGCGACTACGAGGGGATCGATGGCATCGCCAATGACTGGAATCTGATCGATGCCGACCGCAGCATGCAGGTCAAAGGGAAAGCAGGTAATTTCGTGGGTGGAGATGCGGTAAACCCACACCTGCTGACAACCGCGATCGGCCAGGCCTCCATTGCGGTACAGAGCATCGATAACCATTTGCGTGGCCAAGCGGTCGACGAGCGCCCCAAAGTGGAAGGCCATCACTTTAATCTACTGCAGGAATTGTCTCAGAGAGATCTCTCACAGGAAGAGTACAATCATGGCCCGACCTGGGGTACCAGCAGCGCCAAATGGTCCGTGCACAATTTTGAGAATCGTGCCGATGCGGATGTGGTCAAGAGCAGCGCCATGTTCACGGGGCATTTTGCTTACGAGCCGTTGAACGCCCGGGATGAGATGGATGTGAATGCTTCCAACGTGCTGGGAAGCATGATCGAACGCTTCACGGGCCTTGCCGAGGAGACTGCCGTCACTGAGGCAAAGCGCTGTATGAGCTGCGGTTTCTGCTTCGAATGCGACAACTGTGTCATCTACTGCCCACAGGACGCCGTCTATCGCGTGAACAAGAATGAACGCGTCATGGGACGCTATGTGGACACGGACTACGCCAAGTGCGTCGGCTGTCACATTTGCAAGGAGGTCTGCCCCACCGGTTATATAGAGATGGGTCTGGGACAGTATTGATCAGAAAAAGCGTTTAACAGCCGGCCCGATTTGCTGTGTAGAGGAATGGAGGAACGTGACGCCGGCAAGAGGTCTCCGCATAGGGAGTAAATAACCCCAATATACTGCATTTGCCGCTATTTTAAGGTATCTTTTGCGTGTGGATAGCTAACATGTGATATCGTCATTATGGAACCAAGGTATAAGGAATCACCTGCAAGGGATTCATTTCCATCTAGCCTCGCGCCCTACTATCAAGACAAAAATGAACTCATTGAGCGCCCGGCAGGTCACCGGCTGGCGGTGATCCTGCCCTGCTTCAATGAGGAGGCCGCAATCGGGAGGGTCATAACCGATTTCCGTGACGTTCTGCCAGGCGTAGCAATCTATGTCTTCGATAACGGTTCGACCGACGGGACCGCGGATAAGGCGCGAATAGCGGGGGCAATCGTTCGGCAGGTCAACCTGCCCGGCAAGGGCAATGTGGTCAGACGCATGTTCGCTGATGTTGACGCCGACATTTACATCATGGCGGATGGTGATGCCACCTACCATGCTGCGAGTGCGCCAACGATGATACGGAAACTGTTGCGCGATAACCTGGACATGGTCGTCGGCATTCGCAATCACCAATCCAATGAGGCGTACAGAAGAGGCCACATATCAGGCAACCGCTTGCTGACCAGCACTACTACCAGCATATTCGGCAGAGGGTCCACCGATATGCTGTCGGGGTATCGGGTATTTTCGCGCCGTTTCGTCAAATCCTTCCCCGCCATGTCCCAGGGCTTCGAAATAGAGACTGAGCTTGCCATTCATGCGCTCGAGTTGCGTATGCCATGCGGTGAAGTGGGTACACCCTATGGCGCCAGGCCGGAAGAGTCGGAAAGCAAGCTACGAACCTATTCCGATGGATTTCGTATTCTAAAAACCATTATCAAATTATTCGCCATTGAGCGTCCGTTACGCTTTTACGGTTTGATCGCGCTTGGTTTTATCGTGTCTGCGATTATCCTGGCTGTGCCGATAGTGGCCACCTATCTGGAAACCGGGATGGTACCGAGGTTTCCGACGGCGATTCTGAGCACCGGTTTGGTAATTACTGGAGCAATCGGTTTTATTACCGGGCTCATCCTGGAGACGGTCACCGTGGGCAGGCGTGAGATAAAGCAGCTGCACTATCTGTCCATGCCGCCTGTTTCCGGCATGAGTATGAATGAAGACTAGGCCGTGAAACAGTTCGGTATGTTCGCGGTTGCCGGGACCATCGGCTATCTTGTCGATGTCGCTGTTCTTTTACTGTGCAATCTGGTTATGGGGCCGCATATTGGCCGCCTCGTTTCGTTCAGTGCGCTGTCGTGACAACCTGGCTCATTAATAGAAAGCATACCTTTTCAGCTTCAGGGGATGCATCGCTGTGGCGTGAGTTTTCCCGCTATTTCACCACATCGAAAGGCGGTGGTGTGGTAAATCTCTTAAGCTATTCGGCGGTAGTGAATGCATTGGATCTTACGCCGGACTGGTTTCCACTTGCGGTCGCATTCGGTTCCCTGTCAGGTATGACGGTAAACTTTCTGCTTGCCAAGCACTTTGTATTTACTTATCCCAAGTAAGTAATGTATGCGGAATTTCAAGAATTTGAGAAGTACAAAACGATACCTGATTACCCCTGAGGCTCAGCTATTGAGCCTGTGGTGCAAGCATAATGGAACCTACTGAATAAAAGAGGATTTCATCATGCCGAGAAATACTATTCAATTTCAAAAAGGTCTTGGTTTGCACGATTTTCTGGAACAATATGGGACCGAGGATCAGTGTCGACAGGCATTGTATGATTTGCGCTGGCCGACGGGCTATGTCTGCCCTGAGTGCGGCAACACAACAGGCTGTGAACTCAAAAAGCGTCAGATATATCAATGTCACAAGTGCCATCATCAGACTTCCCTGACCGCCGGCAGCATCTTCCATGGTACCAAGCTGCCGCTGAGAACGTGGTTTCTTGCGATCTATCTGTTGACCCAACGCAAGAAAAGTATCTCGGCGCTGCAACTTTCCCGCGAAATCGGGGTGAACTACAATACGGCCTGGCGACTCAAGCATAAGTTGATGCAGGTGATGATGGAACGTGAGCGTGGAAAAAAACTGGCCGGTCGCATCGAATTGGATGATGCTTATCTCGGAGGCGAGCAAGCCGGTAAGCGTGGTCGTGGGTCGCGCAACAAAATCCCTTTCGTAGCTGCTGTTGAGACGACGCGGGACGGCAGGCCCATGAAAATTCAACTGCGTCGTGTAAGGGGCTTCCGCAAACGTGAAATCGCCCGCTACGCCCGCTCCTGCTTGATGCCTGGCAGCGAAGTCTTTACCGATGGGCTTTGGTGCTTTAGTGGCGTGACAACCGCTGATTGCCATCATAACCCCATGGTGACGGGTGGTGGGCGCCAAAGTGTCCAGTATTCGTGCTTCAAATGGGTAAACACGATGTTGGGTAATGTCAAAAACAGTCTGTTGGGTACTTTTCATGCGATTCGAGATAAACATGTGTCGCGTTATCTTGCTGAGTTCGAATATCGGTTTAACCGCCGTTTCGATTTACCCGCCATGATTGAACGATTGCTTTTTGCCGCTCTTCGCACTCCATCTATGCCATATCGCCTCTTGAGAATGGCTGAGGTTTAGGGGTAATCAGGAAACGATATATTTTAGTCATCAATTCAGCAGGTTTTGTCATTGCCCTTATCGCCGCGCTGTTTGTTCTCAATGCAAGTTATCCCGGATACCTGAATCCCGATTCCGTCAATCAGCTTACTCAAATCATTACCGGCAAGTTTAATGATTGGCAGTCGCCATTCTCAACATTGGCGTGGGCGGCGCTGGATACCATAATGCCCGGGCCGTTTGGCTTTGTAGTATTGGTAAATGTGTTGGTATGGGGAAGCGTTGCCATATTGACCTATCTTTTTAGCCGACGCATTGGTGCCTGGTCACTGCTTTTTCTCGCCATCCTCTTTTTGCCCGGGGCGTTCAATCTGTTGGGTAATGTACACAAGGATGTATTGTTGGCGGGATGGCTGTTGTCTGCCAGTGTGTTTGGTTATATGGCACACCAGGATGGTGTGTCGAAGCGTAAAATCATTGTATTTCAGGTGATATCCAATCTTCTCCTGACGGCAGCGTTTCTGACGCGGTTAAACGCGGTTTTTGCCATTCTACCCCTCCTGCTTTATGTTAATCACGGCCTGGGTTGGCGCAGGAATTTTCTGCTTGGCTTGTTGCTGTTATTGATGATGCCTGTGCTGCATGGTGCGTTGCTGAAGTTGACGCAAGCGGAGACTTTGCAACCGGGAGACAGTATCAAGACGTTTCACCTGCTTGGCCTCTCATATGTTAAAGGCGATAATCTTTTTCCAGGCAAATGGAGTGATGAGCAATCCGAGAAAATAGTTGAGGCGTGTTATACGCCGGTACAGTGGGACACCGCAGCTTTTTGGGGCAAGTGTGGATTTATACATGAGGAACTGAGGCGTCAAAAGATTTGGGGCACTGGCAAGTTGACCCGCAAGTGGATCAAAGAGATCCTGCGAAATCCAGCTGGTTTTTTTACCATCATGTCCGCGACCTTTCATAAAAGCCTGTATGATCCCAATTCCCGTTCGATGTTTTACAAGCCGGACAAGAACAAGTTGTTCGATTGGGAAGTTAAGACGGACCCACCGGGAATCACAACCGAATTGGTTCAAAATTATGTGACCTCGTCAATAAATGACCGTCTGGGCAGGCCGATCGTGTTTGCCATAGCCGCAATAATCGGACTGGGACTATTGACGTGCTTCCGGGGGGTAATTGATGAGCATGAACTGTTTGCCATTGCAGTCATGTGCTCGGGGCTGATCAATCTTTTGAGTTATCTTTTGGTGACGGTATCTGCCGAATATCGATACTTCTATTGGTCTGGTTTTTCGATATATATTGGTTTTGCGATTACCTTAATCTCGATTGTTTCGAAAAACAATGATCGACAAGGCTATCCATTTTCCTATCGTATGAAACTGACTGTATTTGCATTGATAGGAATTGCAGTCGGTTTAGTGGCTAGTGCCGAGATGCTGCCTGCCATTAAACGTCAAGTCAGTGTGACGCCTATTGATACTAAGCTTGTTACGGTTAAAAACATAGGCCGAGCATCTACCCCCAATTGGATGGGTCATCGCATTGATGGTGTCGTGTCAAACCACACTTGGATTATTGACAAGGATGGGTTTTACAATGGGACTATCAGCGATGGTGTTCTTACAACCACGGTGCCGACCCACGGATTGGCAATTGAAGTCGAATTCGGAACGGGACGGGAGATGGGAAGAGCACTCGTCGAATCTGGGCAGTTTGAAAAAGTTGTCGATCTATCCTCACCCCCAGCCGGGAGCAAAACCATCTATATCAGACCCTCACCGATGCATGGCATCGAGCAGCATGGTTCGCTATGGATGGGTCCGATGTCGGCTGCTATATACAGTCTTGCCTCATTTCTTTTCTTGGCTTGGATCGGCGGACAGTTCAAAACGAATCGCCCACGATAGTCTCTTTCACGAGTGGCGAGATGATGCTTGTGGCGGTTTCAGATAAAAAAGGGTGCGGCTGAGCCGCACCCTACCCATAGCCAAACCTGAACTTGTTACCCGGCCGGCGGGATTGCCCGGTTAAGTCACGGCAGTGGTGTTGTCAGTCCCGAATGACGATCTCCACCCGCCGATTCTTCAATCGCCCGGCGCTGGTGCTATTGTCGGTGATGGGTTGCGTTTCGCCGAGCCCGATCGTGTCGATACGCGATCCATCGACACCTGCCTGCATCAAGGCGTTTTTGACCGAGATCGCGCGTCGTTCGGAGAGATCCTGGTTGAAGCTATCGCTCCCCACATTGTCGGTGTGTCCCTCGACGAGCAGTGTCTTGTCCGGATACTCGGCAAGGAAGGAGGCGAGCTTATCGATCGTCGTCATGGCCCCGGGCAGTAGACCGGTCTTGCCGGTGGAAAAAAGTACATCGCCAAGGGTCAGGACAATGCCGCGTTCGGTCTTCATCGCCTGCAGATCGGCAAGTTCCTGCCGCAACGCCTCCGCTTTTGCAAGCGCGTTTTCCCGCTCCATCAGCGCGGCTTCTTTCTCCCGCAGCGCTTCTGTCTTTGCCTGTTGTTCGAGTTGAATCTCGATCTCTCTTGCCCGCAGCCTCTCCTTGTCTTTGATTTCACCCAGCTCGGTGAGTCTTGCGGAAGCGGCCTTGCGCGCGGCGACCGATTTGGCGATTTCGACGCGGGTCTTTCCGACATAGGCCAGCGAGGTCATATCCTCTTCGGTTTCGGCTTCTGCGGCGCGGCTGATCGCCTGGTTGGCCCGTTCCAGTTCGGTGGGCGCGTAACGCAGCAGTTGCTCCTGTTGTTTGGCTTCAGCGTAGGTCTGCTCGGCATCGAGCAGTGCCTGGTTCTTCTGCAGGGTGCCGCAGGCGGTGACGAGTAACGCCAGGGATGTGGCGGTGATCCAGTTGATCATTGTTCGAGACATTGTAGATCTCCCCTAATCATTGGGTTTGCTTATGGTTTACCTGCTCCTGGCCCGCATGATCTCTTCACGCAACACCTGAATGCTGTTTTCCAGTTCTTTGACGGCCTTTTCCGCTTCGGCCTTCGAGGCGATGGCCTGCGCCAACTCCGCATCGGCCTGAGCTTCCTCAGCAAGCCTTTTTGCCTCCTCATACTCCTCCTTGGCAATCGCGGTTTCGGCGCGCTTCAGTTTCTGTTTGGCGCGATCGATAGCCACGGGGGCATGCCTCGTCGTCTCTTCGTTTTCAGCGGCCACCAGGGATGTTTTGGCGGCCGCCATCTCCGCAACCGGTTCAGGCGTGGAACTGCAACCTATGAGTGTGGCGAAAAAAAGAGCACAGAAACCGGGTAGTGTATGTGAGCGCCATAGTCGGGAGGTGTGATCGATCATCATGACAATGTTCCTTTCTTGGTATATGTGGCTGTCCAGCGTGTATATATACATGTTGGATAGGTTCGATTATTAAAGTGAAAGGCCGCTTCGTCAACCTGTCATGTCTGTAACTTTAACTGATGTGCTGGAGTAGTGCATGACAAGGAGGGGGCGCCAGTCTTGGAACAATGTGGGATTCAGCCTGATCAGCACAGCAGCTGATTGAGGAATCCACGGGTGATGAGGGCGTTTCGACACTCTCCGGCCGATAGGGTTTGAGGGCCCTTCGGCTATAATATTTAACGATTTTTAACGATGCGGAGAGAGTGCGACCACGATGCCGGGGTGTTGAGCGGCACCCGGACACCTGGTTTTCAGGCGCTGATCACATCCCAATTGCGTCAGTGAAGATCCTTTATCAATGATTCACGGACGCTGGACTCAAGGTCGTCTACCGTATAGCCATAGTTTGGATGATCGATACCCGCCGATAGGGTTGCACCACCTTTCAAGGCATCAATCATCGGCCGGGTCAGTTCAAAACGGAGAAAATGGACGGCTGAGGTTTTTTCCTCGGTGCTGCGTTCCAGGTCCTCGTTGGCGATAGGTCTGACCTTGTCGAAGCCGGCAACCTGCACCCAGATGGCTTCCTCGATGCCGATCAGCCCGGCCAGTGCCTTCTTGCGCTCATCCACATCGTGATACTCCATCATAAATGTCGCCTTCCAGTTCATCCCGTCCGGTATCAGCGGATTGTAGACGTCGAGTTCATCCTGAATGCCCTGTTGTTCGAATATCCGTTCGATCCGCAGCATCTCCTGAATCTGGTACTGCATGGTCAGTTCATCCTCGAAATAGAGCGCGGCGTGCGGACCGATGGGAAGGCGGCGACTCTTCTTATGGTCTATCACCTTGGCCCTGAATTGCTGACGAATTCGGGCATACTCCTCGAGGCTGTAGAGGTCGCTGTGTGAAAGATGGGTCATTAATCTCTCCTGTGTAATCTCTCATTTTAAAACCGGCCTTGATCTCCATGCGGCCGGGTTTTGATCGGTTATGCTGTTGGATTATGTCGGCTGGCATAAGGTGTCATGGCTACCGACTGGATTATTCTCAACAGGCACTAATTGGCTTCATTTCCTCTATTCGTGAGCAATGATCTTGTCAGTGAAGAGGTAGTCATTCAGCTCTTTGTCGAAACTGGGATCTTGCCGTCTGATCCACTCCAGCACCATGGCGGCATGCTCTTTCTCTTCATCTCTGTTATGGGCAAGGATGGCCCTCAGGCTCTCGTCGCTGCAGGCGTCCACGCGTTGGTTATACCAGTCGACGGCTTCCAGCTCCTCCATCAAGGAGACAATTGCCCTATGCATGTCACGGGTTTCGTCACTGAGTTGTTCCAGGGGTTCATGATAGCCTTCGTTTGACATGATTGACTCCTTATAGATTTACGGCCGATTGGATGAGTATTAACAGGCCCTAAATGCCGTATGCGGTTCGCAACAGGGTAATGGGATGCTCCGAAGCAGTGCCGTCGCGCAAGCCGTTTTCGATATGGCGGCCGGCCATCGGGCAGTCGCTGCCGTAGTGATCGGCCTCGGTCTGTTTGACTCGGTTGACCACGGGTTTGCCGATTTTCATGGCATGCTGATGGAACTCGCTTTTGACAGCATAGGTGCCGTCATGGCCCGAGCAGCGTTCGATGGCGGTGACCGCTGTGTCGGGGATCAGGCTGAGCAGCTCCTTGGTCTTGGCGCCGATATTCTGCACCCGTTGATGGCAGGCGGCATGATAGGCGACCCTGCCAAGCCCCCGTTTGAAGTCGGTCTTCAGAAAGCCGTGCTTGTGGCGAATCATCAGATACTCGAAGATATCGAATAACGCCCCTGCGACCTTTTTTACCTCGGGATCATCCGGGAATAACAGCGGCAGCTCCTGTTTGAACATCAATGCGCAGGAGGGGACTGGCGCAACGATGTCCCAACCGGCGTCGACCAGTTTGGCCAGTATCGGGATATTCGCATCTTTTGCCGTTTCCACGGCGTCGAGGTTGCCCAGTTCCAATTTCGGCATACCGCAACACTGCTCTTTTTCAGCAATGGTGACCGGTATGTCATTGTGTTCGAAGACGGCAACCAGATCCTCGCCGACCTGGGGCTCGTTGTGGTTGCCGTAGCATGTGCTGAACAGGGCGACCTTGCCTTTGGTGGTCCCGGCAGGTGTTCCCTCAGCGGCGCTGTCGATTTTTTCAGACAGCCGTTTTCGAAGCGGCTTGGCATGAAATTCGGGTAATTTAGCTTCGGGATGCACGCCAATCGCGTGATCGAGGATCTCGCGGAAGTTCTTCGCTTTGTTAAAACGATTGACGACGCCGGCAACCACCGGGATGCCTGCCAGCTTGCCAAGATTGTCGGTACTGGTGAGGATCCGGTCGCGCAGTTTGACTTCGCCCTTCTTATATTTGACGGCCTTGCCCCTCAACATCAGATGGGGAAAGTCGATGTTCCAATCATGAGGCGGTACGTAGGGACACTTGGTCATGTAGCATAGGTCGCAGAGATAGCAGTGATCGACCACCTGCCAATAATCCTTTTTATCGACACCGTCGATCTCCATGGTTTCCGATTCATCCACCAGGTCGAACAGGGTCGGGAAACTGTGGCAGAGACTGACACAGCGTCTACAGCCATGGCATAGATCGAACACCCTCTCCAGCTCTGTCATGAGCTTCTCTTCGTCGTAATAGTCAGGATTTTTCCAATCGATCGGATGCCGTGTCGGGGCCTCCAGATTGCCTTCTCTCTGGTTGCTGGGTGCTGCTGCCATTAGTCTGCTCCTGGTTGTGACAATGGGCGGCACTGAGGCCGCCCATGGGTCATCCCGAACCATGGGCTCAGGATGATGGTTGGATATCAGTCCATTTCGTCCAATGCCTTCTGGTAACGGTTTGCGTGGGAGCGCTCCGCCTTTGCCAGGGTCTCGAACCAGTCGGCCACCTCGTCGAAACCCTCATCACGGGCGGTCTTGGCCATGCCGGGATACATATCGGTGTATTCATGGGTTTCACCGGCAACCGCTGCCTTGAGGTTATCGCCGGTCGGGCCGATGGGCATTCCGGTGGCGGGGTCGCCACACTGCTCGAGATACTCCAGATGACCGTGAGCGTGGCCGGTTTCACCCTCTGCAGTGGAGCGGAAAAGAGCGGCGACATCGTTATATCCTTCGACGTCCGCCTTGGCGGCAAAGTAGAGATAACGGCGGTTGGCTTGGGATTCTCCGGCGAAAGCGTCTTTCAGGTTTTGCTCAGTTTGACTACCTTTGAGTTCCATATCTGGTTCTCCGAAATGATGGTTTATTGTGGATAATTACGTCGAGCCGTACGGCCCTTCGCTGATGACTAGAATAGAGTTAAAATTGATTGGAATCGAGCGGTCTTTTCAATGATATCGATAGGCAATGCCTAATAATTTAGGATCGAAATCAGGGGTCGAGATCAAGTTTGTCCGCCAGCTAGCATAAGGAGTAAGCCCTTGATGCAGGCAGGTCAAATCGAGTCTGGCGATAACAGGGCGCTCTTCTCGGCCTATTCTTTTTTTTTGTTCAAGGGCTTGGCAATTTGTGGGGTGAGTATTTACACTCTGACGATGGAGTCCAAAAGCAACAGCCCAATGGTGGATCGAGCACATATCGATAAACTTCTCGATGACCACAACATCAATTTGACGAGGCAGCGCCGTCTTATCGCCGATACGCTGTTCGCTCGTCATCAGCATGTTACCGCAGAGCAGTTGTTTGAAGCGGTGAAAAACACAGGCGCCAGGGTTTCCAAGGCCACCGTCTACAATACCCTCGGGTTGTTTGTCAGGAAGGGATTGGTGCGCGAGGTCTTTATCGATTCGAGCCGTACCTTCTACGACTCCAATACCAGCCATCATCACCATTTCTATAATGTGGACACAGGCGATCTGATCGACATCAAGGAGCGCCTGGCGCCCCACTTCGTCGACAGTGATCTGCCGGCGGGCACCGCCATGGAGATTGTCGATCTTGTCATACGGGTAAGAAACAGCTCCTAAGGCCTGTTTACACTAATCCAATCGGCGCTATTGCTTCTGAAAAAGCCCCACTCGGTGTTACCGGTCGCTCGGTTGAACAACCAAAACCTCTCTATTCGCGCCCCGAGGCAAAACTTATCCATCACAGTTGAGACACGGACTGATCCGGTAAAAATTGTTGATCTGCATCATTGTTTTAGAATTATTCTAATTCTAATATAAACCCACCTTAGGATAGGGTTTTTGGTGTGGCGCAGGAAGCCTATGTCTCCAAGTACCTGTAAGACTTAACAAAACCAGAATAATTATCCTATCGATGGAGAGTCGGTCCGGTGAAAAACGCGGGAAAGGCTTTTCACGGCAGAGGATGGCTACATAACCGTTTCAACTATTGGGTAAAAAGCTATGATACGCAAACAAACCGTTCTGTTTTCAATTATGCTCGGATTTTCGACCTCAATTTTGGCTATCGATGAGCCGATTCAGCCAATCAAGCCGGTGCAGAATATCAATTTGGGTCAGGTAGAACTGGGTAAAAAGCTCTATTTCGATCCCCGTCTCTCTAAATCAGGATTTATCTCTTGCAACTCCTGCCACAACCTCAGTATGGGCGGTACGGATAATCTTAAGACATCAATTGGACACAATTGGCAGCAGGGTCCCATCAATGCACCGACAGTGCTCAATTCCAGCCTGAATGTGGCCCAATTTTGGGATGGCCGGGCGGCCGATCTCAAGGCACAGGCGGGTGGGCCTATCGCAAATCCCGGTGAGATGGCATTTACCCATACTTTGGCGATCGACGTACTGACCTCGATCCCTGAATATGTCATGGAGTTCAAACAGGTTTTTGGTAGCGACAAGATCACGATCGACGAGGTCACACAAGCCATTGCGGAGTTCGAGAAAACCCTGGTAACACCGAACTCCCGTTTCGATCAGTGGCTGTTGGGCGACAAACAGGTCCTCTCTCAGGATGAAATGGCCGGTTATACACTGTTTAAACAGAGTGGTTGTGTCAGCTGTCACAACGGTGAGGCCGTTGGCGGCAACTCATTCCAAAAGATGGGTGTTGTGGAACCCTACAAGGCCAAGAGTCCGGCAGAAGGATTGAGCGCCGTTACAGGCAAGGATGCGGACCGCTTCAAGTTCAAGGTGCCGACCCTGCGCAACGTGGAGATGACCTATCCCTACTTCCACGATGGTGAGGCCGAAACCCTGACCGAGGCGGTAGATGTCATGGGACGCCTGCAATTGGGCAAGAAATTCTCCGACAATGAGAATGCCCAGATCGTTGCCTTTCTTAAGACGCTGACAGGTGATCAGCCTGCCTTCTTAATGCCGATACTGCCTCCCTCCACCGACATGACCCCGGCGCCAAAGCCCTTTGAGTGACCTGGGATCCGATCAATGCAGTTGACAGGGTTCCTGATAGCCTAAATGGCCTGATTTCATTTGACACCCCCCTTAGGCAGGGGGGGAATCCATTCCTGTCGATCCTTCTGTTCCACTATGCCTGCCACTCAACAGGAAGATCTCATGGCCCGGGTCTCGCCTGTATCCTGGTGGCATAGTTTGCTGCGCCATAGAGGGCGGTCTTGTCATTTAGAATGACCTTCACGGGCATCGACTGCATGATCTTTCGCATGGGTCCTTTGTCGAGGAAGGCTTCCATGAAAAGGTTTTCCCGTAGCATGGGCAGGATCTGAGGTGCGATTCCTCCGCCCAGGTAGACACCGCCTGTAGCCATGATTTTCAAGGCATGGTTGCCCGCTTCCCGGGCATAGAGCCGGGTGAACAGTTGCAGTGATTTCCGGCACAGCGGGTCTGTCGAGTCGAGTGCTGCACCGGAGATGGCGGGGGCTTTGCCTATTTTCTCCATTTGCTCATGTAGCCATGAGGGTGTTGGCATATCCTGCTGGTCGAGCAGATAGTCGTAGATGCTCTCCAGGCCCGGCCCGGAGACCAGACGTTCCCAGCTGACATGTCCGTATCTCTTCTGCAAGACCTGGTAAAGCCCAAATTCCAACGCCGTGGTCGGACTGAAATCGCTATGCCCGCCTTCCGAGGGAAAGGGGTGGTGTCTCTCCCCGCTCCAATAAAGACCCGCTTCACCAAGACCTGTGCCGGCAGCGATGATGGAACGATTGCCGGCAGCCTTTTCAGCTCCGTGACTGAGGGTGAAGAAATCCCGCTCTTCGAGTGTCTCTATACCCCAGGCATTGGCTTCCAGGTCATTGATCAGCCGGGTCTGTTTGAAGTTGAATCGGTCGTTGATCCGCTTTGCGGATACACGCCAGGGCAGATTGGTCGTTTCACAGACCTGGTCGATCACCGGCCCGGCAATGCCAAAACAGGCGCGATCGACCTCCCCGGTGGATGTGTGAGTCAGAAAACGCTGCAGTACGGCCTCGATGGAGTCGTAGGACCGGCTGGGATAGGTCTCTTGCAGAAGCAGGTTTAAAGGTGACTCAGGACTTGACTGATAGAGTGCGAGTCGTGTGTTGGTGCCGCCTATATCGCCTGCCAGTATCTGCATCTACTACCTCTTGTGTCATTACTCAGGGGCGAGAGAATACCCTGCTCCGGCTCAATTCTATATAAATTGGTTGAAAATCGCCCCTTAACGGTGGCATTTGCCGCCACCGGGTGAGTAAACTAGTCACCATGGATGTTTCACCCATACTCGATCCCCTGAACGATGCGCAACGCGAGGCGGTAACCGCACCTGTAGGCAATCTGCTGGTGCTGGCCGGGGCCGGCAGTGGAAAGACCCGGGTCTTGGTGCATCGGATTGCCTGGCTGTTGGCGGCTGAGGCCGTATCGACCTGGTCGATCCTGGCGGTCACCTTTACCAACAAGGCCGCGAAGGAGATGCGCTATCGTATCGAAGAGCTGCTCGGTCAGCCGTTGGGAGGTATGTGGGTCGGTACCTTTCACGGCTTAGCCCATCGCCTGTTGCGGGCGCACTGGAAGGAAGCAGGACTGCCGCAGAGTTTTCAGATCCTCGATTCCGACGACCAGTTTCGCCTAATCAAGCGCCTGTTGAAGAATCTGCAACTGGATGAGGCACGGTGGCCACCGAGACAGATCCAGTGGTTCATCAATGGCCACAAGGATGAGGGGTTGCGGCCCCAGCACCTGGATGATGGCGGCGATCCCTATCAACAGCAGATGATCCGTCTCTACGGCGAATACCAGGATGCCTGTGAACGGGGCGGGCAGGTCGATTTCGCGGAGCTGCTGCTGCGCGCCCATGAGCTGTGGCGGGAGAGACCGGATATCCTGCAGCACTATCAACAGCGCTTTCAGCACGTATTGGTGGATGAGTTTCAGGATACCAATTCGATCCAGTACGCCTGGCTCAGAATGCTTGCGGGACCACGAAACAACCTCTTTGTAGTGGGTGACGATGACCAGTCGATTTACGGCTGGCGCGGTGCCCGGGTTGAGAATATCCAGAGCTTTCAGTCCCACTACGAAACAGTCAGGTTGGTACGCCTGGAGCAGAACTACCGCTCCACCGGCAATATCCTGAATGCCGCCAATGCCCTGATCAACAACAATCCTTCACGCCTGGGTAAGCAATTATGGACACAGGATGGCGAAGGGGATCCGATCAAACTCTATGCCGCCTTCAATGAGATCGACGAGGCGCGATTTGTCGTAGAGAGGATCCGACGCTTTATCGATGAGGGCAACAGTCAATCGGAGGCCGCCATACTCTATCGCACCACCGCCCAGTCCCGTCTGTTCGAAGAGGCGCTGTTGCAGGCGGCCATTCCCTATCGCGTCTATGGCGGTTTACGCTTTTTCGAGCGGGCGGAGATCAAGGATGCCCTTGCCTATCTGAGATTGATCAATAACCCGCAGGATGACGGAGCGTTCGAGCGGGCGGTGAATATGCCGCCGAGGGGAATCGGACCCAAGACAATGGACACCGTACGTGCCCATGCCAGGGATTTCGACTGTCCTCTATGGCAGGCTGCCTCGGAGCTGTTACAGGGGGGCGTGATGGCAAAGCGGGCGGCAACTGCATTACAGGGTTTCCTCGACCTGACCGAAGAGCTTCGGGTGACTTGTGCGAACCTTTCACTGCCGGAAACGGTTGAGCAGGCACTGCAGGCCAGTGGACTGCCAAGCCATTTCGACAAGAGCCGCGATGGCAAGGGTATTGACCGCAAGGAGAACCTGGAGGAGCTGGTTAACGCTACCCGCCAATTTGGCTACGAGGCAGATGATGCCGATGAAATGGATGAGCTGTCCACCTTTCTCTCCCGCGCCGCATTGGAGGCGGGCGAGGCCCAGGGGGATCCCTCCGAACCCTGTGTACAGCTGATGACCCTGCACGCGGCGAAAGGCCTTGAGTTTCCGCTGGTTTTCCTGGTGGGTATGGAGGAGGGGCTGTTTCCTCACAGCATGTCTGCGGATGATCCGTCGCGCCTGGAGGAGGAGCGGCGACTCTGTTATGTGGGGGTAACCCGCGCGATGCGTCAACTCTACCTTTGTCATGCGGAGAGTCGGCGCTTGCACGGCAGTGACAGTTATCCCCTCCCCTCGCGCTTTATTCGGGAAATGCCGTCGGAATTGATGTCGGAGGTACGCACCGGCGCCGCCATCAGCCGACCGGTATTTGGCAGTCCACCCCACCTGGAGGTAGGCGAGCTGAGTGGATTCAGTCTGGGACAGCGGGTGCGCCACACCAAATTTGGCGAGGGTGTGGTATTGAATGCGGAAGGTCAGGGCCGCAGTGCCCGGGTACAGGTCAATTTCGAGGAGGAGGGAAGTAAGTGGCTGGTAGTGGCCTATGCCAATCTTTCTCCCTGTTGAGATCTGTCTTGTTCGGTAGAAGGGCTAAACTACCCCTTTGTATTTGTCTATGAATGAGGACTGATTTGACAATTTCCGGCATTGCCGGAGCCGGTCATAGCGCCACCGGGTTATCGCGGTACTCTAGGGCCTGTTAACACTAATCCAATCGGCTCTGTTGCACCTGAAAAAGCGCCAATCAAGGCGCACCCCAAGGGCACTTCCTTCGGGGCGCGAGGAGAGAGGTTTGGTTGTTCCAAATGAACGACGAGCAACGCCGAGTGGCGCTTTTTCAGGCGCAACCCGAAGGGCTGGGACTGTTTTTCCGCCCAGCGGTGTTATCATTCGCTCATTTAGCATGCTAAACCTCGCTCATTCTGCCTTGCTGGACAAAAAAACAGCCCCAGCAGAGCCGATTGGATTAGTGTTAACAGGCCCTAGTCTGCGACGTCTGAAACGGAACAATGGACGTCATCCGTGATGGCGTTGAATCATTCGATACCCGGAATCAGCAGGGCGTATTGGATCAGTGTTAACAGGCCCTAGAATGTTCGATGCTCGATAAATAACATGAATGGAACAGGAGAGAGGTATGAAACGTCGTGATTTTATTAAGCGTGCAGGTAGCGGAACCCTGGCCGTAGGCGCCGGAATGGCAGGTCTCCGGGTCGCTGAGGCGAAACCGCAGATCAAATGGAAGATGGTCACCACCTGGCCGAAAAACTTTCCAGGGCTGGGCACCGGCGCCAACAAGCTGGCTGAGGTGATCAATGAGATGAGTGGCGGCCGCATGCATGTCAAGGTATACGGCGCGAAAGAGCTGGTGCCGGCCTTTGAGGTGTTTGATGCGGTTTCGAGAGGTACCGCTGAGATTGGGCATGGCGCCGCCTACTACTGGAAAGGGAAAAGCGAGACGGCCCAGTTCTTTTCCACTGTGCCATTTGGCATGACGCCTCAGGAGATGAATGGCTGGCTCTACTTTGGCGGTGGCCAGGAGCTATGGCAGGAGCTGTATAAACCGTTCGGCCTGATTCCCGCGCCCGGCGGCAATACAGGTATGCAGATGGGCGGCTGGTTCAACAAAGAGATCAACAGCGTCGGTGATCTGAAAGGCCTCAAGATGCGTATACCCGGTCTCGGTGGTGAAGTGCTCAAGCGTGCCGGCGGGACACCGGTCAATCTGCCCGGGGGGGAGCTGTTTACCTCGCTGCAATCGGGTGCGATCGATGCTACCGAGTGGGTCAACCCTTATAACGATTTGGCCTTTGGCTTGTTTAAAGCGGCCAAATATTATTACTACCCCGGCTTTCACGAGCCAGGCACGACCCTTGAGGCAATCATCAATCAAAAGGCCTATGATGCACTACCCGAAGATCTGCAGTCGATCGTCATCAATGCCTGTAAGATAGCCAACCAGGAGATGCTGGCGGAGTATACGGCACGTAATCCGGCAGCCTTGAAGACGCTGGTCGAGAAGCATAAGGTGGATATTCGCGTCTATCCCGGTGACGTTCTGGAAACGCTGCGCAAATATTCAAACGAGGTAGTGGAGGAGCTGGCTGCCAAGGATGCCTTTGCCAAGAAGGTGTATGATTCCTACATGAATTTCCTCAAAGGCTCGCGTGAATGGGGGGCTATTTCCGATTTTGCCTACCTGCAGGCACGCGACAAGGCATAGTGCGGCTATCGCAACCTGATCCACACATTAATCTTAATTCCGGCGGCACATCCTGCCGCCGGGGGCTTGCAAGCAGGCCTGTCGCAATGGTGCGGTCTGAAGCGTCTCATTGGATGCTCCGGCGCTCCCCGTCAGTGGTATGTTGAAACTGCCTCCGCTCTCTCTCTATGTCCATATACCCTGGTGCGCGCGTAAGTGCCCCTATTGTGATTTCAACTCACATCCACAAAAAGGGGCACTGGAGGAGAAGGCCTATGTGGATGCCCTGCTACAGGATCTGCGTACTGAACAGGTGTCGGTTTCAGGGCGACCTGTGCAGAGCATCTTCATAGGGGGCGGCACGCCGAGCCTGTTTTCAACAGAAAGTATCAGGCGGTTGTTGTCAGGTGTGGCGGGGAGTATCACTTTGGCTGAAGATGCGGAGATAACCCTGGAAGCCAATCCCGGTGCGTTGGAAGCCGAACGTTTGCCGGGTTACCGGGAAGCGGGTGTCAATCGTCTCTCTCTTGGGGTACAGAGCCTGAATCCCGAATCGTTGCAGGCCCTCGGGCGTATCCATGGGCCGGATGAGGCCCTTGCGGCTGTGGAGAGGGCGATGCGATGCGGATTCGAGCGAATCAACCTTGATCTGATGTTCGGCCTGCCGTCGCAGACTCCGGAGATGGCTCAGGCGGATCTGACGGCAGCCATCGGATTGGCTCCGGGACATCTCTCATACTATCAGTTGACGCTGGAGCCCAATACGCCTTTCCACCAATCCCCCCCCCAACTGCCGGGTGAGGACAGTCTTTGGCGGATGCAACAGCAGGGGCATGAGATGTTGCTGGAGGCGGGATTCGAACAGTATGAGATTTCGGCATTCTCTCGTCCGGGGGAGCGTTGCAGACACAATCTCAACTATTGGCGCTTCGGTGACTATATCGGTATTGGTGCCGGGGCGCACAGTAAGATCACTACCCGGGTCGGCATCATCATGCGGCGCTGGAAAAGACGCCATCCCAATGATTATCTTGCCGCCGGGGCAGGAGCACAGACGTTCCTCCAGGGCGAGCGGGCATTACGACCGCAAGACCTGACGGTCGAATTCATGATGAATGCGCTTCGTTTGAACGATGGCGTGGAGGAGGAGCTGTTCAGCGCAACCACGGGCCTGGCTCTCGATTTTATACGGGAGTCATTGGAAACCGCGATCAAAAAAGGGCTGCTCCACCCCATTCACGGGCGACTCTGCCCCACACCTTTGGGATCCAGGTTCCTAAATGAGCTGGTGCCGATTTTTGAAGTTACCGGCACAACTTAAATTTGTCTTTACATACCGGGCGTAAGGTATTAATTTAAGCGGACATCATAAAAACAAGAACTGATTCGACTAAGGAGTTTCAGCGACCCCTCGTCTAATCTGGATACGCGAGCTGTTACGCAGGGAGCGCATTTGAGCCAAAGATCCGATCTGATCGCTAAGTCGGAGAAGGGGATTAGTGGTCTTTAGATTCCAGTTCAACTTGAGTATATGGGGGGATCCGGCGCTGTCAGCGCCACGACGATGATATGCAACTGAATGGCAAAGTTGCCGCCACTATGGCGGTACTATTTCTATGCCTATTCACAGTGGACGTGTATCTGAATTATCGCCCGATCAGTGTTGGCGGAAATCCCGCTGCGGAATCGGTGGCGGTCTCGCCTGCCGATCTACAACTCAATCTCCCACAACAGCAATCCGATGCCGGTGAACGCCCTTCTGCTGAGGTGGGGTCAGGTCCGCAGATAGAAAGCCATGCCAATAAGCAGCTGATGGCTATCGTAAAACAACGCTCCAGCTTCTACGCACTGGGCTTTTTGTTTGGTTTGATCCTGTTTTCATGGTTATTGAACAGGAAGTTGCTATTTCCCATATCACATCTCAAGCAGGTTGCGATGGAGCTTGCCCGAGGCAACTATCTGGCGGCAGCCAACCTGCCGGAGCATGACCAGTTATCGCATGTCTCTCAAGCCTTCAAATCGATGGCTGAAGAGATTGCAAAACGTGAAGAGTTGGTGAATCGACAGAAAGCACTCTATGCTGCGCTTTCACAAACCAGTAAGACGATTCTGCGCAATCGGTCGCCGCAGGTGCTTTTTGAACGTGTATGCGACATAGCCGTGACATTTGGCGGTTTCAATGCCGCATGGATTGGCGAGGTCAATGAAATTGGTAAAAATATCATGCCTATTGCCAGTGCCGGGATCAATCTGGAGAGTCTTAAGGCCTGCACATTCGAACTGGACCTGACCAATCCTCAGGCAGACAGTCCGCTGGCTATCTCAGCGTATGGAAAGTGTCCGTCGGTAATTGATGAAATCGATGTCGACCCGGGGAAAACGCCCTGGCATCGTTTAGCGCAGCTCAGCGGCAGCCGTTCGGCGGCGGTATTTCCCATCGTCACTAACCAACAGGTGGTTGCGACGCTTACTGTCTACGCCCAGGAGCGCCGCTACTTTACCCTCACGGTCCATGATCTGTTGGATGAAATGGTAAAGGATCTGGCCTTTGCGATAGAGAATTATGAGCGTACCCAAGCGCACAAGGTGGCACATAAGTCCCTCGAGAAATCCTCCGGCCAGCTCGAAGCGGTAAATAAAAAGATGTCGCTGATACTGGAGTCAACAGGGGAAGGCATATTCGGAATAGATGAGCGGGATGCCTGCACCTTCATAAATAAGGCGGCGGCGGAGATGCTGGGTTATCCCCAGGATGAATTACTGAATCAACAGATTCATAAACGGGTTCGAATGTTCGACGAGGCCGGGAAGTCCTTCAATAGCGCAGTACTGCAGCGAGGCGAATCGGTTCGGGTCAAAGATGAATCATTCTTAAGAAAAAACGAGACGCTTTTTCCGGTTGAGTATTCAACTTACCCGATTAAGGAGGAGGGCCGGTTCAAAGGTTCTGTGACGGTGTTCAGGGATGTTACTTCCACCCGTTCGATGATGCGGGAAATGCGTTTTCTCGCAACCCATGACTCCTTGACCCATCTATTGAATCGACATGCCTTCGATCAAAGTTTGCGACAGGCTTTCGCCAACTGCAGGGATCATGGAGTGCAGCATGTGTTGCTGTATATGGATCTGGATCAGTTCAAGCTGGTGAATGATACATGCGGCCATGTGGCGGGGGATATGATGTTACGCCAGCTCTCTCACCGGCTGCAGCGCACCATCGGAAGCGATGATGTGTTGGCCCGCCTGGGCGGGGATGAGTTTGGTTTATTGATGGAGAATTGCCAGCTTGATCGGGCGCAATGCCTGGCGACCAAAATCTGCAGCGTGGTCAAGGATTTTCGGTTCACATGGGAAGGTAGAACCTTCTCTACCGGCGTGAGCATCGGTATCGTTGCGATAGGGCCCAATACGGAAAGTCCCCACAGTGCACTCAGTTCGGCCGATGCCGCCTGTTATGTGGCCAAGGATATGGGAAGAAACAGGATTCATGTCTTTCAGCCCTACGATGAGGAGATCAAGCGGCAGCAGGGAGAGATGCGTTGGGTGGGCAGAATCGAAAGCGCCATCGATCAACAGCGATTCTCTTTGTTGCAACAGCCGATTATGTCCCTGCGCAGTACGGCTATCGGCGATGAACATATTGAGGTACTGCTGCGTATGCAGGATGAGCGTGGCAAACAGATCATGCCGGGTGCGTTTATCCCTGCCGCGGAGCGTTACAATATCATGGGAAGCCTCGACCGCTGGGTAATCAGTCATGCCTTCAGGTGGCTGTCGGAAAATCCCCAGCGTTTGGATGAGCTGGGACTTTGTGCCATCAACCTATCCGGCCAGTCCCTGGGTGACGGCAGTTTGCATGAACATATCTTGGAGCAGTTGCGTAAGTTCAGCCTGCCTGCGGAGAAGATCTCGTTTGAAATTACAGAAACCGCGGTTGTCAGCCGGCTTGATCAGGCGGCTCGGTTTATCAGTCTGTTGAAGCGCCGGGGATTTCGTTTTGCACTGGATGATTTCGGCACCGGTATGTCATCTTTCTCCTACCTTAAACGCCTGCCCGTTGATTACCTGAAGATCGACGGCAGTTTTGTTTCAAACATGGTGAATGACCCGGTCGACAAGGCGATGGTGGAGTCGATCAATGAAATCGGTCACCTGATGGGGCTGCAGACCATCGCCGAATACGTGGAGGATGATCAGACCCTGGAGCAACTGATCGATATCGGGGTGGATTATGCCCAGGGATTCGGGGTTGTGCGTCCGATGCCTTTGCGGATGGCCGGTTCAGGTCCGCTCAATGCAGCCTAATGCCTGTCCACACTGATCCATTCGGTATTAGGGTCTCGATCGATCTTAGAAAGACTCTTTAATTCGGCCGCGGGCCGGTCATCAGTCGATACGGCACTGATTCATAAAGGCTTCCAATCCTACCTCTTCTGCATAGCCCTTAAGCAGTTTTGGTCTTGGTCCCTTTTCCTTGACTTCGAAAACCCGGTCGGGATTGCTCGGTAAGTTGCCGTATTTCCCGGCCGGTATCTTTATGGTTGCAGCCGTTTTCTGGTTTCTTTGACCCCTGCGCGCGGCTCTCTTCTGGGGCGAACGCTTCGTTTTGGTTTTGTCGGATTTGCCCTCGATCTTCTGAATTATGCGGCTGATCCTCTTATAGTTGTGTCGGATATAGGCCTCGAAATTTATATCGTTATCTTTCAGTATCTTATCGATCTGGGTATTGGCGCTGGCAAGCGCCTTCTTGACTATTTCGGCCTTTTTTTGCTCATTTTCCAAGCGTGCAATCTTTGCTCTAACCCCAATATTTCACGCATTAAAAAGGCAAAATCCTGATACTTCGATATAATTCAGTTGCTTACACTGTAATCGAAAGGATTTTGCCTGTGACAAACTGTACCCAGACTGCCTTTGATTTTCCAGCCCTAAAACGCCGTAAGGTTCAAGCCGAGTTTTCCGGTGGCGATATCACCTCGGACGGCGGCGTGTTGCTGCTGCGTGAGATCGACAGGCGTCTGGGATTGCTCGAGGCGGTTGATGCGGTCATCCCCGACCCGCGAGATCCCCGCTATATTGAACACAGCCAGTTGAGCCTGTTGCGCCAGCGAGTCTATGGGCTCTGCCTGGGTTATGAAGATCTGAACGACCATCAGACACTACGCACCGACCCGGCCCTACAGAGCTCGATCGAACGCGAGGAGGTACTGGGCAGCCAGTCGACACTTTGTCGGCTGGAGAACCGGGTCGATCGCCGGGTTGCCGTTGATGTCCACAACCTACTGCTCGAGCAGTTCATTGCCTCATATGATGCACCACCCGATGAGCTGATCCTGGATTTCGACGCCACGGATGATCCGGTGCATGGCCGCCAGGAAGGCCGCTTCTTTCACGGCTACTACGATCACTACTGCTTCCTGCCCCTGTATGTCTTTTGTGGCGATCAACTGCTGGTGAGTTATCTGCGGCCCAGCCGGATCGATGCGCCCAAGCATGCCTGGGCGATTCTGGCGCTGTTGGTCAAACGCCTGCGCCGGGCTTGGCCTGAAGTGCGTATCATCTTTCGGGGCGATAGCGGCTTTTGCCGTCACCACATGCTCAGCTGGTGCGAGCGCAACGCTGTGGGCTATATCGTGGGCATCGCCAAGAATGACGCCTTGCTGCGGTGTATCCGTGAGCCCATGCAGTGGGTTGAGGAACTGGCGAAGCGAACCGGCATGAAGATGCGGGAATTCTTTCAGTTTCACTATGCCGCCAGCACCTGGAAGACGCGTCGCAAGGTGATCGCCAAACTGGAGGTCACCGACAAGGGGCCAAATCCACGCTTCATCGTCACCAACCTGGCCGGCGACAAACAGCGCCTTTACGATGACCTCTACTGCGCCCGTGGTGACATGGAGAACCGAATCAAGGAGCGGCAACTGGGGCTGTTCGCCGATCGCACCAGCGCGCATTACTGGTGGGCCAATCAGTTTCGTCTACTGCTGTCCAGTCTGGCCTATGTGCTGATGGAGGCCATCCGGCGCCTCGCGCTGAAGGGCACGGAACTGGCGCGTGCACAGATGACCGCGATCCGGCTCAAACTGTTCAAGATCGGGGCGGTCATCATTCGCAACACGCGACGGATCCGCTTCCTGCTCTCCAGCACCTATCCCTATCAGGCGCTGTTTTTCCAGGTGGCGGCACGACTCAAGCCGGGATAGCCCGGCAGAGTGCTGCCCCGGCACGTTGATCAACAATGGGGGTAAGGGGGAGTCTGCCCGGAGGGTGGAAAATCAGGGCTTGATAGAGGTTTGGTTCCCAGTGAGGGCAAACCATCCAAGCTTGGCCATATCACCGGCTAAATTTAAAAACGGATGAAACATGCGGGCTAAGGCTCTCGATCTCTTTCTTTATGTTCGACATACTTCCAAGCCCTTATAGTGATTTCCAGAAATTCGCGGTCAAAGGTCACATCAACGCAGTGATCCTAAGGTGGCTTTGGGATCAATAGCAAATGCGGCAATGGGGATAGATGCATGAACGAGAAGTATGAACCTGTGGCATGCGCCCACCACGAGACTTATCAGTATGCTGTCATGCGAAAGTTGATGTTGGATCTCTGCTGGCATGATGAGGCGGGTGTGAAGCATCGGGCGAGGGTGTTGCCGATCGATGTTGTGACTCGGGACAGGGCTGAGTTTTTAGTGTTGAAGCAGAAAGATGGGTCGATTGAGTCTGTTAGGCTGGATCGAATTGTAGCGGCGTGTAGTGTCGATGGCGGTGAGAGCCTGCTGGATTGACAGTGTATAGTCAAAATATTGCTATTTACGTGGGAATTTCAATATGTCTATGTATTCATTGGAAAAACCTACTTAATTAGTTGCAATATCATGCTATTTCAGGAATTTCCATCGGGGACATAGTGGAGTTGCTGTGATAGCTTTTCCTACATAAGGATGAATCAGGATTGATTGATGACGCAGCTGAGTAACCGAAACTTGGATTTCGATCACCTCCTCCAATTGGCAGAGAGGGATCCGATGCGTTTCGAGAACATGCGCCAGGCAGCCATCGATGATTTTATCTCCACGCTGCCGGTCGAGCGGCAGAAACGGATGCGACAGCTGCAATGGCGGATAGGTCAGGAGCGCAGAAACCGGTCCCCTCTCAGCGCTTGTGTAAAGATCTCCAATATGATGTGGGATCACATGATCGGTCCAAAGGGCTTGTTGGGCTACTTACAGGGAGATGTCAAACTCAGCACCGATGTAACCAAGAGGGGGTGCAAAATACTCGATTTTCCGGTCAAGCCATCGCGCCAGTAACGATACTTGCCTTGGTGAACGACTTGGCATATCATTCCGCTCTTCCCTGCCCCGGGGGGCAGATCGTCAACGATGTCCTTCTCAAAAGAGAGTCAGTCATGAAGCCGGATATTCATCCTCGTTACGAGGAGATCAAAGTCGTATGTAGCTGTGGTAATGAGATCCTGACGCGTTCCACGCTGGGTCAGGAGGAGCTCCACGTAGAGGTATGCTCATCCTGTCATCCGTTCTATACAGGTAAGCAAAAGATCGTCGACACCGCTGGGCGTGTGGACAAATTCCGCAGGAAGTACAGCCGCTGATCCAGTACCGCTATGTAGTCGCATGGCGTTCCTGGTCGATATTTTAAGAAGGGCTCCGCTTTGCGGGGCCTTTTTCCTGTCCGCACTTATCATCCCCTCCTTTTCTCACGCAGTAGGCTGCTCACCCTGTAGCGCCGGCCTGCTCGAAGCTTCCTCCATCTATGATGGTGATACCTTGCGTCTTGAGGATGGACGAAGGATTCGATTGATAGGCGTGAATACACCGGAGCTTGGACAGGGGACAGCCGGTGAACCGAATGCTGAAGAGGCCAAACATCTGCTTGAAATATTGGTAAAGCGGAGCGGCGGTTCCGTCAGAATCTGTATGGATGCCGAACCACGGGACAAGTATGGCCGTCTGCTGGCTCACCTGTACGATCATCGCGGCGATAGCATCAATCGTCAGATGTTAAGGCAAGGGGCCGGATATCTGGTCGCCGTCCCGCCTAACCTGAGAAACCATGAGTGCTACAAACAAGCGGAAAAAGAGGCTCGCAAGGGTGAGAAAGGCGTTTGGCGCCTCCCCATCGGTGATGCATCGGAACTGCATGGCAATGAGACCGGTTTTCATATTCTCAACGGATATATCAAGCGCGTAGGCCAGAGTCGCAGTGGTGTTTGGCTGAATCTTGATGGTGGATTGGCTTTACGAATAACCTGGGACGATTGGGAGCGGTTTGGGATCGATGATCCGGAATCTCTCCTTTACACACCCCTCGAGGTGCGTGGATGGATCTATCATCGAAACGGCAACCAGCGGATACGGGTGAGGCATCCCTCATCCATTCATTGGCTGGAGCGTGAATGAATTATTATCCAGAGCCTGTTATGGGCCACTCCAGCCGATTGTTTGAGTGGTGTATCATGCCGCAATCTTTGAGCGCGTCATGGAAGGTTTATTGCGGCTGATGATTTCAGCATCTAGCAGGGCCGATTGGATGAGTGTTAACAGGCCCTAGGTTAACAATTCTGGCGAGGGAGCATCCATGGCCATACATATCGGAATACTGACCTCTGGCGGTGACAGCCCGGGGCTCAATGCGGCAATCAGGGGTGTCGGCAAGTCGGCCACCAATTTCTACGATATGCAGGTGATTGGTATACGTGATGGATTTCGCGGCCTGGTCGAAAACCGCATCATGCAGCTGGACGGCAACACGCTTTCGGGCATTCTCACCCGTGGCGGCACTATTCTGGGTACCAGCCGGGAAAAGCCTCACCGTATGAATTTCAACGGTAAACGTCAGGATATGACCGATGTTATCGTCAAGAACTACCAGGCCCACCATCTCGATGCGCTGGTCTGCATAGGGGGTGGTGGGACGCAGAAAAATGCCTTGCAGTTGATGGATAAGGGACTCAACATCATCACGCTGCCCAAAACCATCGATAACGATGTTGCACACACGGATACAACTTTCGGCTTCGATACGGCATTGGGTATCGCCACAGACGCCATTGATCGTCTGCATAGTACCGCACACAGTCATCACCGCATCATAGTCGTCGAAATCATGGGGCACCGTGCCGGTTGGCTGGCCCTGGGGTCAGGTTTGGCGGGTGGTGCGGATGTTATTCTGTTGCCTGAGATCGCCTATGATATCGAAAGTGTTGCTGAATCGATCAGGGCTCGAGCTGTCGGCGGCAAACCATTCAGTATCGTCGCAGTGGCGGAAGGTGCGTTGCCGAAAGGCGAGTCCGAGCAATATCGGATGCTCAGAAAACGGAAAAGTGAAGCCGGCAACAAGCGGGATCGCAAGAACGCGAAAGTGGAACTGGCCGCGTTTGAGGCTGCCCACGCGAACCATACGGTTACCTTGTCGCGTCAGCTTGAAGAGTTGACCGGGCTTGAATCGAGGGTGACCATCCTCGGTTATCTTCAACGTGGCGGCACGCCCTCCGCCGCGGACAGACTGCTCGCTACCCGATTGGGAACGGCCTGCACTGATCTGATCTCGAAAGGTGTTTTCGGTGTCATGGTGGCGTCAAAAGGCGAAGTGGCCGTACCCGTTCCGCTGGCAGAAGTAGCGGGTAATAAAAAACTCGTACCCACTGACCACCCTTGGGTGGTCAGTGCGAAACGGATTGGAATCAATTTTGGTGACAGTTAGGGCCGGGGCCCAAGGCCGGATGGCATTTTTTACTCCGACATGGACGAGGTTAAAAAAACGGCATGAATTTCCGCATCCCATTCATGACCGGACTGACCGTATGTGACATGGCGTCCACGTCATTCGTCATTACACCCACATTTCGGGTGAGGTGATTCATATTGCCGTTCATCCCCTGCACCTGGGTGGTAATGGCTTTCATATTCCTGTTTGTCTGCGCCATTTGCTGATTCATTTCGGTAACGCCACCTGACATGGCGTGGGTATCGTTGCCTATCGATGCAATATGGTGCCTTATCTGGTTCATATCGGCGGACATGCTGGTCATGGAGCGTTCCATGATGTGAACCACGTAGAAGAGATAGACCAGGGCGGCGATTGCGATCAAGGTGCCCGGCAAGGAAAAGAGCTTGATTCGCTGAATCCTGTACGTCTGCTCCTTCTCTACGGCTTCCAGCCTCTCCAGCAGCAGTTTCTCCTTCTCTTCCGTCTCTGAATGGCTCTGCTCGAAGGCCTGGGTCAGCCGCTCGCTGAACTCCTCGATGATCTTTTCCTGGTGATCTTCACGCTCGCGACTATCTTTATGGATCTTGTCGAATACCGATTGCAAGCCTTGCAGCAGGCCGGGCAGGACACGAGTCTCGGTTGACTGCTTGGTCGGTTCGACAATCTGATCCTTCGCATTTTTTGCAGATACAGCCGCCTGTTTTTTGCGGGTTGCCGCAGACTGCTTTTTGGCGGGCTGTTTCTTTCGGCTGGTTGCGGCACTGGAGGCACGCTTGGTTTTGGCGGGTGCAGCCTTCTTTTTACTGGTTTGACTGGCCATTGGTCTCTTCCGGATTTCATGCGAGTAGATTAGTTTATAATAAATATCTAATTTATTCTCGGATACCTGTCACGCTTTTTTCCAATAATCACTCAAGGCTCCGCGAGTAATCCATCGATGGCTTCGATCACCTCATCGCTGTCCCAGTTGATGGCCCTGTTTGCGGTGTAACGTACCCGCCCCTGCCTGTCGATGATGAATGAGCTGGGAAAGCTGAATACCCGCCAGGCCAGGGATGTCAGCCCATCCTTGTCCATCAGGACCGGAAAGTCGACGGGCCTCTCCTCGAGAAACGCCTCAATCTCCTCAGTCGACTCGCGAAAATCGACCGACACTATGCTGACATCCTGATTTTTGTAGTGGGCCTGAAGTCTGTTCAACGAAGGTATCTCCTCGACACAGGGGGGACACCAGGTCGCCCAGAAATTGACCAGGATAACCCTGTTGTCTAATCCTTCGATATCGAGGTAACTATCGTGGCTGTCTGCCAGTCGCAAGGGTGGTGCGGGCTTATTTTGATCTACGGCCGTCAGGGTGTATAGGTTGCCGGTGGGTATCCGTGTCGGTTGCAGTGGTGTCTGTGTCACGGATTTTGGGTGGCTATCCAGCAGTCTGGCCAGGCTGGGCAGTTGCATGGGTATTCTGGCAACCATCTTTGCTTCCTGCTCGTCAGGTTCGCCCTCGCCCATGATAAACCAATCCCTTGCCTTCGGCACCAGGTAGACATAGGTGGGTGAACCTGTCTGCCAAAGGGCAGTGACCATTTGTTTCAACCGCCAGCGCTGACTGCCAAGCTCCGGTTGATAGATTACCAATGGCAGATTGGTGACATTAAGTATTGGGTCCAGTTCCGGCATCTCTCCAGCCATTGGGGCGGCCCCGAACAGGTTAGGATAGAAGAGTATGGCGCCCAACAGACGTGATGCCTTGTGGGCGGTTTGCCAACGGTTGACGCCCCGTAACAGTGGCAGGGGCATGCGATCGTAGCTGGTGAGTAATATCTTTTTTGCGGTCCTGCTATGGGCGGCTTGGATGACTGCGGCAACACCCTCTCCATCAAGTGTGCGGACGTTCTCGCTCGAGCGCGGCAGATAATAGGATTCCAGCAGATCCACGCGCCATATCTCAATTCCGGAATCTGTCAGCTGCTTCAGCAGACTATCGAAGAGAGGGCGAGGTTCGTCATGATCGAGCAGCCAGATCATAACCATATCTCCTGTCGCCTGGTTGATGTCGATAGAGATTTCATTCCCGTGACTGTCGGTCACGGAGTGTTCGCGGGCGATGATCGTCTGGCTGTTCAAAAACAGCAGGAAAAGTAATATAAGGACTCGCATAATGGTGATGTTACCCACGGATTTGTGCTATGTGTAGTCTGTATAAGCATCCGAATGAGTGGTTTTTTGATGAGGAGGAGAGAACAGATGAACAGGTTTGCAATGGCAGGGTTGCTGTGCTGTATTCCTTTCGCCGCCCTGAGCGCGATTGTCGGAGAGGAGGTTGTGTACCGTCACAATGATACCCGCATGAACGGCTACCTTGCCTATGATGATGCGAGCGGGAAAAAGCGCCCCGGTATTCTGGTAGTACATGAATGGTGGGGTCACAACGCTTATGCGCGTAGCCGTGCCGAGCAGTTGGCTGCCATGGGGTATACGGCCCTGGCGGTGGATATGTATGGTGAGGGCAAACAGGCGGACCATCCCAAGGATGCGGGGCGGTTTGCCGGTGAGGTGAAAAAGAACATGGAGACGGCCGGCGCCCGTTTCCAGGCAGCGACTGAATTGTTACAGAACCATAAAACGGTAGCCCGGAACGAGATTTCCGCGATCGGATACTGTTTTGGAGGCGGCATGGTTTTGGAGATGGCAAGGCGCGGTCACGATCCCGATCTAGTGGCCAGTTTTCATGGCAGTCTGCCGACATCAACGCCAGCGGTTAAAGGAGCGGTAAAGGCCGAGGTTATGGTCTTCAACGGCGCTGACGACCCCTTTGTAAAACCGGAGCATATAGAGGCCTTCATGGCGGAGATGGATCGGGCCGAAGTGAAGTACAGCTTTACAAACTTTCCCGGCGCCAAGCACTCATTTACCAACCCGGAGGCCGATAGTTTTGGTAAGAAATTCGATTTACCGCTGCAGTACGATGCAGTGGCCGATAAACAATCCTGGGAGGCCTTGTCGAAGGCATTGGATGTGATATATGCGAAGTGAGCGCTGACCGGATCAATCCTTTATACACCTTATCCTGCGGCAGATGCTTTCAGCCCTGTTGTTCGCATGAGTTTCCATATAAATCGCAAAGTGGATTTTTTCCGTGTCGATGGGTTCGCCGCGCTCCAGTGCTGTTAGCACATCTTCGGGTAAGTGGCGTAACCAGGCCTGGACAAACCGGTTTTGTCCACCCTGAATCTCACAGCGTTCTGCATGGGCAAGCTGGTGCAGTAGTCTGATCGTCAAATCCGGGGAATGAGGATTGGTCCAGACATCGACTTGGTCCTTGCTGGCGCAATAAATCATTCGACAATCGGTGAAGCAGCCGTTTTTGAGGGCTTTGCTGTGCGCCAATCGGATGTTGCCGAGGTCGATGCCTGAGAAGAATACCGCCAGCTTATCCTGTGAGGCCTGCGGCAGGTGTGCGGGTGCGCCGGTCTGATGTCTTTCAATCTCATCGATGAGTCGTTTAAATTGATCCAGCAATTGCTGGTTTTTTGTGGTGAACAGTCTGCTCGATGACCTGTTGTGTCTGGGGCGTTCATGCCGTTTGTCACGGCAGGCTGAAAAGCTTGGGCCGGTGCTGTGGGCGAAGCGTTGAATAACCTCGAACCCCCCCGGGACACTCTTTGCGCGAAACAAAACAGGGTAGGCGGTTGGTTTCCCGATAATCGTTGCAGACAGTAACCGCCATCTGGCGATTGCTGCGCTGTGCGGGTTCTACCTCCGCTTGGCTGTTGCCAAGGATAAAGAGGGTCAGGCAGATTGTTGTGATTTTCCGGAGGCGCATGGTTCGAATACCGGGTCAGCAAAATATCAGGACCCAATCCTCAATCGTGAAGCCGGGACAATACTCTTTAACCTTCAGCATAGACGCCAAAGGGTGAGATTTCATCTTATGTTATGGCGAATGGGAAAAAGCCTAAAGCGGCTTAGTGATGCATAACCGCCACCATTTCGTCGTTATGATTCGTTGTTCAGTACCTGACGCATTTCGGCGAAACGTTTGGCTTCATCCTGGTCGGCCTGGGGATAGCGCGGCTTCATCCCTTCCAGCGTTTTGCGGATAATGCGCGCAACCTGCCAACGCATATAGGGCTTGTCGTCAGCGGGTATGGCATACCAGGGTGCCCAAGGCCTGGAAGTTGCCTCCAGGGTCTGATGATAAGCATGCATATAGCTGTCCCAATGCTGACGCTCCTCCACATCTTTAATTGAGAACTTCCAGTTTTTTCGCGCCTCGTCCAGTCGGGAAAGAAATCGATTGCGTTGTTCACCCTTGCTGACATTGAGCCAGAATTTCAGGATCACGGTGCCGTTCTCCGACAGGTGCCTCTCATATTGGCGTATGGATTCAAATCGTTGCCGCCATAATTGATCGAGTCGATCCGGAATGTCGATTCGCTGTGCTTCCAGGTACTCGGGATGCACTCTGACCACCAGGGTTTCCTCATAATAGCTGCGGTTGAATATGCCGATGCGCCCGCGCTCGGGAAGTGCCTGTGTGGTTCGCCATAGAAAGTCGTGGTCCAACTCCTCTTTGGAAGGCTGTTTAAATGAAAATACCTGGCAGCCACTGGGGTCGACGCCTGTCATTACGGCGCGGATTGTGCTGTCTTTGCCGGCAGCATCCATGGCCTGAAAGAGAATCAGAAGTGAGCGGCGATCCTCTGCGTAGAGTCTGCGCTGGAGTTCGTCCAGTCGGTCGATCTCCTTTCCCAGGGCTTTCTTGCAGCCCTTTTTACCTGGTGTGTCTTCCGGAGGTTCGGTCGTCAGGGTGCGCGGCTTCAGTTGGCCTTTAAACGGGACGAGATAAGGACTCATTACTGGCTTCATTTATTATCAATCCTGTCGAGTTCTATAAGCAGCGCATAGCCACGATTTGGCTCGGTGCTGCTATAGGCGGTATGTGTGTGGTGGCTGAGCAGCTATCAGGATGCAACTTCACGGTCCGCTCGCTGAGCCGTACTCAAGTTAGCAATTCTGCCATACGGCTTCCCATTTCTGCAGGTGATCTTACCACCTGAGCACCGGCATTTTCCAAGGCCTGGAACTTGGCATCCGCAGTGCCCTTGCCGCCACTGATGATTGCTCCGGCATGACCCATTCGCTTTCCCGGCGGTGCGGTAACGCCGGCAATATAGGCGACAACGGGTTTATCGATATGGCTTTTAATATACTCTGCCGCCTCTTCCTCGGCAGAGCCGCCGATCTCGCCGACCATAATGATACCTTCAGTCTGCCCGTCCGCTTGGAACAGCTTCAGGCAATCGATGAAACTGGTCCCGTTTATCGGATCTCCGCCAAGGCCGACACAGGTGCTTTGACCGAGTCCGGCGAGCGTTGTCTGATGTACGGCTTCGTAAGTGAGTGTGCCGGAACGTGACATGACACCGATCCTGCCCGGCTGGTGGATCGAACCCGGCATAATGCCTATTTTGCAGGCACCTGGAGTAATGATGCCGGGGCAGTTTGGACCGATGAGACGTGCGTCATAGGATTTTAGGGTCTCCTTGACCTTCAGCATGTCTAGGATAGGTATGCCTTCGGTGATGCAGGCTATTACCCGAATTCCAGCATCCGCCGCTTCAATGATCGCGTCGGCTGCGAAAGGAGGCGGGACATAGATCATCGTGGCATCAGCACCGGTGGTGACGACCGCGTCATGCACAGTGTCAAAGACCGGTCTGTCAAGGTGTGTCTGTCCCCCCTTGCCGGGCGTTACGCCGCCCACCAGCTGGGTGCCATAGGCGATAGCCTGCTCAGAGTGGAAGGTGCCCTGCTTGCCGGTGAAGCCCTGGCAGATAACTCGGGTGTTCTTGTCGACGAGAATACTCATTGTTTTAGTTTATTCCTTGCTGATGGATCAGGCTGCTGCGGATACGGCTTTTTTCGCGGCTTCGGTAAAGTCATTGGCAGTGAGAAAATCGAGGCCGCTGGCTTCCAGCATTTCGAGTCCTTGTTGGGCATTGGTGCCTTCCAGCCGTACTACCACAGGCGCCGTGACGCCAATGGTGCGAGCGGCGGTGATAATACCTTCCGCGATCAGGTCGCAGCGGACGATGCCGCCGAAGATATTGACCAGCACCGTTTTGACCTTGACGTCGGATAGGATCAGCTTGAACGCCTCTGTTACCCTTTCCGCGGTTGTGCCTCCTCCGACGTCGAGGAAGTTGGCGGGTTCGCCGCCATGCAGCTTTACCATGTCCATGGTCGCCATCGCGAGACCGGCGCCATTCACCATGCAGCCGATGTTGCCGTCCAGGGTAATGTAATTCAGATCATATATAGCGGCGGCGGCCTCCTTTTCATCCTCCTGTGTGATATCGCGCAATGCCGCCAGCTCCTGGTGGCGGTACAGGGCATTGCTGTCCAGGTTGATCTTTGCGTCGAGGGCGACAAGATCGCCGGATGAAGTGACGATCAGCGGATTTATTTCGATCAGGCTGACATCCTTGTCCAAATAGAGCTGATACAGAGCCATCATTATTTTCGAAAACTGTTTGATCTGGCCGCCTGCCAGGCCGAGGCCGAATGCGAGCTTGCGGCATTGGAAGGGTAGCATTCCGGTTGAGGGATTGACCGTCGTTGTAAGGATCTTCTCCGGTGTTTCCGCGGCAACCTCCTCGATATTCATGCCGCCAGCGGCCGAGGCCATGAAAGTGATGCGTGAACGAGACCGGTCCAGCAGGGCGCCTAGGTAGAGTTCCCTGGCAATGTCACTCCCCTCCTCCACCAATATCGAATTCACAGGCAGTCCCTGCGGCCCCGTCTGCTTGGTGACCAAGGTCATTCCCAGAATCTCACGGGCAGCCTCTTCCACCTCATCCAGAGAGCGCGCCAACTTCACTCCGCCCGCTTTGCCGCGACCACCGGTATGGGCTTGAGCCTTTACGACCCAGATGTCGCAGCCGAGTCCCTGTGCTGCGGTTCGGGCGTCGTTCGGGCTTGAGACGGACTGACCTTGCGGTACAGGAATGTCGTAACTGGCAAAGAGCGATTTTGCTTGGTATTCGTGTAGGTTCATGATGGTGCCTTTGGTGTTTTTTTACTTTTGCTGCCCTCTTGTTAGGTTTATGGGCATATAAATCACATTATGAATGGAGAAGTCGGTTTTTTATAGTGCTTTGCACAAAAAATCCAGTTGCCATACGGCTTGGAGGCCGGTTGGCGTAATGAGGGCCAGTGGGTTTGTGGGGCAAAATCGTTAATTAGCAATCTTGATTTTGAGAATCATTACATTTTCAAATGTAACCATAAGAAGGCGATATATGCTTATAAATTACGATAATTGTAAGCAAATGTTTCCATATTCTGTCTTCGTGCATAATGCCGCCTTAAGCTTTTTTTGATGCAATAGCCATTGTTTGTTAGGGTACGCCTCCTTATGCCCGATTCTCTGGTTGTTTGTGAGGTGCCTGATAAATAAATCGAGTCACTGTCGACTGCCGGTGGTTATGGGCTGCATTTTCCAACCATATGAGGGGTCTTGGATCGTATTATTGATCTCTTGAGGAGACGACTATGCTGCTTAAGTCCCGATCAACCAGATCATTGTTGCGTGCGGTAGATTTTGAGTATGCACCACAGCGCTTCACTGTCTATACGGCCCGCGACCTGGACCGTATCGTTCAGCTGGAGCGCCTCCCCGCTGATTTGCGTTACGAGATGAAGGTTGTCTCTTCCGTATTGCCGTTTAGGGTCAACGAGTATGTGTTGCGTGAGCTGATCGATTGGGAGCGGGCGCCCGAAGATCCGATGTTTCAGCTGACCTTTCCCCAGCGAGGCATGTTGTCGGATGCGCATTTCAACCGTATGGCGATGGCGATAGGTTCCGGATTGGAAAAGAAGGAGCTGCAGGTGGTGGCCAATGAGATCCGTGCTGAGCTCAACCCCCACCCGGCGGGACAGCTGGAGAATAATCTACCGCGGGACGAATATGGTGAGCCCATCAACGGCCTGCAGCATAAGTATAAGGAGGCCGTGCTGTTTTTTCCCAGCCAGGGGCAAACGTGCCATAGTTACTGCACTTTCTGTTTCAGATGGGCGCAATTCATCGGCGACAAGTCCCTGCGTATTGCAACGACCGAGGCAGAAAGGCTCTACAGCTATCTGCGACACCATCCGGAGGTGACGGACCTGCTGGTGACCGGTGGTGACCCGATGGTGATGAAAAGCAAGCAGTTAAAGGCCTACCTGGAACCGCTGCTCCACCCCGAATTCAGTCATATCCAGACGATTCGTATCGGAACCAAGGCGTTGACATTCTGGCCTCATCGCTTCATTTTTGATGACGATGCCGACGAGTTGATTGAATTGCTTCATCATCTGGTATTGGCGGGCAAACATGTCGCAATCATGGCCCATTACAATCACTGGCGCGAAATGGATACTGACGTTGCCCGGGCCGCCATTCGCAGGGTACGGGCGACGGGGGCTGAAATCCGCAGTCAGGGCCCATTGCTGGCCCACATCAATGACAATTCGGACGATTGGGCGAAGCTATGGAATGAACAGGTTAAATTGGGAGTTAACCCTTACTACATGTTTGTGGAACGGGATACCGGCGCTCGTCGCTATTTCGAAGTCCCCCTCTACAGGGCATGGCAGATCTATCGTGATGCGATGAAGCAGGTTTCCGGATTGGGGCGCACCGCCCGTGGCCCTAGTATGAGTGCCGATCCCGGTAAGGTAGAGGTTCAGGGCGTCACTGAGATCAATGGAGAGAAGGTGTTTGTTTTACGCTTTATTCAGGCGAGGGATCACGATCTTGTGCAGCGGCCCTTTTTTGCTCAATATGATGAAAATGTCACCTGGTATGATCAGTTGCGACCAGTTCAGGGACAGGCACTACCCTTTCTTGAGGCTGCGCGGTAAACCTGCATAACCACTTCCCCATGGTATTACGGCCATACATTGTCAGGATGGCCGGCTGTGGATTGAGTTTGTTAAAAAGCAATAGTTATCATTTACATAATCTGGTTGATGGACCCCGTTGGCCTCGGGCTATAATTTTGTCACTTATAATCAGTAATATTTATTTGACTGTTAATTTATACCACATGCGTTGTAGGGTATTGTCGGTTGTTGATGCAATGGACCGATCCTACGCAAGCCTTGAAGTAACTCACGGAGCACAACATGGCGGATAATCAAAAGACCTATACCTTGACGAATGACGAAACCGGGGTGTCGGTAAAGCTACCTGTTCGTGAATCGATCCAGGGTCCCCCGGCAATCGACGTTTCGGCGCTCTACAAAGAGGCCGGGGTCTTCACCTATGATCCCGGATTTATGTCCACGGCGAGTTGCAAAAGCAAGATTACCTTTATTCAGGGTGAGGTGGGTATTCTGGAATATCGTGGCTACCCCATTGAGCAATTGGCCGCTAACGGTGATTTTCTGGAGACCGCTTATCTGCTATTGAACGGCGAGTTGCCGAACGAAGGTCAGCTGCGGGATTTCAATCAACTGATTAACCGCCACACTATGTTGAACGAGACCCTGACCCATTTCTTCGATGGCTTTCACTACAATGCGCATCCCATGGCAATCATGGTCGGTGTGGTTGGCTCACTCTCCGCTTTTTATCACGATTCGCTGGATATCAATGATCCAGAGTTACGCCGGGTTGCGGCTCACAGGCTGATCGCCAAAATGCCGACCATTGCGGCGGCCAGTTACAAGCACAACGTGGGCGAGCCCTTCATGTACCCACGCAATGAACTCTCCTACTGTGCCAACCTGCTTCACATGATGTTCGCTACCCCCTGTGAAGAGTATGAAGTGGATCCGGTTGCGGAAAAGGCCCTGAATCTGCTTTTTATCCTGCATGCGGATCACGAGCAGAATGCCAGTACCTCCACGGTAAGGCTTGCCGGCAGTTCATTGGCAAATCCCTTCGCCTGTATCGCTGCGGGTATCGCATCACTGTGGGGCCCTGCTCATGGTGGCGCCAATGAGGCGGTTCTGGATATGCTGAGCGAGATTGGGGATGTTTCGCAAATCGACAAATACATCGCCAAGGCCAAGGATAAGGATGATGGATTCCGTCTGATGGGATTTGGGCATAGGGTCTACAAGAAGTATGATCCGCGTGCCGGTATAATTCGTGAGGTTTGCCATGAGGTGTTGGAAAAACTGGCGGATGCGAACAATCCGATGTTCGAGCTGGCTCAGCGCCTGGAAGAGATCGCGTTGAATGATGAGTATTTCATCGAACGCAAGCTCTATCCCAATGTGGATTTCTACTCCGGTATTATCTATCGAGCGCTGGGTATACCCAACAATATGTTCACAGTGATGTTCGCCATAGCCCGCACAGTCGGTTGGGTGGCGCATTGGCTGGAGATGATGGACGATCCGAGGCAGAAGATCGGGCGTCCGCGTCAGATCTACAAGGGTTACGCCAGGCGTGATTACGTGCCGCTAGGCGACCGATGATGCAATAACACATACTTAGGAGCGGGAGAAGTGTGGTTCAACCGGGAGTATCGACCAGTTGCTGCAGCTGTTTTATGCTGGCGCCCTGAATCGGCTGATTGTCCAGAGGATCCAATGGGTGATTGCGCGGATTTTGTGCCGGCAGTACGACAAGCTCGAAACCGACGCCGTCTGCATTGAAGATAAAACAGGGTACCGATTCCTTTCTGCCGTCACTGAGCTGCAACCGGTGCTGCTTTTCCCGCCAGGGTATATGCAGATCACTCAAAGTGAAGAGCAGATCTTCCGGGGTGTCGGCAAATAAGTGCAGCTTCACATTGCTGTTGCTGTCGGCCGTGCCATCAAAAACAGCTCCCACTAACTTGGGCTTAAATTGTGTCAATGCCTGCATGGCGTTGAGTGCGCTGAGGCGAAGTGCACGTAGGGTATCCGTCTGCCTTTTACCACGGACCAGGCGCTGCTGTTCCCTGAGGGCGCTCTCCACCTCCTCGCGGGTAGGCAAAAGCTGGCGTTTGGTGATGCCATACTTTGCCGCCGCCTTTTGGCAGGCATAAGTGACGTTATCGGAGCGCAGCTCTGTCAGAATGCGCGCCGCCTCATATGCGATTAGCCGCTGTAACTCACGTTTTCCTGTCCGCATTGCCGGTTAAAATGGATCTTCAATAGGGGTTATGTTTGAAGGTGAGACGCTCCTTTCGTTTTGCCCGGTACGGCCCGTATCCGGCAATTTGGGGGCATTGTCTATTTCGAATACCTCGAAAATCGCGTTCGCATTGCCGACGCCCACAGGTTGGCCGGTGTCGACGTCAATCCGCATGGTAACCATTTTTGGCGGCATCTCCGGTATGACCTCTTTGATGCCGTTTAGTGCCACTCGCATGTAGTCTATCCAGGCGGGAAGCGCTGCCCGGCCCCCTACTTCTCCACGGCCCAGTGGTTCTACATTATCGAAGCCGAGCCATGTGGTAGTGACCAGGTAGTGGTTGAAGCCGTTGAACCAGGCGTCACGCTGATCGTTGGTAGTGCCGGTCTTTCCCGCAATATCCATTCTGCCGAGGGAGCGGGCCTTGCGGGCGGTTCCTTGTTGAATTACATCGCGCAGCATCGAGTGCATCAGGTATTGGTTTTGTTCGGTTATGGCGCGTTTGGCGCAGCGTGGTATCACGCTTGCCGTCTCTCCATCGGCATTCTCTGATTCCAGTGGTGTTGCTTCCTCGGTGTGTTGGGAGGCTTTCTCGGCCAGTTGTCGCATCGACTCATCGCACACCTGGATCGGGTTTGCCTGATAGAGGACATTACCCTGATCGTCGCGGATCGAGTCGATGACGTGTGGAGGTACATAAAAACCACCATTCGCCAGTACGCTATAGCCGCCAGCCATGGCGAGCGGTGTAACAGAACCGCTGCCTAATGCCAGTGAGAGGTCGTGAGGCAGATCATTTTTATCGAAACCGAAGCGGGTGGCGTAGGTGATGGCATACTTTATCCCTATCTTGCGCAACAGTCGTATGGAAACCAGGTTGCGTGAGTGGGTCAAAGCGTAACGGAGTCGTGTGGGACCAAAAAATTTACCGCTATAGTTTTCCGGACGCCATACGGCCTCCAGGCCGTCATCTTCGAAAACCACCGGGGCATCGTTGATCAGGGTGGCTGGTGTAAAGTCCGCTTCCAGTGCGGCGGAATAGATGAAGGGCTTGAAACCAGATCCAGGTTGACGCTTGGCCTGAGTCACCCGGTTGAATTTGCTGAGATAAAAATCATAGCCTCCGACTAAAGCCATTATCGAGCCATTGTGTGGGGAGACGGAGATTAGTGCGCCTGCTGCGGCTGGAATCTGTGCCAAGCGCCAATAGGGATCACCCTCTTCCGGGGTCTCATGATAGAGGTAGATCAGGTCGCCGACCGTAAGGACCTCATGGGTTTGCTTGGGCGCCTTCTTTTTGGTGTCGTGATCGACATAGGCACTTGCCCAGGATAGCCCCGGCCATTCGAGTGTTAATCGCTCGCCCTGAGCGGTAATGACCTCTGCGTTCTGCTCGCCAATGGCTGTAACGATGGCCTTCTTCATACCTGTGACTTCCGGCAGCTCCTCAAGCAGGGCGATCAGTTCGATATCTTCCTCGGTGTCAGCGATATCGTAATGACCGGCAATTCCGCGATAACCGTGGCGCCTGTCATAGGATTGGATAGCTTGCCGCAGGGCGTGATTGGCCGCAGATTGCAGGTGGCTGTCGATAGTTGTGGTGATACTATATCCGCTGGTGTAAGCATCCAGGCCAAAGCGGCTGACCGCCTCCGCTCGGGCCATTTCAGCAACGTAAGGGGCCTCAACTTCGCTCGGGGTGGTGTGGAGCTTGGCGGTTATCGGTGCGGCTTTAGCTGTGTCATACTCGAATTGACTGATATAGTTGAGTTCCCGCATGCGGCCCAAAACGTAATTTCGGCGCACCAATGCCCGCGCCGGGTCGGAAATGGGATTGTAGCGGGATGGGGCTTTGGGGAGCCCTGCGATCATGGCGATTTCAGAAAGCTCAAGTTTTTCTACAGGCCGGCCGTAATAGACTAAGGCAGCTGCACCGACGCCGTATGAACGGTGGCCGAGATAGATCTTGTTAAGATAGAGTTTGAGTATCTCCTTTTTGGAGAGCATCCGTTCTATCTTCAGTGCGAGAAATATCTCGTTGAGTTTTCGGGTGTAGGTTTTTTTGCTGCTGAGGAAGAAGTTCCTGGCGACTTGCATGGTGATGGTGCTTCCGCCCTGTCTTCGCTCGCCCGTGAGCAGAAGCTGTATGGCGGCACGGAGAATGCCTTGGTAGTCTACGCCGGGATGTTGGAAAAAACGGTCGTCCTCGGCGGCGAGGAAGGCGTTGATCATGATCGGCGGGATTTGATCGAAATCGAGAGGTTCTCGACGTTTCTCGCCAAACTCAGCAATGAGTAGGTGGTCGTTACTGTAGATTCGTAGGGGGACCTGTAGGCGGACATCTTTGAGTGTTTCAATGGATGGCAGCTTGGGTTCAAGGTAAAGATAGGCGCCAAAAAGGGTAACGGCACCTATCAATGACAGGCCGAATAAGAAGTAAACGAGGTATCTTAAGAGTCTGTAAAACGACTTCATGCGCTGGTTCACAGAATTAGTTTATCAGGGCAGACCAGAATGGTCCGTATGAAGGTCGATAGTCTAGCAAATAAAATGTGAGCATTATTAGCTCTTTTGTGAAAAAATGTCTCCACAAAAAATCATTTGCTGCTATATAGTTACTTACTCTATTTAAAGAGAATCCTAGACAAAAATGGAGACCCCCCAGCTCTGCTGGGGAGGCATCAACAGTTTGACAGAAACAGGAGTCTCATAGTAACCCCAAAGCGTGAGCCGCCAAGCAACACGCTAACCCGCATGTTTCATCCGTTTTTAAATTTAGCCGGTGATATGGCCAAGCTTGGATGGTTTGCCCTCACTGGGAACCAAACCTCTATCAAGCCCTGATTTTCCACCCTCCGGGCAGACTCCCCCTTACCCCCATTGTTGATCAACGTGCCGGGGCAGCACTCTGCCGGGCTATCCCGGCTTGAGTCGTGCCGCCACCTGGAAAAACAGCGCCTGATAGGGATAGGTGCTGGAGAGCAGGAAGCGGATCCGTCGCGTGTTGCGAATGATGACCGCCCCGATCTTGAACAGTTTGAGCCGGATCGTGGTCATCTGTGCACGCGCCAGTTCCGTGCCCTTCAGCGCGAGGCGCCGGATGGCCTCCATCAGCACATAGGCCAGACTGGACAGCAGTAGACGAAACTGATTGGCCCACCAGTAATGCGCGCTGGTGCGATCGGCGAACAGCCCCAGTTGCTGCTCCTTGATTCGGTTCTCCATGTCACCACGGGCGCAGTAGAGGTCATCGTAAAGGCGCTGTTTGTCGCCGGCCAGGTTGGTGACGATGAAGCGTGGATTTGGCCCCTTGTCGGTGACCTCCAGTTTGGCGATCACCTTGCGACGCGTCTTCCAGGTGCTGGCGGCATAGTGAAACTGAAAGAATTCCCGCATCTTCATGCCGGTTCGCTTCGCCAGTTCCTCAACCCACTGCATGGGCTCACGGATACACCGCAGCAAGGCGTCATTCTTGGCGATGCCCACGATATAGCCCACAGCGTTGCGCTCGCACCAGCTGAGCATGTGGTGACGGCAAAAGCCGCTATCGCCCCGAAAGATGATACGCACTTCAGGCCAAGCCCGGCGCAGGCGTTTGACCAACAGCGCCAGAATTGCCCAGGCATGCTTGGGCGCATCGATCCGGCTGGGCCGCAGATAACTCACCAGCAGTTGATCGCCACAAAAGACATACAGGGGCAGGAAGCAGTAGTGATCGTAGTAGCCGTGAAAGAAGCGGCCTTCCTGGCGGCCATGCACCGGATCATCCGTGGCGTCGAAATCCAGGATCAGCTCATCGGGTGGTGCATCATATGAGGCAATGAACTGCTCGAGCAGTAGGTTGTGGACATCAACGGCAACCCGGCGATCGACCCGGTTCTCCAGCCGACAAAGTGTCGACTGGCTGCCCAGTACCTCCTCGCGTTCGATCGAGCTCTGTAGGGCCGGGTCGGTGCGTAGTGTCTGATGGTCGTTCAGATCTTCATAACCCAGGCAGAGCCCATAGACTCGCTGGCGCAACAGGCTCAACTGGCTGTGTTCAATATAGCGGGGATCTCGCGGGTCGGGGATGACCGCATCAACCGCCTCGAGCAATCCCAGACGCCTGTCGATCTCACGCAGCAGCAACACGCCGCCGTCCGAGGTGATATCGCCACCGGAAAACTCGGCTTGAACCTTACGGCGTTTTAGGGCTGGAAAATCAAAGGCAGTCTGGGTGCAGTTTGTCACAGGCAAAATCCTTTCGATTACAGTGTAAGCAACTGAATTATATCGAAGTATCAGGATTTTGCCTTTTTAATGCGTGAAATATTGGGGCTAAGGAGAAACCATGAGACAAGTAGAAAGTTTAAGCCACACGAGATGGGAGTGTAAGTACCATATTGTGTTTATCCCGAAGTACCGGAGGAAGACGCTTTTTGGGCAGATCAGGCAGGAGCTTGGAGAGGTATTTCATCGGCTGGCGAGGCAGAAAGAGAGTTTGATAGAGGAAGGGCATGTTATGGCTGATCATGTTCATATGATGATATCGATACCACCAAAATATGCGGTATCGCAGGTAGTTGGGTTTATCAAAGGTAAAAGTGCGATCCACATAGCCCGTACCTACCTGGGTCGGAAAAGGAACTATGTTGGCCATCATTTCTGGGCCAGGGGATATTTTACCTCGACGGTAGGCAGGGATGAGCAGGTGATTCGGGAGTATATACGGCAGCAGGAAGCGGAAGACCGTAGGATTGATCAGTTACAGTTGATGTAACAGCCCCTTTGAGGGGCTCAAGGAGCCAATAGGCTCCGTTTTACAGACCGCTTCGAGCGGTTCACAACTAAAGCCCCCGGCTTTGCCGGGGGATACTTACTTAAGTTCTGCGGCATAAGGATTGTTTAGGTAACCGCATGTCACTATTCGGAAGAAAAAAACCGCCTTTGATAGGCATAGATATAAGCTCTACAGCTATCAAGTTGCTGGAGTTGTCCAGAGCTACTGGGCGTAATGGCGCGAGCTACCGGGTAGAAGCCTATGGGGTCGAACCCCTGTCAGGTAACGCCGTCGTCGAAAAGAATATCGCGGAAGTCGATGCTGTCGGTGAGGCGATCCGCGCGGCGGTTCGGCGATCCGGCTCCAGAGCCAAACATGCGGCAGTAGCGGTATCCGGTTCTGCTGTCATTACCAAGGTCATCTCGATGCCGGCGGCCCTTTCCGACCGGGAGCTGGAAAGCCAAATTCAGCTTGAAGCCGATCAATACATCCCCTATCCCCTGGAGGAGGTCAACCTCGATTTCGAGGTCATCGGCCCTTCAGAGAAAAATGCCGAATTGGTCGATGTACTGCTGGCCGCATCCCGTAGCGAAAATGTCGACGATCGTGTCGCCGCGCTGGAGCTGGCCGGACTCTCCGCCTCGATCGTGGATGTGGAGGCCTATGCCATGGAGAATGCCTGCTCTCAATTGATGGACCAACTGCCTGAGCATGGTGAGGATCAGACGATTGCCATCGCAGACATCGGCGCCACCACAACCACCCTGAATGTCCTGCACAACAATAAGATTATCTATACCCGGGAACAGAATTTCGGTGGCAGGCAACTGACAGAGGAGATCCAGCGACGTTACGGCCTTTCCATCGAAGAGGCCGGCATGGCTAAACGGCAGGGTGGCCTGCCGGACAACTACCCCGCATGTTTCATCCGTTTTTAAATTTAGCCGGTGATATGGCCAAGCTTGGATGGTTTGCCCTCACTGGGAACCAAACCTCTATCAAGCCCTGATTTTCCACCCTCCGGGCAGACTCCCCCTTACCCCCATTGTTGATCAACGTGCCGGGGCAGCACTCTGCCGGGCTATCCCGGCTTGAGTCGTGCCGCCACCTGGAAAAACAGCGCCTGATAGGGATAGGTGCTGGAGAGCAGGAAGCGGATCCGTCGCGTGTTGCGAATGATGACCGCCCCGATCTTGAACAGTTTGAGCCGGATCGCGGTCATCTGTGCACGCGCCAGTTCCGTGCCCTTCAGCGCGAGGCGCCGGATGGCCTCCATCAGCACATAGGCCAGACTGGACAGCAGTAGACGAAACTGATTGGCCCACCAGTAATACGCGCTGGTGCGATCGGCGAACAGCCCCAGTTGCTGCTCCTTGATTCGGTTCTCCATGTCACCACGGGCGCAGTAGAGGTCATCGTAAAGGCGCTGTTTGTCGCCGGCCAGGTTGGTGACGATGAAGCGTGGATTTGGCCCCTTGTCGGTGACCTCCAGTTTGGCGATCACCTTGCGACGCGTCTTCCAGGTGCTGGCGGCATAGTGAAACTGAAAGAATTCCCGCATCTTCATGCCGGTTCGCTTCGCCAGTTCCTCAACCCACTGCATGGGCTCACGGATACACCGCAGCAAGGCGTCATTCTTGGCGATGCCCACGATATAGCCCACAGCGTTGCGCTCGCACCAGCTGAGCATGTGGTGACGGCAAAAGCCGCTATCGCCCCGAAAGATGATACGCACTTCAGGCCAAGCCCGGCGCAGGCGTTTGACCAACAGCGCCAGAATCGCCCAGGCATGCTTGGGCGCATCGATCCGGCTGGGCCGCAGATAACTCACCAGCAGTTGATCGCCACAAAAGACATACAGGGGCAGGAAGCAGTAGTGATCGTAGTAGCCGTGAAAGAAGCGGCCTTCCTGGCGGCCATGCACCGGATCATCCGTGGCGTCGAAATCCAGGATCAGCTCATCGGGTGGTGCATCATATGAGGCAATGAACTGCTCGAGCAGTAGGTTGTGGACATCAACGGCAACCCGGCGATCGACCCGGTTCTCCAGCCGACAAAGTGTCGACTGGCTGCCCAGTACCTCCTCGCGTTCGATCGAGCTCTGTAGGGCCGGGTCGGTGCGTAGTGTCTGATGGTCGTTCAGATCTTCATAACCCAGGCAGAGCCCATAGACTCGCTGGCGCAACAGGCTCAACTGGCTGTGTTCAATATAGCGGGGATCTCGCGGGTCGGGGATGACCGCATCAACCGCCTCGAGCAATCCCAGACGCCTGTCGATCTCACGCAGCAGCAACACGCCGCCGTCCGAGGTGATATCGCCACCGGAAAACTCGGCTTGAACCTTACGGCGTTTTAGGGCTGGAAAATCAAAGGCAGTCTGGGTACAGTTTGTCACAGGCAAAATCCTTTCGATTACAGTGTAAGCAACTGAATTATATCGAAGTATCAGGATTTTGCCTTTTTAATGCGTGAAATATTGGGGCTACGTGCCAGAGGTACTGGATCCGTTCAAAGAGGCCATGGCGCAACAGGTCAGCCGGTCGTTGCAGTTCTTTTTCTCCTCAAGTTCTTACAACAGCGTTGATCACATCATCCTGGCTGGGGGCAGCTCATCCATTCCCGGCGTCGACGATCTGATTGAGGAGAAGTTGGGAACCCCGGCATCGGTAGCGAATCCGTTTGCCAATATGTCGGTTTCGTCCAGAGTGAAGCCGCAGGCGTTGAGTGCTGATGCACCGGCATTGATGATTGCCTGTGGTCTGGCATTGAGGAGTTTCGACTGATGGCGCGCATAAATCTACTCCCATGGCGTGAAGCGGAGCGCAAAGAGCGCCAGAAGGAATTCGGCTTGATGGTGCTGGCGGGGGCACTGGTAGCCGCCTTTATCGTATTCGGCGTGCACCAGCTCATCCAGAGCCAGATCGAAGCCCAAAATACACGCAACGCCTATTTGCAGAAAGAGATCGCTGCTGTAGAGAGAGATCCGTGAAATACAGGAGCTCGACAAAACCAAGCAAAATCTTCTGGCCAGGATGAATGTTATCCAGGAGTTGCAAGGTAGCCGGCCGCAAATAGTGCATCTCTTCGATGAGGTGGTAACCTCGCTTCCTGATGGTGTTTTTCTCGATGAAATCCAACAGCAGGGGAGCAGTGTCACATTTACCGGGCAGGCGCAGTCGAATGCGCGCGTCTCGTCCATGATGCGAAATATCGATGATTCTGAATGGTTGGAAAAGCCCGCATTGGTCTTTATTGAGAGTAAAGAGAAAACAGGCACTGGATATAGCCATTTCAAGCTTATGGTAAAGCAAACCTCCCAAAATGCGGAGGCTGAAGAATGAGCATTATAGACGACCTCAATGAACTTGATTGCAATAACATAGGAATCTGGCCTACACCAATTAAACTCGTCGTTGTCGTATTGGTCGCTGCGTTGGTTTTGGTTGCCGGATACTATCTGATTATCGAGGATGAGATAGCCGACCTGGAAAATGTGCAGAAAGAAGAACAGAAGCTGCGTGCGGATTTCGCCAAAAAACAGAGAAAGGCGGCCAACCTCGATGCCTACCGAAAACAACTGGAAGAGATGAAACAGTCTTTCGGTACTATGTTGAGGCAGTTGCCGGACAAGACGGAAGTGGCCGAGTTGTTGGTTGATGTGTCCCAGACTGGACTGGCGTCCGGGCTTGAATTCGAACTCTTCAAACCGCTGGATGAGGTGCCGAGAGAGTTCTATGCAGAACTACCGATACAGGTCAAGGTGACCGGACAATATCACGAGTTTGGCCATTTTATCAGTGGGTTGGCTGCTTTACCGCGAATTGTGACGATTCACGATATCAAGATAACCAGGACATCCGAAGATGATGCTAACGCCGGTCTGCTGCTTGAGGCGACAGCAAAAACATACCTGATTACTCATGAGGCTCAGCTATTGAGCCTGTGGTGCAAGCATAATGGAACCTACTGAATAAAAGAGGATTTCATCATGCCGAGAAATACCATTCAATTTCAAAAAGGCCTTGGTTTGCACGATTTTCTGGAACAATATGGGACCGAGGATCAGTGTCGACAGGCATTGTATGATTTGCGCTGGCCGACGGGCTATGTCTGCCCTGAGTGCGGCAACACAACAGGCTGTGAACTCAAAAAGCGTCAGATATATCAATGTCACAAGTGCCGTCATCAGACTTCCCTGACCGCCGGCAGCATCTTCCATGGCACCAAGCTGCCGCTGAGAACGTGGTTACTTGCGATCTATCTGTTGACCCAACGCAAGAAAAGTATCTCGGCGCTGCAACTTTCCCGCGAAATCGGGGTGAACTACAATACGGCCTGGCGACTCAAGCATAAGTTGATGCAGGTGATGATGGAACGTGAGCGTGGAAAAAAACTGGCCGGTCGCATCGAATTGGATGATGCTTATCTCGGAGGCGAGCAAGCCGGTAAGCGTGGTCGTGGGTCGCGCAACAAAATCCCTTTCGTAGCTGCTGTTGAGACGACGCGGGACGGCAGGCCCATGAAAATTCAACTGCGTCGTGTAAGGGGCTTCCGCAAACGTGAAATCGCCCGCTACGCCCGCTCCTGCTTGATGCCTGGCAGCGAAGTCTTTACCGATGGGCTTTGGTGCTTTAGTGGCGAGACAACCGCTGATTGCCATCATAACCCCATGGTGACGGGTGGTGGGCGCCAAAGTGTCCAGTATTCGTGCTTCAAATGGGTAAACACGATGTTGGGTAATGTCAAAAACAGTCTGTTGGGTACTTTTCATGCGATTCGAGATAAACATGTGTCGCGTTATCTTGCTGAGTTCGAATATCGGTTTAACCGCCGTTTCGATTTACCCGCCATGATTGAACGATTGCTTTTTGCCGCTCTTCGCACTCCACCTATGCCATATCGCCTCTTGAGAATGGCTGAGGTTTAGGGGTAATCAGGAAAACATATCGCTACCTCGATGAAGAGGAAGAAGGTCAATGAGTATGCATAGCCTCAACGACAGAATCCTGGTACTGGTCTTCCTTGTGGCTGTCGCCGCCCTGCCCGGGTGTGCGAATCCTAATCTTGATGAGTTAAGTGGTTTTGTTGCAGAGCAAAAATCGAAACCGCCGGAACGTATAGAGCCGCTACCCGAGATCAAGCAGATAGAGACCTTCATCTACTCAGACACGGGGCGCCGAAATCCGTTTCTCGATGTCTACGGTGAGCAGTCTGAAATGGCAAGCGTTGCAGGGAGTGGGGTCAGTCCTGATTTCAATCGGCGTAAAGAGGAGCTTGAGAGCTATCCGTTGGACTCTATTCGGATGGTTGGAACACTGGAGCAAGTCGGGGCCACGTGGGGATTGGTGAAGACCAAGGAAGGGACTGTACACAAGGTTAAAAGCGGCAACTATATGGGCCAAAATCATGGTCGTATCCTGCTGATTTCTGAAGACAGAATCGAATTGACTGAGATAGTACAGGATGGTTCTGGTGGGTATATTGAGCGTCAGGCTTCGCTAGCGTTGGCGGAATAGTCAAGAGGAATTCGAGATGAGGGGTTTGCCAATGGCACTCAGACACAATTGGAAAAGTCATTCAGAAATGAGGGCAGCCAGGAGCATAAGGTTCAACACCGCTATTTTGCTCTTCACCCTGTGGTGCGCACCGCTGATTGCTTATGCTGAGGCATCCCTCAAATCCATTGAGTTCTCAGCGCTGCCCGGTGACAGGGTTCAAATCTCATTGGGTCTGTCCGCGCCGGTGAACGATCCGGTCAGTTTCACGACTGAAAATCCGGCACGAATCTCGCTCGACTTCGCAGGTGTCAGCAACGACCTGGGATATAAAACCAAGGTGATCGGTGTAGGGCCTGCTCACAGCATTACCGCATTACAGGCGGGCAACCGGACCAGGGTCGTGATCAACCTCACTTCACTGGTGGGATATAACACGGCGGTGCAGGGGTCGGATGTACTGATTACTCTCGATGTGAGCAACAAGGGGATTGGCTCGGGCACGGGCACGGTCTCAAAAGCCCCCTCATCAGTCATGTCGTCCAGCGCTGGCACATCGGTGATTCGTACTGACGGTTACAGTATCTCCAATATCGATTTTCGGCGGGGTGAAGCGGGCGAAGGGCGGGTGATGGTCACCTTGACCAATCCCTCAACACCGGTGGATGTTCGGGAAGAGGGCGGCAAGATTGTTGTCGAGGCCTTTAAGACCGATATCGACGCCTCCCTGGTGCAATCCCTGGACGTTATGGATTTCGCCACAGCGATTACCAAGATAGAGACCAAGCCGGTCGGGGAAAACGTAAGGATCGAGATCTCGCCCACCGGTGAGTATGACTACCTGGCATATCAGGCCAACGAGGTGTTTACCGTTGAGGTAAGGTCGCTGACGCGCCAGGAAAAAGAGGCGCTGCAAAAAGAGCGCCTGATATTTACGGGTGAGCGACTGTCGCTCAACTTCCAGGATATTGAAGTCCGTGCGGTCTTGCAATTGCTGGCTGACTTCACTGGTTTGAATCTTGTTACCAGCGACACTGTCGGAGGCCGAATAACCCTGCGCTTGAAAAATGTTCCCTGGGATCAGGCGCTCGATATCATCTTGAAGTCCAAAGGCCTGACCAAGCGTCAAATTGACAATGTGATCATGGTAGCGCCGACGGAAGAGGTGGCGGCGCGGGAGCAGCTGGAGCTCGAATCGCAACAGAAAATCGAGGAACTGGCGCCGTTGCGCTCCGATTTCATTCAGGTCAATTACGCCAAGGCTGAGGATCTTGCAGAATTGCTTAAGTCTGAGGAAAATCGCCTGTTGTCAGAGCGTGGTAATGTTACAGTTGACGTACGTACGAACACCCTGTTGATCCAGGATGCGGCAGCCAAGCTCGAAGATATCAGGCGCCTGCTGCAGCGACTCGACATTCCAGTCCGTCAGGTCCTCATCGAGTCAAGGATAGTGATTGCCAACAACGACTTCGCAAAGGACCTGGGTGTGAGATTCGGCGCCAACTTCGATGGGTCGTTTGGTGACAATTTTACACTCACAGCCGGTGCTTTACCTGGACACATCGATAACACCTTTGGGATTGCACCGGGCATAGAGATTAACGATGATAATGGTGAGAACCAAGAGGGGCTGATGGTCAACCTTCCGGTTAATTCACCATCGGGCGGATTGAACTTTCTGGTCGGGAAAGTCGGTACTTACCTGCTTCAGCTCGAGTTGACGGCTATGCAGACAGAGGGCCGGGGTGAGCTGGTGTCAAGTCCGCGGGTGATAACGTCGGATCAGACACAGGCCACGATTAAGCAAGGTGTCGAAATACCTTACCAGGAAGCGACATCTAGCGGCGCGACAAAGGTGTCATTTAAAGAGGCGTTACTCAAACTTGATGTAACTCCTCACATCACACCGGATGATAGGGTTCGAATGGACCTGATCATCAATAAGGACAACCCGGATTTTTCCAGATCTATCTTGGGTGTTCCGCCTATCGATACAAGGGCAATTGAGACCACTGTATTGGTGGATAACGGTGAAACAGTGGTGCTTGGCGGTGTATTTGAAAGAACCAAACAGAAAAATACGGAAAAGGTACCGTTTTTTGGAGATATTCCATACGCAGGCGTACTTTTCAGACGCAATGAAAATGTTGACAATAATAATGAACTGCTGATCTTTGTAACACCAAAGATACTCAAGGAGACTTTGACGGTTCGCTGATTGTTTCTCAAACCGACACATAAAGGCGCACCAGGCGGTGCGCCTTTTTTTGTTTGGAGTAATTGTAACTGTTTGAGATACTTCGCTATATACTTAATGTGCCCTATCACCTGGATGACTTGACTGCATATAAGCAGTTAAGCTGCTTATGATGAGAATTGGTAGTGCAGCTTTCCCTGAACAAGAAAAAATCTGTTTTAAAGCGGTCTTATAACGTTGCAGTCTGCGTCGGGTAAACTATGCGTATACAAAATCTCTTTCTAATCGGTCCAATGGGCGCGGGAAAAACCACTGTGGGCAGACAGCTTGCAGAGTATTTTCATAAGGATTTTGTCGATTCCGACCATGAGATACAGCGCAGAACCGGCGTCGATATCCCAACGATTTTTGAATTCGAGGGGGAGAGCGGGTTTCGTCAACGGGAGAGTGCCGTGATCGATGAATTGACTGCGCGAGAGGGGATCGTGTTGGCTACGGGTGGCGGTGTTATCATGCGAGAACAGAATCGCAAGCTGCTTTCGGCTCGTGGTTTTGTAGTCTATTTACACTGCTCGGTCCGTCAGCAATATGAGCGTACACACAGAGATAAAAACAGGCCGTTGCTGAGTACTCCCGATCCTAAGGGCAGGCTTAACGAGCTGATGGCGGTGCGGGACCCGCTCTACAGAGAGACAGCCGACATTATTGTCAGTACCGAAGGGCGAAATACGCAATCGGTTGTTCAGGATATCCGCAAACTGATTGAAAAGATGAAACATTGAAGTCAAAGACAGGATTAATGAATTGAGTAAATGCGATTGTAAATTGGATGTGGATCTTGGCGAAAGAAGTTATCCGATTTTTGTCGGTGAGGGGATCTATGCCGATGCAAACTATTACAGGAATTATATATCGGGCAGCCAGGTTATGGTCGTCACCAATGAAACCATTGCCCCGCTCTACCTGGATAAGACAACAGAAGCCCTGTCAGACTACGAAATAAAGACCTGTATACTGCCTGATGGAGAGGAGTTCAAAACACTTGAGATCCTTAACCGGATTTATACCGCTCTTTTAAAAGGGCATTATACGAGAAAATCCACCTTGGTTGCCCTCGGCGGTGGCGTGATTGGCGATATGACCGGTTTCGCTGCTGCGACTTATCAGCGGGGCGTGGATTTTATTCAGGTTCCCACCACGCTGCTATCACAGGTCGATTCATCCGTCGGCGGCAAAACAGGTGTCAACCACCTCCTCGGCAAGAACATGATCGGTGCGTTCTACCAACCGCAGCTGGTGTTGGCGGATACTTCAACCCTGAATACGCTGGATGACAGACAACTCTCATCAGGTCTGGCTGAGGTGATCAAATACGGTTTAATCATCGATGCCGAGTTTTTTAGCTGGCTTGAGGAGAACATGGATGCTTTGCTTGCCCGTGATCCGGGGTCCCTTGCCTATGCCATTGAAAGGTCCTGCAGGTGCAAAGCGGATGTTGTTGAGGCCGATGAGAAAGAAGCGGGACAACGTGCTTTACTCAATTTAGGACACACCTTTGGCCATGCCATAGAAACAGGTATGGGCTATGGTGAGTGGCTGCACGGCGAAGCTGTTGCTACAGGTATGTGTATGGCAGCGGACCTGTCGAGGCGAGAGGGATGGATATCGGAGCAATCCTGCAATCGCATTTACCGATTGATAGAAAGGGCTAAACTTCCGATAGTGCCGCCCGTTGAACTTTCGGTTGATCGGTTTCTTGAATTGATGGCAGTCGACAAAAAAGTGTTGGATGGTCGTCTGCGGCTGGTGCTCTTGAAAGAGATCGGCAGCGCTTTGGTAACGGATGATTTTAAGATGCATAATCTGAATGAAACCTTGTCTCAATACGGTAGTTGATAGCCTCTTCAAGGGGGATTTCTGGCATGTCTGACGCCAATGATTTTTTTTCCACAACGGAAGTGAGCGCACGCCTTGATCTGGTGCGTCATTTGATAGAGAACAGTGAGTTGGTTCCGCTGGTCAGAGGGCCATCCGGTATCGGCAAGACACTACTTGCCACGAGGCTCCAGCAGTTGGCGCCGGATAATTGGTCAGTGTGCCATTTTGATGCCGACCCCACCATGCAGCCAGAACGCCTGTTGGCAACCATCGCTCGATGCAGCGGATTGCCGGATATCGCCGGCGAATTACTGCAACGACTCGTCGACAGGTTTGGAATATTGCGGAAACGGGGGCGGATTCCCGTACTGCTCGTGGATGACGCGCATATGTTGCCGCCAACGAGCCTGATAACATTGCTGCGTCTTTTCGAAAGGCAACTGGACGGGGTACGTCTGGTCAGTATTGTGTTGTTTGCTGACGAACAGATCGACCTGCTCCTTTCGACCCCTCAATTACAGGTTATGTCGCCCCAGGCGATCCAGGTCATCGATCTGCCGCTGATGACGCGCCAGGAGGCGGCGGCCTATATGCACTTCCTTCTTAAGAATGAAGGTCTCTCGGAGAATCTGGCCTTGGATGAGGTTAAATTGAACCGAATATACAGGGAGACAAAGGGTAATCCCGGCCTGCTGGCCTCCGCAATCCTCAATGCGGTGGGTGAAAGTGGCAATGAAGAGAGAGAGGGTTTCTATTTAAGCGGTTATAAAAAGCAGTTACTTATCGGTGGCCTGCCGCTGTTGGTTGTTGTGCTGCTGTTCATTTGGCTGATCTCTTCTCTTATTGAGACTGAATCCGAGTCACCCCCTGCCAGGCAGGTTGAGAATAGGATCGAACCGCTGCCCGCTCCTGCAGCAGTGCCTCAGTCGGAGGCACAGATGCCTGAGGTGACTCAAACAGAAGCGGCCCCCGCGCCGGAGGCGGAAAGCGCAGCCGCACAAAACCCGGATGTGGGGTCTCAAGCCCCCGAAAAGAAGATTGAATCAATTGAGGAATCGGTAATGACCGCCGAGCTGGATGTTGTAACCGACTCAGTGGCGGAAAACAGTGCATCGCCATCCGTTGTTCCCGTACTGCATGAAAGCACCGCAAGCGAAAACAGGGATGAGTTCGCTGCAGTGCAGGGAATAAGAGAAGCGCCGGCAGAAATAGAAGCTGAATCAGTGCAGTTGGCAAAATCGGATCAACCCATCGTAGTTGATGCGATTGAAAGTAGTGACATGCAACAACAACCTGAGACGGCCGATAGTCAGCCTGCTGATGAAATCAGCTCCCAGCCAGTCGCAGAGGGACGGATTACAGATAACGGGGTTGAGTCCAAAGCATCAGCGGGAACCCCTATAGCAGCGGTCGAGGAGATGGAGCCTACGGGGCCAGCGGAAAAGGCGGACGTGGATGCTGCCACAGTATGGGTTACGTCGCGTTCTCCGGATAACTATACGTTACAGTTGATAGCGGTTGAAAACCTGACATCATTGAAACGCTATATCGATACAAACAGTCTTACTGGTAAGACCCGTACTCTTCGGATGACCCGAAACGGGAAGCCCTTGTATGCACTATTATGGGGCGAGTTTCCGGATCGTGAGCGTGCGCAAAAAGCTGTTTCCGCTCTGCCGTCAAGGGTTCAGAAAACAGGTGTATGGGCACGTAGCTTTGCATCTCTGAAACAGTCAATGGCCCAATGATTGTATGATTTAAGTTCGTATTTTTATCCGGTTAAGCTTTTTTGCTCTATCTTGAACACCGCTGTTATTAAGTCCGGCCATTTGTGTGCGATTTTAACTCATTGATATTAATGTATTTATTTGCAAATTTGGCGGTCTTGGTGATTTAGGTTGATTGTGATGCGCCTGGATCGATCCTTTGATGGGCGTGATCCGATTCAGAACTAGCTTGAGAGGAGATTCTCAAGTATCCTACGATGTTCTGTGTCTTCGAGTGCTTCGACCGCGACTGCTCCACACTCCTTCAGGGCCTATGACCGGTCGAGGCCACTTGATGTAAGCCAGCGACCTGACGGGTTGCTGTGTACTCCTTGATCAGGTTATTGCATAACCCTCGGTGCGGTGTCAGCCAAACTGGGGCGTTTTAAATGAGGTTTGCGTAATGAGCCAAGGTGCTTTACCACCGAAACAGGGACTCTATGATCCCGCCAATGAACATGACGCCTGCGGTGTTGGATTTGTTGCCAATATCAAAGGCGTGAAAAGCCACGATACGGTACGCCAGGGCCTGGAGATACTTGATCGCCTTACCCACCGCGGTGCTGTCGGGGCCGATCCCAAAGCTGGCGATGGGGCAGGTATACTGCTGCAGATTCCCGATGCCTTCTTCCGTGGTGTGGTTGATTTCGAGTTACCGCCGGAAGGTGACTATGCCATTGGCATGGTTTTCTTACCGCAAAATACGGCAAGCCGTGACGAGTGTGAAGAGACGATCGAGTCCTTCATCGCAAACGAAGGGCAACGACTGATCGGCTGGCGTGATGTGCCGGTCAAAAACAGCGGCTTGGGCGAAAGCGTTATTCCCACTGAGCCTGGGGTGCGGCAGGTTTTTGTTGCCCGTGGCGATAATTGCAAAGATCAGGATATTTTCGAGCGTAAGTTGTTTGTGATCCGCAAACAGATCGAGAATCGTATCAGACAGGCTGAAATGGAGGGAGGTAGTAGCTTCTACTTCACTTCATTCTCATCCAGAACCCTGGTCTACAAGGGGATGCTTCTGGCAAACCAGGTCGGTGAATACTATCTCGATCTGCAGGATGAACGCATGCAGTCGGCCCTGGCCCTGGTGCATCAGCGATTTTCCACCAACACCTTCCCGACCTGGGATCTGGCCCACCCATTTCGCATGATTGCGCACAATGGGGAGATCAATACCCTGCGCGGCAATGTCAACTGGATGCGGGCGCGTAAGAATTCCATGGCCTCAGAGGTCCTGGGTGAGGATCTGGAGAAGATCTGGCCATTGATCCCGGAAGGTCAATCCGATTCGGCCTGTTTCGACAATGCGCTGGAGTTACTGGTTGCCGGCGGCTATTCACTGGCCCATGCCATGATGATGCTGATCCCTGAAGCCTGGGGCGGCAACAAGTTGATGGATAATCAGCGGCGCGCCTTCTATGAGTTTCATGCGGCGCTGATGGAACCCTGGGATGGCCCGGCAGCCGTGGCGTTTACCGATGGCCGTCAGATTGGCGCAACCCTGGATCGCAACGGTCTGCGTCCCGCCCGTTACCTGATAACTGACGATGATCTGGTGGTGATGGCCTCCGAGATGGGTGTGCTGGACATTCCGGAAGAGAAGATCGTAAAAAAATGGCGCCTGCAGCCGGGTAAGATGTTCCTCATCGACCTGGAACAGGGACGCATAATCGACGATGGCGAGATCAAAGCCGAACTCGCCACCGCCAAACCCTATCAGGATTGGTTGGATCAAACCCAGATCCATCTCGATTCGTTGCCTTCGGATGTGGCTCCGATGGCACCCGATGACGAGGACCTGCTCGATGCGCAGCAGGCCTTTGGCTATAGTCAGGAGGATATAAAATTTCTCCTGACACCGATGGTGTTGACGGGGCAGGAGGCAACCGGTTCCATGGGGGCGGATAATCCACCCTCTGTACTTTCCCTGCGGGCAAAACACCTGTCGACCTATTTCAAGCAGAACTTTGCCCAGGTGACCAATCCGCCCATTGATCCGATCCGGGAAGAGCTGGTGATGTCACTGGTCAGTCTGATCGGGCCCAGGCCGAATCTGTTGAATATGGCGGATGCCGGCGATCACATGCGATTGGAGGTCTCACAACCGGTGCTGACCAATGAGGATCTGGAGCGTATACGCCATATCGAAGACAACACCGGCGGGGCTTTCAGAACCAAAACCCTGGATATCGTCTATCCATCAATGAGCGGTGTCGAGGGGATGAAGCCGGCACTTACCAGGCTCTGTGAGATGGCAGAGCAGAACGTGCGAGAGGGTTACAATATCCTGATTCTGTCTGATCGTCGGGTGGATGCGGACAATATCGTCATACCGGCACTGCTAGCCACTTCGGCTGTGCATCATCACCTGATACGCAAAGGTCTGCGGACAGAATCGGGTCTGGTGATCGAAACCGGTTCCGCCCTGGAAGTACACCATTTCGCCACCCTGGCGGGTTATGGCGCAGAGGCAGTCAACCCCTACCTGGCCTTCGATACCATTCAGGCGCTGTTGCCCTCCTTGAGCGAGCCGCTGGCGTTTGCCGAAGCCCAGAGACGCTATATCAAAGCGGTGGGCAAGGGTTTGAAAAAGGTCATGTCCAAGATGGGCATTTCAACCTATCAATCCTATTGCGGCGCGCAGATCTTTGATGCGGTGGGTCTTTCCAGCAACTTCATCGATGCCTATTTTACCGGTACCACAACGACGATCGAGGGCGCCGACCTGAATGAGATCGCCTCTGAGGCGGTAAAATGGCACGATAAGGCCTATGGCGATCAGCTGATATACAAGAAGCACCTCGATGTGGGCGGCGACTATGCCTACAGATTGCGGGGCGAAGATCACAACTGGACACCGGACACCATCGCAAAGATGCAGCATGCGGTGCGTAGTAATGATTGGGACACCTATCAGTCCTTTGCCGATGCGATCAATAGCCAGAACGAGATTCTATTGACGCTTCGTGGCCTATTCGAGTTCAAGCGGCTTGAACAGCCCCTGCCTCTGGACGAAGTGGAGCCTGCAAGCGAGATCGTCAGGCGATTCGCCACCGGCGCCATGTCCTTCGGCTCGATCTCCTACGAGGCCCACTCGACTCTGGCCAAGGCGATGAACGCTATCGGCGGCAAATCCAATACCGGCGAGGGTGGTGAGGAACCGGAGCGTTTCAATCCCCTTGAGGACGGCAGCAGGAATCCCGAACGATCGGCAATCAAGCAGGTTGCATCCGGCCGATTCGGTGTGACCACCGAGTATCTTGTCAACTCGGATGATATCCAGATCAAGATGGCACAGGGAGCCAAGCCTGGCGAAGGAGGGCAGCTTCCGGGTCACAAGGTCAATCAGCAGATTGCCCGCGTGCGTCATTCCACGCCAGGGGTTGGCCTGATTTCACCGCCGCCCCACCACGATATCTATTCCATCGAGGATTTGGCACAGCTGATCCATGATCTGAAAAACGTCAATCCCAACGCGCGTATCTCTGTCAAGCTGGTCTCGGAGGTGGGCGTCGGAACCGTTGCCGCGGGTGTCTCCAAGGCCCATGCGGACCATGTGACGATTTCGGGTTATGACGGCGGCACCGGCGCCAGCCCACTGACCTCGATCAAGCATGCCGGTTCGCCCTGGGAGATCGGCTTGGCTGAGACCCACCAGACCCTGGTGTTGAACAGGCTGCGTGGGCGTATTTCGGTTCAGGCTGACGGGGGTATGCGGACCGGCCGGGATGTGGTTGTCGCAGCCATGCTCGGGGCTGATGAGATCGGTTTTGCCACTGCGCCCTTGATTGCCGAGGGATGCCTGATGATGCGGAAGTGTCATCTCAATACCTGTCCGGTGGGTATTGCCACCCAGGATCCGGAGTTACGCAAGCGTTTCACCGGCAAGCCTGAGCATGTCATCAACTACTTCTTCTTCGTCGCCGAAGAGGCGCGCAGGTTGATGGCGGAACTCGGTTTCAGGACCTGGAATGAGATGGTCGGTCAGAGCGACCGTCTCGATATGCGTAAGGCGATCAATCATTGGAAAGCGAAGGGGCTCGACTACAGTCGCTTGCTGGCCAAGCCGCAAGCGGGACCGGATGTTGCCCTGTTCAACTGCGAAAAACAGGATCATGGACTCGACAAGGCCATGGACCTTGAGCTGATCAAACGTGCTCAACCTGCCCTGGAAAAAGGCGAGGCTGTAAAGATTGATGTCGATATCCATAACTACAACCGAACCTTCGGCACCATGTTGTCGGGCAGGGTGGCGGAAAGGTACGGCCATAAAGGATTGCCGGACGACACGATCTATATCAAGGCCAGCGGTACCGCTGGACAATCCTTCGGTGCCTGGGCGGCCAAGGGTGTCACCATTGAGCTGGCCGGAGAAGGCAATGATTACGTGGGCAAGGGCCTCTCGGGTGGGCGCCTGGTAATCTATCCACCGGAAAATGCCGGTATCGGCAAGGCGGAAGAGAATATCATCGTCGGTAATACCGTGCTCTATGGCGGCATCAGCGGTGAATGCTATTTCCGAGGTGTCGCCGGGGAGCGCTTTTGTGTGCGCAACTCGGGTGTCACGGCGGTCATAGAAGGGGTTGGTGATCACGGTTGTGAATATATGACCGGCGGTGTGGTGGTCTGTCTCGGATCTACCGGTCGCAACTTTGCCGCGGGTATGTCCGGCGGTATCGCCTATGTGTTGGATGAAACAGGCGACTTCAGTGAACGCTGCAATATGGCGCAGGTGGAGCTGGAGCCGATCGAGGAGGAGGATGACGCCCTCGAAGCCCTGGATCACCAGGGTGGAGACCTGGAGAGCCACGGTCTGGTGGATCTCAGCCGCGATATGACGCGCTACGATGCGTTGCGCCTGAAGCAGCTGATTGAACGCCATCTGCACTACACCAATTCGGAGGTTGCCAAGCGAATTCTCAATAACTGGGATAGCATGCTGCCGAAGTTTGTTAAGGTCATGCCGGTAGAGTATCGACGCGCGTTGAAAGAGATGCAGGCACAACACGCCGATGCAACCGCCAGTCAGGGGAGTCATTAGAGATGGGTAAACCAACAGGTTTTAAAGAGATTGTTCGGCAGGACAGGACCTATGCGCCCGTAGCGGATCGTATCATCCACTACAATGAGTTCGTGATACCGCTGAGCGAGGAGAATGTCAGCCAGCAGGGAGCGCGTTGCATGGACTGCGGCATTCCCTTTTGTCATAACGGATGCCCGGTAAACAATATCATTCCCGACTGGAACGACCTGGTCTACCGTGGCGACTGGCGTGCAGCGATCGATGTTCTGCACAGCACCAATAACTTTCCTGAATTCACCGGACGCATCTGTCCTGCACCTTGTGAAGCTGCCTGTACGCTGAACCTTGAGGATGAACCGGTCACCATTAAGACCATTGAGTACAGCATTATCGAGAAGGCCTGGAGCGAGGGATGGGTCAAGCCCCAGATCGCCGATCACAAAAGTGGCAAGCGAATTGCGGTTGTCGGGTCCGGACCGGCTGGGATGGCCGCTGCGCAGCAGCTCGCCAGGGCGGGACACGCAGTTGTGCTGTTTGAAAAACAGAACCGGATCGGCGGGCTGTTACGCTATGGCATCCCGGACTTCAAGCTCGATAAAAAGGTGATCGACCGCCGTATGGCCCAGATGCGAACAGAAGGCGTCGAGTTCAAGACAAGCATCCATGTGGGTGTCGATATTCCCAGCAAACGATTGCTGGATGACTTTGATGCGATTCTGTTGACCGGCGGCTCTGAGAAGCCCCGTGACCTGCCGATGCCCGGGCGTGAATTGAATGGCGTTCATTTTGCGATGGATTTCCTGCGCAGTAACAGCCATCGTGTTCAGGGCGATAAGGTGGATAACTTCATCTCCGCAGAAGGCAAGCATGTTGTCGTCATCGGTGGTGGTGATACCGGGTCTGACTGTATCGGTACCTCCAACCGGCATGGCGCGGCTTCGGTCACCCAGCTGGAGATTCTGCCGCAACCCCCTGAAAAGGAGAACAAGGGCACCACTTGGCCGGATTGGCCAAATAAGATGCGTACCTCAAGCTCTCAGGAAGAGGGGTGTGAGCGTATGTGGCAGGTTGCCACCAAGGCATTCCTCGATGACGGCGAAGGCAATCTTGCAGGCGTGCGATGCGTCAAGGTCGAATGGGAAAAGGATGAGAACGGCAGCTGGAAAATGAGTGAAGTCGCCGATTCCGAATTCGAGCTTAAGGCTGATCTGGTGACCCTGGCGATGGGTTTTGTCCATCCGGTTCACGAAGGCATGATCGAAGAGTTGGGTGTGGAGCTGGACGGTCGCGGCAACATCAAGGCTGATACGGATGGTGCTAACGCCTATAAGACCTCCATCGACGGGGTGTTCGTCGCCGGTGATATGCGCCGCGGCCAATCCCTGGTGGTGTGGGCGATCCGGGAGGGACGCCAGGCTGCAAGAGCCGTGGATGAATATCTAATGGGCACCACCGATCTGCCTCGCTGGTAATGTCTAGGGCCGATTGGATGAGTGTTGACAGGCCCTAGCTGAACCCCGGTTTGAATGGCGCACACCGGGTTGCGAAATTTCGTGGAGAGCACTATGCCGAACAGAGAGACCTCCGCTGCCGAGTCGAAGAAACAGACCTGCAATCCATTGGCTCCTTTGCCCCCGCTGGGCATGGATGCAGAGGCCATCTCATTCGATTTTCGCCGCTACTTCGCCCACACACTGGGACGAGACGATTACTGCACGTCCAGCCACTATCCCTATAAAGCCCTGGCGCTGGCGGTTCGGGACCGATTGATTGAGCGTTGGAAACGCACCCGTTCCACCTACGAGAACGAAGATTGCAAGCGTACCTTCTACCTCTCGCTGGAGTTTCTCATGGGGCGTACTCTGAGTAACGCAATTCTCAACCTGGACGTCAGTGAAGAGGTCAACCAGGCTTTCATCGACTTGGGTGTCAATCTGGATGATATTCGCGAGAGTGAACCCGATGCCGGACTCGGTAATGGTGGTCTGGGGCGCCTTGCCGCCTGTTTTCTCGACAGCTGCGCAACGCTTGAACTGCCGGTGCGGGGGTATGGGCTGCGTTACGAATATGGCATGTTCCGTCAGCATATCGCCAACGGCCATCAGATTGAGGATCCCGATCACTGGCTGCGGGACGGCAACCCCTGGGAGCTTGAGCGTCCCGAGTATACACAACGCATAAAATTTTGCGGCCATACTGAACATATCAACGGTTCCGTGCGTTGGGTCGATACCCAGGATGTGCTGGCAGTACCCTATGACCTGCCGGTGCCCGGTTATCGCAACGGCACTGTCAATACCCTGCGCTTGTGGAAAGCGGCGGCCACGGATGAATTCAATCTGGATGAGTTCAATGCCGGCAGTTATACCGAGGCGGTTGAGGCGAAGAATGATGCTGAGCACATCACCATGGTGCTCTACCCGAACGATGCCAGTGAGAATGGCAAGGAACTGAGGCTGCGTCAGCAGTACTTCCTGGCGTCCGCGAGCATCAAGGATGTCATCCGTGAGTGGAAGGAGAACCACGGCAGTTTCGATGATTTCGCCGACAAGAACTGTTTTCAGCTCAACGATACCCATCCCAGCGTCTCTGTCGCTGAATTGATGCGTCAACTGATGGACGAGCAAGGCCTCTCTTGGGATCGGGCCTGGAAGATTACCGGCAGCACCATGGCCTATACCAACCATACGCTTCTGCCCGAGGCGCTTGAGCGCTGGCCGGTAAAGCTGTTCGAGTGTCTGTTGCCCAGGCTGCTGGAGATCATCTACGAAATCAATGCCCGTTTCCTAAGTGATGTGGCCCTGCGCTGGCCGGGCGATACCGACCGTTTGCGGCGGATGTCGATCATCGAAGAGGGCCAGACGTCGATGGTGCGTATGGCCTACCTGGCCATCGTCGGCAGTTTCTCCGTCAATGGAGTCGCCGCACTGCATACCGAGTTGTTGAAGCAGGGGCTGTTCCATGACTTCTACGAATTCTGGCCGCAGCGCTTCAACAATAAAACCAACGGCGTCACCCCGAGGCGTTGGCTTGCCGCGTGCAACCCGGCTCTGCGCCAATTGCTCGATGAGACAGTAGGCAATGGCTGGATCTCTGATCTGCCGGTTCTCGAGCAGTTGCTAACCCATGCTGAGAATGCCTCATTCCAACGCAAATGGCAGCAGGTGAAACAGGAAAACAAGCAGCGCCTGGCGGATTTGGTGAAGATCGATTGCAACGTGAGCTTTGACTGTGATGCCATGTTTGATGTACAGGTGAAGCGTATCCATGAGTATAAACGCCAGTTACTGAATATCCTCCATGTCATCCACCTCTATAATCGTATCAAGGCGGGTGACACAAAAAACTGGACCAAGCGCTGTGTGCTGATCGGTGGTAAGGCGGCCCCCGGATATCAGATGGCCAAACTTATCATCAAGCTTGTCAACAGTGTCGCCAGGGTGGTGAACAATGACTACCAGGTGGGCGATCTTCTGAAGGTCGCTTTTCTACCCAACTACCGGGTTTCGGCGATGGAGGTGATCGCGCCGGGTAGCGACCTTTCGGAGCAGATATCCACTGCCGGCAAAGAGGCGTCCGGCACCGGCAATATGAAGTTTATGATGAACGGTGCAGTGACCATCGGCACACTGGATGGCGCCAATATAGAGATCCTCGAGGAGGTCGGTGAATCCAACTTCATTCTTTTCGGCCTTACCAGCGAAGAAGTGGAGGCAATGCGCCATCATTATATGCCCAACCGAATTATCGATCAGGACAGTGATTTTAAACGGGTGATGCAGCTGCTGGAGAGCGGCTACTTCAACCAGTTCGAGCCCGGTATTTTCGATCCTGTTATCGAGTCGATATGCAATCCCTACGATCCCTGGATGACGGCCGCTGACTTCCGTAGTTACATCGACGCTCAGGAAAAGGCGGCAAAAGCCTATCTCGACCAGCGGCAGTGGAACCGTATGAGCATAGTGAACAGCGCAAAGAGCGGCCGCTTCTCCACAGACCGGACAATCCAGGAGTACAATCGGGATATCTGGCGCTTGAATCAGACATCGATACCGTCCGTTATCGAAGCCGAATAGTGACTGTGTCCGAGCTGCCCTGCTGGATCTACCGCAGCCCCCGCAAGGATGAGATGTACCTGTACATCACCAGGGAAGATGATTTTTCCCGTGTGCCCGAAGCCCTGCTGCAGCGTTTCGGCAAACCGGTGCAGGTCACGGAGATAACATTGACTGAACAGAGAAAACTCGCGCGTGAGGATGTTGCGGTGGTAAGGGCTAATCTGCTTGCCCAGGGATACTACCTCCAGATGCCACCGAAGCTGGACGTGGATCTCTATGCCGGCGATTGAATCCCATGGATCAATATCGAATCGATGATGAAGTAACTTCAGTGGCAATAATCCAGAAGTGGTTTTTCATCTATAGAATTGAGGTGCAGGAGTGACTGATATCGTTATAAGTGGAAGTGGACTCTACACCCCGCCTTACAGCATCAGTAATGAAGAATTGGTGCAGACATTCAATCAATATGTTGATCTGTACAACGCTCAGCATAGTGATGAGATAGCCGCAGGAAGGTTGGCCTCGTTGGAATATTCGAGTAGCGACTTCATCGTCAAGGCTTCAGGTATCAAGAGCCGTTTTGTTGTTGATAAAGAGGGTATTCTCGACCCTCAGCTGATGCGTCCGAATATCCCTGAAAGGGCGGATGAGGAGCTGTGCCTGCTTAGTGAAATTGGTGTGGCCGCTGCCAAGCAGGCGCTGGAGAGCGCAAGCCGTGAAGCGCAGGAGGTCGATCTAGTGATCGTGGCCTGTTCCAATCTGCAGCGCGCCTACCCGGCCATCGCCATCGAGATCCAGCACCATCTGGATTGCTCAGGTTATGCCTATGATATGAATGTGGCCTGCTCATCAGCCACCTTCGGTATAGGGGCTGCTGCGGATGCGATACGCTCGGGTGCGGCCCGTTGTGCGCTGGTAATCAATCCTGAGGTCACCTCGGCTCATCTGAATTTTCGAGATCGCGACAGTCACTTTATTTTTGGAGATGTTGCCACCGCTGTCGTTGTCGAAGCCGAAGAGGGGTGTCGGTCAGACAGGGCATTCCACATACTCGGTACCAAGTTTAAGACCGAGTTCTCAAACAATATCCGCAACAACTTTGGCTTTTTGAACAATTGCCATCCTGAGACACGGGACAACAGTGATAAGCTGTTCAGGCAGAATGGCCGCAAAGTGTTCAAGGAGTTGCTGCCTTTGGTCGGCCGTGTGATCCATGAACATTTACAAGAGATGCAACTGGAGGTGGCGGATCTAAAGCGCCTCTGGCTGCATCAGGCCAATCTGACGATGAACCTTTTTGCAGCCAAGAAACTGCTAGGTCGTGATCCTGATACACAGGAGTTGCCGATTATTCTCGACCGCTATGCCAATACCAGCTCTGCGGGATCGGTTATCGCTTTTCATCTGTATAGTGATGATTTAGTGTCAGGTGATAAGGGGGTGTTGAGCTCCTTTGGTGCCGGTTACTCGGTGGGTAGCGTGATTCTCGAGAAACGTTGATTGGTGCCAAACGGGTTTCCAATGCTAACTAGCCATCGGTCAGAGTATGGGTTCCAAAGGCAGTAAACCCCAGAGATTTACTTTCAGTCTTTTCAAATATCCGACATCTTGCTGCTGATCGGATAAATTTGCTTCCCAGCTATTTTCAGTCGCCATGTCCTGACGGATCGCCTGCGCTACCTGTTGCGCAATCCTCTCATCGCGTATTACGAGTCCTACTTCCGTGTTCAGGTTTGCTGATCTTGGGTCGAAATTGAAGGTTCCGATATAGGTAATACGGTCGTCGATGACCATTGACTTGGCATGCAAGGCAAATATCGGCACCTCCTTGCCCAGTTGTTCATGGCGATCGATCAGTCGCCGATAGATAGCTGGTTTAGACCGGAATTCGTAGATCTTGATGCCGAGATCGAGCAGCCTTTGTTTCTGCTTTTGGTACCCCGAATGGGCCTGCAGATTATCTGTGGATTCGAGGGAGTTAGTGACGATGGCAATTTCGATACCTCTATCCAACATTTCGGAAAAAAATTCGAAGCCCCCTTCCGGCATGATCAGATAAGGGCTTTCTATCAGAATCTGGCGCTTGGCTTCCGACAATAGATTGATGAGGGAGGTAGTGGATTGTCCGCCGCCATCGAGCTGATGGGTTTGGCTGTTTTTGCCGGGAATATCGTGGAGGTAGTCCACACTGGCCCACTGCATCCCGGCAAAGATTTTTTCGGCGCGCTTACCCATGCCGGTGATGGCATGGCGGACTTCAGAGGTGAAATTCTGTGGATTTTGGGCATATTGGCCTAACCAATCGAGATAGTCGTCAATCTGCTTTGCCGTCAATCGCTGTTTCTCCTCTGCCAACAGGATGTCGAGGGAAACGGAGAGTGGACTCTCCCAGAAGAGATTGAAGCTTTGTTGTATCTTCGGTAGTACGGACCCGACAACCATGACATCCCGGTCGCGGAAATTATAGGCATGATCGTAATCGTAATACTCATCGGCCATATTGCGGCCGCCGGTGATGGCCACAGTCTGATCGTAGATCACCACCTTGTCATGCATGCGTTGGTTGGAGCCTCGGAAGTCTGTGATCAGGTGCCATACACGGGCCCAAAAGCCGGTGCCCACGGAATGCACGGGATTATAGACCTTGATCTGGATGTTAGGATGGGCATCCAGTGAAAGCATTGTCACCGGTTCGGCGTCGATCAAGAGGTCATCGACGATGACCCGTATCCTGGCGCCTCGTTCGGCGGCACTGAGCAGGCGTTCGCTGGCCAAGGTCCCGATATTGTCGGTGCTCCAGATAAAATATTGAACATCGATGGTTTTATCAACAGCTTCTGTAAGCCATGCCCTTGTTAAAAGGGACTCTTCTCCTTTCTCCAGGACGTAAACCGCGCTTTTTCCGGGATGCTGCTTTGCAGCCTGAGTCACGCTATCCAACATGCCGGCTTGCACGAATGATGTCTGCAGGAGCAGTAACAGAAAGCCAAGCAGATGACAGATGGACAGCCCAGGGTTTGGTAAAATCTGTTTGAGTTTAAATACCATCCCTGCTGTCGCGCTGTTTATCGAATCGACCTCCATCAAAATATTACCTGATTACTCATGAGGCTCAGCTATTGAGCCTGTGGTGCAAGCATAATGGAACCTACTGAATAAAAGAGGATTTCATCATGCCGAGAAATACTATTCAATTTCAAAAAGGTCTTGGTTTGCACGATTTTCTGGAACAATATGGGACCGAGGATCAGTGTCGACAGGCATTGTATGATTTGCGCTGGCCGACGGGCTATGTCTGCCCTGAGTGCGGCAACACAACAGGCTGTGAACTCAAAAAGCGTCAGATATATCAATGTCACAAGTGCCATCATCAGACTTCCCTGACCGCCGGCAGCATCTTCCATGGCACCAAGCTGCCGCTGAGAACGTGGTTTCTTGCGATCTATCTGTTGACCCAACGCAAGAAAAGTATCTCGGCGCTGCAACTTTCCCGCGAAATCGGGGTGAACTACAATACGGCCTGGCGACTCAAGCATAAGTTGATGCAGGTGATGATGGAACGTGAGCGTGGAAAAAAACTGGCCGGTCGCATCGAATTGGATGATGCTTATCTCGGAGGCGAGCAAGCCGGTAAGCGTGGTCGTGGGTCGCGCAACAAAATCCCTTTCGTAGCTGCTGTTGAGACGACGCGGGACGGCAGGCCCATGAAAATTCAACTGCGTCGTGTAAGGGGCTTCCGCAAACGTGAAATCGCCCGCTACGCCCGCTCCTGCTTGATGCCTGGCAGCGAAGTCTTTACCGATGGGCTTTGGTGCTTTAGTGGCGTGACAACCGCTGATTGCCATCATAACCCCATGGTGACGGGTGGTGGGCGCCAAAGTGTCCAGTATTCGTGCTTCAAATGGGTAAACACGATGTTGGGTAATGTCAAAAACAGTCTGTTGGGTACTTTTCATGTGATTCGAGATAAACATGTGTCGCGTTATCTTGCTGAGTTCGAATATCGGTTTAACCGCCGTTTCGATTTACCCGCCATGATTGAACGATTGCTTTTTGCCGCTCTTCGCACTCCACCTATGCCATATCGCCTCTTGAGAATGGCTGAGGTTTAGGGGTAATCAGGAAATATTATCAATAGTGCGGTGGAGGAGGTTCAGTTTCGCCAGGTTGCAGCGGCGATGGATCCAGCGCCTGCAGGCGTTGACCTAGCCCCAATATTTCACGCATTAAAAAGGCAAAATCCTGATACTTCGATATAATTCAGTTGCTTACACTGTAATCGAAAGGATTTTGCCTGTGACAAACTGTACCCAGACTGCCTTTGATTTTCCAGCCCTAAAACGCCGTAAGGTTCAAGCCGAGTTTTCCGGTGGCGATATCACCTCGGACGGCGGCGTGTTGCTGCTGCGTGAGATCGACAGGCGTCTGGGATTGCTCGAGGCGGTTGATGCGGTCATCCCCGACCCGCGAGATCCCCGCTATATTGAACACAGCCAGTTGAGCCTGTTGCGCCAGCGAGTCTATGGGCTCTGCCTGGGTTATGAAGATCTGAACGACCATCAGACACTACGCACCGACCCGGCCCTACAGAGCTCGATCGAACGCGAGGAGGTACTGGGCAGCCAGTCGACACTTTGTCGGCTGGAGAGCCGGGTCGATCGCCGGGTTGCCGTTGATGTCCACAACCTACTGCTCGAGCAGTTCATTGCCTCATATGATGCACCACCCGATGAGCTGATCCTGGATTTCGACGCCACGGATGATCCGGTGCATGGCCGCCAGGAAGGCCGCTTCTTTCACGGCTACTACGATCACTACTGCTTCCTGCCCCTGTATGTCTTTTGTGGCGATCAACTGCTGGTGAGTTATCTGCGGCCCAGCCGGATCGATGCGCCCAAGCATGCCTGGGCGATTCTGGCGCTGTTGGTCAAACGCCTGCGCCGGGCTTGGCCTGAAGTGCGTATCATCTTTCGGGGCGATAGCGGCTTTTGCCGTCACCACATGCTCAGCTGGTGCGAGCGCAACGCTGTGGGCTATATCGTGGGCATCGCCAAGAATGACGCCTTGCTGCGGTGTATCCGTGAGCCCATGCAGTGGGTTGAGGAACTGGCGAAGCGAACCGGCATGAAGATGCGGGAATTCTTTCAGTTTCACTATGCCGCCAGCACCTGGAAGACGCGTCGCAAGGTGATCGCCAAACTGGAGGTCACCGACAAGGGGCCAAATCCACGCTTCATCGTCACCAACCTGGCCGGCGACAAACAGCGCCTTTACGATGACCTCTACTGCGCCCGTGGTGACATGGAGAACCGAATCAAGGAGCAGCAACTGGGGCTGTTCGCCGATCGCACCAGCGCGCATTACTGGTGGGCCAATCAGTTTCGTCTACTGCTGTCCAGTCTGGCCTATGTGCTGATGGAGGCCATCCGGCGCCTCGCGCTGAAGGGCACGGAACTGGCGCGTGCACAGATGACCACGATCCGGCTCAAACTGTTCAAGATCGGGGCGGTCATCATTCGCAACACGCGACGGATCCGCTTCCTGCTCTCCAGCACCTATCCCTATCAGGCGCTGTTTTTCCAGGTGGCGGCACGACTCAAGCCGGGATAGCCCGGCAGAGTGCTGCCCCGGCACGTTGATCAACAATGGGGGTAAGGGGGAGTCTGCCCGGAGGGTGGAAAATCAGGGCTTGATAGAGGTTTGGTTCCCAGTGAGGGCAAACCATCCAAGCTTGGCCATATCACCGGCTAAATTTAAAAACGGATGAAACATGCGGGCTAGCCCGAATATTTCACAAATAAAGAGGGTAAAACCCGTGTAGTTCAATAGAATTCAGTTACTTAGGCTGAAATTGAACGAGGTTTTGCCTGTGACAGAATGTACCCAAGGTCGTTTTGCTTTTCCAGCGGTAAAACGCCGCCAGGTTGAAGCGGATTTTTCCGGTGGTGATATCAGCAGTGATGGCGGCGTGTTGTTGCTACGACAAGCGGACCGACGGCTGGGATTGCTTGAAGCCGTCAATGACACTCTCGCTGATCCACGCGATGGCCGCTATGTGCAACATGATCAGATTTCTCTACTACGCCAGCGGGTCTATGCCCTGTGCCAGGGCTATGAAGACCTCAACGATCACGACAGTCTGCGACAAGATTTGGCCTTTCAGACGGCCGTGGAACAGGATCAGGCACTGGGCAGTTCACCCACGCTCTGTCGCTTGGAGAATCGGTCAGATCGGGCAACCGCTGTCGCGATCCATCAGGTCCTGATCGAGCAGTTCATCGCCTCGTTTGCCGAGCCACCCGAGGAGTTGATCCTGGACTTCGACGCCACCGATGACCGGGTTCACGGCCTGCAGGAAGGCCGCTTCTTCCACGGTTACTACGATAACTACTGCTTTCTCCCGTTGTACGTGTTTTGCGGCGAACAACTGCTGGTCAGCTATTTGCGCCCGAGCAAGATCGACGGGGCGAAACATGCGTGGGCGATCCTCGCCCTGCTGGTCAAACGCTTGCGTCAGGCGTGGCCGGCGGTGCGGATCATCCTGAGAGCCGACTCGGGCTTCTGTCGTCACCGCATGCTGCGCTGGTGTGAACGCCATGGCATTGGCTACATCGTAGGCCTGGCGCGCAACCACCGCCTGCAACGGATGATCGAGGAAGACTTCACTGCAGTCGAGCAATGCTTCAAGGCCAACGGACAGAAGCAACGCGTCTTCCTTGGCCTGCGCTACGGTGCACGCAGCTGGCGCCGTCGACGCGCGGTGATCGCCAAGCTGGAGGTGAGTGAGCGAGGGCGTAATCCCCGATTTGTCGTCACCAACCTCAACGGCGATGCCCAAACCCTTTACGACGACGTCTATTGTGCGCGGGGCGAGATGGAAAACCGCATCAAGGAACAACAGCTGGGGCTGTTTGCTGATCGCACCAGTGCACATCATTGGTGGACCAATCAGTTTCGCTTGCTGCTGTCGAGCCTGGCCTATGTGTTGATGGAAGCGATTCGCCGCTTGGCCTTACAGGGTACAGAACTGGCCAAGACCCAGGTCGGCACGCTGCGGCTTAAACTACTCAAAGTGGGTGCGGTGGTGATACGCAATACCCGGCGTGTCCGCTTCCTGCTCTCCAGTGTCTTTCCTTACCAGGCATTGTTCTTCAGTGTGGCCGAACGGCTGGAGCCAGGATAGCACGCGATGAGTGCTGCCCCGGCACGTTGATAAATAACGGGGTAAGGGGAAGCTGTGCCTGTCAGCCAGAAATCGGGGCGTTTGGAGCCGGTATCATCCTGTTTCTCGTCCCGGCCTTCTCCTCGTGCCAGTATCGGCAAATGGATGAAATATCCGGGCTAGGGCCTCTACGGCTCTGTTGAGGGAATCGATGGTGCGTTGTTGCTCGATAAGGGTTTCACTGAGGGTGTGTATGGCCTGTTCCTGAAAAGCCATACGACTCTCCAGGTCGATAATGCGGTCGTTCATCATTGCCTATCTTGGGTAACGGTCGTCGAGATTGGCCGGGCAGAGTACATTCCGCATGATCCCGATAAGCTCCAGTAGCTGATGGTTGCGAATGCGGTAGTAGATGCGGTTAGCCTCTTTGCGCGATACTACGATGTTTTTGTTTCGCAACTGCTCGAGATGTTGAGAGATATTGCTCTGAGAGGTGCCGGTTCGTTCAACGATTTCGCCGACCGAGAGTTCATTCTCCCCCAGTGAGCAGAGAATCTTCCAACGCAACGGATGGGCCATGGCCTTGAGGGCATTGGCGGTAAGCGATGTGTCTTCTTCATCGGTCAGGCGTGGGTCGATTGGCTCGTTCATTGTTTCAAGCTCCTTAGGATGCGTTCTGCACGGCATCCATGTCGCGGATATAACCTGTCATATCCTTTGCGATACATAGAATATGGCTGATATTTCCCTTGCTGTCTTTAACCGCGGTACGTGAGAAGAGAATTGGCACGCGTCGTCCGTCTTTGGCGATGAAACTCGCCTCGATTCGGCTCAAGGCCCCGGTTCGTATCAATGCCTCCAGCCAGGTGCCGAAGAAGGCGCCTGCCTGTTCCTCCGCCTCCTCTTCGAAAACATCGCCGATCGACATCTGCAGCAGGTCTGTCTCACTGTAGTCGAGCATCTTACAGGCGGCCGGGTTGACGGATTCGATCTCACCCTCCGGATTGAGCACCAGCAGCGCCTCACCCATATAGGTTATGATATTTTCAAGGTGTTGCTTGGCGGCGGCCAGTCCTGCCGTTCTTTCCGCCACCTTTTGTTCCAGGATTTTGTTGAGTTCCCGTTCTTTTTCGATGAGTCTGAAATAAGTGCTGATCTTATTCAGTAACTGGTTGTCATCGATGGGTTTCAGCAGATAGTCGACACCACCTACCTCATAACCCTTGAGCTGGAACTCTTCGGTCTTGAACGCGGCAGTAAGGAAGATGATCGGGATATCTTTGGTCTTTTTACGGATTTTCAGCATCGATGCGGTCTGAAAGCCGTCCATCTCCGGCATCTGTACATCCAGAATGATAAGGTCGATACCGGGCTCCCTGACAGCGATGTCGAGAGCCTGTTGACCCGATGTGGCCTCCAGGATCTCCACGTCCATATAGCGCTCAATCAGGGTACGCAAGGTGAACAGGTTGTGCGCGTGGTCATCCACGATCAGGAGTTTGAAACCGGCGTATCTCTTCATTATGTCTCTATATGTACACTAAAAAGCGCCTGCAGTTTCTCAGAGGAGACCGGTTTGGTAAAAACTTCATCTGCTCCGGCATCCAGGCACAGGCTGCGGTCTTCCGCCGCATTCTTCGCGCTTAGCACGATCACTTTGAGTGTATCGAGCTTCATCTTGTTGCGTATATGCCTGATCGTATCATAGCCATCCTGCTCCAGCATCATGCTGTCCATCAAGACAATGTTGAAATCCGGATCATCTTTTAGGGTATCAAGGGCCTCTTGGCCGTCACATGCGGCAGTCACCTCAAAGCCCCAGCCCTCCAGCAACGGTGTCAGCGTAAGCAGGCTCTGCAGATCGCCATCCACGACCAGGACGCGCTGATCTGCAAAGGGTGTTTTCGTTGGTTCCGCCATCGAGGTGATTGCCGGAGCAGGGATACTTCCCTGCATCAGCCGCGGCTCCTCCGTCACCTGCAATTCGATCTGATGGGAAGAGAGCGCGCTGTGATCGAGCTCCAGCGGCAGACACAGGGTGAATCTGGCCCCGGATCCTTCTTCGCTTTCCAGGTTTATTTCGCCACCCAGCAGATGAGCCAGTTCACGGCTGATACTCAATCCCAGACCTGTACCGCCGAAACGCCGGCTGGTGGAGCCATCTGCCTGCTTGAAGGCCTCGAAAATCAGCTCGTGCTTACTCGTGGGAATCCCGACACCGCTGTCTTCAACGGCAAAGCACAGGGGATGAAGTTCCACTTCCGGCTGCATGTAAACATCTACCTTAGCCCCGCCTTGATGGGTAAATTTGAGCGCGTTGGAGAGGAAGTTCTTCAGAATCTGGCGAACTTTGTCCTGATCCGACAGGATGCTCTCCGGCAACGAAGGTGCATATTCGAGGGAGAGCTGCAGGCCCTTGGCATCGAACTGGGGTTTCACCATTTCGATAAGATCCGAAACCAGAGGCTTGATGGGTATCTGCTGCAGGCTGATACTGGCTTTACCCGCCTCGATTCGTGACAGATCGAGGATGTTGTCGATCAGGGCCCGCAGATCGCGTCCTGCCTCATGAATGACCTGCAGCTGTCTCGTCTGTTCTGCGGACAGACTCTCGGGCGCCTCATTGAGCATCTTGGACAACAACAGGATGGAGTTGAGGGGGGTTCGCAGTTCATGGCTGACATTGGCCAGGAACTGGGATTTGTAGCGATTGGACTCTTCCAGTTGTCGTGCATGCTGGCGTTGCGCCTCGGCCTGTTTTGAATGATGCTCCGCGAGTTCCGTCAGCTGCTGCCCCAGCTGTTTTATCTCTTGCGACCCTTTCCAGTTAAACGTTACCGCTTCATCCTCACGCAGGACCCGCCCCACACCATCACGTAGCTTTTGACCGAACTGTTCCGCGCGCATGGCGATAAATCGGGCAACGATGAACAGGATAACCAAGGCAATGACTACGATAGTCATGACGCGAATGATCAGGACATTGCGGAACGTATGCAGAGGTGAGGGATCGACTGGCCGACCGACCCATAAGGGACCGGAACCTTCGGTGCTGAAGAGCGGTACCCAGATTACCTGTCTGCCCTGACCGCCTTCCCAGAGTGCCAGGCTGTTCTTGTCGAAGATTGCCTGCAGGCCGGTGAAGTCCTCAAATGCGCGTTGCTCGGCGCTGCCCTTGAGACGCTCATCCAGGTAAGCGCCATCATTGGTGACCCAAAGCGTGTTGCGGTAGGCGCTGGCCATGCCCCCTACGTCGATATTGACCACCACGGCACCCAATGGAGCCACCCGCTCCTGACGGTCGGGTCCGATTATCGGACTGATCATCCGCAGGGTCATGAATCGCCTGGGATCCAAATGGGACACATTTGGGTTGAGGCTGATCTTACTGACTGCGACACGTCCAGACTCCTGGAGGATATTGTGCTGAAAAAAATCTCTGGATGGCATGTCCGGTTTTTTGATTGTCGGTTCCCACTGTTGAGTCCGGGCATTCAACTCCAGCCAGAAGCGGGGATTGCCTTCAAGATCGAGAAAAAGGATCTGAAATATATCGAGATGGTCGCGTAGGATCTGGTTGATCCATTTGGTGTAGCGCACCCGTGCGTGATCGATCTGCTCCTGTCCCTCTTCCAGGTCGCGTTGTCCCAGGATGAGTCCAGGTTCAGGGAGTTTAGCCAGGAGTCGCAACATCTCGTGACGGCTTGCAAGATGTTCATCCAGATCGCGGAAATCCGCACGCAGATTCTGCAGATAGGCCTTGTGATAGAAAAATTCGAGACGATCCAGGACAAATGGCAGATTCGTCATTACCATCGCGGTCAAAGGTGCGAAACCAAAGAGAAACAGCAGTATCAGAATCTGAGTGCGAATTTTCACGTATACGTCATGTTCAGCTGCTAACCAATTAGGGCCTGTTAACAGGCCCTAAGTGAACTTCTTCACCTTCTCCAGTACCTGGGTTGCATGACCTTTCGGTTTCACGTCATACAGCGCCTCTCTTATGATACCCGCTTTGTCGATGATAAACGTCGAGCGTAGGATGCCCATTCTTTTCTCGCCGTTTTTCTCCTTTTCCCGCCAGACATCATAGTCGTTGCATACCTCGCCCTCGGTATCCGCCAGCAACTGCACGGTGAGACCGTGTTTATCGCGGAATGCGGCATGGCTGACGCAGTTGTCCCGACTGATGCCTATCACCTGTGTATCCAGCGCGGAAAACTCATCCATCAGGTCCGAGAGTTCCAATGCCTCAATGGTGCAACCGGTGGTATCGTCTTTCGGATAGAAATAGATCACCAGGTTATGGTTACCAAGAAAATGACTGGAATTGATGATATGCATGTCAGCGTCCGGTAACTCAAAGGGTGGTGCTTTGTCTCCAGGGTTGAGCATCTATTTTTCCTCTGTTTTATGTTGGTCGTTATATCTGTGTCCTGGCTCGTGTGCCGCTATAGCCCCGCTGTCAGCCGGATGCACATAATGGCAAGATAGTTGACTCCATGGGGCTGGGTCAACTACCGGTATGCAGTGACCTGCAGCCGCTTGAGGATATGCTGGCTGGACGACCGATCAGTCGCTGTTCCCTGACGGCCCTTTTATTATCCAAAGGTGGCGCAAATAGCTTGTTCGGCAAGGTGCGGGAAGCTTTACCCGGTGCACTGTCAAGGCGTATTAAGGTGAACCCCGCAGGTTAATTTCGGTAAACCCATTGTCGTGAACGGTAGGAAAAATCGCTGATTCATAGCATTAATGTTAAATCAAGGTACGGTCCTTGATTCCTTGAGCCATTCAAATAACCAAATTTTTTGTGGTTATTGTTTCGTCAGTGTGTGGCGGTTTACCCGCACAAGCAAGGAAGCACCAAAATCAGAGAAGGCTAACCCCAATATTTCACGCATTAAAAAGGCAAAATCCTGATACTTCGATATAATTCAGTTGCTTACACTGTAATCGAAAGGATTTTGCCTGTGACAAACTGTACCCAGACTGCCTTTGATTTTCCAGCCCTAAAACGCCGTAAGGTTCAAGCCGAGTTTTCCGGTGGCGATATCACCTCGGACGGCGGCGTGTTGCTGCTGCGTGAGATCGACAGGCGTCTGGGATTGCTCGAGGCGGTTGATGCGGTCATCCCCGACCCGCGAGATCCCCGCTATATTGAACACAGCCAGTTGAGCCTGTTGCGCCAGCGAGTCTATGGGCTCTGCCTGGGTTATGAAGATCTGAACGACCATCAGACACTACGCACCGACCCGGCCCTACAGAGCTCGATCGAACGCGAGGAGGTACTGGGCAGCCAGTCGACACTTTGTCGGCTGGAGAACCGGGTCGATCGCCGGGTTGCCGTTGATGTCCACAACCTACTGCTCGAGCAGTTCATTGCCTCATATGATGCACCACCCGATGAGCTGATCCTGGATTTCGACGCCACGGATGATCCGGTGCATGGCCGCCAGGAAGGCCGCTTCTTTCACGGCTACTACGATCACTACTGCTTCCTGCCCCTGTATGTCTTTTGTGGCGATCAACTGCTGGTGAGTTATCTGCGGCCCAGCCGGATCGATGCGCCCAAGCATGCCTGGGCGATTCTGGCGCTGTTGGTCAAACGCCTGCGCCGGGCTTGGCCTGAAGTGCGTATCATCTTTCGGGGCGATAGCGGCTTTTGCCGTCACCACATGCTCAGCTGGTGCGAGCGCAACGCTGTGGGCTATATCGTGGGCATCGCCAAGAATGACGCCTTGCTGCGGTGTATCCGTGAGCCCATGCAGTGGGTTGAGGAACTGGCGAAGCGAACCGGCATGAAGATGCGGGAATTCTTTCAGTTTCACTATGCCGCCAGCACCTGGAAGACGCGTCGCAAGGTGATCGCCAAACTGGAGGTCACCGACAAGGGGCCAAATCCACGCTTCATCGTCACCAACCTGGCCGGCGACAAACAGCGCCTTTACGATGACCTCTACTGCGCCCGTGGTGACATGGAGAACCGAATCAAGGAGCAGCAACTGGGGCTGTTCGCCGATCGCACCAGCGCGCATTACTGGTGGGCCAATCAGTTTCGTCTACTGCTGTCCAGTCTGGCCTATGTGCTGATGGAGGCCATCCGGCGCCTCGCGCTGAAGGGCACGGAACTGGCGCGTGCACAGATGACCACGATCCGGCTCAAACTGTTCAAGATCGGGGCGGTCATCATTCGCAACACGCGACGGATCCGCTTCCTGCTCTCCAGCACCTATCCCTATCAGGCGCTGTTTTTCCAGGTGGCGGCACGACTCAAGCCGGGATAGCCCGGCAGAGTGCTGCCCCGGCACGTTGATCAACAATGGGGGTAAGGGGGAGTCTGCCCGGAGGGTGGAAAATCAGGGCTTGATAGAGGTTTGGTTCCCAGTGAGGGCAAACCATCCAAGCTTGGCCATATCACCGGCTAAATTTAAAAACGGATGAAACATGCGGGCTAATCCACATGTACGATGACTTTTACAAGCTTGACGGAAAACCATTCCAGCTGACGCCGGACCATAAATTCTTCTTCAACAGTAAGGGACATAATCGTGCCATGGCCTATTTGCGTTACGGTCTTGAGCAGGGAGAGGGATTTATCGTTATCACGGGGGGCATAGGCACCGGCAAGACCACCCTGGTACGCAATTTGTTCGATGAATTGAGCAATATGAATGTCATGGCCGCCCAGCTGGTTACCACCCAGGTCGATCCGGACGATATGTTGCGTATGGTCTGTGCCTCTTTCGGTCTGGCTCATGAGGGGCTCAACAAGGCTACCCTGCTGCATAATCTGGAGGCCATAGCACGGGCTCGGCATGCAGAGGGAAAGCAGATGTTGCTGGTGGTGGACGAGGCGCAGAACCTGCCGCCCCGATCGGTCGAGGAGTTGCGCATGCTCTCCAACTTCCAGGCCAACAACAAGGCCTTGGTACAGACCTTTCTTCTGGGTCAGGAGGAGTTCAAACGCACCCTGCAGAGTCCGGGAATGGAACAGGTGAGACAACGTATCATCGCCTCCTACCATCTGGACCCGTTGAGCGCAGAGGAGACGGAAAAGTATATCCTGCATCGACTGCAACTGGTCGGCTGGAAGGAGGATCCCACTTTCGCGGATGGTGTTTTTCCGATGATCTTCGAGTTCACTGGCGGTGTGCCGCGCCGGATCAATGCGATGTGCGACAGAATGATGCTGTATGGCTGTCTGGAAGAGCTCCATACGCTTGAAAAGGATGCGGTACTGTCGGTGATGCAGGAACTGGAACAAGAGGTCAGTTTTGATCCTCCCGGTAAAGAAGAGGAAGAGCAGTCACAGCAACTTGCATCCGTCTCCCCGCTGCATCCGACCGGAGGGGGGGTGAATGGTAATCAGGCGGCGGCAACCCAGCCGTCACCGCAAACCCTGGCCCATGCCGATGAACTGGTCTATCGGATACAGGATCTTGAAAAGGAGATCAGCAGTCTGAAAAAGACGCTGAGAAACGAGCAGAAGCTGCTGCGAAAGGCGATTCTGCTGCAGATGGATCTGGATGAGTATGAGGATCTTGATTAATCAGTGATGGGCGCGCCCGGTCTCAGTCCAGGGCGGGTCCGATCATCGCATCGATAGGTTCGAATCCGCGCGCCTCAAGGGCCTCGGCAATATCCTCCCAGCGATAGTCTCGATTTGTCTCTTCTGCCTGGGCGATAATGCCTGTTGCGAAGCGGTATGCCTCATTGGTATCGAGATCCTTAGGGACCTTTACCAGCCGAATCTCATCGAAACGCGCACTGGGCAGAACCATATACTTTTCTTTCATATCTGTTCCATACGGTATGGTTATCGCGAACAATGTGCCACATAAATCCCTCATATACTAGGGTCTGTTGGATTAGTGTTTACAGGCCCCGTCTGCACATCGCTGTTGCAAACCGTTTTATTACAACCACAGAGCGGCATAGAGATTGAGTGCCGCAAGCGAACAGAAAAACATCACTAGGCTGTAGTTACCATGCCACTTCAGGCTTGCCAGGCCGTGTTGGCCGTATCGGCCCTGCATCGAAAGATTAATGCCGGAAAACGGACTGCATGCGACACCGACCGCCCAGGCGGACAGGAAGGTCATCGCCAGCAGTGTACCGTCGGGCTGCAGCGGCGCCAGGAGGGTGCCGAGCGCTGCGATATTTATCACCGGATGAACGCCGACGATCGAGGTGATCAGCATAAACAGTAGTGTCATGCTGGCCTCCAGGCCGCCGAATTGACTGAACGGCAACCAGCCGCCGAATCCCTGAAAAAGGGCGTTCAGGCCGGCAGCCATGACATTGGCGGCCAGGAACAGGCACAGTTCATTGTGCATTGTGGGTATGTCTTGGGTGATGTGTCGCTGCAGTTGCAGCAACGGTTGTTGACGGGTGCTCACGATTAACAGTGCCAGGGTTGGGCTCAACAGGCAGATGATGCCGAGAATATGCCACTCAGGCTGTAATTGATGTATCAGTAATATTGCCAGTGCCAATATCGCGGGAAGTGCCAATGCCGAGGGGTGCATGGGATAACCGACAAACTTCCTGGGGTGCCGTCTGCTGTAGCCGGTGATCATAAGCGCGATAAACGCGAGCGGCATCCCCATCAGCCAGATGCGCTCCAGTCTGGCGCCTGGGGCGTAGGTCATGGCCGCTGCCATTGCCGCAAAAAAGGGAGACCAGAAGGCGGCGGCGGAAAATCCGCGAGTCAGTACAATGATCTGCTCACGGTCAAGTCCCGTTTTACCCCGAAGGCGGTCTCCCATGATGAAGACCGAGGAGAGGTTGATGACGGCGCCAAACAGATGAACCCCAAACAGGGTTGACCATACCGCCCTCTTTCCCTGCGGCATTAGCCCGCATGTTTCATCCGTTTTTAAATTTAGCCGGTGATATGGCCAAGCTTGGATGGTTTGCCCTCACTGGGAACCAAACCTCTATCAAGCCCTGATTTTCCACCCTCCGGGCAGACTCCCCCTTACCCCCATTGTTGATCAACGTGCCGGGGCAGCACTCTGCCGGGCTATCCCGGCTTGAGTCGTGCCGCCACCTGGAAAAACAGCGCCTGATAGGGATAGCCCCAATATTTCACGCATTAAAAAGGCAAAATCCTGATACTTCGATATAATTCAGTTGCTTACACTGTAATCGAAAGGATTTTGCCTGTGACAAACTGCACCCAGACTGCCTTTGATTTTCCAGCCCTAAAACGCCGTAAGGTTCAAGCCGAGTTTTCCGGTGGCGATATCACCTCGGACGGCGGCGTGTTGCTGCTGCGTGAGATCGACAGGCGTCTGGGATTGCTCGAGGCGGTTGATGCGGTCATCCCCGACCCGCGAGATCCCCGCTATATTGAACACAGCCAGTTGAGCCTGTTGCGCCAGCGAGTCTATGGGCTCTGCCTGGGTTATGAAGATCTGAACGACCATCAGACACTACGCACCGACCCGGCCCTACAGAGCTCGATCGAACGCGAGGAGGTACTGGGCAGCCAGTCGACACTTTGTCGGCTGGAGAACCGGGTCGATCGCCGGGTTGCCGTTGATGTCCACAACCTACTGCTCGAGCAGTTCATTGCCTCATATGATGCACCACCCGATGAGCTGATCCTGGATTTCGACGCCACGGATGATCCGGTGCATGGCCGCCAGGAAGGCCGCTTCTTTCACGGCTACTACGATCACTACTGCTTCCTGCCCCTGTATGTCTTTTGTGGCGATCAACTGCTGGTGAGTTATCTGCGGCCCAGCCGGATCGATGCGCCCAAGCATGCCTGGGCGATTCTGGCGCTGTTGGTCAAACGCCTGCGCCGGGCTTGGCCTGAAGTGCGTATCATCTTTCGGGGCGATAGCGGCTTTTGCCGTCACCACATGCTCAGCTGGTGCGAGCGCAACGCTGTGGGCTATATCGTGGGCATCGCCAAGAATGACGCCTTGCTGCGGTGTATCCGTGAGCCCATGCAGTGGGTTGAGGAACTGGCGAAGCGAACCGGCATGAAGATGCGGGAATTCTTTCAGTTTCACTATGCCGCCAGCACCTGGAAGACGCGTCGCAAGGTGATCGCCAAACTGGAGGTCACCGACAAGGGGCCAAATCCACGCTTCATCGTCACCAACCTGGCCGGCGACAAACAGCGCCTTTACGATGACCTCTACTGCGCCCGTGGTGACATGGAGAACCGAATCAAGGAGCAGCAACTGGGGCTGTTCGCCGATCGCACCAGCGCGCATTACTGGTGGGCCAATCAGTTTCGTCTACTGCTGTCCAGTCTGGCCTATGTGCTGATGGAGGCCATCCGGCGCCTCGCGCTGAAGGGCACGGAACTGGCGCGTGCACAGATGACCACGATCCGGCTCAAACTGTTCAAGATCGGGGCGGTCATCATTCGCAACACGCGACGGATCCGGTTCCTGCTCTCCAGCACCTATCCCTATCAGGCGCTGTTTTTCCAGGTGGCGGCACGACTCAAGCCGGGATAGCCCGGCAGAGTGCTGCCCCGGCACGTTGATCAACAATGGGGGTAAGGGGGAGTCTGCCCGGAGGGTGGAAAATCAGGGCTTGATAGAGGTTTGGTTCCCAGTGAGGGCAAACCATCCAAGCTTGGCCATATCACCGGCTAAATTTAAAAACGGATGAAACATGCGGGCTAGAGGTCTGGACTGGGAGACCAGTTACCAGAAGATGGACGATGTCTTTCCCTACGATACCTTCGAGGGGATCAAGATCACCGACTGGTCGAAGTGGGAGGATCCCTTTCGTCTGACCATGGACGCCTACTGGAAATATCAGGGCGAGAAGGAGCGCAAGCTCTATGCGGTGCTCGACTCGTTTGCCCAGAACAACGGTCAGTTGGGTATCTCCGATGCCCGTTATGTGAATGCCATCAAGCTGTTTCTTACCGGTGTCACGCCGCTGGAGTACCAGGCCCATCGCCACTTCGCGCACCTGGGCCGGCATATTCGGGGTGTGGGTCCGAGGGTGGCTGCACAGATGCAGTCCCTGGATGAGCTGCGCCATGCACAGACGCAGATCCATACCATCAGTCACTACAACAAGTATTTCGACGGCTTCGCCGAATTCCCCCACATGCATGATCGTGTCTGGTATCTGTCTGTACCCAAGTCGTTCTTTGACGACGCCTGTAGCGCCGGTCCCTTCGAGTTCTTCACGGCAATCTCATTCGCCTTCGAGTATGTGCTGACCAACCTGCTGTTCGTCCCATTCATGTCGGGTGCCGCCTATAACGGCGATCTGGCCACGGTGACCTTCGGTTTCTCCGCCCAATCGGATGAGGCGCGTCATATGACCCTGGGGATCGAGGTGATCAAATTCATGTTGGAGCAGCACCCGGACAATCTGCCCATCGTGCAGAAGTGGGTGGACAAGTGGTTCTGGCGTGGCCACAAGATGCTGGGTCTGGTGGCGATGATGATGGATTACATGCTGCCCAAACGCATCATGTCCTGGAAGGAGGCCTGGGAGATCTACTTCACCGAGGCGGGCGGTGCGCTGTTCGAAGATCTCTCGCGTTACGGTCTTCGTGTGCCCAAGTATGCCGATATCGCTACCGACGAGGCTGAGCATATCTCTCACCAGAACTGGTCAATCTTCTATCAGTACACCCAGGCAGCGGGTTTCCACACCTGGCTCCCCAGTGAAGAGGAGATGGCCTGGCTGTCGGAGAAGTATCCCAATACCTTCGATAAGTACTACCGTCCACGCTTCGAGCTGTGGCGGGAGATGGAGGCCAGGGGTGAGCGTTTCTACAACAATGCACTGCCCCAGCTTTGTCAGACCTGCCAGATACCCATGGGCTACACGGAGCCTGGAGATCCGACCAGGATCGGCTTCCGCAGCAGTGTTTATGAAGGGGAACGCTATCACTTCTGCTCCGCTGGCTGTAAGGACATCTTCGACAACGAGCCGGAAAAATTCTCCCAGGCCTGGTTGCCGGTGCATCAGATCTTTCAGGGTAACTGCGGAGGCGCTGAACTGAGCGACGTCCTCAAGTGGTACCACAGGGAAAACGGTACAGACAACATGGATTACACGGGTTCGCCGGACCAGAAACAGTGGGATGCCTGGCAGTCGGCGCGTAAGCGGGTGGCCGGTTAAACAAACATAAGACACCATCTGGTGCCGTCTTTCGGCGGTCAGGTCGGTGATAAATGATTTTTACAAAGAGGAGAGAGTCATGGCTGTTGTCGCCCTCAAACCCGGATACGCGGATGCTGTCGAGATCCGCGACAGAAAAGAGAATTTTCATGGTAACCAGGTGGTATATCTGCATTGGGAGGAGCATCTCAGTTTTTGTGCTGCAACCGCTTTTCCTTTGCCTCCCGGTATGCCTTTCGGCGCGCTGGCCGAGCAACTGATACCACAATACTACGGCATGCACCCCGACTTCGGGTTGATCGACTGGGATCGTGTGGAGTGGAAGATCAACGGTGAAGCGTCAACGCCTGATATGGGCAAGAGCCTCGCGGAGAACGGTGTCGATCATAAAACCCTTATCTGTTTTCGTACCCCTGGTCTGAATGGTTACAAGGGGTCCTGTTCATAACACACATCAAGATCCGTATCGGCTGAAAGCGGGTCATTAATAGGTAAATCATCACCGTGTAGATCCACGGTGTCCAAAGGAGGATTGAGTGATGGCGATTAAAGGCGTTTTACGTCCGGGACATATCTCTTTGCGTGTGCTGGATTTGGATGAGGCTCTTGTTCATTATAAGGACCGGCTGGGATTGTTGGAGACGGACCGGGATGATCAGGGCCGTGTCTACTTGAAAGGATGGGATGAACAGGACTGGTTCTCTGTTGTATTGCGTGAAGCGGATACGACCGGGATGGATTTTATGGGCTTCAAGGTCGATAGCAGGGAGACCATGGATGAGCTTGAGGGCAAGCTCAAGGCGTTCGGCTGCAGTGTCGAGCGTGTGCCTGCCAATGAGCTGAATCACTGTGGTGAACGTGTTCGATTTGATTCCCCCACCGGCCACATGTTCGAGCTGTATGCGGAAAAGGAAGTGAAAGGCACAGATATGGGACGGGTCAATCCCGAGCCCTGGCCGGATAATCTCAAAGGTATGCAGGTACAACGTTTCGATCACTGTCTGCTGTATGGCGATGATCTGGATGGCAGCGTCAAAATGTTCAAAGAGGTATTGGGTTTCAGTGAGTCGGAGAAAGTGATGGATGGAGAACTCCAACTGGCCTCCTTCCTCACTTGCGGTATGAAGGCCCACGACTTGGCGCTAATCCGTCATCAGGACAAAGGCAAACTCCATCATGCTTCATTCCTGCTCGGTTCCTGGGAAGAGGTATTAAGGGCCGCCGATATCATCGGCAAGCATAAGATCTCCATCGATATCGGTCCCACCCGGCACGGTATCACCCGTGGCAGAACCATCTATTTCTTCGATCCTTCAGGCAACCGCAATGAAGTCTTTCATGGCTCTTATGACTGGTATCCTGACCATGAACCCATTACCTGGACAGCGGATGAGCTGGGCGGTGCGATTTTCTACCACGACCAGAAACTCAATGAACGTTTCCTAACTGTAGTAACCTGATAACTATCGATTGAGACGAAATAAAGCCCCGCTCCTGGGGCTTTATTGCCGTTCTTATACCGGTTGCCCAGGTAAACAACCGGAGTAATCCGCTTTTCACAACATGCGGGCGATTCACCGCCATCGCACTCAGCAAGCCGAACCGTGCAACCGGTGGGAATGTGGAAAAGACCGCGGTGATTTCTATGCGCAGCGCAGCCGATTTTAATTCCCATGGGATGCGCTACATGCAATTTGTGACATATCTACACGCTACTGCAAAAGCAAGAGCCGAATTTATCTCCTGAATCAGCCCTGTTTTTTTTTTCTGGCTGATCTACTATCAAATAAGATGAAGTCTTTTCTGAGAGGAGTTATTTAGTTAATAAACAGGGTCTTATATCAAAAAGGATCCAATGATTATTGACCTGCCTATTTGTTGTTAAATCTGTGATGAATTTTAAAGCGCCAGGTCAACTCCTTGTCGGTATCATGCTGATGCTTTTCTGCTGTGTCTTGGCAGGAGAGGTGCCGATAAGCGAAAATCAGAGTCATCTGCTCCACACCGACCATCCCGGATTCCCGACATCGCCTGCCGCTAATGCATTGGACTATGTAATCGGTCCTGGCGCATCCCGGGTTACAGATGCACCCAAGGTGTTTCTGGACCTCAACGATGTCAAGAATGCCTTGATGTTGGTGGATCGACGGGACAATGCCGGTGTAGGTGAGGCCCCCTCATTGAGCGAGAGCATGGATTTTGACAATCCCTATCGGACCTATTTTATCTATACCCTGTTAGGTCTGGGTGCCTTGCTGGTGCTTGTCTCCATATTGTTCCCATTAGTGAGAAAATATCGGCAACTTAACCGTGCGATCATCAAGAGCGAGCAGCAGTACCGCACTATCGTCGAGAACAGTCATGACGGTATCTGGCAGATCGACGGCGAGGGCAATACAACCTTCGTCAATCAGACCATGGCGGATATGCTCGGATATAAAACCGACGAGATGATGGACAGATCTTTTTATGACTTCATGGATGAAGAGGCGATCAAGATAGCCAGGGATAATCTTCAACGGAGACAAAAAGGTATCGCTGAATCACATGATTTCAGGTTTCGGCACAAAAAAGGACATGACATATGGGCCCGCATGAACGCAGGGCCCATTAAGGATCGCGATGGAAGGTTTATCGGCGCCCTTGCCATGGTCAGCGATATTACCGAGGCGAGAAAGGAGAGGATACGATTAAAGGAGAGTGAGGAAAATTTTCGGCAGTTGACCCATGCCATTGGAGAGGTCTTTTGGTTGGGATCCCCGGATTGGCAAGAGGTTTACTACGTCAGTCCGGGCTATGAGTTGATGTGGGGCAGAAGCTGCCAGAGCCTGTACGACAATGCCGCCAGCTGGATCGAGGCTTTGCCGCGTGAGGATCTTGAACGTGTTGAGAGTTTTCTCACAGAGCATTTACAGCAATCCTGGGAACAGCTGTGCTTTCCTGAATATCGGGTGATTCGCCCGAACGGTGAGATATGCTGGGTGAATGCCAAGGCATTCGCCATTTACGATGAGTCGGGAAAACTCTATCGTGTCGCCGGCATTGCAGAAGATATCACGCAACGAAAAAACAACGAATTTAAGCTCAATCATCGCCTCGAACTTGAAAAGATGATTGCAAAGCAGGCCTCTATATTGCTGGATACCGCTGTTGACGAGCTTGATCAGAGACTGGCCAGCCTGTTGCAAGAGATCGGTCGATTTTCCGCAAGCGATCGCGCCTATCTATTTCAGTTCGATTGGGATCATGCCACCATGTCGAATACCCATGAGTGGTGTGCCGAAGGCGTGGTGGCGGAAAAGGGAAACATGCAAAATCTCCCCCTATCAGGCTTCGAACATTTTCTGGAGCAACTTAAGCAGGACAAGCCGCTCTTTATCGGATCCCTCGATGACCTGCAGGAAGAGGGCGGTGATTTCAGGCAACTTTTCGCCAAACTAGAGATAACATCGCTATTGGTGATGCCAATCCGTATCGACCAGACGCTCATCGGCTATATAGGTTTCGATACCATTTCTGTCAGTTCAAGCTGGCAACAAGAGGATATTCTGTTACTTCATGCAATAGCAGACGTGCTGGCCAGCGCCATAAGAAGGCAACGTACCGAAACCGCACTGCGAGATTCGCGTCGTACCATGCGGGTCTTGCTGGATAATCTCCCGGGCGCGGCCTACCGCTGCAAAGGAGATCAGTATTGGGGCATGATCTTTGTCAGTGACGGCATTACCGAAATCACAGGTTATAAACCGTCGGAACTGGTTGACAATCAGCTGCTGAGCTATGCCGATGTGATTCATCCTGAAGACAGGGGAAAGGTAGCAAAGCAGATAGCGGCGGCAATCGAGGAAGGTGTTACCTTCGAAATCGAATACAGGATATTCGATCGCTGGCAGAGAGAGCGCTGGATGTGGGAAAGAGGGGCTCAGGTTGAGTCAAAAGACGGTACTCCCCTGCTCGAAGGTTTTATCTCAGATATAACCGATCGCAAGCAGGTCGAAAGTGCGCTGCATGCGAGCGAAGACTATCAGCGCCTGATCATGAACTCGACGGCAGAGGGTATTTTCGGTCTTGACGAACACGGCCTCTGCTCCAGTGTAAACCAGGCTGCTCTGGCGCAGCTGGGTTATGGCAGTGATCAGGAGCTGATTGATCAGCCGATGCATCAGCTGATACACCATTCGTATGCGGATGGTTCAGATTATTCAAGCGAGCAGTGTCCTATCTACAAATCCTTCAACAGGGGTGAGCAGATTCATGTGGATAGCGAGGTTTTCTGGCGCAAGGACGGTACCAGCTTTCCGACCGAATACTGGTCGTATCCACTGATCAAACAAGGGAAGATCCGGGGGGCTGTTGTTACCTTTATCGATATCACCGAACGGAAATTCAATGAAGAGGTGATGGATTCAAGGGTGAAGTTGCATGAATATGAGCAGGGGCATACTGTCAACGAACTGCTGATCTTTGCGCTGGATGTGGCTTGTGAAAAGACCGACAGCAAAATCGGCTTTTACCACTTTCTCGAGGATGACCAGAAAACCCTCTCGCTGCAAGCCTGGTCAAGCGAGACGACCGAGAGATTTTGCCAAGCTGCGGGAGAGGGATTGCATTACGCTATCGACGATGCGGGAGTCTGGGCCGATGCGGTGAGAGAGAGGCACCCGGTTATCCACAACGACTATGCTTCGTTGCCTCATCGGCGCGGGTTGCCTGAAGGCCATGCCGAGGTCACTTGCGAACTCTGTGTGCCGGTGTTCAGGGGCGACAAGATCGTCGCCATCATGGGAGTGGGCAATCGCGCCCGGCAAAACTATGACCGGCACGATGTGGAGAAGGTGAGCCGGATTGCGGAGCTGGCCTGGGATATCGTCCAAAACAAGCTGATTGAAGACCAGCTGGAACAGAATCGCCAGCAGCTCAGTACCATACTTGATACGGTCAAGGAGGCGGTCGCGCTTTGGGATGACCGCGCGAGACTGCGATATGCCAATACCGGTTTTTTCTCTTTACTGAAGCTGCCCATCGAACTGTGGGACAGAGAGGCGAGTGTCGGTAAGGCTATCGGTGATTTGGTCCCGCAGGCATCACCGTTGAAAAATATCGAACCACTACTGGCCCGCTTATTGTATCGAGGGGAGTCGATTGAAAATCTTCCCATTGAGATTGAGAGAGAAGATCAGGAACCCATATGGATCGGGTTGACGATACATGCGCTTTACGACAGAGGCACTGGTCGAATAACAGGCGCAGTCTCGACCATGTCTGATATCACCGAGCAGAAGAGTCATGAGCATCGTCTGGAGCAGCTGGCCCATTTTGATAATCTTACGCGGCTGCCCAACCGCCTGCTGGCTATTGACCGCCTGCGACAGATGATGGCGAGAGCGCGGCGCACCGGTGAACTGATGGCGGTTTGTTATCTCGATCTGGATGGATTCAAGGCCGTAAACGATAAATTTGGGCATGAGGCGGGTGATGAACTGTTGAGAGAAACGGCTCAACGGCTGGCCTTATGTGTACGTAACGGAGATACGGTAGCCCGTTTGGGTGGTGACGAGTTCCAGATTCTGTTGGCCGACCTGAAGGATCAGCAGGAGAGTCAGCTCATTCTCAAGCGTATTCTGGAGATGGTGACAAAACCCTACACTGTGGCCGAACATGTTCTGACGACAGTCACCGCCAGCATCGGTGTCACGCTGTTTCCCAATGATAATTCGGAACCTGATAAGTTGATTCGGCACGCAGATCAGGCGATGTATATGGCAAAGGAGTCGGGTAAGAACTGCTACAAGTTCTTCAACAAGGATTTCGAACAGCGGGTCCGGTCGCAGGAGGAGACACTGGGTGAAATCATCAAAGCCATGGATAGCGATCAACTCATCGTCTACTACCAACCGGTGCTTGATTGTCGGGCAGGTCGTGTTATTGCCGCAGAGGCATTGATACGCTGGGACCATCCCATATTGGGCCTGCTTGAGCCGGCGGAATTTCTGCCGTTGATCAATAAGAGTGAAGTGATGCTGTCGCTCACAGAGCAAGTTATCGAGCAGGCGGTCTTGCTGATCGAACAGATGCACAGCAAGGGTTCGACATTCTCAATCGGTATCAATATCTTTCCGGAGCAATGCTTCGATCCGGCGTTTTTCAAAATGCTGCGAAATCGTGTGAAGACATTGGATCAGCATCAACGTTCACTTTTGCAGCTGGAGATTTCGGAGCGGGTGGTCACATCCCATTTCACCCTGGCAGAAAGGTTTATCGGCGATTGTCTCGAAATGGGTATCGAATGTGTGCTCGACGACTTCGGTATCGGCGATACCTCGATCCAACAGATTTCTCGGCTCCCGGTCAGAGCGATCAAAGTGGATCGTACCCTGACCCAGAAAATGCTTGCCGACGAGCACCAATATGCGTTAATCAAAACCATGTTGAATATGGCCAATGCCTTTAATCGCATGGTCATCGTACAGGGGGTCGAAGAGGAGCGACAGATGGCCACACTGCTGTCGTTGGGTTGCAGCCGTATGCAGGGATTTCTTTTTTCAGAAGCGTTGTCGTCAGAGGATTTCACTCACTGGCTGGCTTTGACCACGGAATCAAAAGATTGGATAAGACGCTTCGTAATGACATAGAGGATAGGTGAATGTCTGAAACGAAATACAAATATGAGCCCTTTGTCTGGAGTGATTGGATGTCTACCGGGGTTGAGGTGATCGATACCCAACATCAGAATCTGTTGAATATGGTGAATGACGCCTATAACAGTATCACCGAGACGACCAGCCCCATGACCGTTCAGAGGATTACCAAAGAACTGCTGAGCTATGCCATCTACCACTTCCAGACAGAAGAGTCATTGATGAAGGAGTACGATTATTTTGGTGAACGGTCGGATGATGCGGCACAGCATATCAAAGAACATCGTGATTTTTCGGCAAAAATAGTCGATGTGAGAAAGACATTCAATTCCGGCGAACGGGATCAGATCATACCGGTACTGGAATTTCTGCAAACCTGGATTACCAACCATACCCAGAAAGTGGATATGAAACTTGGGGCATTCATTCAGGCAAAGGAGGCGGAGAGGCCGCCATCAAATACAGATTGATTCGCGCACCTAATATCTTTGCCTGCCAGAAAACACTTTTATGCAATCTCCTGTTCTCTGTGCGCCTCTTCCCGCAGCACTTTCAGTGTAATTTCAGCCGTTCTCATGATGTGTTGCTCGATCGCATCACAGGCGCGTTTGCCGTCCCTGGCCAAAGCCGCGTTACGCAGCTCTTTATGTTCCTGGTGCAGGTCACGGGGAATCTCGGTGCTCAGGGCAATGTTTCTGTAGCGTTTGTGTTGATCGTAGAGAATGCCGTAGAAGCGGCGCAGCCATTTTGAACTGCAGCCGGCGATCAGCGCTTCGTGAAAATCGTGATTGCGGATCTCCCATTCGGCGGGGTCTCTCTCCTCCGATTCTTCAACCTTTTCCAACTGATAGAAGGCGGCAACAATTCGAGATTCCCAGGCGTCATCACCCTGCTCAATACTCTGGCAGAGTGCCTGCTTCTCAAGCAGGATCCGCAGTTGTGTTATGTCTGCCAGATCCGCTTCGGACATCGGGGCGACGCGAAAACCGCGCTGCCCTTCCGCAGTAACGAAGCCATCCGCTGTGAGTCGGCTCAAGGCCTCGCGTAGGGGGCTTGCGCCGACACCGTATGCAGTGCGCAGGTGTTCAATGCGCAGTTTTTCGTCCGGCTGTAGTTCACCATGAATGATATCTGACCTGAGCTGCAGATAGGCCTGGTCGGACAGGGTCTTGGCTCCGTTCGGTTCAGCTTGTTCGTTGTAAGTTCTTGCCATAACGGTATTTTTCCATCTGATGACCTGAATGATTTCTACTCTTTACCCTACCTGCTATGCGGGATCTATGACACTGACTTTTGTCAATATTTTAGTCGAACATAATAAATTTACAAAAATATCGATAAAAATCTTGCAAATCGACAAAATATCGCTATTCTTATTTTTATCGATATTTTGGAGCAATGAATATGGCATACCAACTCACCATCGAGCCAACCGGCGACGAGGTAGAGGTCGATGAGGGTCAAAATATCCTCGATGCATGTCTGCGCGCCGGTATTTGGATGCCGCATGCCTGTTGTCACGGGCTATGCGGCAGCTGCAAGGTCGATGTGCTTGAAGGAGACGTGGATGTGGGCGACGCTTCAAGCTTCGCTCTGATGGATATGGAGCGTGACGAAGGAAAGGTTTTGGCCTGTTGCGCCACCCTGGATTCGGATACGGTGATCGAGGCGGATATCGACGAAGATCCCGATGCAAGGATCATCCCCGTGAAAGACTTTGAGGCTGAGATCGTCAGGCTCGAAAACCTTACCCATGATGTAAAGGGAATCTGGCTCCGGCTGGATGGCGAGGGTATCGACTTTCAGGCGGGCCAATACATCAATCTACAGGTTCCCGGCGTCGAGGTGCCGCGCGCCTTCTCGCTGGCAAGCAAGCCGTCCGACGGCAAGCTGATCGAGCTGCATATCCGCCTGGTGCCGGATGGTGAGGCAACACCGATTATCCACAGTGATCTGAAGCTGGGCGACAGGCTCTGTCTTACCGGACCCTATGGCCGATTCTTCGTGCGCAAGTCCCGCAACGAGCCGATGATCTTCATCGCCGGCGGTACCGGACTCTCGAGCCCCAAGCCGATGATTCTCGACCTGCTGGAATCCGGTTGCACGACGCAGATCACTCTTTTTCATGGCGTCAGGGCAAAACGGGATCTCTACGATGACAAGCTGTTCAACACCCTGGCGGATCGATATCGGAACTTTACCTACTGCCCTGTGCTTTCACAGATGGAATCGGGTGACGACTGGAGCGGCGAGACCGGTTTCGTTCACGAAGCGGCTCAACGCCATTTCGGCAATAGCTTCAGCGGCAATACCGCCTACCTGTGCGGGCCTCCGGTGATGATCGAAGCCGCAATACGCGCCCTCATGCAGGGGCGTCTGTTTGAAAATGACATCTTCACCGAGCGCTTTCTCACCAAAGACGAAGAGAACCGTAAGCGCAGTCCGGTATTCAAGAGGCTCTGACGATGTCCACCCAATACGAAATCTATGTGGAAGACAAGGATACGCGTTTTCACTGTGGCGACGAGCAGCGCCTGCTGCACGCCATGCAGGCGCAGGGGCTCGGGTCGATACCGGTCGGCTGCAAAGGCGGTGGCTGCGGTATCTGCCGCATTCAGATCACTCAGGGCAGGTATGAGACCCGCAAAATGAGCCGTACCCATGTGACGGCAGAGGATGAGCTTCTGGGTATCGTGCTCTCCTGTCGAGTCACACCCAAGAGTGATCTCTCCCTTCGGTTGGCGCCTAAACCGAAAGAGGGGAGATCCGAGAGCGCAGCATAGCGCTCAGTCAAAACGACAAGCAAGGCACAACATCAACGAAGGCGGGAGAAGTCCCGGCAGGAGGAGATCATGGCAGTGGCAAGTGACGATCATACGGTTCGCTTCATACAGATAACCCTGGGTGAAGTGGGTGTCTCCAGAGACCAGCTGAGTATCGATGGCTTTACAGAGACCGACCATCAGGATAATGCCCGGCATTTTATGAAAAGCTGGAGTGATTTCGATCGCAGTAACAATACCTGGCGCACGTCAGAAGAACAGAACTGAGCATACCTGAGATGACCATCAATGCGAAAGGCCGTCACTGGCGCTACCCCATGCAGACCAGTGAAGAACTGGCGGGTGTGATTGGTATTTCCGTTGCCTTAGAGGCATCGGGATGATGACCGCGCAGTGGCCGGTATTGCGGCATTGGGCGTTGCCGCTGAATCGATCAAAGCTGCCGAAGCGAACAAAGGGAAATCTTAGGAAATTGGTTTAATGACGGTGAACAGAATGAAAGAGGTCAAACATTTCATCAATGGAGAATTTGTCGGATCCGCTTCGGGCAAGCTGTTCGACAATATCAACCCGGCGACAGGACAGAAGATCGGTATCGTGCACGAGGCCGGGGCGCCGGAGGTGGATGCGGCGGTCAATGCGGCGCGGACGGCACTGCAGGGTGAGTGGGGGCGTATGCCGATGGCGGAGCGGGCCAATCTCCTGCATAAACTGGCCGATGGCATTTCCGCCCGGTTCGATGAGTTCCTCGAGGCTGAGTGTCTCGATACGGGCAAGCCGCAAAAGCTTGCCTGCCATATCGATATCCCCCGCGGTGCCGCCAACTTCAAGATCTTTGCCGATGTGGTGAAGAACGTGCCCACAGAGAGTTTCATGCTGGATACGCCGGACGGGCAGGGCGCGCTCAACTATTCACTGCGCAAGCCCAAAGGCGTGATCGCAGTGATCAGCCCATGGAATCTGCCGCTGCTGCTGATGACCTGGAAGGTCGGTCCTGCGCTCGCTTGCGGCAACACCGTGGTGGTTAAACCCTCCGAAGAGACTCCCTTCACCACGGCCCTGTTGGGTGAGGTGATGAACCAGGTGGGAATCCCCAATGGGGTGTATAACGTGATACACGGTTTTGGTCCCAACTCGGCAGGTGAGTTCCTTACCCGTCATAAAGGGGTCGACGGTATCACTTTCACCGGCGAAACAGGCACCGGTGCGGCCATCATGAAGGCGGCCGCCGATGATATCACCGATATCTCCTTCGAACTCGGCGGTAAGAATCCGGCACTGGTTTTCGCAGACTGCGATATGGATAAGGCGATCGAGGGCACCCTGCGTTCCGCCTTCGCCAACTGCGGTCAGGTCTGTCTCGGAACGGAAAGGATCTACGTGGAACGTACGATCTACGATGAGTTTGTGGATCGTCTGAAGACCGGCGCAGAGAACCTGAAGTTGGGGCAGTGGGATGATCCCGAGACCGACATGGGACCCCTGATCAGTCACCAACATCGAGACAAGGTGCTCTCCTACTACCGCAAAGCGGAAGAGGAGGGCGCCACTGTCGTCACCGGCGGCAGCACACCCAACATGCCGGAGACCCTGGCCGGCGGCGCCTGGGTGCAACCCACCATCTGGACCGGTCTGCAGGACGATGCCTCGTGTATCAGGGAAGAGATCTTCGGTCCCTGCTGCCATGTCCGCCCCTTCGACAGCGAAGAGGAGGCGATCGCCCTGGCCAACGATACCGATTACGGCCTGGCCACCGCGATCTGGACAGAGAACAGCGCCCGCGCCCATCGGGTCGCGGCCCAGGTGGATGCGGGCATCGCCTGGGTCAACTCCTGGTTCCTGCGTGACCTGCGCACCCCCTTCGGCGGCACCAAGCAGTCGGGTATCGGCCGCGAGGGCGGGGTTCACTCCCTGGAGTTCTACACCGAGCTCAAGAACGTCTGTATCAAGCTTTGAGGAGTCATCGATGCTGAACGAACAACGCATCCACGAGCTGGGCGACGAACTCTTCGATGCCCTCAGCCAGCGCCGCATGATCGATCCGCTGACGGAACGGGAAACGGAGATCACCATCGAGGACGCCTACCACGTCTCCCTGCGTATGGTGAACCGGCGGGTCGAGAACGGAGAATCGATCATCGGCAAGAAGATCGGCGTCACCTCCAAGGCGGTGCAGAACATGCTCAACGTGCATCAGCCCGATTTCGGCTACCTCACCGATCGTATGGTCTACGGCAACGGGGACGAGATGCCGATCAGCGAGAAGCTGATCCAACCACGGGCTGAAGGGGAGATCGCCTTCATGCTGAAGCGGGACCTGATCGGCCCCGGAGTCAGCAACGCCGATGTGCTGCGTGCCACCGAGGCGGTGATCCCCTGCTTCGAGATCGTCGACTCCCGCATCCGCGACTGGCGGATCAAGATCCAGGACACGGTGGCTGACAACGCCTCCTGCGGACTCTTCGTGCTGGGCGACAAGGCGGTCGATCCGCGCAAGGTCGATCTGGCCACCGCCGGTATGGTGGTGGAGAAGAACGGCGAACTGCTCTCCACCGGCGCCGGTGCCGCCGCACTGGGATCACCGGTGAACTGCGTTGCCTGGCTGGCCAATACCCTGGGCAGCTTCGGTATTCCCCTGAAGGCGGGTGAGGTGATCCTCTCCGGCTCCCTGGTTCCCCTGGAGCCGGTGGTGGCGGGGGACTTCATGCGGGTGGAGATCGGCGGTATCGGCTCTGCCTCGGTCCGCTTCACCTGATTCAACAGAGGGGTTTCGCCATGAGCCGACTCAGTCCATTACCCATCGACCGGCACGCCGAGCTGGCGGAGCGCTTCGCCTTCTTCGAGAAGACCCTGGGCTTCGTACCCAACAGCCTGCTCACCATGCAGCGCAAACCGAAGCTGGTGGACGCCTTCATCCAGTTCAGCGCAGCCGTCTATGACCCGGACGGGGAGGTCGATCTCGGTTTCAAGCGACTGGTGGCTCACGTGGCCAGCAGCGCCGCCGGCTGCCAGTACTGCAAGGCGCATACAGCGGTGAGTGCCAAGCGTCACGGTATCCCGGTGGAGAAACTCGAGGATATCTGGAACTACCGCAACAGCGAACACTACTCGGAAGCCGAACGGGTCGCCCTCGATTTCGCACTGGCGGCGGCTTCCCAGCCCAACGACGTCACCGATCAGCTGTTCGATACGCTGCGCCGGCACTGGAGCGAGGAGGCGGTGGTGGAGATGTTGTCGGTGATCGGCCTGTTCGGTTTCTTCAATCGCTGGAACGACAGCCTGGCCACGCCGCTGGAGGCGGAGCCGATGGAGACGGCACAGGCCCATCTGACCCAAGGCGGCTGGCAGGCCGGCAAACATATGAGCTAGCCCGCATGTTTCATCCGTTTTTAAATTTAGCCGGTGATATGGCCAAGCTTGGATGGTTTGCCCTCACTGGGAACCAAACCTCTATCAAGCCCTGATTTTCCACCCTCCGGGCAGACTCCCCCTTACCCCCATTGTTGATCAACGTGCCGGGGCAGCACTCTGCCGGGCTATCCCGGCTTGAGTCGTGCCGCCACCTGGAAAAACAGCGCCTGATAGGGATAGGTGCTGGAGAGCAGGAAGCGGATCCGTCGCGTGTTGCGAATGATGACCGCCCCGATCTTGAACAGTTTGAGCCGGATCGTGGTCATCTGTGCACGCGCCAGTTCCGTGCCCTTCAGCGCGAGGCGCCGGATGGCCTCCATCAGCACATAGGCCAGACTGGACAGCAGTAGACGAAACTGATTGGCCCACCAGTAATGCGCGCTGGTGCGATCGGCGAACAGCCCCAGTTGCTGCTCCTTGATTCGGTTCTCCATGTCACCACGGGCGCAGTAGAGGTCATCGTAAAGGCGCTGTTTGTCGCCGGCCAGGTTGGTGACGATGAAGCGTGGATTTGGCCCCTTGTCGGTGACCTCCAGTTTGGCGATCACCTTGCGACGCGTCTTCCAGGTGCTGGCGGCATAGTGAAACTGAAAGAATTCCCGCATCTTCATGCCGGTTCGCTTCGCCAGTTCCTCAACCCACTGCATGGGCTCACGGATACACCGCAGCAAGGCGTCATTCTTGGCGATGCCCACGATATAGCCCACAGCGTTGCGCTCGCACCAGCTGAGCATGTGGTGACGGCAAAAGCCGCTATCGCCCCGAAAGATGATACGCACTTCAGGCCAAGCCCGGCGCAGGCGTTTGACCAACAGCGCCAGAATCGCCCAGGCATGCTTGGGCGCATCGATCCGGCTGGGCCGCAGATAACTCACCAGCAGTTGATCGCCACAAAAGACATACAGGGGCAGGAAGCAGTAGTGATCGTAGTAGCCGTGAAAGAAGCGGCCTTCCTGGCGGCCATGCACCGGATCATCCGAGGCGTCGAAATCCAGGATCAGCTCATCGGGTGGTGCATCATATGAGGCAATGAACTGCTCGAGCAGTAGGTTGTGGACATCAACGGCAACCCGGCGATCGACCCGGTTCTCCAGCCGACAAAGTGTCGACTGGCTGCCCAGTACCTCCTCGCGTTCGATCGAGCTCTGTAGGGCCGGGTCGGTGCGTAGTGTCTGATGGTCGTTCAGATCTTCATAACCCAGGCAGAGCCCATAGACTCGCTGGCGCAACAGGCTCAACTGGCTGTGTTCAATATAGCGGGGATCTCGCGGGTCGGGGATGACCGCATCAACCGCCTCGAGCAATCCCAGACGCCTGTCGATCTCACGCAGCAGCAACACGCCGCCGTCCGAGGTGATATCGCCACCGGAAAACTCGGCTTGAACCTTACGGCGTTTTAGGGCTGGAAAATCAAAGGCAGTCTGGGTACAGTTTGTCACAGGCAAAATCCTTTCGATTACAGTGTAAGCAACTGAATTATATCGAAGTATCAGGATTTTGCCTTTTTAATGCGTGAAATATTGGGGCTAGGGCGAATCAACCGACAGCCCTGATAATTCGACGAGGATAGGAGCAATGAACAAAATCAACGCAGCCCTGATCGGCTCCGGCAACATCGGCACCGATCTGCTCTACAAGGCACTGCGCAGCGACTGGATCAATCCGGTCTGGATGGTCGGTATCGATCCCGATTCCGAGGGCCTGGCACGGGCTCGCAAGCTGGGTCTGAAGACTACCCATGAAGGGGTCGATGGCCTGGTGCCCCATATGCGGGAGGACGATGTCCAGATCTGTTTCGATGCCACTTCCGCCTATGTGCACGGCGAGAACAACCGCAAGGTGCAGCAGCAGGGCTCCATCATGATCGATCTGACGCCTGCCGCAGTCGGCCCCTTCTGTGTACCGCCGGTCAATCTCAAGGAGCATGTCGGCAAGCGCGAGCTGAACGTCAATATGGTCACCTGCGGCGGTCAGGCGACCATTCCCATGGTGGCTGCCGTCAGCCGAGTGCAGCCGGTGGCCTATGGCGAGATCGTCGCCACCGTCTCCTCCAAATCCGCCGGCCCGGGCACGCGCAAGAATATCGACGAGTTCACCCAGACCACCGCCGACGCGGTGGAGAAGGTGGGCGGCGCCAAGAAGGGCAAGGCGATCATCATCCTCAACCCGGCTGAACCGCCGCTGATCATGCGCGATACGGTCCACTGCATCACCCAGGAGGAGCCGGATCAACAGGCGATCACCGAATCGATCGAGGCGATGATCGCCGAGGTGCAGAAGTACGTACCGGGCTACCGTCTGAAGAACGGTCCCGTGTTCGATGGCAACCGGGTCTCCGTGTTCATGGAAGTGGAGGGGCTGGGCGACTATCTGCCCAAGTACGCCGGGAACCTGGACATCATGACCGCTGCCGGACTGCGTACCGCGGAGATGTTCGCGGAAGAGATTGTCAACGGCAGTCTGGTGCTGGCAGCGGAAAAGGCAACCGCCTGAGGACAAGAACGATGAACCTGAATGGAAAGAAAATCACCATCCACGACATGAGCCTGTGCGACGGCATGCACGCCAAGCGCCACCAGATCAGTCTGGATCAGATGGTTGCCGTTGCGTCCGCCCTGGACCAGGCCGGTGTTCCGATGATCGAGGTCACCCACGGCGACGGCCTGGCCGGCGCTTCGGTCAACTAGCCCGCATGTTTCATCCGTTTTTAAATTTAGCCGGTGATATGGCCAAGCTTGGATGGTTTGCCCTCACTGGGAACCAAACCTCTATCAAGCCCTGATTTTCCACCCTCCGGGCAGACTCCCCCTTACCCCCATTGTTGATCAACGTGCCGGGGCAGCACTCTGCCGGGCTATCCCGGCTTGAGTCGTGCCGCCACCTGGAAAAACAGCGCCTGATAGGGATAGGTGCTGGAGAGCAGGAAGCGGATCCGTCGCGTGTTGCGAATGATGACCGCCCCGATCTTGAACAGTTTGAGCCGGATCGTGGTCATCTGTGCACGCGCCAGTTCCGTGCCCTTCAGCGCGAGGCGCCGGATGGCCTCCATCAGCACATAGGCCAGACTGGACAGCAGTAGACGAAACTGATTGGCCCACCAGTAATGCGCGCTGGTGCGATCGGCGAACAGCCCCAGTTGCTGCTCCTTGATTCGGTTCTCCATGTCACCACGGGCGCAGTAGAGGTCATCGTAAAGACGCTGTTTGTCGCCGGCCAGGTTGGTGACGATGAAGCGTGGATTTGGCCCCTTGTCGGTGACCTCCAGTTTGGCGATCATCTTGCGACGCGTCTTCCAGGTGCTGGCGGCATAGTGAAACTGAAAGAATTCCCGCATCTTCATGCCGGTTCGCTTCGCCAGTTCCTCAACCCACTGCATGGGCTCACGGATACACCGCAGCAAGGCGTCATTCTTGGCGATGCCCACGATATAGCCCACAGCGTTGCGCTCGCACCAGCTGAGCATGTGGTGACGGCAAAAGCCGCTATCGCCCCGAAAGATGATACGCACTTCAGGCCAAGCCCGGCGCAGGCGTTTGACCAACAGCGCCAGAATCGCCCAGGCATGCTTGGGCGCATCGATCCGGCTGGGCCGCAGATAACTCACCAGCAGTTGATCGCCACAAAAGACATACAGGGGCAGGAAGCAGTAGTGATCGTAGTAGCCGTGAAAGAAGCGGCCTTCCTGGCGGCCATGCACCGGATCATCCGTGGCGTCGAAATCCAGGATCAGCTCATCGGGTGGTGCATCATATGAGGCAATGAACTGCTCGAGCAGTAGGTTGTGGACATCAACGGCAACCCGGCGATCGACCCGGTTCTCCAGCCGACAAAGTGTCGACTGGCTGCCCAGTACCTCCTCGCGTTCGATCGAGCTCTGTAGGGCCGGGTCGGTGCGTAGTGTCTGATGGTCGTTCAGATCTTCATAACCCAGGCAGAGCCCATAGACTCGCTGGCGCAACAGGCTCAACTGGCTGTGTTCAATATAGCGGGGATCTCGCGGGTCGGGGATGACCGCATCAACCGCCTCGAGCAATCCCAGACGCCTGTCGATCTCACGCAGCAGCAACACGCCGCCGTCCGAGGTGATATCGCCACCGGAAAACTCGGCTTGAACCTTACGGCGTTTTAGGGCTGGAAAATCAAAGGCAGTCTGGGTACAGTTTGTCACAGGCAAAATCCTTTCGATTACAGTGTAAGCAACTGAATTATATCGAAGTATCAGGATTTTGCCTTTTTAATGCGTGAAATATTGGGGCTAGGGCTTCCCGGCCCATACCGACGAGGAATACCTGCGTGCGGTGCGGCCCCATGTGGAAAGCGCCAAGATCTCCGCCCTGCTGCTGCCGGGTATCGGTACCGTTCCGGAGCTGGAGATGGCCGCCGACTGCGGTGTCGACACCATCCGCGTGGCCACTCACTGCACCGAGGCGGATGTCTCTGAACAGCACATCAAGAAGTCATGCGAACTTGGGCTCGATACCGTGGGATTTCTCATGATGGCCCACATGGTCGGTCCCGGGAAGCTGGTCGAACAGGCCAAGCTGATGGAGGGCTACGGCGCCAATTGCATCTATGTCACCGATTCCGCCGGCTACATGCTGCCGGAGGATGTGAGCGATCGGCTGGGTGCCGTGCGCCACGCACTGCAGCCTGAGACCGAGCTGGGTTTTCACGGCCACCATAATCTCTCCCTGGGTGTGATCAACTCCCTTGCTGCGGTGGAGGCGGGCGCCAACCGTATCGACGGTTCGGCTGCGGGGATGGGGGCCGGCGCAGGTAACACCCCACTGGAAGTCTTTGTCGCCGTGGCCGAGCGCATGGGGGTGGAGAGCGGCGTCGATCTGTTCAAGCTGATGGATGTGGCGGAGGATCTGGTCGTACCGATGCTGGACCGCCCCATCCGGGTCGATCGGGATGCTCTGACCCTGGGCTATGCCGGGGTCTACTCCTCCTTTCTGCTGTTCGCCAAGCGAGCCCAGGAGCGCTACGGCGTCTCCTCCCGCGACATACTGGTGGAGCTGGGCAAACGCGGCATGATCGGCGGTCAGGAGGACATGATCGAGGATGTGGCCATGGAGATGGCCAAGGCGCAGGGGGCGAACTGATGGGTACATTGACACAGGCACAGCTCGCGGAGCTGGCGGAATATCTCGAGACCAGCGAGCTGGAAGTGAAAGACGCCACCAAGATCACCGATCGCTTTCCGCAGATGAATTTCGAGGATGCCTACGACATCCAGTTCGAGATTCGTCGGCGCAAGGAGGAGAGAGGCGACAAGATCATCGGTCTCAAGGTAGGACTCACCTCCCGCGCCAAGATGAAGCAGATGGGGGTGGAGACACCCGTCTACGGTTTCCTCGCCGATTACTTCGACCGCCCCGACGGTGGTGAGATCGAAACCGATCAGCTGATCCACCCCAAGGTGGAGGCGGAACTCGCCTTCGTTACCAAGGCCCCCCTGCGTGGGCCGGGTTGCCATATCGGCAATGTGTTGGCGGCGACCGACTTCGTCATCCCGGCGGTGGAGGTCATCGACTCCCGCTACGAAAACTTCCGCTTCGACCTGGTCAGCGTGATCGCCGACAACGCCTCCTCCTCCCGCTTTGTGCTGGGGGGGCAGATGGCCGATCCGGCGGATGTGGATATGCGCACCCTTGGTGTGGTGATGGAGAAGAATGGCCGGGTGGTCGAGCTGGGTGCAGGTGCTGCCGTACTCGGCCACCCGGCCGCCAGTGTGGCGCTGTTGGCCAACATGCTGGGGGAGCGAGGCGAGGAGATCCCCGCCGGCACCCTGATCCTCACCGGCGGCATCACCGCCGCGGTGGCGATGGAGAAGGGGGATTGCCTCAATGTGCGCTATCAGGGGTTGGGCAGCGTGGGTATGCGGTTTGTGTGAGGGGATTGAGAGCGGAGGATGAAAAGATGAACAACGATCACCGATTGCTACCTGGCGGACCATGGCGAGCTTTCGCATGGCTGGCGCTGGGTCTCCTGATCAGCGCCTGTGAGGCGCCCCTCGACCTGACCCTGGTTGAACGGGAGATCGAGAAGCCGATCTACCGTTTCGATCAATTGAAAGCGGCCGCTTCCAATCATCGCCGGATCATTGCGGTGGGGGATTACGGTACGGTACTCACCAGCCTGGACAAGGGTGAGACCTGGCAGCGTACTCAATTGCCCACGAAGTCGTCGCTGATCTCCGTAGCCAGTTGCGAAGACGGCAGTTTCGCAGCCATCGATACGGTGCGTAAGGTGTGGCTTTCCGATGCCCAGGGCAGTGACTGGCGGGCGCAGCAGCTGGAAACCATGGAGAGCCCGATGGCGATCAGTTGTGATCCACGGGGACGGTTCTGGATAGCCGCCAGTTTCAGTACCCTGATCCACAGTGACCAGAGCCAGGGAAACTGGCGTGAGATATCGCAACAGGAGGATATGCAGTTCACCTCGATCCAATGGCTCGACAAGGAACATGCCGTGGTCGCCGGTGAGTTCGGATCACTCTACTTCACCGAGGACGGGGGGGAGAGTTGGGAGCGTGGCAATGGTATCCCCAACGAGTTCTATCCCATGGCGGCCTGGTTCCGCACGCTGGACGAGGGGTGGGTCGCCGGGCTCAGCGGCACCATACTGCACACAGAAGACCGGGGCGAAACCTGGCATCGTCAAAAGTCGGTCAGCAGCGCCCCCATCTACAACCTGATTCCCCAGGGTGACCGGCTCTATGCCACCGGTGATAACGGTACCCTGCTTCAGTTGATTGGTGACGGCTGGGAGCAGGTACCCGAGGCCCCGCGCCTCTTCTCCTATCTCATCACTGCCATCCCCCAGGGCGAAGAGCGGCTGCTGGTAATGGGGGGACGCGGGATCATCAGTCCGATAGACACAGCACCCGGGGGAGACAGCCGATGACCATGCACGCCTTCTCCCACTGGTTGAAAAACATCGACAATCTGGTGTTCCGCTATCCCAAGGTCTTTCTTGGGGTTATCGCTGCGCTGACCCTCTTTTTCGCCATCCAGGTACCCCAGGTGAAGATGTACTCGGATTTTGCCGACCTGTTGCCGCAGGAGCACGAATACATCAAGTTGCACAACTCCATCCGCGATACCTTCGGCGGCGCCAACAATGTGGTGATGGCGGTGGTGGTGGACCAGGGCGATATCTTCAGCCGGGAGACCCTGGCCCGCATCCATCGCATTACCCAGGCGGTGGATAACGTCAGCGGCGTCAACCACAATCTGCTGGCCAGTCTGACCCACCGTACCTCACGCAAGGTATGGCTGACCGAAACAGGAGACGTCAACTCCCAGCCCTACTACGATCCGCTAAAGGATAACTGGACGGGCGAGGAGCTCAACAAACTGCGTGACGACGTGATGAGCAATCCCCGGGTCTTCGGTCTGCTGGTCTCCCCCGATCTCAAGGCGGCGCTGATCAAGGCCCAGTTCAACGAGGGCCAGTTGAACTATGGTGAGATATTCAGTCAGCTGCAGCAGATCCGGGAAGCGGAGAAGGCGGCCGGCGTGGAGATCTACGCCACCGGACAGCCCATGCTCTGGGGCTGGGTCTACAGTTATCTGGATCAGCTGTTTCTGATCTTTACCACCACGGTGGGGATCATGCTCTTCCTGCTGATCATCTACTTCCGCCGGGCGTATGGCATCTTGCTGCCCATGTTCGGTATCACCATCTCGGCGATCTGGGGCCTCGGCATCCTTTCTTTGCTCGACTACAATCTGGATCCGCTGACCCTGGTGATCCCATTCCTGATATCCGCCAGGGCCATGTCCCATGCCATCCAATTGGTGCAGCGCTTCTATGGCGAGTTGGAGGAGGTGGACGATTCACGCGAGGCGGCCCACCGGACCTTCGACTCCCTCTTTCGTCCCGGCAGCCTGGGTATCGTATCGGATGCCATCGGCCTGTTGCTGATCGCTTTGGGTTCCGTGCCGATCAATGTGAAGCTGGGGATCTACGCCTCCCTATGGGCGATCTGCGTGGTCTTCACTGTTCTGATCGCTGTACCCTTGATGCTCTCCCTGCTGCCGAAGCCGAAACCGGCGGCCAAAAGGCCCGCAGCGGAGGATGCGCTGTTCGGCAGAGTGGCGGCGCTGGTCGCCAACAAACAGGGCGGTTTGATCGTGCTGGGCACTGCCGGCCCGATACTGCTGCTGGGTGCCCAGCTCAGCAGCCGGGTGCAGATCGGTGAGTCGGAACCCGGCTCGCCCATTCTCTACCTGGATCACGACTACAATGTCTCGTCCAAGGTGATCAACGAGCGCTTTCCCGGTTCGGAAGAGCTCTACATCGTGGCCAGGACCGACGAGAAGGGCGGTATGAAGCGCCCGGATGTGCTGCAGGCCATCGAGGCATTCCAGAACCATATGCTGCTCGATCCGGAATTGGGTGGCGCCAAGGCGGTCCCCGATCTGGTGAAACAGGTCAACCGGATCTTCCATTCCGATGATCCCCGCTGGGCCATCATCCCCGATACCGAGGCCTATGTGGGCGGTCTGATGTTCGCCTATATGGCCTCCAGTCCGGTGCCCGGCGCGCTCAAGGAGTTCGTCGATACCGATGACCGGGTGGCCAATATCGTCTTCTTCTACAAGGATCATCAGGCCAAAACGATCCGCCGGGCGATCCATCGCGCCAAAGAGTGGATCAACGAGCCTGCGAATCAGGTGGAGGGTCTGCATATCGAACTCGCCGGCGGCCTGGTGGGTGTGACCGCCGCCATGAACGAGTCGGCCTACGAGAGCAATATGCTGATCATTCCCCTGGTGCTGGCCTTGATCTTCGTCTTTGTCACCTGGTTCTACATGTCCCTGCATGCGGGATTCATCATGTTCCTGGGGATGATGTTCTGTACCGTCTCCACCTACGCCTATATGGGGCTGGCGGCGATCGGCATCAATGTCAATACGGTGCCGATCATCGCGGTGGGTATCGGCGTCGGTATCGACTACTCCATCTACATCATGGACCGGATTCGCGAAGAGACGGCCAAGGTCTCCGGCGATCTGCAGCACGCGGTGCTGCGCGCTATCGCCACCACCGGCAAGGCGATCGGCTTTACCGCCGCCTGCCTGATCGGCGGGATGATCATGTGGGTGTTTATCTCCGACCTGCGTTTTCAGGCGGACGCGGCGTTGCTGCTGGTGGTGATGCTGGTACTCAACGCCCTGGCGGCGATGTTTATCGTCCCCTCCTGGGTGATGATATTCCGTCCGAGCTTCATCGGCAGCGCCCGCTACGATGAAGACGGTGTGCTCTACGCGGAGAAGGCGATCGCGTGAGCTGGTGTGATGGGGCTGGCTGAGCCCTCAACATCTCAACTTAAACCTGAACACATAAAACTCTTCCGATCCCTCCTTATTGGCCGGCGTGCAGCTCCGGCCATTTTTTTGTCTTGATTAATTATCGATATAATAATCAATCACCATATGATAAAACAAATTATCGATATTTTTACTGTATCGATAACCCTCTCCCTGACGCCCGAAATATTTCTTTTAATTTCAATGTGTTGAAAGTTGGCATGCCAGCTGCATAGTCAGTTCTGCACACATATATTTTACGTTGTCGGAGGAGGCTAGGATGTTCCTAGATAGTAATAAACAACAACCGGGAAGGATGCATCCGGCCATAGTCGCAGCCCTGTTGCCAGCCGTTATCACTGCTTGTTTAGGTAGTGGCCAGGCGGCGGCCTACACCTCTGAGGATGGCACGCTGCAGATCAACGGATTTGTCGAAAACGCCACCTATGCACGCCGCCATGTCGGCCTGAGTAAGATGCGCAATACGGTTCAGATCGAAGGCTCCAAAGACTACGGCGCCAAAGGCTCATTTTCCAATGTCAGTTTTGTCGGCACATTTCGCGCGACCTACGATGCGGTCTACGACCTCAATGACGATCAGTTCGGCAGTGAGGCCGGAGGGGAGATCGGGCTGGAATCGGTTGGTGGTGCGGGCACCACGTCTTGGGGCGCCTCGGATGTCTCGACCGGCGTTTTGGGCTTCGGTTTCGATACCGGTGAGAATCCAAACGAAGGTTTGGACAATCTTGGCAGTGCGTTGCACGATACAGAGGGCGGGGTCGGCATGGGCGTACCGGTACGCCCCTGTGATGTGGATTCACGGGGCTGTATGAAAGACTATCTCGACTTCGACGAGAGTGATCTCAAGTATCCCGAATTCAACGATCGGCTCGATTTCCTGCGTGAGGCCTACATCGATGCCACCATGCCGACCGAGAGTGGCGCCACCTGGAACTTCCGGCTTGGTCGGCAGCAGGTGGTTTGGGGGCGCACCGATCTGTTTCGTGTGCTCGATGTCATCAATCCCGTCGACTATTCACGGCATAACATCTACGACGAGCTGGAGGATATCCGCATACCCATGTGGATGGCCACCGGCGAGTACCGGATGGGCGCCACCGAGCTGTTCGATGATCTGAACCTGCAGTTTGTCTGGAACTTCGATGAATTCCGTCCCAGCAATCTCGGTCAGGGCGGTACGCCCTACGCAATTCTCGATGCGGGCAGTTTCTTCCGTGCCATGAAGAACTGCTGGGACAACGGATGTTCGGTGGCGAATTTTGCCGGCGGCGCCCTGTCCACTGATTTCCCGGCCCATGTGATCGGTATCCGGGATGTGCATCTGCCGGATTGGTCGCTCAGCAATTCCCAATTCGGTGTCAAGCTGGAGGGTGACTATCAGGGTCTGGGATTCTCCCTGAACGCCCTGACCTATCGTTCGCAACTACCCTCCCTGCGCGGTGTGGTGGATACGGCGGACAACCCCTTTACCACCGATATCGAGTCCCAGGGCTATGATTATCTGATCGCCTTCGATATGCACTTCCCGCGGGTCAACCTTCTCGGTGGCTCCCTGGACTTCTACGTGGATGATATCAAGTCGGTCTTCCGCGTCGAGGCGGCCTATACACAGGGCGAAGAGTTTGCCAATACCCTGCGTCCGGAACTCTATTCCGAGTCTGATGTATTTCGCTATGTCGTCGGCTGGGACCGCCCCACCTTCATCCCTTTTCTTAATGAGCGTCGCGCATTCCTGCTCTCCGCACAGCTGTTCGGTGAATACCTTGTCGATCACGAGCGGGATACGATCAACGGTATCGAAGCGGGCATCCCCAACTGGGAAATCAACCATATAGGCACCTTGCTGATAAAGGGCTGGTACAAGAACGACCGGGTGAGCCCGCAAGTCATCATGGCGCATGACTTCAAGGCCCATGCCAGTGTCATCGCGCCCTCTGTCGATTGGCTGATCAGCGACAATCTCCGTCTTACCGTCGGCGCCAATGTAAAGGTGGGTGATGGCGCCCAGGAGTTCGATGATTGCCGGGCCTGTAATCTCTTTCCACCGTTTACCGGGGCAGGCGCTCCGGGTGACCTTGCCCTGCGTAACCTGGCGGGTTTCGAACCGCTCGGCCGTTTCCGTTCCGGGCCTATCGGGATGGCCCAGGCCGAGGATGAGTTCCAGGTCACCTTGCGTTATCGCTTCTAAGTTTTTCAATGGAGATTCAAACAATGCGTTTGCTTAACACTATGCTGGCGGCCGGAGTGATACTTGCCGCCACACTGCCTGTCCAGGCTGCAACCAATGAAGATGTGGAGAAGAGTTTCTATCCCTACAAAACCGGCGTGCCCAGCTTAGAAGAATTGAGCGCGGGCCTGGTGATCGATCAGTCGAACGTGGATAAATTCAAGGATGTCCTCGATCCAGCAATGCATGAGTTCATCAGTCAGGGTTGGATAAAAATCACCGTTGGGGAGACTACCTCGTTCGACCTGCATCCCAACTATGTTCAGGCGACCAGAGATGGTTTGGGTAAGGTAAAGCTCGGCGAGAAATCGGGTGAGATAGAAGGTTTCATCGCCGGCCGGCCTTTCCCTGAGGAACCGTCGATGGATGATCCGCGGGTGGGTGAGAAACTGGCCTGGAACTACAAGTATGGCTACAACTGGGGTGACAATGCGGCGATCTATCCCTTCTACTGGAAGTATAAGGATATGAACTCCGGGAAGCTGGAGAGAACGATCAAAATCAATTTTCACTTCCTCAACTATATGCACCGGGTCAACCAGGAACCGTTACCCGAGATTTCTCCGAATCCGTCAAAGCTGTTTCGTGCAATCTACGTACAGGCGATGGAACCCTTTGACGTCAAGAATACCCAGCTGTTGATCCACCGCTATGAAAACGATCTCAAGCGCGACAGCGCCTGGCTCTATCTCGGTTTCCAGCGCCGTGTCCGCCGTCTGGCCTCCGGTCAGGTGACCGATGCCTTTCTCGGTTCCGACGTCATGATCGAGGACTTCGAAGGCTACAACGGACGCATCAACGATATGGAGTGGACCTTCAAAGGCGCCAAGAACATCCTGGTGCCGTTCTACAATCACAACGACCTGAAACTCTCCGAAGAGCATAAGGAGCCGGACGGATACCAGTTCGTGGAGATGGGCGGCAAGGGCGACTGCTTTCCTCAGATCACCTGGCAGTTGCGCAAGGTCTACGAGCTGGAGAACAAGCCGAAGGATTCGAACCATCCGATCAGCAAGCGCGTGCACTATATCGATGCCCAGACCTTCACCATTCCCCGTACCCTGACCTATGACCGCAAGGGGGATCTGTGGAAGAGTTGGCAGATCGGTCAGGCGCATCCGGATCACCACCTGCCGAAAAACAAGGGGACCGGTGTGGCGATCGACGACTCCTTCACCATGATTGATGTGCAGGCCATGCACTGCACCACGGGTCAGTTCAAGGGGCAAGTCGATCCCGCATTGAATCCCGCCAATAAATTCACCGTACAGAACCTTCGGGCTTCCGGTCGTTGATACCGTGCCTTGCCTGGCGCATCGGCGCCAGGCATTTTTTACCGCTGACTGAGAGCGTGCAGCATGAACCCCGATTCAGCCGACATCTATCTCTATTTCAACTTCCGCAGTCCCTATTGCTATCTGGCCAGTAAAACCATGTGGCGGATATTCGACGAGTACCGCACCAATCTCATCTGGCGCCCATTGGGTGGCTGGGATGGGCGTTCGCCACCGGATGTGGCGGTCAAGAAGCTTCCCATTGCCCGCCAGGATATGGGGCGCTTCGCGCGACGGCTGGGTATCCCCGTCAATCCCCCGCCGAAAACCACCGACCCTACCCTGGCGGGTGCGGGATCACTGTTGGCGGAGGAGAAAGGATTGCTGCGCCCTTATATTGTCGAGGTGATGCGCAAGGAGTGGGCCGAGGGTCAGGATATCGGAGTGCTCGACGTGTTACTCGATGTGGGCAGCGAAATCGGCCTGGACAGGGAGGCGCTGGCGGAAGCGGCCCAAGACCCTGCCCGACAGGCGGTTTTGACGCATAACTGGAGTGAGGCTGAGGAGAAGGGGGCTATTGGGGTGCCCACATTCATTTGTGAAGATGAGATATTCTGGGGCCAGGATCGCATCGATTTTGTCCGGGAATACCTGCGGGAGAGGAGACTGTCCTGTCTATGAACAGGGAGGTCAGACTCTACGACAAACCTGAATGCCCCTTCTGCTGGCGTGTACGCATGGCGCTGCAACGTTGCGATGTGAACTATCAGCATCATCGATATGACGACCCTGAGCATCTGCAAAAGTGGCAGCGGTTATCACCCGGAAACACCGTGCCGGTGATCATGATAGATGAAATCGTCATCACCGAGTCTGCAGTCATGCTTGAATACCTCAATGACAGATATGGTAATCTGCTGCCTGCTTCGGCAAGAGAGCGCGCCTTGGCGCGGGGACTTGCCCACTATGCCGATGCGCAGGTGGGGGAGGCGGTGCGCAAGCTGGTATTCGAGCGTCGGCAGCGTGAACCTAAAGCGTGGGATCAGGGGGTCATGGCCAGTGCTGTGGAAGCCTGGCACCTGGCTCTGCCGAGGTTGGAGCGGGCTTTGGCGGAGACAGACTATTTCGTACCCGCTGCCGGTATACCCGATTATGTTCTGGCAAGCCGTTTCGGTCTCGCCATGGCATATGGCATGCCACCGCCGCAGACACCGCGGCTTGGCGACTGGTTCGCCAGGATGTCCAATCGCAGCGAGTTCCTGGATAGCGCGCCCAGCGTGGTGATAGATGCGCTACGCCAGGGTTGGCAGGTTTTCGGTTAGGGGGCGCCTCCGATGGAAAAAAGCATGGACCCACCCGTGACCGTGCTGGTCACACGGCGACCCAAACCGGGCAAGGAGCAGGCGTTCGAGGACTATCTTGCCGGTATTACCCAGGCTGCCCTGCAGCACCAGGGACACATGGGCACGAATATCTTTCGTCCTTCAAAACCGGGCGGAAATTACCGCATCATCTTCAAGTTCGATCGTCGCAGCAATCTTGAGCGTTGGGAGGGCTCCGCTGAACGTGCCGAGTGGCGCGCCATTGCGGAACAGGTCAGCGAGCCCAGGCAAGTTGAAACCATTTCCGGGCTCGAAGCCTGGTTCACCCTGCCGGCCTGCGCGATAAATGTACATCCGCCCAGATACAAAATGGCCCTGGTGGTGTGGATGGGTGTGTTCAGCCTGGTGACCCTGCTGAGCAGCCTGCTCGGTCCGTTGATGTCAACCTGGCCCGGGCTGTTGCAGACAATCGTCCTGACCGCACTGGTCGTTGTCTGTCTGACTTATGCTGTAATGCCGCTCTTGACCCGGCTTTTCTCAGGCTGGCTCTATGCAGGCAAGGATCAGAAATGATCCTCTGCCACGCCCAGGCCGCCCGGGGCTTCCACGCCCTCGGTGTCGGAGAGGCGTATCTTCAGCGACAGGTTGTTGCGTGAATCCGCATGGGAGAGTGCCTCCTCCATAGAGATCTTACCCTCTTTGTAGAGCTTGTAGAGGGATTGATCGAAGGTCTGCATGCCGCGTTCGGTACCTTGTTCCATGACCTCTTTGATGGTGTGAATATCCCCTTTCTGAATCAGCTCGGAGATGTAGGTCGATAGCAGCATGATCTCCACCGCGGGGATGCGCTGACCGTTGATGCCCTTTACCAGACGCTGGGATATGACCGCCCGAAGATTGAGCGAGAGATCCATGAACAGCTGGTGATGGGCGCTGTCCGGAAAGAAGTTGATGATGCGATCGAGTGCCTGATTTGAGTTGTTGGCGTGCAGCGTCGAGAGCGCAAGGTGGCCGGTTTCAGCATAGGCGATGGCGTGCTGCATGGTGCTCATTTCCCGGATCTCACCGATCTGAATCACATCAGGGGCCTCACGCATGGCATTTTTCAGAGCGTTTTCGTATGAGAGCGTGTCGAGTCCGACCTCACGCTGATCGACCACCGACTTTTTGTGGGTGTAGAGATACTCGATAGGATCCTCAATGGTCAATATATGCCCGGTTGAAGTCTGGTTGCGGTGCTCGATCATCGAGGCCAGGGTGGTCGATTTGCCTGAACCGGTTGCGCCGACGACCAGGATCAGGCCGCGGGGTTCCATGATCAGGTCCTTCAGAATAATCGGCAGGTTGAGCTTCTCTACCGGGGGAATCACGCCCTTGATATAGCGGATGACCATCGCCGCATCGCCCCGTTGTTTATAGACATTGACGCGAAAGCGCCCGAGGTTGTTGACGGATATCGCCAGATTGCACTCGTATGTGGCTTCATACTCCTTTATCTGATCATCGTTCATGATGCCGTAAGCGAGTTTCCTGACCTGCCCGCTTTGCATTGGGGAAGACCCTATCGGACGAGTTTCACCTTCGGTTTTCAGGTGGGGGGCGGCACCGGTGCTGAAAAAGAGATCTGAGCCGTTTTTTTGCACCATCAACTTGAGATAAGGCACGATATCCATTAAGTAATTCCTCGAATCTTTCTTGAATCTCAGTCCGTCGACGGACGATTAATAATTATGTTCAGCCTTCTCTATCGGCAGGCGGACCAAAGAATGTAGTCCAGGCGCTAAAATTTACAAAAAATGGTGTTGTAGTGCTTGCCTGGTGGAAAAGAGGCGGTCACCAGGCATGTGAAAGGGTGGTGGAGCACCACATGCGGGGTACGCTGGGGAGGGAATGTGCCGCCTACGCCCTGACCTCCCGCGCCAGGGTATATCCGGCAAGGCCTGTACCCAGTATCAGTACGCTAGCCATGGTTTTTTATTATGCTTTCACACCGGCTCAACCGGCTCGCTTGCGACAGTTGCCGCGACATCAAGTATGATGGACCGGACGGGGGCTAGGCGACCAATTCCACCATTTCGAAATCTGACTTGCTGACACCGCATTCCGGACACTCCCACTCCTCCGGGATATCCGTCCACCGGGTGCCGGCGGCAATGCCCTCCTCGGGAAGGCCTTCTGCCTCATCATAGATAAATCCGCAAACTATACATTGATACTTCTTCATCTCATTCCCCGGTCAATTACTGAGTCGTCGTAATGGTTTTTCACAAAGATAGCGTCTGTCCGGAGAACACTCCACCCTGCAAAGATTGGGGAAAGGGATTGCGTGGACTGGTCATGCCGGCGGCCCTATTCTTCGTATTCCGAGGCGCGCCGTGCGTCGCCGAAGACCTTTTCCACCGGATAACGCGCCTCGTTTATGGCGATTTTACGTTCGACGGCCTCGATCAGGTCGATATCGAGACGTTCGGCACAGCGGATCAGGTAGATCAGGATATCCGCCATTTCCAGCGTGACTTCATCGTGCTTTTCCTGAGTCAGATTCATGCTCTGTTCCGGTGTCAGCCATTGGAAATGCTCCACCAGCTCCGCACACTCGGCGATCATCGCCATGGTGAGATTCTTCGGATTGTGGAACTGTTCCCAGTTACGGGTTTGGGCAAAGGTCTTTAAGCGGCTATTCAGATCATCCAGGCTATCTTTGGGCATTGTCAGCTATCTTTGAAATGAGTGTACGGACATTTAATACCACATGCCGTTGCGGTGCCAGCGCGGGCGGTAGGGGTTGTGGGCGAGCAGATTCCGTATATCGCTGGGGGATAAAGCCTCATCTGAAGCCGTGCTGCCCAGATGGGTAAGTGCCATCAATCGCGCTACCCGGTCGTCGGTCGGTGGGTGGGTACGCAGGAGCGATGGATCAGGAATACGCGGGCCGGGATGAAGCAGGCGCTCCAGCAGACGGTGCCGGGGGGGCTCGAGCTTGTTCAGGGCGGAGGCCAGCCCCAGGGGATCTCCGGTCAGCTTTGCCGCGCCCAGGTCCGCCTCGTATTCACGGCTGCGTGACAGGGCGAGTTGCGCCAGGGCGCTCAATGTGGGGGCAACCAGCAGTAACAGAATGGGGATCCAGGGCAGGGTGGTCTGGCCGAACAGCATCAACGGCAGGTTGATCAGCAGCAACAGCTGCCCGATCATGGAGAGAAAACCGGTGACACGGCTGGTGAGATCGGCAAATGCCATCAGTCGTGTGTCCTGGTTCACCACATGCATCAACTCATGCGCCAGCACACCCGCCATCTCCCGCCATGCCATGCGGCGCAGCAAGCCATCCGAAATGGCGATGGCGGCGTTGTGGCGATTGCCAGTCGTAAACGCATTCATGACATCGGATGGCAGATAATAGAGCTGTGGAATCTGTTCCAACCCGCCACGCCCGGTCAGCTGCGCCATGAGGCGGTAGAGATCCGGGGCCTCATTGGGGGTGAGCCGGCGGGCGCGAAACAGACGCATTGCCCACTCGGGGCTGGCAACCGGATTGATCTGATACGAAATCAGGATCACCAGGGCTGTTGCGATGGCCATCGGAAAACCACCGAGAAACCAGGCAAGCCAGGCGCATAGACCTCCCAGACTGATGACCAGTAACAGGGATTGCAGTGTGTTTTTGACCTTATGCTGCAGATAGGTGGCCGGTTCCATGATTGTGTTCCCAGTCACGGCTTCAAGTTCGATAATCCGATGGAGGCATAACCCCCCCTGCATAGGTTATCACCCTGCTTGCGGCACCGGGAGTACGATAATTGAGACCTGCGTCTTTGCAAGATGTGCGACAATGGCAGGCGCTATTCGATCGTAAAACAGAAACTCTCTCACTGGCGGAGTAGCGATGCTGGGAATTTACGGATTGCTCACTTGGTTAAGTCATCATGAATACATGATGATGCTGGTCATACTCATGGTGAGCCTGGCAGGCGTATTGCTGTTCGTCGGTAATCTGTTCGCCATTGTCTACGCCTTCGGGCAGAGTATCTGGTGGGGGGTGAGTGTTTTATTCATCCCGCTCTTCAGCGTCGTTTACTGTGTCCGTAATTGGGACAGAGCGGCATATCCTGGAAAGATGCTCATCGCGGGATTGGCGACAGCGGGTCTGACCTATGCCGTGCTTGTGATTTTAGTCATGCTCTATCCGGTATGAGCGCCGTGTATCCATGGTAGATGGTGTGCGCGGACAGCATACGGCCGTTTTTAAACGGGCAGTTGTGCTGAGGCCCTAAGTGCCGGTTGAGTGTCGTTGCCCGGCGATCAATTCAATCGCGTTTTGATCCGGATCCCGGCAAAACAGCGCCTCACGACCTGAGCGGCTCAAGGTATATTCGACGCCTGCCTGGTCAAGTTTTTCACACATGACTTTGAAATCGTCAACCACAAAGGCGGTATGGCGGTCCCGCCCGCCATGTTCGGGGCGTCCGGCAAGGGCATCGGGATTTTCCAGCTCCAGCAGGTGGATCTGTAGGTCACCCACCTTCAGCCAGGCTCCGGGGAAACCCAGATCGGGACGAGCCGGATCGACCTCCAATCCCAACAGATCCCGGTAAAAAACCAACGAGCGTCGTGTATCGGCGACGAGCAGGCTGACATGGTGCAGTCGGATCATCGCGATATCAGGGTGCAAGATTTTCTCTGGCGCGGGCAATTGCTCGGCGTACCTGATTGGGGGCGGTGCCTCCGATATGGTCTCGCGCGGCGAGTGAGCCTTCGAGGGTGAGGATGTCGAATACATCCGCCTCGATTTCACTGGAGAAACGCTGCAGCTCCTCCAGTTTCATCTGCGAGAGATCGCGCCCTTCGGCAACACCGAATGCAACCGCCTTGCCTGCCACCTCATGGGCGTCGCGGAAGGGAATACCCTTGCGCACCAGGTAGTCGGCCAGGTCGGTGGCGGTGGCGAATCCCTGCATGGTTGCCTGTCGCATGGCCGCTTTGCGGCAGTTGATTGCGGGGACCATATCGGCAAAAACCTTCAATGATCCCTTCAGATTGTCCACGCTGTCGAACAGGGGTTCCTTGTCTTCCTGATTGTCCTTGTTATAGGCCAGGGGCTGGCTCTTCATCAGGGTCAGCAATGCGATCAGATGTCCGAAAATACGGCCGCTCTTGCCCCGAATCAACTCAGGGACATCCGGATTCTTCTTCTGCGGCATGATCGACGAGCCGGTGCAAAAACTGTCGGAGAGTTCGATAAAACCAAATTGTGCGGAGGACCAGATGATCAGCTCCTCGGAGAATCTCGACAGATGCATCATCAAAATACTCGCTGCGGCACTGAATTCGATGGCGAAATCCCGGTCCGAGACGGCATCCAGAGAGTTTTCCGCCGGTCTCGAGAAGCCCAGCAGTTCGGCGGTCATGTGACGGTCGATCGGGTAGGTGGTACCGGCCAGCGCAGCGGCACCCAGAGGCATCACATTGAGCCGCCTGTTACAGTCGGCCAGGCGCTCCCGGTCGCGCTCCAGCATCTCGAACCAGGCCATCATGTGGTGGCCGAATGATACCGGTTGTGCCGTTTGCAGGTGGGTAAAGCCTGGTAATATGGTATCAGCCTCCCGTTCGGCCTTATCCAGCAAGGCGGTTTGCAAACGGAGAATGGCGTCTCTGATCTGTTCGATTTCGTCTCGCAGCCAGAGTCGGATATCGGTGGCAACCTGATCATTGCGAGAGCGGCCGGTGTGAAGTTTTTTACCGGCATCGCCGATAGCCTCTGTGAGGGCGGATTCGACATTCATATGCACATCTTCCAGGGAGATGGACCAGGTGAAATCGCCTTGTTCAATGCGTTTGCGGATCTGTCCCAGGCCGTGCACGATGGCATCGCGTTCGGCATCGCTCAGGATGCCCTGACGGGCCAGCATGGTGGCGTGGGCGATGGAGCCTTGAATGTCATATTGGTAGAGTCGCCGGTCAAAGCCGACAGATGCGGTGAATGCCTCAACAAAGGCATCGGTCGGTTCATTGAAGCGGCCTGACCAGGGTTTCGTAGGCGCGTGACTGTCGCTCATGTAGGATTGTCCTGAATTTGTAAGCAGGCCGGATTATAGCAGGCAGAGGATGAATGCAGCAGAGTGAGACACAATCTGAACGGAAACGGCCGTCGGACTCAGATGGCAGGGTGATCTTTATCCCCAATCTATGTGCCATGCGGGCCGTGTTCGCCGTGGTTGTCATCGGCGAGCTTCTCGCCATCCTGCTATCCTTGGCCGTGGCTGAACGGATGAGTGACTTTTTTTCGGTGCTGAGTCTGATTTCGTTACTGGTGCAGTGGATCGGACTGAGTTCGGCGGTGTTTATCTGCCTATTGCGCCCGCATCTAAACAGACTGGGTAATTGGTGGGCCGGTTTTAGCGTATTTTGCATTCTGCTCGGGGTGGCCTGGCTTGTGTCTCATCTGATTATTATGCTGAACAGCAGCATGGGTCTGTCGATGTTGCCACAGAACCACACTGACCTGATATGGCGCACCTTGGGCATCAGCGCCATAATAGGTGTCTTGGTGCTCCACTACCTCTATCTGCAATATCTGTGGCGGCGGCAGGAGGAGGCTGAGCACAGCGCCCGATTGCAGGCCCTCTACTCCCGCATTCGCCCCCATTTCCTGTTTAACAGCATGAATACAATTGCCAGCCTCACCCGGAGTGACCCTGCGATGGCCGAAGAGGTGGTGGAGGACCTTGCCGATCTGTTCAGGGTTTCTCTCGGTGATGCCAGCCAGCTTTCCAGTCTGGGTAGGGAGCTGGATCTGGCCCGCCAGTATCTCAGTATCGAACACTATCGTTTGGGCGAACGGCTGAGGCTTGTGTGGGATCTCAATGACCTGCCGGAACAGGCCAAGATCCCGCCGATGATCATACAGCCGTTGCTGGAGAATGCGGTTTACCACGGTATCGAGCCTGCCGCAAAGGGTGGCACGATCACCATTACGGGCCGTTACCGACGCAATCGGATAAATTTGAGTATCCGCAACACCCTGCCGGAAGCCGATGAGCGGAGCCATCGTGAGGGCAACCGATTGGCCATGGAGAATATCCGCGCACGCCTTGCGGGCGTGTACGACTTGGAAGCGAGCTTGACCGAATCGAATATCGATGGAGAGCATCAGGTCAGATTGGCGATTCCGCATCCCTGGTGGGAGTAACAGAGGCTATCGGATGAGTGTGAACAGGCCCTATGGAGGATGGAGCTTTGAAGATATTGGTAGTGGATGACGAGACCCTGGCAAGGCGGCGCCTGGCGGCACTGATCGAAGAGCTTGGCAGCCCCTATCGGATGGTGGGTGAGGCGGCCAACGGGGAAGAGGCGCTACGGCAGTTCAAGGAGCAAGGCGCTGACCTGGTTTTGATGGATATACGCATGCCGGGGATGGATGGATTGGAGGCCGCACGGCGGCTGGCCGATAGCGATCGGCCACCGGCAGTTATCTTCACCACGGCTTATGAGGAGCACGCACTGCAGGCCTTTGAATCATCCGTACAGGACTATTTGTTGAAACCGGTACGCCGTGAACGGCTGTTGACCGCGCTGCAACGCAGCCAGCGTGTTACCCGAAGCCAGCTCACTTCCTCCACAGTCGGGGAACGGCAGGCCCCAAAACTGCACGCCAGTTATCGGGGCGGATTGAGGACGGTGCCTTTGGATCAGGTGATCTATCTGCGTGCAGACTCGAAATATGTCATGGCCCGGCACGAGGAGGGTGAGCTGCTGCTCGAGGAGAGCCTGAAAGGATTGCAGGAGCGCTATGGCGACTGGTTGTTGCGCATCCACCGTAATGCCTTGGTGGTGAGACGCCATCTGGTGGGACTTGAAAAGGGAAGTGACGGCATTCCGCGAGTGGTCCTGCGCGGTTGTGACGAGACACTGGAAGTCAGTCGGCGACATCTCCCTGAAGTGAGGCGTGTGTTGCGGGGGGAGGAGTGACCTGGGCTCGTATCCTGCGCGACATAATGAGATCAGGCAAGCCGTGGAAGTCGCTCCCATTGCTATTGGCCTGGGCTTTGTTGCAGCAGTATCCAACGGGTAGCCTGGCAAGCGAGGATACGGACGGACAAACAGAGCAGCCGCAAGCCTTGCCACTGATCGTGCAGACCTGTTTTCCATGTCACGGTCCGCAAGGCCGGAGCCACTTCCCGGCGATACCTTCCCTGGCCGGTCTGCCGAGAGATTATCTGCTCAAGGTGTTGCGATCCTTCAGCCATGGCGGCCGTTTTGGCACGGTGATGGGACGTCTGGTCCAGGGGTATGACGAAGGTGACTTCGCGATTATGGCCGACTACTTCAGTCAGCAGTCCTTTACCATTCCCAGGCAGACCACGGACTGGCGCCTTGTCGGTCGCGGGCGCGTATTGCATCGTCGCTATTGTCGAGATTGTCATGGCGACCCCGAGACACCGTCTGAAGCGGGTGTGCCTAACTTGCATGGAGGTTGGATGGATTATTTGCGCTGGACCTTATGGGACTATCTGGTGGGGGTCAATCAGGGCGATGATGAGATGGCGGATCAGCTATCCCTGCTTATGCGCAGACATGGCGCCGAGGGTGTTGAAGCGTTGTTGCATTACTATGGGAAGGGGAAACCTTGAATGCCAGCGGCCAGCTGATGATCGATTGCGTGGATCTCTTGCAGGCTTTAGCATAGGCACCCGACTAGTGAGAATGATAATCAGCCGATAGGCGCTCCGTTGTACCCGCTGTGAATTTTGAGGCCTCCCATCCATGTCCCAGACGATAACAATCGCCACCCGAAAATCACCTTTGGCCATGTGGCAGGCCGAACATGTCGCCGCTGAATTGAAAAGGGTCCACCCGGATATTCAGGTAGAGCTGATGGGAATGACCACCCAGGGTGACAAGATCCTCGATACTCCACTGGCCAAGATCGGGGGCAAAGGACTGTTTATCAAGGAGCTGGAGCAGGGCCTGATCAGTGGCGAGGCGGATATCGCGGTGCATTCGATGAAGGATGTGCCGGTAGAGCTGCCATCGGGGTTGCATCTGTCGGTGATCATGCGGCGCGAAGATCCACGGGATGCGTTTGTCTCCAATCGCTATCAAAGCATCGACCGACTGCCGCAGGGGGCTTGTGTCGGCACCTCCAGTCTGCGGCGTCAATGCCAGCTGGCTGAAGTAAGGCCTGATCTGGTGATCAACTCCCTGCGCGGCAATGTGAACACCCGTCTGCGTAAACTGGATGATGGGGAATATGACGCCATCATTCTGGCCGCCGCCGGTTTGAAACGCCTGGGTTTCGAGGATCGGATAACCGCCCTGATCGGTCCCGAACAGAGTCTGCCCGCCATCGGACAGGGTGCGGTGGGTATCGAATGCCGGGTGGACGATCCGCGGATCAATGATCTGATTGCACCACTGCACCATGCGGAAACCGCCTATTGCTTGGGGGCGGAGCGGGCCATGAATCAGCGTCTGAACGGCGGTTGCCAGGTTCCCATCGCCGGCTATGCCATGCTGGAATCGGGTAATCTCTGGTTGCGTGGCCTGGTGGGTGAACCTGATGGCAGCCGCATCATCCGCGGCGAGGTCGAGGGTAAGACCCAGGAGGCCCGTGCAATGGGCGAAGGGTTGGCGGATCGGCTGCTGGAGTGGGGGGCTGACGAGATTCTGAAGGCCCTCTATGATAACCACTGAAGGTTGGCGGCGATGCCCGGTTTCCCGATTGGAGAAGCATGTCGGATCTTGACTTGAAAGGCAGGGGCATCCTGGTTACACGGGCCGCCCATCAGGCGGATGACCTGGTTGAGCGGATTCAGACCGGCCGGGGGAGGGCGATTCGCTTTCCGGCACTGGAAATCCTTGCCTGCGAACAACCCGGTCCGGTGCGTGATCTGTTGCAGCGGAACTGGGACGTGATCATCTTTGTCAGCCCCAATGCCGTCATCCATGCCCTGAAATTGTTAGCGGGCAATCGGCTTCAAGCTACCCTGGGGGCGGTCGGACAGGCGACGGCGGCAGTGTTGCGTCAGTCCGGGTATAGTATCGATCTGTTGCCCGCGGATCGATATGACAGCGAGGGTCTGCTGATGCTGGCCCCGTTGCAGGAGATGACGGGCAAAAAGGTGCTGATCGTTCGTGGTGAAGGGGGTCGTGCTCTATTGGGCGAGGGCCTTCAGGCGAGAGGTGCTGAAGTAGGTTATGCTGAAGTCTATCGGCGGGTCAGACCGGCAGTCGACCCTGACCCACTTTTGGCGCAATGGCGGGAGCAGATCGATCTGGTGACTGCCACCAGTATCGAAATCATGGAAAATCTTATCGCGTTGGTGGGAGAACCAGGCTGGCCTCTGTTACAGCATACGCCACTCCTGGTGATCAGCGAGCGGATGCTCAGACACGCGGAAAGCAGGGGATTCGAGACCATCCTGCTCGCCACTGGCGCGAACGATGATGCAATCATGTCGGCAATTCAGAACTGGGTGGAATGTACCTCGTGAATGAGTCTGTACGATCAGTTCGAAACGTCATGACTGGCGTTGCGGGATGGTTGATACGGGAGTTGAGAGCAAGCAGGATATGAGTGAAAAAATCGATGAATCTGGCAGCAGCCAGGTAGAAACTGAGGCGGAATTCACGGATACCATCGAGGGTGAGGTGGAGCGAATCGATGAGTCCGCGGTCAGATCCGGCTCCACCCGCCTACCTGTCCTACTGGCGGTTGTAGCGCTGTTGACGGTGACAGCCGGCCTGGCGCTTGGCTACCGCTATTGGCTTGACATGAAACAGACCCTGGTCTCACTCAATGATGATCTGGTAAAGGCCAATCAGGAACAGTCTCAATTTGAGCGGCAACTGGCGCAGACACGACAGCATTTCGAACAACAGCAAAAGGCGATCACGGAACAAAAGAGTGCCCTGGAGAAGCAGGCGGAGAGTATCCGGCTGGCAAGGGAGGCGTCACAGCAACAGGGCGATCAACTCTACCGCTCGCTGGCTGAGATTCAAACCCGTATGGGAGGCAAGGAGGGCCAATGGCGGGTCGCAGAGGCCGAATATCTGATGCGTGTCGCCAATCATCGGCTGACCCTCATGGGCGACCCGAGCACGGCCGTGGAGGCGTTGAAATCTGCGGATGAGCGACTGACTGCAAGCGGTGATCCCGGTTGGTCGGGAGTGCGGGAGAAAATCGCTGCTGAGATCACTCGGTTGACAGCCCTGCCGAAGGTGGACAGTGCCGGAATCAGCGCCGAACTGAATGCCCTTGCGAAACGGGTTGAAGCGCTTCCCCTGCGGGATGCGGGAATGGTTCAGGGTCCTGTCTCGGCTCAGCCGGATTCCTTGCCGGATGTTGCCGATAATGGGGGATTCGCACTGCAAAAATTGTTTGACGATTTTTGGCGGGGATTCAAGTCGATGATGGTGATACGTCATCATGACCGTCCTGCAAGCGCCATGCTGCCACCCGAGCAGCGCTACTTTCTGCTGCAGAATCTAAGTCTCAAGATCGAGAATGCGAAAGCGGCGATGATGGGAAGAAACCAGGCCCTCTACACCGACAACCTGGCCAGTGCGGCAGAGTGGGTCGATCACTATTTCCAGGCAACGGCACCTGAAGTGGTCGGGTTCAAGTCACAACTGGAGGGATTGGCGGCAAGGGTGATCGCACCAGAGCTGCCGGACATCTCCGGCTCCTTGCGAGCGCTGCAGAAGAGACGGCAAACGATCAACCGGGAGGGTCTCCGGTGAGGACATTGATCGCAGCTTTTCTTGCGCTGTTCGCCGCAGTAGCGATCACATTGCTGGTTAAGCAGGATAACGGTTATATCCTGATCGGTTATGGTGATTGGACCATCGAAGGCAGCCTTGCGCTGTTCAGCCTGGCCATGTTGGCACTGTTTTTGGTTGCCTATATTGCCATCAGGACGGCTTCACGCATCTGGCAAATGCCGGAGCGTGTGGCCGAGTGGCGGCGAAAGCGCCGAAGCCTCAAGGCCAGACAGGCCCTGACCCGTGGGCTGGTGGAGCTTGCTGAAGGGCGCTGGAAGGTTGCGGAGAGGCATCTGACGCGTAATGTCGCCCAATCGGAAACCCCGTTGCTCAACTATCTGGCGGCAGCCCGTGCCGCTCAGCTGCAGGGCGAACATACCCGGCGGGATGACTATCTCCACCTGGCCCACCAGAGCATGCCCTCGGCCGACGTGGCGGTGGGGCTCACCCAGGCTGAACTGCAGTTGGCTCATCAGCAGTACGAGCAGGCACTGGCGACCCTGATGCATGTGCGATCACTGTCGCCAAAACACAATTATGTGCTGACCTTACTGAAAAAACTGTATGAGAATCTCGGCGAGTGGAAAAAATTGGAAGAGATGCTGCCGGAGCTGAAACGCCGCAAGGTCATCAACCAATCCGATTACATGGAGCTGGAGATACGTGTCTATCGCGAGCGCCTGAAGCAGGAATCCTCAACCCTTGAAGGCCTGGTGCGATACTGGTCGCGCATACCCAAGGGCACCAGGCAACTGCAGGAGATATTGTTTGAATATTGCGAGTATATGATGGCCCTGGATGCAGGATCCCGGATTGAACCGTTGATAGCCGCCTCTTTGCAACGCGAGTGGAACAGCGAATTGGCCAACCTGTATGGTCTGATCGAACTTGCCAACCCCTCCCACCAGTTGGAGATGGCGGAGGGCTGGCTTAAGAGCCGCCAGGAGGACGCTGGACTGCTGTTGACCTTGGCCAGACTCTCCCTGCAGAACAAATTGTGGGGTAAGGCGCGCAGCTATCTGGAAGCCAGTATCGGCATTTCAGCGACACCAGAATCCTATCAACAGCTTGGTCTGTTGTTGGAGCGTCTGGGTGAAGACGATGGGGCGTTACGCTGTTTCCGCGCAGGCCTGGCCTTGCAACATGCGGAACCGCAGCGGTCCCTGCCGCCCATAGGTAACAGGCCTGTATTGAGCAATAAATCGGTTGTCGACGATGCCGCATACAGTGAGTCTTTGAACACACCTGCAAGATCCTGACCTTGCTTGCTGTGGCGGAATTCATCACTACTATAATGTTAAATGGTTGTAATTGAGCAAAACAGTTGGTTGAACAACCAGTGTTTTTCATATATATCCCGTACCTAATAAGGGTTATACGTCGATAACATATGATCGTTCAAAAGGAGTTGCGCACCAGATAAACAAATGATCAGCGTGAGGGCTTCAAGAGCCGTGTACAGCAATTGGGTAAAATTAATCGTCTTTTTACTGTCAATAGTAATACCCAATGCCAATGCAGGTTGGGATAACGCTGATCTGGAACGTATAGAAGCCATGAGCCTGGACCCGGATTATAACCGGGGCAGGGCCGTGTATGAGACTTGTGCGGTTTGCCATATGCCGGAAGGCTGGGGAACCCCCAACGGCGCCTATCCGCAAATTGCCGGTCAGCACCGTTCAGTAGTGATCAAGCAACTGGCCGATATTCGCGCCAAAAACCGCGATAATCCCTCCATGTATCCATTTGCCATACCGGAAGAGATAGGTGGCGCTCAAGCCATTGCGGATGTGGCTCACTATATCGAATCGTTGAAGATGACAACCGCCACCGGCAAGGGTGACGGCAGTGACCTCGAGCATGGTGAAAAGCTCTACAAGCAATACTGTATTGAATGCCATGGTGAACAGGGTCAGGGACAGTTCGAAATGGCCTATCCGGCCATCCATGGCCAACACTACAACTATATTCTGCGCCAGCTGATCTGGATACAGAACGGCAAGCGGCGCAACAGCAACAAAGAGATGGTTAAAGTCATCGGAACCTTCGACAATCGTGACTTCAAAGCGATATCCGACTATGTATCCAGAATGCTGCCGGTTGCAGAGAGGCGTTCCGAGCGTACCTGGAAAGATCGCGGGATGCAGGAGAGATGAATAATCTCGTGCCACCTGTCGAGAGCGACGGTGAGGTTGAAGAGAGCGGTTTTTCTGAGCATAAGGAGTTGATGCTCAGTTTCCTGATGCTGTTCATTCCGGCCTCCCTGCTGCTGGCCTCGATTTTTTATGCCTTCTCCACCCAGACGGAAAAATATGAACTGCAGACGATACTGATTCGCGAGGAGGCGGCGTTGAACAGCGCCAGCGAATTGACCTCGCTGCTGTTTGAACAGAAGCTCTCGGATCTCATGGTGCTGGCGGAAGGGGAAGTGCTCAGAAGTTACATCCATGATCCGAGCCTGAAGAACTGGATACGTGTCGCACGTGAGTTTTCCCTCTTCGCAAGAAGGAAACCGAAATATTTTCAGCTGCGATACATCGACATCAGCGGCATGGAGGTCATTCGCATCAACAGTATCGACAATGTGCAGGAGATCGTTCCCCAGAGCGAGATGCAAAATAAGGCGGATCGCTACTATTTCAAGGAGGCGGCGAAGCTGGCATTGGGTGAGATCTATATCTCTCCACTTGATCTGAATGTGGAACGGGGCGTGATAGAGCAGCCGATCAGGCCCACGGTCCGCTTTGCGACGCCGGTATCCGACGGCTATGGGGGAAAGCGGGGTATCGTCATCATCAACTATACCCCGAATGAACTGTTGCAACGGATCGCCGGTAATTTCGAAACCCTGCGCGGCAATGCGGTGATGCTCAATAGCCGGGGCCATTGGCTGCAGGGCGTGCCCGAGGAGCAATTGTGGGGTTTTATGTATGGTCGCGACGAGACCTTCGCTACACAAAAGCCCGATGTCTGGGCTGCACTCACCAGCAGCGAAAAAGGTTCATTCTTTACCGATGACGGCGTTTATATATTTAAGAGGGCCTATCCGTTGGTACGCAACAGGCTCGGAACATTGGAAAATGTCGACGAAACGATCGTTCCGTCCCCCAACAGGGTGGAGAAGCGGTACTGGATCTTCCTCTCGCATATCTCCAATAGCCTGATTGAAGACCTTACAGCCAAACGCATGATCGTTGCCACCATTACCTACCTGCTGCTGTTTCTGGTTGCCGGGGTGATCAGTGTCCTGTTTGCCAAGAACAGCGTGCAGAAAAAACAGGCCTTCCGGAAGCTTCAGCAATATGCCACCACCGATGATCTGACCGGACTGGCCAATCGGCGTGAACTGGACAAGGTCGCATTGCGCGAGTTCAAGCGCGCGACCCGCTTCACCAGACATCTCTCCGTATTGATGCTGGATCTCGACCATTTCAAGTCGATTAACGATACGTATGGCCACAATGTCGGGGATAGCGTGCTGAGGCATGTGGCGGATATCTGCGTCGGTTCGATCCGCGGACAGGATTTCATGGCCCGTTATGGTGGAGAGGAGTTCACGATTCTGCTGCCGGAAACGGATATCGAGAACAGTAGTAATTTGGCACAGCGGATTTGTGATCAGATAGCCTCGATGCCCTATCAAGAGGAGCAGCAGTTGATTTTCATCACTGTCAGTATCGGCGCCAGTGGGATCGAGGATGGTGACAACGATTTCAACGATCTGTTGAACCGCGCCGATAAAGCGCTCTATGAGGCAAAGAAAAGGGGTCGCAATCGGGTGGTGATCTCAAGCGCCGGCGATTTTATCTCGCGCCTTGCAGTGATCAACGAGTAATTGCCTTCATTCCGGCTGCAGCAATTGTCTTCAGTTTCTGTCTGCCCGTATCCACGCCTGCCTTGGTTCAGGTAGCGCTGTACTTTGCATTACCCGGTGATTCGTGACTGTGATGATTCGGCTGGGCGGATCAACATGTACTGGCATTCGCCTTAGCCAAGCCTGAACTGAGACAGGGATGCAATCGCATCGCCACCGCTTATATCCGGGATAATGACCAGCTCAAGCAGTGTGACGGCTGTAAGGTCGACCTGATGTTCTTCCGTCTCGGAGGTGGATCCTCGAGGGCTGAAATTCCATTGCTGTCTGGCGATTTCCTGGAATGATCGTCCACCGTCCAGCGAATAGCGCAGCTGATACTGTTGGGTGCGTTGAGTTTGGCGCTCCGTGAACTTGAGCCGAACCAGCCTGATGCGCTGAGGTTCGGTAAAGAGTAGCCGGATGGTCTGTTTCCCGGGTCGGGAGGCGCGCCATCCTGAGGTCTCTTTGAACAGCAGTGCCGACTCGATTGGGTGCTCGCTATCCTCAGAGGTTATTTCAACCTCGGCAACCTCATTCAGATTCAGCCAGTCCCGGTTATGAGAGTGGCTATCCTGCAATCTATCCGGGATGATTCGTTTGCGCATCGAAATGACTCCTGAGCACAAGAGTGGGTGTATGGAATAGAGCCCCATGGCTTCAGCACTGAGGTTGCTCGGTATTTTTTACGCCTCGGCACATGTGATACAGCGTGTATTCGTCGGGTCGGCTGCAAGTCGACGGGCATCGATTTCCTCCCCGCAGATGAAACAGTGGCCATATTCACCGGCTTCGATTCGACGCAAGGCCCCCGCTATCATCGATTGTTGATGTTGACGCCTCCGAGCGGTTTCCTGCGCCATCTGCTGTGCCTGCATGGCGTCCATGCGGCTGAGACGTCCGACCCGGCTTTGGTCCAGTTCAACGGTCTCTCCCACCGACCGGGACGTTTCATCCACTGCGCGCAACTCCGTTTGCAGTTGCAGCAACCTCTCTCTGATCAGCGTGATTTCATCCGGCGTCATTATATTATCTTAGTTGTCACGGGGTTATTGGGTAAGTGCGTTATCTGTATAGTGTACCTCATGCATGCGGCCGGCCTGACCGTCGTTTGCGGATGACAGGATCGAATAAGAGCACTTCCCCATGAAACGATATCCGATGAAGAGAATACTGGTACTCTGCCTTATTCTGAGCGCCCACAACGCAGAGGCAGATGAAGGGAGTGAAATTGTCGAGGCGATGGAGGAGTATCTCGAATTCGTCGATTACGGTGGCGCAACCATCTTTTCACAACAGATACCCGCCGAGGACTGGGGTAACTTCTTTGTTGTCGATACGCGCAGTGCGTCCCAGTATGAGCAGGAGCATATTCCCGGGGCGGTCAATATCGAATGGCGTCAGATCCTGGCCCGGCGTTCGGAGCTACCCCGGGACAAGGCGGTGCTGCTCTACTGCAATACCGGATCACTTTCGGCTCAGGCCGGTTTCGCTCTCCGCCTGGCGGGTCATGAGAATGTGAGAATCCTGCAGGGTGGGATGCGCGAATGGCAGGCAAGGGGCGGTTTCGATGCGCACGCCCGTGCCATGGGCTCATTGCGTTGAACGGTATAGGGCTCTAGGTCCCTGTCTTTCGCCTGGTTGCGGCGGCGCCGTATTCAAACGAATCCGAAAAGAGCTCTTCCCCGGCCAGGCCATGGCTCAGAAATGCCTCCTTGCCGGCTTCTATCATCGGAGGCGGACCGCTCATATAGACCTCGTGGCCGCTCAGATCGGGGTGGTCCGCGATAACGGCCTCGTGCACCCAGCCGGTCCTTCCCGACCAGCCGTCGTCGGGTTCTGAAAGCACCGGCGTATAGCTGAAGTGGGGGGATTCGGCGGCCCATTTCTCAGGCAGGTTCGGCAGATAGAGATCGCTTTTGGAACGTACGCCCCAATACAGATGCATAGGTCGTTGGATACCGATCTGGAAAGCGTGCTCTATGATGCCCTTGAGGGGGGCAAAGCCCGTACCGCCGCCCATCAGGATAATCGGTTTGGTTGAATCTTCCCGCAGATAGTAGCTGCCGAGGGGCGCCTCGATACGCATGATGGTCTTCTCCTCCATACCGTTGAAGAGTATGTCGGTAAAGAGACCGCCGTCGACATGGCGGATATGCAACTCGATAAAGTCGTCGTCATGGGGGGCGTTGGCGATGGAGAAGGCCCGTTTGCTACCATCCTGAAGGATAAAATTGAGGTATTGGCCGGCCAGGAACTGAAGACGCTCTCCCTCGGGCAGCTTCAGGTAGAGTCTGATGACATCTTCGTTGAGTCGCTCAATGCGGTCGATCTTACAGGGCATGGTGCGGACCGGAAGATCCTTTGACTGGGCGATCTCTTTGACTGCGATGGTGAGGTCAGTGGCGGGGGCCGCCTGGCAAATATAGCATTCGCCATTGCTGTCATCGGCCATCACGGGTGGTTTCCCGTTGGGGTAGTCGACCTGGCCCGCTGTAAGGGTCGCCATACAGTCGCCACAGAAGCCGTTGCGGCAGCCGTAGGGTAGATTGATGCCCTGCCTGATGGCGGCATCGAGTATGGTCTCACCCGTTTCGACTGAGAATTCGTGGCCGTTTGGCTCAACATGCACTATAAAACTCATGGGGTAGTTTCTCATTCATGAGTCGATACAATCGGTATAACAATACGTTATCCTCAATCGACCTCCTTTACTTATTTGGGTTAAAGTGGAATTCTCTCCTATTTTTGTCAGGAATTAAACCGGGAGTCCATTGGGTTATGGGTGTGGCCATAATTGGATGCGGTGATATCGGTACCAGGTTGGCGCAGGCATATTCCGCCGAGGGAATAGCTGTCACCGGGATCGTGCGTACGCTACAGAGTGTCGAGCGACTTGAAGATGTCGGTGTGGAAGCGGTTCAGATCGATCTGGATCAGCCTCTCGCGGCAGCGAACCAGATCGAGTCTCGGCAGCTATTCTATTTTGCGCCACCGCCGCCTCGCGGTCAGCAAGATGGACGGGTCGGCCGCCTCATCGAGCAGTTTATGGAGGGGCCTTCGCCACAAAGAGTGGTCTATCTGAGCACCAGTGGCGTCTATGGCGACTGCCGGGGGGCTTGGGTGGATGAGACCCGCCCGCCCGCCCCGATCGCGGATCGGGCGAAACGGCGTCTCGATGCAGAACTGCGTTGGCGCGCCTGGAGTGAACGAACCGGGCGCGAACTGGTGATACTGCGGGTGGCCGGGATCTATGGTCCCGGGAAACTGCCGGTTGAGCGATTGCGTAGTGGCCAGCCCATGGTGGCCGAGGATGACGCCCCCATCACCAACCATATCCATAGCCTCGATCTGGTAAGGATCGCACGGACTGCCATGCAACGTGGCGCGTCAAGGGAGGTGTACAATGTATGCGATGGCGTCCCTGAACCGATGACCCGTTATTTCAACCGGGTTGCCGATTTTCTCGACTTGCCGCGGCCACCGGTCATCTCCCTTGAGGAGGCGCAACGAAGGCTATCGCCAGGGATGCTCTCCTATCTGAAAGAGTCACGCAGACTGAGCAATCGTAAACTGCTTGAAGAGCTGGGAGTCGGGTTGGACTACCCGGATCTGGAGAAGGGTCTACCGGCCTGTGTATAGATAGCGGTGCTTTCTTTGTTCAGATCGTCATACTGATGGGGTTTACGCGGCATCCCTGCCGCTACCGCGAATGATAAGCGTCAACCGCCGGAGTCGTGGGATGAACGGTAAAATCCGGTATTAAACCTTCAACCATTTGAACAGTGGATCCCAGAGAATGACATCCTTGTAGACCTGGGACGGGGCCAGTTCGAATATGGCCAGGCCCTTTTCAGCGGAGCGGATGTAGTTTTGGCTCTCCCGCAGATGGGTGATAAAGGGGATCTTGAGATGACCCAGGTAGGTCTCCAGGTCGTGGTAGATACGCGTCTGCTCCTTGGCCCGGTTGGCGACAATGCCGATACGTGTCTGATTTTTAGATACCCGTCCGCTGGACAGCAGTTCGGTGAGAAAACGGCTGCACGCGCGCATATCGATGGGGGAGGGAAGCACGGGCAGGATCAGTGTGTCCACGCGAAGCAGCATTTTATTGATGGCCTTGCCATGCACGCCGGCTGGCGCGTCCATGATCAGCAGATCAGTCCCTTTGGCGGGTCTGACCGGCTCGTTCACCGCATTGATGGCCTGGATATCGGGGATGCCATCGTAATCTTTCCTGGCTCCCAGCCAGTCGATGGTCGACTGCTGTGTATCGAAGTCTGCCAAGGCGACTTTTTTGCCTTCATCGGCGTACCAGGTGGCCAGGTTGGTAGCGATGGTGGTTTTGCCACAACCCCCCTTGGCGTTCATCAACATGATTGTGCGCATTATACTTCCCTACCCTATTTGTGGATTAGTCTTATCAGGCTTTAGTTTAGTCGATCCCGAGCTGATCCCAAATCTGATCGATGCGTTGCTTGACGCTCGGCGTCATGGTGATCGGTCTTCCCCACTCCCGGTCGGTCTCGCCGGGCATTTTGTTCGTCGCATCAAGCCCGATTTTGGATCCGAGGCCCGATACCGGCGAGGCGAAGTCGAGATAGTCGATGGGGGTATTCTCCACGATGGTGGTGTCCCGTGCCGGATCCATGCGGGTAGTCATGGCCCATATGACATCCTGCCAGTCCCGGGTATCGACATCATCATCGACGACGATCACGAACTTGGTGTACATAAACTGCCTCAGGAAAGACCATACCCCCATCATGACGCGCTTGGCATGACCGGGATACTGCTTTTTCATACTGACAATTGCAAGCCTGTAGGAACAGCCCTCGGGGGGAAGATAGAAATCGACGATCTCCGGGAACTGTTTCTGCAGGATCGGTACGAAAACCTCATTCAACGCCATACCGAGCACCGCCGGTTCATCCGGGGGACGGCCGGTATAGGTGCTGTGATAGATCGGTTCCTCGCGATGGGTCAGGCGCGATACGGTGAAAACGGGGAAGTGCTCAACCTCGTTGTAGTAACCGGTGTGGTCACCGTAAGGGCCCTCCATCGCCATATCGTCGGGATGGATATGACCCTCCAGCACGAACTCCGCGGAGGCGGGGACCTGAAGCTCGGAGTCGATGCATTTCACCACCTCGGTGCGGCTGCCGCGCAGCAATCCGGCAAAGGCATATTCCGAGAGTGTATCCGGCACCGGGGTCACCGCGCCCAGGATGGTGGCCGGATCGGCCCCGAGGGCGACACAGACCGGGAAGGGTTCCCCGGGATGCGTCGCCTGCCAGTCGCGGAAATCGAGCGCCCCGCCGCGATGGGCCAGCCAGCGCATGATAAGACGGTTGGGGCCCAGCAGTTGCATGCGGTAGATACCGAGATTCTGGCGCGATTTGTTGGGGCCGCGGGTGATGACCAGGCCCCAGGTGATCAGCGGAGCGGCATCCTCGGGCCAGCAGGTTTGAATCGGCAGCCGGGTCAGGTCGACCTCGTCCCCCTGTTGTGTAACGGCCTGGCAAGGTGCGTTGCGCAGCTCTTTGGGGGCCATATCGAGCACCTTGCGGAATACCGGCAACTTGTCCCAGGCGTCCTTCATGCCTTTGGGGGGATCGGGCTCTTTGAGAAACGCCAGCAGCCTGCCCACTTCCCGCAGGGCGTCTACCCGCTCTTCTCCCATCCCCATGGCGACCCGCTCGGGGGTGCCGAACAGGTTTCCGAGCAGCGGGTAGGGGGAGCCTTTGACCTTCTCGAACAGCAGGGCCGGGCCGCCGCGGCGCAGGGTGCGGTCGCAGATTTCGGTGATCTCCAGCTTGGGGTCCACCTCGGTGTGAATGCGCTTCAGATCACCGCGGGATTCAAGCTGTTGAATGAAATCACGTAAATCTTTGTACTTCATGGGTCTGGTTGTTGATTATCTCTGCCTGAGACATTACCAGAGGCAGCATCGAGGTCAAGCGATACCAGCCATGTGATCAGCGTCAGAAATAGGCGCCGCCATTGAAGTATGTGGTTGAAAAATATTAACGAAGCACTAATATAAGAGAAATCTAATATACTTATCGGAGTCCTTAAAATGAGGCGTTTACTGGTTCCATTAATGCTCGGCCTTGCGCTGTCGCCCGGTTTCTCGGTGGCTGAAATGCCCGAGCTGGACAGCGTCGCCGTGATAAAGCGTGAAGCGGTCAGGGAGTTTTGGCTCGACGGGGTGGTCGAGGCGATCAATCAGACCACCCTCTCAGCCCAGACCCGGGGCCAGGTGGAATCGATCCTTTTCGATGTGGATGACTATGTGAAAAAGGGGCAAGTGGTGGTGCAACTGAAAGATATCGAGCAGAGAGCCGGCCTGGATCAGGCCCGTGCCGACCTGAAAGAGGCCGCGGCGCGTCTGCAGGAGTCCCGGGATGATTTCAAACGCACCAAGGATCTGTTCGGACGCAAGCTTGCGTCCCAGTCGCAGCTGGATAAAGCCACCGCGGCGCTGAAATCCGCAAAGGCGCGCAAGGAGGCGGCGGACGCCCGCCTGGCCCAGGCCAGTGAGCAGTTTGAATACACCCGTGTCAAGGCACCCTACAGCGGCATCGTGACCCATCGCCATGTGGAGGTGGGCGAGATCGCCTCCCCGGGGCAGAAGCTGATGAGCGGTATCTCCCTCGACCAGTTGAGGGTCAGTGTCGAGCTGCCCCAGAGCCTGATCCCGGTGATTCGGGCTCAGGGCAAGGCGCGGGTTCTGTTGCCGAACGGCGAGGCGATCCAGGGAGAGGGGCTGACTATCTTTCCCTTTGCCGACCAGAGCAGCAGCACCTTCAGGGTGAGAGTCGATCTGCCGCAAGGATTGAAGGATCTGTTTCCCGGCATGTTCGTCAAGACCGCCTTTGTGACCGGCGTCAGGAAGGAGCTGGTGGTGCCGCGTGAGGCCGTGGTCTATCGTTCCGAAGTGACGGCGGTCTATGTGGTCGATCAAGATCAACGGGTCCGTTTCCGCTTGATTCGGGCCGCGGAACACCCCGTCGACGGCATGTTGTCGATTATCGCCGGACTCTCCGAAGGCGAAACGGTGGCGACCGACCCGGTGGCCGCCGCCACCTTATTGAAACAGCAGCTGGCGGAGAGTCGCGATGAGTAAGCTGGGTATCTCGGGCAGCGTCGCAGAACGCTTCCTGATCACTGAGATCACGCCGCTGCTGGCCCTGGTGGGATTGCTGCTGGGAGTATTTGCCGTGCTGGTGACACCGCGGGAGGAGGAGCCGCAGATCAACGTCACCTTCGCCAACGTCTTCATCCCCTTTCCCGGCGCCACCGCCACCGAGATCGAGAACCTGGTGGCGACACCGGCCGAGCAGGTGCTGTCGGAGATCGACGGCATCAAGCATGTCTACTCCACCTCCCGTCCCGGCATGGCGGTGCTGACCGTGCAGTTTCTGGTAGGCGAGGATCGGGAGGATGCCATCGTAAGGCTCTTCAGCAAGGTCTACGCAAACCAGGACTGGCTGCCACGGGGGCTCGGGGTGGGACAACCGATCATCAAGCCGAAAGGCATCGATGACGTGCCCATCGTGACCGCGACCCTGTGGTCGGAAGACCCGGCAATCGGCGCCTACGAACTGGGCCAGGTCGCCCATGCCATCGAGTCGGAATTGAAGCGGGTGCCCGGTACCCGGGATATCTACACCATCGGCAATCCGGACCGGGTGGTGCACGTGCTGCTCGACCCCCAGTCGCTGGCGGGACACGGCATCGATCTGAGCGATCTGCGCACCGCCCTGCAGGCGGGTAATCATATCCGCGACAACATCGAGGTCACCGCTGAGAACCGGGAGCTGCTGGTGCAGGCGGGCACCTTCCTCACCTCGCCCGATGAGATCGGCAGCCTGGTGGTCGGGGTGAGAGAGGGCAAGGCCGTCTATCTGCGGGATGTCGCCGAGGTAGTCCATCGGCCGGATCAACCCCGGCACTATGTCTGGATGGGGACGGGCCCGCAAGGGGAGCGGAAACAGCTGCCCAAGGGAGGGAAGTTTCCCGCGGTCACGGTGGTGGTCGCCAAGAAGGCGGGTACCAACGCGGTGGATATCGCCAAGTCGGTGATCGAGCGCTTCGAGCAACTGGACGGCATTTTCATCCCTGAAGGTGTGCACGCCACCATCACCCGTAATTATGGTGCGACCGCCGAGGCTAAGGCCAACAAGCTGATCAGCAAGCTCGCCTTCGCCACCCTCTCGGTGGTGGGATTGGTGCTGCTGACCATCGGCTGGCGCGAGGCGTTCATCGTCGGCGCCGCAGTGGTGGTGACCCTGGCGATCACCCTGTTCGCTTCCTGGGCCTGGGGCTTCACCCTCAATCGGGTCTCCCTGTTCGCCCTGATCTTCTCCATCGGCATCCTGGTGGATGACGCCATTGTGGTTGTGGAGAACATCCATCGCCACCTGCAGATGGGTTCCAGGCATCTGCTGGAGGCGATCCCGAAAGCGGTGGACGAGGTCGGCGGTCCGACCATCCTGGCGACCTTCACGGTAATCGCGGCATTGCTGCCGATGGCCTTCGTCACCGGGCTGATGGGACCCTATATGAGCCCGATCCCGATCAATGCCAGTACCGGCATGTTGATCTCCCTGGTGGTGGCCTTTGTCTTCACCCCCTGGATGACCAACCGGATTCTGGCCGGTCAGGCGGAACGGATCGCCAGCCATGCCCACGACGAGAAGCGGGAGACGGCGCTGAGCCGCTTCTTCAGCCGGGTGATGGCCCCCTTCCTGGTGGGCAAGCGCGGCAATCGCATGCGCTGGGTGCTGCTGGGATCGATCTTGCTGCTGATCGCCGCCTCCCTCGCCCTGGTGGCGACCAAGTCGGTGGTACTGAAGATGCTCCCCTTCGACAACAAGTCGGAGTTCCAGGTGGTACTCGATATGCCGGAGGGGACCAGCCTGGAGCAGACCGCGCGGGTGCTGGATGAGCTGGGGGACTACCTGGGCGGCGTCGAGGAGGTCTCCGACTACCAGGTCTATGCCGGCACCGCCTCCCCCATCGGCTTCAACGGTCTGGTCAGGCAGTACTATCTGCGGGAAGGGGCCCACCTCGGTGACATTCAGGTCAATCTGGTGGACAAGCACCAGCGGGAACGCAAGAGCCACGAGGTGGCATTGGCGGTGCGCGGACCGCTGCAGGCCATTGCCCGGGAGTATAACGGCAATCTTAAGGTGGTTGAGGTTCCCCCGGGACCGCCGGTGATGTCGCCCCTGGTGGCCGAGGTCTATGGCCTCGACTACGAGGGTCAGACCGAGGCGGCCTGGGAGGTGCGCAAGGTGTTCGAGAACACCCCGGACATCATCGATGTGGACGACAGCGTGGAGTATCCCTCCGCCAAGTTCGTTGTCCAGGTCGACCGGGCCAAGGCCTCCCGCCTCGGGGTGCCCCAGAGCGCGGTGGCCGAAGCGCTGTCAACCGTGCTCGCAGGCGAGGATGCCAGTTATCTTCATGGAGAGAACCTGAAGTATGCCGTCCCTATCCGTATCGAATACGCCGAAGCCGACAAGGCCGATCTGGATCAGGTGCTCGCCCTGCGGGTGCGCGCCCAGAGCGGCAAGCTGGTGCCACTGTCTGAGATCGTGCAGGTGATACCGCGGGTGAGAGAGTACTCGATTCACCACAAGGACCTGCTGCCGGTGGTCTATGTCACCGGTGACATGGCGGGGGAGACCGACAGCCCGCTCTACGGCCTGTTCGGTATTTCGGAACAGCTGCAGGGTGACGGAGGCATCGAGCAGTGGTTCCTGCAACAGCCGGAGAATCCCTACGCCTACAGCCTGAAGTGGGACGGGGAGTGGCAGATCACCTACGAGACCTTCCGCGACATGGGCATCGCCTACTCGGTGGGTCTGCTGATGATCTACCTGCTGGTGGTCGCCCAGTTCCGCTCCTACCTGGTGCCGCTGGTGATCATGGCGCCGATCCCGCTCACCGTGATCGGCATCCTGCCCGGGCATGCGCTGCTCGGCGCCCAGTTCACCGCCACCTCGATGATCGGCATGATCGCCCTGGCGGGCATCATCGTGCGCAACTCCATCCTGCTGGTAGATTTCATCAACCAGCAGGTGCGTGAGGGGATGGCGCTGGAACAGGCGGTGATCGATTCGGCGACGGTGCGCGCCAAGCCGATCGCCTTGACCGCCGTGGCGGCGATGGCGGGTGGATTCTTCATCCTCGACGACCCGATCTTCAGCGGCCTGGCGGTCTCCCTAATCTTCGGCCTGTTCGTCTCCACGGTGCTGACCCTGGTGGTGATCCCGGTGGTCTACTACGCGGCGATGCGCAATCGGGTCGAGTTCATTCGCGCGGGTGATGCATAGCTGTCAGCGGCCCTCCTTGGTGGGTCCGCATAAGCCGCAAATGGACGCGAATCACTGCAAACCTACGCGAATTAGTCTCAATGAAATGAAAACATTTGCGTTAATCAGCGTTCATTTGCGGACTTAAACTCACCAGCTCCTGGCATCCAGGCGCATATGCAGCAAGGCGGCACTATCGCCATTCGGCATGGTGCGCCGTTCAATGTCATAAGGCATGAAGCCGAGCGAGGCGTAGAGCAGCAGTGCCGGGGTATTGTCGGGGAATACCGAAATGTAGACGGTTGAAGCGTAGCGGTCGAAGATCCTGTCGCACATGTGGCGGACCAGGCGCCTGCCGATGCCCTGGCCCCGGTAGGCGTCCGAGATGACAACGTTACCGATGAAATACCTGTCGCCGGCAATGCTGGTATAGAGATTGGCGAAACCGATGACCTGTCCATTTTCCAGGACTACTGTGAAGTCCCTCCGCTCCCTGCTGAGTCTTTCGAGTTGCGCCTTGTCGAAAGGCCAGCTTCCGGATGGATAGATCAAGAACAACTCTTCAGGTGTGGTGAACAGCTCGACTATCCCTTCGAAATGGGTGTTGTCAGCCGTCCTGATCTCATATTGTTCTGCACTACTCATTTTTCGTGCGCCATAACTTGATCAATGTTATTTTAGTGTCCTTGGGATGATTCACTAATCATTGTGCTAGGTTTCCAATGGATATCAAGGAGTCAGATCCGTGCTGAAGGGACTCAAATCCATCATCGTCCTGCTACTCATAACCGCAAGTGGTACCGCACTCGCAGTCCATATCAACCACGACCGCACCGGCCAGGTGGCCTTGCTGCCCTACTATACGGTCAACAACAACTTCATCACCAACTTCACGGTGACCAATACCACCGGTAAGTACAAAGCGGTGCGGGTACGCCTGCTCGATTCCCGCATTGGCGCGGACCTGCTGAACATTAATCTCTATCTCTCCCCCTTTGATGTCTGGAACGCCACACTGCGGATGAATCCGGATACGGGGCTGCCCAACCTGATCACCGAGGACGAGAGCTGCACCTATCCCGCCAAGGCTGAGCTGCAGACCGGTATCGATTTTCAAGATCCCTACACAGCCACAACGGACGACGATGTTACAGAAGGCTATGTGGAGATTATCGAGATGGGTGATATCGCTGACGGCCTTGGTGTGGCAGTCGATGGCGGCTTCTATGCCGAGATTGACGCGAGTGGTATCGCTGACGGTGCTATCAATGCAGTTGCTGGTGACATCGACATTACGGCGGGCCTTCTACATGATGCCAGCCGGTTGCCGGCGGATTGTTCCGTGGTGGCGGATGCCTGGGTGGCGGATGCCTGGGTGGCGGGTGCGGTGAGAGCAAGCGATATCAACGGCTTCGAGCAGGGCAGCATGGGTGTGATCGGAGTGGCGCAGGATAGTGGAGACTTGGCACTACCCTATGCCGACAGCCACAATGCCGGACTTGTGGCGCCGAGCGGGGGCATCAACGCATACGGTATCGTGATCAATATTGCATCAGGGGCGGCCTTTGTGCAGGAGGGGGTGCACATCGACCGTTACACGACCGTCGCTCAACACTACCTGCCCGATGACCCGGTAAATTACCGTTTACCGTCCCTAGCGTCTGGGGACATCCGGGAGGCCTACATCACCAATGCACAGGGTGATGGGAAGAAGGGCGACTCTATGCCCCTGACCGAGTACGACACCGGTGCTTTGCACGATATCTCGCCGCTGCCGTCGGTGCCAATGGGGTCGAATCCCCTGCCGATTGCCATGGTGCTCAGCGCGGAGAGTGTGGCAGCTCCCTTTTTTGTCGAGTATGGCCCCTCTGGTGACCTCATCTTTGGTGAGACGGACATAGTATTGACCTTTCCGATGCGCAAGCACGGGATCTTCAATGGTGGCGCACTCACCAATCAGCTGGATGCGAATGAAGCTGCCTGTGTCGGGTCTCTGGGTGATGGTATCAGTGATGGTGATAGTGTAAACCTGCCGTCGTTAGCTGCTGTGGTTCAGGACTTTCCCCATGATGGTGCCGGCAACCTTTGCACCAATGCGGGTTTTATTGATTACGACAATCAAGACTTTCTATTACGAATGGAGTATAGAAACTATGAAGAACAGGATGGACTCTTTTCAGTGAACAACTCTTGGCCAGGAACGCCACCCGAGCTATTGCCATCATTCGTCGCTACAGTCAGCCGGTCTGTTAATGTGATTTCTGTAAACAGGTGGGCTGGAGGCAATCAAAGTGTATTCTTTACTGCGCCGCAAAATGTATTCAATTGGTATATTTATGGTGGTATCCAAGCGGGTTGGATAAAGTTCAGCGCGCTCTCCGATTATGCGTCTAACCAAGGCATCACAGAACTGACAGAACCCGACGGTGGCCTGGGGGTTGGTGTCACCAATACCTGGAGCGGTGTTCCGGTGGTTGGATTTTCCGCCATGGCTGCCGATATTGGCCCCGCTCAGTTGGGTGAAACCATCGAGTTGATCCGGGAGACGAACCGTGACTGAACATCGGATTTGTTGGTTGAACAGCCGATTCGCTTTATTCCAAGTCCAATGTCTATCTAATAAACAAAATCCAGGAGCCGGATCCATGTTGAACGGACTCAAGCTTTTCATAGCCCTTCTATTCATGGCCGCTACGAGTGCAACCTTCGCTGTCTATATCAACCACGACCGCACCGGCCAGGTGGCCCTGCTGCCTTACTACACAGTCAACAACAACTTCATCACCAACTTCACGGTGACCAATACCACCGTTAAGTACAAGGCGGTGCGGGTGCGCCTGCTCGACTCCCGCACCGGTGCGGACCTTCTAAACATCAACGTCTACCTCTCCCCTACCGATGTCTGGAACGCCACCCTGCGCATGAATCCGGATACGGGGCTGCCCAACCTGATCACCGAGGACGAGAGCTGCACCTATCCCGCCAAGGCCGGGCTGCAGGCCGGCATCGATGTTCAAAATCCCTACACAGCCACTACAGACGCGGATCTGACGGAAGGCTATGTGGAGATCATCGAAATGGGTGTTATCGCTGACGGCCTAGGTCCGGCTGCCGATGCTGGCCTTTATGCTGAGATTGATGTGAGCGGTAGCGCTGACGGTGTTATCAACGCAGTGGCTGGTGACATCGATATCACCGCAGGTCTGCTGCACGATGCCAACGGACTACCGGCAGACTGCTCTGTGGTGGCGGATGCCTGGACCGCGGGTGCGGCGAGTACAAACGCAATCAACGGTTTTGAGCCAGGCAGCATGGGTAGTAGCGGAGTGGCCCAGGACAACGGCGATCCGGCACTGACCTACGATCACAGCCATAACGCCGGCCTGGTGGCGCCAAGCGGAGGCATTAATGCCTACGGCATCATGATCAACGTGGCCACGGGTTCGGCCTTTGTGCAGGAAGGCGTGCACATCGACCGTTACACGACCGTCGCCCAGCACTACCCGCCCGATGACCCGGTGCATTATCGCCTGCCGTCCCTGGCTTCGGGAGATGTCCGGGAGGCCTACATCACCAATGCACTTGGGGATGGCATGAAGGGTGACACCCTGCCACTGACTGAGTACGACACCGGCGCGTTGCATGACATCTCACCGCTGCCGTCGGTGCCGATGGGATCCAATCCATTGCCGATTGCCATGGTACTCAGCGCTGATATGGTATCAGGCCCCTATTTTAATGATGAGAACGTCTTTGGAGAGACAGACATTGTGTTGACCTTTCCGATGCGCAAGCACGGGATCTATAACGGCGGCACCCTCACAAACCAGCTGGATCCGAACGAGACGGCTTGTGTGGGTGCCTTGAATGACGGCGTCAACGATGGCCGGGAGGTGACCCTCGGCTCGTTAGGGGAGCTGGTTCAGGACTATCCGCACGATGGGGCGGGTAATCACTGCACTAATGCCGGGGCTGAATTGAAGCAGGGAGATGGCAGGGATCTCTATACTGATATCGTATATTACGACTATGAAGAAGCAACGGCTGTGTTAGGCCATGGAGAAAATGATTTTGGAGGGGTTAGTCCAATAAATATTCCACATGCATTATTCTTAGAGCGTAGCGTTAATGTGAATACATTTCGCAAGCCGAACGGCATCACCAGTCCTTTGTTCGGTTCGCCTAATGAAAACGAATTTGAATTTACATTGGATCCTGGTTTTCAGGCTGGATGGATGACTTTCTTATTCAATATGAGTCCTTACCCATATACGAATGAATATATATATGAACACTGCTGTCCCGCTAACTTTCAAAGCAAAGCCATCTGATTATTATCAGGTTGGCCCTCGCGGGGTGGATCACCTCGCAGCAATGCCATCAGATCCCGTTTTTCAAACAAATTAAGCTGTAGTAATCGTAATATTTGTTGCATGCTTTTTTGCAACTTCGACTGGAACTTGAGAAAGGCCAGTAGCAAATAGACACACAATGCGATCCAGATCTGTGTCATAAGCGCATTTTTGCTGGTACCCACAAATGATTTGATTTTCAGGTTTTGTTTGATCCATTTGAAAAACAATTCAACCTGCCACCTTGCCCTGTATATATCGGCAATCGTTTTGGCAGCAAGCTCGAAATTGTTGGTGAGAAACACATAACGCCTTCCGGTCTCCGCATCCCGATAGCCCCAATATTTCACGCATTAAAAAGGCAAAATCCTGATACTTCGATATAATTCAGTTGCTTACACTGTAATCGAAAGGATTTTGCCTGTGACAAACTGTACCCAGACTGCCTTTGATTTTCCAGCCCTAAAACGCCGTAAGGTTCAAGCCGAGTTTTCCGGTGGCGATATCACCTCGGACGGCGGCGTGTTGCTGCTGCGTGAGATCGACAGGCGTCTGGGATTGCTCGAGGCGGTTGATGCGGTCATCCCCGACCCGCGAGATCCCCGCTATATTGAACACAGCCAGTTGAGCCTGTTGCGCCAGCGAGTCTATGGGCTCTGCCTGGGTTATGAAGATCTGAACGACCATCAGACACTACGCACCGACCCGGCCCTACAGAGCTCGATCGAACGCGAGGAGGTACTGGGCAGCCAGTCGACACTTTGTCGGCTGGAGAACCGGGTCGATCGCCGGGTTGCCGTTGATGTCCACAACCTACTGCTCGAGCAGTTCATTGCCTCATATGATGCACCACCCGATGAGCTGATCCTGGATTTCGACGCCACGGATGATCCGGTGCATGGCCGCCAGGAAGGCCGCTTCTTTCACGGCTACTACGATCACTACTGCTTCCTGCCCCTGTATGTCTTTTGTGGCGATCAACTGCTGGTGAGTTATCTGCGGCCCAGCCGGATCGATGCGCCCAAGCATGCCTGGGCGATTCTGGCGCTGTTGGTCAAACGCCTGCGCCGGGCTTGGCCTGAAGTGCGTATCATCTTTCGGGGCGATAGCGGCTTTTGCCGTCACCACATGCTCAGCTGGTGCGAGCGCAACGCTGTGGGCTATATCGTGGGCATCGCCAAGAATGACGCCTTGCTGCGGTGTATCCGTGAGCCCATGCAGTGGGTTGAGGAACTGGCGAAGCGAACCGGCATGAAGATGCGGGAATTCTTTCAGTTTCACTATGCCGCCAGCACCTGGAAGACGCGTCGCAAGGTGATCGCCAAACTGGAGGTCACCGACAAGGGGCCAAATCCACGCTTCATCGTCACCAACCTGGCCGGCGACAAACAGCGTCTTTACGATGACCTCTACTGCGCCCGTGGTGACATGGAGAACCGAATCAAGGAGCAGCAACTGGGGCTGTTCGCCGATCGCACCAGCGCGCATTACTGGTGGGCCAATCAGTTTCGTCTACTGCTGTCCAGTCTGGCCTATGTGCTGATGGAGGCCATCCGGCGCCTCGCGCTGAAGGGCACGGAACTGGCGCGTGCACAGATGACCACGATCCGGCTCAAACTGTTCAAGATCGGGGCGGTCATCATTCGCAACACGCGACGGATCCGCTTCCTGCTCTCCAGCACCTATCCCTATCAGGCGCTGTTTTTCCAGGTGGCGGCACGACTCAAGCCGGGATAGCCCGGCAGAGTGCTGCCCCGGCACGTTGATCAACAATGGGGGTAAGGGGGAGTCTGCCCGGAGGGTGGAAAATCAGGGCTTGATAGAGGTTTGGTTCCCAGTGAGGGCAAACCATCCAAGCTTGGCCATATCACCGGCTAAATTTAAAAACGGATGAAACATGCGGGATAGCCGATACGACGTAATGGTACTGGGCACTTTTTGGCAGTCTGCGCACCTGTAAACTCAATGGTTTGGTCGCTGGTCAATCCCTTACTTTTCAACACTGATCGACGGCTTACCGTACGGTACTTTGCATTGGTCTTCAGGCGAGTGACAAAAAATATCCCTTTTGCTGTCAGTTGGTTATACCAAGCGTAGTCGTTGTAACCCTTATCAACCGCCACGATACTCCCCTTGGGGAATTTCAAGGCACGCCCGACAGTTACATCGTGTGCCTTACCCTCTGTCACCGTCACAAATTCCGGCAAATAGCCCGAGTGGTTCAACCCAACATGCAGTTTTATCGCTCCTTTCGTCGTGCGAAAATCAGCCCAGGGGAAAACAGACAGACATAAATCGATCGTCGAAGCATCCAGCGAATAAAGTGGGTTGCTGAAACGAAAATCATGACCAGGAACCACACCCTGACAGCGATGCAACAGCTTTCCAAACAAAGCTTCATACAGCCCGTATGGCTTACCATCATTGATGCGGGATAAATTGGAACGTGACAGTTTTGCACTACCGAGGTGATAAAGACGATGGGCTTGCGCGGACATACTGTCAACGATGTCACGTAAGCTGTTTCGACCTGACAGTTGCGCCATTGCCAGGGTTACGAATTGCGACCAACGTGAGGCTGTTCGGAAAGAACGGCCTGTATGGTGCTGTTTTGCAAGGGTCTCGAATTCATGTCTCGGTATTAGTTTCAGAAGTTGTGAAAACACAGTATTATGGTGACTCAAGGCCTGATTTTCTTGTTGTTTCTCAATGGTTTGTGGTGAACTCATTGTAACAAAACAAACTGGTCTTCAGGCCTTCTTATTCTCTCCTTAACGGGACAGCAGTGATATATGAAAGTAATTCCAGTATACAGGCCATGACGGAACCTGTTGGTAGCTTGGGTAGTGGTGCCAATAACATTTGGAGTGGTGTTCCCATTATCGGTTTTTCCGCCATGGCTGCCGATGTCGGACCAGCCCAGCTGGGCGAGACAGTTGAACTGATTCGAAGTGTGAATCGTAATGAGTGACTGCATGCCTCTACATGGGTAGTCTATTTCAAGCGTAAAGCCTCCAGCTTTACCCATTCATCCGGTTGCATAGTGGAGATCCGCGCCCAGGCATGCTCGGTTTCATAAACAAACACCCTTTGTCCCTGTTTGTAACGCCCGGTGATATTTGACGAGTGGGGCGACTCCTTTGCGTTGACCGATTCCGCAATAACGATATAGACCTTGGGCAGCTTAAGCACGGAGCGGCGGATGACGGCGCCCGGTTGCAGTGCAGGATCGTATCTTAATGTGTTGCCGTTGTTGCTGGGATCTGTGCCGATGCGGCAGGTTTTGTTGAGTGCAATGCATCCTTTGCCGCAGGGCTTGCCCTTGATGCAGTTTCTGGCATGGGTGAGTACAGGCGCGCTGAGTGTCAGGACAGAGACCAGGGTGAGGGCGAGGGTTTGCTTGATATCCATGATTGAGTCCTTTCATTGTGATAGTGCCAAGGCGATCCGGCGATGGCGGGTTGTTTATTCGATTTCATGTCGGCGTTTAAATCTGCCTGTCCACGATAGAGATTGATTGGCATGCAATCAATATCTGAAATGAATCAGTGTTAACAGGTCCTAAGTCAGTGTCATTCTTCCCTGATTCCTCATTTAGTTGTATTTTTTTGTTGCGTAGTAATAGCTATACGCCATAAGAATAATCAGAGCAATGGCAAAAAGAAGCAAAGGTAAACTGAATTCAATTGCTCCACCTAGATAGAATGTCGTTCTTATTGCCGTGATTAATGCAACGACAAGTATTGTCGGAATCAGAATCCACTTTCTTTCAATTGGTTTTCTGTCAGCCATCAGCAACATCACGCCCCATGAAAATGCAATGACCGATGCAAGTCCGCCGGGATAAACTATTTCGTTTACGCCCATTCTTTCCGGTATCCATGTCATTATTGCGATTGCAAAATCCGCCAAAGCCGCAATCCAATAACTCAGTCTCACTAATATAACTTGCTTTGTCATCTTTTTCCGGGTTTCATATCGTTCCCTCGCAGGAGCGTGGAAACTAGAACAATAGAGTTTTTCATTTGTCACCGACCCCCTGTTATATTTAAGTGCTGACTTCAATCAGAGTGATTCTGCGTATGCAAATAAGGAGGGTGCGCCACCGGTATGCCAAAAAAGCACAGTGTCTTCTTTTGTTAGCATGCCGGACCGAATCATATCAATTAATCCGCCCATAGCCCGGCCGGTATAGACTGGATCCAAGAGGACACCTTCATATTTGGCGGTTAATGCAATTGCCTCTTTTTCGAGTTCACCAATGATGCCGTAACCATCTCCCACATAATTACTGTCGAGGGTTAGCCCGCATGTTTCATCCGTTTTTAAATTTAGCCGGTGATATGGCCAAGCTTGGATGGTTTGCCCTCACTGGGAACCAAACCTCTATCAAGCCCTGATTTTCCACCCTCCGGGCAGACTCCCCCTTACCCCCATTGTTGATCAACGTGCCGGGGCAGCACTCTGCCGGGCTATCCCGGCTTGAGTCGTGCCGCCACCTGGAAAAACAGCGCCTGATAGGGATAGGTGCTGGAGAGCAGGAAGCGGATCCGTCGCGTGTTGCGAATGATGACCGCCCCGATCTTGAACAGTTTGAGCCGGATCGTGGTCATCTGTGCACGCGCCAGTTCCGTGCCCTTCAGCGCGAGGCGCCGGATGGCCTCCATCAGCACATAGGCCAGACTGGACAGCAGTAGACGAAACTGATTGGCCCACCAGTAATGCGCGCTGGTGCGATCGGCGAACAGCCCCAGTTGCTGCTCCTTGATTCGGTTCTCCATGTCACCACGGGCGCAGTAGAGGTCATCGTAAAGGCGCTGTTTGTCGCCGGCCAGGTTGGTGACGATGAAGCGTGGATTTGGCCCCTTGTCGGTGACCTCCAGTTTGGCGATCACCTTGCGACGCGTCTTCCAGGTGCTGGCGGCATAGTGAAACTGAAAGAATTCCCGCATCTTCATGCCGGTTCGCTTCGCCAGTTCCTCAACCCACTGCATGGGCTCACGGATACACCGCAGCAAGGCGTCATTCTTGGCGATGCCCACGATATAGCCCACAGCGTTGCGCTCGCACCAGCTGAGCATGTGGTGACGGCAAAAGCCGCTATCGCCCCGAAAGATGATACGCACTTCAGGCCAAGCCCGGCGCAGGCGTTTGACCAACAGCGCCAGAATCGCCCAGGCATGCTTGGGCGCATCGATCCGGCTGGGCCGCAGATAACTCACCAGCAGTTGATCGCCACAAAAGACATACAGGGGCAGGAAGCAGTAGTGATCGTAGTAGCCGTGAAAGAAGCGGCCTTCCTGGCGGCCATGCACCGGATCATCCGTGGCGTCGAAATCCAGGATCAGCTCATCGGGTGGTGCATCATATGAGGCAATGAACTGCTCGAGCAGTAGGTTGTGGACATCAACGGCAACCCGGCGATCGACCCGGTTCTCCAGCCGACAAAGTGTCGACTGGCTGCCCAGTACCTCCTCGCGTTCGATCGAGCTCTGTAGGGCCGGGTCGGTGCGTAGTGTCTGATGGTCGTTCAGATCTTCATAACCCAGGCAGAGCCCATAGACTCGCTGGCGCAACAGGCTCAACTGGCTGTGTTCAATATAGCGGGGATCTCGCGGGTCGGGGATGACCGCATCAACCGCCTCGAGCAATCCCAGACGCCTGTCGATCTCACGCAGCAGCAACACGCCGCCGTCCGAGGTGATATCGCCACCGGAAAACTCGGCTTGAACCTTACGGCGTTTTAGGGCTGGAAAATCAAAGGCAGTCTGGGTACAGTTTGTCACAGGCAAAATCCTTTCGATTACAGTGTAAGCAACTGAATTATATCGAAGTATCAGGATTTTGCCTTTTTAATGCGTGAAATATTGGGGTTAGATCTTTTTCCGTGAAAGTAATTCCGGCGTCAATGAAATGGCTTGTTTTATTGGCCAATTGAACAATGAATTCATCAAATTTAAGTTGGTTGACTTCACCTTTGTCGATGTTTATGCCTATTAGATTGAACTCTCTATTCAGCAATGCTTTTCCCAGCATTAATCCCGCATGGGTGCCACCCGAACTGGAAGCGAAAACAATATGAGAAAGTCGCTGAGTATCAAGTTGTGTGTCGACTTCTGCCAGTGCGCGGATAAAGCTGTAAGCGCCCAACTCATTGGAGCCGCCATAGGGGATTATGTAAGGGCGTTTCCCTTGCAATGATAATTGCCTCGATATCTCGGGAATGGTCTCGCCTTTACGATTTGCGCCGGCCCAATGTATCTGAGAGTCGAAGAGACTGTCTAACAATAAATTTCCATTTGCGACTCGTGGGGCCTGTCCGCCAAGAATCAGATGGCATTCCAGTTGTAAAAAAGCCGCCGCCGCAGCGGTTTGGCGGCAGTGGTTCGATTGGCAAGCGCCGGCGGTAATAACGACATTACATTCTGTATCCAACGCATTGCGCAAAATATATTCCAGTTTTCTGGTTTTATTGCCACCAAGCGCCAATCCAGTCAAATCATCCCGTTTCATGAAAATTTCAGGGCCATTTAAAAATGAACTCAGGTTCGAAAGCTTGACGATAGGTGTCGGAAAAAAACCGAGGTCCACCTTGGGGAGCGATTTGATTTTCATAAACTGACAACCCTGATAAATAATAACGTCCCATATGGACGGCCCAGTGAATGCGAAAGCCAATTGCCCAAGGATACTTCAGCAAGACCTAAGGCTGTTCGGCAGGTGAATTCGGATCAGTCCCATTCTTTTCACCGAGCATGCGCCGCCACACCCACCGCAATGCCTCGGCGTCGGGGCGTTCGGCGGGAACGCGTTCGGGTGTGATCAAGGGGCGTATGACGCCCTCTTGTCAGTGAGCGACAACGAAGGAGAAGATATAGCGCGGTTCGAAGCCCATGCGCAAATCGGTGATCTCCAACCGGCCGTCGATCTCCCGCACGCGATAGAAGCCCCGGGTGAACCAGCGCAGCCGTGTCACTGCGGGCGCGTCATCGACCGTCGAGAGCAGGCTTTCGTCGCTTGGATACGCTACGAATCGGATCTCGGGTAACGGATCGAGCAGCGAATAGTAGCCTTCCCGGTAGCCATTCGGCACCATCGCGACCACGCGCCAGAGCAACAGATTGAAGGGTGTCGGCGTCGTCATCAGCCGGTCATACGCAACGCCCTGGCGGGCCAGTTCACGCTCGGCGATGTCACGAACCTGCGCCTGGATGAAGATGGCGCCTGCGAGGTAGGCGGTACTCAGGCCAAGGCCAACCCTGTTCGCGTGTCGTCCGACGGTCGGTTTGCGCCTGGCGAGCGCAGCCCAAAGCACCCCGACGAGCAGCAGCAGCGTATACAGGGGGTCGATAATAAAGATGCTGCCGAGCCCGACCGGTGGCGCCGTGCTTGGCCAGAAGAGCTGTGTTCCGTAGATGGTGATCGCGTCGAGCAAGGCGTGTGTTGCGAGCGCGAGCCACACGAGCAGGGTCCAGCGAGCGACAGACGCACCCTCTCTCGCATGCAGGCCTGCGAGCGCCGCACCCAAAAACGGCGCGACGATGGTGTGCGTGACCAGGGAGTGGCTGAAGCCGCGGTGATTGGTCACGGCCGCCAGCGCGTCCGGGTGTGGTAAGAGCACATCGAGATCGGGCATCCCGCCGAATACGGCCCCCCAGACGAGCGCTTTGCGGCCGACACGTGCACCTAGCGTCGCGTGGCCGACGGCCGCACCGAGCAATATCTGAGTGAACGGATCCATACGCGATGACTCAATGAAGCGGTATACGAACGGATAGGAATCGGATTGTGTCTGAGAAACGGAGACTCCACAATCGAAGAGGCCTCATCCGTTCACGGTTTCCAAGGCGTATCAATTGATGTCTTGCTATGATTTTGCAAAAAAGACCAGAATGAATCACCTTCGATTTCTCCACGCTCCTCCACCAGATCCGTTTCTATATTTTCCAGGTATTCGTCATACACTGTCTCCCGCTCGTGTTTCAATGGGGACGGACAGTAACAGGTTTCAAACCATTCGATTGTGTCTGACCCCGTGATCTTGGCCCGCCTCATCGATGACACGATCTCGGCGCCGTCCGGTTTTTGATTGGCTACCGTTCCGTCAACCAAAACCTGATAGAAGGCCGGTAGCTTGTTGAGTACGAATTTTGCCCTGACTCGATATTCCATGATTGCCTCATGAGATTTTATGTCTGCCTTGCAGGAGGTGCGGTAAAGACAAATGTGTCGGCTGGATGTGATGGCTAAGTGATAGTTGTCAATCCTTCTAAGATTCTAGTGTACATTTCGTCTTTTATTGACAGTTCTTTCATGGGTTCCCTTGGAAATGAGGTCAACGCTGCCATGAGCTTCAACATCATTAAAGTACCCTTTCTTCTGCTTTTATCAACTCAATCAATGAGAAAGGGAGCTGATTCGAATGGCGCTTACTTAAAGCCAAGAACCACCGTCATCCCGGCGCAGGCCGGGATCCAGAATGCTTGATGGTGACGGTACTCCTGGATTCCGGCCTGCGCCGGAATGACGAAAATCCTGAAATTCGTCTTAAGTAAGCGCCATTCGGGTCTGGCCCTGTTTTATCGGTCGTGACATCTCTATTGTGGATCGACCTGGCAGCTTTTCCCTATGATTTGATGTTAACGCTTCTGCTCAAGGATTACGGACACTAAGTTGCCGCCATCCTATTGCAACCGGTCGATCGTCATCGTGTCTCATACCTTAAGTTTCCGTCTTTGCAGCATGATCAAAACCGTGTAGCAGCTGGCAGCCGCTAGAAGGTGTTTGACTGTGTGCCCACTCACTGCCTCGCCTGTCATCTGGAACACGGCCGCATCGTATGCCTCCGCGCCTTTTGCAAAGGCGTACAACACAAGCGCAGACAACAGCAGCCCTTGGTGTGTAAAGCGACTTTTAAACAGCACCATGAAGAAGGGTAAGGTCAGTAGCGGGATGAATTGTACCCATACATAGAGACGCAGGTCCTCGAAGTAGTGTCCGTAGAGGACGCTGCCTATGCCCATAATGATCAGCGGGACCAGTAGAGTGGACAAGCGGCGATCGACATACTCGCTCAGGAGTGCCGCAAGGAAACCCATAAATCCAATACTCATCGGCAAGCGATCCCAGACGAGGGTCTCGTTGCTAGGGCTCCAGTGATAGTAGAACGATCCAACACTCACCAGGCTGACACCGATAAATAGAACAAGCCAGGCCCTATGGCCGGGGCCTGTATGGTGTTTCAGGCAGAATGCGATGCCAACCGTACCGACGAGCAGGAAGGCCAGGTTGGAGATGACATCGAAAAAATTGGGGATACCCAGGAAGCGGCCTGTCTCGACAAAGTGGTGATAGGCCGCGTCTTGAGGAATCGGTTCAAACATCAGCAGCAAGACGAGTGGAAAGAGCAAGAGAAACGCCAGTACAGCGTGCCTCCAGGTGAAATCGTGTGACGGGTTGGTGCTCATCCGAACCTCGATTGAATATTAAATTCAACTGACTGCCCGACGTTTGAATGCCAGGCTGTATGTGCTGTTTCTCCACGCTTTACATCTGGCGTCCCATCATATCGTTCCCACGCTCCTGGGTGGGAATGCATACGACAGGTAGGCATCAGGGAGAGATATGAGTTCCCGCGCAGGAGCGTGGGAACCAGAGCAAATGGCTTGTGAGCGGGTTATTTGCGCCGGTTACGAGGCATTTTGCTACACCATCGACAATATTTGCGCCATGAGTCGGAGTATTCAGCCCTTGAAACAGGCCTGTGCAGGCTGTTTTGTCCCTGGTACACAGATTGCAGGGCTTATTTGAGCAGATGTGGTTTTATTTGCTTGAGCGGGAGAATATGAAGATTTGTTTGTTTTTTTTAGTTAAATGGGATCTGCCTGCATAAATTTACTGCGTCCTTTAAGAAAATGGGTCTCTTGAAGGATGGATTCATTCTGTTATCTGTATTCTTCCTATACACAGCTTGCAGCTGTGCCGGCACTGGATAAATAGATGCACAAAAACTCAAATCACGCTTGTTCACTGCGGCGGAAACCTGATTGGAGAGACCCGGCCAGGGTAATCTCTGTCGTCGTAGGCGTGCTGTTTGCCGGACCAGCCGTGGTTGCCGGGCCCGCCATTGGTCAGTTCGAGGTCAAGAATCTCAACGCCACACCCGGAGAGGTTGAGTTCCAATCCCAGAACGCCCATATGTTCGGCAACCCAAAACGTGATCTGAGAAATGTCGGTGGGGAGTTCGAGTACGACGACAACAGCGTGGCGAAACAACGCCACGCCCTAGAGCTTGAGTTTGGTATTACCCGTCGATTTAAATCACGCATCGGTATCGAATACGAGAAAGAGCGTCTGGATGACCCGGACAGTCCCGGGCAGGCGAATGAGTTTAGTGGCCTGGATTTGTCCGAAATCGGCGCGGAGGACATATGGGTGGTTGATCCTATCGAAGCGCACGATTGGGGTTTTGGTCTGGTGGCCGAATATGAACATCCGCTGGAGGATGAGGAGGCAAGCCTGTTGCTCGTCGGGCCAATCTTTCAAATAGAACGGAATGAACGGTGGAGCATCATCAACCTCTATCTGGTGAAACACCTGGGTGGAGATCAACCACGAGACGAGAAGATCGACTTCGCCTATGCGACCCAATTCGGCTTTGAACTGAACCAGGATTGGCAGCTCGCGTTGGAGGCCTATGGAACGGTGGACCGGATTGGCGATACAGGTAGTGCGGGCGAGGAGGCGCAACTGTTTGGCGATCACAATCAACATCGCCTGGGACCTGTGTTCTATTACACGGGCGGCCTGGGAGGTGATCCGTCCGACGAAGAGTCATCCGTCTCAATCGGCGTGGGATTATTGTTCGGCATCAATGACAACACGCCTGATACGACGCTGAAGTGGTCTGTCGAGATCGAGTTTTAGCGAAGAGAATCGGAAGAATCAGCTGTGGAAAATCAGGCTCAACCTGATACCGCAAGTCGCATATTTCGATATCTTCTGACAGACTAAGAATATCTAATGCTGCTGTTTCAATCGTTCTAGGAAAACCGTAATGTCACATTGTTGCGCAGAACCCGGCTGCAATATCAATCGGCCCGGCAAACACCGCTGTCCGGTCAATGGGATCGAGTACTCGGAGGTATCCGCCAAAACCGTTGCCCACCATGTACACAGACCTTGGCTATTGGACAGTCACACAAAACGATACTATTTCTGTGACGATCCGGCTTGCGATGTGGTTTATTTCGGGGACGACGACTCGGTAATCTCGCAAGCGCAAGTCAGAACCAGGGTGGGTGTGAAAGAGCAATCCGATGATGCAATGCTGTGCTACTGCTTTGGGGTAACAAAGAGCGACGCCGCCAGCGAACCGGGCATAAGGGCGTACATTGTCCGTCAAACCAAGCTTGGTGCATGCGCCTGTGAAACATCTAATCCCGCTGGAGTTTGCTGCCTCAAGACCTTTCCGTGAACTGGCGTATGGCCGATCGAGAGACAGGACACCTGTATATTTATAAATTGGTAATCTTTGGTGTGGGTGTCTCGCTTAATTTACCAAAAAAGCCAACTTATTGATTTTGTGATTTTTAGGGTGTTATATAGGGGGCCTGCCAAAAATTGCTGTCAGTGACATAAAAGGAAACATCATGGGGTGGATAAGAGATACTTTTCAGGAATATCATATTGGGCGTGCTAAATCTGTTGCAAATCAAACACAATTGAGATCTCACGCCAATGCGACTGATATTGGTTATATAGATAAAAAGATAGACAATTTAGTTCTTATAACACAAGCAATCTGGGAGCTGCTTGAAGAAAGCGGAATAACTGAGAGTCAGTTAGAGAAAAAAATTCAGGAAATTGACTTAAGAGATGGTAGTGCAGATGGAAAGATAGTTACTAATCTGGAAGCATGCCTTGAATGTGGAAAAAAACCAAAAATCAGAAGAGCAAATTGTTTTTGGTGTGGAGCGAAGCTTTCTGCAGGTAATATTCTTTCGAAAACTGATACGCCGTAGAAGTTATTGAATTAGTCACCAACAAGCAGATAACAAGTGCATTACGTCACTCACATTGTTCACCGGGATGTTTTACGTTCGGCAGCGCGCCCATATGCTAGTCGTAATACGATCAATACCAAATGTTGGAACAGATACTAATCGGCACTGTTTATGTAAAGGTAGCAAAGAACCAGTTTCAGGTGCGGCATATTGAGGATAAAAAGGAAGTGACTGTGACGGCGGTTGAGCCTTTCACAACTAAGAGGCTATTGGTTGGTGAATTCATGGCCGCGGAGAAATATTTGAAACAAGGGGTTAAGAAGGTACATGAGGGTCGATGGTTTCCTGCATCGCCCGTGATAGTCATACATCCTCTGGAAATGATAGAAGGCGGCTTGTCCGAAGTGGAGGAGAGAGTTTTAAAAGAGGTTGCAACTGGTGCTGGTGCAAGTAAGGTAATCGTATGGGTTGGACACGAATTGTCAGATCATGAGGTGATTCAGCATGCAAGGAACGTATAATAAACAGTAAGATTCTACGGGGACCCGATAATTGTATCGACTCCAGTCACTCTTACTCTATCCGTCAACCTGATAAATCATGGAGATATAAATGCCGTTGGTAACTATAAAGACAATGAAGGGAAGTTCTAAAGAGGCAATAGAAAAAACAATGAAGGAAGTAAATGATCTTGTTGCATGTAACCTTGGTTATGATCCCTCTCATGTTTGGGTATTTGTAGAGGAGGTGGATCACGAACATTTTTTAACGGCAGGAAAAACGTGGAAAGAGTTAATGCCGCTGCTATACAGAGGCAAGAAAGATAGTGGTGAATAAACGTTATAGTGTAGTGAGCCTGTTGGTCATAATAACGCTCCTTGCGCTGATAAATAGTAACGTTAACGTAACTGTTATATTTTAAGGGTAGCAGATCTATGGGTGAACTGAGCAACCTAAAAGGGATTGGGCCCAAATCAGAAAAGTGCCTGATTGAAGTTGGCATTCGCACCGAACAACAACTGAGGGAGGTTGGTGCAATAAGAGCATTCATTAAATTAAAGGAAGAATGCAGTACTGCACCTAGCCTCAATTTTCTTTACGCACTAGCCCGCATGTTTCATCCGTTTTTAAATTTAGCCGGTGATATGGCCAAGCTTGGATGGTTTGCCCTCACTGGGAACCAAACCTCTATCAAGCCCTGATTTTCCACCCTCCGGGCAGACTCCCCCTTACCCCCATTGTTGATCAACGTGCCGGGGCAGCACTCTGCCGGGCTATCCCGGCTTGAGTCGTGCCGCCACCTGGAAAAACAGCGCCTGATAGGGATAGGTGCTGGAGAGCAGGAAGCGGATCCGTCGCGTGTTGCGAATGATGACCGCCCCGATCTTGAACAGTTTGAGCCGGATCGTGGTCATCTGTGCACGCGCCAGTTCCGTGCCCTTCAGCGCGAGGCGCCGGATGGCCTCCATCAGCACATAGGCCAGACTGGACAGCAGTAGACGAAACTGATTGGCCCACCAGTAATGCGCGCTGGTGCGATCGGCGAACAGCCCCAGTTGCTGCTCCTTGATTCGGTTCTCCATGTCACCACGGGCGCAGTAGAGGTCATCGTAAAGGCGCTGTTTGTCGCCGGCCAGGTTGGTGACGATGAAGCGTGGATTTGGCCCCTTGTCGGTGACCTCCAGTTTGGCGATCACCTTGCGACGCGTCTTCCAGGTGCTGGCGGCATAGTGAAACTGAAAGAATTCCCGCATCTTCATGCCGGTTCGCTTCGCCAGTTCCTCAACCCACTGCATGGGCTCACGGATACACCGCAGCAAGGCGTCATTCTTGGCGATGCCCACGATATAGCCCACAGCGTTGCGCTCGCACCAGCTGAGCATGTGGTGACGGCAAAAGCCGCTATCGCCCCGAAAGATGATACGCACTTCAGGCCAAGCCCGGCGCAGGCGTTTGACCAACAGCGCCAGAATCGCCCAGGCATGCTTGGGCGCATCGATCCGGCTGGGCCGCAGATAACTCACCAGCAGTTGATCGCCACAAAAGACATACAGGGGCAGGAAGCAGTAGTGATCGTAGTAGCCGTGAAAGAAGCGGCCTTCCTGGCGGCCATGCACCGGATCATCCGTGGCGTCGAAATCCAGGATCAGCTCATCGGGTGGTGCATCATATGAGGCAATGAACTGCTCGAGCAGTAGGTTGTGGACATCAACGGCAACCCGGCGATCGACCCGGTTCTCCAGCCGACAAAGTGTCGACTGGCTGCCCAGTACCTCCTCGCGTTCGATCGAGCTCTGTAGGGCCGGGTCGGTGCGTAGTGTCTGATGGTCGTTCAGATCTTCATAACCCAGGCAGAGCCCATAGACTCGCTGGCGCAACAGGCTCAACTGGCTGTGTTCAATATAGCGGGGATCTCGCGGGTCGGGGATGACCGCATCAACCGCCTCGAGCAATCCCAGACGCCTGTCGATCTCACGCAGCAGCAACACGCCGCCGTCCGAGGTGATATCGCCACCGGAAAACTCGGCTTGAACCTTACGGCGTTTTAGGGCTGGAAAATCAAAGGCAGTCTGGGTACAGTTTGTCACAGGCAAAATCCTTTCGATTACAGTGTAAGCAACTGAATTATATCGAAGTATCAGGATTTTGCCTTTTTAATGCGTGAAATATTGGGGCTAGTTGGAGCCCTGGAAAACGAGCACTGGGTTAATATCGCCGGCAATGAGAAAGGCAGGTTATTAATGGAACTGGATGGATACCGCGAATTAGAAGAAATGTTGAAACCCGAAGGCGTGAAAATAGAAATATAAAAAATCCTGATTACCCCTAAACCTCAGCCATTCTCAAGAGGCGATATGGCATAGGTGGAGTGCGAAGAGCGGCAAAAAGCAATCGTTCAATCATGGCGGGTAAATCGAAACGGCGGTTAAACCGATATTCGAACTCAGCAAGATAACGCGACACATGTTTATCTCGAATCGCATGAAAAGTACCCAACAGACTGTTTTTGACATTACCCAACATCGTGTTTACCCATTTGAAGCACGAATACTGGACACTTTGGCGCCCACCACCCGTCACCATGGGGTTATGATGGCAATCAGCGGTTGTCACGCCACTAAAGCACCAAAGCCCATCGGTAAAGACTTCGCTGCCAGGCATCAAGCAGGAGCGGGCGTAGCGGGCGATTTCACGTTTGCGGAAGCCCCTTACACGACGCAGTTGAATTTTCATGGGCCTGCCGTCCCGCGTCGTCTCAACAGCAGCTACGAAAGGGATTTTGTTGCGCGACCCACGACCACGCTTACCGGCTTGCTCGCCTCCGAGATAAGCATCATCCAATTCGATGCGACCGGCCAGTTTTTTTCCACGCTCACGTTCCATCATCACCTGCATCAACTTATGCTTGAGTCGCCAGGCCGTATTGTAGTTCACCCCGATTTCGCGGGAAAGTTGCAGCGCCGAGATACTTTTCTTGCGTTGGGTCAACAGATAGATCGCAAGAAACCACGTTCTCAGCGGCAGCTTGGTGCCATGGAAGATGCTGCCGGCGGTCAGGGAAGTCTGATGATGGCACTTGTGACATTGATATATCTGACGCTTTTTGAGTTCACAGCCTGTTGTGTTGCCGCACTCAGGGCAGACATAGCCCGTCGGCCAGCGCAAATCATACAATGCCTGTCGACACTGATCCTCGGTCCCATATTGTTCCAGAAAATCGTGCAAACCAAGACCTTTTTGAAATTGAATAGTATTTCTCGGCATGATGAAATCCTCTTTTATTCAGTAGGTTCCATTATGCTTGCACCACAGGCTCAATAGCTGAGCCTCATGAGTAATCAGGTAGCTTTTTGTATTAAGGGACAGGCCCCATTTATTCTCTTTTTCCGTACTAGTTTGTATTAAAAGCATGGTTTGTCCCCTATTGTTCCTTTCGCACCCGAGATTTTCTGAGTTTTGCCTTGTGATAGTAACCACCTGGATACGTGCGACCAAGCCAAAGAAAAAGCACGCAGGCGGCAGCGCTTACGAAGATTACGATTACATAGAACCAGTTGACCGGACTTTCAATAGAAAACTCGGGCAGCGAGTAGAATAGCAAGCATAGCCAAAGAACAAAGACGTATAGGCTAATGATTTGATTGATTTTCGAGACGGAGATAGGGGATGGGCCAGTAACAAGGTGAACAGCCTTTTCTCGGTAATCTTTGAGCTCGTTTCTCGACATCACAACCTTGTACAAAGGCCCCGTGATTGAATCTTCAAGCACATCGACATGCTTTTCCCAGTTCTCCTGCCAAAACTTGCTCCCGCGATTTACACAAACCCAACCGAAGGAAAATACTGTACCTAAACATGTCAAGATCACGGAGAGATCGGTTTTACTCGATGCTTCAGATGCTTGTATAGCAAAGAATCCCGCCATCGTCGCGGCTATGAAAGCCCAAAAGTACGTTGCTCGCTTCCAATACAGATCAATCTCGAATTTTCGAATATCGAGCGCCTGCACGAGCGCTTGTTCTTCTTTTCCCCGGAACTTCTCTGCGTACTGCTCTGGTGTGATTTCCTGGGTTGTTGAGTTTTTCATGGTTAATGGGTAATTATGTGGTCGGCATGAATATTGAGTCACATGGAAAAAAGTGCACATTTCTCTCCTTGTTTGGGAATCGAGAGATAATTAGCAGTTGTCGGTTCGAGTTGGTGGAAATTAGCATCCTGCCAGAGCGGATTCCCTTAGTTATCCTTAGGTTATCAGAAGTCACCGATAAAGCTAAATAGTCAGGAATCTGGTTCCTGCGCCGTTGGCTGTAGATTTTTCAGGGTAGTTATGGATCTGGTTGATCATAGTTAATCTTCTTTGTGAAGCCGCCGCCAAAGCAAACTGGTGGGTTTTAAAGCGGCCCCGTTGGTTTTAGTCAAAGCAATGTCATACGCATCGGCCAGGTTCTTCTCGTTGAGTACCGCTTCCGCCGATCCTTCTGCGAGGGTGCAGCCCTGGTGCAGGAGCTGGAGTCGATGGCAGTAGCGCACCGCCAGACTGAGATCATGCAGAACGACAATCACCGAGTGCCCACTATCACAATGCTGTCTCAACAGATTCATCACATCGAGTTGATGGGCGGGGTCGAGGGCGGAGACGGGTTCGTCCGCGAGCAGGATGTCGGGCTCGGTGACCAGGGCGCGGGCGAGGAGGACGCGGGCCTGTTCGCCGCCGGAGAGGGTGTTGAAGGCGCGGTCCCGAAACAGTAGCAGATCGGTCTGCCGGATGACCCTGTCGATAATCTCCCTGTCCGCTTCTCCCACGGATTGCCAGGGCTCCAGGTGGGGGGTGCGGCCGAGTTCGATGATCCGCTCCACGCTCATGGGCCAGGCGATCTCGCTCAGTTGCGGGAGGTAGGCGATACGCCGGGCCCGTGCTTGGTGGGGGAGGGATTCGACCCCTTGGCCGTCGAGGGTGAGCTCGCCTTCGTCCGGCTCGATCACGCCGGCGAGGATGCGCAGCAGGGTGCTCTTGCCCGCGCCGTTGGGACCGATCAGGCCCAGCATCTCCCCCGGTTGCAGTGTCATGTCGACACCCTTGAGGATCGGCCGCTGTCCTCGGCTGAGGGAGAGCGCCCTGCCGTTCAGCAGGCTCATAGGCCCCTCCCTCTGTGGTGCAGGATCAGCCAGAGAAAGAAGGGGGCGCCGATGAGGGAGGTGACCACGCCGACCTTGATCTCGCCCTGCACCGGCAGCAGGCGCACCCCCATGTCGGCGAGCATCAGCAGCAGTGCGCCGCCCAGGGCGCTGGGGATCAGCAACCGGCTGGGCTGGTAACCCACCAGGGGGCGCAGCAGATGGGGCACCACCAGGCCGATGAAGCCGATGGCGCCGGTGACCGAGATGGCCGATCCCACCGCCAGGGCGACGGCGAGAAAGAGGCGTCTTCTCAGGTTGGGCAGGTCGGCGCCCATGGAGCTGGCGGTCTCCTCCCCCAGGGTGAGGAGGTCGAGGGGGCGGCCCTGTCGCCAGATCAGCAGCCAGCCCAGCAGGGTGCCGGGGAGGAGAATCCACAGTTCGTTGCGGCTGACATTGGCCAGGGAGCCGAGCATCCAGAGGGCGATCTCCTGTACCGCGTAGGGGCTGGGGGCCAGGTTGAGCAGCAGGGAGACCAGGGCCAGGGCGAAGGCGTTGACCGCGACCCCCGCCAGGATCAGGGTGAGGGTGCCGCCGTCGCGACTGGCCAGGAGGTAGGCCGTCAGGGTCGCCAGCAGGGCCCCCGCCATGCCGCCTAACGGCAGTGCGTAGGCGAAGAGGCCGGCGACGCCGAAGTAGAGGGTGATCACCGCACCCAGGGCCGCGCCGCTGGCGCTGCCGACCAGGCCGGGGCTGGCCAGGGGATTGCGCAGCAGGGATTGCATCACCGCGCCACAGAGGCCGAGGGAGGCCCCGGCCAGCAGGGCCACCAGGGTTCTCGGGATGCGCAGCTCGGTGAGGATCAGGCTGTGGACGCCGGGTTTGTCGCCGAAGCTCTCCTGCAGTGCCTGCATCAGCGGCAGGGGCTGGCTGCCGATGGTCAGGGAGAGCAGGGCGGCGATGACGATGGCGCCGCCGAGGGAGAGCATCAGCCGGTGTTGTCTGATCGAGGTGATCATCGGCAGTGCCTGCTGGGTGGGTATGCGATCAGGAATACCGGTGGTGGCTGCTCCTCCCAACCCGATGGCGGTTCCGCAGAGGCGATCTTCGTCATCCCGGCGAAGGCCGGGATCCAGTCACTGCCTCTCCTTCCTGGATCCCGGCCTTCGCCGGGATGACGGGATGGTGGAGGGCCGTGTGTTGAAGATAGGTCGGTTATTGGCATTTAATTGTTCTTTCTCTCTCTCGCCTCACGTAGCAGCGCCACGGCATCGGCCAGCATCGGCCCGGGGCAGATCCAGTACTTGTAGGGTATCTCCACCATGGGATTGTCCGCCAGCAGGCGTTGCAGGACGGGGTGGCGCAGCTGTCTCTCCGCCAGGGAATCCCCCGCGCCGTTATAGGCTGAGGTGAAGAGGGTCCCGGGTTGCCAGTGCAGGACCTGCTCCAGCGGCACCGGGGTATAGCCTTCGACGCCCTGCTGTGCGGCCAGGTTGTGCCAGCCCGCGAGTCGCAGGGCTTCGTCCTGCAGGGTGTCGCGGCCGCTGGTATAGCCGCGGGGTTGCAGGAAGATCGCCGTCGGCGGGGGTGTGGGTTCCGCTGTGCCGGACTGCAAGCGTCGCCGCATCTGTTGTATCAGCGATTCGCCCCGCGACTTCTGGGCCAGCCGGGCGGCGAGTTGGCGAATATCCTCAACGATATCGTCCAGGCGATGGCCGAGGGAGAGTTGATGCAGCGGGTAGCCCAGCTGCTCGAGGGTCGTTTGCAGACGTGGATTGGTGTGGGGGGTGACCAATACCAGATCGGGTTTGAGACGGATGATCTCCTCGGCCCGGGCATGGTTGAGGGGATAGGCCGCGGCCGCGGCCGCCACGAAGGAGCTGTCGGGATTCCGGGATAGGTAGCTGACCGACGCCACCTGTTGGGGGTCGGCCAGCATCAGCAGCAGCTGATCGCTGCAGAGATTCACCGAGACCACCCGTCGGGGTGGCTCGGCGGCGACAGCCATGCCTGAGATGAGCATCAGCAGTGTGGCGATCGCTTTAATCTGCATAACCTATTCGATGCGGTAGTTCAGGGTCAACCACAGGTTTCGCTCCGGCGCCGGGAAGAAGGCGGCGCTTCTTGTGAAGCCGGCATCGAATCCGACAGCGCCGGCATTCGAGTACTGTTTATCGAGCAGGTTATCGATCCGCAGGCCGATGCGCCAGGGGCCGGTGGTGAATTGCGAGCCCAGGTTGAGGAGGCCGTAGCCGGGCAGCTGCTCGAAGCTGTTGCTGAAATCCCCTCCCAGTACCCGTTGGCTGCTGAAGAGGCTTTCGGCAAAGAGATTCCACATGGGGGAGAGGCGCCAGTCACCGGAAATCCGGCCGCTACGGGCGGCCACCAGGGGGATGCGGTTGCCGTCAAAGGGACCGGCGGAGATGCGGGGGTCGGTGTAGGTGAGGCTGCCGTGCAACGTGAGATCGGGACGGATCTGCCAGCTGCCCTCCAGCGTGGCGCCTTCGCGTCGTGTCTCGTCCAGGTTGATATTGCTGAAGCCGGAGGCGTCGAAGCTGATTTCGTTGTCGAGGTCGAGCCGGTAGATCACCAGCTTGGCGTAGAAGCCGGGCCTGCGCCACTCGGCGCCCGCCTCATGGGAGATGCCGGTCTGATTCTCCAGGCCCACCGGCTGGCCGAAGACCGGGTTGGTATGTTCGTCCACGGTGGCGAAGCGGAAATTCTCGTCGACACGCACGAAGAGACGCAGGGAGTCGTTCGCCTGCAGGCTGATGCCGAGGGCGCCGACGCTTTCCGAGTCGTCCAGCCGGTCGACACCGGCGAAGCTCTCGATCGCATTGTCTACCGAGGCGTGACGAAAACCGCCGGTGACCGAGATGCGGTCGGTGGCGGGCAGGGTGACTTGGGCATAGACGGCATCCACCGATTGATCGAGCAGGGTCGGACCGAAGCTGCTCCGGAGTGCATAGTCGGTGCGCTCCAGGTCGGCGCCGACGGTCACCCGGCCCTCGCCATGGGCCATCGGGTAGACGCCGATGAAACGGGGATTAAAGCCTTTGACGGTTCTGTCCTGGGTGGCGAGTGAACCGGGGAAGGTGCGGAAGCCGGTTTGGAACTCCCGGTCGTTGTCGCGGTGGGTCAGCTCGCCTTCGAAGGACCAGTAGGGTCCCAACTGCTGCTGCAGGCCGATCCGGCTGACGTCTGTCTCGGTTTCGCTGAAGTCGCCGGCGTAGGCGGCGGCGGACTGCCTGCGGTTCTGCGAGCGCTCGTCCGCGAAGAGTGAGCCCGGCAGTTGCTGAAAGTCATCGACCCGTTGTTGCTCGAAGAAGATACCCCCGTTCGCGTATTGATAGTCGAGGCGCAGATTGAAATCGTTGCGGTCCGTCTCGTTGTTATCGCGGTAGTTGTCGCTGATGCGGCGCTTGGCGGAGAAGCGGTAGGCCAGCCCGTTGTCGAGCCGGTTGCTGATGTGGGCATAGCCTTCGCGGCCATTGTAGCTGCCGGCGGCGGCCGCGATGTGGGCGGAGAATGCCTCAGGCTCACGGGTGATGATGTTGACCATGCCGCCCACCGCCTGGTTGCCGTAGAGGGTGCCGGCGCTGCCCTGGACGATCTCGATCCGCGCCACCCGGCGCAGGTCGATGGCGTTGAGGTCCGGCGCGGCGATGTCGCCGGAGTTGTTGAGGCGCCGTCCGTCCACCAGGATCAGGGTGTTGGAGCCCGCCGTGGGGCCGAACCCCCGCATGTCGATGGTGGCCTGGCTGCCGTCGCCGTAGAGGCTGTTGATCTGGATGCCGCTACGGGACTGCAGCAGTTGTTGCAGGTTGTGCGCGCCGCTCTGTTCGATCTCGTCCCGCTCGATCACGGTGATGGCGGCGGGGGTTTCGATACTCGTCTGTTCCGTGCGCGAGGCGCTGATGACGATGGTGGGTAGATGAGCTGCCGCCAGTAGCGGTAAATTTGTTAACAACAAGATGCCGGCTGTTAACCGGCGGCCATTGATGGAAAGTTTCACAGTAGGACTCCCGATGACGCACACCCGCGCCGATGGTTGGGTTGAGTGTGTGCGGAGGGAGGAGAGACGGATCAGCGCTGAATCTGCCGGGCGCGTCCCCATGCCGCCCACCGCAACACAGCGAATCGCCCAGGCCGGTATCCGGACTCACAGACTGTTTTCGCCGGATGTCGCGCCTTCCCATGGTTTGAATCCACAGTGGCCTGTTGCGGCATCCCGTCTGTTTACCGTTGCGGGGGCAGTGCAGGCGTCTCACCTGCTTCCCGTTTACCCCGGCTTACGCCGGGCACCTGAGGCAGGCGACAAAACTACAGTGATGATAGGGTTGGGTCAAGTGGCAGTACCCTTGGGATAGGATGTCTGAAGTATCCCTGCGACAGGGGTCTCCCATGATAGTCCGGGATCGGGCGCAGCGGTTTTTCGCGCCAGGACGGCGATACTCAGATTGACGGGTACCAGGTGTATCCCCGACGTTGTGTGGTCGTGGGACAGGGAGAGGATTCTTCCCGGTGTGCCTTCCTGGCACTCCACTATCTCGAAGCCTGTTTTCTCATTCAACAGGGTCTTGAAGGTTTCCCGAGAAAAGCGCCAGAAGTCCCAGGGCAATTCATGCGGCGGCCTGACCGGGTGGGTGGAGATATAGAGCAATCCTCCGGTTTTGAGCACCTTGTTGATCTCGATGACCGCCTGCCACGGCATTGCCAGATGTTCGAACACCGATACCGAAAAGACGGCATCGTAGTGCTCGCCGGGAAGAAGCGACGAGAGTGTATGAACGTCTCCGGCCACGTCGACGTTTTCGCCCGCATGGATATCCATTCCCGTATAGTTGACGGTTGGACTGAATACCTCGCGCCAAACCACGCCGGTCACGTTCCTCGATCCGATCTCAAGCAGCGTCGCCTGCTCCATATCGTTGACCGATTCAATGAAGCGGTTGAAAACCCGGTAGAAGGAATCTGTGTCGATTCTTTTCTTGAAGGGGATCAGCAGCCAGCTGAAGCCCGTGAGCAGTGCGGTCGTCATCAGGTAGCTGACAAAGCTTGCAATACCGTTTTTGCGAATATACCGAGGGACCCTTTTTATATGATTTAGCAGTTTCACGCTGACGCCAATCCCTGAAATAGGCCGTGGTTCGATTTACTTTTTCGCCCGGACGCTGGTGTATGCGGAGTGCTGATTGTCGAGAGGGAAGCGATGTGGTGATGAAATCCCTTCAAGTGGCCGACTCCGTTCAATTCGTTTTATTATACATCTTTCCGGCGCTTGACCCGAATGGCCTTATAACCCGATTCATCCCGAACATTACTATTCCTGGTATCGTGATCATCTATCTCCATGGACTCAACAGTGCCGGCAGTTCCGGCAAGGCGGCGGTGTTGAGCGCATCGCTCCCCGGCATACAGGTCATCAGCCCGACCTATCCCGCCCATACTGCGGCGAAAGCTGTCGAATCGCTGACTCAAACCCTGCAGCCTCTGATGGCGGATGAGAATAGTGCTGACGAACCTTCGGTCATGGTGGGGAGCTCCATGGGAGGGTTCTACGGCGCCTGGCTGGCGCAACGGCTGCAGATTCACCACCTGGTGATGATCAATCCCGCCCTGCAGCCCTGGGAGCTGCTGCAACAGGTGATAGGCTGGCAGTACAATCAGGCCCTGGATGAGCGCTACTGTCTCTCATCGGAGATGGTGGCCGACACACGGCACTATGCGGTGGAACCAAGCGCCGAAGGGGTGCCGACAACCCTGCTGCTCGACAAGGGGGATGAACTGATCGACTACCGTATCGCAGAGGGGATCTATCAGGGGATCGGCAACATCCACTGTTTCGAGGGGGGGAGCCACGCCTTCGACCACATGGAGGAGGCGGTCGTGATCATCAGAGAGATTCACGATGCTTTTGTATAGTTAAAAAGTCCGCAAATGAACGCGAATAAACGCAAATGTTTTATATATCGTTCCCACGCGGGAGCATGAGAACTAGCAATCTGGAGGTAGGGTGCGGCTTGCCGCACCAATACACAATCATCAGTGTGGCACTGGCGTATCTGGATGGTTTAACGGTGCGGCAAGCCGCACCCTACATAACATTTGCGTTTATTCGCGTTCATTCGCGGACCGGAATCAACCCTCTTCGAAGGGCTCGCTGAATGAGCAGTCCTTTTGCGGACAGACCTTCTCTGTCCCCTTGCGCTTGGTGGTCTTGATGGTCAGCACCGGCCAGCCGCAGTTGGGGCAGGGTTCGGCGACCGGTTCATTCCAGACAGCGTAGTCGCAATCCGGGTAGGTGGAACAGGAGTAGAAGATCTTGCCGCGCCGGGATTTTCGCTTCAGCAGCGTGCCTTTGCTGCACTTGGGGCAGCTAACGCTTGTATCCTCCGGCTTCTCCAGCGGTTCGATATAGCGGCATTTCGGATAGTTGGAGCAGCCGATGAATTTGCCGTAACGGCCGCGCTTGATGACCAGTTCAGCGCTGCATTCAGGGCAGCTGCGTCCTTCCACCACTTCCGGTTCTTCCTTCTCGCTGGTGTCCGCGTTCAGGTCCCGGGTGTAGTCGCAGGCGGGGTAGTTGGTGCAGCCGATGAAGCGGCCGTGCCGGCCGAGGCGAATGGAGAGCGGTGAGCCGCAGCTGGGACAGGCCTCATCCAGGGCCTCATGGGTCACATCGCTGCGTTTCACATTCTCCTGGGTATGGTCGATCTGCTCCTTGAACGGCCCCCAGAACTTGCTCAACAGCGGTATCCAATCCTCTTCACCGCGGGAGACGGCATCGAGTTCATCCTCCAGATTGGCGGTGAAGCCGTAGTCCACGTAGCGGGTAAAGTAGTCGGTGAGGAATCTGTTCACCACCCGGCCCACATCGGTGGGCTTGAAACGCTTCTTCTCCAGCACCACATACTCACGATCCTGCAGGGTGGAGATGATGGAGGCGTAGGTCGAGGGACGGCCGATACCGTACTCCTCAAGGGCCTTCACCAGGCTCGCCTCGCTATAGCGGGGCGGCGGCTCGGTAAAGTGCTGCTCGGGGCGGATCGCATTCAGGGGCAGTGTCTCCCCCTCCTGCAGCGGCGGTAGTAGCTTTTCATCGCTGTCGCTCTTGGCGCCGTCATCGAGCCCTTCCTGATAGACCGTGATGAAGCCGGGTTTGGCGATCACCGAGCCGTTGGCGCGGAAGAGATTGCCCTCGCCGCACTGCAGATCGGCGGCCACCATGTGGATGGTGGCGTGAATCATCTGACAGGCGACCGACCTTTTCCAGATCAGTTCATAGAGTCTGGCCTGATCCTTGGTCAGGTGACTTTTGATCTCTTCCGGTATGCGCATTACCGAGGTGGGCCGGACCGCTTCATGGGCCTCCTGGGCATTCTTGGACTTGGTCTTGAAGTGGCGCACCGAGGGGGGCAACTGATCGTTGCCATAGCGCTTGCCGATCAGCTCCCGGATCTCAGCCAGGGCTTCGTCCGCCAGGTGAACCGAGTCGGTACGCATGTATGTGATCAGGCCGACGGTGCCCTGACCGACATCCACCCCCTCATAAAGCTGCTGCGCGGTGCGCATGGTGCGTTGCGTCGTGAAACCCAGCTTGCGCGCCGCCTCCTGTTGCAGGGTGGAGGTGGTAAAGGGTGGGGCGGGATTGCGTTTGCGCTGTTTCTTCTCGACCTTGTCCACCAGCAGGCCGCCGCTGCCTGCCTGCAACAGCTGTTTTTCGGCAGCCTTGGCGCCGGTCTCGTCGGTAATGCTGAACTTTTCCAGCTTTTCACCCCGGTAGTGGGTGAGGCGTGCGGAGAAACCCTGTTTCTCTTTTTCGGTGTCCGCTTCTATGGTCCAGAACTCTTCCGCCTTGAAGGCCTCGATCTCATGTTCCCTTTCCACGATCATGCGCAGGGCTGGGCTCTGTACGCGGCCTGCCGAGAGGCCTCTGCGAACCTTTTTCCATAACAGGGGCGAGAGGTTGAAACCCACCAGGTAGTCAAGCGCCCTGCGCGCCTGCTGAGCATCGACCAGCTCATGGGAAAGCTCGCGGGGATTGGATATGGCGTCATTCACCGCTTTTTTGGTGATTTCGTTGAATACGACCCGGTAGACCGGTTTGTCCTTGAGCTTGCCGCGCTGCTTGAGCAGTTCGGAAAGGTGCCAGGAGATGGCCTCGCCTTCTCGGTCGGGGTCGGTCGCCAGGTAGAGGGCTTCAGATTTTTTCAGTGCCTTTGTGATGGCTTGGACATGGCGGTCGTTGCGCTCGATCACCTGGTATTTCATGGCGAAACCCTTGTCGGGATCGACCGCGCCCTCTTTGGGAATTAGGTCCCTCACGTGGCCGTAGGAGGCCATTACCTCGAAGTTTCCACCGAGGTACTTTTTGATGGTTTTTGCCTTTGCCGGCGATTCAACAATAACCAGATTCATCTCTGTTTGGGTCGTTTCAAGGGAAAAACGCGGGACAGTGAACCGTCCCACGTAAAAGAAATCAAGTGTTTTATCTCAGCAGTGGTTAATGCAGGAACATCGGGACTTCGTTATAGACCATGTCCTCCATGCGCGCGAAAGCCGCTTCCTGTCCAGGCTGATTCATCAATACCAGTAGGATAATCCATTTCAACTCCTCTTCCGTGATGATGGCGGTATCGAGCGCCAGGGCCCGGTCGATAACAAGCTCACGGGCATTTACCGTCAGTATGTCATTCTGCTCGAGAAACAGCAGCAAACCACGGGAATCCACATCCAGCCGTGCGGTCTCCTCCGCCGTGAATACCCTCAGGGAGAGGGATTGGTTGGTGTCACCATGCTGAGACTGATCGTTGTTGGCGAGTTCATCCAGCCAGTCGAAGGCCTTGTCGATCTCGCCTGCGGGGAAGCCGGCTTGAATCAATTCGTCTCGAAGTTCGTGTTGATCCGATGGTGGGGCCTGTTCACCATCCATATAGTTTTCGTAGAGGTAGATCAGAATGTCGACCACGTTTTCGTTCATATGCTCTCTCACCCGCTGTGGCGGGATGTCAGTCTGTCTGTACGGCAGTAGTAGCCGCCGGGAGCCGATGATACATGACCTTCAAGCTCGAGCAACAGCAGCATGGACGAAACTGCCTCCGCGGTCAAACCCGTACGGGCGATTAATTCGTCAACCGACACCGGATCATAGCCCAGCGCTTGCATCAGGCGCTGGTAGTCGGCATCCCGTTGCATGATATCAGATCCCGCTGCCGGTGATTCAGTGTCGGTCGAATTTTCCAGCGTTGCGAACAGGGCGCCCAGTTCCTCGACGATGTCCTGGGCAGACTCCACCAGCTTGGCGCCCTGTCTGATCAGGGCATGGCAGCCGCGGGCCTGGGGATTGTGGATGGAGCCCGGAATGGCAAATACCTCTCGCCCCTGTTCTGATGAGAGTCTCGCGGTAATCAGCGATCCGCTCTGCGGTGTGGTCTCGACAACCAGGGTACCGAGCGCCAGGCCGCTGATGATCCGGTTTCGTCGCGGGAAGTTTTCCGCCTTTGCCGGGGTGCCGGGCGGAAACTCGGTGATCAAGAGTGCCTGATCGGCAATCTGATGGGCGAGACGCTTATGACTGCCGGGATAGATCCGGTCTGCTCCCGTTCCCATCACGGCAATGGTCGAGCCGCTCTTGAGTGCGCCGCTGTGAGCTGCGCCGTCGATACCCTGAGCCAGGCCGCTTGTGATACAGAAGCCGGAAGCGGCCAGGCTGCGGGCGAACTCGTGGGCATTCTCGAGTCCGGTGGCGGTAGGATTGCGGCTGCCGACGATAGCCAGTTGAGGCTGGTGCAGCAGCTGTCTGTCTCCGATCAGAAAGAGCAGGGGGGGCGGTGCGTCGATCTGTCGCAGCAGGGTTGGATAGTCCTTGTCGTTGAGGGTGAGGAGTTGATGATTCGGCTCCGACAACCACTCCAGGGAGGCTTTTATCCGGTTGCGGTCTCGTGTCAACAGGGCGTCGACGGCCGGATTCGGTATGCCAAGCTCGGCAAGTTCGGTACGCGAGGCGCCGAGGATGGATTGCGGTTCGCCGAAGCGGTTCAGCAGGCGCTGAAAGTAGCGGCTGCCGATTCCGGAGGCGAGGCCGACGAGCAGCCAGGCCTCCGGGTCTTGTGGCGATGTGCCGGTTGTACTATCCATGCTACGCGGCTTGTTCAGATCGATCTATTAAGAGCCCGGTGTGCGTACCCAGTCCAAGACATGCAGAGGTTTTGTGGCATCCATGACCAGCGCGAAACTGACCTTCTCGAAGGTACGGAAGACCATCAGATGGCCGGCCTCTTCCAGCGGCAGCGTGACCGTTTCACCGCGGCCTTTGACGATGTCGCGGATAGCTTCGCCACCCTGCAGTATGCGCAGCACATGGCCGGCCTCCAGGCCCACGTTGGCGCCCTTGTTCAACACCACCACGTTGTATTGCCCGATCTGGGTCACGCCGTTGAGCACCGAGATGATACGCCCTTCGATGGGATTCTCGGGCACCCTGGGTTGAAAGTCGATCAGCGGCTCGTCCTCCTGCTCCTTGATCAGGCGGTCGCCGATGATCGCTTCCATATCGGAGGAGGTAAGCAGCAGCTTGGCGGGATCGCCCGTTCTTTTCAGTTCGGAAGTGCCGACATAGAGGGCTTCATAGCCGAGAACCTCGCCGGTATCCGGATCTTTATAGGGCTTTTCCGGTCTAACCACCGCGTATTGGATCGGCCGTTCCTCCATGATGCTGCGCGCGTAGTAGCTGATGCCGGCGCCGCCGACAATGTGGTCATCCAGAAAATGGACGATATAGGGCGCCTTCTCCAGCTCATTCCCGCCGACCACATAGGGGCGGGTCAGGAATGGGGCGATGGCATCGATGGGGATGGTCGGTATCGCCTGATCCAGCGGGGTGGCCCGGACTCTTGGCGATAGGCTGTTTTTGCGGCTCAGCTGGAGTACCGGTCGACCATCGCGATAGGTTAGGACAATTTCGTCACCGGGGTAGATCCGGTGCGGATTTTCGATTTGCGGATTGACGTACCAGACTTCCGGCCACAACCAGGGATCCCGCAGAAACATCGATGAGATGTCCCACAGTGTGTCGCCCTTGACCACGGTGTAACGTTCCGGGTGTGAGGGATTCAGCGCGACATGCTCGGCTGCAAGTGCGGAAAAGGAGAGCAGCAGGCCGCTGATGACTCCGATGAGTTTGTTGTTAAGATATGACATAACTATTCCCTTGGGTACGAAACGGAAAACCTAGCGATCAACTGCGGATATTCTTCCGTGTGTTGTGTTCTATACTCGATGACGATTTTTCGTGAAAAACAGTCTGTGACACTACACTAGTTTCCAGTATGATCATAATGTTAGCGCAATTTCTTGCATTTGTACTATAGATTTTGGAAAAACAGATGGCGATTCTAGACATACTCCACTTTCCCGATCCACAACTGCGCAACAAGGCCAAACCAGTGGCTCAGGTTGACGACTCTATACGTCGGCTGATTGACGATATGCTTGAGACCATGTATCAGGCGCCGGGTATCGGGCTTGCCGCGACCCAGGTCAATGTCGCCAAACGGGTGGTCGTTATCGACCTGTCCGAAGAGAAAAATCAGCCGCTTTGCCTGGTCAATCCCGAGATTATCGAGAAGGATGGCGAAGAGCAGATGGAAGAGGGGTGTCTCTCGGTTCCCGGCGTCTACGAGATGGTGAAACGGGCCAATCAGATCCGGGTAAGGGCCCTCGGTCGTGACGGCGCCGCCTTCGAAATGGAGGCTGAGGGATTGCTGTCTGTCTGTATTCAGCATGAACTGGATCACCTGGAAGGTAAATTGTTTGTGGACTATCTCTCCAGCCTCAAGCGTCAGCGGATCCGCAAGAAGCTGGAAAAGGAGAGTCGGCAGCAGGAAACCCCCGGTACAAAAGCCCACCAGGTCATCTGAACACGCTCTGGAGCCCCATCTTGATCCAATATTCATCCGTCCATTCGGGTTTGTCTGAGACACCGGTCCCAAACCTATCAAATCCAACCCGATATTTTGACCAAAGCAGGTCAGCCGTTCATGTCTGAGCCACTGAAAATCGTGTTTGCCGGCACGCCGGCGTTTGCCGCTACCGCGCTTGAGGCCCTGCTGACCACTCACCACCAGGTGGCGGCCGTCTATACCCAACCGGATCGACCCGCCGGCAGGGGCAGGAAAGTGCAACTCAGTCCGGTTAAGGAGATGGCCCTGGCAAAGGGCATAGAGGTCAGGCAGCCACAAACATTGAAGGATCAAAACGCACAACATGAACTGGCCGGCATGAACGCGGATTTGATGGTGGTGGTGGCCTATGGATTGTTACTGCCGCAGGCTATTTTGGATATTCCCAGGTTGGGATGTATCAACATACATGCATCCCTGTTGCCGCGCTGGCGGGGAGCCGCGCCGATCCAGCGGGCGCTGTTGGCCGGCGACAAGGAGAGCGGCGTCACCATCATGCAGATGGAGGCCGGCCTCGACACCGGGCCGATGCTGTATGCCTTGAAGACGCCGATCCATGACCATGATACCGGCGGTACCCTGCATGACCGCTTGGCGCTGTTGGGCGCGCGGGCGCTGGTGACCTGTCTGCCCGATCTGGCCGATGGCCGACTGCAGGCCGAAATCCAGGATGAGCGTCTGGCCAACTATGCCGGTAAGCTGGAGAAGCAGGAGGGATCGATCGACTGGTCGCGACCCGCTGCAGAAATTGATCGCAAGGTGCGGGCCTTTAATCCGTGGCCCGTGGCCCAATGCCGCTACGACGATGGGGTGATGCGAATCTGGCAGGCGCAGCCATTGAGCGAAGGGTGCGCCGCCAAGCCGGGGGAGGTATTGCGCAGCGGGAAACCCGGCATCGATGTCGCCACCGGCGATGGGGTTTTGCGAATCACCCAACCGCAGATGCCGGGAAAACGTGCCATGTCCGCCGCCGATTTTCTCAATGCCCATTCGATGGATGGCGTGGTATTGGGGTGATGCCGGCCGGCGCGGAGACAATGAAATCCGGAGACCCGCGCCTGGTTTCTGCCTTTGTGATTCAGAAGGTGCTGGCGGGGCGTTCCCTATCGGAACTGCTGCCGCAATATCTGGGTCAGCTTGCGGACAGTCGTGACAGGGGATTGGTTCAGGCGATCTGTTTCGGTGTGATGCGCAGCTATCTCAAGCTGCATTTCATTCAACGCCAATTGATGGCGAAGCCGTTGAAATCGAGGGACCGGGACATCGAAGCCCTGATTTTGATCGGACTCTATCAGCTCCTCTATCTCCGGGTCGGCGAGCATGCCGCGGTACATGAAACAGCCGGTGCGGCGAACAAGCTCCGTAAGCGTTGGGCGGTAGGCCTGATCAATGGTGTGCTGCGCAATTTCCAGCGTCAGCGGGAGGGCTTGATCGAAGCCCTTGAGGGTGAGCCGGAGGCACGCTATGCCATGCCGGGCTGGTTGCTGCATGCGCTGCAGACCCAATGGCCCGAGAGCTGGCGGCGGCGTGTAGAGGCGCTCAATGCTCATCCGCCCATGAGTCTCAGGGTCAACCGGCAAATCAACGCCCGTGATGACTATCTCGATCTGTTGCGGAATAACGGTATCGATGCCGAGCCCATGCCCCGGGTCGAGAGCGGCATCAACCTGACCAGGGCCATGGATGTGGAGAGCCTGCCCGGTTTTGCCCGGGGTTGTGTCTCGGTACAGGACGGCGCCGCCCAGCTGGCGGCCGGCCTGTTGGATTTACAGCCCGGACAACATGTGCTGGATGCCTGCGCCGCCCCTGGCGGTAAAAGCTGCCATATGCTGGAGATGGAGCCGGAAATCGAATTGACGGCTTTGGACAGCGACGCCGAGCGTCTGCGGCGGGTCAGTGAAAATCTGTCGCGCATCGGACACCAGGCGACTCTCCGGCAGGGAGATGCCGCCGACCCCGGTGGATCCTGGACCAGTCAGTGTTATGATCGAATTCTGTTGGATCTGCCCTGCTCGGCAACGGGTGTCATCCGCCGCCATCCGGATATCAAGTATCTGCGCAGGGAGACGGATATCATCAATCTGGTGAAACTTCAGAACAAAATTCTGGACACAGTATGGCGGTTGTTGAAACCGGGTGGTGTGATGCTCTATGCAACCTGTTCAATCCTGCCCCAGGAGAATGAAATGCAGCTGCAGCAATTTCTCAGCCGGCAGGCGGACGCAAAGGAGGATGTGATGGATGTGACCTGGGGAGAGGCCAGATCCGTGGGGCGCCAGATCGCTCCCGGTGAGGACGGTCTCGACGGTTTTTATTACGCGCGCCTGATAAAAAGAGCCACATGAAGAGAGGACCTTACTGGCTGTTGCCTATTTTGCTGATGTTGCCGCTGACGCAGGCGACGGCCTTCACCATCAAGGATGTTCAGATCGTGCACGTCGACAATGTCTATCAGTTGAATGCCCGAATCGACTATCAATTAAGTGAACAGGCCCACGAGGCGCTGAATAACGGTGTGCCGCTGACCTTGAAAGTGCAGCTTCTGGTGGAGAAGGTGTGGCGTGGATTCTGGGAACCGAGCCCATTCACGACCACCTTGAGTTTTCAGATTCGCTACCATGCCTTGACTGAGCTCTACCGGATCGTTGACGGACAGACAGGAGATGAACAGAATTTCGTCACCCAGGATGCGGCGCTGCACGCATTGGGTGAGATCACCAATCTACCCATGGTCAACCCGGTAAAACTGGCGCCCGGAGAGGCTTATCAGCTACGTTTGCGCGCCGATCTCGACATAGAATCCCTGCCCCTGCCGCTACAGCCGTTGGCCTACCTTGGCAGGGGCTGGAAACTGACGACAGGATGGTCCCAATGGCCCCTTCAACCCTGAGCCGGCTACGTCTGGGAGGGCTCTCCGTCGGCCTGCTGCTGATACTGCTGCTGGTGAGCCTGCACCTGATGAGCAGCGCGGTTCAGAACTCCGCCGACTTGAGCCGCTACTTTGTCCCGCTGCTGATATTCAACCTGGCGGGCATGTTCGTTCTGTTCGTACTGATCACCTACAACTCGATACGCCTGATACGCCAATATCTGAGGCACAGCGCAGGTTCCCGGCTGACTCTGCGCATGGTGTTGATCTTTACCTTGATCTCCCTGCTTCCGGTGGGTGTGGTCTATTACTACTCCTTCAGTTTTCTGCAAGGGGGTATCGACAGCTGGTTTGACGTGCAGATCGACCAGGCCATGCAGGATGCGCGGGATCTGGCCCAGGCTTCTTTGTCCCTCAATCAGAGGGTCTGGCTGAAATATACGGAACAACAATTGCTCAGTATCGCGGACACCTCTGAATCGGCGCTCTCGCTGACGATTGCGAAACTGCGTCAGCAATCGGGTGCGCTGGAGCTCTCTCTCAGCGATCCTGCCGGGCAGATCATTGCCTACTCCAATGCCGTGGCGGACGAGCTGGTGCCGGCCAAACCGGATGATTACATCATGCAGCGGCTGCGCGAGGGCAACAGCTATGTCGGATTGGCGAGGGAGAAGGATGAGTTGATGATTCGGGTCGCCGTGGCGGACCCGCTCGGGCGCCCCTTTATTATTCAGGGACTCTATCCCGCATCGGAAAGGGTGAGTGCCTTGTCGGAGAAGCTGGAAGTGGCCTATAACCGCTACAAAGAGCTTTCGTTCTTGCGTCAATCACTGAAACGCAACTTCTCCCTGACCCTGTTTCTGGTGTTGATGTTCGCAATGTTGTCAGCGGTCTGGGCCGCTTTCTTCTCGGCCAGGCGCATGGTGGCGCCGATTGCGAACATCGCGGCCGGCACCAAGTCGGTTGCCGAGGGGGATTACGATCGGCGTCTGCCCGTCCCAAGGCGGGCGGACGAGCTTGCCTTCCTGGTCGCCTCATTCAATACCATGACCCGCCGCATCCGTCAGGCCAGGGATCAGGCCGCCGCGAGCCAGCGTGAAGTGGAGGGACAGCGGGCCTACCTTGAAACCGTCCTGGCCCGGCTCTCGTCCGGAGTGCTGACCTTTGATGCGCAACGTAAATTGCGCACGGCCAATCCGGCCGCTGAAAAGATCCTGAGCATTAATTTGGATAGGATGATCGATCTGCCGGTTCAGGCATTGGCCCTCGAGTCACCCATTCTGAGACAGTTCGCCGAAGGTTTGGAGGTTCCATTACGCCAGATCGACAAGGAGTGGCGCGGCGAATTGACCCTGTTTGGCGGTGAGGGGCGTAAGGTCTTGATCTGCAGGGCCACGCCTTTCGCCCAGCCCAACGGACGTAAAGGTCATATCGTTTTGTTCGATGATGTAACGGCTCTGATTCGTGCTCAACGGGATGCCGCCTGGGGTGAGGTGGCACGGCGTCTGGCCCACGAGATAAAAAACCCGTTGACGCCTATTCAACTTTCGGCAGAGCGTTTGCGCCATAAGTATCTCAAGGATATGCCGAAGAAAGATGCCGAGGTGCTCGATCGCGCGACCCATACCATCGTACAGCAAGTAGAAGCCATGAAGAGCATGGTTAACGACTTTTCCGAGTATGCCCGTCCACCGCAAATGGAGCTAAAGCCGATCAAGCCGGATACCCTGATCGGGGAGATTGTGGACCTCTATCGGGGTACTCATGGGGTGGGGTTTGAAATTGACCTGTCGGCCACTAACGCCAGGATAGAGGCGGATCCCTTGCGTATACGTCAAGTTGTACACAATCTTGTTAAAAACGCTGTCGAGGCGTTGGAGGGCAAGAAGCGGGGTAAGGTCTCCCTTGTCTCCAGGGTTCTGAGCAGGGATGACCACCCATACTATGAATTGCGCGTGCAGGATAATGGTCCGGGCTTTGCTGAGGCGATGATTCAGGAGCTCTTCGAGCCCTATGTCACAACCAAACCGAAGGGAACCGGGTTGGGTTTGGCAATCGTAAAGAAGATTGTTGAGGAACATGGCGGTATCATCTGGGCGGAAAACTGTGATAAAGGGGCCTGTATGGTGGTGCAACTGCCGATGCTGCTGGACTTGGCTCGAGAGAGTGCAACAGAGGAGAGTGAAGTATGAGTCGCGCCTATATCCTGGTTGTGGATGATGAGCCTGACATCCGCAACCTGGTAAAAGAGATTCTACAGGATGAATCCTACGAGGTTGCGATGGCTGAGGACGGGAAATCGGCCCGCCAGGCACTGCGGGATCGTCGCCCGGAACTGATCCTGCTCGATATCTGGATGCCCGATGTGGATGGCATCACCCTGTTGAAAGAGTGGGGTGAGAATGAGGGACTGCCCTGTCCGGTGATCATGATGTCGGGTCATGGCACGGTGGAGACCGCCGTCGAAGCCACTCGATTGGGCGCCTATGATTTTCTGGAGAAGCCACTCTCTTTGGCTAAGTTGTTATTGACGGTCAATCGCGCCTTGGAGGCGGAACAGCTCAAGCAGGAGAATGTTGGGCTGAAACGCCATATACATGCCGTGCATGAACCGACCGGCAGAAGCCCGGTGATGCAACGTCTGCGTGAGCAGGTAAAAAGGATCGCCCAACATGACACCTGGGTGCTGGTGACCGGAGAGCCCGGCAGTGGACGCGAAACCCTGGCGCGCTATCTCCACTCGCAGAGCGTTCGCAGCGACCGACCCTTTGTGGAGGTCAATGTCAGCTCGATTGTGAAGGGGAATGCCGCACAAGAGTTGTTTGGTAGCGAAAGTGACGGACGTATCCACTACGGACGACTTGAGCAGGCCGTGGGAGGAACCCTGTTCCTGGATGAAGTGGCCGATATGGATCTGGAGGCTCAATCACAATTGGTGGGTGCGCTGGATACCGGTCGTTTCCTGCGGGTTGGCGGCACTGATCCGGTGAGTATCGATGTTAGGATCATCGCTGCCACACAACATAATCTGGAAGAGGCGGTGCAAGAGGGGACATTTCGTGAGGATCTCTTCTATCATCTCAATGTGGTGCCCCTGCATGTGCCGCCGTTGCGCGAACATGCGGAGGATGTTCCGGAGCTGCTCAACTTCTATGTGGACTGGTATGTGAACCATGAAAAGCTGCCCTATCGGCACTTCAACGTGGGAGCGCAAAATACCCTGCGCAACCATCCTTGGCACGGCAATGTGCGGGAATTGAAAAATCTGGTGCAGCGGTTACTGATCCTGGGCGCCGGCAACGAGATTTCCCAGGAGGAGGTGGAAGCGGCGCTGGGAGCGCCCGATGTCGGGACTTCACTGGGTGGACTGGAATCCCTGGTCACCTTCGATCAGCCCCTGCGACAGGCCAGAGAGGAGTTCGAAAAGGTCTACCTGGAGTATCAGCTGCGCCAGCACGAGGGCAACATCTCGCGCATGGCCAAGGAGGTGGGCATGGAGCGCACCCATCTCTACCGCAAGCTGAAATCCCTGGAGATCGAATTCAAAGACAAGCGGTAATTAATAAAAGGTCCGCAAATGAACGCGAATAAACGCAAATGTTGTTCTGGGCGTGGCTTGTCGCACCCGATGCGCCAAAAAGACCGCTGACCTGAATGCGGCTCATACTGCCGGTGGTTTTTAACAGACGAAATGAATGCTTTCACAACATGGAATATGCTCCCGAGAAAGGTGTGATGCATGGAACCAACTGCATTCTGGGAAGGGGTCGTTACAAGGCAATGTCGTATTGATTTCTTTTATGTAAGAACATGATTTTATGAACTAGGGCCTGTTAACACTAATGAAAATAATAATTCTCGGTGCCGGTCAGGTGGGGCGCTCGGTAGCCAATGCGCTGGTCAGCGAAGCGAACGATATCACCGTGGTCGATCAGGATGAGCAGCTGTTGATGGATCTGCAGAACCGGCTCGATCTCGGTACGGTCAGGGGCCATGCGGGCTATCCGGATGTGCTGCGCAGGGCGGGCGCCGAGGATGCGGATATGATTCTGGCGGTCACCAACAGCGACGAGACCAATATGGTCGCCTGCCAGGTCGCCTACACCCTGTTCCATACCCCGACCAAGATCGCCCGGGTGCGGGCGCAGGGTTATCTCGATTATCCCCGCCTGTTCGAACAGGGCGCGGTGCCGGTCGATGTGTTGATCAGCCCGGAGCAGTTGGTAACCGACTACATACTCAAACTGATCGAATATCCGGGGGCCCTGCAGGTGCTCGATTTCGCGGATGGCAGGGTCAGGTTGGTGGCGGTAAAGGCCTACCATGACGGCCCTCTGGTGGGGAATGCCCTCAGCACGCTGTATGAGCACATGCCGAATGTAGATGCGCGGGTCGCCGCCATCTACCGCGAGGGTGAGGTGATAATCCCCAGAGGGGACACCGTGATAGAGGTGAAAGACGAAGTGTTCTTTATCGCCGCGGCGGAGAACATCCGTTCAGTGATGAGTGAGCTGCGCAAGATGGAGAAGCCCTATCGGCGGCTGCTGCTTGCGGGTGGCGGGAATATCGGCAGGCGTTTGGCCTCATCCCTGGAGCAGAAATATCGGGTCAAACTCATCGAAAACGATAAAGTGCGGGCAAGAGAGATTGCCGAACGACTCGAATTGACCATCGTCCTGCATGGCGATGCGGCGGATGAGAGCTTGCTGTTGGAGGAGAATATCGAGAATACGGACGTGTTCTGCGCCGTGACCAATGACGATGAAGACAATATTCTCTCCGCCATGCTGGCCAAACGTATGGGCGCCGCGAGGGTGATGGCACTGATCAATCGTCCCTCATACGTCGACCTTGTGCAGAGTGAAACCATCGATATCGCCATCTCGCCCCAGCAAGCCACCATCGGCACCTTGCTGACCCATGTACGGCGCGGTGATGTGGTGCAGGTGCACTCGCTTCGGCGCGGCGCCGCTGAGGCGATCGAGGCGGTGGCCCATGGAGACAGAAGTTCGTCGAAGGTGGTCGGACGTGCCATCGAAGAGATTAAATTGCCCAGCGGCACCACCATTGGGGCGGTCGTGCGGGGAGATGAGGTACTGATCGCCCATCACGATACCATGATCGAGAGTGACGACCACGTCATCTTGTTCCTGGTGGACAAACGAAAAATCCGCGATGTGGAAAAACTCTTCCAGGTCGGTGTGACCTTCCTGTAATCCAGGAAATCGAATATGCATCTTTTTGTGGTTCAACGAATTCTGGGTGTATTGCTGATGGTTTTCAGTCTCAGCATGCTTCCACCCCTTGGGATTTCGATGATGACCGGTGACGGCGCCCTGGTCGGCTTTACAGGTGCGTTTATCCTCACCCTGGGGCTCGGTTTGGCGTTCTGGGCTCCGGTACGCAACCGTCGCCAGGATTTGCGGGTGCGAGACGGCCTTCTCGTGGTCGTGATGTTCTGGGGCGTGTTGGGGCTGACCGGTTCCCTCCCTTTTCTGTTCGCGGAAAACCATGACATGACGATCACCGATGCGGTGTTCGAGTCGATATCGGGCCTCACCACCACCGGCGCAACGGTCATCGTCGGGATCGATGAGCTGCCGGTCTCGATTCTCTACTATCGCCAGCAACTGCAGTGGCTGGGGGGGATGGGGATCATCGTGCTGGCGGTGGCGGTACTGCCGATGTTGGGGGTCGGCGGCATGCAGCTCTACCGCGCGGAGACCCCGGGGCCGGTGAAAGACAACAAGTTGACGCCGCGTATCACGGAGACCGCCAAGGCGCTCTGGTATATCTATCTGGGGCTGACCCTCAGCTGTATGCTGGCCTATTGGTTGGGGGGCATGAAGCCCTTTGACGCCCTGGGACACGCCTTCTCGACCGTTGCCATCGGTGGTTTTTCCACTCATGACGAGAGCATCGGCTATTACGACAGCACCCTGATCGAGATGATCGCGGTCATCTTCATGCTACTCTCCGGTGCTAACTTCGCCCTGCATTTCCTGGCCGTGCGCAGAAGATCGCTTCGCACCTATTTCGAGGATCCTGAATTTCGTGGCTATGTCACCACCCTGACGGTAGTCATCATCATCGTCTCCGTCGCGCTCTATTTGATGGGGGTCTACGGGAACTGGGGTGAGTCGATCACACGCGGATTGTTTCAGGCAGTGTCGATCGGGACCACTACCGGGTTCACCACGGCCGACTATTCCCTGTGGCCGGGATTCATATCCATTTTGCTGCTTTTCTCCAGTTTCGTCGGTGGTTGCGCCGGTTCCACCGGTGGCGGTATCAAAGTGATACGTTTTATGTTGTTGATCAAACAGGGTGTGCGAGAGATCAATCGTTTGATCCATCCCAATGCAGAGATTCCGATCCGTATCGGCGCAAAAACCATTCCATGGCGGATTGTGGATGCGGTGTGGGGATTCTTTGCCCTCTATGTGGCCAGCTTCGGCATTATGTATCTGGCCCTGGCATCCACCGGCCTCGATCTGATGACCTCATTCTCCGCGGTGGCGGCCAGTATCAACAATCTGGGACCCGGCCTGGCCGACGTGGGTGCGCACTATGCCAACATCAACGATCCCGCCAAGTGGATACTCTGTTTCGCCATGCTGCTTGGGCGCTTGGAGATCTTTACCCTGCTGGTATTGCTGACCCCGGCCTTCTGGCGTAAGTGAGCTGTTGGAAATGCATTGGCCGCTAATAAACGCCAATCACCGCAAGTTTTCGCAAACTTGATTCATAATAAAAATCGTTTGCGGTTTTAACCAAAGGTGGAACCTGATTTAGACCGAATGGCTTAAGTCTGGAGATGTCATCCCAGCATGCCGAATGTCCCAACGAGAACGCCATAGCGCAACGCCTTGCCGAGCCCGATCAGGAGTGTGGCCGGCAACAGCCCGACTCCGCTCCATCCGGCCGCCAAACAGAGCGGATCACCGATCACCGGCAACCAGGAGAACAGCAGGATGGGTGTGCCGTAGCGTTTTACCCGTTGCAATGCCTGTCGTTGCTTCTCATGTTTCAGTCCGCGATCCGGAAAACGACGCGCCAGCCACCAGCCGATAAGCCAACCGCTGAGTCCTCCAAGGGTGTTGCCAAGGGTGGCCACGCCCCACAACAGGGTTGCCTGTGCCGGATTTTGTTGCAGCTCCCACAGCAACATAGCCTCGGAACCCCCGGGCAGGAGGGTCGAGGCAAGCAGGCTGGTGATGAAGAGTCCGACGGGGCCGCCCGAGAGACTCAGGCTTGACGAAAGATCCAGCATCGGTGGGCCGGGTGGCGTTTGAAATCGTCGGGCAGGGTCTGACGGGTGATCTCCTCACAACCGGGTAGTGATTCCAGCTCGTGATCGATCTTGAAACGGCGCTTGTTGGTTGAGAAGTAGAGCTCTCCGTTGGGTGTAAGCAGTTCCAGGCATGCGTCGATCAAACGTCGATGATCACGTTGCACATCGAGGATCTCCAGCATCTTCCTGGAGTTGGAGAAACTGGGCGGGTCGAGGACGATGAGGCCGAACAGCCGTCGCTCACGCACGGCCCTTTCAAGATAGGCGAAGACATCGGACCGTTCCAATCGATGGTCATCGCCGGTGAAACCGTTGAGGGCCAGGTTGCGCCTGGTCCAGGCCTGATAGGTATTGGAGAGATCGACGCTGGTGGTGGCCAGGGCGCCGCCAGCCGCGGCGAATACCGAGAAGCTGCCGGTATAAGCGAACAGATTGAGCATGCGCCGGCCCTCGGCGCGCCGGCGTATCAAATCGCGGGTCTCTCGATGGTCGAGAAAGAGTCCGGTATCGAGATAGCTATGCAGATCAACCTCGAATTTCAGTCCACCCTCACTGACCGTCAGGCGGCGGCCCCGCAGACCGGTTTTTTCGTACTGGGCAAGCCCCCGTTGCCGCTGACGGGTCTTGATTGCCAGGGCCTGGCGCGGGATCTGCAAAGACTCGCGAATCGTTTCGCCTATGGCCTGTTGTTCCGCATCAGTCAGTGGTTCCCGGCCTTTGCGGGCAAAGATCTGGGCATGGACTTCACCCTCATACCAGTCAACGGCCAGAGGAAAATCAGGAATGTCCCGGTCATAGAGGCGGTAGCAACTGATGCCGCGGCGGCGTGCCCACTTGCTCCAGTGGCGTTGGCTCTTGCGCAGTCGGTTGCCGAAGTCGCCAAGTTTCATCAGTGAGGAATACGCCAGGCCGCCAGGGCGAGGGCGAACCATCCAATGATGAAGGCCGTACCGCCGAAAGGTGTGATCATGCCCAGGCTGCGCACTCCGGTGAGCGCCAGGACATAGAGACTGCCGGAGAAAAGCAGGATGCCGCCCAGAAACAGCCAGCCGGCGATGTTCAGGGCGCGCCCCGGGCGGTGCATGGCAAAGAGTCCTACACCGAACAGGGCCAGGGTATGCAGACCCTGATAGTGAACGGCTTTCTGCCACCATATCATGTGGTCGGGCGGCAGGCGGGCCTCCAGGGTGTGGGCGCCGAATGCGCCGAGTATCACCAGCAGCATACCGCTGACGGCGGCGAGAATCAGGAAGGTGCGCGCCGTCAACCGTCGTTCCCCTCTAGTTGCCTGAGCTCCTCGAGAATGCCCAGGACTATGGCTTCGGTTTTACTGTCCAAACGTTTACAGAGCAGATCAGGATCCCGCTCGCCATTGATCAAGGGACGGATCACGGCAGCCAGCAGGGCCATTGGACCATCGACCTTACTCATCTGATCCGCCATCTCGGCGATGATCTGCAATGCCTGGGCATTACCGCTGCCGGCGGCGTGGATCATGGAGGCAAGACCGGGTGCGGCCATCGCCGGGTCCGGTCTTACATTCGGATCAGGCAGGGTGGAGGGGTCTTGCAAACCTAGCAGGATCGCCTCGATGATCACCTGATCCTCCTCGTCCAGACTGTTCAACAGCTCTATATCCCGGCGGCCCTGGTCGAAGATCTTACGGATTGCCGCAACCAGTTCGGCCCAGCCATTTTCTATCGCTAAAGCCATCAGCTGCTCGAACTCATCTTTACCATCAGGGTGGGAGCCGGTTGTGACGACCTGATTGATAAAGGCGGCATGTACCGCCAGAATCTGCGCTCTCCTGTCCATCAGCCGTCTCCCCCGTTAAGCAGCTCCAGTGATTCGTCAGCGATCTCCCTGACATCGGGATTGTCGTCATCGAGCATTCCGCGCAACGGTTCTATGGCATCACTGGAATGAGTCAGGCCCAGGTAGTGAGCGGCATCGGCACGCAGGGCGGCATCCGGTGATTCTGCCAGTTTCAGCAGATCAGCTACTGTTGACCGCCAGAGTGGCGTTCCCTGCAGCTCCTCAGCAACAACGCCGATGCCGATACGCGCCACGATGGGAGTGGTGGGGGATCGCAACAGACCCAACAGCTCCGGCATCGCATCGGGATTACGCTGCAACCAGGTTACCGCGGCATGGGCGCGCTGGGTTTCGAACAGGTGGATGAGATAGCTTGCCTTTCCTTCATCCCGACCTGTCAGATCGATCCATCGCTCGAGCTCTCCGAACGACAGGGCCCCCTCCAACTCGAAGCAGCCGATACGGGTCCAGGGGACGGTCCGCGTACCGAAACGCTGTGCGACCCGCGGGTGTCGAATGATATTGACAGCTTCCAGACGGCCGATTCTGTCCTGTTTCAGCAGTTGGCTCAGATTGTGTAAAACCACGGGACAGTGAGCACAGCCGGGGGCCATCAGCAATAGGGCGTCTGGGGCTTCTCTCTCGCTCATGTGCACACTCGAAAATCGGCCACTTTAACCTAAAAGGCGGGTTCTGCAAGTTTTTGACAACTTAAAAATGGTTAATCAAAACCGGAAAATCCCTGGAATAACCAATCTATGCATATCTCCCTTGGGATAGTCGCCGCTACTCCGCAGTCGTTTCATCTTTGGTCAATAAAAAGACCTTATTCAGTATATTGGCATTTTCTTTTTGATAAATAGGGGCTTACCAAACCAAGTAAAACGGTATGTTTTACAAGGGGCTAGGTTAATAAGCGGATTTTATGCGCCCTCATTAAAAAACTGTTTGGCTAAAGGGGTTGTAAGGCATTAATGTTTGTCGCCCCGAGTCCAGCTTGCGCGCATGCGTGCGATGGAATGCCCGGCTGTGCGGCCTGGCTGAATCGGGTGTGAAACTAGGTTCGGACGCCATCGGGCACGGGCCAGGAGAGATACTAAAGACTGACGCCGGGAATTGTCCGGGTGTGCTTGAAAAAGCTGCGGCATCTCACGGCGTCTGAATCACTGCAGTGAAACCCTTAGGAGATAAACACCATGCCTACATTTGTGCGTACTGAGAAGTGCGATGGCTGTAAAGGCCAGGACAGGACAGCTTGCATGTACATCTGTCCTCATGACCTGATGAAGCTGGATAAAGACGGCTCGGAAACTGGCCATGCCATGAAGTCGTTCAACCAAGAGCCTGAGCAGTGCTGGGAGTGCTACTCCTGCATCAAGATCTGCCCTCAGCAGGCAATCGAAGCGCGTCCTTATGCTGATATCGTACCTCTGGGCGCCTCTGTACAGCCTCTGCGCGGTACCGATTCCATCATGTGGACCATCAAGTTCCGCAACGGCACCATGAAGCGCTTCAAGTTCCCGATCCGTACTACTCCTGAGGGTTCCATCGATCCCTATGGTGGTAAGCCTGCCGCTGATATCGCGAAGATCGGTGAGCCCGGTTTCTTCAATCACAACGAGCAGAACGGCTATCGTGCCGGTGACGCCAGTGAGCTGATCCGTAAATAAATCGGATTCAGACAGATTTTTAGAAACTAACGAAATTTTGAGGAATTAAAAATGGCTGAATTCGGAAATCCGGAAGTCGTCCAAGAAGAGGTAGACATCCTGCTGATCGGCGGTGGTATGGCCTGTAGTGGCGCCGCCTATGAGATCGGTCCATGGGTTGAGGCTGCCGGCGGCGACATCAAAGTTAAGCTGGTCGACAAGGCCGCTATGGATCGCTCTGGTGCGGTTGCCCAGGGTCTGTCTGCGATCAACACCTACATCGGTTCTGAGCAGGATCCTGCCGACTACGCCCGTATGGTCTCCAACGACCTGATGGGCATCACCCGCGACGATCTGGCCTATGACCTGGGCCGTCATGTTGATGAGTCCGTTCATCTGTTCGAAGAGTGGGGCCTGCCCATCTGGAAAACTGACGAGAACGGTGAGCGTCACGATGGCTCCAAAGGCATGACCTCACTGAAGGACGGCGGCAAACCCGTACGCTCCGGTAAGTGGCAGATCATGATCAACGGCGAATCCTACAAGTGGATCGTTGCTGAAGCCGCAAAGAAAGCGCTGGGCATGGATAACATCCAAGAGCGTATCTTCATCGTCAAGCTGGTTAACGACAAGAACGACAGCAACCGCATCGCCGGTGCCGTCGGTTTCTCTGTTCGTGAGCACAAGCTGTATGTCTTCAAGGCGAAAGCCATCCTGCTGGCTGCCGGTGGTTGTGTGAACATCTTCCGTCCCCGCTCTGTGGGTGAGGGTCAGGGCCGTGCCTGGTACCCCGTATGGAATGCTGGTTCCACCTATGCCATGGCTGCAGAGGCCGGCGCTGAGCTGACCATGATGGAAAACCGCTTCGTACCGACCCGTTTCAAAGACGGTTACGGTCCTGTCGGCGCCTGGTTCCTGCTCTTCAAATCCAAGGCTACCAATGCTTTTGGTGAAGTCTACATGGACCGCAACAAGGAGATGCTGGACGACTATCCTCCTTATGGTCAGGCTGCCGTTCCGGCGTCTTGCCTGCGTAACCATCTGATGCTGAAAGAGATGAAAGAGGGCCGTGGTCCTATCTGGATGGATACCGTCACCGCGCTTGCCAACCTGCGTGAGACCCTGTCTCCCCGTGAGGTTAAGCATCTGGAAGCAGAAGCTTGGGAAGACTTCCTGGACATGTGTATCGGCCAGTGCGGTATCTGGGCGGGTGAAAACATCGAGCCTGAGAAGAAGAACTCTGAGCTGATGCCCACCGAACCCTACCTGCTGGGCTCTCACTCCGGTTGCTGCGGCATCTGGACCTCCGGTCCTGAAGATGTTGGCGCACCTACCGAGGAGACCGAGGCTGGCGTGCCAGAGCATCTGCCTCAGGGCTGGAACTGGGGCTACCGTGGTATGACCACCGTGTCCGGTCTGTTCACCGCGGGTGACGGCGTGGGCGCATCCGGCCACAAGTTCTCTTCCGGTTCTCACGCAGAAGGCCGTATGGCTGCCAAGGCGATGGTCAAGTACGTCATGGACAACAAGGACTACAGCCCTGAGCTGGACACCGATGTTGATTCCCTGATCGAAGAGATCTACCGTCCGGTCCGTAACTACCTTGAGCACAAGGACTACTCAACCGCAATCGATGTGAACCCCAATTACATCACACCGCGGATGTTGCAGTTCCGCCTGCAGAAGGTTATGGATGAGTACGTTGCCGGTGTTGCTACCTACTACACCACCAACGAACACATGCTGGACCTGGCTGAGCAGAAGCTGGAAATGCTGAAGGAAGACGCCCTCAAGATGCGTGCGAAAGACCTCCACGAGCTGCTGCGTGCGTGGGAGAACTATCACCGCATCCTGACTGCTGAAGCTCACATGAAACACATTCAGTTCCGTCAAGAGTCTCGTTATCCCGGTTTCTACTACCGCATGGATAAGAACTTTGTCGACGAAGAGAACTGGAAGTGCTTCGTGAACTCCATCTACGACAAAGAGACCAAGACCTACAAGTGCTTCAAGCGTGCACATGTGGACATCGTAGATAAGGCTAAGTTGTTCAAGTAATTCTTGACTGTTTAGTTGCTTAGGAGGGTCCGGGTACCGTAAGGTGCCCGGACTTTTCCGTCTTTAATGCATGCTTTTTGTGCAGTTTTTAAATGAACACATGTGTACGGTTATACTCTAAAGGCGAACCGTATCTGCAGTCCGCGACTTGGACGAATATTCAGCCGATTTCCATATCGGAGGCAGAGAATGAGCGAAAAATTCGATATTCCTTTCAAAAGCAGTTTCGTACCCGCGGTGCTTGAGCCTGGCGCCAGGATCAAGTTCAACTGTCACAAGGGGGTTTCCTGCTTTAACGCCTGCTGCAAGCATGCGGATATACAGCTCACACCCTATGACATCCTGCGCCTGAAGGATAACCAGGGGATCAGTGTTACCGAGTTTCTCAAGGACCACACGGTGCCTTTCGAGATGGATAAGGATGGCCTGCCGGGGGTGAAGCTTCGAACCGATAACGAGGGTGCCTGTCTGTTTGTCAATGATGAAGGCTGCAGCGTCTATAAGGATCGCCCGACAGCCTGCCGTTACTATCCGATCGGACACATGGCCATGCGTGAAGCAGGTTCCAGCGAGGATGAAGCGCGTTACTTCCTGATCAGGGAGGATCACTGTAAAGGGCATGAGGAGGATAGGGAGATATTGGTCGACGAATACCGCAAAGAGCAGGAGGTGGAGGTCTACGATCAGCTCAATCGTGAATGGTTACAGCTGATGCTGAAGAAGAAATCGGCCGGACCGACGATCGGTCGTCCCTCCGATACCAGTCTGCAGTTCTTTTTCATGTGCTCCTACGACACCGACCGGTTGCGCCGTTTCGTGCTGAGCGACTCCTTCAAGGCCTCATACGATCTGGATGAGAAGTTTTACCAGACCATGGAGAACGAGGATCTTGCCCTGATGCAGTTCGGCACCCGCCTGTTGAAGCAGGTCCTGTTCGGTGAAGTCACCATTCCGGTGAAAGACAATGCCACTGAAAAGCGTATAGAAGAGCGAAAAGAGATCCTGGAAATGCGCAGAAAGGCGGAAGTCGAACTGCATAAACAGAAACAGGAGCAGCAGATGAAGGATGCGTTGTCCTGATTATCTTGTATTCAGTCCGCAGATGAACGCGAATCAACGCAAATAATATCGTTTTCGTTCCCACGCTCCCGCGTGGGGACTCAACTTTCTCTTTCCTACTCCATCTACCCTATGCATCCCCTCGCAGTGCGGGTGCGGCTTGTCACAACGATGATTCCCATTCGTACTTTGCCTGACGATGCTTCCGGTGCGGTAAGCCGCACCCTACATTGAGGTCAAAATTTGCGTTGATTCGCGTTCATTTGCGGACAGTTTTTCTTTCATCCACTGTACAGCTGATCCGTTTTCGCCGCCATGATGAAATCGTTGCGATGAAGCCCTTTTATTTTGTGTGACCACCAGGTCACGGTTGTTCTTCCCCACTCGGTCAGCAGGGCAGGGTGGTGTCCCTCATCCTCCGCCAATGCCCCGACCCTGTTGCTGAACTCGAGGCTGTCTACGAAATTTTTGAATGGAAAAGTTTTTTCCAATTGCATAATCCCGTTCCGCACCTCGATATTCCAGTCGGGTATGGTGCGTATCAGCTCAGCCAGCTCATCATCGCTGATTTTTGGCGCATCAGCGCGACAGGCCTCACACTTTTCCTCGGTCAACGCTGCCATCGGGCGTTTCCTCTATTCGAATATGTCAGATATAGTTAGATTAGACAGGTGTCTCAAGCATTTGTGCATGGCACCTTTGTGGGATTATCATGCAGATTGCCGAGATAGCATACACAGAATCAATAGGGGAAAGCCGAGCTTCGGCGCGGCCTACAGATAAGTGACCAAACGCGCGCTCATCGTCGATGATTCAAAAACCGCTCGACAGGTCTTGTCGGGCAAGCTCTCGAAATATGGAATATCCGTGGTGGCGCTTGAGTCGGCTGCGGCGGCAATCGATTTTCTGTACGAAAATGCACCGGACGCCATCTTCATGGACTATGAGATGCCCGGGATGGACGGCTTTCAGGCCTTGAAGGTCATCAAGTCCAACCCGAATACGGCGGTCATCCCCGTCATGATGTATACCTCCAAGGCGGGTGGTTTGGAGGTCAGCCAGGCAAGGGCGCTCGGGGCGGTCGGGGTATTGCCGAAACAGCTGGAGGTGCAGGATCTGGAGGATGTGCTCCACTCACTGCATCTGATGCCCGACCAGGAGTCCCTGGTACCCGGTTTCGAAGATAGTGAGTTGGCGAGTGTGAGAACTGTTCGCCGTCAAAGCAATATTCACTCGATCACTGAACACGAACGGCGTAAATCAGCCGTGGTTGAACCGGTAAGTCTGCCCATGGATGGCGTATTGGGCCCATTGCCGACAGGAGACGATTCCCTGAAGCGCTTCATACGCAAGGAGCAGAATCTGAGTGAAATACGGCTTCAGGAAAAGCTGGAAAAGCATTTTGCCGAGACCCAAAGCGAACTGTATGAGCTGGAAGCGCTGCAAGAGGTATCTAGATTCCAGGCCAGGAGGGCGCAGATACTGGGGGGGGTAAGTCTCCTGTTTATCCTCATCGGCTTTGCCATCACCTACTATTTCCTGGTGTTATCCCCGGCACAAAAAAGAGCGGTTATCGGATCTGACCCTGACAGCGAAGCTATTTACGAGTTGATCAGTACCCAGAACGAGCAGATTGAACAGATCTCCCGGAAAATTGAAGAAACCGGGTATGGCAGTGTGGCGCCACCGGGTTCATTGATACCGATCGATTTGATCGAGTGGGCGGCGAACCAGGGGACAGAGTTCGAGTACGGTGAGATTCCCTTTAACGATCAACGGGCTCTCTGGCTGGCTGAACTGGTCGATCAACTCAAGGAGGCGGGTTTTCGCGGTACTATCGAGTTGCGGGCAACCCACGGCAACTATTGTCTGCAGAAAAGTGAGGGGGACGAATATGTCCTGGCCAATGACGGGCTGGCTGTCAGCGAATGTCTGTTTGCGGCGGATCACCGTGACAGCAATGACTATATCAACGGCCAGTCCGTCGCATTCGCCAACTATATGAATGTAGAGTTGGCCAGGAGTGGCGGTGAGCTGGAGATTCTGCTTTTCAGCAGTGGCTTCAATGACCCGTTGATCCCCTATCCCTCGGTCTATGAGGTGAAGACAGCAAAAGAGTGGAATCGGATCGCCACACAGAATCAGCGGGTCAGGGTCAGTCTCTATAGCAACTTGTGATCTGCTGCACCTCCTGTTGCAGCATCTTCACAAACGCTGTTAAACGGTTATGGCCTGATCACGCAGTGACGGTTCTACTCGAGGCCCAGTTGCGCAAATAGGCGGTCTTCTCGGCCATCAGAACCGAGAGGGGCCTGGTCTGTTCTAACCCCAATATTTCACGCATTAAAAAGGCAAAATCCTGATACTTCGATATAATTCAGTTGCTTACACTGTAATCGAAAGGATTTTGCCTGTGACAAACTGTACCCAGACTGCCTTTGATTTTCCAGCCCTAAAACGCCGTAAGGTTCAAGCCGAGTTTTCCGGTGGCGATATCACCTCGGACGGCGGCGTGTTGCTGCTGCGTGAGATCGACAGGCGTCTGGGATTGCTCGAGGCGGTTGATGCGGTCATCCCCGACCCGCGAGATCCCCGCTATATTGAACACAGCCAGTTGAGCCTGTTGCGCCAGCGAGTCTATGGGCTCTGCCTGGGTTATGAAGATCTGAACGACCATCAGACACTACGCACCGACCCGGCCCTACAGAGCTCGATCGAACGCGAGGAGGTACTGGGCAGCCAGTCGACACTTTGTCGGCTAGAGAACCGGGTCGATCGCCGGGTTGCCGTTGATGTCCACAACCTACTGCTCGAGCAGTTCATTGCCTCATATGATGCACCACCCGATGAGCTGATCCTGGATTTCGACGCCACGGATGATCCGGTGCATGGCCGCCAGGAAGGCCGCTTCTTTCACGGCTACTACGATCACTACTGCTTCCTGCCCCTGTATGTCTTTTGTGGCGATCAACTGCTGGTGAGTTATCTGCGGCCCAGCCGGATCGATGCGCCCAAGCATGCCTGGGCGATTCTGGCGCTGTTGGTCAAACGCCTGCGCCGGGCTTGGCCTGAAGTGCGTATCATCTTTCGGGGCGATAGCGGCTTTTGCCGTCACCACATGCTCAGCTGGTGCGAGCGCAACGCTGTGGGCTATATCGTGGGCATCGCCAAGAATGACGCCTTGCTGCGGTGTATCCGTGAGCCCATGCAGTGGGTTGAGGAACTGGCGAAGCGAACCGGCATGAAGATGCGGGAATTCTTTCAGTTTCACTATGCCGCCAGCACCTGGAAGACGCGTCGCAAGGTGATCGCCAAACTGGAGGTCACCGACAAGGGGCCAAATCCACGCTTCATCGTCACCAACCTGGCCGGCGACAAACAGCGCCTTTACGATGACCTCTACTGCGCCCGTGGTGACATGGAGAACCGAATCAAGGAGCAGCAACTGGGGCTGTTCGCCGATCGCACCAGCGCGCATTACTGGTGGGCCAATCAGTTTCGTCTACTGCTGTCCAGTCTGGCCTATGTGCTGATGGAGGCCATCCGGCGCCTCGCGCTGAAGGGCACGGAACTGGCGCGTGCACAGATGACCACGATCCGGCTCAAACTGTTCAAGATCGGGGCGGTCATCATTCGCAACACGCGACGGATCCGCTTCCTGCTCTCCAGCACCTATCCCTATCAGGCGCTGTTTTTCCAGGTGGCGGCCCGACTCAAGCCGGGATAGCCCGGCAGAGTGCTGCCCCGGCACGTTGATCAACAATGGGGGTAAGGGGGAGTCTGCCCGGAGGGTGGAGAATCAGGGCTTGATAGAGGTTTGGTTCCCAGTGAGGGCAAACCATCCAAGCTTGGCCATATCACCGGCTAAATTTAAAAACGGATGAAACATGCGGGCTAACTCGCTCAGGATATGTGCGGTATCCAGCGGCTCATTTGACGCATGGGAGGCGTAGAGCGAAGCGACTATGGCCTGTTCGATCTCGGCGCCAGAAAAACCTTCACTGGCGTCGCGCAATTTGTCCACATCGAAGGCAGCCGGGTCCTGCTCGCGCTTGCCGAGGTGGATGCGGAAGATCGCCTCACGAACCCGGGGCTCCGGAAGATCGACGAAGAAGACCTCATCGAACCGTCCCTTGCGCAGCAATTCGGGTGGCAGCATCTCGATGTCGTTGGCGGTGGCTACCAGAAAAACCCTGGAGTCGCGTTCTGCCATCCAGGTGAGCAAGGTGCCGAGAATGCGTTTTGAGGGACCGCCCTCATCATCAATGGCGAGTCCCTTCTCGATCTCGTCGATCCACAGCACGCAGGGCGCCATGGATTCGGCGGTCTTCAGGGAGTCGCGCAGGTTGCGTTCTGTTTCGCCGTAGAACTTGTTGTAGAGGGCGGCGAAGTCGAGGCGCAGCAGGGGCAGGTGCCAGCTGCCGGCGACCGATTTGGCGGCCAGGCTCTTGCCGCCGCCCTGTACGCCCAGGAGGAGTATCCCCTTGGGAAGGTCGAGTCCGCTCGGCGGTCGTTCCGCCACGAAGATGGCGCGGCGTTGCTCCAGCCAGCGTTTCAGGTTTGCGAGGCCGGCCACCTGGCTGAACTTGGCGCTGTCGAGTTCGAGGGAGAGCACGCCGGTACTGTCGAGCAGGCGGTACTTTGTTTTTGCCAGGTCATCGAGATCGTTCTCCGTCAGCATACCGTCGTCATAGATGGCGTTGCGTATCAGTTGTCTGGCGTCCCTCAGGCTGAGGCCGGAGAGATTGCTCAGCATGGGCTCGATCACTTCGCGATTTGCCTTGACGTTGCGATTGTTATGGCGTCCCCACTCCCGGATCTCTGCCTGGAGCAGTTGCTTCAAGGCATTGCGGTCCGGCAGCGAGAGCTCGAATCTGGTGGAGAGCGAGCGTAATTCGTCAGGTATCTCGGCGTTGTGGCTGATCAGCACGAGGGTCTGCGACGGGTTTCCCAGTGCGATCTCCTTGAGTTGACGCAGGGTCAGGGGGTCGTCCAGCCAGTGGTGGATATCCATCAGCATGTAGATGGCGGGCGCTGTACGACCCGCCAGCTCGGCGAGTACCCTGGAGGGCTCCTTGATGGTCAGGTGGGTGGTCTGGTTGGTGTGCAGATTGGTTAACCCCAATATTTCACGCATTAAAAAGGCAAAATCCTGATGCTTCGATATAATTCAGTTGCTTACACTGTAATCGAAAGGATTTTGCCTGTGACAAACTGTACCCAGACTGCCTTTGATTTTCCAGCCCTAAAACGCCGTAAGGTTCAAGCCGAGTTTTCCGGTGGCGATATCACCTCGGACGGCGGCGTGTTGCTGCTGCGTGAGATCGACAGGCGTCTGGGATTGCTCGAGGCGGTTGATGCGGTCATCCCCGACCCGCGAGATCCCCGCTATATTGAACACAGCCAGTTGAGCCTGTTGCGCCAGCGAGCCTATGGGCTCTGCCTGGGTTATGAAGATCTGAACGACCATCAGACACTACGCACCGACCCGGCCCTACAGAGCTCGATCGAACGCGAGGAGGTACTGGGCAGCCAGTCGACACTTTGTCGGCTGGAGAACCGGGTCGATCGCCGGGTTGCCGTTGATGTCCACAACCTACTGCTCGAGCAGTTCATTGCCTCATATGATGCACCACCCGATGAGCTGATCCTGGATTTCGACGCCACGGATGATCCGGTGCATGGCCGCCAGGAAGGCCGCTTCTTTCACGGCTACTACGATCACTACTGCTTCCTGCCCCTGTATGTCTTTTGTGGCGATCAACTGCTGGTGAGTTATCTGCGGCCCAGCCGGATCGATGCGCCCAAGCATGCCTGGGCGATTCTGGCGCTGTTGGTCAAACGCCTGCGCCGGGCTTGGCCTGAAGTGCGTATCATCTTTCGGGGCGATAGCGGCTTTTGCCGTCACCACATGCTCAGCTGGTGCGAGCGCAACGCTGTGGGCTATATCGTGGGCATCGCCAAGAATGACGCCTTGCTGCGGTGTATCCGTGAGCCCATGCAGTGGGTTGAGGAACTGGCGAAGCGAACCGGCATGAAGATGCGGGAATTCTTTCAGTTTCACTATGCCGCCAGCACCTGGAAGACGCGTCGCAAGGTGATCGCCAAACTGGAGGTCACCGACAAGGGGCCAAATCCACGCTTCATCGTCACCAACCTGGCCGGCGACAAACAGCGCCTTTACGATGACCTCTACTGCGCCCGTGGTGACATGGAGAACCGAATCAAGGAGCAGCAACTGGGGCTGTTCGCCGATCGCACCAGCGCGCATTACTGGTGGGCCAATCAGTTTCGTCTACTGCTGTCCAGTCTGGCCTATGTGCTGATGGAGGCCATCCGGCGCCTCGCGCTGAAGGGCACGGAACTGGCGCGTGCACAGATGACCACGATCCGGCTCAAACTGTTCAAGATCGGGGCGGTCATCATTCGCAACACGCGACGGATCCGCTTCCTGCTCTCCAGCACCTATCCCTATCAGGCGCTGTTTTTCCAGGTGGCGGCACGACTCAAGCCGGGATAGCCCGGCAGAGTGCTGCCCCGGCACGTTGATCAACAATGGGGGTAAGGGGGAGTCTGCCCGGAGGGTGGAAAATCAGGGCTTGATAGAGGTTTGGTTCCCAGTGAGGGCGAACCATCCAAGCTTGGCCATATCACCGGCTAAATTTAAAAACGGATGAAACATGCGGGTTAATCCGCTGGCCACGGTCCAGCGCAGCAGCTGACGACCCAGTTGGGCTGCAAGGCGTTCGAAGAGGGTCTCTACCTGCCTTTCGTCATCACTTTCGATGAAGAGAATGGAGGTGCCGGAACTGATGATGAGTTCGAGGTCTTGTAGGTCGCGCATTCCTGTAGCGGTATATTCTATTGAGTCGGTTTGTTCGTATGCATTGCATGGCCAATCTATACGTTAGGCGACATGGGTTCAACTTCATTTACTCCCACGCTCTGCGAGGGTTACATCTTCGGAGATTTAGCTGTTGCGATTGTATGTCGGGCTTATCTGTGAAGCTGTAAGTGATGCATTGCGTCATATGGAAGAGCGAAACAGCAAGATTGCCGTCCTTCAGCCATATCTCGCGGAAGCTGAGATGCGGTAAGGTATTGAGTATGTAGAGAATTATCCTATGGATGGACTATTGAGCTCATCGGACGGGGAATGACAAACAGATATAGGCTCACACACAAGGCCGTTCAAGACTTGAGTAATATTGGACGCTACACCCGGGGCATGTGGGAAGGATATCAGCGAAAACACTATTTACGTGGTTGTATCGCGCTCAGGTCCATATGCTCAATGCCGTTTCATACGGCCACTCTCTCATCCCAGGTTTTACGCTTACCTTCGTCACGCATCAATTCGTGATCAATCAAGATTTTGTACACCAGTCTTACATCCTTGGCGGAGAGAACTTCAAAGGCGTTGACTGTTTCCGGCCATGACCGTGTCCAGCGTCGAGACATCTGCCGATCCGGCTTGAAGGTTGCAGTATCGAGTATACGTTCTGAACGTTCCAGACTGTCCGCGCCCAGCCAATTGACAAGGGGGAACTGCATACGCTTTGGATCGTTCTCTATGCAATCAAAATCCACGACGGACGCCAATTCAGGATAACGAGCTGCCAGCATACGAAACATATGCTGGAGCAAGGCAATAGTGAAAATTTTCATCTGCACACGGCGTTGACGTCGTGAAGGCAGACGCTGTATCAATTTATAGGCATGAAGTATTGGGCGAAGATCGTGAGATAGAAAGCGCTTCAGAAACCGGGATTCCATAACGGCTTCACTCTCCAAATCGAGATAGGGGGTATTTAATCCCTCCCGCGAATAGATCTGCTCGGCAAGTATGACGGGGTCGCTTATATAAAAAAGGGCATGACACTGTAATTCCCGTAACAGGGCTTCAGTCGCCAGCAGGCCATGCGTCTCTTTCATGATGAGTAAAACCCGAGGTATCTTTTTGTTCTCCATCAGCAGTAAATCGTAATTGGTATCCGCAAGATTATGTTCAGCATAAATCCGGTAGACGCGGTTCAAGGGGTGGTCTGCTGTCAACTCTTTATGATAGGGAATTGCCAATCTGTCATCATGATTGGAGAGGGTCAGTTTGGGCTCAAACTTTGCAAGTGGATTGTGGATAAAGCGGCTGTTGGGTAATGGTTGTGACAGAAGCTGTGTCAGATGATTGATGCCAGTACCATTAACACCCAGTATCAAATGAATGTCACCGCCATTGCCCATATAACCCGCATGAGGCATATATTTCTGGTTGATGCGTTTGTTCCACAGGTAGTGGTTGAAAAGCAAGCGTTTGCTTTGTTTGGGAATCTTTTTCATCAGGGATCTCAATGGCTATAACATCGTCCCTGAAAGTTCGAGCAAAGAATCATGCTTGTGAAATTAATATCGTACCGATGTCATGGATGATGTGAAGCTGATCGCAAATTCCTGACTGTTAACAGGTAGTAAATTATTTGGATTGTAGTTTTGCGAAAGGTGTATCCAAGGAGACCTGCCAACCGGAGTTTGGAAATCCACCCCGTTTTTATCTTTGACTAAAGAATCCCACTACCAAGCCGATGACTGAGGGAGAAAGAAGAAATAACTCTTTTATCAACTATTGAACCATCAAATTGTGAGATTCAGGAGCTTTTCATGGGCGCCGAAACCAAATTCCGCCTGGTGACCAGAAGTGATTTTGACGGGCTGGTATGTGCCGTTTTGCTGAAACATTTGGAAATCATCGAAGATATTAAATTTGTCCATCCCAAGGATATGCAGGATGGTAAAATAGACATCTCCGGTAGCGATGTCACCACCAATCTTCCCTTTGTTGAGGGTGTCCATCTGGCTTTCGACCATCACTCGTCGGAAATCATCCGCAACGAGCAGCGGGACAATCATATCATCGACCCGGAAGCCCCTTCTGCCGCACGAGTGGTCTGGCGCCACTATGGCGGCCATGATGTATTCCCAAAAAAGTGGGATGAGATGATGGAGGCAGTGGACAAAGGCGATGCCGCTCAATTTAATACCTGATTACTCATGAGGCTCAGCTATTGAGCCTGTGGTGCAAGCATAATGGAACCTACTGAATAAAAGAGGATTTCATCATGCCGAGAAATACTATTCAATTTCAAAAAGGTCTTGGTTTGCACGATTTTCTGGAACAATATGGGACCGAGGATCAGTGTCGACAGGCATTGTATGATTTGCGCTGGCCGACGGGCTATGTCTGCCCTGAGTGCGGCAACACAACAGGCTGTGAACTCAAAAAGCGTCAGATATATCAATGTCACAAGTGCCATCATCAGACTTCCCTGACCGCCGGCAGCATCTTCCATGGCACCAAGTTGCCGCTGAGAACGTGGTTTCTTGCGATCTATCTGTTGACCCAACGCAAGAAAAGTATCTCGGCGCTGCAACTTTCCCGCGAAATCGGGGTGAACTACAATACGGCCTGGCGACTCAAGCATAAGTTGATGCAGGTGATGATGGAACGTGAGCGTGGAAAAAAACTGGCCGGTCGCATCGAATTGGATGATGCTTATCTCGGAGGCGAGCAAGCCGGTAAGCGTGGTCGTGGGTCGCGCAACAAAATCCCTTTCGTAGCTGCTGTTGAGACGACGCGGGACGGCAGGCCCATGAAAATTCAACTGCGTCGTGTAAGGGGCTTCCGCAAACGTGAAATCGCCCGCTACGCCCGCTCCTGCTTGATGCCTGGCAGCGAAGTCTTTACCGATGGGCTTTGGTGCTTTAGTGGCGTGACAACCGCTGATTGCCATCATAACCCCATGGTGACGGGTGGTGGGCGCCAAAGTGTCCAGTATTCGTGCTTCAAATGGGTAAACACGATGTTGGGTAATGTCAAAAACAGTCTGTTGGGTACTTTTCATGCGATTCGAGATAAACATGTGTCGCGTTATCTTGCTGAGTTCGAATATCGGTTTAACCGCCGTTTCGATTTACCCGCCATGATTGAACGATTGCTTTTTGCCGCTCTTCGCACTCCACCTATGCCATATCGCCTCTTGAGAATGGCTGAGGTTTAGGGGTAATCAGGATTTAATATGGAAGAGGTACTCGAACCCAAGGGATGGGAATTACTCAACTTCCTGATGGATGCACGTACCGGCCTTGGCCGTTTTCATGATTTTCGTATCTCCAACTACGCCCTGATGATGGACCTGATAGACGCCTGCAAGGACCACACTATCGATGAAATCATCGTGCTTCCGGACGTGAAAGAGCGGGTCGACCTCTATTTTGAACAGGCTGCCAAATTCAAGGAACAAATCAAGCGCTGCGCCACAGTACATGAAAATCTTGTGGTGCTCGATCTGCGCGACGAGGAGCAGATTTGGGCGGGTAACCGCTTTATCATCTACGCACTCTATCCCCAGTGCAACATTTCCATCCACGTGATCTGGGGACTGGAACAGCAGAATACCGTCTTCGCGACAGGCAAATCGATCTTCGATCGTAGCTCCACAACCAATGTGGGCGAACTAATGCTCAAATACGGCGGTGGAGGTCATCAGGCTGCGGGTACCTGCCAAGTGGAGAACAGCCAGGCCGAAGAGACCCTGCAGGCATTGATCAAACAGATCACCAGTGACGGCTGAACATAAAGAAACCTCTGAAAAATTCCGGACCGTGTGAGTGGTGCGATGAAATGTTACCTATTAGCCTGCTAAAATGAGGGTAATCAGGACGAGCGCCTTGCTCAATGAGTGGGAGTTTAATCCAGACATCACACAAGCAGAACGCGAAACGGTGTCGGAATTACTGGCAAAATGGCGTATACGGCTTCACAGTATCAGCTTTTACAAAAAACTTGATTGGTTATCTTGATTTTCCTGAAAGGAAATAGGAGGTTAGGATGGGTGATTTCTTGTTTACGGTTTACATGTTTACATTGCTATGATGTTGTTTTCCAAGGGTTTAGAATTTATGTCTCGAAATCAGTATGAGCAGTTGTGATAATACCGTACTATTACGTTATCTCTTTTTATTCAATAAGTTGCCTGCACCCACACTGTGTCAAAATGGGATGAATAAAGCAGCCTTGGTTCAATCTAACCGGACAGCAGTGTTGGCGGATATTTATTGAATGACGGAATAATGATAAAAATTGTCCCATCAGAAGATTGTGCTATAAAGACGAGGATTAACGCTATATTTTAAAGAAACCATTCAGATCAGGTGCTGATGCTAAATTCAAGCTCAATTATCAATAAAGAATCACTTGCGCTGGCCGTATCGCGAATTCATCGGAGCCGATCCCTGGAAGAGTTGCAAAAAACCTTTTTTGCAACCACGCCTCAGTTTGTGGATGCCGATGCTTTCGGTATGTATTTGCTAGATGAAAAGCACAAAACAAAAGAACTTTTCTCTTATCAAGCAAACCAAAAGTTTTCCTGATTACCCCTAAACCTCAGCCATTCTCAAGAGGCGATATGGCATAGGTGGAGTGCGAAGAGCGGCAAAAAGCAATCGTTCAATCATGGCGGGTAAATCGAAACGGCGGTTAAACCGATATTCGAACTCAGCAAGATAACGCGACACATGTTTATCTCGAATCGCATGAAAAGTACCCAACAGACTGTTTTTGACATTACCCAACATCGTGTTTACCCATTTGAAGCACGAATACTGGACACTTTGGCGCCCACCACCCGTCACCATGGGGTTATGATGGCAATCAGCGGTTGTCACGCCACTAAAGCACCAAAGCCCATCGGTAAAGACTTCGCTGCCAGGCATCAAGCAGGAGCGGGCGTAGCGGGCGATTTCACGTTTGCGGAAGCCCCTTACACGACGCAGTTGAATTTTCATGGGCCTGCCGTCCCGCGTCGTCTCAACAGCAGCTGCGAAAGGGATTTTGTTGCGCGACCCACGACCACGCTTACCGGCTTGCTCGCCTCCGAGATAAGCATCATCCAATTCGATGCGACCGGCCAGTTTTTTTCCACGCTCACGTTCCATCATCACCTGTATCAACTTATGCTTGAGTCGCCAGGCCGTATTGTAGTTCACCCCGATTTCGCGGGAAAGTTGCAGCGCCGAGATACTTTTCTTGCGTTGGGTCAACAGATAGATCGCAAGAAACCACGTTCTCAGCGGCAGCTTGGTGCCATGGAAGATGCTGCCGGCGGTCAGGGAAGTCTGATGATGGCACTTGTGACATTGATATATCTGACGCTTTTTGAGTTCACAGCCTGTTGTGTTGCCGCACTCAGGGCAGACATAGCCCGTCGGCCAGCGCAAATCATACAATGTCTGTCGACACTGATCCTCGGTCCCATATTGTTCCAGAAAATCGTGCAAACCAAGACCTTTTTGAAATTGAATAGTATTTCTCGGCATGATGAAATCCTCTTTTATTCAGTAGGTTCCATTATGCTTGCACCACAGGCTCAATAGCTGAGCCTCATGAGTAATCAGGAAAGTTTTTGACAGAGTATGAAGATGTTCGTCGAAATGATCCTATCTTCATGCACATGCTCAAGAAAAAATCGCTCACCCACTCATTAGAAGTTTTTCGAGATAGAGATTGGCGCAAACAGCCTCTTTATAAATTCTTATCTAAGTGGGGTTTGGATCATACTATTGAAGCGCCTTTGATAGTTGACGGCCAAATAATTGGCACATTGAATATGGCCAGGGGAGGGAAGCATTTTCGAAATGACTCTCTAACCTACGCCCAGTTTATATGTGGTGAAATAAATTCCGCCTACAAACGCATCTGTGAGATAGCTGAGTTAAAAAGAGAGATAGCTTGTCTGAAGATCCCCTCTGATACCATCGACAATTTTTCACCTCGACTACAAGAGGTTCTTCAATTAGCCATGACCGGAGCGAGTAATCGTGTGATAGCGGATCGTATGAGTATACCCGAAAATACCGTTCGTCATCATATAAAACACATCTATCGGGAGCTTGATGTGCATAATCGAGCTGAATTGGTACAACGGATTTATTCGTGCCGGGCAAAAAGAGAAAGTAATTAAAGCTTTATGTAATCCCGCAAGCCGTTATACATATAGCGGATGCGGGATTATTTGCTTATGTAAACAATGTATAGCTTCAGTCGTTTGATAAATAGGCGGGGTGTTTCCATATTCCTCTATCAAACATACGCTGAGTAGCTTCAGCGACAACCTTGTCATTTTCATCATGTTTTAATGGTGGATCGATCAAGCAACGGTTTTGCTCATATAATGGCTTATCATAGATTAAACGAAATTGTTCTGTTCTAAGATCCTTTAACCAATTACCCCAGCGTGATCGCGCACGATATTGACGTAATGCCTCTATATCGATGATTGCACCTGAGTAGGAGGCAGTACCGCCTGCCTTATGATTGGATATCACTCGGCCCTGATAATCGACTATCATCGAATTTCCACCAAAGGTATCAATGGGGAACTGCGATTCAGGCATGGGTGCGTATGATGCGGGATTTGGCGCAATGACATACATGGTATTGTCCAGGGCTCTCGCGCGATTTTGAATTTCCCAAAGGCCATTCGCCACATAGGGTTCAGGATAGCTGGGACGGTAAACTATCTCGGCTCCATTCATCGCCAAACCTCGTGATGTTTCCGGATAACTCCCTTCCATGCAAATGATGCAGCCTATGCGTCCGATTTCTGTATCAGTTACCGGAAAGAATGCATCCAGTCCGGTACCGTAAAGTTCAGTCCATTGCTCCCAAACATCGTGGGGCACCGTGGAATGTTCTCTGGCAAAGACCTGCATCTTGTAATGCACATGAATGATCTCACCCTTAGGATCGATAACAAATGCGCAGTTGAAAAAACGCTCAGGAAACTTTGGATGCTTGGCTTTTGCCTGCGCAATAATGAAAGCATCTAGGTCTCTGGCAAGTTCTCCGAGATATTCGGTTTCTTTACCGGGAATATCTATTGCCGATCGCTCAACATAATCCACATGGTCCCAGTCAAATATTTCATCAGTAAACCCCTGGAGAGCGCCCTCGGGTATGGTTATCAGGTTTACTGGAAGATCAATTGCGGACAGCCAGACTGCAGCTCTACTGAGTTCTGCAATATGATCGAGATTGCGAATGATATCATCGCGTTTGTGTGCGCCTTGAATAACGGGCTGTAAAGCGAGTGCCATATATTGCTTAATGGGTTCAATCATATTTGGCATGCCTTCTCCTCCGGTGGTGGTTATATTTGCACAGATATTTTTCTGCCTGATCCCTTGGCTCACAACTACCCGAACGGGTGGTTGTGTGAGTTAGCATGGTTTACTAATAATGAATTATCCGGTTACGAGTTATCATAAAAGCAGATACCTCCCAATGAGATTGACTGGAGGATAGTAGTGCCATGAAAAAAACGAACTGCACCTTATATCAAGGCAATTCACCGAGAAGTGTTGTGCGGTAATGAGGAAGAATACTTGGGAGGAAGTATGAAAATACGAGAGTTGGCAAAAACCATTATAGCTGCCTTATTATTGTCTTTTGTTGTTATAAAACCAATAGCCTCGGAAGAAGTAACCGTTTTAGAGGAAAGCAGGGAATACTTCAAGACAATATTGAAGGCTACCAAAGATTATTATGCCGCATGGTCATACACGCAGAAAGACACGGTATATGATCAGGCTGGTGTTTATTACTCAAAGCATCCAGACAATGTCTACTGGGATCCTTTACCGCCGCTGGAGGGTCATAGAGGCTGTGAACAATACAAAGATGTAATTGAAAAGGTATGGCTGCCTGCCGGGATGGTGGCGGCGGGAATCTTATTTGCAAATGATGGTTCCTTTCAAGCTTGGCGTTATGGCGATGTGATTTGGTCAACCTCTAACTGCATTGTACATGCTCAATACAAGGGGGGCATGAGCCGGACTATGCCTTGTCGTGGCACTCAAATTTGGAGTCATGAAAAAGGGAAATGGGTTGTTCAGCATGAACACTTTTCGGCAACCATTAATCCAAGCGGCAAGTTGTTCAAGATTGCCGACCACAAAAAACAGATATCTGATTCAAGTGAGGAGTTCGATCAATTAAGTCAAAGATTGCTAGGTGAGTGGTCAAAAGATCTCCCATCGAAAATTGGTGTAAACCTGAAAAAACACTATTTCAGTGATTTGCCGATCCGAATTTACATGCCTTGGGCGCCCCATGACGGCTTTCAAACATGGAGTCAGTTCGAGCAGGGATTGAAAGAATATGTCAGTTTAACGGCTAAGAAAATAGAGATCACACCGCGAGGGGATTTAGAGGTGAACAAGCGGGGGGATATTGCTTGGACTACCTCGACTCTAAATATTGATTTTCAACAGCACGACGATACTCACGCATTATGTAATGGCAGACAAACACTGATCTGGGTTAAGAAAAATAATAAGTGGCTAGTTGCTCACGAACACCTTTCAATTCCTATCGCAGGAGAATAAACCATGGGCCGCCTTAATGGTAAAACAATATTGGTTACAGGTGCTGCGAGTGGTATCGGAGCGAGCTGTGCCCGGCTGGCAGCTGAGTCAGGTGCAACTGTCGTTCTAGCGGATATAGATGACAAAGGCGGTCTGTCTGTAACTGAGGGCATTATTGGTAATGGTGGTAGAGCAGAGTTTAGGCATCTTGATGTTAGTTCGGAGGTTGAGTGGGGTTCTATGATTAACAAGATCATCGAGACATATGATGGTCTTGATGTCCTGGTAAACAATGCCGGAATTGCCTTAATCAAACCTATCGAAGCAACAACACTTGAGGAGTGGCATAACTTATCCCGGGTTAATATCGATAGTGTTTTTCTCGGAATGAAGCATGCATTACCTGCGCTTAAAAGGTGCTCCATGTCTCATGTGGCCGGAGGATCTGTAATCAATATGTCATCTGCTGTGGGTCTGGTAGGGATTCCCGGAGCGCTTGGATACGCCATGACAAAGGCTGCGGTTAGACATATGTCAAAGTCAGCAGCCATCGAGTTTGCAGAGATGGGATACAACATACGAGTCAATTCTGCTCATCCAGGTTTGATAAAAACGCCGATGGCTGATGGTATTTACGAGGTCTGGGCGCAATCCGGAGTTTTCGGGACAGACGACATTAGTCAGGTTGAAAGGATTATGACAGAAGCTCACCCTCTCGGGCGTCATGGTATGCCTGAGGATATTGCAAATACGGTTGTATTCCTCGCATCGGATGATTCAAGCTACATGACAGGTACGGAAATGGTCGTTGATGGCGGTTTTGTCGTGAAGTAGGGGGAGCAATGGATACAAAACACCTATTGAACTTATGTCTGATTTTAAGTGTGGCCTTCGTGGCAATTTCATCAAATGTCTATTCAGCGAATAAAAATGCAGGACAAGAAAAATTGCTAACATGCGTGGCCTGCCATGGAGCGGATGGTATAGGTAAATCGCCCCAATATCCGAATCTTAAGGGTCAGAAGTTACCCTATCTTGTAAAACAATTGAAAGCATTTAGATCTGGAGAGCGTAATGCGCCTGATATGGCCCGCATGGCAAGAATGCTTACGGACGAGGAGATCGCCTATGTGGCGGGATACTACTCCGGGTTAAGCGATTAATTTACGGATCTTTAGCAATTAAGATTTACAGTATTCGAATCACTGCTGTCCCATTAACTGAGATTTAGGAGGCCCAGGTTATTCACATTTGGATAAAATAAAAGCGCAAACAAATCATTGAATCAAAAGGAATAACCAGGCCATGTCACATAATAGCACGGTATTTGCGCAACTGCTGAAACTGATTTCGAGACATGAATTTGAAACACTGGCAAAAGAACATCATACAGGCAGGGCTTTTCGTAAAAACTCCCGCTGGAGCCAGTTCGTGGCAATGATGATGGGACAACTTTCCGGTAGAAACAGTTTGCGGGATATGGTTGATAATCTCGGGGCACAGGCGCATCGTCTTTATCACCTGGGTAGTCGTTTGATTAGGCGTTCGAGTTTATCTCGCATCAACAATGACAAGCCTTACACGCTTTATGAAGAGTTGTTTAGCAAACTGTTGACGCGATGCCAGGCAAAAGCACCATCGCATGATTTCCGTTTTAAGAATCCACTGTATTCCCTGGATGCCAGTATCATTGATTTACCTGATTACCCCTAAACCTCAGCCATTCTCAAGAGGCGATATGGCATAGGTGGAGTACGAAGAGCGGCAAAAAGCAATCGTTCAATCATGGCGGGTAAATCGAAACGGCGGTTAAACCGATATTCGAACTCAGCAAGATAACGCGACACATGTTTATCTCGAATCGCATGAAAAGTACCCAACAGACTGTTTTTGACATTACCCAACATCGTGTTTACCCATTTGAAGCACGAATACTGGACACTTTGGCGCCCACCACCCGTCACCATGGGGTTATGATGGCAATCAGCGGTTGTCACGCCACTAAAGCACTAAAGCCCATCGGTAAAGACTTCGCTGCCAGGCATCAAGCAGGAGCGGGCGTAGCGGGCGATTTCACGTTTGCGGAAGCCCCTTACACGACGCAGTTGAATTTTCATGGGCCTGCCGTCCCGCGTCGTCTCAACAGCAGCTACGAAAGGGATTTTGTTGCGCGACCCACGACCACGCTTACCGGCTTGCTCGCCTCCGAGATAAGCATCATCCAATTCGATGCGACCGGCCAGTTTTTTTCCACGCTCACGTTCCATCATCACCTGCATCAACTTATGCTTGAGTCGCCAGGCCGTATTGTAGTTCACCCCGATTTCGCGGGAAAGTTGCAGCGCCGAGATACTTTTCTTGCGTTGGGTCAACAGATAGATCGCAAGAAACCACGTTCTCAGCGGCAGCTTGGTGCCATGGAAGATGCTGCCGGCGGTCAGGGAAGTCTGATGATGGCACTTGTGACATTGATATATCTGACGCTTTTTGAGTTCACAGCCTGTTGTGTTGCCGCACTCAGGGCAGACATAGCCCGTCGGCCAGCGCAAATCATACAATGCCTGTCGACACTGATCCTCGGTCCCATATTGTTCCAGAAAATCGTGCAAACCAAGGCCTTTTTGAAATTGAATGGTATTTCTCGGCATGATGAAATCCTCTTTTATTCAGTAGGTTCCATTATGCTTGCACCACAGGCTCAATAGCTGAGCCTCAGGGGTAATCAGGTTGATTTATGCCTGTCAGTTTTTCCATGGGCTGAATTTCGCACGACAAAAGCGGCAGTAAAATTACATGTTGGACTCAACCATTCAGGTCATTTACCCGAGTTCTTTGCTGTCACCGAAGGCAACCAGCATGAAGTCAATATTGGCAAGCTGATGAATTTTCCAAAAGGCAGTATTGTGACCTTCGATAAAGGCTATAACGACTACGAGTGGTATAATCAACTGAATAAAAAAGGCATTTTCTTTGTTACACGTCAAAAGTCCAATGCAGTTTATCGGGTGATATCCCGCCAGCCAGTGATTAAAAGCAAAGGACTGACATCAGATCAAATCATTGAATTTACCGGGCCAATCACAGCAAAGAAGTGTCCAATTCAGTTGCGTCGTATCGGTTACCGCGATCCTGAAACCAGCAAGCATTATGTTTTTCTGACGAATAATTTCAAGCTGGTTGCCAAAACCATTGCACAGATTTATAAGGCTCGTTGGGATATTGAGTTGTTCTTCAAGTGGATCAAACAGAACCTGAAAATCAAATCATTTGTCGGTACCAGTAAGAATGCTGTGATGACACAAATCTGGATTGCTTTGTGTGTTTATTTGTTGCTTGCCTATATCAAGTTCCAGTCGAAAATCCGAAAAAGTGCTCAACAGATATTGCGATTATTACAGATGAACCTGTTTGAAAAACGAGACCTGATGGCGTTACTACGAGGAGACCCAATCAATGACAAAACAAATGATTGCAATCAACTGACTCTACTGTAAAAGTTAATGGGACAGCAATGTATTCGAATCCAATCTTAAAGAATTGCAGTTATGAACGGTAATAAACTATCACGACGATCGGCAATGAAAAAACTAGTAGCAATGAGTGCTTTAGGGGTCGTTGGTGCTTTTCGCTCGAGGTCAGTGTTTTCCGCAACACATGATAGGGGTATTCAAGGAGTTAGCGGAAAAATTATTTATAAAGATAATGAATATTATGAGTTATGGCGCCAGTCTATGGTATGGCATCTCTCAAAGCCAAATCGTTATCCCGATGTCATCGTGAAACCACAATCGGTTGAAGAGGTGGCATCAGCGGTTAAGCATGCCGCAAAAAACTCTCTAAGGATTGCGGTCAGAAGCGGAGGACATAATTCAACAGGTTCCTCCTTAAGAAATGGGGGCATGTTATTGGATCTGTCGGGGATGAGTGAATTAGATATTGATCAACAACAAAAAATAGCATCTGTTCAGCCAGGCGTTAGAAGCGATCAGTTGGTAAGGGCGGCGAGGGAAAAAGGATTAAGCTTTCCTGTGCCACATTGTACCTCTGTTGGGATTAGTGGATTTGTGATGGGCGGGGGAATTGGTTGGAATTATCCGCAAAATGGAGGAATGGCTACCTTCTCTATCGTAGGTGCAGAAGTTATTGCCGCAAATGGGGAACGTTTAATTGTAAGTGAAAATCATCACTCAGACCTACTGTGGGCTGTGCGAGGAGCGGGGCCGGGATTTTTTGCGGTCGTTACGCGGCTTTTTCTTAAACTATACTCAGTTCCCAAGTCAATAATGGCAAGTTCATATATATTTCCCCTTCAAGAACTTCAAGCAGTAACCTCAATTCTAGATAAGATTAAGAAAGATGAATCCGTAAAAGAGAGCGTCGAGATTCTCGCTGTTTTAATGCACCATCCTGAAGTGCCTGTCGATGCGCCGCCTGAGAAATCTAAAATATGTTTTGTTACAGCATTTACATTTGAGCAGTCAGAAAATGATGGCAGGAAATTGTTAGAGCCATTCTCTAAATCAGATTTATCAGTTAAGTCTGTAGTTAAAAATGAGTATCAGTCGTTCACGTTTGAAGGCTTATACGACAAATTCTTCAGCCTGGAAGATCCGGCAGGTCGCATGGCGCGTTATGGGGCTGATAATATTTCCTGATTACCCCTAAACCTCAGCCATTCTCAAGAGGCGATATGGCATAGGTGGAGTGCGAAGAGCGGCAAAAAGCAATCGTTCAATCATGGCGGGTAAATCGAAACGGCGGTTAAACCGATATTCGAACTCAGCAAGATAACGCGACACATGTTTATCTCGAATCGCATGAAAAGTACCCAACAGACTGTTTTTGACATTACCCAACATCGTGTTTACCCATTTGAAGCACGAATACTGGACACTTTGGCGCCCACCACCCGTCACCATGGGGTTATGATGGCAATCAGCGGTTGTCACGCCACTAAAGCACCAAAGCCCATCGGTAAAGACTTCGCTGCCAGGCATCAAGCAGGAGCGGGCGTAGCGGGCGATTTCACGTTTGCGGAAGCCCCTTACACGACGCAGTTGAATTTTCATGGGCCTGCCGTCCCGCGTCGTCTCAACAGCAGCTACGAAAGGGATTTTGTTGCGCGACCCACGACCACGCTTACCGGCTTGCTCGCCTCCGAGATAAGCATCATCCAATTCGATGCGACCGGCCAGTTTTTTTCCACGCTCACGTTCCATCATCACCTGCATCAACTTATGCTTGAGTCGCCAGGCCGTATTGTAGTTCACCCCGATTTCGCGGGAAAGTTGCAGCGCCGAGATACTTTTCTTGCGTTGGGTCAACAGATAGATCGCAAGAAACCACGTTCTCAGCGGCAGCTTGGTGCCATGGAAGATGCTGCCGGCGGTCAGGGAAGTCTGGTGATGGCACTTGTGACATTGATATATCTGACGCTTTTTGAGTTCACAGCCTGTTGTGTTGCCGCACTCAGGGCAGACATAGCCCGTCGGCCAGCGCAAATCATACAATGCCTGTCGACACTGATCCTCGGTCCCATATTGTTCCAGAAAATCGTGCAAACCAAGACCTTTTTGAAATTGAATAGTATTTCTCGGCATGATGAAATCCTCTTTTATTCAGTAGGTTCCATTATGCTTGCACCACAGGCTCAATAGCTGAGCCTCATGAGTAATCAGGTAATATTTTAACGAATAGAGGCAATGAAGCGTTAGCCGCTATGACGGAGCATCTTAAAAACGCACCTTCAAAAGATACTCATGTACTGGCTGCTTGGGGATTGAACCTAAAGTCGAGAGAAGATGCTAGCTTTTCTGGTACAGGTGACTGCTTTGTAGGCTGCTACTCAATCTGGGATGGCAAAGAAAATGATCTGGTTAACAGAAACTGGTTGAAACAATCACAACCAATAATCGATCAGTTTGCCGATAGTCATTACGTTAATGAGATAAATGGTGAAGGGAATCCGAATCGATATCGAAAGTGTTACTCTGAGAATAAATGGGAACAGTTGCAGCAATTGAGAAAAAAATACCTGATTACCCCTAAACCTCAGCCATTCTCAAGAGGCGATATGGCATAGGTGGAGTGCGAAGAGCGGCAAAAAGCAATCGTTCAATCATGGCGGGTGAATCGAAACGGCGGTTAAACCGATATTCGAACTCAGCAAGATAACGCGACACATGTTTATCTCGAATCGCATGAAAAGTACCCAACAGACTGTTTTTGACATTACCCAACATCGTGTTTACCCATTTGAAGCACGAATACTGGACACTTTGGCGCCCACCACCCGTCACCATGGGGTTATGATGGCAATCAGCGGTTGTCACGCCACTAAAGCACCAAAGCCCATCGGTAAAGACTTCGCTGCCAGGCATCAAGCAGGAGCGGGCGTAGCGGGCGATTTCACGTTTGCGGAAGCCCCTTACACGACGCAGTTGAATTTTCATGGGCCTGCCGTCCCGCGTCGTCTCAACAGCAGCTACGAAAGGGATTTTGTTGCGCGACCCACGACCACGCTTACCGGCTTGCTCGCCTCCGAGATAAGCATCATCCAATTCGATGCGACCGGCCAGTTTTTTTCCACGCTCACGTTCCATCATCACCTGCATCAACTTATGCTTGAGTCGCCAGGCCGTATTGTAGTTCACCCCGATTTCGCGGGAAAGTTGCAGCGCCGAGATACTTTTCTTGCGTTGGGTCAACAGATAGATCGCAAGAAACCACGTTCTCAGCGGCAGCTTGGTGCCATGGAAGATGCTGCCGGCGGTCAGGGAAGTCTGATGATGGCACTTGTGACATTGATATATCTGACGCTTTTTGAGTTCACAGCCTGTTGTGTTGCCGCACTCAGGGCAGACATAGCCCGTCGGCCAGCGCAAATCATACAATGCCTGTCGACACTGATCCTCGGTCCCATATTGTTCCAGAAAATCGTGCAAACCAAGACCTTTTTGAAATTGAATAGTATTTCTCGGCATGATGAAATCCTCTTTTATTCAGTAGGTTCCATTATGCTTGCACCACAGGCTCAATAGCTGAGCCTCATGAGTAATCAGGAAAAAATATGATCCGGAAGGAGTGTTTCATTCATTTCTAGGCCACAGTTAATGCGCTTCTAAAGCCAACAATGCGAATAAATATTCAAGCGCGTTACTCATATTTGCTCAGGTGCTGATTTAAAGTGTGAATTGATGGAATACCAAAAAACAATTAACATAATGTGCTCTATAATGAATGAATTTGAAGCAAATATTCTGCTTTAAAAAATATTCACGATCTCACATTATTGCAAATCCTACAAAGCAAAAAAAAGCCCGCATCAGCGGGCTTTCAAAACCGAAGCTGGATCGCCTTATTATTTGTTGGCGATCTCCTCCAGTTGCTGGGCAGGGATCACCTGGCCGTTGAGGGCTGCATCCGCAGCGCTGCGCCCGAAGGCGACACTCATCAATGTGGAGTAATAAACCACCGGCATGTTGAACTTGGTGCCGTAGGTATCGTTGATATTGTCCTGATAGATCTCCACGTTGGCCTGACACAGTGGGCAGGGAGTGACGATCATGTCGGCGCCGTTGTCGTAGGCCGCTTCGATGATGCCTTTGATCATCTCCTGAGATTTCTCCGGTTCGGAGAAGGCGAGGGCGCCGCCGCAGCACTGGACTTTCTTTTCGTAGCCGGGAATCGACTCGGCGCCGACGCTCTCTACGATTTTATCCAGGTACTGGGGATTCTCGAAGGACTCACCGGCGATACCGAAGGGACGGTTGGTCTGACAGCCGACGTAACCGGCGATCTTGAGGCCCTCGAGGGGCTTCTTGACCTTCGATTTGATGGTGTCGAAACCGATATCCTCGACCAGTACTTCCACCATGTGGCGGACATTGGACTCGCCCTTGTATTTCAGGCCGGCCTCGGAGAGGGCGGCGTTGGCGTCCTTGAACATCTGCTCGTCTTCGTGCAGACGCTCTTTGGCCTCGCGGGTGGAGAGCCAGCAGGCGGCGCAGGTGGCGACGATCTCCTGGCCCGAGTTGTGCTCTTCGGACAGTGCGATGTTGCGGGCGGAGAGGGCCAGGCGGGGCAGCTCGCCGCCGCCGTAGCCGATGGATGCGCCGCAGCAGTTCCAGTCGGGGATCTCGTTGAGCTGGATGTCCAGCTCCTCGCACATGGTCTGCGCGGAGACTAAATAGTTGGAGGAGGTGGCTCCCTTCTGTGAGGAGCAACCCGGGTAGAATGAGAGTTCTATCTTAGCCATGTCGGTCTGTTCCTCACTTCGCGTCTTTCAGATTGCCTTCTTCGATCTCCTGGGCCTTCTTCACCATATTCTGGAAGCCGGAGAGATCCTTCACGCTGTGTCCGCCAAAGAATTCCATGGCGTTCATGCGCTTGGCCTTCATCATGTTCTGGCCCAATTTCTGATTCGCCATGGCGTTCTTGACGCCCTGGCCGAAACCGTCCTTGAAGTACATGGAGAGGCCGAGTTTCAATTCGTTGACGCGACCCTTCTTCATCAGGTTGTCCCAGAATATCTGCGAGAACTCGGCGGTGGGCTGCTTCTTCTGGGTCAGGCCGAGACGCTTCGAGTAGACCGCCAGGCCGTGCATGATGTGGGTGATCGGCAGGCCGCGCGGGCAGCGTGCGATACAGTTGTAGCAGGAGGTGCACATCCACATGGAGTCGGTGCTCAGCACCTCTTCACGCTTGTTGGCGCGGATCATCATGAAGATCTCCTGCGGCGGATGATCCCAATGCTTACCCAGCGGGCAGGAGCCGGAGCACACGCCGCATTGCATGCACATCTTGACCCATTCGCCCTCCTCCACATTCGCCTCAACCTCCTTGAGGAAGTTGCTGCGGTACTTTTCTATCATTGCGGTGTTTAAATCACTCATTTTTACTCCCCTTTGTAGGGTGTCCAGGGTGGTTGGCCAGGTCCACCCTACAAAAAGTAAAGTTGTTCAGGCCGTCCTTTCAGCGCAGGGCCTGCCGGGGCAGACCCTTGTCACCGTCGATTAGAACTTGAACGGACTCAGGCCGATCTTCTCTACGGTCTCCGCCATGTCGTTGATCAACTGGGGCGCACGCTCCACATCGGTGATGGCAACCTCATGCAGGATCACGCGTTCCGGCTCGAGATTCAGCGTATCGAGGGTGTCACCCACCTTGCTCATGCGTTCCGCCGCCATGGCCGAGCCTCGAACAAAATGGCATTGGTAGTCGTCATCACGACGACAGCCCATCATGACGATGCCGTCATAACCGTTGTTCAATGCGTCGGTAACCCAGGAGAGGCTCACAGAGCCCAGGCAGCGGACAGGTATGACACGCGCCCAGGGGTTGATCTCCACGCCCGCCTGAGCCGCCTGGTCGAGTGCCGGATAGGCGTCGTTCTCACAGGCCAGTACCAGAATGCGCGGTTTCTCGTCCCACTCTTCGGGAATCTCGACGTTCTTGATCTGCTGGTTGACGGTCTCCACCGAGTAGTTCTCGAAGGAGATGACGCGCACCGGACAGGCGCCCATACAGGTACCGCAGCGACGACAACGGGATTCGTTGTACATCGGATAGCCTTCTTCGTCCTCGTTGATGGCGCCGAAGGGGCACTCGACTGTACAGCGCTTACACTGTGTACACCCCTCCTTACGGAAGCTCGGGAACGAGAGGTCGCCGGAGCGGGGGTGCGCGGCGCGTCCCAGTCCGGCGTTCTCAGCCGCCTGAATCGCCTTCAGCGCCGCGCCGGTGGCATCGTCACGGGCCTGTTGGGCGTCCATGGGACGACGCACCGGACCGGCGGCATAGATGCCGGTTCGACGGGTCTCGTAGGGGAAGCAGATGAAGTGTGAGTCGGTGAACCCGTTCTTCAGATGCGGCAGGTCGGTGCCCTGACGGTACTGCAGGTTGAGGATCGAGGGCGGCGCATTTTCAAGAATGGCCTGGGCCTTCGCCTTCTCCTCTTCATCCTCCGCCTCGTCCACCATCAGCTGGGCATAGGGATCTGGACCGGAGTTTGGCTCCATGCCGGTGGCCAGGACCACCAGGTCACAGACCATCTCGGTATCTTCGTTGAGGATCTTGTCCTCGAACTTGACGGTCAGGCTGTCACCGGGCACAACCTCGGATGCGATGCCCTTGGAGAAGGTGACCATCGCCTGTTGACCGGCGCGGTAGAAATCCTCGCCGCCGGCGCCAGGTGTCCGCAGGTTGTCGAACAGGATGGTGGTATCGCAATCCCCGTTCAACTCTTTGAAGTACATCGCCTGCTTGATGGAGACCAGGTCGGTGACACCGGAGAAATAGGAGAGATGGCCCTCCTTGTCCGAACACTGGCCCGCGTTCTGGATGAAGCAGACCGAGGTCACCTCTTTGCCGTCGGAAGGCCGCTTGATCGGACTGCCGTTGGCAGCGACCGCCAGGGCCTCCAATTCATGGTTGGTGACCACGTCCGCCGATTTGTCATGGGCGAACTCGGGCAGCTGGCTGGCATCGTAGGGCTTCCAGCCGGAGGCCTGGACGATTGCGCCGATGGAGAGGGTTTCGCCGCTGCCGGATTCGGTGGCCACCTCGACACTGAAGCGGCCCGGTGCGCCTTCGGTCTTGGCGAGGGTGCTGTTGAGGTGGACCGTGATCCTGTCGTTTGCCTCGATCGCCTCGATCATGCCGGGTACAGGGTTCTCCGCCGGGGCGTCGTAGGGTGAACGGGTCGGGATGACCTTGTAGTAACCGCCCAGTGCGCCACCCAGCTGACCACTCTTCTCCACCAGGTGGACCGGGTAGCCGGCTGCTGCGGCCTCGATGGCCGCCGTCATGCCGGTGACGCCGCCGCCCACAACCAGAATATTCTTGTTGAGGGTCTGCTCGCCGGAAGCGGAGGGCTGTGTCATGGATTTGAGCTCGGCGCACGCCATGCGGATGTAGTCTTCCGCCATCTCCTGGGTGGTCTCGCCGTTCTCGTCTGTATCGGGACGAACCCAGATGACGCCCTCGCGCAGGTTGGCGCGGGTCAGGGCCACATCGGTAAAGTTGAAGGCCTCGACCTTGGCGCGCTTGGAACAGGCGGCGATCATGACATGGGTGACATCCTCATTGGCGATGTCGTCTTTGATTATCTGCACACCCTCGGCGGAGCAGAGCATCTCGTGCTGTTTGCAGCTCTGCATCTTGCCGTCACGGGTGGCGATGGTTTCCAGCTGACCGGCGTCCAGGCGCTCGCCCAGGCCACAGCCGGTGCAGACATATCCAGCAAATTTCTTTTCGTCAGCCACTCTCTTAACCCTCCGTCGCTGCTACGCGATTGACCACTTGGATGGCGCGCAGGGCGGCGCCAGTGGCGTGTTGAACGGCGCGGTTGACATCCAGCGCATCGGACGAACACCCGGCGGCGAAAACACCGCCGTTTTCCGGTGCGGGCTCGATGAAGCCCTCTTCGTTGATCACGATCTGCACCGGGAAGCTCGCCTTGTCGACGCTGGGTTCCATGCCGACGGCCAGGACCACCAGGTCGTGTTCGTTGGCGTAACGGTTGTAACCCTCGGTATCGACGCCATGCAGGGTCGGGTTGCCGTTCTCCTTGTTCTCCACAATGGAGGCGACCTTGGACTTGATGAAGCTGACGTTATCCTTCGCCTTGACCTTCTGATGGAAATCCTCAAAACGGTCGATGGCGCGGATGTCGATATAGTAGATGGAGATGTCCACCTCATCCGCCGGGTAGGTGGCCTGCTTCAGGGAGGCCATGCAGCAGATGCGCGAGCAGTGCAGCAGGTGATTCTTGTCGCGGGAACCGGCACACTGGATGAAGGCCACCGATTTGACCTCTTTGCCGTCGGAGGGGCGCACCAGCTTGCCGCCGGTGGGGCCGTTGGGATCGGCCATGCGCTCGAACTCGACGCTGGTGATCACATTGGCGATGCGATCGTAGCCGTAAGGTTGAATCTTATTGGCGTCGTAGGGTTTCCATCCGGTGGCCCAGACGACCGCGCCGGCCTTGAACTCGATGGTCTCTTCCTGCATGTCCAGATCGATGGCGTTGACCTTGCACGCATCTTTTGCCTTCTGGGCATCATCGGTGCCGATGATTGCCGGATCGAGCAGATAACGCTGTGGATGGGCCATGCGGTGGGGCAGGTAGGCGCCTTTGCGCTTGCCCAGCTCATAGTTGAATTCATCGTCGAATTCAGTCTCCACTGCCTTGGCGCAATCACCGCAGGCGGTGCAGTTTTCATTCACGTAACGGGGGCTGATCTTGACAGTGGCGGTGTAATTGCCCGCCTCACCCTTGATGTCCGTAACCTCGGCCATGGTGATGATGTTGAGGTTCGGGTTCATCTTTGCCCGGCGCTGATTGATCTCCAACCCGCAGGTGGGGAAGCAGAGCTTGGGAAAGTATTTATACAGCTGGGTGACGCGACCGCCGACATAGGGGCGCTTTTCAACCAGTACGACCTGCTTTCCCGTCTCAGCGGCCTCCAAAGCAGCGGTCATGCCGCTGATGCCGCCACCGACCACGAGAATAGTCTCATTGGTTGCGATTACTTCCGTCATGGATTTTCCTCCGTTGCGGAATGGCTTTATAAACTTAAAAAAAGTAAACCTCTGACAGGTTATTGTTGACTTGTCAGCTTGGTTATTTCATCATCGAGGGTCGCATACGCCACCCAGGATTCTGGACCCGATACCTTACTCGTCTTCTTGCGCGCCTTCTATATCCCAGCTGGGAATAATCCATCGAATTTTTGAATGAGATGATAGAGTTGGGTTATGGAGTATAAGCCTTTGCTAATGAATACCGGGTCCGATCGGATGCGTATCGACAGGTCCCAGGTCTTATCTTCCGTAGTTTGAGAAGTGGTGGTGGAAGGTTCTTCTGCCCTCGAGCAGCATCTCCTCGAAGGTCTCTGCGGGCACCGGCGGGCTGTAGAGATACCCCTGCCCCTCCTGGCATCCCATTTTCTGCAGGAGCGACTGTTGCGCCATGGTCTCGATACCCTCGGCGGTGATTCTCAACCCCAGGTTCTTGCCTAATGAAACAATCGCTTGGGTGATGGCGACGGCATCGCTGTCATGGGGCATGTCGCGGATGAAGGAGCGATCGATCTTGAGTTTGTCGATCGGCAGCTGTTTCAGGTATGAAAGGGAGGAGTAGCCTGTGCCGAAATCGTCGATGGCGATGGAGACCCCGAGTTTCTTGAACACATCAAGCACCGGGACCGAGTGCTTCATCTGTCCCATGAATATGCCCTCAGTGACCTCCAGTTGCAGCATGTCCGGCGGGCAGCCGGATTCACCGATGATCTGTTCAAAACGCAGGATCAGGTCGGTCTGCATGATCTGTCTGACCGAGAGGTTGATGGCCATGCGCCCGTGAAAAAGCCCCTGTCGATGCAGGTAGCGCGTCTGTTCGCAGGCCTCTTTCAGTACCCAGTTACCGATCTCATGGATCAGGCCTGACTCTTCAGCGAGGGGAATAAAGCGAGCCGGCGGGATGATGCCGAGACGCGGATGGTGCCAGCGCAGCACCGCTTCCGCACCGGTCATCTCACCGTTGTGCAAGGATATCTGCGGCTGATAATAGAGCAACAACTGATTCTGTTGCAGGGCACTGCGAAGCTCAGTTTCAAGTAGCAGCCGTTCGAATGCTGTCCTCGTCAATTCCGATGTGTAGTAGCGGTAGCTGTTACGGCCCTGTTCTTTTGCCTGATACATGGCGGCATCGGCGTTTTTTGTCAGGTCCGCCACATCATTGCCGTCTTCAGGGTAGATGCTGATGCCGATGCTGGTCGTGACATGGAGTTCCCGCCCCGCAATCCTGAAGGGAGCCTTGAACTTTTCCTGGATCTTGGATGCAACCACGGCCGCCTGGCTCGGGTCCTCGACGTTTTCCACCAGGACAGTGAATTCATCCCCCCCTAAGCGTGCGGCGGTGTCGTCATCGCGCAATATGTTCTGCAGCCGGGTGGCAATCTCTTTCAGGAGTTCGTCCCCCATCGCGTGGCCGAGGCTGTCATTGATGTTTTTGAAGCGATCTAGATCGAGAAACAGCACGGCAAGCTGGCGCTTTTGACGTTTCGCCTGGGCAATCGCGTGTTCCAGACGATCCTCGAACAGCAACCGGTTGGGGAGATTGGTGAGGGAGTCATGATGGGCCAGATGTTCAAGCTGGGATTGGGTCTGCTTGATACTGGTGATATCGGAGAAGACAGCGACGTAATGGACTATGCTTCCCTGTTCATCCTGTACGCAACTGATGGTCATCCAGGCAGGATAGATCTCTCCGTTCTTACGCTGATTCCAGATTTCGCCACGCCAGGATCCCGTCTGAATGACTTCGCTCCACAATTCATCAAAAAATTCCGGCGAGTGCTTGTCGGAGATCAATATCCGCGGATGCTGCGAGATGATTTCTCTCTCGGAATAGCCGGTAATCTCACTGAAGGCCGGATTGACCGAATCGATCATGCCCTGGTTGTCGGTAGTCAGTACGCCCTCCATGGTGTGCTCTATGATCTGTACCGCCTGTTGCAGCTTCGCATCCGAATCCTTGCGCTGGGTCACATCGGTAAAGACAAGTTGCGTGGCGGGTGCGCCCTCGTGCTCTACCGGACTGACAAAGACCTCAACCAGAATGATGACACCGTCGGCACGCCTGAATGCAGCCTGGTAGGGCCGGCTGTTGTGATTGCGCAACAACTTCAGCAGCGATTCCATCAGCTCGGGAGGGCCGTCATGCAAGAGCTCATTGACGGATTTGTCAATAAACTGTCCCAGCTCGGATACAGCCAGCGTCTGTTTTGCGGCCTTGTTCAGAAAGACGATCTTCTCGTCTTGCAGCAGCAGAATCGGCGTGGGCGAATCATCGACCAGTTGACGATAGCGGTTTTCACTTCGATGCAGTGCCTGTTTGGTCTCTTCGGCTTCGCGGCGTACCGCAGCCTCTTTGAGTTCACGTTCAATCGCAGGTGCCAGGCGGGTGAGATTCTTGAAATTGACAAAGTCGTTCGCACCCGCCTTCAATAATGTGACGACTTTTTCTTCTCCGATATGATCGGATACCAGGATGAAGGGGATATCAAGGTTATGCTTTTGTAGGTAGTCGAGACTCGCTTCCGGGGGGCAGTCCTTGATGTCCGTCGTCGATAGAATCAGGTCCCATTCCTCGGATTGCAAGGCATTCTTTAGGGAATCCAGAGAGTCTATGCGCAGGGTAGATAGATCCAAGCCGCCACGATGGAGGGTTTTACGCAACAGATTATGTTCATATTCGGAGTCTTCGATTACAAGAGTCCGCAGTTGTCCTGACATCAACATTCCCTGAAATGTTTCGTAGAGTTGACAAATACAGACAAGTGGTCAGACCTCATTTAAGCGATCAATGGCCCCAGTCTGCGATTGTCAACAGCGTTACCCTCTACCGTAATACGGCTCGGCGCAAGTTTAACAACTGTTCCAGTCTGGAAGTATAATCACTATACCTCCCAGTTGTTGGGTTAACTTGCTGATTGTTGGGCTTTGATGGGCCCAAAACTTCCGTTTTGTTGACTGCTTAACACTCTCGATGTGCATAGATGACGGATAAAAGCCCCTTGCAAGCCTATGGTTTATTGGGTTGCGATTATCGTCCGGCCCAGTTAGCTTTTACGGCCGTTAGCAAAAATACTTGAAACTCAAACATTGAAACCAGAAGAGTACTATTTCGAAAAAGAGCCATATTATGAACAGGTCAATGACGAGATAGCTGTTTTTGAAGCCGCTTATCTGAATCAGTTGCCTGTCCTGTTGAAGGGCCCTACCGGCTGTGGCAAGACCCGTTTCATGGAACACATGGCATGGCGTCTGAAACGTCCTTTGATCACTGTTTCATGCCATGATGACTTGACCGCTTCGGATCTGGTGGGCCGGTTTCTGGTGAAGAATGGCGAAACCGTGTGGGTGGACGGTCCCCTGGCCGCGGCAGTGCGTGCCGGTGGCATTTGTTATTTGGATGAAGTGGTGGAGGCGCGTAAAGATACGACGGTTGTCATCCACCCGTTGGCCGATGATCGACGCGTATTACCCATGGAGAAGGTGGGAGAGTTGCTCGAGGCGACGGCGGATTTTTGTCTCGCCATCTCCTTCAATCCAGGTTATCAGAGTGTACTCAAGGATCTTAAACAGAGTACGCGTCAGCGCTTCGTTGCCCTGGAATTCGACTATCCCGAATCGGAACTGGAGAAGAAAATCATTCAGAACGAGGCGGCCGTCGATGCAGTGATGGCGGCCAGGCTGGTTAAGTTTGCCCATATGACGAGAAACCTCAAGGGCAGCGGATTGGATGAAGGGGCTTCGACCAGGTTGTTGGTGCACGCGGCGAAACTGATTGCCAGTGGGGTTGAACCGGTGGTGGCCTGCCGCGCATGTGTCGCCCAGGCGTTGACGGATGATTCGGATATGCTGGCGGCGGTGAATGAACTCAGCGCCTCTCTCTTTTAGTGTTGTATCACATCTGATGTTTGATATCAGACGCACACCCAGGCCTCAAGGCGTCGCGGCGGTATGAGATCACAACTCGATCAAATGCAGATTTAGTCACTGCTCGATGATTACTTCGAGGTTGAATACAGTTTCCGCAATACCCGGAAAATAAGCGAGGAGCTGGCCGGACTGCCATCAGAGGAGCAGGCATATATTCTTGACTGGATAAGACGCACCGCCAGTACCCATATCGAGATTGCCTATCAGTTTGCACAACAGGCGCCCGGGGCGCTTCGACAGATGGACGAGTCGATGATCGAAGCCTGGCTCGTTCAGTCGATGGATCTGTACGATACTTCCGGTCTGCATGTCGCATTGGCGACGATCAGGGATAGGGATCTGTTTGTTGAGCAGGGGCGTGAACGGGCTGCCGGGTCTGTGTTTGATGAGCAGGCTGGTGTATTGCTTCCTTTCGTCCAGGGATTGTCCGGCAGAAAGCTGAAGCTTGAAAAGGCCGATTACCTCTATACCGACGGTGAGGTGATATTCCTTCCCGCTGTGATGGCTCATCTGCCGAACATCCGGGATAATTTTCTGCTCTATAAAGCTGCTGTTGCCTATCATTGGGCACAGGTTCGCTTCGGGACCTTCCGCGCCGATTTGATCCCCTATCTGGAGGCGCATCCGACGCCGCAAAGGGCGCTGCGATGTTTTCATGCAGTTGAAACCGTGCGCCTGAATGCTTGTATCGAACGGGAACTGCCGGGACTCTTTCGCGAGATGAAGGAACTCTCGAAGAAGTTGAATCCCGAGCCGCTCCCGCAAGGGTGGGCAAAACAGGTGGCCTTTCTGCGAACGCGCCAGGCCACGGCGCAAGACTCCCTTGATCTCTGCAAACGTGTTATCGGCGATAGGTTGCCGAAGACAGCTCTTTTTCACGGTCAATTGAAACCGGACCTGGTGCTGGCGGCTATGTTGCGACGGATAGAAAGGGAAAAGGCCAAACTACGCGTGGCCTTGAAGGCGATCGCCGATGATCTGCAACAGCCAGGTGATGATCAGGAACCGATTGATCGTTTTTCTCTGACACCCTTGGATGATTCCCCGTTTGTGGAGGAGATGCAGTTTGAATTGCAGGTAAACGGCAAGTCAGTCCCGTTCTCTGAAGAGATCAGAGATCTGATGACATCGATTGTTCAGGACCTGGGAGACATTCCCGAAGAGTATCTTACGCCTGCCGGACCTGGAGAGTACGATCTGAAGGACACCGAAGAGGAAACGTTGAAGCCGGAGGAGGTATGGAGCGGCACCTATCACGAAGACGGCGCCTTTCTCTATCAGGAGTGGGACTATCGACGCAAACACTACCGCAAGAACTGGTGTGTTGTCAGAGAGATGCCCGTCAGGGAGGAGCACGATGATCTTGTTGCCGGGGTCATGTACAAATATCGTCGTTTGTTAGCGAGTCTGCGCAAGACATTTGAGGCGCTGCGTGATGAGGACAGGTTGCTGAAGCGCCAGGTATACGGCGATAGCGTGGATATCGATGCCTTTGTCGAGGCCTGGGCGGATATGCACACGGGACTGGAGATGACGGATCGCCTTTTTACACGCATGCATCGGGAAGAGCGGAATATCGCGGTTATGTTCATGGTGGATATGTCCGGTTCAACCCAGGGTTGGGTCAACGAAGCAGAACGAGAGGCCTTGATCCTGCTGGCAGAGTCGCTGGAAATGCTGGGTGATCGCTATGCAATCTATGGCTTTACCGGGATGAGCCGCAAGCTTTGTGAAGTGTTTCCCGTAAAAAGCTTTGATCAGCCCTATGATGACGGGGTGAAGGCAAGAATCAGCGCTATGCGTGCCGGAGACTATACCCGTATGGGCGCTGCGATCCGCCACTTGAGTCATCTTCTCGATGAAGTGGAAGCAAGAACCAAGTTGCTGATCACGTTGTCTGATGGCAAACCGGATGATTACAATGACGAATACCGCAGTCAATACGGTATTGAGGATACCCGGCAGGCCCTGTTCGAAGCGAGACGCCAAGGTATTCACGCGTTTTGCATTACTATCGATGAAAAGGGACAGGACTATCTGCCTCATATGTACGGTGCGGCGAACTATACCGTTGTCAGCGAGATCGAAAAACTTCCGCTGAAGGTTTCCGATATCTACAAAAAAATAACCACTTGATGATTGCGTGCCGGTTGGGTCCATTGCGGAAGTCATCTTTGTGTATCGATAGACTTCAGTAATTATTTCACCAGGTGCTAAATGATTTTCAAGCTGTTTAGGTTCACGACAATGGGTTGAATCAACGGGCAGGCATCGGCCAAGCCCGGGATGGTAAGGCTTCGGATAGATGCTGTATCGGAGGTAATCAAATATCAACCTGCTGATATGCTTGATTTTGCGATCAGCAGTAGGCACTCTCACCCGGAGGACGCAAAGACGTTCCAATCACCCTGAAGGAGGAGATATGAAAGGAGTATTAATGGCCATTGCCACATTGAGTCTGTTTGCCGCATCGGCGCAGGCAGCTCCTGGTTACAACTACCCGGCATCGCGACTACAGGCCCCTGTGTACCAGGAGGTGGGGCCCGATACCCTGTTGCGCGAAGGGATGACGAAACTGCTGAGATTCCTTCGTACATCGGATAGCCCCCAACCACAGCAGATTTCGGCGTTCCTGGAGCGTGAAGTCGCACCCTATTTTGATTTTGCCTATATGGCGACCTGGGCGGCGGGTCCCATGAATCGGCATATGAATGATCAGCAGCGTCAGGCGTTGGCTCAGAAGATTAAAGAGATGCTGCTCGGTACCCTCAGCAAGAGACTCTCAAGCTATGATAATCAGGATGTACGTTTCTTTCGGCCACGGCGGGTCGCTGACAATGAGGTGAAAGTGAGGGTTGGTATTTTGCAGGCCGGCGGTTATCCGGCATCGTTGGATTTTCGTTTCTACCGCAGTGATGCCGGCTGGAAGGTATTTGATGTGTCGGCCAACGGCAACAGTGCGTTGGCCTTTTATCGGCGTCATGTCGCCAATCAGTCACGTGCTCAGGGCGGCAGCAGAAGCTACCGCCGTTAACCGTTTATCAACACAATATAATTGGCTGCCGGATTAAAAAACGACACGGTCCCCTGCCCCAGGGGTAATACGTCGAATGAGTGAGCGTCAGAGGTTCGGACGATGGATGATTTTGGCTGCCTGGTTGCTGCTGTTGTTGTTATTGACCCTGTTGTTTTCACAGTGGCTCGATAAGCGGAAAAATCCAAACCGGGATCTCAAGGTCACGACTTATGACGGTGGGAAAGTGGCGGTTGTCCTGCAGCGAAATCGTGCAGGACACTATGTCGCGCCTGGCCGCATCAACGGCATAGCCGTGACATTTTTGCTCGATACCGGTGCGACCTATGTCGCGGTCTCATCCGCTCTCGCGGACAAGGCGGGGTTACGGCGAGGGATGGCGACACAGAGCAGAACCGCTAACGGTGTGGTGCGCAGTTGGTTGACGAAGATCGATCAACTGCAATTAGGACCGATCGAGATGCGGGATGTGAAGGCCACAATTTTGCCAAGCATGCCGGATGATGAGGTGTTGCTCGGTATGAGTTTTCTCAAGCATCTCAGCCTGAGACAGCAGGGCCGGGAGCTGGTGATATTACCCCAGTAGCAATAGTGTGCCGTAGATACGGCATTCGGTGGATGGTTTACCGTGGGTGAGCGAGGCTGAATATGTGAGTTGATGCTGCCACTACGGGACGTAGTGGCAGCGGTAAGGCATCAACCGATCTTGTCTTTCAAGGCTTTGAGTGCAGTCACCTTGACGACTGTCTTGGCTGGCTTGGCGGCAATCTTGATGGCTTCGCCGGTAGCGGGATTACGGCCCATACGCGCCTTGGTTCGAGGTTTGATAACCCGGCGCACCTTGATACCGGTGTCCGGAATGGTAATCTCGCCAGAGCCCCGGCGTTGCATATGACGCGTGATCAGCGAATCCAACGAGCCGAAAACTGCGGAAACATCCTTTTTCGACAGGCCTGTGTCTTCTGCGATAGCGCCGATGATCTGGGTCTTTGTCTGTTTGGTTGCGATTGACTTCAAGCGTGGTGCTGCGACTGTTTTCTTTGCAGCTACTTTTTTCTTTGCTGCTTTCTTTGCAGTCTTTTTGGTGGTTTTTCTGAGGGCCATATGGTTTGCTCCTTCTTATGAAATAGTTGTGCGTGTTAAAAATAACACAGATTCTAAATAGTTAAATACGAAAATACAGTTTTTTGTATAGTTTTTTCATGATCTCAGATAATTTCCCCCTATTTGACGGTAATTCCGCCATGAAGTGACAGATGACAGCAAAGCATGTTTGGCAGCCCGGCTGTATAATAAGCTATGATTGGCTCGCTTCTCGAGTGATAAATATGATCCACTCGGTTGAAGTCGATACAGGCACAATGTAGTTGGTCGGAAGACATGGATGTCAAATTTACGATTTCCGTACTACACAACAACGATAGTCATACTGTATATGTCCATCCCGGTATGATGAGTTCAGGAAACTAACGGCAGCCTGATTGGATAATTGAACAAAGGATGAATAAATGATGCGACAAATTGTATTTGCCTGTCTGTTTATGGCATGCATGATGACAATCCAAGCCAGAGAAATAGCTGGGATATTACTACCGGAGCAGATCGTCAGAGAGGCGGACAATGCCGCATTGGTCTTGAACGGCGCCGGTATTCGTAAGAAAGTATTTTTCAAGATCTATCTGGCCTCGCTCTATCTTCAGCATCCGGCAAGTGACATTGCCGAAGTGATCGATGTCGACAGGCCGGCCCGTGTTCAGATGCGGATTCTCTACTCTGAGATAGAAAAAGAGAAATTTGTTGAGGGCTGGAATGATGGATTCAGCGCCAATCTCAGTCCTGAGAAGTTGCAGGCTGTTGGTGATCGTCTCGAGCAATTCAATGCCATGTTCCAGACCTTGCGGAAGGGTGACCTGATCAGTCTGGACTACATGCCCGGCAAGGGCACTGTCGTTACTATCAAAGGTGTGGAAAAAGGGGTTATCCCGGGGGGTGACTTCTATCAGGCATTGCTTATGGTATGGTTGGGTGATTCTCCAATCAGTAAACCCCTCAAACAGGAGCTGCTTGGCTCCGACTAGGGCGGATTGAATGAGTGTTCACAGACCGTGGCTGCCGTAGTAGCTATACGGAGAGACTGACGCCGCCACGGCGTTCATCGCCTATGCCTATGTGGTTACCCTTTTCATCCAATACCACGCAGTGGGTTCCTCCGAAAAACAGATTTTTGTTATCCCAGTGTTGCTGCCTTGGAAATTCATTTTCCAAGGCTGCGGCAATTGATTCATCGATCCCCGGTTCCATACTCAGCAGCTCGTTTTCGAAATGGATGCGAGGGAAGGAGATGGCCTGTTCCAGAGGCATGCGGAAATCAAGCTGATTGATAATCACTTGCAGTATCGCGCTGCGAATCCTGTTTGAACCGCCGGAACCCATTACGATCGCCCGTCCTTGATCGGTCAGGATCAGGGTGGGCGCCATCATCGAAGCAAGGCGATGGTTGAGGGGCCATTGGTGGAAACCGCCCGGATTCAGGTCCTCTTCGCCCAGCATATTGTTCATCATGATGCCGGTGCCAGGTATGACATAGCCGCTACCTTCTCCATTTGAGAGGGTCATACTGGCGAGATTTCCGTCCGTATCGGCAACGCTGATCTGGGTGGTGCCGCGTGTGGACAATCCCCCTTTGTCGAGGCGTTTTCTGAAATGATCACCAATTTCCGGATCGAGTATGCGGTCCATGTTTGAATGGTGATCTGTTCGCGCCAGCTGAGTTAAGCGCATGATATGTGCGAGGTGCCTAATATGATTCTCTTTGCCCGCGGCCTGAAAATCAAACCTATGGGAAGCCAGTAAGCCCAGGGAAAAGGCGATCAGTGTGCCGCCGAGTGAAGGTAGTGGGTTTGTTGAAATTTGTGCATTGCGGTATCTGTATTGCAGTGGTGCGCGCCTGAGAACCTTATAGCCTAGCAGATCATCCATTTGCAGATGGCCGCCCTTATCCCGGCAGTCACCAACCAATTGCCGGCCGGCCTCGCCCTCGTAAAACACCCTTTCCCCCTCAGCCAAAAGAATCTTCAGAAAGTCTGAGAAAGCAGGCAGGCGGTGCCGCTCACCCTCAGAGATCAGGCGTCCAGGGTCCTCCAGAGAGGCGTTGATTGCCATGGCTTCCGGGGTTGCGCGCAAAATAGGGGCTATGATGGTCGTTATCAGGTGTTGAAACGGATTGATGGTTACCCCGTTTGCCGCCAGTTCGATTGCCGGTTGAAAGAGCATGTCCATGGGTAGCCGGCAATGACTCTCATGAATGGCATAAAGACCCTTTATGAACCCGGGAGTGGCTATCGAGCCCATGCCGATGTGGAAAATTTGGCTGGCGGTGCCGAAATCGGCCTCTATCGGATAGAAGCCAAGCTCACGCTCAGGCAGCATCTGTCTCGGCGTCTGGGCGAAGAAATCGTAGACAAGCGGGTCTGATTGGGCGGGTCTGGCAGTGAGAAACCCCCCTCCGCCGGGGGAGGCGAGCACCGGTTCAGCCACGCAGGCGGTCAGCATGGCGGCCACGACGGCATCGAACGCATTTCCACCCTCCCGCAATATCTCGCACCCCGCCTTAACGGTTTCATAATGTCCAGCTGCGATGATGCCTTTTACCTGTTTCACATTTCACCTCTATAATGTTACAAATAATTGATCTGGATCGTTGCATCATAACCTTGGTCCCGCTATGGTTTTGCGCTCTTGTTTAGTGCGAACCGGGTCGAGATTCATCCATGTTTAAGGTTAATATACCCATTCAGTTTTGAAATATTGTGCCGTTAAATAGAGGAGCGATGTGACCCCTGCATCAAAGGATCAAAATTCCTGAGCATTGAAAGAATGGCCGTGCCCAACAGTAAAAATGACGACGTCCTACTGAAGAATCTGGTACCTCTGAATACCCTTTCAGAAGATCAGCTTGGCCATCTTCTGAGCCAGATTGTGATAGAGAAGGTCAAAAAGGGTGAGTATCTCTTTCGCGAAGGGGATACTGACCATCAGAATATCTATCTGCTCTCCGGGACAGTGGCACTGCTTTCCGGGCAGAAAGAGATGGACCTGATCAGCAGCGGAACCCCCACGGCACGCTTTGCCCTGGCGCATCAGCTGCCGAGAAAACATTCGGCGCAGTCGAGAACCAACGTCAGTTTTGTACGCATCGACAGTCGTCTACTAAGTGATATGTTGGCCCGTAGTCATAGTGCCAGCTACGAGGTGAAGGATATCGAACAGCCGAGCAGCGACGATTGGATGACCCTGTTGCTGCAGTCTCCGGTATTTCAGCAGATACCCCCCGCTAATCTTCAGCGTGTCATGATGCGGATGGAGGAGATCAAGGTCGATGAGGGTGATGTGATCATCAACCAAGGGGAAGAGGGCGACTATTTCTACCTCATCAGTAAGGGTGAATGCTGCGTCACGCGCACCCCTGAAGCCGGTCATGCGCCTGTCGAACTGGCCAGATTGCGTGCCGGCAAGGGCTTTGGAGAGGAGGCGCTGATCTCCAACAAATCCCGTGGCAGCTAGGTCACCATGATGACAGACGGTGTGCTGGTGCGGTTGAGCAAAAGAGATTTCATTGAACTGGTCAAACAGCCCCTCTCCCGATCCGTTGATTATGAGCATGCCTCTGAGATGATCGAAAAGGGTGCGCTATGGCTGGATGTCCGTACCCCGGAGGAGTATGAAGAGGGGCATCTTCCGGGGGCGATCAATTTGCCGTTTTTCTCCCTGCGTTTTCAAGCCTCCAGTCTTACCCTCGATCGGGCCTATGTCGTCTATGGCGAGGAGGTTGGCCAATCCGCGACTGCCGCATATCTTTTGACTGAACGCGGGGCGGAGGTCTTCGTTATCGAGAGCAGCTGGGAGCAGATTGCTGAGTTGGCAGGCATGAGCCATCAAGGGGATGCGGCGGCAACGAACAATGTCATCGATTTCAATCGTGAATCTGAAGAGGATGCCGGTGCCACCGAGAGTGCCGGTGTGCCGCAATCGGTTGTCGATCGTCTGCAAAATGAGTTGTCCGAAGCACATCATCAATTTGAGCAGGAGCTGGAGCAGAGACATACCGAAATCAAACTGTTGCGCCAGGCCCTGGCGGTAGCCAAGAGTCGCATGCAAACAGGCGAGGAGAGCGCAAAAAATGCTCAGGCCTTGCAGCAGGAGGTTGCATCCTTGCGAGAATCTCTGGCGACTGCAGAATCCAGGCTTGCAGATGGGGAGAGCCTGGGGGCGGAACGGCAAGAGCTGCGGGACCGCGTCGCTGAATTGGAACAGACCCTTGAGACCGCCCGGGTTGATCTGGACAGGGCCAGACAGAACCATGCAACGGTATCGCAGCAGAGCGACAGGCTGAACCAGCAACTGGAGCAGCTGCAATCCAAACATGAGGAGAATGAAGATCGCCTCAAAGAACAGATAACCGAGTTGCAGTTTCAGCTTGAAAATGCCAATGAAAACAAGCAGGAGACTCAACGGCAGGGGTCTCAGCTCAGTGCTGAGATTGAATCGTTGAAAAGTGAAAACGCCCGGCTGCGACAAGATGCGGATACCTATCGCAGTCAATCGGCGGAGGAGCGTGAAGTCATTCTCAAGGAGCGGGATGAGCTGCAACAGCGATATCAGGAGGCTGAGGATCAGCGCCAACAGCGGACAGACGAACTAAAGGCAACGAGGGATGAGCGTGACAGGCTGTCCGAGTCCCTGGAACAGACCCACCGGAATATGACCGCAGAGGGGGCGGAGCTTGAACAGCAGCTGGAATCGATCCAGCATGAACTCACTCAGGCCCACTCGGAGTTGCAGCAACAGCAAGCTGAACGCCAGCAGCAGGCAGATGAACTACAGGCGATCGTGGAAGAGCGCGACCGGTTGAGCGAGTCCCTGCAGCAGACTCAGCAGAGTATGGCTGAAGAGGCGGCGGAGCTTGAGCGGAAGCTGGAATCCAGCCGGCATGGACTCTCCCATGCACAGTCTGATCTGGAGCAGCAACAAACCGAACATCAACTGGTCGTTTCCGAATTGCAGAATCAGTTGCAGGAAACCAACCAGCGACTGGAGCAATCAAGTCAACAGGCGGATAGCCAGATCAGTGGTCTGTTACAGACACAACAGGAGATAAAGCAGCAACTGGAAGCCGCCGATTCAGCTAAAGGCACTCTCCAGGGCGAGCGTGATGAACTACAAGAGCGCTTCAATCGGGAGCATGATCAGGTCAACGCTTTACAGCAGGAGTTGCAGGCGCTGAATGATCGCCGTGCCGGGTTGGAAAGGGAGCTCGAAGCGGTACGCCAGGCAGGCAATGATGCGGATGCCCAGTATGCCAATGCCATGGAATCCCTGCGTGATGACCTTGAAGAGGCGAGAAGCGCCCTGGATCGGCTCAGGCAGGAGAAACAACAGAGTGACGAGCTGCTGGGTAAACGTGAACAAGATCTGGAGAGCTCGGAATCCAGGGTGAAGGAGCTGCAGCAGTCGCTGGAAGAACAGGCCTCTCACCATGCAGGCGAGCTAACCGATCTTCAACAGACGTTGGAATCGCTCGAGCAGGCGCAGCGGCAGGCCGAGGAGAGGGAACAACAGCTCCATCAGGAGCTGGATGTCTTGCAGGCGCAGGGTGATGAGATATCATCCCGTTCCCAGGAGGAGTTGTCTTCACTCAAAGAGCAGTTGCAGCAGGCAGCGGCGGAAGCCAAGCGGCAAAATGAAAAGCGCGTGGAGTTTGATGCGCGATTGGAACAGGAACATCAGACCGCACAATTCCTCAAGCACTCCCTGGAGACCGCTGAACAGGCGGTAAATCAGACCAGCAACGAGTTGGATGAGCAAAAGCAGCTGCAGCAAACCCTCGAACAACAACTGAAGGCACATGAGGAGTCGCTGCGGAACGCTGAGCAGGCGAAAAGTGATTTGCGGCAACAGCAGGATCAGCAGCAGCATGAGTGGCAGGAAAACATTCGCGCCGCTGAAACGCAATTGATCGAAAAGGATCAGCGGATAGAACAGCCTGGACAGGCATTGGAGGAGGCCAGGTCAACCCTGAAGGCAGCGGATCAGGCCCGATCCGAGCTGGAGGCCAGCCAACAACAATTGACAACGGACAAGACCGGGCTGGCACAGCGGCTCGAAGAAACACAGGCTGAACTGCAACAGTATCGGGAAAGTACTGAAGCGGCCCTGGCGGATGAGAGACAGACAGTTGAACGACTGCAGCAGGCGTTAACGGTTGAGAAGGCGTCCGCTGAGACCGCTGCCGGCTCCTTTGCCGAATTGGAGACGAGCCGCAAGGCCTTGACAGAGGCAAAGGCAACCCTGGAACAGCAGCTGAACGATCAAGACAGTGAGTTGGAGCAACAGCGACAACAGCTAAAGGATCTGGATGCGCGCAGCGAGCAACAGCGACAGCAGGAGAAAGCGCTCTCAGAGACCGTTGAACAGCAACGGCAGGAGCTTGAGGCACTACAGCAGCAGGTACAGGAACGCCGGCAGGAACACGAGCGGTTTGAACAGGAGGCCCAGGGACAGGCCGATGCTCATCAGCAACGTGAGCAGGAGTTAAATCAGACCATCGGGCAGCTGCAGAGTGAAATGGATGAGTTGCATATCGCTCTGGCGGCTTCGGTCGAGGGGGCGGAGCAGATGGTCGACAAGCGTGAGCTTCGGGAGGCTAATGAAGCGTTGCGCAAAGCCGAAGAGAAGAATAAGGCGCTCAAACGCGAGGTCGATGGTCTGCGCGAGGTCCAGCTGGAGATGGAGAGTCAGCTGAGTGATGATGTGGATAACGAAGTGCATGCACTACGTGTGGAGTTGGAGTCGGAGAGGAAGAAGCGGGAAAAATCGGAGAAAATGGCGCGCCAGGCAGATGTCCTGCGGCGCGAGCGCGAGGTCCAGGAGACGGCGATTGAAATGTTGGGAGAGGATCTCGAAAGCCTCACCAAGGAACGGGAAAATCTGACCAATCAGCTTGCCGAAATGCGCAATCAATATACCGACCTGGTGAATGAGAACGACCAACTCCACTCCGAAATGAGCGGTATGCGGGAGCAGGTTTCCGATTCCAGTCTGGCTGATGACCTGTTCGGGCAGATGGAGACACTGAGGCGCAAGGCCGAGAGCTATGAGCGTGAACGTGATGACGCCAAGGCAGAAGCGAGTAAGATGCGGCGTGAAGTGGGTGAACTGCGCAGTGTTATCGAAACCTATGTGGAACAGATACAGGATGTCCAGTCTTTCGGGGTGGATGAGCAGGTGAATGCACTCCGTACGGAGCTGGATATGGTGCGTCGTCAGGCGGCAGCGGATCTGGAACATATGCGTACCGAGCTGCATGCCGCCAAGTCCCGATTGGGTACTTCCGAGAATCGGGATGTCGATGAAGTGGCGGCACTGCAGGCCAGCCGTCAGGAGATGGTCTCAATGCAACAATCCCTGAATGAGAAGGATCATCTGCTGAAGATGTCGCAAAGTCAGTGCCGTTCATTGGAGGATGCCATCGAAGATCGGGATAAAGAGGTGGATCAGCTGAAACGCAAGCTTGAGCTGCTACTGAGAAAAGCGGGTGATTTGGATTGATCCTCGGAACAGATCGGAAACAGCAGTCTGGTGGATGATTCCTTACTGCTCAATGAAGCCCCGCGGCAATCGCCCGCCGATAGCGGCAGTGCGGATTCAGATCCGAAACGAACTTCATTGGGTCGTCTGTTCCGCAGAAAGTAAAATGCCCTACTAAGGTATTGGATCGGTAACCATGCGGGTGCTTGCAGTCGGCGGCGCAACCCTCGACATCATCAATCGTGTTGCCGCCTTTCCGGATGAGGACGATGAACTGCGCGCCGCTGTTCAACGACAATGTCGCGGCGGTAATGCAACGAACACCCTGGTGGTATTGACTCAACTGGGCCACCATTGCAGTTGGGCAGGGACACTGGGAGATGATGCGGCCAGCCGGTTTATCATGCGCGACCTGCTACAGTGTGGCGTTGATACGGAGTGGGCGACGATTCAACCCGGCGGGGTCACGCCAACCTCCCATATCATCGCCAGTCAGGCGACTGGTTCGCGTACCATCATTCACTATCGCGATCTCCCGGAGTATCGAATTGAGGCCTTTGAGAAGATCGATCTCAACAACTATGACTGGATCCATTTTGAGGGGAGAGAGGTGCCGGCTTATGAGGCAATGTTAAGGCATGCCAGACGCATGCCGCACTCGGCGACCATCTCCCTGGAGATCGAAAAGCCTCGGGAAGGTATCGAAGAACTGGCGGCTATGGCCGATGTCGTGATTCTCGCCAAGGCCTATGCATCGTCGCGGGGGTTCAAGCGCGCGCGTGATCTGTTCGATTCAATTCGCTCCCGTGCGGAATCCGCTATGTTGTTCGCAACCTGGGGAGTGGAGGGCGCCTGGCTACAGACCGTTGCCGGAGATACCCTGCATGTGCCGGCATACCATCCCCCGGAGGTGATCGATACCCTGGGGGCGGGTGATGTCTTCAATGCCGGGGTGATAGACGGTTTGCTGGCGGCTTCAGACCCTGCTGCGGTCCTGCGCAATGCGGTTCGTCTGGCCGGGGAAAAGTGTGGTCGTCGGGGGCTGTGCATTGCCTGAGCGCCATGTGGTCTGTGACATCTCATCCCTGGGGGATCCGGGAAGTCGTGGATTCGTCGTTGAGGGTGAGAGTGGCGGTGTGGAGCTATTCGTTGTCCGTCGCGGCGAACACCTGGCTGCGTATAAAAACAGCTGCCCACATACCGGTGTCAATCTTGAATGGCAACCGGATCAGTTTTTAGATCTCAGCAATAGCTACATCCAGTGCGCGACACATGGCGCCCTGTTCAGGCTCGAAGACGGCTACTGTCTAAGGGGTCCCTGTGCGGGTGAGCTGCTCGAATCCGTTGAGGTGCGGCTTGAAGCGGGGCTGGTTGTGGTGATCCTGGATAATGAGGGGTAAACGCCCTCTTGCTATAAGTCAACAGTTCCAGATGCCCACTAAAAAACCGGGCCTCAAAGACCCGGTTTCATGTAGGGGGGTACAGAGAGAGAGTCTCTTATCCCATCAGCTCATTTCGTCAAGGAAGGCGTTCAAGTCCGCCAGGACCAACTCGGGCGGAATCTCTCTCTCCGTACTCTGTTCCGGAGTCACCAGTTGGAGTTGCAGTGCTGGAATGGATGCATCGGGCGCATTAAACTGCAGAGTCTCGTTAGCCCCAATATTTCACGCATTAAAAAGGCAAAATCCTGATACTTCGATATAATTCAGTTGCTTACGCTGTAATCGAAAGGATTTTGCCTGTGACAAACTGTACCCAGACTGCCTTTGATTTTCCAGCCCTAAAACGCCGTAAGGTTCAAGCCGAGTTTTCCGGTGGCGATATCACCTCGGACGGCGGCGTGTTGCTGCTGCGTGAGATCGACAGGCGTCTGGGATTGCTCGAGGCGGTTGATGCGGTCATCCCCGACCCGCGAATTGAACACAGCCAGTTGAGCCTGTTGCGCCAGCGAGTCTATGGGCTCTGCCTGGGTTATGAAGATCTGAACGACCATCAGACACTACGCACCGACCCGGCCCTACAGAGCTCGATCGAACGCGAGGAGGTACTGGGCAGCCAGTCGACACTTTGTCGGCTGGAGAACCGGGTCGATCGCCGGGTTGCCGTTGATGTCCACAACCTACTGCTCGAGCAGTTCATTGCCTCATATGATGCACCACCCGATGAGCTGATCCTGGATTTCGACGCCACGGATGATCCGGTGCATGGCCGCCAGGAAGGCCGCTTCTTTCACGGCTACTACGATCACTACTGCTTCCTGCCCCTGTATGTCTTTTGTGGCGATCAACTGCTGGTGAGTTATCTGCGGCCCAGCCGGATCGATGCGCCCAAGCATGCCTGGGCGATTCTGGCGCTGTTGGTCAAACGCCTGCGCCGGGCTTGGCCTGAAGTGCGTATCATCTTTCGGGGCGATAGCGGCTTTTGCCGTCACCACATGCTCAGCTGGTGCGAGCGCAACGCTGTGGGCTATATCGTGGGCATCGCCAAGAATGACGCCTTGCTGCGGTGTATCCGTGAGCCCATGCAGTGGGTTGAGGAACTGGCGAAGCGAACCGGCATGAAGATGCGGGAATTCTTTCAGTTTCACTATGCCGCCAGCACCTGGAAGACGCGTCGCAAGGTGATCGCCAAACTGGAGGTCACCGACAAGGGGCCAAATCCACGCTTCATCGTCACCAACCTGGCCGGCGACAAACAGCGCCTTTACGATGACCTCTACTGCGCCCGTGGTGACATGGAGAACCGAATCAAGGAGCAGCAACTGGGGCTGTTCGCCGATCGCACCAGCGCGCATTACTGGTGGGCCAATCAGTTTCGTCTACTGCTGTCCAGTCTGGCCTATGTGCTGATGGAGGCCATCCGGCGCCTCGCGCTGAAGGGCACGGAACTGGCGCGTGCACAGATGACCACGATCCGGCTCAAACTGTTCAAGATCGGGGCGGTCATCATTCGCAACACGCGACGGATCCGCTTCCTGCTCTCCAGCACCTATCCCTATCAGGCGCTGTTTTTCCAGGTGGCGGCACGACTCAAGCCGGGATAGCCCGGCAGAGTGCTGCCCCGGCACGTTGATCAACAATGGGGGTAAGGGGGAGTCTGCCCGGAGGGTGGAAAATCAGGGCTTGATAGAGGTTTGGTTCCCAGTGAGGGCAAACCATCCAAGCTTGGCCATATCACCGGCTAAATTTAAAAACGGATGAAACATGCGGGTTAGTCAGGCCACTTTCAATGATCTGTCCTGTGCTCATGTCGTAGACTGTCTTCATGTTGCACCTCCTGCACCAAGTGCCAGTGGGGGTTCGTTACCTATTTTAGCGGCGTGGCGCCACCTAACTTTAACAACTCCAGCTCAAATCCGGCTGTAGCAGCAGGATTTTTCATCCTTACAATGACTTACGTAAGAAATAGGAGACTGGTTTCACTATGCAGGTCAGGCCTGGCGTTTTCAACGGTAGGAAAAAAGGGGTTGAATGCGTGAGAGCATCCATCAGTGATGGTGGATCGCGATGTGATTATTCGTTGTCCTCGAGGTGGTCGAGGGGGTTGGGTATGATTTCACCTGCCGGGTGGTCCAGATCGACACCATAATCGTCTTTGGAGAGATCATAGGAGCCTGACCAATCCTCAGGCGGCGCGATGGGTTTGACCTCCAGCGACTCCCAGTCCTCAATATCGTACTCTTCCACGGTACCGTCATAAAACTGGACTTCCACGACACCGTCATCTGGATCGAAGGCCACTACCTCAAGATTATCGCCATCGACAGTTTTAAACCAATCGCCAATACGGATTCTCGGTGAATTCATTGTCAAGGGTCTCCGACTTAATATGGTTTCTCCCTGGGGCCAATTCGATTATGGCTCTGAACGCGTTTTATTGCCATTGTCATTCTCAATTATTTACAACAATCACTCATCTGGCTATGGCGCTGGATTGGGCTGTTGTGTATGGATCGTTTCGATCTCAGCCAAGACCTCTTCGGACAGGGTGATATGGATACTTTCAATATTCTCATCAAGTTGATCCAAAGTGGTGGCGCCGATGATATTGCTGGTTACAAAGGGTTGGCCTGTCACATAGGCCAGCGCCATTTGGGCGGGATTGATACCCTCTCTCTTCGCCAACGCGACATATTTTTGGGTCACCCTAACAGCCTGTGGATTGGAGTATCGGATAAAACGGTCAAAAAGGGTCAAGCGGGCTTTCGGGGGGTGTCGGCCATCGAGATACTTGCCGGAAAGTACGCCGAATGCCAGCGGAGAGTAGGCCAGCAGTCCACAGCTTTCTCGATGGGCGATTTCCGCCAATCCGATTTCAAATGTACGGTTCAGCAGGTTATAGGGGTTTTGGATGCTGACAGCCCTCGGCAGATCATGCTCTTCAGCCAGGCTCAGATAGCGCATCAACCCCCAGGGGGTCTCATTGGAGACACCGATATGGCGTATCTTGCCTGCCTTTTTCAAATCGCCCAGGATCTGCAGGGTTTCCAGAATCGGTGTCATCTCTTCTGATCCAGCCGCCCGGTAACCGAGTTCACCGAAATAATTGGTGTGACGGTCCGGCCAGTGGAGCTGATAGATATCAATGTAATCTGTCTGCAGTCGTTGCAGACTCTTATCCAATGCCGCCTCGATGTTGACTCTGTCAAGCCGCGGGTTGCCGTCTCTCAGATAGCTTAACCAATCCGCCGGGCCGGAAACCTTGGTGGCGATGACCAATCGGTCGCGCTGACCGTGGCGGGCAAGCCAGGTGCCGATATGGCGCTCGGTCAGCCCTTGGGTTTTCGCCTTGGGTGGAACCGGATACATCTCGGCTGTGTCGATAAAGTTAATTCCGGCATTAATCGCCCGGTCGAGCTGAGCATGGGCCTCTGATTCGCTGTTCTGCTCTCCATAGGTCATGGTGCCGAGACAGAGTGCGCTTACCTGAATGTCAGTGTGGCCGAGCTGGCGGTACTTCACGGGAGTTTCCCCTGTAGATTTATGGTTTGGAGTTGCGGGCCAGACACCCATTACCGAGGTTTCAGTTAACAGCATAACTGAATTCCGTTTTGTGAAAAGGATAGATTCGCGATGGAGCTTGATGGTGAACTTTTTTCCGATGCCCAGTTGTGGTGGTTTGCCGGCCTGTATGGTGTGGCGCTCCTTGTTGCGTTGCGCCTGGCGCCCTGGGGCCGACTTGCCCGCGACGGGCAGCTGCATGTCTTTCTTGGCGCAATCGTTGCACTGATCGTGCTCTGGCATATTCGTGCCCATTTGCAACCGGGGATCTCATTCCACCTGCTTGGCGCTACAGTGATAACCCCGATGTTCGGATGGTCTATGGCCATCGTCATGGCCAGTATCGCCCTATTGGCCGTCTGCCTGAACGCGGGCATAGGGTGGCAGGGTTATGTAGTCAGTTTTCTGACCGTGGCATTGGTTCCGATCACCCTCTCGCAAATTTCCTTGGTGTTGGTACGCAGTTGGTTGCCCAGGCAGTTCTTTGTGTATGTCCTGGGTAACGGCTTTTTTACCGCCTGGCTGGTTGGCTATGCCAGTGGCTATCTGGCGATGCAGCTGCTGGTTCTCAGTGGCGCCTATACCATGGCGGAACTGGAGGTCACTGTGATGCCATTCTTTCCCCTGATGTTTTTTCCGGAGGCCCTGGTCAACGGCTGGGTGATCACCCTGATGGTGGTGTTCTGTCCGACCTGGGTTTACTCCTTCAGCGATGAGCAATATATCCACGGAAAATAGCGTTCCGTTGAGGTATAGTGACGCTTTGATTTCTTCAGTCGCTGTAGCATAGAGGTAAGCCTTTGAGTTGGTGGGGTAAACTGGTAGGTGGTGCGTTTGGTTTCATGCTGGGCGGACCCTTGGGCGCGGTACTGGGTGCCGCCCTTGGTCATCGTTTCGACAAGGGCCTGCAGGGGCTGCCCGACGAGCAGATAAGCTGGGGGCCGGGCGATCAGGAACGGGTTCAGACAGCCTTCTTCACAGCCACTTTTTCCGTTATGGGGCATCTGGCCAAGGCTGACGGTCGTGTCTCCCCGGATGAGATCAAGCTGGCCGAAGCCCTCATGGCGCAAATGTCGCTATCGAGCGAAATGCGTAAGACAGCGATCCGCCTGTTCAATGAAGGTAAAGCGGAAGACTTTCCTCTGGACGAAGTGGTGGAGCAGTTTCGACAGGAGTGCCATCGCCGTCAAACCCTGATACAGATGTTTCTCGAGATCCAGATCCAGGCAGCCTACGCAGACAACCGAATGGATAGGGCTGAAGAGGCATTGTTGCTGCATATCTGTTCACTGCTGAATGTTTCCGAATTTACCTTCAGAAGACTGGAACGCATGATACGCGCCCAGTCTCACTATGCCGGTACCGGCAGAGGTGATAGAGCACCATCAAGAACACAGGGCCTTTCCGTTAAGGATGCCTATGACATCCTGAACATTACACCGGAGGCGACGGATAAGGAGGTCAAGCGGGCCTATCGACGGCTGATCAGTCAACACCACCCTGACAAACTGGTCTCCAAGGGACTTCCCGAGGAGATGATGAAAATGGCGGCACAAAAGACGGATGAGATCAAAAAAGCCTATGAACGCGTAAAACAGGCCAGAGGCATGGCATAACAGTTATAAGGAGGAGAAATATGACCGATTCCATTGACCCGATTCTTCTCAACTTCATCTATGTGATCTTTGGTGGCGCGCTGACCATTTTTTTCATGTGGTTCGGCTGCAAAGTCTTTAGTCATATTGTGAATTTCAGTATTCCGGATGAGCTGCAGAAGGGGAATATAGCCGTTGGGATAATGATCATGGGCATCTTCATCGGTATCGGTACCGCACTCGGTTTGGTAATTGGGCTGGGTCTGAATTAAGGCCGCTCAACTGTGATTCAATAGATCCGTACACTCCATGTCGATCCCGCGCTGGCTGCTGTTGCTGGTTCTGCTTCCTGGCCTGGCTTTTGCCGGAGGGCTCAAGTCCGTCAAGGATAAACACTGGAGCCGTGAATACGACAACTATTTTCGAAAATACACCAAACACTATTTTGGACCGCATATCGACTGGTACTGGTTCAAGGCTCAGGCGATCGCCGAGTCCGGTTTGAAACCGACTGCCAAAAGCCCGGCTGGCGCAAAGGGCATCATGCAGATTCTGCCGGCCACTTATGAAGAGATTAAGGAAGACAATCCTCACTTTACCCTGATCAACGAACCCCGCTGGAATATCGCTGCGGGGATCTATTATGACCGTAAACTTTATCGGAAGTGGAAAAAGGGTTTGCCGACGCAACAACGGCTGGCGTTCGCCCTGGCCAGCTACAATGCCGGCTACGGCAATGTGCTCAAGGCCTATAAAAGAGCCAGGAAGAAGCATGGAGAGATCAAGGCATGGCGCCAGGTTGAGTACTATGCCCCCGGTGAGACCCGCTTCTATGTCAGACGGATCAAGGCATTGATGGATGTTGAATAGGCTGCTATTGGCGCACAGCCTGTCTTAACCATGCAGCGATACGATAGCCTAACTCCTCCTGCATGCCGCTGAAAAAGTGATCGGCGCCGGATACTTCGACCTGCCGGTATTGTTTGCGTCCGTTCCTCGCGGCAATGGCGCGGCGCAGTGGAGCGCTGTCGACCACAGAGGGATGGTCACGGCTGCCATAGAGATCGAGTATCGCTGTTTCCGCGCCCTTGATGGCCAAAAACGCCGGATCCTGCTCATCATCGGCGGACATGGCCACTCCGATGGCGGCAATCGCCCCAATCCGGTTGCCTGGCTGGGTCACAAACTTCATGGCCATCCCGGCCCCCAGTCCATGTCCTATCAGGACTGTCTCGCCGGTTTGTTGCTCAGTCAGGAAATCGATGGCGGCCTGGATGCGCGGCAGGCTCAGTTCGATCAATGACTGAATGATCACAGGGTCAGACGGATCGTCAGTGATCGGTGTTTGAATCGACAGGGTATCCCAACCCCTTTCAGCCAGGTGGCGTCTTAAGGGATTGATGACTTCGTGCCAATCGGCATGGGAGCCGCTGTCATGCAACAAAACGGCACTGCCAAGGCGTTTTTCCGCGGACGTCTCCCTGTGAATCGCCAGAAAGCGCACTGATTCGGCTTCAAGCCATACCGGACTGCCTTCAGGGAGCGCAGCCTCCAGCGCTTCCGAAACCCGCTGTTCACGGCTCAGATTGGCGGCAAGCGATATTTCCGCCATGCCGATAAGCAGCAGCAGGAACAGCTGGTGAATAGGAACAGGGGTGACTCTTCTTCGTCTCAGCTTGGTTGTGCAAAGGTAGCGATTCACATGGAATTCCTTAGGCCTTACAACGATCTTAGTGTACCCTCGCTAAAGGTTGAATAGCCATGGGCCCGTCAGAAGCATGCTTGATTGCAGAGTTCTGCCGACTGCGATTGTCGGCTGCGGCTAATGCCCTACAAAGGGGATAGCTGAAAATGGTGGCGCTTTGGGGTAAAGTGGCCTCCTTTTTTTGGCTAATGTGGCGAGAAAATGGGTTTCCCAGGCCACTGCCGGCAGAACAGTAGGAGATGAAAATCATGGCCCGCCAATCCGATAAGATCGCACCGTCAATATTGTCAGCGGATTTCGCCAAGCTGGGTGAAGAGGTGGATAGCGTCCTCGCTTCAGGTGCTGAGATCGTTCATTTTGACGTCATGGACAACCATTATGTGCCGAACCTGACCATCGGTCCGCTGGTCTGCGAGGCCCTGCGAAAACATGGCGTCACAGCCGATATCGATGTCCATATGATGGTCAAGCCTGTAGACCGCATCATCCCCGATTTCGCCAAGGCCGGGGCCACCTATATCACCTTCCACCCGGAGGCCTCCGAGCATATCGACCGCAGTCTGCAGCTGATCCGCAGCGAGGGTTGTAAATCGGGTCTGGTGTTCAATCCGGCCACCCCCCTCTCCCATCTCGACTATGTGCTCGATAAGGTCGACATGATTCTGCTGATGTCGGTCAATCCGGGGTTCGGCGGTCAGAGCTTTATTCCCGCCACCATGGATAAACTGCGCCAGTGCCGCAAACTGATCGATGATTCAGGCTTGGATATCCGCCTCGAGATCGATGGCGGCGTCAAGGTTGACAATATCGCCGAGATCAAGGCCGCAGGAGCCGACACTTTCGTGGCGGGATCGGGGATTTTCGGCTTTCCCGAGACAAGCGATGCCAACAGATACGACACCATCGTCGGCAAAATGAAGGCGGAATTGGCCAAGGTCTGATTTGTTTGAATGAATGATGAGTCCGCTAATGAACGCAAATAAAGAATGCTTGATGATTGATCGTTTATACGCAGATGCGTCTTGCCGCACTGTATTAATTTGATTCAACCTGTTGTTGGTGCGGCAAGCCGCACCCTACACCCTGAGCCGGTAGTGTTTTTACCATTTGCGTTTATTCGCGTTCATTTGCGGACCGATTAACACGGCCTTCGAATGAGAGCATGCAGTCATGATTAAGAAACCCGAAATGATCCTCATCGACGTGGACGGCACCCTGGTCGACAGCGTGCCTGATCTGGCCTATTGCGTGGATCAGATGATGGATCGGCTGGGTCGGCCGCGCCACGGTGAAACAAAAGTGCGGAACTGGGTCGGTAATGGGGTGGAGCGCCTGGTTCGCCGTGCCCTCATCGGCCAGCTTGACGGTGATCCGGACGAAACCGATTTTGAACGCGCCTATCCCATCTTTCTCGATCTCTATGCGGAAAACACGAGTAAGCGTTCAGTGCTCTATCCGGGAATTCGTGAAGGTCTGGACTATCTGAAGAGACAGGGCTTTCGCCTCGGCTGTGTGACCAACAAGGCAGCCCGGTTCACCCTGCCGCTACTGCGGGATCTGGGTGTTCATGACGATTTCGAGATAGTCGTTGCCGGCGATACGCTGCCGAAGAAGAAGCCCGATCCGATGCCCCTGCTGCATGCAGCCGAACAACTGTCGGCTGACCCGAATGCCTCACTGATGGTGGGTGATTCACAGAGCGATGTGAAAGCGGCCCGTGCCGCCGGTTTTCAGATCGTCTGCATGAGTTACGGTTATAATCATGGCGAGGATATCCGGCACTTTCATCCGGACGCGGTGCTCGACTCATTGGTCGAAATCAGTAGCCTGTTGGAAAATGCCGCTTGAGACCTGCCCAAGTTTTGATTATGGTTAGCAGCAACTATTGACGGTAAACAATACGAAATGACCCTGCTTTCACACAACACGACCTTGATGTATGGCGCGCGATGGCGTTGGTGATTCCCGAATCAACCCGTTTAATCCCGTTGTCCGGTCTTTTGTGTGGAGAGGAAAATGACCCCCCAACAGTTCGTCGCCCTGGCGCAACAGGGCTATAACCGCATTCCCGTCGTCTGCGAGGTCCTGGCGGACCTCGATACCCCGCTAAGTGTCTATATGAAGCTGGCCCATGGCCCCCATTCGTATCTCTTTGAATCGGTGCATGGCGGGGAGAAGTGGGGGCGCTATTCCATCATCGGCCTGCCATGCCGTACCCATGTCAGGATCGACGGCCTGCAGATCGAGGTGGTGAGTGACGGCGAAGTGATTGAATCCCACCAGGTGGATGATCCATTGGCCTGGATCGAGTCCTTCCAACAACGCTTCAAGGCTGCCGAGCTGGAGGATTTACCTCGTTTCAATGGCGGTTTGGTGGGCTATTTCGGATATGACATCATCCGCTACATAGAACCCAAACTGGCCGATTGCCCCAATCCCGATCAACTCGGGACGCCCGATATCCTGTTGATGGTTTCGGACGAAGTGGTGGTGTTCGACAACCTGTCGGGGCGGATGTTCGTCATTGTGCATGTGGATCCCACCCAGGGAGGCACTCTTGCGTCGGCTGAATCGAGGATCCGCGAGTTGGTATACGCCATGAGGCAGCCGGTGCCCCGGGAGAGTTGCGGTCCTGAAAGAATGGTCAATGAGTCCGATTTCGTCTCCGGGTTTACCGAACAGGGCTACAAACAGGCAGTGGAACGGATCAAGGAGTATATCCTCGAGGGTGATTGTATGCAGGTGGTCGTCTCGCAGCGTCTTTCCATTCCGTTTCAGGCGCCGCCCATCGATCTCTACCGGGCCTTGCGCGGACTCAATCCCTCCCCCTACATGTACTACCTCAATCTTGACGGTTTTCATATCGTCGGCTCCTCGCCGGAGATCCTCACCCGTCTCGAGGATGGGGTGGTAACGGTGCGCCCCATCGCCGGTACCCGCCGGCGGGGACATACGGAAGAGGAAGACAAGGCCCTGGAGGCAGAGCTGCTGGCGGATCCCAAGGAGCTGGCTGAACATCTGATGCTGATCGATCTCGGGCGCAACGACACCGGTCGCGTGGCGAAGATCGGAAGCGTGGAGCTGACCGACAAGATGATCGTCGAGCGCTATTCCCATGTCATGCATATCGTCTCCAACGTCATCGGAGAGTTGCGTGACGGCATGAGCGCCATCGATGTCCTGCGGGCCACCTTTCCCGCCGGTACCGTGAGCGGGGCGCCTAAGATCCGCGCCATGGAGATCATCGATGAGCTGGAGCCGGTGAAGCGGGGCATCTACTCCGGCGCGGTCGGTTATCTCTCGTGGAACGGCAATATGGATACGGCCATCGCCATCAGGACCGCTGTCATCAAGGATGAGACCCTGCACATCCAGGCTGGCGCGGGGGTGGTTGCCGACTCCATCCCCGAACTGGAGTGGAAGGAGACCATGAACAAGGGGCGGGCGGTGTTCCGCGCGGTGGCCCTGGCAGAGGCCGGGCTGGATCGGCATGCCTGTGACGAGGGGGCGTAGTCATGTTGTTGATGATCGATAATTACGATTCCTTCACCTATAACCTGGTGCAGTACCTGGGTGAACTCGGTGTCGAGGTCAAGGTGGTGCGCAACGATGAGATTACAGTAGGGGAGATCGATGCCATCGCTCCCGACCATATCGTCATCTCTCCCGGGCCCTGTACACCCAACGAGGCCGGCATCTCCGTGGAGGCCATCCGCGCCTATGCCGGACACATACCGATCCTGGGCGTTTGTCTTGGCCACCAATCCATCGGCCAGGCCTTCGGCGGCAAAATCGTGCACGCGCGGAAGGTGATGCACGGCAAGACATCCCCCATTCTGCATGTCGGGACAGGCGTCTTCAGCGGGCTGGAAAATCCCTTCGAAGCGACGCGCTACCACTCCCTGGTGATCGAGAAGGAGAGCCTGCCCGCGTGCCTGGAGATAACGGCCTGGACAGAGAATGAGGGTGAGATGGATGAGATCATGGGTGTACGGCAAAAGGAACTGGCAATCCAGGGGGTGCAGTTTCACCCCGAATCCATCCTCACCCGTTATGGGCATGACCTGCTACGCAACTTCGTCGAGGGACGTTAGTTGTTTAAAGTCCGCAAATGAACGCAATAAGACGCAAATGATGTTCTGGGTGTGGTGTGCGGCTCGCCGCCCCGACAACAAACCCAAGGGTGCTTCTTTCGGGGCGCATCCTTATAAGGCAAAACTCCTTCTTTATCCGCCATCCGATGCAGTAGATCATTGCATGAACACTTCAGGCCGTATGCCGTAACTCTCAGCGGATTCCAGGCGCAGTATGCGGTCCTTTTCGCCCGCCGGCTGGTTTGCCAGATCGAGTAGCCGGGGTGTGATAAAGCGGTGCTTGCGTAGGTCGTAAACCAGGTTGACCAGGGGCTCCAATAGGCCTTCCTCGGGCGACTGGATCACGATCGCCAGGCGCTCGCTTTCCAACGCCACCACTGAGCCCACCGGATAGATGCCGACACATTGAATGAAGTGCTGCACCAGCTTTGGATCGAAATGGGAGCCGCTCCATTCCATCATGCGCTTCAGCACCACGCTTGGCAGTTGTCCCTTATGGTAGACGCGATCGCTCGTAATGGCGTCGTAGACATCCACCACGGCCGCCATTTTGCCGTACAAACCGGTCTCATCACCATGCAGTTTGCCTGGATAGCCACTGCCGTCGATGCGTTCATGGTGCTGCGTCACCACTTCCAGCGCAGTGGCGGATATCGTTTCCACACCGTCAACCAGACCGTGGCCATGATTCACATGTTCGCGTATGACCGCGAACTCTTCATCGTTCAGACGCCCCGGTTTATTCAGGATCTTATCGGGAACACGCATTTTACCGATATCGTGCAATAATCCGCCGATTCCCAAATCCCGGATAATCGACTCTTCCAACCCAAGTTGTTTGGCAAATGCGATCAGCAATACCGACACGCTGACCGAGTGCTCGAAGGTGTACTTGTCCATCTGGCGGATGCGGGTCAATCCCAGCAAGGCGTCTTCGTTGCGGAACACCGACCCCATCATATGCTCCACTACCGGCGACACGCGTTCAGCATCGATTCTTTTGCCCAGCTTGATGTCCGCCATGATTCCCGTGATCACACGTTCGGCCTCTTGCTTGACCGCACCAGCGCGCTGCCTTTCCTCCACTACCGAGATACGTTTCTGCCTGTCTTTCGGACATTTAACCTCTTTGTCAATCAGCTCTTCCGGTTGTGGATCCGAGGCCTGGGTTTCAATCCGCACATCGACATCGAGGCCCTTCTCCGTATCGATTAAAATTTGACTGAGTTTTATGCCACGCAATTTCTGCACATCATTCATATCCTTGATGAGGAAGCTATTTCTTGCAAACGGGTGATCCAGCCAGGAGCAATCCAATTTATGGACATACATGCCTGGCCTGATTTGTTGCGTGGTGATCTGCTTAATCATTACACTGGAGTAACACCATAAAAATAGTGGTATTGTCGCAATGGTTGTTGTCGGCTAATTTGAACTTTGCTTGAGTTATAAAATGTTACCTGATTACCCCTAAACCTCAGCCATTCTCAAGAGGCGATATGGCATAGGTGGAGTGCGAAGAGCGGCAAAAAGCAATCGTTCAATCATGGCGGGTGAATCGAAACGGCGGTTAAACCGATATTCGAACTCAGCAAGATAACGCGACACATGTTTATCTCGAATCGCATGAAAAGTACCCAACAGACTGTTTTTGACATTACCCAACATCGTGTTTACCCATTTGAAGCACGAATACTGGACACTTTGGCGCCCACCACCCGTCACCATGGGGTTATGATGGCAATCAGCGGTTGTCACGCCACTAAAGCACCAAAGCCCATCGGTAAAGACTTCGCTGCCAGGCATCAAGCAGGAGCGGGCGTAGCGGGCGATTTCACGTTTGCGGAAGCCCCTTACACGACGCAGTTGAATTTTCATGGGCCTGCCGTCCCGCGTCGTCTCAACAGCAGCTACGAAAGGGATTTTGTTGCGCGACCCACGACCACGCTTACCGGCTTGCTCGCCTCCGAGATAAGCATCATCCAATTCGATGCGACCGGCCAGTTTTTTTCCACGCTCACGTTCCATCATCACCTGCATCAACTTATGCTTGAGTCGCCAGGCCGTATTGTAGTTCACCCCGATTTCGCGGGAAAGTTGCAGCGCCGAGATACTTTTCTTGCGTTGGGTCAACAGATAGATCGCAAGAAACCACGTTCTCAGCGGCAGCTTGGTGCCATGGAAGATGCTGCCGGCGGTCAGGGAAGTCTGATGATGGCACTTGTGACATTGATATATCTGACGCTTTTTGAGTTCACAGCCTGTTGTGTTGCCGCACTCAGGGCAGACATAGCCCGTCGGCCAGCGCAAATCATACAATGCCTGTCGACACTGATCCTCGGTCCCATATTGTTCCAGAAAATCGTGCAAACCAAGACCTTTTTGAAATTGAATAGTATTTCTCGGCATGATGAAATCCTCTTTTATTCAGTAGGTTCCATTATGCTTGCACCACAGGCTCAATAGCTGAGCCTCATGAGTAATCAGGAAATGTTAAATGGAAGGAGCATTACGATTTGTAATGCGTGCATTTTATGTTGTTCTTTATTATTGGGATATTTATCGTACTTTTTGCGATAGGTAGTGGTAGAGACTGCCGACCTATTCCCCGCTATGCGAATAAAACGGCATCAGTGGTGCCTGCCCCGATTGTTACGGATCGGGAAAAAGCGACTATCTACCCGCGGTGTGCCAGAAAGTCCTTCAGTTAAGGCCTTTGCTGCCGATATATGCCGTAGTTTAATTGTCTTTAAAAGGCGCCTACCGCGATGAAAATCAATCTACCGATCAAGGATCGGGAATCCTCGGTAGCATCGGACGCTGAACTCATATCGACCACCGACCTTAAAGGTATCATCACTCAGGCCAATCAGGCTTTTGTTGACATCAGTCAATTCTCCCGGGATGAACTGCTGAACGTCAACCACAATATCGTTCGCCACCCGGATATGCCGCCCGAAGCCTTCGCCGATCTGTGGGAGACGCTGAAGCGGGATGAGTCCTGGATGGGGATAGTGAAAAACCGCAGCAAGGATGGCGGCTATTACTGGGTGGATGCCTATGTGACGTCGGTGTATGAGGGAGAGGCCAAGGTGGGTTATCAGTCGGTGCGTGTCGCCCCCAGCCGAGAACGGGTGGCGCGTGCGGAGAAGCTCTATGCGTCCCTGCGCAAAGGCCGCATACCCTTGGCGCTGCGTTTTCGGGCCGGCAGCACCCTGCGACAGTTTTTCTGGCTGGCGTTGATCTTCAGTCTGCCGATGGCGCTGTTCTCATTATTGGGCGGCTGGCCATGGTTGCCGCAGTTGTTGGGCTGGATGGCCGGCATAGCGATCAGTTACGGCGTGGCCGTGATGACGACCCGCGAAGTGAGGCAATCGGCGGCGCGGGCCAGGCAACTGGTGAACAACCCGATCATGCAGTATGTCTATACGGGCAATATGAGCGATGTCGGCGCAGTGGAGTTGGCGGGAGTGATGTTGCAGGCGGGCTTGAGGACCGTGCTCGGGCGCCTGGATGAAACCGCGAAACAGTTGGCGTCGGATGCCTGTAAATCGGCGGAGACCGTTGCTGAAGTGGGTAGTGAGATCTGCCGACAGCGCTCCACGCTCGAGCAGATGGCCACCGCCTCGGAGGAGATGTCCCATTCCATCGTGGAGGTGGCCAAAACGGCAGAGAGCGCGGCGGATACCACCAGAAAATCGAATGATGCGGCCACCGCCGGCAGGTCGGTCGTCGGGGAAGCGATGGATATGATCAACAGCATGGCCGGCGAGGTCGAGACGGCGGCGGAGACGATCAAAACCCTGGAATCGGAGAGTGACGCGATCGGCAAGATACTCGACGTCATCAGGGAGATAGCCGAGCAGACCAATCTGTTGGCGCTGAACGCGGCCATCGAAGCGGCAAGGGCCGGCGTGCATGGGCGGGGCTTTGCGGTGGTGGCGGATGAGGTCAGAACCCTGGCGGACCGTACCCAGCGATCGACGGAAGAGATCAATCAGATGATCGAAAAGCTGCAGAAGCGGGCCCATGAGGCGGGCCGGGTGATGGATGAAGGCAGCAACCAGGCGCGGGTCGGTATCGAGCAGTCGAGCAAGGTTGTGGATGTGTTGAATGAGATCACGGGGATGATTACCGAAATCAGCGACCTCAACCAGATGGTGGCCACCGCCGCCAATCAACAGAGCATCGTGGCCCGGGACGTCAGCGGTAACATCCACTCAGTGGGAGATGCCGCACAGACCAATGCCCGCAGCGCGGAGGCCATGACCGAACTCTCCAAGGATCTTGCCGGGCTGGCTGAGAACATGCGCTCCGTGGTTCGCGGTTTTCGATTCTGAGCTTTCAGCAGGGATCAATCTATAACCACACGCGTATAGTCGCTGGATTATCGCGAAAAATCCTCATTTGTTCTCCAGAGCCTGTCCAGTCATCGAGTTGAACACAAGCTTGAATCTGTAAGCGTTACCTCTCGCGGCATGTGTTGACGGTATTGAGTTGTTTTCTGAATCAATGCCACAAAACACGAGCGATGGATAGTGTAACGAGGCACAACGGCAGTAGGGTATAGCGCCCGGAATGATCAAGAATTTCCCTGGGAAAGGTATCACTCCTTGATATCCGGCGTTCTCTGAATGCTGCCTGATAAAATTTATAAAAAATAGATTTTGGGCAGGCGCCTTAATAATCGCCTTGCTGATTGTATTGAGGTGGATTATCAACCAGGCTATCGATTTCATTAAAGTCGAAATCCTATTAAAATGCCTTGGTTCCGGATAACAGGCCCTAGAGGAGATGATCCGTGGAAATGCAGCAAGCGATAAAAAAAGTGCTGGCCCGCCAGGACCTCACCGCCGATGAGATGACTGCCGTGATGCGCAACATCATGACCGGTAACGCCACCCCGGCCCAGATCGGTGGATTTCTTGTCGGCCTGCGCATGAAAGAGGAGACCGTCAGCGAAATCGCCGCTGCCGCTTCGGTGATGCGTGAACTGGCCTCCGGTGTCTCCATTGCTGATCTTTCGAATTCGGTAGATATCGTCGGCACGGGCGGTGACGCTTCCGGCACCTTCAATGTCTCGACGGCCTGCATGTTTGTTGCCGCGGCTGCCGGTTGTCATGTGGCAAAACATGGAAACCGTTCGGTCTCTTCCAAGTCGGGCAGCGCCGATGCGCTTGAGGCCGCAGGTGTCAGGCTCGACCTGTCGCCCCAACAGGTGGAACGGTGCGTGCGTGAAGTGGGGGTTGGCTTCATGTTCGCCCCCGGCCATCACAGCGCGATGAAGCACGCTATCGGTCCGCGCAAAGAGATGGGTGTGCGCACCATCTTCAATGTGCTGGGACCGCTCACCAATCCCGCGGGTGTGCCGAATCAGCTGCTTGGCGTTTTCGACAGCGATCTGCTTGAACCTTTGGCGGAGGTGCTACAGCGGCTGGGAAGTCGGCATGTCATGGTGGTTCACTCCCATGACGGCCTGGATGAGATCAGTATCGGGGATGTCACGGATGTGGCGGAGTTGAAAGATGGGCAGATCAGGCGTTTTACCATCCAACCCGAGCAGTTCGGTCTGCAGCGTAGCCCGCTCGATGCCATTCGGGTCAACGACGCCGCGGGGAGCCTGGCCATGATCCGCGGGGTGCTGGAAGACAGTCCCGGGCCGGCGCGGGATATCGTGGTGTTCAATGCCGGGGCCGCTATCTATACCGCCGGCCTGGCTGAGAATCTGCAAGCGGGTATCGAGAAGGCCAATCACGCCATTACCAGCGGTGAGGCCCGCAACCGTCTCGATCGCCTGGTGGTGCTGACCCAGAGCCTTGACTGATCATGACCGGCACTCCCGATATTCTGCTGAAGATCACCCGGCGTAAACGGCAGGAGATCAGTGAAAGGGCATCGCTACGGTCCATCGCCGAGCTGGAGACACAGCTGTCTCAGGCTTCTGAACCGCGCGGCTTTGCGGATGCGGTTGCAGGCAAACTGGCGGCAGGCGAGCCGGGTGTGATCGCCGAGATCAAGAAGGCGTCACCCAGCAAGGGTGTGTTGAGAGAGAGTTTTAAGCCTGCGCAGATCGCTCAGAGTTATGCTCGAGGAGGGGCTGCCTGCCTCTCCGTGTTGACCGACATCGACTTCTTTCAAGGTAGCGATCAGTATCTGCAACAGGCGCGGGCTGCCTGCAACCTGCCGGTTATCCGTAAAGACTTTATCATCGATCCCTATCAGGTCTATGAGGCGCGGGCGATCGGTGCAGACTGTATTCTATTGATTGCCGCCTGTCTCGATGATCGGCAGCTCAACGGATTGAATGATCTGGCCCGCCAGTTGGGCATGGATGTCTTGATCGAGGTCCATGATGGTGAGGAGTTGCAGCGGGCCTTGCGGGTAAACAACCGTCTGATCGGCATCAACAACCGCAATCTTCGGACCTTCGAAGTCAGTCTCGACACCACTTTGGCGCTGCTGCCCATGATTCCACCCGACAGGATCGTGGTGACAGAGAGTGGCATTCTGACAGTCGAGGATGTGGCCCTGATGCGCGGCCATCAGGTAAACGCCTTTCTGGTGGGCGAGGCCTTTATGCGGGCCGAAGATCCGGGGGCGAAGCTGGCTCAACTCTTTGCCTGATGCGTCGCGCCGACCGCCTCTTTCGCATCAGCCAGGAACTGGATACGACATGCTAGGGCCTGTTAACACTAACCCGCATGTTTCATCCGTTTTTAAATTTAGCCGGTGATATGGCCAAGCTTGGATGGTTTGCCCTCACTGGGAACTAAACCTCTATCAAGCCCTGATTTTCCACCCTCCGGGCAGACTCCCCCTTACCCCCATTGTTGATCAACGTGCCGGGGCAGCACTCTGCCGGGCTATCCCGGCTTGAGTCGGGCCGCCACCTGGAAAAACAGCGCCTGATAGGGATAGGTGCTGGAGAGCAGGAAGCGGATCCGTCGCGTGTTGCGAATGATGACCGCCCCGATCTTGAACAGTTTGAGCCGGATCGTGGTCATCTGTGCACGCGCCAGTTCCGTGCCCTTCAGCGCGAGGCGCCGGATGGCCTCCATCAGCACATAGGCCAGACTGGACAGCAGTAGACGAAACTGATTGGCCCACCAGTAATGCGCGCTGGTGCGATCGGCGAACAGCCCCAGTTGCTGCTCCTTGATTCGGTTCTCCATGTCACCACGGGCGCAGTAGAGGTCATCGTAAAGGCGCTGTTTGTCGCCGGCCAGGTTGGTGACGATGAAGCGTGGATTTGGCCCCTTGTCGGTGACCTCCAGTTTGGCGATCACCTTGCGACGCGTCTTCCAGGTGCTGGCGGCATAGTGAAACTGAAAGAATTCCCGCATCTTCATGCCGGTTCGCTTCGCCAGTTCCTCAACCCACTGCATGGGCTCACGGATACACCGCAGCAAGGCGTCATTCTTGGCGATGCCCACGATATAGCCCACAGCGTTGCGCTCGCACCAGCTGAGCATGTGGTGACGGCAAAAGCCGCTATCGCCCCGAAAGATGATACGCACTTCAGGCCAAGCCCGGCGCAGGCGTTTGACCAACAGCGCCAGAATCGCCCAGGCATGCTTGGGCGCATCGATCCGGCTGGGCCGCAGATAACTCACCAGCAGTTGATCGCCACAAAAGACATACAGGGGCAGGAAGCAGTAGTGATCGTAGTAGCCGTGAAAGAAGCGGCCTTCCTGGCGGCCATGCACCGGATCATCCGTGGCGTCGAAATCCAGGATCAGCTCATCGGGTGGTGCATCATATGAGGCAATGAACTGCTCGAGCAGTAGGTTGTGGACATCAACGGCAACCCGGCGATCGACCCGGTTCTCCAGCCGACAAAGTGTCGACTGGCTGCCCAGTACCTCCTCGCGTTCGATCGAGCTCTGTAGGGCCGGGTCGGTGCGTAGTGTCTGATGGTCGTTCAGATCTTCATAACCCAGGCAGAGCCCATAGACTCGCTGGCGCAACAGGCTCAACTGGCTGTGTTCAATATAGCGGGGATCTCGCGGGTCGGGGATGACCGCATCAACCGCCTCGAGCAATCCCAGACGCCTGTCGATCTCACGCAGCAGCAACACGCCGCCGTCCGAGGTGATATCGCCACCGGAAAACTCGGCTTGAACCTTACGGCGTTTTAGGGCTGGAAAATCAAAGGCAGTCTGGGTGCAGTTTGTCACAGGCAAAATCCTTTCGATTACAGTGTAAGCAACTGAATTATATCGAAGTATCAGGATTTTGCCTTTTTAATGCGTGAAATATTGGGGCTAATCCAATACGCCCTGCTGGGGCTGTTTTCGTGCCCGGCAAGGCAGAATGAGCGTAGTGTAGTTATTCTACATGAGCGAATGACAACGCCGAGTGGCGCTTTTTCAGGCGCAACAGGGCGCATTGGATTAGTGTTAACAGGCCCTAGCTTACCACCCGGGAGTAGTGTGACTATGGAACCAAGAATCAATCTCATCACTCTGGGGGTAAAGGCCCTGAAACGATCCATCGGGTTTTATCAGGCCCTCGGTTTAACGCGCTTCGATTTCGACAGCGAAGAGGTGGCCTTTTTTCAGCTGCAGGGTAGTTGGTTGGCGCTCTATCCGAAACGGGCCCTGGCGGATGACGCCAATGTTTCGGGCCAGGGTTCCGGTTTTCCCGGTTTCACCCTGGCGCACAATGTAACCAGCCGGGAAGCGGTGGATAGGGTAACCTGATTACCCCTGAGGCTCAGCTATTGAGCCTGTGGTGCAAGCATAATGGAACCTACTGAATAAAAGAGGATTTCATCATGCCGAGAAATACCATTCAATTTCAAAAAGGCCTTGGTTTGCACGATTTTCTGGAACAATATGGGACCGAGGATCAGTGTCGACAGGCATTGTATGATTTGCGCTGGCCGACGGGCTATGTCTGCCCTGAGTGCGGCAACACAACAGGCTGTGAACTCAAAAAGCGTCAGATATATCAATGTCACAAGTGCCATCATCAGACTTCCCTGACCGCCGGCAGCATCTTCCATGGCACCAAGCTGCCGCTGAGAACGTGGTTTCTTGCGATCTATCTGTTGACCCAACGCAAGAAAAGTATCTCGGCGCTGCAACTTTCCCGCGAAATCGGGGTGAACTACAATACGGCCTGGCGACTCAAGCATAAGTTGATGCAGGTGATGATGGAACGTGAGCGTGGAAAAAAACTGGCCGGTCGCATCGAATTGGATGATGCTTATCTCGGAGGCGAGCAAGCCGGTAAGCGTGGTCGTGGGTCGCGCAACAAAATCCCTTTCGTAGCTGCTGTTGAGACGACGCGGGACGGCAGGCCCATGAAAATTCAACTGCGTCGTGTAAGGGGCTTCCGCAAACGTGAAATCGCCCGCTACGCCCGCTCCTGCTTGATGCCTGGCAGCGAAGTCTTTACCGATGGGCTTTGGTGCTTTAGTGGCGTGACAACCGCTGATTGCCATCATAACCCCATGGTGACGGGTGGTGGGCGCCAAAGTGTCCAGTATTCGTGCTTCAAATGGGTAAACACGATGTTGGGTAATGTCAAAAACAGTCTGTTGGGTACTTTTCATGCGATTCGAGATAAACATGTGTCGCGTTATCTTGCTGAGTTCGAATATCGGTTTAACCGCCGTTTCGATTTACCCGCCATGATTGAACGATTGCTTTTTGCCGCTCTTCGCACTCCACCTATGCCATATCGCCTCTTGAGAATGGCTGAGGTTTAGGGGTAATCAGGTAGGGTAATGTCAGAGGCATTGAGCGTCGGTGCACGGTTGGTGAAACCGGCCCAGGAGACCTTTTGGGGCGGATACTCCGGATACTTTGCCGATCCGGACGGTTTCCTGTGGGAAGTGGCCCATGTGCCCCAGTTCTGGATTGGGCCTGATGCCGGAGAAGAGGAATGAGCGGCGATAAACGGTGTCCATGGTGTCTTGGGAATGAAGAATATATGCATTATCACGATGTGGAGTGGGGTGTCCCCTCCCATGATCCGCGCCATCTTTTCGAAATGCTTGTTTTGGAGGGTGCCCAGGCCGGCCTCTCCTGGCTGACCGTACTGCGTAAACGTGACGGGTATCGTCGCGCCTTTCATGATTTTGACGTGGCGCGGATTGCTCGCTATGACGACGGAGATGTGGCGAGATTACTCGCGGATCCAGGTATCGTGCGAAACCGGCTCAAAGTGGCTTCGACGATCGATAATGCCAGGGCCGTGTTGGAACTGGAGTCGGGGGAGGGATTGGCCAGGCTGCTCTGGTCCTTCGTGGATGGTGAACCGATCCAGAACCGTTGGCGCAACCTGCAGGAGGTGCCGGCTTCCACACCACTTTCCGATGCGATGAGTAAGGAGCTCAAACGACGTGGATTTCGCTTTGTCGGCAGCACGATCTGTTATGCCTTTATGCAGGCAGTGGGGATGGTGAATGATCATCTGCTCAGTTGTCCGCGACATCGGACAGTCGCCGGAAATGCTGAATGGGGCGCGCAGATCGGGATTGGTATGCGGCATCCGCCACCCCGATAGCGGGACCCGCATTCAGCGGGTGCCGAAGACGACGATGGTCTTGCCTTTTACGCTGATCAGCCCCTGCTCTTCCAGGTTCTTCAGTACCCTGCCTGCCATCTCACGGGAACAACCGACAATACGGCCGATCTCCTGACGGGTAATGCGGATCTGCATGCCGTCGGGATGAGTCATGGCGTCCGGCTCCTTGCACAGATCGAGCAGCGTTCTGGCGATACGGCCGGTCACGTCGAAAAAGGCCAGATGCCCGACCTTGTTGCTGGTCTGATTGAGACGCTGTGACAGCTGCGCCCCCATGGCATACAGGATGTCTTTGGTATAATCCTTGAGATCGTGGTTGAAGAGCTGTTCCAGTCGCTGATAGCTGATCTCCGCTATCTGACAGGATGTTCGCGTGCGAACCATCACACTGCGTTTGGGTTCGGGGATGAAAAGACCCATCTCGCCGACAAATTGTCCTTTGTTGAGGTAGGTGAGGATAATCTCCCGACCGTCTTCATCTTCGATGTAGACAGCTACCGAGCCTTCCGTGATGTAATAGAGGATATCCGCCGGATCACCGATATGAATGATCTCGGTATTTTTGGGGTAACGTCGGCGATGACAAAAGGAGAGGAATCGCTGAAGATACTCAGGTTCCTGCGGTGGCGGTTTTATGATCGTCATGATCTTGGGACTCTTAGCTGTTGTGGGGAGAGATCAGCCTGCAGAATGATCCAGCTATCTGCCTGTCGGCAGGTTCAGGTGATCTTCATCGCAGTAAAATCTGAGCCCTCTTCCGTAGTTTTATTGTCGTCGTCTCTATAAAGAGTTTAGGATCTAGTTTAGCAACCCTTTTCAACTTGTCGAATGTACAACCTTCAGTATATTCAATAGACGCATAGTTTAACAAAAACAATAGTTCATTAATTTAACGCAATTCATACTAATCATCTATCCCCAGTGTCACATCTTTGCTGGCTTCGGGGTAGATAACTGGAGCAGCTGATGAAAGCACGGGTCGTTTGGGTGGAGGATTCTGTCATGATGGGGGAGTCCGGGAGTGGTCATGGGATTGTGATGGACGGTCCGCCAGAGCATGGCGGCCGCAATCTGGGCGTCAGGCCGATGGAAATGCTGCTGCTTGGCATGGGGGGGTGTACCGAATTCGATGTGTTGTCGATTTTACGCAAATCCCGCCAACAGGTGACCCGTTGTGTGGTGGAGCTCGAAGCAGAGCGGGCACAGCAGGACCCCAAGGTATTCATCCGAATCCATGCCCATTTCATCGTCACCGGTAAGGGGCTTAGTGAGAAACACGTGGCCCGTGCCATCTCGCTAAGTGCTGAAAAATACTGTTCTGCATCCCTGATGCTTGGAAAGAGCGCTGAGATCACCCACGACTATGAGATCCGCGATGAGCAATGAGGCCGCCGCCTTTGACAGTCTGATCGCAGACTACTACAGGGTCTGGTTCCGTTTTCATCCGGTGGCGGCTGTCTATGCATCGGTGCCGGGCTACGAGGGGCTGCTGACAGCCGATGGGGATGATGATATGGGTGCGCTGGCAAGCCTGATCAGTAATCTCCTGGTGAGCCTCAAGGAGCTGGACTATGATGCCCTGGATGCCGATCGTCAGCTAGACCTGCAGCTGATCTACGGTACCGCAATGGTTGAGCACCGTTTGCTGCTCGAGCTCGACTGGCGCCATCGGGATCCCGCCCGTTATCTCCCATTGCATCAGCTCCAGGAGCTGGTAGTGCGCCAGCCGGAGAGGTTGTGCGAGGCCCTGATGGGGGTCTTGGAGAAGACCCCCAACTACCTGCGGGATGCCAGAGGGAGGCTGGGAGAGCTTCCGGGACTGGTATCCACCCTGTGGTTGGCCGATGCCCTGGAGACGGCGGAGAAGGGCGTGCCCTGGCTGAAACGGCTTGGCAGGGATCTTCCGCAGACCCATGAATGCTGTGCCGACAAGGGACGTTTGCAGTCCCTCAGCAGCCAGGCAGCGGAAGCGGTGGATGATTTCAAGCTGGCGATGATCAAGGATCTGACCCCTGCAGCCTCGGGAACCGCCGATTGCGGAAAGGAACTGCTCGCCTGGCTGTTGCGTCACCGCGATCATATCGATATCCCGGTAGAAGAGGCCCTGGCCTATGCCCGCAGGCGATTGCAACAGACATACGAAGAGCTGGAACGGCAGGAGATTTCGCTGCAGGCTGTAAAACAGGTCAACGGCGAGCGGCTCAACGGTGACAACAGATTGCAGGCCTATCGGGAGGAGGCGGCTGGTCTAAGGTCATTCCTGCAGCGGTTCGAAATCCTGCCCGACTCCCCACAACCCCTGGCATTCCGCATTACCGACAGTTGCTTCAGGCAACCCGATTGCGGCAGCTATCTGCGCACGCAGCAGGGAGGGGTCTTCCTGATACCCCATGATCGGCAGGTCGGGGGTGGTGAGAGCCGTTCCGCCATTCGAATGCGCAATCTCTACAGCAGTTGGGCTGGGCGCCACTATCTGGCTTGGGCCGGTGGGGTCTCGGCACACAGTCTGGTGCGTCAGATCAACCCCTCAGCCGCTTTCAAAAGGGGGTGGGCCCACTACATGAGCCGGATCCTGGAGGAGCACGGTTACTTTACCGACAATGACCGTCTGTCGCTCTATCAGAGACGTCTGGCCCTGGCCGAACAGGCAACGATAGATCTGGAGTTTCATACCGGTGAGATCAACAGCCGTCAGGCCCTGGAGCGGCTGAAACGGCTTTCGGACATACCCTGCTGGGCGGAAGTCAGCCTGACGGCGATCTCAAGGCGCCCGACGGACGCCTTCATGGCTCTGTTGGGGGCCGAACTGATCGAACATCTCTGCCAGCGACAGCTCGCGCAAAGGCCGGGGTCCACGCTCCGTTCGCTACACGAAGAGTTGTTGGCCCATGGTGCAGTGGCCCTGCCGTTGGTGGTGCAACGCGCCTGCGACCGGGAGACCTGGGAACAGGCCCTCAACGAGGTGCTCTCATGAAACAGCCGTCGCAACATCTCGGCATGCGCCATGTCGCCCTGAATATCAGGGACATGGATGCCAGCGAGCACTTCTATGTGGAGCTGCTGGGAATGGAGGTCGAGTGGCGGCCGGATCGGGATAACCTCTATCTTACCTCAGGACCGGACAACCTCGCCCTGCACAAGACGGCGGCGGAGCATCTGGACGAGGCCGCCCAACGTCTCGACCACATCGGTTTCTTCCTCTCCGATCCCGATCAGGTGGATGCCTGGTACGATTATCTTCTGGCGGCCGGGGTGAGGATGCGCAATGCGCCGCGCACACACCGTGACGGAGCTCGCAGTTTTTACTGTTTCGATCCCGACGGCACCACTATTCAGATCATTTACCACCCGCCTATCGTAGAAAACGTATCAAGTTACTGAGATAGTTGACGATGCAATATATGGTCTTATCATCAAGACCGTAAAGTTAAAACGGATACAGGAACCTGGTATGAATCGATATCTGATATGGGTGGCCAAAGCAGTGATTTTGATGCAACTGTTGTTGCTTACCGCCTGCGGCGGTGGTGGAGGCGGTAGCAGTAGTGATGATGGAGACACGACTGGAACCACCTATACAATCAGCGGCACCATTACAGGCCTTACGGGCAGCGGACTGGTGTTGCAGAACAACGCTGGTGATGATCTTTCACCTGACAGTGACGGCGGCTTCAGTTTTACCGTTGAGCTGAGCGACGGCAGCACATACGCGGTATCCATCGCAACCCAACCCGCCGACCAAAACTGTGCGGTGGCTAATGGCAGCGGTTCGGTTGCCGCTGCTGATGTCACCAATATCACCATCACTTGTACCGACAATACCGGATTCTTCAGCATTGGCGGCAGCGTCAGCGGTCTGGCCGGTGATGGTCTGGTGTTGCAAAACAACGGCAGTGACGATCTCAGTATCACAGCCGGTGGCGCATTCAGCTTTGCCACACAGTTGGAAGACGGCAGCGCCTATACGGTGACTATCGCCACCCAGCCCACTGGCCAAACGTGTACAGTGGTGAACGGGAGCGGTACTCTGAACGGGGCTACTGTAACCGACATCCAGATAAGTTGTCCGCCTGACGCGGACCTCACCGCCAGCGTTAGCGTAGCGGGTCCCAAGCTGTTGCGCTTCAGCTGGAACGATGTGGGGGTTGATCACTACCGATTGTTGTACAATCCGGATGGGATCTCCGGCTTCAGTCAAGTGGGCGACAACATCACGGCGACCACTGTGGATGCGGTGATCCCTGTTCATCTGACCGACTGGGTGAATGCCAGCTACATGGTTCAGGCCTGCAGCGCCAGTGAGGATTGCGCCGATTCGACACCCGTCACGGCTTTCTCGCTGATACTCGATGCGATCGGCTATCTCAAGCCCTCATTCATCGGTTCAGAGGATCAGTTCGGCAGCAGTGTCGCAATTTCCGGCGATGGTTCAACACTGGCAATAGGCGCGCCCGAAGAGGATTCCACAGCGACAGGGATCGATGGTGACCCTGTCGTCGATACCGAAATGGCAACGAGTTCCGGCGCGGTCTATCTGTTTAGTCGAGATGGCGACAGTTGGAGTCAACAGACATACATCAAGGCATCCAATGCCGATGCCGGTGACAAATTCGGTTCTGCCGTATCGCTCTCTGATGATGGGCAGACTCTGGCCGTCGGTGCACTGTTCGAGGACTCTGCCGCATCGGGAATCGATGGCAGCCAGGGGGATAACTCCTTGTCAAGATCCGGAGCGGTGTATGTCTTCAACCTTTCCGGCTCGGAGTGGGCTCAGCAGGCCTATATCAAGGCGTCCGCACCTGTGTCAGGCGCCAATTTCGGTAAGCAGGTATCGCTCTCCAGCAGTGGGACGAGGCTGGCGGTAAGCGGTGGAGGCGTCTTCGTGTTCGACCAGGGTGACAGTGGTTGGGTTCAACAGGCGATCCTCGAGGTGGCCAGCGGCGAGGGCCCGGACGAGTTCGGCGCCGCCCTGGAACTCTCCGGTAACGGCTCCACGCTTGCAATCGGCGCTCCGGGAGAAGACTCATCCGCAACCGGCATTAATGGCAATCAAACAAACAACGACGCGCGGGGAGCCGGCGCGGCCTATGTATTCGCCTATGACGGCGCTAGCTGGACGCAGCAGGCCTATCTCAAGGCATCGGCAACCGACAGCGGTGATGAATTCGGCAACGACGTGTCAATCTCCGCGGACGGCAATACCCTGGCCGTGGGTGTCTGGAAAGAGGATTCACTGGCCTTCGGAGTCAATGGCAGCTTCTCCAACAATGACAGTGAGAATTCCGGTGCGGCCTACCTGTTCGAGCGTCAGTCCAATGTATGGACGCAAACCGCATATTTCAAGGCATCGAATGCCGATCCAAACGACGGGTTTGGCAATAAAGTGGCTCTTTCCGGGGATGGGAACAGCCTGGCCGTGAGCGCGGCTTTTGAGGACTCAGTCGGTCGAGGCGTCAATCGCAACCAGGCGGACGACAGCGCGACCTCTCCGCCAGGTGCGGTCTACATGTTTACACGCGGCGACACAGGCTGGTTTCAGCACTCCTATGTCAAGGCCTCGAATACGGATGCGGGATGGTCACAGCCGGGTTGTTCATTCTGTCCCGAATTGAACGATGAGTTCGGCGATAGCCTTAGCATCTCCAGTGATGGGACAACCCTGGTTGTGGGCGCCCCATTCGAGAATTCGGGGGACAGCGCCAATCAGGAGGATGATACAAGTCCATACGCCGGGGCGGTTTATCTCTACTAAGAGCTGGGTTGCAAAATCAGGGCGCCAGCGGTTCAGGTCAATGGTGATTAGCTGCTGGGCGCCCTTGCTGAACCGCCCTGCATGAAAGGGAATATTCTGATGCGAATCCTGGTGGGTTTACGCTCTACGCTATAATTCTGATCATTCTGTCCGTGTGTGACGGGAGTGATATAGTGATTAAGCTCATGAGGTTAGCTTGACCTAACCTTATAGTGAACCTCGGTGGAGCTTCTCATCCTCCATCCCGAGGATTCTGTTGCAACCACCAAAAAACCCGCGCATGGCGGGTTCTGTGTTGGCTGGGGATGGAGGATTCGAACCTCCACATACGGAGTCAGAGTCCGGTGTCCTGCCGTTAGACGAATCCCCAGTTGCAGGCTCGTGAGAGCCAGGCTTAGCGTTTGGAGTATTGAGGACGCTTGCGGGCCTTGTGCAGGCCGACCTTCTTACGCTCCACGGCGCGGGCGTCGCGGGTCAGGAAGCCTGCTCTGCGCAGGGTGCCGTGCAGGGATTCGTCGTAGGCGTCCAGGGCGCGCGAGATGCCGTGGCGAATGGCGCCGGCCTGGCCGGTTGTGCCGCCGCCGTTTACGGTTACCTTGATATCGACCTTGTCACGGGTTTCGGTGGCATCCAGTGGCTGGCGAACCACCATGCGGGCTGTCTCCCGGCCGAAATACTCGTCGAGGGGACGGTTGTTGACCACGATATTGCCACTGCCTGCTGTGAGGAAGACACGGGCGGTGGAACTCTTACGGCGTCCTGTGGTGATGTGCTTGTCTGCCATGTTCGTTACTCTAAATTTAAATGATCAGATGTCCAGTGGCTGGGGCTGCTGGGCCTGATGGGTGTGCTCGGGACCGGCGAAGACACGCAGTTTTTTCAACATGGCGCGGCCCAGCGGGTTTTTCGGCATCATGCCCTTGACCGCGTGTTCTATGGCGCGTTCCGGGGCCTTCTGCAGCAGCTTCTCCAGATTGATGGATTTCAGATTGCCGATGAAACCGGTGTGGTGATGGTACATCTTATCGCTCAATTTGTTGCCGGTTACACGGATCTTTTCGGCGTTGACAACGACGATATAGTCGCCGGTATCGACATGAGGTGTGTATTCCGGTTTATGTTTACCGCGCAGGTGACGGGCAATTTCCGTGGACAGACGACCCAGGGTCTTGTCTGTTGCATCCACGAGATACCAATTGCGGCGTACCTCTGCCGGCTTCGCGCTTACAGTAGTCATCCGATGTCGCTCCGATGGAGAACTAAAAATGCCTTGAAAAAGACGGCGGATATTACATGATCCAGGAATGGGAGACAAGGCCTAATCCAAGATATTTAGGCCTGGGTCGAAGGCGCGCCGGCCCTCGACGATGGCCGGGCGTGGGGCAAAAAAAAAGCGCGACAGGGGGATGTCGCGCTGAATCTATATTTACCACCAAAGGAGGAATACTGACACTCTAAGTATCAGTATGTTTGAATTATCTAATATTCTAAGATTCTTGTCAAGCCAATCGCTGCGTCTTTCTGTTATTATCTTTGCCCTCAGCTCTCCTGTAGCCGATCAATAGCCAGCTAATGACAGCCTAGAGATACATTCATTCAGCCCTTGGCTTTTGTACCATATTGAATATTAAATAAATAATTTATGTTTCTTTTCAGTGTTGCGATACTTGTCGGCTTGGTTGTACTCGTTTGGAGTGCCGACCGGTTTATCAGTGGGGCGGCCGCCCTGGCGGATAATCTGGGTGTCTCACCCATGCTGATAGGACTCACTGTTGTCGGTTTTGGCACTTCAGCGCCAGAGGTGCTGGTTTCTACCATGGCATCCTTCAACGGCAACCCGGGCCTGGCTATCGGCAATGCCATCGGCTCCAATATCGCCAACATCGGGCTGATACTCGGTTTCACTGCCCTGTTGATCCCCCTTTCCGTCCACTCCAGCGTCTTGAGGCGTGAGTATCCGTTACTGCTGGCGGTCTCGGCGATGGCTTTTCTATTGATGTGGGATGGTGAACTTAACCAGTTCGATGGGGTAATCCTGGTCGTGACCCTGGTGGGGGTGCTGGGATGGATGATCTATACCGCCAAGACCGGGGCTGCAGACCCCATCGCCGGGGAATTTGATGCGGAGATTCCGCACGATATACCTACCCATAAGGCGATTGTCCTGCTCCTGGTAGGGTTGATATTTCTGCTTTTGAGTTCCCGACTGCTTGTATGGGGTGCCTCGAATGTGGCATCTGCACTGGGCGTCAGTGATGTCATCATCGGGTTGACCATCGTTGCCATCGGCACCAGCCTGCCTGAATTGGCCGCCAGTATCACCAGTGCTCTGAAAGGGGAGGATGACCTCGCCATCGGCAATGTCATCGGCTCCAATCTCTATAATCTGCTGGCGGTACTGAGTATCCCGGGCTTGGTGGCGCCAGGAGTCTATTCGCCTGAGGTCATGGAGCGTGATCTTCCGGTGATGATGGTGCTTACCATTTTCCTCTTCTTTATGGGGCACGGTCTGGGTAAACAGGGGCGTATCAACCGTCTGGAGGGATTGCTCCTGCTGCTCTGCTTCATCGGCTATCAGTCTCTGCTCTTTATGTCACTGGTGAATGCCTGATCTATGGATATTTCAAACCTTATGTGAGTGAGTTGTCCAATGACCAAAGCCACAAGTCCAACAATAGATGAGATGGTTCGGATGATCGATCTGGGCAGGGCGGTGATCGAAACTGAGGCTGATGCAGTCCAATCGCTGATTCCCAGGTTGGGCGATGAATTTGCCCTGGCATGCAGTTATCTTCTCCATTGCCAGGGCAGGATTGTCGTTATCGGAATGGGTAAATCGGGTCATATCGGCAATAAGATCGCTGCGACCCTGGCCAGTACCGGCAGCCCGGCCTTTTTTGTTCATCCGGGTGAGGCAAGCCACGGTGATCTCGGAATGATAACTTCTCAGGATGTGGTCCTGGCGCTGTCCAACTCAGGGGAGACCGGCGAGCTACTGGTCATCCTGCCCCTGCTTAAGCGACTGGGTGCGCCTTTGATCGCCATGACCGGGAAACCTGACTCGACGCTGGCAAGAGAATCCGAGGTGCATATCGATGTCAGCGTTCAGAAGGAGGCCTGTCCCCTGGGCTTGGCTCCGACATCAAGCACGACTGCGGCATTGGTGATGGGTGATGCGATGGCGGTTGCTTTGCTGCAGGCACGGGGTTTTACCGCCAAGGATTTCGCCCTCTCCCATCCGGGAGGCACCCTGGGAAGGCGGTTGCTTTTACGGGTCAGTGATATAATGCATGCGGACAGGTCTTTGCCGTCGGTCGGTCTCGATGCCACATTGCATGAGGCGTTGGAAGTGATGTCGGCCAAAGGCCTGGGTATGACTGCGATTGTGGATCCGGAGGGTGGAGTGGCCGGAGTCTATACCGATGGCGACTTGCGGCGTACTTTGAACAAGCCTATCGATATTCACAATGTCAAGGTGAGTGAGGTCATGACCAGGGACTGCCTGACCGTATCTCCCGAGATGCTGGCTGCAGAAGCCTTGCAGATGATGGACGAGAAAAAGATTAACGGCCTGCTGGTTATCGATGAAAAACAGCAACTGATCGGTGCATTCAATATGCATGATCTGCTAAGAGCCGGTGTGATGTAGAGGGGTAGAGAAAGTGCAGGATATACATGCCAAGGCCAGTGGTGTGAAACTGGTCATTTTTGATGTCGATGGTGTGCTGACCGATGGTGGTCTGTTTCTTGGTGACGACGGTCAGGAGTATAAGTCGTTCAACTCCAGGGATGGTCACGGCATGAAGATGTTGCAGAAATCGGGTGTGGTAATCGGCATTATCACCGGACGAAGCTCTGAGGTCGTGCGTATCCGCATGGAGAGTCTGGGTATCGAGCATGTCTATCAGGGTAAGCTTGACAAACTGCCGGCCTATGAGGAGTTGCGCAATAAACTGGGCCTTTCGGATGACCAGGTAGCCTATGTGGGTGATGATGTCGTCGATCTGCCCATCATGCGGCGTGTCGGATTGGCCATCGCCGTGAATGACGCCCATCCCTTTGTTCTTCAACATGCCCACTGGCAGACACGCCACAATGGTGGGCGTGGCGCCGCCAGGGATGTTTGCGAGATGGTGCTCGAGGCCCAGGGTAATCTTAAAACTGAGTTGGACAGCTATCTTTGAAGCGTCAATTCATCGGTCTTTTTTTTATAGGTGCGGCGCTGCTGAGCCTGGGCTGGTGGATGAATAGGTTGATGCAGCCGGAAGAGACCCGAACGCCGGGCGTCAGGCACGATCCCGATTCTTACGCCGAGGGATTGGTGGTGCAAACCTACGATGAACGGGGCGCACTCAAACAGCGCCTGCAGTCTCGGGGGATGAGGCACTTTGAAAAAACCGGGATTACCGAACTGCACCAACCGGTTCTCTGGTATTACAACCAACAGGCCCCCTCTTTGCAGATGCAGGCGCAGGATGGTCTGATCAGACGCAGTGAAGAGCGTCTCCATCTTGCCGGGGGTGTGGTTATCGATCGTCCTGGCGGTGCGGACAAGGCGCCGCTGCATATTGTCACGCAGGATTTGACTCTGCACTTTGAAGATTCATTTGCTACAACCGGTGGTCCGGTACGCATCGAGAGCGATGACCAATGGATGACTGCAACAGGTATGGAGGCCTGGCTGAAGGAACCGCTACGGCTCAAACTGCTGCATGAGGTGCGAGGTTATTATGAATTCCAATAGAATGAAACACGTTGCGACCTGCCTGGTGTTGCTGCTGATCGTTTGGGCGCCGGGACATGCGTTGGAAAGTGACAAGGATCAACCCATGCATCTGGAAGCCGACAGCCTTTCCGTCGATGAGGCATCCGGTGTGGTGCTATATGAGGGAAGTGTCGAGATCACCCAGGGCAGTCTGAGGATTTGGGCCGATCGGCTGTGGATCCATCGTCGCCAGGGCAAAACGGAGAAGGTCATCGGTGAAGGGAGTCCCGTTCGCTTTCGTCAGTTGACGGAGAAAGGGGATGAGGAGGTTCATGGCGAAGCCCGGCGTGTGGAGATCAATGCGCAGCGTGACGAATTGCTGTTGATCGATGATGCATCGCTTGTGCAGGGTGGCAACCGTTTTCGCAACGACCGGATTATCTACAATCGCGCCAAGGCAATGGTCAAGGCGGGTACAAGCGCACAAGGTAAGCGACGCGTGCAGGTTGTCATCGAGCCAAACAAGCAGCCATGAGCCAGCTACATGCCAAGGCGCTTCAAAAGCAGTATGGTAAACGCAATGTCGTGGATGGCGTCTCACTCAGCGTGAACAGCGGTGAAGTGGTCGGGCTACTGGGGCCCAATGGGGCCGGTAAGACCACCAGTTTCTATATGATCGTCGGTCTGATCCCGGTGGATCATGGCGAGATACTTCTCGATGGGGAGGCTCTGACCGATCGGGCCATGCATATGCGAGCACGTAGCGGTATTGGCTATCTGGCGCAGGAGCCATCGGTATTTCGACGGCTTACGGTTGAGCAGAACATTGTCGCGATTCTGGAGACAGTGGAGGGTCTGGATGCCGGCAAGCGCCGTGAAATGTGTGACCGGCTGTTGCGGGAATTCGGTATCGATCATTTGCGGGACAGTCTGGCAATGAGCCTCTCGGGGGGTGAGCGCAGGCGTCTGGAGATTGCCAGAGCCCTCTCCGTCCAGCCGCGCTTTATTCTATTGGATGAGCCTTTCGCCGGTGTCGATCCCATCGCTGTCATCGATATCAAAAAGATCATTCAACATCTCAAGGCTCTGCAGATAGGCGTTCTGATTACGGATCATAATGTTAGAGAGACACTGGATATCTGTGACCGGGCCTATATCATCAATAGCGGTCAAGTGCTGGCTGAGGGCTCCACGAATGAGATTCTTCAGAATGATGAGGTGCGAAGTGTCTATCTTGGCGAAGATTTTTCTATGTAGAGACGGTTTCGTGGGGGTGATGTATCCTGTTGATTTTAAATGGATTCCATGATTGATCATGGAATCTTGCAATGACAGGTTTTGGCTTTCTGGCGGGATTTCGGGGAGAAAATCTTTTTCCTCGGTGGGTTTTTTTAGCTAGAATGAAGTTAAAGACATACAAATAACATACCAGGTCCAAAGATATCATCTGCGATGAAGCAGGCGCTACAGCTCCGACTCGGACAACATCTCACCATGACACCACAGTTGCAGCAGGCAATACGCCTGCTGCAACTGTCTGCCCTCGATCTCAGTCAGGAGGTTCAGGAGGTGATCGAGACTAATCCCATGCTTGAAGTTGAGGAGGAGTTCGGTCAACAAAACAGCACTCAGGAGAGTGAGGACGCTGACAACGGGGCGGTGGAAAATTCAGCGGCAGAGGGTTCGAGCAGCAACGACATCAACAATGAACGTGAAATCCAGACTGATGCGTCCCAGGTGACTGAAGAACTGCCGGTCGACAGTGAATGGAGCGATGTCTATGACAGCTATCAGCCGACGACGGGCGGCGGTGGCGAGAGTAATGACCACGATTATTTGATACAGAACAGTAGCGCCACGACGCTACAAGACCATCTGCTGTGGCAGATGAATCTGACTCCCTTCACTCCCCAGGATATCTATATCGCCACAGCCATCATCGACAGCATCAACGAGGATGGTTATTTCACCGGCGATCTGGAGGAGGTGCTGCAGTCGCTGAACGATGAAGAGGCCACCCTTGAGGATGTCAAAGCGGTCTTGCATCGAATACAGGCATTCGATCCACCCGGTGTCGGCGCCCAGGATCCTCGGGACTGCCTGCTTATCCAGTTGAATCAACTGTCCGAATCGACCCCTTATCTACAGTCTGCAATCAGGCTCTGCAAGGACTATTTCAGCCTCCTGACCGCGCAGGACCAGAACCAGATCATGCGTAGGATGAAGATCGATCAGGACGAGCTGGCGGCTGTGATGCAGCTGATTCGTACCCTCAATCCCCATCCGGGTACACTCATCGCGAGCAGCGAGCCTGAATATGTCGTACCTGACGTGTTCGTGAGTAAGCGCAACGGTCGATGGGTGGTTGAACTGAATGGCGAGGTGACCCCGAAACTGCGGGTAAACACCGGCTATGCCAATCTGATCAGACGCGCGGACCAGAGTAAAGACAATACTTTTTTGAAAAACCATCTGCAGGAGGCCCGGTGGTTCATTAAGAGCCTGATGAGCAGAAACGAAACTATTTTACGCGTGGCGAGTAAAATCGTAGAGTATCAAAGGGGGTTCTTTGAGCATGGAGAGGAGGCGATGAAACCTCTGGTATTGAGGGATATCGCAGAAGCGCTGGAGATGCATGAATCGACGATATCCCGCGTGACTACACAGAAATATATGCATACACCCAGGGGTACGCTTGAGTTCAAGTATTTCTTTTCCAGTCATGTCAGCACCAGTGCGGGAGGTGAGTGCTCGTCTACAGCAATTCGTGCACTGATAAAAAAAATGATTGCCGCTGAGATTCCCAACAAGCCTCTCAGTGACAACAAGATTGCCGCCCTGTTGTCCGATCAGGGTATCGAAGTTGCCCGTCGGACAGTGGCAAAGTACCGTGAGTCGATGGGAATTCCACCGTCGAACGAACGTAAACGTCTGATATAGGAGTTGAATGCGCGACTGATCACCGGCTGTTGACAGTAATCCCTTTGCGGATGCAACCAGGCACAAGGCTTATGAGGATTGCCAGACAGCATATACTGTAAATGTGGTTTGTCGCCATTTAGTCATGTCAGGCAGGGTGATGGGTAACCCCATCTAAGATAGGAGAAAATTATGCAAATTAGCGTGACCGGTCATCATGTGGATGTAACCAATGCCTTGAAAAGCTATGTCGACAGTAAATTTGAGCGCCTGGAGCGCCATTTCGATAATGTGATAAATGTACACGTTATCCTGAGTGTGGAAAAAATGAGGCAGAAGGCAGAAGCCACAATGCAAGTGAACGGTGCGAGTGTTTATGCGGATTCTGTACAGGAAGACATGTATGCAGCTATAGATCTGCTTACGGACAGGTTGGATAGACAAGTGCTGAAGCACAAGGAGAAAATGAAAAGTCATCGCGCCGGAAGCGGCGTAAAATATGCGTCTGAGTAATACGGGCTGATTGAACTGGCGAGGTTTCCATGTTTCCAAACGGTTATCTTGTGGAAGAACGGATCGGTTGCAATGTGGAGGCGGCCAGCAAGAAGCGCGTATTGGAACAGCTCGGTCAGCGACTGGCCGAGGCTGTTCCAGATCTCAATCAAGATATGGTTTTTGATGCACTCCTTGAGCGTGAAAGGCTGGGCAGTACCGGTTTGGGCAAGGGTATAGCGCTTCCCCATGCCCGCATGCCGCATATCACCGAGGCGCTCGCGGCGTTTGTCCAGCTGCCGGAGGGAATCGATTTCGATGCCATCGACAATCAACCGGTTGATCTTGCCTTCGCCATGTTGGTGCCGGAAGAGGCGACCGATGAGCATCTGCAATTGTTAGCCAAACTGGCGCAGATGTTTGACGATCACGATTTCTGCAGTGAGTTGAGGCAAGCGACAACTGCGCAAGATCTTTATCAACTGATCCAGCAAAGGGAAGCTATAATCTCCTCTTAATGAAGCCAATCTATACCATTCGGGATCTCTATGAAGAGCTGGCCGGCGAGCTTTCGCTGAGCTGGAATGGTGAAGGGGGCGACACTGAGATCGTTCTGGATATTGAATCTCAACATGGAAAGCCACCAGCAGGTCCCCTCAATCTGGTTCGGCCCAATCAGATCCAGGTTATAGGGCCACCGGAAAGGGAACATCTGTTGAATGATAGAAAGGATGTCTATCATGATTATCTTAAGGTACTGTTCAAGGCCTCCCCCGCATCGCTTATATTCACCGATGGACTGAAACCGCTTCAGGAATGTGAGGAGCAGGCGCTGGAAAGGAGTATTGCGCTTTTCTATACCCCTCAACCCGACAATCAGGTGATAAATCGCCTGTTGGAACGTTTCAGTCAACCGGTGGGAGAAAAACTGCTGGTGCACGGGGTCTACATGGAAGTCCTCGGAAGGGGCGTATTGCTCAGCGGTGATCCGGCGATCGGTAAAAGCGAGCTCGCATTGGCGTTGATTTCTCGGGGGCATTGTCTGATCGCCGATGATGCAACAGAGATCTACAAGTCCGCCAGTAATACGCTTATCGGCCGTTGTCCGAAGGTGTTGCAGGACTTCCTGGAAGTACGCGGTTTAGGGATGATTAATATTCGCGCCATGTTCGGCAACAGTGCAATAAAACCCAACAAAGAGTTGCATTTGATCATTGACCTGCTGCACTTCGATGACAAGAAACTGCACGAAATGGACCGCCTCGAAGGTTGCCATTCGACACGCTCCATGCTGGGGGTCGATATACCGCAGACGAGTCTGCCGGTAGCCGCCGGTCGAAATCTGGCTATTCTGGTGGAGACTGCTGTGCGGCAGCATATGTTGATGCTTGATGGTTATAACGCCACACAGGACTTCATCGATCGTCAACAGATCTATATCGATCAGGATCAATAAGAGACAACCATGCCCGAGGGGATCAAACTGCAAATCGTCAGCGGCATGTCGGGTTCAGGCAAGACCATAGCCCTGCATACCCTGGAGGACATGGGCTATTACTGCATCGATAATCTGCCGATTTCGCTGTTGAGCTCGATGGCTGATCATCTTATCGGCAATCCGGAGGCCATTTTCAACAAGACCGCGGTGAGCATCGATGCCCGCAGTCAGTCGGGTCAGCTATCCACGCTGCCGGAGATGGTGGAGAATATCCGGCGGCGCGGGCTTGACTGTAAAATGCTGTTTCTTGATACCAAAGCCGATACATTGATCAAGCGTTTCAGCGAGACCCGTCGTAAACATCCTTTGACGAATGAACAGCGCTCACTGCCAGAGGCCATTCATTATGAACGGGAGTTACTGTCGCCAGTAATCGAAGCGGCGGACCTGCGGCTCGATACCACCTATACCAATCTTCATGAACTGCGTGATCTGGTGCGACACCGTATCGGGGGGGATGAGGGCAGGGTCTCGATTCTGTTTGAATCCTTCGGCTTCAAACACGGTCTGCCCAGGGATGTCGATTTTGTGTTTGATGCCCGCTGTCTGCCGAATCCCTATTGGCAGGAGGAACTCCGCGCCTACAATGGTATGGAGGCACCGGTAGCGGACTATCTGTCGGCTCATCAAGAGGTGACCGGGATGCTTTCCGACATGATCGATTTTCTGGCCCGCTGGATACCGGCATTCGAGGCGGATGGGCGTAGCTATCTCACTATTGCCGTGGGATGTACAGGGGGTCAGCATAGGTCGGTGTTTTTAGTGGAGCGGCTGGCAAAACACTTTTCTGAGGCGGGTTTGGATGTCATGAGCCGACATCGGGAACTGTCATGACCATCGGCCTGCTGCTCATCACTCACAGCAGGATCGGGGAAGCGATTCTGGAGACCGCGGGGAAGATGCTTGAAGGTGCGCCACTGGCTGTTGAGACTCTGCCTGTCGGCATCGACAGCAATCCGGAAAAACTTGTCCAACAGGCCAGCGGGTTGATCGAGCGGTTGGACCAGGGCCAGGGGGTGTTGGTGTTTACCGATATGTATGGTTCCACACCAAGCAACATCGCCTACAGTTTGGCGGAAAAGGGACGGGTAAATGTGATTTCGGGTATCAATCTGCCGATGCTGATACGAACCCTCAATTATCAAACCATGGACCTCGACGGGTTGACCGAGAAGGCGGTGAGTGGCGGGAAAGAGGGAATAATCTGCTGTGAAACCCTTAATAAGTAGCGAAGCGTATGTTGGATAAAGAGATAGAAATCATAAACAAATTGGGGTTGCATGCCCGCGCGGCGGCAAAACTGGTGAGCTGCGCCAACAGCTTCTCGAGTGATGTTTTTCTGAATCGTAACGGTCAGCGCGTGAACGGTAAGAGCATTATGGGCGTTATGATGCTGGCAGCCAATCAGGGCTCCACATTGCATCTTGAGATTGAAGGTAGTGATGAGCAGGAGGCAATGCAGGCATTGATCTCTCTGATCAACGAACGGTTCGGAGAGGATCAGTGACGCTATCCTGCCAGGGTATAGGTATAAACACCTCCCGTGAAGTCGCGATAGGTGATGTCTATCTGCTGCAACAGGGCATTCCGGAGGTTATTCATCGTGAGATCAGCGAGGATTTGATTCAGAGCGAAATCGAACGCTTCGAAAACGCCCTGCATATCACCAGCAACCACCTGCGTCTGGTGCGCGAACAGATACCGACCAATACGGCATTGGATATCAGTGAATTCATCGATACCCATCTGTTGATGTTGGAGGACTATGCCATCAGTCAGGCGACGATCAATCTCATCAGGGAGAATCTGTTTAGTGCCGAGTGGGCGTTAAAGGTGCGCAGGGATGAGTTGGTCAGGGTGTTCGACGAGATGGATGATCCCTATCTGCGAACCCGCAAGGATGATGTGGATCATGTGGTGGGTCAGGTGCAGTTTGTACTTGCGGGTGGCAAGCCGCAACAACAGAGTGATCTGAATGGGCGGATCGTGGTGGCCAAGGACCTGACGCCCGCCGAGACCATCATGATGAAGAACCAGGGTGTCGTTGCCTTCGTTACCGAATTTGGCGGCCCTCTCTCTCATACCGCGATTCTAGCGCGCAGCCTGGGTATTCCCGCGGTAGTGGGTATTCACCAGGCAACCTCTCTGTTCAGGCATGGGGAACAGTTGGTGGTCGATGGGGCGCAGGGTGTGGTGCTTGCGGACCCCACACCGCGAATCCTCGACTATTATCGCCACCGCATCGAGGAGAGGCGTCTCAGAGAGGAGGAGCTGCGGCGCCGAGTCGATCTGCCGGCACTCACGATAGATGGTGAGCAGATCTTTTTGCACGCGAATATTGAACTGCCGGAAGATATTGAGACCACACTCAACAACAGGGCAGATGGTGTGGGTCTGTTCCGCACCGAGTTTCTCTTTATGAACCGGCCAACACCGCCGGTGGAAGAGGAACAATTGGAGGCTTATCGAGAAGCCGTCAAGGGATTGGGCGGTATCCCCCTCACCATCCGTACCCTTGATTTGGGTATGGATAAAACCACCGGCGGTATCACTGACTCAGGCTGTATGCCGGCTATCAATCCGGCCTTGGGCCTGCGTGCGATTCGACTTTGCCTGAAGGAGCCCGAGTTGTTCATACCGCAACTCAGGGCGATCCTGCGCGCCTCCGCCGAAGGGCCGGTGAGGTTGATGCTGCCGATGCTGTCGGGGATCCAGGAACTGAAGCAGGCTTTGCGGATGATCGAGAGGACCAAGGAGGAGCTGCGCAATGCGGATTTGCCCTTTGATGCGGATATCCCGATAGGCGGGATGATTGAGGTGCCGGCTGCGGCGTTGGCGGCCGACAGCTTTGCCCGCCACCTCGATTTTCTCTCGATCGGTACCAATGACCTGATTCAATATACCCTGGCGGTCGACCGCATGGATGAGGAGGTGAATTTCCTCTTCGACCCGCTCCACCCTTCTGTGCTCTATCTGATACAGCGAACCATCGATGCTGCCGACAGGGCGGGAATTCCAGTCAGTATGTGCGGCGAGATGGCGGGTGAGCCCCGCTATGCAAGACTATTGATCGGTATGGGACTGCGCGAGTTGAGTATGCAGCCCAGCGCGCTGCTCGAAGCCAGGGAGTTGGTGAGGCAGTCATCACTCTCAACATTGCAGCAGCGTACCGCAGAATTTTTCAGGCAGCTCGAAGCCAGTGGTGACAGCGGGCATTTCGATAGCCTGTTCGATTGAGTCAACGCCGCCTTCCGGCTTGGTGGCGGTGATCCGCATCAGCGGATAGGCAATCAGCTGCCCGCCAGGTTCTGGCTGCACCTGTTCATATTGTCGGCCGCCATTCTATATCCGACGGTGATTTCGCTGGGCTCGGTATAGTTAAAAACTATCTGATTGGCTTCACATGCCAGATTTTTTCAGCATACTCCTGGATGGTGCGGTCGCTGGAGAAATAGCCCATACGGGCGGTGTTGAGAATTGCCCGCCTGTTCCATTCGGCGGTGTTGAGATACAGCTGGTCAGCCCGGTCGCTTACCTCAAGGTAGCTCTTGAAATCGGCGATTACCTTGAAATGATCGTTGTTGAGAAGATTGTCGGTGATCATACGATAGCGTGCCGGTTCTTCCGGTGAAAAGAAGCCGTTGGCGATCATATCGATGATACGTTTCAATACCGGATCCGAATCATAGTAGCGCCGGGGCTGGTATCCCTGTCGATTAAGCCTTGTAATATCTTCTGTCGTCAAACCGAATATGAAAATATTATCGGCACCGATATTCTCATGCATCTCTACATTGGCACCGTCCATGGTTCCCATGGTCAGGGCGCCATTGAGGGCAAGTTTCATGTTGCCGGTACCCGATGCCTCCACGCCGGCTGTGGAGATCTGTTGCGAGAGTTCCGCCGCGGGGATGATATCCGAAGCGGTGGTGACGTCGTAATTGGGGATGAAAATTATCTTCAGGCGATCGCTGACAGCCGGGTCGTTGTCGATGATGTCGGCCACATCATTGATGAGGCGGATAATCAGTTTCGCCATGGTATAGCCCGGTGCCGCCTTACCCCCGAACAGGATGATGCGTGGCACGTGATTGGCGTTGGGATCATCCAGCAGGCGATTGTAGAGGGCTATGGCGCGAAAAAGGTTGAGCAGTTGACGCTTGTATTCGTGAATTCTCTTAACCTGTACGTCGAATAGCATGTTTGATTCAACCTTGCTGTCCAAATAGTACAGGATCAACTTGGCAAGGCGTTGTTTGTTTGCCTGCTTAACGGCGTAAAACTTCTCCTGGAAGGCACTGTCTTCGGCCAGGGATTCAAGCTGTTTGATCTGGCTGAGGTCTCTGATCCATTCCGGACCGATGGCATCACTGATCAGTGTTGAGAGCCCCCGGTTGGATTGATAGAGCCAGCGTCGTGGTGTAATCCCGTTAGTGATGTTGATGATCTTGCCGGGATAGAAGCTGTCGAAATCCTTAAAGGTTGATTTGCGCAGAAGCTCACTGTGGAGAGCCGAGACGCCATTCACCTTGTGACTGCCGATGATCGCCAGGTGGGCCATGCGAATTCGCCGTCCGTTGCTTTCATCGATGATGGAGAGGCGGCGCAGGATATCCATGTCCCCCGGGTGCAGGTGGCCGAGCATCAGCAGAAAACGCCGGTTGATCTCCATTATCAACTGCAGGTGCCTTGGCAGCAGTTGTTCGAAGATATCCACCGGCCATGTCTCCAGCGCTTCGGGCAGCAGGGTGTGGTTGGTGTATGAGAAGATCCGGGTGGTGATCTCCCAGGCGGGTTGCCATTCGAGGAGGTGCTTGTCCATCAGCAGTCGCAGCATCTCCGGGATGGCGATCGCCGGGTGGGTGTCGTTGAGTTGGATTGCCACCTTGTCCGGTAGTTCGCTCAGACTGTCATGATCGGTGAAGAAGCGGCGTAGAATATCCTTCAGCGAGGCGCAGACGAAAAAATATTGCTGCTTCAGCCGCAAGCGCTTGTTCATGGTGGAGCTGTCGTTGGGATAGAGTACCTTGGAGATGTTCTCGGACAGGGTCTTGCCGACGACGGCCTCGGTATACTCTCCCTCATTGAACCGGTTTAGGTCGAAGTCCTCATAGGCCTTGGCGCTCCACAGTCGGAGATTGTTGACGGTATCGTTTTTATAACCGGGTAACGGGGTGTCATAGGCCTGGGCGATCACGACGTCACCCTCTATCCAATCAAAATGGCGCCGGCCCGTCGTATCCTGATACTCCATGACCCGCCCGCCGAAGCGGACCCGGTAGGAGACCTCCGGGCGGGGAAACTCCCAAGGGTTATCGTGTATCAGCCAATTTTCCGGCAGCTCGACCTGGCAGCCGTCTTCGATCTTCTGTCTGAACATGCCATATTCAAAACGGATACCGTAGCCGTATCCGGGAATGTTCAAACTGGCTATGGAGTCGAGAAAGCAGGCGGCCAGACGTCCGAGTCCGCCATTGCCAAGCGCCGCGTCATGCTCAAGGTTGCGTAGTCGCTCAAGTTCGATGCCGAGTTTATGCAGGGCCTCGGTACAGGCGTCGTGTATATCCATATTCAACAAGCTGTTGATAAGACTGCGTCCGATAAGAAATTCCATCGACAGGTAGTAGACCCGCTTGGCGTCGTGTCTGTAAAAGTTACGTTGGGTCTCCATCCAGCGTTCAATCAGGCGGTCACGAATCACATGACTGAATGCCATCATCCAATCATGATCAGTGGCGGTGTAGGGGTCTTTGTCGATGGTGTAGACGAGGTGATTGGAGACCGATCGTTGGATGTCCTTTGGACCCGAGCCTAGAAAATCATACTTGAAAGCACTGTGTTTGACTTTGCTCATAACAGACGAAGCACTGTATTGGTTGTGGTACTGAACGATAAGGGTCTGAAAACAACCGGGCGACTACCACTGACATATAGATTAACTATAACCCAAATCGAAAATATGCTGTTGATCGAGATGGCGGGTAGAGACTATTCAAGGCCTGTTTGTACTGATCCAATTGGCACTCTGGGGTGAGAATACAGCCCAGGCCCTTCAGGTGTATCGAAGTTGATTGGTCTAGTGTGTGCGGTTCCTGGAAGCGCCGTTACGCAGTGCTTGGATCAGGGAGATCCGTAACAGTAGCGGTAACAGCAGTGGATAGATGAGCAGCCCCAGGATATCCGCCAGCAAATCCCAGGTGGAGAATATACGATGAGGCATGAAGGCTTGCACTACCTCGATGAAAAGACCATAACCGAAGAGCGGTAGATATTTCACCGGATTCCATTTTGATCGCGGCCATGAAAAATCGACCAGAAAGGCGAGCGCGAAAAAGGCCACGATATGGGACAGCTTGTCATTGAACTCTGCGACGACGGGGGTATCCAGGGGCGTGAACGCGAGATAACTGATCACCAGAAGCGCCATTGCCAGCAGTACACGAATGGTGTGCGTGCTGAAGATGGAGGCAGCCGTAGCAACCCAATGCTTCAATCGCGCCCTTCCCTGGCAATCGCACGGTATGCGATGTCGGTGCGGTAATAGACATCATCCCAATGGATAGAGCGGGTCAATGCGTAGGCGCTCTGTTGTGCCGATGTGACGCTTTCTCCAAGGGCGGTGGCACATAATACCCGTCCACCTGTGGTGACGACCCTGTCGTCATCCAGCCCGGTGCCTGCGTGGAAGACTTTACAGGAGGGGTCGGCGGATTCAGGGAGGCCGCTGATGGCCTTGCCTTTTTCATAGGGGCCTGGATAGCCGCCAGCCGCCAGCACAATACCCACGGATGCTCTGGAATCCCATTCGGTCCGCTCCTTGTCAAGCCTTCCATCCAGTGCGGCCAGGCAGTGCGCAACCAGGTCGGAGCGCATGCGCAGCATGATCGGTTGTGTCTCGGGGTCGCCAAAGCGGCAATTGTATTCGATAACCTTGGGTGTGCCGTCCGCGGTAATCATCAATCCGGCGTAGAGGAATCCGGTATAGGGCATGCCCTCCTCGGCCATGCCCTTGACGGTGGGCCGGATTACCTGCTGCATGATCCTCTCATAGATGGTGTCATCGACCACGGGTGCCGGAGAGTAGGCTCCCATCCCGCCGGTATTGAGACCGGTATCGCCATCACCCACGCGCTTGTGGTCCTGGCTGGTTGCCATAGGCAGGATATGAGTGCCGTCGGCCATGACAATGAAACTGGCCTCTTCACCTTCCAGGTACTCTTCGATGACCACGCGATGACCGGCTTCGCCGAAGGCATTGCCCGCCAGCATGTCGCGGACCGCTGATTCAGCGGTAGAGAGGTCCATGGCGACAATGACGCCTTTTCCGGCCGCCAGGCCATCCGCCTTGATGACGATGGGAGCGCCAACTTGGTTGAGATAGGTCAGCGCAGCATCGATCTCGGTGAAGGTCCGGTAGCTGCCGCTGGGAATGTCGTGGCGTGCGAGGAAGTCTTTGGTGAAAGATTTTGAGCCCTCCAGTTGCGCCGCATCCTTGCTTGGCCCGAAACAGCGCAGACCGGCTGCCTCGAAGGCATTGACGATACCATTCACCAGCGGCGCCTCCGGGCCGACAATGGTCAGTCCTATTTGCTCGGCCTTCGCGAATTCGATCAGTTCATCGATCGAGTCGGCATCGATCTCCACATTCTCGAGCTTTTTTTCGAGGGCAGTGCCGGCATTTCCGGGGGCGACAAAGACCTTATCCGCCAGATCCGATTGCGCGGCTTTCCAGGCAAGGGCGTGTTCACGGCCGCCCGAACCGATGACCAGAATGTTCATCAGTGACGGAAGTGGCGCATGCCGGTGAATACCATCGCCATGCCATGCTCGTCGGCGGCGGCGATCGCCTCATCGTCGCGCATCGATCCGCCGGGTTGAATGACGGCGGTGATGCCGACCTCCGCGGCATTGTCTATGCCGTCGCGGAATGGGAAGAACGCATCCGAGGCCATCACCGAACCCTCGACTTCGAGCGAGGCGTGTTCCGCTTTGATTGCGGCGATGCGCGCAGAGTTGACCCGACTCATCTGACCGGCGCCGACACCGATGGTCATGCCGTCTCTGCCATAGACGATGGCGTTCGACTTGACGAACTTGGCGACACGCCAGGTGAACGACAGGTCACGCATCTCCTGCTCTGTGGGGTGCCTTTGGGTCACAACCTTGATGTGGTGGGTCAGCTGCAGGTCGGCATCCTGGACCAGCAGGCCGCCATTGACCCGCTTGTATTCGGTGCGATGGATCGCCTCACTGAGCCATTCGCCACACTCCAGCAGGCGCACATTTTTCTTGCTGCTGACAGCTTCGATGGCTGCCGCCGAGATCTTCGGCGCGATGATCACTTCAACGAACTGGCGGTCGATGATGGCTTTTGCCGTCTCCCCGTCCAGTTCGCCGTTAAAGGCGATAATGCCGCCAAACGCCGACTCGGGATCGGTAGTGTAGGCGCGATCATAGGCCTCCAGCATGTTGGCGCCATATGCCACACCACAGGGATTGGCATGTTTGACGATGACGCAGGCGGGTCCCTCGTCAAAACTCTTGACACACTCCAGCGCGGCGTCGGTATCACCGATATTGTTGTACGAGAGTTCCTTGCCCTGCAGTTGCTTGGCCGTGGCCACGCTCGCCTCATCGATCCTGTGCTCGACGAAGAATGCTGCTTTCTGATGGGGATTCTCCCCATAACGCATAGTCTGTGCCTGCTTGAATTGAAGGGACAGCGTGCGTGGAAAGTCGCTGACTTCATCCCCCAGACGCGAACCAAGGTAGTTGGCAATGGCGGCATCGTAGCGGGCTGTATGCTCGAAGGTCTTTACCGCAAGGTCGAATCGTGTGGTGCTGCTCAATTCGTTGTTGTTTTCCCTCATTTCATGCAGCACCCTGTCATAGTCGAGTGCGTCGACGATCACCGTTACATCCTTGTGATTCTTGGCCGCTGCGCGAAGCATGGTGGGACCGCCGATATCGATGTTTTCAATTGCCGTCGGAAGATCACAATCAGGATTGGACACTGTCTCTTCGAAGGGGTAGAGATTGACCGCGATCAGGTCGATGCCACCGATGCCGTTCTCTTTCATTACGCCGTCATCAATGCCTCGCCGCCCGAGTATTCCACCATGAATTTTGGGGTGCAGGGTCTTGACCCGGCCATCCATCATTTCCGGATAGCCGGTATATTCTGAGACTTCGATGACCGGGATATCATTTTGCGTCAGCAGTTTTGCGGTACCGCCAGTTGAAAGGATCTCAATCTTGTTGTCCGCAAGATTGCGGGCAAATTCCACAATCCCGGTCTTGTCTGAAACGCTTATCAGGGCGCGTTTAATCGATGCCATAGTGAAGATTCCAAGTAAGTGTAAGCCGGCTTCAGTCGAGGTCGTATTGTGAGAGTTTCTTGCGCAAGGTGCTTCGACTGATACCTAGAATGGATGCTGTCTGGGACTGGTTGCCGCCGGTATGCTTCATGACGCTTTCGAGCAATGGCGCCTCCACCTCGTTCATCACCAGTCGATAGAGATTGTTTGCGCCATGCCCGTCAAGGTTTTTGAAATAGCGCTGCATTGCATCACTGACACACTGGCGTAAGGGTTCTGATTTCTTACTGTGTGTGACTGTCAGATATTCTTGATTCTCTTTTTTGCTAAGAACCGCATCAGTCATCATGCCGCCAATTCCCCATTGTTTTGTAGGCATTCAAAATAGTTACGAATAGCCCGCAGTTGTTGTTCCGCAGACGCTGTGTAGTTTATTTTGTTCCTAAAAACCGCGCCGTCAGGGCGCCCCCTGCTGTACCAGGCGATATGCTTGCGCGCAATACGTATGCCAAGGTACTCCCCATAAAAATCATACAGTTGCCCGACATGTCCGAGTAGGATGCCGGCAACCCATTCGAGATCAGGTTCCGGCATCTCCCTGCCGGTGTGCAGATAGTGGTTGATCTCATTAAAAATCCAAGGGCGTCCTTGCGCCGCGCGACCTATCATCAGGGCATCGGCCCCGGTTCGCTTTAACACGAATGAGGCTTTTTGCGGTGAATCGATATCACCATTCGCGATAATCGGGATGTTGACTGATTGTTTGATGTCGCGGATTGTTTCGTACTCTGCATCACCTGAAAACCCACACGCACGTGTGCGACCGTGAACGGCGAGGGCGCGGATACCTGCTGCTTGCGCAATGGTTGCGATACGTACGCCATTGCGGTTTTCGGGATCTGTACCTGTGCGGATTTTTAATGTCACAGGTACTTCGACGGCACTGACAACCGCCTCCAATATCTTTCCTACGAGATATTCATCCTCCAACAACGCAGATCCTGCGGTGCGCTTACAAACCTTTTTTGCCGGGCATCCCATATTGATATCGATTATCTGCGCACCATTGGCGACATTGGCCCGCGCCGCTTCCGCCATCTGATGCGGATCGGAGCCGACGATCTGTACACTGACAGGACTTGTTTCACCTTCGAGATCGAGACGCCGGACAGTCTTTCTTGTTCCTCTTAGGGAGGCATCAGAAGAGACCATCTCCGAAACGGCAAGCCCAGCGCCCATCTCCCTGCAGAGTTGCCGGAAGGGTCTGTCCGTGACGCCGGCCATGGGCGCCAATAGCAGATTGTTCTCTAATTTATAGGGTCCAATTTGCATTCAGAATGCCACTCATCAGGGGGTCCGTCTTGGAGAAGGAGGGTGTGGGATACTACCGCTAAATGTTGGCGGAATCAAAGGCAAATTGAGTATGAATTGATCTGATACAAATGGCATTTGTGGGTCTACCTGTGAATCGGCTGGAAGGGTGGTGAGTAAGCTCTTAAATCTTAGGCAGATATGTAAATGATGGCCTATTGCTGGCTAGCAGAAGGGGAAATGTAAATTCATTGTGTAGAATTTAATTCCTTACTGATGCGGTCTGATAATCAGGTGTCGAACTTTTTTACAGTCACCTCTCCGAATGTCTGTATCTCGATGTGACACCGTTAGGGTTTGCTTATGCCGTTGGCCTTTCAATGTCGTACTGAACTGTCGCTGGCGCTTTGTCCGGATAGTGCCGTTGATGCGAAACTCTTATAGCCACTGTCTCACTGAATCTCGGAATGATTTTATTGTTTGGACTCACTGCTGTCCCGTTAAGGAGAGAATAAGAAGGCCTGAAGACCAGTTTGTTTTGTTACAATGAGTTCACCACAAACCATTGAAAAACAAAAAGGAAATCAGGCCTTGAGTCACCATAATACTGTGTTTTCACAACTTCTGAAACTAATACCGAGACATGAATTCGAGACCCTTGCAAAACAGCACCATACAGGCCGTTCTTTCCGAACAGCCTCACGTTGGTCGCAATTCGTAACCCTGGCAATGGCGCAACTGTCAGGTCGAAACAGCTTACGTGACATCGTTGACAGTATGTCCGCGCAAGCCCATCGTCTTTATCACCTCGGTAGTGCAAAACTGTCACGTTCCAATTTATCCCGTATCAATGATGGTAAGCCATACGGGCTGTATGAAGCTTTGTTTGGAAAGCTGTTGCATCGCTGTCAGGGTGTGGTTCCTGGTCATGATTTTCGTTTCAGCAACCCACTTTATTCGCTGGATGCTTCGACGATCGATTTATGTCTGTCTGTTTTCCCCTGGGCTGATTTTCGCACGACGAAAGGAGCGATAAAACTGCATGTTGGGTTGAACCACTCGGGCTATTTGCCGGAATTTGTGACGGTGACAGAGGGTAAGGCACACGATGTAACTGTCGGGCGTGCCTTGAAATTCCCCAAGGGGAGTATCGTGGCGGTTGATAAGGGTTACAACGACTACGCTTGGTATAACCAACTGACAGCAAAAGGGATATTTTTTGTCACTCGCCTGAAGACCAATGCAAAGTACCGTACGGTAAGCCGTCGATCAGTGTTGAAAAGTAAGGGATTGACCAGCGACCAAACCATTGAGTTTACAGGTGCGCAGACTGCCAAAAAGTGCCCAGTACCATTACGTCGTATCGGCTATCGGGATGCGGAGACCGGAAGGCGTTATGTGTTTCTCACCAACAATTTCGAGCTTGCTGCCAAAACGATTGCCGATATATACAGGGCAAGGTGGCAGGTTGAATTGTTTTTCAAATGGATCAAACAAAACCTGAAAATCAAATCATTTGTGGGTACCAGCAAAAATGCGCTTATGACACAGATCTGGATTGCATTGTGTGTCTATTTGCTACTGGCCTTTCTCAAGTTCCAGTCGAAGTTGCAAAAAAGCATGCAACAAATATTACGATTACTACAGCTTAATTTGTTTGAAAAACGGGATCTGATGGCATTGCTGCGAGGTGACCCACCCCGCGAGGGCCAACCTGATAATAATCAGATGGCTTTGCTTTGAAAGTTAGCCCGCATGTTTCATCCGTTTTTAAATTTAGCCGGTGATATGGCCAAGCTTGGATGGTTTGCCCTCACTGGGAACCAAACCTCTATCAAGCCCTGATTTTCCACCCTCCGGGCAGACTCCCCCTTACCCCCATTGTTGATCAACGTGCCGGGGCAGCACTCTGCCGGGCTATCCCGGCTTGAGTCGTGCCGCCACCTGGAAAAACAGCGCCTGATAGGGATAGGTGCTGGAGAGCAGGAAGCGGATCCGTCGTGTGTTGCGAATGATGACCGCCCCGATCTTGAACAGTTTGAGCCGGATCGTGGTCATCTGTGCACGCGCCAGTTCCGTGCCCTTCAGCGCGAGGCGCCGGATGGCCTCCATCAGCACATAGGCCAGACTGGACAGCAGTAGACGAAACTGATTGGCCCACCAGTAATGCGCGCTGGTGCGATCGGCGAACAGCCCCAGTTGCTGCTCCTTGATTCGGTTCTCCATGTCACCACGGGCGCAGTAGAGGTCATCGTAAAGGCGCTGTTTGTCGCCGGCCAGGTTGGTGACGATGAAGCGTGGATTTGGCCCCTTGTCGGTGACTTCCAGTTTGGCGATCACCTTGCGACGCGTCTTCCAGGTGCTGGCGGCATAGTGAAACTGAAAGAATTCCCGCATCTTCATGCCGGTTCGCTTCGCCAGTTCCTCAACCCACTGCATGGGCTCACGGATACACCGCAGCAAGGCGTCATTCTTGGCGATGCCCACGATATAGCCCACAGCGTTGCGCTCGCACCAGCTGAGCATGTGGTGACGGCAAAAGCCGCTATCGCCCCGAAAGATGATACGCACTTCAGGCCAAGCCCGGCGCAGGCGTTTGACCAACAGCGCCAGAATCGCCCAGGCATGCTTGGGCGCATCGATCCGGCTGGGCCGCAGATAACTCACCAGCAGTTGATCGCCACAAAAGACATACAGGGGCAGGAAGCAGTAGTGATCGTAGTAGCCGTGAAAGAAGCGGCCTTCCTGGCGGCCATGCACCGGATCATCCGTGGCGTCGAAATCCAGGATCAGCTCATCGGGTGGTGCATCATATGAGGCAATGAACTGCTCGAGCAGTAGGTTGTGGACATCAACGGCAACCCGGCGATCGACCCGGTTCTCCAGCCGACAAAGTGTCGACTGGCTGCCCAGTACCTCCTCGCGTTCGATCGAGCTCTGTAGGGCCGGGTCGGTGCGTAGTGTCTGATGGTCGTTCAGATCTTCATAACCCAGGCAGAGCCCATAGACTCGCTGGCGCAACAGGCTCAACTGGCTGTGTTCAATATAGCGGGGATCTCGCGGGTCGGGGATGGCCGCATCAACCGCCTCGAGCAATCCCAGACGCCTGTCGATCTCACGCAGCAGCAACACGCCGCCGTCCGAGGTGATATCGCCACCGGAAAACTCGGCTTGAACCTTACGGCGTTTTAGGGCTGGAAAATCAAAGGCAGTCTGGGTACAGTTTGTCACAGGCAAAATCCTTTCGATTACAGTGTAAGCAACTGAATTATATCGAAGTTTCAAAGTTAGCCCGCATGTTTCATCCGTTTTTAAATTTAGCCGGTGATATGGCCAAGCTTGGATGGTTTGCCCTCACTGGGAACCAAACCTCTATCAAGCCCTGATTTTCCACCCTCCGGGCAGACTCCCCCTTACCCCCATTGTTGATCAACGTGCCGGGGCAGCACTCTGCCGTATCCCGGCTTGAGTCGTGCCGCCACCTGGAAAAACAGCGCCTGATAGGGATAGGTGCTGGAGAGCAGGAAGCGGATCCGTCGTGTGTTGCGAATGATGACCGCCCCGATCTTGAACAGTTTGAGCCGGATCGTGGTCATCTGTGCACGCGCCAGTTCCGTGCCCTTCAGCGCGAGGCGCCGGATGGCCTCCATCAGCACATAGGCCAGACTGGACAGCAGTAGACGAAACTGATTGGCCCACCAGTAATGCGCGCTGGTGCGATCGGCGAACAGCCCCAGTTGCTGCTCCTTGATTCGGTTCTCCATGTCACCACGGGCGCAGTAGAGGTCATCGTAAAGGCGCTGTTTGTCGCCGGCCAGGTTGGTGACGATGAAGCGTGGATTTGGCCCCTTGTCGGTGACTTCCAGTTTGGCGATCACCTTGCGACGCGTCTTCCAGGTGCTGGCGGCATAGTGAAACTGAAAGAATTCCCGCATCTTCATGCCGGTTCGCTTCGCCAGTTCCTCAACCCACTGCATGGGCTCACGGATACACCGCAGCAAGGCGTCATTCTTGGCGATGCCCACGATATAGCCCACAGCGTTGCGCTCGCACCAGCTGAGCATGTGGTGACGGCAAAAGCCGCTATCGCCCCGAAAGATGATACGCACTTCAGGCCAAGCCCGGCGCAGGCGTTTGACCAACAGCGCCAGAATCGCCCAGGCATGCTTGGGCGCATCGATCCGGCTGGGCCGCAGATAACTCACCAGCAGTTGATCGCCACAAAAGACATACAGGGGCAGGAAGCAGTAGTGATCGTAGTAGCCGTGAAAGAAGCGGCCTTCCTGGCGGCCATGCACCGGATCATCCGTGGCGTCGAAATCCAGGATCAGCTCATCGGGTGGTGCATCATATGAGGCAATGAACTGCTCGAGCAGTAGGTTGTGGACATCAACGGCAACCCGGCGATCGACCCGGTTCTCCAGCCGACAAAGTGTCGACTGGCTGCCCAGTACCTCCTCGCGTTCGATCGAGCTCTGTAGGGCCGGGTCGGTGCGTAGTGTCTGATGGTCGTTCAGATCTTCATAACCCAGGCAGAGCCCATAGACTCGCTGGCGCAACAGGCTCAACTGGCTGTGTTCAATATAGCGGGGATCTCGCGGGTCGGGGATGGCCGCATCAACCGCCTCGAGCAATCCCAGACGCCTGTCGATCTCACGCAGCAGCAACACGCCGCCGTCCGAGGTGATATCGCCACCGGAAAACTCGGCTTGAACCTTACGGCGTTTTAGGGCTGGAAAATCAAAGGCAGTCTGGGTACAGTTTGTCACAGGCAAAATCCTTTCGATTACAGTGTAAGCAACTGAATTATATCGAAGTATCAGGATTTTGCCTTTTTAATGCGTGAAATATTGGGGTTAGGCTTGTCCTTAATTACAGGGCTTGCCATGCCGATCGGCTCCTTTGCTGCGGTTTGGTCACCTCGGGAGGTGGCTGTATATGACCTGGTCAACCAGCAGCGATCGATCAACAATCTGCCTCACCTGATTCAGAATGAACAACTCCATGCTTCGGCGCTGGGCCACTCACAATCAATGGCCGACAATAACTTCTTCAGCCATACAACACTGGCAGGCGGCAATGGCGCCACCTTTGTCGATCGTATCAGGGAGGCCGGCCATATCGGCTGGACATACAGTGGTGAGAATATCGCTGGGGGACATGGACGCACCTCCCCGCCCGCCGTTGAGATGCAACCGTTGGATGCCGCGCGGAGCGTCATGTACGGCACAGCCGAGCTGGATGAGCTGAACGCATTCTTTTTTGCCAACTCACAGGAGAGTTGGATCAGTTGGGACGATGTGGGCATGGGAGTCTCAGGTGATGGGTGGAATGCCTGGCATAACTTTACCTGATTACTCATGAGGCTCAGCTATTGAGCCTGTGGTGCAAGCATAATGGAACCTACTGAATAAAAGAGGATTTCATCATGCCGAGAAATACTATTCAATTTCAAAAAGGTCTTGGTTTGCACGATTTTCTGGAACAATATGGGACCGAGGATCAGTGTCGACAGGCATTGTATGATTTGCGCTGGCCGACGGGCTATGTCTGCCCTGAGTGCGGCAACACAACAGGCTGTGAACTCAAAAAGCGTCAGATATATCAATGTCACAAGTGCCATCATCAGACTTCCCTGACCGCCGGCAGCATCTTCCATGGCACCAAGCTGCCGCTGAGAACGTGGTTTCTTGCGATCTATCTGTTGACCCAACGCAAGAAAAGTATCTCGGCGCTGCAACTTTCCCGCGAAATCGGGGTGAACTACAATACGGCCTGGCGACTCAAGCATAAGTTGATGCAGGTGATGATGGAACGTGAGCGTGGAAAAAAACTGGCCGGTCGCATCGAATTGGATGATGCTTATCTCGGAGGCGAGCAAGCCGGTAAGCGTGGTCGTGGGTCGCGCAACAAAATCCCTTTCGTAGCTGCTGTTGAGACGACGCGGGACGGCAGGCCCATGAAAATTCAACTGCGTCGTGTAAGGGGCTTCCGCAAACGTGAAATCGCCCGCTACGCCCGCTCCTGCTTGATGCCTGGCAGCGAAGTCTTTACCGATGGGCTTTGGTGCTTTAGTGGCGTGACAACCGCTGATTGCCATCATAACCCCATGGTGACGGGTGGTGGGCGCCAAAGTGTCCAGTATTCGTGCTTCAAATGGGTAAACACGATGTTGGGTAATGTCAAAAACAGTCTGTTGGGTACTTTTCATGCGATTCGAGATAAACATGTGTCGCGTTATCTTGCTGAGTTCGAATATCGGTTTAACCGCCGTTTCGATTTACCCGCCATGATTGAACGATTGCTTTTTGCCGCTCTTCGCACTCCACCTATGCCATATCGCCTCTTGAGAATGGCTGAGGTTTAGGGGTAATCAGGTAACTTTATGAGGCAAACCACCAATCACCAGAGAGACGGTGGCTGGATGGGCAGCCACGGCCATCGGGAAAACATACTCAGCGTCCTGTTTGACGAAATCGGGGTCGGCTATTTCTGGGAGCCGGGCGATACAACCCCTATCTTGGGGGATCACGGTGAGATACCCTTTCCGCTACACGCCTACTGGACCCAGGACTTCACTGGCGATGACCTCGTGGCGCCCGTACCTCTGCCTGGCGCGTTCTGGTTATTGGGTTGCGGTGTAATTGGCTTGTTGTTGCTGGATCGGCATAGAGGGGTAGAGTAGCAATCGATTCCGCACCCGGCGGGAGCCGATATACCAGGCAAAAAAAAACCCGGCCACCGGCCGGTTTTTTCCGATTCAGCGATTGTTCACATGGCCTTGATCTGGACATTCAGGCGGCTTTTATGGCGTGCTGCCTTGTTTTTGTGGACCAGACCTTTGCTGACAGCGCTGTCGATCGCCGGTACGGCCTGTTTGTAGGCCTCTTCGGCGCCCTCTTTGGATCCCGCTGCGATCTGTTTGAGTACCCGCTTGATATGGGTACGCATTTCGCTGCGCTGAGCCTGGTTCCGGCTACGCCTTTTGTCGGCCTGGCGGGCGCGTTTTCGTGCTTGGGCTGAGTTGGCCAAGGTTCTCTCCTGGGATGAAACTAGCTTTTTAAAGGGGGCGAATTCTCCCTAATATTCTCCACCGTGTCAACATCTTTGATCCTTTACTGTTCTGCTGGTATGGTCGCCTCTGCGGGTGCATTCAGGCATCCGGATTGCCCTCTCGGTGAGGCGCGCTGGTGTTCGCCGGGGGGTTGAAACCGATTTGCTCCGCAGATAGGCGAATCGTTTCTTTCACACAATTTAGAAGGACCCTATCCTGGCCTCGTTTTTTCGCGCCTTTACCGCAGTGGGCAGCCACACGATGCTGTCACGTATACTCGGGTTCGTACGGGACCTGGTGTTCGCCCATTGGTTCGGCGCCAGTGCAGCCACCGATGCTTTCTTTGTCGCCTTTAAAATCCCCAATTTCCTGCGCAGGCTGTTTGCGGAAGGTTCTTTTTCAGTGGCGTTCGTGCCCATACTGACCGAATACCGGACCAAGCGGAACAAGCTGGAGCTTCAGACGTTCACCGATCATATGGCGGGCTCACTGGGGCTGGTTGTTCTGCTGGTATCCCTGGTTGGGGTGGTCGCGGCACCTATCCTGGTAATGATATTCGCGCCGGGATTCTGGAATGAGAGTGAGGGTAAATATGAGCTGACTGTGGAGATGCTCACCCTGACCTTCCCCTATCTCTTCTTTATCACCATGACCGCCTTCGCCGGCAGTATTCTCAATACCTATAACCGCTTCTGGGTGCCGGCCTTCACGCCGGTGTTGTTGAACCTCTCCCTGATAGGGTGTGCCATCTGGCTTTCCCCTATGATGGAGAGGCCGATTGTGGCGCTGGCCTGGGGGGTGCTGGTAGCGGGGGTCGTACAGTTTATGTTTCAGTTGCCGTTCCTCTGGCGGGTTAAGCTGTTTCCGAGACCCAGAGTGGCATTCAAGGACCCGGGTGTGGTGCGTGTCATGCGTCTGATGATACCTGCACTGTTCGGTGTCTCTGTCAGTCAGATCAACCTGTTGCTCGACACCCTGATTGCATCCTTTCTCGTCAGCGGTAGTATCTCTTGGCTCTACTATTCGGATCGTTTGATGGAGTTTCCCGTGGGGGTGCTGGGCGTGGCCCTGGGTACGGTTATTCTGCCCACTCTTTCACGACGGCATGCCGAAAACTCGCCACAGGCCTTCTCCCGCACCCTTGATTGGGCTTTGCGACTGAATATCCTGTTCGGGCTCCCGGCCGCGGTAGGTCTGTTTCTACTGGCGGGACCGATGCTGGCCACACTCTTCTTTTCCGATGCCTTCGATCATCACGATGTGGAGATGGCGACAAAGAGTCTGATGGCCTATGCCCCGGGATTGATGGCGATCATGTTGATCAAAGTCCTCGCCCCCGGCTTTTATGGCCGCCAGGATACCAGGACACCGGTGCGGATCGGTGTAATCGCCATGAGCGTGAATATGGTGTTGAATATCATACTGGTATTCCCCCTGGCCCATGCCGGATTGGCATTGGCGACCACAATCTCTTCCGGATTGAACGCCTATCTGCTCTTTCGGGCGCTGATAAAAGGACGGATCTATTCCCCAACGGCGGGTTGGGCGGCATTGCTATTGCGAACCCTGTTGGCCTCATCGGCCATGGGGCTCTTTATCTGGTGGGGAGCGGGGGATCTCAGCGAATGGCTGGCGGGTTCCGGTACTTCAAGGGTATGGTGGCTGGCCGGACTGATTGCTTCAGCCGTCATGGTCTACTTTCTGACACTGTTTCTGCTTGGTGCCCGTCCCGGCCATTTCCGCAGTGTAAAACGATAGAGCCTGATATTGCTTATTCCGCTCAGCTATCAGTTTTCAACCAAACGAGTTATTCGGGGAACCGTTTTAAATCAGGTTCAGAAATTGAATCTATAGACCTCTCTCTCGCGTATAGATCAGTATTAACAGGCCCTAGGACCGGTTTTGGGCCGAGTACGCCCCGCACGGATCGGTGTTAAAGAATCCCAAAGGTGTCAGCCTGGCGGGATGCGTTGGAAAAGGGATGGCAAAGGGCTGTGTCGCTTGTCATCAGGGCGCACCTGGTGGAGACATGGTGTTCAATCATGATCGCTACGCCGAGAAGCGTGTTGGTCAGACACCTGAGAGCAGATGAATGGGTGCGTGTTGTCTGTCAGGGCAATCAGTTGTCCTGGCAGGCGTTTTTTAACAGCTGTAATTACACCCGCGATATGCGGCATGAGCATTTTTCCAATCGGGGATGCCCAATTTCTCTACAGGCCCTATAATTGACCGCTCGAGTTTGGGCGGTTAATCAATGCAATTAGTTCGTGGACTTCACAATCTGAAACCTGATCATCATGGCTGTGTCGCCACTATCGGTAATTTCGATGGTGTTCACCTGGGCCATCAATCGGTCTTCCGCCACCTTATGGAAATGGGGGCGGACCTGGATCTGCCCACCACGGTCGTCACATTCGAGCCCCAGCCCCGTGAGTTTTTTCAGGCAGCCTCCGCGCCGGCCAGGCTTACACGCATGCGCGAAAAGCTGCAGGCGATTCAGGAGACCGGCGTGCAGCGTGTGGTGGTGCTGGAGTTCAACAAGCGATTGGCGGCCATGCCGGCTGAGGCCTTTGTCAGGGAGTTGCTGGTGGAGGGATTGGGGACGCGTTTTCTCTCGGTCGGTGACGATTTCCGTTTTGGTCGGGGCCGCGAGGGGGATTTCGACCTTTTACGGAGGATGGGGAAGGAGCATGGATTCGAAGTTGAGAACATGAACACCTATAAAGTGGATGCGGATCGTGTCAGCAGTACCCGGATCAGAGAACTTCTCACCCTCGGCGACCTGAACGGTGCCGCCCAGTGCCTGGGGAGACCCTACCGGCTATGCGGGCGGGTGGCGCATGGAAACAAGCGGGGGCGCACAATCGGTTTTCCCACCATGAATATCAACATGCATCGCCTGGTGAGTCCATTGCATGGAGTCTATGCGGTTAAAGTTGGGGGGCTGGGCGACATGGGTCTGCCAGGTGTGGCGAATATCGGCAATCGGCCCATGGTGGAAGGGGATAACCGCTATCTGTTGGAAGTGCATCTGTTCGATTTCAATCAGGATGTCTATGGCGAACACGTCAGCGTGGAGTTTGTGCAAAAACTGAGGGATGAACAACGATTTGAATCCTTCGAGTCGCTACGGCAGCAGATATGGCGGGATGCGGAACGGGCCAGAGAGATATTGGCTGTGGCCGACAATCCATGAGCGGTACCGGTGGTTAACACGGTGGATGCATGCAACTGTGACGGGCATTTGGTTGTTTTGGCATGAATCGGCTGTTTTCAGTGACGATTCCATCCGTTTCTACTGTAAACTAACACCCAAGCATATCTTCAGCGTGTGTCACTTCGACAGCCGGTGCCAGATGCTTCTCTTTCTTCAACGCCCCGACAGCACATTCCTGTGTTGACCGGCCTTACGCGGTTTACCTGCCGCTATTGTGAAAGACAAACAGCTGGAGTCCGCAAAGGTTGAAGTGCTAACCGGACAGAAACAGTTGTAGTTGAGCCGGGAAATTTTGCGCCAGGCGCGATTTTGAGTTTCAATACGCTATTTTTTCGCACCCACAACAGGCAGCCGGCAGTGAGCGATTACAAGCAAACCCTCAATCTCCCAAAAACCGATTTCCCGATGCGAGGCAATCTGGCTCAACGTGAGCCGGAAATGCTGAAAAAGTGGCAGCAGAAAGAGCTCTATAATCGGATTCGCGAAGTCAGCGCCGGCCGGCCCAGTTTTATCCTTCACGATGGACCGCCCTATGCCAACGGAGAGATCCATATCGGCCACGCAGTCAACAAGATTCTCAAGGATGTGATTGTAAAAAGCCGTACCCTGGACGGTTACGATGCCCCCTATGTACCGGGTTGGGACTGTCATGGATTGCCGATTGAGTTGCAGGTGGAGAAGAAGATCGGCAAACCCGGCAAGAAGGTGACCACAGGGCAATTCCGTAAGGCGTGTCGTGAGTATGCCGCCAAGCAGGTAGAGGGGCAGCGGGAGGACTTCAAACGTCTCGGGGTGTTGGGTGACTGGGACAATCCCTATCTGACCATGGATCATCAATTCGAGGCCGACATCATCCGTTCCCTCGGCAGGATCGTCGCCAACAACCATGCACAGAAGGGCTATAAACCGGTTCACTGGTGTACCGATTGCGGTTCCGCGCTGGCCGAGGCCGAGGTGGAGTATCAGGATAAGGACTCTTTCGCCATCGATGTGCGCTTCTACGTCGTCGATGAAACTGACCTGGTCTCCCGTTGTCACCACAATCCCGAGGGGTGTGGCGAGGGGCCGATCTCGATGGTGATCTGGACCACCACACCCTGGACCCTGCCCGCCAACCAGGCAGTGGCGTTGAATCCCTCACTCGAATACGCCTTGGTGGAGTTCCAGGGCAGGCACGGTAAGGAACGGATAGTGATCGCCGAGGCGATGCTCAAGGATGTCATGGATAGGTATGGCGTGGAGCACTATCGGGTGGTGGGTTATGCCAAGGGTGAAGCATTCGAGGGTTTGAAGCTGCAGCACCCCTTCTACGATCGACGGGTACCGGTGATACTGGGCGAGCATGTCACCCTTGAGGCCGGTACAGGTGCGGTACATACTGCCCCCGGCCACGGCCTGGAAGACTATATGGTGGGCGTTCGCTACGATCTGCCGGTGGACAACCCGGTGGGGGGCAATGGCTGCTTCGTGGAGGGTACACAGTTGTTTGCCGGTGAACATGTCCTGGCGGCCAACGAGAAGGTGATCGATGTACTGAAACAGCGCGGCGCCCTGATGCACGAGGAGCGGCTGCGCCACAGCTATCCCCACTGCTGGCGGCACAAGACGCCGATTATCTTCCGCGCCACGCCGCAATGGTTCATCGGCATGGATCAGAATGGTTTGCGCCAGGCCGCCCTGCGCGAAATTGACAAAGTGACATGGATGCCGGACTGGGGGCATGCACGGATAAAGGGCATGGTGGAGAATCGTCCCGACTGGTGTATCTCCCGGCAGCGGACCTGGGGCGTTCCCATCACGCTGTTCATCAACAAACAGGATGGCGAACTCCATCCGCAGACCCCGGAGTTGATCGAACAGGTCGCGAAATTGGTTGAGAAAGAGGGATTCGAGGCGTGGTTCAAACTCTCCCCCGAGACCCTGTTGGGTGACCGGGCAGAGGCCTATGAAAAGGTCACCGATACCCTCGACGTCTGGTTCGATTCCGGCGTATCGCACCACTGCGTACTGGATGCGCGGGAGGGACTGCACTTTCCCGCCGATCTCTATCTTGAGGGTTCCGACCAGCACCGTGGTTGGTTTCAATCCTCGCTCATGAGTTCGGTGGCCATGAATGACTGCGCACCCTATAAAGAAGTGCTGACCCATGGTTTTACCGTGGATGCCGAAGGACGCAAGATGTCCAAGTCACTGGGCAATGTGGTGGCGCCGCAAAAGGTGCTCAAGACACTGGGTGCCGACATCATCCGTCTTTGGGTGGCGGCAACCGACTACCGCAATGAAATGAGCGTCTCGGATGAGATCCTCAAACGCACCGCGGATGCCTACCGGCGTATCCGCAACACGGCGCGGTTTCTGTTATCCAACCTCAACGGTTTCGATCCTGCGCAGAACAAGGTTGCAGCGCAGCAGATGATCGAGCTCGACCGCTGGGTGGTGGATCGTACCCTGCAACTGCAGCAGGAGATTGTCGCCGCTTACGCCAACTACCAGTTTCACCTCATCTACCAGAAGATCCACAACTTCTGCGTCAATGAGCTGGGCGGATTCTATCTTGATATCATCAAGGACCGGCAGTACACCACCCAGGCGGACAGCCTGCCGCGCCGCTCCTGTCAGACGGCCATGTATCACATCATCGAGGCGATGGTCCGCTGGCTGGCGCCTATCCTGAGTTTTACCGCGGACGAGATCTGGCAGTCGATGCCGGGGGAACGTGGTGAGAGTGTCTTCCTCGAACAGTGGTATGGCGACCTGTTCCCCCTCGATGCCGACGATCGTTTCGATTGCGACTATTGGCGCCGGGTCATCGCGGTCAGGGAGAGTGTGGGCAAGGCGATGGAGTCGTTTCGCGCCGCGGGCAACTCTTCTCTCGATGCCGATGTCGATATCTACTGTTCCAACGAACTGAAGGCGGATTTGGACAAGCTCGAGGATGAGCTGCGCTTTGTGCTGATCACCTCCCGTGCCCGGGTATCCGGTTTTGAGGAGAAGCCGGCGGATGCGGTAGTTGATGAGGAGTTGAAACTTGCCGTAAGCATCGCCGCGTCGAGTCATGAAAAGTGTGTCCGCTGCTGGCACCATCGAGAGGATGTGGGATCCAATGCGGAACACCCGCAGCTCTGCGGCCGCTGTGTCGAGAATGTGGATGGTGATGGTGAACCTCGCCACTTTGCCTGAGTCGGCCTGAGAGGAGTGATAGGATGACACGCTGGCTATGGCTATCACTGTTGGTGATCCTACTGGATCAATCGACCAAGCAGTTGGCCGAGTCCACTCTGACCCTCTACGAATCGGTCAGAGTGCTGCCTTTTTTCGATCTGACCCTGCTCTATAACAAGGGGGCGGCGTTCAGCTTTCTCAGCGACCAGGGTGGCTGGCAGCGCTGGTTCTTCATTGTCCTGGCGATTGTCGTCTGTATCGTGTTGGTGGGATGGCTATGGCGTCTGAAGCGGGATGAGCAGTGGGTCGCCGTGGCCCTCTCCCTGATCATCGGCGGCGCGATCGGCAATGTCATCGACCGGATTCTGTTCGGTCAGGTGATAGATTTTCTCCATTTTCACTATCAGCAACACTACTTTCCCGCCTTCAATGTGGCCGATTCCGCGATTACTATCGGGGTGATCATCATGCTTTATGACGCTTTGGTATTGGCTAAAAGGCGTGAGTGAGTTGACCTGACACTCCAAAAGCGAGCAGGCGCCTGGCGGTTGTCTTTCTCCGACGCCCCAACAGCACTTCCCTGTGCTGACGGGGCTTACGCGGCATCCATGCCGCTACTCCGAAAGACAACCGCCAGGCGCCAGCAGTTGACTTGAAATTGGTAATAAACAACAAGACCCAGTATCGTCTGCGATATACCGCACTCTGAGTGTATCTTTCGTTCTCACTTGCAATACATCGATACCCGCATGTCTTCACCAGGATCTAGAATACGCCAGTCATTGAGGGCCTTTATGCAATAGGTAAAGCCCTGTTCAGTGACTACCCGGGTGGTACCGTCCGCTTGTGTGTAGATACCCGGTGTTTCAAGAGGCTTGTTTAATACCCGCTCAAGGGCTGCCGATACCGCGTCGGCTTTTTTTGCCTGTTCTCCCGTATTGTCCTTGGCCATATCATGGGCGGTAGCTGCTGCGCTTCGCCTGATTTGAGCGGTTGTTACAGTGCGCTCCCTGATCGAACCGGATATGGGTGGTATTGAAGTCGAGGTGGGATGAGACACCGGTTCGGCCTGAATTTCAGCAAGCGGATCTTTTTTCTGTGGCGGTCTTTCTTCCGGGGCACGGTCCGCTGCCGGCTCAATCGGCCCGGTTTGTCGATGGGTACTCTCCTGGATGCTTCGTGGCGGAGTTATGGATACACGCAGAGGCTGCCTCACGGAAGTCGGGGAATGTTTGTCCCACTTGATTTGGAACCAGTTATTCGATTGCCAGAATAGTAGCAGATGAAGGCCGATGGAGAGGGCTATTGCATAGGCGAGTCCACGGGATTCCAATCCGGGGTGAAAAGATGTTTCAGCCACGTCCATGATGCGGGTCCGTTTTTCAGGTCTTCATCCCATTCAACGCATGGTCACCAACTCTTCCGCGGCGGTCGGATGAATGGCAATGGTGTCATCGAGCTCCTGCTTGGTGGCACCCATCCTGATTGCCACCGCGAAGCCCTGCAGCATCTCATCCGCGCCGGTGCCGATGACGTGACAACCAATAACCTTTTCCCGCGCTCCGACGGTAACCAGCTTCATGGCCATTTTGCTCTGGTGTCGGGTAAAGGCGTGATACATCGGGGTGAAGCGGGATTGATAGATCTTGACCGCATCGCCATGAACCTCCCTTGCTTCCGACTAGGTCAGGCCGACTGTTGCAATGGGCGGGTGGGAGAATACCACGGTAGGGATCGCTTCATAGTCGAGCTTGCGTTCAGGCATGCCGCCGAAAAGCCGGTCGGCCAGTCGTCTGGCGGCGGCGATGGCCACCGGGGTAAGCTGAGCCCGGCCGGTGACATCCCCCACCGCATAGATATTGGGAATATTGGTGTTTTGGAAGGGGTCGGTGGGGATATAGCCCTGTTTGTCAGTGCTGACGAAGGCATTGGCCAGATCCAGGCCGCTGCTCGCGGGGGCTCGGCCGATCGCCCATAAAAGCCGGTCGGAACGCCCTATGCTTTGCCCGGTATCGGCACAGATCAGGTCCAGCTTCCCATTCGCCACTTTTCTGACTTCACCGATCCGGGATGAAGTGACGATGTTGATACCGGCACTGATCATCTCCTCCATCAAGCACTCACGCAGCATGGCGTCGAATGGCCGCAGCAGCTGTTCGCCGCGCAGCAGCATCGTGACATCCGCGCCCAATGCGTTGAGCAGACCGGCGATTTCAACCGCGATATAACCGCTGCCGACAACCGCAACCCGTTGCGGCAACTCCTCCAAGGCAAAAAAGCCATCCGATGTGATGCCGTATTCGGCGCCCGGCACAGACGGGACCACCGGGTAGGAGCCGGATGCGATGACAATATGATCCGCGCTGAGCTGCTCACCTTCCACATCCAGTGTATGGGCGTCGATGAAACGGGCATAACCGGTGATTTCATCGATATCGGAGTCTTTCAGATAGGTGTGGTACCAGCTGTTGATCCCTTCCACATAGTCGTCGCGCTGCCGCTTCAGGGTCTCCCAGGAGAAGCCTTTGACGTCGATGTCGAAACCGTAATCCGCGGCGTCATGCAGGGTATGGGCGATCCCGGCGCCATACCACATCACCTTCTTCGGCACGCATCCCAGGTTGACGCAGGTGCCGCCGATCCGCTTGGCTTCGACTACCGCGCACTTGGCGCCATACTTGGCGGCGCGTTCCGCCACCGAGAGCCCGCCACTGCCCGCGCCGATGGCGATCAAATCGTACTGTTTTGTCATGTTTCAACCGTTAAAATATGGGAATCACTATCGGGACACGTATAATCAAATCCGCACAGTAGATAGTAGGACCGGGAATAGCGCATGAAGTGCCTTGTTGTTACGGCTCATCCGTTGGCTGAGAGTCTCTGCCGGCAGTTTGCCCGCCAGGTGATCGCTCAGTTGAAGGATATGGGGCATCAGATTTCGACGGAAGACCTCTATGGCCAGGGTTTCAATCCGGCGCTGACAGTGGACGAACGGGCCAGCTACTATAGCGGCAGCTATCACACTTCGGATATTGCAGAACAGCTTGAGCGTTTGTGCGAGGCGGAAGGACTGGTACTGTTGTTTCCGACCTGGTGGTTTGGTTTTCCCGCCATACTGAAGGGCTGGTTTGACCGGGTCTGGGCGCCTGGCTTCGCATATGATCATGCCAGTGATTTCGGTCCGATCAAACCGCGACTGGACCGCTTGAGGCGGGTACTTGTGATTACGACTTTGGGTTCGCCCTGGTGGGTGGACCGGCTGTTGTTGCGGCAACCGGTGAAGCGGGTAATCAAACATGCTTTACTCGGGGCCTGCGCCAAGAGGGGCAAGCTCACCTATCTTTGCCTCTACAAGAGTGAGAACTTGAATACTGTCCGGATCGAGCGGTTCAGCGACTCTATTCGCCGTGCACTGCAGGGGTGGCACTGAGACTGACGCGTCTCAACCGTCTATTTGTTGAGTTTTTTCAGATAACATCCGGTATGCGAGTCAGTTTTCTCTGCCAGTTGCAGGGGTGTCCCCTGGGCCACGATTTCGCCACCCCGGTCACCCCCTTCGGGCCCCAGGTCGATGATCCAGTCAGCGGTCTTCACAACATCCAGGTTATGCTCTATCACCACAACGGTATTGCCGTGGTTACGCAGCCGGTGCAGCACCTCCAGCAGATGGTTGACGTCGTGGAAGTGGAGTCCGGTGGTCGGTTCGTCGAGGATGTAGAGGGTCTTCCCCGTGTCCCGCTTGGAGAGCTCTCGGGATAGCTTGACCCGCTGCGCCTCGCCCCCGGAGAGGGTGGTGGCGTTCTGTCCCAGGGAGATGTAGGAGAGTCCCACGTCCATCAGGGTCTGCAGTTTGCGTTTGATTGCCGGCACCGCATCGAAGAAGGCCAGAGCCTCCTCAACCGTCATCCCCAACACCTGGTCTATGCTTTTACCCTTGTAACGGATCTCCAGGGTTTCGCGATTGTAGCGTTTGCCCTTGCAGACATCGCACTGCACATAGATGTCGGGCAGGAAGTGCATCTCCACCTTGGTCACCCCATCGCCGCTGCAGGCCTCGCAGCGCCCGCCCTTGACATTGAAACTGAAACGCCCCGGTGTATAGCCCCTGGAGCGGGCTTCGTGGGTGCCGGCGAAGAGTTCCCTGATCGGGGTGAAAAGCCCGGTGTAGGTGGCGGGATTGGAGCGGGGGGTACGGCCGATTGGGCTCTGGTCGATGTCCACCACCTTGTCGAAATGATCGAGCCCGCGAATTTCACTGTAGGGTGCGGGGGAGGTGTTGGCCTTGTTCAGGGCGGCGGCGCAGATCGGGTAGAGGGTGTCGTTGATCAGGGTTGATTTGCCGGAACCCGACACGCCTGTGATGCAGCAGAAACTGCCCACCGGAATCGCCAGATCCACCGACTTGAGATTATTGCCGTTGGCGCCGAGAAGCTCCAGATTGCGCGCCGGATCGATCGCATTGGTGCAAGCCGGGGTGTCGATGATGCGTTTGCCGCTCAGGTACTCCCCGGTCAGTGAGTATTTACTTTTGGCAATCTCGTCAGGGGTGCCTTGAGCGATGATGCGACCGCCATGGATGCCGGCTCCCGGGCCGATATCGACCACGTGGTCGGCGCTGCGGATCGCCTCTTCGTCATGCTCCACCACAATCACCGTATTGCCCAGATCCCGCAGGTAGGTCAGGGTGTCGAGGAGACGTTGATTGTCGCGCTGATGCAGGCCGATGGAGGGTTCGTCAAGCACATACATGACGCCGACCAGGCCGGCGCCGATCTGACTGGCCAGGCGGATGCGCTGGGCTTCGCCCCCGGAGAGGGTTTCTGCGCTGCGGTCGAGGGTCAGGTAATCAAGCCCCATATTGACCAGAAAGTGGAGCCGCCGATCGATCTCCTTGAGGATCTTCTGGGCTATCTTGCCGCGCTTCCCTGCCAGTTTCAGGGTCGAAAGCGTCTGCTTGGCCAGGCCGATGGGCATGCAGGTGACCTGGGGGAGGTTGTGCCTGTCGATGAAGACATGCCGTGCCGCCTGGGTCAGTCGGGTGCCGGCGCAATCGGGACAGGATTGGCTGGAGATATAGCGGGAGAGCTCCTCGCGTACCGCGTTGGACTCGGTATCCCGGTAGCGCCGTTCCATGTTGGGGATGATCCCTTCGAAGGGGTGGCGCTTTTTCACCGAACGCCCCCGTTCATTGTAGTAGCTGAACTCAATCGCTTCGCGGCCGCTGCCCTGCAGAATGATCTTCTGTACCTTCTTCGTCAGGGTCTCCCAGGGTGTCTCAGGGTCGAAACCGCAATGACGTCCAAGTGATGTGATCATCTGAAAATAGTAGGCGTTGCGCCGGTCCCAGCTACGCACCGCGCCGCCGGCCAGAGAGAGTTCCGGGTGGGCAACCACCTTTGCCGGATCAAAAAACTGTTCCACTCCGAGGCCGTCGCAGGTGGGGCAGGCACCGACCGGGTTGTTGAAGGAGAACAGCCTGGGTTCCAGCTCGGTCAGGCTATAGCCGCAATGGGGACAGGCAAAACGGGATGAGAAGAGCAGCTCCGGTTGGCTGCCGTCCATCCAGGCCACCCGTACCAGCCCATCGGCCAGGTTGAGCGCGGTCTCAAAGGACTCCGCCAGACGGGTGGCGAGATCCTCGCGTATCTTGAATCGATCGACCACCACCTCGATTGTGTGCTTCTTGTGCAGCTCCAGGGTGGGGGCATCGTCGAGTTCGAACACTTCACCGTCGATGCGTGCCCGGATATAGCCCTGGGCGTGCAGCTCTTGCAATAGCTTGTGGTGTTCGCCTTTTCGCTCCTGTACCACCGGCGCCAGCAGCATCATGCGGTCTCCCTCGGGCAGCGCCAGCACCTGGTCGACCATCTGACTGATGCTTTGTGCCTCCAGGGTGGTGTCGTGCTCCGGGCAGCGGGGTGTCCCCACACGGGCGAACAGCAGACGCAGATAGTCATAGATCTCCGTGATGGTGCCGACGGTGGAACGTGGATTGTGGGAGGTGCTCTTCTGTTCGATGGAGATCGCCGGCGAGAGGCCCTCGATATGGTCCACGTCGGGCTTCTCCATCAATGACAGGAACTGCCGCGCATAGGCGGAGAGCGACTCCACGTAGCGGCGCTGACCCTCGGCGTAGATGGTATCGAAGGCGAGTGATGATTTACCCGAACCGGAGAGTCCGGTGAAGACAATAAGCTTGTCCCGCGGCAGTTCGAGATCGACGTTTTGCAGGTTGTGGGTGCGGGCGCCGCGAATACTGATGGTGTCCATAAACTTATTGAGGTAGTACTGCATTGAAATGAGCGAACCTGATATTATACGCCCACTTTTATTTCACAGGCAAAGCAAAGTTTTGATGAGAAGTGGGCGTGGCAACGATACTGGATTGAATGCGGTAGAACGACAGGCGGCCTACTCCCTCTCCGGACTCTTTTTCCTGCGCATGCTGGGTCTGTTCATGATCCTGCCGGTATTCGCCATCTACGCAGAGGAGCTGCCCGATGTCACGCCACTGCTGGTCGGGCTCGCCATCGGTATCTACGGCCTGACCCAGGCCCTGTTGCAGATCCCCTTCGGCATGCTGTCGGACCGGATCGGGCGTAAACCGGTATTGATCGCCGGACTGCTGATATTTGCCGTGGGCAGTGTGGTGGCGGCCGGCGCGGAGACGATCCACGGTATCATCCTGGGACGTGCCCTGCAGGGCAGTGGTGCCATTGCGGCGGTCATCATGGCGCTGGCGGCGGACCTCAGCCGGGAGCAGCGCCGCCTGCGCATCATGGCGATTCTGGGTATCAGTATCGGGATTGCATTTGCGGTTTCGATGGTAATGGGACCGATTCTCAACAGTTGGATCGGCGTGCCGGGAATCTTCTGGCTGACGGCGGTACTGGCGCTGGGTGGCATCGGCCTGGTTGTATTTGTCGTACCAACCCCGGCAGAGAGCCATTTCCACCGGGATGCCGAAGCGGTGCCGGGACAGTTCGGCAAGGTCCTGCGGGAGCCTGAACTGCTGCGTCTCGATTTCGGTATCATGACCTTGCACATGTCGCTCACCGCCATGTTTCTCGCCTACCCGCTGGCGCTGCGGACCCTGGTGGCGGAGAACGCCCATACCTGGGTCTATATGCCGGTGATGCTGGTGTCGATGGCGGCCATGATTCCCTTCGTGATTCTGGCTGAGAGCCGTCGTCGCATGCGTCCGGTATTCATTGGTGGCGTGGCGGCCCTGGTCGGCGCGTCGATGCTGATGTTCGGTTATCACGATTCGCTTGCGGGGATGGTCCTGGGTCTGCTGATCTTCTTTACCGCGTTCAATCTGCTGGAAGCGACACTCCCCTCACTGGTGGCGAAGATTGCCCCCGGCGAGCGCAAGGGAACCGCCATGGGAGTCTATTCCAGTTCACAATTCATCGGCGCGTTTTTGGGCGGCGCCCTGGGTGGCTGGTTTCACACCCGCTACGGGATCGACGGCACTTTCCTGCTCTGTGCGGCCATGGCCGCAATCTGGCTGCTGGTGGCCTGGGGCATGTCTGAGCCCGACTACCTGAGTAACTACCTGATACCGGTGGGATTGCTGGACGAGGATCAGGCCTTTCTGTTGGAGGGGGAGCTGAAAAATCTGGATGGTGTCGCCGAGGCGGTCATCATACCGGAGGATCGGGTCGCCTATCTCAAGGTTGATTTGAAGCGGGTGGATCAAGAAGTCCTAGATGGATATGCCGTGCAAGGGTAGACTGCACCTCTGATTCAGAATCAAGACCCCAACGGAAGGGGCGGCAACACTACTGGAGAACTACCAATGGCTCGAGGAATCAATAAAGTAATCCTGATCGGCAACCTGGGCAAGGACCCGGAAACCCGCTATATGCCCAGCGGCGGCGCCGTCACCAACGTGACCCTGGCGACCTCCGAGAGCTGGAAGGACAAGAATACCGGTGAACAGCAGGAGCGCACCGAGTGGCACCGGGTGGTATTCTTCAACCGCCTGGGTGATATTGCCGGCGAGTATCTGAAGAAAGGGTCGAAAGTCTACGTGGAGGGGAGCCTGCGTACCCGCAAATGGCAGGGGCAGGACGGACAGGACCGCTACACCACAGAAATCGTGGCCAGCGAGATGCAGATGCTCGACAGCCGTGGCGGGTCAGCCTCATTCGATGCTCCACAGGCTCAGGCTGCTTCCAAGCCCCAGCAGTCGGCGCCCACCTCGGTGCCGGATAATGACTTTGATGATGATATTCCGTTCTAGGGCCTGTTAGCAGCGCCGGATTCTGGACAGATAATGCCCCGGTTGCTGACTGTACTGATACTGGCCCTGCTGATCGTTGATGATATGTCGGCGGATTGGCGCAGCAAAACGGTCTCAGTGGTTCGTGATCTTACGCTGGTGGCGAAAAAGGCCCGCGACGAAAAGATACCGATACTGCTGATGGTTTCCCAGGACCATTGTCCCTTTTGTCAACAACTCAAGCGGGAGATATTGAACCCGATGGTGGTCAGCGGAGACTACGACGACAAGGTCATAATCACCGAACTGCTGATTGACGTTGGGGAAAATGTCATCGATTTTGAGGGTAACAGTGTTTATCCGGGCAGCATTGCCTCGAACTACAACACCTGGGTAACCCCAACCCTGCTGTTTCTGGATCACCAGGGCAAGGAAGTGCATAAACGAATGCTCGGCGTCAACACAATCGAGATGTACGGTCACTATCTTGATGTATCCCTCGAGGATGCCTTGGCAGCGGTTAAACAGGGCGAGCCCTATCGTTATAAAACCAACAAAATAGACCAGCTGGGTGCTGATCCGCATTGGGATCTGTAGCGGAATGCCGGGCCTGGGCCTCCGCAATCGCGATTGAAGCGAACGGCGATGCTAAGAGACTTGCTGATTCATCGCATCCCCGGCAGCTCATGAACCAGTATGATTGTTCGACTTCTACGGAAGGCCCGTTGAAACTCTTATCCTTATTTAAAAACACAAAAGCGGACTTGAAGTCCGCTTTTGTGTTTGAGTCTGGCAGGCGGACTCAATGCAAGCTCACACTGAAAGCTGCTTACTTGGCTTCAGGGGCGGCAGCCTGAGGGGCAACGGGAGCGCCGTAAGGAGCAACGGGAGCGCCATATGGAGCGCCATAAGGAGCACCGTAAGGAGCACCGTAAGGAGCGTAGCCGTAGTAAGGACGGTTGTAGTAGTTGTTGTAGCCACGGCCGTAACCGTTGCCGGCGCCACGAGCGCTACCGCTCATGTTGAAAGAGAAGTCTCCGTCACCGAAGCCGTCACCCATGAAGTCATTGCCGTTACCCCAGCCGTTGTTCCAAGGATTGCCCCACCATGCAGAAGCAGAAGCGGAAGCGGCGATCAGAGCAGCAGCGGCTGCGATTTTTACGATTTTGGACATGAGTTGTTCCTCAGTTTGTGTTTGAAAAGGTTTTAAAAGTAGTTACTGCATCACTTATGGAGCAAAAGAATATTAGTAAATACTTAAATAATCAATAACTATAAATCTATCGCGCAGTTATTTTTGATAGCGCCAGACTATTTTGATGGCGATTCGCCAGATAATCTGAGATCTAGCCCGGATATTTCATCCATTTGCCGATACTGGCACGAGGAGAAGGCCGGGACGAGAAACAGGATGATACCGGCTCCAAACGCCCCGATTTCTGGCTGACAGGCACAGCTTCCCCTTACCCCGTTATTTATCAACGTGCCGGGGCAGCACTCATCGCGTGCTATCCTGGCTCCAGCCGTTCGGCCACACTGAAGAACAATGCCTGGTAAGGAAAGACACTGGAGAGCAGGAAGCGGACACGCCGGGTATTGCGTATCACCACCGCACCCACTTTGAGTAGTTTAAGCCGCAGCGTGCCGACCTGGGTCTTGGCCAGTTCTGTACCCTGTAAGGCCAAGCGGCGAATCGCTTCCATCAACACATAGGCCAGGCTCGACAGCAGCAAGCGAAACTGATTGGTCCACCAATGATGTGCACTGGTGCGATCAGCAAACAGCCCCAGCTGTTGTTCCTTGATGCGGTTTTCCATCTCGCCCCGCGCACAATAGACGTCGTCGTAAAGGGTTTGGGCATCGCCGTTGAGGTTGGTGACGACAAATCGGGGATTACGCCCTCGCTCACTCACCTCCAGCTTGGCGATCACCGCGCGTCGACGGCGCCAGCTGCGTGCACCGTAGCGCAGGCCAAGGAAGACGCGTTGCTTCTGTCCGTTGGCCTTGAAGCATTGCTCGACTGCAGTGAAGTCTTCCTCGATCATCCGTTGCAGGCGGTGGTTGCGCGCCAGGCCTACGATGTAGCCAATGCCATGGCGTTCACACCAGCGCAGCATGCGGTGACGACAGAAGCCCGAGTCGGCTCTCAGGATGATCCGCACCGCCGGCCACGCCTGACGCAAGCGTTTGACCAGCAGGGCGAGGATCGCCCACGCATGTTTCGCCCCGTCGATCTTGCTCGGGCGCAAATAGCTGACCAGCAGTTGTTCGCCGCAAAACACGTACAACGGGAGAAAGCAGTAGTTATCGTAGTAACCGTGGAAGAAGCGGCCTTCCTGCAGGCCGTGAACCCGGTCATCGGTGGCGTCGAAGTCCAGGATCAACTCCTCGGGTGGCTCGGCAAACGAGGCGATGAACTGCTCGATCAGGACCTGATGGATCGCGACAGCGGTTGCCCGATCTGACCGATTCTCCAAGCGACAGAGCGTGGGTGAACTGCCCAGTGCCTGATCCTGTTCCACGGCCGTCTGAAAGGCCAAATCTTGTCGCAGACTGTCGTGATCGTTGAGGTCTTCATAGCCCTGGCACAGGGCATAGACCCGCTGGCGTAGTAGAGAAATCTGATCATGTTGCACATAGCGGCCATCGCGTGGATCAGCGAGAGTGTCATTGACGGCTTCAAGCAATCCCAGCCGTCGGTCCGCTTGTCGTAGCAACAACACGCCGCCATCACTGCTGATATCACCACCGGAAAAATCCGCTTCAACCTGGCGGCGTTTTACCGCTGGAAAAGCAAAACGACCTTGGGTACATTCTGTCACAGGCAAAACCTCGTTCAATTTCAGCCTAAGTAACTGAATTCTATTGAACTACACGGGTTTTACCCTCTTTATTTGTGAAATATTCGGGCTAGCCCCAATATTTCACGCATTAAAAAGGCAAAATCCTGATACTTCGATATAATTCAGTTGCTTACACTGTAATCGAAAGGATTTTGCCTGTGACAAACTGTACCCAGACTGCCTTTGATTTTCCAGCCCTAAAACGCCGTAAGGTTCAAGCCGAGTTTTCCGGTGGCGATATCACCTCGGACGGCGGCGTGTTGCTGCTGCGTGAGATCGACAGGCGTCTGGGATTGCTCGAGGCGGTTGATGCGGTCATCCCCGACCCGCGAGATCCCCGCTATATTGAACACAGCCAGTTGAGCCTGTTGCGCCAGCGAGTCTATGGGCTCTGCCTGGGTTATGAAGATCTGAACGACCATCAGACACTACGCACCGACCCGGCCCTACAGAGCTCGATCGAACGCGAGGAGGTACTGGGCAGCCAGTCGACACTTTGTCGGCTGGAGAACCGGGTCGATCGCCGGGTTGCCGTTGATGTCCACAACCTACTGCTCGAGCAGTTCATTGCCTCATATGATGCACCACCCGATGAGCTGATCCTGGATTTCGACGCCACGGATGATCCGGTGCATGGCCGCCAGGAAGGCCGCTTCTTTCACGGCTACTACGATCACTACTGCTTCCTGCCCCTGTATGTCTTTTGTGGCGATCAACTGCTGGTGAGTTATCTGCGGCCCAGCCGGATCGATGCGCCCAAGCATGCCTGGGCGATTCTGGCGCTGTTGGTCAAACGCCTGCGCCGGGCTTGGCCTGAAGTGCGTATCATCTTTCGGGGCGATAGCGGCTTTTGCCGTCACCACATGCTCAGCTGGTGCGAGCGCAACGCTGTGGGCTATATCGTGGGCATCGCCAAGAATGACACCTTGCTGCGGTGTGTCCGTGAGCCCATGCAGTGGGTTGAGGAACTGGCGAAGCGAACCGGCATGAAGATGCGGGAATTCTTTCAGTTTCACTATGCCGCCAGCACCTGGAAGACGCGTCGCAAGGTGATCGCCAAACTGGAGGTCACCGACAAGGGGCCAAATCCACGCTTCATCGTCACCAACCTGGCCGGCGACAAACAGCGCCTTTACGATGACCTCTACTGCGCCCGTGGTGACATGGAGAACCGAATCAAGGAGCAGCAACTGGGGCTGTTCGCCGATCGCACCAGCGCGCATTACTGGTGGGCCAATCAGTTTCGTCTACTGCTGTCCAGTCTGGCCTATGTGCTGATGGAGGCCATCCGGCGCCTCGCGCTGAAGGGCACGGAACTGGCGCGTGCACAGATGACCACGATCCGGCTCAAACTGTTCAAGATCGGGGCGGTCATCATTCGCAACACGCGACGGATCCGCTTCCTGCTCTCCAGCACCTATCCCTATCAGGCGCTGTTTTTCCAGGTGGCGGCACGACTCAAGCCGGGATAGCCCGGCAGAGTGCTGCCCCGGCACGTTGATCAACAATGGGGGTAAGGGGGGAGTCTGCCCGGAGGGTGGAAAATCAGGGCTTGATAGAGGTTTGGTTCCCAGTGAGGGCAAACCATCCAAGCTTGGCCATATCACCGGCTAAATTTAAAAACGGATGAAACATGCGGGCTAGCCGGGACGTCCGTCGACGCGCGGACGTGCAAGTATCGGCAGGTAGGTCAGAACAAAGAGCAGATAACAGAGTGCCCACAGGGAGCCGGATAGGCCGATACAGGTTTCGTACCCGAGTAGGCCTGTCACCGGCAGGAATACCCTTATGATCACGGCAAGGTTGATCAGGATGAATGTAATGGTGATGAGTTTGCTGGGTTCGATCTCCCTGCCGGTATGTCCCAGAGCGACTCTGGCCATCATACCCAAGGTGAAGACACCGATGGCGCCCGCCGTGAGTGCATGGATGGCGAGATTGGCGGGGAACAGATTCAGCAGGGCCAAGCCCTTTAGAAAATAGCCGAGTGTCAGCCAGAACAGTCCACTGAACAACACCCACAGGATCGGCCGCCGCCATATACCGGGGTGGTACCAGTCGGCGAGACGCCAGGCCTGGGTGGCCGCCACGCCAAGCGCAAGTGGAAACAGCAATCCTGATTGGGGGAGCAGCATCTCTCCCAGGGTCCAGAGGATGAAGACAGCATAGACAAACTGCTCCCGTTGCTTGTTGAACCGGGGTGTTGCGCCGTTGACCGCCTTTTCGGTGAAAAAGGGCAGCACCCTTCCACCGACGAAAATCAGCAGCAGCAGGATCAGATTGAGCATCAGGGTGATTCCCCGCTGTCCCGTGGAGGTCACTCCCAGTCCCTGTAAATGATAGAGCAGGTTGGCCAGACCCATCGCCGCCAGCAAGGGGAGGAAGAGTCGATTGATGCGATTCTCAGCCCTTGTCAGTGGCGTATAGAGGGCGAAGATCAATGCCGGGATGAACAGCAGGTCGGTCAGCGCGACCAGCCATGAAGGAATAGACGGGATAAACGGCAGCAAGCGGGCCAGCAGCCACAGCAACGCCAGTAATGCCAAGGGTTTCCCGGTCGGAGTATCGATGCCCGTCCAGTTTCGCACTGCAGTAAGGAGAAAACCGGCGATGATGGCAAGGGTAAATCCGAACAGCATCTCGTGGCTGTGCCAGTCGATGGTCGTGAAATAGGCAGAGGGCGCTCTGCCTGCGTGCCAAAAACCGATCCACAGGACCATTAAGATCAGTCCGGATAGTCCGGCCAGGGCAAAGAAAGGGCGAAAACCCAACGCGAATGGCGCCCATCCCGAAGGAGGGGTGGATGGCGTGGGACGTTCGCCGAGGGGGATTAATCCCATGTCTTGTCTACCTCGAATGGATTTCAGGCGTACCCTAATCCGCTGATCGGCGCACCACCTTGATGTGTATCAATGGCGGTTCTCCACCACTGCCGCCGCACGGAAGAGGCTGTTCACTTTTTGCCGCGAAACAGCAAGGGTACCAAATCCTCGAAGACCGAGGCGAAATGGACTTTGAGTCCTTTGCGAATATGTTCGGGCACCTCCTCATAGTCGCTACGGTTGTCTTCCGGCAGGATGAGTTCCCGGATGCCGGCACGCCGCGCGGCGATCACCTTTTCACGGATGCCGCCCACCGGAAAGACCTGTCCGGTCAATGTCAGCTCGCCGGTCATGGCGATATTGCGGACCGGCCTGTTCCTCGCCAGGGAGAGCAGCGCCGAGGCCATGGTAATGCCGGCGGAGGGGCCATCCTTGGGAGTGGCTCCCGCCGGCACATGGAGATGGATGAAGGCCTTTTCGAAGAACGCCTGTTGCGCGCCGAACTCGTCCGCATGGCTGACGATGTAACCGTAGGCGATCTCGGCCGACTCGCGCATCACATCACCCAGCTGGCCGGTGAGCTTGAAGCCGCGATTGAATTCATGGGTGGCGACGGCCTCGATATTGAGCGTGGCGCCGCCCATGGCGGTCCAGGCCAGGCCGGTGACCACCCCCGCACCGCTCAGATTGCGCTCATCCTTGAAAACAGGGCCACCCAGGTAATCCTTCAGATTGTCCAGCGTCACCTCGATCGGCTTCTTTCCACCCTCGAGGATTCGCACCACCGCCTTGCGAACGATCTTTCCGATCTGCTTCTCCAGCCGGCGCACACCGGCATCCCGGGCATACCCTTCGATAATGGCACGCAGGATGCTGCTGTTGAGTTTCAGGTCGCTGCGTTTCAGTCCCGCGCGTTTCAGCTGGCGTGGCAACAGGTACTTTCTGGCGATCTGCAGCTTCTCACTGGCGATATAACCAGAGAGTGAGATCGTCTCCATACGGTCGAGCAGGGGTCTTGGAATGGTATCGAGTTGATTGGCGGTACAGATGAAGAGTACTTTCGAAAGGTCGAAACGCAGATCCAGATAGTGGTCGAGGAAGTCGCTGTTCTGTTCAGGGTCGAGCACTTCCAGCAATGCGGAGGCCGGGTCGCCATGATAGGAGGCGCCGATCTTGTCGATCTCATCGAGCATGATTACCGGATTTTCGGTCCCCGCATCCTTCATCGCCTGCAGAAATTTGCCCGGCATGGCGCCGATATAGGTGCGGCGATGGCCCTTGATCTCAGCCTCGTCCCGTATACCGCCCACCGAAAAACGGTAGAACTTCCGCCCAAGGGCTTCCGCAATGGAGTGACCGATGGAGGTTTTGCCGACCCCGGGTGGGCCCACCAGCAGGATGATCGAACCCGCTATCTCACCCTTCATGATGCCGAGCGCGAGAAATTCCAGGATGCGCTCCTTTACGTCCTCAAGGCCGTAGTGATCCTTATCCAGGGTCTTGCGGGCGAACTGCAGATCGAGCTTGTCCTCTGAATGTACACCCCAGGGCAGCAGGGTGATCCAGTCCAGGTAGTTACGGGTTACCGAGTATTCCGGTGAGCCGGGTTCGAGTACCGCGAGCTTGTTCATCTCCTCTTCGACCCGGGCCTGGGCCTGTTCGGTCAGGGTCAGCTTCTCTATGCGTTCGCGGAATTTATCCAGCTCTGCCGTGCGGTCATCCTTCTCTATCCCCAGCTCCTGCTGGATCGCTTTCAGTTGCTCGCGCAGCAGAAATTCCCGCTGCTGCTTCTCCATCCGCTCTTCAACAGTCTTGCGGATCGATGCCTGAGCCTTGACCACCTCGAGTTCCCGGTGGAGCAGTTCAAGTACCTTCTCCATGCGGGGCAGGAGTTCGATACTCTCCAATACCGCCTGCAGCTGAAACTTATCCGACGTGGTGAGGCTGGCGGCGAAATCGGTCAGGTGGGACGGATCATCCGGTCCAAAGCGGTCCAGGAACATGCGCAGCTCTTCCGCATAGAGCGGATTCAGGGGTAGCAGCTCCTTGATGGTGTTGATGATTGCGACTGCGTAGGGCTTGATCTCCTTGCTGTCACTGGCGGGTTCCGGCAAATATTCGATTTGGGCGGTGAACGGCGTCTCGGGGCGTACGATTTCGTCGATACGAAAACGCTGCAGACACTCCACAAGCACCTGCAACCGGTTATCTGACCGTTGCACCCGATGTACACGGCATACGGTACCGATGCTCTTGAAGCTCTCCGGGGTGGCGCTCTCGGCGGTTTCAGCATCGGACAGCACCACACCAAGGAGGTTGTGAGGTGAGGCCATCACGGCATCCATGGTCTCCTCCCAATGGGCCTGATCCATCAGCAAAGGCACCGCCTGGCCGGGAAAAAAGGGTCTTGCCGAGACGGGCAACAGGTGGATCAGGTTTGGCAGGACCTCGTTGGAGCGTGCCAGGGTATTGCCGCTCAGAACCTCGATAATCTCTGCTTGGTTGTTTTCTTCTTCCTGCATGCCGGTACCTTTTGGATTTATTGCCCTTTGAGATCAATCTACAACAGTATGAAAGATTGGCGTCTATTTGTGGTTGGCTTGTTAATTTTATGTTGTATCTATCGGGTTGTGAGTGGATTTCAACGAAAATTTCAGTGATCTACAACATATGGGGTCGGTTTGCCGAGTTGCAAGCCTACAAAGATCGAGCAACCTTGTCGGGGGGATTGTAAATACCGTTGGTATCGTCGGTGTATGACGGATTACCGCAATCCTGCTTGTCCTGAGTATCGGAGAGTAGCCGTGGTATAGTTGTTTTAATTGATGGAGGAGTCGTCAGGCTGTCAGATGAACATCGAAGATCGAATCAAACAACGTTATCAAGGTGACCTGGGTCGCGAGTATCACGGCAAGAAACGCGACATTCCGGAGGAAGCCTTTCCCTGGGTAGCCCAGCTCAGATATGAGAAGATCGCACCGCAGGTCAGATCGTCTGATGTAGTGATGGAATATGGTGTCGGCTTTGGCTGGAATATGGCCAAGCTGAATTGCCACAAGCGTCTGGGATTCGACCTGGCCCAGCATCTGGAGCCCATGCTGAAAAGGCAGGGTATCGAGTTTGTCTCCGATACTTCCACCCTGTCGGACCACGCGGTGGATGTGATGGTTTGTCACCATGTGCTTGAACATGTCCCCACGCCGATTGGCGTCTTGGCGGAGATACGTCGCTTACTTAAGAAAGATGGAAGGCTGTTGTTGTTCGTTCCCTATGAGAAAGAGAAGCGCTATCGGAAATATGATCCGCAGGAACCCAATCATCATCTCTACGCATGGAATGTACAGACGTTGGGTAATCTGGTGGATGATTGTGGATTCGAAATCACTTCGGGCGCTGTGCGCCGTTTTGGCTACGATCGCTTTGCGGCCAACTGGGCGCAACGGCTGGGGTTTGGCGAATCTGGATTTCGCTTGATCAGGTGGGCTGCGCATACCTTGAAGCCGGCACAGGAAGTCTCCATGGTTGCCACACCGCGGTGATCCGACAGGCTCAGTCGATCAGCGTCGAAAGGGCCCGACCCCGAATGTTGAGCCGAAGTGATTTATACCGTTTCGATTAAGCTATTTGCATTCACCGATAGAGCCCTCTGCGCAGATGTGGCCGTCAGTCCAGGTTGCGCCATCGAGTTTGGCTTTTATCAGAATGGCCCCTACCAGATTCGCTCCCCGCAGATCCGCTCCGCTCAAGTCGGCATCGAAAAGGCTGGCGCCGCTCAGATTGGCAAACATCAGGTTGGCGTTCTGCAGATTGACGCCGTGCATGTGTGCGTGCTTCAAATTACTCAGCATGAGATTGGTGTCCTTGAGATTGGCCAGTTGAAATATCGCGCGTGAGAAGTTTGCCCGCTCGAAATTCGATCTGTCGAGACGGGCGGATGCAAGGGAGGACTCATGCATATCCACCCCCGGGGCTTCCAGATCGATCAGAATGGCCCAGGAACACTGCGCCTCGGGTGTCAGTTCGCAGACGGTATTGACATAGGCCGTCTCGGTGATGTCGTCGGTCCAGGAATTCGCGCATAGCGGCCATAAGCCGAAAATCAGGAAAAAACCCTTCAGGATCAAGGAAATGGAATGTCTTGTCTGGCGCATGGCTTCGCTCCCCGGTTAAGAGTTAGATATCGCGTATCTACTGCAGGGTCGCGATAGGAGTGACCTGATTCAGATAGGGTAGGTCAGGCATCCTATTCTGTATAGTGTGTCTAGGATGTGTTTGACTTATGACAATTAGCATCCGCTTCTACGCCCGAGCGAACTGCCATGTCTTCGTCACTCTCAGCCGATGGCAAGCGGTCGTTGTCATCAAGCCGATTGGCGGCGAAGTCGCGAGCAGCCGGCAGACCGACTGCGGTTGGATCAGATAATTCTATTCTGTCGTCTTCTTACCGCTGAACGGCCCCAGGTAAAACTGGTTGTGTTCCACGGCAAACACGTGTGAATGCAAATTCGCAATCCACTGCTTGCCTTCCTGGGTCAGCTGAAGGTAGCGCAAGGCGTCTTTCAGATAGGGCTGCGCCTTGTTCCAGAAAAAGACCGGATAATCCTCAGCAAGATCGGCGGCGTTGGTATAGCCAAGTCTTTCGGCAGTCCCGGTTTCAACGAACTCGTAGTAGAGTCCCGACAACCGGCGCATGTGGTCGGGATCACCAAGTTGGCCAATGAGATCTGCTGCACGAACCAGACCGGCCTCTGTATCTGTTTCCTGATGGTCTGCCGAGTCCGGAACAGGAAATCTCGTCAATTCAATGGCGCGTGTCAGGCGTTCGGTGTCGACATAGGGAACATCTTTCCCGCGGTTCTTGGCGAAGAGGATGCCGCGGTCGACATGATAGGGTGTGAGAAAGGCACCGGAGGCGCCGCGCGGCGGCGTAATGCGGTTTCCTTCCGCATCGATGACAAACGCGGTATCGGAGTCACCGGGGCATACCCCGCGGATGTACCCGATGTCGTGCAGCAGGCAGGCCACCATAAAATGCAGCCAGTCGTCAGGGTTGACACGTTTGATCATGTGGCGACCCCGCAGAATCGCCTCGCCTACCAGTGTGACCTGCACGGTATGGTGGACATCGTGATACAGGGCGTCGCTGTTTGCTATGAGTTCCAGCACCATGCGTGCGGCTGAATTGAGGGCCTTGGGATACAGCGGTTCCTGTGGACCGTAGAGGCTAAGGTAGGTTTCCTCAATATGGTTGCCGAGCGTCTCTATGATCAGCGTGGTGATTTTCATAGTACTTCCATGTCTTGATTTGTTTATTCTGAGCAGTATGACCAGAGTATAGACAAACGCTATTGACTGGTTGGCAGGGTGTTGTGTATTCGTTAGCCTGACACAGAATGTCACATTATTGTGGTGAATATTACCAATCGCCTTGCCGGGTCAACGGATCGGCAACAATCACTGTATTCAATGTCCCGGCCTTGTTCCAAGGGCATATTGAGAATCGGATTTGACTCAGTTGCGTTCGGACAGCCGGTATTTCTTCCCAGGGCAATCGGCACGCAGACAGACTGAGCAAGGAGTTATCGTTTAGCTGTCATGTGGTTGCCCGCTTGGCCAGATTGACGAATTCCGCCACGCTGAGCTGCTCCGCCCGGTTGCCGGGATCGATACCGGCTGCCGTGATGGCGTCCGCCGTCAACAGCTTGCCCAGGCTGTTGCGCAGGGTCTTGCGCCGTTGGGAGAAGGCCTGGCTGACCAGCCTGCTGAAGCGATCCCAATCATCGATCTGGTAAGGGGGCGGTTTCAGCGGCAGCAGACGCACAAAGGCGGATTCCACCTTGGGTGGCGGATTGAAGGCGCCGGGTCCGATGCTGAACAGCGATGTGACCTCGGCCCTGGCCTGCAGCATCACCGTCAGGCGGCCGTAGGTCTTACTCCCAGGCTTCGCCGCCATGCGATTCACCACCTCTTTCTGTAGCATAAAATGCATGTCGCGGATCTGGCCGGCCTGGTCCAGGAGGTGAAACAGCAGCGGTGTGGAGATGTTGTAGGGCAGGTTTCCCACCACCCTGAGCGGTCGCTCAGCTTCCGCAAGCTGAGTGAAGTCGAACTTCAGAGCGTCGGTATTGTGGATCCGCAATTCACCCAACGAGGTGCAACGCTCCGCCAGCGGTGTCACCAGATCGCGGTCCAGTTCGACGGCGTGCATATGGCCGATCAGAGGCAGCAGCTCCGTGGTGATGGCGCCTTGTCCGGGCCCGATCTCGATCAGGTTGTCACCCGGTTGCGGATCGATGGCCTGAACGATGCGCTGGATGATGCCGGGGTCGTGGAGGAAGTTCTGGCCGAATCTTTTTCTGGCCCTGTGTGTTGGCGGATTAACCATGCGTTTTTCGTTATTTCAGTCAGTTAAAATTGGTTAATTGGATAAGCCCAATGATATCACCACGTCAGGTCCGGGTGTGGGGTGATTGCAAGTCGCTTTGAAAGTCGCATTGGTGCTATTGTCGGTGTCAACAAGCTTTATTCGGAGTGGACATCATTAATTCCGGTCTTGGCAGACCGTTTCGCTCAAACATGCGTTTCATGATGAGAATTTTGGTTTTCAAGTGGATGGAAAATAGAATCTTTGAAAAGCCAAATCCAATAGCACTCAAAATTCTATCTGCCATGTGACCCTCGATTTATATTGGATTGACGGGTGATGATCGCTTCAATCCAAGTGTTTATCCCAGGAGATAACCATGAGTATTGCTGATAGCTACGATGCAATACCCTACGAATCAACTCCTTTACCTGAAACACATCCAGGACATTTGGCATGTTTGGCGCGTTTGTATGGGATTGATTCCGTTCCACCGACAAAGTGCAACCTGATTACCCCTAAACCTCAGCCATTCTCAAGAGGCGATATGGCATAGGTGGAGTGCGAAGAGCGGCAAAAAGCAATCGTTCAATCATGGCGGGTAAATCGAAACGGCGGTTAAACCGATATTCGAACTCAGCAAGATAACGCGACACATGTTTATCTCGAATCGCATGAAAAGTACCCAACAGACTGTTTTTGACATTACCCAACATCGTGTTTACCCATTTGAAGCACGAATACTGGACACTTTGGCGCCCACCACCCGTCACCATGGGGTTATGATGGCAATCAGCGGTTATCACGCCACTAAAGCACCAAAGCCCATCGGTAAAGACTTCGCTGCCAGGCATCAAGCAGGAGCGGGCGTAGCGGGCGATTTCACGTTTGCGGAAGCCCCTTACACGACGCAGTTGAATTTTCATGGGCCTGCCGTCCCGCGTCGTCTCAACAGCAGCTACGAAAGGGATTTTGTTGCGCGACCCACGACCACGCTTACCGGCTTGCTCGCCTCCGAGATAAGCATCATCCAATTCGATGCGACCGGCCAGTTTTTTTCCACGCTCACGTTCCATCATCACCTGCATCAACTTATGCTTGAGTCGCCAGGCCGTATTGTAGTTCACCCCGATTTCGCGGGAAAGTTGCAGCGCCGAGATACTTTTCTTGCGTTGGGTCAACAGATAGATCGCAAGAAACCACGTTCTCAGCGGCAGCTTGGTGCCATGGAAGATGCTGCCGGCGGTCAGGGAAGTCTGATGATGGCACTTGTGACATTGATATATCTGACGCTTTTTGAGTTCACAGCCTGTTGTGTTGCCGCACTCAGGGCAGACATAGCCCGTCGGCCAGCGCAAATCATACAATGCCTGTCGACACTGATCCTCGGTCCCATATTGTTCCAGAAAATCGTGCAAACCAAGGCCTTTTTGAAATTGAATGGTATTTCTCGGCATGATGAAATCCTCTTTTATTCAGTAGGTTCCATTATGCTTGCACCACAGGCTCAATAGCTGAGCCTCAGGGGTAATCAGGAAGTGCAATGTCCTGGAGCTTGGCTGTGCCTGCGGGGGTAACCTGATACCCATGGCAGCGCGGTTGCCGGATAGCTATTTTCTGGGTATAGAGCTATCTCCTGAACAGGCGCAAGAAGGGTTATCCCGGATTAATGAGCTTGGTTTGGCAAACTGCGATATAAGGCAGGCGGATATACTCGATCTGCAGGATGAGGGGCTCAGGTTCGACTATATCATCACCCATGGTGTCTATTCCTGGTCACCTCCCGAGGTTCGTGAGCGGATAATCGAACTCTCTTCGCGGTTGCTCAGCCCATAGGGCGTGGCTTATATCAGTTATAACAGTTATCCGGGATGGCGTATGCGAGGGATGCTGCGCGATATGCTGCTGTATCAGGTGCGGAATATCCAATCACCGCGTGCCAGGCTGGATGCCGCTCAAAATTACCTGGATTTTCTCGAAGCAGGATTGGGGGGATCGGAGCAAGCGCTCTTGTACTATTTGAAAGATGAAATAGAGCGCATACGCAACGCACATCCCAGCTACCTCTATCATGAGTATCTGGAAACCTATAATGAACCTGTGTTGCTTGCCGATTTCATCAGTGAGGCCAATAAACATGGTCTGGATTATGTCGGTGATATTGTGCTTGAGATGCAATTTCCCTGTTACCTGGGAGAAGAGGCTGAACGATTTCTTAACATGATTGACGATCCGATTGAACGGTTGCAACAGGCAGATTTTTTATTGAACCGCAGTTTTCATCAAAGCCTGCTGTGTCATAAAGCCAGGCAGCCTTCTCGCTCGCCGGATATACAGCAGCTGCGTAACTTCGCATGGATAGCTGATTTACGCCCACCTAAAAAACTGGACCTGCGCCGAAACAAGCCGGCGTCTTTCAAGCATTCGGAAGGTCAGAAGTACGAAATTGCCCATCCCTTGACCAAGGCGGGAATAGCCTTGATGACAGACTGTTTTCCAACACCTGTCTCTTTTGCTGAATTAGTGAGTCGAGCGGCAGAATGGGTGCGTGGCGACGGTGGCGATCATTTTGCAGCGCAGGAAAATGAAATGCTCAATGAAATGCTGATGCTTTATGCGAAGGGCATCCTCCATGCAAGACCAATAGATATGGTTGGCGACACAGTCGGCCTGCCCGATTGGCAGATGGATGCAGTAGCTCGCCTGGGTATATTACGTGGGGACGGTCATATTCCAACTATTCATCATGCGGGAATACATCTGGATCAGTTCGCCGCACGTGTTATTAGATATATAGATGGGGCCACGGATAAAGAAAAACTGCTCCATAAACTTTCCTGATTACCCCTAAACCTCAGCCATTCTCAAGAGGCGATATGGCATAGGTGGAGTGCGAAGAGCGGCAAAAAGCAATCGTTCAATCATGGCGGGTAAATCGAAACGGCGGTTAAACCGATATTCGAACTCAGCAAGATAACGCGACACATGTTTATCTCGAATCGCATGAAAAGTACCCAACAGACTGTTTTTGACATTACCCAACATCGTGTTTACCCATTTGAAGCACGAATACTGGACACTTTGGCGCCCACCACCCGTCACCATGGGGTTATGATGGCAATCAGCGGTTGTCACGCCACTAAAGCACCAAAGCCCATCGGTAAAGACTTCGCTGCCAGGCATCAAGCAGGAGCGGGCGTAGCGGGCGATTTCACGTTTGCGGAAGCCCCTTACACGACGCAGTTGAATTTTCATGGGCCTGCCGTCCCGCGTCGTCTCAACAGCAGCTACGAAAGGGATTTTGTTGCGCGACCCACGACCACGCTTACCGGCTTGCTCGCCTCCGAGATAAGCATCATCCAATTCGATGCGACCGGCCAGTTTTTTTCCACGCTCACGTTCCATCATCACCTGCATCAACTTATGCTTGAGTCGCCAGGCCGTATTGTAGTTCACCCCGATTTCGCGGGAAAGTTGCAGCGCCGAGATACTTTTCTTGCGTTGGGTCAACAGATAGATCGCAAGAAACCACGTTCTCAGCGGCAGCTTGGCGCCATGGAAGATGCTGCCGGCGGTCAGGGAAGTCTGATGATGGCACTTGTGACATTGATATATCTGACGCTTTTTGAGTTCACAGCCTGTTGTGTTGCCGCACTCAGGGCAGACATAGCCCGTCGGCCAGCGCAAATCATACAATGCCTGTCGACACTGATCCTCGGTCCCATATTGTTCCAGAAAATCGTGCAAACCAAGACCTTTTTGAAATTGAATAGTATTTCTCGGCATGATGAAATCCTCTTTTATTCAGTAGGTTCCATTATGCTTGCACCACAGGCTCAATAGCTGAGCCTCATGAGTAATCAGGTAAACTTTTGGAAGACTTCAAGCCCGGTGGTGATTTGGCGGGGTTGGTGGATTCACGGTTGTCCGCCGATGAGTTGATAGCCCATTTAGATCATCATTTAGAGCGGCTCCTCGCCATGTTTAGAAAACATGGTGTGCTCGGATAATGTAAAAGGGTTTGCTTTCATGTCTCTTCATATTCACATCGGTACGGTTTAGGAAAGCGCTTTCAACTGGTGCTTCTTTTTGACTGACCCAAACAACTTTCCCCGTTCCAATATTAGTGTGTTGTTACGTTTTATGCGCACGGCGTCGCAACCATTTTTCAGTGCCCACTACGGTATAGATCGCGAGGCCGCCACCCAGTATCAAACCCCATTCTATAAGCCCGATCGGAGCGGTCCCGAAAAGCAGGTTCATTGTTGGGACGTAGGTCATGAGTATCTGCAACCCAGTCATCACCGTCACGCCCAGGATAAGCCATCGGTTAGAGAATATACCCAGCTGAAACATGCTGTAACGCAGCGAGCGGCAATTGAACAAGTAGAAAAGCTCGCCGAATACAAACATGTTCATGGCCACGGTTCTTGCGATTTCAAGGCTTTGGCCCTGACTCAGCACCCATTCGAAGAGACCGAAAGCACCGGCGACCAGCATCAAACTCACCACCCCGATCCGTATGGCCAGCTCTTGGGTGATCACAGGTGTTTCGGGACGGCGGGGTGGCCGGGTCATGATACCCGGCTCCTTATCTTCGAAGGCAAGCATCAAACCCAACAGTACGGCAGTCGTCATGTTTATCCATAGAATCTGTACCGGGGTGATGGGTAAAGCGACGCCGAGAAAGACCGCCAGCAGAATCACCAGACCTTCCCCCACGTTTGTCGGTAGCGTCCAGGTGATGAATTTGACCAGGTTATCGAATACTGCGCGTCCCTCTTCAACAGCCGCTTCGATGGTCGAGAAGTTATCGTCGGTCAGTACCATGTCAGCCGCTTCCTTGGCCACTTCTGTTCCTCCCATACCCATGGCGACACCAATATCGGCCTGCTTGAGCGCAGGCGCGTCGTTGACACCATCGCCTGTCATTGCCACGACATGCCCTTGGGCCTGGAGCGCCTCGACCAGACGTAGTTTCTGCTCGGGCGTAACACGGGCGAATACTGCGATCTTTCCAGCGGCATCCACCAGGTTCTGATCGGTTAGTTCGGTCAGCGCGTGGCCGCTGATCGCAAAATCATCCATACTGTCCTTCGTGGTGCCATCCAGACCGATCTGATGAGCGATGGCTGCAGCAGTTACCACATGATCACCGGTGATCATCTTCACCCGCACCCCTGCCTGCTGACAGGTATTTACAGAGCTTATTGCCTCCTGCCTGGGGGGGTCCATCATTGCCTGCAGGCCCAAGAAAGTCAGGCCCTCACTCACGTCAGCGTGATCGACTGATGAGGTAGGAGCGCCTGGAATCTTTCTGGCGAAGGCCAGCACGCGAAGACCGCGTATAGCCATTTCCTCTACTTGCCGATCGATCAGGTTCGTATCGAGTGGAGCGTGATCTCCATTGGAATCCAATGCGTCCTGACAACGCGAGACGATGCTCTCCACGGAGCCTTTCATGTAGATGACGCCGTGGGCTTCGGCGGCCGTCTGGTGCAGGGTCGCCATGTAGTGACGCTCGGACTCAAAGGGTATGGTATCGACACGGGGAAAATCCTGTTCGGACCGCTCCGCCGTGAGACCCGCTTTCAGTGCCGCGGAAACCAGGGCGGCCTCGGTCGGGTCTCCCTCGATTCCCCATTTTTTCTCGTTATGGATCAGACGGGAATCGTTGCACAACAGACCGGCGCGAAGGCATTCCATCAACACGCCATGTGCTTTGACGTCGATAATGGAATCGCTGAGGGAAATGTTCCCTTCCGGCGCGTAGCCGGTGCCGGCAAACTCATAGCATCCGCCACCGGCGCAAACCTCCTTAACGGTCATCTGGTTCTGTGTCAGGGTGCCGGTTTTATCGGAACAGATGACCGTGGTGCTGCCCAGTGTTTCCACCGCCGGCATGCGGCGGATGATGGCATTGCGCCTGGCCATCTTGCCGACGCCGATGGCCAGCATAATAGTCATGGCGGCGGGCAGTCCTTCCGGTATTGCGCCCACGGCCAGCGCAACTGCGGCCATGAAGGTTTCCAGTAATGAGCCGCCATGCATCCAGCCGGCCAGAATGGTCAATCCGGCCAGGACCAGAATGATCCATAACAGAACACCGCTGAATTGGGTGATTTTACGGGTGAGCGGTGTGGCAAGTATCTCGGCGCTGGAAATAAGTGCATTGATATGGCCGATCTCGGTCGAATCGCCGGTGGCAACCACCAGCCCGGCGCCTGTGCCGTGGGTCACCAGGGTCGATGAATAAGCCATATTGTGACGATCGGCCAGTACGGTTTCCTGGACCAACGGTTCGGTCCGCTTTTGTACAGGCACGGATTCTCCGGTCAGAGTGGATTCATCGATTTGCAATTCCCGAGACTGCACCAAACGCAGGTCGGCAGGTACCTTGTCCCCAGATTGCATCAGCACCAGGTCGCCGGGGACGACATCAGAAGAGGGAACAACGGTTTTCTTGCCCGCCCTGACTACGGTGGCTGAACCTTCCATGGATTGTGCCAGGGCCTCGATGGCCTTCAGCGCCTTGGATTCCTGGATGAATCCAACGATGGCATTGACCAGCACTACCCCGAAAATGACACCGCTGTCGACCCACTCTTGCAGGAGAAAAGTAATCAGTGCCGCGGCGAGCAGGATATAGATCAGCGGCTGATGAAATTGCAGAAAGAAAAGCTCCAGCGGACCTTTGCCCTTTTGCGGCGTTAGACGGTTCGGACCGTAATGGGCGTGACGATGCTCCAGCTCAAAGATATCGAGCCCTTTTGTCGCGCTGGACTCCAGAAGCCCCTCGACTTCATCTGCTGATAAATGATGCCAATGTTTGGAAAGTAATGTATCCATATTCAGTCAATAACTGTAATTATAGCAAGATCAGCTTTTCTTCATTCTCATATTCTACTGCATCATGTCGATTTATCACCGGTCAGCCAGTTTCGGGCCATCTCAGTTGGAACCACTGAGGCATGGTGAAAAAATTAACCGTTCAGCATCTGTGGATCAAGAGTAAGCATGCTTTTGACTGACTGTAACGGTATCGAAATGATCGGTTACACCGGTGGATTAGATTAAGTTGTGGAAATGAAAACGCAACCATGGGATTTGGGGTGTTTAGTACCGGCATCACCGATTGGATCAGCGTCACCAGGTCCCGGGATGCAAACCTGATGTTTTTGCACACTGGAATCGTTCTGAAACAACAAGTGGGTTCGCTTAGGTCATCCGGTATTAGTTTCTCTCTTAGTCTGACTTTCACCTTCATTGATCAGGTGCTGCAGGAAGGCCTCGGTGATGGCTGAAAGTCGCTTGCGCTTGAGATAGACCGCGTACCATTGCCGCAGCAGTGGGAAGCCTTTTACGTCCAGCACAGTATAGGCACCGGATGCCGCATCCAGACTGAGCGTGTGTTGGGAGACAATGGCTATTCCCAGGCCGCCTGCGACGGCCTGCTTGACCGCCTCGTTGCTGCCGAGGGTCATGCGTGTCTTCAGTTCCATCTTCCGCTCCTCGAAAAAGCGCTCGGCGGCGAGGCGCGTGCCCGAGCCCTGCTCGCCGGTTGAGCACCTGATTATCTACAACGCCGATGCGAATGAACAGCAGGTGCGTGACATGATGGCTGAAGGGCGGCGGGTGCTTTCCCGAATTCCAGGTGTCAGGGCGGTATTCACCGGCAACGCGGTGCAGGAGGGAGCCCGCTATCGTTTTACCTGGCTGGTTCGTTTCTGTCACCCGGCAGTGATCGACAGCTATCGTGAACACTCGGATCACGTTGCCTTTGCCGATAACCATTTCCGTACTTTTGCGGGTGACCGTATCAGTATCGATTACCAGGGCGTGGAAGATAGGGATACCCCGGATGACAAGGACAAAGGCGTCAGGAGAAGCGCCTAACGGCATGCTTTCATTCAATGCGCCCTTACGATCATAGGCTGCCCTCATTTGCTGCGGAACATTACTGTAAATGGGAGGCAAGCTGTGGGCAGCGACAAAAATTGATCTCTCCCAAAATAGTGGATTCAATAATTCGCCATAATATGGCATTTCAGTCAACAGCCATGACCGGATCAGCGGGCGTCGAAGTCTGCTGAAATTAAAGTCCGGTAGTGAAATATTAGATCAGATGTCCACCAGCTGAGGTATATAAGAAAGGGTGTTTTATTCTTTATGATTCGTAAAATACTCATCGCAAACAGGGGCGAAATTGCCGTTCGTATTATGCGTGCGTGTGCGGATATGGGTATTCGTTCTGTCGCGATCTATTCCGAAGCGGACCGCTTTTCCCTGCATGTTAAGAAGGCTGACGAAGCCTTCAGTCTCGGCAGTGATCCATTGGCGGGTTATTTGAACGTACACCGGATCGTCAATCTGGCGGCATCGACAGGTTGTGATGCGATCCATCCAGGTTATGGATTCCTCTCGGAAAACCCTGAACTGGCGGCGGCCTGTGCACGACGAGGCATCACCTTTATCGGTCCCGGCGCCGATGTGATCAAACGCATGGGTGACAAGACCGAGGCGCGCGATGCGATGAAGGCTGCGGGCCTGCCTGTCACGCCGGGTTCTGACGGTAACCTGGAAAATATCGAGGAGGCGTTGGAACTCGCACAAGAGCTGGGTTATCCGGTGATGCTGAAAGCGACTTCCGGCGGTGGGGGTCGAGGCATCCGTCGTTGCGATACCGCGGAAGAGCTGCAGCGCAATTATCAGCGGGTAATCTCGGGAGCCACCAAAGCGTTCGGCCGTGCCGATATCTTCCTGGAAAAGTGCATCGTTGACCCTCGCCATATCGAGGTTCAGGTACTGGCGGATCATTACGGCAACGCCATTCATCTCTATGAACGCGACTGCTCGATCCAGCGGCGTAATCAGAAATTGATCGAGATCGCGCCCTCGCCGCAACTCGATGAGGCCCAGCGGCAATATCTCGGGGGGCTTGCGGTTTTGGCCGCCAAGGCGGTGGGCTACACCAACGCCGGCACAGTCGAGTTTCTGCTCGATGCCGATGGGCGCTTCTATTTCATGGAGATGAACACCCGGGTACAGGTGGAGCATACGATTACTGAGACCATCACCGGGGTGGATATCGTGGAGGAACAGATCCGGGTGGCTGCGGGTTTGGCCCTGCGCTTCGAGCAGCATGAGATCGTGCACCAGGGTTTTGCGATCCAGTTCCGTGTCAATGCCGAGGATCCCAAAAACGGTTTTCTGCCCAGCTTTGGGCGCATATCACGCTACTATGCGCCAGGTGGACCGGGGGTGCGGACGGATGCCGCCATCTACACCGGCTACACGGTCCCCCCCTATTACGATTCGATGCTGGCCAAAGTGATTGTCTGGGCGCAGGAATGGGAGGATGCCATCAATCGGGGTGAGCGTGCCTTGCGCGATATGGGTTTGCAAGGCATCAAGACCACCATACCCTATTACCTTGAAATCCTGCATCATCCACAGTTCCGTTCGGGTGAATTCAATACCGGTTTTGTGGAGGCACATCCGGAACTGACCCAATTCTCCCAGAAACTCAGCCCTGAAGACCTGGCCCTGGTCTTGGTGGCGGCGACAGCAGCCCATACGGGGCTTTGATCAGGAGTTCGCGAATGTCCAACAAGGTACAAGTCACCGATGTCATCCTGCGTGACGCCCACCAATCATTGATCGCCACACGCATGCGCACGGAAGACATGCTGCCGATTTGCGAGAAGCTCGATGGGATCGGCTACTGGTCGTTGGAGTGCTGGGGCGGCGCAACCTTTGACGCTTGCCTGAGATTTTTGAAAGAGGACCCCTGGGAACGCTTGCGCAAACTGCGTCAAGCGCTGCCTGATACCCGGCTGCAGATGCTTCTGCGCGGCCAGAATCTGCTGGGATACCGGCACTACTCGGATGATGTGGTGCGGGCCTTCGTGCGCAAGTCCGCCGAGAATGGCATGGATGTTTTCCGTATCTTCGACGCGCTTAACGATCTGCGGAATCTTCGTACCGCCATCGAAGCCACCAAGGAGGCGGGCAAGCATGCTCAGGGTACGATCTCTTACACTGTCAGCCCGGTGCATGACGTAGCGGGTTTCGTTGCCATGGGACAGGAGCTGGAGGTGATGGGCTGCGACTCAATCTGCATTAAGGACATGGCTGGATTGTTGACCCCATATGCCACCGCAGAGCTGGTGAAGGCATTGATCGATGCGGTGGATCTACCCCTGCATCTGCATTGCCATGCGACGGCCGGTCAATCCGAAATGTGTCAGCTCAAGGCGATTGAAAACGGCTGCCGCCATATAGACACGGCCATCTCATCGTTTGCGGGAGGTACATCCCATCCGCCCACCGAAAGCCTGGTGGCGGCGCTGCGCGGTACCGAATACGAAAGCTAGCGTTTTGGCTTAACTCTGAATCGGGTGTTAACAGACCCTAGCCATCCCTGACGGCCCGGATGTTTGGCCCGTCACTCAGAATTCCTGTGAAATTTAGTTAGCCGAAATGGAAATGCAGACCCATTGACCTGTATCTTCCCAATTCATTTTATCCCTTTCCTGAATGCTTGGCTCTAAGGTTTCGGTATAGGTGTATCCCGCGGCCAAGTGACATTCATGACATCGCCGTGGATGAGCCTGCCACCTCTATCGAAAAAAGCGCCCGGTGAAGATCCCGCAAACAGCATTGCCGGTCCACTCACGATCGATGATTTTGGTTATCCATACAAACCCTCCGGGTAGGAATTTTAAAGATCCGGTCTGAATCCAGATCGATCTTCATGGCGGTGTCTTTATACGAAAATATAATGCTGGCTGAATAACTTAACCTGAAAGATCTCTGTCATGGCCGGATTCTTGATTGCCGGCAACTTCAGTGACGCGAGGATATCGGGATCTCAGCTGACTAGTCGATAACGGTTGTGGCTGCTAGACAAAAATGGAGACCCCTCAGCTCTGCTGGGGAGGCATCAACAGTTTGACAGAAACAGTAGTCTCATAGTAACCCCAAAGCGTGAGCCGCCAAGCAACACGCTAAGGAGAAACCATGAGACAAGTAGAAAGTTTAAGCCACACGAGATGGGAGTGTAAGTACCATATTGTTTTTATTCCGAAGTACCGGAGGAAGACGCTTTTTGGGCAGATCAGGCAGGAGCTTGGAGAGGTATTTCATCGGCTGGCGAGGCAGAAAGAGAGTTTGATAGAGGAAGGGCATGTTATGGCAGATCATGTCCATATGATGATATCGATGCCACCAAAATATGCGGTATCGCAGGTAGTTGGGTTTATCAAAGGTAAAAGTGCGATCCACATAGCCCGTACCTACCTGGGTCGGAAAAGGAACTATGTTGGCCATCATTTCTGGGCCAGGGGATATTTTACCTCGACGGTAGGCAGGGATGAGCAGGTGATTCGGGAGTATATACGGCAGCAGGAAGCGGAAGACCGTAGGATTGATCAGTTACAGTTGATGTAACAGCCCCTTTGAGGGGCTCAAGGAGCCAATAGGCTCCGTTTTACAGACCGCTTCGAGCGGTTCACAACTAAAGCCCCCGGCTTTGCCGAGGGATACTTACTCTGGGGTTGATGATAAGGACACAGATAATCAATGCATAGAGACTCGAGCGGCGATAGGCCAATCGGGAGTTGCAGCGAATAATAATCGAGGAGGGTTACATGACTCAAATGAAACAGGTTCGGGAGTTTAGCGCAACTGAAAACACCGCTGACATGCAGCGTCGTCAATTTCTCAAGCACTCGGCTGCCGCCGGCGCACTGACTATCAGCGGCGCACCTTTCATCGGCAACGCAGTCGCGGCCGAGACCACCACCTGGAAGATCCAGACCTCCTGGCCCGGTGGTATCGGCCTGGAAATATTCAAGGACTGGTGTAACGGAATCGTGGAGAAAACCGGAGGCGAGCTGGCGTTCAAGCCTTTCGGTGCGAAGGATGTCGTGGGAGAGTTCCAGCTGTTCGATGCGGTGAAGAACGGGGTTCTCGATGCCATGAATCCGTTTACGCTCTATTGGGCCGGGCGTATGCCCTTGGCGGTTTTTCTCTCTTCCTATCCCTTGGGTTTGCGAAATCCTCATGAATGGGACACCTTCTACTATGGTCTTGGTGGCCTGGAACTGGCTCGGGAAGCGTTCGGCAAGGTGGGACTCCATTTTGTCGGACCGATTCACCACGGTCCCAACATCATCCACTCCAAGGTGCCGATCCGATCGATAGACGATTTCCGCGGCCGTAAGATGCGCCTGCCCGGCGGTATGGTGGCGGAGGTATTCCAGGCGGCCGGTGCGAAGACAACACTGCTGCCGGGATCCGAGATCTTTCCCGCATTGGAGAAAGGAACAATCGATGTAGCGGACTATGTCGGGCCGGCAATCAACCATGCCCTGGGTTTCCATCAGGTGACCAAGTACATATCCATGGGACCGCCGGGATTCATGTCCATCTATCAACCGGTGGATCTGATGGATCTCACCGTCTCCAAAAAGTCTTGGGATAAGCTGTCAGCGAACATGAAGCAGTTCGTGGAGATGGAGGTGCACACCTACTCCGATCTGCATCATGCGGCGATTCAGGCGGCCGGTCAGAAGGCCTGGAAGAAATTCGAGGAAGCCGGCACTGAAGTCACCCGTCTTTCCGAGGATGATGTGGAGGCCTTCACGTTGCTCTCTGTACCCCTTTGGTACAAGTGGGCGAACAAAGATGCCTTCGCCGCCAAGGCGTTCAAGATTCAGCTGGAGTACATGATGTCAGGTTCCCTGGGATACGTGGATAAGGAGATGATCAAAGGGCATAGCCTGAAGGCCTGATCCATCAATAGGCTGACGGGGCCTGCTCAAGAGCGGGCCCCGGACTACCCGATAATCCATCGAAGAATAACTGCTGCGCCACGCCTAGCCCGGATATTTCATCCATTTGCCGATACTGGCACGAGGAGAAGGCCGGGACGAGAAACAGGATGATACCGGCTCCAAACGCCCCGATTTCTGGCTGACAGGCACAGCTTCCCCTTACCCCGTTATTTATCAACGTGCCGGGGCAGCACTCATCGCGTGCTATCCTGGCTCCAGCCGTTCGGCCACACTGAAGAACAATGCCTGGTAAGGAAAGACACTGGAGAGCAGGAAGCGGACACGCCGGGTATTGCGTATCACCACCGCACCCACTTTGAGTAGTTTAAGCCGCAGCGTGCCGACCTGGGTCTTGGCCAGTTCTGTACCCTGTAAGGCCAAGCGGCGAATCGCTTCCATCAACACATAGGCCAGGCTCGACAGCAGCAAGCGAAACTGATTGGTCCACCAATGATGTGCACTGGTGCGATCAGCAAACAGCCCCAGCTGTTGTTCCTTGATGCGGTTTTCCATCTCGCCCCGCGCACAATAGACGTCGTCGTAAAGGGTTTGGGCATCGCCGTTGAGGTTGGTGACGACAAATCGGGGATTACGCCCTCGCTCACTCACCTCCAGCTTGGCGATCACCGCGCGTCGACGGCGCCAGCTGCGTGCACCGTAGCGCAGGCCAAGGAAGACGCGTTGCTTCTGTCCGTTGGCCTTGAAGCATTGCTCGACTGCAGTGAAGTCTTCCTCGATCATCCGTTGCAGGCGGTGGTTGCGCGCCAGGCCTACGATGTAGCCAATGCCATGGCGTTCACACCAGCGCAGCATGCGGTGACGACAGAAGCCCGAGTCGGCTCTCAGGATGATCCGCACCGCCGGCCACGCCTGACGCAAGCGTTTGACCAGCAGGGCGAGGATCGCCCACGCATGTTTCGCCCCGTCGATCTTGCTCGGGCGCAAATAGCTGACCAGCAGTTGTTCGCCGCAAAACACGTACAACGGGAGAAAGCAGTAGTTATCGTAGTAACCGTGGAAGAAGCGGCCTTCCTGCAGGCCGTGAACCCGGTCATCGGTGGCGTCGAAGTCCAGGATCAACTCCTCGGGTGGCTCGGCAAACGAGGCGATGAACTGCTCGATCAGGACCTGATGGATCGCGACAGCGGTTGCCCGATCTGACCGATTCTCCAAGCGACAGAGCGTGGGTGAACTGCCCAGTGCCTGATCCTGTTCCACGGCCGTCTGAAAGGCCAAATCTTGTCGCAGACTGTCGTGATCGTTGAGGTCTTCATAGCCCTGGCACAGGGCATAGACCCGCTGGCGTAGTAGAGAAATCTGATCATGTTGCACATAGCGGCCATCGCGTGGATCAGCGAGAGTGTCATTGACGGCTTCAAGCAATCCCAGCCGTCGGTCCGCTTGTCGTAGCAACAACACGCCGCCATCACTGCTGATATCACCACCGGAAAAATCCGCTTCAACCTGGCGGCGTTTTACCGCTGGAAAAGCAAAACGACCTTGGGTACATTCTGTCACAGGCAAAACCTCGTTCAATTTCAGCCTAAGTAACTGAATTCTATTGAACTACACGGGTTTTACCCTCTTTATTTGTGAAATATTCGGGCTAGGGTGCCGCCGGGAGACCCGATCCCATGCCTGAGATCAGCTTTATACTGCCGCACTGGCTCTACTGGAGTGGTCTGATCCTGTTTCCCCTGTTTGCCATGGTGTTGTTCCGCAAGGCCGCACCCCAGGAATCGGGTCGACCCCTTTCCCTCTCTCTCGGCTACTTTCTGCTCGTCGTCGGTGGTTTTTTCGGTGTGCACAGGCTCTACCTGAAGAGCTATTGGGCACTGGCATTCATAGCGCTCTTCACTTCGTTGTTGGTGGTGAATGTTGAGGTGCGGAGTATGCGTGACGACCTCTCGGCCGCACAGAACGGGATCAAGCTGGCCGAGTTTAAAGTGCAGCGTGCGGAAAAAGCGGTCAACAAGGGACGTCGTAATGCGGAACAACGTCTCAGCGATGCCAGGCACAGGCTGACCGGCGCCAGGGCGTCACTTGAAATGGCGCAACAGGGGAGTGATCGCTGGAACCACATCGCGCAGGCTCTGGGAGCAGGCATGCTCCTTCTGCTGCTTGTTGATCTGCTTTGGATGCCGAAACTGATTCAAATGCGAAACCAGGTTGAAAAGCTGCAGCCGGATGGCGGATTTCACTGCCCCAGTGTCGAAGCGGAACACCAGGATAGCCTAGAACCCTTTCTCATCAATCGGGTGATCTCCCGCATTAACGGCCTGGCCGGTGAGTTTGTCGCTTACTGGTCGGTAATTGCGGTATTCGTCTACTACTACGAGGTGATCGTCCGCTATGTCTTCAATTCACCCACCAATTGGGCCCACGAGAGTATGTTTCTCATGTTCGGTATGCAGTATCTCATCGCCGGTGGTTTTGTGCTGCGCGAAGGGGCGCATGTGCGGGTGGATGTGATATACAACAAACTCTCCAACCGCACCAAGGCAGTGGTGGATCTCTTCACCTCTATCTTCTTCTTTATCTTTATGCTCACCCTGTTGGTGACCGGATGGACCTTCTTTTACGACTCCTATGAAGTGAATGAGGTCTCCATCTCCGAATGGGGCATCCAATACTGGCCGATCAAACTGGCGCTCTCCCTGGGGGCGCTGCTGTTGTTGATACAGGGCGTCGCCCAGTTGCTGAAAGATATTTCGGTAGTGATCAAACCCGGCGTGGCGACACTGGATGCCGAAGTGAGACCGGAAGGATAGGGCCTGTTAACACTAATCCAATACACCCTGTTGTGCCTGAAAAAGCGCCAATCAAGGTGCACCCCAAGGGCACTTCCTTCGGGGCGCGAGGAGAGAAGTTTGGTGATTCCAAATGAACGACGAGCAACGCCGAGTGGCGCTTTTTCAGGCGCACCCCAAGGGCACTTCCTTCGGGGCGCACCCCAAGGGCACTTCCTTCGGGGCGCAACCCGAAGGGCTGGGGCTGTTTTCGTCCCCAGCGGCGTTATCATTCGCTCATGTAGAATAACTACACTACGCTCATTCTGTCTTGCTGGGCACGAAAACAGCCCCAGCAGGGCGTATTGGGTTAGTGCTAACAGGCCCTAATACCATGGGACTGGAAATCGATATCGTCTGGTTGACCGTCCTTATGTTCGGTTCGCTGCTGGTCCTGTTGATGGCCGGATTGCCCCTGGCCTTCGTCACCGGCGGCCTGGCCTGTGTCTTCCTGTTCCTGTTCGGCGATACCGCCATGCTGAATATATTGCCGTCACGCATCTTCCCCCTGATGACCAATTACCAGTTGTCGGCGGTCCCGCTGTTTATATTCATGGCCTCGATGCTGGAACGGGCCGGGATCATCGAAGAGCTCTATGACATGGTCTACAAGATCCTCGGCGGGTTGCGCGGCGGCCTGGCCATCTCCACCATTATCGCCTCCACCCTGTTGGCCGCCATGTGCGGTGTCATCGGCGCCACTGAAGTCACCATGGGCATGATCGCCCTGCCGGCCATGATTCGCCGCCACTACCATCCGACCATCGCCTGCGGCTCGATTCTGGCTGGAGGCACGTTGGGGATTTTGATCCCGCCGTCGATCCTGGCCATCCTGTTTGCCGTGATCGCACAACAGTCGGTGGGTGAACTCTTCATCGGCGCGGTCATACCTGGTCTGATCCTCTCCGGCCTCTACATCATCTATGTGGCGACAGCCACCACGATAAAGCCAACCTGGGGACCGCCATTGCCGCAAGAGGAGAGGGTGAGCACCCGGGAAAAGATTCGCCTGCTGGCCAATATGTTCGCTCCCTTGGCTCTGGTGGCCTTGGTCCTGGGAATCATCTTTGCCGGGATCGCCACGCCGGTTGAGGCGGCGGGAGTCGGCACCTTCGGTGCTCTGGTGGTGGCCGCCATGCATCGACGTCTCACCATCGACAATATTCGATCCGCCGCCATCACCACCCTGAGGGTTACCGGAATGGTGCTGTGGATCATCTTCGGGGCCACGCTGTTCGTCGGCTTCTATGTGGTCAATGGTGGTCAGGAATTCGTCAATGAGTCCATCGCCGGCACCGGCCTGGGACCCTATGGGGTGCTGATTCTGATGATGGTGATCCTGGTGATCTTGGGCATGTTTCTGGATTGGGTCGGGATTCTGCTACTGGCGGTGCCGATCTTCATCCCCTTGATGAAGACCATGAGTTTCGACGGGGTCTTCGGTCTGCCGGGCGTCAGTCCCGAGGAGCTGCCGCTGTGGTTCGGTGTCGTCTACATGGTCAACATGCAGATGTCGTTTATCAGTCCGCCCTTCGGTTACGCCCTCTTCTATCTCAAGAGTGTCGCGCCCCCCGAGGTGACCATGGGGCAGATCTATCGCTCATCGCTTCCGTTTTTGTTCCTGCAATCTGTCGGCCTGGCGATCTGTATAATCTTTCCGGAAGTCGTTTTGTGGTTGCCGAGGCAGGTTTATGGCTGATGGTGTAGGCAAAACGGATTCAGACCATAACGTCGATATTGCCGCCTATGTTACCGGTGGCATTTGATTTCGGCGTGCTCTGCTCTATAGATGCGATGAGCTGCGCTGCGGTCTGTTTTTCCATCCCCATCTCTTTCTTTTGCACTGCCACACTGGTTTCGGTTTTGGTCGCGATATTCGCGAGCATGCTGGCGGATGGGGAGCCGGCTCCGGAAACGTCCATAATATTACCTCTGGGTCATGCGGGATCTTCATACCTATAGCGGCAGGTTAAGCTGAAACTCTATGCCCGATGAGGAACAGGCTTCTCGAATTCAGCATGACTAATAACGGTCAGGAATGACGATTCAGCAATTCTCCCGATCGAGTGTGTCACCGTGGATCTGTTCGTAGACATCGAAAATAGCGATGGCCATGGCGGCGATGACCGGGCCGAACAACATGCCTATGATGCCGAACTGGATCAGGCCGGCAAGTGTCGAAAGAACAGTCAGCAATGTATGATCCAGCGCCCCGAGATTACCGCCGTCAGGCAGGCCTTTGGAGATCTTCTGAATCATCACCGGACGCAGGACATTGTCGATTACAAATCCCATTATCACCATGCCCCAAACGACTACCAGGATCGCCTGCCAGGCCTCTCCCTGAAGATAGAGGTAGACAGCCACCGGGATCCAGATCAATGCGGATCCCACCACCGGGATAAAGGATGTTACCGCAATGCCAATGCCGAGAAACAGTGCCGGCAACCCAAGCAAACTCATCAGGATGCCGAAACTCACGCCCTGTAACAGAGCCACGATCACAACACTGATGGTCAACACGGTTGCCAGGCTGCTGAAACGCACCATCAGCAACTCATCGTAGCGATTCGGCAGCGGTGAAAGCACTTTGATCTGGCGTGCAATATCATCGCCGTCCCGGTAGAAAAAAAACAGCGCGAAAACCGATAGAAACACGAAGGTGAGAAAGCCGGCTGTATTGCTGAATATGCTCCGCAGCAGAAACACTACCGTGTTTTTCGCAACCGTTATCAGCTTCGTGAGATTGGCATCCAGTTGTGCAATGAGTGCGCTCTGATCACCCAAATCGAACGGAAGTTTTTTGGCTGTTTCGGTATAGATCTTCTTCAGGCTCTCCGAATCCTGTGCGTCCACCCAGCCCTGAACCGATCCGTAAAGCTCGCCGGTGCGCAAAGAGATCTCAACCAGCAGGTAAGTGATGGGCGCAATCACGGTGAAAAAAATCAGAATGCTCATCGCGGTGGCTGCGGTCGTATCGCTGAGTTTCCATCGATGTTGAAGTTTCAGAAACAACTGATAGGTGGCGGTGGCTACGATGAGGGAAAAGAACAATGCCGCTAGAAACGGCAGAAACAGCCAGATCAGCCCAACGATCGCGAGAATTATCAGAGTAATGAGAAAACCGTCTTGGTAAGGGGGAGTATTGGATTGATTGCTCATTTCTGTAACACGACGCCAAATGGTTGCTGCTGAAAATAGCTCTACTTTAACCTACAAATCGGGATGTTTGCCAAGGTTGAATTGTAGAAGGATCGCCAGCATGCCTTGCTCAAACAGCTTTGTCACCCAGCTTGCAGATTTATTGCCCGTGATGCCGGAAATCGATCCTGACTATGCCGAGCAATCGCAATGATCAGGTTTCTGATTAAGCCGCATTGATGAGAATATTTTTCCTATCAACGGTATTGTCACCACGCTGTTTACCCTGTGCATTGAGGATCTACCTTCGAGAAATGATCCTGTTTCTCAGTACAAACGGGTGTCGGGTGAGGCCGCGCTAAAGAAATAGTGGCATTTTCCGATATCAGTACAATTGATATGGATTTTGGTGTTGTTTGTATCTAACTGTTATTTAAGGAAAAATGGTTTTGCCAAGAGTATTGCTGGTCGAACTTTCCGCCACTATTCGCCATATTGAAAAAAATCTCCTGATCAAAGCGGGTTATGAGGTTGAGGCCGATCTCGACTTCAATTCTGCGCTTAGACGCTTTGCCCCGGGCTCTTATGATGGAGGAACCTTCGAAGCGGTAGTATTGGGATGGCCCGGTGACGCCGTTTACGGAGCAGACGAACTGTATACGTTGCTGGAGAAAAACACTTATACATCCCTGCCACTGCTTACACTTGCCCATGAATCGGAGGCCGATCTCATCAGGAGGGTGGAAAGAAGAGACAATTCTGCATTTCTACTCTGGGAGGATTATCGGAAGAGCACGGACCTCATCGAAAAACTGCTCATCGATGCGAATCAGCGAAAACACACAGAGGCAACCGCGAATTCAATCGCTCAGCCAATTCGAGTTCTGTTTGTGGATGACTCGCGCACGGTGCGCGTGAAGTATTAGCGGCTGCTGATGGCCAATGGCTATGAGGCCGAGACAGCCGCCACGGTAGGGGAGGGCTACGAGAAGGCACTGGATTCCCGGTTCGATATCGCAATCATCGACTACTTTATGCCGGACGCCACAGGTGATGTGCTCTGTCAGCGACTGCGTGACGACGCAACGACTACCGGAATCACCACTGCGATCATAACCGGTACCTATCTTGATAAGGCAATCAAGCAATCACTCGAAGCGGGTGCGGTTGAATGCATGTTCAAAAACGAAAGCGATGATCTGTTTCTGACCCGCATAGATGCCATGAGCAGGCATATCCGGGCCCATAAATCGATCGAAAAAGAGCGCGAACGCCTTGGTGGTATCCTCAGGTCGGTTGGCGAGGGGGTTTACGGGGTGAATTCCGAAGGTCATATCTCGTTCGTCAATCCGGCTTGCAGGCGAATTCTGGGATATGCACCTGATGAGCGATTGATCGGCAAGTCGGCGCTTGAGCTTTTTCATTACACCGATGAAGATGGCAATCCGATCGATGAAAAAAAGTGTTTTTTACAACATACTTATGCAGATGGTACACCTCTCAACGCGCGGGAGACCCTGTTTTGGCATAAGTCAGGCGATTCGATACCGGTGGAGTGCACGGTTTATCCCCTGACTATCAAAGGTAAACGCGAAGGCACAGTAGTCGCGTTTCGCGATATCTCTGAACGGAAGTTGCTTGAAGAAGAACTGCGCTGGCAAGCGAGTCACGATGCGCTGACCAAACCATACAATCGGCGCTATTTCGAAGAACAGTTAACCCAAGAGGCTGGTCGGCTCAAGCGCAGTAAAGAGACCAGTGCTCTGTTATACATAGATCTCGACCGTTTTAAATATATCAACACTGCTGTCCCATTAACTGAGATTTAGGAGGCCCAGGTTATTCACATTTTGATAAAATAAAAGCGCAAACAAATCATTGAATCAAAAGGAATAACCAGGCCATGTCACATAATAGCACGGTATTTGCGCAACTGCTGAAACTGATTTCGAGACATGAATTTGAAACACTGGCAAAAGAACACCATACAGGCAGGGCTTTTCGTAAAAACTCCCGCTGGAGCCAGTTCGTGGCAATGATGATGGGACAACTTTCCGGTAGAAACAGTTTGCGGGATATGGTTGATAATCTCGGGGCACAGGCGCATCGTCTTTATCACCTGGGTAGTCGTTTGATTAGGCGTTCGAGTTTATCTCGCATCAACAATGACAAGCCTTACACGCTTTATGAAGAGTTGTTTAGCAAACTGTTGACGCGATGCCAGGCAAAAGCACCATCGCATGATTTCCGTTTTAAGAATCCACTGTATTCCCTGGATGCCAGTATCATTGATTTATGCCTGTCAGTTTTTCCATGGGCTGAATTTCGCACGACAAAAGCGGCAGTAAAATTACATGTTGGACTCAACCATTCAGGTCATTTACCCGAGTTCTTTGCTGTCACCGAAGGCAACCAGCATGAAGTCAATATTGGCAAGCTGATGAATTTTCCAAAAGGCAGTATTGTGACCTTCGATAAAGGCTATAACGACTACGAGTGGTATAATCAACTGAATAAAAAAGGCATTTTCTTTGTTACACGTCAAAAGTCCAATGCAGTTTATCGGGTGATATCCCGCCAGCCAGTGATTAAAAGCAAAGGACTGACATCAGATCAAATCATTGAATTTACCGGGCCAATCACAGCAAAGAAGTGTCCAATTCAGTTGCGTCGTATCGGTTACCGCGATCCTGAAACCAGCAAGCATTATGTTTTTCTGACGAATAATTTCAAGCTGGCTGCCAAAACCATTGCACAGATTTATAAGGCTCGTTGGGATATTGAGTTGTTCTTCAAGTGGATCAAACAGAACCTGAAAATCAAATCATTTGTCGGTACCAGTAAGAATGCTGTGATGACACAAATCTGGATTGCTTTGTGTGTTTATTTGTTGCTTGCCTATATCAAGTTCCAGTCGAAAATCCGAAAAAGTGCTCAACAGATATTGCGATTATTACAGATGAACCTGTTTGAAAAACGAGACCTGATGGCGTTACTACGAGGAGACCCAATCAATGACAAAACAAATGATTGCAATCAACTGGCTCTACTGTAAAAGTTAATGGGACAGCAATGATATATCAATGATACTGCGGGCCATGCAGCGGGTGATCGATTATTGGTGGAGATCGCACAACAGTTAAAACAGCGCCTTAGAAGTACCGATTTGCTAGCCCCAATATTTCACGCATTAAAAAGGCAAAATCCTGATACTTCGATATAATTCAGTTGCTTACACTGTAATCGAAAGGATTTTGCCTGTGACAAACTGTACCCAGACTGCCTTTGATTTTCCAGCCCTAAAACGCCGTAAGGTTCAAGCCGAGTTTTCCGGTGGCGATATCACCTCGGACGGCGGCGTGTTGCTGCTGCGTGAGATCGACAGGCGTCTGGGATTGCTCGAGGCGGTTGATGCGGTCATCCCCGACCCGCGAGATCCCCGCTATATTGAACACAGCCAGTTGAGCCTGTTGCGCCAGCGAGTCTATGGGCTCTGCCTGGGTTATGAAGATCTGAACGACCATCAGACACTACGCACCGACCCGGCCCTACAGAGCTCGATCGAACGCGAGGAGGTACTGGGCAGCCAGTCGACACTTTGTCGGCTGGAGAACCGGGTCGATCGCCGGGTTGCCGTTGATGTCCACAACCTACTGCTCGAGCAGTTCATTGCCTCATATGATGCACCACCCGATGAGCTGATCCTGGATTTCGACGCCACGGATGATCCGGTGCATGGCCGCCAGGAAGGCCGCTTCTTTCACGGCTACTACGATCACTACTGCTTCCTGCCCCTGTATGTCTTTTGTGGCGATCAACTGCTGGTGAGTTATCTGCGGCCCAGCCGGATCGATGCGCCCAAGCATGCCTGGGCAATTCTGGCGCTGTTGGTCAAACGCCTGCGCCGGGCTTGGCCTGAAGTGCGTATCATCTTTCGGGGCGATAGCGGCTTTTGCCGTCACCACATGCTCAGCTGGTGCGAGCGCAACGCTGTGGGCTATATCGTGGGCATCGCCAAGAATGACGCCTTGCTGCGGTGTATCCGTGAGCCCATGCAGTGGGTTGAGGAACTGGCGAAGCGAACCGGCATGAAGATGCGGGAATTCTTTCAGTTTCACTATGCCGCCAGCACCTGGAAGACGCGTCGCAAGGTGATCGCCAAACTGGAGGTCACCGACAAGGGGCCAAATCCACGCTTCATCGTCACCAACCTGGCCGGCGACAAACAGCGCCTTTACGATGACCTCTACTGCGCCCGTGGTGACATGGAGAACCGAATCAAGGAGCAGCAACTGGGGCTGTTCGCCGATCGCACCAGCGCGCATTACTGGTGGGCCAATCAGTTTCGTCTACTGCTGTCCAGTCTGGCCTATGTGCTGATGGAGGCCATCCGGCGCCTCGCGCTGAAGGGCACGGAACTGGCGCGTGCACAGATGACCACGATCCGGCTCAAACTGTTCAAGATCGGGGCGGTCATCATTCGCAACACGCGACGGATCCGCTTCCTGCTCTCCAGCACCTATCCCTATCAGGCGCTGTTTTTCCAGGTGGCGGCACGACTCAAGCCGGGATAGCCCGGCAGAGTGCTGCCCCGGCACGTTGATCAACAATGGGGGTAAGGGGGAGTCTGCCCGGAGGGTGGAAAATCAGGGCTTGATAGAGGTTTGGTTCCCAGTGAGGGCAAACCATCCAAGCTTGGCCATATCACCGGCTAAATTTAAAAACGGATGAAACATGCGGGCTAGCCCGGATATTTCATCCATTTGCCGATACTGGCACGAGGAGAAGGCCGGGACGAGAAACAGGATGATACCGGCTCCAAACGCCCCGATTTCTGGCTGACAGGCACAGCTTCCCCTTACCCCGTTATTTATCAACGTGCCGGGGCAGCACTCATCGCGTGCTATCCTGGCTCCAGCCGTTCGGCCACACTGAAGAACAATGCCTGGTAAGGAAAGACACTGGAGAGCAGGAAGCGGACACGCCGGGTATTGCGTATCACCACCGCACCCACTTTGAGTAGTTTAAGCCGCAGCGTGCCGACCTGGGTCTTGGCCAGTTCTGTACCCTGTAAGGCCAAGCGGCGAATCGCTTCCATCAACACATAGGCCAGGCTCGACAGCAGCAAGCGAAACTGATTGGTCCACCAATGATGTGCACTGGTGCGATCAGCAAACAGCCCCAGCTGTTGTTCCTTGATGCGGTTTTCCATCTCGCCCCGCGCACAATAGACGTCGTCGTAAAGGGTTTGGGCATCGCCGTTGAGGTTGGTGACGACAAATCGGGGATTACGCCCTCGCTCACTCACCTCCAGCTTGGCGATCACCGCGCGTCGACGGCGCCAGCTGCGTGCACCGTAGCGCAGGCCAAGGAAGACGCGTTGCTTCTGTCCGTTGGCCTTGAAGCATTGCTCGACTGCAGTGAAGTCTTCCTCGATCATCCGTTGCAGGCGGTGGTTGCGCGCCAGGCCTACGATGTAGCCAATGCCATGGCGTTCACACCAGCGCAGCATGCGGTGACGACAGAAGCCCGAGTCGGCTCTCAGGATGATCCGCACCGCCGGCCACGCCTGACGCAAGCGTTTGACCAGCAGGGCGAGGATCGCCCACGCATGTTTCGCCCCGTCGATCTTGCTCGGGCGCAAATAGCTGACCAGCAGTTGTTCGCCGCAAAACACGTACAACGGGAGAAAGCAGTAGTTATCGTAGTAACCGTGGAAGAAGCGGCCTTCCTGCAGGCCGTGAACCCGGTCATCGGTGGCGTCGAAGTCCAGGATCAACTCCTCGGGTGGCTCGGCAAACGAGGCGATGAACTGCTCGATCAGGACCTGATGGATCGCGACAGCGGTTGCCCGATCTGACCGATTCTCCAAGCGACAGAGCGTGGGTGAACTGCCCAGTGCCTGATCCTGTTCCACGGCCGTCTGAAAGGCCAAATCTTGTCGCAGACTGTCGTGATCGTTGAGGTCTTCATAGCCCTGGCACAGGGCATAGACCCGCTGGCGTAGTAGAGAAATCTGATCATGTTGCACATAGCGGCCATCGCGTGGATCAGCGAGAGTGTCATTGACGGCTTCAAGCAATCCCAGCCGTCGGTCCGCTTGTCGTAGCAACAACACGCCGCCATCACTGCTGATATCACCACCGGAAAAATCCGCTTCAACCTGGCGGCGTTTTACCGCTGGAAAAGCAAAACGACCTTGGGTACATTCTGTCACAGGCAAAACCTCGTTCAATTTCAGCCTAAGTAACTGAATTCTATTGAACTACACGGGTTTTACCCTCTTTATTTGTGAAATATTCGGGCTAGCTCGACTGGGTGGTGATGAATTTGCCGTCATATTACGTAATATATGCAAGGAAAGTGTCCACCAGGTGGCAGATGACTATCGTGAGATGCTTGATAGCTATATTTTCACCTATAACGGGAAACAGTACAAAGTGAACAGGTCAATCGGTATTGCCCTGATCGACAAGGAGTCCGAATCAGCCAGTGAAATACTCGCCGATGCGGATATTGCCTGCCATATAGCAAAAGGTGAAGGTCGTAACCGTACGCACCTTTTTATTCCTGAAAGTGACAGCAAAAAAGCGATGGATCTTGATCTGGGCTGGTCTTCGCGTCTGCACAATGCCTTGGTGCAGGACCATCTTGTACTTCACTATCAACCCATTATCCCGGTAGAGCTTATTCCTGCAGAATTGATGTTGGAGACCGAGGGGCCAATTTACCAACAGCTTCTATCGGTCGTGCCTCAGGAACAACAGATCAGTGAACTGTTGCTGCGACTGGATGACCCGATGTGGGGGATTGTCTTTCCCGGTGTATTCCTTCCTACGGCGGAACGCTTCAATATGATGGACAAAATAGACTACTGGGTTGTCAACGCAGCTGTAAAGAAACTGGCATTGTTGCAGCAGACGGGCTATACGGGAATGTTTACCATCAATCTGTCGGGTCAAACAGTCACCAATAAGCAATTGATCGAGGATATCGAAACACTCGTCGTCAATTCTGCGATTGATCCTGGTAAAGTGATATTTGAAATCACCGAGACCTCGGCTGTATCCAATCTGATGTCAGCCAATGAGATGATTACACGCTTGAGCGCCCTTGGTTGTAGCTTTGCATTGGACGACTTCGGTAGTGGGTTCTCGTCGTTTTCACATTTGAAAAATCTTCCGGTGGACTTTATCAAGATAGACGGCCTGTTTGTCAGAGGCGTGGCGACCGATCCCAGCGATCGTGCGATTGTTCACTCCATCAACGATATTGCTCACTCCCTGGGTAAAGAGACCATTGCTGAATATGTGGAGGATGCGGCAATTTTAAGGTTCTTGTATGAATCGGGGATAAACTATGTACAAGGGCACTTTCTCTCGCCACCGATGGATATATCGAATATCGTGCCGCAGGCCGCACTTCTGAATCACGATACTGATAGACAGTCAACCGGCAAAAAGTGAATGCCGTACACTTGCCAATATCTTAACATTCAGGCAATAGACTTTTAATTTGTCCCGCTTGTATCCTCAGCAGCGCCGGGTGCCGGTGTTTCATTCCAAACGTCCTCAACCAGCCCGGTGATGTCAATCACATCGCCAATGGCAATCAGGTTATCGAAATCGGCTTTCAGGCGTTCACAGCGGCCAGGGGAAAGTTGTACCAGCCGATCTATAGCTTGTTCAACCTCTGCTTTTGGTGGTACGTCAGGATGATTGACGACTATCTTGACGCAGCGAAAATCATGGTTCATAGCATGATGCACGAATTTATTTCTTTGTGTTTCATCGACAATTTCGAATTCGGCCAGAGATTCGATTTCAAATTCAGGTATGCTCCCACGACGCTCTTTAGAGAGGTAGAGGATGATCTCAGCCGAACCCTGTTCGATCACTTCCTGCATGATTTGCTGTAAGCGGCCATTCATGGCCAGGACACTGAAATCGAATTCGCCGTCAGCAACCTCGAAATAACTGACCAGCGGTGAGGGGGAGGCGGTGATGCCGAGTCGGAAGGTCCAGTCATTCTGGGATCAGCGATAGATGAAGACCGGCAGGGTCGAGCTGCTTTCGATAAAGATCGATGAGTAGAGGCGCGATGTGGCGGCACGTAGACTATGAGAGGTTTCGAGTAGCAGACCGGATTGCCGTTTTTCCAAGAATCCGGAAAATGCACTGGAAAACTGACGGCCTTTGCCGACATCACTGATTTTGAGGCGTAACAGCCGCTCCCCATCCGCCGGTCCACCTACGATCTCTGCCGGTACATTGCGAAAGGTACCTTTGATACGCGCCAGGCTTGAGCTTCTCGCTTCCAGTTTTGGAAAGGTTATCGTTGCCCCGCGCTCACTGACTAAAGCGAGATTTGAATCTGCAATCTCGACGGACAACCCGTGGGCCGATACATCCCGGGTTCTGCCCAGATAGAGACGTCCGGCGACGTCCACCTCAACCTGCATCTGCCCCAGAAAGCGGTCTTCACTCCGGTTTTCCTGGATGTAGTGAATGGGTACCATTTGAGGTGGTTCATGGGATTGCTGATCATCATCATAGATGACCGGTTCCTCATAGAGATTGCAGTCAAAGCCGTCGTCATGGCGCCAGTTAGGAACCTGGTCAGTCACATCGATCATGGCGCCTACGATCGATAAGGCTATGGCATCCATGAGAAGTTTGCGAACAAACTTGTCACTCTGATCGGGAAGCGGTTCCAGTGCGTCCTCAATTCGCATCTCCACGGGCCGGCGGGCCACTCGCGTGACTATCTTAAATACGCGGAATCCCGGCTGATCCGAATATCGCGTCAGGAGTCGACACCAGTGTTTGTAATTTTTGCACTCAAGATCAGCTATGATCTGCGGTTCCGCATGCTCCGGGGAACGATAGACTGCCATCAGCGTGTCCGCCTTGCTATCACGTAACGCCAGTCGAGTTAACAGCTTGATGCGCTTTGGTGTGACCAGGGAAGTGAAATCGTAATTACCCTGTGAGTTACCGAATGCATTCAAGGAACGCTGGTTTACCTGATTGCCGAAGACGATGCGCAAAGGTGATTCTCCATCCTGGCATTCAAATATAAAGAACGGCAGTATGGTTGTGGAACGCATGTAAAAGCGTTCAGCCAACAGGGCTTGCGCGGTCAGCATTGCATCTTCGGGGTCAGTCTGTTCAGCCAATGACTTCTTGGTTGAAGTCTTGATATGGTCTGAAATCACCGTCAGCCCGTCCTTAGCGTCACTCTCAATGCACTGCAATGCCAAAAGTGTATCGTTCAACAGGCGGCGAATTCGCACAACACGATAATCGAGTTCAGGATGGTCAAGCTGACGCCCGACAGAGGGCATCACATCGACGCGCACCAGGTCACTCTCCGAAATATCAATCGGCGTTTTCACACGCAGTTGCAAACCGGATTGGGAGATGTCACGGGTTTCAGCTTCATAGGTCTGCCCATTCCAGATTACATCCATATTCAGGGAAATCTTAAACCTGTCATAGACCCGTTTTTCAAAATAGGAGAGGTCGATTGCAAGACTGTTGGCGGCCCGATCCGAAACGAAAGCATTTGATGTTAATGAAATAGGGACGGTTAGGGACCCAGCTGTCTCGCCGTCACGGCTTCCTGCGTTACTTACCTGTGCCGACTTCGTTACCTCGCCGGCAACTTGTCTGAGAATCGATTCATAGGTCTCTACGGTAAATACCCCGGCATTTTTCTTCAATCCATCGAGAAAGAGCTGGTGAGCCTTCGGGTCAAGCCACAGGGTCCGGCCGCGATAGGAGAAGCGTTTGCGAGGATGCTTTACATGCGATCTGAGATCCAACGGGCGCAGGCACTCGCTGTCGAGGCGTTGGCGCTCAACCCGTTTAAGAAACTCATTTGAATCGTTCGCTACCTGCCTGGTGCTGGTTGTCCCTTCTGATCGTATTCTTTTCGTTTGCATCAGATTGGTCGTTACTGTCTTTAACTCATTTTTAGTTAACAGGCTGTATCGCCAATTAGGCTTTAATCTTCCTGATTACTCATGAGGCTCAGCTATTGAGCCTGTGGTGCAAGCATAATGGAACCTACTGAATAAAAGAGGATTTCATCATGCCGAGAAATACTATTCAATTTCAAAAAGGTCTTGGTTTGCACGATTTTCTGGAACAATATGGGACCGAGGATCAGTGTCGACAGGCATTGTATGATTTGCGCTGGCCGACGGGCTATGTCTGCCCTGAGTGCGGCAACACAACAGGCTGTGAACTCAAAAAGCGTCAGATATATCAATGTCACAAGTGCCATCATCAGACTTCCCTGACCGCCGGCAGCATCTTCCATGGCACCAAGCTGCCGCTGAGAACGTGGTTTCTTGCGATCTATCTGTTGACCCAACGCAAGAAAAGTATCTCGGCGCTGCAACTTTCCCGCGAAATCGGGGTGAACTACAATACGGCCTGGCGACTCAAGCATAAGTTGATGCAGGTGATGATGGAACGTGAGCGTGGAAAAAAACTGGCCGGTCGCATCGAATTGGATGATGCTTATCTCGGAGGCGAGCAAGCCGGTAAGCGTGGTCGTGGGTCGCGCAACAAAATCCCTTTCGTAGCTGCTGTTGAGACGACGCGGGACGGCAGGCCCATGAAAATTCAACTGCGTCGTGTAAGGGGCTTCCGCAAACGTGAAATCGCCCGCTACGCCCGCTCCTGCTTGATGCCTGGCAGCGAAGTCTTTACCGATGGGCTTTGGTGCTTTAGTGGCGTGACAACCGCTGATTGCCATCATAACCCCATGGTGACGGGTGGTGGGCGCCAAAGCGTCCAGTATTCGTGCTTCAAATGGGTAAACACGATGTTGGGTAATGTCAAAAACAGTCTGTTGGGTACTTTTCATGCGATTCGAGATAAACATGTGTCGCGTTATCTTGCTGAGTTCGAATATCGGTTTAACCGCCGTTTCGATTTACCCACCATGATTGAACGATTGCTTTTTGCCGCTCTTCGCACTCCACCTATGCCATATCGCCTCTTGAGAATGGCTGAGGTTTAGGGGTAATCAGGTTAATCTTTAATGGGTCGATTGTCATGAGTGACGCAAACCTGTTGGATTCGGGTTGGAAAGCCCGCAATACTGGTGGGGTATACAGGATTTGACAAGATTGATGAAACGACGGGGGTATACTGCTTATTCATGATATATTCAATAAAATCAATGAAGTAGTAGTTTATGCTTCAATTTTGATCGCTGTTGCATAAAGCGTGATGGTTCGAACCGGCGGGTATTATTTTCAAATTTGTAAACAAGTGTTAATTGAAGCGGGCCAGTGGGGGACCTGTAGACGCATATGCAGTTTGCAACGATTGCTCGAACGTGTTATGCGCAATCCGGGCGGCATCATCAAACGGTAACGTTACCGGAGTCTGGCGGCACAACATCGGTTCCGCGCACTTCCACGCCTACCGGAGGGAGTCCTGAGCTTGTCGGGGCCACGCCCGGGTCTGTCGTCACCGAGTACCAGGCCAGGCCACCAAACTCGACAGCAATGCGGCAACAATATGTGATCGCATGTCAATGGCCTCACTTTCCGTGGATTGAAAGTGCCGTATATTCGTAAGTGTCAAGATTCATGACTCATCAGATTTAAACCCTATATTTTTACCTGATTACCCCTAACCCGCATGTTTCATCCGTCTTTAAATTTAGCCGGTGATATGGCCAAGCTTGGATGGTTTGCCCTCACTGGGAACCAAACCTCTATCAAGCCCTGATTTTCCACCCTCCGGGCAGACTCCCCCTTACCCCCATTGTTGATCAACGTGCCGGGGCAGCACTCTGCCGGGCTATCCCGGCTTGAGTCGTGCCGCCACCTGGAAAAACAGCGCCTGATAGGGATAGGTGCTGGAGAGCAGGAAGCGGATCCGTCGCGTGTTGCGAATGATGACCGCCCCGATCTTGAACAGTTTGAGCCGGATCGTGGTCATCTGTGCACGCGCCAGTTCCGTGCCCTTCAGCGCGAGGCGCCGGATGGCCTCCATCAGCACATAGGCCAGACTGGACAGCAGTAGGCGAAACTGATTGGCCCACCAGTAATGCGCGCTGGTGCGATCGGCGAACAGCCCCAGTTGCTGCTCCTTGATTCGGTTCTCCATGTCACCACGGGCGCAGTAGAGGTCATCGTAAAGGCGCTGTTTGTCGCCGGCCAGGTTGGTGACGATGAAGCGTGGATTTGGCCCCTTGTCGGTGACCTCCAGTTTGGCGATCACCTTGCGACGCGTCTTCCAGGTGCTGGCGGCATAGTGAAACTGAAAGAATTCCCGCATCTTCATGCCGGTTCGCTTCGCCAGTTCCTCAACCCACTGCATGGGCTCACGGATACACCGCAGCAAGGCGTCATTCTTGGCGATGCCCACGATATAGCCCACAGCGTTGCGCTCGCACCAGCTGAGCATGTGGTGACGGCAAAAGCCGCTATCGCCCCGAAAGATGATACGCACTTCAGGCCAAGCCCGGCGCAGGCGTTTGACCAACAGCGCCAGAATCGCCCAGGCATGCTTGGGCGCATCGATCCGGCTGGGCCGCAGATAACTCACCAGCAGTTGATCGCCACAAAAGACATACAGGGGCAGGAAGCAGTAGTGATCGTAGTAGCCGTGAAAGAAGCGGCCTTCCTGGCGGCCATGCACCGGATCATCCGTGGCGTCGAAATCCAGGATCAGCTCATCGGGTGGTGCATCATATGAGGCAATGAACTGCTCGAGCAGTAGGTTGTGGACATCAACGGCAACCCGGCGATCGACCCGGTTCTCCAGCCGACAAAGTGTCGACTGGCTGCCCAGTACCTCCTCGCGTTCGATCGAGCTCTGTAGGGCCGGGTCGGTGCGTAGTGTCTGATGGTCGTTCAGATCTTCATAACCCAGGCAGAGCCCATAGACTCGCTGGCGCAACAGGCTCAACTGGCTGTGTTCAATATAGCGGGGATCTCGCGGGTCGGGGATGACCGCATCAACCGCCTCGAGCAATCCCAGACGCCTGTCGATCTCACGCAGCAGCAACACGCCGCCGTCCGAGGTGATATCGCCACCGGAAAACTCGGCTTGAACCTTACGGCGTTTTAGGGCTGGAAAATCAAAGGCAGTCTGGGTACAGTTTGTCACAGGCAAAATCCTTTCGATTACAGTGTAAGCAACTGAATTATATCGAAGTATCAGGATTTTGCCTTTTTAATGCGTGAAATATTGGGGCTAAACCTCAGCCATTCTCAAGAGGCGATATGGCATAGGTGGAGTGCGAAGAGCGGCAAAAAGCAATCGTTCAATCATGGCGGGTAAATCGAAACGGCGGTTAAACCGATATTCGAACTCAGCAAGATAACGCGACACATGTTTATCTCGAATCGCATGAAAAGTACCCAACAGACTGTTTTTGACATTACCCAACATCGTGTTTACCCATTTGAAGCACGAATACTGGACACTTTGGCGCCCACCACCCGTCACCACGGGGTTATGATGGCAATCAGCGGTTGTCACGCCACTAAAGCACCAAAGCCCATCGGTAAAGACTTCGCTGCCAGGCATCAAGCAGGAGCGGGCGTAGCGGGCGATTTCACGTTTGCGGAAGCCCCTTACACGACGCAGTTGAATTTTCATGGGCCTGCCGTCCCGCGTCGTCTCAACAGCAGCTACGAAAGGGATTTTGTTGCGCGACCCACGACCACGCTTACCGGCTTGCTCGCCTCCGAGATAAGCATCATCCAATTCGATGCGACCGGCCAGTTTTTTTCCACGCTCACGTTCCATCATCACCTGCATCAACTTATGCTTGAGTCGCCAGGCCGTATTGTAGTTCACCCCGATTTCGCGGGAAAGTTGCAGCGCCGAGATACTTTTCTTGCGTTGGGTCAACAGATAGATCGCAAGAAACCACGTTCTCAGCGGCAGCTTGGTGCCATGGAAGATGCTGCCGGCGGTCAGGGAAGTCTGATGATGGCACTTGTGACATTGATATATCTGACGCTTTTTGAGTTCACAGCCTGTTGTGTTGCCGCACTCAGGGCAGACATAGCCCGTCGGCCAGCGCAAATCATACAATGCCTGTCGACACTGATCCTCGGTCCCATATTGTTCCAGAAAATCGTGCAAACCAAGACCTTTTTGAAATTGAATAGTATTTCTCGGCATGATGAAATCCTCTTTTATTCAGTAGGTTCCATTATGCTTGCACCACAGGCTCAATAGCTGAGCCTCATGAGTAATCAGGTATTTTTATGTGTGCCATCACAAAACGGTTTGTTTTTCGAAGCACCACAACGACACAAGGCCGCGTTGTTGCCATGCCAGGCGGTACGGCCGCTACTGGCTTTGAACGTGACATTTCCCGATAACAAGAGCGGACCGTCTTTTAACGGGGTAATGTTTAATTTGCCGCCGGTTTCCTTTAATGACTCGCCGGTTTCTCCCACCGCACCATAGTCTTTAAATTGTCCTTCATGACTGTTATCGCAGAATGGCTTGTTTTTTGATAAACCACAGCGGCATAACGCCGCGCGAAATTGAATGCCGGGCATATCATTGGGTGATTGTTCGATTACCAAATCACCCTTTAAAAAATAGGGGCCCTGGTAACTTACGGTCAGGGTGTTTTCAGGCATTGCGGTTTCAGTTGTCCGGCCATCTTTGGTCCGGTAGACCAGTGCGCCACTTGGACAGCGTTCTACTATTTCCTTCACTTCGCTAAGGGGTGAAAGGTCAGGTTGACACCAGGGATCTCTTCCGGCAATAAAAAGTTCACCTTTTGAATATCCGCATTCACCTATGTGAATGCAAAGTATTTCGTTCCATTCAACATCGATTTCCGAGCCCGTATAGAGAAAAACCTTTTTTTTGCCCATGGTATTCTCCTTTTTATCATTTAACATGCTGAGTATAGAACCTTAATTGGGTGTGACAGTTACACGTATGGGATCCCCGTGTTGGTATTTATTTGTGGCAAGACCTCTACACAGCACCCTGATAGACATAAAAACCCATCAGTTGGCTTTCTGCTGTTTTGTTATCTATTCAGAGGGAGTCGTTGAAGAAACTCTTGGAAACCGACCGGGTGCGGTTTCACCACCGTTCCGATCACAGCTGGACGCCACCAGCCAAGGGTTATGCAGAAAATATCGAAGGGTGATTGATTATATATGCATTCCAATGAGACTTAATAAGTCATATCGGAAAGCCGGTCTACTCCTTGAGCTTGATCTTGAGCTCACCCTCTTCGACGCGAATATCCTCGACGCCTTTGGCGAATCCTGCCCAGAATCCCTGTTCATCGCCAAATTCGCTGATCAGGTCGATGTTTTTCAGTCCGCCCAGCCAGGCATTGGGTATGGGGACCCCCATGATGCTGACACCCTTCAGGATAACGACCGGTTTGGCGTTGCGGAATGCCATCTCCACCCCCGTGGATACCCGCAGGGTCTTGCCGCCGAGGATGGGGAAGTCCTTATCCACGGGCACCAGCAGTCTGGCGCTGACCAGATCGTCACCCAGGTCGATGGCAAGCTTTCTCGCCAATTCCTGATTGTTCGCCACCATGGCATTGAGCTCCCGCTCACTGAAAAAGACCGCTCGCCTGGCCCCTTGCTCGTCGTATCGCTCTGGTCTCAACCACTGCTGATCGCTCTCCTTCTGTTGAGCCTGTCGCTTGGGTTGGTCAGCGGGGCCTGGCTGATACCCCAGCTGCTTAAGTTTGTCGTTGAGTACCTGTTGCTCGGCATGGGTGAGTTGTACCGGGGTAAAGTCCTTGGCGTAGATATAGGTACGCACCACCCAATAGGTGACAGCGGCGGTTACCAGAATGGTTGCCAGGACGATCCACATAATGTGGATGCCGCGAAGCCCGCTTTGACCTGCAGGGTTATCTATTTGCTCTGTATCTGTTGCCATCTTGGTTACCCGCTAAGGTTGAATGATGCAGTGGCCTCAGCCAAGCCATATTGCGTTTCTAATAAAGATTATACGCCCTGAGAGAGCACATGAATGTTTAAATTTGTGGCTCATGGCGTGCTTTGATCTCTCTTCGTGATAAGCTGCGAATATGATCCAGGACCTGCTAACGCTTATCCAATCGGTCCTAAGGTGTCGAATCGAACAAGATCCTCAAAAGGACATGCCCTATGCAGATTGAATTCTATGGTGCAACCAGCGGTATTACCGGTTCCTGTCATATTCTCCGTGCCAATGGAGAGACGGTATTACTCGATTGCGGACTGATACAGGGACGCAGGGAGGAGATGGAGAAAAATCGCCGTCCCTTTCCATTCTCACCCGGTGACATCAGCGCGGTGGTTCTCAGTCATGGCCATATCGACCACTCGGGGCGGATCCCCCTGTTGGTCAAGCAGGGTTATCAGGGGCCGATCTATGCGCAGAACGCGACCATGGAGCTGTGCGATATCCTGCTGCAGGATTCCGCTTATCTGCAGGAGAGGGATGCGCAGTATGAAAACAAATGGAGAAAGCGCAAAGGGAAACCGTTTATCGATCCTCTCTATACTGTCGCCGATGCCCGGGAGGCACTGGATAACCTGGTCGGTCTGAAGTACAGGGAGAAGCGGGAGATCCTGCCGGGGATATCGATCCGTTTTCAGGATGCGGGGCATATTCTCGGTTCAACCAGTGTGGAGGTGTGGCTGAGTGAGAAAGGCAAACAGCGGAAGATCGTCTTCAGCGGTGATCTGGGGCAGTACGATACACCCATCCTGAACGATCCGGCGGTCATAGGTGAGGCGGACCACGTGATCATCGAGAGTACATACGGCAACCGGCGCCACCGGGATCGGCAGAATACCATCGACGAGATCGGCGACATCATCCGCGAGGCCGCCCATCAAAGGGGCAACCTGTTGATCCCCGCCTTTTCCATCGGGCGTAGTCAGGAGATCCTCTACTACCTGGGGAAATATTACGATGAATGGGAACTGGGGCGTTGGCAGGTGTTTCTTGACAGCCCCATGGCGATCAGGGCAAGCAAGGTCTATTGGGACTATCCACACCTCTATGACGAGGAGGCGACCAAGCTGCGCAAGAAGATCTATGAGATGCCGCACCTGAGGAATCTCAAGCTGACGGAGTCACCCCAGGAGTCGATGGCGATCAACCGTATCAAGAGCGGTGCGATGATCATATCCGCCAGCGGCATGTGTACCGGAGGCAGGATCGTGCACCATCTCAAGCACAATATCTCCCGTTCCGGGGCGCACATCATGATTGTGGGGTATCAGGCCAACGGCACCCTGGGAAGGGCGCTGGTCGACGGCAAATCCCCGGTTCGGATCCATGGCGACGAATATCGGGTCAAGGCGAAAATCCACACGGTCGGCGGTCTTTCTGCGCATGCCGATATGGACGATCTGGCCCGATGGCTCAGCAGTTTCAGAAACAGCTATCCGCATGTTCATGTTGTGCACGGGGAACCCGAGTCGAAACGGGATTTTCGCGACAGTCTGGCGTCGGAAGCCGGATTCAAGGCCTCCGTGCCTGAACCGGGCGATGTGCTGGAATTGTAGCGGTTGAGCGGGTGAAAGCGGATGCCTTGAGCCCTGATGTACTGCTCACATATCGGAACCGGGAGCTGAAGGGCGCTGATATCTGCTCGGTCTATAGCGTGGAAAGTCCCGGTTACGCCAGTCCTTAGGTGCAAGTTTCTCTTCGGCTGGTTTCAAGCGGGATATATAGTCCATCACGGCGGAGACGTCGCGTGATGGAAAACTCTGGCTCTGCTTGACCATCTTTTTGTCGGCGTTGCGCCTGCGTCCGTCGCGTATCCACCTGAACTGGCGCATGAGGTATTGATAGTGCTGCCCTTGGAGCAGGGGAATATTTTCATCCACTATCCCTTCAGCCCGCTTGCCATGACATTCGGCGCAGTGTTCCTCGTAGATCGCTTCCCCGTGCTTGAGGTCAGCGCCTGGGCCGACCCCGTTGTTTCGGGTCATGGGCAAATTGGCGATATAGGCGCTGACATCCGCGATCTCCTGCAGTGACAGGAGTTCGAGCATGGTGAATGGCAGCATTGTGGGATTGTCCCGGTTACGCGCGCGAATATCGGCCAGTTGCTTAATGATAACCTTTCTCAATTGGCCGGCTATCTGCGGGTAGTAGCCGCTGATACTGCCCCAGCCTTCCGGTTGATGGCAGACCAGGCAAACACGGTAGACCTCTTTGCCGTTTTCAATGTCGGGGGTAAGCTCGATCGCGCGTTCCACCTCCTCGGCCGCCCGCTGTAGGTCTTCTGCGTTGGCAAGGCCGAACAGGTTGGCTGCGAATAAGAGTATCGCTATGTAAAGAGATCGGTGGTCCATTTTATTTTCACTCAGACTGATTGCCGGTCAGTGTGTCGTTTATCGCCAGTCTGGGATAATTTCCTACATAAACTCGAAACATTCAAGTCATGGCGGGTTTGATTCCGGGAAATGGCAAGGAGCCGCGGCTCCATCCGTATACTCGATATCGGCCCATATCAGGCTGGGACGCCGCATTGAACAGGCGTCTCAGTCGATAGCTTGGCCCTGCTGACCGAACAGGCACAGGTTGTCGATCTCAAAACTCAAAGACAACGGTTCTCCGGCGCTGAATCCGTGGTGGCCGGGCAGCAGGGCAATCAAAGGTCGAGGCTGAGTTGCGGAAACCGCTCGGTCGGGAATTTCACCAGCGGTCACCTCCAGCGCCGTGGCAAGATGCAGAATGGTTTCATGACCCATCGATTCAACCGCGGTGACCCGGGCAGCCAGGCCAACCTCTGATTGCGCTTGAGCGATACGGATGGCATTGGGCCGTATCCCCGCCAGGATTGCCTGGCCGAAATATGAGTTTAGATCGGCATGGCGCGCCACAATCCGCTCCGGGAGCGGTAGATGCAGCGGCCCCAACTGGAGCAGAGTATTTCCCTGGCTGCGGTACAAAGATCCGCGGATGAGGTTCATGCCGGGAGATCCGATAAAATCCGCAACGAAGGTATTGGCGGGGTGCTGATAGATAACATGTGGCTGGGCCACTTGCTGTAATCGGCCGTTATTGAGGACGGCAATGCGTTGGCCCAGGGTCATGGCCTCAGCCTGGTCATGGGTGACATACAGCGTGGTGATGGCGAGTTCTCTCTGCAAGCGTACGATTTCAGAACGGATCTGTACACGCAATTGGGCATCGAGATTGGAAAGCGGTTCATCCATCAGGAACAGGTCGGCTTTCCTTATGATGGCGCGTCCCATCGCCACCCGCTGGCGCTGTCCGCCTGACAGGGCCTTGGATTTTCGCTCGAGTAGCGGGACGAGATCGAGCATCTCTGCGATGCGCATCACTCTACGGTCGATTTCGGTGGGTGACAGCCTTTGCATGCGCAATGGAAAATCCAGGTTGCGACGCACCGTCATGTGAGGGTAGAGCGCATAGTTTTGGAACACCATAGCCACATTCCGCTGCTGGGCCGGGATATGGTTGACCAGGCGCCCGCCGATGTGAATCTCTCCTGAACTGATCTCCTCCAGTCCCGCTGCCATTCTCAGTAGTGTGGACTTGCCGCATCCCGATGGGCCGACAAGAACCATGAACTCTCCGTCGCCGATACTCAGGTTCAGCTCATGCACAGCATCAATGCCGCTGTCGAAGCGTCTGCTGAGATTGATGAATTCGATGGTCGCCATGCTCAACCCTTGATTGCGGAGCTGGCGACGCCACGTACGAACCAGCGTTGAAAGATGACAAACAACAGCAGTACCGGTGACACCATCATCACGCCAAAGGCAAGGATATCCCCCCAGTTGAGGGGCGGCAGGGTGAAAAAGCTGGCGATGGCAACCGGCAATGGGCGTACCGAGGGTCCGATTGTCACCATCATCGGCCAGAGATAACTGCCCCACCAGGTGAGAAAGGTGAGAATAGCAACACTGGCGAAGACCGGTTTGGCATTCGGCATGATGATGCTGAAAAAGATACGCAGGGTGGAGGCGCCATCGAGACGGGCGGCCTCTTCGAGCTCTTTCGGCATACCGATGAAAAAGCTGTAAAAGAGATAGATGGCGAAGGCGTTTGCAATGAAGGGCACTATCTGGATGCTGTAGCTGTCGCGCAGGCCGAGCATGGATGCGCCGTAGAACAGAGGTATGGCGATCGCCTCGAGGGGCAGGATCATCAGCGCCAAGACCAGATTGAAGAGCAGATCCCGGCCACGCCACTGCAGGCGGGCGAAGGCGTATGCGGCCATGGAATTGACCAGCAGTCCGCTGCTGACGATGCAGCCGGTGATGAATAACGAGTTGAAAAAGTAACGCGGGAAATCGCTGCGCCTGAATACGTCGGCATAGTTTTGCAGCGAGATATCGTTTGGCAGGAAGGCAGCCAGTGAACCGCCTTCCACCAATATGCTCTGATCCGGTTTGAGGCTGCCGATGAACATCATCAACAACGGCACGATGAACAGTGCTGCCATGCCGCCAAGCAGCAGATAACTCAGCAGGACGGATAAGCGGGAAGCTCTCATGTCAATTCCCGCTCATGATGCGTGTAACGGCGTTGCAGCCAGGTGACGGCCAGGACGAGCAGGAAGAAGACCACGGTCATGGCACTGGCAAGTGCGACCTGTTGTCGGGCAAAGGCCGACTGCACCGTTTCGTAGATCACGGTTGTGGTCGCGTTGCCGGGGCCTCCACGGGTCATGATCTGCACCTGATCAAAGAGACGGAAGGCGAGAATGGTGGTGATGAGCATGACGAAGATCAGGGGGTTGCGCAGTTGCGGCAGCGTGATATGAAGATGTTTTTGCCATCTCCCCGCGCCGTCGAGCGCAGCGGCCTCGTAGAGTGATTGCGGAATCGCCTGCAGACCGGCGAGAAGGATCACCATCTGAAATCCCACCCCCTGCCAGATCGACAGCAGCATGATGCCCGGCAGGGCGAGCAAGGGATCACGGAGGAAGTCCCTGGCCTCCCACAGGCCGAAGCTCAGCCATTCGAGAAAGGCGTTCATCATCCCGTCCGGGCCGGGGGCATAGATCAACGACCAGATAACCGAAACCAGGGACATGGGAAAGACGACAGGCATGAAGAAGAGGGTGCGGAATGCCACCGTCCCGGGCAGACCCTGGTTCAACAACAGCGCAAGCGCAAGCGTGAGCGCGAGCACTGTCTGCAGGGGTACCACTACTGCCGCGAAGAGGAGGTTGTTGAGCAGTGCCCGTATGAAGTCGGGATCGTTGGACAACTGGACAAACTGGTGGAAGCCGACAAATTTTACCGGCAGCGGTGAGCCGAGGCGCAGATCGGTAAAGGCAAGCGCCAGCGCAGCGGCAAAGGGAAGGAGGATAAAGAGCAATAATCCCGCAAGGGCGGGAATCGCCATTAGCAGGGCGGTCGCCGATTGGTCGCTTGTGCGGCTGTGGATGGTCAAGGTTTTTGCTCGTCGCGCCAGGGGTAGCCCTGGTTGTCCGCGATCTCACGATCGATCGCCTTGACCGCGCGCTCCAGCACGGATTCGACATCGCTTCCGCTACGGATGCGATCGATAATTCGTTGGAACTCCGCGGTGATGACCGGATAGGCCGGGGTGCGCGGACGTGCAACCCCACGGCCCTGCTCGAGTTGTTCGGCAAACAGGCGCAGCGGGCCACCGGGTCGGTAGAGCGGGGAGGCGTCGATGGCGGAGCGGGTTGCGGGGATGGCGCCGTTCGCGTTCGCCATTGAGAGCACCTCCTCGGTGGTCAAAAGAAACGTGAGAAAGGTGACGGCGTCCCGGGTTTTTTGGCTGCCGGCAGTGATCGCCCAACACCAGGAGCCGATGCCTGTCTTGCTGCCCGCACCGAAATCGGGCAGGGGCAGCAATACCAGGTCGTCACCCAGGCTTGCCTGGTATTGCCGGTAATTCCAATGACCGCCCAGGGCCAGGGGAACCCGGCGGCTGGTAAATGCGGCATCGTCGATATTGGGATCGACCCGGTTTTTCGCGATCCAGTCTTGCAGATTCCTCAGCATGGCGTTGCTTTCGAATCCATTCAGAACTCCGTCGGCACTGAGATGACGGTTTCGCTCGATGAGATCGCCGCCTGCCGATTGCAGCATTGGCGACAGGCCATAGGTGTACCATTCGCCCGCATAGTTGAGTTTGAGGTCGAGGACCTGTCCATCTGGGTCATGCATGGACAGCTGTCGCAGCACCGTCTCGAACTCATCCCGGGACCAAGGCTGTTGCAGCGAGGGGATACGCAGTCCGGCTTGCTGCAGTTTGGAACGATCGCCGTAGAGGCCCAGGCCCGAGTCGTAGACACCCACCGCCCAGAGTCGGCCGGCATAACTGCCCTGGGTAGTTATCGAAGGCAGCAGACCGGCAATCAGTTGTTTGTCGAGCAGCTTATCCAGAGGGCGCAAGTGGCCCTGCCAGGCATAGGCGGCGACAAAGGGGCCGTCCAGTTCGAGCAGATCCGGCAATTCACCGGCGACCGCGGCAGCCTGGACCTGGGCATTGTAACTTCCTTCGGGGATCAGGGTGAGCTGAATATCGAGCTTGTGGCTTTGATTGAATCGGGCGACCTGCTCCTGCAACACCGTGCGTTCACTCTCCTGACCGGCATGTGCCCAGACCCTGAGCTTGACCTCGTGCGGAGATCTGTTCGCCTCTTTTCCACAGCTGGACAGGATGATGATGAAGAGCAGGCCGAACAGCTGCAACCTTGGTTTGAGAATCCCATGTCTCATGATTATTTCAAGCGTGTGGGCAAATGATCTATCTGTAATCCGGTTAGCCTCATATCCATTGGATTAATTCGCCGTGAAGACGATTGATATCAAGCGTATTTCAGTGACTGAGGTCATAGCGTAACACATGGGCGTTTATGGGTGATCAAGTGAATCTTGACCATCCGCTACAAATGTATAGTCACCCAATAATCTGTTGATCAGCCGTACATCTCATATAGGATATTGGGTGTAACTTTATGGCGCCAGAAAGTAGCGGGTAGTGAAAACGTGACGGAACAGTTGCTTGAATACCAATCCTTGCAAAACCAACTCGATTTGCACCAAGGCATTCCCTATTCGCCCAACTGGTCTGCGGAAGCCGATTTCATCCAGCTCATCGTCGACGCCTGCCTCAGGGACAGACCCAAACAGATCCTGGAGTGCAGCAGCGGTTTGACCACATTGATGCTGGCCCGCTGTTGCCAGATCAATGGCGAAGGCCGGGTTATCAGCCTGGAGGACGGTTTGCAATATGCGGACAACACCCGGTCCTACATCGACCGTTACGGCCTTGGAGAGTTTGCCGACATTGTCCATGCCCCGCTGCAGGACAGGATTGTGGATGGGATGTTCTACAGTTGGTATGCAGCGGATGCCATTCCCGAAGCGGGAATCGATATGCTGGTCATCGACGGGCCTTCAGGCTTCATTCAAAAGCACTCGCGCTATCCTGTACTGCCTGTCTGCTACCCACGTCTTGCCGATCGTTGCGCCATCTATCTGGACGATGCGGCCCGGGAGGATGAACAGGCGATCGTGGCCATGTGGCTATCCCCTTATCCGGCTCTGAGGCATGAATACCAAGCGACAACCAGGGGTTGCTCCATCCTCTTGCATGGCTGTAGCTAAAAAAACCGGGCATGGGTTGCCTCAAGCGGGTGTGGTTTTCGTTACTCCATTTTCGAGTACCATCGACTCCATCAAATCGATGAATTTCTGCTGGTAACGGCGCAGATACTTGTCCTTGTGGTAGGCCACCCAGGTGGTTTCCCAGGGGAGCATGTTGCCGAGATCCCGAATCTCCAGATCCCGATCCTGCTCTGCTGAGTGGGCCATGCTCGCAATCAGGCCGACACCCATACCCTCCCGTACATAGGTCTTGATCACATCGGTGTCGGCGGCGGTCAATACCACGTTGGGCTGCAGGCCGGCCCGGGTAAAGGTGATCTGCATGTGGTTGGCGCCGGTGAAGCCGAAGGTGTAGGTGATCAGCGGATAGTCACAGATGCTTTCCATGGAGAGCGGTTTCTGCGACAGCACCGGATGACCCTTGAGGGCGATAAGGCTGCGGTTCCAGCGGTAACAGGGGATGGCATTGAGTGCGGAGTGTTCGCCCAACTCCTCAGTGCAGATTGAGAAGTCGACCCGGTCGGTGAGGGCCATTTCAACCAGCTGTTGCGGTGTTCCCTGGTGTATCTGCAGGCTGACGGTCGGGAAGATTTGGCGAAAGGCGCGGATCACCGCGGGCAGTACGTAGCGTGCCTGGGTATGGGTGGTGCCGATGCGCAGGATCCCACTGCTCTCCTCCACGTGGTCACGGCCGACGGCGAGGATGTTTTCACGGATCGCCAGGGCCTGTCGTGCATAGTTGAGCACCTCCTCACCCGCTGCCGTCAGGGCGATCAGCCGTTTTCCCTTGCGGACGAAGAGCTGGGTGCCCAGCTCCCTTTCAAGCTGCGCCAGGTGTTGGGAGACGGCCGACTGCACCAGGTAGATCTGCTTTGCCGCCAGGGTCACGTTAAAACCCGACTCCGCCAGGGCCACCAATGAATTGAGTTGCCTGAGTTCCATATCTTGTTTAAAGATTAAATATCAAAATATATTACTCCAAAAGATATAACACCTCTTCCAATATTGCTACCCAATCCAATCCTAATAGCATTGACCCGGAGTCGCGCCACCATGGATAACACCGCCAAGACCCTGGATGATTTTCCATCCCTTCCGCTGGAAGGTTTGCAGCTCTCACGCCTGCAGCGGGCGGTCGAGGGGTTGAACGACCAACAACTCACTTGGGCCAGCGGTTACCTTGCCGGTCTGGGTGCGCTCGAGCCCACTGTCGCCAGGGCGCCCAAGCAGATCCCGGGAGTGACCATACTCTACGCCACCCAGGGCGGGAATGCCCGCAGCGTGGCGGAGGCGCTGGCTGAGAATGCAACGGCGCAGGGACTTGCGCCCCGTCTGGTTTCCGCCGACAGCTACCGCCCCAAGGACCTCACCAAAGAACAACTGTTGGTGGTGGTGATCAGCACCCAAGGTGAAGGTGAACCCCCGGAGAGCGCCTACGATCTCTTCAAATACCTGCGTGGCGACAGAGCGCCTCGAGTAAGTATCCCCCGGCAAAGCCGGGGGCTTTAGCCCGAATATTTCACAAATAAAGAGGGTAAAACCCGTGTAGTTCAATAGAATTCAGTTACTTAGGCTGAAATTGAACGAGGTTTTGCCTGTGACAGAATGTACCCAAGGTCGTTTTGCTTTTCCAGCGGTAAAACGCCGCCAGGTTGAAGCGGATTTTTCCGGTGGTGATATCAGCAGTGATGGCGGCGTGTTGTTGCTACGACAAGCGGACCGACGGCTGGGATTGCTTGAAGCCGTCAATGACACTCTCGCTGATCCACGCGATGGCCGCTATGTGCAACATGATCAGATTTCTCTACTACGCCAGCGGGTCTATGCCCTGTGCCAGGGCCATGAAGACCTCAACGATCACGACAGTCTGCGACAAGATTTGGCCTTTCAGACGGCCGTGGAACAGGATCAGGCACTGGGCAGTTCACCCACGCTCTGTCGCTTGGAGAATCGGTCAGATCGGGCAACCGCTGTCGCGATCCATCAGGTCCTGATCGAGCAGTTCATCGCCTCGTTTGCCGAGCCACCCGAGGAGTTGATCCTGGACTTCGACGCCACCGATGACCGGGTTCACGGCCTGCAGGAAGGCCGCTTCTTCCACGGTTACTACGATAACTACTGCTTTCTCCCGTTGTACGTGTTTTGCGGCGAACAACTGCTGGTCAGCTATTTGCGCCCGAGCAAGATCGACGGGGCGAAACATGCGTGGGCGATCCTCGCCCTGCTGGTCAAACGCTTGCGTCAGGCGTGGCCGGCGGTGCGGATCATCCTGAGAGCCGACTCGGGCTTCTGTCGTCACCGCATGCTGCGCTGGTGTGAACGCCATGGCATTGGCTACATCGTAGGCCTGGCGCGCAACCACCGCCTGCAACGGATGATCGAGGAAGACTTCACTGCAGTCGAGCAATGCTTCAAGGCCAACGGACAGAAGCAACGCGTCTTCCTTGGCCTGCGCTACGGTGCACGCAGCTGGCGCCGTCGACGCGCGGTGATCGCCAAGCTGGAGGTGAGTGAGCGAGGGCGTAATCCCCGATTTGTCGTCACCAACCTCAACGGCGATGCCCAAACCCTTTACGACGACGTCTATTGTGCGCGGGGCGAGATGGAAAACCGCATCAAGGAACAACAGCTGGGGCTGTTTGCTGATCGCACCAGTGCACATCATTGGTGGACCAATCAGTTTCGCTTGCTGCTGTCGAGCCTGGCCTATGTGTTGATGGAAGCGATTCGCCGCTTGGCCTTACAGGGTACAGAACTGGCCAAGACCCAGGTCGGCACGCTGCGGCTTAAACTACTCAAAGTGGGTGCGGTGGTGATACGCAATACCCGGCGTGTCCGCTTCCTGCTCTCCAGTGTCTTTCCTTACCAGGCATTGTTCTTCAGTGTGGCCGAACGGCTGGAGCCAGGATAGCACGCGATGAGTGCTGCCCCGGCACGTTGATAAATAACGGGGTAAGGGGAAGCTGTGCCTGTCAGCCAGAAATCGGGGCGTTTGGAGCCGGTATCATCCTGTTTCTCGTCCCGGCCTTCTCCTCGTGCCAGTATCGGCAAATGGATGAAATATCCGGGTTAGTTGTGAACCGCTCGAAGCGGTCTGTAAAACGGAGCCTATTGGCTCCTTGAGCCCCTCAAAGGGGCTGTTACATCAACTGTAACTGATCAATCCTACGGTCTTCCGCTTCCTGCTGCCGTATATACTCCCGAATCACCTGCTCATCCCTGCCTACCGTCGAGGTAAAATATCCCCTGGCCCAGAAATGATGGCCAACATAGTTCCTTTTCCGACCCAGGTAGGTACGGGCTATGTGGATCGCACTTTTACCTTTGATAAACCCAACTACCTGCGATACCGCATATTTTGGTGGTATCGATATCATCATATGAACATGATCAGCCATAACATGCCCTTCCTCTATCAAACTCTCTTTCTGCCTCGCCAGCCGATGAAATACCTCTCCAAGCTCCTGCCTGATCTGCCCAAAAAGCGTCTTCCTCCGGTACTTCGGGATAAACACAATATGGTACTTACACTCCCATCTCGTGTGGCTTAAACTTTCTACTTGTCTCATGGTTTCTCCTTAGCGTGTTGCTTGGCGGCTCACGCTTTGGGGTTACTATGAGACTCCTGTTTCTGTCAAACTGTTGATGCCTCCCCAGCAGAGCTGGGGGGTCTCCATTTTTGTCTAGAGGGGCTCAGATATGCGGTGTTCGGCCTGGGAGATTCCAGCTACGAGCAGTTTTGCCAGGCGGCCAGGGAACTGGATGAGTTGCTGGGAAACCGGGGTGCGCGATCGTTGCTCGATCGGATCGATGCGGATGTGGATTACCAGCAGGCGGCAGCGAACTGGCAGGACCGTATCCTGTCGGAGCTGGGAGAATTGCAGCCATCGGACCAGGCCAGGATCATTCCGTTGCAACGCGAGTCGGCAGCTCCCAGGCACGACCGCAACAACCCGTTTCAGGCCGCGTTGTTGGCGCGGCACCGCATCACCACCGCCGATGCCGTATGCAGTGTGCAGCATATCTCCCTGGAGATCGATCCGGCGCTGATCCGCTACCGGCCGGGGGATGCCCTGGGTCTCTACTTTCAGAATGATCCCGCTTTGATCGAAGAGCTGCTCGCCCTGGCTGGATTGGCAGCCGAGACGCCGGTCAGTCTCGATGGCGAGCGCATGACCCTTGGTCAGGCCCTCAGCGGACGTTTGGAGCTGACCCAGCTCCATCCCGGCGTGGTCAAGGCATGGGCAGCGGTTGCGGCTGATCAGGCGTTGGACAACTTGAGCCGGGACGGGGGGAAGCTGCGGACCTTCATCCAAGGCCGCCAATTCATCGATCTGCTGCAGGCTTATCCTGCCGGGGTGGATGCCCAGGGGCTGGTGGAGACACTTCATGCCCAACAGCCCCGGCTCTACTCGATCGCCTCCAGCCAGACGGTCTACGAGGATGAGATCCATCTGACCGTCTCCGCGCTGCGTTATAGAGGCCATGGTCGAGACCATCTGGGCGGCGCCTCCGGCTATCTGGCGCAGCGTATCTCCGAGGGAGACGCTTTGGGTGTCTATGTGGTGGAGAACCCGGCTTTCAGACTGCCGGCATCGGCAGACAGTCCCATCATCATGATCGGCGCGGGCACGGGTATCGCGCCGTATCGCGCCTTCCTCCAGGAACGCGAGGCACTGGGAAGTGCCGGCGATGGCTGGCTGGTGTTCGGCAATCGCCATTTTCGCCGTGATTTCCTCTATCAGACCGACTGGCTCGCATACCGAAAGGCAGGTCTGCTCAATCGCATCACTACGTCCTTCTCCCGGGATGAAGGGACCCGCACTTACGTGCAGGCACGGCTCTACGAGGAGCGGGCGGAGCTCTATCGATGGCTGCAGGAGGGCGCCCACCTCTATGTGTGCGGCGGGGTGGAGATGGCGCAGGGTGTGCATCGATCCCTGTTGGCCATCGTCCAGGATCAGGGTGGCCTGGCTGAGCGGGCCGCGGTCGATTACATCGAGACCCTGCGCGAGCAGGGGCGTTACCAGCGAGACGTCTACTGATGGATATCAAACTCAATCCCAACGAGCTTATCAAGACCGGCAGCCACTATCTCCGGGGAACCCTGAGAAAGAGCATGGCGGACCAGGCGAGCGGCGCCCTGTCGCCGGACGATGCGCAGATCAGCAAGTTCCACGGTTTCTACCAGCAGGACGACCGGGGCCGGCGGCTGGAACGCCGGCAGCAGTTCCTTGAACCCGACTACAGTTTCATGTTGTGGGCCCGGCTGCCCGGCGGTGTCTGCACCCCCCGGCAGTGGCTGGCCATCGATGCAGTGGGACGGGAACTGGGTAACGGCAGCATTCGCCTGACCACCCGTCAGACCTTTCAGTACCACGGTATTCTGAAGCGTAACCTGAAGCCTCTGATCCAGCGCATCAACCGGGTCATGATCGACTCCATCGGCGGTTGCGGCGACGTCAACCGCAACGTGCTCTGCAATCCCAACCCGGTGTCCTCCGCCCTGCATGCGGAGGTATATGGCTGGGCCAGGCGCATCAGTGAGCATCTGTTGCCGAAGACCCGTGCATACCACGAGATCTGGCTCGATGACGAACCGGTGGCCGGGGGTGAATCGGAACCGATCTATGGGGAGGCCTATCTTCCACGCAAGTTCAAGACCGCAATAGCCATACCGCCGCATAACGATGTGGACGTCTACACCAACGACCTGGGCTTCATCGCCATAGCCGAGGGCGACCGGCTGCTTGGCTTTAATGTCCTGGCCGGTGGTGGCATGGGCGTCACGCATGACGATTCCGCCACCTTTCCGCGCCTCGCGGACGAGCTGGGTTTTATACCGCCGCAACAGACCCTGGCGGTGGCGGAAGCGGTGGTCAGTGTGCAGCGGGATTTCGGTGACCGGGTCAGCCGACGTCACGCGCGTCTCAAATACACCGTCGAACGCATGGGGCTGGCGGCCTTCATTACCGAAGTTGAGCGGCGTGCCGGCGTGCGCTTCGAACCCTCACGCAGGGTCCGGTTTACCAGCCAGGGGGACCGTTATGGCTGGGTTGAGGATGAGCGGGGACGCTGGCACCTGACACTCTATGTCGAGAACGGTCGGGTAGCGGACACCCCGGACGCAAGCCTGATGAGCGGTCTGCGGGAGATTGCGGGCATCCACCAGGGAGACTTCCGCATCACCCCGAGTCAGAACCTGATCGTGGCCGGGGTGCCTGAAGCTGAAAAGGCCACCGTTGAAGGGATTGCCCACCGTCACGGGCTGCTGGCGGAGGGGCGCAGCCCAACCCGTCTGGCAAGCATCGCCTGCGTGGCGCTACCCACTTGCCCTCAGGCCATGGCCGAAGCCGAGCGCTGCTTTCCTGATCTCTTGCGAAGGATAGAGGCGATGGCGGATAGCCACGGCATCGAACGGCAGGCCATCGTCATGCGCATGACCGGATGCCCGAATGGCTGCGCCCGTCCCTACGTGGCGGAGATCGCCCTGGTCGGCAAGGGGCCGGGTCGCTACAACCTGCAACTGGGCGGTGACGGCATCGGTTTGAGACTCAATCGCCGCTATCGCAAGAACCTGAACAAGCAAGAACTGCTGCGCACCCTGGACGAGCTGTTCCGGATCTATGCCGGCGAGCGCCTGCCGCAGGAAAGCTTCGGTGATTTCGCGATACGGCGCGGTCTGGTGAAACCGGTCATCGACCCCGCGGAGGATTACCATGAATTCCCTTGAGCAGATTGCCCCTGTGCCACCGGTGATGACGGAGGATCTTGGGGCGATCAACCATGAGCTGCAGGGATTGAGCGCACAGGGGCGCATCGAATGGGCTCTGAGCCACCTTCGCGGCAAACATGTTCTGACCTCCAGCTTCGGCATCCAGGGGGCTCTCATGCTTCATCTGGTAACCCGTATCGTGCCCGACATCCCGGTGGTGCTGGTGGATACCGGCTACCTTTTTCCGCAGACCTGCAGCTTTATCGATCAATTGACCGAACGCCTGCAATTGAACCTGCAGGTCTACCGTGCCGAGCATTCGCCGGCCTGGCAGGAGTGCCGCTATGGCCGCCTTTGGGAACAGGGATTGACCGGTATTGAACACTACAACCGCATCAATAAGGTGGAACCGCTGCAACGCGCCCTGAAAGCGCTCGATGCCGGCAGCTGGTTCGCGGGATTGCGCCGCCAGCAGTCGTACAGCCGTTCAGCCCTGCCGGTGGTGCGGATCCAGGACGGCCGTTTCAAGATCCATCCGGTGGTCGATTGGGGCGACCGGGATGTGTACCGCTATCTGCAGAAACACAATCTTCCCTACCATCCGCTGTGGGAACAGGGCTATGCATCGGTGGGCGATGTCCACACCAGCCGTCCGCTGCAGCCGGGTATGCGCGAGGAGGAGACCCGCTTTTTCGGCCTGAAGCGGGAGTGCGGTATCCACGAATGATCATCGATCAAGCGATTTGGTGGGGTCTGACCCGCCAATCCAGAACAGATCAATCGAACAATTTATTTTCAAACCATCCAAGGAGCAATTCACAATGAGCAGCAATATCGTTTGGCATTCCCACCCGGTGGACCAGGGAGCCAGGGCAGAGCAAAAACGCCAGCGGCCGCTGGTGATCTGGTTTACCGGACTCAGTGCCTCCGGTAAATCGACCATCGCCGGGGCACTGGAGCAGATCCTCACCGGCCAGGGTTACCATACCTATCTGCTGGATGGCGACAATGTGCGTCACGGTCTCTGCCGTGACCTGGGATTCAGCGATAAGGACCGTCAGGAGAATATTCGCCGGGTGGGGGAGGTGGCCGGACTGATGGCCGATGCCGGGTTGATCACCCTGGCTGCCTTTATCTCCCCCTTTCGCGCCGATCGTCGCCTGGTCAGGGAGATCATGCCCGAGGGGCAGTTCGTGGAAGTCTTCGTGGATGCGGATCTGTCGGTTTGCCGGGGGCGCGATCCAAAGGGTCTCTACGCCAAGGCGGACCGGGGTGAGATCAAGCAGTTCACCGGTATCGACAGTCCTTACGAAGTGCCGCAGAAACCGGAGGTGCATATCCATGCCGGCGAAGTCCCGGTGGCGGAAGCGGTCAACCAGTTGCTGGACTATCTGCATTGTACCGGGGTCCTGCAGGCGGGTTACCAACCGGTTGCTGTGGAAGCCTGAGGCAGGTGGCTACAGATGTTCATTACCTGTGCGGACAACAAGGCCGGGAAACGGTCACGGCAGGCCGTTTCATCGGATCGCCCGATACGCAGTCTGGCCAAGGCACTCTCCTGGCGCGTGACCGGATCGATCGACACCATCCTGCTCTCCTGGTTCTTTACCGGCAGCCTCACTACCGCCGCGGCTATAGGCCTGACCGAGGTGGTGACCAAGATGGTGCTCTACTATCTGCATGAGCGGATCTGGAATCGGATACCACTCGGGAGAGACCGGGGTGGCCGATATGACGCAGCGGAGGTGTTGCAGGCGGAGTCTCCGGTTGCGTGAGACTGCCTTTCCCGGGACCTGCAAGGGCCTGTTAAACCGAGGCGTTGTAGCGGGTCCGCCACTCAGCAAGGGCCTTGTCCAGTTCACCCCGGGCGCCTATCCAATGCCAGAAATCGACAAAGTCGCTGGCGGCGTTTTCCAGGTTGAAGGCCATTTTGTGGCGCTTGTCTTTGAGAAACAGCGAGATATTGCAGGCCACAGTATCCAGGTAATCGGAGGCGATCTCCGTGGCCGGCTGCTGTTGACAGCCCATGAGAATACCTTCCCTGTACGCCTGCATGATGCCGTACTCCTTGCGCTTGACGAAGCTCTCTACCGATTGCCGGCGATCCCGGGTGAGGTGTACATAGTAGGCATCGTCGCCGTATTCACGCTCGAGCCTGCCGAGTATCCAGCATAGTCTGTTATCCGCCTCGATATGGTTGTCGGGGTAGCTCAACCGCTGTTTGCCTGTCAGTGTCGAACGGGACTCGTGGGCCGCGGAAAAGTTACTGATGTGTTGACAGGCCTGAGCGAAGGTCGTGGACCCGCATCTGCCGGCGTTGAGAATAAATATATTCATGATAATTGCGATAGGGTTTGCCGCCAGAGATCACGATCCGCGCTATATGAGCGCAGCGCCTGCAGGATCTGTTGTCGGCGAACCTGCCGGTGCTGGGTTGACTCGATCATGCCATACCCGGGTGACCCGGCACCGAAGTTGTATCTCATGTTGTCAATGAATCGTCGAAAGTTCTCGATGGCAGCCCCGGCATCGGCATTCCGCCACCACCAGCAGTGTCGATCACCGATCTGTTGATCAAGGCGTCCCAGTTTTACCATGATCTCGTCCTGCATGCGGGAATAGCGATCCAGCAGGGTGGCTTCGGTATCGTTCACTGTCTGTTCAATCCGTCTGTCACTCAATCGTTGCTGCGGATATCCGGACGCAATCAATGCCTGCAGGCTGAACAGCATCATATCGCCAAAGAACTGGCGTTCGAATTCCCCGGATATATCGATGCCCGCCCTGCCCTTGTCGATACCCGCCCTGAATTCGGATTCTCCGATCTGGTCCTGCGTCCGTTTATGCAGCAACGGAAGATTGGCCGATACGAATCGACTGCCCATTTCGGATTTCATGATCCGTCCCAGTTGTGGTCCGGCCATTCTCAATTTCAGGGTGGCGAAGGGAATGAAATAGTCAAGCGCCTGCGGGCTGAGCAGGTAGTTGCCGGTGTAGAGTGTGCGCGCCGGTATGAGGTCTGTCGCGACGGGCGGATTCGTATAGAAATTTTGCCGGGTCAGGTGCCCGCCATCGAAAAAGCGGTTGAGGAGTTCGGAAAAATCGGTGAAACAGGCTAGCTGGTCGTGCTGGCCATGCAGACGGCACTGATAGCGGTAGGTTTCCCGAGTGCCGTCAAATCCGAACAGATCCGCCATGTCATGGTAGGCCGCGTCTCCGCCTGTTGTGATCCGTTGCTGATGAAAACGGCAGTTATGGTTGGGCCCCAGAGAGGCAATGTCGGAGACAAATCCTGATACATCCCGGAGAAAGTTGCCGGCCATCACGGCAGGCGAGACCGGAGGATCACCCACAACCTTGCCGGTCAATACCAGGGTGTCGGTTGCGCTGAAGATTCGATCCAGACGATGAAAATAGTTGATGGCAAATAGAGCGTCCCGCTGGCTGTGTGTATTGACCCGGAACTCCTGGTCACTGTCGATGAACCAGATCAGCGCGGGTTTTTCTTCACTCACGAGCTGTTTCACCTTCAGGTAGCTGAGATTGCGGGTGATGGAGGCGCCCTTGTGATGGAATGCCCTGGCTGGATGGTTGCCAAGGATGCCTGTCAGGGCCTGCCGTTGTGCGGAGGTCAGGCGATCCAGCAGCTGCAGTTGTTCATCCTGCCCGAAATGGATGGTATCGAGTCCCTGTCGGGTAAATTGCTGTTGTATGCGCTTGATCCGGGTTCTGGCATGCGGATCTTTACTGTCATCCGCTATCAAGACCGTTATCAGTTGCCGCTTCTGTTCCGTGAAACCGCCATAATTGAATCGCCGGCATAGGTGATACAGGCTGTCCATACAGCTTTGCAGATGCTGGGGCCTGTCTGCGACAGGTATCACGACGATAAATCGATAGCGGTCATCCACCGCTTGATCGCCAATCAAGGACTCCATCTCCAGAAACAGTTGTTGATGGAGATCGAGCAGATCTCCGGGATAGTCGCGCCGTTGCATCTCCTGCTCGAGGAACAGTGTTGCCCTGTCGATCAGTTCGATGAAGACGGCTGGATGTGTGCTGTCGGATCCGGCGGTCGTCAACTGCCGCCAGCGTTCACTGGCCACCTGTAACGATGGGTGAGTACCAAATTGAGTGTAGAAGCTGTGCAGTGCTTGATATTTGCCTGACGCCATCGTTTATGGTCGCAGACAGCGGGTCAGCGTTTGGATGAGTAGTTGGGGAAGGCATCCTTGTCGATAGCGATATCGATCAGGTTGATTGCCTGCCGCAGATCATACTGTGTAAACAAATGGTCCAAGTCCTCCGGAGACGTTACCTGTTTGTAGTTAATGCCAAACGATTCGGCGAGATGCTCATAGTCGGGATTGACGAAGTCGCAGTTGATGAATCGTTGTTGGTAGAGCTGATGCTGGTTTTTACGAATCAGTCCCATGGTGCCGTTGTTGAATAATACGACATTCAGCGGCAGCCGGTAGTTGACGGCTGTCATAATCTCCATGCAACACATCTGAAAGCCGCCGTCGCCAAGGATGGCGAAGGTGGGTTTCCGGGCGGTGAACTGGGCGCCGATCGCAGCTGGGATGGCATGCCCAAGGGATGAGATGCCGGAGTTGGGATAGTATCGGTTGCTGCTGGAGACCTCGTAGAAGTTCTGGGCGAAGATGATATTGTCATCGAAAACCCTGGTCTGGCGAGGAAAGTGCCCGGCCAGCTTATCGAAGAACGCCTCGGCAAGTGAAAAACCGGACTTGAATATGGTGTAGTCACCCTCGGCGGATGATTTGAGATCGGTAATCCTGTTCTCTGTCTCGTTGACGGGATGGTGTGCCTTGTCGGTTTTGTCCAACATGGCGAGGAGAGCGTCGATGACTTTCCGGATATCGCCACAGATGGCCAGTTCGGCGTCGAATACCTTTTCCAGTTGATGGGGATCGTGGTCAATCTGGACAATTTTTCGATCCTTCAACAGGGAGTGGTCCCAAAGATAACTCGTACGCTCATTGAAACCGGCGCCGAGGATCACCAACAGATCCGATTTCTCCACGATGAACTTATAGGCATTGCCGCTGGATGTGACGCCCAGGCTGCCGAGGGAGAGCGGGGAGTCCTCACTCACAACGCCCTTGCCCTTGAGACTCGATGCGACCGGGATCTGCAGCATCCGGCTAAGTGTATTGATGGATGCCTGGGCGCCAGACCGGACAGCCCCATAGCCGGCGACGATCACCGGTTGGCGGGCCTGCTGCAGCAGGCTGTGGAATCGGTCCAATCTGGCCTCATCAACTGGGCTGTATATCGGGTCTTGCTTGACGATAATATCGTCAAGCAGTGCTTCTTCGATCAGTTCACCCTGTACATTGAAGGGTATGCTCAGTAACACGGGCCCCGGGCTGGCGGCAAGCAATGCCTTACTTGCCTGTATCAGGACTTGCGGCAGATAGTCGGTTCTCTCGATCGATTTGCTGTAGCGGGTAATGTGTTTGAACAGTGCGGCCTGATTGAAACTGCCGCCTTCACCGGAACTCTCCTGCAGTCCCCCTTTACCGAAGATGTAGGTCGGCGCCTCGCCGGTAATGGCGATAACAGGTTGTTTGTCCGCATAGGCGTTGGCGATGCCGGTGATCAGATTGGTGGCACCCGGCCCTGCGGTGGCGATACAGGCAGCGACCTTTCCCGAGGTCTTTGCATTTCCCCCGGCCATGAAAGCCGCCCCCTGTTCATGTTTGGCCAGTATGGCCTGAATGTTCGAATTATAGAGGGCGTCATAGATCGGCAGAACGTGGGCGCCCGGCATACCGAAAATGGTATCCACGCCCAAGCGCTCCAGGTACCTGACGATAAATTCACTGACTTTTATCTTCATGAAACTGCTTTAACTTGTGCAGAAGGGACTGATCCGCAATGTGCTTCTGGGCCTCCACGCATGGTGGTGTTTCAAACCTTGTTTCATCCCGCCAATATGCCTGTCATAGCGGGGCGCGGTGTTTATTGAGACACAAGACGGGAGAGGATAGCTAGATTCCAAATCAATGTCATCCCGGTCTCGATCGGGTGTTGTTTAATAAGGGGGGCGGCGTGGGTTCAGCGGCTGTCGATGCTGGAGAATGCGAGACGGCTCTCCCGACCCATGGCAGGGATTTCGGGTACCAGCAGGGAGAGTGCGAATGATACAGCCGCCATGGCCGCACCCGCATAGAAGACCAGAGCGGGAGAGCTCAGCCAGATAATGCCGAACAGAGCCGGTATGACCACTGCGGCGATATGATTGATGGAAAAACTGACACCGGCACTGGAGGCGATATCCTCCGGCGCCGCTATCTTCTGGAAATAGGTCTTCAGCGCGATGGCCATGGCAAAGAACAGGTGATCGATGATGTAGAGTCCGGCGGCGATCCAGGCGCTCTCCACCACGGCATAACCGCAAAATACCAGAATCAGGCCGGCGTATTCGATCAGCAGCGCCCGGTGTTCGCCGATCCGGCCTATCAACCGGCCGATGCGCGGCGCCAGGAAGACATTGATGGTGGCGTTGACCAGAAACAGTAAGGCGATCTGAGAGACGGTGTAACCAAACTTCTCCACCATCAGAAAACCCGCGAAAACGATAAATATCTGACGCCGCGCCCCCGACATAAAGGTCAGTGTGTAGTAGAGCCAGTAGCGTTTGCGAAACACCATGTGCTTGTGTTGTTCCGTCTTCTGGGGAAAGAGCGGAAAACCCAACCAGGCAATCGAGGCGATTACCAGGGTAAGCCCTCCCATGATCAGATAGATCCACTGGTAGTCGAGATTCAGTCGGTAGTCAAACATCCAGATCAGACCGAAGATGACGATCGAGGCGAACGAGCCTGCCGCGATCAGGCGTCCAAGGGTCTCTGCGGAATCTGATTTATCGATCCACTGCAGCGCCAGGGAGGTCTGCAGGGTCTCATAGTAGTGAAAGCCGATCGACATGATAACGGTGGTGATATAGAGGCCGGTCACCGACGGGAAGAACCCGGTGACAGCTGTACCTAGTCCCAGCAGGGCGAGTGAGATATAGGCCAGCCGTTGTTCACGAATCAACAGCAGCAGAAATACCACGGCAAAGGCAAGGAAACCGGGGATCTCTCGCAGACTCTGCAGGATACCCATCTCCTGTCCGCTGAATGAGGCGCGTTCGATGGCAAAGTTATTCAACAGTGTCTGCCAGGCCGCGAAGCTGAGCGGTACAGCGACAGCCATCAGCAGCAGCAGGAAGTCGGGGCGACGGAGTCTTGATCGAGTCGATTTTGCCATGATAACAATTATGGGTCTTTTTAATTTGGCGTAATAGCTATAATATGACAATGAATATCGAAAAAAAGACAGTTGATCCCTCCACTCATGTGGGTCATGTCATCGATCCGCAACGGCCTGTGCTTTCGATTTCGATGGAGAGGCGTGGGGCCGAACTGGTCACTCGGCACGCCCACCTTCGCGGTCAGCTGTTGTATGCGATCCGTGGTGTAATGAGAATGAGCACCGACAAGGGGGCCTGGCTGGTGCCGCCTGCGCAGGCGGTCTGGATACCGCCCGGGGTGATGCACGAGGTGGAGATGACCCAGCCGGTATCCTTCCGCTCGATCTACATCGATCCCGCCTACAATGACGGGCTGCCCGACAGCTGTTGCGTGCTGCGCATGACACCGCTGTTGCGGGCCATGATTCTGGAGGCGAGCCGCATCGGCAATGAATATGCAAAGGGTAGCGCGGAATGGAGACTGATGGTGGTGATTGTGGATCAGCTGCAAAAGATCGAGCAGTTTCCCTTCCATCTTCCATTTTCCGACGAACCGAGAATCCGCAGGATTATCGATACCCTGACGGCAGATCCGGCGGATGACCAGACCCTGGCGGAGTGGGCGACACACGCCGGCGCCAGTGAACGCACGCTTGGGCGGCTTTTCATCAAGCATCTGGGGATGAGCTTCGGCAGCTGGCGTCGCCGGCTGCGGTTGCTGGAGGCCATGAACAGATTGGCGGACGGCACGCCCGTTAACGAGGTTGCATTTGAGTTGGGGTACGCGAGTCCGAGTGCTTTTATAGCCATGTTCCGCGAAAACCTGGGCGAGCCGCCGGCCCGCTTCTTCAATGAGTCCAATCGCAATCGGGCTGCCGATGCCCGCAAGTAGTGGCGCAAAACAGTTTGCGGAGTTGGCTTTAAGAGAGGCATGGTTTATCATCTGCTTCCTTTTTTTCGGTTAAAGACCCAATTTCACCGCCCGTGGAGAGCGACAATGGCACGTGTCACAGTTGAAGATTGCATGGACTATGTAGACAACCGTTTTGATCTGGTTCTGCTTGCCACCAAACGGGCGCGTCAGCTGGTCAATGGGGTGGAGCCGCTGCTTCCCTGGGAAAACGACAAACCGACCGTGATGGCCCTGCGTGAAATTGCCGAGGGTTTGATCTCGGAACAGGACATGCAAAAGCAGCAGGCCGAAGAAGAGCTGGTAGTGGATGAAGGGATGATGGAGATCGATATCACCCCCATGGAACCCGGTAAATAAATCCGCTGCATCGCCACTGCAATCCACATTCCGCTCGGCAGCCGCAGGCTGCCGAAGACGACTGTCGCCGCAACACTATCACCACTTGCGACAGAAGGCTGAAAAGGCCCAGAATTCCCCCTATTTCCCGGTCTATTTTCTTGACCCATTCGGGTTGTTGAGAGAAGCTGCGTTTCGATCACTGTGACAAACCCCGGATTACGGCCAAAACGACTGTTATGACAGACTGACCATACTAAGTGGGCAAAAGTGGCGTTGGAGAGGTGAATGAACAATCCCTTAGGCAATCTGGAAGATGATCAGGAGGCGCCGCGTTTCCTGATCAGCGACCTGTGCGCCTATCTCGAGTCCTACCTTTCGGCGAACCATATTCGTGAGGTATACAGGGCCTATCTGTTCGGCGCCGAAGCTCACGTGGGACAGCACCGCAAGACCGGGGAGCCTTATATCTATCATCCTGTTGCAGTGGCGCGCATTCTGGCTGACATGCGTATGGACTATAAGTGCCTGATGGCGGCTATCCTGCATGACGTCATTGAGGATACACCCACCGCCAAAGAGCAGCTCGCGGATACCTTTGACGGCGAGATTGCTGAGCTGGTCGATGGCGTGAGTAAACTCTCCAAAATCGATTTCAACTCTCAGGCTGAGGCTCAGGCCGCCAGTTTGCGCAAGATGTTGTTGGCGATGACCAAGGATATCCGGGTGATTCTGATCAAGCTCGCCGACCGCCTGCACAATATGCGCACCCTCGGGGTGATGAAACCGGAAAAATCCCGGCGAATCGCCAAGGAGACCCTGGATATCTTCGCCCCCATCGCCAACCGGCTGGGTATCAACAGCATGCGTCTGGAGTTGGAGGAGCTGGGCTTTGCCGCATACTGGCCGATGCGTTACCGGGCCTTGAAGAGCGCCGTTACCGATGCCAGGGGTCACCATCGCGAGCTGGTGGAGAATGTGGAATCGGCCATACGCTCCCGTATCGAACAGGAAGAGATGGCGGGGCAGGTATTCGGACGCCAGAAACATCTCTACAGCATCTATAAAAAGATGTTGAAGAAAAAGCTGAGCTTTTCAGAGGTGGTCGATGTATTCGCCTTTCGCATCGTGGTCGATGCGGTCGATACCTGCTACCGCGTGCTGGGTGTGGTGCACAATCTCTATAAGCCGATGCCCGGACGTTTCAAGGACTATATCGCAATACCCAAGGCAAATGGCTACCAGTCACTGCATACCGTGCTGTTTGGTCCACAGGGTATGCCCATCGAGATTCAGATTCGCACCGAGGAGATGGATAAACTGGCCGAATCGGGGATTGCGGCGCACTGGATGTACAAGACCGGTGAAGCGAGTGGACAATGGGTCAAGTCCCGGGCTTCGGACTGGTTGCAGAATCTGCTGGAGATGCAACAGGGTGTGGGCGACTCGGTGGAGTTTCTCGAGCACGTCAAGGTCGACCTGTTCCCCGACGAGGTCTATGTGTTCACTCCGAGGGGGCGGATCATGGTACTGCCGAAAGGCGCGACAGTGGTCGATTTTGCCTACAGTGTGCACACGGACGTGGGCAATACCTGTGTCGCCGCACGGGTCGACAGGCGGTTGGTGCCGTTACGCACCCGCCTGCTCAACGGCCAGACCGTGGAGATCATCAACTCTGAAACCGCCGGGCCCAGTCCGGCCTGGCTCAATTTCGTGGTGACTGGAAAGGCGCGCGCCAATATCCGCTCCTATTTGAAGAATCTCAAGACACAAGAGGCGGTCAGTCTGGGCAAGCGTCTGTTGGAACGCGAACTCGAATTGATCTCACTCACCCTGGATGATGTGGATCAGGAGACAATCGATCAGATCCTGACCGAGTTTCGCCTGGAACAGCTGGACGATCTATTGGCTGGCATTGCTTTGGGAGACCATATGCCGATGTTGCTGGCCCGTAGATTGGCGGGAGAGGATCTGACTCCGCCGGTGAACGAAACCGTTTTACAGCAGGAGGTGCCCGCCGGTTCGTTGGCGATTAAAGGGACAGAAGGGATGGTGGTGAACTTCGCCAAGTGTTGCCGACCCATTCCGGATGATGCCATTGTCGGTGTCTTCAATCCCGGCAAGGGTATTGTGATCCATCGCCAGGGTTGCCCGAACCTCGGGGACTATAAAAAGCACGGCCATAAATGGATCGAGGCTGAGTGGGAATCGGATGTGGAAGGTGAGTTCGCCACCATGATTCGCGTAGAATCGGGCAATCAAAGGGGTGTCCTGGCTTCCGTTGCCTCGGTTATCTCTCAACAGGGTTCGAATATCGAGCATGTGGGTTCTGAAGAGCGGGATGGTCTGTCCTCCACTCTGGTCTTCGTCATTACTGTGAAGAATCGACAGCACCTGGCGAAGATATTGCGTCACGTGCGTTCCCTGCCTTCGATTATGCGTATTAACAGAGTGAAATGATAATTATGAATTTTGAATTATTGTTGTGTTCGCGTTGTACACACAATCTATTCAACATTCGAAATTCATAACCAGGGCCTGTTAACGCTAATCCAGTACGCCCTGCTGGGGCTGTTTTCGTGCCATGCAAGGCAGAATGAGCGTGGTGTGGTTATGCTACATGAGCGAATGATAACGCCGCTGGGGGCGAAAACAGCCCCAGCCCTTCGGGGTGCGCCCCGAAGGAAGTGCCCTTGGGGTACGCCTTGATTGGCGCTTTTTCAGGCACAACAGGGTGCATTGGATTAGTATTAACAGGCCCTAACAAAAAGAGGTGTTAAACATGAGCCGTGAAATCATCCGTACCGATCAGGCTCCGCAGGCTATCGGTACCTACTCCCAGGGAGTCAAGGTTGGCGATACTGTCTATCTTTCAGGCCAGATACCCCTGGTGCCTGAGACCATGCAGATGGTGGATGGCGATATCGAACGGCAGATCCGACGTGTTTTCGAGAATCTGCAGGCTGTTGCCAGGGCTGCAGGCGGTAGTTTCGCCGATGTCGTAAAATTGAATGTCTTTCTGACCGATCTGGAACATTTTCCTGTGGTCAATCAGGTGATGGCGGATTACTTCTCGGAACCCTATCCCGCCAGGGCCGCAATCGGGGTGGCGGAACTGCCCAAGGGTGCTGCCGTGGAAATGGATGCCATAATACAGTTTGAATGATGAATCGTGGGTTTCATCTATGATTAGCATCATGTGACAGCGGTTTTTAAAATGAATTGCTTGCCGGCGGGAGATTACAGCTTAGGCGGATTGAATGGATAGCCAGTTCGAACAGATGATACAGGTCAATATTCAGGGGCGGGTGTTTATCATCTGTCAGACACATGGTGTCACTGATCCGACCATCATCGGTTATTATAATGAGATCATGCATCAGGCGATCAGCGCCATGCTGACTGAAGAGAGCACCCCGGCGGACTTCCACAAGCTGCTCAACGAACAGGCTGATTGGTTGGACGCGGAGATCAGTCAGATCGGGGACGCAGCGCAAGGTGCCGGATCGGCCTCCGCCATAGTCGACGATGATGGGGATGGCGGCGGGGAGCAAGCGCTGAAAATCCTGAATGCCGACAAGAAGGCCACCGGGTATGTGCCCGACGCCAAGTCGATGCCGGAGCGCCTCAAGGATCGGCGTGCCGATATGGAGCATCTGCTGTCAAATGATTGTGTGACCCTTAAACTGGTAACCCCCAATGAGGCCGATAAGTTGAAGCGTGGTCTGGTGGGCAAGGATCCCGATAAGGCGGAAGAGGAAGTCGTCGCCATGCTGCGCAACAACCTGCATGCACAGGTGCGTAAATTCATACGAAAACATAACGGCGGTCCCTGGGCGACAGCCACGCTGCAGTCGGAAGTGCGTATGGATATCACCCGCACCCGGTCCGTGCGTTCCCTGGTCTCTCTCTCCCGGCAGCTGCTGGAGGAACGGGAGGAGTGGTTGTCGAAAACCAAGAACAGCCTGACCGGCCGGTTTTTCGGCGGTAAGGTGAAACTGGATAAATAGCATTTCATCAGTAGGCCTTTATGGGTAAGCAATACGATCATATCAACGAAAAACATATCGATTTCATCATTCGTCAGCAGCTGTTCTTTGTCGCAACCGGGATGAGTGACGGGCGGATCAATGTCTCACCCAAGGGATTGGACAGCCTGCGCATCATCAATCCCAATCAGGTGGTTTGGCTGAATCTAACAGGGAGTGGTAACGAGACGGCAACCCACCTGAGGGATGACGGGCGGATGACCCTGATGTTCTGTGCCTTGGGGGGCGAACCCAAGATTCTCAGGCTCTATGGACAGGCAACCAGCCATCTTGAAGACAGCGAAATATGGGATGCCCATATCGGCCGTTTCCCCCTGCTCCCCGGAGCCCGGCAGATCATCCTCATGGATGTGGATCTTGTCGCCAGTTCCTGTGGATTCGGGGTGCCGTTGTTCGAATATGCCGGGCAACGGGATGCCCTGGTGGAGTGGGCTGATAAAAAGGGTGACGAGGGACTCAGGGAGTTCAGGGAGAAGCGTAATAAAGTGAGTGTCGATGGGAAGCCCACCGATCTGGCATAGCATCTCTGCTTAATTACTCTCCATACAGGGTAAGGGTGACGCTGCGCTGGTGAGGGTGGGTACGATGTTCCCATAGATAGATCCCCTGCCAGGTTCCCAGTGCGGGTCTGCCTTGGCTGATCGGCAGGCTCAAGTCCATATGGGTCAGGATCGATCGTACATGTGCCGGCATGTCGTCCGGTCCCTCCAAGGTGTGATCGAAGATCGGATCGCCATCAGGCACCAAGCGGGACATTATTCGCTCCAGATCGGTACGTACCGTCGGATCGGCGTTTTCACATAGGATCAGTGAGGCGCTGGTGTGTTGGATGAAGAGTTGGCAGATTCCGGTCTCTATCCCGGCACGGCTGATGGCCTCGGACACCTCACCGGTGATGTTGTAGGTGTTGCGTCCCCGGGTCTGAATCCTTATCTGTTCCTGGAATACCATCTTTGCCTTTCTCCCGTCTGTTCTGGCATGCTGTGAATGAGTGAATAGTACAATAGGCCCTTCACCTCATCGAGTGGGTTGAACGGCTAAACAGAAAACCAAACCGATATTGCTTTAGCCGCAAATGATATGACAATGTGCCTGGCTGCTACGCAACCCACTGCCTATTCTGCTGTTAAAGGGAACCTGAGCAGAAGTTCAAAACGCATTACGTTGGGATTGCTCATTGTAGGCTGCCGTTACCCTTATCTGAGAAGGTTTGCGTTCATTTGCGGTGATTCGCGTCAATTTGCGGCTTTTTCCTCCTTGCTATGCCACCCATTCGATCAAAGGAGGAGCCGCGCAACGAAAGTGAACAGCTTTGAATAAGGAAAGTTCATCAACGAGTCTGGCCGAACAACCCGTCACGGTATTGAAAGGGGTCGGGGCACGTAATGCCGAAAAACTCGCCAGATTGGGCATCGGGAGTCTGCAGGATCTGCTGTTCCACCTGCCGTTGCGCTACCAGGACCGAACACGGATTCAAGCGATCGGCAGTCTGCGGCGTGGTGATCAGGTGGTGATCGAGGGGGAGATCGATCTGGCGGAGATAAAGTTCGGCCGGCGCCGCTCGCTGATGGTGCATATTTCCGACGGCACAGGCAGTCTGTTTCTGCGCTTCTTCTATTTCAGCAATGCCCAGCGGCAAACGTTGAATCGCGGTGTTCGAATACGCTGCTTTGGTGAGGTGCGCAATGGCCCCAACAGTCTGGAGATGGTCCATCCCGAGTATCAACGCATCGATCCGGATCAACCCACTGCAGTGGAGACGTCGCTGACGCCGATCTATCCCACCACAGAAGGTGTTCATCAATTGACCCTGCGCGGTCTCATGCAGCAGGCCCTGCAGTGGTTGCAACAACAGCCGGAAGGACTGAGGGAGTGGTTGCCCCAGTCATTGTTGGCGCGGTTTCCTCAAATGAATTTGGCCCAGGCGGTCAGTTACCTCCATGCGCCGCCTCCCGATGCCGACCAACAACGGCTGCTGGCGGGGATTCATCCGGCACAACGGCGACTCTCCTATGAGGAGCTGCTCGCCCATCAGATCAGTCTGCGCAGCATGCGGGCGCACCATCAACGTATTCGCGCCACCCCCTTTGTGGCGGACAATAAGCTGAAGCAGGCCCTTATTTCGGCACTGCCGTTCGAACTGACCGCCGCCCAGAACCGGGTTGTGGCGGAGATTGAACAGGATCTTGCACGCTCCCGGCCGATGCAGCGCCTGGTGCAGGGTGATGTGGGCTCGGGCAAGACCGTGGTCAGCGCCATGGGGGTGCTGCAGGCCATCGGCGCCGGTAGTCAAGTGGCCTTGATGGCGCCCACGGAACTGCTGGCGGAACAGCATCTGCGCAACTTCTCCCAATGGCTGCTGCCGTTGGGAATCGAAATCGGCTGGCTTACCGGCCGACTCAAGAGCCGTCCCCGGGAAACGGTGATTGAACGGATCGCGGCAGGTGAAATACAGCTGGCGGTGGGTACCCATGCCCTGTTTCAGCAGGATGTGGTGTTCAATGATCTCGGTCTTGTGGTGATAGACGAGCAGCACCGCTTCGGTGTTCATCAGCGACTGGCATTACGCGAGAAGGGGAACCGGCAGGGACACACTCCCCACCAGTTGATCATGACCGCCACGCCGATCCCACGCACGCTGGCGATGACCGCCTATGCCGACCTCGACCTGTCGATCATCGATGGCCTGCCGCCAGGTCGTAAACCGGTTACCACAGCGGTTATATCGGATCGCAGGCGCGACGAGGTGGTGGAACGGGTGAGGGCGGCCTGTGCCCGTGGGCGCCAGGCCTATTGGGTCTGTACCCTGATCGAGGAGTCGGAGGCGTTGCAGTGCCAGGCGGCGGAGGAGACCGCTCGGCTGCTTGCCGAGGCCCTGCCGGATTTGGCTGTGGCATTGGTGCACGGCCGGGTAAAGCAGGAAGCGAAAGAGCGTGTCATGCGGGATTTCCAATCGGGCGCGGTTGATCTGCTGGTTGCCACGACAGTGATCGAAGTAGGCGTGGATGTACCGAATGCCAGTCTGATGATTATTGATAACCCCGAACGCCTGGGACTTGCCCAGTTGCATCAGTTGCGCGGCAGGGTGGGGCGCGGCAGTGAGGAGAGCCACTGCGTTCTGATGTACCATTCCCCTCTTTCCGTCAATGCCAAAGAGCGTCTGGCGATTCTGCGTGAGACCGGCGACGGCTTCATGATTGCCCAAAAAGACCTGGAGATGAGAGGACCGGGTGAGGTGCTGGGTACCCGTCAGACCGGTGAGATGCAGCTGCGAATCGCTGATCCGGTGAGGGACCAGGGGATGCTCGACGAGGTACGGGAAGCGGCGGAGATGCTGCTACGGGACGATCCTCAGGCCGCGTCCCAACTGGTCAAGCGTTGGCTGGGCGAGCGTGTCGATTATGTCAAGGTTTAGAAGCGATCGGATCAGGGACTATGAAGCCTCCAATTTCGTCATTCAACCGCAGGGTGTGCGATAATAGTCTTTTTTCTGGATGAGATAGCTTGAGTCAGCAGATAAGTAGCAGGTCGAACCCTGAGCCGAATTGGAGCGATTGGCGTCATCGCTCGCATACGCAGATACCACCGCAGATTGCATCATGGTTGGGTGACAGGGGTTCGCTGACTCAACGTGTCATCCAGTGTTGTGGCGAGGGTCAGTTCAAAGTACGCCTGCTGCATCAGGGGTGGGGAACGCCTCTCAACAGCGAGTGCCGTATATTGAGAATGCGCAGAGGGTTGATGGCGCTGGTGAGGGATGTAGAGTTGCAGTGCGACGACACCCCCTGGGTTTTCGCCCGTACGCTGATACCGATCACCAGTCTCAAGGGTGCGGCGCAACGGCTGACGCAGCTGGGTGAGAAGCCCTTGGGGGCGGTGCTTTTTTCGGATCCGAAAGTGATTCGGGGTGCAACCCAGGTAGCACGCTTGCTGCCCAGACAGCCAATGTTCGAGACGGCCTGCAATCATCTGCAGAAAAAACCGAATCATCTCTGGGGGCGACGCACCCTGTTTTTTATGCAAAAGAGGCCGTTGCTGGTGAATGAGATTTTTCTCCCGACCCTGCCGCTCAAGGGAGATGGCAGTCGATGACGAGTCAACAGGTTGACATGATGCCTTCGGGTACCGGCCCGGTGGGCTGGCTGGAGCGTCTGCGCCGCTACGCGCTGCTGGTGCGGCTGAATCGACCGATCGGAATATTTCTGTTGATGTGGCCTACTCTGTGGGCATTGTGGATCGCGGGTGAAGGCACGCCGCCCTGGCATATCGTTTTGGTGTTCGTCACCGGGGTGGCGCTGATGCGATCCGCGGGCTGTGCGATCAACGACTATGCCGATCGTGAATTCGACGGCCGTGTGGCGCGCACCCAGGCCAGGCCCATCGCCTCGGGACTGGTCAGTCCGCGCGAGGCGTTGGCTGTCTTTGTGGTACTCTCCCTGCTGGCCGCCCCACTGCTGTTTTTTCTCAACTGGCCAACCCGCTATTTGTCACTGGTGGCGCTGTTGCTGACGGCGGTCTACCCTTTCATGAAGCGCTATACCCATCTGCCCCAGGTGGGGTTGGGCGCCGCTTTCGGCTGGGCGGTGCCGATGGCCTTCATGGCGCTCAACGAAAGCGTGCCGCCGGTTGCCTGGCTGCTGTTCTGCGCCACCCTGATCTGGGCGCTCATCTACGATACCGAGTACGCCATGGTGGACCGGGAGGACGACCTCAAGATCGGGGTCAAATCGAGCGCGATCCTGTTCGGCCGCCATGACAAGCTGATCGTAGGACTGATGCAAGCGGCCATGATACTGCTGCTGCTGTTGACCGGGATGCTGCTCGAGCGCGGCGCTTTCTACTATCTCGGCCTGTCGGGCGGCGCCGGACTGTTTGCCTACCAACAATGGCTCATCCGGGCCCGCGAACCCAAGGCCTGCTTCGAGGCCTTTCTCAACAACAACCAGTTCGGCATGGTGATCTTTATCGGGTTGCTGGTCGACTATCTGTCATTCGGATAAGCAAAGGCCCATTGGGTGAGTGTTAACAGGTCTTTAAGACAGCGCCTAAAGGGCTGATAACGGCAGAGCCCGAACGTTGAAGCACATGGGTGTAGATTTGAGTGGTTCTGACATCCGTGTGGCCCAGCTGTTCCTGGACGGTGCGTATATCCATACCACGTTCCAAGAGGTGTGTGGCGAAGGAGTGGCGTAAAGTATGGCAACTGGCTTTTTTGTTGATACCCGATTGTCGCACGGCTGATGTAACGGCCTTTCTCACACAGCTTTCGTCGATATGATGACGCCGTTCAATCCCGGAACGCGGATCGAGACTCTGTGTTGATGAGGGAAATATATACTGCCATTTCCACTCCCGATCGGCGGTTGGGTACTTACGGGCCAAAGCATGCGGCAGATAGACGCGACCAAAACCCTCATGCAGATCTCGCTCATGTAATGTACGAACAGTTTCCAGATGGCGCTGAATGGGTTTAATGACCTCATCTGCGAGGGTGACCACCCTGTCTTTACCCCCTTTTCCATTTCTCACGTAGATTGCCCGCCGATCAAAATCGATGTCCATGACACGGAGTCTTACGCTTTCGATCAACCTCAGTCCGGAGCCATACTGCAAACAAGCGACGAGCCAGTGTACGCCGTTAAGTTTGGAAAGAATTTTAGCAACCTCGATTTGTGTCAGAACAACAGTCAGCTTTTGTGGTTTTTTAGCACGAACCAGACCATGGATATCCTTCAATGGGTGATCCAGCACATGTCGGTACATAAAGACCAACGCATTGAGTGCGATATTTTGAGTACTGGCCGCAACATTTTTCTGCACGGCAAGATAAGTGAGAAAAGCAGCCACTTCCCGCTCAGCCATCTCTTCGGGATGACGTTTGTTATGGAAATAAATATACCTTTTCCTGATTACTCATGAGGCTCAGCTATTGAGCCTGTGGTGCAAGCATAATGGAACCTACTGAATAAAAGAGGATTTCATCATGCCGAGAAATACTATTCAATTTCAAAAAGGTCTTGGTTTGCACGATTTTCTGGAACAATATGGGACCGAGGATCAGTGTCGACAGGCATTGTATGATTTGCGCTGGCCGACGGGCTATGTCTGCCCTGAGTGCGGCAACACAACAGGCTGTGAACTCAAAAAGCGTCAGATATATCAATGTCACAAGTGCCATCATCAGACTTCCCTGACCGCCGGCAGCATCTTCCATGGCACCAAGCTGCCGCTGAGAACGTGGTTTCTTGCGATCTATCTGTTGACCCAACGCAAGAAAAGTATCTCGGCGCTGCAACTTTCCCGCGAAATCGGGGTGAACTACAATACGGCCTGGCGACTCAAGCATAAGTTGATGCAGGTGATGATGGAACGTGAGCGTGGAAAAAAACTGGCCGGTCGCATCGAATTGGATGATGCTTATCTCGGAGGCGAGCAAGCCGGTAAGCGTGGTCGTGGGTCGCGCAACAAAATCCCTTTCGTAGCTGCTGTTGAGACGACGCGGGACGGCAGGCCCATGAAAATTCAACTGCGTCGTGTAAGGGGCTTCCGCAAACGTGAAATCGCCCGCTACGCCCGCTCCTGCTTGATGCCTGGCAGCGAAGTCTTTACCGATGGGCTTTGGTGCTTTAGTGGCGTGACAACCGCTGATTGCCATCATAACCCCATGGTGACGGGTGGTGGGCGCCAAAGTGTCCAGTATTCGTGCTTCAAATGGGTAAACACGATGTTGGGTAATGTCAAAAACAGTCTGTTGGGTACTTTTCATGCGATTCGAGATAAACATGTGTCGCGTTATCTTGCTGAGTTCGAATATCGGTTTAACCGCCGTTTCGATTTACCCGCCATGATTGAACGATTGCTTTTTGCCGCTCTTCGCACTCCACCTATGCCATATCGCCTCTTGAGAATGGCTGAGGTTTAGGGGTAATCAGGAATAATTTTAAGCGATGTGATTAGTTGGTTTTTTTGGCTTTTGGCAGCATCATTTTTAGTGCGGTACGCATTTGAAGTAGATAGTCCTCTTCGGCATGAGCTCGGAATAGGATTGGCAATGGGTACAGTGTATGGATTCTGGCCAGGTTTATTTAGTCTCCTTGCAGCAATCTACTACAGAAAAGAAATAAAGCACTGGCTTCTTGTGGTATCTGTGGCAGTTCTTCCTGCATTTGGAGCTTTATTTGGAGTTTATAATGCAATCGCAACTTAACAATTCGCTCGTGTGGGACGCTGCGCCGCTATGCGGCTTGCGCCCCACAGCTTAGCCGTTATATTTATCGGTGGCCGAAATAGAGTAGTTTATATGACAGCATATAGTAAATTTAAAAGGCTAAGTACTGGGAGAGATTATATAGCTGACAACTACCTAGAAAAATTTAGCTTAAACGATGTTGCAAATACTTCGTGTATGTCTCCTTTCCACTTTTCCAGAGTTTTTAAGGAAAATTATGGTGAAACACCGAATGAGTATTTGATTAGGTTAAGAATTGAAAAAGCTAAGCAGATGCTTATTACAGAGAACTATAGTGTATCTGAAGTCTGTGAACGAGTTGGTTACACGAGTCTCGGTAGCTTTTCGTCACTTTTTCTTAAGCATGTGGGTGTGTCGCCGACTTCATATCGTCGCACTTTATGGAAGTTGTCTAGCAAACCCTTTTGTTACCAATCGCAGGTCATTCCCGCCTGTTTCGCATATCATTTTTTGAGTAAGACGTTTAAATGAGCAATATCGGAGAAATAAAATTATCTGCCTTTATTTGCGATAGTGTGCTTTTAACTAACAAAGGAGACTGGCGTGATTAAGTCCATTGCACACGCAAATATATATGTTTTAAACCAAGATAAAGCTCTTGATTTTTATAAGAATAAACTTGGGTTTGAGGTCGGAGACGATATGACGATAGAGGGAGGGTTCCGTTGGCTTACTGTATATCCTAAATCACAGTCACAACTCCAATTGGTGTTATCTGAGCCTAAAGAGGGGCCTATGTTCACTAAGGAGGCTGCCATCAAAATACGCGGTCTGATTGAAGAAGGTGCTTTTGGGGTTGGCGTATTTGAAACAGAAGATTGTCAAAAAACCTATGAAGAATTAGTTGCCAAAGGAGTCGAGTTTATCCAGCCTCCTACGGAACAGCTTTATGGTATTGAGGCTATGGGTAAAGACGATTCTGGAAACTGGTTTAGCTTGGTTCAGAAAACTGAATAAAAAATATAACAATGGGCTACAGCAGACCCCAAAAACGCTGGCGCGTTTTCGGGTCGGCTGAGCCCAGGCGTTAGAAGGCAGAGGAAGGATACGTTATGTCTGAGATATTACTAAAAGTAGAGGGGGAAGGGTTTCGTCCAAATAAATATGACCTCCGCTCAACAGAAAAAATACTAACGAATTATCGCCAGATTATAGACCACCTTGTGCCGCTAACCGTTGGTCAGAAGACGCTGACCGACCGCCTCAAGTCGGAAGTTCGGTACGAAACAAGTTTCAAGGCAGGGTCGCTTGAGGTTTGGCTGGATTTCATACTACCAGCCGCTGGGATACTTGCAACTGCTGCATCTCAAGACGGAGGTCATTTGCTTGCTCAACAACTATCGAGATTGCTGGGTGTGGTTATCGATTTTAGGCGGCTGTATACAGATTTTCTAGAGAAAGGGAAGAAACCAAAGCTGGGAATAAATATTCAGGATCAACCGCAAGTTACAGTTAATCTAGAAAATGTAAACACTGGCGGTGGCGATATAAACATTAGCCCCATCATTCTGCCCGCGGCATCATTGACGCGTTCCGCTGTTGATAGACTTGTTGGCTCTGTAGATGGTTCAGTGGTCGAGCAATTGCTGGTCCAATTCGAGGACACCGAAACAATAATTACAACTGAAGATCAAAGAATAATCGGGACACAAAAAGAAGAACTACCGGATTTCCTGGAAATTGTTGGCCGCTTGGATGGAGTTGCATTTACTGCTCATCGTGGCTCCCTAGTTACAGATCAAGGACGTTTTCCAATTACCTGGGAAGAAGAAATAAGAGACAAAATCAAATCTCTCGCAGATCAAGATGGCATAGTATTCAGGGTTCGGCCGATAGTCGATCACAGAAGATTTAAAGACGAACCGGTTGCATTTCACGTTATCAATTGTTGGGATCCGCAAACGAGGCTTTGGTGAGTATGCCTTCTAACAACAGCACCAAGTGCGCCCCTTCGGGGCTGGGACGCTCCGCTTCGCTACGCGCCCCTGGTGCTGGCCGTTATGTTTTTACCATATTCAGGAGAGCGCTTTGAAAACAAAAAACTGGTTAAGTTGCTTGCTGTTGGCTTTGGTAGCAATTTTCCCGCTCGTCAATGTTCTAGCTGAAATAACATACGGCTGGGATGTTAACGGCAACATGACATCATCGCTTGATGATGCAGGCAACTCTGCTACATACACCTACGATGGAAAAAACCAACTGACGCGAGTCGAAAGGCAACTTGCTGACGGTAGCAATATCGTTGTTGAATACCACTGCTGTCCCATTAACTGAGATTTAGGAGGCCCAGGTTATTCACATTTTGATAAAATAAAAGCGCAAACAAATCATTGAATCAAAAGGAATAACCAGGCCATTTCACATAATAGCACGGTATTTGCGCAACTGCTGAAACTGATTTCGAGACATGAATTTGAAACACTGGCAAAAGAACATCATACAGGCAGGGCTTTTCGTAAAAACTCCCGCTGGGGCCAGTTCGTGGCAATGATGATGGGACAACTTTCCGGTAGAAACAGTTTGCGGGATATGGTTGATAATCTCGGGGCACAGGCGCATCGTCTTTATCACCTGGGTAGTCGTTTGATTAGGCGTTCGAGTTTATCTCGCATCAACAATGACAAGCCTTACACGCTTTATGAAGAGTTGTTTAGCAAACTGTTGACGCGATGCCAGGCAAAAGCACCATCGCATGATTTTCGTTTTAAGAATCCACTGTATTCCCTGGATGCCAGTATCATTGATTTATGCCTGTCAGTTTTTCCGTGGGCTGAATTTCGCACGACAAAAGCGGCAGTAAAATTACATGTTGGACTCAACCATTCAGGTCATTTACCCGAGTTCTTTGCTGTCACCGAAGGCAACCAGCATGAAGTCAATATTGGCAAGCTGATGAATTTTCCAAAAGGCAGTATTGTGACCTTCGATAAAGGCTATAACGACTGCGAGTGGTATAATCAACTGAATAAAAAAGGCATTTTCTTTGTTACACGTCAAAAGTCCAATGCAGTTTATCGGGTGATATCCCGCCAGCCAGTGATTAAAAGCAAAGGACTGACATCAGATCAAATCATTGAATTTACCGGGCCAATCACAGCAAAGAAGTGTCCAATTCAGTTGCGTCGTATCGGTTACCGCGATCCTGAAACCAGCAAGCATTATGTTTTTCTGACGAATAATTTCAAGCTGGCTGCCAAAACCATTGCACAGATTTATAAGGCTCGTTGGGATATTGAGTTGTTCTTCAAGTGGATCAAACAGAACCTGAAAATCAAATCATTTGTCGGTACCAGTAAGAATGCTGTGATGACACAAATCTGGATTGCTTTGTGTGTTTATTTGTTGCTTGCCTATATCAAGTTCCAGTCGAAAATCCGAAAAAGTGCTCAACAGATATTGCGATTATTACAGATGAACCTGTTTGAAAAACGAGACCTGATGGCGTTACTACGAGGAGACCCAATCAATGACAAAACAAATGATTGCAATCAACTGGCTCTACTGTAAAAGTTAATGGGACAGCAATGGTTGAATACCAATATGACTGGCAAGGAAGCAGAACAGCTAAAATCGTCAACGGAGTAAAGACGAATTATATTGTTGATTCAAATCGCCCTCTGCCTGCCGTTCTGATGGAAACGGACGGCAATGGTCAGGTTATAGCCAGTTATACCTATGGACCAACTAGCTACTTACCCATCAGCCAAACAAGAAATGGTGAAACCTATTTCTATCACTATGACGGCTTAGACAATGTAAGAATGCTAACGGATTCGAGCGGAAATGTCGCAACAGAATATTACTATGATTCTCAAGGTAATCTACTTTTCGCTATTGGAAGTATAGAAAACAACTTCCTTTTTGGCGGTCAACAATATGACCACGACGCCGGACTTTATTATCACCGCGCCCGATACAGAGATACTAATACTGGTCGTTTTACTCAAATGGACCAGTACGCAGGAAGAATGCAAGAACCTCATACCCTGCATAAATATAACTATGCCCACAATGATCCAATAAACCTTAGCGACCCATCAGGAAAGTTCAGCATTGGCCAGGTTATGACAGCGGTTAATGTTGTGGCCAATCTGACAACTTCAGCAATAACAGGTTATCGAATTGGACAATTCGTTACCGGAGAACGCGAGCTTACAGCCAAGGAGATTGGTTTTACTGTACTTATTGCTGCTGGCGGATCTGCCGCGAGCAAGCTAATTAATTTGATTGCAAAAACAAAAAAAGCAAAAAATGTACTTTCTGCTCTGGAGAATGCTTCCGCTACAGCATATAAAGCTGCGAAAGGAGTTAAAAACTGGGTTCCCAAAAATAAACATATGCGAACTACAACAGCCAAAGGAAAAGCCCGTTTTAATACTGATAGCGACGATCAAGTAAGACAATGGGTTGCTGATGCACTTAGATCTCCAAGAGCGCAATTTAGACCAAATGGAGATTCTACTGATACTTTTAGAATGGTCGTTGATATGGGAATAGAAGTTGGGATAAAAGGACAGCGTAAAATCCGTGTAATAGTTCGAGAGGATGGAAGAATACTTAATGCGTTTCCGGTACACAACTTATGATTAAATATTCGTTTGATATTAGTAAATTCCCCGACGATCTTAACTGGGACAGTGCTTTGGTATGCGAAGTCGAGAGCAATTATTTTTCTATTTCTATTAATGAAGTAGAAGTATTTAGTAATCAGGAATTTCTAGTATATGAGCTGTTCGACGCCTTGCATAAATGGCTTATAAAGAATGTGAGTGGCAAAAGCGACTTTTATTTTGTATCCATGGATGAGGAAGAGGAACCTATCGTTGCTTTTTTATATGATGAGGGTTCAGGCAACTACCACTTTGAATCAGTCTTCAAGCTCGCTGATGCGATAGTTACATTTCAAGATATTGTCGATTCTTACCAGAAATTCAAGACTGATTTGAGCGATCAGCTGTTAAAAAAATACGAATACCATATGCAGTTAGAAGATTAGGTGACCTCTATATGGATACTCCGTGCGCCAAAGAACAAAAAAATAACAATGCCATAAACTCGGACCACAAAAAGCGCCGCTCCTTCGTCGCTCTGCTTTTTGGGTCCGGTTATGGCTGGCGTTAGCGGTAAAAAAGTGCTTCTATCCATACCTATTGCCAAATTATGAAAGTTGCAGTTGTCTTCGGTGGTTCCAGCGAGGAGCGTGATGTTTCTATCGCCAGTGGTATGGAAGTCATCACCGCGCTACGGGCGGTAGGCCATGATGTTATTGCTATAGATACAGCTAAAGGTGCGCTCACCTCCGAAGACGAACGCTCACTTGAAGGCTTCGCAGTATTGAAAGAACCACCAGTATCACAGGAGCTCGTACAGGCACAAGACCAATCACCTATTTCATTAGTGAGTGTAGCCAAACTCAGCAATGTCGATGTTGTATTTATCGCCCTTCATGGCGGGACAGGAGAAGATGGCACATTCCAGGCATTGTTAGAGGCGTCGAATATCCCTTTTACTGGATCTGGGCATGTAGGTAGCGCCATTGCTATGGACAAAGATGTGTCAAAGCGCCTCATGGTCGCTGCTGGCGTGCCTACACCCGCTTGGCAGATGTGTATACCGGGAGTTAAATGTATTGAGAATAAACTCGGTTTTCCAGTTGTAGTAAAGCCAAACTCTCAAGGTTCAACAATTGGTCTAACACTCGTTCATGACCCAGTGGAATTACCTTCGGCTATTGATAAGGCTGCTCAATTCGGCGATGAGGTCATGCTGGAGATGTATATAGACGGACGAGAGTTCACTGTTGGAGTCCTGGATGGGCATGCACTCTCTATTGGTGAGATCGTGGTACCATCGGATATCTTTGACTATGAAAGCAAGTATCAGTGTGGTGGAGCACAGGAGATATTCCCAGCCGTTATACCAGCTGCCAAAGCACAGGAAATTAAGGAGCTTGGTGTTCATGTCCATAAGGTTCTCAAGCTCGGTGGTTACTCACGGGTGGATTTCCGCATGGATGAAGCTGGAAATCTCTGGTGTCTGGAGGCCAATAGTGTCCCTGGCCTTACACCAACCAGCTTACTGCCTCAGTCAGCGAAAACAGCTGGAATCGAATTCTCAGAGTTGTGCGAGCGTATTTGTCAACTTGGAATTAAACGCAGCCGGTCTGGAAATAATGACCGCTAACCACGTGCTACAGCGGATGCTCGCTATCGCTCGCCCCACCCCACTGAGCCAGGTCGTTAGCTGTACAATCCTCGTCTCACCAACTATGCTATGTACAGGTGTACAACATAGAGAGGAGCGATGAATATCACTATTGATACATCGGCACTGATAGCTGTCATTGGGAATGAAGAGTCAAAGGAAAAATTAGTAGAAATAACAGTAGGTTATTCGCTATGTGCGCCGTCATCAGTGCATTGGGAGATAGGAAATGCCTTCTCTGCGATGTTCAAACGCGATAGCGCAACCATTGAAAACGCAAGAGCAGCTATCGCTGCTTATCAAAAAATCCCAATAAGGTTTATCGAAGTTTCGCTAGAAAAGGCGCTTGAATGGTCATCGAAGCTCAACATCTATGCATACGATGCTTATCTTATTCAATGTTCACTGCAAACCAGTACAGCGTTGTTAACCCTTGATCGTGGCTTAATACTCGCTGCATCCAAAGCTGGGATTGAGTGTATGGAGATCACCCAATGAGAGAATATAGTTTTACTGAGGCAAGGCAACACTTTGCATCAATTCTTAATCAAGCAAAAAAGGAAGGTGTTGTCTGTGTAAAGAAAAAAAATGGAGAGGTATTCTATATTAGGCCAGCCATATCAACTAAGTCACCACTTGACATTGAGGGTGTTGATTTGAATGTAACTACAGATGAAATTGTTGACATTATTCGTTCTGGCCGAGATAGAAGTTACAGCTAACCAGTCATTTCACCGGACGCAAAAAACGCGCCGGTGAGTGGTGGGGTTATGATTTAAAATAGCCGCCTTGCAAAGTACTCCATTGGAGTATGCACTTTATGCATGTTAACTATTGCTGAAACGGCACCATTCAAACGAAAAATCAGTAGATTACTATCCTCCGATTAACATTCAGATCTAATTGCCTATCTCTCTGAGCACCCTAATTCCGGTGTTCTTATACAAGGGACAGGAGGTATTCGAAAACTACGTTGGGCCCGTCAGGGTGGTGGTAAAAGTGGAGGCATTAGAGTCATTTACTATTTTCACAATGAAAATATGCCACTTTATCTCTTGGCGGCCTTTGGTAAAAATGAGAAAGCAAATCTTTCCACCGAAGAAAAGCAGCTATTAGCAAAAGCGGTTAAAGAACTGGTGGCGTTCTGGAGGCAGAGACATGAGCAAAGCATTCACTGAAATATCTGAAGGCCTCAAGGATGCGGCTGCCCATGCAAAGGGCGAGAAATCTGAGGTTTTGGAGCACGCACCCGAAGCACTTAATGTAAGAGCTATACGTGAGAAAACAGGTATGAGCCAACAACGGTTTTGCGCCACCTTTGGTATTTCACTTGGCACCTTGAGACACTGGGAGCAAGGTCTTCGTAGCCCTAGAGGGGCGGCACGAGTTCTCTTAAAAGTGGTAGAAAATAATCCTCAAGCAGTAATCAAGGCTGTGAGTGAGTAAACCATAAAAAATAGTAACGTTGATTTAATTTTTGAAAATCAATGCGGTTTATCTCCCAGACGATTTTTATCCTGATCATACAAGCCGGTCAGAACCGCAACGCCGTCATCGTTGACACGCAGTTCGCCAAAACGTGCGTTGGAGTAATTCTCCCATTTTCCCTCCTGAAAAAAGTAGGCGTCACTGGCAAGCCTTACTGATTCTCCACGCTTTCGGAAACGGAGCAGGTGCTGGGATTCTGTGAGTTGCTGCCCCTGGTAAAGGCTCACGAAGCTGGCTTCCCCTGTCGGGTCGAGATTCACAATGATGTTTCCATCGTCAATCTGGGCGGATTCTGCGGCCTGAGCGACCTTACTGGTCATGGCATATCGCAATGCCATGTAGTCACCCTGTAATAGTGAGCGGGGGTCACGTGGTGCGAGTCTTAGCAGCAAGGTGTCGCCGTTATTGACGATGCTCTCTTTGATGATGATCTGGCTGTTGACGATGAGAAGTATCAATAGCGTCACAACAGCCATGATGGTGAGACGGGTCTTATCAGATAAGCCGATGATTGAATTAAGCATGGTCAACTCCCTGCGGCTCATCTGTCAGGGTGACTTTGAGGATGATCCAGCGAGAGAGCAATAGGGTGATGCCGGTGGCGACCAGGGTGATCGACTTCGTTAACAGACTGACTTCTATGCCGTAGAAGAAGGCCGTCAGGAATAGGACAAAAAAACCGATACCGGCCCCGGTGAAAGTTACTCTGCTGGAGTGAGCGCCAAGTAGCATGACGATAAGACCAAGCAGGAGTCCCGGCGCATACCAGGCACAGGCGATAATGACGATCATGGTGCCATACAGTATTCGTAATGACTTTGTGTCTTCCGTACCCGCAATGACAGGCCAGATCAATCTACCGAGGTAAATAAGAAGCAGACCCAATAGGATCGTTGAGATCCAGGGTCGGGGATAGAACAAAAAGTCCGCTCCCAGTTCTGGCAGCAGATATACGGTAGAGAGCAACAGAGTGCCAAAGGCGCTCAGCATCAGCCCACTCATCAAGGGATGTAATAATTCACTGTGCCTGCCTGCGACAAGTGTCGGCATTCGGTTGTGCAGCAGGATCAATATGCCGGTGAGTGCCGGACCGAGTAGGGGTACAAGTGCATTTGCCTCCCAGTGGTACAACAAGGTGGTCAATGAACCGGTGGCGAGAAGCACCATGATGACACGATGAATACGATCCGGAAAAAGAAAAAACAGGGCTGAACTGATTACCAGAGCGAAGCCAAGAAAAATCTCGAACTCCCCATGCCCTGCGATATCAGCAAAGCCGTAGGCGACCAAGGCCTGGCCGGCCAGGCTGGAAGCCAGTGCGCATTGAACCAGAAAGTCTCTGTCGGTTCGTTGACGGACGAGAATTGCACACACGATCAACGCCGCACCGATGAGGATATAACCACCATCGAGCATCAGGGTGAAACTGGCAATGAACCCGATTAACAAAAGACTGGCGAGCCAGGCCCCGAGCCCCACCATCGCTCGGATATACCAGGGTTGCCGGTTGGATCTGTTTTCCAAATAATCGAGTGCGTCATCCTCTGTGCTGAGTAGATTCTCCGCCCGCAAGTTGTTCACGATATGGTTCAGGGTAACCGTTGACCCGCTCATGATCTAGTCTCCCGGCGCAGCGCAATCTGACGCAACCACCAGGCGGCGCCGGCGACCTGGGCAATGAGCAGGAGGGCGAGAAAGAGCAGGCTGCCTGAACCGGACATCATATGACGGATGAAGAACGCAGTGATCACCATAATTACGCCAAGCAGGCTACAGGTAAGGATGAACAAGTCATGTCGTCGATACTGGTAGTAGTAGAGAGCAGCACCTGTTGCGATCAGCAGCAGAGTGGGCGAGGCCACACTCAATCTGGTCTGTTCCTCAAAACCGGCTGCGACGATGATGACCAGTGTCGGCAGGAGGACCGTGCACAAGGCAATGAATGCGATCACCCGTGGGAACAGTATTCCCCGCATCCAGTTGACGCCGCGGTATGAGCCGAACTCCCAGATGAGAAGGGCGAGGGCGTTCAGTACAAAAAGGTAGCTGGCCAGGGTGGAATCCATCACTGCAGTGCCCAGCCATACCAGCGGGCCGAGCAGTTGCGATAATTGCCACCAGCCATCCGGCGGGTGCAGGACCTGTGTGTAGTACATGATGAGGGTCAGATTCAGGAGGATCTGCAGCAGCATCCAGAGACCCGTCTGACGGCCAATGATTGCCCAAGGGAGAATCAGCAGCGCCCAGGTGAGAAACAGGCCATAGGGGTCTGCGCCAGTCTGGTAGGCCTGTCCAAACACCGCCAACAGTGTGCCGGTCAGAACCGCAGCTGACAGCAGGCTGACCCTGCCGGCAATGGTGTCGAGGCCGAAACGCCAGGCCAGTGCCGCTGCGCCCACGATACCACCCTCGACCAGGGCGAACTTTGTCATGTGACTGAGATCGGCCCAGTTCCAGGCAAAGAAGGCTAGGATACCGGCGGTGATCAACAAAGCGCCGAGAGCAATCAGGAAGCGATCGATGTGGCGCAGCCAGCCGGTTTGATCGGGCACCAGACCGGCAAGTTTCATCGCCCGCCGATAGGCAACTTCGCTTAGCTTCAGTTGCTGCGCCAGCTCCTGTACGTTCGCGTAATCGGCGATGACCTCCTTATGCATTTAAACTCCTTTACACCCAGGGTCGCTCGATAGGGTGCGGCCCAGCCGCACCAAGAGCCATGGCTTAATGGTCTATTTATACCGACTGTAGCAAAGCAGGCGCTACTCCGTAAACGTCAGCCAGGCAAGTACGTGCCTGTATCAATACACATATCTTGTCAGGGGCAATGAAGTAATTTACGGTTATCCCATTTTGTTGGTTTGTTATGCTTTGCGTGCCTTCGGCGCTCCGCTTGGACGTCTGGCTGCCACGCAGCCAGACACCTGTTACCAAGGCGTAAGCGTAACGAATCAGCCGAATAAGCGGGCACCCGGGCTTCCCCAAGTCGATACCCTATCTGGAACAACCGGTGTCAAACAACAATAATGATTATCCAAGTAATCCGAAGATCAACGCGCCACTAAAGATATGTAACCCAAGGTTTCCGGCAAGTAACGTAATGCAGGAGATATTATTAAAAACGACAGGTCCTTTGTATTATTATCAGGACGACATCTGCGTATTCTGCTGACATGTTGAGTATAGAGCTACTGGCTGACCATCCTGAAACTATTCCTATCCTCAAGGATCTGTTCGAGTCGGAATGGGAACCCTATTACGGAAGATCCGGTCTGGGTGATGCGGAAGCGGATTTGAGGCGCTCTGCCAATCGAAGTCAGCTGCCGATTGCGGTGGTTGCCGTTGAAAATGGCACCTTCTGTGGAACGGCTGCATTGAAAATGGAGTCAGTGACCAGCTATCAAGACTATTCGCCATGGCTTGCCGCTCTCGTTGTCGCTCCGGCCTATCGCAATCGGGGGATTGGCGAGCAGCTGATCATCAAAATAGAACGGCTGGCCAAAACGCTTGGATACAGGGATATCTACGTCGGCACCGGTAAATCATCGGGTATGTCCGAGGCTGCGCTGAAGAAAAGAGGCTGGAAGTTTTTGGATAAAAGCGATTATTTTGTTTCTGAAGTATCTGTGCATGTAAAAAGACTTCCTGATTACCCCTAAACCTCAGCCATTCTCAAGAGGCGATATGGCATAGGTGGAGTGCGAAGAGCGGCAAAAAGCAATCGTTCAATCATGGCGGGTAAATCGAAACGGCGGTTAAACCGATATTCGAACTCAGCAAGATAACGCGACACATGTTTATCTCGAATCGCATGAAAAGTACCCAACAGACTGTTTTTGACATTACCCAACATCGTGTTTACCCATTTGAAGCACGAATACTGGACACTTTGGCGCCCACCACCCGTCACCATGGGGTTATGATGGCAATCAGCGGTTGTCACGCCACTAAAGCACCAAAGCCCATCGGTAAAGACTTCGCTGCCAGGCATCAAGCAGGAGCGGGCGTAGCGGGCGATTTCACGTTTGCGGAAGCCCCTTACACGACGCAGTTGAATTTTCATGGGCCTGCCGTCCCGCGTCGTCTCAACAGCAGCTACGAAAGGGATTTTGTTGCGCGACCCACGACCACGCTTACCGGCTTGCTCGCCTCCGAGATAAGCATCATCCAATTCGATGCGACCGGCCAGTTTTTTTCCACGCTCACGTTCCATCATCACCTGCATCAACTTATGCTTGAGTCGCCAGGCCGTATTGTAGTTCACCCCGATTTCGCGGGAAAGTTGCAGCGCCGAGATACTTTTCTTGCGTTGGGTCAACAGATAGATCGCAAGAAACCACGTTCTCAGCGGCAGCTTGGTGCCATGGAAGATGCTGCCGGCGGTCAGGGAAGTCTGATGATGGCACTTGTGACATTGATATATCTGACGCTTTTTGAGTTCACAGCCTGTTGTGTTGCCGCACTCAGGGCAGACATAGCCCGTCGGCCAGCGCAAATCATACAATGCCTGTCGACACTGATCCTCGGTCCCATATTGTTCCAGAAAATCGTGCAAACCAAGACCTTTTTGAAATTGAATAGTATTTCTCGGCATGATGAAATCCTCTTTTATTCAGTAGGTTCCATTATGCTTGCACCACAGGCTCAATAGCTGAGCCTCATGAGTAATCAGGAAAGACTTTAATTCCTGTCGGCCGTCTTACTGAAGAAGTGCCCAGGTCACGAAACCATCTCTATTTCTCCATGCACTGCTCGATAACGATCCGGTTATAGGCCGCTGCATATTCCGATGCGTGTTGAATGAGTTTCAGGTGGGTGTCGCCAAACACGGTATCGGTGGAGCCCTCCAGGTAGCGGATACCACAGATACTCTTGGCCTTGGAGATCAATGCCGGTTCTATGCCGGGCAGAATGGTTGTGCGGGAAGCCATGGCCATCAAGCGTTTGTCACCCTTGCCCAGTGCCTCAGCCGCACTTTTGTCCGGGTTGGCGTCCTTTACCCACAGCAGCGACTCAACCGCTTTTTTCTCTTCAGGTGAGAGTTGACTCATATCGATACCTTCCACCTCCTGGCAAGCGGTGAATACGAGTGCAAGAAACAGCAGCAATATGGTTGATTTCACCCGGTCTCCTCGGCTACGAGTTTTAACACGACAGCCTCCAGGCTCCATAGTATGACGCCAGTGACCGCGCCGTAAAGATGGGCGTCGACGATTACGCTTCCCGCTGCCAACGATTCACTGCCCGGCAACGGGCCTTGCCACTGTTCCCAGATCAGCTTTATGACGACAGAGACCAGGATCAGCAGCGAAACTGCGGGTTGCTCCTTCAGCTGGCTTAATATACCCCAACACAATAGTCCATGCAGCATACCGGAAAGGCCCCTATACCAGGCGACTTCCGGGGAAAAAAGCCAGAGCCCGGCGCTGGTACCCAGAATCAGTGGAAAAAGCAGGGTCAGGCAGCGTTGTGGCGGTTGTGTTTTCGGGAACAGGGCCAGGATGAGCCAGAAACCGGCCAGGTTCATTATCAGATGCCCCCAGCCAAGGTGGGTCAGGTGGGCGCTGAAAATACGCCACAACTCACCATCGGCGATGTGGATACGATGGTACTGCAGCTTGATTGCGATGGTTTCCGGCAGTATGGCGATCAGTACGCAGACAAGGCTGAAAATCACCGCGCAGATATGCCGCAAAAGGATGGGGCCAGCCTTCACCCCTGGTCAACCGGCCGTTCCGCAAACCGGGCAGGCGGGATCGGCGGTAAGGCGCAGGGTGCGCCACTCCATCTCAAGGGCATCCAATAGCAGCAGCCTGCCAGACAACGTCTTACCGGCCCCGGTCAGCTGCTTGATGGCTTCAATGGCCTGCAGGCTGCCGATCACGCCGACCAGCGGGGCGAGCACACCGTTTGCGGAACAGGTCTCATCCATCTCTCCCTCATCCGGATAGAGGCAGTGGTAGCACGGCCCTCCCGGCTCGCCGGTGAAGACACTGATCTGGCCCTCCATGCGAATCGCAGCACCTGAGACCAGGGGTGTTCCCGTCTCGTAACAGGCCTTGTTGATGGCGAAGCGGGTTGCGAAGTTGTCGGTGCCGTCGAGTGCCAGGTCGGCCTTTTCTATCTGCTGCCTTAGGTCGGCTTCATCCAGTTGTTTGGCTATGCTCTCCACCCGGCATTCCGGATTCAGGGCCAGAAGGGATTCACGGGCCGAATCCACCTTCAATTCACCGATGCGGGCGGTGGTATGCACGATTTGCCGTTGCAGATTGGTCAGATCGACCTGGTCGAAGTCTACCAGCACCAGGGTTCCCACACCCGCTGCAGCCAGATACATGGCGGCCGGGGAGCCGAGTCCGCCCAGGCCGACGATGAGTACCCGGGCATTGAGGAGTCTCTCCTGCCCTTCGATGCCGATTGAGGGAAGCATGATCTGTCGGCTGTAACGCAGCAATTGGTCATCGTTCATTGTAAATGGGTCCAGGCTCTAATGTTGCAGCTGAATAGTTACAGGGATATACACCCTCTGTCGAGTCCGAAAGTATGAAATCCGGATCGGTCAGAAGTATTTACGCCAATGTTCCGGGCGCTGATCCCGTAGCTTGTGATTCATGCGTTGATACCGGTCGGCGAAGATCATGCGGGTGCATTTGGAGTCGCTTCGGTTGCAACCAAGATTGACCCGTTCGGTCTCTTCCGTGTAGTGATAGAGGGCGCGTTTGAGGCGATAGAGCAGGCGGTTGTCGATATGCAGACCCATTGTCGTCAACCCTGTCTCTATCTGTTCCAGGGAGACCTCTATTAGCTGATAGCTGACATGTAGATGGGTTGCGGAGCAGGGAGTGGCATTCAGAATACCCTCCACATCCGCAAGCAGCAAAGCCGCAGTCGCAGCCTGATTGGGGTCCGGGTGGAGTTCGACAAAGTGAATGTCCCGGCTTTTCACCAAGTCGTGAGGGTTATCACCCATACTTGGCAATCCTAACTAATGCGCTGAAATAATCAAGCAGGCGGACCGGACGCCGCGATACCTCACAGCGTCTTATCCCCGCCCTGGTTACGGAAGAGATCTATAGTCGAGCGCTCATCGTCGCAGGTTCATGCCTGTCATTTGGTCAGAGGGTACGGTTTGGCGCGCCGCACCGTTTATCTAATCGCTTGTATCTTTACCAATGAGATGGCTGAGCGTCAGGTACCAGTTGTGCCCGTCCTTTTCGATACCCAATAGCTGGGCTTCAGTGACTCGAGGGTGTCCGGAAAGGTCTGGATGGGTCGCTATGTGGGTGAAACCTGCGGATTGCAGCAGGTTTTGCACCGCATCCGCCTGTTGATAGCCATGCTCCAACAGGAGCCAGCCATTCGGTTTCAGATAGCCGGCGCTGACTTGGCGGATAATGGTTCTGATGGCGTACAAACCATCACTACCCGAGACCAAGGCCTGCTCCGGTTCCCGTGGCAGATCCCCCTGGTGGAGATGCTGATCGCCGGCCTCAATGTAGGGGGGATTGCTCACGATCAGGTCATAGGTTTCATCTGCTGGCAGTGCCTCGCACCAGTTGCCATGGAGGAAGGTGATCCGGTCAATCCCAAGCCGTTGGCTGTTCTCTCTGGCTTGCGCCAGCGCCTTGGCTGAAATATCGGTGGCAACCATCCCCGCATCCGGCAGTTCGCGCGCCAGCGCCAGGGCAATGGCGCCGCTACCGGTGCCGAGGTCAACAATGCTTGGCCGGGATATATGCTGGAGGTGATGGAGTGATCGCTCCACCAGCAGCTCCGTTTCGGGGCGGGGTATGAGAGTATCGCGACTGACCTCCAGCGACAGGGACCAGAACTCCCGCGTTCCCGTAATGTAGGCGATCGGTTCATGAGACAGCCGCCGTTTAACCAGCTTCGTGTATTGTTGATACTGATCGGGGGGGAGTTCCAATTCCGGCCAGGCATACAGATAGCTGCGCGGTTTATCGAGGATGTGGCATAACAGCAGGGCTGCCTCCAGCTCGGGATTTGTATCGGGAAGTGTGCTGAGGGCCTGTTGTGCCGATTGCAGGGCCTGCTGCAGGGTGGTCATGACGTGTCCCGGCCGTTTCAGGCTTCGCCAATGGCGGCCAGGGCCTCCACCTGCTGTTCGCGCAGCAGGGGTTCTATGACCTGGTCCAGGGATCCGCTCATCACCTCATCCAGCTTGTAGAGAGTCAGATTGATTCGGTGGTCTGTGAGTCGGTTCTGAGGGAAGTTGTAGGTACGGATGCGTTCCGAGCGGTCGCCGCTGCCAACCTGTAGTTTACGCGAGCTGGCCTGCTCGTTGACGATCTTTTCCTGGGCCTGGGAGAGCAGCTTCGCCTGCAGCAGTGACATGGCCCTGGCCTTGTTCTTGTGCTGGGAGCGTTCATCCTGACACTCCACCACGATGCCGCTGGGCAGGTGGGTCAGGCGTACCGCCGAGTCGGTCTTGTTGACATGCTGCCCGCCGGCACCGGAGGCGCGAAAGGTGTCGATGCGCAGGTCGCTGCTGTTGATATCCACATCGTCAACCTCCTCCGCCTCGGGCAGGATCGCCACGGTACAGGCGGAGGTGTGAATGCGTCCCTGGGATTCTGTCTCCGGAACCCGCTGCACGCGATGGGTCCCCGATTCGAATTTCAGGCGGGAGTAGACGGCATTGCCGCTGATACGGCATACCACCTCCTTGTAGCCGCCATGTTCGCCCGGGCTCTCACTGATGGTTTCGGTCTGCCACTGCTGGGTCTCCGCATAGCGCAGATACATGCGGTAGAGGTCGCTGGCAAATAGCGCCGCCTCGGCGCCGCCGGTACCGGCGCGGACCTCGAGAAAAACGTTGCGCTGATCGTTCGGATCGACAGGTATCAGAAGCAGTTGCAGTTCCGGCTCAAGGCGTTCCTTGGTCTCCTGTGCCGCTGCCAGTTCCTCCTTGGCGAGTGGCGCCATTTCAGGGTCGTCCATCATCTCCTGGGCGGCCGCTACATCCCCTTCCGCATCCACGTAGCCCTTGTAGGCCTCAACCACCGGCTCCAGTTGGGCATACTCCCGCCCCAGATCGCGGAACTGATTCTGATCGCCCTGGATTTCCGGATCGGCGAGGAGTGCGGTGATCTCTTCGAAGCGCTCAGCGATCCGGTCCAGCTTGCCGCGCAGTGAAGGCTTCATGATTTGTTTTCTGATTTATTGAGCTGAAAAAGCGTATTGGCCGCTTCCAGCAGCTCCACCTGTCCATTGAATCCGGCTTGACGCATCTGGGCGCTGGGGTTGTGTAATAATTTGTTGGTGAGGGTATGCGCCATGAATTGCATCGCCTCCTCGGGAGACTTGCCCTTGGCAAGCTGCTGCAGGGCCTTCTGCATCACTTCATCCCGCAACCGTTCGGCATAGCTGCGATAATCCTGAATCAAGCCCACGGCATCCAGAGAGCGCAGCCACCCCATATATTCCCCAACATAGTGATCGATGATCTCTTCCGCCTGTTCGGCTGCTTCCTCCCTGGAACGCATGTTCTCCTGGATCACCTCGTCAAGATCATCCACCGTGTAGAGATAGATATCACTCAGATCCGCCACTTCCGGCTCGATATCCCTTGGCACGGCGATATCGACCATGAAGATCGGGCTGTGCCTGCGCTCTTTTAGGGCGCTTTCGACACTGCCCTTTCCCAGCACCGGCAGGGGACTGGCGGTGGAGGAGATCACGATATCCGCCTCGGCCAGGTGTCTGCTCAATTCGGTCAGGGCAATGGCATAGCCGTCGAACTGTGCCGCCAGGTTGTGCGCCCGCTCCACGGTGCGGTTGGCGACGATGATTCGCCCGATCCCGTGCTGATTGAGATGACGGGCGGCCAGTTCGATGGTCTCGCCCGCGCCGATCAGCAGGGCTGTCTGTTTCGACAGATCGCTGAATATCTGTTTGGCCAGGCTGACCGCTGCAAACGCCACCGATACCGGGCTGTTGCCGATCGCGGTATCGGTACGGATCTGTTTCGCGGCAGAGAAGGCATGCTGGAAGAGTTTGAACAGCATTTTTCCGGTGGTTCCGGCATCCGTGGCGGTCTGGAAAGCAGCCTTGACTTGTCCCAAAATCTGCGGTTCACCCAGTACCAGCGAATCCAGGCCACAGGATACCCGTAGCAGGTGTTTGACGGCATCCAGCCCGAAATGGCTGTAGAGATAAGGAATGACACGATCCTCACCGATGCCGTGAAAGCGGCTGATCCAATCAGCCAAGGGTTCATGGTCCTTCCGATTGATGGAGCAGTAGACCTCGGTACGATTGCAGGTGGAGAGTATGACTGTCTCCTCGACTGCCGGATTTTCCTGCAGGCTGCGCAGGGCGCCGACGATTATGTCGGGACCAAAGGTCACCTTCTCGCGGATCTCCACGGGGGCGGTTTTGTGATTGAGTCCTAGTGCAATTATCGACATTCGATACTGGGGGTAACATCTAAGCAAAGGGAAATTTTGTTATATCAAAGAGTTGAATTCAAGTTTAATCCACTTTAGGGCAACCTGCAGTCAATGGCGCGAGGGTATGCGGACAGTATGCCCTTAAGCGTATTTTAATATTTAATGTCCATGATTGACGATAGTCCAAATAAGTAAAAGTTATACTAAAGGATGATATTTAAGGTTAACCCCGATTGCTAAACGACCGGGTTCTCTGTATTAATGTACCTACAATAAAAAATTTCGCTGAATAGGAAATACCTAACCCGCATGTTTCATCCGTTTTTAAATTTAGCCGGTGATATGGCCAAGCTTGGATGGTTTGCCCTCACTGGGAACCAAACCTCTATCAAGCCCTGATTTTCCACCCTCCGGGCAGACTCCCCCTTACCCCCATTGTTGATCAACGTGCCGGGGCAGCACTCTGCCGGGCTATCCCGGCTTGAGTCGTGCCGCCACCTGGAAAAACAGCGCCTGATAGGGATAGGTGCTGGAGAGCAGGAAGCGGATCCGTCGCGTGTTGCGAATGATGACCGCCCCGATCTTGAACAGTTTGAGCCGGATCGTGGTCATCTGTGCACGCGCCAGTTCCGTGCCCTTCAGCGCGAGGCGCCGGATGGCCTCCATCAGCACATAGGCCAGACTGGACAGCAGTAGACGAAACTGATTGGCCCACCAGTAATGCGCGCTGGTGCGATCGGCGAACAGCCCCAGTTGCTGCTCCTTGATTCGGTTCTCCATGTCACCACGGGCGCAGTAGAGGTCATCGTAAAGGCGCTGTTTGTCGCCGGCCAGGTTGGTGACGATGAAGCGTGGATTTGGCCCCTTGTCGGTGACCTCCAGTTTGGCGATCACCTTGCGACGCGTCTTCCAGGTGCTGGCGGCATAGTGAAACTGAAAGAATTCCCGCATCTTCATGCCGGTTCGCTTCGCCAGTTCCTCAACCCACTGCATGGGCTCACGGATACACCGCAGCAAGGCGTCATTCTTGGCGATGCCCACGATATAGCCCACAGCGTTGCGCTCGCACCAGCTGAGCATGTGGTGACGGCAAAAGCCGCTATCGCCCCGAAAGATGATACGCACTTCAGGCCAAGCCCGGCGCAGGCGTTTGACCAACAGCGCCAGAATCGCCCAGGCATGCTTGGGCGCATCGATCCGGCTGGGCCGCAGATAACTCACCAGCAGTTGATCGCCACAAAAGACATACAGGGGCAGGAAGCAGTAGTGATCGTAGTAGCCGTGAAAGAAGCGGCCTTCCTGGCGGCCATGCACCGGATCATCCGTGGCGTCGAAATCCAGGATCAGCTCATCGGGTGGTGCATCATATGAGGCAATGAACTGCTCGAGCAGTAGGTTGTGGACATCAACGGCAACCCGGCGATCGACCCGGTTCTCCAGCCGACAAAGTGTCGACTGGCTGCCCAGTACCTCCTCGCGTTCGATCGAGCTCTGTAGGGCCGGGTCGGTGCGTAGTGTCTGATGGTCGTTCAGATCTTCATAACCCAGGCAGAGCCCATAGACTCGCTGGCGCAACAGGCTCAACTGGCTGTGTTCAATATAGCGGGGATCTCGCGGGTCGGGGATGACCGCATCAACCGCCTCGAGCAATCCCAGACGCCTGTCGATCTCACGCAGCAGCAACACGCCGCCGTCCGAGGTGATATCGCCACCGGAAAACTCGGCTTGAACCTTACGGCGTTTTAGGGCTGGAAAATCAAAGGCAGTCTGGGTGCAGTTTGTCACAGGCAAAATCCTTTCGATTACAGTGTAAGCAACTGAATTATATCGAAGTATCAGGATTTTGCCTTTTTAATGCGTGAAATATTGGGGCTCATTCAATAATATTTAGGGCGGATCTATCCCACAAAACCGTCCGTCACAGGAGGATCACTATGCAGGTGCAAAAGTTCGTGTCCACGGCAATCGCCGGCGGTTTGCTATTTTCCAGCAGTGCCATAGCGGGGGTGGCTAAAGATCTGCCGTTGCCCAGTGGCACGCCGGACGCCAACGCCATTGCGGATCAGGTCTATTTCGTCAATCACTTCTACGCCCTGAAGAATTTTGGCATCACCAACAACAACAAGGATCCCAAGCGGAGTAACCGGGCAATTCCCGGCAAGATAACGGTCATCGTCAATAAATCGGCCGACAGCAAACCGACCACCATCACCGTGGAGCGCTATCTGAATAACGACTACGGCGACGGCTCCACCAACGCGCAGGACATCGCTATCTTCCGCTCCGGTAAGCTGAAAGGCACCGGCATGCTGATCACCGACTATGTCGATGACAGCAAGAGCCAGTCCTACTCCATCTGGTTGCCGGCGCTTCGTAAGATTCGCCGTTTTGCGGAACCGGCCCACGACGATGCCTGGGGCGGTACCGACTTCACTTTCGGTGACGTGACCCTGCGCAAGCCCAAGGACGAGACCCACGAGCTGTTGGGTACCGAAACCTTCAACGATTGTCTTGGCGCCATCGACAAGGCGGAATCGAAAAACAAGTATCTGCCCAACCCGCCGGATGCGGCCTGTGACCACAAGGGTAAAGAGGTCTACAAGCTGAAGAGCACCACCAAGCGCGAGAACTGGTGGTACGACCATCGTGTGAGCTATGTAGATGCCAAGACTTTCGCCGACTATCGAACCGAATATTTCAAAGGGGATGAGAAGGTTAAAGTGATCGACCGTGACTGGAAGTCTCTCGAACAGGACGATCCACGCGCCCAATTCTGGGGTTACTGGTATGGCAAGACCTTTTCAACAGGTCATGAAACCTGGGCTGTGATCCCCAGGGAGATCGTACAGTATGATCAGGGATGGGAGTCGGACTTTTGGTCAGAGAAGACCTTGAGAAAAATAAAACGCTAAACATAAAACGGGTGTGCCCGCAGTGCGGGCGCACCCAACAAAAACCGGCTTGCCTGGAATTGGCGGCCATACACATCATCGAATCCGGCAAAGAGTGACAACAAGGGCTGCCGGCTATCGTTGAACCCGGGAGGAACCATTCATGTTCAAACGCTGTAAGTTGCATCAATCGATCCTGCTTGCCTTGATGTTACCCAGTGTCGCCATGGCTGAAGTCGAGATCACTGGTTATCTGAAAAACGAAACATCCGTCTTTACACGCGATGGCCAGGTGACCGGCGAGGCGGAAACAATGGTCGATGAGAGAGGTCACGACAAGGGGGATTTGCTGAAATTCGAAAACTCCGCCCGAATTTTCATGAATGGTTACCTGGGTGAAGAGAGTACCTGGCATGCCGATCTGAACTTCATCTATGACTCCGAAGGGGGCAATGATACCTACAAGGGGCATGAGCTTTATACCCAACACGACTATATAAGAGAGCTCTATGTGGATACTTCTCTGTTCGGCTGGGATCTGCGCTTGGGCAAACAGCAGGTCGTTTGGGGTACGGCCGACGGCATCAAGCTGCTGGATATCATCAACCCCACCGATTTCCGCGAACTCAACCAGAATGCCATGGAGGACTCGCGGATTCCGATCTGGATGATCAATGCGGAACGCAACATAGGCGATAGCAGTAATGTTCAGCTGATTGTCTCACAGGTTGAGGAGAACAAGATTCCTGGTCTCAATCCCGACGGCGATGCGGGTCATCCCTTCCTGATGAAGGGGGTCGAGACGATCAGCGGTCAGGTGAACGGCTTTTTCAACATCGCACCGGCACTGAGTAATGTGGCGGCTACGTTCAACGGTGCCGCGATGGGCGGTGGCTTTACCGGCGGCATGATGCTGCCCGTGGGTTTGAACCTGTTCGCCGGCCTCACCGTAGACGGTTTTGCCGGTAATTTCTGGGATGCGGTAACCACACCGGGGTTGTTGAATCCGACGCTGCCCACCGACCCGGTAGCTGCACCCGGTTGGTTCCTGTTGAACGCCTTTACCCAGTTCGGCTTCACCGGCCAGCCCGGTTTTCCCGCAGGTCTCAACGATCCTAATGGTAACTTTGGCGCCACAAATCTGATGCCGATTACCGCCTTCAACGCCCCGCCGACGCCGACCGACGTGACCTGGCAGCCGGGGGAGGCGAGCTCAGCCTTCGAATTCATGTCGAATGCGACCTTCGCCACATTCAACACTTTCACCTGCTTCAGTCCGACGGCGCCGACCGGCCTGACCGGCACCACCAGCGAGTGGGTGCGCGACTATCCGGATGACAGTGACGTGAATGCCGGTTTCCGCTTTCGCAACTCTACCGATGGCGGCCTCAACTGGTCCTTCAACTATTTCCACCACTATGGCGCCAATCCGGATCTCGATCTCAGTTGGCGGAATGCAGCCGGGGATGAGTTGACCGTGCAGCGTGCACCGACCCTGTTTTTCGATACCAACGGTACACCCGGTCCGCAGCAGAACGATACCTTTATCCCCGATGTGGCTAACAGTTTGACCCGGGACCAGGCCAGGGCAAACTGGGATATGGGCAATGCCACCACGATTCTGGTCCGCGATGGTACCGGTTCCACCTACTATGGCGCATTGGATCCAAGCGCCGTGCTGCCGGCATTGGCTGACGGCAGTCCTTTCAATGAACCGCCGGCGATGGGGGCAGGTGCGCCGATCTTGCGCTTCACCGAGTCGCTGCATCGGGTCAACAGTGTGGGCGCCTCCTTCGACTACGCCCTCGATATGGGCGATATCCCGCTTGTACTCAGGGGTGAATTCCTCTATGACGAAGGAGACAAGCAGCCGGTTATCGATAAGTTTCTGCTTTCGATCGGCGATCTGACCAATGCATTGAAAATGGAGGATGCCGACTACTTCAAATATGTTCTGGGGGCGGATATCACGGTCGCAACCAACCTGCTCGTCAGCGGTCAGTTCATCCAGTTCCGCAATCTCGATTTTGTGGATGAGAAAGATACCTGTATGACCCAGACCGGCACGATGGTGGATTGCAGCCGCTATACCGCGGATTTCCCCACCATGAGTCTCAGCAATGGCCTGATGAAAGGGTATGAGGACAAGGAGTTCTACTCGCTCTTTTTCTCCAAGCCCTTCGGCGATTCCCAGGAACACCGCTGGAACAATATCTTTATCTACGAAGAGGGTGGCGGCAAATGGAACCGTCTCGATATCGAGTACACCTTTACCGACACCATTCTCGGCTCTGTGGAGTGGAACAACTACTGGGGTGATGAAAACACCACCTTCGGTCAGTTCGAGAACAGCTCCAACTTCCAGGTCGGTCTGAAGTGGATATTCGAGTAACGCCAAAAACCACCGACCAACGTCGAGCATCTTAACCAAGCGAGGATGTCCGGTGAGATACCGGGCATCCCTCATCAAACACCGCTTTTACGGGGATTGAGCCATGAGTGGTTCTGAGTCAACCAATGGATCAGGAAATCGATGGGCAGAGGGTTATGCGGACTTTGTCATCAAATTCCGCTGGCCGTTGATGCTGATTTTGTTGGTGGTCACCATCGTGGCCGCCCTGCAGATCAAACATCTGGATATGCGCAACGATCCGGATACGCTGCTGCCTCCAAGCAATCGCTACGTAGCGACCAACCTGTATGCCGAATACAATTTCGGTATGGGTAATCTGATGGTCTTCACCCTGCGCATACAAGAGGGGGATGTGTACAAGGGGTGGTTCGTCAACAAGGTCCAGGAGATACACAATCGGCTGGTCTCCCTGGAGAAGGCGCGGGAATCGAATTTTATCGATATCGCGGCGAAGAAAATAAAGTATATGGGGGCGGATGAGAACGGCCTGGTGTTCAAGCGCCTGATACCGACGGAAGGGATCAGCAGTGATCCGGGTATCGCGGAACAGCAGCTGGCGTTTCTCAAAGAGGGCATCGAGACGAACCCCGTTATCGGCCCGATGTTGGTCGGATTTGAGGATGCCGGAGGGAATAAATGTGAATTTCAGGAGAAGGACGAGAAAAACTGTACTGCCAAGTCGCTCTATATCATCGGCGACTATACCGATGAGGTCAAAGAGATCTACCTGCCCTGGGTAAGGGAGGTCAGGGCGATGATGGATGAGTATGGTCAGGATGACCGTTTCGAACTCCTGGTGGCGGGTGAACCCTACTTCCTGGCTTGGATGCTGGCGGATCTGGTCAACAAGTGGTGGTTGTTCGTCATCTCATTCGCCATCGTGATTGCCGCGCTCTGGTTTGAGTTCCGCAACTGGCGGGGTTCCCTGTTTCCGATCATCGGTGTCAGTGCAACGATCGTGCTGACATTGGGATTGATGGGATTCTCCGCTTTCAAGCTGACCACCATGATGGTGTTGACGCCGATGCTGTTGCTGGCAATCGGTATCGGACACTCGGTCCAGGTAACCCGGCGCTTCATGCAGGAGCAGGCCGATTCGGGGGATTGTGAATCGGCCGCCAGGGTTGCGATCTCCCATACCATTGTCCCGGCCACACTTTCGATCGTAACCGATATGGTCGGCTTTGCGACCCTCGCTACCGTGGATATCTCATTCTACAAGGCATACGCCTACTTCGGCATGTTCGGCATGCTGACCCTGCTGTTTACCACCACCACCCTGATTCCTTTGCTGATGATGACCTTTCCCTGCAGCCGGACGGATATGGGCGAGGGGCATGAGCAATCGTGGGAGACCAAGGTGGGCGGGGTGATCACCGGTATGTTGAATGGTCCCGGCAAGGCGATTCCGATCCTCTTTGTAGTCGTAATATTCGCCTGGTCTATCTACTATACTGAAATCGGCCGTGGTATTTCGGGCATGATGGCCGGTGAGGCCGGCAGAGCCGATCCGGAGGTGGCTCGCATACAGGATGAGTTCGATATCATGCCGGGGGTTGAAAAGGGTATCAATTACTCCCGTGCCGCGTTCAAGGAGAAATCGATCACCATCCAGCATATCGAACGGTTGAATACGATCATGCTCGGAGTGATATCGGTATCGATCCCGGTACGCGGCAAGGAACCCGTTGCCGAGCTATGCGTGGATAGCTACTTTTCTGAAGATATCTACGATATCGAGGATCCGTTGGAGAAGGTGGCCGCCTGTGAAAAGGCGAAGGCTGAATTGGGCTGTTGGGATCCCGGCCCATGCGGTGCCCAGGGTATCTTCAACGAGGCTGATGTGCTTGCCGACATCGAGGCGATGGAGGAGTGGATGCGCGCCCATCCGTTTATCGGCTTTACCGGCTCCTATGCGCAATATATCCGCTTGGTGAATATGCTGCTGACGGCGGAACCGGGTGAGCAACCGGATATCGGCGATCTCTATATCCCCACTTCCAAAAAACTGCGTTCCATCGATCCCGACGATGACAGGGGCGGTGACGATATCGTTCAGCTCTACAACGGCCTGCTCGAAACCATGACCGAGGAGGGCGACATGGACTCCTTCGTCATGAAGAACTGGAATGAAGGCGTGGTGATGGGATTCATCAATACCATGGATCCGGTGGAGGCCCATGTGGTTACCATGGATATCCAGCAATATATCGAGGAACACAAGAACGATCCCGGTTTCAGCAAAGTCAACTTCGGTCTGCGCTCCGGCCCGGTCGAAGACCTTTCCGGTGACAGCAACGAGCTGTCTGTGGATGGCACGGGCTATGTCAGGCCCGGCGTGGGTGGCTTCCTTGGCGCCACCGAGGCCACCCGCGAGGTGGCGGTGGACAACTGGCTCACCGGGCCTCTGCTGACGGCGGCGGCTGTATTTCTCATCGCCGCATTGATATTTCGCTCCATAGTTGTCTCGATAATCCTCATGGTGCTGCTGTTCATCACCTTGTTTGCCCAGTACGGTCTCGGCGGCTACATGACCAGTATCCAGAACTGGTCGGGCAATCTGGCCTTCCATCTCCAGGTGGCGCTGAGTATCGCCATGGGGCTTGGTATCGACTACGGCATCTATATGATGTCGAGGCTTAAAGAGGAGATGGTGGCAACCGCGGGGGATTGGCAGCAGTCATTGGTCAATACCTTGAATACCACCGGCTCGGCGGTGATCATTTCCGTGATCGTGCTACTCGGTTGTTTCATACCCTTGCTGAATACCGACCTTGCCAATACCTGGGGCTTGGGGGTCTATATCAGCCAGGCCTTGTTGATCGACGTGGTCACGGCCCTCACGATCCTGCCGATGCTGGTTGCCTGGCTGAAGCCCAGATTTGTTTTCGGTAGATATAAAAACTAACCTGATTACTCATGAGGCTCAGCTATTGAGCCTGTGGTGCAAGCATAATGGAACCTACTGAATAAAAGAGGATTTCATCATGCCGAGAAATACTATTCAATTTCAAAAAGGTCTTGGTTTGCACGATTTTCTGGAACAATATGGGACCGAGGATCAGTGTCGACAGGCATTGTATGATTTGCGCTGGCCGACGGGCTATGTCTGCCCTGAGTGCGGCAACACAACAGGCTGTGAACTCAAAAAGCGTCAGATATATCAATGTCACAAGTGCCATCATCAGACTTCCCTGACCGCCGGCAGCATCTTCCATGGCACCAAGCTGCCGCTGAGAACGTGGTTTCTTGCGATCTATCTGTTGACCCAACGCAAGAAAAGTATCTCGGCGCTGCAACTTTCCCGCGAAATCGGGGTGAACTACAATACGGCCTGGCGACTCAAGCATAAGTTGATGCAGGTGATGATGGAACGTGAGCGTGGAAAAAAACTGGCCGGTCGCATCGAATTGGATGATGCTTATCTCGGAGGCGAGCAAGCCGGTAAGCGTGGTCGTGGGTCGCGCAACAAAATCCCTTTCGTAGCTGCTGTTGAGACGACGCGGGACGGCAGGCCCATGAAAATTCAACTGCGTCGTGTAAGGGGCTTTCGCAAACGTGAAATCGCCCGCTACGCCCGCTCCTGCTTGATGCCTGGCAGCGAAGTCTTTACCGATGGGCTTTGGTGCTTTAGTGGCGTGACAACCGCTGATTGCCATCATAACCCCATGGTGACGGGTGGTGGGCGCCAAAGTGTCCAGTATTCGTGCTTCAAATGGGTAAACACGATGTTGGGTAATGTCAAAAACAGTCTGTTGGGTACTTTTCATGCGATTCGAGATAAACATGTGTCGCGTTATCTTGCTGAGTTCGAATATCGGTTTAACCGCCGTTTCGATTTACCCGCCATGATTGAACGATTGCTTTTTGCCGCTCTTCGCACTCCACCTATGCCATATCGCCTCTTGAGAATGGCTGAGGTTTAGGGGTAATCAGGAAAACTAAAAAAGATCCGCTGTGCTGAATTGCTTATTCAGCCCAGGTTGCAGCCGGCGTTTAACGCCGGCTTTTTATTGGCATGACTGAAAATGTGATGTAACAACTATGTCTTTTCTGTTGATTTTCGATCATTCGACAGAGATTCCACAAGGGCGGCATAAGATGTATTCAACTGAGAAAACAATGCCGCTGCATTCGAGCTATCCATGTCGCTTGTAAGGTGTTCCAAGGCATTACAGTGCGCAACGACCTCATCAGCGCCGATGGCGGCACTGCTTGAAGCCAGGCTATGCGCTGCGCGTTTCAACCTATCCATGTCAGCCTGTTGAATGGCTTCAGCGACGATATCCAGCAGATCGGAGGATGTTTCAAGATATATATCGATAATTCGCTGTGGAATATCATGGTTTTGCCCATGTTGCAGTATGCTAATGTCATCGGGAACCTCGCGGTTCTGTGCCTCTCGATGATCTACGGAAGCCGGTTTTTCACCAAGCAAACCATTCTGTTCATCAAGTTTTGAGGATCTGAGGGCGGCATCATCCGATGATAACCATTTCTTCAGAATATGCTGTAGTTTGTCGTGCGTCACGGGTTTGCCAATGTAATCGTCCATCCCCGCGGCCAGACACTTCTGCTGGTCGCCGTCCATAACGTTGGCGGTTAATGCAATGATCGTTATGTGTTCGGATTCATCCTCTTTTTTACGAATGATCCTGGTGGTTTCATAGCCATCTAATTCCGGCATCTGAATGTCCATAAGGATCATATCGTAATGATTATCGCTGAGTAGCTCCAGGGCTTCCCTGCCGTTGTTCGCGAGTGTTACCTTGCAACAAAACAGTTGCAGCATCTCATCGATGACGGCCTGGTTCACCAGATTATCTTCCGCCACCAGTATCGTGGATTCCCTCTCGGGACTAAATAATGGTGTAAGGTCGGTTATTGGAGTTGTCTCACGTCTTACATCCTGCTGTTGCTGAGTCTTGGATCGATTCGTCAATAGCCTGATTGTACTGTCGAGTTCGGCCAGGCGGACCGGTTTGACCAGGTAAGAGTCGATGCTGTTGCCGGGAATCGGCGTTGTGCCGGCGGTCGGTATCTGCGATGTCAGCATTATGATTGATGGTGTATTGAAGGCAGGATCTAGCCGGATTGACTTGCCCAGGTCATGTCCATCCATGTCTGAGAGAAACCGGTCTGTTATGACGGCATGGAAAAAACTACCTGCCGAGGCAGTTTGTTTGAGCTGTTGAATGGCCTCCGCACCGCTAAACTCCAGAGTGACACGGTAGTCGAGGTCCTTCAAGGATTGGTAAAGTACTTCAGCGATACGACGGTTGTCGCCAACCAGAAGAATTCGCCGTTGACTGATCCTGCCATCTTTCTTCGGATGCCTTGCTTTACTCTCTTCATGCAGGCTCAGGCGAGCGGTAAACCAGAACATTGATCCCTTGTCCGGTTCGGATTCGAGTCCAATCTCACCTTGCATGAGTTCGACCGGTTTTTTTGATATCGTCAACCCCAGGCCGGTACCGCCAAAACGGCGGCTAGTGGAGCTGTCCGCCTGTGAAAAGACATCGAATATGTGCTTCTTCATCTCAGAGGAGATGCCGATGCCGCTGTCAGCAACCTCAATCCTTATCGTTAAATCGGTAGTTGACTTCGCCCATGGCAGGACGCGAACGATTACTTCACCTTGATGTGTGAATTTGACCGCATTCCCAATCAGGTTGACCAGAATCTGTCTGATGCGCTGTTCATCACCGAGCAAAGCGTGTGGTATGGAGGGCGGGCAGTAGCTGATCAATTCCAATCCTTTTTCACGCGCCTGTCCACCAAGTAGTTGCACGACCTCTTCTAGAAGATTGGGAAGATTGAAGATATTTTCAACCAGCTCTGCCTTGCCGGCCTCGATTTTTGAGAAATCCAGAATGTCGTTGATGATCGTCAGCAATGAGCGACCTGCGCTATGCGCGGTGTTTGCAAAGCGTCGCTGCCGCTCATTCAAATCTGTGTTCAATAGCAGTTCGGTCATGCCGAGCACCCCATTCATGGGAGTACGGATCTCATGGCTCATGGTGGCGAGAAAGCGTGATTTCGCCTGGTTAGCCGTCTCCGCACCCTCCTTCGCGGACTGTAACTCGAGCAGTGTGGCCGCCAGCTTCTGGTCGCGGCTCTGAATCTGCTCCAGCATGATGTTGAATCCGTCGGTCAATATTCCCAATTCATCCGGACTGACAGATTTCACACGCAGGCTGTAGTCGCCCTGCCGGGTGACGTTATCCATGGCGGTTGTAAGAATGTTGATCGGTTTTGTAATCAGGCGTTGCAGGCGCAGTGCCAGCAGATAGGCGAGAAAGAAAGCGAGAACCAATACGACTGTTGCAATGACGATCTGTCGCTGCAGACTGGCATGGAGTTGGGTCAGGTCCTGTTTGACGCCAATGTAACCGAGAGTTTTCTTGCTGAATCTTATTTCATGGTTGACTTCGAGATAATCAGCGTGGAATTGGAAACGGGTCAATTCATCCTGCAGAGCCCCTGATCTGCTGGACCGAACGTCATGATCTTTTTCCAAATCTGGAATGAGAGACTGGTGTTGCGGGTGGTTGCTTTTGTAGGCGGCGAATAGCGAACCTTTGTCATCCGTGATATAGGCATGGATGATGGTTTTTTCCTCACTCAGGGCAAACAGGATCTCTTCAGCTGTTTTCGGGTCGTTGAATATCAGGGTGGCGGTCGTATCGACACCCAGCACGCGAGTCAGGGCGGTGGCTGATTCGACCATTGAGTTGCGTTTGGCCACCATTTCCGAGGTAACGAATGCGACCGATGTCAAAGTCAGTGCGGCAACACTGGTGATCAATGCGATGGCGGTGACCTTTACCCGGATCGGCCACCGTTTGAAGTCGAGCCCGATCACTGCTTTGCATCCTCTTGTGACGGCCTGACGCGGGTTGCCAGTCTAAGCAGTTTTGAACTGACCTTCAATTGCCCTTGATCCAGTGCGTCAAAATTCACGACCAGTTTAATCTTGCGTGCTTTTTTCAACAAAACAATAGTGCCACCGACAGGAATGAAATCGGGATGGTCGCTGACGGTGAGTACCGATTGAGAAGCAAGTTGTTGAATGAGTTCAGCGGGATAACCGGCAGCCGGCTGATGGATAAAGAGTATATTACAGTCAGAAAGTTGTTGTTCGTCTACCGTTTCCACGACCCGCAGTTCCTTGCCGTTGATCGTCTCGCCTTTTGTGATCTCTTTCATGCGATCGTTTAGCCGGCTGGAACCGAATAGGCAATAGTTGATGGAACTGATCTTGCCTTGAGAAGTGTTGTCCGGCCAACTGATATAGTTTGCGAAGTTATAGAGAAAAAGTGCCTTCAACCGGTCTTCGTCCACCTGTTCTGAGTTTGCGGAACCTAACGGCAGACACAAAAGCAGGACTGCCATGGCAAAAGGCATGATCGAGTGCCATTTGCCTGTTACGCTGATTGAAGCGGCCGGTGTCGACATGGTGTCAGAATTTCCACTCCAGCTGTAGCAGTGCACTACGTTCGACCTGGGTCGACTTCAATCCGATAGGGCCGGCAAATCCGGAAAACTCGATAAATTCAGGGTGTTTATCATCCAGTAGATTCTGCAGGGAGAGCGCAACCTCCAGAGAGGGGCTTGGTCGCCATCCCAATCTCATATCAAGGCGGGTATAGCCCGTTATGTCTGAATTGGGGATCTTGTCGACATAATAGAGGCTGGTATCAAATTCAATTTGATGCGGGAGGTCGAGTTGAGAGCGTAGTTGGGTCTGATGTTCGGGAGTGATATCGGTTGTTTCGGCGGAGGTGGTGTCGTTGCTGGTGCTGTCGTTCTGCAGATCTACCTGGAGCCAGGCATGGGACATCTTTATTTGCCAATGGTCTGTGACGGCCCAGTTGGCGACCAGTTCCAGGCCGTAACTCTTTCCACTCATCCTGTTGTCGAGTCTGATGAGGGTGCTGCCGGGAAAGGGTGGAGGGAGTAGTTCGAATGTAGTCAGGTCATCATATTCGTTATAGAAGGTGGCAATATCTAATGAGAAATTAGGTATCGCTTGTGTTCGGTAGCCAAGTTCGTAAGCCAATAATTTTTCCGCATCGAATTCACTGTTACCGGATACGAAGATGGGACCGATTTGGATATTCACGTCCGTCTCGATGCGCGAAGGTGTGCGTACCGCCCGAGACGCGGCAGCCCAGTAGGTACTGAATTCGTCCGGTGTCCAGATCATTCTGATATTGGGCTGAAGTTCGCTGCCGGTATAATCGTTACGCTCAAATTTAGCTCCAAGAATAAGATTCAGGCGATCCCCGACCAATCCGATATCATCCTGGATAAAGGCGCTGATGATATTGTCCCGGTTGGTGGTGTGCCCGAGAGTGAGTACGGAAGTCGAGGGTGATCGAACCTCATCCCGGCTGGTACGGTAACCGGCTCCCCAGACTATGGCGTGCCTTTCACCAAACAGAAAGTCATTTTGAAAATCGAGATCGAAGGTATCCCTGCCTTCTCTCAAGGTAGCGTTTTTGCGGTTGGTGCGATCATAATAGAGCTGCAGGCTCATATTACTGTCTGTGGAAAGTCGACGTGTCCAGCGTGTGATCAGATTGCCGCCGGATGTTTCGGCCGTATCCTTCTCCATACTGCCCGATGGAGGCGGAAAGGGAGAAAAGTTGTTCTGGCCGGCTGAGCCGTTATAGAGATCCCCCTGTATGGTGAAGTGGTCTGCCTCGGAGATAATGCTGTCGCTCCGGAAGCCAAGCCGCTCACCATCCCAGTGATCCTCCGCTTCACCGCCATCGAAAAAGACTGCGCCATTCCTCCTGAACGTTTTGAGATAGGCCCTGTAACGGCTATCGTTATCCGTGTTACCGCTTATGCGTATCGTTGCAGATCCCGGTTCATTGTTCCCGCCGCTCACGGAGAGCAGTCCGCCATCCGTATTCATGGAAGACTTCGTTATGATATTGATGACACCGTTTACAGCGTTGGCGCCCCACAGCGTCGCCCCAGGTCCCCGGATCACCTCGATGCGCTCAATATCCTCCAGTACCGTATCCTGTACATCCCAGTAGACACCGGAATAAAGCGGTGTATAGAGACTGCGGCCATCCATCAGCACCAGCAGTTTATTGGCATAACGGCCGTTGAATCCGCGTGCGCTGATGGCCCATTTGCTGGAATCGATTTTCGCGACATGCAAACCCGGAACCATGCGCAGAAGTTCCGGGAGTTGAGATACACCGGAGCGGCGGATATCTTCCTGGGTGATGACATAGATGGCGCTTGCCGCATTGGAAAGCGGCTGTGCCTTCCGGGTCGCCGATGTCACAGTCAGTTCCAGCAGATCATCGATACTCAGGCTCTTCAGCCTCTCCAGTTCATGAGCATCATTCGAGTCATCGGCGAATACCGGCAAGCAGGTGAGAATCAGTGAGATCAGTGCTGCCCGGATCTTGAAGAGGCTGTGCGGTGGGGCCGGGTGGCGTATGTGGTGTTAATCAGCGGGGAATTCATGGTAATTCACATTTGATAGGCAGCTGTTTGCAATTGAACAATGTGTGAAAATCTCTTAAGGAGAACGTCGTACTGAATAGGTAAAGTGAAAAAATCACATATCCCTGCTGTGATGAAAAATCATAGTGTGGATTGTTTTCGATCCGATCCCCCATTGCTTTACCGGATATTTTTCATAAAGGCAGCGGCAGTGGCTGCCGCAACATCGGCATGCAGTATTACACTCAAACTCGTCTCAGGCATGCTCAGACTTCCTGCCAATCCAGTTTTCCAAAATCGATGCGACTTCCCTGATTTTGTAGGGTTTACCGATAAAGCCATCCATACCCGAAGCCCTGCAGCGCTCCGCATTGTCCTCAGATACATAGGCAGTACAGGCAATTATAGGGAGATGGGATGGCGGTGTATGCGACTTTTCCTGTTGCCGGATACGGGTTGCGGTCTGATAGCCGTCTAAAACCGGCATCTCACAGTCGATCAGTAGCAGGTCGAATGTCTCGGTTTGCAATAGATCAAGGGTCTCCATGCCGTTTTCGGCAACACGGTATTGGCAGCCAAGACTGTCAAGCATGCTCGTCGCGAGTTCTATATTGATTGGATTGTCTTCGGCCAGCAGGATTTTTCCTCCCAACTGTGGTAGATCGTCTGTAGCTGTCTCCACAGCCGGCCGCGTTATTGACGCCGTCTCATCCTTGGCGGATTGGAATGGGAGTTCGAACCAGAACAGGGTGCCATTGTGATTCCCATGTATCACACCTATTTCGCCACCCATGAGAGTGATCAGTTCCTTGCAGATCGTCAGTCCCAGGCCATGTCCGCTATCATTGATGTCATATTCATTCGAAGCCTGTGAAAAATAATCAAAAATGATGCTGTCTTCACCCTTGGGAATGCCGCGGCCGGTATCCTCGATCTCGAACCGGATAAGATATCCGCCCTCTTCGAGTTCATGTTTCGCCTGCGCGCTGAATTTGACGCTGCCGGCATCGGTGAACTTGATTGCGTTGCCGATAAGGTTGATCAGTATCTGTCGCAGGCGGGTGCTGTCGCCGATGATCACGGCAGGAATCTGTTGATCAATATAGTGCTCGATGGCTAAACCCTTCTGCTCGCCTTGGGATATAAAAAGTTGATGTATCTCCTGCAGCAATCCGGCTAGATTGAATTCAGTTTCGAGCAGCCGCATCTTTCCCGCTTCGATTCGGGACATATCGAGCAGATCGTTGATCAGTTCCAACAGGGATTTGCCGGAACTCTGGATAATCTCAGCATAACGCTTTTGGGTCGGCTCCAATTCACTGTTCAGCAGGAGTTCAGTCATACCCAGGACACCATTCATCGGTGTTCGGATTTCATGAGACATCTTGGCGAGAAATTGTGATTTGGCTTGGTTGGCTGATTCAGCCGCCTCCTTGGCCTGGGTTAGTTCACGGGTCTTCTCCTCCACCAGCTCTTCCAGATGATAGCGGTGTCTTTCCAGCTCGTGCTGGACGCTCGAGCGCTCGCTGATCTCCTGCCTGAGACCTAGGTTGAGACGTGTCATCTCTGCCGAGGCCTTTCTTAGCTGTTCAATCAGACCAATATTTTCAAATCTCAGCTGCAGGCTTTCCATGAGTGATCGATGGGTATACCGGGCGATCATCATCATCATCAGGGTGTAGGCCAGCACACCGAGCAACAAACCTTCAGGCAGTTCCAGGTCGATAAAGAGATAACGCATGGCGAGAGCGATCGGGGCTGGAAGGCTGTAAGCGTAGACAGCCGCCATGAAAATGGCCAACACACCGCTGCCGGCTGCAATCACACCGGCACTGACGACCAGGACAAAGGCTTGCAGTGCGAGATCCTGGGGATAGAGTGGAAGCATCAACATCGCCCATCCGATGCCGGTTGTTCCCGTGGCCAGGGTGTATAGATGCATCCAGCGGGGGTGATCCTGGGCAAACCATCTCCGGCGGTTCCGCATCATAATCAGAAACAGACGTATCAGAGCGGTAGCAACCATATAGATTAGCCAGATGAGAACCGCGGCAGGATCAGTGTCCCAGAGAACTGTCGCCACTACGACAGCAATCACGACAACGGTCAGATTGGCCGGAACCCCGCTTCTGAACAATAGGTCGAGTTGTTTGCAAAAGATTGCTGTTTTTTTGCTATTGTCCATCATCGTAACAGGTATTAAGGCAAGCCATCATTTACTCTTCTTTAAGAGTAATTATCTCTTCCTGGTGATCAGCGTATTTCAGAGCGATCTTCAAGAACTGATCCGAACAGGAAGCAAATGCATCCACTACATCCGGGTCAAACTGCGTACCTCTGCCCTTTAGGATGATGGCTACAGCTTTGGAATGAGGAAAAGGCGGTTTGTAGACCCGTTTGCTGATCAGAGCATCATAGACATCGGCAATTGCCATCAAGCGTCCGCAGATCGGAATGGCGTCACCCTTGATCCCATGTGGATATCCCTTGCCATCCCATCGCTCATGGTGAAACTCTGCGATCTCGCGCGCGAGACTGAGGAATGAGTTGCTGCCCAATTTCTCTTCCGCAGCCAATAAGGTGTTGCGTCCAATCAGGGTATGTTGCTTCATTTGGGTGAATTCTTGATCTGTGAGTTTACCGGGTTTGCACAGAATATTATCACTGATGCCGACCTTGCCGATATCGTGAAGTGGCGCGGAGAGATAGAGCAGTCGGATTGTTTCTTCATCCAGATAGTCCTTGAAGTGGTTATTGTCTTTGAGCATCTCCGCCATCACTTTCATATAGTTCTGTGTGCGTTTTATGTGGCCGCCGGTTTCAGGATCCCGGTACTCCGCCAAGGCACCCATGGCCTCTATTGTCGCCTCCTGTGTCAGCATAAGCTGTCTGGTGCGTTCTTCCACCAGCTCTTCCAGGTTGTCCCTGTGGCGCTTCAGTTCGAGCTGGTTATCCACACGTGCCAGAACAAGTACCGGTTTGAAGGGTTTGGTGATATAGTCGACGGCACCCAGGGCCAGTCCCTTCTCCTCATCACCCTCATCCGCGAGCGCGGTGATGAAAATGACAGGAATCTGCTTGGTCAGCGGATCCGACTTTAACTGTCGGCAGGTCTCATAACCATCCATCTCCGGCATCATGATATCGAGCAGGATCAAATCCGGCATGGGGGCTTCCCGGGCGATGCTCAATGCCCTGATGCCGTTCTTCGCGGCCCGTACTCGGTATTTGGGCCGTAGTGTGCTGCTGAGTACTTCGATATTCCCGGCAGTGTCGTCAACGATCAGAATCGTCGGCTTGTCGTCAGACTGCCTCATTGCTTTCATCCTCGGCATCCGGCATCTCTTGACTGATATCCAAGGCGAAAGTCAAATCCTTCAGCTCTTTGAGTGCCAGTTGAAAGTCGTAATCATCTACCGCCATACACAGTCCCATCCAGGCATCCTTTAGCCCCAATATTTCACGCATTAAAAAGGCAAAATCCTGATACTTCGATATAATTCAGTTGCTTACACTGTAATCGAAAGGATTTTGCCTGTGACAAACTGTACCCAGACTGCCTTTGATTTTCCAGCCCTAAAACGCCGTAAGGTTCAAGCCGAGTTTTCCGGTGGCGATATCACCTCGGACGGCGGCGTGTTGCTGCTGCGTGAGATCGACAGGCGTCTGGGATTGCTCGAGGCGGTTGATGCGGTCATCCCCGACCCGCGAATTGAACACAGCCAGTTGAGCCTGTTGCGCCAGCGAGTCTATGGGCTCTGCCTGGGTTATGAAGATCTGAACGACCATCAGACACTACGCACCGACCCGGCCCTACAGAGCTCGATCGAACGCGAGGAGGTACTGGGCAGCCAGTCGACACTTTGTCGGCTGGAGAACCGGGTCGATCGCCGGGTTGCCGTTGATGTCCACAACCTACTGCTCGAGCAGTTCATTGCCTCATATGATGCACCACCCGATGAGCTGATCCTGGATTTCGACGCCACGGATGATCCGGTGCATGGCCGCCAGGAAGGCCGCTTCTTTCACGGCTACTACGATCACTACTGCTTCCTGCCCCTGTATGTCTTTTGTGGCGATCAACTGCTGGTGAGTTATCTGCGGCCCAGCCGGATCGATGCGCCCAAGCATGCCTGGGCGATTCTGGCGCTGTTGGTCAAACGCCTGCGCCGGGCTTGGCCTGAAGTGCGTATCATCTTTCGGGGCGATAGCGGCTTTTGCCGTCACCACATGCTCAGCTGGTGCGAGCGCAACGCTGTGGGCTATATCGTGGGCATCGCCAAGAATGACGCCTTGCTGCGGTGTATCCGTGAGCCCATGCAGTGGGTTGAGGAACTGGCGAAGCGAACCGGCATGAAGATGCGGGAATTCTTTCAGTTTCACTATGCCGCCAGCACCTGGAAGACGCGTCGCAAGGTGATCGCCAAACTGGAGGTCACCGACAAGGGGCCAAATCCACGCTTCATCGTCACCAACCTGGCCGGCGACAAACAGCGCCTTTACGATGACCTCTACTGCGCCCGTGGTGACATGGAGAACCGAATCAAGGAGCAGCAACTGGGGCTGTTCGCCGATCGCACCAGCGCGCATTACTGGTGGGCCAATCAGTTTCGTCTACTGCTGTCCAGTCTGGCCTATGTGCTGATGGAGGCCATCCGGCGCCTCGCGCTGAAGGGCACGGAACTGGCGCGTGCACAGATGACCACGATCCGGCTCAAACTGTTCAAGATCGGGGCGGTCATCATTCGCAACACGCGACGGATCCGGTTCCTGCTCTCCAGCACCTATCCCTATCAGGCGCTGTTTTTCCAGGTGGCGGCACGACTCAAGCCGGGATAGCCCGGCAGAGTGCTGCCCCGGCACGTTGATCAACAATGGGGGTAAGGGGGAGTCTGCCCGGAGGGTGGAAAATCAGGGCTTGATAGAGGTTTGGTTCCCAGTGAGGGCAAACCATCCAAGCTTGGCCATATCACCGGCTAAATTTAAAAACGGATGAAACATGCGGGTTAGTGATGAGTCGCTCAATAGTTTGCCCAATTCATCCATGATATCAACCACTGAGGTATCGTCATTTTTCAGCAACTGTTTCAGTTGGTCCAATAACGGTATCAACAGGCGAGTGTCGGGAATATCGGTTTCATCGGAAACAGAGGCTCCACTGTTGACATCGTGCAGCTCGGTCAACACTTCACTCAGCGGTTGTTCAAGCTGGCGCATCAGGATCTGCAGGTCTTCTGTCGTGGCGCTGTTGCGGCACGCTGTCTCCAGATTCAGTGCGGCCTGTTGAAGCTTGATGGCTCCAATACTACCTGCTGAACTCTTTAGTGAATGCGCATGACGTGTGGCGCTGATGCGGTCATCCTGTTCCACGGCTGTTTGGAAGCGTTGCAGGAAGTCAGATTCTGTGGACAGGAAGCGCTTGAGAATGCGTTGATAAAGTGTCCAATTGCCGTTGCAGACCGTCAAGCCGGCATGTTCGTCGATAACAGAGTCCGACGCATTTGCCGCTGCACTCTGTTGGGATTCGGCGCCTCTGCGGGTGATATCCGGGATATATTTGCTCAGTACAGCGTATAGCTCATCCACCTTTACCGGCTTAGCGATATGATCGTTCATCCCTGCATTTAGGGATTTTTCCCGATCGCCCGACATCGCGTTGGCAGTCATAGCGATGATCGGCAACTGTTCCTTTGCGAAACCCTCCTGAGCGCGGATGAACTGGGTTGCGGTATACCCATCCATGACCGGCATCTGCACATCCATTAAAACAGCGTCCAAACGTTCCGATTCCAGCAGTTTCACAGCCTCGGCTCCGTTTTGTGCGATTAGCACCTGGATACCGATGCTCCTTAGCAGCTCCCAGGCCACTTCCCGGTTAAGCGGATTGTCTTCCACCAGCAGGACCCGTGCGCCACGCAGGCGACTGAAACGCTCCTGGTTCTCGGTGTAACGGTCTTGAACGTTATCTTGTTCCGGAACGAGTTTTGTGATTTGCAGCTGATTGATGCCATCAAGCAGGCTGGACGGGCTAAGTGGTTTTGCCAATATTCTGTCGGGATGTACGGCCTGGCATTGGCTCAAAAGCTCCTCGGCCCCATAGGCAGTGAGCATGATTACTTTGGGTCGGTCAGTAAGTGCTTTCTCCCGATGGATGGCCTCCAGCACTTCCACCCCATTCATGCCCGGCATTTTCCAGTCGAGCAGCACCAGGCCAATTGGATTTCCTTGTGCTTGTGCCTTCAACAACTCGATGAGTGCCGCGCCACCACTCGCGCAGGCCATTGTGGAAAAGCCGATGGATTCAAGAATCTCTTGCTGGATATGGCATGCGCTTTCATTGTCATCCACGATCAATACGGGCTTATTGGTCAAAACACCCGGTTTTGTTCTTGACTGGATGTCAGGAGATCTCTGCTTCATCAGGGTTAGCCCCAATATTTCACGCATTAAAAAGGCAAAATCCTGATACTTCGATATAATTCAGTTGCTTACACTGTAATCGAAAGGATTTTGCCTGTGACAAACTGTACCCAGACTGCCTTTGATTTTCCAGCCCTAAAACGCCGTAAGGTTCAAGCCGAGTTTTCCGGTGGCGATATCACCTCGGACGGCGGCGTGTTGCTGCTGCGTGAGATCGACAGGCGTCTGGGATTGCTCGAGGCGGTTGATGCGGTCATCCCCGACCCGCGAGATCCCCGCTATATTGAACACAGCCAGTTGAGCCTGTTGCGCCAGCGAGTCTATGGGCTCTGCCTGGGTTATGAAGATCTGAACGACCATCAGACACTACGCACCGACCCGGCCCTACAGAGCTCGATCGAACGCGAGGAGGTACTGGGCAGCCAGTCGACACTTTGTCGGCTGGAGAACCGGGTCGATCGCCGGGTTGCCGTTGATGTCCACAACCTACTGCTCGAGCAGTTCATTGCCTCATATGATGCACCACCCGATGAGCTGATCCTGGATTTCGACGCCACGGATGATCCGGTGCATGGCCGCCAGGAAGGCCGCTTCTTTCACGGCTACTACGATCACTACTGCTTCCTGCCCCTGTATGTCTTTTGTGGCGATCAACTGCTGGTGAGTTATCTGCGGCCCAGCCGGATCGATGCGCCCAAGCATGCCTGGGCGATTCTGGCGCTGTTGGTCAAACGCCTGCGCCGGGCTTGGCCTGAAGTGCGTATCATCTTTCGGGGCGATAGCGGCTTTTGCCGTCACCACATGCTCAGCTGGTGCGAGCGCAACGCTGTGGGCTATATCGTGGGCATCGCCAAGAATGACGCCTTGCTGCGGTGTATCCGTGAGCCCATGCAGTGGGTTGAGGAACTGGCGAAGCGAACCGGCATGAAGATGCGGGAATTCTTTCAGTTTCACTATGCCGCCAGCACCTGGAAGACGCGTCGCAAGGTGATCGCCAAACTGGAGGTCACCGACAAGGGGCCAAATCCACGCTTCATCGTCACCAACCTGGCCGGCGACAAACAGCGCCTTTACGATGACCTCTACTGCGCCCGTGGTGACATGGAGAACCGAATCAAGGAGCAGCAACTGGGGCTGTTCGCCGATCGCACCAGCGCGCATTACTGGTGGGCCAATCAGTTTCGTCTACTGCTGTCCAGTCTGGCCTATGTGCTGATGGAGGCCATCCGGCGCCTCGCGCTGAAGGGCACGGAACTGGCGCGTGCACAGATGACCACGATCCGGCTCAAACTGTTCAAGATCGGGGCGGTCATCATTCGCAACACGCGACGGATCCGCTTCCTGCTCTCCAGCACCTATCCCTATCAGGCGCTGTTTTTCCAGGTGGCGGCCCGACTCAAGCCGGGATAGCCCGGCAGAGTGCTGCCCCGGCACGTTGATCAACAATGGGGGTAAGGGGGAGTCTGCCCGGAGGGTGGAAAATCAGGGCTTGATAGAGGTTTGGTTCCCAGTGAGGGCAAACCATCCAAGCTTGGCCATATCACCGGCTAAATTTAAAAACGGATGAAACATGCGGGTTAGGGAAAAGAAAAAGCTGCTCCCGTCCCCAGGCTTGCTTGCTACCTGAATCTCACCGCCCATGGCTTGTACGAAACGCTGGGATATGGCCAGGCCCAAGCCACTCCCGCCATAGCGCCGGGTAGTTGAGCCATCCGCCTGGGTAAAGGCGTCGAACAGATGTCCAAGGTAATCTTGCTCGATACCGATGCCGGTATCGCAGACAGAGAAATACAGTCGTACCTGATCTTGATCCTGCTCCAGCAGCTTGACTTGCACGACCACTTCACCCTGTTGGGTGAACTTGACCGCATTACCACTGAGATTTACGAGTATTTGTTGCAGTTTGACTGGATCGCCCAAAAGGAATTGTGGAATTTGCTGGTCGATATCGTAGATAAACTCCAACTGTTTTTCCGCCGCCTTCTGGCCGACGAGATTACTCAGATTGTCGAAAATTGCATCCAGTGAAAACGTGGTTTGTTCAAGCGCGACACCACCCGCCTCGATTCGCGAGAAATCAAGGATGTCGTTTATGATATTCAACAATGTTTGAGATGACTGGCGTACCTTCTCCATGTAGCGCCGCTGTTTAGGTTCCATATTGTCCGCAAGCAGAGCGAGATGGGTCATCCCGATGATTGAATTCATCGGCGTGCGTATTTCATGGCTCATAGTGGCCAGGAACTCGGATTTTGCCCTGCTCGCCTGCTCGGCGCTTTGTGCGGCTGCGATATACTTCCGGGAGCGCTCTTCGACCTTATCTTCCAGATTCTTGTTCAGTTTTTCCAGTTTTTTGTTTGATCTGTCGATCTGTCGCATGTTTTCTTCAATTTCGGCCCTACGTCGTAACAGTTTCTCCGCCATGTCGTTGATGCCGTTGGCAAGGGGTTTGAATTCAAGTTGATTGATATCGGGAATGCGATACTCGAGATTGCCGTTTGAGAAGGCCGTTACACCCTGCTTGATCTGATTGACCGGTTTCGAAATCGCTCTCGAGACTCCGATCTGCGTGGCGAGTGTAATCAGCACACCGATGGTGCTGATAACAATAAAAAAACGCCGCTTTTCCAGAATCTCCTGTTCAGCCAGCTGTTGCTGTTGATGAAAATGGTTGCTGATCAGGATTTTTACAGATCCCAGGTTTGCCAGCAGGTGGGATTGAATCGGCCTTAATTGCTCGAGAACGCTCAACATGTAGGATGCCGATGGGTCCTGCATCTGATGCTCACTCTGGTAATGGTGGATCGCCGCACGATAGCGTCTCAGATTGATGGTGATCTTATTCAGTATCGAGCTGATCTGATCATACGCCTGATTACCTGCAGGCAGCATATACACGGGAGGCGCGGAGAATTGTTCGGCCAGGGACTTGAGGTCGGTTTGGGCCTTGTTCAGGGGCAATGCAATCTCTTCAAGGCGGATTTTTGTAGCCTCCTGTTCACTGATCAATTCAGATTCCAGTTCGATCAGCAGTCGGTTCAGAATCGTGTGTGGCTGAAAGCGAGGTTTATTCGCATGGGAATTCAAAGGGAGTGTCTGCAAGGCGGATCTGAAACTGTCGATATATTGGGTTTTTTGATGAAATAATTCGTTGGCGCGATCGCTGTCGGCCGAATCTCCCGTCTCTTTTGTGATAGCGTTGCTCAAATGTCGATAGGCTTCATCCACCACCGGGCGATGTTGCTCATCAATATCAGATAAGACGCGGCCGATATGATCGATAATTTCTCCGCTGTTGACAGCATGATCCCCCGATTGTTGGGTGTAGAGTTGAAAGTCCCGTTCACTGCGGGAGATTGTGTTGACTATGTGTGTAATGTGCTGCAGGGACGTACTGCGCATTTCGCTCAAGACTTGGCTTTTAAGATGAAGCTCGTTGATCAGGCTTTGACCCAGCAGGATCACGATGGTCAGAATGCTCAACAGGCTTACGGCGCTGACACGAAACAATGCCTTGATGCTGGGGGTGAAAAACAACATCTTCAGTCGGCAAACCGTAGCAAAAGGGGTTCCCCAACCTCTCCGCTGCCGAAGAGCGGTATCTCGAGCGAGGGATCGGGAGCGCGGCCGGCAATCTCGTAGCGGGAGACACCGAACCGGTAGTCCTCCCCGGGGCGGAAAGCGATATCGTCGCCGTTGCCGGTATTCAGTTTGCGAGTGAATTCGACCCGCCAGACACCTGCCTGCCATTGCCCTTTGGCGCGGATGTCGGCCCGGCTCCCATCGGGTTGGCTGATTTCAAAGGCGTCGATGATGTCCCCGATGTAGTCCACGGGTATTTTATTGCGATAGGCTGATTTGCCGCTGTCTCCACGCCTTAACAGGTAAAATCTCGAACCGGTTTTTGAGATTATCGGTAGGGATTTTATGGTTTTATTCTCTGAATAGAGCTGAAATTTGTCGTCGGCAAAGCCGACAGGGTCGGTCCGCACCGATTTCCAGTACCAGATATCGGCCTTGTAGGACGATGCCGCTTTCAAACTTAAATCGGTCTTTCGGGGTGAGATAGCCCATTTTAAAACGATGGTATCCTCTCGCTCCGGCCCCATACCGTAGAGTTCCATCTGAGGGTTCCAGTGTAGAGGTTTATGCAGTCGGTTTTCGGTGGCATCTGGAAAAACGGCCAGGAGATAGATGTTTTCCGCATCGTGGCAGGCGTGTAACTCGATATCGATGCCGGCGACCGCGTCCCGGGTCTTGATGGGGGTTGTTTCAGACCATACGGGATCATCGGCCACGCCGTCGATAACAGGGGGCTGTACCGTGTGTATGCTCAGCAGCGTCTGCTCGGCAGCCGATGAGTCAGCAAGCAGCAGCAAGAGTAATCCGATTCTCAGTGCATGCATGGAGGTCGTTCTTTAACTTTATTTCTTAACCTTTCAATCAAAAGATAGCGGCAGAAGGCACCGACCCTTTAACCGCTATGCGAATAAAACGGCATCAGTGGTGCCTGCCCCGATTGTTACGGATCGGGAAAAAGCGACTATCTACCCGCGGTGTGCCAGAAAGTCCTTCAGTTAAGGCCTTTGCTGCCGATATATGCCGTAGTTTAATTGTCTTTAAAAGGCGCCTACCGCGATGAAAATCAATCTACCGATCAAGGATCGGGAATCCTCGGTAGCATCGGACGCTGAACTCATATCGACCACCGACCTTAAAGGTATCATCACTCAGGCCAATCAGGCTTTTGTTGACATCAGTCAATTCTCCCGGGATGAACTGCTGAACGTCAACCACAATATCGTTCGCCACCCGGATATGCCGCCCGAAGCCTTCGCCGATCTGTGGGAGACGCTGAAGCGGGATGAGTCCTGGATGGGGATAGTGAAAAACCGCAGCAAGGATGGCGGCTATTACTGGGTGGATGCCTATGTGACGTCGGTGTATGAGGGAGAGGCCAAGGTGGGTTATCAGTCGGTGCGTGTCGCCCCCAGCCGAGAACGGGTGGCGCGTGCGGAGAAGCTCTATGCGTCCCTGCGCAAAGGCCGCATACCCTTGGCGCTGCGTTTTCGGGCCGGCAGCACCCTGCGACAGTTTTTCTGGCTGGCGTTGATCTTCAGTCTGCCGATGGCGCTGTTCTCATTATTGGGCGGCTGGCCATGGTTGCCGCAGTTGTTGGGCTGGATGGCCGGCATAGCGATCAGTTACGGCGTGGCCGTGATGACGACCCGCGAAGTGAGGCAATCGGCGGCGCGGGCCAGGCAACTGGTGAACAACCCGATCATGCAGTATGTCTATACGGGCAATATGAGCGATGTCGGCGCAGTGGAGTTGGCGGGAGTGATGTTGCAGGCGGGCTTGAGGACCGTGCTCGGGCGCCTGGATGAAACCGCGAAACAGTTGGCGTCGGATGCCTGTAAATCGGCGGAGACCGTTGCTGAAGTGGGTAGTGAGATCTGCCGACAGCGCTCCACGCTCGAGCAGATGGCCACCGCCTCGGAGGAGATGTCCCATTCCATCGTGGAGGTGGCCAAAACGGCAGAGAGCGCGGCGGATACCACCAGAAAATCGAATGATGCGGCCACCGCCGGCAGGTCGGTCGTCGGGGAAGCGATGGATATGATCAACAGCATGGCCGGCGAGGTCGAGACGGCGGCGGAGACGATCAAAACCCTGGAATCGGAGAGTGACGCGATCGGCAAGATACTCGACGTCATCAGGGAGATAGCCGAGCAGACCAATCTGTTGGCGCTGAACGCGGCCATCGAAGCGGCAAGGGCCGGCGTGCATGGGCGGGGCTTTGCGGTGGTGGCGGATGAGGTCAGAACCCTGGCGGACCGTACCCAGCGATCGACGGAAGAGATCAATCAGATGATCGAAAAGCTGCAGAAGCGGGCCCATGAGGCGGGCCGGGTGATGGATGAAGGCAGCAACCAGGCGCGGGTCGGTATCGAGCAGTCGAGCAAGGTTGTGGATGTGTTGAATGAGATCACGGGGATGATTACCGAAATCAGCGACCTCAACCAGATGGTGGCCACCGCCGCCAATCAACAGAGCATCGTGGCCCGGGACATCAGCGGTAACATCCACTCAGTGGGAGATGCCGCACAGACCAATGCCCGCAGCGCGGAGGCCATGACCGAACTCTCCAAGGATCTTGCCGGGCTGGCTGAGAACATGCGCTCCGTGGTTCGCGGTTTTCGATTCTGAATAGCGATGCGGAATAGCCCGGCTATGATAAGCCAGGTCGAGGGGTCATTGTGCGATAAAAAATGAGACCTTCCTATGCAATCAATTCGGTGGGTCTGATTCAATGCCGTCCCAGATATTATAAGTGAGGAGCTAGAGGGTTATTAACTGTCGAATAGATTCAACTTCGCAATCGCGACACCTTGTATCGATGGAAACCCTCAATCTATCGGGGATTACTGCCGCTAGAACCGGAAGCTGCATACCGGTCTGGACTGTTGCACAATATTAAACAGGGCGTTTAACAGGTGCATGTTTTCTTTTAGGAAGGGGTGTGTCGGCTTGTCTGTATCAACTCGCTGAATACTTGCGGTATCGGCTGGGAAGCTTCTTGCAGTATCTGTTGAAATCAAAATTCCTGTAGAATGAATCACTGCTGTCCCGTTAAGGAGAGAATAAGAAGGCCTGAAGACCAGTTTGTTTTGTTACAATGAGTTCACCACAAACCACTGAAAAACAAAAAGGAAATCAGGCCTTGAGTCACCATAATACTGTGTTTTCACAACTTCTGAAACTAATACCGAGACATGAATTCGAGACCCTTGCAAAACAGCACCATACAGGCCGTTCTTTCCGAACAGCCTCACGTTGGTCGCAATTCGTAACCCTGGCAATGGCGCAACTGTCAGGTCGAAACAGCTTACGTGACATCGTTGACAGTATGTCCGCGCAAGCCCATCGTCTTTATCACCTCGGTAGTGCAAAACTGTCACGTTCCAATTTATCCCGTATCAATGATGGTAAGCCATACGGGCTGTATGAAGCTTTGTTTGGAAAGCTGTTGCATCGCTGTCAGGGTGTGGTTCCTGGTCATGATTTTCGTTTCAGCAACCCACTTTATTCGCTGGATGCTTCGACGATCGATTTATGTCTGTCTGTTTTCCCCTGGGCTGATTTTCGCACGACGAAAGGAGCGATAAAACTGCATGTTGGGTTGAACCACTCGGGCTATTTGCCGGAATTTGTGACGGTGACAGAGGGTAAGGCACACGATGTAACTGTCGGGCGTGCCTTGAAATTCCCCAAGGGGAGTATCGTGGCGGTTGATAAGGGTTACAACGACTACGCTTGGTATAACCAACTGACAGCAAAAGGGATATTTTTTGTCACTCGCCTGAAGACCAATGCAAAGTACCGTACGGTAAGCCGTCGATCAGTGTTGAAAAGTAAGGGATTGACCAGCGACCAAACCATTGAGTTTACAGGTGCGCAGACTGCCAAAAAGTGCCCAGTACCATTACGTCGTATCGGCTATCGGGATGCGGAGACCGGAAGGCGTTATGTGTTTCTCACCAACAATTTCGAGCTTGCTGCCAAAACGATTGCCGATATATACAGGGCAAGGTGGCAGGTTGAATTGTTTTTCAAATGGATCAAACAAAACCTGAAAATCAAATCATTTGTGGGTACCAGCAAAAATGCGCTTATGACACAGATCTGGATTGCATTGTGTGTCTATTTGCTACTGGCCTTTCTCAAGTTCCAGTCGAAGTTGCAAAAAAGCATGCAACAAATATTACGATTACTACAGCTTAATTTGTTTGAAAAACGGGATCTGATGGCATTGCTGCGAGGTGACCCACCCCGCGAGGGCCAACCTGATAATAATCAGATGGCTTTGCTTTGAAAGTTAGCGGGACAGCAGTGAGAATGAATGAAATTGATCGGCCGGCATGGGTGGAGCGAAGAGGAAGCCCTGGATGATACTGCAGTGATCCTGTTTGTTTCTCAGCATGTCCAGTTGCTGGTAGTTCTCTACTCCTTCGGCGACAACTTTCATGTTAAGGCTCCTAGCCATTGCGATGATGGCCATTACCAGGGCCTCGTCCTCATCGTTAACATTCATATCGGCAATGAAGGCGCGATCGATCTTGATTATATCCACGGGAAACCGCTTCAGATAACTCAATGAGGAGTAACCGGTGCCGAAGTCGTCAACGGCCACGCTGATTCCCAACTCCTTGGCAAATGAGAGCCATTCCAAGGATTCTGCCGTATTTTCCATCATCAGGCTCTCGGTGATTTCGAATATCATATCGGCGGGAGGCGCGCCTGTCTCGAGAATCGTTTTCTTGATAAACCCTTTATCCACGGCATGCCGATTGCGATAGGCGGACAGGTTGATGGAGATTGTCATGTGGGCAAGGTCGGTTTTGCTCCATTCAGCCAGTTGCGTGGCGGCTTGATGGATAACCCATTCGCTCAATGGACGGATGAGGCCTGTCTCCTCACAGATAGGAATAAATTTATCAGGTGAAATACGCCCATGTTCGGGGTGATTCCAGCGAATCAATGCCTCCGTGCCAATAATCATGCAACGTTTAAAGTCGACCAGGGGTTGATAGTAGAGTTCGAACTGCTCTGTGCTCAGTGCTATGCGCAGATCGGCCTCCAAGCGGACATGTTGCTGTATTGCAGTATTCAATTCTTCGCTAAAAAAACGATAGGTTTCTTTGCCGCTGTATTTCGCCTGGTACATGGCAAGATCGGCATTGCGCAGCAGGGTGTCGGCCTCGCGCCCGTCATCCGGGTATTCGCAGATGCCGATGCTGGCGCCTATGTGCACCTCTCGGTCCATTATCATGAACGCTTTTCCAAGCGAGTTAATGATCTTCTGTGCCAAAACGGCAAGGTCATCACTGCATTTGATGTTGTGCAGCAGCAGGCTGAACTCATCTCCCGCGTGACGGGCCAGCGAATCGGTTTCGCGAATGAGACTGCTTATGCGACCTGCAACGAGCTGTAATAAGAGATCCCCTGCATCGTGCCCAAGACTGTCATTGACCGATTTGAAGCGGTCCAGGTCGATAAAGAAAAGTGCGAAACGCTCATGGTACCGGCTGCCACGATTGATCGCCTGCTGCAGTCGTTCGAGAAAAAGCGTGCGATTAGGCAGGCCGGTCAATCCGTCATAATAGGCATGCTTGTGAATCTGTTCCTCCGCTTCCTTCTCCTCAGTGATGTCGCGTGTGATGCTTGCGTAATGGGTGATATTCCCTTTGTCGTCATGAATGGAGAAAATGGAGAGATTGAATATCCGGTTTGCGCCGCTTTTTATTCTGTTGTTTATCTCCCCTTCCCATCTGCCGGTATTGTCTATGGACTGCCACATCATGCGGTAGAAGGAATTATCGGTCAGGTAAGAGCGTAAGATGGACGGTTTTTTCCCGATTAATTCGTCCGGCTGATAACCGGTCAGGCGCGAAAAAGCAGGATTGACGCGTTGGATAATTACTCTGTTGTCGGTCACGAGGATACCTTCAGACGCAGTATTGAAAACCTCGCTTGCTAAAATCATCTCCTGATAGGCAAGGCGTTGCTCTGTCAAATCACGAAGCGATGCGGTGAAATGAAGTTCATTGCCGATGGAAAACCGGGATAAGGTTATCTGTAGTGGAAACTCCTGGTTACGGGCGCGCTTGGCGGTGTACTCGTCAGTTTGAGCGATCTCTTCTGATGCTGTTGGTTGTATCAGTTGTTGCAACCTGGATATGAGTCGAATGGAATCATGCGAAGAGGTCAAAAGATCTGATATGGCGCACGACTGAAGTTCGTGCAAACTTAGCCCGAACATAGATTCGGCACTGGGGTTGGCTTCGAGAATCCGACCGGTTGTATCCAGCATTACGATGCCATCGGCAACTGATTCCAATAGCGACCGGTTTCGCAATTCACTCTCAGTGATGCGATTCTGCTGTCGAGCAGCCTGTGTTCTATGGCGAGCGATTACATAGAAAGTGATTAATATAATCAGAAACAACGGCGTACCGGTTATCAGCAGTGGTTGTAAGATCCCGGCTTTGACAGTTTCCAGCTCTGTCATATCTATACCTGATTACCCCTGAGGCTCAGCTATTGAGCCTGTGGTGCAAGCATAATGGAACCTACTGAATAAAAGAGGATTTCATCATGCCGAGAAATACCATTCAATTTCAAAAAGGCCTTGGTTTGCACGATTTTCTGGAACAATATGGGACCGAGGATCAGTGTCGACAGGCATTGTATGATTTGCGCTGGCCGACGGGCTATGTCTGCCCTGAGTGCGGCAACACAACAGGCTGTGAACTCAAAAAGCGTCAGATATATCAATGTCACAAGTGCCATCATCAGACTTCCCTGACCGCCGGCAGCATCTTCCATGGCACCAAGCTGCCGCTGAGAACGTGGTTTCTTGCGATCTATCTGTTGACCCAACGCAAGAAAAGTATCTCGGCGCTGCAACTTTCCCGCGAAATCGGGGTGAACTACAATACGGCCTGGCGACTCAAGCATAAGTTGATGCAGGTGATGATGGAACGTGAGCGTGGAAAAAAACTGGCCGGTCGCATCGAATTGGATGATGCTTATCTCGGAGGCGAGCAAGCCGGTAAGCGTGGTCGTGGGTCGCGCAACAAAATCCCTTTCGTAGCTGCTGTTGAGACGACGCGGGACGGCAGGCCCATGAAAATTCAACTGCGTCGTGTAAGGGGCTTCCGCAAACGTGAAATCGCCCGCTACGCCCGCTCCTGCTTGATGCCTGGCAGCGAAGTCTTTACCGATGGGCTTTGGTGCTTTAGTGGCGAGACAACCGCTGATTGCCATCATAACCCCATGGTGACGGGTGGTGGGCGCCAAAGTGTCCAGTATTCGTGCTTCAAATGGGTAAACACGATGTTGGGTAATGTCAAAAACAGTCTGTTGGGTACTTTTCATGCGATTCGAGATAAACATGTGTCGCGTTATCTTGCTGAGTTCGAATATCGGTTTAACCGCCGTTTCGATTTACCCGCCATGATTGAACGATTGCTTTTTGCCGCTCTTCGCACTCCACCTATGCCATATCGCCTCTTGAGAATGGCTGAGGTTTAGGGGTAATCAGGTACGAGTTTATCAGCATACTGAACAGCCAGAAAAGATCGTTGGAGTATATCGTTCAGGCCGCGCCGGCGATATTCAAAATCACCTCGCTGGAAGACTTTTTCCGCGCCATACTGAATGCCATAATCGATCTGTTGGGTATCTCCGAGGGCCACAGTAAAGTGGATTCACTCTCTGGATTCATTGCTTACCCGATAACTGAGGATGGCGAGTACAAGATCTGTTACGGAATAAACAATCAGGGGAACTGGGAGGAGGATGAAGAAAAGATTGCCGTAATGTTGCACAGGCTACATCCACAGCTCGACAGTATTCAAGGTGTATTCAACGTGGAAGAGGGGACGTTTGCCATCCCGATAAAAGACAAGAATGAGATCGTGGCTGCTATTTTGCTGGAAAATCTGGGGCACATCAGTGAACATGCCAAACGTTTGCTGAATATTCTCTCTATGCAGGCGAGCTCTGCATTCAAGAATATCGATCTTTTTGAACTGATATCGAGAGAGCATCAGGAGACGATTAATCTTCTGGCGGTTGCTTCTGAATATAAGGACGAAAACACGGGAGAGCACATCAGGAGAATAGAAATGATAACCTGTATGCTTGCAAAGGAGCTTGGTCTTAACAAGGAGGAAGCAGTGCAGATGGGACAGGCATCGACACTGCACGATATCGGTAAGCTATCGGTGCCTTACAGTGTGCTGCAAAAACCGGGTAAGTTGACAAATGAAGAGTTCGATACAATAAAATTGCATACGGTCAATGGCGAGAAAATACTTGCGGACCATGGCCATTTTAAATTGGCCAGTGAGATCGCGAGAACACATCATGAACACTATGATGGATCAGGTTACCCAAACGGCCTTGCCGGTGATGAAATGCCGTTGTGCGGCAGGATAACTGCATTGGCGGATGTTTACGATGCCCTTTCCAATGAAAGGCCATATAAAGACGCCTGGCCGAATGAGGAGGTAATGGATCTCATAAGAAGCGAGCGGGGAAAACACTTCGATCCCGATGTTGTGGATGCTTTTTTCCGACTTGTGGAAAAGGAAGTTTTATAAATTATATCCTGGACATGTAATGGATTAAGAAAGTGAAACGATCACTTATTCGAAAATACGGTAGAATTTTTTCCATAATGTTCGTGCCCCCGGTTGTACTGCTTTTTGGCGTCTCCGCCTGGCTTTTTAACACTGATATCGAAAATGGAGCAGAACTAACCAGACAGTCGGAGATGCTGAGCCTGAATCAGAGCAAAAGCGTGTTCGAACAATTGCTGCAAGGTGCTATGCAGGACCTCATGTTTATCGCCGCTGTCGATGATCTTCGTCAGCTTGAAATGCCTTCCGGGAGGGGGCGTTACACAGAGCTTTTGGCGCTTGATTTTAAATCAATGGCAGAGGAAAAAGGGCAATTCGACCAGATCAGATATCTCAATGACGAAGGAAAGGAGATAGTAAGGGTCAACTATCGAAACGGAATGGGGGCCATCGTTCCTGATGCTGAATTGCAGGACAAAAGCGGAAGGTACTACTTCACGGAAACAATGACCGAGGACCGTGATGAGGTCTTCGTTTCTCCGCTTGATCTCAACATCGAGCATGGCGAGATCGAGCTGCCATTTAAGCCGATGATTCGCCTGGCGACGCCTGTGTTCGATGCTTCTGGCAACAAGCGAGGTATGGTGATAATCAACTATCTCGCCGATAAGCTGATCAATTTATTGGATCAGGGCTTAGCGCCTTCGGGAAGTCAGATGTTGCTTAACGACGAAGGGTATTGGCTGAAAGGAGAAACAAAAGCCGATGAGTGGGGCTTCATGTTTCATGACAAGAAGGAGCTTAAGATGTCAAACCGCTACGCCGATGCCTGGAAACGGATATCGAATGGCGATTTTGGACAGTTCACTACAGCTGACGGTTTGTTCAGCTATGCAACAGTGGAACCGGAAAAGCTGCTCGATAAAATTGCTATAGGAAAAGAGGCAAGCAACAGCGTGGATGCCGGCGCCATTCACTGGAAAATTGTACGTTTCATCACAGATGACGAACTCAACAAACCTGCCGTTACACTAGGTAAGCGGTATCTTGCGGTGAATTTTATCCTGGTTTTGATCCTGGGCGTCGTAGCTCTGTTGTTGAGTCGTGCCAGGTTGTTTAAGATTGATGCGCAACAGCAGCTGCATGAAAAGGAAGAGAGAATCAGCGAGATCGTGAATAGTGCTTTTGACGCAATTATTACGATAAATGAACGCGGCGTCATCGAAACCTTCAATCCAGCGGCATGCACAATGTTCGGTTACCATGTGGATGAGATAATCGGGGAAAAGGTCAACATGTTGATGGCCTCCCCGGATCGTGAATACCATGACCTGCATATCCTGAACTATATCGATACCGGGGTTGGTAAGTTTGTGGGGAAGCCCGGCCGTGTAACAGGTGTAAAGAGTGATGGAAAGCCGATACAGATAGAGATCTGCATCGGGGCAAAGCAGATATTCGATCACTGGTTGTTCACGGCAATCTGCAGACAATACCAAGAGGAACAAACACAAGTAGAAGCTGATTCAAGTTAAGCGCAGGATTTAAGTCTTGAGGTATGATCGTTCTGCTTCACCAGTATGCATCACTGCCGGGGTTTGGCCTTTTTTTTGTTGCTGCGAGCCTTCCTTTTTTGATACAGCAACTTTCTCAGACGCTCCTTGAACGGAAGCTGGCTGACCGGGCAGCTGGATGCTAAAGATTGAGGTGCCTTCGGTACCTCGTCCCAGGAGTCGACGATCTGTCCGTCAGCCAGTTTGATCAGACGCCCGGCGGCTCTTTTTACGTCAGGATCGTGTGAGGAGATGAGGAATGTTGTGCCAAGTCTTTGGTTTAGTTCATGCATCAAGTTGATCAAGTGTCTACCGGTCATGCTGTCAAGGTTTGCCGTAGGCTCATCGGCAAGTATCAGCCTGGGGCCGGAAGCAAGCGCACGGGCAACAGCGACACGTTGTTGCTGGCCACCGGATAACTGGTCCGGCCGACGATACCCGAGATGACCAAGCTCCACTTCATGCAACCAGTGATTCGCTATATCCAAGCTCTCCTTCCGGCTCTTACCCTGTAATTGACAGACGTAAGCGACATTTTCACGGGCTGTGAATACGCGAATGAGGTTATAGGCCTGAAATACAAAGCCGATATTGCGCAAGCGAAATTGTGTACGCTGATCCCTGTTCATGTTGAGAATATCATGCCCAAGAACCGCAATATTTCCGTTGTCGGCGGATTCCAGTGCACCGATGATGTTTAGTAGTGTGCTCTTACCAGATCCGGACCGCCCTGCAACCACCGCGAACTCCCCGGGCATGATGTCGAGATTGATGCCGTGGAGTGCGGGAAAAGGCATGGTACCGACCCAATAGCACTTGTGCAGTTCACGCATACTGATGATCGGTGATTCCTGGTGCTTGACCATAATTTATATCGAGCCTTGAATCAGGATTTTTGGCAGGTGATAAAGCTGTCTCCCACTGGAGAGGTATGAGAAAAGCAGTCCTCTTGTTTTTCGAAATGTGGTTGTATCTGACAGCATAAGTCGTGAGTCGTATAATCAAGGATTATTGAATGCGCAGTGCCTGGCTGAGAGATAAGTGGGTAGCTCTCCATGCAGGGTAGATGCCCGCCAGCAGTGCCGCAATAAGCGTCGCACCGAGAATTTTTACTGCAGAGCCCTGAGTCAATTGCGGATGTATGATCGGGTCCATGTAAAAAAACTCGAATGCATTAGCGAAATGCGTCAGATTTATCCCACTGTCGGCTAGTGCATAGACGATCGAGCTTCCCGCAATATAACCTAGAATCGCTCCAATGAATATCAGCATGACGGCTTCCAACAGCAGCATTGAGAAGACTTGTGATCTCTTGGTACCGATGGCAACGATGACACCCAATTCCTTTTGTCTCTCATGCAGGGATATCAGCATGGTATTCAGGATCTCAATCAGTACCAGGATGATGACCGCCAGAAGAACTACAAAACCATAGGCATCACTGAACTCAAGCCACTGCTTAACCATAGGGTCCAGTTCCTGCCATTGCATGATTTCATATTTCCGCTCAGAAAGCTGTTGAGCAAACAGGCGGTAAAGGGTGTCGGTATTGTCATGGATATCTGCACGGATGACGATATCTGTGACAGAATCCTCCATCTGCAGCCATTGTTGTGCGCTGTTCAGGGTGATCAGAGCCAGGCTTCTGTCTATTTGTGGTGCGCCGGTTTCGAGAATCCCGCGGAGAAAAAAGACCTCCGAGGTCATTTCGCCGTTCAAGCGTTGCACCATCAAGATGACCCTGTCGCCGAGTTCCGCACCCAGATTCTGTGCCACAGTGTGGCCGAGCACCAGGTCGTGGCTCATCCCCGGTCTCAGCCATACACCGTCAGTGACACGTTGATCCATGGAAGTGACCCATGTCTCCTGCTCCGGGTCGGTTGCCATGATCTGTAGACCTGCACTGCTGCCTCCCACGGAAGCCAGACCTGAGGTGCGGATGCGTTGTGTCCAACCTACGATTTCCGGGTAACCCTGCATCAATCTTGAAATCTCTTCAGGTTCCAGAATCCGGTCATTGAGATTCTGTGACGCTTCAAAGCCCTTGGCATGGATCTGCAGGTGTCCGGTATAGCTGAGGATGAAATTAGTCTTCATCTGGCTCAACCAGCCGTCGTTCAAGGCGCTGAGGAGGGTCAATGTGGCAATGCCGAAGCTCATCGTCAGCAAGGTGATCAAGGTGCGCCGACGGTTACGCAGAAGATTGCGTGATGCCAGTTGTAAATAGGTGAGCAGACTGAGACGGTATGATTCAGCCATTTCTTATCGCCTCGACTGGTTGCAGCAAGCTGGCACGCCAGGCGGGATAAATCCCCGCAATCAATGATGCGATAAGAATTATGCCACTGGTAATGCCCAGGTGATCGAGTTTGAGATGGGGGTGGATCAGCGGATCAACATAGAAGCGTGATGTGGAGCCGAGCAGGATCGAAAGATCGATACCGTAGAGGCCGGTGAAAAATACGCTGGCATATCCCAGAATAATGCCGAATATTATACCTGCAATGCCTATCACCGCCGCTTCAATCAGCAGCATACCGGCTATCTGATAACCTGTAGTGCCGATCGCCATCAAAACGCCGAACTCCCTGGTCCTTTCCAGCATGGAAATCAGCATGGTATTCAGTTCGCCAGCCAGAACGATGAACAACACCACACCGAGAAAAAGATAGAGAAAACCATTATGCAGTGTCACCCATTCTTTCATCACGGGAAACATCGTGTACCAGGGCATAACCTCCAGTGATTCGTCTTGCAGGGAGTGCTCGAGTTCTGAAACCAGGGAAGGAATATTTCTTTCATCACTGCTGATAACAAAAGTGGTTACCTGGTCGTTTAAATCCATCATCTCCTGAAGTGTTGCAAGACTGGTGATCGCCATGCCTTTATCCAATCCCATTTCACCGCTGGTGATGATGCCGACCAGGGTGAAAGACTCCGCCACCATGGCGCCGTAGCGATCGTACCCGATAATGATGACCTCATCGCCAAGCTTGATTTGCAGGTTGTTGGCCGTGGTGGCGCCCAGAATCAGCGTGTATTCATCTTCCGGCGCCAGGAAACGGCCTATGCCGATCCGTTTGGCGAGTTCGGTTACCCGCCCCTCACGGACAGGATCCATGCCGATAAGCATCACACCCTGGGTGGTGAAATCGGATGCGGCCAGACCAAAACTTTCAAGGCGCATACTGTAGTCAGATACTCCGGCCTGACGCAGTGAATCGGCGACCCTGCCTGGATTGGTGATTGACTTTGACAGTTCGGGATGTTGAAAAAAACCATCGCGATGGATCTGTATGGAGCCGATGATGGCCTTCTGAAAATTCCCCAGCATATTGCGATGCAGGCCCTCGTTGAATCCCCAGAGAAAGATCAGCGAGGCGAGGCCTACTGCAATTGCCCCTATGGTCAGGAGCGTTCGTCGTCTGTGTGTGAGCAGATTTCTCAGCGCCACAGTCAGAATGGTGTGGACGACTGTTGTGGTCGACAGGCTCATCAGCTCCCCAGGAAAAAATAAAAGAGATCCCTGCGATCAAGGATATAGCATAATCGGCAATACTTTCGAAGCGATGTTGTGCTATTTTCTCTTGGCCGGGTTGAAGATATCGTCCGCCAGTGGGACATTGAACTGGATCGATTTCAATGTGATGACGGTGCTTTTGCCCGGTTGATCTTGGGGTGCCATGGTCCAGCGGGTTGGGATGAGTCGACCGTCCATAATCCTGATCTGGTCAAAAGTCATGCGTCGGTTTGCCATTTTCTCACATTGATATTCCATCTCCAGCGGAATGCCATTGGCGCGGATGCGCTGGATCAACCGTTTCCAGGTCACAGCGGCCGTGGCAGATGGAGTTGACTCGATTGTTACAATAGCCTGTTCACCCACCCCTTCACGGGCAAGGATACGGTGACTGTATTGATCGATCAGCGAATTTGTCTCCAGCAGGTCCTGATTAAGGAAATCGGAACCCATCCAGGGATCTTGCATCATTGCCGGTGAGATATTGATCTGTCTGCGAAGTTTGGGCAGGTACATGGAGAGGATATTGTTGACCTTGAGGTAGACAGTGCCCTTTGTTTTGCGCGGGGTGAGGATTTCCATGCGGAAGCGGTTGTTGTCGATGTCATCGTGACTGCGGAATGACATCGTACGTTGCCAGTCAGGCCGAATAATATCAACCTGATACTCAGCGACGGTGCCGCTGGAGCGCATCAATGCTTCGGCTTTTCTCAGCAGCTCGACAGCCTCCTGTTCGGTCTCACCGGCCAGGCTCCCGCTGCTGCAGGCGATCAGGATCCACAAAGCCTGAATTAACCCTTTCATGAAAAAACTCACTCCCGAAGTCGGATATATAAGTTAGATTATAAGTAATTATTAATATAATGCCGGTCCGGCATTTATTTTCATGGTAGATGAAGTGCTCTGCTGCGGCAGGAGCGATTGCTAACGGCTGCCGTGCAGGCGATTCATCACTTTGCCCAATTCGCCTTTTACGACTTCATCGAGACATTCGATGGCATCATCGATGGCGCCGTCGATCGCTTCACGGTCGCTTTTGGATGGGCGTCCCAAGACATAGTCGACCACCATGTTTCGGTCGTTGGGATGGTCGATACCGATACGCAGACGATGGAAATCCCTGCTGCCAAGGGCGCTCATGATGTCCCTTAAGCCGTTGTGGCCTGCATGTCCGCCGCCTGTTTTGAGACGTACCTGACCCGGTTCCAGGTCAAGTTCATCGTGTACCACAAGGATTTCGTCGGGAGAAATACGGAAATAGTTGGCCAGGCTGGAAACCGCCTGACCACTTCGGTTCATATAAGTTATGGGTTTTAGGAGGCGTACTTCTTCGCCGGCAATAGTCAGTTTGCACACCAACCCGTGGTGGCGCGACTCGTTGCGAAAGGCTTGATGGTGTTGCCGGGCCAGCCTGTCAACAAACCGGAACCCTGCATTATGGCGGGTCTCTTCATAGTCCGCTCCGGGATTACCCAGGCCGACGATAAGTTTGACGGGGGGGTGTGCCACTATACTATCCGCTTGACCGGTCCATTACTGTTATGCGGCAGTAGGCTGCCGGTCGTATGCGAATAGGGGGGTGCTCAAGTCCCCCCTTCGACCCAAGCTATTCCGCAGGTTCCTCGTCACCCTCACCGGCTTCCTCCTCTTCCCTCGGCTCGACTTCGGTGGTGTGGGCGGTGTGGATGGTGAGCACGATCGGATCCTCATTGCCTTCATGGGTGATCAGATCGACATCATCGGGCAGCTTGACTTCGGAGGCATGCAATACAGTGCCCATCTCCAGGTTGGCCATATCGACCTCGATGAACTCCGGCAGGTCCTTGGGCAGACAGGAGATCTCCATGTCACTCATCACATGACTCGCCTGGCCGCCAGCCTTGATGCCGGGGCAGGTCGATTCGTTGATAAAATGGATCGGGACATGCAACCGGATCTTCTCGTCTGCCTGAATCCGTTGAAAATCCACATGTAGAAGGAAAGGCTTGGCCGGGTGGCGTTGAAGGTCCTTAAGCACCACCTGTTCAGTCTTTTCACCGAGTTTCAGGTTTAAAAGATTTGCGTAGAACCCTTCGTTCTCCAGCGAATGAACAAGTTCATTGTGGGGAACGCTGATCATGGTCGGATTTTTGTGGGCGCCGTACACGATACCCGGCACTAGGCCGGAACGACGCAGGCGGCGGCTCGCACCTTTCCCTGAATCGCTCCGGGATTGAGCGTTAATTTCAAAATTGGCAGACATGGCAGACTCCGTATCTGTAGTTTTCTGTGTGTGGATGCGTCGTTTCGCGACCAAAGCGACGCGATATATCGCTGTATCACAGCGGACGCGCGATTCTAACAGAATTTGCTTTTATTTCCAGTCCCGTCAACGAGGGCGCAGGTTCTTGGTGGTTATCCATGACTGTCTCTGCGGTGAGCGCTGGCTGTCTGCTGGGAAGGCAGATGGGCGGAAAAAGCCGGCGGGGTTGCCTAAACAGTGATTCAGGGGCGTTTCGTCGATGACAGCCAGGATATGTTGCATTTGTCAGCACCCAAGTCAATGGACCGAGTTGCCCCGGAGGAGCATGTGTCGCTTGAATTCAGTGGTGCATGGTCAGTCGATGAACAGGGAGCTGACGGACTCCTCATTTGAAATGCGGCGCATCGTTTCTGCAAGCAGTTCCGCGATGCTCACCTGGCGAATGGGCGTGCAGAGTTTGGCCTCTTCGGAGAGAGGAATCGTATTCGTAACCACCAGTTCATCCAGCTGGGAGTTGCTGAGATTGGAGACGGCAGGTCCGGAGAGTACCGGGTGTGTACAATAGGCCACCACCTTGGCCGCACCGTGCTCTTTGAGTGCGGTGGCGGCCTGACAGAGAGTCCCCGCGGTGTCGACCAGATCATCGATAAGAATACAACTGCGTCCCTCCACATTGCCGATGATATTCATTATCTTGGCTTCATTGGGCCTGGGCCGGCGTTTATCGATGATCGCCAATTCCGCATCATCCAGCCTTTTTGCCAACGCCCGCGCCCTGACCACGCCACCTACATCGGGAGAAACGACGACGATATCCGGGTGTTTTTGACGCCATACATCGCCCAGCAGGATCGGGGATGCGTAGACATTGTCAACCGGGATATCGAAGAAGCCCTGGATCTGGTCGGCATGCAGGTCCACAGTCAACACCCGGTCGGCGCCCGCAGCGCCGATCATCTTGGCTGCCAGTCGGGCAGTTATCGGCACGCGTGCGGAACGGGGGCGCCTGTCCTGTCGCGCATAACCGAAGTAGGGAATCACTGCTGTGATGCGTTTGACGGACGACCAGCGCATGGCATCGATCATCACCAACAGTTCCATCAGGTTTTCATTGGTTGGCGCTGATGTGGGCTGGACGATGAAGACATCGCGACCCCGTACGTTCTCATGGATTTCAGCCATGACTTCGCCGTCGCTGAAACGACCGACATGCATTTTTCCAAGTGGGAGGCTGAGGTGAGCTACGATTTCACCGCTCAGTTCCGGGTTGGCGTTTCCGGAAAAGACCATCATGGCAGTGGCAGGCACGGTTTTGATCCCCTTTTTCAAACAGTGGATTGCTATGAAATGGCTGGGGCGGCAGGATTCGAACCTACGAATGCTGGGATCAAAACCCAGTGCCTTACCGCTTGGCGACGCCCCAATTAACTCAGTTCGGGTTGGAGTAACTCCAATAGCGGGGAACGGTTGATCCCGCGCGCAACAAAACCTTTCAGACTCGCCGGCTTCCTTTGAAGCAGGTTGCGAGCCGGCCGCTGATCAGCAAAGGCGGCGAATACACAGGCGCCGGTCCCGGTAAGCCGGGCATCTGCAAACTGGTTCAGCCAATCCAATGCTTCCGCCACTTCAGGGTGGCGTCTGCGTACCACGGGTAGACAATCGTTCCGACAATCACCCTGCAGAAAGGCGCGTATTTTGATCCGGGGTGAGTGGCGTGTCAAATCAGGTTGGTTGAATATCTCTGCGGTGGAGACGTGACATGGCGGTTGCAGTAGCAGATACCACTTCTCCGGTAGGTCGATATCGGTCAATTCCTCACCGATACCTTCAGCCCATGCCGCATGGCCATGGATGAATACGGGCACATCCGCGCCAAGGGTCAGGGCGATTTTTTTTAACTCCGACTGGTTGAGCGAGAGTCCCCACAAGCGATTGAGGGCCATCAATGTGGTTGCTGCATCCGAACTGCCCCCGCCAAGTCCACCACCTATGGGGAGGTGTTTTTCCAATGTGATTTCAGCGCCTTGATCTGAACCGCTGGTCAATTGCAGCAGTCGGGCCGCGCGATAAATGAGGTTGTCCGCCGGTGAAACGCCACTTGCATCGTCATGTAGAATGATCTGGCTGTCATCGCGTTTTTTGATGTGGAGCCGGTCATGAATATCGAGGAATTGGAATACGGTCTGCAGTTGATGATAGCCATCACTGCGCCTGCCGGTGATACGCAGCATCAGGTTCAGTTTCGCGGGTGCAAAATAGACGGAGCTTTGGTCAGACCTACTGCGCGCCGACATGGGATGAGTCAGTTGTTGACGCCCAGGCGCTTCATGACCGGATCGATAAACCGATTACCGGGATCGCGCTCATTGGCTGCATTCCACACCTCAATGGCGCGCTGTTGCTGACCTAAATGCCATAATACCTCTCCCAGATGGGAAGCGATCTCGGCATCGGGGCTGATTGTGGCAGCCTTGTTGAGGAACTCCAGAGCGGATTCCAGGTTGCCCATGCGAAATTCGACCCATCCCATGCTGTCGAGTATTGCGGGACTCTCAGGTTTCAGTGCCAGGGCCTGCTCTATGTAATCTTTGGCCTCTTCCAGACGATCTGTCTGATCGGCGAGGGTATAGCCGAGAGCGTTCAAAGCGTCGGCGTGTTTCGGCTGGGACGCGAGGATTTTACGTAGATCATTCTCCAGCAGATCGATCCGTTTCAAATCGGCCGCATTCAACCCCCGGGCGTAGAGCAGGTCTGTGTTGTCCTTAAACAAATCCAGGGCCTTGGTATATATCTGATGGGCGGTTTCATAATCCCTCGCCTCACGCATCAGCTCAGCTTCTATGATATAGAATCTTACCTCGTGTGCGCTCTGGGTGATGCGAAGCCGTTGCAGTGTTTCACGGGCCTGATTCAGGTTTCCCTGGTCAGCCAGGATTTTGGCGATTCGAATCTGTGCATCGATTACATTTTTTCCTTCCACCCGGCTATACCAGTCCAATGCCTGCCCTGGTTCCTTCTCCTCCTCGGCGATCATCCCCAGGTAGAAGCTGGCCTGATTGCGCTTCTTCCGTTTATCGACCAGTGATTTCAGGTAAGTCTTTGCCTCTTGATATCGTTCCAGCTGCAGATTGATGATACCAAGGGAAAAAGCGATGTCGCTGTCATCGGGAGCCTGTTCATGGAGAGATTGATAAATGCCGAGAGCCGCTTCTGTCTTATTCAATTCAAGCAGCAATCTGGCGTATGCTTTTCCCAACTGGATATTTTCAGGTGCATTGAGATATGCCTGCTCGATAAACGCCAGCCCCTGCTCTTTTTGCTCCATTGAGATGATGGTTTGTGTTTTGAGCACCAGACTTTGGGTGGACACTGGATCGAGTGCGAGGGAGCGGTCGATGTAGTTCAGCGCGAGATTGTTCTGTTTGGCGCGGTTGGCGGTCAAGGCGAGGGCGTAAAACGCCTTCGGGTCCTGGCTCTCTTCATCGACGAGCTGCTGCATGATGAGCAGCGCCTGATCGGGTGCCGCAGACTTTTCGGCAATGGCGGCTGCCTGGAGGTAGCCGGAGTGCCCATGACTGTTTGCGATTTCTACCGCTTTTTGCAGGTTTTGAATCGCCTTATTAAGTTCATTCTTGCGAATATAGAGGACTGATGCGATCTGGCGGGCCTTGAGTGAGTTTGGTGAGATTTCAACCCACAGCGTTGCCGCCTCCAGTGCGGCGTCCTGCATATTAGACTGTAGGCCAAGGCCTGTCGCGCGTTCCGCGGCACCCTCATCCCGAGACTCCTTGGCAGCCTGGAATGCGTGCTCGAAGGCAAGTTTGCCGTGTCCTCGCTGGGCGGCGATTTCACCGGTGAGGGTGTTGTAGATCAGATCCCTGCTGAGACCATCTGTGGCATAGGTCTGCGGCGTCTGTTTTATCGCTTCATCCGTTGTGGCCGGAAGTCCCAATCTGCTGATCGTATTGTTGGCGCAAGCGGAGAGCAGCAGGCACGGTACAATCAGAAGTTGTTTGATTTGCTGGTTGATATGCATATGTTTAGTAGTAATAAAGGTAATTTGCGCTCACTGCAAGTGTTCTCTCGCGCTTCCGGCGCCTTATGTCTGTGTCGTCAAACCTTAGCTAGAAGTGCACCAAGCAGGCAGGCTGCTGTTGCCACGCCGGATGCCCGGCTGCAATCCCGTTACGAGGATCTTTCGATGTCGACATGGATACGCCATATCGGGCCTATGCAATAGACAAAAAATTGCCTGATTACTCATGAGGCTCAGCTATTGAGCCTGTGGTGCAAGCATAATGGAACCTACTGAATAAAAGAGGATTTCATCATGCCGAGAAATACTATTCAATTTCAAAAAGGTCTTGGTTTGCACGATTTTCTGGAACAATATGGGACCGAGGATCAGTGTCGACAGGCATTGTATGATTTGCGCTGGCCGACGGGCTATGTCTGCCCTGAGTGCGGCAACACAACAGGCTGTGAACTCAAAAAGCGTCAGATATATCAATGTCACAAGTGCCATCATCAGACTTCCCTGACCGCCGGCAGCATCTTCCATGGCACCAAGCTGCCGCTGAGAACGTGGTTTCTTGCGATCTATCTGTTGACCCAACGCAAGAAAAGTATCTCGGCGCTGCAACTTTCCCGCGAAATCGGGGTGAACTACAATACGGCCTGGCGACTCAAGCATAAGTTGATGCAGGTGATGATGGAACGTGAGCGTGGAAAAAAACTGGCCGGTCGCATCGAATTGGATGATGCTTATCTCGGAGGCGAGCAAGCCGGTAAGCGTGGTCGTGGGTCGCGCAACAAAATCCCTTTCGTAGCTGCTGTTGAGACGACGCGGGACGGCAGGCCCATGAAAATTCAACTGCGTCGTGTAAGGGGCTTCCGCAAACGTGAAATCGCCCGCTACGCCCGCTCCTGCTTGATGCCTGGCAGCGAAGTCTTTACCGATGGGCTTTGGTGCTTTAGTGGCGTGACAACCGCTGATTGCCATCATAACCCCATGGTGACGGGTGGTGGGCGCCAAAGTGTCCAGTATTCGTGCTTCAAATGGGTAAACACGATGTTGGGTAATGTCAAAAACAGTCTGTTGGGTACTTTTCATGCGATTCGAGATAAACATGTGTCGCGTTATCTTGCTGAGTTCGAATATCGGTTTAACCGCCGTTTCGATTTACCCGCCATGATTGAACGATTGCTTTTTGCCGCTCTTCGCACTCCACCTATGCCATATCGCCTCTTGAGAATGGCTGAGGTTTAGGGGTAATCAGGAAAAATTGTTTGGAATGTTGTATTGACTTTGCTCGGCCTAGGCGTCAGAATGCCCGGCTCTCGCTTGGAGGGGTTCCCGAGTGGCCAAAGGGATCAGACTGTAAATCTGACGGCTCCGCCTTCGGAGGTTCGAATCCTCCCCCCTCCACCAGGTGAAATCGGGAAATTGGCGGTATTGACCAGGTGACTCGAAGTGTCCTCCGGACAGTTTTTCAGGGGGAGGATGCGGACCGATAAGAGGTTCGACGAAGGCGCTGAAAGCGGCTTCGAACAACGCGCGAGGCGCGTTGGCCCGGAGGGCGGAAAGCCAAAGGCTTGGAGTAATCCTCCCCCCTCCACCAGGTGAAATCGGGAAATTGGCGGTATTGACCAGGTGACTCGAAGTGTCCTCCGGACAGTTTTTCAGGGGGAGGATGCGGACCGATAAGAGGTTCGACGAAGGCGCTGAAAGCGGCTTCGAACAACGCGTCAAGGCGTTGACGGAGAGGAAAAATGGAGGCCGTGAACAACCTCCGGCCCCTCCGGCTTAAGAAAATTTAGGGTTAGCGGTTGTGGTGAGCGAAGCGTCGCTTGGCTGCGCGGGTGTAGTTCAATGGTAGAACTTCAGCCTTCCAAGCTGAATACGTGGGTTCGATTCCCATCACCCGCTCCAATATGATTCTGTACTTCATTGTGCAGGTGGCGGCAGTGCTGTGGTTGCAGTGCTGCTGCTCGTTGTGATCCCGGCGGGCTTGCCCCTGAGGGTGGCAAGGGATTGTACGGAGAATTTTGCCCAGATAGCTCAGTTGGTAGAGCACACCCTTGGTAAGGGTGAGGTCGGCAGTTCAAATCTGCTTCTGGGCTCCATTTGACGACGGCGTGCGGAAGCGCGCGAATTTATCTTTATACAATAGAGAACCTGGAGAGCGCTCATGTCCAAGGAAAAATTCGAACGCACAAAGCCGCATGTCAATGTGGGCACGATTGGTCATGTAGACCACGGCAAGACCACGCTGACGGCGGCCATCACCACGGTACAAGCGGCCAAGTTCGGCGGCGAGCAACGTGCCTTTGACCAGATTGACAACGCGCCGGAGGAGAAAGAGCGCGGCATCACGATTGCGACTTCGCACGTGGAGTACGAGTCGGAGTCGCGTCACTACGCGCACGTGGACTGTCCGGGCCACGCCGACTACGTGAAGAACATGATCACGGGAGCGGCGCAGATGGACGGTGCGATCCTGGTGGTTTCGGCGGCGGACGGCCCGATGCCGCAGACGCGGGAGCACATACTGCTGTCGCGTCAGGTGGGGGTGCCGTACATTGTGGTCTACCTGAACAAGGCGGACATGGTGGACGACGAGGAGCTGCTGGAGCTGGTGGAGATGGAAGTGCGTGAGCTGCTGGACAGCTACGAATTCCCCGGCGACGACACCCCGATCATCACGGGTTCGGCGCTGAAGGCGCTGGAGGGCGACACCTCGGAGATCGGCAGTCAGTCGATCGACAAGCTGATCGAAGCGCTGGACACCTACATTCCGGAGCCCGAGCGTGCGGTAGACGGTGCGTTTCTGATGCCGATCGAGGACGTGTTCTCGATTTCGGGACGCGGCACGGTGGTGACCGGACGTGTAGAGCGCGGCGTGATCAAGGTGGGCGAAGAGATCGAGATTGTGGGAATCAAGGAGACCACCAAGACCACCTGTACCGGTGTTGAGATGTTCCGCAAGCTGCTGGATCAGGGCGAGGCGGGCGACAACGTGGGGGTGCTGCTGCGTGGCACCAAGCGAGACGAGGTGGAGCGCGGCCAGGTGCTGGCGCATCCGGGATCGATCACGCCGCACACCCATTTTGAGTGTGAGGTCTATGTGCTGAGCAAGGATGAGGGTGGCCGTCATACGCCGTTTTTCAGCAACTATCGTCCGCAGTTTTATTTCCGGACCACCGACGTGACGGGTGCCTGCGACCTGCCGGAAGGCGTGGAGATGGTGATGCCTGGCGACAACGTGAAGATGGTCGTGAAGCTGATCGCGCCGATCGCGATGGAAGAGGGTCTTCGTTTTGCGATTCGCGAAGGCGGCCGGACCGTGGGTGCCGGTGTGGTAGCCAAGATTATCGAGTAAATTCGGTATTTGATGTCTGCGGGGTAGGTCGAAGACCCGCCCCGCTTTTACTTTTTCAAGGCCAATAGCTCAATTGGTAGAGCAGCGGTCTCCAAAACCGCAGGTTGGGGGTTCGATTCCCTCTTGGCCTGCCATACATATCGGCATACGGAACTATGAATTCGAAGTCCCAGGTAGAGGCATCGAGTCTCGACACTGTCAAGCTTCTGCTGGCGGTGGGGATCATCGTGAGCGGCATTTACGGGTTCTATTACCTGGATAGCTATTCACAACTTTTGCGCGTCTTGGGTCTGCTGGCCCTGGTAGGGGTGGCCTCATTTATCGCCTATACGACGGCAGTGGGCCGTACCGTATGGGAGTTCGCCTCCTCCTCCAAGATCGAGGTGCGCAAGGTGGTTTGGCCAAGTCGCCAAGAGACGATGCAGACCACCCTGATTGTATTTGTCATGGTGCTGATCATGGGTATCGTACTCTGGCTGTTCGATATGATGTTGAGCGCAATCCTCAAGGCGCTGACCGGAACTGGATAAGGAGACGTTATGGCAATGCATTGGTATGTGGTCCATGCCTACTCCGGCTTTGAATCCCAGGTCCAGCGTTCACTCAAGGAGCGTATTGAGCGTTATGGCATGCAGGATAAATTTGGCGACATTCTCGTCCCTACCGAAGAGGTGGTGGAGATGCGTGCTGGCCAACAGCGCAAAAGTGAGCGCAAATTTTTTCCCGGCTATGTGCTGGTACAGATGGAGATGACCGACGATACCTGGCATCTGGTCAAGGATGTGCCGAAAGTGATGGGATTTATCGGCGGTACCGGCGACCGTCCGGCGCCAATCTCCGAAAAGGAGGCGAATGCCATTTTGCAGCGGGTACAGGAGGGGGTCGAAAACCCCCGGCCAAAGGTGCTGTTCGAACCCGGCGAAGTGGTACGTGTTATCGATGGGCCCTTCAACGATTTCACAGGTGTTGTAGAGGAGGTCGACTACGACAAGAGCCGATTGAAGGTGTCCGTACTGATTTTCGGTCGCTCAACCCCGGTGGACCTGGAGTTCGGCCAGGTTGAGAAGGGCTGATTACCCTGAAAGATTTTTCATAGTGAAATAGGGGAGCCTGGGTGAGAGTCCCAGGCGTTTGCACCCAAAATAGAGGTAAACATGGCTAAGAAGATAATGGCTTACATCAAGCTTCAAGTGAAAGCTGGTGAAGCGAATCCGAGTCCGCCGGTTGGTCCCGCCCTGGGTCAGCACGGCGTGAATATCATGGAGTTCTGCAAGGCCTTCAATGCGAAGACCCAGAGCGTGGAGAAGGGGTTGCCTATACCCGTGGTGATCACCGTCTACAGCGATCGCTCTTTCAGTTTCATCACCAAGACGCCGCCTGCTGCTGTGCTGCTGAAAAAGGCAGCGGGACTGCAAAAGGGCAGCTCTACCCCGAACACGACAAAGGTCGGCACGGTCACCCGCCAGCAGCTTGAGGAGATTGCCACAACCAAGATGCCGGACCTGACTGCGGCGGATATGGATGCAGCGGTCCGCACCATTGCGGGCAGCGCCATGCAGATGGGTCTCAATGTTGAGGGAGTGGAATAGATCATGGCTAAGATGACGAAACGGGCCAAGGCGATCCGGGAAAAACTCGAGGCCGGTAAGATCTATCCGGCAGAAGAGGCTTTCAGTCTGTTGAAAGAGCTGTCGACGGTGAAGTTCAGTGAATCGGTGGATGTCAGCGTCAACCTGGGTGTCGATGCGCGCAAATCCGATCAGGTCGTACGCGGTGCCTCGGTGCTGCCTCACGGCACCGGTAAGACAGTGAGGGTTGCCGTATTTGCACAGGGTGCAAATGCCGATGCCGCCAAAGAGGCGGGTGCCGACAAGATCGGCTTCGAAGACCTTGCCGAAGAGATCAAGGGCGGAAATCTGGATTTTGATGTGGTGATTGCCTCGCCGGATGCGATGCGCGTGGTCGGCAAGTTGGGACAGATCCTGGGTCCTCGCGGCCTGATGCCGAACCCCAAGGTAGGTACCGTTACTCCCAATGTGGCTGAGGCGGTGCAGAATGCCAAGGCCGGGCAGGTGCGTTACCGTACCGATAAGGCGGGCATTATTCACTGTTCGATCGGCAAAGCCGATTTCGAACCGCAGAAGTTGAAGGAGAACCTGGAGTCTCTGCTGACTGCGTTGGTGAAGGCAAAACCGAGCTCGGCAAAGGGCGTCTATCTGAAAAAGGTGACAGTCTCCACAACCATGGGGCCTGGATTGACGCTGGATCAGGCATCTCTTGCCGTTTGATAGAAATTTTACGCTGCCAGGCATCTTGTACGGAGCGCCTGGCAGCAATCTGGAACTTTGGGGTACCGGCCCGGCCGGTGCTGTCAAAGACCGCAGGTGCATGGATCGGCATGCTTAATTTCCGCCTGCGCAGACGGGGCGCCCCCAATCAGGAATATCCTGACGATGGTGTGCGTGTGGTTGTGGCGCCGAAGGTGCCATGTATGTATTTGGGAATGAAATATTCCCCATTATCAGGAGGTAACGACTTTGCCACTTAATCTTGAGCAAAAGAAAGCCATCGTTGCCGAAGTCAATGACGTAGCGAGCAGTGCATTGTCAGCTATAGCCGCTGAGTATCGGGGGCTGACGGTTGATGAGATGACCCTACTGCGACGTGAAGCGCGCAATAGCGGCGTCTATCTGCGGGTGGTGAGAAACACGCTCGCCAAGCGCGCGCTCGAGGATACCGATTTTGCCTGTATGCAGGAAGGTATGACGGGGCCTCTGCTCCTCGCCTTCTCCCAGGAGGATCCGGGTTCCGCGGCACGCGTCATCAAGGACTTTGCCAAAGAGCACAAACTTCTCGAGGTCAAACTGGTATCCATCGGCGGTAAGATGCTTGCCCCCGGTGATATCGATTCGCTGGCCAAGATGCCGACCTATGATCAGGCCATCAGCATGCTGATGGCTGTCATGAAGGCGCCGGTGGAGAAGCTGACTCGTACGCTGAACGAAGTGCCTGGCAAGCTGGTCCGGACTGTGGCTGCGATCAAGGACGCCAAAGAGGCGGCCTGATCGGCTTTAACTTATTACACATCAACGTGCAAAACATTTTTTCAGGAGTTCAATAATGGCTGTTTCTAAAGAAGAGATCCTCGATGCGATCGCCGAGATGTCCGTCATGGACGTGGTTGCCTTGATCGAGGCAATGGAAGAGAAATTTGGCGTATCCGCGGCTGCGGCTGTGGCTGCTGCACCGGTAGCGGCAGCAGGCGGCGGTGAAGCCACTGCAGAAGAGAAGACCGAGTTTGACGTGGTATTGGCTGAGATCGGCGGTAACAAGATTGCCGTCATCAAGGCAGTTCGCGGTATGACCGGTCTGGGCCTTAAAGAGGCGAAGGAGGCGGTTGAAGGCGCACCGTCCACGCTGAAGGAAGCTATCAGCAAGGAAGAGGCTGAAGAGGCCAAAAAGCAGTTGGAAGAGGCGGGCGCCAAAGTCGAGATCAAATAAGATTCTCGTCTCGATCGTCTGCAGGCAGGTGCGGTTGGGGCTGGTGGCGTAAGCCGCCGGCCTTTTCCCGCTTGTCGCAAGGGTGTTTGCCAATCCCTATGAAATGGTATTGATTGCCCCTTGTAGAACTGAACCGATTACGATTCAGGTATTAGATTATATAGGCGTTGATCATCAGCCGGCTGGATGTCGGATTATGACTTCGCAATCACCAAGCCTTTGACACTGAGGGACGGCAGCATGGCCTATTCTTTCACCGAAAAAAAGCGTATCCGCAAAGACTTCGGTAAACGACCCAGCATCCTGGATGTACCGTTTCTTTTAGCCACCCAGATCGATTCCTATCGCGGGTTTTTACAGGATGGGGTTCCGCCCGAGGAGCGACAGGACATCGGATTACATGCGGCGTTCAAGTCGGTAATGCCGATTACCAGCTATTCGGGTAATGCAGTGCTCGAATATGTTAACTACAAGCTTGGTGAGCCTGTATTCGATGTTCGGGAGTGCCAACTGCGAGGAACCACCTATGCGGCACCCCTGCGTGTGCTGGTGCGTCTGGTTATCTACGATAAAGAGGCGCCTGCAGGCTCCAGGGTGGTCAAGGATATCCGTGAGCAGGAAGTCTATATGGGAGAACTTCCCCTGATGACCGACACCGGTACCTTTGTCATCAATGGCACTGAACGGGTCATCGTGTCACAGTTGCACCGCTCTCCCGGTGTCTTCTTCGACCACGATCGCGGAAAGACCCACTCCTCCGGCAAACTGCTCTTTTCCGCCCGGGTTATTCCCTATCGTGGATCCTGGCTCGACTTCGAATTCGATCCAAAGGACAACGTTTTCGTCCGTATCGATCGCCGGCGCAAGCTGCCCGCGACGATTCTTTTGCGCGCGCTGGGTTACGATGCGGAGCAGATTCTCGAGATGTTCTTCGAGACCGACACCTTCAGTCTCACCAAAAAGACCCTGAAAGTGGATCTGGTACCGGAGCGTTTGCGTGGCGAGACCGTCAGCTTCGATATCAAGGTAAGCAGCAAGGTCATCGTCGAGGCCGGTAGGCGTATTACCGCACGCCACATACGCGACCTTGAAAAGGCCGGTGTGAAAAAGCTGGATGTGCCCCGTGATTTCGTTTACGGCAAGGTGTTGGCACACAACGTCGTCGATAAGGGGACGGGTGAGCTGATTGCTGAAGCCAATACCGAGATCACCGATGAGCTGTTTGAGAGTCTGGTCGAGAATGGGGTGAAGAAGCTGAACACGCTGTTCACCAATGACCTTGATCACGGGGCCTTCATTTCCGATACTCTGCGCATCGATCCGACCACCAATGAGCTGGAAGCCCAGATTGAAATCTATCGCATGATGCGACCAGGTGAGCCGCCGACCAAAGAGGCTGCGCAGAACCTGTTCAACAACCTCTTTTTTACTTCGGACCGTTACGATCTCTCAGCCGTTGGCCGAATGAAATTCAACCGCCGTCTGAGCCGAGAGGATGAAGTCGGGGAAGGCGTGTTGTCGAAAGAGGACATCATCGACGTCCTGAAAGAGCTGATCAATATACGCGATGGCAATGGTGTGGTGGACGATATCGATCACCTCGGTAACCGTCGCATACGCTGTGTCGGTGAAATGGCCGAGAATCAGTTCCGAGTCGGGCTGGTACGCGTCGAACGGGCGGTGAAAGAACGTTTGACTCAGGCCGAGTCCGAAGGCCTGATGCCCCAGGAGATGATCAACGCCAAACCGGTCTCGGCCGCGATTAAGGAGTTTTTCGGCTCCAGCCAGCTGTCCCAGTTCATGGATCAGAACAATCCCCTGTCCGAAGTGACCCACAAGCGGCGTGTTTCCGCCCTCGGTCCCGGTGGTCTGGCACGGGAACGGGCCGGTTTTGAGGTACGCGATGTACATCCCACGCATTACGGTCGTGTTTGCCCCATCGAGACGCCTGAAGGACCCAACATCGGTTTGATCAACTCGTTAGCGGTCTATGCACGCACCAATAAATACGGATTCCTGGAGACTCCCTACCGCAAGGTGGTGGACAGCAGGGTGACCGATCAGATCGACTACCTATCCGCAATCGAGGAGGGACGCTTCGTCATCGCGCAGGCCAATGCTTCGATCGATGCCAAGGGCATGTTGACGGATGAACTGGTCTCCTCCCGTTTCCAGAACGAGTTCACCCTCTCCAGCCCGGACAAGGTGCAATATATCGATGTCTCTCCCAAGCAGATTGTCTCTGTAGCGGCTTCGTTGATACCTTTCCTGGAGCATGATGACGCCAACCGGGCGCTGATGGGTTCGAACATGCAGCGCCAGGCTGTGCCAGTTCTTCGCGCTGAAAAGCCCCTGGTAGGTACCGGCATCGAACGTGTGGTGGCGGTCGACTCCGGTGTTACCGTGGTTGCCAAACGCGGCGGTGATATCGAATCGGTTGATGCGGCGCGCATCGTGGTGCGGGTCAACGACGATGAGACCGAGGCGGGAGAGCCGGGTGTCGATATCTACAACCTGACCAAATACACCCGCTCGAATCAGAATACCTGCATCAACCAACGGCCTTTGGTGAATGTTGGTGATGTGATTGCCCGGGGTGATGTATTGGCCGATGGTCCGTCCACCGATATGGGTGAACTGGCGCTGGGTCAGAATTTACGGGTCGCCTTCATGCCTTGGAATGGCTACAACTTCGAGGATTCGATCCTGATCTCGGAGCGTGTCGTACAGGAGGATCGTTTTACCTCGATCCATATTGAAGAGATGACCTGTATGGCCCGTGATACCAAACTCGGTCCTGAAGAGATCACCGGCGATATCCCGAATGTGGGTGAAGCGGCACTCTCGAAACTGGATGAATCCGGTATTGTCTATATCGGCGCGGAGGTGCGTGAAGGGGACATCCTGGTCGGTAAGGTGACGCCCAAAGGTGAATCGCAACTGACGCCGGAAGAAAAGCTGTTACGGGCAATCTTCGGCGAGAAGGCGTCTGATGTAAAAGATACTTCCCTGCGTGTCTCTTCCGGAATGGTCGGAACCGTCATCGATGTCCAGGTCTTTACCCGTGACGGTGTCGAGAAGGACGCCCGGGCATTGCAGATAGAACAGGTAGAGCTGGATCGTGTGCGCAAGGATCTCGATGATCAGTTGCGCATCATGGAAGATGATACCTTTCAGCGTGTCGAAAAGATGCTGATGAGTAAAGTGGTCGACGGTGGTCCCAACCAGATCAAGGCCGGCGCCAAGGTCACCAAGGGCTATCTTACCGAGATGGAGCGTGACAAATGGTTGGAGATCCGTCTGCGCAATGAGGAGTCTGCCGCTCAACTGGAGGCCATTGCCGAGCAGATCAAGGCCCAGCGCGAACTCTTCCGTGACAAATACGAAGAGAAGAAACGCAAACTGACCGCCGGGGATGATCTCGCCCCCGGTGTACTGAAAATGGTCAAGGTCTATGTGGCGGTAAAACGTCGCATACAACCGGGCGACAAGATGGCCGGACGTCATGGTAACAAGGGTGTAATCTCTACCATCGTACCTGTCGAAGACATGCCGTTCGATGAGAATGGCGAGCCGGTGGATATCGTGCTCAACCCCCTTGGCGTACCCTCTCGAATGAATGTGGGGCAGGTGCTCGAGACCCATCTCGGTTTTGCGGCCAAGGGCGTAGGGCGTCAGATCGGCGCTCTGTTGGATGCCCAGGGCAAGATCGTGGAACTGCGTAAGTTTCTCGAGAAGGTCTATAACACCAGTGGCAAATCCGAGGATATCAAGTCATTGAACGATGATGAAGTGGTGGCAATGTGTCAAAACCTCAGACAAGGTGTGCCGATGGCAACGCCGGTGTTCGATGGCGCCCACGAATCAGAAGTCAAGCATATGCTGGAACTGGCAGGATTGCCGGAGAGTGGTCAATGCAGGCTGTTCGACGGCCGAACCGGAGACCCGTTCGAACGCGAGGTAACGGTTGGCTATATGTATATGTTGAAGCTGAATCACCTGGTCGACGATAAGATGCACGCACGCTCCACCGGTCCCTACAGCCTGGTAACCCAGCAGCCCTTGGGCGGTAAGGCGCAGTTTGGTGGCCAGCGATTCGGTGAGATGGAGGTGTGGGCACTGGAGGCCTATGGTGCTGCCTATACCTTGCAGGAGATGCTCACCGTCAAGTCGGACGACGTCAACGGCCGTACCCGCATGTACAAGAACATCGTGGATGGTAACCATCAGATGGAAGCCGGGATGCCCGAGTCGTTCAACGTACTGGTCAAAGAGATCCGTTCGCTGGGCATCAACATAGAACTGGAACAGGACTGAGGACTGACCCTGGTCAGTAACCGAATGCAGGAGAGACGATCTTGAAAGATCTACTGAATATTCTAAAGCAGCAGGGTCAGACCGAAGACTTCGACGCCATCCGTATCGGTCTGGCATCACCGGATATGATCCGTTCCTGGTCCTATGGCGAAGTTAAAAAGCCGGAGACCATCAACTATCGTACCTTCAAGCCGGAACGGGATGGTCTGTTCTGTGCCAAGATCTTCGGTCCGGTCAGTGACTATGAGTGCCTGTGCGGCAAGTACAAGCGGCTCAAGCACCGAGGCGTGGTGTGCGAAAAGTGTGGCGTAGAGGTTACTCTGGCCAAGGTGCGGCGCGAGCGTATGGGACATATTGAGCTTGCCAGTCCGGTGGCCCATATCTGGTTCCTCAAGTCATTGCCGTCGCGTATCGGATTACTGATGGATATGACCCTGCGTGATATCGAGCAGGTACTCTATTTCGAGTCTTTCGTGGTGGTCGATCCGGGCATGACCCCACTTGAGCGTGGTCAGTTGTTGACCGACGAGCAGTATCTGGGTGCCATCGAGGAGAACGGAGATGAATTCGACGCCCGTATGGGGGCGGAGGCGGTCTATGAGTTGTTGAAGACCATTGATATCCCGGAAGAGATCAAGCGTCTGCGGGAGGATATCGAAGGCACCAACTCGGAGACCAAGATCAAGAAATTCACCAAGCGGTTGAAACTGCTTGAATCCCTGAACGAATCGGGCAACCGGCCGGAGTGGATGGTGATGACCGTTCTCCCGGTGTTGCCGCCGGAATTGCGACCGCTGGTTCCCCTGGATGGCGGTCGATTCGCCACCTCAGACCTGAATGACCTCTATCGTCGCGTCATCAATCGGAATAACCGGCTGAAAAGGCTGCTGGATCTGAATGCACCGGATATCATCGTGCGCAACGAAAAGCGCATGCTGCAGGAGTCGGTGGATGCGCTGCTCGATAACGGACGCCGTGGACGTGCCATTACCGGTACCAATCGGCGCCCGCTGAAATCCTTGGCGGATATGATCAAAGGCAAGCAGGGGCGTTTCCGTCAAAATCTGCTCGGCAAGCGTGTCGACTATTCCGGGCGTTCGGTCATCGTGGTGGGTCCGACCCTGAAACTGCATCAGTGCGGTCTGCCGAAGCGGATGGCGCTGGAACTGTTCAAGCCCTTCATCTTCAGTAAGCTGCAACTGCGTGGCCTGGCCACGACAATCAAGGCAGCGAAGAAACTGGTGGAGTGTGGCACCGGCGATGTCTGGGATATCCTGGAAGAGGTAATCCGCGAGCACCCGGTGATGCTGAACCGTGCGCCGACCCTGCACCGACTCGGTATCCAGGCCTTCGAACCTGTGCTGATCGAAGGTAAGGCGATTCAGCTCCACCCATTGGTCTGTACCGCATTCAATGCCGACTTCGACGGTGATCAGATGGCGGTCCATGTGCCGCTCTCGCTGGAGGCCCAGCTCGAGGCGCGCAGCCTGATGATGTCGACCAACAATATTCTGTCTCCCGCCAATGGCGATCCCATCATCGTTCCCTCTCAGGATGTGGTGTTGGGTCTCTACTTCATGACCCGTGAACGGGTTAATGCCAAAGGCGAGGGGTCAGCCTTCAGTGACATCAAAGAGGCCAAGCGTGCCTATGAGTCAGGTGCCGTCGATCTGCAGGCAAGGGTTAAAGTACGCCTGAACGAGGTAATCGTCGATGAAGATGGAAACAGGGACGAGAGCGTCCAGGTATTCTCCACTACCATCGGCCGGACCCTGGTGTTCGATATCGTTCCCAAAGGTCTGCCCTTTGAGCTGGTCGACCAGCCGATGGGTAAAAAGGTGATCTCGAACCTGATCAACGCCTGTTATCGCAGGTTGGGTTTGAAGGATACGGTCATCTTTGCCGATCAACTGATGTATATGGGATTCCGCTTCGCCACCCGTGCCGCGGTCTCTTTCTGTTCCAATGACATGGTGGTGCCGGAAGAGAAGAGTCAGATCCTAAGCCAGGCCGAGGCCGAGGTTAAAGAGATCGAGAATCAGTACACCTCCGGTTTGGTCACCAACGGCGAACGCTATAACAAGGTGGTCGATATCTGGTCACACACCAATGACCAGGTGGCAAAGGCGATGATGTCCAAGCTGGGCAAGGAGAAGGTGGTCGATCGCGACGGTAACGATGTGGAGCAGGACTCCTTTAACTCTGTCTACATGATGGCCGATTCCGGAGCCCGTGGCTCAGCCGCCCAGATCCGTCAGTTGGCGGGTATGCGCGGTCTGATGGCGAAGCCGGATGGCTCCATCATAGAAACCCCGATTACGGCGAACTTCCGTGAGGGTCTCGATGTTCTGCAGTACTTCATCTCTACCCATGGTGCCCGAAAAGGTCTGGCTGATACGGCGTTGAAAACCGCCAATTCCGGTTATCTGACACGGCGTCTGGTGGACGTGGCCCAGGACATGGTGGTGCTTGAAGAGAATTGCGGTACCGAAGAGGGCTTGCTGATGCAGCCTATCATCGAGGGTGGTGATGTCGTCGAGCCATTGCGCGAGCGGATTCTCGGCCGTGTCACCGCCGTGCCCGTGTATCGCCCAAACAGTGATGAAGTGGTCTGCGATGCCGGGGTGATGTTTGATGAAGAGGGTGTGGAAAGACTCGAGGCGGCAGGTGTCGACCAGGTCAAAGTGCGTTCCGCCATCACCTGTGATGCAAAAGTGGGTGTCTGTTCCAAGTGCTATGGCCGTGATCTGGCGCGCGGACACCTGGTGAATCGAGGTGAGTCGGTGGGTGTCATCGCGGCGCAGTCGATTGGTGAGCCGGGTACTCAGTTGACCATGCGGACCTTCCATATAGGTGGTGCCGCTTCGCGTGCGGCTTCTGTGAACAATATTCAGGTGAAGGCTGCAGGTACCGTAAGGTTGCATAATATCAAGACAGTCAAGCACTCGAGCGGACACCTGGTGGCGACCTCTCGTTCCGGTGAGTTGACGGTAGTCGATGAGGTGGGTCGCGAGAGAGAGCGCTATAAGGTTCCCTACGGCGCCACTCTGCAGATCGACGATGGTACTGCGGTGGATGGCGGTCAAATCGTTGCCAACTGGGATCCCCATACCCACCCGGTTATTACCGAAGTGGCGGGCGTGTTGCGGTTTGAGGATTTTGTCGATGGCGTGACTGTGCAGAAGAAGACCGATGAGGTGACGGGTTTGAGTTCCCTCGAGGTCATCGATCCCAAGCAGCGTCCTGCGGCGGGTAAAGACATACGGCCGATGGTCAAACTGGTGGATGCCAAGGGTAAGGACCTCAATATTGCCGGTACCGATATCCCGGCACACTACTATCTGCCCGCCAACGCGGTGGTGAATGTGCAGGACGGGGCTGATGTAGGGGTTGGTGACGTACTTGCCCGCATACCTCAAGAGTCGTCCAAGACTCGTGATATCACAGGTGGTCTGCCTCGTGTCGCCGACCTGTTCGAAGCGCGTAAACCCAAGGATCCAGCGATTCTGGCGGAAGCTACGGGTACCGTCAGTTTTGGCAAGGATACGAAAGGTAAGCAGCGGCTCGTCATCACCGATTCGGAAGGAGAGCATCACGAAGAGCTGATTCCGAAGTGGCGGCATGTGAATGTGTTCGAGGGTGAGCATGTCGAGAAAGGGGAGACTATCTCGGATGGCGAGCTCAACCCCCATGACATCCTGCGCCTGAAAGGCGTGACAGATCTTGCCGAGTATCTGGTAAAAGAGATTCAGGACGTCTACCGCTTGCAGGGTGTGAAGATCAATGACAAGCATATCGAGGTGATCATTCGCCAGATGCTGCGCAAGGTCGAAGTCACGGCAACCGGTGACGGCCGCTTCCTCAAAGGAGAACAGGTGGAGAAGTCCGCATTGCTGGAAGAGGCGGAAAAACTGCGTGGTGAGGAGAAACATCCCGCACTGTATGAGCCCTTGTTGCTCGGTATCACCAAGGCATCTCTGGCTACTGAGTCTTTTATCTCCGCGGCATCCTTCCAGGAAACGACCCGGGTTCTGACGGAGGCGGCGGTACGCGGCCTGTCGGATCGTCTGAATGGATTGAAAGAGAACGTCATCGTGGGACGCCTGATACCCTCCGGTACAGGGCTCTCCTACCACACCGAGCGTCACCGTAGGCGTCACGAGGAGCTGATGGCGTCTGAGGCGAAACCCGAACTGGTTGTTGAAGAGGTGGAACAGGCGCTCAAGGAAGCGCTCAATACACCCGAATCGGAGTAGCTTTTCGACAGGGATTTCATGACAGTCCCTTGACAACAGGGTGGAGCGGGCATAGAATGCGCGCTCCTTAGACAGGCCGGCCTTTGCCGGCCTCTCGTTTCTGCCTCTCAATTATTCGTCTAAGACGTTGTTGAGTAAGGTTTATTCTGACCAGAGAAATTGCTTTCACTTTCTGTTGTCTCGGTATCAGCAGAAAGGATTCGGCTTCTCCGGTTTTTTTTATGCAAAGTACAAACATCACGTCCCTGGAGACGGAATAGATGGCGACAATCAACCAACTGGTGCGCAAGCCCAGGAAACGTAAAGTACAAAAGAGTAATGTGCCGGCGCTGGATGCCTGTCCGCAGCGACGTGGCGTCTGCACCCGTGTCTATACCACGACACCGAAAAAACCCAACTCCGCGTTGCGTAAGGTTGCTCGTGTCAGGCTGACCAACGGTTATGAAGTTTCGAGTTATATCGGTGGTGAGGGGCACAATCTGCAGGAGCACTCGGTGGTACTGATTCGTGGCGGTCGTGTAAAGGACTTGCCAGGTGTTCGCTATCATGTGGTGCGCGGCAGCCTCGATACTTCGGGTGTCGAGAAGCGGCGTCAAGGTCGATCCAAGTACGGCGCGAAGCGTCCGAAAAGTTAACGGTCTGCTGGTCAGACAGAATTCAACGAGTTTGAGATAGAGCAATGCCAAGAAGACGAGTTGCAGCGCGGCGTGAAACACTGCCCGATCCCAAGTATGGAAGCGAACTATTGGCCAAATTCATCAACATGGTGATGCAGGACGGTAAAAAATCGGTAGCGGAAAAGATCCTCTACGGCGCATTGGACACGGTGGTCGATAAGCGCGGTGGTGAGCCGCTTGATCTGCTGGAGACAGCGCTTGAGAACGTGCGTCCGCTGGTGGAGGTCAAGTCGCGCCGTGTCGGTGGCGCAACCTATCAGGTTCCGGTCGAGGTTCGTCCCAATCGTCGCAACTCGCTGGCGATGCGCTGGTTGATCGAGGCATCACGTAAGCGCAGCGAGAAATCGATGGCTTATCGTCTGGCGGGAGAACTGCTGGATGCCTCCGAAAACAAGGGTGCGGCGGTCAAAAAGAAAGATGACACCCACCGGATGGCCGAGGCGAACAAGGCATTTTCACACTATCGCTGGTAAGCGAAACTAAATTAACTCTAACTTAGCTCTTTTAAAAACAGGTTTGTAACGTGGCACGGAAAACTCCTATCGAGCGCTATCGCAATATCGGTATCATGGCGCACATCGATGCTGGTAAGACGACAACGACAGAGCGTGTGCTCTACTATACTGGTGTGTCTCACAAGATTGGTGAGGTGCACGATGGTGCGGCCACCATGGATTGGATGGAGCAGGAGCAGGAGCGTGGTATCACCATCACTTCCGCGGCCACAACCTGTTTCTGGAGCGGCATGGCTCAACAATTCCCCGAGCACCGCTTCAATATCATCGATACTCCCGGGCATGTCGACTTCACCATCGAAGTGGAGCGTTCTCTGCGCGTGCTTGACGGCGCGGTATTTGTGCTATGCGCCGTAGGCGGCGTCGAGCCTCAATCTGAAACCGTTTGGCGCCAGGCCAATAAGTACAATGTTCCCCGTATGGCATTCGTCAACAAGATGGACCGTATGGGTGCGGATTTCTTTCGTGTTGTCGGTCATCTGAAAGACCGTCTGGGCGCAAATGCGGTCCCGATTCAAGTGCCTGTCGGTGCTGAAGAGGGCTTCAAGGGCGTTATCGACCTTGTTAAGATGAAATCAATCGTCTGGAGCGAGGAGAATATGGGTGCTCAGTTCGAGTACACTGATATCCCCGCCGATCTGCAGGATACATGTGATGAGTGGCGTGAGCACATGGTTGAGGCGGCTGCGGAGGGAACCGACGAATTGATGGAAAAATATCTGGAAGAAGGTGATCTTTCGGAAGAAGAGATTCTAGTCGGTCTGCGCGAGCGTACCCTGCGACTCGAGATTGTGCCGGTGACATGCGGCTCGGCCTTCAAGAATAAAGGCGTTCAGGCCGTACTTGATAAAATCATTGAGGTCATGCCGTCTCCTGTGGACGTGCCGGCGATAACCGGTCTGCTGGATGATGAGGAGGGAACTGAAGAGTCTCGGCCCTCTGACGACAATGCGCCGTTCGCCGCTCTGGCGTTCAAGGTTGCGACAGATCCGTTCGTCGGCACTTTGACTTTCTTCAGGGTTTATTCAGGTGTGCTCAAGTCGGGTGACTCCGTGTTGAATCCGGTAAAGGGTAAAAAAGAGCGTATCGGTCGTGTCCTGCAGATGCACTCCAATTCCCGGGAGGAGATCAAAGAGGTGCTGGCAGGCGATATCGCCGCGGCGGTCGGTCTGAAGGATGTCACGACCGGTGATACTCTGTGCGCCATTGACAAGCCGATCACCCTGGAGCGTATGGAGTTCCCCGAGCCGGTCATCTCGGTCGCGGTGGAGCCCAGGACCAAGGGCGACCAGGAGAAGATGGGTATCGCACTCTCCAAGCTGGCGCAGGAGGATCCATCCTTCCGGGTCAGCTCCGACGAGGAATCGGGTCAGACGATCATCTCCGGTATGGGCGAACTGCATCTCGATATCATCGTCGATCGCATGAAACGTGAATTCAAGGTGGAGGCCAATGTGGGCGCACCCCAGGTGGCCTACCGCGAGACCATTCGCAGCGCCATCGAGCAAGAAGGCAAGTTCGTACGCCAGTCCGGTGGTCGCGGCCAGTTCGGTCATGTCTACCTGCGTATCGAGCCCCAGGAGGCGGGTACCGGCTATGAATTCGCGAATGAGATTGTGGGTGGCGCGGTTCCCCGCGAATATATCCCTGCGGTCGACAAGGGTGTGCAGGAGGCCATGGGCAACGGCATCATGGCCGGTTATCCTGTAGTGGACGTGAAAGTCACTCTATATGATGGTTCCTACCACGATGTCGACTCCAGTGAAATGGCCTTCAAGATCGCCGGCTCCATGTGTTTCAAGGAGGGTGCCGCCAAGGCGAAGCCTGTCCTGCTCGAGCCGATGATGAAGGTGGAAGTCATCACACCGGAAGAGTATATGGGCGACGTGATGGGCGATCTCAACAGTCGTCGCGGGATCGTGCAGGGTATGGATGACACGCCAGCAGGCAGGCAGATCAAGGCCGAAGTGCCGCTGTCCGAGATGTTCGGCTACGCCACCGATCTGCGCTCGGCCACACAGGGTCGTGCGAACTACAGCATGGAGTTCGCCAAATATTCAGAGGTGCCGGCTAACATCGCCGACGCCATCATCAAGAAACAGTAACGGGTATAGGGGTAGCACTGTGTCCAAGGAAAAATTCGAACGCACAAAGCCGCATGTCAATGTGGGCACGATTGGTCATGTAGACCACGGCAAGACCACGCTGACGGCGGCCATCACCACGGTACAAGCGGCCAAGTTCGGCGGCGAGCAACGTGCCTTTGACCAGATTGACAACGCGCCGGAGGAGAAAGAGCGCGGCATCACGATTGCGACTTCGCACGTGGAGTACGAGTCGGAGTCGCGTCACTACGCGCACGTGGACTGTCCGGGCCACGCCGACTACGTGAAGAACATGATCACGGGAGCGGCGCAGATGGACGGTGCGATCCTGGTGGTTTCGGCGGCGGACGGCCCGATGCCGCAGACGCGGGAGCACATACTGCTGTCGCGTCAGGTGGGGGTGCCGTACATTGTGGTCTACCTGAACAAGGCGGACATGGTGGACGACGAGGAGCTGCTGGAGCTGGTGGAGATGGAAGTGCGTGAGCTGCTGGACAGCTACGAATTCCCCGGCGACGACACCCCGATCATCACGGGTTCGGCGCTGAAGGCGCTGGAGGGCGACACCTCGGAGATCGGCAGTCAGTCGATCGACAAGCTGATCGAAGCGCTGGACACCTACATTCCGGAGCCCGAGCGTGCGGTAGACGGTGCGTTTCTGATGCCGATCGAGGACGTGTTCTCGATTTCGGGACGCGGCACGGTGGTGACCGGACGTGTAGAGCGCGGCGTGATCAAGGTGGGCGAAGAGATCGAGATTGTGGGAATCAAGGAGACCACCAAGACCACCTGTACCGGTGTTGAGATGTTCCGCAAGCTGCTGGATCAGGGCGAGGCGGGCGACAACGTGGGGGTGCTGCTGCGTGGCACCAAGCGAGACGAGGTGGAGCGCGGCCAGGTGCTGGCGCATCCGGGATCGATCACGCCGCACACCCATTTTGAGTGTGAGGTCTATGTGCTGAGCAAGGATGAGGGTGGCCGTCATACGCCGTTTTTCAGCAACTATCGTCCGCAGTTTTATTTCCGGACCACCGACGTGACGGGTGCCTGCGACCTGCCGGAAGGCGTGGAGATGGTGATGCCTGGCGACAACGTGAAGATGGTCGTGAAGCTGATCGCGCCGATCGCGATGGAAGAGGGTCTTCGTTTTGCGATTCGCGAAGGCGGCCGGACCGTGGGTGCCGGTGTGGTATCCAAAATTATCGAGTAAGTGATAATGGCTAACCAGAGAATACGAATTCGTCTGAAAGCATTTGATCATCGACTGATTGATCAATCTGCACGTGAGATAGTGGAGACCGCCAAGCGTACCGGCGCACATGTGCGCGGTCCTATTCCGCTGCCGACAAAGAATGAGCGATACACCATCTTGATTTCACCGCATGTCAACAAGGATGCGCGAGATCAATATGAGATTCGTACCCACAAACGTCTGCTCGATATCGTCGAGCCGACAGATAAGACCGTGGATGCGCTGATGAAGCTCGATTTGGCTGCCGGCGTCGACGTGCAGATCAAACTGAACTGAGGTTAACAACGATGGCGATTGGAGTAGTCGGCCGGAAGGCAGGAATGACCAGGATATTTACCGAACAGGGAGAATCAATCCCGGTTACGGTGATCGAGGTTGAACCCAACCGAGTCACTCAAATGAAAAGTGACGAGACCGATGGTTACTTGGCTATTCAGGTCACCACGGGTGCGCGTAAGAGCTCGCATGTGAACAAACCCGCTTCAGGTCATTATGCAAAAGCAAGTGTCGAGGCCGGGCGTGGCACCTGGGAATTCCGTGCCGAGGAATCTGACATTGAAGGCATAGAGATAGGTAGTGAGATCAAGGCTGATCGGTTCGAGGCAGGGCAGATTGTGGATGTCCGCGGACGTTCCCAGGGCAAGGGATATCAGGGTGGTGTGAAGCGGCATAACTTCCGTACTCAGGACGCCACCCACGGCAACTCGTTGTCACATCGCGCACCCGGATCGATCGGACAGTGTCAGACGCCGGGTCGTGTTTTCAAAGGCAAGAAGATGGCCGGACAGATGGGTGCAGTACAGCGTTGCCAACAGAATCTGGAAGTCGTACGCGTCGATGCGGATCGTAATCTGTTGTTGGTCAAGGGTTCTGTGCCAGGTTCCAGAGGTGGTGATCTGATAATCACCCCTGCTGTGAAGATGAAGAATAAAGGGTGAGTCTGATGGAACTCAATGTACAAACAGCAGTAGGTGCGCAGACGCTGAAGGTTTCAGATGAGGTCTTTGGTGCTGAGTTTAAGCAATCACTGGTGCATCAGGTGGTATCGGCCTACATGGCAGGTGCCCGTGTCGGCACCAAGGCACAGAAAAATCGCTCTGCAGTCGCCGGTGGCGGCGCCAAGCCTTTCCGTCAAAAGGGTACTGGACGCGCGCGTGCCGGTACCAGTCGCAGCCCGATCTGGCGTAGCGGCGGCGTGAACTTCGCGGCTTCCCCGCGCAGTTACGCCCAGAAGATTAACCGCAAGATGTACCGCGGTGCGATACGTTCGATTCTCTCCGAGCTCAACCGGCAGGAGAGGCTGGTCGTGGTGGATGAAATCAGCGTTTCCAAGCCCAAAACCAAAGAGCTGGTCGAAAAGCTGAAGGGCATGGAGCTGAGCGGTGTATTGGTAGTGACTCCCGATCCGGATGAGAACCTCTATCTGGCTTCCAGGAATCTCTATGGTGTCGATGTGCGTAATATCGATGAGATCGATCCGGTAAGTCTGGTGGCATATGAGAAGGTGTTGGTTACCGAAAGCGCAGTGAAGAAACTTGAGGAGCGGCTGGCATGAATAACGAGCGTCTCATGAAGGTTCTTCTGAGTCCCGTGGTATCTGAGAAGAGCAGCGTGGTTGCCGATGCCAATCAGCAATACACCTTTCGCGTGGCTACCGATGCGACCAAGCGGGAGATCGCAAAGGCGGTCGAAAAGCTGTTCGAGGTCGAAGTCGAGCGGGTGCAGGTAGTGAATTGCAAAGGTAAGAACAAGCGCTTTGGACAAATCAACGGCAGACGTTCTGACTGGAAAAAGGCATATGTTCGTCTCAAGCCCGGCAACGATATCGATTTCGCGGCCGGTGCGTGAGCAAATAAGACAGGATTTGGATTATGGCAGTCGTTAAATCAAAACCGACCTCCGCAGGCCGCAGATTTGTGGTCAAGGTTGTCAATCAAGAGCTCCATAAGGGTGCGCCCTATGGTCCGTTGGTGGCAAAGAAGAGTAAAAGTGGCGGTCGCAACAATAACGGTCGCATCACTACGCGTCATCGCGGCGGTGGGCACAAGCAGCGTTACCGGATCATCGATTTCAAACGTAATAAGGAAGGCATTCCCGCAACGGTCGAGCGCCTTGAATACGATCCAAACAGGACAGCGCATATTGCACTGATCCGTTATGCGGACGGGGAGCGCGCCTATATCATTGCGCCCAGCAATCTCCATGTCGGTGATCAGGTGGAATCGGGTTCGGGTGTGGCGATCAAGGTAGGTAACTGTCTGCCATTGAGAAGCATGCCGCTTGGTTCTGTGGTGCATTGCATCGAGATGAAACCTGGAAAGGGCGCCCAACTTGCACGCTCTGCAGGGGCGTCGGTGCAGTTGGTAGCGCGGGAAGGCGAGTATGCCACCTTGCGCCTGCGCTCAGGTGAAATGCGTAAAGTCCCTGCAGACTGTCGAGCAGTGATTGGAGAGGTCTCAAACTCCGAGCACACCCTGCGCTCACTGGGCAAGGCCGGCGCAAAACGCTGGAAGGGTGTGCGTCCGACAGTACGTGGTGTCGCCATGAATCCGGTTGACCATCCGCATGGTGGTGGTGAAGGCCGTACTTCGGGCGGTCGTCATCCGGTATCGCCTTGGGGTGTACCGACCAAAGGGTACAAGACACGTACCAATAAACGCACAAACAAGATGATTGTGCGCCGTAGAAACCGTAAATAATTGATTAGGGGTTAGAGTCGTGCCACGTTCAATCAGAAAAGGCCCATTCATTGACCACCATTTGATGAAGAAGGTGGATGAGGCGGTAGCCCAGAACAACAAACGTCCCATCAAGACCTGGTCACGCAGATCTCTCGTGGCGCCGGAGATGGTGGGACTGACGATCGCCGTATACAACGGCAAGCAGCATGTCCCGGTGTTGGTATCGGAGAACATGGTCGGACACAAGCTGGGTGAGTTTGCACTGACCCGCACTTATCGTGGCCACGCCGCTGATAAGAAGTCCTAGTAGAGGAAGTGACGATGCAGACTACAGCTAAATTGCGTCATGCCCGGATTTCAGCTCAGAAGGGGCGGCTGATCGCCGATCAGATACGTGGCCTTCCCGTAGAGCAGGCCCTGGATATTCTGTCGTTCAGTAAGAAGAAGGGTGCCGGGCTGGTAAAAAAGGTGCTTGAATCGGCGATTGCCAATGCAGAGCACAATGATGGTGCGGACATCGATGAATTGAAGGTGGCAGCCGTCAGTGTCGATGATGGGCCGACCATGAAGCGTATTCGCGCACGTGCCAAAGGACGTGCAACCAGGATTCTCAAACGCACCAGTCACATCAATGTGACTGTGGCGGAAAAGTAACAGGCAAGAGAGGCCGAAATGGGTCAAAAAGTACATCCAACCGGGATACGTCTTGGCATCGTAAAAGACTGGACTTCCAAGTGGTACGCGGATTCCAAGCACTACGCGGATCTGTTGAACAATGATCTGGTAGTCAGAGATTTTTTGAAAAAGAAGCTGTCACAGGCGTCAGTCAGTCGAATACAGATCGATCGTCCGGCGAATAATGCCCACATTACCGTCCACACGGCACGGCCAGGACTGGTAATCGGCAAAAAGGGCGAGGACATCGATGCCTTGAGATCCGAAGTGTCCGGCATGATGGGGATTCCCGTACACATGAGCATTGAGGAGATCCGCAAGCCGGAACTTGACGCTCAGTTGGTCGGCGAGAGTATTGCGCAGCAGCTGGAAAGACGTGTCATGTTCAGGCGTGCTATGAAGCGGGCTGTACAGAATGCCATGCGTCTCGGTGCCGAGGGTATCAAGGTTAATATCAGTGGACGACTCAATGGTGCTGAAATCGCACGTTCCGAATGGTATCGGGAGGGGCGTGTACCTTTGCATACGCTGCGTGCGGATATCGATTACGGTTTTGCTGAAGCGAATACAACCTACGGTATCATCGGTGTCAAGGTATGGGTCTTCAAAGGTGAAGTCTACGGTGATAATGAGGAAGTTGAAGTAGAAACCAAGACTACCTCGTCGGGTAAGAGGTCGTAAGCAATGTTGCAACCTAAACGGACAAAATTTCGCAAACAGCATAAAGGGCGCAATCGCGGATTGGCGATCAAAGGCAGCGACGTCTCTTTTGGTGAATACGGACTTAAATCAACCGGACGGGGTCGTATTACCGCAAGACAGATCGAGGCCGCTCGTCGTGCTATTACCAGGCATGTAAAGCGTGGTGGAAAAATCTGGATCCGAATCTTTCCGGACAAGCCGATCACTAAGAAACCTCTGGAAGTTCGCCAAGGTAAAGGTAAAGGCAACGTTGAGTACTGGGTTGCTCAGATTCAGCCCGGCCGCATGCTCTATGAGATTGAAGGTATTTCCGAAGAGCTGGCCCGCGAGGCATTCGCGCTTGCTTCTGCCAAGTTGCCTGTTTCGACCACATTCGTGAAGCGGACGGTAATGTAATGAAAGCATCAGAGTTAAGAGAGAAGTCCCAACAAGAGCTGACAACTACGCTTGAAGAACTTCTGAAAGAGCAGTTTAACCTGCGTATGCAGCGGGGCACAGGCCAGCTGGCCAAGCCGTCGCGCATGAGGGAAGTTCGCAAGGATATAGCACGTGTAAAGACTCTTATGAATGAACAGAAGTCGGGTGAGGCATCATGAGTGAACAGCAGGCAACAAACCGGACGCTGATTGGACAGGTTGTCAGTAGCGCGATGGATAAATCGATCACTGTATCCGTCGAACGCCGTGTAAAGCACCCGGTTTATGGAAAATTCATGCGCCGTTCGACAAAGGTACATGCGCATGACGAAGCGAATGAGTGCCAGAAAGGCGATACCGTGATGGTGGAACAGTGTCGTCCACTGTCGAAAACCAAAACCTGGCGTTTGGTTAAAGTGCTGGAGCGTGCCGGCTGAGACGCTGTTCTCAGAGTACGTCCAATCGAAACTATTTGGAATTAGGGCAATACCATGATTCAGATGCAGACCAACCTCAGTGTTGCTGACAACAGTGGCGCGAAGCAGGTTCAGTGCATAAAGGTGCTGGGTGGTTCTCATCGCCGCTATGCAGGGATCGGAGATATCGTAAAAGTCAGTGTCAAAGATGCCATACCTAGAGGTAAAGTGAAAAAAGGTGATGTCTACAATGCGGTTGTAGTCAGAACCAAGAAGGGCGTTCGTCGTCCGGACGGATCAGTGATCCGTTTCGACACCAATGCTGCCGTGCTGTTGAACAACGCACTGCAGCCCATAGGTACGCGTATCTTTGGCCCCGTGACCCGTGAATTAAGGAGTGAGCGATTTATGAAGATCATTTCGCTCGCACCAGAAGTTTTGTGAGGCGGCATCAATGGCAAGCAAGATTAAAAAGGGCGACGAGGTAATCGTCATCAGCGGAAAAGACAAAGGCAAACGCGGTACTGTAGTCAGAATGCTGCAGGACGACAGGCTGGTTGTTGAAAATGTCAATATGGCAAAAAAACACACCAAGCCCAATCCAAATCGCGGAGAGCCTGGCGGCATACTTGATAAAGAGATGCCTTTACACATTTCCAACGTGGCCCTCTACAATCCGGCAACCGATAAGGGTGACCGGGTCGGCTTTAAAATTCTTGAAGATGGCAAGAAGGTTCGAATCTTCAAATCGAATCAAGAAGTCGTCGACATCTGAGGCGTGATCAGACATGGCTAGATTACAGCAACAATATAGTGAAACCATTGTCCAGGAGTTGATGGACAAGTTTCAGTTCGGCAGCGTCATGCAGGTTCCCAAGATCACCAAGATCACTCTGAATATGGGAGTGGGCGAGGCGATCGGCGATAAGAAAGTCCTGGAAAACGCGGTCGGTGATATGGAAAAAATCGCGGGTCAAAAAGCGGTCATTACCCATGCCCGCAAATCCATCGCCGGTTTCAAGGTGCGTGAAGGATGGCCTATCGGCTGTAAGGTGACCCTGCGCCGTGAGCGGATGTACGAGTTTCTCGATCGCCTGATCAACATAGCGATACCCAGAATTCGGGATTTCCGTGGCCTGAACGGCAAATCTTTCGACGGCCGTGGGAACTACTCCATGGGCGTTAAAGAGCAAATCATGTTTCCAGAGATCGATTACGACAAGATCGACGCTATCCGTGGCTTGGATATCACCATTACCACTACGGCGAAGACCGATGAAGAGGGTCGTGCGTTGCTGGAAGCCTTCAAATTTCCTTTTAAGAACTGAGTCCGGAATATGGCAAAAAAGAGCATGATCGCACGTGAAACCAAGCGTGCCCGAATCGCCTCCCAATATGCTGCCAAGCGTAGTGCCCTGAAGGCGGTTATCAAGAATCCAAACAGCACATTCGAGCAGATCGAAGAGGCGACGCTGAAACTGCAGAAGCTGCCTCGGGATGCAAGTCCATCCCGCAAGCAGAATCGCTGTCGGGTGACAGGCCGGCCACACGGCGTCTATCGCAAATTCGGACTCTGCAGAAATAAACTGCGCGAAGCCGCGATGCGCGGCGATGTACCGGGGCTTGTTAAAGCCAGTTGGTAAGCGTATAATTCTGCGCCTTTACCCGGGTCAGCTGCTGGCCCGTTTTGTTTTTTTATGTTTCGGTATCGCGCCACAAAGGCGGACTGACCACAGGAGCTCATTATGAGTATGTCAGATCCCATCGCGGATATGCTTACACGCATCCGCAATGGCCAGGCAGCCAAGAAGACGACTGTAGAGCTGCCCTCCTCAAAGCTTAAGCTCTCAATTGCTAACCTCCTGAAAAATGAAGGTTTTCTTCAGGGAGTCTCAATCAATAGCGAATCCAATAAACCGACTCTGGTTTTGGAGCTGCGCTACTATCAAGGTCGCCCTGTTATCGATTTGATCAAACGAGTCAGTCGTCCCGGGCTGCGTGTCTACAAGGGAAAGGGTGAGTTGCCCAAGGTGCGTGGTGGTTTGGGTGTGGCGATTATCTCCACCTCAAAAGGTGTGATGTCCGACCGTGCTGCCCGGGAGACGGGTCAGGGCGGTGAAGTCATCGCCTACGTTGCGTAAGGGGGGCGATGAGATGTCACGAGTAGCTAAGAGCCCGATTACACTTCCATCCGGCGTTACGGTCAAAAAGAGTGAACAGTCGCTCAGTGTCAAGGGCCCCAAGGGTGAAATGGCGATGGAGATACATCCATCGATAGATGTTTCCGAAGAGGAAAACTCCCTTAAGGTGGCGCCAAAGAGCGAGGACAAGGCAACCTGGGCCATGGCCGGTACCATGCGGGCGCTGGTCAACAATATGGTGACCGGTGTCACTCAGGGATTTGAGAAGAAATTACAATTGGTTGGCGTCGGTTACCGTGCCCAATCCGGTGGTAAATCACTCAACCTCAATCTGGGTTTCTCGCATCCCATTGACTATCCGGTTCCTGAGGGTATCAGTATTGCGACACCCTCGGCCACTGAAATAGTCGTCAGTGGAAGCAACAAACAGCGTGTCGGCCAGGTGGCAGCGGAAATTCGCGCTTTCCGTCCGCCGGAGCCTTACAAAGGCAAGGGCGTACGTTATGTAGACGAATATGTGGCGCGTAAAGAAGCCAAGAAGAAATAGGGTAGAACGATGGAAAAGAAAATATCACGCATACGTCGTGGACGTCGTACTCGGGCAAAGATTCAGGAGCTTGGCGCGCATCGTCTCTCTATTCATCGCACGCCCCGGCATATCTATGCTCAGGTGATCAGCCCGGATGGCGGCAATGTGCTTGCCAGCGCCTCGACGCTCGATAAAGCGATTCGGGGTGAGATCGAGGGTGCCTGCGGTAATGTCGGTGCGGCAAAGATCGTCGGTAGATATATCGCTGAGCGGGCTAAATCCGCCGGTGTAGAGAATGTGGCCTTCGACCGCTCCGGTTTTCGTTACCATGGGCGGGTCAAAGCACTCGCAGAAGCGGCGCGTGAAGCCGGTCTTCAATTTTAAAGGTTCTGGATTATGGCTAATTTCAATGCAAAGCCCGAGGGCGACGAGTTTCTTGAAAAGCTGGTCAATGTAAACCGGGTGGCAAAGGTTGTTAAAGGTGGCCGCCAGTTCGGATTCTCCGCACTGACTGTTGTAGGTGATGGCAAAGGACGCGTCGGTTTCGGTACCGGCAAGGCGCGTGAAGTTCCGGTGGCAATTCAAAAGGCCATGGAGACGGCGCGCAAGAACATGGTATCGGTTCGCCTCAGCGGTTCTACCTTGCAATATCCCGTTACAGGCAGACATGGTGCTGCAAAGGTACATATGCAGCCAGCCTCTGACGGTACCGGCATCATCGCCGGCGGTGCGATGCGTGCCGTTTTTGAAGTGCTGGGTGTACAGAATGTACTGGCGAAGTGTATCGGGACGAACAATCCGATGAACGTTGTTCGGGCGACCATCAACGGCTTGCAAGAGATGACAGATGCCGAGTCCGCTGCTCTGAAGCGCGGCAAGAGCGTCGAGGATATCCTGGGGTAGGTTATGGCTAAGAAAAGAATGATGCGCGTGACTCTGGTGCGCAGCACAAGTGGTAGATTGGCAAGCCATAAAGCGTGTGTCGCCGGGTTGGGATTACGACGTATGCACCAGATCGTAGAAGTGGAGGATACTCCGGCAACACGAGGCATGGTGAATAAAGTCAACTATATGGTCAAGGTTGTGGAGGCCTGAAGATGCGCTTGAATACACTACAACCTGCCGCTGGCAGCAAGACCGCCCGTAAACGGGTCGGGCGAGGTATCGGCAGTGGACTTGGTAAGACCTGTGGTCGCGGCCACAAAGGACAGAAATCGCGCTCCGGCGGCTATCATAAGGTTGGGTTTGAAGGTGGCCAGATGCCACTGCAAAGACGCCTGCCGAAGATTGGTTTCACTTCGCGTGTCTCTTTGGCAGCGGCTGAGGTGCGTCTAGGCGAGTTGGCGAAGGTCGATGCAGATGTGATCGATCTTGACGCCATGAAAAAGGCAAACCTGGTCACTCGATCGATAAAAAGAGCGAAAATTTTCGCTTCCGGCAATATTGATCGTGCCGTTACTGTTAAAGGTATTGCCGTCACCAAGGGTGCTAAGGCAGCAATCGAAGCGGCTGGTGGCAAGGTCGAGTAATCATGGCCAATCAGGGAACACAGATGATGGGTGCGCTTGGTAGCATGGGCCGGTTGACGGAGCTTCGTCAACGGCTGTTGTTTGTCGCAGGTGCGCTGTTGGTGTTCCGCATCGGTACCTTTATACCTGTGCCGGGTGTCAATCCGGTAGCATTGGCAGCTCTTTTTGAACAGGCCCAGGGATCAATTCTGGACATGTTCAACATGTTTTCCGGGGGTGCCCTGGAACGTGCCAGCCTGTTCGCGCTAGGCATCATGCCCTATATATCCGCGTCGATTATCATGCAGCTGATGTCCGCGGTCATTCCAACTTTGGAACAGTTGAAAAAAGAGGGTGAGTCGGGGCGTAGAAAGATAACCCAATATACCCGTTACGGCACGGTCGTTTTAGCGACTTTCCAGGCAGTGGGTATTTCGATTGCGCTGCAGAGCCAGACCGTTGGCGGCGAAACCATCGTTATCCATCAGGGTATGGGTTTTGTCGTAACTGCTGCCGTATCGCTGGTAACAGGCACCATGTTCCTGATGTGGCTGGGTGAACAGATCACCGAGCGTGGAATTGGCAACGGTATTTCGCTGATCATCTTTGCCGGTATCGTTGCAGGTCTGCCATCCGCTATCGGTGGTACGCTGGAACTTGCCCGTACCGGTGAACTCAATGCGCTGACGATCCTTTTCCTTTTTGTATTGGCGATTGCTGTAACCGCCTTCGTTGTCTTCGTTGAAAGAGGACAGCGCAGGATTACAATCAATTATGCCAAACGCCAGCAGGGCAGAAGAATGCTGGCCGCACAGAGCACGCATCTGCCGTTGAAATTGAATATGGCAGGTGTGATTCCGCCGATCTTTGCGTCCAGTATCATCCTCTTTCCGGCAACACTCGGGCAGTGGTTCGGGAATACTGAGGGCACACGCTGGATACAGGATATATTCGCCAAGCTGTCTCCAGGTGAGCCGGTATATGTAATGGCCTATGCAGCGGCGATAATCTTTTTCTGTTTTTTCTACACTGCGTTGGTCTTCAATTCGCGGGAGACCGCCGACAATCTGAAGCGGTCAGGTGCGTTCATACCCGGTATCCGTCCGGGGGAACAAACGGCCAAATACATCGACGGTGTGATGAGTAAATTGACCTTTTGGGGTGCGATCTACATCACCCTGGTCTGTTTACTGCCTGAGTTCCTGATCGTGGGCTGGAATGTCCCCTTCTATTTTGGCGGCACATCATTGCTGATCATTGTCGTGGTGGTTATGGATTTCATGGCGCAGATACAGGCGCACATGATGTCGCATCAATACGATGGGCTGATGAAAAAGGCCAATCTGAAAGGCGGCGGTGCGGGATTGTTACGCTAGCGTCAAGCGCTACAGTTTAAATATTTGGAGTCTGAATCATGAAAGTGCGTGCATCGGTAAAAAAGATCTGCCGAAATTGCAAAATTGTACGCCGGAATGGCGTCGTCAGAGTGATCTGTAAAGAAGGGCGCCATAAGCAGCGTCAGGGTTAACCAGGGCAAAATTAGTGCCACATCCGCTTGATGCAAGCGGTTGTGTAGAGTAATATTGCGCGTTTCCCTTTGGCAGAGTGCCGGGGGTTTGTTCAGGAGATTTAGAGATGGCTCGAATTGCAGGGGTCAACATACCAGACCGAAAACATGCGGTCATTGCACTGACATCGATATACGGTATCGGGCGTTCTCGTGCGGGCGATATTTGTAAAGAGGCCGGTATCGAACCCAACGTCAAGATCCAGGAACTCAGTGAAGACCAGGTGGAGAGCATACGTACAATCGTTGCGCGCTACACCGTCGAAGGCGATCTCCGTCGTGAAATCTCCATGAATATCAAACGTCTGATGGACCTCGGCTGCAATCGTGGGATACGCCATCGTCGCGGACTACCGCTCCGTGGCCAGCGTACCCGTACCAATGCCAGGACACGCAAAGGGCCACGTCGTCCGATCAAGCGTTAAACAAACCATATTTATGAATCTGTAGGTGCAGAAGATGGCTAAACCTAGTATCCGTGGTAAGAAAAAGGTAAAGAAGAGTGTGACCGATGGGATCGCACATATACACGCCTCTTTCAACAACACAATCATTACCATTAGTGACCGCCAGGGCAATGCGCTGGCTTGGGCCACCGCTGGTGGATCGGGATTCCGCGGTTCTAGAAAGAGCACCCCGTTTGCGGCCCAGGTGGCTGCTGATCGCGTGGGACAGATGGTCAAGGAGTATGGCGTCAAAAATCTTGATGTAAATGTGAAAGGCCCCGGGCCTGGCCGCGAATCTGCTGTGCGTTCCCTGAACAATGCGGGATTCAAGATCACCAGCATCTCTGATGTTACGCCCATTCCTCACAATGGCTGCCGTCCTCCCAAGAAGCGCCGCGTCTAATTACTGGAGTTACTGAAAATGGCAAGGTACATCGGACCCAAGTGTAAGCTAAGCCGCAGGGAAGGTACTGACCTTTTCCTGAAGAGCCGCGTGCGTTCACTCGATTCCAAATGCAATATGGAGAAGGTGCCCGGGCAGATGGGAGATCGCCGTCGTCGGGTATCCGATTACGGGTTGCAGCTGCGCGAGAAACAGAAGGTGCGTCGTATCTACGGCATAATGGAAAAGCAGTTTCGCAACTACTACAAATCTGCTGCGCAGAGTAAAGGCGCAACCGGTGAGAACCTGCTGCAACTGCTTGAGACGCGTCTCGACAACATTGTCTATCGAATGGGTTTTGGATCAACCCGAGCTGAAGCACGACAACTTGTGAGCCATAAGGCGATAGAGGTCAATGGCAAGGTAGTTAACGTACCCTCATTCAAAGTTACAGCGGAAGATGAAGTCTCTGTACGGGAAAAGGCAAAGAAACAGCTCAGGATTCAGGGAGCACTCGAACTGCAAGGGCAGTATGGTTTTGTCGATTGGGTTGAAGTTGATCCGAAAGCGATGAAAGGCAAACTGAAACGTGTACCGGATCGATCAGATTTGTCAGCAGAGATTAATGAACAACTGGTCGTCGAGCTCTACTCCAAGTAAGCCTTGACGAGGGAATATACATGATCGATAGCGTTACGGAATTTCTCAAGCCCCGGATAGTAAACGTTCAGCCCCTCACGGCTACACGTGCGAAAGTGACCCTTGAGCCGTTGGAGCGTGGTTTTGGCCACACCTTGGGGAATGCATTAAGGCGTATCCTGCTTTCATCGATGCCTGGCAGCGCGATCACTGAAGTGGAGATCGCCGATGTACTGCATGAATACACCACGATGGAAGGTGTTCAGGAAGATGTGCTTGATGTGCTGCTTAATCTCAAGCAGGTTGCGATCATTATGCATGCACGCGATGAGGCGACCCTGAAATTGCAGAAGAAGGGTCCCGGAAAGGTGCTTGCCAGCGATATTACTCTGGATCACGATGTGGAGATTGCCAACCCGGATCTGGTTATCGCCAATCTGACGAAGTCAGGTGAAATCAACATGACCCTGAACGTACGCCGTGGACGTGGTTACCATCCGGCGGCTGCCCGCACGGGTAGCGCGGGGGATGAGCGTCCGATCGGCATGCTGCAGGTGGATGCATCATTCAGCCCGATAAGAGAAGTGGCGTATAGTGTCGAGGCGGCCCGTGTCGAGCAGAATACAGGCCTTGACCGCCTTGTCATCGAACTGGAGACCAACGGCACCATCGATCCGGAAGAGGCCATCAGACGTTCCGCCAGCATCTTGCGTGATCAGCTCTCCGTGTTTGTAGATCTGGAAGCTGAAGCCGCCGAGTCGGTGTCCGAGCCTGAAGAGCCGGAAATCGATCCCATACTGCTGCGTCCGGTGGATGATCTCGAGCTGACGGTACGCTCTGCGAACTGTCTCAAGGCGGAAAATATCTTCCTTATCGGCGATCTCATCCAACGCACTGAGGTGGAGTTGTTGAAAACCCCGAATCTCGGCAAGAAATCACTGACCGAGATAAAGGACGTACTTGCCCGCCGCGGACTTTCGCTGGGTATGCGTCTTGAGCATTGGCCACCGGAAAACATCGAAGAGCAGCTGACTCACTAAGCAGTTGCACTGACCATTTATTAACTTTTGAATTTGTGGAAGTCGAATCATGCGCCATCGCAAATCAGGCCGGCAGCTAAATCGTAACAGCAGCCACCGCAATGCCATGTTCAGAAACATGACCGTCTCTCTGATCAATCATGAAATGATCAAGACAACCCTGCCCAAGGCAAAAGAGTTGCGCCGCGTCGCCGAGCCGCTTATCACACTCTCCAAGACGGATAGTGTGGCAAAGCGCCGCCTGGCCTTCACCCGGCTGCGGGACAAGGCTGCAGTTGGAAAACTATTCGCTGAACTGGGTCCTCGTTATCTGGAACGTCCGGGAGGTTACCTGCGCATCATGAAGTGTGGTTATCGCCCAGGCGATCAGGCGCCCATGGCTTATGTGGAGCTGGTTGACCGCCCGCTGCCTGAAGAGCCTCAGGACAGCGAAGACGAAACTGAGGCTGAAGAAGCCTAAGCCAGAGTAACTAATCAGGTACTGAAAACCCACATTTATTGATGTGGGTTTTTTTATGCGCGTCATAATGAGCGTGGTGTAGTTATTCTACATGAGCGAATGATAACGCCGCTGGGGACAAAAACAGCCCCAGCCCTTCGGGTTGTGCCTGAAAAAGCGCCACTCGGTGTTGCTCGTCGTTCATTTGGAATAACCAAACTTCTCTCCTCGCGCCCCGAAGGAAGTGCCCTTGGGGTGCGCCTTGATTGGTGCTTTTTCAGACACAACAGGGCGCATTGGATTAGTGTTAACAGGCCCTAGAAACCGGAGCAAGGTCAGCGTTTCAAACTTTTCATCAGTTCCTCAAGTGCAATGCGCTGGGTTTCATTGTGGTCGTCACGCCGGGGGGTATCTGTTTCAAAGATACGCTGCCCATTAATCATGCCAGAAATGTCCGAACCCTTGCCGGCAAGGTCATGGCTGAAAACCGCAATGATGTGGAGCAGGGTAAAAGTTGCTATCACCTGGTAACTCAAGTGATGCAGATCGTTGAGACTCAACCCGCCAATCATCGAGATACCCTTGAGTAGAAACAGACCGCTGGCAGCAATCAAAAGAGTAAAAAAGTGGAGTGCCAGGTAGACAGGTCCCCAAAGCGGGTTGTGGCTGTACCATTTGGGTAAGGGTGATTTACCGAGAGTTAAATAAAACTTCAACACTAACCATGCTTGCGACAAACGATGCAGGTCCGGTTCACAGGAGGTGAGGTGTTCGCTGCCCTTACCGAATAGGAGCAGGTAAATTCTCAACAGCAGTGCCGGCAGAAACAGGCCGCTGAGCATAAAGTGAATCTCGGCAGCGCTTTGTGCCATCAGGGGTGTATTGTTCATGAGCCAACCGGTGATCAGCAAACCGATGCAGGAGAGCCCAAGAGTCCAGTGGCTGAGTCTGAGTCTACTGCTCCAGACCTGGACCCGGCTGACGTTATTTACCTGCATATTCAATCACCCGCTTACTCACTTTCATGGTGGTATTACAGCATGCATAATCCAACAACGGAACGAGAATAGCCTCGACAATTGTCATGGTCTTTGTGCCGATCGGATGTGTTCCGGTAGGCTGTTGTCAAATCTACCACCACCCGGATTTATTATGATCAGAGAGAGAAAAAGCAAAAAAGAACGCAGAGTCGAGCGGGATCAGGCAATGCTGCGGTATACCAAGCAGCTTCAGAGAAACCAGTTGGCTAAATCCGGCGTGCATGAATTTATCGTCGTGCTCGATCATATGAAGGCTGGATTCAACGTGGCGAAGATCTTTCGCAGTGCCGAGGCTTTTGGCGCACACGAAGTTCACTTGGTAAATATCGGCCCTTTTGATCCTGCGCCCGGGAAGGGGGCATTTAAAAAGGTACCGGCGCGCTTTTTCGACAGCTTTGATCAAAGTTATCGGGAACTTACTAAACGTGGATACCGGATTGTAAAGCTGGAAGGAGGGTGTAAGCGCCTACTAACCAATTTCAGTATGGATAGCAGGATTGCCTTTGTTCTGGGCCATGAAGAGTGGGGTCATAGCTTCAACGAGGAGGACTACCCGGATATCCTGTCGCTGTCCATTCCTCAATTCGGGCAGGTGGAGAGTCTGAATGTCTCGGTGGCGGCATCTATCGTTATGTACGAGTATGTGCGCCAGCATCAGTCTCCGGTGTGACCCGGTCTTTCCCGAACGGGTCACATGACGACCAGAGTTATAGATAAAGTCTATCGATCAGGAAACTCTATAGACTTCATCGTTAACACGGATACGACAACGACAGTCAGTGACGCGAGTAGTAACCATGTCATTTGATTTCTCCTCTTATTATGTTTGAACTGCACTGAGCCGGATACGCCAACCATAGATCAGATACAGTTATTTTTATGTGATGTATAACTGAGTTAGCTTAAGATAAGCTTAAAAAAGGCGTGAATCAGGTCACATTAGTTCGTAATTAAAGACGGGACCTGCCCATAAAGATCAGCGTGGGGGGGCGCTCGCTGTCTAACCTGATACGCGTAAGGCTGGCGGTGGCGATGGAAAGCCGGTACATGGAATTGAGGGGGGCTTGAAGGGTATGGTTGATAATCGAACGAATCACGCCCGCATGGGCCACAAGCAGCAGATGCTGGCCCAGAAAACGCTCACAGGCGTTGCTGTAGGCGTCAAGGACCCGTTGATTAAAGTGATTCAAATCCTCGGCCTGTTGGGGCCGGTTTTGAATAGGGTCGTGGTAAAAGCGTGACAGGATTGCCTGGTCACGCATGCGAAGCTGGTCACCCGTTTGACCTTCCCAGTCGCCGAATCCAACCTCTTTCAGCCGTTCATCAAGTTCTACGGTTATCTTGAGTTCGCGTCCCAGGGCGGTGGCGAATTCGCTGCAACGACGCAGGGGTGAACTGACAATCGCCTGCCAGGGGCGTCCGCCTGAAACGGCTTGCCACATCTGTTCCCATCCACGGTCACTCAAGGGATCATCAATCTGTCCGCGATAGCGCCTCCCACCGACAGGTTCTCCATGGCGCATCAGATCGATCCTGGTGACCCTGTCAGCCACCTAAACCAGTCCACTGAATGTGAGAAGCGCGACTATCACCAGATAGGCGACAAGCGATCGCCAGACGAGGGCCATTGCGGCCTTTGCAAGAAAGCTGAAGGATTGCACCCCCTCATTCGCTTCGTTGATCAGCGTCGAGAGCCGCATGGCGCCGCCGCCGGTACAGATCAAGGTCCCGCTGTTGCTGTCGGCGAATTCGCTGAATCGGTTTTCGTGGTAACTGCGCCAGCCGTAAAGGGCATCCTCGAAACTGCCCGCGATGGCGTAACAGAAAGCGGTTAACCGGGCAGGTATCCAATCAAGGATTGTGACCAACTGTTTGCTGTTGAGGTGGAAGTCGGGATCTTGATTGGCCTGCTCCATTGTCGGCAGCCAGGTGGCGATGCGATAGGTCATCGAGCCGATTGGACCCAAGAGAATGAACCAAAAGAGTACCGAAAACAGCCTTTGGTTTGCCTGGGCCAGCACGCCTTCGGCCACGGCTTGAGAGCGGGCCGGTTCGCTGGTTGGCGGTTCATCCTTGATAAGGGCGGCGGCAGTGGCCCTGATTTCGTTATCCTCGTCACTATCGACGGCCTCGATATAGCGGTTGACTTGCGAGTCCAGGTCATTGGGGCCCAGACAGTAGAGCAGAATTGCCACCGAGAGTGCGAACCAGAGCAATCCGAATAGGGCATCTTCAAACAGGTGTTGCAATATTGACAGCGCAAACACGGGTGGCAGTATCAACAGCAGTACCCCGATGACACCCTGCATCATCCGCTGGGGTAGCTGGTGCCGCTCAAACCACTGGCAATAGGTAGTGAACCAGCCATTGTCACGCAACTCGCCGTAATCGAGTAGAAAACGTTCTGCTATCAGGCAGATTAGAATGATCGTCAGAGTCATCGGGCAAGTGTCAGGTAATCGAAGACAAGTTTCAATACATATCCTGAGGTTTGAGGCATGTTATGCAACTTTGTATAGGATTCAACCCTTACAGGCTGGCTCCCTTATCGATGTTATGCCTCGCTAGCCCCAATATTTCACGCATTAAAAAGGCAAAATCCTGATACTTCGATATAATTCAGTCGCTTACACTGTAATCGAAAGGATTTTGCCTGTGACAAACTGTACCCAGACTGCCTTTGATTTTCCAGCCCTAAAACGCCGTAAGGTTCAAGCCGAGTTTTCCGGTGGCGATATCACCTCGGACGGCGGCGTGTTGCTGCTGCGTGAGATCGACAGGCGTCTGGGATTGCTCGAGGCGGTTGATGCGGTCATCCCCGACCCGCGAGATCCCCGCTATATTGAACACAGCCAGTTGAGCCTGTTGCGCCAGCGAGTCTATGGGCTCTGCCTGGGTTATGAAGATCTGAACGACCATCAGACACTACGCACCGACCCGGCCCTACAGAGCTCGATCGAACGCGAGGAGGTACTGGGCAGCCAGTCGACACTTTGTCGGCTGGAGAACCGGGTCGATCGCCGGGTTGCCGTTGATGTCCACAACCTACTGCTCGAGCAGTTCATTGCCTCATATGATGCACCACCCGATGAGCTGATCCTGGATTTCGACGCCACGGATGATCCGGTGCATGGCCGCCAGGAAGGCCGCTTCTTTCACGGCTACTACGATCACTACTGCTTCCTGCCCCTGTATGTCTTTTGTGGCGATCAACTGCTGGTGAGTTATCTGCGGCCCAGCCGGATCGATGCGCCCAAGCATGCCTGGGCGATTCTGGCGCTGTTGGTCAGACGCCTGCGCCGGGCTTGGCCTGAAGTGCGTATCATCTTTCGGGGCGATAGCGGCTTTTGCCGTCACCACATGCTCAGCTGGTGCGAGCGCAACGCTGTGGGCTATATCGTGGGCATCGCCAAGAATGACGCCTTGCTGCGGTGTATCCGTGAGCCCATGCAGTGGGTTGAGGAACTGGCGAAGCGAACCGGCATGAAGATGCGGGAATTCTTTCAGTTTCACTATGCCGCCAGCACCTGGAAGACGCGTCGCAAGGTGATCGCCAAACTGGAGGTCACCGACAAGGGGCCAAATCCACGCTTCATCGTCACCAACCTGGCCGGCGACAAACAGCGCCTTTACGATGACCTCTACTGCGCCCGTGGTGACATGGAGAACCGAATCAAGGAGCAGCAACTGGGGCTGTTCGCCGATCGCACCAGCGCGCATTACTGGTGGGCCAATCAGTTTCGTCTACTGCTGTCCAGTCTGGCCTATGTGCTGATGGAGGCCATCCGGCGCCTCGCGCTGAAGGGCACGGAACTGGCGCGTGCACAGATGACCACGATCCGGCTCAAACTGTTCAAGATCGGGGCGGTCATCATTCGCAACACGCGACGGATCCGCTTCCTGCTCTCCAGCACCTATCCCTATCAGGCGCTGTTTTTCCAGGTGGCGGCACGACTCAAGCCGGGATAGCCCGGCAGAGTGCTGCCCCGGCACGTTGATCAACAATGGGGGTAAGGGGGAGTCTGCCCGGAGGGTGGAAAATCAGGGCTTGATAGAGGTTTGGTTCCCAGTGAGGGCAAACCATCCAAGCTTGGCCATATCACCGGCTAAATTTAAAAACGGATGAAACATGCGGGCTAGGGAGATGCCCTGCGAAGCAAACATCACCATCACCAGGCAGCGGTTGGATCTTCCTCGGATGCAGGGTTCTTAATTCTACCTGATTACTCATGAGGCTCAGCTATTGAGCCTGTGGTGCAAGCATAATGGAACCTACTGAATAAAAGAGGATTTCATCATGCCGAGAAATACTATTCAATTTCAAAAAGGTCTTGGTTTGCACGATTTTCTGGAACAATATGGGACCGAGGATCAGTGTCGACAGGCATTGTATGATTTGCGCTGGCCGACGGGCTATGTCTGCCCTGAGTGCGGCAACACAACAGGCTGTGAACTCAAAAAGCGTCAGATATATCAATGTCACAAGTGCCATCATCAGACTTCCCTGACCGCCGGCAGCATCTTCCATGGCACCAAGCTGCCGCTGAGAACGTGGTTTCTTGCGATCTATCTGTTGACCCAACGCAAGAAAAGTATCTCGGCGCTGCAACTTTCCCGCGAAATCGGGGTGAACTACAATACGGCCTGGCGACTCAAGCATAAGTTGATGCAGGTGATGATGGAACGTGAGCGTGGAAAAAAACTGGCCGGTCGCATCGAATTGGATGATGCTTATCTCGGAGGCGAGCAAGCCGGTAAGCGTGGTCGTGGGTCGCGCAACAAAATCCCTTTCGTAGCTGCTGTTGAGACGACGCGGGACGGCAGGCCCATGAAAATTCAACTGCGTCGTGTAAGGGGCTTCCGCAAACGTGAAATCGCCCGCTACGCCCGCTCCTGCTTGATGCCTGGCAGCGAAGTCTTTACCGATGGGCTTTGGTGCTTTAGTGGCGTGACAACCGCTGATTGCCATCATAACCCCATGGTGACGGGTGGTGGGCGCCAAAGTGTCCAGTATTCGTGCTTCAAATGGGTAAACACGATGTTGGGTAATGTCAAAAACAGTCTGTTGGGTACTTTTCATGCGATTCGAGATAAACATGTGTCGCGTTATCTTGCTGAGTTCGAATATCGGTTTAACCGCCGTTTCGATTTACCCGCCATGATTGAACGATTGCTTTTTGCCGCTCTTCGCACTCCACCTATGCCATATCGCCTCTTGAGAATGGCTGAGGTTTAGGGGTAATCAGGTAATTCTATGGCGGCAGGGAGAGTCACTCCGGTGCTGATATCGAGTCTAAATAGCGTAGCCAGTCGAACATCGGCCCCGGGTCTGTTTTACGCCCCGGCGCAATGGCGGCATGGCTTGTTATTCGATCGCGGGTGATCGCAGGATAGTAGTGCATGACTTCTCTGGTGACTTGCTGCAGGGCCCGGTATTGATCATCTGTGAAGGGTATCTCGTCCGAGCCCTCAAGTTCGATGCCGATGGAGAAATCATTGCAGCAGCTTCGACCGCAATAATGGGAGTCCCCGGCATGCCACGCCCGCCGGTTCAAGGGGACATATTGCGTTATTTTACCTGTGCGCTGGATGAATAGGTGACAAGAGACCTTGAGTGCTTTGATCTCGGCGAAATATGGGTCTGCCGTACCATCGAGTCTGCTCATGAACAGATCATCGATCCAGCCCCCTCCGAACTCGCCGGGAGGCAGGCTGATACTGTGAATGACAAGCAGGTCGACCTCGGTTGCCGCAGGTCGGTCATCCATGTTTTCCGATGGGTGAAACTCCGCGCAACCCAGTAGAATGTCTTCAGATTGGATCAATTCGGTTCCGATTTGGTTTTGAGCCCTTTCAATACCATATCGGTATAGCTGACGATACCCACGATTTTGCGGTTGTCCACGACAGGCGCCCTGGAAAGATCAAAACGGCTGAAGATTCTCGCACAATAGCGAATGTCCATACTTGAGGAGACGGTCAATGCAGGCTTGGTCATGATTTCATAAATATTGACCCGCTCCGGCGCCCGGTCCTTGGCCAGTACCTGGCGGGCAATATCGGCAAGCATCACCAATCCATACTCGTCGTCGTCATTGCGTTTTTTGACGATCAACGATTTGGTCTCCACATGGATCATGCGTTCAAGTGCCATTTGTACGGTATCCATCCCATCGACCATGTCAAAGTTGGTTTTCATGACATCCCGAACCCTGATGAGTTGTCGATCGCTCATAACTCCTCCTCGATAACTTGTGTGAGTGTCTGGATCTGGTGGCTGACGCCGACCGCATCTTCGATGTCTAGTTGGAAGGCGATGCCGTTTCCCGATTCTTCATCAAACTGGCCGGCTTTGGATATAGTCTCCAGAATGGTACGACTGAGATGCTCTTCTACAAGCAGCAGCAATACATCCCGTTGAGTATCAAGGGTCAAACCGAGAAATGTCTTTGACTGGTTGACACCCTCGCCACGCGCATGATTGATGACTGTGGAGCCTGTGGCTCCCGCGGACCGGGCAGCCTCAAGAACCTTTTCGGTTGTAGTGTCTTCTACCAAGGCGATGATGAGTTTGAAGTGCATGAGATTTACCTCGTTGTATCATCTGTCTTTTTTTTCGAACGCCATTCACTCAGCTGAGCGTAGGCCATGACTGACATGATCGGAAAAAGGCTGGCAAAGGCGATGAGGCCAAAACCGTCCATCACAGGATTGCGTCCCGGTATATTACTCGATAGTCCAAGTCCAAGAGCCGCAACCAGTGGAACCGTGACAGTGGAAGTGGTTACCCCTCCGGAATCGTAAGCCAGGGCAATGATCGAACGGGGGGCATAGACTGTCTGCACAATCACCACCACATAACCCGCCATGATGTACCAGTGTAAAGGTGTGCCGGAAATAATCCGGTAGCAACCCAAGGAGATGCCGACCGCAACGCCGATGGCGACCGCAATGCGCAATCCCCACTGACTGATGGCGCCTGCAGAGACTTGATTCGCCTTGATGGCGACAGCAATCAGGGAGGGTTCTGCAATGGTGGTGGAGAAGCCGATGCTGGCCGCAAACAGATAGACCCAGAAGTAGTGATGCCATTGAACGGTACCAGCCGTGGGGGAAATATTGAGTATTTCAGGGGAGGTGAGCTGATTCGCCATCAACTCGCCCAGTGGGAAGAGGGCCAGATCCAACCCCTCCAGGAACAATACCAGGCCAATCAGAACCAGAAGAAAACCAAACAGGACCTCTTTAGGATTTTTTATCGGCCGGCGCAAAACCAGGAACTGGAAGCCAACCAGAATACCGGCGATCGGTAGGACATCGAGAATCGTGCCTATCATCACTGCGAAGAAGTGCTGCAAGGCTTCGTTCATAGCAGTAATCCATATCCCATGACGAAGATCATCGGGGTCAGAGAGGCAAAGGCGATCAAGCCGAATCCATCGGTCATTGGATTGCGGCCCTTGATGCTGGAGGCGAGTCCCACGCCAAGGGCGGTAACCAGGGGAACGGTGACCGTGGATGTAGTGACCCCACCAGAGTCGTATGCGATACCAATAATTTCTTTTGGTGCTATAGCGGTCATTAATACAACGCCCAAATAGCCACCAATGATCAGATATTCAACGGGCCAACCCTTAACGATACGTAATACGCCGAACAAAATTGCGAATCCGACGGATATCGCTACGGTGTAGCGTAATCCTTGGGCATACTCCTCTTGTGCAGGGGGTGTATTTTCGATCATACCGCCGACAGCGGCCACATTGGCCGCCTCCTGGGCGATTTTGATCAATGCGGGCTCAGCCACCGTTGTACCGAATCCGAGGGCGAAAGCGAACAGCAGCAGCCAGGTCAGGCTGCCTTTCCGTGCAAAATCCCATGCCATACCTTCACCGATTGGAAACAGGCCGAGATTCAAGCCCTCGATAAACAGGGTCAGGCCCAGCAGGACCAGCACCGACCCTATGAGGATGGTGCCGAGATTGGGTATTGGCTGTTGCAGGACCACCAGCTGAAAAAAGGCGATAACAAATACAATCGGCAGCAGATCACGGATGCTGTCGGCGAGGGAAGAGAGTAGGCGTTTGAGTAGGCGCATCGATGGAAGTGGGGCTGTTTCAGGTCGTTTATTGCTTTTCTGTGAGGCGGGGCCTTTTGGAGCTATTCCTCAATCATTCAACAATACCTTAGATTCACGTTAGCTTCTATTCCTCAAATTACCCTATATTGGAGATCGGGTCGATCCGGTTTGGTGGTAAAGACGACCATAGTCATCTATTCACCTGCCAAATTGGGCGAGATTCTCTCTTCATCGATGGGTGGGAGAATGGCTAATCGGAATTAATTTCGCAAAAGTATGAGGCACTCAGCTGGGATGGTGCCGGCTGTTGTGACGAACATATGATTGGTTTTTTGTAGAACTCATTGATTATACGTGCGTTTGGTGCTAATTTTCCCTTTGTGCCCTGGGTATTTAGCTTCATTTCTTGTCGCTGAAAGGCGCTTAGTGTGAGGTTATTCTCAAACGATATCCGTTAAGTAGCATAGCCTTAGGCTAGATGCGGGTATCAGGGACCGGTCGGCATCTTTTTGGATATTGATGGATACCTTCAAGTGGCAATAGATGCGAAGGCAAGACAACATTATTACATTCGGCTCAGCTGTGCCCCGTCGAAAAAAATCACTCTTGACGTGAACGGACGTAGGATTGCGTCTGAATGTCGAAATCTCGTAGGTAAAACGTTACCGAAATTGATGAGTGGCCTATTCGAGAATCTCGATGATGCTCTCTATGAAATGGCCAACAAATCCGAGAGCAACGCCCTGCAGAATATCTATTTCGACTCCATGCGAGAGCTCCGCAAGCAGCGGTCAGGTATCGATCGCAAGTTTAACCAGGAAATCCTGCGGGCCTACGACAGTTACTGGCAAACGGGCGAAATAACGATCCAACAACCGACCCTCGATGAACTGAGTCTGGAATCGGAAATGTCGCTGGTGGATGATGAGGATCTGGAAGACTCATTAGCCGTCACTAATATGGTCAGCAAATCCGAGAGCCGTTACACCCGCGAACTCTATGCCATGAGCCAACGTTTCGGCTACCTGATCGGGGGTGGATCTGTCGATGAGACTTCAGCCCAACACACCCCACTGGCACCGGGTGTCATCTGCAACGCATTCCAGATCTCGATGGCGGGTATATCAGTTGAGCTGCCGGTCAAATTGGTTGTCTACAAGTTGTTTGACCGCCACGTGATGCACTATATCGGTGGCTTGTATGATGAGATCAATCTGCTCTTGGGCCGCGCCGGTGTCATACCCAAGCTGACACCAAAGGTCCGCCGCAATCCGGTTTCCCCAAGCTTGCGTGGTGATGGGGGCGAAAGCTACATGGCAAGCGACTCATCCTATATGAGTTCATCCGCACCCGAATCCACCGCATCAGCCGCAACCGAAGAGATGATTCAGGCTGAGTTGTTTTCAAACCTGCAGCAACTGCTCAACCTCAGACGTGCAAGTGCCGGTGGAAGCAGTCTGATGACATCCAGTCTGATGCTTACCCCACCGGCTGGCAATGTTCCAGTCGTTGATACAGGTGAACTCCTGGGTGCGCTCTCAGCTATCCAGCAGTCGAATGTGGTGATGCTGCCTCAAGGGCGTCGAGTAAATCGACCCCTGACACCCGATGAGATGCGGGCTCAATTGGTCACTGATCTGCAGATCGCCAGGGATGGTCAGGTCGTACGCTCACTTGGGGATGCGGACAACGATACTATCGATGTCATCTCCATGATCTTCGAGTTTATCCTCGATGATTACAGTCTGCCCGACGCCATGAAGGCCCTGATCAGTCGTCTGCAGATACCTATGCTGAAAGTGGCGATCATCGACAAGACATTTTTCAGTCAGAAGGTTCATCCCGCAAGGCGTTTACTCAACAGTCTGGCCCAGGCGGCTGTTGGCTGGAATGATACAGGTGATCGTGCCAACGACACCCTGTATAAAAAGATCGAGCAGGTAGTAAAAAGGGTTTTGAACGAGTTCCACGACGATCCCGGTCTGTTTGCGGAGTTGGAAGAGGATTTCTCGAGTTGGTGGCAGAAGGAGCAGCGGGGCGCACAGATTGCGGAGCAGCGCACCAATCAGATAACCAAGGGAAAAGAGCAACTTAAATCAGCCAAGCAGATCGTTTCTGAAGAGCTAAACAAACGGTTACGCACTCAAAATGTCATTCCCGAGGCGGTGATGTCTATCCTTGAGGATGGCTGGAAAGATGTACTGTTACTCGTTTACCTGCGTGAAGGATCGGAGAGTAAAGGCTGGAGCGAGGCGTTGGATATCGTTGACAGACTGTTATGGAGTGTACAACCCAAGTCTGAATATGGGGAAAGGCAGCAATTACTGCGCGGTATCCCTGAACTGTTGAGAAATATCCGCGAACGGCTGAACAGCATCTCGTTTGATCAACATAAAATGGCCAAGTTGTTTAAAGAGCTGCAAAACTGCCATATTGGCGTCCTGCGTGGCGGAGACAGCAGCCAGATGCATACCGCTGGAACGATGCCGGTTAACCAGTATGAGATTCATTTTCCGGATAGCAAACTTGTGGCTGATCCCAACAGCCAACTGCAGGAGATGGCGGAAGAAGCGATCGGTGAGAATGATGATTTCACTCAGCAGGCGGTTGATATGGAAACCGGTGAATGGCTTGAAATCATAGATGGAAGCAGTAAGGTTCGGGTCAAATTGTCGTGGAAAAGCAATGTTACAGACACCTATATCTTCGTTAACCGTAAGGGCATGAAAGCCATGGAACTCACCACCTTCGGCCTGGCCAAGCGTTTGCGTGAAGGCACGGCGAAAAAGGTGGAGCTTCCAGCCAAGCCGATCATGGATCGAGCCCTGGATGCAATGCTCGATGCTTTGAAGAAAACAACTTCAACCTCTGCATCAGCCTAGGGCCGATTGGATGAGTGTTAACAGGCCCTAGCCTGTTAAAGAAGCGGATTTATCCCTATCAGGCACCACATGCCACACAAAGCGATGGCTTGACGCCACGCATAAGCAGCTGATAAGAATTTCCATTCGACCGTATATCGGTCTGTTAACTGTTTCATTACACCGTTATGAGGACAGGGTTGATCATGAGTGAAAAAATGACAGATTCCGGGCTGAAGTTTGAAGATCTGAACAAGGGGACAGGGGATATTGCGATATCCGGTAATCGGGTCTCGGTACACTATACCGGCTGGCTGCTCGATGGAGAAAAATTCGACTCCTCCCTGGACCGTAACCAACCCTTTGATTTTACTTTAGGCAAGGGCATGGTGATTGCCGGATGGGATGAGGGGGTTGCCGGCATGAAGGTGGGTGGCAAAAGAAGGCTGACGATTCCACCGCAATTGGGGTATGGCGTTCAGGGAGCCGGTGGCGTGATCCCTCCGAATGCCACATTGGTATTCGATGTTGAACTGCTTTCCGTCGAGGGATGAACAGGCTGCCGCCCCTCAACCTGATCAATGAACAGGTAGGACTGGCATTGTCGGAGGATCTTGGCGCTGGCGATTTAACCGCCGAGTTGCTGGATGAGCACGTGCTAGCGCGCGCGCACATTCTCTGCCGAGAAGCTGCCGTGATATGTGGTGTTGCCTGGGTGAATCAAGTCTTCACTCAATTGGATGGGAGCATTGAACTCGATTGGCGGGTTGCAGATGGAGACGCTGTCACCCCCGGCTCGGTGCTTTGCAGGTTGCAGGGTAACAATAGATCCTTGTTGAGCGGTGAACGGACGGCACTCAATTATCTACAGACCCTCTCGGCAACCGCGACGGTAACACGTCGCTATGTGGAGGCAGTGGAGGGAACGGGTGTGACCATACTCGACACTCGAAAGACCATTCCCGGCCTTAGGGAGCAGCAGAAATATGCGGTGGCCTGTGGTGGCGGCCGGAATCACCGTATTGGCCTTTATGATGCCATCCTCCTTAAAGAGAATCATGTGCAAATTGCCGGATCGATCGGGGCCGCACTGAAACGGGCTAACCGGATCGCAACCGACGGGGTGGAGATCGAGGTGGAGGTGGAATCCTTGGCTCAGCTTGATGAGGCGTTGTCCGCCGGCGCCAAAAGGATACTGTTGGATAACTTTGGGCTGAAGATGTTGCGTGATGCGGTGGAGATGAATGCCGGACAGGCAAGACTTGAGGCTTCCGGCGGCGTTAACCTCGAGACAATACGCTCGATTGCCGAGACGGGCGTGGATGATATCTCCGTCGGAGCCTTGACCAAGGATGTCCGAGCAGTTGATCTCTCGATGTTGTTTTTAGACTAAACAACCCTATTTCTATACGCGCTCATCGATCAGTGTGCCGATCAGTTCATTGGCGGTTTTCAGGGTTTTCACTTGTGCCTTGGTATGGTTGGCGTGTTGTTGCAGTTCAACCATGGCACGGGAGAGATCAGTCGGTTTGGCTTGATTGGTCTGCTGGGTGCTGGCGATCTCCGATGCTACACGACGCATCCCCTGGAATCCCTTTTGAATCCCCTGAAGTGCCGGTCCTGTTATCGAATTGATACCCATGATTGATGCAGCTTCCTTTAAATACAACCGTTCTAACCCGCATGTTTCATCCGTTTTTAAATTTAGCCGGTGATATGGCCAAGCTTGGATGGTTTGCCCTCACTGGGAACCAAACCTCTATCAAGCCCTGATTCTCCACCCTCCGGGCAGACTCCCCCTTACCCCTATTGTTGATCAACGTGCCGGGGCAGCACTCTGCCGGGCTATCCCGGATATTTCATCCATTTGCCGATACTGGCACGAGGAGAAGGCCGGGACGAGAAACAGGATGATACCGGCTCCAAACGCCCCGATTTCTGGCTGACAGGCACAGCTTCCCCTTACCCCGTTATTTATCAACGTGCCGGGGCAGCACTCATCGCGTGCTATCCTGGCTCCAGCCGTTCGGCCACACTGAAGAACAATGCCTGGTAAGGAAAGACACTGGAGAGCAGGAAGCGGACACGCCGGGTATTGCGTATCACCACCGCACCCACTTTGAGTAGTTTAAGCCGCAGCGTGCCGACCTGGGTCTTGGCCAGTTCTGTACCCTGTAAGGCCAAGCGGCGAATCGCTTCCATCAACACATAGGCCAGGCTCGACAGCAGCAAGCGAAACTGATTGGTCCACCAATGATGTGCACTGGTGCGATCAGCAAACAGCCCCAGCTGTTGTTCCTTGATGCGGTTTTCCATCTCGCCCCGCGCACAATAGACGTCGTCGTAAAGGGTTTGGGCATCGCCGTTGAGGTTGGTGACGACAAATCGGGGATTACGCCCTCGCTCACTCACCTCCAGCTTGGCGATCACCGCGCGTCGACGGCGCCAGCTGCGTGCACCGTAGCGCAGGCCAAGGAAGACGCGTTGCTTCTGTCCGTTGGCCTTGAAGCATTGCTCGACTGCAGTGAAGTCTTCCTCGATCATCCGTTGCAGGCGGTGGTTGCGCGCCAGGCCTACGATGTAGCCAATGCCATGGCGTTCACACCAGCGCAGCATGCGGTGACGACAGAAGCCCGAGTCGGCTCTCAGGATGATCCGCACCGCCGGCCACGCCTGACGCAAGCGTTTGACCAGCAGGGCGAGGATCGCCCACGCATGTTTCGCCCCGTCGATCTTGCTCGGGCGCAAATAGCTGACCAGCAGTTGTTCGCCGCAAAACACGTACAACGGGAGAAAGCAGTAGTTATCGTAGTAACCGTGGAAGAAGCGGCCTTCCTGCAGGCCGTGAACCCGGTCATCGGTGGCGTCGAAGTCCAGGATCAACTCCTCGGGTGGCTCGGCAAACGAGGCGATGAACTGCTCGATCAGGACCTGATGGATCGCGACAGCGGTTGCCCGATCTGACCGATTCTCCAAGCGACAGAGCGTGGGTGAACTGCCCAGTGCCTGATCCTGTTCCACGGCCGTCTGAAAGGCCAAATCTTGTCGCAGACTGTCGTGATCGTTGAGGTCTTCATAGCCCTGGCACAGGGCATAGACCCGCTGGCGTAGTAGAGAAATCTGATCATGTTGCACATAGCGGCCATCGCGTGGATCAGCGAGAGTGTCATTGACGGCTTCAAGCAATCCCAGCCGTCGGTCCGCTTGTCGTAGCAACAACACGCCGCCATCACTGCTGATATCACCACCGGAAAAATCCGCTTCAACCTGGCGGCGTTTTACCGCTGGAAAAGCAAAACGACCTTGGGTACATTCTGTCACAGGCAAAACCTCGTTCAATTTCAGCCTAAGTAACTGAATTCTATTGAACTACACGGGTTTTACCCTCTTTATTTGTGAAATATTCGGGCTATCCCGGCTTGAGTCGTGCCGCCACCTGGAAAAACAGCGCCTGATAGGGATAGGTGCTGGAGAGCAGGAAGCGGATCCGTCGCGTGTTGCGAATGATGACCGCCCCGATCTTGAACAGTTTGAGCCGGATCGTGGTCATCTGTGCACGCGCCAGTTCCGTGCCCTTCAGCGCGAGGCGCCGGATGGCCTCCATCAGCACATAGGCCAGACTGGACAGCAGTAGACGAAACTGATTGGCCCACCAGTAATGCGCGCTGGTGCGATCGGCGAACAGCCCCAGTTGCTGCTCCTTGATTCGGTTCTCCATGTCACCACGGGCGCAGTAGAGGTCATCGTAAAGGCGCTGTTTGTCGCCGGCCAGGTTGGTGACGATGAAGCGTGGATTTGGCCCCTTGTCGGTGACCTCCAGTTTGGCGATCACCTTGCGACGCGTCTTCCAGGTGCTGGCGGCATAGTGAAACTGAAAGAATTCCCGCATCTTCATGCCGGTTCGCTTCGCCAGTTCCTCAACCCACTGCATGGGCTCACGGATACACCGCAGCAAGGCGTCATTCTTGGCGATGCCCACGATATAGCCCACAGCGTTGCGCTCGCACCAGCTGAGCATGTGGTGACGGCAAAAGCCGCTATCGCCCCGAAAGATGATACGCACTTCAGGCCAAGCCCGGCGCAGGCGTTTGACCAACAGCGCCAGAATCGCCCAGGCATGCTTGGGCGCATCGATCCGGCTGGGCCGCAGATAACTCACCAGCAGTTGATCGCCACAAAAGACATACAGGGGCAGGAAGCAGTAGTGATCGTAGTAGCCGTGAAAGAAGCGGCCTTCCTGGCGGCCATGCACCGGATCATCCGTGGCGTCGAAATCCAGGATCAGCTCATCGGGTGGTGCATCATATGAGGCAATGAACTGCTCGAGCAGTAGGTTGTGGACATCAACGGCAACCCGGCGATCGACCCGGTTCTCCAGCCGACAAAGTGTCGACTGGCTGCCCAGTACCTCCTCGCGTTCGATCGAGCTCTGTAGGGCCGGGTCGGTGCGTAGTGTCTGATGGTCGTTCAGATCTTCATAACCCAGGCAGAGCCCATAGACTCGCTGGCGCAACAGGCTCAACTGGCTGTGTTCAATTCGCGGGTCGGGGATGACCGCATCAACCGCCTCGAGCAATCCCAGACGCCTGTCGATCTCACGCAGCAGCAACACGCCGCCGTCCGAGGTGATATCGCCACCGGAAAACTCGGCTTGAACCTTACGGCGTTTTAGGGCTGGAAAATCAAAGGCAGTCTGGGTACAGTTTGTCACAGGCAAAATCCTTTCGATTACAGTGTAAGCAACTGAATTATATCGAAGTATCAGGATTTTGCCTTTTTAATGCGTGAAATATTGGGGCTAATCCGTTTGTTGGCAGTTTTTCCCGATTCTTTAGTTGATTCGTTCTTAAACAGTGGGTGGGTGGTCGAATTGGTGAATTCCGTTCCCGAGGGCGGGGGGCTACAAAGTTCTGATATCAGGCCTATGAAGTCCATTGATGACGTGGCGGGAAGACCAGTCGGACGGTTGTGAGCTGGTGGTGGTCAGAGGGCAATGCCCAGTGACGGAAACTGGCGCGACGCAGCATGGGTTGTGTGTGTAAGCTGGCACCCCGCAGAGAGTAGTGTTTAGCGTCAACAGCCTTGGACGAAACCCTGTCATCGGGAAAGGGTTGAAATGAGGGATAGTGGTGAAATTTGTTACCGCACCACTCCCAGGCGCGTCCCATTTGGCTCACAACACCCGTGCGCACTGCCAATTCCCACTGATATTCATGCTGGATCACGGCACCTGAAAATTCACCGTTTTCACGGCCGCCGACCCAGTTGCAGAAGGCTTGGGCCTCATGGTGGGAGATGCCGGTGACCGGTTCATGGGGTGGCAGGTGGGAGATGCCATTGATAGCCACTTCATACCATCCACCTCTATGATCCTGCCGCCAATATTCGGGGTGTCTGTGACCATGATGATTCAGCCACTGCAAACCTTCGTTACTCCACAGAGATTCATCGCTATAACCGTCCGCCTGCATAAAACTGAGATATTGCGCATTTGATACCGGCGTCAATGCTATCCGAAAACTGCTGAGTTCAACGGCTTGTGGTGGCAGCTCATTATCGTAAGCGCGTGGTTCATCCCGGGCGCCGATGCGGTAGTGTCCCTGGGAAATCTCCCTGGTTTCCCATTTGGGTATGCCGGGTTCAAGCGGTTCCTTGCATTGATATGCCTGATCCCGCTCCTGGAGAGATCGCTGGTTAAGGAGTATCAACATGGCTTCATAGAGTTTCGCCTGCTCTTGCAGCAGGAACCAGGGGAGCCTGTCATGGTGGAGCCAGGGATGATCGGGCAGTGCAGATGGAGTGGCCAGTCTGCGCAGATGTTCGTCATGGATCTCCGAACCCCAGTTGATCAGGTGATCAACAGGTGGCAACCGGCTGCATTGTTGTTCCAGGGTCAATGCATTCGGAGAAAAGAGTTGTTCAACTCTCATGGAAAGGTCGTCATCGCGTTGCAACCGCTCTCTGAGCCATAGCAGTTCCAGATAGACGCCACGGCCGAAATACCAGTTGAGTGAGGCAAGTCGTGGATGAAATCGTCTGGCGCAATCTGCGTCTGGAATGGACGTCAATAGTTCAATCTGCGATGCATGCAGACTGCTCAGTTGGCCAAGCAGTGTGGTTGAGGTCATATCACCCTTTTCCGTTCGACAAAGCTGGCTATGTTAACGGAGGGATATATTGGGGGGAAGTCTACCGGCAGTTCTCAGATTATAGTACGTCATGCCTCACCCTACGCTTCGGAAACCTGCAGGGTGAGGTTTGTCATAGATGAAAAACTCATTATTAGACGCAGCCGGTGGGTTTTGGCAGCCCGCCATACTTGGTAATCGGTTTCATCGGACCCGTAAGCCAAAGTTTGAACATAGCTTTCTGATCAGCGCCTAGATATTTTGAGAATTTGCGGATAGGCGGCACTACGTTGAACTCATCATAATACTCCCGAGCTTTCATGATCTGCCGCCACTTCTCATCGGTGAGTTCATACTCGTCGTCTTCTGCCATGGCTTTGGCGATTTCCGGGGTCCATGCGTTCAGATCGGTGAGATAACCGTCTCCATCGCGCTCAGGTAGTTCTGTATTCATTTTACCGCTCCTATTACCAACTAAAAAGGTAGGTTATTTTCGAGGCGAAGTTTAATGTGAAATACCAGTCTGTTTCCACCCCAAAAAAATCCTGGTTTTTAGGGGTCCGGTCTAAGGCGTTTCTGATGTGGAAGTGTTGGAGATTGCAACAATGTGTTTCAGGAATGCTGACTTATCTTCGCAACTGGTTTTAAACTGGAGGCGCCTCAAGCCTGTGGTCAGGCGGACATCCAACCCGAAGGGATCAAGACCGACAACTTCGACGGGGGTATCGGCCGGTATGCCGTTGCTATGGAGCAGTTGTTTCAGCAGATCATGGTTGTGGGCGTTCAACTGGTAAAGCAGTTCCGCTTCATCCGCAGTTGAAAAGGGGATGGGCGGCGGGATACGGCTTGGATCAAACCAGCGGGCAGATCCGAATCCGCCGATATAGTAATAGTGTTTCACATCCAGGCGATAGAAACGGAAGTTGAGTTCTTTCCGATAGCGGCGTGCATCCGGATAGAAACGGAAGTATCGCTCGGCTGCGGCAGTTGAATTGACGGTTTCGGCCTGTGACAGGCAAGTAAGTCGCGCCAGCTGCTGCACATCGCCAGCTCCCTGGCCAGTCAGTGTCAGGGAGCAGCGAGGGTCGTGTTCGAGGTTCCTTGTATGTTGCGCCAGGTGAGAAATCAGTAACAGAAGGTTGCCCTTCGTGTCGCGGCAAAAGGGCAATAGTGAACCAAAGGGGTAACCCTGGTATTTCACTGAATGAGTAGACAGTAAACCGTGATAGCTTTCCGACCATAGCTTGTTTATATCGTTTAACAGCTCTTCCGTTGATGATTCGGTATTCATTTTATTGTTCTCACCGTGGTTCAGTTAAAGCTTTGCAGTTCTTTCATTCAGGCTCGATGCCCGGATTGAGGTTAACCTCTCCGAGCCGTTCTTGAATGGACTGTATTTTACCTTGAAGGCCGTGTTCTCTGGCTGGGCGGCTGTCGATCTTTATCGCGGCATAAACGCGCTGGGATCCAGCCCCATGAATAATCTGGGCAGCCCGCATTGATAGGTGGATATCTTCTTGATTTTTTTGCGGTCGGCAGCAAAGGGTCGATCGTGTCATTGATCACTGCAACAGCAGGCGCGATACTTGTGCTGGCAATCGCCGGACTGGTCAACAAGCGTTGTACATCAATTTGGCCAAGCAGAGAGAGTATCGCAACAATGACTGGAGAAGATTCATGGATCTTACAATAGAGACTATTTTGGACACTTACGTTATTCCTTGGGGAACCAAGATCGTTATGGCACTGTTGGTGTTCATTATCGGTCGATGGATAGCAAAAATGCTGACCCGTACGCTGAAAAGGCTCATGGAGAGAGGAAGCATCGACCAGATGCTGATCAGTTTCCTCGGAAATATCGCATACGCTGTACTGCTGGCGGTAGTGGTGCTTGCCGCGCTGGAGCAACTCGGTGTCAATACAACATCCGCACTGGCTATTTTGGGTGCTGCAGGCCTGGCCGTCGGTTTGGCATTGAAGGACTCGCTGGCTAGCTTTGCTGCCGGTGTGATGTTGATCATCTTCAGGCCGTTTAAATTGGGGGATTTGGTCGAAGCAGGCGGTGTGTCCGGCGTGGTTGAGGAGATCCGCATCTTTCACACGGTTCTCAAGACCGGCGACAACCGCGAGATCACTATGCCCAATGCGCAAATATACAGCGGCACTATCATCAACTATTCCGCCAGGAATACGAGACGAATCGATCTGGTGATCGGTATCGGTTATGACGATGACATTAAAAAGGCAAGAGACCTGCTGCAGCAGATCCTCGATGCCGATAGCACAGTGCGAAAAGATCCCGCGCCGACGATCATGTTGCTGGAATTGGGCGAGAGCAGTGTCGATTTTGCAGTACGTCCCTGGGTGAAGTCTGGAGATTACTGGGTGACGCGGGCAGCGCTGCTTGAAGCCATCAAGACAGCTTTTGATAAGCAGGGTATCAGTATTCCCTATCCGCAACGGGATATTCATATGATTCAAGCGACGGCGGCCTAGAAATTGTAGTCGCCGTATCCATACTTTAAAAAACCTGGAGGTGTGATTATGCACATTAAAAGAATTGCCATAGCCCTGGCCTTAACGCCGATACTGATCAGCGGTCACGCAGTGGCAGAAAAGGGACTGGCCTACGATAGCGTTAATTCGGTTTGGCGCACCGGTTATGGTGAGTGTTGGGCGACCTCCCATCGTGACAAGGCACCGGCTGATACCAGCTGTTTCGGTGAACCGGTAATGTCAAAGGCTGAAGGCGATGCCGACAATGACGGTGTTGTGGATAGTAAGGACCAGTGCCCAGGTACACCAGCCGGGGTAAAGGTCGATGACAAAGGATGCGCCCTCGACAGTGATGGAGACGGCGTGGCCGACAGCAGTGATAAATGCCCGGATACGCCTGCCGGCGCAAAGGTCGACGCCAGTGGCTGTGAACTGGATAGTGATGGTGACGGCGTGGTCGACAGTAAGGATGACTGCCCGAATACACCTGCCGGCGCTACGGTAACCGATGCCGGGTGTGCGGTTCAGATCGTCTTGCAGAATATCCTGTTTGAACTCAACAGCGATAAGGTCAGCGGCGAATACACATCCACATTGAATCATATTGCCGATTCACTCAAGGCGCGCCCCGATATTAAATCGATTGAGGTTATCGGTCATACCGACTCCACGGGTTCCGCGACCTATAACCAGTCCCTTTCCGAGAGGCGTGCGAAAGCAGTGGCTGACTATCTTGAGGCACAGGGAGTGAATGGAACACTGTTCACCGCCAAGGGAATGGGGGAATCTTCTCCCATCGCCGACAATGCAACGGCGGAAGGACGCGCGCAGAATCGGCGTGCCGAGTTGAAACTTGACTAAATATTGTCAATAAACAATGTTCATTAAGGCAACAGCTTGACTTTTGTCATGCTGTTGCCTGGAACTTACAGCGTATTATGGGAACACTTATGTTGACACCATCGCCAGGCAGTGGTCAGTTAGTAGGCATGGATCAGCTGAATCCCGAACAGCCGCAGCTGGTTTGCCCGGTGTGTTTGAGTCCTCACCGGTATGGCGGGATCGTATGACCTTACTACCTTGGAGTCATCTATGCGAATAGCCTATTTGGAAGATGATAAAGTGCAGTCAGCGGTAATGAAGGAATGGTTGGAAGCTGAAGGCTATGTCTGCAGGGCGTTTGATAATGCTGATGCTTTTATGCATGAGTTGCGTCATGAAACCTATGATCTATTGATAATGGATTGGGAATTGCCGGAAAAAAGCGGTGTAGAGGTGCTCTCCTGGTTGCGTGGCGATCGGGAGTGGGATCTACCCGTTTTCTTTATCACCCACAGGGATGGTGAAGCTGATATCATCGAAGCGCTGGAAAAAGGTGCCGATGACTACCTGGCGAAACCGGTCAACCGCGAAATCATGCTGGCACGGATCAAAGCCCTGGTCAGGCGGCATAGTGGTCGGCGCGATCATTTGGAAGTGAGTGGTTTTTCACTTAACAAGGATAACAAAACGCTCACCTTGAACGGTGAGCCTGTGGATATGACGGAGAAGGAATTTCAATTGGCGTGGATGCTCTTCACCAACATCGGCCGCCTGCTTTCCCGCGACCATCTGTTGGAGAGCATATGGGGATTTGGACCGGGCCTGATGACCCGTACCGTGGATACACATATCAGTCGGCTTCGCCGTAAACTCGGTCTGACACCGGAGAACGGATGGCGTTTGAAGGCAGTCTATCACCAAGGTTACCGTCTCGAGCAGCTGACCGAGCAAGAGTAGCTGGCTGGAATTCCGGCTTGAGCGGGTATATCCTACTGCATGCTGATTCCGGCATGGATCGCCAGTAATATTATCCTGAAATCAAACACATAGGGTCATTTCGAAGGTCCGGAGCGGAAGCCGGTTGAGTGATCTTCAAATCCAATTTGTGGTCGATGAGTAACTGGCAAGATGACTAGAATCATCACATCGCTCCTGTTCTTCATCCTTGTTGTGATAAAGGGACAGGCATGGTCGGAAGACTGGGCCTATCGCATTCACGAGGGAGAGAATCTGTCCCTCGTCGCGGAACGTTTCCTCAAGTCAGATTTCACTCCTGAACAATTGCAAATCTACAACGGTATCGCCAATGACAGGGAAATTCCGATTGGAACTGAGATCCGTGTGCCGATCGACTGGCTGAAAGAGGTACTTGCGGGTGTAAAGGTCAATTATGTTTATGGGCATGCCTCACTGCGGCGAATGGGAGCCAGTGAGACAATCGACCTGCTTGCAGACACGATACTCAATGCCGGCGATAGGATTATTACCGGTATCGATTCATCTGTTTCATTACAATTCGCGGATGATTCCACACTGTTGATTGGCGAAGAGAGTGAAGTGGTATTCGATGCACTCTCATCTTTTCACGGCATGGGTATGCTGGATACTAGGATTCGCCTGCAACGGGGGCGAATCGAGAATCGCATCAAGCCACTTAGAAAGCCGGAATATCGATATGAAATACATACCCCGGCCGCAGTGACCATGGTCCGTGGCACGGAGTTTCGCGTCTTTTCGGATGCCGGGGATGAACAGACCCGCAGTGAAGTGACTGAGGGGGGGCAACATCACTGCTGAAGGTGAGATTGTATTGGTTGAACAGGGAGAGGGGACTCTGATAGAAAAGGGTAAGCCCCCGTCTTCTCCGCGTGCGCTGCTGGCACAGCCGGATCTGACGGAAATGACACACCAGTTCACGATGAATGGCGTAGTGATTGAATGGTCACCGCTTGTCGGGGCGGCTGCTTATCGCTATCAGCTCACCAACAGGGAGGAAGGGATGGTTGCGGGGGGGATCAGTACGGACAATCGCATTGAGAGGTATTGACGAATTGGGATTTGAGGGATTCAATGCTTATCGTAATTTCACGCTGGAGGCGGTGGCGCCGTTACCTCTGCGGGTGGAGCCTGAAGCACTGACAGCGCCGACGCTCTTTCGACCGCAGTTCAGTCGTCATGGTATCCATCTCCATTGGACACAGGTAGCGGGTGCTTGGGCGTATAGGTTGATTGTTGCCAGAGATGTCGAACTTGAGGATAAGCTTTTCACCAGGTTGTCCGAAGATAACGCATTCGTTTTGCATCCCTTGCCCCCAGGGCACTACTATATCGGTGTGGAGGCGCTATCTGCGATTAACGATGATCTATCACGATCCGATATTTACCGTATCGGTATACCTGTTTGGTGATGGCGCAGTGTGATGGTGGAGCTTCCATGACAGGTAAAAGATGAGGGATGACATAAACCCTACAGGCGCGGTGACACGATCCAAGACGTACTCAGAACGTACACGCAGTGCTTTGATCATGTTGCTGCTGACCAGCTTGTTGGCGGCCAGTAACTGGCTCTGGCGATGGGATCTGCTGTTGTATGATCTACAGATGGGTTTTATCTCCAAACCCGTTGCTGAAGATATCATTATCGTCGCGGTGGACGAGAAGAGCCTGGAAGCCCTGGGGCGTTGGCCCTGGTCGCGTCAGACACACGCAAAACTTGTGGACCGGCTCACCCAGGCAGGGGCCAGAGCCATTGTCCTCGATATCCTGTTCGCCGAGCCAGACCGAATCGATCCCGAATCAGATAACCAACTGATCCAGGCAATTGCCGCCAGTGAACGTGTGTTTATGCCGGTTATTCTGGAAGAACATCGGCAGGGAGGAATGTTGGTGGAGTCGATGCCGTTGCCGGCGCTCTCAAATGTGGCTGCGGGGCTGGGGCATGTGCATATGGATCTGGATGCCGACGGCATTGCCCGTGGGGTGTTTCTCTATGAAGGATTGGGCCAGGCCTATTGGCCGCATTTGATGCTGTCTTTATTGAACTGGTTAGAGCCCGGGGGGGAGGGAATGCGTACCGCACCCACCAGCCGGCAGGCGCCGAATATCCACATAATCAACCGACATACCCATCGCCTGATACCCTTTTACGGTCCGGCGGGTCACTATCACCGATACAGCTACAGTCAGGTACTCGATGGCGATTTTCTACCCGATCTCTTCCGCGACAAGGTTGTATTGGTTGGTGTTACGGCGACTGGGATAGGCGATGCCCTGCCTACCCCTGTGTCCGGCTATGGGGTGCCTATGCCCGGTGTGGAGATCATCGCCAATGTCCTGCAGAGTTTGAGACAGGAAGAGGCGATTACCCCGGTACCCTATCTGCCCCATTTGTTGGGCAGCGCCCTGGTGGTTGTTCTTCCTTTTGTTCACTACCCCTGCTTTCCCACTCGAGCGGCGCCGCTCGTGTCCCTGGTTCTTCTGGTTGGCTTTTTTCTTTTTACCATTGCGCTGCTGCATGGGGTTGAGTATTGGTTCCCTCCATCAGCCGCCTTGATCGGGTTGTTGCTGAGTTATCCGCTATGGAGTTGGCGACGCCTTGATCAAGCGGTGCGTTATCTCAACGAACAGCTTGAACGCATGCAACGTGAGCAGCGTCTATTACCGGTAGAACAGCCTCCCAGCGATATGACTACGGCAATGGAGTTTCTTGCCAGATTGATGCCGTTGCAGGGATGGGCGCTTTACGATGCCGACAGCGGCAAACAACTGCTGCAAAGCGGCGCGACACTGGGGCCGCCATTGGAATCTCTGGCAATCGGCGCATGGCAGCGATCAGGCGCAGAGCTATGGACTGAGATACAACGGCCGGATACGGCCTGGCGGTTGGGTTTGATCTGGCCGAGAAATGAGGTGCCGGTGGGCCGCTCGATGAAGCTGGTCGACGAGTTCGCCCTGCAATTCTCGCTTGAATCAGAAGCCAAACAGGACAGTGTATTGGAAAGAGTGGAGTTGCGCATGCAGCAGATGCAGGAGGCCAATGCACGTTTGCAGCGCTTTCGCCATCTGATCAGTAATGCGGTGGGACAGATGGATGACGGGCTGATGGTCATCAATGGCCTGGGGCAGGTTGTGATGTCCAATCCCCGAACCTCCTTCTATCTTGGCCATCCGGCCGAAAAGGAGCTGTTGGGCGAGGATGCCTATCACCTGTTAAGCGTATTGCAGATACAAGGTGCGGATACCTGGCAGGAAGTCTTCAGGAAGGTATTGCTGCATAAAGAGCCTGTACGTTTTGAAGCCGTTCGCCCCCCGGACACTGAACTGTTTGTGCAGCTGAAGGCTCTCGAAGCGGTTGATACGGAGTTTCCGGGTATGATCATCAACCTCTCGTATATCGGTGCGTTGAAGCGATCGGAACGCACCCGGGTAAAGATGCTTAATTTTCTCTCCCACGATATCCGTTCTCCCATCACCTCTCTGCTCTCATTGACCCAGTCCAGGCAGCTGCTGGATGGGAGTGCAAAGGAGATGGCCGAACAGATTCAGCCTTTGGCGCGCCGATCGCTGAAATTGGCGGATAACTTCCTGCGCCTGGCACGGGCCGAGGTTGCCGAAACCACCTCATTCACCGATACCAATTTTATTGAGGTGGCGCATAATGCCGTAGACGAGGTCTATGTCCAGGCCAAAGTCAAGCAGGTAAGGCTGCAGCGGTTGTTTAACGAGGATGAAATGTGGTTGCAGGGTGATTTGGGCTTGCTGGAGCGGGCTCTGGTCAACCTGCTGGAGAATGCGATTAAATTCTCTCCGCCACAGAGCCAGGTGACGCTGACCCTGTCGATCAGACGCTCTCGACTGATATGTGAAATAGAGGATCAGGGTCCAGGTATCCCGGAGCACCAGTTGAATGACATCTTTATGCCGTTTATGCAGGCGGATTCAAATCAAATCCTGCGCAAAAAAGGTGTTGGTCTGGGGCTGAGTTTCGTCAAGGTGGTGGCGGAAAAACATCATGGTTCGGTAGCGGCGAGTAATGGGAAGAATGGAGGTGCGGTGTTTACACTCAATCTGCCGTGTGAGGATAGTGCTTCCCCTTAAGGCGTTAACTGTCCGCGCGGGATGGCAGTTCGGTAAAACCGTGTCGAGGGTGTTTGTTTGCGGCAAGGAAAAGTGTGCATAATGGGCGTTTTCGACAGATTATCCGGAGTGACCGATGCCGCAATACCGTTCCCGTACGACCACCCATGGGCGCAATATGGCCGGTGCCAGAGCCTTGTGGCGGGCCACAGGCATGCAGGATGGCGACTTCGATAAACCGATTGTTGCGATCGCCAACTCCTTTACCCAGTTCGTTCCGGGCCACGTACACCTGAAGGATCTTGGGCAGCTGGTTGCAAGAGAGATTGAGGCGGCTGGTGGAGTTGCCAAAGAGTTCAATACCATTGCCGTGGACGATGGCATCGCCATGGGGCATGGCGGCATGCTCTATTCCCTGCCATCAAGGGATATCATAGCCGACTCCGTGGAGTATATGGTCAACGCACATTGTGCCGATGCGCTGGTCTGCATATCCAATTGCGACAAGATTACCCCGGGTATGCTGATGGCCGCACTGAGATTGAACATCCCGACCCTGTTTGTGTCCGGTGGTCCCATGGAAGCGGGCAAGGTCCGGTTGCATGGCAAGGAATACCACCTCGATCTTGTCGACGCCATGGTATCGGCTGCCAATCCTGATGAGAGCGACGAGGATGTGGAGAAGATCGAGCGTTCCGCCTGTCCCACCTGTGGCTCATGCTCAGGCATGTTCACCGCAAACTCCATGAACTGCCTCACCGAGGCCTTAGGGCTGTCGTTGCCCGGTAACGGTTCGCTGCTGGCGACCCACGCCGATCGGAAACAGCTCTTTTTGGAAGCGGGGCATCGTGTCGTCGAGTTGGCTAAACGATGGTATGAGCAGGAGGATGCCAGGGTCCTGCCGCGCAATGTGGCGACCTTCAAGGCGTTTGAGAATGCCATGAGTCTGGATATCGCCATGGGTGGTTCCACCAATGCCGTACTGCATTTGCTCGCCGCTGCTTATGAGGGTGAGGTCGATTTCACGATGGCCGATATCGACCGGTTGAGTCGTAAAGTACCTAATCTTTGCAAGGTCGCCCCCGCCACGCAACAGTTTCATATGGAGGATGTGCATCGGGCTGGCGGGGTGATAGGCATTCTGGGAGAACTGGACCGTGCAGGTTTGGTTCATCGCGATGTGCCGACTGTCCATGCCGCCAGTATCGGTGAAGCGATCGATCGCTGGGACATCGTTCGCAGCATGGAGGAGGAGGCGCGAAACCGCTATCTGGCGGCGCCTGGTGGCGTGCCCACACAGGTAGCTTTCAGCCAGTCGTCCCGCTGGCCCGATTTGGATCTCGATAGAGAACAGGGCTGTATTCGGGATCTCGAACACGCCTACTCCCAAGACGGGGGGTTGGCCGTCCTATATGGCAACCTGGCAAAACAGGGATGTATCGTCAAGACGGCCGGTGTGGATGAATCGAATCTGAAGTTTAGCGGGCCGGCACGTATCTTCGAGAGTCAGGAGAGTGCTGTAGAGGCGATTCTGAATGATGACATCCAGGCGGGCGATGTGGTCATCATTCGCTATGAGGGTCCGAAAGGGGGACCGGGAATGCAGGAGATGCTCTACCCGACCAGTTATCTCAAGTCAAAGGGATTGGGCAAGGCCTGTGCGTTGATTACGGATGGTCGATTTTCCGGTGGTACATCCGGTTTATCCATCGGACACTGTTCGCCCGAGGCGGCGGAAGGTGGAAATATCGGTTTGGTGGAGGAGGGCGATATCATTGAAATCGATATTCCGGGGCGCAGCATACAGGTGGCGTTGGGCGATGATCTACTGCAGCAAAGGCGCGAGACCATGATCGCAAGGGGTAATCGGGCCTGGCGACCGGTCGGTAGAGAACGGGCGGTATCTCAAGCCTTGAAGGCATATGCCGCATTGACAACTTCGGCCGCCCGCGGCGCTGTCCGGGATCTTACTCGACTCGATAAGGTGTGATGCGGACACACGTTGTCTTGTTTTTTATCATTGCAGGTTGTAGTGGGGGTGATCCGACAGCCACCAATCCCGCATTGATTTTCGAGGACGCGTTTGAGAACTCGCTCGATGAAGTGGATATCCTGGCTGAAGGGGGTGCCATGGTGCGCGGTTTCGATGCCTGGTTGAAACTGTCTCCCAAGTTGACGGCCCTGCATCCTCGCAATGAGGCTGAATATGCCTATCGTGATTGCGAAGAAATGGTGGACTGGTTCCATACCGTTAGCGGTGATGATAATCTTCAGCGGCCGTATAGCGGACTGGTCTGCCAGGTTTCGAAGGAGACCAGATTCAAGTTTGACAATGGTCGTTGGCTGTTAACAGACCGAAATCGAGGGTTATCCTACTATCGGATCTGGAAATATAATGACTGAATAACTATAACGATTGATTTCATAGCCATGGCAAGTATTCATCCTGATCCATTAGGGATCTAAAAAACCTGGGTAAGATGTAATCAGCCGGAGGCGGATGGTGTATTTTGATCTCAAGCGGTGTTATCTGTTTGCTCACCTGGATGATAATCAATTCGAACATGTGAAAAAGATGACTCATCAGGTAAGGCTCGGGGACGGTCAACTCTTTTTTCAATTGGGCGATCCGGCCACCCACTTTTTCCTGGTGCTGCAGGGGCAGATGAAACTGACGCGCCTTTCCATGCAGGGGCAGGAAAAGGTGATAGAGATTATTACACCGGGACAGACCTTCGCAGAGGCGCTGATGTTTGGTGAGCACCCTGAATATCCCGTCAATGCCGTGGCAATCGGTGATACCTATCTTTTAAGCTTCGAAAGCGCCCCGTTTCTCGAGATACTGCGGGGGTCCATAGACACCTGCTTCAAACTCATGGGGGATATGAGTCATCGTCTCAAGAACCTCATTCGAGAAATCGATGAACTGACCCTGCAGAGCGCCAGCTGTCGAGTTGCCAGTTTCCTGTATAACAGATGGCGAGCCGGGATAGACGACCGTAGCAACAGTTTTGAACTTCAGACCCCGAAAGGGGTAATTGCCTCCCGGCTTTCAGTGACACCGGAGACCTTCTCCCGCATATTGCATAATTTTTCCAATCAGGGATTGATCCATGTGGATGGCAGCCGGGTGGAAGTGCTGGATGAGAAAGGGTTGCTTGAGTTTGCGGATATAACCGGCAAGATCAACCGGGAAATCACGCCCACTTGAGGGTGATAGAGCTGTAGCGTGCCTTGGATTTTACATCCATTGAGGCATTCATTCTGTTTGCCGGGTATACTCTCCCACCTTGGCGATAATCAACCTTTTTTATTAGGGCCTGTTAACACTAATCCAATACGTCCTGTTGTGTCTGAAAAAGCGCCAATCAAGGCGCGAGGAGAGAAGTTTGGTGATTCCAAATGAACGACGAGCAACGTCGAGTGGCGCTTTTTCAGGCGCACCCCAAGGGCACTTCCTTCGGGGCGCAACCCGAAGGGCTGGGGCTGTTTTCGCCCCCAGCGGCGTTATCATTCGCTCATGTAGCATAACTACACCACGCTCATTCTGCCTTGCTGGGCACGAAAACAGCCCCAGCAGGGCGTATTGGATTAGTGTTAACAGGCCCTAGATAGTGATGAAGGACAGTTTCCCATTCCCAGTAGCTCGAATCGGCCTCATCGGCGGCGGACAGCTGGGACGCATGATGGTCAAGGCGGCAAAGCGCCTGGGGTGCACTTGCGTGGTCCTCGACCCGTATCCCGGTTCTCCCGCAGGACAGGTTGCCGGGCATCAGATAATCGGTGGATATCACGATCCCGCAAAATTGCGTGAGCTGGCGGAATCCTGCGATGTGGTGACATTCGAGCTGGAAAATATCGATACAGAAACCTTGATCCAGCTAGAGCGCGAGGGGCATCGCATCAACCCAGCTCCCGCTTTGCTCTCGGTGTTGCAGGACAAGCTGTTGCAGAAGGAGTTTCTGGTGCACAACGGCATTCCCACGGCAGAGTTTGTGGAGATGCCGGAACCCGAGTTACAAGCCTTTGAATCATTTGGCTTTCCGCTGGTGCAAAAGGCGCGTCGCGGAGGCTATGACGGTCGCGGTGTCTCGGTGATGCCGGTTGCGGAGGATTTCGACAATCATCTGCCAGTGGCATCATTGGTGGAGCGATTCGTGGACGCCAAGAAAGAGCTGGCGGTGATGGTTGCCCGCAACCAGGAAGGGGAGTGCATCGCCTATCCCACGGTGGAGATGTGTTTTCGCCCGGGTGAGAATGTCCTCGACCTGCTGCTCTGTCCTGCTGCTGTGAGCGCCGAGACAGCCGCAGCGGCGGAGGCACTGGCAACGCGCACCATCGATGCGCTGCAAGGGGTGGGCGTATTTGGCGTTGAGATGTTTCTCACCCGGAATGACCAACTATTGGTCAATGAAATCGCTCCGCGTACCCACAACTCAGGCCATCATACTATCGAGGCCTGTATCACCGATCAGTTTGAACAGCATCTGCGAGCCATATTGGGTCTGCCCTTGGGCGCCACCGACCTGCTTTCCCCTGCGGCGATGATCAATCTGCTCGGTGATAGCGCGGCCCACGGTAGGCCTGTGATCGAGAACATGGCGGCGGCCCTGTCGATAAAGGGTGTCTGTCTGCATCTGTATGGTAAGGCGGAAGTGACACCCTACCGCAAGATGGGGCATGTCACCGTGCTTGACCCGGATCTCGATGCGGCCAGAAATAAAGCGGAGCGTGTGCGCGATCTGATTAAAATTAACGGAGAACAGCATCCATGAACCAACCAGTTGTGGGCATAATCATGGGAAGCGATTCCGATCTTCCCGTCATGCAGGAAGCGGCGAAGGTGCTGCAGGAGCTGAAGGTACCCTATGAGATGACCATCGTTTCGGCGCATCGCACACCCGACAGGCTCTACGACTATGCCCAACAGGCGGCAGACCGGGGTCTGCAGGTGGTCATTGCCGGCGCGGGCGGCGCCGCCCATCTTCCTGGCATGGTGGCTGCAATTTCGCCGCTACCGGTCGTTGGCGTACCGGTGAAGACCTCCACCCTGAGCGGCGAGGATTCCCTGCTCTCCATCGTGCAGATGCCGCCGGGTGTGCCGGTTGCCACCGTCGCCATCAATGGTGCGCGCAATGCCGGTATCCTGGCGGCACAGATTCTCAGTACCGCCCAGCCCGAGCTGCGGCAACGCATCATCGACTTCAAGCGGGCCCTCGAAGCGATGGTGATGTCCAAGGTCGAGGCGATGGCGGAACAGCAAGAGTTAGAATAAAAGTCCGCAAATGAACGCGAATAAACGCTAACCCGGATATTTCATCCATTTGCCGATACTGGCACGAGGAGAAGGCCGGGACGAGAAACAGGATGATACCGGCTCCAAACGCCCCGATTTCTGGCTGACAGGCACAGCTTCCCCTTACCCCGTTATTTATCAACGTGCCGGGGCAGCACTCATCGCGTGCTATCCTGGCTCCAGCCGTTCGGCCACACTGAAGAACAATGCCTGGTAAGGAAAGACACTGGAGAGCAGGAAGCGGACACGCCGGGTATTGCGTATCACCACCGCACCCACTTTGAGTAGTTTAAGCCGCAGCGTGCCGACCTGGGTCTTGGCCAGTTCTGTACCCTGTAAGGCCAAGCGGCGAATCGCTTCCATCAACACATAGGCCAGGCTCGACAGCAGCAAGCGAAACTGATTGGTCCACCAATGATGTGCACTGGTGCGATCAGCAAACAGCCCCAGCTGTTGTTCCTTGATGCGGTTTTCCATCTCGCCCCGCGCACAATAGACGTCGTCGTAAAGGGTTTGGGCATCGCCGTTGAGGTTGGTGACGACAAATCGGGGATTACGCCCTCGCTCACTCACCTCCAGCTTGGCGATCACCGCGCGTCGACGGCGCCAGCTGCGTGCACCGTAGCGCAGGCCAAGGAAGACGCGTTGCTTCTGTCCGTTGGCCTTGAAGCATTGCTCGACTGCAGTGAAGTCTTCCTCGATCATCCGTTGCAGGCGGTGGTTGCGCGCCAGGCCTACGATGTAGCCAATGCCATGGCGTTCACACCAGCGCAGCATGCGGTGACGACAGAAGCCCGAGTCGGCTCTCAGGATGATCCGCACCGCCGGCCACGCCTGACGCAAGCGTTTGACCAGCAGGGCGAGGATCGCCCACGCATGTTTCGCCCCGTCGATCTTGCTCGGGCGCAAATAGCTGACCAGCAGTTGTTCGCCGCAAAACACGTACAACGGGAGAAAGCAGTAGTTATCGTAGTAACCGTGGAAGAAGCGGCCTTCCTGCAGGCCGTGAACCCGGTCATCGGTGGCGTCGAAGTCCAGGATCAACTCCTCGGGTGGCTCGGCAAACGAGGCGATGAACTGCTCGATCAGGACCTGATGGATCGCGACAGCGGTTGCCCGATCTGACCGATTCTCCAAGCGACAGAGCGTGGGTGAACTGCCCAGTGCCTGATCCTGTTCCACGGCCGTCTGAAAGGCCAAATCTTGTCGCAGACTGTCGTGATCGTTGAGGTCTTCATAGCCCCGGCACAGGGCATAGACCCGCTGGCGTAGTAGAGAAATCTGATCATGTTGCACATAGCGGCCATCGCGTGGATCAGCGAGAGTGTCATTGACGGCTTCAAGCAATCCCAGCCGTCGGTCCGCTTGTCGTAGCAACAACACGCCGCCATCACTGCTGATATCACCACCGGAAAAATCCGCTTCAACCTGGCGGCGTTTTACCGCTGGAAAAGCAAAACGACCTTGGGTACATTCTGTCACAGGCAAAACCTCGTTCAATTTCAGCCTAAGTAACTGAATTCTATTGAACTACACGGGTTTTACCCTCTTTATTTGTGAAATATTCGGGCTAATATATTCGAAATGCTTTATTAGGGTCTGCTGGGCTATTTATTCATCCAGCAAGACAGAATGAGTGAAGTGTCGTCAATCTACGTGAGCGAATGATACTGCTGCTGGGTAGTGGAACATCCCACAGCCCTGCTGGTTTCCTCTGGTTCCCACGGTGCAGCGTGGGAATCCATACCTTGTCCCATCGATTTCCTTATATCTGTATTTCCATGCAGGAGTATGGGAAAGAGGATAGAGTATTACATTCAAGAGATTTGCGTTAATTAGCGTTCATTTGCGGACTATCAACCCCGTCCAGCTACACTTACTAGGTTGAAATGCCGGAGTTTCTCCCCAATCTGTAGGGTATCTAAGAGTTTTTCGGAGTATTACCCATGCGAATGGATCGTTTGACCAGTAAATTCCAGATGGCGCTGGCGGATGCCCAGAGCCTGGCTGTCGGGCGTGATCATCAGTTCATCGAGCCGGTGCACCTGATGATCGCCCTGCTCGATCAGGATGGGGGGACTATCCGCCATCTGCTCACCCAGTCCGATGTCAATGTCAACCAGTTGCGTTCGAGTCTGAGCGCCGCCATGGAACGGCTGTCCAGCGTCGAGGGAGCGGCGGGAGATCTGCATATCTCGAATGACCTGGGACGGCTGCTGAACCAGACCGACAAACTGGCGCAACAACGTAACGACCAGTACATCTCCAGTGAACTGTTCGTGCTCGCTGCAGCGGAGGACAAAGGAGAGCTGGGTGAGATGCTGCGTACAGCGGGCGGATCCAAGGCCGCCCTGGAGCAGAGTATCGAGAAACTGCGTGGCGGACAGAATGTGGACGATCCAAATGCAGAGGATCAGCGCCAGGCGTTGGAGAGATACACCATCGATCTGACTGAGCGTGCGGAGCAGGGCAAGCTGGATCCCGTTATCGGACGTGACGACGAGATTCGTCGCACCATTCAGGTATTGCAGCGCCGCACCAAGAACAATCCGGTTCTGATCGGTGAACCCGGTGTGGGCAAGACCGCCATTGTGGAGGGGCTGGCGCAACGCATCATCAACGGTGAGGTGCCGGAGGGCCTGAAGAGCAAGCGGCTGCTCTCTCTCGATATGGGCGCCCTGATCGCCGGGGCCAAGTTTCGCGGTGAATTCGAGGAGCGCCTCAAGGCGGTGCTCAACGACCTGGCCAAGCAGGAGGGGCAGATCATTCTGTTCATCGACGAGCTGCATACCATGGTCGGAGCAGGCAAGGCCGAAGGCTCCATGGATGCGGGAAATATGTTGAAACCCGCACTGGCGCGGGGTGAACTACACTGTGTCGGGGCCACCACCCTGGACGAGTATCGCCAATATCTGGAGAAGGATGCCGCCCTGGAGCGCCGTTTCCAAAAGGTGATGGTGGAGGAGCCCAGCGTGGAAGACACGATCGCCATTCTGCGCGGTCTGAAGGAGCGCTACGAGGTCCACCACGGGGTGGATGTCACCGATCCCGCCATCGTGGCGGCGGCAACCCTTTCCCACCGCTATATCAGTGACCGCCAGCTGCCGGACAAGGCCATCGATCTGGTGGATGAGGCGGCCTCCCAGATCCGCATGGAGATCGACTCCAAACCGGAGGAGATGGACCGGCTCGAACGGCGCCTGATCCAACTCAAGATAGAGCGTGAAGCGCTCAAAAAGGAATCGGACGAGGCCTCGAAGAAGCGCTTGGCGGAACTCGAGGCGCATATCGATCGCCTGCAGCGGGAATTCTCCGATCTGGAAGAGATATGGAAATCGGAGAAGGCTGCACTGCAGGGCACCACGCATATCAAAGAGTCCCTGGAAGAGGCCAGGCTGGAACTCGAGACGGCGCGTAGGGCCGGCGACCTGACACGCATGTCCGAGTTGCAGTATGGCCGTATTCCCGAACTGGAGCGACAGCTCGATATGGCGGCTCAGGCCGAGATGCAGGAGATGAAGCTGCTGCGCAACAAAGTCTCGGAAGAGGAGATCGCCGACGTGGTAGCCAAATGGACCGGCATCCCCGTCTCCAAGATGCTGGAAGGGGAGCGGGACAAGCTGCTGCGTATGGAAGAGGAGCTTGGCAGGCGGGTAATCGGTCAGGAAGAGGGTGTGCGCGCGGTCAGCGATGCCATACGCCGCTCCCGGGCCGGGCTCTCCGATCCCAACCAGCCCAACGGTTCGTTTCTCTTTCTCGGCCCCACCGGTGTCGGCAAGACCGAGCTGTGCAAGGCCCTGGCGGAGTTTCTTTTCGATACCGAGGAGGCGATGGTGCGCATCGATATGTCGGAGTTCATGGAGAAGCACTCGGTGGCGCGGCTGATCGGCGCCCCCCCCGGTTATGTCGGCTATGAAGAAGGTGGCTACCTGACCGAGGCGATACGCCGTCGCCCCTATTCGGTGGTGCTGCTGGATGAGGTGGAGAAGGCCCATCCCGATGTCTTCAACGTGCTGCTTCAGGTACTCGATGACGGCCGTCTCACCGACGGGCAGGGACGGACGGTGGATTTCCGCAACACGGTTATCGTGATGACCTCCAACCTGGGTTCACAGGTGATCCAGGAGATGTCGGGTGAGGAGCGCTATCAGGAGATGAAAGCGGCGGTGATGGAGACGGTGCGGCAGAACTTCCGTCCCGAATTCATCAACCGGCTGGACGAGATCGTGGTCTTCCACCCCCTGGCCAGCGAGCAGATCCGGGCCATCGCAAAGATCCAGATCGACTACCTGCACAAGCGGCTGTCGGATCACGAGATGGGATTGGTGATCACCGATGCGGCCCTCGACCGACTGGGCGAGGCCGGTTTCGATCCGGTGTATGGCGCGCGGCCACTGAAACGGGCTATCAGGCAGCAGCTCGAGAACCCGCTGGCCCAGGAGATTCTGGCGGGGCGCTTCGGGCCCGGGGATACCATCGAGGTTGACAGTACCGACGAGGGTCTGACCTTCAGCAAACGCAAGCAGGTCACTGCGGCCTGATTTGTTAAAAGTCCGCAAATGAACGCGAATAAACGCAAATGTAAGAACTATTAAAATATGGTTACCATCATTCCCACGCTCCAGCGTGGGAATGTAGATATCAGCTGATCAATGGGACAGGATATGGTTCCTATAGAAGACTGTGGGGACCAGGAATAACGCTCAAATATTTACCTGATTACCCCTAAACCTCAGCCATTCTCAAGAGGCGATATGGCATAGGTGGAGTGCGAAGAGCGGCAAAAAGCAATCGTTCAATCATGGCGGGTAAATCGAAACGGCGGTTAAACCGATATTCGAACTCAGCAAGATAACGCGACACATGTTTATCTCGAATCGCATGAAAAGTACCCAACAGACTGTTTTTGACATTACCCAACATCGTGTTTACCCATTTGAAGCACGAATACTGGACACTTTGGCGCCCACCACCCGTCACCATGGGGTTATGATGGCAATCAGCGGTTGTCACGCCACTAAAGCACCAAAGCCCATCGGTAAAGACTTCGCTGCCAGGCATCAAGCAGGAGCGGGCGTAGCGGGCGATTTCACGTTTGCGGAAGCCCCTTACACGACGCAGTTGAATTTTCATGGGCCTGCCGTCCCGCGTCGTCTCAACAGCAGCTACGAAAGGGATTTTGTTGCGCGACCCACGACCACGCTTACCGGCTTGCTCGCCTCCGAGATAAGCATCATCCAATTCGATGCGACCGGCCAGTTTTTTTCCACGCTCACGTTCCATCATCACCTGCATCAACTTATGCTTGAGTCGCCAGGCCGTATTGTAGTTCACCCCGATTTCGCGGGAAAGTTGCAGCGCCGAGATACTTTTCTTGCGTTGGGTCAACAGATAGATCGCAAGAAACCACGTTCTCAGCGGCAGCTTGGTGCCATGGAAGATGCTGCCGGCGGTCAGGGAAGTCTGATGATGGCACTTGTGACATTGATATATCTGACGCTTTTTGAGTTCACAGCCTGTTGTGTTGCCGCACTCAGGGCAGACATAGCCCGTCGGCCAGCGCAAATCATACAATGCCTGTCGACACTGATCCTCGGTCCCATATTGTTCCAGAAAATCGTGCAAACCAAGACCTTTTTGAAATTGAATAGTATTTCTCGGCATGATGAAATCCTCTTTTATTCAGTAGGTTCCATTATGCTTGCACCACAGGCTCAATAGCTGAGCCTCATGAGTAATCAGGAATATTTAAATACATTTTGTCCTTATTTGCGTTCATTAGCGTTCATTAGCGTTCATTTGCGGACTATATTCCTAACGACCCGCCAACTTCAGGTATTTGTTGTGTAGCCCCGCCGTGGCTTCGATCAGGGCTTCCAGGCTGCCGTTGTTTTCAATGACATCGTCCGCACCCTGCAGGCGGGTTTGGCGGTCGACCTGGCTGGCGATGATCTGTCTGATCTGCTCCCTTGGTATCTCATCTCGCGCGAGCACCCGATCGATCTGCAACGATTCGTCGCAATCCACCACCAATACCCGATCGGCAAGTGACATCTGACCGGTTTCAAACAGGAGTGGAATTACCAGCACGGCGTAGGGGGCGGATTGCATAGCAAGCCAGTTCTCCATTGCCTCCCTGATGCGGGGGTGCAGGATCCCTTCCAGCCGTCTGCGTTGTTGGGGATCGTCGAACACGATCTTGCGCAGGGCCGATCTGTCCAATACCCCGTTGGTGTCCACCAGCTCGTCCCCGAAAGCGGCTTGAATCTCTTGCAGGACGGGCGAACCGGGTCTGACCAGCTGATGGGCGAGCCGGTCGGCATCGATAACCGGTACGCCCAGGGACTCCAGATGGGAGGAGACAGCGCTCTTACCGCTGCCGATGCCCCCTGTCAGGGCAATCACCAGCATCACATCATACCGGACCAGCGTAGATAGGCGGTGTTGATCTGTTCCCCCCACATCAGGCTGATCCAGCCCGCGGCAGCCAGGTAGGGACCGAAGGGGATGGGAATATTGCGATCGCGACCGCGTACAACGATCAGCAGAATACCGACGACTGCGCCTACCAGGGCCGAGAGCAGGATGATCTGCGGCAGATAGTGCCAGCCCAGCCAGGCCCCGAGCATCGCCAACAGTTTGAAATCCCCATACCCCATGCCCTCCTTGCCGGTGAGCCGTTTGAAGAGTTGGTAGACGCTCCACAGGGAGAGGTACCCGGCGGCGGCGCCGATGAGGGCGGTGCGGGGATCGGTGAATACATTCCCAAGACTGATCAGCAACCCCAGCCAGAGAAAGGGGAGAGTGATATTGTCGGGAAGCAGCTGGACATCGAAATCGATCACGCTGAGGGCGATCAAGGCCCAGGTCAGAACCAACGCAGCCATGGCAGCCCAGGAAACGCCGAAATGATGGGCGACAATCAAAGATAATAGACCGGTCACTACTTCAATGATCGGGTATCTGGGACTGATGGGAGCCTTGCAATTGGCGCAGCGACCTTTCAGCAGCAGCCAGCTAATGACTGGGATATTCTCCCAAAACCGGATCTTATGTTTGCAATTGGGACAGTGGGAGGCGGGATGGCTGAGATTATAGGGCTCGAAAGGCGCAATGTTCGTTTTGCCGTTCAATTCGGCACAGTCACTACGCCATTGGTTCTCCATCATTTTCGGCAGACGAAGAATGACGACATTGAGGAAGCTTCCGACCGCGAGACCAATAAATAACGTAAATAGCAGATAAGACCAGCTGTTTTGCTGCAGGAAATTGATAACTGCCACGGTAATTAAGTCTTTTTCGAATAGAAAAGCAGGTATCTATTATATTGCCGAGCCCATCTTAAAGATCGGTAGATACATGGCGACGACCAGTCCACCAACAAGGGTGCCCAGTACTACCATGATGATGGGTTCCATCAGACTGCTCATGGCATCGACTGCGTTGTCGACCTGCTCCTCGTAAAAGTCGGCTACCTTGTTCAGCATATCATCAAGCGCGCCGGACTCCTCACCGATGGATACCATCTGTACTACCATGTTAGGGAAGAGGTTACGCTGTTTCATGGCCAGCTGCAGGGATTGACCGGTGGCCACGTCTTCCCGCATGCGTAAGACGGCATCGCTGTAAACGACATTGCCTGTCGCGCCGGCGACGGAATCGAGTGCCTCAACCAGGGGTACACCGGCGGCTGACATAGTAGCGAGGGTACGGGAAAAACGGGCAATTGCCGATTTATTGAGAATCATGCCGATCACAGGAAGTTTAAGCAGCGTACGATCGACGGCATGCCTGAACTTCCTAGAGCGTTTCCATGTATTTATGAATAGATAGAAAAACAGGATGAAACCCAGCAGCATGGCCCACCACCAGTCTGTTACAATATGAGACAAATTCACAACCAATTTAGTAAATGCTGGCAAGTCAGCGCCAAAATTTGTAGATAGCGATTCAAACTGTGGGATAACGAAAATGAGCAAAATGGCCGTTACTACAATAGACGCGACAATAATTGCTGCGGGATAGAACATTGCTTTTTTGATTTTTCCCTTTATTGATTCTGTCTTTTCCTTATAGGTGGCGATCTTGTGCAGCAGGGTCTCAAGCACACCGGCGTGTTCACCGGCACGAACCAGATTGACGAACAGATCCTCGAAATGCAGGGGGTGCTTTTTCAAGGCGTCGGCCAGGGCGGTGCCGCCTTCCACATCCGCCTTGATGGTGAGGATCAGTTCCTGCATGGAGGGATTCTCATGCCCCCGACCTACGATATCGAAGGCCTGCACCATGGGGACGCCGGCCGACATCATGGTCGCCAGCTGTCGGCTGAAGACAGTAACATCAGCAGCGGTTATCTTTTTTTTGCGGCTGAAGATGGATGTGGCCTTTTTTCTGACCTTGAGGGGGGTTACCCCTTGCCGGCGCAGATCCGCCTTGACCATGTTGACATCGGTCCCCCGACTCTCGCCGGTGAGGCGTGAACCCTTCTTGTCCATTCCCTCCCAGGTGTAGAGGTGGGTTTTTATCTGAGCTTTCTTTCTTGGAGGCGCCATGGATTAGTCCTTGGTTACCCGGTTGAGTTCTTTGAGGCTGGTGATCCCCTGCATGACCTTGCGTAGTCCAGACCGGCGGAGGTTATCGACCCCTTCCTTATCTGCCTGTTCTTCCAGTTGCAGCGATGTGCCACCCTCCATGATGAGTTTACCCATGGTTTCGGAGACGGGTATTACCTGAAATATACCAACACGACCCTTGTATCCGCCTGTACACAGATCACATCCTACAGGTTTATAGGTGGTGAAATCGGTCTTTAGGTCCTCTTCAGTGAACCCCTCCTCAAGCAGTGCCTCCCTGGGCAAGTCCTCGGGCGCCTTGCAGTGTTCACAAAGGCGCCTGGCGAGGCGTTGGGCCATGATCAGGAGTACCGAGGAGGCGATGTTGAACGGCGGTATGCCCATATTGGCCAGGCGCGTCAGGGTCTGGGGAGCGTCGTTGGTATGTAGGGTGGAGAGGACCAGGTGGCCGGTCTGGGCCGCTTTCACCGCGATTTCGGCCGTCTCCAGGTCGCGTATCTCGCCTACCATGACGATATCCGGGTCCTGGCGCAGGAAAGCCCTCAAGGCCTCAGCGAATGTGAGGCCGGTCTTGACGTTGGTATTGACCTGGTTAATGCCTGGTACCTGTATCTCCACCGGGTCTTCTGCGGTGGAGATGTTGACCTCCGGTTTGTTAAGCAGGTTCAGAGCGGTGTAGAGGCTTACCGTCTTACCACTGCCGGTAGGTCCGGTTACCAGGATCATGCCGTAGGGTTTATTAATGGCTTCGAAGAACATATTCTGCTGCTCTTCCTCGAAACCGAGTGCCTCTATACCCAATTGCGCACTGGTGGGGTCGAGAATACGCAGTACGATCTTTTCGCCGTACAGAGTGGGACAGGTGTTCACGCGGAAATCGATGGCGCGGGACTTCGAGAGCTGCATCTTAATCCGGCCATCCTGGGGAACCCGTTTTTCCGCGATGTTCATACGCGACATGACCTTGATACGGCTGGAAAGGCGGCTGGCCAGATTAGAAGGCGGAGAAGCCACCTCGCGCAGGATACCATCCTGGCGATAGCGGACTCGATAGGTGTATTCATAGGGTTCAAAGTGGATATCCGAAACCCCTTGTTTAATCGCATCCAGTAATAATTTATTGATATATCGGACAACCGGTGCTTCGTCCACATCCAGTTTTGACTCGTCAGTTTCGGCTTCTTCATCGCCACTACTGATGTCCAGGTTGTCCAGGTCAGCGTCCAGCAGATCGTCCATGCTGGTTTCCTGGGCTTCCATGACCTTGTTTATCGTCAGCTTTAGTTTGTCTTCTTCGACCAGGATCGCTTCAGAGGCGAGGCCGGTGTTGAAACGGATTTCGTCCAGACCCTGATGATTGGTAGGGTCAGAGACTGCTAAAAACAGTCGATTACCACGCCTAAATATAGGTAGAGCATGGTGCGTACGGACCAGTTTTTCATCGACGACATCCGTGGGAATTACGTCTGTGTCTAGTACATCAAGATCAAAAATGGGGACACCAAATCCTCTGGAAGCGGATACCGCCACATCGATGCTGTTTAGTATATTATTTTCAACAATATAGGTGACGAATGGCGATTGCTTCTTTAGCGACTCCTCAAATGCCGCCACTGCTTGATCCTCGGATATGAGCTTGTCCTGAATCAGGCAACGTGCGAGGCCGCTTAAGTTGATTTTCGGTTTAGTACTAACCATCCTGATCTATTTGGTTGTGAATCGCAATGTATTTTACTATGGCGGCAGTCGTTGGAAAATATTTAAGTATGCCTTGGATATTGAAGTTTCATAGAGTTAGATGTCATGTTCATCCTGGGAAGATAGCTGTTTGATTACTCTTTCCAACTCTGTAGGTTAGTATTTAGTTATTTGATTAATTATGAATTTATTAATTTCCTGGCTGCGCTAAGTGATGAATAGACATATCCATCTCAAGGATATGGTGCACTACAAGTGTATTATGAATAAGAGCCTAGCATGGAAACCTTTAGCTTAAATCATGAATAGACTTGATTACTATATTATGTGCCCCGTCTTTCATCACAGTAACCAACTTGAAGTATTGCCCTGACTACTCTATTGGGTAGTGAAGGCAACAAATCGACTACCTGGAAACAGAACATTGGATTTCTGCACAGTGTGATAACAATGGTAACAATTAATGAGCTGAGGTCCAGTTATGACTTAAATGATGCCTGCTGTTTCACATCTGATGGTTAAAGCGAATAACTTAGAATCAGAGTAGCGACCAACGGGACACGGTGTTCAAGTGTTAAGCGTGTAGTCACAAATGGCTCTGAACGAGGCATGGTATGTGGGTATTAGTTGGGTCGAGTATAAAAAAAAGCAAAAGCCACCCTGTAAACAAGGCGGCTTCAGCAATTCTCAGAGATATAACGTTACTAGCTTAAGCTCAGATGATCTTAGTTACGGCACTCAGCTGGTACGTAGCGCTGATCACTTGGATTGTTACAATCCCAAGTTACACCATTGGCGCCCATGGTGCCGACCAGATCGAATGTTACGACTGTAGCATTGATGCCAGTAGCGACAGAAACGTCGATAGTGGTCGGGTTGCCAGCAGTACAACCAATTGTAGTTAAACCAGTTACGCCTGCATTAACACCGTCACAGCTGTTAGCTGCGGGAAGGTTTGAGAGATTTTCTGAAACTGTTGCTTTAGCGCCACTGGCAACTACCACACCTTCAGTAACCTTACCTCTGATGGTGTAGTCAGTGTAGGCGGGGAGTGCAATTGCGGCCAAGATACCAATGATCGCGACTACGATCATGAGTTCAATAAGGGTAAAACCTGACTGTTTTTTCATCATAAATGCTCCACTTTAAATTAGTGCCTAAATTGTCGGCGTAAGAGATTGAAACTTTAATCCGGGAATTTTGCCGGTTTGTCTTAGATAAGGCAGAAGGTGTGCCAAAATGCTCTATTTATTAGGTGTGGATCAGGAAAAATGGAGTAAGATATTGATTATTTAGCTAATTATTATGATATCATTAAGGTGATGTCATGATGGTTAGGAGGCTGATTTGGGAATGCTGTCAGGTGATATTAGGGTTAATTATGTTAGAAAGTGACAGAAATTGTCACTTCTTATAATTTTACACTAAAGGTGCGCTTGGGATTGAAGTTATTTAGGAGATTTTCTGTTTTTAAATAAAATTATTGAATTGTGAGCATGCTCACATTTTTTCTTCATTTTATTCAATTCCCAGCTTTTCCAATCGGTATCGCAGTGACCGCAGGCTCATGCCAAGCAATTTTGCCGCCGCAGTTCGGTTCCAGCGAGTCTCTTCAAGAGCCGCAATTATTGTTTCCCGTTCCATCTGTTCGATTTTATTGTCTAGGGGCACTATGTTTGCTTCATTATGTTGGATGCTGTTCTGTCTCATGGGCAGATGTAAATCATCAACATCAGGGTTGGGTCCTTCGAGAAGTGTGATTGATCGCTCGAGTATGTTTTCCAGCTCCCTGATATTGCCAGGAAATTCATATCCCTTGAGCTTTTTCAGGGCAGCTGATGTGAGCTTTAACTTCTTTATGCCAGATTCCTGAGTGATACGCTTTAGGATGTGCTCGGCCAGCAAGGGAATATCTTCGGTTCTTGATCTCAATGGGGGCAGTGGGAGTTCGATGACATTAATGCGGTAGAAGAGGTCCTGTCTGAAATTGCCGTTCTCCACCAGTTCACTGAGATTTTTGTGGGTGGCGCTGATGATGCGCACATCCACGGGGATCTCCTGTTGGCCACCCACCGGCCGGACCTGTTTCTCCTGGATCGCCCGCAGCAGCTTGACCTGCATGTGCAGGGGCAGGTCTGCGATCTCATCCAGGAACAGGGTACCGCCATCCGCACTGAGAAACAGTCCCCGGTGATCGCCGGTTGCGCCGGTGAAACTACCCTTTTTATGGCCGAAAAGCTCACTCTCCATAAGTTCCTGAGGGATAGCGCCGCAGTTGACGGCAACGAAAGGGTGATCGGCGCGCGGGCCCAGTTGGTGAACCTGCCGGGCGGCCAGTTCCTTTCCGGTGCCCGACTCGCCGCTGATGTAGACGGGGGCCTGGCTGCGGGCAAGCTTATTGATGAGTTCACGCACCCGCTTCATGGGCGGCGAGTTCCCCAGCATGGGGGATTGTTCACCTTTTGGTGGTTTATCGGCTTCCGGGTTTTGGGATTTCTGTTTGCCCAGCTTGAGCGCCTGCTGTACCAGCTTGCGCAGCATTTCAAGGTCGACAGGCTTGGAGACGAAATCGAATGCCCCCGCCTTGAGGGCCTCGATGGCTGATTCCATGTTACCGTGGGCGGTGATCATGGCCACGGGAAGTTGCGGATAGGCTTCGTTGATATGTCGAACCAGCTCGATACCGTTGCCGTCGGGCAGTCGCATGTCGGAGAGGCAGAGATCGAAGGTTTGCTCGGTGAGTATTTTTCGTGCCCCGGCCAGGTCAAAAACCGAGTGGGCATCTATGCCCATGCGGATCAGGGTGATTTCCAGCAATTCACAGATGTCCGGTTCATCATCAACGATCAGTGCTATCGGCTGGGTCATGCGGATCGGCTCCCGGATTGCCAGTTATCAAAATGGAGGCGAAAACAGCTGCCGCCTGTCGGTCCTGGAATATACTCCAGGCGGATACGGTTTGTTTCGCTCAACTCTTTTGCTATATATAGCCCAAGTCCTGTACCCGTATTGCGGGTGGTGAAAAAAGGCTCGAATATCTGTTTGGCAACCTTCGGTGCGATGCCGGGGCCGTTGTCTATGACATCCACCACGGGGTGATCAAACTCCTGCAGGATTCCACCGATGATCTGCACACTGAGGTTGTCTTTCGGACCGTGCTCCCTTGCATTGTTGCAGAGATTGGTCACGATCTGCCTGAGCTGTTCGGGATCGGCGGTTATCGCTGTGTCTTCAGGCTCGATCTGCAGCAGCACCTCGGATCTCTTGAATCCTTGATGCTTTATCAGATCGTCTCTGACTTTTTTCAACCAGGATTTTAGCTGGATCTTCTCCGGACTGCCCGGGTCTCGACGGGAGAGTTGCAACACATTCTCGATGACCTGATTCACTCTGGCGGTATTGGTTTTGATGATCTCCGTCAGCCTTTGATCCGCCGGATTCATGTTGGGGGATTCATCGAAGAGTTGACTGGCGTGACTGATCGCTCCCAGGGGATTACGGATTTCGTGGGCGATGCTGGCCGTCAGTCTGCCAAGTGAGGCCAATTTCATCTGTTGTGCCTCTCGGGTGATCTGGGATGTGTCCTCAAGAAATATCAGCATATCCCCTTTCTCCTCACCCCCTAACAGATTGAAATGAGCCCTCAATTCAGGCCCCTGGCGTTGAGTTCGGAAATTGTAGTAACGCCGTTTCGAGCCAGAGTGGTGTTTTCTCAACATATGCGCGAGTTCCGGCGAGGCCTTGACCAGTTGATTCCCGCTGGTGGTGGTCGGCATGCCGAGCAGGTGCCAGGCGGGATCATTCATCATGACGATCATACCCGAGGCATCGACAACCAATACCCCGGTGCGCATGTGCTGGATGACATAGGCATTGATTTTTGCCAGGTGGTTCAACTCATTGGCCCTGTCCTGCGCCAGTTTTTCACTGGCCCGTACGCGACCGCTCAACACCAGGGTAAGCAGGGCGGTGGCGAAAAAGACGGTGCCAAGGAAGCCTGCCTGAATGAAGCGGGGCGATATGGCGGTCTTGCTCAGGGAGATATATATTTGATCCGTGATCACCGCCAGGGCCGCCAGGGCGGCAAACAGCAGTGCGGCACGGCCGTCGATAATCAGCGCGCCGGCAATGATTGATACGGCGATCAGCATGCCCATACCGGTCTGGACACCGCCACTGGCATGGGTCAGCAGGAGAATGACGCTGATGTCCACGAACAGGGCCAGGTAGGTTTGCTGCTCGGGATTTGGGGAACGCCAGAGAAAAAACAGCACGGAAACAAAAGCCAAAGCGGCATAGAGTGTGCCGGTTACCGCAAACAGCCCGGGAACGGCCGATCCCAAAAAGGTTGGTCCGCTACCTGAGTAAAAAAAGAACATCAGGGTGAGGGAGAGGGTTATGCGATACAGCAGATAGAGACTCAGGGAGCGCCAGTGACTGTTGGTGGCAGCATCGCTGGTTTGGTTGCCGTTTTTCAGGTTGTCGTCGAGTGAGTCAAGCCAGTTCAGCATGATGTTCAGGAGTTCTGTTTCTCAGCCGCCTTCTGATGGGCTTTGCTGCAATAATACACATCGCCGCTACAGACCGCTTCGTTTTTGGGTAGATGCAGACCGCAATAGGCGCACTGGACACTGTCTACCGATTTGATCTGTTGTGACTTGTCGTTTTTTAGCTGGTTTTGCCGCCAGAAATGGCGGCCGATGAGGAAAACGCCCCACAGTGCCAATGCGATAAAAATATACCTGAGTCCCATCCGGTTGATTCTTTATTATGTGCGGATGGGAGTCAATCGTGTTGAATGGGTCTTGCAACATCCGCGGCAATAGTCTGCAATGCCTGTGGAAAATAGCGTCCAATTCGATGCAGGTGCATGCGGATTGATGGCTGACGCTTGACTCGGGTTGTTGTTGATTGGGCTTTCAATGGTGATCTGCTCGAATGAACTCATGGTTTCAGGTGATAGTTTAGGAGTTGGCCCTTGAAGTTAAAGATAGTACTCGCCCAGCTCAATTTCCTGGTCGGCGATATTGAGGGCAATGCGCGACGCATTATCGATGAAGCCATGGCTCATGTCGGTAAGGCGGATGCCATTGTATTTCCCGAGTTGGCGATCACCGGTTATCCGCCGGAAGATCTGTTGTTGCGTGATCACTTTATCCAGCGGGTGGAGCTGGCGGTTGCGCATATTGTTTCGCGGGTGCGGGGCATCCACCTGGTTGTGGGCTATCCGCGACGCAGGGATGGGAGGCTCTACAATGTTGCGGGGGTCTGGCGTGACGGCGAGATCCTGGCCGAATATGCGAAGCACAAGCTGCCCAACTACAGTGTATTCGACGAAATGCGCTATTTTTCACCGGGCAGGGAGGCGGTAACCTTTGAGTTGCAGGGTGTGCGTATCGGGCTGACGGTATGTGAAGACATTTGGGAAGTGGAGCCCGCAGCCATGAGTCGTGCCGCAGGGGCCCAGCTGCTGCTCAATATCAATGCCTCTCCTTTTCATATCGGTAAGGCGCCGGAACGTGAAGAGCTGGTGCAAAACCGTGCCCGGGAGAACAGCTTTCCCATCGTCTATGTCAATCTGGTCGGTGGTCAGGATGAACTGGTATTCGATGGCGGCTCATTTGTGGTGAATGCCGCAGGCCGGCTCATTCAACGCCTCGATTTCTTTGCGGAGGCCTGTGTTTGTGTCGATCTCTCCATGCAGGACCCGACGCAACAGTCGACCGGGATGATCGCACCGCTCGTGTCGGAGGAGGAGCGGGTCTATCAGGCGCTTGTCACGGGGGTGAGGGATTATGTGCTCAAGAATGGGTTCAACGGGGCCATTATAGGGCTTTCGGGCGGTGTCGATTCCGCCCTGACGCTGGCGATTGCGGCAGATGCCCTCGGGCCGGATCAGGTGGAGGTGGTGATGATGCCGTCCCGATACACCGCGGATATGAGTAATCAGGATGCCGTTGCCGAAGCCGAGTCGCTGGGGGTGGAGTATCGGACCATATCAATCGAGCCCGCCTTCAATGCATTTCTGGAGATGCTGGCGGATGAATTCGCCGGCAGAGCCGTCGATGTGACGGAAGAGAATATCCAGGCGCGCTGCCGCGGAATAATCCTCATGGCGATCAGTAATAAAAAAGGGCGCATCCTGCTCACAACGGGTAACAAGAGTGAGATGTCGGTGGGTTACGCAACCCTGTATGGCGACATGGCGGGCGGATTCGCGCCGATAAAGGATGTTCCGAAAACCCTGGTCTATCGCTTATGCCGCTACCGTAACTCACTGTCACAGGTCATTCCCCAGCGGGTCCTGGAGAGGGCGCCGTCCGCCGAGCTGGCGCCGGATCAGAGGGATAGTGATTCACTTCCTGATTATGCCGTGCTGGATGAGATTTTGGAGCGATATGTTGAATTGGATCAATCGGTTATGGAGATCGTTACGGCAGGATTCGATGACCGGACGGTGCTGCGTGTGATCGGCATGGTGGATCGTAACGAATACAAGCGGCGTCAAGCGCCGCCAGGCATAAAGATCACCCGCCGCGCCTATGGGCGCGACCGGCGCTATCCGCTCACCTGGTCAAAACGAAATCGTTGAAAGTGGCAAGCTGCTTGATGAAATTAGTCATACTTTCAAATGGTTGTGATAAGCCCTTTTGGGGTTTCAGTGACTGACCAAGTTTTCCCTCGGGGATCTGTAATGCGATATCTTGTTTCAACGTAATCAGATCAACAGGTGTAATCAGTGCCCGCAAATTACCCGCTATTCACCAGGGACCTGCTTCAAATCTCTCACCATAAATGGGCCGAATCGTCAGGATATGTGCCTGATAAACGACAATGAAACGGTTGCAGGCATGGACGCGCCGCTCCAGGGGGCGTTACAATTCCGGCGAGCCGATTACTGAACTAGAATGAATTTCCTCAGCTGGGAGCGGAATATCAATGAAAAAAGTCGAAGCAATCATTAAGCCTTTCAAACTGGAGGATGTTCGCGAGGCCTTGTCTGAGGTGGGTATTACCGGTATGACCGCTACCGAGGTGAAGGGGTTTGGACGTCAAAAGGGGCATACCGAACTCTATCGCGGCGCAGAATATGTGGTCGATTTTCTACCTAAGGTCAAGTTGGAGCTGGTGGTGGCCAGTGACCAGGTTGCGGCTTGCATCGAAGCGATCACTAATGCTGCGCGGACCGGAAAGATCGGCGACGGGAAGATATTTGTGACACCGGTGGAGCAGGTCATGCGCATCCGTACCGGGGAGGAGGATGAGGCCGCAATCTGATCCGTGAAGGATCTCGGTCATGGCTATAGTGGTTCTGTGGGGATCACCTCTTTTTCCGATTCAATTCCAGCCGGGCTATTCAAGCGGCCGTTCTCAAGATTGAGGGTCAATACCCGCCTCGCATCATCCGCAAGTCCGGTCATGCCCAGTCTTGTGTAGGCATCGACCATGATCTCCAGCGCCCTTTGCATCGCGTCAGTGCGTTGAAAACGGGTAACCACCCTGTTGGCCCGGTTGGCGGCAGCCAGATAGGCACCCCGTCGCATGTAGTATTCCGCGATGTGTATCTGATATTTCGCCAGGTTGTTTCTGAGATAGAGCATCCTCTGTCGCGCGTCTGCAGAATACCTGCTGTCGGGATAACGGCGTACGAGTTTGTCAAAGTCATTGAAGGCATCGAGTGCTGCACCGGCATCTCTCTCGGATGGATCGGATGGGAGTATCCGGCTGAAGATACTCTGGTTCCGGTTATAGTTGGTGATGCCTTTCATATAGTAGGCATAATCGACATATGGGCTCTGGGGATTCAATTTGATAAATCTATCCGCCGCCATGATCGCCGATTCCGGCTCACCGTTCTTATAGTGGGCATAGATGATGTCGAGCTGTGACTGGGTGGCATACCGGCCAAAGGGAAAGCGTGCCTGCAATCCGTTATAGTGTTTGATCGCTTCATCGTAATCGCCATCCATCAGCGCGCTTTTGGCTTCTGAATAGAATTGGCTGGCACTCCAGTTTTTTGTTAAATCTATCTGATCCGGCATGGAACAGCCGCTCAGCAACAGCGTGACGAGGGTGATGATCGAGAACTTCCGGAGCATGGCTAAATCAATACCTAAGGGCTGTTTGATAAACGCTGAAGTATAACGGAACGCGTAAAGGGGTATAACCCGTCTTTGATGTCTTCAGTGAAGTGCGTAGTGTGGTTGAAACGGCTGATTTTGTAAACCTGCCACCTCAATGGGACAATACGGATCATCTATGTCGGACGCCAATTTCATTGATAAAGTTCCTCCCCGCTCAGTGGTGATCCCTGAAGCGTATGCAGGCAGCCGGCTCGATCAGGTGCTGTCCGATCAATTCCCCGAATTCTCCCGCAGCCGTCTGCAGCACTGGATTAAACTGGGCCTGGTGGAGCTGGATGGGCGCCCCTGCAAGGCCAAGCAGCGGATCCGCGGGGGAGAGCTGGTCAATCTTCGGCCGATACCTCAGGATGAGGTGGAGGCAGAGGCGCAGGCGATCGAACTCGACCTTGTCTATGAGGACGAACACCTGTTGGTGATCAATAAGCCCGCCGGATTGGTGATGCACCCTGCGGCGGGTAATCCCGACGGTACCCTGTTGAACGGATTGTTGAACCATTACCGGCCCCTGCAGCAGATCCCCAGAGCCGGTATCGTTCACCGCCTTGATAAAGAGACCAGCGGTCTACTGGTGGTTGCTAAAACCCTGCAATCGCAGCATGCGCTGGTCGGGCAGTTACAGGCGCGGAGCGTCAAGAGAGAGTATCTGGCGATTGTGCAGGGGGAAATGATTGCCGGCGGCACTGTCGATGCGCCGATCGGCAGGCACCCGGTCAACCGCCTGCGTATGACAGTCCACGAGACGGGAAAGCATGCGGTCACACACTATCGAATCGAGCAGCGTTTCCGCGCCCATACACTGTTGCGGGTCAGACTGGAGACCGGCCGCACCCATCAGATTCGTGTCCATATGCGCCACATCCGCCATCCGCTTCTGGGTGATCCGCTGTATGGAGGACGTCTTAAGCTGCCATCGGCTATCAACGATGAGCTGGCCGCTGCGCTCAAGGGATTCAGGCGTCAGGCGCTGCATGCCACCCGGCTTGAACTGATCCACCCGGAGACGGATGAGCTGGTCGCCTGGGAGGCGCCGGTACCCGCCGATATGCAACAACTGATCGATCTCCTTGCCGAGGATGCCAAACGATGATTGATGTGCTGCAGCCTGCATGGCCCGCACCTTCGAACGTGAAGGCATTGGTTACCACGCGCCAGGGAGGATGCAGTGCCGCACCTTATGACAGCCTCAATCTGGCTGACCATGTGGGCGATGACCCGGCCAGTGTGGCTCGAAACAGAGCATTGCTGGCAAGGGAGTGCAGGTTGCCCGATACGCCGTTTTGGCTCAGTCAGGTGCATGGCAGTGCAGTGGTCTCCCCGGACAGCGCCAATCCCGGATGCCGGGCCGATGCCGTCTATACCGACCAGTCCGGTGTTGTCTGTGCCGTTCTCACGGCCGATTGCCTGCCAATCTTGATCACCGATCGACAGGGTAGAGAGGTGTGTGCCGTGCATGCGGGTTGGCGAGGTTTGGCGGCGGGTGTGGTCGAAAACGCATTGCAGCGTTTCCAGAGCCCCATGGAGGAGCTGGTAGTGTGGCTTGGACCCGCCATTGGACCGGCTGCATTCGAGGTTGGGGATGAGGTTCGCGACCGTTTCCTCGACTATCGGCAGGCGTCAGCCCAGTCATTCACTAACAATCGTCCAGGGCACTGGCTGGCCGATATCTATGCATTGGCCCGCATGCGTCTCACCGATGCCGGGGTGGAGTTCATCGTCGGTGGAGAATATTGTACCTTGACCCAGGACAGACTCTTCTTCTCCTACCGCCGTGATGGAGTGACCGGTCGAATGGCTGCGATGATTTGGCGCGATTGGATTACCTGATTCACAGCGGGATCTGCTTCTGGACCAACAACCGGCACTCATTTATCCTGCATGCGGGAGTGCCCCGTCATGAACTTTGAGGAGTGAAAATGAATTGGCTGATGCTGACCCTGGTGGGTGAAGACCAACCGGGAATAGTTGCCCAGGTTACCGACGCGCTCTATCGTGGCGGATGTACCCTGGGGGAGAGTTCGATGATTCGTTTGGGTGGTAACTTCTCCATCATGATGATGGTCGATGGGGGGCACGATGAACAGACCCTGATAAACCTGATTGCACCTGTGGCGGATCGGCTGCAACTCAAATTTCATATCGATCCGATACATGGCGGACTGCATCGGCACCGGGTGCCCAACTTCCAGGTCAGGGTAAATGGCGCGGATCGCGCCGGCATCGTGGCGAAAGTGACCGGAGCCCTCGCCGAATGTGGCTTCAATATCCTTGAGCTGGCATCGGATGTGGTAGGTGATTCGGAGAAGCCTGTCTACATCATGACCATCCAGGGCTATGCGGAGGCCGAAATCGAGACACTCGAATCGGCGTTGCAACCCCTTGCGGTGGAGGAGATCGATGTTCACATCTCATCCGTAGAGACCCTGATCGGCTGACCTCATGGCGATATTGGAAATATTGAAGCTGCCGGATCCGAGACTCAAGCAACTGGCGGATGAGGTGATTCGCTTCGATGATGAGCTGCATGGGTTCATTGCCGATCTGGAAGAGACCCGCCAGGCGGGACCGGCCGTCGTCGGTATCGCAGCCCCCCAGGTGGGGAGGTCTCAACGTATCGTTATTTTGGATTGTTCCACCACCAGAAAACCGGTGCCGAACCATGGTCACCTGATCCTGGTAAACCCGGAAATCACCGAATGGGACGGCTTCGAGCTCGGTCGTGAAGGTTGTCTTTCAGTACCCGATTATACCGGGAATGTAATTCGTGCGGAGCGAATAAAAGTGCGCTCGCAGGATACTCAGGGTGAGGATCACGAATTCGAGATGGAAGGGTTTGAAGCGCGGGCGCTGCAACATGAGGTGGACCATCTCGACGGCATACTCTTTATCGATCGCCTGGTGAGCCGCCGCACTGACCTGTTTCAACGCAAGGTCTATCAGAAGGGCGGTAAAAAGTGAGAGGTGTAAGCTCAGCGAGCGGGTGGGATGATTAAATCCCGCAGCAATCAACAGATCAAGATTAATATTGCCGCAAATAGACGCCAATCGCCGCAAACCATCGCAAATGATATAACCATGTGTATGGTGAACATGCGATCCTTTGCCTGGTCACCTATTTCAGTCAACCACCCCGAGCTTACCGAGCCCTGGTGTATGTAAAGCAGTTCATTGGACAACTTTTTCTCACGCCAGATAATTTTCCTTGATTTGCGGCTAGTTTATTTGTGTTTTATTACCTTGAGCAGGGTAAACACTAACAAAAGAGAAAGTGAAACCACTTCAACAGTGAATACATTCATACTGACTATTCTGCTGCTTGCCGTGGTCATGGCCATGGCCGGATTGAACAGGCGTTGCCGTGAAGCGCAGCGAGCCGAATGGGGCGTCGCCTGGTTGAACTGGCTGGATGGATTCAACCGACTGTTTTGCCATGTCTATCATCGACTGCTGGAAACTGAATTGCGGTTGCCGGAAACAGACGGTGCGATCGTAGTATCCAATCACATCTCCGGGCTCGACCCTCTGTTGATGTTGGCGTCCAGCAACCGGCCCCTGCGCTTTCTCATTGCCAGAGAGCAGTATGAGCGGTTTGGCTTGCAGTGGCTGTTTCGCGCGGTGGGTTGTATTCCCGTCGATCGGGAGAACTCACCGGAAAAAGCGATGCGCCAGGCGATCAAGGCGCTGCGTGACGGCGAGATAGTGGCACTCTTTCCCCACGGCAAGATCCATCTCGACAGCGATCCGCCACGTAAGATAAAGGCCGGAGCCGCCCGTCTGGCAGCGTTGACCGGGCTGCCTCTGGTCCCGTTGCGTATCAGTGGCGTGAGTGGCCAGGGCGGTGTGATGCTGCCGGTTTTCATGCGCGGACATGCGCAGATACACCTGCTTCCCGTGATCGAAGCGACCGGTCAATCGCCAGACAGCCTGAATCAGGCGATCCAATGCGCCTTGGATCAAATACCCCGGTGTTGAATGTCTGGCCTCCCGTTTACTCAGCAAGTATGATTGTGCGTTATTTTTGAAGTGGGTCCTCCCAAGGATTAACAATGAAAGTTACAGTTTTTGGTTCAGGCTATGTCGGTTTGGTTACCGGGGCATGTCTGGCAGAGGTCGGAAACGAGGTCGTCTGCATGGATGTGGATGAGCGAAAGACAGCGATGCTCAAGCAGGGTGAGATACCGATATATGAACCGGGTCTCGAGGCCATGGTGGAACGCAATGCCAAGGCGGGAAGATTGCATTTCACCACCGACGCCGCCGAGGCGGTGGCGCACGGGTTGTTCCAGTTTATCGCGGTCGGCACGCCACCTGACGAGGACGGCTCGGCGGATCTCCAGTATGTGCTGGCAGTGGCGGCATCGATTGCGGAACATATGGATGACTACCGGGTCATCGTGGATAAATCCACTGTTCCCGTGGGCACCGCGGACAAGGTGAGAGAACGCGTCAATGAGGCCCTGCGTGCACAGGGTAAACAGGTGGAGTTCGATGTGGTATCCAATCCTGAGTTTCTCAAGGAAGGCGCCGCCCTCGACGATTTCATGAAACCTGACCGGATTATAATCGGTACCGACAATCCGAGAACAACCGAGCTGCTGCGTGCCCTGTATACCCCGTTCAACAGGAATCATGACCGCCTCATCGCCATGGATATCCGCTCCGCCGAGCTGACCAAATACGCCGCCAATGCCATTCTCGCCACCAAGATCAGTTTTATGAACGAACTCTCCAACCTGGCGGAGAGGCTGGGCGCCGATATCGAACAGGTGCGGCATGGTATCGGCGCGGATTCCCGCATCGGCTATCACTTCATCTATCCGGGGTGCGGCTACGGCGGTTCCTGTTTCCCAAAGGATGTCAATGCGCTGGAGCGCACTGCCCGGGAAGTGGATTACGATGCCCAGTTGTTGACGGCGGTGGAGGCGGTGAACTATCGCCAGAAACGGGTGTTGTTCGATAAGATCAGCCGTCACTATGCGGGTGAGCTGAAGGGCAAGACCTTTGCCCTCTGGGGACTCTCCTTCAAACCGAACACCGACGATATGCGTGAGGCATCCAGCCGGGTGCTGATCGAGGCGTTGTGGGATGCCGGGGCGAAGGTTCAGGCATTCGATCCGGAAGCGATGGAAGAGTGTCGCCGAATTTATGGTGAACGCGAGGATCTGGTCTATTGCAGCGACCAGGAGAGTACACTCAAAGGTGCTGACGCCCTGGTGGTGGTAACAGAGTGGCAGGTCTTTCGCAGTCCCGATTTCGAACAGATCAAACTCGCCCTCAGTGAGCCCGTCATATTCGATGGCCGCAATATCTATGATCCCAAGCGCCTCAAAGAGGCCGGTTTCAGCTACTACGCCATCGGCCGGGGCGACTGATCGCCCCGCCAGGTTATCTGTTGTCAAGGAAGGTGTTGTAGAAGCGGGCCGCAAATTGATGCAAATATTGGAAAAATCCGCTAATGAACGCGAATAAACGCAAATATCGTCGTTTCCACGCGGGAGCGTGGAACTAGAAGAACACTGGATAGAGTTCTTCCATCTGACCTTTTCATGGGGCGCCATTGCTATGCCTGAGGTCGCCTTAATGCGGTAAAGTAAGCGTACTCCCTGTCGCTACTTAATAAGGAACTCCTCACTCCAGGCAAACGGATTCAGTGATACATCCCGACCCCTACATCAAGCTGGTCACAGAACTTGGCGATCTGCGTCAGGTAACGGCCATTGATGATATACAGAGTGACCAGGGGATTGCTCTGGTGAAGCGGGGTGAATCGGTGGATAGCTCGAAATATGATCGGTTGGTAGGTCGTAAGCTACTGCGGCCATTGGACTTTTCGTTGGCTGTAGAGGATAGGGTAACAGCCGAAAAGCTGATGCGCGATGGCAAGCGGTTACTGCATGATGAACCTGAACTCGAACAGGCCATAGATCGGCGCTTTATCCAGAGAGATCTGCTGACCCCTCTGGGGACTGTCCCGCTAGAGCCGCAACTGGCATTCAAGTTGACGGTTTGCCGGGAATGCTGTGTTGACCGTTATCATCACATGATGCGTGTCGCATTGATTGCACTGTATGTCGCTTCCCGCTTGAGGTGGCCCGCTGACGACAGGCAGGAGCTGGCGACGGCTGCCCTTTTTCTGGATCTTGGGGAGATGCATCTGGAGCCCTCGATCTTTACCAGTCGACAGGCTTTGAATATGGCGCAGCATCGCCAGATCTACTCCCATCCCGGTATTGCATACCGGTTCCTGAAGTTATTTCCAAGCCACCATCCCCGCATCAGCGGGGCGGTGCATCAGCATCATGAAAGACTCGACGGCAGCGGTTATCCCAATGGATTGTCGGGTGATAGCGTGACGCCCGCCGCCCGGGTGCTCGGGGCGGCCGAGCTGCTGACCGCGATCCGGCTGGAACGGAAAAACAGCGGCGGCAGGCTCTTCTCCACATCAGAGGTGTTGAAATTCAATACCGAACGGTTCGGCAAGGATATTATGGTGCCCTTGATCGAGGCGGCAAAACGTGTCGACGGGTCAATGCATAATGCATCCTCGACGGGCAACATCAATAAGACGATCCTGCAGGCGCGTATGAAGCTCCTGAACGATATATTGCAGGGTGCGGATGCGATCGATGTGAGCGGTGACAACGAAATGGCCAGGTTTATCGTGCAACAGCTGAAACGCCTGACAGGCATGGCAAAACGTTGTGGTTTCGATCTGCGTGCCCCAGCCAAGTTGTTGAACATTATCGGTAATGAGGAGAGGGCGCTCGCTGAGCTGGATGCGCTGGTCAGAGAGATGATCTACCTGGTACAGAGCACAGCCAGAGAGGCCCTGAGGCGTTGGGTCAAGGATGGAGTGCCCGAACTGGAGCAGGAGCCTCTCACTAAATGGCTGAGGCATACGGATCTGGTACTGTACAGTGCAGGTTTTCTTTCCCAGTGACAGATCCAACGGCTTGAATGTCGGGTCTTACAACAGTCAGGGCTGTTCTCTGTATACCGTCGATCAGCATAACGGCGCCGCTGTCAGTTTCCGGGTGGTGCCCGGGTATGAAGCGTGTTTAACTCTGATTTGAACCGTATGGAGTTATAACGCGTGCCTCTCTTCCCTTTTAAAGATTCGTGGTTCGTGTTCCTTGCCTTGCTTATTACAACGGCAATTCTGTTGGGAGCCAATCGGCCAGGTGAAAACCGCCTGATCTACTCACTACAGGATTCCGGTCACTTTCTGATCTTCGCCCTGCTGACACTGATTGCGTTGTGGCCATATCGCAAAGTGCGGGACCGGCCGATATGGCCGGTATTGGCTCTGGCATTGATGTTCGGCATTCTGATAGAAGCGGCCCAGTATCTGATAGGCCGCGATCCTAGCCCGAATATTTCACAAATAAAGAGGGTAAAACCCGTGTAGTTCAATAGAATTCAGTTACTTAGGCTGAAATTGAACGAGGTTTTGCCTGTGACAGAATGTACCCAAGGTCGTTTTGCTTTTCCAGCGGTAAAACGCCGCCAGGTTGAAGCGGATTTTTCCGGTGGTGATATCAGCAGTGATGGCGGCGTGTTGTTGCTACGACAAGCGGACCGACGGCTGGGATTGCTTGAAGGCGTCAATGACACTCTCGCTGATCCACGCGATGGCCGCTATGTGCAACATGATCAGATTTCTCTACTACGCCAGCGGGTCTATGCCCTGTGCCAGGGCTATGAAGACCTCAACGATCACGACAGTCTGCGACAAGATTTGGCCTTTCAGACGGCCGTGGAACAGGATCAGGCACTGGGTAGTTCACCCACGCTCTGTCGCCTGGAGAATCGGTCAGATCGGGCAACCGCTGTCGCGATCCATCAGGTCCTGATCGAGCAGTTCATCGCCTCGTTTGCCGAGCCACCCGAGGAGTTGATCCTGGACTTCGACGCCACCGATGACCGGGTTCACGGCCTGCAGGAAGGCCGCTTCTTCCACGGTTACTACGATAACTACTGCTTTCTCCCGTTGTACGTGTTTTGCGGCGAACAACTGCTGGTCAGCTATTTGCGCCCGAGCAAGATCGACGGGGCGAAACATGCGTGGGCGATCCTCGCCCTGCTGGTCAAACGCTTGCGTCAGGCGTGGCCGGCGGTGCGGATCATCCTGAGAGCCGACTCGGGCTTCTGTCGTCACCGCATGCTGCGCTGGTGTGAACGCCATGGCATTGGCTACATCGTAGGCCTGGCGCGCAACCACCGCCTGCAACGGATGATCGAGGAAGACTTCACTGCAGTCGAGCAATGCTTCAAGGCCAACGGACAGAAGCAACGCGTCTTCCTTGGCCTGCGCTACGGTGCACGCAGCTGGCGCCGTCGACGCGCGGTGATCGCCAAGCTGGAGGTGAGTGAGCGAGGGCGTAATCCCCGATTTGTCGTCACCAACCTCAACGGCGATGCCCAAACCCTTTACGACGACGTCTATTGTGCGCGGGGCGAGATGGAAAACCGCATCAAGGAACAACAGCTGGGGCTGTTTGCCGATCGCACCAGTGCACATCATTGGTGGACCAATCAGTTTCGCTTGCTGCTCTCCAGCCTGGCCTATGTGTTGATGGAAGCGATTCGCCGCTTGGCCTTACAGGGTACAGAACTGGCCAAGACCCAGGTCGGCACGCTGCGGCTTAAACTACTCAAAGTGGGTGCGGTGGTGATACGCAATACCCGGCGTGTCCGCTTCCTGCTCTCCAGTGTCTTTCCTTACCAGGCATTGTTCTTCAGTGTGGCCGAACGGCTGGAGCCAGGATAGCACGCGATGAGTGCTGCCCCGGCACGTTGATAAATAACGGGGTAAGGGGAAGCTGTGCCTGTCAGCCAGAAATCGGGGCGTTTGGAGCCGGTATCATCCTGTTTCTCGTCCCGGCCTTCTCCTCGTGCCAGTATCGGCAAATGGATGAAATATCCGGGCTAGTTTGTATGATGTCATAATGGATCTTCTGGGTATTGCCGCAGGCGGCATATTGTACGCCGGCTTCATCAGACGGTCCCTGGCGCCCCACTTCTCCATCGCCATTGTCTTACTGCTGGTCCTATCCGCCTTTGCCCAGCCCCTGTATTGGTACATTGCCTATCAGGTCAGGGCCGATCAGTTTCCCCGATTGATCGACCCGGATGATTATTTCTCCAGGGCGTTGATCGAAGGCAGCCAGGGTGGTGTGGTGCGCCATGTCGACCTGCCGGGGGATTGGTCGCTGCCGGCAGATTTTGACAGCGATTCCTGCACCTATGTCACACTGCTGGATGGACGCTGGCCCGGCATGGACATGCAGGAGCCTGAACCGGGCTGGCGCGGTTATGAACGCCTCGAACTGTTGATCTATTCCGATCAGCCGGAGGATCTGCCCCTGACCCTGCGTATCCATGACCGAAGCCACAACAGGCGGCTGGAGGATCGATACAACCTGAGTCTGGTGATCCGGCCCGGTTACAACCACTTCTCCCGGCCATTGCGTGAAGTCGAGGATGCGCCAAGCGGGCGCACCATGGATATGGCGGCTATCTCCGATGTGATGATTTTCGCCACGCGAGATCATATCGGCAGAGGTTTTTGTCTGTTGTCGATGGGGCTTCAATAACGCGTTGCAGCCGGCAGGAATGGGATGCTTAAGCCTGCCAACCCCGGGTGATGGTTAAACCGTAGATAATCTTGTTGTGAATGATTTGGATGCCATACAACGGCGAAAGATTGTGACCGATTGGTCGGGGTGAGAGGATTCGAACCTCCGGCCCCTGCCTCCCGAAGACAGTGCTCTACCAGGCTGAGCTACACCCCGAATCTTGATCTGGGTCAGCCTAAAGCTGACGCAGCGAGCGAGAGATAGTAATGGAAACGGGTAGTCGATTCAATTGGTTCTGGCGACCGAGAAGTCTGCGAGGCTGGCGAGTGCCTGCCGATAGGGGGTCTCGGGCAGGGCCTCGAGGGCGTGTTTGGCCTGTTGCGCCTCATGTCGCGCGAGTTGTTGAGTGTAGTTGATGGCGTCGCAGTCGGCGATGGCCTGCATGACGAAATCGATCTCTTCCAGGCCGCCGTTTTCGATGATATTCGCCAGACGTAGGCGCTTTTCCTGGCCGGCGCACTTCATCGCTTGGATCAGCGGCAGGGTCGGTTTGCCTTCCGCCAAGTCGTCGCCGATATTTTTACCGATCTCCTTATTCTCTGAGTTGTAGTCAAGGGCGTCATCCACCAGCTGGAAGGCGATACCCAGATGCAGTCCGTAATCCGCCAGCGCCTGTTGCTGATCTTCGGCAACCTCGGAGATGATGCCGCCAAGACGCGTACCGGCCTCGAACAGGGTGGCTGTCTTGCGTTTTATCACCTCCATGTATTCCGCTTCGCTGGTGTCGGGATTGTGCACATTCAGCAGCTGCAGCACCTCGCCTTCCGCGATGCGGTTGGTGGCGTGAGAGAGGACGTCCATTACCGGCATGCGGCCCACGTCGACCATCATCTCGAAGGAGCGGGAGTAGATAAAGTCGCCTACCAGAACACTCGCCTCGTTTCCCCATACCGTATTCGCGGTCTCCCGGTTCCGCCGCAGATCCGAGCCATCCACCACATCATCGTGCAGCAGGGTGGCGGTATGGATGAACTCGATGATGGCGGCCAGGTCGATGTGCCTCCCGCCCCCGTAACCACAGGCGCGGGCGGCCAACAGTACAATCATCGGCCGCAGGCGTTTTCCTCCGCTATGGACGATATAGGCGCCAATCCGGTTGATCAGCACCACATCCGATTTCAGCTGCTGGATTATCATTTTGTCGACAGCATCCATGTCGCCGCTGATGAGTTCGCGAATAGTTGTTATATCCATGGCTGTCATGACTCACACAAAGTCCACGCATGCTAGGAGGGGGTGGCGAGAGTGTCAAGCAGCATCTTTCTCTCATCAGCGTTGGCAGGCGGGGCAGAAGAATGTGGAACGTTGTCCGATGGTTTTGCTGCGAATAGTCCCACCGCATCTTGGACAGGGCTTCCCCGGCCTGCCATAGACCTGAAGCGACTGGGCGAAGTAACCGGGATTGCCGTCCTCTTTGAGAAAATCCCGCAGGGTGGTGCCGCCCTGGGCGATTGCCTCCTCGAGTACGTTGCGGACCTCCTCCGCCAGTTTCTGATAGCGCCGGCGGGAGATCCGGTTGCTGGGCCGGGTGGGATGGATGGCGGCACGAAACAGGGACTCGCTGGCATAGATGTTTCCGATACCGACAACGGTCTTACTGTCCATGATCAACTGTTTGATCACGGTACGACGCACCTTGCCCCGGTCAAACAGATAGTCGCCGTCAAACCCGTCACCAAGGGGTTCGGGACCGAGATCGGCGAGCAGGGGGTGGTTGATGACCGGTTGATCGGTCCAGAGTACCGCGCCGAAGCGTCTGGGATCACGCAGTCTGAGTCGCAGCCCATTGCCCAGCAGAAGGTCGAAATGATCGTGTTTTTGAGTTGCCGTATCAGCTTCGACAATGCGCAGGCTGCCGGACATGCCGAGATGTATGATCAAGGTGCCGTGATGAAAGGCCATCAGCAGATATTTGCCCCGCCTGTCCACCGATAACAGCTTCCTCCCCTTCAGCGTGCATGGCAGATCCTCGGGAATCGGCCAACGCAACCTGGGATGACGGATAGTGACCTGACGTATGCGTTGGCCGGTGATATGGGGGGCAATGCCCCGGCGAGTAGTTTCAACCTCAGGCAGTTCAGGCATGCGTCTGGGTGCTCATACTAATCTGTGGTTTTCGCCAGCCAGGCATCAGCCGGTGCGATGAGGTGGTGATAGAAGCCGTCCGCAATCAGGTGCACCTCCCCCTGATGGTGGACATAGCGCCAGCCATTGACCGGATCGCTGTTGCCGAAGCTGAGTGTCGTGTCATCGAGTGCCATCACGATAGGGGATGGCGCCAGGCCGTAGGCTTGCAGGTCATCCGGGGCTGTGAATCGGTTCAGGCTGGGGGTGCGGCAGATTTTCAACAGTTGCCCGACCCTTGATTGATCGGCGGGTTGGTCGCCGCTCATCCATTGGTTCTGTCGCCGCATCAAACTGATCTCACGCCCTTGGAGGTCATTGATCCTTATGCGGGTGATCTGTCGCGGATCGAGCTGGGTGAGGGGCGGCAGGGGGGCTGGTTGCGATAACCATGCCAGCAATCCCAACAGACCCGCGACGGCAAGCAGGAGCAGATTGATTTTGGTTCTTGATACCATCGCTATGCACGATTCCGTCGCCAGGCCATGACAGCGCCGACAGCCAGTAGCATGAGCGGCAGCACAATCAGCGAACCGAGGCCGATTGTGCCGATGGCAAGCCTCGACAGATGCAGTTCGCGGTCGCTGGCTTGTGGCGCGGGTATGCCGATCAGCTGATCATCCCCGATCAGCCAGCGGCTGAGCGAGAGACCAAGATCGAGGTTGCCGGCATTGTTGAGATAGCTGTTGGCGAGAAAGTCACCATCACCGATCACCAGTATCCGCTGTTCCCTGTCATTGCGCCGGCGTTCGAGAGCAATGCCTATGGTGAGCGGGCCCGCCTCCTCACCGGCCAATGGATTGCGTTCGATGTCACCGCTCAGTGGTCCGGTTTCGTTCCAACTCTTATCCAGGGTTCGCAACAGGGGTGTCGCTTCCCAATCCCGCTGCTCGGGGAGTGTCAGCGCCGCCGACTGTGGAAACAGGGTCAGCAGGTTGAATCCCCGGGTGGCTTCGTGATTGGAATATTCCGGGACCACGGCGATGGCCGGATTATCGATACCCAACGCCTTGACATTGGCATCCACGATCGTGCCCGGTAACTGTTCGATTCCGAACAGCTGCTGTATCAAATCATCCAGGATCCGGTTGTCCGGGTCGCTCAACAGCAACAGGTTGCCACCCTCCGCAACATATTCGGAAAGCCGTTCGATCTCACCCGGCAATAGGGCGCGGATAGGGGAGGCGATGACCAGCAATGCGGTATTGTCGGGCGGGCCGGATGAAGTGGCGAGGTCGAGCCCCGCGATCTGGTATCCCTGCTGTTTGAGTGATTGGCCGAACTCGCCGAGATCGTGATTCGCCTTGCCGGTAAGATCGCGTTCGCCATGGCCGCTGAGTCCGGCAATCCAGTAGCTGTTGTCGCGGCCCAGGCGCAGGATGGCGTTGCTGAACTGCTCCTCGTCCACTTTCTGGATACGCTCCTCCCTCTGCTCATAGCGCAGCACAATCCCACCGGATAGGCTGATGCCCTGTCGGCGTGCTTCATCAGGGCGGCGCAGGGGATCGATGAAGGTCAACTCGATATTCGGTTTGTGGTGCTGGTAGCGGGCCACAAAGCGTTGAATGCGATCACGCAGCTTGGCCGTTTCTCCCACATATGCCGTAACGCTCAGCTCGCCCGGTGTGCGTGGCAGGATATCGATGCTGGCTGGATTGAGGCTGTTGCTGCCCTGGCGGGTCCAATCCCACTGCATGTCGTAGCGACTGCTGAGCCAGGCCAGCAGCACCAGCAAGACTGTCATCACCAGATGGAACAGCAGATCGTTGAGACGTGAGCCTACCCGATTAATCATCCACGACGCCTCTTGTCGAGCCTGTATAGCGCCAGGCCTAAAAAGAAGAGCACCCGTAATAGGAAATAGGCCAGATCACCGAAACGTATGAGACCGAGCTGCAGATCGAGATAGTGGGAGGGCCAGGCCAGCCAGTGCATGAAACTGCCGCCCTCGGTGTTCTGATCGAGCAGTGAAATCAACAACAGCAGACCATAGCTGCCCGCGGCAGCGATTCCCGGGTTCTCATTGAGTGTCGAGAAGTAGAGGCCGACAGCGGTGAATGCGCCGCTCAACAGAAGTAATCCGAGGGTGGCGGCAAACAGCAGTCCGAAGTCGAGCTGGATGCCTGAGGTGAGGCTTACGCAGAGCAGTAGCGGTATCAGGATGAACAAAAACTGAAACATCAGGATAGCGAGAAATTTGCCCGCAAGTATGGACAGGTTTGATAGCGGTGCGCTGCTCAGGAGGGCGTAACTGCCGTCGCGAAACGACTCGCTGAAACTGCGTATGGTAATGATCGGCGTGATGATCAGGATCAGCACCGAGGCAAGACCGTAGAGCTGCAACCCCAGATGGTGGCTCAGTCCCAGGCTGCGGCTGGACGACTGCATACCGTTGAAGATCTCCAGCGTGGCGAGAAACTGCCAGCTCAGCAGGCTCAGACTGAGACTGAAGATAACCCAGGGCAGGGGTGTGCGCATCAATCTCCGCCACTCCATCCAGGCCAGATAGGGCGTCATGAATGCCCTCCGGTAGTGGCCTGCAGAAACAACTGTTCGAGACTCATCCGTTCCGGTTTCAGCTCAATCAAGCCCCATCCCCGCGCCACAATCTGTCGTACCAGCTCGCTGGGTTGGCAGCCCGGTTCCAAGGTGATGCGGTAGTAGTCGGTGTGCATCTGCTCTGCCTCCGCCACCCCTGTCATCGCCTTGATCGAATCCGGTTCCGGGTTCCGGTCGAGGCCGACACGATAACAGGTCTGCGCCGGTAGCGTTATCTCCCCGCTATAGACGCTCTTACCCTGCTGCAGAATGGTGACCCGGTTACAGGTCGCTTCTATCTCCGGCAGGATATGGCTGGACAGGATCACCCCTTTATCCTGGGCAAGTTCCTGGATCAATTCACGAACCTGGCGAATCTGTGCCGGGTCCAGTCCGTCGGTCGGCTCATCCAGGATGACAACCCGAGGGTCGTGAATGATCGCCTGGGCAAGACCGACCCGTTGTTGAAAACCCTTGGAGAGTTTTCGTATCAGGCGTATTCCCGCCTGTTCCAGGCCACAGCGATTCTTGGTGCGCTCCCGTGCCTGCATCGCTTGTCTTCTTTTCAGTCCGTGCAGGTGGGCGCAGTCCCACAGATACTCATCCACGGTCTGGTCACGATGCAGGGGAGGGCGTTCCGGGAGGTAGCCGATAAAACGTTTCCTGATTACTCATGAGGCTCAGCTATTGAGCCTGTGGTGCAAGCATAATGGAACCTACTGAATAAAAGAGGATTTCATCATGCCGAGAAATACTATTCAATTTCAAAAAGGTCTTGGTTTGCACGATTTTCTGGAACAATATGGGACCGAGGATCAGTGTCGACAGGCATTGTATGATTTGCGCTGGCCGACGGGCTATGTCTGCCCTGAGTGCGGCAACACAACAGGCTGTGAACTCAAAAAGCGTCAGATATATCAATGTCACAAGTGCCATCATCAGACTTCCCTGACCGCCGGCAGCATCTTCCATGGCACCAAGCTGCCGCTGAGAACGTGGTTTCTTGCGATCTATCTGTTGACCCAACGCAAGAAAAGTATCTCGGCGCTGCAACTTTCCCGCGAAATCGGGGTGAACTACAATACGGCCTGGCGACTCAAGCATAAGTTGATGCAGGTGATGATGGAACGTGAGCGTGGAAAAAAACTGGCCGGTCGCATCGAATTGGATGATGCTTATCTCGGAGGCGAGCAAGCCGGTAAGCGTGGTCGTGGGTCGCGCAACAAAATCCCTTTCGTAGCTGCTGTTGAGACGACGCGGGACGGCAGGCCCATGAAAATTCAACTGCGTCGTGTAAGGGGCTTCCGCAAACGTGAAATCGCCCGCTACGCCCGCTCCTGCTTGATGCCTGGCAGCGAAGTCTTTACCGATGGGCTTTGGTGCTTTAGTGGCGTGACAACCGCTGATTGCCATCATAACCCCATGGTGACGGGTGGTGGGCGCCAAAGTGTCCAGTATTCGTGCTTCAAATGGGTAAACACGATGTTGGGTAATGTCAAAAACAGTCTGTTGGGTACTTTTCATGCGATTCGAGATAAACATGTGTCGCGTTATCTTGCTGAGTTCGAATATCGGTTTAACCGCCGTTTCGATTTACCCGCCATGATTGAACGATTGCTTTTTGCCGCTCTTCGCACTCCACCTATGCCATATCGCCTCTTGAGAATGGCTGAGGTTTAGGGGTAATCAGGAAACGTTTTGCCTGGGTCGGCCTGTTTAACAGGTCCTCTCCACAGATGGATATGGTGCCTGTGCTGGGTGCAAGGTCACCGCTGAGCATCCGCATGATAGTCGATTTGCCCGCACCATTGGGTCCCAGCAAGCCAAGAATGTCACCCGGCATCAATTCCAGATCAACAGCGGATACTACCTGGCTGCTTCCGAAATGACGGCTGAGTTGACTTGTTGTTAACAGTTTGGGCATAAGCGTAATAGTTGGCCGTCCGCACAGTGCGGGAAAGGCTGCCAAGGCAGAGACCTGCCAAACATATCACCCTTTGTACGCTATGCAAGACCTTGTGTTTAAACTGATACGCAAATCATACCGCCGGCCATAGGCAATCGCTGCGGTCGATGGAATACCGACCTTTGCGGCCGGGCTGAAAAGTGGGATTTGACCTCCAGGCAGTATTCTCCATACTGCACCGGTGCCGATCGATCTAAACAGAGTGTGTTTCCGATATGGGTGTGTTCACTGAGATGGAGGGTTGATGAACGGCTTTGATCGCCAGAATGAAAAGGGTTATCTGCTGGGTGTCGATACAGGAGGCACATTCACCGATTTCGTTCTGTACCGCGCCGGAGAGATGCGGATACACAAGGTGCTGTCGACGCCGCAGGCGCCGGAACAGGCCATCCTGCAAGGAATAGAAGAGCTGGAGCTTGGGACAAGTGATCCGGTTATTGTGCACGGTTCTACCGTCGCTACCAATGCCGCCTTGGAGGGCAAGGGCGTGCATACACTCTACATCGGTAATCGCGGCTTGCAGGATATCCTCACGATCGGGCGTCAGGCGCGCAGTGAACTCTATAATCTGCAGCCGCACGCCAGGGCTGCGCCTGTGGCGGCGAACGACTGTCTGCAAACCGGCGGCCGCCTTGACAGCCAGGGAAGACTGGTCGAGCCGTTGAGTGATCAGGAGATCGATACGCTTAAGGGCGAGATTGCCCGCCGTAATCCCGAGGCTGTGGCGATTAACCTATTGTTCAGCTATCTCGATGACCGCTTCGAAAAGAAGATAGAGGCAGCGATACCCGAAGGCATCTTTTGTTCCCGCTCCTCCAGCGTGCTGCCGGCAAGCGGCGAGTATGAGCGGGGGATAGCCACCTGGCTCAACAGCTGGGTGGGACCGTTGGTGGAGGGTTATATCGAGCGCCTGCGGGCATGTCTTGGCGGGGCGCGCATCTCAGTGATGCAGAGCTCCGGCGAGGCGATCTCGGCGGATCAGGTTGCACGGCAGGCAGTGCGGATGCTGCTCTCAGGCCCGGCAGGCGGTTTGGTCGGTGCCGGCTATGTGGCCGCGGCATCGGGTCGCAGCCAGCTCCTGACCCTCGATATGGGGGGGACCTCCACCGATGTGGCATTGATTGACGGGAGTCCCAGATTGACCCGGGAGGGGCGTATCGGACCCTGGCCTGTGGCTGTACCGATGGTGGATATGCATACCATCGGCGCCGGGGGCGGCTCACTTGCCTGGGTGGATGCGGGGGGCATGTTGCAGGTAGGTCCGGAGTCTGCGGGCGCCGATCCCGGGCCGGCCTGTTATGCCCGTGGCGGCACCGAAGTGACGGTTACGGATGCCAATTTGATCCTCGGCCGCTTGCGCAGCAGCGCTTTCCTGGGTGGGCGTATGCAACTCGATATGCAGGCGGCAGAGAAGGCGGTGGGGCAATTGGCACAGCGGCTTGGGCTCTCTCTGCACAGGGCGGCGGAGGGAGTGATCAGGGTCGCCAACGAGCATATGGCGCGTGCCCTGCGCGTGATTTCTATCGAACGGGGAGTTGATCCGCGCAGTTATACCCTGCTTTCATTCGGTGGCGCAGGCGGGTTGCATGTGTGTGCCTTGGCCGACGCCCTGGGCATGCGCTCCGCCCTGGTGCCGCTCAACGCGGGTGTCCTGTCCGCCTTGGGAATGCTGACAACCCGGCCGGGACGTCAGTTGGTGCATGCCCGTCTTGGACTGTTGCAGGCATTGAGCGACAGTGAGCTCCGGCAGGCGTTTTCCCGGCTCGCACAGGGTGGGGTGGCGGATCTTGTGCAGGAGGGCATAGTCAGGAATCTAATCGAGGCTGAATATGCCTTGGATCTGCGCTACTTGGGGCAATCCTATACCCTTACCGTCCCCTGGAGCAGCCTGAAACGGGCGGAAATCGATTTCCATGAGCGACACGAAATTCGTTACGGCCATCGCATGTCGGCGCCCGTGGAGTTGGTTAATCTGCGTGTGGCCCTGCGTGGTCCGCAGACAACGATTGCATTGAATGTTACAGCCGGATCCGAGCCAGCCGAGGCATGCGAGCATTTGACTGTCTGGGGAGTGGATATACCGGTGCCGCGGTATGAGAGAGCACAACTGGCTGTGGGACAGGCGCTTACAGGGCCGGCGCTGATTACGGAAATGGCGTCAACCACTTGGTTGGAGCCCGGCTGGTGTTGTACAGCGGATAGCGCCAGTAATCTGCTGCTTGAAAAGATGTCGTGAAGCCCGGCTGATCGGAGTCTATCGGGTTATCCTTCCGGACATAAAAAACCCGCCGAGGAGGCGGGTCTCTTCCAGGGAGGGTTCAGATCTATTTGATCTTCGATTCCTTATACATCACATGCTTACGCACCTTGGGATCGAATTTCTTGATCTCCATCTTTCCCGGTTGGTTGCGCTTGTTCTTGGTCGTGGTGTAGAAGTGTCCAGTGCCGGCACTGGAGACGAGTTTGATTTTATCACGCATGACTCTGGGCTCCTGGGTTAGACTTTTTCGCCGCGGGCGCGCATTTCGGCGAGCACCGAATCGATCCCCTTCTTGTCGATGATGCGCATACCCTTAGAGGATAGACGCAGACGGACCCAGCGTTTTTCACTCTCGACCCAGAATCTGTGGGTATGCAGATTGGGGAGAAAACGACGCTTAGTCTTGTTGTGCGCATGGGAGACGTTGTTTCCCGTGACCGGGCGCTTGCCGGTGACTTGGCAGACTTTTGACATGGTCCAAACCTCGAAATAGTTATCCCTGGATAGGGGACATAACTTTATCCCCCGGGCGAAAGGCGCGTATTTATATCAGAGTAGGGGTTGCGAGGCAAGTTAAATCATCTCGCGTTCAGCCAGCGAAACCGTTTCCCCCTCGCCAATCACGATATGGTCGAGAACACGGATATCCACCAGCGCCAGGGCATCCTTGAGGCGTTGAGTGATCTGGCGATCGGCCCGGCTCGGCCACCCCTGAGGGATGGTTATGGGCGAAAATGAGTGCGGCGGCATTCAGCTCCAGGGCCCGCCTGACGACTTCTCTGGGGTGGACATTGGCCCCGTCTATGGTGCCGCGAAAAAGCTCTTCATAGCGAATCACACGGTGCCGGTTGTCTAGAAACAGGCAGGAGAATACCTCATAGGCATAGTGACGCAGTCTGGCACGCAGATAGTCTTGGGTCTGTTCCGGAGCGGTCAGACTGCCGGATGTTTCAAGCTGCTCATGCAGGTATCGCCGAGCCATTTCGAGGACTGCCTGCAGTTGCGTGTATTTTGCCATGCCCAGCCCTCTGGACTTGCAGAAACGTCGCTGGTCGGCGCTGAGCAGATGGCGCAGACTGCCGAATTCGGACAGCAGACTGCGCGCCAGGTCTACCGCTGTCTGGCCGGCAACACCCGTGCGCAGAAAGATGGCCAGCAACTCTGCATCCGAGAGTGATTCCGAGCCCCGCTGCAGCAATTTCTCTCTGGGTCGTTCATCGATGGGCCAATCGGTAATCGGCATATTATAGACCTCCTTGTCTTTGATGTGGCTAATCAGGCTCCAGCCTAATCTGTAGTTTCCTTTTGATCGATTGTTTCCACAACCATCCGGTATAGGCGGCCGGACCTTTTACGCTCAATTTGTACCGGCAAGTAGCCCAACGACGGTGCGAACCAGATGGTGTAGTCCGGCTTGCGCGACTCTTTGCTTCGCTTCACCCGCAGGCAGTTTATCTGGCCAAAGGGTGTTTCGATTTCTTCCTCACCCTCGACTAGAAATCGATAGCGCTTGATTTTTCCGCCGTCGGCCACCTGGTAGGAGATATCCTCCCTGCCCTCTGCCAGGTGCAGGCGGACCAGCAGTTGCTGGCTGAGTCTGTCCTGAGTGCCGGATGCGATGGGTTGGGACCAGGTGACACCGCCGCTGGTAGTGAGGACCTTGCCTGCCCGCCAGTCAAATACCAATTCTGTGCGCTCATTCTCATTCCCCAAATCCTTATAGGTATAATTGATCGGTTGGATTGCGTCCCCGGTCAATCGTCCCTGACTCACTTCGATGATCTCATCGGCACTCAGCCAACCCGCGAGCATCCCCGGTATGGTATGGGCATTATAGTGGTACTCACCCTTCTCATTCAGGCTGAACTCGAGCATCAATTCACCCAGCGGAATGATATTGCGCTTAACGCTGAATGTCGCTGAAAAGGGCTTCAGTAGCCCCTCTGTGTCGGCGTTCGAAGGCATGCAGCAAAACAGCGCCGTAATCCCCAATAGCCAGCCACTGTGGTATCGGAGCCTGATCATTGATCAGCTATCCGATAGGTTCCAGCGGGGTGAACACCACGGGCTTTTCGAGCCTCTTCCCATTCAGTATGACCTCGCCATTCTCAGCCATTGACAAGCGTTTCTCTGCGAACCAGCGTATTGCCAGGGTGTAGATCTGGTGTTCCCTCCGCAACACCCTGGCCGCAAGGCTGTCAGCGTCGTCCTCCTCCAATACAGTTACCTGGGCCTGTACAACCAGTGGGCCACCATCCAGTTCCTCGGTGACGAAATGGACGCTGGCCCCGTGCAGTTGATCGTGTGCTTCCAGCGCCCGTTGATGCGTGTTCAATCCTGTATATTTCGGCAGCAGCGAGGGATGGATGTTCAACATGCGTCCCGCGTAGTGGCGAACGAACCCGGTGGTGAGAATGCGCATGAAACCTGCCAGGGCGATCAGACCCGGCGAGTAGCGATCGATTGATCTCATCAGTGCACGGTCGTAGCTATCCCGGTTTGTGAACTCCTTGTGATTGAGGATAGCTGTTTCGATCCCGGCCTGCTCGGCCCGTCGCAAACCGTAGGCATCAGGGCGGTTGCTTATAACAGCGCGGATCTCGATGGGGAGATCGACCAGTGCGGCATCGATCATTGCCTGCAGGTTGGTGCCGCTACCGGAAATCAGCACCACGACAGGCAGTTTTGACACGCCGCTCACGCAAGCGGTCCGCTTATCTCAACCCTGATATCTGTATTGTCTGCGGATTCTATTACCCCGACCACCCAGGCGGTTTCACCCATATCGTTGAGCAGCTTCAGGGTGGTTTCGGCCTCTTTTTGTGCAACACAGACAATCATGCCGATGCCGCTGTTGAAGGTGCGTAACATCTCGCCGTTGGCCAGCTTGCCCTGAGTTCGCAGCCATTCGAAGATCGGCGGAAGTTGCCAGCTGCCGCTGTCGATCACCGCTTTGCAGCCATCGGGAAGGACTCGGGGTAGATTTTCGGGCAGTCCTCCACCGGTAATGTGGGCCAAGGCATGAATCTCCACCTCTTGCATGAGGGCCAACAGGGGTTTGACATAGATTCGGGTGGGCGATAGCAGTGCATCACCCAGGTTGCTATCCTGGAAGGGCTGATCCAGGTTCGCACCCGTGACCTGGAGTATCTTGCGTATCAAAGAGTAGCCATTCGAGTGGGGGCCAGACGAGGCTAAGCCGATCAGTGTGTCACCCTCCTGGACCCGTTCGGGGAGTATCAGGCGGCTCTTTTCGGCAATACCGACACAGAAACCGGCCAGATCGTAATCGCCCTCCGCGTACATGCCCGGCATCTCGGCGGTCTCACCGCCTGTCAGGGCCGCCCCTGCCTGTTGACAGCCGGCCGCGATTCCCTGCACGACATCGGTGGCGATCTCCACATCCAGTTTTCCAGTGGCGTAATAATCCAGAAAGAACAAGGGTTCGGCGCCTGCGACTACGATATCGTTGACGCACATAGCCACCAGGTCGATGCCGATCGAATCATGGCGATTGAGTTCCAATGCCAGTTTCAGTTTAGTGCCTACCCCGTCCGTGCCTGAGACGAGCACCGGTTCCCGGAATCGATCCAGCGGCAGTTCGAAAAGTGCGCCAAACCCACCGAGTCCTGCGAGTACACCTGAACGGAAGGTCTGTTTAACAATCGGTTTGATACGTTCGACCAGTTCATTGCCCGCATCGATATCAACACCGGCCTCCCGGTAGCTGAGTGATGAGGGATTGCTGGGTTTGGATTCATACTCCACGGGATGATACTCCGGCTTCAGGCCCTAGGTGATTCAGACCGGGATTCTAACAGAAGAAGTGGGACTCAGTGAGTGTTGTACATGTCCTGATTTTCATCTTTTCCGCAGGCGCGTTAATATTTCCCGCTATGCGACGATCCGATTAGGCTGGTTCTCGGTGCCGAGCCATGCTTTCCCCACTGGAAACCAAGCAGCCGAATAGTGATTATCAGAGAACCCTTGTGAAGTGTGACGATTCAATGATTCAAACTCGACTGAAGATGGCTTTCCGGTGGTTGATGTTTTCGGCTGCTCTGTTGTCGGCGCCATGGGTATCTGCCGAACGGGTGGGAGAGCTCTATGAAGCGGAGGTTCCGGTTCACGGCCAGAGCGCACAAGCGAGGGCGGATGGAATTCGCTCGGCCTTCGCCAGCGTAATCGTGAAGGTGAGTGGCGATCGTGGCCTCTTGAACCATCCCGAGTTCCCCGGCATCCTTAAAAAAGCGTCCGCATATATCCAGCAATATCGCTATAAGACACTTGAAACCGCCAACCCCGAGGCTGCACCGGATTCACCGGATCGCCTGTTGTGGGTGCGTTTCGATGAACGGGCGGTCAATCGCCTGCTGCGTCAGAGCGGTGTGCCGGTGTGGGGTGGTACGCGACCATCCATCCTGGTCTGGTTGGGCCAGGAACAGGGTGCGCGACGTGACCTGTTGTCACTCGAGCGGGAACGGCGCCTGAGGCGCTATTTAAACAGAGTGGGGGAGTCACGGGGTCTGTCATTTCTCTGGCCACTCATGGATATGGAGGACCGAAACGCAATTCGGGTAAGCGATCTGTGGGGCGGTTTTGAAGAGGATATCCGCCGAGCCTCTGCGCGATATCAGCCTGATGTGATTCTTGTCGGCCGTATGACCCGGCAGGGTTCACGCAGTTGGCGAGGTGAGTGGTTGCTCTATCTGCCCGATAAGGTCAATCGCTGGCAGACCAGTGCCGAAGGTAAAGTGGCCCTTGCCAGTAAGGGCTTGAATCAAGCCGTTGATGCCCTTGCGTTGCGTTTTGCTCCACAACAGGTTACTCAGGGGGAAACCGATATCAGGATTCGCGTCCATGGACTTACAAGGTTGGCAGACTTTGTATTGGTTAAAGAATATCTGCAGTCGCTGGCGATGGTCGAACAACTTGATCTGCTATCGGCTGATACCGAAAAGGTAAATTTCAAGGCCCGTATTCATGGCAGTAGGGAGGCATTGGAGCGTGGTATTCAACTTGGTTCCGTGCTCGAGCCGGTGGAGTCCCTCGATTATTCGGCAGCAGTCGAAAACAAGAATCCAGAGGTGGTCGTTGGCGAAAGTCTGGTATATCGCTTGCGTTAGGGCCTCTGAAATCATCTAACAATATGGGACACTACACACGATTTACGCCCAGCGGGGTTGTCATTCGTACATTTAGAGTGATTGCACATCGCTCGTTCAGCCTTGCCGGACAGACAGTAATTCCGCCAGGACCGATTGGATGAGTGTTCACTGGCCCTAGCATGATACGGAGCTGCCATTTCGATGCAGAGTAAGGATATCCCCAACCTGATCAGTGTACTGCGCATCTTATTGACTATCCCGATTGTCTGGTTGTTGTTTGAGCATGAGTTCTCCTATGCCCTGATACTGTTCGCAGTAGCCGGGGTTTCCGACGGCATCGATGGTTTCCTGGCAAAACGGTTTGGCTGGCAAAGCCACCTGGGAGGCTTACTCGATCCTTTAGCCGACAAAGCCCTGCTGATGAGTTCGTTTCTGGTGCTCGGAGGTTTGGGGCTGATTCCCGTCTGGCTGGTGATCCTTGTGATCTTCCGCGATCTCACCATTATGGGTGGAGCGCTCTATTATAATTTCAGTGTTGAAGAACTGGACGCTAATCCAAGCCTGATCAGTAAGTTGAACACATTGTTACAGATAGTGCTGGTGCTGTTGGTAGTGACAAATGCCGGCCCCTTTACCCTGCCTTCCCAGCTGCTGACCTGGCTCACCTGGATTACCGGATTCACCACCCTGGTCAGTGGTATTGCCTATGTCTGGGTATGGACAAACAAGGCGCGTGACAAAGGCTGGCGCTGATGACGCCGTGGCGGATTTATCCGCTACCAGCGTATGGCCGGATATATAGCAGATAAGTCTGTAGAGCGGATGGTGTTTTTCTTTGGTCATCTTTAGACTTAACGACATATCGACTGAGAGTAGATTGAAATCATGGAGGAGAATAAATGAAGTACCTGACTGTTTTTGTCGTTGGCTGTTGCCTGCTGTTGTCTTCTGCAGCCGTTTCCGAAGAGTCTGTCAAGGGTGCAGGTATAGAGGGGAATCGCTATATCGGGGTTATGGTCTCTTCCCCGCAATACAAGGAGGATGATTCCAATACCGATTTCCGCAGTGCCGGCTTGCTGGTGCGAGGGGGCATGGAGTTCAATGAGTTTCTGGCAGTTGAAGGTCAGTTCGGTCTGTTTGGCGAGGATGTGGTCAATGATCGCAGCTATCTGATCGAGTATCTGTTGAGTCTCTACGCCAGGGGTAATCTCCCTCTCCCCGACAGCCGGACCCGACTCTATGCGTTAGGTGGAGTGACCCATTTTTCCGCTAATGTCCCCGGTTTCAGCAGTGTGGATGAGACTGCCATTGGCTATGGTATTGGTCTCGAACTCTATGCGGACGAACAGAATGCGCTGACGCTTGAGTGGCTGCGTCATGCTGTCGGCGATATCCATAATGTCGACTACAAGCTGGAGTCGGCCAGTCTAGGGTTTGTTCATCGCTTTTAGGGACTTTATTGCTGCCTGCAGGGTGCTGCCGTGCATTGGTGTCAGGCAAACACTGTCTGGGCATCGAATACCGGCCCGTCGACACAGACCCGTTTCATCGCCGGCCCCTGAGGTGTCTGCACCTCCACCACACAGCCGGCGCAACCGCCAACGCCACAGGCCATGAACTCCTCCAGAGAGACCTGGCAGGGTATATTATGGTTGGCGGCCAGTTGCGCAACCGCTTCCAGCATCGGGTGGGGACCGCACGCAAAGATCTCAACCTCAGACAATGCCTGCATGTTGAGGGAGCTGATCCATTGTTCGGCCAACTCAGTGACATAGCCTTGAAATACTCCAGGAAAGCCCTGCAGACTGGCAAGCCTGCAGCCTATCCCCCAATCGTCCAGCAGCGGCATGCTGGCGATCACGCCGTCGGCCAGTCCTGGAATGATGATTTGAGAGGGGATGGATTGAAAAGGAAACGGCACCTCAGAGCCGAGAATCACAAAGGGTTGTTTCTGCGGGTCTTTACGCAAGGAATCAGCCAGAAATACCATTGGAGGCATGCCCACACCACCGCCGATCAAAAGGGGTTTATTACGGCCCGGGCTAGGAGTGAAGGGATTGCCGATAGGGCCCAAGAGGCTGATCTTCTCCCCGGTCGTGCGTTGTGCCAGCAGCCCGGTTCCCTTGCCTACTCGTTTATGCAGCAGCTCAATCCAGCCATGTTTGGCGGAGCAACGCATGATAGAGATCGGCCGGCGCATTGGAAGCTGCGGATCACATGTGAGATGCACAAAACTGCCGGGCATTGCCTTTGCGGCGCAGTGGGGAGCGAGCAGGCGCATGATGAACTGATCGCCGGCAAAAGCCTGGTGTGAAAGGATTTCAGCATCTTCAAGAAAGACGGTGTCACGTTGCATTTTCTTCATGGGTATTTTGAGAATAGACCAATCGGCCTTTCAATAGTGTGTGGGTGACCCGTGCCGGCATTTCCCAACCCGTGAACGGTGTGTTTTTACCCGCGCTGAAGAGCTTCTCCCTGGCTAGGATCCAGCGTTGACGGGGATCGAAAATACAGATATCCGCCGGGTGGTTTGGCGTCAATCGCCCCATCCTCAGCCCGAGTATGTCCGCCGGGCCAAAGGTTAGGCGGGCAATCGCGTCGCTCAGCTCAAGAACCCCCTGATCGACCAGTTTCAGGGTCAGGGGTAACAGGGTCTCGAGTCCCGAGATACCCGGTTCCGTGTCGGGGAAGGGTGATGCCTTGGCGTCTGCCTCATGGGGCTGATGGTCGGAACAGATCGCCTGAATGACGTTCTTTGCGACAGCATCGCGTAGGCCATTACGGTCACTGTCATTTCGCAGAGGGGGTCTGACATGGTGGTTGCTGTCAAAACCCTCGATATCCGTTTCGCTCAGATGCAGCTGGTGGATGGCTACATCGGCACTGACCCGTCGCCCTTCACGCTTGGCCCATGCCATGGTCCGCGCAGCACTTGCACTGGAAAGGGCGTGAAAGTGGATGACAGCTCCAGTGGTCTCCGCCAATGCAAGATCGCGGGCAACCGCGACTGTCTCAGCCGCTTCGGGAATGCCCGGCAGACCCAGCCGGTCGGCGACCTTGCCCTCATGTACACAACCGTTGTTACTGAGGTAGTGATCTTCGGGGCGTAAAATGATCAGCAGATTGAATGTGGATGCATACTCCATGGCTCGGCGTTGAACCAGGGTATTGGCTAACGGGGTATAGGCATTGGTGACAGCTATGCAGCCAGCCGCCTTGAGTGCCGCCATCTCGCTCAGTCGATCACCTTTCAGAGCCTGGGTCAGAGCCCCCTGGGGCAAAAGACGGCAATAGCCCGCTTTACGTGCCTTGTGTCGGATCTGTCCGGCCACCGCGGGGGTGTCGATTACCGGATAGGTGTCAGGGGTGCAGCAGATTGTGGTGATCCCACCGCTGGCGGCGGCCTGGGTTTCACTGGCTATAGTGGCCTTGTGTTCCGCCCCGGGCTCCCGCAGGTTGGCGTTGAGATCGATCAGGCCGGGACAGACAACCTGTTCCGTGGCGTCGATGGTGAGAGTTGCCTGAAACTCCCTTGGGGAAGAGCCGAGGCAGAGGATTTTACCGCTGGCGATATGCAGGTCAGTGATCTCGTCAATGCCGTTTGCCGGATCTATGACCCTGCCACCTAGGATTGAGATCTCTTCCTTCTTTCTCATCCCGCCACCTCCTGCATGCGCAGGTTCTGGGTGCCTATAACCTTCGATATCACCGCCATGCGTATGGCAATGCCATAACTGACCTGCTGCAGGATTACGGATTTTGAACCGTCGGCTACCTGGGAGTCCATTTCGACACCACGGTTTATGGGCCCTGGATGCATTACGATCGCTTCCGAGTCGGCCAGTGCCAAGCGTTTTTCAGTGAGTCCGTAAAGACTGAAATACTCATGCTCAGAGGGGAGCAGTGCACCCTGCATACGCTCTTTTTGCAGACGCAGCATGATGATGACGTCCACATCCCAGATACCCTCTTCCATATTGTGATAGACATGAACACCGAGACTGCGCGCATCCGACGGCAGCAGTGTGCGGGGGGCCACAGCTCGTACTTCCGAGACCCCGAGCGTATTCAGGGCGAGTATTTGCGAACGGGCTACCCGCGAGTGGAGTAGATCGCCGACAATGGCTACCCGCAGTCCGGCAAATTCACCTTTATGCCGGCGGATGGTGAACATATCGAGCATCGCCTGGGTGGGATGGGCGTGACGACCGTCACCGGCATTGATGACGCCGACTCCCCGATCGGCGTGTTGCGCAATGAAATGGGCGGTCCCGCTGCTGGCGTGACGGACGATGAACATATCCACATGCATCGCTTCCAGATTACGCAGCGTGTCCAATAGGGTTTCACCCTTGGAAGTGGCGGAAGCGCTGATGTTGAGGTTGAGGACATCCGCCGAGAGACGTTTTGCTGCCAATTCGAAGGTGGTTCGTGTCCGGGTGCTGGTTTCAAAGAAGAGATTGGCGACTACTTTCCCCCGGCATAAGGGGACCTTCTTAATGGTTCTTTCGGAGACGCCGGTGAATCCCTCTGCCGTGTCGAGGATTTCAGTCAGTGTCGCCCTATCCAGTCCATCGATGGTAAGGAAGTGGAGCAGTCTCTGTTCATCGTCCAGTTGCAGGGTTTTATTGCTGAAACTCATAGCCGTCTAACCTTGTTCATCACTGCGGGAACTCCGATTTGTCTTGGTGCCGATCACCAACCCGAGCGGCTCGGGCCCAATCAAGGTGATATGCTGGTTCTGCTCCAGCTCCGGGTGCAATCCGACCACGTCAGGCTGTATCGGCAATTCCCGCCCGTTGCGGTCGACCAGTGTGGCCAGTATGATCGATGCGGGACGGCCATAGTCGAAGATCTCATTCAGTGCCGCCCGGATGGTCCTTCCGGTATGCAGCACATCATCGACCAGGATGATATGGCGATCATCTACCGGCGTGGGGAGGTCGGACGGGTGGACTTCGGGATTCATTCCGATGCGCGTGAAGTCATCCCGGTAAAAAGAGATATCCAGCGTGCCGAGTGGATCATTCAATCCGAGCTGGTTGTGCAGTATTTCAGCCAACCAGACACCGCCGGTACGGATACCGATCATTAACGGATCCGTTATCTCCCTCGAGTTCGACAGAGAACGAACTTTGTCCGCCATTGCGTCTACCAGGGTTCTCACCTCATTGGCATCCATATACATTTTTTTAGTGTTCATTTAACCAGGTTTCCAAAATGAGTTTGGCTGCTACGGCGTCATAGTTTTCCAATCGCTTGGCTTTATGTCCCAGTCTGTCCCTGGCTTCGAAGGAGCTATAACGCTCATCAGCCAGATAGACCTTGATATGAAATCGCCCCTCAAGTTGTCGTGAGAAGCGTAATGCCGGTTGTGTGGCATCTGTTTCGCTGTCATCCACATCCAGTGGCAGACCGACTACAAGTGCCTGAGGTCTCCACTCTTCAATAAGGCTCGCGATGCGTTGCCAATCAGGCTTATGATTAACCAAATGCAATGTTTCCAGTGCGGTTGCCGTACCTGTCACCGTTTGCCCGACAGCTACGCCTATTTTACGGCTGCCGTAATCGAACCCTAGCAGGGTGCCCATCCGATATCGCTCTCTATGCGTGGCCAGTATCGCCGCTCAACAGGTTCAGGTCCACGCCGAGCAGGTCGGCTGCCGCCTGCCAACACTCATCGCTGGCCCGGTTGAAGATGATGTCGCTCTCAGCCGGCCCGCTGAGCCAGGCATTCTGAGCCAATTCACTCTCAAGTTGGCCTGCGCCCCAACCGGCGTATCCAAGGGCAACGAGATTGTGTTCAGGACCCTTGCCGGCAGCGATGGCCTCAAGGATATCCAGTGAGGTCGTGACACTGATATCTGTGGTGACTTTCAGCGTCGATGCCCATTCCGTACTGGATTCATGCAGCACGAATCCCCGGTCACTCTGTACAGGGCCGCCGATATAGACCGGCTGTTCAGCGATGTCGTTGGTACTGATCCGTATCTCCAGTTGTTCGAATATATCCGCCAGATGCAGATCCATAGGACGATTGATGACTATACCCATTGCACCGTCAGTGGTGTGTTCACATATATAGGTGACGGTATGGAAGAAATTCGGGTCCTCGAGGCGCGGCGTGGCGATGAGGAAATGGTTGGTTAAATTGGTTTCAGGACGCATGGCCTATAGTATCCAGTTGCAGACGCCCCGCTGCAACAGCTATTGCGAATTGAGCCGGCCGCTGCGTAAAAACTGCCAGGTGCGGGTGATATCAAGAATATCGGTCTCTTTTCTGATCTCGTTGGGAAAGGGTGAAAAGGGGGCGGCCAAACGCACGATTCGAACAGCGGCGTCATCAAGGATTTTATGGCCGGAGGAATGGAGTACCTTGATCTGTTCAACGCTGCCATCAGCCTTTACCGCCACATGGAGTACCAGATTGCCGTAGAGTCTGCTCCTTTTTGCCTGGTCAGGATAGTTGAGATTACCTATTCGTTCCACCTTTCTCCGCCAGGCATCCAGATATGCGGCATATTTATACTCTTTTGTACTGGCATTTATCGACTTTCGCTTGGGCATTTTTGCATAGGCCCGGGTCTTCTTTTCCAACTCGGCGGTCACCCTGGCTATTTCCAACGCCTTACTGCTCAACAGCTGTTTGGTTGAAGGCGTGAGTGGAGGAGCTTCCCGGGGAGGCGGAGTAGGCGTCTTCAGCTTGGAGATCGCAGTGTTGAGTAGCGGCTTTTGGGGTTGTGGTGTCACCGGTTCCGTCGGTGTCGACAATCCGGGTATTGGTAGAGCCAGCGGTGCCGCAGCCTCTGATGACAGGGGTTTGACCGGTTTGCTCTCCTCATCACCGCCCTGTTGACTGGTTTGGGCAAGAAAATCGGGTTTTTCATCCGTCTTGTTCTCTTCCGTTGGGAGCCGCAGCACCATCACCTCCAGGCTTTGCTGGCGAAATTCCGGCTTGCTTTTTTCGGTTGGTTTGAAGGTGATGCCCAGAATGACGAAGGCATGGACGCAGGCAGCGGCGAAGAGACTCACGCCCAATAGATCAGTCTGTTTGCCGATGACCATCATTTGTTTAGCTTATTGCTAATCGCATCCATTAGATCTGCAGCGATATCGAGTCCATACTGGTTATCCAGTTCTCTGATACAGGTGGGGCTGGTGACGTTTATCTCTGTCAGATAGTCACCGATAACATCGAGCCCTGCAAACAGAATCCCCCTCGACCTGAGTGCCGGACCGACCTGCCCGGCGATCCATCTGTCGCGGTCTGTAAGGGGTACGCCTTCACCCCTGCCGCCAGCCGCCAGATTACCCCTGGTCTCGCCTTCTGCGGGGATTCTCGCTAGGGCAAAAGGTATAGGTTCTCCATCAATCATGAGTATACGCTTGTCACCGTTTGAAATCTCAGGAATGAATCGCTGAGCCATGGCATAACGGCTGCCATGGCTGGTCAATGTCTCTATGATTACACCCAGATTGGGATCATTCCGGGCTATCCGGAATACAGACTCGCCACCCATTCCCCCCAAAGGTTTGAGGATCACATCACCCTGTTCCTGATGGAATGTGCGGATCTCATCGGCGTTGCGGGTTACCAGCGTGGGTGGGGCGCACTGGGGAAAGTGGCTGGTAAACAGCTTTTCATTGGCATCGCGCAGGCTGTTGGGGCGATTGACAACCAGGCAGCCGTGCATTTCGGCTTGCTCCAGAAGATAAGTCGAATAGATATATTCCATGTCGAAGGGTGGATCTTTGCGCATCAATACAACATCCAATTGATGCAGGGGCAGGTCGTGCCTTTTACCGAACTCAAACCATTTCGATCGATCGTCCCGGACCTGCAGATCACGGGTCGATGCCCAGCAGACACCATCCCTTAGCGAGAGATTTTTCTGTTCCATATAGTGAATTCGCCAGCCCTTGGCCTGTGCGGCAAGTAACATTGCGAAAGTGCTGTCTTTTTGGATTTTGATGGTACCGATGGGGTCCATCACTACGCCGAGTTGTATGGTCATGGAGGCATCTTAATGGGTAAAAACAGAGTTAAGTTTTCCTGATTACTCATGAGGCTCAGCTATTGAGCCTGTGGTGCAAGCATAATGGAACCTACTGAATAAAAGAGGATTTCATCATGCCGAGAAATACTATTCAATTTCAAAAAGGTCTTGGTTTGCACGATTTTCTGGAACAATATGGGACCGAGGATCAGTGTCGACAGGCATTGTATGATTTGCGCTGGCCGACGGGCTATGTCTGCCCTGAGTGCGGCAACACAACAGGCTGTGAACTCAAAAAGCGTCAGATATATCAATGTCACAAGTGCCATCATCAGACTTCCCTGACCGCCGGCAGCATCTTCCATGGCACCAAGCTGCCGCTGAGAACGTGGTTTCTTGCGATCTATCTGTTGACCCAACGCAAGAAAAGTATCTCGGCGCTGCAACTTTCCCGCGAAATCGGGGTGAACTACAATACGGCCTGGCGACTCAAGCATAAGTTGATGCAGGTGATGATGGAACGTGAGCGTGGAAAAAAACTGGCCGGTCGCATCGAATTGGATGATGCTTATCTCGGAGGCGAGCAAGCCGGTAAGCGTGGTCGTGGGTCGCGCAACAAAATCCCTTTCGTAGCTGCTGTTGAGACGACGCGGGACGGCAGGCCCATGAAAATTCAACTGCGTCGTGTAAGGGGCTTCCGCAAACGTGAAATCGCCCGCTACGCCCGCTCCTGCTTGATGCCTGGCAGCGAAGTCTTTACCGATGGGCTTTGGTGCTTTAGTGGCGTGACAACCGCTGATTGCCATCATAACCCCATGGTGACGGGTGGTGGGCGCCAAAGTGTCCAGTATTCGTGCTTCAAATGGGTAAACACGATGTTGGGTAATGTCAAAAACAGTCTGTTGGGTACTTTTCATGCGATTCGAGATAAACATGTGTCGCGTTATCTTGCTGAGTTCGAATATCGGTTTAACCGCCGTTTCGATTCACCCGCCATGATTGAACGATTGCTTTTTGCCGCTCTTCGCACTCCACCTATGCCATATCGCCTCTTGAGAATGGCTGAGGTTTAGGGGTAATCAGGTAAGTTTTTAAATTCATTGCCGATATGGTGACTTACATATGGCAGCCAGCGAATTATTGCAAGCTTTAAGTTTTCCTGATTACTCATGAGGCTCAGCTATTGAGCCTGTGGTGCAAGCATAATGGAACCTACTGAATAAAAGAGGATTTCATCATGCCGAGAAATACTATTCAATTTCAAAAAGGTCTTGGTTTGCACGATTTTCTGGAACAATATGGGACCGAGGATCAGTGTCGACAGGCATTGTATGATTTGCGCTGGCCGACGGGCTATGTCTGCCCTGAGTGCGGCAACACAACAGGCTGTGAACTCAAAAAGCGTCAGATATATCAATGTCACAAGTGCCATCATCAGACTTCCCTGACCGCCGGCAGCATCTTCCATGGCACCAAGCTGCCGCTGAGAACGTGGTTTCTTGCGATCTATCTGTTGACCCAACGCAAGAAAAGTATCTCGGCGCTGCAACTTTCCCGCGAAATCGGGGTGAACTACAATACGGCCTGGCGACTCAAGCATAAGTTGATGCAGGTGATGATGGAACGTGAGCGTGGAAAAAAACTGGCCGGTCGCATCGAATTGGATGATGCTTATCTCGGAGGCGAGCAAGCCGGTAAGCGTGGTCGTGGGTCGCGCAACAAAATCCCTTTCGTAGCTGCTGTTGAGACGACGCGGGACGGCAGGCCCATGAAAATTCAACTGCGTCGTGTAAGGGGCTTCCGCAAACGTGAAATCGCCCGCTACGCCCGCTCCTGCTTGATGCCTGGCAGCGAAGTCTTTACCGATGGGCTTTGGTGCTTTAGTGGCGTGACAACCGCTGATTGCCATCATAACCCCATGGTGACGGGTGGTGGGCGCCAAAGTGTCCAGTATTCGTGCTTCAAATGGGTAAACACGATGTTGGGTAATGTCAAAAACAGTCTGTTGGGTACTTTTCATGCGATTCGAGATAAACATGTGTCGCGTTATCTTGCTGAGTTCGAATATCGGTTTAACCGCCGTTTCGATTTACCCGCCATGATTGAACGATTGCTTTTTGCCGCTCTTCGCACTCCACCTATGCCATATCGCCTCTTGAGAATGGCTGAGGTTTAGGGGTAATCAGGTTGGGTTTTGAGATGAGCGTGGGATCGAACGACGTCACCATGACCGATATTATCGACGGCCGCTTCTGTGGTATGTGCCACAATGGTGAGATCGCATGGTCGGTGGAAAACTGCGATCTCTGTCATTCGGGGAAGCCCGGGTTGAAGAGTGGCATATTCGGAGGACATCAGACGGGAGGGCCTGGCCGCTGGTAGCCTTGATAAGCCATGAAGCATCTATTCCTCACCATTTCGTTTTGCTTGATTCAGGCCTGCGCAGAAACACCGAAGTCACTCTACCTGGATCTTTCGAACGGTGATGTCGCCGGCAAATTGGAAGTCTGGCCGAAGAGCGGCGAGGTCCCCCGCTATGTCTATGCGGGAGAGCTGACCGGGCAGAATAATTTCCGTACTTCACCAGACCATCAACCCAGCCGAACCCATAAATTTCTCTCCTGGATCGTTGGCCTGGATCCGGCCCGTGCCGAGCAGCCAGTCATCCTGCAGCGACCCCAGGGCGGGAGTGTCGATAAACAGGGGAGGATCTATGTCAGTGATGTCAGCCGACAGGCTGTATTTGTCTTCGATCCGGTCGCGGGCGATCTGCACGTCTGGGAATGGGCCGAAAAGTCGAAGCGCTTTCTATCCCCCGTCGGCCTGGCGATTCGCGAGGATGGCGAAGTCCTCGTGGCGGACTCCGAACTCGGGCGCGTTGTGCGCCTGTCACCCGACGGAAAACCGAAGGGTGTTTTTGGTAATGGCGACCTGCAGCGTCCGACAGGTGTGGCGTTGGACCATGCAAGCGGACGGGTCTATGTTGCCGATACTCGCGCCAACGATATCAAAATCTATGACTCCCAGGGCAAACTTATCGGAAAGTTCGGCAATGCCGGCGATGAGGCGGGACAGCTAAATTCCCCAACCTATATCACTGTATCCGACGGACGTGTCTATGTTACCGATACCCTGAATGCGCGGATTCAAGTCTTCGATACCCAGGGGCGCTGGTTACAGCTGATCGGTGAGCGCGGCCACTATATCGGCAACCTCAACCGTCCCAAAGGTATCGCGGTGAGTCGCGAGGGTCTGCTCTATGTGGCCGAATCCTACTACGACTACCTGCTTGTCTTTGATAGCAATGGGGAATTTCTGATGCCGATCGGTGGTCCCGGAAGTCAACCCGGTGAATTTATGTTGCCGGCCGGTGTCTGGCTTGATGAACATGGCCGGGTCTACGTATCCGATATGCTCAACGGCAGGATCTCCATCTTCCAGTTCCTGGGAGCGGACACATGAAAAGGGTGTCCCTGTCGGCCTGCATTCTGCTGTGCGCCTCGGGTGATCTCAATGCCGAACGTATTTCGGATATCCGCAACACCAAGCACAACCTCTCGATCAGTGGACCGGGACCGGTAAGGGCAACAAGCGAGTCCGAAGTCTGTGTCTTCTGCCACACGCCCCATGGGGCTTCGGACATACCGGCAGCCCCCCTCTGGAACAGGGCACTTTCGGGGGCCACCTATACTCCCTATACATCCACTTCCATCGATGCCCAGGATACCACGGCGGAACCGGGAGGCAGTTCCAAACTCTGTCTCTCATGCCATGATGGCACGCTGGCCATCGGCGCCGTCAACGTGGCGAACGGACAGGCCAACGCCAGCATCTCCCTGCAGGGTACGGCGGCCGGCGGAACCATCCCGGAAGGCAGCGGTGCATTGAGCGGGTTCACACGCCGTATCGGTGTCGATCTGACCAACGACCACCCGATTTCATTTACATATGACAGTGCACTGGCACTCGCCGACGGCGAGCTGCGCGATCCCTCAATCGAGTCCCACATCGCGACACGCGCATCGGGGCAAAATCCCAAGCCGGTGGTGCCACTGGAATCGGATCGTCTCGAATGCGTCAGTTGTCACGATCCACACATCCGCGATACTGACATCTCAAAAAATATCAAATTCCTCAGGCTCAACCGTTTTCAGGAGGGGCTCCCAGGCAGCGCTTTCTCAGAGATCAACGACATCGTCTGCCTGGCCTGTCATGACAAACTGGGACAGCGCTGGGCGGACTCCGCTCATGCCGACCCGGCCGTCGCCGACGAGACCTACAAAACAGCACCGGCCGACTTGAGGGAGTTTCCGAACGGAATCGCAGTCTGGCAGGCATCCTGCCTCAATTGTCATGACACCCATACCGTGCAAGGATCGCGGCGTCTCCTGAGAGAGGGCAGCGATGCCTTGGGAGGGCCCACGCAACCCCGGCTCGGTGGCGCCGCCGCGATTGAGAGCACCTGCTACCAGTGCCACACCAATGATGCCTCGTCAGTGTTGAACTTCTCCCTCGAAGTGCCGAATATCGAGGATGATTTCGCCCTTGCACGGCGTATGCCGATCACCAGCATCGACCAGGCCGCAGGTATCGAGGTGCACGACATCAGTGATGCCGACTTCAGCGAAGATCCGCTGTTCCTGGGTAAGGGTGATCTCAACAACAGGCATGCCGAATGCACCGACTGCCACAATCCCCATCGCCTGCAGCGCAACACCCTTTTCAACGGAAGCGGTTCCAACCTCACCGGCACCCACGATCACGGCGCCTCACATTCCAATATCGCCTCAGGGGTTCTGCGCGGTACAACCGGCGTAGAGCCGGTCTACGGATCAGCCAGTTTCCACGATCTGCCCCTGAGCTACACGCTCAAGCGTGGTGACGGCGGCGACGGCGCCAGCAATCTGGCAATCAGCCCATGGGTCACCCGGGAGTACCAAATTTGCCTCAAGTGCCATTCCGATTATGGCTATGATGACAACAACCTCTACCCGGTCGGCGACCGGCCTGCGTTGGGCGATTCCATCGGTACCACAACCCCAGGTACTAACCCGCATGTTTCATCCGTTTTTAAATTTAGCCGGTGATATGGCCAAGCTTGGATGGTTTGCCCTCACTGGGAACCAAACCTCTATCAAGCCCTGATTTTCCACCCTCCGGGCA